>NZ_WTCR01000009.1 GCF_009795715.1 Labilibaculum euxinicum | reverse complement strand
TACGATATGCTGCAAAGACTGCGCGACTCTGTCGCTTAAAAAACCAATTACACAATTTTGTTGTTAAAGTGCAAAGCACTTTGGTGTTTGTAGTATAAAGCGGTTGATGAAATGAAACAGGTGCAGAGCACCATAGTATTTGTAGAATTTACAGCACAATGTATATGTAATGATTTAGGTACAGCGTACCGTAGTATTTGTAGAATTATTCGCGTGTAACTATTTTAGGTGCAGAGCACCGAAGCCAAACTGCGTTGCACATTTAAACCTAATTCTCAAATTTACGACACAAACTGCGCGCCCCTTTCGCTTAAAAAATTCAATCAATCCAAAAAATCAAGTAAAGCATATATTTTGGTGCAGAGCACAAGCAAACTTGATATTAATCCATCTTTGCATCTAAAAAATCAAACAAATATTTCACATCAAAAGTGACACTATTTTTTGCAAGAATATCTAAATATTCCTCTTTAAACGACTTCTTCTCATGATGAGCCTCCTGATTAAGAATATAGTTTACAACAGAATCAATCTGCGATTGGGAATGTGAAAAACATCCATAACCTTTCTGCCAACTAAAATCAAATGGAGTTAATCGGTTTACCTTAATCCATTTATTAGAGGAAGTTTTAATTTTCTCCACAAGTTCTGGAATTAATTGATTCATATTGTAGCCAATAAAAATATGAATATGATCGGGCATTGTACCAATCGACAACAATTTGTGACCCTCCCCTTGAATAATACCTGTAATGTACTTTTCCAAACTTTCTTTCCAGTTTTTACTTATGAGTGAATCGCGGTTCTTTACTGCAAAAACCATATGCAGATAGCATTGAGTGTAGGTATTAGCCATAAATTATAATTTTTAATTATGATGTTCTTAAATTTACATTTATCAATCTTAATAATCAAAATAAATGCTGCGGTGCTCTGCACCTTAAAAAATCAAACTCGCGATATAACTACAATGACTACGCGACTCTGTCGCTTAAAAACTTCAATCAGCCTATAAATCTACCGTAAGCATTTTGGTGCAAAGCACCGAAGCAAGCTTAGTTTACCTATTATCATCGCAAAAAAAACAATCAAATCAAAAACCTCGGTGCTCTGCACCTTAAAAAATCAAACTACGATATGCTGCAAAGACTGCGCGACTCTGTCGCTTAAAAAACCAATTACACAATTTTGTTGTTAAAGTGCAAAGCACTTTGGTGTTTGTAGTATAAAGCGGTTGATGAAATGAAACAGGTGCAGAGCACCATAGTATTTGTAGAATTTACAGCACAATGTATATGTAATGATTTAGGTACAGCGTACCGTAGTATTTGTAGAATTATTCGCGTGTAACTATTTTAGGTGCAGAGCACCGAAGCCAAACTGCGTTGCACATTTAAACCTAATTCCCAAATTTACGACACAAACTGCGCGACTCTGTCGCTTAAAAAACCCAATTACACAATTTTGTTATTAAAGTGCAGAGCACCATAGTATTTGTAGAATTTGTAACACAATGAATACGTGTTGATATTTAGGCACAGCATACCGAAGTCTTAGATTTAATATCCTCCCGCTAATTCTAAATACAAAAAAAGAGCGTCACCCATAGGTAACGCTCTCGATATTTGGATTACAGTCTAAATTAATCCTTAATTTTTGCTGTTAAGAACTCACGGTTCAAACGAGCGATGTTTGCGATTGAAATTCCCTTAGGACATTCTACTTCACAAGCTCCGGTATTGGTACAGTTACCAAATCCCATCTCATCCATTTTTGCAACCATGCTTTTTGCACGACGAGCTGCTTCAACGCGACCTTGAGGAAGTTTTGCAAGGTGAGATACCTTAGCAGAAACGAACAACATTGCCGATGAGTTTTTACAAGTTGCAACACAAGCACCACAACCAATACAAGCAGCAGCATCCATTGCTTCCTCAGCATCATCCTGAGAAATTAGAATTGCATTCCCATCAGGTACACCTCCAGTATTAACCGAAATGTATCCACCCGACTGAAGAATTTTCTCGAATGCAGTACGGTCTACAATTAAATCTTTAATTACCGGAAATGCTCCGGCTCTCCAAGGCTCAATTGTAATGGTTGCGCCATCTTCGAATTTACGCATGTGCAACTGACAAGTAGTAATGTCATCATCTGGTCCGTGAGCACGTCCATCAATGAACAAGCTGCACATTCCACAAATTCCTTCTCTACAATCGTGATCGAAAGCAATTGGCTCTGTACCACCATTAACCAACTCTTCATTCAGGATGTCAAGCATCTCTAAAAAAGAAGTTCCGGTTGAAATATCATTAATTTTGTAAGTCTCAAACTTACCTTGGGCTTTAGCATTCTTCTGACGCCAAACCTTTATCGTTAATTCTTTTAATATCTTGTCTGCCATTTGATTTAGATTTGAGATATTAGATTTGAGATATTAGATTTATGAGTTATCTGATTAATTTTTATTCAACTTTTGTTTCAGAGAATATATCATCTTCTGAATTTCCTGATTAAGCTCCTGAACAGGAATCAAATCCTTTTCTGATAAATAAGATAGATCTACACATAAAATGAGTAAAGTTTCCAATTCAAAAGAACTTCCATTTGCAATATCAAGAAATCTACAAAAATCAATATCGGTTTTTCTTCCACTTCCCTCAGCTATATTAGCAGGAATGGAAACAGCTGCGCGATTTATTTGTGAAATCAAGCCAAATTTTTCTTCATCCGGCACCATCGAAGTTAATTGATAAACCACTTTTACCAATTCTCTTGCTTTTTGCCAAACTATGAAATCTTTAAACTTATGCATTATTGAACCATTTCAGATTTTCTCATTTCTCATATCTCACATCTCATATCTATTTATATGAGCGTTGAGTTAATTTCACATTCTCGAATACTAATTCTTCCTTATGCAAGATTGGATCTTTACCTTCGCCTTGGTATTCCCAAGCCGAAACATATGCAAAGTTCTCATCATTACGTTTAGCTTCACCATCTTCAGTAGTTGATTCCTCACGATAGTGACCTCCACAAGATTCTTTACGATCCAAAGCATCGCGAGCCATCAATTCACCCAAATCGATGAAATCTTCTACACGACCGGCTTTTTCCAATTCAATGTTCATTGCATTGTAATCGCCTGTAATACGTAAATCTTTGTAGAAATCTTCACGAAGTTTCTGAATTTCCTTAATCGCTAATTTCAGACCGTCCTCATTACGAGCCATTCCAACATATTCCCACATGATGTTCCCCAAACGCTTGTGGAAAGAATCTACTGACTTGCTTCCTTTGATATTGTACAAACGAGTCATACGATCGGTAACCGCCTTTTCTTTCTTAACAAACTCCTGGTGATTTACATCGATACGTGGAACCTGAATTTCATCAGCTAAGTAATCTCCAATGGTGTATGGCAATACGAAATATCCGTCAGCCAAACCTTGCATTAAAGCAGAAGCTCCTAAACGGTTGGCTCCGTGATCAGAGAAATTAGCCTCACCAATTGCATAAAGACCCGGGATGTTAGTCATCAAGTTGTAATCAACCCAAACACCACCCATAGTGTAGTGAATAGCAGGGTAAATCTGCATTGGTAATTCGTAAGGATTCTGATCAGTAATCTTCTCATACATCTGAAACAAGTTACCATAACGAGCTTCGATAACATCCTTACCTAATCTTTCGATAGAATATTTAAAATCAAGATAAACTGCTTTACCTGTTTCGTTTACACCGAAACCTTCATCACATCTTTCTTTTGCTGCACGCGATGCAACATCACGGGGAACCAAGTTACCATATGATGGATATCTTCTTTCCAGATAGAAGTCACGATCTTCCTCAGCAATATCGTTAGCTGTAATCTGACCTTTTTGCAATTTAACTGCATCTTCCTTTTTCTTTGGAGTCCAAACACGACCATCATTACGCAAAGATTCCGACATCAATGTCAGTTTTGATTGCTGTTCGCCGTGAATTGGAATACAAGTTGGGTGAATCTGTACATAACAAGGATTCGCGAAACAAGCACCATTTTTGTAAGCTTGCCATGCAGCACCACCGTTACATCCCATAGCATTTGTTGACAAGAAAAATACGTTACCGTATCCACCTGTTGCAATTACTACAGCATGCGCACCGTGACGTTCGATTTCACCGGTAACCAAGTTACGGGTAATGATACCACGAGCTTTTCCATCGATAATTACAATATCCAATAACTCGTTGCGTTCGTGCATTTCAATTTTTCCTTGTCCGATCATACGATTCATAGAAGCGTAACAACCCAACAACAGCTGCTGTCCGGTTTGACCACGGGCATAGAAAGTACGGCTTACCAATACACCACCGAATGAACGGTTAGATAATGTTCCGCCATATTCGCGTGCAAAAGGTACCCCCTGAGCAACACACTGATCGATGATATCACCACTTACCTCAGCCAAACGATGAACGTTTGCCTCACGTGCACGGTAGTCACCACCTTTAATTGTATCGTAAAATAAACGATGAACTGAATCGTTATCGTTCTGATAATTCTTTGCAGCGTTAATACCACCCTGAGCAGCAATAGAGTGAGCTCTACGACCTGAATCCTGATAGCAAAATGCTTTTACATTGTATCCCATCTCTGCCATAGAAGCGGCAGCAGATCCACCGGCTAAACCAGTTCCTACAACGATAATATCTAATTTTCTCTTATTCGCAGGACTAACCACCTTGATGGCAGCTTTGTGGCTTGACCACTTTTCAGCTAATGGTCCGGCTGGAATTTTTGAGTTTAATACTGTCATAACCGTTTTTTATTATTAGCAATTAAGCAAAAAAGTGTAAATACAAAGGAATAATTGTGAATCCAACAGCAACAAAAATTGCGTAGATATAACCAACTTTTTCCAATCTTGATCTCCATAGCTTATTGCTTAAACCAACCGACTGGAAAGCTGACCAAAATCCGTGAGCCAGATGCATTCCCAACAAAATAGCACCTACAACATAAAGTCCGGTATAAACCATTCCCAAAGAGCCATTTGTAAATAGATTTTTCACCAACTGATAATCATCATGAACATTCCCTTCGATCTGAATAGGAATAAAGAAATGCATTAAGTGCATTGCGATGAAAACCAAAACAAGACCACCCAAAACAAACATGTTTCGAGAAGACCAGGTACTGCTCTCTCCCAAATTTTGAGAAGCATACTTCTGTGGACGAGCCTTCATGTTTTGAATGGTTAATATCATCGCATAAATAATATGGATAATAAAACCACCGAACAATACCGGCTGTAAACCAAAACGAATAACCGGCATAGCCATAAAATGTGCTCCGGCATTAAACAACTCTCCTGTGCTGTCAAACATTAAAAAGGAGTTCAATATCAGGTGTACTAAAATAAATAGCACAAGAAAAAGACCTGATAAACTCATTACCAACTTCTTCCCAATAGATGAACTTAAAAAACTGCTCATAAGTTTAAAGATTTAATTAGACTGTTTTTTTGTAAGCTTTACTATATTAATTTGCAAATGTAAATGCTCCAGATTGATGAAACGATATTTAGGAACATGTGTAAATTATTTAGACTGATTCTACAACAAATTGATTTCTTGGGTTCATTATAAATTTTGAGATTTGAATCTATATATAATTCTAATTTAAAACCAATTACAGAATTAATTCGTTAATTATTTTCCACTAAAGTTCGCAAGTTATCAAATATTTGTATGTTATAGAACAAGGTTTTGAGATATTGTTTTAATTTAGAATCCAGAATTTGTTCAGATGCTTAAATTTTAGATTGTAAAAAACACCTAATTTACAGTATCATTGAAAAAAATTAAGGCTAAAATTGTCTCATCTGCAAAAACACACTTGAATAAAAAAAACTAATCTATTTAATAGGTATAGAGTAACAACATGGATCAATTTTTACAACTTAAAAACTACAACCTACGATACCGGGACAAAGGAAAAGGAAACACAGTACTGTTACTGCATGGATATTTGGAATCACTGGAAACATTCGAAAGTTTTGCCAATGATCTGTCCAGATTAGCACGCGTAATTACAATTGATTTACCTGGACATGGATTATCTGATTTAAAGATAAAATCGTGCAGTGTGGAAGATATGGCAGAAGCTGTAAATGACTTGGCACTGCATCTTCAACTCAAAAAAATCAATATCATTGGCCATTCAATGGGTGGTTATGTGGCTCTGGCTTTCGCTGATAAATACAAAGAGAAACTTGAGAGTTTCTGCTTATTCCATTCCTCGCCAAATGCTGATACCGAAGAGAAAAAGAAAAATAGAAAACGGGAAATAGAATTGGTAATTCAAGGCAAAAAGGAGCAAATTTGTAAAACCAGCATTCCAAACACGTTCTCAAATAAGAATTTGGATAAATTTGCTCATGAAATAGAGCGTGTTACACAAATTGCCTGCAAAACTCCCGATCATGGAATTATTGCTGCCTTAGAAGCCATGATGAACCGACCAGACCGTAATCATATTCTAAAGGCTCTCGATATGCCAAAGGTGAGTATGATGGGCAAGGAAGATAATTTTATTCCTATGAAAGTGGCTGGTGAAATTGCCAGAGAAAACGGACTGACTCCTTTTGTGCTTCAAACTTCAGGACATATGGGCTTTATTGAACAACGACAGGAGTGTTTGCGGGAAGTGTTTCGGATTATTTACGAATGTTAAATGACAAGTAAATTTAACCACAAAGGATACACGAAATAAAAAATATCTTAGATATAAAAACCCTGTAAACCAGCGCATAGAATTTCCTGCAAAATATTTTACAAATAAAAAAGAGGCTGTCCCAAAAGGGTGGCCTCATTTTTTAAGCAGCCCTTTTGGGACAGTCTCTTAATTAAAATATTATTTGGTTAGTCTTTTAAACCATAAAGCAACTCATATTCTCTTTTGGTCGCTTTGGCATGCCACTCTTCAGGAATTACTTTCCAATTCTGATTGCATTGAATATCAATAGTTCCTTTTTCCTCAATCCATTTCATAAGATAGTAACGTAGATCTTTGGTGGTAGAGTTGATCAAACGAGTCGTCAATTCCTCTTTTGTGAGCCCGGCGCCTTCGGTTAAGTGATTACCACCGCCGTTTCCACGATAAGAATTAAGTGCTACGCGATACATTTTTGCCTCATCAAAAGCCTCTCCATTACTCATCTTCAAAATTTTTACTCTTTCTCCATATGGTTTTCTAAGATCTACTACATAATCGATTCCTTCAGCCGAGCTGTAATTAAAAAACATCGTACTAAGCTTACTGCCCTTCTCAGTAGTTTCAATAAATAACATGGGATCACTTGCTTTTTCCATCTGATGAAACCAATCTTTATAACTGAATTCCAAAAATCCATGAATCTCTTTTCCTGTAAGATTTATGGTGTACAGCAAATTTTCAAACCGATATAAATTAAATAAATCGCGCACCTGAAGTTCGCCTGAATCAATAATCGCATTAAAAGAAAGTGGTGATGCGAAAGAGATATCGGCATCAGCCAAATCCAATTGAATGTTCTGCACCAAATCAATAAAAGGGGAATCACCAAACATAGCATCTTTTGTAGAAATACTATGTTTAAAAGTGCCAACCGGCCGCGAAACATATTTACTCACCTCATCAAATAAAGGTTGAAAACGATCAATATATTCTTTCGATGCCTGCAAATCCCGAACCTCAATTAATTTTGGATTCAGAGTTTTATGATACTTTTTTGTTTCCTGATTCCAGCTGAAATCTACATCAACTTCAGCCAAAAAATGAGCTCTGCTTTGCGGATTTATCACCAAAACCTTCTCCTTGTCAGGATTTTCCACCCAAATAATATTCTCCTGATGATCGTGTCCGCAAATAACCATATCAATACCCGAAACTTTCTCTGCCACAAGAACAGATGCATTTTCAGGGTTTGCCTCTGTTCTATCATGCTCCTCTCCTGCTCCTGAATGAAACAAACCAATTACAAAATCAGGATTCTCTTTCTCCTGAATAATTTTCATCCATTTCTGCGCCGACTCAATCATTGGTTCAAAATGCATTCCCGACCAAATTTTTTCCGGTAACCATTTCGGAATTGCCGGAGTTATCAACCCCAGAACAACAATCTTAACACCATTCTTCTCAATTACAGAATAAGGCTGAAAGTAAGGCTTGCCGTCTGAGTTACGAACTGCATTGGCTGCCAGCCATGGAAATTGGAATTCTTTCACCAATTTATCGTAAACCTCATGACCTGGTTCAATATCATGATTTCCAACCGTTCCCGCATCATACTGCATAAAATTCATTACTTCAGCGCAAATATGTTTGGTTTTAGTCTTTTCAAAATTAGAATAATAAACCAAAGGGTCACCTTGAAGAATATCGCCGTTATCAAGTAAAATAACCTCAGCCCCTTCTTTCTTTCGCTCCTGATCAACATAGGAGTATACCTGCGCAAGAGAAGAAGTTGTCTCTTTATCGCCAACTAAATCGTATGGAAAAAGTGCTCCGTGAACATCACTTGTTCCAAACACTTTCACCTTAACATGTTCTGCCTTATGGCCATTACAAGAAGAAAGAACAAATGCTGTAAAAAACAGGAAATAAATATAGAATCTTTTCATTTTTATTTTTTTTGGGCTGTTAAGATACTACAAAAATGAATACGGAATTACATAAAAATCTATTTCATAAAAAAAGGGGTCCAAATTACGTGGATCCCTCAATCACAAATCTATAAAATCTAATTATTAAAGCGTCTATGTCTGTTTCCATTCCCAAAATCTTGTCCCTTTCCCAAATGACTTAAAAACAGAATCAGTTGATCTTCATTTAAAAGCTTACGAACCTCCATATTGTGATCCACTTTCATCTTTGCCAATTTATTCTGAATTCCCGACAGGCGATCCATATTTTCAATGATCATTTTCTCATCAATATTTTCTGAAGTCATGATTTGTTTTTGCCTTAACTGCAACATTTCCACCTGATCTCTTAGCTCTTTTGATGCATTAAAATGAGCAATACGAAGATCTTTCATCTGCTCCTTCTGCTCGTCCGAAAGATTCAGCCGGTTTTTATTTTGTCTGTCCTTTTGCATTCCTTGATGCTCAAAGCTTCGTCCATATGCCACGGCTCTTTTATTACGAACACCATCGTTATGCATTTTACCATGCTCGTTTTGCATCTTGTTTGTTTCGCCCCGCTTCATTCTCTGTTTTCCTTTCACACAGCTCAACCTCATCTGTTTTTGCTCCGCAGTAAGTACAGATTTTATATCCATCTTCACAGCAAACTGTTCCTTTTTCAAGCGGTTTTTTAAATCAGATGCTTTATCAATATTGGCGTAAATGGCTTTTAAATTTGGTTTATCCGCCGACATCAGTGTCTTTTGCTGAGCGCGAAGTTCATTCAATTCATTTTTCAAATCTTTTGTTGCCTTGGCAAACTCTATTTTGGCCTTTTTTATTTGCTCCTTTTGCTGATCGCTATACTCAATCCCTTTGCGACAATCCTTATTCAAACTCATATTTCTTTGAGCATTCAGATTTAATCCTGCACACATCAATAAACCTGCAACTCCAATTACTGCGATGTTTTTCTTTATATTTTTCATGCTGTTTCGTTTTATGGTATTATCAAATTGATTTATGTAAAAACTTAACATTCTCACTACTGCACCATTGTAAAATCGATTTCAGATTTTAGACCTGATCTTTTTAAAAAGGTTTAAATCACACTATCAGAAATAAAAAAGACCCGCAAAATGCGAGCCTTCCCATGAAATATATTTTTTGAAAAACTACTTAAACAAAACTTCAGCTTCAAGTAAGGTTTTATCAAGATCTTTAATAATCGGGTAAAAACCTTCGTCGTCAATTACATCTCTTGCAATATAGGCCTTCAATTGAATCTCAATTACATTTAATGATTGAGCCAATCCGTGAGGGTCCGGTTTTACTCCTTTATTTTTAGCGTAAGCAACCAATTCCTTAACCACAGGCTGATGTTTAATAAATGCAAGCACAGACTTATAATCTTTCAATTCAAGCATTTCCGCCCGATGATCGTCAACAAACGAAAATGCATACTGATAGATTACCCCTTTACTTCTCAGTTCTCTAAAGTAATTTGAATAACCGGAAGTATCAACAGGAATAAATACATCAGGCATAATACCTCCGCCACCGTAAACAATGTTTCCCCCGGGAGTTTCAAACTTTAATGAATCATCAAAATGAATTGAATCTTGTTTCTCAAATTCACCATGCAAAAAGCGGTGATTCAAATCATTGTAATAATCCTCTTTGCCATTCTCGTATGATTTCTGAATGCATCTGCCTGTTGGAGTATAATATCTGGCAACCGTTAATCTTAGTGCTGATCCGTCGGGAAGACTTCTCTGTTCCTGCACCAATCCTTTACCAAATGATCTGCGTCCAACAATTCTGCCTCTGTCGTTATCCTGAATGGCTCCCGCAAAAATTTCACTCGCAGAAGCAGAAGCCTCATCAATTAAAACCATTAGAGGAAGATCCTGAAACTGCCCATTTCCATTTGACATGTAATCCGCTTTAGGCTGAGATTTACCCTGCGTGTATACTATCATTTTACCTTCAGTCAAAAACTCATTGATCATGTTTGTTGCTTCGGAAAGATACCCGCCTGTATTCCCCCGCAAATCAACAATCAGCTTTTTCATTCCTTGAGCTGCCAATTTTTGTAATCCTTCGGAAAACTCAAAATAAGTTGTGGCTGCAAATCGACTGACCTTAATATATCCAATTGAGTCCGAAAGCATATAAGCAACATCAACACTGGCTACAGGTATAGATCCTCTTAATAATTCTTTATCAATGATTTTTTTCTCTCCTCTTCGATAAATTCCAATTTTAACAGGAGTTCCTTTCGGTCCTTTCAAACGATCAATAATATCATTATCCGACATTTTAACTCCGGCAACAAGCGAATCATCAACCATAACAATTCTGTCACCAGCTTTTATTCCTGCAATTTCTGACGGGCCACCAGGAATAACGCGCACAATGGCAACAGTATCCTGATAGCGAATGAACTGAACTCCTATTCCGCCAAAATTACCTTTCAAATCTTCGTTTACACGCTGCAGGTCTTTAGCCGGAATATATACAGTATGAGGATCCAGATCTTTCAGTATAGCTGGAATAGCCTTTTCAACCAATTCCCCGGATGACACAGTATCCACATAATCTTTCTCGATCATATTCAATACAACATCCAATTTACTACCTGAACCCTGTAAATTAAAAATGCCCGGCTCAACACCTGCTCCTTTTTGAAAAACGGAATTCAACACCATACCCAATACCACAGCAAAAGCCAAAAGTATTGGAAATAATATTGTGCTTCTCTTGTTATTAATTCCCATGAAAAATATTTTAAATCTGTTCTTTTACATTTACATATTTCACTTCAATCCCTGCTCTTTCCAACAAGTCTTTTCCATCTGTGCTATGATATTCTTCAGAATAAACAACCCGAACAATCCCAGCTTGAATTATTAATTTTGCACACTCAATACATGGTGTAGCAGTTACATAAAGTGTTGCATTTTCACTGCTGTTACTTGATTTTGCAACTTTGGTTATTGCATTTGCCTCTGCGTGTAGAACGTAAGGCTTAGTCTGAAAGTTTTCATCCTCACAAACATTCTCAAAACCGGAAGGCGTTCCATTGTATCCATCCGATATAATCATTTTATCCTTTACAATTAATGCTCCAACCTGTCTTCTTACACAATATGAATTTTCAGCCCAAATCAAAGCCATTCTCACATATCTTCTGTCTAATTTATCTTGTTTTTGGTCCAAATCCAACTGTTTAGCATTTTGCATATATACTCTCTTTTTTAAAATGGTTCAAACAAATGTATAAAAATATATTGGGAGAACTTCTTCCACTGCATATAGATTCAAATAATTTTGAACCCAAATCCTTGCCATTAAATAAACGCTTTTTCGTCATTGTTTTTGTGTCGATTATCAAAATAAACAACGCAAAAACCACAATCCACATCAACATGCTAGCCATCAAATAAATACAACCAAATCTTAATTCAATAGAAATTTATAAACATAAATTAAACGAGGGGATTTCCTAAGATTTACAGCCACATAAATATACGAACTGGAAACCAATGATTTGTGTCAAATTTCTTAAAACATCAAAAACACCAATCTTAAATTGTTAATTTTTCTTAAAAGAACATATTTTACATGTTCCTTTTACAGAGATATAAAACAGCAAATCCCTTTTAAGAATACTGTAATCAAAAATAACTAATGAGCCAGATCTACAAACAACTGCGATATATCTTACTTATTATTTATTTACTATCAACAAGCTTTGCAAAAGAAGGATATTCATTACATCACAGCAAGATTAATCTTTTAACTTCAATTCCGGATAATTCACTTTCGATTACTATTGATAAAGAAATAATCTGTGAAGGAGAACTTACTCAAATCCATATCACACAAAGTGAAATTGGTGTAAACTACCAACTCAAATCTGAAGATACAAATATTGGCAGTCCGCAGGCAGGAAATGGTTCTACAATCCATTTTACCATAACCCCTAATTACTCGACCGCATACCATATTACGGCAATTAATGCAATAACATTAGAAAGTATTGACCTGTCTCAAACTGTAAGCATCGAAGTTATCAACAAGCCGGATGACAATATCGCCGTAAGCATATCCGAAGATCAAATCTGCATTGGGGAAAAAACAATTATTTCACTAAACAGCAGTCAATTAGGAGTTAGCTACCAATTATACGATGGCACATACATGCAGCAAAGCCCAATTCAGGGAAACAATTCAAGCATTTCTTTTCCTGAATTCTCTCCTTTTCGATCTGTAATTTATCATATCGTTGCAACGAACAACACCTGTGCTTCTACATCAACACTCCAACAAACAGCTAAAGTTTTAGTTGGCCTTCCTCCGGAGGATCATTTACACCCAACTATTGACAAACATACCATTTGCAAAGACGAGGAAGTAATAATTTCTTTGACACCAACCGACCCGGCTGTTAGTTATCAGCTTTTTGCCGGAGATACTCCAATTGGATCGCCTTTAGCTGGAAATAGTGAGGACATAAACTTTGAACCAACTATCCCCTCTTCTTCAACCACTTATCGAATTGAAGCACTGGGAAACAAATGCATAAACCCAATAAATATTAGATATACTGTTGACGTTGACGTTCACAATCCACCACAAATCGATCGGGAGCTTATAGCCAGTCGTGAAAAAATATGTGTCGGCGAAGAAGTCGTTTTATCGATTGAAAATAGTGAAGAAGGCATTTATTACCAAATTCACGATGGAAGTAATTTTCTGGAAGCAAACATTATAGGCAATGGAAATACAATCACCTTTCCTTCATTAAAGCCATTAAAACCGACCAAATATCAGGTTTACGCCTATGAATCTGTTTGTACAGATAAAAAGATTTTAAGCAGCAGTAAACAAATTGACCTTTTTGATATTACCCCTCTCTCACTGGAAAGTTTTGTAACTCCCTCGGAAATTTGCCTGGGTGAACTTGTAGATGTTGAGCTGCCCACGTCAATTGATGGAATAGAATATATTTTGCACGATGGAAACGAGGAGATTGGCAGCATAACCGGTTCGGGAGAAGCAGTTGTTTTCGAAGAAATTCTGCCTAAGGAACAATCCAGTTACAAAATAACAATTGGCAATTGTGCAGATGAGTTCATTGGCTCAAAACCCGAAATTGTGGTTCATAAAAATCCAAAACTGCAAATTCTTAGCAGGGATGTTCAATTTGAGAATGATGGACAGCTCACAATTAGTACAACTGACGGAACACCTCCTTACCAATTTATTATCGATCCGGGCGATACCTACTCGATCGAAGAGAATGTATTGGAGTTAGATAATTTAGCCATAGGAACCTATCAAATACTTGTTGTTGATGCAAATTATTGCCGATCTTCAGATGCTGGTCAGCTAACCGAAATACATTTAGAGGATGGTAAAAAGGTTGTTGTCGGCAATGCACTCACTCCGAATGGTGACGGGAAAAATGACGAATGGCTGATTCAATACGAATCGGATTTAAATGCTCCTGAGGTATCCATTTTCAATATCTACGGACAGGAAATTTATCATGCCAAATCTTATCAAAATAATTGGAAAGGAAGTTATAACGGATCGATTCTGCCCAATGGTGCTTACTACTACCTGATCGATTTTAACTCAGAAAAAATTAACCCAATCAGGGGAACGATATCCATTCTTGGCAAGAATTAAGCTGAATATACGCATATTATGAGAATCCAAGTAAGGCTTACAACAATCATTTTAATACTAATAGCTTTTGCTGATTTTTCTGCAAAAGCACAACAAGTGCCATTACTTGATCAGTATTACATTAATCCTGTTGTATACAACCCGGCAGCTACAGGAGCAAATGGATTATTCAATTCATACCTTATCCGCAATCAAAAATTCATGGGTTTTGATGGCGGTCAGGTTACGCATGTTTTCACAGCAGATGCTGCATTAAATGATGGGAAATATGGTGCTGGCTTAAACCTGACAAACGATGATGTAGGTATTTTTAGTAACACACAAGCATTACTTAGCTATTCGTACCGTTTAAAATTCAGCGACAAACACAACCTTCGATTCGGTATTTCTGCCGGAGTTTCAGATTTTAGAATGGATATGTCAGGAATTATAGCAGACTCCAGCGATCCATACTTACTTAACAACAACATCAAAAACACTGAGTTTATGGCTAACTTAGGTGTTTATTACACTTATAATAACCTGTTACTGGGCATCACAGTGCCTCAACTACTCAACAACTCAATATCCGAATCGAGTGGTGATAAGAAAAGTACTTACCAATTAGACAGACAATTTTTGGTAACCGGTGGCTGCAGGTTTCCAATCAATATGGTTAAAAACCTTAGCATTTCTCCGTTCCTGCTTCTTAGATATGCCGATAATTCACCTTTTCAGTACGATGTGAATGTTATTGCTGATTTAAAAGACAAAGGGTGGTTTGCGGTTAATTATCGTGATGAATTCTCACTGGGACTTAATTTAGGTGTAAAGATTCTTAAAAACTTTACGATTGGATATTCTTATGATCTTGGTGTCAAAAAAGCCGGACGATACGCATCCAACAATCATGAATTCCTTCTTGGCTTTAGTCTCCCACTATCTTCTGATAAAAAACCAGACAGAATTTTGGACAACGACAGCAGTATCCTTAAAACCCTGCTGGCCGAGAAATACAAAAAAATAGATTATTTAAGAAAGGCTTTGGAGGAAATGGAAAAAAGAGATAAACAGTCTGACCAGGACAGAGATGGTGTGGCCGACGATATTGATCAATGTCCTAATACGCCTTCCTATTACATTGTTGACGAAACCGGTTGTCCGGTAGATTCTGATGGAGATGGAATCGTTGACAGTGAAGATCTTTGTCCGGAAATAGCAGGAAGTTTCGAAAACAAAGGATGCCCGGAGCAGAAAGAAGAAAAAATAGATATGGAAGATCATCTTGAAAACATCTATTTCTCGTTTGGAAACTATACCCTTACCGAATATTCCAGAAATAAACTGGCAATCTTAATAAAAATCCTGAAAAAGAACCAGAACTACACGCTTAAAATGCACGGACATACAGATGACATAGGTTCCGACAGCTCTAACATAGAATTGGCTTACAAACGCTTGTTAACTGTAAAAAATTATTTGGTTCTAAACGGTATTCCCGATAACCAAATAATCGTTGTCCCTCATGGCGAAAGTTTACCCGTTGTAGCAAATACTGACAATAAAAGCCGCGCTAACAACCGAAGAGTTTCCTTTGAAATATACAATTACCAGTAAGAATAGAAATTTGCCTTCGATACAAAAATTAAAAAACCAAGGCTAATTAACGGGTCAACTAAAGTAAAAAAAGTCCTGCCAATTTTTATCAGCAGAACTTTCTTCATTTATTCTATTGCAAATTTTTATTTAAACAGAAACACTTTTCTCTCCTGAGAACCTGGTCGTCCAATGATATTTTTAAGGTAATCATTTACTTCAGATAAAACACCCGCCTTTTGAATATAGCCTTTCCCCATTGGCATGCATGCACCCCATGCGCCGCTAGGACTGCAATCTTCAAAATCTGTAACCTTAACAATTGTGTGCACTCCTACAGTGATAATGCATGTAGAATAGTTTTTTGCTTCGGCTAAAACTTCAGCAACATTTTCCTTTGTTAAATCCGCTACTTTATCAGCTTTACTGGTGGCCAACTCGTTAATTGTAAAGATTGGTTGTCCTAAGTCAATATTGCCTGCATCCAATTGAATGGTTCCTTTTAGAAACTCTTTCAGCACTTCAACTTTGGTATTTTGTGCGCTAAGAGCGAACCCGACAAATACAAAAAGTATTAAAATAGATTTTTTCATGGTCTAATTTTTCAGATTAAAATTGATAGTATTCAATTAAGTTATGATATCAAATCTACGAAATATGTTCACTAATTCAACCATGTTTGATTAATAAAAGTTAAATAGTTATTCACTATGCTCTCCAAATGCAAATAAATTAAACAAGTACATCAAAAATAGCCGACTGAAAAACGAATATCATAAAATGAAAAAAGCCCGGGCATCACACCAGACTTTTTCACTAACCACTAATTACTAACCTAAATCTTTAATCTATGAAAAAAACCACTTACTAGTTTTATTCTTTTCTAAAGGTAAATCATTAAAATGTTAATTGCCTGAAAAAGAAGTTAAAGAAGCTTAAATTAATTGGAGTAATTGGTCTGGTAAGGTGAACTGCAGTTTAAAAAAAAGAAACCCGGTGTTCGGCCGGGTATCAATTTATCTAAAATCCTAAATCTATGAAAAACCTAATCTTTAATCTCTATGAAACAAATCTACTTCAAAATGTAGTTAACAGATTGGAACAAGTGTTAAAGAATATTAAAAATGTAATCCTTAAAGAGAATCCCCTATCCGCTTTTTTAAATCTAAAATGGGTATGCCGGAATTCCATTCATAGAATTTTGAGGATATTTAAGGCAAAGTTCAACCAGTACATCTTCATGTGTAACTCCAACATTCATTACGGTATCATTTCCCCCGTAATAGATAAATATTGTACCATCATCCTTGCGATGAGCACCACAACAAAATACGACATTGGGAACATGAACATACTCTTCGTCTTTCGTTCTGCAGTCTGCTTTAGCAGGAAATAGAATCGGAATATTAGATACCTGAACTTTCTCCGGGTTTTTCAAATCATGAAGAGCGACACCCAAAGTATAAGGATTACCATCCATAGTGCCTCTCACCCCATGAAAAATATTAATCCACCCGTATTTTGTTTTAATCGGAGTTGCACCCGGTCCTATTTTACTGCCAAATGTGCTTGGTCCTCCAGCCTGTCTCATAATTGGTTCTTTTGTTAAAATCCAATTATTATTGAAAATATCTTTATTGCAACCAATTTGAATCTCTTTAAAAACGCCTCCGGTGTGATCTTCAGTATGATCATTAGGGCGGAAAAGAGCATAATACCTGTCATTAATTTTCTCAGGAAAAATTACGACATTCCGCATATCCACATCCATTAACGGACCATGCCTTACAAACGACTTAAAATCCTGAGTTGTAATCAACGAAACCCGAACCTTATCTTTTTCCAGTGCATGATAAGCACTGTAAGTAATAAAATAAGTGTCTCTTATACGAGAAATCCTTGGATCTTCAACTCCTCCGGCTTCATTTTCAATCAAGTTATTCTTATTAGTTCCCTCAGCAAACACATCCTTATCATTACAGGGTTTTATACTTGGTTCAGAATCAATCGCCCAATTGTTTATTCCATTGCGGCTGCGAGCAGTACCAATCACAGAAATTCCATTTCGAAGATGTGATCTAAACAACATAATCACCTCATCGTTATAGAATGTAATGCCCGCATTGTGAACAGTGATTACCTGGTATCTTGGATCTTTCCAAACACAGTTAACATCGGCACATGTGATAATTGGATTCCCAGGATATCTGGAAACAGGTTTATTTAAATCAACTTCTGTCTCCCAATCAGTAATCTGTAATTTTCTCTTACAATTTTCCATAATTCTATCATTTAAATGGTTCATTCCATTTTCACCACTCTACAAATAAAATCCTTATAGCTCACTGGCTAGTATACTCTGCTTCCTTATCTGTATACTTTATTCCCTAATTTACTAAAAACGAGTCTAACAGATAAAATTAGAATGACTTCACCTTGTCAACGTATTCGTATTTTGTTACTTTTCCTAAAAAAAATGTTAAGAGTTCTTACTTGGGGTTTAATACTGTTTTTATTTCTTACTGGTTTTAAAGCAAGCAACTGGAGACACAATCAAATAGGAAGTATAGAAGGACTATCCAATAGTGCCGTAACTTCATCTTATTTAGATTCGAAAGGATACATGTGGTTTGGAACATGGGATGGACTAAATCGATTCGATGGAAGCAATATAAAAGTATTCAAGCCCAATGCCTTTCGTAAAAACACAATCAACAACAACATCATTAGGAATATTCTTGAAGACCGGTTCAATAATTTATGGATCGTGACCGAAAATGGCCTCAATACATATGATTACGAACAAAATATTTTTACCTCCTACTTAAACAACACTGATTTTATAGAATATCGTGAAGAAAGTTACCGTACCAGTTTAGATTCTGACTCGATAATTTGGTGCAGTAAATACAATTACGGCATTTGCAAATTTGACTATGAAAACAAACAATTTTCTGAACCAATTCAAATTTCCAATCAGGAAGACATTACCAAAAAAACAGTTGGTTTTGCATTTACATCCAATGAACAGTTGTGGTGTTTGTCGGAAGAAGGAAATGCATATAAATTGGAGCACAGAGACACATGGAAAATTACAAAAACAATTTATCTAAGCAGTAAATACAAGTTTGATTCTGATAAAAACTGGTTTTATACCTACCATAAACAGCTCTTTCTTTTTGTAAGCTTAAACAAGGGAGGACTTCTATCCATTAATCTTGAAGACGGAACAATTCAAGAAACCAAACCTCAGTCCACTCCCTTTTCTGTTACTTCTTTATCGGTAAGCTTAGATGGTGAATTTTTGTGGGGAGGTACCGATGAAGGAGAAATATTCAAATTAAATTTGTCTGAAGCATGCCAAATCAAACTTTTAGAGAACTCTGAAAACAAAAAGGTTAAGATCTGGTCGATCACCCAAACAAAACCCGATCTTTTATGGATTGGCACCGATGGAGATGGAGTACACAAATACATCATGGAGGGCAATTTCTTCGAATTGATAAAAAAAGGAGATCTTTCGGAAGGCAATTTAAACCACAACATTGTTAGAGCCGCGCATGAAGATGAAAATGGAAATTTATGGATAGGTACCAGAGGAAACGGATTAAATTTAATCACTAAGACTAATACACCCACCAAGGTTTTCGATACCCAAAACGGACTTTCGAACAATGCAGTATTATCCTTAGGCAATGATTCTTTTAAAAACATTTGGATTGGTGTTGATGGTAAAGGAATTGACATGTTTGAAACTAAAACCGGAAAGATTTTACACTTCCCAGATGATTTTGAGAATACATCAGACATTAAATTGGGATCTGTTTATTCAATTTGTTTGGATGCATTTAACGATTTATGGATAGGTACCAGTGGTTATGGTTTATTTCGTTTGAGTATTGTGCGCAAAAAAGATGGGAAATACCGTCTGAGAGATCACAGTCACTACAAAAGTGATCCTCTCAATAAAAACGGACTAAACAGCAATATAATCTATTCAATAGTTGAGGGTGAACCCAATATAATGTGGATAGGTACCCGTGGTGGCGGTCTTTACCGTTTGAATACAATTTCAGAAAAATTTGAGGCTTTCAGAAGCAACTCAAACGATCTTAATTCCTTACTGAATGATGATGTTTTAAGCCTGTGCAAATCGAATAATGAGAACCTGTGGATAGGTACCAGCGGAGGACTTGACAGATTGAACCTAACCACTTTTCCGTATCAGTTTACTCACTACACAGAACAAAATGGATTGCCAAACAATACGATTCACGCTATTCAGACTGATCAAAACGACAACATTTGGGTAAGTACAAATAATGGATTGGCAAAACTGAATTACAGGAACAGGCAAATACGGAGCTATTTTTATTCAGACGGACTGCAGAGTAACGAATTTACTGATGGTGCATCGTGTTTTGGAAAACAGACCGGCAAATTATATTTTGGTGGTGTTAATGGTCTTACTTATTTTGATCCGAATAAGGTTTCGGACATAGAATATTTCCCGAGGCTTGCCATTACTAATTTTTCGGTATTTAACGAACCTGAGAAAGAAAAGAACCCTGTTCCTTTCTACATTGATATGTCTGATTCGTTAAAACTAAACTACGACCAAAATTTTTTCCGATTCGAATTCACCACCCTAAACTTCCATAACAAGCAAAAGTGCATGTATGCTTTTAAGCTGGAGAATTTTAACACAGATTATACATTAATTAAAAAAGAAGGTGAAGCCACTTACACCAATGTTCCGCCCGGAGATTATATTTTCAAAGTAAAATGTACGAATGAAGACGGCATTTGGAATCCGGACACACGTGAAATCAAACTCACAATCTATCCCCCTTTCTGGAAAACAACCTGGGCATATATTTCATATGTCTTCATTACATTTATGGCCATTTTTCTATTCATCTTTTTACTTCTTCGCAGAACAAAAATGAGAAATAAGTTAGAAATTGAGAAGTTGGAAATTCAAAAAACCAAAGAAATAAACCATTATAAATTTCAATTTTTTACGAATATCGCTCATGAATTTAGAACTCCACTTACCTTAATTATGGCTCCGGCAGCTCAACTCATGGATCTGCACCCCAACGACAAAGAAATTTCTCCATATGTAAAATCTATCTACAACAATTCCACCCGGTTATTGCATCTTATTCGTGAATTAATCGATTTTAGGAAAGTGGAAACCGGCCATTTTAAATTGCAGGTTCAAAACTACAACCTTACTGATTTCACAAGAACAATAACAGAGGCATTTACTCAATATGCTCAGGAAAAGGACATTGAATTAAAATTGATCGACAACTCGCAAGATATCATTGGCTGGTTCGATAATAATATCATGGAAAAGATATTGCTGAATCTGATATCTAACGCACTAAAATATACGCCGCAAAAAGGAAGTGTTAGTATTGAATTACTACGCCAACAAAAAAATGCAGTCATAAGAATAACTGATAACGGAATTGGAATCCCAACAAAATATCAGGATAAAATATTTGACCGTTTCTTTCAAAATGCAAACTCTTTGCCTAAAGAAAAAAGATTTTCGGAAAGTGCCGGAGTTGGTTTGTCCTTAACCAAGAGTCTGATTGAACTTCACAAAGGAAGCATTCAATTGGAAAGTAAGCCCAACATAGGCAGTTGCTTTACAATTTCAATTCCAATCTCGAAAAGTCAATATTCAAATCGTGAAAAACAAAATGAAATTGTAATTGATGAAAGCAGAATAAAAGACAGAGCAATTGAAGAAATAATGGGTTTAGAACTTGTCTCTTTTGCAAACAAAGAAACAGAAACTTCTGATGGAGAGAACCCTAAACCCAATATTCTGGTTGTAGATGATAATGAACAGCTTCGAAATTTAATCGACGATATTTTACATCAGGACTATAATGTTTTACTGGCAAAAAACGGTCTTGAAGCACTCGATAAAATAAATTCAAATGATGTTTCGGTTATTGTAAGTGACATTATTATGCCTGAAATGGATGGTCTGGAATTGTGCAACGCCATAAAAGAAAACATTAACACCTGTCATATTCCGGTTATTTTATTGACTGCAAAAGGAGAACTGGAACATCGGATTCAAGGAATTGAATCGGGTGCAGACAGTTACATTCCAAAACCATTTGATCCCCGTCATCTTAAAGTTCGAATTCGAAAATTAATCGAAATGCGAAATCAGGTTCGTGATGCTTTTCAATCGGTTCAAACTGTTTCGGTAAAAGATGTGTCGGGACTTTACAAACGAGATGTGAAATTTGTGGACAATCTGCAGAAATTTGTAGATGACAATCTGGATAAAACCGAATTAAACGCCGACCTATTGGCAGATCAACTGGCGATGAGTAAAACCCAATTGTACCGTAAGATAAAAGCAGTTACCGGATTTACACCTCATGGATTCATTCGTAATTTTCGATTGAAGAAAGCTGCATCTCTTCTACTGGAATCTTCTTACACGGTCTCTGAGATCATCTATGAAACAGGATTCAATAACCGAACCTATTTTTACCGTTGTTTTAAAGAGCTTTATGGTGAATCGCCTACTGATTACAAGAAAAATATCCTCAACGATACCAATCAGGAAAACACCTGAAGACCATTGGTAATGGTATCAAAAAGATGTCCTCAATATCACATTTGATATTGAGGACATTTCGTTTAAATAATTATTAATAACGATTCTCTATTTTTTACAATCAGGATCCATTTCGGGAGTTCTAAGTCCGGCAACCTCATTAGCCATCAGAATAAAAACGTTCCAGCATAATCCACGGGTTGATGGCCACCAAGTATCTGTTGTCTCCCATTTTGTCGGAATAAATTCTTTGGAATAAGGCCATTCCGGATTGAGATTAATTTCTGCCCAAGCTCTATTTTCCATAAGCGCTTCTGCTTTTTTCCATCCATGTCTTAAACCTACAACATATCCACAATATTCCGCACGCATCCAACTCCCACCGTTGTAATACATCCCATCTCTAGCTCCATTTTTATAATTAGATACTCCAAACTCTCTAAATGGCTGATAATCCGAAGTTAAATAAGCATATCCCTTTTCATCATCTGTTAATCTTATACAAACCGGAGCTGTTGTTCCATATTCTGGATAAGGTGAATTTGAAACTTTATTAAGAATTGGTGTTTGTTCAAGATGATTAATTACCATCTCATCAGTTAACATGGGTCTATTAAACAACCACAAAGAAAAAAATTCTGGTTCTAAGTCGGTAAAAGTAATGATGTCTGGATATTCTTTATCAAACACCATATGCTTTCTTGTTGTATCATAAAAGTTCAAATATGCCTTTTCAGCTTTTTCCAAATATGAATCTGAAATATCATATCCCAACTCTTTAATAGTGCGAAGCGCAATAGCAAGCATTCCTTGATTTACCGCTAAATCACTTGTTTTTGGATTGTATTCATTAATGTCAATTTGGCTTAATGTAAAATGAGAAGCACATATTCCATCTCTATTCTCATCAAACTCATTTAAGACATAAGAAACTGCTTTATCAATTTTATCTTTAGGAAGGCTTACTCCAAAACGTCTTTTGTTCATCATTGCCCAAATTAAGAATTGAATAGTTGCTTCATTATCTTTAAACTCAACAGTACCCATATAAGGCGTTATAATGGTGGCTATGGCTCCTTTTTCGTTTTGAGTTTTTGCCCATTGCTCCCATATTTCAAGATTCAATTCTTTATTATAACTTGAAACTATTGAGAAAAATGAATCTCTGTTGTACATGTCGGGTGCATAATTCATATTAGGCACATTCAAGGGTGTAAAATCATTTATAGAAGTAATCCATGTTAGCATGTTGAAATTTGAGTACAACATCTTCTCTATCAGAGTTCCTTTAAATCCTTTCCCTTCTGCTAAACGGGATTGTGAAGAAATTACAAAATCATGATGATTTACCCAAGGCTCAACAAAAACATAGGTAGTTTTAGTTGCCTTTTCTCCCATATTCATTTTATTGTATGGTTGTACTAAAGGTTGATGTTCAACAATCTGCAAATCTTTAATTTGAATGGAATATTTTTCCCCGGATTGAGATCCAATAAACATAGAAACACTATCATGCTCAATATACGGAACCATTATACTTCCTTTAAAAAGTGTCCAGTCATTTTCTTGTATTGGAAATTGGTCAATGTATTTAATACCATGTTCCAATTCCACCGTTTTTAGGCCATTCTTATTCCTAAAAAGTTTTACGGCTATTGGAGAACTTCCTTTAGCCAAAAAAGAAATTGTGTATATTTTTTGGTCTGTTAAGGGCGTAATTAATTCAATTCCGGAACGATTAGAAGATTCCCCACTAAGAGTAAATAAATCAGTGGTTTTATTAATAGTGACAACACCAACTTTTTTATAAGTATCCTCAAGTTTTAAAATTGTCTCTTTCCCGGTATCTAAATTGTACATTTCACCAAATGTTTGTTTGATAAAATGCTGCTTATTTTCTCTTTCTGACAATGTTGCTACTTCCACCAACGCTGGATCCGGAAGTCTTCTCATTCCTACAAATCCTCCACCATGACCGTTAAAACGACGTCTGGTTGTTCTTGTATAATGATTTTTATACCCGGCATCCATTAAAAACCCTACCAATAAATTATTGGGAGTCACAAAACCTGCTGAGGGATTCATTTCATGGGAAAAACCTCCCGGGAAATCATCGTGTTCAAAAGTTACATATTTTGAAGGTTCTTCTGCTGGTTTTGAAGTTTCTTCAATTGTAAAATATAAGGTTGGAATCCCCGATTGAAATAAATCAACCGTTTTTTTAACCACATGTTGATTGATAACTTCATAGGTAACTGTGATTAATAAGTTCAAATCAAAATCTAACAAATAGGTCTCTTTTGATAATTTTATTAGATTTTCATTTCCTGTCCATTCAGCTCCTTTCCATGCAGCAATTTCGCTTGTCTCACTCAAATCCAGATTTGCTGCTTTTAATGAAAATTCTTCTGAATTATGAATCAGCAACTGATTGTTATTGTAGATATCTACACTAAAACCTTGTTCAGTATTTCCAACAACTTTTAGATTGATATTTTGACTAAACCCAATTGTTTCAATGAAAAAAAACAAAAGGAGAATTGCAAATTTTATATTTTTATCCAACATTTATTGTTTATTTAACGAATTGTATATTAGGTATTTATCATAGGTTAATATGCCCATTTCTTAAATAATACAGCCATTTTATGCTTGATAAAGGATCACGCATTAAAATAAAAGAGAAGCAGCGTCTTAGAACTAACTACTTCTCTTTAAACATCAATTAACTCAACAATATTCCCATTACAAAAGATCTTTTAATAACCTTGATTTTGTGTAATTGATCCACCAGACTTATCAATATCTTTTTGAGGAATTGGATAAAGAGCATTGTGATCCTGGTAATTTCTTCCAAGTGCTGTTAATACCGCTTTGGCTGTCCCCCATCTTTTCAAGTCATTAAATCTTTGTGATTCAAAACCCAATTCGACTCTTCTTTCAGACATCAACCAAGTTTTTATTTCTGCCGGATTTGTTGAGCTTCCTCTGTTTGCAAGTGTTCCTGCAGGTACTACCGAGCCATCAGCTGTTGGACTGGTTCTGGCTCTGGTTCTTATCTGGTTAATTATAGCAACTGCACCTGGGTAATCTCCAGTTTCATTCAAAGCTTCTGCTTTCCAAAGTAATACATCAGCATAGCGTATGTATACTTTATTACCATAATCAATTAGATCAGTTGTTGATCCCACTATTTTTGATGCACGCTTGTTGGGAACATCAATGGTATATAACAATCTGGGATCATTGGCTTCAAAAGCATTGATAAAATCATCAGTAGGAGCAAAGAATCCCCACCCAATTACATCGCCAAGTCCATTCGTATTATTAGGAGTTTCGCCTGAACGATGATCGTATGCAAAAATCACTTCATCTTCTGCAAATTCCTTACTTGCATCAAAACTATCAAAATAATTTCCATTCAAACTGTAAAATCCAAGCGCGTCCAGTTCTGTAATTAAGCTAAGTACTGCGCTCCAATCGTTGCTGTACAAAGCTACTTTAGCCTGCAATGCAATAATAGCTCCTTTTGAAGCTCTCCATGGTTCAGCAACATCAGGATATTTGACATCAGGAGCGATCGCTTTCGCTGCTGTTAAATCTGAATTTATCTGTGTTCTGACCTCATCTGCAGATGCTCTGACTGAAACAGCAAAGGCTTCCTCGAATGAATCCGGAGACTTAAGTACCAATGGCACATCGCCAAAATTATTTACCAAATCGAAATAGTAGAAAGCTCTTAAAAAATAAGCTTCTGCTAATAATTGTTTCTTACGGGCATCATCAATTCCTGTTTTCTGAACTATCTCAGTATCAGTTAAAAAGTTAATGGCTATGTTAACTCTACTAATACCTTCATAATCGTACACCCAGATTCCATTAAACGCTTGATTTTCGGGTGTGAAAGTAAAACTTGCCAGTTCATCCATCCAAGCTTGGTCACCATCTGGATTCCATTTCTTATTCATATCATTGGCTGCAATATCCTGCAAAACAATATCATTTCTAAATACTGTTCCTAAATCCCATCTCCAATCAGATATAATCCCATTCAAGGTATTTGAAAGAGGTAAGTATGATGAGCTTACCGAAGACTCAATTGTAGTAATTGTAGGATCTGAATCAACCTGATCTTTGGTTAAAAGGCCAATTGGGTCATTGCTTAATTCATCTGTACAACTCGTAAGACCTGCAAAGAAGAAAATAATGATTATACTATATATGTATTTCATAATTTATACTTTTTACTATTAAAACTTCACATTTACGCCAAACAAAACTGATTTTGATTGAGGATAAGTTCCTAAATCCATTAGATCGGTAGATTCCGGATCTAAACCGGTATAGTCAGTTATTGTAAATAAATTTTGCCCGGATACATAGAAACGAATATTATCAATTCCTTTTAGTGCCGTTACTGTGTATCCAATTTCAATATTCTTTAGTCGGAAATAGGAAGCGTCTTCAACGAAAATGCTTGACACCTTACTGCTTCCATTGTCTTCAAAAGCAACTCTTGGTATGCTATTGCTGCTGCCTTCCCCATCCCATGCACCTAATATCGCTGTGGTATAATTAAACGGACGTGTATCATAATCTACAATTTGTTTCCCTTGATTGTATCTGTCAACACCTGCTACTCCCTGAAAAAGCATTGAAAAATCAAATCCTTTATAGGTAGATGAGAATGAAAAACCATAAGTGAATTCGGGAATAGGACTTCCAATAAATTCTCTGTCATAATCTGCACTAATTTTCCCGTCACCGTTTACATCCTTAAATTTGATGTCTCCTGGTTTTGCATTTCCTTCAGTAAACAGATGATTGTCTATTTCTGCCTGATTTTGATAAATTCCAACCATTTTGTATCCATAGTAGGAATTTAATGCATGTCCAACTTCAGTTTTTGTTACATCCGTTACGATATTGGGAACGTTTGGATGTAGCTTTTCAACCTTATTAGTTAATGTCGCAATGTTCGCGTTTACATTGTATTTGAATTCTTTGCCTGAATTGCGGTAATCTATAGAGAATTCGAATCCTTTATTACTCACCTCGCCTGCATTTACAATTGTAGGAGATACATCACCAACAACAGATGGTAATCCAATCGGCAATAAAATATCTGTCGTATTCTTTTCAAAATATTCTCCCGTTAGTACCAGTTTACTATTAAGCAAACCAACATCAACACCAATATTTGATTGAGTAGAACTCTCCCATTTCAAATCAGAATTTCCAAAGCGGTTAGTCTTAACAATACCATCTACCTGACTAACCAAAGTTAAATACGCATAATTGTCAATCTCCTGATTTCCTAATTTACCCCAACTTGCCCTTAATTTTAAGTTAGACAACCAATCAACATCCTTCATAAAATCTTCCTTGGAAATTGTCCATCCGGCAGAAACAGAAGGAAAATAGCCCCAACGATTGCTTTCAGAAAACCTTGATGAAGCATCAGCTCTCAAATTAGCAGTTACCATATATTTGTCATCATACGCATAAGATGTTGATCCAAACAAAGAGAATAATGCCCACTCTGAAGCAGATCCGCTATTCCAAAGATCAAGATCCGATCCACCATAATCCAAATACCGATATTCATCAGTTGTAAAAGGGAAGCGAGCTCTGCTGGCTCCTATTGATGATTCATAATTGTCAATATATTCGGTACCTACCATTGCACTAAAATCATGCTTTTCTTTGAAGGTTTTCGCGTAATTTAATGTATTATTAAAGGTAATTGTACGTGCTTCTCCTCTTTCTTCACTCAAGCTATTAGGTCTGTTCTGTCTGCCCAATCCTTGATCAACTGCAGATCCACCACCATCATCATCACCATAATTCTCATTAAAAGCTTTGTTGTGAAACATTGATAAATCAACCCCGATATTTGTTCTGAATTTTAGTTCTTTATTACCCAAAAAAGCAAATTCACCATAAACATTTCCAAATGTTTTATAAATCTTTCGCTGATCATCTGTAAAATAGGCTTTGGCAACAGGGTTACCTACCATTTCATACATCGATCTTTGTAATCCCTGATCATAGCCCGTTGGCGTGAAAAACGGCATATCCGTAAAAGGATCTCTTTCAGAGTAAGTAGGATCATTCACATCTTTACGAACTGCTAATACGGGAGCTCTTAATAAAGCATATCGAATTAGACTTTCACCTTTTGATGCTGTTTTATCTTGTGTTGAATAAGACAATTGCAGATTTGTCCCAATTTTAATTCGATCCGTTACATCGATATTGAGATTGGTTCTGTAATTTAATCTTTGGTATTTATCATTATCAAATACAACAATTCCATCCTGTCCATAATAACCCAAAGACATTAAATATTGCATTTTTTCAGTTCCTCCACCAGCTGTCACCTGCAAATTTTGTGATCTTCCTGTTTCAAACAATTCATCAAGCCAGTCTGTGTCAGCAAAATCAGATCTGCCTTTATCAGCGGTATAAGGATTTGCTCCTGTTCTGTCTGAATTGTCCCAAGCTTTCTCGAGGGTATTCATGTACTGCTCAGCATTCAGCATATTAGGAAGGTTGGCAACCTTATGAATTCCTGTGTAATAGTTTACATCGAAACTTGTTTCCCCTATCGATCCGCTTTTAGTGGTAATTAATACTACACCACCGGAAGCTCTGGAACCATAAATTGCTGCTGCAGCGGCATCTTTTAAAACAGTCATAGTTTTAACATCGGCCTGATTTAAAAAGGTAATATCGCGAGAAGGAATTCCATCTACTACATACAACGGATTGTTATCTCCAATAGTTCCTTCTCCACGAATACGTATTTGAATAGGATCTCCCGGCGCACCTGTACTTGATGTTACCAATACCCCTGCAATTTGACCTTGCAAGGCCTGAGAAACATTTGGTACTCGTGTTTTCTCCATATCTGAAAGATTAACAACCGATACGGCTCCTGTTAATGTAGATTTTTTTCTTGCTGTATAACCAACAATAACAACCTCATCTAAACCAGTTACATCTTCTTGCAAAATAACATTGATACTGGTTTGCCCAGTGAATTCAACTTCCTGATTTTTCATTCCAATGAAAGAGAAAACCAGGATTTGTGCATTTTCAGGCACTTCTAAACTGTAATCTCCATCAATATCTGTAATGGAACCAACACTTGTGCCTTTTACAAAAACACTAACACCTGGTAATGATTCTCCACTTACGTCGGTAACTTTTCCTGATACAAGAACCTGCCCAAAGACAGCACTTGTCAAAAAGATAAATACAAAGCCCAGTATTCCTCTTTTTAAATTTAAAAACATAGTTTTCATAGATTTTATTTTAATTAACAACAGTGAATTAAAAGCGTAATTTTTCTATAAATAACAATTCATCAAGGATCCTATTTGAAGAAATTGCTATCGTTTCCGTAATCGTCTAATTAAATGATACTATATCTAAAGCACTTGAGATCTTATTATTTCCAGTTGAATTGAATCGTTTAAATGATCCAATTCAACCAGATATTTATGTTGTCATTTTACCAATAGAACCGCCCATTTCAAAAAATAGTAGTTCCTTAATAAAAAGAGATAACAATTCCATTTGCCGTCACTTTCTCTTTTGATCGTTCTATTTTTGATCCCGCAGGAATTTCAACCACTACCATCGCTTTATTTCCTTCAATTGAAAAGCTTCCTTTGCCAAAAATCTTTTCAGCAACAAGCTTCCCGGAAATAATATCATACAGATCAATTCCTTGTTCTGAAGAATAGTCGATTTTCTTTACCTCATCGTAAGGATTGAAGTATAAATAAGTTGGATAGGATTCATTTTTATAGAAATCTGTCGCAAGACAATCCAATTGCAGAATCTTCTCCACATTTGTTTTCCTGATGATAGAACCAAAGATTCCGGCATGTGCCGATCCGTAAATACTAAACATGGATAGTTTTGGCTGGCTAACCACCCAATTTGGTCCATCGCCCAGTGCTACCGGCGAAACTCCTTTAAACTCCTCGGTGTTATAAGCATCAACCTTCTTTAATCCCTCGTAGGCGATTACATTACGGGTTATGCTTTTATTTTCAGGCAAATACTGATTTCTGTCCGGAATTTCGTAAGGATAGAACAAACGAGAGGAATTTGCTGCATTCAACATCCATTTCCCAATGGACCGGGCATATTCTTGATCGTATCGAACCATTGGTACCAGCGGCCAGGCCATGTCGAAGGTGTTCATTAAAAAACCGTAGCCACCATCCTGAGTCAGGCTTCCCTGTATGCCCGAAACATCATAATCTCCCCAACGATCTGCAATAATTCCCCAGCCGGTGCGGCCCTTTTCCGCAGTACATCCGTCGAAAGTCCAATCAAGTATTTTCGAAACATCGTAATTGGTTCCCTGTTCCGCATTTAAGCGGGCTGCCACATAAGCTCCAAAAGGCATCAGTACTTCGTAAAACCGACTTTCTTTTTGGCTCAACAAAGCCTCAATTGCTGATTTTGCACCTTCCAGATAACGTGGATCTCCAAATTTTTGATAAGCCGAGTACAGCACATAAGCATGTCCTGCTGCTGCATCCTGCTGATAAGGAATCTGATTTCGTTTCCCTTTCATCTCAGCATAGTCGAAATAGGAATAATCGTAATTTCCATTCAAGGTAGAATCGGCCTTAAAGAACTGCTCGGCAATGGTTTTCTGAATCGCATCTGCACCTTCTACATTAGGCTGTAATTCCGAAACGGCATAATACAGCACATTTGGAAAAACATCGTACCACCAGTCGCGGCCATATCCTCCACCTAAAAGTGCAACTTCCGGACAAGTATTGTTCATCATGATATTCCAACCATTATCGGTGTTGAAATAGTTCTGAACCATTTTCACAAAATTGTATCCCTTCTGATCCCGCTTGTCAATTCCCACTAATCCGGCACTCATCAAAGCGCCCAAAGAATTGATTGCTTCGTGAAATTCACCCTTATTTTTATTTGGTCCTTGTCTCACATCACCTATAACAGTGTACAAACCAAATGTTGTCTGTGGAAGATTTCTCTTTGCACTATCCAACCAAATAAAAGGCCGGAATTCGCCTGTGGCATCAAAATCGAATATTGCTTCGTCGAAATTCACTGCCTTTTCATGCCAGTCAAGCATCTTATATGGCTGCGGCTGATTAGGCATACTTTCTACACGACAAATCTGCAGCTCTTTTACAGCTGTTTGCGGTTGTGTCGTGCACGAAGCAAAAACGAAACAACATAGTATCCAAAATAAATAGTTACGATTCATGTGTTATAATTTATTTTTTTAGTTGTCATATGGAACTCCCAAATTACACTTATCCACCTGTTTGTAATAGTGTTACATAGTCGTTTCACCTGTTAATGGATTTGTATCTTTTATATTTTCAGAATTGACCTTAAATTATTTTTTTCTCAAAGCCTGCAAAGCTATTGAACCAAAGGTTCTACTACTAATTTATCATCTACATCTCTTAATCTTACGTCTTGGCCATTTGATTTGAATTCCTCTTTACTGGTATGTTTAATCACCATTTTGGCAACAGGAATAGAGATTAATTGCAGCAGTGCAATGATCAGTAAAGAATACTTAAGAGCGAACACCTCCGAAACGTAGTGTGTAAGCAACAAAAACATTACTAATCCGAAAACCCGTCCAACAAAAAGTCCAAATTCATGATTAAAAATGTAAGCAAATTCGTTTCGTTTCTCCTTTCGGGAAAGCACATCAATCACTCTCATCTGAATCGGAAAATAGGCAATATCGTGCAGGGGTCTGAATAATACCATCGCCAGCATAAACACCATTGCACCTGTTGCCGAAAACATAATTGCATTGGCCATTGTGCCTGCAACAAAAATGAGCAAACCCACTGCAAATATGTAAATGCGGTGTTCCGGTTTGGAAAATCGTCCCAGCAGATACAATACTATTGCCGTAACAATTCCACTTATAGCCTGAATTGTTCCCAAAGATCCTTCGTCACCAATTAAATACATGATCAGAATAGCCGGTGCTGTCACCAAATATCCTTGTGCAAGTCCTTTTAGTCCGGCTAAAAATAACATTTTGTGCCATAATCGGTCGAAGTGGAAATGCAGAAATTTCTTTTGCTTCGGATTTTTAAATTTTTCCCTGTGGATTACAATGGATGAAATAATCGTTAGAATGAATACGCAAAGCGTAATAACCTGATAAGCTCTGTGTTCGCCAAACCAACCCAATGTTTTTGACGATATAATAAACCATCCAACAATTAAAGGAATTATAATTGATGTTATTGTAAAAAAGAAGGTTTCCAAACCGTAATAGTAATTCCGGTTTTTATCATTTGTAGTATCCAAAGCCAAAAAATCACGGTTGGCCCAGAAAAACCCAAAAGATGCACCCATTATTAATCCGGAAAAAACAACTCCTGCAAAATTAAGATGATCAAGCGTCATCATAAACAACATGGAGATACCACTTAAAAGCATTCCAAAACTATATAGATTGGCTATTTTGATCTTTTTCAAGAGAAAACCATTAATAAAAAAGGTAAGCGGTATTCCGGTATAAATAGCCAGCTGATAGTAGGCTACCAATGTAAAATCGTTATTGGTGAAACGCATGATATAGGCGCTTACAAAAATATCGACCACCGGAAGCACGAAGGCATAAATCATGTTGGTAATCAACAAAACCCTCATATCTCTTGGGTTACTGAGGAAAAAATAATACTCTGAGAGTGCTTTTTTCAATATTTTGGTAATAGCAGCCATAAATTAATAGTTTAACGATTGTAAAATTTCACTGATAGAGAATTCGGCCCCACAAATCACTTCATCCGAAGCTCCGTAATAAATTGTAATCGTATCGCCGCTAACGATATGCCCATTGGTAAAAACCACATTGCCAAAAAATCCGGTTTTCTCATATTCCATAATGGGTTCCATAATGGGCTCCTCGCTTCGGGCAAGTACTATCGAGGGATCATTTAAATCCAATAGTAATGCACCCAAACAATACCTGTGTTCCTTTGTTGCTCCGTGGTATATTTCCAGCCAGCCCTTTTCAGTTCTAATGGGCGATGCTCCTGCTCCAAGCCGGGCACTGTCCCATTTTCCGGCGCGTGTTTTTGCCAGCAATTTGTGATTCCCCCAATGAATACGATCGGGCGATTCAGCAATCCAAATGTAATTCCCGCCCAATTCGGGACTACTCGGACGGTGAAGTGCATAATATTTACCGTTAATCTGTTCTTCGAAAATGGCACAATCCTTATTGTGTGGCGGGAAGATCATTCCGCAACGATCAAACTGTTTCCAATCCTTAGTCTGAATATATCCAACTCCAACCCCATGGGCAGAAACCTTTGTATAAGTCAAATGATATCCATCATCCATGGTTGCAACCCTGCAATCTTCTATTCCGAAAGTTTCCTGAGAACCAACTCCCATAATTGGAGCGTAACCTTCAGGCTCCGCGAAATTAATCTGGTCGTCACTGCAAACCAACCGAAGATGTGAAAGAGTAGTTAGGTAATACTCCCCTTTATAAATCACGATCCTGGGATCGGACAAATCCAGATCGGCATCGTTTTCGTCGAAGCATAAAATTTCAACGACTCCCTCTTTATTATAAACAGGAAAACTAATTTTACCCTCTACCTGCTGAGGTCGTTCTGCAACCCGAAGCAATAACCAGGTTTTATTGTTGCAGCGAAACACACCCGGGTTTAACAAGCATTCAATTTCCATTCCTACCATACTTGGCAGGATGTTTTTTGGTGAGAGTAAAGGGTTTTGCTCAAATCTCTTTGCGATATCCATAGTTCTATTCTTTTTCTACTGCAAAGAACGACCATTTCTCAATACATGTAGTTAACTATACTGCCACTTCTGTGTGTTATAACCTTAAAGTAAGCACATTGGAAGCATACCACACAGAATTGAAGCTATTGTGTACACACTATTGCCGGTTAGAAGCTTTTGCCAACAATTTAATTTCTGAAAAACAGATTATTAATGCCATCCGGGGAAAACGTAGATGAGTAATTGTATAGCAAATTTGTAATTAAGCCAACTGATATCTTAGACTTCGGACAATTGAGACCTGAGTCCCTTAAACAGAAATCAAAACGATTTACAATAAACTTTGCTTTCTAAATTCAGCAGGTGATTTGTGAACAACCTGCTGAAAGGTATAGCTAAAGGCAGAAAGACTATTGTAACCACTCTTGTAAGCGATCTCACTTATTGAAAGATCTGTTTGAAGCAATTGCTCCATACTTTTAATGATTCTGACAAGCTTCACATATTGCAGAAATGAGATATCCATATTTTTCTGAAACAAACGGGATAGTGTTCTGGAACTGCAGCCAAATTTTTCGGCAACATGATCCAGATTCAAAGGCTGATCGATATTCTGGTGAATGTATTTAAACACTCTCCTTAAATTTTCGTTTTTAGTAGTTGGAAGCACTACAGGCAAAGGAGTGGTGGATACATCTAAAACAATATTTTTTAAAGCGATCAGAAATTCATATTTAAAAACACTGTCCTTGCCAATTTCTTCCTGCCAATTTACAGTATAATAAATCATTTCCATCAACAAATTTGTTACAGGATAAATACCCTCCCGCTCCCTTACCTGATGATCTTCGGGAAATAAATTTCTTGGAAAATAAATGTTATGCACCATTTTCACCGAGGTGCGTGAAACAACGTTATGCTCTATTCCCGCAGGGATCCACAGGAAATGACGCGCAGGAAGAAAATACGACTTATCGGGCGTATTCAAAAACGCAACACCACCTTCCACATAGCACATCTGATGTTTGTTGTGACTGTGCATGGGGAGTTTTTCCTCGATTTTTGAATGCAGCACGTAAAACACATCCTCATTCCTGTTAACATCTTTAATAAAAGAATCAATTACCGACATAAACACAATTTTAAGTGGCCTAAATTATAAAACAATTGTCCAATTTTCGAAAACATGCCTAAATATTAAACGGGATATTTGCAAAATGAAATTTTTGAAAATGAATCGTAAATCAAAAAATGCAATTGCATTCATCCTCATACTACTAAGCTGCCACTGCATAACTAATGCTCAGGAGAGTGTATCGATAAGTTTGCAGGAAGCCTGGCAAAGAGCAAATACCTTTAGTAAAGAATTGCAGTTAAGAAAAATTGACACAAAAATAAGCGAAGAAAAAATTCTGGATGCAAAGAACAAATGGCTGCCTGAATTCGGTGCAGATGCGAGCTACGGCAAACTCGCCAACATTCCCATTTTTGAAAATGGAATTTTAAAAAGCCCTGAATATATTCCACTGGAAGACCATAGTGTTTATGATGCAGGGATTGAAGCTTATTTTAATTTGTACAATGGGCATAAAACTAAAATTCGGGTGAAGCAGGCAGAAACCAAACAGGCTTTACTGCATTACCTGGAAGAAGCAGGCTTTTCGGATATCCACTACAAAGTAGCCCAAGACTATTTGGGGATACAAGCTTCGCTGGCCTTTAAAAATCTGATTGAACGAAATATCTACAAAAATAAAAAACGGCTAAATCAGATTACAAAACTATACCAGAACGGAGTAGTTTTAAAAAGCGATTTATTAAGGTCTCAATTGCAGCTTTCCCGGCAAAAAACGAACCTTCTTAAAATAGAAAACAATCTGGAACTATCTACGCAGCAATTGAATATTCTAATTGGCTTTGACGATGATCAAGCCATTGAACCCACTGACAGTATTGCAATTGGTTCTGAATATATTAAGACCGAACTGCTGTATCAGGATTACTTAGGGCAGGCAATACAGTTATCTCCACTTGAAAAAATTGCCCGGGCTCAAATTACAATGATGCAGCTTTACGAAAAAGATGTAAAAGCTGAAAAGCTTCCTAAAATCGGTTTTTTTGGAGAATACACCTATTCGTACCCGCAGATTAAATTGTATCCTTACTCAAATTCGCCCTATTTAATGGGCGTTGCAGGAATCAAAGTTTCGTACAACATCTCGGCTTTGTATCATGACAAACACAAAGAAAGGGCAGCTTCTATATCGATAAGAAAACAAGAGCTGGCGCAGAAACAGACCGAAGATCAGCTTCGCATAGATGTAAGAACAGCCTACAAAAGGTTTCACGAAAATTTAAAGGAAATAGAAACCGCAAAAATGAACATTCAACAGGCCGAAGAAAATTACAGAATTGTCAATCAAACCTATTTCAACCAATTGGCTCTGCTCACCGATTTACTGACTGCGGATACCCAGTTGCTGCAAGCCAAATTTGAATTGGTGAACAGTCAGGTTTCGGCCAAATTACATTACTATCAATTACTTAAAATAACGGGGCAACTATAATGAGCAATAAATTAAAGAAGTACGAAAAAATAGACCGTGCAGCTGTAAAAATAACCTACGGAGCAGCAGTAAGCATTTTAGCCGCCTTACTCGTTTGGGGACTGTTTTTAATGGTGAATTTTTGGAAATACGAAGAAACCAACGATGCACAGGTAAAAGAGTATATCAATCCTATTTTAAGCCGTGCCGCCGGTTACGTGCAGGAAATCAGATTTAATGATCATCAAAAAATCCAGAAAGGAGATACCTTACTTGTTCTGGATATTGAAGAAGCCAATGTAAAGCTGCTCGAAGCCAAGGCTGCCCTAACAACTGCCAAGGCTCGTTTAAAAGTACTGCAAAGCAATGTGAAGACCTCATCAGGCAGTTCCAGTATCAGTCATGCAAAAATTAGTGCTGCCAAAGCCCAACTATGGCAGCAACAGCAAGAGTTTGCACGTTATCAGAAACTACAGGAAGGCGAAGCTGTTACCCAACAGCAATTTGAGAATGTAAAAACAAAATTGGAAGTGGCCGAATCGAATTACCAGGCCATTCAAAACTCCTTTAGCGTATCGCAAGACAAAACTCAGGATGTTACCGCTGAAGTTGCGGTAGCTAAAGCCAATATCGAACAGAAAAAAGCAGCTCTGGAACGCATTAATCTAGAGATTAAATATGCCGTAATTACCGCACCTTCTGATGGAACCATGGGAAACAAAAGCCTTCAGCAAGGACAATACATTCAGAAAGGACAAACCATTGGTTTTATGGTGGATAAAAAACAAGGCAAATGGATTGTGGCCAATTTTGAAGAAACACAAATCGCGAAAATGAAAGAGGGACAGGAAGCCAAAATTACGATAGATGCTTTTCCGAACAAATCGTTTCATGGAAAAATAGAATCGTTCTCTCCTGCCACCGGATCCCAGTTTTCATTGCTTCCGACCGATAACGCAACCGGAAATTTCGTAAAAATTACGCAGCGGTTCCCTGTGCGCATTCAGTTCACCGATAATGATGCTTTGCTGGAAAAACTACGTGCCGGTATGAATGCTGAAGTATCAATACCCAAGAAATAGGCTATGCCAAACGCAAATAACAAACTCATTTTTAAAAACCGGGTACCTTACTGGTTGGTATTGTTTACCATTTTTATAAGCCTAATGCCCATTGCCTTGGTATTGGGAATCTATCTGAGCGGAGCATCCAGCGCAGCAAGTTACTACGGCGTTGACATTATCGATGTTAAATATTCCACGGTAGTTTACTACCTTGCCATTGCCGCTTCATTTCCTCTCGAGGCCAAATTTTTCAACTACTTTTCGTCCAAACCCTATTTAATAGGCTGCAGCATTATCTACGCAGCAATCAACCTTATTCTATACAACAGTCATAGCTTTGCTTTGCTATTGGTGCTCCGATTTGCCGGCGGCATGCTTTCGCTGGGCTTTATTGGCATGATATTCTCGCTGGTTTTTAAGCAATTTCAGGCACAACGCAGCCGGATTTTAGGCTATGCAACCATGTATGCGGCCTTATTTTCCAGTGCTCCTATTGCCCAATTATTAGACGCATTCATATTTACCAAATACGACTTTAACAGCATTTTTCTATTTAAAATTTATAGTGCCTTACCCGGAATTATATTGCTTTGCTGCATTCTTAAAAAAGGCACAGATTTAAGGCGCGATGGAAAAATCCCCTTAAAATTAATTCGCTGGGAGAGCTTTGTTCTTTATGCATCATCCCTGTTATTGGCAGCCTATATTTTACTGTATGGGCAATATTACCATTGGTTTAGCAGCATACGGATTACGGTTTGCACAATTGTTCTGGTATTTTTTATGTGCTTGTTTTTCCTCCGGCAATTTAAACTCGAAGAACCCTATATCGATTTAAAGATTTACAAGTCGCGAAATTTTCGAATAGGCATGTTGCTGTTGGTGCTGTTTTACTTTAGCAAAGGCGACATGAATTTGCTCAATGGATTCTTTTCCAACAGTGTTCATTTAGATATGTATCACAAGGGCTATATCATGCTGATTAATGCTGCAGGTATTGCCTCAGGATCGCTTATATCTGCCCGGTTTATTTTAGCCGGACGAAAAATACGGCTGATCTGGATGACTGGTTTTGGCGCGCTGTTGGCTTATCATGTTTATATTCTTTGCATTTTAAGCAATCAGGCTGAGATCGCAGATTTACTCATTCCCCTGTTTTTACAAGGATTTGGGAATGGAACTCTGATCATCTCTATTGTGATTTTCTATGTGACTTCAGTTCCTGCCGAAATAGCTTTTTCGGCTTCGGTTACGGGAGTAGCTTTTCGCGCCGTTACCTTTACCGCCAGCATGGCCTTAACTTCCTACATGGGTCTGCACTTTCAAAAAATTCATTACCAAAGTGCAGCCCACGAAATTACTTCGCTCAATCCGTATGCTGTACAACGCATCGGTCAGTACAAACAAGCATTACTCAATGGCGGAGCAACTATCCCTCAGAGCAATGCCGGTGCCATTAAACTTTTGGGAAAAGCAGTCGCAAATCAAAACAATCTCTTATTTGTCAGAGATTATTATTTATACATGAGTGCCTTCATCCTGCTTATCATCATGGGAATCGCTTTAATTCCTCATTTTCAGTATCACATTAAAAAAATTGGAGCCAAACTAATCCCAATGTAAACACAACAACGGTTCAATTCTAAAATAGAAACTGCAATAGCCTGAAAAATTGATTTTTTGCTCAATGCCTAAATAGGTAAAGCAAAAAATGATATTTCGAAAAAACTAAATGGGTAAAACAAAAAACTAAATTCTGAATCATCACGAAATACTAACTTTTACAAAATGTGACCAATGACATTGATTAAAAAGATCAACCCGAGTAGTCGAAATATCAGCATTAGCTTCATCATTCCGTTTAATTTACTGCGTTGGTTTATTTTCCAAGCGAACCAGAAATTTCAATCAAATTGATTTGTTTTGCTGTCAGAAATATCGTTTAAGCAGGATAAACGAACGGAATAGAAGCGGGATAAGTGATCGGGATAAAGATTTCTTTAAATTGAGATTTCCATATCGGAAAGTTGACAGATTTGACAGTATGAATCTTAATTAAAAATTGATAATTTAGTAAAAGTATTAGTACCATTTTATTGATGGCTTTCAAGTTTGAAAACATAATATGTGTATATTACTGCCCAATATAGGTCGGTAAATACACTTTTACAACAAATATAAACGAAATAAAGCCCATTACTTTATTTAGAAGTTAGCTTGCATTAAAAAAACATCCCCTGCAATAAATGAACGATATAAAGATTAAACTAAGACATATTTACATTCCATATTTGCTGATTGCAATTGGTACCATTTCAATTTATTCGACACTTAGATGGCTACTCGATTTTAAGTTAGGGATTTTGAACTTAAAACAGATGATGCTTGATTATTGGATTCCTATAGGTTTTGCAATAATTCCGATGATAATCTGGTTTCGTAAAAATGTTAGGATTATTAATATTAATGGAAAGAGAGAAAATGGATACTTTTTATATCAGCTTATTGCAACAATAACCATCGTTATTCCGACAATAATTGCTCAAGAATATCTGAAAGCATCTGCATGTGAACTCCATGAAATTGTAAGTGTAAATGAAATATCTGAAGCAAAAAAAACTGATTGTTATAAAATCGAAGACTTCAATGTGATAAAACAATATGCGGGACTATATCGCACATCTAGAACTAGTGGGAGACACAATGAAAACTTAAATTTCACAAATTATTTTGTTGTACCTATAGTCGATAAAACATTTGATTTAAACCAAACCAATCAGAAATTTTGGTTTGGATTCAAGTTTACCAACAGAATGAGTAATCATGCAAGTGATTCAGAGAAAGATAGACGATGGAAAGAATTCTATAACGAAAGTGTAAATGATTTTGAACGATATAATTACTCGGATTTTAAATATTTAAAAGTCTTGGGAAATTCGGATGACAAAGATGGTTACATTTCTGCAATTCTTAATCGACAAACAAATTTAGATAAATCCAATGTTGTAATACTTGAACCTGAGAAAAAAGCTTTTGAGGAGAGATTTGGTAAAAAACTCGCTTGGATTTTTGGTTCTTTTGGAATAGGTGCATTCATTTTTCTTTTAATGTCAATAATTCCAACCTTAAACAAAGCGGAATTTAAAAGATTTTTAAACAAAAAGCCATTAAAAGATGATGAGTTAAAAGATATTCTAAGGTTTTTAATTCCTCGTGGAGAGCATTTTACAACTGCAATTCTTATTGATTTAAATCTCATTGTATTTGTTTTAATGGTTTTTTCTGGGTTAAATATTATTTCACCAACACCTAAAGAACTTCTTGAACTTGGCGCAAATAGACGACTTGAAGTTTTAAATGGAGAATATTGGAGACTTTTCACTTCAATGTTTTTACACGGTGGATTAATGCACATTATGATGAATCTTTTTGGAATCGGTGCTACTTGTGCATTGATTGAACCAATTCTTGGAAAATGGAAAACATTAATAGCATATTTATTATCAGGTATAGGAGCTAGTTTGATAAGCATTTATTGGCACGAGCATACGATTAGTGTTGGAGCAAGTGGAGCAATTTTCGGAATGATGGGTGTAATGATTGCACTATTAGTTACTAAAACAGATAGAGGTTTTAGTGGACTTTATTATATAATTTTGGGTTTGTATGGCGGTGTGAGCTTACTTTTTGGATTACTAGGCGGAATTGATAATGCTGCTCATATTGGAGGACTTTTAAGCGGATTTATAATTGGATTATTAATAATATTAACAGATTGGAAAAAAATAACGCAAGCTAACACGCGGTATAGTTAATAAAGGGTTTCAGTGGTTTTCGAGGCGTAGTAACCCGTGCCAAATTTTACTTTAACTTGATAGGTAAAAAGTTAGCAATCCCTTACTAACTATACCGCCAACCATTAGCTACAATTTCCCCCTATAAACCTATGGAATTGTTTTTAAATCAAGTTAATCAATATCTCTCCTTCTAATGCTTTGATATAGTAGGTAATACAGATTGTAATTCTTGACATTAGTTAGAATTAAGATTCAAAAGATCTTACCAATAAAGAAATGTCGTATAAATGCCGTTACAATACCGCTATTAAACTAATGGAATAGTGATTATAATTACATCAAAATTTTAACTGAATTAGTATGACAGAAATTGGAAAAAGAATAAAAGAAATAAGAATAAAAAGAGGTTTAACCCAAGAAGATTTGGCGGAATCAGCTAAAATAAATTTAAGGACAATTCAACGAATTGAAAAAAATGACACTACGCCAAGAGGAAAAACGCTTAAATTAATTTTTGAAGTATTAAACATTGAGGTAATTGAAATAGAAAAAGAAAAGAGACTAATTAACAAACAGCTGATCTGGTCAGCATTCTTCACATTATTAATACTTATCAGCACTTTTCTTGCTTGGTTTAAAGTTAAATATGAAGTTCCAATGGAATGGACTGGAGAAAAAATGTTCTCAATAGCAACATCAACGGGCTGGGATGGAAACATAAATTTCATCGGCTTCGATTTCCAAAATTGGTTTCTAAGTATAAGTTCACTTACTATTGGATTAATTGTCTTGAGCCATTCTCTTGGTTTAATTGAAAACAAGATAAAATATATCTCACTCCAGTTGGTTTGCGTATTCTTATACCTCATTGCTTTAGTTGGTGAAAAAATAGATATATTTAGACCTGGTTTATTTATTGTTATAGTTGCGACTATTTTTCTAGTAATAATATATAGAAAAAAGAAAGAAACTGTAGCTAACAAAAGTAACCGTTGCACGACCAACTAATATTTCAAAACAGATATAATTAAAGCTCTAAAATCATGTGAATTCATATGATTTTAGAGCTTCCTTTTTTAGGTTAAAAATCCAGAGATTTTAAATTATTGAGAGCTTAAAATGGAGTTAAATACGCCAAATAACATTCTAAAAACAGAAAAACAGGTAATGGCTTCATTTACCATTATCTCAGTCTTTTTATTAACAAATTTCAGCAGTTTTTTCAGATTATAGGCCGTCAGACTGTCTAAAAAGTAAAACTTGATAGCAAGTTATTTAGATTAATCAGAGAGATTGCCGTAAAACCCAATATTCTATGAATATTTATAAGGGGGGCAAATAAGGGTATATCCAAATAACAAAAGCCAGTAAGACAACTAGCTGTCAATTATTAGAATATTTAAAATTGGATTCTTTTGGGACTATACCCTAAATCCTCGTTGGCTTTTCTTGCGAGGATTTGTTTTATAGGTGAAATATTTCTGAGAAGTCTTATCACTTTAATTTTGGAAATAGAGACCTACATAATTCTTTTGAAAAGGTGAAAAAACACATTTAAACTACTGTTCAAAGCTAAACCTTCATAATTTTCAATTGCAATAGTTTTCTTTCAAAATAAATTAATTCCCAAGTGTATTCAGCTTGTTAAAAGTCTTTTCAATTTCTGAAATTACCGGTTTTGAGATGCCACAATCCTGAGCTATATACTTCCACTTCGAAAGGGCTTCTTTTACCTGCTCAATTATTAATTCCGGTTTCTTAATTCCAAAATGATCTGCCAATTTCAGCAAGTGTTTTTCGCCGGGATTCCTGCTCTCTCCTGCCACTAGGGTACTGTGTATGCCATAAGCCGAAGTAGAGAATGTAAGATCGTAGGCAGGTGCCATTTTCCAGTTTCCTTTGCCATCCATTAAAAAGGAGAAGTTTTTACTGTGATCATCCCGGTTGTGGGCAAACACATTAAATGCAGCAAGCCGAAGAACTTTTTCATAGGCATTTACATGCTTTTCGAGTCGAAATGCACAATCCATCAAATGACCGTAATCCATTGTGCTCATTCTAAAATTATCGTGCATTAAACCACTGGCAGTATGCACATGAAGTCTGCCCGTTTCTGTTCTGTCGAAACGCTTGGTACCAAAGTAGGTTTGATCTGTTTTGCCATGAAACAATTGACATTCACTCATTTCTATTCCTGCTTTCAGAGCCATTTGATAGTAAGCATATTCAATTTTGGCAATTTCCTGATTATCCTGAGATGATGGGAATTTAATCAACCATTCTTCAAAACCATCCTGCATTTGATCATATCCATGAACCAGTTCGTTGTTTTGTTTATTGAAGCCTACTAAAATTTTAGGACGGGCTCCACCTGAAGATCCTCCCAAAGTGAAAAGCTCTTCTATCATCTCTGTACTCTCCCCTTTTAGAACATGCTTCATCTCCTGAGCAATTGTATCCAATTCCAATTGCTTATCAAAATCATGTTTACCTTCCTGTTGTGGCTGATAACACAAAGCTCCCAATCCGGTCTTGCCCACATAAGCCAATCGATCCAAAGGTGTTAATCCATAAATATCAATTTCCTTGGAACTTAAACTTCGATCTAAGAGCAATCTGCCCCAACCATCGGGTAATGAATCGTTAAAAACTCCGTAAAGCCCTTCAAATGGTTCTTTTTCAGCATTGCTTATTTCTCCGGTAAATGGAAGTTTTAGAGGTGAAATATTTAATCCTGTCTTTAAAAACTCCTGATGATATCGAAAATAAATCTGTCTGTTATTCACAACCAGCTCTCCCACCTCATAAGTTTTCCCTTCCAACTTAAGAGAGACCAATATGTTTCTTGTCTCTTCCATTGTCTAAACTTTTGAAGTAAATAAATTCTCAATACCTGATTGATCTTCCTGAGCTTGAAACACATTTTCAAAATCTTGAAGACGATTCATTAGATGAGCCAATTTTAAAAGTGATTCCAATGAAATTTTCCCAGTGTTTTCAAAACGCTTCAGGCTTCCTAATGACACTCCTGAACGTTCAGCCATCTCAATCTGAGAAAGTTTTAAATGTTTGCGCAAAATCTTATGGCGTTCTGCCAAGGCTCTGCTAATGTCTGATGGTGTTGTTGAGAGTGAATACATATAGTTAATATTTTAGCTAAAAATACACATTTTAAGCATAAATAGCTAATATATTAATCCACAACTTAATTGGATGTAGAAATAAAATTGATCCATTTTTTGCCATAAAAAAATCCTTCCGAAAATATCGAAAGGATCATTTTGTACCCAGGGCCGGGATCGAACCGGCACGGGTTGCCCCACTGGTGTTTGAGACCAGCGCGTCTACCAATTCCGCCACCTGGGCATTGCTTTTGAATGCGATGCAAATATAGATGTTTGTTTCAATCCAGCAAAACAAAAGCGGTCTTTTTTTTCAAAAAAAACTCACCCCTGAGATCTCTGCAAAACGGGCAAACATCAGATGTGCTGAGCTTCATTTAATTATCTCAAATAAACTCCTGCTGTTTTATTTCCTCCGGCAACAACATCGAAGAACAAAAGTGGGTTAATATTGAAAAAAAAATGCAATTCTCACTTTGCACGCAAAATCAACTTGGTAATTCACATCAGGATTCTCTATATTAGCATAAAGATTATTGATTTGTTATAATCTGTTTGCAAAACTACATTTGAGTAAACAAAATCAACACAAAACATAAACTAAAATTTTCTGACATGCCAAACTTAGCCACCAATTATCTTGGATTGGATTTAAACAGTCCTATCATAGCTGCAAGTTCGGGTCTCACCGACTCTATTGAGAAATTAATTGAATTGGAAGTTCATGGCGCCGGAGCTATCGTTCTAAAATCCCTTTTCGAGGAAGAAATAATCATGGAAATGGATGAGAAAATACTTGCCATGACCAGTCGTCCGTATGTATATCCTGAAACTTTCGACTATATGGATGAAGATCCTCAGGAAGATACCGTTCGTAAATACCTAAGACTTATAAAAGAAGCCAAAGCAGCCGTTTCTGTTCCAATTATTGCGAGCATAAACTGTGTAAGTGCTCAAAAATGGACTTATTTTGCCCGGGAAATTGAAAAAGCCGGTGCCGATGCTTTGGAAATCAACTTATTTGTTCTTCCTACGGATATGAACAGAACCGGTGATGAAAACGAGCAGATTTACTACGATGTTCTTAAAACTGTAAAAGATCAGGTTGCCTTGCCTATTGCCTTAAAAATAAGCCCGTATCATTCCAATCTGTCCAATTTAATCAAACGGCTTGATGATATGAATGTGGATGGAATTGTAATGTTCAATCGCTTTTACAGTCCTGATTTCGACATTACAGATTTAAGTGTAACCAATGGCCAAATTTTATCTGGACCTGATGATTACAAGAACTCTTTACGATGGACAGGAATCATGTCGGAACGGGTAAAATGCTCCATTGCCGGCACAACAGGAATTCACACATCCGAAAGCATTATAAAACACCTGCTTGCCGGTGCCGATACCGTTCAATTGGCCTCTGTACTATACAAAAACGGCCCCGAATACATCGATGTTCTATCGAAAGAAATTTATGCATGGATGGAAGAACATGGATTTAAGAGCATTCGTGATTTTAAAGGCAAAATGAGTCAGTCTAAATCCAATGATCCGGCGGCTTTCGAAAGAGTACAATTCATGAAACAATTCAGAAACTTCGTGATGTAAAATGTAATTTCTCAAATTATAATTATCAAAATCATCAGAACCCGAATCACAGACGATTCGGGTTTATTTTTGCTTTACAAACAGTCATTCATATGATTATAATTGTATGTTTTTGCCATATGGAACTTACCCTGCTGAGAATAATCATCTCCCTGTGTGTCAAAATGACTTTGGCATGGACGTTTCATATGATATAAATCATAGGGAAAATGCCTTACAATCATTATCTTGTGAATTGCGAATTTAAAAAATTGAATGCTAACCCCTTTTTGGTGGATATCCGCACTTCCGCCAAAAGACAAATCATACGAAAATATGAAAGATTTTGGAGTTCAGGAAACACTAAAACACCTTGGCATTGATCCAATTAACGAAGGAGTTTCAACAGGTACGAATTGGTTCGATTGCAACGGGGCCGTAACCGAATCGGTTTCACCCATTGATGGATCTGTAATCGCAAAAGTGAAAAATGCCAATGCCGCTGATTACGAAAAAGTGCTGGAAACTGCTCAGGAAGCATTTAAAGTGTGGCGAAAAATACCGGCTCCAAAACGAGGCGAAATAGTTCGTCAGATTGGCAATTCGCTCCGCGAGGCAAAAGATGATCTGGGGAAATTGGTTAGCCTCGAAATGGGGAAAATTTATCAGGAAGGATTAGGCGAAGTTCAGGAAATGATTGATATCTGCGATTTTGCAGTGGGCCAGTCAAGAATGCTTTACGGATTTACCATGCATTCCGAGCGTCCGGATCATAAAATGATGGATCAGTACCATCCGCTGGGAATTGTGGGTGTAATTTCTGCTTTCAACTTTCCGGTTGCTGTTTGGGCATGGAACGCGATGCTGGCAGCGGTTTGCGGCGATGTGATTATCTGGAAACCCAGCTCGAAAGTACCTCTGTGTGCTCTGGCTTGTCACAACATCATTCAAAAAGTACTAAAAGACAACAATGTACCCGAAGGTGTTTTCAACTTGGTAGTTGCAAAATCATCAGTAATGGGTGATAATTTTATAGAAGACAAACGTGTTCCGTTAATTTCCGTTACCGGATCAACAGCCATAGGCAAACGGGTTGCCGAAAAAGTGGGGGCCCGTTTGGGAAGAACAATTGCCGAATTGGGTGGCAACAACGCAATAATAATGGCTCCTTCGGCCGATTTAGACATGGCCATTCCGGGAATTGTATTCGGATCGGTTGGTACTGCCGGACAAAGATGCACTTCTACCCGACGTCTGATTATCCACGAAAGTATTTACGAGGATGTGAAAACCCGTTTGCTGCATGCATACAAACAGGTGGAAGGTAAAATTGGCAATCCGTTGGATGAAAAAACATTGGTTGGCCCCGTAATTGACAGCGGTGCCGTAGAAGTATACAAACATGCCATTGCTGAAGTAAAAAAGGCAGGCGGTAAAATTGTTTACGGCGATAAAGTACTGGATGGTAATTTTGTGGTTCCTACCTTCTGCGAGGTTGAAAATCACTGGCAAATTGTTCAGGATGAATCATTTGTTCCGGTCCTGTACATCATGAAATACAAAACCCTCGACGAAGCCATTCATTTGCACAATGATGTGCCACAAGGTTTATCCTCATCGATTTTCACCATGAACATGCGCGAAGCTCAAACCTTTATTTCTGCTATTGGAAGCGATTGTGGAATTGCCAATGTAAACATCGGAACATCAGGAGCTGAAATTGGCGGTGCTTTTGGTGGCGAAAAGGAAACCGGCGGCGGACGTGAATCAGGTTCCGATTCCTGGAAAACATATATGAGAAGACAAACGAATACCATAAACTATGGCGTAGACCTGCCATTGGCGCAAGGAATTAAGTTCGATTTTTAGACACAACACACCAAACACTTACGATTATTTAAAAGCAAGTACCCCGGCAACCGTCGGGGTATTTTTTCAGGGGTTCATTCAAGCCTTTTCTTTGCTGCAAAGATATCGTACACATAATTTTTTAAACATTCGATAAATTGCTATTTTTGATCAATCACTTTTCCACGCAACCGACCAAATATGTTGAGAAAAATTTTAACCTACCTACTAATTCTTTTGCTTCTGACAATTACCGTTTTAGGCTATCTATACCTTCAAAAACAACGCGAATACAAAGGAATAGATCCTTTCTCGGCCATTCCGGTTAATTCCGAGATGATTATTCAATTTGAGAGTCTGGAAGATTTAATCACCAAATTGGAGAACAATACCGGTGCATGGAAAGAACTGAGCAAATTCGATAAAATTGCTGACATCAATAAAAATCTTCAATTTATAGACAGCCTGATCAGTCATTTTGATTCGGAAGGCACTTTATCTTTGGATCGGTCGTTTACCATGGCGAGCCATTTGCAGGGTAAAAATGAAATTGAATACCTGTACATTCTTCCGATTACTGATTATCTGGAAGAAAAGAAAATTAAAAATGCCATCATTAATTGGGTTGGTTTGGACAGATCGGTTTCGGAACGAAAATACCACAACACAACATTATATAGTATTCCGCCTCAAAACTCAAAGGATAAAGGAATTCACTTTACTTTTTCGAAAGGATTATTTATTGCCAGCAGATCGATGTTACTGCTTGAAAATTCGGTGTTGCAGCTAAGTACTGAAAACTCCATCTGCAATTCAAAAGGCTTTGAACAAATTCGCCGTACAATCGGCAAAAATGTGGATGCCAACATCTTCCTGAACCTCAAAACCTTTCCAAAACAAGTTTCCTTATCTCTCGATAAAGATTACAGCAAATTTATACGAAACTATACCAATTTGGCGAACTGGACGGAGCTTGATCTTAGTTTCAGAAATAAAATAATTTTGCTAAACGGATTTACATACAGCGATCCTCAGCAAGGCAACCTGATGAATTTGTTTCTTCAGCAAGAACCAGTTAAAATGGAAATGGAATCGATGATTCCATCGAGTACCAGTATTTTAGCCATACTGGGTATTGATGATGCTCCTTTACACAAAGGGAAATACCGGAAATACCTTGATCAGATGGGGCAATTATCCGAATATCTGAAAAATATTAACGACGTAAAAAAGAAAACCGGAGTGGATTACGAAGAAGCAATCTATTCTATTATCTATAAAGAAATTGGCATTGCTTTTACCGAAGGCCAAACCAACAAACGCTTCACCATAATACGAACTAAAAGCGCCAGTATTGCCAAGAAAAAAATGCTGGAAATGATTAATGGCAAGGCAAAAAAAGAACAACGTACTCTTGCCTACTACATGCGCACTTATCATCTCGACAAGGAAACCAGCTTCGATATTTTCAGATTGCCTGAAGACCAACTTCCGGAAAAGCTTTTTGGAACCTTCTTTGCCGGCGCCTCATCGGCCTACTTCACTTTTATCGATAATTACTTGGTGATGGGACCTGATATCAGCTCTCTTTCCGAATTTATTAAAGAATCGGTTCTGGGTAAAACCCTCAATACCAATCAAACCTATATGGAAAACAAAGAGTTTCTGTCCAATAAGGCGAACTTTTATTTTTATGCTTCAACACCCAGAGCAAACTCATTTATTTCGGGATTCCTAAATGCCGGTTTGCAAAAGGAAATTCAAAACCACAAGCAGAGCGTAAATAAATTTCAGGCTGTCGGCCTGCAATTAAGCTCAAACAGAAATCTGATTTACAACAACTTATTCATCGAATACGATCCGATACTGGAGTTGGCTCCTCAAACCGAATGGGAATCGAGGTTGGATACCTGCTTTGCTCACAAACCATATTTGGTTCAGAATCATTACACAAAAGAGAATGAAATTTTGGTTCAGGATATTAATAATCAGCTTTATCTTTTAAATCCTTCGGGACGTGTGTTATGGAAAAAAGCTTTGGAATCTAAAATTGTTGGGCCAGTTCAGCAAATTGATCTATTTAAAAATGGCAAACTACAGTATCTGTTTGCCACTAAAAACAAGCTTCATTTGGTAGATAGAAATGGCGACAACGTGGGAAATTACCCGATAAAACTAAAATCTGAGGCTGTTCGGGGTGTTTCTATCTTCGATTACGACAACAACAAAAATTACCGGTTTTTCATTCCCTGCAAGGATAAAAATATTTATGCTTACACGAAAGATGGCAGGACTCTTACAGGTTGGAATCCGGCTAAAGCTGAAAATGAAATTAATTGCGAAATTCAGCACTTTCGGGTAAAAAACAAGGACTACATTGTTTATGCCGATCAATACCGCATTTACATTCTAAACCGCCGTGGCGAAGAAAGAATCAGATGTAAAGAACAGTTTTCAAAATCGAAGAACAACCCATTCTTTTTGGAGAAATCTGTTGGAAATATCAGCGACAGACTGGTGACAACGGACATAAATGGAAACATCTACTACTGCTATTTTGATGGAAGCATTGAGAAAAAAACATTCACACAACTATCCGATTCACATTTTTTTACAGCTGCAGATATTGATACGGATGGCAGAAATGAATATCTGTTTGCTGATTATAACATCCTTAGAATATTTGACGATTCGGGAAAACAAATTCTCGAGAAAAAGTTTGATTCCAATATTAGCTTCCGACCTAATGTTTACAGCTTTTCGCGGAGAAACATTGAAATTGGAATTTGTCTGGAAGATGAGAACAAGATCTTTCTGATTGATAAAGAGGGAAATAACCATGAAGGATTTCCTCTTAAAGGAAATACGGAATTCTCAATCGGCTTTTCAAAAACCGGTGATAAATCCTTTAATCTTTATGTAGGAGATAACCGAAACTTCCTTCTCAACTATTCCGTACAATAATTTTTTGTCATCAATAACGAAATATTCATGCACCAAAATCAATGCTCTGCACAAACTATTGATTTTTTAGGATTTACAATTAGACCCTAATAATTTATCATAGCATTATTAGGGTTTCAAATGCTTTGTTCGGTGCATTCTATATAAACGCATATAAATAAAACAACTATGATATTAAAACTTAGATCCCTAATTCCATTCTTGCTTGCCGGCATTTTAGCCATTTCAATGCAATCCTGTTTTAACGGAGACGACTACGACTTCGACAAGCTTTCCGATAAAATAGACTGGACACCCAATATGATTGTTCCGGTTGGTTATGGAACCTATTCATTGTGGTATTTACTGAATCAACATGAGGCAAACCCTGCCGATCAAACCATTACTCTTGATGCGGAAGGCATGCTGCACATCAAATACATGGAGGAAGATATTTTTTCTTACAATATTGATGAAGTGCTGAACTTTCCCAATCAATCTGCCTTGGATCTAAGTTATACATTGCCAAATTTTGGTGTTGGCCTTCCTTATTCAGCTATTGCCGGATTAGGCTTAAGCGCACAAACAGATCAAATTCAGATCATCACGGGCAACACGGACGTTAAACTTTATGAATTGGATTTGGATGCAAACATTCGATTTGCTTTAACAAATCCTTTAAATACTGAAGTTGATATCACCATTGAAATTCCGAACGGAACACAAAGCGGAATTCCAGTTAATCAGACTTTTACATTAGCTCCAAACGCAATAAATCAAATTGAAACCTTAAATCTGGCAAACCTAAATTTAGCTTTCAACACACCATACACTACCAATAATGATATTGACATTACTTTTGACATTGATATTAAAGACAATGCCAGCCATATAATTAGCAGTACTGGTGATTTGGGAATTAACCTAACTGTTCAGAACATCAATTTTCAATTGGCCAAAGGTGATTTTGGAAATCAGATCATTACTCTCGATGCCGGAAACTTTGACATGAATGTTGATTTTTGGGATGATATTGAAGGTGATTACCAATTTGCTGATCCCCGCATTAATCTTATCATGGAAAACTCGGTTGGAGTTCCGTTCCAAATTAATGCCGACATTACCGGCTACGCAACAGATGGAACTGCAGCCTCATTAAATCCTGATGCGTTACAACCCGCATATCCTGATGAAGTTTCTGTAACAAATCCGTTAATCATTGATGCAATAACTGAAATCATTACTTACGACACGATCAATTCCAACATAAAAGCTTTAATGGCCTTGCCTCCATCGGACCGATTGGAATATTTTGGAAATATTGCTTTAAACCCAACCGGAGCCATTGCTCCAACACCAACAACTCCAAACATCATCAGCAACAGCTCAGCTATTAATGTGGATATTGAAATAGATGTTCCTTTGGATTTTACGGCAACAAATCTGATGCTTAGAGATACTGTAAACGACATTGACATTAGCGATGCAGATAAAATTATGAATGCTGCCGTGGTTATCGTTACTGAAAACGGTTATCCGCTCGACGTAAGCATCGATAAAATTTACTTTACCGATGCAGCCTACAATGTAATTGATTCCATTTCAGACAATCAAGTAATTGAGGCGGCAAAAGTGTTTGTCTCTGGCGATAAAATCGGAGAAGTTGATCCTGCCTCGGTAAAAGAGGTGGAGCATAAAATACAATTAAACCAAAGTCAGATAAAAAACCTGAACCAAACCAAAAACCTAATTATAAACGCTGGCGTAAGTACAGAAAATGATGGCGTTCCTGTAAAACTTAAGGGGGACTACGAACTCAAATTCACTTTATCTGTTCAGGCTCAAATCGATCTTAATAACTAAGCACCCAGACACTCCAATATGATTAAATTTATATACAAAACATCTATAGCAGGATTGATATTTCTGTTTTTATCTGTTTCGGCTTCAGCCCAAAAAATGAACAACACTTTGTATTTAATGCAAAATGTTCCTCAGTCAAATCAGTTGAATCCGGCAATTCAACCCGAATGCAAAGTATTCGTTGGATTTCCGGCGCTGAGTTCAATTTATCTGAATTACAGCAACAGCAGCTTTGCTTACAGCGATATAATTAAAGATGGTACAGGAATCCGAAAAGATTCTTTAGTTGTTGATATCAATAGCTTTCACGATGCATTGCAAACAACCAATTTTGTGTCGCAGCAATTTGAACTGACTCTTTTTGCCCTCGGAATACGCGCAAAAGATTACTTTTTCACACTGGATGTGATTGAAAAGGAAGATTCCCGTTTCAGTTTCGATCAGGAAATGATGACATTTTTGAAAGACGGCAACGCCTCATACAGAGGAAAAACTGCAAATTGGGGCGGACTGGGATTGGATGCAAGTTACTATCACGAAGTTGCTCTGGGTGTATCGAAAAAAATAAACGACAAATGGACGGTTGGTATCAAAGGAAAAATGCTGTTTGGTATAGCCAACATGCACATGGAAGATTCCGACATGTCCGTATTCACCTCTGCTTCCGGTAACGAGATTGTTTTAAATTCGGAACACCGTCTTCGTGTTTCCATGCCAATTAATCAAATCGGTTTGGATGCTGACGGATATGTGAACGACATTGACATAGATGGTGATAGTTACGATGCAGATTTCTTCGCAAACACCGATAATAAAGGTTTTGCCGTTGATTTGGGTATGACTTACCAAATGGATGAAAAAACCCGCTTATATGCAAGTATATTGGATATTGGATCGATTAACTGGAAAACGGATGGTCATGAATTCTCTCAAAAAGGTTCATTTACCTGGACAGGAGCCGACTGGTCGCAATCGGGAAATTCAAAAGATCCAAACTACAAAGAAATTGAAGATGTATTTGATGATTTAACAGACTCAATTGCTGACGAATTTCGCGTGATAAACGGAATAGATTCATACAAAGTTGGACTGCCTGCCAAAATATATTTAGGCGGAACACACGACCTTAACAAAAGAGTGAATGTAGGTGCATTAAGCAGAACCGAAATTTTTAACGGTAAAATTCAATCGTCATTAACACTCTCAGCCAACGCACGTTTTTTCAGAAATCTTAGTACTACATTGAGTTACTCGGTGGTAAACCATTCGTACAACAACGTTGGATTTGGACTAGCTGCGAAATTGGGTCCTACACAGTTTTATGTGGTCAGCGACAATGTAATGGCGGCCATTAAACCAAATACTGCTCACTTGGCAAACATTCGTTTCGGAATCAACTTTTTGTTTGGCTGTAAGGACAAAACAAAGAAAAAAGATTCCTGCTCTTTCGAGGATGAAATTAAAAACAAGAAGAAGCCATTGTACAAATAAATAAAACGATTTTTTTACTCCAATAACGGAGAGTTTACATCAATTTGAATTCGAGACTGCCTTGCGGGGCAGTCTTTTTTTTGATATTAATAAGGATGTTACACCAACTTAATAAGTCTGAAACCCGCGCGCAGGCTAGGTGATTATAGCGCAGGAAGGGGTAAAATGCTGCAGGAAGGATGGGTTTACCCGCAGAATTACTTATTTTGCCCGCAGGGCGTATTGTAAACCCGCAGATTTGACTCATTCTGCCACAGAACGTATTGATTTGCCCGCAGAAGGGTATATAAAGCCACAGATTTCACTGATTGTACCGCAGAACAGAATTTTTTGACTCAGAGAAACAACAACAGAACATAGGACGGACAATTCCTGTCAAAAAAAAAACAATTTACCACAAAGAAAAAGTTCATAACTTCCCGTTATTTATTTGGTTATAAAACATTAGAACCAAGCGGCAAGAGGAATTTCACCTGATAAATGGTACCATGCGTTAGGGATTGCAGTGGAAACCCCGCAGCGAAGAATGAGCGAGGAGTTGCAGCGAAAAGCCCGCCCGAAGGGAACGCCCAAAAGCAAATGCCGAAGAATATCAAAAAAAAAAAATGAAATGCTTATATTTGCCTTTCAAAAGAAAAGAATATGGCATTTATTAAATTTATAATCATAGCTGTTGGGATCTACTACATATTAAAGTGGATTTTGAAGGCAGTATTCCCGTTTTTGGTGAAGAAAACCTTCGATAAAATGCAGGAACAAGCCAAGCAGCAACAGCAGCAAACAAGAAAAGAAGGTGAAGTAACCATTGATAAACCATCGGGCAAAACAGGCGATCCGCACAAAAAAGATGTGGGCGACTATGTTGATTTCGAAGAAGTGGATGATTAAATGGTAAGCGAATAGCTATTGGTAGTTGGCCTTTAGCTTTTTAACATTCCACTCACCTAAATTTATTATTCAAAATATCTATAAAAACGCTATAAATTAATTGGATGTAAATCCATTGAATCGTATTTTTGCCTTTCCTTTTTGGAAATTATACAATGCTAATAGCCAATGGCTAAAAGCTAATAGCTTAAAAAATTAACCTCAAAATATAAGATTTATGGCTCAGGAAGATGTTTTCAAAAAACTGGTAGCTCATTGTAAAGAATACGGATTCGTGTTTCAATCATCGGAAATTTATGATGGATTGAGTGCCGTATATGACTATGCGCAGCTGGGAGTTGAATTGAAAAACAATATTAAAAAATACTGGTGGGATTCAATGGTGAAACTGCACGAAAATGTAGTGGGTATTGATTCGGCTATTTTTATGCATCCTACTATTTGGAAAGCTTCGGGCCACGTTGATGCTTTTAACGATCCGTTGATTGACAATAAAGATTCGAAGAAACGTTACAGAGCTGATGTTTTAATTGAGGATTTGCTGGCCAAGTATGAAGGCAAAATGGACAAGGAAGTTGCCAAAGCAAAGAAAAAATTTGGCGAAAGTTTCGACGAAGCTCAATTTCGTGAAACCAATCCTCGTGTATTAGCAAACAAAGAAAAGATGGATGCTGTACATACTCGTTTTGTTGATGCTTTAGATAAAAATGATCTGGATGAATTGAAGCAAATCATTATTGACAATGAGATTGTTTGTCCTATTTCAGGTTCTAAAAACTGGACAGATGTTCGTCAGTTCAACCTAATGTTCTCTACCGATATGGGTTCTACTGCCGATGGAAGCAGTAAAATTTATCTTCGTCCGGAAACTGCACAGGGTATTTTCGTTAACTACCTAAATGTTCAGAAAACGGGTCGTATGAAGATTCCTTTCGGAATTGCTCAGATTGGTAAAGCATTTCGTAACGAGATTGTGGCACGTCAGTTTATTTTCCGTATGCGTGAATTCGAACAAATGGAGCTTCAGTTCTTTGTTCGTCCGGGAGATGAAATGAAATGGTTCGATGCCTGGAAAGCAACCCGTATGAGCTGGCACAAGGCGCTTGGTTTTGGCGAAGAAAAATACCGTTTTCACGACCACGATAAATTGGCTCATTACGCCAATGCAGCTACCGATATTGAATTTAAATTTCCATTCGGATTTAAAGAGGTAGAGGGAATTCACTCCCGTACCGATTTTGATTTAAGTCAACACCAAGAATTCTCAGGTAAGAAAATTCAATATTTCGATCCTGAATTGAACAAAAGCTATGTTCCTTATGTAGTTGAGACTTCGATTGGAGTTGACCGTATGTTCCTTCAGATTATGTCGGAAGCATACAACGAAGAAAAAATTGAAAAAGAAGATGGTAAGCTTGATGAGCGTGTAGTACTTAAATTACCTCTTGCTTTGGCTCCGGTTAAGCTTTGTGTAATGCCTTTGGTGAAAAAAGACGGCCTTCCGGATAAAGCCCGTGCAATTATCAACGACCTGAAATTCGATTTCAACTGTCAGTACGACGAAAAAGATTCAATTGGTAAGCGTTACCGTCGTCAGGATGCCATTGGTACTCCTTTCTGTGTAACTGTTGATCATCAATCTTTAGAAGACAACACTGTTACCATTCGTCATCGTGATTCGATGGCACAAGAACGTGTTGAAATCTCAAAATTGTATGATATTATTGAAGATCATGTAAGCATGAAAAAATTATTCAAACAATTGAAATAGACAGATGAGATGTTAGCCTTTAGATGATTTGCAAGGTGTAAATTACAAACTCAGGATTAACGGAACGAATCAACTAAATAGATAATAAAATGGCCATTCTTTTGCAGGATGGCCATTTTTATTATTTAAAACAAATCATCATATGACCACATCGTCAAAGAAATTCTATTTCTTGAAATATAACTTTACACCCATTCTAACATTCACATATACAAAATCATAAAGTCGATCATTCGGATTAATCTCCTCCTGATAAACAACATTACCTTCCACCCATTCCTCAATACTTACTTTCCTGTACGTCCTGCTTTTGTTAGTTCCGGTAATTTGAAGGGAAGCGAACGGAGCGATAGGGCGCCGTCTGTTCTTCGATGGATTAGGCAGCCATTCCAATTCAATTGAGCCACCATAAACAAAGGATGGTTCTAACTGATAGGTATCTGTTTTTCTTGCCCGAACATTGGAATCATTGTTTCTCAAAATTATACTTGATTCAGTATTCTTAGAACTAGTGATAACACCTCCAAGCATTGTTCCCTGACACTTTAAACGACCAAAAATCGTTTTTTCATAACCAAATCCACCCAAGTAGCTGTAAACGTTAATATCATCAACATATGAACAATCAGAATAATTCTCAACATTATCAAATTCGTAGTTATGTCCATCCCAACTCCCTTTTAAGTTTACAAATACTTTATTCCACACAAAATACCGCAGGTCAACAGATGCTGACCTAGTTAAAAATTCAAACTTGACATCTAGATTTTTATATTGAACAAATACCCCCAAAGTTACTGATTCCTGGTTATATGAATAAATGTCTTCTACTTTATTGTTTTGTAAAATCTCCTGAATTTTTACCTGAGAGCTTAAACCCCATTTCAGATCCGTTTCCTGTGCACTTGAAACAAGAGTGTGTACCAACAACAACAATATCATGGCACTAATCCTTTTATATTTATTTAGCATGATAATCAATTTATGGGATAAGGGTTACACGAAGTTGATTATTGAAGGTTTTATTGTTTTTTAGGGTCAAATCAACCTTAAAAGCAAGCGTGATGGTATCGCTTATCAAAGCCACTGCTTTAGGAGCCAATTCAGTCTGATTGGTAAAATACAAATATGGTTCGGAAGATTTTGTAACACCTGCTTCAACATATTGTGCTATTGTTTGATACAAATCTTCAGTATAATAATGTTCTCCATCATCCATCAAAAAAAACCTGCTTACATCATCATTTTTTGCAATCCCGGCATACAATCCGTCACTAAGCACACTAACCTTTATATCAGTAATTTCACTTACCATTTGCGGATTAAGTCCATAATCCTGAGCATACTCATTGTCAGATTTCAGTTTCATCATTATAACAAATTTGTCAGCTGAAATAGTATCGCCTTTATCCCTATAGTAATAATCATTCCTTAAAGACAGCTCAACTCCATCCACCTCATATTCCGGACCATAAGGTTCATTATCACCATCACTGCACGAGACACTTAATCCGTAAAGCAAAGTGATATTTACAAGTAAATTTCTAATTTTCATGTTTTAATAATTTGGTTTAGATTAATACTATGCCAACAAATATAACATAAAATATTATTGAAATATACTAAAAAATACATATTAAATACAACATGGTCAATTAAACAATTGCTAAATTATTATACGAAACAAATCACAATACTTACAATTGCTTTAGATATGTCTTAACAATAGATCGTTAATTTCAGATAAGACTGCACTATTGTTCTAAACAACCTTTTAAAATCAATTTTGTTATAAGTAAAATACAATACCTAAATGAATCATCCTGATAAAAAAAAATACCTATTCAAGTCCAAATTGCTTTTCTCTTTAGTGAAGAAACAATTGTAAAATATTAAGTGAAGCACGGAGCAAAATATTCCGTGCTTTTTGTATTTTAGGGGCGGAATTAAATAATTAAAATTAAAAAATATGAATTATGAATTGATTCACTACTAATTCATAATTCCTAATTCATAATTACCATGAGCTTCAAGTCGATCATCAAGTCCCTTATTCCCCATTTATCAGCCATCATCATTTTCCTAATTATTGGATTTGCATTTTTTCAGCCTATATTAGATGGAAAACAGCTAAGAAAAGGAGATACCTTAAATGCTCTAGGCTACAAAAAGGAAATCATGGATTTCAGGAAATCCACCGGGGAAGATCCTTTGTGGACCAATTCTATGTTTGGAGGAATGCCGGCCTATCAGATCACCGTTGAGTACAAATCACAGTTCATGCAATTCTTTAAAGAAGCCATGGAACTGCATACTCCGAGTCCGGTACGCTATTTAATGATCTATCTGATTGGATTTTATATCTTACTAATATCATTACGGGTAAATCCCTGGCTCTCCATCGGAGGTGCCATTGCCTATGCCTTTTCGACCTATTTCATAATAATTATTGGTGCCGGCCATCTCTGGAAAGTTAATGCTTTGGCTTTTATTCCACCTGCCCTTGCGGGGATATTACTCACATTACAAGGCAAATACATATTAGGCGGGTTACTCGCCTCCTTCTTTCTGATACTCGAATTGTATTCCAATCACATACAAATGACCTACTATTTTCTGATTACGGTTCTTTGTATTGTCGGGTTTGAATTTTATTATCGCCTGAAGCAGAAAGAATTAAAGCAGTTTTTTACTGCCATTGGAGTTTTAGCCATTGCATCAATTCTGGCTGTTGGTGTAAACAGTTCCAATCTTTTCAATTCATACGAATACGGAAAACAAACCATTCGTGGTAAATCGGAACTAACTCTTGGTAATAAAGACAACAAAACCAATGGTTTGGATAAAGATTACGCTACCCAATGGAGTTATGGTGTTCAGGAAACTTTAACCCTGTTAATTCCAAATGCAAAAGGTGGTGCCGGATCTCCTCAGGAGGCAACTCAGCTGGTGAGTTACCTAAGCGGAGGACAGATTGAAAATGTAGCCAAATACTACGATATTGAACCAATAAAAGATCACCACTACTGGGGAAATCAGCCATTTACTGCTGGGCCTGTATATGTTGGAGCCGTCATCCTCTTTTTATTCTTTTTAGGATTGATTATTGTTCCCGGACGTTTCAAATGGGGATTGCTTACCGCAACAATTTTGGCCATTATGCTGTCGTGGGGACATAATTTCCAATTCCTTACCGATCTGTTTTTAGATTACGTGCCCTTATACAACAAATTCAGGGTGGTTTCGTCCATTCTGGTTGTCGTTGAGTTGTGTGTTCCAATTTTGGCAATTTTAGCCGTTAAAAAGGTATTGGATGAGCCTGAAATCCTACAGAAAAAAGTAAAATTATTTTCTGTAAAGTCGAATGTCTTAATCTTGCCATTACTACTAACAGCAGGAATTTCATTGCTTCTATATTTGCTTCCATCTCAATTCATGGATTTTATTACGAAGCCTGAAACAAGCTATTTTGCGCAAATAAAATCAGGAAATCCGAATGCTGTTACTTACATCAATCAAATTGAATCTGATATTTTTAATGCACGTGTTTCTATTTTTAGAGCCGATGCATTGCGTACCATTCTTTTTGTTGGCCTAATTGCGGTACTTCTTTTCGGATACAGTAAAAAGTGGTTCCAAGCTAACATTCTAATTGCTGGTGTTGTTGTTCTTATTTTGGTTGATTTATGGCCGGTTAACAAACGCTTTTTAAATGCAGACAGCTTTGTTCCTAAAAAAGAATTGAAAATTGCATTCAACCCAACTCAAGCCGATTTTGAAATTTTGCAATCTGAGTTTTCATCTCGACCGGAATTACAACCATTGGCTAAAAAAGCACAGGATGAATATAAGAAAGAGAACCGCAGAGCTAGTAAATTAGAATTGGCTATTGTTCCTTTCACAGTACTAAACCAACACAGCAATTACCGGGTTTTAAACACTTCTGTTCAAACCTGGCAGAATGCGAGCACTTCCTTCTACCATAAATCAATTGGTGGTTATCACGGAGCCAAGTTGCGACGTTATCAGGAATTAATTGATCATCACATCACAAAAAACAATATGAAGGTGATCAACATGCTAAATACCAAATACATCATCACACCCGATAAAGAGAAAGGAAATCAGGCACAATTGAATCCTGATGCTTTAGGTGAAGCATGGATTGTTCCCAACTACAAAATTGTTGCCAATGCCGATGAAGAAATCATGGCTTTAAATACCTTCGATCCTGCAAAAGAAGCTTTAGTTGACAAGCGTTTTGCTTCTCAACTGCAAGGATTTACAAGTCAGGCAGATTCTTTGGCAACTATTGCAATGAAAACATATGCTCCCAACAAAATAACTTATCAATTCAATGCTAAAAGCGATCAATTGGTGGTTTTCTCCGATATTTATTACCAGCCGGGCTGGAATGCCTATATTGATGGGAAACTTACTCCGCACTTTAGAGCCAACTACATATTACGGGCGATGAAAGTTCCCGGAGGAAAGCATAAAATCATCTTTAAATTTGAGCCAAAAGCAATGACAGTTACCGAAAATATATCTGTTGCCAGCATGGTTTTATTCTTTTTGCTGCTAGCCGGAGGAATTGTTTTTGGAATTAAAAATATCCGAAAAGAAACGATTGAAAATGAATAGTCAGTACTCCCGAACACAACAGTTTGTCAACTTCATGCAGAAAATTGTTTTTCTGCATATTGTCCTGTTTTTAATGCGCCGTTTTTATTTTCTATTGGAAAAACTGGTGCCAAAAGACAAACGAATTGCGCTCTTCTTTCTCACCGAAAAGGTATATTTCGACAATTCGAAGTATTTGTTTGAGTACATGCGCGAAAAAAATGATTTCAACAGCATTTTGTTCACTCCTTACAAATCCTTGTATCATAAACTAAATGATAAATTCCCCGGAGAAGTAGTTTATTCGTGGTCGTTGAAAGGGTTTTTTCTCTTTTTAAGGACCAGACATGTCATTCTTTCCTATGGAATTAGTGCCGCTGCTTTCAAGCCATACTACCTGCACGAAAAATGCAAAAACATCATCTATTTAGGACATGGTACGCCAATGAAAAAAATGGCCTTGCAAACGCCTCCCTGGCGCAAATATGCCAAACACAAGCAATTGCAAAAATACAGCTATATGGCAGGCTGTTCTCCTTTGGAACAAATTATTCATGCTGCAGGATTTAATATTGACATGAACAATGTTTGGGTGAGTGGCTTGCCCCGTAACGATTATTTGCTTCAGGATATTAATCTAAGTCCGTCTTTATTGGTTGCAAATCCATTTCTCGACCGTAAAATTATTTTATACGCTCCAACCTGGCGCGAAGAAGGTTACAAAACTCACTTTTTCCCTTTCGGGGATTTTGATGCAAAACGGCTTTCTAATTTTCTGGAGAAAGAAGATGCCTACATCTTGGTTCGTGGTCATAAAGAGGATATAAAACGAAAGTCTGTTGAAAAAACTCATGATTTCTTTTCTATTGACAGAGTACTAAAAGCTGATCAGGATCGATTCCCCGATGTGTATGAATTATTGCCTTACGTAGATGTTTTGGTAACCGACTACTCATCACTTTGGATTGACTACCTGCTTTTGGATCGGCCAATTATTTATTTGCCATACGATTTAGACGAATACAAGCAATACAAAGGCTTTTTTATCGATTTCGATGAGAATACTCCGGGAGCAAAGTCAAGCACTCAAAAAGAATTTATAACGCATTTACAACGCTATTTCGAACAGCCTCAGACTCATGCCAAATGGCGCAAAAAAATAAGGGATATGTATCACACTTATCAGGATACAGAGAGTTGCGAGAGAGTGTTTCAGGAAATTAAAAAATTGAATTAATGAATCTCAACAAATACTCCAAACCAATCATCTTCATTACCACCTTATTGGGCTGGATATTTATTGTTCCAATCACCTACCTTATTCCAAAAAAAAAGAATCTGATGGTGCTTATGGGAGCAAAAGATGGTTTTTTTATTGATAATGTGAAGTTCTTTTTCCTCTACTTATCGGAAAAGGAAGAAGATCAGGAATTCTATTTCCTGACCGCAAATAAAGAGACCTATGAATCACTCAAACATCAATACATCAACATATTGTACTACCCGTCAGCCAAGGCCTATTGGATTTCGTTGAGATGTAAGGTTTTTGTAGTTGATAATTTTTCGTGGATGGATAATTGCCGGTTTCAATTGTTCTGGCGGGCAAAAATTGTTCAAATCTGGCACGGAATAGGCTTCAAAAAGATTCAGCGCGACAACAAATTCTTTATTCAGGAAACCAGCTCGCTATACCGCAGATTTATTTTGAATTTTGTTGGAAAACTACCTGTTTACGATGCACTCATCTCAACTGGAGAATTCTTTACCGAGCATTTTTTCAAACCTGCATTTATTTCAGACCACTTTATTGATACAGGATATCCGCGTAACGACATCATTGTAAACCCAATAAAATATAAGAATGCATTAATCAACTCGGATGAGAAAACCATTCAAAAGGTGATTGAATTGCGTAAAAAAGGAATCAAATCAATCTTGTATGCACCAACCTTTCGGGATACCGGAGGTGATGGTATTTCCGATGGAATTCTTGACCTTCAGAAATTGAATGAATTCGCCATTAAAAATGATTTTGTATTTGTTTTCAAGCTGCATCCATTGCCACAATACAAGACTATCAGTAACGAATTCGAACGCATTCTTTGGTACGATAATGTGAAAGACGTATATCCTCTTCTTCCTGAAATTGATGGTATGGTGAGCGATTACTCTTCCATTTACATGGATTATATTTTACTGAACAGACCGGTGTTTTTCCTGCTGTATGACCGCGAAAAATACGAAACCAAAGATCGTGAATTACATTCCTTCTTCAACGATTTTATTATTGGACCTATTTCTACTACTCAAGAAAAACTGGAACAGGATTTACTCAGTACATTTACTGAAAATGACGATTTTGTTGGAGGTAGAACCCAAATTATCGAAAAATCATATCTAGATACAGATGATAACAGTTCTCAAAGAATTTTTAATTTCATTCAGGAACATTATCTTCGCAGGAATCAATAAAGCAAAACTATGAAAAGAGTAATCACCTTTGGAACATTTGACCTTTTTCACATCGGACATTTACGGATTTTAGAACGTGCCAAAGCAAAAGGTGATTATCTTATTGTTGGTATTTCAACCGATGCTTTAAACTATTCCAAAAAGCAGAAAAATCCAATCTACTCAGAAAAAGACCGAAAGCGAATTATTGAATCGCTTAAAGTGGTTGATGAAGTATTTTACGAAGAATCATTGGAACTAAAAGGAGATTACATCAAACAATTCAATGCTGATGTTTTAGTGATGGGAAACGACTGGGAAGGCCGTTTTGATGAATTCAAATCACTTTGCGAAGTGGTTTATCTGGAACGAACTCCATCTATCTCAACTACCGAAATAATTGAGATTATTAAAGAGTAGTTTTATTCTTAGCTGCTGATATCAAAAATAGAAAACTTACCTCCAGCCCAATTTTTCACGAACAAATTCGTTAAAATCATTCGAAATTTTAAGAAAAAAAGTGAGCAGTAAATAAATACCTCCTACCAGAGTACTTCTTACAATAATATCAAATACAAACCAATCCATTTTTGGCAGTAAATAACCTAAATAAAAAGACGTAAGAGCAATCCCTAAAACAAATAGATATTTCCTGTTAATTGGTTGAAATCCATAGGTTTTCCAAAGAAATATGTATTTCATCAGATTAAAGATAAAGCTGGCAGTAAGTGAGGCTGCGGCTGCACCAACAATTCCCCAAACTGGTATCATAATCAAATTAGTAACAACTACCAAAGCACCAAAAATAAGCATAAACAGTGTTTGTATCCGATATTTAGGCGAAGCTTGAATTACCACACCACTAATACCCGACAGCATCTGTATAACATGCGAAATCCCAATGAAAAACATTACATATTTTCCTGCAATGTATTTATCCGGAACTATCTCAAATACATTTTCAACGTTCACCCAGACTCCAATAAACAGCAAACAACCTGTCATAAATTGATGCAAACCGCTTTGCGAATAAACTTTCCCAATGGTTGCAAGATCATCGCGTTTCCAAGCCTCAGCAATTACGGTACTTGCTATCTTCTTTAATGTGCGTGAAGGCATTGAAATTAGCATCCCAAAATTTGCCATTGTTGCATAAATACCATTTGCACCTAAACCAATAAAACTTACAATCATTATTCTGTCGATATTAGCCGTTAACTTATCGCTTAAACCATTCAGAATTCCAAATAAGGAAACATTAACCATAGATTTTCGAAGTTTGGGTGTTACGAACTTCAGATTAGATGCAAAAGAAATCTGACCTCGCTTTAGAAGAAGCAGAAATAGTAAAACAGTTGGTAAACAAAAAGCCACTACATATAAAAATACGAACTGCGAAAACTCCAATATATCTTTCCAGAAAAGGAGAATGATACAAAAGTTGATAAGCTTAAATACAATATCCCGATAAATTGTTCCCGAAACTGCATCATACATCACTCTATTGTATCCTTCGAATAAATTAAAAAAGAGTGTGAAAAATACCAAAGGAATCAAATAAATCAGGTAATTTAAATAAAGTGGTGATTCGTTTGAATATAAACTGACAGCAACAGGATGCAAAAGAAAATAAGCAATCAAAGAAAGAATGAAGCCAATCATCCCAACCCAAAACAGAATGAACAAATATCCATTATGATTTCGATTTTCATTTCGAAAATAAGGGAACAATCTTGCTGTAACATTATTGAACCCGAAAGAAGAAAACTGCGTTGCAATTGTTGCAATTGCTACCAACCAATTCAACAAACCTATTTGGTCTGCTCCCAAAATCCTCGGAAACAAAATCCCAGTATTTATAAATCCTAAAATGGCTCCAAAATAGGAAACCACAGTTCCTTTAATGGTTTGTTGACGAATGATTCCCACCTTGCTTTTTTGTGTTAGGTTCTGATTTAATCACAAATTTAACAAAATTGATTTCTTGTGAAAGCATTTCAAATTCATATAAGTATGATACATTTTGATTGAAAAATTGTATTTTCGCATGTCATCCGGTCAAATCCGGATTAACATCTGATTAAATATATCGGGTAGAATTCTTTAATTTCATTTCAAATGGCATACAAAGAAAAAGGTACAAAACGAAGACTTCGCTCCTCTTACATTACTTCAGTAATTAGCATTTCATTGGTTCTATTCATGTTAGGATTAATGGGCTTACTAATTTTAAATGCCAATCAGATTTCCAATTACGTAAAAGAAAATATTGGAGTCACAGTGGTTTTAAAAGACAATATCAAAGAAGTTGAAATTCGTCGTTTGCAAAAAATATTGGATGCCAGTGATTATGTGAAAGCTACAAAATATGTAGATAAAGAAACTGCTGCCAAAGAATTCGAGAAAGAGTTAGGCGAAGATTTTATCTCATTTTTAGGCTACAACCCACTTCGTGCCTCGATAGATGTAAAATTATATGCTGGATATGCAAATACAGATAGTATTGCGGTAATTGAAAAGCATTTATTAAAGCAATCGCAGGTTCAGGAGGTTGATTATCAAAAGTCATTGGTGCATTTGGTAAACGAAAATGTGAAAAGAATCAGCTTAATTATATTAGCGTTTAGTGCTCTGCTTTTCACAATATCATTTACTCTAATCAACAACACTATACGCTTATCCATTTACTCTCAACGCTTTATAATTAACACAATGCAATTGGTTGGTGCTACAAGAGGGTTTATACGCCGGCCATTTATGGCTAAAACCTTACTGCATGGCGTAATAGGAGCACTAATCGCCAACGCAATGCTTTCGGGTGTCATTTACTTGTCGCAAAAAGAATTAAGTCAGGTAATCAATTTTAGTCATGTTGAAATGATTGGTGTCTTGTTCTTACTGATTCTATTAATCGGACTTTTCATTACCTGGATATCAACCTTATTTGCTGTAAACAAATACTTAAGGCTTGAGTCGCGTTCGTTGTATTAAGAAAACCGTTAACGTGTTAAAAAATCATGACACGAGACACTTCAGGAACTTTAGGCACGTTTACCTCTAGGCACTTTAATTAGTTTATTGTAAATTTGGCATCTAATTGTCAAAACCGACAAAATTTGAGAACATGAACAAACAAGATAAAAAACTGGATTTTGCTCTTTCAAAAGAAAACTACAAACTTATCGTTATTGGGTTTGTTATTATTATAGTAGGATTCTTACTAATGATGGGCGGTGGATCGGATGATCCAAACGTATTCGATGAAAGTATCTTTAGTTTTCGAAGAATTACTTTAGCTCCAATGGTGGTGTTATTTGGTTTTGCTTTCGAAATCTACGCCATCATGAAAAAGCCGAAAGAACAATAAATATCTCCTTTTATGTATTTTTTCGGTTAACTAACCGAAAATATTTCTTTTTAATAATATGAACTGGATTGAAGCCTTACTTTTAGGCTTACTGCAAGGATTAACTGAATTTTTGCCGGTAAGCAGCAGTGGTCATTTAGAAATCGGCAAGGCCTTATTAGGTATTCATGCCGAAAATAATTTAGTATTTACAGTGGTTGTGCACGGTGCAACAGTTTTAAGTACCATAATTGTATTTCGAAAAGATATTCTTGAACTTTTAAAAGGTCTTTTTAGTTTTCAGTGGAATGAATCGACACAGTATATTGCTAAAATTGCAGTCTCTATGATTCCAATCGGAATTGTAGGCGTGTTTTTTAAAGATCAGGTGGAAGAAATTTTCAATACTGATAAAATCTTGCTGATGGTAGGGTTTATGCTTTTAGTAACGGCTGCGTTTCTTGCATTTACATACTATGCAAAACAAAAAGAAAAAGAAATTTCATTCAAAGATGCCTTTATTATAGGTATTGCTCAAACAGTTGCTGTACTTCCCGGAATTTCGAGATCGGGAGCAACCATTGCAACCGGACTGCTTTTAAAAAACAAAAAAGCTGAAGTAGCCAAATTCTCGTTTTTAATGGTTTTAGTTCCCATAATTGGGGAAAACATTCTAAGTGTTTTTAAAGGAACATATACTTCACAAGGATCGGTTGAATTAATGCCGTTACTAGTCGGTTTTATTGCCGCTTTCCTTTCGGGATTACTGGCTTGCAGCTGGATGATTAAATTGGTGAAAAGAGGGAAATTAATCTATTTTGCAATTTATTGCCTGATTATCGGACTAATTGCTATTTTTGCAGCCTAATTACAAAATAAGGCATTCCCGTTAAATCCGATTCTAAATGATTCAATTTGAAACCGATAATGATTTTCAAGAAGGCGCTTTACTTCTTTTTAATAAGCCTTACGAATGGACTTCGTTTGATTTAGTAAACAAGATAAAGCATAAAATCAAGCACAAGTTTCATTACAAAAAAGTAAAAGTCGGACATGCAGGAACACTTGATCCTTTAGCCACAGGATTGTTGATTGTTTGCGTTGGGAAATACACAAAAAAAATAGACAGCTATCAATCGCAGGTTAAAGAGTACATTGCCACACTAAAATTAGGAGAAACCACTCCTTCTTTTGATTTGGAGACAGAAATTGATCAGATTTACCCTACCGAACACATCACTAAAGATCTGATTGATGACATCTTAAAAAGTTTTATTGGCGAAATACAACAAAGACCACCTGACTATTCTGCAGTAAAAGTAAACGGGAAAAGAGCTTACGAATATGCCCGAAAAGGACAGGAAATTGAGATAAAAAAGAAAACGCTGGCAATTGATGAAATAGAAGTTCTTGAGTTTGAAAAGGACATCTTAAAAATAAGAGTTATTTGCAGTAAAGGAACCTACATTAGAGCTCTTGCCCGAGATATTGGCCAAAAACTAAATAGCGGCGCACATTTAACTGCTCTTGAAAGAACTAGAATCGGCGATTTTCATATCAACGATGCCCTTGAAATTGAAGATTTTATAAAATTCTTAGAAAATTTATAACTATCTTGCGGTCTTTTCGTAAAAGGGAAAGCTTTGCTATCGCCTATCAACAAAAATCCAATATAAAAGTCATTCAGCATTATGAAGTTATCGAAGTTTAAGTACAAATTACCAACCGAACTTATTGCTTTACATCCAGCCTACAATAGAGATGAATCTCGCTTATTGGTGCTTCACAAAGATACAGGTAAAATCGAGCATAAAATCTTCAAAGATCTTATTGATTATTTTGATAATGAAGATGTTATGGTTTTCAACAATACAAAAGTTTTTCCTGCTCGTTTGTATGGCAACAAAGAAAAAACAGGCGCTGAAATCGAAGTATTTTTGCTAAGAGAATTAAATCGCGAGCAAAGATTATGGGATGTTTTAGTTGATCCTGCCCGTAAAATCAGAATCGGTAACAAATTGTATTTTGGCGATGATGATTTATTGGTTGCTGAGGTAATCGACAATACAACTTCAAGGGGAAGAACTCTTCGTTTCTTATACGATGGCCCTTACGAAGATTTTAAAAAGGCACTTTACGGATTAGGAGAAACTCCTCTTCCTAAATTTATAGACCGTGCAGTAGAACCTGAAGATGCAGAACGTTACCAAACAATTTTTGCAAAACATGAAGGAGCTGTTGCCGCACCTACTGCAGGTATGCACTTTAGCCGTGAGCTAATGAAGCGTTTAGAAATTAAAGGAGTTGATTTTGCAGAGGTTACTTTACATGTTGGTTTGGGTAACTTCAGAACTGTGGATGTTGAAGATTTAACCAAACACAAAATGGATTCGGAACAAATCGAAATTAACGATTTGGCCGTGAAAAAGGTAAACAGTGGAAAGAAAAAGAAGAAAAATATTTGTGCTGTTGGTACAACTGTTGTTCGTACTTTAGAAACCTCAGTATCAACTCAGGGAACATTAAAGCCATTCGAAGGGTGGACCAATAAATTTATTTTTCCTCCTTACGATTTCAGTGTTCCTGACAGCATGGTTACCAATTTCCATTTGCCGCTTTCAACCTTACTGATGATGGTTTGTGCATTTGGAGGATACGATAAAGTAATGGCTGCTTATCAGGAAGCAATCAAAGAAAAATATCGTTTTGGAACTTATGGTGACGCAATGTTGATTATCTAAGATCAAAATATATATCCAAAAAAAAAGCTGTTGAATTCAATTTCAACAGCTTTTTTTATCTCTAAACGACACATTAAAACTTTTTTCCTTGGTTCCTGATCCTTATTCCTCCGAATTCACCATCCAGCTCGAAAATACATCCAGATAATTCCAGTAAGAAAGGATTAATTCTTCAGGTACATCCAGCTCGGGCAAAAGCTTTTGGTAGCACTGCATCCAAACCTGACGTGCTTCTCTTGTTATTTTAAAATTTGCATGCCTTTTAACCAACATGGGAGCTCCCCTGTTCTGATTAAAATACTCTGGTCCGCCTAAAACCTGAATAAAAAAATCGGATGAACGAAGTTTTGCCGCTTCAAACTCATCTTTATCCTGAGGAAACAAAGGACTAAACTTACTTTCTCTCAACATTTCATAATGATCGTCGACTAAGTTTCGAATTCCACTTTCCCCCAAATACTTTAAAAGATCCTTATTAGGCTTAGTTACTTCTGGTCTTGCCCCAAAAGGATAATCATTAATTTTTAATTCCATCTCTTTACTCTTTATCAGATAAAATGATTCGTTTTTATAAATTTAAATAAGCTAAACGATTAAATAAGAATACTTTACCCCCTATTTAACCATAAAATTAACCTCTCCTATTAATTTCTTCCAGTACTTTTTTATTGGTGATTACAATTTTTTTCCCATCTAAGGAAATTATGCCTTCTTTCTCAAACTCTTTAATAAATTTAACTGCACTTTCCACACTTATGGATGCAAAATCAGCAATATTTTGGCGAGTTAAATATTCATAAACATTTTCATTAATAAATATCTCCGAAGATAAATATAACAAAGCAGAAGCTAATTTCCCTCTCATCTGTTTGTAGGAGATGTTTTGAATAATATCAATATACCTATTTTCATTATGGCAATTCTTAGAATTTATTTCCATTGCAAATTCAGGATTTCTCAATAATAACTCTTTTAAAGCCTGCTTATCTATGATACAAATATTCGAATCTTTTAAAGCAATTGCAGAATAAAGATATGTGTCTTTCCCAAAAATGGAAGAAAAAGCAATTAAATCACCCTTTTTAGCCAAACGAATATTTATTTGCTTGTTCTTATTTGTCTGAAGGTAAACTCGCACTAATCCTTGATTTACAAACAACACATGTGGGGCAAATGCTCCTTGCTTAAATACAGTTTCATCCTTAAAAAACTTAACTTGTTTTTTCTTTTCATTAATGATTTTTAAATCTGTAAGTCCCAGATTTTGAAAACAATCGATATTTATCTCGTTATTTTCTTTGTTATTATCAATCGAATTAAAAGTCATTATGTTTTAGTGTTTATTCGCTATAAATGTACCTAATCGTTAAAAAAAGAATATCACGAATGAAAAGAGAATTATTATCTCGTTGCAAAAAAGTTATCAAATTTCAATTCTAAATCCAGAATACTCCATTTCCTGTTACTTGTTTTCGCTTGAGACTCCTACTATTTTTGCCTTGGTAAATTTATCAAGAATAAATAAGGATAACAATCTCTATACACTATGAATAATTACAAAATAATATTTGCCTTTGCGGTTAGCCAAACCAATAAATTTGAAGCAAAACATTTTGGTGATGTAGATAAATATCTAATCTATGAATATTCTAACGAATCCTTTAGTTTGGTTTCTCATCAAATAAATAAGTATAAAGACATGGATGAGAAACAAATTCATGGCTCCATAAAAAAAGGAGATGCAATTATTAAACTCCTAGAAAAGAATCATGTTCAAATATTGGTATCCCTACAATTTGGACGAAATATTACCCTAATTAATAAACATTTTATTCCTGTAGCTATTCATAATTGTAATTCGGAAAATGTTTTTGAAATTCTATCGAAACATATTAAATGGATAGCCGACGAGCTAGAGATTAATCCTCCAGAATACAGACTTTTTTCCATCAATCCGGGAGCCTTAAAAACTACTATAAAATAACGCAATAATAATTAATAATTACCAATGAAAAACAAAACCTTAATAATTGGAGCCAGCTTAAATCCAGAGCGTTACTCCTATAAAGCCGCAGATAAATTATTAGAGAACGGACACGATATTTATATGATTGGAAATAAAGCAGGAATGCTATTCCATCGTAAAATTGTAAAGGAGCAAACTCCTTATACTGATGTTGATACAGTTACTATGTATGTAGCGGCAAAAAATCAAGTTTCCTATTACGAATATATCATCTCGTTACATCCACGTAGAGTAATTTTTAATCCAGGTACTGAAAATACTGCCTTCGCAACACAGCTAAATTCTCGAGGAATAAAAACAGAAGAGTCCTGCACGCTAGTGCTGTTAGCAACAAATATTTACTGATACCGCATGAAAGAGAAATTAAAATATTTCCCAATAACAGCCTATGCTATTGTTATGGGACTTGCTGGACTAAGTATTGTATTTGGCAAATTTCACCACATGCAATGGTTGCCCAAAATATTCTATGAAATTCTACTGTTTTGTACGCTGTTTATTTTTTTAGGAATATCCATACTGTATGCATTAAAAGCGGTTAGGCATTTCGAAGAAGTACGAATAGATTTTAATCATCGTATTCGGATTAATTTTTTTTCAGCCTTCTCTATTTCTATTCTTTTGTTATCCATTGCATTTATGAGTTTTTGGCCCTTTTTATCCATGAGTTTTTGGTGGATTGGAACCATTGTGCATACGATATTAATGCTTCACACTGTAGCCTATTGGATACAAAATAATTTTGAAATACAATTTATGAATCCAGCTTGGTTTATCCCAATAGTTGGTAATATGCTGATTCCAATTGCTGGTGTTGAGTACCTGCCAAAACTATTCTCCTTCTTCTACTTTGGAGTTGGATTTTTCTTTTGGATCATCTTATTTACGATTTTCTTAAACCGTGCCATTTTTCACCATCAGCTTCCACAAAAATTTGTTCCTACCTTGTTCATTCTTATTGCACCACCAGCAATTGGTTTTATTGCATACATCCGAATAGCACAAAGTTGGGACGCATTTGCAATTTTTTTGTTGCTGATTTCTTATTTCTTTGCCGTATTGCTCCTCGTGTTACACAAAAGCTTTAAGAAACTTGAATTTTTTATATCGTGGTGGGCTTTCACTTTTCCACTAATGGCCATTACCATAGCTTCGGTGGTTGCTTTTCAAATTTCACATCAAGCTGTTTTTAAATACTTGTCCTTCTTTTTTATCACAATAGCGATTCTCACAATTAGTTTTGTTGCCTATAAAACAGGTGAAAAAATCAGACAAGGTGAAATATGCATCAACGAAGAATAATATTTTATTTTAATAATTACACGAATGAAAAATATAACGATAATCGCATCCATTCTACTAGGCTTCACGCTTGGAATCCTATTTACAGGAATCACTCTAAGTATCTCTTCTGGAGAAATGATGATCAAAGAATTTAAAAGTCCATACAACTTTGAAAAATCTGTAGAAGTAATAACAAACAGAATAAACGCAAAGGAAGGCTGGCATGTAACCAATACTATTGATCAGAACAAAGAAATAATCGACAATGGCGGAAAAGGAATTGGCAAGTATGCTATTATAAAATATTGCCATGCAAAATTTTCGGAGAGAATGCTAAAGGAAGACAATCGGAAAAAAATTGGAAATATGATGCCAAAATCATTTGCTGTTTACGAAAAAGCCGACGGCCAAGTATTTATATCGACCATGAATGGTGCAATAATGGGAAAAATATTTGGAGGAGAAATTGAAAATATCATTGAAGAAGTATCATTAGAAGTGGAAGACATGATGCGTTTTATCCATTTAAAATATAGCTTATTTTAATGGTAAAGCTCCCAGCATAAATAAACCAAGACTTCTTAAAAGCAATGTGCAATTCCTTAAATAACAGCTAAAAATGGATGATAAAGATTTATATTCCCGCAAAGATATTTCGATCATGAAAAGTGCGGCAGATACCTTAAATCGGAATAACGATCGGATTCAGGAAATTATAGAATATGCCAAAATATCCAATATTAAAACAATTGGAATTGCACATTGTACCACATTTAACAAAGAAGCCAAGCAACTACGAACTCTTCTTGAGATAGAAGGCTTTACCGTTGAACAAGTGAATTGCAAACTAGGAAAAATACCTTTCTCAGATTTAGTGCCTAATTACAAAGGAATAACTTGCAATCCGGCAGGACAAGCGCACTATTTAGAAGAAAAAAACACTGAACTAAATATTATGATGGGCTTATGCCTTGGGCATGATATGATTTTTAATGCCAAATCGAAAGCTCTGGTTACTCCCCTACTTGTTAAGGATAGAAAGTTGAATCATCACAGCATCAAAAAATTAAATTCATCTGATTTCTAATTCGATTCCATCCCCCAACACTTCAACAATAAATTATATTTTTTCGTTCCTAGTAGAATTACTAAATTGAATCTACTTTATTCATTATTTTTACAAGCGTATGATATGTATTCGAAACCTTACTCTCTTTTTTAATTGTCTGACAGACAATTCTTGCCTAAGCACTTTAAAACCATGACTATTCAAACCACATGAATAGTCGAGACAATTATTCCATGAAAAAATTAATTAGCTTGATATTCCTTATCGGTCTTACAAGTATGCTTGCTTTCTCGCAAGAATGCACCCTGTACATTCCCAACCAAGTAGGTACCGAACTTCATTACCAGATCACCAATGCAAAAGGCAAAGTAGATGGCATTTACACGCAAAAAATGCTATCAGTAAAGGAACGCGGTGGAGAAACAACATTCGAATTGCTGCAAACCTATATGGATCCTAAAGATTCAAACAAAATAATTACACAAGACACAATTAGTTTCCGATGTAAAGACAATGTTTTTTACATCGATATGGAAAAATACCTGAATCAGAAACAAATGGAAGGCTTTAAAGATATGGAGGTTAAAATTACTACGGACGATTTGATTTATCCTCCTAAGCTTTATCCTGGTTTGGAACTAAACGATGGCTCAATATCGCTTGAAATTGGAGCAGGGATGATGAATATGAACATGACCACCAATATTGTGAATCGAAAAGTTGAGGCTCTTGAAGACGTAACAACTCCTGCCGGTACATTTACATGCTACAAAGTATCGGAAGATGTGAAAAGTAAAGTTGGCTTTGTAAATGTACAATTGCACAACATTGCCTGGATCGTAAAAGACATTGGAACCATCCGCAGTGAATCCTACAACAAAAAAGGAAAACTGAACAGTACTACGGAATTGATAAAAATTATTCGATAAAATAGGTAGAAATTAAAAAGGAGAAAGCCCCAAAAAACCGGACACTTTCTCTTTTCACCTTTATGTATTTAGCTTATCTAATTCATAATGTTTCTTGGTTTTCCTTGTAACCACAAACGGATGTTTTCCATCACAATATCAACCCGCTTACTAAACGATTCATTGGTGGCGAATGCCAAATGAGGCAACATGATTAAGTTGGGAGCTGTAAACAGAATATGTTCTTTATCCAAAGGCGGCTCTTTTTCGTAAACATCCACAGCAGCTCCTGCAATTTCACCATTTTCCAATGCTTCACAAAGAGCATCACTGTCGACAACCGGCCCGCGGGCTGTATTAATTAAAATGGCTGTAGGCTTCATTTGCTTGAATTCTTCTTTGCCAATAAGTCCTTTGGTTGCATTTGTTAGCGGAACATGAAGTGAAACAACATCCGATTCTTTTAATAAAGTAGGCATATCAACAAATTCAACGCCTTCTACGGTCTTTTTACTTCGATTGTATGCAATTAGTCTGCAGTTAAAAACTTTTGCAATCTCGGCCACCCTAAGGCCAATTGCGCCGGCTCCTACAATACCAATAGTCTTGCCATTCAGTTCCGTTCCTAAAAAGCCGGCCCGGTCTCCACCAAAGCGGGTAATCGAATCGCCGGAAACAATCTTTCTGTACACCGATAAAATCATACCAATGACTAATTCTGCAACCGATTCGGTTGAAAAGCCGGCGGCGTTGCTCACCAGAATATTTCTCTCCCGGCATATTTCCATATCGATATGATCGACACCGGTAAAAGCAACCGAAATCATTGAAAGATTAGGACAGGCATCTAAAAAAGCTTTTGTAATTGGAATATTGCTGACAACAACAGCATCGGCACCTTCGGCACGCTTTATTAACTCCTGCTCATTTTCATTCCGATCGGTAAAAAAGATCAATTCGTGCCCAAGCACTGCAAACTCCTGCTTTAACTGTTCGTATTTACAAGCCGTTATTCCAATTGGTTCCAGTATAGAAAATTTCATCCGTTTATAATTTGTTTTTAAGTTGCTTCAAACCGAATATGATTTGAGTTAAGCAAAGTAAAAAAAACATACATCACTATCAATGCAATAACATCTATTCTACAACATCAATACAAAAGTCTGTTTTGACGGGTAATAAGTCCGATTAAACGATTTTAATTTACAATCTCAGGTATTTTTTTCAACTTGTATTCACAATAGATCGTTAGATTTTAGGTGTAAAGTATTAGATTGATTTACAATATGCTTAATTTTTAAACTTTTACATTGAGATATCTACCAGCTAAATTACTCTGGTTATCAGCCATTAAAAAAATAACGAACTACTATTCACAACAACTGATTATTCTCTTTCATCATGATCAATCAATCAGAACTTTATAACAAGATCCAAGACCAATTCATTAGCATCTGGAAGAATTGTCCGGAGCATTTTCCTGCAACAGGAAAACGATTTTCCTATTTAGAAAAACGAATATGGGAATCAAAATTCGATCGCTTTATAAAGTTTGTGCAAAATGAAGCAAGTTTTGAACAGCCCAACAAATTGGAAATACTGCGAAAAACACAAATATTTTTCAAAGAAGCTTTATCGTACTCCTCTGATCAACTTGAACTTATATTTTCCGATGAAATGCTCGATGCCACGAAAGATTTTATTCAAAAAGCATGGCTTTTCGATCCGAATTTGGGCAATACTGAAATTTTTCAGGCATTACGAAATGTGTGGATCATGCTTGGCCTGCAATCATTTTTTGGAAAAGAAATCAAAATTACACCTTCGCTTTTGGCCTACAGCCTTTTGTATCCATACACCGACAATCTAATTGATGATGCAAGCATTAATAAGGAAGAAAAAATCAATTTTTGCCAACGATTTGCTTTGCGGTTGGAAGGAGAATCTGTAAAATCGGAATCCGGCACAGAACAGCAAATTTACGATTTAGTAGAAATGATTGAATCTGAGTTCGATCGGGAAAATTACCCTGAAGTCTATCATAGTCTGCTTGCCATTCACGATGCCCAAACTCAAAGTCTTGCATTGGTAAGCGATAAACCTATGCTTTCTGAAGAAGAAACCTTTAAGATCTGTATCAGCAAAGGTGCCAGCTCGGTAATTGCTGATGGTTATTTGGTGCTAGGCAATTTAGACGAAAAGCAATTGCATTTTTTATATGAATACGGCGCTTTTCTTCAGATTTTAGACGATTTACAGGATGCCCGACAAGATTATCTGGATGGAGTTATGACTTGTTTTTCAAGAAAGCTACCTTACGGAAATTTGGACAAGTTAATTTGTAAAACTTATTTTCTAGGCAAAACATTTCAGCAAAGCGTAAGCAATTTATATCCTGATGAAATATCTTTTCAAAGTTTGATTAAAAAGAGTTTTGCTTTGTTGTTTTTAGTCTCAATTTTCGAAAATCAGGAAGATTTCAGCGACGATTTTATTCTGAAAATAGAAAAACATGCTCCTTTCCGTTTTTCCTTTCTTCACAAACGAAAAACAGATTTGGAAACTTTCCGGGATTTAATGCTCCAAAAAATTGATGAATATCGACTAAGCAGGTGCAACGCTTAATCAAAAAAGACTTTCCATTTCGAAAAGTCCTTTTTATTCTTTAGCAGATACTAATTTTATAATATTTCATCATCTAAATTCTCCAATTTAACCTCTTCCTGAATGACATCCTCTGCAGTTAGCAAGGGAGAAGCTTCCAAGTCTTCTATTTCGAGCATATTAACCAATATATCCAACGATTTACCGATTAGTTCCAGCTCCTCATCGGATATTTTTTTTAGTTTTAAAGCCAGACGTTGCTGCAGTAAATCCGGAGTTGCCTTTAAAAGATTATCACCCGTAGAGGTTAGTGCAATCAAAGTAGTTCTTCGATCTCCAGCTTTCGGAAGGCGGGCCAGCATTCCCTTCTTTTCCAATCGACTTATTATACCTGTAATGGTGCTGGAATTAAGATTCAGCTGATCTCTTATCGATTTTTGAGTTGCCTGATAGTTAGGAGAATTCTTAAGACATTCCAAACATAGTATCTGCGGAATACTTACTCCGTGATCCTTTTGGGTTTTCTTTGATTCTAAATTAATAGATCGAATAATCCTTCTAATCTTAACAATAATATTTTTATAATCCATTCATTGTAAATCTAATCGACAAAACTCATTTTCAGGACAAAAATAACTAATTTGCATTTAATGCAAGCTTATTGAAGCGAGTATCTCCAATTAATAATCAACGAACTGTAAACTCACGAAATGGCCCAAGACTTGAGAAAACCTTATAGTACACAGGCTTTTTTGTTCGCGACAGTCTTCACTCTTTTTTCGATATATCTTGAGTTTAGAATCCTAAGTATTCCCATGTAATCCATGTCAAACTCAATCAAATCACCCTCTTTGTATTTATTTTTGTTATCGTCCAGATCAATTACAATCATATCGGAACTTGCTCCTGAAATTTTTAAGCTCTTATCAACCAATTCGAGATGACTCACCTCAACATCAAGCAATCCTAAATCAACTATTGCCCTGTACGAGGTTTCTCCAATATTCGTTTTATCAATTTCATAACTGTCCCCTTCTAAATTTGTCCCAAATTCACCCATTGGGACAGTCGGCTTTTCAATCAATTCTATTATTTCTGAGTACAGACGAAATACATCAGAATGCATTTTTTCGAATTTTGTATTGTTGTAAACATCTGTTCCTAAAAATAAAGTTTCTCCAACCCTAAAATGATTAATTCCTTTCGGCAGTAAATTTTGAAAGATAAGTGGAATAGTTACCGAGGAACCTCCTGATACATAAGGAATTTGCTTATTGAATTTTGCTTCAATCAACTGTTCGTACAGGCTCAACTGAATTAATTTGTCGTGATTTGGTAAAACACCGTACAAACAAGACAGATTTGCACCAATTCCAATCACCTGAATATTATCCAGCCTAAAAACACTTTCGTAAAAAGCAATGAAATCTTCGCCCAAAACTCCTTCTCGAAGTTCTCCCAACTCAATCATTATGATGATTTTGTGAGTTTTTTTCTGCTTTTTGGCTTCTTCTGACAAAAGCTTAATGGTCTCAAACTCTGTATTTACACTAATATCGGCATACTTCACCACACTCGAAATTGAGCGTTTTGCCGGAGGCTTAATGTAAATGGTTTCAATGTTGGGATTGATCGATTTGATCACTTTTAAGTTGGAAACCCGGGAATCACATATCTGAGTAAAATCGAACTTTAACAATTCGGTTAAAAATTCTTTATTACCACACAACATTTTCGACACAATTGACCATTCAATTCCATTTTTTTTAAAAAGAGAATCAAGATAATCAAAGTTTGATTTTAATTTCTTAATATCTAAAGTTACAAAAGCCATTACTTCTATGTTTTAATTGATTACTCTACGAGTTATACTTTCTGATAGATGCGCTAATATTTCATAATTGAGCTCATCACTGATTTCACTAAAAGCACTCACCTTTATTTCTAATTTGTCCTGCTTTCCAATCAAAACAACTTCATCTCCTACTTTCACATTTTCCACATGAGTCACATCAATTATCATCATATTCATGTTTACAACACCAATCACACTGCATTGGTGACCATGAATGAGAACACGACCTTTGTTACTCAATGAACGACTATAACCAAAAGAATACCCAACTGGAACCAATGCTGTTTTAATGTTGGATTGAGCGAGATATGAAATTCCATATCCTACAAATTCGCCGCTTTTAATTTCTTTAACAGCCATTATCTGACTTTTCCATCCAAGTATTCTTTTTAACGGATCAATCCTATCCTCCTGATGATTAATATACTGAATGAAGACTTCGGTACTCGACCAAAACCCATAAAGCATGATCCCAACTCTTACCAAATCCATTCTTGTATCGGGATAAACAAAACTTGCAGCAGAATTAGCAACATGTTTATACTTTGGTTTCAAATTGTTTGCATCCAATTCTGTCGCCATTTCCTGATACTTTTGCAACTGATTCTGTATTCTGAAATGGTTTGAAACACTTTCTGCTCCAGCCAGATGCGTACAGAATCCCGTTAGCTCGATATGGTCAGTATTCTCTTTGATAACAGCAATGGCAGTATTTAATTCATTCATATTTAATCCTGAACGATTCATGCCTGTTTCTGTTTCGAGATGAATTTTGGCTTTTACACCAAGTTCTTTGGCATATTTTACAGCCAACTGCAAGCGCTCTATATTAAATACAAAGAATTCTATTTCTTTTTCGATTGCATCTTTAATATCCTTTTCGCTCAACCATCCCATAACCATTATTGAAGATGATTTGTGAAGGCAATTGTAAACACGGATAGCTTCGCTGTAATAGAACACTGAATAATGATCAATGCCATACTTCTCGAATACGGGAACAATTTGTTCGATCCCATGTCCATAAGCATTGGCTTTTACTACTGCTGAAATTTTTACTGTATCACCAAGTTTCGATCGCAGAAATGAAATGTTATTTTCGATTGATTTTTCACTTAGTGATATTATGGAATTATCAATCATGACTAAAAGTACTTTTATAGATAGTATAAAATAGATTTATTCCTGTTTCCATAATATCATCAGGAAAATCGAAATCGGGATTATGAAGTTGAGGCTGTTCATTTCCAGAACCCAATCCAAAATAACAGGCATTGAACTTTTCGGTATAGTAGCCAAAGTCTTCAGACCACTTATAAGGAGTCTTGATATGCTCTACATCCAAACCATTCTGTTTTGCCGCTTGTTCTACAATATCAACACAACCATTACTATTCATGGTTGCAGGAAATACTTCGGTATAGTTTATTTCACAAGCCAATCCTTCCAGTTCCGCTATTTCCTTTACTATCTTCTCACACAAGGAAGTAAGCAATCTTAAGTCTTCGTTTTCAAAAGCACGCAATGTAATTCTCATTTCGGCATAACCCGGAGAAGTACCAAAAGATATTTCACCCAATTGAATGTGGATGATAGTTAGTAAAATAAAATCGCTAAAAAGGCTTTTATCTGCTCTCAACCTATGCAGTTTGCTTATTATTTGAGAAATTGCACCAGCAGGACTAACTCCATCCTGGGGTTCTGCCGCATGAGATGTTTTACCGGTAAGTTTAACAATCATACCTTTTGATCCGGAAGCAAAACTTCCCTTTTTAAGAACTATTTTATGCTTCTTAAGTCCAGGTATATTGTGCAGTGCAAACAGGTAATCGGGCTCATTGTTTTTGAAATTCACATTTTCCAATACATCACATGCACCCTGCTCCACCTCTTCGGCTGGTTGAAAAAGTAAAATAACTTTCCCTTTGACCGGCCTGTCATTCGATATTTTCTGAGCCAAACCAGCTACTATGGCCATATGTCCATCGTGTCCACATACATGAGAGATTCCCTTGTTTACAGAAGCATATTCAAGTCCTGAAATTTCCTGAATTGGAAGAGCATCCAACTCACATCTAAACATCACGGTTTTCCCCTGTTCTGCTCCCTGAAAAACAAATAATACGCCTTTATCTCCGAGTCTGATCACCTCATCGGGCTTGTACTCATTTATGAAGTTTACAATCCGGTCAGTGGTCTGATATTCTCCATTTGAAACTTCGGGATATTTATGTAATTCTCGTCGAAGTGCAATAATTTTCTTGTTCATGTACCAGATATTATAGAATGCTGTTCAATTAAAAATATCAATTGCACAAATAGGCATGCCTTTATTTTTTCAAGCGCATTTCTACATACTTACTGCTAAAACCTACTTTTTCGTATAAAAATCTGGCTGGGTTTTCGGGCTCAACATGCAAAGCAATATCACCATTACTAATTTTAATCACCTCTTTCATTAAGCCTTTACCTAAACCTTTTCCTCTTTGAGATTCATGTACAGCTATGTACACTAAAATATTCTCAGGAATATAACCTTCCATTCCAGTTCGGTTAATCACAACAGCACCAACTATTTCATCATTTTCCTTAGCAACTAAAACAAAACCGCCACCTGCCGGTTCATCCTTAACTGCATAAATAATTGCCTTTTCGATATCTTCCTTAGCATCTCCGTATTCATCTAAATGAGTATACAAAAAGCTCACAATAGCTTCTCTTTCTATACTATCAGGTTTTGAAATTGAAGTGTACGTTTTATAATTTACCATAAAAACTGTGTTTATATTAATTGTTAGGATTGAATCCCGTTTTACAACAATTTAAGTATGCTGTCTTCAAAGCATAAAGCTTAAAACATTCTTAAGTCTTAAATTGTTTCTACACCACAAAAGTAGTTTAATAAATACAAAAAGCCAATAAAAGCACCCACTATCACTATTCACACAGCAACAACACACTCATTGATTGATTTTTATAAGACTATAAAAAAAGGTGTTTTTCTCCAATTTTGTAAATTAGTTGAATGTCATACATATTTGTTGTGTAGAACCTATTTAGGCACTTTAAACAGTTTTACCAATATGCAATTCTATGAGAATTCACCTTTAAAGCCAATTAAATACTTCCACAAACAAATATCAAATTGATCAAAAACAATCTTTATGAAGACCAATAATTCCAATAAAAAATATATTTGATTGGAATAAATAATTCCAGTGGTTAGCTTTGTATGAAATTGATCCAATGGATCAAGAATTCAGAGAAAAAAGCAGTAGAGATATGTCAGAAAATTACAAGTTTTTCCAGAATAAAAAGTGTGAGTATTTCCCTTGTCACAAAGTAGAAAACGAAGAAGAATTTAATTGTTTGTTTTGCTATTGCCCATTATACATGCTAAAAGATAAGTGTGGAGGTAATTTTAAATATACAAACGGGTTTAAAAATTGCTCTGATTGTACCATACCACATACCAAAAACTCACATGAATATATGATGAGCAAAATGAGTGTCGTTTCTAAAATAGGAAGTGAACGGGAGTAATTGCATTCTATTACTTTGTACTGCAGAAATTTGTTTTCCGTATTTGTCACCTGATTAAACTGTTAATTACAGCTTGAAATACAGGTTTAAAGTTGCTTGGCGTGGTTTTGTGTAACTTAAGATTACTGCAATTATTAAATTGCATAAAAGATTCAAGTTCTTTACAAAGCGCAAGTGTGAAAGCTTCGGTTTTCACCAATCCAGACTCCAATGCAAGATGCTGAATATGAAAGAGTGATTCTTTTCGATCCGCTTTACAATCCATTCGAGCAATTAAACTTCCATCCCACAAAATGGGAAGTGAAAAATAACCATACCGGCGTTTTGGCTCGGGCACATAACACTCAATCTGATAATTAAAATCAAAAATTGTTTGCATGCGCTTACGTTGAATCAACAAATTATCAAATGGTGACAGTATTTTTAGTTTGCTGCGGGACAAAGGCTTTTTCAACAATTCAAGCGAATCCTGCAAAGCGTAGTAGTTATTTTCACCAACAGCAACTTGCACCAATTCACCATTCGAATGCATTTCCTGCAAAGCGGAAGAAATAAGTGCCTTGGTGTTTTTCAGTAAATAGACCATTTCAGAGGCTTGTCCCAATCCGTTGGCCTGCAGGTAGCGTGTGATTAGAAAACGTGCATACTCATCCTGCAAAGGCGCTGAGGTATCAATATCCTCAGGCAGTACTCTTTCAATAAGATCATAAACTTTGTGGAAATTTTGCCGGTAAGGAATCATCAGATCGCCCTGCATAAACAGATATTCCAAAGCACGTTTGGCAGGTTTACTTGCCCAATCCATTTTCTTTTTACCGGTATGCTCAAAATCCTTCGCCATTAAGGGACCTTCGTTGGTAATGCGATGCAACACCAATTTCATCATCTTCTCATCGCGATCGTACCAATGCTTCTGCTTGCCGCTTGCAATTTCCTGTTTACGAACCAAACTGAAACGGTAATCACACATAGGTAAATAAGCGGCTGCATGAGACCAATATTCAAAAACTTTTTTGTCAGCAATCAGTTTCTCCAGGTGGGAAGTTTCATAACCGGGATTCCGATTCCATAATGTATGATGATGAGCCCGCTGAATCACCGAAATGGTGTCAATTTGAATATAACCAAGATGCTCAATGGCCGACAGGGTAGCTTCAAGTGTTGTACCCTTCTGCTTTACCGGAGGCAGCTTTTGTGATAATAATACCAGTTTTCTGGCTTCTTGAATGGAAAGTGTTTCTGTTATTTTGGTCATGTATATCTTCCTATTACTGATGTGGTTCAAAACCCAGTCCGAACTATTTTATCATTTTACACAAGCAATATAGCAAACAGAATGCTAAGCAAAAATTATAGAAACCATTTTTATAAGATATAGAACAGTGAGACTAATTTATATCATTAGCAAGCTGCTGCAATGCAAAAAAAGCATGTTTAACATAGCATAAAACCCCTTATTACAAATCCTTTTACGCCCTCTAAACACCTTAAAATTCATGATATTTCACTATCTTTAGTAGTATCCTCTCTTACTCTTAAAACTCCTGTAAAAACAGGACAACCTCTTGAAATAGTAAAGCTGTTTTAATATTCTTAAAAATTACGAATTATGAAATTTGCCTGCATAGGAACATATCCCCCACGGGAATGTGGAATTGGTAGCTTCACAAGCGACCTGTATCATTCCATGCTGGGCGATATTAATCAGAATGAGAACGAAGGATTTATTATTGCCATGAAAAATTCGGATGAAGAATACTCGTATCCGAAAGAAGTAAAATTAACTATTCAGCAGGAAAACAGAAATGAGTATATCGCCGCTGCAAAACACATTAACAACAGCGGAGCTGATGTTTGTATTCTTCAGCATGAATATGGAATTTTTGGCGGACAAAGTGGTATATACATCCTTTCATTGCTGCACCACCTCAAAATACATTTGGTGGTTACGCTTCACACCATTAGTAATACGCCTTCGAATACCGAAAAAGCCATTCTAAAAGAAATATGCAAAATGGCTAATCTGGTTGTTGTAATGAATCTAAAAGCAATTGATTTTCTGATTGATATATATGATGTTCCCAAAGAAAAAGTTGCATTCATTGAACATGGAGTGCCGGACTTTCATTTTGATCAGAAAAAAGTAAAGAAAGAGTTCAAACTCGAAGAGAAGAAAATCCTGTTAACATTTGGTTTTTTGAGCCGAAACAAGGGCATTGAGGTAGCCATAAAAGCATTGCCAAAGCTCGTTAAAAAGCATCCAAATGTTATCTATCTGGTATTAGGAAAAATTCATCCAAGTGTTATGCGCTGCTCGGGCGATGAGTATTTGATATATCTAAAGCAACTTGTTAAAAAACTTAAGCTTGAAGATCATGTAGTAATACCCAACTCGTATATTCCGCAAGATGATTTATTTAAATATTTATATGCTTCGGATATTTACATAACGCCGTACAATAACGAAGCTCAAATTACAAGTGGCACACTATCCTATGCAATTGGTGCTGGGGCAGCCGTTATTTCAACCCCCTATTGGCATGCTACTGAATTATTAGCCAACGGAAGAGGTCGCTTATTTGATTTTCACAACTCGAACCAACTAGCGGATATTCTGATTGAGTTACTGGATAATCCGAATACTTTAAATGCACTAAGAAAAAATGCATACGAGTATGGAAGAAATCTAACATGGCCAAAAATAGGAGCCAAATACAACAACCATGTATTCAATATACTACAAGACGAGATAGAAACAAAAGGGCAGTCTTTTGATATTTTGATTATGCCCCAATTTTCGCTTAAACACATACACCGATTAACTGATGATACCGGAATTAGGCAACACGCTAAATTTAGCATCCCAAGTTTACAAGACGGTTACTGTTTAGATGATAACGCCAGAGCATTGTTAATGGCTTTACTAGCCTATACCGAAAAAAATAATTATAAGGCTCTCGAATTGTGCCCGATCTATTTGAGTTATATCCAATATATGCAAAACGATGATGGAACATTTAGGAATTTCCTTGGCTTTGATCGTAGTTTTCTTGATGAAGTTGGATCGGAAGACTCTTTTGGAAGAACCATTTGGGCTCTTGGTTACTTACTTGGCAATCCCCCAAATTATTCATATTATCAGTCGGGTCAATCTATCTTTTTAAAAGCAGTTCCTGTTTTCGAAAAACTAAAATCAATAAGAAGCATTGCCAATACAATAGTAGGAATCAGCTACTATCTGCAAAGAAATCCGACCGACGATTCGATGACAGAACTACTAAGCCGTTTATCAAAAAAGCTGGTTACAAGTTATGAAGAAAACAGCTCGGATACCTGGAGATGGTTTGAACCATTCTTAACCTATGACAATGCCATGTTGCCTCTTGCGCTGTTGCATTCTACAGAAATACATAACGACGATAAAATTCGTGCGACAGCCTTCAGGTCAATGGAATTTCTAATCAGTAAAACCTTTACCAATGGGTATTTATCGATAATTGGAAATGATGGCTGGTACGAAAAAGATGAGAAACGCGCCACTTTTGCTCAACAACCCCTTGATGTTATGGCAATGATCTTACTTTTTCAGCAAGCTTTTAAATTGACTAAAAACGAAGAATATCTGAATAAATTATTCAAATCGTACATGTGGTTTTTGGGTGAAAATGACTTGAGAATAAGCTTGTATGATTCTGAAACAAATGGTTGCTGCGATGGATTGGAAAGTTATGGTGTTAACCGCAATCAAGGTGCCGAAAGCACACTGGCATATGTGATTTCGCACCTCACAGTTCTAAAAGCACATAAAGATTTTAACAGAGAAATATTTGCAAAAAAAAGATTAGCCAAAAAAATTTCACAAAATGTAATTAATTAAAGCGGTGCTGATAAACTTATATGTGCAGGTACCTGTTTTAAACAAACTTGTGAATCATTGTTTATACGTTCCACCCAAACCTTTACAAACTCATGAAAATAGCTGTTTTATCGCCTATTGCATGGAGAACGCCACCCATAAAATATGGTCCGTGGGAACAAGTAGCTTCAAATATCGCCGAAGGGCTTGTTGAAAAAGGAATTGATGTGACACTGTTTGCAACAGGAAACTCGAGTACAAAAGGGAAATTGGAATACATATCGGAGACTGCTTATGCCGAAAACAGCAGTATTGAACCAAAAGTGTGGGAATGTCTGCACATTAGTAATTTGATGGAGCAGGCGGACAAGTTTGATCTGATACACAACAACTATGATTTTTTACCCCTTAGTTATTCCAAACTAATTAAAACACCCATGCTTACAACAATTCATGGGTTTTCGTCACCGAAAATTATTCCTGTCTATAAAAAATACAACAAGAATAATTTTTACGTCTCTATCAGCAATTCCGACCGCAGTTCTGAGCTCGATTACATCGCAACTGTTTACAACGGAATAAAATCTTCTGACTTTACTTTTAATCCAAATCCGAAGGAATATTTACTGTTTTTTGGCCGAATACATCCTGAAAAAGGCACATCTGAATCCATTCAGATAGCTAAGAAAGCAGGAAGAAAACTGATTATTTCGGGATTAATACAAGATCAGGAATATTTTAACAAGAAGGTAAAACCTTTCATTGATAATGATGCTGTTGTGTATGTTGGCAATTCAAATCCAAATGAAAGAAATAAACTCTTGGGTGAAGCTTTTGCACTGCTGCATCCAATTAGTTTTAACGAGCCATTCGGATTAAGTGTTGCCGAATCGATGTTGTGCGGAACACCGGTAATCGCATTTAACAGAGGATCGATGCCGGAATTAATACAGGACAAAAAATCAGGCTTTTTAGTGAATTCAATTGAAGAAGCAGTACTTGCTGTTGATTCGATTAATTTGGTAAGCAGAGCGTATTGCAAGGAATGGGCAGAATCGAAATTCACTCAGGAAAAAATGATAGAAGCTTATTTAAATGTTTATCGAAAAATTTTAAAAAAGTAGTCGCATTTTAGTAAGAACACTAACCAATAAGGAATACACAGATGGAAAAGGCAATGGAAATCAGCAAACTTATTAGTCGAAAAACAATAAAATTAATGCGCGATTCATCGCGGGTAATTACCCGTGCACATATACCAGGCGGCTTATCGCGTATCGATCATATAATTGATCGGGTTTTGAAGCTTAGCGAAGAGGAAACTGAGAAATTAATGCATACTATTTGCGATAAATTTAATGACAGACATAAAGATATTGAGCGGCAAATAACTGAACACTTTGATAATGTTTCGGAATTTTTACCGCACGACATCACAATCAGTAAAATGAAAAAAGAGCTCATTGGAGCTTATTTTACAATGGAATACTCTATTGAGTCGGCTGCGCTTTTCAATCCTTCGATGATTCCTCATCCTGATCAAAGTAATTTACCCGAAGGCTGTCTGCGTTTTATAATGAGCCTGCGTGCAACTGGCGAAGGACATATTTCATCCATCGTTTTTCGCAGTGGTATCATCAACAAAGACGATTCAATTCTTTTCGATCCAATAAGCGAGTTTGTTGAGACATCAAAAATGCGTCACAACCCGTTTTATGACAGTCACTTGTTTCGGCTGAAATTAGAAGATTTAAATGCCTGGGACGAAACAAGTATCCGCGTAATGGAACAAATACCTGACCGGTTTACTTTTCAGGAGCTAAAAGTAAGTATTGGTGTAGTTCACATGGATCCGGACTTTAGCTGTAACGATGACGTAATTAACACTTTATTTTGGTTGGCTAACTCGAACTACAACATACAGTTCGATAAAAGCTGCGGGGTTTCGGAACGTGTGATATTTCCCTATTCGGAAAATGAAAACCGGGGTATTGAGGATGCCAGATTTGTTCAATTTCTTAATGACACCGACGAAAGCATATACTATGCAACCTACACGGCTTACAATGGGGTTAGTATTCTTCCGCAGCTAATAGAGACAAAAGATTTTCTCAATTTTAATGTTATCACTTTAAATGGTAAAGCTGTTCAGAACAAAGGCATGGCATTATTTCCCCGTAAAATAAAAGGTCGGTATGTTATGCTATCCCGCCAGGACGGAGAAAACAATCACATCATGTTCTCGGATCATCTGCATTTTTGGCAGGAGTCTAAAATTATACAAGAACCTACAAAACCATGGGAATTTATACAAATAGGAAATTGTGGATCGCCCATTGAAACTAAAGAAGGCTGGCTGGTACTTACTCATGGCGTGGGACCTATGCGTCAATATTCCATAGGCGCTATCCTGCTTGATCTGGATGATCCTACAAAAGTAATTGCACAACTTGAAGAACCATTACTCACACCCAACGAAGAGGAACGTGAAGGCTATGTACCGAATGTTATCTACTCGTGCGGAGGTTTATTACGAAATCATAAATTAATTATTCCTTATGCCATGTCTGATATATCATCGGGCATTGCAACTATCGATTTAAATGACCTGCTCTCCTGTATGAAATTTCATAAGCAAGAGGATAAAACCTAAATCCCTGAAGGGACTTGAAGCAATTAACAATTAGCATTCAGCGCTTTGATTCTCTTCTACCCCTAAATCCCTTAAAGGGAACTTCAAAAAAAACAGCTGCCTCTAACCTCTTCCTAAAATTCCTGCAGGTAAGCCCCTTTAGGAGTTTGGAGCAATTGACCTTCAGTTTGAAGTGTTTACCACGTGGTTTTACTCAAGTTTGGTCGTCGAGAGCAGTTTGCCAACGGAAAACATTACCTATTGGTGATCGAGAGGACATTGCCGCATGGTTTTGTTCAAATTTGATCGTCGGGAGCATTTTGCCACTTGGTTTTACCCAAGTCTGCTCGTCGGGAGCATTTTGCCGCATGGTTTCAGCCAGTTTTAATCACTGAGAGTAGTTTTGCCAACAGAAATTCCAGTTTCCAATTTGCATGATGACAGTTTGCCAGCAAATTTTATGAAACCGATACAATCGCGCACAAGCGGGAGTATCTTTATCATCGATCCTCAAATTCCAATTTAACAAACCTATAATAATCAACTAAACAGACATTTTAATCTTTGAAATAACAATTTGTCCCCCTTATAAATATTCATTGAATATTGGGTTTTACGGCAATCTCTCTAATTAATCTAAATAAATTGCTATCAAGTTTTACCTTTTTAGACAGTCTGACGTTGGCGGTATGAGTAGTTTGGCACTTTACCACACCAGCCTATATTAATACCTCCAAACCTAATTAAAAGCTCCAGCCTTCGCAAATCACTTGCCGCCAAATTACTTATTACCGCGTGTTGTAGCCAGTTTTTATTCGCTTCCCTTTAATAAAAATGTATCCAGTTTTGTGGTTGACCAATCCAAACTATTAATAGGTCTAATAGGTTGAATTTCTTTAATCGATTTTATTGGAAGAATTTCCTTTATGTTTTTAATTGGTTCTACTGAGGTGACCATATTGTAAGCATCTTTTTCAAATCCAATTCTTTTTCCATCTAAATCGTAATAGATGCCAGATTCCCTCCATCCAAGAAACTTGCCATTGAATCCATATATCAAATCATCATTTTCAGAAGAAAAATAGGACGTAGGTTTCCCATTCCAAAGATATATTATCGTTTCATTTTCATGGGAATAATTACAATATGCAACTGCGTCCCCATTCTTGTCATAAATTGTTAATTCATCCTTTGTTTGATTCTCGTTATCATTTTTGTCTTCTTTGTTACATGAACTAATAAGTACAAAAGCCATAAAACTTAGATAAAATAGTCTTTTCATAATCATTATACGATTAGTTAGTTTTTCTTAAAATTGGCTACAACGGTAAATTGTATGAGTAGTGGCAGATTGCGGGATTCTTATCTGTCAAACCGCTACGCAATTTGAGCGGGCTGCAAACTTTGATATTTAACAAATCGCCTGCCATTACTTATACAAAATGTTGGCAATAGTTTTTTTCTGTTCGGTAATATATTTTCCTATATTTTCAAAATCATTAAAATTGTTATTTTCACTAAAATGGTCTATCCATAAATTTACTCTTAGTCCAGTCGCCATTTCATATTCTAATCTAATAAATCCATATTTTTCAGAGAAGTAACTTTTTAATTTTGATTCCCCAATTTCCGATTTTGCATTACTCTCAATTACATAGCATTCTAATGCTCCAACTTTTGTATTGATATTTGTCTTTTCTTTGATTTTGTAGTCATACAATAATAAAAGCTTTTTTTTCCAAACTCCCCATTTCTCATCACACCAATGGTCTCCTATTTTCATTTTATCTTGCCAATTTTTGCCTATTTCAATTGGATACTTTACATAAGGGAAAGGACACGTTTCTAATGCAGAAAAGAATCCAGAACGAGGTGGATGTAACCAAATATTATTTTCATTTTCAACAACTCCCGTCCCACTCAAAGATGAAAAATCAGGCTCAAATAAATAGTAAATTTCTGTCTGTTTTTTATTCGTCCTTTGTGATTTGTCAACCTTTGGAACTATGAGTTGTATTTTTAATCCAAGCGTATCATTTTCCTCTTTAACTAATGTAAATTTATCTCCTGGAAATCTGCCATTCTGATTCAATCTGTATTTATTTCCGTCAATAATAATTTCATAGTCGAAAGTGAAAGCATTCCCAATTTTGTAAATATTATTATTTAAATCTGTATTTACTTTTTCTATCTCAAGAGTGTTATATTGTTGTGAATAACATAATTCTCCGATAAAGAAAAATAATAAAAGTAAACTATATCGTGTCATTTGTCTCGTTTTAAATTATTGCCAACTTGTTTATATGTGCACTGGTGCACTTATTTTTAATATATCAAGTAAAAAGGTGCACAATACATACCAATATGGCATGTATTGTGCACCTATTGTGATGATACTCTTTAAATGTCATCTATAAAACGATATTAATTACTTTTACTAAAGTATTAAATCTTAACTAAGATTCATACTGTCAAACCTGTCATCTTTTCAATACAAACAAATCATACCTTAAATATGTCGTTATCCAGCTTCTATCCCGCTCGTTTATCCTACTTAAACGATCTTTCTGATAGCAAAACAAATTAATTTGGTGTAAAATTCTATTTCTCTAGTACAATAAGCCCTTACAGAGAATGAAACCTACAAATAGAGCTATTCTAAAGGGTTCTTAAGGGTTATTTATCCAGATCTTATCTAGTTCCTATCTCGATCGTTTATCCTACTTAAACGATCTTTCTGATAGCAAAACAAATCAATTTGGTGGAAATTTCTATTTTTCCAGTAAAATAAGCACTTACAGAGAATAAAGCCTACAAATAGAGCTATGATAAAGCGGTTTTAAGGGGTGTTTATCTAGGTCTTATCTAGTTTTTATCCAGATCGCTTATCCGTTTCGCAGGATATAAAAAAAGCCAATTAATATTTTAGTGATTCAGGTCTCAATTTCCAGAAGTTTAAAATATCAGTTGGCTCAATTACAAATATAAATAACCAGGCAATTACACATCTTCGGATTGCACCTAGCAAGTTGGTATGATGCTTACTATTCCAACAAAAGAAAACGGAATGGAAAATAAATTTATGACTAGGTAACGGAATGAAAATTAAGCGGGATTTATGCAATTCTAAAGAACTTTCAGGATGAATCTATAAATTGTAGGGATTTGGCATATTTAAGCCGTCAACTAGGTGTAACATGCCTAAATTGCTTTCTAAGGAAGTCATATTTTTTCGAGGAATTTACTTGTTAAGAATGGAACTGAAACAGCATTAAAACAAAAACACTTATAACCGTATGATTATAAGTGTTTTAGTAGCCCCAACAGGACTCGAACCTGTATCTAGTGTTTAGGAAACACTTGTTCTATCCCTTGAACTATGGGGCCAAAAGACATGCAAAAATATTCAAATCTTGCTAATCAACAAAACAATTGCAGAAAGCTTTTAAATAAATAAAAAATAGGTACAGATTATTCCTCTTCCTGAAACAGCTCATGAAGCACCGATAAGGATTTTAGATTGCTAAAACCATCGATTTGAAGGGCGTAAAAGTTCAAAATCGCTCGCAAAAGAACATTCACATCTTCTTTACTCATTTTTAAATATTTAACAAGATCAATTGAAGTAGAAAATAAAGAATAAAGCTTTCGACTTAAGCATTTTTCAAGACAATGTGCATGTATCCTGTCTTCCTCCACAAAAAAGCCGTTATCCATATCAAAAAAAGCTTTTCGATCGGACCAATTGAGCTGAGGGTAAAAACCAAGGAAACGTGTCAGCTTACTTAAAAAATACAAATGAAATCGTCCAATAGATTCTTCAGTAAGATCAAGGTAACGTATACTATTGTACAGGAAAGCAAACAGTTCCTGATTCTGTTCTTCCTCCCGAAGCACTTTGGAACACACTTCGGTAAGAAACAGAACCATTGTGCTTTTGTAAACATCAAAAACCAAATTGTTTAGATTCTCACAAAGCCGAACCTCTTTTAACGACTGAATATTCTTTCCTTCACGATGATAAACTTCCATTTCCAAAAGAAAAAACGGACGAAACAAATTACTTTTCATACTTGATTTTTTGGATCTTCCACCTTTCACCATGTATGACTGACGACCAAACTTTTCGGTATACACCTGAACAATCAAGCTGGTTTCGCCATACTTAATCTGATTCAGAACAATTCCTTTGGTCTTATGAATCATCAGAATTTAATTTAATGAATGAATAGTAATTTAATCACCTTCGATTTAGATCCATCGGAATTAGAACAGAAAATAAGATATACGCCTGTATGAACGCGCGATCCATTGAAGTTTTTCCCATCCCAAATGAACTGTCCTCCGCCCGATTTTCCTTCCATCACCAAATTACCGCTAATATCGGTAATTTTTACAGTCGATTCTGCAATTAAACCGCTTACCACAACATCTCCGTGATAGGTTTCCCGAACAGGATTCGGATAAACATAGAGATTGTTATACGATTCTGTTCCTGCAGTCACTGCACCTTTATAAGAAACCATTCCCTTATCAGTCACAAAAAAGACTTCTCCTGTTCCTGGGTTTACCGATATTCTCTGAATTGTATTCGAAGGCAAAGGGCTGTTTTCATTTGTAAAATGTACCAATTGTTCATCTCCGTTCTCTGAAATCAGGAAAACGCCGGAATTCGCTGTTCCCAACCATTTTTGATCGGCTCCGTTCAAAGCAATTGCATTCACACTTTCCGTTCCCAACAAAAACTGAGTGGAACCATCAATGGTAATTATAGGCTGATAAGCAAAAAAGTTCCCCGTCCTGAAAATATTCCCCGGATTCGAATAAACAGCCACTCCACTTGAAGTTCCCAACCAAACATCCCCTTTCTCATCTTCAATTAAATCATAAACCTTCGAACCTATGCTTGAGTTATTTTCATCCCTAACAAAGAAAGAAGCCAGCGCATCATCATCCGTATTGGAAAGTGTCCCATTCTCATTAAATGCGAAAAGAGCTTGTCCAGGCGAATTTAAAACCCATTTATCGCCATTCTTAAGACACACAATCTTTTGCATATCTACCCGATTGGCTAAGGTTGAATAACTTAATGAAGTCCATTCTCCGGCAGGTGAAAGAATTTTTACCGGCGCAGATGAATTGGCATCTAAAATCCAAAGATTGCCATCCGAATCTGAATCCATTCCACTAATTCCTTTCGTACCAAGAGGCGAATTTTCAAAATTCCAATTGACTTGATATTCATTGTCTTTAAATACAAATATTCCGTCGCCCCAGCTGGCTGCATAAATTAGCGATCGATCTCTTTTATTGTTTGTGAGTCTCAATAAATCAGACTTATTGCTGAACGAAGGGGTATTTTCTTTTGAATAATTAGTCCATTCCTGATTTTCAAACAAAAACAGTTCGGCTTTCTCTCCTGAACCATCATAAGAAGCTGTTACACCTCCGGCCACTGCCCACGTTTGTTCTGCTACCGAAAAAATATTGGATATATTGTGGCTCAGCGGACCATCCGGTTTAATTTGATTCGCACTACTCCCAATTATCTCCTGTAATGATTTCTGATAATCAGCAGCAAACGTTCGTCCATCAACAACCAAAGCATCGTGCATTTCAGTAATGCCCGAGTACTCCAAAACTTCGTTTTCAATCCCGTTCGAATTAAAAATCCGGATTTTGCCGGCTTGAATTACCCATAGGCTATTGTTAATATTTCGAATGGAATAAATACGATCAAAACTTCCGGAAAAGTTAGACCAACTGCCATTGCGGTACCGATACAACTCACTTGCTGTTTCGAACACAAAACGACTTACAATAACATCTCCATCAATAAATTGCAGATGTTCACATTTTCTTTGATATTCAGAAATCCCTTGCTCTTGCTGCCAATTATTAAAATCGGCCAAATTACCCGAAGATAAATCTGCTTTAAAAATGCCTTGATCGGTTGCCGCCCATATTGCAGATGAATTTATTTTGATGTCATTAACAACTAACTTTTCACCTCCTGCACCAATAAAATAGGTATCAGCGACTTCCATTTTATCCAAATTAATGACCACTATTCCAAAATCAGTTCCCAAATAGACAAAATTACCGTTTGCAGTCATTGAGTTGATGGACTTGTTCTCCACCAGATTGAAATTTTTGATAGCCGAAATATTATGAATGTTTCCATCTGAAATTACATCCAAATTTCCGCTTTCATATCCAATCAAAAGACTTTGTGAACTTTCTACCCACGCGATTGCTGAAATTTCCGATTCCGACAAGCCTTTTGTTTTACTGTAAGCTGCTATTTCATTATCGCTTAAGGAATAAGAAAACAAACCGGACTCAGTCAGGCAATACAAATTTTCACCACCAGTAAGCAGGCTTTTCGCTTTTTGATACGGCAAATGTTCCCTCCATTCACCAATCTTTATCTGGCTTTGAGCACTCAAAGCAAATATGACGAGTAAAAAAGAGAAAACATATCGGATTCGCAGCTTCATACAATACTTTTATTAGCAAGAAAGTATACTTTAAATTTTTAATTAAAAGAGCAGACTTTATCTCTTATGGCTCAACAGATAATCTACCAGTTTACGTACAGCCAAACCTCTGTGGCTGATTTTGTTTTTCTCTGTCATATCCATCTCGGCAAATGAAATATCATATCCTATTGGTTCAAAAATTGGATCGTAACCAAAACCATCAATTCCGCGCTCTTTTTCAAGGATATTTCCTTCAACTATACCTTCAAACTGAATCTCATTACCATCAATTAATAAAGAAATTACCGTTCTAAATCTTGATTTTCTATTTTCGACCCCTTTTAGGTTCTCAAGAACCTTCTTCATGTTGGATTTGGCATCCCGTTCTTCACCTGCATACCGGGCAGAATAAACACCAGGTTCATTATCTAATGATTCTATTTCCAATCCCGTATCATCGGCAAAGCAATTCACATTAAATTTATTGAAGATATAACGGGCTTTTTGACTTGCATTTTCTTCGAGAGTTTCATGATCTTCCGGAATCTCATCGTTACAATTAATATCTGCCAAACTTAACAGTTCTATTTCTTCTCCTAAAAGATTTTGCAGTTCTTTTAGTTTGTTTAGGTTATTGGTTGCAAAAACAAGCTTCATATTTACTTTTTTATCAATTTAAGCATATAAAAAAACAACGGTCATACAACCGTTGTTCAAATATATAAATTTCAAATTCATGCTTTAATAAAAACTGCCGTATTTAGCCAGATCAGTTCTCGGATTCACACACATTACAGGAATATGAGCCGAATTGGCGATCACAAACTGCTCATGTGCTCCCAACATATAGTCCTGAAACGATATGTTCTTGGTAGTCATGATTAAAATGATATCTGCATCAATTTTTTTCGCAAAATCGACTGTCTCCATTGCAAAATCATTGCCACCATCAGCTGTATCAATTTCATAATCGATACCTCTGTTTTCTAAATACTTTTTCGCAAAAACAAGATTTGCCTTTGTTCTCTGAAGCATTTGACCTTCAGGAATCTTAGGCGTAATAATTCGCATTTTCGCTTTAAAGAATTTGCCTAAAAATTCAGCCCAGCTTAATTTCTCCTTATTTTCCTTTTTAAAGTCGACAGGCAATACTACCGATGAATATTTCTTTTGAACAGGAGGAGCCTGCACCACAACAAAAGGTACGCGTGACCCGACAATAACCTTCAGCGCCCAACTACCGGTAAGCTTTTGCATTCCTTTAATACCATGAGTACCCATAAGCACCAACATGGAATTCATTTCTTTAGCAATATCATTAATCGATGTAAAAATACTACCCTCGCGAACAATCACCTCAGGGCGAACTCCCCTCTCTTTTTCGATTTGCATAGCTGCTTCGGCCATTTTTGCATTGGCTTCATCAATCTGAGAACCTTTTTTGACAATGTGAAGTAAAGTAACCGTTGCATCAACATTTTCAGCAAATATCAAAGCGTGTTCCAATGCGTACTCTGCGACAGTCGAAAAATCCCAGGCCACAAGTATTGATCTCTTAGTGTTTTCCATAGTTTAAAGTAAAAGAGGACAGTCGTAAATAGTTTTAACATAACCGTGTTACAATTTAGCTATTTTCTACTAAACTAGCAAATTTTAACGGAGTCTGATATTATTCGTATAAATTTAAGCTTAAGACGATTATTTAAAAATTCTTGGCTATTTTTATTACCATTGTTTACCATGTATTTTAATTTGCAGCTAATGATTCAGGCCCCTCTTAATATAATATTTTCACATTCAGCTGATTACACATCAGGATTACTGATAACTTTAAGAGAAAATGCGTTGAATTTTATTTCTGAGAACATGATTGTATTAGCTGTTTTACAGCTGTTTCTTCTTGCTTTGATGTATTTATGGTACAGAAGGAAACTTAAAAAACAGAAAGAAGAGATTGAAAATGAATTTTACGATAAAAATCAAGAGATAATTCTGCAAAAAGACAAAGCGGAAAAACTTCTTTCCAACCTATTGCCTCAACAAACAGCAGAAGAATTACAATCAACCGGAAAAGTAAGCTCCAGAAGATTCCGGATGGTTACTGTTTTGTTCTCGGATATTCATGGATTCACAAAAATTGTTGAACAAATGAATCCGGAAGATCTGATTGATGAGTTAGACAAGTTTTTTATGCACTTCGATACAATCGTAGAGAAATTTAATATCGAAAAAATAAAAACAGTTGGTGATGCCTACATGTGTGCCGGCGGTATTCCCAATAAAAACAGAACAAACCCTATTGAGGTAATTTTGGCTGCTATGGAGATTCAGCAATACATGAAAAGTATGAAAATAAACTCTAAAGCAGGTAAAAAAGCCATCTGGGGATTGCGGATTGGAGTTCATACAGGTCCTGTAATTGCAGGGGTTGTTGGCACTAAAAAAGTAAGTTACGATATTTGGGGCGACACTGTAAATACGGCCAGCAGAATGGAGTCGTCAGGATCGGTTAGCGAAATAAATATTTCGGGCATGACCTATATGCTCATTAAAGATTTCTTTATCTGTGAATACAGAGGTAGGATGCCTGTGAAGTATAAAGGAAATATTGATATGTACTTTGTTAAAGGATTTAAGCCCAACATGTCAAGCGATTTAAAAGGATTGGTTCCTAACCAGCATTTCCAGACTCAGTTTCAAATGCTTCGCTATGATGATTTGGAAGAAGCTATTCTTACCAAACTGGAAAATGAGCTGCCCAAAAACCTTTACTATCACAATTTAAAACATACCATTGATGTTATTACCGAAGTTGAAATAATTGGCCGGAAAGAGGGCCTTTCCGATGCTGAAATGCTAATTATAAAGACTGCCGCATTGTTTCATGACACCGGTTTTATTCTTTCCTATAATGAACATGAAGAGTGCAGTGTAAAAATGGCACGGCACATACTTCCAAAATATTTCTATTCTGAGCAGCAAATCAATGAAATTTCCAATCTGATCATGCACACCAAATTTCCGCCACAGCCAAAAACAAATCTGGAAATGATTATTTGCGACGCTGATTTGGATTATCTGGGTCGTACTGACTTTATTCCTGTTTCGGGTAACCTGTATCGGGAGCTAAAAGAGCATGGTAAAATTAAAAGCATTGATGACTGGAACCGTCTTCAGATAAAATTTATTGAAAATCATCAATATTTTACCGAAACAGCCCGCAACATGAGAGATGTAAATAAAATACGACAACTCGATAAACTTCGGGAATTGATTTAATTAATTTTCTTCTTTTCAGACATATTGATTATAAATTACAATCAAAGTAGCCTTTTTTGTTTTCGATTTAATTGCCTTTCCCCTTAAAAAACGTAAATTTAATAGTGCGATACTACTTGAGTATTTCATCAAATAAAACCATTTTAAAAAGGGGGAAATAATGATTACAAATCTTGAAGACATTCTTTCTGATAGTGCGAAAAGCATGAAACGATCTGTTATCAGAGAGTTGTTAAAGTTGACACAGAAACCGGAAATTATCTCTTTTGCCGGAGGACTTCCTGCTCCCAACACCTTTCCTATCGAAGAATTAAAACAAATAAGCAATGAAGTTTTAGAAGAAGATGGAGATGCGGCCCTGCAGTATGGAGCTACCGAAGGAGATACAAAACTTCGTGAAATTTTAACTGAAAGATATCAGAAGCAAGGATTAACTATCTCTTCAGATAATCTGGTGATTCTTACCTCTTCGCAGCAAGGACTCGACTTGGCAGGTAAAATTTTTCTGAACCGAGGAGATCATTTTATTTGCGGATTACCCAGCTATCTGGGTGGACTGGGTGCCTTTTCGAGCTACGGAGCCACTCCCGTCGGAATCAAATTCGATGAATTTGGAATGCGTTCCGATTTATTAGAGAAAACTCTGGCAAAAATGCTCAAAGAAGGTGAACTACCAAAATTTATATATGTAATTCCTGATTTTCAAAACCCTGCAGGAATCACAATGCCTGAATTCAGAAGACTTGAAATCATTGCAATAGCTAAAAAATACAATGTTCTTATAATCGAAGATAGTCCCTACAGAGAACTACGATTCGAAGGAAAAGATCAGAAAATGATGTTCGAGCTTGATAATTCGGGACATGTAATTGCACTTGGAACCTTCTCTAAAATATTCGTTCCCGGATTTAGAATTGGCTGGGTAATCGCTCATGAGGCAATCATCGACAAATTTGTGAAAGCAAAACAATCTACGGATTTGTGCACGTCTCCTTTTGTTCAAAAAATTGCTGCTAAATATCTTGAAAAAGGACTGTTTGATAAGAATTTAAAAACAATAATTGAGATGTATCACCGCAAACGTGATGTTATGCTTGACGCTTTCGAAGAATTTATGCCGAAAGGTGTTACCTGGACAAAACCTGAGGGTGGTTTGTTTCTTTTTCTTAACTTACCGGAAAATATGGATGCACAAGATCTGTTTGAAATTGCCATTCAGAAAAATGTTGCCTTTGTATTGGGATCTGCCTTTCACTGCGATGGCAGTGGGAAGAATACGATGAGAATTAACTTTTCGTATGTTGATGAAGAGCACAGCAGAATTGGTGTACAGCGTTTGGCTGAATCAATTAAAATGTTGATGAATAACAAAGTGAATGCGTAACCGTTTGATCTTTTCGAAAGATTGAACACTTTTTTATAATTATTATAAATCCTAAATTCTCACCTTACAATGAGAAAAGAGGGAGTTCTAAATTAGAACTCCCTCTTTGTATAAAATCCGGCTTAAAGCCATTTGCATTGCTTAGAATTCGATAATTGTATTCCAGTTGTGTTTGTCTTCAACAGTTCCGTACTGAATTCCACGAAGTGTATTATATAATTTTAAGCTGGTTTCTCCGGCCTCATCACCATAAAAATAATCAACCTTATTATCGGCATCAACAATTTTACGAATTGGAGAGATTACAGCTGCTGTACCACAAGCACCTGCCTCGGTAAAATCGGCTAATTCTTCAACAGTAACTTTTCTACGCTCAACAGTCATTCCCATATCTTCTGCAATCTGGCACAAACTTTTGTTTGTGATTGATGGCAAAATAGAATTTGATTTTGGAGTTACGTAAGTGTTGTCCTTTATTCCGAAGAAATTTGCCGGACCACATTCGTCGATGTATTTTTTTTCTTTTGCATCCAAAAACAATACGGCAGAAAATCCTTCTTTGTGCGCACGGGTTCCCCCTCTTAACGAAGAAGCATAGTTACCACCAACTTTAATCGTTCCTGTTCCTTGCGGAGCTGCACGATCGTATTCACGGTAGATTACGTAATCGGTTGGTTTGAATCCTTCTTTAAAGTAAGGACCAACCGGCATTACAAATATGGCAAACGTATATTCAGGAGCTGGATTTACACCTACCTGCGCTCCATTTCCGAAAAGTACCGGACGAATGTATAAAGAGGCTCCCGATTCGTATGGCGGAATCCATCTCTCGTTTAATTTGATGGTTTTAATTACTGCTTCTTCGAATAAATCGACAGGCATTTCAGCCATCATGATGCCATGAGAAGACGATTGCATACGTTTCGCATTTTCGTCAATACGAAATACTCTCACTTTCCCATCAGGACCTTTAAACGCCTTTAAACCTTCGAATGCCTGCTGTCCGTAATGCAAACCGGTAGCTGCAATGTGTACATTTACCTGATCTGAAGAAGAAATTTCCAATTCTCCCCATTTTCCATCACGAAAGTGACAACGAACATTGTAATCGGTTTTAGTATAACCGAAACCAAATTGTTTCCAGTCTATGTTTTCCATCTCAATTAAGAATTTTACGATTAGTAAAGAATATATGTTGTGTTTATTGTTTTTAATCTTCTACCGAAAGCTCAATCAGGTAACCGTTGTGTTTCCTGATATTAAGAACTTTTCCGTCCTCAAAGATAAGATATTGTCCTTTAATTCCTTTCAAAATTCCCGAGTATTCTTTCTCCTTTTCGAACCCAAAACTAACTATCTTTTCCGGTTGTGAACTCATAGGATAAATCATCTCAAACACCTCATCCTCAGCGGAAATATATTGCTGCAATTCAGGATGCAACAAGCCTCCGGCTTTTTTCTTTTCGGATAATAAATCAACACCTTCAGTGTGTTCCAACTTCAGCATTGCCCGCCAGTTGGTTTTATCCGAGAAATGGTCTTTTAGAGCTACTTCAATAATACCGGCAATATGACGATTGGGCGTTTTAGCCAATTTAATGGCTTTGCTCGCTCCCTGATCCATCCAACGGGTCGGCACCTGCGATTCCCGTGTGACTCCCACTTTCAGATTTCCGGAATAGGCCAGGTATACAAAATGAGGTTGAAGCGCATTTTTTTTTGCCCATTCCATATCGCGGGAAATTCCCAAATAGGAAAGATCCAGCTCCGGACGAAGAATACTTTCATCTGTCTGCGGAAGCGTAGTAAAACAAGAATAGCAATACCCTTGCGAGAAAGATGTCTTCGTTTTCTTTCCACAATGAATACAATTGATCTGTCCTAAATAAGTAAAGTTTAACTTTTTACCTACCAAAGGATTCATTTGAATTACATCTTCGCCTATTGGCAACTGATACTCAACGATCTCTTTAAGATCAGTTCTCATTTTTCTGATGTTTCCCTGCTTCTGCATTCAATTCTCTATTTATAAATTCTCCTGAATCACTTTTATCATATGATCTAGTTCTTCCAGACTAAAACCAACTCCCTGCCATACAATTTTGCCTGTTTTATCAACAATAAAGTTACGAGGAATGTACTGACTTGCAAATTTAGCATACACTTCACGTTTAGGATCGGGAGCAATAGGAAATGTAAGGCCTTTTTTCCCGTTGAAAGCTTCCAATTGTTCCTTTGTGTGTTCTCGCCCAATAGAAACCATTGCAAAATTTTCATTTTTAAATTTAGGCCACAACTGACTCTCAACTTCCGGCAGTTCTTTCATGCATGGGCCACACCAGGTAGCAAAAAAGTTAACCAAAACTACCTTGCCTTTTAAATCACTGATAACAAATTCTTTTCCATCCAAAGTAGGAATTGAAAAATTGGGTACCTGATCACCGGTTTTTACCAGTGATCCTTGATGATCCTGTGCAAAAAGAGTTGTTGTGGCAACAATGGCCAATAGAGTAATGAATATTTTTTTCATCTGTTTAATATTATTTTCAATTATTGCAGACTCTTCAAGATACTTTAGACTTTCTACTGAATTAAGTCGTTAGTTACCTCTACAATCTTATACAATTTATCCGATCGGCGAATCATTGTATCCATGGAAATGGAGAAACTATCTCCTTTAACAGCTTTTTCAACTGATTTCAGATCAACACGAATTTCTTTTACGGTTGTTTCAATTACTCCGGTTGTTGGTCCGGTTATTAAAATCTGATCACCCACTTTTAGTTCCTGCGACTCCAATAAGAATTCGGCCACTTTAATCTTGGCAAAGTAATTGGTTCCCTTACCAATCAGCATTTTACGCTTGGTTGCCCGGTTGCCGTACTCCTCACTCCATTCACCAATCTTTTGCCCAAGATAGTAACCATCCCAAAAACCACGATTAAAGACTGTTGCCAGATTCTCCATCCATTGGTCGATTTTATCGCGGGTATAAGCACCTTCCAGATACGCATCAACGGCTTCGTTATAATTTGAAACCACTGTTTTTACATATTCCGGAGAACGGGCCCGGCCTTCAAATTTCAAGACACGAACTCCTGCATCGAGCATTTTATTTAGAAAACCAATGGTGCACAAGTCTTTTGGCGACATGATGTATTCATTATCGATCTCCAGCTGATTTCCAGATTCCTTTTCGGTAACGATATAGGCTTTTCGGCATGTTTGCATGCAGGCACCACGATTTGCCGATGAATTTTTCTCATGCAGACTCAAATAGCATTTCCCTGAAACTGCCATACACAATGCTCCGTGGGCAAACATTTCAATCTGAATCAACTCCCCTTTTGGACCGCGGATTTCCTCATCAACAATTTGCTTGTAAATAGCTGCTACCTGATTCAAATTCAATTCCCGCGCCAGAACTACCACATCGGCAAACTGAGCGTAGAACTTTACTGCCTCGATGTTGGTAATGTTGCATTGCGTCGAAATGTGTACTTCCACATCAATTGTGCGGGCATACATGATTGCAGAAACATCGGCAGCAATAATTGCTGTTACGCCACCTTCTTTTGCCGCATCTACAATTTTGTGCATCACTTTAATATCATGATCGAACAAAACAGTATTCACTGTAAGATACGATTTGATATTGTTCTCCTTGCAAATAGAAGCAATATTGTGCAAATCTTCGATGGTAAAGTTATTCGAAGATCTTGATCTCATATTCAACTGCTCAATGCCAAAATAGATAGAATTGGCTCCTCCCTGTATGGCGGCCATCAATGATTCGTACGAACCAACCGGCGCCATTAATTCAATTTCACTTCTATTCATCTAAAAAATCCCCTTATCTGGAAAAATAAAAAATTCACTATTTAGAATGATTTCTGCTTTTTCAAGGCAAAAACACCTTCTTTCTAACACTCAGCAAAAGTACTCTTTATGAGCCATTCCTGCAAAACAATCAGGGAATCAAAATTAGCAGATTTGTTATTAGAATCTAATTATTTCGGCTTATTACATTCATAAACTCATCGTAGCAATGCGGCAACTTTTTGTTCAGCACTTTCCCATTTCTGTCAACCAGAAAGAAAACGGGAATAGCCCGGGTAAATATCTCAGCCTTCGGAAAGGTTTTTTCCAACAGGAACTGAATGCCCAAATTCTGGAACACACCTTTATCGGGACCAGTGAAATCGAGAAACCAGGAATTTATTTGTAAGCCCGAAGCGGAAACTAAAGAATCAACTTCTTCTTTGTTTTTACTTGCTGCAATTAGCAGTATCTGATATTCGGAAGTATCGATAGTTTCCTGAAGTCTGGGCAGCGTTTCGGCCAATGTTTTGCGGCAGCCACTGCACCAAGTGGTCCAAACATATACCAGGGTTTTATCCTTTTGGGAGATAAGATGAGTCAATTTCCCGGAATCAATCATCCTTCCCTTTTCGGAAGAATTTGAGCAGGAAAGTGTTGCAAATAATAGGCTGATAGCTAGTAAGTATCTCATGGCAGGTATTTTTATACCGTAGAAGATACAAATTTTATGATTGTCTTTGTTTAAATTACAACACGATTCAATCGTGTGGCAGCGGGGAGTTAACCCACCGTAGCTATTGGGCAGTTCCTGCCACACGAATGCTTAGTTGTTATGTGGTTTTTTGAATTCCTGCTTATAAGGCTAAAACCAATAATATCCAGGCGCCCCAACCTAAAGCTTCCATTCCAATAAGCTGTCCTTTTGCTTTTTTCCTGTAACAACTTAAATACTCAGGGTCGCTGAATTGGTCTTTGTTTTTAGACATCATATAGGTCTGTCTCCCTTTTTCAGGAGTTGGATTTGCCAATGCAGTTCCTATAATTGCAAATGGTCCAAATAATACTCCTAAAACAAAGTGACCACCCTTTTTACCGTGATAGTTTTCTGCATCAAGTCTTGCATTAAAACATTTGTTTTCTTCGTCAGCTTGCATTTCCAGATAGTTTGTATAAACTTTATCTTCTGCATTTTCAAATTCAATTGAATATATTTCTGATGCAGGAACAATGTATTTATTACCTTCTGATTTGAAGACAATTGCACAGTCTTTGATTCTTTTTACTTTTCCTTCAAAAACCATTTCATTGTTGAGGGTTAAAATGTCATTGGCAAAGGTGCTAAAAGCAAAGACAATTGCGGTTAAGGTCAAAATTGTTTTTTTCATAATTCGTTTTTTTACTTCCTACTCTTATGGATTTTCGGTGTCTCCCCGTTTTTTTTAATGGGCTCAGGTTTCCATTAATTGTTTTTGATTTTTTTTAAGTCTTAATTGTTAACGCAAGAACTATTAAAATTTGTTGATTTTTTCGTTTGTGTCCTTTGGCCTTATTGGTTTTAAACAAACCAATTAAAGAGGTTTGCTGGTGTTCATTAATTGTATTAAACTTTAAAACGACTCATCACCGCCCATGAAATTTAGCTTTTGTGTCTGTTGCACAACTCTTGATAACTTGTTGATAAATCTAACAATATATTCTTTCTAAATCAATAGCTATGGCATAACTTGTAAATAAAAATGCAAGGAAAGAAGCTTTATCAGGAGAAGTTATTTTCAAGCTTTCAACTCTCACACCGGGTTCCCGAAAACAACTTCTACCGCCGATTAAAAGAGGTTTTAGATTTGTCCTTTTTATACCAACAAACGCATGTTTACTATGGTAAATGCGGACAGAAGAGTATCGATCCTGTGGTTTTCTACAAACTGTGTTTGGTTGGTTATCTGGAAAATATCATCAGTGACAGAAAGATAATTGATCATTGTTCCATGCGACTGGACATTCTCTACTTCTTAGGATTTGACATTGATGAAGAGCTGCCATGGCACAGTACCTTAAGCCGGACACGTCAATTATTTCCGGAGAATTTATTTGAGGAAGTTTTCACTCATGTGCTGAGTATGTGTGTTGAGAAGGGGATGGTTTGCGGACACACTCAGGCTATGGATTCAGCCCCTATAAAAGCCAATGCCAGCATGGATAGTCTGGAGTTAAAAGTTCCGGAAGAACAACTGGAAGCCTACCTTCAAAAAGCTCGTTATCAGAGTCGGGAAGATCGTAAATCCAAAGAGAATAAAGCACCTAAAACCCAGCAGATCATCACGGCGAGTAATCAGGAATTACAACAAGTAAAAAGCCGTAATCGTAATTGGCAGAAAAATCAGGATCAACGTCCCGGAGCCAGCAACAAAGGAGCAAAATATACCAGCAACAAAACCCATTACAGTCCCACCGATCCGGATGCCCGAATAAGTGTCAAGCCAGGTAAGGCGAGAAAATTAAACTATCTAAACAATATAAGTGTTGATACATCCAATCATGTGATCACCGATGTTAAGGCTTATCATGCTGACAAAAAAGACAATCAGTATCTGCAGGACGCCACCAAACGCTTACATCAAAGGCTTAAAAAACAAGGATTGCTTTGGCGAAATCTGCTTGCTGATGCAGGTTACAGCAGTGGTGAAAATTATGCCTTTTTAGAGAAGGAAAATATTATTAGTTACATTCCTCCACACGGTACTTATAAGGGAGGCCCAGCAGGTTTTACTTTCTGTAAAGAAGAGAATTATTGGCTATGTCCACAAGGCAAGAAAGTGACTTTCCGCAAACAGAGAATGGTGAAAAACTCCTTGCAAAACCATTACTTAACCAAGCGGAGTGATTGTAAAAACTGTCCAATAAAACAAAAATGCATTGGCAAGAGTTTTGAAAAGAAGATTGGGATTACAGTGTATGTAGATGAGTATGAACGAAACAATAAGCGTGTTCGCAGTAAATACGGGCGGTACATGAAAGGCAAAAGGCAATCAACTGTAGAGCCTGTTTTCGGGACTCTAACTCAGTTCATGGGACTTCGGAAAATTAACACCATCGGCATTACTCAGGCCAACAAGGTAATGCACATGTCTGCAACGGCCTATAATCTGAAAAAACTGCTGAAATTTGTTAATAAAAAGACTGAGATAATGGTAAATGAAGCCATTACCTGTTTTTCTGTTTTTAGAATGTTATTTGGCGTATTTAACTCCATTTTAAGCTCTCAATAATTTAAAATCTCTGGATTTTTAACCTAAAAAAGGAAGCTCTGAAAACATGTGAATTCACATGATTTTAGAGCTTTAATTATATCTGTTTTGAAATATTAGTTGGTTGTGCAACGGTTACTTTTGTTGTGTGTTGCCATTTTCTAGTGCTTATGATCATTAAAATATCCTTTAAGATTGTATATCAGCTTACAATAAGGTATAAATACCTGCAAATTAGCGAATAGTGTATCTTTGTCTATTTTCTTACCTGTTGGATGACCTGCTTGATTCCGATTACTTCTAATCATCTCAAAAATACCAATCAAGGTGTTCGTATAATTATCTTTTAATTCGTAGGGTAGACTTCCCTTAATAAATTGAAGTTCTTTATTTAATTCATCGAATTGCGTTTTGATAAATTTCCCTTCAATTTTTTTTCGAAATCGTTCTTGTTTGACTGTATCTTCAAAAGTATCTCTAAATGTATCAATCAATAGTAAAAGAGCTTTTTCAGATGCACAACCGAGCGTTATTGTAGCTGATAGTAATTGATTAATATTATATGTCCTTACACTCTCTGCGAGGTATGTTTCTATAATATTATCTAGTTCTGGAATTTCCTTTTTTATTCTTTTCAAATATTCAGAAGGGTCATTTGGTACAGGTTCTTCAGAGTCCAAAACTCTTTGTCCATAATCAGTTAAACTTAAATGAGGCCATGAGTCATTCTGATAATCTCCAATCGTAATTACTCGTTCAATTATCAAATCCCATAAAATTTCACGAACTCTATTTTCATCTCTTTTTTGAAGAGGAAAATAAATTGCTTGAAAATTCGGCTCATGCGGATTTTGCACAATTTCTTTTTCGACAGCAATAGCCCCAATAGAATTACACAAATTACTAAACTGAAATGAATTTCCCTGTTTTTTTATAGATGTTATTACTAATGATTTTAACTCCTCATAAGGAATTTCAATTAATGGTATACTTGTCATTATTTTGTGGTTTTATGGTTACACACAACGATTGTGAATGTGTATATACATTTATTTCTACTATATCAAATAAAAAGGTACACAACACATGCCGTATGGGGGTGTATTGTGCAGCTATTTACAATTCACAATCCCAAATCTAGCAAATTATAATCACTATCGGGGTACTATTTATAAGGTTTTTAGTTGCCATAAGCGATTGAGCGGAAAGTTGAAAGCTTTGCTCTTACATATTCAACCATAAATATATTTTCGCAGACCGCCGCCGAAGAGAATTGCTCAAATGAGTGCTAAAAACAGGAATTCTTCTTCGGCATTGATAAGTGAAGGACAAATTGGCAGATTTCTGATCAGAAATGAACTCGTTTGTGCAAATTTGAGCGTTTTCTCTTCGGCAATGAGCAATTTGAATGTAATTGTGGGCAATTCTGATGTGAAATGGGCAATTTGATGGCAAATGTGATCAAATTCTCTTCGGCAGTGGTCTTTTCAGCTCAAAAATGGCTGTCAACTCAAAATAAATGGCTTACAGGCATGACAAGCTGTCCATTTTCTCTTCGGCAATGCAAATATGAGTTCATTTTTGGCCTTTTCGTAAGAGAAAAGGCTGCAGACAATGCGAAAATCGATGTTTTTGAATGAAACAAGGCCTAATACAATTCAAAAACAAGCTTTGCATGTGAGTTGAAACTGAAACCGGAAGAATTTTTGATGCATACCTGGCGAAATACCACATAAATAGTCGTTAAATACATTTAAGCATTTAATTTTACTATATCATGGCAATAAAATCAGATAATAAAATAGACTGATGGAAATACCGAAGCTGTAAGCACTTAAATCATGCGATTTGAAATTATCATAGTATTTTTCATTAAAAACATGCTTACTGTTAGATTGATTTTGTAGATTAGCTGTCCGATAGCCCAAAAATATCCAACACAAAACATTTTTAACACAGAAGCTCTGCACCGCTTTTTACCTTTCCGGCTCAGACTTCGCTAAAATTATCAGAGAGAATGACTATAAACTATTATCATTATTGCGACAGCAATGAAATTAGTACCGGCACAAGTGTTATTGTTGGTGAACTGGACAAAAAAGATTGGTCGGCCGACCAGATATTGAGCCATATTATTGCAGATTTGGGAACGACAAATAAAGATCTTACCCGGTCGATTGAGTACAGCCTTAGTGGTGCTTTGGCCGAGAACCTTAGAAAAGAGGATGAGATTGCCGACAACGATTTTGTGTGCTTAAAGCAGTTTGTAAAGGCAAATACGTATTTGCCCGATGCGAATCTGGTGCAGGATGCTGTTGATGTTTGGGGCTTATTAAAGTCGCATAATTTGAATCTTCATAAACAGAGCTGCGAGAAACAATTGGCATTAAGCAAAGCGCTGCTGGGTAATTTAGACAGTGCGCAATTTAAGGCGAAAATTGCCAATCTGATTGCTGTTAGTCCCAGAGTTGAAAAGTTTAAACAATCGACCTCTGATTTAGAAACAGCTTACTCGAAAATAATGGAGGCAAATGCCGTTAAAGAGAATATTACGGCTCCTTCGGCACTAAAAAATGAGGTGAGAAAAATTGTGAATGAAAGATTACTGCCTCATCTCGAAAATGCAGTAAAAGCAATGCCGGAAATCTACCAGGAAATTCTTGGTGTAATTACCGAGACCATCGAGGCCGTGAATGCTAAGGCGCAAATCCGCAAAAGCATTCGATCGAAAGCCGCCGCAGAAGAGATTCCTGCAGAATAAAAACAACGGGCTAATTATAAGAAGAGCAAACCTGGGCGGGTTTGCTCTTTCTTTTGCTTGCTATTGAATAACCCTCCTCTGCTCTTTTACACAAATATTCGCTTCCCGGGCAATAGTTTGTTTGTAAATATTAAGCACCCCCTCAGTTCTTCGAACATCTCCACTTAAAATGGGAAAAAGATCTGCGGATTTATCTCTCCCTTTCACACCTCAACCTGTCGGCTCCACGAAAACTTTCGGGATCCCCTTAAAAAAGGAGAATTTCGGAAAGAAAGCTTTAGACTCTTTTTTTACTTGATACTTGTTACTTGATACTTGTTACTTGATACTTGTTACTTGCTTCTGAACAAACACCACTCTGCCAGCCTGTTTTATTTCAGTTGATTTAAGAAACCGGTTATGGCCACCCAATACTCTTCTCCGCCTTGCTGATTTTTCCACAAAGCACGGGAACCATGATGTCCGGCTCCTTCGGGAACAAACTGAACCTGTTTTTCGAGTAATTTATGCTTTGCGAGCAAATCGGTCACACTTTTTGCTTCGCTGTTCGAACTGGTTAGAAACATGGGCTTGTTAAAATCTTCCAAAACATCGGCTAATGAGCCTTTGGTTTCGGCCAGATAATCACCCGGACTAAAAGAAATAACCGCGCTTACATCCTCTCGTTTGGCTGCAATATACAATGCCAGTGTTGAGGAATAGGAAGATCCCCACAAGATTACTTTCGAGCTGTATTCCTGAGTCAAATAATCGATGGCTGCTGTAATGTCTGCTTCAGCATCCAGATAATCGACTCCTTTTGCCGCTTTAAGAGCTCTTAAATAGGTTTCGTTCTGAGTATTGCCAATGGGGCCGCCCGAACGCTGATCAATTGCCAGACAGTTAAAACCCATCTCGTTTAATCGTTCGGCAATACCGGCATATTCAAATTTGTTGAACCGGGCCTGATGGCAAAGTAGAATATACGGAGATGTCTCATCAATCTGATACAAGTGAGCGCTAATTATCAATGAATCCAAAGATTCAAACTCAACCAATTCAGGGTATCCGGCTTGTTCCTGTATTTCGGAAACGGCTGTTTCAGCTTTTTTAGAAGCCGGATTGCATGATGCCAATACCAAGTTTAAAGCGAACAGTAGTAAGAGAATATTTTTCATCAATATTAAGTCTAGTGTTTTTACTAATAGATGATTAAATATAGGAATACCCTGATTGAAAATCAACGGGCATTCTTTTTCCGATTGTATTCATCTTCGTTCAATTGATTTCCGTTTTTACAAATTGGACAGTAGTGAATGTATCGCGTTTTTATTGGAAATACCGATATAAAGAACAAACTGGCATAAGTAGCGTTCTTTTCCAATATCCATTTTGTGGTGTTGTTGCAATGATAACAATGCTCTTGATTATGACATTGCTGCTGTTCTATTGTTTTATCGTTGGCTCCGAAAATGAAGATCATGTGTCTTTGTGTTCTTTGTGATGATTTTTATGTCTTTCTTAATATCCCTAGCTTTCCTTTAAGGTAAACTCCTTATCCAAATCAATATCCTTCAAAAATGTCTCTTGCTGACTCGATGAAACTGAATTTCGGTAGTCCTGCAAAATAGATTTTAGTTCTACATATGTCTCGGTCTCCAAAACAGGAATCTTATCAGATCCTGTATTCTCCAAAATATCAATCACTTTGTTTACCGACATGGTATTAATATCAAAAGCCGGATGGTATGCTATTTGTTTGTCTGTATCGGTTACTAATTCTGCCACCAATCGGGCATTTATCAAATCGAAAAGAATTTCCCGTACCAAACGGATAGGCATCTGTAATCGATGAGAAATATCCTGCGAAAGCATGGGGACTTGATCCTTTTTAAAATTATGGATAATTAAATGCAGAACATATATACTTAACAAGCGTTTGTAGTCGTATGCTATTTCGGAGGTTTCTGTTTCGTACTCGTAATTTTCAACATTCTGCTCAGCAAACGAAATTTCTGCGCCCAACAAAACCACCAACCAACTCATCTGCAACCACATTAAAAATAGCGGCAAGGCGGCAAAACTACCGTAAACAGCATTATAGGTTGTAACCATCCCCTGAAACTCAATGTATAAAACCTGAAATATTTGATAAATTGTACCGGCAATTACTCCCGCAAGTAAACCCGATTTAAATTTCACATGCGTATTCGGCATAAAGGTGTACAGCATGGTAAATAAAGTCCAAACCAAAAAATAAGGAGTTAAATTAATCAGAAAGCTGAGATACGGCCCAACTGCTTCCATCAACGTATTCCCTTGGGTTACCTGTTTAATCATGGTTTTTAAGAAAACTGTTGCACCGCTGGAACCAATCAGTAAAATGGGTGCAAAAATCATGATCGCAGTATAATCACTGAATCTGCGCCCCCAGGTTCTCCCCTTCTTTATTCGCCAAACATCGTTAAACGATTCCTCGATATTGGTTAAAACCTTTAATACCGACCAAAACAAGATGACAAATCCCAATCCAGCAACTAGCGATCCTTTTGTATTGATCAGCATCTTGTTCGCAAACTCAATCAGCCAGTTCAAGACTTCTTCCTGACCGGAAAGATTCGCTATCAGTTCCTTCTCTAGCTTCTGTTCCAAATCGAATCCTTTGGCAATTCCAAAACCCATAGCCAAAACAGGCACCACTGATAAAATGGAATAAAAAGTTAAGGCAGATGCCCGCAATTGACATTTGTCTTCGTAAAAGCCTTTAATAGCCAAAAGATAAATTCGTAATTGCCGAATTAAAAAATAACGAGGTCCGGACAATTCTTTTAAGCGCATGTTCCATACTCCACGACTCAAAAAATTCATTACGATATCGAAATAATTACGAAGACTCTTCATTTCTTTCTTTTTATTAACTGATTTATGAGTTCGAATTTACATAAAAGGCAAAGATTTACCAATAATTTCAAAATCCTGCCATCTGATTGATTCAAAAGAAGCAAAAAATCTTTTTCTATTAAGAAATCTTCTTCCCTTTTTTTAAGTTTGTAAGAACTAAGCTTACTTCTTATCTCTCATCATGAAAAAAGAAATTCTAATTATTGAAGATGACCTTTCGCTGCAAAAAATCTTAGCTGATTATCTTTCAAGTTGTGGATTTCAATGTACTTGTGTGGAGCTGATTAAAGACGGCAAATCTCTTTTCGATAAAAAATTTTTCCACATTGTACTTCTTGATTTGGGACTTCCCGATGGAGATGGATTGGATTGCATCTCTTTTATTAAATCAATTTGGTCCAATACAGGTGTGATCATTATTTCAGCCCGCGATAAGCTGGAAGACCGGGTTGATGGTCTTAATTTAGGTGCTGATGATTATTTAGTAAAACCATTTCATCTTTCAGAACTCAATGCACGCATCAATGCTCTTGTGCGGAGAAACTTTCAAGCCGAAAATCAGGTGTTAAGCTTTGGCGAATTGGAAATTGATACTCGTTCCAATCAGGTGAAAATTAGGAATGAACAAGTAGATTTTAGCCGAAAAGAATTTGATTTACTGCTGTATTTTATCGAAAATAAAAATAGAGTTCTTACTAAAGAGAGTTTATTTGAACATGTGTGGGGCGAAAATCCGATTTTTATGGATAACTCCGATTTTATTTACACACACATCAACCGACTCCGGAAAAAAATCAAAAATCATACCGGAGAAAATTACATCAAAACTGTTCATGGGTTTGGCTATAAATTAGATAATCATTAAAAAATGAAACTCTTAACTAAGATCAACAGATCCTATTTCAAATATGGTATTCTGGTATTTCTAATAGCTGATGTTATAATTATTGCAATGAGCAATTACTTTTTAAAAGAAGAAATTGACCAGCAATTGCGTCTTGAAGCTAAAGAAATTTTTGAGGTACTTAAGGAAAAAGGAGAATTTCAGAGCATCTATCCTACGGATATAGCTACTCCCATTTCTTCCTCAGAAAATAGAACAAATATCAAAAAAGACACATTGATTTTGGACTTGTACCAAAATGAACTAACTCCTTATAGAGAATTCACAACCACTCAATCAATTAATGAAAAATATTATCGAATTACAACACGGCAAATGCTGATGGAATTCGATGACATTTTCACAATTTTCACCACCCTAATATCCAGTGTTTTATTATTAATTTTCATCGGTTTACTGCTATTTACAAGTCGGTTAAATACCTCCCTATGGAAAACATTTAATGACAATATTGAAAAAATAAAATCTTATTCTTTTACTCCTCCATCAAAATTGGAATTAACAGCTACCGGAATTAATGAGTTTGATGATTTAAACCAAGTGCTTTCCATGATGTCGAGTCGATTGGAAAAGGATTACACAGCAACTAAGGAATTCTCCGCCAATGCTGCCCACGAGCTTCAAACTCCGCTTGCAGTTATTCGAAATAAATGTGAAAACTTATTTTCTGACTCCGATTTAGATGAGAAAACAATCAAAACAATACGGGAAATATATCTTTCTACAGATAAACTTTCAGGCATTACCAAAGCACTGCTCTTGCTTGCAAAAATTGACCACGGACAATTTAATGAGAGAGATCATGTCTCCTTGAATCAAATTTTCAACTATTGGATCAATGCATTTCAGGATGTAATACAAGATAGAAACCTACAGGTTTCTCTTTCTGCTGCGGACAACTGCCAATTGTTAATGGACAAAAGATTAGCCAACCTATTGATTCAGAATATTTTTGTAAATGCCCTAAAACACAGTAAGAATGGTGAAGAAATTTCGATATATTTAGCTGAAGATTATTTTACAATTGCTAATTCGGGTGAACAAGCCATTAACCAACCCGAGATGATCTTTAATCGGTTTTATACAGAAAGCCAAAATGTTGGATCAACAGGAATTGGTTTGGCTATTGTAAAAAAAATAGCAGACCATTATAAAATCGATATCAACTATTCTTTTAAGGATTTTAAACACTTATTTACATTCAAATTACAGGATTGTTAGCTTTTTGTTAGAATCAGGTTGTTTTTTTGGCTCGTAATAATTTAATAAAATATGACGTTCAAAAATATCCTGCGTAGTCGATTTGGTGGTCTTGTACTGTTTGGTTTCATTTTCCTTGCCATTTCTTTTCTGATCCGCACCATTCTATTAATTACTGATTTCCAAAATGTAGATCTAAACTTTATCCGGTTTATCCAAATTTACAGCATAGGCTTATTTTACGATCTGGTAACCATTTCCTACTTTATCATTCCTTTTACAATCTATCTGCTGTTTGTTCCTGATAAAATATTTAACTCCAAAATCCATCGCTGGATTTCTTATGTGCTTTTTATTGTAACGATTGGAATCCTAGTTTTTTCGGGAATCGGCGAATGGTTTTTTTGGGAAGAATTTAGTGTGCGATACAACTTTATTGCTGTTGACTATCTGGTTTACACTCACGAAGTTGTTTCCAATATTCGGGAGTCCTACCCAATGCCTGCTATCATATTAGGTATGCTATTGGTTTCAGGAGGAATTTTTGCCTTGGTTAAAAAGAATTTCGACCTTAGCATCCATTCAGAATCCCGATTCGTTAAGCGTCTTATCACCTGTGTTATTTTGTGGATGTTCCCTCTTGCTGCATTCTATTCAATCAATAAAAGTTCAGCAGAAATAACTAAAAACACATACTCCAATGAGCTGGCTCACAACGGAATCTATCAGATTTTCGCAGCCTTCCGAAACAATGAGCTTAACTACAATTCCTTTTATCAATCAATCGATGATAAAGAGGCTTTTACAAACCTTCGAAAGTTGATAAAAACATCAAACAGTGAATTTACAAGTGAGGATGTTTTTGATGTAAGCAGAAAAATTACTTATCCGGGCGACGATAAAAAATACAATGTAATGCTGATCACTGTTGAGAGCCTGAGCGGGTCATTTTTTACTCGTTTTGGCGGAAAAGACAATATTACTCCCAACATGGATACGATTGTTCAGCAATCGCTTTTTTTCACCAATTTTTATGCCACAGGTACACGTACAGTTCGTGGAATGGAAGCACTAACTCTCTCCTTGCCGCCAACTCCTGGATTTTCTATCGTTAAACGACCAAAAAACGAAGGCATGTTTACCCTTGGAAATATATTGACCTCAAAAGGTTATAATTCAAGCTTTATTTATGCCGGAAACGGTTATTTTGATAATATGAACTACTTCTTTGGAAACAACGGATACAATGTGGTTGATCGAAATGATTTTCTGGACAATGAAATTACATTTGAAAATGCATGGGGTGTTTGCGACGAAGACCTGTTTGCGAAAGCATGTCAGGTGGCCGACAGCAGTTATAAAGAGGGAAAACCTTTTCATAATTTTATCATGACAACATCCAATCATCGTCCTTATACTTACCCTGATTCAAAAATTGATATTCCATCACACACAGGAAGAAACGGTGCTGTTAAGTATACTGACTATGCCATTGCTAAATTTCTTCGTGAAGCAAAAGATCACGAATGGTTCAAGAATACTATTTTTGTAATTGTTGCAGATCATTGTGCTTCAAGTGCAGGAAAAACATCTCTTCCGGTAAATAAATACCACATTCCGCTTATTATTTATGCTCCGAATATTATTCAGCCATCCGAAAATAATACACTGTCGTCTCAAATTGATTTTGCTCCGACTATTCTGGGGCTTTTAAATATGGATTACACATCCAAATTTTTTGGCAAAGACATTCTTTTGGAGAAACCAAACCGTGCATTAATTGGCACTTATCAGAAAATTGGCTTGTTACAAAACGATCAACTGATTGTTCAATTGCCTGTAAAACGAACCGAATCCTTTAAAATATCCGGAGAAGAACAAGATGCGGAACAAATAAATCCGGCCGAATTAAAAGATGCAATTACTTACTATCAAACAGCCAGTTATCTTTTTCACCATGAAAAATATTCTTTTAAAGACTAAAAAACCTTATACCCATAGTTGGCGCTGTTCTGCAAAACTAATTTTGAAACACCTTAAAAAGGCTAAATAAAAATGAAAGGATTCCCTAATAATACAACCTCAAAGGTTGTATTATTAGCTCCTAAATTTAAGAATGTCCCGTTTCCTCTTTTTAAGTCTCGGCAAAAATTGCACTTTTACAAGTAAAGAAACCATCTCGTCCCGTTATGTTTTTACTTATTTCAATCAAAAAGTACACATTCAATTCATATCTTTGAAAAAATGTATATTTAGAAAAAATGTATTATCTGTATTGTGATTTGTTTGGCAATACTTATACCACTACCAATTCGTTAAACCAAACTTAATGAGCCAGCAAGAAAAAGAATTCGAATTAACGATCATTGTTCCCGTTTTTAACGAGGAAGATAATATGCAGCGTGTAAAAGAGGAATTTACAGCCTACTTTGCAAGCTCAAAATATGCCTCAAAAGTACTTTTTGTGAACGATGGTTCATCGGATGGAAGTCAAAAAATGATTGAAGACATTTGCAATAATTCTGATCGTTTTTCTTATTTGGAACTAAATAAGAATCATGGTTTAAGCGCAGCTATTAAGGCTGGTTTTGACAATACAACAACTCCTTTTGTTGGCTACATCGATTCTGATTTACAAACTACCCCGTTCGATTTTGATTTATTAATGGAACATCGAAATGAATTTGCTCTGGTAACAGGTGTTCGTCAAAACCGAAAAGACAGCTTTGTGAAAAACATGAGCTCAAAAATTGCAAATGGATTTCGCCGTTATATGACTAAGGATACCGCTGAAGATACTGGTTGTCCGCTGAAAATAATGAAAACCGATTACGCTAAAAAAATGCCTTTCTTTACAGGAATGCACCGTTTCATTCCAGCCTTAATCATGTTGCAGGAAGGTGAAATAAAACAAATTCCGGTACGCCATTTTCCAAGAATTGCAGGCGAGGCCAAATACCATCTTTTCAACCGTTTGGTTGGCCCTTTTAAAGATTGTTTCGCTTATCGCTGGATGAAAAAACGTTACATTAATTACGAAGTTATTTCTCGTAGCTAATGGACAGCATGTATATTTACGCCATTGGTTTTTTTGCACAAGCTCTGTTTTCAGCACGGTTAATTGTGCAGTGGGTAAAATCTGAAAAAGCCGGAAAAACCTTATCTCCGGTATTATTTTGGCAAATCAGTATTTTGGCTTCGTGGATGCTGTTTATTTACGGCTTGCTGCGCGATGATTTTGCCATTATTATGGGACAAGTGATTGCTTATTCCATTTACATCCGAAATCTGCACATCCAGAACAATTGGAAAACCTTGCCCATATTAACACGACTAATTGCCATTATAACTCCTGTTGTTGTTTTAGTTTTCATGCTAAAAAACTGGGGATTTCACTATCAGCAATTATTTAAAAACGAAGACATTCCAACTCTTCTTTTAATTTGGGGGGTAGCAGGACAAATTACCTTTACTTTCCGTTTTGTTTACCAATGGATCTACTCTGAACGTAAAGGAGAATCTGTACTTCCTATGGGTTTTTGGGTCATCAGCATCATCGGATCAATCATGATCTTATCTTATGCTCTCTATCGAAAAGATCCTGTTCTTTTTCTTGGTCAGGGTTTTGGGATGTTGGTTTACTGCAGAAACATCATACTTATTCGAAAACAATCTCACAAGTTAGATCACTAAACTCAACTTAAAATGATTCAACGTTATCTGTTTGAGAACAAAACTTCTGTTCATATTTTATTTCTACTAGTGGTTTGCTACTTCGCATTCTTCTTTGCCAACAGTAGTTTTTTTGTGAATATCATGGAAGCACGAAACTTTGTGACTGCCCGTGAAATGATTGAAAAAGGAAACTGGCTTGTTCCCACAATGAACGGCGAATTGCGCTTGGCAAAACCACCGCTTCCTACATGGATTACAGCAGTATTTGGAAACTGGTTTGGAATCGAAAATGTAAGTATGCTTCGATTTCCGGCGGCAATGGTCAGTTCCCTAATGGTAATCTTGATGTATTTCTTCACCATTTCCCTAAATAAAAACAGAATAGCTGCTTTATGCAATAGTCTCGTTTTAGCATCAAGTTTTTATATCGTTTATATGGGAAGAACCGGAACCTGGGATATTTACTGTCATAGTTTTATACTTGGTGCCATTCTCTTTTTTCATAAAGCCTGGAAAACAGAAAATAAAAACTGGAGATTATTTATTGGTGCCGGTATCTTTTTGGGTTTATCCTTCTTAAGTAAAGGACCCGTCGCATTTTTTGCCGTTTTAATTCCATTTTTAGTTGCCTATTCATGGGTATACGATGGAAAAGTAATTCTACAAAAATGGCAGCCGCTTTTATTAGCCATTGGAATTTTTATTGTGATCAGCTTTTGGTGGCCTGTTTTTATCTCTTTGGTTCACGCTGATGAAGCTGCCGCAATTGCTAAGCTGGAATCCGGCTCTTGGATGAACCGTCATGTTCGTCCGTTTTATTACTATTGGAATTTCCCTATTCAATCAGGAATCTGGACACTGATTATTTTCTCAGCATTAATTTTTCCATATGCCCTTAAACGATTCGAAGCCAAAAAAGAATACAAATTTGCACTAATCTGGACCATTACAGCTGTTGTGCTGCTATCGCTGATACCAGAAAAAAAAGACCGATATCTACTTCCTGTACTAATTCCTGGCGCTTTACTAGCCGGGCAATTAATTCAGCACTTATTTCAGGTTTTTAAAAACAAAACGGCTGACAAATGGGACAATCTCATTTTTGGAGTTAACATCTGGTTAATTGCCATTGTTGCTCTTGTAATGCCTGTTGGTATTTTTATCTTTTTCTATCAGGATCAGCAAATATCATTACTCGCATTTGTTCTTTTTGCTCTTATTTCCGAAGGAATTTTTCTGTTATTGCTGATGGCATGGAAAACAAAAAACATTCTAAACTTTGTTTTTGGTTTGATTTGTTTAATGACAATTACTGAAGTGTTCATAATTCCAAACACAGGTAACTTACAAAACAGAAATAAAGAATTTAAAAATATCCGGGAGGCACGAAATATCGAATCAATAAAAGATTTAAACCTATATAGTATTGGTAAGGAAGAATTTAGAATTGAATTGGTTTGGGAAGTTGGCCGAGAAGTAAAGTCTTGGAATACAGAAGATTTAACTGAATTCCCTAAGGAGAAATCATTTGTAGTTTTCTCCTCTGAGAATCCTAAGGAATTGTTCTCGGACTTGCAGCTTCAAAATATGGAATTTGAAACAATCGATCATTACGATTACAATCGTCAACCAAAAGGCAGCAAGCTGTACTTTCAAAAATACATGACTCTTATTAAGATCAAACAATAGGATACTATTAGTTAAAAAAAATAATATTTCAGGCAAAATCAGTCATCTTTCATGATTATAGAATAGCTTTGTTTTACTTTTAAGTTAATTCTTCGGTTGTTGAAGATAATTGATATGGATTTATCTAATTTTGATTCACTCTTTTTGAATCAAATCCAAAAAAATAAGTCAGAAGTAAATATGCAAACTGTGGAGAATAAATCAACAAAAAGAACCATTCTTGTAACCGGATGTGCTGGTTTTATTGGATCTCATCTTTCAGAAAAATTACTATTGCTGGGATATAAAGTTATTGGTATCGATAATTTCGATCCATTTTATCCGAGAAATATAAAAGAAGAAAATATGAATCCTTTTTTTCAGAATTCATCCTTTACATTTCATGAACTGGATTTACGGATTGATTCAAGTTTGGATATCATCGAAGATCCAATTGATTTGGTTGTGCATTTGGCGGGCAAGGCGGGAGTCCGGCCTTCTATCGAAGATCCGCAAGGATACATCGACAGCAATATCACTGCAACCCGAAATGTATTGGATTTCATGCGAAAAAAGGGAATTAAAAAGCTGGCTTTTGCTTCCTCCTCATCGGTTTACGGCAACAACAAAGAGGTTCCTTTTTCGGAAAATCACAATGTTGACCGGGCCATTTCGCCTTATGCTTTTTCCAAAAAATCCTGCGAAGTTTTAAACCACAGCTACCATCATTTGTACGATTTGGATATCATTAACATGAGATTTTTCACTGTTTTTGGTCCTCGTCAGCGACCCGATCTGGCCATTCATAAATTTCTGAAATTGTTCCGGAATAAGCAGCCGATTCCAATGTTTGGAGATGGTTCAACGGCAAGAGATTATACTTTCGTTGATGATACTGTGGAAGGAATTGTAAAAAGCTGCAGCTATCTATTCAATCACGAACAGGTTTTTGAAACCATAAACCTGGGCAACAGCTATCCAATTCTTCTTCGCCACATGATTGAGATAATAGCGAAAAACGCTGAATGCGAACCGAAAATCAATCATCTGCCAATGCAGGCAGGTGATGTGGAACAAACCTATGCTGACATTTCCCGTGCAAAAGAACTGATTGGTTACAATCCACAAGTTAGTTTCGAAGAAGGAATTAAACGTTTTATAACTTGGTTCGACAATCAATAAGAATCATCTGTATTGAGTTAAAACATAAAAAAGAGACTCCAAATCAATTGAAGTCTCTTTTCATATTTTTTCTGATTCACAATCAGAATTATAACATTCCTTTTATTTCATCTTCAAAATCTTCAGGAGCAACGTTTGGTTCAATTCTTTTTACCACTTTTCCATTTCTATCGATAATAAATTTGGTGAAATTCCATTTGATCCCGTTTCCTTCATAAATCTCAGGAAATTTTTCACTGATAAATCCCTTGAATTTTTGTCCCGATTCTGAATCATCAAAACCTAAAAACGGTTTTTCTTCAGTCAGCATTTTATAAAGAGGATGAGCATTTTCCCCACGAACTTCAATTTTCTCGAACATTGGAAAGCTTACGCCATAGTTTTTCTCACAAAAAGCAGCAATTTCTTCCGATGTTCCAGGCTCTTGTTCCAGAAACTGATTGCTCGGAAATCCTAAAATTACGAATCCCTGGTCTTTGTATTTCTGATACATTGCTTCCAAACCTTTGTATTGTGGCGTTAAACCGCATTTACTTGCCGTATTAACAACCAAAACAACTTTTCCTTTATACTGATTCAAATCAACTTCCTCACCAGTTAAAGAGGCTACTTTAAAGCCATGCAATCCTTCTTTCATACATTTCTCTTTTTTACAACAGTCTTTTTTACAATCTTTCTTTGTCTCTGTTTGTGCTATTGTCTGATAAGACATCAAACCTACAGCAAATATTAGCAGTAAGGCAATTTTTTTCATTTCGACTATTTTTATCGTTTGTGTTTGTTTTGCATTTTGAAAAAATCCATTTCAATTTATATCGCGTGCGATACAAATATATGCTTTTATTTTTAATTGTTTTAAATAAGCGTGTTAAATATCTGTTAACTGATTAAAATAATTCAGGCCATCCGTTGAATCACTTCTTTGGCCACCCATTCCGGAGTAATATCTACCATACATTGCTGGTAAACCTTTTGTTTGCACTTCCCTGAGCCATCTTTTGTACATGGCCGGCATTTCATATCCACTTCGAGGGTTTTGATTTGTTCTCCCGTGGTAAATCCAAATGCAGTTGGCCCCATTAAAGATAAAGCAGGAATACCAAACTTATCTGCAGCATGCAAAAAACCAGTATCACCGGAAATTACCAAGTTCGATTTCTGAACCAAATAACAGGATTCCAGTAAATTGGTTTTTCCGCTAAGGTTCAGAACTCTTTCTTTTGCTGTAGCCTCAATCTCTTCGCAAAAAACGTCATCTGGTCCAGCCAAAATTACAAAATGATAATCCGGCAATTGCTGCACCAACTTTTGCCAATGAGAGACAGGCCAACGTTTCATCATCCAGGCTGCAGAAGGAACCAAAGTGACCAATTTGGATGGTTCCCCCTTTAAATTTGAAAAAACCTTCTCCTCCATTTTCATCTTTAACTCCTCAGGAAAATACCAATTGGCATTGACTTTTGAATAATCTGTTAAACCCCATTTTTCAAGAGGTTTCCGATACGAAAGCATCCCTTTAAAAGGCATTGGAAAACGATCAATACCAAACTTGAATAACAAAATTCTTTTGATTCTATCTTTGCTCCGCATGGTATATTTAGATCCAATACCGAACCAACGTTTCCATCGTGGTACCAATACTGTTTTCAGCACAATCGATCGAATATTGCTGTGAGCATCGTAAACAAAGTCGAATTTTTCCTTTTTAAGCTCTTTTGCCTGCTTTATAAGACCTTTAAATCCCTGTCCTCTATCAAATCCCCAAACTTTGTAAATACGCTGATCCATCGCTAAAAAAGAAGACATGTCCTTTCTCGCAATCCAATGAATCTCAGCATCCGGATAATGGTTTAAAATACCATCAACAGCTGTCATGCATTGAATAATATCACCTATGGAAGAAAAACGAATAATCAGGAATTTTTTAGGCATTTTTTCTAGTATCTGGTACGGAGTAAATAGACTATTTACAGCTTTTGTTTAAACAATTATAGTCACAAAAATAGTAAGAGTAGTTAGGAAATCCACAATGTTGGCCATAAAAAAGAGACTTTAGAAATTCTAAAGTCTCTTTACGATAAGTTGTATTGCCAATATTTAGTACTGATTACTATCGTACTAAATACGAACTTCTATTTTCTCTAGTTATCTGCCAATACTGAAATTACATTTTTCTTACATTCAACAACACCTCCGTTGATTTCAAAGAAAATTTCTTCACCTCCAACTGATTTAAGTTTAATCGTTCCTTTCTCCAGACTTGAAACAATTGGAGCATGGTTTTTCAATATTTCAAAAGATCCGTTTTTTCCTGGCAACTGAACCAGTTCAACTTCTCCGGAATACAGACTCTTTTCAGGCGTAACAATTTCCAAATGCATAATTAAAAATTCTAATTTACAAGCACTTACACTTCAAGTATTTTAGGTGTCTTTTTATTCTTTTTCAGATTCTGCCAACAATTTTTCACCCTTTTCGATAGCTTGTTCAATTGTACCAACAAGGTTAAAAGCAGCTTCCGGATATTGGTCAACTTCACCATCCATAATCATGTTAAAACCTTTAATAGTATCCTCAATAGAAACCAAACATCCTTTTAATCCGGTAAATTGCTCAGCAACGTGGAATGGCTGTGATAAGAATCGCTGTACACGACGAGCGCGGTGCACGACCAATTTATCTTCTTCAGAAAGTTCTTCCATTCCCAAAATCGCAATAATGTCCTGCAATTCTTTGTATCGCTGCAAAATCTCTTTTACATCTGTAGCACATTTATAGTGAGCTTCACCAACAACATCTACTGAAAGAATACGGGAAGTAGAATCCAATGGATCCACCGCAGGATAAATTCCTAATTCAGAAATCTTACGATTCAATACAGTGGTTGCGTCCAAGTGGGCAAAAGTTGTTGCCGGAGCAGGATCTGTTAAATCATCCGCAGGAACATAAACCGCCTGAACCGATGTAATTGAACCTCTTTTTGTTGAGGTAATTCTTTCCTGCATCACTCCCATTTCTGTTGACAGGGTTGGCTGATATCCTACTGCCGAAGGCATACGGCCAAGTAGTGCCGAAACCTCAGATCCCGCCTGAGTAAAACGGAAAATATTATCTACGAAGAAAAGAATATCACGTCCACCTGACTTTTCATCACCATCACGCAAACTTTCCGCAACAGTTAGTCCCGAAAGAGCAACACGGGCACGTGCTCCTGGTGGTTCATTCATCTGACCAAAAACGAGTGATACCTGAGAGTTATCCAAAGCTTTTTTATCAACTAGAGAGAGATCCCATCCGCCTTTTTCCATGTTTTTTTCAAACGCTTCTCCGTATTGAATAACTCTTGACTCGATCATTTCACGAAGCAAGTCATTTCCTTCACGGGTACGTTCACCAACACCAGCAAATACAGATAAACCGTCCTGACCAATGGCAATATTATTAATTAATTCCTGAATCAATACTGTTTTACCAACACCAGCACCACCAAACAAACCAATTTTACCACCTTTTGCATATGGTTCTATAAGGTCAATTACCTTAATACCAGTATAGAAAACCTCTGATTCTGTACTAAGCTGATCGAATGCCGGAGGAGTTCGGTGAATTGTATAACCACCTTCTTTACTAACAGAACCAATTCCATCAATGGTATCCCCAACAACATTTAGTAATCTACCTTTGATTTTATCTCCGGGAGGCATCATAATAGGCGAACCTGTTGCAATTACATCCATTCCACGACGCAAACCGTCAGTTGAATCCATTGCAATGGCACGAACAGTATTTTCACCAATATGCTGCTGACACTCAACAACCAAATTTTTACCATTTTCAATCACGACCTCTAAAGAATCGTAAATTTCAGGAAGCTTGGTTCCTTCCTTATCAAAACTTACATCGATAACAGGTCCGATAACCTGTACAATTTTGCCTGTATTTTGTGACATTTACATTAATTTTTTGGATCATTAATATCGCGTGACAACAAATTTAGAATTTTTTGTCAATAAAGGAGAATGTAATCTGAATTTTTAACATTCTTAAACGGAACGATCGACTAAACCTTTAACCAATGAATATAGTTCCTTTTTCTTTTCGGCATCAACATCTACTTTATCAAGATATTCGAGACATAAAGCAAAATAATTCTCAATTTTATTCTGTGAATATTCACGAACATTCAATTGCTCATAAATAGTTCCTACGGCCTTTATTTTTTCTTCCGGATTAAAAGATTTTGTTGTAATCCAGAACTTTAATTCTTTTTCGACATCTCCCGAAGCAGTTTCCAGAGCATTAATTAAAAGAAAGGTTTTCTTATTGGATAAGATATCACCACCAATTTTCTTTCCAAAAACAGTCTCATCACCAAAAACATCTAAAAGATCGTCCTGAAGTTGGAATGCCATACCTAAATTCACACCAAAATGGTATAATAACTCAGCATCTTTTGAGCAGGCATCACCCATTATTGCTCCCATTTTTAGACTTCCTCCTAATAGAACTGCTGTCTTCAATCGAATCATATTTAAATATTCTTCAATTTCAACATCATTTCTATCTTCAAATTCCATATCGAACTGCTGTCCCTCACAAACTTCCAATGCTGTTTGATTAAACACAGTAAGAACATCGCGCAGATATTTGTCTTCGCAGGAACCAATATACTGATATGCTTTAATAGACATGGCATCACCAGAAAGAATAGCTACGTTACTGTTCCATTTTTCGTGAACTGTTTTCTTCTTTCTGCGAATTGGAGCGTTGTCCATTACATCATCATGCAAAAGTGTGAAATTGTGAAATATTTCTATGCCGATAGCAGGCAAACAAACTTTTGATAGATCATCCTTGTATAAATTAGCACCCAGCAGAACTAAAATTGGGCGAAGCCGCTTCCCTCCAATACCTAATATATATTTCATTGGTTCGAAAAGACCTTCCGGCGGAGCAGAAAACTCCAGTCCATCTATCTCTTTTTCAATAATTTCATGAAGTTCATTAAAACTATACATTTTTTTATAGAATTTAGATATAAGAAGTTAGATCTGAGATCGATTTACAGGAACTCAAAAAAACCTCAAATGAGATTTATGCTTTTAATCAGAAATCGCTAAAGGCAATTATAGAATAGCTTTCAGAAACAGCTCACTAAAATATAAAAAAATCAATTCACAAGGCTTTCTTTTTCCTCTTTGTTTTCCATCGGAGCAATTCTAAGATCATCCAGTTCAATATCTTCCTCTTCATCGAAAATCTGAAGCAGTGGTTCTTTGAACGATCGGTTGGTAATAAACTTCTCAAGAGTCAGCAACAATGATGGCAACAAAATTAAGTTGGAGAGCATTGCTGAAAGTAAAGTTACCGACACCAGTATCCCCAAAGAAACAGTTCCTCCAAAATCAGATAAAGCAAAAATACCGAAACCGAAAAACAAAATGATAGAGGTGTACATCATACTTTGCCCGGTTTCTCGAAGTGCAAGAACAACAGATGATCGAATACTCCAATTGGTTGCTTTTAATTCTTGACGGTATTTAGCCAAATAGTGAATGGTATCGTCAACGGAAATACCAAATGCAATACTAAACACCAATATGGTTGATGCCTTAATAGGAATGCCGAAAAAGCCCATTAGTGCTGCTGTAATTATCAATGGCAAAATGTTTGGCAGCAAAGCAACCACAACCATTCTTTTGGAAGAAAACATCCAGGCCATGAATGAGGCAATAAGAAAAATTGCCAAAGCAAGACTTATAAATAGATTCTTTACCAGATATTTATTCCCTTTAAAAAAGATGATACTGGATCCTGTTACATGAACAGTGTATTGATTCTCAGGGAAAATTTCGCTTACACGGGCAAGAATTCTTTGCTCCATTTCTTCCATTCTGGTAGTTCCGATATCCTTCATTCGAAAACTCATTCGGGTAATTGACTGAGTAGAATCCACGAAAGTGCTGAACAATTTAGAATCATCACCAGTATCGGCCTTGGCCAAATAGGACATTATCACATTTCGAGTATTGCTGGTTGGCAATTTGTAGTATTTTTCCTTGCCGTTGAAGTAAGCTTGATTGGCGAATTTAGCCGCCTCAACAATCGAAACAGATGATGATATTTCAGGATATGATTTTAACGTATCGTTAAGAGCATTTAATCGTTTTAAGGTTGATAACTTTAAAATGCCTGCCTTTTTCTTGGTTTCTACCATCACTTCCAAAGGCATAATTCCATCCATGTTCTTTTCGAAGAACTTCAGATCCTGAAATATTACATTGTCATGCGGCAAGTCATCAACCATATAACCAGTGCTTTTAATTTTGCTGATTCCAACACCCCCAATGGCAACCAAAATAAATGCCACAGTATAAACTACAGTCCGTCTGTTTAATACAATCTTTACCAATTTGCCCACAAACCAAACAGTCATTTTATTGTCCAAATGACTTGTTGCTTTTTGATCCGGAGGGTTTAAAAAACTAAAAATGATTGGGATTAGAAGTAATGAAAGAACAAAAACCACCATAATATTTAAGGCCGCAATCACACCAAACTCCTTCAATATCTGACTGGAAGTCACTATAAAAGTAGCAAAACCTGATGCTGTAGTAAGATTGGTTAAGAAAGTTGCATTTCCAATTTTAGAGACAACACGTTGCAAAGCTTTTATCTTGTTGTTGTGCCGAATATATTCTCCGTGATATTTATTAATGAGAAAAACGGAATTCGGAATCCCGATTACCACCAGTAATGGCGGTAACATTGCGGTAAGCAAAGTAATTTTGTAATCGAACAAGACCATTGATCCAACCGCCCAGATTACACTCAAACCAACAACCAACATACAAAAGAAAACCACTTTAAAAGAGCGGAAAAACATAAATAAAATAATCGCAGTAATTAGAAGAGAAAGGTAAATGAACATTTTCATCTCCTTTTTAATCATTTGCGCGGTAACTACCCTAATATAAGGAAGTCCCGAGTATTTCATTTCCAAATTGTACTTGGCAGTAAACCGGTCAGTAATTTCCCGAACCTTAACAACCATTGGTTCACGCGCTTTCGAATTAATAATTCTGCCGTTCACCGTAATTCCCATCAAATATGTATGAGATTCCTTATTAATTAAGCTGCCTTGATAAAATGGCAATGACTCGGCAACAATAGCAAGACTATCTAATTCTTCCTGGGAATTTAGTTTCTTTGGGAATATTGTTTGAAATTCAAATTTCTTCGCTTCACTGTTTTTATTGATATTGTAGGTATGTGCAATGGAAACCACGGCATCAATTCCATCCAAAGCTTTCAGGCTGTCTCCTAAGGCAATCCAATCGTTAAACTTCGCAAGTTCATAAAAATCAGTATCCTGAACGGCAAAAACCATTACATTTCCTTCTTGCCCAAAAGTGTTTTTAAAACGCTCATATTCCACAGATGCAGGGTCATCATCAGGAAGAAGTGCCGCATACTGATAGGACATCTCCACAAATTGAGCTTTGTATCCCATAAATATTGTGATAAGTCCAACTATCACCAAAAGTAAAATTCTATTCCTAAGAATTAATCCTGCAATTCTGTTCCACATACTATTATCCTGCTAAAGAGATCTTCTCGTTTTTATTTTTAGATTTCGGCGAAAATACGACTTATAATCATTTTATCAAAAGATGATGATTGTATAGAATCCTAATACGCATCTGTTAATGGTATTAAGCTTCAAAATTATACAAATTCAATGAAACCAGTTGGTTTTTAACAAATTAATTGCCAAAAACAAGTGTGTTTTAAATGATTAAATCTCAATTATTCACAAATTTCATTAAAAATTAAATATGAATCCCAATTTTCCTGATGCAAGCCTGCACACAATCAACTTACTATCAAAACAATTAGTAAGCGTTAAAAATTTATAAAAAATCTCGGTGCCAATTTATTGTAACATTTTTCTAAGCTTATTTTTACTTTTTCTTAATACTCAATTAACACGATAAAAAATTAGAGGTTTTGTAAATATCTTCTATTTTTGCGGCCTTAACAGCTACTAATCTATTGAAAAACAAATAAACTAAATAAGTTATGAATTACGGATTGACCGATATTTTAACACTTATAGGGTCTTTAGGCTTATTCCTTTACGGAATGAAATTGATGAGTGAATCTCTTCAACAAGTTGCCGGAGACAAGATGCGAACCATTCTCGCAGCAATGACTTCCAACCGATTTAAAGGTGTAATGACTGGTGTGTTAATTACTGCCCTTATTCAGTCGTCATCAGCAACAACTGTAATGGTGGTTAGCTTTGTAAATGCCGGGTTGTTATCTCTGGTAGAATCGATAGGAGTAATTATGGGTGCCAATATCGGTACTACGGTTACTGCCTGGTTAATCTCACTTTTGGGATTTAAGGTTAGTATGAGTGCAATATCTTTGCCTTTAATAGGTTTAGGTCTTCCATTCCTGTTTTCAAAAAATCGCACAAAGAAAAATTGGGGTGAATTGATTATGGGATTTGCCTTACTTTTTATTGGCTTGCAATTTCTTAAAACCTCAATGCCTGATATCAAAAATAATCCTGAGATTCTAAATTTCCTGACCAGCTATACGGACATGGGATTTGCTTCTTCCCTACTATTTTTGACTATCGGAACCCTTCTTACTATCTTAATTCAATCATCATCAGCTACCATGGCACTTACCTTAGTAATGTGTAATAGTGGATGGATTAGTTTCGAAATGGCTGCTGCTATGGTACTGGGAGAAAATATTGGTACTACCATTACAGCGAATCTTGCCGCAATGATTGCCAACACTTCAGCTAAAAGAGCTGCAAGAGCCCATCTAATCTTTAATACTTTTGGTGTTATGTGGATGCTGATTGCACTGCCATTTTTCTTAAAGATGGTTGCTTGGGTTAACATGACTATTCTTGGTGGAGGCAATCCTTTTACAAACACAGCTGCCGTACCTATTTCTTTGTCATTATTTCATACCGGATTTAATATTCTAAATGTTGTTATCCTGATTTGGTTTGCCAATTTCATAGTAAAAGTAGTTACCAAACTGGTTCCTGTTCGGGAAGATGTAGAAGAGGAATTCAAACTTCAGCACATAAAGACTGGAACTCTTTCTACTCCAGAAGCATCTTTATTTTTAGCTAAAAAAGAAATCAGTGCATACGTAAAAAGCACGAAGAAAATGTTTAGCTATACCAAGCAGGCATTTAACGAAACTAATGATAAAACTTTCAATAAACTTTTCGAGAAAATTGACAAAAGAGAAGATGAAAGTGATGATATGGAAGTGGAAATTGCCAACTTTCTTGCTAAAGTGTCTGAAACCAGACTAAGTTCTGAAAACTCGGAAAGAGTTCGTGCTTATTTTAAAATGGTAAGTGATATTGAAAGTGTTGGTGATTCAACTCTTAACCTCGCCAAAGCAATGAAAAGGAAACGCGAACAAAAAGCATGGTTTCCTCAGGAATTGAGAGATAATATCAACAATATGTTCGCCTTGGTTGACGAAGCTCTTGATGTGATGCATGAAAACACTAAAAAAGAATTTGCGGAAGTAAAAATCAAAAAAGCCTGGGAAATTGAGCGTGAAATAAATGATTACCGAACTCTCCTAAAAACAGAACATTTAAACAATGTTGAGGAACATAAATACAAATATCAGGCTGGTATTATCTACAACGATCTGTTCTCCGAGTGTGAAAAAATAGGTGATTACTGCATCAATGTAAGTGAAGCTCTTAACGAGATAAAAGAATAATCCAGCTATTGGCATTTTAGCCATTGGCTTTTGGAATACAATTGATCCTCATCCGGAATGGATGGGGATTTTTTTTGTCCTGTTTCACCATCAGAACAATCCAACATATCGTGAACCACTGGGAATTTAATGGAGCAGTCCCGTGCTGTCTGTAGTAAAATGATAAACTTATATTGGTAAGTTACACGGTATTGGAACTGCTGTTTCAATACCAATCTATTTCCCCTATCTGGACACGTTGTATACTTTTTCATTTGATTTAACACAATTGTCTGGGAAATACATCGCACCAATTGTGAAAAGGATCAATTGCTATAGCTTAACAGTCATTGTAAATTTAGAATTTCGGCCAGTCTGTATAAGTAGCTATCACAGACTGGCCTAAATTCATCACAAAAACAAGTCTATTCTAAAAAAAAAGCCCACCCTAAGGTGAGCTTGCAGCAAATATAAATCGTTTAAATATGGTCTTTAAAATGGCATTAGCTGGACAATGCATCTGCTCCTGATACAATCTCCAAAATTTCGTTGGTGATTGCAGCCTGACGGGCTTTATTGTAGGTCAGATTCAGATCCTGAATTAAATCAGAAGCATTATCTGTTGCCTTATGCATTGCTGTCATTCTTGCTCCGTGTTCCGAAGCAAAAGAATCCAGCATTGCCTTATAAAATTGTGTTTTTAAAGATTTTGGAATCAACTCATCTAAAATTTCTTCCTGATTTGGTTCAAAAATATATTCTGTCTGACTGCTCATATCCTCTTCGGGCTGAACTACTGGCAAAAACTGTTCGGTTGTTAGAATTTGTACTCCCGCATTTTTAAACTGATTGTAAACTAATTCAACTCTGTCATATTTCCCTTCTACAAACTCTTTCATAACGAAAGAAGCAATAGCCGAAACACTTTCAAAGTTCAAATTATCGTACACATGATTGTATTCTCCAACAACATTAAAATGTTTACGAAGAATTTCAAATCCCTGCTTTCCAATTGCCAATATGTGCAGTGAACCTCGCTGCTTTTGTTCAGCGTAAGTAGTCTCACCCAAAATAGTAACCTGCTTAATTACATTTGCATTAAATCCACCGCATAAGCCCTTGTTAGATGTAATCGCAACCAACAAAACCTTTTCAGGCTTTCTCTCCACACCGTATAAGTTATCATCAGAATTAGTCAAACTTCCAGTCAGGTTCGATAAAATCTCATGAAGCTTAGCCGCAAATGGACGAATTTGCACGATAGCATCCTGAGCCTTTTTTAATTTGGCAGCAGAAACCATTTTCATCGCCGCAGTAACCTGTTTGGTTTTCTGAACCGATGAAATACGAGTACGAATTTCTTTTAAATTAGCCATTTATTCTAATTCATAATTAGCAATGATCAATTAATAATTAATGAGTTATCTTCCTCATTATTAATTACTAATTGTTAATTATTTATATTTCGCAGATAACTCATTCACAACGGATTTCATGATATCCTGTGCTTCTTGAGTATATTTTCCCGATCCCAGCTCAGTTAACACTGCTTTGTGCTTCATAGCCATGAAATCAAGAAATTCAATTTCAAATTCTTTCACTTTATCTACAGGAACATTACGCAATAATCCTTGTGATCCGCAGTATAAAATAGCTACCTGCTTATCAACGGTGTAAGGTGAATATTGTCCTTGTTTTAAGATTTCCACATTCTTTGAACCTTTATCTAAAACTGAACGGGTTGCAGCATCCATATCAGAACCAAACTTGGAAAAAGCCTCTAATTCACGATATTGAGCCTGATCCAGCTTCAAAGTACCCGCTACTTTCTTCATTGATTTGATCTGAGCATTACCACCCACACGAGATACCGAGATACCTACATTAATTGCAGGACGAATACCAGCATTAAAAAGATCTGATTCCAAGAAAATCTGACCATCGGTAATCGAAATTACATTGGTTGGAATGTATGCTGATACATCACCAGCCTGAGTCTCGATAATTGGAAGTGCAGTCAAAGAACCTCCTCCTCTAATAATCGATTCACCATTCTTATCCTTAGCATTTTTCATGCTCTCAGGCAAGTCATTCATCTGACGGGCAATCTCATCTGAATTAATGATTTTAGCCGCACGTTCTAACAATCTTGAGTGCAAATAAAATACATCACCTGGATATGCTTCACGCCCTGGTGGACGGCGAAGCAGCAGAGAAACCTCACGGTATGATACCGCTTGTTTCGATAAATCATCATAAATAATCAATGCAGGACGACCTGTATCGCGGAAAAACTCTCCAATAGAAGCTCCTGCAAAAGGGGCATAAAACTGCAATGCAGCCGGATCAGCTGCTGTTGCCATCACAATAACCGTATAGGCCATTGCTCCATGCTCCTCAAGTGTTCTGGCAATATTTGCTACAGTAGAACCTTTCTGTCCTATAGCTACATAGATACAATAAACCGGCTCTCCCTTGTCGTAAAATTCTTTCTGATTGATAATGGTATCAATTGCGATTGCTGTTTTACCGGTCTGACGGTCACCAATGATTAACTCACGCTGTCCGCGTCCAATCGGAATCATCGCATCAATCGACTTTAATCCTGTTTGCAAAGGCTCTGTTACCGGCTGACGATAAAGCACCCCGGGAGCTTTACGTTCCAATGGCATTTCGTATGTTACACCCTTTATTTCCCCTTTTCCATCAACAGGTTCACCAATGGTATTAATTACACGTCCTAACATTCCCTCACCAACATTGATTGAGGCAATTCGCTTGGTTCGTTTTACAACATCACCTTCTTTAATTCCTTGAGTTTCTCCCAAAAGAACAGCTCCGACATTGTCCTCTTCGAGGTTCAATACAATACCTAAAACGCCATTTTGGAATTCAATCAACTCATTGGATTCAACGTGCGATAAACCGTAGATGCGGGCGATACCATCCCCAACTTGCAATACGGTTCCGACTTCTTCCAGTTCTGCTTCGGTTTTTAATCCTTGTAATTGCTGCTTTAGGATTTCCGAAACTTCTGCAGGTTTAATACTAGCCATATTTAATTTTTATTTAGTCAGAGTTTAATCCGATTTGAAATTCTATTTCATATGATTTGAAAGCAATTCGCGCTTAATTAAATTCAACTGATTGCTAACACTCGCATCCAGTTGCTGATCTTCAATTCGAAGCACAAATCCACCAATAATTTCTTTATCAACCACTTCCTGCAATTCAATTTTTGCATTGAAAGATTTTGAAAGTAATTCGCTCAATTTGAGATTACTTTCCTTTTCAATAGCTGATGCAGATGTAAGTGTTGCTGATAAAACCCCTTTATCTTTACGACACAATGACAAAAAATTTCGGGAAATATCCTTTAGATAAATTTCACGACGATTTTGCACCACCAAATCTAAAAAATTAAGACTGACCGGATTTATTTTATCACCAAATATCAGCTTAACCGAAGTTCTTTTCTGAGAAGTTTTAACAACAGGACTTTCAACCATAAGCCAAAATTCAGGCATTGTTTTACAAACCTCATCAATCAGCTGAATATCTTTAATTACGGACTCAATTAAGTTCTCCTCTTTTCCTAATTCAAAAAGAGCTTTGGCATAACGAACCGAGATTTTACTTTCGTTCATATTCTTTTAGATTATTAGATGTGAGATCTGAGATTCAACGAGATTCCCATTCTCTCATTTACTAATTCAACTTTACTTCGTCCATTAACTTTTTGAAGTAATCTTTTTGCTGCTGATCATCAGCAAATTGCTGACGGAGAATTTTCTCTGCTATTTCAACAGAAAGAAGTGCAACCTGAGCTTTAATTTCATTCAAAGCTGCGGATTTTTCACTCTCAATGTTTATTCGTGCCGATTCTATTACTTTATCAGCCTCAAGAGTCGCTTTTTGTTTGGCTTCACTAACCAATTTACTGCCCATCTCTTTTGCCTCTTTAAGCATTGCTTCACGCTCTTTTCTTGCCTCCTGAAGAATTCTTTCATTATCGGCCTGTAATGCCGCCATTTCTTCTTTGGCACGCTCAGCAGAACAAAGAGCTTCTTCAATAGAGTCTTCCCGTTCTTTTAATGCACTTAATATCGGTTTCCAAGCAAACTTTTTCAGGATAAATAATACAATGGCAAATGCCAAAAGCATCCATATAAAAGTTCCTAATTCAGGTGTTACCAAGCCCATGTTATTCTATTTTAATTCACTTAAAGTGATGTTAACATCCAAATAGATTCCACAATTTGCCGCAGACAATCTCTTATGGCAAATTGTGGATAATGCTATTACAATACGATAGCCAACAAACAGATGATAATCGCAAAAAATGCAGCACCTTCAATAAGAGCCGCAGCAACAATCATGTTTGAACGAATATCTCCAGAAGCTTCTGGTTGACGAGCAATACTCTCAAGAGCACTACCACCAATTTTACCGATACCAATACCAGCACCAATGGCAGCTAAACCAGCTCCAAATGCAGCACCCATTTTGGCAATGCCCATACTTGCCGCAGCCTGAAGAAGAATTGTTAATGTAATCATAGCGTTTTTAATTAATTGATAAAAAACTATTAAAGCTCCCATTTTTGGGAGTAGATAAATTCTTAATGATGTTCTTCTGTTGCCATACCAAAGTAAAGCGCAGAAAGAAGCGTAAACACATAAGCTTGAATTAAGGCTACCAACAGCTCAAGCATATCCATAAATACAACAAAAAGTACTGAGACAACTGAGGTTCCGTATCCTAATCCCGGACTAATTTGTCCAAAGATGAAAATCAAACTAACAAAAGCCAAAACAATCATATGACCAGCAGTAATGTTGGCAAAGAGTCGAACCATTAAAACAAATGGTTTTGTGAAAACACCCATTACCTCAACCAAAGGCATCAAAGGTACAGGAAACTTTAACCACCATGGTACACCTGGAGTGTTCACAATATGTTTCCAATACGATTTATTTGCATTCACTGATGTAATTACAAAAGTAAACAATGCCAATACCATTGTTATGGTAATATTTCCGGTGACATTTGCACCTCCCGGTAGAAATGGTACCATTCCCATTAAATTATTCAACCAAATAAAAAAGAAGATGGTTAACAGATAAGGCATGTATTTTGCATATGTCTTTTCTCCAATAGCGGGTTTAGCAATTTCATCCCGAATAAAAATTATAATTGGCTCAACAAAAGACTGAAGACCTAAAGGAGCTTTTCCTTTTCTTCTTGTATACGATTTGGCTACAGAAATAAATACCCACAGCAGAATAACCATACTTATCAGCATGGCGACAACATTCTTAGTCATTGAGATATCAAATGGACGTACTTCATGTCCATTTACCATTTCAACTACTTTTCCTCTGTATTCACCTTCACTGGCAATCGAAAATCCTTCATAATCTGAATGTCCGTGATGAAAATTACTGGACATGAACATGTGAAATCCGGAATGCTGAGAGTAAACGATCACCGGCAAAGGCATGGTTGCATGAAAATCACCAACACTAAAAACATGCCAATCGTAGGAATCAGCAATGTGATCCATTATAAAATTTCCTGGCTCAAACTTTTCTTTTTCATGTGTTTCTTGAGAAGCAGGTTCCGCATGCTCATCTCCAGAGGCAAAAACCGGAATAACATTTAATGCTAAGAAGAAAATCAACAGAAATCGATGAATATTTTTCATACGTAAATGACTTACTTTTTACAACAGATACCAAATACCTTGGCTTGAGGCAAAATCAACTGATTTGGATTTTATTCAATCTGTTTGGTTAAAATGTTAATTCAAAACAAATTGCATTAACAATATTTTCAGGAATGATTACTCATTCATTTATTACTTACTTTTTAAACTAAAAACCTACAGGTTTTTAATTTGACTTCCAAATTTAATAAAAAAACTATTGCATTCGGCTTTTTAAAATCATTTAACATTTCCAGACCTTAGTGTATTGGATAAAGATACAACATCATAAGTCGTATATACTACATAGCAAAATCCAAAAAACAGGACGAAACTCAATGCCTGTGAACGATCCAGTAAAACATAAATTATGACAAAACTTAGGTGTGAGAATAATTTTATTCCAAACCATGCCATATAATTTGTATTGAAAACCCGGGGATTATTCTTTGCGGATTTAATCAATTTATAATGCTGAAAGGAACTTATCAGGAAAAAGTACAATATAACAAAAGGAAACACATAATTGAACCATGGTTTTAACAAAGTCAAATACATCAGAACCGAGATGACTAAAAGTGCTCCGGAAATAATTCCTAAGTTTCGAATGTACTTTTTAAATGATTTTTCCATATTCGAATTTATATGCGTCCGACTATTTTTTTAACAAATCTTTTAACGCAAAATATAAGGATAATACAACACCTCCAAAAGCTCCGATGATTGTGAATAATGGAAATTCATTTTCCAAATACTTATCTAATTGAAATCCTCCAAATAACACCAAAAGGATGATGGCAATCATTTGAAATGCCAGACCAGAATATTTTGCCAAACTGGTCGTTTGTTGTTTTCTCTTTTCGAAGGAGCTTTTGTGATTCTCTTTACTTTTTTTCATCTTTTTTTGGAGCTGGCTCACCCATTTTACAGGATCCGGTAAATTTGGCTCCTGGCTCAACAGAAATTTTATCAGTAGTAATATTACCTAAAATTACTGCTGAATTTTTTAAATTAACCATTTCTGAAGCAAAAATATTGCCTTCTACCATTCCTGAAACATCAATTGTTTTACAATGAACATCTCCTTGAATTTTACCGGTATTTCCGACAACAACTTTTCCATTCACCTTCATTTTCCCGTTCAGGAATCCATCAATTCGAATATCTCTTGATGCTTGAATATCTCCGGTTATGGATGTTCCATCGCAGATCAAATTTACTGCGGTTGACTGTACTTCGTTGTTTTTGCTCATTTTATCTTTTTTGCTAAACATGTTAATATCATATTGAATTTATAAATCTGAGTGGATAAATATTGCCAACACTTATGAAACTGATCTCATCACCATAAAGCAGTTACAGATACACGAATTTCATCAGCAATAGTAAATCAACTCAATTTTATAAAAAAAAGTATTTTCGAATTAAAAAAGAGCTTACGGCTCTCTTTGCAAGCCATACAAATATAAAAATTTGGTTGAAGAAAAACCACTCTTTTAAAATGATTCCAAGAAAAAAGGCCTCCCAATTGGAGGCCTGATTATATTTTCACTTAATTATTGTTTTATTTAGGATTGTAACCCCATTTCAAAAGAATTGAGCCCCAGGTAAACCCAGCCCCAAATCCTGAAAGGATAATGTTATCACCTTTACTCAATTGGTTCTCCCACTCCCATAAACACAAAGGAATTGTTGCAGAAGTAGTGTTTCCGTATTTCTCAATATTGATCATTACTTTCTCTTTTGCCAATCCCATCCGTTTTGCTGTAGCTTCGATAATACGGTTATTCGCCTGATGCGGTACTAACCATGCTAAATCATCAGCAGTCATATTGTGTTTTTCCATCATTTCAACGGAAACATCAGCCATATTGGAAACAGCATGCTTAAATACATGATTTCCCTCCTGATAAATGAAATGCTCGCGGGCATCAACTGTTTCATGACTCGCCGGTTTGCAAGATCCACCAGCTTTTTGATGCAGATGTTTTCTACCAAACCCTTGAGTATGCAGTATCTCATCGATAATGCCAATATTTTCAGTAGTTGGCTCCAACATTACTGCTGCTGCGCCATCTCCAAATATAGGGCAAGTCTGACGATCTGTATAATCAACGATTGATGACATTTTTTCAGCACCAACAATTACCACTTTCTTATACATTCCCGATTGAATGTATTTTGAACCTGTTACCAATGCGAATAAGAATCCCGAACATCCGGCATTTAAATCAAAACTAAATGCGTCATTAATTCCCAGTTTATCACTAATTATATTAGCTGTTGCCGGAAACTGCATGTCAGGAGTTACTGTTGCACAAATCAACAAATCTACATCCTCAGGAGAAGTATTGGTTTTTTTCAAAAGCTCTTCAACAGCTTTAGCTCCTAAATCTGAAGATCCTTTTCCTGCGCCTTTTAGAATTCTTCTTTCCTTAATACCAATACGAGTCATAATCCACTCATCGGTTGTTTCAACCATGGTGCTTAATTCCTCATTGGTAAGAACATAGTCCGGAACATAAGCTCCAACACCTGTTATTACTGCATTAATTTTTGACATTCTTCTAGCTTACTTAGTGTTTATCAGATAGATTCAGCGTTCTACTTACACAAAAATCCCATTCTAAACAAATTAAACAGATACCGAATTATACTTCAACAAAAAATGATTGAAACAATTTAATAACTCCGGAATTTGCAAAATGAAACTGTATAATAAGCAAAATTGCTCCCAAGTAAGACCTGAGGAGCAAATTTACATATTGCGTTTAACCTAAATAACTTGACTTAGATTATGCTGTAACTTTCTTTTCGATCGCCAATTTACCTCTGTAATAACCGCATTCAGGGCAAACAGTATGATATTTAACAGTTGCTCCACAATTTGAGCAAGATGCTAAAGTAGCTGGAGTAGTTTTAAGATGAGTTCTTCTCTTATTTCTTCTCTGCTTCGACGTTCTGTGTTTTGGATGTGCCATTTTTCAACCTATTTAACTAATTATTATCAATCAATTTTCTTAAATCATTCCATCTTGGATCGATGATCTGTTCATCGTTCACCGAATGGTCATTCAATTTTTGAATCATTTCTTCATTACAAGTACTATCTCCATCTTCATCTTCCGGATGAACAAAGCTTAAAGGCAAGCTAAGTGAAAACAGTTCATAGATGTAATGTGCTGTTTCCAGTTCGTTTACCGCTTCTGAAATCACAATAACATCATCAGCCAATTCTTCGTTTTCTTCTCCAAATTTCACATAAACAGAGCTTTCTCCGCTCACCTCCATGTCAAATGGTTCGAGACAACGATCACAGGCCACATTCATTTTACCTTCCAATTCAATAGTAAGAGTCATAACCAAAGTTTTCTTCTCCAGTGTTACTTTCACTGAGGCATCAACCTGATATGCATCTTCCTGTTGAAAATGCTCAAAGAATTCCTGATCAATGGTAAAATTGAATTCATGCTTACCATCTTTCAATCCTTTGAAAGGAATCGTATATTTTGCTAGATAATCCAAAATATTCTAATAAAACTTTGCAAAAGTATAAAAATTAATCATACGTTTTCATAAATCTCAACATCTTTTTTCGGCAATCTTAACCAATTATTAAACTGAATTACAGTTTCAATGATAAAACTCCCTTGAAAACGGGCTGCAAAAATAGGTAGTTATTTGTTGGTTTCAAAAAAAAAATCAGCTATTTGAAAATCAAATGGTTCAATTTAAAGGTAAAATAATCCTAAACACCGCACCGTTACCCAATTCTGAGCTAACAACAAAAATTTTTCCGCGGTGATAATTTTCAATAATTCGTTTCGAAAGAGATAATCCAAGCCCCCATCCTCTCTTTTTTGAGGTAAATCCTGGCTTAAAAATAGTCTTAAATTGATTTCTTGCTATGCCTTTACCGGTATCGCTGATATCGATTATTAGTTGATTTGCTTTATTCGAAACTAAAAATTTCAAACTCCCCTTGCCTTCCATCGCATCAACCGCATTCTTCGACAAATTCTCTATTACCCAAGAAAATAACTCTTTATTTAATGGAACAACTGCATTCTCCACATCAACACCATCTAAATTAAAATCAACCTTGCCCGAAGTTCTCTTTTTTAAGTATTCGATACTGTTGCTAAGTACATCCAAGATGTTTGTAAACTTTAAAACCGGCTTTGAACCAATTTTTGAAAAACGTTCAGCGATTACCTCTAACCGATTAACATCTTTTGCCATTTCGAGAGATAATTGAGGATCAATCTCACCGGATTTAATCAGCTCCATCCAAGCCATTAAAGAGCTGATAGGCGTTCCCAACTGATGAGCTGTTTCTTTTGACATTCCGACCCAAACCTGGTTCTGTTCAGCTGATTTTGAATACGAAAAAGCCAAAAATGCAATCAGAATAAATGTGATAATCGCTCCCAATTGAACAAATGGATACCAGGCCAATCGCTTTAAAAGACTCGAATCGTCGAAATAGATGTAGTTTTTCCCATTTACAAGCTCTATTTCAATAAAATGGTTATCATCCTTCATGTCCTGAAGTTTCTCCTTTAAAACCTCATCTTCATTCCTTTTCGGGAGTTTAATATTTCTATGATCAACGATATTTCCATCATCATCAATAAGAATAACAGGAATGGTTTCATTCTGTTCCAGAATACGGTTAATCAGAGAAACATCCTGATCTGGATTCAACTGCAGACTCCGCATTCCTTCAGCCCACAATTCAATTTTTTTCACCTCTTCGTTAGCTAGTTTTCCAACTAAATTATTGGTATAAAGAATTGAGCCAAAAACGATTATTATGGCAATCAGTAAAAAATAAAATTTCCAATGCCGGTTTTTCAGATAGATATCCAAGATTTTCGAGTTCTAAGGTTTCACATAAAGGTAACGACAAATCTTTTGATTTCTTATCCCAAAAACTACTTCTTTAAGTTCGAGTAGAATTCAATTATGGCTTTCGCATTCTCTTTAGGATCATCTTTTTCGAGTGCAATAGAATAAATGGTTTGCCCTTTTCGTTTTTGCTGACCGTGAAGGTAAGCTTTGTCGTAGTAGGTTAAAGTAATATCTGCAACAGTATGAAAATCGCCTTTATCAAGGCTTTCCAAAGCGTTTTTCACATTCAATCCGCCTAATCTTTTCTCAATTTTTAAAACAAGTTCCTTTAAATCAGCAATATCGAAACATGCATATTCCCTCACTAATCTTTCAATTCGCTCGATTTTCGGAATATCCATTTTAACAACATCAGCTTTTCTCATTCTAAGAAACAGTTGCTCGTTAACCCAAACAGCACCAACAGAGTTGCTTTCATCTTCAATCCAAATGGTCTTATCAAAATCGAAACCAGACCAGATTTTAGCCAGTTCATTTTCAAAATTCTCATTGGTTGGTTGATCAGCTTGTCCCAAGGCTCCAAATACCGATCCTTTGTGATTTGCAACTCCCTCTAAATCGAGAACCTGATGTCCCATTTTTATCATTTCATGCAAAACTTCCGTTTTACCGCTTCCAGTCATTCCACCCAAAACAATAATCTCCGCTTTCCGGAGAAACTGCTCTCGATTATACGCTCTGTAAGCTTTGTAACCACCCTTTAACAGATAAACTGTAAATCCGGCAGTCTCGAACAACCAAGCCATGCTTCCGCTTCTCATTCCACCTCTCCAGCAGTGTATCAATATTTTTTTTTCGGGTGCAATTTTTTTTGCTTGCTTTACAAAACGAGCCAATTTTGGCCCCACCAATTCCAAACCTAATAATACAGCTGAATCCTTGCCTGCTCTCTTGTATTTGGTCCCTACTACAACTCTTTCTTCATTGGTGAAAATTGGAAGATTCTGAGCTCCGGGAATATGACCTGTCTCAAATTCTGCAGCAGTTCGAACATCAACCATGGGTAAAATTTCACCCATTTCAAGAAATTCCTTAGGATCAAGTATTGTAGCCATTTATTCGTTCCATATTAATAAAAAATAGCACGTAGTAATTACGTGCTTATGTCTTAAAATCGTTTTTACAATTCCTGTATTTTCTAAATTCTGTATTTGCTGTCCTCATCTTCCATGATCATCCCCAGATAACTTTCGTATCTGGTAATACAGATTTCTCCAATTTCGACTGCGCCTTTTACAGCACATTTTGGTTCATGCACGTGGGTACAGTTGTTGAATTGGCAATGCTTAGAAGTTTTAAATATCTCCGGAAAAAAATGAGACATTTCTTCCTTTTCCATATCAATAGTTCCAAAACCTCTAATGCCAGGAGTATCGATGATATAACCCTCAAAATCCAATTCGAACATTTCTGAAAAAGTTGTGGTGTGCTTCCCTTGAGAATGAGCTTCGGAAATTTCTCCAGTTTTTAGATCCAGACCAGGTTGTATCGCATTTATTAAAGTCGATTTCCCAACTCCTGAGTGTCCCGACAGTAAATTTATTTTGCCTTTTAAGGCTTCTCTGATAATATCCAGATGGGTTCCCTTCTTCGCAGAAATTTCAAAACACTTGTAGCCTATTTTTTCGTACGTATATTTTAGTTCCGCTAAACGTGTTATATCATTTGGACGATATCTGTCAATTTTATTAAAAATAAGATTCACAGGAATTCGATATGCCTCGGCAGCAGCTAAAAAACGATCAATAAAAGTTGTCGTTGTCAACGGATAGTTGACAGTAACAATTAAAAATGCCTGATCGATATTTGCCGCAATAATTTGACTGTGTTTTGACAAATTTGATGATTTACGAATAATATAATTCTTACGATCGTGAATCTTCACAATTACATTCGCCTCATTTTCTTCTTCAAAATCTACTTTATCACCAACCGATATAGGATTGGTTGTACGAATGCCTTCCATTCTAAACCGCCCTTTTATCCGGCAATTATGGATTTCACCATCGTTGGATTTTACGGTATACCAACTTCCTGTCGACTTGATTACTACTCCTTCTTTCAATGTTCTTATTTTTATTACAAAAGTAGTTGATTTGAAGTAATTTTAGGCAATCGTATTGCATTTTCTGAATTTTTAATTTATCTCTTATCTGAATTTATCCTTATCAGGGTTTTCTTTTTTTTATCTTTATTCTCTTCAAATAAAAACATACGCTATGCGAAAAATAATAAGTTACAATGTAAATGGAATTCGAGCCGCCCTCGGAAAAGACTTTATTGGATGGCTCAAACAAGAAAATCCGGACATCCTTTTAATTCAGGAAACAAAAGCTCAGCCAGAGCAGATAGAAACTCATCTTTTTGAAGAATTGGGATATCATTGTTACTGGTTTTCTGCTGAAAAAAAAGGATACAGTGGTGTTGGTATCCTGACTAAAGAAAAGCCAGACAGTGTGGTTATTGGCGTTGACAACCCAAAATATGATATTGAAGGAAGAGCAATTAGAGCTGATTTTGGAGATGTTTCGGTTTTTAGTACATATCATCCATCAGGAACAACCGGCGGGCCACGACAGGATTATAAAATGGAATGGTTGGCCTATTTTCACGATTATATTAATGAACTTAAAAAAGAAAGACCAAATTTGATTATTGGAGGCGATTATAATATCTGTCACAAAGAAATAGATATTAGTAACCCGGAAAAGAAGAAAGGTGTTTCGGGATTCCTACCTGAAGAAAGAGAATGGGTAAGCCAATTTATTGACAGTGGTTTTATAGACAGCTTCAGAGTATTCGATCAATCACCGGATAAATATAGTTGGTGGAGCTACAGAGCTGGTTCCAGAGGGAAGAATTTGGGTTGGAGAATCGATTACCATATGGTAAGCGAACCTCTTCGCGAGCTACTAAAAGGAGGATCGATACTAGCTGATGTGATTCACTCGGACCATTGTCCTATTGTTGTTGAAGTTGATTTTTAATATCACCGATATAAAATACTATCATCCCGGGAAGGTTTTCCTTTTCGGGATTTTTATTTTTAAATTTGATCCTGCACTTGTTTCTATAATCTATAGAAACACTAACAATCCTAACTGTTGAAGCAATTGATTGGATGACACGCGGACATGGATAACAAAATTAGACTGTTTTGTCAATCCTACTCAAAACTAAAGCAAGCGGTTGAAGCAGATTCAACCGCTTTAAATATATCTTCTAAAATTTATTTCAACAAAAAATTAAAATCATCCTTTGGACTCAATTCGTATGCTTGAACATTATTTTTAAAGATCCGGCAGTTGAGTTTACCAATCAAATTAATTTTCCCGTTTTCTACCAAGAACATACTACCCTCTCTTAAACCTGCAACATACATATCAGTATTTACAACCATAAATTCATTAATACGATCTTCGCGCGTTTCTCCTCCATGACCATCAGGATTTTTATCTAAATAGTGTGGGTTAATCTGAAACGGGATTAAATTAAGTGCATCAAATCCCAAAGGATCTATGATTGGCATATCGTTCGTGGTTTTAATCGTGGGGCAAGCCAAATTTGAACCTGCACTCCAACCGATATATGGCACATTTTCACTGATCACTCTCTTGCGGATTGCCTCCGTCAGGTTGTTTTTATGCACCAAATGCAGCATATTCCATGTACTTCCACCACCTACAACAATTGCTTCAGCCTCTTCAACAGCCTTTACCGGATCTTCGAAATGATGAATAGAAACAATATCATGGCCAACTTCATTGAACTTAGCCTTTACTTTGGCTTCATACTCGTCGAAAGAAACAGTCACTCCTGCGTAGGGGATAAATAAAGCCTTAACCGGCTTATCGCCTAAAAAATCTTTGATGTTGTTTTTAGGATAGTCTAAATATTCCTCCCCGGCCATCGTGGAGTTACTTATTAATAATAATCTCATTTGCGCTGAATTTAGTTTATGTAGATGTGAATTATCTGACCTAAATTTAGACATTTACAAATGAAATCAGGGTCTCCTTTTTCACAAATTCACTAAATTTCTCATCACTCATCGGTCTGCGGGGAATGATAAACGAAAATGTGCTGCCCTTATCAACTTCACTTTCTACCATCATTTCGCCATGATTTTTCACTAAGAAATCCCTGCACAAAGTAATACCCAGACCGGTACCTTTCTCATTAGCAGTGCCATCAGTCGTTTTTCCCTCGTAAATATTCTCAATCTGATCCGGCATCATTCCAATTCCATTGTCAATCACCGAAATTTTAACAAAATACTCTCCAATCTCCGATTTAACTTCAATAATTCCTCCTTTATTGGTGAATTTAATTGCATTTGATATCAAATTTCGCAGAACTGTATTAATCATATTCCAATCGATATACACTTCTACTGAAGGATTGGTACTTGCAATTAAACGAATGGACTTAATTTTTGCTAACTCTGCCGACAAATTTATATTTGAACTAATTATCGAACTGGCATCAACCATTTGTAAATTAGCAGATATTGTAGATGTTTGATTTTTTGCCCAAAACAACAGATTTTCAAGCAATTCGAATGAATTATCCGCAGAATGAAACAAAGATTGCAAAAATTCTGTTTTATCTTCTTCAGACAGATCCAATTCCTTGTCGGTAAGCATCATTCGTAATCCATTACTAATGTTGCCAATTGCTCCCCGCAAGTCATGGGCAATTAAGGAAAACATTTTATCCTTGGTTTCATTGGCTGTTCTAAGCTTATCTTCACTCTCTTTAAGCCTTTTCATTGCTCCTATTAACTCCTCCTGATGCTGACTTACCAGACGATTACGCAGGTATAAAAGCTCATTGTCCTTCAGATTATTTCGGTACCGGAAAGTGAGAAGAAATATAACCACAAGTAGTAAAAGTAGAATCAGTAAACCAATGGTATACTGACGGTTAATTTCCAATTGTTGTGTTTGATTCTCAGCACGAAGAGCCTGATTTTCCTGATTTTTAATGTTTTCCATGTGCCTGGAATCCAAATCATCGATTTTATTTGATAAATGCTCCGACGCAATAGAATCCTGATAAGATTGAAGATTTTGATAGGCAATTACTGAATTCTTATAATCGCCAAGTTTTGTATAGTAAAGCGAAAGATATTTGTAATAATCCCGAAGTAATCTTTTCGATTTTAATTGTTTGCCAACCAGATAACCTTTGTCAAGATGATGTTTTGCTTTGATGAGATCGTTATGATGGAGATATAAATCACTCATATTCAATTCAAAAACCCCGGTTTTATTGTTTGGTCCATTTGATTTATAATAGTCAACAGCCTCATGATAAGTTCGAATAGCTTTAAGAGTATCTCCCATTTCGGTATACAAACTACCAATATCATTCAATAGTTCTCCAACGATGGATCTGTGCGAAATTTCTTTCCCAAGTTTCAGTCCTTTCTGTAAATAATCAATGGCCTGATCATAATCTCGAATTGACTGATAGTAAACACCAAACATATTCAGACATCGGGCAATTCCCACCTTATCATCCAGTTGCTTATAAATAGTGTTGGCTTCCTCTGTGTAATTGTATATTTTGTTGATTTTCCCAGATTGGTAGTAAACAGTAGCCAATTGGTGACTGATATCAGCAACTTCCTTTTGGTAATCATGATTTTTCGCAAAACGATATGCCTGCAGTAAATAATCCAGCGAGAAATCATACTGATTATCCTTATAGTAAGCCGTTCCCAAATAAAACATGGCTTTCACTATTTCCTGATCATAACCAAGACTTTGAGCCGTCGCTAGAGCTCTGGTAGCTATTTCAATTCCTTTTCCAGGTTCGGTATCCCAATATGCCCGGCTCATCTCCAATAATGTCTCCAATTTTTCCTGACCAAACACTTTTGTATAGCGATTATTCAAGCTATCCAAATTTGTCTGAAAATCAGCAAATACAGGCAGAGCAAGGAAGATAGAAAAAAAGCAAATTAAAAGCTGGAATTTTCTTTTCATGTCGCTAATATACTATTTTTAAAGCACATAATTCAACACTCGTCAAAGCTCAAAATGCAAATGAATAAAAATGCCGGATTCATCAAGGATCCGGCATAATAATATTTATCTATTAGTAGTATTCTAAAAACTCACCAAGGTAATTCCAACTGTAAAAGGCACTAATTCCGGACCTTTATTATATTCGAATAAATCGGTTAAACCATAGGTAGCAAAAAAGTTTAGTGAACGATAGCCAATGCGAGCATGAGCTGCACAACGCAGAGTGTTCAGGTTAAAATCGTCGTGATCTTTATCTTTGTGCATATTCCCGTTCGATTTGTATTTCACTTTTGTATGAGAACCAATTCGTAATCCACCCACTAATCCAGCCGACATGTGAACTCTTCGGGATTTGTACTTAACAGGAATTTGAAACTCTAACAATAAAGGTACAGTTAGGTACAAACTGGTTAATTTGCTTTTTTTAATGTTCCAGTCAGGATCAAAAGCAATTGGTTCAATTTTTCCGGAACCATCATTGGCTAATGTTATATTTTGATCGAAACGGTAATTGTTCCACTCCAATCCCATACCAGTCACCAAACCAATGGTGTTTCTTTCCTTTTGTAAACTAATATCATACTGAAGAAAGTTTAAGTTAACGGCAAGTGATTTGGCCATATCTAAATCCATAAAATCCTTCTGATCATCGAGATAATCACCATAATACTCGTCAGCAAAACCATTTACGCCCACTTCAAAACCTGCCCAATGTCCTCGAAAACCTTTCTCCTCTTCAAGAAAAAACTTATCCTGATTAGCATCCCAAGGATTTACCTTCTGAATTCGGATTCTGGTTCCGTGCCAGCCGTCAATAATATTAATCTGCTTTCCGCCAAGTCGGATTTTTGTAGTGTCTCTGTCCTCTTCAAAACCTACTTTGCCAATCTTCCCAATTTTAGCTTTAATCCCTTTGTCATCCTCAACGACTTTTACTAAATCTTTTTCGAGAAATTTAACTTTTGTAGTGTCAGCGGTCGTTTCCCATGATTGAGTTTTAACAGTTTCTTTTTTCTCTGATTTCTTTTTTTGGTTCGACCACGAATCTTCAATTAAAATCTTCTTCTTGATTGTATCTGTTTTTAAGGTATCAGCAACTTCCTGGGCGTTACTTCCAAATACAAGCACAAAGGCCATACATAGCAAAAATATTTTTTTCATCATTTTATAATTTTCTTGTTACTATCAGGTGGAACTTGCCAATTGCAAATCATCATTCGTATAGAGTTAATGATGATTTACTCTTGGGCATTTCATAATGGTATATTTATCTTATTTATATGGGTAAGACGAAGTGGTGAATGAATAGTTACAGGCTTATTTAATTGTTTTTGAAAAACCGATGCCTGCAGTATTAAAATCTAATCGCGTTTTCTCTGTAGCAGAGTCATACTTCTTCTCCAACTGAACATTTTTCCCTGCAATTTCGCCCAATTTATCCACGCCATATTTCGCAATAGCATATAAAACAGAGTTTTGAGCTTTCTTTTCGGGCACACTTGATTTCCATGACATACCCAATTGTGCAAGTCCGTTATTTTGAGTGCTGATTTCAGTATTCTCTTCTTTGGGAATATCCAGTTCTATCTTTGGATCTGCAGAATTGGCTAATGCAATGAGTTCTGCATCAGCAGAAAGCACCACAGGTTCAACTCGCTTAAACACCTTTTCTATATTTTCAACTTGTTTTTCATCTTCCTGACTATCTGTTGTCTGCGCCTGTCCTTTTTCAACAGAATATTTCTTCTCTGGCTTCACAATCTCTTGTTTGGGAGTTGCAATAGCCTCAACATCAATTGCCTTTTCAGTTTTATTTGTCTCCTTACTTTCCGTAATTGCAGTTTCTACCTTAGCCGTAATTTTCTCTTCATTTGATTGATTGCCTTCAAATTGATACAAAATACTCCAAAGTGAAAAAAGCAGAACAATTGAGGCAGCAACTCCAACTCTTGAAGAATACCGCCAGTAAACAACTTTACGGGAACTTCTTTTCAGCTTTTCCTTATCGGTGAAAACAAGACTATTATCAGCATGTAAAATCGTTTTTTGATAAATCTGATTCTCGTTATGAAAGGACTTGTTCTTTTCCAGAAAAGTATCGAATGCAATTTCATTTTCAACCGACAAGTCTCCTTCTAGCCGGGCAATACAAAACTCATCAAAACTTTCGCGAAAAGGAATTTCTTTTAATGATTTTAAATCAATTTTAACGCAGTCTTTAGTAAAAACAGGACACTCCATCTCCTCCAATTCTAATTTTAGATCTGGATTTTTGGTTAAAAAATCTTCCAACGCGACAATCTGAAGGGAACTTAACGTTCCTTCCAAATAATCAAGGAAGAATTCCTCGTAGTTGTATCGGGTTATTTCCCTCATCTCCTATTCCTTATACTATTGATTCAATACTTCCAATGTAATTCTTCAAATGCATTCTTGCCCGATAAATATAAACTTTCACCTGCGACTCAGTTAAATCAGTAATTTTTGCAATTTCGGTGTAAGAATATCCTTCGTAATCGCGCAATAAAATTACCGATCGCTGAACCTCCGATAATCTTTTCAAGGCATCATCAAGAATCTCACTTAAATCTGAATAATGCTCAGAATGCGAATAATCTCTAACATCCACATTTTCAAAATCTTCTTTTCTTTTCTCCCGTCGAATCAAATCAATCATGGTATGATAAGCCGTTGTGTACAAATAAGATTTTACTTTCAGAGAATTCACATTCTCAACATTTCGCCATAATTTCTCGAAACTATCCTGCACAATATCCCTCGCTTTATCCTCATCTCTAATGTTTTTGAGGATAAAACGAAACATTCCATCAGCATGCTGATCTACACTTATGTTGTATTCGTCCAGGTTCATATTTAGTGGCAATCAAATGTATGACGCATACACCTAAATTAAAGTTACAGCCATTTTTTTATTATCTTCGATTTCCGAAACCATTTTTAGTATAATCTGCAATTTGAAATTCATCTCCGAAGATTTTAAAAATTCAATTCCTAGTGAATTACTAAAATTAAAATATCAATTGATATGAGAAAATTATTTTTTGCTTTAGCTGCATTTTCCATCCTGATTTCGTCTTGTTCCAAACCTCAGGATTCAAAAAAACAGGAAAATAATCAGAATGAACATTTAGTAATGGCTACTCTTTGGTTTCAAAGAGCTTCGGAGTGCCGAGCATTGTATTATCAGGCATTTAACATGGCTAAACTTTCGTTGGATAATCAATTATTAACCAAGAGTGATAATACAAAACCCAAAGCTGTTGTTGTTGATATTGATGAAACCGTTTTAGACAACAGTCCTTTCGAAACCAATTCGATTCGCAGCGGCGAAGCATTTACACGCGCAGCCTGGAAAGAATGGACAGATATGGCAAAAGCTTCAGCTACACCTGGCTCTTTGGAGTTTTTAAAATATGCAGAATCAAAAGGCGTTGAAACATTTTATATATCCAACCGTGATACTTCGGCTTTGGCTAAAACCATCGAGAACCTTAATGAGTTAGGATTTCCCTTTGCGGATGAAAGGCATGTGTTACTAAAAACGAAAACAAGTATAAAAACCGAACGCAGAAATAAAGTACTGGAAACTCATGAAATTTTAATTCTTGCCGGTGATAATTTAGGTGATTTTGATGAGTTTTTGGAAGACAGATCGACTGACTTTGGCTTTTCGAAAGTAGATGAAAGGCAAACTGAATTTGGACAACGATTTATAGTTCTTCCCAACCCAATGTATGGTTCATGGGAGAAAGAGGTGCTGAAAAGTGAGAGAAAATTAGATGGATTTGAAAAAGAGAATCTGCGCAAAAAGCAATTAATAGGTTACGAAGAACTCTAAACAAGATTATAAGCCCGATAAAATTTCGGGCTTTCTTTTTGGCTGGAAATATATCTCCACGAAAAATAAAATTATCTTTGTAAAAATCAATCAAATAAGTTCCTGATATAGTATGTCGCAAAATAATTCACACCTTTTACTTGTGAACAAGATTCCTTTAAATGATTCATTGATCCAATCAGGCAATGAATTAAAGGATTCCATTATTTTTCTTCCCGCACACCAAGTATCAGCAAAACAAACAGGAACAGCAGCAGATTCTGTTCCATTCACTAATCCAGGAATCAGAATCCCAATTGATTCTTTACTGATTTCAGACAGCATCCCAATAACTGAAAAAGATTCCACTGTACAAGTAGTCCGTGAGAAAGGAGTTCTAATTGCTTCTCATAAAAGCGACTGGATGGCTGGTGTGCTTCTATTTGCATTGATTTTAATGGCAATCGTAAGATTTTCATTTAGCAAATTCCTGCTCCGGGTATTCGATTCAACAATCAACCACCAAACTTCGTCCAACCTTTTGTTGGAAAAAAATATGAGAAACTTAAGAGGTTCAATTTTCTTAAACCTCCTTTTTTATGTGAATTTCACCCTGTTTATCGTACAGTATCTTGTTTACATCCTTTCGCTGAACCATGAGCACAACAATATTGTTTTTTTCCTCTATTGTTTTGTCGGATTAGTGGCTTTATACAATGTCAAATTCATCTTCATCAGATTTATTGGATATATTTTTAACGGGATTAAGGAAAGTAAAGAATATTTACACACAGTATCTATTTACAATAAAAATTTAGGGGTAATCCTCTTGCCCATCACTATTAGTGCGCCATTTATAGCACAACACTCTGTACCAATGCTATTAAATTCGGGTCTAATTTTAACTCTGATTTTTTATGTATTCCGACTATCCAGAGGTTTAAAAATATTATTTCGCCAACATGTGTCAATATTTTATATGATTTTGTACCTTTGTGCACTGGAAATTTTGCCCTTGCTAATGATTTACAAACTGTTGTATCTATTGGTATAGGTCGGTTAATAAATTGTCGAACTAAACTCTACTATTTTGAAAATCAAGACGATACTGGTTTCGCAACCAAAACCACAAACTGAAAAGTCCCCGTATTTTGATTTGGCCGAAAAATATAATTTAAAAATTGATTTTCGACCTTTTATTCAAGTTGAAGGAATTTCAGCCAAGGAGTTTAGACAAGAAAGAATCAATGTATTGGATCACACAGCTGTAATATTTACTAGTCGTACAGCAATTGATCACTTCTTTAGAATTTGTCAGGAACTTAGAATTACTGTGCCCGATGAGATGAAATACTTCTGTATCTCAGAATCAACGGCTTTTTATCTTCAAAAATACATTGTTTACCGCAAAAGAAAAATCTTTTTTGGAGAAAAACGATTTGAGGATTTAATGGAAATTATTTTGAAGCACAAAGGAGAAACATTTTTAGTTCCTCTTTCGGACATTCATAAACAATCCATTCCTGAATTGCTTACTAAAAGCAAAATCAAATATTCCAAAGCTGTTCTATACCGAACTGTAAGCAGTGATTTGTCGGATTTAGCAAATGTGAATTATGATGTATTAGCCTTTTTCAGTCCTTCAGGAATTGCATCTTTGCTCCAAAATTTCCCTGATTTTAAACAAAACAATACACTTATTGCTGCATTTGGACCTTCTACATCTGATGCTGTTACATCAAATAACCTAAGACTTGATATTCAGGCTCCGATGCCACAGGCACCATCTATGACGATGGCTCTTGATCAGTTCATTAAGAAATTTAATAAGGAGAATAAATAGATATTATCTCTAAAAAATTCAATCAAACAAAAAAAGGGGAATAATTTCCCCTTTTTTTGTCGATTTTTGTAATATATGGTAGATATGAATCGCTTCACATTTAAAAAGGCGGAAAGACTGACTCATAAAATCCTTATTGGAAAACTTTTTTCTGAGGGAAAAGGATTTATTTGTTACCCTTTTCGTGTTGTATGGAAAGAAGCGAAACTTAATTCGGAATTTCCGGCACAGGTAGCCATAACAGTATCTAAACGAAGTTTTAAAAAGGCAGTTACCCGAAACTTGTTGAAAAGAAGAATTCGTGAAATTTACCGCCTCAATAAGGGAGAACTATATCGTGAACTCGAGTCCATCAATATCAACATTGCTTTTATGCTCGTTTATCTGCCTAAAACAATTCTTACAACTTCCGAAATGGAAGACAAGTTGATTAAAGCCCTTAAAAGATTACCAAAAGAATATGAAAAGCATTCTCAACTTTCTGAAAAAAGTGATTCTGTTCATCATGATACTTCCGATTAGGTTTTATCAATACGCAATTTCACCCCTTACCCCTTCTGCCTGCAGGTATCATCCTACCTGTTCAACATATGCCATTCAGGCTCTTAAAAAGCACGGCCCTTTTAAAGGCACTTATCTTGCTGTAATAAGAATATTTTCATGCAATCCCTGGGGCGGACATGGCCACGATCCTGTACCTTAGACATTTTTTTTTTACAAAAAAACAAATTCAAAACCAGGTATTTAGAACTATTCTTAATAATCTGGCGTATACAGATCTTAGTCCATTTATTATTTCCCTTTTCTTACTGAATTCAAGTGCCGTAGGGTTAACAAATGTTAAAGTCAATTATTTTAAAAAGGGAATAATTATATTTGTTTTAACCTACATATTATTTTATTTCTTCTAATTTGTAAATTCGTGCGTTAGGGATAGCAAAAGCTAGGCTGCGGGGAGAGTTATTTTAAGTATCAATTTAAACAAAAACATATGAAGCTTCGAAAAAAATCGGGAGCCATCTGGTTACTTGCTGTGTTACTGTTTTGCAGTGCAGCTTTCTGGGGGTTTAACAGAGATGAGAGAAATTTTGAGATTAGCAAAAATTTAAACATTTACTATACTTTATTTAGAGAATTGAATCTGTTTTATGTAGATGAAATTGATCCGGGTGACTTGGTGAAAAAAAGTATGGACGCCATGTTAAGTACTCTTGATCCTTACACAACTTACATTTCTGAATCAGAAATTGAAGACTTTAAATTAATGACTACAGGCGAATATGCCGGTATTGGTTCATTAATCAGCAAACACAAGGATGAAGTAATTATTGCAGAACCTTACGAGGGATTTCCAGCTTTTAAGGCTGGTTTAAAAGCAGGTGATGTATTGCTTGAAATTAATGGTACACCGGTATCAAAAAAGAGTACTGACGATGTAAGCAGTCTGTTAAAAGGACAACCGAATGTTCCTCTTACAATTAAAATAAAGCGACCTGGTGTTGATAAAACAATGGAGAAGAAATTGGTGCGTGAAAACATCCAATTAAAATCAGTTCCCTACTACGGAATGGTTTCTGATTCAATTGGATATATTCTTTTAAATCAATTTACAGATAAAGCTTCAGGGGAAATTAAAGCTGCTTTAAAAGAGCTTAAAGAACAAAATGCAAAATCTATTGTTCTCGATTTGAGAGGTAACCCGGGAGGTTTATTGGATCAGGCAATTGAAATTGTGAACCTGTTTGTGGACAAAGGTGAAGATATTGTTAGCACCAAAGGAAAAGTGTCGCAATGGGATAAGTCTTACACAGCCACAAAAACACCTTTTGATGCCAAAATTCCAATTGCGGTATTGGTAAACAGAGGATCAGCGTCGGCGTCGGAAATTGTTTCAGGTGCCATTCAGGATCTCGACAGAGGTATTATAATCGGAGAAAGAACATTTGGTAAAGGATTGGTTCAGACGACAAGAAATTTGACCTACAACGCCAAATTAAAGGTGACTACAGCGAAGTATTACATTCCTAGCGGAAGATGCATTCAGGCACTCGATTACAGCCATAGAAACGAAGATGGAAGTGTAGGAAAAATTGCTGATTCTTTAATTACAGAATTTCACACTAAAAATGGGCGGTCTGTTTATGATGGCGGTGGTGTTCTTCCGGATTTGAAGATTGAATCGGAAAGATACAGTAGCTTAAGCATTAACCTGATTCGTCACTTTCTGGTTTTTGATTACGCAACTTTGTATGCAAACAGCCATGATAAAATAGCGGGCGCGAAAGAATTTAAAATTTCGGATCAGGAATTTGAAAAATTCTCCAAATACATTAAAGAACAGAAGTTTGTTTACGAATCGGAAAGTACTGAAATTCTGGATGCTCTTAAAAAGTCAGCTAAAGAAGAAAAGTACTTTGATATATCAACCAATGAGTTTGATGCTCTTACGGCAAAGTTAACTCCCAACCTAGATCGCGATTTAACACGATTTAAAGATGAAATCAGCGACTTGCTGGCACATGAAATTATTAAGAGATATTACTACCAAAATGGTGGTATCGAATACAGTTTAAAAGAAGATAAAACTCTTTTAAAAGCCATTGAAGTGCTTCAAGATAAAAATGAATACCTGGGTATTTTAGATGGAAGTATCGGTTTGCATGCTTTAAATAAGTAAAAAGATTACTTTTAAATTGATATCAAAAAAGCTCATTCTTTTCATTGAAAGAATGAGCTTTTTCTTTGCACGACATTGCTACCAAATTAACATCAAAATTGATCTTATAAAATAGTGCACCTAGAATCAAGTCATACCCTGACAAGAACGGCCTGTATATAGTCAGAGTATGACAAGCTGATATTTTAAGCAGGATTTTGGTATTAAATTGGTATAAATATTTATTGTCCTCCTAAGGATTCTTTAACTTGTTTTCGATAAGTTCGTCCGATATTTAATTGGATGTCATCTACTAAAACCTGATCGTAAGAAAAACTCTTAAGTCTATCTTTATTAATGATAAAAGAACGATGAATCCGTAAAAAACTCCCAGGTAACCTACCTTCCAAATTACTGATTTTTTCTTTCGTTTTTATTTCCTCTGTATCGGTATGAATATTTACATAGTTAGATAAACTCTCAATATATTTAATATTTGTATACTTAATTTTAATTGTTTTTCGATTGGATACAATCTCCAGGCAGGCTTGTTTTAACTTTTCTTTTTCAAGCATAAACTCCCGAATAATTTGCTGATTTTCCCTAATCTGCTGACTCATTAACAAAAAAGAACCAATAAAGACCATCAAATAAAGAAGTGCAGCCAATAGAAATGTATTTGAGGCATTTGGACCAAGGTTTTTAAAGTTAAAATTTGCAAGATATATAAAAGAGAACATTAGTACTATTGTTTCGAGATACATCGATATTACTGCCGTGTAAAAAGAATATAAGCCAAACCGAACATATTTCTTTTGCATATAATATCGTGGAACCAGAAAATAGTTAAAGAAATAAGAGGTGCCCAGAACAATTGGTAAAAGCATACTTATAAAGAAAAATGCTGCTGCATTATTTCCCCATGAAAATCCAAAAACCAAGGTTAAAATAAGAAGAACAAAAATCCAGTAAAAAATATGATAGTATGGATTTGACGATTTTTTAATCATTCTTTTTCAGTTAAGTTCTCAATTACAGCCTACAAAACTTCCTATTATCTCAATATATGTTAGATTACAGATTTGCAGACAGATTTAATATATTTTCGGCTAATTTAGCTTAGAAATTAAAAATACCTAAACAATGTAGATAAACAACACGTTTAGAACCGTATTTGACCTTGCCTTAAAACCGCTGATCACATTACTTTGAAGGTATTAGTATTAATCTTTTAAAAGTAAAAATTATGAAAGAAATGTTTTTTATGGGTGGTGCACTCTTTATGGGGATACTTAGTATACTTCTTATTGTTATGGTATCGTGGATTGCTTATCATTTAATTGGTGCTCTATTTTCCAATAATACAACACTGGAAAAAGCAATTCAAAAAGTAGGGTATGGACAATCAATCGGTTTATTTGCCATGATAATTGGCATATTTGGGCAGTTACTTGGATTATTCAATATGTTTTCGGTTTTAGAACAAGTGGGTAGTATTTCACCAAGTGTGATTTATGGCGGAATAAAAGTTTCGATGATACCCACATTTTATGGAATCATTATTTATCTCCTATCTATGCTATTGAGGTTTGTTGCCGGTATTTTAATTGAAAAAAAACTGGAAAAGCAGGGGATTTTGTAACAAAAAAGCTCATTCTTTTGCAAGAATGAGCTTTTTTTAGTTTCTGATATTTTTATTAATGCGCTTCCAACCAGTTCTCTCCAACTCCCATATCTACGGTAAGCGGAACGGAAAGCTGAATGGCATTTTCCATTTCTTCTTTTAAAATCAACTTCATTTGATCCAATTCAGACAACAAACAATCAAAGTTCAATTCATCGTGCACCTGAAGAATCAATTTAGATTGCATCCCCTCCCGTTTCATTCTTTTGGTGATGTTGATCATCGCAATTTTGATTACATCTGCCGCTGATCCCTGAATGGGAGCATTAACCGCATTTCGTTCTGCTACACCCCGGACTATTGCGTTGCTGGAATTAATATCTTTTAAATATCTTCGGCGGGACAGTAAAGTAACTACAAACTCATTTTCACGGGCTTTCTCCACACATTGATCCATAAACAACTTAACTCCCGGATAAGATTCAAAATAGCCTGTAATCAACTCTTTTCCTTCTGTTCGGCTAATACTCAACCGTTCGGCAAGTCCCCAGGCCGAAATTCCATAAATAATTCCAAAATTGGCAGTTTTAGCTCTGCTTCGCATATCCTTGCTCACCTCCTCGAGTGGAAGCTTGTAAATTTTTGCCGCCGTAGCTGTATGAAAATCTTCGGAATTGATAAAAGCATCTATCATGTTCTGATCCTGACTCATGTGAGCCATTAACCGCAATTCCACCTGCGAATAATCAGCTGAAAGGAAAGTGTGATTTTCGGATGAAGGGACAAATGCTTTGCGGATGTATCTGCCCTGCTCGGTACGAATTGGAATATTCTGCAGGTTAGGGTTGGTTGAACTTAACCTTCCTGTTGCAGCTTCGGCCTGATTAAAAGATGTATGTATTTTCCCTGATTTTTCGTTAATGTAAGTTGGAAGTGCCTCAACATAGGTGGAAATCAATTTTTTCAGCGATCTAAAATCCAATATTTTTTGAATAATTTCATGCTTATCCTTCAATTTAGAAAGAACATCTTCGGATGTTGAATACTGACCCGATTTGGTTCTTTTAGCTTTACTGTCGAGCCCCATTTTATCAAACAAAACATCGCCCAGTTGCTTAGGCGAAGCCACATTAAAATCGACCTCGGCCATTTCTTTGATGTCTTTTTCGATACCATCTACCTCCTCATTCAGAACAAGAGCGTAGTCTTTTAGAGTTTGTACATCAATACTAACTCCTGTGAACTCCATATCTGCTAAAATGCTTACCAAAGGCATTTCAATATTGTAGAACAAATCAAGTAGTTCGTTATCTTTCATACGACCTTCAAATTCTTCTTTCAATTCAAGGTTTAGAACTGTTTCCTCACAATAAGATTCATGTTCAATCACCTCTGGCTCCAACATCAAACTCAATTGAGCTTTTTTTCCTTTCGACTTATCCTCTTTGGAAATTGTCTGATAATTTAAAATAGAGTAAGCAACAAATGCGAAATCATGTTTTAATTCGGGTTGAATTAAGTAGTGAGAAATCATAGTGTCGAAAATCGGCCCTTTTACATCAATTCCATGCCAACGCAAAATCAAAATATCACGTTTGATATCGTGACCAATTTTTAAAATGTTTTCATCTTCGAAAATAAATTTAAACTCTTGAGCCACTTTTTTTGCTTCTTCGAAATTTTGAGGAAAAGGAACAAAAAAGGCTTTGTCTTTTCGATACGAAAAAGTCAATCCAAGAAGATTTGATGTATTTGGGTCGGAACCGGACAAAATTGTTCTAAAAGAGTACTCTTTCTGAACACACAATTCAGCTTTTAAATCGGCTCTTACAGCCTGATTATCAAGCACAAAAAAATCACAACCCAATCCATTTATATCTCTTAGAATCACGTCCTTAACTTCTACTGTATCCTTGTCCGTAAATTTTTGACTCTCATTGGCAAAAAGATTCCCCTGATTTTTAAAAACCCGTTCTGCCAAGGTAAAAAACTCCAACTCCTTAAAGACGGCTCTCAATGCCTCTTCATTATAATCTATCAGTTTAAAATTATCTTCATCAAAATCTATGGGGGCATCGAGTGATATTTTTGCCAGCACTTTTGAAAATCGAACTTGTTCTTCCGATTCAATAATTTTTTCTTTTTGTTTTCCTTTTAGCTTATCGGTATTCTGATACAAACCATCGATGTCCTTATAAAGCTCTATTAATTTTTGAGCCGTTTTCGGACCAATTCCCGGACAACCCGGAATATTGTCCGCTGCGTCTCCCATCAAACCTAAATAATCAACAATTTGATCGGGATGTTCTACGCCAAACTTTTCTTTAATTTCAGGAACACCCCAAACCTCAACCTCTTTCCCATTGCTTTTAGGCTTAAACATGAAAATATTCTCACTCACCAATTGTGCATAATCCTTATCGGGAGTCATCATATAAACCGTATAGCCTTTTTTTTCAGCCTTTTTAGCCAAGGTTCCAATCACATCGTCAGCCTCGTATCCTTCTACGTCAAATTCAGGAATATTAAAACCCTGGATAATTGACTTGATATAAGGGATCGATTTTCTTAAGTCTTCGGGCATTGGAGGACGCTGTGCTTTGTAATCCTTAAACATATCATGACGAAAAGTTGGTCCTACCGGATCAAAAACGACAGCAATGTGCGATGGCTTTTCTTTTTCAAGCACTTCCAATAATGTATTGGTAAATCCAAGCATGGCCGAAGAATTAATTCCGGTTGAAGTAAATCTTGGATTTTTAATAAATGCGTAATATGATCGGTATATCAAGGCAAAAGCATCTAATAAAAATAGTTTTTTGCCCGAGTTGGTATTTGCTGAGTTCATAAGATTCTAAATATAAATTGTATTGAAACAAAAGTACAAGATAATCGCTTTGTAACAATTTTCAAGACTATTATTCTCAGTTCTCTTCTTGTTTTATAAACACAAAAAAGCCTGGCATTTTTTCCAGGCTTATCAATTGTAAATTTTATTTCAGCTTAATTGTCTTCTGCATACCACTCAGCAAACGATGTGGCTGTTTCGTGTAATTTTAGTGAGTGCAGTTTCACATCCAAAGGCAAACGCATTTTTATTTTTTCAGCAAAATCAACAATCATGTTTTCACAAGTTGGCTGATAATCTGTAATAAAAAAACGCTCAAACATTTGTTCAATATTCAATTGCTCCAGATTTGGAGTTGCCTTACTCAAAACAACGGAATGATCCAACTGGTCAACAATTTCTTCATTAACAATATTTTTCAAATCTCCAAAATCCATTACCATTCCCAATTTCGAATTATTTGGATCGGTTATTGGTTCGCCAATTACTGTAACAAATAAAATATAGGAATGACCATGAATATTTTTACAAAGTCCATCGTAGTTCCATAAGGCATGAGCCATTTCGAAATGAAACTCTTTGGTTAATCTTACTTTTGCCATTTACTTACATTGTATAAAAAAACCAGCACTAAACTGGTTCTTGAATTTCTTATCCATGAGTACAATTGCTGATACAATCAACAATGTTACTAAGACTGCAGTGTTTTAAATAATAATATGTATTCTTTCCTTCTCTTTTTGAAGAAAGAACGCCTTTATCTTTTAAAATTCCCAAATGATGAGAAGTTGTTGATTGCTCAATTTTTAATAATTCATGAATTTCAGTCACTGTAAGCTTCTTTCCATCCTCCAGATATCCTAAAATTGCAATTCTCATTGGATGAGCAATTGCTTTAAGCATGTTAGCCGCTTGCTCTAGCTTTGCAGGTTCTAATTCTTTAATTTTCATACACAACTATTATTCACGTAAAGTATCAAATACAAATATATGAATATATTCTTAAATAGGCTATATTATACATATTGAAATAGTTAAATTTCTCGTTTTGTATATAATTTAATTAAAGTCTTAATAAATACTAGAGTTTTAAATCCGATTATTTGAATTAGGAACGGTTTTACGAGAAAGATAAATTATTAACTTTGGTTGCTATGAATTTGAAGAAAACCAGTATCAACGATATAAAAGCTCCGATAAAACAAGAAATGGAGAAATTCGAGTCCTTTTTTAAGGATTCAATGAAGACAAAGATCCGTTTACTAGACATCATTAACCGCTACATTATCAAACGTAAGGGGAAAGAAATAAGACCTATTCTTGTTTTTTTAAGTGCTAAAATTACCGGTGAAATTAGCAATTCTACCTATATTGCGGCTGCACTTACTCAACTGCTGCACACGGCCACATTAATACACGATGATGTTGTTGATGAAGCTTACGAAAGAAGAGGCTTTTTTTCAATTAATGCTTTGTGGAAAACCAAAGCTGCCGTATTGGTTGGAGATTTTCTTCTATCGAAAGGCCTTTTGATTGCTCTTGACAACAATGAATTTGAACAGCTAAAGGTTCTTTCGGAAGCTGTGAGAGAAATGAGCGAGGGGGAATTACTTCAGTTGGAAAAATCAAGAAAATTAAACATTACAGAAGAGATTTATTTTGATATAATCTATAAAAAAACAGCCAGTTTAATGGCTACATGTACTCTGCTTGGAGCTATTTCTGCTAAAGCAAATGATGCTGATCAGCAAAAACTTAAAAAATTCGGAGAATACCTCGGAATTGCTTTTCAAATAAAAGATGATTTGTTTGATTACGAGAAACAAGGAAGTATTGGAAAACCGACTGGCAATGATATCAAAGAAAAAAAGTTAACCCTTCCCTTGATTTATGTTTTAAGAGGGGTTTCTGAAAAAGAACGTCGCTGGGCTCTGACGATAATTCGCAAACACAATAAAAACTCTGAAAAAGTGAACGAACTAATCTCTTTCGTAAAAGAAAAGGGAGGCCTTGATTACACCCGGGATAAAATGTTTGAATTCAAACAAAAATCATTGAATATTTTAAATGAATTTCCTTCATCGGAAGCGAGAGAAGCTTTAATCAACATAGTGGATTACACAATTAACAGAAACGTTTAGGCTTGCTGGTTTATTGGCAACTGAACGGTAAAAACACTCCCTTTTTCCGGTGTACTTTCAATCGATATTGAACCATTATTCAGAGCAACAAACTCTTGACAAAGTATTAATCCTAAGCCTGTTCCGGATTCTTCACAGGTTCCAACTCTGGTATAATTTGTATCAATCCGAAACAATCTTTTCTGATTCTCTTCGCTAATTCCTAATCCATCATCTTCAATAGAAATAATTGATTTAGACTCGCTCTGTGCAATTCGAACTTGAATATTGCCACCGGGTCTGGTAAATTTTATGGCATTCGAGTATAAATTTCGGATAACTGTATCAAGCATGTATTCATCGGCGAAAGCCATAGTATTTGCTCCTTTAATTACCCTTACAAATATATTTTTCCGATCGGCTTTGGTTTGATGAAGTTGAATATTTGACTCCATCAATTTTGATAAATCAATTTGTTTGGGGTCATGTTTTATTTTTCCCATTTGAGATCTGGCCCACTCGAGGAGGTTATTCAATAAATTGTACTCCAAATTAGCTGCTGAATGAATAATTGAAGAAGCTTCAAATATCTGATCCTTTGACATTTTCCTGCAATTTTGATGCAGATTTTTAGCTATCGGCAGTAAGGCATTAAATGGATTCTTTAAATCATGTGCGATAATTGAGAAAAACTTATCCTTTGCCTTAACAGCTTCACTTAAAGCCTCTTCGCTTCGTTTTCTTGTCGTTATATCACGAGCTATTGCCATTAATGTTTCGCACTCTCCTGCCCTATTAAATTCAGGAATTAATTGCCATTCAAAATGAAGAACTTTACCTTCAACAACAATGCTAAAATCAACACAATGCAGCTTCTTTGTTTTAAAAGCAATATCTATTCCCTGTTCCCAAAAATCACATTTATCTTTTGGAAAGCCCATTTCCTGATGCGTTTTTCCAATAAATTTCTCTGGTTTAATTTTTAATATCTGCAAAGAAGCCGAATTCACAAATATATGTTTGTGATTTACATCAAACCGCATAATTAAGTCTGTGGCATTCTCTACTAAAGTCCGGAAACGCTCCTCACTCTCCTGCAACTTATTTTCCGCAATTTTTCTTTTTTCGATATTTCTAATGGCTACAAAATAAATATTTGTATTCGAAAAACGGATGAGATTTGCACTTACTTCAACTGCAATTCTTTTGCCTGATTTACTAATTAAGCAAGTCTCAAATAACGCAAAACCACTTGCCTCCATCTCTTTAATACGACGATCTAAATCCATCGAGCAACTGGCATCATCAATATTATTGATATTTAATTGACTCAGTTCTTCTTCAGTATACTCCAATAATTCACTTAAACGCGAGCTAAATTCGATTAAATTTCCTTTTCCATCATGAACTAGGAAAGCATCTCCTGCGGATTCAAAGATTTTTTTGTAGAATTCTTCTCTCTGTCCTATTCGATCTACCAGGTGATAGTAACTGGAAATGTCTTTACTTTGAATAATAATTCTTTCAACATTTCCTTTTTTATTTAAAATCGGTGAAAGATATTTTTCTTCAAATCGAATCTTATTATTTTCCAAATTTGACTTTAAAAAACTATTTGGCTCCCGACTTTCCAGAATCTGCGGAACAACACATTCTTCACAAGGTTTATCTAACCCATAAAAAATATTATAGCATTTCGTACCAATTAATTCAGATCGTTTTAAATCTGCTCCTTTTAAAAGTTTTTCATTCACCTCAATTAAAGTGAAATTTGTATCAATTACCGAAACTGCATCTTTACTATTAATTAAAGATTTAGATTGATTGTGTTCCTCTGTAATATATTCCTGAGGAATTAGCTCACGCAATCGTTTAATTTCATTTTCCAGCTCTTGAACTCTTATTTTCAAAGGATCATTGGATTCATTGTACATGTACAAATAAACATTTAAATGGTGATGTTAAATAAATTTATTGCAAGTAAATAAAAAAAGTCGGAAATAATCCGACTTATAAGTTAATAAATAAGCATTTTAAAAATACTTTATTTCTTTTGGATCACCGGTTTCCAGTTTATGAATCTCCGTTAATAATGCATTTGCCAAACTGGATGCTCCTATTCTTGACCATTTGTTATTTAACCATTCCTCTCCTAAATTATTTTTTGAAACCGCATAAAATTCAATGGCATCCTTAGCTGTAGATATTCCTCCTGCAGGTTTAAAACCAATCATCTTTCCTGTCCTGTTAAAATACTCTTTAATTGCCTGAGTCATGACATAAGCAGCTTCTAAAGTTGCATTCACTGCCACCTTACCAGTGGACGTTTTAATGAAATCAGCACCAGCTTCCATTGCAATAATAGATGCAGTACGAATATTTTCTGCCGTTTTAAGTTCTCCTGTTTCCAGTATAACTTTTAAATGTGCCTTACCACAAGCTTTTTTCTGAATTGTAATTTCATCAAACACCGTTTGATAATGCCCTTCTAAAAAAGCTCCAATCGATATCACGATATCAATATCGTCAGCTCCTTTTTCAACAGCCATTTTACACTCCAATGCTTTAACTTCTATAAATGATTGAGAAGATGGGAAAACACCTGCTACAGAAGCAATTCTAACGCCCTCAGCTTTTAAGTTTTCATTCAATGTTGACACCTGATACGGATATACGCAAATAGCTGCCACATTTGGCATGTCAAAATCATTCTGGAAGTTATTTACATTGTCAGCAAAACTTTTAGCCTTTGCGTGCGTGTCTGTAGAGTTCAGTGTCGTTAAATCTATAAAAGAAAAATTCTTCTTCAGATTCTCAATTGTGTACAAAGTTTCATAGTCTCTGTCCAAAATTGATTTGACATTTGCTTTTACTTCTGCATCGCTAATCTTAAGATCATATGATTTTAAGATTTCTAAAATGTCTTTCTCCATAATGTATGTAAATAATTAGTAACCAGTTGCGAATCTTTATTCGCTGATTTTTCCATCAATAATCTAAACTTCTATTAGTCAGAATATTGTCTTTAAGGTTACGAAATTAAGATATTTTTCACTCATCCCCTATTTCTACTATGTTAATTTATTAGAACTTAACCAGCTTAGAACAAGAAAACCAAAATCATCGCAATGATGACTTTGGCTAACTGCTATAAAAAATGTACTTCTTTATTGCTTAACAATCTTGTAGCTTTTTCGGTATCCTTCCGATTCAATAACCAAAAAATAAGCGCCGCTTCGTAATTGCTCAACTGATTTAATAATTCTTACTTCTCCACCTATATTTTTATGCTCTTCCTTAAATATCAAGCTTCCTGTCATACTGAACAATGAAATTGTAGTCTCATCATTTCTAAAATCAGATAGATCGATATGCAATTCATGAATAACAGGATTTGGATAAACCCGAACGCTTAGTTTTTTTGGAACATCATCAATTCCTGTAACTGTTTCAACAGTAATTTCAAATTCTTGTTTTACCGAAAATTCATCATCTGAAGCTTCTAGTATTACATTAAAATTACCTATTTCAGTCGGTATTCCGCTTAATGTACAAGATCCATTTCCATGATCCTCCACACTTAACCAATCTGGTTTTTCAATAACTGATATTATACATCCATCCTCATCAACATCCTCATACTCCATATTATAAACATACATATCACCCACTGTTGCTTGAACAATTGGTTCTGATAAAAATTCCGGAGTTTCGTTTTGATTCTCAATATTAATGGTAAACCTATCGTTATAACTTAATCCGCCTTGATCAGTAACTGTTACTTTTAATGAATAGCTAATATAATCTTCATAATTAAATATCTCTTTCGAAACAATCCTGTCTCCATCCAATTCGAAATACTCATTCTCTGCCAGATAAAATGTGAATGTCTCATCAATATCAGCGTCGCTGGCAGTTAATATTCCCACTTCAGTTCCAATGGCAGAATTTTCGGCAATTGTAGTATTTGACAATTGAATGGCTGTTGGGGCATTTTCGTTACTATCATTGATATTAATTATTACTATTTCTTCAGAACTGGTATGTGTTCCATCGCTTACAGTAACTGTTAACGAGTAACTTGTTGTTGTCTCGTAATCCAGATTCGTGTTATCTGTTACCGTAATTTCTCCGGTAGTTGAATTAACAGCAAAAATGCCGTCAGTATTGCCTGCTGTGATTGTCCAGCTGCTAAATGTTGTTGCGGTTGCATCTGAATCGGTGGCCAAAACTGTTCCTACGGATGTTGTATTTGAAGCATCTTCATCAATATTGAATGTTTGTGAAGCTGTCACTATCGGAGCTACATCATTGACATCTGTGATATTAATGGTTATCGTCTCGGATGCTGAAGTGTTGGTTCCGTCAGAAACAGTAACGGCGTATGTATATGATGTTGTTGTTTCATAATCTATACCTGAGTTATCGGTTACGGTGATGGCACCACTTGATGCATTGATCTCAAAAATGGAGGCGCCGGTTCCTCCTGTTTCTGTCCAGGCTGAAAAAGATGTTCCTGCATCTCCGTCTGTCGCAAGTACTGTTCCTACGGCTCCTGAGTCTGCGGTATTTTCAGCAATACTAAAACTCTGGGTGGCTGTTACAACTGGAGCTACATCATTGACATCTGTGATATTGATTGTTATCGTCTCGGATGCTGAAGTGTTGGTTCCGTCAGAAACAGTAACGGCGTATGTATATGATGTTGTTGTTTCATAATCTATACCTGAGTTATCGGTTACGGTGATGGCACCACTTGATGCATTGATCTCAAAGATAGATGCGCCGGTTCCTCCTGTTTCTGTCCAGGAGCTAAAGGAAGTTCCTGCATCTCCGTCTGTTGCAAGTACTGTTCCTACGGCTCCTGAGTTTGCAATATTTTCTGCAATACCAAAACTCTGGGAGGCTGTTACAACTGGAGTGTTGTCGTTTATTGCGTTCACATCAACTGTTACAGTTTCTGCTGCTGAAGCGTTAACTCCATCTGAAACTGTGATGCTCAAGCTGTAACTTGTGATTGATTCGTAATCCAGTTCATTCGCATCATTAACTGTAATTTCACCCGTCGATGAGTTGATGGCAAATACGCTGTTTGTATTGCCTGCTGTGATTGTCCAGCTGCTAAATGTTGTTGCGGTTGCATCTCCATCGGTGGCCAAAACTGTTCCTACGGATGTTGTATTTGAAGCATCTTCATCAATATTGAATGTTTGTGAAGCTGTCACTATCGGAGCTACATCATTGACATCTGTGATATTGATTGTTATCGTCTCTGATGCTGAAGTGTTGGTTCCGTCAGAAACAGTAACAGTGTATGTATATGAGGTTGTTGTTTCATAATCTATACCTGAGTTATCGGTTACGGTGATTGCTCCGCTTGATGCATTGATCTCAAAAATGGATGCGCCGGTTCCTCCTGTTTCTGTCCAGGCTGAGAAAGATGTTCCTGCATCTCCGTCTGTCGCAAGTACTGTTCCTACGGCTCCTGAGTTTGCGGTATTTTCAGCAATACTAAAACTCTGGGAGGCTGTTACAACTGGAGTAACATCATTGACATCTGTGATATTAATGGTTATCGTCTCGGATGCTGAAGTGTTGGTTCCGTCTGAAACTGTTACCGTGTATGTGTATGATGTTGTTGTTTCATAATCTATACCTGAGTTATCGGTTACGGTGATTGCTCCGCTTGATGCATTGATCTCAAAGATGGAGGCGCCGGTTCCTCCTGTTTCTGTCCAGGCTGAGAAAGATGTTCCTGCATCTCCATCTGTAGCCAGAACTGTTCCTACTGCTCCTGAGTTTGCGGTATTTTCAGCAATACTAAAACTCTGGGTGGCTGTAATAACAGGAGTAATATCATTGACATCGGTAATTGTAACTGTAATTGTTTGATCATCTGTTGCTCCCCCATCTCCTGTAACTCTAACAATAACTTCATATGAATTGTTGCCACCTGCATCTTGTGGAGATTCGTAATCCGGTGCAGACAATAAAGTTAAAACTCCTGAAGTTGGGTGAATATTAAATTTGGCTTGATCAGCTCCTCCTACTAATGAGTACAAAGGAACTGCTACTCCCTCATTTACTGATGTTACCGCAGCTATTGAAGTGCTGTTTTCCGGAATTGAAATGCCGGCTGTTGCTCCTCCGCCATTTGAAGTAATAGTTATCCCTGTTACGTTATCAACCGAAACAGTGATCGTCTGAGTACTGGAATTTAATCCATCTGAAACAGATACCTGAACTATATAATCATTATCAGCATTTATATCTAATGGAGTTTCATAATCTGGAGCAGAGGTGAAAGCTAACGCTCCTGTTGATGAATTAATAGTAAATAGAGCTTGATCAGCTCCTCCAATTTTATTAAATGTAAAAGTTGTTCCGACATCTCCATCTGTTGCTGTTAAAGTAATAACATCTGTAGTATTCTCATCAATATTTATTGCCGATGCAGATATAAATACTGGAATCTCATCATTAATATCGTTCACATCAACTGTTACAGTTTCTGTTACTGAAGTGTTAACTCCATCTGAAACTGTGATGCTCAAGCTGTAACTTGTGATTGATTCGTAATCCAGTTCATTCGCATCATTAACTGTAATTTCACCCGTCGATGAGTTGATGGCAAATACGCTGTTTGTATTGCCTGCTGTGATTGTCCAGCTGCTAAATGTTGTTGCGGTTGCATCTGAATCGGTGGCCAAAACTGTTCCTACGGATGTTGTATTTGAAGCATCTTCATCAATATTGAATGTTTGTGAAGCTGTCACTATCGGAGCTACATCATTGACATCTGTGATATTGATTGTTATCGTCTCTGCTGTTGAAGTGTTTATTCCATCGGAAACTGTTACGGTGTATGTGTATGATGTTGTTGTTTCATAATCTATACCTGAGTTATCGGTTACGGTGATGGCACCGCTTGATGCATTGATCTCAAAAATGGATGCGCCGGTTCCTCCTGTTTCTGTCCAGGCTGAGAAAGATGTTCCTGCATCTCCGTCTGTTGCAAGTACTGTTCCTACGGCTCCTGAGTTTGCGATATTTTCAGCAATACTAAAACTCTGGGAAGCTGTTACAACTGGAGCTACATCATTGACATCTGTGATATTGATTGCAATCGTCTCTGCTGCTGAAGTGTTGGTTCCGTCAGAAACTGTTACCGTGTATGTGTATGATGTTGTTGTTTCATAATCTATACCTGAGTTATCGGTTACGGTGATTGCTCCGCTTGATGCATTGATCTCAAAGATGGATGCGCCGGTTCCTCCTGTTTCTGTCCAGGCTGAGAAAGATGTTCCTGCATCTCCGTCTGTTGCAAGTACTGTTCCTACGGCTCCTGAGTTTGCAATATTTTCTGCAATACCAAAACTCTGGGAGGCTGTTACAACTGGAGCTACATCATTGACATCTGTGATATTGATTGTAATCGTCTCGGATGCTGAAGTGTTTATTCCATCGGAAACTGTTACGGTGTATGTGTATGAAGTTGTTGTTTCATAATCTATACCTGAGTTATCGGTTACGGTAATTGCTCCGCTTGATGCATTGATCTCAAAGATGGAGGCGCCGGTTCCTCCTGTTTCTGTCCAGGCTGAGAAAGATGTTCCTGCATCTCCGTCTGTCGCAAGTACTGTTCCTACTGCTCCTGAGTTTGCGGTATTTTCTGCAATGCTAAAACTCTGGGAAGCTGTTACAACTGGAGTGACATCATTGACATCTGTGATATTGATTGTAATCGTCTCGGATGCTGAAGTGTTTATTCCATCGGAAACAGTAACGGTGTATGTATATGATGTTGTTGTTTCATAATCTATACCTGAGTTATCGGTTACGGTAATTGCACCACTTGATGCATTGATCTCAAAGATGGAGGCGCCGGTTCCTCCTGTTTCTGTCCAGGCTGAGAAAGATGTTCCTGCATCACCGTCTGTTGCAAGTACCGTTCCTACAGCTCCTGAGTTTGCAATATTTTCTGCAATACCAAAACTCTGGGAGGCTGTTACAACTGGAGTGTTGTCGTTTATTGCGTTCACATCAACTGTTACAGTTTCTGCTGCTGAAGCGTTAACTCCATCTGAAACTGTGATGCTCAAGCTGTAACTTGTGATTGATTCGTAATCCAGTTCATTCGCATCATTAACTGTAATTTCACCCGTCGATGAGTTGATGGCAAATACGCTGTTTGTATTGCCTGCTGTGATTGTCCAACTGCTAAATGTTGTTGCGGTTGCATCTGAATCGGTGGCCAAAACTGTTCCTACTGATGTTGTATTTGAAGCATCTTCATCAATATTAAATGTTTGTGAAGCTGTCACTATCGGAGCTACATCATTGACATCTGTAATATTGATTGTAATCATCTCGGATGCTGAAGTGTTTATTCCATCGGAAACAGTAACGGTGTATGTATATGATGTTGTTGTTTCATAATCTATACCTGAGTTATCGGTTACGGTAATTGCTCCGCTTGATGCATTGATCTCAAAAATGGATGCGCCGGTTCCTCCTGTTTCTGTCCAGGCTGAGAAAGATGTTCCTGCATCACCGTCTGTAGCCAGAACTGTTCCTACTGCTCCTGAATTTGCAATATTTTCTGCAATACTAAAACTCTGGGAGGCTGTTACAACTGGAGTATTATCATCATCTGTTAAAGTACAGGTAACCTGTTGTGTACCCGATTCAGTACCATTTGTCACAGAAGAAATATCAATAATTACAGTTTCATTATTTTCATCCAAATCATCATTCACCCCGGTTATTGTAGCAGTACCTGTAGTATTTCCGGTAGTTATAATTATGGTTGTAGAAGACAAGGAATAATCCGTCCCTGATGTAGTACCAGATTTTAATAAATTTACACTTACAGTCTTATTAAATGTATTTGAAAGGGTAGCTTTAACAGAAGTACTTCCTGCATTCTCAGAGATTGAAGAAGAAGGATCCAAACTCAAGGTAACTGTTGGTTCAGGCGTAACTGTAAGTGTTGCCGTATATGTTGATGTACTATAATCAGTTCCATCACTCACATCAAAAGTAAAACTTGAAGAAGTACCATTTGTATTCAAATATTTTAATTTTCCTGCATCTAAATCAGCTTTCGATACTGTTCCATTATTTGATAAAGCTGATTCTGCTCCATTTATTGTTCCACTACCATCAGCATCTACCCATAAAGATCCATTAGCAGGAACTGCTGTAATCCTAACATGATCAAGAGGATCACCATCATCATCAGAATAACCAAAATTTACAGTCACAAACGCATAGGTAGTATTTTCATAAATAGTAGATGTGGTAAAACTTGAAGCAGTGGGCTTATCATTAACGGCAGTAATATCAACATTAACTGTTCCTAAAGGAACATTTGTTCCTCCACCACTACCTGTATAGCCCCCATCATTAGCAGTCAGCGTTAAAGTAGCGGCATCGCTTCCATTAACATTCGAAGCACTTGTATATTTTATATTCGATGACGTATTTAAATAAGTATCAATATTAGCTACAGAACCTGTTAAGCTTAGTGTTGCTGTACCTGAACCTCCAATGGTGACTGAACCGCCTGAACCAGCAGTAAGAGTTCCTGCTGATGCCTCAATAGTTAATACAATACTGTTTGATCCTGCATCAACATCACTTAATGTGGCAGCAGAAAGATCAACATTACTTGCAATGTCCTCAGAAACCGTTATATCTGTTGGCAAACCTGAAACACTTGGATCATCGTTCACTGCGGTAATATCAAAGCTAACACTTGTCGGGCTGGAATCATCAGTCCCATCATTGGAAATAAAAGCAATGGTTCCTGCATTCGTGCCACTTAGGTTTGGTGTAGGAGTAAAAGTTGCAGCATCTAAGGCAGTATTAATTGCTGCCAATGTACCTGTAGCTGTAAAACTTGCATTTCCATTTCCGGTGCCACCAAAAGTAATGCCTGTAGTTCCTATAGTAAGTGTTCCTCCTGTTATTGTGAATGTAACAGTCTGGTCATCTCCATCGGTATCTGCTACTTGAATATCATCAGCCAAAGCAACATTTGTATCATCTTCAGTTACACTTGGTGCACTAGGTGCTGTGGCAGTGGGGGGGGAATTGATTACAGCTGATTCAAATTTAAAATTATCAAAGAAAAAACATAAATCAGCTCCTTCAATCCTTATTTCATCTACAACCCAATCATAAGCCTTTGTTATTTCTGAACTTATACTAAAAGCTTCCTGATCGCCAGTAGGATTACCTCCTAAATATCCTTTAATTGTAATTGAGGCATTTCCAATATCATTATATAACCAAATTCCCTTAAATGAAAAGGACTGACTATCGGTACGTTTCACTATTAAAACAGTAATATCTCCTGCATTTGAAGCTACTAGAGCAATTCCACCACTACTACTCTCTCCATAATTTGGCCAATAATCCATCCCGTCATCAATACCTCCATTAGTAGTAAATTTAAAATCTTGATAAGTAAATGGTGTTGTGCCAAGACAAAGATTATAATCAGCCCCTCCTAGATCATTAAAATTATAAGTTGTTTGAGCATAACTTAAAGTTCCAGCAAATAGAAAAACTATTGCCAATATATTTTTAGTAAATCCAAGGACTAGATGTTGGGTATAAAATGCTTTCATAATTTAGGTTTTTAGGTTGCTCTGAATTGTTGAACTAGGTATAAAAAAAACATATCTATTTTACACACACAAGTACGGATTTTGCCAACCGCTAACGTTCTCTTTATGAATCTTTTCATAGGTTTCATGATCGTATTTCATGGCTGTTCCCTGTCCAATTACAATCTTATTGACGTTGTTAGTGTGAAAACCAATTTTTTCAATATCGATAAGGGGAGCAGCATATTCTGAGTTCAAGAAAAAGGAGCGTTTGCCTCTGGGGCCATCAATAGTTTCTGTCTTTAATCGTTTTTTAATCTCTGTCCAATTACCATTTAAGAACTCGGGTATTAATCTTTCGAAAATCAAACCTGTTTCATATCCTAATAGAGTATAAAAATCAGGTTTCTGCCCTGCAAAATCGGACACTCTTTTCTTGAACAATAGATTAGCCTTTTCTTGTGAATTGTAATTCCACATCGAGGCCGAATAGAATTTCAAATCCAGATTACTTACTTTTTTTAATATTTCATCGGAAGCCATATGAGCACTTACAATCAGAGGAATTTGCTTGTTTAAACCCGATTTGTAAAATTCGTCATAGAACTCTAATGCTTCATTTCCACAGAAAAGTGCATGAATGAATGAGGGTTTTTCAATTCTTATTTGCGAAAAAACTTCTTGAATTCTGCCTTTTACCTGAGAACCTTCGGGAAGATAATTGAGAACTTTAAAATCCATCTCTTTGGCTCCTGCCATCTCTGCACCTTGTCGAAAAGCCGATTGCAGATGATATCCACCATCGTAAATGGGTGTCAGCACTATTCCCTTATCTCCAAATTGCTTATAAGCCCAATATCCTAAAGCAAATTCTGACTGCCACATTTGAAAACTATTATTAAAAACAGCTTCAGAAATATGGTGATTGTAAGGAATATACTCACCAACATCAAAGAATAAAGCCATTTTTTGTCGGTTTTCGATACTAGGAATAATCGACGGTAAAACTTTATAGCTGACAAAACCCGAAACAATATCAACTCTGTTGAAATTTAACAATTTATTAACTGCCTCAGTAATGGCTTTATCCCCACCCTGTCCTACATACTCAGGAATAAATTGAAAAAGATGATGATATTGTTCTGGAATAGCTGAATAAAATCCAGAGATGAGACTAGGTGTCATTTCTGGGTAAATAGAAGAATACGGTGTAAGGAAACCGATTTTAATATTATTGTTCATCAAAAAAATAGGGTTTGATAATAAGTAAAATTGGGCCAGCAGATATTGCCAACCCATATATATCAATATTGTCTTGGAGGATAAATTCCATTCATACAAATGATATAATTTACAACCAATGACGGCTGAATATTGGTATGGTAATGGTCTCCTCCTGCTGCTTCAATAGCAATATCACCACCACTAGAAGCCACCCCTGTCAACTCTACAGTTGGCACTTCTGAATTGTAAATGGTATCAGGATATCTTCCTGCTGTTGCGGCCAAAGTTCTGGCATTATTAGTGCCTGGTACGCTTTCTGTTCCAGGAAGTGCACTAGCCATAAATTGAACATCTACAGACGAAAGAGTTGCTGTATGTGTATGTACAGGTATCTGAGATGAAACAAGTTTCACTTTTTCTACACCTGCCCTCAATCCCATTTTATTAGGAGAAAGACCTATGCCACTTCCATAACCCAGAGGAACTCTGCCTCTAAAATCAGGCAACATAAAACTAGCTCTACCATCACCACCGTATGTGATACCAATCAAAGAAAAAAGAGCTGTGTTGTCGTCAATTGATAGTGTTTGACCCCAACAAAGAGACCAGTAATTAGGAGCCCAACTTAGGGGCCACAAGCCAATAAAAGAAAGAAATGCGTCCATAATTTAAATTTAAGTACAAATAATATTTGTTTGACAAAACGACATCAAATAGTTATGAATGTACGTAAATTAATTATTAAAGTTAAAAATACCACTGTGAAATATTTCACATAACAAGTTATATTTTTAATAATCAACAGAATACTTCTTCAAATTATAAAAGTCGTTTTTCTGTTAACCTATTTCATATCGAGAAAAGTATTCATAAATAGGCCAAAGTCATCGGAATGATGACTTTGGCCTATTTATGAATACAAATTATTTTTTACTATTCCGTAAACTTAGAGTTTCTCATTATTTTTATGCCGATACATATCCCGCTCCGTTTTCTTCTCAAGATTCTTCTGAAAAGCTTCGTTTAAATCAACTCCTGTTTGATTTGCCAGGCACATTAGAACCCAAAGAACATCAGCCATTTCATCTGCTAAATCAACTTCCTTATCGCTTTCTTTGAAAGATTGCTCTCCATATTTTCTGGAGATAATTCGAGCCACCTCTCCTACCTCTTCGGTCAAAATAGCCATGTTGGTCAATTCATTAAAATAACGAACTCCATACTTTTTGATCCATTGATCAACTTTTTCCTGGGCTTCCTTAATTCCTATCTGATTCATCATCTATTCCTTGTTTTTAGTATCCATTACAATGGTAACCGGACCATCGTTAACCAATGAGACCTGCATTTCGGCACCAAATTTTCCTGTTTCCACCTTCTTTCCGGATTCTTTCTCCAAACGAGCAACAAAATTCTCGTACAGAGGTACTGAAATATCAGGTTTTGCAGCTGTAATATAAGATGGTCTGTTCCCCTTTTTAGTTTTTGCATGCAATGTAAACTGACTGATTACCAAAATATTTCCATCCACTTCAAGTAAAGATTTATTCATTACTCCTTCCTCATCGTCAAAAATTCGAAGATGACAGATTTTTTTACTCAACCATTCCGAATCCTCTTCCGTATCAGCATTCTCTATTCCCACCAACACCAGCAATCCTTTCGATATCTGCCCGATTATTTCAGAATCTACACTCACTGAAGCTTGAGTAACCCGCTGAACCACAACCCGCATATCAATATATTTATTAAATGTTACAATTAATTGTTCCTCTCAAATATAACACATCATATTCATGTAAAAAAGATATTGCTAAAACCGTTTTTCCAGACTTGCACCTTATTAAAATTGATTCTAAATTAAGATATTTCCCAATTAATACTGATATTTGTAATCCGTTACAAAAAAAAAGTAAAGCATGTTGTATTTCATCAGTTCATCTACCAATCCCGTTTTTAACATTGCCTGCGAAGAGTATTTGCTAAAAAACCATGAAGATGATTTTTTCTTCTTGTATACCAATACTCCTGCATTGATTGTAGGAAAGCATCAAAATACCCTGGCTGAAATCAATCTCGACAAAGCTGAACAGGAAAATATACCTGTTATTAGAAGAATGTCAGGTGGAGGAACCGTTTTTCACGACGAAGGAAATCTAAATTATTGCTTTATCAAGAGTGGAGAAAAAAGTAAATTGGTTGATTTTCAAAAATACAGTCAGCCGATTATCGATACTCTTCAAAAGCTGCACGTAAACGCTAAATTTGAAGGAAAAAGTGATTTAACTATCGATGGAAAGAAATTTTCAGGGAATGCTTCACACATTTTTAAGAACAAGCTTATGCAACATGGCACAATGCTATTTTCAAGCGATTTAAATCGCTTAAATCAGCTGTTAAAGGTAAATCCTCTCAAGTTCAAAGATCGGGGTATAAGATCCATTAGAAGTAAGGTAACGAACATCTCTGAATATCTTTCCCATTCCATGAGTATCGACAACTTTGCTCAATTAATTTTAACGGATTTGACAACGAAATTTCCAGATGCCAAGGAATTTGAACTATCGGCAATTGATATTGAAAAGATAGAAGCTTTAATGACAGAGAAATACAACAACTGGGAATGGAATTATGGCTACTCACCCAACTACATCTTTGAAAAACTCAGTAATTTTTCGGGAGGAATCATATTAGAGGTTAGCATGACAGTAGAGAAAGGAATTATTAAAAATCTTAATTTATTAGGTAATTGCCTGGTAGAAAACCACATTTTGGACTTTAAAAGCTTAATGATCGGTCAATATCACAACAAAGAGACTGTATATAAACACATTAACAACCTAAAAATAAACTTATACTTTAAACATATCACACAAAAAGAGATTTTGTCCGCATTTTTTTAGCTGTGTGAATTATTTTTGAATTAAAATTACATTGAAATAAATATTCAAGTAACTTCTCAAATAAAATCTCTAATGGAAACATTTCCAGACTATTAAAGCTTTTGAATTTCCTAATTCAGATTCCAAATCAGCAAGTGCGGCACTTTTTACATTCTCTACAGATTTAAACTTTTTAATTAACTTTTCAACTGATTTTCGCCCAATACCTTCAATTTTATCCAATTCAGAGACAATAAATGCTTTTGATCGCTTCTGCCTATGAAAGGTTATTGCAAAGCGATGCGATTCATTTCGCAAATGTTGAATAGTTTTAAGAGTCTCTGAATTTTTATCCAGATACAATGGGTAAGGATCTCCGGGAAAATAGATTTCTTCCAGTTTTTTGGCGATTCCAATTACAGAAATCTTTCCACGCAATTCTAATTTATCCAGACTATTTAAGGCAGCTCCCAATTGTCCTTTTCCCCCATCAATCAAAATCAATTGCGGTAAACTCTTTCCCTCGTCCAGCAATCTTTTATAACGCCGGTAAATTATTTCTTCCATAGAAGCAAAATCATTTGCTCCAACTACTGTTTTTATATTAAAATGCCGATAATCCTTTTTATAAGGTCTTGCATTCCTGAACACAACACAAGAGGCGACCGGATTAGTTCCTTGTATGTTCGAATTGTCAAAACATTCAATATGAACCGGCGCATCTTTTAATCTTAAATCGGTGCGCATGGTTTCTACAATACGTTCGGAATGCGATTGTTTTAGAGACTTATCTCCTTTCTTTAACTTTTCGAGACGATAATATTTAACGTTGCGTTCAGATAAATCCAGTAATTTCTTTTTATCGCCACGTTGAGGGACAACAAACCGAACATTTTCAATGGATAATTCAAGCTCAAAAGGAATCAAAATTTCTTTTGCCGTACTAAAAATCTTCTGCCGGATCTCTGTAATAGCAAGCAAAAGCAAATCCTCTTTACTTTCGTAAATTTTCTTTTTCATTTCAATGGTGTGTGCCTGAATAATGGCTCCATTTACCACTTTTAAAAAATTTACATACGCAGAATCTTCATCATCAACAATAGAATACACATCAATGTTATTAATAGAAGGATTTACAATCGTTGACTTACTTTGATACTTTGCGAGTAAATCTAATTTCTCTTTAATAAGATGTGCTTCTTCGAATTTAAAATCATTGGCCAGTTCCTGAATTTTTTCTTTCAAATGAGAAGTTACCGAACCAATATTTCCTTTCAATATATTCCGAATATCCTGTATTGTTTGTTCATACTCTTCTTTACTCTCCTTCCCAACACAAGGTGCTTTGCAATTCCCAATATGATACTCCAAACAAACTTTGAATTTCTGATCTCTAATCCCCTCTTCCGACAAACTTAAATTACAAGTTCGAAGTTGATACAAAGACCGCATCATATCCATTAAAATCCGAACCATTTTCACACTCGTATAGGGTCCAAAATATTCCGAACCATCTTTAATCAAATGACGGGTGACTTGCACTCTTGGAAAGTTTTCGCTTTTAATACAAATCCAGGGAAAAGATTTATCGTCTTTCAAAAGAACATTGTACCGCGGCTGATGTTTTTTTATTAAGTTATTCTCTAATAACAGGGCATCCTCTTCCGATTCAACAACAATGTGCCGAATATCCACAATTTTGCGAACCATTATATTGGTTTTTGCCGAATCGTGAACTTTGTTAAAATAGGAAGCAACCCTTCTTTTGAGTCGCTTTGCTTTTCCTACATATATAATTGTATCGTTCTCATCAAAAAACTGATAAACTCCTGGCTCTTCCGGCAAAGCAGAAACCAAAAATTTTAAATGATCTATGTTTTTGTTTTTTATCACTTATTATAATTTTCCACTAATATAGCTTACTCTTCTTTAAAAAGGTCTATTACTCTAAATTCTTTAACATCAAAAAGACCTTTATCTGATAATTTTAGTTTAGGAATTACCAGTAAAGACATAAATGCAAGAGTCATAAAAGGAGACTGAAAATTCGATCCCAAATCGGAAGCAAATTCACTCAATTTTGCATATTCCCTTACCAAATCCTCTCCTGTCTTGTTCGACATTAATCCCGCAACTTCCAATTCAACCGACTCACTTTCTCCGTTGTTAACTGCAACAATACCACCTTTCATTTCAATTAGAGTATTAATTGCATGAAGTAAATCTTCATCACTTGTTCCTACCGCAATAATATTGTGACTATCGTGAGCAATACTTTCGGCAATAGCTCCATTTTTAAAACCAAATCCTTTGGCAAATCCCATTACTGGTTTTCCATTATCGTATCGACTCATCACAACCATTTTCAATAAATCATTATCAACGTCAGATACAACATTTGTATCAATTACCTTTGGTGTACACAAAATTGAATCAGTTATCAGATCACCATCCTTAACAACCATTGCCCGCAATGAACCATTTTGAGGCTTAACAGCCAAATCTGCTAATTGAATTGGTTTTCGACTAAAATTATTCAAGATGATTTCATTACTTACATTAAACAAAACCTCCTTATTTTTATAAATACAAACACCTTTTCGAAATGCCTGCTCTACAACAAATGATTCCGGATGATCAACTACAATAAAATCCGCAGAATCGCCAACCTGCAGCAATCCCAGGTTTAATCCGTAATGATGGATTGGATTGTAGCTAGCGGCCCGCAGTAATGAAAATAAATTAAGTCCCTTCTTCAATCCACGTTTAATCAGAAAATTTATATGCCCATTTTCAATTAAATCATCTGGATGCAAATCATCTGTGCACAACATGATTCTATCCGGGTGTGTTTCCAACAAAGAATACAGCGCCTCAAAATCTTTAGCAGCACTACCCTCCCTTATTTGAATCATCATCCCTAAAGAAATCTTTTCAAGAGCTTCCTCCAAAGTTGAACATTCATGATCCGCAGAAATTCCAGATGCCACATATTTTTTCAAATCCCTTCCTTTTAAACCTGGAGCATGACCGTCTATTTTTTTTCCAAGATTCTTACACGCTACTATTTTTTTGAGTACCTCAAGATCGTCTTCAATCACACCAACAAAATCCATTACTTCAGCAAGACAAACAACTTCTTCTCTTTTCAGTAAGCTTTCCACAATATTACTATCCAAAACAAAACCTGAAGTTTCGTGTTTGGTGGCCGGTACGCATGACGGAACACCAAAGCGAATTTCCAAAGGAACTTTACCGGCATCATTAATCATGAAATCAACGCCAATCTCACCCAGTACATTTGCTATTTCGTGCGGGTCTGTAACCAAACCTAATGTGCCAAACTGTACAACTAAACTTGCAAATCGACTTGGTATTAATAAGGTACTTTCAATGTGCATGTGTGCATCAACAAGTCCTGGCAAAATATATTGATCAGGAACAGAATCCCTCTTACTAATGGAAGTGATTCTTCCCTCTTCAACATACACCTCTGCATTGATTATTTCACGCGAAACAACATCCACAACTTTACCTGATATCGAAAATCTATTACTTGTCATATCTCATCTATTATCATTTAATAATGGTAATCTCCAAATTCAATTCCTAAAATAGCTCAATATTGCCTTCAAAAACGCCCGAAATTAACTTTTCGACATGCAAAAAGGCAATTTCGGGCGTTTTAAGGAGTAAACTATTTTTAAATACTCCTTAGTTCCACGTGGAACGTTATCGTCCCATGAGTACCAAAAGAACGTTAATATCGCTAGGAGAAACACCCGATATCCGCGATGCCTGTCCAATAGTTTGAGGCTGAATTTTATCCAATTTTTGTCTTGCCTCAGTCGAAATAGATTGCAAACTTGTATACTCAAATCTGCCTTTTATATTAATATTCTCCAAGCGGGTTAATTTTTCTGCGATCAATTTTTCCCTATTTATATAGCCCGAATATTTTATTAAAACCTCAGCAGCTTCAATAATTTCTTCCCGTCTGTTTGGTATTAAATCCACCACTTCTTTTAATGGGATAATATCTTCCAGCAAATCTTTAATCTGAACCTGCGGACGAAGAATAATATCATACAATTTAACGCCCTGTTTTAATGGTGCCGTTCCTAATTTTTCCAGAACCGGATTTAAGAATTTTGGTTTGCAGCTAAACTCTTTACAAAAGGTAACTAATTTATCTCTAAACTCAATTTTCTCTTCCAGCAAGTCAATTCGTTTTTGTCCCACTAATCCTAATTTAAAAGCCTTAGGACTTAAGCGTAAATCTGCATCATCCTGCCTTAATAAAATACGGTATTCGGCTCTTGATGTAAACATTCGGTAAGGCTCATCAACACCTTTAGTTACCAAATCGTCAATTAAAACACCAATATAAGCTTCGTCTCTATTCAGTGTGAAAGCCTCTTTTCCTTGCACCAATAAACTCGCATTTATTCCTGCCATCATTCCCTGAGCTCCTGCTTCTTCATATCCGGTTGTGCCATTAATCTGTCCGGCAAAAAATAAGTTCGAAACCAATTTTGTTTCCAAAGTATGATGAAGTTGTGTTGGATCAAAATAGTCATATTCAATTGCATATCCCGGACGATACATTTTCACATTTTCCAATCCCGGAACTTTTTGAAGTGCTTTTAGCTGAACATCCCAAGGAAGACTCGATGAAAATCCGTTGATATAATACTCATGAGTGTGCTCTCCTTCTGGTTCTAAAAAAAGCAAATGTTCCTGCTTCTCAGCAAAAGTTGACAGCTTAGATTCTATACTCGGACAATATCTTGGACCTGTACTCTGAATTGTTCCATTATACATCGGAGATTCTTCAAACCCTTCTCTGAGACTATCGTGAACATCCAGATTTGTATACGTAATATAACATGGTCTCTGAGTAAGAATACGATCTACATGATCTGTCAGATAAGAAAATTGATAAAATCCTTCTTCCCCATCCTGTCTTTTCATTACTGAAAAATCGATACTTCTGCCATCTAAACGTGCAGGAGTTCCGGTTTTCATTCTCCCAACTTCAAAGCCAATACTTTTTAATTGTTCACTAATTCCTACAGATGCAGGTTCTGCTGTTCTCCCCCCTTTTTCCTGTTTACGTCCAATGTGCATTAATCCGTTAAGGAAAGTTCCATTGGTTAATATTACCGATTTCGCAGTAATGTCAATTCCCAATTTAGTAGTCACACCAACTGCCTTGCCATCCTCTATAATTACCTGAACAACAGCATCCTGCCACATGTCCAAATTATCTGTATTCTCAACAATTTTTCTCCATTCCGAAGAGAAAATCATTCTATCACATTGTGATCTTGGACTCCACATTGCAGGTCCTTTAGAACGATTAAGCATACGGAATTGGATGGATGAACGGTCGGTAACTATTCCTGTAAAGCCTCCCAAGGCATCTAATTCACGAACAATTTGCCCTTTTGCAATTCCACCAATAGCTGGATTACATGACATTTGAGCAATTTTATTCATATCCATGGTAACCAAAAGAACCGAAGATCCAAGGTTTGCCGCAGCTGTTGCCGCCTCACATCCGGCATGACCGGCACCTACTACTATAACATCATACTTTGGCAACATACAATAAAAGATATTTATATTCGTTATTCTTATTCGTGCAAAGGTAATTATTTTATCTAAAAAACTGAAAACCAATTAACTACAATGGACACACCCAAGCTAATTATCTAGAATTCAGATCAATAAACTAAAAAAATTTCACAAATTTAATCAATATCGGAAAGTAATGCTAATGATTCGTCCTCCTTTTGGGTCATTATTTCCTGATCCTCATCAGTTTTATCATCAATTCCCATTAAATGAAGGACTCCATGAATCATTACACGATGCAATTCCTGAAGATACTCGCATCCGTATTCTTTTGCATTATCAAGAACTGTATCAACACTTATAAATAAATCTCCTGATACAATATCAGCAACAGTATAATCAAAAGTAATTATATCCGTAAAGTAATCGTGATTTAAGTGTTCACGATTCATTTCAAGCAGGTAATTATCAGAGCAGAAATAGTAATTTATCTCTCCAATTTCGAAACTATTATTAACAACAACGCGATTGATCCATTCGCTTAAGCGCTTCTGATCAATCGCGGGAATACTAGCTTCACACGTATCGTAAGTAATCAACATTTTTTATCCAAAAATAAATTTCATTTCTACTATAGCACCATTCTCTCCAAATTCAATATCATCAGCCAGGTGATTCATTAGAAAAACTCCCCGTCCATGTGTCTTCTCCAAATTTTCAGGAAGCGTTGGGTCAGGAATATTAGAAAAATCGAATCCTTTACCTTCATCCCACACAATGAAACTAATAGATTCGTCATCAATATTGTATTTAACTTTCACCTTTTTAGTTACGTCTAGCTGGTTGCCATGCAAGATCGCATTATTGACAGCTTCAATAAGAGCAACTGAAATTTTTCCGTAAATTTCAGAACTAAGGTTATGAGATGAAGAAATCTCATCTATGAGCCTTTCAACTCTGCTTATATTCTCTAATTCGGATGGAAAGATTAGCAATTTTTCTGATTTAGTCATTATTTATTTTGATCATGTAATCCAAATACAATTTATTATAGTAGTCGAGCATTTTTACATAAGAGTCATCGAAAATACCTTCAAAATCTGTTCGTATTCTTTTATACTCAAATATTTCCGTAGGGTTACTCAATTTAATAATATTTCCAGAATTACTTTCTCTTTTTTTATCAAAATCTTTTTCTCTCTGAGCGTTTTCAGCTTCCAACAAACGAGAAATTATTCTATTTTGCCTATTAATTGTATTCGAATTTATGGAAAAATTAGATATGTCTGATTGCATTTGGTCAATCATTTTCATTATTTCACGTAATATATTCTCTGTCTCGTCTCCAACTCCACTTTTCTGAAGAATTTCACTCAAATTTTGTTGAAACATTTCCTGCCTTTGTAAAAACTTTCCCAATTTTTCTTTAGAATTATTTTTACCATTTCCTGATTTCATTTCCTGAATCATCTCCTCCAACATCTTTTTTAAGGACTGCTGCTCCGATTGCATACCCGCAAATGATGGTTTTCCTCCTTTTTGATCGCCAATTTGATCGCCAGGCATAGCATTCGCCATTTGTTCCATGAGTTGTTTTAATGCCTCGGAAAGAAACAGTGATAATTCGTTAACTTCAGTTAATACTTTTTGTTGTGTAACATTGGCTTGAATTTTTCTTCTGTTGTTAGCTTCTTCGAGAACCTGATCGAGATAATTGCCTATACCAAAAATTCTATTTCCAATTAAAGCTGCAACCTGAGGTGAGTGAGATGAAAGAGATAGCAATGAATCCTGAATTAATAAATACTCTTCTTTTAATCCCCCCTGTTCTTCAATCATTTTTACAAATAAAGGATTTCGATAATCCACAGTTTTGTAATCAGTCAATACGACCTCCTGCTGAAATGAAAATTCCATCAGGTTATTCATCAGGCGAATTAAATTATCAATATCAACGGTAAGCTGAGCACTTACACTTTTTGAAAGATTACCATTCAACTTCTGAGCAAGTGCTTTTTGTTTTTTAGAAGTTGCTTTCATATTTTTTGAAGCCTTAGAGGTTTTACCTTCTTCTAGAAAGTTTTTTGATTCTTTCATCATCTCAGAGATAGACTCAAGATCTTCGGAAGGATTTTGAAATTGATACGGGTCACTAATGCCGGAATTTTTTTCGAGAAGATTTTGCAGATCTTTTTTCAGCTCATCCCATTTTTGACTTTCCTCAACTTGCTGAGAATTCATTTTTTCCTCCTGCCTGTGCCCTAGCTCACTAATTTCCTCCTGACTATCGGCAATTTTATCAATTCTATCAATAATTTTATTCATACGAGCCTCAATATCATATCGTTCCAACAAACTCAGGTTGCGATCCATTTGTTTCTGAAAATCATCAAACGACATGTTTATTTGGTTCCCTAGCTTATTTAAATCTTCCGGTTTAAAATCTTCAGCCAATTTGTTAAATTCTTCAAACAATTTTTGCAACTCATCATCCATTACATTTTCAAGAAGCTTTTCAATTTGTTTTTGCTTTTCGATTAGTAAAGAATCTTTTTGTCCCAAAGAATTTGACAGCTGATTTTTTTTTGAATTCTCTTGCTTGATATTATTTAGCAACTTATCCAATTGTTTCTTTTTAGAATCGATTTGCTGAAACATTTGCTGTTGCTGCCATTTGTCTCCGGTACCATCCAACATATTTTTCTGCAGACGCTTTATATCTTCCTGTATGGATTGACTCAGATCAATTCCTTTTTCGATTCGATTCGAGATACTATCCTGCATACTTGTATTTAAATCGTACAACTGCTTCGAATCCGGAACTAATAAAGAAAATTGCCGGGAACGAGACATTTTCGGTTTATTTATTCCATCATTATCGAAAACTTCAAAATAATATTGTACACGACTTCCTTCGCTTACATCAACATTTGCAAAATCGAAGGCATAATAAAACTCCTGAGAACTAAGATTCCGATTCAAGCTTAGAGGAATGTAAACAGGTAACTGATCATTAATAAGATAACAAAACCGTAATTTCGAAAATCCATAATCATCCTTCAATATACCTTTAAAATAGTAGGCCGTAGGCAATAAAGTATCTTGTATAACTGACACCTGAATTTGCGGATAAAGATCTGGTATTATATCAATGGTATAATTGGCAAAAAGCTGTTTTTCAAATTGCTTATTACTAACATAAATTTGGTAGTTGTTTTTCTGAAAAATGGTTTTTGAAAATAAGAAGGTATTGCCTTTATCTTTTGAATCGACCTGATTTAAAGAATCATTGAAGACAACTTGAACTGAATTGGTGTCCTCCCCCTCAATCGTCCATTCCAATAAAGATCCTTCGGGTACACTAATATCTCCCAAATTTTTCTCTTTACTTTCTGGTAATTTTGTGTAAGATGGTGATTTTACCGTAAGTTCAAAAGACTTAATTCCCGGTTTTAATAAAATCTCCAGCTGATAGGTTAATGATGTTATTTTACCGGCCTTTAAAAAGAAACTTACTTCTCTATTTACATTCCTGAAAAGATAACTGAAACGATTACTTCCTTCCTTTTTTAATAGGAACTGATTCCCTTCACATACCAGGTAGACATCAGCCGGCACATATTTACCTTCGGTTTGCACTTCTAAGTAGAAATCAGAGCCTCGAACCACCTTCATAACACTTTGATTTACTACAAATTTAAAGTCGGCTGGAGCGATGTATTCCTTCCTAAAATGAACCAGACGATTCGCGCTGCTGGAGTACATATCCGGCAAGGCAATATAAGTTCCAATAATTGCTATAAATACGATAATAAGGTATTTTAAGTAGCTAAGGTTCGATTTGAATGATATCGCTTTTCTAAAAGGAATCAATTGAATAGATTCCATTCGTTGGTTGATGCTGGCCATTAAAAGGGAGTCGGCGGATGAATCACTTTTAGCTGACAGCTCGGTTAATTCCAATGTATTAATCAACCGATCCTGCAGATCTGGAAAATATTGTGTAATAATACTAATTGCCTGCCTGTAGCTTATTCTTTTTCCAATCTGCAACAAACCAATTATGGGTAAAATAATTAGTTTCACGATCATTAACGAAAAAAAAAGTACAGAAAAAATAGCGAGAAATGTTCGAACCGAAACTGAAAAATACAGCAAGTATTCTGTATATGAGACAATCAAGAAATAGGACAAAATCAGAACAATACTCAAAAGCAAACCTCTTAGGAGCTGATTTTGGTAGTATTTTCGAATAAACCGATCTAATTTTTCGATAAAAATTTCCTGCTTAGAACCCATATCAACTACTACGTAAAAGAGTTAATTCCGATACAACCACAATGAAGGATCCAATTTTGTACTCCCTTTCCATAATTGGAATTTAAGAACAGTTTGGCTTTGTGCCTGGTCGGTATACACCACCCCAATTTTCTCTTTAGAAGTAACTATATCGCCTTTTTTCACGGTAACTGAAGAAAGGTTTGAATAAACTGAGAAAAACTCACCATGGCGAATAATGATTACATTATTAAGACCAGGCATTGAAAGAATGTGTGTGACTTCCCCTTTAAAAATAGAGCGACATTCGGCATTGTTGTCAGTCGTTATATTTACACCATCGTTTCGAACATTAACATGCTTAAGTACTGCATGTTTGTGCTCTCCGAATTTTTCAGATATAAAACCAGTTTTTGTTGGCCATGGAAGCTTTCCCTTATTTTGATCAAATGATTCTGAAAGAACTTTTTCCTCTGGAGTTAAGCCATATTTGCCTCCTCCGCTGTTTTTCTTGGCTGCCAGTTTAGCCTGATTTTCGATGATTTTCTGAATTTCTTTTTCCAGCTTTTTAGTATACCGTTGTTGTTTCCTTAAATCATCCCTAAGTTGTTTTTCACGCTTTTTCAATTTTGAAATAATCTCAGATTGCTGAGATTTCTCTTGAGCTAAACTCTGACTTTCCTTTGTTTTATCGGATAGCAAAACAACTTTTTCACTCTTTGCCGTTTTTAAACGAAGCAGGTTTGCTTTCAGTGTATCTTTTTTGGAGCCTATCAGTTTGCCTTGTTCTTTGCTGTATTCCGAAAATTGCTGAAGATACTTATATCGTTTATAAGCTTGGTTAAAATCTTTCGATGACAATAAAAACATCAGTTTTTCGTGTGAATTTCTTTGCTTGTATGCGTATTGAATCACCTTTGCGTACTGTTGTTTCAGCTTATTCAATTCATCTTCCAATCCTTTTACATCTGCATTAATTTTACCTATCTGAGAATTGATATAAGAAATTTCATTTTCAATGGACTGAATCAAAGCTTGTCTGGACTTTATTCTTTGATTTAGAAGGTTTAATTGCCCCAACGTTACATTCTTATTCTTCAAAGTGTTGTTAAGAAGACTATTGGTATACGCTATATCTTTAGAATTCTGCTCTTTTCGTTTTTTAAGAGTAGAAATATCATGCTGAGAAAAAGCATCTACTGATGATAAAAACAGAAGAGCAATTACTAAATAAAATATTTTATTACACGTTAATTTGTTAATTCCCATAGTGGTTTTATGGATAAATTCGATCGTATTTGTCCGGTATTGTAAACGAAAAGCGCAGATCTTCACTAAATGTTACCTTATTAAATTTAATGTTACAAGATAATAAATGTTTTGGATCCTTTACTTCAAAAGCCAATCGTTGAGGAAACTTCCTGCTTTCAAAAACAGTGAAATCCCGATACTTAATCGTAATGTCTCTCGCGGCTTCAAATTCCTTTACCAATATATCTGTAATTCTCATTAATGAAGGATCGATATCTACTCTTTGATAATTAAACCTATTTAATTTTTCCAGCTTATCCTTTTTTAATTTTCGATCAATCTTTCTCGCTTTATCAGATATAAAAACATACTTGTTGTCAATTATTTTTCCATCAAAGGATCGAATAAAAGCTTTTTCCTTCTCTTCATTGTCTACTCTAAAAATTGAATTGGTAAGAATACTTTGGAAAGAATAAAAATCCAAATCCATATTTAGTTTGTCAGAAAGAAACTCAAAGTTATCAATAAAATAGGTTTTCTTTATCCGATCGATCATTTTTACAGAATCAGGTGTAATGAGCAGCCGGGCTACCGGTATCCCAACAGAGGCAGTAATATCAATCCAAATAATACTATCCTTTTCTATTTTAATAGAACCTTTAAAACTTTTGCTTATGCCATCAACCGAAAAGCTTGCAGAAAAGCGCTTTACATATATACTTTTATAATTTAAACTACTATCTATTAGCCCATTATATAACCTATTGTCGGAGATTGGTTTTGCCTTCTCAACACCTAACTCATAAAATGATTTACAGGAAAACTGAAAAAGGGCAATGATAACGATCAGAGCCCTTACGACAGTTTTTGAATATTTTTTATTGCCCATTTTCTTGCTTCTCTTCTTCTTCAGGAATGCTCCCTGTCTTTATTTTTTCGGCCAAATACACTGAACCTTCACCTATTTCAATTGCTTTTTTCCACTCTTCAAGAGCCTTTTCATTCTCCCCTAAACGAAAAAGAATATCACCATAATGCTCCACAATTACAGCAGATTCTCCCCCCCCGAATTTCAAAGCTTTTTCCAAAACACTTTTAGCATCCTTAAATTCTCCCATTCGATATAAAACCCATCCATGAGTATCCAGATAAGTAGAGTTTTCTGCCTCGAGTTTGATGCAAAGAGAACTCATTTTTTTAGCTTTTTCAAGTTCTTGCCCTTTAACTGATAAATAATAGCTGTAATTATTTAACACAATTACATTTTCCGGCTCAAACAACAATACCTCATCATACGCTTTAAATGCTTTTTGTGCATCGCCCATTTGATAGTAAGCATCACCTAAGTAAGTCTTAAACTGAACCCGTAACTTTACATTTTCACCAATATAAGAAAAACCCTCCTCCAATGTTTCAACTGCGGTTTTGTACTCTTGTTTTTGAGCTGCAGCAACGCCTTTAAAGATATATAAAAGAGGTTGGGTCGGAAAATATTTTAATGCTTCAGAGCTTTCATTAAACATACTTTCAAAATCCAACATTTCATTGTCTATTAAAAGCAATTCTTCCCAAACTACATAATTTGTTTTTTCCTCTTCAAGCACTTTCCTTAAGTGATATCGTGCGCCTTCATTATCTTTTCTTTTTCTAAGAAAATCAGCATAAAGTGCATGTACTCTTACTTGTCCCGGATGAACTTCAACCAATATGTCCAATAATTCTTTCAAATATTCATCAGACATGCCTTCTTTATTTCCATTCATCAAAATGGAAATTAAAAATTGAATTTTCTGATCCGATTCAATTTCTGGATTTCTGAAAGCCTTTGTAAGTGAAGCATTACTTTTTTCAATTTCGCCTTTTCTTCGATAAAAATCCGCTAAATAAAAATGAACCAAACCGTTTTCCGGATCAATTTTCAATATCTTTTCATACTGCTCAAAAGCTTTATCTTCATCTTTGTCCTCCATATACAAATCGGCTAACATTCCATAGAAATCAGCCCGGTAAGGATTCTTTTTTATCAGCTTCTGAATTTCGGAATAGGCCATTTTTCTGTTACCTGCAGCAAGATACAAGCGTTCTTTTTCCAACGAGATCCCTTCCTGGATTCCCTCCTTTTTCTCCAAACGATTATAGACTTCTATGGCTTCATCAAATTTTTCTACTGAAGCAAATATCGCGGCTTGTAAATAATAAAAGTCGTTTCGTTCCGGATGTAATTTTACCAAGTCATCATACACAGCACAAGCTTGATCCATCATCCCCTTTTTTTGGTAAATATTTGCAAGCTGAATTTGATACCAAATATTTAATGGCTGCAATGAAACAGCAGCTCTGGAAAGCTCCAGTGCACTCCCCAAATCTTCCTGACTCATATAAATATTCGCCAATTCGTAACGAACAACAGCACTCGACGGATCAATTTTAAGGCAAGCTGCATACAAAGAAAGTCCTTTATCCAACTCCTGCAGCAAAATAGCCTTCGTTGCCTCCGCAAAAGCAAAATCGAACTCTAATTTTTGCGCCTCTGTCAACTTTACTTCTTTCTGTACTATCTCTTTTTTAGGCATTGGCACAATTTCCCCTGCTAAAACAGAGCCTGACACCAAACAACCGATAAGAACTGCCATCCAAAATTTACATCCCACCTTCATCTATCTTTATTTTGAGAAGGTCGCAAAATCTCCAACATTCCACTCCGAAACTTCACCCTGAACATCAACATAATTACCTATCATAGAATTTTCAAGGTTTAAGTTTTCAAGATTTGAGTTACGCTGAATGATTGAGTTGCGAACCAAAGTATTACTTACTGTCGTATTTGCACCTACCGAAACATGAGGTCCAATTACCGAATTCTTAATTTTTACATTTTCTCCAATGTAACATGGAGGAATAATAATGGAATTTTCAGCTGAAGACGAAGGGCAAACTAAATCATCATTCTTGTGGTATTCCAATATTCTTTGATTTGTATGAACGGTTGCATCCTTATTTCCACAATCCATCCATTCTATAACTTGTCCTGGCTTAAAAGAAAGTCCTTTGTTCTTCATGTTTTCCAGTGCATTTGTAAGCTGGTATTCACCATTTACCAGCACCTTATTTTTCATCAGATATTCCAATTCATCCCGCAGATTATCACCATCTTTAAAATAGTAAATTCCAATGATTGCTAAATCAGATACAAAATTCTTTGGCTTCTCTATAAAATCCGTAATGTTGTTCTCATCATCAATTTTAACAACCCCAAAAGCAGATGGATCCTCAACTTTTTGTACCCATATCACACTGTCTGCCTCAGCATCCAAAACAAAATCTGCTTTAAACAAAGTATCTGCGAAAGCAACTACAACCTTGTCGGATAATGAAGGTGCCGCGCAATAAATGGCATGAGCAGTACCCAATGCTTCTTCCTGATAGTAGATACTTGCTTTAGCGCCAATATTTTTAGCAATACCGCATAATCTTTCTTCGACTTCCTTGCCAAAATCACCAATAATGAATGCTATTTCATCAATTGCTTCGTCGGAAACTTTTGCAATTTCCTCGACAAGGCGCTGAACAATAGGCTTGCCTGCAATTGGAATTAAAGGTTTTGGAACCGTTAAAGTATGAGGACGCATGCGTTTCCCCATTCCTGCCATTGGAACAATTATTTTCATCTGTTAAAATATCTAGTAGTAGTGAATTGTAAAATAACTAAAAAACGGATCAAATGTACCCTTTTACAATTTGTTTTGATCCAAATTAATAATTTTTAACGCATTAGGATTTTCCTGTATGTCCGAATCCTCCGGCACCTCTTTCTGATGTCTCCAAATCCTCAACCGGTTCCCACCTTACCGTTTCATGAGCAGCAACAACCATCTGACAAATTCTATCTCCATCTTTGATCTCCACCACACGATTTGAAAGATTTGCAAGAATTACTCCTATTTCACCACGGTAATCAGCATCAATAGTTCCTGGTGTATTTAATACAGTAATCCCTTCTTTTAGAGCCATACCTGAACGAGGTCGAATTTGAGCTTCGTATCCGGCAGGTAATTCAATAAACAATCCTGTTTTTATTAATTTACGTTCCAATGATTCTAATAATACCGGTTCGTCCAGATTTGCTCTAAGATCCATACCTGCAGATAATTCCGTACTATATTTAGGTAAGTCGTGCTTCGATTTGTTAACTATTTTTACTTTCATCTGTTTATATTTTTTATTTTATGGTCAGATGGAACTTAGCATGCTGGAATAATCATCCTCCTGTGTGTCAAAATTCCTTGTCATGAGCGTTCCATATAAATGACAATTGCTTGAAGAATATTTCATTTTTTTTTCGAGTGGCTAAGATACATTTTTCAAAACTCTTATGAAAGGTTGATAATAGATCCTGATTACTTCCTTTTCCTGTTTATACCAACAATCTTTCCTAAAGAACTCCACAATCGCTCTTTTTGAATAAATACAATCATAAAAAGCAATAACAATGGAGTTTTTTCAGCCATTTTCAGCCATTGATTTTCTGGGTTAAAATAAGTGCTGATTGCAAAAATGGTTGTTGCAAGCAGCAGATAAAAAAGTATTCCCTTTAAATCGTATGGTACAGGATAGTATTTTTGACCTGCGATATAGGATATTACAGTTATTACAAAAAAGCAGGCAAGAACTGAATATGCTGCCCCCATATACCCGAATATTGGAACAAGCAAAATATTCAAAACTACAGTAATTATAACCCCGACAATAGCTATATAGGCACCAAACCGAGTATTATCGGTTAGCTTGTACCACAAAGATAAAGAGAAAAATATTCCAAAAAATAAATTTGCCAGAAGTACGTACGGTACAATTCCCAGTCCTTCATGATAACGGGAATCAATTAAGATCTTTACAATATCAAGATAGAACATCACCCCAAGAAAAATAATAAGACCAAGTATTACGAAGTATTTTAACACATCGGCATACACCTGCTTTGAGTTCTTCTCTTTTGCCTGAGAAAAGAAAAATGGCTCGAAAGAATATCGAAAAGCCTGTATAAATAGAGTCATGATTACTGCAAGCTTGTAATTTGCTCCGTAAATTCCTGTTTGATAGAAAGGATTTTGTGATTCAGGAATCAACTCCGGCATTATCATTTTATCTAAATTGATATTGAGTGTTCCACATATGCTTACCACTAAGATCGGTGAAGAATAGATCAGAATTTTAATGAGTAATTTTCGATCCAACTTTAATCGAACCCTTAATATATCTGGAAGCAGTAACAGTAAATTTATGAAGCTGGAAACAAATATAGCCAGAAAAATATAACCGATTCCAAATTCAGGATTCCATATTATAGTGATTGGAATTTGAGGATAGTTATTATAAATCCATGGACACAAGAGTAAAAAAAAGAGGTTTATTCCCAAATTAACTCCAATGTTGATCAGCTTTAGTCCTGCATAACGAACCGCTCGGTTCTCCTTGCGTAATTTTGCAAATGGCAAAGCTGTTATAGCATCAAGTCCCAATGTAAGTGCAAGCAGTATAATAAAGCTCTTGTTTGTAGGAATTTCGAAAAAAACAGCGAGCGGATTTAAAAAACATGCAATAATAATCAAGAACAAAATACTTGTTGTAATTAAAGAAATAAAACACGTTGAAAAGGTGCTATCGCCCTCCTTCTCTTGACTTGCGAACCGAAAATATCCTGTTTCCATGCCATAGGTTAAAACAACCAGTAATATAGCAACATACGACATTAGATTCGTAACAATCCCATAGTCTTCGGGAATAAATAAACTGGTATACAGTGGCACCAGTAACCAATTAAGCAATCGGCCCAAGATGGAACTTACTCCATAAATGACTGTTTCTCCGGCAAGCTTTTTAAGAGGATTCAAATCAAGTAAATTAGTGTATTAGAATTGGCAAATATATGATAATTTTATTTTTCATTTTCCTAAAGTGTCTGAAAATGAATTCATAGATGTTCCACGTGGAGCAATTCGATTTTTGCGTGAGAAAAAGACCGTTCGGTATTTATATCAAAAATAAATAAGGGGCACACAAACGATTTCGATGGAAATATTTGATAATTTGAGTCTTATAAGCTTACTAAATACTTTTTTATCCCGATTATTTTTTTCACTTTTGTTGACATACGCGTTAAGGAACGTTTATGTTAGTGTTTGTTGTTTAAGTATTTTGTGAAAATCCTGACCTCTCGGTCAGGATTCTTCTTTTTTATAGGCGTTTGTATATTTAGCAGACACTACCGAATACTTTTTCCAAATGGAGTTAATGCAAAACCTGCTAACTTAACATGCTGAACTGCAAATGGAATCCCAATTATTGTGATGGCAAATAACAGCGCAAATAACAAATGAGTTAGAGCAATCCACAATCCTCCGATAAAAATCCAGATTACATTTAAAAGAATACTTAAGCATCCCCCGGCATGCTCGTTATACACCACCTTTTGCCCGAATGGAGCCAATCCTAACATAGATAGCTGTATGATTTTCAGCCCAAATGGTATTCCAACAATCGTTAAGCACATTAGTAAACCACTGATAATATATTCTAAGAAAATGAATATTCCTCCGAAAATTATCCAAATAATATTGCCAATTAAACTCATAAATATTTGCTTTATAAATATTAAAACTGATATGATACTCCCATCTGAAGAACAAAATCAGGTGCTGTATTAACAATGATATCCTCAACAAAGGCAAGCGAAACAGCTACATCTTTTGCAACAAAATAATCCAGTCCGAGAACTAATTGTGCAGATGCTTTTCCCAATTGTTTAGTATATGATTTTTCATACAAACTTGTATGAAAATCGAGTTGAGACTTTAAATACCAATTATTATTCGCATTAAAGGCGAGACCAAAACTTCCAAAACCAACATTGCGGGTTACTTTGTTTTCCAGTAATGCTCCTTTGCCAATCCTTAAATAACCTCCTGAATAGTAAAAGGAAAACTGTTTCCTTTCGGGGGTTGAATTAAGCATTCCTGTTATTTGGAATCCAAAATCACTAGTTCCACTACCCACTAAATTTGTTTTATTTCCGGTTGGTATCTTCACGAAAGTGCGAAAAGAGAGATCGTGGTTTGGACTTTGTATAATGGGTGTTCCCATAGAAAAACTAATATCACCAAAACTAAGTTTACTTTCATTCATTTCGAAAACGATTTCCTCTTCTTCCATGAAAAAGTAATTTAAATTGTATGCTGGCATAACGTCCCTTGATTTCCCAGGTAAGTTAAACGCATCGTGCCAATTACTAATAAAAGAATCCATAACTCCACTCGAATGCCTAACTACCGGAATAACGATACCAACTTCCAGTTTAGAAAATAGACCGTAACTTAGAAATAGTTCATTTCTATACATCTCTCCATCCAAGTATATGGCTTCTTCATTGATTTGACCACTTGTAGCATTATTAGCAATACTAAAATAGTTACCGAAACAAAAAGAATTTTTCTCAAGAATTGAGCCTCCCGGGTTGGTTGGAATCCCGAAAAAATGAACCAAAGGGCTTTGGTTATGAGTTTGAAAAGGTTTCACCAATTTCTGACCAAGAGCGCAATTAGTAAGTAAAACAATTTCAAAAAAAAATACTGCTAAGCTTCTCATGAATATTCCCGGCCTGATTAATTTGATCAACTGGGTCAAATCTACAAATTATTCAACAACTTTCCATACGAGTGCTGCTGATCCCAGTACACCGGAATTTCCTTCAACAGTAGACAGCTTTAACTGCGTTTTTTCTTGAAAAACAGATAATAAATTCTGTTCCATATGGTATTGTGTCGGTTTCAAAATTAAATTGCCGGCTTTAGATAATCCTCCAGACAAAAATATGGCCTCCGGATTGTTCAAAGCAATCACATTCGCCAAAGCAATTCCAAGAATTTTACCCGTAAACTCAAAGGCTTCAATTGCAATTTGATCCCCAGAATAAGCTTCCGAAGCTAATCTTCTGGCACTCATTCTATTGAAGGGAATATTTCTCAATTCACTTGAATAAGAAAATTTTGCGAATAATTTACTCACAGTTCTCTTAATTCCTGTTGCAGATACATAAGTCTCCAGACAACCCAATCTTCCGCAACCACAATGCCGACCTTCAGGACGCACAATCATATGTCCCATCTCACCGGCTAAACCAGAATGGCCATGCACCAATTCCCCGTTAACAACGATACCCGATCCTAATCCTGTTCCTAATGTTAAAACCATAAAGTTTTTCATACCAACAGCACCTCCAAACAACATCTCTGCCATGGCAGATGCATTAGCATCATTTGTAACAAAAACAGGAACTCTAATTTTTTGACTCAAAAGTTTACCCAGTTCAAACTTCCCTTTCCACGGCAGGTTCGAGGCATCCTGAATGCATTGATCCAAATAATTTGCATTTGGAGCGCCTACTCCAATACCCACCAACTCACAATTCAATTTCTCAGCAAGAGACTGAATTCTATCACATAATTCATCTATAAATGCTTGAAAAACCAAATATTTCTTTGTGAAAATGAAATCCTCAGCAAGAATATTTCCTTTTCTATCGACCAAACCAAAAACCGTATTTGTTCCGCCAATATCTATCCCAACAGCCAGCTTTTGCATATCAATTGTTTTTGTATCAAAATTTATTGCATGGGAAGAAACCAATCCGTACCGAATCAATATTCTTTAGTGAAGTTACAAACGGTCTTTAATTAATGATCGAATCGGATTAAAAATACGTTGTAACAGGCGAAGATCTTCTGTAATTATTTCAGCCTGACCTTCAATCTGCTGTGCAAAATCCAACTCAATTCCATAATTGGTAACCAAGCCTTTAGGAAAATCCACATCCAGGCTGTATTTCTGATCCTCCGGAACTTTTGATATGGACCGAATAGTACCTTCCAACATCCCGTATTCAAGATAAGGATAATTATCAAGTTTTATATTCACCCGTTGTCCTATTTTAACCTTGCCCGCTCCCTGCACTCCTAATTCAACTCTGGCAATAATTTTAGTGGAATCTGAAGGCAAAACAGTGAAAACCCTTTCACCAGTCTTAACATTTTGATTGGAGCTGTAAAACCGATTGAAACTAACCTTTCCATCAATAGGCGTTATGAGGACATACTTTTGTTCCCAAATGTTTATTTGAGCCTTTAGGTTATCGAATGATTGAATAAGCAGATTCTGTAATTCCTTTCGCTCTCTTTCTTTATTTAACTCTAAATCGATAATTTGCTGATCCACTTCAGAAATACTAATCTGAGTAGAAGCAAGTGAAGAACGCGTGCCCTGAAAAGCATAGCTCTGTTCCAGATATTTTTTACGTGCATTTTGGAAATCGGACTGCGAAATTACACCCCGGTCAAACAAAGATGAATCGCGAAGAAATTGCTTTTTTGATATCGCTAATTCACTTTCAGAAATCACTTTTTGCTGGTACTGCCGCTCGTAATATAAATTGTATTTACTGATTTTATCCTTGTAAGATTCTATTTTTCGATCGTAATAATCCAAATCAAAAAAACGCTGATAATCAGCATATGATTTTAAAAACCCATTGTAATACGATTGAATTTCCCCCAAACGAAAATTACCTTCCAACAAATTGGATTTAATGCCATCCACACCTGTAAGATGTTCATGAAACTCGTTCATTTTTGTTTTTAAAACGAACACATCATCATTAACCGCAGGATTTTCGATAATGGCCAAAAGCTCTCCCTTTTTCACTTCCTGATTATCTTCAACATACAGATTTTGAATCTGTCCGGATGATCGGGCAACCAATTCGGCAGGCGGATTTAAGGTAGTAAGAACCAATTTGGAATGAATAATATCCGGATAACGAAAGAACCAACTGCCAATCAGCAGAGCAAAAATAACCACAAAGAAAAGAGTTGTCCCGCTTCGAATGATCCAATTGGGCATTCGCTGCAAAATCTCCTTAACTTCATCTGACCGTAATTCTATGTTTGTATCCTTATTCATGCTTTTACGCCTATTAAATTTTTGATATCCCTCGCTGATTTACCCCTAAATCCCCTAAAGCAGACTTTTTATTGAAGCCCCTTTAGGGGTTTGGGGTACAAATATATAGGGTGAATAATATTTAATTTCCTAGCTCCAATTGGTTCTTAACCAACTGATAATAAGCTCCCTTCAATTTTGTTAAATCAGCATGAGTTCCTTCCTCAACAATCTTTCCTTTATCCAGAACAATTATTTTATCGGCACTACGAACTGTACTTAAGCGATGAGCCACAACAACCACAGTCCTTCCCTTATTAAATTCCTCCAAATTGTTCATGATTGCCTTTTCGTTGTTCGCATCCAAGGCATTAGTTGCCTCATCGAAGAACAAAAATTTAGGATTTTTATACACGGCTCTTGCAATCAAAATACGTTGCTTTTGCCCTTGACTTAAACCATGACCGTTGGCGCCAATCCGTGTGTTGTAGCGCAATGGCAAACTTTCAATAAATAGGTCGATGCAGGCAACCTGAACCGCATACAACAATCTCTTTTTATCGATGAACTCATCACCAACAGCAATATTTTTGGCGATAGTATCCGAAAAGATAAACCCATCCTGCATCACCACTCCGCAATTTTGCCGCCACATCGATGAACTGTAATTTTCGAGAGTAACTCCACCCAAGGAAATTCGTCCTTTTGTAGTGGGATAAAATCCCAGCATCAGCTTAATTAAAGTCGTTTTTCCGCTACCCGATGCACCTACAATTGCAGTCGTTTTTCCATCTTCTATCTTCAAATTAACATCATCCAAAACCATTTCGGAATGCGGGCCTTCGTACTGAAAGAATACTTTCTCAATATCTATGGCCTTTTCTTCTGGAATATCAGTTAAACGATCCTCATTTGGCATTTCTTCCTCCTTCATCTCGTGAATTTCACCCAATCGCTCGAGAGAAATTTTAGCATCCTGCCACGAATGAATGAACTGAACCAGATTGTCGAGCGGGGAATTCAATTGACCGATAATGTAAGACACTGCCAACATCATACCTAAGGTCATGCCACCATCAAGTACCGATTTGGCCGCCAAAAAGGTGATGATGATATTTTTTGTTTCGTTGAAGAAAATGGAACCTGATACCTGATACTGATTCAAAGCCAAACCTTTGGTTCTCACCTTAAACAATTCAGCCTGTATTTGCTCCCACTCCCAACGCTTTTGTTTCTCACAGTTGTTCAGCTTAATTTCCTGCATTCCGGTAATTAACTGAACCAATGAATTCTGATTGTTCGATAACTGAGCGAATCGTTTCCCATCCAATTCTCGACGTTTTCGCAGAAAAAGATTCACCCATATTAGATACAAAACCGATCCAATTACAAAAACAAAAAAGATTTGCATGTCGTAAATGGCTAAAACAATTCCAAAAATCACCAGATTGACCATCGAAAACAGGATGCTTAAGGTTGATGATGTCAGGAAATTTTCAATTCGGGTATGATCCTGTATCCGCTGCAATAAATCACCGATCATTTTAATATCGAAAAAGCCAATGGGCAACTTCATTAACTTGATTAAAAAGTCGGATATTAATGAGATGTTTATTCGTGTTGAGATGTGTAAAAGTATCCAGCTTCGGATGAATTCCACCGACATTCGAGAGATAAACAGCACTAATTGAGCAATTAAAACCAAATAGATAAAACTCAGGTTTTGCGTGTTGATACCTACATCGACTATGGATTGGGTAAGGAATGGAAAAATCAGTTGCAGCATACTCCCAAACAACATTCCCAGTGCCAATTGCACCAAAAACTTACGGTACGGCCTTAGATATTTTAACAGGAAACCAATACTTTTTTTGTTGGAAACATCCTCGTCGCCCTGAGCGTAAAAATCGGGTGTAGTTTCCACCAACAAACACAAGCCTTTCAATTCCCCCTGACTTTGTGTACTTGCCCACGACTTAATAAATTCCTCTTTGGTAAATTTTAGCAATCCAGATGCCGGATCAGCAACATGAACAGTAGTTGTCTTCTTTTTTACCTCGATTTTGTGCACCACCACAAAATGATTTTGCCCCCAATGGCAAATAGCCGGAAGCGCAGCATCATCCTGTAACTGCTCGTAGCTAATGCGCACGCCCATAGTTCGCAAACCAATACTTTCAGCTGCATCAGCAATGCCCAGCATCGAAACTCCCTCGCGGGTAATGTGCGATTTATCTCGTAAAGACTGCAGACTGAAGTTTTTACCAAAATGTGAGGCTATCATACGCAGGCAGGTCGGGCCACAATCCATGGCATCCAATTGGCGGAAATGGGGAAATTTTTTCTTCAAGGCAGAATGGTAGTTAGTCAATTTATTATAGTCAAGCTAAAAATAGGGAAAATTGTTGGAATGGACTAAACAGTGAATTTATATTAATCACCACTACAATTTAAATTCTAAGAAATTGTTTTTATGCTCCTCCCAATTGTAAGAATCCTTTAAACACATTTCTGTAATCGAATGATCAAGATTATAGAAGGTCATCTTTACAAACCCAAGTTCCGAATTAAACCAGCCAATCCATTTTGTTTTAATTTTTGGATGATTTATAGTTCCCACAATTTTATAGCAATCAATTTCCGATTGTTTTAAATCAGAATAAACCTTTTCAATTGACACCACCTCATACAGATGAAAAACCTTATCATTAGCAGTTATTTTAAACTGCCTATTTTCCCAAACACAACCAAAATCTGTTTCCCATTTATTTCCAACTGCAAGCGGAAATCTAATTTCAGGAAAAGGAGAGTATTCGTGAATCATGTATTGATCGTTTCGAGGCGGATGCAGCCAAATTCTATTTTCATTTTCGATGATCCCGGTCTGGTAATTCAATCCGAATTTATCCATATTTGATGAACACCAAACGGCTAAGAACTGATTTCTAGGATCAAGTTTCCATGCCTTTCCATGACAAACCAAAAATAAATCTTCCTGCTGAATGGATCCGAAAGCATCTGTTTTCGCAACCTCAAATTGATAGATCTTCTTTTGATTGTAGATTTGAGCAGATGCCGACATTAACATTACAAAAAACAAAATGTTGATGATACATATTTTCATAGACTATAAACTTTATCAGTTTGTATGATTTTTAATATACTCCATACACTTCTCTAAAACAGGATCCCCGCCTTTCATATATTCACTGGCAACAAAAGGGATCGAAATATCCGGATTTAAAATTCCCCCCTCAGCCTTAGTATATTCAAAGTTCTCTACTGTTGAAATTGTCCAAAAGGAATTATCTCGCTCTGCAATAAAAGTTTCACCATAATTCAAAGCGTTGTGAGCAAGAGACTCTCCAACCAGCAAACCAATTTTATTATACTGCATGACATTAGCAAAAGTAGCCGCCATTGATGCTGTCTGCTGACTTATCAGAACGTAATAATTAAAATCTCCTTTATACAGTGAATTATCCAGTGGGCACTCCTTCACAATAAGAGAATCCGGCAAGTCAACCAATCTTCCAAAATCATCTTCCGTGTAAGAATAATCCTTATATGTAGCTTTAGATACTTTTAATTTAACGCCAGACTGATAAGGAATCTTTTTTTTATTCGATAGTAATGAAAACAATTCATCAAAGTGATCACCACTCCCTCCAGGATTTCTTCTAATATCAATAATAACATTTTTGTACCCCTCTTTTTTCACCTTATCAAGGTAACGCCCTAGGCATTTTACCAAATACTTGTTGTAATCAAAATTGTTGATACTAAAATATCCCGTCTTGTTTTCGTCAATTATTTTTTCCTCGATATCCCCATATAATTTTGGAAAAAAACCATTATCTATAGGTATTCCTTTAATAAGGATCTCTTTCCATTGATTATTCCGAACCAACTTAATACTATAATCAGAAGCAAAGCTGAAATGATGAAAAGTCTGCAAGACATAACCGGACATGTAACGATCGCGATACGAACTTTCCAAATAAGTAACTGCCTCAATATTATTGATACTTAGTATTCGATCTCCTGAAAGAATATTTTCATCAAAGCTCTTGTCAACAAGCAATGTGTCGGAAATGTTTATCAAAGTAAAAGGCAAAGCTTTTATCTTCTTCATTTTCACCTTTAAAGTACCCGTTTTCCCTAGCACCGGAATAAACCGTAAATGAGGATCTTCAAAAGTAACTCTATCCAAAAGCTTTCTTCTAATCAGTGTTTTTTCAGTTTCCATAATAGGTTCCAAAGGCAATTCTTTGGCTATAACTTCGATTAAAGAATCCCATTCCCTCTCAGGAAAGGAGTTAAAGGGATTTGGATGATAGTTTTTTAAGGCCTCCTTATCTTTAATCAATTGCTCTTTGGTTAACAATGATTTGGGATTTGGAATTGCTAAGGAGTAGTCGGTTTGTGAAATTCCTTTGCTGATAAATGCTGTCAATACGAAAGCAAGTAGTAGTGTTTTTTTCATATTGTTTTTTTAGAGACGTTGCATGCAACGTTAGTACAGGATGGATTATCGGTATTAATTCTGCCGGCATCAGCTTACAAAAAGCCCAATTTTATTGACCCTTCTGTTCTGGGAGTCGTCCTTCGCATAAAGAAGGCCTCCCTTCGTGCCTGGGAGGCCTCCTTCGCAATAGTTATCCAAATCTTCGCAGCTGTAACCCGTCCTTCGCAAAAGTGACCCTCCCTTCTGCTCTGTGACCCTCCCTTCGCAAAAGTAAGCGTTCTTCCCGGGGCTTTCAGAAGCTTATGCCTCCTCTACCACCTTCTTTTCTCTGGCTTCTCTTAGTTTTCGGAAGTAGGCACTGGTATATTGCTCCACTCTCTGTTCATCTTTCCAGAAAACAAAACGCCCTGCTTCGCGAATGGCATCAACGGCTTGCTTTACATGGGTAAAGGCCCGGTCGCGCATTTCTTTAGCCGGCTTGTCGTTATCCACTCTGGCACCGTTTACCTTAGCCAACAGCGCTCCGCATAAATCCGATAATTCAGAGGCTCTTTCGAGTTTTTCCATTGGGTAATTAAGTCCCGCCAAAGGCTCTGGATTGTTTGTTCCCAGCATGGCCAAATCCGAAAGATCCTGAACCATATCAGCATTGCCGTATCCTTCGGCAATTCGGTTAACAACATCCATCAATTTAGAATTCTTACGATAAGCATACCTGCAAAAATGCAAAAGCTCATCGCGCATTTCAAAAGCCTCAACCGAGAGGTGCTTCCATTGCTCCTCTGCATCCGACCTATCAGTCTGAACTTGTACCCATACTGTTTGTGCATAACGCAGGCCTCCGGCCCGAATTGGCAGATCGTCGATTAAACTCACATCCAAATCCGAAGTTGCTAACAATTCCCGATCCTTGTCTGCTATTACCGATAAATCCATGGCTTCATCTATGACAATATCCACAGGCTGATTGGGCTCTTTAATCTCATTTTTAGCATACGCCTGATACTTTGGCAACAGGACATCAAAATTCTCTTTGTTACTCATTTTAAATGGGTTTTAGGGTTGAATAAATTAAAATAATATTCCTGAAAGTAAACATCCTATCGAAATAACCCAAATAAAAGATGTGAATTAATGTTAATTGAACATCCTATTATAGTTTAACAGTGGCAGAAAAATCAGTATTAATCATATTTCCAGATAATAATTACTTCCCTAAAAAAATTATTACAAAAAACCCCATCCGGACGAACCTGATGGGGTTGAAATATTATTGCAGACAGGGATTACAAAATTCCGCCGACTTTTTTAAGTGCTTTGGTATTTAGTATTTTTATTTTTCGTCCGTTTAATTCTATTAACTGATCGGATTTAAATTCGGACAGTAAACGTATCACCGATTCGGTCGCTGTTCCTACCATATTGGCCAGTTCTTCGCGCGTAAGAGCAATTTTAAGCGTACCATCCTCGGTCAATCCAAAAGCTGTTTCCAATTGAATTAAAATCTCAGCTAAGCGTTCCCGTACCGTTTTTTGAGCAATATCAGTGATGTAATCATTTGCTTCATCCAATTCTCTGCATGTGAGCTGAATTAATTCCATTGCAAAATTAGAATTCTCTTGAATCAGTTTGGTTAAAACCTTACCAGGGATGAAACAAACGATAGCATCTTCAATTACTTTAGCAGAAGTGCATGCCCGTTCCTGACTAAGAACAGATCGAAAACCAATTAAGTCGCCAGGCTTCGCAAAACGAATGATTTGCTCTTTCCCTTCCAAACCTGTTTTAAATACTTTTAAAACACCCGAAAAAAGAAAGTAGCATCCTTTCGCGGAATCGCCCTCAGAATAAATAATACTGCCTCTTTTATAGAAATGAACATCTTCACCCCAAAATAAAAGATTCATATCTTCTACCTTCAAATTTTGAAATTTTTCACCGAATTTATCGGCTAATTGATTGCAATTTGGAAGAATTGGATTCTGCTTCATTAAAAAATCATATTAAACTGAAATCAATACTACTAATTCAATAATAATTCCTTGTGGTAAAACTTCAACACCTGACAAACTCATTAAAAAAATTATTTGTTTCGAAGGGTTTTTTCCTACTTTTATTACAAATCACTTTCAATTTGTAATCAGGTCAAATATACAAATTTAAGTTTTACTTATCCAAAAGGTAAAAAGACTAAATACACAGCAATTATGAAACACAAAGTAGAATTATCGTGGCTGGGAAACCTCGCCTACGAAACCAATATGGATGGTCATAAAATGATTACTGACGCCGGCACCGAAGTTGGCGGTGATGACAAAGGCTTCCGTCCAAAGAAGCTAATGCTGACCGCTTTGGCGGGATGTACGGGCATTGACACGGCGTTAATTGTGAAAAAAATGAGGCTTGACATCCGGGATATTAAAGTATTAGTAGAAGGAGAGCTAACCGAAACTCAGCCCACCTACTATAAAAACATGCACATTACTTACGAATTCTTTGGCAAGGATCTTCCCCGTAAAAAATTGGAGCGGGCCGTTAAAATATCCGAAGAATCGCAATGTGGGGTAAGTGCTTTGTACAAGCAGGTGATTCCTGTTACATCAGAGATTATATATCATGAAGAGTAAAAAAAGTCTGGAAAGGTCTTGAAAAATCTAGAATACTCTAAGAGTCCAATAGTGGAAAAGTCAAACAGTCCACAAAATAAAAAAAGTGCCTCCCGCAAGGAAAGGCACTTTTTTGTTTTTATCGTGTAAGATTAACACATCTAAAATCTCCTGTTTTTTCTAGAATCCTGCAGCCGAAAATTGCTCAAGGAAACGAATGTCGTTCTCAAAGAACAAACGAAGATCTTTAATACCGTATTTCAGCATGGTGATTCTCTCGATTCCCATTCCCAAGGCAAAGCCTGTGTATTTTTTATTATCGATTCCGTTTAATTCCAAAACATTTGGATCAACCATACCGCAACCCAAAATCTCTAACCAACCGGTTCCTTTGCACACATTACAGCCTTTTCCGCCACAAAGTGAACAGGTAACATCAACCTCGGCCGATGGCTCGGTAAACGGGAAATAGGATGGTCGTAATCTGATTTCTGTTTTCTCACCAAAAAATTCTTTGGCAAAATAAGTCAGTGTTTGTTTTAAATCTGCAAACGAAACGTTCTCGTCGATATACAAACATTCAATTTGATGGAAAATACAATGAGCACGTGCAGAAATAGCTTCGTTACGGAAAACACGACCCGGCGTTAAACAACGAATCGGCAATTCCATTTCAGACATATCATGAGCCTGCACAGAAGAAGTATGAGTACGTAAAATAACATCCGGATTTTTCTCGATGAAGAAAGTATCCTGCATATCGCGGGCAGGATGTTCTTCCGGGAAATTTAAAGCTGAAAAGTTATGCCAGTCATCTTCAATCTCCGGACCTTCGGAAATTGTAAATCCCAATCGGGAGAAGATCTCTGTGATTTCATTTTTCACTAAAGAAAGCGGATGGCGCGAGCCCAACTTAACCGGATCACCCGATAAAGTCAAATCCAAACCTGATTTTCCAAAATCAAGATTGGTGAAACTATCTTTAAGAGAATTTACTTTATCCAATGCAGTTGTCTTCAACTCATTAAGCGCTTGACCAACAGCCTTTTTCTGATCGTTTGGAACATCCTTAAAATCTGCAAACAAAACAGCAATACTACCTTTCTTACTAAGGTGTTTGATTCTAAATTGTTCAACTTCCTCTAGTGTAGTTGCCGAAAATCCATTCAGCTCCTCAAGTAAATTCTTTATTTTGTCTAACATATTTTTAATCTTTTGAAATCCGATAGTCGGCAAAGTTACAAAAACTTTTTTCTCCTTGTTACTGACGATTCTATTTTAGCAGGAAGAATCAATAATAATTTAAACAGATTTCTCAAATCTCTAATATTCCAGAATTTTTACATTCATTTTAACATCCTGAAAAGGCCGGTCATTTGCATCCGTTTTAAGGTTTACAATTTTATCCAAAACATCCAGCCCTTCTATCACTTCCCCAAAAACGGTGTAATTACCATCAAGATGCGGAACTCCGCCGACCGTTGTGTAAGCTTTACGACGAGCCTCAGAGAATTCAAGTCGCTCTTTGGAGCTATTGTATTCAAATTCTATCGACTCCTTAATTGTTTTCGCAATGGCTCTAAATTCTTCCACCTTACCGGCTTTTTTTAAGGAATCCAAAACAACTCTTTTACTTGAAGTTAAAAACCTTTTTACGATTCGCTTTCTTAAAGGAACATTCACTTCTTTTTCCATGAGAGTTAATTCCTCATCCGTAAACACCCTTCCATGAGCAATATAGAACTGAGAAATATCAGATTCCTTAAAAATATTTACCTTATCCGGCTTTCTTGGTGCAGCAATTGCACCCTTTTTATGAAAGTATTTAGGATTAAATTCTGATTCGATGGTTCTGTTCGAACTGCCGTAACCTATCATTTTTCCTGCCGGCGCATTTCTAGAATCCTGCGATCCGCCCTGAGCCACAAACCCCTTTATTACCCGATAAAACAGCGTTCCATCAAAATGCCCGTTTTCAATTAACTGCAGAAAATTTTGCCTGTGCTTTGGAGTTTCCTTGTACAACATCAATTTAATATTGCCCATATTGGTCTCTATTAAAATAATTGAGTTGGTGGTTTGTCCAAATGACAGGTTCGTTATTAGCAGAATTGCAATTCCAAATAGGACTTTCTTACCAAATTTCATTCAACGATATCTTTTTAAATTTGGACTAAGATAAATAGCCAGAGTTTGAAAGCCAAAAAAAAGCTTCGCAATATATTACGAAGCTTCCATTTACAACATGTAATGTTGTCTATTTTAAGATTTTTATTTTCATTGATATGTCCTTTAACGGACGATCAAAATTGTCTTTTTCAACACCGGCAATCGAATCAATTAAATCCATTCCGTCGATAACTTCACCAAAAACAGTATAGTTTCCATCCAAATGAGGAATTCCACCAACAGTAGTATACGCTTCAATTTGTTCTTTACTTAATACAATTTTCTCACTATTAAATATTGAGTCTACTTCCAATTTAATACCATCAATTGCATCTGTTAGTTTATCCAACTCACCCTCCATTTGATATTTGGAAAGAAGTTCAGCCTTTTGTTCTTGAACCTTTTTGAAAATAGAACTCTTTAATCTTCCATTCATTTTCGTTTGCAAAGTATCCAATTCGCCTGGAGTATATATCTTGCCTTGAGCAATATAAAACTGAGATCCAGCGGATTTCTTTTCCGGATTTACATCATCTCCTTCTCTTGCGGCAGCAATAACTCCACGCTTGTGAAATAATCCTGTTTTAATTTCTGCAGAAATTTGATATCCAGGTCCTCCTTCGCCCAATCTTTGCCCCAACTTTGCACCTTTAGAATCCGGATCTCCACCTTGAATCATGAATCCATCTATCACCCGATGAAATAAAGTTCCATCAAAATATTTTTCGTGTGCCAATTTCACAAAATTATCCCGGTGAGCCGGTGTTTCATCATACAAACGGATTTTTAAATTTCCATACTCGGTTTCAATCTGAACAATTCTATCTTTTTTTCCCAACTCCAACTCTTGCTGGCAGGATATAAATAGAAAAACGATGGCAATACAAATAAGATTTTTCATAGGTGCATATTGAGTTTTAAAATCCCGAATTTAGCTTTTAGTTCTCAATTTTTAAATAATCATTGTCTTTAAAGTACTCTACTATCGAAGATTTAAGCAATAATTCTTCTTTTTCCTTAGAAAAAGGAGGAACCATTTTATTTTTCTTGAAAACCGGCCAATCATTTTCATCATAACCATCAATTTGATAGTAATTCCATTTCATCAACAAGGTACATGTTGCCAAATTGATGTGATCCATTTTTTCATCCTTTTCATACTTCTCCTGAAATCCTTTTCCTCGCTCCTGTATCCCAATTAGCAGTAATGTTCCGTTTAAATCGGCATCCACATTAAAATCTTCAGAAATTTTATATAAAAGTTTGTTCCAGTCTCTTTCCAAATTATTATCCATTGTATCAATTTTTTATGAATGTTAAAAGTAAAGATTTCTAAGTACTTTAGAACCTCTTGAAAAATATATTTTCACTTTTTTAATTATTCTTCTTGCAGATACAATATTTCCATCCTATATTTGCATCGCTTTTAAGGGCAAGGGCGATTAGCTCAGTTGGTTCAGAGCACTTGGTTTACACCCAAGGGGTCATAGGTTCGAATCCTATATCGCCCACTATAAAAAGCACATATTCCCAATAATTCGGGCGATTAGCTCAGTTGGTTCAGAGCACTTGGTTTACACCCAAGGGGTCATAGGTTCGAATCCTATATCGCCCACGGAAAGATCAGATTTTCACTAGAAAGTCTGATCTTTTTTTTGCAATAAATTATGCATTCATAAATCTTTTTATGACATCTACCGTATATTCATTTAATGTGGTCATAAAAAATAACTTTCAATAACCTCCAAATTTAAGAGAATATTGTATATTGGATCGGTTTATGTTAATAGATCATTTTTTTAATAAAAAAACATCAATTTAATTTAAGTTTTATTAGTCACTTAATCAGTTACTTAGATGGTAAAGTGCTTTTTTTTTTACTTTTTTTTACTATTTGTGGGTTACCTTTTGGCCATTAGAGGAATAAAGGGATAGGAAATATGGATTACACTACGGAAGCGATACTTGAGGGGATCAGCATGAGCAACAATGATGTATTAAATTACATCTACAGCAAGTTCTTCCCAAGTATTCGGAATTTTATAGAAAATAATAACGGAAGCGAAGAAGATGCAAGAGATCTTTTTCAAGAAGCCATTATTGTAATCTACCGTAAAATGAAAAAAGAACCTTTGGTTCTGAATTGTAATTTTAAAACCTATATCTATTCAATTTGTAGACTTTTATGGTTGAAGCAACTTGAGAAAAGAAAAAATAGCAATGAAATTAATTCAGAGGCCATTTTGGACAATAGATTGGATGAAGCAACACAGACCTACGATCAAACCGAAAGGTACAGGCTGTATCAAAAACACTTCAAACTTCTAGGTTCAGATTGCAAGAAGGTACTTCAGTTAACTCTTGACAAAGTTTCCTTAAAGGAAATATCCGAAATTATGGGATACAAGAGTGAGAAGTACGCAAAAAAGAAAAAGTATCAGTGCAAGCAAGCATTAATGGAAAGTATTAAAAGTGATAATGAATTTAAAGAAGTATATGATGAATGAAATGAATTTTGACCGTATCGAGGATTTTCTTGACGGTGATCTAACAGAAAGCCAATTGAAGCAGTTCGAGAAAGAATTACTCGAAGATTCTGATCTTCAGATGGAACTTGACCTTCACATGGAGGTTAATGAGGCCATAATGGAACAAGACGTTATGGATCTTAGAAACAAATTAGAGGCTATTGAAATTCCCTCTAATCCTACTCAGAAGCGAAAACTGAAATTTTTAACTAAGTGGAATATTACAGCGGCATCGCTTGCTTTAGTTATTGGTTTAGGGAGTTTAATGTATATCATGAACAATCGGTCCACTTACTCAAACGATAAAGTTTTTAGCAATTACTATAAACCATACAACGTTGTAATCAACACTCGTTCGTCTGACATCATGATTGATAATTTGTTGGTAACGGCTTTAAAAAGCTATGAAACTAAAGATTATCGGACCGCTTTAACTTTATTCAAAAAAATATTGGATAAAGACAGCACGAACATCACAGGTAATTTTTATTCGGGTATTTCGAATATCGAAATTAATGAGTACTCAAAAGCTAATAAGAACTTCAGCAGAGTATTAAAACATAAGAATAACCTGTTTATAGAGCAATCTGAATGGTATCTGGGGTTTTGTTACCTCATGACCAACGAGAAAGAAAAAGCTCTTAAGCAATTCCATGTAATTGCACAGGGAAACAGTTTCTATAAGACAAAAGCTTTAGAAATTATTAACAGGCTGGAATAGATCACTTCATCATTCATCAAAATAAAGTAAGCCATCCAATAAAATTGGGTGGCTTTTCCTATGCATTTAACTTTTTAGTAAACTCTTAATAAGAACTAATAAATCCCTGGTGGGGAACGATGATAGTTCTAATAAAAATAATTGCAGTTTTCTCTGACTTCGAAATTATACAGAAGAATTAAAAAGAGATTAAAAAATTCAGTTCTGATCAGAAAGATCTGGTATTGAATATCTAATAAATAACTTTTTCTTCCAATTTGATGAGTCAAAATTCATACCTCAATAGAACAAACAGACATCACTATACAATGAAGATAGCAAAACAAATTGTTTCTAGGCTACAGCTTTAGTTTTGAATTTTTTACGGAAAAATAAGAATAAAATTATTCCAACAGAACCAAAAGCAAAATACATCAGTTTATGAATAAGACCATCATCATACAAAGGATCAACATCTCCTAAAGTAACATATCCAGACCAAAAATAAGGATGAGATTTTAATGCATCAGCTGTTTTTAAATATTCCAATTTAGCCTGACGAAGAGCATCATCCTTCTTCAATCCATGAGATAAAAAAGTATAGAAATTACTCATTAGATTTGATCCTGTTTTATCCTCTACGGTCCATAAAGTCATGATTACACTTGGACAGCCTGCATAAAAGAAACCACGTGCTAAACTCATTACTCCTTCTCCCTTCAATAACTTACCATCACCAGTGTTACAAGCACTTAAAACAACCATTCTTGCATTAAAATTCATGTTGTAAATTTCATGCGTGTTTAGAAGGCCATCTTGTAAAGAGTCAGAATTTTGTGTAAAAACGAGTTTTGAATACATCGGATTTTCATCATCAATAATAGTGTGCATTGCCAAATGAAGCACATCGTAATCACCCGAATTCGCCTTAAAATTAGCTTCCGTGGCCATATCATCAATAAACAAATCGCCATGAATCACTTTTGATATATTAATAACTTCCTCTTTTACTCCTGGCAAAGGATATAATTTATCCCGGTAAGCTCGTTCTGTAAATAATATGGAATCATTAATATCGTTATAGGATGGTGCAAAAGCTAAAATCGATTTGTTTGAAGAAAATCCATAGCTGCTCGAATGATTTTTGAAACCAAGAGTCGCTGAATTGTGGTAAGTAATTGAATTATATTTTATTAAATATTCGAGATTTCTATAATTCATCGTTGTAGAATCCGCTTCCTTTTTCAAAAGTGCACCAAATGGAATATAGGCCATTTTATCATCAGGAACAATGAGAAGATTTTTACCGGTCAACAGGCTGTCTTTACCATTCAATAAATGTTGATACAATAAATAAGCTGATTTTGTATATTTTTGATAATAAGCAACACTATTATTCGCAAAATCATTCGTTTTCAGACAATTACGAACCTCCTCCAAATGATAATCAAAACTATCTTTCACAATCTTCTCCCGCTCAACTTCAAAACTAGATTTTGTGATTATAAAAGAAAAAAGCGCTGAATCAGAAATTGAGTATTCAATCAGTAAATCATTATCGCTTAACCTGCTCTGTAATTCTTCAATATCGATGGTTTTGGTATCGTATTTCAGTGCGTAATACTCCGGATAATCCTCCTCAAAACGAAGAACCATTTGATTGTATTCCTCATTCAAATTAAAAAGTACATTTTGCCATCCGCTAATGGAATCCCGGTCAGGTATTTGTTTTCTTCTTTCGTCATGAACCAACTCACGGTACCTCGCAATATCTAACTTCAAATTTGTTTCCTTCTCCTGCAATTCTGTTGAAATACCTCCGAAATTTTTTGCATTCACATCGTTTAGTGAAGACAATAAACTAGCCGATTTTGAACGCTCAGAATACATAAAAGCTTTCTCTTTGTATTTTACATCTTTTGTTAGTTGATACAATTTTACTGCTATTTCAATTGCTTGATTATACGTTTCTTTTTCATTTTTTGAAAGAGCAAATTTACTTTCTTCATCCTGATAGGCAATTCTAATTTTATCAATAATATCCAAACAAAGATCATAGGTTTGTAAACTAAAATCCAAATCTGAAATACTATTGGTTTTATCGTATAAATAACGAAGAGTAACAGCCTTGGGTTTTAAAATTTCTAAAATGGAAAGCTGTGGATCCAGTTCATCCATTGTTGGATTGATGTAAACTGTACTATTATTGAAATTATCCAATTCTGAAATTAAAGCTTTTTGATAATATTTTAAAGCATTTAAATGATCTTTCTTTTTAAAGTAGTAATCACCGAAATTCTTTAAACAATGAGCTGTACCGGGATGTTTAGTACCAAAATTTATGTCATATACTTGATATGCCAGATTCAAATAAGAAAGAACATTATCGCTACTACCAATTTCATCCTGAAAAACAGCATAATTCAAATAAAGATCCCCTAATAAATAATAATTAGAACCACTCTCACCTTTCACTATTGAAATACCTTTTTTATAATATAAATCAGCATCTTGATATTTTCCCAGTTTTTTATAGCAATTACCGATATTATTGATAGTTGTAGAACTACTTTGAAATTTATTATGTTTTTTTAATTTTAATGTTCTTAAATAATAATCTAATGATTTAGAATAATTTCCATTTTTATATAAAATTACTCCTAAATTATGATTTATTTCAGATAACCACCTTGACTCTTTTAGCGGATCAATCAATGATAAAGCCTTTTCATAATAATTTTGTGCTTTTATTAAATCTCCGTAATTATTAAAAATGTTTCCTTTATTAATGTAAATAGGAATCAACTTTTCTGAAATACCTCCAAATTTTTCAATTGTAAAAGTCTCCGAAATAGTATAAAATTCCAAAGCTCTTTTTCGATCTCCCACTCTGTTTAATAAAACTCCAAAATTCACATAAGTCCTGTAAATCAGATTTTTATCAACTAATCCACCTTGATTAATAGTACCAATAGCATTTTCAAAAGATTGAACAGAATAATCAAATTCTCCTTTTCGTAAAAAACCAACTGCTCTATTGAACTGTTCTTGTAATAAAGAATCAGGATTCATTTTGTCAAAAGTAGAGAGATTGTCTATCTCGGAATTATAGTTAGAATTAGTACTCCCACAAAATAGAAAGAGAAGGAAAAGAGGAAAAAGAGGAAAAATAAGAATCTTTTTTAGAAAATTTTTCACGCTCAAGTTGAGTTTTATAATATTCTTACTAACAATTAATTACACCAAACAATAAGGCTAATAAAGATCTAAATATAGGGCTATTTTTTTATTTTCTTTAAAAAAAAGTCTGTTTCCAGGGTTACCTTTTTCAAAAAAAGGGAATAAAGGGGTGTAATCGATAAAAAACTTAAACAATCCTAATCTAACAAAAGACCAAACAGCAATGAAAAATTTTGAAATAGTATCTCAGGAAGAATTACAAAACATCAAAGGTGGTATCAACGAAATGACTGATGTTAGTATTTGTGACGATTGTATCGTGTAAGTACCCAATTGACCAAATCCAAATTTCCTATAGTAAACCTAGTATTGACCAATAAAACCAAACAGCAATGAAAAATTTTGAAATAGTATCTCAGGAAGAATTACAAAACATTAAAGGTGGTATCAACGAAATGACTGATGTTAGTATTTGTGACGATTGTATCGTGTAAGTACCCAATTGACCAAATCCAAATTTCCTATAGTAAACCTAGTATTGACCAATAAAACCAAACAGCAATGAAAAATTTTGAAATAGTATCTCAGGAAGAATTACAAAACATCAAAGGTGGTATCAACGAAATGACTGATGTTAGTATTTGTGACGATTGTATCGTGTAAGTACCCAATTGACCAAATCCAAATTTCCTATAGTAAACCTAGTATTGACCAATAAAACCAAACAGCAATG
>NZ_WTCR01000008.1 GCF_009795715.1 Labilibaculum euxinicum | reverse complement strand
TGTCTATTGCATCGGGGTTCCACCTCTTCCCATTCCGAACAGAGAAGTTAAGCCCGATAGCGCCGATGGTACTGCCAACTGGTGGGAGAGTAGGTCGACGCCAACTTTTAAAGAGTCTTGTTCCAATGGAATGAGACTCTTTTTTTTTTGCCTGAAATTTAATTTTGCTGAGAAACCCGGAAGGAAATCTTTTTTTAGAGACAATTTGAAATAGCAGATAAGCCTGTAATAGAAGTAATTTTCATTAATTCAGCATTTTGAATGGATGTTTTTTATTGCTATATCTTGCTTTGTAGAAAATATTGCTTAATTTTGCGAACTGATTGTATAAGGCAATCAGTAATATAAATTTTAAATTTTCAAATAAAAGAATTATGTATTTATCAGCAGAGAAAAAGCAAGAGCTTTTCGAGAAGTACGGGAAGTCTAACAAAGATACTGGGACTGCAGAATCACAAGTAGCTTTGTTTTCATACCGTATCAGTCACTTGACTGAACATTTAAAGAAAAACAGAAAAGATTACAGTACCCAACGTGCACTGCAATTGCTAGTAGGTAAGAGAAGAAACTTCCTTGATTACTTAAAAGCAAAAGATATTGAAAGATACAGAGCTATTATCAAAGCTTTAAATATTCGTAAATAATATCATATTAAAGCAATCCCGAGTAATCGGGATTGCTTTTTATAATATATAGCGACATCCTGTTGCTTATCCTAAAAAGAGTTTGAAATAAACTACACAAAGATGAAAGTGATTGAAAAAATAATTGAATTAGGTGATGGAAGGTCCATCACAATTGAAACAGGGAAGTTAGCAAAACAAGCTGATGGAGCTGTTGTAGTTAAAATGGGTAAGACCATGTTGTTGGCTACTGTTGTGTCTGCAAAAGATGCAAAAGCGGATGTTGATTTTATGCCTTTGTCGGTTGAATATAAGGAGAAATTCAGCGCATTGGGTAGATTTCCTGGAGGTTTCATGAAACGTGAAGGCAGACCTTCAGATTATGAAATTCTTGTTTGTCGTCTTGTGGATCGTGCTCTACGTCCATTATTCCCTGCAGATTACCACGCAGAGACTTTTGTTTCCATTAACCTTATTTCGGTTGATGCCGATGATATGCCTGACGCTCTTGCAGGCTTAGCTGCATCTGCAGCGATCGCAGTATCAGATGTTCCATTCTCAGAACCAATTTCTGAAGTTCGTGTTGCCCGAATCGATGGCAAAATGATAATTAATCCATCTCGTACAGAATTAGAAACTGCTGATCTTGATATGATTATTGCTGCTACCATGGATAACATCATGATGGTTGAAGGTGAAATGTCTGAAATTTCTGAAGCTGAAATGCTGGAAGCTATCAAATTCGGTCATGAAGCTATTAAAGTTCAATGCCAGGTTCAAGTTGAGTTGGCTGAACTAACAGGTAAAACTGTTAAAAGAGAATATTGTCACGAAACTAATGATGAAGAACTTCGTCAGTTAATCGTGGATAAAACATATGCTAAGGTATTAGCCGCAGCAAGATTACAAAACCCAAATAAGCATGAACGTTCTGATGCATTTGGTGCAATAAAAGAAGAGTTTATCGCTGAATATTCTGAAGGTAAAGACGCTTTAGAGATTAACAAGTCTTTGATTGGTCGTTACTATCACGATGTTGAAAAAGACGCTGTTCGAGAAATGGTTTTAGAAGATCGTGTACGTTTAGATGGTCGTAAGACTGACGAAATTCGTCCAATCTGGTCTGAAATTGATTATTTACCAGGTGCGCACGGTTCTGCTATATTTACCAGAGGTGAAACACAATCATTAACTTCGGTTACTTTAGGGACTAAGTTGGATGAGAAAATGGTGGATGATGTATTGTACAGAGGAAAAGAGAAATTTGTGCTTCATTATAATTTCCCTTCATTTTCAACTGGAGATGCCCGTCCTTCGCGTGGTATTAGCCGTAGAGAAGTTGGTCATGGAAATCTTGCTTTTAGAGCTTTAAAAGGGATGATTCCTAGCGATTCTCCATATGCAATTCGTGTAGTTTCTGATATCTTGGAATCTAACGGTTCATCTTCAATGGCTACTGTATGTGCAGGAACATTGGCGTTGATGGATGCAGGTATTAAGATTAAAAATCCGGTAACTGGTATTGCGATGGGGTTGATCTCAACAAAAGGTGCTGAGAAATATGCTGTATTGTCTGATATTCTTGGTGATGAAGATCACTTGGGAGATATGGATTTTAAAGTAACTGGTACTAAAGATGGTATTACAGCTACTCAAATGGATATAAAAGTTGACGGACTTCCTTACGAAGTTTTAGCTCAAGCATTAGATCAGGCACGTTTGGGTCGTCTACATATTCTTGGAAAAATTAAGGAAACTATTAGTGAACCAAGAGAAGATTTGAAACCTCATGCTCCGCGTATTGTATCTATTGAAATTCCAAAAGATATGATCGGTGCAGTAATCGGACCAGGTGGAAAAATTATTCAAGAAATTCAAGAATCAACAGGTGCTGTTCTTGTTATTGAGGAAATTGACAATAAAGGTGTTGTTGATATTTCTGCTAATAATAAAGAAGCAATTGATGCAGCTTTAGCTCGTATTAAAGGTATTGTTGCAATTCCTGAAGTTGGAGAAATCTACAAAGGAAAAGTAAAATCAATAGTTGCTTTTGGTGCTTTTGTTGAAGTTCTTCCAGGAAAAGATGGTTTGCTGCATATTTCTGAAATTGAACACAGAAGATTAAATACAGTTGATGAAGTTTTGAAAGAAGGTCAGATTATTGAGGTAAAACTTATCGAAGTTGACGCTAAGTCGGGTAAACTGAAACTTTCGAGAAAAGCTTTGTTGCCTAAGCCTGAGAAAGAGGAGAAATAGAAAATCAAATATATGATTGGAAATCCTGGATTTATTCCGGGATTTTTTTTTGTTATTAGTTGAATGTCTAACTTTAAAACTTCTAAAACAGAATCGGCCTTATGGATGAAAATTGGGTAGACAAAATTTCAAATGAAATTGATGAACAAATTGATCTTTATATATCAGTACGCGACTATCGATTTTATCAAATTGAAAAACTGAAAAGAATAGCAAAGCACTTAAACAATGATAAAAGTTGTTTAGAATGCAAATATGCCCGAAAAGAGTTGGAAACTATCGTTCTGGAGTTGGATCGATTAATTAACAAGTCAGGCGTAAATAAAAGTGAATATGAGAAAAAAGTTGAAAGCTTGCTAAAGCATTTAAAGGATAAGCATAAAGTTTTTCAGGCCCATTATTTCACTTATACTTATTCCGCAACATACACATTCCTTGGAGCTGTTTTAGGGCTTCTTTTGTCTTATGGGATATTTTATAGTTTCAACCCGTCAGTGTTTTTTCTGACTTCTGGAATTGGAATGTTCGTCGGAAATGTTCTGGGGAGCAGAAAAGACAGGATTTTAGTTCGGGAGGGAAAACAGATTTAGACTAAAAAAAAGAATATCAAATTCGAATAAATAGATGGACTTTTCCAATTTTATTATAGCTAAGAGTCATTGTTACTATTTTATTTGCAATGGCTCTTCCTTTTTTATAAAAAAGCCTGATATTTGTGCCTCATTTTCTATTTTTATGTCTCCAAATCTGTAACTCACTATTAATGGATTATAAATTTATCGTAATAGAAGGAAATATTGGTGCTGGTAAAACCTCACTCTCTCATAAGATTGCTGAACAATATAATGCGAAGCTCATTTTGGAGCAGTTCGCAAATAATCCGTTTTTACCCAAATTTTATAAGGATCCGGATAAGTATTCATTTCCTTTGGAGATGTCTTTTTTAGCAGACCGATACAATCAGTTAAAAAAGGAACTAAGCGAGAGAGATTTATTTAAATCATTTACTATTGCGGATTATTACTTTATGAAATCATTGATTTTTTCGAAGCAAACGCTTAAGGATGATGAGTATAGTCTGTATCGGCAGTTTTTTCATATTATTTATAACTCCTTACCAAAACCAGATTTATATGTCTATCTTCATTCAAATGTAGATAAGCTCTTAAACAACATAAAGAGCAGAGGGAGAGAGTATGAACAGGAAATTTCAGCAGATTATTTGCAGAAAATACAGGATAGTTATTTCGGGTTCTTTAAACAACAACAGGAACTTAGTTTTCTTGTTATAGATACAAATAGCATCGATTTCGTTAATAATCAAGATGATTACAATAAAGTTTCAGATACGATATTCAATTTTAACTGCAAAAAGGGGGTAAATAGAATTATTCTCTGAAGGCCTTGTTATATCAAATAAAATTATCGAATCGATTTAATTTGCATAAAATTTTCTTAAATTTGTTTTTGAACTAGATTATAATGTTTAAAGTTAAAATAATTAAGTAGTTGTTATGAAAAGATCAAAGGTTATTTCCCTAGCTTCTTTGCTGTTATCAGTTGCAGTTCTTACGAGTTGTGCAGGATTGAGCAAAATGAAGAAAGAAGCAAGTAACATCAAGTATCAAGTGACTCCTGAGGTTTTGGAAGCTCATGCAGATATGGTTGATGTAAAAATCACTGTTAATATTCCTGCAAAGTATTTCAACAAGAATGTTGTTTTAGTTGCAACTCCGGTTTTAAAGTTTGAATCAGGAGAGAAAGCTTTCCCTTCAAAAACTTTGCAAGGTGAAAAAGTTCAAGGAAACAATACAGTTGTTCCTTACGAAACAGGTAAAACAATCACTTATACAGGAAAAATCCCTTATGAGCAAGCGATGAGAATTTCTGACCTTGAAGTAAGAATGGTTGGAAGTAAAGGTGATAAGTCTCAGGAATTTGATCCTTATAAAGTTGCTGATGGTGTTATCGCTACTGCTACTTTGGTTCAAAATGCTCCACGTAGTATTGTTGGAAAAGATGCTTTCCAAAGAATTATTCCTGAAAGTAAAGAAGCAGATCTTCATTACTTGATTAACAGCGCTCAAGTTCGTTGGTCAGAAATGAAAGCTGATGACATTACTGCTCTTAAAGCATATTTGGATGCTGCTAAGATGGATGAGAATAAAGAATACAAAGGTGTTGAAGTTGCGGCTTATGCATCTCCGGATGGAAAGCAGGATTTTAATGAGAAGTTAGCTACTAAACGTGAAGGTTCTTCTTCTAAGTACATTAAAAAAGAAATGAAGAAAGCTAAAATGAGTGATTATGCTGCTGAAGAATTCTTTAAAAGCAAAGTTACTCCTGAAGATTGGGCTGGATTCCAGGAATTAATGAAAGCTTCTAATATTCAAGATAAAGAGTTGATTTTGCGTGTTCTTTCAATGTATTCAGATCCTGAAGTACGTGAAAAAGAAATCAGAAACATTTCTGCTGCTTTTGACGAAGTTAAAAAAGAAGTACTTCCTAAATTGAGAAGAGCTAAATTTACTGTTAACGTTGACCTAATTGGAAAAACTGATGCTGAATTAAAGTCTCTTGCTTTAAGCAACCCTTCTGAATTGAATGTTGAAGAATTATTATTTGCTGCTACATTAGTTGATTCTGCTAAAGATAAATTAGCTGTTTATGAAGCTGCTAAAAAGCAATTTTCTAACGATTGGAGAGGTTATAACGATGCTGGTATGATCTTATTCGGAATGAATAAAGTATCTGAGGCTAAATCTAACTTTGAAAAAGCTGATCAGCTATCTGCAAACAATCCTGTTGTTAAAAACAACTTAGGTGCTGTTGAGTTAGTAAACGGTAATGTAAGCGAAGCTGAAGTTCTTTTCGGAGCTGCAACAGGAGCTGGAAACGAAGTAAATTACAATTTAGGTATTGTTGCAGTTAAAAAAGCACAATACGATACAGCTGTTAAGCAATTTGGTGAGTGTACTGCTGCTAATGCTGCATTGGCTAACATCCTTGTTGGAAAATACAATGTTGCTTTAGACAAACTAAATGCTAACACCAGCGATGATGCAATAGTTTATTATTTGAAAGCTGTTGTTGGTGCAAGAACTGATAACAATAACCTTGTTTTCACAAACCTTGAAACAGCTGTTGCTAAAGATGCTTCTTTAAAAGCTGCTGCAAAAACCGACATGGAATTTGCTAAAGTTTTCGAAGATGCTAAATTCAAAGCTATTGTTGAATAATTAATTATTCCTAAAATATTGAGAAGCGACCCATTTATGGGTCGCTTTTTTTATTCTTGTAATGCATTTATTCAGTAGATTTTTTATCTTCGTCTTCTCACTATTATCAGTGAAATAATGAATTAATTTGATTGTAGAATGGAAATTCAATTCCCATATAAAGTAGTAAACAATTTTCAAGGCTATATTTTCTTTTCGGAAATGCATCACCAAACAAAGAGTTGCTTTGAGGAGCAAATTGTTCTGAATTTTACAAACACTAAGGTGATTGAATCCAATTTGTTTGCCATATTGGGAAGTATTATTGCCGGTTTGGAGCGCAGGAAGAATAAAATCCGACTTGTGAATATGCAGGAGCCTATTCAAAACTTATTTAATTCTAAGAAGCTGATTAATGGTTCTGCCCGCAAATATTTATGGAAGTGTTTTGTGAAATGCCAGCAGTTTGCTTCGGTAGATGAAGAGGCTTTGGCTGATTATTTGGAAAAGAGGATCTTTCCCGAGCGACCTGAAGTGAAATTAAATAAGCAGCTGAAAATGGCTGTTCAATTGTGTGTGGCCGAAGTTTATCGGAATGCTTTCGCACACAGCAACTGCAAAGAAGTTTTTATTGCACACTATTATTCTGTTTATAATAAGAAGCTTTTAATAAGCATTGTAAGTCAGGGGCGGCCATTTAGTTTGCTCGTAAATAAAATTCTTAATAAAAGGTTAAATGGTGTAGGAGCTATCGAGTGGGCTGTTGAGAACGGACATACAACAGAAAAAGATGCTCATAAAGGAATTGGATTGTATACTATTCGTCAGTTTATAAAGCAAAATCAGGGTAAAATTCAAATTTTATCAGGCGATGGAGTTTGGAAACAGGTGAAGCACCGAAGCTTTTCAAAATTATATGAAAAAGAATTTCCGGGATCCGTTATTACCTTAGAATTTAATCTTCAGGAATAAGCTTACTTTTTCTGATAATTTAGTTTTGAGAAAAGATCCCAAAGCACGATTCCACAGCTTACAGATACATTAAAAGAATGCTTGGTACCGAACTGAGGTATTTCTATACAACCTTCAGAAAGACTAACAATACTCTGTTGAACACCTTTTACTTCATTTCCAAAAACCAAGGCATATTTCTTTGAGGAATCCATTGTGAAATTTTCTAAGGATGTGCTGTTTTCTGCTTGTTCAACAGAGTAAACATCAAAGCCATTACTCTTTAATTTCGCAACAGCATCTTCCGTTTTTTCGAAATATTCCCAATAGACAGAATCTTCCGCTCCTAAAGCAGTTTTGTGCAATTCGCGGTGTGGAGGTGTGGCAGTAATTCCACAAAGATATACAGCTTCTACCAAAAGTGCATCCGATGTACGAAAAACAGAACCAATATTGTTCAGGCTTCTTACATTATCCAAAACAATAATGATGGGAGTTTTTTCAGATTCTTTAAACTCATCGATGCTTTTTCTGTTTAGCTCGCTGTTTTTTAGTTTTCTCATTGCTTTTATTGGAATATAAGGTCAATAATAGAATTGGCTACAAAAATATAAAAAAAGGAATCCTTTTGAGATTCCTTTCGTTTATTTTGTTTGAATTGTTACCAGTTAACAGGTTTACGGCGAACGGGCATAGTCATGCAGCGCGCACCGCCGCCGCCACGTGGCAATTCCGATCCCTCAAGGGTTATTACATATTTTTCGTAATCGGAAAGCTCTACTTTATGACGAATAATGTCTTTTGCACGAAGAATTTCGAATCCGTTTTTATTCATTGCATCCATGGTGTGAACGTTTCGTCCGTAACCAATCACTTTTCCCGGACCAACGGCAAAAAAGTTAGCTCCGCTGTGCCATTGCTCCCTCTCCTGATTCCAAGGATCTCCGTTTCCGCCACAATAAATAGGTTTCAAATCCATTCCAAGTTTTTTCAGAGCCTGAAGAAGATTGTTTTCACGGGTGATAGAAATCACTTTTCCGTTTTCAATGGCAATGTGAACAGTTTGGTATTTGTTTGGACGGATAATTAAGGGTTCGTAAACCATACATTTATCAACATCTAAAAGGGTAAATACCATATCCAAATGAATGAAAGATTCCGGATGACTTGGCAGCTCCTGTATTAATAAATGGCGTTGTGTTTTGTCTTTTTGGCAAAGTAACTGAGCCAGAATAAAATCAATACCCTGAGTTGATGTGCGGGTTCCGTTACCAATAATCATGATGTCTTCACGGGCAATTAATACATCGCCTCCTTCAATGGTACAATTGGGATCCATTTCAGGATTATCAATCGGATTAACTGTTTTTGTTTTAAATCCAGGAGTATAATCAAAAATCGCCTGCATAATCAAGGATTCTCTATCGCGAACCGAACTGGCCATTTTACCAATCAGAACCTCATCCAGAACTGACATTGAAGCATCTCTGGTGAAGAAAAAATTGTGCAGTGGCCGCATTGCATATCGTTCCTTACTCAGAAATTTAGTCAGGTTGTCTCTTTTTAAAGGAACACCTTCGATTAATAGAGAAGCAAGATCCGGGGGTGTCTGTTCCAGCAGGAAATCTTTTATGCAGTAAGTGTTTCCTTTAACACTTATCTGAGGTTCCATTGCAGAAATTTGGTCAATAACATTCTCTTTGGCTTTTTCATCTGCAAGCACATCAGCCAGTAAATCTTTAACCTGATAGGTTTCTGAAATTTCAGAAAGAACACCGCTTAATTGTTTGTATTCATCTTTTGCAACCGATAGGTTTAAAATATCACTGTAAAGAGCTCTTTCGGCATTTTCGGGAGTCATGTTTTCAACTTCTGAACCAGGAGTGTGAAGGATTACACCTTCCAATTCTCCAATCTCCGATCTTACATTTAATTCTACATACTTTGTCATACCTCTCAATTAAAGTACCGTTTGTTATAGTTGTTTGCGTCTAAAAATACATGATTTTAGATTTGCAAATGAAAGAAAAATTTGGGGCATTGAAAAGGATTGCGTTAAGTAAATTTCAATTTTCCTTAACAGTGTCTGAAATCGTTAAGATCATGATCAATACGAAGAGTTTGAATCTGGAAGTTACTTTGCGTGTTATGTAATGTAGTGTTGATATTGACGGCAGAATGCAGACACATTTAAATTATTGGTTTTTTGGCGTTTCCTGAATTCCCCGAAACAATTGTTTCGGGGAATTCAGGTCAGGCTTTCCGCTATTACTCCCCGCCATATTCTTCCGCTTCGCTTTAGATATGTCTGCGGGGTAACCGCTTCAATCCTTAACGCAAGCCTTTGTATTATAATAGGGTATAACACCCGATTGAATAAATACTGCCTACCAATTTATCCAATCGGCATAAAACCAAAACCTCTGAATAATTCATAAAACCAATATCAGACCTAACCCTCCCTGGCAATTTTCACTACACTTTGTTCCAATTTCCTTATCCATAAGAAAAATAATTTGCTGGCCACACAAATCACTCCCTGCGGTCAATGGCGTTTTACCTGCTATTTATAGCTGCCAAACAATATTGTCCTAATTGATTTTAACAATTGGGCTTTCCGCCCAAACCCGACATCATTTCTTGTCTTGAAACAAGAAACGAAGCAAAGAAATTCAAGGCTGCTTTTTAAAAAACTTCCTTATTTAATTCAAACCTAAGTGCGTACGGGCGATCTTCGAACAAGTTCTCAGCTTCCCGGTCTTACTAAAGGTTTGAACTAAAACGAAAGCTCTTTAAAAAAGATGCCAATCAAATACCTAACTTAAATTGTACCCCTTAAGATTATCACGAGCTGTAAGTTTTTATAAAAGAAGTAATTAATACTTATTCTCAAAAAACGTTTAGGACGCAATTGGTGGCCAAATATTTTCTTTGCTGTATATTTTGTTCAGTAATAAAAAAAGCACTACATTCATTATGTTTTTTACGTTAAAATTAGGGAGAGTGGGTAGTGATTGATTAGATACTAATTGCAAATTCTGGTCTTTCAATAAATATCAATTTTGGTAAGCTAAGAAAAATAGTTTTTTCATTCAATATCAATAGTGATAAAGGTTTAGGAAATGTTTTTTTAATCAATTTCAATAGAGATAAAGCCTGAGAAAATGTTTATTTACCAAATATCAATATTGATAAAGCCTCAAAAATTGGTTTTTTGCTCAATATTAATATTGATAAAGTAAAAGAGGACATTTTGAATAATCAATAAATACTAATCTTTATAATGATGACCCATGGCATTGATTAAGAAAATCACACCGAGCAGTCGCAATGGCGATATTAGTGCATTGTTTAGCCTTATTCTAAAAGCATTTGTGAAGATTGATTGGAGTTCAGATACGTATTTGACTTCCATAATTGAAAAGATAAGTGCTAGTAACACCTCCCTGATTGAGGCATTAAGACGACTGAAAGTTTATTCTCAGATGGCAGAGAAAGACCACGTGCGCAATATGGCAATTAGAGATTTGTTTAAATTGGTAGAGGGCTATGTTCATATTCCTATTGCTGACATGAAAAAAGCAGCCTTGGTGGTTGAGAATGTATTGGAGCAATATGGTTTAAGCATGCAGAACAAAGATTATGCTGCAAAATCAGCAGATATTGAGTCCTTACTAAACGATTTAGCCAAGCCCGATGTTGTGGCAGCTATAGCAAACTTGAAAGGCGTGGCCGAAACGATTGCTGCTTTGGATGCGAATCAACAAGATTTTGAAAATGTGACCTTGCAACAGGCAGAGGGAGAGAGTGTGAAGAAAAGTTTGGCTTCTGCCAGTCAATTGAAAAAAGAGGGCGTTATTGAGATTAATACCAATTTGGTAGGCTATATGAACACCATGGCAAAAGTAAAGCCAGCCACTTACGAGGCTACGGCCAAAACAATTGCCGAGTTAATCAATCAAAATAACGAATTGGTAAAACGCCGTTACAAAACAAACAAGCTAGACAGCGAAGTAGCCGGTAAAACTACCGGCTAAGTGCTTCACGAGATGTAATGCACTTTGTTTTTAATAAAACACAAGTTTAAGAATAAAAGCCTGCTATTACATGAGTCGAGTAAAACAACAGAGATTCACACCCAACTAAGTGAAAATCTCTTGCAAAAATAAAAAGTCCTTTAGACGTAATTTTAACGGATAACAAAAAGGATAACAATAACTTATAAAAAACAACAGATAAGTGATATAAAGTACATTGTACTTTAGCCATTTGTTGTATGCAAGCTTAAAGAACTACCAACTATGAAAAAGAATACCTATTATTTGAAAGCAAGATTATTCCCAACTATTATATGTGCGATTCCGATATTAAGTACATATTTCTTCGGATTTAGTGATAAAGCTAAAAGCTTTGTCGATTTTTTACAAGGATTCACATGGACAGGTGATGTAACTATTTCAGTTGCATTAATATTTTTGATGGTTCAAACAAATCGATTTGCTGCAAAGGAAATATTTCAACGATTTTTTTTCAAAGATGAAATTAAAATGCCAACGACAAATTATCTTTTACATTCTGACTCCTTCTTTTCAAAAGATATTAAGAGAAGATTGTATCTAAAAGTCTTTAACGATTTTAAAATAACATTGGCGGATGAAGATTCCGAAAATCAGAATGAATTAGAAGCTCGTAAAACAATTATTACAGCGGTTTCTCAGATTCGCAATACAACCAGAGAAAATAAGTTGTTATTGCAGCATAATATTGAATATGGCTTTATGCGAAATTTGGTTGGGGGAGCTGCTGTCGCTGGAATTATTTCATTATTTAACTTGTACTATTTTAGTCAAATTACAAGTGTTGATTTTGCCTTCAAAATGAATTTGGTGTTAATCATCATCTACTTAATTCCAATATTATTCAGTAAAGTAATAGTTAAAAGATATGGACATTATTATGCAAAAGTGTTATTCGAACAATATTTAAATAATTAGAAAATGGATTTTAGTATAGACATGATAGACTTAAAAGATGCTGACAGCATCATTGTTTGGTCAAAAGAGAACAATAATGATTATATCACCATTATAGATGGAGGTAATCCCAACGATTCGAAGGATATAATATCTCATTATGAAACCTATATTGCACCTCACGTTAACAAAGAAGTTCCAATCTTAATGATAAATACTCATCCTCATAAAGACCATATTGGAGGATTAATAGACCTTGTTAATTATTTCGGCAGACGAATTGCAAGATTCTATTATAATAACCCCATAGATTACATTGATGATGTTGTTTGGCAAAACTTAGGATTACTAAACGAATCAATAGGAAAAACTAATAAAAAAGTTAAAAAAGTATTTGAATCAATTCAAGATGCAAAGAATTTATCTAAAGTATTAGAGGAAAATGGAATTACTCCAATCCCAGCTTTTTCTGACACTAAACTTGACCATAATATATTCAGTTTTGTCGGACCGTCTAAGGAATTTTATCTTGAACAGTTGGCGCATTTTACAAACTTAGATATACTTAAGGCAAACGAAACAAATATAATAACTGAAGCAGAAATAAATGAAGTTGAAGAAGGGTTAAAACCTTGTGTCGTACTTGATGAGCAAAATGACACATCTGCTGAAAATTTAACCTCTGTTCTTACCCAATTTACAGATACATCAAATCGAAAATACTTGTTTACATCAGATGCAGGTGTTGACTCATTTGAATCAGCTGAATCAAATGGTTTTGATATGACTAATTTCCATATTTGTCAATTACCACATCATGGTAGTAGAAGAAGTGTAAATACCAATTGGCTTAGTAAACTAAATCCAAAGCAATATTGGGTATCAGCAAGTGGGAATAAAAAGCACCCACGTAAAGCTGTAATAAGTTGTATTAAAAAGAATTTGGAGTCGACAAAAGTTTATAGTACTCATAAGGGAGGTACCAAACATATAAATTCAAAGTCTAATTTATTTCCAGAAAGGAATTGGAGTTCAGCAAACCCTTTATAAAAGCCAGCATACAACAATGTATAAAAATAATAGCCGAAACAGTAGTGATTTCGAAGGTTGTCGCCCGCTTCAACGTTCTTGTAATTTGACAGGAATGAAGCCCGTAATCTGCCACTATTCATACAATTTACCGTTTGGCACAAGCGGAACAGCGACTGAAAATTTAACACGCAAAAAATATTATAAAAATGAGAATAGCATTTTTTTTAACCTTATTTTATTTGGGTTTGACCAACATTTCGGCTCAATTAGCTCAAAACCCTATTATCTGGGCCGATGTTCCTGATGTAAGTGTTATTCGTGTGAATGACACATACTATATGAGCAGTACCACAATGCATATGAGCCCTGGAGTTCCAATTATGAAATCAAAGGATTTGGTAAACTGGGAAATAGTAAGCTACGCATATGATCGATTAGTTGAAAATGATAAAATGAATATGGAAAACGGTCAAGAAGCATACGGATATGGTTCTTGGGCAAGTAGTCTTCGTTATCACAAAGGGATGTTTTATGTATCAACTTTTTCTGCCACTTCAGGAAAAACACATGTTTACAAAACTAAGGATGCTGAAACTGGACCATGGGAAGCTTTCTCCTTTGCGCCTGTTCTTCATGATAATTCACTGTTTTTCGACGATGATGGACGCGTATACATGCTCTATGGAGGAGGTGAAATTAAACTAATTGAATTACTTCCCGATGCATCAGGAATTAAACCTAATGGGATTAATAAGGTAATTATTGAAAATGTTAATTTGATATTTGGAGAAGATGAAGTTGGTGGACTTCCTGGGGAAGGTTGTCAGTTACAGAAAATAAACGGAAAATATTATCTTTTTAATATTGCCTCACCAAAAAGCCGCTGGTCACGATCGGTTATTATTCATCGTGCTGACAAGATTACAGGACCTTACGAAGGTCGTTTGGCTCTTCAGTATAAAGATGTAGCGCAGGGAGGTTTAATTGATACACCTGATGGAGATTGGTACGCTATGCTTTTTGGTGATAGAGGGGCTGTTGGGCGTGTTCCTTATCTTGTACCTGTAAAATGGGAAGACGGATGGCCAGTTCTGGGAAATGAAGGCAAGGTTCCTGAGCACCTAAATCTCCCTGATAATTCTGATTGTATATCCGGTATTGTGGCTTCTGATGAGTTCGAACGAAAGCAAAACGATCCTAAACTTCCTCTTGCGTGGCAATGGAACCATAATCCTGATAATAAAAATTGGGATGTTCTTCAAAATCCGGGACGTTTACGTATCACAACAAGTCGTATTGATACGAATGTGCTATGTGCTAAAAATATTTTAACCCAGCGAACATTTGGACCTAAATGTTCGGGATCAACCTTAGTAAATGTCAGTAATATGAAAAATGGAGACATTGGTGGTCTAATTGCTCTACAAAATAAATATGGTTACGTAGGCGTCAAAAAGGAAAATAATAAAACTATGATTGTTCAGGTTCAGACAAACCTTGGAGCAAAAGAAAAAAATGAAAAACAAGGCATTATCAATTTAAATGATATAATTACTTCATCTAAGGTGATTGAGCAAGTACCATTAACTCAAGAACAAGTCTATTTCAAAATCGCAATTGATTTTGAAATAGATAAAGCTTATTTTTATTACAGTTTAGATGGAAAAAAATGGAAGAAAATAGGGGCCTCATTACAAATGGTTTATTCTTGGCCAAAACACTTTATGGGCTACCGCTTTGGACTCTTTAATTATGCCACAAAAGAAATTGGAGGAAATGTCGATTTTGATTATTTCCGAATTGACGAAAGATAAACCGCCGGTGCACACACACATTTGTATAAGTAATGGCGCGATGTGGTAAATATCAAGGTTTGTAGCCCCCGCTAGTGCGCGATTGTATCGCGTTCTTTTAGACTGGAAAAGAAGACAATCATCACCCCGCTACAAGCTTGTGCTAGCAGGAGTTTGAAAAAGTAAGATGATGCTAAAGCAAAACACTGGGAATATTTTAAATTCAGTTGGCTAAAGCCAAACTGCAATAGATAAAAAACACAAAGTATTTACTGATGTAATGAACAAAGCTGAACATCTATTGCAATTGTTTTTAAGCAATGAATTAAAATGATTGAAGCAGTAGGATAAAGCGAAAGGCAAATATCTATTGCAGTTGCTTTTAAGCAACTGATATAGTGAAATTAATAAATAGGCTTTAGCCACATAAAATAAATAATATCAATTGGGTAAGAGTATATATGCAAAACATTTATTGCTTTGCTTTCAGGCAACTGATATTGTGAAATTAATAATAGGCTTATTCTTATTCCCAATTCAATATCCAGCAGCCTGACCATCTTTTCTTGATTCCGAGGCACCAAAATACACAGCTCTTTCTTCATCGTAAAGAATGGCCTGATAGCCACCATATCCGCCCATGTCATATTTTATTTTGTGTCCTTTTTCCATCAGCTCACGAATACTTTGATAAGATATTCCGGATTCTAAATTTACCCATCCACCATCGGTCATTTTCCCTCCGGTTGGTTGCGACGAGCCATCATGACGAATTCTTGCTGCATCGCCGGCCTCTTGCAAGTTCATTTTAAAATCAATTAAATTAACAACAATTTGAGCATGACCTTGTGGTTGCATGGCACCGCCCATTAAACCAAAACTGATGTATGGTTTGCCATTTTTGGTAATGAAAGCCGGGATAATTGTATGAAACGGACGTTTCCCGGGTTCGTACACATTGGCATGTCCTTCTTCCAGACTGAATAATTCACCTCTGTCCTGCAACACAAATCCCAAACTATCAGGAGTCATTCCTGATCCCATGCCCCGGTAGTTACTCTGTATTAAAGAAACCATGTTGCCCTCTTTATCAGCTACAGTCAGGTAAATGGTATTGCCCTGTTCCAGTTCACCGGCAGGATAGCTTTTGGCTGATTTGTTGGGATCAATTAAAGCTTTTCTCTCCAATGCATATTCTTTCGAAATCAACTCTTTTAATGGAATTTTCGAAAAATCAGGGTCGCAGTAGTATTTTGCTCTATCCTCGAAGGCCAGTTTTTTAGCTTCAATAAAAGTATGCAGGTAATCACTGCTTCCAAATCCCATTTGTGCGATGTCATATTCTTCGAGAATATTTAGCATTTGAAGAGCCGCTGTGCCTTGTCCGTTGGGTGGTAGTTCCCAAATATCATATCCCCGGTAATTTATAGATATGGGATCAACCCATTCCGATTTGTGCGAGGCCAAATCATCGTAAGAAAGAAAGCCACCTTGCTCTTTCATATATTTTGCAATGGTTTTGGCAATATCACCTTTGTAGAATGCATCGCGGCCGTTTTTTGCTATTTTCTCCAATGTATTTGCCAAATATGGGTTCTTGAAGATGTCACCCTTTTCAGGCATTTTTCCATTTGGCATGTATGTTTCCGAAAATCCTTTGTATTTCATTAATCGATTGGCACTGGCATTCATATAGTAAGCAATAAGTTCGCTTACCGGAAAGCCATTTCTGGCATATTGAATTGCTGGATTTAGAATTTGTTCCATATCCATTTTCCCAAACCTGTTATGCACGGTAAACCATCCATCAACACAACCGGGAACTGAAACGGGCAAGGCTCCAAATGATGGGATAGCAGAGTAGTTATTTTCCTTGAAATATTCCAGACTTAGCGATTTTGGGGAACGTCCGCTTCCATTTAAACCATATAATTTTTTAGTTTTTGCATCCCATAAAATGATGAAAATATCCCCGCCAATTCCATTTCCGGTAGGCTCCATTAGTCCTAAAGTGGCATTGGCTGCAATCGCGGCATCAATTGCATTTCCTCCGGCTTTTAGTATATCGAGTGCAACTTGAGTGGCTAGTGGCTGACTGGTGCAGGCCATCCCGTTTTGTGCGATAACTTCAGATCTTGTTGCAAAATTAAGTCCGGTAACCCGGTCTTGAGAAAATATTGCCAATGCGAAGAGTGATAGTAAGCAGAGGAGAAAAGACTTTTTCATTTTACAGGGATTTTTATGGATTAGTTATTGCTTGAGAATACACTTAAAGATAGGAAAGATTATCTTTGAATAGGAATTATGGATATGGCAGGATGGTTTAAAATAGGTTTCGTAATTTTGTTTGCTTTTGCAGGTTCGGCATCAGCAAAGGAGTTGTGCAGTATTCGCTCATTTTCACAACAAGACACTGTCGTTTTCCTCGATACCAATTTGCATGTAAATCTCGACGAGGTTAAAATTTTGCGTTACAAAAAAAAGAGAAGAAAACACTATCAAAATACCCGGCAGTATTGGCGGATGGTTCGAAATATTCGTATCGTTTATCCTTATGCCGAGGCAGCCAATGAAACCATCGGGAAGCTTACCAAAGATCTAGAAGGAATTGACAACAAAAAAGAACGCCGTAAACTCATCCGAAAAGAATACAATGGCTTGATGAAAGATTACAAAAAACCTCTGATGAAACTCAAAATTTCGCAAGGCAAATTGTTGATGAAATTAATCGATCGGGAAACCGGAAACACCAGCTACAATCATTTAAAAGAGTTGAAAGGATCGTTTACAGCAATATTTTGGCAATCGGTGGCTGTGATGTTTGGTTCATCGCTAAAAGCAGAATACGATCCTTTTGGCAACGATTGGATGATTGAAGAAATACTCGACAGAATGAAACGCGGCGAATTGCTGCCTCCGGGAAAATTGCCTGTGAGGAGAATCAATTAAAATTAAAAACCTTCTGAAACCCCCGGGAAGAGCGTTTACTTTTGCGAAGGGAGGGTCACAGGGCCGAAGGGCGACTCACTTTTGCGAAGGGCGGGTCACAGGTGCGAAGATTTGGATAATTCTTCCGAAGGGCGGGTCACAGGCACGAAGGAAGGTCTGCTTTATGCGAAGGGAGCCTCACAGAGACGAAGGGCCAATAGAATGGCGATTCTTCGCAGTTAATACTCATGGTTTCGTGAATTGGAAGCAACCTTTTGTATGGTTCTGCATCAGACAATTAAAGCTTAATGTTATGAGAAAGAAAGTATTGAAGAAGTACAACAAATTAATTGCCGTTCTTTTATCCATTATGGGCATAGGGGGTACAATTTCCTTTACCGGATGCGATGGTGGTGGAAATGGTGCTGTTGAGTATGGAACTCCTCATGCAACCTTTAAAATTTACGGAACAGTTACTTCTGAAAGTAAGGTGGCGATACCTAATATTAAAGTGAAAATGCAGTACGATTCTACTTATACGGATGAAAAGGGAGAATACGCCATACAGGTTGTTGAATTTCCTCAGGATCAAAATTTCACAGTTCGGTACGAAGATATTGATGGCAGTACTAATGGCAGTTACCTTTTAAAAGACAGTATTGTAGAGTTTAAGGATCCTCAGTTTGAAAACAGTACAGGATCTTGGGATCTTGGGGAAACGAAAAAGGAAGTAAATATTGAACTATCAGAGGACAAATAATGAATTCGAAACTCTCGTTACGCAAAAAAATAGCTCTTGAACTTTTTAGAAAATACCGGGACAATGCAAAAAAGCTGCATCAGCTCAATTATATATTTTGGGAATGTACCTTGCGCTGCAATTTGAATTGTTTGCATTGCGGCAGCGATTGTAAAAAAGAAGCCTTGGTAAAAGATATGCCCATTTCCGATTTTATTGGTGCTATTGATGATGTATCCGGCATTGTAGAGCCAAATAAAACCATGATTGTTTTAACAGGTGGAGAACCGTTGGTTCGAACTGATTTGGAAATTTGTGGAAAACAATTGTATGAGAGGGGATTTCCTTGGGGAATGGTTTCCAATGGATTTCATCTTACTTCCAAAAGATTGCAATCTCTTTTGCAAGCTGGTTTGCGTGCCGTTACCATTAGTTTGGATGGATTGGAGAATTCGCACAATTGGTTGAGAGGGAATCCAAAAAGTTTTGAAAATGCAGTAAAGGCTATTGGGCTTTTGGCCGAAGCGGAAGATCTTAAATTTGATGTAGTTACCTGTGTGAATCAAAAGAATTTTAATGAGTTAGACCAGATCAAGGAGTTGCTTTTATCCAAAGGGGTTAAAGAATGGCGGCTATTCACGGTTTTCCCAATAGGGAGGGCAAAGGAAAATAGCGAATTGCAATTGAACCCGGTACAATTTAAAAGTTTGTTCGATTTTATTGCCAGGGAAAGAAAAAAAGGCGACATCAAATTGAACTACGGTTGCGAGGGTTTTTTGGGAAATTACGAAGGCGAAGTTCGGGACAACTTGTTTTTCTGCCGGGCGGGTATTAATGTAGCCTCTGTTCTGATAGACGGTTCTATCTCGGCATGTCCAAATCTTCGGGATAACTTTTCGCAGGGAAATATCTATCAAAATAGCTTTAAGACAACCTGGGAGAATGAATATTCTATCTACAGAGATAGAAGTTGGATGAAGACAGGCGAATGTTCCGATTGCAGTTCGTTTAAATATTGCGAAGGGAACGGTATGCACTTACGTGATGAAAAAACCGGGAAATTGTTATTCTGTCATTTAAATAGAATAAAAGAAGGCGAAGAAGCCTGTAAAATGTAGCTTTCCTTAACGTTTAGTGCTTAAATATTCCTCCATTCTGCGATCAAACATCTGGTTTTTCTCTAAGTAGTCAGCAAACTTATTGTGCCCCGATTCCTCGATAAACTTCTTTAAATCTTCAAAGGCTTGTTCTTTTTTTTCTTCGATATTCATTCTGTACAGGTTCATGTATTGCTCAGCCTTTCTTTCCCAGTTATATTTTTCAATGATGATTTTTTTGAGCAGGAAAGAAATTAACAGGCTTGAGATAAGTAAAATAAAGCTGGAGATTTCAGGAAAAAGAAGTACAGGCAGTATTAGGAAAAAAACCGGTAAAAAGGAGGCAATGCAAAATATCCCTATAATTATGTTGTTGTAGTACTCAGAAAAATGAATCAATTTCTTTTTTTGTGATGAATAGAAAATCAACCAATTGGTGAAGAGATTCAGAGCCATGCTGTACAAAAGAATTGCTGCCTCACCGGCAGAATTTAAGGAGAAGAAAATAGCAACAAAGAGGATTAAATTGGAAAGGATGAAAGGATAGATGTGATTTTCGGCTGCATCTTTGGTATTGCGATTTTTCATAGTAGGAAATATGATGTTGGCCAAAAGCTTGCCGCTATAAGCCAACACCTAATTTATAATGCCATAATTGTTTTCACTACATTGTCTGCTCCATCACCAATTTGAGCAATTGTTGCATCAAGCATATAGCAAGGAGTTGTCACAATTTTATTCTCTTTATCAAATACAATTTCACCGTGAGTTGTTGTAACATGAGTTGCCCCCATTTTAGAAATTGCTTCAGCAGTTCCTTCGTCTTCGCCAATGGTAACTTCTACATCTCCCAGAACTTTTACAATAAGGGCAGGAGAGATGCATAAGGCACCGATTGGCTTTTTTGCTTTGTGCATTGCCTTTATAGCCGATGCAACATCAGGATTTACCTCACATTCGGCACCCGCGAAAGCAAATGTGCATAAATTTTTTGCTACGCCAAATCCGCCGGGAAAAAGAATGGCATCAAACTCATCGGCTGAAAATTCTTTTAGATCTTTGATATTTCCCCGTGCAATTCGAGCAGCCTCGACCAATACATTTCTTGTTTCGGACATTTCTTTACCTGTAATATGGTTAATTACATGATATTGATTGACGTTTGGAGCAAAAATCTGGTAGCTTCCTCCGTTTTTTGAAATAGAATATAAGGCTAAGGTTGCTTCATGAATTTCAGAACCATCATAGACACCTGATCCTGCTAGAACAACTGCAAATTTTTTCTTTGAATTCATTTTTAGAAACTTTTAATTTTACGGTTTATGATGTTTGTTTTAAATAAACGAATATCTGTTCTTTATATTTCATTGCGGAATTAGCCTGAACTAATTCCATTTTTATAAATACAAATTATAAGAATGAAGACGAAACGTATATTTGTTGCAATAAAGATAGATAATACACATCAAATTAATGAGCTTTTTCGTCAAGTTGGAGTTGATTTAGATGAAGAAAGAATAAAATGGGTCGATAAAAACGGACTTCACATTACGCTTCTTTTTCTGGGAGAGACCGGTATGGAGGAAATGGCTGCGATTATGGATAAATTGAAGATGATTGGAGCTGATTTTGATGTTTTTAGGTTGAATTTAAAATCGCTCGGCGCTTTTCCTTCAATAGAGCACCCAAGAATTTTATGGGCTGGCATTAATTCGACTTCGAGCTTATATGAACTGCAAATGAAAATTTTAATTCAACTTAAAAATGAAAAAGTAACCGACGATTATAAATATACTCCTCATCTCACCATTGGCCGAATTAAAGGAGGAGTTGAAAATCCGGAAAGGATAAAAGAATGCTTACTGAAATGGAAAGATTGGCAGGATAGTGAGTTGCTAATTACTGAATTTGTTTTGATGGAAAGTCTTTTAACACAACAAGGACCTGTTTATAAGGTTTTGGAAATTTTTAGCTTGAAAAATCAGAATGTGTGAGTTGTTTTTCATTTGTAAAGTGTTGAAATAAATAATTACAAACGGCTTTTAAATTTTCCTTTCATCAGGATTTTTTAAATTAATGATTAAATGTAAATTTGGGCTACTTAAAAATATTCGAATATGATTACGATAGAAACATTGGTGTTTAATCACTGGCAGGAAAACACATACATATTGCATGATGAAACAGGGGAGGCAGTCTTGATTGACTGTGGTGTTTTTTTTAAAGACGAAGGCAGAAAGCTGATTGATTTTGTTGAAAAGAAAGGGCTGAAACTGGTAAAACAGTTGAATACACATTTGCATATCGATCATGTTTTGGGCAATCAATTTATGAAAGATCAGTTTGGATTACTTACTGAAGCTCATAAGGATGATGAATTTTTGTTGGCTGAAGCTCCTAATTACGGAGTTCGATTAGGATTGGAAAATGTGGTGGAGCCACCTCCTATTGGTAAGCTGATTAAGGAAGGTGACATTATTAAATTTGGAAATTCGGAGTTGAAAGTGATTCATGTTCCCGGACATTCGCCTGGTCATGTGGTGTTTTACAATGAGGAACAAAAATTTTTAATTGCGGGTGATGTTTTATTCCGCGAAAGTATTGGGCGAACAGATTTACCTTACGGAAATTACGAGCAATTAATTGAAGGAATCAGAACTAAACTTTTGGTTCTTGACGATGAAGTTTGTGTTTATCCCGGGCATGGGCCGGCAACTTCTATCGGACACGAGAGATCTAAGAATTTGTTTTTAAAAGGATTGAGTTAAATCAATTAAAATATTCTAAACCCCATTTTAATATGGGGTTTTTTTGTATCCAAAACAGACTTCGGAACAGGTTGTAAATGTGATAAAAATCATGTTTGTATCGTTCTATAAAACAATTTGTTAAGATGAATTGTTGTTGGATATGAGAATGTTGGATAACTGTGATTAAATTCAGGGTTCAACCTCCTCGTAAATTTAAATCTTTTACTACTTTTACGGACACAAATATTTTATAAACAACACCTAATTTAAACAACAATATGGCAACTGAAAAGTTTGTTTCCCGTCACATTGGACCTCGTAATGGCGATATTAAAACAATGTTGGAAACTGTTGGTGCTCCTTCTCTGGAAGCCCTGATTGATGAAACAATCCCTTCAGATATTCGTTTGGAAAAAGCATTAGACCTTCCAAAAGCATTATCAGAATACGAATATTTTTCGAAGATTAAAGGAATTGCTGCTAAAAACAAAGTATTCCGAACATTCATAGGACAAGGGTATTACGATACCATTACTCCGGCCGCTATTCAGCGAAATGTATTGGAAAATCCAGGATGGTATACCCCTTATACACCTTATCAGGCAGAAGTATCACAGGGTAGATTGGAAGCTTTATTGAACTTCCAGACTATGATTTTGGATTTAACCAAAATGGAACTGGCTAATAGTTCTCTTTTAGATGAAGCAACTGCTGTGGGAGAGTCAATGTATATGATGCAGGCTCTTCGTTCCCGCGCTAAGAAAAAGGCTGATTCAAATCAGTTTTTTGTTGATAAGAATGTTTTTGCTCATACTCTTGACGTTTTAACTACTCGTGCAACTCCTCTGGGAATAGAGCTTGTTGTTGGTGATTTCAATACATTTGAATTTACTGATCAGGTTTTTGGAGCCATAGTTCAATATCCGGCTTCAAACGGTAGTATTCAAGATTATGCAGCTTTTGTTGAGCGTGCTCATCAGGCTGAAGCATTGGTTGCTGTATCTGCTGATTTAATGAGTTTGGTGTTGCTAACACCTCCAGGTGAGTGGGGTGCTGATATTGTTGTCGGTTCATCTCAACGTTTTGGTGTTCCAATGGGATATGGCGGACCTCATGCAGCATATATGGCTTGCCGCGAAGCTTACAAAAGAAGTATTCCCGGACGTATTATTGGTGTAACCAAGGATGCTCAGGGAAACAATGCTTTGCGTTTGGCTTTGCAAACCCGCGAACAGCATATTAAACGTGAAAAAGCAACCTCTAATATCTGTACAGCGCAAGCCTTGTTAGCTACAATGGCTGGTTTTTATGGTGTTTATCACGGTCAGGAAGGTTTGAAGAGAATTGCAATGCACATTCATTCTGCTGCAGGCATTCTTTCCGAAGGATTAAAATCCTTGGGTTATCAACAAACTGTTGACAACTTCTTTGATACTTTGCAGGTTATAGTTCCTGCCGGGGTTTCTGTTGAGGAAATTCACAAAGCTGCATTGCAGGCCGAATTCAATTTCTATTACATTAACGATACCACAATTGGTATTTCAATTGACGAGAAAATTAGCGCAGAGGAATTAAGTGCTGTTCTTACCATTTTCTCAAAAGCAGCAGGTAAAAATGAAGTTGTTGTGGAGGGTATTGAAGATAAAATTTCATTCGATTCAAAATATGCAAGAACAAGTGAATTTCTAACTCTGGATGTATTTAAACGTTACCGTTCCGAAACCGCTTTGATGCGTTACATTAAAAGCTTGGAAAAGAAAGATATTGGACTGAATACATCTATGATTTCTTTGGGATCGTGTACAATGAAGCTGAATGCTGCAGTGGAAATGCTGCCAATTAGCTGGCCGGAGATTGGTGGAATTCATCCGTTTGTTCCTGCTGATCAGGCTTTGGGTTACAAGGAAATCATTGAAGATCTTGAAAAATGGCTTTCGGTTATTACCGGATTTGCAGGTTGTACTTTACAACCAAATTCAGGTGCTGCCGGTGAGTATACAGGATTAATGGTGATTCGCGAATATCATATATCAAGAGGTGAAGGCCATCGAAATGTGGTTTTAATTCCTTCATCAGCACATGGAACAAATCCTGCCTCGGTTACAATGGCTGGAATGAAAGTTGTGATTGTAAACTGCGATGAAAACGGAAACGTAGAATTTGAGGACTTAAAAGCGAAAGCAGAAAAGCATAAAGATGATTTGTGTGCATACATGATCACCTATCCGTCAACACATGGTGTGTTCGAAACAGGTATTAAGGCGATGATGAATCTGATTCATGAAAACGGAGGACAGGTTTACATGGATGGAGCGAATATGAATGCTCAGGTTGGTCTAACAAATCCGGGTACAATTGGTGCTGATGTTTGTCATTTAAATCTTCATAAAACATTTGCAATTCCTCATGGTGGCGGTGGACCTGGTGTTGGTCCAATAGCTGTGGCTGAACATTTGGTGCAATTCTTGCCTTCTCACAAATTTGTGAAAACCGGTGGCGAAAATGCAATTACTGCAGTGGCAGCAGCTCCGTTTGGATCTGCAAGTGTATTGCCAATTACCTATGGATACATTGCCATGTTAGGCGCTGAAGGCTTGGAGCAAGTTACAAAAACGGCAATTTTGAATGCCAATTACCTAGCTTCCTCTTTTGAGAAATTAGGTTTCAAAATTTTATATAAGGGAGCAAAAGGGCGCGTTGGTCATGAAATGATTTTTGACTGCCGCGAGTTCAATAAATCTGTAGGAATTACCGATACCGATATCGCTAAGCGATTGATGGATTATGGGTTTCACGCTCCAACATTATCTTTTCCTGTTCATGGTACATTAATGGTTGAACCAACCGAAAGTGAGCCATTGGAAGAGATGGATCGTTTCATTGAGGCATTGGCGAAAATCAATGAAGAAATGAAAGAGATTGAAGATGGTGTTGCTGATGTTTCTGACAATGTATTGAAAAATGCACCACACACACATAGGGTATTAACTGCTGATGAGTGGAATCATACATACAATCGTCAAAAAGCAGCTTATCCATTAAGTTGGGTTGCTGATAATAAATTTTGGCCTTCGGTTGCTCGTGTTGATGATGCTTTTGGCGATAGGAACCTAATGTGTACATGTGCACCATTAGAAGCTTATTTGGAAGAACATATCGATGTTGACTAAGTAATATCAGATAAATATTTTAAAATCCGGTGAGTTAATTTTCATCGGATTTTTTTTTATAATCAAGATCGAAATTTAGGGCACAAAAAAGGAGGCTGCCCCGGCCTCCTTTTTGTTCTATTACTAACCCTAAAATTTAACTATGAAAATAATGAATTGAATAAATTCATTAAATCTATGTGTGTTTACGTTAGGGTTTTGAAAAAGTTTTGGTTAGTAAGAGCTTAGAGTTTAAATTTTGTCTGATTGATTTTCATAAAAATGACTCTTTCCCTTTTGTTGCAAGTCTTTCCTTGAGACGGGAAAAAATGGAAAAAAAATGAAAAAAGGACAGTTTTCTCTTCATTTAACTAAATATTGTAATTGTCAGTAATTCAGATGTTTAAATTAATTTAAAATTCATTTTCAATCACCATACTCAAAATATCTTTTAAATCTATATTCATAGCGGCAACTTGTTGGGGTATAAAACTAGTTGCTGTCATTCCCGGAATAGTATTCGCTTCTAAAACGAAAATTTCATCTTTTCGAAGCATATAATCAACCCGAACAATCCCTTTGCACTTTAAAGCGTCATAAATTTCCGAAGATAAATTTTGTATTTGAAGTGTAAGCTCTTCTGAAATTCTCGCTGGCGTAATTTCATCAGCCATTGTGGGATCGTATTTGGCTTCGTAATCGAAGAATTCCTTTTTAGGCAATACCTCTGTTACTGGGAATACAAGGGATTCCTTTTTTGTCTTCACTAAACCACAGGTGAATTCCAATCCGTCTATAAATTCTTCGATGATAACTTCTTTTCCTTCACCAAAAGCTTTGGCAATGGCTTCATCCAGCTCATCAACTTTTTTAACTTTCGAAATGCCAAAACTAGAACCATCTGCATTTGGTTTCACAAAACAAGGCATGCCCAGATTTTCATTTATTGCTTGGGTCGAATAGTTTTGGTCTATTTTAAGAAGAATCGACTTGGCAACCTTAAAGCCCAACGATTTTAAATAGGAATTACAAGCATGCTTATTAAAACTAAGCGAACTGCTAAAAACATCGCAGGTTGAATGGGGAACAGCAAGTAATTTTAAATATCCCTGCAAAATTCCATTTTCACCGGGAGTTCCATGAATTCCAATATACGCGAAATCAAACTTTACCTTACCTTCTTCAGTGCTAAAACTAAAATCATTTTTATCGATCGGATAATATCGATCGTCGATTTTTACATTCCAATCTGTTCCTTTTAGTATTACTAAGTAAGGAGTGTATTTCTCAGCATCCAGACATGAGAAAATATGATTTGAAGTTTGCAGGGAGATTTCAAACTCAGCAGAATCTCCACCTGCAATTACAGCGATTGTTCTTTTCATTGGGTATCTATGGTTTTATTGTTCTTCTTCTTCCTCTATAGGTCTGTTAGAGGTGTAATCTCTCCATTTCTGGATTAAAGTGGCCATGTCATCAGGTATTTCCGAATCAAATGAGATATATTCTCCGGTTACGGGATGATTGAAGCCTAATGTTTTAGCATGTAAGGCTTGGCGCGGACAAATTTTAAAACAGTTCTGAACAAATTGTTTGTACTTGGTAAAGGTGGTTCCTTTTCTGATATCATCTCCTCCGTATTCAGCATCGTTGAATAGGGGATGACCAATACTTTTGAAGTGGGCACGGATTTGATGTGTTCTTCCGGTTTCTAAAATACATTCTACCAAATTTACATAGCCAAGTCTTTCCAAAACTCTGTAATGGGTTACAGCATGCTTTCCATGTTCACCATCAGGGAAAACATCCATAACTTTTCTGTTTTTAAGATTTCTTCCAACATGACCGGTTATTGTTCCTTCGTCGTTTTCAAGATTTCCCCAAACCAATGCTCTGTATTTACGGTCACTGGTTTTATTAAAAAACTGTAATCCCAGTTTGGTTTTAGCATCTTCGGTTTTGGCAATTACCAATATCCCGGATGTGTTTTTATCAATACGATGTACCAACCCCGGACGAGGATCTTTTGCATTAAATAAGGGAAGGTTTTGCAAATGAAAAGCCAAAGCATTAACCAATGTTCCCGAATAGTGCCCGTAGGAAGGATGTACAACCATTCCCGGTTCTTTATTAATGATTAAAAAAGCATCATCTTCATAAACAATATTTAAAGGAATATCCTGAGGAATAATTTCAATTTCTCTTGGCGGATAACTCAACACAACGGTGATTACATCCTTTGGTTTTACCTTGTAGTTACTCTTAACAGGTACACCGTTTACCAAAATGTTTCCATTGTCAGCAGCATCTTGAATTTTATTTCTCGATGAGTTTAACATTCGGTCAACTAAAAATTTGTCTATTCTAAGAGGATTTTGTCCAGGATCGGCCTCAAAACGAAAATGTTCGAATTGTTCCTGGTTTGCATCCAAATCTTCGTCAACATTGAAATTATCTAATGGTTCTTTTTCAGTCATTTTTTTCAGTTGTTTTAGTAAAGCAAGTTGCTTAAACTTAGTTGCAGCAGAGAATCAGCGCGTTGTAGTTTTACCGAATCCCGTGTTAGCCAGATATCAATTTTAGAACCAGGTTGAATCCTTTGATCATTATCAAAAGAAGGATATTGTTTCCAAACTTTGGATTGAATAGAATCAAAATGGTTGGTAATTGATTGATCGAATTGTATTCTTCCCAAATTCATATTGGATAGAATGATTTTTTCTTTTGCCTGAGATTTCGTTTTCCCAATTAAATTTGGAGCAATAGTTCCATTGTTATCCCCTTTTCCCAGAACTAAGTCTATGCTTGCGCCTTTATCAATCATACTGCCGGCAAATATTGTATCGCCGTTGTATTTTGGAAATAACACAAGGTTAAAAAATTGATTTTCGGCATATTCTAGTTTTCCAATCTGAAAACCATTGGTTATTAATAATTCATAGGCTTGCCGGAATGAATTATCGACCAAATTAGGGAAACGAACCTGTTCAGGTTTGTTGGCATTAATGGTTAAGAATAAACTTCTCTTTCTTTTTACAACCGCACCAGCTAAAGGTCTTTGGTCAAGAACCGTGCCCGGAGCAAATTTTGGGTTGTATATGGAATCGTAGATAGAGAAAACCAATTGTTCAGTTTCCAGTTTATTTCCGGCTTCTTCAATACTCATACCATATAAATCCGGAACTTCAAGTTCTTCTCCGTGATGGGTGTACCATCTTAAACTAATTAGAGTGATCCAAATTAGAACTATTGTAATTAATAAAGCGATTCCAATCTGTATTAGAAATAGCTTACTCTTAAAGAAATTTACTGATTTCATCCTCATTAGGGGCTTTAGTATTCTTTATAAACAACTACCTGCAAAAGAAAATATTGCTTGAATTACTTTTCTTTTGCTTTCTACAAAAATAGCAGAGATTTTTTAGATTATAGAAAAAAATGGAGCAAACCAGAACTAATTATTTGATTTGAGATTAATCCATAAAAAAAGAGCTCCCTCGGAACTCCATCTTCATCAATAATAGAATATTGTCTATTCTATAAAATACAAAAAAGTAAAGAATATAAAATCCTTTACTTTCTGTATATCGTCAACTTAATTTAAAAATTAAGCCTTGTGTTTGTGTTCACTAGAAACAGATAGTTTTTTTCTGCCTTTGGCTCTTCTACGAGATAATACAGCTCTACCGTTTACTGAAGCCATTCTCTCTCTGAATCCGTGCTTGTTTCTTCTCTTTCTATTTGAAGGTTGAAATGTTCTTTTCATCGCGAAAAATTTTTATCGAATAAAGTTATTATATGCGTTGATTTCGGATTGCAAAAATAGGGTTTTTTTTAATCTAACAAAAAGATCAGCCCTTTTATTTTCACTAAATATCAAGATGTACTACTTTTTTTGTCTCAAAGAACTCTTCCGAGAAATAATTTGAGCACTCGTAAACACTGATTCTACTTCCATATTCGGAGATTTCATCCTTAAAATCACCACCCTTTAAATAAATTATTCCATTGGGTAAACTATTTTGATCTTTCCCCTTACTATTTTTAAGAACCATGTTTACAAATTTTGGAAATGCCGTAACAGCTCTGCTTACAATAAAGTCAAATTTATTTTTAACCTGTTGTACGCGAATGTGTTCGGCCTTTACGTTGTTCAGCTTTAGAGCATTCGCAACTTCAGTTACAACTTTTATTTTTTTCCCGATCGAGTCGATTAAATAAAAACTGCATTCAGGAAATAAAATAGCCAGCGGAATTCCTGGAAAACCACCACCTGTTCCAACATCCATTATTTTTGTGCCGGGAGTAAATTGAATCACCTTGGCTATTGCTAAAGAATGTAAAACGTGATGTTCATAGAGTGAATCCATATCTTTTCTGGAAATAACATTAATTTGCTCATTCCAAAAAGTATATAATTCTTTTAATCTGAAGAATTTTTGTTCCTGTTCTTCAGTTAAATCGGGAAAGTATTTTTTGATGATTTCCATGCCAAATGTAAATTTAAACTTGGCAAATATAGACTAAATTTTGAAGATGCGAATGAAAAAGAAGTGCGGATTCTCTTTAGTTTTTTTTCTTATCAATCTTTATCTCAGTATCTTTTAGAGTGTTAAAAAGTAATTCCCGTGCTCTAAATAATTGTGCTTTTACAGTGCCAATAGGCAGATTTAATTCTTTCGCAATTTCCTCATAGGAAAATTCTTCAAAATAGCGCAGCTCTATTAACCTTCGGTAGCGTTCTTTTAAACGACCTACCTCGTTGCGCATTATTCGGGCTTTCTGATCCCTAATAAACTCTTGTTCCGGATTTAGTGTATTGGATTCCAGGGATATACTTCTCTCATTTTCAGAGTCATCTTTCCCATCAATAGAAATAGTATTGCCTTTCTTTTTTCGGAGAAAATCAATACAGTTATTGGACGCAATTTTAAACAGCCAGGTGCTGAATGCATATTTTGGAGAATACTGTTTGATGTTTCTAAATGCTTTCCCAAATGCTTCAAACGTTAAATCTTCTGCATCATTTTTGTTGTTCACCATTTTTAGCAACATGAAGAAGATCGCGTCTTTGTATCTTTTGAAAAGCTCCTCATATGCTTTTTGAGTACCATTAATAGCAGATAAAACAAGCCTGTAGTCGTATTGAGCTTTTTCCGAGAGGTTAGGATTTATTTCCATTGGTTGCTTTTACTGAGAATGAAATTTGTAGACAAAAAATATATTTTTGAAAATAACACAAAAATCTCATATAAGTACGAAGATAAAAATAAATTTTCTTCCTTCAAATGCCTGGTACTTATTTTAAATAAGGTTCCAATCAGTATTATTTTTGTTAAATATATAATTGCGACGAAAAAGTATAAGTGTGTAAAGAGTAACGCGTAAATACTGATACTATAAAAGATCATTTTGCTTATTGGTTCTAAGTCAGTAAGTAAACGAATTTTGAAGGGAAGGTATTTTCGGCATTTGTAATAATGCCTGTTGATTCTGATCCATTGGTCAAAAGCACAAATTGAAGACAGGTTAATTTTGGCTTCGGGTTGAAGACACACGGATGCTCCGGAAAGTTTAGCAAGTTGAAAAACCATTAGGTGATCATATCCGGCCTCAAAGTGGGAATGCTTTACAAAACCTTTGTTTGCAAAGAAATCGGATTTTTTGTATCCCAAATTATCACCATTTCCGGAATGAGCGTTTCCTGAAGAAGCAAAACCTGCACTTTTGATATTTTTTGAGAGTAAATCGAATTTCAGAAAATTATAAAAAAAGCCCTTTTTGTTCTCAAAATTAGCATAGCCTATGTGTACTCCTTTGTCCCATGAGTTTACGAATTCCTGCAGCCATTTGCTGCTTGAGGGTTTACTGTGGATATTGGTGAAAATTATTTTTTCATTCTTAGCGGCTTTAATCCCGATACTTAATGCCAGCTTTTTGTTGTGTTGAAATTTATCATCCAAAGGTATTTTTGTAGAGCGAAGATGAGGGTATCTTTTTTGAAACTCTTTAATTATTGTCTCGGTTTCATCTTCACTACCATCATTAACCAAAATTAACTCAAAGTCGGGATACTCCTGTTCCAGGAATAGTGAAAGGTTTTCTTGTAAATAACATCCCTCATTTTTCACGCATATAACAATAGAAACAGGTTCTGTTTTTATGTTGTGATTGGTTTTTTTCTCTTTTTTGAATAATTGGATGTAACGAAGTTGATATAACATCTGTACGCAAAAAGCAACCAAGAGAACAATGAGAATAGCCCATTGATTAAAAGAAGTCGGTAGAGTAATTATTGTTTCCAAATTTAGGCATGTTTTTGTGCCTCAAAAATAAGAGATTCTTATCGATAAAAAAATTTTGATATGCAGATTGATTTATGTTAGTAAAGACGACTTGTCTATGTATCTGATATTCTTGCTTTAGGAATCATCAGTTTACCTTCGGACAAGGTAAGTGATTCAGAAATAAGATTAATTAGTATCTTTGCTGCCTGATTTTTTTACGAATTGGTTGAGATACCTGATTGTAAGTAAATATAAATAGGTCATATGGATTTTAAATTACTGAATACAGATACTAAGTCTTCGGCGAGGACAGGGGAGTTAACTACGGATCATGGGAAAATTCAAACGCCCATTTTTATGCCGGTAGGAACACTTGGTTCTGTAAAAGGTGTACATCAGAGAGAGTTAAGAGATGATATTAATGCCGAAATAATTTTAGGTAATACCTATCATTTGTATTTGCGTCCTGGTTTGGATGTGTTGGAGAAGGCGGGTGGCTTGCATAAGTTTAATGGTTGGGATCGGCCTATTTTAACAGATAGTGGTGGATTTCAGGTGTTTTCTTTGGCTGAAAACAGGAAGTTATCAGAGGAAGGTGCAATGTTTCGTTCACACATTGATGGCTCGAAGCATTTCTTTACTCCCGAAAATGTGATGGATATCCAAAGAACCATTGGTGCTGATATTATTATGGCATTTGATGAATGTCCTCCCGGAACATCTACTTATGAGTATGCAAAAACTTCACTTGAGCTTACTCAAAGATGGTTAGAGCGTTGTGTGAAAAGATTTGATGAAACAGAATCAAAATATGGTTATTCGCAAACTTTATTTCCGATAATACAAGGTTGTGTTTACAACGATTTGCGGATTAAAGCAGCTGAACATGCAGCATCTCTAAATCGGGAAGGGTATGCAATTGGCGGTTTGGCAGTTGGTGAGCCGGTGGAAGATATGTATTCGATGATAGAGGTTGTTAATCAGATTCTGCCTAAAGATAAACCGAGATATTTGATGGGGGTTGGAACTCCTGTTAATATATTGGAAGCCATTTCGAGAGGTGTTGATATGTTTGATTGTGTAATGCCTACCAGAAATGGAAGAAATGGTATGATTTTCACAAGTGAAGGAATTATCAATATTAAAAACAAGAAATGGCATGATGATTTTTCACCAATAGATCCTAATGGAACATCATATGTGGATCAGGCCTATTCAAAAGCTTACGTTCGGCATTTGATTCATTCGGGGGAGTTGTTGGGTTCTCAAATTTGCAGTATTCACAATCTGGCTTTTTATTTATGGCTGGTACGCGAAGCAAGAGAGCATATTAATGCAGGAACTTTTGCATCATGGAAAGAAATCATGGTTAAGAAATTAGCTGCCCGTTTATAACTGTTAAAAAAGCTTACAATAGATTCAGCTCGATTGGTAATTGAAGAATAAGTTATACTTTTATTCCGAAATTTGTTATTCTGCAATTTTCGGGAAATAAGGAATTTAAAATTCAGGTTTTGAGAAAATTAGATTTATACATTATCCGAAAGTTTTTGGGAACTTTCTTTTTCGCTATTGTTCTGATAATAAGTATTTCGGTTATTTTCGATTTTTCGGAACATATCGATGAATACATCGATAAGGAAGCTCCTCTCAGGGCAATCATCTTCGATTATTATCTAAATTTCATTCCATATTTCGCCAATCTTTTTAGTGCGTTGTTTACTTTTATTGCAGTAATTTACTTTACCTCTAAAATGGCATATGACACTGAAATAATTGCCATTTTAAGCAGTGGGGTAAGCTTTCGCAGATTGATGTATCCTTACTTTATTTCAGCACTAATTATTGGAATATTTTCGTTTCTTCTAAGTAATTATATAATTCCTCCAGCCAATCAAAAAAGGCTGAATTTTACAGCGACCTATATCAGTAAGCAATTCAGAAATAACGAACGTAATATTCACAGACAAATAGAACCGGGTGTTTTTATTTACATGATTAATTACGAAACAGCCAGTAATACAGGATATAAGTTCGCGTTGGAGAAATTCGAAGGAAAGGAGCTGGTCTCTAAATTGACATCCAGATCGATTCGGTGGAATAAGGAGAAAAATAAATGGACTATAAATGATTATTTTATTCGAAGAATAGACGGGGATAAAGAGTCATTTGAAAATGGAAGGACGAAGGATACAACCTTTAACTTTGGACCGGAAGAGTTTGGCTCTAAAAAAAATATTGTTGAGGCAATGAATTTACCGCAATTGAACGCATACATTGAACAACAGTCCATGCGGGGTGACAGCAATATTGAAGCTTATAAGATTGAGAAATACAAGAGGATGGCGAATCCGTTTTCGACTTTTATTCTTACGCTTATTGGTGTATCACTTGCATCACGCAAAATTCGTGGAGGAATGGGTTTGCATTTAGGAATTGGACTACTGTTAAGTTTTTCATTTATACTTTTTATGCAGATATCTATTGTATTTGCAACAAACGGAAGTATGAATCCCATACTTGCTGTTTGGTTGCCTAATATTGTTTTTTCATTCATAGCGGTATATTTGTATCGAATCGCGCCAAAATAGAAAAAATCTAAATAGTTTTTTGTGAATTGATTTGATTATCAAGCTAAAGAGCTTATTTTATATGTGGCTAAATATGGGGTGGAGTTGAGTAGAGTTTTTTTCTACCCTAAAATTTAGTAATGTTGTATCTTGGAATTTCATGAACTGATGAAATTCAACATATATATGAAAGTATATATTTTCTAACTAAATGTACAAATTATGTCATTGAAACGAAACATTCTTGATCTTAGAAAGAGAAAAGAAAAAGTGCTTCAAGGTGGCGGGGAAAAAGCCATTCAGAAGCAAGTTGCGATGGGGAAATTGACTGCCAGAGAAAGAGTAACATCTATTTTAGATGAAGATTCTTTTCATGAATACGATATGTTTGTTGAGCACGAAGCTCGCGACTTTGGTATGGAAAAGAAAGAACTTCACGGTGATGGTGTTATTATTGGTACCGGTACTATTTATGGTGAGCCGGTGTGTATTTTCGCACAGGATTTTACCGTAGCCGGAGGTTCTCTGGGTCTGATGCATGCACGTAAAATTACGAAAATCATGGATCATGCATTAAAAATGCGTGTACCATTGATTGGTATTAATGATTCGGGGGGAGCCCGTATTCAGGAAGGTGTTAATTCGCTGGCAGGATATGGTGAAATCTTTTTCCGAAACACTCTTGCATCCGGAGTAATTCCTCAATTGTCAATTATTCTTGGTCCTTGTGCCGGAGGAGCTGTTTATTCTCCTGCACTTACCGATTTTGTGTTTGTGGTAGAGAACATTTCTAAAATGTTCATTACTGGTCCTGAGGTAATAAAAACAGTTTTGGGTGAGGAAATCACCATGGAAGAACTGGGTGGTGCTAAAGTTCATAGCGAAATCACTGGTAATGCTCATTTTTATGCTCTTAGCGAATACGAATGCTTCGAACAAATTAAGAAGCTGTTAACTTTCATTCCATGGAACAATACTAAAAAAGCTAAGGCATTTCCTCCTAAGCCACCAAGACCAGAATACAAAATTGAAGAAATTGTTCCTTCTGATCCTACTCAGCCATATGATATCCGAAACGTAATCAAATCTGTTGTTGATGATTCTGATTTCTTCGAAAGTATGGAGAATTTTGCACGAAACATTGTAGTTGGTTTCGGTAGAATGAATGGTGAAACAGTTGGTTTTGTTGCTAATCAGCCATTAGTGCTGGCAGGTGTATTGGATTGTGATTCTTCAGATAAAGCGGCACGTTTTATTCGTTACTGTAATGCTTTTAATATTCCAATTGTTACTCTAGAGGATATGCCGGGTTATTTACCAGGTGTAGATCAGGAGCATATGGGTGTTATTCGTCACGGAGCTAAGATTCTTTATGCGTACAGTGAAGCTACAGTACCTAAAATTACTGTAATCATCCGTAAAGCATACGGTGGAGGTTATATTGCAATGAACTCCCGCCATATGAAGGCTGATTTTATGTTTGCATGGCCAAATGCTGAAATTGCTGTTATGGGACCTGATGGAGCAGCTAACATTATCTTTAAAAAGGAGATTATGGCAGCTGCAGATCCTGAAGCTATGAGAAAAGAAAAAGTAGCTGAATACAGAGAGAAGTTTGCTAATCCTTATGTTGCAGCAGCCAAAGGTTATATCGATACAGTTATTGAACCACAGGAAACACGTAACATGTTGTTGCATTCAATTGAGGTTTCAAGCAATAAAGTTGATAGCAGACCTGCGAAAAAACACGGTATTCCTCCATTCTAAAAAGTATTCGATATGGGAAATTTAAAAGAATTCAACGTTGATGGTACTGTTTATACAACAGAACTAACCAAAAAGTTTGAGAATAGAAAGCCTTGGATTAGACCTAATCCGAAGCATATTAATTCATTCATTCCAGGTACAATTGTTGAGATTTTAGTTAAAGAAGGGCAGGAAGTTAAAGAAGGTGAAAACCTGATGATTCTTGAAGCTATGAAGATGAAGAATCAGATTAAAATGCCTTTTGATGGTAAAATTGCCAAGGTTTATGTAACTGAAGGAGAAAAGGTTCCCAACAGATTATTAATGGTGGAAATTGAGTAATCTTTCTGAATTGAAATAAAAATGAGCCTGTTCGTTATGAATAGGCTCATTCTGTTTTAAGGTTTTTACAGTCTGCTTTTCCAGCAAAAATATTCACTCCAGATTTCAGGGCACATGGGTTCAACTTTAAAAATTCCGAATAATGAAGATCCACTGCCCGACATTGAAGCATAAACTGCGCCCATGTTGTATAAATCATTTTTAATGTTTTCTAATTTGGGGTGATTTGGGAATATGCTGTTTTCAAAGTCATTAAAAATTAAGTTTTTCCAATTTTGGATGGGTTCAGTTATAAGTTCTTTTAATGATTTGTTGGGTTGAGAAGGTGTAACGCTCGAATAAGCTTCGGGTGTGCTGATGTGGATATTCGGTTTTACCAGAAGTATATGATATCCGGAAAGATCAATAAGTATCTCTGAGAAAACATCTCCTTTCCCTTCCGCGAAAACAGGTTTGTTGGCAATAAAAAAAGGACAGTCGCTGCCAAGTTGTCCTGCCAGATTTTTCATTTCATCAAATGAAAGTTCTAGTTTATATTTCTCATTTAGCATCTTAATCATGAAGGCGGCATCCGATGATCCTCCTCCTAATCCTGCACCAAATGGAATATTTTTGTGCAGATGAATATTGGTTGAAGGGATATTGTATTTCCTGTAAAGCAAGTCAAATGCTTTGCAGACAATGTTATCCTTATCGTCTATTTTTATTGGAATGCCTGATGAACTGAAGTTGTAGATTGTTTCCTTGTTCGAATCTGCAATTTCCAAACCATCTGTAAGAGGAATGGGGTAAAATATAGTTTCTATGTTGTGAAATCCGTCAGATCTTTTTTCAACTATATTTAATCCGAGATTGATTTTAGCATTTGGGAAGCGAAGCACAAGTAATAAGTTTTATGATTGAATGGTAAAAATACTTGATTTATAAGAGCAAAAAAAATCAATTTGTAGTATTTTTATTTTCTATCTTTGACACTGCATTCTATATTTTTTTTAGAACTTTTTTTGAGCTTGAAAAAATGCTTAGTGTGCTGATTTTAAAGGAAAAGTAAACTGTTAGAATTTAATATTTTATGGCTGGGGCAAATAAATATAACAATCAACCGAAGAATAAAGTAGATCTTGATTATGGGAAAGTTCCTCCGCAGGCATTAGAGCTTGAGGAAGCTGTTCTGGGAGCATTAATGCTTGAAAAAGATGCGATGATTTCGGTTGGGGATATTCTAAATGCTGATTCCTTTTACAAGGATGCTCACCAAAAAATATACAAAGCTATACTGTCGCTTTCAATTAACGAGGAACCTGTTGATATACTAACGGTTACTGAAGAGTTAAAGCGACATGGGAATTTGGATGCTGTGGGTGGGCCTTTTTACATTACCCAACTTACAAATAGGGTTGCATCTGCTGCTCACATCGAATTTCATGCGCGAATTATTGCTCAAAAGTTTATTCAGCGCGAATTAATTCGGGTTTCATCTGAAATTCAGACTCAGGCTTTTGATGAGAGTGTTGATGTTGCTGATTTGCTGGATAGGGCACAGCAAGATGTTTTTGAGATTGCAGAAGGAAATATCAAAAAAGAATCCTCGCATATTCGTCCATTGGCTGATGAGGTAATCAACCAAATTGTGGAAGCAGGGAAACGAACCGATGGTTTAAGTGGTGTTCCTTCCGGCTTTACTGCATTGGATCGAATTACATCCGGATGGCAAAAATCCGATTTAGTGATTATTGCGGCTCGGCCATCAATGGGAAAAACAGCATTTGTTTTGTCGATGGCTCGGAATATGGCGGTTGACCACAAAGCACCAATAGCTATTTTCTCACTCGAGATGGGTGGTGATCAGTTGGTGAAACGTTTAATATCAAGCGAAACAGAATTAGGTTCTGAAAAGTTGAGAAACGGGCGTTTGGAAGATTTTGAATGGGAACAGTTACATGTTAAAATTAAAGATCTGGTTGAAGCTCCAATATATGTGGATGACACACCTGGTTTGTCAATTTATGAGCTGCGATCTAAATGTCGTCGTTTAAAGGCGAAACATGATATTAGTTGTATTGTGATTGACTATTTGCAGTTGATGACAGCTGGTTCGGATATGCGTGGCAACCGAGAGCAGGAGGTGAGTTTAATATCACGGCAATTAAAGATCATCGCAAAGGAATTAAACGTTCCGGTAATTGCTCTTTCTCAGTTGAATCGTGGTGTTGAACAAAGAACAGGGGATGCAAAAAAACCAATGCTTTCCGATTTGCGTGAATCCGGTGCGATTGAGCAGGATGCCGATATGGTGTTGTTTATTCACCGTCCGGAAAGATATGGCATAACTGAGGATGCTGAAGGAAATTCATTAATTGGTATTGCCGATATTATTATTGCAAAACACCGTAATGGTGCTGTCGGAGAAATACAGCTTCGTTTCCGAAATCAGTTGGCCCGATTTACCGATTTGGAAGGTGAATCATTAAACCCATTCGCCACACCGGGTTTGGAGGATGTGAAAACATTCAGTTCCAGCATGAATCAGGAATCTTCCGGTTTTGATGATTTTAGTGCAGGATTTGGCGGTGGCAGTGATTTTGATGATGCTGCACCATTTTAATGACCTTATGAAACGTCTTCTCAAATAGAATTTGTTATTTTGTTTTTATGATAGAAGATAGATTGTTCCCGAAAATATTTTTTCGAAAAATAGTTATTTTACTGTTTTTCGCCTTATCTGCATATACATCCTTTTCTGCAAGTTTATTAATTCAGATGGATGATACTCAGAAGAATCATCTTAAAGCCTATGGTATTGCTTTTTGGACTCTGGAAAAGGATTATCAGATTCATTGGCTGTTGAATTATCGCGGAGGATCTTTTTTGCTTCCTTTCCAGAAAGAAATTCAGGATGAGTGTCAGATTCGAGGTGTCAGTTTTTCTGTTCTCAGCGATGTTTCTGCTCAGCAAATATTGACAGAAATATCAAGCGATGAGTTGAATATGGATGCCGTTAAACTGGAAAAATCACCTTTGATTGCAGTCTATTCACCAAAAGGGAAGAAGCCTTGGGACGATGCAGTAACCCTGGCACTTAGCTACGCCGAAATTCCTTACGATATTATTTATGATGATGAGGTGATGACCGGGAAGTTGTCGAAATATGATTGGCTGCATTTGCATCATGAAGATTTTACAGGGCAGTTTGGTAAATTTTATACCTCATACCGAAATATGAAATGGTATAAAGATGAGGTGCAGTCCAATATGGAGATGGCTAACCGATATGGTTTCCCGAAAGTTTCCGATTTAAAAAAAGCAATATCTGTTAAAATAAGAAATTTTGTTGAGGCTGGTGGATTTTTATTTGCAATGTGTTCTGCCACTGATACTTTTGATATAGCACTGGCCTCGGGAGAACATGATATTTGTGATGCTGTGTTCGATGGAGATCCTATTGAGCCGGATGTTCAGTCTCAACTGGATTTTTCAAAGACATTTGCCTTTCAGAATTTTACGCTTGAAAAAAATCCTAATGTATATGAGTTTTCGGATATTGATGTGACTTTAACAAGAAAGCTAAGGCAGGATGAAGATTATTTTTCTTTGTTTGAGTTTTCTGCAAAATGGGATCCGGTACCAACCATGTTGTGTCAAAATCACAAAAATTTGATAAAAGGTTTTATGGGACAAACCACTGCTTTTAAGTTGGAGTTGATAAAACCTAGTGTACTTATTATGGGAGAGAATAAAGCTGCTGGCGAGGCGCGGTACATTCATGGAAATTTTGGGAAGGGAACCTGGACTTTTTATGGGGGGCACGATCCTGAAGATTACCAGCACTTGGTTGGAGATCCGCCTACTGACCTTAATTTGAAAAAGAATTCGGCTGGTTATCGCCTAATACTGAATAATGTTTTGTTTCCGGCAGCAAAGAAGAAAAAGAGAAAAACCTAGGGAGAGTCGAAAAGTCTGAAAAGTTGAAAGGTCAAAAATTTGGGATCTTCTTTTTCCTGACCAAATCGAGTGGGTTCAGATAGAGTATAAAAAGAAAAGGCTGCGTCCCCTAAACGCAGCCTTCGTATTTCAACATCGGTTATATACCAGTTTCAATATATTATTAACCATTTGTAATCTATTAACCTTAGTAACTTCACTAACCCTTTAAAAGTATTTATGAATGTCACAGTACAAACCGATGTTGGCAACAAAACTTGTTTGCATATCAAGTTTTGCTGATTACCTCTGCAAATATAAATGATATTTGCTTACTATTGATCTGCTAATTGGTCTTTTTTATTGTGAATTGTTGAATAACATTAAAATTTGATTGCAGATTGTAATGCAAATATGTTGGTTAGCATGTTACAGTATCCTTTTGATTTCTGATAAATCATTGATTTCGAATGTTGGCTCGTCTTTGTGATTGATTTTGTGTGGGTTGAAATAAATTTGATCCATTTCAACCTTTTTTGCACCGGCAATGTCTGTAGAAAGATCATCCCCGATCATTATGCTGTTTTTTGCAAAAGCGCCGGCCCTGTTAAACGCATATTCAAATATTTGCTGGGTTGGTTTATTGGCACCGGCATCTTCCGAAGTTATAACCTCCAGGAAATAACTGTCCAGTTTTGAATTTTTTAGTTTCTTAGCCTGAACTTCAATAAAACCATTGGTAATAATATACAGTTGGTATCCTTTGTTTTTTAAATATTCAAGAATCTGATGCGCATTTGGGAAGGTAGCCGTTTGTAAAGGGCTAATTTCGATAAAATCATTTGCAATTTCTTTTGCCAAATCAAGATCATCAAGTCCTGCTTCTTTTAATGTCAGGTAAAATCTTCGGTACATCAAATCCTCTTTTTTTATTCTGTTTTGATAATAGGCATTCCACAATTTGCCGTTGTGATATTCATATCGTGATTTGAAAAACAGGAAACTTCCAAATATTGATTGCAATTGGTAATCCCTAAAGAGTAGATTTAGGCTTGCCTCGGAATTTTTATTAAAATCCCAAAGAGTGCGGTCAAGGTCGAAAAAAATATGTTGGTACTTTAAATTCATGTTTGATGATTTGTATGAACTACAAATATAGCAGGGGATTTTCAGATTGATTTGCTTTTAATTCAATACAAACAATTTTTATTGCTGTTTTTAATTGCTTGACAGTTTTAAAAATACTTTTAATGTAAAATAAGAAAAATATACCAGTCGTGTTTATCTTAGGGGTTTATAGTCTTGTAACTTTCTGTCAGTCAAATCAGATAAAATAATATGTAATGAGTATTGAAAACAGAATTAATCTTTAAATTGATGGTGTAAAACGTGAAGCCATCGAAACCGGGATTGCCGGTATAAAAACAGAATTAATGCCTTTGTTGGTTGCATTATCTGTTGAGAAAAAGCGAAATCTGCCAATTGTAGGCGAACGATTAATTACTTTTGTAGAGCGGGCAACGCAAAGGGTGAATCAAAACTTGAAATTTGTGCCTCCTTATTTAAATTTAGACGACGTTAAGGTTGATTTAGAGGCCTGGGTTTCTGAATAGTTTAAGTAAGGAATTGGAGAATTTACTGAGTATGTTAAATGATACTGTGGCCCTAAGTGACAGCGAGGCTTACATGGCAATGCTTTCCTATTACAATTTTCTTAAGCAGGCAACAAAAGATGCTGTGCCTGGTGCAAAGCCAATCTACGATAATTTGAAGCATCATTTCACTTCTGCTAAAAACAGTACCAGTACAAATATAAACGAAGATTAAAAATTAATAACCGGGTTTGACACATTAATGCAAAGAGGCTGTTTCGTAGTTATGAGACAGCCTCATTTTTATGCTCATATTACAGCTGTCCCACTATTTTTCAGTGTGCTTGTGTTCACTGTGTTAAAAAAAATGATCTAGAGTTCTAAATTCTATATTTGTTTGATGTGAAAATTCTTGACCACCGAATATACTGGTAATCACAGTGGAAATGAAAATGGATTGTTTCCTTACGTTATTTTTGTTCTTAAGCTCTTTTACTTACGGTCCTTTGCCTTCTTTTCGTTTACCTGCGTAATTGTTTTTTTTTCTTGGTGTAATTTTGTGCCCTTCGTGGTCAAATCTTTTTTTGATGTTCTTCGTACTTCGTTTTGCTAATGCTTTTTCCTCTTTGTACCCCTTTGCAGTTAATTCCTTATTTCTTTGTAGTTAAATTTTCGGGTACGGAATAGTGACGCAGGTCTTGTTAATAACAAGTGAGCCCTAAAATAGTTGAATTTGGACATTATTAGACCAAATTAGGGGTAAAATACCCCTCGCCCGGTATTTTTTATCTCATAGTTGGTATTTTTTACAGCTTGCTAGGGCAATTGTATAGCGGGCGAAGTATGTTTAAGCCTTTAATCGATCTTTTTATAGAAAAAAAACTGTCGTTTAATTTAAAATATAGAAATTAAGATTAAAAACTCTTCCTTTTTTCAATTCTGTTGAATACCTTTGCGTGCTTTGTACGGGCTTGTCAATGAGTTTTCTGGAGGAATAATGTGTTGAAATAAATCCACATTTTCTGTTATTGATTAATGACGATTAAATGATGTCTTAATTCTTGTTTTTTGTGATTAAAATAGTTTAAATTGGGATGGAGACTTGGTGTATAAGTCAAATTAAAGGTAATTGCAGCTCAAAATTTTCTTTTTTGTTAAAAAAAATACAACACTTTTTAACATTTGCCGTATCAGAGTTTATATTTCGGAAAAATTTATGTTTTTTATAACAGCTAAGTACTAATTGTGCATTAAACCCATACGTTTGATAAAACATTTACACATAAAATTCTTTTTACTACTATTTATTCTTTGTTCGCAGGGTGGTTCTCTCTTGGCAAAGGATATTCTAATGGGGAGTACTTCTTCTATTAATGTAAATACGGGAGATTATTTTTATGATGACGGTAAAAATAGGAATTATGCTAATGATAAAGACTATACTATCGTTTTAAAGTCCGCACCAGGAACTCAAATTCAAGTTGTTTTTGAGAGCTTTGATGTTGAAAGTGAAAGTAGTTGTGGTTATGATTGGTTAAATGCTTTTGACGGAAATGGTACTACCGCTAGTTCTTTAATTGGAAAATATTGTGGAACAACAAATCCTAGTCCTGTACTATCAACAGGAAGTGATTTGACATTTCAATTTCATTCAGATGGATCAGTTAAAAAGTCAGGATGGAAAGCTAGAATAGAGGTTGTTGTCCCAAGTGTTGTAGGTCAGGGCTTTTGGTTTAAAGCAGATGCTGGTGTCAACGGAAATGTTACGTCTTGGACAGATCAAAGTGGTAATGGACATACCGCCAACAATTCAGGAAATGTTTCGAAAATAAATAATCGTTTGAATTTTAATCCGATTCTAAACTTTAGTGGAGTAAACAGGCAATTTCCAGTTTCAGGTACAGCTTCGGTTCAAACTTTGCTTGTCGTGAATAAAACTCCTGCCACTAATAATGATTTGTCAGGATTAATTGGTGCGAACGGCGATAAGGGGGTGCGTTTGGCAATCCCTGGTCAGTCTTGGAAGGGGGATAATAATAGGGATGACTGGGTGAATACCACTCAAGTAGGGACGGGGCGAATCAATGGATTGTCTGATCGCAATATGGTTCATAATTCACAGTGGCACATCGCTGATCTTACTCGTTATCAGGCTTTGTCAGGCGATTATTATTTAGGTGGTTATTATAGCAATCGCCCATATTCTGGGGAGATTGCTGAAGTTTTGGCTGTTTCATCTGCTGTTACCAATCCAGTACAAATTGAAACTTATTTAGCCATTAAATATGGCATTACTTTAGGAAATACAACAAATCCGGTTGATTATGTGAATGCTTCCGGAGCAAAGGTTTGGAATGGATCTTCCAAGTATCAAAACAATATTGCTGGTATCGCTCGGGTCGATTCTCCTTATGCATTGCATCAAAAAGTATCTTCTACCAATAACACAGCATCCACGAGTGGTTCCAATGTTACGATGTCCACGATTAACGATTTCACAAAGTCGAATCAGGATGCTTCAAGAACGGACTTGGCAGATGGGGATTATTTACTATGGGGTGACGATGCAGGAGCAAGCGCTTCATGGCAGGATAATGGCGATTATCAAACTGTTGCGCGCAAATGGAAGTTGGAAGAGACAGGAAGTTTAGGGACTACTTATTTTCAAATTAATTTAAAATCTTACCCCAATGCTGTTGGTAATTATCTGTTGATCGTTGATAATGATCAGGATGTTGCGAATGGAATAATCAATAGCTATGTCCTAGCCAATACAACCGGCGATTTATATTCTACGTCTTTCACACCTCCTAATGGAACGAGTTATTTTACTATTGGATATTATTCCGGATCAAACATTACTGTTGCAGACTGTTTGGGGGCAAAAACTATTTGTGATGCAGTTTACGATGAACCCTCGCCTGAAATTGAGGGGCAAGGATTTGTTTTAAATGAACTTCCTGCTGTCACTAATACTTGTATGCCTGATGAGAAGAATGGTATTTGGTATTCTTTCACCCCTCAGAATGATGTGGATGCGGATTTGAAGTTTAGGATTACACCTAAACAGTTAAGCGATGATTATGATTGGGTGATTTTTGATGTGACCAATGTAAACTGTGAAGATTTGAGAGCCAGAGGAATGGATGCTGATGTTTTTGTAAGTGGAAATACCTATGGTTCAAATTGGAATAATGGAGCTACTGGGGCAGATAGTGATATGGGCGGTTCAGGAAATTGTAATGGGCCAGGAACTAATAATGGGCCAAAATGGAACAGTGATGTTAGGGTGAAACCGGATCATCATTATGTTCTTTATGTTTCGAATTGGTCTGAGAGTAATAATGGATATACAATAAGTTTTGATCAAGGAGGGTCGGCAATTATTTATGATGATATCCCGCCTGATTTGAGTGGTGTTGTGCAGGCATGTTATGGTACGAATGAGTTAAAAGTTGACTTTACAGAAATAATACCTTGTGGGAGTCTTGATAAAAATGATATTACTGTAACTATTGGAGGGGTATCTTATAACGTTATCGATGTAACTTCGGCAAATTGCGATTCAGGAGGAGTTGGAAGTACTTCGTATGTTTTTATTTTGGATCGGACAATCTTAGATGTTGGGGCATCAAGCCTTCAAATAGAAGCTTCGGGGATTGCAGATATGTGTGGGAATGTGAATTTGGTTACAAGTAATATGTCATTTAATGTTTATGAAGTTGTAGCGGCTCTTTCTTCAAATAAAAACCCAGTTTGTATTGGTGAGATAATTACTGTTACTGCTGATGCTTCAGGAGGGTCGGGAGCTTATACTTACGAATTTTACTTGAATGATAATCCTCTTGTAAGTAATGCCCAATATAGTATTTCTGACAATCAATTGTCGTCAGGTGCATTTGTTGATGGCGATGTTGTGAAAGTAAAAGTGACAGATGAGAATGGCTGTTTTGTAACAAGTGCGGAAATAAATTTGACGATTAATTCTTTGCCTGCAGAGCCAACGGGGGCTGGAGCTCAATCCTTATGCAGTACCAGTACTGTGACAGATTTAAGTGTAATACCGCCATCAGGAAGTACTATTAATTGGTATTCTGCAGCTAATGGAGGAACTGCTTTGGCTGATACCGAAGTTTTGGTTAACGGATCAACTTACTATGCCGAATCAGAAAATACGACAACAGGTTGTTTGAGCTCAAGTCGTCTGGCTGTAAGTGTAACGGTAACCGATAATGAAGATCCAACGGCAATTTGTAAAAATATAACGATTCAGTTAGATGCGAGTGGTAATGCTAGCATTACAGCAGCACAAATAGATAATGGATCAAGCGATAACTGTGGTATAGCGTCAATGTCATTATCAAAGACAGATTTTAATTGTGATGATGTTTCTACTAATCAGGTTGTAGCCTCAAGTAATGGTTATTCTGTTAATATAAAAGTGTGGCCTATTTCTGTTAATCCTGTTGGCACTACTTGTGATTATGGTTATAATTATACCGTAACACTTGGGTATGATATAAGCTTCTCAGGTTCAGGTATTCCAGTAGGGTTGTATACCCTACAAGGAACTTTGGGTTGCGGTGGTTTTTTTAGTTTGCCTAACGGTGGTGGAAGTGGAACAGTCGAGACAACAAATGCATGGAGGGGTGCTTCTGATTGCGCAACAATTACACCAGAGATTTTGGGTTGTACTGATGCTACCATAGTAATTGAAGGGCCAGGTATTCCTAATCAAAATATATCTTTACCATTATCATCTCCTAACACTGTTGAACTGACAGTTGTAGATAATTCAGGGAATACCTCAACATGTAGTGCAAATGTTTTTGTTGAAGATAATGCAGCACCAACAGCGATATGTAAGGATATTACAATTCAATTGGATGCAACAGGAAATGCAAGTATTGTAGCCAGTGATATTGATGGAGGATCAAGTGATGCCTGTGGAATATTAAGTATGACTGCAAGTATGACCTCATTCGGTGTGGCTAATGTTGGGGAAAATACGGTAACATTAACAGTGACGGATAATAACGGTAATGTATCTATTTGTGATGCAACAGTAACAGTTGAAGATGATGTAGCACCAACGGCAATCTGTAAAGATATTACGGTTCAGTTAGATGTAAGTGGTAATGCTAGTATTACAGCAGCACAAATAGATAATGGCTCAAGCGATGCTTCAGGGATTTCAGATTTAAGTGTAAGTCCAAGTACATTCAGTTGCTCAAATATTGGAGCTAACACAGTTACTTTAACGGTAACAGATAATAATTCTCAAGTATCAACATGCACAGCAACAGTGACGGTTCAAGATGTAACCAATCCATTAACCCCAACATTAGTGGATGTAACAGGAGAATGTGGTGCTACCGCAACGGTACCAACCACAACAGATGCATGTGCTGGGACAATTACAGGAACGACAAGTGATGCATTAACTTATAATACTCAGGGAACACACGTAATTGCTTGGACATTTGATGATGGCAATGGCAATTCAATTGTTGTGAATCAGAATGTAATCATTGCCGATAATAAAGCACCAGTTGCTGATTTGGCATCTTTGCCAAACGTAACAGCCCAGTGTGAAGTAACAAGTTTAACAGCACCAACAGCAACCGATAACTGTGACGGAGCAATCACCGGAACACATTCAGAAACGTTCCCGATTACAGCATCAAAAACTGTAGTTTGGACTTATACTGACGGATCAGGAAATACCAGTACACAGACTCAAAATGTAGTAATTAATGATACAACAGATCCTGTAGCTGACGCAGCAAGTTTATCAGATGTTACAGCTCAGTGTGAAGTAACAAGCTTAACAGCACCAACAGCAACCGATAACTGTGACGGAGCAATCACCGGAACACATTCAGAAACGTTTCCGATTACAGCATCAAAAACTGTAGTTTGGACTTATACTGACGGATCAGGAAATACCAGTACACAGACTCAAAATGTAGTAATTAATGATACAACAGATCCTGTAATTCCAATACTTTCAGATGTAATTGGAGAATGTACTGCAACAGCCATAGTACCGACTACGACAGATAATTGTGCAGGTGTTTTGACAGGAACAACAAGTGATCCTTTAACATACAATACTCAAGGAACTCATGTAATAGTATGGACTTTTGATGATGGAAATGGAAATTCAATTGTTGTGAATCAGAATGTAATAATTAATGATGTAACAAGTCCAATTTTAACTGATTTATCAGATCTAAATATTATCGATTGCGCAGAAGATGAAAGTGTAATTCCTCAAGTGAAATCATTTACAGGCTTAGATATACAAGCAACTAGATATTCAGATAATTGCACAACAAGTTTTACTGTTCAATATCGAATTCAATTACCGGATTCTTCATTTGCAAATGCGTTTGGTAGTGCAGCAACAGGAGCAGCTTCAGTTTCTGATCCATCCGGGTTTGAATTTCCTGAAGGAATCTCAACGATTAACTTTAGAGTATTGGATGCTAGTGGGAATATTTCAAATGTGAAATCATTTACGGTTACGGTTAATCATAAACCAATACCATCAGGAATAATTTATTAAATTTTAAATATAGTCAACATGAAAACAAATTTTACAAAACTATTTAGCGTATGTTTTTTCCTTTTTCTTGGATTTGCAGCTTCGGCGCAGACAGATACAAGAAGTGTTGGAGAAAGCAAAGCTTATACTGTTACTCCCGAAAGTGGAAGTAATGGTTTACTGTGGACCCTATCAGGTACCTCAGGAACAGATTGGAATATTACTGCAGGAGCATTGAATTCAGGCTCAATTACAGTTTTATGGATGAAGCCAGGTACTTACAATATGACTTTCACAGAAACAGAGAGCCATACAGGAGTTGATTGTTCTACAACAAAAACCTTAACAGTTACTGTTAACGCAGATTTTAGTGTTGCTATTGCAGATGCTTCAAGTGCTGCAAGTTGTGCTACAGGATCAACGGGAACAACAGATGTTACTTTTGTTCTTACGAAAACAAATGGATCAAATGATTGGACTTTCGACTATACAACTGTTGGTTTGACATCAGAAATTACAGGAAATGATGTTGCAGTATCCGGAGGAACACATAATCTGGTAATCTCTTTGGCTAATACAGCTGACGGTAGCGATCAAACATTTAAAGTTCAAATTTCTGACGTTAAGGATAGTTTTGGTAACCCAGCAGGTGATGATGATACAAATAATGTAACCATCTATGGTGTGCCAAATACGGGTAATATTTCATTTTAATTAGCATAAAATAAAACGATATGAAATCTCTTTTAAAACTTTTAATGGTTTTCGTAGGAGTATTATTAATTACTAATACTCAGGCACAAAATACGGGTACGACTCCATATGCTGGATCAACTCATACATATACTATTACAAAAAGTAGTATTGCAGGCACAACCTTAGCTTGGTCTGTAACTTCGGGTACTCCAGGAACAGAGTATAGCTTTATTGGCGCAACGGATGGTGTTACTGCAAATGTAGAGTGGAAACTAGCTGGTACATATATTTTACAAGTAGTTGAAACAAGAACAGATGTTACTCCGGCTTGTCCTACAACCCGTCAGATTTCAGTTACTGTAACTGCAAATACATTTGATGTTGTAGCTGCTTTAGTTACTTCTGCAACAGATTGTGCTACTGCATTTAACCCGGTTGTAGATGTTACTGCTGATGGCGATAATTCGAATGATGTATTTGGAACAACTTCAAGAGAATATACAGTTAGTATGACTGGTGGTGATATAGCTAAAACATGGTCGTTTGATTATGCAGTTAGCGATATTGCTACATCAGATAACGTAACTGGCGTTCTTGTAAATGGAGTTGCTGCTTTAACAGGTACAATTAATGTTCCTGCGAATACTGCATCTCAAACAATTACTGTTGAATACAATACCAATAAGAATACTGCTGGTGTGAATGGACAAGATCCAAATATCTCAATTGCTCTTACTATTTCTAATGGTAAAGATGAGTTAGGAACTCCTGACAGTAATGCAGCAAATGATGTAGCAACTTATACTGTAAATGCTGTTCCAGCAACTACAGGTATTATAACTGACTAATAGTAAACTCTGATAAAATTAATATATCATGAAAAGATTATTAAAAATAACTCTGGTTCTTGCAATTTCTTTAATTGCATTTGGAACATACGCACAAGATGCAACTCACGCGGTAGGTTCTATTCATAAGTTTAAAGTAAATGTTGATGGTAGTAATGTGCATCTGGCAGATCACGTTGGAAATACATACACCTGGGCTGTTTACCAAAACGATGGTACAACACCAGCCGTTAGTGGAACAGATTACTTATTCACGACTGCAGGTGCAGGTGCAGGTGTAGATGCGAATACTGTAAACATTCAATGGTTACAAGCTGAAACATATTTTGTAGAGGTTATGGAAGCTAATTTAGCTGGTTCCTGTACAACCTTAAGACGTTTGGAGATTTTGGTTTCAGCTGGTGCACTTGATTTAGCAGTTATTGCATCTGATAATGCAGGAGCTGTTATTACTGGTGGTGCTTTAACTGATTGTAATAGTGGTAGTGGGGCAATAATTGATAATGCAACGAATGATTTTGGTTCTACAACTCGTTACTTTACTGTTTCAATGGATACTGACGGACAGCCTTGGACAACTGGAGCATGGGGATTTGATTTCACAACTTCAGCAGCATCAACTGTTACTTCATCAGCTGGTGGTACTGTAACTGGTTCCAGCGTAGCCGTAGCATTGGGAACTTCTAAAGTTGTATTGACTGTTGTAACAGATAATACTCCGGGCGTTTCTCCAGCTAATGATATTAGCTTGAACATGGTTGCTTCAAATGCGTTTATTACAACGGGAGCCGGAAATACAAATGAGCCTGGTACTAATTTAACCAATAATACATCAGAATCGTTTGTTATTACAGCATCACCTGAAACTAGTGTGATTGCTATTGACTAAATATTGTAAAGTTTGTTGACTTACATATAGAATCCTTCCCGAACTAAGGTTCGGGAAGGTAATTCAAACATAAAAATAGAAAGATTTGTTTAAAGGTATACTACATAGAATTCTGATTGTCATTGTATTTACAATGATGGCTTTGGCTTCAGCTAAGGCACAGAGTCCGTATGTAATATTGCCTGGTAGTACGCATAAACTTACTATTACTGATCATGTTGGGAATACTTATGAATGGAATGTTTATAAGGTGAACAACTGGACAGATCAAAAAGACGCTTTATTGGCGGATAATGATGGATTGGGAGGAGATGATGACTTTTTATTTATTGGGGGAGAATTTGAAAAAGCAGAAGTTGACATTACCTTTTTTAATGAAGGAAAATATTACGCAATTGTGGAGGAATTTAATGCAGGAACTAATTTTTGTTCTTCTCGAAGAGCCATACCTGTTGAGGTATTTGGTACTGAAGCCACTATTGCCTTTAAAGATCTAACATCGGACGATTGTGCTGATTTAGATCCACAATTTGCTACAGAAATGGTAGCAATGTTCGGTTCAGGTACTCAATTGCCGGAATCACAATACCCGATTACAGTGAACTATCGCTTAGATGGGGATTCTGCTGATCGAACTGCAATTGTAAATTTTGCAGATAAAATGCTCCATGTAGCGGGTGTTATTGAAGATGAAAATATTGACACTATAAATACTATTACCATAAAGAGTGCAACCAATAAATATGGAGGTACGTTAAATGTGGTAACAGAAAAAGAAATTCATACAAGAACAATTAATAAGAAACCAAAAATATCGATCATAAATTTAAATTAAACTACTATGAAACTGACTAAAATATTTGGCTTGCTATTTATCAGCTTAATTGCATTTGCAGGAACTGTTAGTGCACAGGATCAAACTGTAACTATTAACACATCTCATACTTATAATGTTGATCCTGTTGCAGGAGTGACTTATACTTGGGCTACAACAGGTGGTACCAGCACTGATCTGGTTGCGCAAACAGGAAATTCTATGACACTGATTTGGGATGTTGCGGGAACATATGATGTAACAGTTTTTGGGACTGATGCAAATGGCTGTTTGACTGAAACAAGAACATCTCAGGTTTTAGTTGTTGGTGCAGCTTCTGTAATGTTTGCTAATTTACCTGCAAATGATGCAGTTGTAAGTTGTTCTCCATTATTGGGTGGTACTTTAACAGTTAGCGATTTCGATGTTGTATTCACCGGTGGTGTAGCTCCATTCGAATTGACATATGAGATTACTGCTATTGATAATTCAAAAGAAACTAAGGTGGTTACAATGGGTACTGCAGGTGACGCAACTCCTTTAACAGGACAATTGTCAATTTCAGATTTTGAAAATCTAACTGCTGGTGATCAAACAGTAAGCATTCAATTGATAAGTGCAAAAACTGCTGATAATGGAACTGTTGCTGTTGATACTGATCTTGCTGATAACACAAGAAGTGTTACTGTTCATGGTAAGCCAGTTATTTCAGGTACTATTACACTTAACTAGAGCTTAGTTTAGAAGTTTTATTTAAATAATTAAAAGAATAAAATTAGATGTTGAAAACCTTACTACATAAAACACTGCTTACTGCAATAGCCATCCTTTTGGGAGGATGGGCTGTTGTGGCACAGCAGTATGTGGTTAAGGGAACAACACTTAATTTTAAGGTGGATGAAGTTACTGGCTATGAATATCATTGGTCAGTAACACATACATCTAGCGGTTCAGTAGCATATCTTGCATCAAAAACATTTGAATCCGGTGATTATGTATTCGCTAACGAAGGTGATTATGAGGTGAAAGTATATCCGGAGGATTTAGGGACACATTGTTTTGGTGATCCTTTAACCATGATCGTGGTAGTTGATGGCGCAGCTCCAACCGCTGAGTTTGATGATTTAGAAGTACCCTATGTTTGTTCTGCAAATAATGGCGGAGATGCAAATGGGAAAGTGAATATTACCGTTAATTATAATGGTCCTAAACCATGGACATTTAAAATTTCAGTCGATCGTGCACCTGCAGTAATGCCTGTTGGAGCAGAGGAACTGTATGTGAATACTTTTGAGTTTGAACTTGAAATTCCAAATACAACGGGTAAAACACACAGAGCGGAGATTTTATTAGTTGAGGCGAAGACTTTATCAGGAATACCGGTAACAGAAGATCTTGCTAATCAAACTTTGGAGGTTGATGTAATGGCTTTACCAAATACTTTATTTGGTGATTATGCTCCGGTAATTCAGGCTGGAACAATTCAGTCTTATACTGCAACCATCGAGAAGAATGAAAATTATGAACTTTTTGTTCCAGGCGGAGCAACAGTCCTAAATGAAAAGACGAAGAAGCTAAGCGATAAGTTCCATAGTGAATTAAGTTTTGATGTTCAATGGGGAAATACGCCTGGAGATTATCAGATAAAATTGTTGGAGCGTACAGCTTTTGATTGTGCCGGAGATACAATTTATGCAGCTATTAGTGTTGTTGAATCTTTCGTAGTTAGTTTGGGTGGAGATATTCAAATTTGTGAAGGAGAGACTGCAGCTTTAACTCCGGCCATCGACTTTGATGGAACTTATACTTACCTATGGTCAGATGGATCAACAGGTTCTTCATTATCCGTAACTGAGACGGGAACATATTCTGTTACAGCAACTGATTCCGAAACAGGTAAATCATCATCGGCAACAGTAAATGTTAATGTGTTAACAGCTCCGGTTGTTGATTTGGGAGCGGATTACGAATTGGCTGATGCTGAAACAAAGGTGTTGGATGCAGGAAATCCGGGATTAACCTATTCTTGGTCGACAGGAGAGACAAGTCAGACCATAAGCGTGAATAACAGCAATACGTATAGTGTTAATGTAACCAGCTTAAATGGTTGTGTTGGAACTGATGAAATTATTATAAGCAGCGCAAGTGATGTATTTGCTATTGATTTGGGTGCCGACAAGAATATTTGTGATGGGGAAGAAGTGATTCTAAATCCAAATCCAAGCATCTCGCAAAACTATGCTTACCTATGGTCAAATGGAGCAGGAACCTCAACACTTACCGTGAGTGAGTCCGGAATTTACTCGGTAACGGTAAGAGATGATGAAGGCAATGAAAAAACCGATGAAATTGAAGTAATTGTGCATGCTTTACCAATTGTTGATTTAGGTGGAGATATCACATTATACGATGGTGAAACCACGACTTTGGATGCAGGAGTTTCAGGATCAGGTTTGGTTTACGAATGGAGTTCCGGAGAGTCAACCCAGACAATATCGGTAAGTGAGGAAAATGTATATTCTGTGAAGGTTACAGATGAATACTCATGTTATAATACAGATGATATTAGTGTTGTTAGAAAAGACGGTCATAAATTCTCTGTAGATTTAGGTGGTGATATTCAGATTTGTGAGGGTGACAGAGTGTATCTTGAACCAATTATTGATAGAACATTTACTTCTGATCCTATTTATAAATGGATACCGTCAGAGTCAACTGAAAAGGGAATCCTTGTCAATCAATCAGGTAAATATTGTGTTGATGTAACGGATCCATTTGGTAATACAGAAGGAGATTGTATCGAATTAACGGTTAATCCTTCTCCTATTGTGGATCTTGGTGAAGACCTTATTGTTCAAACCGGAGAAAATGTAACTCTTGATGCTGAAAATAATGGTAGTTTCTACCGTTGGTCAACAGATGATATTTCTCAGACTATAAATGTGAGTCAGGCCGGAGAATATTGGGTTGAAGTAACCAATCAACAGAGTTGTATGGGAAGGGATACGATAAATGTAATTTATCCGGAAGGTGATCAATTTGTTGGATTAGCCAGCGGATTCTCTCCAAATGGAGATGGTAAAAACGATGTTCTGTTTGTTCGGGGTAACAATATAGGTTCAATGAATTTGATTGTTTATAACCGATTAGGACATAAAATCTTTCAATCGAACAGACAAGATGTAGGATGGGATGGTACCTATCGTGGAGTAAAACAAGATATGGATGTTTATGTTTTCTTCCTGCAAGTGACCTTCCTTGATGGTAGTTCTGTACAAAAGCGCGGAAATGTTACACTACTGTACTAATATAGTTGATGAATAAAATGGATTATTACTGTTAAATTTCATCATATTAATTATATTTATGCCAAATAATTTGTCGCAAAAAAATAAATGTAATATAAAATATTTCACAGTGGGTAATAGGCTATTATTACCCATTTTTATATTTTTGCTTGGGGTATTTCGTTTTGCTGGTTGAAAATCTTTGCTAATCGGCTGAAAGACCCGTAAAATTGGATATGAGGAAGAGTTTAATTGTTTTTATACTGATATCGTTATTCGGGGTCTGTCAAGTCTTCGCACAGCGTGTGCACTCTTCTCAATTCTATTCTATACCATTATTGTTAAATCCAGCTCTTACAGGAAATTCTGATTATAATCTTAGGGGTGGGATGAATTATCGTAACCAGTGGAATAGTGTAACAACACCTTTTGTTTCTCAGGCAGTTTTTGTAGATGGTAAATTATCGACTCAACTATTGAGTTCTTCCTGGCTTGGTGTTGGAGGTATGATTTTCAATGATAAAGCGGGAGAAGGTAGTTTAAAAACTACTCAGGTTATGTTTTCCGGATCATTAAATAAAAGTCTGAATGCAGGGAATACATTGTTTTTACATGTGGGACTTGGTTTGGAATTAGTTAATAAATCGGTTGATTATAACAAATTGGTTTTTGATGATCAATGGGATGGCACACTTTTCGATCCAAATTATCAAACAGGAGAACCTTTAGGAACACAATCTTTATTTTATACTGACTTTTCTGCTGGTACTATGGTTACATTTTTTAAAGGGAAATCAAAATATTTTATGGGGATGGCAATTAGTCATATAAATCAACCCAATGAATCCTTTTACGCAATCACCAATAACCTTAAAAGACGATTTGCATGGCATGGAGGAGTAGAGTCCAGATTATCTTCGAGATTATATGTCAAGCCTGAAATTATGCATACTACCGAGAGTAGTTCAAACGAGTGGATTGCCGGAACCAATTTTATGATGTTGTATGGAGAAAAAGGCACCATTCTTCATTACGGATTATGGTATCGTTTTACTCAGGATATTATTCCAGCATTCGGATATGAGAAAAACCGCATGAAATTTATGATTAGCTACGATATTAATGTCTCTGATTTACAGGCTGCATCTTCTAACAGAGGTGGTTTGGAGATTTCTCTGACTTATAATTACAACTATTCCAATCCCAGGGAAATCCGAAAGTTGAAACGTCGTCAGAAAGTCAAAAAATTGGGTGATAAGGCAATCTCTTGTCCTAAATTCTCACACGAAGACTAATGACAGTTAAGAATTATAAATTCATAATGTAGTTCTTATAGCTAAATCATGAATGGGGAATTGCAAAGCTTTTAGCCTTTGTTTTACTGTCGGTCCTTTTTTATGTATTCTTTCTTCTTTTTCTCAACAAGCTTACCTCCAATAACAATTACAATTTCACCTTTCACAGTTTTCGAACTGAAATGAGCGATTAGTTCAGCGAGAGTGCCACGTACATTTTCTTCATATAGTTTGGTTAACTCACGGGATACAGATGCTTTTCTATCTTCTCCCATTACTTCAGCAAATTGCTCTAAGCTTTTCACCAGGCGGTGTGGAGATTCATAAAAAATCATTGTTCTTGATTCTTCCGCCAGTTCGTCTAATTTAGACTGACGCCCTTTTTTTTGCGGTAAAAATCCTTCGAAACAAAATTTTTCATTTGGCAACCCGGAATTCACTAAAGCAGGGACAAATGCTGTTGCTCCTGGTAAACATTCAACATCAATTCCATTATCAAGACAATGTTTCACCAAAAAGAACCCGGGATCTGAAATAGCCGGTGTTCCTGCATCAGATATTAAGGCAATGGTTTCACCGGCTTTAATTCGGTTAACGATGTTTTCGGCCGTTTTGTGTTCGTTAAATTTGTGATGAGAGTGTAAGGGTTTTGAAATTTCGAAATGTTTTAATAAAAACCCAGATGTTCTTGTGTCTTCAGCAAGAATTAAATCTACTTCTTTTAATATTCGTAAAGCTCTTAAGGTAATATCTTCTAAATTTCCAATTGGAGTTGGAACAAGGTATAGTTTCGACATGTTTAAAATTTTCTTTTGGTGATTTCGATGAATTGGGTTACGGTAGGATCCTCCAGATCCCACTCTTTTTCAGCTTTTATCCAATTCATAACAGATTCAAAAGTACCTGCTTTATTTATGAAGGAAATAGCTGTATTGTATTCATCTATATTGTTTTCGAAAAGCTCACGGGCAAACAAAAAGCGATCATTAATTCCAATAGCCGACTGAATATCTTTCAGTTTTTGAGATGGAAGTTTCTCGCCAATCAGTTGAATAGGTTCCGATTGAACGTTTTGGGTTACAATTTCTGATTCTATTTGTTCTTTTTCTTCAATTTCAGGTTTTTCAGGACTGATATTGTCAATTACCTGTTGTTTTTCAGAACTTGTATCAGAAAACTCAATTTCTTTTTTGATTGGTTCAGGCGAAGCAGAAATAATTTCTTCAGGAACATTTGGTGAAACAGTCTCTGTTGGTTTTAATTCACAATTCTTTTTCAGGATATTAAAATCCTGACTTAAACCCAGTATTCTGGAATCAAGTAACTCAATACTATCACTTAAATCCTCAGGCTTATTAGTGAAATGTTCCAGTAAGTTTTGAATTTCTTCGGTTTTACTTTTAAGCAGTTGAATGACTAGTTTATTATCCATAACCAGAATTTTAATATGCAACAGAATTCTATGTACTAATTTACAAAAGTAAAGCTAATTTTTTTTGTATTGATTGGTTGAGTGGTTTTTTCGGTTCAAACAAAATATTTTTTAGGGAGGTATTGTTTAAAAGTTTATTAGCTCAGTAATGCAAGTATGAAAGTGTTTTCCTATTTTTGTCTATCTATGTAAAATAACCTAAAGTTTATCACATGTTTCTTGAGAATGATATTAACAGAGCTGGCAGTAATGGTTGGATCGAAGTAATAGTTGGTTCTATGTTTTCGGGTAAAACCGAAGAATTGATTCGTCGGTTGAACCGGGCAAAAATTGCCCGTCAGAATGTTGAAATATTTAAACCTCATATTGATGTGAGATACTCTGAGGACGAAGTAGTATCGCACAATTCCAACTCCATTCGGTCAACCCCCGTTGAAACATCAGCAAATATATTGTTGCTTGCCAGTAATGTTGATGTGGTAGGTATTGATGAAGCTCAGTTTTTTGATGCCGGCTTGTCTGACGTTTGTAACGAATTGGCCAATCAGGGTATTCGGGTGATTGTTGCCGGCTTGGATATGGATTTTAAAGGCAATCCTTTTGGCCCGATTCCTAGTATTATGGCTACTGCAGAATATGTTACCAAAGTTCATGCAGTTTGTATGCGTTGTGGAAATCTGGCCAATTACTCACATCGTTTGGCCGAGGCTGATAAATTAGTGTTGTTAGGCGAAAAGAGTGAATATGAACCGCTTTGCCGAAATTGTTACCAGAAAATTTACAGAACATCTTCAACAAAATAAGTGGATGTATTATGACTGTTGCGCAATCATATACTATTGAATCGGTAGCTTCTATCACAGGAGGTGTTTGTTATGGGAAAGAAAATCTCATTGTTAAAACCCTTTCGATAGACAGCAGGTCGTTACAACTTCCGGGAGAAACACTTTTTTTTGCTTTAGTTGGTGCGCGGCACGATGGTCATTTATACATCAAAGATTTGTATCAAAAAGGGGTACGCGCATTTGTTGTGAGTAATTCTGAAAGTACAGATTTAAAACAGTATCCTGAGGCCGGCTTTGTTTTGGTTCACGACACGCTTATTGCCTTGCAGAATTTGGCCGAAAATCACCGAAAGAATTTCTCTTTTCCCGTAATAGGAATTACCGGCAGCAATGGAAAAACCATTGTAAAAGAGTGGCTGTATCAGTTGTTGAATGAATCGTATTCTATTGTTCGTAGTCCCAAAAGCTATAATTCTCAGGTGGGAGTTCCGCTTTCTGTCTGGAACATGAACAGTGAGGCCAATTTGGCTATTTTTGAGGCTGGTATTTCTCAACCGGGAGAAATGGATCAACTCTCAAAAATTATTCAACCTACCTATGGGATTTTTACTCATTTTGGGGATGCACATCGCGAGAATTTTAAGGATGAAGTTCAGAAATTAGAAGAGAAGATAAAATTATTCTCTTCCTGCGATTCGATTGTGTATTGTGCCGATAATAAACTTGTAGATGAATCTTTAAAGTCCCGGTATGGACAGAATAGAGAATTGATTTCCTGGTCAAGAAATCAGGCTGCCAATTTGATGGTTGTTTCGGAAGAAATAAAAGGGAACCGAACATTCATTAAAATCAAATATAAGAAGGAAACAAAAGAGATAAATTTGCCTTTTAGTGATAAAGCCTCAATTGATAATGCAATTACCTGCTGGCTCTGTTTGCTAAACCTGAATGTTGATGATGAAACCATAAAAGAACGATTCCCGAAATTAGAACCAGTTGCCATGCGATTGGAAATCAAAGAAGGAATAGGTGATTGTACACTAATTAATGATTATTACAATTCAGATTTGGGTTCGCTTGGAATTGCCTTGGATTTAATGAATCAGCAGCAAAAAGATAAGAGCAAAACCATTATTTTATCAGATATTTTTCAATCGGGTTATACAAATCATCAGCTTTACAAGGCGATATCCAAATTGCTCGAACAGAAGAAAATAAATCGTCTGATTGGTATTGGGGAAGGTATTTCGTCGCAATCTAAACTATTTACCTGCAATGCTTCTTTTTATCGCTCAACCGATGTATTTCTGGCAGATTTGAATCGAAATCAGTTTAAGGACGAAATTATTCTGATAAAAGGAGCAAGAAATTTTCATTTTGAGAGAATTTCAAATGCGCTTCAATACAAAGCACACCAAACGGTTCTGGAAGTGAACTTAAATGCCATGGTTCACAATCTGAACTACTTCCGTTCCTTATTAAAACCAAGTACCAAACTGGTGGTAATGGTGAAAGCTTTTTCTTACGGAAGCGGATCAACCGAAATTGCTAATTTACTGCAATATCACCGGGTTAATTATTTAGCCGTTGCCATAGCCGACGAAGGTGTTGAACTAAGAAACGCAGGAATCACGATCCCAATTATGGTGATGAATCCGGAGCCTCACAGTTTCGACACCATGATTGAGTATCGCCTTGAGCCAGAAATATACAATCAGACTATTTGTCTTGAATTTGAAAAAGCATTAAAGCGAAATGGAGTAAGAAACTATCCTATTCACATAAAACTGGATACAGGAATGAATCGTTTGGGTTTTGTTCATCACGATATTGATACTTTGTTGTCACTGATTGTGAACAATGATCATTTCTTTATCAGTTCTGTATTTTCCCATTTGGCGGGTGCAGATGAGCAGCAACACGATGATTTTACGACTAGGCAAATTGATTCGTTTACCCAATGGAGCGATCAAATATTGTCGCAGTTTTCGTATCCTATCGATCGGCATATTTTAAATTCAGCCGGTATCGAACGTTTTCCGCAAGCACAATTCAATATGGTTCGTTTGGGAATTGGTCTTTATGGAATCAGTGCCATACATCAGGAAAAACTGATGAATGTGAGTAGTTTAAAAACTACAATTTCGCAGATAAAAGAAGTGTCGAAAGAGAATACCGTAGGTTACGGACGAAAAGGGCAATTACAGACCGATACGCGCATTGGAGTTATCCCAATAGGTTATGCCGATGGTTTCAATCGTAAACTGAGCAACGGCCTTGGAAAAGTAATGGTGAATGGGCAATTGGTGCCCGTTGTTGGCAATATTTGCATGGATATGAGTATGATCGATTTGACCAATACCGATGCTAAAGAAGGAGATTCCGTTCTAATTTTTGGCGACGATTATTCGGTAAGTAAATTGGCCGAACAATTGGATACCATTCCCTACGAAATTCTCACCACCATTTCGCGACGGGTAAAACGTGTTTATTTTCAGGAATAAAAATATTTTGGGTGTTCCCCTCGTTCCTCGTGGCGGGCTTTTCACTCCTATTCCTCGCTCATTCTTCGCTGTGGGGTATCCGTTATAATCCCTAACACACAGGGTTCGAATATTTGTTCAGCTTTTGTTGCACCTGCTAATTACTACTGCAAAATAAAAGCCATCCCTAACGAGATGGCTTGCTATATTTTAAGAAGCAGCTCTTATCCAAGTTTACTAACCCGGTCTAATCTAACCTTATCTAAAATCTTAATTTTCCGGCCATCAATTGAAATGATTCCTTCGCTTGCAAAAGTGGAAAGTGTACGAATTGCATTTGATGTTGTCATATTCGATAGGTTAGCGATATCTTCTCTCGAAAGATAAACCTTAATGGTTGCTTCATCATCTTCAAAACCATAAGTATCACGAAGAAAAAGCAGCGATTCAGCCAATCTTCCTCGAATGTGTTTCTGAGTAAGGGTGATTGTTCTGTTGTTTGAAAATCCTAATTCGGTAGAAAGCGAACGTATAATGCACAAAGAAAGGTCAGAATTGGGTTTAATAAATTTCAGCATCAATTCGTAGCTAACTGTACAGGTTATAGAATCTTCAATTGCAACAGCCGAAGCAATGTTGTTTTCTTCGGCAAAAAGTGCACGGTATCCAATAAAACCAATAGGTTTTGCCATTCGAACAATTTGCTCGCGACCGCCTACGCCTTCTTTAAATATCTTTACTTTTCCTTCAGACAAACAAATAAGCCCAATTGGTCTTTCACCTTCTTTGTAAATGTATTCACCTTTCTTAAAAAAAGAACAGGTCATGTTCGCCATTAACTCTTCTTTTTCAGAAGGAGTTAGAACATTAAATACTGAACTCGAATTATTAATTACTTCCCCACAAATAATCTCTCTGGATTTTCTATCATTCTCAATCATATACAAGGTGGAATATGGATTTAAAATACGTTGTATGTTTTAAAACACTTCAAAAGTATATAAATGAAATGAAATGTGAAAATGAATACAGAAATAATTCATTATTTAAGTGATGTTCGACAACATGCTGTTAAGTAGGTGTTTATACCCATTAATTAGTGTTTTGCTACTAAGGGGATTTTCCGGCCAAAGCCAAAAGCCTTCGATGAAACGCGTAAAATAGGCGGAGTCTGGAATCTTTTGTATTCATTCATATTGACTAACCTAAGGGCTTTTTGAACCGTTGCTCTTTCAAAACCATCTTGAATAATTTCTTCTGAAGACATATTTTTTTCTATATATCGAAATAAAATGCCGTCTAACACATCGTAATCTGGTAAAGAATCCGAATCTTTTTGATCGGGACGTAATTCGGCTGATGGTGGTTTTACAATTGAGTTTTCTGGAATTACCTCTTTATCTTTATTGATGAACCAGGCCAATTTGAAAACATCGGTTTTGTAAACATCTCCAAGTACCGATAAGCCACCATTCATGTCTCCATACAATGTGCCGTATCCAACTGCCGATTCACTCTTATTTGATGTGTTTAGAAGGATGTGTCCAAATTTATTCGATAAGCCCATAACTAATGTTCCTCTTATGCGAGCCTGTATATTTTCTTCAGCAACATTAAAAGGGAGATCGCCGAATATTGGACCTAAGGATTTTTGAAATTCCTGAAAAATATTCTGAATTGGGACAATATCGTATTGAATGCCTAAGTTCTCTGCTAAATCTACCGCGTCTTTTATGGAGTGATCCGAAGAGAATTCGGAAGGCATCAGCAGAACCCGCACATTTTCTTTACCAAGAGCTCGTTCTGCCAAAACCACTGTTACTGCCGAATCAATTCCGCCTGAAAGCCCCAGTGTTGTTTTGGTGAATCCCATTTTTCCGAAATAATCTTTCAGACCTAAAACCAAGGCATCATGAATTTTTTCTATGTAATTTACATTTCTGGCTTCTGCTTTTTGATTTTCAATTGCTTCAAGATCAACTATCTGATAGTCTTCCTCGAAATAATTTAATCGTTTGGCTACTTCTCCCTTCGAATTCATAACCAAAGAGTCACCGTCAAAAATTAATTCGGTGTGCGCTCCAATCTGATTGACGTAGAATATTGGAAGTTGATATCTTTCCGAAGTTGCCTTCAAAATATTGGTTCGCAAATCCTGCTGATTATAGGAAAATGGCGATGCTGCAATGTTTACCACAAAATCAGGATTGAGTTTGCTTAGCTCTTCCATTGGTGAAATTGTGTACAATGCTGATTTTGCAAAGTTGTTGTCTACAGGTTGGGTTTCCCATAAATCTTCACAAATAGTGAGTGCAATTTTTTTTCCTTTCAATTCAACCAAAGAGAATTCTGTATTGGGTTCAAAGTACCTGTATTCGTCGAAAATATCGTAATTAGGCAACAGAGTTTTATTATGAATACTCTCAATTTTCCCGTTGGAAATGAAATAAGCAGAGTTGTATAAATTTTTCCCTTTCGGATGAGGATTTACTGATGGCCCTCCAATTACGGCAGCAATATCAATGCAATGCTCCGCTACTTTTTGAAGTGCCGATTTAGATTTCTCAACAAATTCCTTACGTTCCAGTAAATCTTTTGGCGGATATCCACAAATGGCTAACTCTGAAAACAGAACCAAATCTACGCCGCTTTTGCGTGACTTATTGATTGCTGAAATAATTTTTTCAGTGTTGCTCTCGAAATTACCAATATGATAGTTTAATTGGGCTAATGCTATTTTCATACTTAAAAGATATGATTCCCGAAATATTTCAGGATGAGAAGAAAGATCATTTAATCTGCTGTCTCATTTTAATAATTGAATACTTTAAAGCTGTATTTGTTTTCAGCTTAGCAAATTTAGTGATAAAAATATGGAATAGGTATTCCTTCTGTCAGCAAAAACAAAACCGTGGCAAAATTAATTAATCCTTGTATTTATTAAGGCATTGTAAGGAAAAACCAATTTTTGAACCGGGCTTAACTTATTTTTAATATTTTTGAGAAACACAAAAACAAATACCTACAATTAAATCATAAGAATGCAGTTAAATCACTACAAAAATACAAGTGCGAGTATTTTAATCTTGTTGCTGGGTTTTCTTTTTTCATGTAATTTGGACACTAAAAGTCCTGATGTTTCAAATATTGATTTGGAAGTGAAAATTCAAAGATTTGAGCAAGAGCTTTTCGCGGTAAAACAGGAATCAGATTTAAATAAGTTAAGACAGCAATATCCTGATGTATTGCAATTGTATAGTAATAAAGTGATTGGTCTGGGAGATTCAGATGATTCTGATTATATGGTTTATTTGAATAAGTTTTTAACTGATTCAACAATGAACCAGGTTGCTGATAGCGTTGCAAAAAAGTTTCCGACTCTGGATAAAGAAGAAAAGGAATTGACAAATGCTTTTAAATATTTAAAGTACTATTTTCCGGAAAAGCAGATCCCAAATTGTTATTCTCAAATTTCAGGATTTAATCAGTCGATTGTTGTTGCCCAAAATTTGATTGGAATAAGCTTGGATAAGTATTTGGGAAAAGATTGTGCATTTTATTCCTATTTGGGAACGCCAATGTATGCAAGAGAAAATATGATTCCTGAAAGAATTGTTCAGGATGTTGTGCTTGCTTACGCTTTAACTGAATTTCCTTTTACTCCGCTAAAAGATGATTTAATCAGCAATATGATTTATCAGGGAAAAATAAGATACTTTTTACAAGCCATGATGCCCCAAAAGAGTGAGGCCGATGTGATGAAATATTCGCAAAATGAATTGGAGTGGTGTGAGGAGAATGATGAGTTGATGTGGGGATATATTATTGAGCAAAAACATTTGTTTACAAGCGAATACCGCACAGTAATTAAGTATATAAACGATGGGCCTTTTACTCCGGGAATGCCACAGGAATCACCTTCCAGAACCGGTATTTGGATTGGATGGCAAATTGTAAAAGAATACATGGCAAAACATCCCGAGGTAACTATAAATCAGTTAATGACTAATAAAGATTATGCTGCAATCTTACGGGAATCTGCTTATCAGCCTTAAAATGATCAAAAATGAAAATAGCTTTGATTCAATTTGCACCTGTCTTTGGTGATCTGAAATCAACGATAGAGTCTTTAAAGGTATTGTTATTTAGAGCAAAAGAAGCCGATTTAGTTGTTCTTCCGGAACTGGCCAATACCGGCTATAATTTCGATTCGAAAGAAGAAGCTTTTGAGCTGTCGGAAACAGTAAATGACAGTGTTTTTCTTGATTTTATTCAGGAATCGTGCATGCAGTATAATTTTACCGTTGCCACTGGATTTTCTGAGAAGGATGGTGATCAATTGTATAATTCAGCTGTTTTGATGAATGCAACAGGGCTTGTTGGAACCTATCGGAAACTTCATTTGTTCATGAATGAAAAAAATATTTTCGAGAAAGGAAATTTAGGTCTTCCTGTTTTTATTGTTGATGATGTTAAAATAGGAATCCTGGTTTGTTTCGATTGGATGTTTCCTGAAGTTTGGCGTAAATTAGCTTTGCAGGGAGTCGATTTAATTCTTCATCCTTCAAATTTGGTATTGCCATATGCACAATCTGTAATTCCTTCCTATGCATTGGTGAACAGAATTTTTATTGCCACAGCAAATCGAATTGGAACGGAAAAAGAACTTTCTTTCACAGGTCAGTCTATTATTGTGAATCCAAGAGGAGAAGTTCTTGCTAAAGCTGATAAGCTGGAGCAGATTTTGTTTGTTGATATTGATCCGAAATTGTCCAGAGATAAAATGATTACGAAGAACAATGATGTTTTTAAAGATAGAAGAACTGATATTTATGAATAAGAGCCAGAAATGAGTGTGTTAAAACGAAATATTGAAGAGGAAAAAGCAAGAATCCGAAAGGAGATAAGAGCTGTAAAGCAAAATTATTCTTTTGAGCAGAAAAAAGAGTTGAGCTTACCTATTTTGAAACGTTTGGAACAGCTTCCGGAATTTATCCAAGCCAAAACAGTAATGCTTTACTGGTCGATGAAGGATGAGGTTTATACTCACGATTTTGTTTGCAAATGGGCCAACGAGAAAAAAGTGATTTTGCCTAGTGTAAAAGGAGAAACATTGGATTTGAAACTTTTTGAAGGAGCGGATCAGCTGATAGAAGGTGAACATTATGGGATTCCTGAACCTGAGGGGGCTGTGTTTATGAATGAGGACGAAATTGATCTGATTTTGATTCCTGGAATTGCTTTTGATCGGGAAAAGAATAGGATGGGTAGAGGAAAAGCCTATTACGACAGGTTGTTACAGTCGTTAAGTTCTTTTAAGGTTGGTATTTGTTTCGATTTCCAGATTTTGGATCATGTACCAATTGATGAGCATGATATTAAAATGGATGAAATTGTATTTCAATAAAAAAGCCAGTGATTATCTCACTGGCTTTTTAATATCGCTAAATTACGATTATTCTGCGTGAATAGCTTCCACAGGACAAGCGTCAACGCAAGTACCACAATCAGTACAAAGATCAGCGTCGATTACATAATGCTCATCACCCATAGAAATTGCTTCAACAGGACATTCTCCTTCGCAAGAACCGCAAGAAATACAGTCGTCGTTAATTACGTAAGCCATTTTCTTTAAATTTTTAGTGTTAATACTATCACAAATGTAATATCATATTTTTAATGGAGAAACAATTTCGCCGAGAATTATATTATTTTGAAACAGATTAAATAATGAAGAATAAGCTTAGGTAAATAATTTGCACTCTCTATTGTGCAGAATTAAAGATGTTTGTTTTTTTAATTGGTTGATTTTAGCTTATTACGAGAACTATTTGTTTAAATATGAAATCGCTAACCACGCCATTGTACTCATTGATGTTCGTAAAGAATCATCATTTGCTTCGAAAGTTGAAGTGTGCAAAGAGCCGTTTTTTTCCGATTGGACTCCAAAACGATAAAAAGTAACAGGATATTTCTGTGAATAGAAGCCAAAGTCTTCGGTGGTCATTCTAATATCCATATTTACAACTTTTTCTTCGCCCAGTAATTCAATCGCATTTATTTTAGCTTCATGAGTGAGGTCTTCGTGGTTGACTAAAAATGGATAGCCATGACGAATGTCTACTTCGCATACCGCACCCATTCCTTTGGCTGTTGATTGAGCTATGTCTGCAATTAATTGTTTGGCCTTAGCTCTCCATTCTTCATTCATGGTACGAAAAGTTCCTTCTATTTTCACTTCATCCGGAATGATGTTGGTCGCTCCGTCAGCAATCATTTTTCCGAAAGAAAGCACGGTTGGGATTCTTGCATCGCAATGGCGGCTGACAATTTGCTGCAATGCTACAATTATATGGGAGGCTATAAGAATTGTATCTGTGCATTTGTGTGGCATGGCGGCATGTCCGCCTTTGCCTTTAACGGTAAGATATATTTCATCACCGGATGCCATATACATACCAGATCTAAATCCTATAGTTCCAGCAGGCATATCCGGTAAAACGTGCTGACCAATTATCCATTCCGGCTCAGGTTGTAAAGCTCCTTCTTCCATCATTAATTTGGCACCACCAGGTAATAACTCTTCTCCAGGCTGAAAAATCAGTAAAATAGTACCTTCCCATTCACTTTTGAATTCCGATAGGATTTTGGCTGTTCCAAGCAGACTCGCCATGTGCATGTCGTGTCCGCAGGCATGCATAACACCTTTGTTACGAGAGCAGTATTTATTATCCGGATTTTCATTAATGGGCAAGGCATCCATATCAGAACGAAGTGCAATAACCTTCTTAGCAGGGTTTTTTCCTTCAATTTTCCCAACAATACCGGTTTTGACAAAGCCATACTTATAGGGAACTCCTAACTCACTCAAATAATTTTGAATAAATTTAGATGTTTCAAATTCTTCGAAAGAAAGTTCAGGATGAGCGTGCAGATGAGCTCTTATTTCTTTTATTTCATCATTAATCTGTTCTGAGAATGCTAATATTTTGGTTTTTAGTTTTGTCATTTGTGGTTATTGGTTAATTTACTTCAAATCAATTTCTTGTTTGGTTGATTAGTGTCGCGTGGTAATATTTAGGTATTTGAAATCTCACCTCAATCAAACACAAATCTACTAAATAGTTACAACAGATAGAAAGGTAAGCAATTTTGAAAGAAAATAATTTTGAACAGATAAACTTGGTTCGGTTTTTGTTTTTGGATACTGAAGAAATTCACTAATATTTTAGTATCCATAATCTTGAAAAATAAATAGAAAATATGTTATGGTTGCCTTTTGATTTGACTTAACAACTATTTAACGATATTTAGGTTTTCTTTTAGTGAAAAATAATTAATTTTGTTTGTTTGGCTAAATTTTCAAGGATTTTTTGAACTCTTTAAATTGTTTGCCGTAATATACAAGATCATTGTAAATTAAAATAATTAATTGTTATGAGTAGAAAAGTATTTTATTTGTTGGTTGTTGCTATTCTAGGAAGCACATTGTCTGTGTCTGCTCAGGATGCTGCGCCAGTAATGAAATTTGACACAAAGGAGTACGATTTCAAGACTTTTAAGGAAGAAGATGGATTAACATCTTACTCGTTCGAATTTATTAATACCGGAAATCAGCCGGTTATTATTAACCAGGTACGGTCCTCCTGCGGATGTACATCTCCGGAATGGAGTAAGGAACCTGTTGCGCCGGGACAGAAAGGCTTTGTGAAAGCAACTTTTGATCCTAAGAATCGTCCGGGGCCATTCAATAAGTCGATAACGATAACTGCAAATACGAATCCAGCAATTACTATATTAAGAATTAGTGGTAATGTAATTGCCAGAGAAAAAACTGTGGCTGATTTGTATCCAAGAGAAATGGATGGACTGCGTTTGCAGAACAATCATCTTTCTTTTACTAAAGTGAAAAATACAGAGGTAAAAGATGCTTCAATGGAAGTTTATAATGATAGTGACAAACCAATAAGTATTGGATTTAAAAGAGTACCTGCTCATTTATCTTTGAAGATGGTTCCTGAAACATTGCAACCAAAACAAAAGGGTCAGATTATTGCGACTTACGATGCCAGCAAGAAAAATGACTGGGGATTTGTGATCGATTATTTAGATGTTTTAATCAATCAGGAATATAAATCGGGTAACCGGCTAACTGTTAGTGCTAATTTGGTTGAGGATTTTTCAAGTTTATCGAAATCGGAATTAGCTAATTCTCCAAAAGTTGAATTTGTAAAGGATGTATTTGATTTTGGAGAATTAACTCAAGGTGAAAAAGCAGAATATTCTTTCACAATGAAGAATATGGGTAAATCTGATTTGATTATCAGAAAAACCAAAGCTTCATGCGGATGTACAGCTATTGCCCCGAGCACTAAGATTGTTAAAGCAGGTGAAGCATCGGAAATTAAAGTGGTATTTAATTCCAGAGGAAAAAGAGGCCGTCAAAATAAAATGATCACTGTGATTACTAACGACCCTGTTGATTCGGAAGTAAAACTTCGTATTTCGGGAAATGTTGTAATGCCTAAAACGAATTAAGCGAGATTCTAAAATTAAGTTGTGAAACGTCCATGCAAAGGTGTTTTGACACACAGAGGGATGATTCCAGAATGGTAATTCCGAGCTTTCGTGACTATATAGCAACTAAAAACAAATTATAACCATATGAAAGGCTTTTCCATCAGGAAAAGCCTTTTTTGTTGCTGACAAACATATGCACTTTTCATGATGTTTACTAAATCATTACTTTGTAAATTTATAACTTCGCAAACAGAAACGAAAGGAAATTTCTTGTCATGACAGATAAAAATAAAAGAGATCATATCGAAAATGCACCTGATTACAAGGCGCTCAAAGTAAACAAAGGGATAAGTAAACCACCGTCTATTAATCCAAAGATCGCAGAAAGGCTTATCATGAATAAGCGTAAAAAACATTCTGTTGAGGATTATGTGCAGGGAATTTTAGATGGGAATATTGGGATGTTAAGTCAGGCAATAACTCTTATCGAAAGTTCAAAACATGAACATCAGTCCGTAGCTCAGGAGATTATTGAAAGGTGTTTGCCTTATTCTGGAAAGTCCGTCAGGATTGGAGTAACAGGAGTTCCTGGAGCGGGGAAAAGTACCTTTATTGAAGCATTTGGAAAACATGTAACTGGACATGGGCATAAATTGGCAGTATTGGCAATTGATCCAAGTAGTGAAAGGAGCAAGGGGAGTATTTTGGGAGATAAAACGCGAATGGAAGAGTTGGCTGTTGATCCCAAAGCTTATATCCGGCCTTCACCTTCGGCCGGATCTTTGGGTGGAGTTGCACGTAAAACCCGCGAAAGTTTAATTCTTTGTGAAGCCGCTGGTTTCGATACAATTTTGATCGAAACAGTTGGTGTAGGACAGTCCGAAACAGCTGTACATTCTATGGTAGATTTCTTTTTACTGATTAAAATTGCCGGTGCCGGTGATGAATTGCAGGGAATTAAGCGGGGAATTATGGAGATGGCCGATGCGATCAGCATTAATAAGGCTGATGGGAATAATATTCACAAAGCTCAATTGGCAAGAGTTCAATTCGAAAATGCCCTGCATCTATTTCCTCAATCACCTTCGGGGTGGATTCCTAAAGTTCTTACTTGTTCGTCTATCGAGAAAACCGGTATTGATGCGATTTGGGATAATATTTTGGAGTATTGCAGTCATACGCAGCAAAATGGATACTTTGATCAGCGAAGAAGCGAACAGGCTAAATATTGGATGTATGAAACTATTAATGAACAGTTACGTGATAGGTTTTATCATTTAGAATCAATAAAAGGGCAAATTCCTGATTTTGAGAAGAAGGTTTTGAAGGATGAGATGAGCTCTTTTGTTGCGGCACACAAACTATTGGATGCTTATTTTAGTGATGTAAATAATAAAGAATAAAGCACTTGGTTTACTGAAAAACTTTTCTTTTTATTGTTTTATTTGGTAGTTTTAATGTCTAATAAAAAAACAGATCAAAATACTTAATCACATGAAGAAAATTTTTATCGCAATTGCAGCGATTGGCCTTTTTTTAGGCTCTTGTACATCTAAAGATCAGTACAAATTAACTGGGAAAGTTGAAGGTATGACTGAGGGGAAAGTTTATCTTTCTAAACTTCAGGATAATAAATTGGTGAAAACTGATTCAACAGTAATGACCGCAACAGGTTTTTCTTTCGAGGGAACTGTTGCATCTCCGGATCTTTACTACATTGAACTGGAGGGACAGCGAGGCGCAATTCAATTGTTTCTTGAGAATACAGCAATTACTGTTGATGCTAATGTTGAAAACTTAAGGGAAGCTAAGGTTACAGGTTCTTTAAATCAAGATGTTTTAACAAATTTTGGTGCGTTACAGAAAGGATTTCAGGAAAAACAACAAGCTTTATACTCTGAATATCAAAAAGCAGCGGAAGTAAAGAATCAGGTTGCTATGGATTCTATCGAAGCAGAATTTAATAAATCAGAAGCTGATAAATTTACTGCAAGTAAGGAATTTTTAAAGTTGAATGGAAACACTGCAGCGGCAGCATTCGTTGCGTACAGAATTGCATTTCCGCTTGAAGCTGCCGAAATGGAAGAAGTTTACGCTGTGTTAGGTGAGAACGCTCTTAAATCATCTTACGCAGGATTGCTTAAGGATAAGATTGAGGTGTTGAAAAAAGTTACTGTTGGGCAACCTGCTCCTGATTTTACTTTGAATACCACAGAAGGAAAACCACTTAGCTTATCTTCTTTTAAAGGTAAGGTTGTTGTAATTGACTTTTGGGCATCATGGTGTGGACCTTGCAGAGGAGAAAATCCTAATGTGGTTAAGATGTATACAGAGCTTCATCCTAAGGGAGTTGAGATTTTAGGTGTGTCTTTAGATGATAAGAAAGAAAAATGGTTAAAAGCGATTGAAGACGATGGATTAGTTTGGAATCATGTATCTGATTTGAAAGGTTGGGAATCTTCTGCCGCTAAATTATATGGTATTAGTGGAATTCCAGCTACAGTAATCGTTGATCAAAACGGAGTTATTGTGGCAAAAAATCTAAGAGGTGAGGAATTAAAAGCAGCCATTGAGAAATTGGTTCAGTAGGTTTTTAATAAATAAAAGCATTTTTGACCCGGAAGATAATTAAATTTATCTTTCGGGTCATTTTTTGTTAAATGAGTTGGTTTTCACTAAATTCAAGTTCTGAATTCATTCGGGTGTCTGTGTGATATACAATGAAAATTTAAACGGAAAATCTTTGTGGAAACAAAAAAACATCTACTTTTGTTATTTAAAGTAGATCTAAATAAAACAATATCCCCAAAACTTAGAAATGAACTTAGTAAATAAATTTATTCTGGTCTTGCTTGCAGGAATTACAATGTCTTGTCAGTCAGGTAAAGTCGAGAAGGACAGAAATTTGATATCGGTAAGTATATTGCCTCAAAAATATTTCATTGAGCGGATTGCAGGTGATGATTTTAAAGTGAATGTTTTGATTCCTCCGGGAGCCAGTCCGGCAACTTATGAGCCAACGCCAATGCAAATGAAAGATGTTGCCAAATCAATTGCTTATTTTAGAATTGGATATATTCCCTTCGAAACTGTTTGGCTGGATAATTTATTGGAAGGAACTGAAAATATTAAACTTATTGATCTTTCGAATGGCATTGAATTGATTAAAGGTCAGGAGAAGCATGGAGATCATTTTCATGAAGGTGGAATCGATCCTCATATTTGGTCATCACTAAAATCAGTAAAAATACTTAGCAAGAATTTGTATCAGGAACTAATTAAAATGGCTCCTGAAAAGAAGGATATTTATGAGAAAAATTATCAGCAGTTTCTTTCTGAAATAGAAGAATTAGATCAGGTAGCTGAAGATTCATTTAGGAATAAAAAAGGAATGTCGTTTATGATTTTTCATCCAGCTTTGACCTATTTGGCAAGAGATTATCACTTACATCAAATATCTGTAGAGATGGATGGTAAAGAGCCATCTCCAACTCATATGAAACATTTGGTAGAGGAAGCTCAGCGATTAAGTATAAAACATGTTTTTGTTCAGAAACAATTTAATGTTGAGAATGCCAAAGCAATTGTTGCCGAGATTGATGGTGATGTTGTTGTTATTGATCCTTTGGCGGAAGATTGGCTGACTGAAATGAAAAGAATCATTACTATACTTAAAGACTGAAATTGTCGGAAATGAAAAAAATTCTGGAATTAAAATCACTGACTGCAGGATACGATGAAAAGATTGTATTGAAAGGGGTGAATTTGGTGGTGAAAGAAAATGATTTTTTGGGAATTATCGGTCCTAACGGTGGAGGTAAAACAACGCTGTTAAAGGTAATTTTGGGTACTATAAAGCCTGTTGAGGGAGAAATACTGCCGGATGGTAATGACAGATGTATTATTGGTTATTTGCCTCAAATCAATCAAATTGATAATAAGTTTCCAATTCCTGTTAAAGAGGTTGTTCTTTCAGGATTAATGTCTCATAAAAAGATATTTGGAAGATATAATAGTGAGAACAAGAGGCGTGCAGATGAATTAATGACGCAAATGGGTATTATTCATTTGAAGAATAAAAATATTGGAGAGTTGTCTGGCGGACAATTGCAGCGTGTATTTTTGTGCCGGGCAATTATTGCAGATCCGCAGTTGTTGATTTTGGATGAGCCGGATACTTATGTGGATAGCAATTTTGAAGGAGAGTTGTATGAAATTCTTCATCATTTAAATTCTCATATGGCCATTATTGTTGTCTCTCATGATGTTGGAACAATATGTTCTCATGTAAAGTCAATTGCCTGTGTGAATGAAACACTATGTTACCATGATTCGAATGTGATATCGCAAGAGCAGTTGATGGCCTATAATTGCCCGATTGATTTAATAACACATGGCGAAGTTCCTCACCGAGTACTAAAGCATCACAAGTAAGATATGAACGAACTAATAGAGTTATTTCAATATAATTTCTTTCTAAACGCTGTTGGAGCAGCAATTCTGGCGAGTATTTCCTGTGGAATTATCGGTTCTTATATTGTCGCACGAAGAATTGTTTTTATCAGTGGCGGAATTACACATGCCTCTTTCGGAGGAATTGGCCTTGCCTGGTATTTAGGATTGAATCCGGTATTTGGAGCCGCGGTTTTTGGTGTGTTATCAGCTTTGGGAATTGAATGGATCTCGAAAAAAACTGACGTGAGACAAGATTCTGTTATTGGAATTTTATGGGCTTTTGGAATGGCTTTGGGTATCCTTTTTATTTACATGACACCTGGTTATGCACCCAATTTAATGAGTTTTTTATTTGGGAATATTTTAACTGTCGGAGTCTTGGATTTATATCTGCTTTTAGGTTTATGTGTATTCACAATTGCTGTATTTTTCTTCTTGTTACGGCCGATTTTATTTGTTGCCTTCGATGAAGAGTTTGCACGAACGCAGAAAGCTCCGGTTCAGTTTTTAAATTATTTACTGATATCATTGGTGGCTTTGGCCATTGTTTTAAATATTAGAGTGGTTGGAATTATTCTGGTGATTTCGTTTTTAACAATTCCGCAAACCATAGCCAATATGTTTACGAATGATTTTAAGAAAATGATCTTCGGATCGATAGCATTTGGATTTTTGGGATCGTTTATTGGCTTACTGGTTTCTTATCGAATTAATGCACCATCAGGAGCAACAATTATTTTTTCGTTTGTGATCCTGTTTGTGATAGCGAAACTTGTTCAATTAGTAATGATTTCGGTTAGGCGGAAAAATTTGGCCTAATTCAGTTGAAGAGGGCAGATCTTCTGTATTAAAAAAGAATATATAAATTAGTAAAACAAAATTTGTACTAATATAAACAACAAAATAAAATGAGTTACGATTTAATAGTAGTAGGAAGTGGTCCAGGTGGTTACGTAGCCGCCATTCGCGCTTCACAATTGGGTTTGAATGTTGCAGTTGTTGAACGCGCCGAATTGGGTGGGATTTGTTTGAACTGGGGTTGTATTCCAACCAAATCTTTGCTGAAATCAGCACAAGTATTTGAATATATGAAACACGCCGGAGATTATGGATTGACTGTAGAAGGCGAGGTTAAACCTGATTTTGAAAAGGTGGTTGCCCGTAGTCGTGGTGTGGCTGAAAAAATGAGTGGCGGAATTCAGTACCTGCTTAAAAAGAACAAAATTGAGGTGATCAATGGTTTTGGAAAATTAGTAGGTAACAAAACGGTTGAAGTTACGGCTGAAGATGGAACTAAATCCAATCATGAAGCAAAGCATATTATTTTGGCAACAGGAGCGCGTTCCCGCGAATTGCCAAATCTTCCACAGGATGGAAAAAACATCATCGGATACCGCAAAGCATTGACTTTGGAGAAATTGCCTAAATCAATGATTGTAGTTGGTTCCGGAGCAATTGGATCTGAGTTTGCATACTTCTATTCTACTATGGGAACTCAGGTTACTTTAGTAGAATTTTTGCCGGAAATTCTTCCTGTTGAAGATGAAGAGGTTTCGAAGCAAATGGGACGTAGTTTCAAGAAGAATAAAATTAAAGTCATGACCAATTCTACAGTTGAATCGGTAGAAGGGTCAGATGGCAATTTAAAAGTGAATATTAAAAATAAGAAAGGCGAAATCGAAGTTCATGAGTGCGAAATCGTGCTTTCAGCAGTGGGAATTGCGCCTAATACCGAAAATATTGGTTTGGAAGAGGTAGGAGTGGCTGCAGAAAATGGCAGAGTTCTTGTCGACGATTATTTCAGAACCAATGTGGAAGGTGTTTATGCAATTGGCGATATTATAAAAGGACCTGCTTTGGCTCACGTTGCGTCGGCCGAAGGAATTTGCTGTGTTGAGAAAATCGCCGGAATGAATGTTGAACCAATTGATTATACAACCATTCCCGGATGTACATATACAGTTCCTGAAGTTGCATCGATGGGATTGACCGAAAAAGCAGCGAAAGAAGCCGGATACGAGTTAAAGATTGGTAAATTTCCTTTTTCAGCATCAGGAAAAGCAAGTGCTGCCGGAGCCAACGAAGGATTTGTTAAACTTGTTTTTGATGCTAAGTACGGTGAATTGTTGGGAGCTCATATGGTGGGCGCTAACGTAACCGAAATGATTGCAGAATTGGTTACTGCCCGCAAGTTGGAAACAACAGGTCATGAATTGATTAAGTCGATTCATCCGCATCCAACCATGTCGGAAGCTGTCATGGAAGCCGCAGCTGCCGCTTACGATGAGGTAATTCACATTTAAGAGATACGAAAATAATGCTGGATAAAAAGCCATCCTTTAGTTTATAGGGTGGCTTTTCTGTTAAAACCAGGCGTTTTTTTAGTTTCGTTTTTTTAAGTTTGTGAGAATTAATTTAAAACTTCAACCGACTAACTACAAAAAAATGAAGAAATTTTTATTGGTACCTATTCTTGCAATGACATTCAGTACCATGTCAATAGGACAAAATAAGGGAACTGTAGATGCTAAAATGTTGAACGAGATTCGTTCAAGTTTCAAATTGGATGCTTCGAGCAGAGCAATTCAAAATGCAATTACCAATTCGGAAAGTATTCGAGAGCTGTCTCTCAATCATGAAAAGATTGGAAAAACAGATCATTTTTTCAAATACAGAGTTGATGTAAAGGGAATTACGAATCAGGAAAGTTCAGGCAGATGTTGGATGTTTACTTCTATGAATACAATTCGTCCGGAAGTAATGAAAAAATTTAATTTGAATTCATTCGATTTTTCTCACAACTATAACTATTTCTGGGATTTGTTCGAGAAATCAAATTTGTTTCTTGAGAATATAATTGCAACTGCTGATCGTAAGATGGATGATCGGGAAGTTGTTCTTTATTTTAAAGGTCCTGTTGATGATGGCGGCGTTTGGAATTCTTTTTTTAATGTAGCTAAAAAATATGGTGTTGTTCCGGCGGAAGTAATGCCGGAAACAAAGGTGAGTAATAAAACCCGCGAAATTACCAGCTTAATAAACGAAAAATTAAGAGGAGAAGGATATAAACTTCGAAATATGATCGCTGGAAAAGCATCGGTGAAAGATATTGCATTGGCAAAAATGACCGCTTTAAAATCAATTTACCGCATGTTGGCTTTAAGTTTGGGCGAACCTCCGGTAAATTTTTCATGGAGATTTAAGGATGCTGATGGAAAAATCAGCGAAAGCAAAATGTATACTCCTAAAGAATTCTTGGCTGAAATTAATCCTGATTTTGCGAATACTGAATTGGTGATGATCATGAATGATCCGACCCGTGACTATTATAAAGTATACGAAATTAAGAATTACAGAAATGTTGAGGAAGGAATCAATTGGACGTATTTAAATCTTCCGAATGATGAAATTAAAAAGTTTGCAATGGCTTCTATCAAGAACAATGAAGCAATGTATGCATCCTGCGATGTAGGAAAACAACACAACAGAAAAGCGGGTGTAATGGATTTGAATACCTACGATTATGCTTCTTTACTGGGAGTCGAATTCGATATGGATAAAAAAGCCAGAGTTTTGACTCGTCAATCCGGTTCTTCTCATGCAATGGCATTGATTGGCGTTGATGTGGATGAAAATGAAGTGCCTGTGAAATGGGAATTTGAAAACTCGTGGGGAAGTACCTCAGGAAATAATGGATATTTAACTTTCACAGATGAATGGTTCTCGGAATATATGTTTCGTGTGGTAATCAACAAAAACTATTTGGACGAGAAAGCGAAGGAAGCACTTAAAACAACCCCGATATTACTGCCGGTTTGGGATTATATGTTTTAGACTCAGCCCAAAATAAATTTATAGTAAAAGAACCTCAAAACTGAGGTTCTTTTTTGGTTTGTGACTTGTTTGTAGTGACAAGGAGTTATGTTGGGCTAATGAATAACATTTAGATTTAATAGCTGACCTATTTTTTGAGCTTCCAGTTTGGCTTCCAATAAATCTTTACATCTTTTAAAAGGAATTCTTCGATTGCGGTTTTTCAGAAATAAAACTACAAAGCAATCATCTGTCTTCAAATTCGTTTCTTTTTGTTCGGGAATATAGGAATCTCGCAGAATAATAGATGAGATTCCGGCAACACGGTCAATATTTTTTAAACTTCTCCACGAGCCCGATTTAAATAGCCCAAAGTAGGCGTAGTAGAATTTGTATTTTTCATCGTCCTTGTCCAGGTAGATTCCAGAGTAGGAAAATGCCATAAACGATCCGATTAGAACTAATAATAGCGTGAGAGGGAGGATGGATGAATAAATTCCCACAAGCATGATCATCCAACCAAGTATCGATCCCGCTTGCCCAAATAGTTTATCGAGTTTGTTGTGAATCATCTTTTTGGTTATTTAGTTTAATTACTATATAACCGTAATTGATACCAATTTACCCTACTTCTGTTTTATCCTTATTTTTTCAGGGTGAAAACCCGGCTCCGAATATTGATTTGGGAGCAGTAATTTAATTAATAAGTTTTTCTTATTGATATATGATTTTTAATAATCTGAATGATGTGATATTTGTATCAGAGAATTAGAAATAATATTAATAAACTAAAAATAAGAAAACATGAAAAACAGTAAAAGTAACCTGGAAGTAGTAGAATTAAATGCAAAAGAAAGAGAAGTAGAGCAATTGCAAATATTGTTGGCCAATTATCAATTGTATTATCAGAATTTACGCAATTTTCATTGGAATGTAGGAGGAAACGATTTTTTTGAACTGCACGCCAAATTTGAAGAATTGTATGTTGATGCCAGCGATAAAGTGGATGAAATTGCAGAGCGGGTATTAACATTGGAAGGTCATCCTTTGGGAAATTTTTCCGATTACGTTGCCATTTCAACCATTCAGGAAGCCAACTCAAATTGTTCAGGTACCGATATGGTGAAACAAATTATTCAGTCGCACAATATTTTAATCGGGAAAGTAAAAGAAGTATTAATTCAGGCAAATGAAAATGAGGATGAAGGAACTTTAGATATTCTGCCAGCCTACGTTTCTTATTTTGAGAAGCTAAACTGGATGTTTAAAGCATATTTGCGCTAAAATAAAATGCCTCCAATTATTATTGGAGGCATTTTTTATGTTTTATTCAAAATCCAGAACAATAGGAGAATACATGTAGTTTTCCATGTAATCTTCCATTTTATTGGTGATTTTATTCGTAAATACAATTCGTTGTGATTTGGGAAGATTATCAGATAGGCGATTAATATCCGAAACAATTTGTTCTTTAACAATCATCTCAGCATCATCAATGGCAACTATCTTTAAATTGCTTAGATTGATTCCGCTAAACGAGTACAATTCGTTGAATTTTCTTGCTGTTGCAATAACAATATCCGAACCGGCATAAATTTTATCACGCAGGTTGTGTAAATTCCCCGCATCACCTTCACTAAATATCCTCAGGCTGGTATTGTGACTTAGTGCCAGAAACTGTTCTTTCAGTTGAATTGCTTTCTCTCTATCCGAAACAACAACAATGGCTCTGGGTACATCCTCAAATTCAGCTTTAAGTTGCTGAATAATACCAATAATTATGGTATGGGTTTTCCCGGATTCATCAGGAGCTTTAACAAATAAATCAACACCGCTTTTTATTTTTGAGATGCAACTCTTTTGAACTTCTGTTGGAGTTTCAAAACCATATTCTTCAATAGCTTCTAAAAGCTGTGGATCTAATTTTTTTAAAAACATTGGGTGATTGTATTTTTTGTATTCAATGCAAAATTACTAAATATCCCATCATTAGAAACTTTATAGTGATATTTGAAAGAAAGAGGCACGCGGGATGCCTCTTTTCGGTTCTATAATTGCTTGGCAAGTTTCATTAATTGGATAAATTCACTTCGGTAGCCTTCTTTGTCTTCGCCTTTTGATTGTTGAGCCAGATCAATCAGCATACCGTAAGAACAGTTTCCCTTAAATTTTGAATCTCTTAACAGAAGTCCGAAACCGGCAACAGAAGCTGAGAATTTGAAGTTGTTGGATAGTTCCCGCCTGTCAATTCGTGTATTGGAAATTATTTTTTCCAATAACAGACTCTTTTTACCATCTGGTTTTTTGTAGCGGAATTTTACTGTGGCCAGTTCATTTCCCGTATATGCATTGGCGTTTAAACTTGTGTTCTGATATTTTAATTCCTGATCCTGTTTTTTCTTGTTCTTCATTAACTTGATCTCGTAAAGAGCCGTTACGCTGTGACCAGATCCCAATTCTCCGGCATCTTTTGTATCATCTTCAAAATCCTCACTAGCCAACATTCTGTTTTCGTATCCTACCAATCTGTATTCTGCCACAACAGCAGGATTGAATTCAATCTGGATTTTTACATCCTTGGCAATGGTGAATAAAGTGCCGCCAAATTCATTCACCAATACTTTTTTTGCTTCCAAAAGATTGTCAATGTAGGCATAGTTGCCATTTCCTTTATCGGCAATAATTTCCATTTTATCATCTTTGTAATTTCCCATGCCAAAGCCTAAAACAGAAATGAAAATTCCTTTTTCACGTTCTTTTTCAATCAATCGCTCCATTTCAGCATTACTCGATTGACCAATATTAAAATCACCATCGGTAGCTAAAATAATACGGTTGTTTCCTCCTTCAATAAAATTTTCACTTGCTGCTTTGTATGCTTGTTTTAGTCCCGATGCTCCGGCAGTAGAACCACCTGCATTTAAGCGGTTAAGTGCATTTAAGATATCTTCTTTTCTTGATCCTGATGTGGAAGGAAGAACCAAGCCTGAATTTCCGGCATAGACAACTATTGCAACTCTGTCATCTTCCCTAAGCTGACCGACCAAAAGCTTAAATGCTTTTTTTAGCAATGGTAATTTGTTTGGAGAATCCATCGAACCTGAAACGTCAAGAAGAAATACCAGATTGGATGCCGGTAGATTTTCGGTTTCAATTTTTTTGCCTTGTAAACCAATGTGCAGCAATAAATTTTCTGAGTTCCACGGACATTCAGCCACTTCGTTTGTGATAGAAAAAGGATGCTCGTCATTGGGTTGCGCATAGTCGTAATTAAAATAATTCACCATTTCTTCAATTCGAACGGCATCAATTGGCGGTTTGGTTCCTTCTGTTAAAAATCGACGAACATTACTGTACGAAGCAGCATCAACATCAATTGAGAAAGTAGAGAGTGGATTTTTAACTGCTTGTTTGTATCCATTTTCATGAATGGCAGAATAAGCTTCTGTGTTGAAGTCTTCTTCCATTTCGCAATCCATCATTTCTAATAGTACAGGATTACGCTTTTTGAATTTCCTGCCTTTTACACGCGCTCCGGCAGCACTTCCCATAATTGCTTGTTGTTTACTTATTCCATAAGCGCATACAACCACTTCATCCAGGCTAATGTTTTCTGCCTTTAGGATTACATTAATGATACTTTGTTGCTTCACCTTAATTTCCTGTGCAATCATCCCAATAAATCCAAAAATTAATATGTCATTTTCATTGGCTTCTATCGTGTACTTTCCTTCAATATTAGTAACAGAACCAATACCTGTTCCTTTAATTATTATACTAACACCTGGCATTGGGACATTCGATTCATCGCTTACAGTTCCGCTTATGCTTTTCGCAGATAAATTTCCTATCAGAAACAGGCTGATAAGTGTTATTAGAATTGCTTTTGTTCTCATGGCTATCTTTTTTTAATGAATACTTATTTTTTGCTTATTTACCTGTAGGATGCAATCGGAAAACAAATTCCATAAAAAGTTTTCATCTTTTTTTCTTTTTTGTTAACTCGCGGTAGTGAATGAATTGTTTATTAAGTGAATATTTTTAATGTTTCGACTCAAAAAAAATCCGGAAAGTAAAGAAGATCTGCAGTTGCTTCAAGAGTATAGGAAGCAAGGCGATCTGGATGTGCTTGGACAACTTTTTGAGCGGTACATGCACTTGGTATATGGTGTAGCATTAAAACATTTTAGCGATCGGGAATTGGCGAAAGATGCAGTAAATCAAATTTTTGAACGTCTTATTGTTGAAATCCCTAAATTTGAGATACAGAACTTTAAGAGCTGGTTGTTTGTTGTGACAAAGAATTTCTGTTTAATGGAAATTCGAAAGGAAAAATCACATCGAAACAGATTCGAGAAATTTTCTGCTGATCAAAATATGGAATCTGCCGAATTTTTGCATCCTATAGATGAAATGACAAATAGTTCTTTGGAAGATAATCTGAAACATTGCATTGAACGCTTAAAACTGGAACAAAGGCAATGTGTGGTGTTGTTTTATTATCAGGAAAAGGGATACAAAGAGATTTCGGAAGAACTGGAGTTTCCTGAGAAAAAGGTAAAAAGCTATATTCAGAACGGAAAGCGAAACCTGAAAATTTGTTTGGAACAGATAGAATCGAAGCATGAGGTTTAAAAGTAGATTGACATATCGAAACTTTATAGACTACTTCAGTAATAAACTGGAGAAGAAGGAGAAGCATGCGTTCGAGAAAAAGATGATGCAGGATGCTTTTGATAGTGAAGCTTTTGATGGCTTGTCGAAAATAAGCAGTCAGGAGCTTGAGCAGGATTTTGCAGAATTAAAAAATAAAATACACGCAAGAACACAGGAAAGAAAAAGAAGAATTCCGATTTGGTTTCCTTATGCGGCCAGCATTGTAATTTTGATCGGTTTAGGTTCTGTTCTGATGTATTTAAATCAATATTCAGTTCAGAATGAGATGATTGGTAGTCAGATGGAAAGTGAAGTAAAAAAAGCAGAAGTTCCTGTTGTTCAGCCTGAACTCCCTGCAAAGGAATCTGAATTGCCGGATATTATTGATACACTTAAGGAAGATTCAGAACTTGAGTTTTCGGACAGCGGGGATTCTGAAGTACAAGAATTTGCTGTAGTTGAGGATGAGGAAATTGATGAGGAGATTTACACTTACTCTAAACCGGAGATTCTTTCTGAAGCACCTGCTGCGAATAAAAAAATGTCGGTAAATAGAATCACCAAAAGTGCTGATGCTGATTTAGAAAGCACACTTGAAATAGAAAAAGCCTTGTCAGGGAAAGTGGCTGGACTTGAAGTCTCTAAACAAAAAAAACAGGAGGAACCGCTTGCGTTTCACGCAGATAGTTCAAAGAAAGATATCAATAGGATGATAAACGGAGTGGTTTTAGATGAGGATGAAGTGCCAATTCCAGGAGTGCAGATTTTTAGTAAAGAGACAGGAGAAGGTGTTGTCACAAATATGGACGGTCAATTTCAGATTAATGCCAATGATACAAATAAAACTTACAAACTGACTGCTTCATTTATTGGTTACGAGCAGAAAGAAATAAATGCTCAGGCCGATTCAACATTACTGGTGATATTGGAATCAGATGAAGTTTCAATGGATGAGGTTGTTGTGGTTGCATATGGTTCGGATGGAGATCAATTGGAAAATTCAAACAATTCCTGGGAGAAGGCAAGACCCGCGAATTCAGCATCAATATCGAATTTTAAAAAGGTACTGATTGAAAAATTGGATTACTCCAAATTTGAACATTTGCATGGAGCTTATAAGCTGAAATTGTCATTCATTGTTACCGCTTCGGGTACTGTTGATGAAATTGTTTTTAAAGACAAACCGGATTCTGTATTGGTTTCTGAAATTGAAAACTTACTCCGTAGCGGAGAAAACTGGGAGCCTGCCAAATCGAGAGGAATTCCTGTTTCTTCAAAAGTGAGAATGGTACTTAAATTGCATTTTGAGTAGAGGTTTGTACTTTTTTCCTTTTGTTGGTAAGATAAACACCTAAAAGAATACATGCCATACATGTCAGATGCAGAATCGTAATGGTTTCGCCATCAATAACACCCCAGAAAATAGCAAAAATAGGAATGATGTAGGTTACCGATGAGGCGTAAATTGCAGAGCTGTATCTGATTAAGCTATTCATTAACAGCATGGCAAGAGCAGTTCCAATTATTCCTAAAGCCGCCAATGCAAGAAAATGAATTGGCCAGTTTGGTGACTGAAGCACGGGTTCGAAATCTGTTGTTGCCAGATATATTAAAGCCGCAGGACCCGTAAAAAAGAAAGCCAAAGAGGTAATCTGAATACCCGTTAAATGAGATAATTTCGATTTAATTTCGTTGATATTGATTCCGTAAAATACGGTTGCGAGAACAATTAGCAAGGCATAGCTGTTCACATTTCCCAAAGCTAACTCCTTACCTGAAGTGATTAAACCCAAAGCACCAATTAGTCCGATCACCAGACCGATAACCTGCAGCCATTTGAATTTTGTTTTGTGAAGAAGTATTCCAATGGCTAATGTGAATATTGGAGTAAGAGAATTCAACATGCCAGCCAATGCACTGTCAATTTGAGTTTGTGCCTTGGTAAACAGAAAAGCCGGGATAAAACTTCCAATAAAGCCAGCAATCAAAAGACTTTTTAAATCCTTCTTTTTCAGAAACTTTAAATTCTTGATTGAATAAGGCAAAAGCACCAGCGAGGCCAAAAGCATGCGGATTCCTGCTGCCTGTTCGCTGCTAAAACTTTTCAATCCTATTTTCATCAGAATAAAAGAAGATCCCCAAATAAAGGCGAGCAGTAATAAAATTAAGAATTGAAACCAAGCTTTGTTCCAGTGCATAGTGTAGTGTTTTTAGGATGCCAAAAATACTAGAAATTAGTCATATAACAAGTAGTTGGGATGGCTAATATAAAATGAGAGGAAAAAAACTAATTCTTTAAAAATAAACCCCCGATAGCATTCTATCGGGGGTTTGTGTGTAAAAAACAGATTGAGGTTTTGCGCAAAAACCAACAATTGATCGTCGTTTAATTTTGTAAGACATTGTGGTAGTAACTTAATCTCACCTCTTTATTCCGTTTTTTGGTAAAAGGTAACCCTTAAACAAGAATTATTTTTTTAATTGGTTTACAGTCAACTTTATTTTATTCAGAGCTTCCTCTACTACAGATCGGGGACAACCAATATTTATGCGCAGATATCCTTCTCCTTCGGGGCCAAATTTAGTGCCGTCGTTCACGGCCAATCCTGCTTTGTTAATCAACAAATCATGCAGGTCTTTGGTCGAAATTCCCAGCGACCGGTAATCCAGCCAAAGCAAATAAGTTGCCCCGGGTTCAACCAGTTTTATCTCGGGAATGTATTCCTGCAGATACTTTCTTAGAAAATCAACATTGCCTTTTAAGTAGACCATTAACTCATCCAGCCATTCGGCACCTTCCTCGTAACCCGCCTGCATCGCAACGTGTCCAAATAAATTTCCCAAATCCAAATGCAGAGCCGATACCATTCTCTTGTATTTTTTTCGAAATTCAGGATTCGCAATAATAATTACAGAACTTGCCAGACCTGCAACATTAAAAGTTTTCGAAGGCGCAATACAGGTAACTGTTCTTTGGTTTAAATCCTCGGACAGCGAAGCCAGCGGAATGTGTTTGTATCCTTCAAAAATTAAATCCTGATGAATTTCATCAGAAATAATAAAGAAATCATAAGTTTTGGCAAGATCTCCAAGTTGAAGCAATTCTTTTTTGGTCCACACTCTGCCAACAGGATTGTGCGGATTACATAGGATCAATGCTTTTAATCCCTGTTTCGCCAATTCTTCCAGCTGATTAAAATCCATTTCGTAACCCGTCTCTGTTCTTATCAAAGGATTGTAAACCAGCTCTCGTTTGGTGTCATTTACAACATGATAGAAAGGATGGTAAACCGGAGGTTGAACAGCTATTTTATCACCTTCGTTGGTCAAGCTCATCAGCAAAAGCGACAAACCGGTAACCACACCCGGACTAGTTGATATCCATTTTTTACGAACAGACCAGTTGTGTCTGGTTTGAAGCCATGTTTGAATACTTCCAATACAATCATCGCTGCGAAACGAGTAGCCGTAAATCTCATGATTGGCTCTTTTAATTATGGCATCTGAAATGCAGGGTGGAACTTTAAAATCCATATCGGCTACCCATAGGGGAAGAAGATCTTTTTTTCCAAAGAAAGCATCAAGTTTATCGTACTTTAAGCAGTCTGTATTTTTTCTATCAATAATTTCATCAAAATTGTAACGCATATTTTCTTTTTTAAGAGGAGTGAATTTAGAAAAAAGGCTCAACTAAAAAAAGACTTTTAGGAGTAAGATTTTTGATGACAAAGAAATCGTTCCGGGTATTGTTTTCTTTTGGATAAATGTAAAAGTGTGGTCGGAGTATTTTTTACGGTAATTTACTGCCTGATTCTGCAAGTAATACAACAATACCTGATCCGTACACACCAATTTCCCAATAATGCCTCTTAGAGCATCCCGCAGGACAATCGCCCCAGCCATAGCTGTAAATCAGGTGAATGAAATCGGAAGTGTAATCTATAATTTCAATTTGAGATCCATCGCCTATGCATAAAGTTGATTTCGCAGAAAGTATGAAAGGGATTTTCTTCAGTTCAGAGGCCAATGCCAAATGATTAATCCCGGTTTCTGATCGATATTTGTATAGATTGTTTCCAAGGGAATCAAGACTGATGTTGTACTCGTAGATGTAATCATCCAGTTGCCTGTGATCTGAATAGCCATTACGGTACCAGGAATTGATATTAGTATTTATAGTGTCGGAGCTTAGTATGCCTTCGTGCAGTTGAACGGGGCAAAGAGTATGAATCTGATATTCTCTGATTTCATAGGCCGATTGCAGTAAAGAATCTAAAAAGACCATTTGAAGAGCTGATATGACTGGTGCTACATGCGATTCATCAATCTCGATATTGTTTAATTCCCGGGTTTCTTCATTTAAGTACAGGTTTAAACAAAGAAGTTTGGCATCGTCCAAAAGAATTTGAAAAGTTGAGTCAGAAACTCTGGAGTCCTGAATGATATCAGTAGGAAAATCGATTGTAGTTTCACCATCACATGCAACAAAGAATATGCCGGCCAAAAAGGAAGAGAGAATAAAAAGGTAGTTTTTCATTCTATTTGATTTTGGAAAAAGGTTCGTAATAGCCTTACGTGTTGTGATGCAATAGCTTATCTGTTATACAACGGATTCGAAATGAATTTGTTGCATTTTATCTGAAAAAAATGAATAAATAGTTGATTTAAATTATTTAGAATCATTCTTGATCAATGGTGGTTTTTTGATGATGTAAACAGGTGTTTTTCCGGAACATTTCTGATTGAAATACAGTAGAATCTTATACTTTTGATAACCAATAAAAAATCAGGCATGACAACATATACTTCATTAAAAAATACTTGCATTATTATCGTTATTCTGGGAGGAATCTACATGGCGGCTCAATTGTTTAATTATTCGAAGATAGATGATCCAACAACAGAGCATATTGGAAGCGAATACATGAGTAAATACAATGTATATGCTTTAAAAACACCCGATAAAATGACTTTTGCCGGTGAAAATGTACCACTGGAAAGGTGGGATGTGAAAGAATCTTTCGATAGAGAATTGTTGGTGAATACCTACTGGCAATCACAAACACTTCTCTTCATTAAAAGAGCCAATCGTTATTTTCCCATCATCGAACCCATTCTGAAAGAGCAGGGGGTACCCGATGATTTTAAATATTTGGCATTGATAGAAAGCGGTTTGGTTCCTACTGCAGAATCATCGGTAGGTGCTGTAGGGATATGGCAATTTATGAAGGGAACAGCTAAAGATTATGGTTTGGAGGTTGAAACAGAGGTGGATGAGAGATACAATGTTGAAAAATCGACCATCGCGGCCTGTAAGTATCTGAAGAAGTCGTATGATAAGTATGGAACCTGGAGTTTGGTTGCAGCATCCTACAATGCGGGCAGAAGGTTTATCGATAAACAATTGCGACTGCAGGATGCAGGGGATTATTTTGATTTGCTTTTAGGGGAAGAAACAGGTAGATATGTATTTCGTATTATGGCTATTAAACGAATAATGGAGAATACAGATGAATTTGGATTTAGATACAGGACATCCGATTTGTATCCAAATATCCCAACCCGTAAAGTGAAAGTTTCGGGAAATGTTGATGATTTTGCTGTCTTTGCAAAGGAAAACGGGGTTAATTATAAGATACTAAAGCATTTTAACCCTTGGCTTCGAAAAGCTTATCTAACAAATTTATCTAAAAAAGAGTACGAAATTACACTTCCTGCCAAAGGATATATTAATTTTGCATTTTCTGAATATAAAAGTCCTTCAGATTCTGTTGCAGTAAAGTAGCAAATTAAAGGGTGTAAAAGGAGATTGTAAATTGAGTATCAAAGACAGCAAGAATAGAAATGGGGAAGAGCGCCTGGAAACTGAAAGCATTGAGGTTTTTGGTGCCCGTGTTCATAACCTCAAAAATATAGATGTAAGCATCCCAAGGAATCAACTTTCGGTAATTACAGGATTAAGTGGAAGTGGAAAATCTTCTTTGGCTTTCGATACAATTTATGCCGAAGGTCAGAGGAGATACATAGAAACTTTTTCGGCCTATGCCAGACAGTTTTTGGGTGGAATGGAGCGTCCGGATGTAGATAAAATTACTGGTTTGAGCCCGGTGATTTCCATTGAGCAAAAAACGACCAATAAAAATCCTCGTTCCACAGTCGGAACCATTACCGAATTATATGACTTTCTTCGACTTCTTTATGCAAGAGCAGGTATAGCCTATTCTTACGAAACGGGCGAGGAAATGGTGAAGTATACCGATGAGCAGATTATCAATTTAATTCATGAAAAGTTCAGCGATAAAAGAATTCTTATTCTGGCTCCAATTGTAAAAGGCCGTAAAGGTCATTATAAAGAGTTGTTTGAGCAGATCAGGAGTAAAGGATTTCTCTATGCGCGTGTTGATGGCGAAATTGTTGAGCTGTACCATGGCTATAAAGTCGATCGATACAAAAATCATGACATTGAAGTTCTGATTGATAAGTTGGTGGTTGAGGAAGTTGGTGATAAGCGTTTAAAGGAATCTGTGCAAACCGCAATGAAACATGGAAAGGGAATTACCATGATTCTGGATAAGGATACTGATGAGGTAAGATTTTATAGTCGTTTGCTGATGTGTCCTACCACTGGAATTTCATACAATACTCCGGCACCGCATAGTTTTTCATTCAATTCTCCGCATGGAGCTTGTCCCAAGTGTAAAGGTCTGGGGCGGGTAAATGCCATCGATATGGATAAGATTATTCCGGATGCGAATTTGAGTATTCGTGAAGGTGGAATTGTTCCTTTGGGAAAATATAAAAATTCATTGATATTTTGGCAGCTCGAAGCGATTGGCCGAAAATATCATTTCGTGATGGATACGCCTATAAAAGAAATACCCGATGAGGCGCTAAGCATTATTTTGGATGGTTCCAGTGAAACATTCAAATTGGAAAATACACCATTGGGCGCATCTTCCAATTACTTTCTTAGTTTCGATGGAGTGATTAAGTACATTTCAAATCAGGAAAGTAATGTAACATCGAAAAAGGCTAAAAAATGGGCCGAGCAATTTATCATCACAAAAGTTTGCGAATCCTGTAATGGCAATCGTCTAAAAAAAGAATCCCTTCATTTTAAAATCCACGATAAAAATATCTCGGATGTATCAACGATGGATCTGGGCTTGTTGAGTGAATGGTTTCAGGATTTGGAGCAACACTTAAATGAAAAGCAACAAATAATAGCACAGGAGATATTGAAGGAAATACGGTCGCGCTTAGGCTTTCTGATTGATGTTGGGTTGGAGTATTTGTCTCTCAACAGAAGTTCTGTAACTCTTTCGGGTGGAGAATCGCAGCGCATTCGACTTGCTACCCAAATAGGTTCTCAGCTGGTTAATGTGCTCTATATTCTCGATGAGCCAAGTATCGGTTTGCATCAAAGAGACAATCAGCGACTGATTTATTCACTGCAGCAATTGCGTGATTCGGGGAATTCAGTAATTGTTGTTGAGCACGATAAGGATATGATTCTATCGGCCGATTATGTGGTTGATATGGGACCATTTGCAGGAAAGCATGGAGGAGAGGTTGTGGTTGCCGGAACGCCTGCTGATATACTAAAAGGTGGTAGTTTAACTGCTCACTACTTAAATGGCGATAAGAAAATCATCATTCCTGAAAGCAGACGGGAAGGGAATGGAAAAACAATAAGCCTGAAAGGTTGTACAGGGAATAATCTGAAAAATGTAAATATTACTTTGCCTTTGGGTAAATTTATTTGTGTTACCGGTGTTTCGGGAAGTGGCAAGTCAAGCTTGATAAACGGAACGCTGCAGCCAATTTTATCTCAGCATTTTTATCGGTCGGTTGCAGATCCTTTGCCATACGAAAAAATTAGCGGGATAAAGAATATCGACAAGGTTGTAGAGGTGAATCAATCGCCTTTAGGTCGCACACCAAGATCCAATCCGGCTACGTACACCAATTTATTTGGTGATATCAGAAAGTTATACGAGAAATTGCCGGAGTCGCAGATTCGTGGATACAAGGCCGGACGATTCTCATTCAATGTGAAAGGCGGCCGATGTGAAACCTGTCAAGGGGCTGGTGTTAGGTCTATCGAAATGAATTTTCTTCCGGATGTTTACGTGCATTGCGATGAGTGCAACGGAAAGCGTTACAACAGGGAAACTTTGGAGGTGCGTTACAAAGGAAAATCGATTGGTGATGTTCTGGATATGACCATTAATCAATCAGTGGAATTTTTTGAACACATTCCTGCTATTCAAATGAAACTGAAGGTTCTTCAGGATGTTGGATTGGGATACATAACTCTTGGACAGCCATCTACAACCCTTTCGGGAGGTGAGTCGCAAAGAGTGAAACTGGCAACAGAGCTGGCCAAAAGAGATACCGGGCAAACCATGTACATTCTCGATGAGCCAACTACGGGTTTGCATTTCGAAGATGTGAGAGTTTTGCTTGAAGTGTTGAACCGATTGGTGAATAAAGGAAATACAGTTGTAGTGATAGAGCACAATATGGATGTAATTAAAGTTGCCGATCACGTAATTGATATTGGAGTTGAAGGGGGGCGGAATGGTGGCGAAATCTTGTTTGAGGGTACACCCGAAGATTTGCTTGCATGTAAGAAATCATTTACCGCTCAGTTTTTGAAAGATGAAATGAAATAATTTACAATTGAAATTTAATGAAAACAAAAGGATCTCTAGGTGGAGATCCTTTTGTTTTCATTAAATTGGGATTGTGTGAAGCTTAACAAAAATTAACTGGACAGCTTTTAAATGTGCCATCCTAATTGTTATCTTTAAAAACAGTATAATCATAACCGGGTACATTGTAAATTTAGAATTCTATGGGAAAATTGATTGATATTTATTTTGAAGATTTAAAAGAGAAAAGATCTTACCCTATTGGCACCGATCTTCAGACAATACTTGCAGATATCAAACCACAACTTAATGGGGAAGTGCTTGGGGCAATGGTTAATAATAAGCTTAAAGAGTTAAGCTACGAAATTTACAAGCCTAAAAATGTAAAGTTTGTGGATGGAACACATCCGGATGGGCGTAGAATGTACGTCCGTTCATTGTGTTTCCTTCTTTACAAGGCAGTTCATGATTTGTATCCAAAAGCAGGTTTCAGGGTCGAGCATTCAATTTCGAATGGCTTGTATTGTCGGATAACAGATAAGAACATATTGCTTACGCCTGGTGATATTGAAAATATTAAAGAGAGAATGATTGGGATCATGGAGGCTGATCTGCCTTTTGTTCGTGAAGAAATTGAAACAGAGAAAGCAATAGAATTATTCGAAGCTCAAGGCTTGAAAGAGAAAACCAGTCTGTTTCGCACCCGGGGAAATCTATTCACATCCGTTTACCATTTAGGCGATAGTGTTGATTATTTTTATGGTTTTTTGGTTCCGTCTACAAGCAAACTGAAGGTGTTTGATTTATTGCCCTTTGCTCAGGGAATGTTGCTTATGACTCCTGGAAGAAGAAATCCGTTGGAAACGGAAACCTTTATTCCTCAGGAGAAAATGCTAAAGATATTTAGTGAATACAAACGTTGGGGAAATGTTTTAAATATTTCTAATGTTGGTGATTTGAATGGCTATGTTGAGAATAACAATATTTCAGAGCTGATAAAAATATCGGAGGCTTTGCACGAGAAGAAAATTTCTCAAATAGCAGATAAAATCAGAAAGAAAAGAAAGCATGTAAAGCTCATTTTAATTTCCGGACCTTCATCATCCGGGAAAACAACTTTTGGAAAAAGGTTAGCCATTCAGCTTAAAGTTGCTGGGTTGCATCCTGTAAATTTGTCTTTGGATAACTACTTCGTTAATCGGGAGAAAACTCCTAAAGATGAAAATGGAGAGTACGATTTTGAGGCGTTGGAATCTTTGGATGTTCGCCTGTTTAATGAGAATTTGGTCGATCTTCTGAATGGTGTAGAGGTTGAATTGCCAAAGTTTTCATTCGAAACTGGTACTCGTTATTTCGATGGGGAAAAGTTGAAAATTAATGGCAAGCAGGTTTTAGTTGTGGAAGGAATTCATGCTCTGAATCCAAAATTAACTCCTCTTATTGCCGATGATTCAAAATTTAGAATTTATATTTCTGCATTAACCTCAATTTCTATTGATGGTCATAACAGGATTCCATCAACAGATAACCGTCTGATTCGCAGGATTGTTCGGGATCATAAATATCGAAATTACAGTGCTTTTGATACGATTAGTCGCTGGCCGAGTGTTAGGCGTGGTGAAGAAAAAAATATTTTCCCGTATCAGGAAGAGGCTGATGTGATGTTTAATTCAGCTCTTCAGTACGAATTGGGTGTTTTAAAGAGATATGCAGAACCAATATTGAAAGAGATTCAGCCCAATCAGGCAGAATATTCGGAAGCAAACAGACTATTAAAGTTCTTTAGTTACTTTCTTCCAATTAGCGATGCTGAAATACCTCCTACTTCCTTAATGAGAGAGTTTCTAGGTGGAAGTACTTTTGAATATTAGTTTGTTGATAACTTTTTGCCTGTTCATATTCATTCCTGTTTTAGTTGTTAATATCCTTACTGACTAAAACGGGAATTTTTAGTTGTTAACAATTATATTGATCTAAAATAGGGGCGTTTGGAAGTTATTAACAATTAATCAACACTGTTGATAACTTGTTAATACTCCGTTGAAAAGTAAGAAAATGGATTTTGTCTGGGTTTTTAGAACCGGGGTGCAAATATAGGATAAAAAGAAGGAGTTCTGGAAGGAAATATCTTGTTTTTTTAATAAAAATTGATGCGTTGAGCTAACTACCTCTTCATCATACGGTCTATCTCAATTTTGTGATCGCGTTGTTTTAAACTTTCCCTTTTGTCGTAGTGTTTTTTTCCTCTGCAAAGCGCAATTTCCATTTTTGCAAAACCTTTTTCGTTCAGGAAAATTCTCAAAGGAACAATGGTTAAACCACTTTCTTTAGTTTTTCGATCCAATTTATCCAATTCTTTTCGGTTAAGAAGGAGTTTTCGTTCCCTTTTTTCTTCGTGATTATAATATGAACCAAATTTGTATTCGGAAATGTGCATTTCTTTTACGTAAAGTTCATTTGCGTTAAAGTAGCAAAAGGAGTCTCCTATGTTTGCTTTCCCTGCACGTATGGACTTGATTTCGGTTCCAAATAGTTGAATTCCTGCTACAAAGGTTTCGATGAATTCGTATTCGAAGCTTGCTTTTTTATTTCTGATATTTATTTTCTGCATTGTAAATTCTTTATTGCCCGACAAATTTACGATTTAAATTGTAACCGGAAGCGTGAAAATAACGGAAAACATTCGTTCAAAGATTAGTGGGAGAACTAAAATAAGCAAACAGGCTACAATTGTAAAGCCGGGTTTTTTATTTTCGGCTATAGGAAGCAGAGGTGATATTCCCAACCATAAAACACGAATAAAATACAATTCAAAAACCAGACATATCTGATTAAGAAAAGAGTAAGGTGAAAATAATTTTGCAAAACTGTGAAATAAGCAGAAAACTGCTCCACTGTATACAATTAGTTGATAGATAGTTGATGTCTTAATTTGTAATTGGAAGTTAGGAGCCAATAGTTCAATCATTTTTCCGGCCGTTAAAAACCCCAGGTTTAAGGAAATAAAAGAAACAACAAATTGAGAAATTCCAATGCTAAGACTTCCTGTGTGGATGAAAGCTCCGATGGAAGAAAGAAGCGAACTGACGGCAATTACCGGAAATGCAAAATATATAAAAATAGATTTCACATTGGGTGTTTCCAGAGCAATAGCTTCCCACTCCTTTTTTGGTTCAATAAGCAGATTAAGCCATCTGGAGAAAGAGTATATAGTATTTTGTATGCGAAAATTCATTACTGTAATTTCTTAATATTGATTGATATCAAAATTAAACAAGCTTTTTTAATTTGCTGTACTTTTTTGCAAAATTGTAGGCTTCTGTTACAGCTATTTTATTAAAATCCCATAAGGCTGGCTATTCCAATAAAAAAAGCCCCTAAAACGGCATATATAGAAAGTAAACCAATCAGTATAAATGTAAAATAACCCGATTTTTTATCATCAGGAATAGATAGTATGGGAGATATTCCTTTGTATAGGATGTAAAAGCTAAAAAGGCTTAAAATGGTCAGGTAATTTATTGTGGGAAATAAAAATGCCAGTGAATTGAATAAAATACCAGGGATAAAGGAGAAACCAATAAGAGTGAAAGCTCGGTTAAATCTATCCTTTTTATCTTCGAATTGTGCAAATTTACTAACAAGAAGTGTGGAAATGTAGATGGATAGAATGGAAAATAAAAATGTGGCACTTGCCGAAAATAAGTGCATATTAATATGTTGAGATGGATTTTGATCGAACAATTGATAACCTGAAAAATTACAAATGGCCATTAAGAATAGTAAGGGGAGCAAAAGGCTTAAGAATAATTGTTTTGGACTGTGGTCTTCAGTTGAGATTGATTTCCAGGTTTGTTCCGGCTGAATAAAAAGGAGTAGACTGTGTTTGTATGCACTTAGGTTTGTCATATTGAATGGAGTTATTGGTGAATTCAAAAAACTTAAAGTAATTTTACTGCGTAGTTTACATACACAGTCTTGTCTTATTGTAAGATAAACATTATCCGGATGAACAAAAACAGATCGTTTTAAGTTCGGAAAAAATATTTAAGATGCAGAATAACTTATTAGTTGTACTAGGAGCAACCGCTACTGGAAAAACAAGTCTGGCTGTAAAGTTGGCAAAGGAATTTAACGGCGAAATCATTAGTGCCGATTCGCGTCAGATTTACCGTGGAATGGATTTGGGTACCGGTAAAGATCTTGATGAATATATTTTGGATGGAACTCCAATTCCTTATCATTTGATTGACATTGCTGATGCAGGGTATAAATACAATGTTTATGAATTTCAGCAGGATTTTGTAAAGGCTTTTGAGCAGATTACCGCAAAAAAGAAAATGCCTGTTGTTTGCGGAGGAACGGGAATGTATTTGGAGGCAGCCTTGAAAGGTTATAAGCTGATTGCAGTTCCAAAAGATCAGGCCTTTCGGGATACAATGCTTGATAAATCGCTCGATGAATTAGGTACCATTCTTCGCTCTTACAAAGAAGTGCACAATAATTCTGATTTGGAAACTCAGAAGCGGGCAATTCGTGCTATCGAAATAGAACGCTATTATGCCTCACATCCGGAAATTGAAATGGATTATCCGGAGCTGAATCCATTGCTGATAGGAATTAAGTTCGATCGTGAAATTAGACGGGAGAGAATTACTCAGCGCTTAAAAGAGCGGTTAAAATCAGGAATGGTTGAAGAAGTTCAGGCGTTGATGCAATCAGGAGTTTCGGCTGAAGATCTGATATATTATGGGTTGGAATATAAATTTTTAACACAGTATGTTGTTGGCGATTTAACCTACAATGAAATGTTTAATGGTTTGGAAGTGGCAATTCATCAATTTGCCAAGCGCCAAATGACCTGGTTTCGAAAAATGGAACGCAGTGGCTCAAATATCCATTGGCTGGATGGTTTTATGCCCTTAGAGGAGAAAGTGCAAAAAGTAAAAGAACTGGCAGCTCTTTAATTCAGGTGTTTCTCAATTTCTGAGAATGTGATTCTTTTAACCTTTAATTTATCCCACTTGGAAAAGGGGAGGGGAATATTTGGTAATTCTTTAATTGCGTCCTCAATTACATAAACCGAAATGCCGCGTTTGGCTAAGCCAACAACAGCACAGTCTACACAAACATTGGTTGTAACGCCATACACAAAAACTTTTTTAGGTGCAATTAGTTCCAGTAATGCATTCGTGTTTTTATTTCCTTGAAATACATCGAAAGCATCTTTTCGAATTACAATATTTCTATTGATGATAAAATCACGGATATCTTTTTCTGAATACTTATTATTCCAAAATACTTCTGAAAATGGAGTTTCTGGTATTGTTTCGCTCACGTATTCGGCTCCGGAGGTATTGGCCATACAATGTGGTGGAAAACTTGTAATGAAATCAGGCTTGTTGGATAATTCTTTTGAATTGGCATAATGAAAATCAGCAGTGTTAACTACCTGAATATTATTGCTTTTTGCAAAAGCAGTTATTTGCTTTAGAATAGGTTTAATTTGCTCAGCACCTGGAACATATAGTTTCCCTGATGCACTCATGAAATCAAATTGAGTGTCAACATTCCAAAATAAAATATCTTTTGCAAACATAGCTGGCTCTTTTATTTAGATTTGTATTTACTACAATATTACAACAGCATAGAAAGATATCAAAATCAAAACATTAATTATTCGGGTAAGACATCTGAAAATTATCACCTTTTAACGGGAGAATTGCATGTAACAACGAATAATTTTCACTCCTTATTAATTCTTTTCTATTTTAATTTTGAAATTCATAGTTGAGAATATTTATGACTAACATAAAAAAGATATCACCTAGCCGGATTGCTTATCATATATTGTTTTGGGTGCTTGCCTTTACGTTTTGGCTGTTCACCATGTTTGTGGCAAGTAATTTTAAAAATATACTAAGATTAGAACCTGTCTTAATGACATTTGTGTTCAATCTGTGTTTTGCTGCTGCGGTTTACTTTAATCTGCTTATTTTGATTCCATTGCTGTTTAAGAGGCAACGGTTTTTTCCGTATGTTATTTCCTTGTTGGGAGTGATTTCTTTGGCGGCTTTTTTTATTGATTTTTTGTTGGTTTATCCTTTAGGACGATTTGTGCAGGGTGAACAGTTTTTCGAGGAGTTGACTTTTGTTGTATGGTTTAATTTTGCATTTTTTACATTTATTTATGTTGGGGTTACAAGCTTTTTATCCTTAATGAGGGAGTGGTTTGTTTTGCAAAAAATATCATTTCAATTAAAAGATATTGAAAAGGAAAAATTAGAAGCAGAACTGAAGGCACTAAAGGCTCAGATAAATCCACATTTTCTGTTTAATACACTAAATAACATTTATTCTCTTACGCTTGATAAGTCGGATAAAGCGCCCGGTTTGGTGTTAAAGTTATCCGATTTAATGCGGTATATTTTGTACGATTGTAATGACCGTTACGTTTTGTTGGAGAAAGAGCTGGAGTTTATAAAGAATTATCTGGATTTACAGAAAATTAGATTGGATGATAGTATTCCAGTAAAAATGGAAGTGAAAGGTGATGCAGCAAGAAGCAAAATTGCACCTCTGTTGTTCGAGCCTCTTATCGAAAATGCATTTAAGCATGGTTCTTACGGAAGGAATAATGGTGGTTTTGTAAATATTCTCTTTAATTTTGAAGATAAGAATCATATTGAATTGTCAATAGAGAACCGATCGGAGAATGGTTGGAATAAAGAGAATGAAAAGAATGGTGGTATTGGAATAAAAAATGTAATTCGTCGGTTGGAGTTGCTGTATCCTGAAAAACACCGGCTGGAAATTAAAGATGAGAATGACCTTTTTAAGATTAGCTTGCAAATTGATTTGTCCTAACTAAGTTTAGATTCTATGAAGTTGAAATGTTTAATAGTTGATGATGAGCCGTTAGCGCAGCGGGTTTTAGAAAAATATATTTCTGAACTACCTGGGCTTGAGTTAAAAGGGAAATGCAGTGATGCTATTGAGGCAATGGAAGTTTTGCAGGAGCAAGAGGTCGACCTTATTTTTCTGGATATTAATATGCCTCGCTTGAGTGGTATTAATTTTCTGAAAACCTATAAAAATCCACCCATGGTAGTGATTACAACGGCTTACACGGAGTATGCTTTGGAGAGTTATGAGCTGAATGTATTGGATTATCTGAAAAAACCTTTTTCATTTGAACGATTTTTACAGGCGGTTCAAAAAGCAGAGGAAAGAGTTAAAGGTGTGGCGGAACCGCAGGAAACAGATAAGGACGAGCGGGAATTTATTTTTGTTAAGGCTAATAAGAAAACCATTAATATTAGTCTCGACTCAATTTTATATGTTGAAGCTTTGGGCGATTATGTTAAGATTTTCACAAAGGAAGGACATGTTGTAACCTATCAATCACTGAAAGGAATTGAGCGTTTGTTACCATCAAATAAATTTTATCGGATTCATAAATCTTACATCGTATCCTTATCTAAAATTATATCGATAGAAGGAAACATGGTACATATGGAAAAGAGTACGATTCCAATTGGAAATAATTACAAACAGAGTTTCTTTCAAAGAATACATCCGGCATAATATTATAATCAAGTTCTGTTTTTCAAGAGGTCCTGTGGAATTTTTTTACAGGATCTCTTTTTGTGTGTAAAGCTGTGTTTGTATCTGATTGATTCGCAGTAAAAATGAAGTGTGTATTGTTCTGGAATAAGAGATGGGTTTAAACTTATAATTTCTACTATGTTTGAAGCATGGAAAACTGGAATTAAGAAGTGTAAATATATTGGGGATTTCATGCTTGTAATTCGCTCCCTTTTTGTTAAATTTAGACCTGAAAAAGTTGAATTTTAGATTTAAAAAAATTGAAAATCCATGAAAAAACTGACTAATTGCCGTTATATTGCTTTTCTTGTAGTAGTTGTCTTTGCTTTTAACTTTGTTGGCTGTAAGCCAGTTGATAAAAAGAATACTGAAGGGCAGACTGTGAAGCCTTTATTAAAGAAAGCAATTGAAAAAGAGGTGAAAGATGTAGTTTATCCTCTTCCAACCACTTTTGAGTTGACCTCGATGTTGAATCGTATTGGTGCTGATTATATATTAGGCCTTTCTAATTCATCAGAGAATGCTGATAAATATTTTACTGAAAAAGCCAGAGCCTTGAATCTTGGTGTGTATAGTGCAGATTTGAGTTATGCAAGTACATATCAGCGCAAGCAGGAAACAATGTTGTTTTTGAAAGCATCTAAAGCTTTAATTGATAATCTGGAAATTACCAGTGCTTACAATGAAACTCTTGTGGAAGAGGTTGAAAAGAATTTGGATGATAAAGATCAGTTGGTGAAAATAATCACAAATTCGTTTTACGATACTTATGAGTTTTTAAATAAGAATGCCAAAGGTAATCTATCATTAATGGTTGTTAGCGGTAGTTTTATTGAGGGATTGTATATTGCAACTCATATTTCTGAGAATACTTATTCTAATCCGGAAATTGTAAAAGTAATTTTTGATCAAAAAGAAGTTTTGGAGAAATTGCTGTCGGTATTGGAACCTGAGGCTAAGGATCCTAATATTGATTCTTTATTGATAGAATTAAATGGACTTAAACTTAGCTATGATAAGATTGTTGATGGAAGTATGGATGAAGAACAGCTTAAGGAAATTACCACTAGTGTTGCTAAACTTAGAGATTCTATCGTTCAGTAATTGTTCGATGTAACAAGATATGTGACTGCCTTTCGTTTCGGAAGGCAGTTTTTTTATGCCAAGATCATTGGTTCAACTATCCTTTTGTTTACGAAATAAATTGTATTTTTAAAATTAGTCTGGTAAAGGCAAACCATAAATTCTGAGAAAGTAAATGGGGGAATCGATTTTAAATGCACTAATGCACCTTTTTGCCATTGTTGCCAATGCCAAAGAAGAAGGTGTTTCGCGGGAAGGGAAAGTAATTGTAGAAGGTTTTTTGAATCGCTATGTGAATTTCGAACTCCAGGTTGAGTATCTGCGATTATTTGAGAACTATTCTGAATTCTATCGTCGTGAGATGGAGTATCAGGCAAGTGTGCATTCTCAGCAAGCCAATATTCTTTCATTAACAGAGGCCTCCAAGGTTTGCACCAAGATAAAAGCAGAATTGGTTCAGGAAGAACGTTTGATTGTTTTGCTGCGTTTGCTGGAATTTGTTTATGAAGACAAGATTGTCAGCGAAAATGAATTTGAGTTTATTAGTATTGTTGCGGAAAGCTTTAAAATACCCAGATCTGAATTTATCAATTGCCTTGCTTTTGTTTGGGGTGATACGCTCGATAAATTCGACAAAAGTAAGTTCCTGATCATCGATAATAAGGTGACAGAGTGGTCCGAGAATCTGTCTTGGTTCATGAAGAAAGATGTAAAAAAGACAGAAAACGATTTTAAGCATTTGTTCTGTGATAACTTGTATGGAAGAATTGTTGTTATGTTTGCGCAAAGTGTGAACTTGCTGGTATTCAAATACGAGGGAGAGCTAAATCTTTATCTGGAGGGAAACAAAATAAAGCCGGATAAAACTTACCAGTTAAGTAATGGTTCCATAATTAAAGGACCCAATATTAAATCAATTTATTTCTCGGATATTGCCGGTAAATTTTTGAAGGAAGAGTCGCAGCAGAAAATAATATTTTCGGCTAAGGAAATTGAATTTAAGTTCAGAAACTCAAATAATGGAATACACAAATTTAATATTTCGGAAGAGAGCGGACAGCTGATTGGTATAATGGGAGGCAGTGGTGTTGGTAAGTCCACATTACTGAATGTTTTGAACGGAAATTTGACTTTAAATCACGGTGAAATTCGGATTAATGATTACGATATTCATAGAAATAGATTGGCAGTTCAGGGATTGATTGGTTTTGTTCCGCAAGACGATTTATTGATTGAGGAATTGAGTGTTTTTCAAAATCTGTATTATAACGCCAAGTTATGTTTTAAGGATTACAGTGAAATTCAAATCTTGAAAAAAGTATTGAAGATACTTCAGGATTTGGATTTGTATGAGGTGCGGGATCTTAAGGTTGGGAATCCATTGAATAAATTTATTAGCGGCGGACAGCGGAAAAGGATAAATATCGGTTTGGAGCTGATGAGGGAGCCTGCTATTTTATTGGTAGACGAACCTACATCCGGCTTGTCTTCTACCGATTCGGAAATGGTTATGAATCTGCTCAAGAGGCAAACGTTAAAGGGCAAATTGGTAATTGCCAATATTCATCAACCCTCGTCGGGAATATTTAAAATGTTCGATAAGCTTTGGATTCTCGATCGGGGTGGTTATCCTATTTATAACGGCAATCCTATTGATGCAATTGTTTACTTCAAGACTCAGAATTCGCAGGTAAATGCTTCTGAGAGTGAGTGTGTAACTTGTGGAAATGTAAATCCTGAACAGATATTGCAGATTGTTGAAACCAAATTAATTGATGATCAGGGAAAACCAACTCGCGAGAGACGAATTCTTCCTGTGGAGTGGTATCAGAAATACAAGGACAATATAGAAGCCAATCATTTGCCCTTGCGTGCCGATAAAAAATTACCACAAAGTGATTTTAAGATTCCAGGAAAATTAAAGCAATTTTCAATTTTCTGGATTCGGAATGTTCTTTCGAAATTAACCAACAAACAATACCTGATTATTAATCTGTTTGAGGCACCATTGCTTGCAGTGATATTAGGTTATTTCACGAAATACACTACCGACGCAGGATATGTATTTGGTGAAAATAAAAATTTTCCGGTTTTTCTGTTCATGTCGGTTGTGGTTTCTATGTTTTTGGGATTAACCGTAAGTGCAGAAGAAATTATTCGGGACAAAAGGATTTTACAACGGGAGAAATTTCTGAACTTATGCAGGCTAAGTTATCTCAGCTCTAAAATCATCTTCTTATTTATTCTCTCTGCAATTCAGTCTTTATCTTTTGTATTGGTTGGCAACTATATTTTGGAGGTTGAAGGAATGCTTTTTTCCTATTGGTTGGTATTGTTCACAACGTCATGCTTTTCGAACATGATCGGATTAAACATTTCAGCAGGATTGAATTCTGTGATTACTATTTACATACTGATTCCTTTGATTCTGGTTCCTCAGCTCTTGTTGGGCGGGGCAATGATTAAATTTGATGATTTGCATGCCGGGATTACCGATAAGATTTACGTTCCAATTGTTGGCGATTTTATGACTACGCGCTGGGCTTACGAAGCTTTAGCAGTTACTCAGTTTAAAGACAATAAATTTGAGAAACACTTTTTTGAGTTTGATAAAGGAATTAGTGACGCTTCTTTTAAAAGTTCATTTTTGATTCCTAAAATTGAATCTGTTTTGCTGGAATGCGAACGAAGTATCGAGTTTGAAAAAAACTCAGACGATACGGAGGCTCAATTTGATATGCTTCGAAATGAGATTTCTCAATTGGGAAGAGAAGCAGGAATCAATATTTTCCCTGAGTTAAAGGAGTTGAATGTTCACGATTTTAATTTAAATGTTGCCGAACAAACCAAGAGTTTTTTGGATAAGGTAAAGCTATACTATTTGGGTTTGGCAAGCGAGTCTGGTTATAAAAAAGACTTTGAGTATTCCCGTTTGGTCGATTCTTTGGGGCGCGATGGTGTTTATGAGTTTAAGCAAAAATATTACAATACCGGTTTGGCTGATTTGGTTTTGAATAAAACGGAAATTAATAAAATGATTGAAGTAGATGATCAATTGATTCAAAAGAAAGATCCTATTTTAATGTATCCGGATTCGAGATTTGGACGTTCTCATTTTTATTCTCCGGTGAAACGAATCGGCAATTTTTATATCGATACATTCTGGTTCAATCTTGCTGTAGTTTGGCTGGGAACCGGTTTCTTGTTTCTATGCTTATGGTCTGATGTTTTAAGAAAAGTAATGAACTACATCGAAGGTATTAAGCTGGTTCATAAAGAGAAAAAAAGGAAGTAGTACTTAATTCGAATCGGCTAACAAAGTCATTAAACTTGTTGGAGTTTTACTTTACCACTCTTCGATTCAGATAATTAACAAAAAGCAAACTGCATGCAATCACAATCATCCCGATAATTGATAGTAAATCAGGATGTTCATCAGGAAGAACTAACCAGCTTAATGAAGCGCCAAAAATTGGGACGATAAATTTCCATGTATTTAAATTGGAAACTTTTACGTCAGGCCGTTGCAAAAGGCCAAACCAAATGGTGATGGCAAATGCCGAGACCATAGCTAACCAAGCTAATGAAAGATAGTATTCGCCTGGATGAATGGTATTCCAGGATGGATTTTCTATTGGAATAGAGATCAGCATCAGTGCGGTGCCTCCAATTATCATCGAAAGAGAAGCCAATACCCGGGGAGGCATGTCTTTTGCATCACGCGATACAATTACGTTGCCGGTACTTCCTACAATGTTATTGAGGATTAAAATTCCTACACCAAGTGGAATTGTTGTTGTTAGAACAAAATCAGCCCTACCCAGACTAATAATACACACGCCGGTTATTCCCAAAATAATGGCAAATATTTTTTTCCAGCTCATCTTGTCATTAGCAAGCATAAAATGGGCAAAAACAGCAGCGAACAAAGGTTGCGAACCAATTAACATGGCCGCCAAAGCACCCGGAACAAAACTAATTCCAGTATAGAACAATCCGTAAAGGAAAGTGGTTTGCAGCAAGGCTACCCAAAGAATGAACCGCCATCTTTTTTTCGATTCCAGGATTTTATACTTCAAATCTTTAATGAAGGGCAGAATAATTAATCCCGAAAGGAGAAATCGAATACCAGCAAATTGAAGAGGAGTTGTATATTTTAAACCTATTTTAATTGCTGTAAATGGAGTTGCCCAAAGCAAGCACGCAAAAATGGCCAATACGGTAGTTGAGAATAGGAATTTCTTCATGGGGCACGGTAAATTTTCTGTAAACTTAGGGATTTTTAGTTGATCTCTGAGAAGAAGTGTGTTTTAATATTTACGTAGTTTATTGTGTTGTATAAATAATGAAACCGATACGTTTAATCTATTAATACAATATAAAATAGTGTATAAATAGTAGTTATTACTAATTATCAGGTGTAAAAATAATTTTAATGATAAGATGATGTAATTTATTAGTTGTAAAATATATGTATCTTAATGGTTTATTATTTTAGTACAGAAAAATAATCCGATGAATCAACAATTATTAGCACATGCCAAAGCAATTGAGGTAGGAATGATTGCAATTGCGATAGTAGACTTCTGGAAAATGAAGAAGCCAAAAATAAATGATCACCTGCAACTGAATCTGGAAGAGTTGAACATTCAAAATAAGATTCTTCAAGATTCATTTGGAACCGTGCGTAATGGCGCTTATACTTTGGAGATGAAAAAGCTGAATAGTCAAATAGCAAGTTTATTTGTTGGCTTAAAGTATATGATAAAGGCTTACTTACATCATCCCGATAAGGAGATTGTAAACAGTGCGGGGAAAGTTTGGGGGCAACTTGCAGTCATTGGTGTAGATACTCACAAGAAAAATCTGGAAAAAAAAATTTCTGGTTTGCAAATATTAACTGAGAGATTGTTATCAGGAAAACTAAAAACTGATGCCGATAAACTAAAGGGAACCGAGAAGTATTTAACTGTTTTACACCTGAGCCTCGATCAATTGAAAGCGCTTTACAGGCTAACCAATACTGAGCAGGTTAAACGTAAACAAAGAGTGCAGACAACGGCACAGGCTCATAAGGTGCATCGAATATTAAATGATGATATTTTTCCTTTTTTATTCACTTTCCGACAGGTAGAACCTGATCGTTACGACAGTTTTGCCCGATTCGTCGAATTTGAGTTGAAGAATACCAATGCTGTTATCAGAGCGCGCAGAACGCGTTGGGCAAATAGGAAGAAAGAGGATGAAAGAATTTAAATTCTATTCCATTGTTCATTTTTTGTTGTTTCTATTGAGCGGTAAATGATGATTTTTAAATTTGAATGGAAATAAAAATCCCCATCAAACGAAAGTCTGATGGGGATTCTGTATTGTAATTTTCTTCAAATTTTATTTTGCTTCTTTCACATACTTGTCAAGCCAGTTGGCGAAAGTGCGCTGCCATAAAATTCCGTTTTGAACGCCCAAAACCCAATGGTTTTCTTCAGGCAAATGAAGAAACTGAGCAGGAATTCCGCGCAGGCGTGCTGCATTAAATGCCTGCATTCCCTGCGATTCAACAATGCGGTAATCTTTTCCGCCGTGTATAACTAAAATCGGAGTATCCCAATTCTGAACAAATTTATGTGGAGAATTAGCATAAGAGCGTTGAGCAATCTTGTTGTCTTTTTCCCAGAATGGACCGCCAAGATCCCAGTTTACGAACCACATTTCTTCGGTTTCTAAATACTGAGCTTCCAAATTGAACATGCCGTCGTGAGCAATAAATGCTTTGAATCGTTTCTCGTGGTGTCCGGCCAGCCAGTAGGCCGAGAATCCACCATAAGAGGCGCCAACGCAACCCAAACGGTTTTCGTCAACAAACGGTTCTTGCTTAACAGCATCAATAGCACTTAAGTAATCTTTCATGTTTTGTCCGCCATAATCGCCTGAAATTTGTTCATTCCATTCTTGACCAAAACCAGGTAATCCTCTTCGGTTGGGTGCCACTACAATATAGCCATTGGCTGCCATCATCTGGAAATTCCAACGGTAACTCCAAAACTGCGAAACGGTTCCCTGCGGACCACCTTGGCAATAAAGTAACGCAGGATATTTTTTGCTGGCATCGAAATGAGGAGGATAAATTACCCAAACCAACATTTGTTTGTTGTCGGTGGTGGTTATCCATCTTTTCTCAACCTTGCCCATTTCAAGTTGGTCAAGAATATTTTTATTCACAAATGAAATCTCTTTTGTTTCTCCCGTTAGCGGATTTACATTGTAGATTTCAGCAGGTTTCGACATCGATACTTTGGTTGCAATAAGAGCATCGCCGGCAATGTGAACTGTATGGTAATCGTGAATGCCTTCTGTTATTTGTTTGATTTTACCATCGGCAAGGTCAAGCTTGTAGATTTCCTGCACGGCATGCCATCCCGAAATAAAATATATACTTTTGCTGTCGGCAGTCCAGGTTAACGATTGAGCATTCTGATCGAAATCTTTTGTGTAGAAAGTTTTTTCGCCGGTAGCCAAATCCATTACGAATAAGCGGTTTTTATCAGCTTCGTAACCATCTCTTTCCATGCTTTCCCAAGCCATTTTGCTGCCGTCAGGCGAGAATACAGGGTTCATATCGTAGCCCATCATTCCTTGCGTCATGTTTTTGGTTTCGCCGGTAGCAATATCGAAAAAGTAGATGTCCGAATTCGTTGATTTTGCATATTCTACACCATGTAATTTACGTGATACATAGGCCAGGGTTTTTGAATCAGGAGACCAGGCTATTTGTTCGGTTCCACCAAATGGTTTTACCGGAGCCGACCATTTTTCACCAGGCATAATATCTTTTCCTGATGTGATTTTTTCACTGTAATCAGCAAGGAAAATGTGAGTGTATGTATCTACCCAGCTGTCCCAGTGGCGGTAGTTCATGTCGTTAATTACGCGGGCATTTGCTTTTGGAAGATCCGGATATAAATCTTTTACCGCTTTTTCCAATTGTACTTCTTTCAGATAGAATATTTTACTCATGTCAGGTGAGTAATTGAATGCATCAATGCCTCCCTCAATATCCGAAACCTGAACAGGATTGGTACCATCAGGATTCATTTCCCACATTTGAGTTGTTCCGCCGGCAGAACTAATGTATGCGATTTTTTTGCCGTCAGGTCTCCAGATTTCGTTGAATTCCTTTTTTTCTGTGTTTGTTAACTGAACAGGCTCACCACCTTCAACAGGAAGAGTGTATAGATCGCGGTAAGAGCGATTTTCTTCTTTGTTGAAATAGTTTACTCCGTATAAAATTGTTTTTTCGTCAGGGGAAATGTTTTCTCCGCCAAGGCGCCCGAATGACCATAAAACTTCTGGAGTCATTACATCCGACTCTAGTTTTGTTTCCGGTGTTTTGTAAGACGAATCGTTTTTTGATTCCTCAGCTTTTTGTTGACAGGATGATAATCCTGTCACAATTGCCAAGCCTAACAAAAGTTGTTTGTTTGTCATGATTGTATAGGTTTGTTGTGTTAATTTATTTCAGCACCGTAAATGTAAGAAATACGAAGAACATTTAATAATCGATTTGTTCATACTAAAGACATGATATATCGTATTTTCAAATAGCTGGGAATGTATTAAAAAAAAGACCCTCAATAAAATTTGAGAGTCTTTCTATATATTTTTTTCAGACAAAATTATACTGCAGCTACAGGATTATTGATTGCATCAATAATTTTAGCTTCTAATTCTTCAGCCAATTCAACATTGTCAATAAGAAGTTTTCTTACTCCTTCGCGACCTTGTCCTAATTTAGTTTCGCCATACGAGAACCATGATCCACTCTTTTTAATTACGTTGTAAGTAACTCCAAGATCGATGATTTCACCTGTTTTGGAAATTCCTTCACCGTAAATAATGTCAAATTCAGCTTTTCGGAATGGAGGAGCAACTTTGTTTTTTACAACTTTAACACGAGTATGATTGCCATTTACTTCATCACCATCTTTAATCTGTCCGATTCTTCTGATATCCAATCGAACAGAAGAGTAAAATTTAAGAGCATTACCACCGGTTGTTGTTTCAGGGTTGCCAAACATCACACCAATTTTTTCACGCAATTGATTGATGAAAATACAGGTTGTGTTGGTTCTGTTGATGTTAGCTGTAAGTTTACGCAATGCCTGAGACATCAAACGGGCTTGCAATCCCATTTTCGATTCTCCCATTTCACCTTCAATTTCAGCTTTAGGAGTTAAAGCAGCAACCGAGTCAATAACAATTATATCAATTGCAGATGAGCGGATCAGCTGGTCGGCAATTTCTAAAGCCTGTTCTCCATTATCAGGTTGAGAAATCAATAGGTTTTCAGTATCAACACCTAGTTTTTCAGCATATGAACGATCAAATGCATGCTCTGCATCAATAATTGCAGCAATACCACCTGCTTTTTGAGCTTCAGCAATAGCGTGAATGGCCAGAGTAGTTTTACCTGAAGATTCCGGTCCGTATATTTCAATAATTCTTCCTCTTGGAAGTCCGCCCACACCTAACGCCATATCTAAGGATAGAGATCCTGTTGAAATGGTTGCAATATCTTCAACGGCATTGTCCCCCATTTTCATAATGGCACCTTTACCGTAGGTTTTATCAATTTTCTCCATGGTTAACTGGAGTGCTTTTAGCTTTTCTTTGTTGATTTCTACAACTTCTTTTGCGCTCATAATATATTTTCAATTATTTATTTTCTACACTAAGTCCATTTCAGATAGAATCTGATTGGTATGATCTTTTGTTTTTACTTTGGTAAATACTTTCTCAATAATTCCTTCTTCCGAAATTACAAAAGTAGTTCTCAAAACTCCCATATAAGTTTTTCCGTATAACTTTTTCTCACCCCAGGCACCATATGCTTCTAAAATTTCTTTTTCTGTATCAGCAATTAAATTAAATGCTAAGTTATACTTTGCAGCAAATTTTTGGTGCGATGATATTTTGTCCGGACTTACGCCAATTACTTCAAATCCTTTTTTTGTCAGATCATCGTAGTTTTCGTTTAAATTACACGATTCCGCAGTGCATCCGGGAGTATTGTCTTTCGGATAAAAGTACAGAATGACTTTTTTGCCTTTGAAATCAGAAAGTTTTATTTCTTTCTCGTTTTGATTTAAACCAGTGAATTCCGGTGCGTTATCTCCTTCTTTTAAGTTTGTCATGGATTTAGAATTTGAATTGCAAATATACCTTTATATGCATAGAGGTACGAATTTTTAGCATTAAAATTATCAACCACTGAAGTTAAAAAAAAAAGCTTCCAAAACATGAGGAATGGATTTCTTTTTTATTTTTCCAACTCGTTATTTTGTTAATCTTAATCTCTGTTTTGTAATTTCGTACTTACACATTATATATTATCTTTGTTATAAAATAATTACTATCTTAACTTTTTGTTAGATCCTGCATGTTACAAGAGGTTTTTGTTGATGCAAATGATACGTTGCAGGAGGTTTATTGTTTTTTGGTTGTTAATTGGAGGGAAGCATTCTTTGTTTTCCCAATTTCCATTTTCAAGAAATTGATTCTATGAATAATAAAATGAGATTACACTACAGTTTACTTTTTCTTTCTTTTTTCTTCCTCCAGTTTTCAGTTGCGCAAAGCTTTAGTGGAGGGAAAACAGAACAGCAGATTGAGCAGGAGGCTTTTACATTCTTCGACGGGGAGAATTTTATTAATGCATTGCCGTTGTATCAGGAATTAATAAATGTGTATCCGCAGGATCCGGAATACAATTATTATCTGGGAGTTTGTCAGGTTGAAGTGAATGAAAATGTAAAGGAGGCTATTCAGCATCTTAAGATTGCATCAACGAAAAATGTAAATGCATCGGTTCCATACTATTTGGGACGGGCTTTTCATATGAATTATGAGTTTAATTCCGCAATAAGGTATTATCGGAAGTTTCGTGAATATTATAAAAAGAAATCAATTGGTATCGATCGGTTAATTGAGATGTGTCAGAATGGTTTACCTCTGGTAAATTCTTATTATGTGGTTGATGTAAAAAATAAAAAGGTAGTAAACAGGAATGAATTTTTTAGGTACTACGATATTGAAGGTTTTGAGGATCGGTTGTCAAAGAAAGATAAATCTCTTACATCCAGATATGATGGTGACGGAGATAGAGAGGTAGCTTGTTTGGCAAATAAAGGACAGTATATTTACTTTTCAAGTTATGGAAAAAATAAAAAGACTGGACGGGATTTGTATCGTGCCAAACGCTTAAGAAACGGTGGATGGGGAGAATGGGAAGCACTGAACTCTCTAAATACTGTTTACGATGAAGTATATCCGTTTATGTCGAATGACGGAAGAACTCTTTACTTCTGTTCTCAAGGTCACACAAGTATGGGGGGATTTGATATTTTCAGATCAGTATACAATGAAATATCTGACACTTGGAGTGAACCTCAAAATATGGGATTTCCGATTAATTCGACATCTAACGATTTGTTTTTTGCAACTGATTTAAACGATGAGTATGCATGTTTTACTTCAAGCAGGGAGAATGGAAAGGATGAAGTAACTATCTACAAAATAAAATTATCTGATTATCCGGAACAAAAAGTAGTGATGAACCCTGATCTGTTATCCAATATTGCGATATTAAATGTGGGGAGTAGTAGTGTCGACGGAAATTTATTTGAACAAGGTGCGGAAGAGCCTTCTTATTCGATGAAATATAACAAAGAAGATTTCCCATATTTTAATTTTCCGGTTACCAGTGAATTGACGTATCATTATTTGAACGAGTTTAAATCGAGCGAGGCCAGGGAGATTTTTATTGAAGCTAAGAATGACCAATTTAATTCGGATAGTTTAATTGACGGTACCGAAGACTTAAGAAGCCAGTTGAATGGCTTGGAAGGAATGCCTCATACTATTCTGTCCAATAAGATATCTAAATTGGAACAAAAGTCGTTTGAATTGAGTAAGCAGGCCGAAAATAAATTATTGAAGGCTCAATCTCAGGAATCTGATTATCTGAATAAAAATATTATTGGAACTGTTACTGCTGAGGTGCATGCTCCTTCCAGGAAAGGACAACTGGTAATGAGTTCGGAAATAATTCCTTCCACAAATTCAAGGTCTGGTGCTAAAGTTGTTAATAAAACTGAGGATGGATATGTTTATCATTTGCAGGTCGGTGTATTCTCTAACAGAGCAGAATCAAGCTTCTTTTCAGGTTTAGATGACGTGAAGGAAGAAATTGTTGGGAATGGGAAATTGTATAAATACATGGTTGGAACTTACTCTACATTTGCTGCAGCTAAGAAAAAAATTCCTGAAGTTCGTCAATTGTTTCCCAATGCTTTTGTTGTAGCTTATAAGGATGGTGTTAAAACCAGTTTAAGTGAAGCTATTAAGGCAACCGATCAGGATTATAAGCCTGAGCCTCAACCTGTGGCTGCTATTGTCAATACAAAAGCAATCCAGACTGTTACAGATGATCAGGTTAATTTTAGAGTTCAGGTGGGAGCATATTCCGGTGAAGTTCCTGAGGATGTTAAATTAAAATTGGAAAATTTCTCAAAGTACCCAATAGACTATTCCAAAGATTACAGAGGGTATACGATTTGCACTGTTGGTAATTTTGATTCTTACAGCAAAGTGAGTAAATTGAAAATGGAACTTCGCGAGGCCGGTTTAGGGGATGCTTTTACTGTAGCATTTTCAGGTAATGATAAGATAACCATTCAGCAAGCACTCGAAATACTTAGACAATAAATAGAGGAGATTGGTAATGTTGGGGATTGATAAAACACATACAGATAAAGAAGAGAGCGATGTAATCAGCGATCTTTTAAACCGCAATACATTGATGCTGATTAATGATGATTTTCACACTTTTGATTTTGTTGTGGATGCGTTGGTTGATGTTTGCAGACATGATCCTGATCAGGCAGAACAATGCGCTTATATTACTCATTACAAGGGGAAATGTGATGTAAAAAAAGGAGATATGAGTACCATTAAACCTATGAGGGATAGATTAGCAGAGAAAGGATTGAAAGTGAATATTGTTTAGCTTCAGATAAATTAGATTTATAGCAAATGACAGCATTAATTATTGTACTTCTTATCGTATTCGGTATCGTTCTTTTACTGTTGGAGTTTTTGGTCATTCCAGGAATTACGGTGGCAGCCATTGGTGGGATTTTAATGATAGCCGGAGGTATTTATATGTCTTATCACCATTATGGGAATTCAGTAGGACACCTCACTGTTTTGTCTGCTGTTGTTTTTAGTGGGATATCTTTGGTTTTAGCCTTAAAGTCACAAACGTGGAATAAAATAATGCTAAATACAGAAGTCGATTCTAAAGTTCAAAAATTGGATGATGAAAATATTACTATTGGTGATCAGGGGATTTGTGTTTCACGTCTTGCACCAATGGGAAGAGTGAAGTTGGATAATATAATTGTTGAAGCAAGATCAACGGGAGCTTATGTTGATGAAAAGACAAAGGTTGTTGTTGTAGGTATTGTTGATAAGATTGTAATTGTAAAACCTATCTAAAATAAATCAAATGGAAATTGGTGCATTAATAATGTTAATTGTCGCCGTTGGGGTTGGAATATATATACTATTCTATTTCGTCCCAGTAGGTCTTTGGTTTTCGGCTCTATTATCAGGAGTTAAAATTTCTTTACTTCAGCTCGTGTTTATGAGATGGAGGAAAGTTCCGCCAAAAGTGATTGTAAGTGCCTTAATTGAAGGTACAAAAGCAGGCTTGATTTTGAATCGGGATGAACTGGAAGCTCATTATTTGGCTGGAGGTCGTGTCGCTCAGGTAACGCATGCTCTGGTGTCAGCTTCAAAAGCTAATATCGATTTGACATTTAAAATGGCTACGGCTATTGATTTGGCCGGTAGAGATGTGTATGAAGCCGTGCAAATGAGTGTTATTCCTAAAGTCATTAATACTCCTCCTGTAACAGCCGTTTCTAAAGATGGTATTCAGTTAATAGCTAAGGCCAGGGTTACTTTGCGTGCGAATATCCGGCAATTGGTTGGAGGAGCAGGTGAAGAAACTGTGTTGGCAAGGGTAGGAGAAGGAATCGTATCTTCAATTGGGTCAAGTGAATCTCATAAAACGGTTCTTGAAAATCCTGATTTTATTTCACGTGTAGTGCTGGAAAAAGGATTGGATGCTGGTACCGCTTTTGAAATTTTATCGATTGATATTGCTGATATTGACATAGGAAAAAATATTGGAGCAGTTTTGCAAACAGATCAGGCTGAAGCTGATTTGAAAATAGCGCAGGCAAAAGCCGAAGAGAGAAGAGCCATGGCTGTTGCTCTTGAGCAGGAAAATAAGGCATTGGCACAGCAAATGCGGGCAAAGGTGATTGAAGCGGAGGCAGAAGTTCCCCGGGCAATGGCCGAAGCTTTTCGAAATGGTCAATTGGGGATTATGGATTATTACCGAATGAAGAATATTGAAGCAGATACTAACATGAGGGATAATATTGCAAATCCATCTGATAAAGGGAAAAAGAAATAGATGAATTGATATAATTTCAATTGTAACCGGGGAGTATTCATGTACTTTCCGGTTTTATTTTGGGTAATTTGAAAAAAAAATGAAATGAATCTCATTGATTTATAATTTACTATAATCCAAAGCGCCGAAATCTTCTATTAATGGGAGGTAAATATTTTGCACATCTGAATTTTTTACATACTTTTGCTACCGCAAGATCAGGAGAGGTGGGTGAGTGGCTGAAACCACCAGTTTGCTAAACTGACGTACGGGAAACTGTACCGGGGGTTCGAATCCCCCTCTCTCCGCAATTTTTTCTATAAAGATGGAAAATGGAGTTGGCGAAATTTTTTTCCCCCTCCGCAAATTTTCGGGGTGTAGCGTAGCCCGGTTATCGCGCCTGCTTTGGGAGCAGGAGGTCGCAGGTTCGAATCCTGCCACCCCGACGAAAATTTTTCAGAGGAGTTTAAAAACTTCTCTTTTTTTATCTAAATAGAGTACCGGAATGAAAGTTTCGGGGTGTAGCGTAGCCCGGTTATCGCGCCTGCTTTGGGAGCAGGAGGTCGCAGGTTCGAATCCTGCCACCCCGACAATATTTTAGAGGAGTTTTAAGGCTTTTCTTTGTCAAATAGAATACCGGAATTAAGTTTCGGGGTGTAGCGTAGCCCGGTTATCGCGCCTGCTTTGGGAGCAGGAGGTCGCAGGTTCGAATCCTGCCACCCCGACAAGAAAGAGAAATCATTTGGTTTCTCTTTTTTTGTGCAAAATATTTTCAAATCGCATATTGAGTATCTATTGACTTTCTTACATTTGCATCCAACTTACACAACAACAACAAAACGTCATAATGGAATCAATAAAAGAGCTTTATCGCATTGGGTACGGGCCTTCGAGCAGTCATACAATGGGACCGCGTAAAGCAGCAGAACAGTTTTTGCTGCGCCATCCTAAAGCAGATAAATATGAAGTGACTTTGTTTGGCAGTCTGGCTGCGACAGGGAAAGGGCATTTAACAGGTGTTGCAATTGAAAAGGTATTTGAGGAGAAAGATCTAAATTTGATCTGGCAGCCTGAAGAATTTTTGAAGAGGCATCCTAATGCGTTGCGTTTCAAAGCTTTTTCTGCATCAGATGAATTGATTGAAGAATGGACTGCCTACAGTATTGGCGGTGGAGCAATAATAGATGACAATAGCGAGGTGTCTGCCCAAAAAATATATGGGTTGACTACAATGGATGAAATATTAGAGTGGTGCAAAAGCAATAAAAAGCAACTTTGGGAGTACGTGGAATTGATGGAGGGAGACGGTATTTGGGACTATCTGGATGAGGTTTGGACTGCAATGAAAAAGGCTGTAAAAAGAGGAATGAACAAAGAAGGTGAACTTCCGGGAGGTTTAGAGCTGGAGCGCAAGTCTCATTCATATCGATTAAAAGCGAAAACTTTAAGCGGGCCGATGAGAAAACGATCCATGTTGTATGCATTTGCCTTGGCTGTTTCAGAAGAAAATTCTAGTGGAGGTGTAATTGTAACTGCTCCAACATGTGGAGCCTGTGGTGTTTTACCTGCAGTTCTTTACTATCATAAGAAATTCTATAAGTTTGGGAAAAAGGATGTGTTGAAAGCTTTAGCGACCGCGGGCTTAATTGGAAATTTGGTCAAGACCAATGCTTCGATTTCGGGAGCAGAAGTTGGTTGTCAGGGAGAGGTGGGAACAGCTTGTGCCATGGCTTCCGGAGCTGCTACTCAGTTGCATGGAGGAACTGTATATCAGGTTGAATATTCTGCCGAAATGGGTTTGGAACATCATCTGGGGCTTACTTGTGATCCCGTTCTTGGTTTGGTTCAAATACCATGTATTGAACGCAATGTTTTTGCGGCAGCGCGCGCATTAAACCACAATACCTACGCGTTACTTTCAGATGGCCGTCACAGAATTAGTTTTGATCAGGTAACTGAAACAATGATGAAAACCGGACTTGATTTACCATACACGTACAAAGAAACATCTTTGGGAGGATTGGCTTCATTAAAGGTCTTTAATTATAAATAAAACACGAATAAAATGAGCTTGATTCTATCATAAATCAAGCTCATTTCTTTTAATGGATCTAAATTTATTTTAGATCTTTTTCTCGTCTTGCTTTAAATTCCGATCCGTCTTTCCATTTCGGAAATTCATCTTGATTGGCAAGTTCCCAGCCAACGCGAAAAAGTAACCGGGCATCTTCGGCAACACCATCTAAATTCCACCATTCTTCGTATTCATCAAAAGGTTTGTGGTAATTGTTGCTTAGCCACTCTTTTTCTTTTGCAGACATGTATTCTATGCCTTTTTCTCTGCTATCGTTGTTGCCACGAGCAAATAATGCGGGAACACCTACGCGGGCAAAGCTGAAATGATCCGATCGGTAATACATTCCCGATTGAGGATTAGGATCAGGCAGGATATGTCTATCTTGTTTTTCTGCTTCGATTCTTACTATGTCTTCCAGATCTGATTGTCCATATCCTGTAATCATTACATCTTTCATGCGCCCATAAGGCAGCATCAGATCATTGTTAATATTTGCAACAGTTTTGTTTAGCGGAAAAATTGGATTGTCTACATAAAACCCGGAACCATTTAATCCTGACTCTTCTGCAGACGGAGCTAAAAAACAATTGACCGGCGAGGTTGATGAGGCATGGCTTTAAAAGCTCTGGCAATTTCAAACATCCAGGCAAGAGAGGTTCCATTGTCAACAGCACCATTGTAAATTGAATCTCCATTCATTTTTGGACCAATTCCAAGATGATCCCAATGTGCAGAATAAAAAACATATTCATCTGCCAGATCTGTTCCTTTTATTATTCCGAGTACATTGTGTGTAACGTCAAAATGCGCTGAATTTTTAAAAGCAACACTTAATTTTGTGCTTAAATTAAAACCTGTAAATTCTTTTTGCTTGGCTAATTGAGTCTCAGTGTCCAGATTCTTATCTGCATCAGCAAATAATTGTTTGGCAGCATCAAAAGTTATCCAGCCTTCAACTAAACATCTTGATTGATAATTATCCTTAGCTTGCTGATATAATTTCGGAACCGATGCGGAGTTTAAAACTACTGACCAAGGGTATCCAACTGGTCTGTCTTGATGAATAATCAGTATTCCTTCGGCCCCTTGACGGGCTGCTTCCTCGAATTTATAGGTCCACCGGCCATAATATGTCATTTCATTGCCCTTAAAGAAACTTTTATCAGTTGAGCCAAAACCTGGGTCATTCACCAAAACAATTACGGTTTTTCCTTTAACATCCAGATCTTTATAATCGTTCCAGCCGTATTCCGGAGCTACAATCCCGTAGCCTGCAAATACTAAGTCAGATTCTGCTAATGCGATTTCATTCTGAATGCGTCGGGAGAAGGTGACAAAATCCTCGCCGTAGGTTAGTTTTCTTATTTTGTCAGGTGATTTTAAACTAAGAAATTGGGGAGCCGTAAGTGATATCTCGACTAATGGAACGTCCTGAAAATAGGATTCCTTGTTGATTGGATCAAGCCCTATTTCTTTATACCACTGTGCGATATAGTTAATTGTTTTTACTTCACCTTCAGAAAATGGTTTTCGTCCTTGATATTCATCAGATCCCAATTCTTTGATGTAATTGATCATTCTCTCTGTTGAGATAACCGATTCTGCATTTTTTAAACTTTCATCGGAAGAACTGCACGCCATTGTTAGTGCGGCGATTGTTAGTGTTAGTAGTGTTTTTATTTGCATGTTGTTTGTTTTGCTTAAAAGTAGGAAACAAAGTTTAAATAATTGTAATGCATAACATATATTGTTTCTGTCTTTTTTAATGTGATTCAGCTTACAATTTATGATTGTGATTCAAGCTATCTTGCATTTTAATAAGAAACTTAGAATACGTCTTGCAATTTTTGTAGTTTTAAAAAAAAGTAAAAATTATTTTGAAGCCAAAACGAAAATATCGAACTGTTGAAATGTTGCTAAGAATAGTAACAGCTATTATATTGATTCAAACATTACATTTTAAATTTACAGGTCATCCGGAGGCTGTTCATATCTTTTCTGCAATTGGGATGGAACCTTGGGGACGGTTTGGTATTGGAGCAATTGAATTGATTACGGGCATTTTGTTTTTTTTACCTAATTTATGGAAAGCAGCAGCTGTAATAACCTCAGGATTGATGATTGGGGCAATTGGGATTCATTTATTTACCTCGGTAGGTATTGTTGTTGAATATGATGGTAGTTCTGATGGAGGTCAGTTATTTGCAATGGCGGTTGTTGAATTACTCTTTAGCTGTATATTAATGTATAGGGCTAATTTGCCGGAGATGTATAAGGACTATTTCTCTAAAGAAGATTAGATTAATGATGGAAAAGCTTTCATATCAGGAGAAATGTGCTTGTTCCCGTAGTAGTTTTTGTAAGTATGTGGAGCGTCAGGAATATTTTACTGTTTACGAAAAAGAATATCTGGTAAAGATTATCGTGAATGATAATTTGTCTGGAGTGTTATACGTTAGTTCTGTTTTAGTTGTTTGGAGTTTTATTGCAGGAATAATTGATGCAGTGCTTTTTCCTGGAATTATTGCTTATGCCATTTTTCATGGAGTTGTCGATTATAAAGTTCTTACTCCGCCGGTTTTATTTCTGCTTGTTAATTTTTTAGTCAAGCTAATTTACATTGCAAGTAACTTAAAAGACAGAGTAAAGCGCAATGATATATTTATTTCAGCCTTGCCGTATGCTGGTTCTGCTTATCTTCTGAAAAAATTTCTGATTGATGATAAATTACTATCGAAAGCTGTAGTTCTTTACTTGAAAGAGAAAAAGCTGCAGGCTAAAGATTATTTTCTAAACTTGATTATTAAAAGAAATAAGTAATCGAATAGATGCTCTTTATAATACACCCTTTGCTCCAATTCTTTATAATTCCCTTTAATTTATATCTAAAGAATAAATAACGTGCTGTAAATTTATTTTATAGTAAATAAAAAGTGGAATTTATCCCCACATAATTGTGTAGTCTACAATTTTATGATGAAGTGTTTATTAATGCTTGTATTTATTTAAGATTTGTAATTTTCACAAATAGAGTGTTTTGCGGTGTCGCTTGTCGCTGTATGTCATTTGTGGCATAGAAATTTCATAATAGATCATGTTATTATATTTTAATATTTATATAAAAATTGATTAGTTATGAAAAGAGTTTTGATTGTATCAGCAGTAGCATTAATGTGTAGTGTAAGTATTCCAACATCAGTTTCGGCAGCAAATTTAGTTTCAGGGACAAGTTTTGTGCAGGAAGATGTTAAATATGAGGAATTAAAAGCTGAAGAACTTCCTAAAATGGTTCAGACAGCAATTACGGAATCATATTCAGATTATGCGATTCTTAAATCATTTATTGGAAATGATGGATCGTACAAGATTATCTTATCAAAACCAGAGGGAAATATTGCTGTTTATTTCAATGCGAAAGGAGAATTTGTAAAACAGGAAGATCTGGCGGTTTAAGGAATAGATTCATTTAAGCAATTTACCCAAATTTTTAATGCTTATACCTCTATCGAAGTTGTATTTCAATATTTCGATAGAGGTAATCTTGTTGTCTTTTAAATATCAGAGGAGTTACATTTTACAAAACAAAATTGATCAGTATTGTAAAACGTCTATGACAAGGATATTTTGATACGCAGGGAAATTATTTCAGTATGGCAAGTTCTCCCGAAAAAATTTCGGGACAGGCTATATGGCAAAAATATACAATTATAATGATATGAATAGTATTCTTATTGTGGATGATGATGCAACACTTTGTTTGATGCTGAAAAAATTTTTTGAGAGAAAAGAGTTTTTTGTTACTACTAGTTTTTCATCGGTTGAGGCAAAAAAAAAGATTCAGTCGAAATTTTATGATATCGTACTTACTGATTTGAGGATGCCGGAGGTGTGTGGTATGGAAATCATAAGTTTTGTGAAGAAAACAACTCCAAAGACTGTAGTGGTTATGATGACAAGTTATGCAGATATCTCATCTGCAATAAAATCGATTAAATTGGGAGCTTATGATTTTATATCGAAACCATTTGGACCCGATGAAGTTTTGAATATTGTTAATAAGGCTCTTTTACATCAAAATCCCGTTGTAAAATCGAAATCGCAAGTACCATCAGGTATTCAGGATTATTATCAGGGCAAAGGAAAATTATCGAAGCAATTACTAAAACATATTGATTTAATTGCACCAACTCTGATGTCAGTATTAATTGTAGGTGAGAGTGGTACCGGAAAGGAAATTGTAGCGAAAATGATTCATGAAAAAAGTGATAGGTCTCAAAAACCATTTGTTGCCGTCGATTGTGGATCTATTTCAAAGACGCTGGCTTTGAGTGAATTTTTTGGACATGAAAAAGGTGCTTTTACAGGTGCTGTTACTGATAAAATCGGACATTTTGAGGCTGCAGATGGAGGTGTTCTGTTTTTGGATGAGGTAGGAAACCTTAATCATTCTACGCAAGTTCAATTATTGCGTGCTTTACAAGAAAGAAAAGTAAAGCATGTAGGCAGTAATAGAGAGGTGTCGGTTGATGTTAGGATTCTGGCTGCAACAAATGAGGATTTAAATGAGTCGAAGCAGATTGGTGCTTTTCGGGAGGATTTATATCATCGCTTAAATGAGTTTCAGATTAATGTTCCTCCTTTAAGAGAAAGAAAGTCTGATATTATGCATTTTGCAGAATTTTTTTTGAATATGGCAAATAACAGCCTTGGGAAATCGGTAGTTGGTTTTGATAAAAGTGTAGAATATGTTTTTACTAATTATGCTTGGCCAGGTAATTTAAGAGAAATGAAAAATACCGTTCAGCGTGCAACACTTCTTACAAAAAGGGAGTTAATTACTTTAAATGAGTTGCCGTCTTCTTTTTATGAAAATACTCAGGAGTATCTAAATCCTTTATTTGAATCCGAAGGTGAGAGGATTAAAAGAGTTTTAAATATTTCGGATTATAATAAAAGTAAGGCTGCACGCTTGTTAAATATGGATAGAAAAACCCTTTACAGAAAAATTAAGATCTATAAATTATGAAGTAGATGGTAAAGCTTATCTGAATTTTATCTTTATTTGTTTATTGATATTTTTTTTAATCTGAGAATAGAAATGAATAAGGTAATTATAACAATTGGTTTTATTATGGGATTGGTTTTTTCAGGAATGGCGCAAGTTCAGGATTCCAGAGGGTATATAGTGAAAGTAGGAGATATGGCACCTGATTTTGAAATGAATTTGACCGATGGAAGTAAATTAAAGTTGTCTGACTTAAAAGGAAAAGTTGTGATGTTGCAGTTTACGGCTAGTTGGTGTGGAGTTTGTCGCAAAGAAATGCCGTTTATCGAGAAGGAGATTTGGCAGAAGCATAAAGAGAAGGATTTTGCCTTGTATGCTTTAGATTTGGACGAGCCACAAGAAAAGGCTGAAAAATTAATAGCCGCAACAGGAATAACTTATCCGGTTGCATTGGATGAAGGGGCAGTAATATTTACTAAGTATGCACACAAGGAAAGTGGTGTGACTCGTAATGTAATTGTTAATAAAGAAGGCAAAATTATTTATCTCACCAGATTGTTTAATCAGGAAGAGTTTGAAGGGATGAAAGTGGTGATCGAAAATGAATTAAAAAAATAATTTGTTTTTTAAGGAAAATGCAACAGGTGAAATTAATTGCATTTTTTTAGCGTTTATACTTCCATGTAAGGAGCAAAATGGATTTTCTTTTGCTTAAATGAAATGCATCTAAAAAGAAAAAGGGCGGTGACTAGCCGCCCTAAACTACTACTTAAATTTACTTATGAATTAGTACAATCAATCACCTAAGTGTTTAACAGACTTTCTTCACCAACAAAGATAATGTATGATGTTAATTTTTATTGTTAAAACACATCCTTTTTTATGAACCAATGATTTTGATAAATGAATCGCCATTTATTAATGAATAGTTATTTCTTTTTTTGGGAGAGGAACTCTAATTTTTTTTGCATTTGCATTATTGTGATTCATTTCAGGTCTTAGTTAGTATAAAAAATAAATCAGAAAGTCTGATATGTTAAGATGGATTAAATTCATCAATAGGTTTATCATTAATTACTCCACTCAGCCCTGTTTAGTTCTTCGTAATAAAATCTTTTAAAACCCTAATTCCTCTTGGATAGCTAATTTGTCCCCGATTGCCTTTGTGAATATATTTTCTCTTTTTCTTAATTTTTAGTTACAGATATTTAAATCACTAAAATATTAATTTGTTTTACTTTCACAATTGAAAAATGCCTAATTTTATGCCTATCTTAAGGGGATCAAAAAGATTTTGATTTAGTTTAATTATTTAGCAGTAATAGTTTATGGACAAGGATTTTATTCATATTATAGAGAAGGTAAGGGCTTATTTGTTCAAAAATGGTTTAAGCGGCTTTTCTTTTGATAAAGTTAAAGATTTTGGGGTGTCGCCATCTGATGTATCCAAATTTGTTGATTCAGTAGAGGAGTTGGTAGAAAAAATTCTTGAATACGAACGAAAATCGTTTGAGTCCATTTTTACTCAATACAATTTTGAAGGTCAGAATGCGATTGATATATTATTTATCGTAAGTCAGGAGATGAATGATCGTTTCGAAAATTTAACACCATCCGTTACAATGGAATTTGAGAGTCATTTCCCGGAAGTGTATAAAAAGCATATGGATGAGCGGATGGAATTTATTTTTGATAAAATTAAAATAAATGTTGAAAAAGGAATAGCTCAAGGCATGTATCGCGATGATCTTAGCAGCGAGATTGTTGGACGGATGTATCTGGCGAGACTTGAAGACATGCATAATCCTGAACTATATCCTCCGGAGAGATTTAAGTTTGGTACAATCTACGATACAATGATTGATCAATTTGTAAAAAGCATTGGTACCGAGGATGGAATTAATTATTATCGTCAGCGTAAACAATTACTGGGTGTTTTAAGTTTTGGACGATAAAATGATATTTGCAGGAATAAGTTCTTCTGTATTTTGGACTATTTATTCAGGCGATTGCTTCCAAAAATATTTGGGAGCGACAAACAAGAAATTATAATCACATGAAAATTTCATTAGCACCTCTTCAGGGATATACTGATTGGGTGTTCCGACAAGCATATGAAAAATGCATTGGGGGCGTAGATGAATTCTATACCCCTTTTCTTGTTCTTCAAAATTCAGGAGAAATAAGAACCTCGCACAAAAGAGAAGTAGAACCTTTTTTGGAGAGAAATAATCGATTGGTGCCTCAGTTTTTAAGTGGATCTGTTGAGGAGTTTCAATTTTTTGAGACGTATCTTTCAGATTTAGGTTATGAAAAAATGAATTGGAATTTAGGTTGTCCTTTTCCTATGGTTACCGGGAAAAAGAAAGGATCTGGCTTGTTGCCATATCCTGAAAAGATAAAGGATATTCTGGAACGTGGATATTCCGGGAAAATTGACCTGTCGATTAAAATGCGGTTGGGTTTGGAAGATAAATCGGAGATACTTTCGGTTTTGGATGTGATGAAAAACTTTAATATTGATGAAATTATCGTTCATCCTCGCATTGGCAAGCAAATGTATAAGGGAAGTGCCGATCGGGATTATTTTCAGCAAATACAGGAGGGTTTTAATAAAACAATTGGTTTTAATGGTGATATTGAGACACTTGATGACTTTGAGAGCTTGAGTGCTCAATTGCCAAACCTAAATCATGTAATGATAGGAAGAGGAGTTCTGAAAGATTATTGGTTGCCGGCAAAAATAAAGGGAATAGAAATTCCATCTGCAGATATTCGTAAAAAAGCATTGCGTAAAATGTACGATGAAATTTTTTCTACATATACTTCATTTTTAAGTGGGGATACGCAAATCTTACAAAAAATGAAGCCGTTTTGGGAGTATTTCTCCAGTCATTTTGAGAATGAGAGAAAAGTTTACAAAGGAATCAAGAAATCGGGAGGCTTAAAAAAATATCACGAGGCTGTTTTGTTTGCATTCCAACAAAATGTAAAGGAGTAGAAGAATGAAATTTTCAATCGAATTAACGGATCAATTCCTTCATGTTGAGTTTCAGAATCCGGTTAGGATGGTAAGTTCTGCAATTTTAAACGGAGGTTGCCAAATTGTTGACCATTTTTTGAATACAAAGGTTGATGCTAATTTTAAAGGAGAAAGAACTGATTTTGAATCTCCGGATATTACACTTAAAGGAATAGCTGACTCCCAAAATTGGGAAGGGAATTGTGTGGGAATGATGACTGCGGCCTTAATGAGTTCATTCCGAAGAATTCGAGTTGAAAAGCAGGGGGTTTGGATAGAGGTTTTTGTTACATCCGGAGTGTCAAATGCCCGCAGGGCAGGAGATGAGGCCGATTATCAATTCGTGAATGAGGAGTGTCAAAAAATAGGAACTATTAATATTCTGGTTACTACTAATGCTAATCTTTCTGATGCAGGTATGGTTGAATGCATTATGATGGTGGCGGAAGCCAAAGCAGCTTGTCTGCAGGATTTGAAAGTTCTGAGCCCGGTTAGTGGATTATTGGCAACGGGAACAGGAACTGATTCCACGGCAATTGCATGTGGTACAGGTCCTATAGTTCAGTATTGTGGCAAACATGTTTTGTTTGGGGAAATGTTGGCAAAAACAACTTATGAAGCCATCTATAAATCATTATCGGTGGCTAAATAATTGGTAATAAATTGAGCTCTTTCTGCTGCTGAATATTTAGGAAGTTCAATAACAGTAAAACCCAATTCTTCATAGGTGTTTTTTAAGAAAACAGATATTTCCTTTGCATCTTCAAATGATTCAGGTCTTTCTGCATCGTTAATAAAAATCTCTTTCCAAGGAGGGGCAAGAAATACAGTTTTGTTGTATTGGTCGGATTTCTTAAAATATTTTAATGGAACAGTCAAGCCTCCTCGTCTTACGTAGGCAATAATGTCAGGTAACCCACGATCAAAAAAACACTTTCCTTCGGCTTTGCATTCAGTAAGTTGATAACTCATGCGCTCATAACAAATTTCAGCAAATTCGGATAGATTCTGCCAGGGAACTTTGTCTCCGCCAATTTGATGTTGTTCCTGAATAACAATCCTTGATATTTCTTCAAAACACTGATAGCCTTGTTCTGATAATTTATTTAACAGGGTCGATTTTCCTGATCCCGGACCACCAGTAATTATGTATCGATTATGGTACTTGTTCATGTTCAGTTAATCTTCTTTTAAATGAGCGTAAAATAGATCCATATCGATGTTTTCTCTTATTAAATCAGCCAGTTTGTCGTATTGGTTTTCTTTAAATTCCTGATAATTAAAATCACTTTCTTGTTCCAGATTGAATCCGGATAACAGATGTTGAATCACAATTTTGTTGTCCAGAATACCATGAATATAACTTCCCCAACAGTTCTGGTTTAGAAAATAGCCATCAGTTTTTCCATTGGATAAAATGCATAGTGGTATGTTATTTTGGACAGCAATAGTTTCTCCCATATGAATCTCATATCCAAAGCAGTCTTGATTTGAATCCCTGAATTTGAAAGCGCATTGTTCTGTGAGTTTTTCATTAGTGATCGTTGTTTCTATTGGCAGAATCCCAAGACCTGCAATGTTTTCAATGTTGCCTTCAATTTGAAGTGGATCGCTAATCTTTTCACCCATCATTTGATAGCCACCACAAATACCAATTACTTTTTTCCCATTTTTGTGTGCTTTAACAATAGACAAGGCAACACCGTTTTGTTTTAGTTCCTGAAGATCGGAAATGGTGTTTTTGCTTCCCGGAAGAATTATGATGTCGGCAGTTTCTATTTCTAAAGGATTGTTTGTATAGAAAAGATGAACTCTTGGATCGTGTTCCAGAACGTCAAAATCAGTAAAGTTGGCCATGCGTGGTAAAATAACAACAGCACAGTTGATTTTTTCTTTACTGGATGTTTTTGATTTTTTTCCGAGACTAACAGAATCTTCTTCCTCAATATGGATATCTTTAAAATAAGGAAGGATTCCGATAACAGGTTTGCCGGTAAGATCTTCAATAATCTTTTTCCCGTCTTCGAATAGTTTTATGTCTCCTCTAAATTTATTGATAATAATTCCCTTGATTTGCTTTCGCTCGTTTTCATCAAGTAACTGAATACTTCCATAAACACTCGCGAAAACACCACCTTTATCTATATCAGCTATTAAATAGGTAACTGCATTGGCTTCAACAGCCATTCGCATGTTGGTGATGTCACGGGTTTTTAAATTTAGTTCGGATATGCTGCCCGCTCCTTCCAATACTACGGGATTGTATTTTTGGTTCAATCGATGAAATGCAGATTTCGCTTCTTCAAATAAAGCATGCTTATTATTTCCCATAAAATATTCGACCGCAGTTTGAGTACCAATAGGTTTTCCATTCAAAACAACTTGTGAACTTTTATCATTTGTAGGCTTTAATAAGACAGGATTCATATCGGTATGACAAGCTAATCCGCAGGCTTCAGCTTGAACAGCCTGCGCTCGGCCAATTTCAAGTCCTTCCGGTGTTGCGAAAGAGTTTAGTGACATATTTTGAGCCTTGAATGGAGCCGGTTGATAGCCATCTTGCTTAAGAATCCTGCAAAACCCTGTGTTGATAATGCTTTTTCCAACATCCGATCCTGTTCCGACAAACATTAATGGTCTTAATTTAATCATAAAGTGTTTATTTTTAATTCAACTAAAGAAGATAGTTGATATTTAAAAAGAGCAATTTCAACTGGCTTCCAAAATTAGTCTTTTTTTATCGAGTTGTTTTTGTTGTAAAACAGTAAATTTGGGAAATTTAGTGAAGTTTGACTAAAATAAAATGTAAGGTTGAGGCCTGAGTGAATTGGTTCTAAATATTGTTGATTTGTAGTTTTAGATTTTATTTGCTTATGAATTAGTAATAATTTTGCTAATATTGTAATGAATTGTAACAAGTGGTCTCTTTATAATATTAAACTAGCTCCATGACAATGTGGCTTATGTAGAATGTTTAAATTTTTTGGAACCATTGACTAACTATTTAAATCTAAATCATAACTACTAATGAAAGTTCAAATTGATGCTGTAGATCAGAAGATTCTATCTTACTTGATTAAAAATGCAAGGATTCCATTTTTGGAAATAGCCAGAGAGTGTGGAATTTCTGGTGCAGCAATTCATCAAAGAGTTAAAAAACTGGAAGATGCAGGGATTATTGATGGATCTAGATTTATTGTTAAACCACGAGCTTTAGGATATGAGGTGTGTGCCTTTGTTGGTATTTCTCTTGATCATGCACATCAATATAAAATGGTTGTTGAGAAAATTGATGCTATTCCTGAAATTGTAGAATGTCATTTTACCACTGGTAACTTTACATTTTTGGTAAAGATGCTTTGCAGGGATAATCAACATTTGATGGATATTTTAATTAATACACTACAGAATATTCCCGGGATATCAAAAACGGAAACATTTATTTCTCTGGATCAAACAGTTGACCGGGAAATTAAACTGTAATAATAATTTATTGAATTAGGAGGCTTTCAGTATCGGAAGCCTTTTTTTTGTATCTATAAATAGTTGTTATCGTTTACCAAATAACTCTCTTTTTTGTATCTTTCGAATTCATTTTACAAAACACTTAAAATACAAAGCAATATGTTTCCAAAAGAAGTATATATTAAAAGACGTAACCAATTACGTGAAATAATGAAAGACGGAATTGCATTGGTATTAGGTAATCCTGAAGCGCCAATGAATTACGCCGATAATGTTTATCATTATCGTCAGGATAGTACATTTTTGTACTTTTTTGGTATCGATCATCCTGGTTTTGCCGGTGTTTTTGATATCGATAATAATAAAGATTACATTTTTGGTAACGATGTTGATATTGATGATATAATTTGGATGGGACCACAGCCAAGTGTTGTAGATCAAGCTGCACGTTTTGGTGTTGAAAACACAGCTCCGTTTAATGATTTGAAATCTTTTGTTGCTGAAGCAATAAAAGAAGGTCGAAAAATTCATTTCTTACCTGTCTACCGTGCCGAAAATAAAATCTTGATTCATGAAATGATTGGCACACCATTAAATGCAATTAAGGAGAATGCATCTGAAGAATTTGTTAAAGCTGTTATTTCGCTTCGAGAAATAAAAGATGAGTACGAGATTAAGGAATTGGAGCGTGCGGCTGCAATTGGTTATGAGATTCATACCACAGCAATGAGAATGGCCAAAGATGGAGTTTATGAAAGAGAAATTGCCGGAGAATGTGAAGCCATAGCATTAAGAGCGGGAGGACTGCTCTCATTTCCAGCTATTGTTTCAAGAAGAGGAGAAACCTTACACAATCACGAGCATGGTAATCTGCTTAAAGCGGGAGATTTATTGCTTGTGGATAGTGGTGCTGAAACCGATTCTCATTATGCTTCTGATAATACCCGAACAATTCCTGTGGGAGGAAAGTTTAGTCAAAAGCAGAAAGAAATATATGAGATTGTGCTGGCTGGAATCAACAAAGGGAATGAGTTGATTCGTCCATGGGTTACTTATCAGAGTATTCATCTGGAGGTTTGTAAAGTACTTGCCAAGGGCTTAAAAGAGGTTGGTTTAATGAAAGGTGATGTTGAAGAGGCTGTGAAAGCTGGAGCTCATGCCTTATTTATGCCGCATGGGCTTGGGCATATGATGGGCTTGGATGTGCACGACATGGAAAATTTCGGTGAGAATTTGGTTGGATACGATGAAAAGGTACAACGGATTGATCAGTTTGGAACTGCTTATTTGCGTCTTGGAAAAGAGCTAAAGCCAGGTTTTGTAATCACTAATGAGCCGGGGATTTATTTTATTCCGGCGTTAATGGACAAATGGAAGCAGGAAGGATTGCATTTGGACTATATCAATTACGATAAAGTTTATGAATATCGTAATTTTGGAGGTATTCGCTTGGAAGATGATGTGTTGGTAACTGAACAAGGAAATCGTTTGATTGGAAAGAGGATTCCAATTAGTATAGAGGAAGTAGAGAATATAATGCGTTAAATACACGTTGTAAGAATATTTTAAAGGCAGCATTTCTGGAGAATGCTGCCTTTTATTATTATCGTTAATTCGTTTAATTTTACTTAAACTTACTTTTTTATAATAATCATGTAACAAAAACCATCTTTTATCAGTTTAAACAGATACTTTGCGGAACTTTTTTAGCCCCACAAGGAAATGATAAATTGATTTACTGAATTGTGTTGTTTAAATCTGTTTAAACTATCCATTTGGCTGATTTTGTGAGTTGTTTTGATTGATTAATTTATGTTGCTTTTTCAATGTAGAGTGTCTTTCATTGCAAATTAATTTCGTTTTAACTTTGAATCTTAATGACATGAAGAATGGTAAAATTTCTACCCTATTAATGAAAGTATTTAAGTTAGTCTTTGTTGGTTTATTGTTTATTTTTCCATTCAGTGGAATGGCTCAGTATGACTATGAGCATTATGTGCCGCCGTTTTATTGTTCTGCTCAGGTGGGAAAACAAGAACTTTTCTTGTCAACCAATTCAGAAAAAGACCTTAAGGTTTTTATTGAAGATGGACAAGGTAATACAGTAGCAGGTCCGTTTACAATTAATCGTAATCAAAGCAAAACTTATGTTTTTAAAACTCCGGGAGGAGATACGTATAGTTCGCATAATTCGAGTACTTATCCTGATGGGTGTAGTTATTCGTATGGAATTATAGGTCCAAAGGAATTAAACAAACCTTTAAATGGGCAGGGGTTAAGAATTTACTCGTATGATGGTCCTTTCTTTGCAAATATAAGGCATGGCTTTAGTAATGGTGGGGAATATGGAGCATTAACGCATGGAGGTTCTCTTTCGGCAAAAGGAGCTTATGCCAAAGGGAAAGATTTTTATTCCGGGCATTTGTATAGCCACACAATTAATTATTCAGATCCTTCGTATAGTGGAGGTTATCCTATTCGAAGCCACTTTATTTCAGTGATGGCTGTTGAAGATGGGCAGACAACCGTTAATTTTTCTGGAATTAAATGTAAGTACATTACAAAATACGATGGTGCAAATGTAGTTTTAGAATCAATAGATCCTTCTGATGTTATAACAGGAACACTAAGCAAAGGGCAGAGTTATGTTATTGGGGTAAATTTGCACGCTAGTCAATTTAGTGGCGAAACTGCCATGGTGCGAAACGGAATGAATGGGACGCATATTACATCAACTCAAAAAATTGTTGTGAATTGTGGTTCATGGACAGCAGGGGCGAAGCCATCTCAAGATATTGGTTTCGACCAGATTGTTCCGGTGGATCAGGTGCGAGACAAATACATAGTAATGAAAGGAGAAGGAAAGGCTGAGCCAGATCCTACTGCTTATTATGCTGGACAGGAAAGAACTATTGTTGTGGCAACCCAGCCAAATACCGAAGTAATGGTAAATGGAAACAATAAAGGTACACTGGCTAATGCTGGTGATTTTATCATTTTGGATGACATTGTTAATCCTAAAGCACTACCAACACTTTACATTGATACAAAAGGTAAAGATGTATATGTTTACCAAACCATGTGTGGTACAAATCAAGACTGGACAAATATTGGGCTTAATTTTATTCCTCCTCTTACAGGATTGGGAATCAAGGAGGTTGTGATTCCTCAAGCTAATTACATTACTACCGGTGCCGGAGGTCTTATAAATCCAACGGTTACGGTTTTGTCGCAAAAAAATGTAGATGTACAACGTAATGGAACATCTTTAAGTAATCCTCAGGATGTGCCTGGAACAACCGAATGGGTATATTATAAAGTACCTAATATAAACGGTGATTGTCGTTTTACAGGGAGTAAAGCTATAAATGTTGCTTGGACAGCCAGTTCGAATACTCTTGGTGCTGCAGGATACTATTCTGGTTTTACAAAGGCAGTATCTCCAATTCATCCTGTGTTAAATATAGATAAAGAAATAAGTCTGGTTTGTGAAAGTTATGATGAGAATATAAGTGTTGCTCTTGTAGAACCATTCCCTGACTTTTATGAATGGTATGTAAATGATTTTACGGGGGACCCAATTATTGAGAATGGACCGCTGGTTGTGCCAGCTCCGGATGTAGAAACGATCTATTCTGTTTTGGGATATTACAGAGATCCAAGTTTGGATATTTTATTTAACGGTGATTTTTCAGATGGTTTTAATGGGTTTGAGTCTGATTACGATATAGTTACCAGTAATCTTGTTGACCCTGGGAATTTCGCACTGGCATCCACCCCTGTAGCAGAAAATCCTGTTTTAGCTGACTTTGGAGCAATGGACGGAGGAAGAATGTTCTTAGGATATTCTGACAGACAAGGAGAGGTGGTTTATCAGGTGAATGAATTGCCTGTAGAAGAAAATTTCAGTTATATTTTTAAGTTGCACGGGCGTTTGGCAAAAGAGAACTCGACTTATAATCAGTCGCTTAAAGTGCTTGTTAACGATGAGACAATTATTGAAGATTTTAAAATAGATAAATCTACAGAGTGGCAATCAGTTTCAGCTCTTTGGAAACCGGGAACAGCAAGGAAGGCAACAATTAAGATACTTAATCATAATCTTGATACTCAGGATGCTTTTTTTGCTTTGGATAGTATATCATTCGTTCAGGCAGTTCAGGATACTGCAAAATTCACCGCGAAAGTTGTTCCAAATTTCAGTTATGGAAGTGATGGCGATATTGTTCATTTTTGTAAAGGTGTACAGAATTCATTGGATGTTTCAAATGGAGATATTACCTGGTACGACTATTCATGGTCTAAAGGTGGTGTCGATTTGGTTGATGGAACAGAATTTAGTGGAGTTAAGTTACCTGAATTAGTTTTTGCTAATCCTCAGAAATCACAAGAGGGGGAGTATATATGTACTATTGGATTTAAACCGGAATATCAGGACTGTGGAACCTCAGGAGCTACAGTGGATGTTACATTAAATGTATTAATTGATGAGGAAGCAACAGTAAGTATTGATACAGACAAGACTAATTTTTGTTCGGGATCAAGTACGATATTAAATGCGTTGGTAACTGGAGATGCTGGTGATGTAAAATGGTATGTTGATGGAGGAACTTCTCCTGTATCATTGGAAAATCCGTATACATTTAATTACCCAACCGGAACCTATACAGTTCGTTGCGAGGTTGAGAATGGTTGTGGGGTTGCAGCAGATCAGGTTGTTATTAATGTGTTATCAACACCAGTATTAAATAGTATAACTTCAAATGATGATTTGTGTGTGGGGCAAGATATTGTTTTAACTGCTCTGGCAACAGGTGATGGTGTTTTAACTTATGATTGGAAAAGAGGATCTCAAACACTATCAGAAACAGGAAATGTATTGAATTATACAGCTTCAATGTTAGATAGAGATGCTACATTTAAAGTTAAAGTAACCAGTGTTTATACAATTGCCGGTGAAACAGTCGAGTGTCCAAATAGTTTGGGGATGGCTGTATTTGATTTGGATATTTATCCATTGGTAGAGTTTGATAAACTACTGCAGGATGCAACGGTCTGTGAAGGGAATAATCATTCATTTAGTGTGGATATGAAATATCCAGGTGATTTTTATACCTATAGTTGGAACAAAGACGGAGTTGATTTATTGAATAATTTATCTTCTATTAATTTATCAAGTGTTAAGAATGCTGATGCAGGAAATTATAGGGTAGATGTTACAAATCGATGTAATTCTGGATTTTCGGCTGCAGATTTAATTGTAACCCCTAAAATTAAAGTAAATGGTTTTAGTTTGGATAAAACAGGGCCATTTTGTAGTGCAGCAAATGTAACTGCATCCTTCAATGTTGATAATAATGGAGCTGTATATATCTATCAGGTAAAAGAGCCCGATGGAACAATTAAAACTATAACTAATCCATATACCTTTACGGTTGATGCAAGCCATCAGGGAATCTGGGAATTTTTTGCTAGTAGCTCTTGTGACGCTCCGGTTTCTTTTAAGCGTACATTAAATATGTTTTCTGATTTTGGGACTCTTTCAGTTGCTGATGTTGGAACTTGTATTGGTGAGAATGTAACCTTTGAAGCTAAAATATCTACAATACCTACCGCCACTGTTCTTCATTATGTTTGGACGGACAATTTAGGAAATCCAATTGGAACAGATTCTGATAAATTGGAATTGTCGAATGTTCAGGATGCTGACTTTGGAAACTACAAAGTTGTTGTTACCGATCAGTGTGGAAATACGAAAACAGCAACTGCCAATTTAACGAAAGAAGCTGTTACTTCTCCGGCATCAGGAACATCGACTGTTTGTGTCGGCGATAATTTTTCAACGACAATAACTTATTTAGGATCTCCTATTTTCGAATGGAGATTTGGGGATAAGGATTCAGGCCCAATAGTTGGAACGACAGAAACTTTGAGTTTAACAAATGTTAGTTTGGCGGATGCGGGAGTTTATTATTGTAATGTTACTTTGAGCTGTGGAGATGCGGTTATTCAAAGAGAGTTGAAAGTTAATACACATGTTTCCCTTGTTGATCCTTCTGATAAAATAATTAATATTTGTGAGGGTGAAAAACCATTGCTTAGTTTACTTACTACTGAGATTAATGGTAATCCTGCTGATTATTCAATTGTTTGGAAAAACTTTGCCGGTACGAATATAGGAACAGGAACTTCTATTCAATTGGATGCACATGCTATTGTCGGTCCATATTTATATACCGCAACTGTTGTTGGAAAGTGTGAAACTCCGATAAAGACTTATCGCGTTATTGTACATGCTAAGCCAGTAATAAGTGCTTTAGACAATACTCTGGCAGAGTGCTCAGGATCAGTTAGTTTAGATGTTTCGGCATCGGGAGAACATAAAGGGATTGTGTGGTGGAAAGATGGAGCTGTAATTACAGATGGTAATGCTGATCCTGCTGATTTTGTTATTAATCCTGCCACAAGTCCTGCAGATGATGGTGATTACATTGCAAAAGTGGAGTCGGATTATTGCGGTGATGCGCAGGTTTCAATTAACCTGGATATTAGAAATACAATTGTGGTATCGAATCAATCACCTGCCAATACAGTAGTTTGTGAAAATGTTGCCACCAATTTATTTGTAACGGCTACAGGTGACAATATCGTATACAAATGGTATAAGACAACGGACCCTTCTACTACCTTATCTGATAAATCTAATTTAGATTTAGGAAATATTTTATTCGCACAGGCAGGACAATATAAATGTGAATTAAGTAATGATTTAAATTGTGGAAATCAGACGCTCACATTTGATGTTCAGGTTAATAAACATGCTACGGTAACAAATCCGTTAAGTGTAACAATGTGTGAAACGGATGCAAATCCTGTATTTTCTGTTGTTGGAACTGGAGAAGCGCCAGTAACTTATCAGTGGTATGATAAAAATAATATTGCAGTAGCTGGTGCAACCAGTAATTCATTAACAGTAACTACACCAGTAAACGGACAAAGTTATTATTGTGTCGTTTCGGGTAGTACTTGTAATGCTGCAGCTTCAGCAAAAGCAACACTTACTATAATAAAGAATGTATCTGTTACTGATCCTTCTGATTTAACAATTTCAGATGGTGCAAATGCTAGTTTCAGCGTTGTAGCTTCGGGTGAACCATCTTATACATATAAGTGGTATGAGAATTCGGGGTCTGGATGGAATCTCCTTACAAACGGAGGAAAATATTCAGGTGTTAACTCGGCCAAATTGCAAATAACCGGTGCTGATAAAGCAACTTTTAATGGAAACCAATATCGATGTGAGGTTATTAGTTCTGGAGCGGTTTGTGCTTCATCAGCAACCAGCAATCCTGCAACACTAACGGTTACAGAGGTTACAAAGATTGCTGTTCAACCAACAAACACAACTGTTTGTTTTAATACCAATGCTAGCATTAGTGTTGAAGGTGCAACAGCAGGATTAACTTACACCTGGTACTACAAAAAAGGAGCAGGTGCATACGAAACAGCATATGGAAAAGATGGAATAACGATATCCGAAGTTGGACAGGTATCGACATTAACAATTCCTGCGGATGATTTGGATATCAATAATTGGAAATTTAAATGTTTGGTTAGCGATGCAGTTAGTACCGATCAATATTCAAATGAAGTTGTTGTAACTGTTTTAGAGGACATTGCTGTTACAACAGCTGATGCGAACTATAATCCTTGTGTTGGCCATGCATTTTCTATGTCGGTAAGCGCAACGGGTGATAATATTAGATATGAATGGTATAAAGTTGGAGATGAATCAACAATATTGTCGACCAGTGCTTCCTATAATATGGGTACCATTTCATCAGCTAAGGCAGGAACTTATAAATGTGAAGTTTATAATAATGAACATTGTAGTGATGAGGTGAGAACTTTTGTTGTAGATGTGAAGGAATTGCCTACTGTTACAAATCCTGCTGATGTTACCATGTGTGTAACAGATGCGGATCCTGTTTTTACAGTTGTAGCTGGTGGAGACGGACCATTTACTTATCAGTGGTATGATAATTCGGGAGTGATTGGAGGAGCAACAAGTGACAATTATACAGAGACTTCTCCTGTAAATGGAAAATATTACTATTGTGAGGTTACGAATTCATGCAAAACGGTTGCATCTGGTAAAGCAAACCTTATTGTTGTGGAAGAATTAACAGTAACCAATCCTTCTAATTTGACAATTGCAGATGGGGCAAATGCTGAATTTAGTGTAATTGCTTCTGGTGAGCCAAATTATTCATATCAGTGGGAGGAAAATAGTGGCTCAGGTTGGAATCCAATTACTGAAGGAGGTAAATACTCGGGAACTAATTTGACAACCTTAAAAATTACAGGTGCTGATCAAGCAAGTTTTAACGGGAACAAATATAGATGTATTGTTAATACTAGTGGAACTGTATGTATTCCATCAGTAACAAGTGGTGAGGCGATACTAATTGTAAATCTTGTTGATAAAATTTTCATTCAACCTAATAATGACAGGGTCTGTTTAAATGATTTTGCGAATATCAATATTGAAGGGAAAGTTGCCGGATTAACATATTTCTGGGAATATGATGATGGTTCAGGATGGGCAGATGTTGCAACTAATACGGATTTAAGTGTTGTGACGGATTCTCCGAACAAAGTATCAACACTTACAGTTCATGCGACTAGTTTAGGTATGAGTTCATGGAAATTTAAGTGTTCTGTTAATACTGTGCCAACCGTTCTAATTCCTGCACCAACAGCAGAGGTGTCTAATTCTGCAACAATTGAAGTGCTTGAGAATATCGTTGTTGCATCTGGAGTTACGAATTTTGATCTATGTGAAAAAGAAGCTCTTTTAATGAGTGTTTCTGCTACAGGGGGAGATATTAAGTATAAATGGTTTAAAGATACTGATCCTGGAACTACATTATCTACAGCTCCTAATTTTAGCATGTCTGAAGTTCTTTCTACTGATGCAGGAGCTTACACTTGTGAGGTTTATAATGATTTAAATTGTAACAATCAAGTTGTAAACTTTAATGTAGTTGTAAAACAACATGCAACAATAACTGATCCTACTGATAAAATAATGTGTGCCAGTGATGCCAATCCGGTATTTTCTGTTACAGGAACAGCTGAAGGAACAGTAAATTACGAATGGTTTGATAAAGATGATACTTCAGTTGGAAATACTTCTAGCCTAACGGTTACGACACCGGTTGATGGTCAATTTTACTATTGTGTTGTTTCGGGTGATGCGTGTAATACTGCGACATCCGCAGTTGCAACCTTAACAGTTCACGAAGAAGTTTCGATTGTTGATGATCCTTTGAACAGTACAATTCCTGATGGTGGTAATGCAACATTTACTGTAAAAGCTGCGGGAGAACCTGATTACATTTATCAATGGCAGGAAGATACTGGTTCAGGATGGAGTAATCTTTCGAATGGAGGGAAATATGCCGGAGTTACAAGTGCAACTCTTAGTATTACCGGAGCAGATCAGACAACTTTTAATGGAAATCAATACCGTTGTATTGTTGGAAATACAAAATGTTCTGCAAATGCAACAAGTAATCTGGCAACATTAACAATTACTTCTGTTGTTAAAATATCCGGACAACCACAGAATATGGAAGCCTGTTTGGGTGGAGCTGTAGATTTTGAAATTACAGGAAAATCTTCTGGATTGATTTACAATTGGGAGTACAGTACAAATGGTACTACATTCAATACAGTAACCGGAGTTCCTGAATTATCAGTTTCTCCAATTGCGAACGGTTCCAAATTGGAAATAGCTGCAACAACTCTTGCAATGAATAATTGGACTTTCCGATGTATTGTTCGAGATGGTGTGAGTGCTGATGAAACATCTGGTGTTGCTTCGTTAAATGTTGTTGAACCGGTTAATTTTGATCCTATTGCTGATGAAAATTTATGTTTTGGCGTTGAGAAACAAATCAGTTTGGCTAATCTTTCGGGAACAGAGCCAATCTCATTTTCCTGGATGAAAGGTGTTGCTGAAGTTTCAACCACATCAACAGTAAGTATTGCGGCTTCAGATAATGGAAATTATCAGGTAACTGCTGGTAATGGTGGTGTTTGTCCTGATAAAACAAATAATTTTGTAGTTGATCATTATGACGAACTTGCAATTGCTGCTTGGGGCAATTCTACTCAGGTTTGTATTGGAGATACCGAAGTGTTATCTGTTGGTATTACAACAATAGATGCAGCTAAGACTGCAAGCTATAATTGGTATAAGGATAATGTGCTGATAGGTACAGATCCAAGCTTCAGCTTGACTGCGACAGATAAAGCGCAGACGGGTCAGTACAAAGTTGAAGTTTCAGACGGATGTACTACTAAAACAGTTCTTGGTTATGTAAGTGTTTATGAACCAATTTCAGCAGGTAATACATGGAATGCAGAAACAACCTTGTGTATTGGTGCAGAATTAAAATTGGAGACTAAAGTTACTGGTGATGTTACAACATATGTGTGGACGAAGGATGGTGCAGGCTTTGCAGCAAATGCAACCTATTTAAAATCTGCTGTTGATGCAACAGATGCTGGTACTTATGTTTGTACTGTCTCTGGAAATTGTGGGGTTGATATTGTATATACAATAAAAGTAAAAACATTGGATGTACCTGAAATTACAACGGGTATAGATGCTATTGCGGCAGTTTGTGAAGGAGAGTCTTTAATACTCGGACCAATTGTTGTTAGTGGAACTTATGATGATCCTGTTTGGACACTAAATGATAATGTTACTCAAGTAACGACTACTGTTGATCAATTGGATTTAGGAACGGCAGAATTATCAGAAGCTGGAAATTATTTAGTTACAGTCAGCAATATGTGTGGTTCGGATGCTTCTTTGGGCAATCAGGTAATTAATCCAATTCTAACTCTTGATCCAATTGCACCGCAAACTGTTTGTGCAGGAAACGATGTTGTGTTTAGAGCAAATGCAACAGGAACAAGTTTGAATTACCAGTGGTTGGTTGACGGCGTGGATCAATCAGTGAATTCTTCGGAATTAATAATTGATGCATCAGATGTTCAGCCTTTTGATTTAAATACATCCAAAACTTATAATGTTGAATGTAAGATTACCAGTACAACAGGTTGTGGTGACGATTCTCAATCAACGACCTTAACTGTTAAACCGAACACACTACTTCATGCAACACTTAAAAATGTTCCTAAATATGTAGGTGAAAGCTATACAATGACAGTAGACGTAACTGGTATTGATTTAGTTTTTGAGTGGACTCATGAATTAACCGATGGAACGAAAGTACCTTTGACAGAAACAGGGTCTTCTGTAACTCTTACTAATATTACGATGGCTGATGCCGGTTATTATACTTGTAAAATTATTGGAGCTTGTGGTCAAAGATTGGCGTCAGGTAAATTAACTGTAAAGGAACCTGTCACTATTGTTTCCGGGTTGAATACTTTAGAGGAAAAGTGTGTTGGAGATCCTTTAAGTTTGTCAATATCTGCAACAGGTCAAATCTCATCAGTTAAGTGGTTTAAAAATGATATTCTGATTCCTTCTGAAACAAGTCTGAATTTATACTTTGCAGCTCTTGGTTTGGCAGATGCTGCAGTTTATAAATGTGAGATTGAAGGCGAAGGAATTTCTGTAATAACTGAGACAACAACAGTACGGGTTTATTCTCAAACAGTTTTAAATACTTCCTTAAGTGATATGACCCTTTGCGAAGGAAGTGTTTTGGATTGGGTTCCTGATATTGATGGAACATCGAGCATGACATTTGAGTGGACAATGGATGGAGTTAACGTATCTGATCAGAAAATACTTCATTCCGATGTATTAGATTTAAGCAATGAAGGCAATTACGAAATTCAGGTTACGAGTATGTGTGGTGATGTTTCTTCCAATGCGAATTTAGAAGTTGTACAATTGCCTGTTTATGTTGCCTCAACGGCAGGAACCAGTATCTGTGAAAATGAACCGTTGGTTGAATTTACAGTTGAATATACCGGAGAACAGCTAAAATATCAGTGGAGGAAAGATGGTATTGATCTTCCCGGAAAAACAAGTGAAACCTTAAGCCTTACAAATATTCAGCTTTCGGATGCCGGAGACTACAATTGCAGAGTATATTCTACTTGTGGAGAAGAATTTAGTCCGGTTGCGGCATTGAATGTAACACCGCAATTGCAGGTTCTGTCAGATCAGGTTGATATGAAAGTTTGTACTGGTGAAGATGTATTGTTTACAGCAGATGCGGTAGGGAATAATGTAAATTACCAGTGGAAAGTTGATGGAGTTGATGTGGTTGATGTTCCAGGAGTTATTAGCGGAGCAAATACATCATCATTATCGATTGTTTCGGCTCAGGTTTCCCATAGTGGTTATTATACTTGCATTTTATCTGATGATTGTACAGATTACCGATCAACGAAACCAACAGAATTAGTTGTTCATGCTCTTCCAAATACTGCGATTTATGGTCGAATGGTACTTTGTGCTAAAGAGGATCGTGTAACTTATGTGCTCAATCAGGTAAATGCTGATGTTTACAGTTGGAATGTTAACGGTGGTATATTTGCCGGCCCCGAAGAAGGAGCCAAAACAAGAGTTACATGGGAGGAACTTTCTCCGGGCAGTCTTTCAGTTTCGATTATGGATTTGGCAACAGGTTGTCAATCTCGAGTTGATTCTGCAGTTGTATTAAATGCACTTCCAAACGTGAACTTAACAAGCTTAGGCTCTAAAGGAGTTTGTGAAAAAGAATTTGTGTTAACCGGAGGTTTCCCTGAAGGTGGAATTTACTGGATTAATGGAATCTCGCAAACAGAATTTAATCCTTCGGAACGTGGTGCCGGAACCTATGCAGTACACTATTCTTATACTGATGGATACGGATGTTCGAATGTGACACCAGTTGCTAATTTAACGGTAGATGTTTTACCTGTAGTTGATGTAACTGATGATATTACTGTAGGTAGTTGCATTCCGACACCGCTTAGTGCTAAAACAGACGAAGATAATATTCAGTGGTTTAAAATACAGGATAACAATAGGGTTTTACCGGATAATTTAGATAATCCGAATTCGATGAATCCTACATTTACACCTGGAAAATCACAGGTATTATTGGCAATGGTTAAGGACGAGCATGGTTGTGAAGGAATTGATTTATTAAACCTTTCAGTAGCTCCTCTTCCTGTTGTAACAACTATTAATGATACAACAGTTAGTCAATGTAATCAGTTGGTTTTGCAAACTGATATCGTTGGAGATCAAGATGTAATTAGTTGGACAAATCCAGATCATTTGGATCATTCGGATATAAGAAGTCCTAAAATTATTGATGCTCCTGAGGGAACTCATACTTATGCTATTAGTGTAACCGATTTATATGGTTGCGATGCAGAAGGGGAAGTAACTGTTACCATGCTTGCTGATCCAACTTTACCTGAGGATAAATTTGGTTGTGAAGGTGATAAATATGAGATTGACATTACAGGGATGGAAAATCCTGTTTGGAATGATGATGATAGTTCACCGGTAAGAACGATTGACAAGCCAGGAGAATATAAATTGGAAGTTTCCAACGATTATGGTTGTGGTGATGAGCAATTGTTCGTGATTAATCCAAAACCAAACTTAGGATTGAAAGATACTTTGATTTTTGAAGGACAAACAGTGACCTTTGGTCCAAATCTTCCTTCGGATTACGCACCTTACTTTTTTGAATGGCAGGATGGTAGTATTTTCCAAAGATTTGAAGTGTCAGAGACTGGAACCTATAAGCTTAAGGTTGAAGATAATTTAGGTTGTGTGGCTATTGATTCTGCCTATGTTGAAGTGAAACCTGTTGGAATAGAGTCGTCAAATGCATTTCTACCTTTAGCCGATGATGGAACGAATGATAGATTCTTTGTTGGCGATAATGAGAATATGGGAGGAAATGCCGATGAAAGATTCTCAATTATTGAAGAGTTTGAGATGTATGTTTACGATCGTTGGGGTGAATTGCTGTATAAGACTAACGAGCAAGGGTATAAAGGTGGATGGAATGGACAATACAAAGGGAAACTTTGTCCGGCCGGAGCATATGTCTGGGTTGTATTTATAAATGGGGAACTCACCAATAAAGGAACCTTTATGCTGATAAGATAATTTGAAGAAAGTTTTATTTTACGTGTGTTTGAGTTTCTGTTAGCAGAAACTCAAACTGCGTGAAATAACATTCATTACTAATGACGATTTAAGGAATTGGAAATTTGTTTTTGTAATGGGTAAATAAAATAATGCCGGAATCTATTAACAAAATAATTTTCGGTGCGTATAGTTTGAATTAACCACTAAATGAAAATTCTCCTTCGGGGTGAACTTTAATTATAAAATTTATGAAAAAGGCACTATTCGCTTTTTGTATATTGATTGCAGGAATTGTTTCTACGGGTAAAGCTCAGGATATTCGGTTTTCTCAATTTTATGCCAATAAACTCTATTTAAATCCAGCTCTCGCTGGTTCTACTAATTATTCTAATGTAAGTTTAAATTATAGGAATCAGTGGCCAAATTTGGATTTACCCTACGTAACCTATAGTGTTTCATTTGATAATTTTTATGAAGCTGTAAACGGGGGAATTGGAATCATGGTTATTCAGGATGATCAGGGAGACGGAGCACTTAAAACGACAAATTTTGCAGGAATGTATTCATTTTACCTGCGGATTAATGATGATTTAATTGTGAGACCAGCCATTCAAGCGTCTTTTCTGCAAAAAAGAGTAGATTGGACAAATTTAGTGTTCCCCGATCAGGTGTCACCAATTCATGGTAAAATATTTGAGCATAACAATAATAATGATCCTGCGAACAGGAAAAAAGATGGATGGGATTTCTCGTTGGGAGCAATTGCCTACTATAAGGATTTTTATTTTGGTATTGCTGCTCATCACCTGGCAAAGCCGGATCTTAGTTTTGATGATGAACATGAAGATAAATTGGAAACCAAATATACCTTTCATGCGGGAGCTGAATTTGTATTAGGTGGAAGAAGCCGTAGTTATGTTGATAAATGGATTTTGGCTCCGGCACTGTTATTTCAAAAACAAGGTGATTTTTCTCAGATGAATTACGGTTTATATGCCAGTAAGAGTTCAATGGTTTTTGGATTGTGGTTTAATCAGAATTTTGAACTGAATTACGATTCATTTATAGCTATGGTTGGTTTTGTTACCGAAAGGTTTAAAGTCGCTTATAGTTACGACTACGCAATTACAAAATTGATTCATACCAATACGGGGGCACACGAGGTTTCATTCTCATTTCCCTTGGCATTTGATACCAGTAAAAGGAAAAGAAAGATTAAAGCCGTTCGTTCTCCGGTATTTTAACGCATTGTAAGACAAATAGAAAATAAATAAAACTCATAAAGAAAGGGCTGTCGTTATCGACAGCCCTTTTTATATTTGATTCAAATTTAATTATTTAATTCTTTCAATAAATTTGACTCTAATCTTTTTCAGTAATTCAAGGTCAAGATTTTCAGCATAAATACGGATCATGTCTACAGCTTTAAAATTGTCGTAAATAAAGCCTAAAGAGGCATCAAAATGAAACATCTCCATATTGTATTTCACTTGCTGTGTTAAGTGCTCAAATTGCTTCCAGCTTAGCTTCTGTGGAATGGTAAAATAGCCATGGTTTGGTTCAATGTGATCAGAGAAATATCCATTACCAAGTTCATCCAATGCAAAAAATTTATCCAATTGAATCATTGCTTTGGAGTTGTGCGGTATTGTTGCATTCGATTTTAAATTAATACCTTCTTCTATGTAGCACGATTGCAAATCTTTTATTTGATCATACTTGGTTAATCTTCTGATTCTAATTGCATGATAAACATCGTTATAAATTGTAATGGTACCCATCGCGGCATGAAAATCTACTTCAAAATACGACATGATTTTTTGAGTAACCCGCGTAAATTCTTCTAAATCACATTTTTTGTCAGTTACCAAATAAATGTAATGAGGTTTAATGTCTTTTTGAATTCCTTCATAATATTCATAGTAGCCGGGAAAAGGGTTGGTAGCTTCTAAAACAATTGTACCAGGCAATATTTTGCTGTCAATAACTTCAAGGGTTTCCTCTTTGAGCAGGCTTCCGAATTTAACTACAAAGTTCTTATCAGTCATAGGAGAAGGATTTTCAGGTTTTTATTGAGATTGTCTTATTTAAACTTAGTAAAAATTGCGAGTAAAAACAAGGCCTTAAAAGCTTTTAAATAAGGTAATTTTTCTTTAATGATCTCTTGTGAAAACAGGATTATTTTCATTTGAAAGCATTGGGTTGTACATGTATCCATCCAAATCAAAAGCTTTTAATTCTTCGGGATCAGTAATTTTATTCTGAATAATGAATCGAGTCATTAATCCTCTTGCTTTTTTGGCAAAGAAGCTAATCATTTTGTATTCTCCATTTTTTAAATCCTTAAATACAGGAGTGATAATTTCAGCTTTTATTTTCTTTTTATTAATTGATTTAAAATATTCGTTGGATGCTAAATTGATTAAATGTTTGTGATCGTTTTCTTTTAAACTTTGATTAATTGATTTCGTAATCGTATCTCCCCAAAATTGGTATAAATTGTCTCCTCTGCCTGTTTTTATTTTTTTGCCCATTTCAAGACGATAGGCCTGAATCAAATCCATTGGTTTGAGAACACCATACAAACCGGAAAGAATTCGAAGATCTGTTTGAGATCTGTGAAAATCTTCTTCCGAGAAAGTGGACGCATCAATGCCCGTATAAACATCGCCTTTAAAGGCCAATAAAGCTTGCTTGGAATTCTCCGTAGTAAAGGGAGTATTCCACTCGTGAAATCGTTGAAAATTTAATTGTGCAAGCTTCGGGCTTATTCCCATCAGATCCGCAATGTTGTCGACTTTAAGTTTTCGAAGCTCTTTGATTAAAAGTTTGGATTCTTTTAAAAAAGAAGCATCAGAATATAGATTTGAGATTGCCGGACTTTCGAAATCCAGTGTTTTGGCGGGCGATATTACAATTAGCATAGTGTACTTTTTTAGTGTTGAATTTAAAATTACTTATAATTGACTGAAGCATCAATAGTGTTTATCATTATTGATAAAGACTTAGGTTTTGTCTATGAACTGGTACTGAAAAACAAGAGGGTGCTCTGCTTAAGAACACCCTCTGATTTAACCGCCTCAAATTGCTATAAATTCTTATCCGGATATAAATTCTCCCACCATTTTGGCTGATCTTTTAAGTGTTTTGCGAAATAGGCAAATATGGTGTTGTTCCAAAGTATTCGTTGGGTATAATTCTTGATGTGATGATCTTGATTTTTTACCTGAACAAAATCGACATCTTTCCCCAGCAATTTTAATGCCTGATACATTTGAATGCTTTCACCAAGAGGTACATTCGTGTCAACACTTCCGTGAATTAGTAACATTGGTGTTACAACTTTATCAGCATTGAATAATGGACTTTGATCGATATATAGTTTTCGATTGTTCCATGGAAATGATTTGCCGGAAGCATTCACACTATAGGAATATCCCCAATAACCTTCGCCCCAGTAACTGGTAATGTCGCTAATACCGGCATGCGAAATGGCGACTGCAAAAATATCGGTTCTGGTTTGCAGCAACATGGTCATAAATCCACCGTAGGATGCTCCAATACAACCAACATGATCTGCATCAGCAAAGGAATGGGCTTTTAAGAATTTTTTGGTTCCTTCAATAATTTCATCAGCGGTGGTAATTCCCCAGTTGTTTTGGTGCTCAGCTGAAAATTCCTGTCCAAAACCAACAGCTCCGCTTGGCTGAAGCAGATAAACAACATATCCCATTGATGCATAAAGATTCAAAGGATATCGGCCACCGTAACTTCTTTCAACAGGTGATGTGCCTGCATAATAGTTTACAATTACCGGATATTTTTTGTTGGAATCGAAATTTGGAGGATAGTAAACTCTTCCAATAATGGTTTTGCCATCTTCTTTGGTGAAATTCCAGTCTTCTGTTTTTCCAAATTTCACGTTTTTTAGATTTTCTTTTTGCGGATTGGAGATTAGCTTACTTGTATTCGAAGCCAATTCATAAACAAAAGCTTTGTAAGGTGAAGATATACTGCATGCTGTACAGGCAATGTTTTTTCCGTCGGACGAAAGGCTAAAGTTGCCAATAACATCTGAATTTATTTGTAAAGCGTTGAATTCCTTATTCGCTGGTTGGTAACGATACAGCTGGATGTAATCTTTATCATTTGCTTTCAAATAAATATTCATATCACTTTTGTTCCACACAGCCTGATTAACCGATGGGTCGAAATGAATTGTAATTGGATCGGCTTTTTTGTTTTTCAGATCGAAAATGTACAATTGTCCGTCATAATTATTGGCCAATGGTTGTTTTCCAATGTTTTCGCCAAGTTTTCCAAAGCAGGAAGGACCTGCCTGAACCAAAAGCTGAGTGCCGTCAGGAGAGTATTGTGCCGAACCACCAAAAAGTTTGTCTTTCCAGATGGTATCAATCTCGAAAGTTTCGAGGTTCATCTGATAAAGATTTTGTTTATCGTAGGGATATTCCTTGTAATCGGGACGTGCTTGAGAAAAAAGAATGTATTTGCTGTCGGGACTGATATCCTGTAAACTGGTTGTGATTGTTCCATAAGTTAAGCGTTGTTTTACGCCGCTGGCAACATCCAGTTTGTATAAGAAACTTCGGGTTCGAAACCAAGGCAAACGATCTTCCATTCCTTGAATTTTTCTGATCTTCCAATCTTCCGAATAATCTTTCGTTACTGAGAAAATGATTTGTTTTCCATCGGGAGTCCAGTTGTAATCCGAAAAATCAGCAATACTATTGGCTATTTCCGTTTCTCTTCCGTTTTCAAAATCAAAAATAAAAAGACTTGTTTTTTCGTTGTATTCTTTGGTGTACGAAATACGGTTTCCTGTAGGCAGCCACTGAATATTTGCCAGTTGACTTCCCCGGAAGGAGTATAAGATTTTTCCGCTCTCAATTTCCTGAATTTCTTTCCAGTTCTCACTATTGTCCGATGGAGGAAGTGTTCTGCTGTAACTAAGTAAGGCAAATTTACCATCAGAAGATAATTCGATGTTTCGTACATTTTCGCCATCCAATATTTTATGAATGGTAACGCTTTGTTGCGGCGATAAGGATAATTTTATATTGTTTTCATCCCAGGGCTTATTTGGAGTAATACCAAGTTTAAAGTCGTTCTTTTTCCCGCTTACAACTTTTACAAGAATGCAGTGTTTTCCGGGCTCAATCTTAAGTTCTTCCGAAAGCTCCTTGGCATCATCAGTTTCTGCCTTGTAGTGTGAAATCTTTTTTTCTCCATCGATATACACTTCAAGAAGTGGATAGGCTTCTACAATTAATTTTGCTTGCATCCATTCATCCGCAGAGAAATAAGACGCATAAAACAAAAGACTGTTTTCGGCAGATTTGCTGCCTGTAAAACCTTTTTTATTGGTGGTTGTTTTGCTCCATTGTAAGTTTTCACCGTTCCACTTTAAATTGTCCTTTTCAGCAGGTTGAAGTCCATCTATTTCAAGCTGATTGTCCTGTAAAAGGTTTTGTAATTCGAAGGTTTTTCCTTCGATGTTTTTTGTAGAGTGGAAAGCTGGTAGTTGTAAACTTACAGGATCGGTTTGAAGCCAGTTTTCAATTGTAATGCTTTTGTTGTTTTCTTTTTGTGCGAAGCTGCATGTGGTTGCAGTTAGCAGTACCATCATTGTAGGTACAAAATATTTTTTCATCTGTTTATAATTTTAAGTTTTTGTCAGATAGCCTGTCCCGAAATTGTTTCGGGAGAATTTAGCATGCTGAGATGATCATTTCCCAGTGTGTTAAAACCGCTTTGGCATTTTAAACATCAATACTATGGAATTTTAGTTTGATAAAAAAGGATATTTGTTGGGAAACCAATCCTTTTTAGATATCTGTGCCGTTTAACACGATAAGTTTAAATTCATTTGTTTTTTATTCAATATTCAGGGAGTTGTAAAAAAAATAAAGGTCAAGTTATAATGAATTAATGAAAATGACTTATATTTGTTTTACTTAAAAAACGGAGGAAAGCTATGAATACAATTGTCACATCATCACCTTGCACTTATAAGAGCTAAATCAGCTTAAGCTTTCCGTATTCACATTATTTTTTATTTTTTTATTGTAACGGGGGCGAAAGCCACCCGATACGTATATCAACACACCTAAAATTTTGGAGGGTAAATTATGAGCACATCAATGTATTGCTGCGGGCAAGCCACGGTGAAAGATCCGGTTGGCAATAAAACAAATTGTTTTAGAATAAGAGAAAGAGTAAACGAGTTTATTGAACATCAAAAACGAAAACAGAATGCACCATAATATAAGAGTAAGGGAAGGAATTTTAGATCAATTAAATAAGCTTGGGAGACTGTGGAACTATTTTCTGGAGGCACTCTCGGGAAGTGAAAAAATATATACCAACGGGAAGATTAGCAAAGCGCTTTTTATGCTTGCGATTCCTATGGTATTGGAAATGATTTTTGAATCGGTATTTGCTGTGGCCGATATATTTTTCGTTTCCAAATTGGGTGACGACGCTGTGGCTACAGTAGGAATTACCGAGTCGGTGATCACCATTGTGTATGCAATAGGTTTTGGCTTATCGATGGCAACAACTGCTTTGGTTGCCCGGCGCATAGGCGAGAACAAACCAGAAGAAGCATCAAAGGTTTCATTTCAGGCCATTGTAACAGGTGTGTTTGTATCTGTATTTATTGCGTTTGCCGGGATTTTTTACTCGAAGGATTTATTGGCTTTAATGGGAGCCAATTCAACCATTGTGAATGAAATGTCGGGCTATGCGACCATTATTTTGGGAAGTAACGTGATTATCATGCTTCTTTTCATCAACAATGCCATATTTCGTTCGGCGGGTGATGCTGCTTTATCGATGAGGGTATTAATTGTTGCGAATTGTTTGAATCTTGTTTTGGATCCATTGTTGATTTTTGGTTGGGGACCAATCCCGGCCATGGGAGTAGAAGGAGCCGCTATTGCTACAAGTCTGGGACGAGGCTTGGCGGTAGTTTACCAATTTGTTATGCTTGGCAAGGGAAAAGGGAGGATTCATTTAAAATGGAAACATATTCAGCTAAAATGGGCGACAATTAAACAATTGGTCAGCTTATCGGTTGGAGGAATAGGGCAAAGTATCATTGCTACATCGAGCTGGATTGGCTTGATGAGGATTATGGCAGAATTTGGAAGTGCAGCCATAGCCGGTTACACCATTGCCATTCGGCTGCTGATATTCATCCTTCTGCCTTCCTGGGGATTGAGCAACGCTGCCGCGACATTGGTTGGTCAGAACTTGGGAGCAAATAAGCCGGAAAGGGCTGAGAAATCGGTTTGGGCGGCAGGAAAAATTAATGTCGTATTTTTGGGCTTAATGGGAATTGTATTTTACTTGTTTCCGCGTTTTTTTATCGAATTGTTTACACCTGATCAATTCATTGTTGCTAATGGAATTCAGGCTTTGCAGATAATCAGTATGGGTTTTGTTTTTTATGGTTTGGGAATGGTGCTGTTGAATGCAATAAACGGAGCCGGAGATACCCGGACACCAACCTATTTCAATCTGATTAGTTTCTGGATTATTGAAATTCCACTTGCTTATTTCCTAGCCATTCAATTGGGTTGGGATCAAAAGGGAGTATTTTATTCGATAATAATAGCAGAAATGACGCTTACATTAATAGCCCTTTTTTGGTTTAAACAAGGGAAGTGGAAGTTGATGAAAGTATAGTGAATAAAGCCTGAGGAACAACGAATGTTTCTTCAGGCTTTTTTTTACAGTGAAACAGTTAATATCCGGATTTTGGTTACTAAGCAGAGAAATTTTGTTTTATAATGAAGGAGAATACCGCATAGTGAGGCAGCGTTTGAAGGATGCTTACCGCAAAAAGTTGCGATGCTGTTCGCAAAAAATTGCGGTAACGTTCGCAACTTTTTGCGGTAAGCATAAAATGTGAAGGCTATGGTTTGTGATCGTTTTTTTCAAAATAGCTGTTCAATTAACTGACATTGCATATTCAAATGTTGTGTTGGGAATTAATTCTAAATAAAAATCCCTCTTAAAGCAATTTAAGAGGGATTTTCTGTTTGTTTTGAATGATTATCTTCTCTCCAGCTGCACAATGTTCTCCACATGATGTGTGTGTGGGAACATGTCAACAGCTTGAACTTTGGTTACTTTGTAGGCTTCGTCCATCATGGCTAAATCGCGTGCCTGAGTTGCTGAATTACAACTTACATACACAATTCGCTTTGGAGCAGCGTGCAGAATTGTTTCTACCACATCGGCATGCATTCCTGCTCTTGGCGGATCAACAATAATGGTATCCGGCTGACCGTGAAGTTCAATAAATTCTTTGGTGAGAACATTTTTCATATCCCCGGCAAAAAATTCGGTGTTGCTGATTCCGTTAATTTCAGAATTCACCTTAGCATCGGCAATGGCCTCGGGAACGTATTCAATACCAATCACTTTTTTTGCCTGTTTAGCAATAAAATTAGCAATGGTTCCGGTTCCGGTATACAAATCGTAAACTACTTCGTCACCTGTTAATTCGGCAAATTCTCGTGTTTTGCAATACAAATTGTAGGCTTGCTCCGAATTGGTTTGGTAGAACGATTTTGGACCAATTTTAAAACGCAGATCTTCCATTTGCTCAAAAATATGATCTTCTCCTTTGTACAGGATGGCTTCCTGATCGGTAATTGAGTCGTTGGCCTTTTTGTTAATCACGTACATTAGCGAGGTAATTTCCGGGAATTTTTCTGCCAGGTGTTTTAGTAATCCTTCTCTCTTCTCAACATCTTCATGGTAAAAAACAACGATAATCATTATATCGTCGGTTGTTGAGGTTCTAATCACTAACGTTCTTAGAAAACCTTCCTGATTCCGGATATCAAAAAAGGATAAATCATTAGCGAAAGCATATTCTTTTATGGCCAAACGAACCGCGTTTGATGGTTCGGGCTGCAGGTGACATTTATTAATATCAACCACCTTGTCGAATAATTTTGGTACGTGAAAACCAAGTGCAGGAGTTCTTTTTATATCATCGCTAAGTGCAATTTCCTCATTGGTAAGGTAACGCTTGTTCGAAAACGTATATTCCAGTTTATTGCGGTAAAATTCAGTTTTTTCTGATGCCAGAATATCATTTATACCATTCAGTTCTACTTTGCCAATCCGTTCTAAATTGTCAATAACTTCCTGTTGTTTAAATTTTAGTTGTTCTTCGTAGGGTAGGTTTTGCCATTTGCAGCCACCGCAAACTCCAAAATGCTCACAAAATGCATCTATTTTCATTGGAGAATGTTTGTGAAAAGCAACAGGATAGCCTTCCATAAAACTTTTGCGCTTCTTGTTGACCTGCACATCAACAATATCGCCAGGTATTACACCGGTAACAAATACAATTTTGTCATCAACTTTACCAATTGCCTTGCCTTCGGCGGCTAACTTCTCTATTACTACTTTTTCCAGAAGTGGTTTTTGCTTTCTATTTCTTCCCACGATTCAATTGTTTTTAAATATGGGCACAAAGATAGATAAAAGTCGAAAGGTCGAAAGGTTGAAAGGCCAAAAAGTCGAATCACATCTTCATTATTATCAGAAATCCCCTAAACTAAAGCCTAAGGGCTAAAAGAGAATCGCTGTTTCTACTTAATTTTATATCTTTACTTCGTATTCCAAAGCCACATTTCAATTTTTATAAAAGTACTATGAACAAGTTACTTGCTGTTTTTGCATTGTTTGTATTGATTTCGTGTGGAACGAAACCAACAACAAAAGTTCCATGTTTTGCATGGGTGGGTGGTCCTGGTGAGGCCACAGATATTGAGTTAAAAGCAAATTTTACTGATTTAAAAGAAAAAGGAATTGATGGTTTGATGTACAACGGAGGTCATGATCCTTTGGTTTATCAACGTGTTGGTAAAATTGCCAAAGAGGCAGGTCTCGAATTTCATACATGGATACCAACTATGGTACAAGGACGTGATGAAAACATTCCTGCGGAATTGTATGCCGTTAATGGAAATGGGGAATCAGCTTACGAGAAACCTGCTTATGTTGATCATTACACATTCTTGTGTCCGAACAGGGAAGAGGTCTATCAATATTTGTCTGGATTATATACTAAAATAGCTGCCTTGCCGGAAGTTGATGGAATTCATTTGGACTATATCCGTTTCCCGGATGTAATTTTGGCGAAAGGACTTTGGAAGAAGTACGGTTTGGTAATGGATAAGGAGTATCCGGAGTTTGACTATTGTTACTGCGACAAGTGTAAAGCCGATTTCAAAGCTAAAACGGGTATTGAGATTACCAATCAGACCGAAGCAAGAGATATTCAGGAGTGGAAACAATTCCGTCAGGATTTGATCACGAAATTAGTAAACCGTTTGGCTGAAGATGTACATGCGCAAGGAAAAGAAATTACAGCGGCGGTATTTCCCGGGCCTCATTCTCATGCAGTTAAAATGGTTCGTCAGGAGTGGGATAAATGGAATTTAGACGCTTTTTACCCAATGAATTATAACGATTTTTATTTGGAGGGCACAGAATGGGTTGGCAAGATGTGTAAAGAATCATCTGAAAGTGTAAAGGGAGAAAAACCTGTTTACAGCGGTTTATTCATTTGTCCAAAGCCTGATTCTAAGTCGAAAGAAGCAGACCCTGAAAATCATGGTTTACTGCCGGAGGAATTGGGTGAAGCAATACGCGAGTCGATGGTTAACGGAGCAAAAGGTATTTGTTTATTTACGCCTGATAGAATGACCGAAGCGCATTGGGTGGAATTTAAAAAAGCGATTTATAAAGATTATTCTAAAAAGTAAAGGGTAATCTTATACCAATTTAATTTCAAAATAGACTTTAATTAAAATGAATTAATTTTTAGCTGAATCGAGGCAAAAAAGTAAAGCACAGCCATGTTACGATGCATCTTTTTTAACGAAGATATAGCTGAAAAGAAACATTTTATATGGCATGATTTGATGTTAATTTGGTATTAAATCTGGAAACAGAAAGGGAGCTCCATTGGAACTCCCTTTTTTATTTTAACACAATTGTGTTTTTAAAGTCTTCAAGCATCGATTTTATTTTGTCAATACTAACATCAGAATGCAGCCAGTTAATAGCTGGTTCGAGTGAACTAAATACTCTTATTGGTATATCGAATACTTCTTTTAAGTCATCAATGAAAAGTATGGTGTTTACAACCTGATTTGGTGTGTTTGTAACAATAGCAATACTGTCAATTTTTAAAGTTAATTCTGATTTCGAATAGAATTCGATAAAAGCATCATTCATTTTATGATAAGGCTTATCGGTATTTTCTTGAATATCAACCAAAATGCTAAATTTAGGCACTTGGCTTAAATTAACTTCAATTTTATTTTTTAATTCAAATACATCTTCAATCTCCGTCTCTCCGCAAAAGCATTCTATCAAAAGCTTATGTTCCTCTACATAGTTGTAATAAGAATTCCCCACTCTATTATTTATTTTGTTAATTAATTGATTTGCATATTCATAGATTGGTTTTTTTAGGGTTTGCAAATGTAATTCTTTTTCTAAAACTACCAAATGATTTTTTCCGGATTGAAGATTAAATGTTAGGTTTGCAAAATATTTAAACACAAACATATAAGCTAAGTATGAATCATTTATTTGTTCCCAATATGGGACGGGTCGATTTTGAGGATATTGTTTTTGATAAGGAGTTGTCGGTTCAAGTAGAGCAGTTTCTAAGAGAGTATGAGCACCTTGAAATACTAAATAGATTTGGTTTGCCCGTAGTGAATAAACTTTTGCTTTTTGGGAAATCAGGTTGTGGAAAAACCATGACTGCCAGGGCTATTGCCAATAAGTTGGGCAAAAAGTTGAAAACGATTAATTTGGGTAATATTGTCTCGTCTAAATTAGGAGAAACCTCAAGAAATATTGCAGCCGCATTTAAAATGGCAGAAACTCAGGAGGCCGTTTTATTTTTCGATGAGTTCGATTCTTTGGGCAAAGAAAGAAACTATGACAATACCGATAGCAGTGAGATGAAACGGGTGGTGAATAGCATGATTCAACAGATTGATTCGTTACCAAAAAACTCGATTCTAATTGCGGCGACCAACCAAATTGACTTAATTGATGAAGCCTTGGTTCGACGCTTTGAGTTGAAGTTGGAATTTCACAACCCATCAAAAATTTATTTGGATCAATTGTACGATCAGTTGATTTCAAAATATCCGAAGGAATATCAGAAAGTAAACCGGATTTACGACATCTCTTTTGCCGAGGCTGAAACCATTGTGATGCTCGAAGTGAAAGAAAATATCATTGAATCAGAATTAATAAAAAAAGCAAAAATTTTGCAGGAAGATAAGCTGACCGTGATTTGTGATAATTAGGATGATTGTATTTACTGATCAATGATTACGGATAACTGAGAACTGTTGTTATCTTTGTCGCTTTAACAGAAAAACATGAATTAGTATGATCTCTATTAACAATCTTACGGTTGAATTTGGTGGCTTTACCCTTTTTAAGCAAGTAAGTTTTATTGTAAATACTCGCGACCGAATTGGATTGGTTGGGAAGAATGGTGCAGGAAAATCAACTTTGCTAAAAATATTTGCTGGTTTTCAGGCGCCTACAACGGGAACTGTATCATTACCAAATGAGATTAAAATAGGATACTTACCTCAGCAGGTAAATCATATCGACGGTAATACTGTGATGGAGGAAGCTTTGTCAGCTTTTGAAGAGGTTTTGGGCTTGGAAAAGGAAATTGCTGAAATTAATTCGGAAATTGCCGAACGAACCGATTACGAATCGGAAGAGTACATGAAGCTGATAGAAAGATTGACGGATAAAAATGATCGCTACCATATGATGGGTGGTGAAAATATTGAGGCCGAAGCGGAGCGTACTTTACTTGGATTGGGATTTTTAAGAAGTGATTTTATTAGACAGACTACAGAATTTAGCGGGGGATGGAGAATGCGGGTAGAATTGGCAAAAATTCTGTTGCGCCGCCCACATGTTTTTCTTCTCGATGAGCCAACGAATCATTTGGATATTGAATCAATTCAGTGGCTGGAGGATTTTCTAAAAACATATCCGGGAGCTGTGGTGTTGGTGTCTCATGACCGGGCATTTTTGGATAATATTACCAATAGAACCGTTGAAATTTCTGTTGGTAAAATATACGATTACAAAGTTCCCTATTCACAATATGTTGTTTTGCACGCAGAGCGTCGCGAACAGCAAATGAAAGCCTACATTAATCAGCAAAAACAAATAAAAGATACTGAAGACTTTATTGAGCGTTTTCGATATAAGGCAACAAAATCAGTTCAGGTTCAGTCCCGTATCAAGCAATTGGATAAAATTGACCGTATCGAGATTGACGAGGAGGATAGCTCGAAACTAAGCCTGAAATTTCCGCCGGCGCCACGATCTGGCGATTTGGTTTGTGAGGTGAAAAATTTGAGCAAAGCATATGGTGATCATTTGGTTTTAAATGAGCTTGAATTTGTAATTGAGAGAGGTGAAAAACTTGCTTTTGTGGGTAAGAATGGAGAAGGGAAATCGACACTGGTAAAAGTCTTGATGGGCGAACTAGAGCATACGGGTACATGTAAGTTGGGACACAATGTAAAGATTGGCTATTTTGCTCAAAATCAGGCTCAGATGTTGAACGAAAACAAATCGGTATTTGAAACGATTGATGATGTTGCTGTTGGAGATGTTCGAACTAAGATTCGTGATATTTTGGGTGCTTTCATGTTTCGGGGCGAGGATATTGATAAAAAAGTGAAGGTTTTATCGGGAGGAGAGCGTTCCCGTTTGGCTATGATTCGCTTGCTTTTGGAACCCGTGAACCTTCTTGTACTCGATGAACCTACCAACCATTTGGATATGAGATCGAAAGATGTTTTGAAAGAAGCATTGAATCAATTTGATGGTACGGTAATCGTAGTTTCTCACGATCGTGAATTCTTGAATGGACTTTCCTCAAAAGTATATGAGTTTACGAATAAGAAGATAAAAGAACATTTAGGAGGAATCTATGATTTTCTGCAAACCAAGAAAATGGATTCCTTAAAGGAATTGGAAGTGAAGAAAGCTGTTTCTGTAGTTCAGGCAGATGCTGCGCCTTCTGATAATAAGTTGAATTATTTGGAGCGGAAAGAGATGAATAAAAAAATCTCTAAAATGGAAAGAGCTGTTTCAAATTCAGAAGATAATATAGCGCGATTTGAAGAGCAAATAGCACAGATGGAAGAGTTACTTGCAAATCCTGAAAATATGCAGGATCAGTCACTTTTTTCAAGATATGAAAAAGCCAAAAAAGATCTTGAAAAAGAAATGTCTGATTGGGAGAATTTAAATGAAGAATTAGAGCTGCTAATTGCCGAAAAAGGGGAATAGTAAATTTTAAAGTTCGAAGTGTTGATTTTTAGATAATTACTATCTTGGAACAAAAATGATGACCTCACTTTCTGCAAAGCCAACCTTATCCAATGAAAGAATTCAATCTCTCGATATACTTCGGGGGTTTGCTCTTTTAGGAATTTTGTTGATAAATATTCAGTTGTTTGGGCTTCCCAATGCCTCTTTTTCCAACCCATCAGTAATGGGAGAATTGTCTGCATCCGATTATATATTCTATTATTTCGTGAATGTATTTGGTGAATTGAAGTTTATGACCATCTTCTCTATTTTATTTGGTGCAGGTATTTTGCTGTTTATTAACCGGCTAAATGACAAGGGATTTGATGGTTCAAAATTTCACATTCGACGCATGATGTGGTTGCTGCTATTTGGAATACTGCATGCTTATTTAATTTGGTTTGGAGATATTTTGGTTGCTTATGCCATTGTGGGCTTGATCGCAGTTTTACTTCGGGAAATGAAAGATCAGTGGAAAATTGTACTATGCGTAGTACTATATCTAATTCCAATGGGATTTTTTTATTTAGTAGGTAGTTTTTTTGAAAGTATGCCACCCGAAATGGCAAAGGAATCCATGGCAGATTTTAGTCCTGGTCCAGAATTAGTAGCAGCAGAAATAGATTTGTATCAAATAGGAAGTTGGTTTGATATTTTCGTGAAAAGAGCTCAGTTGAATATGAATTATCAGATAGGCTCATTTTTTATGCTGTCTTTATGGAGAACAACCGGAGTAATGTTGCTGGGAATGGTATTGCTGAACAATGGAGTTTTGGCCGCGAAAAAATCGAAACTATTTTATTTTCTGATGGCTATTCTGGGAATTGGCATAGGTACTTTTTTTGCCAATGAGGGATTTCATCGCATTGTTGAAACTAAATGGGAGGTAATTCATTTCTTTAAATACGGCTATCAGTTCAATTATTTTGGCAGTTTATTTTCCTCATTGGGCTATATTGGTTTGATCATTCTGATTTATCAATTGAAAATTTTGCGTTTTTTAACAAAAGGTTTTGAAGCAGTTGGTCGAATGGCTTTTACGAACTACCTTTGTCAATCCATAATTTGTTCCATTATTTTTTATAGTTATGGTTTTGGAATGTTTGCACGTTACTCAAGAATAGAATTATTGATTTGGGTTTTGTTAATCTGGACTTTTCAATTGATTTTTTCCATTATTTGGTTGAAATATTATAAAATGGGACCATTTGAATGGTTGTGGCGATATCTGACATATAAGGAAAAGCCTCAATTATTAATGAATGTAAAACACCAATAAGCAAATTAATCGATGGCTAAACAAAGACAAGAGATGTTGTTCGGAATCAGAGCAACAATGGAAGCAATAAAAAGTGAAAAGGAAATTGAAAAGGTATTGATCAAAACAGGATTAGCAGGTCCTTTGTTTCAAGAATTATTCGATTTAATTCGCGAAAAGGGAGTTGAATATCAATTTGTTCCTGTTGAGAAGTTGAATTCTTTGGATCAACATAACAATCAGGGAGTTGTTGCTTTAATTGTTCCAATTCCTTATCAGGAAATAGAAGAAATTGTACCTGAACTTTTTGCTCAGGGTAAAACACCACTTTTATTGCTTTTAGATGAAATTACAGATGTGCGTAACTTTGGTGCTATTGCTCGTTCTGCTGAATGTGCTGGTGTACATGCCATTGTAATTCCTTTTAAGAATTCAGCAAAGATTACTCCTGATTCTATAAAAACATCCGCCGGAGCTTTGTATAATATACCTGTTTGCAGGGTTCAAAATTTAAAGACTCTTGCCCGTTATTTGAAGAAAGAAGGAATCCGAATTATCGCAGCAACCGAAAAGGCTGAAAAAGTTTATACTGAAGGTGATTTTACATTAGCAACAGCTATTGTTATGGGATCGGAAGATGTTGGTATTGAGGATGCTTTGCTGCGCTTGGCTGACGAGCAGGTTAAAATTCCAATTGTCGGTTCAATTCAATCTTTGAATGTATCTGTTGCAGCATCTTTAATGGTATACGAGGCAGTGAGACAAAGAAGTTAGTCTTCTAAAAAAACATAGATTTGAACGCAGAAATTTAATTTCTGCGTTTTTTTATTGACATTAATCCATCCTAAACTGATTTTTGGATGTCTAATATATAAAGGCTTGTATTTATATTAGATTTTGAAGAATTATGAAAGGGATTTTAACATCAGTATTAGTATTTGTGTCTTTGTTTTTATCAGCTCAGGAATTTGATGAAGTGATAAACAAGGCAAACAGTAAATTTTTTGATGAGCACTATCAGGATGCACTGAAGGATTACCAGGCATTGATAGAAAGTGGTATCGGAGATAATTTTCAGCGTTCATGGGCATTTGGTTACGTTGGAGTATGCCAGCAGGAACTTGGTAAAATAGAGGAAGCTAAAAAGAATTACAGAATTGCAATGGATATGGGGAATTCTGGTGTAAGTTTTTATTCCAGGCTGTTGGCAATATATAAATCGGAAAATGATGTGAAGGGACAGGAATTTGTTTTGAAGGCAAAAATGAAGAATATCCCGCATGAATATAAGCAAACGGTTAAGATTCTTGCGTTTCTGTATGTGAATTCAGAACAATTTGAAAAACTATTACCGGTTTGTGATGAATTGATTGAGTGGTATCCGGAAAATTACAAGTATCATTATTTTAAAGCAATTTCTTATCAGAAATTAAATGATATTGAGAAGGCTAAACCGGAGTATCGTAAAGCAATTGAACTAAAGCCCAATGATGTGAATTCAAATATGAACTTGGGAATTATTTTGTTTTTGAAGGCTAATTCAGAGTATGATTCTGTAGTTGAGAATTATGAGGCGATTGCAAAACCAAGTGATAATGATTATCAACAATGCAAAAGTAAATTGGCTTTAGCCAGAAATAAAATGCGTGAAGCTGAACCATTTTTATTAGTGGCCTATAATTCGAAACCTAATTTGAACCTGAAAAATGCATTGTTTAATTTATATCGGAAATGTCAGGAATATAAAAAATCTGAACATTACCAGTAAAGGTCTATTGAAGAAAATAAATTCTGACCTCGAATAGTCAGTCTGTCTTAAAAAAGAATTACCCGAATCAAACGAATTTGATCGGGTAATTATCTATAGTAATCTTAGGGTTAGAATGCAGTTTGATTCTGACTTCTGAATATTGTCTATCTCCTCTGTCTCCCTGTGTGTTTCAGATTCAGCTCCGCTAATTTGCTAAAATTAATTTTGGATTGCAAACCTTTTCGAAAATTCTTTTGAAAAAGGTCTTTTTTTTAAGCATCACTTTAGCTTGTAATTAAACCTTATAAACAAAAGCATTAATATTCATACCTGCACCAACTGAAGCAAAAACAACGTAATCACCTTCATTTAATTTATGATTGTCTAATTTATCTTTGGCAATTTGATCGTAAAGAATTGGTACAGTTGCGACTGAATTATTTCCCATTTCTTTAATAATCATTGGCATTATATCCTTTGGAATATTTTTTTCCTGATACAAACGAAAGAGTCGTTTAGTAATGGCTTCATCCATTTTTTCGTTGGCCTGATGAATAAGAATTCTTTTAATATCTTTAATTCCCAAACCAGCCTTATCAATACTTTCCTTTACTACACCCGGAACATTCGTGATGGCATATTCGTAAATTTTACGTCCGTACATTTTAATGAAAAGACTATTGCTGTTTCCTTCAAAATCGGCATTATCCGAAATGTCAGCACGCAAAAAGAAAGCCTCATTAATCGTGTCAGTTCTCATGGCATGAGATAATATTCCCGATGCTTCTTCCGTTTCGCATGCTTCCAATATTGCAGCACCGGCGCCATCAGAATAAATCATACTGTCTCTGTCGTGCGGATCACAAACTCTTGACAAAGTTTCTGATCCAATAACCATTACCCGTTGCGCATCGCCTGATTTGATATAATAGTCAGCTTGAATCATACCCTGAATCCAACCCGGACATCCAAATAAAATATCGTAAGCTATCGTTTTAGGATTCTCAATTTGAAGAAGATTTTTCACTTTTGCAGCTAAACAAGGCAACTGATTTGTCAGCGTAGAGTTTGGTTTAACATCTCCAAAGTTTTGGGCAACGATTATATAGTCTAAACTTTCTTTATCTATTTTGGATGATTCCAAAGCATTTTTTGCTGCTAAATAGGCAAGATCAGAGTTTTGTTGATCATCAGAGGCATATTTTCTCTCCGTTATTCCGGTAATATCTTTAAACTTTTCTATTATTACTTCGGGAGATGTTTCAATTTTCTGTCCGTTTGGTTCGAAAAATTCATGATTTAAAAAATGCTCATTTTTAATTTGAACTGTTGGGATATAACTACCCGACCCAACAATTTTCGAAAATCTTTTGGTACTCATTGTTATTGTTTTTGTTTCAAATACTATATGTGCACTTATTCTTAGGTGCACAAATTTTTCTTAAGAGACAATTTTTTAGTGTCCGAAAGACTTGTGTTTATTGATAAGTTGAAAGGTCAACTTACAGTTAGGTATACGTAGCTAAGGTAAATATTTATTTTAAACTTGGTGTTTTTTAAACGAAATTTAGGTGTTCTATTAAAATTTCACCAATCATAAAAGAAATAGGTAATACTTAAATAAAATAGGTTGAATATGTGTAATGCAAAGGGATTGACTAGTTTACTAATTTCTCTTTTAGGTTTTTATCTGCTGGTTTGTTACAAAGCCATATGCCAAATAGGGCTTGTTTGAATGACAGCCCTCGAATAGATTGTTTTAATTCACCGTTTTTATAGACTAAAGTTCCGTCAGCAGGCGAGTATATAAATTCAAAAACGTCTTTTTTCTCAATACCTCCCAGAAAAACAGAGATAAAATCATCAATTTCCTGTTTAATATTTTCCATTTCACCATTTGTAGCATTCTTAAAACCATCTCTGGTAGCTTTTTCCATTTTTTCTGATGTAATTAATCCGGATATAATTTCTAAGCGGATTCCCATACTCTCATCTGCGGCGATAATTTTTTCAGCATCATTCATATCTTTTGAAAGATACAGACCCATTGCGTACATGTCCATCCAAAGTTTAACACGAGTTCCTGCTCCTTTTAATTGCAGTTGATGCTCCTTTACAATCAGTTCGTTTGGTAGTTCAACTCCTCCAACTCTTGTTTGAGAAAAACCGTAAAAGCTTGAGAGTAAAATAAAAAGAGTAAGTAGTTTTTTCATCTTTTTTAAGTGATTAGGTTGATGTCTGATGCAATTTTTATTAACTGAATATCAGTTTAGCGTAACACAGGTAAAAGGTAGCAAATATATTTACTAAATAATTAAGCCACAGTGGGTATTGACGCTTATTGGATTTTAAATCTCCGTTTACAATATAAATAAAAGTAAAGAACACTCCAAAAGCCCACATGAGTAAAAAAGGCCAGTTAAAACTTGAAACATCATGTGTTTTGTAGGTTTGTACTACCTGAGGTATTACGCCAATGCTTAAAATAATATTCCCAAACCAACCTAATGATTCAAAGAAATTCAATTTTGGTAATGTTGTTTTCATTCTTAATTTGCTAATTTTTGAAAATCATCTCCAGTTGGATTTTGGAATACTCTTAAATTAAATTCCGGAACAATTGCTAATATATGATCGAAGATGTCAGCTTGAATGGCCTCGTAATTTGCCCATTCCTGGTCGTTTGAGAATACGTATATTTCTAAGGGTAATCCTTTTTCTGATACTTGTAATTGACGCACAAGGAATGTCATATCATTATGAATTTTGGGGTGTTCCTGAAGATAAGCTTCAACATATTTTCGGAAGGTACCAACATTGGTCAATCTTCTTTGATTCACTGGAATTTCACCTTCTGGATTGTTTGTCCGGATTTCATTCTTTTTTTCAATCAGATAATCCTTTAGCAAACGAATTTTTTCAAAATTTTCGATTTCTTCTTCACTTAAAAAATGAATCGATTTTACATCCAGATTTAGATGGCGTTTTATTCTTCGGCCACCCGATTCTTCCATTCCTTTCCAATTGTTGAACGATTCAGAAACCAAAGCGTATGTTGGAATGGTACTAATGGTTTTGTCCCAGTTTTGAACTTTAACAGTGTTTAAACTGATATCTATAACAGTTCCGTCTGCTCCTTTTGATGGCATTGAAATCCAATCACCAATATTTACCATCTTGTTGGCAGATAGTTGAATAGAAGCAACAAATCCGAGTATTGTATCTTTAAATATTAATAGAATAACAGCAGCAAAAGCTCCCATTCCAGCAAGAATTGTTAATGGATCTTTCTGAATAAACAGAGCTACAATGGAAATAATTCCCATTGCGTAAAAGAAGATTTTCACAATCTGCAGGAAACCTTTAATCGGTCTGGTTTTACTAATGGGGAGTGTATTGTAAATATCATTTCCAGCATTCAAAAATGTGTCAATCAGCATGATTGCCAATATCACCATATAAACATATGAACTATTTTGGATGAAATTATTTAAGCCTTGATGATCAAGCATTCCTGCACTAAAATATATGATTGCGGCGGGAGCAAAATGTGCTATTTTATTGAATACTTTTCTTTCCAAAAGAATATCATCCCAATTTGTTTTCGTTTTTCGAACCAATTTGGTGATGATTGTGATCAAGATTTTTTTTGCAATAACATCACATATCCATGCAATGAAAATAACAATAGTAATTGCGATGATTGATTGTAGTATTATTGCCCAATATTCGGTTATTCCTTCGTTGATCAACCAATTTTTTAATTGAACGCCCAAGAGTTCTTTCATGAAGTAAAAAGTTATAAATTAAAAATCTAAGATATCTATTCCTTGCAGGAAAAGAAAAGTGTATTCATTATAATTTGTAAATTTAGACTCTAAATGCAAAAACAACTATTATGACGACAAAATCTTTACTGGTATTTGTACTAATTGCAATCTCTTCGGTTTGTTACGGACAAAGTAATTTTGATAAATATTTTGAAAGTAAGACTCTGAGGATTGATTATATGATGGGGGGCGATGCCAATTCTCAGACTATTTTTCTGAAAGAATTGAAAGAAGAGCCTAATTGGGGAGGAAGTAAAATCAATTTAATTGATCAGTTTGGATATGGAACATTCCGTTTTAAACTTTTTGATGTGGAGTCCGGAGAATTAATTTATTCAAAGGGTTTTAATTCTTTGTTTCAGGAATGGCAGTCAACAGCCGAAGCAAAAGAATTAAAAAGAGCATTTTATCAGGTAAACGTAATGCCTTATCCTAAAAAAACAGTACGATTTGTGTTGGAATCCAGAAACTGGGATGGCAGTATGGAGAAAATATGGGAATATACGATTGACCCGACTAATTATTTTATTGGTAAAGAAAAGCCCAGGAGTGTTTCATTTACAAAGATTATGGGAGATGGTGATCCTGCGGAAAGTGTAGATATTGCTTTTATAGCGGAAGGGTATACTGCTGATGAAATGGAAAAATTTAGGGCGGATGCCAAACGTGTAGCTGGTTATTTGCTTGATGTACCTCCATTTAACAGATATGCAGACCGATTTAATATATATGCTTTAGAAGCCGTTTCGGAAGATTCAGGAACTGATATTCCGGGCGAAAATATCTATAAAAACACGGCTGTAAATACTACTTTTTATACTTTCGATGTCGATCGTTACCTAACAACTTTTGATATCAAATCCATACATGATATTTCTGCAAATGTTCCTTACGATCAGATATTTGTGCTGATTAATACCGATAAGTACGGTGGAGGTGGATTCTACAATTATTATTCAAGTTGTTCGGCCGATAATGCATTGTCATATGAAGTTTCAAGTCATGAATTTGGTCATGGGTTTGCCGGTTTGGGAGATGAGTATTATTCATCGGAAGTGGCATACGAAGATTTTTATAATCTGGAAATTGAACCTTGGGAGCCAAATATTACCACTTTGGTTAATTTTGAGTCGAAATGGAAAAATATGCTTGATGATTCGATTCCGGTTCCTACACCCCGGACGAAAGATTTTATTGATAATTTAGGTGTGTTTGAAGGTGGAGGTTATATGGCCAAAGGGATTTATTCTCCCATGCAGGATTGCAAAATGAAATCGAATAAAATGAAACATTTCTGCCCGGTTTGTGAGAAAGCTGTTGAAAAGGTGATCCTGTTTCATATCGGGAAATAAATGATGTTAAGACCTCATAATAAGAAAATAAAAAAAAATGCGTTCCAGTTTGGAACGCATTTTTTGTAAAAGGCTTGGTTTTGTTTATTTCTCAGCCTCTTGTTTTTTCGCTAATCCGTAGAATACTAACAGAGCAAGTCCACCGAATAAAAAGATCATAGAAAAGTAAGAAACTTCTTCATTTAAACTTGTGTAAGCATCTAAGATGTTTCCAATTAGAATTCCAATTGCAAGACCAATTAAAAGAACACCGTATTTTAAGCTTTCTAAAGTACTGCACTTTTTTTCTCCAACTAAAAGGTTGATATCCATGCCTTTTTCAATTAAAGCTTGTCTTTCTTTGTGACGGTGCACTAAGAAAACGATCAAAGGAATGATTCCAAATACGGAAATGATTGCTACTACTCCTGTTATATCCATGATTTAAGTTTTAAGATTAAACTGTTATTATTTTATTGATTGTGAATGAAAACCAAAGCTTGATTTTTGCATTCAACTTTATGACGCCACCTTATTCAAACAGGTTACAAATATTTTAAGATTTTTTTAACGCTTACAATTATTTCAATAAAAAGCATTGTCTTAACTTGCTATTAATGAATTGCAAAAAAAATATTGAATTTATAGAATAAGCTGTAACCGATTTTAGATCCTTTGCGTCTAAGTTGTAGATGATTCAATAAAAAGGAAAAAAGAAGTGAATCAACGCAACATTATGAAACGAAACGATGTCTTTTTAGTTGATGACCTTGTTTTTCTAAATTGAAAGCACAATCTGTATATGAAGTTTCAAAAGGATAGCTATTATATAGCCAAGATTAGAGAAGGAGATCCCGGGGCATATGCTTTTCTTGTAAATAAATACAAGAAGATGACATTTAATGTTGCCTTACAATTGATGGGAAATCGTGAAGATGCCGAAGAAATTGCTCAAGATGCATTTTTGAAAGCATATCAGGCCTTGGATAGCTATAAGGGAGATGCAAAATTTTCAACCTGGATATATCGAATTATTTACAATGCAGCGATATCGCGTTTAAGAAAGAAAAAATTAGATGTAAGCTCTATTGATGATGATTTTACAAGTTCGGTAAATGTAAAATCGACTCAATCAGCCTTGCAGGAAGTAAGAAATATAGAAAGGAAAAAATACCTTTCCGAAGCATTAAACAGGTTACCTGCTGATGAAAGGTGTCTGATTACTCTGTTTTACCTGGAAGAAAATTCGGTAGATGAGGTTTGCTCTATTACCGGTTTAAGTGCTTCCAATGTTAAGGTGAAATTGCATCGTGCAAGAAAAAAGCTTTATACTCTGTTGGAGTTGGCTTTACATGGTGAATTAAAAACGATATTATAGATATTCGAAAGAATATAAAATTAGACTACAATGAGCAAAAAAGAAGATATCTATAAAGATGATTTTATCAAAGAATTGATAAAGGATGTTGAGTTGGAGGATCCTTCTGCTCAATTTACGAATAGGGTTATGGATATGGTAATGCAGGATTGGCTTGCAAAACCAATTGAAATGAAGAAGCCGATTTCGAGAAATCAATGGATTTGGATAAGCGGACTTATTTTACTTGTTGTACTTATTCTTTTGGGCACTGATGTGAGAACTTTAATTAGTTCTGCTGAGAATCCGTTTTTACATCAGCTTGATGCTGTATTATTACAACCAATTAATCAGGTTTTAACGAAAGTATTTGATAGTTTAATAAAACTTCCGGTAATGGTTTACATTGTTGCTGTTTCTTTTGGAGGATTAGCGGCTTTTGATAGAATTGTTAATAAATTATTGCATCATTAATAGGAGAGCAAACACAGTCGGTATTGTATCGGCACTTCAGTAATATTTGATTTTTTTAATTGAAAAAACCGCACTTTTCAGTGCGGTTTTTGTATTTTCTAAAAAGGAAGATCATCTTCTTCCGGTGCAGGAGGAACGTCTTCTGCTCTAAATTCAGGCATTTCAGGAACAGGGGAACCAGCAGCTTGTACTTTTTCAATTCTCCAAGCTTCAAGATTCGAAAAGTAGTTTACTTTTCCATCTTTTTCCCATTTACGACCACGAACATTAAAAGAAACTTTAATTTCTTCGTACAAAGAAATTGTTTCCAATAAATCGCATCGATCCTGTGTTAGTTGAAATTTAATAAAATCATTCCATTCAGAATTTCTTTCATTTTCAACTTCAATAACAAATTCTCTTTTTTTGAAACGATCGCTGATTGATTGAGTTTCCTCTTTCACGATCATTTTACCATTAATTTCAAAATTCATAATGTTCTGTATATTTTGTATTATTCTTTTACGATTACAATTTTATCAATGCTGTCTCCTGCACGAATCGCATCAATAACTTCTAATCCTTCAACCACTTTGCCAAAACAAGTATGCTGGCGATCTAAATGGGAAGTGTTTTCGCGGCTATGGCAAATGAAAAATTGTGATCCACCAGTATTTCTTCCGGCATGAGCCATCGATAAAACGCCTCTGTCGTGATATTGATTTTCACCATTCAATTCACAATTGATTGAGTAACCTGGGCCACCGGCACCTGTGCCATCCGGACAACCACCTTGAATCACAAAATTTGGAATAACCCGGTGAAAAGTCAAGCCATCGTAAAATCCGGATTCTGATAGGTTAACAAAGTTTTCAACAGTTTTCGGAGCATCATTCTCAAAGAATTCCACTTTCATAATTCCCTTTTCGGTATGAATTTCTGCGTGCATCATTTTTATTTGTTTTAAATTATTTCAATTTTAGTATCAAAAGGAGAATTCCGACTCATTAATTCTCTTACACGAGAATATTGAGAAGTAATTGTTTCTATTTGTAAAAGTCTGGTTTTTATAGAATAGAAGGATTTGCTTTGTTAAAGCACTGGTTGTAAGTGTATTTATATAAAATTAATCCATTCTTCTAAAAACAAGATTTTAAATTTACAACAATGCAATTGCAGTTGCAAAAGAATGCAAATCTAAAAAAAGATTCTTTGTCAAAAAAGAAAAAAGAACCCCTTCTGGAAAACTCCAAAAGGGGTAATTGCTTTTAATAAGTTGTACTAATTAATCAAATTTATTAATTAGTTCTTTTTATCGTCTTTTATGATATCCAACAATTCAACTTCGAAAATTAAAGTTTCGTTTGCTTTGATATCAGCTCCCATTGCACGTGGACCGTAAGCAAGGTTCGAAGGAATAAATAATTCCCATTTAGAACCTACAGGCATTAATTGTAATGCTTCAGTCCATCCTTTAATTACACGGTTAGCAGCAAATGTAGCTGGTTCGTTTCTTTTATAAGAAGAGTCAAATTCTTTACCGTCAATAGTTGTTCCTTTGTAGTGAACTGAAACTTTATCAGTAGCAAGAGGTTTAGGACCGTCTCCTTCGTTGATAATACGGTATTGTAAACCACTTGCAGTAACAACAATACCTTCTTTTGATTTGTTTTCTTCTAAGAATTTTTGACCCTTAGCTAAGTTTTCAGCTCCAATTTTTTCCTGAAGACCTTTGATGTAGTTATTGATAACAGCATTTCCTTTTTGAGGATCAATTACCAATGAATCTTTGTCAAGAGAAGCGTACAACGCTGCCAAAAGAACTTCTTCGTTCAAATTAGTAAGTCCGTTACGCTCAAGGTTAGTACCAAAACTAGCACCTAAACTATAACTAACAGAGTCAAGTTCGTTGTTTAGAGCAACATTTTTATTTCTTTTTTGATTACAGGAAGCCAATGTTATTAGTCCAAGACCTAGTGCAATAGATAATACTTTTAGTTTCATTTTTTTTGGATTGTTATGGTTATTAATATAATTATACGATTTCAAGTAATTCAACTTCGAAAATTAAAGTTGTGTGTGGGCCAATAAGGTTTCCGGCCCCCTGTGCACCATAAGCTAAGTCCGAAGGAACATATAGTTTCCATTTTGAACCTAAAGGCATTAGTTGAAGAGCTTCGACCCAACCTCTAATAACTCCATTTACCGGAAATACAGCAGGTTCACCTCTTTTTACAGAGCTATCGAAAACTGTTCCGTCAATTAAAGTTCCATGGTAGTGACATTTAACGCTGTCAGTTCCTTTTGGAGTGTCTCCTTTTCCTTCTGTGATAATTTCGTATTGCAGTCCGCTTTCAAGACTTACAACACCTTCTTTTTTAGAGTTCTCTTCTAAAAATTTTGTTCCTGCTTCAACCGCTTTTCCAGCTTGTTCTTCTTGTAGTTTTCCAAAAAATTCCTGAAGAATACCATTGGCCTCTTCCGGAGATAGTTCCGGCATTTTTCCATTAAAAGCAGCATCCAAAGCTTCCATAAATGGCTCAACACTAATTGTTTTAACTCCTGAAGTTATTAAATTACTTGCGATGCTTAATCCAAGGCAATAACTTACCTTATCTTGTTCTTCTGTGTACTTCATTCGGGTATTGTATATTTAATTATAATAATTCAATTTTATTTATGATCAGCAAGATCATAAGAATCGTCTAAGGTAAAGCTTTTCTCTCAGAATATCGAAAATCAACTTGTAATTAACCTTTTTTTGCATTTAACTTCCAATAAAAAAAGATCTTCATTCAATTATTTGGTTTTCTATTGATGCATAACTTCTTTGCTCGCAGCATTTGTCGTTTACCAGGTGGGCCAGGCAGACGTTTTACCTCAAATCCTGCACCTCTCAGAGCTTGTTTTATGATTCCTTTTGTAGAGTAGGTTGTTAAAACTGCATCTTCTTTCAGGTGATTGTGCAGTTTTTCAAAAATATCCTGAGTCCATAAATCGGGCTGAATATCAGGAGCAAAGGCATCAAAATAAATAAGATCATACATAGCAGGAAAAATAAATTTTCTGAGATCACCCTGCAGTTTGTTTAGTGTAAATGTTTTTGTGATTTCAACTTCCTTATTCCATGCTGCCTGATGCAGCTTAAAAAAAACGTCTCTGTCTGATCCTTCTATTTGATCGGTGTAATTCAGGCTTTGAATGTGTTCTTTTTTTATCGGATACAATTCTATTGAATGATAAATAACGGTTCTGTTTTGTTTTTCGGCTTCAATAAGAGTGAGGAAGCAGTTTAGTCCTGTACCAAAACCAATTTCTAAAATGTGAATTGGATCTTGCTTGCAAAAATTGAATCCTGCATTTAAATACACATGCATCGCTTCCTGAATAGCACCATGAGTAGAATGGTAATGCTCATTTAATTCAGGAACAAAGAGGGTATGAGAACCATCTTCAGTTATTTTAAGCTCTCTTTTTAAATTCTTCATTCTCGATTGGATTAATGATTGTAGAGGACTGGCGCAATCTGCTTGGAATGATTCTTATCCATAAACGTTTTAAAGGAATTGGAGACTGGTTTTCGGGATGTTTGTTCAGTAAAAAAAGGAACCACAAAAATAAAATACTTCCTTTTAATATGCTGCTAATGGTTAATCCCCACCAAACACCTGTCGCCGAAACAGACTCGGAAGATATCCAGTTCTGAAATTCAGGTAGATAATCAACTAAAGTGTAGCTCAATATATAGGCAAAGGGAATCCGCATCAGGTTTCCAACAATTCCAACTATTGCAGGTGGAACTGCCCGTCCAATTCCGTTAAAGGCTCCTGTTGCTGTAATTTCAACACACATAAATATCTGTGAAATACCAAGAATAAATAGGTAAACCATGCCCATATGCACTACATTATTTTCACTGTTATTTATAAACAATCCGAAAATATGATCGCCTGCAAAAAGGAAGAGCAAGGTACTAATGAATCCTATAAAACCTGCGATTCCTAATGTGATGAAGAAACCTTTTTGAATTCGTCTCCATTTATTTGCTCCATAATTCTGGCCTGTGAATGTACCCAATGCAGTTGAGAAACCAGAGGCGGTCATCCAGGATAGTGCTTCTATTTGTGATCCTATCGATTGAACTGAAAAAGGAATGGGATTTCCATGAGAAATATTGTTTATCACCCTTGCTAAAATCATAGCGATAAAGGCAAAACAAGCTGATTGGAGAGCAACAGGACCTCCTATTTTTAGGATTGGGAGGAAGAATTCTTTTTGAATTTTCCCTAAATAGTTTTTGATTTGTAATGGATTTTCCTTGATATACAAGTAGTATATAAATAGTAGAAAAACACTTAGCTGAGAAATTACAGTCGCGATTCCTGCACCTTCGGCACCCATGCCTGGAATACTTCCCCAACCAAAAATAAGAATTGGATCGAGTATCATATTTATAATCAAGCCGGAGGCATTGATCCAAAATGAGGTTTTGGTATTGCCAACTCCATTATAAATACCAGCCATAGTGATGTTGGAATAGGTAAATGGCATTCCAACGGCAATTATCCGAAGGTATTTGAAGGCAGTCTCGTTTACAAATTCACTTTTAATATTAAAAAGACCTACAATAGGGTCGGCAAATATCCATACTGATAAAGCAAATCCAATGGAGATAATAAAAGATAAACTGAACGCGTTTTTTGCAAATGATTGTGCCCGTTCAAGATTTTTACTTCCTATTGATTGTGAAATTCCTACTTCAGCACCAATTTTAGTAATAAAGAGGAGTGATGAACCAAACCAAACCAGATAAAGAGCAATTCCAACAGCACTTACAGTTTCGCTTCCAACTTGTCCCAACCACGCCATATCCGTCATGTTGTATGCCATTTGCACAAATGAGGTGGCAATTATTGGAATAGCCAGTTTTATAATTTGAGGAAAAATTTTTCCTCTGGTAAGATCTTTAATTTGGTTCACTTTACTTATTTTGGTTCTTACAGGAACGGGTTTGGTTGTATTTATTCCCTATTTTCGCAAAGTGTTGAATAGGAAATATGAATTGATTCGCTTTTTTAAGGCGTGTAAAATTACAAAAATTGAAACGATTATTTTTTAAATTGTTTCTGGATATTTGAATTGAAAATGGAAGAGGAATATCGCAAAATAATTCACGTTGATATGGATGCTTTTTTTGCCTCGGTAGAGCAGAAGGATAATCCCGAACTTCGAAACAAACCAATTGCGGTTGGGGGATTCGGAGACAGGGGAGTTGTTGCTGCTGCCAGTTACGAAGCGAGAAAATTCGGTGTGCGTTCTGCAATGCCTTCTTCTATCGCGAAAAGGAGATGCCCAAATTTGATTTTTGTAAAGGGCAGGCATGACCGATACAAAGAAGTTTCGAAGCAAATTATGAGTATTTTTCATGAATTCACCGATTTGGTAGAGCCTCTTTCTATTGATGAAGCTTTTTTAGATGTTACTCACAACAAGAAAAATCTGCCTTCTGCGAGTTTGATTGCTAAAGAGATTAAGGAAAGAATTAAGGAGGTGACTGGTTTAACGGCTTCGGCAGGAATATCAGTAAATAAGTTTTTGGCTAAAATTGCTTCCGATTATCAAAAGCCTGATGGCTTATTTGTTATTCCTCCTAAAGATGTTGAGCAGTTTATTGAGCAGTTATCAATTGATAAATTTTTTGGAGTTGGAAAGGTTACTGCTGATAAAATGCATCAGTTGGGTATATTCAGAGGGAAAGATTTGAAGGAGAGAAGCCTTGCTGAATTGACTCGTGTGTTTGGGAAAGCCGGAGTTTACTATTATCAAATTTCAAGAGGTGTTGATAACCGTCCGGTGAATCCTAACCGGGTTCGTAAATCGGTGAGTACTGAGCATACATTTCATGCCGATTTATCGAATAAAGATTTGATCAGAAAAGACATGATTGCAACTGCAGAAGATTTGCTGCGCCGATTAAAGAAGAGTGGTTTTAGAGGAAGGACTTTAAGTTTAAAAGTGAAATACAGTAGTTTTGAACAGGTAACAAGAAGTAAAACCATTCTGCAGGAATTGAATCGGTTGGATCAAATCCTTAATCTGGCAAACGAATTGTTAAACCAAATTGAACTGAAAGAAAGCATTCGACTGCTGGGTTTAACTGTTTCCAATCAAATCAATTTTTCTGAACCTCAGCAATTAACCTTAGATTTTTGATTAATTCAGATTTATATAATATAGAAATCAAGCTATTTTTATAATTTTACATTCCCTTAAAAAGGACAAGGGTGTGTTTAATCACTCTTTCATCTGTTTTCACATGAAATTATATTTTAATAACTCAATTAGGATACTATTCTTACTGCTGATCTTTTCAGGTTGTTCTGTAAGCAGTAAGATTAATAAGCCTGATCATCAACAGAATTACACGATTGATTCAGTTATGGATTCGAATTCGCAAAAGGACACTGCTTTTGTGAATGTTATCGAAAGCTATAAATCTCAGCTCGACGGGGAAATGAATACGGTTATTTCTGTTTGTGATGAAGAAATGATTACCGGTAAGCCAGAGAGTAAATTGTCTGATTATATTGCCGATGCAATGCTTGCCATTGGGAAAGAATTCTGTGTTGAAAATCAATTATCCCACTCTGTTGATTTGGTGATAATGAATCAGGGGGGAATTCGCACAGGAATGCCTAAAGGAGAAATAACAACCGGGCGAATTTTTGAAATGTTACCTTTTAAAAATAAACTAGTGATTGTTGGAATGAAAGGGGACGATTTAATGAAACTTCTGAATCAAGTTGCCGGGTTTGGAGGTGAAGGTATTAGCGGTGTGAAAATGGGAATTAAGGATAAGCAAGCGGTTGATGTTCTTGTTAATGGAACGTCGGTTGATTTGGGAAAAACATATCACATTTTATCAATAGATTATTTGGTGAATGGTGGTGGCGGGCTGTCTGCATTTGAGACAAGGGAAACGTTCAGACATTTGCACCTTAAATTAAGATCGGAAATGATCAAATACATTAGGCGTGATTATGAAAATGGAAAACATATTTCAGCAGAACTAGACGGGAGGATTTACAATGTGGAATAGAAGGGATTTTTTGAAAAATATCGGTGTAGCGGGTTTGTTTTTGGGAACAGGAATTATTCCCAAAAGAGCTTCTGCTGCTAAAAAAGAATTACAGAAAATCACGGTTCTTCATACCAACGATTTGCACAGCCGTATTGAACCTTTTCCAAAGGGCGACCCTGAATTTGGTGGTTTGGGAGGTTTTGCAAGAATTCATGCATTGGTTCAAAAAATCAGAAAAGAAGAAGAATTGGTTTTGTTATTTGATGCAGGCGATGTGTTTCAAGGCACACCTTATTTTAATTTCTTTAAGGGGGAAGCCGAATTTAAATTAATGTCGAAAATGCGATATGATGCCGGAACTATTGGGAACCATGAGTTTGATAATGGTATTGAGGGGATTGCAAGTCAATTGAAACACCTTAATTTTCCATTGCTGAATGCGAACTATGATTTTTCTGAAACCGAATTGTATGGTCAAATCCCAGCTTATAAAATAATTGATAAAGAAGATTTTAGGATTGGCGTTTTTGGTCTGGGAGTAAATTTAGACGGTTATGTGGAGCCAAAAAACAGAGGCTCTATCTCCTATGTTGATCCTGTTGATGTTACCGGGAAAATGGTTCGTATTTTAAAGGATGAAAATACATGCGATTTGGTTATTTGTCTTTCTCATTTAGGATTAAAGAATGATTTGGGTTTTGATTGTGATGTGAATTTAGCCAGAAAAACACGAGGTGTAGATCTAATTATTGGAGGACATACACATACCTTATTGGAAACTCCGGAACGGGTTCTGAATTTGGACGGTGAAGAAGTGTTAATTAATCAAGTTGGATGGGCTGGAATTGCTTTGGGAAGAATTGATTTTTACATCGATAAGAAAAATAAAACCAAATTAGCATCTTCAAAACTTCTTTCAGTTAATGAAGAATTAGTTTAATTGATACAATAATTTCAGCAAACTTAGGTTAATAACTTGTTGCTAAAGTTCGTTTACATTGAAAAATTCCAAGTTTAAATTAGATAAATCGAATTGGGCCTCGGTAGAAGGCTGGCTTTCAATAATTGGGAATATATTGCTTTTTGGATTAAAATACTGGGCTGGTTTGGCGACAGGTTCCATTGCAATTATTGCAGATGCTTGGCATACCTTGTCGGACAGCTTAAGTTCTGTAATTGTAATTGTTGGTGCTAAGATTTCGAAGAAGCCTGCGGATGAGGATCATCCTTTTGGGCACGGACGAGCCGATTTAATAAGTGCCTTTATTATTGGAATTTTACTTCTCTTGGTGGCGTTCGATTTTATCATTGAATCTTATCATACGCTGCAAAGCCGGGAGTCATCGCAATTTGGGAGCATTGCTATTGTAGTTATGATCGTGTCGGTTGTAACAAAGGAATTGTTGGCTCAATTTGCCTATTTCGGAGCAAAGAAAACCAATTCCAAAGTGTTAAAAGCTGATGCATGGCATCATAGAAGCGATGCAATATCTTCTTTGGTTATTTTGGTTGGAATATTTTTAGGTCCTTATTTTTGGTGGGTCGACGGAGCTTTAGGAATGATTGTTGCCATACTAATTGGTCATGCTGCGTATGAAATTATTAGTGATTCTATTCATTCCTTATTGGGAGAGAGCCCTTCCGATACAATCATTCAGGAACTAAAAATGACCATTGAGAAAGTGTCTTCGTACAAATTAGAACCTCATCATTTTCATCTTCATGTATATGGGGATCATACAGAACTAACTTTTCACATATTACTTCCGCAGGATATGCCAATAAAAAAGGCTCACGATATTGCAACAGAACTGGAAGAAGCCATTCTCGAAAAGTACGGTTACGTATCAACAATTCACATTGAGCCAAATATTGATTAGCACTTCAAGATCCATTTCTTTGTACAATGGTTTTATCTTCAGATTTTCATTACCATAGGTAGTGGATTTTTTTGTTCTTCCATAACTTAAATTGTGATGTCAGGCATATGGTAAATGCTTGCATTATTTGTTTTATTCATCTGTTAGTTATTTTATCTCCGTTTTGTCCGACTGTGTGATTTTTGGCAAAATATAATTTTTTGTTTCTTCTCCTATGGATTGTTAGCTAATAAATTGACAATCTAATCCACTATTGTTTCAGTAAAGTTTCAAAAGAATTTTAGTTCATCTTAAATTAACCTTTAGTTGTTCTGTCAATTGATGGTTATGTATTGGAATTGGAAATATTTAATTCCTAATAATTAAATGGAACGCATGTAAATCTCACTTAATAAGTGTGTTGTGTTGGTTCTTCTGTAGGGGTTATCCACGAAATATACTATTTACTTCTCTCCGGTTTTTTACATAGATACATTTTAATATTTAAAATAAAGTTTACTCTAAGCTTATCATTAGGTGATATGTGTTCGTGTACTTTGAGCCAGATAAAAAGCTTGAATATTCACAAATACATATGACGATATGGAAATTAGAACCACCTTAATTTTAGCCTTAGTGTTAGTTGTGTCAGGATTACGTGCACAAGAAGTTGCCAGTTTAAATTCTGATGATGTGACGGTATGGCCTGCATCAAATAAACACGGGAATGATTTTATAGAAACAACACCCGACGAACAATTAACTTTTACTTACTACAGTCCTGATGAGGAAAAACTTTCCTTGCCGGTAAGGGCATCTGTGGAAAGTACCTGGGGGAAGGAAATTGCTCAGTATTATGCACTGTTCGAGAGTGTTTACATGTATGAAGAACAACCGGTAGCGGGAGACCCTAATGTGGTTTTGAGGATAAGAAAACCCCGCATTTATAAAAGTATAAAGGGAATTGAAAATTACCTGAGAAAAGAATTAAAAAAGGAGGCTTGCTCTATGTCGGGTGCAAGTCAGCAAATAAAACAGATACTGAAAATCGGCATCGCGGCTATAAGCGAAGATAGTGAATGGTTTGAGAAACAACTAAAGAAACAGAAAAGCAAAAATGAAGAGATTGCTCTTTATAATAAAATTGTATTAATCAATATCTAATTTGACATTTAATCGAAATGAAAAAAATTACTTTACTACTTCTGATTTTTACGAATGTACTGATCGTAAATGCTCAGATAAAATTGTCGGGTCGGGTTAGCGATCAGCAAGGCAATTCGTTGCCGGGCGTTAATGTTGTGCTGAAAGGGACATCAAAGGGAACGGTTACTTCTCTTGATGGTAATTACAGTATCGAAGCAAAATCTGATGATGTTCTGGTATTTTCGTTTATGGGATTTGCTTCGAAAGAAGAGCCTGTTAACGGACGTACGCTGATTAATGTAGTGCTTGGCGAAGATGTGCAGCAGCTTAATGAGGTTGTAGCTACAGCAATAGGTATTAAACAGCAAAAGAAAAAAATTGGATATGCAACAGAAAAAATTGTTGATGACGTAATTGTTCAGGCGAAAAGTTTGAATTTGGGAGGTGCTTTAACCGGGCAGGTTGCAGGATTAACGGTAACCAACCCAACAGGTATTTTTCAATCTCCTGATTTTCAGCTTCGGGGTAAAAAGCCTCTGATTGTATTGGATGGAATTCCGGTTGAGACCGATTTTTTTGACATCCCCACTGAAAATATTGAAAGCATAAACGTATTGAAAGGAACTTCAGCTTCTGCACTTTATGGGAGTAGAGGAAAAAATGGAGCAATACTTTTGACTTCTAAAAAAGGGACATCAAAAGAATTGCAAACAACAGTTTCAACAACTTTGATGGTGTCAGCCGGGTATGCTGCTTTCCCTGATCCGCAGCATGAGTATGGTAGTGGCTCTAACGGACAATATGAATTTTGGGACGGAGCTGATGGTGGTATCTCTGATGGAGACATGACCTGGGGACCTAAATTTGAATCTGGAAAAATGATTGCGCAATGGAACAGTCCGATACGCGATAAAGTAACCGGTGAAACAATTGAATGGTATGGTGGTGTTAAAAACACCAAATACGATGATCGGTCACGTTATGAGAGAGTCCCAACTCCATGGATTCAGCACAACAATTTAAAGAACTTTTTGAGTACCGGAATTATTTCGAATACCGATATGTCAATCAGTATGAAAACAGACCGTGGACAATTTATGATGACCGGTAAGTATGCTTATCAGAAAGGTCAGGTGCCCAGTTCCCGTGTTAACAGCGGCGGTTTAAATTTTAATGGAAGTTATAAATTGACAGAAGATCTTACGCTGGAAGGTGGTTTGTCTTACTCGAAGGTATATTCTCCAAACTATCCGCGATACGGATACGGACCTAAAAATCACATGTACACAGTTTTAGTCTGGATGAGTGACGATGTGGATGGTGAGGCTTTAAAAAATCACTTTTGGATACCGGGACAAGAAGGATATCAGCAGGCAAATTACAATTATGCGTGGTACAATAATCCATATTTTGCTTCCAGCGAATTAAAGCAGGCTCACGATAGAAATGTGATATCGGGTCAGGTGAAACTGCGTTGGGATATTCTTCCAAATCTTTCAATACAAGGGCGGGGCGCTGTTCGAATGAAGGATTTGTTTGAGAACATGCAAAGTCCTAAATCGTATATGAATTACGGCGATTCCCGTGAGGGTGATTACAAGACTTGGAATAGCGAGCAGACTAATTTCGATACCGATGTATTGCTTACTTATACAGCCAATATTTCTGATGATCTTAATTTAACAGTGAATGGAGGAGCATCTTATTTTTACAGAAAATATCAGCAGGAATATGCGGCTACCGATGGATTAATTGTGCCGGGAATTTACAATATGGGGAATTCTCAGGGGCCCGTTATGGCTACTAACTATTTAGAGGAAAAAGCGACATCGAGTGTGTATGCTACGGCAACTCTGGATGTTTTTAAATCGTGGTTTTTAACACTAACCGGTCGTAACGATAAGTCGTCAACCATGCCTACTCAAAACAACTCTTATTTTTATCCGTCAGTTGCTTTGAGTACTATGGTTTCAGATTATATCACTATGCCAAAACAGGTCGATTATCTTAAAGTATATGGTTCATGGGCACAGGTATCCAGTGATTTGGATCCTTATCAGATAGAGTCAACTTATTCCAATAACGGGACATTTGGGATGAGTCCAAAAATTAGCTATCCGGCAGGAATTGTGAATTCGAATATTAAACCTGAAAAATCAACTTCAACAGAGTTTGGTTTGTCAACTTCTTTTTTTAAGAATCGTTTGGGACTTGAAGGAACTTATTATAAAGTTGTTGATGAAAATCAGATTATACAACTGCCTTTATCCAAAGCTTCCGGATTTTCCAGTCGTTATGTGAATGGCAATGAGTATGAAACAAAAGGTTTGGAGCTTGCGCTTTCTGCTAAATTAATTAACAAGGCTTTTAAATGGAATGTAAGAACCAATTGGAGCTTTAATAAAAAAACGCTTACAAAAATTTACGGAGGAGAAGAAAAATATAACGATCTGCGGGTTGGTGACAGAGCCGATGATATGTGGGGAACCCAATGGAAAAAAACTGATGACGGACGATTGATTATTGATCCCAACACCGGATTGACTATAAAAGACAGTGAAAAAGGATATTTGGGGCATACAGATCCTAACGCCCGCTTCGGATTTCAGAATACGTTTAACTACAAAAAATTCACTCTTAATGTCGATTTTGATGGAGTAATTGGTGGTGTAATGTCATCTAAAACCATTCAGAAATTATGGTGGGGAGGACGTCATCCCGAATCTACAACCGGCAGAGATGCCGAGTATGCAGCAGGAAAAGCAGTGTATGTTCCTAAAGGTGTTAATGTTTTAGCAAATGGGGATATCGTAGAAAACACCACTGCAGTCAGCTGGCAAACATGGAGTCAGAATTATCCGTACCGTGCAAATGTAACCGAAGATGAAAATAAGAAATTTGCCAATGTTTTCGATCGTTCTTATGTGAAACTTCGCAAGGTTGCTCTTACTTATAATTTTGATAATAACAATAAGGTGAGGCTGTTGAATGGGGCTACTATTACTCTGTTTGCAAATAATGTGGCGGTTCTGAAAAATATTCCGCTTGTCGATCCTGATTTTACAACTGGGAATGATGATGATTTGCAGGATCCATCAGCACGTTACATTGGTGTAACAACAAAATTCACTTTTTAATAAACATCCAAAGTGTCCAAAAAGATAATAAAAATGAAAATGATTGTTAGAATATGTACTTGTATATTGTTAGCTGCAGCAGCTGTTTCATGTACTGATTTTGAGGAGCTTAATAAGGATCCGAATAAACCAACCCAAACCTCACCTCAGCTTTTGCTAACTACAGCATGTTGGGATGTTTTTAGCGAATTTGACAATTTTCAATACGAATCGCGAATGCTTGTAGCTACTGATGGAGAGAGCTCTGAACAGTTTTACAACTGGACAAGAGGAGACTTTGGTTCTTTTGATAATTTGAGAAATATACAGAAACTGGAAGAGGAATCCGTACGTGTAAGCTCCGATGCTAACTTGGCTCTTGCAAAATTTTTTAAGGCATGGTATTTCTATAACTTGACCATTAAGTATGGAGATATCCCTTTTTCTGAGGCTTTGCAAGGGGAGACCAACGAAATATATACCGCAAAATACGATACGCAGGAAGATGTTTTTGTTGGGATCTTAAATCTATTGAAAGAAGCTGATACTTTGTTGGAAGGAAATACTGAGATTATTACCGGTGATATTCTTAATGATGGTTCGTTGTCAAAATGGCAAAAACTAGTAAATGCCTTTCGTTTAAAGGTTTTGCTTACCTTATCTCACAAACCGACTATTGGAGGAGAAGCTGTTGCATCACGTTTTGCAGATATTTATTCCGGTAAAGTTTTAATGAATGATGTAAGTGAAAGTACACAGATAAACTTTTTGGATCAATCAGGAAGCAGATACCTGAATTTTAATTCAAGTAGCTTTGGATCTGGATTGTATATGGATTCAACTTTTGTTCAAAAATTAATTGACCGGGAAGATCCCCGTTTGTTTGTGTATTGTACCCAAACACCAAATGCTCTTAAATCAGGTAAAGCTGTCACTGATTTTACATCTTACGAAGGAGGAAATCCAACAGTACAATATAGTCTTGTAAATGCAAAAGCAGTGGCTGGAAATATTTCCAAGCCCAATTCCCGATATTACGACGATCCGGTATGTGAATCAATGATGTTATTAGGATATCCTGAGCAACAGTTTATTATTGCAGAAGCGATTTTAAGAGGTTGGATTAGCGGCGATGCTGTGGCTGAGTACAACAAAGGAATTAAAGCATCTTTTTCATTTTTTGCGGGTCAGGCATCAACAAAAGGCTATAGTTCGTATTTAAGTGCCGAAGCTTGTGATCAATATCTGTTAAATTCTTTTGTTGATTTGGATCAGGCTCCATCGGTAGATATGAAGATATCGTATGTTATCACACAAAAGTATCTTCAGACTTATTTTCAGGCTGGTAAAACGCCGTTTTTTGAGCAGCGCCGAACAGGTTATCCAATTTTTGAAACAGCACCGGGAGTAACAATACCTAACCGTTGGATGTATCCTCAAACGGAATATGATTACAACAAAACAAATGTAACCGAAGCGGTAACCCGCCAATTTTCCGGTAAGGATGATATTCGCGAAACTCCCTGGTATTTGAAATAGGGTAGTTTCGTTTGTAATTAATTTTTCCTCACTTCTCATCTGTAAGGATCAGGAGTGGGAAAATGCTTTTATTAAGTTTAAAAATATAGTAAGTAATGAAAAAAATAAGTCTGATATTATTCAGTTTTTTTATCGCTCAAATGTCTTTCTCTCAATCTGTTGATTTTAAGTTTAACCCGAATGGGGAATTTAAAATTTTACAACTGACTGATACGCATGTCACTGTAGGTAAAAACAACCAGCAGCACGTTATGGATTTGCTCGCAACTTTGGTTCAGGAAGAAAACCCTGATTTGGTTGTGTTTACCGGCGATGTAGTAACAGATAGTGATAATCCTAAACCTTGTTATGAAATATTCGCGGAATTCTTTAAGAGGCACAAGCTGCATTGGGCTGTAACACTTGGAAATCATGATTCAGAGAATAAAATGCCTAGAAATAATGTTGCGTCTATTTTGGATGGTCTTGATTTTTGCATTAACCGATCTACAGATAGCTTAAAGGGTACAAATTTTTTGTGTGAAGTAAAAAGCAGTACCAACTCTGATAGCAAGGCGGTACTTTATTTTTTAGATTCTCAGGATTACAGCACAATAAAACCAAGAGTGGATGGTTATGGTTGGTTTTCAACCGAGCAGGTGGTTTGGTACAAAGAGCAAAGCCAGAAGTTTATTGATGAAAATAAGGATACGATTCCTGCTTTAGCATTTTTTCATATACCCTTGCCGGAGTATACTGATGCCTGGTGCAATGGTAAAGCATTTGGAACAAGAAAAGAAGTAGAGTGCTGTTCGAAAATTAATAGTGGAATGTTTGGTGCAATGGTAGAGCAAGGCGATGTTATGGGAACTTTTGTTGGGCACGATCACGTGAACGATTATGTGGCATCATATTATAATATGGCTCTTGCATACGGCCGGGCTTCAGGTGCGAAAAATTCCTATGGCGACTTAAAGCAGGGGGGCCGGGTTATTGTATTGAAAGAAGGTAAACGAACATTTGATACATGGATTCGTGAAAAAGACGGAGAAATAAAGCAGGTTTGTAATTTTCCTGATTCGTTCCAATAATATCCTGTTAAAATCTATATCGTGCTGATGCAGATATGGGTGAGTTTAATACCAATTTAATTTCAAAATAGACTTTAAATAAAATGAATTAATTTTTAGCTGTATCGAGGCAAAAAAGTAAAGCATAGCCATGTTACGATGCATCTTTTTTAACGAAGATATAGTTGAAAAGAAACATTTTATAAGGCTTGTTTTGATGTTAATTTGGTATAAATACCAAACTAGATATTATTTAAGACATGATTGAATACATCGTTTTTAGCAATTGGTATTTTGTTGAAAACGATGTATTTGCTTATCTGTTAAAATTTTATTTTTCCTTGAGAAAAGAACTGCCGTAATTGCCCCCCCAATTACAAATACAGCGCCAAGCATTGAGTAGATGCTTAAACTATCTGTTTTTATCCATTCTACATTCATAGAGGATAAAACAGCCATGCTTGTTAATGTGATAATTGGGTTAACGGTTACAATTATACTTACTTTGTAGGCTTCGGTATACTTGAAAGCCAATGCCAGACAACCATAGGCCACGAGAGTATTCATGCCCAGAAAAATCACGATTACCCACGAGGAAAAATCAAGATTTGAGAAGGCTGCAAAATCAACAAAAGGAGCGTAGAGAATAGCCGGTATTCCGTAAAGAACCATATTTAACAGTTGCGCCGGGTGTTTTTGCACCAGTTTTTTTTGCAGTGAAGCATACAAAACCCACATTACCGCTCCTAATTCTATCCAGAAAAAACCCGTGTTGAATGCTTCTGTATCTTGTATAAAGGCTTGCAGCTGATTTCTGTAAAAGAGAAATAAACCCAATCCTGCAATTCCAAATCCAAGTAATTGTTTGCTGTTTAATTTCTCTTTAAAAAAGAAAACTCCGACCAAGGCTAACAAAATAGGAGCTGTTTGCATCGTAATTTGCGCATTACTCGGACTGGTATAATTTATTCCCTGCATAAAACCCAGATAATTTACACCCAAAGCAAGTGCAGCAATTACCAAGATGAAAGGAGGTCGTTTTATAATATTTAATTGCCTTTTGTCGGTTATTAAATAGTAGAGAAACAGAATAGAAAAGGCAAACGTAAAACGAAACCATACTATGGAAACAGAATCCAGATCTTTCAGGCTGACTTTTAAGAAAATTGGGAGAAAACCCCATAAAAGTGCTGTGATCATGGCATACAAAACACCTTTGTAATTGTTTGAAATCCCCTTTAGACTCATGTTTTTGTTGGATTAAACTAATTTATTTAGAATGATTTTACAGAGCTAAAAGTAGGAAAAAAAAGGATGAAGCAATTCGCTGTCAGGATTTAAATTTGAAGATTTTTATAGTCTTTTATTTTTTATTATTTCCAGCCGGTTCAGGCAATGTAAAGCTTACAAATCCCAAGGATTTCCATACCTCCAATACTTGATTCAGGCTTACCTCAAAAGATAAATATTCCGGGTTGTCAGAATTGAGCAGCAATTGATTGTTTCGAAAATCTTTTTTTACTCTTTTATATACTATTCCATCGTCGTTAGTCAATACAATACAGCAGCTGTTATCTTTTATTAGTTCCCAATCCTGAACGTATTCACAAATTATGTATGCGCCGGAAGGGATTGGCAGCATGCTGTCTCCTTCAATTTGAAAAGCCCGGTAGGTTTTGTTTTCCGATAGCTCGGCAAATGGCATTCTGAAATTGGGCAATTCGCTGATAAATTCAGCATCAGAATATCCGTTAAGGTAACCTGCAGCAGCTTTTACTGGCACCAGACTGATCATTTCTTCATTTTGTGCATCCACTAAAATGGGCAAAACTCTTAGTTTGTCTCCTTTGGTGTCCTGTGTTTTTTCCTGATCCAATTTGCTGATATCCTCGTTAACCAATTCGTCTAAATTACGTTTGAAGAATTTCGAATATTTCATCAATGTGGTAATTTTTGGGACACTTCTTTTTTTCTCGTACGCACTAATTGATGAGGCTCCTATGCCAATTCGGTTCGATAATCTGCCTTGAGACAATCTTTTGCGCAGGCGTAAATGTTTAAGATTTTTATTTAAGTTTTCCATGATGAGGCTTTGTACAGGTGAAATTTTTCGAGTTGCAAATGTACATGTTTGGAGCTTCTTTCGGAGAATAGGAAAGAACAATTTACCGGATTTTCTGTCTGTTCCGATATAGTTTATTGAAGATTAAGGAATTATAATGTGCAGATATTAACTCTTTGAATTTAGTCCGTTCAATTATTGATGAAAATCAAAAGGGTTTGAATGAAGATCTTTACGCGAAAACCTGTATTTTGTAGTATCAAAATAAATAAGTTGATATAATGAACTCAATAAAAGTAAATTCCCCGTTCGATGGCAGTTTAATTCAGGAAATTCCTTTGCTCGATGAGCATCAGGTGGAAGAAAAATTGGCCAAAGCCTATGCCTTGTTTCAGGACCGGTCCCGCTGGCTGAAACCCTACGAGCGCATTGCCATACTTGAAAAAACAAAAGCCATTATGCAGACGCGGGTCGAAGAACTCACAAAAATTGCAGCTTCCGAAGGAGGAAAGCCTTATCAGGACAGTAAAGTAGAAGTGCTTCGTGCAATTAATGGTGTGCAATTGGCCATTGAACACATTGGTCAGTTAAAAGGAGAGCAAATTCCTATGGGAACTACAGCGGCTTCAATAAACAGATGGGCATTTACCCTGCGCGAACCAATTGGTGTCGTTCTCAGCATAAGCGCTTTTAATCATCCGTTAAATCTGGCAGTGCATCAAATAATTCCAGCTTTTGCCGTTGGCACACCCGTTATCATCAAGCCGGCAACATCAACGCCGCTGTCGGCAATCGAGTTGGTGAAAATTATGAAGGAAGCCGGATTGCCAGAGGATTGGGCACAGGTGGTTATTTGCAACCGCCAAAATGCCGAAAACATGGTGAAAGATTCACGGATCAACTACCTTTCATTCATAGGTTCGGCCGAGGCGGGATGGAATCTGCGGTCCAAGCTGTCGCCGGGAACCCGATGTGCATTGGAGCACGGAGGTTCTGCACCGGTAATTGTCGAGGCAGATGCTGATCTTTCGCAAACCGTTCCCGCATTGGCAAAAGGAGGATTCTATCATGCCGGTCAGGTCTGTGTATCCGTTCAGCGGGTATATGTTCACGAAAATATCATTGAAGAATTTACCACTCAACTGGTCGAAAAAGCAAATTTATTGCATGTTGGAGATCCTATGGATCCTAAAACAGAAGTGGGACCGCTGATTCAGACTTACGAGGTCGATCGGGTAGAGCAATGGGTAAACGAAGCCGTTGCCGAAGGCGCGAAAATAATGTGCGGGGGCAAACGGATTTCTGATACCTGTTATCAGCCAACAGTTCTTCTGAATCCTGATTCGGAATCGAAAGTTTCTCAGCACGAGGTGTTTGGTCCGGTGGTTTGTGTTTATGCTTATTCCAAATTGCAGGATGCCGTTAATCGCGCAAATTCATTGCCTTTGGCCTTTCAGTCAGCCATTTTCACTTCTAATTTAGATGTGGCTATGGATGCAGTCAATCAACTGAATGCATCGGCAGTAATGGTAAACGATCATACCGCTTTTCGTGTCGATTGGATGCCTTTTGGCGGACGCGATACATCAGGAATCGGCATAGGAGGTATTCCGTATTCCATGCACGAAATGACCCGCGAAAAACTCATGGTGATTAAATCGAAAGTATTGTAATAAAAATCAGGGCGGAATTCATTTTCCGCCTTTTTTCACGTTTTGGGCGTGTCCCTCCGGGTCAGGCTTTCCGTTACTACTCCTCGCTCATTCTTCGCTGTGGGGTACACTCCAATCCTTCACGCAGGCCGATATTAGCTTTCGCTTCAATAAATAGTACAAACCAAACGCAATTCTGTCCATTTACCAACAAGCACCTCTGTATTAACTTTGTAGTAAAGATTTATAACAGGAGGTAAATATGGATAAGGTATTTCACGAAGCAGGAACAAGAGGAAGTAGTCAATTGGATTGGTTGGATAGCAAGCACAGTTTTAGTTTTGCTGATTACTACTGTCCGGAGCGAATCCATTTTGGAGCATTAAGAGTGCTTAATGATGATGTTGTTAAAGCAGGAATGGGTTTTGGAACTCACTCGCATCAAAATATGGAAATCATTTCAATTCCATTAAAAGGGGCATTAAAGCATAAAGACAGTGCAGGACATTCCGAATTAATTAAAGTGAATGATGTTCAGGTAATGACAGCAGGAAAAGGTATTATGCATTCTGAATACAATGCCTCAGAAACGGAAGATGTACATTTTCTCCAGGTTTGGATCATTCCTGAAAAAGAAGGACTGGAACCAAGTTACGATCAACGATCATTTCCGGATGTAAATGAGAATGGTGAATTGCAACTGCTTGTTGCTCCAAAATCATCACAACATAATGCTTTAAAAATTAATCAGAATGCATATGTGTTCCGGGCAAAAGTAACTAGTGGAAATACACTCGAATATACAATAAACGGTAACGCAAACGGAGTTTATGTTTTTGTTCTTAACGGAGAACTGACAGTTGATGGAGAAGTTCTTCGGCCGCGGGATGGTATAGGTGTGGATAGTGTTAATTCATTGGATATTATGGGTATTGTTAATTCAGATTTTTTGATTTTTGAAGTGCCAATGCATTAATTAAATGTTAAGAATGGCTTAAGCTGGCCCGTGATGTTGAAAATGGGTGTAATCAACCACTAAAAAGTAGATTTCACAGGATGGAAGCTGTCTAAATTATATTATCTTTGTTTTTTGTCAGGAAAAGTGATATAAATCAGTATTTTTATTACAATTTCAGACAATCGAATGTAAGATTCTAAAATTATTACTATGGCAAACAGACCTGTAACCATTAAAGACATAGCTGAAAAACTAAGTATTTCAGTTTCCACTGTCTCACGTGCTCTTAAAAACAATCCCGAAATTAGCTTAACAACCAGAGAAGCAGTTCAGAAATTGGCAAAGGAATTAAAGTATCAGCCAAATCCATTAGCTGTTGCTTTAAAAACACAAAAGTCGAATACTATTGGTGTTGTTGTTCCGCAAATTGTTAGTTCTTTTTATGCTACTGTTGTAAAAGGAATTGAGCAGATTGCTGATGAGCACAACTATCAGGTATTTGTTAGTTCTTCAAATGAAAGAATCGAAAAGGAAGAGAAAAATGTAAATGGATTCCTGAACATGAGAATGGATGGAATTATTCTATCACTTACCCGTGCAACAACTACATACGATCATATTCATAAAATACAGGATATGGGAGTGCCAATGGTTCTTTTCGATAGAACATCTAAAGAATTAGAGGTTTCCAAAGTTGTTGCTGATGATGCTGCGGCTGCTCATACGGCAGTAACTCATTTGATTAATGGTGGTGCCAAAAGAGTTGCATTCATGACCGGACCTGAGTTTATGCTATTCGGAACAAACAGACTAAGAGGCTATAAAAAAGCCTTGGAAGACAAAAATATCCCTCTGGATGAAACATTAATTTCCCGATGTGATTTTACTGTGGAAGATGCGAAAAGTCTGGCATTGGATTTATTGTCCAGAGCCAATCGTCCGGATGCTATTTTTGCTATAAATGATGATATGGCAATTGGAGCAATTGCAGCAGCAAAAGAGTTAGGTCTTAAAATTCCTAATGATCTTGCAGTAGTAGGATTCTCAAATAGTCGCAGATCGCGTTATATGGAACCTTCAGTTTCTACAATGGATCAAAATCCAAAAGAGGTTGGCCGGGAAGCGGCAAGATTACTGTTCGAACAAATGGAAAAAACTCCGGATGCCAAAGCGATAAAAGAGGTTGTTGTTCATGCCGATTTGATTGTTAGAACATCAAGTGACAAATAAAAATATAGATAAAAAAAATCCTGCTTAAATTAAGCAGGATTTTTTTTAGAAATCTTCTTCTTGTCTTTTTACCAGTTCTTTTGTAGAAAGCAAACCGCAGGCAGCAAAAATATCAAGTCCTCTCGATCTTCTGATCGTTGTGGTAATTCCTTTTTTCGTTAGCTGCTCTTTAAAATCTTCCATCGTTGCCTCATCAGATCCGTCAAGTGGAGTATCTGGAATTGGGTGAAAACGAATCAAATTGATTCTGCATTTAATCCCATCCAAAATCCTGCAAAGCTCTTTTACATGACGGGGCGTATCGTTAATTCCTTTAAACATGATGTATTCGAAAGAAATTCTGCGCTGAAGACCAAAATCAAAATCACGAATTATTTTCAATACATCCTTTATTGGATATACATTTTGAACCGGCATCAATCTTTTTCTTTCATCTTCGAAAGGAGTATGCAGACTAACAGCCAAATGACATTCGCTATGGTTAAGAAATTCAATCATTCCAGGAATTATCCCAATGGTAGACACGGTGATCCTTCTTGGGCTCATAGCCATTCCATAATCCGAGGTTAGAATCTCCAGGGATTTCATGAGTTCAGGAACATTATCCAAAGGTTCTCCCATTCCCATGTAAACAATATTGCTTAGATTTTCTCTTTCGGGCAAACTTCTTATTTGGTTGATAATTTCGCCGCTTGATAATTGTCCCTGAAAACCTTGTTTACCGGTCATGCAAAACAAACAACCCATTTTACAGCCAACCTGCGAAGAAACACAAAGTGTATTTCGTTTCTGATCCGGAATGTAAGCGGTTTCAATAAATTTGTGAGCATGAGCAGTCGGGTAAAGGTATTTTTTTGTTCCATCAACCGAAACCTGTACTTTGGTTGATGCAGTAATACCAAGATCGTAATTTTCCAGCAAAGCAGTTCTTGCTTTCAACGAAAGGTTAGACATTTCTTCAATACTGGTAATGTCTTTTTTGTACAACCAGTCGGCAATTTGCTTAGCTGTAAATTTGGGAAGATTTAATTCGGTAACAATTTGAATCAGTTCTTCAAGTGTTTTTCCTAAAAGGGTATCTTTGGCCATTATTCTATTTTATAATTACAGATAAACAGCGATTTTTATTCAGTCTGTTTTCATGTAAATTAATTGCATTAAAAGTAAATTTCAGCTACAATTCTTTCGTATTCAACTCCACGTTTAATCAAAAGGTCGCGAACTTCAACTACCATTTCAGGACTGCCGCATAAAAAGAAGCGACAATTTTCCGGTAGTTTCTTTACATCCTGCAAATATCGTGTTAATCTTCCATGATACAAACCCTCAGCTTCATCTTGTGAGCAGCAACGAATGTAATTCTCTTTTAAAACAGGAATAAATTCTTTTTCAAAATAGAAAGAATGATGATATCTGCCTCCATGAATAAGGGTTTTATTCTTAAGCAAACCTGAGCGAAACATGGCAGCATAAGGTGCAATTCCTGTTCCCGATGCAATCCACCACGCCGGCGATTCATCATCAATAAAATCTCCGTCAGGATTTGTCACATAAAGTTCTGATCCAGGCTTAATTTCACTAAGTCTTGGTGTTAACCAGCCATCATCCTTCAAATTGTATAACACCTGAACTTCAGTGTCGTTTTCACCACTGGCTATGGTGTACAATCGTGGTGTTATGCTTAAATCTGTGGTTAATCCAATGTACTGTCCGGCAGTAAAACTCTTTACTTTTTTATATTTTAAAACAAACACTCCTGGAGCTATTGCTTTATTCTCAATTACTATGGTGGTTGAAAGTTTGTTTTTTTGTTCTGTTATTGATTCCATATATTATTTCATTTTAATGGCGCAAAGATAATAAATTATTTATAAAGATTCTAAATTGTGATCAAATCAAATTTCTTTCCTTTTTGTAACTTCTATTGCAGGTTAAGCGTCTCATAATACATGAGGAATAGACTGAGAATCTGTTCTTGATTATTAATTTACTAATTCAATTTTTAAAACCCGTATAAAATGAAAACTCAAAATTTAATTAAAAGGAATCTATTACTTCTAGTCTTGTTCCTGTTTTCTCTTAATTCCTTTTCTCAAACGGTATTTGCCGATGAAAAGGCAAATTATGATGGTGTGAAAAAAATAGTTGTAGAAGGAAGATTTTGTGATGTTACCTTGTTGGGTGAAAATCGTGAGGATGTGAAATTTGTGGGGATTATTAAAGGTGTATCCAGAAATGGGAGTTCTTATAAAATCAATCACCGGTTGGAAGGGAGCATTTTGAGAGTATGGATAGAATCGCCAAGAACGTCTTGGGGAAATATTGATGCATCATTACAATTTTTAGTCCCAACACAAATGGAGATTGACGTGAAAAATTCTTCAGGGGATGTTTATTGTGAGAATATTTCTTCGGATTACACCAAAATACACGCTTCTTCGGGCGATGTGAATGTGAAAAATATAATCTCTGATCTTGAGGTGATAACAAGTTCAGGAGAGATTAGTTTGTACGAAATCAAAGGGGATCTAAACTCACAATCAAGTTCGGGGAATCATGAATATAATAAAGTGGCAGGAAATGTAAAATGTAAAGCAACCTCAGGCGATATAGAAATGGTAAATGTGATTGGAAATATTTCTTCCCGAACTTCGTCCGGAAATCAGGAGTTTGATAAAGTGGAAGGGCAAATTAAAAGTATTTCTTCTTCGGGAAATGTTGGGATTCTTAATTCAAAAACAATTCTAAATTTAACCAGTAGTTCTGGTAATTTGAGAGGACAAGGATTGGTTTTGTTGGGAGAATCCTATTTTAAAGCCACCTCGGGAGATGTTAGTATGAACTTGTTAAATGATTTTGAGCAATTGAGTTTTGATCTTTCAGCATCTTCAGGATCGCTTAGGGCGGGTAACCGTAAAGGAGATGATAACCTGTATCTCAAGAGTGGCGAAATATGGGTTCATGGAAAAACCAGCTCTGGAAATCAAACTTTTAAATAAGTAGTTGTTGGGCCTGTTCGAAAACGTACATCGTGTGTGATGTATACGTACACTTTTAAAGATGTAAATATTTTCACATCACATGTAATTATTTGAAAGACAGAATTATATGCATTTTGGCCTGTGGATTGTAATTATATATTCGAAATCATTTGTTAAATGATTTTCCAAATATTGGGAGTGGTGTCCCGGGATTTTGGTTTTAATAGCATAATTAATTGGTTTTCTTTAATATGCCGTAACATTCAATTAGTTACGGCATATTATTTACTCTTAAGACTTCAATTAGGTTGCAAAACCATCATGTTGCGTATTTGTTGTTTCGTAACATTTTAGAAAATGGGGAAAAAATTAAATTTAACTTTTGATTAAATATAGCTTTTCCAGGTAATAAACAGTTAGCGTGTTTATATTCGGTTCAAGATTTTATTGTTAGACAATGATGCCAATAATTGTTTAACAGAGGTTCGGGAATATCTATAGGGGAAACTCCCGGACATTTTTAGTTGGTAATTGTTGGATGCAATGTGGTAATTCTAGACAACAATTCTAAAGGCTCCAAAATATAAGGGGTAACAAAGGATGTTCAAATTTGGGCATCCTTTCTTTACTTGGAAAAAGTTGCGTACTCATTATATATCACAAAATGGTAAAGGTGTATTGTCCCCTATAAAAACCAACGGGGGTTCAGGTTACAGTTCTGACAGAATCCTATTTTAAGTTTTCAAACCGCTAATACCCTTATTTGTCACTTGTGTAAACCGTACTGAAAATCACATTACAAAAAAAGTTGTTATCATGATTACTGGATTAGCCTGTCCCGATTAGATAGATCGCCTAAGAAGATACTAAAAAAAGCCGTCCAAAGGACGGCTTTTAATATGTAAGTGGTTTTATAAAATCACCAGTTAGCTAGGCAATTCCAAACCATAGTTTTGTTTTCTGTCAGCCTTTTTCAGTAAGAATGATAAGAAAATGGAAATTACACCACAGCCTACCAATACCAAAATCGGGATGGTATAATCTTTAGGTTGTCCTTCAGGTATTCCTTGATTTACAAAATCAAGCAGTGCCCCAATTCCCCAGAAGAATAAGAATAATCCCCAGTTTTGAAGGGTAAACATGGTAGCATATGCTGTACCTAATCTGTTTTCTGCAACAATTTTAGCAACCGAAGGCCACATGGCAGCAGGTACTAAAGAGAATGCAACTCCCAGACTTAATAATCCCAAATAAGCTATATACACATTATCTAGTATCGATAGAGAGATATGAGCAAAAATCAGAAGTAACGATCCAAGAATCATTAAGGATGCTGCTTTTCCTTTTTTATCTACATAATTACCGAAAATAGGAGTGAATATAATTGTTCCAAGAGGAATTAAACTCGCTGTTTTTGCTCCATTTCCTAACCAAATTGCTAGAATATCTTTCATTACAAACAGATAGAAACAGAAAGCAATCAACGCGCCGGTTTTAAACAAAAATCTGGTTTGTTTATTTTCAAAGTTATTAGGCACAACAGCAAAAAGAATTGCAAATAGGAAGAAAACAAGATAAATACTTGAGGCTCCAATTGCTTTGCTTCCCCATAAAATAACTTCTCCTGCCTGAGGAAGGGACTGAGTGAATCCAAATTTATTAATCAATAAATCGGGAGCATATTGCATGAATGGAAAAATGGCAGCATAAAAAGTTACACAAAGAAGAGCAATGTATAAAAACGATTTGTTCTTGATTAATGCAATTAAATCAGAGAATTTAAAATCTTCTTCAGGATCACAGACTTCACCGCTATTATCACTTATCGCTTTTTCTTGTTTATCCAACTTGATATCAAATACGGTATAAATCAGGAACATGATAAGGGCTAAGCCAATAAGCGAGGCTGCAAAAGTAACAGCAGGAGAAACATGTCCTCCTCCAATATCTAATGAAAGTGCAGTACCCATTGCACTACCCAATCGGCCAAATCCCATATTGATAGCCATCGCCAAGGCAAGATCGTAACCTTTAAACCATTTTACGATGGTTCTGGTTGCTACAACACAAACAACTTCAAGTCCGGATCCAAATAGAACCCGACCTACGATAATCATGTTTAACATGGTGCCGTGTTCAGTTCCGAAAAATCCGGAAGCAGCTAAAGCGGAAATAGATCCTCCCAGAACTGCAAGACCACCGAATACAATACCTGCAACTCGAATTCCCCATTTGTCGAGCATGATACCTCCAATGATAATCATACCAAACATATTGGCAATGGTGGTTAGAGCAAGAATCCGACCAAATTCTTCACTGGAAAATCCCATTTCCGATTCCATCAGCCCTTTTAAGCCGGAAAAGAAATCCTGAAACCAGTAGGTACTGAAGGTTAGTCCCGAAAGAAGGATCAACATTGCCCAACGCATTGCAGATGAGTCGCGCAACGTTCTTTTTAATGTTTCTGTCATTTTCGTTGTATTTTTTAAATTAAACTCAGGTTTAAGAGGTTACTAAATTAAGATAAATGAATAAAAAAACAAATCAGAAACTATATTGGGACTTATATGAAAAAAGCCGTCCCGAAGGACAGCTTTTTTATATGATATTTACTATTTAGGCTATTTTTGAATATTCGGTAATTCTAAGCCGTAACCTTTTTTCTTATCTTCCATTTTTAATAACATACCAACTATGATTGCCAGTAAGCCTAGTCCTGCAAAAATAAGCATTGGGTTTGTGTAATCGTATAATGGTACTGCTGTGCCGTTAGCTTTTGCTAATGCAACTTCTGGATTCGATTGATCCAATACATATCCAATTAACAATGGAATTCCCATTAATCCCCAGTTTTGAATCCAAAAGATCAATGAAAAAGCGGTTCCCAATTGATTTTCAGGAATGATTTTTGGAACTGAAGGCCACATAGCAGAAGGTACTAAAGACAATGCGATTCCTAAAATAATTACCAAAACAACTGCAACAAACCAGTAATTTAATATTGGTAATGAGAATACAGAATGGACTAATAATATTAAGACGGCTCCAATGATCATCATGGTAGCTCCTTTGCCTTTTTTATCGTAAACCCCACCAAACAGAGGTGTTAGGAATAGTGTTCCTAATGGCAGTAAACTTGGTATAATACCTGCAAGATTTTGGTCTAAACCATACTTGTTCACCATTAAATCGGATGCATATTTAATGAATGGAAAAACTGAAGAGTAGAACAATACACACAAAACAGCAATTAACCAAAAGCCTTTGTTGGTCACAATACGACCTATGTCGCTGAATTTAAATGGCTCTTCGCTATCAGTTCCGTTCGACTCAGCAAGTGATGCATCCAGTTTTTTATCCATCGACACATAGATAAAGAAAGTGATGAATCCAATAACCAGCAATATAAATGCAAAAGCAATAGGTGCGGAAACGCTTGGTCCCATTTTTTCAACTAGTTCACCGTTTACAACTTGGGTGTGTACACTTGAAAAATACGTAGCCAATGGAACCGGAGCTGCAATTGCCAGCATAGTTCCCAATCGGGCAACAGCCATTTGCATTCCCATAGCCAGAGCCATTTCGTTTCCTTTGAACCATTTTACAATGATTTTAGAAACAGTAATTCCTGCAATTTCTACACCAACACCGAAAATGGCAAATCCTACAGCAGCCATAAACACATGAGTATGGATACCAAAAGTTGTGTCAGTAACTAAGGTTGGATTAGTGATAGCCCAATACTTAATGCCTGCTCCTAAAACCATAATTCCGGATGACATAATTCCGGTAAAGCGAACCCCCATTTTATCAAGGATAATACCCCCGAAAATAAGCATCCCAAAAAATACATTTAACCAGCCATATGCACTGGTGAATATTCCGTAGTTTGTACTTGACCATGCAAACTCGGATTCCAGCATTGGTTTTAAAGGAGACATTACATCGGTTAAAAAATAACCTGCAAACATCGTGATAGAAATTATCCCCAATGCTCCCCATCGTGCTGCTTTCGAATCTCGAAGAGTCAGTCTTAGTGCTTCAGTCATATTCTTTTATTTTATCTGTTAATGTTGAGTAATTGTTTAAGGGGTGCTAAAGTAAGATTAATCCTTAAAGAAACAAAAAGCAGATATCATGTTTTATCTAAACATATCGATTCCAGATTTCTGGGCATAGTATCATATATTACTTATCTTTAGCAAGATTTTTATTTAAGTTAATCCAATGGACACATTAACAGAAAATACAGGGTTGTATACCGATTATTATGAGCTGACCATGGCTCAGGGATATTTTTTAAGTAGTAAAGAAAATGAACAAACCGTCTTTGATTACTATTACAGAACTAATCCGTACGAAGGTGGTTACCTTATTTTTGCAGGATTGCAGGACCTGCTTCAAATATTAAAAAACTTTAGTTACAGTAAAGAAAATATTGAATTTCTGAAGAAAACAGGATTGAAAGATGAGTTTCTGGAGTATTTAAAGGATTTTAAATTTACTGCCACTGTTTACAGTATGAAAGAAGGGGAAATTGTATTCCCAAATGAACCTTTGGTAAGGGTCGAAGGAAATATAATCGAAGCTCAGTTAATTGAGACCTTACTTCTGAATTATCTGAATTTCCAGTCGTTAATTGCCACAAAAGCTTGTCGGATAAGAAATGTAATTGGTGATAAGGATTTTGCTGATTTTGGATTGCGAAGGGCTCAGGGCTTGGGTGGAATACATGCCAGCCGTGCGGCTGTGATAGGAGGAGCAAATACAACATCGAATGTTTACAGTGCATTTAATTACGATATTCCGCTTACGGGAACACAGGCTCATGCCTGGATTCAGAGCTTTGATTACGAGCTGGAAGCATTTCGTCGTTATGCTGAAATCAATCCGGATAGTACTGTTTTGCTGGTTGATACTTACAATACACTTAAATCGGGTGTTCCTAATGCAATAATTGTTGCAAAGGAATTAGAAGCAAAAGGATACAAAATGATCGGCATTCGTTTGGATAGCGGCGATTTAGCATATTTAAGTAAAAAGGCCCGAAAAATGTTGAATGAGGCTGGTTTAGAATATGTGAAAATCATCGCATCAAACCAGTTAAATGAGTATGTAATTAAAAGTTTGAACGATCAGGGAGCACAAATTGATGGTTATGGGATCGGCACTGAATTGGTTACCGGAAAAGATGCCGGAGCTTTAGATGGGGTTTATAAATTGGTTCAGAACAACGGAATTCCAAGATTGAAAATATCTGAGAATATTGAAAAAATCACCATGCCTGGAAAGAAAAAGGTGATTCGTTATTTTGATGAGGATGGAATGTTTTTTCGGGATGGTATTTTATTAGAGAATGAAGAATCGACGAATCGTCTGTTTCATCCTTTTCATAGTCATAAGCATACTTACGTTACGGATTATAAGTGTGAAGAGCTGATGAGTAAGGTGATGGAAAATGGAGAGATATTAATTGAAAATCAATCTCCTGTTGAAATAAATGCCTATGTAAGGAAACGCTTTGCTCAGTTGCCGGATGGACATAAACGATTTATTAGTCCACACATTTATAAAGTCGGTTTTTCTGAAAATATACTAAGTGTGAGAGATCATATTTTAATGGATTTACGATCAAAAATAAGAGAATAGCACTGTTTTTTGATTGAGTACCATTTAAAATTAATTTCGATGCAAAATTTAGATTCTAAAATAATTCGTCCTACTCTTTTGCTTGACAAAGCAAAATGCATTGCCAATATTGAAACAATGCAGGCCAAGGCAAAGCGTTCAAATACGCGTTTGCGTCCTCATTTTAAAACACATCAATCGGCAGAGATTGGTGAGTGGTTCAAAGAAAGAGGAGTGGAGGCCATTGCTGTTTCATCCATGCAAATGGCGGAATATTTTGCCAATAACGGATGGAAAGACATTACTGTTGCTATTGCGGTAAATGTGCGTGAAATTGATTTGATTAACGAATTGGCTTCAAAAATTCAACTGAATTTAGTTGTTGAATCGCAGGAAACAATTGCGTTTTTACAATCTGAATTAAAACATGCTGTTGGTGTATTTATTAAAGTTGATACAGGTTATCAGCGCTCAGGTATGCCTGCTGAAGCAACTGGTTCTATTCGCTTATTGGTAAATTTAATGGATGAATCCGATAAATTAAACTGTAAGGGTTTTTTGGCTCATACAGGGCATAATTATCAGGCTTCAGATCAGAAGGAAATACACAAGAACCATAGTAAAACATTACTGGATTTAAATGAATTAAAGGATGTTTTTCGAAAAGAAATTCCTGGTCTTGAAGTATCCTTAGGGGATACACCAGCCTGCAGTATTAGTGATGAATTTTACGGGATTGATGAAATTCGTCCGGGGAATTTTGTCTTTTACGACATTATGCAATATGTGTTGGGATCGTGCAATGAGGATCAAATAGCTGTGGTGATGGCCTGTCCGGTAATTGCCAGAAATATTGATCGTAATGAATTGGTGATTCATGGTGGAGGTGTTCATTTTTCTAAAGAATATTTGGAAGCAGATGACGAGGGAACAAAGCTTTTTGGGAGTATTGTTCGCATTACCAAAAATGGATGGAGTGAAATTATAGGCGGAGGGTATTTAGCAAGCCTGTCTCAGGAACATGGAATTATCCGCTGCAGTGATGAATTATTTGATGAGTTTGTGATTGGTGATTTGATTGGAATATTACCGGTTCATTCGTGTATGACTGCTAACTTAATGGGGCGATTTATGACTACAGAGGGGGAATGGATTGAAACAATGAACAGTAAGCAGTAAAAAAGTAATTGGTGAACAATTATCAGTATGATTTGTTTGCTGATGAAAGATGAAGAAGATGAATTATCAGAAGGTGTTGCGGCGATTCAATTTAGACAAAATAAAGAAATCCATTGTTACAGAGATTGCTTGTACCGATACTTCCAATGCGACAATAGCATTATCATTGACGTTGGGAATATTTCTTGCCTTTTCTCCGGCTTGGGGATTTCAAACGGTACTTGCAATATCATTCGCTTTACTATTAAGATTAAACAAGGTTCTGGCTTTGATAACCGTGAATATCAGTAGTATACCTCCATTAATTCCTTTAATTGTAATTGCTGGTTATCAGACCGGAGCGCTTGTTTTGCATGGTGAATTCCAGAAGGAAGTGCCCGATTTGATGGATTTAAGGAATTTGGGTGAAAATTACCTGCAATTTGCCTTGGGTTCGTTGGTGTTTGCAATAATGATTGGTGTAATTTTCTATGGGGTCATTTTTCTGATTTTAGGAAGATATCGGAAAGTTTAAAAGAAAGCGATGGGGTTTTTTGTGATACACCCTTTCGCCTGTTGGTACTTTCTCTGCAAAATGAAAGATTCAACTCTTTTTTCTTTGTGTAGCTTAGTGGGTATCCTTCGAGTTTACTTTGTGGTTAAATTCTTATGCCATAGAAAAAAGGAACGCACAATTGTACGTTCCTTTCATATCAGTATTTGATTGTATTATTTTACCGGTATATTCTTAAGAGTTTCAACTAAGAAATCCCAGAATTTAACAACGGTATCAATTTTTACTTTCTCATCCGGAGAGTGAGGGAAACGGATCGTTGGTCCGAAAGAAATCATATCCCAATGTGGGTAAACAGCTCCTAATAAACCACATTCCAAACCAGCGTGAATAGCTTTGATTTCAGGAATTTTTCCGTATTTTTTATTGTACACTTCCTGCATGGTTTTCAAGATTGGAGAATCCATGTTCGGTTTCCATCCCGGATATTCACCTTCCAATTTTACTTTCCCGCCAGCCAATACAAAAGTTGAAACAATTGCTTGTCCCAAATCTTCTTTTGCAGAGTTTACTGATGAACGCAATAAGGCCTGAATGGTAACAACACCATCTTCACTTACCACACGTGCAAGGTTAGTTGATGTTTCAACCAATCCCGGCATAGCATCGCTCATGCGGATTACACCGTTTGGACATGCGTAAATGGCGTTGATTAAATTTTTCTGGCTCTTGTTTTTGAATACGTGCTTTGGGGCATCGGTTGGTTCAGCAAAAAATGCTAAATCTGGTTCTACAGCTGATAATTCCGATTTATAAATAGCTTCGTATTCTGCAACTCCGGCAAGGAATTTCTCAGTATATCTTTCAGGAACGGCAACAATTGCAAACGACTCACGTGGAATCGCATTACGCAAAGATCCTCCGTCAACAGAAGACATTCTTAATTTGTATTTTTTAGTTGCTGCTTTTAAAAATCGGAATAACAATTTGTTTGAGTTTCCACGGCCCAAAATGATCTCCATTCCTGAATGACCGCCTTTTAAGCCTTTCATGTATAGCTTGTAGCCAACATATCCTTTTTCAAGCTTGTCTTCTTTGTATTTGAAAGTAATATTGGCATCGATACCACCGGCACAACCAACATACAATTCGCCTTCATCTTCCGAATCCATATTTAGAAGGATATCACCATCTAAAACATCATTTTGTAGACCAAAAGCACCAGTCATACCAGTTTCTTCGTCGGCAGTGAATAAAGCCTCAACAGGACCATGCTCAATATCCGTAGCTTGAAGAACAGCCATTGCTGCAGCAACTCCCATTCCGTTATCAGCACCTAGAGTTGTTCCTTTTGCAGTTACCCAATCTCCATCAATAAGTGTTTCGATAGGATCTTTTTCAAAATCGTGAACGGTGTCAGCATTTTTTTGAGGCACCATATCCAGGTGACCCTGTAATACAACTCCTTTACGATTTTCAAAACCTAGTGTAGCTGGTTTTTTAATGATGATGTTTCCAACAGCATCTTTGATAGTTTCCAATCCCAAATCCTGTCCGAATTTCATCATGAAATCCTGAATTGCATTTTCGTGCTTCGATGGGCGTGGTATTTGAGTTAATGAATAAAAGTTTTCCCAAATAGCCTTAGGTTCAAGGCTTAAAATTTCTTTGCTCATTAGTATATTCCTCCGTTAAATTTTAGTGTTAATTATTCAAGAGCACTAAAGGTAGTATTTTTTAGTAAAGCCGAAAAGAGAATCGGGAAAAGTGATTGTGAATTAAGGATTTTTAAGAATACAGTAAAATTAATGCCGGGATATAATGGTTCTTTATAAAGCGATAATTATTTTTTTGTCCGCTTTGGGCCTTAATAAGGCCTAGTATTTACTAGGGACTTATTAATAATTCCATTTTAAAGAACCAACATCTTTTATAATATTTTTTAAAAGATGTTGGTTCTTTGTGAAAACTATATATATTTATCCTTTGAAAAAAATGATTAAAAGCGAGATTAAATTGGAATTAGAATTTCTATACGAAAAAACACTGGCAGGTACTGTTAATGCTAAAAAGAGGAAGCAGAACCAGTATCGTAAAATAATATCCCATTTGTATTACAATGGAGTTGCTTCAATTGCAGAAATCGTGAAAACGGCAAAAATGAGTCAGCCTTTGGTTGCTTCGCTTGTTGAAGATCTTTTGGGTTTTGGGGTGATTCTTGAAAATGGAATTGGAGAATCAATTGGAGGAAGACGTCCAAATTTATATTGTATGAATCCTGAATATCAATATGTAGTTGGTGTTGATATTAATCTGCATACACTCAATTTAGCTGTTTTCGACTTGAATAATCAGTTGATATACCGCGAAGAGTTTAAAGAATTTGAGTTGGAAAATAGCAGTGAGTATTGTCAGGCATTGATTGGAAAAATTAATGTTGCTCTTGAAACAATAAGTATTGAGCGGGAAAAGGTGTTGGCTGTAGGGATTTCAATTCCTGGTTTGGTTGATGCTGAAAATGGATTGACCCATACGCATTTGTCGTTTGCAGAAGATGGTTTAAGGGCTTACCTGAACTGGGAACTGGGATTTCCAATTTTGCTCGACAATGATGCCCGTACCATGGCATTAGGCGAGAAAGCTTTTGGAAAGGCCAAAGATAAAAAGAATGTGTTGTGCTTGAATTTAAGTAATGGTATTGGTTTAGGAATGATTTTGAATGGCGAATTGCATAGTGGTAAAAATGGATTTGCAGGTGAGTTTGGCCATATTTTAATCGATCCTGAGGGAACACTTTGTAATTGCGGGAAAATTGGTTGTTTGGAAACTTTAACATCAGGGAAGATTTTGGTGCGGCAAATAAAGGAAGGAATTGAGAGAGGGCAGGAAAGTTTTTTAGCCAAATATAAGGATGAGGGGAAAAAGATTGATTTAAGAGCTGTTGTTGATGCAATTTTAGCTGGTGATCAGTTTGCTATTGACCAATTGAACAAGATGTGTGAATATCTGGGGAAAGGTTTGGTGACTTTGATTCACTTACTGAATCCTGAAATGATAATTATTGGAGGAAGATTGGCTCAGGCAGGAAAATATATAATCAGTCCGGTAAGCATGTGGATGAATAAATATGCTATGGATAAAATTAGTTCGGAGACTGAGCTGGTAAATTCAGATTTGCTGGATGATGCCGCTCTTATGGGAACTATGGCAAACGTTATGAAGAAAATAGTTAGTGATTAGTTAAGAAGAGAATTGTCTCCCTGTTGTTTTCAACTTGCGTTGAAGATTTGTGTAGAAGTAGTGTTCTTACGGGGAGCAATTTTCATAAAGTATGGTGACCATCTGCCTTTTCTAAAAACCATTGGAACATTGTAGTAGTAGTGATGCACGGCAGGTGGTTGCTTTTTTTGAGAAAATCTTTACAGAAATGTATTGGTAAGGATAAAATTGAAGAGTAAAAATTGATTTAGAATTAAATAAGATATGAAACGTCCATGCCAAGACTGTTTTGACACACATGGGGATGATATTCCCAGCTTGGTAAGTTCCATATGGCAACTAAAAAACAAACTATAATAATATGAAACCTACGTTATTGGTATTAGCTGCAGGAATGGGAAGTCGGTATGGGGGATTGAAGCAGATCGATCCGATTGGGCCAACGAATGAAACTATTATTGATTATTCGATATATGATGCAATTGAGGCCGGTTTTGGTAAGATTGTTTTTGTGATTAGAGAGAGTTTTGAGGAAGAGTTTAAAGAACTTTTTAATGCAAAACTAGCAGGGAAGATTGAAGTTGATTACGTAAATCAGGAAATAGGAAAGGTTCCTGAGGGATCAGTATATAATCTGGAACGCGAAAAACCTTGGGGAACAGGTCATGCAATTTTAATGGCTAAAGACTGTATTAATGAACCTTTTGCAGTAATTAATGCAGACGATTACTATGGCGTTGAGGCTTTTACAACTATTGCGGAGTATTTAAGCAACACTATTACTGATGAAGAAAACTGCATGGTTGGCTACCAGCTAGGCAATACCATTTCAGAAAATGGTTCGGTATCAAGAGGAGTTTGCGGAACAAATGAGAATGATCACCTGACTGCCGTTGTTGAGCGGACTCATATTGAGAAGTTGGAAAATGGAATCGCATACAAGGAGAATGAAGAGTGGGTTCAGCTGGTTCCGCAAACGACTGTGTCGATGAATTTTTGGGGTTTTACTCCTAAACTATTCGATTATTTGGAAGCTCAGTTTATCCTTTTTCTGAAAGAAGAAGGGAATCAGTTGAAATCTGAATTTTTTATTCCTTCTGAAGTTGCCAATATTATTAAAGATGGAAAAACACAGGTTAAAGTATTGAAGTCGGATGCTCAGTGGTTTGGAGTAACTTATCGGGAAGATAAAGAAAAAGCGGTTAAAGCGATTGGTAAATTGATAGAGAAGGGAACATATCCTTCAAAGTTGTGGGCATAATTTTATAGGAGAGAAAAATGACTTTAATAAAATCAATATCAGGTATTAGAGGTACTATTGGAGGAAGACCCGGGCAATGCTTAACACCAATGGATATCGTCAGCATATCAGGAGCTTTTGGCATGTGGCTCCGAAACAGCGGTGCCGCTAAAAAAGTAATCGTTGGCCGTGACGCCAGAATCAGTGGAGAGATGGTAAACCAACTGGTGGTTGGGGCATTGCTTTCAGTTGGTATCGAAGTGGTTGACCTTGGATTGGCAACAACTCCATCAGTAGAAATGGCTGTTACCGATTTAAAAGCCGGCGGAGGTATTATTATTACAGCAAGTCACAATCCTAAAAATTGGAATGCACTTAAATTATTAAATGCAAAAGGCGAATTTATTTCTGATCAGGATGGGAAGGATTTGCTGCATCTTGTTGAGAAACAGGATTTCAATTACAATGATGTTGATGATTTAGGAAAGTACTCTAAGAAAGATGATTATTTAGAGACTCATATTCAGCATATTCTTAATTTGCCTTTGGTGGATAAAATACTAATTGAAGAAGCTGATTTTTCTATTGCAGTTGATGCTGTAAGTTCGGTGGGAGGAATTGCAATTCCTCAATTACTGAAAGCTTTAGGAGTGAAACAGGTGACGGAAATCAATTGCTGTCCTGATGGTAATTTTGCTCATAATCCGGAACCTCTCCCTGAAAATATTGTGGAAATATCGGAATGTGTTAAGAATGAAAAGTTAGATCTTGGTATTGTTGTAGATCCGGACGTTGATCGCTTGGCTTTGGTTTGTGAAAACGGACAGGCATTTGGCGAAGAATACACTTTGGTGTCGGTGGCTGATTATGTACTTCAAAATACAAAAGGCAGTTTAGTTGCCAATTTATCGTCAACCATGGCACTTCGGGAAATTGCTAAAAAGCATGGCGTTGAGTTCTATGAATCAGCAGTAGGCGAGGTAAATGTGGTGCGCGAAATGAAGAATCATTTGGCAGTAATAGGTGGTGAGGGCAACGGAGGTGTGATTTATCCTGAATTGCACAATGGAAGAGATGCGCTTGTTGGAGTGGCATTGTTTCTTACCTATTTGGCAAAATCAAAATTAACCTGTTCAGAACTACGGGCAGGTTATCCCGATTATAAAATCGTAAAACAAAAATTAGAATTAGAGGGTGTTTCCAATTTGGATGGCATAATGGATCAGGTTCGCAGAAAATTTATCGATTATCCCTGCAATACGATTGACGGATTGAAGATTAGTTTTCCGGAGGGATGGGTACACCTCAGAAAATCAAATACGGAGCCCATTATTCGAATTTACTCCGAAGCAACTACGGAAGAGTATGCTCGTAATTTAATGGATTATGTAAAGCAGTTGATGAAAAACACAATTTGAGGAAGTGATGATTTTAGACTTTAGAATATAATATAGAAATAGTAATCTTATAAATTTTAAATTATGGTAAGTGCACAAGTGGTGGATACTAAAGTAAATAGGTACGTAGTTCCTCTTATTATAGTTGGAGTAATGTTTTTCGCAATTGGATTTGCACTGGGGATAAACAGTTATATTATTCCGCTTTTAAATAAAGCTTTGGATATTTCTTCTGCCGAATCATACTTAGTGATTGCAGCTACTTTCTCAGCCTTTCTGATTTTTGGATATCCAGCATCATTGGTGATTGGTAAAATCGGCTACAAAAAAACAATGGCATTATCTTTTATCATGTTTGCAGTTGGTTTTTATTTATTTATTCCTTCTGCAAGAATGGAAAGTCTGCCTCTGTTTTTGCTGGCTTCCTTCATTAGCGGTATGGGAAATACTTTTCTGCAGGCTTCTGTCAATCCGTACATTACCATATTAGGACCTATTGAAAGTGCCGCAAAGCGGATGAGTTATATGGGGATCGCCAATAAATTGGCCTGGCCGATTGCGCCGTTATTTTTGGCATTGATTATTGGAAAAGAAGTGGACAATGTATCACTGATCGATATTAACATCCCTTTTTACATTATTATTGGTGTCTTTGTTCTTTTGGGAGTATTGGCTCTGTTGGCTAAACTGCCTGAAGTAAAAGCAGTAGGAGAAGATGAAGATTCAGCACACGATTGTCCTTATGCAGCAAATAAAACATCTGTTTGGCAGTTTCCGCACCTTTTGTTAGGCGTGTTTGCTCTTTTCCTGTATGTTGGAGTTGAAACCGTTTCGTTAGGAACCTTGGTTGATTATGCAACTGCTCTGGGCTTAGCCAATGCGGAATATTATGCATGGATTGCGCCGATAGGTATGGTTATTGGATACATCTGCGGAGCCGCTTTAATTCCTAAATATCTTAATCAGGCTACAGCCCTTCGAATTTGCGCGGTAACAGCCTTGTTTGGATCATTAATGGTTGTGCTTTCACCTCAAGATTTATCAATCTACTTTATTTCATTTATGGCTTTAGGATGTTCCTTAATGTGGCCCGCTTTGTGGCCGCTTGCAATGACTGATTTGGGAAAATTCACTAAAGCAGGCTCATCCTTAATGGTTATCGCAATTGTTGGCGGCGCTTTAATTCCAACGATTTACGGTTTTATGAAGGATTTTGCCGGAGCACAAAATGCCTACTGGGTTTGTGTTCCTTGTTTTCTTTATATTCTTTATTACGGTTTAAAAGGACATAAAATAAGAACAAAATAATGAATCCAATTTGGGCATGAGTAATCATTTACTGTGCCCTCATTCAAAGATGAAATATGACGAATACTTTAAAAGAAATAGCTTCAAAATTCTCTGTTGAAGGGGAAATAGCAGATATTAAACCTCTTGGAGAAGGGTTTATTAACGATACATTTATTGTAACAACCCTTGCTGAAGAAGACCCAAGCTATTTATTTCAACGCAAGAATAAGAACATCTTTAAGGATGTGCCCGGAATGATGGGGAATATCTTAAAAGTGACAACTCACCTTAAGCAGAAAATAGCTGCAGCAGGTGGTGATATCATACGCGAAGCAATGACAATTACACCTGCAAAGAATGGTGATTTGTTTTACAAAGATGAAGAGGGCGACTTTTGGGCAATGTGTCTTTTTATTAAAGACAACCTGACTTATGAAGCTGCGGACAGTCCGGAATTGGCTTATGCAGGAGGAAAGGGAATCGGTAAGTTTCAATTGATGTTATCGGATATGAAAGAACCATTGGTAGATATTCTTCCAGGCTTTCATAACATCAGATTTCGTTTTAAGCAGTGGGATGAAGTGTTGAGAAAAGATCCTGCAGGCCGTAAGGCTGGATTGACTGAAGAGATTGCCTGGGTTGAGAATCGCCGTGAGGAAATGCTTGAATTCTGGACTCTGGTTGAGAACGGAACCATTCCTACACGGGTAACTCATAACGACACAAAAATCAACAACATTCTTTTTGATAAAGAGGGAAATGATTTGTGTGTGATCGATTTGGATACCGTATTGAACAGCACGGTGCTGAATGATTATGGTGATGCTATGAGATCATACACCAATACTGGTTTAGAGGATGATAAGAATTTGGATCAGGTGAGCATGGATATGGAAATATTCAAGGCTTATACCAAAGGATATCTGGAAGAAGCAGTTTCGTTTTTAACAGCTTCGGAATTGGAATACCTTGCTTTTTCCGCCAGATACATCACTTTCGAACAAGTTCTTCGGTTTTTAATGGACTACATCGACGGAGATCAGTATTATAAAATAAAATCACCGCAGCACAATTTAATCAGAACTCATTCTCAATACAAATTATTAACAAGCATGGAAGAGCAATATGAGCAAATGAAGCAAGTGGTATCAAAATACAGCAAAGAATTATCAGTGCAGTAAAAGGAGTTTTATTTCTGATACCAAACCCGGTATTTAATCGTGTGGTAGCGTAATTTAAAACAAACAGTTATTTTCTCACGAAAGTGAAGTGTTTTAAACGAGTAAGGTTAAGAGATTATAGAAATAAAAAGAAAATGAAAACATTATTTACATCAAAAGTAGAGCAGGCATTCTATGAATTATCAGGAGTGCAGGAAGTTACAGCCAAAATACCTTATGTAACGGTTGATAATTTTCCAAAATTGGGTTTGATGACTTCACTTCGTTTTTTGGAGTGGGCAGAACAAAATCCTCAGGGAGTAATTAGTTTACCAACCGGTAAAACTCCGGAGTATTTTATCAAGTATACTCAGTTTCTTCTTGAGAATTGGAACAAGCCTAAAGGAATCGAAATCCGCAGTCAGTATGGACTTGGAAACATGGCTAAACCAGATTTGAGTGGTTTGCAGTTTGTTCAGATTGATGAGTTTTATCCAATTGATCCGCGTCAGCACAATAGTTTTTACAACTATGTGATGAAATACTATATTGATGGTTTTGGACTGGAGAAATCCAATTCATTACTAATTAATTCAGAGGAAATTCCATTGGTGGATAATAAACATTTTCTGGAAGTTTTTCCCGATTACAATATTGATTTGTCGCTTCGTTACCGCGAGGCAACAAGTGTTGTGGAAGAGATGCAGCAGAAATCAATTTTCATGATTGATAACTGGTGTACTTCTTACGAGCAAAAAATCCGCGATAAAGGCGGCATCGGGTTTTTCCTGGGCGGAATTGGTCCTGATGGTCATATTGCTTTTAACACCCGTGGATCGGATCATTTTTCGACTACACGGTTAACCAAGACAAATTTCGAGACACAAGCAGTTGCAGCAGGTGATTTGGGTGGAATAGAAGTATCAAGAAACCGTTTGGTTATCACAATTGGTTTGGATACAATTACCCACAATCGAGATGCGGTTTCAATCATTTTTGCTGCCGGTGAAGCTAAAGCTGATATCGTAAAAGGATCACTGGAAAGCGAACCTGATGCAATTTATCCGGCTTCGGTACTGCAGCGTCAGAAAAACAGTCGTTTTTATTTAACAACAGGAGCGGCCTGTAAATTGACGGATAGTGTGAACCAATTTTACAAAACAGGAGATTGGACACATGCGAAAAGCGAAAGAGCGGTTATCGATCTGTGTCAGAAAATCAATAAATATGGTCACCATTTAACTTTGGAAGATTTAAAGGCTGATCCTTACACCAGTCAAATTCCTGATTTGAATGAAGGAACTGTTCAGACTGTTATTGATTCCATCAAAAGGAAGTTGGAAAAAGGGATGAAACCTGATACCAACGAGGTAATTTATCATACCGGCCCTCATCATGATGATATCATGCTGGGAATTATGCCGTACACCAACCGTCAGATGCGTTCAGCAACTAACGATGTTCATTTTTCTGTTCTTACATCTGGTTTTACCGCAGTAACGAATGGTTTTGTGATTGGTGTATTAAAAGAGTGTCAGGAATTTATCACCAAAGGTGAAATTCAAATGTTGGAATATCCTGATTTCTTCGAGGTAGGATTTAGTAAGAAATGGGATAAAGATGTGTATCATTTCCTGAATTCGGTTGCGGCCCGAAATCAGAACGGAAAGCGAAGAGGTTTGTGTCATCGTGTAATTCGTTCCATTGTTGAAACCTGGAAAGTAAACAGCAAGGAGCATCTGAATGAGACAATTGCTTTTATTATTGCAGATTTGGAAAGCAGTTACGATGGAGGTAAAAATACTTCTGAAGTTCAGAAAATGAAAGGGATGATTCGTGAGTTTGAAGAGGAGTTGGTTTGGGCTCATTTCGGTACTCCTGTTAAAAATGTTCACCACTTGCGTTTGGGTTTTTATAAAGGCGATGTGTTCACCGAAACCCCTGAAAAGAACAGGGATATGCTTCCGGTTTTGGAGGAATTCAGAAAATACAAACCAACAATTATTAGTTTGGCTATGGATCCGGAAGGAAGTGGACCGGATACCCATTATAAAGTATTGCAAGCCATTGCAGGAGCAGTTAAGGAGTGGAAAGAGGAAGAGGATTTATCGAAACTTCGAATTGTTGGTTACCGAAATGTTTGGTTTAAATACCATCCTTCCGAAGCCGATTCGATTGTTCCGGTTTCTTTGAATGCTCTTGATGTTATGGAGAATTCATTTACCGAAAGTTATTTAAGTCAGGTGAATGCATCTTTTCCAAGCTACGAGTACGATGGCAAATTCAACGAGCTGACACAAAAGGTTTGGGTGCAGCAGTTGAAGCAAATTCAATTGCTTTTAGGCAAGAACTTCTTTTACGAAAATAATCATCCGTTGGTAAGAGCTACTCATGGTTTGGTTTATATAAAGGAGATGAATGCTGAAGAGTTTGTGTCTATGGCACAGGGTCTTGAGAAAGCAGTTGAAGAAAATCCGTTTTAAGTACCACACATAAATACCCCGGATCGGGAGACAATTGTCTCTCGGTCCACTTTTTTTAAGTATATGACGGAATATATCGTAAAACGAATAAAACAAGGCCTTTTAACAATTACAGGACAAGAAATGCATCCCGTATGGGAAATGGCTGATGTAAACTCTGACTTTACTTTTCCATGGGAAAATCAGAAAGCTCCAAAAACTAATTTTAGAGCTTTGCATGATGATGAGTATTTTTATTTCCGATTCGATGCGGAAGATGAAAATGTTCTCAGCTTTGTAGATAAGGATCATAAGATGGAAGTTGTTCATTCCGACCGAGTGGAGATCTTTTTCAGACAAGATGAAAAATTAAATCCGTATTATTGTTTGGAAATGGATGCCCGTGGTCGGGTTTTGGATTATGTAACCTGCTATTACCGCGATTTCGATTATGAGTGGTCGTGGCCCGAATCTAAAGATCTGGATGTAAAAGCTTCGGTAAATACAAACGGTTATGTAGTGGAAGGAGCTGTAAAACTATCTTCACTGGAAGGTTTGGGCTTATTAAAAGACTGTGTGTTGGAAGCAGGTTTGTATCGTGGATACTGTATGAAATTACCTGAAGGAAACAAAGAGGCTGACTTGAGATGGATCTCCTGGGTGAAACCGGATTCTAAGGAACCGGATTTTCATATTCCGTCATCATTTGGCAGGTTGAAGTTAGAGGCCTAATAAAAAGAAAGAATTAGCTTTGCTAAGTAATTTGTGTGTAAGTCTTACTTTTCACTAGCAAAACCGGAGCAGTACTAGTCCAACAACCGGAGTAGTACTAGTCCGACAACCGGAGCAGTACTAGTCCAACAACCGGAGTAGTGCTAGTCCAACAACAGGAGCAGTACTAGTCCAACAACTGGAGCAGTACTAGTCCGATAACAGGAGTAGTATCAGGGCTGTTTTTATTGGAAAGCAAATTAGAATAAATTGGAATGACAGATATAGCAATAGGTATAGACATAGGAGGAACCAATACAGTTTTTTCGTGTATTGATGCAAACGGAAAATCATGGGGGAATGGAACCATTCCTACTCAGGAGCAGGAACGGTTTGAGGATTTTCTGAATGACTTATGTGATTCAATTGATAAGACGATTGAAGATTCAGATGAGGATCTTAAATTAATTGGAATAGGTATTGGAGCTCCCAATGGAAATTTCCATACCGGGACGATTGAAAATGCTGCCAATTTACGGTGGAAAGGATTGCTGGAAATTTCCCGTTTGGTGAAGGAACGCATGAATGTACCTGTAAAATTAACCAATGATGCCAATGCTGCCGCTTTGGGTGAACGTATATTTGGAGGTGCCAAAAACATGGATGATTACATGGTGATTACTCTGGGTACCGGTTTGGGAAGCGGCATTGTTGTAAACGGCGATTTGCTTTACGGACATGATGGATTTGCCGGAGAAGTAGGACACATTATTATGCGCCCGGAAGGACGTGAGTGCGGGTGCGGACGAAGAGGTTGTTTGGAGACTTATGTATCGGCTACCGGAGTAAAACGGACTGCTTATAAAATGTTGGCAAAACATTTGGGTGATAGTTCTTTGCGGGCAATTCCGTTTAATGAATTGAATGCGAAAATGGTTGCTGATGCAGCTAATGACGGAGATCTGCTTGCAATGGAAGTGTTTGCCTATACCGGGAAAATGTTAGGGGAAGCTTTGGCGAATGTGGCATCGGTAACGAGTCCTAAAGCCATTTTCTTTTTTGGAGGATTGGCGAAAGCAGGCGAGCTTCTTTTTGAACCTGTTCGTGAGGCAATGGAAAAGAATTTACTGTTCCTGTATAAAAATAAAATTAGCCTGTTGCATTCTGAATTAGGCGATGATGCTGCGGTTCTTGGGGCAGCCGCTTTAATCTGGAACGATCGGGCATAATGAAATTACAATAAATACAATATTTGCTAAGGCCGTTTCTTAAAGTAATGAAACGGTTTTTTTTATTTCGGACTACTTCCTGGTTTGGGTATTGCTTTTGAAGTAGGAACCGGTCCAATCACATAAGATTTTGATCCCAAATACAAATCAGAATTCATCATTTCGTCCCAGCTTACTTCTTTTTCGGGATAATCGAAAGTCCATTTTACAGAGCCATCAGGATTATAAATCGTATTTTCACAATTTGTACTTCCTTTGCTGTCTTGAATAAGATCAGAAATTGAATTGCAGCTTTGTGTGATATCAGGCAAGCTGCCGTTGACGGAGGACAGAAAATACTTGCTGATGCCGGACTTCCTAAAGCAAAAGAATTGTAAATTTGTTTTTGATACTAAATTATATTAAATGAACAAACAAATTCTGGTAACCGGCGGAACTGGCTTTATAGGTTCACATACTGTTGTTGAGTTGCAAAACAGTGGTTACGATGTGGTGATTGTAGATAATCTTTCGAATTCGAAAGTAGAAGTGTTGAATAAAATCAAAGAAATATCCGGCATTCGTCCAAAATTCGAGCAGTTTGATTTAACCGACAGACAAAAAGTAAAGGATTTCTTTCATAAATATTCGGATATAGAAGCAATTATTCATTTTGCGGCATCGAAGGCTGTTGGTGAATCGGTTGAAAAACCATTGATGTACTACAACAATAATCTGAATTCTTTGATGAATATCATGGAGTCGATGATGGAATTTAATGTATCCAATCTTGTATTCTCATCTTCGTGTACAGTATACGGACAACCTGATTGTTTGCCGGTAACTGAGCAAACTCCAAGAAAAGAAGCAGAATCTCCATACGGAAATACCAAAACTATTTGTGAGGATATAATTCGTGATACCATTAAAGCATGTCCATCGCTTAAGGGGATTGCACTTAGATATTTTAACCCGATTGGTGCACATGCTACGGCAAAAATTGGGGAGTTGCCTTTAGGCGTGCCAAATAATTTGATTCCTTTCCTTACACAAACTGTGGCAGGTATTCGCCCGGAGTTGAGTGTATTTGGAGATGATTATGACACTGCCGACGGTTCAGCAATTCGGGATTATATTCATGTGGTGGATTTGGCTAAGGCTCATGTTGTTGCCATTGAAAGATTATTGAATAACAGAAATAAGGAAAACTACGAGTATTTCAATGTTGGTACAGGAAACGGCGTTTCTGTTCTTGAGATTATTAAATCATTTGAAAGAGCAACGGGAGAGAAAGTTCCTCATAAAATTGTAGCTCGTCGTGCAGGTGATATCGAAAAAATATATGCCGATACGTCCTTTGCAAATGAGGAGTTAGGATGGAAAGCAGAGAGCACTCTTGACGAAACGCTTCTTTCTGCCTGGAAATGGCAATTGAATATTTGAAATTTATACCAAGTCGCTAAGAATTATTTTAACGCCTGTCATTTAATTGATAGGCGTTATTCTTTTGATCGTGAATTACAATTTGTAAAAGGAGTGTTGAAAACTAAGCCTCATACAATTTAATACATTCCTGATTGATAATATCAACAGGAAGATACTCATCTTTTGGAATAGCGTGATTCAAAAGAACATATTCGAATAATTTTTTTACGGCTTTAAATCCTTGTTGGTGAGGATGCTGACCAATTAAGAAATTGATGGTTCCGTGATTTAGATATTTGATGTTTTGTTCGATAGGATCAAAACCTACAAGAATAATATCACTTAGTTCGTTGCCAATCAGATATCTTGCTATTTTATAAACCTTGGATCCTGTTATAAAAATGGCTTTTATGTTCTTGTTTTTCTTGATTACAGAATCTAATTTTTCTTTAATAATTTCAGTATCAGATTTAGGAATTTCAATACTTATTTTCAGACCTTGATTTTTTCCTTTATCCATAAAATAGCTTAAAAATCCTTGTGTTCTTTGATTTAAGTGATGAACATTTTCCAGATTTTTAGCCAGATTAATAATTAAAATATCTCCATTTTCGGGAATGCCAAAGTCTATTAAATTAGCGGCAACCCTTCCTCCATGAAAACCATCACTGCCAACATAAGCTAAATAGTTGCTTTTCGATAATTTTGATTCGATAAAAACATATGGAATTCCTTTTTTATCAAGTTTTTCGGTGAAATCAAGACTCTCTTTTGAGAAAATAGGGGAAAACACAACCCCTGAAGGATTAAGCTCTAAGATTGCTTCGGTTTGCTTTATAAAATCTTGTTCATTGTAATGCTCGAAAAAGAAATTTTTGACTTTTACTTGAAATTGTTCTAATTCCAAGGCGGCTTCAGTAATACCATTTAATGGTCTTTTCCAAAATATATCTTCCTCGGTTGGGCTTGGTAACAAAGATGCAAAAACACATTGCTTTTTAGAAGTAAGTGCTCTGGCAATAAGGTTAGGTTGATAGTTATTTACTTTTGCAATTTCCAGAATTTTATTCTTGGTTTCTTCCGCAACTTCTCCGCGATTGTGGAGTACACGATCTACCGTACCAACAGAAACACCTGCCTGTTCAGCTATGTCTTTTATTCGAATCTTCGCTTTGGTCATTTCTAGTAAATAAAAAAATCAGGAAGGAATTTATCCTTCCTGAAATTAACAAACTCTAACTACAATTATGAAACAAAAGTAATACATTTACTCATAAAAAATTTAGAATCCTAAGAGTAAAGTATTGAGGGGTTTATTAATTATTGAATTGGATTTAAATTTTCATCCAAAGGTCGCATTTTTGGCATTAATATATGTACCAAACCTAATAGGATTAGATAGGATGAACCGGCAACTAAAAATGCCCAGAAAAATCCTGTATTATTTGCATTATCAAGAACTGATCCTAGAATTACATTACTAATAATTCCAGCTACAGCACCTACCATACCACCAATACCAACAACAGATGCTACTGCTTTTTTAGGAAATACATCTGAAGCCAGAGTAAATAAATTAGCAGACCATGCTTGATGACCGGCAGCACCTAAACTAATTAAGATAATAGCAATCCATTTACTTTCTGTATAAGCAACAAAACAAACAGGTAGAATCACCATAGCACAAATTAGCAGGGTTAATTTACGGGCTTTATTTAGCGACCATCCTTTTTTTATAAACGCACCAGAAAGCCAACCGCCGAAAATACTACCTCCATCTGCGATTAAATAAATAACCAAGAAAGGCAAGCCCATATCGTGAATTTTTACATCAAAATTATCTGCAAGGAATATGGCACCCCAGAAAAGATAAAACCACCAAACAGCATCGGTTACTTTAGCTAGTGAGAATGCCCAGGTTTGTTTCTTTAAAATAACATTTTTCCATGGAAGTTTTTCAATTGATTCAACCTCGGAATCACTTTGAATGAATACCAATTCTTCTTTTGAAATTTTTGGATGATCTTCTGGCTTTTTATAAGTTCTGTACCACATATAAACCCATATTGCACTAAGTGCACCAGTAATCAAAAATGGAATTTGCCAGTTAACTAATTCCCCTTGACCTCTGTCTCCGCCACTCCAATATACAATAGCTCCAACAACAAAAGGTGCTGCAATGGCTCCAACACTAGTAGCAGCGTTAAAAATACCAGTTGCAAAAGCTCTCTCTTTCTTAGGAAACCATTCCGCAACAGTTTTAATTGCAGCCGGGAAGTTACCCGATTCTCCAAATCCCAGACCGAATCGTGCACCCATGAATCCAATTAAACTGAAACCTCGACCTACAGCAGCATGTGCCATCCCAAAGAGACTCCAGACACCAATAGATAATATGTATCCTTTTTTGGTTCCTAATTTGTCAATGATTCCTCCCATTGAGATTAAACCGATTGCATAAGCAATTTGAAATACCACAAGAATATTTGAATAATCTTGTTTTGTCCAACCGAAATATTCGATTAGCTCGGGAGACATTACTCCCATAATACTTCTGTCGAAATAGTTGATACTGGTAGCCATAAAAAGCATCGCCAGTATTCTATATCGATAATTCTTAATTTTGAGCATTTATTTAGTTTTTAGTTTGATTTTAAACCTGCAGTTAATCCTTGTTCTAAACCACGTAGCTCTGCCAATCCTTTCATTCTACCATATAAAGAATATCCTGGGTTTGTTTTCTTTGGAAGATCATCCAGCATTTTATTTCCATGATCGGGACGCATAGGAATTTGCCAGTCTTTTCGGCCTGATTCCTTACGTTCTTTTTCTTCTATCAGTAAAGCTTTCATTACAGCCGGAATATCAATATCTCCATCAAACAAGTAGTTTTCGAAGAAGTTTCCTTCCTCGTCTCTAGTCACATTTCTAAGATGAACAAAATTAATTCGGGGAGCTAATATCTTTGTCATTTCCGGCAGATCATTAAAATGACCAGCACCAAACGATCCTGTACACAATGTAATTCCATTTGAAACCGAGTCAACTACTTTAGTTAATTCCAAAGCGTCTTCGACGGTGCTGACAACTCTGGGTAAGCCAAGTAAAGCACGTGGCGGATCATCCGGGTGAATTGCCATTCTTACGCCTGCTTGTTCGGCAACAGGAATAATTTCCTGCAAAAACTCATGCAAATGTTTTTTTAATTTTGGCGCATCAATTTCTTTGTAGCCATCCAATACTTTTTGGAAACTTTCCAAAGTGTATGATTCTTCGGCACCAGGAAGACCTGCAATTACATTTCGGGTAATTTTTTCGATTTCTTCTGCTGACATCAATTTGAATTTGGTCTCAGCTTTTTTCAAAATATCTTCAGAATAATCTTGTCTTGAATTTTCTCTCTTTAGGATGAAGACATCAAAAGCTGCGAATATTTCAATGTCAAATTTAAGAGCATTGGAGCCATCTCCCGCTTCAAAGGCTAAATCGGTTCTAGACCAATCCAAAACAGGCATAAAATTGTAGCAAATGGTTTCAATACCACATTTACCTAAGTTTTTGATGCTCTGCTTGTAATTTTCTATGTATACTTTGTAATTGCCGGTCTGTTTTTTTATATCCTCATGAACTGGAACACTCTCAACCACCGACCAAGTTAGTCCGGCAGCTTCAATTTCGGATATTCTTTTTTTGATTTCGTCAATGGGCCATGCTTCTCCGTTTGGAATTTGATGAAGAGCTGATACAATACCGGTTGCTCCGGTTTGTCTTATTTCCTGAAGTGAGATTGGATCGTTTGGACCGTACCATCTCCATGTTTGTTCTAATGACATGCTGTTTGTTTTATAGTTAATGAACAAAACGGACAAGAGGTGATTGAATTCTTGTTCCGTTTTGTCACATAAACACGCTAACCTAAATAATATATAATTAAAACTAAAAGCCTGCTAAACTCCACTATACGCACTAAATCCTCCATCAACAGGAATAACAACCCCTGTAACAAAAGCAGACCAGTCCGATAACAGATATAGTAGGGTACCCTGTAATTCTTCAGGAGTACCGTAACGTTCCATTGGTGTATTGTTAATAATTTTTACGCCTCGTGCAGTTGGTTCACCTGTTGCTTCATCGGTTAGTAAAAACCGATTCTGATTTGTCAACAAAAATCCAGGAGCTATTGCATTTACACGTACTCCCATTTTTGAAAAATGAACTGCTAACCATTGCGTAAAATTGTTCACAGAAGCTTTAGCTGCCGAATATGCTGCAATTCTGGTCAGTGGACGGTAAGAGTTCATCGAAGACACATTTACTATTGAACCTCCTTTTTTCTCAATCATATCCATGGCAAACACCATCGTTGGAAGAATCGTTCCTTTAAAGTTCAAATCAAAAACTCTATCAAAACCTTCCATTTTCATTCCAAAGAAAGTTTCTTCCAAATTTTCAAGATCAGAATCTACCATTTGATCTACACCAGATGTAGCCAGAGGAGAATTCCCTCCGGCTCCATTGATAAGATAATCTACACTCCCCAGCTTATTATTGATTATCCTCTTTGCTTCCTGCAGTGATTCTTTATCAAGTACGCTTGCTGCAACCCCGATTGAAGAAACATTGTATTTGGTTTCAATTTCCTGAGCTAATTTTTCAACAGCATCAGCATTAATATCAATCAATGCCGTTTTTACACCCATTGCAGCCAATGATTTAGCCATGGCAGAGCAAATTACTCCTCCGGCACCGGTAACAACGGCTACTTTATTTCTTAAATTGGTTTCCATTTTGGTTTATTTTCTGATTTCTTTGATGATAGAGATAGCATTGGCAGTTGCAGCTTCAATTGCTTCGTAATTGAATGATCCATCTGCATTTTTCACCATCAGCTGAGATCCCATTCCTACACAATGAACACCTGCATTGAACCATTCTGTCAGGTTTCCGACTTCTGGTTTAACTCCTCCTGTTGGCATAATTGAAGACCATGAGAAAGGACCTTTTACGGCTTTTACAAACTCAGGACCACCCACTTGTTCTCCGGGGAATATTTTTACAACCTCAGCACCTAATTCTTCAGCGTAGGATATTTCTGTTAACGATCCACAACCCGGTGACCAGGCTATTTTCCGACGATTACAAACTTTAGCCATTTCCGCATTTAAGATTGGAGAAACAATAAAATTTGCACCCAACTGGATGTATAACGAAGTTGTACCGGCATCGATAATAGACCCGACACCTAAAATCATTTCCGGACATTCTTTAGCAGTCCATTTAATTAGTTCTGCGAAAACTTCATGTGCAAAATCGCCGCGGTTAACGAATTCAAATACGCGGGCACCACCTTTGTAGCACGCTTTAACGATTTCTTTACAAACTTCTATATCTGAATGAAAGAATACAGGAATCATTCCCACTTCTTTCATTTTTAAAGCAACTTCTATTCTTGAATATTGAGCCATTTCGTTATTAATTATGAATTGAGAATTATGAATTATAAATGAAGAATTATGAATTATAAATGAAGAATTATGAATGAAGAATACTTCAATCATATAATTCATAACTCATAATTTATCTAGCAACCCGTCCGGATGCATCACCTTCCATTAACTTCACAACTTCGTCAACAGTAACTTGATTGTAATCGCCATAGATTGTATGTTTCAAGCAAGATGCTGCAACCGCAAAATTGAGAGCTTTCTGATCATCTTTTGGCCATGTAATTAATCCGTAAATTAATCCACCCATAAATGAATCACCGCCACCAACACGATCAACGATGTGCGTTATTTGGTACGTATTATTTGCTTTGTACAATTCTGTTCCATCATATAAAACACCTGTCCATGAATTGTGGTTTGCGCTGATAGATCCGCGTAAAGTGGTAATTACTTTTTTACAACGGGGAAATTGTTTCATGATTTGTTGAGAAACAGATAAGTAAGCTCCCGCTTCAACATGTCCGCCGGTAACATCAACACCTTCTGGTTTGATTCCTAAAACTTTTTCAGCATCTTCTTCGTTTCCTAATATTACGTCGCAGCCGGCAACTAATTCCGGCATAACTTCGTTGGCAGTTTTACCATATTTCCAAAGATTTTTTCGGTAGTTTAAATCAGTTGAAACGGTAATACCTCTTTTGTTGGCTTCTTTAATAGCTTGTAAGCAAACATCAGCTGCACCTTGTGAAATTGCCGGAGTAATACCTGTCCAATGAAACCATGATGCACCTTCAAATACTTTTTCCCAGTCAATCATTCCGATTTCAAGTTCTGCAGCAGCAGAATTAGCTCTGTCGTAAACCACTTTACTGCCTCGGCTAATAGCTCCAGTCTCCAAAAAATAAATTCCCAAACGATCTCCACCCCAAACGATGTTGTCAACACCAACGCCGTATTTTCTTAAATCCATCATACAAGCGTGGCCAATATCATTCTTTGGAAGTCGGCTTACAAAATCAACCTCAATGCCATAATTTGCCAAAGAAACGGCAACATTAGCTTCTCCTCCGCCATAAGTAGCGTTAAAATTATCAACTTGAGAAAATCTAGCATAACCTGGTGTTGCAAGTCTTAGCATGATTTCACCGAAAGTAACTACTTTATTCATCTTTATTATTTTGTTTGAGTAAGATTAAAAATTGAAATAATTTTTAGCATTATAGTAACAGATTCCCTGTACTACTTCCTTCAATAGTTCTTCGTTATACGGAATTAATCCCTTTTCAACATCGTTACCAATTAGGTTGCAAAGAATTCTGCGGAAATATTCGTGACGACTGTAGCTTAAGAATGATCTTGAGTCAGTTAGCATTCCAACAAATCGGCTTAAAAGACCAAGATTAGAAAGAGCATTCATTTGTTTTTCCATGCCATCTTTTTGATCCAGAAACCACCATCCTGATCCCCACTGAATTTTACCTGCTATCTCACCATCCTGAAAATTCCCTAGCATAGTTGCATAAACTTCGTTATGAGCAGGGTTTAGATTGTAAAGAATGGTTTTTGTTAATTTTTCTTCAGTAGCCAGGCGATTTAGGAATTTCGACATATCTTCAGCCACCAATTTGTCAGCAATTGAATCGAATCCGGTATCAGCACCTAATTTGTTGAACATTCCGGTGTTATTGTTGCGAATAGCACCAATATGGAATTGTTGAACCCATCCTTTTGAATGATCCAAAACAGCAAATTCATACAACATTGCTGATTTGAATTTTAAAATTTCTTTTTCGTTCAATTCTTCTCCTTTTCGGATCTTTACAAAAATTTCAGTGGCTTCATCATTTGTATATTCAGCGGCAAAAAATTGCTCTAAACCATGATCGGAAGCTTTACAACCCATTTCAGCAAAGAAATCATGTCTTTTTTGAAGTGCCGAAAGTAAATCTTCAAATGTGTTGATTTCCATTTCAGATGCAATTGCCAGTTTGTTGATGTATGCGTTGTATTCTGATGCATCATCAACAGCCATTGCTTTATCTGGTCTCCAAGATGGAACCACTTTGGTTTCAAATCCGGAATCTTTAATTGCTTTATGATATTCCAACGAATCGGCAGGATCATCGGTTGTACCGATAACTTCAACATTGGCTTTGCGAATTAAGCTTCTGCATGAAAACTCAGGAGTATTCAATTTTTCATTGCACTCGTTCCAGATTTCCTCTGAAGTATCAGGACTTAATATTTTTTCAATGCCAAATGGCTTTTTTAGCTCCAAATGTGTCCAGTGGTAAAGAGGGTTGCGCAGTGTATATGGAACAGTACAAGCCCAATTTTCGAATTTCTCTCTGTCAGAGGAAGATTCTCCGGTGATACCTTCTTCTTTTATACCGTTGGTTCTCATAGCTCTCCACTTGTAGTGGTCACCATATAACCATATCTGAGTCATGTTTTCAAATTGCTTATCATCCGCTATTTCTTTTGGGGAAATATGGCAGTGATAGTCGATAATTGGAAGATCGGCTGCAAATTCATGATACAGTTTTTTCGCTGTATCGGTCTCAAGAATAAAATCCTTGTCTAAAAATTTCTTCATCGATATTGTATCAAATAAGTTTCGTTTTCGCACACGGTGGTTTGTAAAAAAAAAAGGTTTAAAACGATTGTTTAAATAATTAGAACCTTTTCAAAGTTTAAATCTAAAACATTTCCGTGTTCGGACACGAAGGTAGTGTTGTTTTCTAATTATTGCAAATTCAGATTTGTTTTTTTCACAGAATTAGTTTTGCCTGATGTAATTTATTAAAAGATTTCTTCAGTGCCTTTCAATTGTAATCTAGACTTACAGTGGTTTGTGCTGATATAGTAAAAAAAAAGGAATGCAGTTTATTGATTAATCTGAAAGTTGTTATTTATTCGGATTCTAAAAAAGAGAAGTTCGTATCAATCACATCAAACCTTGTTACTTGTGCTGAGGTGATACAGTTTTATTCGTTTTGCTAAAGATTCAAAAATTAAAGAATAATCTAAGTTTTCCATTTCTATCATGATTTAGAATTACTATATAAGATGAATTTAAGGTTTTACAAGAGTTGTCACAATGAATCTTGGACTACAGAAGGGGGCACTTAATTCTAAATTTAATAAGGTTAAAATTTCATGTTGTGGTAAAAAAAAATGGTTTTGCGTGTAGTAATGTACTGATTAATAATGTTTAATACATTGTTTTGGTTTGTTGTAAATTAACATCTGCGGCATTAATTTGTATCATAAATGACACATGAGTTATCATTTCAACCCTCATCATTAACAAATTTTAACATGTTGGAGTAAGACCCGCGATATATTTGTAACATGTTTAATAACCGAGTTTTATTTAAATCAGATTTCTATGATGATTAAAAAAGCGAAATTAAAAATTCCGGTGCAATCGTTATCAAGGCAGTTGCTAATTTTTACTGGAATTGCGCTGATGTTGCTTTCAGCAACTGTGGCATATGGGCAGACAGAGCGAACCATAACGGGTGTTGTTGTATCTGCGACAGACGGTACGCCAATACCGGGTACAAATGTAGTTATAAAAGGAACTACAATTGGTGGAATTACCGATATTGATGGAAACTACTCTATTCAGGTTAACGAAAACGATGTCGTTGTTTTTTCTTTTATTGGATTTAGATCTCAGGAAGTTCTTATCTCCAATCAGCAGGTAATAAATATTGTATTGGCTGAAGATGTATCCAGCCTTGATGAAGTTATTGTTGTAGGTTATGGTGTTCAGCAGAAAAAGCTAGTGACTGGTGCTACTTCTCAGATGAAAGGAGATGCAATTCAAAAGCAAAATGCGACTAACCCTTTACAAGCCATGCAAGGTCAAACGGCCGGTGTTAATATTGCGTCTACTTCAGGGCAGCCAGGGTCAGACATGAGAGTAACCATTCGTGGTATTGGTACAGTTGGAGATTCTCAACCACTCTATATTATTGATGGAGTTCAGGGAGATATCACAACGGTAAATGCTTCGGACATTGAAAGTCTGGATGTATTAAAAGATGCTGCATCTGCTGCTATTTATGGTTCTCAGGCTGCTAATGGTGTTGTTTTGGTTACTACAAAACAGGGGAAAGCTGGAAAAGCACAAATTTCTTTTGATGCTTATTATGGTGTGCAAAATGTAGCAAGAACCACTGATATGCTGAACAGAGATCAATACATTACAATGATGCAGGAGCAAGCATTAAACTCAGGGTCAGCTTTGTATGATGCAAGTGTTTTTGATGGTGCTGCCGATACTGATTGGGTAGATCAAATGTTTACAGACAATGCTGTTACTGAGAATTATTCACTTGGAATTACCGGAGGAACAGATGCTTCTGTTTATGCTCTTTCCTTATCTTATATTGATCAGGAAGGTATTGTAGGTGGTGCAGATGTATCAAACTATGAACGATATGGCTTTCGTGTTAATACTGAGCACAAATTGTATGAAAATATTTTAAAGGTTGGTCAGCATATGAATTTCAATTATATTAAGAATAATGGAGTTGCTGTTGGGAATCAATATAGTAACAGCTTAAGAGGTGCATTTGGTACGTCTCCTTTATCACCAGTATATAGTGATAACAATATTTACGGCAGTCCTTACAATGACACATCTAATTCTCCTTGGAATACCGGTGATGGTAATCCTTACGGATCATTAATGACAAACAATAAGAATGCCAGCGATCAGCAAAAAATGCTTGCTGATATTTATGCGGAGTTAGAGCCTGTTAAAAATTTAAAAATCAAATCATTGTTTGGTTTTAACTATTATGCTTCTGAATATCGAAGTTATTCACCATTGTATCAGTTCTCTATTTATTCATACAACAATGATCACACTACAGTGAATCAAAACATGAGTAAAGGACATACCATGACTTGGACGAATACAGCAAGTTATAGTTTTGATCTTAATGAAGTACATAAGTTTGATGTATTGGCTGGTATGGAAGTTATTCGTTTTCAGGGAACTAAATTAGAAGGTTCAAATTGGGATCTGCTCTCACAGTTCGACAATTTCGGAGGTGCTTATCTTGATAACACAAGTGGACAAGCAGAGTTGGATAAAGATCCGGAAACAGGTGAAGTAAAAGGAGTTATTGAGAAACGCACAGTTGGAGGTGGACCAGAGGTGAAATCACGTCGTCTGTCCTATTTCGGTCGTTTGGGATACAACTACAAAGAAAAATACATGCTGAATGCGACTTTACGTGCAGATGCATCATCGAAATTTACCAAAGGGAATCGCTGGGGATATTTTCCATCTGTTTCAGCAGGTTGGGTTGCAACAAATGAACCATTTTTAGAATCGGTTAATACCTGGATGGATTTCCTTAAAGTAAGAGCAAGTTGGGGACAGGTAGGTAACCAGTCTATTGATGATTTTCAGTATGCAGCACCTGTTAATACATCAACCAATTTTTCAGGAACTGATCCAGCTGCTAATTATGTGTTTGGTACAGCACTGGTAAATACACCTGGAGCATATCCAAGCAGATTATCCAACCCAATTGTAAAATGGGAGACCTCGGAACAAACCAATATTGGTTTCGATGCTTATTTTATGAATAGTCGATTCGGTGTTAATGCAGATTTTTATGTGAAAAAAACCAAAGACTGGTTGGTAACAGCACCAATTTTAGCAACTGCAGGTACATCTGCTCCTGTTATTAATGGAGGTAATGTGAAAAATACAGGAATTGAATTGGCCTTAACATGGTCTGATAATATTGGAGATTTGAATTATCATATTGGTGTTAACGGTGCTTATAATAAAAACGAGGTAGGACAAATCCCTACTGATGATGGAATTATTCATGGCTTATCAAATATGTTGTATGATAATTCACCGGAGTTTTACAGAGCTGAAAATGGACATGCCATCGGATATTTCTGGGGTTATGCAACAGCTGGAATATTCCAAAGTGAGGCAGATATACAAGCTTGGCGAAATGCGGGAAATGGAATTTTGCAGGACGATGTAAAACCAGGTGATGTAAAATATGTAGATCAGGATAAAGATGGAATCGTAAATTCTGACGATAAAGTAGATTTGGGTAGTGGTATTCCTGATTTGACTTATGGTTTTAATCTTAGTTTGGACTACAAAGGATTTGATTTGGCAATTTCTGCTAATGGTGTTGTGGGGAATGAAATTGTACAGTCGTACCGGAACCAGGGGAATAAGAAGGCTAATTACACAACAGCTGTATTGCAGCGCTGGACTGGCGAAGGAACATCCAATAACATGCCGCGTGTTACAGAAACCAATGTAAACTGGCAATTCTCAGACCTTTATATACAAAATGGAGACTTCTTACGCATTAGTAATATTGCTTTGGGATATGATTTTAGCAGATTGACTAAAAACAAATTATTCAGTCAGCTGCGATTATATGCTGCTGTTCAAAACGCATTTACTTTTACAAAGTATGATGGTATGGATCCGGAAATAGGATATGGAACACAAAGTTGGGTGTCAGGGGTCGATTTAGGATATTACCCACGTCCTCGTACTTTCCTGATTGGTGTTAATCTTAAGTTTTAATGTTGATAAAGATTTAGAATTATGAACAAAATAAAATTAAATATTCTAACATTTGGAATGCTGAGTCTGGGCTTATTCTCTTGCTCAGAATCATTTCTGGATGTAGAACCGGAAACCTCTATTTTTGATAGTAATTTTTACAAAACGGAGGCTGATTTTGAAATGGCTTTAGTTGGTTGTTACGATGGATATCAAAGAACAACATCTGATGGCGGAACTGCTTTCTATGTAGCTTCAGAGCTTCTGTCGGATGAATGTTTTGGTGGTGCAGGTGCAGGAGACGATAGAAATAATCAGCTTTTGGATCGGTTTGATCTAAGTCAGGCACCTTCTTACAACGATATCTTTAACGAGACATGGAAATCTTATTATGCAGGAATTTTTCGTTGCAATAAGTTGTTAGCGAAGCTGGATGATATTAGTTGGGAGGGCAAGGAAGATACTCGTAACAGAATTGAAGGTGAAACTCGTTATTTACGTGCGTTATTGTATTTCGATTTGGCACGATTGTTCAATAAAGTGCCCTTGTTGCTTGAACCAACTACCGATAATGTGCCTCAATCGGAACCTGCAGCTATTTATAAAATAATTGCTGAAGATTTAAAGTTTGCTGCTGAAAATATTAATCAGCCGGCTTATTCCCCTTCATGGGCGACAGCAAATGACGGACGGGCTACTCAATGGGCTGCAAAAGCTGTGTTGGGAAGAGTATTCTTATTTTACACCGGTTATTATGGTACTGCCGATTTAGAAGGAGTGGTTGATAAAGCTTATGTGTTGGCAGGACTCGATAATGTGATTGCCGAAGGAGGTTTTTCATTAGTTCCGGAATACAAAAATCTTTGGGAAGCAGCCTCGACTACACCAGTATCTGAAGATAATACTTTAGCAAGTACTTGGGCCGGAAGAGGAAACTCTGAAGCAGTATTTACACAAAAATTCAATTATACTTCCGATTATAATGGTAATGTTGATGGAAATAGATGGTTGGTGATGATGGGATTAAGAGAAACTACTTCTTCGCCTTATGGTTACGGATGGGGATTATGCACCGTAAATCCAAAAACCGCTCAGAGTTTTGATACTGATGATCAGCGGAAAACTGCATCGGTTATTGATATGGTTTCTGAAGGTGTGATAGAAGATGTTGATCTATCTAAGTGGAGGGAATATACTGGATATTGTAATAAAAAGTACATACCTCTTGCCCTTCCTGATGGAACTAATATTGTTGACGGTTTAGGGGAGGGTGATAACCAAATTTCACAATTTCAGGATTTTATCGTGATGCGTTATTCTGATGTTTTATTGATGGCTGCTGAATTGGGTAGTGCAAAGGCTCAAACATATTTTGATGAAGTGAGAGGACGGGCAGGTTTAGGTACTAAAACCGTAACAAAGGAAGCCATTATGGCTGAGCGTAGGGTAGAGTTTGCTTTTGAAGGAATCAGATATTGGGATTTATTGCGTCAGGGAATTGATGTGGCTGCCGCTGCAATTGCAGAAAATAATACAGAAGTATTAAGTGCTAATGTGTCTGATTTTATTACAATCACAGAGGCAAACATCAAAAAAACAAATGGTTTTATGCAAATTCCAAATACACAAATTACTCTTTCGAATGGTGTTTTAAAGCAAAATGCAGGATGGTAGTAGTTTTAAAAATATAATATGATGAAAAAACTATATAATTTATTAACATTTCTGATTCTATCAGCTGTAGTGTATACGAGTTGTACACCTGATAAATACGATCTGGAAAAAATCGATATCAAATCAGAAGATTTGGTGGAGGGTATAGCCTATACGATAACACATGATACTGAAAATCCAAATATTGTTTATCTGACAAGTTTAATGGAATCAAACTATCAATCTTTATGGAGTCATCCTCAAGGTAGAAGTCAAACTCAAAAGGATACATTAAAGATTGCTTTTCCAGGTACTTATAAAGTTCTTTTTGGTGTGAATACAAGAGGCGGTGTTGTGTTTGCAGCCGATTCAGCAGAATTTGTAATTGATGAATTCTATTCTGGTTTCGTTGATCATATACTATGGACTAATTTAACTGGAGGTGTCGGACATGAAAAAACGTGGCGACTGGATTATGGTTCTTATGGCCTTGCGGCAGGACCTTTAACTTATTGTGAACCTCAAACAACCTGGGATGAATGGCAAGCTGGAACTGCTAAGGTTGGATGGGCTCCTGCATGGGTTGGTAATGAATGGATTATAGAAGAAGCTGATAAAGACAGTAGAATGACTTTTAGCCTGATTGACGGTGCTGAGATAACTACACATAAAGTTACCGAAGGAGTTGATGAGATAGGAACTTTTTCACTGGATGTAGATAATCATACTATAACGACTACAGATGCTACCATTCTTCGTTCCAACAACTTTATTGCCAATGCAACTAACTGGAACCAGAATTTGGCTATTTTGGAGCTAACAGAAAATCAGTTGATGGTTGGGGTTAGAAGAACAAATGATGAAGGAGATTACCTGTACGTTTGGAATTTTGTTTCTGATGAATATGCTGAAAATTATGTGCCGGATGATGTACCTGATCCTGAACCACCATATGATGGTGATGCTAATAATGATTTAACAACAACAGTTACTGTTTCAAAAACATGGACAGTTGATATGGATTACCCATACAATTGGTTTGGATTAGATGGCAGTGCACTAAGTGAGGTTGCTACTTACGGAAGTGATCCAGAGGGATTCACTTTTACAACATGGACACCTCCATATGACCAGGTTATTTTTGAATCCATAAACTTATCCTTAACTAAGCAAGGGGATAAGGATGGAAATTATGAATTAGTAACTGCAGACGGAACTGTGGTTGGAAATTATACAATTGATGATTCTAACAATATAGATTTTGGTCAACCTTTGAGTGTATTCTCAGGTGTTGGAGGTTGGTTATCTTTTGGCACAAGCGAAGCTGAAAATCTGACGAATACTTTAAGAGTTATTGTTTCCGAAAAGGATGCATTAGGTAATATTGAAGCTATATGGTTGGGCATGAGATCAGCTGATAAGGATGAATATTTAGCATTGCATTTAAAACCAACTAGCTCTGGTGGAGAAGAGAATCCAGAAGAAGCTCTTAAGAATATTATTTGTGGAAGTACATGGAAAGTTGATTCCGGGCGCAGCTATGATAAAACTACTAGCTGGGGAGCTGAACAAGGTCCTGTTATTTTTTCAGATTATTCTACTTGGGCTTATAATCCTCTTCCAGGTCAACATTATGCTGCAGGTGAAGCTGATATTGACTATGGTAGTATGAAATTTGAATTAGACGGTACAGTATCTGTTAGTCAACATCGCAGAATCTACACGTATGTTGATGAAACATCTGGTGAAACTCTTGTTCGTAATGGTTCTCCTGAAGATGGAGATATTCTGGATACGGATGATATTGTAAATTTAAACGGCACTTGGACACTTGATTTGGATAATAATAAATTAAGTATGTCTGTTGGAGTTGTTCACCCATGGACCTGTGATTATATGGTCTTGGATTGGGGAGATCTTACAATTTACCGTATTGATGGAGAAGCTATGTTGTTACAAGCTTTGCGAGATCCTGATCGCTCTGGTGAGGATGCTTTTCAAATGACTTATGTTTTTGTACCTCTTCAATAAATTAGAACTATAATAGATATTTTATCCCGCCCCATTGCGGGCGGGATCATTCTATAATCAAAATTACAAACAATGAAATTGCACCATATATTAATCTCCTTTTTGATTGGGTTGATGGTTTTTGGAGGATGTTCAAATGACGAAACCAGCATAAATCCGAAATTGGTAGTTTCTGTTGATAAGCTGGATATCGCAAAAGCCGGGGAAACAAAAACCATTCATGTTAAAAGTAATGTGGATTGGACGATCGAAAGTTCAGAATCATGGTGTACTGTAACTCCAAATTCCGGAGAAACAGGAACTAACGCAATAGAAGTACTTGTTAGTGCAAATAACAACACCGATGAAAGAGCAGCAAGCCTTACTGTAAGAGCTGGTGATCTTACTAAGGAAATATCTGTTGTGCAAGCTCCCGAATATTTATTGTTACTGACAAAAAGTGCATTTGAACTTAATTCCGATGCTCAGGAAATAAGCATAGAATTTCAAACATCCGGAAAGGTAGAAATTGCTGTTGACGGAGATTGGATTGCAAAGAAAGAATTAAAAAGTATAGTTGATGGATCTCAGACCTTTATCATAAGTGCAAATGAATCTTTTATCGCACGGGAAGGCAGCATCAAATTTACTTTAGATGATATTACAGAAATTGCCACAATCAATCAAAGTGGAATCGATTTGAACATTCCTGCAGATGAAACTGGTGTTGAAAGTAATGCACTGACTTTGGCTGGGAAAATGATAGCAGGATGGAATATTGGGAACTCTATGGAAGTCCCCGGAGGAGAAACAGGTTGGGGAAATCCGGTTGTTTCCAAACAACTAATAGATGGAGTTAAAGCGGCAGGTTTTAATGCCATTCGTATTCCATGTGCATGGGATGCTTATATTACAGATAGAGAAACTTACAGGGTTTCGGATGCTTGGTTTGCCAGAGTAAAAGAGGTTGTTGATTATTGTTACGAAAATGAAATGTATGCCATCTTAAACATTCATTGGGATGGGGGATGGTTAGAGAACAATCCAACTTTCGATAAACAAGACGAAGTAAATAAAGAACAATATGCCCTTTGGCAGCAAATTGCTGTGTATTTCAGAGAATATGATGAGCACTTACTATTTGCAGGAACCAATGAAGTACATGCTGATTATGGCACACCTTCAACCGAAAACATTACTGTTCAGCAATCATTTAATCAAAAATTTGTTGATGCTGTTCGATCTACAGGAGGAAAGAATGCCTACCGAAACTTAGTGGTTCAAACTTATAATACCAATATTGCTCATGGAGTTAATTTTCATGAAATGCCTACGGATGAAGTTGCAGATCGGTTAATGCTTGAAGTACACTATTATGATCCTTGGGATTTTTGCGGACAGGAGGAAAGCGGTTTCAAAACCCAATGGGGAGATGGATATACAGATGTTTCCAGTTACGGTCAGGAAGACTATTTAGATGAACAATTTGGAGCCATGAAAACCAACTATGTGGATAAAGGTGTTCCTGTAATCTTAGGCGAATACGGAGCCATGTTACGTGCAGATCTTACCGGAGATGCATTAGCAATCCATATCGAATCAAGGAATAATTATTTGAAAACAGTAACAAGCGCAGCTAAAGCAAATGGGATGATTCCTTTTATTTGGGATAATGGAGGTACTGGTAATAATAGTTTCGGATTGTTCGATCGTAATACCGGTAATGAAGTACATTCTGATGCTATTGACGCTATAATTGAAGGTGCGATAAATTAAGAATACTTGATATATAGAAATTATTAATCTCAGTTTTTTCGATGTGAAAGAGTAATATAATAGGTTATTTAAAATAAGATTTTATGATTTTTAAAAATAAGAAATTAACTATATTTTTCGCAGGTCTGGGGATGTTGGGAGTTCTTGCTTCCTGTTCGCAGCCAAAATATGAAAAGTTAGAGAATGGGGTAGTAGTTTCTCTTAATAAGAAGGAAAATACAGAAGCTGCCTTGGTGAAATTGGAGGTTGTTTCTGATGAGATTATTCGCGTTAGTTCCACACCGGAAAATTCATTTTCTGCAAGGGAGAGTTTGGTTGTATTGCCTCAATCAAGTACAACTTATACTGTAGAAGAGAATCAAGACCAAGTAACACTTTCCACAGCAAGTATCAAAGCAAAGGTATCACTTTCAACAGGAAAGGTGTCATTTTATGATTTAAACGGGCACTTGTTACTGAAAGAAGCAACAGGAGAGTCAAAAGGATTTACGCCTATTGAAGCAGATGGTTTTAAAGGATATTCTTTTCAACAGGTTTTTGATTCACCTGATGATGAGGCTTTTTATGGTTTAGGACAACACCAAAGCGATGAATGGAACTACAAAGGTAAAAATGAGGAGTTGTATCAGTACAATACCAAAGTATCTATTCCTTTTGTTGTCTCTAATAAAAATTACGGTATTTTATGGGATAACTATTCGTTAACACGTTTTGGCAACCCTAATGATTACGGTCAATTGTCACAATTTAAGTTGTACAATAAGGAAGGAAAAGAAGGTGCTTTAACTGCAACATATACAACAGGAAAGGGTGAAGAATTTACAAAAAGGGATGAAGCAGATATTGATTATGAAAATTTGGAAACGGTGAAGAAGTTTCCTGCAGATTTTCCTTTTAATAATTCCAAAATTGTTTGGGAAGGAGAGATTGAAGCCAAGGAATCAGGTATTTATCATTTTAAATTGTATTATGCCGGATATACCCGTGTTTCGATTGGTGGTAAAGAAGTAGTAGAGGAACGTTGGAGAACAGCATGGAATCCGAATACTTATAAGTTTACCGTTGAGCTTAAAAAAGGAGAACGTGTGCCTGTTAAATTGGATTGGAAACCGGATGGTGGTATTTCTTATGTCAGTTTGAAAGCATTAAGTCCTCGTCCGATGGAAGAACAAGGTAAATTGGCTCTCTGGTCAGAAATGGGACAAGAGCTTGATTATTACTTTATTCATGGCGATAATATGGACAAGGTGATTAGTGGATACCGTCAATTAACTGGGAAAGCAACTATTTTGCCTCGTTGGGCATATGGTTTTTGGCAAAGCCGCGAACGCTATAAAACCCAGAAAGAAGTAGTAGGTACTTTAGCCGAATTTCGGAAACGTAAAATTCCTATCGATAATATTGTAATAGACTGGTCGTACTGGGAAGAGGATCAGTGGGGAAGTCATAAATTTGATGCTTCACGTTTTCCCGATCCACAAAAAATGATGGATGATATTCATGCTATGAATGGACATGCTATGATTTCTGTTTGGCCTAAGTTTTATACAAACACAGATAACTATAAGGAACTCGATGCAAAAGGATTTATGTATCAGCAAGCGGTAAAAGATAGTGTGCGCGACTGGATTGGGAAAGGACACATTGGCTCATTCTACGATCCATATTGTAAAGAGGCACGACAGCTTTTCTGGAATCAGATGAAAAGTAACATTTATAATTTTGGAATGGATGCCTGGTGGATGGATGCTTCTGAACCTGATATTGTATCTAATTCGAGCATGGAATATCGTAAGAAGCTAATGACACCAACTGCTATCGGCTCATCAACAGAGTTTTTTAATACCTATGCGTTAATGAATGCAAAGGCCATTTATAACGGACAGCGTAGTGTAGATCCCAATAAGCGGGTTTTCTTATTAACTCGCTCTGGTTTTGCCGGATTGCAACGATACAGTACAGCAACTTGGAGTGGTGATATTGGAACGAGATGGGAAGATATGAAAGCGCAGATTACAGCAGGAATGAATTTTGCTATTTCGGGTATTCCTTATTGGACGATGGATATTGGTGGCTTTTGTGTTGAAAAACGTTACGAAAAAGCTAAAGAAGGAAGTGAAGATTTAAAAGAATGGCGCGAATTAAATACCCGTTGGTATCAGTTTGGATCTTTTGTTCCATTATTCCGTGCTCATGGACAGTATCCATACCGAGAGATTTATAATATTGCACCTAAATCTCATAAAGCATATCAAAGTATATTATACTACAACAAGTTAAGATATCGATTAATGCCATATATCTATTCTTTGGCAGGACATGTATATTTTGACGATTACACCATTATGCGTGCACTGGTAATGGATTTTACCAAGGATACCAAGGTAAATGATATTGATGATCAATACATGTTTGGGCCTTCAATAATGGTGTGTCCGGTTTCTAAATTTAAAGCACGTGAACGTCAGGTTTATTTACCTGAGGGAAGCGATTGGTATGATGCATACAATGGCTCACTTTTAAAAGGCGGACAAACAATTAATGCTGATGCTCCTTATGAAAAGATGCCTCTTTTTGTAAAAGCAGGATCTATTTTGCCTGTAGGACCAGAGATTGAGTACACCAGCCAAAAGTTAAATGCACCGATAAAGTTGGTTGTTTATACTGGTGCTGATGCTCAGTTTGAATTGTATGAAGATGAAGGACTAAACTTTAATTACGAAAAAGGCAAGTACAGTACAATCTCAATTAAATGGTCTGAAAATGACCAAAAGCTGACTATTGGAGAGCGGAAAGGTGAGTTTGATGGAATGCCGCAGGAACGAATATTTACTATTGTGTTTGCCTCTGAAACCAAAAAAGTAGATTTTAATTTTGATGACTACAAAGGCAAAGAAGTTAAGTACAATGGAAAATCAGTTCAAGTTGAATTGTAATAAGCCATAGCAAGTAATATAATCCCGGCAGGCAATTGTTTGCCGGGATTATTTTAAGGTAAGTATAATGAATATCAGAATAATTTTTTTGTTATTGTTGGCAATACTAATTCAAGTGTCAACTTATGCACAAAAGGAAAGTGTACCCGAAAAAGGATTTGTAAGTTGGCTGCCTGCAACCAAATGGGAAGATGCCTCTTTAATATGGATATTAGTGGGGGTTTTCCTTCATTAATCACACTTATGATTGTGAATAGCAGGCCGGGATATATGACAGTATTTTCTACTTTGCTTAATGATTGAGAAAATGGCGAGATTACAGGTGTTTTGGCACGGGGGAACATTAAAATAAAGCGCATTAAATGGGATGACCGACAAGTTAAAATCCAATTGTCATCAAAAAACAAACAGAAGGTAACATTGGAAATTGGAAATGGTATTCAATTAACAAATAGTAAAGTAAATGGAGCAAAATATAAAATTAAAGATGGTAAATTAATGCTCTATTTAAGTAATGATAAAATTGTCGAAATTGTGGTTTCCCGTTTAAAGTAAACGAAAGAAGAAAATTAAAGGAACGAATATGAAAAAAATACTATTATATGTAGGATTAACACTTGGAGTGATGACCAATGTAAATGCACAAAGTAATGCAAAAACAGAAAAGAAAATTGATGAAATAATCAATCAATTGACTCTTAAAGAGAAAGTAGCGATGTGTCATGCGCAATCAAAATTTAGTTCTCCGGGTATTCCTCGTTTGGGTATTCCAGAGTTGTGGATGTCTGACGGACCTCATGGAGTTAGAGGTGAAATAAACTGGGATGATTGGGGCTATGCTAATTGGACAAACGATTCGATAACTGCATTTCCTGCACTAACTTGTTTGGCGGCAACATTTAATCCTGAACTTTCGCATGAATATGGTGTAGCCATTGGAGAGGAGGCACGATTTAGAAAAAAGGATGTTTTATTGGGACCTGGCGTTAATATTTACCGGACACCACTTAATGGACGTAACTTCGAATACATGGGAGAAGATCCTTATTTGGCATCGGTTATGGTTGTTCCTTACATAAAAGGAGTTCAGGAGAATGGTGTTGCTGCTTGCGTTAAACATTACGCACTTAATAATCAGGAAGAATGGCGCGGACATATCAATGTAAACCTTAGCGACAGAGCTCTTTATGAGATTTATCTGCCGGCATTTAAAGCGGCAGTTGAAAAAGGTCATGTCTGGTCCATAATGGGAGCTTATAATCAGGTTCGGGGCGAGCATTGTTGTCATAGCGATTTGCTGCTTAATAAAATATTGAAAGGAAAATGGAATTTCGATGGAGCTGTAATTACGGACTGGGGAGGGACTCATGATACCAAACAAGCTGCTTTTAATGGATTGGATATTGAAATGGGAACATGGACCAACGGATTAACAGCTTCTGCTAAGTTTGCTTACGACAACTATTTTTTAGCGGATCCTTTTTTGAAATTGATTCAAGATGGTGAAATTGACGAATCGGTTGTTGATGACAAAGTACGACGAATCCTGCGGTTGATGTACAGAACCAATATGAACTTAAATCGTTCGCTTGGCCGGATGAATAACGTTGAACATACTCAGGCAGCACGAAAAGTTGCCGCAGATGGTATTGTATTATTGAAAAACAAGAATGGGTTTTTTCCAATTAATCCGGACACGAATATCAAGATTGCTGTAATTGGTGAAAATGCTACTCGTTCAATGACTGTTGGTGGCGGTTCATCAGAATTAAAAGCAAAATATGAAATATCACCACTGGAAGGCATTAAAAACCGCTTCAAGAATGCGACCATTCTTCATTCAATAGGTTATGCTTCCGGACCATCAGCTTATGGACGTGAAATACCTTCCAAATTGAATGCCGATTCATTGGTAAAAGCAGCCGTTAATGTGGCTTCAAAAGCAGATGTTGTTTTATTTATTGGAGGACTCAATAAAAATCATTTTCAGGATTGTGAAGGTGGTGACCGCAAGCATTTCGAATTGCCGTTTGGGCAAAATGAGTTGATTGATAAATTATTAAAAGTAAATAGTAATCTAGGACTTGTATTGGTTAGTGGAAATGCAGTTGAGATGCCATGGTTATCGCAGGTTAAAGGATTAATGCAGTCGTGGTACAATGGCAGTGAGGCCGGAAACGCTTTGGCTGATGTTATTTCGGGAGATGTGAATCCTTCAGGAAAACTTCCCTTCTCATATCCGGTTAAATTAAATGATAATGCAGCTCATTATTTTGGGGAGCTTTCATATCCGGGCGATAGTATTAATCAGTACTACAAAGAAGATATTTTAGTTGGTTACCGTTGGCACGACACAAAAAAAATTAAGCCTTTGTTTGCCTTTGGTTACGGTTTGTCCTATACGGATTTTAAGATATCCGATCTTAATACAGACAAGCAGATTTACTTTAAAGGTGATAAGATAAAAGTTAGCTGTATGCTGGCAAATACAGGAAAAATAAAAGGATCAGAAGTTGTTCAGGTTTATATCGGTAAGCCAAAATCAAAAGTTGATCGGGCTCTAAAAGAACTCAAAGGTTTTAAAAAGGTTTCTTTGGATCCAGGTAAAGAAGAACAGGTAGAGATTGAAATTTCTGTTGATGATTTAGCTTTTTACGATGAATCAATATCCGATTGGAATTTGGAAAAAGGCACTTATATTATTTATATTGGTAATTCCTCCGACAATATTATTCAAAAGCAGAAAATAAATATAAAATAGAGAATTAGGGATGGGTTTTACTGTCCCTTTTGTATTTTAACTTTAAAATAAATTCACAAAACTTATTTATGTATCGACTAATTGGCATAATCCTGCTTTTTGTTTTATCAAGTTTTTCAATTCATGCAGAAAGACAATATTCTTTCTTGAAGGTTAATAGTGCCGATGGGTTGGTGAATAATCAGGTAACCTGCATACACAAAGATGCAAGAGGGTTTATTTGGATCGGAACAACAGCAGGTTTAAGTCGGTATGATGGTTCAAGCTTCGTCAATTATAAACACAAATCTTCCGATTCAACATCAATTATTGATAATTATATTGTAGGTATTCAGGAAGATGCAAATGGAAATTTATGGATTAAAACAGGGTGGGGTAATATTGTTTATGATATCAATAAAGAGAAATTTCATAGTGATTTGTCATTATTTTTAGGACAAAAGGGTTCTGAATATAATATTGAGAATATCTACATTGATAAGAATAAGAAAATTTGGGTAAAGGAATTTGAGAAACTGTATTATCAAGCTATTGATTCAGTTACAGGTAGGCTTAGGAGTAATTTTCCAGAGTTAAAAGAGGAATCTTATATGGTTGTAAATTTCGTGCATGCCAATGGCGATTATTATTACCTGTTGAGCAATGGCTGTGTCGAATGTTTTGATGGGCAGGACTATAAACTTAAGTTTAAAAATGATTTCCTTGCAGGAAAATTAGGAGCCGATAGCTTAAATACAGCCATTTTTATTGATGCAGAGAATGATATTTGGTTTTATGGAAACAATGATGGACTTTATCAGTACCAAATAAAAAATAACAAGTGGAATCATTATACCGTTCATTCAGATAAAATACGTTTAACAAGTAACATCGTAAAAAAAGTTATTCAAGATGACAAAGGATTAATTTGGGTAGGTACTGACCATGGAGGTATTGATGTGATTAATAAATTCTCAGGAGAAACCACTAAAATTTATCACCAGTCAGATAATGATAAAAGCTTGTCTCAGAATTCGATAACAGAATTGTATATGGATAATAATAACGTTATCTGGATTGGGACATTTAAGAATGGAGTAAGTTATTACCATGAAAGTATTCATAAATTTCCACAGCATAGGAATTTTCTGTCCGACGAATCGAGTTTGCCGTATAATGATGTTAACTGTTTTGTTGAAGATAAAAAGGGAAATTTATGGATTGGTACGAATGGTGGTGGTCTCATTTATTTTAACCGCAGGAATAATACTTTCAAAAGCTATAAGGTTGATGAAGCCAATTCTAATTCCTTAATTAATAATGTTGTTGTAAGTTTATTTATTGATAGTAATGATGAATTGTGGGTAGGAACATTTACGGGAGGATTAAATCGTTTTAATGGAAAAACCTTTAAAAGATATCAATATTCACCAAATGGAAATAATGGTCTTACGAGCAACAATATATGGTCAATTAATGAAGATGATCAGCAAAATTTATGGATCGGTACCCTTGGCGGAGGTATCGTAATATTCGATCGTAACAATGAAATTTTTAAACCTGTTCCAAATAAAGGCAATGTGAAATTGCCTACGGAATATGTGAATCAAATCTGTAAATTGGATAACGGTAACATGTTTATTGCAACAGCTAATGGAGTGACATTTTATGATGTTAAAGAGCAGCGGTATAAAAATTACCCCTTAGTTACAAGATCAGGAGCACCGCCTTTAAATAGTAAAAATGTGAATGGAGTATTTGAAGATTCAAGAGGTCTTTTATGGATTGCTACAAGAGAAGGATTAATTATGTTTGATCCAAATGCAAGTTTCTCGAAACATTTTACCAGCGAAGATGGATTACCTGAAGATGTATTTAACTGTATACAAGAAGATGAATTTCAGTCAATTTGGGTCAGTAAATCAACAGGATTAAGTCAGATTATTGTATCGAAAACAGCTCCTGATAAGGAGTATTCTTTTCAGATTTATGATTTTACAGAAGAGGATGGATTGCAAGATAAAGAATTCAATCCCAATGCAAGTTATAAAACAACAAATAATGAATTGATTTTTGGCGGGCGCAATGGTTTTAATCTGTTTGAATCAAAGAATATAAAATACAATCAGATTTTACCCAAAGTAGTATTTACTGATTTTCAGGTTTACAACCAAAGTGTATCTCCTGGGTCAAAAGTGAAAAATGTTAAATTACTGGAATCTTCAATAGTATCAACAAAAAGTATTGAGATTAAACATTCTATGAATGTTTTTTCCATTGGATTTACGGCACTTAACTTTTTTATTCCGAGTAAAATTAAATATCAATATAAATTGGAGGGATTCGATGATGATTGGGTGTCGCTGGATGCGAATCGAAATCGGGTAACCTACACCAATCTTAATCCGGGAGATTATTATTTTAGAGTGAAGGCATCCAACAATGATGGAATTTGGAATGAGGATTATGCAGAATTACGTATTATTGTATTACCACCTTTGTATGCAACACCATTGGCTTATTTTATATATATCCTTTTAGTTGTTGGAATTCTTGTGTATTTCAGATATTCAATGTTGCGTAAGGAACGTGTAAAATTCCAAAAAGAGCAAGAACAAATACAGGCCAACCGTAATCATGAGATGGATGAGATGAAACTGAGGTTTTTAACGAATGTCAGTCATGAATTTCGTACGCCATTAACGCTGATTTTAACGCCTTTGGATAAATTGTTAAAGCAAACCAGATCCGAATCGGATAAAAGATTGCTCGATACCATTGAGCGAAACGCCAAACAACTCCTTAATCTGGTAAATCAATTGCTGGATTTTCGTAAGTTGGAGTTGCATGGATTGCGATATAATCCATCTTACGTTGATATTGTTACTTTTTTAAATGACGTGACTCATAATTTTGAGGATGCCTTTAACAAGAAGCGCATCAAATTCACATTTGAGCATTCAACAGAACATTTTATATTCAATTTCGATAAAGAAAAACTGGAGAAGGTAATGATGAACCTACTATCCAATGCTTTAAAATTTACTCACGAAAAAGGGAATGTAAAATTAAAGTTGGAGATAAAAGATGAAGATGGAATTGTTAATATAATTATTCAGGATAATGGTGTTGGAATAGATGAAGAGGATATCGACAAGATATTTGTGCGTTTTTATCAGTCCGAAAAAAATAAGAAATTGGGACTGTCTGGGAGTGGAATTGGATTGAATCTCGCCCGTGAGATGATTCAGTTGCACAATGGCATTATTGAAGTGGAAAGCGAAAGGGGTAAAGGAGCCAAATTTAAAGTGAGTTTGCCAATTGATAAGACAGTTGTAGTAGATAATGAAGATTTGGAAAGAGTAGATGAAGATTTTGCCAGACCTCAGCAAGAGTCTGAAAGTAGCGAGAAAATCAAAAAGCCAATTATTTTATTGGTTGAAGATAATATTGATTTCAGATCGTTTATGAAAGAAACACTGCAGGAACAGTTTAAGATCTACGAGGCTCAGGATGGTCAAAAAGGATACGATACAGTTCATAAGGTACTTCCTGATTTAATTATTAGCGATGTGATGATGCCGAATGTGGATGGCCTTGAATTATGTACAATGCTTCGTAAAGATATCCGGACATCCCACATTCCGTTTATCCTTTTAACTGCGCGAACTGCTGATGAGGATAAAATTAAAGGGCTGGAAATTGGTGCCGACGATTACATAACAAAACCCTTTAATATGGATTTACTTCTTTTGCGGGTTCGTAAATTATTGGAAAAAAGAAGTCAGTTCCAAAAGCAATTTCAAAAAACGGTTGATATAAGTCCAAGCGAAGTTCAAATTACTTCAATGGATGAAAAATTGATTAAAAAAGCCGTTGCAACAGTTGAAAAAAACATTTCAGAATCTAAATTTTCAGTTGAAGATTTAAGCCGTGAACTGGGTATGAGTCGTGTCTATCTTTATAAAAAATTAATTTCGATTACGGGTAAATCTCCTATTGAGTTTATTAGAATTATCAGATTAAAAAGAGGACTGCAGCTTTTGGAAAAAAGCCAGATGAATATTGCAGAAATTGCCTACGAAGTTGGTTTTAACAGCCCGCGTTATTTTAGTAAGTATTTTAAAGAAGAGTATGGTGTTTTACCAACGGCTTATGCGAAAAGGCATAAGGAAAATGGAGAATAACTGCATTTAATTCGGAATAAATACATTTAGTTACCCTTTTGGAAACATTTGGTAAGTAAAAATATTGCATTTGTAATTATTTTTAGCCTCTAAATTGAAATAGAGTTATGAGTTCAAAATTTTTAGCTAAAGTAAGCCTTGTGCTTATGCTTTTTTATTTATTTCCTAATACTGCTTATTCCAATGTTTCATTGCCTGCTATTTTTGGCAAACACATGGTGATGCAGCAAAATTCTGAGGTGAAACTATGGGGTTGGGGCAAACCGATGGAAAAAATTAGAGTAACTACCTCTTGGGACAATGATACCTTAAATACTGTGACCACTAATAATGCAAAATGGTCGGTAATGTTAAAAACTCCTGAAGCAGGAGGTCCATATTCAATAAAAATAGAGGGATACAATTCTGTAGTTATCGATGACATATTAATGGGTGAGGTGTGGTTACTTTCGGGGCAGTCGAATATGGAATGGAAAACCAGCTTTGGAATTAATAATATAGGAGAAGAGGTTGAAAATGCTGACAATAATGAAATTCGTTTTTTTTCAGTAACGCTTAAAACATCACCAACTAAATGTATTGATGTTTCAGGTCAATGGATGAAATGTACGCCCGAAAGCATGAATGATTTTAGTGCTATAGGTTACTTTTTTGGAAAGGAACTGAATAAGGAACTTAAGATTCCTGTTGGGTTAATCAGCTCTAATTGGGGTGGAACGCCAATTGAAACATGGGTTCCGGAGCAAGAAATTTTGGCTTCGAATGAGTTAACAGAATCTGCTCAAAAGGTACCTTATTTTCCTTGGGCACCCAATATGCCTGGTTGTGTTTACAATGCAATGATAGCACCGATTATGCCTTTCCCAATGAAAGGAGTTTTGTGGTATCAGGGAGAAGCTAATGTCGATAATTCAGCAACATATACCAAAACCCTTGAGACTTTAGTGAGAAGTTGGAGGAAAGGTTTTAAAACTGATCTTGCTTTTTATTATGCACAAATAGCTCCTTTTACTCACTATGCTAAAGATGCAGGAGTAAAAGTCCGCGAAGCTCAACGCCGTGCTTTAGAATCTATTCCAAATTCGGGAATGGCTGTAATGAGTGATATTGGTGATACTCTTGATATTCATCCACGTAATAAAATTGACGCAGGGAAGCGGTTTGCACATCTGGCACTTAATAAAACCTATAAGTTGAGTGATTTTCCAGCATCAGGACCGCTTTTTAAGACTTTTTTGATTAAAGGATCAGAAGTCGAAGTAATTTTTGATTGTGCAGAAGGATTGCATTGTGAGAAAGCTGATTTGCCCTATTTTGAATTAGCAGGAGAGGATGGAATCTGGTTTTCTGCTCAGGCTTTTATTAAAAACGACAAAGTACTTGTGAAATCAGAGGAAGTTAGGAATCCCGTTAATGTGAGATTTGCCTGGGCCAATTCAGCCACACCAAAACTTTTTAACAAGGATAATTTACCGGCTTCCTGTTTTACTACAATTGATTTTTGAAAACCATATAATTTTTATAAATGAGAACTATAGTAAAAAATATCATTTTATTGTCCTGCGTGTTTGTTTTTGGATTTTGTAATGTTCAAAATCAGGATATTGCATTCGATCAGCCAAATTTAACTTACGAAGGCCGAATTAGGTTTCGACCCGATGCTGCGGAGCTTTCATGGTCAGGTTCTTCGGTAAGTATCCAATTTAAGGGAAGCAGTATTTCAGCTACTTTGCAGGATTTGGATACGGCAAATTATTACAATGTGATTGTGGATCGTAAGGTGATTTCGAAATTGCATACCGATACACTGAAAACAAAATACATACTAGCCTCAGGCTTATCCGAAGGAATACATCAAGTACAATTGTATAAACGTACCGAATGGGATAAAGGGAAAACATTGTTTTATGGTTTTGAATTACCCGGTGATGCAAAACTTCTGCCGGCGGAAACACCAAAAAAGAGAAAAATAGAGTTCTACGGAAACTCCATTACCTCTGCGTATGGAAATGAAGATACTAGTGGAAAAGATCGTCCGTATGGTTATTTTCAAAATAACTATGAATCATACGCAGCTATTACAGCAAGACATTTTAATGCTCAATACCATTGTATTTCTAAAAGTGGTATCGGAGTATTGGTTAGTTGGTTTCCATTGATTATGTCCGAAATGTATGATCGAATCGATCCAAATGACTCAGTTTTAAAATGGGATTTTTCCAAATATACACCTGATGTAGTAGTAATTAATCTTTTTCAGAACGATTCATGGATCGTAAATATCCCCAAAAATGAGCAGTTTAAAAATAGATTTGGTAAGGATGCACCCGATTCAACAACTATTATTGCAGCTTACAAAGATTTCGTAAGTTCCATTCGCGGTAAGTATCCACATTCGTCTATTATCTGTACCCTTGGTAGTATGGATGCAACCCAAAAAGGATCTCAGTGGCCTGGATATGTACAAACAGCAGTAAGTCAATTAAAGGATGATAAGATATTCTCTTGTTTTTTCCCGTTTAAAAATTCAGGTGGACATCCAAACATTAAGGAACATCATGCAATGGCTGACCAATTAATTGGGTTCATTGAAGAAAATATTGAATGGTGATTTAGAGCCTAATATAAAAAACTGCACTTAAATTGATATCATTAGCGTATTATTAAGGACCAAATGCAGTTGAGAGGTAGTGTTAGGAAACTAGTACTACCTCTCTTTACAAAAAATATCTTGTTAATACTCGATTTTTGATCTCTTCAGAAGGCATTGAAAAAATAGCTTACGGTTTAGGCAGGACACCAAAATTGAGAAGATCTAATAAAGAAAAAATATGGCAAAGAAAATTAGCTTATTGGCATTACTAATCAGCAGTTGGATTGGTGTTTTATCTGCACAGGATTTTTTTCCTAAAAAGGATTTGATGTCTGTTGGTGTGTATTACTATCCTGAGCAATGGTCGGAAGATCAATGGGAAAGGGATATTGAGAATATTGCCGGTCATGGATTCGAATTTATTCATATGTCTGAATTTGCCTGGGCTCAGATGGAGCCATCTGAGGGCAAGTATGATTTTACCTGGCTTGATAAAGTAATTGAGTTGGCTGATAAAAATAAGCTGAAAGTGATTTTGGGAACACCTACGCCATGTCCTCCGGTATGGCTCGGAATTAAGTATCCCGAAATATACATACAAGATGGTAATTATCAATCTAAAGAACATGGCACCCGTGCAAACATGTCATTATCCAACCCGATTGTTTTGGAGTATACACAAAAAATTGTTGATGAAATGGCTAAGCATTATGCACACAACAAAGCTGTAATGGGATGGCAAATTGACAATGAGCCGGAGGCTAAAGAAGATTACAGTCCGTCTGCGCAATTGGCATTTCGGGAATGGTTACAAAATAAATATGCAGATATTACTGAACTGAATAAGGCATGGGGAACGGCATTTTGGAGTCAGTTGTATTCGGCTTTTGATGAAGTTAGAATTCATAATGCTCAGAATGTTGGTTGGTGGGGTGCAAATCCTATTGCTTTATTAGATTTTAAGCGTTTTACAGCGGATACGCAAGCATCTTTTTTAGATTTTCAGGCAGAAGAATTGCGGAAATATATTGATGAGTCACAGTTTATAACTACAAACTATGTGGCAAAAGGCAGCCAGACGGATCCGAAAAGAAGTAAAAAACTTGATTTTGCTTCATTTACAGCTTATCCCAATTATGGAAGCAATAACCTGGGAGACTTGGGTTTTCGTTTAGGTGATCACACCGTTTTAATGTATGCCAATGATTATTATAAGTCGGTAAGTGGTATTACAGGAGTTATGGAACTGCAGCCCGGGCAGGTAAATTGGGCCAATTACAATTCATTGTTACAGCCCGGAACCGTTCGTATGTGGCTGTGGCATTGTTTTGCAGGAGGTAGTTCTTTTGTATGTACCTATCGTTACCGACAAGTACTTTATGGTGCCGAGCAATATCATAATGGTGTGGTTCGAACCGATGGTGTTACTTTGAGTCAGGGAGGAGAGGAGTATGTACAGGTGATCAAAGAGGTGAATGAATTGAGGAAAAAGTACAGCAAGAATACTCAAATGCCTGATGTTATTCAGAAGAGGAAAATTGCTGTCATGTGGTCGTTTGACAACCTTTGGAATCTGGAAAGACAGAAGCAAACCAACCAATGGAATACATGGAAGCACATGCAGCGTTATCAGCAGATATTGCATTCATTTGGTGCTCCAGTGAGTTTCATTTCAGAGGAAGATGATTTTGATGATTATGAATTTATTATAGTTCCTGCTTACGAAATGGTAGACGAGGCGTTGGTTCAGAAATGGAAAAAGTTCGTTTCAAAAGGAGGTAAGCTTATTGTTTCACCAAGAACCGGAGCTAAAGATAAAAATGCTCATTTATGGGAAAATAATTTATCGGGCATTATGAATGAACTAATTGGAGGAAAGATTTATTCATTTGATATGCTTCCATCCGGGAAACAAGGTGATATTTTAATGGATGGGAAAAATTACAAATGGAGTTCATGGGGAGATTTAATTATACCGGAAGATAAAACTGAGGTCGTAGCTAGTTATACCGATCAATTTTACAAAGGAACTGCTTGCATTTTAAAGAATGAAATTGGTAAAGGGCAAGTTTGGTATATTGGAACAGAATCTGTTGATGGGAATTTAGAACGCAATCTTCTGAAAAACATATACCAACAAAATAATGTCGGGGTAGAAAATTATCCTGAAGGTGTTTTTGTTCAGTATCGCGATGGTTTTATGGTGGCTGTTAATTATTCTTCCGATGAGTATATTTTAAATTATAATGGAGATTACCTGATAGGAGATAAAGTGTTAAAACCAGCAAATGTTGCCGTGTGGCGCATTGAGAAATAGCTTGGTGATTGAGAAAATGCTTTTATTAAGAAGTGTTTAGTGTTAAATGATGAGAAACTAGCAAAAAAAAAATCCAGGCTTCAATTGAAGTCTGGATTTTTTTTATTTAGTAGTATCCCATAAAGTGTGTAGAAATATTTTTCATTTCTCTCCCTAAGCAAGCGTATTTTACTGTAATTCTCAGTCTTTTCGTGAAAGACCATATTTTCTCGCATTCTTTTTGAATGATTAGATAGTTCCTCATATGGTTTTATTTATAAAGGATGAAGCCTAAATATCAAATCAACACCCCCCTTAACTTTATTGCTAAGGGGGGTGTACTGGTTGATAAATTTTCATGCTTCATCTAATTTATTTAACCATATTATAAAGTTAATGAAGACTATTGCCTTTTACTTTTTTTATTTAAAGTAATACCACTACTGGTTAAACTACCAGCAATCTTTTCAGCGCTTCTGCCAATAACAAATCCGCCTAAACCAATTTCTAGTAAATCCCAAAATTTTGTTGGTAAATCTGCTGGGGGTAATCCAAACACTTTAGAAATAAAATATTCGTAAATGACTATAAATCCAAAAGCTAACATGATAATTGGTCGCCAACTTCGTTGTAATTTATTACCATTAACTTCTGCAAGAACAATGTCTCTTTGTACATCCATCATTTTACCCGCAAATATATTTATCACATCCATTATCTCCTTTTGCAGAGTAAGACGTTCTTTATCGGTTGTTACTAACTTATCAATTATTCCCGAAACTGCATTGCCTGTTTCTTTAATCAAACCTCCTTTTATACCATTAAATAGTCCCATGTGCATTAAAATTTCGGCATGATGCCTGTTTACTTTCTAAATTTCTAATTCTCACTGAATGATCGTTTAACCTACTCTTATTAACTTCTTCTCTATTGTACAAATTCTTAATCTGTTCCGCTTGCTGAGTAGTGACCATAGTGAGTCTCTCAACAGAGCTGATTAAAATATCCATTTTTGCGCCAAAACGAGTAGCAATAATTCTAGCTGCAAATAATATTACAGAAAACCCAGTCGCTAATACACCAGTAAGTACCCATACTTTAATCGACTCCATTAAGCAAACCATTTTCTGTTAATATTGCTTTAATTACTTCAGGGGGATATAGTTTTAATGGATTACTTCCTACTCGAAGTTGTGCATGTGGTAAATCTTTAAATTTTTTCTGAAAATTACCCCCCCATATTAAATCATTTTCATTTAATGCTTCTGCATAAGTATCCCAACCAATTTTATAGTCATTGTATTTCCACATGGGTTTTCCTGATAATAATGGAACAGCATCAAAAGCTTCTCCGTATGCATGAAAACTTTCTCCGGGAGCTGCATTAGTAACTGGTTTTATTTGTTTCTGAGGACCGACATTTTTGATTATATCTGCTAAAAATTTAAACCCTCTGCTTTCGAGCTTAATTATTTTATTCTCGATAAACTTCCAATCGTGTGATTTCCGAAATAGGACCGCTTGTTCCTCTAGTGGTCTCATTGTACAATAGATTAATATTACCGCTCCTTTATCTTTGCAATATTCTTGTACCCGTTTCGCTTTTTCCTCCATTTCAGGAACAAGACTTGTTATACTTCTACTTGCCATAATTATTTTCTTAATTGATTTATAATAAGTACTTCTTTTTTACCTAACTAAGGCAAATATGTAGAAGTTGTTTTTATTAAACAACTTGATTTATAGTCAATTGCAGTAATGTGCAAAACACTTGTATATCAAATCCATTCTTTACAATTAAAAAGCGACTAAGTTGTTTGTGTTCAGTAATTTGTCTTGAAGAGAAGCTGCCATCTATTTAAGGTACAATATAAACTGTCATAAAATTAATAAGTGTAAAACTCAAATCATATAAATAATTTTAACTATCAATAAAATTGAGCTATTATAAATTCGCATTTTACAAATTAGGAACGCATTTCTTCCAAAATTTCTTTAGTCGAGTATCTAAAAATCGAATATGATAATCGATCTCAATTGTGATAAAGCGCATCAAATTATCATTCGATGAACCATTGGAAAAGCAATTAAAATATGGTTTCTTATGTAGATAACAACAAAATAACACAAAGCTTTTACACTCCTATTTTATTCTCTAATAACCGACTTGCATTCTGTTAATCAGATATGTAGGTTTGTTTCGAATTCTGTCAAAAAGAGTTTACTAACAAACATTATTATCTGTCTTGTAAATTCGAATTGACAGGAATAAATAAGCAATGTATTGTTATTAAAAATTGTATTGGATAAACAAATAGAATAATCAAAAAAAGGAGAGAATCAACAGTGAAAACTGAATATGTAATTTTAATGATGCTCAAGGAGCAGGAAGAAATGCTCGATTTTAAAATTGAGTTGAGCATGGTTCAGTATGAGGCTGACAATAAGTAGGTTGATATTTACTAACAAAATGGCACTTCAGATTTTTATGTTATTGGTAGATGCGTGGTGCTTGAGGTTGTTGAAAATTCCATCATTTGAATGATGGAGCTAATCTGTATAAATTAATTATTCCTCCCAATTTGGATGAAATAGAAGAAACTGGCACAAGAAAGCATTATTAGGGTATTAAGAGAATAAATTTACTTGAAACTAAAAATCTTGGTGGCAATTTGTTTCAATATGAATTAGATTGATGATGGCTGGATTCTTTTTCGAAGCTTTTATGATTGGTTCGCACATTTGGGGAAAAGGCGAACAATAGAAAAGACAGTTCATTTTATTTAAAATGAAAACCTTCCTTAATTCGATGAGATTATTTCATTATTGTTAATGTCCACATGTAAAAGGCTGAAAACTAATTGTCTATTGGTAAAAAACGATACCACTTCCGACTAAACATTAAGATAATGCAAATTCGCAGGTAGTGCCAGTAAGTCGTATCGATTTTTTTAGGCAAAGTAAGATCCGGATATTCAAAAGTCTGCAGATAGGGGATTAAT
>NZ_WTCR01000007.1 GCF_009795715.1 Labilibaculum euxinicum | reverse complement strand
TATCCGGAAAAGAACTGACACTTACCGGAGCCGGAACAGTTGTTGTAAAAGCGGTGCAGGCAGGTAATGAGAACTACGAAGCAGCAGAAGCAGTAAGCAGAACGTTTACCGTAAATAAGGCTTCTCAGGATATCGCTTTCTCGGAATTGACAGATAAAACCTTTGGCGATCCTGCTTTCGAATTGGTAGCAAGTGCATCATCGGGATTGGAAGTCAGTTTTGAACTGGTTTCAGGCCCGGCAACCCTATCCGGAAAAGAACTGACACTTACCGCAACCGGAACAGTTGTAGTAAAAGCGGTTCAGGCAGGTAATGAGAACTACGAAGCAGCAGAAGCAGTAAGCAGAACGTTTACAGTTGCTGGGAGTAAAGAAAATCAAACCATTACTTTCGTTGCTCTTGCAGATAAAACCTTTGGCGATCCTGCTTTCGAATTAGTAGCAAGTGCATCATCGGGATTGGAAGTCAGTTTTGAACTGGTTTCAGGCCCGGCAACTTTATCCGGAAAAGAACTGACACTTACCGGAGCCGGAACAGTTGTTGTAAAAGCGGTGCAGGCAGGTAATGAGAACTACGAAGCAGCAGAAGCAGTAAGCAGAACGTTTACCGTAAATAAGGCTTCTCAGGATATCGCTTTCGCGGAATTGACAGATAAAACCTACGGTGATGCTGCTTTTGAATTGCAGGCAAGTGCATCATCAGGATTGGAAGTAAGCTTCGAACTGGTATCAGGGCCGGCAACCTTATCCGGAAAAGAACTGACACTTACCGGAGCCGGAACAGTTGTTGTAAAAGCGGTGCAGGCAGGTAATGAGAACTACGAGGCAGCAGAATCGGTAAGCAGAACGTTTACCGTAAATAAGGCTTCTCAGGATATCGCTTTCGCCGAATTGACAGACAAAACCTACGGTGATCCAGCTTTCGAATTGGTAGCAAGTGCATCATCGGGATTGGAAGTCAGTTTTGAACTGATTTCAGGCCCTGCAACCTTATCTGGAAAAGAACTGACACTTACGGGAGCTGGAACAGTTGTTGTAAAAGCAGTGCAGGCAGGTAATGAGAACTACGAAGTGGCAGAATCGGTAAGCAGAACGTTTACAGTTGCTGGAAGTAAAGAAAATCAAACCATTACTTTTGTTGCTCTTGCAGATAAAACCTTTGGTGATCCTGCTTTCGAATTGGTAGCAAGTGCTTCATCGGGATTGGAAGTCAATTTCGAACTGGTTTCAGGCCCGGCAACCTTATCCGGAAAAGAACTGACACTTACCGGAGCCGGAACAGTTGTTGTAAAAGCGGTGCAGGCAGGTAATGAGAACTACGAAGCAGCAGAATCGGTAAGCAGAACGTTTACTGTTGAAAAAGCAAGTCAGACAATAACCTTCGAGCCTATTGAAGGCCTTGTAGTTGTTGGAGAGCCAATTCAACTGAGTGCCGTTTCTTCGGAAGGATTAACGGTTGCTTTCGAGCTGTTGCAAGGTAATGGTGAACTTAATGGATCCATACTAACACCAACATTGCCAGGCGAATTTAAAGTTCGGGCTCATCAGGATGGAAACGCTAATATTGAGTCCGCCGAAGAATTTCAGTTTTTTACTGTAAGTCAGCCAACAGGATTGAAAGAGATTTTTGAGAAAATCGTTAAGATTTATCCAAATCCATCACGCGATTTTGTGAGTATCGATTTACCCGATGCTGATGTGATTAAAATCTTAATCTTGAATAGTCGTGGGCAGGTAGTGAAAACCATACAGCCTCACGAGAAACACAGAATTAATATTCAGGATCTGGTTTCCGGAAATTATTTTATATCCATTCAAACGGATGAATTTATTGTAACAAAACGACTCATGGTCGTTCGTTAATAATCTAAGTAGGGTGTCCTAAAAGTTCAACTTTATTGTCATTCTGAGCTTGTCGAAGAATCTCGATCTTTAAATAACAGATTTTACATTTAGGACACCTTTTTTATTTCCTGCAGACCAAGCTGACGGCTTGGTCTGTTTTTTTTTATTCCTATTGGTCTTCTATTTCTTTATTGTTTTTTTGTTAAGCGATGTTAGTTTCGTAGATTCGAATATTGAATATAATAAGTGTTCATTGCTGCTCTATATGGATCGAGAAACACATTTTTTTATTAAAATATAAACACTATTGTGTTTATTTGGAAATTGGGGCACATTTAGATGAAAAAAACTAAAAAATATAAATACTTGATTTTACAAAATTATTTATAAACGAAAATTTATGAAAATAAATGACAAGTTTATGAACTTAAGGTGCTTTTGGTTAAGTAAGTGTTTGATAATATTATCAATTATAATTTTCAATACATCTTGTGAGAAAGAAAACATAAATTTTGAAAAAGAAAATAATAATACAACTATTGGATATGGAATTCCTGATTTGGAAGATTTACTAAAGAATTTTCCAAACTTTTATTTAGACAATAACATTATAAAAATTCGGAATTTGTATGTTCAAAGATTTGACTTAATCTATGACATAAAGACTGAGTAAAACGTGACCCAACTGTGTATATACAAAATAGACATGACAGTAGTAAATGAATCCGTTGTAACCCGCAATTCCTTACGAAATCATGCACTCAACGTTGTGCGTAATGTAAAGACTGATTGCCAATGAAACATAACTCAAAGATATTTATAGAAAGCGGAATGATTATTTATGCAGGGAAAGTCTCCGAAACGAAACAGCATAAACACTATGCTATACAAATAGGAATTGTTATAAGTGGTAGTTTTCAGCTATATATAAATGACAAAGAATATAGGCATAGTAGTTTTATAATTCATTCAAATGTACCACATAAACACATTTCAAATGATAGTGTTTTGTTATGTATCTTAGTTGACCCAACAACCAATTTGGGTAATACGTTGGTTAATTATTATCCTGCTCCATTTCAACCACTTTCAGTTTCAAAAGAAGAACTAAGCTGTTTGCAAGATGAATTAAATAGTAATCAGGAGATTAATGATTTGGAGTTGAAAATATTAAAACTATTAAAGATTACTCCAGTTCAAAGAACAATGGACAATCGTATTTTTCAATTGGTTAAAAAAATGAACCTTTTAAATACATATGATACCGATTTTGATTCTTTAGTAGAAACAGTACCTCTATCAAAAAGTCGGATTCGTTTTTTGTTTAAACAGCAAACAGGACTTTCTTTACAACGGTATATATTGTGGTTAAGAATAAAAAAAGCTATTTATCAAATTATGCAACATAAGAGTTTGAGTGAAGCTGCATATTTAGCTGGGTTTGCTGACTATTCCCATTTAAGTCGGGTTGTCAGGCAAATTTCGGGAATGACAATGAAGGTGTTATTAAAAAACAGTTATTTCATTCAAGATTCATAATTCAAAACGACATTACCTTTGCAAACAGAAAAGTCAAGTTTAACTAAAAAGATGTTTGTAATGTTTTTTAATATCGAGAATTTGAAGGATTTATTTTTTGTAATACCCGTTGTGTTATTTATCCACGAGATGGAAGAGTGGAATATTTATCATTATCATCAAAAAAATTATCAAACAGGTGTAATTAAAGAAAGTGTATTAGGTACCAGACTTTGGTTATTCTTTCTGAGTTTTATTGGGTTTGCGTGGACTGCAGTTTGTTATTTTATTCCAAATCAGGTATTGAGTGTAGTAATAATGATGCTATTAATAGATTTTACAATTCTAAATTCATTACAGCACATTATTTTGACAATGAAAACAAAAAAATATAACCCTGGGCTTGTGTTTGGTGGTTTCTTTGGCTTGTTTGCAGCAATATTTGTTATTGTTGTCATATTACATCATCAAATTATTCCAATCTGGGCAATGATTCCTTTATTATTACTTATTTTTCCTGTTCTAATTGAAAGTGCCATTAGTGCAAGAAATAACAAACTACCAATGATGCTAAAAGGGATATTAAAAGTATCGGATAAATTAGAACGATTTATGTCTTTTTGAAAGTTTATTTTAGAATAATCACTACTCATACAATTTACCCTTGTAGCCAATGAAACGAACCACACAAAATAAGAGGAATCATATGAAACGTCCATGCCAAAGCGATTTTGACACACAGGGAGATGATTATCTCAGCATGGTAAGTTCCATATGGCAATTAAAAAACAAATTATAATCATATGAAAAAAACATTATTATTAACGTTGATCATTTTAATTTATATATCGACAATTAATGCTCAGAATGAAAACTTAACGGAGAAATGGAGTTCGGTATTTAATACAAAAAATATTAATGGAACTTTTATACTTTTTGATATTTCATCTGGTAAAAGCAAGGTTTATAATACAGCTAGATGTGACAGTGCATATATGCCAGCATCAACATTTAAAATATTGAATTCATTAATTTCGTTAGAAACAAATGCTATTAATAGCGTAGACGATACGATTAAATGGAACGGAGTTGATTACGGTTGGGATAAATGGAATAAAAACCAAACAATGAGAACAGCAATGCCTCTATCTTGTGTTTGGTTTTATCAAGAACTTGCACGTAGAGTTGGAATTATCAACATGCAAAAATGGATTGATTCTGTTGGATATGGGAACACAAAAATGGGCGGTCAAATTGATAACTTTTGGCTTGAAGGAGATTTGCGGATTTCTGCAAAAGAACAGGTCGAATTTATTGAACGATTAATAAAAAATGAATTGCCTTTTAGTTTGAAAAATCAGGAACTTGTTAAAGAAATTATGGTTACGGATTCAACAGAAAACTATGTATTGCATTCAAAAACAGGATGGGCATTGAGAATAGAGAATCAAATTGGTTGGTTTGTCGGATATGTAGAAACAAAAGATAATACATGGATATTTGCTTTGAATTTGGATATAAAAACCAAAGAAGATTCCAAATGGAGAAAACAAATAACTTATGAAATTCTTAAAGAAGAAGGGATAATTAATTAATCATTGGCTACAACAATGTGTATAATTCATAAGGGTTTCAGAGGTTTTCGAGCGTTCTTAACTCGTAAAAAAGTAGGTGTAACTTGATAAGTTTGAATCCCGCACGACACCATACACTCAACGTTAGCGGTCAGGCAAAGACACAATTCACAACAAAAAAAAACATATTATGCCATTTGTACGAATAAGTTTACCAAAAGTATTTTCACAAGAGACGAAAGATGGAATTTCAAACTCTGTACACAACTCTCTTGTTCAGGAATTTAACATCCCACAAGACGACTATTTTCATATTATCGAAGAATTAGAACCACAACAAATTAAATTTCCAGAAACTTATTTGAATATTCCCCATACTTCCGACATTGTGTATATTCAAATTATTGCAGGACAAGGTCGTACATTGGAGCAAAAGAAAGGATTATATAAAGAAATAGCCAATCGAATAGCGAACTCTACGACTGTTACCAAAAACAATATCTTCATCGTTTTACTTGAAAATGACGGCAGACAAAATTGGTCGTTTGGAAACGGTGAAATACAAGAACCAAAACATTTAGATAAATGAAAGTCTCAAACATAAACAACTGTTTAAATAGCATTAATACAGACGAAAAAGTAGGTGTAAAAGTTGCTTTCCTAACCGGAGATGAAAAGATGTCTGTATTTGCTATTGAATTAACAAAGGGACAATTTATTCCAGCACATTACCACAAAAAAGACATAGAAACATATTTCATACTTAACGGACATGGTATTGTATATACAGGAACAATAGAAAATGATAATATACTTTGGAACCCAGAAAAAGAGGTAAATACCGGAGACTGTTTCACAATTTATCCTGGAGAAATTCACGGATTTAAGAATATTTCAGAAGAAACACTAAGAATAATTGCGACTGCCCCTTTGATCCACAGCCAAGACGACAGATATTTTATCGAAACACAGAAAAGCCCGAACCGCTGACAATGTATATACAAAATAGGCGAAATAGTACTAAATTAAAGGGTTGTAGTCCGCTTCATCTTACTTGTAACTTGACAGGAAAGTGCCACGCTGTCGGCTACTATTCTTATACGAATCGTTGTGCTTCATGCTAAAAAGAAGCAACAGCATAATATATTAATTTGTTTTGAATGATATAAAAGCAACAGAATATGATATATGAAATGAGAATTTACACTGTTAAAGTTGGGAAAATGAACCAATACATAAAACATTTTGAGAAAATAGGGCTTCCCATTATCTCTAAATATTCAAAATTGATTGGTTACTGGTATACAGAAACAGGTGTGTTGAATCAAGTTATCCACATATGGGAATATGAAAATTTTAATGAAAGAATAGAAAAACGAAAAGCTCTGTATGATGATTATGAATGGTTAGAAAATTTTATTCCAACAGCTTTACAAATGCTGGAAAAGCAAGAGTCAAGAATTATGAATGCAACAAGTTTTTCACCAATCAAGTGATTTATCAATAAAATATTGGAAAGGACATTTGCAGAAAGTTAAGGAGTTTCCATATGGAGATACATATTGAATGGAAATCTGATATGATAAAAATATCAGATTTAAGTGACTATGTGGTTTTATATATAACATTTCAACACAGAGGAATAAGAGAAAAGGAAAAAATGGGATCTGAAAAAATAAATTAAGTAAAAGCACTTAAGTACAACATTTTGTATAAGTAATGGCAGGGGAAGTCCAAATATTCAGATTTGCAGCCCGCTCAAACTAGAAAAAATATAAACGGATTGATAACAATGAAAACAAACCTTATTAAGACATTTCTTTTATTGGCAATGACAATTCTTCTAACTAATTGTGCTACACAAAAAACCAGTACACTTGTTGGCGGAGAATATAACGAAACAAAAAATGAGACTGATTATTTTGTTGTACCGTATGGTTCAGTAACACTTCCAGGAAAATGGGAAAAGACAAATTACAATACAATTAGCAGGCAACAGTTCTTTAGAAATCAAGATTCTGTAATTATTGCAATTGCATTTGGGCGATTCGATAAGTATGAATTTAATAGGGACGGCTCAGAGTCAGGATATGATTTCGTGAAAGCCTATTACGAATGGGATTCAAAATACTTCGTTGATTCACATGGATTGATAAGACAACCTCTGGAAAAAGATAGTACAAACAACTTTATGATTTACCGGATTTACGGACAAATTGAAAAAGGGGATTTTGATACATATTTTCTTGTCGGCGAGAAAAATGGAAATACAAGTAACTTTTCGATTTCAGACACAGATAAATGGACTGAAAATAAAAAAGTTGATTTCTTAAAAAATCTATTCTTGACTAAGAAAGAAGAATAATGAATCTGCCTATATTAAAAATAGAGAACTCTGATTTAGATGAAGCGTTTTTTACTTTTGGACAGTTTATAAATACAAAGCCAATTACGTCCTAAACGTTTTTTGAGAATAAGTATTAATTACTTCTTTTATAAAAACTTACAGCTCGTGATAATCTTAAGGGGTACAATTTAAGTTAGGTATTTGATTGGCATCTTTTTTAAAGAGCTTTCGTTTTAGTTCAAACCTTTAGTAAGACCGGGAAGCTGAGAACTTGTTCGAAGATCGCCCGTACGCACTTAGGTTTGAATTAAATAAGGAAGTTTTTTAAAAAGCAGCCTTGAATTTCTTTGCTTCGTTTCTTGTTTCAAGACAAGAAATGATGTCGGGTTTGGGCGGAAAGCCCAATTGTTAAAATCAATTAGGACAATATTGATACAAAGACATATATTCACGATTAATTAAAAACAGGTGCTAACACGTGCTCATAAATAACAGCCGTTTCGTCTGTTATTAAAGGGTTGTAGCCCACATTAAGTTTGGTGCAGCTGGACTGGTTTGCAATCTGCAACTATTCATAGCACAATACGTTAGCGGTCATTGTGAATACCGTAGATAAATCGATATAAATGACATAAAAAAGAAAAGGTATGAACAAAAAAAAAGAAAATAAAAATGCCTACAAGCAGATGAAGTTCAGGGCAGGAATCTTTCAGATTAAAAACTTAAAGAAGAATAAACTATTTTTAAAAACAAGTACAGATTTAGATAGGGCATTTAATTCCGATCAATTTCAATTAAAATTGGGGAGTCATAAAAACATAGAATTACAAAATGATTGGAATACACTTGGTTCAGACAATTTTGAATTTAGTATTTATGAAGAATTAAAAATAGAAGAAACAGCAACTGAATTAGAAAAACAAACAGATTTGAAAGAACTTCTTAAATTACACCAGATTGACTTATTAAAAAAAGGAATTAAACTTTACTGATTCAATAAACAAAGAACCGCTAACACGGCATATAAAATATTTGGCAGAAAGTGCTAATTTTAAGGGTGGTACATTTAATAAAACTAGCAACAGTTAGATAGGGAGTCGCTTCGAAATGCCAAACGTTTCATACATGTAACCGTTAACCATTATTAAAAAAAACGAACGAATGAACAATATGCCTAGAAAAATTAAATTCTCAACCATACTTAATATTTTGAAAAAGAAACCGATTCCATTGCTTTTTGGTTTTCTTTTTACTCTAATTCCATTATTTCTTGTTATTGTTTTATCGATAGTGTTTTCGTCATTTGGAAACGACACGCCCGAAATTGATTATGAATCGATAAATTTACAGGGAAAAGAAACTACTGCTGAAATAACGGACATTGAAACTCAATACAATGTGACGATTAACGGAGTTCACCCGACAATAATTTCATACAAATATTCAGAGAATGGAAATGAAATTGAATCTAAATATAAAGTTCTGGAAGAAAGAAAAATAGAAAATTTAGAAATCGGAGATGATATTGAAATCAAAGAACTCAATGGAAATTCAATACTAAAAGACCTAAAACCATATGGATTTTCAATTTGGTTCTTTTTAATCATACCAATCCCGTTTCTGATTATTGGATTGCCTTTTTTAATCTATTCAATCTTATACTTGAAAAAGGAACTTAAACTTTACAAATTCGGAAAAGTATCAAAAGGAAAGATAGTTTCGATGATGCTAAAATCCGGACTTCCTGTTTTTAATTTTGGACAAGGAATTATTGTGCATTATGAATATGAAACAAGAAGTGGAAATAAAATAATTGGAGAATCATTTACAACTGACTATTCGATTATGAGTGATAAAAAGAACGACGATTTTGTTCCGGTTTTTGTGTCCGTTGAAAATGATAAGAAGTCTTGTATTGTTCCTAAATTGCAGTCGTTGAGAAATAATTGGAACATTGATTTTGAATAAAACAACAATGGCTGAAAACGCTAACCGTTGCACAAGCGATTACTATCTAAATTAAAAATGGATAAAAATGAAAAAAGCACTGGTTATAATAGATATTCAGAATGATTATTTTGAAAATGGAACAATGACTCTTGTTCATTCGGATAAAGCCTGCCGGAAAGCAAAACTTCTTTTAGACAAATTTAGAGCAGAGGCATTACCCGTAATCTTTATTCAGCACATTGCAACACGACCTGATGCATCATTCTTTTTACCAAATACAAAAGGAGCAGAAATTCATAACACCATCAGTCCTTTAAAAAGTGAGAAGATAGTCGTTAAACATTATCCAAATAGTTTCAGAGAAACAGACCTGATGCAATATCTTGAAGAAACACAAATAACTGATTTGGTCATATGCGGAATGATGACGCATATGTGCGTTGATGCAACAACAAGAGCTGCAAAAGATTTTGGATTTACTATTTCTGTTATTGGTGATGCTTGTGCAACAAAAGATTTAGAATACAATGGAAAAGTTGTTGAAGCCAATGAAGTTCAGAATAGTTTTTTATCAGCATTAAATTATTTTTATTCAACAGTGCAAACCACAGAGGAGTATTTAAATCAATAATTGGGTGACTGTGTTTATCGTAGACATACAAATGAGTTTACTCCATCTACGGCGGGTGATGAATTGAAATTTCTTTTAGCAAAGCACGACCGTGCAACAGCTTGTTTGTAATTAAAAAAAACGAATTGCTTACTATAAAAACATACAAAGCTGAACTATTTCCAGATTTGATTGAAAGAATTTGGGTGGCAGAGAATAAGGAAGCAGAAGTAGAATTAATGATCCCACCAAATCAGTACGTTAACTTAATTTTCCCACTGAATCATTCTGCATACAAACGAGATGAAATATTAATTGAAGTCCCGCAAATAGAAGGCATTTCTACTAAAAACACAGTATTAGTCTATCCCGCCGGCACTAAAATAATTGGAGTAAGATTTTTTGCCTTTGGTTTATATCCTTTTATTCAGATTCAAGGAAAAAAGCTAATTAATAATTCAATTGATTACCCGCTTGAAACAAAAGGAATAAAGGACATCCTTAATTGTTCTGTCAGCGATTCGGACACTGTATTAATTGACAAGCTTTGCGGACTGTTAAGTGATTTACATTGCGAAAAATTACATGATGCAGTCTCTCAAATAATGGATTTTTACAAACAATTCAGGTGGAATGATGAGACATGTTCTATTGAAGATTATTGCAAAAGAACAGGAACAAATTATACAGCGCTTAACAGAAGTTTCACCCAAATTGTTGGAATCGCTCCTAAGAAATTTGAGAGACTGATTAAATTTCGCAAATCGCTTTGCAGTTTGATCGACAGTCAGGATAATCTAACCTCAATAGGATCAAATTCAGGATATTTCGACCAGGCACACTTCATTCGTGAATTTAAAATGTTCGTAAACCAAACACCGTCAGCTTATCAAGCATTCATAAAATTGGCTGATAAGGAAAGCAAAATCATCAATTACAACTTTAAATTATTTTAACCTGTTTAAAATATACAATTTCTTAAATTTACTACCCCTTAGCTTTGCGCTGTAATTACAATTTACAACAGTATGAAACGACCATGCAAAAAGTGTTACACGCAGGAGAATGAGTGTAATTTGGGAGTTCCATCTGACAAAAACTTAAAATCAAATTATAAACAGATGAAAATAAAAAACATAATATTCGATTTTGGAGGTGTACTGATTGATTGGGATCCGAGATACCTTTATCGGAATGTATTTCAGGATGAAGCAGAAATGGAATACTTTTTAAAGGACGTTTGCAGTACCGAATGGAATATCAAACAAGATGCAGGTCGCTCATTAAATGAAGCAACTGAAGAATTAGTAAAAGAAATCCCTCAATACGAAAAAGAGATTAGGAATTATTATTCTGATTGGGTAAAAATGATTGGGGGAGCAATCGAAGAAAATGCCGCGCTGATAAAGGATTTGAAAGATAAATATCGCTTGTTTGGACTCACGAATTGGTCGGCTGAAACATTTCCAATAGTATTTGATCAATATCCTTTTTTCAAGGAATTAGAAGGTATAGTAGTTTCAGGAACAGAGAAAATTATAAAACCTGATGCACGGATATATCAATTGTTACTTACCCGATATGGATTAGAAGCGAATGAATCATTATTTATTGATGACAATCAGGAGAATATTAATGCAGCAAACAGGCTTGGTTTTAATACAATACCTCTGTTAAAGGGAGTAAATTTGAAAGATGAACTTGAACGTTTGGGATTGTAAATAGATAATTGAAATAAATATGACCTATTGGGATATTCTTGATGAATTTATTAAATCAAACAAGCTGGTAATAGATAGAAAAAAGGGAACAACTCACCCTAAATATGAGAACATGATTTATCCGGTTGATTATGGATTTATTGCAAATACTAAATCAATGGATGGAGGAGGTATTGATATATTTATTGGTGAAGAAAAGGAGAAAAAGATAAATGGAATAATTTGCATTGCTGATAGAATTAAAAATGACTCTGAGATAAAAATTATTTACGGATGTAGTGAAAAAGAAATCGAAGTTGTGCTTTACTTTCTAAATAATTCAGACTACATGAAAGCGATTTTTATAAATCATGATAACAATTCTTGACGGAATAAAAACAGGCACGCACTAAATGGATAAATTTATACAAAGTATCGATAAGCAGATAGAATTTAATCAAGGGAAAAATATCTTCCTTGATAAGCCTGAAATGTTTCGCTTTATTAACGAAACAATTAATGCAATTTCGAACATCAATGAATTAAACAGTGATTCCGAAAAGTTTTTAGTCGATTATGCTGCTGATAAAGCCATTGAAGAATTTTGCAGGGTAAACCAATACTATTCATTTGATACAAAATCAAAAAATGAGCTGAGAAATATTTATACCTGTTTATTTGCAGATATGCGTACTGGAATAATTTCTGCAGAAAGCATTTCAAAAAATCATTACAAAAGGCTAAAAGACTGGATTAAGAACAGCAATTCATTTGCCGAAAAAATTTATTTGAATGCCGGTTCAAAAGTTGAACCTGTTGTCTGCTCAGAATACAGTCCCGGTTTGCAAATTGAGATTCTGCAAATTGAAACGACACAATTAAAAGAGCCGGTTTTAGATATAGGTTGTGGAAAACAAGGAAATTTAGTCAATTACTTATGTGAGAAGGGCATTGACACATATGGTATCGACCGGTTTTCTTTCACAAGTAATAATCTTTTCAATTTTGATTGGCTGGAATATAATTATGGAATAGAAAAGTGGGGAGCAATAATCAGTAATCTTGGATTTTCCAATCATTTTAAACACCATAATTTAAGAGAAGATGGAAACTATATTGAGTATGCAAAAAAGTATATGGAAATATTAAAATCACTTAAAATTGGAGGTGCCTTTTATTATGCGCCCGACTTGCCGTTTATTGAGCAATATCTTGATTCCAGACAATTCAGGATTGATAAAAGAGAAATTGGTGAATATGATTTTAAAACAACAAAAATAACACGGTTAAAATAGAGAGCGGCACCATACCATCAACCGCACACGGAATTGAAAACCCGGGAATAGAATAACAATTTACTGTTCATCGCGAAAAACTAAAATAGCCATCAAACTTAATTATGTATTGCTGCTTTTTTTTATATTTGCAGACTTTATTTTTTTTACATAAAACATTCAATAATGAAGACTTTAAAATATTTGGTATTGTTTTTTATTACAATTGCCGTTTGCTCGTGTGACAAAGATGAGAATGAAATTTCGAAAGCTGATTTCAGTGTGCTTGGAATCACAAGCATAAGTGTAAATGACATAGAATACAGCATTGATGACCATCTGCTGTTAAAATTAGAAGATTCCAAGAATATTGCTGTTACAGGAAGCCAAATCACAGAATCTACCAAACACTGTGTAATAGAATATTCAGTACTGTCAACGACAAAAGAAACGCCTTTTGTTTCAGCAAAAAGTTCTTGTTCAGGCGTATCTGTTAATGTTGATTCAAATACCTCCACTGATGGAGTAACACGCATTGTTTTAACAGTTAGCAGAAGTGGGTACAAGGAACAGGCAATCTATAAATTTAATTTTGCAAAAATTTAAATGGATTTTTGTAATTGCAAAAGGGGAACAAAACCGAAAAAGTGGTTTCAAAAAAGTATCAGAATAAAAGAGAACGGTCAGGCTTCCAGCCCGGCCTTTTTTTTTGTCCAATCAAAAAGTTGACTTGTATGAGTTTCAGATGGGTTGTCCAGACAAAAAAAAGTCTTGTATGAGTTTCAGATGAGCCGTCCAGAAAAAAAGTTGACTCGTATGAGTTTCAGATGGGTTGTCCAGACAAAAAAAAGTCTTGTATGAGTTTCAGATGAGTCGTCCAATCAAAAAGTTGACTCGTATGAGTTTCAGATGGGTCGTCCAAGCAAAAAAATGGCTTATATGCGTGGCAAAAAGGTCATCCAGACAAAAAGTTGACGTATTTCTCAGGGAAATAAGCTGTCCAGACAAAAAGTTGACGTATTTCTCAGGGAAATAAGTCATCCAGACAAAAAGTTGACGTATTTCTCAGGGATATAAGTTGTCCAGACAAAAAGTTGATGTATTTCTCAGGGAAATAAGCCGTCCAAGCAAAAAGTTGTTGTTTTCCTCACAAAAAATCAGATTTTAAATTTGAGTGATTGTTAACGGTTTCTCCTGTCGAAGGTAGACGGTTTGATGCGGGAATGGAATCTCAATTCCGTCTCTGTCAAATTGTTCTTTAATAGATTTCAGTAAATCGCATTTCGTCACAAAAGCTTTGCCCGAATCTTCGGCCCAAACATATGCTCTCAGCGTAACACTCGAATCGCCCAGATTAATAACCCGAACTACTACCTGATCGATATTTTCCTCTTTTTCTTCCTCTGTTCTGTTGTCATAAAAATTGGGGTGGTTCAAAGCCTGATTCTGAATGATTTCAATTGCTTTGTCGATATTGGAAGAGTAACTGATTCCTATTTCGATGAATGAGCAGACTTTTGCATCGGTAATCGACGAATTTAAAATGGTTTCGGAACTAATAACCGAGTTGGGAATAATTATTCTCCTGTTTTCAGGATTTTTAATCACGGTATGGCGCAAAGTAATATCTTCAACTGTACCCAAGTGTAATTCGCCTATTTTAATGAAATCGCCAACATGAAAAGGTTTAAAAATAACTATGAAGATGCCGCTGATGATATTTGAAAAAGCCTGTTGAGATGCAAAACCAAGAATCGCAGCCAAAATACCGGCACTGGCCATTAAACTTATACCGACATTTTTCAATTCAGGTATCGAATAAAAAACGACGATAACAACAATTGTAAAAATGAGGAAACTAACCGCATTTTTCAGAAAACTGTAATTGGTTGGATCAACTTTTAATAGATCCGAGGCTTTTTTCAGCATGCGGCTCATAAAAAATTGAATGAGTTTGGAAATTAAAAAACCAGAGATGATTGTACCAAGAATAAAAAGTAATTTATACCCAACACCAAGGTTTTTTAAGAAAGCTTCAAATGTTTCTATCATTGTTGTAATATATTTGTTAACCAGTAAATGATTTGTTTAATTTAAAGATACAATTAATCACACTATTTTGTCATGACAAAGAAAAAAACAAGTCGTATTTCGGTAAAAACAGGAATGGCTCCGGGAACTCTGGTGCATATTGGAACCCGGGAACTTGAGCATGCTTCGGTTCAGGTGAGGCAGTACAATTCTGAAGAAATTAAACTATCCGAGTATACGACTGATTTGAACCAGATTACATATGACTTTAAAGAGGGTGATTTGGTTTCCTGGATTCATTTTTCAGGGATTGATATTCCGGCTTATGAGAATTTAGGCAGGCAGCTTGACATTCACAACCTGACTTTGGAAGATGTACTTAATTCCCATTTGAGACCTAAATTTGAGGATCTGGATCACTACAATTTTCTTTCCTTAAAATTGATGATCCCAAAGGTGGGAGAATATAAGTTTCAGTCTGTACCAGTTCATCTTATTTTAGGGGAAAATTATGTGATCTCCTTTATGGATTCGAACTATGCAGTATTGGATTCTTTATTTACCCGTTTGGGAAACAGTACACGAAGAATACGGTCGAAAGGTGTGGATTATTTGTTTTTTGCTGTAGCAGATACAATTGTGGACAGCTATTTTCACATCATTGAAAATTGGAACGATCAGCTGACTGAATTGGAGGATTGCATTGGAAAGGAAGATTCGGATTTTGTTCCGCGGAAAATTCAGGATTTTAAGAAGCAGATCATGAAGGCCCGGGGAAGCATTTTACCTTTGAAGGAGTCTTATGATCTTTTAATTCAAAGCGAATCCGTTTTATTCGCAGATGAGAATGTGAAGTTTTTCCGGGATACGCAGGATCATATTTTGTTTATCATCGATCAGTTGGATTACCTGCGCGATTATCTCTCAAATATTCGCGATACGTATGAGTCCGAACAGAATACTCAGCTAAATAACACCATGAAGTTTCTGACTTTAATAGCAACTGTTTTTATTCCGCTTACTTTTTTGGCAGGTATTTATGGTATGAATTTTAAGAACATGCCCGAACTGGAGTGGAAATATGGCTACTTCGGCATTCTTGTTATCATGATTTTGGTTGCCGCCGGAATGATATGGTACTTCCGGAAAAAGAAATGGCTGTAATAAGCAGCAGGAATTTAATGCGCAAACTTCAAATACGATAAACAGATAAACCTCACAAAACCACAATGTGATTCATTATTTTTTAGCTTTACCATTCCCATTGTGAAACAAATAAATTGAAAGACCAGAATGACCAATTCAAAACAGATGGAGAGTATCGAAAATAAAGACAGCAAGGAAACAAATTCCTTTCATAGTAAATCGATTTTTGTGAAAAAAGCTTCGGGTGATGAGGAGCTTTTTGCAATTGATAAGTTAGAGCGTTCGCTGCAAAATGCAGGGGCAAGTACAGCAGCAATAGAAAAAATTCTTGTGAATATTGAAGATTGGATTTTTAATGGGGTTACTACCAAACAAATCTATTCGCGGGCCTTTTCAATTCTGCGCCGCGAAAAAAATACTTCGGCCATGCGTTACCGCTTAAAGAAAGCAATAATGGAGCTTGGCCCGACAGGATACCCTTTTGAGCAATTTATCGGGCAATTGTTTAAAAAACAAGAATTTGAGATTGAAGTAGGAGTGGTGGTTGAAGGTGTTTGTGTGACCCACGAAATGGATGTAATTGCCACCCGAAATAAGGAGCAGCACTTGGTCGAATGCAAATATCATAAAGATCAGGGCAAACATGTTAGTGTGCAGGTGCCTTTGTATGTGCGTTCGCGTGTGAACGACATCATCGAAAAAAGAAAGGATATGCCCGAATACAAAAACCTTTCCTTTACGGGATGGGTTGTTACAAATACCCGTTTCTCACCCGATTCAGTGCAGTACGGCACTTGTAGTGGTTTGCATCTGTTAGGATGGGATTATCCCCGGAACAGAGGTCTGAAAGAAATTATTGAAGAGCTTCGTCTTTATCCTGTAACGATACTAAGTAATCTTACAAAAAAGGAAAAGCAGGATTTGATGGATCGAAACATCCTTACCTGTTTGCAGCTAAAAGAAAACTTTCATTTATTGGATTCGTTTGCCTTAAGTGAAAAAAGGCAAAAATCATTGAAAAATGAACTTACTCATGTTTGTGGATAGGGGTTCAGATTGATTTCTTCGGAAATAAAAGAGGGTATCCGAAACGTTTAATTTTCCTTTCTTGTTTTAGATGCCTTCTGACTGGTTTTTCTTATTTTGCTTTTAGAAACAAGCTGCGAAATAAGACTTTGCAAAAAGGAATAACTTGTAGTTTATTTGTTTCGCTTGTCGGATTAAAATAGTAAAATGGAACAAAACCGCATTCATATAAAAAACATGGTCTGTCCAAGATGCATAGCTGCTGTGGAGATGGTTCTTAAGAAGTTGAACCTTAATTTTATTGAAATAGATTTAGGGACAGTGATTTTGGATCGATCATTAACGGAGAGCGAAAAGCAAAAGCTGAAAGTTGACTTGGAAGAAATAGGTTTTGAACTTTTAAACGACAAGAAAGCGCAATTGATTGAGCAGGTTAAAAGTGAAATTATCAAAATCGTTCATTATCAGGAACAAGCCATTCAGGCAGGAAATTTAACCGATCATTTGCAGAAGACTATCGGACATAGTTATGCTTCACTTAGCAAGCTTTTTTCCGAATTCGAAGGTAAAACAATCGAAAAGTACCTGATTCTTCAAAAAATTGAGAAAGCAAAAGAATTACTTTTTTACGAGGAATTGAGTATCAGCGAAATCGCTTATCAGTTAAATTACAGTTCCAGTCAACATTTTTCCAGACAATTCAAGTCGATTACCGGCTTAACACCTACCGAATTTGGAAAAAATAAAAAAGCAGGAAGACATTCTATAAATGAGATATAAATCTCTTTTGTTTCTAAATTGTGCACATCTTTTTACAAATTATACACGTCTTTTTTGTAAACAGGCGTTATATTTGTCGTATAAATAATTTGTAATGCTTAAGAAATTCAGTCATTTACTATTAGCCTTGGTTGTATTTGTTGTTACAACAGGTATAACTGTCTCCGTACATTATTGTGGGGGCAATGTAAAAGATGTGTCTTTTTTATCTGCACCAAAAGCTTGCTGCGAAATTCCACAAGGCTGTTGCCATAATGAAGTTTTTACCGTAAAAATTGAAAATGATTTTTCAATTTCTTCTTATACTTTTGATTTTGAGCAATTGGAAGTGGTATTGCCGGCTTTAATTGAATTAATTAAGGTTGAAACACCTCTTAATGTCAGGAAGAATTTCGTAGAGTATATTGTTCCTCCCCCCAAAATCCAAACGGTACTTTCCTGTTTCCAGAATTATAGATTATGATTTGTATCTTATTTTTATAAGATGCGTTGGAATTGCTGTGCCTTGCAGTTTCCTGCGTATCAGTAATTTTAAAAGTTTAAGATAAATCATAATTTATTAACTATGCTTAATAAAATTATTCGTTTTTTCCTTGAGAATAAACTGGTTACTTTTTTGGTGCTGATTGTCATGATTAGCTGGGGAATTATTAATTCTCCTTTTGGCTGGGATACCGGAATTTTGCCAAACGATCCTGTGCCCGTTGATGCAATTCCGGATATCGGAGAAAACCAACAAATTGTATATACGGAATGGCCGGGTCGGTCTCCTCAGGATATTGAAGATCAGATTTCGTATCCGTTAACAACATCCCTTTTGGGGATACCAGGTGTAAAAACCATTCGCAGTAATTCCATTTTTGGCGTTTCCAGTATCTATATTATTTTCGATGAGGATATAGAGTTTTATTGGAGCCGTACGCGGATTCTTGAAAAATTAAACTCTCTTCCTTCCGGAACTCTTCCCGAGGATGTTTCTCCCGCTTTGGGGCCTGATGCAACAGCTCTTGGCCAGATTTACTGGTACACCTTAGAGGGAAGAGATAAAGATGGAAATCCGGCGGGAGGTTGGGACCCTCACGAATTAAGAACCATTCAGGATTTTTACGTCCGCTATTCATTAACTTCGGCCAAAGGAGTAGCCGAGGTCGCATCCATTGGAGGTTTTGTGAAAGAGTATCAGATTGATATTGATCCGGATGCAATGAAGGCGAATGGAGTAAATATTAGTCAGATAATGGCTGCCGTTAAAAACAGCAATCTGGATATTGGAGCCCGAACCATTGAGTTCAATAAAGTAGAATATTTAATAAGAGCTTTAGGGTATATCAAAAGTCTGGAAGACATTGAAAAAAGCGTTGTTGCTGTTCGAAACAATATTCCCATCCGGATAAGGGATGTTGCAAAGGTGAATTTTGGTCCGGCCACCCGTCGTGGTGGCTTGGATAAAGGAGGGGCAGAAGCTGTTGGCGGTGTTGTGGTAGCACGTTACGGTGCTAACCCTTTGCATACCATCGAAAACTTAAAAGATAAAATTGCGGAAATAGAACCTGGTTTGCCTTCTAAAACATTGGCCGACGGCACGCTGTCTAAAGTAACAATCGTCCCTTTTTACGATCGGACAGGATTGATCAAAGAAACCCTTGGAACATTAGAGGAAGCGATTTCACTGGAACTTTTGATCAGTATTTTAGTGATTATTGTGTTGGTGCTGAACCTCAGGGCTTCTTTCTTAATATCAAGTTTACTGCCGCTCGGAGTACTGATCACCTTTATTGCCATGCGTCAGTTTGGAGTCGATGCGAATATTGTTGCTCTGTCGGGTATTGCAATTGCCATTGGAGTTATGGTTGATGTGGGGATTGTATTCACCGAAAACATCATCAGGCATGCCGGGGCGGTTGAAAATGCGGGAGCCAAAGGGAAAAAACTTTTGGAAATTGTTTATACTGCCACAACCGAGGTTGCCGGGGCGGTTGTAACAGCTTTGGCAACTACCATCATAAGCTTTTTGCCCGTGTTTGCCATGGAGGCTGCCGAAGGAAAACTGTTTAAGCCACTGGCCTATACCAAAACATTTACCATGTTGGCTGCTTTGCTGATTGGTTTAATCATCATTCCAACATTGGCTCATCTGGTATTTTCAATTCGTTTCGACAAAAACAAATACTCTAAAATCTGGAACAGCCTGATAATTTTGGCAGGCATTGTTTTGTCGGTTGTTTCAGGGAAATATATCGCAATGGCTTTGGTTGCATATGGCTTAAATGGTTTGTTTGCCGATAAATGGAAAGAGGCCAAAAAGTCGTGGGTGAATTTAATAAATATTGCCATCACAATTGTGGTAGTTGTATTCTTCCTGACCAAGGCATGGTTGCCTTTGGGAGCAGAGAACAGCCTGTTTGCTAACTTCTTGTTCGTAATTGCAATTGTAAGTGTCGTTTTAGGTGCTTTATCATCAGTCGTGTTTTTTTATGCGAAAATTCTGAAATGGTGTTTAAACAACAAATGGAAATTTTTATCGGTTCCCATCCTGTTTGTGGTATTTGGAATTTCAATATGGCAGGGATTTGACAAACTGTTTGGTTTTATGCCTGATTTTGTTCAAAATACCGGTGTTTATAAAAAACTGGATGCTGCTATTCCGGGAATTGGTAAGGAATTTATGCCTTCGCTTGATGAGGGATCATTCTTGTTTATGCCAACAACAATGCCACATTCCGGAATACAGGAAAATCTTGATGTGATTGCCGTTTTGGATAAAAAGATCAATTCGATTCCTGAGGTGGAAAGCGTAGTTGGAAAATGGGGACGTGTAAATTCTGCTCTCGATCCGGCACCTACTTCAATGTTCGAAAATTTGATCAATTACAAGTCGGAGTATATGCTGGATGAATCCGGACACAGAATGCGGTTTAAAGTAAACAGGAAAGACGCGTTTGTGTTGAAGGATGGCTCTACATACAATCCCAGGGAAGAGGGGTTTCGTTTAATCGGGAAAGAAAATCTGATAGAAGACAACAATGGAGAGTATTTCCGTCAATGGCGCAAAGAAATAAAATCGCCGGATGATATTTGGGATCAAATCATCAGTCAATCATCAATTCCAGGCTTAACTTCTGCCCCAAAACTGCAGCCAATTCAAACACGTTTGGTGATGCTGCAAACCGGAATGAGGGCACCCATGGGAATCAAGGTTTTCGGTCCCGATCTGGAGTCAATAGAGAAGGTTGGATACGAGATTGAAAAACATCTGAAACAAGTGAAAGGAGTGCAGGCCATGTCTGTTTTTGCCGATCGGGTGGTGGGGAAACCTTATCTGGAGCTCGAAATTGACCGGGATGCGATTTCTCGATACGGCATTTCTGTTAAAAATCTGCAATCGGTAATCAGCAGTGCCATTGGAGGAATGCAATTGACAACAACAGTGGAGGGAAGAGAACGATTCCCTGTTCGCTTGCGGTATGCGCGGGAATTTCGCGACAATCCTGAAGATATAAAGAAGATACTGATTCCGGCATCGAATGGTGCTCAAATTCCTTTAGGCGATTTGGTAAACATTCATTACATCCGGGGACCTCAGTTGATTAAAAGTGAAAATACCTTTCTGGTAGGATATGTAATTTTTGATAAAAAAGAGGGATTCGCAGAGGTTGATGTGGTTGAGAATGCACAGGATTACCTAAAAGAAAAGATATCCGAAGGAGAATTAAATCTGCCTGCAGGTGTCAGCTATGTTTTTACCGGAAACTATGAGAATCAGATTCGCGCAACAAAACGATTGATGATTGTTGTGCCAATTTCATTACTGATCATTTTTCTGATTCTTTATTTCCAGTTTAAATCTGTTGTATCAACAACGTTCATATTTACTGGGATACTTGTAGCCTTGTCAGGCGGATTTATTATGCTTTGGTTGTATGGTCAGCCTTGGTTCCTGAACGGAGAGTTAGGCGGCATTCACTTAAGGGATTTGTTTCAGGTTCACACCATAAATCTGAGTGTGGCAGTCTGGGTAGGTTTTATTGCTCTGTTTGGTGTCGCCACTGATGATGGCGTTTTGATTAGTACCTACATCAAACAGCTGCAGGAAAAAAGGAGTCCTAAAACAGCAAAAGAGGTTCGTGCTTTGGTTTTGGAAGCGGGTTCAAAACGGGTTCGTCCTGCAGTTATGACAACAGCAACAACCATTATTGCCCTGATTCCAATTTTAACATCAACAGGAAAAGGTTCCGATATTATGGTGCCGATGGCAATTCCACTGTTCGGAGGAATGACCATTGAGGTGCTGACGATGTTTGTTGTTCCGGTTCTGTACAGCATGTGGCAGGAAGCTAAAGTTACAAAGGAGTTAAAAAAACGAAAGGAAAAGAATCATGAGAAAAATAAATAGAATTATCACAGTCCTGTTTCTTTTGACATCTTCTGTTGCCTTTGGCCAGCAGGAACTGTCAGCTTATCTGAAAATGGGAGCAGAAAATAATCCGGGACTGCAGGCCCGCTTTAAGGAGTATATGGCAGCACTTGAGCTTGCTCCTCAGGTGAAAGCACTGCCGGATCCCCAGTTGGCATTTGCTTATTTTATAGAACCGGTTGAAACAAGAATGGGGCCTCAGGAATTTAAATTTTCGCTTTCGCAGATGTTTCCCTGGTTCGGGACTCTTAAAGCAAAAGAAAATATAGCGGTTCAGAATGCCAAGGCCAGGTATGAGGTTTTTCTGGATGCCAAATCAAAATTATTCAGTGATATCAGTGCAAACTATTACAACATCTATTTTAATAAGAAGGCCATTGCAATAACCAATCAGAACTTTGAAATTCTGAGTGTATTTAAAAAGTTGGCAGCTGTAAAGGTAGAGGCTGGTTTGGTTTCAGCTGTTGATGGGTATCGTATAGAAATGGAAATTGGTGATTTGCAAAATCAATTGGCTCTTTTAACCGATAAGCAGGAAGCATTGGAGTTTTCTTTCAACAAACTGCTGAATACTGATCCATCCAATGAGGTAGATACTCCGGATGTTCTGTGGGAAGACGATATTCGTTTTGCAAAAGAGGCTTTGTTGGATTCTGTGAGAAGCAACAATCACAAGCTGCTGGGAATAGCGCTTCAGCAGGAGTCGTTGAAATACCGAAAGATACTGGCAAACAAACAAGGCAAACCCAATTTTAATTTAGGATTTGAGTATACAATTGTTGGGAAGGGAGATAATAATCTGGCAGGAAAAGATGCCTTTGTTTTCCCTAAAGCGGGGATTACAATTCCTCTTTACCGGAACAAATACAAAGCAATGATTAATGAAGTTGTTTTGCTTGAAACCGCCAAAGAGATGGACAAAGCCAATACACAAAACATGTTGGAGTCCATATTCGAAAATTCATGGAAAGATTACAAAGACGGACACAGAAGAATTGCTTTGTATATCTCCCAATTGGAATTGGCCAATAAATCGTTAAATCTGTTGGAAACAGATTATGCAACAGGGAATAAAAATTTTGAGGAGATTTTAAGAATGGAAAGAAAGGTTCTGAAATACAAGCTGGAATTGGAAAAAGCCAGAGCAGATAAACAAGCAGCAATTGCATTTATCTACTACTTAATGGGGAAATAAACCATTCCATGTGGCAGCTAAAAAACAAATTATAAGCATATGAAACGTCCATGATTAAGTAATTATTAACTCACACACGAAAATGATTATTTACTCATGGTAAGTTCCATCGGACCATAAAGTAAAAAATACAAACAGATGAAAAAAACAATCAATAATATAAAAGAGAATTACAAATTGGTAATTGCAGTTTTGGTAATTGGAGTTTTTCTCGGCCTGATATTTTCCGGATCGTCTGATAAAACAGTTGCAGGCACCAATGCTGTTGAAGGGCACGAAGGGCACAATCATGAATCTGAAGATCCAACTACCTGGACTTGCTCCATGCATCCGCAAATAAAACAGGATAAGCCGGGAAAATGTCCGATATGCGCAATGGATTTAATTCCGCTCATAAACAGGCAATCTAAAGGAGATGATATCAGTTCGAACGAAATTGTGATGACAGAGTCTGCGGCTAAATTGGCGGCCATTCAAACCATGAAAGTTCAATTGGGAGTTCCTGAAAAATCGATTCGTTTGCAGGGGAAAATTCATGCAGATGAAAGAAATATATCGGAATTGACGGCCCGGTTTGGAGGCAGAATAGAGAAGTTATTTGTCAACTTCACAGGACAAACAGTTCGCAAAGGCGACAGGCTGGCTACCATTTATTCTCCCGATTTGGTAACCGCGCAACGTGAATTGTTGGAGGCGATTGGTTTTAAATCGTCGCGTCCGTCCTTATATCAGGCATCTAAAGGGAAATTGAAATTATGGGATCTTACCGATAAGCAAATTGAGGAGATTGAAACAAAAGGAGAACCAATGCTGTATTTTGACGTGTTGTCTCCAATTTCGGGAACCGTTACTGTGCGGAATGTTGCCATTGGCGACTATATAAAGGAAGGAACCAAATTGTTTGAAGTAGTTGATTTATCGAAACTTTGGGTGATGCTGGATGCGTATGAAAGTGATTTGCCCTGGATAAAAGTGAATGATAAGCTTGAGTTTACAGTGCAGGCGATGCCAGGTAAGAATTATGAAGCTAAGGTGACTTTTATCGATCCGTTTATTGACGGCAATACCAGAGTAGCAAAAGTGAGAGCAGAGGTTTTAAATAAAAATCAGCAGCTTAAACCGGAAATGTTTGTGAACGGGATTGTGAAATCTAAAGCTGAGAAAGGATTGAATAAAATACTGATTCCGAAATCAGCAGTACTTTGGACAGGAAAAAGATCTGTTGTGTATGTAAAAGTTCCGAATCGGGAAACCCCGTCTTTTTTGTATCGTGAAATAGTTTTAGGACCCGAAGCAGGCGCATTTTTTGTTGTGAGTGAGGGCTTGAAAGAGAATGAAGAAATTGCAATAAACGGAGTCTTTAAAATTGATGCTGCCGCTCAGCTAATTGGGCTTCCAAGTATGATGAATCCTGAAGGAGGAAAAGTCTCAATGGGTCATAATCACGGAGATATGGTGGGCGGTAATTCGATGCAAAAAATGGAAGGCACTGTGGTGGATGAAAAATTTAAAAAGCAATTAACAGGTTTTTATAACGAATATTTGCTGCTCACAAAAGCTTTTGTTACCTCCAACCCATCTTTGGTTGAGCCTGCCGCGGAATCCTTACTGTCAAAACTGAGTACTGTTGACATGGAGCTGTTAAAAGGGGATGCCCATATGGAGTGGATGACCAATTTAAATGTACTTGAGACCAAGTTGAAAGCGATTGCTGCCAGTAAAGATATTGATGCGCAAAGAACTGCTTTTGCCCCATTTAACCAGGCTTTGTATAAAAGTATAAAATCTTTTGGGCTGTATAAAGTAACAACTTACTATCAATTCTGCCCTATGGCTGCTGATGATAAAGGTGCTTACTGGTTCAGTAATTCTGAGGAAATTCAAAACCCTTATTTTGGAGACATGATGCTCGGATGTGGAGAAGTGAAGGAAACAATTAAGTAATGTGTTGTAAAATAAAATAGTTAATAAGGATAAAAGTAAATGTTATGAAGTTAAAACTAATAGGATTAATCGGATTGTTTTTAGTGAGCGGACTTAGTTTATCTGCTCAGCAAACAAGTAAAAAATTTAAGGTATTTGGTAATTGTGGAATGTGCGAAAACCGAATCGAAAAAGCGGCTTTAGCGGTGGATGGTGTAACACTGGCAGATTGGAACAAGGAAACGAAAATAATTGAGGTTGCTTTTGATACAACCAAAACAGACATTCACAAAATACATATGGCCATTGCCAATGCAGGACATGATACGGAAATGCATAAAGCGAAAGATGAGAATTACAATAAGCTGCCGGCTTGTTGTAAATACGATCGGACGAATGCTGAGATGAAAAGTGACGAAGGACATCATCAGCATGAATAGAACAAATGGTTTGGATATTTTCCTTCAGGATTAAAAATTGAAGCCCGACTGTATTGGTCGGGCTTTTATATGTTTCTCAGGGGTAATACCAATTTAATATCAAAATCCTGCTTAAAATATCAGCTTGTCGTGCTCTGTCTGTATACAAGTCTTCCTTGTCAGGGTATGACTCGATTCTATAAGCACTATCTTATAAGATCAATTTTGATATAATTACTTAATGCATTTGTACACAATAAATTTTTTGTCTTCAGCGATAATCTCAACCGACGAGAACAGAGGCTCCAAATGTATTTTGTAATTTAAATGTTTATTTGCGACAAGCTGAAGATTTCCGCCTTTTTTCAGACAGCGGAGACACCCTTTAAAGAGATGAAGGGGAATTTGGATGTTTATCTCAAATTCGAAATGAAAGGGCGGATTTGTCACAATCAAATCAAAAGTGTTATCATCAAAAATGGTTAGCTCATTATTAAAATGATGATGTATATTTTCTCCTTGAACATTTAATTTTGCTGAAGAAACAGCCAGGTAAGAATCATCCATTAAATGGATTTCAGCATCAGGCAATTCTTTGAATATTTCATTGCCAATAATTCCATTTCCAGAGGCTAAATCCAAAATACACCGATCGGTATCATCTATTTCAAGATGTTCCAAAAAAAACTGTGTGGCATAATCAATATGTTGTGCCGAAAACACTCCCCAATACTGTTTGTAGTCTTGATTGTTGTAGTTTAGCGAGGTAATGAGTTCCTTTTTAACAATGTTTTTCTTTTTTGTAAGCACCAATAGACGCGCTTTTTTTACCGCTCTGCTTTGTTCCGTTACATCGAAATATTCCTGTGCTATTTGTAATAATTTAGGACTAAAATGGCGGGTCATGAATGCACAGATTACGGTAATATCTTCACTCGAATTGCCTGCAATCTGTTCAAGAAAAAGCTGAAAAAGCTCTAAAGATTTAGGCACATTTACCAAGGCGAAATCCATTTCATTTTCAAGAGGTGAAAGCGGATCCGAAAAATTAAGCATTGGAATATTGTGTGCTTTTAAATTGGCACCAATGGCTTTCTGCTGACTTTTTTGAGTGAATACTACTGTCGGGTTAAATGAATGTAAATAACAGCCCAAAAAACCAAACCGGTCACCATAAATGCCCAAATGATTTGGGTTTTTTTCCAAATCAGTAAATGCCTGTAAAAGATATTCGTCCGCAGCACTCCAGGCCTTTAACGATTTATCTTCCGATAGATCATATCTTTTAATTTGATGTTTTTTTTCCTCAAAATTCATATGGTGATTGCCTTAATTTAATGATCTATAGTTGATGATAAGCTTCTTGTATTTTGCCGTTTATTGAATTGATGTTTCTGTTTAGAATAAAAACAAGTGCCGGTTCGGATATATGCCCATCAGGTTATGCCAATATTTAAAATTAGAAAACTTTAGTAGAACGCTATCCCAAATTCCAGCTATTTGCAAACAAAACCAAGCCTGCGAAGATAGAGATTAGATGCGACAAATTGATAGGGTTCTGCACTTTCTAATTCAGTATGGTGCGATTGGGAGTTGAGCGAGGCAACTGTATCGATGTATAACACCTGACAAATAATAATAAAATTGTTATATAAAATAAGGGGTTTTTATTTTTATTTGCAGGTATATTGTTAATTTAACACCTGCATTTTAAATCAGATGTTCGATGTCCAAAAAGAGAAAGAAAACAAATACTTCGCAAGTAAGAAAACGGGATAACAGTCCTCATAACAATCCTGTACTTAAAAAAAAATATTTAAAAATTTTAGAACGCGTATGTTATCAGACCGATTGTGAAACTGCTTTTAAACTTCTTTCAAAAGATGAAAAAAGTAATGCCTTCGGACATAGAGTTTATGTAGGATCTATTAAGTTTGAGAACAAAGAGGTTGTTTCAAAAGATGCATTAGAATTCTTTACGAAATATGTGCAGGATTTTTATGCTCACAGTATTTACAAACTGCAGCCGGATAGGGACGTAGAACTCACCAATTTTGAAATTCTTGTAGGATTGCAATTTTTAACCTCACTTGACAATGTGACAGGTGAAAGAAAAAATCAATTGCAGATTGCCTTTACTCCTATGCGGTTAAAATTGGGGACTTTGCAGGAAACGATTAAGACAATTATTTATCATTATGCGATTACTTCCAATAGTACCAACATTTTTAGCGAAACCTTATATAATCTGAAGTTTGATTTTAATGTGAAGGAATATCCAACACTCGGGATGCATTATTTTTCAACTTTAGAGGCTGTTCCGTGCCGTTCGGGTAATTATATCGAAAATGGTAAACTCAGGAAAGTATTTCAATTAGGGTATTTGGATTATGGCTTTACTATGAATTGGGTGTTTGTACCTGTAAAAAGCCTTCAGGGAGTATACCGTGGTGATAAAAAGGAATTGCCGCTGTGTATTCAAAATCACGCCTATAACCGATTATTGGAGCGATTAAAACCACTATCTGGTATAGATATTATCCATCAACTTAGTTATACTTTACAAACCTCTTTGAAGATTGAAATCTACAAGGGAAATATCTTGATCCCGTATTTTCATATAAATCTAAAATGTGGTTATTTCTTAGGAGTAATTAATAAAGATAGATTGATCATTAAGACATTTTTATTTTTGACTCATCATTATACGCCCGAAGGTGATAAGCTGGAAAAAGTATTGGGTTTAAGTAAAGAAGAAATATCGTACTGGAAAATTGGCAGCCTTGAAAATTTCTTCGGTTCAAATTTGGAGACTAATCATGAAATGAGGAAAGCATTTGAGGATGCAGGAATAAGTCATTTATTTACTGTACAATCATTAGGCTGTGAGAAGGAGCAGAGAAATTACAATTGGAAAGCTTTAAACGAATACATCAATCTGGGGAAAACAGAACTATTTGATGAGGGAGCAGAAGATGAAATACTCGAAGAATTGGTTGAGGAGGGGCTTGATGAGTAAGAAAGGAAAAAGGAAAACACCCGTTGTAAAGTATAACGAAAGTGCAGCCGTAAATGTCAATTTTAATCGGATAAAACAAGTGTGCCAATTACTTGGCTGTGCTGATGCTCTAGGCATAATAAGCCAACAGGAGATGAAAGAAATTTACAGGCTTCGCATGCATTTTATGGAGCCGAAATTGATGGCAGGGCATAAGATCAGTAGAGAGAAAATGAGAATCTACAAGCATTTCTGTCAGCTGTTTTGCCAGCAGGAAAAATCCGTTTTGGTAGAAGGACAAAAGCCGGTTTCGGTGATTGCTATGGTGGCCGTTGAGCGGTTCATAGCATGGCACTCCTATGTTCCTGAAACAAGAAGTACTGAAATTAAAAAGGCTTTGCATGTATTATTTAGGCATTTTGCTAAAATTGAAAAACCAATAACGGATTTGTATTGGAATTACAACAGGATACTTATTGTTTCAAATCCATTTACGACAACCATGCACACTTTCAAAACTTCATATGAATACAGAAAAGATGATGTGCATGGCTTGTATCATACCCTAAAGATATGCAGCGTTGAACCACGGGTTAGTAAAGTGAAAATAAATGGGATCAAAAGAATTGTTTATCAGATAGGCTGCCAAAGTGTAAATGATGAACCTCAATGGATCAGCATTTCGGCGGCTAAGTTATCCGGCTTATACAAAGGAGATGAGGAAGAACTTCCTGTCTGCATTCAAAATCATGCACTTATAAGATATTTTAGCCGGATTAAACCCATTGGAGAGGAAGTTGCACAAAGTTACATCGGTATTAGTATGAGGAATAAAGAGCCTTTGATTTATCGTAGAAATGTATTGTTTCCGATTTATTACAAAGATTTTAAGTTGGGGTATTTTATTGCCGGGCCGGTGTGTGACAAGCTAGTAATCAGCACTTTTCTTTTCGTGACACAGCGTGGTACTCCCGAAGGTGATAAGCTGGAAAAATTATCGGGCTTAAGCAAAGAGGAAATTACTTATTGGAACATTGCCAAACTGGAAGTGTTTGCTTCCAGCGAAATGAATCCTGAACAAGGAATTTTTACCCTTTTTAAAGAATGTGGTTTGGATTATCTTTTTGATGTGGCGAAACATATCAACAGGAACGAAAAAGACACCTACAATTGGGATGCTTTTGATGAATACATGAGAAAAGGAAAAGAGCTGTTAAAAGATGATTTAGAGGGGATCGCTGATGAAGAAGACCTGCAGGAGAAAGAGGTCTTACTATTTTGATGTTTTCATTCCAGGTGAGATCATTATTTTTTACAGACTTTAATCTGTTTGAGATTCCGGAAAAAACACAGGATAATATCTTTACAAAATTTGAAAAAACGATCCCGTCTTGGTTTGATCTGATTGAAAGCAGTTTCCTTCCTCTCAAAATGAAAGAAGCCTATACCGCATTAATTCAAGATCGTGCCCGTAGGTTGAATTTAAAAATTGAATAGAAAGTATGGTGTTCTCTCCCCGGGCATCGGCAAAAAAATTGCCAGGTGTTTCTCCCGATAATAGGGATTATTTGTGCTGCTTGTTTTCCAAATGGGCTCTCTGTCTTTAAAGAAGGAGTGACACAAGCAAAAAGAATTTTCAAGTATTTACCCTACTTTAGTTTGGTGTTTTAGGAGGCAAAGCTTTTAAGCTTTGGTATTATTTACTGTTTTATGGTTTCGTTTGAATCCCTTGGTTTCCTTTATTTAGCGCATAAAAAAAAGCAACTAATATTTAGTTGCTTTTTTTTTGCGGAGAGAGAGGATCTTGAACCATCCCTATCTCGTATGCTGTAATACAATGATTTAGCTCTGTAAACTATTTTTCACTACACCGAATTATGTAACTACTTGATTGCTTTGCTTTTTATCAAAATGTTCTCGTTTGCGAGTAATTCAAAGATATAAAAAATGTTCAGAATGCACCGCATTTTATTAGTTTTGTCAACTTAATAAAAATTTAAAGGAATAGTATGAGGGATGAATTTGAATATTTAGAGAGGTTGTTTTACGACACTTATGAAAAAATTGAGAATGAAGATGAAATCTCTATAGTATTTTTGAATAAAGATATTTGTGAAAAGTTAAAATACGAGTTCGATAAAATCAAGAAAATATATTTTGACATTGCAGGACAAGGTAAATCTCGTGAAGCAGTTCAATCTATGTTTGAATTTAGGGCAAAGAGACTGTTAAGTTTTAAAACAAGAATTGAATGTTGTCTAAAATCTGCTCTCGAAGATTTAATAATTTTCCAAATAAACTATGATAGCTATGACTATTATGCGAATCTTCTTGTTGCCTATGAGGGAGTTGTAGGTTTGCTGAAATTTATTACTGTTAAGTTATTTGTATCTCTTAATGATATTTTAGAAGACGAAAGTTTAATTTTAAGATATAAGAGTATTGATGAGACGAAAGTGGAGGTATGGCGTGAAGAATTCTTTAAAAGTTTTTCACTTGGAAATGATCACGTGCTTTTTGATAGTGTAATGTTTGAAGCTAGCGAATATGCTGATTCTCCTCTTAATTCACTTTCTGATGTCCAAAGTGAACCAAAGGATAAAGAAATTGGAAAAGATGATATAGTAAAGGATTTTACGTCTTTTCAAGATTTCGTAAGGGATGTAAAGTCTCAGGTTTACATAAATTTGTATGATTCTAATAGGACTTATTCGTTCATCCAAAAGCCCTTGAAGGTGTTAGATAGTTTGTTAGACACTACAGATAATCTTGTTCAAGAAGAGGAGGTGTTAAATTTTCTAATCGAGACAAATATTGCATCCGCAGAGACTTATGCTTATAGTGTTGAGTATCTTAACAAATCTTTATCCGGCAAGAATGAGAAAGAACGATATGAGGTTTTGATAGCTTTTAAAAAACGACTTTACACTTTAAAGGACAGCCCTACTTATAGAAAACATCATTTGTCGAATATTATGACTTTGGTTGATGTTACTTTGGATAAATTGATAGTATTTATTGAGGACAAACTAAAGAATTACGACAGCACTTTATTGAATAGCATGAGCAGTTCAAATGGTTTTGGAAAGGTTAAGTCCAATTTAACGGTGTCGCAAATGGCTCTGTTTTTCCGATTGCTTTGCGATGAGAATATCTTACAAACTGATAATATCACAAAATTATCCAAGCAAATAGCATCAAGTTTTTCTTCAAAGCAAAAAGATGATATTAGTTATAAATCGGTAAAGAATAATTTTGACAGTCCGCAAAATGAAGCGATTGAATTTTGGGAGACTAAATTGGTTCGTTTGCGTCAATTGTTGAATAAATACTAAATAAAAATATGTGAATTATCATGCAGATAATCAGTGAGCTTACTGAGGGTTGTACAAGTTAGTTGCAACCCTTTTTTTGCTTTGTACTGCCTATGTTTGCTTCCGAAACGATCTACTAGCGCTAGATAGATTTGATTTTTATTAATTAACTCTAAATTTCAATATTATGGAAGTAGTAACAATGAGCAGTGATGCTTTTCTAAAGATAAACTCGCAATTAAGAAGCATGGAAGAAGCTGTTGAAAAATTAAGTAGAAAACACTTTTATCCATTAGAAGAAAGATGGCTTGACAATCAGGAAGTTTGTCAAACACTTCTTATTAGCAAGCGAACGCTTCAAACCTATCGTGATAACGGTACTTTAGCCTTTTCTCAAATTGGTTCAAAAATCTACTATAAGAGCTCAGATATTGAAGCTCATTTGAACAAACATTACGTGAGATCCTTTAAGTAAACCTTTCTTAAAAGGAATCTTCTTTTCCTTTAAATTAATCGAATTGTATGGCATAGACTTAATATGCTGTGAAGTGGTAATGCTTTGCAAACAGGATAACTATGCCCTAATCTTTCTAAAAAATGAAATAATATGAAACCAAATTTAAGTGATAAAATAAACGGTTATCTAGATACTGAATATCTAGATAACCAGATAAAAATAAAGATACATGAGTTTAGCTTCTTCAAAAAGCCAATATCTAATACCAAGCCATACAGGACAATAACTGTTCTTGATGCTTATACGCTTATTAAAGGACATTGGAATATTGAACGAACTCAGACCTTACGACAAATCAAAGATATTGAAGAAGCCAGAGCCTTTAAAGCAAGCCAGTTCAACTATGTCTGCTTCTCAGGAACATTTACCAAAAGAAGTGAGAAACATTTTCAACATCATTCAGGCTTGATGGTGCTGGACTTTGATCATTTGCCGGATGTGGATGGAGTTAAAAAGAGCTTACTAGCTGATGAGAGCTTGGAAACGGTTCTTTTGTTCCGTTCTCCATCGGGTGATGGATTAAAATGGGTGATTGCTATCGATATCAGCTTGATGGACCACAAGAACTATTTTAAGGCTGTGAGCAATTACTTGAAACAAACTTATCGAATAGAAGTTGATGCTTCGGGAAAAGACCTTGCACGTGCATGCTTTCTGCCATATGACCCTCAGGTTTATATAAATCCCAAATATTTGAGTCATGAAAAAGGTATTTAATCCGCATGTATGGGTAGAGGTGAAGAACCAACCCAGAACTATCCAGAGCAAACCACCAACAACTGCGGTTGTTGGTGACTTACTGACAAATGTTGAACAATTAACACAAATGATTGAATCATGTAGCATAGATATCACTCAAGGCTATGAAACTTGGAGGAATATTGGGTTTAGTCTTTCAGAGTCTTTGGGAGAAACAGGACGTAATTACTTTCACCGAATAAGCCGTTTGAATCCTGATTACAATCGTGAAAAGTGCGATAAACAATATACAAATTGTTTGAAGTGCAGGGGTGGAGGAATTACATTGGCAACTCTTTTTTGGATCGCTAAAACTCATGGTGTACTGATAAAAAACAGGATATGACAACTGAAAATACTGAGAAAGTGAGTGAAATAGCTCCTAAGAAAACAATTGCAAATAAGTTCAGCTTAACTGAAGAATATCTGAATGAACGTTATTTGCTTAGAAATAACATTATAAGTCTTGATATTGAGATAAGAAAGAAAGATGCTTCTAAATGGCGGATACTATGTGAAAATTCACTTTATATAGAATTGCAGAAAGAAGGTATAAATATTAGTATTGCAAACCTTTTGGCTCTTTTAAAATCTGATTATGTGCCCGATTATAATCCATTCGAAAGTTATTTTTCCAATCTTCCGGAGTGGGATGGGATTGATCATATCGGAAATCTAGCTTCTTTTGTTCACACCAAGGATCAAAAGTCTTTTGAATTACATTTTCGGAAGTGGATGGTTCGGGTCATTAAAACAGCAATAGACAGTCGGTTTTTTAACAAGCAAGCTTTAATATTTGTTCACGATAAGCAGAACAGTGGGAAATCAACTTTCTGTAGGTTTCTATGTCCGCCAACTTTGGGCGATTATATCTCCGAGAACATATCGATTGATAAAGACAGCCGTATTGCTCTGGCAACAAATATTCTGATCAATCTGGATGAATTGGCAACCCTTTCACGAAGAGATATCAATAGCCTAAAGGCTCTTTTTTCAAAGGAGAAGATCAATGATCGGTTACCCTATGAACGAAAGGCTTCGGTGATTCCCAGAAGATGTAGTTTTATTGGTTCTACCAATGAAATGGAGTTTCTAATGGATGAAACAGGATCTGTTCGCTGGCTGTGTTTTGAGATTGAAAAAATAGATTGGGAGTATTCGAAGAAGATTGATATTGATTTGGTCTATGCTCAGGCTTACCATCTTGTGAAAACCAAGTTTGACTGTAATTTATCATTGGACGAGATCAACGAGAATGAAAGCAGGAATCAGGCGTTTCAAATTCTATCCGAAGAAAGACAGTTGATTCAAAAACACTTTACACATGATGAAACAGAAGATCCTAATTCGTTTCGGACTGCAACCGATATCAAGACGAAACTTAGCCAGATGTTGAATATTAACTATCTGAATGTTGTGAAAATTGGCAAAGCTTTAAAACAGATTGATATCCCCAAGAAGAAACTAAATGGAGTTTATGGTTATTATCTGGATTCAAAAATTTAGTTTTTTCACGTTTTCTTCTTACCCTTCTTACCCTGACTGTTTAAACGATAAGTAATCAGGGTTTTACTTCGGGTAAGGTGTGGTTTTTCCTCTTACCTTTGGGTAAGAGAATTCTTGCAGTTTTCTCAAAAATGGATTTTTGGGTAAGAAGAGTGAACTTATCTTACCCTGCCAGAAGCTTTGCAAATGAGTGAGTTGTGGAAGTTGGGTAAGAGGGTAAGAAGAAAATACGATTTTTCTTAAATTTGAGAATATGGATGATCAGGTTATCTAGATAAATAACCGGGCTAAGACCGGGTTAAACCCTGCTTAAAACCCCTTTATCATTGTTTACTGATTAGGTTTTGATTCTCTGTATTGACTGATTTTACTAGTAAAATGGGAGTTTCCACTATATTGATTTGTTTTTCTGTATGGGTGATCAGTTTATCTAGGTAAGAAACCGGGCTAAGACCGGGATAAACCCTGCTTAAAACCCCTTTATTATTGCTCAATGATTAGGTTTTGATTCTCTGTATTGACTGATTTTGCTGGTAAAATGGGAGTTTCCATTAAGATAATTTGTTTTTCTGTCTGGATGATCATTTATCTAGATAAAAAACCGGGCTAAGACCGGGCTAAGACCTGTTTAAAACCCCTTTATCATTACTTACTGATTTGGTTTTGATTCTCTGTGTTGGCTGATTTCACTAGTCAAATGGGAGTTTACACCATATTGATTTGTTATTCTGTCTGGGTGATCAGTTTATCTAGGTAAGAAACCGGGCTAAGACCGGGCTAAGCCCTGCTTAAAACCCCCTTTATTATTGCTCAATGATTCGGTTTTGATTCTCTGTGTTAGCTGATTTTACTAGTGATATGGGAATGTTCACTAAAATAATCTGCTTTTTTATCTGGATGATCAGGTTATTTAGACAAATAACTGGTGTAAGACCGAGTTACGCTATGCTTAAAATTCAATAAAATGTTGTAATTACATACACTCAGAACTATTAGTTAATTTATCTGATCCTATAAGGACTTTAAATCGCCTTGGTTCTCTGTCTAGCTACACTTAGGAGAATAATCATGTTCTAATAACTGGTATTAATAATTATGTGGAATTATTCTATTTTATGTGGACTCTATATTTTACTTTATATCAATAGGCTGTTTGCTACTTGTTTTTCATAAATTTGATAGGATTGAACAAAAAATAACAGGAGATGCATATTTTTAATATTGAAATTGAAAATTTTAGAATTCTAAAGGATTTTGAGATAAACTTAGAAGAAGAACTTTCTTTAATAGTGGGTAAAAATAATTCTGGAAAAACTTCAATATTAGCAGCATTGGATAAATTCCTTAATCAATCAGAACGTAATAGATTCTCTTACTATGATTTCAATATTGAATTTAAACATGACTTTGATAATTGGATCAGATCTACAGATACTATTTCTGAAGAGGATTATGAACCATTAGGAATAAAGCTAAAATTATTTATCGAATATTTTGAGAACGATAACCTGGCGAATATTAGTAGAGTTATGATGGATTTAGATCCTGAAAATAACAAAGTAGTATTAGGATTTGAATACATCATTAGCTATTCCGATTATAAACGTTTAAGAAGTGATTATCAAATATTTGAGAATAAAGAAACTGCTAAGTTTGAAGAGAATGACCAATATAAAATTAAATCATTAACTGATTTTCTTAATAATAGGCATTCTGATTATTTCAAATCTAAGAAATATTCATTTGGATATAATAAAGAAACTGATGAAGCAGAATTAAATAATTATATAGATTTAGATTCTGAGAAAATAAGCATTAAAGAAATCCTAAATTTCAAATATATTAGTGCTAAAAGGGATGTGACAAACAAAGAAGTTGATAAAACACTTTCTGGGCAGACTTCAAGGATTTATAGAAGAACCGAAGCTAGTGAAGAAGAAAACAACACAATTGAAGAATTTAAAGATAAATTAATTGACACAGACACTCAGTTGAGTGGTATATATTCTAGCTTATTTAACGGTACTATTGAAAAGGTAAAGAAGTTTGGAGGAATTAAACCTAACGACTCTGAGATTGAAATTATTTCTACACTACAACACAGAGAGTTACTTGAGGGCAATACAACAGTTGTTTATAAGCACGATGCTGAAAATAAACTTCCTGAGTATAATAATGGGTTAGGTTACTTAAACCTAATAAGCATGATTTTTGAAATAGAAATACTAGTTCAAGAATTTAGACGTAAAAAGGATGAAAAACCAGCCGATATTAACCTTTTATTCATTGAAGAACCAGAAGCCCATACGCATCCTCAAATGCAATATGTGTTTATAAAAAACATAAAAGATCTATTAAAAGAAGGTGTAAAGCGTGAAGATGGAGAAAATAGAGATCTCCAATACATTATAAGTACTCACTCTTCCCATATTGTAGCAGATAGTGATTTTAACGATATTAAATATCTCAGAAAAACTTTGAGTAATGAAATTGTTTCAAAAGATTTAATGGATTTAGAAGAGGAATATAAAGACGAAGAAAAAAACTTCCGCTTCTTAAAACAATACCTCACATTAAATAGAGCAGAATTATTATTTGCAGATAAGGCAATCTTCATTGAAGGTGATACTGAAAGGATATTATTGCCTGCTATGATGAAAAAGATTGATCAAGAATATAAGGATAATCCATTATTATCACAGAATATTTCAATAGTAGAGGTTGGTGCTCATTCTCATATATTCGAAAAGTTTATTGACTTTATTGGGATTGAAAAATCTATAATAATAACTGACATAGATAGTTATTATTTAAAACCAGAACTTGATGATAAAGGAGTGCAAAAGGAGTATAAAAATGGAAAATTAAGATTTGTAGTTGAACCGTGCGCAGCTAGTCATAAGGACGCAAGAAGTACTTCCAATAATTCCTTGAAATTTTTTCATAATGCACCAGAGGATCTTAAGTATTTTAAAGAATTAAAGTTTGATAAAAAAATATTAAGTAAAAATGGTGATGAAAAATGGCATGCTGACCCTAAAGGAAACCTTTTAGTGTTGTATCAAATAGAAGAATCAGGATATCATGCCAGAAGTTTTGAAGATGCTTTTTTCCATATTAATAAAGATTTCATAACACATGAAAAAAATATATTTTCAAGTTTAAGGCCAACACATTTGGAAAGTTTTAAAAATGATACAATTGATGTTTTTGATTTTTCTGAAAAAGCAGTGATAAAAAAACCTGCTCTTGCGATTGAAATATTACTTAATAGTGAGACAGATAAGAACGATATTGAATTTAGCAATTGGAGTATTCCTGCATATATAAAAGAGGGTTTAGTATGGTTGAAACAAGATTAGAACTAGAACCAGAAGTACAAGAGATCTTAAAGTGTATTGACAATAATCAAAATTTCTTATTAAGCGGTGGTGCTGGTAGTGGAAAAACTTATTCATTAGTTCAAGTTATAAGACAAGTTATTAAAGAAAATCCAACTGCTCAAGTTGCATGTATGACGTATACAAATGCAGCTGTAAAAGAAATTGAAGAAAGGGTTGATCACAAGAATTTAAGTGTATCAACCATTCATGATTTTTTATGGGATAATATAAAACATTTTCAAAAAGAACTAAAATCTACTTTAATCGCATTGTCAAATAATGTCGACGTTAAAAGGATAAATATTGAGGATGATAATGTTCCAGATAATTTCTACGACGAATGCAAAGATGGTATTCAATATAAAGAATTTCTAAGGCTAAAAGATGGTATAATTTCTCATGATGAATTATTAATTCTGACGAATGGTATGTTTGAAAAATATCCTTCTCTAAGTGGTATTTTAAAGGATAAATTCAAGTTTATTTTCATTGATGAGTATCAAGATACTAATAAACTTGTAATAGAGATTTTTCTTGAACATTTAATTAAAAGTACTAAATCAAATATAATTGGTTTGTTCGGTGATTCCATGCAGGCTATTTATGATGACGGTATAGGTAATGTAGATGTTTATAAGGGTGATGCCGTTGATAATTTAAAGGAAATAAAGAAAAATCAAAATCGAAGAAATCCTCAATTAATTATTGATCTCGCTAACTTATTACGTACAGATGGTATAATACAGAAAGCTTCTTTAGATGTGTTAGCTCCAAACATGGTAGATGAGAAAATTAAAGATGGTGAAATCAAATTTATTTATTCATCAGATGGAAATATTGATCATGTAAAGGATTTTCTTTCAAAAGAACTTTATTGGGATTTTACCAATTTAAAGGAAACAAAAGAATTAAATCTAACACATAATCTTATCGCTGATAAAGCCGGCTTCATTGGATTAATGGATATCTACGATAAAGATCCTGTGATTAGTTTAAAGAAAGATATTCTAAATAAAATCAAATACAATAAAAAGAATAATAAACCAGAAATCGAAATTGAAGAAGAAGATACATTTGATATAGTTGTTGATAAATTTGCATTAAAAAATAGACAACGTCTATTAAAGAAAGATGTTTTATTACAAGAACCCGCAAATTTATTATTGTATAATCAGTTAAAAGATAAGCCATTCTCGATAGTTCGAAAAATATATCTTACAAAGGATTCTTTAATTGATAATAAAAAACAAGATACAGAAGAAGAAAATAGAAAGGGATCCAAAAGAGATAAATTGATTAAACATCTATTCAAAATTCAATCAAACATCTCACTTTATTCTGACAAGAAGTATAATGATTTTTTGAGAATTACAGATTTTAGGAATCAAATAAGACGTATCGAAGATAAAAGAATTCTAAAAGGGAATATTGAAGAATTAATGAATGTTGGTATGAAAACCATCGAAGAAGTCATTAATGATGCAAATGACAAAGGAATTTGCTTGATTGATGATCACATAACAGATTTTAAAAATCGAAATGAGTATCTGTATAACCGTGTGAAAGATATTCCTTTCAAAGAGTTTCAAAATTTGTATCAATATTTGGAAGGTTACACACCCTTTTCTACGCAGCATAAAACTAAAGGAGCCGAATTTAATAATGTCTTTGTCATTTTAGATAATGGAAAGTGGAATGATTACAATTTTGAATATTTATTTACGAATAGAGTTGACAAAGAAAGTGTGTTAAAAAGAACTCAGAAAATCTTTTATGTTTGCTGTACCAGAGCTAAAGAAAAACTGGCCGTTTATTATCACAATCCTTCGACTGAAATAATTGACCAAGCAAAAGAATGGTTTGGGGTTGATAACGTAATTCCTCTTTAAACTTACAGATAACATTTGAGAAGAAACCTTAACGGTTAACTATGGTATTGTCTCATTGCTATGTATTATAGTAAACAAAAAATATGTCAGAAGAAAATTTAATTGCAGCAGTTGATATTTCTCGAATAGCAACACAGGCAATTGCTAATTCAAAAAAAATATTGCACTACGGTGCTGGTAATATTATTCAAGATATAATAAGCTCTGAATCACAGAGTCTTGGAAGGGCTGATTATGCTAGGGATTTATATAAAAAAGTTGATCGAGATAACTTAAATGAATTAGAAAAAATACAACTACGGGCTTGTGTCGCAAGAATAGCAGAAGGTGGATTCTGTTATGAATATTCATCTCTAATTTTTTTGGAGCTTATGCAATCGACAAAAGGATTGCAAATCCAGCTTTGTCGTTTGAAAATGATAATTAATGAGGGAGATTATCATGTATTTGTGAGAATATTAATGGAAGACTCTGAGGACATTATTGTTGATGCATGGGGTGATAATTATGAAATCATATATTTCAATAATTGGACTGATAAAAGCCGTAATGATCTAATAATAACAATTTATCAAGACACGACTAGAGGAGTAAGGATTTCTGACAAGGAAATTATGTCGAGTATTAAACAATTGTCACTCTACAAAAGCACTCAAAAAGCTTTATTGAAATACATGAAATATAATAATACTGAACATCCCCTTAAATCAAAGGAGAACCTTGAAGATCTTGAATTTGGATTTGTTGGAGCCCGTTTAAAAATAGTTTATCCAGATCCTTATTTAAAGTAATTATTTCTTGCTGAATGTAATCAAAAGAAAAGAACTTAAATCCTAATGACTAAATTGGAAACAAATATTTATCTTATTATTGAGATTCTGTTAAAAGAAAATAGAATGTTATTTAATAAATCTGAAATTGGAGATTGTAAAGAATTAATTTCAGTTAATATTCTTAAAGAAAGTGAAGACAACATAGATATCTTAGTGTTGACACCTAATGAGCTGTTTTATGAACATTTATTAATGTTTATTGAAACGCAAGTAGGTAAACAGTTTCCACTTGAATTCTCAGGAGCTTTTAAATGTATTAATGATTTTAAAGAGAATAAACGCAAGGAATATAAGATCAATATTGTAAATGCTTACGATAAGGTAATTAAAGGCTTAAAGACGTATGTTCTAAATAAATTCAAAAGGGAAGATATTGCAGATCCTAGAGAGTTTTTAATTACTTTGAAAGATATAGAGAAGAAAGAAAATCATTTATACAGTTTTGAACGAGTATTTATGAATTTTTTACCTTACTCTGGTTATTCGGCTAAAGAAATAGCCGAGATGTGTATACAGCTATGGGATAAGGAAAACCTTAATTCTAGTATAATTAATTTTCTGAGAGAATATGGAAGTATTAATACCGAAAAGGCAAATGATTTATTAATTGATTTAAATAGTAGGAATAGTCCCTTAAGAATAGCGTCACACCTTTTAATAGGATTGTATGATGCAGGAGATAGGAAAGCTTTAGAAGTGGGGATTAAATTAAAAGAAGTCGATTGTCAGGAATCTTTATTTGTATTAGCGCGAATTAAATATGCTAATGAAATAGACATAGAGAATATATTTAAGAGTGTTTTTCCGCTCAATTTTGAAGATGAAAATGTCGCTAGTGAACAATCCTATTTGTTATTTAATTTAATAAACAGTTCGGCATCTTCTGAAGAAATTAAGGCAAAGAGTTTTCAGGCATTAGTTAATTTTATAGAAAAGGGTACAGATAAGGTTCTAGATATAGTTTTCCATGGGATTAGTACTTACTTGGACGACTTTGAAGCTGATAAGTATAATCTAATGCTTATGTATCTTTCAAAAACTAAAAAGATTAAAATACTCAACAGGTTTTTCGATAATTTCAAAAATCCTCAATATATCTTCAATTATATAATAGCAAATTTTGAAAATAATCCTCAATTCCGTTTTAAAATAGAATTATTTAGAAATGGAATAAGTCAAGCTTGGCAAACCAATCAAGTAGCTACGGAAAATATTATTCTCAATTTGTTTAAAGAGCATCCCTTGTTCAGCATTTTAGCTGTTAAAATTATTCAGTCTTCTCATCATGGGGTTTATAATGTGAACTTATTAAAACTGAAAGAAGAAGAGGCTCAAATAAATGCAATTAAGGGAATTTGCAAATCACCTATTTGTTTCGATGAATTAATACCTATTCTATTAGAATTAAGAAAATCAAAGTTTAAAAAAACAAGAGAATTTTTACAAAGAAGATTGAGTGAAAAGGTATTCTACTCTTACCATGAATCAATATTCAAATTAATTGAAAAAGAAATTTCAGATTCCGAAGAAGATCAAGAATTTATTAAACCAATTAAAGAATCATTGGATAATTATTATGAAGTAAAAAAAATAAAAGAATCTGTGAAAGATATTGATCCAAGGGAAAATGAAAGTGATTTAATGGAATTTTATTACAGGTTGGAACGTGAGGAGAATGCAAAAGCGATGGATCAGGCAAAAAATCAAAAAGGTTTTTTATCTCAGATTGCAAAAAATATTGTAATTGTGAGAGGAAATTCATGGAAACATGGAGAACAGGAATCTCGTCCTTTGGCTGATATCAGATCAGAAATGCTGGTTGATGCTGAATGTTACCTTAATCCAGATTTATACGAAATTAACCTAAATAAGATGTAATGAATATTAAACCATTAATTGTTAAATCATATTTGGAGTCTTTAACAGAGGAAAGTGAGTTAAATAGAATCTTTCCTATTTTATTAACTTCTTTAAATTTTGACATTTTATCGAAGCCTACTGAAAACAAAGGGTTACAAGAATTTGGAAAGGATATAATTGCAGTTGGGAAAGATGTCTTTGTAGATAAGGACGATGTTGGGTATGGAAAGAAAAAAAGATTTTACTTTGAGTTAAAAGGAGGTGCAGATAGGGATGTTTCAAAAGCTACATTCTATAAAGAGTATGGGATATTTCAATCACTAACTGAAGCGAAATTGGTTGACTTTAAGTCAGATTATCAGGATTTTGATAGTCTTCCTAAAAAAATTGTATTAGTTCACAATGGTATACTTAAAGGGAATATTCGAGATGTTTACGATGGGTTTCTTAAACAAGAATTTCCAAAAGATGGTGTGAATGAATATGATAGATGGGATATTGAGAAACTAACAGAACTGTTTACAGATAACTTATTTGGAGCCTTTCTTTTAACAGATGTAAAAACAACTAATTTGTTTAATAAAGTTCTGATTAATTTGAACGCGTCAAATCATGTTTCAAGTGATTTTATTGATTTGTTAGATGCTTTATTTGAAAAAGAAAAATGGGAAGGATATAAGACAAAGTTAAACCGAAAATGGGAAATGTTATTTGAAACATTGAAGCTTATTTCATTTATCGTTTACACTGAGGCTAAGGAATATAATAACTTTGATTTATCAAAACGATATTTGACACACTTGATTATACGATATTGGTATTGGATATTGAAAAATAAATTAGAAACAGATAAGAAAGTTTTAGGCTATTTTACTCAAACATTGGATTTTTATCGATCTGTTTTAACAGAATATTTTCAAAGAACATTGGGAATTGCTGTAATTAATAATGGGCTTTCATCTGAAAGTTCCGGTAGGTATGAACAAATAGGGTATACCAAAAGGACATTTGAGTATCTTCAATATTTATGCTTAATGTTGAGTTCTATTGAGGGAGATGATTTAGATCACAAACAAAGTATAAAGGAAGTCATAATTAAAGTTCTTAATGCTAATAGTGTTTCAATGAGACCTCTTTTAGATGTGAATTCTATTCCGATCATCGATGTAATAAACTTATTAGTATTCGCAGGGGACAAAGCAAGTGCAATAAATTATCTGAAAGGTGTGATTTTCTATATTAAAAATGGAAAGGAAAAATATGGTCGATTACCTGATGCTAACAACAGCTATAAAAGTGTAATAAGATTTACTCTTACCCATGAAAAACCAGTTTATTATTCTGATTCAACAAGCCCATTATTAGCCGTTATAATGGAATATATTGCAATATTCGAATTAGAGGAAGAGTATTATGATGTTCGTAAATTTTTGATTGAGAATAAGATTGATATTGGCATATTCACTCCACATCATGGAATATATTCAACTTCGAAAAACTTAATTGAAAATAATGAAGATGATTTAGAAGAGCAATTATTCTCTAATCCACATTTTAATGATGGCTACCAGCATGATATTTCTTTATTTGAAGACCTTAATAAAGATTTGAGTTTTGAGAAATTTAAGGAAGAATTTGCAAAAAGAAAGGATGAATTTCAATATGAATATCGTACCGATAAGGCAGGTTTATCATTTTTAAAAGATCTGGCTCATATTTATTTTCAAACGCCCTATTTTCCAGATAAATGGAGGGAAATTGAATTAGAAAATTGTTTGTAATGACATCAACAGGGCAAAAATTAATCGAACTATTTAATGAGTGTCTTTTTTCGAAACGGGAAAATTCCAATAAGAGAGTTATTACGGATAGAGAAGGAGTGATCTTGCAGAAAAGTTATGATTTTGAAAATAATACTTTTGCGACACATGCGGAAATAGCACAAGAATTTGGTTTATCAAGAGAAAGAATTAGACAAATTCATAATAAAGCATTACGCAAATTACGTGGGTTTGGAAGAAGAGCAAATACGGATATTCCATGTAAAAGGCTTTTTGATTTATTGATATATGAGGTTGAAAGTTCGAAAGGCGAAAATACATATGAGCAGTTGATCAGTTTCTGGAATAAGCATATTGTAGAAATATCAGGAGATAAAATAGTAAAATTGTGTTCTCACTTACTGTATGCAGAGAACAAAGATATCAATAGGAATATTTCAGCTTATAAAAAATGGAAAAAGCTACAATTTGCAAAGATAAAAAGAGAACAATTAGAGTCTTATCGAGCAGAAAAATACAAACAAAAGATAAAGCAAAAGCAAGATTGGTTGTTGAGCAATGTTATTTGGGGTGAAAAAAAGAGAATTTGGAAAAATATTAATACTCAGAATCTTGAACCTAAAAGAGAAGTTAATCAGGATTCAGACTATATAACAGGGTACTATGAGAGTGCTAAATGCAAAAGGAAAATTCAATACGAATCAGGAATTGAATTGAACTTTATTTTAATGCTTGAGTGCATGCCAAATGTGAAATTCTTTGTTGAGCAACCAACAACAATTGAATACGATAATAATGGTTATAATCACAAATATACTCCTGATTTTGCAGTCTTTTTGGAATCAGGTGAAGCTTTTATCGTAGAAGTAAAAGATATGACAGGTATGGCTGATGCACGTGTTCATAGAAAATTTTCTGCATTGATAGAATTTTGTGATAATCATGGGTTTGGTTTCCTGATTACCGATGGAAAATCTACTATTGAGAATCTTTTGGATAGAAAATATAATAAAGAATTTGAGAATGAAATCTTAAATCGATTAAATGATAAGAAGAGAAAAACAATGTTATATAATGAGTTTAAGGCATTGAGAGAGAAGTATGAGATAAAATGGCATGATTTTTTGTCATTTGTGATTCAAAATAATTTAGGGTTTTATCCTTTCCCATTTAAATTAAACCATTCAAATAGTCATCAAATATATCGGGAGAGAGTAATTGTACACTACCAGAATAATAAAAATACTCAGCTGATTCAATAATGATTAAGAAAATCCCCGAACAACAGTAATGGTGCTCGGGGATTTTTGCATTAACTTTTATACATATTGATACATCCCTTGAATCTTATTCATCTCCTTTGAGATGAGCTTTTCGCTAGCTCTAGCATAGTTTTCTGTCATTCTGGTGTTGGTATGCCCCATCATCTTCGAAATAGCCTTAATGTTGAGATTATTGCCTAGAGTAACCGTTGTCGCAAATGTATGTCTGGCAGAGTGAGTGCTTAGATTTTTGTTAATACCACATAGGTCTGCAATTTCCTTTAAATAGGCATTCATCTTTTGGTTGCTGGGTACGGGCAATAGTTTTTGCTGAACCATACAAATAGGATCATCTTTGTACTTAGCAAGAATAGCTTTGGGAATCTCAAAAAGTGGAATATCGAATTCGACTTTAGTTTTTCGCCTTCTACTTTTTATCCATAGATTACCATCTATACCTTTTACAATTTGTTCTAGGCTAAGAGATTTTACATCTGAAAAAGCTAATCCTGTAAAGCAACAAAATAGGTAGAGATCTTTAATAATTTCAAGACGTTTAATTTCGAAGCTTTTATCCATCAATTTCTTCAATTCTTCATCATCTAAAAACTCTTTATCAACCTTCTCCATTTTGAACTTGATTTTTGCAAAAGGGTCTGATCTCATCCATTCGTTTGCTAGAGCCAAATTCGTTATTTTCTTAAAATTTTTAAGGTATTTAAAAGTGGTATTGGTAGAGCATTTTCGTATTGTTCTAAAGTAATGTTCAAAATCGGTAATAAATTGATGGTTGATTTTGTTTAGGGGTAAATCTTTTAAGTTGTATTGTGTTTTGATGAAGTCTTGAGTGTGTTTTAAACAAGTTTGGTAACGTTCTACTGTTCCTTCTGCCATATCTATTCCAATACGCTTTTCACATCTTTCATTGTGTCTCTGGAAGATGCTTATAATACTAAGATCTTCATTCTCCTGATTTAAACACGCTTTTATATTTTTACAAGTAAGCTCTTCTTGAATTTCAAGATCGTTAACGATTTTCAAGAGTTTTTCTTCCATGTAATGAATGTAACGATTGTTTTCTTTTGTCTTAAGAGAGTTGCCTTTGCACTTTCCCTTATTGGCATCCCATAGTTTAGAATCGATACTTTTCTTCAAAGAGATATCTAATCTTTGACCATCGACAGTGATTCTTACGAAGATTGGAGATTCTCCATTTTTCAGTTGAGTAGTTTTTCTTGCAAAAAATAAAATAGAAGTAGTTTGTCTCATTTTTACTGGTTTTTGAATGTTTTAAAACGATTTGTCAAAACTAGCAAACGAGTGATTTTTGAAGAGAGCAAAATAATGAATTATAGTGCATTAGTACCTGTTCGCGGTGTAGCAAAATTAAGCTTTCTAATCTACACCGAATGCTACACCTTTTTATTGCTGTTTTAGGTGTTTGATTGCTTTGGTACTAAATGAAGAAAGCCTTGTAAACGTTAGGTTTACAAGGCTTTTCCTTCTGTTGCATTTCTGCATGGCGGAGAGAGAGGGATTCGAACCCCCGGTACCTTGCGGTACACGTGCTTTCCAAGCACGCACAATCGGCCACTCTGTCATCCCTCCAAGCAATATCTGTTAGGATAATTGTGCGGGACAAAAGTAAAACAAAATAGCGGATTACAAAAGATATTATGCGAAAAATGATTTAGAGCAGTCAATCGAATTGTACAGGTCATCAATTGTTTTTTGGAAATAGCTGTATATGTGGTTTTTATTGGGAAGAGTACAATGATTCTGCTTCTTTTAATTTTGCAGTTGAGAGTCGGCTTTTTCTGTATTTTCAATTTGTTTCCCCTTTTCTAATTTCAATGTATATTGAACACTTTCCGGTATTTCATGCCTGTAATGACTTACATATATAAGACTTACATTGCTGTGTCTGCATATTTTTTCAATAATGCGTTTGAAATTATTCTGTTGGTGAAGGTCTAATCCTTGAGTGGGTTCATCAAATATCAGTAATGGAGGATTTTTTACCAGTGCTCTGGCAAGGAGGCACAAGCGTTGAGTGCTTGCCGATACATTTTTGAATCCTTGAGTGGCAGAACTCTCAATTTCAAGAAGCCGCATCCAACGTTTAGCAATTTCAGCTTTAGCAGGATTTGATTTTCGGAAGAGACCTAAAGTGTTGTGAAATCCCGATTCAATTACCTGAAGGCATGAATTTCCATTTGGGAAATATTGAAAGAATTCAGGAGAGACGAAACCAATTTTCTTTTTAATATCCCAAATGCTTTCCCCGCTTCCTCTCTTCGCACCAAAAAGAGATATGTTGTTAGCATATGCCTGAGGATTATCTGCGTTAATTAAGCTTAATAAAGTTGATTTCCCGGCACCATTGTGACCAAGCAATGCCCAACGTTCACCTTGTCTTATAGTCCAGTTTACATGATCAAGAATGGTGTGTTCACCATATTTAATCACTACATCTTTCATTTCAACAATGTTTTCGAAATTCTCCTGTTTGCTTGTTGCCAGCAGCTTTTTAAGTTCCAGATTATCAATTTCAGAAATGGCTGAAAAACTAACTTTTTCAGGCTTAAATTCAGATCGGGTGAGACTGCTTGTAATTCTTCCTTCGCTGAGAACAGCAACATGAGTAATTGCTTCCGGAATTTCGTTGGGTGAAGTAGTCATAACAATACCAATACCTGAATCAGATATTTCAGTTATCAGATTATTAATGTCTGTTCTCATTGCAATATCGAGTCCAGTAAGCGGATTGTCCAATAGAAGCAGCGTGGGATTTTTCAGCAGCGCCTTAGCAATAAGTAGTCTTTTTGTTTCCCCATTTGATAGCTTGATAAGGTGTTTATTTTTTAAATTTCGAAGATGTAAGCGATCCAGTACCTTATTGAGTGTCCACGTTTCGGGCGATGAAGATGGTTCAATTTTTGAAAGATACTGCTCAACGGTTTGAGTGTCCTCCGAATCAGCGGAGTTAAAGCGTTGCTGATAGTAAAAACTGGTGGTGTTGGATAAATTTGTAAAATTATGCTTTGTTGACACCTGACTGATCAAATTCTTCCAGGTAAAAAGAATTTGATTTCCATTTCGTTTTTTTGTTTTTTCATCCAGTAATGGATGTTTGAATTCTCCTTGCGAGATATGGAATTTACCTGCAATTGTTTTTAGAAGAGCACTTTTTCCCGAACCACTTGCTCCGATTATCGCCCAGTGCTGCCCTGTTTTCACCGAAAGATTAATATTTTCAAGAAGAATCTGATTAAGATACTGTACTCTTACATTTTCAAAAGAAATAATGGTTTGATTGGTCATAAGAAGTTTGTCTGGGCAAATTTTCTGCAAGTGGTAACTTTAGAGTCATTCAATTTTTATCGAAGTAAAGATAATTTATCTTTTTAGGATTTTAATATGGGAAGATGAAATTCAACAGGTAGTAAATTTATCCGTTCCTTTTACTGTTTTAATATTTAGCACATAAAATGGAAGTTTCAAATGAATGAAACACTTTTTACTGTGAAAAGTGTTTTTTTAGTGAGTGGATGATCTTGGGGCTCCGGCGAGTTCACGTAATAAATTATTAACTGCCAATTTTCTTCCTTTTTCAAGACTCGGGTGTTTTACTCCAGGTAAAATACTTCCTCTAAAGGAATTGAAACGGGGGAGTTGTCTGCGTTGGTTTTCATTATATCTGCCATAAATTCCCACCATTTTTTCACCACTTCGGTTTGTCCTAAATCTTGCGAGCCTCCGTTGCTGCTTAGCTTTTGAAATGCAAATAAAGTATTTGTTTCTTCATCTATAAAAATGGAGTATTCATTTACTCCAGCCTTTTTTAGTAATTGTTTAAGCTCTGGCCACAATTCATTATGGCGTTTTTTATATTCTTCTTTCTGACCTTCATTGAGGTGCATTTTAAAGGCTAACCGTTTCATTTTTTATGGAGTTTTGTATTTGGAAATTAATTTGTTCAAAAGGATGTAATCATTTACCGGAAGTATTGTCCAGAAGATTATTCAGTGTTTTTTCAGAAACTTTAAATGCAGTGCCGTGTCGAATGCCTCTGGGTAAATTAATTGATTCTGAAATATCTTCCCAGTTTTTTCCATCAAGTGAACGAATGGCACCATATTTTTTGTCTCTGTATTTATCGAAGTAAATGTAGATGTATTTCCCAATTTTTAATGGAGTTGGTCCTTCTACCCAGGAGTTCCCCGAAATATTATCAGAAACCTTTGTTGGGAATCCATCGGCCATATTTTTTGTGAAAACAATGCGCAAATTTTTCTCTTTAGGAACCGACATTTCATTTTTAATAACCATCATGTAGGTTGAATCGGTTTTAAGAATGGCTCCATCGATGACACTAAACCCCGGATCATAAAAGAGAGATGTGGGAGAGAAAGTTTTAAAATCAGTTGTAGTTGTGAAATATAGTCGGTGATTTAGCCCTTTTTCATTGCTTGTGGTTTCAATTTCCGGGAATTGTCCGGGAATTGTCGATGCCCAAACAATATAAAATAAATGGGATGCATCATCAAAAAATACTTCGGGAGCCCAGGTGTTTCGGGTTTCTTTAAAATGCTCCATTACAGGGATGTTTTTTTGTTCCGACCAGTGAATTAAATCTTTTGAGGAAGCGTATCCAATTCCTTGATCCCACCATCCTGTTGTCCAAACAAGACGAAATATTCCATCCTTCCCTTGGGTGATGCTTGGGTCGCGCATTAACCGATCTTTACCAATAACCGGTTTTAATAATGATTTACCATCCTTTACTGCTTCCCATTGATGTCCATCGTAACTATAGGCCAGATGAAGCCCATCCTGACCATTGTTTGTGAAATAGGAAAATAAGTAAACGTCTTTGTGATTTTCAGAACATCCAGGCAAAAGGATTAAAAGACAGATGATTAGTTTGAAGAAATTAAAATTGATCATGAAAAATAGAGTTATAAAAAATTTATTACAAGATAAATGTAAGGATAATTATAATCATGGATTATCATACAAACTCCTGTAAAAAATGCCGTTTTAGATGGTATTTTTATTTAATTGTCTATTTTTATTTTTTGTAATACAGTTACTGCTAAATCAAAGAAAAGGGTATGTTCTTAAGGGATTATAAAATGAATAAAAGGCAAAATATTTTCATTGGCATATTTACAATTTCTCTCTTCTTTTCTTCCATGTTATGTGCCCAGGAATCCATACTGTTTAGTCAGATTAGTACCAAAGACGGATTGCCTCAAAATACTGCCCGAAGTATTGTTGTTGATAATATGGGTTTTTTGTGGGTTGGTACTCTGGATGGTTTGGTGCGGTATGACGGAACCCGGTTTATAACCTACAAACCGGAACCCGGAAGACCCAAAAATATTACCGATCAAAGAATCAGAAGTATCCATGAAGACAAGGATGGTTTTTTGTGGATTAAAACGTATGATAATTCATTTAATTGTTACAATCCCAAATTGGAACGTTTTATCGAATTTAGTTACGAGGGAAATACAGTACCGCTTTTGTTTACTAATTATTTGGAAACCCAAAAAGGAGAGGTTTGGTTGTGGGGCGATAGTGGATGTGTTAAAATCGAAAAAAATACGGAGGGGGTACCTGTTATAGCTTTTCATTCTGCATCAAATTCAAGCAAATTATCAGAAGATAAAGTGAATTTTGTGTTTGCAGATTCTTTAAACAATGTATGGATTGGCCGCGATTCGGGATTAAATAGAATTGATTCATCCGGCCATACAGATGAGTTTTACAATCAGGAGAATCTTGGTGTTTTCCGAAAGGCGATGCAGTTAAATTCAATTGTTTATTTTATGTCCGATGATGTGATTTGCCGTTATGATCTGAAGAAACATCTGTTTTTAGAGGCATTTAAATCTTCGGAGCGATGTTCTCTTCGGGATATAGCACAGCTGAACAAAGATAATTTGATTGTTTCATCATTGGAAAAAGGACTGTATAAAGTTGATGTAAATACGGGTGTATTTTCTAAAAATCCTTTAGGCAGTTCAAACCCTATTATTGCAGCCCCGCGTATAATTGTTGATGCCAAAAAAGGCATTTGGGTGTATGATGATTCAGGACGGATGATTTATACCAATCCTATTACAGGCAAAACCAAAGAGATGCAGTTGATATCACCGGAGGTAGCCAGTGTTATTGATGATGGAAGATATAATGTTTTAATCGACTCGGAAGGAATTTACTGGATAACCACCTACGGAAATGGGTTGTATCAGTATAATGCGGAGAATGATGTATTAACCAATTATTTGTATGATAAAGTAGAAAACAGTCCGGTTTCGGATTATTTATTATCTATTGATGAAGATCATTTTGGAAATTTGTGGATTGGTAGTGAATATGCAGGTGTTATTAAGGTCACCAGAGAAAAATTCGATGTAAAATATATTATGCCGGAAAAGGATGAATCTATTGTTGCAAGTAACAATGTGAAGGTTATTTTTAAAGACTCAGACGGTAAGATATGGTTGGGTACAAAAAATGGCAGTCTGTATATATATGATGATCAGCTAAAAAATCAGAAGCGAATTGAGAAAAATATTAATCCCTATACCATATCTGAAGATGACAAAGGACGGATTTGGGTAGGTACCAAAGGAAACGGGGTGTATATATACGATAAAAAATCGTATCAGCAATATCAACATTTTGTTAATGAGGAAGAAAAAGTCAATAGTTTGTGCAGTAATTCCATATTTGATATCATACAAGACTCTGAGAAAAGAATTTGGATCGCATCCTTTGGCGGAGGAATTGATTTGGTAGAGGAATCGGGGAACCGTTTTCGGTTTAATCATTATTTAAATAACAAAGGGAATATCAGTTTTGTAAGATGTTTACTGGAGGATAAAAAGGGACTTATTTGGGTAGGTACTTACGAAGGATTGATCTGTTTTCAGCCGGAGGAATTCATTAAGAATCAGAATGTATATACAATTTATACATACAATCCAGGACATCCGGAAGGTTTAAACTGTAATGACGTAAAAGCGATTTTTGAAGATAGCAGAGGTGAATTGTGGATTGGGACAGCTGGAGGCGGATTGAATTTGTTTGATGCTGACAGTCCTGATAAACAGGGTTCTTTCGTAAAATACACAAAAAAGGAAGGACTTCCGTCGGATATTATTACCTCCATTCTGGAAAGTAAGGATAGTGTACTTTGGGTAAGTACAGAGAGTGGTTTAACGCATATAGAAAAAGGGAAGAATACCTTTTTAACTTATCAGTTTTCGAACAGTACGTACGGCGATTTTTATAATGAGAATGCCTGTTTATTAAAAGAAAATGGCGAAATGCTGTGGGGAACTTTAGATGGCATGTTAGTACTGAATCCTGCCAGCATTGTTGTCAATCAAACAGTTCCTTTGGTTCAGTTAACCGATTTTTTTGTGAATGATCAGCGAATTGAAGCGGGGCAGGCTGATTCACCGTTAAAAGAGTCAATAAGTATTACAGATAAGATCGTGCTGGAACATGATCAAAATACTTTTACACTTAATTTTGCCTGTTTAGATATAACAGACCCTTCAAGAAATAAATATACATACAATCTGGAGCCTTACGATCAATATTGGAGTTCTCCAAACAGTAACAATTGGGCTACCTATAAAAATATGCCTAGTGGCAATTATAAGTTTCAGGTAAAAGGAGCTAATGCTGACGGCGAATGGAATAATGAGATAAGAACGTTTCAAATTACTGTTTTACCTCCTGTTTGGAGAACGAATTATGCAATAGCTCTGTATATTCTAATAATTCTGGGAATAGCATTTGTAATTATTCGTTTTTTATTACGAATCAGTTCGCTTAATAATGCTGTTAAAATGGAAAAACAGTTAACGGATTATAAACTACGCTTTTTTACGAATATATCACATGAATTCAGAACTCCGCTTACTTTAATTAAAGGAGCTGTTGAGAGAATGAATGATATGAAAGAGCTTCCTGCTGAAGTCTCTAAAAATGTCAGCTTGCTTAATCGTAATACAACTCAAATGTCGCGATTGATTGATCAGCTATTGGAGTTCCGCAAACTACAGAACAATGTATTGACTCTAAATCTTGAGATGACGGATATCTCAGATTTTACCCGTAATGCTTACTATGCTTTTAAAGAAATAGCGTTTCAAAAAAATATAGAATACCAGTTCGAAGGGATCAATGGGAAATGGGATTTTTATATCGATAGAAATAAAGTTGAGAAAATATTGTTTAATCTGCTTTCCAACGCCTTTAAGTTTACTCCTGCAAAAGGAAAAATTACCTGCAGAGTAGTTAGAGATGCTCATAGTGGGAATTGCATAATAAGTGTGATTGATACAGGAGTTGGTATTCCCAAGGAAAAAAGGGAGTTCCTTTTTGGCCGTTTTATGAAGTTGAATACTTCGGCAGAAGGAACCGGAATTGGTTTGGAATTGGTTAAAGAATTCACCGAAACTCACAAGGGCAAAGTGAAATACAGCCCAAATCCAGAGGGAGGTTCTATTTTTACGGTTGAATTACCTTCTAAAAAAGAAGTGTACAGCGATGTTAAATTTTTAGATGTTGTAGATGCCGTTGATAATGAAGAGGTTCAGGCGGAGCACAATGAGGATCACGTTATTCAAAGACCCCTTAATCCGCATCATTGGAAAATATTGGTTATCGATGACAATTATGATATTAGGGAGTATTTGAAAGACGAATTGCAGCATCATTTTGATATTGAGTTGGCTGCAGATGGTAAAGAAGGATTGGATAAAGCCATTGAATTGAACCCAACATTGATAATTTGTGATGTAAAAATGCCGCAAATGGATGGTTTGGAAGTAACCCGAAGGCTAAAAGATAATTTTGAAACAAGTCACATTCCAATTATTTTACTGACTGCCATGTCTTCAGATACCATTAAGCTGCAAGGAAGTGAATGTGGTGCCGATGAGTATATTATGAAACCTTTTAGTTTTAAATATTTACTATCCCGGGTGTATTCTTTAATTGATCAGCGTGAGAGGCTTAAAAAACGTTTTTCTGTTGATGTTGAGGTTAAAAAAGGATTGTTAAGTCAGGGGAATAAAGATCAGGCATTTTACGATTTAATTAATGAAATTATCGATAAGCATCTTGCCGAGCCAAGCTTTACTGTAACTGAGTTTACAGAACTGGCAGGACAAACACGAACTATATTTTATAAAAAGGTGAAAGGTCTCACTGGGTATTCGCCAAATGAATTGATTAAAATAAAAAGAATGAAGAGAGCTGCCGAGCTAATTCTTGAAGATAAATACAATGTATCTGAGGTTTCCTGGCAGGTTGGAATCGAAGATCCATTCTATTTTAGTAAGTGTTTTAAGGCACAGTTTGGTTGTGCCCCTTCAAAATATGGAAAGTAAAGATTACAGCTGAAATTACATGCGTAGAGTACAATTTTACTCTTTTTTCAAGCAAAAATAGCTATTGTTGAATTTATTGAAATTTGGTATAATAGAAAAAGAAGACACTCATACTTAGACTATATAAGTCCTTTAGATTTTGGAATTAAATATTATAAAAACGTGGCTTAACTTTTTGTCTGGTTTTTTGTAGGAAATCCAATAGCTATTGGGGCTCAACTTCGCGCTCTTACTAAAGCGTTGAGTTAAAACAAAAGCGATTTAAAAAATTCCGAAAATGCATGGTGCATAAAAACGAGCCCTGCAACTATTTGTGTATAAAGAGTAGAATTTACCACGACTGCAGCAGTCGTGGTACTATACCGGTAACCGTCGTAGTACTGCACCAACAACAGTCGTGGTACTGTACCAACAACAGTCGTGGTACCATATCAACAACCGTCGAAAGAAACTATAAAAAAAAAGGCTGCCTTTTAATAAGACAGCCTCATAACATTACAAAATGGATTGACTGCTATTCTTTAAAATCAAAATCCAATATCATTCTAATTCCTTCGTCACCTACTTTTATGCGGATATTTCCCGGCTGACTATGTGGTCCCTGCATGGATATTGGTTTGAAAGATTGAATCGCCGGAATATCGTATAAAAAGGATATATCACCAGACGGGAAGGCCGGCATTGTGTGTCTTCCTTCCATTCTTCCTTTGGGTTCTTCGGGGGTCAGCATTCGTAAGAAAACGCCGTCACTTTCAGAATATACCGTAAATGGAGCCTCATCAGACTGTATGGCAGCCCAATATAAATTGGCATGAAAGCCTTTGAATTCAGGATAAGTTAATCCGTATTCACTTTCTCCGGTTATGGTGTTGTTGTAATCTTTTTGCCAAAGATTATAGTTGGTTCCTTTTACTCTGTTTTTCCATACCCGGTAAGGACCGCGGCCAAACCATTCCATTCCTTTAACTATTTTTTCGGGGTACGAGAAGGTTAAACCAAAATTATTTATTTCGTTGTCGGTAAATGCATCGTCAAAACCTTTGCCTCCGCCAGCTCTGTTCAGCATCACAGCATTCATATTTAATAGTCCTTGTGCATTCATTGTCCAAACAATAGAATCGATACCTCCCAGATATTTTGCAACAAACTGAGCGCTGTGCTGATTTTGTTTGGCATAGCATTCTTTGTACTGAATTTTCATGCCTACAGCAACAGGTCCATTGGTAAAAGGAACAATTCCTTTTTTGTTTTTTACCTGTAAAATCTGACCATTTTGCTGATTAAATGATACAGATACTCCATTTGCTTCCAAAGTAGTAATACTGTCCGTTTCCGTAAGCTTTACATCTCCATCTTTGGTTGTACCGGCATGTTGTAATTGGAAGTATTCACCGGCGTATTTTACAGGCCAGCTCCAGTTGCAGATTTTATGTCCTGCAGGATCGAATGCTTCAATTTCTAAAACAGTGGCATCAAAGAAATTAGCAGGTAATTCCATTTTGGCAAAACCTGTTTCGCCAGGATCTATTTGTGGAAGAGAAACATTACCCTTGCCTAAAATCTCTTTTTTAGATCCTTTTAAAGGAGAATTAATTTTATACAGTTGATACGTCATTTTACAGTCCTTTAAATTGGTGTAAAGGAATCTGTTCGATAGGGTAAATTTACCTTTAAACGAAGGGGTGATGTATAGCTTTTTGAACTGAATAGGAGCCCAAACCTCACGAACGGTAAATACACTGCCTTCTTTTTCACGGTAAGGTCCAACAATACCATCAGGAGCTCTAAAGTCGTCAGAGTCAAGAATGCCGTTTTTATCAGTACGTTTCACTGCATTATCAGCAAACGACCACATAAAAGCACCTGCAAATAATGGGTGAGAGGTCCAGTTGTCCCAAAAATCCTCTAAACCTGCACCAAGTCCCTGATCATACATTCCATGCATGAACTCGGTTGGCATAAATACTTTATAGCCGTTGGTTAATCGGGCAACACCAGTTAAGTAGGCAGGGTAGTGGTGGGCATCAATTCCATTAAAGTCAGCCCAAGGATGAATCACATGTCGGTTCTGAGGATCGTAATCGGCAAAATGCTGATCGAGATCGTAGTTCCAGCCTCCTTCATTGCCATTGCTCCACAATACAATACATGGGTGATTTACATCGCGGGTCAGCATTTCTTTCTGCAGTTTTGATCCTACTTCGGTGTCGTAGCAGTTTTGCCATCCGGCCAATTCATCTACCACAAACAAACCGATTGAATCGCACATTTCCAGAAAGTGCTGATCGGGAGGGTAGTGAAAACGAACAGCATTGATATTCATTTCTTTTAATAAAAGAGCATCGCTTTTGCTGATTTCACGATTAGTGGTTCGTCCTCCTTCCGGATAAAATGAGTGACGGTTGATCCCTTTCATTACAATTTTGGTATCATTTACATAAATGCCATCTTTTGCCCTGAATTCAACCGTTCTAAAACCAATTCTTGACGACCACTCGTGCAAAGTTTTATTGTTTTGGTCGGTTAATTTCAGGTGTAGTTTGTAAAGTTGAGGATTCTCAGGATTCCAGCTGATAACATCCTTCCATTTGGTGCTGATGTGTTGTTTTTTGCCATTCAGAGTCAATGGAATGGTTTTGGATGCAAATTTTCCTTTTCCTGTTAAGGGTTCTATGCTGGCAATAATTTTACCTGATTTTATTTCTTCAGACAAATCAATGTCAGCATTCAAACTCCCGTCGGCTTTTGCATCCAATGTCACATGGTTCATTGCTGTTTTAGGTTTTGCTTCTAAATAAACCGGACGGTAAATGCCGCCGAAAGTCCACCAATCGGCTTTTCTTTCGGCGTTGTTGATGCTGTTGTTTGCCGAGTGTTTGTGAACAATCACCTTAAGATCATTCTTTTTTCCGGTAGTGATTTTATGGGTAATATCGTATGAAAAACGATAAAACCCGCCTTGGTGCATATCTCCGGCTTTTTCTCCGTTAATGAATACTTCAGTATCCGTCATAGCACCTTCAAAAACAATCGAAATTTGTTGTCCGCTCCATTTTTTTGGCACCTTAAATGAGTATTTGTAGGTGCCGGTTTCCTTCGATGGTTCAACTCCTTTTTTCTTGTACCATCTGCCATAGGTATATTCTCCAAAGCCCTGCAGTTCCCATTGCGAAGGAACTTCTATCTGACTCCATTTTTGGCTGTTTTGACCAGCAGAGCAGTAAAAATTCCAGGTAACTGTATTTCCCAATCCTGTTCCGGATAAATATTGCCGTTCAGTTTGCTGTCCCGTTGCGCAGAAACAGGTTAACAAAAGCAGGTAGGTAATGAGTTGATGTTTCATGTGGTATGTATTATTGTTTGATATTAAGCTTGTCTTGGAAATGTTGTGAGTTGTGAGTTGTGAGTTGTGAGTTGTGAGTTGTGAGTTGTGCCCAAGAACCTGCAACATATAACTTTTTAGCTAATCTAATTGTTTTCAAGATTGATATTTTTGTTGTTTTCCAGGAGCAAATCATCGTTTGATTTTAAATGAAGATGCTCACATTTCCAGTTTTTGGCATATTTGATTACTCCGGCATTTTTACCTTCTATGCTTACATCACAGAATTTAAAACCTTCAATGGTACTGCTTTTAATTCCAACGACATTGATACAGCGTTTAGCTCCGGTGGCTTTAATATTGGAGAAGGATATGTTTTGGAACTTTGGAGTTCCATCCTTAGGATCAACATAGGCCAGCATTTTTTTCCAATGCTCAGGCAGTGTTTTATTCTTGTATTCTTCAGGAAGCAATGATGTGCTGTAAGCTGGATTCCAGTTCAAATCAACAGACAGAGGATATTTAACCTTATTCATGGTGATATTTGCCAGATGAATATCCTCGATTTTGCCTCCCCGTTGAATCGTACTCTTAAAACGTAAACCAAAGGATGTGCCTTCTGCTGTTAAATTATACGCAACAACATGTCTGATGCTGCCGGATGTTTCGCTCCCGATTGTAAAAAGTCCGGCTCCCATTCCTGCATAACAATTTCTGATTACAATGTATTCACAAGGTCGGTTTACCCGCAGACCATCGCTGTCGCGTCCTGCTTTCAAACAAAAATTATCATCATTGCAATTGATATTGCTGTTTTGAACCAAAATAAACGAAGAGGAATCGATATCCACTCCATCGGTACTAGGTCCGTGTCCTTCAATATTGTTACTAATAGTAACATCATTAACTGTTACGTATTTCGAGTACAGAATATGAAGACTCCAAAAGCCCGGCTGATACAGTACTATTCCATCAATAGTGATGTTTTCAGAATCAGATATTAGTATTCCTCTGGGTCTTTCACAATCGTAATCTACAATCCAGCGAAGTCCTTTGGGTTCATATTCCTTGCGCATGTTCCAGTATTTGTCCCAAAACACTTTTCCTTTGCCGTGAATTGTTCCATTTCCTGTAATGGCAGCATTCTTTTTGTCAATAATATTAATGAGTGCAGCCGGCCATTTCATTTCAATGCCTGCAACACGGGTATCAATTTGTTTGTAATCTTCCAGATTCTGACTCCCGGTCAGCATGGTTCCTTTGGGGATGTTGAAATTAACGTTGTTGCCGATAAAAAGCGATCCTGTTAAATAAACACCGGGTTTAAACGTTACTGTTCCTCCTCCGGCCGCTTCAGCCTCATTAATTGCTTTTTGAATGGCTTTGGTGTTTAAAACAAGTGCATCTCCAACAGCCCCGTAATCTTCCACATGAAATTCGGTTTTCTGATCCGGAAAAGTATGGCTGCCCGAATTTTCCATCCAGGTAAATTTAGGGATTGAAGAATTATTCTGCCCCAATGCGCTAAATCCGCAAAGTAGGAGTATGATAAATTGTAATGACTTCATAGGGTATCTGAACTTTTAATTCGAAAAGTTAACGGGTATTAATTTTACTTCACTGTTTAAGCCGGCAGGCATTGTTTTCCAATTCGCATAACCTGTTTTTTTATAGTTAAGGTCAACCAGATTAATTTCCTTGAAAATACGCCATTGAACTCCTTTTTGATCTAAACTTGCGATGTGATTGGCTGGTAAACCTGTTACCTCTATTTCTATTGCATTAAGACCGTTTTTAAGATATTTGCCAACAGAAAGTTCGTAGGGTACCGACCATAGTGTTTGAATATCAACATTATTCAGTCTTACTCTGGCTGTTTCTCTCACATCACCCAAATCAAGAATCCAGTCATCAGCCGTTTTTTTATTTACCGTAAATGTTGTTGAATAGACTGCTGTCCCCATATTTTCTTTGGCCTCAGGAATCTTTAGATCGGTCCAGGGAACTAATTTTGGAATAGCAAAGGTGTCGGTGATAGCAGGGATACTCTCTTTAAAGAATATTTTCCAGTTGTTGTTCAGTACAAATGGATTTCCTGTTTCTTTAAGATAAGGCCAGTTTTCAACCGTAACGTTTGTCGAAAATGTTTGGAATATCAATGATTCTCCGGATTTTAACTGCAGCCTTACTTTTGTTTTATCATCGGCTTGTTTTATTTGTGCTTTTCCTTTTTGTCCATTGACAGGATTGAAAAATACGACTGATTCAGCTCGCTTTGGTAAAGTAATCCAGGTATCTGTATCCTCAGCTTTAAGTGCAGAAACAAAATAATGATACCCCTGACTGTTTTTCCTGCGAATGTATTTAAGATCCGCTTTTGTTTTAAATTCTTCAGCAACAACTCCGGTAGCCGCAAGTGTATTTTTATAATCCGTTCCGGTAATTATTTTTCCTTTCGAAAATGAGCTTACTGTGGTTTCGTTAAAGTCAACTTCAGGCAGCTGATCACTTAAAGTAAAAAATTGTTTTCTTCGGTTTTCCAGATTTCCATATCCGGGAACATCTTTAGGATAATTTCCCATGAACACAATTTGTGCACCTTGTTTGGACAGATCAATCAGTTTTTTAATAACCTCCGCCGGCATTTTATCTACAGAAGGTATAATTAAAGCTTTATACGAAGTTCCTCCCGATGTAATTAGATGTCCGTCTTTAAATTCAGTGCTTGTAATGAATGAATCCGAAATATAGTCCATATCATAGCCGGCATTACTAATTTGGTTGACTACATGAATAAATTCCGGAGCACGTTGTTTCATTTTATGGATATCGAATTGTAATAATTTACCGTCCACTTTGTGCCACATATCGTAAACAGGTAAATAAACCAGAAAATCATTATCGGGTTTACCCATTTGTAAAAACGATTGTACGCGTGAGATATATTTAAAAAAGGGTTTTGCATCGCGCCACAATGGGTTGGTTGGACTCATGTCCACCGAAGCATAAAATTTCCATCCCGGCCATGCAGCCTCAGCCGGACTATAGGTAGTGCCGTGAAAGTAAACGTGATTAACGCCTGAAACAAACATCAGATCCAAATCGGGTTTACACTGAGAGAAGGAGGTGCGAAAATGCTCGGTAAGCCATGTAAATGTTTCTGAAGAAGTGTATTTCTTTCCTGAAATATGAGCCGCTGATGAAGCGTATTTTAACATGGAAAAATCGGAGTCGTTATGACGTGTTAAAGAATCTTTACGAAGACCTTTAATGTGAAAGTCGGACAATCCAAATCCTTCGCATTCGGGCACATCTACTGCGGCATAAATATCAATTAAGTTAGCCGGCGAACCGTGTGCCTGATTCCGGGTTTTACTATTCAGCTTGTGTGCCCACTCAGTCCAGGGCTTGGTAAAGTTTTCCAATAATAATTTCGAAAGTGTCTCTCTGTAATCCGAAACGATTCTTGCTGTAGTTTCGTTTCGTGCTGTATCTAAAAATTGAGGAAGATAATCCTGTAATTTATAGCCTTGCATTTGTTCAAATTCAGCAAGAAATCCTGGAGTCCAGTCTGCATTGTATACTTCGTAACTATCATTAAAAAAGTAATTGGGAACAGGCGCACCGCTTTCGTTAAAGGCTTTCGTAAATTTACTCAGATATTTCTCTACACTTTCTTTCGAAAAATGATTCAAAACCAAACCTTTACCGCCAGGGGCAGCTCTTTTAACCTGCTGAAATGTGTTTCCTTCAAAAAGAGCAATCAGTCTCCAGTTTCCTGCAGGTGCAGTCCAGTCAAGTTTTTTATTACTAACCTTTTCCGTTAGGTCTACTATTTCTCCTTTTTCGGAAAAAGCCATTAAACTTGCCAGTCTTGCCGTTTCTATCTGCTTTTTCTCATCAGGTAGAATCAATTGATTGAATTGTTGACCTGTTGATAATTTAAATTTCTTGATTAACAATCGACCGGCAGCATCTTTTAGCCCAACATCAGGTCCGCCAAAAGGCCAACCAGTTCCGGTATTCATGTCGATATTTATCCCCAGTTTTTCAGCCTCCTTTTGGGTGTGAGAATATAATTCCATCCATCTGTTGGATAAGAAGTCAACTTCATTGGAATCATTTCCCTGAACACCATAAATTGGTGTGATCTCCAGAGAACCTAGTCCGGCATCAGAATACAATTCCAGATTTCGCGACAGGTTTGCTTCATCTACAGCACTGCCCATCCACCACCATCGGGTTCCGGGTTTCGTGTTCACAGATTCTTCGGGCCATTGAACATCCGGCTGGCAGCGTACAAGTAGAAAAGGAATTAAAAGCAGTGTTGCTAATTTAGCTGTGTTTTTACGGGATAAGAACATGGTTCGCTATGTCTTTAAGGTTTTGTTTTTTGATTTCAGCTGCTACTATTTCTGCAATTGCAGCAGCTCCGGGAGCCTGCAGGTGTGTATCATCCTGAGAACCATCTGGTCGGATTGAATCAACGCCTGCTTCTATCCACATGTACAATTTTTTTGAGGGTTCATCACCCATCATGATAATCAAATCCCTTGATTTCAGCCAGGTATCAATTAAAGGAATGTTTAAAGAATCGGCCAATTGACGGGTAATGGCTGGATATCCTTTTAACCGATCATCAAGTAAACCATTGTCTTTAAAGGTTCTCATCACAATTGATGTGGCCAAAATTGGCCGGGCTTTTTTTGCCTGTGCTTCCTTCACCATCGTAATCAAATTTCTTTTGTAATCAGGGTAGGAGGCATGTCTTTCCGGTTTTGAAGAAGCATCGTTATGACCAAATTGTATGATCACATAATCATTTGGTTGAAGAGAATCAACTACTTCTTTCCATCGTCCTTCTGCCAAATAGCTTTTGGTGCTTCTGCCTGCTTTCGCCTTATTAACAACAGTAATGTGTTCATCGAAAAAATCGGGCAGCATCTGTGCCCAGCCTCTCATTACGGTTTTTGTTGTGTCGTAGCTTTGAGCTGTAGAATCGCCTGATATAAATATACGAACGTCTTTTGGTTGTTGTGCACAACAAATGAAAAGGACGGTGCTTATAGCGAGTATTGATATTGCTTTAAATTTCATATTTTTACTGATTTTTAATCTTGATTTGAATGTGCTTAAAAAACTTCTGGAGTTATCTTATTGATCTTAAGGATTCACTAATTTAATATCTACCGGTAAATTACGATTACAGGATATTTGGTTATTTACAAATTTTAATTCTCCCACCTGTATGGATGATCTTCTGGTTTCATAATTGTCATCATTTACGCCTTCTAGTCTTCCCGGATGAGTAAAATAGAAAATGTAAGCTCTGCCATTATTGATTACGACATCAGCATGTCCACCTATTACCTGATCATCTTCATAACATCCGGGTTTATCCAATATGTTTTCCTTTTGAAGATGCCAGTTTTGCATGTTTCTGGAACTGAAAACAGATAATCCATCCCATGAATCAATAATCATGAAATATTGGTTTTTCCAGAAGAAGACAACAGGGCCTTCACCACGTTTATTTCCAACAGCAAGTCCTTTATCTTCCCAATTGTACAGATCGTTGCTTTCAGCATAGTAAATGGATTTATTATTTTTCTCATTGTTGTAGAACATTCTCCATTTTCCGTTTGGAGCTTTTACAACTTCAGCATCAATTACTTTATCGGAAGCTAAATTTATCTGAGACTCCAATTTCCAGTCAATCAGGTTACTACTGGTCAAATGAATGATGTGACGTGGATGATTCCAATCGCTGAAAATTCCTGGTACAATAGTCAAGTACATGTGATAAGTTCCATCTTGTTCTATTACTTCCGGAGCCCAGTAAGTAGTGCTGTCGCCGCCATAATTTATGTTTGCATCAGCCCGGTATTTCCAGTTTAGTCCTCCATCTTCTGATTCGGCTATACCAATAGGTGTTCCGTGCACCCAATCAACTCCATTTGTGTTTTCCAGATTGGCTCTACGGTTGGTATAGAGCATGAACCATTTTTGTTCTTTTTTATTCCATACAACAACCGGATCTGCAGCTCCGTCAAATTTAGGATCGCGGTACAAAGGTTTTGATGCCACTTTAGTTGGATTGTCTATGGCTTCTTTTTTCATATATTTTTTCAGGTCGCAATTTTTCAGATTATATGCGGCCTTGGCAATTGTGTTTCCGTTTGTTATCGCTCCAATATAAGAAGTGTGTACATTATCTTTATAGTAGGGTTTAGTGGCCTCCTGACCTATTTTTTCGTATTCTTTTGCACAAAGATCGTTGGCATCGATATAGCAAACGCCTTCGTCTTCTGCTGCCTGCCTGGTCCATTTGGCGTAGGTATCCGTTACACGAACCATTTTACCATTTTCCCAGTTGTTGCGTGGCGTGTGAGCCAAGGCAATCACTTTTACACCATGAGCTTTAGCTTGTTCAATATAATGACGCATGTAATGACCAAAAGTATATACAGTTTCCGGTCCGCCGGTAGCTTCCATGGTATAAGTTTTTGATTCTTCGCCAGCTCCTTTGATAGAAGCACGGGCGCGTCCGGTATCAAAGGGGCCACCATCATTGTGACCGAACTGAATAAACAGGTAATCTCCTTCCTGTAAGCCTTCCAGCACATTTTGCCACAATCCTTCGGTGAGGAATGTTCGGCTGCTTCTGCCCCCTAATGCATGGTTTTCCACTGTAATTTTTGTTGCATCAAAAAAGCGATCGAAAAAGCTGGCCCAGCCCCATTGTCCTAAATCACCTTTGTCTCGGCCATTTTTTACTGTAGAATCACCAATTACAAACACAACCGGGTTTTTTCCTTTACGACTGCTGCCTGCTTTTTTATATGGCGGATGTCTTGGATCACCAACTTCAAAAATGGGTTCCGAATAGGGTAGTGTTTGTCCGTAAAAATGAATTGCACTATCGTTCATTTTAGGAAACCAGTGATTGCATAATTCGATCATTTCAGCACCGGCGAGCAACATTGGTCCATATCCATGAGCGGCAAAAGCACTGGTTGGACGATGATAATAGAATGCCGGATCAAATCCCATTCCTGTTCCTACACAAGTACCTTCAACTTGTCCTTTCGAATTTATTTTTTGAGAAAGAGCATTCCATCCCAAAGTAACTACAGGACCGTATACTCGAGCATTTAACCATCCCTGATTGATACCGTGAGCAATTGCAAATACGTAAATTGCACTAGCTGAAGTTTCCTGGTAAGAATCGTTTTTATCTATTAATTGGTGCCATAAACCTTGTCCGGATTGATACTGAACCAATGAACCAATTTGCTGTTGATATAGATCCATGATCCATTTTCGATCTTCATTATCTTTAGGCAAAACATCTAAAGCTTCACAAAGGGTTAGCAAAGCCCAGCCATTGGCCCGTGCCCAGAAAAATGTTGGTTCAGGTTCTAAACCTTCAGCCCATCCGTGACGAAAAAGGCCTTTGTTCTCAACAAATAGTTTGTCTTTAAACAGTTTGATTTGCTTAACGGCTTCCTGAGTGTATTTGTCATTATGCCTGTATTTTCCCATTTGCAGTAAAGCGGGAATACTCATGAACATATCATCTAACCAAACAGTATTATACAGCGGACGTTTGCGTGCAAATGTTCCATCTTTTAAGCGATATTGGTGGTACATGATATAATCGATGTAGTTACCGATTAAAGTATCTAATTTTGAAGAGGGGTTGTCGAATGTTGATGTTTTGATCATTGCTGCACAGATGGCGCCGGCATCATCTAAGGCTTTGGGTTGTAAAACTTTTGTCATCAAAGGATCAATCGTTCCAACTTCATCCAATTGTTTTTTGAAATAAGGAGCTGTTTCTGCTAAAAATGCAAAGCGGTTCCGTGCATAATTCAAATACGTTTCATTATCAGTAACCTGGGTCATGCGCAACATAGCCGCATAGGTAACTCCCCATTCGTATGAGGTTAATCTGAAATCTCCTTTTTTTAATTGACTGTATCTGTCGATGTTTTCATACTTAGTAATAACTTTTTGACTTTTTGAATCAATTACACCAGCTGGCGTAACCTGCTCCAGATAATTTACAATTGTTTTAAGTTGATTTTCAATTTGATCTTTGTCAGGAGCCTGATAGTTTATTGGGTAATCAGCTTGTAAAAGATGAAGAGGTGTGTTTGCATCATTAAATTCCGTTTTATTTGTAAAGTCGGATTTTCTATTTTTTCCAGAGTTAGATTTCTTCTCCTGAGCATAGGAAAGAGAATTTAACGAAATTATAAAAATAACGATTAAAAATCGTGCTAAAAAAGTCTGATGTGGTGTACTACTAAATGAGAGTTTCATTGCGAATATTTTATAAGCTGTTATCTGTTATTACTTACATCAAAAGTAGAAATGAATAAATTGTAACAGATGTATATTTTTCCGTATTCATGTCAAATCATCCATAATTTGGAGATGTATTCATCAAGAATGTATTTAATATAGTGGATATTGCTATTCGGAAGAGCCTGGCAGTTTATTTTTGTTGGGATAATCAGAGTAAAAAAAAAATCACTAAACCGGAATAGATTTGAACCGGTTTAGTGATTTTATAGTTTAGGATTTATTAGTATCCTGGGTTTTGCATAGCTTGTTTCTCTTCCGAACTTAATGCCTGGCCATTTTCATTGGTAATGGCATCAAGAAAAGATTGAGGAATTGGTCGGTAATAATGTTTGTTTGCACTAAACGTAGAGTTACCTCTAACCCAACCATCATTAAATGCCTTAAAGCGGGCTTCAAGCCTTTTGGTACGGGCTAAATCTTCCCAACGTACTGTTTCTCCGCAAAGTTCACGAGTTCTTTCATTCAATAAAAAACACATCATTTTCTCCGCATTGCTTGAACATTCAAGCTTTGTATAAATTGGTGCATCTACTGAAGAATTGTAGATATCACTTACTGAGTTGATATGCATTTCATTGATTGTAGCAGCAGTTGTTTCTGTCAAATCTCCATTTGATTCATAATAAGTGTTTTTATCGTAATAAATAGCACCATCAGAAGAATATCCTCCACCTTTACCATTACAATAGCTATTGTTCTTATAGGCTTGTCCTCCATCAACGTGAACAGAACGGTCTTCTCCAGCTAAAAATGCAGCCCGGTCTCTTAATTTATTAATCCAGGTAATGGCATTAGCATATTCCGATTCGCCTTTTCGTATATAGGCTTCAGCAACCATTAAAACATCATCTGCAGAACGGGCAAGAATGACATCGCGGGTTCCAAATTGAGATGCAATTGCGACTCTGTATCCATCTCGAAATTTCGATAGTGCAACAAAACGTTTCTGAACACCATAATATCCTTCATTACCATGTTGCCCAATCCAATCTTGTGCATCACCATTAAAATAACGAACAAATGTGTGGGTGTTTTGCATAACACCATCTTTTAAAACACCGGTTACATCATTTGTAACAGGATTATATCTGGTATCGCCAGCATTGTTAACAATGTATTTAACAGCCAGATCTCCGCCTTCAAATCGTTTTGTTCCAGCTACAGTTCCTACAGGTCCTAAAATAGCATTATCGGCAGTCCATTCCGGAGCATTTGCTGTAGAGTTACATCCGTAAGTAGTAATAAATGATTTCCAGAAGCGTGAGTCGTTCACACGATCAAACACATCCATGGTATAATTAGTAGTTCGGGCATAACAGAATTCACGACCCCCTGATATATCTCTTTTTGTACCGGAAATGTCTTGATAAACAGATGGATAATAAAGATGCATCTGATTTCCAAATCTACCCCAGGTAGATTGATCGTCAGAGAATTGAGCAGCCAAAACTACTTCAGAAACACTCTCGTTGGCACCGTTAGCCGCTTGATAATCCCATAATTGCACATAGTTTGTACATAAAGGATGAGCATTATAAACTTCTGTTCCGTATTTTATGACATCATTTAAATCATCACTGATATAGCTTGAGTTCCATGAACTATATAATTCGCTTGCTCGTGTTAATTTTGATTTTGCAAGAAAATGAGCTGCGGCATATTTTGATATGCGGCCGGTTGCTTCTGGACTTGCAGGTAATAAATCATATGCCGACTTAAAATCTGCAATGATTTGTGCAAAACATTCTTCTTCTGTGGCTCGTGTAAAATAAGTTTCAACCGCTGTTGATGGTTCTAATTTCAATGGCACACCTCCATATTGAGTGGTAAGAGTTAAATAAAAATAGCCACGTAGAAAATAACCTTCGCCTAATCGAGTGTTATAATTTGAATTTTCTTTATCGTAGTAAAGAGGCATATTTTGAATAATAGTGTTTGCTGATTCAATACCGGCATACATGTTTTGCCACACAGGCTTGTTGTTTCCGCCTTCTGCTGAGTTTAAATCAGCACTATAACCATTGTAGTCGGGGATAGCATTATTTGCATCCGTAAATTCATCTACACCTACGTTAAACATCTTAATTCCCCAGGTATAGTTGAATTTAAATTTCAGTTTTTGGTATGTTCCTATAACCAGTTGGTCCAGCCCCTCTTGTGTTTCAAACGTCTGAGTGCTTTGGGTTGTTGTAAGTTCTTCGTCCAAGAAATCATCTTTGCAGGATGATACAGAAAAAGTTAAGATACTTATCAACCCAAACAGTAATAATATTTTATTTTTTTTCATAATTAACTTTTTTAAAATTAGAATCCAAGATTCAAACCAAATACGAAACTTTTAAGAGTGGTTGATGAACCAGTAGATGTTGTGTTGTTATTATAACCCGAAAGGTCTGTATCTAAATAATCACATTTAGAATAGATTGTAAATGGATTCATACATTGAGCATACACTTTAAGTTTGCTGATTCCAAGTTTTTTTAACTGTTTAGGAGTAAAGTTATAACCTAAACTGATGTTACGCATTTTTACAAAAGATCCGTCTTGATAATTCATAGAACTGGCATAAGTATCAGCAGCTTCTCCATTTGAACCAGGAGAATAGTATTCTGCATCTTCATTAACTCCAGCAACCCAATAATCAATTTTACGCATCGTAAAGCGACCATCCAGTGTTTCTTTTCCGCTTCTGAAAGTATTCCCCCAACGAGAGTATATGAAGAATGATAAATCAAAATTCTTGTATCTAAATGTATTTGTCATACCTCCAGACCAGTCCGGACGTTTATTTCCAACAATTTGTCTATCCTCATTAGCATCAATAGCACCGTCATTGTTAAGGTCTTTAACTTTTATCTGACCTGGTTTACGTCCATATACTGCAGCTTCAGCAGCTTCGGAAGTTTTCCAGATGCCATCATATACATAGTCGTAATAAACACCGATGTCTTCACCTATAAACCAAGCATTATTAAGATCTTCAGTCTTTCCATTATTCAATTTTGAAATTTCGCTTTGATCTTTTGACCAAGAGATACTGGTTTCCCAGCTAAAATCATTTGATTTTATGTTAACTGTATTGATTTGCAAATCAATACCCGAACCTTTTGTTTCACCGATGTTTGCCCAGGTTGAAGTATAACCTGTTAAACTTGGAATCGACATAATCATTAATAAGTCGGTGGTTTTTGTTTTATATGTATCAACACTACCACTTAAGCGTCCGTTAAAAAGCACATAGTCTATACCAACATTATATTGGCCTGTTTTTTCCCAACTAAGATCGGTGTTTGCCATTTTAGGTGGGTATTTAACTGAAGGATCAGATGCTACATATCCTAACTCAGATGATGTAGTACCCCAATTATAGTATAAAGAAGCTACTCCACCTTTTGTATCATATGCCTTAATTGCAGCGTTACCTGTTATACCATAACCGAAACGGGCTTTCAATCCATCAATCCATGAAGCATTGTTCATGAAATCTTCCTGATCAATACGCCAACCTAACGCCAAAGAAGGGAAACTTGCCCATTTGTTTCCAGCAGCTAATTGAGAAGCACCATCCCAACGCATAGATGCAGTCAACATGTATTTATCGTTGTAAGTGTAATTTCCCCTAAGCATATATGACTCCATTTGTTTCTCTGATAAACCGGTGCCAAGACTATATGCATCACCGCCAGATGCAAGGTTGTACCATAATTCGGAAGTTGAAGCAACATCTGTTGCTTTCATATCTCCATTTTCATAATGATACTTTGAGAAAGACTGCATTGCGGTTAAACCAACTTTATGAAGGTTTGAAAATGTTTTATTGTAATACAATAAATTGTCTAATGTATAGGCGCGTGTATTGTTAGTATTGTATTTGGCCGCATTGTTACCATCTCCATTAATACCTTCAGCGGCATTAAATACACCCAAACGATAGTACTTAAATTCCGGGCCAAATTGGATACGATAACTCAAACCATCTAAAGGTTTCCACATATTCCCAAAATCCAATTGAGAATAAAAACTTCCGGTTGCACGCAATGACTGACGATTATTTGTGTTATAATCCAACTCTTTAATCGGATTAATAATATTAACATCTCCTGCTGCAGGGTTTCTAATATAATCTCCATTTTCATCATAGGGAACCGTCCAAGGCAACATAGATTTTAAAGCGGAGTAGTAATCCCCGGGTCCAGTACTTGATTTTGTAAAGCTGTAACCATAGTCCTGTTCTCCATAGCTAAGGTTCATAGTTGTTCCGAACTTGAACCAGTTTGTAGGCGATACTTCAAAATTTGTTTTAGCAGTATATCGTTGATACAGTTGATCGGGTTGCGTTCCTTCCTGACGTAAATATCCGAATGAGCCATATCCCTTGAACTTCTCTGTACCACCTGATGCACTAATGGTGTGCTCCGTTGAAACAGCAGTTCGTTTACCATGATCACCCCAATTGTAATTACCTACTTTACTGGCATCCCAAGCTCCATTTACCCATCCTTTTTCAATATTTGCGAATGAAGCTCCAACAGACCCCCAGGTAGCTAAATCAGCAGTATAAGAAGGTGTAGCAGATGCATAACTACCCATATTGTATTTTGCCAGTCTGGCGTAATCCAACCATTCAGCAGCATCCATCATCTCAGTTACGTCGTACATTTTTTCGATGGTAACTGAACCGGAGTAATTAAAACTTACTTCACCTGTTTTTCCTTTTTTAGTAGTTACCAATACTACACCGTTTGCACCTCTTGATCCATAAACCGCTGTAGCAGAAGCATCCTTTAGAATGTCAATACTTTCAATGTCGTTAGGATTAATATTGTCTATTCCTCCACTTTGAACAACCATTCCATCTACTACATATAATGGACTCTGGCTGGCATTTAAAGAACGGATACCTCTAATTGTAATACTTCCAGTCTCTCCTGGTCTTTGATTTGAGGTAATGTCAACCCCGGCAGTTTTTCCCTGCATGGCTTGCACAGCATCTTTAACAGGCATTGCTACAATGTCTTCAGCGCTAACCCTCGTTACAGCACCAGTCACATCGCTCTTCTTTTGAACGCCATAACCAACTACAATTAATTCATCAAGATTTGTAGTTTCTTCAGCTAAGGTGAAATTAATTACTGATTTTCCGGTAACGGGTACTTCCTGAGTTGAAAAACCAATAAAACTTACGGTTATTGTTGCATTTTCAGGTACTTTAATATGGTAATTTCCATCAATATCGGTTATAGTACCATTTGTAACAGATCCCTTTTCTACGATAGTGGCTCCGATTATGGACAGACCTGTTTGATCTTTAACACTACCTGTAACGGAAATCGTTTGTCCTTGTGCGCAAACGTTGACGTTTCCAGCCATAAAAAAACAACTTGTAAGCAGTGTTATGAAAAACACTTTAAATTGTTTTCTTTTTGATTTAAATAAATTCATACTACACTAGATTTAATTAGGTTCATAAAAACTTTTTAATAGATTAAACATAGATTGAAACTAGAGTTACCAACCAGCTTTTTCAATGGTTGTAAAAATAAGGTGTGCGCACACGATAGAAAATGGAAAATAGTACTAAAACATGTATTTATTTTGATGCTTTGTTGTTGTGGATGATATTCTAGGTTTGTGTATAATTTTCCTTTTTTGCGGATGTGGTATGTAATACATTTGGTGGTAAAAATTTCTAAAACACTATATGAAATGGGATTATTGAGCAGAATGTATTTATTGCAGTTTATACTACTAATTGTTACGTCATCGATGAATTTTTCTCCGGCTTGTGGACAAAAATTGATTGATCATGAACAAACTTTGAAAGAAATAATTAAAGTGAATAATTATTTCATGGAAAAATACAGTGATTATAAAGCACCATCAAATGTGGGGCGTGAAAGGCCAAGCAATATTTGGACAAGAGGTGTGTATTATGAAGGATTAATGGCCTTGTATTCAATATTACCCGAAGAAAAGTTATACGATTATGCTTATCAATGGTCTGATTTTCATAAATGGGGGTTTAGAAGTGGTACAACTACCAGAAATGCGGATAATTATTGTGCTGGTCAAACCTATATTGATTTATTTAGACTATCTAAAGATCCAAAATACATAAGAAAGGTAAAAGCCAATTTAGATATGTTGGTGAATACGCCGCAAAAGGATGATTGGACATGGATAGATGCCATTCAAATGGGGATGCCGGTTTTTGCGAAATATGGTGCGACAATGAATGATGCAAAGTATTTTGATAAAATGTGGGATATGTATGCCTGCAGCAGAAATGATATTGGAGGAGGTCTTTATAACAAAGAAGATGGTTTATGGTGGCGCGATGCCGATTTTGTTCCTCCTTATAAAGAACCAAACGGAGAAGATTGTTATTGGTCAAGAGGCAACGGATGGGTATATGCTGCTTTGGTAAGAGTATTAAGCGAAATACCGAAAGACGAAAAGCATTATAAGGATTATGTGAATGATTTTATGTCCATGACAAAGGCATTGGTAAAATGTCAGAGAGAAGATGGATTTTGGAATGTGAGTTTACATGATGCTGAAAATTATGGCGGAAAAGAGGTGACAGGTACTTCTTTATTTGTATATGGTATGGCATGGGGAATCAATAACGGATTCTTATCAAAGGAAAAATACATGCCTGTTGTTGCAAAAGCCTGGAATGCGATTGTGAAGGATGCCATTCATGAAAATGGATTTTTGGGTTATGTGCAGGGAACAGGAAAAGAACCTAAAGACGGACAGCCGGTAAAATATGATAGCATGCCTGATTTTGAAGATTATGGTATTGGTTGTTTGCTGTTAGCTGGGGTAGAAGTATATAAATTACAAGATTTCAAATAATCCTTTTTTAAGATGAGTTTTAGAAATGTAAATAGGAAGCTCTCCGCATGTATGATCGTGGTAGTTTTAATCATGGTATTTCAGTCGTGTAGTAAAAAAGACAGCCAGTTTAAGATTATGGATCCTTTAAGTAAAGCAGATAACGGTTTTGTTACTTTCAAAGATGTGCCGGATGGAAATTACAAAGTACATGTGAGAGTCGGATCTGACAATAGTGCGGGACATACCGTGATCAGAGGTGAATCCAGAAGACTGTTTTTTGACGGAATATCCACAGAAAAAGGAGAAATCAAAGATGTTTATTTCTATATCAATAAAAGAGATACGATTATAACAGCGGGAAGAAATGTTAAAATCAAAAAAAGAGAAAAGACCAAATTAAATTGGGATAGCAATCTGACTTTTGAATTTAACGGCGAGTCTCCTCAGGTGGTTTCTATCGAAATAACACCTTCAGATTCTGCTATTACTGTTTTTTTATGTGGAGATTCAACTGTTGTTGATCAGGAAAACGAGCCGTGGTGTTCCTGGGGGCAGATCATCCCTTCTTTTTTTAGTGATGATGTTTGTTTTGCTAACTATGCCGAATCCGGAGAAACTGCAAGTGGTTTTATTGCCAGACGAAGATTAGAGAAATTATTAACGCAGGTTAAGCCTGGTGATTACATATTTGTTGAATTTGGACATAATGATCAGAAGGAAAGAGGAGAGGGGAAAGGAGCATATTTGAATTTTACGGATCGATTAAAGGATTTTATTGTTGCAGCTCGGGAAAAAGGAGCAAATCCTGTTTTTGTAACCCCAACTCAACGCAGAAGTTTTAACGGGGAAGGGAAAATTGCTGACACTCATGGGGATTATCCGGATGCGATGAGAAAACTGGCCACCGAAGAAAATATTTCTTTGATTGATTTGCACTCTTATACTCGTACTCTTTATGAAGCCATGGGTGTAGAAAATTCAGTGAATGCATTTGTTCACTATCCAGCTAATACGTTTCCAAATCAGGAGACGCCTTTGAAAGACAATACTCACTTTAATCCTTTTGGTGCCAATCAAATTGCAAAATGTGTTGTTTATGGTATGAAACAAATTCATTTGCCTTTGGTACAGTATTTAAGAGATGATGTAAAGGATTTTAATCCCGCGGTGCCTGACGATTTCAAGAATTTTAAATGGTATCCAACACCTTTTGCTGAAATTCAAAAACCAGACGGAAACTAAACAATTTATGATGTCGAAAAAAACATTCGCCTTTTTACTGGCTTTTTTATATTTGGGTTTTGTTAAAGCTCAAAATCCGGATTGGTCTCTAGTTACACCAGAATTAGCAGGAACGTTACGAATTGGAGTTGCCACTCAAGGTACAAGCAAGTGGTTTTCGGAGTTTAAAAGCATAAAGCTGAAATCATCCGAAAAGGAAAAAAAATACATTTTGAAGGACGAGATATTGGCGAAGGGCGCTATTGAATTTTTGATTCGGACTTTGGAGGATAGCAAAGGTGCTGTAATGAAGTTAACAGGTGAAAATCTTCCTAAAGATTTGCAGCTGATATGGACATATGGAGGAGCTTCAAATAGCAAGGTGGATATTGAAATGTGGAAGCCTCTTATTTTACCAAAGGATTGTTACCAAAATGTTTTTAGCATTGAAGGAAATTCATTTACTCTTTATTATGGAAACAGCCGTAAGCTGAGAATTTTGGAGGGATTAACACCTCCTGAAGGCACATTGAAATTGGCCGATGCGAATCAACAAACAAATCCAATTCAATTGCTTAAATCCGGAAAGAAAACAGTGGCGCAAGTGTTGACTTCTGATTTTAAAATGGTGGATAAACAGAATTACTATTTTTGTTTCTATTTTCTGAATCCTATGGACGACTACAATTATTTTATGCTTCCAAAGCTTTTTGAAGAAGGAAGTTACAGGGTAAATAAAGAAACAGAATGGATGAAATCGACACCAGATTAAAAACAAAAAATATATGCGACAATTATTCCTGCTTATAGCATTACTATACGGTATCTCTTTAAAGGCCGAAACTTATAATATTAAAGATTTTGGAGCTAAGGGAGATGGTGTAACCGTTGATTCTCCTGCGATTAACAGTGCTATTGAAGAGGCGGTTCAAAATGGAGGAGGAACTATTTATATTCCTGCCGGAACATATGCTTGTTATTCCATTCGTTTAAAAAGTAATATTACTATTCAAATTGAATCCGGTGCTACTGTTTTAGCGGCTTTCCCTTCCGAAAAGGAAGGTTATGATATTGCTGAGCCTAATCCTGATAATCCATATCAGGACTTTGGACATAGCCACTGGAAAAATTCCTTATTTTGGGCTGTTAATGAGCACGACATAACCATTTGTGGTAATGGATTAATATATGGTGAGGGATTAACCAGAGAAGAAAGCCGGCTCCACGGAGTTGGAAATAAAGCATTGTCGTTTAAGGAGTGTCATAACATTACCGTTAAGGATGTAGCGATGCTAAACTGCGGTCATTTTGCCATTTTAGCAACAGGAGTAGATAATTTGCACGTACTCAATCTTAAAGTAGATACGAACCGCGATGGTTTTGATATTGATTGCTGTAAAAACGTACGTATTTCCGATTGCAGTGTAAATTGCCCATGGGACGACGCCATTGTTTTAAAATCGAGTTATGCTTTGGGATATTTTAAAGATACCGAGAACGTTACTGTCAATGGTTGTTTTGTTTCTGGTTACGATAAAGGATCTGTATTGACGGCGAAGTGGGAAACCGACGAGGCTGTAGCTCCTGATCACGGTTCAAATACCGGACGTATTAAATTAGGAACCGAGTCAAGTGGAGGCTTTAAAAATATTGCTATTACCAATTGTATTTTCGAACGAAGCAGAGGTTTGGCCATTGAAGCTGTTGACGGAGGTTGGCTCGAAGATGTAGTGGTTTCGAATATTACGATGAGAAATGTGGGCAATTCTCCATTTTTCATTCGCTTGGGAGCACGTCAGCGCAGTCCGAAAGGTACTCCCGTTGGAAAGCTGCGAAGAGTTCAAATCAGTAATGTGAATGTTTACAATGCTGATTCGCAATTTTCAAATATCATAAGTGGTGTGCCTGGTCACAAGGTTGAAGAAATCTCATTCTCTAATATCAACATTCATTTTAAAGGAGGATATACTGCAGAAGATGGGAAAATTGTACCTCCCGAAAGTGAGAAAACATATCCTGAACCTTGGATGTTTGGAACAATTCCAGCCTCAGGTTTTTATGTGAGGCATGCTGAAAATATATTTTTCGAGAATATCAGATTTTATTTTGAGCAAAAGGATGCACGTCCCTTATTTGTGTTGGATGATGTAGAAAATTGCGATGCTGACCGCGTAAGAGTAGATGGCAAATTGGTAGAAAATCCATTCGAAGCTCACTAAAAAGGATATTTCAACAATCGTAAACACCATTGCAGCCCTTTAGTAAGCTGTTGCAATATAATTTTATACAACATGTTTAATTCATTAGGTTCGTTTGCAGATAAAATTCTTATTCTAATTCTTTGTGGTGTGCTGCAATCCTGTTGCACAAAAACACCTTCCCAAATAGTAAAAGGACCAAATTATGCACCATCCATTCAAAAGGAAAATTTGGGGAGAGGATTAGTTGCCATTCATCAGGGAAATGGAGTTGTAGCGGTAAGCTGGAGATTTCTTCCAAAAGATAAAGCCGAAACACAGTTTGACCTTTATCGCATCAATAATAACGAAAAAGAGCGTAAGCTTAATAAAACTCCAATAGCTGCAAGTACCTTTGTTAAAGATAGCTTTGTAAATACAAAAGCATCAACAACCTATGTTTTAAAAGATGCTAAAACACATCATGTGCTGGCTTCTTATGTACTCACGTCGCAAATGGCCGATCATCCATACTTATCAATTCCAATACAAGCATTTCCCGGCGACAGTTTATGGCAATACAGTCCCAATGATGCAACTGCGGCCGATTTGGATGGAGACGGAGAATTGGACATTGTACTAAAACGTGAAAATAGCGGTCATGATAATTCGCACAACGGTGTGTGTAACGGTGGTCCGTTGCTCGAAGCTTACAAACTTGACGGAACATTTTTGTGGCGCGTTAATTTGGGAATTAATATCCGGCAAGGTGCTCATTATACTCAAATGATGGCATACGATTTTGATGGGGATGGAAAAGCGGAGATTGCCGTTAAAACAGCTGAAGGAACTCAATTTGGAGATGGTGAGGTAATTGGTGACGTAAATAATGATGGAGTAAGTGATTATGTAGATAGAGATCCTTCGTCTCGAACTTATGGTAAAATAATTACCGGACCCGAATTTTTTTCTGTAATAGAAGGGGTAACTGGCAAAGAATTGGCAAGAGCAAATTACATTTCGAGAGGAGCTCCAAATGATTTTGGTGATATTACCGGTAATCGGGTAGATCGTTTTTTAGGAGGAGTGGGGTATTTTGACGGAATGCGTCCGAGTATTCTAATATGCAGAGGCTATTACGAAAAAACAGTACTGGAAGCCTGGGATTACAGAGATGGGAAATTAACGCAACGCTGGCATTTTAGCACAACCGATAATCAGGGCGAATACAAAAGTTTCGAAGGACAAGGGAATCATCAATTAAGTATTGGTGATGTAAATGGAGACGGTAAAGATGAGATTACCTATGGTGCTTGTTTGATTAATGCAGATGGAACAGGTGGTTACAATACACAGCTGGGGCATGGCGACGCCTTGCATTTAACGGATATTGATATTGAACGACCAGGACTTGAAATTTGGGATTGTCATGAACATGTTCCGACTAAGGCCGGATCGGAATTACGTGATGCCTGTACGGGAGAGTATATTTGGGGGATCCCTTCTTTCGAAGATGTTGGAAGAGCTATGGCGGCTGATATCGATCCACGATTTAAAGGCTGTGAATTATGGACAACTCATTCAGGAGGTGTTTATACAGCCAATGGAAAATTTATTACCGCAAACACTCCGTCAATAAATATGGGCATTTGGTGGGATGGTGATTTAAACCGCGAATTGTTGGATGGATCGAGTGTTACTGGTCGCGAATTTGTTGGTATCACAAAATGGACTGGTGATGGTGTAATGAATTTACCAATCCCGTTTAGTGAAGATTTAACCGCCAATAACTGGACGAAAGGGAACCCTTGCCTGCAAGCTGACTTGGTGGGAGATTGGCGTGAAGAAATTTTGGTTCGAACAAAAGATAACAATGAACTTCGCTTGTACATGACCAATTACAGTACTCCTTATCGTTTTCACACTTTGCTGAGTGATCATATCTACCGGCTTAGCGTGGCTGATCAAAACATAAGCTACAACCAACCTACACAACCAGGTTTTTATTTGGGATCTGATTTAGGAAAATTTTGGAACAATAAATACCAGCTTCAAAGAGGAGCACATTCTAAATCAGGTAAAGCCAAGGATGGAAAAGCCAATGGTATGAATACGCGTTATCATGGAGCGAAACGAATTATTCTTGATACAATTACTTGTTCTCAGGAAACTTACACATTAGATGCTGGTTTCGATTACGATCAGTACACGTGGATAGTTAATGGGGCAGAGATAAATTCAGACAGGTCGCTTACTCTAAAGGCGAAAGATTATTTAGCAGATCAAGCGATTAAAGTTAAGCTGCAGGTTCTTTATAAAGGATGTGTATTTGCGGATAGTATTCATGTGAGATTCACTGGAGAAAATAATGCGCTTTAATAATTCCTGTGGGGATGCCTTACTACAAAAGATCTTAATTAATTTCGACAAATATACTTTCACAAAGAATGTTTGAAGAGGTGGTTTGTTCGTTTTAAATAGAAAAAAACAGGTATGTATCCATTTCTATTGCATGAGCTGCGACCAGAGCATTTTTTGTAAAACTTTCAAATACAATTAAATAAATGACTGATGAAAAAATGTATAAATAGCTCTTTTCCAAGTTTTTGTATTCTTGTTTTAATGACTGTTCTTCTGTTTTTAGGAGAGAGGATTATGGCTCAGGAAGTAGGGCAGGATATAGGGAATTCTAAATTTTTATTGATATCAGGCGAGAAAGTTTTACAAGTAAATAAAATTGAGAAGGATGGAATTATTCATCATTTAAACAAGCCGATGCTCCGACTTTTTCGGACGCGTTCAAAAATATCTAACGGAACAGTTTTAGTCGTACCTGGAGGCGATTTTAGTGTCATACATACCAAACAAGAAGGTATCGAAGTGGCTCGTTTCCTTACTAAAAAGGCGTATGATGTTGTAGTACTTGATTATTACATCGGGACAGAATCCAACATTCAAAACCTTGCTGAGAATGATGTGTTAAATGCGTATCACTATTTAAAAAACAATTTTAAGAAGCATGGTTTTAGCAACTCTCCCAATGTTCTTCTTGGTTTTTCTGCCGGAGCTAATCTTGCGGCAAAGGCAGTCGAGAGATTGAATAAGGGTGAACAACCGGAAAAGATAATTCTCATTTCTCCTATAAATATGGATGAATGCATGACTGGTACTGTGTATCCAACAATTATGCCTCCCATAAATCCAGAATCTGAATTGTTTTTGCTGGTAAATGAAAACGATCAAGTTGAAAATAAGACAAGGTGTATCGATTATTACAAAACATGGATTGGTTATGACGGGCATGCCGTGTTGAAAGTCGTAAAAGACAGTATTTACCTGGCGGGAAAAAACATCAATCCAACAGCTGAAGAATTTCAATTGAAGCCTTTTATTCAAAACTCTCTTGAAACCGGTAAAATATTGCTTAAAACTGATGTTAATCCGGCAACAATACCAACCGAGGGCTATAATAAGGGGCGTTTGGCTGAAAAGCTGAAATTGATAGCACACAATAAATATGATTTGATATTGATGGGCAATTCGATCATTAACAATTTTGAAAAGACACAATACCAAGAGGTGTGGAATCAGTTTTTTGCTCCAAGAAATGCCATAAATTTGGGTTTTAGCGGGTACCGAACCGAAAATATTTTATGGAATATTCAAAAAGGAATACTTAATGGACAATCTCCCAAGGCAATCATACTCGAAGTAGGTACAAACAATGTGGATGAAAAGCATTATCCTACCCGGCATACAGCATCGCAAGTTGCAGGAGGTATTGAAGCAATTGTAAAAGAGATTAGAACTCGTTTGCCCGAAACCAAGATTGTGCTTTTGAGACCATTTCCAGGTAGTTACGATGGCCCCAATCCAACTTCTCATCGTGCCATTCTTGACAGATCAGCCGATCTAATTTCTAAGTTGAGTGACCGGAAGCATGTATTCTATTGTGATGTAAACCATCTATTTCTCAATTTGGATGGTTCAATCAAGCATGAGTTGATGTCTGACTGGTTGCATCCTACGCCTCTGGGAGCAAAATTGTGGGCTCAATCAATGGAACCATTGTTGTCGCAATTGATGAACGACAAGGTATTGGATACTGAAATTAACAGCAATACGGCTATCGTACCGGTTTCAAAATTGGAACAAGACAGTTACAATTGGTGGGACAGACACAATGATGTGCTGGCAATTAAAGACTCAATCAATCCCGAAATTGTTTTAATCGGTAATTCGATCACTCATTTTTGGGGAGGCAAACCTGATTTAAAATACGCTGATGGCAGAGCCCGAAAATCCAATGGTCCTATTTCATGGAACAATCTGTTTAGCAAATACCGGGTTTTAAATTTGGGATTTGGCTGGGATCGCACACAGAATGTTTTGTGGCGTTTGGATCATGGAGAATTGGATGGTTTGCATCCCCGGACTGTAATCATTCATATCGGTACGAATAATACCAGTCAGACATCTAATGCCCGGGTAAATACGGCTGAAGAAATTGTGGAGGGGATTGTGGCCGTATACTCACGTGTTCGATCCAAAGTTCCCGGAGCTAAAATCATCTTAATGTCTGTTTTTCCAAGGGAAGAAAAACCTGATCATCCGAGACGACAGTTAATTAATAAAATCAATATCAAATTGGAGCAGTTTGCACAGAAAAACAACATTAAACTAGTGGATATTGGTCCGAGATTAGTAACTCAGGAGGGAATTCTGACAAAAGAAATAGCTGGAGATTATTGTCATCCGACAGAGAAAGGATATCAAATTTGGGCAGATACGATAAAATCGATACTTGAAAAGGAATAACAATCTTTTTGTAAAAGGAAAAAAAGAAGGGGCTTTATGGCCCCTTACTTACAGAATTTATTTTGCAGTTTTAACAACGTATGCTTTAAATTTTTCAAAGGTTCCCATTTTTTTATCCTTTTCAATCGTGGAGGTTACCCAAGTGCTTAAATATTTTGTTGGTTTTGAAATGTAAAGTTGTTGTTTGCCATCATCTTTTCTGTCCTGATAATCATCTGGATTAATCATTATTGCAGCTCCAACTTGAATCTTTTCTGCGGCCACATCTTCAGGATGATAACCCCATGCAATCATATAATTATCGGCTTTTTCAACTTTTTGCCCTTTGTGGTAGTTAATTCCGGTAACAAACTGAACATCCTCGTCTGTTAAAGCAAAAGCTTCCACTCTCATTTCCCGAATTCCGGTGTAAGCGGTTACACGAACCAATACATCTATCTTTTTTCCTTTATATGGAACATCTTTTGATAACATTTCCATTTGAGAATAAGTGGCTTCCTTTTTAACCGTGGCAATACGATTCGAAACTGGAGCTAAAAGCACTACATTTTCTCCATCCCAAAGGCGAACACCTCCAAGGCCTACTGTCGATCCTACTTTATAATAATCAGCACCCAGGCCTTTTTTCTGTTCTTTTTCGGAAGGATACCATTTTACATTTTTTAATTCGAGACCTTTTTTTTGTTTGTTGTAAACATCAATCGAAGTAGCTTTATTATTAAAATACAAGCGAAGTGCCAACCATTCATTTTCAACAGCAGGTCCGTGATGTCCTATTGTTTTGTATAAGTCACCGGATTCTTCCTGAATCATATTGGTGTAAACAGAGTCGCTCCTAAGAAATAAGCTGGCATTGGTAAGGTTTTGTCCTATTGCAGAACAGCTGATCATTGTAAATAATACAATGGATAAGATTGTTGATTTCATATGTTTATAATTTGTTTTTGATTTGCCATATGGCTCTGAAAGCTTTCGGGATTACCATGCTGAGATAATCATCTCCCGGTGTGTCAAAATCGCTTCGGTATGGATGTTTTATCTGAAATTATGCTGTGATTAAAATTACGATTTAATTAAATTGGATCGTATTTTTTTACTATAAAAGATCTTAAATTATGAGTTGCTAAAATTACTATTTTTTTTCGGTACTGCCTTGGAACGTCTAATATAAACAGAGCATCAAAATAACATTGTCAAGCATATTTTGCTGGCTCAATACTAACTGTGTTTATGCTCTGTTATTATTCTAAAACTAACTTTTAGCACTTCCATTTTTAATATAAACAGAAGGAGATACCCCAAATTGTTGTTTAAAACATTTACTAAAATAAAAAGGATTACTACTTCCGACTTTATACGCTACTTCCGACACATTAAGCTTAGTGGTAATTAATAATTTTGCAGCTTCTTTCATTCGAATAACTCTGATGTAATCATTGGGTGTAAAACCGGTTAGACCTTTTACCTTTTTGTAAAATATGGTTCTCCCCATTGACATTTTCTCGTGAAATTCATTAATAGAAAAATCAGTATTAGAAATGTTTTGTTTTATGATTAAATTCAGTTCTTTTATAAATTCATTGTCCTTATTAACAGCAAAATTGGGTAAGGAGCTTACGCCAGGTTCCATGGCGTATTTTTGTTGCAAGGTGTGTCTTTGCTCTAATAATTTCACCATACGTATGATCAGATACTGAGAACTAAAAGGTTTCGTGATATAGGCATCAGCTCCAGCCGTAATTCCCTTAAGTTGGTAAGGAGAACTAACATAAGCTGTTAACATTACAATGGGAATATGACAGGTTTGAAAATCGGATTTTATTCGTTTAATAACCTGAAAACCATTCATTTTAGGCATCATCGCATCACAAATAATTAATTGAGGATTGACCAGACTACATTTGTTTATTCCATCAAGACCGTTTACAGCAACAATCACTTTAAAATATTGTTGCAAAAAGTCATTTAAATAATCGGAAACATCAGGATCATCTTCAATCACTAATACTTTAAAATTCTTATACTGCTCTAATTCTTTTTCTGACAAAGTAGTTAAGGGATTGCTTTCCAATTCTATTATTTCAGGATTGGTTGGCTGTAAAACCTGTTGCTGATGACGGATTACTTTTGTTTCGGTATTAGTAAGAATAGGTATAGAGGCAATAAAAGTTGCTCCTCCACCAGGAGTTTCGGTGTATTGGATGTTGCCATCATGTAGTTTTATTATTTCGTAGGATAAATTTAAACCGATACCAATGCCGGGTTTGGATGGTGAAATCTGTTTAAATCGTGTAAACAATAATCCTTGTTCTTTTTTTGGCACTCCTTTGCCGTTATCCGAAACACTAATGCTAAGAGTTTTTAATTCTTGATTAATATTGAGAATGAAGCTTATTTTTCCTTTTCTGTTAACAAATTTAAAAGCATTAGATAATAAGTTGTAGGCTACTTTTTCCATTTTCTCTTTATCCAATTGCATAACAAATGAAGAGAGATTGGATACAAAATCAAAAGACAACATTTTTCTTTCTGCTAATTCTTCGAAGGTGGAAAAAAGATCTTCAAAAAAGCCGACAACTTCGGTTGGTTCGCATTCAACTTTAGCCTGCTCATTCTGGATCTTTCTATATTCAAGAAATTGGTTGGTCAGTCGTAATAATCTTCTTGAGCTTTTATCGAGGTATTGCAAGTGTTTTTTGATACTTTCTGTCATATCCTTTTGTGCCATTAAATTCTCTATTGTGCTTCGAATAATGGTTAAAGGCGTACGAAATTCGTGCGAAATATTTGTAATAAACCGAATTTTGTATTCGCTTAATTGATGTTCGAATTGAATGGCGGCATTTAAATGATATATTTTTCTGTTTATTTTAAGAGCAATTACACCAATAACAATCACCAAAATAAAATAGAGTATGATGGCTTTAGTTGAACGCCAGATGGGTTGTTCTATGGTAATCAAAAGTTTTGTTTCATTTTCACCCCATGTCCCCATGTGGTTACTTCCTTTTACCCTAAATGTATATGTACCAGGTGGTATGTTTCGGTAGGTCGCCTGGTTGTGTTGTGTTGATGGATTCCATTGCGTTTCAAAACCATCTAATATATAGGTGTATCTGTTCGTATTCTGATAATTTAATATCGCAAATTGAATGGTGAAGGAATGTTGATTGTGCTTAAGATTGATTTCTTTAGTTGAAGATATGGATTGGGATAAGGGAGATGTTTTACCTTCAGGCAAGATTTTAGCTCCGTTAATAAAAAGTTCAGTTAGAATAATTGGTTCTGAGTTCGAATGATTTTTAATACTGTCGGGCTGAATGGTATAAAAACCATCATAACTACCTAAATAGATTGCTCCGTTTTTGCTTTTACAAATGGCCGATTCACAAAATAGATCTCCTTCCCATTTAGATGACAATGAATAATTTTCGAAATGATTTTCTTGAGGAAAGAATAATGAAATACCACTTTCGGTACTAATCCACAGGTTTTGGTTTTCATCTTCCTGAATCCCTTGTATAATATCATTTACGAGTCCTTGCTTTGTTGTAAAATGCTCAAAATGCAAATGCTTATTTTCTCTTTTGATTATTTTATTTAAGCCACCTCCTGAGGTACCGATCCATAAGGTGCCTTTGCTGTCTTCAAATATTGTTTTTACTTCATTATTACTCAGTGAAGCATCATCTCTGTTGTTAAACTGATAATGACTAAATTTTGATTTATCTTGTAGTATGGAATCAGGATCAAAGGTAAGTAAGCCGTTATTTCCACCCAACCACATTTGACCGTTTTTATCCTGAACAATGGTTCGGATTCTGGTTTGTTTCTTTCTTAACTCCGGAAAATTGATTAGTTCCAATGTGCCATCGTGCTCTTTGGCTAAAAGAAGGCCAAATCCAAATGTTCCCAGCCACATTCTTCCTTTAGAGTCTTTGCAGACAGCATATATTTTATCTGCTTGCAGATCTAAATTAATAAGCTCTTTCTTGTAAGTCTTATAGCTTGTAAAGCAGTTATTATCAAATATTAATAATCCATTTCCTTTTGTTCCGATCCATTTATTTCCTTTAGTATCTACGGCAAGGATATAAGGCATTCCGCCTTTAATCTGATGTTTGGCTATCAACGAAAAAAATTTGTCGTAAATATATAATTGTCCGCTTTTGGTGCCCAGCCAAACATTCTCGTTTTTATCTTCATAAATCAGCCTCACTATATTATCCTCATCACTTGATGATCTGTGCTCGGGATAAAATGATTGGTACTTGTTTTCAATTAAATTTATTTTTGATATCCCGGCATATTCTGTTCCTAACCAGATATTTCCACTGCGGTCTTCAGTAATGGATAGTAAAAAATTTGTCCGAAGTCCATCAAACTCATTTTTATGATGTTTTAAATGAAATATTTCATTGTTTTTTTGTTGAATAACAAACAAACCGTTTCCATAGGTTGATATCCAAATCATATCTTTTGAATCGTGATAAATTGAATAACGCTCCATGTCAATATTGGAAATAATTGATGGCGGTATTAATTCAAAAGGCTTAAAGCTATGCTGCTCAGAATTGTATTGCCAAATAACACCGCTTTTGTTATAAACCCAGATATGATTTTTGTTATCCATTTGAGTAAAGGCATTTTTAAGTGATTGACCTTTAAAAAGTGAATTTGCCAGGTGGATTTGTAACGTTTGCGTGTTCAAAACATAGCTTTCTTCATGAGTGGTGATAAGTATGTTGTTTAAGGAAAGAAGTGCTGTGTTGTGCAGCGAACTGTGAATAGGAAAGTGAAGCTTAACCTCATTGGTAATTTTATGCGATTCTTTATCTATTTTGTACATTTTGTTGTTATCGGTAAAAACATAAACAAAAGCACCATTTTCAACGATGGAATGAAAATTGGAATTTTTAATGAGTAGCTTCAATTGCTTGTCTTTAAAGCAGAATAGTTTGTTATGTGTCCCAATCCATATTTCTCCGGATTTCACTTCTGAAATAAAATTAACCGTACCAGAGCCTAGTGAATTATTTCCAAAAGACTTGGATTCTAGTCCTTTTGGGGTGTGAGTAAGCTTGAGACAATCGTTTTTATTTCCCCAAAGCCAAACATCTCCTGATTGAGCAAAGTAAATATTTGCATATTGATTATTTGCAGAATTAAGGCTAATAAAGCTTTCTGATTGAGGGTTATAGCAATTTATATGATCTATATTGGTTTGTACCCATAAATACCCAAATTTGTCTTCGCGGATGTTTTTTATTCTGCTGTCGGATAATGTGGTGGTTTGTCCATAGCTCGGTTGAAGAGCAGTAAACTCATTTCCATCGTACTTATTTAAACCATTTAATGATCCAAACCATAAAAATCCTTGTTTATCCTGCAGAATGCAACTAATGGTGTTTTGTGATAAACCATCTTTAGTGGTTAAATTTTGTATTCTGAAAGATTTTTCAGCATTTACATTTAGATAGATAAATAAAAAGCAACTAAGAAAAAAATACTTAATGTTCATTTGTTTTCATTTTTGGCTAAATCTTCAATTTATACGCTTCCGGTAAATGTATGATCTCCTATTCGTTTTTATTGATACGAGTTGGATTCCAGTTTATAAAGTTCAAGCGAAAGGTTTGTATCGTAACAAACGGAATGTAAATATTGCTTTTACAAATAGGTTCTATAAAACGATTATAGAAAAAATAATTGGATTGAATGAGTATTCGCTGATTGATATTTATATAGGCTTGTAAAAATAGTCATGTTTTGGGTTTAAGCTAATCTGTTGATGATAAAAATACACCTACTTATCATTATTTTGATGGAGACACTTCCGTAGATTCATCCTATCCACCTTGCTTTTTATGCTTTTTTTGTTCTTAAGCATTCATGTACAATAGTGAATGTGTTATCTCGTAAATTACACGTGTACAGGCTATTGTATTTTTATGTACGGGTTGATAGGTACAATATTGTATTGATTTGGACAATATTGTATTTGATACGAATATTCCTGACCGTAGTTTTAGCGGATATAAATAACAGATAATTTTTTATCCACTTAAAATAAGTTTATAAAATAGTATTTCTATGAAAAAGCACACAAACAAAACACGTATCGTGAAACGGTGGTTGGTTTTAATTATCATCTTGTATGGATTTAGTTTTAATGCCATCTCTCAAATTACTGTTTCCGGAAACGTTACAGACGGAGTTACTACCATACCGGGCGTGACTATTATTGAGGAGGGGACGTCAAACGGAACTCTTTCAGATATTGATGGTAATTATTCTATAACGGTTGCTGGTAAAGATTCAAAAATTACTTTTTCATTTGTTGGCTTAATTACACAAACGATTGTAGTTAATGATGCCACCACCATTAATATTCAATTAAAAGAAGAAATTTCTGAATTAGATGAAGTCGTTGTTATTGGTTATGGAACGGCTAGAAAAAAAGATTTAACCGGAGCTGTAAGTTCTGTGGGAGGGAAGGAGCTTGTTCAGGTTCCGGTAACTACTGCAGCGCAAGCCATTACAGGAAAAATAGCTGGGGTGAGTGTGATTACTCAAAGTGGTGCTCCCGGAGCAGATATTAATATTGTTGTACGAGGTGGTACGTCTATTACTCAAGGCTCTTCTCCATTATATATTGTGGATGGCTTTCAAATGGATGATGGTTTAAAAAATATCGATATTAATGATATTGAATCGATTGATGTAATGAAAGATGCTTCTGCAACAGCGATATATGGTGCAAGAGGTTCGAATGGAGTAGTTATTATTACCACCAAATCTGGTAAAAAAGGAAAAACAGAAGTTAATTACAATGCTTACGTTAGTTTTGAAAAGCTGGGTTCCGAGTTAAATCTGTTGAATACACAAGAATATGTTGAGTATCAATATGAATTTCAAACATTAAACGGACAAATTAGTAACTGGGCTAATGTTTATGGAGGCGATATTACCAATAGTAATTTTTATACAGGTGCTTACGATCGCATTCAAAGTCAATATGGTTCTGTCTCTGGTATCAATTGGCAGGATGTTGTTTTTGGTGGCACAGCGAAAATGACAAATCACAATCTGAACATTACCGGTAGTGGTGAAAAAACCCAATATATGTTGAGTTACAATTATACGGGTCAGGATGGTTTGGTTGATAAATCAGGTTATATCCGAAATGGAATCAGGGCTAAAATCAACCATGAATTACGAAAAGGAATTAACCTTACATTTAGTTCAAGCTTTTTAGGAACAAAATTAGAAGGAGGAGGTTCTTTAGGAGGTTTATTGAAAATGTCAATTTTGCAGCCTGTCACTGGAGGTGTATTGTATACCGATGATCAATTAATTAATACGGATATTAGTGATGAAATGCAGGATATTGATTCTCAATACGACATTTACAATCCTTTAATTACAAATGATGCAGTTACCAAGACAAAGTATACACGCTTGTATACCACCAATGCCTCATTGGATATTGATATTAATAAGAATATTAAATTCAGAACAGCAGGTAGTTATTTGTGGCAGCAGGTAAGATCCGAATCTTGGGATGACGGACGTACAAAAACAGCCCAAAACAATAAAGGACCTTATGGGAATAGGGACAACAGCGAAAAATATAGTTGGCAGGTTACCAACACTCTAACATGGAAAGGAGAAACAGGTGCTCACAAATTTAATGTGCTATTAGGACAGGAAACATATTATTCAGAGTCGATGAACCTAAAAAATACTTATTATGAATTTCCTGAAAATAACTTTGGATTAAATGATGTCAGCATGGCTGGTCAGGTATATTCATATTCATCGGGGAAAAGTACTAATGGAATTGTTTCAGCTTTTAGTCGGTTAAACTACAATTTTGATGAAAGGTATTTAGTAACCGCAACAATTCGAGGTGATGGTTCTTCTAAATTTTCAAAAGGCAAACAATGGGGATATTTCCCATCTGTATCAGCTGCATGGCGGGTTTCAGAGGAGTCTTTTATGAGTAATATGGATGTGCTTAACAATTTGAAATTACGTATTGGTTATGGAACTACAGGTAATTGCAATATTAGCAATAATATGTATGCTACCGATTATCAGTCTGGTTTTTATGCCGTTGACAACAAGCAGGTTGTAAGTTTAAAGCCAGGAAATACTGTAGGAAATCCAAATTTAAAATGGGAAACAACAAGATCTACAAATATTGGTCTGGATGTTTCATTTTTTAATAGTAGAGTAAATTTAACTGCAGAGTTCTATAATAACAAGTCAAATGATCTTCTGATAAAAAATAAAATACCAACTTCAACAGGTTATAGTTATCAATATCAAAATATTGGATCAATTCGAAACAGAGGATATGAGTTTGTGCTAAATACTACTAATATTAAGAATGATAATTTTAAATGGACTACAGATTTCAATATTTCATTTAATAAATCAAAAGTATTGGCAATATACGGTGATGATAAGGATGATTATTTTAAGCAAAATTATGACTCTCGTATTGATTTTCTAATAGAAGTTGGTAAACCCTTAGGTCAGTTCTATGGTTATCAGTATGATGGTATATATACTACAGATGACTTTTCTCAAAATTCAGACGGATCTTATTCTTTAAATGATGGTGTACCTAGTTTGAAAGGAAAAATAAGAAGTTCAATAAAACCTGGAGATGTAAAATATAAAACTACAGAAGGCAATACGGATGATGATGGAAACCCTGTTTGGTCTACTGATGATAGAAAAGTAATTGGTAATGCTGAGCCTATTTTTACTGGAGGTATAGTAAATACCTTTAAATACAAAGGGTTTGATTTTTCAGCATTTATGAGTTTCTCCTACGGAAATGATGTGTTTAATATGAATTCGCAGCGATTCATAGGTCCTTATCTGCCAAATCAAAATTCATTATCTGTTATGGCAGACCGCTTTGTATTGGTGGATCCTACAACAGGAGAAGAAACAACAAATTTACAGCAATTGGCAGGACTTAATTCTCAGCAGCACAATAGTGATGCTATGTGGAGTTTAAACTCAAGTAATAAAATAGCCATCACCGATGCATTGGATTATTATATTGAAGATGGATCCTTTTTGCGGATAAACAACATTACTTTGGGATATACCTTACCTGCCAAGATCCTAAAACGAATGAAAGTGAATAGTCTTAGGTTTTATTGCACTTTAAATAATATTCATACGTTCACGAAATACTCAGGATACGATCCTGAAGTATCTGCTACTTCGAATTTGTTAACAAGAGGTATTGATAATTCTGCTTACCCAAGAGCAAAAAGTTGTGTTTTGGGTTTAAATCTTACTTTTTAATCATATGAAACGACCATATCAAAGTGATTTTAACACACAGGGGAATGATTATTCCAGCATGGTTAGTTCTCCCGAAACAAGTTCGGGACAGGCTATATGGCAAATCAAAACAAATTATAAACAGATGAAAAAAATAAATTTAAGTTATATAATGATTCTTTTGTTGCTGAGTTTTACACTTAGTTCCTGCGAAGACTGGTTAGATATGCCTTCGGAATCGAAATTCGATAGTAGTTCAGTTTTTGAATCTGTCAGCAGAGCAGAAATGGCGGTTTTAGCCTGTTATCCAAATACTTTTAACCGGGAATTGTATTACCAATTGGGTATGGGTACCGACGAGTGCATATCAAGTGAAGGTGATACCAATTCAAAAAATCAAATTGGAAACTACGTTTACACCACCTCAAACATTCCTTCATCAACATATACAGCCTTATATGCAGGTATTGAATATGCCAATGTTTGTATAAAAAAGCTTACAGCGATGCGAGAGGGGAGCTCTGTTTCCGATCAAAAAAGTATTGATTTTTTGTTGGGTGAAGTATATGCCATACGAGGTATGAATCTTATGAATATTGTTAGATTTTTTGGTGATGTGCCATATCCAACAAAACCTGTTGAAGATATGGATACGTTTACCTCATCAAGAGTAAGCCGCGATACGATTATGGACGGAGTTATTTCGGATCTTCAAAAAGCAACAGAATTACTTCCTTGGAAAAGCCAAGGTGTATATCCAACCCCTGAACGATTTTCAAAAAATGCGGCTTATGGCATACTGGCCAGAGCAGCTTTATATGGAGCAGGATATTCATTAAGATGGGATCTGGAATCGTATTCTTCAGGATCGGTTACATTGGCTCAAAGAGCTGATAAAGAAAGAATTAATGAGCTTTATAAAATAGCTTCCGAAGCGTGTTATGAAGTTATTCAAAAAGGAGAAAATGAATTGGAGAATAACTATACAGATGTTTTTCGGGATTTAGTTAATGGTCGGTATAACTCTGAATCTTTGCTTGAAACTGGTCAATATGGATCTAACGTGAATGGATATTCTATAGGTTATACGAATGGTATTTATTCTCACCCAAATAGCATGTATTCAAAGGTAAAACCAGCTATGCACGCTATTCCCACCTACTGGTTCGATTTTAACGATGGTGATACCAGAAGAGATGTAACGATTTGCAATTATGATATTAATTCAGATGATGAGCGTAAACTAAGTACATATGCGGGATGTACCATAGGCAAATTTAGGGTAGACTGGAAAGCTGAGATTGGTGTTGCGGTGAATAAGCGTAATATTAATTGGCCTATGTTACGCTATGCAGATGTTTTGCTAATGTATGCTGAGGCAGAAAATGAACTGCATAGTTCACCTGGAACTGAAGCTGAAAAAGCCTTAAAGGCTGTACGTATGAGAGCATTTAACAATGATGAGTCTAAAATTGGTGATATTCCCTCTACTTACAATGAATTTAAAAAAGCGATTATAAATGAGCGAAAACTGGAATTAGGATTTGAAAGTTTAAGAAGAACGGATCTGATTCGCTGGGGTATTCTTTTTGAAACATTAACAGAAACGAAGCAAAACTTAATAAAATTAGCTAACCATACAGGATCTTATCATGATGCTGACATGTATAGAGCATACAACTCTATTAAAGCAACAGAATTTGAAGATCCCCTTGTTGCCGTAAATTATTTGAGTTATAAAAATGAATTATCTGATACTGAAATAGCAGATTTGAAAACCCAGGGATATACCGTACTTGATATGTTTGGAAATGATGATTTATCCAATTCAAAAACTTTAAATGCAGATGAAATATGGATTGAATCTCTATTTAGAGGATTAGAAAAAAATAAAGTAGAACTATTACCATTAAATCAAAATATGATTGATGTGAATTCTGGATTAGAGGGGCAGCAACATCCTCTTTATTAATGATAATTGGTTCTCGTATTTAAATAGTGTGACATTTAATTTATTGTTAATAAGATTATTAATTTAGAATTAGTTTAGGGAAATAACAAAATTACCATTGCTGGGCAATCAGCGCCTGGCAGTGGTAATTGTCTTAAAATACTATTATTATAAGAGTGTTATTTCTTCTTCTGTTGTAAAAATCATTTTCCCGTATAAGTCTGATTATTTACGAAATGCATTAGAATCAACCATTTAGATCTGTAGTATGAGCCCGTACAATATTCCATAGATTTGTACAATCCTTCATACGATGCATTATCTTCATGTCTTAGATTTGAGTTTCCATATCTATACCAAAATTAAAGTGTATTTTTTTAGTAAATGACGAAAATTAAATCCATAAATAATAAAGAATTTATCCTATTATGAAACAATTCTTACTAATTGGAATAGCCTGTTTGGCCTTATTCGCCTGTCAAAATAAAGTGCCTGTCAAAATAAACCGATACGAATTAGTAACGCGAAATAATCCGGTCATAACCAAAATTGACGAATTAAGTTCTTTATCGGTTGGGAATGGAAATTTTGCTTTTACGGCAGATGTCACAGGATTGCAAACTTTTCCAAACAACTATAAAAATGGGGTTCCTCTGGGAACTCAATCACAATGGGGATGGCATAGTTTTCTTAATCCCAATAATTATAAGCCGGAAGAAGCTTTAAAAACCTACAATTTTAGAGGAAAAGATGAGTTGTATGCTGTGCAAAGTAGAACTCAGGGAAGAGCGCATGATGCAGCCAACTGGTTTAGGAAAAATCCGCATCGTTTACATTTAGGTTATATAGGATTGGAATTAAGTCATCAAGATGGAAGTGCAGTTAATCCGGAAGATATCGCTGATATTCATCAGGAATTGAAATTGTGGGATGGTTTACTGCTTAGTCAATTTAAATTGGATTCTGATTCTGTTTTGGTGAAGACAGCATGTCATCCATCTATAGATGAAGTGCAGGCACAAATATCATCAGCACTTATTGGTAAGTCTCAGTTAAAAATCAATTTTAAATTTCCTTATCCAACAGGAAATCATTCAGATGATGCCAGCAATTGGGATGTCCCCGAAAAACACAAAACGGAGGTCGTTTCTCAAGGTGATGGCTTTTGTTTGTTGAAACGGACATTGGATAATGACTGTTATTTTGTGAAAATTAAATGGGAAGGAAAGGCGCAGATGGATGAAAAAGCTCCTCATTATTTTGTTTTATCGCCAAGCAGTAATCAATTTTCTTTTACCTGTGCCTATTCGAAAGAGAAACCTGATAATACAGATTCTTTAGACAATGTTCTTGTGAAATCATCGGAATATTGGCAATCATTTTGGAAAAATGGTGGTGCCATTGATTTTTCGAAATGTACTGATAAACGAGCGAACGAATTGGAACGACGCGTAATTTTATCTCAATACTTAATGGCGATACAATGTGCCGGATCCATTCCTCCGCAGGAAACAGGTTTAACCTACAACAGTTGGTTCGGTAAATTTCATTTGGAAATGCACTGGTGGCATGCTGTTCAATTTGCATTATGGAACCGGACTGATTTATTGGAGAGAAGTCTGGATTGGTATTCTACAGCTTATTCAGCAGCAAAAAAAATAGCCGAACGACAAGGCTTTGATGGTGTTCGTTGGATGAAAATGACCGATACTTCGGCCACCGAAGCACCTTCTTCGGTAGGTTCGTTTTTAATTTGGCAACAACCACATTTTATTTACATGAGCGAGCTGGTATACCGCAGTCATCCTTCGAAAGAAGTGCTTACCAAGTATAAGGAGCTGGTGAATGCAACAGCTGAATTTATGGCCTCATTTGTCACTTATGATGAGAAGGGAGACAGATATGTTCTGAAAGGAATTATTCCTGCACAGGAATCATTACGGGCAGCAGAAACTATTAATCCGCCATTCGAGTTGTCTTATTGGCATTATGCCTTATCAGTTGCCCAAAATTGGCGCGAACGCTTAGGCGAAAAAAGAAATGAAAAATGGGATGATATAATAGAAAAATTATCGCCATTAGCCGAAAAGGATGGTTTGTATCTGGCAGCAGAAGATGCTCTGGATACTTACGAAGATATCCGTTTCACTTCCGATCATCCGGCCGTATTGGGTGCTTTGGGGATTTTACCTCAATGCAAATTGGCAAGACCGGACGATATGAAAAACACCCTTAACTGGATTTTAGATAAATGGAATTGGGATGAAACATGGGGATGGGATTATCCTATGGTAGCAATGTGCGCGGCCAGATTGGGTGAACCTGAAAAAGCAGTGGAAGCTTTGTTAATGGACAAACGAACCAACACCTATTTAGTTAATGGTCATAATTATCAGGATGATCGTTTAAGGGTTTATCTGCCTGGTAATGGTGGTTTGTTAACTGCTGTTTCCATGATGTGTGCCGGATGGGATAACAATACGATTGGCACTCCCGGATTTCCTAAGGATGGAAGCTGGAATGTGGTATGGGAAGATTTGGCTGTAATGCCTTAATCAGGAATGAAAAACACAATAAAAATTGAATGAAATTATTTTTAACAGCAATATTATCTCTTTCATTTATCTGTGCAGGAGCTCAGTATAAATCTGATGCGAAAAATAAATTGGAACGGGAACTTCGATACCAACCAGATAATGATGGTTTTGTTATCCTTAATGGGAATAAAAAATTTAATCGGGCACTGTATGGAGGACATAGTGCATTTCGTGTAGAGACCGGAGATGTGCCTGAGTTTGGTTTTTTTATGCCAAATATGGGTGGAAATCTTCAATTGGGTCTTGTGGACGGGCAAAACAGCGTCTGGTTAAATAGTGCTTCTCAAATTAAAAGTACTTATTATCCGGGATGTCGAATTTACGAAATACAGGATTCTTTTATCAGTAATGGTATTATAAAACTTGCGGTATTGGCTTTGGCAGATTCAGATGGGATGATCATGAAAATTGAAACTGAGAACATCCCTGAAGGTACTGAACTTTTATTGATGTATGGCGGGGCAAGTAATAAACGGTTTTCGCGAAATGGGGATCTTGGTGTGGATAAACCGGACTGTTTTGATTTGCATGCCAATGATTGTTTAGGTAATGATTATAGTATTTACAAGAACTGTTTTTTGTTGGATTATGGACAGAACACTAAAAACCCCAGATCTATTGAAGCTTGTTTTCCTGTAGATTCAAAGCTAAAAACAGGATCTCCGTTCTCTTTAGATTCTCCCATGCAGGTTTGGAACTCTAAAGTGTCTGATAATAAATCTGTTTTGTTGGCAAAAGTACCGTTGGAAAATTCGGTGAAAAAGTTTGTGTGCATTCAGTTGAAGAGTGATAAGTTTTTGAAATATAGTGATTTGTCGAAACTATACGATCGGGCAGAAGCAAGAAGAAAAGAAATTGCAAATGCAGTTCAAATAGAAACGCCGGATTCTTTTATTAATCCATTAGGCGGTGTATTGAGTACTGCTGCCGATGCCATTTGGGACAATTGCTGGATGCATGGAGCCATTGGTTGGAGGATGCGGCTTAATGGTTGGCGGGCTGCTTATGTTGGAGATTGTGTTGGTTGGCATAAAAAAGCCAGGCAGCATTTCGATAATTATGCAGCATCGCAAATAACCGATATAGAACCATCAATTCCTCATCCAGCTCAGGATTCCTCTCTGAATTTGGCAAGAGCTTTAAAAAAATGGGGTACTCCAATGTATAGCAATGGTTACATTTGCCGCAATCCAAATCAGACAACAAAAATGCATCATTATGATATGAACCTGTGTTATATTGATGAGTTGCTTTGGCATTTGAACTGGACTGGAGATTGGGAATATGCCAAAAAAGTTTGGCCGGTTATCAAGCGCCATCTGAAATGGGAAAAATTAAATTTTGATCCCGATAACGATGGCCTATATGATGCTTATGCAAGCATTTGGGCAAGTGATGCTCTTTATTACAACAGTGGTGCAGTTACACATTCTTCGGCATACAATTACAGGGCGAATAAAATGGCTGCATTAATAGCTTCAAAAATTGGAGCAGATCCGCAAGTTTATCTTGCTGAATCTGAAAAAATAATGAAAGCACTTAACTCAAAACTTTGGTTGGCTGAGAAAGGGTGGTGGGCAGAATACGTTGATTTTATGGGAAATAAAAATGTTCATCCCGATGCAGGTGTTTGGACAATTTATCATGCCTTGGATTCTGATGTATCAGATATATTTCAGGCTTATCAGGCCACAAGGTATATGGACACTGAAATTCCTCACATTCCCGTTCAAGCTAAGGGATTGAACGATGGGATCAATTACGAAACAATTTCTACAACTCATTGGTTTCCATACTCTTGGTCTATTAATAATGTGGCTTTTGCCGAGGTGGCTCATACCGCACTTGCCTATTGGCAGGCAGGTAGATACGATGAAGGTTTTAAACTGTTCAAAAGCTCTGTTTTAGACGGAATGTATCTGGGAAGCAGTCCCGGTAATATCGGACAAATTAGTTATTACGATAAAGCCCGAGGAGAATGTTACCGCGATTTTGGTGATCCTGTTGGAATGTATTCCAGAGTATTGGTAGAAGGGTTATTTGGAATTCATCCGGATTTATTAAACAACCAGCTGGAGCTTCGTCCCGGATTTCCTTCCGGATGGGAGCATGCAAGTATAGCTACTGCTGATATTACTTTGAAATTCGATAGGGAAGAAGAAACGGATATTTACTTGATCAGAAATAAACTGGCTGAAAAGTTAAATCTGGAATTAAAGGTGTTGGCAGTAAGAGACCAAATTTCAGAGGTTTTGGTTAATGGAGAATCAAAATCATGGTTGCTTGTTGAAAATATTGGAAGTCCTTTGATTCAAATTAATGCTGAACTAAAAGATAGTGCACAGATTCAAATTGTTTGGAAGGGTAAAAATCTTAAAAAATCAGATTACCAAAAAATAGGAGTGGCTGATGATCAATGGAAATTTAGCACAACAAATAAAATTGCAGCTATTTACGATCCTCAAAATGTATTGAATCAGGCATCTGTGAAATCCAAATCCATTACGGGACAATTAGTGGGTGAAGTAGGAAACCGGACTTTATTTGCACAATTAGAACAAGGCCAAATGAAATGGTGGGAACCGGTAAATATTGAAATTAAAGATGCATTTGATATTTCTTATAATGCCGAAGATGAAGAACTGGCCTTTTCAATCACCAACAATGGCAACAAGTTATTTTCGGGCAATGTGATGGTAAATCAGTTTTCAATTCCGTTGTCAGTAGAAGCAGGACAAACATCAGCTTTAATTAAAATTCCTGATACTTGTGCTGTATTTGGCAGTAATCGGCTTCAAATTTTGAATGATGATAAGTGTTTATTTCAAAAAACAATCACCAATTGGAATGTGAAAGTAAATTCCGGTAATTATAAAATGGTGAATATGGATCAATTTTTTAATGCATCTGTATCGGATATATTTAAGCAAGAGTATTTGTCGCCAAGGTCGCCTTATACCACTTTGCAAATTCCAACACAGGGAATTGGCGAATGGTGTCATCCGACCCATACAGCAGAAATTGATGACAGTGGGTTAAGAGCTTCTGCTAAAAATAACCTTCTGAATACACCATTTCATGTTCCGTTTCGCACGATTTGTGATTTAGAAAGGAAAAATACAGTTTTTATCAGTTTGTGGGATAATTATCCAACGAAAGTGAATATTCCGGTATCTGGAAAGGCACGACATGCCTATTTTATGATGGCTGGAAGTACAAACCACATGCAATGTCATATACCAAATGGACTCATAAAAGTTCATTATACCGATGGCACTCACGAAGAATTAAATTTAGTCAATCCGGATAATTGGTTGCCAATAGAGCAGGATTTGTATGTAGATGATCACGCTTTTGCTTTGGAACGACCAGCTCCATACCGAATAGCTTTTAAAACGGGAATTGTTAGCAGGAATTTGGGCGATGAATTAGGGATAAACAAAGACGAAGTAGATGGAAGAGAAATAGAAGGAGGGGCGGGTATTTTCATTGATTTGCCTTTAAATTCATCCAAAGAATTGCAAAGCATAAGCTTGGAAAGCCTGGCAAACGATGTTGTGATCGGATTAATGGGAATCACTTTATTAAAATAAATACCACAGAGACAAATATCCAACGATCTATTATTTGATCATTGAAAAATAAATTTAAATAGATGAAATGTCCATGTATAAAGCTTTCTACACACAGGGAAATGATTATTCCAGCATGGTAATCCCAAAAGCTTTCGGGACCATCTGATAAAAACTTAAAATTATAAACAGATGAAATACAGATTATTATATGCTTTTTTTTTGCTTTTTGTATTCTTTAGAACTTCAGAAAAAGTGTTTTTGCCGGCAATTATTTCAGATAATATGGTATTGCAGCAACAATCAGAAGTTACATTGTGGGGCAAAGCCTTATTTGGAGAAAAAATAAATATAAACACCAGTTGGGGAAAAAACTACTTTACCACAAGTGGCAAAGATGAAAGATGGAGTCTTATTATAAAAACACCAAAAGCATCAGCAAACCAAACCATTACTATAAAAGGTGAAAATACCATTGTTATTAAAAATGTATTAATTGGCGAAGTATGGTTATGCTCCGGACAATCAAACATGGATTTTCCGGTAGCTAAAATACTAAGATGGCAAACAGGGGTTATTAACTATGAGGAAGTTATTCAAGAAGCCAATTATCCCGAAATCAGATTATTTCATATCGATCAAAAATTATCGCCCGAGCATGAATTGGATAGCTGTAATGGACATTGGGAAATTTGCAATAGTGAATCTGTAAAAACGTTTTCTGCTGTTGGCTACTTTTTCGGACGTAAACTTTACCAAAACCTGAACGTTCCAATAGGTTTAATTCAATCTACATGGGGGGGAACTCCTGCTGAAGCATGGACAAAAATGGAGGTAATGGAACATGATTCTGTTTATACTGCATTAATTAACGAGTTTTATTCTTCCAGAGATCATTATCCGCAAGACCTAAAGCAATACGAAACAAACTTAAAAAACTATGAGCTGGAAGTCGCCAAATTAGCTTCTGCTAATACCGATGAAAAAATAAAGAAACCATCCAAGCCCAAAGGTATTTATCACAACAAGGCTCTTTCAACATTATGGAACGGAATGATCCATCCCATTATTAACTATTCCATAAAAGGTGTAGTTTGGTATCAGGGCGAATCCAATTCCATCAGATACAATGATTATCAGTATGTGTTTACCAAAATGATTGAAAGTTGGCGAACAGAATGGCAACAGCCGGAAATGCCATTTTACTTTGTACAAATTGCACCCCATTACAAACAACCTCCGCAAATTCGTGAAGCTCAGTTAAAAACATGGCAATCAGGAAACAATACAGGAATGGCAGTGATAACCGATGCCGGAGATTCAATTAATATTCATCCGCATAACAAACAAATTCCAGGAGAGCGTTTGGCAAACTGGGCTCTGGCAAAAACATATAAAAAGAAAATACCCTTTTCAGGACCAAGATTTGTATCCATGAAAATAAAAGACCATCAGGCTGTACTTTCTTTTGATTTTTGCAATAACGGACTTATGTGCCCGAATGATTCCATAAAAGGTTTTACGGCAGCATCTTCCAATGGTGTTTTTTATCCTGCCAAGGCGACAATAAATGGCGGAAAGATAATTGTATCATCAGAACAGGTAAATCAAATTGAAAATGTAAGGTATGGATGGGGCAATTTCTTTAGGGCTAATTTATACAATATAGAAGGACTGCCTGCATCTCCTTTTAGAACTGATACTACAAAATAAAACGATAATTATTACAATATGAGAACAATAATTCTTTATTCACTACTCCTAATAAGTCAGCTAACACAAGCACAATCAACAGCTGTTCAGTTTGCAGATTCGGAGATGAAACGATTTCCTGAAGCCTGGCAGTTGGATCATGGTAAGAGATTGTATTTTGGTTATTCGCAAGGCTTGGGATGTTTGGCAATGCTGAAAGTATGGAAGGAAACCGGCAACAGCAAATACCTCGACTATGTTATCAAATGGTCCGATTCGCTTATAAATGAAAATGGAGAGATTCATTTATACAAAGTTGAATCGTATAACATCGACTACATTAATTCCGGGAAAATTCTTTTTGATGTATATAAAGAGACGGGAAATGAGAAATATAAATTAGCCATGGATCGATTAATTCAGCAACTAAAGATGCATCCCCGAACACACGAAGGAGCTTTTTGGCACAAGCTTATTTATCAGCATCAGGTTTGGTTGGACGGTTTATATATGGGAGCTCCTTTTTTAGCTCAATATGCTGTTACTTTTGATCAATCGGATTTGTTGGATGATGCTATCAATCAGTTTGTAATATGCGATAAACACACCCGAGATGCGAAAACAGGTTTGTATTATCATGCATGGGATGAAAGCCATAATCAGAAGTGGGCTGATAAGATAACCGGTCAGTCACCAAATTTTTGGGGAAGAAGTATGGGCTGGTGGTTTATGGCTCTGGTTGATATATTGGATTACGTCCCTGAAAATTATCCGCAAAGAAAAAACTTACTGAATATTGTTGATGGTGTGGCAGAAGCACTGTCGCATTATCAGGATGAAACAGGATTGTGGTATCAGGTTTTAGATCAGGGATATAGAGAAGGAAATTATCTGGAAGCATCAGCTTCTTCGATGTATATGTACTGTTATGCAAAAGCTGTAAACAAAGGATACATCGATAAAAAATACCGAAAAACAGCACTTAAAGCTTACAATGGCTTGATGAATAACCTGATTGTAAAAAATGAGGATGGCACATTAAGCTTAACCAAATGTTGTGCCGTTGCTGGTTTGGGCGGAAAACCATATCGAGATGGCAGCTTCAATTACTATGTCAACGAAAGAATTAGAGATAACGACAGTAAAGCTACCGGACCATTTATAATGGGATGTTTGGAGTTGGGAAAATAAAGAATCATAAAAAAAATAAAATGAAATTATTCACGAAATATATCTGGTTTATACTTTTAGCGGGTTGTTCCATGGGGGGACAAAAGCCAGAAAATGAGTCTTATAGATTTTCATATTTATATGAAAATTTACCTTTTAACATGCCTTTCGTTTATGCACCGCAGTTTCCCGATCGGGAAATAAACATTACCTCCTTTGGAGGTATTGGTAACGGGCAATTCAAAAATACAGTGGCATTTAAAACGGCCATTGATGATTTGGCTGAGAAAGGTGGAGGAACTTTGCTGGTACCTCAAGGAATATGGCTGACAGGACCAATTGAACTGAAGAGCAATATTAATCTTCATCTTGAAAAAGGAGCTTTGATTCAGTTTAGCCGGGACTTTAACGATTATCCATTGGTGGAAACCAGTTTTGAGGGACTCGATACACGACGTTGTCAATCGCCTGTATCAGGAAAGAATCTTAAAAATATTGCGATAACAGGACAAGGATGCATTGACGGATCCGGAGATGCTTGGCGACCAGTAAAAAAGCAAAAGGTTACAGAGAGTCAGTGGAAAAAAATAACAGCAAAAGGTGGTGCTTATAAAAGATGTGATTATTGGTTTCCCAATGAAAAATCGCTTAAAGGTGATGCTGTAAGCAGTATGAATGTTCCTAGGAATTTAAAGACAGAGGAAGAATGGCAATCCATTAAAGATTTTCTGCGTCCGGTTATGATTAGTTTGATTGAATGTGAAAATGTGCTTTTGCAAGGAGTCAGTTTTTCTAATTCTCCCAGCTGGAATATTCATCCATTAATGTGTCGAAATATAATTGTTGATAATGTAACAGTGAGAAACCCATCTTATGCTCAAAATGGTGATGGTCTTGATTTGGAGTCCTGCGAAAATGCCATTATTGTAAACAGTAAATTTGATGTAGGGGATGATGGTATCTGCATTAAATCGGGAAAAGATGAAGATGGACGCAAACGTGGAATTCCGACCGAAAATGTGATTGTTGATAATTGCTTTGTGTATAAAGGCCACGGAGGTTTTGTTGTTGGTAGTGAAATGTCTGGCGGGGTTAAAAACATTAAAGTAAGTAACTGCTCGTTTTTAGGTACTGATGTTGGATTGCGTTTTAAAAGCAGAAGAGGAAGAGGCGGTGTTGTTGAGAACATATATGTTTCAAACATTAGCATGCAAAATATTGTTACTGACGCGCTTTCTTTCAATTTATATTATGGCGGAAATTCACCCTCCGCAGAACTCATAGGAGACAAAAAGTCTGATGTGGAAGCAACAAATATCCCTAGTGTAAATGAAGAAACGCCAAGTTTCCGTAATCTTTATTTTAATGATATTGTTTCTGTAAATTCACGACGGGCTATGTTTTTTAATGGTCTGCCGGAAATGAAAATCAGCGGTATTCAAATTGAGAATGTTTATATGTCGGCTCAATTGGGTGGTAAATTTTGTGAATCGGAAAATATTAGCCTGAAAAATGTTTCTATTTCGCCACTTACGGGACCGGCTGTAATCGTTGAAAATGTTTCAAACATAGAGTTTGATAATGTTTCATATCCTGATAGTTTGAAAACAGGATTGGAAATCTGGAACACAGACATTCATCAGATTAAGGATAAAACAAGCAGTTTTTCCGAAGATAAAATTGAATTGAAGAACTGATATTAATAGAATAGAAAATCAATTAATAATTAGAAAAACAGATAGACAGATGAGTTGGAAACAAATAAGTTTAATAGGAATATTCCTGATGATATCTATTTCAAGTATGGGGCAGGATTTTGAGCCTGATCTCTCTTCCTGCAATTGGATTGCTGATGTAGGAGCTAGAACGCAACCTGTTTCAAGAGGAGTAATCTACAATCCTTCCGATTTTGGTGCCGTTGGAGATGGTGTTACCTTGTGTACCAAATCGATACAGGAATCTATAGATAAATGTGCCGAACTTGGTGGAGGTGTAGTTCGCTTTCAAACAGGTATTTACCTTACAGGATCGGTGTTTTTAAAATCTAACGTAATTCTCGACATCCCGAAAGGGGTACAAATAGAAGGAAGTCAGGATATTAATGATTATAAAGAAATTCCAACAAGAGTAGCTGGTATTGAAATGGATTGGCCTGCAGGATTAATTAATATTATTGATCAGCATAATGTGGCCATTACTGGTGATGGTGTTGTTCATGGCAAAGGAAAAGTATTTTGGGACAAATATCACAGCATGCGCAAAGAGTATGACCCGAAAGGTTTGCGTTGGGTTGTTGATTACGATTGCAAAAGACCAAGAGGTATCATTATCGAGAATTCAAAAGATGTAATGTTGAAAGATTTTGTGTTGTATCAGGCTGGTTTCTGGTCTGTTCATATTTTGTATTCGGAATACGTAACCGTTCAAGGCATGACGATCAATAATAACATTGAAGGAAAAGGACCTAGTACCGATGGCGTCGATATTGATTCATCAAGCAGAATTCTGGTGCAAAATTGTTACGTAAATTGTAATGATGATAATTTTTGCTTAAAAGCTGGCCGGGATTCTGATGGTTTAAAAGTGAATCGTCCGTGTGAATATATTGTGATTCGTGATTGTATTGCCGGCCGTGGCGATGGTTTGTTTACTTGTGGTAGTGAAACTTCAGGAAGTGTCAGAAATGTGCTGATATACAACATGAAAGGATTAGGGACTAAATATGGTTTGCGATTTAAAAGTACTTCGCAAAGAGGGGGTACAATCGAAAATATTTACATGTATAACATCCAAATGGATGGGGTAAGGGATCCGTTTGTTGTGAACTTAAATTGGAATCCATCCTATAGCAATTCAAAATTGCCTGAAGGTTATAATTATGGAGAGTTACCGATTCATTGGAAAAAATTATTGGGGGTAGTACCACCTGAAAAGGGCATGCCTAAATTCAAAAATATGTTTTTCGAAAATGTTCATGCCATTAATGCTCAAACGTGCATCAAGGTAACCGGTATAGAGGAAAGTACCATTGATAATTTTCAGTTTAAGAATGTAAGCTTCGAAGGAGATAATGCTGGGAATATATCTTATGCAAAAAACTGGAAGTTTACTGATTTTAAAGTGCGTGGAGCAAAAGAAAATAAGTTAAAGCTTAGCAATAATAAAGATGTAAGGATTAAAGACTAAGTTGCTGTGTTCAATGGATTTAGCTTTTATTATATCTAAGTAAAGGAAAAGAGACTATCTTAAATTGATGGTCTCTTTTTCGTTTTCAACTATTTAGTTACGGTTCCCCGCAGTTCAGACGGATTTTGTCCTACTTTTTTCTTAAATATCCGGCTAAAATAATGAATAGACTGAAAGCCAAGTTCGTAACTGATTTCTTTCATCGATTTATTAGTTGTTAGAATCAGTTCTTTTGATCTCATGATTTTTAAATCCAAATGATATTGGTGGGGAGAGATCCCTGTATATTTTTTAAACATCTTTCGGAAATAGGAGTAGCCAATGCAATTATCTTCTGCAAGTTTTTGAAGATCTACCTCTTGTTCAATATGTTCCCGCATGTAAAAACGAGCTTCCAGAATCAGCTTTTCAATAGGTTTTCCAGAGAAGTTTTTTTGCTTTTCCCAGGAGACTATACATCCAAGTAATTTAATCACCAGTCCGGCAGCAATGTGCTGGTTTCCTGGATCTTCGTTTCGAACCAACTCGAAAATTTTGTAGTAAGTATCAATAAAATCTTCGCGCACACCGCAATGGATAACCGATTGTCCTTGCAGAATTTGATTTTCCTGTAAAAAGTGGTTCGCAAACATGCCGTCAAAACCAATGTAATGTTCAAGCCAACCTTCATTTTTGGTAGGTCTGTAGCGATGCCATTCCCCTTTTCGGATAATTAGTAATGAACCGGGCTTAACCGCAAATTTTCCCCGGGCGTTTTCGAGTATCCCTGTTCCTTTCGTAATGTAGTTAATCTGATATTCATTTAGAGTGCGTCCTTTGGCCCATGAAAAGTGATATCCACTGGGATGTTCTGCAGATGGATAGGTGATTCCTGAGGGGACTTTTGATTTTCCGGCCACATTTAAATAGAGCCCCCAATCCTTGTCTTCTTCACTTGCAGATATGTATTTGAAAAAATCTTCCATTATTGGTCCAAAAAGTGCAAATGAAACGCCAGTTTGTGTATTGAAATTATGTAGGTGTCAATATACATTTGTGTCTCATATTATCAGAATATAACAAAAACAAAAATACCAATTAAATCAAACTAAATCCGAAAATATGCACGCGTTATTAGGAATTATTTATCATTCATTAGGTGGAGTCGCATCAGGTAGTTTTTACATGCCTTTTAACAAAGTAAAAGGCTGGGCATGGGAGAGCTTTTGGATTGTTGGCGGTTTATTCTCATGGTTAATAGTACCACCAATAGCAGCATATTTAACGATCCCAGGCTTTTTTGATATTATTTTAGCCAGTTCATCCCAGATTTTTGCTCTTACATTTACATTAGGCCTTTGTTGGGGCATTGGCGGCCTTACTTATGGTTTAGGTGTTCGTTATTTAGGCATGTCATTAGGGAATTCGGTAGTTCTTGGGTTTTGTTCAGCTTTTGGTGCAATCGTTCCTTCCATATATTACAATATTAATCCAACAGCGGGGAAGGTTTCTTTTACCGATATGTTGGCCTCTTCAGGGGGACAATTAGTGTTAGTTGGAGTAGTAGTTTGTCTTGTTGGTATTGCCTTGTGTGGTTATGCAGGAATGTTGAAAGAAGGTGAGTTAAGCGAGGAGGATCAAAAAAAGAGCGTTGCAGAGTTTAGTTTGGTGAAAGGTTTAGTGATCGCTATTTTATCTGGTATCCTTAGTTCATTCTTTAATTTTGGTATTGAAGCAGGTAAAACCATGGCCGAATCGGCAGCCTTATTACCCGATTATTTATTTGAAGGTTCAAGTCACTTGTTTCAAAACAATGTATCATTTGTGGTAATTCTTTGGGGGGGACTAACAACCAATTTAATATGGACTACTATTTTAAGTTTTAAAAATAAGTCCTATAAAGATTTTGGAAATAAATCGACACCTATCCGGAATAACATCTTGTTTTCTGCACTGGCCGGAACCACATGGTTTCTCCAGTTTTTCTTTTACGGAATGGGCGAGAGTAAACTTGGGAATGGTGCAAGTTCCTGGATTCTTCATATGTCCACCATCATTCTAACCGCTAATATGTGGGGAATCTACCGAAATGAATGGAAAGGAGTAGCTCCTAAAACAAAATGGACGATAACTATTGGTATAGCCGTTATTATTGTTTCCGTGGTGATTGTTGGTTTGGGGAATGCAATGTAAATGGCATTTTTTTTAAGTTTTAGAGAATATTAATTCAGATGATTCACCTGTTTCTGTTGAATTAGAAGAAGTATTTTATTTAGAATATATACGTGTTATGGCAAATAAAGAAATGATTAAAAAGGCCTATGAGTTGGCCAAGGAGCAGTATGCTGCTTTAGGTGTTGATACTGAAGCTGTATTGAATAAAATCAATGAAATTAAAATCAGTCTTCACTGCTGGCAAACTGATGATGTGTCGGGTACTGAGAATCCTGACGGTCAACTTTCCGGAGGTATTCAGGCTACAGGTAATTATCCTGGAAAAGCACGTAATGTAACTGAAATTATGGCTGATCTGGAAAAGGTAATGTCATTGCTGCCAGGTAAGCAACGCGTAAACGTACATGCTTTATACGGTGACTTCTCTGATGGAGCTGCTGATCGTGATGCTATTGAAGTAAAGCATTTCCAAGGATGGATAGACTGGTGTAAAAAGCAAGGTATTGGTATGGACTTTAATGGTTCATTCTTCTCTCACCCTAAGGCTGATAGTGGATTTACTTTATCTTCTAAAGATGAAGAGGTACGTAAATTTTGGGTAGAACACCTTAAGCGTACACGCGAAATTGCTGCTGAAATTGGTAAACAGCTGGAAAGCCCTTGTGTATTGAATACCTGGATTCCTGATGGATCTAAAGATACCCCGGTCGATCGTAACGGAATGCGTTCACAGTTGACTAAATCTCTTGATGAAGGTTTCGCTGCAGAATTTCCAAAAGAATACATGAAGGATGCTGTTGAGAGTAAAGTATTTGGTATAGGTGCTGAGTCTATGACTGTAGGTTCACACGATTATTACCTGGGATATGCTATCAAGAACAACAAAATGATTTGTTTGGATAATGGTCACTTCCATCCAACAGAGGTTGTAGGCGATAAGATTTCTTCGTGCCTTCAGTTTGTAGACGAAGTATTACTTCACGTAACACGTCCTGTTCGCTGGGATTCTGATCACGTGGTAACACTTAACGAAGAAGTACAGTTGATCGCTTCTGAAATAGTACGTAACGACTTTATCGGTCGCGTAAATGTAGGTCTTGACTTTTTTGACGCTTCTATCAATCGTATTGGTGCTTATGTAGTAGGTACACGTGCAGCACAAAAAGCGTTTATGATTGCTATGTTGGAGCCTACTTCTACATTAGTGAAATATGAAGAAAACGGGCAGAATTTTGAACGTTTAGCACTTCTTGAGGAGTTGAAAACAAAGCCATTTGGTGCTGTTTGGGATTACTACTGTTTACAAGAAGGTGTACCTGTTAGCGAGGATTATATCGCAGAAATACAAGCTTACGAAAAAGAAGTTTTATCTAAAAGATAAGTAGAAGGAGCTGGATGATGAAACACATTTGTTTCATCATCTGGTTCGCTTTTTTATTGAATCAAAATTACAATAGATGGATACTAAAGTAATCGCAGTTTTTGATATTGGCAAAACCAATAAAAAAATACTTCTATTCGATCGGGTGTTTAATTTGGTTTATCAATACGAAGAGAAATTTTCGACGACAGTTGACGATGATGGTTTTGAATGCGATGATATTCAATTGATTCAAAATTGGATGGTGAATACTTTGAGTGTTCTTGTTGAGGAAGGAAAGTTCGATATTCAGGCCATTAATTTCTCAACCTATGGTGCATCTCTTGCCTTTTTAAACAAAGAAGGTAAATTAGTAACGCCAATTTACAACTACCTAAAGCAAGTAAATCCTGAAATTCAGGAATCCTTATTTCAAGAATACCGCGGAATGGATGAGTTTTGCCGTCAAACGGCCAGCCCGGCTTTGGGATTGCTTTTAAATTCTGGAATTCAGGTGCTTTGGTTAAAAAAAGAAAAACAAGATCTTTGGGAAAAGGTGGAGAATATACTTCATTTTCCGCAATATCTTTCTTTGGTTTTAACCGGGCAGATAACATCTGAACCAACCTCTATTGGCTGTCACACTTTTCTATGGGATTTCGATAAAATGCAATATCATCCATGGCTAAAAAAGGAAGGCTTAAAATTGCCAAAACCTGTTAATAACGATCAGGTTTATCCTGCTCTGATTAAAGGAAAAGAAATTAAAACAGGAGTTGGTATTCACGATAGCTCCGCATCCTTGGTTCCTTATCTTCACAATTCAAAAGAAGATTTTATTTTGGTTTCCACCGGAACGTGGTGCATTAGCATGAATCCATTTAACGAAGAGCCTTTAACAAGCGAACAATTGAAGAACGATTGTTTGTGTTTTCTGACTCCTGAAAAGCAACAGGTGAAGTCATCCCGGTTATTTATGGGGCATTTTCATGAAGCATGCATTGCCAGGCTCAATCATCATTTTAATGCAAGTGATAAGTATTTTCAAAATATCGATTATTGCGAAGATGCAGTAAATTCCATCAATCTGAAATTCGGCAAAGCTTTATTATTTTTCCCCGAAGGAATTGAAAAATTCAGTGAAGGACTCGAAAAAGTGGATTTATCTGTTTTCGCAGATTATGATGAAGCATACACTCGCTTGGTAATGGAATTAACCCGTTTGTGTGTTCGTTCTGTAGAACTTGTTATTCCGAAAAGGGATACAACAAAAACGATTTACGTATCAGGAGGTTTTTCGCGAAATAAAATATTTGTAAGTCTTCTTACCAATTACTTTACGGATAAAAAAGTTCGTACTTCTGAAATTGATAATGCAAGTGCGCTTGGAGCGGCCCTGGTAATTGCCGGAAATTTAGAGGGTTTTACGACCAATAAAATTGAATTAGAGTCAAAATAAAACATAACAATCTCAAAATAAACAAAAATGAATACTTGCAGACGAATTTACTTGCCACCTTTAAGTTTGGTAGGTCCAAATGCTTTACTGGAATTAAAAGATGAACTGGCCGCCAGAGGTTTTACAAAAGCTTTATTTGTAACAGATGAGGTTTTGGTGAAGATTGGTGTGGCAGAAAAAGTGGAAGATGTACTAAAAGGAGCTGGCCTGGATTATGTGACTTATAGTAGTGTAAAGCAAAATCCAAATACCGAAAACGTAAAGGAAGGTTTAGCTATTTTAACAGAAAATAAATGTGATTGTATCATAACCTTGGGCGGTGGTTCTCCTCAGGATTGTGGTAAAGCTGTTGGTGTTTTAGCAACCAATGGTGGTTCTATTGAAGATTATGAAGGAATTCATGTTTCAAAAAAGAAATCTTTACCAATAATCGCAATCAATACAACTGCTGGTACTGCAAGTGAAATTACGATCAACTATGTGATCACCGACGAAAAGCGTAAAGTAAAAATGGTGATGGTTGATAAAAACTGTTTGGTGGATATTGCAGTTAACGATAGTATGTTAATGTTGAATAAACCTGCCTCTTTAACAGCCGCAACAGGAATGGATGCCTTAACTCACGCCATTGAAGCTTACGTAACTGCGGGTGCTTTTGAATGGTCGGATACGCTTGCACTAAAGTCGATAGAGCTAATCGGCAGTAGTTTAAGAGATGCAGTAAAAGATGGACAGAATATTGAAGCCAGAACAAAAATGGCTTGGGGACAATTCATTGCCGGACAAGCATTCTCAAATTGCGGTTTGGGATATGTACACTCAATGGCTCACCAGTTGGGTGGAATGTACGATTTGCCTCATGGTGTTTGTAATGCAATTCTTTTGCCTTATGTAGAAGAATTTAATGCTGAGGTGTGTGGCGAAAAATTGGGTAAGGTAGCAGAAGCCTTGGGTGCAGATACAACAGGTATGTCGGTAGATGAAAAGAAGAAAGCGGCTATTGATGCTATTAAAAAATTGTCGAAAGATGTTGGTATTCCTGCAGGATTAAAAGAATTGAATGTTGATCCGAAGGACTTTAAAGCGATGGCGAAAAATGCGATGGCCGATGTTTGTACTGGAGGTAACCCAAGAGAAGTTTCCTTGGAAGAGACCATTAAGATTTACGAAGCAGCATACTAAAAAGAAATTATTTAAATCGTGTGTCTCGATACTTGTGTCTTGATACTAACTTATAGAATGATGAAAAATTTTAATCCGAATTTATTACATCCAAAAACTCAGTTAACACAAGTTATTGGTAAAATTTACAGAGATGGAATGACCACCACATCAGGAGGGAATATTTCTATCATGGATGAAAATGGCGACATATGGGTAACCCCATCGGCTATTGATAAAGGCAAATTGACCGAAGATGATATTATTTGTGTGAAAAAAGACGGAACGATTGTTGGCAAGCACAAACCTTCGTCGGAATATCCTTTTCACAAGGCAATATATGATGCTCGTCCTGAAATAAAAGCAGTAATTCACGCGCATCCGCCGGCATTGGTTTCTTTCAGTATTGTTCGAGAAATACCAAATACAAATATTATTCCTCAGGCTAAAAAAGTATGCGGAAAAATAGGTTATGCAGAATATGAATTGCCAGGCAGTGAGGCTTTGGGAGCAGTAATCGCGAAACAATTTATTGGCAGCGATTACATGGCCGTAATTATGGAAAATCACGGTACTGTTTTGGGTGGTACAGATATGCTGGATGCTTATACTCGTTTTGAAACATTGGAGTTTTGCTGTCAAACCATCATTAACGCCAAAGGAATTGGGAATCCAACTTACTTAACCGATGAGCAAATTAAAGCCTACGAAGCTCAAATGCCCGAAGTTAAAGACTGCAATACCAATGTGGTAAATACAACCATCGAAAAAGCACTTCGATCGGAGATTGTTGAATTTGTTCACCGTGCTTGTCGTCAAAATTTAATGATCAGCTCTTTTGGAACAATCTCGATGCGTGCCGAAGGAAACGATTTTTTGATTACTCCAACAGGAATAGCCCGATGGGATCTTAAAACTGAGGACATTGTTCAGATTAAAGATGGTAAACCGGAGGAAGGCAAAACACCAAGCCGTTCAACCAAGTTGCATCAGATGATTTATGAGCAAAATCCAAATGTGAATACAATCATTATTACTCAGTCTCCCTATTTAATGGCTTACGGTACAACAGGCGTTAAATTTGATGTAAGAACGATACCAGAAAGCTGGATTTTCCTACAGGATGTACCTTGCCTGCCAATTGAAACTCAATTTCAAGGGAATACTACAATTCCCGAAATGATTTGCGATACAGTTCCTGCTGTTTTGGTTGCAAACAACTCATTTTTGGTAACTGGTGGCTCTATGATGCAGGCATTTGACAGACTTGAGGTAGCTGAGTTTAGTGCTAAATCTCTAGTGATCGGTGCTCCTCTTGGAAAAATGGTTCCTATTAATGATGAGCAGGTTGAAGATTTGAGAAAGAAATTTTTAAGTTAATTTGAATCAGTATTATAAAGCAAAAAAGATGAACTCAACGGTTCATCTTTTTTATTTTATTAAAATGAATTAAGATTTTTCAACTCTCGTGTTGCTTTGATGAATATTCTTTTGGTGATACACCATAATAAGCTTTAAAAGATTTTGAAAAATGTGATAAATTAGAATACCCGATCGCATAACCTATTTCTCCGATGTTAATTTTACTTGTTGTAAGCAGATAGGCTGCCTGTTTCATCCGAATGTTTTTGATGAAATCACGGGCCGACTGATTGGTCAGCTCTTTTAATTTTCGATGCATATGTACTCTGCTGATTCCAACACCATCGGCCAGCATTTCAACATTTAGCTCACTGTTAGAGATGTTATCTTTAATAATTGCCATTACTTTTTGCATCAATATTTCGTCGTGCGATTTTATTTCTATATTTTCTATTTCATGTTCTTTCTTAGTCTGTAATTTGCTGTATATCTTTTTCCGGTTTTCTAAAATATTAGAAATCATTTTAAGGATAAATTCACTTTTGAAAGGTTTTACCAAATACATGTCGGCACCCGTTTCAATGCCCTCTGTTTCATTTTCTTCCTTAGAAAGTGCCGTAAGTAAAATAACAGGAATATGGTTGGTTAGAATATTTGTTTTTATTTTTTTGCACAAAGTGATACCATCCATTTCCGGCATCATAATATCACTAATAATCAGATCTGGTTTTTCGTCCAATAAAATTTCATGAGCTTTTTTACCATTTTCACACGCCACTACTTTATAATAGGCAGATAATTCATTGTACAGATAGTTTCTGATGTCAACTTCATCATCAACAATCATAATCTTGTAATTGGTTTTGCGTTTTACGCTTTTATCAACAGGAGTTTGGATGTTCTCTTTTGATACCTGCGAAATATATTTATGTGACGGAGCCTGAAAAGCTGTTTTTTCTGTGATAAGATCTTTTGGGGAAAGATGCTCATTTCCAAGAGGAAGTGTAATGATGAATCGGCTTCCGGTTTGGTCATTACGGTTTTCGGCCAAAAGTTTGCCTTTGTGTAAGCTAACCAATGAACGGGAAAGATGCAAACCAATGCCTGTACCTGTTGATTGTTTCGTATCCGGCGAATAAACTTGGTAAAAGCGATCAAAAATTCGCTCAATTTCACTTTCCTTAATTCCAACACCTGTATCGCTGACAGTTATTTTTACCTGTTCATGTTGATGATTTCCTTTTCCAATGGTTTCTTTTGTGATACTTAATTCTATTTCACCTCCTGAAAGTGTAAATTTAAAAGCATTTGATAATAGGTTGAAAATAACCTTTTCAAAATTCAGAGGATCTATCCATACCTCAATATCCGGATCGCTGGTAGTTATACTGAAAGATATGTTCTTATCGTTGGCTAACAGTTCGAAAGATTGAGCTATCTCCTTAATAAAGCTGTAGATGTTTGTTTGTTGAAATTTAATAAGGATCTGTCCTTTGTCAATTCGCCTCACATCCATCATTTGGCTAACCAAACGGTATATTCTATTGGCATTTTGCTGCATAATAAAGAACAGCCTCGAGTTTTTCTCACCAAAATCTTGTTTGATTAATTTTTCTAAGGGATCTAATATTAACGATAAAGGGGTTTTAATTTCGTGTGATATATTGATGAAAAACTGCATTTTCATTTCATTCACCTTTTCGGCGTGCAGGCGTTTCACCTTCTCCATGTATAACAGAAATATTCCATAAATAAAAGTGCCGGTTAATAGTATCCATAAAATTTTTGCCCAAAGCATTTTATACCAGGGGGGGTAGATAATAATGGTAAGTTTTCTTGGTGTTGAGAGGTTCTCTTTATCAACGGCACGCACCCAAAAGGTATAGATTCCATGATTTAAATTGGTGTAGGTAGCCCTTTTATTGGTCGAGTTTGTTACGTTCCAGCTTAAATCAAAACCTTCCATTATATATTCGTAAGAAACGGCTGTTTGATTCGCAAAATCGGCTGAAGTAAATTCAATTGAAAATACATTATCCTGTTCGCGAAGCCTGATTGTATCTGCAAGAACTATTGATTTATCCAAAATTACATGCTTACCCGATTTATCACCAATTTTCACTGGTTTGTCGAAACTTAAAAATTCTGTAAGAATAACATCTCTCACTTCTCTGACGATAGTTGCATAATCTTTGCAGATTTGTGTAATTCCATTTATACCACCAAAAAAAAGTTCTTGTTTATCTGATTTAAAGGCTGCATTTCTTGAGAATTCATTTGCCTGAATACCATCGTAGGAATAATAGTTGGTAAAAGACTCATCTTTTGGATTGAATCTGGACAATCCGTTATGTGTTCCAATCCATAGTTGGTTGTATTCATCTTCAACTATTGAACAGACCACATTGTTGCATAAACCATCGTTGGTATCATAGAAGCTGGAGCTATCACCGTTTATTTTCACCAATCCTTCGTAGGTACCAACCCATATGTTATTTTCACTATCGGAAATAATACAGTCGACGGTGTTATTTTTTAGCAGTCCGTTTTCTTTCGAATACTGAGTTAGTGATTTTGTTTTTAGGTTAACATGAAAGAGTCCAACATAGGTTCCGATCCATAAATTTTGAGCTTTATCAATGTAAACGCAAAGAATCCATTTAGGAATTTTTTCATTCAGCGATTTGGGAATGTCTAGTCCGTCGTAGTACAATTCTTTTTGAGTGTCAAACCTACATATTCCATCGTCTAAGGTTCCTATGATCAGTTGGTTTTGCTTGTTTTTTGTGATTGACGTGATTTTATTATAAGTTTTACCTGAGGTGTTGTTCTTTTTAGTAGTAAAGGTCTTAAAACTTTGGTTTTTCTTATCATATCTGATAAGACCATTAATATATCTGCCTAACCACAGATAGTCGTTTGTATCATTATACAGAGTAAGAATATTCTCTCCAACAAAAATCCCACTTTCATTTTTTAAAGGGATGTGTTTAACTTTTTTAGTTGATCGGTTCAAATAATACAGGCCGTCTCCATCTGTTGCAATCCAAAGTTCTTTGCCATTTCCGTCAATTGCCGTTATACAGCTTGATCCGATACTATTTTGATCAAAGGCTTTGTATCCATAAGTCTTAAATGTTTCTTGCGATTCGGGTAGTAAGTAAATGCCTTTTTGAAAAATACCCAACCAAATATTACCCGTTTTATCTTCGATAATAGAATGAATTTTACTCTTTAAAAAATCGAAAGAGGCATTCACAGTGGTATAGTTTTCCAACAGATTTGATTCTTTGTTCAATAGCTTTAAGCCAAAACCATCTGTTCCTACCCACAGCCGATTTTTTGAATCAAAAAGAATATCTTTTACCGGAAGATTATCTTCATTTTGGTTTGCACAGTTGATTGGTTTTACAACTCCGGTTTGTTTATCTAACTGAGCTAATCCACCGTTTAAAAACCCTATATATATAATGTCCTGATCTCCTTCACAGATACATGAAATTTCTTTATTCAAGAAGAATGTTTGATTGTTTTTGGATAAGGTGAAATTCTTAATTTCCTTCGTGTCCGGATCAAAAGAATTTAAACTCTGGTTGGAAGCGATCCATAATGTTCCTTCTTTGTCTTCAAAAATATCTATCAGACTATGTTTGCCCAATTGTTCATTTAGCTTTTCACAATAATCTGGTTTTAGGGTGTTTTTATCGATTCGAATCAATCCATGCCCTGTTGTTGCCAACCAAATGTCACCATTTGATGATGTTATCATACAGGATATAAACAGATGATCTTTTTGATGAGACAGAGCTAATTCTATTTCATGGAAAGATTCTGTTTCATGATTGTATATTTGCAATCCATTTATTTGAGCAACCCATAAATTTCCCTTTTTATCTTCAGATAATGCGGTTACAAAATTGTTTTTTAATGTATTGCTAAGATTTATATTGTTTGCGTAGGACTTAAATTTGATTCCATCAAATCGATTTAATCCATCTTCGGTAGCGACCCATAAAAAATTTAAATGATCTTGGTAAACCTGATTAATTAAACTATTGGATAATCCTTCGTTATAGTCGAATAATTTTTTTTTTTGAGAAAAAGCGGATATTGAGAATAAGAGAATAAGAAGTGTGATATATTGTTTTGAGCGCATAGTTTTGTCAGTTTTCATTAATGGTGTCTAAAAATATTAAAAAATACTAAATAGTGTGAAAATTACAAGCCTTAATTTAAGCTTAACAGCACAATGTAACCAATAGGAAAGATAATGTAACAAATATGTAATTCGCAGTAACTAACAGAAAATAGTTGGTAACAAGAGTGTTTTAGTTCAAGAAGAGACTATACGTATCTTGTAGTCCAAAGAAATTAACACTTGAATACTGAATGCCAAATTCTATGGTTGAGGTGAAAAAGTGAATTTGATAAAAATAAAGAATCTGATTTGTTAACCCTAATATGTTTTTAGCAATTGCGAAAATATATTTTAATAAAGCCAAAACCGATACATATGCTTACTAAATATTTCTTGATCATATTTTTGTATTTTATTACTGTAACACAATGGGCTTCAGGTCAAAATAAATTGGATGGTTCAGAATTGTGGTTTACACATATGGAAACGATTGAAAGCGCGTCGTTTGCCTGCCCATCTTTTATTTGGATACCACAATCATCTCCAACTTTTACCATCATTCACAATGAACTCAAAAGTGGTCTTAATAAATTGTATAATAGGGAGGTGAAGGATGTAAGCCGATTGAATTCAAATGGTTTATGCGTTGGCACATCCAGCCAAAAAGATTTATCATCTTACTTTAAGAAAGAAGAGTTGAGTGTATTAGGGAATGACGGTTATATCATAAGAACAGTAGGCAATAATGTAACCATTATTATTGCAAATACCGATTTAGGAGCATTATATGGTACCTATCATTATTTAAGATACTTACAAACTGAGAATACACATAAAGCAAATTTTGACATTGTAGAAGTACCATCATACCAACGAAGAATTCTGAATCATTGGGATAATTTAGACGGCACGGTTGAAAGAGGATACGCTGGTCATTCAATTTGGCAATGGGAAGATCTTCCAGAAAAGATCAGTCCAAGATATGTGGAATATGCTAAGGCAAATGCATCAATAGGTATTAATGGAACTGTATTAAATAACGTTAATGCCAAACCCGATATTCTAAAACTGGAATATCTGGAAAAAGTAAAAGTGTTAGCAAATACTTTTCGCCCATACGGAATCAAAGTTTATTTGTCGATTAATTTTTCCTCACCAAGTGCATTAGGTGGATTAGAGAATTCTGATCCTTTAAAAGAAGAAGTACAGAATTGGTGGAAGGAGAAGGCCAATGAGATCTATTCATTAATTCCTGATTTTGGCGGTTTTTTAGTGAAAGCTAATTCTGAAGGACTGCCCGGACCTCAGGATTTTGGAAGAACACATGCTGACGGTGCCAATATGCTTGCCGACGCTTTAAAACCACATGGAGGCATTGTGATGTGGAGAGCCTTTGTTTACAATTCCAACGGAAACGATCGCGCTAAACAAGCTTATGATGAATTTAAACCTCTGGATGGGAAATTTCGCAAAAATGTAATACTTCAAGTGAAAAACGGCCCTGTTGACTTTCAGCCCAGAGAGCCATTCAGTCCTTTGTTTGGTGCATTGCACCAAACTACCCTGATGCCAGAATTACAGATAACACAAGAATATTTGGGTTTTTCGGACCACTTGGTTTATTTAGGAACACTGTTTAAGGAGTTTTTAAACTCAGACACCTACACAAATGGAAGAAACTCTACAGTATCCAGGATTACCGACGGATCTGTTTACGATGACTCGATAACAGCTATTGCCGGGGTTGCTAATATAGGTTTAGACAGTAATTGGTGCGGACATCATTTTGCTCAGGCCAATTGGTATGCTTTTGGTCGTTTGGCCTGGAATCATCAATTATCTGCCAGGAAAATTGCAACGGAGTGGTTAATGCAAACCTTTTCACACGATCCGGATTTTCTGAATCAAATGTCAGGTGTAATGATGGAATCCAGAGAAGCCGTTGTAAATTATATGACACCACTGGGATTACATCATTTAATGGGGTGGGGCCATCATTATGGTCCAGAACCCTGGTGCGAGATTTCCGGAGCAAGACCAGACTGGTTGCCAACTTATTACCATAAGGCAGATAGCATTGGTATTGGATTTAACCGATCATCAAGCGGAAGTAATGCAGTCAGTCAGTATGCAGAACCTTTGTTTTCAGTTTATAACGATCCTGCACTTTGCCCGGAAGAACTTTTGCTGTGGTTTCATCATTTGCCATGGAATTATGAATTGATTAATGGCAGGGATTTATGGACAGAATTGTGTTACAGATACAGCATGGGTGTTGAACAGGTAAAATATTTTCAATGCACCTGGAATTCTCTTCAATCAAAAGTGGATAAAAATAGATTTAATGATGTGCAAAATAAATTGGCAATACAATTAAAGGAAGCTATATGGTGGAGGGATGCGTGTTTGCTTTATTTTCAAACTTTTTCCCACAGACCAATTCCTTCTCAACTGGATCAACCAAAATATAAATTGGAAGATCTTAAGAAACTTAAATTTTTAAAGACTCACCATAATTAATGATTAACAATAACTAAATGGATGATAAATGTTTTTTTTTAAGTACCTGGAGAAGGACTTTAGAAATTTAAGTTTTATTGAACTTCAGCTGAGATTGTGAGTGAAAACAGCCAATTAATGCAGCCCGAGGTAATGTGTTTCAGTTTAATGATAAAAACAAATAAAATCAATATGATAAGATTTATTGTGTTAGAGTTGATTGTCTTGTTCAGTATAATCTCTTGTAAAAATGGTACAGGTAAGGAATTAAGTGAGAATAAATTTGTGTCTTTTTCAGTAAATGAGAACAATTTCCCGATAGTAAAATCTCAAAAAGGCACTCCCATATATATTGATGATAAAGACTATTCAGGTGTAATTAAAGTCGCTGAATTATTTCAAAAAGACATCGAAAAAGTAACAGGAGTAACTAGTCCTTTGCATATTGGAAAAAATCCTCAGGGTACTGTTATCATTATAGGAACAATTGGAAAAAGTCAATTGATAGACGGATTAATTAAGTCTGGTAAGTTAATTGTAGATGATGTAAAGGGGAAATGGGATAATAGTTTAATTGAAGTAGTTGAGAATCCTTTACCAAACGTTGATAGAGCTTTAGTGATTGCCGGGAGCGATAAAAGAGGCACAATTTACGGCATGTTCGATATTAGCCGTAAAATGGGAGTTTCTCCTTGGTATTTTTGGGCTGATGTTCCTGTAAAAAAGCACTCCGAGGTATTTATTAAAGCAGGCAGATATAATTTGGGTGAGCCAAAAGTTAAATATCGCGGTATTTTTTTAAACGATGAGGAACCTGCTTTAGGACGATGGGCGGTTGAGAATTACGGCGGATTCAATCATCAAATGTATGAGCATGTTTTCGAATTGATTTTACGCTTAAAAGGCAACTTCTTGTGGCCTGCTATGTGGTGGGCAAGTTTTAATAGCGACGATCCGCTAAATGCTCAGCTGGCAGATGAATTTGGAATTGTAATGAGCACATCACATCATGAACCATTGATGAGAGCTCATGCAGAATGGAAACCATACGGTGGAAAAGCATGGAATTATAAGAGCAACAAAAGCCAATTGGATGCTTTCTGGAAAGAGGGAATTGAACGAATGGGTAATAAGGAAAGTGTTGTTACTCTTGCTATGAGAGGAGATGGCGATGAAGCCATGGAAGAAGGAACCAACATCGAACTACTGGAAGATATTGTTGCCAATCAACGAAAAATTATAGAAGAGGTGACTCAGAAGCCAGCTAATGAAACACCGCAGGTTTGGGCTTTATACAAAGAAGTTCAGGAATATTACGACAAAGGTATGAAAGTACCTGATGATGTTACACTATTGTTTTGTGATGACAACTGGGGAAATGTTAGGGTATTGCCGGAACCAGAAGCTGCTGAACGTTCGGGAGGTTACGGTATGTATTATCATTTTGATTATGTGGGAGGTCCGCGTAATTACAAGTGGCTCAATACGAATTCATTACCGCGGGTTTGGGAGCAATTAAGATTAACATATGAACACGGGGTTGATCGTATTTGGATTGTGAATGTTGGCGACTTGAAACCAATGGAGTTACCTATTTCATTTTTCTTCGACTATGCATGGAATCCTGAGTCGGTTACTGTAAATGAATTATCAGAATATACAACAAATTGGGCATCAGAACAATTCTCTGGAAAATATGCAAAAGAAATCGCTGAACTGCTGGATTTATATACAAAATATAACAGGCGTCGCACACCTGAATTATTGGACAATCATACCTATAGTTTGATTCATTACCGGGAATTTGAAAAAGTAGTTGAGGATTACAATCGTTTAGCACAAAGAGCTAAAAGTCTTTATGATATCATAGATGAGGATCAAAAAGATGCCTTTTATCAATTGGTTTATTTTCCAGTAACTATTTGTGCTAATCTGAATGAAATGTATTTGTATGTGGCTAAAAATAAGCAGTATGCTAAAGAAAATAGAGCTGCAACTAACTTGATGGCTGATAAAGTAGTTGAACTTTTTAAACGTGATTCATTGCTTACTCTTGAGTTTCATACTGAATTAGCTGATGGTAAGTGGAATCATATGATGGCACAGCAGCATATTGGTTATACCTATTGGAACCATCCGGACTCTAATACGATGCCTCAGGTAACCTATTTGAAAGTGCCGGAAGTAGGACAGCTTTGTATAAAGATTGAAGGGAAAGATAAAATTTGGACAGAGCATGATTCTACAGCGAATCTTTCAAATTTCGATAATATCAATCAGCAGAAATTTTATTTTGAGCTTTTCAACACTGGGAAAAGAGCAATAGATTATAAAGTTGAAGCTCCTGAGTGGTTGAAAATCAGTGGAATTGGAAATAATCTAAAAGAGGAGGATCGGCATTTTGTTTCTGTTAACTGGGATCAACTTCCTGTCGGCAATTCAGCAGGAACAATTTCTGTATCTGGTAATGGTCAGGTGATTGAACTAGGTGTTATTGCAGATAAAATTGATCTGAATAAAAAGAAGTTACAAGGATTTATTGAGAACAACGGAGTGGTAAGCATTGAAGCTGCAGACTTTAATTCAAGCAGTACCAGTCAGGGATTTGCTTGGGAAGTGATAAATGGTTTGGGAAACACAAAAGGAGGTGTAACATCATTGCCGGTAAATAAAGGTTATCAGGAGTTTAGTAAGGACAATTCACATTTGGAATATACATTCACATTGCTTAATAAACCTAAAAATGATTCCATTACTCTTTTTATGTGTTTGGCACCAACACAGGATTTTAAGAATAAAGACGGATTAAAATATGCGGTATCTGTAGATGATGAAGAACCTCAGATTATTAACCTGCATGAAGGTTGTACAGGTAAGGATTGGAATTACGCAGAATGGTGGTGTACAGCGGTATCCGATAATAAATTAGTAAGAAAGTCAAAACACAAACTGAATAATACAGAAACCCATACTGTGAAATATTGGTTGATTGATCCGGGAATTGTGCTTCAAAAATTGATGATTGATAATGGTGGACTCAAACCATCTTATTTGGGACCTCCGGAGTGTAAAATGTACAATTGAATATTGAACCAGTGATTTGTAAATTACCTAAAGAAGTATATGAGTTATTGCAAAGACCTGTAAATTTTAAATTGGCATTTGTTGGAGCATATCTTTTTGCAGAATAGGATCGGATATCAATATAAAATTAAAAGAGTATGAATGCAAATAAAAGATCATTTAAGAACTGGATAGCAAGGAGCCTTTTTGTGCTTTTAGGATGTTTAATTTTCCTGTCATGTTCGAAAACAAAAAATAGCGAAACAAATTCCCGTGAACGTATTTTAATCAACAGCGGTTGGTATTTTTTTAAGTATGTTTCGCAGGCAGATGCAGATAGTCTTATTTATGATGTGCGTCCTGAAGTGAATGATAGTAAGGATGATAAGGTTGCAGATTCGAAACCAACAGAAGCGGTTCGTGTTGATGCGAAGCAAACTGTACTGAAAGATTGGGTTTTACCAACAGGAAATCATTTTATTAAGGATTCTGAAAAGCGTCATATTCGTCCGGAAGGAAATCCCGGAAGTGATTTTCCTTTTGTTCAGGCTGATTTTGATGATAGTTCGTGGAGAAAATTGAATTTACCTCATGATTGGGGTATCGAAGAGCCATTTCAGGAAGGTTGGGAATCTGAAGTTGGCGGAGGAATGGGACGTTTGGCGAGTCAAGGAACAGCATGGTACCGCAGGAAACTGGATATTTCGACTGATGATGCAGGAAAATCAATTTTCCTGGAAATAGAAGGTGCTATGTCATATGCAATTGTATGGTTAAATGGAAATTTGGTGGGAGGATGGCCTTACGGTTATAATTCATGGCAGGTTGATTTAACGTCTTACATTATTCCCGGTGGAGTGAACCAATTGGCAATCCGAATTGATAATCCACCCAACTCTGCCCGATGGTATCCTGGTGGAGGATTGTACCGTAGTGTTTGGTTAACAAAAACAAATTCGGTGCATGTTGGTCAGTGGGGTACAGTTATTACATCGCGCAATGTTTCCGAAAAAGCGGCTGAAGTAGATTTAGTTGTAACTGTTGATAATGACAGCAAGTCTGAATGCCATATTGAAGTGAATACAACTGTTTATGCTTTGGACAAAAATGGTGTTCAAACAGGTGATCCTGTTGCCCGTTTTTCTCCGGAAAAAGTTATCGTTTCCGCTTCTGGAAATACTGAAATTAAAAACACCGTTACAATTGAAAAACCGGCTTTGTGGGGACCACTTCCAACGCAAACTCCAAACTTGTATTTGGCTGTAATCTCATTACAGAAAGACGGGAAGCTGATTGATACTTATAAAACTCGTTTTGGAATTCGCTCTGTAGAGTATAATTCAGAAAAAGGTATCGTGGTGAATGGAGAAGCTGTAAGGATTCAAGGTGTTAATCAGCATCACGATTTAGGAGCTTTGGGAGCAGCTTTTAACAAACGTGCAGCTGAACGCCAGTTAGAAATGTTGCATGAACTGGGCTGTAATGCTATTCGTTTGTCGCATAATCCTCCGGCTCCTGAATTACTTGAATTGACTGATAGAATGGGGTTTTTGGTGGTAGATGAGATTTTTGATGTGTGGGAAAGAAAGAAAACACCGCTTGATTTTCATCTGATTTTCCCGGACTGGTATGAACAGGATACACGTGCTTTTGTGCGCAGAGACAGAAATTGTCCTTCAGTTATAATGTGGAGCTATGGCAACGAAGTTGGAGAACAATATACAGATAAAGAAGGCACTTCAATTTCAAAACGTTTACGCGATATTGTAAAAGAGGAAGATCCTTCACGACCTGCAACGGCATCGATGAATTTTGCAAAACCAGATATGCCGTTTTCTGAAGTGCCGGATGTAATCAGTTTAAATTATCAGGGAGAAGGAATTCGGAATGCACCCGCTTATGTTGCGATGAAAGGAATTCATACACATCCGCTTTATCCAGATTTCCATGAGAAATATCCAGGAAAGCTTATTGTGAGCAGTGAAACGGCATCAGCTTTAAGTACTCGCGGAACTTATTTGTTTCCTGTATTTGCCGGAAGCAGTGCACCTGCTATGGATGGTTCTGGTGGTGATCCTAATACGAAATATGTTAGTTCCTACGAATTGTATACGGCTCCATTTGGCTCGTCGGCCGATAAGGTATTCGCTACTCAGGATAAACATCCCTATGTTGCTGGTGAGTTTGTTTGGTCGGGCTGGGATTATATTGGCGAACCAACACCATATTATCTTTCACGCAGTTCCTATTGTGGAATTATTGATTTGGCAGGCTTTAAAAAAGACCGTTATTTCCTTTATCAGGCAAGATGGCGTCCGGAATTACCTATGGTACATATTTTTCCGCATTGGAACTGGCCCGAAAGAGTGGGTGAAATTACTCCGGTTCATGTTGCAACTTCTGGCGATGAGGTGGAATTGTTTTTAAACGGAAAATCGCTTGGACATCAGAAAAAAATAGATGGAGAATACCGTTTTCGTTGGGACGAAGTGAAATATACTCCGGGAGAGTTGAAAGCTATTGCTTACAAAAATGGAGAAAAGTGGGCTGAAGAGATCGTGAAAACAACAGGAAAGGCCAGCCAATTAAAACTTTCTGCGGATAGAAATTATATTACAGGTGATGGAAAAGATTTATCCTTTATTACAGTTAGTGTGTGCGATCAGGAAGGAATTGTGGTGCCTCGTTCAAATAATCTGATAAAATTCAGCATTGAAGGCCCGGGAGAGATTGTTGCCACAGATAATGGAGATCCATCCGATCTGGAAATATTTTCTTCTCATGAACGCAAAGCATTTAACGGACTGGCATTGGTAATTGTTAAGGCAAAGCAAGGAGAGGTCGGAACAATTAAAGTGATTGCAGAATCAGAAGGTATCCGGAAAATTGCAACGACTGTTCAGGTAAAATAGAAAAACGAATCGAGTTAAGGGATTTTTTGACATCATTTAGCGGGCTGTATTTCGGAAGTAAAGAATCGGTTTAAATGCGTAGTGTACGATTGTCTGATCTTTATATGTTGGAATTATTTTGTTAGAGTGAAATTCAATTTAGCCTTCAATATCTGTATTTCATTTTCCGAGTAATTATGAGAGTTTATATTCATATTCAATGAAGCTTAGCTTGATCCGAAGTTCTTTACTAAAAGATAAATATAAAATGTTGAAAATGTTTTTAGGTGGCTTGAAAATGGTTAAATACAAGCAATTAAGCCATCAATGTAACCAAAATAAAATAAAATGTAACGGGCACGCAAACGATGTAACAAACAAACAAATATTAGTAACAAGCTTGCATGTTAGTTAATTTCAATAGAAGTAATTTTAAACAACAAAATTTAATTGCGATCATATTTTATATTACTCATTCACAAATAATCAATAAAACCACCACATATAGAACCACTGTTTTTAATACTTAAACAGTTAGTAATTAAATCAGAATTAAATACTGCAAATTTTAAATTTATGAAAAAATGCTATGTTCGAACAAAAAAGGGGATATTTCTATTGCTCCTTTTAATCGCTGTGCCTTTGGTAACATTAGCCCAGACGATAAGAGTAACGGGTAAAGTAACTGACTCAGGAGGAGAATCCTTACCTGGTGTTAATATTGTTATTTTAGGTACAACCCAGGGTACTATTACTAATATTGATGGTGTTTACAGTATGGATGTACCTTCAAATGCCAGGCTTACATTTAATTTTATTGGTTTCAATACTCAAACGATTGAGGTGAATAATCAAAACACCATTAATGTTGTAATGGCTGAGGATGTACAATCTCTTGATGAGGTTGTTATAGTTGGTTATGGTCAAATGAAGCGTTCCGACGTAACCGGATCAGTGGTTTCTGTTTCAAGCGAAGCAATTAGCCAATCGGTTACCACGTCTATCGATCAGGTTTTACAGGGGCGTGCAGCAGGAGTACAGGTGCAGCAAAACAGCGGAGCGCCGGGTGCAGGTTCTTCTATTCGCATTCGTGGTATCAGTTCTCTGAATGGCTCAAATGAACCAATTTTTGTTATTGATGGGATAATTATTGATGGGGCAACAGGTTCTGGAAACGAAAATGCTCTTTCATCAATAAATCCATCAGACATTGTTTCTATGGATGTTTTGAAAGATGCTTCGGCAACTGCTATTTACGGATCCAGAGCAGCAAATGGAGTTATTATTATTACCACCAAGCGTGGAAAGAAAGGGGAAGCTACTATAACTTACGATGGTTATATGGGATGGCAGGAGATGCCTAAAAAACTTGATTTACTTAATCTGCAAGAGTATGCGATACATAAAAATACTCGTGCAGACATGGGAATTGTACCTTTGGATAATAATTTTGTCCGTACTGATCTTTTGGGTGAAGGTACTGATTGGCAGGACGAAATGTTTACTCATGCAATGATGCAAAGTCATAACTTGTCAGTTTCCGGTGGCACAGATAAAAGTACTTATGCCATGGGAGTTGGTTATCTTGATCAGGATGGGATAGCTGTTGGTTCAGCATTCGAGCGATTCAACCTAAGGGGAACTTTCGACTCTCAGGTGAAAGATTTTTTAAAAATTGGTGTGAATTTCGCATTCAGCAACTCCAAACAAAAAACGACTGTTTCAGATGAATCTCTAATTCTGACTGCCCTTAAACAAACACCTAATGTAGCGGTTCGAAATGCCGATGGATCTTTTGATGGTCCGGATACTGACGAGTACGTTCAGAACAATCCTGTTGGTTTGGCTATGATCAAAGACAACCGAAATGAAAAAGCTGGAATCAGAGCTTCCACTTTTGCAGAAGCGACACTGATAAAAGGGCTTACATTTAAAACAGAATATTCTTTTGATTATGGATTTGGTAATATCTATACTTTTAATCCAACCTATACTTTTGGGGCTATTGTAAATGAAGTAAGCGAAGGCTCACGCACAAAGACATACAATAAGTATTGGAACTGGAAAAATATTCTGACTTACAATCGTGAATTTGGTATTCATAATATCAACATGATGTTAGGACAGGAAATGCAGGAATCTCATTGGGAAAACCTTTATGCTTATCGTTCAGGATATTTAACCAATGGTGCAACCGATTTGGATGCAGGTGATGCTACAACAGCTAAAAATTCTAACAGCAGCGGAACTAGCTCAATTAGTTCCTATTTTGGTAGAATGTTCTACTCTTTTGATGATAAATATTTATTGACAGCAACTTTACGTTATGATGGTTCATCAAAATTTTATAAAGATAACCGATGGGGATGGTTTCCTTCCGCGGCAATAGCATGGAAAGTATCCAATGAAAATTTCCTGAAGGATAATGCAGTCATTAACAACCTGAAACTTCGCCTGGGTTGGGGTACCGTTGGGAACCAAAATGTACCTAACTATGCATATACCTCAACATATGCAGCATCAGCAACAAATTGGGGAACGGGATTACTTGCTGCCAATACTGCAAATGAAGATCTGCAATGGGAAACGACTTATTCAAGTAATGCGGGAATTGACTTGAATCTTTTTAACAATCGCATCGAGTTTATTGCAGATGTTTACTACAAGAAAACGAAGAACTTATTATTGCAGTTGCCTTTACCTGCTTACGTTGGTACATCAGGAGTAGGGGCAACATCAGCACCATGGGTAAATGTTGGGTCGCTCGAAAATAAAGGAATTGAGTTGACATTGAATACCGTTAACATTGATAAAGGAGATTTTCTGTGGCGTTCCAATCTGGTTTTTTCCATTAACCGTAATAAAGTGTTATCTCTTAATACGGAAACCGGTATTTTAAATAGAAATATCCAGCAAGGATCAGATAATACCGTAGTTACCCGTACGGCAGTGGGCAAGCCAATAGGTCAATATTATGGATATAAAGTGATTGGCCGTTTTGAGAAGGCTACTGATTTTTATTACAAGAACAGTGCCGGAGAAGTTGTTCCAACAGCCTTACCTGAAGGAATGGATATTGGTGAAAATAGTGTTTGGATTGGAGATTATATTTTTGAGGATATAAATAAGGATGGTGTAATTAACGAGGAAGACCGAGGTTATATTGGGAATCCTGAGGCTGATTTCACGTTCGGAATTGGTAATTCATTTTCTTATAAAGGATTTGATTTGAATATCTTTCTATCTGGTTCATATGGAAATGAAGTGGTAAACTACCAACGTCGCTGGTTAGAAAATCCACGTGAAAGTACCAACTTGTTGAAATCAGCATTGGGTTATGCGCAATTGTCGTTAATCGATCCAAATGGTCCAAATGATTACCGCAACGTACAAATTGTAGGGGGCGATTCGGATATGCCACGTATAGGTGCTTCTTCAGCCTCATCAACCTCTAACTATCGTTACAGTAATAGATTTGTAGAGGATGGTTCGTACCTGCGAATTCAAAGTATCTCTTTTGGTTATAATTTTCCACGTAAGTTAGTATCCCGATTTGGAATTCAAAATATTAAAGTTTATACCAACCTCCAAAACGTATATACTTTTACAAAATATTCGGGTTATGATCCTGAAATTGGATCAACCAATCAGGATGCACTTTTAACAGGTATTGATAATGCTCGTTATCCTTCACCTCGTATCTATACATTTGGGGTAAATGTTACATTCTAAATGAATTTATACTTAAGATGAAGAGAATAGGCAGCACATGTAATAAAAATACGATACAGATGAAAAAAATACATATCATATACACGATTCTATTGATGGCTTTTCCCATTATTTGGACTGGGTGCAGCGATTTTTTAGAGGAAGAACCTCAAGATCAAATTACTGAAGAAAATTTCTATCAGTCAGAAGAAGACTTTAAAGCGGCAACAGCGCCACTTTACAACAAAGTTTGGTTCGATTTTAACGATAAATTTTATTATGGTTTGGGCGATGGGCGCTCTTACAATTTATATGCTCCGTACTCGGATTATATTTATCCGTTTAGTGATTTAACAGAAACAGGTTTGACCGGACCTCTGGTGTCGGCATGGCAATCGCTTTACAATGTAATTCAACAATCTAATTTAGTAATTATTGGTATTAAAGGAAGTAGTGTTGAAGATGATTTACAAAAACAATATATCGCTGAGGCGCGCTTTATGAGAGGAACAGCTTACTGGTATCTGGCTTCTTTATGGGGAGATGTAATTATTTCTGAAGATCCTGGAACATTGGTGAATAATCCGATTGTAAGCACCAACCCAGTTACTGATGTGTATGAATTTGTAATGCGGGATTTGGAATATGCAGCTAAATATTTACCTGAACAGGCGGCACAGGATGGTCGTTTAACAAGATACAGCGCATTTGGAATGTTATCTCGTATTTATTTATCATTTTCTGGTTTAGGAGCAGATCCAAACAGTGGAATACGTAGTCAGGAATATCTTGATTTAGCTAAAAAAGCTGCTGAAATGGTTATGGATAAAGGTCCTTATGAATTAATGGACGATTATGCTGATATATTCATGATAGAAAACAACAATAATTCAGAGTCGATGTTTGCACTGCAGTGGGTTCCAAATGGAGATTATGGTGTGACCAATACACAGCAGGCTTACTTTGCAGCTGGATCTGAAATTACCGGCGATGATGCTGCATGGGGATATTGGACAAGAGCTTCTTACAATGTGTTACTGGAGTACGAATCTGCTGATGCTCGTCGTAAAGCTACCTGGATGGGATATGGTGATTATTATCCTGAAATTAACAAAGCGAATGGTGGATATACCTATGAAAAAACACAAGAAGCTCTAAATGTGAAAAAAGGAGTTGTAGGATCTACAAAAGATAATGCGAAAATTTCGAAACAGAACTCTGCTCTAAACACGAATATGTTGCGCTTGGCTGAAGTTTATTTAAACTATTCCGAAGCTGTTTTAGGGAATACTGAAAGTACATCCGATGCAACAGCTTTACTATATTTTAATAAACTTCGTTTTCGTGCCGGACTTGAGGATAAATCCAGTCTTACTTATGAGGATATTATTCATGAACGAAGAGTAGAGTTATGCATGGAAGGTCAGTATTGGTACGATTTGGTTCGCCGATCGTATTACAAACAACAAGAGGTGATAAATTACATTATCAACCAGGAACGTGGAACGATAGTCCCTTTTACTTATGATACTTCAACAAATACAGCAACTGAAGATGAAACCCGAACGAGATCATCACGCTCTATTGGCAATGTAGATGAAACCATTTTTCTGTTGCCTTATCCGGAATCGGAAGTGGTGCAAAATCCATTGTTGAAAGAAACACCGGTACCGTATGAGTTTACTGAAGAAAAAATAACTGATTTATTCTAATTGTTAGATAATAAGTGAATTGGAATTTAAAATATCGATTAACATGAAGAGAAATAATTTAAATAAAAATCGTTGGATATCCGTCGCATTCTTTTCAATAATGCTTCTTGCAATGCTGTTTACAGCTTGTGATGATGAGGATTTAAGTAATGGTCCAATTACGATAAGTAAAGTCTATTTGGAAGATGTGGATTCATCGTTACCTGACAGAGAAGTAACATTTGCCCGTTTGGGACAGTTGATCAGAATTGAAGGTTCTGGTTTCACAGGGCTAAGGAAAGTTTACATTAATGGATTTTCATCTTATTTTAATCCTGTATATGTTTCGGAGAATTCAATGTTGGTAAGTGTTTCCAAAAATACACCAACGGTTGAAGCCGAAGCTGATGTTCGAAATACCATTCGAATGACAAATGATGGCAATGAAGCTACATTTTCATTTGAAATTCGCTCTGCAGCACCATCTATAACAAGTATCTCCCATACTTTACCATTAGCAGGTGAAACTATTACTGTAAATGGTTTTGGTTTAGTTGAAGTTAGCAAAGTAGTTTTTCCTGGTAATGTTGAAGTAACAGAGGGAATTACTTCTGATGTTGATGGAGAATTTTTCACAGTAGTTGTTCCTGATGGCGTTTCAGAAGAAGGTGGTTCCTTACTGATCGAATGCTCTAATGGAGGGGCTTATTCTCCTGCCTGTTTTAATTTCAAAAAAGGGGTAATACTTGATTTTGATGGAAATGGTGCACATGGTTTTTGGGGTACTGCAACGAGTATGATTATGGATGAAGATTTGGAATCAGCATCTATGGGTACTGGAAATGTTTCTCAGGGAACGTATGTGCCGCATCGTCCTTCGCGTATTGCATCATTTGATGCAGCAACACCTCGTTGTTCAGAAGTGTGGACAGCAGGAAATAATTCGGATGACTGGCGTGGTCAGTTAACACCTTATATTCCGGCAACAACACCTCTTGCTGATGTTGCATTGCAGTTTGATATTTATGTACCTGAAGCATGGACAGAGACTGGTTACTTAAAAATATGTTTGGTAAATGGATTTAATGGAGGAGAATGGAGTGGTGCCTGTTACAATTACGTACCGTGGGTGGTTAATGGCGAGGTGAAAGATTTTCAAACTACCGGTTGGACTACAGTAAGCATTCCTTTGAATATGATTTATGATTTTTCAGAAGACGGTTTCACTTTTGAAGATATATTAGCTTATCGGGAAGCAGCCAATTATAAGAACTTTGGATTTTACTTCGAAAACACTGATTTTACTCTCGCAAATATCACAGGAAATGATAGCGACAGTGAAACTGAATTCACTTCCGCGGCTACTTCTGTTAGTGTCTATACTGATAATTGGAGAATCGTTTCTTTGGAAACACCAACTTATAGTGATTTTCCTGAAGATGAAGAATAAACATATTTAAGCGATAGTAACTATGAATTTGTCAAGTCGAGATAATGCTTAGACAAATCGTGTTATTCTAAAACAAAGAAAAATGAAATACATAAAAATATTACCTGTAATCGCTGTTGTTTCCATGATCTTTTCATCATGCGATGATCAAATAATGGATTGGTACACAGATCCAACACATGGCGAAGTAAGTATAGCCGATCTACCTTTAGAGTTGGCTGAAAAAATAAGTAGATACGAGACCTTAAATACCTATACCGATTTCACTCTTGGTGTTGGTATCGGCCTTGATCAGTACATGAATAATGAGGCATACCGTAATTTAACCAATGAAAACTTTGATGAAGTAACAGTTGGGTACGCCATGAAGCATAAACCAATGGTTAACTCCAAAGGAGAAATCGGATTCGATAAGGTGGATGCATTTATTGCTAAAACCAAAGAAGCCGGACTTTCAGTATTTGGTCATACCCTGGTTTGGCATTCCAATCAAAATGCCAGTTATCTGAATGGTTTAATTGCATCGACAGTAATCCCTGCTTCCGGAGGGAGTAATTCACTCGATTTATCTGGTTTAAAAGATGGAACGCTCACAGGTTGGGGTGCCTGGAATAGTGGTGATGGAATTTCTGTAGAGGATGGTGCTGGTTTGTCCAGCAGTTCACAAGCAGTTAAAATGATTGCAGGTTCGTCATCAGCCCAAGCTTATGAACTACAGTTGATAACTCCTGAAATCCCCGTTGTAAGCGGACATACTTATGAAATTTCTTTTTATATCAAATCAGATCAGGCAGGTAAAGGCCGCATTTCTTTTAGTGGTTTGGAGAATAATTATCCATATAAGGATTGGTATAGTACAGGAGGATCCTGGACTGAAGCTTTTGAAACAAGCACTCAATGGCAACAAGTGAAATTTACAGTAAACGATTTTACAGGTGTAACTTTCAAAATGAACTTTGATTTAGGTTATTTGCCTGGGGTGACATATCTTATTGATGTTGATAATATTAAGGTAGTGGATCAGGATGCAGTGCCTGAAGTTGTAAATATGATTGCTAATGGAACATTTGACGAAGGCATTGATGGATGGGCAAAGTGGAATGGTGGTGATACAGCATTAAGTCTTGCTGATGCAGCTGATGCTTACGAAGGCAATGGTGCTATGAAAGTAATTGCTGATGCTGCGAATAGTGGTGCTGGAAACCAGTGGAAAACACAAATTCATTCTGATTTTACTGCAAACTTAACTGCAGGCGAAGAATATACTATTTCTTATTTTATAAAATCTGAAGCTGCAGGTTCTGTTCGTTGTTCTACAACGGGTTCAGCTCATTACCAGGGGGATCAAGCTACATCTCCAACATGGCAATATGTAGAATGGGTATTTACTGCCGATGGTGGAGAAACAGGTTTAAACTTTGATTTGGGAGGTGTTGAAGGTACTTATTATGTAGATAATGTAGTTGTTACCACGGGAGCTGCTGATGGAGGTGATTCAGGTCCAACCATTATTGAAAAAACAGATGAGGAAAAATCTGAAATCATTGGGAATGCAATGGAAAATTGGATTACAGGAATGGTAACCCATTATAACGATAATATTCATGCATGGGATGTAGTGAACGAACCAATGAAAGAAGACGGAACACTAAGAGATGGAAATGTAACTGATCCTGCAAGTGATTACTTTTCATGGGTAAAATATCTTGGAAAAGACTATGCTGTAACTGCATTTAAATTGGCTCGTCAGAATGGTAATACGACAGATAAGCTTTTTATTAATGATTATAATCTCGAGTCCAGCATATCCAAATGTGAAGGATTGATCGAGTACGTGGAGTACATTGAAAGTCAGGGAGCAACCGTTGATGGTATTGGAACTCAAATGCACATATCCATTAATAGCGATCGTGATAAGATTGCAGAAATGTTTCAAAAGTTGGCTGCCAGCGGAAAATTGATTAAAATATCGGAGCTGGATGTGAGATTGGGAACTAAGAATCCAACTGTGGCACAATTAGCTTCTCAGGCAGACATGTATCAATATGTTCTGGATATGTATATGAAATATATTCCTGTCGCACAGCAATATGGTGTAACAATATGGGGTATTTCCGATAATGAGGATGAACATGAATACTGGCTTCCAGATGAATCACCAAATCTTTGGGATGCAGATTACAACCGGAAACATGCTTTTAAAGGAGTGTGTGATGGTCTCGCAGGACGCGATGTAAGTGAAGATTTCTCGGGTGAACTTGAATACTAATTTTTTAATATTAAATTACTGTAATCCCTCATAACCAATGTGTGTTTTAATGTATTGGTTGTGAGGGAATTAAATAAAGCTGAGCCCAGTAATGTAAGTAATAAGTGAGTTGATTCTGGAATGATAGAAGGAATTAAAATGGACAAGAACCGAATTGGATTCAGTATCCTTTTTTTTGATCTTTTTATAGATTGTTTGAATGGGAGAAGAATACTACTGTACGACGAAGATTGTGATTAAATTGTTTTAATTAAACGGATAGTCAGCCTAAATTAATACTACATCGCTGGCATAATTCAATAAACTTAACGGTCATCATAAATAAACCTAAGGGTCTTGAACAGGCAAAAATCAGGAATTATAAAGACCGGATTTCTCTATGTCTGGACAATATAGATAGGTTGTTTCTCTGAATAATTACAATTGTTGTACCAATTGAAAATAGCGATATCAAGAAGAACTCTATGCACAGAACAAATTATAAACAGACAGCGAATAGTTATACAATTTGATCTTTTAAGAAGCTGCACAAACAGGATGTAACCAAAATGAAATTAAATGTAACGGGAATGAAAAATATGTAACAAACTAACAAATTTGTGTAACACAGCATCACGAGAGTTTATTTCAATACAAGTATTTTTGGTTGACAGTTTGGGTGGCTCGCACAGAAATTAGAGTTTATAAGGAGCTACTTTTTTAATAAATAACATCGAATAATAAAGTCAGTATTAAATATTACAAAATGACATTAAAATCAGATAAAGTATCGGTAATTGAAAAGGTTGGTTATAGCTTAGGCGATTTGGCGGCTAACTTAATTTTTCAAACGTTGATGACGTTTTTAGCCTTCTTTTATACGGATGTGTATAAGATTCCGGCAGGAACAGCCTCCGTAATTATTTTTTCAGGAGGTATGATTGGAGCATGTTTTAACCCGATAATGGGTGTTATTGCTGATCGTACCAAAACAAGGTGGGGGAAATTTCGTCCATGGATTCTTTGGACATCAGTCCCTTTTGGGCTTATGGCCTTATTGGCTTTTAGTACGCCGCAGTTTAGTCCGGGAGGTAAAATTGCTTACGCATTTATTACTTATATCTTATTAGTACTACTTTATAGTGCCAATAATTTACCTTACTCGGCTTTGAGTGGCGTTTTAACAGGAAATATGGGCGAACGTAACAGTATTTCATCATATCGTTTTACTGCAGTAATGGTTGCTCAATTCATAGTGCAAGGTTTATTATTGCCTATGGTGTTGATATTTGGTGACGGTGATAAGGCAAAAGGCTTTGAAAATGTAATGGGAGTTTTTGCACTTGTTGGTATTGTCTTTTTTATCATCACTTTCTTAACAACAAAGGAACGTGTGGTTTCGACTCAAACAGAAACAACATCGGTAAAACAAGATGTTAAAGATTTGATGAAAAACAGGCCGTGGATTGTAATGCTTGTTGTTACTGTATTCGTATTTATTACGCTGTCGCTGAAAGGCGGTATGTATGTGTTTTATTTCGAGAATTATTTAAGTGAACAACATTTAGCAGTTTTTTTAAATGATATTGGCTTTAATGCTTTTATTAGTGGTTTAAATAATCTTTTGTCAAATATGGGCTTTGTGGGCTTCTTGTGGCCCGAAGATGTTGCAACATCAGGTTTTAGTCTTTTTAATGCCGGAGGAATCATTTTCATGATTATTGGGATTATGTTTTCAAAGGGTCTGGCCGATAAATATGGCAAAAGAGATGTATTTGGAGTGAGTCTTTTTCTTGCCACTTTATGTTTGCTTTTATTTTACTTTTATTCTCCGGAATCTATAGCTTTGGTATTTATAAGTCAGTTGTTGCATGGTTTCTTTTATGGAATTACCACACCTCTGTTGTGGGCAATGATTGCCGATGTTGCAGATTATTCCGAATGTAAAAATAACCGTAGGGCAACTGCAATTATTTTTTCAGCAATGATATTTGGTTTAAAAGCAGGTTTGAGCGTTGGTGGAGCTTTAGTAGCGGGAATTTTAGCAAGTTATGGGTATAATCATCTGCTGGATGTTCAAAGTCCTGAAACAATTAATGGTATAAAACTTTCTTTAAGCGTATTTCCAACTATTACATTTTTTATTGCAATAGGATGTTTATTCTTCTACAAGATTGATAAAAAGAAGGAAGTAGAGATTGAAGATGAATTGAGCAAAAGACGAGGATTAATGACTGATTTTAAGCGTTCCTAGATAGTGATTTGTAGGAGAATCGTTTTTCAGGCATCGAACTTGATGATCCTAAGAAAAAAACATTTATTGCTTAGTCTGGCATAAAATACAAATTAGAAAACTTATAATTAATGAATCGATTTAAAAAAATATACAACCCCGGTTTTTTGGCGTTTTTACTGCTTGGTGTATTGTGCAGTTGTTCAAAAACAGAAGTAAAGCCAGTATCATTGAAATTGGCTGTTGGCGATAGGTTTTATATAGGTACAGCATTAAATAGTGCCCAAATAGATGGTGCTGACACCTCTGCCATAAAAATCATTAAGCAACATTTTAATGCTGTTGTTGCTGAAAATGTGATGAAAAGTGAAGTTGTTCAACCTGTTGAAGGGGAGTTTGATTTTGATATGGCGGATAAATTTGTCCGGTTTGGGCTTGATAACAAGCTATTTATAACGGGGCATACTCTAATTTGGCATTCTCAGGCACCAGATTGGCTTTTCGTAGATAAGCAAGGAAATGATGTTTCGAGAGATGTTCTTATTGAAAGAATGAGAAGTCATATACACACAGTGGTAGGTCGTTATAAAGGAATTATAAAAGGCTGGGATGTTGTAAATGAAGCTATTTTGGATGATGGAACCTGGCGCAAAAGCAAATTTTATGAAATAATTGGTGCAGACTTTGTTAAGCTGGCATTTGAATTTGCGCATGAAGCCGACCCGGAAGCTGAGCTTTACTACAATGATTACTCGATGGCGAAAAAGGGGAAAAGAGAAGGAGTTGTGGCTATGGTGAAATCATTGCAGGAACAAGGAGTAAGAATTGATGGTATTGGCATGCAGGGGCACATCTCAATGGATGATCCTACGATTGAGGATTTTGAGAAAAGCATAGTGGCTTTTTCCGAATTGGGTGTTCAAGTGATGGTTACGGAGCTGGATTTGACTGTTCTTCCTATGCCAAATATGAATGCTGGAGCCGATATAGCTTTAAATTTTGAATTTAAGAAAGAGTTAAACCCATACGCCAATGGACTTCCTGATTCGATTAGCACAAAAATGACAGAGCGTTATCAGGATTTTTTCAGATTGTTTTATAAACATAGCAATAAAATTAGCCGTGTTACCCTTTGGGGAGTTAGTGATGCTCAGTCATGGCGCAATTATTGGCCTGTTAACGGACGTACAGATTATCCTCTTTTGTTTGACAGAGAGTATAAAGCAAAACCAATTGTTGAAAAAATAATTAACGAAGATCTGTAATCGGTTAAAGAGTTTATTCCAAAGTGTCATTTAAATAAGAATTTGATACTCTTATTCTATCGATTTAATAATATGAATAAAGCTTGATAAAAGAGCTTGAAAAAAATAAAATAATGAAGAACCCAAGGTATTTAGTTGATGGTTTATATACCGCAGATCCATCAGCACACGTATTTAACGGCAAGCTATATATTTATCCATCTCACGATATTGAATCTGGTATACCTGAAAATGATAATGGCGATCATTTTGATATGCGAGATTACCATGTGTTTTCAATGGATGATATAGATGGTGAAGTAACAGATCATGGAGTTGTTTTGGATGTGCAGGATGTGCCTTGGGCCGGTCGTCAAATGTGGGATACTGATGTTGCTCATAAGAACGGTAAGTATTATTTGTATTTTCCGGTAAAAGATAAAACAGATATTTTCCGCATCGGTGTTGCAGTAAGTGATAAGCCTGAAGGGCCTTTTGTTCCTGAAAAGCACCCTATTATTGGAAGTTATAGCATCGATCCTGCCGTTTTTGAAGATGAGGATGGTCAGCATTATATGTATTTTGGTGGTCTTTGGGGAGGACAGTTGCAACGTTACCGAAACAATAAAGCACAGGAGTGTGGTTCCGAACCTGCCGATGAAGAGCCTTCATTACCGGCTCGGGTTGTAAAAATGTCAGATGATCTGTTGGAATTTTCCGAAGAACCTAAAAGCCTTGTTATTTTAGATGAAAATGGAGAGCCTTTAAAAGCTGGAGATCATGATCGCCGCTTCTTCGAAGCATCGTGGATGCATAAGTACAATGGCAAATATTATTTTTCTTACTCAACCGGAAATACTCATTTGCTTTGTTATGCTGTTGGAGATTCACCTTATGGTCCTTTTACTTACAAAGGAGTAATTCTTACACCTGTAGTAGGCTGGACTACGCACCATTCTATTTGCGAATTTAAGGGGAAATGGTACCTGTTTCATCATGATTCCAAGCCATCAGGAGGAAAAACATGGCTTCGCAGCATGAAAGTTACAGAGTTAGAATACAATGAAGATGGTTCTATTAAAACAATTGATGGAATGGCCGATTAGGCATGTGTTTTGATTGTTTAAGACAAGAGAATTCAATTTTTAAATAATAGTTAAAAAAAATTACGGAATGTATTTTAATCGAAAAGCTCTTTCTTTTATTCTTTTGAGTAGTCTTTTTTTGATGCCTTTTATGGTATCAGCTCAGTTGCGTTTGCCTAAACTGATCTCAAATGGATTGGTGCTTCAGCGTAATGTGGATGTCAAAATTTGGGGCTGGAGTGCGAAGAATGAAAAGGTATCAGTTAACTACAGAGATTCTCTGTATAAAACCATTGCCGATGATAAGGGAGAATGGTTTGTTATGCTTCCTGCACAGAAAGCCGGTGGCCCTTATGCAATGAATATCTGCGCAAGCGATACGATTCATCTTAAAAATATTTTAGTTGGTGATGTTTGGGTTTGTTCAGGTCAGTCCAATATGGAATTGCCTATGCGAAGAGTTAGTCCTCTTTACAAGGAAGAGATTGCAAAAGCCGATAACAGAAACATCAGATATTTTGAAGTGCCAAAGAAATACAATTTCAACACTGTTAAAAATGATTTGCCGGATGGAAATTGGGTAGATATTAATAAGAACACGATTAATAATATTTCAGCAGTATCTTATTTTTTCGCCCAAAAATTAAATTCAGAATATAATGTTCCTATTGGGATAATTAACAGTAGTTTAGGTGGCTCTCCGGCACAAGCATGGTTGAATGAAGAAGCACTTAAAGAGTTTCCGTTGTATAGTGCTGAATTGCAAAAATTTAAAAGTCAAGCTGTAATTGATTCAATTGAGCAAAGTGATAATCGTAGAAGTAATAATTGGTATCAAAAATCAGCAGTAAATGACGAAGGTCAGAAAGGAAACTGGCGGGCTAAAGATAGTAATACTTCCGATTGGAGTAGCATGACCATTCCTGGTTATTGGGCTGATGGGAAGTTGGGAAATGTGAATGGCGTTGTTTGGTTTCGAAAAGAGATTGAAATTCCTGCTGAATATTGTAACAAAGAGGGCTTACTAAATATGGGGCGAATTATTGATGCTGATTCAGTCTTTGTAAACGGAAAATTTATAGGAACAACCAGCTACCAATACCCACCGCGTCGATATACTATTCCTGCAGGAATATTGGTTGAAGGAAAAAATACGATTTCGATTCGTGTGATCAGTAATGGTGGAAGAGGTGGTTTTGTAGCCGGTAAGCCATATCAAATCGTATTCGATGATTTTCAAATAGATCTTAAAGGAGAATGGAAGTACAAACTGGGAGTGGCAATGGAGCCTTTACAAGGACCAACTTTTATCAGATGGAAATCAGGAGGCTTATACAATGCAATGATTGCTCCATTATTGAACTACAAAATTAAAGGAGCGGTATGGTATCAGGGAGAGTCTAATACTGGTCGCCCCAATGAGTATGAACATCTGTTATCATCTCTTATTAAAAATTGGAGAAAGCAATGGGGGCAAGGTGATTTTCCTTTTTTATGTGTTCAGTTACCTAATTTTATGTCGCCTAAAGATCAGCCGTCAGAAAGTAATTGGGCGATGTTAAGGGAAGCTCAGCTCAAAATATTGTCAATTCCAAATACAGGAATGGCTGTAACCATTGATATTGGAGAGTGGAACGATATTCATCCACTTAATAAGAAGGATGTAGGTGAAAGATTACTTCTTGTGGCAAAAAAGATTGCTTATGGCGACGATCATGTTGTTTATTCAGGTCCAGTGTATCAATCTATGACGGTTGAAAAAAACAAGGTAATTCTTTCTTTTGAAAATGTAGGAAGCGGGCTTCTGGCGAAAGGAGATGGAGAGCTAAAAGAATTTGCAATAGCAGGGAAGGATAAGAAATTTGTCTGGGCAAAAGCAAAAATTGTTGGCAACAAGATAATTGTGTGGAGTGATCAGGTGAAAAATCCTAAGGCAATCAGATATGCCTGGGCCGACAATCCAAATAAAGCAAATCTGTTTAATCAGGAAGGCTTGCCTGCTTCTCCTTTTAGAACAGATACTTGGTAGTTGATACGTGTTGAGAATTTTAATCACCAAAGCATAACTGATGAAGAAGAATGTATTTTCACTGATGATATTATTTTTGCTCGCAATTACAGCACTTAGAGCACAAGAAAATACCACAGAAACGAATAAAACTTACGAGAACCCAATTTTAAAAGGATTTTACCCCGATCCATCAATTTGTCGGGTAGATGATGATTACTATTTGGTCAATTCTTCCTTTGAATGGTTTCCCGGAGTACCTATTTTCCATAGTAAAGATTTGGTAAATTGGAAACAAATAGGTCATGTGTTGGACAAACCTGAACAGTTGCAGCTGAATGAAGGATTGAGAGCATCTAGAGGTATTTTTGCTCCTACGTTGCGTTATCACGATGGTTTATTTTATATGATAACGACTTGTGTAGGTTGCAAAGGTAATTTTTACGTTACGGCAAAAGATCCTGCAGGGCCTTGGAGTGACCCTGTTTGGCTAAATACACCAGGAATAGATCCTACTCTTTTTTGGGATGATGATGGAACTTGTTGGTATGTTGGAGCTCATAATATTTCAGGGAAACGTGAATGGGAAGGTCAGAATGGAGTTTTTATTCAACAACTTGATTTGGAGACAAAACAACTTTTGGGTGAGCCGGTTCAGGCCACTTTTGGTCATGCCACAAATGCAGTTTGGGGCGAAGGGCCACACCTTTATAAAGTAAATGGCCGGTACCTGTTAATGATTGCCGAAGGGGGCACAAGTTTCAATCATGCCATAACGGTTTTTGAAAGTGACAAAGTGAATGGTAAGTATACACCTTCAAACATTAATCCGGTATTAACTCATCGTAATTTAGGACGCGATTATCCTATTTCTGCTGTTGGGCATTGCGATATTATTCAAACACAAAATAATGAGTGGTGGGCTGTAATGTTAGCTGTTCGTTTGTGTGAGGGAAAAAATTTATTAGGTCGCGAAACTTATCTTGTGCCAATGGAGTTTGAAGATGGTTGGCCATTGTTTAATCGTGGAGTTGGTAAAGTGCGTTTCGAGGAAAAAAGGCCCAACTTGCCTTGGACACCTGTTGAGTCGTATCCTGTTCGCGATGATTTTGATGATGATAATTTGGCTTTGAAATGGGTTTTTCTGCGCACACCGTATGAGAAATGGTATGATATTTCAAAAGGCAAAATTACTTTGGATACTCGTCCTCAAATGATGACGAAACTTGAGCAACCTTCATTATTGGCACAGCGAATCAGCGAATTTTCTTTTGAATCTTTTACAAAAGTGAATTTTAATCCCGCCAATGATAACGAAGAAGCTGGTTTTGTTGCTGTTTATAATAATGCACGTAATTTCAGATTAGTGAAATCATCAGAGAATGGTGAAAATGTTGTAAAACTTTATCGCGTAAAAGAAGGTGATGAAAAGTTGGTTGCTATGGAGTGTGTTAAATCAGGCAATTTAATCTTGGGATTAAAAGCAAATAAATTAAAATATCAATTTTATTTTGGCAAGGATAAAACTTCGCTTCAGCCTATTGGCGATATTCAGGATGCTACTGTAAATGCTAGTCAGAGCGGTACCGATTTTACCGGACCTATGATTGGTTTTTATACCAGCAGCAATGGTCATGAGTCAACAAATGAGGCTGAGTTTGACTGGTTTGAGTATGATGCTAAATAGGTAACAGTCTGTTTTTATTAAATATTTCAAGCTTATAAAAGTATGGTTGTCCGTTATTCCGCGGGCAACCATTTTCTATATTAAGTAGTTGTTATTATTTAAATAATATACGTATATTGTACGTAAACTAATTATTCAATGGGAGAGATATTGTTAAATGTTTCAATTGACTGTGCCATATTTGGTTACGTGAATGGAGAATTGAAGGTCTTATTAATAAAAAGAGATAAGGAGCCTGAATTTAATGAATGGTCACTTCCGGGTGGAAATATTTATATCGATGAAAATATCGATGATGCGGCTCATAGGTTGCTTAAGGAGTTAACGGGAATGTCAAATCTCTTTTTATCACAAGTAGGCTTGTTTGGCGAAACCAATCGTTATCCTGATCGCAGAGTTGTTTCAATATTATATTGTGCTTTGGTGAAACCGGAACAGTTTGAATTGATAGCAGGAGCGCATGCAAAAAGAATCAAGTGGAGTAAAACGAATCATATTAAAAAATTGCCTTTCGACCACAATGCTATGATTTCTTATTCTTTAAAGTGGTTAAAGGAAGAGATTTGGAGAAAACCAATTTTAGTGAATTTGTTGCCTGAAAAATTTCCGCTCAATCAAATGCAGTACTTGTATGAAACGTTTCTGCAACAGACAATTGACAATAGAAATTTCAGAAAAAAAGTAATGGCTCAGAGACTGGTTGAAAAACTGAATGAAAAAACAATCGGCGGAAAACAGCGTCCTGCTTTTTTATATCGATTAAAAGAGAATAGCTAAAAAAATTTATACAAATTAGATAACGTATAATATACGTTAAAAATAAATTAAACGATGTTTGAAATTAAAGGAAAAGTTGCCGTAGTAACCGGTGGAGGGGGCGTATTAGGAGGAAGTATTGCCCGTAGTTTAATTAATGCAGGGGTAAAAGTTGCCATACTTGATATCCGGAAAGAAAATGTAAACAACCGGGTAAAGGAGTTGGAAGAATTGGGTGGCGAGGCCATTGGTTTTGTATCCAGTGTTTTAAGTATGGATGAGCTCAAACAAGCTCGGGAAACAATCATCAATAAATGGGGAAAGGTTGACATTTTAGTAAATGCAGCCGGAGGTAATTTGCCTGGAGCAACACTTACCGAACAACAAACTGTTTTCGATATGAAAATTGAGGACTTTGAGAAAGTAAATAACCTCAATATGAATGGAACTGTGTATCCAAGTCTTGTTTTTGGTGAAGCAATGTCTGAACAAGGGGAAGGTAGTATAATAACCATTTCATCAATGGCAACTTATTCTGCAATTACCCGTGTTTTAGGATATTCCGTAGCTAAGACGGGAATCAATATTTTCACTCAATGGATGGCCATGGAAATGGCAACGAAGTTTAGCGAAAAGATTCGTGTAAATGCAATTGCTCCGGGTTTCTTTATTGGAGATCAGAACCGGAATGTATTAATTAACCCGGATGGTTCATATACCGAAAGAAGTGAAAAAGTATTGGCACGTACGCCAATGGGACGATTTGGGGATATTAAAGAATTAAATGGAGCAGTTCAATTTTTATGCTCTGATGCAGCATCCTTTATCACAGGTGTGATATTGCCTGTTGATGGAGGTTTTAGCTCATTCAGTGGTGTATAAATCATAGATTATGGCATTAGAAAAAACTTGGCGCTGGTTTGGTGTTAAAGATCCAATTACGCTGGATATGTTGGTTCAGATGGGAGTTGAAGGTGTAATTACCGCTTTACACCACATCCCCAACGGGGAAATTTGGGAAAAAGCTGAGATTCTTAAAGTGAAGGAATTGATAGAATCCAAAGGAATGCGATGGAGTGTGGTAGAGAGTTTACCTGTATCCGAAGGAATAAAACTGCATTCGGAGGATTATCCCCGTTTAATTGAAAATTATAAGAAATCTGTTCGGAATTTGGGCGAGTGTGGAATCGATACGATCTGTTATAATTTCATGCCGGTTCTCGATTGGGCCCGCACCAATCTTCATTACAAGCTGGCCAATGGTGGTGAATCCATGTATTTTGATTTTCCCACTTTTGTGGCTTTCGATATCTACATCCTAAAAAGACCCGGTGCCGATAAGGATTATCCACAAGAGATTGTGACAGCAGCAACCAAGGCATATGAATCAATGTCGGAAGAGGAGGCAGAGGAGCTCGCTTACAACATTATTGTAGTTACTCAAGGATTTATTGATGGTTTGATTGATGGTTCAGTTACGGATCCAAAAGCACTTTTTCTGCAGTTTATCGAAAAGTATAAAGGGCTTGATAAAAATTCGATGCGCAATAATTTGAAGATGTTTCTGGATGACGTTATCCCTGTGGCTGAAGAAGCAGGAGTCCGATTTGCTATTCATCCTGATGATCCTCCATTTCCTGTTTTGGGTCTTCCTCGAATTATTGGGCAAGAAGAGGATTATGAGTGGCTTTTTGAAGCAAATAAATCAGTAAATAATGGAATCACTTTTTGTGCAGGATCTTTGTCTGCACGCAGGGAAAATGATTTGCCACATATTATTGAGCGGTTTTCGAAACGCATTCATTTTGTTCATTTGCGTAATACTCAGATGCTTGAAGATGGCAGTTTTTATGAGTCAGGCCATATCTCGGGAAGCCAGAATATGGTAAAAATAATCAGTGCTTTATTAAAAGAGCAGAAACGCCGGATAGCCGAAGGACGGGAAGATGTGCGCATGCCGGTTCGTCCCGATCACGGAATTAAAATACTGTCAGATTACGAACATCAGTACAATCCCGGTTATCCCTTAATCGGCAGATTAAAGGGCTTGGCTGAGCTTGATGGTTTAATGACAGGAATTGAATCGTTTATAGAGTAGATAAAAAAAAGCCTGTAAATCAATTGATTTGCAGGCTTTAGGTTTAGGATGCTTCCTAAAATGCGGAGAGAGAGGGAGTTTCTTATTAGTATATAAAAGGTTGATTTATTGTTTTTTATAGGGTGTGGTTATTTGTGTTCACTTGAGAGTTCCCCTTGAGCTTATCTGAAAATAAAATGAAACTATGATATTAGCGGGGAGAGATTTAAAGTTCCATATGATCAAAACGATCTTAGAAATAATGTTTGAGTTTGCCTTAGGATATTAACTGGGAAGAAGTATAAAAGTGTTATTATCTGTATTTACAAATCAAATATCTAAAAATAAATATCGAGCAGGTTGCTAAATATTAATTTGCTGCTTCGAGACTTTCTTTTAGTGATTGGAATCTCAAGATGGTTTATGCTGATAAGTTTCAGGAGTTAGTACGATCTTAGGGAATATCTGAATTTGAAGACCAATTTAATCTTGATGCTACTGAACCTGAGTTTATTATTGAAGCCGGAGGCTACCGTAAATTGAGTTGCGAAATGCCAAATTTGAGCCATATAGCGATGGTTATTTCGATCCTTATTATGATGGATTATTGTATCTGTTTAGTTTGCCGTATTTAAATGGAAAATATCAAATAGTTATACTTAAAAAACAACAAACGAAGACATTTAAAGCTTTAAATGAAAAAAAATGAAAAAACTCTTTTTATTCTTGTCAATTAGTATGCTGTTTACCTTAGCCGTAAACAGTCAGGTGATTATGAAATCGGCACCGCAAGGTTACGATATGGTTAATGCTGATATTTTGCACGGAAAAATTGATACAATAACCTATTCTTCGAAAACTGTTGGTTGCAATCGGCGCGCTCTTATTTATACACCCCCTGGTTTTTCAAAGAATAAAAAGTACCCTGTCCTTTATCTCCTGCACGGAATTGGAGGTGATGAAAAAGAGTGGTATGTGCAAGGAAAGCCTCAGGTAATTCTGGATAATCTTTACGCACAAAAAAAGGTTGAACCCATGATTGTGGTTTTACCTAACGGAAGAGCAATGAAAGATGATCGGGCCGTAGGGAATATTTATGATAGTTTGAAAGTGGCAGCTTTTGCAACATTTGAAGAGGACTTGATTAGTGATTTGATTCCATACATAGAAAAGAGTTATCCCGTGTTTGCCGATCGGGAACATCGTGCCATCGCCGGACTTTCCATGGGAGGAGGCCAAACTTTGAATTTTGGCTTGGGTAATATGGATCGGTTTGCCTGGATTGGAGGCTTCTCTTCTGCACCCAACACAAAAGAGCCCGAAAAGCTGTTGCCAAATCCCAATGATGCCGCTAAAAATTTGAGTCTGCTTTGGATCTCATGCGGCGATAAAGATAACCTGATCAATTTTAGTAAGCGTACTCACGATTATCTGGAAAAGAATAATGTACCTCATATTTACCAGGTGATTGCCGGTGGATACCACGATTTTAATGTGTGGAAAGATAATCTATATCATTTTTCACAGTTGTTGTTTAAGTCGGTTGATTATGCCCTGTTTTCGGGTGTCAACAGTGAGGGGCAAAGAGCTGAATCAAATGTACGTTCAGCTCAATACCCAAAGATATTGACTGATGGAAGAGCTGTTTTTCGCATTAAGGCACCGGAAGCAATTAAGATACAGGTTGATTTAGGCCGCAAATATGATATGATAAGGCAGGCTGATGGGTTTTGGGAAGTTACCACCGATTCTTTAAGCGAAGGCATTCATTATTATTCTTTAATTATTGACGGAGTTACCGTGGCTGATCCTTCAAGTGAAACATTTTACGGTATGGGACGCATGGCAAGTGGTATTGAGGTGCCTTTTGCCGGAGATGATTACTACCAAATAAAAGAGGTGTCTCACGGCGATATTCGATTCAAGCGTTACTATTCAAATTTAACCCACTCGTGGCGTAATTTTTATATGTATACACCTCCCGGTTATTCTCAGAATACTAAAGAAAAATATCCTGTGTTGTATTTGCTGCACGGAGGAGGAGAGGATCAGCGCGGATGGGCAAATCAAGGTAAAACCGATTTGATTTTAGATAACCTGATTGCCGAAGGAAAAGCGAAACCTATGGTTATTGTAATGTTAGATGGCAATTTGGCATTGTCAGGGTTTAGTGAGGGTTTTCTGAAACTTTTTGAATCAGAATTAAAGCAAACGGTCATTCCTTTCGTTGAAAAGAATTATCGTGTTAAAACCGATTCTCAGTCACGTGCATTGGCAGGTTTATCCATGGGTGGAATGCAAACTCTTTATGCGGGAGTGCGCAATACTGATCTGTTTGGGTATCTGGGCGTATTTAGTTCTGGATGGATTCATCCGATGCAAGACGATATTGCAAATAAAGAGTATGATTTTATGAAAGAAAATGCAACGCAGATTAATAAAAATTTGAAGTGTTTTTGGATTTCAATGGGAGGAAAGGAAGATATTGCCTGGGAAAACTGTCAGAGAATGTTGGGCAAATTCGATGACATAAAAATTAAATATACATATAGCGAATATCCTGGCGGACATACCTGGCCGGTATGGCGAAACAACCTGTATAATTTTTCACAAGTGTTATTTAAGTGATAATAGTGCGTTTCTTAGTTGAATGAGTCAGGTAAAATTAATAGGCATAAAAATGAAATTCTTTTTTATTTCAATATTATTATGTGTGTGGAGTACTGCAATATTATCTCAAGTTGCATCCGTAACCTCACCAAACAAACAAATAAATGTTGTGGTGAATGCTCCAAATGAGTTTGTGTCAGATACATGGTTTTTACGGGTAAATTATGATAATAATGGATCAACACAGATTATTCCTAAAATAAATCTTGGATTGGTGCGTAGTGACCAGAATTTTAGTAGGGATTTACAATTTCTTAAAACAGGAAAAGCCCGATTAATAACCGATAACTATTCAACTCTACTTGGCAAGCGTTCTAAATGCACAAATTCTGCTAACGAAATAACTGTTTCATTTCAAAATCCCGGGAAGGCAAAATTAAATCTAATTATCAGGGCTTATAATGATGGGATTGCTTTTCGGTACGAATTTCCTGAAAAAAATGGGACATACTTGGTAAAAGATGAGTTAACAGCTTATTTTATTCCTGATAGTACAAAAAGATGGCTCGAAAAATATAATCCTGCAAATGAGGGGCTCTACTCTGAAATGGTAGATGGTAATATTCAAAAGGATTGGTGTTATCCGGCACTTTTTAATACAGCCGATAAAAAGTGTTGGTTTTTAATTCATGAAGCCGATGTTAACCGAAATTACTGTGGCTCAAAACTCACGAACTATGGTGATAAAAATAGTTATAAAATAACCTTTCCCGATCAGTGGAATGGTAGAGGTACCGGTGAAACACAGCCAACAGTAACACTGCCTTGGCAATCTCCTTGGAGGGTCATTATTATGGGTAGCCTTTCCGATATAGTTGAATCTACTTTGGTAAATGATGTGTCAACACCATCTGTTATTAAAGATACGGAGTGGATTAAGCCGGGTGTTGCTTCGTGGAATTATTGGTCCGATAATCATGGCACAAAAGACTTTAAAACAGTTTGCAAATTTGCCGATTTGGCTGCTGCTTTTAATTGGCCATACACTTTACTCGATTGGGAATGGGATGCCATGGGTAACGGCGGGCAATTGGAAGATGCTTTAAAATACATTCATTCTATAGGTGTTAAGCCATTGATGTGGTACAACTCGGGTGGCGAACACACATGGGTTGGCGCTACACCAAAAGACAGGATGTTGACTCATGAAAACCGCATGGAAGAGTTTGCCAAGTTAAAGAAGCTGGGCGTAGTTGGGGTGAAAGTTGATTTTTTCGAGAGCGAAAAACAAAATATGATAAACTATTATCTGGATATTTTGGAGGATGCAGCTCAATTTGAGATAATGGTCTATTTTCATGGCTGTTTAGTACCGCGAGGTTGGGCACGTACTTATCCTAATTTGATGACATACGAAGGTGTGCGTGGGGCTGAATGGTATAATAATGGGCCGGAATTTACGACTACTGCACCAAAACATAATTCCATATTGCCTTTTACCCGAAATGTTGTTGGAAGTATGGACTATACACCGGTTACTTTTACTAATTCTCAGTATCCACATACTACCTCTTATGGGCATGAACTGGCATTGAGTGTTGTGTTTGAGTCGGGAATTCAACATCTGGCCGATCGTCCCGAGGGATACTATAATCAGCCGGATGCAGTTAAGAACTTTTTAAAAGAGGTGCCAAATAGTTGGGATGATACCAGGCTACTCAATGGCTATCCTGGAAAAAGCATTGTTATGGCTCGAAGAAAAGGGAATCAATGGTACATAGGCGGGCTTTATTCCGAAGATAAAAAAAATACACAAAACGTTGAATTTGGTTTTTTGCCTGATGGGATGAAATATAAGCTGATTTTAATTGCCGATGGAAGTTTTGATACAGAGTTGAAAACCAAATATATGGTGGTTGATAAATCAAGTATTGTTCTTGTAAAGTCTTTACCAAGGGGCGGTTTTGTTGCTAGTCTAAAACCAATGAATTAACGAATAAATCTATAAAATGAAACGAGCCATTAATAAAACTTCCCAAAACAAGGGGATGATGATCTTTTGCGAGTTTCATCTGACTTTAAAGAATAAAATATAAACAGATGTAACCAACATGACCGGAGCAAATAATTGGGCACAAAGGTGCATGATTATAAATTGCAAAGGTTATCGTGGTTTTGATAATTTTTAAACAAATGAAAATACAAATCGATTCTACCGTGTTTAAAAGGGGATTTTTAATTGTCTTAAATCTTCTTTTGACTCTTGCTGTTTGGGGGCAGAAATATCCTTTTCAAAACTCGGAATTAAGTTCCCGGGAGCGCGCTAAAGATTTAATTTTAAGGCTTACTCTTGAAGAAAAGGCAACATTAATGTGCGATCAGTCAGACGCTGTACCACGGCTGGATATTAAGAAATTTAACTGGTGGAGCGAAGCTTTACATGGATATGCCAATAATGGTAATGTAACCGTATTTCCCGAACCTATTGGTATGGCAGCTTCATTTAATGATGAATTGTTATATGATATTTATGACGCTGTGTCAGATGAAGCACGTGCCAAATACCATGAGTGGATTAATATGGGTAATGAAAACAAACGTTTCCTAAGTCTTTCAGTTTGGACACCGAATGTAAATATTTTTAGAGACCCTCGTTGGGGGCGCGGACAGGAGACCTATGGAGAGGATCCGTATTTAACTTCACGAATGGGCATTGCGGTAGTAAAGGGCTTGCAAGGGCCTGCCGATGCTAAATATCGTAAGTTGTTAGCTTGTGCAAAGCATTATGCAGTACATTCCGGCCCGGAATGGAGTCGTCATGAATTGAATCTTAACGACGTGGATCCCAGGGAATTATATGAAACCTACCTTCCGGCATTTAAAGCTTTGGTACAAGAAGGTGATGTACGCCAGGTGATGTGCGCTTATCAGCGTTTAGACGATGAGCCTTGTTGTGGCAGCACAAGGCTTTTGCAACGTATTCTTCGCGAAGAGTGGGGGTATAAGTATTTAGTCGTTTCTGATTGTGGGGCAGTTACTGATTTTTTCACCTCACATAAAGTATCCTCCGATGCTGTTCATGCCGCCTCAAAAGCTGTTCTTTCTGGAACCGATGTAGAATGTGTTTGGAATAATTATCCTTATAAGACATTACCAAAAGCTGTTGAAAAGGGGTTGATAAAAGAAGAAGATATAGATAAAAGCTTAATGCGTGTTTTAATTGGGCGTTTTGATCTTGGTGATTTTGATGATGATTCAATAGTACCTTGGGCACAAATTCCTCCTTCAATTTTGAATAATGAAAAACACAGAAAATTGGCACTTGATATGGCTCGCCAGTCACTGACTTTGCTTCAAAATAACAACCATATTCTTCCATTATCCAAAAAAGAGAATAAGATTGCTGTTATAGGACCCAACGCCGGCAATGAACCCATGTTATGGGGAAATTATAATGGTACACCGGTAAGAACTATTTCTATTCTTAACGGTATAAAAACCAAATTGGCCGATAATACCTTTTTTTACGATAAAGGTTGTGATTTAGTTGAGGATAAAGTTACCCAAAGTTATATTGGGCAATGTGCTTTTGAAGGCAAGCCCGGGTTTAAAGCTACCTATTGGAATAATAGTGAAAGAGAAGGTGCTGTTGTTGCAACTACGCAAATTACCAATCCAATTAAATTAACAACTGCCGGCCAGCACGAATTTGCATCAGGTGTAAAACTTGAGGGTTTTTCAGCTCTATATGAAACCGAATTTGTGGCAAAAAAAACCGAAGATCTTGTTTTTAAAGGAGGTGCCTCAGGAGCTTTTGAATTGTTGGTAAATGGCGATACTATTCGAAAATACAATAACTGGCGCTTGCTCTCCTCAAAGATGTCTATTAAAGTAGAAGCAGGTAAAAAGTATAAAATTGAAATACGATATGCTCAAATGAACGATTGGCAGGCCAATATTGAACTGAATTTCGGAAAAGAAGTTGACGTAGATTATACCTCCTTAATTAAAAAGCTAAAAGGCATAGATGTGGTAGTATTTGCAGGAGGACTTTCCGGCGAACTGGAAGGCGAAGAAATGCCGGTTTCTTATCCGGGTTTTAAAGGCGGCGACCGTACCAATATTGAATTACCATCTGTTCAGCGTAACTGTTTAAAGGCATTGAAAGAGGCCGGTAAAAAAGTGATTTTCGTTAACTGTTCCGGTTCGGCTATTGCTTTAACTCCCGAAACCGAGACGTGTGATGCTATTCTTCAGGCTTGGTATGCCGGCGAATCGGGAGGACAAGCTATTGCTGATGTTCTGTTTGGCGATTATAATCCTTCCGGTAAATTGCCGATTTCATTTTATAAAAACTCTGAAAAATTAGGCGATTTTGAAGATTATTCCATGAAAGGTCGTACCTATCGATATACAACAGATGTTCTTTTTCCGTTTGGATTTGGCTTAAGTTATACAAATTTTGAAATTGGTGCAGCAAGTTTAAGTAAATCAAGTATTAATACTTGTGAAAGCACTCAGATAACCTTGACTGTTAAGAATTCAGGTAGTATGGATGGAACTGAAATTGTTCAGGTATATGTGCGGAAAGTGAATGATATTGATGGTCCTTTAAAAACATTAAAAGGTTTCAAAAGAGTAGAGGTGAAAGCAGGAAGTTCTGCAAAGGCAGTGATAGATTTAGCTTCTGATTCATTTGAGTTTTATGATTGGGAGCAACGTAAAATGGCTGTTACACCTGGCGAGTACGAAGTTTTCTATGGCAATAGCTCTGATGCAAAAAATTTAAAAATGGTAAAAATTACTATTAACTAATTTATTATTAGTGTGATATGTGTGGCATCTTCTCTACGAGGATTCTTTAATCTTCGTAGAGTTTGTTTATAAAATCAGAAATATATCAGCAGGAGACTGTTTTTTTAACTTTTCTTTCAACCCAAAAAACAAATCATGATGAAAAAGAAGCATTTCTTGAAACTAGCCCTCTTATTTACTTTTGTAGGAGGGATGTGTGTGGCACAAACACCGCCATCAAAGATAATTGAAGATTTTAAACCCTCTGAATTAAATCAGCCGGGCAAAGAATATCCTCAAGTTAATTCACAAGGATACGCTCGTTTTCGTGTTGATGTTCCTGAAGCAGGTAGCGTGCGCGTTAGCCTTGGACTTGGTGGCCGGGGGGGCACAAAATTGGAAAAAATGGAAGATGGTTCTTGGATGGGCACTACAGAAGGTCCAATGGACGAAGGATTTCATTACTATCATTTAACCATCGATGGCGGTATTTTTAACGACCCGGGGGCGATGAATTACTTTGGTTCGCTCCGTTGGGAGAGTGGTATTGAAATACCTGCACATGACTGCGATTTCTTTGCATTAAAAGATGTGCCACACGGCAATGTTCAGCAAATATTGTTTTCATCTAAAAGTACAAATACTGTTCGAAGGGCTTTTGTATATACACCTCCGGGGTATGGTAAAAACCTTACAGAAAAATATCCTGTTTTATACCTTCAACATGGTTGGGGTGAGGATGAAACAGCCTGGACAAATCAAGGGCATGCTAATCTGATTATGGACAATCTTATAGCCGAAGGAAAGTCAAAACCTTTCATTATTGTAATGACTTACGGCATGACCAATGAAACTAAAATAGGAGGGTTAAAAAGTTTTGACATTACCCCGTTTCAAACCGTTTTGGTAGATGAATTAATTCCGTACATCGATGTTAATTTTCGAACGTTAAATGGCGCAGAAAATAGAGCAATGGCCGGTTTGTCAATGGGAGGTTTTGAAACCAAGTTGATTACATTAAATAAACCAGCAGTTTTTTCATATTATGCACTATTAAGTGGTGGGGTTTATGCTCCTGAGGATATAAAAGACAAATCAACAGTGAAATTGATTTTCGAAAGTTGTGGTAGCCGTGAAAATCCTGAACGTGTAAATAGTTCTGTTAAGAGTTTAAAGGAGGCAGGTTTTAATGCCGTTTCATATGTTTCGGAGAACACAGGTCACGAATTTTTGACTTGGCGCCGTAGTTTGAAAGAGTTTGCACCAAAATTATTTAAATAAGAAAAATATAACCAGATGAGAAATATTAGAATATTAGCTAGTTTATTTATTCTAGCAGTAGCTGCTTCTTGTACATCCTTAGAACCCGGGCAGGTTAAGGTTGACGAGGGAATTTTACAGGGAACTATTGCTAATGGTTTAACCATTTTTAAAGGAATTCCTTTTGCAAAACCTCCGGTTGGAGAATTGCGTTGGAAGGCTCCTCAACAAGTAGAAAAGTGGGATGGTATTAAGCAAACCATCGAATTTGCACCTGCCCCTATGCAAGGAGGAAACCCGGTTGCTGGAAAAAGTGAAGATTGCTTATACCTTAATGTTTGGACTCCGGCAAAAACACCGGATGAAAAAGTTCCGGTACTGGTTTGGATCTATGGTGGAGGCTTTAGTTTTGGATCTACGTCAGATCCTGTTTCCGATGGCGAAATGTTAGCCAAAAAGGGGGTTGTTTTGGTTAGTGTGGCTTACCGTGTTGGGCAACTAGGGTTTTTAGCTCACCCTGAACTTAGTGCCGAAAGTCCGGACAAAGTGTCAGGTAATTATGGGTTGTTAGATCAGATAGCAGGATTACAATGGATACAAAAAAACATTGCCAAATTTGGAGGAGATCCTGATAAGGTGACCATTTTTGGCGAGTCGGCAGGAGCCATCTCGGTTAGTATGCTGTGTGCTTCACCATTGGCAAAAGGACTTTTTTCTGGGGCTATCTCGCAGAGTGGTGGATCATTTGGGCCAACACGCCCAACTACTTATCCTGGTGAAAATATGAAAACTCTTAAACAGGCTGAAGCTGATGGTATTGAATATGTAAAAAATCATGGAGCTTCATCTATTGCTGAGTTACGTGAAAAGCCTGCTGAAAAGTTTATCCCACAGGGGTGGACTATGCCCGGTGGCTGGCCAATTGTTGATGGATTTGTGATTCCTGACGACCAACATAAACTTTATGAGGAAGGGAAATACAATGATGTACCTGTATTAATCGGTTATAACTCCGATGAAGGAGCTAGTTTTTCCTGGGAAAAAACACCTGAGCAATATATTAGTGGAGTAAAAGGACGCTATGGCGAATTTGCAGATGCTTTAATTAATGCTTATCCAGTTGGTGAAAACACGGTGCCAAAAACTGCTAGGGATCTTATGCGTGATGCTGCTTTTGGTTGGCAAACCTGGAGTTGGGCAAGGCTTCAATCTCGAACAGGTCAATCAAAAGTTTATTATTACTATTTTGATCAGCATCCAGATTATCCTGAAGATTCACCTATGTATGGACATGGTTCTCCTCATGGGCAAGATGTAGCATATGTATTTCAGCATTTAGATCCCCAAAATGCTTCAAAATCAGATCTGGAAATATCAGAAGCAATGGGTATTTATTGGACAAACTTTGCAAAATATGGTAATCCTAATGGCGAAGGAGTTCCTGAATGGAATGCATTTAGCGATGAAACTCCAGAGGTAATGTATTTACAACAGAAACCTCATGTAGGTGCTGTGCCAAGTGAAACAGCATTGAAAGTACTTGATGCATATTTTGAGTGGCGCAGGACACCTAATGGGAAGGATTGGGCAAAATAAGGATAATAGTATTATTGGATTTTTTAAGTGTTTAAAATTTTTATTTACCAAGGTTATTTTTTTTGACGCAGGGAATAATTTAAATAAAATATTATTTCAATGATGAGTAGGTTGAGATCGGAAATTTGTAGAATCTACTCATAAGGTTTGGTCGATTAGTTCTGTAGTTTATCTGTTAATAGACATTTTTCTACAATTTGTATGAGTAACACTGATCGGTATAATGAAGTTTTAACAATTAAATATTTAACAGGAAAAAAGGTTTGTTGCCTGCAATAAATTTTTTTAACTAAATGAGGCTGTGTTGCGATCAAAAATTTGGTTCGCAACACTATTCTCTTTTTGTGGACTGAAAATAAGATCGCAAATCCAAAGGGAAAAGGTGGAAGATAGATTGCCTGATAACGTTTGTACAATTGTAATTAATAAGCAATATTATTAAAAGTCACACAAAAAAAATAGTCATGATGAAGACAGTAATTTTAAAATTGTGTTTGGTATTAGCAGTTATTTTCCATGTAAATATCACATTTGCATGGGAAGAAATGCCAATGCCTCAGTTGCATGTGGAGGGGAGATATTTAAAAGATGTTTCTGGTCATATTGTAAATTTGCACGGTTTTGCTCAAACATACTCTCCTTGGTTTAACGAACAGAATTCAAAATGGACCAACTTTGATGTAGCTGCATGTTTGACTTATAATCAAGGCTTAATTGACGGTATATTGCAGGCTGGTTGGAAAATGAATTTTATCCGATTGCATATGGATCCCTATTGGTCCAATACTCCGGGTGTGCAGGTTAATGGTGAAAACGATATATCTGCCTTTGACTTTAATAGGTTTAAAACATATCTCGATCAGGTTTTTATCCCCATGGCCGAATATGCAATCTCAAAGGGATTGTACGTTGTAATGCGTCCTCCGGGAGTTTGTCCCGAAGAGATAGCTATCGGCGATGCATATCAGCAATATCTTATTCAGGTTTGGGGATATGTTGCTCAACATCCCAAATTAAAAAACAATCCTAATATTATGTTTGAATTAGCTAATGAACCAGTTGATATACTTGGATCCGATGGAACATATGGCGCAGGTACGCAAGGTCATTTCGATAAGCTTAAAATCTATTTTCAGGCAATTGTTGATGCTGTAAGGGAGAGTGCAAATAACATACTTTGGATACCGGGATTAGGATATCAGTCATTGTATGCCGGGTATGCAGCTAATCCCATTGAAGGTGATAATATTGGTTATGCAGTACATGTTTATCCAGGGTGGTTTAACAGTGGTCAAGGCTATGAACCTTTCCAAAATGGATGGAATAATCAGGTTCAGCCAATAGCTGATATGGCACCTATTATGGTAACAGAGATGGATTGGGCGCCGGAAAAATACAATGCATCCTGGGGTAAAGATATTACCGGTATTGCTGGTGGAGATGGTTTCGGTGCAAATTTGAAGAAGATTGTTGACAGTTGCGGCAATGTAAGTTGGCTCCTTTTTACAAGTCCTGACCTGTTGGATGATTTTACAGGAATTGCTCCTGCTGAAGGTGAGAATTATGTCTTTCTAAATGATCCGGAGGCTTGTCCATGGCCGGTTTATCATTGGTATCAAGAATATGCAAAGGAATATAGTTTTGAAGGTGCTGCAGATGACTATTTAACGTTATCGGATCTGGTTGTTGAAAGTGGGGAGAAATTAACACTTTTAACAGGTAGCTCTGTAGGTTTAAAAATAAAGGCTGTTTTTGCTGATGGGCACATCGAAAATGTAGGATCTCTTGCTGAGTACACTATTGACAATCCCTCGGTCGTTGAAATTTCTAATGGAAGAATTTACTCACTTAAGGATGGAGAAGCAACTATTAATATAGCTTACACAGGACCTTTAGGTGCACAAAAACAAGTGACATTAAATATTACTTCAACCACTTTTCCGTTAACAAATAATTTATTTAATCCTGATATCTGGGAAAATGGCTCTTTTGATGGAGTTACCAATACGCTGAAAACCGGATTATATGGTTTTGGAGGTTGGCAATATGAAGGAATTGATTTAACTGGTTATAAATATATCATCGCTCGATTAGGTGGAAATAATACTGCCGATATATCATTCAATATTTATGATGGTAGTAGTTATTGGGGATCACCTGCTTCGTATCAGTTCGGTAATGAAAATGAAGTGGTTGTAATGCTGGAACATGCAAAGAAGAATGATGGTACACCTCTTAATTCGGAACATATTTATATTGCAGGCTTTTGGTCTAATGGCAGTAATCCTTTTGTAATTGATACTGTATTCCTATCTAATTCCAGCGAATATGATCCACCATCTATTAATATTCAGGATATTAACTCAAATAATATTACAGAGCTTAATGACTTTTATTATGGAATTGATACAGGACCATCTACTGTGCAGCAATTTATAGTTTCCGGTAATAAATTGACGAATGATATTGTCATTACATCTTCTGCCAATTATGAAATATCACTAGAAGAGACACAAGGATATTCTCAAATGATATCGATTAGTCCGAATAAGGGTGAAGTCTCATTGGTTACTATATATGTAAGGTTAGTTTCCGGTTTAACAGACAATATGTATAGTGGGGATATTGAGCTTTCTTCGGCTGGAGCATTTGGTAAAACTATTGCTCTACTCGGACAAGTAGAAAAAACGAATGGGATTTATAATATTCCAAGTTCTGGCGCTGTGGTTACGTCAACTGCATATTTTACTTTATTAGGACAAAAAATAACTGATTTAGATAATCGGAGAGGAATTTTTATAGTTAAAGAATTTTATTCAGATGGAACTGTGGTTGCAACTAAAGTTTTAAAAATGGAATATTGAAAATACCTTTAAATAAAGGTAAACTTGAAGAATTGCATGATTATTAAAAATATTTTTATTATGAAATTAAAGCATATGTATATATTGCTCTTACTGGTCTTTTCGTTATACAATACCAGTAAAGGTCAATCATATAAACATACAGATCTGGGTATTAAAACAGTAATAAATTCTACTGAAATAGAAATTCAATTTTATGGACCATCAACAGTTCGGATATTAAAATTTCCGGAGGGTGACGAGTTTGAAAAAAAGAGCCTCTCTGTGATTATGCAGCCTCGGGAAGAGATTTTTGATATCCAAGAAATGGGCAAGGAAATTACCTTGAAGAGTAAGAAAATTAGTGTTGTATTAAATTTAAAGAATGGGCAAGTGGCATTTAAAACAATATCAGGAGAACCTTTGTTGAACGAAAAAGCATTTGGAGGTAAATTTACTGATTTTATTGATGCCGGAGATACAACTTATAGTGTCTCACAGTCATATGTTCTGGATGAAAACGAGGCAATTTATGGCTTGGGAATTCTTCAGCGGGGAAAAATGTCGCAACGTAATCAAGAAGTAAGAATGGTGCAAAACAACACCGAAGATTACGTGCCTTTCTTCTTGTCTGAGAAAGGATATGGGGTATATTGGGATAATTACTCTCCTACCACCTTTAAGGATAATAGTGAGTCAACCAGTTTTAGTTCAGAAGTTGGCGATGGTATCGAATACTACTTTATGTATGGTGGCAATTCCGATGGTGTAATTGCTTGTATGCGTAACCTAACCGGGCAAGTGCCAATGTTTCCTTTATGGACTTTTGGTTATTGGCAGAGCAAAGAACGTTATAAGAGTCAGAACGAGATAGTTGGAGTCGTTAAAAAATACAGGGAATTGGGCGTGCCACTCGATGGTATTATACAGGATTGGCAATATTGGGGAAATAATTACCTGTGGAATGCCATGGAGTTCCTTAATCCTGATTTTGCAAAGCCGCAAAAAATGGTGAATGATATTCATGACTTGAATGCACACATAATTATTTCCATTTGGTCTTCCTTTGGCCCTATGACTAAACCTTATCGTGAAATGAATCCAAAGGGAATGTTGCTCAATATTGGAACCTGGCCTCAATCCGGGCTGACCAGCTGGCCTCCCAACAAAGATTATCCATCCGGAGTTAAACCTTATGATCCATATAATCCTGAAGCCCGCGATATATACTGGAAATATTTAAACCAAGGTATCTTTAAGTTGGGGATGGACGGTTGGTGGATGGACTCCACAGAACCTGATCATCTTGATTTCAGAGCACAGGATATGGATAATAAAACTTATTTGGGCTCATTTAGAAAAGTTCGTAATGCATATCCGTTAATGACTGTTGGCGGGGTTTATGAACATCAGCGTGAAGTTTCTTCTGATAAGCGCGTGTTTATTTTAACCCGTTCGGCTTTTGCCGGACAACAGCGCTATGGAGCTAATACATGGTCGGGTGATGTTAGTTCGTCTTGGGAATCTTTGAGAAATCAAATTCCGGCAGGTTTGAACTTTTCTCTTTGTGGTATTCCATACTGGAACAGCGATATTGGGGGTTTCTTTGCAGGAGCCTATAATAAAAATTGGAATGATGGCTCCGGTTCAAAAAATCCTTTATATCAGGAACTATATGTTCGTTGGTTGCAGTTTGGAGCATTTACACCTATGATGCGTTCTCATGGAACAGATGTTCCCAGAGAAATCTATCAGTTTGGTAAAGAGGGAGAACCAATTTACGATGCCATTGAAAAAGCTATTAAATTGCGTTACTCTCTCCTTCCATACATTTATGGTACTGCATGGGACGTTACTAAAAACCAGTCAAGTTTTATGCGGGCTTTAGTAATGGATTTTAATGATGAGAATGTAAAAGATTTGAGAAATGAGTATATGTTTGGCAAGTCGATATTAGTGGCTCCTATTGATAGTGCGCAATATACCTCGGAAAAAGTATTGAAAATTGATGCGGATACTGGTTGGGATAAAGCAGAGAAGGAAGATACTAAAAGCAATACAGAAACTAATTTCTGTAAACCTAAATTTAAAAATGTTTATTTGCCCGCTGGGGAAGAGTGGTACGACTTCTGGACAAACGAAAAATACTTAGGAGGACAGAATATTACCGCTACAACTACCATTGATAAAATTCCATTATATATAAAAGCTGGCAGCATTCTTCCATTCGGGCCAAAAGTGCAGTATGCAGCAGAAAAGAAATGGGATAAGCTTGAAATTCGTATTTATGAAGGTGCCAATGGCGAATTCACCCTGTACGAAGATGAAAACGACAATTACAACTATGAGAAAGGCATGTATTCAACCATCACTTTTAATTGGAATGATGCTGAAAAAGTTTTGACTATCAATGACCGCGAAGGAAATTTCCCGGGAATGCTTAAAGAGCGTACTTTCGGCATTGTTAAAGTGGACAAAGGCAAAGCGGCAGGCGATGAGGTTGTTATGTTGTTTGATAAAGTGGTGAAGTACAACGGAAAGAAAGTGTTGGTTAAATTTTAATAGGTATATAAAATATAGTGACTTATGAATGCGATTAAGAATATCACATTGGCAGGTATTATTGGATTGGTATTATTAGCCGGTCTGTGTGGAATGCAAAATCTATCAGCCCAAACAGTATGGCTTGATGAACTAGACCTGAGTACGGCAACCCAAGGATATGGCGTACCGATGAAAAATAAATCTTTAGATGGCAATACGATGAGTATTGCAGGGCAAACCTTTAAACGGGGATTTGCTACCCATGCCGTTAGTTCTTTATTTGTTTTAACGGAAGGAAATGCAAGTGAGTTTACCGCAAAAGTAGGGCTTGATGATGAGATGAAAGGTCATGAACCTGCTGTTGAATTTGAAGTTTATGGCGATGGAAATAAACTTTGGGCAAGTGGTGTGATGCATATAGGTGATTCTGCTAAAGTGTGTTCAGTTGCATTAACCGGCGTAAAGAAAGTTGAACTGGTAGTGGCCGATGGCGGTAATGGCAATTACTACGACCATGCTAATTGGGCCGATGCTAAATTCGAAACCACCGGAGTTCATACATTTAAAACCTATAATCCAATAGCAAGCGAACCTTATATTTTAACACCAAAACCATTAGCATCACCAAAAATCACAGGTGCAAAGGTTTATGGCGTACGCTCTGGTTCGCCATTTCAATTTTTAGTAACTGCAACTGGTGATAGGCCAATGACATTTTCAGCTCAAAAATTACCAAAAGGTTTGAAACTGAATCCTCAAACAGGTATTATTACAGGAAAGCTATCTAAAGAAGGAACTTATGAGGTTACATTGTCGGCAAAAAATATTAAAGGTAAAGCAGAGCGAAAGCTACGTATTGTTTGTGGCGACCAAATGGCCCTAACACCTCCAATGGGATGGAACAGCTGGAACTGTTTTGCTCAAGAGGTGTCGTCCGATAAAGTGAAACGTGCCGCCGATGCGATGGTAAAAAGTGGGCTGATTAATCATGGATGGACTTATATCAATATCGACGATTTCTGGGAAAACAACCGTGACTCTAAAGATCCTGCACTGCAAGGAGAAATGCGTGACGAAGCTGGAAATATTGTAACCAATAAACGATTTGAAGATATGAAAGGCCTTGCTGATTATGTACATGGCCTTGGTTTGAAAATTGGGTTGTATTCCAGCCCCGGTCCATGGTCGTGTGGTGGCTGTGCCGGTAGTTTTGGCTACGAGGAGTTGGATGCCGAAACTTATGCAGAGTGGGGATTTGACTACTTAAAATACGATTGGTGCAGCTATGGAAACGTTATTGATGGCCTGCCCGATAATGACCCTTATAAAGTGTCATCGCTTTCGTACAATGGTGGTAGTGAGTTGGAAACAGCCATGAAGCCTTTTAAATTGATGGGCGAGTACCTTCGTAAGCAACCACGTGATATTGTTTATAGTGTATGCCAATATGGTATGTCCGACGTTTGGAAGTGGGGCGGTTCGGTTGGCGGCAATTGCTGGCGTACCACCAACGATATTACCGATACCTGGGTGAGTGTGAAAAGTATTGCTCTCGACCACGAAAAGTCGGCTCCTTATGCTAAACCTGGCAATTGGAACGACCCCGATATGCTGGTTGTTGGACAGGTAGGGTGGGGCAATACACACCCTAGCAAGCTTAAACCCGACGAACAATATTTGCATATTAGTTTGTGGAGTCTTTTTGCTGCACCTCTTTTAATTGGATGCGACATGGAGAAACTGGATGATTTTACCCTTAACCTGTTGACCAATGATGAGGTAATTGATGTAAACCAGGACCCACTTGGCAAGCAAGCTACTTGTGTACAAACCATCGGCGATTTAAGAATTTATGTAAAAGAACTCGAAGATGGCAGCCGTGCAGTTGGTTTCTGCAACTTCGGAACTGAGATTATTGATACTCAGTACAGCGATTTTGAACAATTAGGTATCACAGGAAAAGTTAATGTGCGTGACCTTTGGCGTCAGAAAGAAGTTACAGGCTTAGACGCTAACACCGAAAAGCTGGCCATAAAAGTCCCTGCACATGGCGTATTACTATATAAATTTAGTTCTAGTAAATAATTAAATACGACAATAAAATATGCCAGGTAAATTTCTAAACCTAAAAGGCTGTCTGGTTGCAGTTCTGGTTGCATTAGTTGGTGCAGGAAATGCACAAAATCCGATTATTCAGACTAAATACACGGCAGATCCTGCACCATTGGTTTACAACGATACCGTTTTTCTTTATACATCGCACGATGAAGATGATGCTTTCGGTTTTAAAATGCAGGATTGGTTGCTGTATACTTCAACAGATATGGTTAACTGGACAGACCATGGTGTTGTAGCTTCGTTAAAGGATTTTAAATGGGTGCCATATGACAATGGGGCATGGGCACCGCAATGTATTGAGCGAGACGGTCAGTTTTATTTATACTGCCCCATGCCAAACGGTATTGGAATTGGCGTGTTGGTTGCCGATAGTCCATATGGGCCATTTACCGATCCAATTGAAAAAGCCTTGATAAAAAACGGACCTCAGGATATTGATCCTTCTGTTTTTATCGATGATGATGGGCAGGCCTACCTATACTGGGGAAATCCGGAGTTATGGTATGTTAAGTTGAACGAAGATATGATTTCTGTAGAAGCTGAACCTAAAAGAATGGCCGATTTTGTAAAAGAGAAGGGCGAAACAGACGCTTTTCATTATCAGGAGGGGCCATGGGCTTGGAAACGTAACGGAAAATATTATATGGCTTATGCATCAACCTGTTGCCCCGAAGGTATTGGTTATGCTATGAGCAATAGCTCAACTGGCCCTTGGGCATTTAAAGGGATGATAATGGAAGGCGACCAGCGCTCTAGTGGCAACCATCCCGGAATAATAGATTATAAAGGAAAATCTTATGTTTTTGGCTTCAATTATGACATATTGAAACAAACAATGTCGAAGCATTACGAACGCCGTTCGATTTGTGTTACCAAAATTGTCTACGATAAGGATGGTACAATAATAAAACTACCTTGGTGGGACGAAACCATAAACACTCAAATTGGGACGTTAAATCCATACATTAAAAACGAAGCCGAAACCATAGCGTTTAGTGAGGGGCTTAATACCAAAAAGGTTATTGAGTGGGAACGAAATGTTTCCTGGAACCGGGGAAAGAAGATAGCCGAACGCATGATAGTTACTTCAATCCATAATGGTGATTATATTAAAGTGCGAGGAGTTGATTTTTCCAAAGGAATTTCATCTGTTCAAGTGTGTGTGGCTGCATTGTATGGCGGTAAAATCGAAATTCATTCCGATAAAATTGATGGATCTGTTTTGGGTCTGGTAGATATTACAGCTTCGGCTGAAGGAGATATCTATAAAACAGCCACAGCCCCTGTGAAAAATATCAAAGGAGTTCACGATTTGTATTTCGTTTTTAAAGGGGAAAAGGATCTGTTTAACTTTGATTGGTGGAAGTTTAATGATAAATAATAAGTTCACATTTAAAACAATAATTATGAGAGTGCAAATCTTATTAATATTTTCATTTGTATTAATATTCAGTACAGTAACAGCACAAAACCCTATTATTCAAACCTATTTTACTGCCGACCCGGCACCAATGGTTTGTAATGATACCGTTTATCTTTATACATCACATGATGAAGATAATACGGTGGACAATTTCTTTACCATGTACGACTGGCGTTGCTATTCAACAACAGATATGGTAAACTGGACCGATCATGGTGCTGTGGCTTCGTTAGAAAAGGATGTTGCCTGGGTAAACAAGAAAAATGGAGCATGGGCTGTTCAGTGTATTGAGCGAAACGGAAAATACTACCTTTATGTACCTATTCATGGTGCCGGAATCAGTGTATTAGTTGCCGACTCTCCATACGGGCCATTTAAAGAACCATTGGGTAAACAACTTGTTGATAGTGAGGATTTATGGAAAGATATCGACCCTACTGTATTTATTGATGACGATGGCCAGGCCTGGATGTATTGGGGCAATCCCAGTGTTTGGTATGTTAAGTTAAACGAAGATATGATTTCGTATGACAAGAGTATTGGTAAAAACGGTATTGTTGCCGTTGATATGGTGCCCGAGTCGTTTGGTAAAAGTGTAAGAAAAGATGGTACCCCGTGTACAAAGTATGTCGAAGGCCCATGGTTTTACAAACGCAACAACCTCTATTACTTAATTTATGCTGCTAATGGAGTGCCTGAATCTATTGGATATTCAACATCAACATCGCCAACAGGACCATGGAAATATCAAGGGTTAATTATGGAACGTTATCCAAAACTATCTTTTACCAACCATGCCGGTATTATTGATTATAAAGGAAATTCTTATTTTTTCTACCATAACGAAGCTTTGCCTAATGGAGGCGGATTTAGGCGTTCTACCTGTTTGGAACAGTTTGAATATAATGCCAATGGAACTATTCCGTCCATTATTCCTACAGAAGAAGGCATAAAAACAAGCCTGGAAAATTTGAATCCATATAAAAGAACCGAAGCCGAAACAATCGCATGGTCCGAAGGGGTGAAAACAGAATCGGGAAGTAATGGCGTGTATGTTACTAAAATTAATAATGGCGATTATCTAAAAATACGAAGTGTTGATTTTGCCAAAGGCGCAAAGAAGTTCGAAGCAATAGCTACTTCTGTAACCGGTGGAAAAATTGAGATTCGTGTAGATGCTAAAGATGGCGCATTGGTTGGTGTTTGTGAAATTACCAATACAGGTGGGGCAGACGTGTGGAAAACCTTCACTACCAAAGTAAATAAGGTTAAGGGCATTCACGATTTGTATTTCGTGTTTGTGGGTAATAATGGCGAACTGTTCAACTTTGATTATTGGAAGTTTAGTAAGTAATTGCATTTTTTTAATGCTGATAGGGTTGTAGATCAGCTATATAAAAATGGTGTCTTACATAAATGGCCTGTTGTGGTTGGAAATAGAACTAAAATTTGTCGAAGATGATAAATGTGAAATCTAATTTAGTGTTAGTAGCAGTGTTGTATGCCTTTTTTGCGGTCTCAGATTTAGCTGCTCAGCAACCTGCCACCATAAAAATGGAACCTGTTTATAACGATTTTAAGGCTGAGTTTATGTGGGATGCCAAAGTGAAAATTGGCAATATGGTTGTAGTAGGCGAAAGCAAACGGGGAACCCGTCGGATGATACCCATAACAGGTGGCTCTTTTAAAGGGCCAAACATTCAAGGCGAAGTGTTGCCTGGTGGTGAAGATTGGCAATTGGTGCGCCCAGATGGCGATACGGAACTCAATGCACGTTACTTGCTTAAAACGAACGATGGCATTATAATTCAGGTCATAAACAAAGCACTGATGCATGTGCCAGCAAAAGACGAAGAGGATAGTTTTTATGCAAAATCAATTGTTGATTTGGAGGCTCCAACCGATAGCAGATATGATTATCTTAATCATGCCATATTTATTGGAACGCTTACCATGCCCAAGTTAAATCCGGGTGAAGAGCCCTATGTCATAATTGGAGTGTACAAGTTGTTGTAATTAATCTTCTTAACTAGAGTTTTTTAATAATATGCATTTTTGAAGAAAACGATGGGTTTGCTATAACCATCTGGTTTATATATTGTACTCTTTTGAAATTGTTGTTTGGATAGAATAATTGACTTTAATGAATGCTAGTGAGAATAGCTATGAGTAATCTTATAAAAACAAATTAAGCTTCAGTATTATGTTTAAAAAAATATTCAAATTCGTGATGTTATTAGGGTTTATATTTCCTATTGCATCAAGCGCACAAGAAAAGCTATATTCCAACGAATTTCCTTTGGGAGATGTACAGCTACTCGATGGGCCGTTCAAACATGCTCGCGACCTGAATATTGAGGTTCTGTTGAAATACGATGTCGACCGTTTATTGGCTCCTTATCGCAAAGAAGCTGGATTATCAGAAAAGGCAAAGAGTTATCCCAACTGGGAAGGCTTAGACGGGCATGTAGGAGGGCATTACCTGACGGCAATGGCAATAAATTATGCAGCAACCGGTAATGCAGAATGCAAAAAGCGCATGGATTATATGATCTCTGAGCTAAAGGCCTGTCAAGAAGCCAATAACCAGAAGTATCCTGATTGGGGTGTTGGGTATGTTGGTGGCGTTCCACACAGTGCAGCGTTATGGTCAAAGATAAAAGCTGGAGAAGTTGGGGCAATATGGGAGGCATGGGCACCTTATTACAATATTCACAAAATGTATGCAGGCTTGAGAGATGCTTGGCTATACACAGAAGATATCGATGCAAAGAACATTTTTCTTCAATTTTGCGATTGGGCAATTACCATTACAGAGGGTTTGTCGGACAAGCAAATGGAAGATATGCTCGCCAACGAATACGGTGGTATGAACGAAGTACTTGCCGATGCATTCCAAATATCAGGTAATAAAAAATACCTCACGGCTGCAAAACGTTATTCGCATAAAATGTTTCTAGATCCATTGTCACAGGGAATAGATATGCTTGACAACAAACATGCGAATACTCAGATTCCCAAATTTATTGGTTTTGAGCGAATAGCAGAACTTGATACTGATCAAAAATATGGTAAGGCGGGTAGCTTTTTCTGGGAAACTGTAACAACTAACCGTTCCTTGGCTTTTGGTGGCAACAGCAGAAGGGAACATTTTCCGGCCAAAGAATCATGTATCGATTTTGTAAATGTAAATGATGGACCCGAATCCTGCAACTCGTATAACATGCTCAAATTAACCGAAGACCTGTTTCGGGTGAATCCAGCTGGAAAATATGCCGATTATTACGAACGTACCATCTTCAATCACATCCTCTCTTCTCAGCATCCCGAACATGGTGGATACGTTTATTTTACACCGGCACGTCCTCGCCATTACAGGGTTTACTCAGCTCCAAACGAAGCGATGTGGTGTTGTGTTGGTTCAGGCATGGAAAACCATGGCAAATACAACCAATTTATATACACCCATTCAGAAGATTCATTATTTCTGAATCTTTTTATCGCATCGGAATTAGACTGGAAAGAAAAAGGCTTGAAAATCAAACAGGAAACAAATTTTCCTTATGAAGAACAAACAAAACTTACTATTTCAGAGGGAGCTTCGAAATTTAAATTATTAGTTCGCTATCCGGCGTGGGTAAATAAAGGTGCATTGAAAATTTCAGTGAATGGAAAGATTGTGGATGGTACATTGCTTCCTTCGTCTTATGTTTGCATCGACCGAAAATGGAAAAAAGGCGATGTGGTTCAAATAACTTTGCCCATGCAAAATACCATCGAACATTTACCCAATGTGCCTGAATACATCGCTTTCATGCATGGACCTATATTATTGGGTGCGAAAACCGGAACCGAAGATTTAAAAGGCTTAATTGCGGATGATGGTCGTTGGGGACAATCTTCAAGTGGTAAATTTTTACCTATCGACAAAGCTCCGATACTGATTAATGATGACATTCAAAATATAGGAAATAAGTTAGTTCCGGTTGAAGGTAAGCCGTTAAATTTTACACTAAATGTAAAAATGGTCAATCCTGTCGAACTTACACTGGAACCGTTTAGTAAAATACACGATGCCAGGTATATGATGTATTGGTTGGCTTTGTCAAATTCAGGCTACAAAGCATACACAGATTCATTGGCAAATATTGAAAAAGAAAAACTTGCTCTGGAAAAACGCACAATCGATCAGGTTGCGCCTGGTGAGCAACAGCCCGAAACCGATCATGGCATGCTATCAGAAAATTCCAATAAAGGCAACAATTTAAATGAGTTTTTCCGCGAAGCTAAGAATGACGGCTTTTTTAGCTACAATTTGGCAACAAATTCGGAAACTGATTTGAGTTTAAGAGTTCGTTATTGGGGTGCAGAATGGGGGAGCAGGAAATTTGATATTTATATCGACGATGAAAAACTTCTGACCGAAGATAATACAGGCCGTTGGAATCAATCTATGTTTAAAGATGTTGTTTATTCCATTCCCAACTCGATGGTATCTGGAAAAGACCATGTATGGGTGAAATTTAAAGCTCTTCCTGGAAGCACTGCAGGAGCTGTTTATTATATTAGGTTAATAAGAGGGGCTGTAGCAAAAAAGTAAAAGTTCGTCCGTTTAGAGGATAAATAAAAACCATAATTAATAATGGTTACCCATTAATAATCATACAGAATCAAAAGAAATCTTTATCATCAAGTTTGCTTTTTGATAAAGATTTCTATGGAAAAATTACCCAATGAACTTAAAGCGATTAAATAGAGAAATATTAAGATCTCTATATTGAATATTAATAGTAGTGAAAATAAGTATTGTAAAGCAATAATTAGATGGATGAAACTTCAAGACACAGAAGATCCTTATTGCGAAACCGGGCACAATGCTTTGTTTATAGGACCAGATGGAAATATCTGGAGTTCTTGTCATTACAAGGGGTACGGAAAAAGTCTGTATCCCTATTGTCCGGAACTTCAGGATTGGGAAAAGACCCCTCAGATAGGTATTGAACCTGTTTATTATAAAAATGGCAGATTTTATATTTTAAAACCAACCTGGACTGAGCAAGTGATTGAATATTAATTTTTTAAATGTGAAATAATGAAACGAGTCCAATTTATATTTATACAGGCTCTTTTTCTTTTTATCTCTTCGTGTGCAGAGGATCAGGCACAAGAGCAGGAATTGAAGCTGTGGTACGATAAACCTGCAAAACAATGGGTAGAAGCTTTGCCGGTAGGGAATGGTCGTTTAGGCGCAATGGTTTTTGGCGACCCTGTTAATGAAGTCTTTCAGTTGAATGAGAATACGTTATGGGCAGGAGGGCCTAACCGTAACGATAATGTGCAGGCAAAAGAAGCATTGGCCGAAGTACGCAAGCTTATTTTTGAAGGCAAATTTGCTGAAGCGCGTGATCTGGTCGATCAGAAAATGATTAGTAAAAAGTCTCATGGGATGTCTTATCAAACGGCAGGTAATTTAAAGCTGTCGTTTCAGGGGCATGAGAACTATACCGATTATTATAGAGAGTTGGATATCAATAATGCCATTGTAGCATCTTCCTATAAAGTGGATGGTGTTAACTATAAAACCACTGTGTTTTCTTCCCATCCCGATGAAGTTATTATTGCAAAAATAGAAGCAGATAAATCAGGTGTCATTAATTTTTCTGCAAGTATGGACAGACCTTCCGAAGTAACTGTTTCCACAAACGGCAATGATGAACTAATAATGTCTGGCATCAGCAGCGATCAGGAGGGCATAATAGGGGAGGTAGCTTTCAATGTTAAAGTTAAGATTACTACGAAAGGCGGTTCTGTTTCTTCTGAAAACGGATTATTAACTGTAAAAGATGCCAACGAAGCAACTCTTTATATTTCTGTTGCAACCAATTTTAATAACTATAAAGATGTAAGTGGCAACGCCGAGAAAAGGGTAAACAGATACTTAGATAAAGCAATACAAAAAGACTATGAACAAGCTTTGATGGAGCATATTGCCGATTATCGCTCATTTTTCACCCGCGTTAAGTTAGATTTGGGGGAAACGGATTCGGTAAAGAATACAACCGATGTGCGTATAAAAGAGTTTGCCAAAGGCAACGATCCGCAATTGGTGGTTCTTTATTTTCAGTTTGGCAGATATCTGTTAATCTCTTCTTCGCGTCCCGGTACGCAACCCGCCAACTTACAAGGCATCTGGGCAGGAAACCTTTTCCCTGCCTGGGATAGTAAGTATACAGTGAATATTAATACTGAAATGAATTATTGGCCATCTGAGATTACCAATTTATCCGAAATGAACGAACCTTTGGTTAAAATGGTTCGCGAACTAGCTGAAACAGGAAAACAAACTGCAAAGGATATGTATGGTGCCAGAGGATGGGTATTACACCATAATACTGATATCTGGCGAATTAACGGATCTATAGATGGAGCCAATTGGGGTATGTGGCCAATGGGAGGTGCCTGGTTGTCGCAACACCTGTTTGAAAAATATGCCTTTTCCGGAGATATAGACTATTTAAAATCTGTTTATCCTGTCATCAAAGACGCAGCTCTGTTCTTTGTGGATTTTCTGGTTGAAGAGCCTGTAAATAACTGGTTGGTTGTAAGTCCTTCTGTTTCACCGGAGAATACACCAATGGGGCGTTCCACCTCAATTACAGCAGGAACAACAATGGATAATCAATTGGTTTTTGATCTGTTTAAAATCGCCATAAACGCTGCTCAAATTTTGAATAAAGATCCCGAATTAGTTGACACCTTAAATCAAACCTTAAAACGTTTGCCTCCAATGCAAATTGGCAAATGGGGACAGTTACAAGAGTGGATGGAAGATTTAGATAATGCCAATGACCATCATCGTCATATATCTCATCTTTATGGATTATATCCATCCAACCAAATTTCGCCCTACCGCACCCCGGAATTATTTGATGCTGCAAAAACATCACTTCTGGCACGTGGCGATGAATCTACAGGATGGTCTATGGGATGGAAAGTTAATCTTTGGGCACGTTTGCTTGATGGTGATCATGCCTTTAAGTTAATTACAGATCAATTAAAACCTGTTGTCGGAAATGGAGGCATGAGTGGAGGTGGTGGCACCTATCCAAATCTTTTTGATGCACATCCTCCTTTTCAGATTGATGGTAATTTTGGATGTGCAGCAGGTATTGCAGAAATGCTGCTTCAAAGCCACGATGAAGCAATTCATTTGTTGCCGGCTTTGCCTGCTGTGTGGCGTAATGGAACTGTTAGTGGACTTAAAGCAAGAGGCGGGTTTGAAGTTAGTATGCAGTGGGCAGAAGGGAAACTGGTCAAAGCCGAAATTCACTCATTAAATGGCGGTTTGTGCCGTGTGCGTTCCTACATTCCTTTGCGTGGAGATGGCATTAGGCAAGCTGAAGGTGAAAATACAAATGGTTTTTACTTTTTAAAAGCGACACCTCAACCAATTAATAATACTAAGGAGAAGATACAGAATGTCCAGTTACAAAAAATCTATGAATATGATGTAGATACTAAACCCAATCAGGTTATCTCTTTTTACGGAATTAAATAATAGAACCTTTTGAATTAATGAAGTTAAGGTGTGTTTTATATTGATATACCTATACTTTCACCAATAGAATATGGAAAACTATTAAACAAATATAAAATAGTTGCATGACGTAACTCTTTGTCCACTTTTTTGTTGCAAGTTCATTGTAATATTACTTATTAAGTTAGCCATTATGTATTTCATAGTGGCTTTTTTTATTGATAATGCCAATTAGTATTTAATTGAAAATTGACCAAGTCAAATAATCTCTATCTGCGCAACACCAATCCATTGGGAAAGAATTATACCGGCATGTGTTGATTTCTAAATGACATAAAACAATTGTAAAAATCAGGTTTGAAGATTTTTTTTTTGATCTGGATAATTTGGAATATTAATCTATTTCCGGTTTTTCAAATCATCTTTTATTGCTTTTGTGTATCTAAATACATGACTAATCATTGATATGTCCCAAAATTGAAAATGTTTATCTAAGATTTAAAATCGATTTTCCTCCTATAATATAATTTCATCAAATATTAATATAGCCCAGTATTTGTTTTGCCTGGTTCAATAAAAAGGCATTCGAATAGGTCTGGTTAGCAACTAAATTATGGTATTGTAGAAGAAATATAACACCATGAATCTACGCAGAACTCGCAGCAAAATTGAACAAGTAGGTGATAGGACTATTGCAACGGGGAGTACATATATCTCAACATAAACAGGATTGAGTTTCATATTAAATTGGTATGGTAGAGCCAATGATCAGGATGAATAATTCTGATTATTAGGTGTTGGGAGAATTTAAAACATGTCAAAAACAAATGAGGAATAAAGACTATTAATTAATTGGAAGAATGTTATTGCAGTTATTCAAGAGAGTTTTTAAATAAATTAGATTAAATAAAAAATGATGAGTAGAGTTCTAAAAATAAAATTTAAGTCAACAAAATGGCCGGTGTATTTTTTGTCAGGTTGTATTGTAATGTTATTTGCTGTTAGCGCATGTGCTCAAACAAAAGCACAAAAAAATGGACCTGTGTTTAATAATTTTGTTTATCAAGGAAACGACAAGGTTTATAACGATTTTCCGTTAAAGGAGGGGGAATTCTATAACCCGATATTGCAAGGATGCTATCCAGACCCGGCTATTACAAGAAAAGGAGATGATTATTATATGGTATGTTCGTCGTTTGCCATGTTTCCGGGAGTACCAATTTTTCATTCAAAAGATCTGGTAAACTGGAAACAAATTGGTCACGTTTTGGATCGTACATCACAATTAGATGTTCATGATACCGGAATCAGTTCAGGAGTGTATGCACCTGGAATAACATATAATCCTCATAATGATACTTTTTATATGATTACTACTGCGTTTGCCGGAGGACTTGGGAATATTATAGTTAAGACCAAAGACCCAATGAAAGGGTGGAGTGATCCTATCAAACTTGATTTTGCAGGTATTGATCCTTCTATATTTTTTGATGATGATGGGAAAGGATATGTCGTGCATAATGATGCTCCCGCAAAAGGTAAAGAATTATATAATGGGCATCGGGTTATCAAAGTTTGGGAATATGATGTGGAAAATGACAAAATCATCCCTGAATCAGACATAGTAATTGTGAATGGTGGAACTGATATTTCTAAAAGACCAATTTGGATTGAGGCCCCTCACTTATATAAAAAAGATGGCAATTATTATTTAATGTGTGCTGAAGGAGGTACCGGAGGCTGGCATAGTGAAGTAGTATTTATTGGTTCAAGTCCTAAAGGACCTTTTAATCCAGCGCCAAGTAATCCTATATTAACACAAAGATATTTTGGCAATAATAGAAATTATAAAGTTGATTGGGCTGGTCACGCAGATATTGTAAAGGGACCGGGTGATAAATATTATGGAGTATTTCTTGCCATTCGTCCTAATGAAAAGGACAGGGTAAATATTGGACGTGAAACATTTATTTTACCTGTTGATTGGTCTGGTTTGTTCCCCGTTTTTGAAAATGGACTTATACCTATGGAACCAAAATTAAAAATGCCTGAAGGTGTAACCGGGAATAGAACAGGTAAGGATGGATTTTTTCCCAATGGAAACTTTGTGTATAAGGAAGATTTCAATTCAGAAAACTTGGATGATAGATGGATAGGACTTAGAGGGCCTCGGGAAGAATTTATCTCTTTGACAAAAAAAGGGTTAGGAATTAATCCGTTTGATGTAAATATAAAAGAGCTTAAACCTACATCAACACTATTTTACCGCCAGCAGCACAATACTTTTTCCTTTTCAGCAGATATTGACTATAAACCATCTTCAGAAAAAGATTTAGCTGGAATAACATGTTTGCAAAACGAAGGTTTTAATTATGTTTTTGGAATTACGAAGAAAGAAAAAGATTATTACCTCGTACTTCAAAGGACGGAAAAAGGACAGTCAGTGGTTATTGCAAGCGAAAAAATAGACATTAAAAAACCTCTTGGATTAAAAGTTGCTGCAGATGGGGATAAATATGAGTTTTCTTATTCCATTGATGGATCTGATTTTATAAACGTTGGCGGAGTTGTTTCCGGAGATATACTTTCAACCAATAGGGCTAAAGGATTTACGGGTTGTTTATTAGGTTTGTATGCTACCGCTGCAAATGATGCTCAACCAAATTAATTAACGAGCAGTTAGCTCATAGAGTACCTGGTTAAAAATGAACAACAAAAACAAAACTATATACAGGAGCTGTGGAAGTTCTTGTATTTAGTTTAAAAACAAAACCTTTCTAAAAAGGGAAAAAGGAGTCAATTGTGTTTGATATTCAGAATAGTAAATTTTGAAAGGAACACAGTTGGCCTTTTTTTATAGTGTAATTTTGACATAGATTATTTACTCTTGTTTAGTGTCTTGAGGGAGTGGATAATTAAGATATATAATATCAATAACTATCATTTTTGTTTGTTGGATTTATTTGAAATGCGTTAATTTCTTTAAATACTATCTTAGTAATTGAAGTTAATGTATTACAACAGGATTGTTTATGTCTGATATTGAAAGTGAAATATCTTAAAATAAAATAGGCTGATTTGATTAAAGCTTAATTTAGTACAGATTAGATTCGATTGTTATAAGTATTAATAAGCTTTTCGAAGTCTTATTAATAAATGTTTTAAAGATCGATAAGTGAATTATTTATTTTCAATAAGGAGTGGAATATTTTTTAATTAAAAAATTTAAAATGAAGTTTATCCGTTTATACAGTAGTATCCTTTTTGTATATATCTTAATGTGTAGTCACCTTTATGCTCAGGAAAATTTGGCACATAATCCAGTGATATATGCTGACGTGCCTGATATGTCTATAGTACGAGTGGGTGATACCTATTATATGAGCAGTACTACCATGCACATGAACCCGGGAGTTCCTATTATGAAATCTACGGATCTTGTAAACTGGGAATTGGTTAACTATGCATATAATGTGTTGGAAAGTAACGATGCACTATCATTAAATAATGGAAAAAATGCTTATGGAAAAGGTTCATGGGCAAGTTGTCTTCGTTATCATAAAGGAAAATATTACGTAAGTACTTTTTCTAGTACTACGGGTAAAACACATATTTATACGACAAAAAATATTGAAAAAGGGCCATGGAAGAAGATGTCTTTCAAACCTTCGTTACATGACCATTCCCTGTTTTTTGACGATGATGACCGCATATATATGATTTATGGTAGTGGCAATATTAAAATGGTTGAATTGAATAAAAAATTAACTGGTATTATCCCGGGATCAGAAAAGGTGATTATAGAAAATGCAAGTGCACCTGCAGGAACCAATGTAGGATTACCAGCCGAAGGATCTCAATTATTCAAAATTGATGGCAAGTATTACTTGTTTCATATTACATGGCCCAAAGGAGGAATGAGAACAGTTATTGTTCATCGGGCAGATAAGATTACAGGACCTTACGAAGGTCGTGTGGCATTGCAAGATAAAGGTGTGGCTCAAGGTGGACTAATTGACACTCCGGATAGAAAATGGTTTGCCTACTTGTTCCGCGATAATGGTGCTGTAGGTCGTATACCATATATGGTACCCGTTACGTGGAAAAATGGATGGCCGGTGCTCGGAGTAGATGGCAAAGTTCCTGAAACACTTCAGTTACCCCTATCAAGAGGTTTAATTCCTGGTATTGTTGCATCAGATGAATTCAATAGAACCAAAAATGAGGAGAATTTGCCATTAGTTTGGCAATGGAATCATAATGAAGTGGATAATTTTTGGTCAGTAAAGGATAGGGATGGTTATTTGCGTTTAATAACCAGTAGAATCGACACTTCATTTTTAACGGCCAGAAATACTTTGACTCAACGAACCTTTGGTCCTGAATGTTCAGGATCAACTAAGTTGGATGTTTCAAATATGAAAGATGGTGATTTTGCAGGTCTTGCCTTGTTGCAAAAAAAATATGGCTTGGTCGGAGTAAAAAATGAAAATGGAGTAAAGAAATTAGTAATGGTTAGTGCTCAAACAAATAAACCAGTTGAAATTGAAAGTTTACCCTTTGAGCAGGAAATAGTTTATTTAAAAGCAGAGTGCGATTTTAAAGAACGTAAGGATTTAGCTGAGTTCTATTACAGTTTTGATGGTGAAAACTGGGAAAAAATAGGAGTTTCCTTGAAAATGGCTTACACTCTGCCTCATTTTATGGGGTATCGGTTTGGTCTTTTTAATTATGCCACAAAAATGGTTGACGGTTATGTTGATTTTGACTATTTCCATATTAGCAATACAATTTCTCCAAAAGAAGAGATGTACGTATTCCTTAGTTTGGGACAATCTAATATGGAGGGAAACGCACGATTCGAACCTCAGGATACTGTTAATGTCAACGAGCGTTTTCAAGTACTGGCAACTGTTGACTGTCCTGAATTAAACAGAAGAAAAGGTAACTGGTATACAGCAATTCCACCTCTATGCCGCTGTCATACAGGCTTAACTCCTGTAGATTATTTTGGGCGCACTCTATTAGAAAACCTTCCGGAGAACATTAAGGTTGGTGTAATCAATGTGGCTGTTGGGGGATGTAAAATAGAACTGTTTGATAAAGATAATTATAAAACCTATGTCGAATCGTCGCCTGATTGGTTGAAAAATATGGTTAAGGATTATGACGGGAATCCGTATTTGCGTCTTGTTGAAATGGCAAAAATAGCTCAAAAAACAGGTGTAATAAAAGGCATTTTATTGCATCAGGGGGAATCAAATACAGGCGATACACTTTGGACAAAGAAAGTAAAGTTGGTGTACGATAATTTGATAGCTGATCTGAATTTAAATCCTAAAAAAGTTCCACTGATTGCTGGTGAAATGGTTAGTGCCGGCGAAGAAGGGAAGTGTGCAAGTATGAATTCAATAATAGCCACACTTCCTGAGGTGATTCCGAATTCATATATTATTTCTTCAGAAGGTTGTCCGGGTGTTAAGGATCATTTGCATTTTTCGGCTGAGGGATATCGAATGTTAGGTGAACGTTATGCCGAAAGGATGTTGTTATTATTGAAAAATACAAAAAACAGGAAAGAATTAAAATAGGATGGATATAATTAGGTCACTGCCTAGTCTTTTTATTAGTGATGGTATGTTGTCAGCTTTTTGCAAATCGATAATCTGTTTGATTATCGGCTGTCCGGCAAATTTTAATTCATTGATTTGATCCATATTATAATGTGTTTCTCAAAATCAAATTACAGCTTTGAGAGATAAACAGTTAGAGGAAGTACCCTCTCCTTTTTTATACCAATTTACAGGTAAATTTATTAACAGGTATTAATCGGACACAAGCGAACTGTTATATTTAATTTTAGAAGAATATTATCTAAAATTAAAAATCGTAATTATGCTAATAGTGTATTATTGTTTTGCAATTGGTTAATAAAACCGGCAAACCATGCTGGAATAGCACAAGTGATAAATATACGCACTAAGAATATAGTTAGTGGTGGTTGTTAATTTCTTCATATAAAAACAACTTAATGTCTTGTTAGGGCATTTCTAATGTCAGATTATTTATTTGAACCATCAGGAAAGGAGTAAACTTTATAAAGTTGCCAAAATTCTCTGAACAGGTCAATATGGTTTTGGTAGTTGAAATATAATATATGTGCTGATCTTTCTACAGGTATCTGATTGCGAAATTTAGGAAATGATAATGCTTGTGGTGAGTCTTTTTGTTTGTTCGATGGTAATTGTTACCGGGAGGATCAGCTGTGTATTTAGTTGTCAAATATTTTTTTGAATGAAAAGTGATGTTTGAATTAGTATTCCCAAGTTTTTTGTATGGCAGTTGAAATTTTATAATTTAGCCCTTTATGCGCTGGATAAATGTTGATGATTACCAATAAACAGTTGTAATTGAGTTCGATAAATGTTTTTCATAATGTGCGATAACAATAACAAGAGGAAGAAAAGATTATGAGATTACGAAAATTGATATTTGTATTTTTTTTTATTTATGAATTGAGCTTTGGTGTGTTTAATGCCGTTGGTATAAATGAAGTTCAGTTTTTTAATTTGAATGAAACATATGGTTTATCTTTTCGTGAAACCAATAAGGCTTGTAGTGACGATGATGGCTTTATTTGGATTTCTTCAAAAATGGGAATTGTAAGGTATTCTCATGATGATATCAGAACCTATCAATTGCCTTTTGAAACTGCTGACATTCTAACTGTTAGCCTTGTTTGTGAAAAGGCCGGACTATACTCATATACAAATAATGGACAAATTTTTAAATATAATAAAGTCAAGGACGAATTTGAATTAGTAATTAACATATCAAAACAATTAAGTAATAATTTTATCTCAATTGATGAAATGCTGGTTGACAGTTTTGGTAATTTATGGTTAGCATCTACTTTCGGTTTGTATTTTTACAATAAGGAATCTGGTTTGAAAATAGTTGGTGCGGTAGAAGCTGTACAATCCTTAGTATGGTATGATTCAAAACAATTTTTATATTCGGTAAATGGGAAAATAAAGCTTTTTAATACAATTGATTTCAGCTCTGAAGTATATTATTCTTTCGCGAAACCGACAAATTATGCTGTTACTTCTTTGTATTACGATCATGGTTTAAATAGGCTGTGGATCGGCACTATGGCAGATGGATTGTTTTATCTAAAAGAAGAAAATGGACATTTCAATTTGTTGGGTACAGATAGCATCCCAAATCAGCCAATACTTGATATTGAACGTAATTCTGAATCAACTTTGTTAATTGGAATAGACGGACAAGGTGTATGGGAAATTAGCGGAGATAATGGCAAGGTAATAAACATTTTTAAGGAAGATGTTGACAATTCTAGTTCATTACAAGGTAATGGAGTTTATGATATTTTTTGTGATAAGAATAAACGGGTTTGGGTATGTACTTATAGTGGTGGAGTGTCTTATTATGACCAGGAAAATTCAAACGTTACAAAAATAATTCATGTAGCCAATAATTCGAATTCTCTTGCTAACGATTGTGTTAATAGTGTTTTTGAAGATCGTGATGGAAATATTTGGTTTGCCACTAATAATGGAATCAGTTATTTGAATGTAAATAGTAATCAATGGAAAACGTACTATTATAATAATAAGGAACATGCTCAGGTATTTCTTTCCTTATGTCAAGATGAGAAAGGGCGGATATGGGCTGGATCATATTCTTCAGGCGTATATATAATTGATCCAAAAACAGGAATGGAATTAGCACATTATTCGCAAGAAGAAACAAATGTGGAATTTGCAAATAATTTTGTATTTAATATTTTAAAAGATAGTGCAGGGGATATTTGGATAGGAGGAGTACGAGGTGCCTTAATATGTTATAAATCAGATGAAGACCGATTTGTTTCATTTAAGAATATTACAGTTAATGTAATGCGGGAATTTAATTCCGATAAATTATTGATAGGTACAACCAATAGTTTGATTTTGTTTGATAAGAATAGTGGAAGTACAGAGAGTCTTGTGGAGGGGTATCTGGTTTATGATATTTTTTTAAGGGATAACGTTGCTTGGCTTTGCACCAGTGGCGATGGGATCATTAAATACAATCTTTTAACAAAAGAGAGGGAGCAAATTTCTGTCGATTCTGGTTTGACAACAAATTTTGTAAATAGTATTGAATATTTAAATGGATTTTTTTGGATAGGAACAGAAAAAGGAATTTGCAGATTGAATGAAAAAGATAATACGGTTGTAACTTTTAGTTCTTTGCATAATTTAAATAATGTGTCTTATAATAAAAATTCACATTTTAGACTTAGTTCTGGAAAGCTAATATGGGGAACTAATAAAGGAGCCTTAATTTTTGATCCGGATCAAATAGCATTGCAAAAATATAATGGGAAGATATTTTATCAGGAGCTTACCGTTGCTGGCCGTTCAGTTCGGGAATCATCTGACATTAAATTGGAATCTCCTTTAGATAGTCTGCAGGAACTGTTTCTTAAACATTATCAGAATACAATTAGTTTGGAATTGATTCCAATCGGTGTTACATCATCCGGTGCAAAATTTTCGTGGAAGATTGAAGGTTTAGATAAATACTGGAGCAAGCCTGGCAATAATCGTATCTTATCCTACTCCAATCTTCAGAGTGGGGAGTATACCCTTCGGGTTAGGATGTACGACAGTTCTATGGCTGATATTATTGATGAGCGGTTTATTAGCTTAAAAATTATTCCGCCGTACTGGAATACATGGTGGTTTAAATTGCTGGTTTTGATTGTCATTGGGGGTTTTTCAGTTTTTATGTTTAAATATTACATTTATCGTTTGAAAAAGAATCACTCAGAAGAGAAAATTAATTTTTTTGCTAATACTGCTCATGATATAAGAACATCATTAACCTTGATTAATGGACCTATTGAAGAATTGAACAAAGAACCTGACTTATCTGCTAAAGCATTACATTATCTTTTTCTGGCAACAGACCAAACGCATCGCTTACTAAAAGTAGTTACTCAATTAATGGATTTTCAGAAAGTTGATGTGAGGAAAGAAAAGCCTTTTTTATTAATGTCTGATATTGTAAAAGTAGTTGAGAATAGGGTGATGATGTTTGAGTCTTATGCCAAATCAAAAAATATTGCAATAAAATTTGAATCAAATGTTTCAACTTTTACTACTGCTTTTGACGAGGTTATGATTGAAAAAGTTGTTGATAACTTAATTTCCAATTCAGTGAAATACTCCTTTGAGAACGCGCCTATATTGGTTAAGCTGAATTGCACAAAGAGTAAATGGATATTAGAGGTAAAAGATAGGGGATTAGGAATTAGTAAAATTGCCCAAAAACAATTATTTAAGGAGTTTTATCGGGGCGAAAATGCCATAAACTCTAAAGTTATAGGTTCCGGTATTGGCTTATTATTAGTGAAAAATTATGTCGATCTGCACGGAGGGAAAGTTATTTGTTCAAGTCAGGAAAATATTGGATCTACTTTTCAGGTTGTACTGCCAATTGTAGAAACAGATAAGTTTAATGAAAATAAATCAATATCCAATAAAACACTAATCAATCCAGAATATATAGGCAAAGATTTGAATAAAGAATTACTTGATGTTATCGAGCCATCTGTTGATTCAAAAATGAAAGTATTGATTGTTGAGGATAATGATTATTTGCAGGAATTTTTGAAATTAGCATTAGCTTCCAGTTTTCAAATATTTTTAGCTGCTGATGGAAACCAGGCATGGAAAGTTATTGTGAAAGAGTTTCCGGATTTAGTTGTCTCAGATATTCTGATGCCAAACATGAATGGCTATGAGTTATGCCGCAAAATTAAATCAACCTATGAAACTTCGCATATTCCAATTATTTTATTAACAGCTTTATCTGATAAGGCTCAACAGCTAAAGGGATTGGGACTTGGGGCAGATGATTATATCACAAAACCTTTTGATGTTACTCTTCTTCAACAGAAAATAAGAACTATTATTCAAAATCGTGAAGTTGCGCGGGATAAGGCCTTGAAAACTATTAATCTTAATGATGAGTGTGTTCAAATATATGATAATCAGCTTAATGAGCAGTTTGTTAAGCAGATGGTGGAGGTTGTTCGGGAAAATATAAGTAATTCTAATTTCTCAAAGAATGATTTTGCATCTAAAATGAATGTTAGTCCTTCATTATTGTATAAAAAAGTAAAATCACTTACAAATCAATCACCAACAGATTTTATTAAATCCATTCGACTTGATTATTCATTGACATTATTGCAATCAAAAAAATATTCCATTACGGAAATTAGTGAGTTATCCGGGTTTGCTACTGTGGGATATTATAGTACTGTTTTTAGGAAATATTACGGAAAATCACCTTCTCAGATTTTCTGATTCGTATTTTATTGGTGATTTAAAAATATATTCACCCAAACGTCTTCGGTTTAGATTGTATACAAACTTATATGGATATGCTTGTTAATATTTTCTTATATCGTGATTTTCCACAAAGTTTCTTTAAGTTCTGCAAATGGTTATCTGAAACGTCTATGTTAAAGTAATTTTTGTGCCAATTTGATTTCAAAAGTATCTTAAAATAAATAATTTTCAGCTGTATCAAGGCTAAAAAGTAAAAGAGAGTAGGGTTACCCTGAACTGCATATTTTTTAATGAAGATATAGCTGGAAAGAAAGATTTTATAAAGCTGGTTTTGATTTTAATTAGGTATTATACTAAGCTAGAAAGGATCATTTTAAACTCAGAGTAATTGTGTTACAGCCTAAGGAAGTACGATTCCTGCTTTGTTTGACTTCATAATTCCTTTTTTAAGCAATAATGATGTGTGTGACCGCATCGATGAAACACAATTACCTACCGATTGGTATTTCGACAAAGTCAAATATTTCCTGCCTGCACAACCCAGAATAGCTATTAATTTGTCAATTCCGATGATTCAGGACGGCATTCCTAAGCGATGATATGTTTGTTTTTTGTAAGAATATCTGAAATTGAAAATTGCATATCCAGAATTAGTAATCATTAATATTAATTGTATTTATTTTTGATTTATTAACAGTTATTAGTCTAGTGCAAAAGACAATTAATTTCAATGAACTTGGAGAAATGTAAAGTGATGAAAAAGGGATTCTGTATGTTTATTTGCAACGTTGTTCTCTTATCTGGTTTATCTATAACTTTTTCAACTGGTATTTCTAAATCAGATAGAAATTGCTCTGTGTTTAGATTAGATAGTTTGGTTGCTCACTTCCACTATTTCTTATATAAGAGGAATAATGTCTTTTATAAGAATGATCCTATGTCAAGAAATGATTGTTTTTATCATCCAATTTTGTCAGGAAGGTTTTCATATCCCTGTTTCATTGTTCTGATATGGTTAATTGGAAATAATTTCATTTTATGTTGGGCAACATAAAACAATTACAATTTAAAGACCAAAGTGTGAGTGAGTTTTTTTTTCATCAGCAATTGACTATGATCCAAACAATCGAACATATTATAAGCTTATCACAAATATGCGTTGTAATAATTTCATTGTCAAATCTAGAGATCCGAAAATTTGAAGAAAGGAATGTCTTTAATTATAAAATTGCTTCGAGCGCTTGCCTGAGAATTATTTACTGATTATTGGTAAAACTGGAATAGATAAGAGTGTAAAAACTAAATTATATATATAGGTAGTAGCACGGAAACGATTGAGGCGAACGGCTATAACACAAAAGATCTTAAAGTTACTTCAAGAAGAAATAGTTTTAGGTTTTTATTCGAGAAAGGATTAGTGTTTGTGAAATCTGCTTGCAGACAAAAAACGCACACTCTGTTCTTATTGTAAATAAGGACAGAGTGTAAGTGTTAATTTGTATGTATTAAGAAAGATATGAGGAATTGTAAGCGATAAAACCCCCAATATATCAATTTGTAATAATTATTAAATTTATTAAATTATGATTACAGAAGTTTATGAAAAACCAAATGTGTATTGCAGCTTTTTAAGTGAATACCTAAATCGAGGGAGGCGTTTAAGGTTTGATAATGATATAGGAATAAACAAAGGTTTATTTGCCTCAATGAATTTGGAATACTTAAGTGAATTTAAGCTGATTATGTAATGGAACGTACAATGTATTTATTTATTCAAAACTTATCCTTATTTAATATGTTAAGGATTAAACTACAAAAGTATTTTTTGCTTCTAGTTGTATTTGTTTTTAGTTCTACTCATGTGTTCTCACAAAATTTAAGAGAAATTAGGGGGACAATAGTATGTGAGCAAGAACCAATTGCTGGGGCAACAATCATGGTAAAAGGAAATTTAAACTATGCAACTATTTCCGATTTTAATGGTTGTTTTGTATTAAAAATACCGCAGGAAACACCAGTTATCGTTGTTTCGTTTATTGGAATGGAAAGACAGGAAGTCAATGTTGCCGGAAAGGCAGAATTTAATTTGATTTTGGTACCTGAAGTGAGTGTATTATCGGAAATAATGGTTGTTGGCTACGGTAAACAAAAGAAAGAAAGTGTTGTAGGATCTATATCTCAGACAAAAGGTGAAACACTGGAAAGAACAGGTGGAGTAACTAGTGTTGGGGCTGCATTAACCGGTAATTTACCCGGTGTAATTACGGTTTCCTCCAGTGGAACTCCCGGAGAAGAAGATCCTACTATATATATTCGGGGTCAAAGTACCTGGAATGAAAGTAGTCCACTAATTTTAGTAGATGGTATTGAGCGGCAAATGAGTAGTGTCGATATTTCATCTGTTGAAAGTATTTCGGTACTGAAAGATGCTTCTGCCACTGCTGTATTTGGTGTAAAGGGTGCTAATGGTGTTATTTTAATTACTACTAAACGCGGAAAGGAAGGAAAAGCAGAAATTCGTGTTAATCTTAGTGCCACTGTAAAAATACCTTCTAAATTGCCTGAGAAATACGATTCGTATGATGCCTTAAAGCTTCGAAACGAGATTATTGAACGGGAGGTAGCATTATATCCAGATTCATGGGCTGATTATACTCCCCAAAGCATACTCAACAAGTATCGTAATCAAAGAGATCAGACAGAACGTGAAAGATATGTTAATGTAGACTGGGAAGATGAATTGGTGAAAGACTTTGCAATGTCATACAAAGCAAATGTAAGCGCTTCCGGTGGTACCAAGACTGTAAAGTATTTTACTTCAGTAGACTATTTGTCGGAAGGAGATATATTGAAGCATTTTGATAATGATAAGAGTTATTCACCAGGCTATGGTTTTGATCGTATTAATGTTCGCAGTAATTTGGATTTTGACTTAACAAATACCACTGTTTTCTCTGCTAATTTAGCCGGTTCTTATGCCGTTAAGCAAGATGTTTATGGACAAGACGATTGGGAGTTTCGTGTTTGGGAGGCTATTTATACTTCAGCTCCTGATAGTTATTTACCTCATTATCCTGATGGTTCATGGGGCTATTATCAACCAGAACCTTTAGAAGCATTTAATTCGGCTGCAATACTAGCCAATAACGGGATACGTAAAAAAACAACGGCAACCATAACAACGGATTTTACCTTGAAGCAAGATCTAAGTATGTTGTTAAAGGGATTGAGTGCTAAAGGTACTTTGTCTTTTGATAATAAATTTAAAACTGTTGGAGGTGTGAATGATGGTGGAGGAGTTCAATCTAAATGGGTGGATGCCAGCACTGGTGAGGTTTATTATTCAAACTATTTTGGAACCAATCAATTTAATTGGATGCCTTCAATATGGAGTACACGTGGCGATGAGGTTTATACCAATTCGTGGGGCGGTAGTGAAGATTATCGAAAGTTGTTTTATCAATTACAAATGGATTATGCTAAAAAATTCGGTAAACACGATGTTACAATGATGGGGCTGTTTAGTCGTGATAAATATGCAACAGGAAGTGAATTTGAACATTTCCGTGAAGACTGGGTATTTAGAGCAACTTATAATTATGCATCAAAATATTTTGTTGAATTGAATGGTGCCTATAATGGTTCCGAAAAATTTGGACCCGACTATCGTTTTGCTTTTTTCCCTTCGGGAGCAGTAGGCTGGATGCTTAGTGAAGAGAATTTTATGAAAGGTGTAGGCTTTTTAGATATGTTGAAACTTCGTGCTTCATATGGTGAAGTTGGTAGTGACAATACGTGGGTGCGCTTCTTATACGATACACAATGGGCCTATGGAGGCGATGCTAACCTAGGTAACAGTCCTGGTTCCACGAGTCAATATACTTGGTGGAAAGAGGATAGGATTGGTAATCCTGATATGCATTGGGAAAAAGTAGCTAAAACTAATGTCGGTGCTGATTTTGCTTTTTTTAATGGTTTAGTAGCAGGTAGTGTGGATGTGTTTAAAGATCATCGTACTGATGTTTTATTAGATGGTGGAAATAGAGCTGTACCATCGTATTTTGGAGGAACACCATCGTATGGTAATCTGGGTGAAGTTGATGTTAAAGGGTATGAGATTGAAGTGCGCTTAAACAAAGTACTGAAAAATGGTATGCGTGTTTGGGGTAATTTTAGCATGTCTCATGCTAAAGATAAAGTTATTTTTGCTGATGATGAGCTGTTACTTGATGATTATCAGAGGACTGCGGGAAAACAAATTGGACAAACGCGTTCGATAATAAATGATGGTTATTACAATACATGGGATGAAGTGTATGGTAGCACGGTAGAGAATGCTTACGATGCTGAAAAATTACCGGGTAATTATCAATTAGTAGATTATAACAGCGATGGTATAATCGATGATTTTGATCGTGTACCATACGGATATCCTGATCGACCACAAAATACTTACAGTGGTACTGTAGGATTAGAGTGGAAAGGTTTTAGTATCATGGCTCAATTTTATGGTGTAAATAACACAAATCGATCAGTGTATTTCAATAATTTCGGGGGTCGTACCAACAAGGCCTATGAATTAGGTAGTTGGTGGACTTCTGAAAATACCAATGCTGATTTTGCTATGCCTAGATGGAGTTCGCATGTTTATTCCAGAGGAACTACTGATATTTATGATGGGTCATATATAAGACTAAAGAATGCTGAGGTAGCTTATGAATTTAATAAAACGGTAACCTCAAAATTAGGAATTGGTTCGTTAAGGGTATTTATAAATGGTAATAACTTGTGGATGTGGACTAATATGCCTGATGATCGAGAGGGGCGAAACAATAGTAATAGTGCATATCCAACAATGAAACGCATCAACTTAGGCCTTAACATAACATTATAAAACGGATATGATGAAAAGATATATAAATTTATTATTGAAGGGTTGGGTCTTTTTAATGATTATTGGGCTGGCCTCTTGCGAGGATTATTTAGATAAAGCACCTGAGTCTGAAATATCTAAAACAGATGCTTTTGTTAATTTCTATAATTTTCAAGGTTTTGTTGAAGAATTATATTGTGCTGTTCCTGATATTACTACTGCAAACTGGTCATGTGACTGGAACTTAGGTGATGAGGTAATTGAGAGAGAAAGTGCAGTTTGGTTAAATACTGCTTTTGATAAAGGAGATTATTGGGCTTGGACCAATACTAATTGGATTTCCTACTTGGATAAAGGTAAAGTAGTAACTGGAAAAGGCCAAAGAGAACAAGGGCTATGGCCAAATGCATGGTATGCCATTCGAAAAGCAAATCTGGGTCTTGAAAATCTGGACAATATGGTAGATGCTACTCAAGAGGAAAGAGATTTAATTGAAGGTCAATTATTGTTTTTCCGTGCTTGGTTTCATTTTAAACTCATGAGTTTTTGGGGAGGATTGCCATATCTTGATAGAGCATTAGGGTCAGTTGAAAAATTAGAGTTGCCTCGCCTAAGCTATCAGGAATGTGCTGATAAGGCTGCCGTAGATTTTGAGAGAGCCGCAGAATTATTACCGACTGATTGGGATGGTACTGTTGTAGGTAAAGATACAGAAGGTAATAACCAACAACGAATTACTAAAATTATGGCACTTGCATATGCAGGGAAAAACTATTTATATGCCGGGAGTCCATTAATGAATTATGAGTCAACAGGATCGAAAACCTTTAACGTAGAATACTGTAAAAAAGCAGCTGATGTGTTTGGTGAGTTACTTAAAATTGTTGATGCTGGTCAAACGAATATAGCTCTGCTGAATTTTAGTGATTATAGTGCTTTGTTTTATACTGACGGACGTTCTACTATTCCAGGAGGTATTGGTGATACCAGGGAGGCTATTTTTCAATGCTTAGTAAATGGCGAGTGGTTTAAAGGTTGCGCTTGGGGACCAAGTGCGTTATGGACAGAAGCAAATATAGGTGGCGGTGCAGTTTGTCCAAATGCCAGATTTGTAGAAAATTATGGTATGGCAAATGGTTTACCTATTGATGATCCTAATTCGGGATACGATGCAAATGATCCGTGGGCAAATCGAGACCCTCGTTTCTATCATGATATTATCATTGATGGAGATCAAGTAATTAGTGGTTCAGCTCCTGCAGACAAAGAACAATTTAGATATGCACAGCTTTTTACTGGTGGGGCGAGTCGTCAAATTAACAAGTCAGGTAGATCTGGATACTTGCTTAGTAAAGTAACTCCAATGAGAATTAATGAAATTGATGGTTTTAATGGAAACTACATGCATCTTTCATATATGCGTTTAGCAGATGTTTATTTGATGTATGCTGAAGCTGTATTGCAAGGATACGGTTCTGCTGGCAGCAGTGCAAATAATTATACCTTAACTGCTGAAGGTGCATTTAATAAAATACGCGAACGGGCTGGTGCTGGTATTATTGATGCTCGGTATTCAGGTAATAAGGGCAAGTTTATGGACGAAATTATTCGTGAACGAGCTATGGAACTTGGATTTGAAGGAGATTTCCGCTTTCAAGACTTGAGACGTTGGTTGTTGGCTGAGAAACAGCAATATAAAGAAAAAACAGCAGTTGAATTTGACCGTGGAGCAGACGGTAAACCTGTTAACTATCGTGAACGCGTAGTATTAACCAGAGTGTTTGAACAAAAACATTATTGGTTGCCATTGAAAGTTTCTGATGTAACTCTTTACCCGTCTTTCGGGCAAAATCCAGGATGGTAATAATAAATAAATGGAAAAAATGATGAAACATATAAGAATAGGAATGGTTTTATTCGGATTGTTCTTCGGCTTTCTGTTTGGCGTAAATGCCCAAATAGATACCGCAAAAGTAGTGGCATCCGATGATGATTCTTTAGTACATGGGACTTTTAATTCTGTTAAGGAAAAGGATATGCCTAATGGTGTCTCGGTATTAAATCCTTCAGAATACTTAGATAAACATTATGGTACTTATCCTTTGGATGGAACTGCAGCTTTTGTTGGAGGTGCTAATCTTTGGAATTTAGGTGACCATTTAGTGCTAATTGATGGAGTTCAACGTGAAATACGTGATATAACTGCAACAGAAATTGAGCAAATTTCTTTTTTAAAAGGTGCTAATGCCATCGTATTGTATGGTTCACGTGCGGCCAATGGTGTTGTGCTGATAACTACCAAACGCGGGAAAACTGGTGATAAGCAGATGAATGTTCGTGTTAATGCAGGGCTTAATATGCCCAAAGCATATCCTGAATATTTAAATTCAGGCGAATACATGACTTTTTATAACCAAGCGCGTGAAAATGATAAATTAGCGGCTTTGTATAGCGATGAAGAAATTGCGAACTACACTGGTCATACTAATACGGATCGTTATCCTGATGTGGACTATTATTCATCTGATTATTTAAAAAAGATGTATAACACATATAGTGTAAATGGAGATTTTTCAGGAGGAAATGATATTGCACAATTTTATCTTTTTGGAGCTTATGAAAGCAATAATTCTTTGTTGAATTTTGGAGAAAGTCAAAATGCGCTGAACTCTCGTTTAAGTGTGCGTGGTAATATTGATTTGAAATTGAATGATTATATCAAGACTTACGTGAATATTTCAACTGTTTATAATTCAGATAAGTCTGGCAACGGTAACTATTGGGAAAAGGCAGCTTCGGCAAAACCGAATAAGTTTTCGCCGCTTATTCCGATAAATTCGATCATGTCTTCAGCTAACGATGCTTTAAGTCTTTTAGAGGAAAATAGTTCGTATTTGATTGATGGAAATTATCTGGCTGGAGGTAATTCCGAATTTGGGACAACAGCATTCGGTGATGAGTACCTGACTGGTTATAAAAATTATATTGATCGTAGATTTCAATATACCAGCGGTGTTGATATTGACTTGCGTAATGTGATTGATGGTCTTTCATTCCATGGACAGGTAAGTATTGACTATATAAATAAGTATAAACAATCTGTTGATAATGGATATGCTGTTTACGAAGCTGAATGGCAACATTTTACAGAAGGTGATTCTATAGTTGGCTTAACGAAGCATGGTAAAGATACTAGAAGTGGTAATCAAAACTTGTCCGAGCAATGGAATCATAACGTTATGGAATCCTTTATTCATTTTGATTACACAAAGACTTTTAATGATAAGCATAATTTGGATGTTGTGTTATTAGCTGCCGGAGCTCGTAAACGTGAGTTTGGTGAATTCCAATCGTATACTAATGCTAATGTAGGATTGCAATTATCCTATAATTTAGACCATAAGTATTACGTTGATTTTAGTGGATCATTAGTAAACTCCACAAAATTGCCAAAAGATAAGCGTACTGCTTTCTCACCTACTATTGGTTTAGGATGGGTTATTAGTGATGAGGATTTTTTAAAAGGTGGAATTTTCGATCGTTTAAAATTAAGTGCAACTGCAGGAGAGGTTAATACGGATTTAAATTTCGAAGAGTATTATATGTATCAAGGTATCTATTCAAGATCATCTTATTTTTCCTGGAGAGATGATAAATATAAAAATCAGGGTTTTACGCCTACGCATGGTGAAAATCTTGATCTTGGATATGTTAAAAGAAAAGAATTAAGTTTCGGGGTGGAAGCCTTAATGTTAAATAAAATGTTGGCATTCAAGGCCAATGCTTTTTTTATCAAAAAAGATGGTTTACCTCAACAAGCATATAGCCAATATCCAAGTTATTTTCGAACTTATTATCCTTCAGGTTCTTTTGTGCCATTTATTAATTATGGTGTAAATAATTATAAAGGGTTTGATTTTGAAATTAACTACAGAAAACAGTTTGGTGAAGTTGCTTTGACTATTGGCGCTGCAGGTACTTATGTTAAAACTAAAGTGTTGAAAACTGAAGAAGAATTTGGTATAGAGGATTATCGCAGCAAAATAGGAAAACCTACAGATGCTATTTTTGGTTTACAAAGTGATGGTTTTTTTATGAGCGATGAAGAAGCTGCAAATACTACAATAAAGCAAACTTTTGGTGGTGAGCTAAGAGGCGGTGATATCAAATATGTTGATCAGAATGGAGACAATGTTATCGATAATCGGGATCAAATCAAACTAGGAACTTGGGGAAGTCCATTTAATTTTGGTTTAAATGTAACTGCCGAGTTTAAAAACTTTACATTATTTGTGTTGGGGACTGGCTCTTTGGGAGGTATAGCGGTTAAGGATAATGATTATTTCTGGGTTTACGGCGATAAGAAATATTCAAACGTTGTGGTTGATGGCTGGACTGAAGAAACTAAAAACACGGCAACTTATCCACGTTTATCGACCTTAAGTGGAGCTAATAATTTTAGAACGTCTGACTTTTGGACATATAGTACAGATCGTTTTGATTTAGCTAAAGTGCAGTTAACTTATACTTTGCCAAAATCCGTTTTAGGCAGCTCATTTGTTAAAGATGTAAATATTTACGTGAGTGGCTCCAATTTATTAACGTTAAGCAAAAATAAGGATATTTTGGAATTGAATTTCGGAAAAGCTCCGCAAACTCGTTTCTATAACCTTGGTGTCAAAGCTGTATTTTAAATGATATCATTAAAATGAAAACAGATATGAAGACAAATTTATTTATATTATTGGCTTTGTTTTTTATTTTCACAGGTTGTGAAGACTTATTGTCTCCGGCCGACGAGAATAATCCAACGCTCGAAAACATATATGAAGACGCAGCTTATGCTGAGGGATTGTTATTAAATGCATATGTTTTTTTACCTTCAGGAAGCTATTCGTTTAACGATGTTGCAACTGATGATGCAGTGTCAAATGATCCGAATAATAATTATCTTGCCATGGCTACCGGTGGATGGTCGGCAATGGAAAACCCAACTTCAAGATGGGTGAACTCTTATGCTGCTATTAACTATTTAAATATTTTTTTAGCTGAAACTGATCAGGTTGAATGGGCAACTACAGGTGAATATGTTAAAGAAATGTTTAATGATAGATTTAAAGGCGAGGCCTATGGTTTACGTGCTCTTTTTATGTATTACTTATTAGAGGCACATGCCGGTAAAGATGCTGGAGGTAATCTTCTAGGTGTCCCTATTTTAACAGAGCCTTTAGATGGACAATCGAGTTATGATATTCCCAGAAGCACATTTGAGCAGTGTATAACTCAGGTTTATGAAGATTTAACAAAAGCCGAAAGTTATTTACCTCTGGATTTTGAAGATATCCAAGAAGGCGAATTGCCTTCAAAATATCAAGGTAAAACATCAGTGTCTGACTATAACAGAGTATTTGGCGCCTATAACAGACAACGCTTGAGTACCCGGATTGTTAAAGGAATCAGAGCCAAAGTTGCCTTATTAGCGGCGAGTCCTGCTTTTAACGAAACCACTTCCTGGGAAAATGCCGCTGATGCAGCAGGGCAAGTTCTTGATCTTATCGGTGGTGTAGCTGGGATAGATCCACAAGGAGGTACTTGGTATTCAAAAGAGAATGGAAGCACAACAGATAATTTAGTGGTTGGTACAAATCCTCAGGAAATTCTTTGGAGAACAAATGTTTCAGAAGAAAGTGATTTGGAACCAGATAATTATCCACCCTCATTGTATGGTAGTGGACGTGTAAACCCTACTCAAAATCTTGTTGATGCGTTTCCTATGGCTAATGGTTTACCAATTGCTGATGGGGCTAGTGGATATGATGAGAACAACCCGTATGTAGGTAGAGACCCTCGCTTGAATGACTATATCCTATATAATGGAAGTGTATTTGGTCCAGGTTCAAGTTCCATTTTAACGAGTGAAGATAGTGGTGAAGATGGTATCGGAGCAATCGCTAAATCAACTCGTACAGGATATTATTTGCGTAAATTACTTCGTGAAGATGTAAACCTTGATGCTGCCAACAAGGCGAATAAGAAACATTATGTTTCTCGCATCCGTTATACAGAGTTGTTTTTAGCCTATGCTGAAGCTGCCAATGAGGCATGGGGACCTGATGGATCAGGAAGTCATGGTTATTCAGCCAGAGATGTTATTGCAGCTATTCGTCAAAGGGCAGGTATTTCTCAGCCGGATAATTATTTAGCATCCATTAGTTCTCTTGCTGATATGAGGAAGTTAATCCGTAATGAAAGAAGATTAGAGCTATGTTTTGAAGGTAATCGTTTTTGGGATTTACGCAGATGGAATGAATCACTTTCAGAAACTGCGAGAGGTATGAGAATTTCTTCTAATGGAGCATATCAAGTGGTAAACATTGAAAAAAGACAATATCAGGATTATATGAATTATGGTCCGCTGCCATATCAAGAAGTGATTAAGTGGAATATGACTCAGAATGTGGGTTGGTAAATAATGTTAAAAATATAAGGAAAATGAAAAAGTTAATTTTTATTTCACTGATAATTCTTTCACTGATAACTTCATGTCATAATCAGGATTGGGAATTTGAGGACTACGATTATACGACAGTGTATTTTGCTTATCAAACGCCTGTTAGGACTATTGTGTTAGGTGAGGATATTTATGATAATACTCTTGATAATGAGCATAAGTGTAAAATTATAGCCACATTAGGAGGTGTTTATGAAAATTCGGTTAATAGGATTCTTGACGTAACTGTTGATAATTCACTATGTCAGAATCTTCAGTTTGAATCAGGAAAATCTGTATTACCTATGCCAAGTGATTATTATTCGCTTGCAGAAGATATGCAAATTGTAATACCTAAAGGCTCTAGAACAGGAGGCATAGAAGTACAATTAACAGATGCATTTTTTGCAGATCCTGATGCTATTACCAATACATATGTTATTCCATTACTTATAGAGAATGTACAAAATGCAGACTCAATTCTGCGTGGAGAACCTGCTGTTGAAAACCCCAATAGAGCTATAGCTTCAGATTGGGGTACAGTACCAAAAGATTATATGTTTTATTGTATTAAGTATATTAATTCTTGGGATGCAACTTATTTAAGGAGAGGTAAGGATGTCGTTGTAGCAAATAATGGAGATAATTCATTAAATACAACTAATGTTTATCATGAAGATTATGTTGCAGATGATCAGGTTGTTAAGATGAATACGATGACTTTAGGTGAGGTTTCTTTGTCTCTTTCTACCAGAAACGGAGGATCTGATATTAATATTCCATTTGAGATTCGATTGAATTTTGCTAAAGATGGAAAATGTACTGTTTCAGAACCTTCAACGGCAGGTTACAGCGTAAGTGGAACTGGAAAATATGTTAATGATGGTGATGAATGGGGTGACAAGGCAAGAAATGTGGTTTATTTAGATTATAGTATAGATTTTGGAACAACTACGCATTCATTTAATGATACTCTTGTTGTAAGAGACCGAGATGTAGTTCTTGAAACTTTTACTCCTGCTTTGGTTCCGTAAAAGGAACTGAATGGTTAAACAGTAGTATTTAACTTACCTGAAATATAATTTTAAGAGGCTGTCATTATAAGACAGTCTCTTTTGTTATTGCATATTTTTAATGGAATTGATAGTTGTTTTTGGATCAAGCAGAAAATTTGAAGATCATAAATAAAAGTAATAATCTCGTTTGAGTTTATTACTATGGAAGAGAACATACATATTTTGCCTCCTGATATCCTCGAGCGATTTTAATTATTCGAAGATTTTTGTACTGAGTTTTATACATATTGATACATCCCTTCAATCTTACTCATCTCGTTTGAGATGAGCTTCTCGCTAGCTCTGTCATAATTTTTAGTCATTCTGGTATTGGTATGTCCCATTATTTTCAAAATAGCCTTAATGTTAAGATTATTGCCCAAAGTAACCGTTGTTGCAAATGTATGTCAGGCTGAATGTGTACTCAAGTTCTTATTGATACCACACAGGTTGGCTATTTCCTTTAAGTAGGTATTCATCTGATTGTTTTCTTTTGTCATAAGAGAGTTGCCTTTCCATTTCCTTTTATTAGAATCCCAGAACTTAGAATCAATACTTCTCTTAAGAGATATATCTAATCGTTGACCGTCGATAGTGATTCTTACAAAGATGGGAGATTCTCCATTTTTCAGTTGAGTAGTTTTTCTTGCAAAAAATAAAATAGAAGTAGTTTGTCTCATTTTCACTGGTTTTTGAATGTTTTAAAACGATTTGTCAAAACTAGCAAACGAGTGATTTTTGAAGGGAGCAAAATGATGAATTACAGTGCATTAGTACCTGTTCGAGGTGTAGCAAAATTAAGCTTTCTAATCTACACCGAATGCTACACCCTTTTAATGTTGTTTTAGGTGTTTATTTGCGTTGGTACTAAATGAAGAAAGCCTTGTAAACGTTAAGTTTACAAGGCTTTTCTTTCTATTGCATTTCTGCATGGCGGAGAGAGAGGGATTCGAACCCCCGGTACGTTGCCGCACAATAGTTTTCAAGACTACCGCATTCGACCACTCTGCCATCTCTCCAATATACTTTTGAGCTTTAATTGCTCTGCTATCTCTTGTGATAACGGGTGCAAATGTAGAATAAAAAATACTTGCAGCCAAACATTATTTTACTTCATAGAGTAATTTATTTGAAATAGCTTGATCTTCAATTCAATTAATTTTAATTAGCCATGAATATCCAACTCATTCATCATGTAAAGTGAGTGTTCAATCGTCTTAAAAATCTCCGAGCAGTATTCATTTACGGCTTTTGGACTACCAGGCATGGTATAAATTAGAGTTTTATTCATAACACCTGCAATGCCACGACTAACCAATGCATTTGGCTTTTCCATTCCATATTTTACCCGAATCAATTCCATAATTCCGGTTATCTCTTTTGTGACGTGTTTTTTTACTACATCAGGAGTAATGTCTTTTGGTCCAATACCTGTTCCACCTGTAGTGAATACAAGATCAAAATCTTCCTCTTTTGCTTTTTCAAGTAAATTGGTAAGATCAGATTCTTGATCAGGAATAATGAATTTTTCTATTTGATAATGCCGGTTTTTCGATTTGAAGAATTCTTCAGCTAATTTCTCCAGTAACGGACCGCTTTTATCAGCATATTCACCTCGGCTGGCTCTGTCGCTAAGAGTGATTACCATGGTTTTTATTACTCTTGGATGATAGCAAAGAACATCACCTGCTTTTAAATTACCACCGTTTAAAACTCTGCAAAAAATACCTTCTTTTGGCATTACACAGTTTCCTATTTCGCGAAAAATACTGCAGTTGTCTCCATGGCATTTTTTACCAATCTGAGTCACTTCCAAAATCATGTCACCTATGTGGAAACGATCAAGTGGAGCAGTCAAATGAAGTAAAAGTCCTTCGGTGGTAATATTCTCGGCAAATTCTCCAAAATTGATATTGCGTTTGGCTTGTACCGAAAATTTATCGATACTTTCTTTGGCCAGCAAGCTAACCTGACGGTGCCAGTTTCCCGAATGTGCATCATTTACAACACCAAGAGAATGCAATTCTATGGAATCAACAGGCTTTTTGATCACTCCTTTTTTTTCAGATATATTTACAGATAGTACTGATACTTCTTTTGTGCTCATGCTCATCGTGTTTTATTGCTTCAAATCGGTTTTTGTTTTTTCTACAAGCGCAATTTCGCCTAACACCATTGATTTATCAACAGCTTTACACATATCGTAAATGGTTAGCAGAGCGATGCTGGCAGCGGTTAACGCTTCCATTTCCACTCCTGTTTGTCCAATGCATTTTACCCGGGTATTTACCTGAACGCCCTTTTCAATAATACTGCACTTTACTTCAGCCTTTGTAATTTGAAGCGTATGACAGAGAGGAATTAAATCACTTGTGCGTTTAGCTGCCTGAATACCTGCAATTTCAGCGATAGTCAAAGCATCGCCTTTTTTCATTGCATTTTCTTGAATTAATTCGATGGTGCGTGCCTCTAAATGGATAATACCAATAGCTTTGGCTTCTCTTATTTGAGGTATTTTATCACCCACATCAACCATATTGGCTTTCCCATCCTTATCGATATGACTAAAATCTCCCATTACTGAAATATTGTTTTCTGATCACTGCTAACTAATTCTCTGCTCACTGTTCTCTGTTTACTGATCTATCCTCCAATACCATAAAAACTGCCGTTTTTATTTTTTGTGCCGGCTTTTGGTTTTTGGTTGATCGATTTATCGATTGCCTCTTTATTGCCTAATTCTTTACTGTCGAATTCGCTGGCATTAAACAAACAGGGTTTTACTTTTCCGTTGGCAGTAAGTCTAATCCGATTGCATTCCACACAGTTACCACCTTCACCACCTTCAACAACAGAGAATTCTCCAGTGGACAAATCCATCTGTTTTATGAATCTTAATTCCAGATTATTACTCTTGCAAAACTGGCGTAAATTTTCCAGATCATCCAAATCTGCATCGAGCATGCGAACGCAGTTTATTTTTACGGGATGCAATCCAGCTTTTTGAGCTGCTTTTATTCCTTTAAAAACATCCTTGATATCACCCAGTCGGGTTATTTTCTTATATTTTTCAGGATTAAGCGTATCCAAACTAATGTTTACTCTTCTTAAGCCAGCTTTGGCTAATTGACCAGCAAATTGATCAAGTAAGATGCCATTGGTGGTCATGGCAATCTCCTCAATTCCGTGAATATCTGAAAGTAATTTCACCAAATCAACAATTCCTTTTCTAACCAAAGGTTCGCCACCGGTTAGTCTGATTTTATTGATCCCGGTTGCAACTGCTTCCTTTACAAAATCGGTAATCTGCTCAAAACTCAATATTTCATCATGAGCCATTAAATCAATGCCCTCTTCGGGCATACAATAAGTACATCGAAGATTGCATCGATCTGTTACCGAAATTCGCAGGTAATTTATATTTCTGTTATAATTGTCTAACATGAACAAATTCTCCTTCCGTAAATTCATCAACCTCCCTTGGAACTGCCATAATTCCATTGGCTAAAGTAAAAGCATTAATGTGTGCCGAACCATGATAGCTAATGGGTACAACCTGATTGTCAGCATTAAAGCGAACTGGTAAAAATTCAAGTCTGTCGGTTCTTTTTCGCTTGTAATCTGAAGCTATTGGCATTCGTACCATAGGTGCATTATAATCATGTCCCATAAGTCGGTAAAGTAATGGTTTCCCGAGCAATTCAAATTGTACAAATGAGGAAACCGGATTTCCTGGTAAACCTAAAACATATTTCTCCTTGCAGGTTGCAAATACTGTGTGTTTGCCGGGTTTAACCATAAGCGTATGAAACCAAATATTGAAACCCAGTTCTTTTAGAATTTGAGGAATGTAATCGAAGTCACCTACGGAAACACCACCCGATATAATCAATACATCATTTTCTTCCAAACATTTTACCATTGCTTCTTTAGTAGCTTCTTTCGAATCAGCAACAATTCCGAGACTATTGCCACGAATGCCCATTTTTTGTAGTTGTGCCTGCAATTGCCATGAGTTTACATTGCGAATTTGAGATATCTCTGGTTTTTGATCAGGTTCAACCAATTCGCTTCCAGTTGCAATTGTCGCAACTTTTGGCTGTCTGAAAACAAGAGGATTTGCACATCCGACACTTGCTAAAACAGAAATGTGCTGAGCCTTTAATCGGGTTCCTCTCTTTAGTACGACATCATTTTCTAAAATATCTTCTCCTTTAAGGCAAATATTCGATTTTGTTTTGTCTTTCGTAAAACGAATGTGATTGTCATCAATTTCTTCCGTGTGTTCAATCATGATTACCGTGTCGGCACCTTCAGGCACCATCGCTCCGGTCATAATTTTGGAACACTGATTGTTTCCGACAGCTTTGCCTGGAGCAGACCCGGCTGCAATAATCTCCAAAACTTCGAGATTGTTTGCCAAATCAGATTGTTTACAAGCATATCCATCCATAGCCGACTTATTAAATGGCGGAATAGACATGTCTGAAAGTACATCTTCTGCAAGAACCCGATTCAAACAATCAGCAAGATTGATAGTCTCAGTATCTAACTTTTTAGTGGCATTTTTTACAGTTTTTAAAGCCTCGTGAAACGTAATCATATTGTTAGTCTTTTATTTTCCATTCATTATTGGTAAAAGAAATGTTCTCTGCAGTAAAATTGAAATTTTCACCATTAAATTCAATCCATTTATCTGCTAATTTTCCATAACCAATAGCTCTGGTTTTTATATTTTTATTGTCTTTTTTGTTGATCATTAAAAACAGACCTGGTTCAATCAAATCTCTTAAGCCTCCCGATTCACAAATTACAGGAGTTTCTGCCGAAAGTATTTTCTCGAAATAGGAGAGTATCTCAGTCAGATGATCATCTTTAGCCTGCACGTAATAAACCTTTTTGCTTCCTGCCCGAAACAAGCGATTGCTATCCTTACTGCCTGTTTTACTAGTTTCTTTTGCAATTACAAAATTATCAGTTTCGCTGATGATTTCTAATTCTTTGCTTAATTCATGAAAGTGAGGAGATATTTTAATACAAACCAACTCATTTTCACATTTCAATTTTTCAATTAATCGACATGCAAATAGAGTTTTACCAACGTTTCTGCCGGTTCCTGCAATTAATAATATATTCCTTTTACTACTTACCATTTCTTAAATATAAGAAACCTCCAATTCAATTCAGAATCGGAGGTTTATGTTCTTAGTTTCAACAGCATGTAAATTGCTAAGGCAAAGTACATTTACTTATCTATCGGTATCATACTAAATCACAAAAACACTCCTTTCCAATTTTAGGGTTTAAGCCCAGCGGGAGGCAAATTCGTTTCCCAATTTACCCATCGGTTTATAATTCGTTCCGTTTTGTTGTGGTTTAGAAATTATAAACTCGGAGATCGCTTTATTTCAACGGCAAAGATATAAATATTAATGAATCTACAAATGTGTATGTGTAATGATAAAAAAATTGACGCAAAGCTTGGTTATTCTATAAGAATGGGATTTCTGAAGAAAGCCTGCAGTCTGTAGTATTTAAAATGGAAACGATTGTGTTCTAAATGAAAAGGGAACAGAATTTATTTTGCAATTTATAATTAGTTTGATTAAAAAAAAGAATTCATTGCTATATTTATAGGCTTATTAAATGAGGCTAATATGGGAAAAGGGAATCATGGACATGCGCATCACGATCATGGTGATTTAAAAGGGCGAAATTTGGGAATTGCAATTCTACTGAATATTGGAATTACTGTTGCTCAGGTTATAGGCGGATTTATGTCGGGCAGTTTGGCTCTTTTGTCTGATGCCATGCATAATTTTAGTGATGTGCTTGCTTTAATCATAAGTTGGTTTGCAAGTAAATTATCGAGTCGTAAACAAACTGCAAAACAAACATTCGGATATAAAAGGGCTGAGATATTAGCCGCTTTGTTTAATTCAATATCTTTAGCTGTAATCGCATTTTTCCTTTTAAAGGAAGCTGTCCAGCGGATTTCAGAACCTCAGGAAATTGAATCAGGATTGGTGATGATTCTGGGAGGTTTGTCAATTCTATTGAATTTACTTAGCATGTTATTGGTAAAGAAGGATGCTAAGGACAATATTAATATGCGATCGGCTTATTTGCATTTGTTATCGGATATGATATCATCGGTTGCAGTGGTATTGGGAGGATTGGCAATGTACCTTTGGGAAATTTCGTGGGTTGATAGTGTGCTTTCAATATTCATCGCGCTCTATCTGGTTTATTCAAGTTGGGGCTTGGTAAAGGAAAGTATCCGTATTCTTATGCAGTTTGCTCCTGTTCATCTCAATCTGGACGAAATTCTTCTGAAAGTTAAAGAGCTGGAGGAAATTGAAAATATGCATCATGTGCATCTGTGGCAACTGGATGATAATCAAATTAATCTGGAAGCTCACATTAGTTTTAGAAAAGATATCAATTTGAGTGAAGTAAGTAAGGTCCTGCATAAATTGGAGCACATGTTTCATGACGAATTTGAAATTAATCATGTTACACTTCAGCCGGAAATAAATGGTTTTTGCGAAGATGAAAGTGTTGTAAGTCAGGAAAGAAAACATACGCATTAGTCTATTTTCTTTCCCGTTTTGTCTAATATTTTAATTGAATGAATCAAGCAAGTCCATTGGGTTTTCGACAAGGATTCTTGCTCCGTTTTCAAGTAATTCTTCCATGTCGCGGAAACCCCACAAAACGCCTGCTGCGTACATTCCCGAGTTTTCTGCCGTCTGCATATCAACGCCTGAATCACCAACATACATCATTTCTTCAGGAGCAATGCGCATTTTTGTACTAATAAGTATTGCTCCTTTAGGATTTGGTTTTCTTGGAATATCACCACCTGCACCAATTACCATTTCGAGTGTCCAGTCAGCGAGTAAAGCATTTACTACTTTCTGTGTTAACTCATTGGCTTTGTTCGAGAATATGCCAATTTTAATATCTCTTTTCTGCAGTTCTGTAAGAAGTTCTGCAATACCTGGATACAAACAAGTTTTAGTAATGCAGTTTTCATCATAAACAATCATCATCCTGTTAAAGCATGCTTCTAATATAGATTCATCATTTACAGAATCGGGCAGGGCATTTTCAACCAGAGCTTTCAGTCCGCGGCCAACAAATGTTTTGTACGTATCATAGTCATGTGTTGGAAATCCTTTTTCTGCTAAAACAATATTCATTGAATCGGCAATGTCTTCAATTGAATTGGCCAGTGTGCCATCAAGGTCAAAAACTACTCCTTTTATCATTACAATCTGTATTAAGTTTAAGAAGTACAAATATTGTAAACTCAGGCTAAGTATGCAAAGGGAATTAAATAAAAAATTGAGCATAAAAAAAGCAGTTAATTAGAATTCCAATTAACCGCTTAAGTTTTAAAGTTTTATTTATCTAATGATGGTTCTTAATTCAGCATTGTAATCATTGGTAATATCCATCCATTCATTGAACATGTTTTGCCATGATCCTTCTCCGTATAGTTTTTCAAACTCTTTTTTAAATCCACTATCCGAAGACCAATCGGCATAGCTTTTAAAATCCCATATCATTCCAACATCCGCACTTTCGCTTGTATGTAATGGGTTGTTGAAAATTAGAAATGCAAATCCTAATTTCTCCGATGTTTTCATTAATTTTTCAGCAAGTGCTTCAAAACGGTAATATTGTCCTCTTTTCAGATCGATTGCCCAGGCTTCATAATACTTGGCATTCATTAAAATTTCTTTTCCAAAAGATAATTTGGGGTTGTAATTCCAAAGATTGATTGGACCATATTTTTGAACCAGGGGTTCTACTGTTTTATCCCAATCGTCTTCATGACCGTTTTCTTTTGCCGGGCGGGTATCCAGAGCAGCATATGTTGTTGGACCCATAATCCAAACATACCAGCCGGCTTTATTACCGTATTCCACTTTTCGTAAACCTGCCACATAATCACCTTTGGGATGAAATTTTTCATTGTGAGCTTTAATTGCTTTTTCGAACTCATCAGCCATTCCTTTTTTTGGCAGAATGTAAACACTTTCAACAACTGTTTTCTCTGCTTTCTCATTGGTTTGTGCTGTAACAGCAAAACTGAAACATAAAGCAATTGCTAAACCAATTATTCTCTTTCTCATGATAATATTGTTTTGGTGAATAAAGACTTAATTTACAATTTTATTTAGAATAATTCTAATTAAAATTTATTAAACAGCTAGTATTGAGGGTGTAATGAGTATTTTATTTTTAGTTCTAATTGAGGAGGAATCACAATAAAAATTGTTGGAATTGTATTTCTGCAAAAGCAAAAAAAGGAAGAATAATATCGTTTGCATTGGGTTGCAGTATTATTATTGGCCAATAAAATTTGAAAGAATCCTTTTGAAATGATACAGATAAGAAAAAAAAAAGCATATATTTGAAACTCTTAAAGATGAGGAATAGCTTTTTTGAAACAGATAAATAACATAGCGATTGAAATGAACATGTTGGGAACCAGCATGGAAATGTCTATGTCTGAAACTTCTATTTGTACTATTCCTACAATAATCACAACTACAACCACAACCCTTTAGGGGGTTGAATTTTTACATATCGCCACAGGTGAGTAGTTGATTGCTCAAAAAACATAGGGTATTTTGTACCTTGTACAATAACTGATTATTTTATAATTGGTGTTGTTGGAGCATTCTTAATAATAAAGCAGAATAACTATTTAACCAAAATTTATATCAACCGATGGACAACCGGACATTTGTACGGAAGGGAATCTATCTTAAGAAATTAATCAATGAAGGTTTTAAAATTTGGAGGGAGCTCAGTTTCTAATTCAGAAAATTGTAAGCGCGTTCAGGAGATTATTAAAAGGGATTATGCCAACTGTAAGCAAGTTGTAGTTGTTTCAGCTTTTGGCGGAGTTACCGATGAGTTGGAAAGATGCATTAATCTGGCCAGTGATAGAAATAAAGAATATGAAAATTCCCTTTTTAAAGTAAAGGAAAGGCATTTTCAAGTAATTAATGAACTTAATTTACCAGCAGAAATAGAATTGGGTACATCAAAGAAATTTGATGAGATAGCAGAACTACTTCAAGGGGTTTATCTATTGGAAGAAATCTCGCAAAAGGTGAAAAATTCTGTAATGGGATCAGGTGAGATATTATCATCTTTAATTTTTTCAGCCTATTTAAATCAATGTGGTATGAATACTGTGCTTTTCGATTCCAGAGATTTTATCAAAACACAGAATGGCAAAGGAGTATTTCTAAATAGCGAGCAGACCAATAAGAATTTGGAAGCAGTTAAAAATGTAGAATTTCAAGTTGCTTTGTTTCCCGGTTTTATAGCTTCCGGTCAAAAAGGTGAAATGACACTGCTTGGGCGTGGTGGATCGGATTACACAGCTTCTATTTTGGCGGCAGGTTTAAAATGCAGCGAGTTGGAAATTTGGACTGATGTCAGTGGTATGTTTACTGCCGATCCAAGATTGGTATCGCAGGCTCAGCCAATTGAGCAGATGTCTTTTCAGGAAGCAATGGAACTTTCTCATTTTGGTGCTAAAGTTATTTATCCTCCAACCTTAATTCCGGTACTGCAGAACAAAATAAATGTTCGCATTAAAAATACGTTTGCTCCCGACGAAAAGGGAACTCTGATCACTTCTGCACCTAAAAGTGAACGCTCAATAGTTCGAGGACTTTCTTCAATCAACAACATTAATTTATTTACTCTTTCGGGAAGTGGAATGGTTGGTATAAGCGGATTTGCATCTCGCTTTTTCACTTGTTTGGCTCAGAATAAAATTAATGTGGTTCTAATTACTCAGGCTTCATCGGAGCAGAGTATGAGTGTTGGGATTAATGAGGGTGATAGGGCGTTGGCTATTGAGGCGGTTCGTTCCGAGTTCGAAATGGAAATTAGAATGAACTTGGTAAATGAACCGGCTGTTGAGCAGGATTTGTCTATTGTAGCCGTTGTTGGTGAGGACATGGGATATACCCCTGGGATTTCGGGAAAAGTATTTAGTGTACTTGGAAGAAACGGAGTGAATATTCGGGCTATGGCTCAGGGCGGTAATGAATTAAACATTACTTTCATGGTTCCAACCTTTGATGTAAAAAAAGTATTAAATGTTATTCATGAGGATTTTTTCATCTCAACTCATAAAAAAGTGAACCTGTACATTGCAGGAGTAGGTAATGTTGGGGGAAAATTATTGGAATTCATGAAAAATCAATACGATTATCTTCTTGAAGAGAAAGGTTTGCAATTGATTGTTCGTGCAGTGACTAACAGTCGGAAAATGTATTTTGCAAAGGATGAAAATATGCTTCAGGATTGGAAGCAGAAATTGGAGGAAGAATCAGAGGTGGCCAATTTGCAGGAATTCGTAAAGAGAATGGATCAGGCAAACCTTAGAAATTCTGTGTTTGTGGACATCACTGCAAGTGAATCTGTTAGTAAGGTGTATCAGCAGGTTTTGAACTCCACTGTTTCTATTGTGGCATGCAATAAAATTGCGGCTTCTTCAGAATTTGATAACTACCTAAGAATTAAAGCTGCTGCAAAAAAGCACAATGTAGAATTCATGTTCGAAAGCAATGTTGGAGCAGGATTACCGGTGATTAGTACAATTAACAGTCTGATTCATACCGGCGACAAAATTGTTGGAATTGACGCTGTTGTATCTGGCAGCTTAAACTTTATAATGAACGAGTTTAATAATGGTAAATCATTTGTTGAAGCGGTGAAAATGGCAATGGAGCAAGGATTTACTGAACCAGATCCGAAAATCGACCTGAGCGGAATGGATGTATTAAGAAAGCTTTTGATATTATCTCGCGAAGCTGGTTACAAGTTAGAGGTGAAGGATGTAGAGCATGAGCCTATGATTCCATTATCTTGTCTGAATGGAGAGACGGCAGCTGATTTGATCCGCGATCTCGAAGCTCATAATGATCATTTTGAGGCATGGAGAACTGTGATGGCTGAAAAAAATATCAGGTACCGTTACATCGCTTCTTTCGCAGATGGCAAAGCTAATGTAAGCCTTAAAGAGGTTACGCCCGATCATCCGTTTTACGATATACATGGTAAGGATAATGTGATTTCGTTAAAAACGAAGTGGTACAACGATCAGCCATTGATTATTAAGGGTGCCGGAGCCGGAGCAGAAGTTACAGCTTCGGGAATTTTTGGCGATATCATAAGAATAACCAGCAATTAATTACCAACAAAGAAAATTGAATAACATGTCAGATAGTGTGAAAATTTTTGCTCCGGGCAGCGTTTCCAACGTTGGTTGTGGGTTCGATATATTAGGATTTGCCATCGATGGGGTGGGCGATGAAATGATTATTACTAAAAATGATCAGAATAAAATAATTATACAAACAGTAAAGGATTATGAGGATCTTCCTACCGATCCAAAGAAAAATGTTGCAGGTGTTGCTATTCAGGCTTTATTGGATGATTTGGAAAGCGATCAGGGCTTTGATGTTGAGATCATTAAAAATATTAAGCCTGGAAGTGGAATCGGATCTAGTGCGGCAAGTGCGGCAGGTGCGGTTGTTGCAGTAAATGAATTGTTGGGTAAGCCATATACAAGAATGCAATTGGTTGATTTTGCCATGAAAGGTGAGGAGGTTGCTTCGGGTGATGTTCATGCTGACAATGTTGCTCCTGCAACACTTGGTGGTTTTTGTCTGATTAGGGGATACAATCCTCTGGATGTAATTCATATTCAGCCACCGGCAGATTTATGGTGTGTCGTTATTCATCCACAAATTGAAATCAAGACCAAAGAAGCACGGGAAATATTGTCTCCCCAAATTCCTCTAAAAAAGGCAATTCGTCAGTGGGGAAATGTGGCAGGCTTAATGGCCGGACTTTATACTGCAGATTATGATTTGATCGGACGTTCTCTTGAAGATCATATAGTAGAACCACAAAGGAAGGTTCTGATACCTGAATTTGATGAATTGAAACTGTCTGTTATGGAAGCCGGAGCATTGGGCTGCAGTATTTCCGGATCGGGACCATCGGTATTTGCATTGGCAAAAGGAAAGGAGTCTGCAGATGTTATTGCTGCCGCCATGGATACAGTTTATAAGCGTACCGATTTGGATTACAAAATTTATGTTTCCAAAGTAAGTGAAGGTGGAGTGAAAATTCTGTAAAAGTGTAATTAGTTAATAAATCGCATAGATTTTGATTCAAGAAAAGATAGACTTGTGAAATATTTTAGTACAAATAATAAAGATATACGTTATAGCTTTAAGGAAGCTGTAATAAAAGGGCTTGCGCCGGATAACGGATTGTTTTTTCCGGTTTCAATACCAAAGTTGGATGATGAATTCTTTCAACGATTGACAGAATTAAGTTTGCCTGAAATAGGATATGAAGTGGCTAAACTCTTTGTTGGTGACGACATTTCCGATTTTGATTTAAAGAAAATTACCAAAGAGGTACTTAATTTCCCGATTCCAGTTGTGCCGATAGAAGATGGTGTTAACACTTTAGAGCTGTTTCACGGACCAACTTGTGCATTTAAAGATGTAGGTGCCAGATTCATGTCTCGATGTCTGAGTGCTTTCGCAAAGCAGGATCAGGAAGAGGTAACCATTTTGGTTGCAACATCAGGAGATACGGGCAGTGCAGTTGCCAATGGCTTTTTAGGTGTTGAGGGTGTAAAGGTGATTATATTATATCCTGCCGGAAAGGTGAGTAAGATTCAAGAGCAGCAATTAACCACCATGGGACAAAACATCACAGCTCTTGAGGTTGATGGCACTTTTGATGATTGTCAGGCATTGGTTAAAACTGCCTTTGGAGATACTGATTTGAATGCAGAATTGAGTTTGACTTCGGCAAATTCTATAAATATAGCTCGCTTGTTACCACAAAGTTTTTACTATTTCTACGCTTGGGCACAATTGCAGCCAACTGATAAAAAAGTTGTATTTTCAGTTCCCAGCGGGAATTATGGAAATCTTACAGGAGGATTGCTGGCAAAACAAATGGGATTGCCAATCGATTCATTTATTGCATCAGCAAATACAAACAAGGTTGTGCCGGATTATTTAAGTTCCGGGAAATATGAGCCAAAAGCTTCTGTTCAAACTATATCAAATGCTATGGATGTTGGAGCTCCAAGTAATTTTGCTCGTATGATGGAATTGTATCAGGAGAAACATTTTGACATAATCAAAGATGTAAAGGGAGCGTGGTTTTCAGATAAGGAAACTCAAGAGGCAATAGCAGATGTATATAGTAGGAATAAGTACATTCTTGATCCGCATGGTGCCGTTGGATATCTGGGTTTGAAAAGATACTTAAATACAGAAGATGAGGTAGGTGTTTTTTTGGAAACAGCGCACCCGGCAAAATTTAAGGATACAGTTGAAAAGGTACTTAATATTGAAATAAGAGTTCCGGACTATCTCCAGGAGTGTTTGGGAAAAGAAAAAAAGAGTATTTTAATAAGTAAAGATTTTTCAGAGTTTAAAAGCTTCCTTTTACTTAAATAGGATCTCCCGAAAGGCTGTCATTATTTATGAACAGCCTTTTGTTTTCAATCATCTTATACTGATGTATATCATTGTGTAATACATTTTAACGAAATATACAAGAGATTTTGATGATGGTTTTACACATCCCTCAAATCTAACTATAGTGTTGAATGTTAGTTGTTTGTGTGTGTGGTGTTGGGGGTTATGTTTATTGTTGGCATGTCATATTAAATGTTAGTGAATAAAGTATTTTAGTAAATCAGTTAAATAAGAAAGACCTTTAAATAGAGTTATGATTTAATTCACATTCTGCTCTTTATTGTTTACGGGGAATAGCTTGAAAATTTATAGTTTTATTATGTTTCGATCTTTGAAAGGTTAAATTTCTTATTTTTTCTTATCGGAAATTTGCAAACCATCAGAAATCCTTTATATTTGTATATGATTCAAATTTAAAAGCAATTTTTAACCCTAAAATTTTATAAAGTTATGAACAAAGCTCAATTAATTGATGCAATTGCAAACAAAGCTGGTTTGACTAAAGCTGATTCTAAAAAAGCATTAGATGCTTTCATTGAAACTACTACTGAGGCATTAAAAAGTGATGATAGAGTAGCACTGGTAGGATTTGGTTCATTTTCTGTTTCTAAGCGTGATGCTAGAACCGGTAGAAATCCTCAAACTGGTAAACCAATCAATATTCCAGCAAAAAAAGTTATCAAATTTAAGGCTGGTTCTGAATTAGCAGACTCTGTACAATAGATAATTGTTGTCAAAAGATGTTAGAGGGGGTGTATCAATAATACCTCCTTTTTTTTATTCCTAATTTTTTGTGGATGGAGAAGAAGTTATTGCAGGAATCGATTCATTTTTTGGAAGGTTTTACCAGTGAAAAGCGCATCGGATTACTGGATAAAAATATTGAAAACAGAACAAGATATATAACCTTGGTTTTGGAGGATATTTTTCAAGCTCAAAATGCCAGTGCAGTAATTCGTTCATGCGATTGTTTTGGTGTTCAGGATTTGCATGTTATTGAAAATCACAATGAATATCATTTAAATCCTGATGTTGTAATGGGAGCGTCAAAGTGGATGAATTTGCACAGATACAATAAAGAAGAAAGAAATACCTTAAGTACAATTACGAAATTAAAAAATCAGGGATATAGAATTATTGCAACAAGTCCTCATTCAAATGATATTCTTTTACCCGATTTTGATCTGACTAAGGGGAAAGCTGCATTTTTCTTTGGAACGGAACTGACTGGCTTGTCGGATGAAGTAATGAATAATGCCGATGAATTTGTGAAAATTCCAATGTACGGCTTTACGGAAAGTTTTAATATATCGGTTTCTGCTGCTATAGTACTAAATCATCTTACTACGGAGCTTCGACGATCGGATATTTATTGGCAATTGTCTGAGTATGAAAAGCTGGAGTTGAAATTAGATTGGTTGGTGCGATCGGTAAGATCGGGGGATGAGCTTCTCGGTAAATTTCTAAAAAAGAAGCAATAATATAACCTATTTGAAAAAAAAAGTTATATTAAGTTAAGTTTTGTAAAAGGGAATATTTTGGTTAAATATTTCGGAAATGGTAAAAAGATTGTTATTTTTGATGAAAACTACTTTGCAATAGATAAGTATGATTTATTTACCTATTTTTGAATAAAAATTAACTACCACTATATGAATTGTGTTGTAATTGACGATGATAAGCTTTCGAGAAAAGTTGTTGAAAGTTATATTGAAAGAACAGACTTCCTAACATTTGGAGCCTCCTACCCAAGTGCAATTGAAGCGATAAATAATATCAAAAAAAACGAACCTGTTGATTTGATATTTTTAGATATTGAAATGCCGGAAATGAGTGGCATGGAATTTTTAAATAGCTTAAGTACTACACCGCAAATTATTATTATCTCTTCAAAAGAACAGTATGCTCTGGAAGCTTTTGAGTACGATGTTACTGATTATTTATTAAAACCTATTAGTTACAGTAGGTTTTTTAAAGCGGTTAGTAAGGCTAACCGTCGCTATAAAAACAGCGAAGGTTTTATGCAGGATAAGAATGAGATTTTCATAAAAAGTAATTCGGCATTGGTTCGTTTGAATTACGATGACATTTTATGGATTGAAGCTCTTGAAAATTATGTTGTTGTGAATTCTTATCATGAAAAATACACAATACATTTTACCATGAAGGCCATCGAAGAAAAGATGCCCTCTACTCGTTTTTCAAGAATCCACCGTTCATATATCGTTAATTTGAGTAAAATTGGAGTGATTGAAGATAATTCAGTTGTGATTGAAACTGAAAGTGGGTCAAAAGCAATTCCTATAGGAAAATCATATCGTGATAAATTATTAGGAGATATTAATTTAATGACACGATAGTTTTTTTATGGCAGGATTTTTATTGAATTTTGTATTTAAATAAAAATTCTGTTTATGATTACAAATCGACAATTATTTCTGCAGCATGTAGCTACAACCTCTGATTTTCCTATTGCATTGGAAATAGAGAGGGCAGAAGGTATATATATGTACAGCCCGGACGGAAAGCCATATTTGGATCTCGTATCGGGCGTTTCTGTTAGTAACCTTGGGCATGGGCATCCTCGTGTTCGTCAGGCCATTAAAGATCAGGTTGATAAATATATGCACTTAATGGTGTATGGTGAGTTCATTGAATCTCCTCAGGTTCAATTGGCCAAGCTCTTATCTGATAATCTGCCTGAGAGTTTAAATTCGGTTTACTTTGTGAATTCGGGGAGTGAAGCCAATGAGGGAGCTTTAAAATTGGCTAAGAGATTTACCGGTAGATCTGAAATAATTACTTTTAAAAATGCATATCACGGAAGTACTCACGGAGCATTAAGTGTATTGGGTGACGAGGAATTGAAAAATGCCTTTCGTCCATTATTGCCGGACATTCGAATTATTGAATTCGGAAATATTTTGGATTTAGAGGAAATAACCAATAAAACAGCCTGTGTTATTTTGGAACCCATCCAGTCCGAAGGAGGAATGATTATTCCAACCAAAGATTTCATTCAGACTTTGAGGGCAAGGTGTACCGAAAAAGGTGCTTTACTGATTTTCGATGAGGTTCAAATGGGATTTGGACGAACAGGAAAACTTTTTGCGTTTGAGCATTTCGATGTTGTTCCCGATATTCTTTGTCTGGCGAAGGCAATGGGAGGCGGGATGCCAATTGGAGCTTTTATATCGGATAAAAAGATACTTGACACGTTTAAGAGCAATCCAATGTTGGGACACATTACCACTTTTGGAGGACATCCTGTGTGTTGTGCTGCGGCTAAGGCTGCTCTGGAAGTGCTTTTGGAGGAAAATATTGTTGATGATGTTCAGCGCAAAGGAGAGCTTTTTGTGACTTTGCTAAAAGATCATCCAATGGTGAAAGGATTTCGACAGTTGGGACTGTTTATTGCTGTAATTGTAGAATCTCAGGAGATCATGCTTGCTATCATGAAAGAAGCATATGAGTTGGGTGTTATTATGGATCCTTTCTTATTTTGTGCCGGAGCTTTTCGAATTGCACCTCCCTTAAATATTACTGATGAGGAAATTCATCATGCCTCAGATTTACTAATTGAGGCAATGAATAAGGTGAAAAAATAATATTTCACAGAATTGATGCTGTTCCTGTAAGAATATTCAAAAATAGATTGATGAGAAAATTATTACTTGTGTTTTTTGTCTTACTCGGGTCTTCGAGTCTTTTTTCGCAGATTAATTTATTGGAGAAGGAACAGCAAATCAAATCTAAGTTTGATCGTTTGGTTCTGGCTGATACTGATTCTTTAAAATTGAGTATCTGTAATGAAATTGAAAACATATTTTCGGATTTGTTGGTTGAAGAACAGAGTTTTGATTATCCGTTTTCTGAATTATCAAAAATGGGTAAGTTGATTTCTCCCGATCAGAAATTTCGGATTTTTAATTGGAATTGTGTTTTGGATGATGGAACTTACCGATATTTTGGGCTGCTGCAAATTAAACTGAAGAAATCAACTCGGGTTGAGGTTTTGCATGATGCGAAGCTTGTAGCTGATATGTTTCATCAATACCCGGCAGTAAATTGGCCGGGTGCGTTGTACTATCAAATTATTCCGTTTAAGGCAAAATCTGGTAATTCTTATTTCTTGTTGGGATGGGATGGAAATGATTTCCGAACCAACAAGAAGCTTGTTGAAGTGCTTAGTTTTGATGAGAAAGGAAAAGTTACTTTTGGTATGCCGGTGATTATCTGGAAAGGAAAAATTTTAGACAGAATAGTTTTCGAATACGCCAAACAGGCAAGAATGACTATTCAATACAACAAAAAAGATAAAAGAATTGTATTTGATCATTTGGCGCCGTCATTGCCAGTTTATCAGAATCAATTTGAATATTACGGACCTGATTTTTCTTACGATGCGCTTGAGTATCAAAAAGGGAAATGGGTATTAGTTGAAAATATTGATGTAAGAAATAAGAAAGAGAAATGAGTAAAATATTCCAATATCAAACAGAGCAGTTTGCTGATATAAAGATACTAAGATACCAGGTTCCCGGATTTGAGGAACTAAGTTTGAGTCAGAAAGAATTGATTTATTATCTGGCGGAAGCTGCGCGTTGCGGCCGCGATATTCTGTTCGATCAAAACAATAAAAATAATCTTAGCATTCGCCGCACTTTGGAGGCTATTGCTAGATCATACGATGGCGATCGGGAATCGGATGAATTCAAAAGCTTTTTGGTTTATGCCAAGAGAGTTTGGTTCTCAAACGGAATTCATCATCATTATTCGATGGATAAGTTCATGCCTGAATTCTCTGAAGAGTACTTTGGCGAACTGTTGAGCAATACAAATTACGAGTTGTTGCCTTTGTTGGAGGGAGAAGATGTTGTTGGTTTGCTGACCAGATTGGTTCCTGTTTTGTTCGATGAAGATGTGGATGCAAAACGTGTGGTTTTGAATCCTGAACTGGATTTAATAAAGGATTCTGCAAATAACTACTATGAGGGAGTTTGTGAGAAGGAGGCGGAAGATTTTTATGCCAAAATGGAAAAGGGAGATCCGGAACGGCCAATTTCTGCAGGTTTGAATTCCAAGTTGGTGAAAGAAAATGGTGAGCTGATTGAAAAAACATGGAAAGTGGGAGGAATGTATTCCGAGGCCATTGAAAAAATTGTGTTTTGGCTGGAGAAGGCGATACCTGTTGCGGATAGTGAACTTCAAAGAGAATCCTTGGTGAAATTGGTTGAGTTTTATAAAACCGGCGATTTAAAAGCCTTCGATGAATATTCAATTTTATGGGTGAAAGATTTAGATACTCATGTGGATGTAGTGAACGGTTTTATTGAAGTGTATGGTGATGCTTTGGCAATTAAAGGCAGTTGGGAATCTATCGTTAATTTTAAAGATATTGAAGCCACCAAAAGAGCTGTGATTATTTCCGATAATGCACAGTGGTTCGAAGATCACTCTCCTGTTGATAAGCGATTCAAAAAGGAAAAGGTGAAAGGGGTGAGTGCAAAGGTAATTACGGTAGTCATGCTCGGGGGCGATTGTCATCCGGCAACGCCTATTGGGGTTAATTTGCCAAATGCAGAATGGATTCGTAAAGAACATGGAAGTAAATCAGTTACGATAGATAACATTACGCATGCCTATCATCAGTCGTCTTTAAAAAGTGGAATGATTGATGAATTCGCCTATAGTAAAGAGGAAGTTGCTCGGGCAAAAGAGCATGGATATTTGGGAGGAAACCTGCATACCGACTTGCACGAATGTCTTGGTCATGGTTCGGGACAGTTGTTGCCTGGTGTGGGGATGGATGCATTAAAAAATTACCATTCAACATTGGAAGAGGCCCGGGCTGATTTATTTGCCTTGTATTACATGATGGATACTAAAATGGTAGACTTGGGATTGATGCCATGTTTGGAGGTTGCCAAAGCTGAATACGACGGGTACATTCGCAATGGATTAATTACTCAGCTGACCAGAATTGACTTGGGAAAAGAGATTGAAGAATCTCACATGAGAAATCGTCAGTTAATAGCCAAGTGGGTTTTTGAAAAAGGAGAATCGGATAAGGTGATTGTGAAGGTGCAGGAAGAAGGGAAGACTTACTATGTTGTGAATGATTATCTAAAACTGAGAACACTATTTGGAGATTTATTGAAAGAAGTACAACGAATAAAATCGGAAGGCGATTTTGAGGCAGGTAAACGTCTGGTTGAAGATTATGCCGTGAAGGTTGATGTTGAGTTACATAAGGAAGTGAAGGAAAGATTCGAAAAGCTGAATCTGGCTGCTTATGCCGGCTTTATTAATCCGGATTACCACCCGGTTTACGAAGAAGGCAAAATTGTTGATGTTCGAATTTCTTATCCAATGGATTTTATGGAGCAGATGCTTGAGTATGGAGAGAGGTATTCCTTTCTACCGAATATAAATTAAAATGAAGAGGCTGTTTCTATTGAGACAGCCTCTTTTTATATGTTCAATTTAGAAATTAAGTTTCAATTTAATTCCTGTGTCCTGGTGATGTTTGCCATCAAAACTCCAGACAACCTCTACATCTAAGAGAAGGAATATTTGCGATAAACCGTATCCAACCTCCCAGTAATTCTTTTTATCAGCATGAGTCAGGTAATTGGCAAATAATCTTTCCTGAATTACCATTGAATTATTCAGTATTGGCAACCGCTTTAGCAGAAACCGATCGGATGTGTATTGCAGGTGTGCTTCTAGATAATCTTCTGTTGTTGAGTGTTGATAGTAATCAAGTAATCGGAAAGTATCCCATTTGTTCGCAAACATAAGTACTGGTTTGCTGGTGTTGAAATGGCGGTAATCAGCAAAGAAAGTCTGCTTGTTGGTAAGGAAACTTCCGGCTCGGGTGCTATATTTTAAACGATCGTTAAAGCCAATGTCAAATGCTTGTTTTACCGATACTTCCAACATGGAATAGTCGGTTTCCGAATCGATTACATCGCTAATTCCCTGTTTATAAAGTATTGAAAATGTTGGTTGCGAATGATAGTTGACCATGCTTTTAACACCTTTTTTAATGGTGTATCGATTACGAGGAGTGTATTCTAATTGGGCAATAAAAGTTAATGCTTTGTTGTCTCGAATCAATTCGGGATTTACGCCTGTTGGGATGTTGGGAGTATAGGCGTTGTCTTTCGGACCAGTGAAATAGAATTTATTGGTGTTGTAAAGTTGTTTCCTGTTGGCATACTCTAATTCCGTATGAAGATTTAAGCCATTTGCCAGATCGGTTTCATGCCAGATATTCACATAGTTTTTATCATACAGTTTTAAATGATTGTCTTTATAGTAAAGAGAAGTCATCATATTCAGCATCGGATTTATACCGGATTCTTCATTAAAATCAACCGCTTTGCTTCCTCCTTTAAACCCGATCCAAGCCCGTTTCATACCGTTGTAACGATATCTGCTGCTTAATGAATAATCGAGATGCTTTCGGGAGAAGGCATAGGTGAAATCAGGTGATAAATCGAAATAATGACCAATGGTATCCTTTTTAGTATATCTGAAAGGCGCATTAAATGTAAAACCCTGAACCGTGTTGTAGGAAATTTTATCGAAAGCAAAAAGGCCTGGAACTGTGAGTGAAGAATTTTCTTCTTTGTATTGATATGTTTTACCAAACAAAACATGTTTGAATTTAAATTTCCGATTTTCCTGGCGAACAGAATCTTTGTATTCCGGGGTGTTACGAACAATTTCGATCGAATCTTTTTTTGTGAAACTAATCTTTTCATCTTCCGATAGAGGAATGGGTCTCATCTGAGTCCAGTATAAGGAATCTTTATCTTTGGCATCTTTAGCAATTTTCAGCTTTTCGATTTTAATTTCCAGAGGTTCTTTTACCTTCTCTGCACGCTTTTCCTGATTTTCTTTTTCCATCAATCGGTACAACTTTCGCATTTCCGAATTATTCATATCGTCCTTTTCCAAAAGATTTTGGATTTCATTTTTCCGCTTTTTTTCTTTAACAGACAGAACTTTCGAATCTTGCTGGTTGGTTACTTCCCTGATGCTTTCAGCTTCCTGCTTTAAAGCCAGTTCCTGTTGTTTTAGGTAATCATGATCCAAATCAGGGTTTAGTGTTATCTGATAGTCTTTAATGGAAGCAACATAAATCATATTCATGCCAAATCCCATTCCTTTAAAATTCACATCAAAATCGAAACTTACCGGCATCCATACGCTTTCGTTAACAGGAGCATACAATTGATGCATGTGTACATCTGTCATTGGAAGATTGAGTTGTAAATCGGCGGAATGAATGTTCCAGAAATTTTCGGCAATATTCAGAAATCCACGAAAGAGATCTTTTCCTTTTCGTTTGGGCGTTACTTTAATTCTGTTGATCATTCTTCCCTGATCTTCAAAAACCGATTTCAACTGAAATTTGTAGACAGAAAATGCTGTTTTATCTAAGGGTGATATGAATCCATCGTCCTTGGTGTCATATAAGTTGGCCGTAATAAACTGCATTGGGTTGGTCTGCTCGCCTAAACCCGATGAACGAACAGATATCACTTCCTCTTCAATTTTATCGGGAAGTTCGAAGTGAATTTTAGATATGTTTTCCGTCACAAAAGTCTTGTTTTCAGTAATGCCTTCTTCAGCCAGTTTCTTTTTAAAAAGCCGTGGTACACTGGTGATTTTTCCCGATCCTTTTAAGTAAACCGTATTGTTGTATTCGCTGACTTGCTTGGTATAATAATCGCCCATTGCAATGGCTTTCCTCATTACATAGTAGGCCGGATCCTCACCGCTGGCCAATACTTTTACTTCCTTTAACTGATAGGTTTGAGGAGCCAAAGCAACATTCATTTCAACATCTTTGTTGTTGATCCTCACCTTTACATTTTTGGTTTTAAAACCCAAATACCGGTATTCGAGCTCCCATTCGCCGTTGGGGAGGTCTAATTGATACTGTCCGTCGATATTTGAGGTTGTTCCGGTAGCCAGCGTTTTTATGTAGATATTAGCAAATGGAATGGCATTGCCATCTGTATCGGATATTGTACCTGTAATTTGTTGTGCATTGCTCAGTAAGGAGCATAAGAGTAGTAGGGAGCTAATTGTGAATTTGATCATACTTTGTTTTTGTTATTAGTAAGACTAAGACGATTGAACGTTTGAAAAGGATACAATGTAATTTTAATTGGCTGATATTGCTTCCTTTTGAGAATTGTAAATTTATCAGGAAAATACAATATAAGGTTAAACAGCAGTTGCTTTTTATGATTTTTTAATAAAATGGAATAGTATTTAACATGTTTTGTAAAGTGTCAGTAAACAATTATCAGTAATATGATGGCTGAGGTCTGCGTGCCAGCTAACAATTATGTACTTTGTTTGTCGTTTAATTTGAGAAGTACTGACAGCATTCTGAAATTTTTTCTTGTTTCCTGTCTTATTGACAGAAAATTTCTCTTGGCATAGGCTTTGACTATTCCACATTCGAAAAATTGTAATTCAAAATTTTAAAACGATATAACTATGTCAACAGGAAAAATTGGTGTTACCAGTAACGATCTGTTTCCAATTATTAAGAAGTTTTTGTACTCAGATCACGATATCTTTTTGCGTGAAATTGTTTCTAATGCAGTTGATGCAACTCAAAAATTGAAAACTTTAGCTTCTTCAGGAGAATTTAAGGGGGAAGTAGGAGAATTAAGAGTTTCTGTTAGTATTGATAAAGAAGCAAAGACGATTACTATTTCCGATAACGGTATTGGTATGACTCAGGAAGAGATTGAAAAATACATCAATCAGATTGCATTTTCGGGAGCTGAAGAGTTCATGGATAAATACAAAGATCAGGCGAATGCCATTATTGGTCATTTTGGATTGGGTTTTTACTCTTCGTTTATGGTATCCGATAAGGTAGATATTGTGACTCTTTCGCACAAAGAAGGTGCTGAAGCAGTAAAATGGAGTTGTGAAGGAAATCCTGAATATACTTTAGAGAAAGTAGAGAAAGCTGATCGGGGAACCGATATTGTAATGCACATTTCGGAAGAGGAAGAAGCCTTTTTGGAAGAGAGCCGTATTCAGGAATTGTTGAACAAATATTGTAAATTTTTACCTATAGAAATTGCTTTTGGAAAGAAAAAGGAATGGAAAGACGGTAAGAATGTTGATACCGACGAAGACAATATTATTAACGATACAAATCCTGCATGGACAAAGAAGCCTGCTGATTTGAAGGAGGAAGATTACAGCGATTTTTACCGTCAGTTGTATCCAATGGGAGAGGATCCTTTGTTTCACATTCACTTGAATGTTGACTATCCTTTTAACCTGACCGGTATACTGTATTTCCCAAAAATTAAGAACAGTGTTGAAATTCAAAAGAACAAAATTCAATTGTACTGCAATCAGGTATTTGTTACCGATTCGGTTGAAGGAATTGTTCCTGAATTTTTAACCATGCTTCATGGTGTGATTGATTCTCCGGATATTCCATTGAACGTATCCCGTTCTTACCTGCAAAGTGATGGTAATGTGAAGAAAATTGCCAGTCATATCTCAAAGAAAGTTGCCGACAGCTTGAATGATATTTTCAAGAATGACCGTGCAGATTTCGAAAAGAAATGGGATGATTTACGCATATTCATTCAGTATGGAATGTTGACTGAAGATAAATTTTTCGATCGTTCCAAAAAATTCATGTTGTTCAAAAATACTGAAGGAAAGTATTTTACAATGGAAGAATATGAGGCAATTATCAAGGAAAATCAGACAGATAAAGACAGCAACATCATTACTTTATATGCTACTGATGTAGATGCTCAGTATACTTACATTGAGGCTGCAAAAGCAAAAGGATATGATGTTTTGGTAATGGACAGTCAGTTGGACAATCACCTGATTAATCATTTGGAGCAAAAAACACCAACTACAAAATATGTTCGTGTTGATTCTGATATCATTGAAAAATTGATTCAGAAAGATGAAGTGAAAGTATCTAAGCTTACTGAAGAACAAAGAAATGACTTGATTCCTGTTTTCAATTCTCATTTGCCATCGGGGAAAGTAAACTATATTGTAGCTTTCGAATCGTTAGGAGAGGAAGCGCAGCCATTGCTGATTACTCAATCGGAATTTATGCGTCGTATGAAAGACATGGCTGCCATGAATGCTGGAATGGGATTCTATGGTGAAATGCCTGATTCTTTTAATTTGGTTGTTAATTCGGATCATGCTTTAATTGAAAACATTCTGAACGATAAGGATGCTAAGATGGGCAAAAAGCTTGCTGAGGTTTCAGCTAAACTGACTCCATTATTCGAGGAAAGAGAGCAATTGGATGCTTTGAAAAAGGACAAGAAAGAAGACGAAGTTCCTCAGGAGGAAAAAGATAAAATGGCTGAGGTTCAGAAGCAAATTTCTGCTGTGAATGCTGAAAAAGAAGAATTGCTGAAAGGATATGGTAAGGACAATCAGTTGGTAAAACAATTAATCGACCTTGCATTGCTTGCCAACAATATGTTGAAAGGAGCAGAGTTAGCAAAATTTGTAAAACGAAGTGTTGATATGATCAAGTAATTGATAATTCACAGATATATGGCGGCCGGACTATTACAGTCCGGCCGTTTTTTTGTTGATATGTTTTTCCCGGAAAATATAAAAACCAAAGCCTTCCTGAATTTATAAGCTTTTAAATGCAGGCACCCCTTATTTGTTAAGGCTTTTTGATGCACAAAAAAAAGCCCTTTCGGGCTTTTCATTGTTTTGTTTATTTTTTAGATTTCTTCTTTCGGTTTCGTTTCTTATTTTCAATTGCCTTTTGGCGGCCTTTTGAACCCGATGGAGTCTTTGAATTTTTAGCTGATTTCTTATGAAAGGCACCACTGGATAAATCCAAACGGATGGTGTTTTTAATTTTAATATTTCGGGTTTGTATTTTTTCATCTTCAAGCAATTGGCTTGTAAATACAACTTCGACAGGAACCGCTCCTATTTCAATAGGCTTTTTAATTAAAGCTTCTACCTGTTCCATCAACTCCTCTTCGCCTTTATTTACAAAGCTAATGGCAGTACCATCTTTTTCGGCACGTCCGGTACGACCTACACGGTGAACATACTCAACGTAGTTGCTCGGAATGTCGAAGTTGATTACGTGGCTGATGTTTTCAATATCGATACCACGGGCAGCAACATCAGAAGCAATCAATACTCTTGATCTACCTTCTTTAAAGTCGTTAAGTGCTTTAATCCTTGTGTTTTGTGCTTTGTTCGAGTGAATTACACTTAGGTCTTCGCCCAAAAATTCTTCCAAACGATCCACAATCCGATCCGCATTCTTCTTGGTCTCGGTAAATATCATCACCTTGTTAAATACCTCTTTGTCTTTTAAAAGGTGTTTAAGCAGAGCTATTTTACTAAGAATATTAGGAGCCTGATATTGAATTTGATGAATGTTTTCAACGGTAGAAGCCTGTGGCGCAATTTCTATTCGCTCAGGATTTATAAGAAAATCATCAGCTAATTGAGCAACCGTATCCGAGAAAGTTGCCGAGAACAGTAGGTTCTGATGAACTTCAGGAATGATTTCGAAAATCGCCTTTAACTGAGGCATAAACCCCAGATCCATTAATTTATCAGCCTCATCAACCACAAGAGTTTTAATCAGGGTGAATTTCAGAATTCGGGTCATGTAGATATCCATTAAACGACCAGGAGTCGCCACAATGATATCAATGCCTGCATACAATTTTTCCTTTTGAGTATTGATGTTCACCCCGCCATACACCCCAACGGCGCGCAGGTTGATATAGGGAGACAGTAATTCAATTGTTTCAACAACCTGCAAAACCAATTCACGGGTAGGAACAACGATTAATGCTCTTGGATCAAATCCCTGTGCGTAGTTTAATTTCATTAAAATTGGCATCAAATAGGCCAGGGTTTTACCTGTTCCTGTTTGGGCAATCCCAATTACATCTTTGCCTGCACGAATAGGGGAAAATACCTTCTCTTGTATTTCTGTTGGTTTCTCGAATCCCGCCTCGTCAAGCGCCATTCTAATCTGTTTGCTTATTTTGATGTCGTCAAATGAAATCATTACCATGGTATTTGAAAATTTGTGCAAAAATAGGCAAATAAACCGACATTAGCGATCTTTCATTGTTTATCGTTCTTATTTGTATAGCTGTTCAATGCTTTAAATCAGCTCCATATTTGTTGAATCTCATTTTTCAATGCCGAAATTGCAGTTACAATAGCCGGTTTTTGTTGCTGCATATGTGTTTCAATAATCGCTTTGCACAAAACAATTGAAGAATCTTCAGGTGCCGTTTGCGTGGCTTCAGTATTAATTAATCGAATTGTACTGTCTTTTGCATTTTTTAACAGCATCCACGATTCATCGGTAACATAAAGTTGCTGTGCAAGATTGTGTTCGTATTCAGTACGAATGGCAAGAATCAATTTTTGCTGCAATTGTAAATTTGTTAACCCGCTTGTATTTTCTCTAACAATTAACGATTCGGGATGAATACGTTCCAGAAAAATAATTAACCGTTCGCAGGCCTGAAGTCTTATTGGAGTGGTTTGTTTTTGATTCTTCAGTAAAAGCTGATGCTTAATTTTGCGCTCTTCATGCTTTAAAAACTGCTTTATCAGCAGATAAGCAGTAGCAAAAACAACCAATGATGGCAGGATATACTTACTAATTTCAAGAATGTCTTTCATTTTAATAGTTTCTTTATATTTTTCGATAGTTATGGATTCCCTATGTATTTAAAAACTGTATCTTTATCCACTGAAATGATAATTCGAAGATAAACTAATCGCACCGTTTATTTTAATTATCAAGGGGGAAAACAACAACAACAAACACAAAAGTATTAAGCAATTTACTAAATCCCTAAATTAATTTAGAATGTTGAAAGTTTCGGATCGAATTGCAGGAATGGAAGTGTCTCCAACTCTTGCGATGTCTCAAAAAAGCAGAGAAATGAAAGCTCTCGGAATTGATGTTATCAATCTGAGCGTAGGTGAACCAGATTTTGATACTCCTGACCACATTAAAAAGGCAGCACAAAAGGCTATTGATGATAATTATTCTCATTATTCGCCGGTTCCTGGTTATGTTGAATTACGTAAGGCAGTGGTAGGTAAGCTGAAACGGGAAAATGATTTGGAATACACCGTTGATCAAATTGTTGTTTCAAATGGAGCGAAACAATCAATTACCAACGTTATTTTGAGTATCATCAATAAAGGAGATGAAGTAATTATTCCTTCGCCTTATTGGGTAAGTTACAGCGAAATTGTAAAGTTAGCTGAAGGAGTTAATGTTTTTGTATATGCACCAATCGAGCAGGATTTTAAAATTACTCCTGAGCAATTGGAAGCGGCGATTACTCCAAAAACGAAAGCCTTTTTATTCAGTTCACCAAGCAATCCAACCGGAAGTTTGTATTCTAAAGATGAGCTAAGAGCATTGGCTGACGTTTTTGTGAAATATCCGGATATTACGATTCTTTCTGATGAAATATATGAGCACATCAATTACGTTGGTGCTCACGAAAGTATTGCCCAGTTTGCAGATATTTTTGACCGCGTAGTGGTGATTAATGGTGTTTCTAAAGGTTATGCCATGACAGGATGGAGGATTGGCTACATTGCGGCTCCGTTGTGGATTGCAAAAGCTTGTAACAAGTTACAAGGACAGATGACATCAGGTGCATCTTCGATTGCTCAAATTGCTTCTGTTGCGGCTTTAGATGGTGATCAGTCAACAACTGTTGCCATGAGAGAAGCATTTCACAAAAGAAGAGATTTAGCTTTGGAACAAATTCGAGAAGTACCTGGTTTCGAAACCCGTGAGCCAAATGGTGCATTTTATCTGTTTCCTAAAGTTTCTCAATTATTTGGGAAGGCAAATGGAAGTTACACCATTAACAATTCTACAGATTTAAGTTTGTTCTTGTTGGAAGATGCGAATGTAGCAACTGTAACCGGTGAGGCATTCGGATCTCCTGAATGTTTGCGATTGTCTTATGCCACCAGCGAAGAGCAAATGGCAGAAGCTATCAGTCGAATAAAAGCATCGGTTGAGAAACTGAAATAATCAATCGAATTATATAATTGAATGGCTGTCTCATGCAAATGAGATGGCCATTTTTTGCTGGATAATTTTATATTTAGAGTAAGTGAGGAGGTGTAGTTGTTTGTCTTATTAATGAAAAGGATCAATTCTAAAAAGGACATCATGAAAACTAAACTCTTTTTATTATCTGTCATTATTCTGTTGGCGAATTACTCTTTCGCTCAGTATACCTACGAAAAACCAGTAGAGAAATATTCTCCTGATATCGATCACATTTCAAAATTTGAAGTTGGTTTTCATTATGGTCCGGCATGGACATCAGGAGATGCAAAAGAGTTTGCAAAATCAGGAAGTGCTTTTAGTTTGGATTTAGGTGTGAATTCAGGAAATTTTTATTTTGGAACTGAATTTACTCTTACCTCTTGGCGAGATTACTATGATACAGGTTATGCTGATGAAATAAATTTTAAAGAGACCAATTTTTTATGGTTGGTGAATGCAAAATTATTTCTGGGTGAAGGGAAAGTGAAACCTTATATTGGATTGGGAACCGATTTAATTACAATAGCATTGGAAATTATTGATCCGGAAGATGAGGATGATTGCTATTATTCCAATTGTTACGAAGAGGATGATCGGAATTATAATGCGTGGCTTGTTCCTTCATTTGGGATTAGATGGGAAATGGGGCCAAATGTCAGTGGCAATATTGGTTTTAGCGCAAACTTATCCCGCAATTATGATTTTATTCGTCTTCAGCTGGGGATTGTATTCTAATTAAATCGTAATTCTCTATGATATTGAGAAACGCCTTAATTATTAAGGGAGTTTTTTGTTTGAAATATTGTCTTAAAGCCAGATGGGCTTCTACTTTTTCCTTGGATGAAAAAGTAGACAAAAAATCAACGAAAACGTCCTCAACCACCCGTTACTATTTCGAATACTAAACTACCGAACTTGTGAGATCATGAACTCCTATTTATGAAATTTATATATGAATAAAAAGAACTCGCTGTGCTCAGACAACTTTTTGTTATTAACGCATTCTTCACTATACGGGTCCCGATCTCCGGACTCAATTTCGAACTCCACATATAATCAGACGATACTTTATGGAATATATATTTTAATTAAATGACACAAAAAAACTCCCCCGAATGCGGAGGAGTTCATTATATTGAGTACTAATTTTCTATTTGTAAAGTTCTTTTAAACGGCTTGCCATTCCTTCAGCCAAAGCTTCGCACAAATCGAAATCTTCGCTGTTAGGAGCGCAAAGAGCTTCAGGTGTTGCTTCAATAGTTTCCCACTTAATTTCTTCGGCAAATTTGTTCAAGCGTTTTAAGCCGCCACCGCCCCAGGATTTGGAACCGAATACGCCTAAAACGTGATCTTTAATAGCCATGTGCTCCAATTCATTAATCAGGGTTTCCATGGTTGGGAAAACATCACCATTATAAGCACAAGAACCTAAAATTACACCACGGTATTTAAAAATATCGTTGATAATATAAGATGGATGTGTTTTTGAAGAATCGTGAATACGAACTTTCTTAATTCCTTTTTTAACCAATTGGCGGGCAATATTATCAGCCATTTTCTCTGTATTTCCGTACATCGAAGAATATACAATAACGCAACCTGCATCGGTTTTATACTGACTCCACTTGTCGTATTTGGCAATAATATCAGCTACATGACTTCTCCAAATTGGTCCGTGGGTTGCACAAATCATTTTGATCTCCAATCCATCTAATTTCTTCAATGCATTTTGAGTTGGACGACCATACTTTCCAACAATATTGGAATAGTAACGGCTGATTTCTTCATCCAAATAATCCAAATCCAATTCATCATCGAAAATACCACCATCCAAAGTTCCGAAAGCACCAAAAGCATCTCCCGAAAATAAAATTCCTTGTGTGGTTTCAAAAGTAACCATGGTTTCCGGCCAATGCAGCATCGGAACCATATAGAAGTTTAATTTGTGTTCTCCCAAGTCAATTTGATCACCTTCCTGAACTTCAAAAATATTTTCTTTGATTCCATAGAAACGCTCCAACATCGGAAATGTCTTTTTGTTTCCTACTATTTTCATTTCAGGATAACGTTCAACCAAAGAACGGATAGAGCCTGAATGATCAGGTTCCATATGGTTAATGATTAAATAATCTGCTTTTCGACCATCCAATACCTCAGTAATGTTGTCCAAATATTCATCCATAGTACCTTTTTCAACAGTATCTACAATGGCTGTTTTTTCATCAACAATAACATACGAGTTGTAAGCTACACCTTTTGGCAACGGCCAGTAGTTTTCAAATAAATGAGTGCGTCGGTCATTTGTTCCTACCCAGAAAATTTTGTCAGTAATGTTGTTTCTATTGTGCATTCTTTATGATTTTGTCGATTTTGCATATTCAGACCTTTCTATCTCATTGAAGCAACTACTGTCGCGACAAAAGGAGTTTGAGATCTTATTTGTTCTGATTTATAACAAGAAATCGGAACACTTTGTTTACAGCCCACAAAATTAAGAATATTTTTATTTTCGAAATGCTTCTACAACATCTTCTTTTAATTTTCTTACCTATTGCTGTAAAAGTCTGATGAGTTGTTGCTTATTTAGGATTTTTATTTCTCTTCTGTTGGTTTCAATTAAGCCTTCCTGTTCCATTTCTTTTAAACTTCTGGCAAAAGAAGGACGTGTAACGCCAAAAAACTGAGCCATTTCTGCTTGAGATTTTGGTAAAGTAATTTCAGTTTTATCGGGGGCTGCCAGTTTTAAAAGGTAGTTTGCTAACTTTCCTTTTATCGTTTTAAAATTTAAAAACATCAGTTTGTTGGCTAAAAACTGACTTCTATTCGATATAGAATTTAAGTAATTGGTCAGAAATACCTTATTTTTTTGAAACATTTCAATTACTGAGTTTTTGGACAGGTAGAAAACTTCCACTTCTTCATTTGCTGTTACGTTTACCGGGAACTGATTTCTCTGTCCGAATAAAAATGCGGATGCAATAGGATAGGGAGCCATAATATCCTCAATCTTAATGCTTTTTCCTGATGGATCGAGCATTTCGCCTTTCACACTGCCTTTTAAAACAATCATCAGATTTTCACATTTATCTTCCCGAAAGGCAAGCATGTCACCTTTCGAAAATTTCTTAATCTGATACTGTGAGTCGATCAGCAAATTTTCCATCTCGTCAGGAGAAATTCCTCTGAAAACGGGAGATTGTGATAGTTGTTGAAATAGCATTTTTTTTATGAGGTTTTAAATTACTCTCAATATTAGGTCTTTCTTTGCAGTTTGCAAAGAATAAGGGATGAATTGGTCTTAAATTCCATGCACTGTATTCATTAAATACTTATTTTAGCAGAGTTTCTATACTAATTTCAGAAGATTTCGTTTAAAACTAATAACTGAAATAGAGGTGAGAACGATACCAATACCCAGCAAGACTAACATTTTTGGATAGATTTCTGATAAAGGAAGTTGTCTCCAGAAAACATCGAAAAAGCCTTCTATTGCCCAATAGTTTACAGAAACAACAGCTAGTTTGTGCATGATTTCGGGCATGAAAACAAGTGGCATCATACTTCCTCCCAGTGCTGATATAACCAGTATTATCAAGGTCGATAAGCTTTCCACCTGCTTTCTGCTTTTGCAGATAGTAGCCATGAAAATTCCAAAACTGGTACAGGCAATTGCTGCCGATAAAATCATAAGGAGTAAGGCTGGCAGATTAATAAATATGTCCAATCCTAAGGCAAGCCATGAATACAAGAACATAACTGTTAGTTGTAATACGGCCATAAAAAGTGTCGACAGCATTTTGCCGTAAAGGATACTGGATGGAGAAATAGGAGATACCAATAACCGGCGAAAGGTTCCGTCTTCTTTTTCTTTTAATAAGGAAGCACCACTTCCCGATACGCTAAAAAGCAACATCATAATTGCTGTGCCTGCAATGGCCTGCACCAATCCCAGATTGCCATTTTTTTCTTCACTAACAATTGCAGTCATTGGCAGGTTCGACTTTTCTTCCAATTCTTTTGAATCATCCGAATTATCGAAATCAGTAAACTGCTCTTCAACCTGTGCCTGAATATCCAGAAGTTCTGCATCTGCCAGATCCGGATTTTTTTCTTTGATCCAAGTGTTGACTTTTCCTTTGATTCCTTTTTTCATTGTGATACCAAATAAATTAGACCACAATGCCTGTTGCAATAAACCCATTTCAATTTCCTTGGCTTCATCGTAAAATAATTCCATTGGGGCTTTGTTTCCTGCTTCCACAGAATCCTGAAATCCTTTATACAGAACCAATACTGCAGTGTTTTTACCTTTTTTGATTAGATCGGAAGCTTCCTCGTAGCTTTTGGGAAATAGCTGCATTCCATCCTTATCGTTCAAAGTATTAAATACTTCTTTTGAAAGTTCAGTATTGTCCTGATCTGTAAAAAGAAGAGAAATCGGATGTGATTTTTCTTTTTTCCCTATTCCTCCATACATCAATGCAAAAAGTGTAATTAATACGATTGGCAGTAATAGTGATAGCAAAACTGCTGTACGGTCTTTAAAATATTGTCGAATGCCTTTAAATGCTATTGTGAACATGATTTTTTCAGTTTAAATCGAATGGAAGATCATTAAATTAGTAATGGATATGCACTATTTAATCGCGTAAGGATTTTCCTGTTAATTCAAGGAAGATACTCTCCAGACTTAAACTTTTTACCTGAAGATTTTCCAAGTGCAGATTTGCCTTCGTACACATTTGAATTAGAATGGGCAAATCGGTATTGGCCAGTGAAGTTGACAGTACCATCTGATTCTCATGAATTAGAAGTTGGCCATTAAAATGATTATTGATATTTGAGAGGTCAGTTTTTTGAACATTTGTAAACCTTACATGAATTTCCTCATTGATTTTAGATGATTTTTTAAGCTCTTCGAGACTACCTTCAGCAATAATTTTCCCTTCATCAATAATGCCGATTCTGTCGCATAGACGTTCGGCTTCTTCCATATAATGTGTAGTGTAAATCATTGTGAGACCACGGGAATGGAGTTCTTGAATGACTTCAAAAATAAGATTTCTGCTTTGCGGATCAATCCCGACCGTTGGTTCATCCATAAAAACGATCTTTGGATCGTGAAGAAGAGCTGCTGCAATATTAATTCTTCTTTTCATTCCACCCGAATAGGTTTTTATTTTGTGGTTTTTCCGATCCGATAAGCCCAGAAAATCTAATAATTCCTCTGTTTTTGATTGCAGTTCTTTGCCTTTTATGCCATATAAAGTTCCCCAGAATTTCAAATTCTCTAAGGCTGTCAAATCTTCGTAAAGAGCTATTTCCTGAGGAACAACACCAATCATTTTTTTAGATTTAGTCAGGTTCTGGTAAAGTGATTTTCCCTGATAAAGGATTTCGCCGCTATCAGGCTTTAGCAGTGAACTTAAAATGCTGATTGTTGTTGTTTTTCCGGCTCCGTTTGGCCCGAGCAGGCCGTATAATTCACCTTCCTGAACAGCAAGGGAAATATTGTTTAATGCATTAACTTCTTTGAAGGATTTACTTAGGTTTTTAGCAATAAGCATGGGTAGAGTTGTTTTTAGTTTGTGACAACTCTAAATTTACACAATTTATATGACAAACAGAAGGCGATTTTGCTGTTGGTTAGCGGAGTAAGGCTACATTTCCTTTTTTCATGACTGTTTTGCCATCCAAAAAAGTCACTTCCAGAACATAAACATAAACATCAATATCCTGCATCTGTCCTTTGAAGAATCCATCCCATCCGCTATTGATATTTGTGGTTTCGAAAAGTTTTTGTCCCAATCGGTTGTAAATTATCAGAGTTACTTCTTTCACATCCTCACCTCTGACAAATAGTTTGTCGTTGTGACCGTCTCCATTCGGAGAGAATGCTTTTGGTAAACCAACATATGGATAGTTCTCGAGAAAGCCTACATCTATTGTATCGCTGGCAGTACAATTTGAGTCGGTGGTAACTTCCACCCAGTATTTTCCTTCGGTTTGAACGGTAATTTTTCGGGTAATATCTCCGGTTACCCATTTGTAAAAGCAGTTTGGAGTACCTGCATCCAAAACAATTTTTTTATCTGCATAACTCTTCAGATCCTGTCCTAAATCAATTTTCGGAGTAGGCAATAAATTTATTTCCAAACAATCCGATTCCGTATTGCCGTTAGCGTCTGTTACTTCCAGACAATAATGACCATTTTCTTTTAAATAGATTTCAGGGGTTTTGTTTGCGAGTCCGAGCCAATTGTATTGCAATGGATAAACCGGACTTCCTTCAATTACAGGATTGATTAATATTGAATCGCCCGAACAAATTGAATGATCTTCACCCAAAAACACACCGAATTTCTCACCTTTTCTGTGGTGTATGTATAAAGTGTCCTTATTTAAACAACCGTTAAGATCTTTTACTTCAACAACAAAAACACCACCACTATTTACATTTATGCATTGAGTGTTTTCGCCTGTATTCCAAATAAATTCAGAGCCCTCATTGCCGGCATCTAAAACAGCACTTTCTCCATCCCACAAAGTAATATCTGTACCCAAATCTATTATTGGGTTTGGATGATAGATCACTTTTGTGTTTGCTGTTTGCTGAAAACCATCCGGATCGGTAATTTTCACCCAATAGTCTCCGGCTTTATCGATATCAATTGAAGGATTTGATGAGCCATTTTTCCAAAGATATCTGTACTTCTGATCAATTGATAAACTTGGTTCCAAATTCATTTTTTGATTGCCGCATAACTGAATCTCTTCCGGCAGATTTATTTCAAAAAGTTCTGATTTCATTTTAGCCGAAAATGATTTTGTAGAAGAACAACCATTTCCGGATGTAACTGTAACAGAATATTTGCCTGATTCCGAAATGTTAAGTTCTGAATCTGTCGAGCCATCTGACCATAAATAAGTGGATCCTTTTTCGAAAATATCAAGAATAGGATTTTCATCATCTATTACCACATGATCTTCAATGTTTACACCAGGTGATTTTTGCGTTGAAACTTCTATTCTGGATTTTACAACTTGATTGTCATTTAAATCAGTAACAGTAAGGTTATAGGTTCCTTCTTTATCAACGCTAATTTCTTTTGTGTTTTCACCGGTGCTCCACAGATAGGAATAATCAGAAGGTAAATCAATAATTGGTGTGAGTACGAGGCTTTGACCTTCGCATAGATTGTTGTTATCACCGAAAGTAACCTGAAAGCTTTTTACTACTTCAAGGCCTGCAAAAATTGTATCGCTGTTACAGCCAAATGCATCTGTTTCTATCAATTTAAAATAATTTGATGCTTCGTGATCCGGCCACTTAATATTTAATTCAATTTCTTGTTTATGATCCTCAATTTTACTTTCATTTTTTAGTATTGCAGCGCCCTCGGGTACCCAAACAGAATAGCTTGAGTTTTTCCCAATTTTAGCGGCATATTTTTGCGAAGTATTGATTTTTACTTTTGGGTGATAATCCTCAATTTCAGGAGTTGCCAATGGCATAACTTGAATGGTTGCTGATTTAGATTCTTCAGGAATAAAAACTGGAGACAAATCTTCAAGCCAAGCTTTCTTTAATTCGATGGTATAGTTTTTTATGTGCCCCGAAGTGTTCTTAAAAAAGAGAGACATGTTGTACTCTGAAAAATCGATGCCTTCATTACCATTAAGAATCATGGCAGGACTGTTGTTAACAGAAAAGCTTACAAACCATTTTTTATCTTTTGGTCCTTTTAAAAGAAGTTGTATTTCCTGCATCGGCAGCACAGTACCATTGGTTGCCGAGCAATACATGATCTGATAATCGGAATTGATACGAACTGTATCGTTTTGAGAAAACCCGGAAACAGCTGAGCACAACAATAGTAAAACGAAACTGGTTTTTATGGATAGATGCGTTAGTTTGGCTTTGTATCTGCTCATCATCTTCTTTTTTTTATGGGATTAGAACTTAAAAGAATCAATTTTGACTGATGTAAATATAGTCTAAAATAGTCAAGAGGCTAATTTTAGTCAGTAAAAATAAGCCGTTAGTCATTTTTACAAATCGTTTCGTCACGTATTTTACGTTTAGATGTCATTTTTTGTTCTGTTTTTCGGCATCTATTTTTTAGATGTGTAACATCGGTTACAGTTTTCTGAATGGATCGGTTATACATTTGTATCAAGAAATCATTTAAATTCTGTTTCGAAATGAAGAATCAATATTTTAAGACCACGGATAGTTTGCTTGATATTTGTACTAAGTACCCTGAAACAATTAAAATTTTTGTTTCAAATGGATTCAAGCAATTGGAGGATGAGGCGAAGAGAGCGGTCTTTGGTAAATCTCTTTCTTTGGAATTGGCTTTGAAGATGAAAAAATTAAATGTGGATACTTTTTCTACCTTATTAATAGAAGGAATTGATGGAAATAGAAATTCGGTGGATGGTGATTTGAATCAAAATAGCAAAGTACAAAAATCAGATTCTATTCATGTGCAAGGGTTGTTGCCTTGTCCGGTTCGTATTCCTTTGGTTGAAGGTATTGATGCTTTTATTGATGAATATGAAAAGAATCATGAAAATGAGATTATTTATGACTTGAAAGCTGCTTCGATGGGATTGGATTGGTTAATCGATGATGTAATCAATCAGGAGAACACAGATAATTTAGCAGATATTTTTATTTCAGCAGGTTTTGATTTATTCTTCGATGATAAATTGATGGGGAAATTTAAGAAGCAGGGTGTTTTTAAAGACAGTACTGGTTTTAAGCGTTTGAACAAGGATTTTGACAATGATGAGATTTGTTTGCAAGATCCGGAAGGACATTATTCAATGATTGGTGTAGTACCTGCTGTTTTTTTGGTAAATACCGCAGAATTAGGAGATCGTCCGATTCCACGCACATGGGCTGATATTTTTAAGCCGGAATTTAAGCGCAGTGTAAGTTTGCCAATCAGCGATTTTGATTTATTCAATTCGATGTTGCTACACATTTACAAGACATACGGCGAAGAAGGAGTAAGAGGCTTAGGAGCTTGTTTATTGGAGAGTATGCATCCTGCACAAATGGTGAAGTCTCATACCAAAAAGAACGTACGACCAGCTATTACAATTATGCCTTACTTCTTTACCAAAATGGTGAAAGTTGGCGGTCCAATGGTTGCTGTTTGGCCTGAAGACGGAGCTATTATCAGTCCTATTTTCATGTTGACCAAGAAAGATAAATTGGAGAAAACGCAGCCTGTTATTGATTTCTTTGCCTCGAAAGCGGTAGGAGAGATTCTTTCACATCAAGGTTTGTTTCCAAGTATTAATCCTGAAGTGGATAACCGATTACCTGCAGAGAATAAATTTATGTGGTTGGGTTGGGATTACATTAACAGTAACGATATTGGTGCTTTAATAAAGAAATGTGAGCGCATTTTTAATAAGTCCATTCAGGATGAATCGTTTGCTAATTTGGGACCGTTGAATTATATGCCTCAGAAGTAGTATTACTAAAATTGCAGATTTTAAAATAATCAGATATGAACTTAGTTACAGTTTCAGGACCTCCTTCATCAGGAAAAACAGCGGTGATTTTAAAGACCATTGATTCGTTAAAGAAGAGAGGATTAGAAGTTGGTGTGGTAAAATTTGACTGTCTATATACAGATGATGATATTTTGTACGAAAAGGCTGGCGTGAAGGTGAAAAAGGGATTGTCAGGTTCACTTTGTCCGGATCATTATTTTGTAAGTAATATTGAAGAGGTAACTCAGTGGGGAATTAAGGAAGGACTCGATTTACTGATCACGGAAAGTGCAGGATTGTGTAATCGTTGTTCGCCCTATGTAAAAAGTATTACGGCTGTTTGTGTTATCGATAACTTAAGTGGAATTAACACCCCAAAGAAAATTGGTCCGATGTTAAAGAGTTCCGATATTGTGATTATTACAAAAGGAGATATTGTATCACAGGCTGAAAGAGAAGTGTTTGCATCGAGAGTAAATCAGGTGAATCCTGGAGCAAGCATTATGCACATAAATGGATTAACGGGTCAGGGAGCTTATGAATTAAGCACTTTGCTTTATGATGAAAAAGTTGAAATAAAGACATTGGTGGGCGAAAAATTACGATTCTCAATGCCATCAGCACTTTGTTCATACTGTTTGGGCGAAACCAGAATTGGAGAAAGTTACCAAATGGGTAATGTGAGAAAGATTGATATGAGCGACAAGAAGGGCGAAAAGTAAAGTAGTAATAGCTGAAAGCGCCAAGTTGAGTCCACCCCTTCGCCTGTCGGCACTTCCCCTGAAAGGGAAGATATCGATTCGAAGATGCGAAAGCAAAATAAGGACTTGCTCCCTTTTTAAGGGAAGAGGCTTGTTGAAAGCGATATAACAATTACAAAAGCAGAAACATGATCACAGTTCAAGATATACAACAAAAAACAATTGCCGATTTATTCGAGCAATATCCATTTCTCCCGGGGTTTTTCGAAGAAAATACATTGCAGGTTAATGGACAGATCAACGAAAAGTTAATCGATTATCTGAAGTTTTTAGATGATGAGGAAGAAGCTGAAAACAGAGCCATTGATAGAGATCAGCTTTTGAATTCGATGACTATTTATATTTCTCAAATGTTGGAGTTTTTGGGTGAAGATGTAGATGACGGAGTTCATAGCATTACCATTCTTCCCGGAACCAATAAATCTGGTGAAGCAGAGCAGTTTGGAGAATTAAAGATCAGCAAAAGCGAGATTGTTTGTATTGTTGGACCAACCGGATCGGGTAAAAGTAGATTGCTTGCTGATATTGAATGGGTAGCACAAAATGATACTCCGACTTCACGAACCATTTTGGTGAATGAAGAAATGGGAGACAAAAAATGGCGGGTAAGTTCAGGAAATAAATTGGTTGCACAGCTTTCGCAGAATATGAACTTTGTAATGGATCTATCTGTTTATGAGTTTTTAGAATTACATGCACAAAGTAGATTGGTTGAGGATGTTGAAGGTCTTATTGCCAAGATAATTGAAGAAGCAAATAAGCTTGCCGGAGAAAAGTTTGAGTTAACCACTCCTATTACAAGTTTGAGTGGCGGACAATCGAGAGCATTGATGATTGCTGATACTGCCATTCTGAGTAAGTCGCCGATTATTTTGATTGATGAAATTGAGAATGCCGGTATCGACCGCAAAAAAGCACTCGATTTGCTGATTGGCGAAGAAAAGATTGTACTGATGGCAACTCACGATCCGATGTTGGCTTTAATGGGCGATAAGCGAATCGTGATAAAGAATGGTGGAATTCACAAAGTGGTTGAGACCAGCGATGATGAGAGAAATCTATTGGTTGATTTAGAGCGTATGGATGCTGTAGTTCAAAACATGAGAACCCGACTTCGTAACGGCGAAATCATTAAAAAAGAAGATATAGGATTTTAAAAGAGATTTGAGAAGTTAGAGATTAGATTTGAGATGATTTACAATATTCATTTCGTTTACTGATAATTCTTGAAATAAGAATCAAAATATAAAATAGGATATTGAAACTGGGGAATTCGTTTCTCCAATTTCATATCTGTAAAAACAGGAGGATAAAATTATGCATGACGGATGCGCAGGAAGTTTCGAGAACGGACAACAAGTAGTTGATAAAGTAAGAATGATGGGGTTTGCTCAGCAATTAATGCCAATGCCATTGGATATAGAATGCCATGGCTGTAGAGAAACCTTCACAATGGAAGAATTCGAAGGACATTGTCCGAAATGTGATATGGTACACGGTGTAACGCCTTGCCATGCTTTCGATCCTAACAACATTATGGCGGCAGGTATCGGATATTAATTTTTTAACTGTAGGGACATGCCATGGCGTGTCTATATGGAATAAGATTGGAAGGAAAATCCCAATAGAGCAATTGTTCTGTTGGGATTTTTCATTTTCAGACAGCCTTTCTTGTTCGTTTTCGCAATTTGATAATTTTATCGGCATAATAAACCCTTAATTCTTCAACAAAAAGGAGTGGATCAGGATATTCAGTCAGTACTTTGTAGGTGTGTCTGTTTTTGGCGGCAAACAACAAGTCTTCCAAGTGCTCTTTTTCTTTTTTCAGATAAGAATTCTGAACGATTATTTTTGTTCCCTTAGAAAGAACTTCAATTTCCTGATTGAGAGCATTGCCACTAAAAATATGCGCATGGTATTGTTGAAGTTCATGCAGGTTGCCAGCTCTGTAAATATCGATTAGTTTACTGGTTACTTCTGTAGCGAGATCAATTTTTTCTTCGTTCATCGAAAATTTATCGGGATGAACATGAAGCATAGCTTCCCGATACAGGCGCTTAATTTCCTTTTGTTCCTCCTTGTTTGAAGTTTTGTTTACTGCAGCCGTGCTGATAGGCTTAATTCCGATTGGTTCTTTGTAATTCTTACCGTGCTTTTTTTGTTCCAGCCTTTTTTCCTTTTTGGCTTGTTTTAATTTTTTGTAAATAATCCTCAATTCTTGCTCCTCAATTAATTCATCAGCCAAACTGGTGCGTAGCAGGGTTTCAAAAGCAATTGTTTTTTGCTCGATGAATTCCAATTCTTTCCGTAAAGCCTCAATTTGTTCTTTTAGAAACAATTGATCAAGTGCTGGCTTGTTTGAAATTTGCAGTTTTTTATCGAGCATAAGGCTGGTTTAAGAAAAGCAAAGTTGAGGAATTTTTATTGAAAATCGCATCTTCGGGATACCTCAACCTGTCTTTCTTATGAATGAGAAGAGAACACATCTCCAAATCATCGCAAATTAAAAACTCTCCTTCACTTTTAGAAAAAGGGGTGAGGGCTGAGGTGTTTTGTTCTGCAAATACATCATCAAAACGAGCATTATTTTTAACTTTTTCTTATTCTTCCACAATACATTTTTCCCTATCTTTCAGCCTTTGAAAAATAAACTTCAACATGAAGAAACGGCTTATCATATTATCGGATTTGTGGGGATTTGAAGAGGCGGTATGGATGCATTCTTATCAAAAGATATTGAATCCACACTTCGAAATAGAATACTTCGATTCCCGTATGTTGGTTGATCTTGATTTGTCGGATAATTCGGAAGGACTGATTCATGCCCGGTTTGTAAACGGAGGAATTGATCGTGGAGTGTACAAACTTGGTCTGCAGGAGAAAGAGACCATTATTGTTCTTGCCTTTAGTGTAGGAGGGGTAATTGCCTGGAAAGCCGGGTTGAAAAGTCTTAATATCTCCACCCTTTATGCCATCTCATCAACTCGGTTGAGATATGAAAAGGAAAAGCCGGACTGTAAGTGTGTCCTTTATTTCGGAGCCAACGATCGATACAAGCCTGACGTGGAGTGGTTTAGGGATTTGGAATTGGATCTTAATTTGATTCCGGATCAGGAACATGAATTGTATCAGGATGAGGAATTTGCGAAAAATCTTTGTCGAAAGATAATTGAAGAACAAGTTGAAGCCCAAAACCAGTTAATAAATTGATTAAAAAGTAGGGCTGTAATACGAATATCATAAAAAAAATACCATGGAAAATAAAGAATATTCTAAAATTTACCGAATTATTCATTGGGCAATAGCAGTTTCTTTTTTGCTGTTGTTAGCCACTATATTTTTGAGATCAACTTGGTTGAATAAAAATAATGTGGCAGATATTATACAAAATTATTTGGTGAGTATTGATCTGTCTTTATCGCATGACCAGCTCATTCGTTTAGCAAAACAAATACGACAGCCAATGTGGAATTGGCATTTGTACATTGGTTATGTATTGGTTGGATTATTTGCGGTTCGTTTCACGATTCCATTCTTTGGACAAATGAAAATTCAAAATCCACAGGATAAAAATTTATCAGTAAAAGAGAAAATTCAAAAATGGACGTATATCATTTTTTATGTATGTGTCTTGATTTCATTAGTTACCGGGGTTTTTATAGAATGGGGACCGAAAAGTTTGAAAAAATCAATGGAAGGAATACATGTACTTTCTAATTATTACTTGATTCCTTTTATCGCAATTCATTTGGCTGGGGTTTTAATTGAGGAAGTTACGAGTAAAAAAGGAATCGTTTCGAGAATAATAGGAGGATTGAAAGCTTAGAACCGTATTGGTAAAATTGACAAAGATGAATAAGGAACACATTATAGGCAGAACCGTTGAATTTGTAAAACAAACACTTGCCGATGCTGAAGGCGGGCACGATTGGTGGCACATCTATCGGGTTTGGAAATCGGCAAAAGAGTTGGCTAAGACAGAAAAGGTAGATTTGTTTGTGGTAGAGCTGGGTGCTTTGCTTCACGACATTGCTGATTCGAAATTTAATGGGGGAGATGAGGAAATTGGCCCGCGTTTAGCCAGAGAATTTCTTTCTTCCCTTTCGGTGGATGAGCAAACCATTCTTCATGTAGAGAACATCATTAACAACATCTCGTTTAAAGGGGGCAAGGAAGCACAAAAATTCAAATCTCTGGAGTTGGATGTGGTGCAGGATGCCGACCGAATGGATGCCATTGGCGCCATAGGCATTGCCCGAACCTTTAACTATGGCGGACACAAAAACCGCGAAATATACAACCCAGGCATTTCTCCCAACCTAAATATGAGCAAAGAGGAATATAAGAATAGTGATGCTCCAACCATCAATCACTTCTACGAAAAATTGCTTTTGTTAAAAGATAGAATGAACACAAATGCAGGTAAAGCGATGGCCGAAAAACGCCATGCTTTTATGCAGGAGTATCTTAATCAGTTTTATCAGGAGTGGGAAGGGAAGTAAGTTCCAAGGAGAAAGGCAAAAGCCCGTCAGTGGTTTTTATCCCTTACGTTGTCTGGAAAGTCCAACAGTCAAGAATAAGCCAATTTACTGGTTCTCACATCTTGAAGGGAGATCCCGACAGGGAGAGGGGTGTCTTGATAATTGAAAAGTCAAACAGTAGCTGTTGCATTGTATGGCGTAACTCACCAAAATAATAGACGGTGTCTCTTATTTCGGTCCTGACTCACATGCAAAGTCGGTTTTTGTGCTGAATTACACGCCATCTCAATGGGAACGATTGATTTTCTCATTTCTCAATGTTTTTACTGGATGGAAAAGGCCAAAAAGCGGTCAAAATTGCATTCAATTAGGCCTTCTCTTATCAGTTAACAGCCGATTTGGTGCCGAATTGAATGTCGCCGATGAGAAATAGACCACATTTGCCTTCAAATTGCCCATTTCACATCAGAAACACCCACATTTGCCGTGAAATAGATCTTTTCATATCAGAAATCGTTCAATTTTGCAGCAACGCGTTCAAATCCAATCAGAAATCTGCCAAATTGTCCTTTAGTTGCTCAATTCCGAAGAGGAATCACTTGCATTGGTTGAAATGCACAATGCCGAAGAAGAGTTACTCGCGTTCGTCCTAATAAGCGCAGTTCCGAAGAAGAATTACTTGCATGAATCTATTTACGCTTGAATCAAGAAGAGTGATCTCTTCAATTTTCCATTCAATACCTTGTTGCTGTTCTAAACTTTATGAACAGCGTCGAACTATTGATTATAATTTGCTAGATTTGGGTTTGTGAAACGGGAATGGGTGTTGTTGCTCTATATTCTACCTTAGGTATCGGGACCCCAATAAATTTCAGCAAGACAATCAGACTCAAAAAAAAAAACTTGATTGCAATTGATTTAGGGTTTTAGACAAATTACTGTTAGCTGTACTATAAATAAGAGAATATGATTGAGATCTATTATAAGAATAATGAGATACAGAAATATAAATTGATTGATGAAATTGATTATTTACCAGACAATATATTCAGTATCCGGTTTATTGATTTTAGGAATTCAGATTTGGAACTGATTTCTGAAAAGTTTGATCTCGATTTAACTTCTTTCAGTAAAAAAGAGGATATCGAAATAAGTTCCCATTATATCGATTCTCCTGACCAGTTGTCTTTAAACTTTACGATTCCAAGCTATTCTTCCAGTGATTTTTTTGAGGAAAAAGACATTTCCATTCTGATTAAAAACGAAATTGTATTTACATTTCTTTCACCCGATATAGAAGATAGCTTGAATCAATTAACACAATCTATTTATAATTTTGAGAACACAAAAGTTGACACCTATCATCAACTTTTCATTTTTCAAATAGGGGTAATCTCCGATTACTATGCTGATATTGTCGAGCTGATTTCAAAAAAAATCAGAGACCTTTTCCAAAATACGCTCAAATCGAAACAATTCAAGGAAAATGACTTGGATTACATTGCCGAATTAAGGTTCAATAATCTTCTTATTCGGGAATCCCTTTCCGAGTTCCAAAGGATTCTTCTTCTTTTAAAAAAGAGCTATAAAAATAAGAACCACACATCCATTAAAATTAGTGAAGAATTAAGCGATCTTAGAGTAATAGCAGATTATTTGCAATACAATTTTAATAGATTGGATGATTTGCATGGGAATATAAATTCGAAGATAGAATTGGAACAAAATAAGATTTTTAAAATTCTTACCATCATTACTGTATGCATATCACTGCCTACTTTAATTGCAGGTGTATATGGAATGAATTTTAAATACATGCCGGAGTTGGAATGGGATTTCGGATATCCATTTACTGTTCTGGGGTTAATTCTGAGTTTTATTATTCCATTAGTCTATTTTAAAAGAAAGAAATGGTTTTAAGATCCAACCAATTATACGTAAGAATATAAGCAAGTAGATTATAGCTTATAAAACAAATTAACCTTATTCCAACAAACTTAATCATGACAAATAAAATCAAAATTACAATCGCATTTCTCTGCCTTGTGGCAGGAGTAACTTATCATTTTTATTTCCAAGGCAAGATTGTTATTATCGACGAAGAAATTACTGATTTTCTTTCGGGTTTTTTAAGTGGTATAGGAGTAAGTATCCTGCTTGTCAGTATTTTTAGGAAGGATAAAAAACAGCTTGTATCAGGTTCTGAGCAGTAAGAAGTAAATGAAAATAACAATGCGCAAATGGAAAAGTCAGTAGATAAAGGAGTTCAGGAATTTATAGACAAAACAGGAGCAAGTGATCCTATAAAACATCAGATTTTACTTGAGTTGCGTAAGATTGTTTTTGAGAATTTTCCGGATGTTAAGGAACGAATGATGTATGGTGGCATCCTGTTTTCTCTTAACGACGATTTTGGAGGTGTGTTCGTATATAAGAATCATGTTTCTTTTGAGTTTGGTAATGGATTCTTATTTCAGGATCCTGAAAAGCTGCTGGAAGGAAATGGTAAATATCGCCGCCATGTAAAAATCAAATGCCTTGATGAGGTGAAAACAAAGAAGCTTGATTTTTTTGTGAAACAATCAAAAATAAACGATTAGTAAATTGGCAAGCGAAGCTCACAGTTTTGCTTTTTTACTGATTCACTTGATTTCTCCAGCTAAGATCACAAGCTTCGTTTAAAATCGTATAGATGTCATATTCTGAAAGGCTGGTCTGATTTAGTAACTGATCGCGGAAATTATCGGCATACATGTTCATATAACTAAAATCGGCTCCTGAGCCCAAAAGATTTCGGGCATAAGGAGTAAATAATTTTACAAGCTCATCCAAAACTTCTTGTCTGGTAGATTGCTTGTTTAGTACGGATAAATTATTCATAATTTATTGTTTTTTATAAGAAAACATTTTGCGGTAGCAGCGTTTGCGTTTGTGCTGAATGTGATCGAATGATTTCCAAAGTTGAATAGCTACATGATTGTTCTCAAGCATTCCAGTTGTTTCAGCAAATTTTAGTCCGTCACTATTTGATGTTTTTAGCAATTCATTCATCAATATGGATACGAATCCCAGTTTTTGGCAGTCGTGATCTACACCAGTCAGCATCAAATCCATTTCGGTAGGGTGTTCGAGTGCCTTTTTAAGATGCCACCATCCGAATGGTAATAATTTGCCCTTGGCTTTTTGCAGGGCTTTCGATAAGGAAGGCAAAGCAATAATGAATCCAACCAATTTATCTTCTTTGTTTAAAATGATTTTAACGTATCGGGGATTCAGAATGGGAAAGTATTTTGAAATGTAGAAACGGATTAACTTTTCGGGGAGTTTAATAGAGCCAAACAAATCGGAGAAGGCATCATTAAAAACCTTAAATATTTTTTCTTTGTAGGGTTCCAGCTCTTTTTTTGTTGTGAAGTTTACGGTTTGCAAACCATATCTTTTTTTGATTAGTTCGGCAACCCGGCTTGCTTTTTCCGGCGTTTCTTCCGGCAGACTGATTCTGAATTCCAACCAGTCAATTTCCTTCTCATAGGTCAATCTTTCAAAATGGTTTTGATAGTAAGCAAAATGATAATCGGAAGCCATGGAAGGAAGCCATTCATGTCCTTCAATCAACAAACCGGCATGATCTAAGTTTGAAAACCCCAGCGGTCCGCTCACGCCAATCATGCCTTCACTTTTTAGCCATTCTTCAGCCACTGCAAAAAGTTTTTCTGAGACTTCATGGCTGTCAACAAATTCCATTCGGGTAATTCGTCCAATTTTCTCACCTTGTTTTTCGATACACAAGTGGTTTACAATGGCACCAATTCGGCCTGCGATTTTTCCATTTTTGTAAGCCAGCCAAAATTTAGCCTTGCAAAAATCAAAAGCAGGATTCTTTTCGGGCAGTAAGAGTTCCAGTTCGCCTGCTTTAAAAGGAGGTACCCAAAATTCATTATTTTTATACAATTTAAAGGGAAAGTTAACGAATGCTTTGCGTTGATTTTGATTTTGAACTTCTAGGATTTGGATACTCATAAAAAATATGTTTAGGCGAATTCAGCATCATCAATGATACTCCTTTCCCGAATAAATTTGTGGAAGGCTAAAAGTAAGGATTAATGACTAATACCTGCTCGTGAAATTAAAGGGAAATTGAATTTAGAATGTTTATGCTTAAGATCAGGCCGGGTTTTAAAGCTAATGGGTTGTTCTTTGTTTTCGTGTAAATACCCAGGCACCAATAATTGCGGTAAAAGGAGCAACAAGCACCAATCCAAAACAACCGACCAATGTGTGCAGTATTTCACCTGAAACGTAATTTAGGTTCAGGATATTGATCATCGGGGTTCCTTGTGCAATACTAATATTTTTGCAGGAAACATAATTTGGATGTGTAAGTCTTCAATTTGGCTATTGGTGAATATCGTATAATGATGACAATTATATTTTTGGTATATTCTAATATTGTTGTAAATTGGTAAGTAATTATGATGAAACGTCAAAAAAATAGGATTAAAGTAATTTAGAGGCGAATAAAAAAACATTATGAATTTTTAGAATATAATTAAATATAGATAATCGAGACTAGAGTCTTGGGTGTCTTTAAAGTGCCAAGGCATAATTAAAAGATAAATTACATATGCAAAATTTAGTAAATATTCATGGCGTTAAGATTTTAAGTAGAGTGGAACAAAGAAAAATTAGTGGTGGACAGCCAGTTTTAAAATCGTGTGGACCTGCGGGAGAATGCCCTTCCGGTTTTTGTTGCCGAGGTGGAGCCTGTATTGATGATACTCCTGTAAATGGAACTATTCCTGCATGCGATCCGATGTAGAAATTAACATCAAAATCCTGCTAAACTAGTAATTATGCATTTAAATTGAAGTACTTCGCTTCAATATAGAATCCATAAGTATTTCAAAGTAATAAAAGTTTTCTCCAACCTTTGAATTTAATGAGTTATACAAAGCAGTGTAATAGAAATTGATTCGTTAAGAGACTGTTTTTTATTTGAGAGAAATGGTCTCTTGTTTTTTTCTTGTAAATACCCAAGCACCAATAATTGCGGTAAAAGGAGCAACAAGCACCAATCCAAAACTACCGACCAATGTGTGCAGTATTTCACCTGAAACGTAATTTAGGTTCAGGATATTGATCATTGGGGTTCCTTGTGCAATAAATACCATTAATAAAGCTGAAAATCCGCCTGAATAGGCAAGAAGCAGAGTTGTTGTCATTGTTCCTACAACGGCTTTTCCTACCGAGAAACCTGATTTTCGCAACTGTTTGGCTGTAATGTTGTTGTTTTGTTGGTACACCTCAGCCTGCGAAGCAGCAATGTCCATAGAAATATCCATTACGGCTCCTGATGAAGAGATGAAAATCCCGGCCAGAAAAATTTCCGTTAAGTTTAGGTATGAATAGCCCGAATAGAGCAAGGTTTCGGAAAACGGTTTAATGGCACCATGAATATTGAATAGTTTTCCAAAAAGTATGGCCATGATGCAGGTGACAGCGATACCACTCATGGCACCGAAAAAGGCCACAAGCCCTTTTCTATTGGTTCCGGCTACCAAAAAGATGATTACAGAGGTAAGCAAAGCAACGATACCCAGCGAGAGAGGGATTGGGGCATAACCTTTAAGTAATCCGGGCAATAGTAATTTCCAAATAGTGATTCCGGCAAAAAGAAACGAAAGCATTGCCTTTACACCGGTCCATCCTGCAAAAGAAATCAGGAATAGAACAAATAATCCAAGTAAGAAAGCTTCCAGATTAATTCTGTAGTGATCGATTACATTGGCGCTGATTATTTCAGATTTATCCTGATTAAAATTAAGAACCGTGAGTGTTTTATCACCGGGAAAAAAATATTTATCGAATTCCATTCTTCCAATCAACTGATTAAAGGCAGTCAGTTCTTTTCCTTTGAATTTCCCGTTTAATATTTTTATCTGAACTGTTTGCGATCCTGTTTTTAGAATTCCGGTTTCCACAACAAGAGAATTATCTGTTGCTAAAACCAAGGCTTTTACACGTTCTGAATTTTCATAATTATTTTCAGAAAATCCAGTGGGAAGATATAGTATAACGGTACTTAAAATGAGAAGCAAACCAACCAATATAAGATCTGATTTTTGAGGAAGCTGGAATTTGAACATAGTTGTAAAGGTATTAAAAAGTTGAAAGTCTTGAGGAGTCTTGAATGGTTGAAAGGTGAAATAACCAAGGACTTTTAGGCTTGATAAAAAAACGCCCTGCTAAGCTGCAGGGCGTTTCATATATATTTCAGATTTTATTTGTTTTCAATCAGTTTCATCAGGTTTTTAGGAATGTCGGTATTGTCAAAAAAACCAGTAAATAAACTTGCTCCGGTACCAATTGAGCGAATAGGTATTGGTGAAGCCGTGTGCGAATAAGATGTCCAGCCGATACCTGCTTTGTGCGATAGAATATGGCAAGCAGTTACGGTAAATGGATCGTAACTTCCGTATAGTAGATAGAACTGATCATTCTTTGTCATTTCATCAGCATAAGTCATACTTTTATCAAAGGCATCTTTCAATTGCTGCATTTCAAATGGTGATAATTGAAGGCCTTTTGATGCATCACCCAGACCAAAATGTTCTTTTACCATGTCCAGACCATCAGCAACGCTGTAGTTATCTGCATGTTCTTGTTTGTACAAAGCTAATTTATCTGAAAAAGCCTCGTAAGATAAGTTTTGGTATTGAAGTAAATTAAAAGACGAGTCGTAATGACTGCCGGCAAATCCCAATGCCAAACCTCCTGTTTCGTGATCGCCGCAAACAAGAATTAATGTTTCTTCAGGATGTTTATTGTAGAATTCCATAGCTGTTGCCACAGCTTTATCAAATTGTAATACTTCTTTTATTACCGAAGCAGCATCGTTGGCATGACTTGCCCAGTCAATTTTTCCTCCTTCAACCATCATGAAAAAGCCATTGCTGTTATCTAAAAGCTGAATGCCTTTTTCGGTAAAATCGGCCAACGAAATATCCGCTCCGTTTTTCTGATCTATTGAATAGGGAAGAGCAGAGCCTGCGGCTAATTTGGGGGCGACAGCAATAATTTTATCATCTCCTTTTTTTAGCTTTTTAAAATCATGAACCGTATTTACAAAAGTATATCCTCTCGATTCAGCAACTTTTATAGAGTTAGGTTCTTTATTTTCAATATCTTCAGTTGCTCCCATCCCAAAATTCGACAGGGAATATTTCTCGTCTGTTTTACCATCACCTTCGGGGTGCTTAAATCCACCGCCGGCAAAATAGTTGAAATCACTTTTACTTAAATCAAGGCTGATTTTATAATACATGTTTCGGGTAGGCTGATGAGCATAGAAGGTGGCAGGCGTAGCATGATCGATGGAAACCGAAGATACAATACCTACTTTATAGCCTTTTTCTTTTGCCATTTCAGCAATGGTTTTTAAAGGCTGCAATCTTTGTGCATCCATCGAAATGGTGTTAATTGTAGTTTTATGTCCGGTAGCCAGTGCAGTACCTGCTGCTGCAGAACCTGTAATGAATCGGTTGAGTGCGTAGGTGGTATAAAATCCTTGATTAGGAAGAGTACTCAACTGTAATTTTTTAATGCCGTTGCCGTTTTCCAAAGATCCCAAATAGGCTTCCGCCGCATTGGTTTGCGATAAGCCCATACCATCGCCTATAAAATAGAAAATATACTTGGGCGCTTTACTTTTGTAAGAATCTCTTTTGCTGGGTTGAGCAATGCTGTTAAAGGAAATCAGCAGCAATGCAATGGCAAAAATTTGTTTCAAGTTGATCTTGGTTTGTAACATTTTATTTTGTTTAAATTTTACCAAATCTACTAATTAAATATTATTCGTAATGAGTTTAAATAGTTAATTTGATATTAATTTATAGTCGTGTTGTTTTTAAAAATCCCTGAGGTTTTCTTTGTTTCTGGAATTAAATAAGTCTTTCCCTTCCGGCGTATAAAGAAAATCAATTTGTTCTTTAAAAAAGTCAATAACTTTGCTGCGAACCACTTTCATGGTAGAGTTTAGCAACTTATTTTCTTCGGTAAAAGCTTCGGGTAAAATTCCAATTGCTGTTGGCAGCCATCTGTGAGGAAACATGTCTTCGTGATTTCCTCCCGGACGATACTCATTTAGCTCATTTTGTATTAATTCCAAAGCTGCTGTTTGTCCTTCCTCCGACTCTAAAGTAAGATGGAGTGGTTTTAATCGAGCCAGAACAGCTCCTTTATTGGGAACCACCAGTGCAATGGTATAAGGATTTTGGTTGTTATAAAGTAAACACTGATCAAGTAATGGAGATTGATCCACAAATGCTTCTTCAATCCCTTCGGGGCTAAATTTTTCACCATCATTGGCAATCAAAAGAGATTTGAAGCGACCCAGAACGTAAAGAAAACCATCCTGATCTACATAGCCCATATCGCCGGTATGCAACCAGCCGTCACGAAGAGTTTCAGCAGAGGCTTTATCGTTTTTCCAGTAGCCTTTCATTACATTACCGCCTTTGATCACAATTTCGCCTTTTTCGCCAACAGGAACTGTATTCCCATTGTCGTCGCAGATTTTTAAATCCATATTGGGAACAATGAATCCCGATGATCCTAATTTATGATTGTGGTGGGCATTGGAAGAAATAATCGGCGAAGCTTCAGATAATCCATAACCTTGATACATAGGAATTCCAATTGCGTAAAAGAAGCGCTGCAGTTCAATGTCTAATAGAGCACCTCCGCCAACAAAGAATTTTAAGTTGCCTCCAAAATTTTCTCTCACTTTCGAAAAAAGTATTTTGTCATAGAACATGTATAATGGCTTTAGAAACATACGTGTTCCTTTTCCTTTATTCCAGCCGGCATCATTGTATTTGTAGGCTACTTCAAGAGCCTTATTAAAAAGTTTCTCGGCCTTAGGGCCTTTGGCTTTAATTCCTTTTTCGATATTTTTTTTGAAATTTTTAGCCAGAGCAGGAACACTCAAAATAATGTCGGGCTTAATTTCTTTGATATTATTGGGGATATTCTTTAAGGCCTCCATAGGCGATTTACCTTGCTGAACAGCAGCAATCGAAGCACCTTTTAGCATGAAGCTGTAAATTCCCGCCGTGTGTGCAAATGAATGATCCCAAGGGAGTATTAACAAGGTTTTAAAGCTGGCAGGAATTTCCATCAAATTCGATGCCTGATACACATTACTCGCGTAGTTGTTGTGTGTAAGAATTATTCCTTTCGGATCGGCAGTGGTTCCGGAAGTGTAGGAGATGTTTGCATCATCATCTGCCACAATGTTTTTTTGAATCTCTTTAAGTTTGGATTTATCATTTTCAGATAACTCTTCACCCATTTTCAGTAGTTGAGAAAGTGAAATTTCCTTCTCCTGAAGCTCAATATTTTTATCAAGAACAATTATAGTTTCAATATTTTCCAATTGGTCTTTAATTGATCTGATTTTTTCGAGATGATTGTTTGAAACAACCACAATACGGGCTTCCGAATGATTTAGGCGAAATTTAAGTTCGTTTTGAGCATCTAACTTTACCGATAAAGGAACATTTACTGCACCGGAAAATAAAATCCCAAGCTCCGACAGCACCCATGCATTTCTCCCTTCGGAAAGAAGCCCGATTCGATCTGCTTTTTGAATCCCTAAAGAAAACAAGCCGGCGGCAAACAGCTGCACCTCGTCGTATAGTGATTGGTAACTAACAGATTGATAGTCTGAATTGGTTTTCTCCCACAAAAAAGGATTTTCACCAAACAGATCAACGCTGTTCTCAAAGAGTTGTATGATAGTTTTCATTTACTTCTATATTGTAAGAATGCTCTTGATTTTTAACGAGTTTCAAAAATAGCTGATTAGCCCGTTTTAAACAAGCTGTATGTATTAAAAAATTGTGAATGTATTTTAGTGCAGCTACTTTAATATGTAAATAGCTAAAAACCTGCAAAAACTCCTTGATTTTCGTGTGAAGAATATCTAATTTCCCACTCGTTTTATTGAATGAAATTAATAAATGTTTTTTCTGAATCTTTTTCACCCAAAAGTGGGTTTTAGTTGTCTTTAAAGAAAGGATAATTAATAAATTACGACACAAACAACAACAACATACATAAGCCTAAACTAAATGAGTAATCTGGAAAAATATTTTAAAAAGTTTCGTAAAAATACGATTGGTCACGATGCCGGTTTTTATTCCCCATTCGGAAAGCAAAGAATTATTTACGGCGATTGGATTGCAAGTGGTCGCTTATATGCACCTATAGAAAAGAAAATAGCGGAAGAATTTGGTCCGTATGTAGCAAACACGCATACTGAAACGAACGAAACAGGCACTTTAATGACTCAATCCTATCGTCGGGCTCAAGAGTTGATTAAAAAGCATGTAAATGCAGATTCTGATGATGTAATTATTCATGCCGGTTTCGGAATGACTGCGGTTATTAATAAGCTGCAGAGGATTTTAGGTTTGAAAGGTTGTGGAATTTTAGGACGACACGCTTGTCAGAAAGAAAGAGAAAAACCAGTTGTGTTTATTACTCACATGGAGCATCACTCCAATCAAACTTCATGGTACGAAACCAATGTTGATGTAGTTGTGATTCCTCCCGGAAATGATTTGACTATTGATCTGAACGAGTTGAGAAATCAGTTGGAGAAATACAAGGAACGTAAAATGAAAATCGGATCCTTTACTGCTTGCTCCAATGTAACCGGTATTGCGACTCCTTTTCATCAAATGGCTAAAATAATGCACGAATTTGGTGGAATTTGTTTTATTGATTTTGCAGCTTCAGCACCCTACGTCGATATTAACATGCATCCTGAAGATGAATTGGAGAAATTGGATGGAATTTTCTTTTCACCCCATAAATTTTTAGGCGGTCCGGGTTCTTCCGGAGTAATGATTTTTGATTCAAAACTATACAAGAACGAAGTCCCCGATAATCCGGGCGGAGGAACAGTGGATTGGACCAATCCATGGGGGAAATACAAATATGTTGATAGTATTGAAGCCCGTGAAGATGGCGGAACGCCTGGATTTCTGCAGTCAATTCGAATTGCTTTGGCAATTGAAGTGAAAAATCAGATGGGTACTAAAAATATTGCAGCAAGAGAAGAAGAGCTTCTCAATTTGGCATTCGACCGTTTAAAAGCAGTAAAAGACGTACATGTACTTGCCGAAAATATCAAGTCACGTTTGGGAATACTGTCTTTTTATGTAGAGTACATTCATTACAACCTTTTGGTAAAACTGTTGAATGACCGTTTTGGAATTCAAGTACGCGGCGGTTGCGCCTGTGCAGGAACCTATGGTCATTATCTGTTGGAGGTAAGTCAGGAGCAGTCTGATGCGATCACAAGTGAAATTACATCAGGCGATTTAACTCACAAACCAGGATGGGTACGTTGGTCTCTGCATCCTACAACAACAAATAAAGAGGTTTTGTATTTTATTGATAGTTTGGAGAAAATTGTGGAGAATTTCGAAGACTGGAGAAAGGATTATTCCTACAATCGCAAAACAAATGAGTTTTTCTATAGTGGAAATCAAGAAGTCAAGAAAAAGATTGTTGTTAATGATTTGTTCAAATTCTAATAAATTTGTCTCTTCTTTATAGATATGATTTTAATCCTGAGAATTTCTTTTCAGGATTTTTTTATATTTTTGATTTGAATAAAAAATAAAGATAAGCGTGTACGATATTATAGGAGATGTTCATGGTGAGGCTGCAACATTGCAGCATATGTTGCTTAGTCTGGGTTATATTGAAGGGGAGGAAGGATATTTTCATCCTGAAAGAAAAGCTGTTTTTGTTGGAGATTATGTGGATCGGGGGCCCCATATTTTTGAGACACTCAGAATAATCCGGGAAATGGTTACTGCCGGTAATGCTTTTGCTATAGTGGGAAATCACGAACTGAATGTACTTACTTATTATACCAAAGATAATGATGGTCTGTTTTTAAAAGGGCATAATCTGAAAAACAAAACTCAAATTAAAAAGACCTACGAAGAGTTTAAATTGGATAAGGTGAAACGAAAATTTTATCTGAAATGGTTACGGTCTTTGCCTTTGTACTTAGAATTGGACGGATTTCGTGTTGTTCATGCTTGCTGGGATCAGGAAGCGATAGAGCTTCTGAAAAAGGAAAACCCGGAAAATTGTTTGAGTAAGGAGTTTTTACGAAAAATAAATTTTGAAAGAGGCAAAGTATTTGATGCTGCCATGCTTCTGTTAAAAGGGAGAGAGTTTGCTTTTCCTGATAATTTGGTGCTGAAGGATGATTATGGTTTTAAACGTTCAGCTTATCGGATTAAATGGTGGGAGCCAATGAATGGGAAAAGTTTTGATGAGATTTCATTTGGAAACAGATTTCGCTTGCCCCAATACACCATTCCATCTCAACTCTACTTTGATATTCCACTTTACTCCGAAGATGAATATCCGGTATTTTTTGGACATTATTGTTTGGGAGATAAAGCAGGTGTTGTTCGTAGTAATTTATGCTGCGTGGATGGCTGCATTGCTAATGACGGCGTTTTTGTTGCCTATCGTTGGGACAATACACTTCCATTGAATCAGAAGAATATTATTTCGGTAAAAAAAGTTAAGAAGTCTTTGGTGAAGTAGACAGGATATTGCTCGCTATTTGTTTTGTTTTTTCTTCCAGTAAATCAGAAATAAAATTCCGGAGAAGGAAAGGGGAATAAACAGGAGTAAAACCGCCCAACTATTGGAATCAATAAATGCGTAAAGAGTGATTAAAATGCTGCTGATTACGAGCAGTAAACCACCCAGTCCAACTTTCCAGAAAGAGATTAGAAAGCCACAGCCGTAGGCAATCGAAAGTAGATAAAAGAGTAATATCCATCCTTCATTGCCAGCTGTTTCGTTACTTAATAAGGCAATAAATTCAGGCACCATAAATAGCATGAAGATACCTGTAATCAGGAATCCGATAATTCTGGCTGCAATAAGATAGAACTGCGATGGATGGTCTTGAAATAACGTACGTTTTTCCATAGGTTATGCGCTTTTTGATAATATGTATTTTTAAATTACGGAAATACTAAAATAGAATCAAATTTAATTGCTAATGAGTGGCTTGCATGTATTGTGATGTGCAGCTGTTTTTTGCAGTTTAGTTTTTTTGTATTCTTAAAGTCTTTTTGCAGCTTTGCTCTATCAAAAGAAATAAATATGAATGGAATAAAAGTGATTGCATTTGATGCAGACGATACCCTTTGGGTGAATGAACCCTATTTCAGAGAATCTGAAATGGAGTTTTGTAATCTGATGAAAAATGGAATGAGCCTTGAGGAGGTTACCGAAGAATTATTTGCAACGGAGATTGGCAATATTCCTCTGTATGGATATGGAACAAAGGCTTTTATTCTATCCATGATAGAAACAAGTTTGAAAATAACCAAAGGAAATATTAGTTCCGAAAAAATTCAGTCAATTATTGAATTGGGAAAACGGCAGATGAACAAGTCGATTGAATTAATTGATGGTGTTGTTGACGTGCTGGAAAGTCTGCAGGGAAAATACAAGTTGATTGTTGCTACCAAAGGCGATTTACTCGATCAGGAAAGGAAATTGAAAAAATCAGGATTGCTAAAATATTTCCATCATATCGAGGTGATGAGTGATAAAAGGGAAGATGACTATAAAAAGTTGATTCAACATCTTGATATTCCTGTAAATGAGTTTCTAATGGTAGGAAATTCTTTAAAATCAGATATAATTCCCGTATTGAACCTTGGTGGCAAGGCTGTTCATGTTCCATTTCACACAACCTGGGAGCACGAATTGGTGAGCGACGAAGAAATAAAAACAGTTGGAATAACCGGAATTCAAAACATCCGGGAATTACTTCAGCTAGTATAAGTCTACTGTACTCTGGTTATTGATAAAATATCGATTCGTTCAACCAGCATTTGTTCATCATCTTTTTGTTGTTGAATTAATTTGACAACGTCCATTCCTTTGATCACTTTACCAAATGCGGCAAAACCTTGTCCGTCCGGATTACGCATTCCTTCAAAATCTAAATTGGGTTGATCGCCGATACAAATAAAAAATTCTGTTGAGGCCGATCCCGGCTGATTTCTTGCCATGGAAATAACACCATCGGTATGTAAAATGCCGGTTTCTTTTGTTGTTTCATGTGCAATTGTCGGCTTCTGATCTACAATGGAATCGAAGAATAATCCGCCTTGAATGACTTCAATTTTAATGTCATTATTAGGTTGGTTATCCATTCTTACCACACGGTAAAAGCAAACATCCTTAAAAACATTGTTGTTCACATTTTCCAAAAAGTAATTGGCTGTAATGGGTGCTTTATCTTTGAAAATTTCCAATTTGATTGTTCCTAGTGTCGTCGTAATTTCAACTTTAGGATTTTGAGCGCTCGCAAAGTCTGCAAGTATTATAACAGATACAAGAAGAAGATAAATGTGTTTCATGATTCGCGTTTTTCTCATTTCAATATCTCAATTGAATAATCTGTTTAGATCAGTCCTCTGGACTTAAATTCAAGATATTTGTTGAGAGTATTAATTGTTAGGTCTTTAGGATTGCTCAATATCGCATGAATTCCATATTTTTCCAATTCTTTTACGATTAATTTTTTGTCGTAAATAAATTTTTCGCCTATGGTTTTAATGTAAATATCTTCTATGCTTTTTGCGGTTTTTTTAGTGATTTCCTTGATTTCTGTATTTGTAAAAAACACAAGCATTAACAAATGATCTTTTGCCAATCCCTGTAAATAGGGTAGTTGACGTTTCATTGAATCAAGACTTTCAAAGTTGGCGAAGAGAATTAGTAAGCTTCTGCTTCTAAGTAACCGACGGGCAGAATTGTGTAATAATTCATAATTTGGTTCGGGATAATTGGTTTTCTGGTTGTAGAGAACCTCCATTATTTTCCTTATCTGAGTTCTTCTTCCATCAGCAGGAACGTGAGCGTTGATATTTTTCCCAAAACAAATTACTCCGGCTTTGTCATGCTTAATTACCGCGGTATTTGAAATTACCAAACTTGTATTAATTGCATAATCAAGAAGAGTTAAACCATCAAAGGGCATTTTCATCGATCGGCCGGTATCAATAAGACAGTAAACAGGTTGTGATTTTTCATCCTGATACTGATTCACCATTATTTGCGATTTACGGGCAGTAGCTTTCCAGTTAATGGTTCTGTAATCATCACCTTTTACATACTCCCGAATTTGATCGAATTCCATTTGGTGCCCGATTCGTCGTATTCGCTTCACACCATAATCGTTCAAACGGTTCGAAATGGCTAATAATTCGTATTGACGCATTTGCATGAACGACGGATAGCAGGGAAGCATCTGCTCGGCCTCTATTTTGTACCTTCTTTTGATGAGCCCAAAAAATGAGGCAACAAAAACATTCAAAAAACCAAAATGATATTCACCTCTTGCAGTGGGTCTTACTTCGTAATTTATTTGCTTTTCTTCGCCCGATTTTAGTTGAAAAGAATAAAGAAAATCCCTTTTTTGAAACTGAACCGGCAATTCATCAATAATATCTATCTGTGTAGATACCGAATAATTATTTTCTACGAGTATTGAAATACTATTCTCATCTCCGTTTGATAGTTTCTCCGGGCATTTTCGTGATGCAGTAATTCCTTTTTTATTTCGGTAGAGAATGAAAATATCCAAAGCCAGACATACCAAAAACAAAAGTAAAAGTAGTCGGGCCACCGGAAATAGGAATGGAATAAAATGCCCGAGAATCGAAATTACAGCCACAATTACCAGTATCCAGTAAAAATTTGGTTTTAGATATATTGATTTAATGAATTTCATTAATTGTAGTTCATTAGTATTGGGAACATTGTTTTTTTTCTGAACCGATTCGTTCGGATTTGCTATCGTGGAATTTCAATTCCTTCCATAATTTGCGCAATGATTTGCTTCGGAAGCACGCCTTCCATTTCCTTTTCAGGAGTTAGTATTAGTCTGTGGTGCAAAGCGGGAATTGCCACCTCTTTAATATCATCAGGAGTAACAAAATCTCTGCCTCTGATAGCTGAAAGAGCTTTTGCAGCCATCATTACTGCAACTGATGCTCTCGGCGAAGCGCCCAGAATAATTCCAGGGTGATTTCTTGTGTTTTGAACAATTTGAACAATGTACTTCTGAAGGTTCTCATCAATGTGTATCTCCTGAACTTGCTGACGCAACATGTTAATTTGCTCCGAATTCAAGACTTCAGTTATTTCAAATGTTTCATTTTTACCTTTTCTTTCATTTTTTGTCGCCAAAATTTCAAGTTCCTCCTGTTCGTCAGGATAAGTGAATTCTATTTTCATGAGAAAACGATCCAGCTGCGCTTCCGGCAAACGGTAAGTTCCTTCTTGCTCAATAGGGTTTTGTGTTGCAATTACCCAAAATGGCTGTTCCATTTTATGTGTGGTTCCATCGATACTAATCTGAGCTTCTTCCATCACCTCGAAAAGTGCCGATTGGGTTTTTGCAGGAGCACGGTTAATCTCATCAATCAAGATAATGTTTGAGAAGATAGGACCTTTGTTAAACTCAAATTTTGACGTACTTAAATTGAATATGGTAGTTCCCAAAACATCGGAGGGCATTAAATCCGGGGTAAATTGAATGCGCGAAAAACCGGAGGAAATTGATTTGGCAAGCAGTTTGGCTGAAAGAGTTTTTGCAATTCCGGGAACACCTTCAATTAAAACATGGCCTTTAGCAAATAATCCTACCAATAGCAGGTCGATATTCTTTTCCTGACCGATGATTACTTTTTTAATTTCATATTTAATTTGGCCAATCAAATGATTGAGCTCTTGCAAATCTATACGGTTTTTAAATTGCAGTTTATTTTCCATTGTAGGGTTTATTTTATTTGCCGGATTTATAAATGTATTCCACTTTTGAGTGTAAGTCTTCCAATGTCTCCTGTGATATATTCTGAGAATTAGAAATTTTATCTACTTGATTAAAAAGAATTTCAAGAGTTTTTAAGGAGATTCCTGAGCGTTTACTTACTTCATTTAAAGTATCAATGGTTAAATCGATATGATAGCGGCTCTTACAAAATTCCTTCAGGTATTTAATTTTCTTTAAAGCAATGTCTTTGTGATTTTTGCGGTTGTAATACAATCGCCCCATTGTTCTAATAAACTCAAGAGAGGTATTGGGCAATGGTTTTAGAACAGGAATCATTTTTTGCTGACGCTTACCTTGAAAAATAAGAACAAGCAGAAGGCAGGTAATCAAAAGATAGTACGCCATTTTTAATGGAGGACTCGAAAGCAGAAAAATGATTGGGCTTGTGGAGCGTAAAGCTCTAAGAGGTTTGTAATATTCATCCCAAACTATCGGATTGGGAGGTAAATAGCTAAATGATCCTGCAATATAATTTGCATTCTCGTTTTGTACAACATTGTAATTGGTAAAGGCTAACGGCTGACAGCTAATAAAGAAGTTGCCTTTTCCACAGGGAATTTTCACCAACTGAATTTTCCTTTGATGATCTCGTCCCAGAACAATTGCACTGTCCTTGTTAAATTTGGCTATTGTTGAATTGTCGAATGCTTTTGGGTATTCATATTTCGATTTCTCTTGTAAATCAGGATTTTCGAAATTTTGAGATTTTCCTTTTGTTGCTGCTAATTCTGAAAACAGAATATCGCTTTCGATGTGTACATGCAAAGAATCTGAAAAGGCTTTTCCTAAACTTGAACTTGCAATGAATATTTGATTTCCATTTTTAGCCAAATCCATTACTGTATTGATTTCCCATTCCTGAGGAGAAAAATCATTGGTAACAAAAATGTAATTCTTTTTTGTTGAGAGACTATCAGTCTCCGGATAGTTGAAAATGGCATTACTGCTGATTTTAAATTCCTGATCAGGAAATAAATCGTTCTGTATTAATTCCTTTAGCAGAAAACAACCAAACGGTCGTTTGTCATCCTCATTAAAACTTTTTGTCCAGTCGATTGGCTGAGGCGCAAAAAGTTCCATCAATATAAGAATGATTAGAATTCCAATTACGGGAAGTGCATTTTTAGGGATATTTAGTCTCATGATGCGAATTCTTTTACTTGCGGGAGAAGGAGATTCAATCGGCCGAATTCTTTATTAATTTGGTCGTAATCTTGTTTGTTTATTGGGAAGTCGCCATACCAAACGGCTTCATACAATTCGCTTAATTCAATAAAATCAGCCTTTATTTTATCCTGTTTTATTTCCCGGATGTAATCGTAATTGGTTTTTTCCGATTTCCAGCTTATTAAATTGTGCTGACTTAAACTTTTTAACAGGGATAAAAAGTGATAACGCAAAGCCAAACGATACTCTTTTTGAAGAAATGCTTCATTAATTTTTTGCTCCCAATTTATTTTTGTTGGGTTCGCAGTTTCACTAAATTCCAGAGATGTAATTTCCTGTTGGGAACGGAACAAGCCGGTAAATTTGCTTTTGTAAATCAGCGCAATAAGAATGATAATAAGCACAGCAAGAATGATATATCTCAGGAACCAGATGATTCCCAGTCCTTTGATCATGAAATTTAACCAATTTCTGATCCACTGAGTGAAACGATCCCACAAACTTTCTTGTTTTACATCGGTAAAATCGTAATTGAAATCGCTCTGTTTGCGATAATTTTCAATGCGTTCTTTCGGAATGGATTTTTCCCACAATTGAACTTGTCCGGTATCAGCAACGATGGTATCCGGGCGGAAAGTTTCCTGTGCTAAAATTTGGCTGGTTCCAATAAATAGTTGAAACCAGCCAATAAATAGTATTGTAAGTATTTTTTTATTCATTAGCTCCAACGCTTTCCAACTCTTTTAGCAATGCGGGATTTTGTTTTTGCTCAACCAGACTAAAATAAAGAATTCCAATTCCTGTAAATGGAATTACTTGCATAAAGCATGCTCCCATTGCTTGGATAATAGAAAATAGAATGCTTAAACTTTGACTTGCTGATGAAGCTCCATTTTGCACCATATGAAAACCTGCCATTCCTTGATAAATAGTGGTAGGTATTTGAAATATAAATTGTAATGCTCCAGCTATCAAACCTAGGATTAGTAAAAACCCAAATGTTTGCCACCAGTTATTTTTAATTAATGAAAAACAAGAACTTAGAGCTTCGCTAAGTGAATCACCTTGAAAAATAATAATTGGAATAACCAGACTAAAACAAATCATTAAATAAATACCCGGAATTAGTAAGAATATAAAACCAAGACCTGAAAGAAATCCAATAACAAACATAGAAAGGAAAATTTTAGGAGCAACACCAAGCATTGATTTCCAAACTTGTTTTAATTCCACTTCATTATTTTCCGATGCTTTGTATAATTTGATGTATTGAAATACAAATGCCATAGAAAACGTATAAGTAATCATGGTAAACAGATAGGTGATTAGCATTGAACTCATTGCTCCTTGCATTGCAGCAAACGGATTTGATGAAGGCCCTGATGAAAGAGTTGAAAGTGCTTCATATTGATACACACCTAGTGCTATTCCTTGTAATAATGCAAAAGGGATAACGAAATAGATCATTCCCATTAGTAAATTTTTAAAATTGTACTTAATAAAAAGAAATGTGTCGTTGAATAGTTCCCCGAAATCACGGTTTTTTTCGAATTTAAAATTATCAGTCATTTTTTTAAGATTAGAATTTTATAAATTGTTTAGTTTTTGATAGACTCGTTTTGGGTTAATTATAAAATACCAAATAACGAACAGCAGGGAACAGATAATAATGATCCAGCTTAGCCATATTGACATTTCGGTATGTCGGGTTACATAGCCTTCTAAAAAGCCGGCAACAATAAACATAGGTATAATTCCAATTACAATTTTAATGCCTTTGCGAACTCCAATTTGCATGGATGTTTTGCGAGGCAGGGTGCCAGGGAAAACAATACTGTTTCCCATTACAATTCCTGCCGCTCCAGAGATAATAATGGCAGAAATTTCAAGCGTTCCATGTATCCATATTACCCGGGTGCTTTCCCAGAACAAACCATTTTCAACAAAGAAATAAGTGAAGCTTCCCAGCATAATTCCATTATTAAAAAGGATGTATCCGCTTCCGAAAGCAGTAAGTATCCCAAAAACAAAAGCCATAAAGGAAACTTTAATGTTATTGATGGTAATTCCTAGAAACATTTCTGTTTGCCCTTCCTGTTTGTAAACGGCCATTGGATCTCCTTTTTTGATGTTGTCAATGGTCATATTTACGTAGTTATCTCCAAGAATAGTACGTACAAAAGACTGATCATTAATTGTCGATACTACACCCAAAAGAGCAGCGGTAAGAAATATTAGTAAAGAATAAAGTAATTGTTTTCGTGTTTGGAAAAGAATTAAAGGCAAATCTGTAGTCCAAAACTGCTTGAATTTTCCCTTTTGTGCTTTTTGGTTTTTATAAATTTGTTGATGAACACTCACACTTAATTGATTGAGATATTCAGTAGTAGATGAATTTGGGTAAAAGGTTTGTGCATAGGAAAGATCATCCGTTAATTGGATGTATAAATCGGCAATGGAATCAGGATCGTTATGGGATTCATCAGCAAGAAGATTTTCAAATTCTATCCATTTTTTGCTGTTGCGATCCAGAAAAACTACTTCTTTCATTTAAGGGATTTCTGTAAAACAATGCTAAAGTTATTGTAATTAAGGAAAATTACAAATGTTTGATTAAGGTTAAATGGTTGATGAGTTTACTAACTAGCAATATGTCAGTAGAATGATTTTAAATGATGAAAATAATTATTCGATTATTTCTTTTGTTTTCTTATGATAGGTATCTTCGGGTTCACAAAATTTAATAGTAAATGGCAGATATAGGAATAGAAACAACTCAAAATGTTCGCATTAATTTTCAGTTGGCAAGTATTGGAGAAAGAATATCAGCGACCTTGCTTGATCTTCTGTTCTTCTTTGTCATTTATATGATTCTTTTACTTGTAATTGGCTTAATAGGAAAAGATGCAGTTTGGATATTGTTTTTACTAGTGCCGTTAATGTTTTACTCCTTGATATTTGAGGTTTTTATGAATGGTCAAACTCCGGGAAAAAAAATCATGAAAATTAAGGTAAGTACTGTCGACGGATCAGCACCCACTTTTCTAAATTATTTGATTCGATGGATGTTTCGATTGGTTGATATTTCGTTGACCTATGGTATTTGTGGTATTTTGTGCATTGTAATAGGAGAAAAAGGACAACGCCTGGGCGATATTCTAGCTAAAACAACGGTAATAAGAACAAAGCGAAAAGTGTCGATTGAAAATACGATTCTGGTTGATATCCCCCAAAATTATGAGCTTGTTTTCCCTGAGTCCCGAAAAATTAATGAAAAAGACCTGCCTCTGTTTAAAAAGGTGATTGCTCAGATTGAAAGCATGGAAGACCCGGTTGAAAAGCTGCAATTTGGGTTGCGGGCACGAAAAAATGTGATGGAAAAATTGGGAATCAAAACAGAAATGCAACCTCTCGAGTTTTTTAAAACACTAATTGTTGACTACAATTTAATCCACCGCAATCGATAAGGAGTTTTAAAATATACAAAGAGGCAGAAATTTAATTTTTCTGCCTCTTTGTGTATTTCTTAGTTTTTTCAGATTACTATAGAGGATAAACCGTTGACGTCAGATATTCTTTTGTCAAAAAGAAGTTTATTAATTAGTATCGATTATAGAATCGTCTTAACTCTGCAGTAAGATCAGTGAAAATAGGTTTTGTAAACTCTACAAATAAATCCTGATGAGCAGGAGGGAGAATTGGCTCGCTATGGCAAATATTCAATTCTTCTTTTGTTAAAGCTCTTTCGTCACCATTGTAATTTCCCCATTGGTAAAACCAGTTAAATTGACCACCAAATTGTTTGTTATTTACTTCCTTTTGGTTTTCGAATTCAATAATATGAAGAGAAAGTATTCCTTTAGAAATCACCTCACGTTTGTGAATATGCAATTTGGCTTTCACAATATTGTATACTTTAATTGTTTCGCCATTTTTTAGTTTGGTCGACCCAACTTCAACACTATCAGCACTTACAACTTGCTTTTCGATATCGGTATCGTGAGTTTCGCCAACTACAAAATCTTCGAAACGCATTCCAATAATCTGATCAGGATATTCCAGTTTCTCCAGTTCAGCTTGTTTGGGTGTGTAGAATCGTACAAATCTTCGTTTGATATTGTGAAAGATATATTGTGTTACCTGATCTTGAAAAAACTCAGCACTCAACTGATATTTTGTGGAGTTCACAGGCACATGATCAATAATCACTTTTAAGGTTGCCATTTCCTCTGCTTCAGCCATTTTATCGGCAACATCTTTGTAGTTGGGAACAAAACTATTGGCTTTTTCGAAATTCATAAAGGCTGTCACTGCATCTTGACGGGTTCCTTTAGCAAGTTCCATTGCCCCTGCTTCATAACATTCAGGCGCTGCATTTTGCCTGGCCATGTATTCTTCTGTCTTGTATTGCTTTGGAGAAGGAATAATGCGCAATGCACCAGGGCACCTTCTAATTTCATCAGTCATTCTATTCAAAGTCTGGTAATGTCCAACTGTTTTTGAATACTTAAACGGATCATTCGAAGATAAAAGGGTGCTGATTTCCTGCTGATACCAGTTCACTGCCAAAGGATAACTTTCTCTTAAAGTTAATTGAGCCTTTGCTTTATCCGGATTTGATCGTAACCGGTCTACCGATTTAATAACAGCAGAATAGTAATCTCCATTTTGAAGAGCTTTATTTCCGGTACTGCAGGCAGCAGAAATAAATAGAAGAGCAATAAGTGAGAAGCGTATCATTTTATTCATAGATGTAGGATGTTAGTTTTGATGCAAATTTAATTTTAAAATTGAGAATACGCCGGTGAGTTGATAAGGTTCCTTTTTTTCGGTTTTATTTAGCCCATACAGCAACTGGTTTGCGCGAATAGGTTTTGCTAAACAAATAGCATACCATTATTTCTGCTGCAGGTTAACTTCGGATCAGATGCATCTGCAAAATAGAATAACAACTTACAAAAAAGCAGTAGCCCACAAGGGCACCTTTGTGGACTACTGAGAATGTTATTAATTTGGTACAATAATCTGTAACGCTTATTGTAAGGATGAGATAATTATTAATTAAGAACGATTTTAAGTATTGGTCTTTTATTAACCAACTCATTTTCTGTTGAAGCAAAAAAGCTTGATCTGTATATTGTTTCGTCAACCTGCGATATTTTAATTCCAAAACGACCATCGGAGTTATTTATCATGGCTTGAATTAATGGAGTAATGTCAATATCGGGTTTGTCAATTTTTCCGTTTTCATCTGAAGGTATAATTATTGCTCCGTTCGAAATTGTAGATGGTTGGTTGTTCCAGGTAACTGTAGTTTCGTCCCAGGCTTGGTCTGCTAATTCAATTTTTAAATTATTTTGACCACCAAAAAAGCCTTCGTGAAGAGGATCGGGATGATTATCGGCATAAAATAATGAGAGTTTAGCACTTTTTATCTGTTGTCCTTCAGGAATCTCGCTCAAATCAAATCCCATAAGAAACCTGCAGCTTACCGGATCTCCAGTAAAAGTCCATGCAAAAGCCTGAATAAAAGTTCCATTTTCGTTATTGTCGGGATAGTAACTTGTAAGAGTGGCATCAGTTATTTTGTTGTAATCAAGAGTAAATTCCTTTATCTCTTCCAGATAGATATTCAGAGGCGTTGTTTCATATTGTTTTAATTGTTCCGCCGTATAGGTTTCACTAAATGTTTTATAGCCTGATTTCTCTACTTTTATGCTGTAATTTTGCAGGCCATCATTTATTGTTAACACATTTAATGCTCCGTTTATTTCTTTATTGAGATATTCTTTGTTATTCGCTGTTAATGTAATATTGGCATTACTGGCAATTGCAGTTTGGTTGTCATCGAGGGTGTAAATACCCATTACAAAACCGAATGTTTTAATGTATCTGAATCCAAACTCAACATAACCAAAGTCAGCTGGTTCAAAATTATCGATACGTAATACTTCGGGAGTAACCGTAGTTGTTTCGTTTAAGTTAACCGAAAAGCTAATGGCAAGAGGGTCATTAACCAAATTGGCTAAATCAGAGCCGTCTTTGGGTGTTGCATACGCTACATTGCCATTGATATCGAGTAGTAAAAACTCTGTTACTGTGTAGTTTCCAACTTCCAGCAATAATTTATTTGTAATAAAACCGCCGTTAAAACTAATTAGCTCAATTTGTTCCAGTTCGTAAACTAAGTTGCCATTGTCATCAGCAATAGAAACTAAAGCAGACTTTACATTAGTAACTTCGGTAGTTTTTAGCTTGTTCCCAACTGCAGACTTTGTGCTGTTTTCGCTAACTGTCATTTTAAATTCAACCGGGCATAGAGTTTTGTTGTCTTCGATACTATCTTTATTGCAAGCTGTAAATGCAACTAGTATTAAAAAGATACCTGTAAGAAAATTTTTCGTATTCATAATTTAAATTTTTAATATTTACACTCATATAACAATCAATACCTGTTGTTCCCTAGTGAAATATTAGAAATAATTTATAACTCCAACAGTCATGTTTAGGTAAATGGGATTCCTGTTGATGAGTTTGTTGTTGACATTCAATGAAGTACGAGTTCGCCCGCCCGCCATAAAATAGTAGTGTAAACGGTTAGAAAAAAACTTTAGCCCCGTACTTATTCCTACTGATAGATCTAGTTTATTGACTGCTTTTGGATTGTATGCGGAAAACGGTGAGGTGTAATTTTTTTTCAAAGTGATAGCATAAGTTATGCCCAAAGAGCCAAATACACTCCATTTTGCGTTAATAGGAATTGAGTAATCAATATCGAATGGTATCTCAAGATACGAGGATTTATATTTTTGCCTAAATACAGTTGCAGAATCGCTTACAATGGTTTGTGTAATAGGAATAGTGTCGGTGTGTATTATAATCCCCTCAGAACTTTGTTCCTGCCATGTGATACCTTCCCAATGTGTTTGTCTGGAAAATATTTTACGAGTTTTCTTTATTGAAAATCTCTCAATGAATTGGGTATACAACAGACCGGTTTTGAATGAAAAACGTTTGATGGTATATCCAAGTTTTATTCCGCCGCCAATCCCATAACTGGCCACACTATTGTTTAATATTTGAACCTCTTCGGTACTGAGTGTATCACCTTTGCTAAAACCAGGTGAAATGCCTAATTCTTTTTTTATCTGAATGGAATAAAAGTATTTGTTTGCTGAGAGTTTATCTGTCGAAGTGTTTTGTTCTGTAATATTAAGACATGAAAGCCTGAGGCTATCGGAAGAGCAATCTTGGTTGATTGCTAATTTTGTGGAAATTGGAAAAATGTGCACCTCGTTTACTATAGATTCGGTTGTAAGAGGTGCTGTTTTTAAAGGATCTGTTATTATATTTTTGTTGATATCAAGAGTAGGTTTGTTCGCAGTATCCAAAAGAGGATTACGATCACAAATATTTTTCTCTGATTGAATGATATTTTTCGAAATTGCTTCATGCATATTGGTGGATAGCTGACTTGTTTCGGGTTTTATTAAAACTTTAATGGATTTTGCAACTGGGGCAGTAACTTTAAAAAAAACCACTTGATTATCAATTACTTTATAGTTGTTGCCCGACTCCTTACAAATTTTTTGTAAAAGAGTATTGATGTCAGCATCTTTAACATCAATACTCACTTTCTGAGCGTTTTTCATTATGGAAGTGTTGTAGACAAAAGAAACACCACTTTGTGTTTCAATAGCTTTTATTACTTCTATCAATGAGGTTTCGTTAAGTTGCAGGCTGATGTTTTTATTTTCTAAAGTTGTTTGGGCGAAAGAGAAGGAATGAAAAAAAAAGAAAAACACCAGGCATGAATTTCGGGTAATTAGCAAATTGTAAATTTTTAATGTGAGATTTCAGGTTAAATATAATTTGGTGGAGGTATTATTCCTGCAGGGTTGTATTAACATCCGTCTCCTTTTAAAGTGAGGGTACCGTCATTTATTAGCTCTAAATTAAATGATAAACAAATTATTTTAAGAACTGATTCCAGACTTGATTTTTCGAAATTTGCACTAAGTCTGCAGTTTTCGATGTTTTTAACATCAAGCTGAATATGTACCTTGTAATGATTATTGATGTCATTAATAACTTGTTGTAATGGGCAATCGTCAAAAGCCAATGTTTGGGTTAACCAGGAATTGATATTGGAATTCTTTTCGGCATGAGGTTTATTTAGTGTTTTATTCGTTTTGTTGTAGACAATTATGTCGCCGGGATTTAGTATTTCCAATTTTCCTTTCTTATCATAAACTTTCACTTGCCCGGATGTAACATAAACGTTAATTTGTTTGCTGTTCATGCAATTACTGATGCTAAATGAAGTTCCGGTTACTTCTACGAAAAGTCCGCTACAATCTACAATAAACGGAAGTCGGGTATTTTTTTTAACTGAAAAGAATGCTTCACCATTAAGTTGTACAGTGCGATTTTTGATGCCGTATTTATTGGAGTACTTCAAAGAACTATTTTTATTTAAAGTTACAATTGAGCTGTCGGGCATTAGTTTTTCAGAAAGGATACTGTTTGTTGAAGAAAGTAATATCTGTTTTGGTTTATCCTGAATCAAAAAGGTAAGAATAGCTCCAAGTATAATTATCCCTGCAATTTTTAGAACTCTTCTTAATTGTATTGCAGGCTTTGGTTTAACTGTATTTTCTTCTTTAATATTTGCTTTCGAATAAATTTGTTTAAGCGCTTTTTCTTCATCAATGCTTTCGTAAAAAAGAAGAGCATCAACGGTTTTTACTGTTTGCTGCATATCGAGAAATACTTCTTTAAATTGATCGTCGGTTTGCAGCAGATTAATTACCTTCTGTTTCTCGGCTTCTGAAGCATGGTTGCTTAAAAAGCGGGAAATAAGAAGTTCGTTTTCTGTATGTTTTGTATTACCTGACATTTTAAGAAGAGATTTATATAGTTATAACAATGCAAGCTGCTGATACCATAGTGAAAAGCATAAAAAAAAGTAAAAAAAGAGTTGAATTCAAATCTTCCCGTAATAATTTTAAGGCTTTGCATATATGATATTCAACACCTTTAATGCTTATGTTGAGCCTGTCTGCTATATCTTGGTAAGAGAGTTCTAGTTTACGGCTCATAATGAAAACACGTCGCGTTTTGTCGGGTAGTTTTTTTATGGCCTTCCTTATTTCTTTTCTTATCTCATTTTGGTTGACCTCCATCTCATGGCAGTCGCTAAGGTTTTTCAGGTTTTGTATACTATTTTCGTCGTAAGTATCATACTTCTGTTTTTTCAGAAAATTGAGTGATTCGTTTAGTACAGCACGGTACAAGTAGCTGCCAATATTATCAGAAAGGTTAAGCTTTTCGCGTTTTTCCCAAATTTTAACAAACACGTCCTGTACTATTTCTTCTGCAATATCATTACGGTTAGTAATTTTAAAAGAGTGAAAACATAGTTTTTTATAATACTCCAGATATAAGCTCTTGAAGGTGGCAATATCGCCTTGCTTAATTTTGTAGACAGAGGAGAGGTTCGTATTCATATATTATCATAAAAGTTTCGCAATATAAGTTAAATATGGGAAATTGAAAAATCAAAAAAATTATAATTTCAGTTTCATATGAGGTCATATTGGCTGTATGTTTTTATGAAAATTTTTCCGTGTAAATTGCAAATAAGCTATCTGGCGTGGAGAATAAGCAGAAGCAATTGATCATTTCTGTATCCGACAAAAGAGTTGGTTTAAAAAATGAGGATATATTAAAATTAGTAAATACAAATTTTATTGATAGGAAAAGCCAACGTAAATGTATGTTTTATGTGATAGTGATTGTATTTACCAACATAAAATGTTTGTGTCTGAATTATTTTTTTATATATTTATGCCTGTGAATACCAACATTAAATACATATAAAAATATTAGTGATGGAAAATACCAACTATAATTGGGTTTCGATGAGTGATAAGGCAATTATTTCTACAATTGGCAGGTATGTAAAACAGCAACGTTTACTTCAAAATAAAACACAGGCAAAAATCGCTGAAACTGCTGGAGTTAATCGCTGGACCGTGAGTCAATTAGAGAAAGGGGAAGCTGTTTCATTAATTTCATTACTCCAAATTCTGCGGGCTCTTGACTTACTGCATGTACTCGACAATTTTAAGCTTGAAACTAAGTTAAGTCCCTTGGAACTGGCTAAGTTGGATAAGCAAAAACGGCAAAGAGCCAGAGGCAAGGATGATAACAAGCAAAATGAAAGCGAATGGTAGAAATAAAAACGGCATATGTAAAAATTTGGGGACAGACTGTTGGGGCTGTAGCCTGGGATGAGAATCAGGGCCTGGCCAGTTTCGAATATGAACCTAAATTTAAATCGAAAGGAATTGATTTAGCGCCAGTCAAAATGCCGGTTCAATCCAGTCAGCGCATATTTTCATTTCCTGAACTCAGGCCTTCAAAAAACAGCGAATACGATACATTTAAAGGTTTGCCTGGTTTATTGGCAGATGTGTTACCCGATAAATATGGAAATCAGCTGATTAATGTTTGGTTGGCACAAAATGGCCGCCCGGCTAACAGTATGAACCCAATAGAACAACTCTGTTTTATTGGAACCAGAGGAATGGGAGCGCTGGAATTTGAACCCACACAACTCAACTCTAATAAAAACTCTTTTCAGGTTGAAATAACTAGCTTGGTTGATATTGCACAAAAAATGCTGGGAAAGCGGGAAGATTTTGAAGCCAATTTGAGCAAAGATGAACAGCGGGCAATGATGGAAATCCTAAAAATTGGAACATCAGCTGGTGGAGCAAGACCAAAAGCAATTATTGCCTACAACAAAAAAACAGGACAGGTTCGCTCCGGACAAACGAATGCTCCCAAAGGTTTTGAGCATTGGTTAATAAAGCTGGATGGTGTAAGTGATGCTCAATTTGGAAAAACCATTGGTTATGGAAGAGTTGAAATGGCCTATTACAACATGACAAGGGACTGTGGAATAGAGATGATGGAATCTGATTTGCTTCAGGAAAATGGCAGAGCACATTTCATGACCAAGCGGTTCGATCGGGGGGAAGGTTCTCAGAAACACCACATTCAAACCTTTTGTGCAATGCAGCATTATGATTTTAATGAGGTAGGAAGTTTTAGTTACGAGCAGTTGTTTCAGACCATGAGAATACTGCGTTTGCCATATCCTCAAGCAGAGCAGATGTACCGAAGAATGGTATTTAATGTGATTGCACGAAATTGTGATGATCATACCAAGAATTTTGCTTTTAGATTGAAAAAAGGAGAAAGTTGGGAGTTGGCACCGGCATACGATATTTGCCATGCCTACCGACCCGACAGTATGTGGGTGAGTCAGCATGCTTTAAGTATTAATGGCAAAAGGAAAGATATTACAAGAGAAGATTTAGTCAGCTTTGCAAAAGCAATGAACATTAAAAAAGCAGAAAAAATTATCTCTGAAATAAACAGTAAAGTGCAAAATTGGAATAATTATGCCACTGAAGTAAGTGTAGATCCAAAATTGCGGGATGCGATTATGGGAACATTATTGAATTTTGAGAATTAGCATCCCATTATACTCCCATGAATAATCAGATGATAAAACATATGGAAAAGTCTAAACACTGTGAAATTTGCGAGAATCAGTTATATGATTTTAAAACGGGAACCAGATGTGGCATTACCAACGAGCGACCATGTTTTAAAGAAAAATGTTCTGATATAATATTTGATAAGAAATATCAAGATAAAATTAGGGAGGTTAATATTGAGTTTGAATCAATTCGAAGAGATAAATTTTTGTGCTATCTTAATTTTAGTCTGTATTTTGGGATTGGTGTTTCGTTGATGTTTACTGGTTACTTTTTGGGTGTTTATCTTTTTAAGAAAGGTGCAATGTCAACTGTTCCAATGGTTATAATTGGCATTGGTTTTTTAGTGTTGCCCAAAGCAATTGGATCGTTGGTGTCTTATTATCAGAAAATATCAGTTGCTCAAATGAAGAAAACTAAATTGGATGAAATATTATCAAGATATAACATAGAATATTCAATTGATGTAATTATTAATGCTGATATTCACGATAATAAAGAGATTGAAGCAAATCTAACTTTCTTAAGAAAACATTATCGTTAAGCCTGACCAGATTCAGGAATTCAACTAAAAAAGCTTTACTTTTGGCATCCCATAAAGAGTAAGAGATTGTGACGAAAAGAAAGATTGAATTATTAGCGCCGGGCGGAGACGTTGATTCCATAAAAGCAGCGATATTGGCCGGTGCAAATGCAGTGTATTGCGGACTGGATCAGTTCAATGCCCGGAATAGAGCTGTCAATATTAGTTTTCAAGATCTGCAGGGCATTTTGCATTTGGCTCACAGCCACAATTGTGAAGTTTTTCTTACGCTCAATATCATTATCATAGAACGTGAAATTCCGGCTCTGATTGGTTTGCTGAACAAGTTGGTAAGTACCAGTATCGATGGTGTAATTGTACAAGACCTGGGAATGCTTTATTTGCTTCGAAAGTATTTCAAAAGCCTAAATATTCACGCTTCTACTCAGTTGACTACCCACAATGAAGGTCAGATAAAATTCTTAAGCAAACTTTCTGTTGCCCGGGTGAATTTGTCACGGGAGTTAAACATCTGTGAAATAGAGAATTTGACTTCAATTGCACACGATAATAACATTTTAACGGAGGCTTTTGTGCATGGTTCCAATTGCATCTCCTTTTCGGGACTCTGCTATATTAGTTCTGTTTTAAGTGGGAATTCGGGCAACCGCGGTCGCTGCAGTCAACCTTGCCGTGATCAGTACAAGACTACTGCTGCAGGCAAAGAATACCCGCTGAATTTAAAAGACAATTCGGCCTTTTTCGATCTGAAGGAATTGTATGATGCCGGTGTTGATTCCCTAAAAATTGAAGGAAGAATTAAGAAGTACGATTATGTGTACACGGTGGTGGATGTCTGGAGAAAGCAACTCGATACTTTTTATTCACAGGGCAAAATTGGTACGGATGACAGCCTTTTGCACAAGGTATTTAACCGCGGTTTCTCCAATACTTTACTGAAAGGAGAGATCAGCAAAAGCATGTTTATCGATAATCCCCGCGATCATTCCATCAAACATCTTTCAGAAATTAATTCGTATGCTTCCGCTGATGAGGTAGAGGCTGGGCAGTTAAAATTATATCAGGAAAAGGAAGATATTAAAGCTTTGGTTGAGGTTAAGATCAATCAGGTAAGTGCGAAAAAAGCGCCTTTGCAAATTCATCTTTCCGGAGAATGTGGTTCTCCGCTAAAAGTTTCTGTAAAAACACCGGATGCAGGCTTTGATATATTTTCGGAAAGCAATCTGTTCAACAAGGGCACAGAGGTGTTGACTGAGGCTATGGTTTTAAAGCGATTCAAAGCTTTTAACGACACCGAATATTTTATAGAGGAGTTGAATTTGGAAGGCATAAAGACTGCGGTTTATATTTCTTTTAAAGAGCTTACTTCACTTAAGAAAAAAATCCTGTTCATTTTAAATGGATCGAAAGAAACTGTTGCCCCGGTTACGCTTCCTGCTATAAATAATCCTGAAAAGGAGATTGATAAACCGAGACTTTCGGTATTGATTTCTTCGGAAAAAGAGTTGTTTCTTGCTGAGAAAACTAAGGCCGATATCTATTTTCAGCTGCCCAATAGTTTTAAGAACAAACGTTCTCACTTTGTAGATTTCTTTGCAAAGAACAAAAGCTTGATTCCCTACTTTCCTTCGGTGATTATTGGGGAAGATTATACTGCTGCGGTCGAATTTCTGAAACAGTTAAAACCAAAATTGATTGTCACCAATAACACCGGCATAGCTTACGAAGCTTATCGGTTGGGAATAAATTGGATTGCAGGTCCGCAAATTAATATTGTGAATTCGTACAGTCTAGTGTCTTTAAAAGAGAATTTTAATTGCTCGGGGGCATTCATCTCTAACGAGCTGACGAAGAATCAGATTCAAGCTGTTAAAGCACCAGATGATTGTGAACTTCACTACAGCATTTATCATCCCATTGTGCTGATGACCAGCAGACAATGTTTGTTTCATCAGGTAACTGCTTGTGAGAAAAACCGGGTGGATGATACATGCATTCAGCAATGCGAGAAATCATCATCCATCACCAACCTGAAAAACAATTCGTTTTTAATTGAAAAATCAAAAGGAAACTATCATACCATCTACAATCAGAACAATTTCCTGAATACAGACATTTTAAATGATTTGCCATATGTTTTTTCTTCTTTTATGATTGATTTACGGGATGTAAAAACCGAAAGCAAGCTATTGGTGTCGAAATCAGAAGTCATTCAGCTTTTTGAAAATTTGCTTGACGGGAAAGCAGATTCTGAAACGAAAGTGAAAGAAGTCATTCAATATACTACCAGCCGACAATACAAAAAGGGAATTTAGTTGTATCCTTAAAAGGAAAGAGCAATCTTTGCACAATCAAAAAAAAACATAGCCTTAATCCGATATCCGCAGATAGAAATAATGGAAGAGAATCAGAAACCACAGCATAAAGTAAAACCAAGATTTCAACCCAGAGGGTGTGCTGTTCTTTACGAAGATCAGGATATAATTGTTGTTGAAAAAGTGAGTGGTTTGCTAACCATGGGAAGCGATCGTGAGCGCACAAAAACAGCTTATCAGCACGTAACGCATTACGTGAAAAAAGGAAATCCGCGATCGAAAAACAGAATTTTTATTGTGCATCGTCTGGATAAGGATACATCAGGTGTATTGGTATTTGCCAAAACAGAAGCAGCGAAAATCTTCCTGCAAACCGAGTGGCAAAGTTTCAGTAAAACATACATTGCCGTTGTAGAAGGAAAGCTGGCCGAAAAGGAGGGCATTATAGAATCGTACCTGACCGAGAACAGCATTCACAGGGTTTTTTCTGTGCGAAATCCGAACAAAGGGAAGTATGCAAAGACTGGCTACAAGGTCATCAGGGAATCGAAATACTTTAGTATGCTCGAAATAAATCTGTTTACCGGTCGTAAAAATCAGATTCGTGTTCATTTCTCCGAACATGGAAATCCGGTGGCCGGCGACAAAGTGTATGGAATAAAAGGAAAGGGAGTGAAGCGCTTGGCTCTGCATTCGGCATCACTTACCATACAACATCCTTTTACTAAAAAAGAGATGACATTTGAAACAAATACTCCTGGTTTTTTTAAGCAACTTATGAAATAACAGGAAATAAAACGGGTGGAGGAGAAAACAGACCGGAATGCCTTTACAATTTTTTCGGGACTGTCCGCCCGATTTGCGGAGTGCCCGCCCGAAATGGGGCAGTCTTCGCCCGATTTGCGGAGTGCCCGCCCGAAGCGGGGCAGTCTTCGCCCGATTTGTGGAGTGCCCGCCCGAAGTAGGGCAGTCTTCGCCCGATTCGGAAATCTTTCGCCACACTTATTTTTTCACCATTCTCCTTTTCCCGATCATTCATTTCTGTTTTGGGCTTGTAACAATTTCTTAACAATAAAGCTGTATTTTTTTATTATTTCATAAAATAGGTTAGGCCGTAAGTTAACAGGCGCAGTATATATTTATTGTATAAATTAATCTGTTATTTATGCCTAAAAGCAAACGCGAAGTAGATGTTCTGGTTCTTTCTGATATTCATTTAGGAACCATGGGATGTAGGGCCGAAGAACTGTTGAAGTACCTAAGTTCGATTCAGCCTAAGAAAGTAATTTTGAATGGAGACATTGTTGATATCTGGCAGTTTAGCAAACGATTCTGGCCAAAATCACACATGCGCATCATCAAGCATTTCACCTCTTTTTTATCGAAAGGGATTCCTGTTTATTACGTTACCGGAAATCATGATGAATTGCTTCGGAAATTTGAAGGCTTTACCTTGGGAGGTTTAAGTATCGTGAATAAAATCGTTTTGAATCTCGATGGAAAAAAGGCGTGGATATTTCATGGCGATGTTTTCGATGTTACCATGCAGTATGCCAAATGGCTGACCAAGTTAGGATCTATTGGTTATGATCTGCTGATTCTGATTAATTCGGCTGTTAATTTTTTTGCTAAAATGTTGGGCAAGGAGAAGGTGTCTCTATCTAAGAAGATCAAGAACAGTGTGAAGTCGGCAGTGAAATACATTAATAATTTCGAGGAAATTGCCGGAGATATTGCCATAACAAAAGGCTACGATTATGTAGTTTGCGGGCACATTCATCACCCTGAAATGAAGGAAATAAGTAATAAAGAGGGGGCAACAATGTATCTTAATTCAGGAGATTGGATTGAGAGTTTGAGTGCTTTGGAATATCACCAGGGAAAATGGAGTATTTATGAGTATAATGAAGATGAAAATGCCAGAGATATAGTTCCCGATTTGGAGAGTTACAAGCTGGATGATTACGATAAAATATTCAAGGAGATGCTTACTGAATTTACATCCAATAATAAGCTTATTGCATCCTAGTGCAAAGCTAAAATCGAGTTGTTACAAGCTTTCTCCTTTCCATATAATACTGAATCAATGAAAATACTATACGGAATTCAAGGTACCGGCAATGGTCATTTAAGCCGGGCAATTGAATTAATACCTCATTTAAAGGAAGAGGCCGAAGTCGATATTTTAATTTCCGGTCTGCATCACGATTTGGAATTTAAACATCCAATTAAATATAAAAAGCAGGGCCTGGGCTTCTTTTTTGGTAAAAGCGGAGGTGTTGATATTTGGAAAACCATTCGAAAATTTAATGTTTACCGTTTTATCCGGGACATAAAATCACTTCCGGTTGAAGAGTACGATTTGGTAATCAGCGATTTTGAACCGGTTACAGCATGGGCCTGCAAACTGAAAAAGGTGTTTTGTTTAGGACTGAGCCATCAGTCAGCAATGCTGAACAGCAGAACCCCTTTGCCCGGAAACATAGATGCATTCGGATTTAAAATATTAAAATACTATGCTCCATGCTCACAAAATTTAAGTTTTCATTTTAAAGAATACGGGCACAACATGTTTACACCGATAATACGAAGGGAAATCCGCAAATTGGAGGTGCAGAACAAGGGCTTTTATGTGGTGTATTTGCCGGCTTATTCCGATGAAAAAATAACCTCAGTGCTGTCGCAGTTTTCATCTACAAAGTGGTTGGTTTTCTCAAAACACAGCAAGCAGGCATATCAGAAAAATAATGTCAGCATTCGGCCTGTAAATTCCGAAGAATTTATCGAAGGGCTAAAAGATTGTGAAGGTGTTCTTTGTGGTGCCGGTTTCGAAACACCAGCCGAAACCATGCATTTGGGTAAGAAGTTGGCGGTAATTCCGATGAAGAATCAATTCGAGCAGGTTTGTAATGCTCATGCATTGGAAGAATTAGGTGTTCCCGTTTTTTATGATTTGGAAGAATACAGCATTGAGCTAATCGGGCATTGGTTAAAACAAAAGGAAAAGTCAGTTCACATAAATTACCCCGATAACGCACGAAATGTGATCAAGGATCTTATAAATAATTTCACAGTAAAGATTTAGGTTTTCTGTGCATATTATGCATTTAAATTCTGTTTAACTGATAGAACGGAACTTTCATATATGTTGGTTTCATGGGCTTTTTATTGTATTTTCCCTGAATATAGGAACGATAAAAATTACCATATGTCCGAATTTATAAATAACAATCAGGCAAGAGTTAATTCGTTGTATGACTTTTGTTTTCATCTGATAAATGGAGCGAAGGGTACCGAATTAATCAAAAAGCATCAGGCGGCTATCGACCAATTAACACCAAACGATATTGTTTTGGTAGTGCATCGTTTGGTTGAGGCAAAACTCCCGATGGAAGATCTTAAGATAGGGATCAATAAAGCACTCAACGTATTTCACAGGCAGATACATAATCATCCAAAGCCTGATGTGGATTCAACTCATTTTTTGGGCATCATGATGCAGGAAAATGCTGAGCTGGATACTCGACTGAAGGAGATTAAACCTTTGGCAAAAAGAATCAACACAATTAAAGATGAGGCTAAATTGGCTGATGAATTGTCTTTCCTGAAAACTAAGATAGAAGCATTGGCTGAGATGGATAAGCATTACCGGCGCAAAGAAAATATTTTCTTTCCTTATTTCGAAAATCAGTTTCCCGATTACAAATGTTTGGGTGTAATGTGGTCCATTCACGATGATATCCGAAGAGTTCAAAAGCAATTGACAGCAGAACTTACATCCGGTTTTATCGATTTAAGATTGATTAACCGTTTGTTGGGAGACTTGTTCTTTTTCATGTATGCAATTATTTCCAGAGAAGAATACCTGCTGTTTCCAGTGGCTTTGAATGCTGTTTCGGAAGAATTGTGGGAGGAAATGAACGCACAAAGTCATGAAATTGGCTTCAGTTTTATCGAAGCCCCCAAACTGGTGAAAAAGGAAAAAAAACAAGAAACAAACAAGCGCGAAATGGCAGGAGATAAATTAGATATGGATCAATTGGGAGATGCAGTACTTAACTTTGAAACGGGACTAATGACTTTGAAACAAGCGATGATGTTGCTGAATCATTTGCCGGTTGATATTACCATGATTGATGAAAATGACCGGGTGTGTTTCTTTTCCAATCCGAAGGAGCGTTTTTTCTCCCGCTCGAAAGCGATCATTGGAAGAACAGTACAGAATTGTCATCCACCCGAGAGTGTTCATGTAGTTGACGATTTGGTGAAAGCGTTTAAAAGTGGTGAAAAGGGCAGCGAATCGTTTTGGATTCAGATGAAGGGGAGATTTGTTTTGATTCAGTATTTCGCTTTACGCGATGAGGATAATGCTTACAAAGGCTGTATTGAAGTCAGTCAGGATGTAACTGATATCCGAAAACTGAATGGCGAAAAACGCTTGATGGATTAAGATATAAAGGAGAAAAAGGGAAAAGCCTGCAAATCGATTTGGTTTGCAGGCTTTTCTCATATTTTGAAAGCAGGGTTTAGAGTCTGCTCATAAATTTTACAGGATCGATGATGTATCGAATATGAAACGCGTTTCCGATTTTTCCGCCCTCGTCTGAAGCTTCAATTTCGAAACTTAGTTTCTTGCCATCTACTTTCACTAATTTAGCGGTGCAGGTAATAACAGCTCCAACTTTACTGGCTTTGTTGTGTTTGGTGTCAATCTGAATACCAACACTATCTGTTCCTGTTTCCATTTCCGGATCGATACAGGCAACGGCCGTATTTTCCATGAAAGCCACCATGGCCGGTGTGGCAAACACTTCCAGTTTACCGGAACCATGATGTATTGCTGTATCTGTTTTGCTGACAGTCATTGTTTGTGTTACAGATAATCCTTCTTTTAATGCCATATAAAAATTGTTTATATCGTAGTTAGATGATTAAAATTCCGATGTGAAATGGAATTCCAATTTAGGGTAATTGCTTTGTGCCATTTGCAGCATATAGCCAGAATCAGCAAGGAAAACATCTCTTCCGTGTTTATCTTTTGCGATGTATTGATATTTGGCTTTTTTAAACTCTTTCAGCTGTTCATCATCATTGGATTTGATCCAGCAAGCCTTGTGAAGGTTGATGTGTTCCCAACGGCATGAGGCAGTATATTCGTGCAGCAGACGGTATTCAATTACTTCGAACTGAAGTGCACCAACGGTACCAATTACCTTGCGGCCATTAAATTCAGAAGTGAAAAGCTGGGCAACCCCTTCATCCATTAATTGGTCAACACCTTTTGCCAGTTGTTTCGATTTCATCGGATCAGCATTCTCGATGTATTTAAACAGCTCAGGAGAGAAACTCGGAATTCCTTTGAAGTGGATTTTTTCACCTTCAGTTAAAGTATCACCAATTTTAAAATTTCCAGTATCGTGCAAACCAACAATGTCGCCGGGGTACGCCTCTTCAATAATCGATTTTTTCTCGGCCATAAATGCTGTAGGACTCGAGAATTTTATTTTTTTGCCATTCCGAACATGTAAATAGGCCGTATTTCTTCTAAATACACCCGATACAATTTTCACAAAGGCAATACGGTCGCGGTGATTTGGATCCATATTCGCATGAATCTTAAAAACAAAGCCTGAGAATTTTTCTTCTGTAGGTTCAATTACACGCTCAACAGTTTGGCAAGGAAGGGGAGAAGGTGCAATCTGAATAAAAGCATCCAAAAGTTCCCGAACACCAAAATTATTTAAAGCTGAACCGAAGAAAACAGGAGCAATTTTTGCATCCAGATATTCCTGAATATTCAATTCAGGATAAACACCTGAAACTAGATCAAGCTCTTCTCTGAGAATTTCAGCATCATCCCCTATGTATTCTTCCAATTTAGGGTTGGAGAGATCGTCAAATTCAATGGTCTCCTGAATTGTTTGAGTTGCCGGAGTAAACAAACTCAAATTCTTTTGATAGATATTGTAAACTCCTTTAAATTCAGGCCCCATGTTAATTGGCCAGCTCAAAGGATTCACACTAATTTGTAATTCGGTTTCAATTTCATCAAGCAAATCAAACGCATCTTTTCCGCTTCGGTCCATTTTGTTAATGAAAACAATAACCGGCGTTTTTCGCATCCGGCAAACCTGCATTAATTTTCTGGTTTGTGCCTCAACCCCTTTTGCAACATCAATAACGATAATTACACTATCGCATGCTGTAAGTGTACGGAAAGTATCTTCAGCAAAATCCTGGTGACCTGGTGTGTCAAGAATATTTATTTTGTGGCCCTTGTATTCAAATCCCATAACGGAAGTTGCAACAGAGATTCCTCTTTGTCGTTCAATTTCCATGAAATCAGAAGTAGCCGTTTTTTTTATTTTGTTGGATTTTACAGCACCAGCAACATGAATAGCACCACCAAATAAAAGTAATTTTTCAGTTAGTGTTGTTTTTCCCGCATCCGGATGAGAAATAATCCCAAATGTTCTTCGTCTTTTTATCTCGTCTTTAAACCCCATTGATAGTATTTTCTTTAAAAATAAAAGCATGCAAAAGTAATCATTTTTTACTGATTATAGGTGTTTATCTGCCGATTAAATAGCTTGTCCTTTAGTAGCCTGATGAACCCCATGCAAGGGTGACAGCCTAGGTATATGCTGCTTTCAAGCGCTAACGATTGCTTAATTCAATTTGATTATTTCTGCATTTTCTTTCATTTTCTTTTTGTAGATTTACGCGTCAAAATTGCGGATAATAAAAAATTTATGAAGCGAATAGGATTACTTTCTGATACTCATGGATGGCTTGACCCGGTTGTGGTAAAGCATCTTAAAGAATGCGATGAAATATGGCATGCCGGAGATATCGGAGGAATTGAAATTGCTGATAAATTAGCTGAAATTGCACCACTTAGAGCCGTTCATGGAAATATAGATGACCATAATGTTCGCATGGTTTACCCAAAACACCAACGCTTCGTTTGCGAGGAGGTTGATGTCTGGATCACACACATTGGTGGTTATCCCAAAAATTACGATCGGAATGTAAAACCCGAAATTTTTGAGAATGCTCCGCAATTATTTATTTCAGGTCATTCGCATATTCTTAAGGTTATTTTCGATAAAGAATTGAATCTTTTGCATATAAATCCGGGAGCATCTGGAGTTCATGGTTTCCACAAAGTGCAAACAATAGTGAAATTCACAATTGAAGCAAAGGAAATTAAAGATCTTCAAGTTGTGGAATTTGGGAGTAAGGGCAAGTAAAAGCACTTAACTTACCGAAGTTCAGAAATACCTGAAAAGTCTGTTTTATCAAGGGGGAATTTATTGGAAGGAAGGGGTAATTATGCTCCTTTTTAAGCTGTCTGAAAGCTCATGAAGATTTTTAGTACATGCTTTTTAATATACCAAGTTTTTGTTATATTTAGATATTTAAATTTAATTATACTTAGCAGATCAGTTTTTTACTGAAAGCCTTATAAACAGCTGTAAGTCAGAATGCAGGTATTTGAGTGAAATGTACAATAAAATGCATAAAAAGATCGGGAAATCCGATAATAATTTATTTATTTTGTAGACTTTTTCGAATTCGAAATAAATACCAAGTGAAAATATATATAAATCAAAACTTCATCAAACTATGCTATTTGATTTTAAATTGATAAAATCTGTTTACGAACAAATGCCTGAAAGGGTGAAAAATGCCCGTAAAAACTTAGGCAAACCGCTTACCTTAAGCGAGAAAATTTTATACTCCCATTTATCTGTTGAGGAAAAAGGGAATAAGTTTACAAGAGGAGAAGATTACGTGAATTTTGCTCCGGATAGAGTTGCCATGCAGGATGCGACAGCGCAAATGGCACTTTTGCAATTTATGAATGCAGGGAAGACTAAAGTTGCTGTGCCATCAACGGTTCATTGCGACCATTTAATTCAAGCATCAATTGGTGCAGAGAAAGATTTGGCTGATGCAAAACAACAAAACAACGAAGTGTATGATTTCTTAGAGTCTGTTTCTCAGAAATATGGCATTGGTTTTTGGAAACCAGGTGCAGGTATCATTCATCAGGTGGTTCTTGAAAATTATGCATTCCCTGGAGGAATGATGATTGGAACCGATTCTCACACTGTAAATGCAGGAGGACTGGGAATGATTGCAATTGGTGTTGGTGGTGCCGATGCTGTTGATGTGATGGCGGGAATGCCCTGGGAATTGAAAATGCCTAAATTAATAGGAGTGAAGTTGACCGGAAAATTAAGTGGTTGGGTTTCTCCTAAAGATGTAATATTAAAAGTTGCCGGAATTCTTACCGTTAAAGGAGGAACAGGCGCTATTGTTGAATATTTTGGCGAAGGTGCTGATGCGATGTCTTGTACCGGCAAAGGAACCATCTGTAATATGGGTGCTGAAATTGGAGCAACTACCTCTATTTTTGGTTACGATCAAAACATGAGCAATTATCTTCGTCACACAGGACGTGAAGATGTTGCTGATTTAGCAGATGTGGTAATGGATCATCTTCGTTCGGATGAGGAAGTGTATGAGAATCCTGAAAAGTATTACGATCAGGTAATCGAAATCAACTTATCGGAAATGCAGCCATATATTAACGGTCCTTTTACTCCTGATTTGGCTCATAGTTTAAGTGAATTTGGAAAGGCTGTTAAAGAAAATAATTACCCTCAAAAATTGGAGGTTGGCCTAATTGGATCGTGTACCAATTCTTCTTACGAAGATCTTTCAAGAGCAGCATCTTTGGCAAAACAGGCTAAGGATAAAAACCTGAAAGTAAAAGCAGAATTTGTGGTGACTCCGGGTTCTGAATTGGTAAGATATACAACGGAACGGGATGGTATTTTAAAGGAGTTTGAAGAGATCGGCGGAGTAATTATGGCCAATGCCTGCGGACCTTGTATCGGACAGTGGAAACGTCATACAGAGGATCCAACCCGTAAAAATTCTATTATAACTTCATTCAATAGAAATTTTGCCAAACGAAATGACGGCAATCCAAATACTCATGGTTTTGTAGCGTCACCGGAATTGGTTACTGCCTTGGCTATCGCGGGAGATCTTTGTTTTAATCCGATGACCGATACTTTGATTAATGAAGATGGTGTTGAAGTGAGATTGGATGAACCAAAAGGTTTGGAGTTTCCACCGAACGGATTCGATATGAAGGATTCCGGTTATTTGGCTCCCGGCACTGATGGAAGTGCGATTGCCATTAATGTGAATGAGAGTTCGGAGCGCCTGCAGTTGCTTGCCCCATTTCAAGCCTGGGATGGTAAAGACTGGACTGGGTTGAATTTATTGATTAAGGCAAAAGGAAAATGTACAACCGATCATATTTCTATGGCAGGACCATGGTTAAGATACAGAGGACATTTGGATAATATCTCTAATAACATGTTGATTGGTGCCGTTAATTATTTCAATGGGGAAACCAATTCTATATTTAATCCGGTAAACGGCAAATATGAAGAAGTGCCTGTTACAGCAAGAGATTTAAAAGCCAGCGGATTGGGCTCTGTTGTGGTAGGAGATGAAAATTACGGAGAAGGCTCATCAAGAGAACATGCGGCAATGGAACCACGACATTTAGGTGTTAAAGTGGTAATCGTTCGTTCTTTCGCCAGAATTCATGAAACAAACCTAAAAAAACAAGGTGTTTTGGGGTTGACATTTGCAAACAAAGCTGATTACGATAAAATTCAGGAGAAGGATAAATTTGATGTTACCGGATTAACAGATTTCGCTCCTGGAAAACCATTGAAATTAATTGTTACGCATGAAGATGGGTCAAAAGACACAATTGTAGCGAACCATACCTATAACGATGTTCAAATTGAGTGGTTTAAAGCAGGAAGTGCTTTAAATTTAATCAGAATACAAAACGCAAAATAAACAATAAACATTTCCTAACGTGAAATCAGTCTCCCCGGTTGGTTTCCAAACATAAAGTTTAGACCATATGAAAAAAACACTAAAACAAACTTTGTTCAAAAAAATTAAGGAACATAGACCTAGAACAAAAAGATTATTGGAAGAATACGGGGATGTAGTTGTTGATCAGGTTACAATATCCCAGATAATTGGAGGAATGAGGGGACTGAAATCTTTGGTTACAGATATCTCTTATCTTGATCCGGATGAAGGGATACGTTACAGAGGATTTACATTGAATGAAGTAATTAAAGGCTTACCGAAACCTAAAGGGGGCGACATGCCCTACGTTGAGGGATTGTTTTATTTACTCCTTACCGGAGATTTCCCAAATCAGGAAGAGGTAATGCAGGTTGTTGATGAATTTAGCAAGCGTAGAATTGTACCTCGCTATGTTTACGAGGTAATTGATTCATTTCCATGCTGCAGTCATCCAATGGCCATTTTTTCAACGGCTATTCTTACATTAAACAGGGAATCTGTTTTTAACAGACAATACCATGCCGGATTAAATAAGAAGGAGTATTGGGATGCAACTTATGAAGATGCATTAAATTTGCTTGCTAAACTTCCCGAGATAGCTTCTTACATTTATAATAAATTGTATCGTCAGGGACCAAGAATTCAATCCAATCCTAATTTGGATATGGGTGCTAATTTTGCTCACATGATGGGCGTTGCAAAGCCTTATGACGATGTGTCCCGTTTGCATTTCATCATTCATAGTGATCATGAAAGTGGTAATGTGAGTGCGCATACAGGTCACTTGGTAGCCAGTTCATTATCAGACATTTATCTTTCTACGTCTGCAATGATTAATGGTTTGGCCGGCCCATTGCATGGTCTTGCCAATCAGGAAGTTTTAAGATGGCTGCAAGAGGTAATGGATAAAATGGACAATCGGATTCCTACTAAAGAGGAGATGACCCAGTTCGTATGGGATACATTAAACTCGGGTCAGGTGATTCCAGGTTTTGGTCATGCTGTATTGCGTAAGACTGATCCAAGATATATGCTTCAGCGCGAATTTAGTTTGAAGCATCTGCCTGAGGATCCTATTTTTAAATATGCGGATATGCTGTATCAAGTAGTGCCTGAGATTCTTAAAGAGCATGGAAAGGCGAAGAATCCCTGGCCAAACGTTGATGCACAATCTGGTGTAATTCAGTGGCATTACGGAGTTACGGAATATGATTTTTATACCGTTCTGTTCGGGATTGGCCGTTCAATTGGTATTTGTGCTAATGTGATTTGGGATAGGGCATTAGGCTATCCTTTGGAAAGACCAAAATCAATCACAACTGATATGCTGGAGAAAATTGCGGGTATTAAGAAAATGGTGGAAGCTGAAGAGTAAAAACAATTTGTGATATAATAAGACTGAGCTGATTTCTGAAAGGAAATCAGCTTTTTTTACAGCAAAAAAAAACTGCATAAAAGTTGGTGAAGACTTTTATACAGTTTTGCGCAAAAACTAACAATATGGAAAACGTTCCAATGAATTCTAACTTAATTTTGAAAGAAAAGAGAATCACTTTAAATCCTGCTACACAATTCTAACCCTAACCTAAACCAATGCAGGATTTAAAGTATCCTCGCAGCAGAAGCACATGCTGCTAATCCGTCTCATTTCACAATTTGGTCAGTAACCTTATTGTGATATCCCTTTCACCTTACAAATATGGATGTTTTTTAAGAGAGAAAAATCATTGGTTTTACCCAATGTGAAGGATGGAAATACTCAAAAAAAATGGGTGATTTACGCCATTTTAATTACCTGTATTACGTAATGAATTGATGGCGGGTAGAATAGGAAGAGAAAAGCCAATCGAATATCGATTGGCTTTACATGTTGATTATTTTTCAGAGGAAATAAGCAACCCCCGAATTTCGAGTTCTAATTTCTCCAGATCTTTACCAACCTGGTTTTTCATATTTTTAAATTTACCGGTTATATTATTCGATAAATTTTTATAGTAGTCAACCCCGTTTAAAAGATTGTTTTTGTACTTTTCAAGAGATTTAAGTTGTTTCGTTACAGGATTATGAAGCTCATCAATTTGTTCTTTTAAATAGTCAATATACAGACTCATTTCTTTTATGAACATGTGAGGCCGGTCTGTTCTAACAATCAAATTTGTTCGATTGTAAATGTGATCAACCATTTCCTTCAATTTAGCCTTTTTCGAAAAATATGCCAGATTTGGCCCAGGGCAAATCGATACTCCATCACCATCTGCTTTTGTATCGATATGATTTACCAAAAAAGAAGATGCCGACAAACCTTTACACAAACATGTTTTTTCTAGAAGTAAACTAACTTCTTTTTCATATTCTTTTTCCGAAAGATTTTTCTCTTTTAAATCAGCCAGTTTTAACTTTTGGTATTGAACTGACGCGGTACAAATTGGTTTTTCAGTAAACTCAGTATTGGCTAACATGTATTTTTTTGTACATGCGCTTCCTGGCTTGTTTTCTGCAAATTTCTTAAGAACATCTCTGTCTCTGGTGTTTGCAACAAGGTTGTTGTAACGAACACCTAAAGGAGAAGCATGACTAAGCTTTAAATCCTTTTCCTGAGCTTCCTCAAGTAGGTGCAAGGTATTTTCATCAACGTCGCAGGCTTCAGGAACCAAAAGAAAGGGAGTTCCCCAGCCAATAGAATCAAGATTGTAATGGTTCATCAGAAACTCTTGTTCTTCAGCTGTACCAACTCCACCTTGAGCGGTGATTCTTATGTCTAAATTTGATTTTGGGCAGACTCTTTCTTTTCCCTTTAGAGCTTGAAATAAAATCTCGCTAAGAGTTACTCTTAGCTCCTCTCTGTTATTCTTGAATTCTTCAAGAATCGGACCCATTAAAAAGCCTTCGGTTGCAAAAGCATGACCGCCGCAATTCAAACCGGATTCAATTCGGAACTCCGAAATCCAGATTCCTTTTTTTGCAAGGAATTTACCTTGTATTAAGGCAGAGCGGTAATCACTGACTTTCAGAACAATTTTCTTCTTTATATAGCCGTTTTCATCCGGATAAAAGTCTTCAAATTGCTCTAAATAACCATATAAGCGTGGGTTCATTCCGGCAGATAAAACCATGGAGCTCTCCAGGTTACTCATGGCAAATCCACGAAGAGCTGCATGTGCATCGTTATATTCTGCAGGTAATTGCTCACCTTCATAAAAGTTGTCTTTGTCTAGCTTGGTCATGATGTTTACATCAATAGAACCAAGAGGAAGGTTTTTCACCAACCATTCTTTCGCTTCTTTTACGTAAGAATTGCCTTCAAATTTTTCTTTAAATTCTTTTTTTACTTCTGAAAAATCAGGAAGTAAATCAAGATATTCCTCTAGATTTTCTTTCTTTTCTTGTACGGATGCTTTTAGATTCTCAAATTTATCTTTTACGATCTTATCTATTAAATTGAGGTAAGAGGTGATTCTTTCTGCACGAAAATCTTTAGTTTTCTCCGAAATTGGTAAAAATGGCAAGCTGAGTTTATTGCAATACAATTCTCTCATTTTCTCAAGTAGAATATCATCAACAATTGAAACAACAGATGAAATTCCTAAATGAGCCACTTTTACAGGAGTGTCCACCGTATATCCGGTTCCCATAACTGGGATATGGAAACTATGTCCTAAAATTTTACTCATGTAATTGGATATTGATTTTATGATTTTTTTGGCAAATTTCACAAGCTAAATCAATAGCATTTAGCTATAAAATTGCCTTGCGCAAGTTAGCCTATTTGTCAATGATATCAAAGCTATTTTGGGTATTTATATTTCTTATTCAGGAAAAACGCATAAAACATGAATAAGATAGAAAAGCTTGATAGATAAAGGGTAAACAGCATTTAAAACAGCAGATATTGATCTTTCGAGGGCGTAAGATCAATGTTTTCTATTTCCAGCAGTTTAGCCTTATTGGATAGTCCTCCGGCATAACCGGTAAGTTTCCCGTTTTTTCCGATAACCCGATGACAAGGAATTATTATAGGAATTGGGTTTTTAGAATTAGCCATTCCGATTGCTCTGCACGCAGAAGGTTTATTTATAGCTAAGGCAATATCCAGATAAGAACATGTTTTCCCATATGGAATCTTCAGAAGTTGATTCCATATTTGTTTTTGAAAAGCGGTTCCGTCAGGTGAGAGTTTCACATCAAATGTGGTTCGCTCATTGGCAAAGTAGGAAATTAACTGATCGGCAACCGTTTTCAATTTATTGGAATCTTTAATCCAATTTGGTTTTATTCCATTTGATTGATTCCCTTCATCAAACTGAATCTGTTTTAAACCACTGTCATCTGCTACAAGCAACAAATTACCCACGGGAGAAGGAAGAATATCGTAGTAGATCATATCAGTTAATTTAGAAAATAATGATGTGTAAGTTCTTGTCAATGTACTAAATATTATAAAGAATAACATGGAATGTTGCTTTCTGTGCTGTAAAAATAATTAATCTGATAGCAATCCATTTATTACTACCGAAGAGCAGAAGCACCCGAATAGAGGAGGCATATATGAAATAGTACCAACATTTGATTTTTTATTTTTGCTTTCAGCGAGTATTACTGCATTTTTAGATACATCTTCCGGAGAAAAAACGACCTGTACGCCTTCGTGCACTCCTAATTGGTGAAGTTTTTTACGAAGCATTCTAGCCAATTTGCAGTTATATGATTTTGATATATCAGTAATCTGAATTTTCGTTGGATCCATTTTACCTCCTGCACCCATTGCACTCACAATTTTCAGATTGTTTTGTAAGCTATGGTAGATGAGAAAGATTTTTGGAGCTAAGGTATCTATTGCATCTAAAACATAGTCGTACTTTTTTTCTCGTAAAACTTCAATTATTCTCTCGTCGCGAAGGTATTCGTTAAGGATGTTGAGCTTTAAATTAGGATTGATATCCAAAAGACGTTCGCCCATTACTTTTGCCTTATCTTTTCCCAGATTGCTGATACTTGCGGGGAGTTGACGATTGATATTTGTAATTTCAATATCGTCGCCATCAACAATGGTCATTTCTCCAACACCGGCACGACATATTTGTTCTGCCGCGTAAGCTCCAACACCACCTAGTCCAACAACAAGAACATGTGCATTTTTTAGTTTGTCCAATTTATCATTCCCCAGAAGCAGTTCTGTTCTGCTTAGCCATTCTGTATTCATCATTTATTAAAACAGGTCGTAAAATTTGATAGTAATTCTTTTTGTAGATCCTCTATTTTAAGATCTTTTATAGTAGCTGCCTTTTTGTATATTTCTTCAATATCTGTATCACTGTCATCCGTTTCGAGAAATATTTTTTTTACAGGAAGTGTTTTGAAAATGTGTTGTAAATTCTTATTAATCAGTAAAGCCTTTCCAAATGAAATGTAACATCCCAATTCTATTAAATCTTCGGCAATTTGCAAGTTCTTAACAAATCCATGAATAATCCATGGCAGCTTAGTATTTGTTTTTTTACGAATGCTGATTATTTCTGAATAACATTTTACGCAATGGATAATTACAGGCTTATTAAACTGATCGGCTATCTGCAATTGTTTCAAAAATATTTCTTTCTGAATGGAAAGAGGAGTTTCGATGATTCGATCGAGCCCTATTTCTCCTATGGCTAAAACTGACTTGTATGAAGCCCTATTTCTCATTTTATTCAATGCCGAAGGAATGTTTACGGACTTAATTGTCCATGGATGAATTCCTACAGAATAATACATAGTTTGACTATCCAACAGTTGTTCTTCCGGCTGAATTGATCGAATAGAACGAACATTGGACTGAGAACTAAAGTTATGTGTATGAATATTGATATAGGGTGCCACCGACAAAGTCATTTTTTTGGCAAAAATACAAATATTGCTGATTGATCCAAATTTCGTGATTTAAGCAGGTGGTCTTGACTGTATAACGTTTTAATAACTTGTGCATTGAGTAATTGGAAATGTGAATTTGTTTAATTTTGTATAAAAAATACACCGTAAGCCTTGCAAAAGCAGAGATTCTTCATTAGCTTGCAAGTAATAAGAGAACGTTCTTTGGAAATAAGATAATAGCATACCGCATTAATTATCGATTGTTAAACTCAACATTTATAAGATACCGAGAAAGCTACATGCTTGCTAAAGCGGGCCCCAACCTTCGGGTTGTTTCGGCACAGGGGATACTTGATCAGGCTGGCACTCAAATCCTGTCATTTAGGAGTTTAAAATCCTATTAATTAGTGCGGTTTTTTTGTGCTTTTTTTTTATGTTCTAATTGTACAAATCCACACATAATCAAGTCGATGGAACTAAATAGTCTTTGACTGACGTGTTTTATATTCTTGAAATTTTTTCTCGTTTTATGAGGTATTTGGTACCTCCTGCATAAAAGTTTAATTCAATAACATTCCAGCAAATTAGTTTCACTAATATCCGTTCTGCCTTGTAGCGACTAATTTTTGCAATTCTGCAATATTGATTGAGACTAATCTCTTGATTACGATTAAGGTATTCCATTAAAACGGCTTCTGTTTCGGTGTATTTTAAATAGGTGCCGATTGGTTTTGACTTTCGTTTCCAAACTTCAAGAAGAACTTTGTTTGCCAGAATATTTTCATCGTCTTTTCGTAGGTACGCCAACCATTTTCCTTTTTCATTTTCGGCATAATGAGGCATTTTTTTGGAAGGTGGTACAGTGATTTCCAAAACATTTTTACCGCTTATTTGCCAGACTTTGCTCTCGAAAGCAATTTTAGGACGACTGTACATATCAGCCGCAGCTTTTATCATGTGGAATTCTTCTTCTACTTTTGCTCCGGCAATTTTCCCATTGTCTTTTACACCAATAAGTAATTTCCCACCATCGGTATTGGCAAAAGCAGATAATGATCTGGCAATTTTTCGGGAATCAGTAATACAGAATTTAAAATCCTGTTGCTGATGTTCTCCCTCACGAATTAATTCTTCTATATAGTGAACCATAGCTAATATTCTTAAATAGGGTTCGAATTTCGGTTTGTTCTATTCAAAAATGATTTTCATTTCGCATCGCTGGCACTGAAATTCAAGTTTGTAACGATTTTTATTATCAACAAGATACAATGGTTGATTTGTTTTTTGTCCGGTACTAACCTCCTTGTTGCACATACCAAATTCATGACGCAAACAATGCTTTGTGGTCATGATTGTTTTCCCTTTGAAATTGGATTGTAGTTCAAAACCTTTTTCGATTTTTTCGACCCCACACTTGTGATAAAACTCTTCGGCCTTACAATTGACTACATTACCCATATAATTCAGGTTTTTTGTATGATATTGGGGATGCGAGATTAGCGCTTTCGTTTTGGGCTGTTGAAATGCATTAAGCCGATTTTCAGTTAAAGAATCAAGAACCTGTCGGCGCAGCTCATTCAGCACTTTGGCCTGAACAAAGGGTGCTTTAGTAAAGTTGGTTTCAATGGAATTGATCGAGTAGATTGAATCTCCCGATTTTGATAATTGATTTTTAAGATTAGTAATTGCCATTTCAGCATTGCGGGCCAATTCAAACTTTTCCTTAAGTTGAACCGAAGCACTAATGCCGTCTTCATCTGCAGCAAATAAGGTCAGAATATTTTCTTTAAATTCCAGAAAAAGATCCGCTGAAATTCTTCTGATAGAGTTGTCTCTTTTAAGCGTTTTGGCAAATTCGTGATCGTTATTACGATACAAAACAGCACCTTTAACCAGCATGCTCATATCATTTGGGAAAACCTGTTTCCCTTTTACTCCATTCACCAGAATTCCTTTTAACAGCTTATTGTGATTAAAAAAGCAAAGACCATCACCATTGTGAATTTCAAATTTGGTATCAATTATAAAATGATCTTTTCGGATGTCAACAATCTTACCAATTTCTTTTCCTAATGATTTTGGCGTGTGGAAATTTGCGATTTCGGGAATTCTACCTGTAAAAAAATAGTTGGTGAAACCGCGGTTAAAAGTTCTCTCTAAATCCGGTTCAAAGTTTGGTTTAACTGTCCCTGACGATGCTTTTTCAAATTCTTTTTTCTTTGTAAAAACATCATCTAATTCTTTTCTGTAATAGTTTGTAACATTCTTTAGATAGGAACTGTCTTTTAAACGTCCCTCAATTTTCAGAGAGCAAATGCCGCTTTCCACCAATTCTTTCATATGACCGGATAGATTCAGGTCTTTTAAAGAGAGCAGGTGCTTGTCTTTCGCAATTACTTTTCCTTCTCCGTCAACTAAATCGTATTTCATCCGGCAAGCCTGACTGCATTCTCCGCGATTTGCAGAGCGTCCGCCAACAGCATGAGAGAAATAGCACTGCCCACTAAGTGAAACACATAATGCGCCGTGAATAAAATATTCAAGCTCTGCCGTGGTGTTTTTTCTTATTTCTTTAATCTGATCCAGAGAAAGCTCCCGGGCAAGAATAATTCGTTTAAATCCTACTTGTTCCAAAAATTTAATCCGATCGAGATCGTAATTATGAGTTTGGGTGCTGGCATGAAGTTCGATAGGAGGAAGATTCATTTCCAGAACTCCCATATCCTGAACAATCAGAGCATCAGCCCCAAGTTTATAAAGTTGATGAATCAGCTCTTCAGCTTCTTTTAATTCATGGTCATATAGAATCGTATTCATCGTGATGAATACTTTCGCCCAGTATTTATGAGCATATTTAATCAACTCCCCAATATCTTCGAGAGTATTTCCTGCGGCTGATCGGGCACCAAATTTAGGTGCACCAATATATATAGCATCAGCTCCGTAATTAATGGCAGCCATTCCTGTTTCCAGATTTTTGGCTGGAGCTAATAGTTCTATTTGTTTCATGTGTCTGAAATTGTTTAAAGATGTCAGAAGGAATTTATCTTGATTAAACAATCATGCTCATGTATGAGTTAATAATTATTAAATCACAGACGTTTCATTCTTTTCAAATTTTTAGCGAAGATACAAACCAATCTTGAGATCAATAGAAATTCAACTTGATTGTTTTCTTGCTCAATAATAAATAGCAACTATAAATTCATTTATACTTATCTCTAATATTTCTTTTTTTAGAAATCAGAATCTTATTTATATCTTGATTAAATAAAAATAACGAAAAAGAAGATGAATAAAAATACATTATTGACTCCTTTTGCGATTGGTAAAATCGAATTGGGAAATAGAATGGTAATGGCTCCAATGACCAGAAACAGAGCCGGAGAAGGAAATATTCCGACAAAATTGATGGCAGAGTACTACAAACAAAGAGCAGGAGCAGGTTTAATCATATCAGAGGCGAGTCAAATATCACCTCAGGGAATGGGTTATCCGGCAACGCCTGGGATTTATAGTAAAGAACAGGTTGATGGTTGGAAACAAATTACAAAAGCTGTTCATGATAAAGGCGGGAAGATATTTATTCAACTATGGCATGTTGGGCGGATTTCGCATCCCGATTTTCACAATGGAGAATTGCCGGTATCACCTTCTGCTGTTCGTCCTGCAGGACAAGCATTTACTTATGAAGGATTAAAAGATTTTGTGACTCCCAGAGCTTTGGAAACAGAGGAGATTGCAGCCATTGTGGAAGATTATAAAAAAGCAGCGAAACATGCGAAGGATGCAGGTTTTGACGGCGTTGAAATTCATGCAGCAAATGGTTACTTAATCGATCAGTTTTTAGAAGATAAAACAAATCATCGAACCGATAAATATGGTGGAACAGTAGAGAATCGAGCTCGTTTTTTGTTTGAAGTTTTAGACGCAACACTGCAGGTTTGGGATTCTTCATCGGTAGGTATTCGTCTTTCGCCCAGTGGTTTGTTTAATGATATGGGAGATTCGGATCCAACATCAATTTTTAATTATGTGATTGATAAATTGAATGCATATGATCTTTCTTATTTGCATTTGATTGAACCATTGATGCCTCTTGATGATCACCCTCAATTGATAAAGGATGTGGTTGATTATTACGGAAAACAGTACAAAGGCGTTCGAATGGTGAATGGAGGATTTACGAAAGAGACAGGTCATAAAGTTATTGCTTCTAAAAAAGCAGAATTGGTTTCTTTCGGAGTACCCTATTTAGCCAATCCTGATTTAGAAAAACGATTTGAACAAGGAGCTGAATTGAATGCAGCTAATAAAGAAACTTTTTATGGAGGTAATGAAGTTGGATATACCGACTATCCGGCTCTTTCATAGATTTTAAAATTAAGAACTCCGAATGAGATTCGGAGTTCTTTAGATTTGATTCAAGGCTTTTTCGAAAATGCTGATTAATTCTTCGATTGGCTCAGTGCCGACTGATATCCGAACCAATTCCCAGTTGATTCCCTTTTCGGCAAGTAGTTTTCGTCCTTCTTTGGTCTTAATCAAATCGTAATGAGCCAAATAAAAATAAGGCATTACCAATGTGAATTCTGTGCCAAGACTTGGACCTTTGGGAAGTTCAAGAGCATTATAAAATTTTTCAATGGAGCCATTAAATTCAATAGAAATTAATCCGGCATAGTTGTTTTCCTCTTTCTCAATTTTCGAATAGTTTGCTGTGTTTTTTTTATTGTGCGACCAATTAACGGTTTTTACTGCAGGATGGGATTCGAAAAAAAGAGCCAATTCGAATGCATTTTTTCGAATGGATTTAACTCTCGATTCCATACCTGAAATTTGAAATGCAATTCTTTCCAAATCTCTTCTGTATAATTCTTGTTGGTAGGGTTTTAAATCAACCAAATTGTTCTTTGTCCAGTTCGAATTAGGATTTGGAACAATACAACCAGCCATAACATCAGCCATTCCAGATGCAAATTTTGTGAGGCTTTCCACCGCAAAATCACAATAAGGCAGATAATTCATATTCACGCATGTTCCAATGGTTCCATCCACAATTAATGGGATATCGAGCTTGCTTAAATGCGAATATAGAAAAGGCAAATTAGGAGTATGAAGAAAAGGATTGGTTGGAATTTCGGTAAATACTGCGGCAATTTTCTCTTTGTTAGCTTCAATTACCAATAGTAATTCTTTCTCGTCATAAACAGAGATTAGCTCCAAATAAGATTCACTGTACTTTCTCAAAATATCTATGGTATCGGTGTATAACCAACCATATTGAATAAAAACAATGGCTTTTTTTAGCTTTTGAATTTGATTAATGCCCTCAAAAAGAGAATATATCGCATTCATTCCACTCGAAAATAGTTCAATATTTTGATTCTTATCTAGCAGGAACTGTTTTTGGAGTTCTTGTTTAACGTGCTGTTCCGGATTAGTAGAAAGCATTTCCTCTTGATGGGGATTGTTTATGAGTTTTAGCTTGAGTAAGAAATCCTCTAATTGTCTCGAAAAAACTTTGTGTCCGGTATGCTGAATAAAGTCGCATGCTTTTTTGAGAGCAGGATTTTGCGAATCAACAGAAATGGTGAAGATTCCGTTTAATTCATATTCTTTGAAATTAAGTTCAAAAAAACTACTTACAAGTTGACAGGAGGATTTTGATGGAAACAGGAAGAGATGTTTCTCTTCGCTAATTGAAAAATGAGCCTTAAAATATTCAATAACCTTTTTTTCGTAAGGATGACAGAAAAAGCGGGGATAGCCTGTTTCCATGCAATTCCGCCAGTTATTCTTATTTTCTTCATAGGAATATACATCCTGAATAGTTGGAAGACTAACAGAAATAGCGTGAACATTGTGCGGTGGAATCGATTTTCCGCAAGTTATGTTTCGGTATGGGGTTTTAACCATGCATTTTTCCATTAAATTATTTAAGCGCGTTTTCTAAATCTTCAAGCAGATCATCGATGTGTTCCAGTCCGATGGACAATCGAACCGTAGATGGGAAGATTCCAATCGCTTGCAGATCCTCTTTAGAAAAGGACGCGTGACTAATTTTAGCGGGAATTTCAATTCGTGAATCAGCAGTTCCGAACGAGGCTTTTTCTCCAAACCAGCGAGTGGCTGCTACCAATTTTTCAGCCGTTTCGACATTCTGCATGTGAACAGTGAGTACGCCGGGGAAAATTTTCATTTGAGATTTTGCCAACTCATGTTGCGGATGATTTTTGGAACCTGGATACACCAGCTTATTCACTTTTGGGTGTTTCTCCAAATATTCAGCAACCTGAATTGCACTTTGTTCATGATGCTTGAGTCGTAAGGGGAGAGTAGGTATTCCCAGTGAAATTAAAAATACATCAAAGGGATTTTGGGAACGACCTTCGGCATTGGCAAAATAGGCAACCTTTTCGCCATCTTCCTCCCATTTAGAGACCAATGCACCAGCCACAGTACTTCCATGTCCTGAAATGTACTTTGTAGCGCTGAAAACAGAAAAATCAGCTCCCAAATCAAGCGGTTTCTGAGATGCAAATGTAGCGAGACTGTTATCAACGGCAAATTTGCTTCCATTGTTTTTGGCAAGCATTACCAATTCTCTTAAATCAATAATTTTCATTCCCGGATTGGTGGGAGATTCACAAAGAACTAAATCAAAGTTGTCGGTTTCCAATAAGTTTTGAATTTCCAAAAGATCAGTAAAATCAGCAAAGAAAACTTCTACATTGTATTTGTCTTTATACACTTGTAAAAGTCGGTAAGTGCCGCCATAACAATCTTTTTCAACCAAAATTTTACTGTTTGCTTTTAATACAGTTTCGAAAAGCAAGGCAATTGCTCCAATTCCGGTATGAGTGCACGAACAAGATGCACCATTTTCAGCCTTGGCAAAAACCGTTTCCAAAGCATCTCTGGTTGGGTTATCGGAGCGGGTATAATCGTATATTTTAGATCCCGATTGTTTTTTCAGATCAAAGGTAGCTGTTTGATAAATGGGCAGGTGCGACGCTCCATATGGATCGTATACGCCACCTTCCTCAGCCAAATGAGCAAGTAAAGTTTCAATATGCATTCTCGAAAAATTGATTAAATAATTATCAGCTTTTTATTCAAATTAACTTGCTCGTTTTTACTGTGGTTGCAGCAGAAAATTTAAAGCTTATTACAAATTTAACTTTTCGGATGAAGAATTGCTTCTGAAAAGCAAAAAAAAGATGTGTTTGTCTTTAATTTTGATTGGAGATAAAAAAAGAGCCTTTGGGCTCTTCTGTTTTATTCTGTGATTTCTATCGAATATGCAGCACTAAATGTTTGGCCCGAATCAAGAGATTGAATGATTTCTTTTTCAGAAAATTCCCGGCTCGAATCATAGCTGTCAGCGATTCCAATCCATGGTTCAATGCAAACATAGGGTGCATTTGGTTTGGCCCAAAGTCCAAGATATGGGAAATCATCAAGGCTGACTTTTAAGGAGAAATTTGAATTCTTACTCCTTAATTTCACAAAGGAGGATTTTAGATTTTTAAAAATCAGAGCATCCTTTGCGAAAAGATCTGGTGCAAGTTCAATTCGATCATTTTCATCTAAAATCAATTTTCCTTCCTGGCCAATAAGTCCATTGTCAACAATCATCCAGGTGTGTGCAGTTTCTTTTTGCTCAAATTCCAGATAATAATCGGAGTACTTTTCACCTTCCTTTAACGGACATGCAAAAGCGGGATGTCCTCCCAGACAGAAAAGCATATCCTTCGAGCCTGTGTTTACAACATCATGTTTTACATGTAATTTCTTACCATCCAATATATAATGAATGTAGAATTCAAACTTGAAAGGATAAAGTTTGCGCGTGTTTTCATTTGATTTTAATACAAAACAAAGCTCATTCTCTGATTTGCTGTGCAATTGAATATCTTTATTGTTGCGAATAAATCCATGTTTGGGCATTGCATATTCTTTGCCTTCATGAATAAATCCATCATCTTTTAAACAGCCAATTACCGGGAATAGGTTGGGAGCATGGCTTCCCCAAATTTCAGGATCGGCTTGCCATATAAATTCCTGATTGGTAAGTCTCGATTTAATACTGCAAAGTTCAGCTCCTTTTTCAAGAACCTCAATTTGGAAGAATTCGTTTTGTATGCTGTATTTCATATTGCTGTTTAATAAGCTTGTTGTATGAATAAAAAGGATTTCGAAGCCGAAATCCTTTTACGTTATTGAGTTAATTATATCATTTCAATGTCTTCTTTTTTCAGCCAACCTTCATTGCCATCGCTAAGAAGAATGTTTCGCCAATCCTGCAGTTCACCAATCACTTTAACTTTTGTGCCTTCGTGCAGTAAGAACAATTCGGTACCGCTTTTATCCGGAGAACCTTTAATAGTAACACTAGGGCTAACAATAATTGCATGCTCGCGAATATTGATTTCATCTGTTTTTTTTGATGCAAAAGAATAAGTCATGATTGAAATGCCAAAGGCAAAAAAAGCGAAGAAAAAACCCAACTTTTTTAGTCCCGATTTGTTGCTGTACAGATAAAAACAGGCAAAAGTAAGCGTCAGTAAGAAAAATAGAATTGAAAAGTAAGACCATATATCAGCCGAAAAACTATTTCGAATTCCAGAAAACCATCTTTTTATAAATATTTCGGGCAAAACATCAAACTTATCCAAAACATGTTTACGGGCTAAGTCTAAATTGTACTGAATATCTTTGTCGTTAGGAGAGAATAGTAAGGCACGCTCATAGTTTAAAATGGAAGAAGAGATTTCTCCTGTTTTGTAGTAAGCATTTCCCAGATTAAAATAAATTTCCGGTGCTTCTAAATGAGTATCTAAAACAAATTCGTAAGCTTGAATTGCTTTCTCGTATTCTCCTTTTTTATACATCTCATTGGCCTCAGCAATTGGGTTAACTTGAGCCCATGTTTGAGTGCTGATAAATATGGCGAGTATAAATTGTAATGCTTTTTTCATCTGTTTATAATTTTTATGCAATTGTCAGATGGAACTTACCTTGATTAAATAATCATGCTCATGTATGAGTTAATAATTATTTAATCATGTACGTTTCATGTTTAATTCGATATTACACAATCAATTAATCTATTTTATATTTTTCTCCAACTTGGTGATTGTATCCATGCTTGTCTGATACAACTCATCCATTTCCGACGATCCGGCCGATGGAGAGTATCTGGCAAACTCGCAGGTGTCCAATATGCTTAGAAATTCATCCTTAAGTTCCAATTCAACTCCTTTGCTAAGCAAAATCTCACTAATATTTTCTTTATTCAGATTCTCCAAAGGTAAATTCAACTTATCCGATGTATATCCCCAAATTGCTTTAAGAATCTCATCGTAAAACTGATCCTTCTGTTTTGCTTTTAGACTTGCCGAAGCCATTTTTAATCTTTTCATCGCAATGCGGTTGGCACGTTTGTTTTTTAATTTAGCGGTGTCGGCATTTTCTTTTATTCGTTTTCTGTTGAATACAAATGCTAAAACAAACAGGAAGAAGGGAATAATATACGCCAAATAGAAATTTGTGGTTCCAAAGAAAACCTCGCCTTTTAATTGAGGTGTGAAATCGTTGGTTTTAATATAGCGGATATCTTTTCCTAGAAATTTCACCTTCTCTTTAGTAAAGGAGCTAATGATAGTTCCTGAATTATCTCCATCTCCCTTTGCTACTTTAACGGTAAATTTTTTGGTAGAACGAGTTCTGAATATTTTAGCTTTCGGATCGAAGAAGCTGAAGTCAACCGACGGAATCTCATATTCACCAGCATGCCGGGGAATAATTAAATATTCAAATGTGGTTGAGCCACTCATTCCTGCTTCTGAGCTTTTTAAATTCTGCGATGTTTTTGGGTCGTAAACTTCAAAATCGGCAGGAAAGTTAAATTCCAAAGGTTTAATCAACTTCAGATTTCCGTTACCTTCTACTTTTACCCGCATGGTAATCGCATCATTTGCCTTCACTGAATCTTTATCGATAGTTGTAGACAAAGTGAAATTTCCAACGGCACCGTCAAAACTTGCTGGTTTATTTGATGGAAAGTCTTTCACCCTAATTTTTATAGGTTTGCTTTTACGGGGCACTCTAATGTCCTGATAATTATCAAAGAAATCATCAAAGAAACCACTTCGTTTGTTTGCCTGACGCTGACGAATGATCACCTCTAATTCAAAAGGATCAATTGTAATTTCCCCCGTGTGTTGTGGAAAAAGAATTAATTTCCGAATAATTCCAGTATTGTAAATGGTTCCGTTTATATTTTCTCTTTCTAAAGAAATTTGTCCGGGGGTTGGTACTTCCTGACTTAAAAAACCGTCAAACGAAGGGAATTTTGAATCGCCAAATCCAGCAATGGTAAGTCGTGTATATACTTTAATGGTTGCAACAACGTGCTCACCCATATAAACATTATTCCGATCTAATTTTACCTTAACAAATAAATTGTCTTCTGTGATTTTTTGGCTTGATGCAGAGTTTTGTGATTGTTTCGAACCTGTATCCTGCTGGGTTTTATTCACCTTAACAACTTCAATCGTAAGTGAATTTGATGTTTTAGTTTCACCATCAACAGTAATTGTTGCAGGCTTAATGTCAAATTTTCCTTCCTTTTCGGCCAAAAGAACATAGGTGTACGAGTAGGATGAGCTGGAAGTAACTTTTCCATTAATAATTTGCGTACTCATACTGCTTGATGTGGAAGGCCCCATAAGAACCCTAAATCCATCAAGAGCTGGAATTTTAATATTTTTTCCTTTGTTGTTAAGGGAATAGGTTAAACGAAATTGTTCGCCAAGTTCCACAACATTTGGAGCCGAAGCAGTAAATTTAATTTCATCAGCAAATACTGATGTAGCAATTAAAATGACTGTTACTAATGAGAGAAGTATTTTCTTCATCTGTATATATTTGTGTTTCAGATGTTATAAATGCAATTAATTTGTCCGGTAATTCTTTCGCAAATTTACTGATTAATCAATTAGGAAATATCAATTACCAATCCTTTTTGATTTTGGATCTTTTTGCTTTTTGAGCAACCGCTTTGGCTTTTTGTACCTTTTCCTGAACCTTCTTTTCATCATTTTCAAGAGCTTCTAGCAAGCGCTTGGCATCCTGTTCAGATATCTTATTTTGCTGTTCCTCAGGATCACCTTTCTTTTTATCCTGATTTTCAGGTTTATCTTTCTGATCTTTCTTGTCCTGATCTTTCTTGTCCTGATCTTTTTTATCCTGATCCTTTTTATTTTGATCCTTTTTATTTTGATCTTTTTTGTTTTGATCCTTATTCTGGTCTTTTTTATCCTGATTCTTGTTCTGGTCTTTATTTTGATCCTGTTTCTTCTTCTTTTCTTCCTCTTTCTGTTTCATTTTTTTTGCATATTCCAAATTGTATTTGGTTTCTTTCGAATTTGGAAAGTTACGAAGGGATTCTTTGTAAGCCTCAATACTTTCATCAATTTTCCGGTTCATCAGAAGAGTGTTTCCAATGTTGTGGTAGATTTCCCCGAGTTTTTTAGGATCCTTTTCAGTGGCCGTTAGAGCTTGGTACTGCTTTAATGCTTCATCATACTTCTTTTGCTTGTACAAGGCATCTCCCAAATTAAAGCCGGCTTCATACGAATTGATTTTTTTATCAAGTGCTTTTCGATATTCTACTTCCGAGTTTTCATATTCATTCCCCTCAAACAATCCATTGCCCTTGCGAATAAATTTTCGCTCCTTTTGTGCCAATGCATCTAAACTAAAGAGGCAAAGCAGACCGATGAATAATGCTATATATTTGTTCATAATAATCAGAATTGAGTTCTATTTCGATGGTTTAAACAAATTGATATCTTTTAAATGGCGGTTTTTACGTTCCAGAACTAAAAATTCCAGAAAGAGCAACAACAATCCTATGGCAATAAACAATTGGAATTTTTCGTCGTAAGCAGCATATACTCTCTGCTCCAGTTCCGTTTTGTTCATTTTATTTATTTCATTAAAAAGGGCATTTAAACCAGTTGTAGTATTGTTGGCTATCACCGGTTTTCCCCCTCCGGCAGTAGCAATTTGTTCAACCATTTGCTGATCCAATTTTGATATTACAATATTGCCCTTTTCATCCCGTCTGAAATCCCGGGATCCGGGACTTACAGGAATTGGAGCACCTTCCGGTAATCCCATGGCAATAGTATGTACTATAATTCCTTTATCAAAAGCTGCTTTTGCTGCCGAAATTGCATCATCCTCATGGTTTTCACCATCGGTAATTACAATAATAGCTTTGCTGGCCTCACTATCGGGAGTAAAACTTTTTGCCGCTAAGTTTATTGCAGCACCAATTGCAGTTCCTTGTATGGGAACAATATCAGTACTAATGGAGGACAAGAACAATTTTGCAGATGCATAATCTGTTGTTATCGGTAATTGAGTATATGCCTCGCCGGCAAAAACGACCAAGCCAATTTTATCATTATTCAGTTTGTCAACCATTTTAGAAACAGCTCGTTTTGCCCGTTCCAATCTATTGGGTTGAATGTCTTGTGCCATCATCGAATTGGATACATCCAGCGCAATGATAATTTCTACTCCTTTTCTTTTAATGGTTTGGAGTTTTGAACCAAATTGAGGTCCTGCAAGACCAAAAATGATAAAACTTAAAGCCAGCAATAGAATACCGAACTTGTAAAACGGTCGGGTAAAGGAAGCGTATGGCATTAGCTGCGAGATGATATTCATCTCACCAAACTCTTCAAGAGCTTTCTTTTTCCTTGAATAACTGATCCAATATATAATTACAAGAATTGGAAGTATCAGAAATAAGTATAGAAGATCCGGATGATCAAGTCGAAATTGATTCATTGTTCAATGATTTTCTGTGTTCAATTAATATCAATTACGGAATGTTCCGCAATATTGAATTACGTAAAGCAATTTCAAGAAGTAAAAATAAAGCGGCAAGCAATGCAAAAATTAAGTATTCCTCGCTTTTTGTAATGTATTGTTTCACCTCAATTTTACTTTTCTCCAACTTATCAATTTGTTCGTAAATTGCTTTTAATTTATTATTGTCAGTTGCCCGAAAGTATTGACCACCTGTCATATCAGCAATTTGCTGCAATACTTCTTCGTCAATTTTTACAGGCATGTTTCTCATACTAATACCAAAAGCCGTTTGAATAGGGTAGGGAGCCATTCCCATGGTGCCGATACCAATTGTGTAAACTCTTATTCCAAAGGTTTTTGCCAATTCTGCTGCCGTAATAGGAGCAATCTCTCCCTGATTGTTTACTCCGTCGGTTAAGAGAATAACAACTTTCGATTTTGATTTGCTGTCCTTTAAACGATTCACCGCATTTGCTAATCCAAGCCCGATTGCTGTACCATCTTCAATCATTCCACTTTGGATGTCGTTGAAAAGGTTGATTAAAACAGCATGATCGGTTGTTAAAGGACATTGAGTGAAACTCTCGCCGCTAAAAATTACCAATCCAATTTTATCATCTTCGCGGCCGGAAATAAAGTTCACTGCCACTTCCTTTGCCGCTTCCAATCTGTCCGGTTCAAAATCGCGGGCAAGCATACTACTCGAAATATCAAGCGACATAACGATGTCAATTCCTTCCGTAGTTACATCTCTTCGGCTATTGCTCGATTGCGGGCGGGCAACAGCAAGCACTAAAAATACTATTGCTAAAACCCGAAATACAAATAAAGCATGCCGCAAGTAGTATTTGTAGGTTTTGGCACTTGAATGAAAGCTTTTTAATGTTGACACCTGAATACTTGCATGAGCATTCTTGTCCTTTAAGATGTACCATGCAATTAATGGTATCAAAAGGATCAGCAAGTAAAAATATTCAGGATTTGCAAATTCTATAGAACTCATACTTTGTATTTTCAAAGTTTACTTTTCTTCCTTTTTTGTCTCTTCCACTGCAATAGATTCTTTTTCCTCTTTAGCAGGAGCTTCTTCAACAATGGTGGTCTCAATAATTTTGTAGGCAAATTTCAAACTTAGTTCATTTTCATCCTGAAGAGGGGTGAATTTAGCGAATTTGGCTAAATCGGCACGTTCAAGAATGTCCTTCAGTTTGGCATGCCAGTCTGAATTTACCTCCACAGCATTTACTGCTTTTAATATCTCATCAGTAGTTGATTCCTGAGTTGATAGTTGGAAACGTTCATCCAAATAATAGCGGATTGTATCTGTAAGGTCAGAATGAAACTGTTTCACCTTTCCGGTTTCCCAAAGCTTTTGTTTTTTGATCTCATCCAACTTACGTAAGGCAATAATATGAGCCGGTTCGGCTGGTTTTGCTTTAACGAATAAAGGTTGGTTTTTCTTCCGCTTGCGCAAATATAAAATCAATAAAACAATTAATGCTGCAACAATCAATCCACCAAATACCCAGGGAGCAATTTCGGCAAAAGCGATTGGTGTATGTATTGGCATAACAATGTCAAAATTAGCCTTGCTGGTATCAATGTCGAAGGTTTTTACGCCCAATAACATTGTATCCGTTCGAATGATATTCATCAGATTTTCGTCGTGAATCTTGAATTCAAAAGGATTCATTTTGTGAACACCATCATCAAAAGACGTAATCAAAAAGTTTTTATTCACTTTAATGTTTCCATTTTCTAACGGGATAGTATCCTGAGGAGATTGTTTTATGATCTCGACTCCCGAACCAATGCTGTCCATAAATACCGGAAACTCTACCCGAAGACTTTTTGGCTGTTCTATGGAAAGTAAAAGGTTTATTTGATCACCAATAACAATAACATTGGTATCGAGTTGTGCGCTGTAGTTAATCCCTTTTTCTTCTTCCTGAGCAAAAGACGAGAAGGAGGAAAAAGTAGCTCCCAATACAATTGCAAATGCGACAAGTGCTTTTGCGAACAGTTTATTTGGGATGTTCATTCTATTTGTCATAGTCGTCTGCTTCTAAAATTATTGTCCTCTTCGTTTAAATAAGGCAATTAACGATCTCACATAATCCTGATCGGTTCGAATATTTGCTACATCAACACCAGATTTTTTAAATGTTTCGGTAAGCAGATTGTCTTTCTCATGCCACCATTTTGCGTAGTTTTCTCTTACCTTTTTATTCGAAGTGTCTATCCAACTGTATTCGCCTGTTTCCGCATCCTTAATTTTAATCAATCCAATTGAGGGGATTTCCTGTTCGCGTTTATCGAATATTTTAAGAGCTACAAGATCATGTTTTTTATTGGCAATCGTTAATGCATTTTCAAAATCTTCATCAATAAAATCTGATATCACGAAAGTGGTACAGCGTTTTTTAATAACCTGTGTAAGGTAACGTAAAGCATTGCCAATATCAGTATTCCGATGTTCCGGTTTAAAATCGATTAGTTCACGAATGATTCTTAGTATATGAGATTTACCTTTTTTAGGCGGAATAAACTTTTCAATTTTATCTGAAAAGAAGATCATCCCAATTTTATCGTTGTTTTGAATGGCCGAAAAGGCAAGCACAGCGGCAATTTCTGTAATCTGATTTTTCTTTAGTTTGGAGATGGTTCCAAATTCACGGGAACCACTCACATCAATCATCAGCATTACGGTCAGTTCACGCTCTTCTTCGAAAAGTTTTACGTAAGGTTGATTGTAGCGGGCGGTTACATTCCAGTCAATATTTCTGATGTCATCACCATATTGGTATTCCCGAACTTCACTGAAGGTCATACCTCGTCCTTTGAACGCAGAATGATACTCGCCGGCAAAAATATTTCGGGAAAGACCTCTGGTTTTGATCTCTATTTGCCTAACGCGTTTTAATAATTCACTAGTTTCCATAGCTAATTACGAATTGATAATTACGAATTAATAATTAAATCGTGGTAATTATGAATTACAAATTGAGAACCTAATTTGTAATTCATAATTCATAATTGTTACGGTACTTCAACGGTATTCAGTATTTCACTAATAATATTCTCACTAGTAATATTATTTGCCTCAGCTTCGTAAGTCAATCCAATTCTGTGACGCAGTACATCATGACAAACTGCACGGATATCTTCAGGAATTACGTAACCTCTTCGTTTAATAAAAGCATAAGCTTTAGCTGCTGATGCCAAACTGATACTGGCACGGGGCGATCCGCCAAATGCGATCATATCCTTGAATTGCTCCAATCCGTAATCGGCAGGGAAACGGGTTGCAAAAATGATGTCTACAATGTATTTTTCAATCTTTTCATCCATATAAACATCTTTCACTACGTCACGCGCCTTGTTGATGTCTTCCGGTTTTAAGATTTGGGCTGCTTTTGGAAATACCTTCAAAAGATTCTGACGCATAATTAGCTGCTCTTCATCTTTTTTAGGGTAATTGATCACCACTTTCAGCATAAAACGGTCAACCTGTGCTTCCGGCAGAGGATAAGTTCCTTCCTGCTCAATCGGATTTTGAGTGGCCATAACCAAAAACGGTTCTTTTAATTTATAGGTGGTGTCACCAATGGTGATTTGCCGCTCCTGCATGGCTTCCAATAAAGCAGCCTGTACTTTTGCCGGAGCACGGTTAATCTCATCAGCAAGAATAAAGTTGGCGAAAAGAGGTCCTTTTTTTACTACAAATTCTTCTTTTTTCTGACTGTAAATCATGGTACCCAACAAATCGGCAGGTAACAGGTCAGGAGTAAACTGAATACGACTAAATTCAGCTTCTATGGTAGTTGCAAGTGTGCTGATTGCAAGTGTTTTTGCCAGTCCGGGAACCCCTTCCAGTAATATATGACCATTCGAAAGTAATCCTATCAATAAGCTTTCAACAAGGTGCTTTTGACCAACAATAACTTTGTTCATTTCCATAGAAATCATATCCACAAAGGAACTTTCTCTTTGGATACGTTCATTTAGTTCTTTGATATCAACTGTTTGGATCATTAGAAATATATTTAATTACTTGAAAAATTTACATAAAAAGAATCTGATTTTTCAGAAAACCTTTACAAAGATAAACCTTTGAGCGTTTTATGAAAATGCATGCCCGTTAAAAATTGTTAATGGTTTTAGCAAGGAACAAGTTTCAAGGAACAAGTATCAAGTGACAAGTGACAAGTAACAAGTGACAAGTGACAAGTAACAAGTAACAAGTAGCAAGCTCCAAGGGACAAGGAATCCAATTGTTCATTATTCCGTTCCTTTGTTCTTTCATTTTCGGACTTGGTAAAAATGCTTACTTTTGGGGTGAATCAGAAAATACTATTTGAATTGAAGAAACGATATTTTATTCGCCTAAGTTATAAAGGAACAAACTATCATGGTTGGCAGATTCAGCCAAATGCAAGTTCTGTTCAGGAGGAGTTAAATAAGGCCTTGTCTACTATTTTAAATCAGCCAATAAATGTGGTTGGCTGTGGAAGAACGGATACAGGTGTGCATGCCAGCGATTTTATGGCTCATTTCGAGGTGGATGAAAACTGTCGGTTCGATTGCGGAAAACTGACTTTTAAGCTGAATCGCTTTTTGCCTCATGATATTGCCATTCGTGAAGTGTTTCGGGTGAAAGCTGATGCACATACCCGTTTCGATGCCATTTCCAGAACTTATCATTATAAAATTACCAAGCATAAAAATCCATTTCGAATGGAGTCGCACTGGAAAAATCAGCATGAGCTGAATGTTTCGAAAATGAACGAGGCGGCTAAAATTTTGTTCGAATACATCGATTTTACAAGCTTTAGTAAATTGCATACCGATGTGAAAACCAATAACTGCAGGATATCGAAAGCAGAATGGACTGAAACTGATGATGAATTGGTATTTACGATTAAGGCCGACCGCTTTCTTCGTAATATGGTTCGTGCCATTGTTGGGACTTTGATTGAAGTTGGACGGGGAAAAATGGATTTGGCTGGTTTTCGTGAGGTGATTGAAAGCAAGAACCGATCGAATGCAGGTTCTTCGGTGCCTGGTCATGGCTTGTTTCTCGCCAAAATTGAGTATCCGGATGGTTTAAGAATAGAAGATGAGTAATCAGCTGTTTTTATTTACCGATGGAAGTGTAAATCCGCAATCTAAAATTGGTTTTGGAGCTGTTCTTCTTTTACAGGATTTGAATGTCTCACTGGATGAAGCTAAAACTCTGGTAAAACTGAATCGTTTCGAAAATACTTCTTCTACAAAACTGGAGCTGCAGGTTTTACTGTTGGCTCTGAATGAAATTGATTCGGACAATTGCCATGTAATTGTATACACCGATTCTCAGAATATTATTGGTTTGCCTGCGAGGAGAGAGCGTTTTGAAAAAAACGGCTATTGTTCCAAAAATGGAAAATTGATCGCCAACCACAAATTGTATCAGGAATTTTACAGACTGACCGATACTTTAAAATGTGAATTTGTGAAGGTGAAAGGACACAAAGTCTCCAACTGTAAAAATGATATCGACAAGTTATTTACTTTGGTAGATAGAGCTTCGAGAGTTGCATTGCGTGAGAATTAATAATTAGCAATTACTAATTAAATCGACTGTGTTTTTATTTGAGACAGCTGTACTTATTGGCGGGCGAATGCTCAGTTTTTTTGGTGATAGCCAGAAATTGTGTATATCACCTGTAAAATAGCTGCTGCAATTGTATTTTTCATGATGCATTGGAACAGACAGCAATAATTAAGCTCGTATAAAAAAATGCCAGTTCTTCTTTCGAATTCGCTGGCATTTTTGTCTTGTGTTGTTTTAATACAAATGATTCAAGAACCAATTTAATGCTGCTTTTGCCGCGATATCGAACTGTTCAATATAAGGTGTGAAATGTCCGCCTGGTAGGGTGATTAGCTCTTTGGGATGCAGACTTTCCTGATAGCTTTTTAGGCAAAGGTCTGTGGGGGTAACAATGTCTTTTAAAGCGACTACAAATAAAATAGGAGTAGGGCTTACCAGGCTTGCATAAACGCCTGGTTCATACATTCTGGCGTATTCGGTGCTTCGGAAGGTAACCTCATTACTGGCTGATGTTGATAATGCTTGTGCTTTTGTATAGTATTCCCTGGCTTCTTCCATGGGATATAGTGGGTTAAGATTAGCTTCGCCAACCAATTTTTTCATCATCGGGTCTTTTCCTTTGAGGCGGTTTATTCGGTCTTTACTTACTAGTTTCCAATACCCGTCATCTTTTTGGGCAGGCATTCTTCTCGAGCTGCTTTGAGATCCGCTAATGGTAGGAACTTGAGATACGACACATTTAACTCTCCTGTCGGTTGCTGCTGTAACAATAACATGGCCACCAGAATAACTTGTTCCCCATATTCCGATTCTATTGGCATCCACTTTTTCTAATGAAGCAGCATAGCTAATGCTGTTTTTGTAATCATCTATTTGCATAAAGGGATTGATTTCTCCTCTTGGTGTACCTTCGCTTTCGCCAAGATTTCTGTAATCGAACAGAATCACAGCAAAGCCGTTTTCTGCAAATAATTCGGCAAACTTGTTTATATAAGCTTCTTTGGGAAGGCCAAATCCATGCGCCATAACAATAGCCGGACATTTGCTGTTTTTGTGAGGAATGTATTGCAATGCACAGATTTTTAAACCATCACTTAAATAATTTACTTTCGTTAGACTGTAATTTTTCATATTTCTCCTTTCATCGTTTTAAATTAAAAGGACAAATGTAGTATTCAGGTGTAAAGCCGGATTGTTCAATAAGTTCTATTGATTGTCCATTTAGTCCATATTGAATTTTCTGAAGGCTGCAGGGGTGATGTTATAGTTTTTCTTAAAAGCTTTGTTGAAGTGAGAAACACTTTCGAAGCCACAGTTAAAAGCAATATCTGATATGTATTTGTCTGAATTGACAAGTTGAAATCGGGCACAATCCAGTTTTTTTTGAAGTATCCATTTGGCGGGCGTGTTTTTGAATAAGAGCATGAAATCCCGTTTGAATTTGGAAACACTTCTATTTGATAATCTTGCTAATTGCTCTACCGTATGGTTTTCTTTGAAGGTTTTTTCCATTAATAGTTTCAGATCATTGTAATTGTCCGATAGCGAGTTGAAAAAAACTTTTGCCTGTACTGATCTTTCGGTAAGTAAAATAACCAATTCGTTTATTTTTAGCTCCATTAAAGCAGGGTTGTTTTCATTTGCATTGATGTAGGAAAGATAATGCAATATGTAGTCATCAATCATTTTATCCCTGTTGAGGATCACAAAGGGCATTTGTGGATGTTTCCCCAGCGAACTATCCTTGGGATATTTAATAAAAGTGTTCTTAAAATAAATGACCAATGCCTCGAATTCTCCGTTTTTAGGAATGTATTCGGTCATTTCATGAATGCCTTTTTTCAATAACAATAATTGATGCTGATCGACTTCGATCGTATTGTTGTCTTGGATGATAAGCTTTTTGCCTTTCAGAATAAAAACGAATGCATTTTCCTGCATTAAAATTGATTGTTTTGTTGAAATAGTATTCGTTTTCCATTTAGCGAACAATAGATTTTCGTTCTTTAAAATTTTTTCTTTTGGAAAGGTTTTCATTTTGCTAAAAGTAATTTTTTAGGGGAGATATTGATTCACTGCAAGGGCAAATTAAAAGCGATTCCGAAGTTATGAAAAGCAAACAGATTAGCAAAAAATACCTGCAGTAATGTTTACTCTCAGAAAAGAATGAGTAAGCCGTTGTGCTGAGGAAGGAGCTTATTTTTTTGTTGCAATCCCGAAAGGAGAGAAGGGGTAACAGCATGCTCAGCAAATTTGTAAGGGTGAAAGGATACAAAGTTTCGGGTAAGAAAGATCAGGTTAATCAATTGTTTGCATTGGTGAATAGAGCTTCGAGAGTTGCGTTGCGTGAAAATTAATAATTCTGTCCTTATCGTCCTCTTCATTTATAGGAGCCAACAAATTTTTGAATGTCGGGGTGCTGTTTTGTTTGACAACCTTTGTCAGCACCTCCGTGAGATAAAGCATATTCTCCATTTTCAAACCTAATGCAAGCTTACAACCCGCTTTATTTTCCATTCATTATTTTTGTTTTCCCACACAATTAAAAATCGTCCAACTTTTGAAGGTGTCCCAATTGGTTCTTGATTATTATGAAATTTTTGCAAACCTATTTCAATTGCTCCAAAGTCTTTAATAGGATAAACTTCTATGCTTCCTTTAACTAGTTCTCTTGTTACTTTTCCACAAATATTTTTTTGAGTTGCAGAAATTATGTCCTGTTTTGATGTCATTACTCCTCCTTGGTCGTGATAAAATTCAATATTTTCTGAAAAGAAAGTACCATACTTGTCAAGATTCAAATTGCAGGTATTATAAGCCTCAAAAAATATACTGTCTAATTTAACTATAGTGTCGTATAGTTGTTGGTTGTCTGGCTTATAATTTTTTGTCAAACGATACATTGTGTTTTTTGTTGTACTACAACTTGCCAATAGAGTGATAAGTGTTAACAGCGGTATAACTATAGTCTTAAAGTATTTCATTATTTTTTATGTTTGTTATAATTTTATTTTGTTTCGATATCAATTATTTTTTGTCCGTTTTTACCTAAATAATGAGTTAAGAGTTTTTCATAAATTTTATAACCATCATCCACATTCGTAAAAATTAAAAGACCTTGTTTTGTTTTAGGAAAGATAAACACAATAGTTTGAACACCTTTATCAGCACCTCCGTGAGACAAAGCATATTCTCCATTTCCTAAATCATAAATTTCAAAACCCAAACCAAAATGCTTACCGTTTTTGGTTTCGACTTGATTTGCAGTCATATCGTCAAAAACTTTTTGGGTCAATCCTTCGCGATTCATTACACTGGTCAAAAACTTTCCATAATCTTCAATGGTTGTCAATAAATTGTCTGCACCATTTGCAGTTTTATTTTTTTCTGTTTCATAAGCAATTCCTTTATTGTTATAACCTGTTGCATATCTTAAACTGTCTGTTTTATTGTCCCAAAAATATTTGGTGTCGGTCATTTGTAAAGGGGTAAAAATTAATTCGCTTGCTAATTGGTTAAGTGATTTATGGAATTTTGCTTCTAAGGCTTTTCTCAAATATTCAAAACCTTCTCCTGAATATTGGTATTTCGCTCCAGGTGTAAATTCAAAATGTAATTTCCCGTCCTTGTTATTTCCACGCCAATTGGTAAAACCTGTTTGGTGGCTTAAAATATGTCTGGTAGTAAGTAATTTGCTATTTGGGTCTTTTGAAACATCTGGGTCTGTCCAGTATATATGAATCGGTTCATCTAAATTCCACTTGCCTAAACTCACTAATTTTAAAGTAACCATTGCAGTTATAGGTTTGGTCAGTGATGCCACATTAAATATAGTATTGTATGGTGCAGTTGTTCCTTTTTTGAGTTCTCCAAACACTCTTACCTGTTGAAGTTTTCCGTTTTTAATTACGCCAATCCCCAGGGTAGGAACTTTGTTTTCTGCTAAGCATTTTTCTATTTCTTCGTCATTATCAAAAATTGATTTTGAAGAAGAAAGATGTTTAACTTGATGTTCGTAACTCAACGATTTTGTGAGTTTCCATTCGCCATTTTCTATAAGCCAAACGTGAGTAAACTTGGCCGAACTCCCAAATTGCTCAGGTTTATTTAGTTGCTTTTCAAAGAACTGATGCACTCCCTCTTGAATTGCGCCATAAAGATTTCCTTTGTTGTAAAGAGCATAAATTTCAGTGCTTTTGGGCAAGAGTTCTCTTCTTGCCTGATAGTTGGATGGATTTCCACACAATCCATTTTGTAAATCATTGAGAAATTTCTTTTTATCTGAAATCCCGTCTTTATCGTGGAAGAATTCAAACTTTTCACTTAGCAGGTTTTCAAACTGTGAAATGTCGCAAGTGTTGAAGCCTGCATTAAAAAGTAAACTGTCCTTTGAGAGGATGATTTTGTATAGGTCTGAATTTTTAGCAACCTGTGCCTGGGGCTTTACAATGAAAGTGATCGTAAAAATGAAGCTTAATAAAATATATTTTGCCATGTCTGTTTTTTATCACAAAGATCAAAAGCAAATTTATTCTGTCATTAAAATCTCCCCGACAATAACCTGTCAAAAACCCGACAATTTTATATCATATTGAAATGCAGGCTGTAATACAGCTTTTTTCTTTTGTCTATTTCAATTGCATTTCTAAGAACGAAATAAACATTTGAAAGAATCAAAAGTATCATAAGTATTAAAGTAAAGTTATGTCCGGACTTTGTGAAAATACCTAACATAAATACAATGGGGGCTATGATTGTCCACATTATTTGTAATGAAATAATTTGTTTTGTTATGGGGTTCTTCAATTTCATTGCAAACATTAATATAAGCGGAATAAGAATATTTAAAGGAGGAAGAATTATGAATGGCAAGGAAGAAAGGTTGATTAACTTTATTGATGAGTAATTTAATAAATTGTCTTCTGCTTTTGGTGAGGTTTTTTCGTTGCTGTCTTCTTTATTTTCAATTTCGGGTTGTTTGCTTCGCAATTCTTTTTCCTGGACGCCTAATGCTTCTCCCAAAACTCGAAGCGTGTATCCTTTTGGATCTGTTCCTGCTTCAATCCTCTGAATTGTCCTTACTGAAATACCAGATTTCTTCGACAATTCTTCTTGAGTCAGATTTTGTTGTTCTCTTATGCTTTTAAGTTTGGACATTCTGTTGTTTTAAAAACGTTTCGCAGGTATTGTGGTTTTCTTTCCGTTCAATTGTAATTTTTTCTATTAGTAAGCTGTCAAGTGAAATTTAAACTTCTCTTTCGTCCGTTTTTTTAATCATTTTTAGAGTGAAGCCTCCAAGAATTAGTATGATGAGAGCCATAACCGCCCACAGCCAATTTTCATTGGCAAAAAGGGGTTCCGATTTAGGTGATTCTGATTTTCTAATTGTTTCTTCATCACCAAGGGCAAGTGTTGTAATCGATTCAGGGATGTTGTCTGAAAATCGGGAGATGTCATAATTTGGTTTGCGGGTATTGGTATTTCCATAATAAAGGAAATACTTCGCGGGTTTCGAAAATCGGACCAGTAACTCATAAATGGAGCCTTCTATCTCAACATTGCTAATGGTAAGCGCTTCATTGTCCGAATTTTTGATGATGATTTTTACATGCTGAGCAATGGTATTGCTGAATTTGAACTCATTTTTTTCGATGGAGTTGAGCGTGCCCGAAGCAAGGGTTTGATAGTTGTATTTCCATCCCAGTTCGGTTTTGGTACTATCAGTTACATACTGAATGTGAACCGGCCTGTAATAATCAAATGATTCGCGAATGTTGATTTTAAGATCATTTATCACAACAGGAGAACCCAAATCGATATCAAGCTCAGTCTGTTTGCGCTTTTTATTCTCAATGGTGTTGATTTTCTTTATTTTGTAATTGCGGGATTTTCCTTTTACAATCTCCTTAAGAGATAATGCTGCACTTTCCAGCTTCGGTTTTTCTGCGCTTTTGATTCCTATTCTGTAAAAAGCATAATTGGCATTCGGAAAATTAAGTTTCGAAAACTGATAATTGGTGTGTGCATTGTTAATGGATAGTATTCTGTAATCCTCGACAAGAGTATACCAATTTTGTTGATCCTGACTTCCTTCAAGACTTGTTTTCCAGTCGAAATTCTCTTGTTCAAAATTCAACTGAATTTGATTTATTGAATTTGAGGTGGGAACTTTAAAGGTGAAGTAATAGCCGTTTTTATCCCTCGATTGATTCAATAATGTAAAATCAATGTTTAAATTTCTTGTTTGATCTTCGGTAGAATGCAGAATGTAGGGTGCTTCAAGCGTGTCATTTTGCTCAGAGATGCCAATAATTCTAATATCGTTCAGGTTCGGGGAAAGCTTCGCTAGAATTTCATTCGGTAGTTCCAGTTTGTGCCATTGATTGCTTGTACCAATAATTTCTCTTTTGAAGTTGAAATTATTCTGCTGGGCAAAGGAATTGGTAAATGCAAAAAGCAATAGTATGAAACAGGCCTTATTTTTCATGAGAGTAAGTTTAATAGTACATTTATGCGAAACCAGCTAAAATAAATTGTGTTTTTTGTTTTAGATTTCTTCCTCAGTCATATTGCTCTTGTATTTGTTGTACAGGAACGAAATAATCAAAAGAAGTATTCCCAATAAAACAAATGTGATGGTTTTTGCGATTGTACTCAATTGCGAGATGTCGTAAAAGAAGAGTTTTGCCAATGTAAGTGCAAATAATCCAATTGCACCAATCCGCAAATGTTTCTTGTTTTTCCATATGCCGTAAGCAATCAGGAGTAATGAATAGGAACCCCAAAGTATGCTTAATCCCAGCTTGTAAGATTGTGTCGATCCGCTTATGTCCATCCAATTAAGCAACTCGCTGCTAAATATCCATAGAATGGAGGTACTAAGCAGGTATTCGAATGCTATTCTGTACCTTTTTGTATTAAATTCTTCTTTTACATGAAGAAATATACTTGTAAGTGCAATCGCAGCAAAGGCTAATGAGATGTATCTGATAATGATATTGAATGTTCCCCGGTGATAATATTCAGATAAACTTTGAGTAAGATAACTTTCTCTTAATTCACTTAGGGAGTACAATCCTTGGGTTAAAAATACGACCAAAGTTATCGTTGTTAATCCAATACCGGCATAAGCTAAATTTTTGTTTTTTAATTTCCGGATATTTGCATAAGAAAGAATTGAAAAAAACAGTAATGAATAATTGATGATCCAGATCGTTTTAAATTCTTTTAAATCGTAGTTGTTATAGTAGCTGGCATATTCCTCTCCGGTTGCCTGAATGCTTAATGCCGACTCCTTAATTAGTTGATTCCAGTAATTGCCAATTTCCAATCGGATTGAATAGTAAAGCGTAAATACGAGAATAACAGGAATGGCATAGGATAATAGTTTTGTGACCTTTAGCCATGAGCCTAATAAAGTAGGATATTTGATATTGCTGTTCAATCTGTTGATGAGTCCAAAAGAAAAAATGAATAGTAATGAACTTAAAAAATTAACATTAAGAAATAGAGTGATTTTGGTTTCAGGATCATCCACAAGGTAGGTGTTATACATGGTGGTCCAATCCTGCAAAATACTACAGAAAGCAAGTACCATTAAAGGGTAAGACATTGCTTCGTAAATGGAAACTTTTTTAGTTCGGCCAATCCAGAAGAGCAGAGCGGCTTCACTGACCCATAATAAAGTTACCCAATTTCCGTCTAGTTGAATAGGAAATGCGATGGTGATAAATATGAGAACTAAACCTGATATCAAATAGAAAACATTTTTGTCGGCAAGCTTTTGTTTGTAGATAATTACACTGACAATACTGTGAATAAAAGCATTGATAAGGGTGAATAATCCTAATAAATGTTGTCCTGTTTCGTGAAGGGATAATATAGAATATCCCAGACCAAAAAAGATAAGGGAGTTGGATACGATAAGCAGAGAATTGCCTTTGTTGAATTTCTCTTTTCGAACCAATTTGTAAGCAAGGAACAGCAAATAAAAGATCGTGAAGAATACGATTAGAAAGCTGCTTCCCAGTACAAAGTGTTCGCTGGTTTCGTATTTTCCCAGGAACCAGGAATAGAAAATCAACCAGGTAAGCACGAAAGAAGAATAATGCAATGCCTTCCAGTATTTCTTGAATGCAATGAAAAGAATGCCAATGTTAATAATAGTCATGTAGGTAAAAAGTACAGCCACTTTTCCTGAGCCGTCACTTAGCAGGAAGGGAACTGCGTATGCTCCCACCAAACCGATATGAGCAATTACCTGCTTGTTGTAATTGATCGCAGCAACAACAGTGAATACGGTGAAAATCAGCATCAGAATAAAAGCAAATGCCTGCGGAAACAGATCGTACAGACTGTAGGCCATATAGGTAATGAAATATAGAATTGCTATGGCACCACTCACCAGAACGGCGCTGTAATTTTCATATTTCGCTTTTAGTTTTATTCCAAAACCCAACAGACTAATTCCCGTTAAATAAGCTAGGATTATTCTGGTTAAAGGACTGATAAGATCATTGTCGATGGAGTACTTGGCACCTATCGCCACACCAATAATGGTAATGGCAATCCCAATTTTATTGATCAGATTTTCACCAATAAATTTCTCAAGATCGGATTTCGATTTTGGAGGTTGATTGGTTACAGGAGGAGTTACAATTGTTTTTGCAGTTTCAATTTTGGGTTTTTCCTGATCTGCTGGAGATGCTATGTTTTTCAGATCATCAAGAAGATTTTTATTCAAAATCTGCGTCTCTTCTTTATCTGCAAGAGGTTTGGTTTCGCTGTTCTTCAGACGAATTATTTCATGTCGTAATTCACTAATCTCATTCGACAGAGCCTCTTGTTTTTTATGAAGCTTTTCTTGTATCTCGAAAAGCTGATTTATTTTGTCTTTATTGTCTGACATATGATCTGCTTACTAAGTATTGCAAATGTAATTCCTTGTTGAATTGTAAATATCCAAAATTGGAAATCTTTGGTTTGCCTGATTAAGGAATTGTTTACTTTAGCTCGTGAATTTATGAAAAGCATTCTACATAAACAAAATGTATGTTTTAATGCTGCTGTCGCACCAACCCAACATTTGATCAAATAATATTATGACGAATTGTATTGTGAATTTACAATACCAAGGATTGGAATGTGAGATTTTTTTGAGTTATCTATTCCAAATCTCCCAGTTTCTCTCGGCCTGTAAGTGAAGCATCTTTAGACCATTATGAGTTTTAGCTCCTTTTTCTGCTCCTTTTTTCATGAAGAGAGTTTCTGCAGGATTATAAACAACATCGTACAGAAAATGATCTTTTGTAAGGTGTTCGTATGGGATATCCGGACAGGTATCATCTTTAGGGAAAGTTCCCAACGGAGTACAATTCACAATCAAATGGTAATTGCTAATAACCTCAGAGGAAAGCATCTCGTAGCTGATGCATTTGTCAGAAGCAGCTCTGGATACAAATTGGTATTCAATCTCCATTTCTTCAAATGCTGTGGCTACAGCTTTTGAAACCCCGCCAGTTCCTAATATTAATGCTTTTGGTTTCGCTCCGTCCAAAAAAACACGCAGCGATTCGGTAAATCCATGAATATCGGTGTTGTATCCGACTAATTTAAATTGTTCATTTTCACGGATAATCTGTACGGAATTTACAGCACCAATTCTTTCTGCCAAAGGATCAATATCATCGAGAAATTGAATTACATCCTGTTTGTAAGGAATGGTAACACAGAATCCTTTTAAGTCGGGATGTTGCTCCAATATAGTAGGGAAATCCTGAATATTGGAAAGTTCGAAATTTAAAAAAGAAGCGTCTATATTTTCTTTGGTAAACTTATCTGTAAAGAATTTTTTTGAAAAAGAGTGTCCCAGAGGGAAACCAAGAATTCCGAATGTATCCATTTTATTCTGTTTTTGATTCCGGAGAAAATTTTTCCATCATCCAAATTAATAGAAATCCGGCAATGGCCAAAAGAATTGCAAATATCAATTGTGAATCCTGCCCAAGAATATTAGTGAAAGTATTTGGCAGTATATTTTCCTGCAGCAATGGTTTTTCAACTCCGTGCCGGTCAATAAAGGTTGAGATTGTGTTTTTCCAGGGCCAAACTTTATTTAAAGATCCGATCATGAATCCGGAAAGCAAACCGATAGTCATGTTGTGGTATTTTTTTAACAGCCAGCTTAGCAGATTTGAGAAACTTAAGAGGCCTATTACAGCTCCGGCACCAACTACAGCAACAACATCCAGTTTAAAAGAACTGATGGCATTTAGGATGTATTCATATTTGCCCAAAAGGAGCAATATGAAGGCGCCTGATATTCCAGGTAAAATCATCGCACAAATTGCCAATGCTCCCGAAAGAAAGAGAAACCAGTAGGAGGTAGGGGTTTCTGCCGGGGTAACAACAGTTACCATATAGGCAATTCCGATACCAATAAGCATTGCTATAATAGTGCGTAGTTTCCACTCCGTTATTTTACGGGCAATAACAATTGCAGATGCAACAATCAACCCAAAGAAGAAAGACCAGATTAAAATAGGCTGTTCAGAGAGAAAATACTTAATCAGCTTAGCCAATGACAAAAAACTTAGGAAAATTCCGAAGATCAATGCCAATAGAAAGTTTCCGTTAACTGCCTGCCAGAATTCTTTGAATTTGAATTGAAAGAGAAGTTTTACCGCATTTCCGTTAATGGATTTTATGCTGTTAATTAATTCCTCGTAAATACCGGTAATAAATGCGATTGTGCCACCGGAAACTCCCGGTACAACATCTGCTGCTCCCATTCCCATTCCTTTAAAGGCAATAAGAAGGTAGTCTTTCATTTTTCTGGGCATAGTATAATTTTGTTGCGCTTACTTTACTGGTTTCAAATGCAATTATTGGTTTGCTTTGATTAGTTTGGTGAAGATTTTATTTTTCTTCAATTCAGGAAACTGAATAAAGATGTCATTAATGTTTTCAGAATCGATATCGATCGCTTGTCTGATATAATGTTCCGAAGACTTGATGTCTCCCGTAATTGCATAGTAAGCAGCTAAATTACTTAGTAATTGAGGACAGTTTGGAGTCTGAACAAGACTTTCCAACAACACATCAATAGCGGTTTCTTCATTTTCATTTTGATGATAATATTCAGCGAGAGTTATTGGATAAGTGGTATCGTAAGGATCCAGATCAATAGCCTCTCTGAATGCCTGAACTGCTTTTTGAGGTGAATTGGCTCTGGCGTAAGCCGATCCCAAGGCAAACCAATAGTCTGAATTTGTATCATCCAGATTTTTAGCTTTTTCAAGATAAACCAAACACTCATCAATTTTATCCTGATACATGAGAATTAATCCCATTCCAAACCAGGGATCCGCTAAATTCTCATCCGTTTTAATGGCTGTTTCGTAATTGATTAAGGCTTGTTCGTATTCGTCCATTTTCTCAAAACATTCGCCAATATAGGAATAGGTTGAAGCGTGATCATCATCAAATTCCAGATATTCGGTGTAGCATTTTATCGCTTTTTCGAAAAGTCCCTGATTAGCCAGAGCATTGGCTTTGTTAAAATAGGCTTTACTATGTTGATCATTTACCGCCAGTGTGAATTCGTAGGCTTCAACAGCTTTTGGGAAATTCCCCATGCGGTTAAAAATGATTCCCAGATTGTACCAGGCGTTGTCGGAGAATGGGTTTAGCTCTAAAAATTGCTCATAAGCCATGATACTTTGATCATCCTCCCCAATTTTCTCATAACAATAACCCAATTCAAAAAGAACTTCCGAATCTTCTTCGTCTAATTCCAGTGCTTCTTCCAGATATTCAACCGCAAGGCTGAATTGACTCAATTGCTCGAAAGCAAGTGCAATTCTGAAAAGTAAATCTTCACGATTCTCGTAACTGACCTGCAGAGCTTTATCGAATTGTTTTTTTGCAAGCTCAGGTTTTCCTATATGGTTATATATGTTCCCTTTAAGTAGAAGAATCTCCTTGTTCGAAGATTCAATACCCTGTATATCCTTTAAAATGGAAAGTGCTTCGAGATGCTGTTCCCGATCAACTAAAATCTGAGCTTTTTTAATTTGGAGAGAAATAGCACCGGGGTGCTGTTTATTAGCAATGTTAGAAACTTTAACAGCTTCCAACAGATTGCCCTTCTCAATATAGTGATCAATAATGCTTTCAAATTCATGAACATCGAAGTAGTAAAGCGTCTCAGCTTTAATCATTTCTTCGAACCGGCCTACCAAAGTAAGCGCATCATCATCAAGATAGTTTTCTGTATTCTCTATCATCTATCAAATTAAAATGATTATTGCACTGCAAAAATAGGATTAATTTTAAAATATTCAAGATGTAAGATATTAACAAAAGTTAATCCTTATTTCTGTTTTTACGGGGTTTTGCCCAAAACAAACGGCCTCTTGCAAGGAGGCCGTTGTTAATTATAAATTGCGGTGTTCAATTCTAAGTAAATCAAATACTGTTTTCACAGGATTAAAAGTGGCAATTGGAACCTCTACAAATACAGAATTCCAATCAGACATGGCACCATTCCACAAACCTGGTAATTCCATTGCTTTCAGATCACTGCCATTGTGTGATTTTTGAGAGATAAAACCGGTTTGCTTATCAACAAACAAAGGAAGATCAAATTTATTTCCTTTATAGTCTTTAATACCGCAAATCAAATCTACCGGATTAAAGTGCGTAGAACGTTCAAAAATATTTGTTTGTCGAACGTCTTGTTTGTCAATTTGCGATCCTTCAACAATTTGAAGAGATACAGATCCATCTGAATTTCTTGACCAAAATGGTCCTCCACCAGGTTCACCTTCGTTCTTAACCATACCGCAGACACGAATAGGACGGTTGAATTTGGAAAACAGGTATTTCTTCAGTTTTTCAGGATCTTCAATTTTAAGACTTGCAGGCGCTTTTGTGCAAAGTTTATCTTCTAAAAAGGCAAGCATTTCATCAAGGGTATTTTGCGAAATGTCTTTGTCTTCTTCCAAAATTTTTAAATAGTCAAAAATAAATGACTGGCGTTCCAACAGAATGCCTGCTAAAACCTTCTTGAATTTGTAAGTAATTTCCTTTAAACGATCAGGAACAACATTATCAATATTTTTAATGAAAACAATATCAGCATTCAGCTCATTTAAATTCTCAATTAAAGCACCATGTCCACCCGGACGGAATAGTATTGTACCATCTTCGTTTCGGAAAGGTTCATTGTTTGTATCAACAGCAATGGTGTCGGTAGAGGATTTCTGAACAGAGTAAGCAACATTTAGTTTGCCGTTATATTTTTCTTCAAAAGTTTCCTTGGTTTTGTCTAAACGATCCTCAAATAGTTCTTTGTGATCTTCTGATACGGTAAGATGAATTTGGGCATCTCCTTTGGAGTTTTTAGCGTAATTTAGCGCCTCAACCAAATGTTCCTCAAAAGCTGTTCTGGAAAAATGTTTGTACCTGTGGAATTTCAGCAGTCCCTTAGGAAGACTTGCATAATTAAGCCCTTTTTTTGTTAGGAGCATGGCCAGGATTTGTTTGAATTGATTTTTATCAATCATCTTTTCCAAATCCATATTGTTTTCCGAAACAATATTTCGAAGATCCCCATAGAAAGCAAAATCTTCAATTCTGTCAAAGAAGTTAAACATGGTTTCCGGTCCCTTGTTACAAAGGAATTTTAGGTATTCGTCTTCCGTGTCCTGATAAGTGTTCAAAAAATCGTACAGCGATTTAAACATTCTTGTTGCTGCGCCCGAAGCTGGAACAAATTTTAGCAATGAAAGGCTTTTGGCATGTGCCGTAAATACTTCTTGATAAATATCCTGTTCATTATCACAAATTTGCATTATTCCGTCATCAATTGTGGCAGGCTTCTTCAATTTCATTTTAGGAAAACCAGTTTTGAAGTTGTTTATTTGTTCTTCAATGGTCTTAATATCAATGGCTTTGGCCTTGAATTGAGATTGGTCTTGTTTTGAAAACATGTTTAAAGTTTTAATAAAGTGTCAAAGGCAATATAAAGAATACTTTCAATAAATGAAACGCTCATTCTATTAAATAAAGAAAATACTTATGCAATGCTTTGCAGTTTTGCATGTAAAAATACAAATATAGTAGGAGATTTACTGTTTCAATATTATAGTAATATTTGTAAAAAACCTATACCGCTGCATTTTAACTTTGTCTTCTGTTTGATTTTTAAGCCTGCAGCTTATCTTGATGAATTCCAATTAATGTCAATCAATTTACTGGAATCAATTTCTTTTGTATTTTTACGATAAATTAGAAGAGGTATGACAGATAAGCAATTTCAGTGGGGAAACAATAAGAGATATAATGATTTTCCAAGTTCATTTAAAAGACGGTTTTCGGAACGAATTCAAAAAATATCAATCGATGCTGGTTTTACTTGTCCCAACCGCGATGGGAGCAAAGGTGTAGGTGGTTGTACATATTGCAATAACAATAGTTTTAATCCAGCTTACTGCAGTCCTAAAAAAACAGTTACAGAGCAAATTTTACTGGGAATAGACTTCTTTAATACCAAATATAAAGCTCAGTATTATCTGGCTTATTTTCAGGCTTATTCAAATACCTACGGATCACTTGATCATTTAAAACAAATTTATGAGGAGGCTTTGTCACACGAGAAAGTAGTTGGTTTGGTAATTGGTACCCGACCCGATTGCGTTTCTGATTCTCTTTTGTGCTATTTGGAAGAATTGGCCAAAGATAATTATATCAGCATTGAGTATGGTGTTGAATCATTGAATAACCGTGCTTTGGAAGCTATAAATCGTGGGCATTCTTATCAGGAGGCAGAGAAAACCATAATGAGAACTTCGGGTCGTGGAATTCATATTGGAGCCCATTTGGTGAACGGCCTTCCGTTTGATACACCTCAGATGATGATTGAGCATGCTGTGAAGTTGTCAAATTTACCGGTTGATACGCTTAAAATGCATCAGTTGCAAATTCTAAATAATACCATAATGGCCAAAGAATATGAAACGGAACCAGAGAAATTCCACTTGTTCGAAATGGAAGAGTATTTGGATTTTATTGTCGATGTAATTGAGAGAATTAACCCAAGGGTGAGTTTGGAACGATTTATAAATCAGGCACCAAAAGGATGGTTGATCGCTCCGAAATGGGGAGTCAAAAATTTCGAATTCGTAGATAAACTGGACAAGAGATTGGTGGAAAGAGATGCTTGGCAGGGAAAATTATTTAAAGAGATTGAATAATCAACCAATAATTTCCTTGAGTACGTGAGTCGCTTTCTTGAAACCTAATTTTTCGGCTTGTTTAATGTCTGCAATAGCTGCTTCTTTGTTGCCGTTTTTCAAATTGGCAATTCCCCGGGCGAAGTAGGCCCGTTCCAATTTTCCGTCAATTTTTATTGCTTTGTCGTAATATTTTATTGCCTTGGGGTATTGTTCCAGGCAATCTAGCGCAACTGCTTTGTTGTAGTAAACACCCGAAGAGTTTAGTCCGTACTTTATTGCTAGACTATAGTCAGTTACTGCTCCGGCGTAATCTTTAATGTAGTACTTGCAAATGCCACGAAAATGTAATGCCTGAATGTTTCTGGGATTTATGGTGAGTAGATGAGTGTAGTCTTTAATAGCATCCTTATATTTCTTTTGATTTTCAAAGAGAATTGCTCTGTTTAAATAGGCCTCTTCATCGAATTTTTGTTTCGAGATTACAAAATTCAAATCATTAATTGCTTCTCTGTTCTTATTAAGAAAAGAGTAACATATTGCTCTGTTGTAATAGGCTGGAAGGTAGTTTTTATCGCCTTTAACAATTGTGGAAAATTCTTTAATTGCTTCGGCGTATTTCTGTTTTCCTATTAATTCAATGGCATTCTCATTAGCTCTGTCTTTCCTGTTTTTGTTGCATCCGAAGACAATAAAAACGAGAATGATCAGTATGACAACTGCAGTAGTTCGTAGGTAAAATTTAGTCATGCAAAGTAGTTAGAGTTGGTTTTTCCAATATACGCAAATAAATAGAAGAGGTTTTCAAACCTCTTCATATTTGTTATGAATACCTGTTAATAGTTGCTTAACTATTTGAAAAGTTTGGTCAGCATATCTTTTTTGCCCATTTTTATTAATTCAGTTTTTATAGCTTCCCGATACTCTTTTTTATACCAGAATAGAAATTTCCGCTGCGATAACTTCTCCTTTTCACTTTTTGCCGTAAATACTTTCTTTAAAGTATACGGGTGATAGCCGGAGTAGTAGATTACTGTAGCAACCGTCATTGGTGTCGGTGTGAAATCCTGAACTTGTTCCAGCTTAAAATCAAGTTCTTTTGTTTTCACAGCAAGGTCGGCCATATCGGTTGGTTGACTTCCCGGGTGACTTGAAATGAAGTATGGAATTAATTGTTGGTTCAAACCTTCTTTTTTATTGATGTCGTCGAACAAAGCCTTCAGTTTGTAAAATAAATTAAAGGATGGTTTTCTCATCATATTCAAAACGTCATCGGAAGTATGCTCCGGAGCAACTTTTAATCTTCCCGACACATGATTTTTAATCAATTCGGTAGCATATTCCCGGTTCGATTTATTTATTTTATCATCTTTAGTCTGATGTAGAATAAGGTCATAACGAATACCGCTGCCAACGAACGATTTCTTAACTCCTGGAACTTGATCAACTTTTTTGTAAATGTCAAGCATTGCCTGATGATTTGTGTTCAGGTTTGGACAAACATCCGGGTGAATGCACGAAGGTCTTCTGCAGGTTTTGCAAATAGATTCGAAAATCCCCTTCATTTGGTACATATTGGCAGAAGGGCCTCCTAAATCTGAAAGATAACCTTTGAAATCGGGCATCTTTGTAATGTTTTCAACCTCTTTCAATATCGATTTTTCAGATCGGTTGGCAATAAATTTTCCCTGATGGGCAGATATGGTGCAGAATGAACAGCCTCCAAAACATCCTCTGTGCATGTTTACCGAGAATTTAATCATATCGAAAGCAGGAATCTTTTTGTCTTTGTATCGCGGATGTGGCAATCGGGTATAGGGAAGGTCGTAAACTTCATCCATTTCCTTTTCGTTCATCACCGGGTACGGAGGATTCACAACAATGGTCTGATCTTTATAGTCTTGAGTGAGTTTCTTTGCCATCATTGCATTCGATTCCATCTCAATGTACCGAAAGTTACTTGCGAATTTTTTCTTGTCGTTCAGGCAATCTTCATGTGAATAGAGTTTCTGATCCTGCCATGTTTTCTTTGTGGGATAAACTTCATCTTGGGCAACAAGAAAAGACGTTTGTGGAATATTAGTCAAAGAATAAAATGGTACTCCTTTTTTTGTTAGGCGAACAATTTCTTTTAATGGCTTTTCGCCCATTCCATAAACCAATAAATCGGCATTGCTTTCGCAAAGGATGCTTGGTTTCAGTTCATTATCCCAATAATCGTAATGAGTTACCCTTCTTAATGAAGCTTCAATTCCTCCAATTAGTATGGGGGTGTCAGGGTATAGTTTTTTCAGAATCTGAGAATAAACTATTGTGGGACGATCAGGCCTTTGGCCGTGTCTGCCATCGGGAGTATACGCATCATCATGCCGTAATCTTCTGTTGGCAGTATAATGATTAACCATCGAATCCATATTACCCGCGGTTACACCGAAGAATAATTTAGGCTGTCCCAGTTTTTTAAAGTCGCGCAAATCATCACGCCAGTTTGGTTGTGGTACAATGGCAACTTTCAAGCCTTCGTTTTCCAGAACTCTTCCTATCACAGAAGCTCCAAACGAAGGATGATCAATATAGGCATCACCGCTGAATAGAATTACATCCAATTCTTCCCAACCTCTTTCTTTTACTTCCTTAGCCGATGTAGGAAGCCATTTATCTATGTGTAATTTGTTGCTCTCAGTCATATGTTTTAAATTATTGCAAAGATAGTATTATTTATAAAGATTTTAAAGAAGGATTATCATCCCAATAAATAATAAATTTTCAACGGATAATAAAAAGCTTCTTTTGTTGTTTGATTAAGGCCGGACAATTGATGCATATTGAGAAAGGATTTTGTGATATTGGTGTCTTGAAGTATCTTTGCCTTACTAAAATCGGACAAATGAATTATTTTTCATATCACACTCATACGACCTTTTGCGATGGTAAAAACACGGCGGAAGAGTTTGTTGAAAGAGCTATAGATCTTGGGTTGAGTGCAGTTGGTTTCTCTTCTCATGCACCATTGGTGCAAAATGAACCATGGAGTATGCCATTGCAAAGCTTAAAGGAGTATTCATCTGAAGTGGAGGGGTTGAAGCTAAAGTACCGGTCTAAAATACAAATTTACCTTTCCCTGGAGATTGACTATATTCCTGAAGTGACAAAATCTTTTAAGGAGTTGAAAAAAGAGGCTGGGTTAGATTATACAATCGGTTCGGTCCATTTGGTGAAGGCTAAATCTGATTCGGAATATTGGTTTCTCGATGGACCGGATACAAATTATATTCATGGTATTGAGGTTTTGTTTGACGGGGATGTGCAAAAAGCAGTTACTGCCTATTACAATCAGGTAATTGAAATGATTGAAACTCAAAAACCGGACATTGTTGGGCATGTAGATAAGGTGAAAATGAACAATAAAGGCCGTTTTTTTTCTGAAAATGAAAAATGGTATATTGATTTACTGGATGAGACAATTAAAGTGATTAAGAATTCCGGTACTATTGTTGAAGTCAATACCAGAGGGATTTACAAGAAAAAGTCTGATTCATTTTTTCCCGGTTTGTATTTTTTGAGAGAATGTAAAAAATATGCGGTACCTGTTACAATCAGTACCGATGCTCATCATGTGGATGAATTAGTTTCAGGATTCGATATCGCCGTGAGTCTGCTCAAAGATATTGGGTTTGAGTCGGTTCGTGTTTTTGATAATGGGGGCTGGTTCGATCAGACTTTGTAATTAACAGTAATTGTTAAGTTTTTTAATTGAATATTGGACTGGAGTATTGATAAATAATACTATTTTTATCCGGTTGAAAAGGTCTGATACTTTTGGTTTGGTTAGTGGGGCTGAATAATCTGGGCTTTTTCGAAAATAGTAATGACTTTGAAACAAAAAACATAGATAAATACTGATTCATGATACAGTCTTAAATACAGATGTTAATTGATTTAGTTTGTCACTCCCGATATTTGTCGGGACAACCTTTTTAGAACGTATTGACATATGAAGTTGGTTGATCCAAAAGATTTATTAAAGGCAAATGAGAGCCTTAGCTGGTTTGGTGGGGAAAGTTTTGCCAAATTGTTGATGTATATTCTTCGATTGAATAAATTGAATGATTTGTATTCTGCAAATTGTGGCAAGGATGGCATTGATTTTATTGATGCGTTACTAGACGATTTAGGGATTAAATTCGAATTTGACGAGGAAGAATTAAAGCGTATTCCCAAAGAAGGTCCGTTTATTACAATATCAAATCATCCGTTTGGAGGAATTGACGGCTTAATTCTGATTAAGCTGATTTGTATGGTGCGCCCTGAATTTAAGGCAATGGCTAATTTCTTACTGAAAAAGATTGAGCCCATAAAAGATTATTTTTTGGGTGTAAATCCTTTTGAGGAAAGAAAGGGGGTAGCTTCCAGTACAGGAGGCATTAAAGAAGGACTTCGTCATCTAAGCGGTGGTTTTCCCTTGGGAATATTTCCTGCGGGAGAGGTTTCGTCTTATCAGTCCCACACAAATAATATTACCGATAAGCAATGGCAGCCATCTATTCTTAAGTTTATTAAGAAAGCTGATGTACCTGTTGTGCCTATTTATTTTCAGGGAAGCAATAGTTTGATATTCCATTTACTGGGAATGATTCATCCTACACTTAGGACAGTGAAATTGCCATCAGAATTATTAAATAAAAAGAATAAAACGGTTCGGATCCGTATTGGAAATCCAATTTCGGTAAAAGATCAGAAAGGCTTCACAGATATCAATCAGTATGGTCGGTTTTTGCGCGCAAAGACTTATATGCTGGGAACTCCAATTGAGGTAAAAAAGTTTTATCAATTCAAACGCAAGGAAAAAATTGCAAAGGTTGAAGATATTGTACCTTCTGTAAGCCCAGAGATTATTCAAAGTGAGGTGGAAAGTCTTCCTCAGGAATATTTGCTGTTTAAAAGCAGTAATTTTACTGTGTATTGTGCACCTTCTTCTAAGTTGCCTCATGTGTTGACCGAACTTGGTCGGTTAAGGGAAATTACCTTTCGGGAAGTTGGTGAAGGAACAAATCTGGGGATTGATGTTGATGAGTATGATTTGTATTATCATCAGCTTTTTATTTGGGATGAGGAACTGAAAAAGATAGTAGGTGCTTATCGTGTTGGCAAAGGAAATGAAATTCTTTCGGAGTACGGATTGAAAGGCTTTTATTTGCAGAGCCTGTTCCGTATGAGCAAAAAATTCCAGCCTGTTCTTCATGAATCATTGGAGTTGGGGCGTTCATTTATTGTGAAGGAATATCAAAAAAAGCCAATGCCTCTCTTTTTGCTTTGGAAAGGGATTCTGTATTTCTTACTCAAGAATCCTCAGTCGCGTTATTTGATAGGACCTGTGAGTATCAGTAATAAGTATTCTGATTTGTCGAAAGATTTGATCATTAAATTTATTATGCGGAATTATTTCAATTACGATTTAGGACAGTACATTAAATCAAGAAAGAAATTCAAGGTCAAAATAAAAGATCTGGATGTGGATATTTTATTGGAAATGGCTAAGAATGATATCAATAAACTAGATAAGTTAATTGGCGATTTTGAGATAACTAATGATAAGTTGCCGGTGCTTCTTAAGAAATATATTTCTCTGAATGCGAGGATTGTGGGGTTTAATATAGACCCAAATTTTAATGATTGTCTGGATGGTTTAATCGTAGTTGATTTGTTTGATGTGCCAATTAAAGTGATTGAATCATTGTCGAAGGAATTCAATGATGACACCATTATGAAAAGATTTTCATCGGAAGATGTCAGATTTTAGCATATATTTTACCACCTTTGCAAGCAATTTTGTTAACTGAAAAAGATTTAGTAGTTGGATTTTCAATATTTATTTAAAGGAATAGTTGTGGGGTTAATGGTTTCGATACCATTAGGTCCGATAGGGGTGTTAATTATTCAAAAAACCATTCAGAAAGGTCGCTTGGCCGGTTTTATTTCGGGTCTGGGTGCTGCTGTTGCAGATATGTTTTATGCTACAGTTGCCGCTTTTGGTTTGGGAATGGTGCTTAGTTTTATTAAAACACAGGAATTCTACCTGCAGTTAATCGGTAGTATTTTTCTGGTGTATGTAGGGTTGCGAATCTTCCTTACAAATCCTATAAAGCAGATTAGAGGAGCAAAGAAAACGGGTAAAAAGGGAATGCTGGGTGACTTCGTTTCTATATTTTTTCTTACTGCATCGAACCCGATTGCAGTTTTTGTTTTTGTTGCAGTTTTTGCCGGAGCATCTATCTTTGGAAGCAATCCGACTTTGAGAATTGAATTGTTCTTGATTTTAGGTGTGCTGTTGGGAGGAGCTTTATGGTGGTATACCTTGTCGACCATTATTAATATATTCCGCAAGAAATTCAGATTAAAACAATTATTTTGGATCAATAAAATTTCGGGAATTGTAATTGCAGCATTAGGATTTCTTGCTTTTCTGGCCTGTTTCGAGCCAATCAAATCCTTTATTCATACTTAAAATTGCTCAAGGCGATATCAGGATATAAAAAAAAGACGCATTTGCGTCTTTTTTTATTTAGTTCTTTTTTAATCCACAGGTAAAGAGGCTGCAAAAAATATTTTCCCTTTCAATACTATACCCGCTAAAGCCACGTGGCAATTTAATTCTGAGATCATTATTACAATAAGTTTTTGTATTCCAGACTTTTCGATCTTTCGGATTTTCCAGACTTTTTATCGTATTGTAACCATGGTTGCTCCCCATCCATATTCTTTAAACGAGGCATCTTGAGAATAGTGTTTTCTATATTTTCTTTTGAGTTCATTGTGAACATGCTGCTTTAATGTGCCATTGCCGATACCATGAATAAATACAATTTTTTTGCCTTTCTCATATTGGTTCTGACGCAATACCTCATGAAATTTATTAAGTTGAAATTCAAGGATGTCGGCATTTGATAATCCTGTTACAGAGTCAATTAATGCATTAATGTGTAAGTCAACTTCGATTAAATTATCATCAGAATTATTGTTTTTTGGTGTCGGTTTTACTTTTTCTGAATCTTCTTTTTCACGAATTGCCTGTTGGAAATCTTTATTGCTTAGTTCTTCTATTTTTTGCTCCAGATTTTCACCTGTAAGTTTGTAAAGTATCACGCCCTGATGAAAGTATGCAGTATCCTTATAGCTTGAAGATTTGTGGAATTTTACAGCCTGAATTTTGAGCGTACGATCCAAAGGTCTTTTAGGTGAGCATTTTCCTTGCTGATAAAAAATGATTTGAAAATGACAGCAGGTCAATTCGTTCAGGTCTTTCATTTCGTATTCTGATAAAAGAATTTTTGATTTGGGATCAAGAGTTCCTGCAGTTATTCCTTCCAGTCCATTTCCTTTTTCATCACAAAAAGTGTACAAAAGAATTTGATTGGTATCGTTAATTAAAAACAGTTCCAACGGGCTTTCCGATTGGGTGGCCGATTCCTTGGGAGCAAAAGCAACGTAAACTTCCTCTTTTTCAACAAATAGTGCTTGTTTTGTTGATGGTAATGAGGAACCTGAACTTGAAGAATTACTTTGTTTGGATTGAGGGGAAGTTCCTGTGTTTACCGATTCAATCACAACCAAATTGGTTTTCAGACTTGGAATCTCAAATTCATCCTCGTCATTTAAAACCATAACAGTTTTAGCATCAATTATTCGGGTCACGATACCACCACCAATTTCATTTAAAAACCGGACTTTATCTCCTATATTTATTTGCATCGGATTATCTAATTTGGGTTGGCTGTTTTGGCATTCGTTTCTACTTCAAAAATCTAAAACAGTCAACAGGTTTTCTATTCCCGACAAAGTTAGCTATTTTTGCCGACCAAAAGGCAAAGCCCTTTCTTTATTAGGAATAAAGCTTGATTAATTAAGAAATAGATGGATTGTAATATCAATATAAATAGTTTGGACGCCAAGCAAATTCAAATTTCAGATTTCACCTACGATCTTCCCGATCAGAGAATTGCCAAACACCCTTTAGCGAACAGGGATTTGTCAAAATTACTGATTTACAAAAACGGATTGATTTCGGAATCTGTATTTGAGAATTTACCTTCGGAGATTGCCTCTGGAACTACGATGGTGTTTAATAATACCAAAGTGATTCAGGCCCGATTGATATTTCATAAGGAAACAGGAGCACGAATTGAAATATTCTGCCTGGAACCTTTGAAGCCGGCTGATTACAACCTGGCTTTCCAGGCTTGTGGTTCTTCATCCTGGAAATGTATCGTAGGAAATGCACGAAAATGGAAGTCCGGGGTGTTAAAAATGCCTTTCTATGTTGATGATAAGGAGTATTTCCTGAAAGCAGAGAAGCAGGAGGCATTGGAAGGAGCTCAGGAAATCTTTTTTTCCTGGAATCATCCGGATCTGAGTTTTAGTGAGGTATTGGAACAAACTGGTAAAATTCCAATTCCTCCGTATTTAAATCGGGATACGGAAGCAACAGATTTGCTTCGTTACCAGACCGTTTATTCAAAATACGAAGGTTCGGTGGCTGCGCCAACAGCAGGACTGCATTTTACTGAGGATGTGTTTTCCCGCTTGAAAGCAAAAAAAATAAATCGGGAAGAATTGACACTGCATGTTGGAGCTGGAACGTTTAAGCCTGTGAAATCGGAGCAGATAGGCGATCATGAAATGCACACAGAGCATATTCAGGTGACCCTTGAGAGTCTTCAGAATATCATAAAGCTTAGCGGACAAATTATTGCGGTGGGCACAACATCTGTGCGAAGTTTGGAGAGTTTGTATTGGATGGGTGTTAAAATTCTGACCCAAAAGGAAAATCCTCATTTGCTGAAACAGTGGGAGGCTTATCAGTTACCGGCTAATTACAGCAGGCAGGAATCGTATCAGGCAATTTGCAGCTATATGCAGGAGAATGGTTTGACTTTATTTAATGTCGCAACTCAGATTATTATCGCTCCGGGATATGAATTTAAAGTTATCTCGGGTTTGGTGACAAACTTTCACCAGCCGCAAAGTACGTTGCTTCTTTTAATTTCGGCACTCGTTGGTGATAATTGGAGGGAGATATATCAGTACGCGTTGGATAATGATTTTCGTTTCCTAAGTTATGGAGACAGTTCCTTACTGATGAGAGGATAGAAGAGTCCTAAAAGTCAAAGAGCCTTGAAAAGTCAGAAAGTCGAAGGTCAAAAGTGAAAAGATCAACAAAAGTAAGGTAGATAAAGTGATTGCTCATTTTACTGGAACCTGAAGGGCTCAAATATGAATAGCCCGGGGTAAAGGAGCGAAGCGAATGTCACCCTGGGATAAGAATTCGACATTGCAAATTGGCGCAGGTGAAAATGTTTTCTCGAAACAGGATTTTATTTCTGCGCCACAAGATGTAGGGTAAAAAGAAGTATAGGTATTGAATTACCTCAAGGGTTTAGCCAGTGGAGAAAAACTGTCTCGAAAAGTCCAAAGGTCGGAAAGTCTTGAAAAGTCAGAAAGTCGAAGGTCAAAAGTGAAAAGATCAACAAAAGTAAGGTAGATAAAGTGATTGCTCATTTTATCGGAGCCTGAAGGGCTCAAATAGGAATAGCCCGGGGAAAATGAGCGAAGCGAATGTCACCCTGGGATAAGAATTCGACATTACAAGTTGGCGCAGGTGAAAATGTTTTTTTGAAACAGGATTTTATTTCTGCGCCGCAAGATGTAAGGTAAAAAGAAGCATAGGTATTGAATTACCACTTGGCTTTAGGAGAAAAAGTGTCTCGGAAAGTCTGGAAAAGTCAAAAAGTCCAAAGGTCGAAGAGTCAAAAAGTAATAGGTAATCCGGACAGATTTTGATTTTCAGATGATTTCTGTCGTGTTTTTGAATCTATGCATTGCCAACTTCTTTAGCTGTTGTGTAGAAGTCTGGAAGAGTCTGGAAGAGTCGAAAAGTCCAAATGTCAAAGGTGAAATAATCAAAGAGTCTTGAAAAGTTAAGTTTTTATAAATCACTGTTTGTTATTGTCCTTAAAACCCTTAATTTTAGTTTATGTTCATTCTAAATCCATTCGAATATGATTTATAAGATAAAACTGCTTGTTTTATTCCTAATGCTTCCAGCTGCACTTTTCAGTCAAAGTAAATTTGAAAAAAAAGGAGATAAAGCACTTCTGAAAGGAGATTATCCGGAGGCCATTATTCAATTCAAGAATATAAAGAATAAAAATGCTGAAGTCAACCGGAAGATTGCAGAGTGCTATTTTGTTTTGGGCAACTACGATCAATCAGAGAATTTTTATAACAGTATTCAGGAAAAAGAGAAGAATTCTGCAGATTTACTTCACCTTTCTCAAATAAACCTTGCTAATGATAATTTTACCGCAGCTGTTCTGCTGGCAGAAAGAGCCGGTGAATTGGGTGCGGATCCAAATGAAGTTCAAATACGCTTGGATGCTGTTCGTAAATTCACTGAGGTGCGAAAGGCAAACCAAGATTTGAAAATCACTAAGATTAAAGTTCAGCCCCAGGGAAAGTGCTTAGGTATCTTCCTATTGCCCGAAGGAATTGTATACTCAGAAGCTGGTGCCGGAAAAATAGGATCGGATAAAAATTACAAATTGTTGCTTGCTGCAGATGAAAATTCAGAGTATAATGAAACCAAATCTTTTGCCGGCAAACTGGAACCTAAAACAGATATTGGAGCCATTTGTATTTCTCCTGATGGAAATACACTTTATTACACGCGTTGGTACATTCGGAAGGGAAAACAACAAATGGAGATTGCGATTGCTGAAAAGAAAAACGGGGAATGGCGTTCTAAGGAAAGTCTGGCATTTTGCAGTCGAAAGTATTCCTGTTGCTATCCATTTTTATCCCCTGATGGGAAAACAATGTATTTTTCTTCAGATATGAAGGGTGGATACGGAGGAATGGATTTGTATGTTAGCAAACAAGATGGCGGGAAGTGGACAGAACCTCAAAATTTAGGAAAATCAATCAATACAGCACAAAACGAGATTTATCCACGGGTGCTGTCGAATAATCAGTTGTGGTTCTCTTCCGATGGACACGCAGGCTATGGAGAATTGGATCTGTTTTTTACTTCCAGAAATGAGGATGGCAGTTGGGCTCCGGTTATAAATCCGGGAGAGCCGTATAATTCTGCATTTTCAGAGTATTCAATTCAGGATATCCCTGAGACAGGAATGCAGCTATTTGTATCAGACCGGGAAGATAGAGGTTTGCGGGACCGAATCTATGAATTGAAAAAAGAGGACAAAAAATGCGTTCAGATCTTTGTGAAAGATGCACATTCCAATGATATTATTAAAAATGTGAAATTTGCAGTTTTGAAAGCTCTGGAAAATAAAGTGGTTGTTGCAGATAAAGGGATGATTGAGGGAGAAACTTCTTTTGACATACCGGAATCTGAATTGGATCGGGGAATATTATACGAGATTACTGTTCAAAAATCAGGATATATCGATCGGGTGATTGAATATTACCCATCCTCTCAAAATATGAATATTGAAGTAAGTTTGAGCCGAATCAGCGAAAAACCTAAGTTTGCTTTTGTGTCGGAACTGGAGCCAATTGCTTATCCTAAGAAGAAGATTACATTTAAAAACATCTATTTCGATAAAAATGAGGATGATTTTAGTGATGAAGCTAAAAAAATATTGGATCGTTTGTACCGGTTTTGGAAAGAATTTCCGGAATTGGGAATTAAGATAAACGGCCATTCAGACTCGAAAGGATTGGCGCAAATGAATTTGGATATCTCCCTTCAAAAAGCTGAAAAAGCAAAAACATATTTGGTAAAACAAGGTGTGGAAGCTTCAGATATAGAGGTTGGTGCGTGGGGCGAGGAGTTTATTTTGAATGGGTGCTTTGATGATTCGGGATGTTCTGAAAATGAGCATCATGAGAATCGAAGGATAGAATTAATTTTTGTATTGTAAATCAATTGTTATTCGTCTTGGGAAGCTGCTCTTTATACACATCTTGTTGGTTGAAAAAATCAAGAGCAACAAGATGTATAAAAAGGATTATATCAAGAATTAGCATTCTTTCGCTTGTCGGCACTTTGTTCACAATATTATTTTCAAATTGCGTTCACAATCTTCACTGCGTTACGGTACCCTCAAGAAGGGAAGATGTTCGAAGAACAGAGGGGTGCTTAGGTTTATAGATTAAACTATTGCCTGGGAAAGCGAATATTTGTGTATAAAGAGTAGCTTGGGAAGAGGGATTGTCTTTTGTAATATTTGTTTCCATTAATTAATGATTTTATTAGAAGCTGTTTAAATCTATTTTTAGAAATTTTTATCGAAGAAAAAAGACTCAGAATGAGACAAATTTGATACGAATAGTGATTCTGTTTAAAGATAATTTAACGCAATTATGAGGTTTTTGGCTTATAAAAAAGCTAGAGGATAAATTTTTAAACAGTTTCTTGTATTTACTACTGTTAATTTTTGTTATTTTTAAGAATTAATCTGACACTCTATTCTGCTATCTGTTATGAGGAATATCTACTTTTTAATCTGTTTTTTCTTGACCGCCGGGACAATTGGTTCCTTTTCTTCTTTTTTCGATATTAACTTTGCCGGCTCTACAGCGGGAGGTTCAACCTACGGTGTAGAAATTGCAAAGTTTAAATATCCGGTATATACCGATTATTTCGAAGAATTGAATGATGTTGTTGAGTTGAGTGGAAAAGATGGAGAGTATCATTATTTATCCGGTCTAAGCAATTCTAAGAGTGAAGCCGAGACTCGGGTGGAAGAAATAAAGTCTTTTGGATATGCCGATGCCAAGGTTTTGGATTTAAATCAGGAGTTCACGTCGGAGCAGATTTCAGCAGTTCTTACGAATAGAAAGGGTGGTCAGGATAAAACTCAGACGCAGAAAATCACCAGTCAAACCGCTAAAAAGAATCAGGATGCTGAAACTGCAATTGGTAAACTGACTAATATTGGTAATGATTATTACTACACCATTCTTCTTCAGAAAAGCAAAAACAGTCTAAATGCAGAAAGTTTTTCTCCGTTCAACTCAGTGAAAGTACTGGAGGCGGATGGAATGTTTCAATATGTGTTGGGGCGATTTGAGGATGTGGGTGATGCTAAGAAATATTTGCAGGAAAAAGTGATGGCAGGTTTTCCTCATGCAAGTGTTGCCGTTATTAATAAAGGAGAGTTGGCGGCAGTTAGAGTAGAGGCAGAAAGGAAAAACGATGTAAAAATGGCTTCGAATCAGACAGGATCCTATAATATGGGGCGAAAAATGAGAGGAAAAGAATATGTTGATTACTATTATGAATTAGGGCATTTAAAGATATCTGAAAAGCCGCTTTATATTATTGAAATAGGAGACTATAACGATAAAAAGCTAGCAAATGAGGCGGTTCAAAAATTAAAAGACCTTGGTTTTACTCAGGCAAAAATTAAAACTCCATCAGGTTTAAAGTCAGCAGCTGTTCAGGAAAGTCTTTCTGCAGATGCTCATTTTACCATTCAGGTATTTGCAAGTAAATCTGAAATGAACCTTAAGCGGATAACGATTAAAGATCTTACACGGACATTTGATCCGCAGGACGAGTTGTATCGTTATTTTTATGGGAATTACGACAATTATTGGGTTTGTCGCCGGGAATTGCGGGAAATTCGCAAAAAAGGTTACGACGATGCGTTTATTGTAAAGTTGTAGCAGCAAGGGACAGGTTTCAAGTAACAAGTAACAAGTAACAAGTAACAAGTAACAAGTAACAAGTAACAAGTAACAAGGAGCAAGAGCCAAGGAACAAGTAATAAGGAACAAGGAATGAGTGACAAGTGTTGGGCAGCAAGGAAAAAAAATAGAAAGAAAGAAGATGGAGAATAATTTACAAAAACGTCTTTTTCAGTTTTCAATTGATGTAATTCAAGAAGTACGAAATCTTCCAAATTCAAAAGAATATCAGGTAATATCCTATCAAATTCTTAAATCTGCAACTTCTGTCGGGGCAAATTATGAAGAAGCTCAAGGGGCTGTCTCAAAAGCTGACTTTGCCAATAAAGTGGGTATCTCTCTGAAAGAAATCCGTGAAACCAATTATTGGATCCGGATTATTATTGCCATTGATAATCAAAAAATGAATTGGGCTGTCTTGGAAAAAGAATCTAGTCAGTTAATTAAAATACTGGGCGCTATTTATAACAAGACTGCGAAGAAAAATGATAAATCCTTAAAACCTGCCCCTTGACTTTCCTTACCCTTTGTCCTTATTCCTTGTTTCCTTTCTACTTAAAACGGGCTCTTTGGTTTTACTTAAACTTTGTTCTTTGTTCCTTATTTCTTATTCCTTGAAACTTGTTACTTTCTCCTTGTATCCTTTCTCCTTTCTCCTTATCTTCGCGCCGGCAAACCGTTCTATCGCTGCTTTGTAAAAAGGAGAGGAAAGTCCGGGCAACATAGAGTAACATACTTCCTAACGGGAAGAAGGTCGAAAGGCTTTAGTAGTAGAACAGAAAAGAACCGCCTTCGGGTAAGGGTGAAAAGGTGAGGTAAGAGCTCACCAGCACTAATGGTGACATTGGTGGCTGTGTACCTTATGTGTTGCAAGATCAAGTACACCGGCGTATGTAGGCTGACTCGGCTGATGTTCGGGGGGTGGATTGCTCGAGACATTTGGTGACAAATGTTCTAGATAAATGATAGAAATTCTTTTCGGAGAATACAGGACCCGGCTTACAGGTTTGCCTTTTTTTAAACATAAATGGACTGACTCGCGATTGAGTTGGTCTTTTTTGTGATACAGTGAAAGTCTGGAAAAGTCTTGAAGAGTCTGGAAAAGTCTGGAAAAGTCTGGAAAAGTCCAAAAGTCGAAAGGTCGAAGAGTCGAAAAGTCAAAGAGTCCAAAGAGTGAAATTTGATTTAAATGCCATGTGGCTTTATGGTTTTGTGAATAGATGTATTGCCAACTGCTTTAGCTGTTGTGAGAAAAAGGTCAATTGTAACAATTCTCCCATTTTCAGGAGAGATCCCGACAGGGAGAGGGCTGTCTGAAGATGAAATGTCTGGAAGAGTCTTGAAAAGTCCAAAAGTCGAAGAGTCCAAAGAGTGAAATCTGATTTAGTTGCCATGTTGCTTTAGTCCATGGTTTGTGAAGATAGGTGTTTTGTGAATCGATGTATTGCCAACTGCTTTAGCTGTTGTGAGAAAAAGGTCAATTGTAACAATTCTCCCATTTTCAGGAGAGATCCCGACAGGGAGAGGGCTGTCTGAAGATGAAAAGTCTGGAAAAGTCGAAGGTCAAAAGTGAAAAGGTCAACAAGAGTAAGATAGATAAAGTAATAGTTGCATTTTATCGGAGCCTGAAGGGCTCAAATATGAATAGCCCGGGGGAAAGGAGCGAAGCGAATGCCACCCCGGGATAAGAATGGGACATTACAAATTGGCGCAGGTGAAAATAATTCTTTGAAACAAGATATTATTCTGCGCCACAAGATGTAATGTAAAAAGAAGCATGGGATTGAGTTATCTCTCGGATTTAGCCGTTGGAGAAAAAGTGTCTTGAAAGTCGAAGAGTCCAAAAAGTGAAATCTGATTTAGTTGCCATGTGGCTTTAGTGCATGGTTTGTGAAGATAGGTGTTTTGTGAAGCCATGTATTGCCAACTGCTTTAGCTGTTGTGAGAAAAAGGTCAATTGTAACAATTCTCCCATTTTGAGGGGAGATCCCGACAGGGAGAGGGGTGTGTGGGATCGAAAGTCTTGAAAAGTCGAAAAGTCAAAGAGTCCAAAGAGTGAAATTTGATTTAAATGCCATGTGGCTTTATGGTTTTGTGAATAGATGTATTGCCAACTGCTTTAGCTGTTGTGAGAAAAAGGTCAATTGTAACAATTCTCCCATTTT
>NZ_WTCR01000006.1 GCF_009795715.1 Labilibaculum euxinicum | reverse complement strand
TTGCCTTCAGAAAGGATCTTTTAGGTACTAATCTGGCTCTCAGGAAACTTTCAAATGGCATTTTGCAATTTCCAAAATGCATGTTGGGAGTTTCAAAATGCATGTTGGGATTTTTCTGAGACGAAAACGGGCACAATTTGGCTCATTTGGAGCGCCCAAAATGCCAAAACTAACTTCAAAAACGTCTTTTGCAAATGCAAACGGGTCTTTTGCAAATTGTAAAATGTCTTTTGCAAATTGCTGCATGATACAATTTGTTCGGAAAAACACTTACACGCCATATTTTTCACAAAAACAAAATTTACCATTAACGGCAAGTAAACAGATGTCTTACAAGCGAAACATTACCCCCAAAATAGCTAACAAAACTAATTAAATGTAGGAAAACGTCATTTTTTTATCCTTTCGCTTAAAGCACATGCAACAACCTGTTTATTAAATAGCAGCAACACAAAACAAAAAGGGTGATTTTTTGAACTTCGCCCTGTTTAGGCTTTTTCTAAACTTAACCATATATTATTTTGCTTTTTGATTTATAAAAAACATTCAAAATTCAGCTCTTGGCAGGCTATCAGAAAAATAATTTTTCATCCTGTAAGCCCAGTATTTTTGCGATGTTAAGTCTCCTGAGAAAAAAAACATCAAAAAAAAGCATTTTTATAAAATAATCTTTCCTGGCTTTAATACAGGATCCCAAACAATATGTTCAACCAATAAAAAAATCCACACAACGGACGATAGTAGTCTTCAAAGATACTTTTAAAGACCTTTTTGTTTCCTTCCGCCAGTTGTTTTAATAGTAATTCGTTTTCCATCAGGAGCCAAAAATAGAAATGGGATTTCCAAAAAAGAAAGATGATTCACAAAAAACAAGTCTGCCCTTTTCTGTTGCGCAACAAGAATCATAAAAACATAAAGAAACACCCCCCCTTGTTTATTCCGGATATTGTTTCAATAAATACCTGTAATGACATTGGCCATCACTCTTTTCATCATCTCTCATGTTTTTTTACTTAGATTGCTTATTGAAAACATTCAATTGGCTAAAATCCATTTACTTTATTCATAAAAAAAACACCTCCAAAATGGAGATGTTTTAAACGTATTGCCTACGTATTTGTAATCACATAAAATAAGTCTGCTTACTGAAAAAGCTCTTTCAATTTCTGATCCAATGCTTCTCCTCTCAATTTATCATCCATCACTTTGCCGGTTGATGCATCTACAAGGAAAATAGCTGGAATCATTTTCACAAAATAAAGATCGTCTACGTCATTTTTATTCAGCAGATTAGGCCAAGCCATGTTTTCTTTGTCTAATGCTTTTTCCCATGCTTTTTTATCTTCGTCTTTGGAAATACTGATAATTTGCAAACCTTTCGAAGCATACAATTCATACATGTGTTTTAAATTTGGTATTTCTCTTCGGCAAGGACCGCACCACGATGCCCAAAAATCAATCAGAATGTATTTTTTGCCTTCCATTAATTCTGAGGAGTTAAAAGTTTTTCCTTCCCGGTCGGCCAGGGTAAACTCCGGAGCTTGTTTACTGACAACTCTTTCCGGATAAAGTTCCTTTTTCACCAATTGCCCATAGTAAGAATTTTTAGCCGTCTCCGAAAATTGTTCATACAAAGGAATTTGTTCATCGGTAAAATAACTCATCGACTCCAGCATTACCAAAGGTCCCCACCATGAATCTTTGTTTGCCAAAATAGCCTCATTACTAGTTTTCTCTACACTAGTAAAAAAGTCTTTTTCTGCTTGAGCAAAAGCTTTGTAATCATCTGTATTTCTTAACGAATCTGCAATAGTTTTACTTTTAGCATTTCTTACGGCGACTAATATCGCATCATGATCTTTGTAATATTTTTCGTGTAGTGCACCGAATTTACTTTTAAATGCCAATTTCTCCATATAAAGATCATTTGCATTTGAACCACTTACCTGAACATCAGAAAAATCAACAAAAGTTCTATTATTACTTTCCTGAAAAACAGCCTTTGCTTTTAAGCTGATTTCTGAATTTTCAAGCATTATTTTAAGAACCCCAAGCTGATCAGCTACTTGAAGATAATATAAACGTGGTTCTTCCAATTTACCTGAAAATTCAAATTTTCCGTTGGTCACAACTGCACTGGCAACAGGCTCTTCTTCATTATGCGTTGCAGCAGGCACCAATTCTAATTTTGTTCCCTCTTTCAGTCCGCTTATTTCGCCACTAAATGTGTAATCTGCGTTTTTTTGTGAACAGGCAGTAATCATTACTATGAAAATGAATACTACTAATCCTGAAATACTTTTATTCATTGTTTCAATTTTAATATAAAATTATAGCTGATTTACCAACCAGCAAATTTTGAATGTGGCTGATTAATTTTTTCTTGCTGAGCATTTAACTTTGTTTGATCTATCTGTTTGTTGTTCCTATTCGCCAGAGCTAAGGTAAAAACAGTCGTACTGACACAACATTAAGTATCTTTAAAATTCCCGGAGTGCTTAAACAGCTCTCCGGGAAAAATACTGTTTATTTAACGGGGAGTGTTTTGCACCAATGTTCCATTGCCCGGATTACTGGTAGCTCCCATTGGGAACGGCATTACCCACATGTGCGAATCAGGTGACAATTCCAAACTTTGATTGTCGAAAACTTTAGTTAAAGTTTGTGCATAATTTACATCCTTATTAAAACGTCTCATGTCCCAAAATGGGATGGCTGTCTGCACGTATTCATTTGCTTTATCTTTGCGGATGTAAGCTATTGCCTCAGCCGTTGAGGAAGCTGTTAAATCAGCATATTTATTGTCGAAAATTCTGGTTTTACGAACTGTATTTAAGCTTAGCATGGCTTCATCCAAATTGGCTTGTCCGCCTTTACGGGCCAAACACTCTGCTTTGATGTAATACATTTCTGGCGTTGTAATTCCACCGGCATTAAATTTATCCGACCGTATGCCATAATAAATGCTATCCGGAGCCTGATACTTTTTCTTCCATTTAGAGGCAAAACGGGCATCACCATCTTCAAATTGTGCCGCTCTCGACAATGTAAGTGCTGCTTTTGTTCCCGATTGTCCAGAATTTTTATAGGTACTGGAACCATATCTGAAAATGTAATTCTCAGGACTGGTCATGGTTTTGGAAGGATAACTTGTTGACCAATCGTCTTCTTTTTCTATTTGTTCTTTGTTTTCAGTGTAGTATTCCTTCCAATTGAACAATTTATTGTTTTGATCCAAAGCATTCTGTGCATACTTCAGAGCACTGTCATAGTCTTCCATCTGTAAATAAACCCTTGCCAGCATTGCATACCCACAACCTAAATCCGGATGCAGCAAAGTAGCACTCTCAATAGGTAGATTGGGAATTGCATCTGTTAAATCGGTAAGAATGAATTCGTACATTTTTGCAATGCTAATCTGCTCCGAAGGTGCTCCCATATCGGCACTTGTAATTAAGGGAACAGATAATTTAGTTGCAGCCGTTGCTTCATCGTATTGCTCTGCATAATAATTAGTCAGATGAAAATAGTTCATCGCTCTTAATACCTTGGCCTGAGCAATCAATTCCAGTTTTTCGGCATCACTTGCATCGGTTGCATCAGGAACATTATTGATAATTAAATTCCAATACGAAATGGCTGCGTAGGAATAATAGTAAGTTGCTTCATCCGAATTGTTCTGAATAATACGATCCTCATTTCCCATCCAATTGTAATTGATAGAGCTTAAGGAAACGTAACTCAAATCACTTGGCCGCTTGTATACGTCATTCAACAGATTAATGGCTTGTTCCGCATCATTTAAATGATTGTATTCATTACGGACAAACGCCTCATAATCAGATAAACTTGTTGGTATTTTCTCTCCTTTGGGCAACACATCCAGGTAGTTGTCGCAAGACGAGAACAACATGGCTGCCAAAAGACTAATAATTGCAATATATGATATTTTAAATTTCATAATTCTCTTGTTTTAAATGTTAAAAACTCAAATACACTCCTCCAACAAATGTGGGTTTTTCCTTAGCACCCAACATATATTCGGCTTTTTTATCAAAAGCAAAAGTCTTTAGATTTTCTACATTAAATTGTACTCTTGCACTACCCAATTTTAGTTTATTGCACCATTCTGAAGGCAGGTGATAAGCCAATGAGATGTTGTTTATCTTCACATAAGAGGCATCCAGCACATGAATATCTGAGTAATTGTATACGGATTCACGATAATAGCTGTAATCTGGAGAATTGCCATAGAACAGTAATCGTGGAACATCCGTTTTGTTTTCATCTCCTGCTTGTTTCCATCTGTTTCGAATGTCTTTACTGGTTACACTTATCATCGCAGAACCATATGGATCGGCCATATTAATTTTAGGAATGTTTGTATTTCGAACTTTATGACCTCCTGCATATAGCACCAAAACTGATAAATCAAAATTCTTGTAAGAAAAACCATTCATGATGGAGCCACTATACTTAGGAACTGTGGTGCCACTGAAATGAATGTTGTCCATGTTGGTGTAATCCTCAGCAGTTTTATTCCCATCAACATCGTAAATCTGAGGTTCTCCCTGATCATTCAATCCAGCCCACTTATAAGAATAAATTCCATTAAATGCATTATTCACTCTGGGAAATTCCTGCGGATAATCAAATTGCAAGACATAAAAAGGTGCTTCCACATTAATTTTGGTCACTTTATTTTTATTGTATCCCAAAAGGAAACCTGCATTCCAGGAAAAATTCTTTCCACGAACAAGATCAGCCTGAACAGCAAGTTCAAACCCCTTATTCTCCATTGATCCATTATTAAATGCAAGGGTATTGTATCCAAATCCTTCAGTTGGTGTACCTTGCTGATTGGCTAATAAATCCACACTCTTCTTTTTATAAACATCAACAGAACCTGACAGGCGGTTGTTGAGCAATGAAAAATCAGCCCCGGCATTTATTGTTGTTGTCTTTTCCCATCGTAAATCTGGGTTCGGTGGCGAAGAAATATTACCATAAACACCCCCAACTAAGGAACTGGTATAATAACTGGCTGTTAAGTAAGGCGCAGCATCTTTTGCAATGTTACCCCCAATACCATAAGAAGTTCTTAGTTTCAACATGTTCACCCACTCCACATTAAAGAAATCTTCCCTATTTACGTTCCAATTGGCTCCTACCGACCACAGTGGTTTGTTCTGATACTTGGAGTTAGTTCCCCAAAGATTGGAACGATCCCAACGAATACTGCCCGATAAGGTGTATTTATTATTGTAACTGTAGGCTGCATTCGAATAAAAGGAAACAAACCGGTTAACCAACTCTTGTTGGCTGGCCAAATCACTATTATTTAAATAAGCCCATGAATTCATCAAACCGGAAAAGCCGCCTGTCAGTAAAGGTTGGTTCAAATACTGAGAAGTCAGCATATCTGAGTCATAACCATAACGGGTTTGATCATTATATTCCAGTTTGCTGTGCCTTGTCTCCGATCCTACAATCCATGTAATTTGATGTTTCTCCTGAAAAGTTTTGTTCAGATTTAATTGTTGTCTGAAATTGTAAGAATTTGAAAAATGGTTATGATTGTAGTAAATATCTCCTTTGGGAAGATTATAGACTGCACTTCCATCCGAATTGCTCGCAAATTTATTAATGGTTGTGCGGGTTGAATAAGAATCCAGTTCATTTAAACGTTGATAACGATTTACTCCATATTCATACTGAAACATAGCATCATAGTTCAACCATGGAGTAATCTTTACATTCAATTTTGCATAGGTTCTGTTGCTGAATTCTTTCCTTTTGCCCAGTTTTCTGCTCAATTCATCCAACGGAGTTAGATCTAAACTGTACAAACCGTAATTTGCAACATTATCGCGAACAGTCTTTTTAACCTGAGAAGCAACGCTTACAGGGGTTCCATTATCATCAACCAAACGGTCGTATGGACTTCCGGTAAAACCAGCGCTATAAGAGTCTAACAAATTGTATGTTTGCACTGTAGCCTTCTTGTAATTGATATATACTCCAACATCAGCTTTTAGCCATGAAGCAAGTTGTAAAGAGTTTGCTATATTTAAACCAAGCTGATCGCTATTCGAATAAATATCTTCCTCTTTGTTCTTTTTGTAAGTAGCCGAAAACTTAAAATTATTTAGTTCGGTCGCTTTTCCAATACTTAAATTGTATTGCTGATAAAACAGATCACGTTTTGCATACTTGGCCACATCATCGTAGAACTGAAATCCTCTTGAAGCAAGTTCTGATAACTTCGCATTGGCATCGCTTTCTGAAATTGCACCTGAATACATATCCAACAGAACATCTACCCCTGCACTTGGCCATTTGTAATTGTTCCGACGATTGTCAGCCTCTGCCTGAGCACGAAGCAGTCCATTATTTAATTCCGGATTAGAGGCTGCCCATTCTTTTTCCAACTCAATAACATCAGCCGAATTGGTTAAATTTCCAGTATAATAATCGTAAGGTTTCCAGGTAACTGTACTGGAAAAATCAACTTGAACTTTTCCTTTTTGAGCTTTTTTGGTTACAATAACCACCACTCCATTGGCAGCTCTGGCTCCGTAAATCGAAGCTGCTGCGGCATCCTTCAAAATGGTAATGCTCTCAATATCTTCAATATTAAGGTCTGGTGTATTTTCTGTAACATTTCCATAATTATCAATGCTTGTATTCTCAACCGGAAAACCATCAATTACATACAATGGTGAAGCCATGGCATTCATGGTGGATACACCACGAATAATTCCATCGGAATACCCAGCGATCTGTCCTTCCAAAACATCAGCCAAGCTATTCAATCTTCGGGTCTCCAGACTTTTACTGGTTACTTTCGAAAATGATCCGGTTGACCGCTCTTTGGAAATGGTTTGATAACCTGTTACTACCACTTCATCCATTTGTTCTGAGTCTGCCTTAAGTGCAATATTCAGTAATGCTTGTCCATTGTAAGCAATTTCCTGTGGAAGCATTCCTACAAAAGAATATACAAAAACAACATCCTCACTATCAAATGAAATTGTATAGTTACCATCAATATCAGTTGCTGCACCAATTGTGGTTCCTTTGATAACAACAGATACTCCGGGTAAAGGAATGCCATTTTCATCGGTAACAGTACCATGTACCTCCTTCTCTTGCGCAGATTCATCAAGATTGGGTTTTGGAGGCGCTGGCATCAAAAGAATTACTTTATCTTCAATCTTGTAAGTAATTTTCGTTCCTTTCAAACATTCGTTTAGAATTTCTTCTACATGCGATCCGTAAAATTCAGCATTGTTAATTTTAACGCCTTCAATTTCATCATCCGAATAAAGAAAATCAAATTCACTGCTGTTTTTAACTTCCTGCATCATATCATAAATGTCCGCATCTTTAAACTCAACCGTAAAAGTAGTTTGCTGAGAATATACACTTGCAGAAATCTGCAAACTGGCTATTAAAATTAAAAAACCGGTGATTTTCATAATGCGAATTAATTTCCGAAGCTCTTCCCCGAGAGGAAAAACTTTGTACAAGACTAATTTTTTCATAAATTTGTTTTGGTTAGATTAAACATTGTATTCCAATGGAATACTTTATTTGATTTTAAGACAGGGGATGTTGCCGCACTCCCTGTTTTTTTTTCATTTCGGGTTTTAAGGGTTTACTTCTTTTTAATTTGAATAATATTATTTTTTATATCAAAGTTAATATTTGTTGTTTGCTGCATTTTCTCCAAAATATCATTGATATTGCCGTATCTGTCAATTCTGGCGCTAAAACGCATATTTTTCAGCTCATTACTTTGGAAGAACACTTTAATATCATACCAGCGCTCTAACTTTCTCATAATATCGTTTAAACTCTCTTTTTCGAAAACAAACTTTCCGTTTTTCCAGGCAATAAACCTGTCAACATCTACTTCTCTGGTTTCAACACTTTTTGAAAAGCGATCGTAATCGGCCTGCCGGCCGGGACTCAAACCCACTGATGTGGTTTTTCCGGATAATTCTTTTGCTTTTAGGCTTACAGCACCTTCAACAAGGGTAGTTTGTATGCTTCTCTCGTCAGGATAAGCCATAATATTGAATTGTGTTCCTAAAACTTTTACCTCAACATCGTTTACATCAACAATAAAAGGTTTTCGTGCATCTTTAGCCACCTTAAAGTACACCTCTCCCGACATTTTCACTTTTCTGGTATTTCCGATAAACCGAACAGGATAACGAATTTCAGACTTTGCATTCATCCAGACTTTTGTTCCATCGGATAGGGTTAACTGATATTCACCTCCAACCGGAGTTACTATCACATTTTCAGCAATACGTTCCGGTTCGATATCAAGAGTATTGGTCTGATAATTTAAACCTAAACTGTCTTTTTCGATTACAGAACCGTCAGTCTCTCTTATTAAATCCTTCTGCTGCTTCTCTAAATCTACAATTCTTCCATCTGAAAGATACAACTGAGCCTTTGTTTCACCTGGTTTAATTTCAATAGTTGCCTGTCCCACTCCATCAGGTTGGGTAACATCAGTTAAATACAACATGTATACTGCAAGAGCTAACGGCAAAGCCAGTATGGCTGCATAACGAAGTATTTTTGCGAAATTTATTTTCTTGCTTTTAAGCCTGAATTGAATCTTCCAATCTACCTTTTTACGTGCTTCTTCAAGGTTAAAAGTCTGATACCTCTCCAAGCGGTCAAAATCAATTCCTTTTTCTCTTACCGATGAAAGGATCTCATTTTTATCTTCCTCTTTTTGGAAAAGTGTCAATTGTTCTATTTCAGCATCAGACAATTCACCGGCAAGTTGTTTTGCAAGTAGTTGAGCTAGTTTTATATGTTCCTGTGTGTTCTTCATTTCTTCTTCTTGTATAAATTAGAACACCCAACTTAAAAAAGAGGGTGAAGAATGATCAAGAAAAAGATACAAAAATTTACATCCACATGATATACATTACGATATCGAAGATATTTTGAAGTTTGGAACGGAGTGTTTTGTAGGCAATACTTTTTTGTGTTTTTACCGAATTTACAGAAATCCCCAGATCCTCAGCAATTTCCTGATTTTTTAAACCCTGCATGCTTAATTGTAATATCTTCTTGCACTGAGGAGGAAGCTCATCAATAGAATTGGCAATAATACGACTTGTCTCTTCTTCTACCACCTGCTTCAAAAAATAGGTTTCCGATTCAACTTGATGAACCTGCTCGGCTTCGTACTTTCGTTTTACCTTTTCGTGACGTATGGAATTCAAGCAAGCATTTCTGGTTGCCTGATATAAATATGCTTTAATGGCATTTAAAGAATCAAAATCATCAAATTTAGCCCACAATTTCACAAATACTTCCTGAACCAAATCCTCTCCTTCGCTCGAAACCATCAAAAACCGCTCGGAGAATAAACAAAGCCCGGCATACATTTCATTAAATAATGAATTGTAGCTTAGTGATTCATTATTATCGATAATAATAATTTTATCAGGGGTTTGGTTCATTGCGTGGTTATTTTAGCAACAAATTAATATTAATTTTTTAGTCTTTCCAAGCCCCCTTCTTCTTTTCCCATTTGCAAACACCTGTTTATGTTCTGATTTTATATACATAACACAAACATCACATATCCTAATAATTATATAAAAAAAACGAGCTTGTTTACCCGTTTTATACACAAAAAAAAGGATCGTCTATTGGGCAGTTTTCGCTGCAATTTAAAATGTCATCTAACTGAGATATTTTACATAGGAGAACTACCTTTCTCCCTGATATCCCAAAGTATTATTTACCTCTTTAATCTCAAAAAGAATTCGAAAAAGGAGAACTAACTAAGCTTCCTTTAAAAATCAATAACAAAACCAATGGTGGGAATTGGCTTCCCATCTTCCTTTCCAACCTGAACCAGATTACGAGGTTCTATTATACTTCCCATATCATTTCTTTGAAGAACGTATTCGGGAGCCTCCGGAGAATTACGCATCAGCAGGTTTTGTATTTCAAAAAACAACTCCACCGAAAGTTTTTTTAAATTCCACTTTTTATCGATACGTACATCCAGTTGGCTGAAAATGCCCAAGGATTCTTCTCCCAGCCGACTGTAATCCAAAACAATATCCGGATAACGGGCGGTAGTTTCCTCAATATTTATTGGAACAATTGGGGTTTCGCCTGCAAATCGATAACGAGCACTTACTTCCCAGTTTCTTTTGAGTTTGTATCCTCCTGTAAAAGACACTAAATGCCGGCTGTCCCAAACCGATGGTAAATACTTCCTTCGATCGAATCCTGTAAATTCGCTGTAGAAAAAAGTATAGGAAAAGATACCATAAAAGCGATGGCTCAACTTCTGCTGAAACAAAAATTCCAAGCCGTAACTTCTCCCTTTACCAACTGATTCTACCTCTTCGTTTCCCAGCACATTAAAATCGGCTCCTTTATTCGCTAATGAAACCCGATCGCGAACTGAAACGGGATAATCTTCATAACGTTTGTAAAACCCTTCTACACTAATATTTGAAGAAGTACCAAGAATTCGCTCGAAACCCAATACATAATGATCACTACTGGTATAATCCACATCTTTATTTAGAAACACTCCATTTTCTTTGTAACCAAGTATGGTATATGGTGGTAGTTTGTAGTATCGTCCTACACTTACGTTGATTTTCCAGTCGTCGGCGAATTCGTAGGACAAAGCCAATCGTGGAGAAAAAGTGGCAAATAAATCATTGCCTTGAGTAAAACTATCGCCATCGATTCTAAAACCAAAAGAAAAGTCCAGTTTCTGATCCAGAAACGATTTTGTAACATTAGCAAACAACCCGTACTTCAAAAAATCAATTTTCGTATCGTACTGAAATCCGTCAATCAAATCAACAGTTTCATTTTTGTAGTCACTGCGTTGTATATTAAAACCACCAACAAATTTCCAATCCTTAACAAAGTAGGTCAGGCCATATCGCAGCTTGGTTTCCATTTCACGAGAATCATTCCTAAAATACAGATCTGCTTGATTTATATTATCACCATATCTCGAAAAATCATTGATCAGTAAATTGTTACTGATGGTAGACTGCATAAAACCTTTTCCACTTTTAAAACGCATCTTCCAACTTGCACCAATGGTATTGGTTTGTTGTTCGATAAACGGAGTCTGATCAAGTGTCGATTGCTCATTCTCATCAATGCTTCCCGATCCCTCTACAGCAAAATCATCTATCGATCCTACTCCAATTAAATTCAGCGTATTGTATTTGTCTATTTTATGAGTGATTTTGTATTGATAATCCCAATAATCAGGACGAATGGGCAACCCAATCATTTTAAATAAAAACTGTAGGTATGACCGACGCACTGAGACGATATAGGAAGTTTTGCTCTCTTCTTTATCACCCTTAAAAAGAGGACCTTCATGCGTAAGCGCAGCCTCGCTGGCACTCAGGCGAAAGTTAGTATTGTGTTTTCTCTGATTTCCTTGGCGCTGTTCAAACTGAAGTACTCCTGAAAGCGGGTTATCATATTGACTGCCAAAAGCAGATGTTGCCAAATTTACATTATCAATGAAGGAGACATTTAAAATCCCCACCGGACCACCTGAGCTGCCTTGAGTGCTAAAGTGATTGATGTTGGGAATCTCTACTCCATCCAAATAGTAAACTGATTCGTTGGGAGCTCCACCTCTAATAATTAAATCATTACGAAATCCGCCCGGCGAAGGAGATATCCCCGGCAAAGACTGCGCAACACGAACAACATCGTTATTTCCTCCGGGATAAGTCGCAATTTCAACGGCACTTAAAGTCTGAGTAGAAAGCGGCGTTTCGCGGGGTCGTGTTACCTTATTTTGATTGGATACGATTACTTCGGATAAATTTTGACTTTGTTCCAAAAGGGTAAAATTATACAATTGATTTCCAACCGATTTCACTTCAATATTGTAACGGGTTTGACTATCATAGCCTAAATAGCTAACTACTAAATTATAAGTATCCGGGCTTACATTAACTATTTTATAATATCCATTTGCATCAGTAACAGCACCTTTGGTGGTATTTTCGAGATACACCGAAGCTCCAATCAATGGAAGATCGGTTTTGTCTTTTACGTATCCGGTGATTTCAGTTGTAACTTGCGCCTGAACTGAAATGACCAATAAAAACAGGTAAAGTATAATAAGTTTCTTCATTAAATCATTCTTTGTGACATCATCTGAAATATCAAATAAAAATAACATCCCAAATAAAAAATTAATTTCATCCTTAGAAGATAAGTACTTTTATTGTTTTTCTATATTCGCCTATACCATAAAACCAGATAATGCTAAATATTTAGACGTATAATCACATACAATTCCTTACCTTAGTCGTACTATTAATTACAAAAAATTATGAACGAAACTAATGATTTGAACCTGGCGGTTCTGATTGATGCCGATAATATTCCCTATTCGAACATTAAAGGAATGCTTGATGAAATAGCCAAATTAGGCACTCCAAGTATCAAACGCATTTACGGCGACTGGACAAAACCAACTGTTGCGGGCTGGAAACCGGCCTTACTGGAACATGCCATTACTCCTATTCAGCAATACTCCTACACTACCGGGAAAAATGCTACCGATTCGGCGATGATTATTGATGCCATGGACATTTTGCACGATGGTAAAGTGGACGGCTTTTGTTTGGTATCAAGCGATAGCGATTTTACGCGGCTGGCTACAAGGCTCAGAGAATCTAGAATGCTTGTTATTGGCATTGGCGAAAAGAAAACGCCAAATCCTTTTATTGTTGCCTGTGATAAATTCATTTATATCGAAATTATTAGTGGTAAAAAGATTCGCGAGAAGAAAAAAGAAGCCACTGCAAGTCCTGCCGAAACTCAGAAATTTGATAAAATAGACAAACAGTTTCTTAACCTTCTGATCAATTCGATTGAAGACATTGCCGACGACGATGGCTGGGCTTTTCTTGCAGAACTAGGTTCTTTAATTAACAAGAAGAAACCCGATTTTGATCCTAGAAACTACGGATTTAACAAACTCACCCCTCTGCTTAAATCAATGCAGCAACAGTTCGAAATTGACGAACGGGATAGTGGCAAACGCAATATCAAACACATTTTCGTAAGAATTAGAGAGTAATAATTCTTAAAGAAGATTTGCTGCGAATTGAATCATAAGCTATTCTGAAAACGAAATAAACATTAAAAAACTCCTTTGACCAAATCAAAGGAGTTTTTTAATCAATATTGTACTAATGGATGTTATCATTAGTCTTAGTTACTTTTTCTCATTTTAAGCCCTTCGATTCTTTTCTTATAATAATCACTGCCACTTAATTCAAAAGCTTTGGTTACATATTTTACCGCATTGGTTAAGTCCCCTTTTGTCTCATAATATTCAGCCATCGAATCGAAGGCATTCGCACTTTCGGGATAATATTCTATGGCAAGTTCAAAGTACATTTTTGTCTTTTCGAGCTGTTCCATTTCCATATTCATATAACCTGACATATTTAAAAGTTCTTCCGGATAAGGAGGTTCAAAATATCCAAAATGGTCTTTGAGCTTCTTTTCCCTGTATTTTATTATGCTGAGAAGTTCTTCTTTTGGCGTGTCAAATGAATTTATTTTATCAGTATTTTCCATTTGGTACCATTCAAAAAGCGAAATCAAACCATCCATAATGGAAGGAAAGGGAATTGTGCCATGCAAATCTCTGGGATAAAATTTCCATTCGAAAGACGGTCCGTTTTTAGCATTTTGCCTTAGCTCGTTTGAAAAGGCAATATTCGAACGGGCAAACAAAGTAAATTCTGTTGTGTCTTGCATTACATTGTCCAGAGTTATCTTTGAATTTTGCATGTGCAATTGTCCTCCTAAAGACATAAATAAAGATTTGTTTTCATATGTCTGAGTGGCAAGTAATCCTTGTGCTTCTTTCAATAGTTTTTGATCGTCCCAATCCAAGCTTGGATCTATGGCTAAATAGTTGGTAAACAAATTTGGATGATGAATTAGTGCATAAATGGCAAACAAACCTCCATACGAATGACCAATTAATGTTCTAAAATTGGTAACAGGATATTTATTCTCGATAAAAGGAATAAGTTCCTTTTCAAAAAACTCGGCAAAATGATCAGCCTCTCCATTTTCATCATTAAACGGCATTCCATATTTCGTCGATATAGTTGAGGTCGTTAAATCTCTTATCCTGTTTTTAGCATTGGAAATTCCTATTAGCACCATTTCAGGTGTAAAGCCTCCACTATAATAGTTTTGCACATCACTAAGCGTAGGTAGAAATATTTCTCCGTCTAAAATAAAAACTACGGGATATTTTTGATCTTTATCAGGATTGTAACTGACAGGTAATTGTATGTAAATCGTTCTCGACTCGTTTAGTATTTGGGAATAAAGACTATCTGTAACACCAACTTGCTGCAAAAACTGTTGATTTTGATTTGCCTGAGCTTTTACAAATTGTTGAAAGAAAACAATGAATCCTATTGCCAATCCTATTTTTAATTTACTTCTCATTTTATTGTTCTTAATCATTCTTATTTTTTTTTAATTGAGATTAATAGCTGATGTGAATTTTTGCAGCGGACTCTCCGGGCAACTTTTTGTCCGATAGTACCGGAAATTTGATGCGGGACTCTGCCCTCTGAAAACCACTATAAGCTATGAAATTTACACTTTATTGGCTGTAGTTCTTAATTTTTCATCTCTAAATTCCAAGCAATATTCTTTTCCGTTATTTTCAATAATTGCTTCAAAAGGTTCAGGCTTTATTATTATTGAAGTAGGAAACCAAATTTCTTTTAATTTGTAATTGGGTAATAAGAAAATTCCTTCTTGAGAACCGTTGGTCCCGAATCTCTTTAAATCACCTTTCCAAAATTTTGTTCCTAACTCTGTTTTAAGTTGGTGGTTTATTTCCTGAACATCTTTAGTAGCTACACCTATTTCATTAATTCCTAAAACTTTCGAAATATCAAATTCAGACTCGTCATTATTTTTTAAATCATATCTGACTATAAATTCGGCAACGTTTCCACTTGCATCATAGAAATAGAATGAATCAGCATTCCAACTTTTAAAATTTTCAATTTTTCTACCATCTTCTATATCTATAACCTTAGTTCTTCTTTCCATCCATTCCAGTGCTTGATTCAATTTATTGGCAGGAATTAAGAAACAATAATGATATTTGTGTTCTATTTCAGATTGTTCGAATGATAATTCACTCCAACCAATTTCTAAAGAAAAAAAATTAGAATTTTCGTCTAAAATCTTAAATCCTAAGATCTCCGAATAGAACCTCTTCTCTGATTCAAGTTTATTTGTGTAAAGTTTTAATTTCTTAAATTTCATTTTAATACTTTTTTGGTTTAAATAACTCTAACGGCAGTCTGTCTAATAAGCTCAAGCAACTCATTTAGATTCTAATATTTCTTCACTTTTAGAGACAACTACCAAAATAAATGACCGCCTGTTATCATCTATTGAACTATTAATACTACTCAAAATCAATAATTTAAGCCTTGCTATAAAAATAATTGATCTTAAAACATACACAATACATCCTCATATTAAGTGTATTGTGCAGCTTTTCTCAAATAGTCCCCCCTAATCTACCAAATCTCAATTAAAATTACTTCCTGTAAATAATTTAATGTTCAAAAATACTTGTCCGGAATGGAAATGAAAATCCTCGAAAGAGAAAAAGCTATGCAGAAAGTTTTTTTTCATATATCAACATCACAGTATCTTATGGCGAATTAAGCCCTAAATTCATCTGAAAATTCAATACTCAGTTACAGCATTCTAAAACATTTATTTTTTAATTCCAAAGAGAAGCTCATATTCTCAATTTTGTTATATTTAATCTTTCCAAACGGAAAGATTTGTGCGCTGTTGCACATACTTCTCTGTGAATAACATTCAAATGCAGGAAATAGAAAACATTGAATTATCCTTCTTAAGTTTAGATGATTATCAGGAACTTAAAAAAGCCATGATTGAGTCGTACACAAGTATGCCTAATTCATATTGGAGAGAACATCAAATCAAAACATTAATTGATAATTTCCCTGACGGTCAGGTAGTAATTAAAGTCAATAATCACATAGCAGGATGTGCTTTATCGATTATTGTTGACTATAGTAAATTTGACGACAAGCATACTTACAAAGAAATAACGGGAAACTATACTTTCTCGACGCACAATCCGGATGGAGATGTTTTGTACGGAATTGATGTTTTTATTAAACCGGAGTTTCGTGGCTTACGATTGGGCCGGCGATTGTACGATTACCGAAAAGAATTGAGTGAGCGTTTGAATCTAAAAGGAGTTGCTTTTGGCGGACGAATACCAAACTATCACAAATATGCCGATCAATTATCACCGAAAGAATACATTGAAAAGGTTAGAAGAAAAGAAATTCACGATCCTGTTTTGAATTTTCAGGTTTCGAATGATTTTCATCCGGCCAAAATTCTGAAAAACTATTTGGAAGGTGATGAAGATTCTAACGACTATGCAGTACTTCTTGAATGGGATAATATTTACTATGAGAAGAAGAACAAGAAACCCAGCACTATAAAAAAAGTGGTTCGTCTTGGTCTGATTCAATGGCAAATGCGTTCCTATAATAATTTGGATGAGTTAATGCATCAGGCCGAGTATTTTGTGGATGCTGTTTCAGGTTACCGATCGGATTTTGCCTTGTTTCCGGAATTTTTTAATGCTCCTCTCATGGCCAAAGACAATCATTTATCGGAACCTGAGGCAATAAGAAAATTGGCAGAGCATACTGAAACCATCGTTCAAAAATTTTCGGAACTGGCCATTTCTTACAACATCAATATTATTAGTGGCAGCCTGCCTGAAATTAAGGATGATCGATTGTATAATGCCGGTTATCTGTGCAAACGTGATGGAAGTGTTGAGCGTTATGAGAAACTTCACGTAACACCGGACGAGGTGAAAGTTTGGGGGATGCAAAAAGGATCGGAATTGAAAGTTTTTGATACCGATTGCGGAAAAATTGGCATCCTGATTTGTTACGATGTCGAATTCCCTGAATTGAGCCGTTTGCTTGCCGACGAAGGAATGGATATTTTGTTTGTACCCTTCTTAACGGATACACAAAACGGCTATTCCCGGGTTCGGAATTGTGCTCAGGCCAGAGCCATTGAAAATGAATGCTACGTTGCTATTGCAGGTAGTGTAGGCAACTTGCCTAAGGTACACAACATGGATATTCAATATGCTCAATCGATGGTATTTACCCCCTGCGACTTTGCTTTTCCGGCCAATGGCATTAAAGCTGAAGCAACACCGAATACAGAAATGATTCTAATTGCTGATGTAGATATCGACTTACTTCGCGAATTGAATCAGTTTGGCAGCGTACGAAATTTGCGGGACCGCAGAAATGACATATATGAATTAAAAAAGATGTAATTAAATTCGGGAGTCTTACCTGGAGTATGGCTCCCGAATTAATTTTAATCCCTTCAAAAGTCTGATAAGTACAGCCTTTACTCGAATATCCAATTAACATCAATACTTTCCTTACTATTCAATTTACGGTTCCTATTTTCGTCTATTATCAAACCACTACTGATACAGTATCCGGACTACTGTTAGTCCACTGTCAGAACCACTACTAGTCCGCCAGCAAGACTAGTAGTCGTCTGATTTCAATCAAACATTTCCATAATATCTAATAGAAAACATGGCTAATACCGAAAAGGATTTCAATAAAAAAAATACACTTTTTATTGCATGAAAATTAATCAGGATGGCAAATAAAAGATCATTTTTTCGTAAATTCAGAATCGATTTAAATGAACGAAATAAACTTCCATGATAGATAAACTTCTCATCACCCCATTCCAGAAATTTGTTAAAATAGAAAGTTTTAGTGGTATTCTGCTTTTTATTGCCACTCTGCTTGCACTAATTTGGGCAAACTCTCCTCTGGCTCATTTATACGATTCATTATGGCAATATAAAATTGGGATAACAACATCTGATTTCGAACTGAATAAACCAATAATACTCTGGATTAATGATGGACTAATGGCTGTTTTCTTTTTCCTGATTGGACTGGAAATTAAACGTGAACTTTTAATAGGCGAACTAAATACGGTTCGAAAAGCAAGTTTTCCATTTTTTGCAGCTTTGGGTGGAATGTTGGTTCCTGTGGCCATGTTCTTTTTACTCAATAACAATCAAAGCACATCAAATGCATGGGGAGTCCCTATGGCAACCGATATTGCATTTTCTTTAGCTATTCTTAAACTTCTTGGTAAAAGAATTCCTTTGGGTTTGAAAGTATTCCTAACCGCCTTTGCCATTGTGGATGATTTGATTGCGGTATTGGTAATCGCAATATTTTATAGTGGAAATATCGAGTGGATATTATTAGGATATGCGGCCATTCCTATCCTAATATTAGTCTTTTTATCATATCGGAATATCTATTTTCCTTATTTCGTTTTTATTATGGGCGTACTTGTTTGGTATCTGTTTTTAAAATCAGGTATACATCCTACTGTTGCCGGTGTGTTAATGGCATTTACAATTCCAATCAGGCAAAAAATTGATATTAAAACGTATTCACGCAAATTAATGGGCATTGCTAAGGATATTGAAGAAACATGCGAAAAACCAATCCTCTCCGATCATCAGATTGAACAAATCGACAATTTGGAAGATTGGACCAGTCAGGTACAATCCCCATTGCAGCATTTAGAACACAAGCTGCACAACTGGGTTGCTTTTTTTATTATGCCGGTATTTGCCCTATCCAATGCAGGAATCAAATTTGGTGCAGATATAAATCTGGAAATGCCTTTGGTCATCAACATTGCACTTTGTTTAATTATTGGAAATAGTGTTGGCGTGTCCTTAATATCCTTTATCGGCATTAAACTAAAATTTGCTGAATTGCCGCAAGGAGTGAAAGCCATTCAGGTAGTAGGAATATCATTTCTGGCTGGAATAGGATTTACAATGGCAATATTTATCGCCAATCTGGCTTTTATTACCAATCCTGAATTTATCGATTCGGCTAAAATTGGTATCTTGATTGGCTCGTTTACTTCTGGAATTATTGGCTACTTGATACTAAGATTTGGCAGTCGCTATATTCAACACAAATAATTTCGGAAGCATTAATCACAAATTTTTCCAATGCGAAAAAATAATTAAACTTTTCGGCTAACTCATTACTGATAGAATAAAATGACTGTCTTTACTAATTTTCGTTTTTGCCTGATAAAAAGGATACCTTAGTTGGATGAAAAGCTGTACCTAATTAGAGTATTTCTCTTGCAAAAAAAACAGAGGTTCTTCAAACCCAAATTGTAATGGGTTGAATACAGAATAACAACAAATTACAAACACACGAAAATAAGTGATCCAAGTCGCATAGCGACTGATACATGCTTTACCTCTAATGTCAGGCATATGCGAGTACGTGAAATTAAAACGAAAAAAATAACAATATGATAGAATATTTAACCTACTCTTTATCTGTATTTACAGGCTTTTTTGCCATAATGAACCCGATTGCCAATATTCCTATTTTCTCATCATTAGTTCAAGACGCCGATGAATCAACGAAAAAAACAATTAATAAAAAAGCAACTGTAATTGCATTTTGTATTGTATTTATATTTGTGCTGTTAGGTAAATTCATATTTGAATTATTTGGCATTACAATACCTGCCTTTAAAATAACAGGTGGTATTTTACTCTTTTATGTAGGTTTTGAAATGCTGGAATCAAAAAAATCAAATATAAAACACCTGCAAAAAGTAAAGGTAGATGAAAACATTGCCGTATCCCCTTTGGCAATACCTATATTAGCTGGCCCGGGAACAATTGTTACAGCCATGAATTTTGTTTCCGACAACAACTATTTACATATTGGCATAGTCATTTTTATTTTTGCAATAATGTGCTTCATCACTTATTTAGCCTTCCTTTTTTGTGACTATATCGTTGAAAAGATTGGCCATAATATAATAACTGTAATCGGAAAAATAATGGGGCTTATTCTTTCAATAATGGGAATTGGAATGATCATTCAAGGGATCAAACTCGCATTCCACCTATTCAATTAATCCAATTTTAAACAATACAATCTTCTGATTTACTATGTCCATTAATATATCCAATATTTCCCGCCATCAACTTGACGGCGAAAATGCAAAACACTTCAAACAGCTGTTTCATGCACTCATCATCGGGCTTATTGTTGGACTTGTTGGCGGCTTTTTTAGAAATACACTTAGCTATATCGAAAATATCAGGGATATCTTATATCATCAGGCAGGCCAATCGGGATTCCTGAGCTGGCTTTGGCCGATTCTGTTTGCAATCATCGGAATAAGTATCGCTTTGTTTTTGGTGAAAAAATATGCACCAGAAGCCTCTGGAAGTGGAGTTCAGGAAATAGAAGGTGCACTGGATGGACTGCGTCCCATGCGTTGGAAAAGAGTACTTCCCATCAAGTTTATTGCTTCCTTATTTTCTTTAGGAAGCGGGTTGCTGCTGGGACGCGAAGGACCTACAATTCAATTGGGAGCTAACATTGGTAAGATGGTAAAAGACACCTTAGGCATACCCGACACCGAAAACAATTCATTGATCTCTGCTGGTGCCGCAGCAGGACTTGCAAGTGCCTTTAATGCACCTTTTGCAGGAATTATTTTCGTCATCGAAGAAATGAACGGCCATTTTAAATTTAATTTTTATTCGTTAGCGACTATTATGATAGGTGCAGGAACCTCAGACTTTATTGTTAGGGTGCTGATTGGATCTAAACCTATTATACAGATGACTGTATTTCCAAGCCCAAATATATATGGATTCTGGCTGTTTATTTGCCTCGGTTTATTATGCAGTATTATTGGTCTTTTCTACAATAAACTCCTTATTATATCTTTAGATTTCTTTCAGTTCACCTCGAAACTGCCCTTTATTTATACAGGGATTTTTGTGGGGCTAAGCATAGCAGTAATTGGTATCTTTTCTCCGGATATAATAGGTGGCGGATACGATACAATTGCCAAAGTTCTCGATCATTCTTTCACCTTATCTTTTCTATTGTTTTTATTTATCGCCAGAATGCTGCTGTCCTTATTCAGTTATAGTTTTGGTATGCCTGGAGGGATTTTTTTACCTATGCTTACACTTGGTGTTATTTTAGGCATGCTGTTCGGAGTCAGCATGCAACAATTTTTTCCCCAGTTAATTTCAAATCCAGGCGTTTTTACCATAGCAGGAATGGCAGGCATTTTTGCTGCAACTGTTAGAGCTCCTTTAACAGGATTAGTACTTGCAGTAGAAATGACATCAAACTATGAATTAATTTTACCTTTAATCATTACCACAGTTACAGCATCTGTATTTACATCACTTTTGGGGAATAAGCCAATTTATACAACCCTATTAAAACGCACGTTAGCAAATGTAAAAAAGGAAGAAAAATTTGATGATATAGAGTAAAGCCTATCAAATACTCTAATCTGCGAATTGGCAAACTAAAAGAACAAACAGTTAAACTTTTCTGCTTACATCCTGTTGATCGTGAATAGTAAATGAAAAATAGAAAGCCAACTTTAGCAATAGTTGGAATGCAATTGCAATTCCTATTTGCTGTAAAATATTTTAATGAAACAATGATCACAGGGAGGAACAATCTCATATTTTTCGAGTAATTTAGGTGTTCTTATAAATAATACAACAAACATGGAACCTATACTATTAAAAAATACAATATGCACTGAAGATATCGACCATTTGATTCTGAAAGGTGTACATGATATGGATATCAATCAGGATAAAAGAGATGCAATAGAATCGGAATCTAAAAAGCTATCCGGCACTTTAGTAAAAATAATTGATTACCATATGCATAATGGTGAAAATCCTGATGCTTCCTATACTTTCCGAATCGCAGTTAATTTCAATAATTTCACAGAGCAATACCGACAGGCATTTGTCGAAAATTACAAAAAGGATGTTTTGATTGGCTTTGGCATAAGTGCAATTTGGATGGGTATTTTAAATGGACTGGATGCCGAGAGTGGAATTATGCCCAATCATCCGTTAAAAAGAGAAATTGCAGCCTGCCTGCGGACAATAAGTGAAATCTTAGACAATAAAGGATAAAAAACAAGTGTAAAATCGAAAGAAATAAGATGAAAGTAAAGGCACTTCTTTAATAGAGAAATTGACTCAAACTTCACAAAATTTACAGTTTAATTATTTTTGATCTTCTTGTCACAAATCATAAAAAAATCCCCGTTTGGAATTATTTTCAAACGGGGATTTCGATGTATAATAATTGAGTTTTGACTATCTGTTTTCTTGCGAGAACTTACGTCCGGCATGAAGAGCCTTAATATTCATATCTACCACTTCTTCCCCTTTTCTAGCGAAGATTTTACGAATTCCTTCCTCCAAATATTCAAATGGAACATCGATAAAAGGAGATGCCGCCCCCAACATTACAAAGTTAAAAGCACGTGCAGAACCAACTTCTTCCTTTGCGATTCTATCTGCATCAATCAACACATAATTAGGCAAAGCTTTAATGGTTGCTTCCAATTTTTCCTGCTCAGGATAATCAGTAATATTGATAAAAGGAGTTGAATTAGTTACCACATAGCCACCTTTTTTCAAGTAAGGAAGGTAACGCAATGCTTCCATTGGCTCAACTGATAAAATGATATCAGCACCACCTTTAGGAATTAAATCGGAATAAATAGGCTTATCCGAAATTCTCATGAATGACTGAACATCACCTCCACGCTGACTCATACCATGAGTTTCAGCTTGTTTCATATATAAATCGTTGTCTAGTGCAGCAGAACCTAAAGCAGCAGCAATGGATAAAATCCCTTGACCACCAACACCTGCTATAACCATATCTGTTTTCATCTGTTTGTAATTTTTTGATTAAGGTCAGATGGAACTTACCATCGATCAAATAATTATTTTTGTGTATTTTAATAATTAGTTAATCATGGCCGTTTCATCTGTTTACTTTTTTCAGGTTAATATTTAATTAAGCTTTAGCCGCTGTTTTTGCCATACTTGCTTTCTTTATTTTTTGATCTCTAACATTCTTCTGTACACATACTCTGCGTGGAATAATTACAGAAACCCCTTTGTATTCAAACTCCTTACGGAAGATTTCCTTAATCTCATCATGTTTCTTAGGCACGGGAAGTAATACATGAATGTGCTCCTTCTCTACTCCTAAACCTTCGCAAATTGCTTCCAACTTGCCTTTAGCAGATGATTTCTGACCACCTGTCATTGAGATCGATTCATTATCAGAAATAATTACTGTAATTGGAGTCCTTTCATTAACAGCATCCAATAAACCAGTCATTCCCGAGTGCGTAAAAGTTGAATCACCAATAACGGCTACCGAAGGAATTAAACCAGCGTCAGCAGCACCTTTTGCCATAGTAATTGATGCTCCCATATCCACACAAGAGTTAATGGCATTAAAAGGAGGCAAAGCACCCAAAGTATAACAACCTATATCAGCAAACACACGACCTTCGCCATATTCTGCAATCACCTCATTCAACGCCTTGTACACATCAATATGACTGCATCCAACACACAATGCCGGCGGACGGGCAGCTACAATATCTGGTATTTCAAGACTTTCTTCAATTTTAAATCCAAGAGCTCTGCCAACCATATCCGGAGTTAACTCACCATCACGGGAAAGAGTTCCATCCAAACGGCCAATAACAGCTTCTTTTTCCAAATATCCTTTCAGGATTTCCTCAATCACAGGATAACCTTCTTCCAAAACCAATACTTTACCGCACTCGCCGGTGATCTTTTTGATCATTGTGCGTGGAATTGGGTACTGGCTGATCTTAACAACAGGATATGGACAATCTCCATCAGGATAATTTTCCATTAAGTAATTATATCCTAAACCACAAGCAATGATACCCATTGACTTATCAGCAGCATCGGAATATGTATTATAAGCTGAATCTTCTGATGCGGCTTCGAATTTCTCCTGATTGCTTAACAATTTCTTATAACGCTTACGCGCGATAGCTGGAAGTAATACGAATTGAACCTTATCTTCAGGAAGTTTCAACTCATTTTGTACCATTACCTCAGCAAATCTTGCAACACCGGCACGGGAATGAGCCAAACGAGTCGTAATTCTCATTAAAACAGGAATCTCAAAAGCTTCTGACAATTCGAACCCGAAACGAGCCATATCGTATGCTTCCTGTTGGTTTGACGGCTCTAAAACCGGCATCATGGCAAACTTACCGTATACTCGGGAATCCTGCTCATTTTGAGAAGAGTGCATAGATGGATCATCTGCAACTACGATCAACATTCCTCCGTTTGCTCCTGTAATGGCAGCATTCATAAAACAATCAGCAGCTACGTTCAATCCAACGTGCTTCATACAAACCATTGCTCTTTTTCCTGCATATGACATACCAAGAGCTGATTCCATGGCTGTTTTCTCATTCGCAGCCCAATCGCTGTGAATGTTTAATTCTTTTGCTTGTTTCGAATGTTGTATGTATTCGGTAATTTCAGTAGACGGAGTTCCCGGGTACGCGTAAACTCCAGACATTCCACCATCAATTGCTCCTTGAGCAATGGCTTCAACGCCTAATAATAAAGACTTTTGCATGTTGTATTTGTTTAACTATTTTGATTAATCTATAAGTTACAACACTTAGAAAAAAAAAGTGCCTAATTATAAAATTATTGATGTACTAAAACATCAATTACATTTACTCAAAAAATAGAATAGAAAATTGATCACAAGGATCGAGGTAGGGAATGGATTTTATAGTCCGCCAAACATTTCAAGGTAACTTACCAAGTAGGCGCAAACGTAAAAATAAATTTCAAGAAAATCCATATTTTTGCTTGTGAATTGGAATTAAAACAAGTCTTGTTTTTAATATTCGGTACTAAAATACCAATATTTGGTTTAAAATCAACAAAAGAGAAACCAAAGCAGGAAGTTTAGAATTAGTTCAAATAACGAAAACGGTTGCGTAAAAATAAACTACAAAGCTTTTGTATTGATATTCAATAAAATAACAAAAACTTCTTATAAACTGGCGAGGGATACTATTTCTTAAATAAATTGGCTTTAATTCGTCCAAAAGAGTCGAATGCAAAACGATTTGCCAGAAGAATACTAAGCATTAGATTTAAAGAGCAACCAACAAATATGGCGAGCATAATTAATATCTGATATTTTATGGCGACCATAGGAGAACTTCCACCTAAAATCTGTCCTGTCATCATCCCGGGTAAGGAGATTAAACCAATTACAGACATGGTAGCTATTAATGGATTTAAACCACTTTTTATGGCCGAGCGGATAAATGGTGCCAGTGAATTCTTTCTGCTATCTCCGTTCACCAAAAGAAAATAATACAAATCCTGTTCCTTAGTTAACCTGCCAAAATAATTGCTGATACCAACAATGTTATGATTTAAAGCATTTCCCAACACCATTCCTGATATAGGAATAAAGTAACGGGCATCAAAAACATAGTCGAGATGAATAACAAAACCTAGAAAGAAAGCATCCAAAATTAGAATACTTATAAATCCTGAAATTGCAAACGGAAGGATGAAAAACCGATAGGTAAGCCCTGCCCTCTTAATTGTAGTAAAAGTACCAACCAGAATCATTACACAAACCCAAATTACATTTACCCAGGCATTGTTCCATGCAAAAATATATTCCAGATAAAAGGCGACCAAAGAAAGTTGCATCACCATCCGAATTAAAGCAATAACAGTTTCTTTAACAATTTTCACTTTAAAATAGATGAAGCCTGCAATGGGAATAACCATGAGCAAAAATCCCAAGGCCAAACTCCCTATTCCTATGTCAACGATTTCTTTCATATGATTATAATTTTAAACTTTTGCCATATGGAACTTACCATGCTGGAATAATCATCCCCCTGTGTGTCAAAATATCTTTGGCATGGACGTTTCATAACTCAATTGTTCTGTTGCAATAGTCAATCCATTTCTTGTTATGGGAAGTTGAAACTATTGTTTTGTCAGGCAAAGAATTCAATGTAGCAAAGAGAAGATCGATGGAATGATCATCAAGAGCAGAAACTGGTTCATCCAGAAGGATTATTGGCTTATCAAGACTTAAGCATGCAGCCAAAACAATTCTTTGCTTTTGTCCTCCGCTTATTTCAGCAAAACTTTTATCAAATCCACATTCCCTAACTCCCAACTGATCCTGAAATTGTTGAAATCTTTCTACTTGTTCTGCATTCATTTGAAGTAAATCAGATAGCTCATTGGCTGAATCAACAGGTAAATTACTATTTTGCGGCAACCAGATCATTTTGTTTCGAATCGCTGCAATCGTATCGCTATTCAACTCTAAACCGTCAATTTGAATATTCCCGGATTGTGGTGTAATAAATCCCATTAATACTTTTAATAATGAAGATTTGCCCTTACCTGATGGTCCGCTAAAACATATTGACTCACCTGCAAAAACCTCGAAACTAAGATCTTTGCATATGAGTTGACCAGGAAAACTTAAATTAATCTTTTCACATTTTATCATATTCCCCATCTATACCATAAAGAAAATAATATTATCTCAATTGTACCCAATGCGAATCACATTTCTTTAGCAGAGATGAATACTGTCTGATAAACCACCCTTAATAATGAGAATATTCTCATATGATGATTTTCAATATCATTACAAATAATTTATTAAACACTCTTTATCAGACAGTTTAATCAATGCAATCGATTTAACATGCTGAGCAACATATTAAAAACCAACATTGCATTAGTGATAAATTTTTCTGAAAGATTACTTTTGCATGATAGATATATGGATATCTACATATGATGATTACAATAAAATAACTTTTAAAACATATAACAATGGCAAAATACTTAATAGTTGGTGGTGTAGCAGGAGGAGCAACAACTGCGGCTCGTTTACGCAGAATGGATGAATCGGCAGAGATAATCATGTTCGAAAGAGGCGAACATATTTCGTATGCAAATTGCGGTTTACCATACTATGTTGGTGATGTTATTACAGAGAGGGAAAATCTATTGCTGCAAACTCCTGAAAGCTTCAAAAAAAGATTAAATGTTGATGTTCGGATTAAAAACGAAGTTGTTAGAATTGACCGCGAAAATAAATTAGTAGAAATCAACGACCTCATCAACAATACAAGCTATACTGAAACTTTTGATAAATTGGTTGTTTCTCCAGGCGCAGAACCGATAAAACCACCAATTCCCGGCATAAAAGACAAAGCAATTTTCACTGTTCGAAACGTAAATGATACAGACAAAATTAAAACTTACATCAACGAAAACAAGCCAAAGAAAGCTGTAGTTGTTGGAGCTGGATTTATTGGTTTGGAAATGGCTGAAAACCTTCATCACCTAGGTATGATGGTTACAATTATTGAAATGGCCGAACAAGTAATGACGCCTCTTGATTACGAAATGGCGGCCGTTGTACATCAGCATTTAAAGACTAAAAATGTTGAATTTTATCTGAATGATGGTGTTAGTCAGTTCAAAAGAGATACTGATCATCTTGAGATTCATTTGCAATCGGGCAGAAAAGTGGACGCTGATATGGTTATTCTTTCTATCGGTGTTAAACCTGAAACCAAATTAATTAAAGAGGCAGGTATTGAGTTGGCTCCCAACGGAGGTATTAAAGTAAACGAATACCTTCAAACCAGCGATCCTAATGTATATGCCTTAGGTGATGCTATCGCTTTCCCACATCCTATTACCGGCAAATACACCAATGCATATCTGGCAGGCCCTGCCAATAAGCAGGGTAGAATTTTAGCAAACAATTTGGTTCTGGGACACAAACAAACTTATAAAGGTTCAATTGCAACTGCCATAGCTAAAGTATTTGATCTCACCATTGGATCGACAGGATTGGCCGAAAAGGTTCTTAAAAAGGAAGGCATTTCTTTTGTCTCTAATATTACTCATGGAGGATCGCATGCAGGATATTATCCCGGAGCAATGCCTACAAGTATAAAAATCACTTTCGATCCCCACAGCGGGAAATTATATGGTGCTCAAATAATTGGATATGAAGGTGTAGACAAGAGAACCGATTTAATTGCAACAGTTCTTAAAAAAGGCGGAACAATTTACGATTTACAGGAAATCGAACATGCTTATGCTCCCCCCTACTCATCGGCAAAAGACCCTGTAAATCAGGCAGGATTTACTGCAGGAAATATTATTGAAGGTTTGGTAAATATTATTCATTGGGATGAATTGAATCAATTGCATGCAGCAAATAATTTTATATTAGATGTTCGTACTCCTGATGAATTTGAACTGGGTCAAATTGAAGATGCCGTAAATATAGAAGTGGATCAAATCAGAAATCGCCTGGACGAAATACCTAGAGATAAAAAAATAATAATCTATTGCGGGGTTGGTTTACGTGGCTATTTTGCATCAAGAATCTTAATGCAAAAAGGCTTTTCGGACGTTTACAATTTAAGTGGTGGTTACAAAACCTACGAACACGCAACCTGCAAACAAAGTAACGAGGATATTTTTGAATCCAGTTATGTGGCCAAAGACAGTCATATCTATAGAAAAAAAACAAGCTTCGAAGAAAAAGAAATTCAGTCTGAGAAAAAAATCATTGAGGTAGATGCTTGTGGATTGCAATGTCCGGGACCCATCATCAAACTAAAAAAGGAAATTGACAAATTAGAGAACGGTGACCGATTGCTCCAAAAAGTTACTGACCAGGGATTTATGAAAGATGTTGCATCATGGTGTAACATGACGGGAAATAAATTAATTTCTCTTGATTCTGATAAAGGAATTATATCTGCAGTTATTGAAAAGCAGAAAAAAGATGAACAATGTTCTGTTTTAAACAATGGCATAGCCAAGAATAAAACCATGGTAATTTTTTCTGATGAATTGGATCGGGCTTTGGCATCACTTGTTATTGCCAATGGAGCTGCCGCCACTGGAAATAAAGTAACCCTCTTCTTTACTTTTTGGGGATTGAATGTGATTAAAAAAGCAAACAAACCAAAAGTTCAAAAAGATTTGATGGGCAAGATGTTTAGCAAAATGATGGCAAACAGCGCAGATGATTTAAAACTGTCAAAAATGAACATGATGGGTTTAGGTTCTAAAATGATGAAAAAAAGAATGATGGCGAAAAAAGTAGACTCTCTTGAGGATTTACTAAAAACCGCTATGGAGAATGGTGTTGAGATGATTGCTTGTCAAATGTCGATGGATGTAATGGGAGTTGATAAGGGTGAATTACTTGAAGGTGTTTCTATTGGAGGTGTAGCAACCTATCTTGAAGAAGCTGAAAAATCCAACATTAATCTATTCATATAAAACAGTAGTGTCACTGTAAAACAAAAGGGTTGTTTCAGTATGGAAACACCCCTTTTTTGTATCCTGAGATTTAGGAATTTCAATGACAGATTTCATTGTAAATAACAAAAGAAATTTTTTGGATTAGTATTCCTTAAACCTCACATTTTTCCATATAAAACTTCCTAATTTACTGGACATTGCTTCTTTAATTTTGTAATTTGAATACTCAATTAACACAAAGGAAATTCTATTCCAAAACGATCCTCACCCTCTCAAATTTCAAAAGAAAATTGATTCAATATTTCCCTCAATCGAATTCTACAAACTTATACCCGATGATGCTAATTGATTAAATTAGAAAAAGCTAAGTTGGTTTCTCTCTGGAAGTAGAGAAAAACCATTAGTGAGTAGGTTGACTGAAATAGCAGAGTTTCTTATAGTCCCTTAATTTATAGAATTCTGCTATTTCTTTCAACATTGGAGAATGAGAATACATTCAATTCAAAAAAGGCGGTAAAATCAAAATACATGATTTTACCGCCTTCTATAATTATTTTATTTCTGGTAGAAATAAAGGTCTATTCATCATCCATATCATCGTCATCATCGGCAATGTTATCCACATCCTCATCATCGTCTGACATTAAAAAATCGGAATCAGAATCAGAGTATTTATCTTCATACGATTCCTTCTTACTGTCCAACAGATTTCCATCATCGTCAAAATCGTCATCATCTTCGATAAGTTCCTGAGCTTTACGAACTGACATACGAACCATGTAAATTTTATCCTCAGTCTCAAACGGCAAGGCACTTACTAATTCATTTTTATGATTTCTGAACTCAATCAAATTATCCATATATCCCTCAGGATAATACAATTTTATTTGTTCCTGTATCTCCTGGCTAAGCTTTTCATAGCTCTGGATTACTCTCGGTTTATTGCTGCTCTTCATACAATAATATGTTTATCGAAAAAATGGAAATATATTTGGCTTATTATTAATTACCAACCTAGTAGATATGCAAAAACCAAGGGTGCCACAATTGTAGCATCTGATTCAATAATGAATTTAGGCGTTTCAATACCTAACTTACCCCAAGTAATTTTCTCGTTCGGAACAGCACCCGAATATGATCCATAACTTGTTGTAGAATCAGAAATTTGGCAGAAATAACTCCAAAAAGGAGTGTTTGTTCTTTCCATATCCTGATACAACATAGGAACTACACATATTGGGAAATCTCCTGATATACCACCACCAATCTGGAAAAATCCGATACCTTGGTCTCCTGCGGTATTGCTATAATAATCTGCCAACCAAGTCATGTATTCAATTCCAGATTTCATAGTTGACGCCTTCAATTCTCCTTTTAAGCAGTAGGATGCAAAAATATTTCCCATGGTAGAATCTTCCCAGCCAGGAACTACAATCGGAAGATTTTTCTTTGCAGCTTCCAACATCCAGCTGTTTTTAGGATCAATTTCATAATATTGTTCCAACACTCCTGAAAGTAACAGTTTATACATAAACTCGTGTGGAAAATATCTCTCGCCCTTATCTTCAGCGTCTTTCCAAATATTATAAACGTGTTTCTGTAATCTTCTAAAAGCTTCCTCTTCAGGAATACATGTATCTGTTACTCTGTTTAAACCTTTCTCCAGCAAAGCCCACTCGTCATGTGGTGTTAAATCTCTGTAATTAGGCACTCTTTCGTAATGTGAATGAGCAACAAGATTCATGATATCTTCCTCAAGATTTGCTCCGGTACAAGTAATAATATGAACTTTATCCTGACGAATCATTTCTGCCAAAGACCGACCTAATTCAGCAGTACTCATAGCACCTCCAAGGGTAATCATCATCTTCTTCCCTTCTGCTAAATGCTTTTCGTAAGCAACGGCAGCATCTACCAAAGCAGCTGAGTTAAAATGTCTGTAATGTTCCAATATAAATTTAGTAACGGGTCCTTTAGTTTGCATGATTTTATAATTTATAGCAAAGCATTTTAATAATACTATCTGGCAATTAAAAATTTGAGATTTTCGTCTCTCTTGCAGTGCCAATTCTGCAATTTTATTTGTAATACAATTACTTCTTTACTTTTTGTATCCTAAAAGTTTAAACATCTCATCGGCAGATTGTTCGTTTCGGTAAACATAATCGAAAAAATTGCCTTTTTCATCTCTGTCAATTATTACATGTTTTGGAGATGGAATCAAACAATGCTTAATGCCTCCATATCCGCTGATTGCATCCTGATAAGCTCCGGTATGGAAAAAACCAATATACAATGGCTCTTTTTCATCATTGGAATAACTCGGCAGCAAAACCTCCTGATTTAAATCTTCAGAATTGTAATAATCCGAGTGATCGCAGCTAATTCCGCCAATATTTACACGTTTGTATTCATTTTTCCATTTGTTGATTGGCAATAGAATAAATTTTTCGTGAATAGACCATGCATCAGGAATGGTATTCATTAAACTATTATCAATCAAATACCAAGACTCTGTATCATTTTGTTGTTTCTGTTCCAGCACTTTAAATATGATTGCACCACTTTCTCCAACTGTATATTTACCAAATTCAGTATAGATGTTTGGCTCTGGAATTTCATCCTTAATGCAGGCATCCTTAATGTTGGAAATAATTTCATTAATCATGTATTCATATTGGTATTCGAACCCCAGATGATTACGTATCGGAAAACCACCACCTAAATTAAATGAATCAAGAGTTTCACTATCCTTCTTTAATTCGGAATAAACCTTTAATGCCTTCTGAAATTCACCCCAATAATACAAACTATCCTTAATTCCTGAATCTACAAAGAAATGAAGCATTTTAAGCTCAAACTTTGGATTATTCTTGATTCTATCGTGATAAAAATTAATGATTTCATTACTGCGAATACCCATTCTTGAAGTGTAATAGGCAGATTGAGATTCCTCATTAATAGCCATTCGCAAACCAATTTTCACTACCCGATCCTTTGCCAGTATTTCCAAACGATCCAATTCCTGTACACTATCAAAAATGATGATGCTGTTCTTGAATCCAACCTCCTGCATATCCAGGATTTTTTTCAAATATTCATCTGTTTTGTAACCATTATGAATAATAATTCTGTTGAAATCAATTTTTTTATCTCTGTAAAGATTCAAAATCAAATCGATATCAAAAGCTGAAGAAGTCTCAAGATTAACATTGTGTTTTAATGCTTCACCAATTACATGCGCAAAGTGATTGCACTTTGTACAATAACAATACTCATAAGAACCTGCGTAATTATTTTTCTTGATTGCCTTGTTAAAAAGATTCCGGGCTTTTTTTATTTGATCTCCTATTCGGGGAAGATAAAAGAATCTAAACGGAGTACCATGCTTTTCTATAAGATACTTCATAGAGATCCCCTGAAAAGTAAGGTAATCATCGCGTAAGTCAAAGCCTTCCTGTGGAAAATAATAGCTCTGCTCAATCAAATCAAAATAGGTGTTTTTCATTTACGTAATCATAAAATATTTTTGTTGTTATTAACTGCCTCAATTTGCAAATAAAACCATTTTTTCAATGAAATATCCACTTCATAAAAAAAAAATCACACAAGAACTTGTTTTTTTTGCATAATCTTCCAAAACCCCAACAAAATTAACCCGTTCAAGATTCTTGCCCGTTCCATGACAGTCACAAAAATCATTGTATAACTTCATTCTCTGCATCTTGATCTTCGGGTTTAGCCTTTTTAAATCCTTCAACCAACGTATAAACCAGCCCCATTACACTTATAAAGCCCAACAACTTAATGTATTGTTTAAGTATCGACTTTGATTCTACAGTCCAATCATAAGTTAGATCAGGGAAGCCATTAATAACCAAAACACTACTAACCGAGAGAAATAAAATAACTGACAGGACAACAACCACAATTGTTTTTTTATTCATTATCAACTTCTTATGTTACAAATTAAAAACTCTTCTAAGCTAAGAGTCATGTTAAATATACATGGTAATATAATAAAATATCATTCCAATCAAGACTACTTCCCTTTTTCCTTCTTTAATTGAGAAATTTCAAAAAACAAATATTGGGCAATGAATACAGAATTTCATATATTGAGATATGTAGATTTAATCTTTAACCAAATTTTACAGCACATGATAGATAAGATTAGTACTCTGGGCGGATACATCCATGAATATCAGAAGAGTGTGACTAAACCGGAAGAATTCTGGAGTCGAATTGCAGAAAGTTTTTTTTGGAAAAAAAAATGGGATAAAATATTGGATTGGAATTTTTCTGAGCCAAAAATAAATTGGTTCACTAACGGCAAAATGAATATTACTGAAAATATATTTGAGCGCCATCTTTTCACCCGGGGAAATCAACCGGCAATAATTTGGGAGCCTAATGAGCAAAATGATGAAAATCGCATACTAACCTATAATGAGCTGTTTACAGAGGTAAAGAAGTTTTCCAATGTTCTACTTCAACACGGAATTAAAAAGGGCGATCGCATTGCCTTTTATATGCCAATGATTCCAGAATTGGCAATTGCTATGTTGGCATGTGCCAGAATTGGTGCGATCCACTCCATCGTATTTGCAGGATTCTCTGCCAATTCTCTCGCTGACAGAATTATTGATGCTGAAGCTAAGATGGTTATAACTTCGGATGGTGGCTATAGGGGCAGTAAAATTATCCCTATTAAGGAAATTGTAGATGAAGCAGTATCAACTTGTCCAACGGTAGAAAAGGTGATAGTGGTTCAACGAACTAATTCAGAAATTGCTTTCGACGATAGAATAGATTTATGGTGGCACGAATGCATGGCTGGAGCAGAAGAGTATCATGAGGCCGAAACAATGGATGCTGAAGACACCTTATTCATCCTGTACACTTCGGGTTCGACCGATAAACCAAAAGGAATTGTTCACACTTGTGGTGGCTACATGGTTTACACGGCTTATACGTTTAAAAATGTTTTCCAGTACAGCGATGGTGATATCTATTTTTGTTCTGCTGATATTGGTTGGATTACCGGTCACTCTTACATTGTTTACGGTCCTTTGCTAAATGGTGCTACCACAATGATGTTCGAAGGAATACCAACTTACCCTGATGCAGGCAGATATTGGGACATTGTAAGTAAATATAACGTTTCGCAATTTTACACCGCCCCTACGGCCATTCGATCGTTGATGTCGAAGGGTCAGGAATATGTTGAAAACAAAGATCTCTCGTCACTAAAAGTTCTTGGAACAGTTGGAGAACCAATTAACGAAGAAGCCTGGCACTGGTATCACGATCATATTGGTAAAAACCGATGTCCCATTGTTGATACCTGGTGGCAGACTGAAACCGGTGGAATTGCAATCAGCCCAATTGCAGGAATCATACCAACAAAACCTTCCTTTGCAACTTTACCTCTGCCAGGCATTCAACCCATAATTGTTGATGCCGAAGGAAAAGAATTATCAGAAAAGAGCGTGGAAGGAAATTTGTGCATTAAATATCCCTGGCCCGGAATGCTTAGAACAATTTGGGGCGATCATGAACGATTTAAAAAAACCTATTTCAGCACCTACGAAAATCTATATTTTACGGGAGATGGTGTTAAACGTGATGAAGATGGCTACTATAGAATATTAGGGCGCGTTGATGATGTTATTAATGTATCGGGGCACCGAATGGGAACTGCTGAAGTAGAAAATGCAATTAATGAACATCCACTGGTAAACGAATCGGCTGTTGTTGGCTTCCCTCACGATATTAAAGGGCAAGGCATCTATGCTTTTGTTGTTTGCGGAGAGCTGTCAACCGGTGGTGTAGAAGGGATCAAAACCAGTATCCGAAAAGGCGTTACCAAAATTATTGGCCCAATCGCAAAACCAGACCGAATACAACTTGTGAGGAGCTTACCTAAAACCCGGTCGGGCAAAATCATGCGACGTATTCTTAGAAAAATTGCTGAAGGAGACTATTCCAACTTTGGCGATATTTCTACTCTTCTTGATACCTCGGTTGTTGATGAAATAATAAAGGGGGCCTTAGAAAATGTAAATAAGTAACTGGCAGAGAGCTTATCGAAATCGATAAGCTCTCTTTTTAAATAAAAAAACGAAATTAAAATAGATAAATCAGAATCAAATGAGTAATTTATGGATTGATAAATTCAGTTCTGAAACAAGATATTCTTAACACCCTATTTTAGGCGTAATCAATCGATATGAAAAAACAATTTTTAGGTCTGCGAACTACTATTTACAAAACAAATGAACTTTCAAAAGCAAAACTTTGGTACTCCAGAGCTTTTGAGACTTCTCCATATTTTGATGAGGATTTCTACGTTGGATTCAATATCGGCGGATTTGAATTAGGGCTTTTGCCTGATACAGATTCAAACGCTTCAAAAACAGATAACGTTTTATCATACTGGGGAGTTGATGATATTAACAAAACATTTTCACATTTAATAGAAGTGGGTGCTGCAGTTCACGAACAGCCTGCAAATGTTGGAGGAGAACTTTGGGTAGCAAGTGTAAAAGATCCATGGGGAAATGTTATTGGTATCATATACAATCCGGAATTTAAAGCCCAGTAATTAATGAGAATAGGAATAGCATTAGGTGGTGGCGGCGTTCGGGGCTTCGCTCATATTGGAGTATTAAAAGCACTCGAGGAAAAAGGAATCCGTCCTGATATAATTTCTGGTGTTAGTGCAGGAGCAATAGTTGGTGCCTTTATAGCCTCCGGCTATACCTATGAAAAAACGCTGAAGATTCTAAAAAACAAGAGTCTAATGGCCTACTCCAAATTGCATTATCCCAAATATGGATTATTTGGCTTGAATGGCTTAAAAGAAGACATTCAAAAACACATTAAAATCAAGGAAATTGAAAATTTAAAAATTCCGTTATTTATTACAGTATCGAATTTAAACGATGGTAGGGTTGAATATATTAAGGAAGGAGATTTAAGCACTTATCTTTTAGCCTCGGCTAGCATTCCTGTACTCTTTGCCCCTGTTCTGATTGATGGCAAAATGTATTCTGATGGAGGACTATTCGACAACCTTCCCATCTCCCCCTTATTGCAAAAATGTGATGTAATTATTGCTGTAAATGTGAGCCCTGTTCATAAAATTGAAAAGTTTGACAACCTGGTTCAGGTGGCATCCCGAACTTTTCAGTTAGGAGTTCATTCAAATATTATTCGTCACAAAGAAAAATGTTCTTTATTTATAGAGCCAACCGGCTTACGTGAATATGAAATACTAAATGGAAATCACGCTCAGGAGATTTTTGAATTGGGATACAATTACACAAAAAGTTTAGAAATCGCTCCGTTTGAATAAATGACAAATAGACATTGTTCCAAAACAATAATTTAATTACATTTAAGCTCCGACAAAGAACATATTGTATTGCAAATTCAATCAAAATCACTCTCATGAATTCAAAAGCAACTCAAGCTTTAGAGGCTTTTCAATCGGGAATGAATTGTGCCCAATCGGTGCTGTTACCATATTCTACCGACTATAATTTTGACGATAATTTAGCTTACCAAATCTCAAGTGGATTTGGTGGCGGTATGGGAAGACTTCAAAAAACCTGCGGTGCTGTTACCGGTGCATTTATGGTTTTGGGAATTCATAACTGCAAAAAATACAGCAATCATCAACTCCAAACAGACAACAATCGAATTTTAATTCAGGAATTTAACCACAAATTTGTACTAGAGCACAATTCTACAAATTGTGATGAACTAATAGCATGTAATCTGAATACAGAAGAAGGACAAGCTTACGCTGAAAAAAATAAAGTGAAAGAAAAGATTTGTGAAAAATGCATCATCGATGCGATCGAAATTATAGAATCATTAATAAAATAAGCACCGATAAAATACCAATAAAAAAGCAGGCTAAAAGCCTGCTTTTTTTTATATTATTTCTGAAGATTCTATTTTAAAGAGCTTCTCCAGCACCTCTTTTAGCGAATCAAGTTCAGGATTAATGTCGAAGATATGAGATGGTTTCAGATAGCAAACCTCTTTTTCTCTTTTAAAACGTTCTTCTCCTCCTCCGGTTATATTCAACATGATGCAAGCTTTTTTATTAATATTTCCTTCCTGCACATATTTAATTAAACTAGCTACAGCAACAGCAGAAGCAGGGTGAATATCATTTCCTTCAGTCTCTTCAAATATTTTGGACGCTTCCATTGCTTCATCGTTGGTCGCTTTCAAAACATCTCCACCGGCATCCTTTATCGCATCAAACATTCCTCCAACAATTGAATAAGGAGGTTTGCGATTCGACAACACCTTAGCTACGATTTCTTCCACTTGTTTTCTCGCCAAATTATCGTCTAGTGGCAATATTTCTCTCGAATCAGCTTTCCATGCATCATACATTGGCAAGAAAGGCGTATTCTGAGACACCATCAATTTCATTTTGTTGGAACCAAAACGGCCATCTTCAATAAAACGAAGATTAGCTTCCCATGCCGCAATTGCACCTGTTCCACTGCCAACTGCCTGAAAATAGTAATCAGGAATTTTACCAATCTCTGTTACCGCAGAAAGAACTGTAGTTCCCATTCCATCTCTTCGGGCAACATTTTTAGCTCCGCCTTCAGTAATGAAACCGTCTAACTGACAAGCCAGATTCGATAAATGAATAGCATCAAAATAATCGCTTCCCGATTTTGTTGCAATCAACCTAACATTCTCCTTAATTGGCTCATCGAACCATAGCGCATCAATATTATCCTCTGGAACACAAAGCAACAAAGGAATATTATTATCGGAACACACTCTTGCAAATGCACGTGCAGTATTTCCTGCAGATGCAACCACAAGTATCTGTCCTGTATCACTCAATCTGCCACTTACCGAAAAAGCCTCAGTTTCTTTGAATGAACAGGTTCTGAAATTTGCTCCCTTCTCAGGCCAGTACCCACTAAATGTGATATATAAATTTTCTAATCCCAAATATTTAGACAACCCTTCACTTTTATATGTTGCCGGAGCAGATGATCCTTCCAATGTTCTGTGAATAGGTAACCAATCGGCGAACTTATAAATCCCCAACGAACTATCCTTAAGCTCAAGCTGCTTTTTTTGATATTTCGTTCTTATTAAACAAGCTTTTTCTTCAGCAGGAGCATCCAAAGTCCACCCTTCATCTTCAAATTTCTTTCCTGTCTGTAAAGACTCAAGAATATATTCAGTAGCTCGAAAATCTATAGCCATTCTTTTATGTTTTGATTTTGAAAGCATAAAAATAGACATTTTGAATGGCTTGGTAAACTTTTTTCAGCTATTTAGAAACATTTCCTCTAAGTTTCCCAATCAATTTACTAAGAACAGAAAGAGGTAAGAGAATATAATCAGAGATGATATTCAACAGGTTGGTAAAAAAACAGAATGCTCAATTCCGACCTGAAATTGATTTTATTAATAAAAAACACATTTAAACAATACTGTTTTTCATTTCACTTTTTGGAACAAAAGCTTATATTTAACAATCAGAAAATTTATATCCGAATCCTGATTTTTCAAAAGAATTCGTTTTTATATTCTTTTTGAATAAAATATTAGGTAAACACATGTTTTTATGACTATTAAATGGGGAATTTTAGGTGCAGGCAGAATTGCGAAGAAATTTGCAGAAGATTTTAAAGTTGTGAACAATGGGACAATTATTGCTGTCGCCTCAAGATCGCAAGACCGATCCACAGAATTTGCTCATGAATTTGAAATTCCGAAGGCATATTCTTCTTACGAAGAAATGGTGAAAAATTCAGATATTGATGTTGTGTACATTGCGACGCCTCACAATTTTCATTTGGAGCATGCCAGACTTTGTCTGAACAATGGAAAATCTGTTTTGTGCGAAAAACCGGTTACTGTAAACTCTGCAGAGTTTGAACTTCTTCAAAATCTGGCCAAAGAAAAGAATTTATTTTTCATGGAAGCACTGTGGACCTATTACCTGCCAGCCATTATCGAAGCCATGAATTGGATTCGGGAAGGTAAAATAGGCGAAGTTAAACAAGTACAGGTAAGTTTTGGCTATGCTGGTAATATGGATGAAAAAATTCGTTTGGCAAATCCGGATTTGGCGGGTGGCGCTTTATTAGATATTGGAATATATGGTATTGCAATAGCTGAATTGGTGTTTGATGAAGAAATTGAAGACATACAGGCAATGGCTCATTTTTCTAAAACTGGAATTGATGATTACAACAGCATCCAATTAAAATATATCAATGGCGGATTGGCACAAATTTCAAGTTCTCTGGTTTCCGAACTTAAAAATGAGGCCGTAATTTGTGGTACCAAAGGACGCATAGAAATCCCTCAATTTTGGATGGCTAAAAAAGCATTTTTAATAAGTCCTGATAAAAAATTAGAGTTTATCAATAAAGAATTGCAACTTGGGTATAATCATGAAGCTTTTGCGGTAAATGAATTGCTGAAAAAAGGAGCAGTTGAAAGTTCTGTAATACCTTTATTAAAAAGTAAAAGAATATTATCAATAATGGATCAAGTAAGAGAACAAATAGGTTTAAAATATCCATTCGAAAAGTAATTGTATGAATAAAAACGACATCATATTGGGTAAAGGTATCTTAGGAATTCAATTTGGCATGCAACGTGCCGAAGTTGAAAAAATACTGGGAAACGCAGATGATGTTGGAGAATACTCCCTTTCTCCGGATGAAGTAAGTGTCACACTTTTATACATTGACAAAGGACTTAGCTTTACATTCGAATCCATTGATCAGAACAGACTCAGCTACATTTCGGTTCTGAATGAGCAATACAGTATTTTTCAATTCATTAAGGTTGGTTTAAGTAAAAAAATGCTGCTGGCTGAACTGGAACTTTTTCAACTTGGAAAACCGGAATTTGAGGACGTTGCTTCAGAGGAATTTCCAACTCATGAATTGATATTTTTCCCAAACGAAAATCTGCATCTTTGGCTTGACAACAATCAAATTTCAGAAATTCAATTTGGCCCCTTCTTTGATGATTTTAAAACAATTGTATGGGAAGATTAATAATCTTCCTTTTTTTTGCTGATCACTTCATAGAATCAAACTGAAACTGTTTTAAGGTGAAATACTTAATTCAATATCCCAGGAATTGGTTCTATTATCCCGGTCATATTTGTTGTCTGCTAAATTATTTTTTATAAATTGCGCCCATATTAAAACAAGGAGCTAAAGCTCCATCACAACTTTTATTACTTCCTAATCAAAAAAGTTTAGCCGGTTCCGGTTAACTGCAGAAAGATGGTTTTCAATTGTTAATTGATGTATTAGAGATAATCACATCACGGGTTAATTGTGTTCAATTGGCTCATTTATACATAAAAGAATGAACAAACTATCTTACGAGCACGGAAGCTCGAATTTGCCTCTTTTAGGCGAAACAATTATTGAACGACTTCGCAAAACAGTTGAATTATTTGGCGATAGAGATGCCTTAATTGTTCCTTATCAAAATTACAAAGCAACATATCTTGAATTTTGGCAACAAATTGAAGAAGTAGCAAAAGGACTACTTGCATTTGGTGTTGGAAAAGGAGATCGGGTTGGAATATGGTCACCGAACAGACACGAATGGGTAATTGTTCAATTTGCCACAGCACGAATTGGTGCTATTTTGGTAAATGTTAATCCGGCCTATAAATCAGCAGAACTTAAATTTGCCCTTCGTCAATCAGAAATTAGTCTTTTAATTATGTCGGAAGGATTTCGAAAAACCAACTACTTCGAAATTATTCAGGAAGTAAGACAATCCTGCATTCATCTAAAACAAATTGTAATCTTAGATCGGGACTGGCATGCATTAATTGAGGCAGGCAAGAGAATTTCAACATCTCAAATAGAAGAAATAGAATCTCAGCTTCAGTTTGATGATCCGATCAATATTCAATACACTTCGGGAACAACAGGTTTTCCAAAGGGAGCAACCCTAACCCATCACAACATTTTGAACAACGGCTACTTTATTGGTGAGCGTTTGCATTACAATGAAACAGACCGGGTTTGTATTCCTGTACCGTTTTATCACTGCTTTGGTATGGTATTAGGCAATTTGGCTTGTATTACTCATGGTTCCGCAATGGTAATTCCAGGTGAAGCATTTGAAGCAGAAACTGTACTAAAAACTGTTCAAGATGAGAAATGCACCTCACTTTACGGAGTGCCTTTGATGTTTATTGCGGAATTGGAACATCCTAATTTTGAAAAATACGATTTAAGCAGTTTACGTACCGGTATTATGGCGGGAGCATCCTGTCCTGAAAAAGCAATGCTTGAGGTTCAGGAAAAAATGAACATGAAAGAAGTAGCCATCTGCTATGGCATGACAGAAACCTCTCCTGTTTCCACTCAAACATTTGTTAATGATGAACTAAGTAAAAGAGTAGGAACGGTTGGCCGGGTTCATCCTCATCAGGAAATTAAGATTATTGATCCGGAAACGGGAAAGATTGTTGCGCGTGGTGAAGGTGGTGAATTTTGTACCCGGGGATACTCTGTAATGCTAAAATACTGGAACAATGAAGAAGCTACCAAATCGGTTATTGATAATGCCGGATGGATGCATACAGGTGATTTGGCCAGCATGGACGAGGATGGTTACGTAACCATAACTGGTAGAATAAAAGATCTGATTATTCGCGGTGGAGAGAATATTTCTCCATTCGAAATTGAAGAATTCTTCCATTCTCACGAAAGCATTAGCGAAGTATATGTAATTGGTGTGCCCGACTACAAATACGGCGAAGTTGTAATGGCCTGGATAAAATTTAAAGAAGGAAAATCGGCCACCGAAGAAGAACTTAGAGATTATTGCAAAGGGCAAATTGCAACCTATAAAATTCCTAAGTATTTTAAATTCACAAGTGAGTTTCCAACCACGGTAACCGGTAAAATCCGTAAAGTTGAGATGAGAGATATTTCGAGTAAAGAATTAGAGTTGATTGGACGATAAAATATTCTCAATTTCAAAAAGAAACTATCCTCATGTATTCAATTACATGAGGATTTTTTATTTAAGTATCTTTCATCCTCTTTTTCAGTATGTTTGCGAGTATTCTACAACACACAAGAGTTCTTAAGCTTCAGAACAAAACACATTTAAACACTAACAATCAGAATCTTACATTTCTCAAAACAAAAACACAAGCTAAAAGCATGTTTTATAACTACTTAGATATAGTACTGGTCTCTTGATCTAATTGCTAGTTTTGCGATCTGAAAAATCAGAATAAATATATATAGATGAGCAACGTAAAATTAGGTAATCCGGCTGTAGTCGGACTTGGTGGGTTTGGATTGACAACCCTTTTATTGCAGTTTCATAACATCGGATTGTGTGGATTAGGTCCTGTTGTTGCAATGGGATTTGTTTTTGGTGGACTGGCACAGCTTATGGCTGGTATGCTCGAGCACAAAAACGGCAACAATTTCGGTTTTGCAGCATTTTCCGGTTACGGTTCATTTTGGATTGGTTTAGGTGTTATCTGGCTGATGAATTTTTACGGAGTATACAAATCATCGACCACTGATGTTGGATATTACCTGGTTGCATGGACCTTATTTACTGTTATTTTATGGGTAGCATCATTCTTTATTCATGCTGCAATGGCTACCACTTTTACTACATTACTTATTGGTTTCATTCTTTTGGACTTAGGTCATTTTGGATTTCCAATTTTAGATGAGGTAGCTGGATACGAATTGATTATTTGTGCATTATGCGCCTGGTACATGATGGCTGCTATCATTATTAACGACGTTGCTGGTCGTACAATTTTGAAAGTGGGTCAGCCATGGATCAAAGCGAATTAATATTCTCTTAAATTCAACTCTTTTCGAGTAGAGTTTAACTGAACTAAAAAGAGGTAAACCGAAATCTTTCTCAAATCAGATCGGTTTGCCTCTTTTTCTTTTTCCTACTTTGTACGCCTTTGCGTCTCCCTTTGGTTAAACCATGCTACTTTAATATCTCCTTGTGCAGGCTCACATCAAACTCCTTTACGTGATCTGGTTTGCCATCATTAAAAAAGTCGGTAATATATTTTTGACTGCAATGCTCGTCGAAGGTTTTCTGATCGTAAAACTTCTCTACAAAAGTAATTACATGCGGATTATCGATGCTCTGATTTAGTTCGTAACGAATGCACCCTCCCTCCTGATGTGTTGGCAATAATAAAGCATGTAAATTTTTGATTAACTGATCGGCCTCGCCCTCATTCGCAATAAATCTGGCAATACAAACCAACTGAGTTTCATTTTTTCTAATTTCCATATCTGTTTTTTATGTTTTGATTCTTTCGAAATTCAAACTTAAGGAAAATTTCAGAAACGATCATCACTTCTGATAAGGGATTGTGAGGGAATAAATTGACTGATTAAAGCGACGTGACTTTGTTCTTTAAGAAGTTGCAGAAATTGCTAATAGCGGGCTATTAAATGTTTTTTCAAGGAACTTAATGGGCAAAAGAACAAGCTTAAAGCGTCAAGTTATTTCGAAACATTTCCTAAGAATAAAAGGCCGTTGATATTGCATCAACAGCCTTTATTTTCGCGATTACCCTACAATCTTTCTAAACCCGGAAAATCAATTCCATCCATTTCCGTTCCCTTTACGGTTTCTGTATTTATTTTGATAATCATTCAAACAGCCACTACCGCGTTCGGTATCCGAATTAATGATCTCATTAAAATTATCCTCACCTAAAACTGTAGGCTCATAATCTACACCATAAGTACTTAACACCCGAACAAAAGCCCGTAAATGATTTCGTGAACCTCTCTGCAAATTATCATACACCAAAAGAATATCCTCATTCTCAGTTTCAGCCATCAAATCCTCTAAATCTTTAATATCCACTTCTTCAATAAATGCACCGGCCTTTAGGGCTTCTTCTATTGACAATTTCCCTTTTTCGCTTAATTCATCATACAAAGTTTGCAATGTCTCATTATTGTATTCCCCCGCAATTCCGGTTGCCGGATCCTCAATTCCAAACAAATCCAACAAAGTTAATACTGCTGCTGCATGAGTTGATTCCGAACGGGTAATATTGCTGAAAATCCTTACATCATACAAATCAGCAAACAGACTGTATGTATCATGAGCCAGCAACTCTTCTTCACGCATTAGCAGCAATCCCTCCTGCTCACTTTCATCAGCAACTGTTGTATCCATACTCAATACCGTTTTTAAGTTCGCCGTAATGATATCGGTATATCCATCGGTCGAAACTTCAACCAAGGGCAAATTTGCTAAAGCTTCCGTTCCTCCATCCTCACTGTCGCAGGCAAAAAAGCCAAAACTCAGTGCAAAAGCGATTAAAAATTTTGTCATTCTATTATTCATCTGTTTATAATTTTAAGTTTTTGTCAGATGGAACTTACCATATAATCATTTCCCTGTGTGTAGAAAGCTTTATACATGGACGTTTCATGATTTCTGAATTTTGTTTTCAATTTTAAAATATCCATTACCAGTTTCCACGACCTTGTCCACCTCTGCCTCTTCGGCCTTGTCCGCAACCATTACCACAAGCTCTGCCTCTTCGGCCTTTTCCTGAAATATACTGTGCATTTGAGTTTCTGTTTTGCAGGTATTGCACGCGCTGTTCAGGAGTAAGCACTGCGCTTACTGCATTGGTATGTTTGCTTAGCTCTGCCTGCATTTTTTCTCTCACATTTGCTCTGTCGCTATTACTTACAGCGGCCCTTCTTTCGGCACGCAAAGCGTCCATCACTTTCAAATGATCTGCTCTCAAATCATTCAACTGCTTGTTCTGTTCAACCGTTAAATTTGAAATCTGACTGCAATCATTTGCCCTGCGTCTGTTTTGTGCAAAACTGTCGGCAGCAGGAATTGTAAACATGATTACCATCAATAGTAATCCTAAGTTTCTAACTAAATTTTGTGTTTTCATGATCTCATTTTTTAATTATTTTTTTGACATACTTCTCCCGGGATGCAATACAAATCACTTCCTAAAAAGAATATTTACAATAAAACGCTATTGATTTCTACCGCCGGGACCATTACCATGTCCCCAGCCTCTTCTTCTGCCTTTTGGTGTTTTTACATTTTCATCCTTTTGCAGCAAGCGGCTAAACAAATCATATAGTTTGGCCTGTTGCTCTTCATTCAATTCACTCTTCATATCCAAATAAAACTGAACAGTTGTCAATTTCAACTCCCTATGCATCTCGCCAATCTCACCGGCAATATTTTTCAGTTTCAAAGTATCGCAATTCTTGTTTCCCAATTGCTGCACCATCTCGCTTCGCAAAGCACTCAACCGATTCATAATCTGGTTTGCATCGTGATTGTAGTTCCTGTTTAATGATCGGAATATCATCTTCTCCTCTTCATTCAAGCCCAATTGATCTTTCAGAAAACGAGTTCTGAATTCATCAGGCATCTCCACCTTATTTTCTTCCACAATTCTTTCCTGCTGCATGTGATACCAAAACGAACCAATCGTTGACAAATTAACTGCCAGTAAAATTAAAGCCAGCCACATCCAAATTTTATTCGCTTTATTCATGATATCCATCGTTTAAAAAGAACAATTCAATGGTTTCGTTATCTATTTCGTTAAAATAGGGATCAATCAAATTCGATTGCTGAATATTTTCAGTATCCGAAGCAAAATTTGCTCCCATAAAAATGCCCGATCCAATAGCCAATACAAACAGGATACTCACAAAGGCAGGCATTAATAGTCTGGTAAAAACCGGCTGATTGGCTTTTCTTTGCTCTTCCTTAAAACGGTTCATCGTTTTTGATACAAAATATGGATTCGGCTGTAAAAATTTCTCCTTCTCAATAACTCCCATAGCCGACTGAAGTAAAACCAAGCGATCGGAACATGAACTGCACTTCGACAAATGATTTTCCACCTGCAGCATTTCATCTTTCAAAAGTTCCTTTTCCAGATAAAAAATTAGTTTGCTATTTACCTCGTTGCATTTCATTTGTATTGTTTTTTATATTGGACACCACTCTTAATAAAAACTTGCGCTACCTCCTAAAATTTTTATAATACCCGATGAGTTTTTTCTGCAAATTCGATTTTGCCCTAAACAGCAGCGACTCTACCGACGATTTCGAAATCTGCATCAACTCAGCAATTTCTACATAGCTCAGTTCCTCATACTTACTCAATGTAAAAGCAATTTTCTGATTTTCGGGCAAAGAATCCAAAGCTGCATGAATTGCATTGGCATGATCTTTTTCCTCGAGAGCCTTACCGGGATTTACAAAACCTGCCTTTTCCTGAACCTCTTCCTTTTTTCCCTGAAAAAAATCTTCGATACGACTAAAAAACTTTCTCCTTTTATTGGCCCGAATTGCATTTAAACTGCGTGTTATTGTAATTCGGTACAACCAGGTTTTCAGACTCGACTCACTTCTAAAATCAGCTATCGAATGATAAACCTGAATAAAAACATCCTGAGCAACATCTTCAGCATCTGTCTGATTGTGAATCATCCCCATAGCCGTATTCACCACCATTGCCTGATAGGTCTCTACAAGCTGGCGAAATGCAGTTTCGTTTCCGGATTTGAGTTGTTCAACTAACTCCTTTTCAATCATGGTAAAAATACTTCGATGCTGATTATGTGAATTTAAATGCTTAGACACCCATTCGCAAATAAACTTGCGTTCTTCCCCGAAAAAAATTGAAATAAGTAAATCTAAAAACTTCGATAAGGAAGGTATTAATTTATCTTTTTAGTATGTTAAGAAAAATGATTTTCATAAATTAGCGCTTTTTTATTTTACAAATAAAAACGGAACTGTGGAATCAAACACCACTATAAAAATAGGGCGTATCCGAAAAGCCAAACGAGTAGGATCATAATATATAATTTAGCAAAATGGATTCACAGAAAGTGGACATGTTTATCATGACCTATGGAAAGTTTTTTGAAAGTCACCAGATTATCGGAGTAAGAGAAAGTTTAAAAAATGCCGATGAATCAAAATGGGCAATTGTTCAATCTATTTCATTTAAAGATCCAACAACAAGTTTAATCGTTTCCTTACTTGGCGGAACACTGGGTATCGATCGTTTCTTTTTAGGCGATACAGGATTGGGAATTGGCAAATTGGTAACATGTGGTGGCTTTGGAATCTGGACCCTTATTGATTGGTTTCTGATTATGGGCGCAGCAAAAGGAAAAAACTTGTCGAAACTTATGCAGGCACTGGCTTAATGGCAGGAAGCAGGAATCGGCTTTATATGCTACTGATTGGTGCATGTTTAGTGGGGTATCTATGGTTATTTATCAACCTAAATAAAGAAACTTCAATATTTCCGAATGAAATAAATGTTTGTTTGTTTAAAAAAATAAGCACAATTCCCTGTCCTTCCTGCGGCTCTACAAGGTCTGTTCTATCTTTGCTTCATGGCAGGATAGAACAGGCTTTTCTTTTAAATCCTATTGGTTTTCTTCTATTTTTAATAATGACGGCAAGTCCGATTTGGATCTGTATTGATTTTCTGCTTAAAAAGGATAGCTTTTTTATTTTTTACAACAAAGCAGAGCACATCCTAAAACAAAAACCCGTTGCCATACCTCTTATCGTGTTGGTTCTCTTAAATTGGATTTGGAACATTTATAAAGACATATGATATCAACTGGTAAGTTTGCTTACGAACCAAAAGATTATGAAGCTGAAAAAGCTTCGAACAGCTATGTGATGTCGCTTGCTGCCCTGGTAGCCGGGTTACCTCTCCCTATAATAAATTTGATTGCAACTTTCTTTTTTTTTATTGCCAATAGAAAAGGAACCTACTTTGTTCGCTGGCACTGCACACAGGCATTGTTATCGCAATTCTCTTTGCTATTCATAAACAGCTTTGGCTTTTGGTGGACCGCAGCAATCCTGTTTGATTCCGAACCCATTACAAACAGATACTTTTCCTATCTGATTACTGCTTTTATTTTCAATCTGGCCGAATTTATAACTACAATATATACAGCAGTAAACACACGAAAAGGAATTCATGTATCGTGGTGGTTCTATGGCCGCTTAACCGATATACTTTGTCATCCGAAAACAGAAATACCCGGGAAATAATTTTAACCAAGCTTATTTCAGATTAAAAATATGAAACTCTTATTATTTCAGGCTATTATATCTATAAGTTTATTCTTTGGAATTTGGGGATTACTTAATAACGTCAATTGGATTTCTATTTTTAAGATAGAACGAATTCAAGAAAATACGGAAGAAAAACTAAGAGAGCTTTATTGGGAGCTTTTTAATGAATATGATGCAGAAATAAAAGACATTGAAGTTCTTGCTCCTCTGGATAGTATTCTTTCGAAAATTTGTACTTCTAATAACATTGACAGGACGCAAATTAAACTCCATATTATTAAGAGTGACGAAATATCTACCAGTAATCAAGATTCAGGAATACCTGAAAAAGGCGTAATGGAAAATCAGGAATAAAATTGAAGAAAGTATGAATTTTCAGAAATTAAGAAACTCCTGGATTACAATTTTAGGCTTATCTCTTAAACTGTAATGCCGGATCAGAAATAAGAATCTTTTGCCGTTAAGATAGCAGTAAAAAGATTTTTATAAATTTGTTCAACCGTAGATAGATTAAAGAACAATACTACTATCATAAATTAAGTAATAATCTGTCAAGCTATTTCAGGAAAAGACATCCCTCTGCCATAAAGTAAGTTCCCGATCCTAAAAAGTGGCTTCCCTATGTTCAAAAGCGACAATTTGTCGGAAAAAGCGTCCTCCCAATCCTAAAAAGTATATTCCTTATGTACAAAAGTGCTTTCCCTGTCCTAAAAAGCTTTCTCCCAATGGTAAAAAGTTCCTTCCCTGGGGAAAAAAGTAAATTTTTAGTTAAAAAAATGAATTCCTAATCATAAAAAGTAAAATACCTTGGCACATTGCGTTTTTTATAGCCTGCCAATCAATTTCCACCCCTTATTAACATATCCATCTTCACATTAAAACATAACTTTAATTTCTTATGTTTTTGTTTTTTAAAATATTATACTTACTTTCAGTATCGCTTAAAAAAAACATATAGATAAACAGAACAATTGACCCTGAAAAAGATATTATCATGCCAAAAAGTTTACAAAAATCCTTAGAAGAATGTAGAATACTCGTATATGGTTTATCGGGTAACGAAGCTATTAAAACAAGAATTGCGGCGATTTATCCGGAAAAGCGGATTTTGGATGGAGTAAAGCTTTACGAGAATGCGAAATCGGCTTTCGAAAGCCAATCGACAGAAAAAATTGAATCGACAGAAGCAAATCGTGAATTTAAGATTGTATACGAAAAGATCTACGGGCAATTGGTTAAGATCCGTAAAGCCGGACGTTACTTCTTTAAGAATAACGCCGAACTAAGAACTCTTCTTCGTTTAAACAAGGAAATACCGGGCAACTATGCTGACTGGAAAAACCTATGTGAGGAAACTACAAATGCAGTTCTTCAGCACGTTGTAATTCAGGATAAATTAGCATTGGTTGAATTAGGCTCTGAAAAAATTACTGAAATGGCACAGCAATTGGAAAAAATTGATGAGCTAAAAATAAAAGCGGAAAAAGAGGATGGTGAAGCTCAGGTTGCCACGGTTCGAAAACAAGAAACTTTTAACAAATTAATGGCATACTGCACCGATTTACGCGCTTGTCTGGATCTGTTTTACGAAAGATCGGAACGCCAAACCTTAGAACAGCTTGGAATATTAATTAAATAGAAACTACTACCACATATATATTTTGAATATGTACCCCCAATTGCTTTACAGCGGTTGGGGTTTTTCACAATAAAAAGACGCGATAAAAAACCGCGTCTTTCTGATATCTCATTGATTCTGTTTTCCCGAACACGAACTGTGGAGGAATGACTAAAATTTAGATTCGCAGCATCGTTTTATGATTGCGAGAGTTGTAGAATCTTTATCATACACTCCATACCATCCCTGCAATTCGTGAGGAGGATCCCCTAAATAAGTATCGCCTTTTTTCCAGAATTTTCCTGGATGTAGTGGTCTTCCTTCTCCTGAATAGGACCAAAAATTTACACCTCTCACCATTCCATTATTCTTTATGGATTCATCTACTTTGTTGAAAATAAATTCGAAAAAACGATCGCGGCAATTGGTCGTTGTGTCGGGAGAAAAAGATGAACCATCGCGGGCAATTCCAAATTCTTCGAGCACTATTGGCTTTTGAAGCTTTTTAGCTGCATCTACGTGAACATCCCAATAAGAATTTACCTTTTGAAGCATTTCAGTGTATACCGAATCGCTTTGTTCGGGACTATACCAACCCCAATTTTGTGCCCAGATGTGCATGGTTATGTAATCGATATTCGAATCGTCGTTATCAATTAAAACATTAACCCCGGAAACCAAATCGGCCGTATTTCCTTCGGTACCCAAACTCACCAAATGATTTGAATCAAGACTTTTGATATAGGCTGAAGTGGCACGCGTCCATTTCTGCAGTTGCTTAGGCACATCGTAACCCCGTGGTTCGTTCGCCAATTGCCAGGCCATAATCACAGCATCATCTTTATAGGCTTTTCCGGTTATCGAATTAATTCTGCCAATAATGGTTTTAATATGATTCTTCATCATCTCCTGCGCCGAATCGTTGCTAAAAAACTGTTTGGAGTAGTCGGTGAACTGCTGCCACGAAGTTGGAGGCTCCTGAGGATAGGGAACTTCCCCCATACCTGCCCAACGCAGATACTGAGGAAATCCCCCACTCCAGGTCCAGAAATTACCAAGCACCATAACCGCTTTCATCTCTCTTTTTCCCATTTCGGCAAGTAGAAAATCCAATCCTTGCCATATATCATTATTATACACTCCCGGAGCCGTTTGCAGGGCTGGATGGATACAGTAGCGCATAGCAGAGTCCGCTTCACTTGCAGCCAATATCCGCAAATTGGTAATCCCCAATTCCTGCATTTCATCCAGTTCCCTTACTAATCGCTGCTGATCGCCCGATTGAGGCGCTCCCAGATTCATTCCCTGCCAATAATTGGCTCCTTTAAAGTTATATTCCTTTCCGTTTAGTGTGAATCCATTGTTAGCCACTTTAACAAAGTTGGCTTCATGTTTTTGCTGACAAGCAGAAAAAACGATGAGTAAACCGGCTAATAAAAAGAGTAGAGTCTTGTTCATAATTTTTATAAGTTTATGCACCAATACTTTTTTAGGTGCTGTAGTTTTTCTTACTCGGAAATTTGCTGCAAATGCCTTATTTGCAAATCGCTTTGCTTTGGTAAATCATTTCCTGTCAATTCTATTGTTCGTTTTTCGCCCGGCAGTAAATCAAAGTAATTATCGGAACATCTAATATCTGAATCCTTAAAACTCAGGTACAAGTCGCGAACTAATTTATCGGCTGAAACTTGAATAAAGTGCCTGTCTTCTTTTTCGATCAATTGTACGTCAATCTTAGCTTCGGGCAAAAGTTGATCTTTTGGTTTGGCAAAATAGTACCTGCCGTCAGCCAGAAGCCGATCCTCTTCTTTTACTTCCATTTGCAGCACAACCGACTTTTTATCGAATTTACCAAGTAGATCAGCAAGACTGCTTTTGAAAAGTACCGAACTGGTATTGGCTTTCAAATCAACATAAATTTCCTGTTTGAACAATTGTTCTCCTTCAAAACTGATCAGATTCAGACTCAAAACACCCTTCTTCCCAACCAATAAATCTGAAACACCATAAATGGACAGAGTATCATTTTTTGCAAAAGCAGATACCAAAACGGGTTTATATGCTTTTCGAACCATGTAATGCATGGCTTTCCATTTGTGATAATAATCGGTACTGCTCCAACTGGCAACCGGCCAGCAATCATTAATCTGCCAGTAAAGAGTTCCCATGCAATAAGGTCTGGCCCGCCGGTGTGCCTCAACAGCGGTTTTTATTCCCCTTGCCTGCAATACCTGACTCATGTATAGAAATTCCTCAAAATCAGCGGGTACTTTGTAATCCCAACCCATGTATTCTTTAATGCGTAAATTACCTATTCCGCTTCGCTGATGAGAAGCCATCACTTCTGATTCAATGTTGTAATCTTCGGGTAAGGTGTACTTTTTCACCGTTTCGAAATCGGGGAAAGATTGAAAACCGTATTCGCTCATAAAACGAGCTTTGTATTTGTCAAAATCCTCGAACGGATGCAATCCGTGCCACACGCCCCAATAGTGCATATCTCCGCTCCTGCTGTCGTAAGCCGCATGCTTTTCGGGTTCGAATCCTGCCTGTGGTGACGATGGCCAATAGTCATCTCCATCTGTATATTCCGCAACTGCGTCCGGTAAAATGGCATGGAAAATATCCATGTATGCCTTTTGAATTTCTTCCCGTTGTTCTTCGTTATATAATTCTTTCCAACCCCAACCGGCTTTGGAAAAATAACTCCAGGCAGTATTTATTTCGTTGTTTCCGCACCAAAGGGCAATGGATGGATGATTGCGCAAACGCACAATATTGTCTTTGGCTTCCTGTTTCACATTTTCTAAAAATTCCTCGTTGCCCGGATACATGGAGCAGGCAAACATGAAATCCTGCCAAACCATAATGCCGTTTTTATCGCACAGATCATAGAAAATATCGTTCTCGTATGTGCCGCCACCCCAAACACGAAGCATGTTCATGTTGGCATCTTTTGCATCGGTAATTACCTTTTCGTAATCTGCTTTGCTAACCCGTGGCAAAAAATTATCATTGGGAATGTAATTTGCACCTTTTGCAAATACTGCCACGCCATTTAGTTCAAAATAGAACGACTCCCCTGCCTCATCTTTTTCCCGAACCAGCTTCAGACTTCTCAATCCTGTGCTTAGCACGTATTTAGATATCACCGAATTGTCCTTCACCAATTGAGCTTCGAATTGGTACCTGTTCGGCTCACCCAATCCGTTCGACCACCACAATTTCGGATTTTCGATATTGAATGGAACAGAAATCAAACTGTTTCCTTTTTCAATTTCAACCTGCTTATTCAGCAATTCTTTGCCGGTAGATTGATCTTTTACGATTACTTTTCCTGTAAAAGCTTCGTTTGCTTCCACAGTAAAATCAGCAATCAGTTTTGCCTGCTCTTTCTTTACCGATTTTTGCTGAATGAACACATCTTTAATACGAGCTTCATCCCAGGCTTTAAGCTCAATTGGCCGCCAAATACCTGAAGTCACGAAACGCGGTCCCCAATCCCAGCCATAATGATAACCGGCTTTGCGTGTGAAAACCGACACTTTTTTGTCGCCCAACCCGCCATTTTCTGATTGATCGTTACCCGCAGGATATGTATAGGCTGATGCATTCAATAATTCCAATCCTTTTTTAACAGGAGAATGAAAATAAATGCGAAGTTGATTCTCACCTGCTTTTACCAGACTTTTAATATCTATTTCCCATTCCCGAAACATATTATCGGCTTTCAACACCAACGAACCATTAACATACACATCGGCATAAGTATCCAATCCTTTAAAATCGAGACGCAGATTTTGCCTGCTGATTTCCTTTTCGGATAATTGAAAAGAACTGCTGTATTCCCAATCCTCTTTATCAATCCATTGCTGATTTTTTTCGTTTGTACGATAAAACGGATCTTCAATCTGTTTATTCGCAAGCAAATCGGTATGAATGGTTCCGGGTACTGCTGCTTTTCCTGCCAACTCACCATTTACCTGATGATAAGTCCAGTTAGAGTTTAATTCCCTTGTTTCCATGTTTTGAATTTCATTGGGTTGACATGCATTGAATAGTCCTGTAAAAAATAGTAATGCCATTAAATTCAACCTGTAATTGTTCATGAGCTTGTTGTGGTTTTTACAAAGTTTATTTTGATAATAATTCTATTAGTTCCTCCGGACGTTCATCGGAATCTACAATTTCGCTTCAAAAGGACCCGCTGGTAATTTCGCAGAATTGATTAAGTTGCAATCGGGATTGGAACTCCATGCGTAACGCACCGAAATAGGTTCTGTCACCTGATCCGAACTAAGAATGATTGTATTCTTATCAATTTTAGCCTTTGCCCAATGGTAAACTCCATCTTTTCCGGCAATTGCAAAACCTGTTACCTCTCTGTTATCCGAAGCTGTGAGCCCTTTGTAACAATGATCAAATTCTACAACGAGAGAAGAATTTTTAGCAAGCATCGCTTTATAAGTGGGACCGCAATAAGGGATATTCTCGCCATAAACTTTGTTTCGAGCCCACAAAGCCAAACGTTTTCCAACATCCTGTTTGTTGCCTGGATGAATGTTTTTACCATCTCCTATATCAACAGCTACGGCCATTCCTGTGTTTGGTAATTTAAGGGTTAAACGCTGCGCCTCGCGAAGTTCGGCCCAACTATCATTCACGGGTTCCGTATTTCGCTTCAGATAAGAAGCCAGCTGTACAAAAACAAAGGGAAAATCCTCTCCGCCCCATTTGCTCCTCCAGTCATTAATCATAGCAGGAAATAATTCTTTGTACTGCTTTGCTCTGCCGGTATTGCTTTCTCCCTGATACCAAATTACACCACGAAAACTGTATGGAATTAAAGGATTAATCATGGCATTAAACAATACTGTTGGTTGATTGGGATCGTTTAGTTCCATTGGAATTGTTTTAATGTCTTTTAAATCATATCCGACCTTACACTTCCAGTTTTTAGCCAATTCCATTCTAAATCCATCTTCCGATGTTAAAGCAAAATGAGAAGCTTCTCCCATAAAACCACCGGCACCACGATAATCGGATAAACGAATTGCAATTACATTTTTACCGGGTTTTACCAAATTCGAAGCCAGCTTGTATTGTCTGGGAACATCCCATTCGGTGCTCTCTCCCACTTTTACACCATTAAACCATGTTTCATCGGCATCGTCAGGCGCGGCAATGTGCAAAGTCATTTCTTTATTCGCATTTTCATCAGAAATACTGATGGTTTTTCTGAACCAAATACTTCCGTCAACAGATCCAATTTTAGTGCTTTCTACCATACCCGGCAGATTCATTGGCATCCAATCTGCATCATTCAAATCAACCGAAGCAAAAATGGTATCCTTACCATTAATTCCTTTATCGGCCTCGCCTGTTTCCTGAATAAAAGCAGCAAGGTCTTTTTTGTATTTTAGTTCCAACTCTTCTTTGGATGTTGGATTTTTTTCAATTTGAAGTACTTTCTCCCGAAAATCAGCTATGTTTTTTAAGGTTTCAGCACTCGTCCAGGCTTCGGCTACGGTTCCTCCCCAAGCTGTCTGGATTAACCCAATGGGCATATTTAAATTTTCAAGCAAATCGCGGCCAAAGAAATAAGCAACTGCCGAAAATTTTTTACAGCTCTCGGGAGTGCATGTTTTCCATCCTTTCGATTCCATTTTTGTTTCAGGCTGAAAAGATGTGTTTCGGTCAACCATAAAAAAGTGGAGGTTTGGACGATCTGCATTGGCAACCTCCTCTTCAGCATTGTTAACATGAGCCCAATTGCCTAAAAGCGGCATTTCCATATTCGATTGACCGGAACAGATCCAAACTTCGCCCACATAAACATCTTTAATTTCCAATGTTTCATTTTTGGTTTTCACCGTCAGGTTATTCGGACCACCATAAACTTCAGAATCAAGTTCAATTTTCCATTTTCCATTTCCATCTGCGACTGCTTGTTTTTGCTGATCTCTGAAGAGAACAGTAATTTTTTCGTTAGCCGGAGCTTCACCAAATACAGAAACAGGCTTATCGCGCTGAATAACCATACCATCACCAAATAGCGGAGACAGACTTATTTCCTGAGCAAAACAGTTCGCGCCTGAAAATATCAGTGTGAACAAAAAAATGACAAATTTATAATGTTTCATATGTTTTTTTAATTTTATTATGAATTCAAAACCATGAACAAATTCCTTGAATCCTTACTATATCTATTTACTAATAGCCTCACCAACAATTTCAGACATCCGTTTGTACCCAATTTTATTAGGATGAATTTTGTCCGGAAACAAATCTTCATTATTGTACATCGCAGAATGCAAATCAATCAATTTAACATCTCTTTGAGTTAAAATGGAATCGATAACAGGAATAACGCCATTTACAATAACTGAATCACGAATACCCCAAACCTGAGCAAATGCACGCGGCGGATAACAAACAAAAATCTGCATTTTCGGATTGGTGGTTTTAAGAGTATCAATCATACTCAAATAATTGGAATAGAATTCATTGCCATATTGATCCCAATTCTGAGGCTTTGAATCATTGGTTCCCAATAATATTATTGCGACATCGGCATTATACTGCAGTGCCTCGGTAAAAGCGCTTTCTTTCCAAAGGGGAAAGTCTCCTTTTTTCAACATGGTTCTGCCACCAACACCAAAATTTCTCACCTCTTTGTTTTCACCCAACATTGCGTTCATCTGATTTGGATAAGAATCCTGATTATCTCTTCCAAATCCTTGCGTAATACTATCGCCAATACATGCAATTTTAACAACATGCTCCTTACAGCCAAATAAACAGAAGCAACTTAGAAGACTTACAATTAGAAATTTTCTCATTTTATCTTATTTAAATTAATTTATATCAAAAATATAAATCCATTTGGGCTTACCAACACATTAGTTTTCTAAGTTCCATTTCCAATTCGTCAGCAATCAAAGCATGATCATCAATATTGGGATGAGTGTCACAACCTCTGATATACCTGTTTTTAAAGAAATATTTACTCACTTTGTTATCTCCTTCACTCTTTCTTCTTTCTACTACACTGTTGATGTATTTTTTCAGGACATCATTTAAAGTTTTATCGCCCATTGGACTTGTTAAACATACAATTTGCGTTTCTGGATAATAGGTTCTAATCAGCTTTATAAAATTAAGGTAGGCATTACAAAACAAGGTAGAATCCTGAATCCCATCATTCTGTCCCAGGCAAATCGTCAGTACATCTGGAATGTATTTGTCAAAATCCCAATTTTTGCCATCAATACCCAAACTTGTTCGGTGAAATACTTCAGGCATTTCCGTTGATGATCCGCAACAACTATGAACCAGTCCAATTCCCGAAACAGAAGTCAAATGCCATTGTGCATTTAATCTTCTGGCCGTTCTCGGGCCATAAGCCATATAAGCATTGTGTTGATCGTACCATTCTGAAGTGCCGCATTTTTTATAGGATTCGTCGCTGCCCATACCGCATGTAATTGAATTTCCGATGCACTCAATCTTTCTTTCGGATGATAATTTGCCGGGCATAATCGATGCACAGTGAATCTCTTTTATTTTTATGTATCCGATACCAGCTTCGGTATCCTTGCAGATTAAAACCGTGTGTTCACCGGAATCTAAATTTGTCGGAAGAGAGATTGTATCCAACTTTCCACTAAGTCTGATGCGGTTCTCAATTGAATTATCAATTACCAATTCTATAAAATTATGATTTCCCCATAGGTTTTCATCCTCAATAATAAACCGGCAAGAATTCCCTTTAAAACGAAACCGGAGATAAGCTCCAGGAGCCCACACCTTTGGGCATTGACCGCTAAAGTCCCAGCGACCTATGTATTCTATATTTTCATTCGAAAAATTCACTGATACTAAATCAGATTCGCAATTTTGATTTTGAGAAATCGCAGGCAAAACAAAATTAGAATTTCCATTTTGTCCCAATGCTGAAAAATGCATGCCTATTACCAATCCTAATATGTATAAATATTTTGTCCTCATTACTATTCTCCAATTTACTTCAACAAGATGTTTTTAACTACTTTCAATTCCATAGGTGTTAGACACTTCAACTTATATTATTGACGCTTTTCAGCCAATTCGGAAATTACCTGTTTCATATATTTATCGCTCAATTTATACAGCAATAAAAACAGAGCAGAAAGCGCGGCACCAATGGCTGGATAAATACTAATCATCAAACGAATTCCTTTTAATGATTCGAAAGATTGTTCAGCATTGGCCTCAAAACCATAAGCGGCCAACAACCAACCTGTAACGGCGCCTCCAAGTGTCCATCCCATTTTTTGCGACATTGATGAAGATGAAAACACCAATCCAGTAGCGCGTCGTCCGGTTTTCCATTCCGAATAATCGGCAATATCAGCGTACATCGACCAGATTAGCGGCAATACAATTCCAGCTGTTACTCCAATAAAAATGTTGAGCAGAAAAATCAATCCTATTTGTCCGGGTTGCAGCCAATATAGGGCAATACTGAAGAACGATGCCAAAACCATTGCTCCGATAAAGGTTTTCTTCTTTCCTATTCTTGCTGAAACGGGTTTGGCTAACAAAACTCCTATCATATTTGTTACCAACCAAATGGTCATATATGCACCCGCCAATTTATCCCACTTCATTTCTCCAAGTAAAGGAACTGTTTGATCTTTGATAAAATATTTGAAGTAATACATGATGCTTCCATCGCGAAGAGAATTGAAGATCAGCACAGCAATACCAGCGCCAAGCATAATAAACCACTGTGCATTTTTCCCCAAATCTTTTACATCTTTCCAAATCGAATTTTTCACTTCCAATGGCTTTACTCTCTCTTTTGTCCACAAATAGGTCATGATGAAAAAGAAAGCTGCTACAACAGCATAAATTGCAACAGAATATTGATAGCTGCCTGCTTCACTTGAACCTATTTCCCTAAAAAAATCCAATAAATATGGAATAGAAGCAGTCATGAAGATTCCCCCGGAATAGGCACCAATAAATCTGAAGGAAGCCAAAGATGTTCTTTCATCCGAATTATCGGTCATTACTCCCATTAAGGAAGAATAAGGAACATTAATTGCCGTGTACACCATCATCATTAAGGTATAAGTTACATAGGCGTAAATCAATTTCCCTGACGGACCAAATTCCGGAGTGGAAAAGGTTAAAACCCCAATAATTCCAAACGGAATGGCAACCCATAAAAGATAGGGTCTGAATTTTCCTTTCGATGTACTGGTTCTATCTGCAACAATTCCCATAATCGGGTCATTCAATCCATCCCACAAACGAGTCAATAACAACATTGTTCCAACTGATGCAGGAGATAACTCAACCACATCAGTGTAAAAAATCATGAGAAACATGGAGAAGATCTTCCAAAACATAGAAGATGCAAAATCGCCAAAACTATATCCAATTTTTTCTTTTAAACAGATTTTCTGATCCATTCTATTCGCTTTTAGTGGAGCTGTGTATAAATACTCCAGATAGGTTCGTACTTGCAAATGCCATTCAACACAGCTTCCCGTTTGCTGGTTTTATTATTTCTGAGGACTAAGTTTTAGCAATAAAACATCATGCCCTTTAATTTTTGACTCAAAATTTTTATTGGTTAACCCGATATTTTTGGATGCATACAGATCGTACATCGAGTAACTTTTGTATTTCTTTTCCAATTGCTTGTGAGTTAGCTGATCGTTTATTGGATGTTTCCACCAATCATAGGAAAGGAGTAATTCATCGTTGCTCATGTTAATAAAAGCCACAGCCCATTCTCCATTGGCAAGAGGTTTCACCCAGATTTCCAATTCCAGACTTTTCAGATGGCAATAAGCTTGAATACCCAAAACATCCTGATTGACTGCAATTACATTTTTATTTTCGATTGTTTTCAATGTTTCGTTAGACATGCTGCGGAGGTCGTTTCCTAAAATCAGAGGCGAGGTCAACAAACTCCACATGGCAAAATGTACACGATCTTCCGAATCCGTCATGCCGTTCCCGACCTCCATCATGTCTAAATCGTTCCAATGACCCGGGCCTGCGAATTTCCGGAGGTCTTTACGTAGATTAATAATTGGCCAAATGCCTCGTGATGACCAGTTTCCATGACCTACTTCACAATCCCAGCAATTGGTAATATCGCCAGTTACTCTCCACAAATGTCCAATATCCTTTGCCCATTTCCAAGGCTCATTATCGCCCCATTCGCAAATACTGAAAACAATTGGTTGTTTGCTTGCATGCAAGGCATCTCTCATGGTTTCATAAGCTCCTTTTGCATTTAAATTTTCGGTATTGCACCAGTCATATTTCAAAAAATCAATTCCCCATTCGGCGAAAAGTTTAGCATCCTGATACTCAAAACCACGGCTACCAGGATAACCAGCACAGGTTTGATTTCCGGCACATTCGTACAAACCAAATTTTAACCCTTTTGAATGCACATAATCAACAATGGATTTTATTCCTCCAGGAAATTTCTTTGGATCCGGAACCAGATTGTTATTTTCATCTCTTTCCTTAGCCATCCAGCCGTCATCCAATACAATATATTCATATCCGGCTTCTTTTAATCCTAATTCAACAAAAGCATCAGCGGTTTGCATTACCAACTGCTCATTTATATCTGTACCAAATGTATTCCAACTATTCCAACCCATAGGTGGAGTTAAAGCCAAATTCTCTGCTTTTTGAGCATTCACGCAAATGCTGAACACAATCATTATTAGTAATAAAAACAATTTTCTCATTCTGATTATTCTTTTAGTCTGCTATAACTTTCAATTAGTGCTCTGGTATTATGGTACGGACATTTCCAAAATCCTACTTTGCAATCACTGGCTACAGGTTTTCCTGCTGCATCAACCCGCCAAAACCATTCTCCACCCTTACCATCTTTAATATTGGCTTTAACAAATGTCCATATTTGAATGGCTCTGTCTAAATACTTTTTATTTCCTGTTATTTTGTATGTATCCACCAAGCCTATAATCGCCTCGGCTTGAACCCACCAGTGCTTATCTTTATCAATAACCCCATCAATTTTCTCGTAAAAAACACTGCCATCACGATCCATTCCGTCATGAATAACTTTATCGGTTACCTGAACGGCTATTGTTTCCATTTTCTCAATCCATTTCTCATCATGAATCACTCTTGCCGCATCGCTAAGCAGCCAAGCCGATTCAATATTGTGTCCAAAGGATATTTCATTGGATTTTACGGTCCAATCCATATCAAAAAACAATTGAAACTGGAAGGTTTGTTGATTAAGAATACGATTGTAAAATATCGCCAGCAAATCTTTAATGCTATTCTTCAATTCAATATTTTCCCATACTTTATACAAATTAGTGTAGGGTTCAATAATATGAAGGTGAGTATTCATTGACTTTGGCTCATTGGCATCTTTTGTGCTCAATCGCATATCACTTAATGGTTTCCAATCCTTACTCAAAGCTTCCACATAACCTCCAAATTCATCATCTTTGTATTTACTTTCCAATAAATAGAAAAGATTTATTGCATGTGTAAGGCTCCTTTGATCTTTTGATGCTTTGTAATATTCGGAGAAAGCATAAATCCCAAATCCTTGTGCATAAGCTTGTTTTCTATCATCAACCACCTGTCCGGCAGTATCAACTGCCCAAAACAAACCGCCGTTATCATGATCAAAAAAATAGGTGAGGATATAATCGAAAGCCCGCTTGGCTATTTCAAGATACCGCTCATTCTTACAGTAATTATAAGCGGATGAAAATGTCCACAAAATTCTTGTGTTTAACACAACCCCTTTTGCAATTTTACTATTCACCACCCCGCTATTATCAATCTCTCCTAAAAAACCACCATTGTGCTTGTCAATTGTACTTTCTGCCCAATAATCAAGTATATCAAACCATTCTTTTTTAATTTCATCTAGGAATTGCTCCAATGAATCATTTTCTTCACTCATTTTCAATCTATTAATTCATTTTGGAATCTGTATAAAAACATGAAACCCGCAAAATATTTATGTCTTTCAATTGATAGGTTATTGTATTGCTCCCAGCTACGTACTTGCCAAAATTTCTCAATATCAATAACTTTTATCCGATTTTATTTGGACTTGCGCCTTAAACCAAACGCATTCCTTATTTACTTTAAATCAGGAATTTGATCACGGGTAAGTACATAACTATTACTAAATGCATTTGTCCACCACGCGGCATTGGCATGTTCATGATCTGTACTGGTAAAATCCACCTCATTGATATCATTTGTCCTATCATAATCGTACCAAGGCATATAATAGACCCATTTAGCTCCGGCATCCCATTGTTCTGATACATCGGCCGTGTTGCCACACTCACTTAGGGTGATCATTTTAGTAGGATAAGTTTGCTGTATTGTATTGAATTGATCAGCAATAGAAGTAGCCTCGGTATTATTATAAATGTCTCTTCCAACGATATCCACATACTCGTCACCAGGATAAAAGTCGCTGTCTTTTGTCTGTGTAGTCCACACCCATATCAAATTGTTCAATCCGGCATCCTGAAAATGGCTAAACATATAAATCCACAATTTTTTGTAGGCCACGGAACCATTTGCGCCCCACCAAAACCAAGCTTTCCCATCGGTATATTCGTGAATATTACCTGCAGCCTCGTGCAAAGGACGCCATAACACCGGAATATTCTTTTGCTTAAGCAGCAGCAAATAATCGGTTATTTTTTCAAGATTAGCCTTTACAAAATCATTTTCCCAGGTTCCTTCAATAGTTGCATTTGAAGCCTTAAAAGTTGTTTCATCCGGTTTGTAAGTATAATCTGTTGAACCTTCGTAGGTAGGAATCAACCAGTGCCATCCTGCACTTATAATTCCATTATTGTTCCACCAGTCTTCTACTGCTGAAATATCAGAATAGTCGATCCAACTTGCCGGAGAAGACATAAGATGGATATAATCAAACGTGTTTATCGCAGGATATTTCCCAGTTTGTGAATAAACCCATTCAGCCTCATTAAAATTCCAGTTTACATTGGCCATCGTTGCGGAAATTATTTTTTCTCCGTAGTTGTCTTTTAAAAAGGCATAAAGATTTGTTGCTTCAGAGGAAGGATTAGTAACAGCAAGATTATTTGTAATACCAATCGCCTGACTTGCCCCTGTTGTGAAACGAATTAAAATTTGCTCTGAATTTACCGCTCCATTTATTCTTTTAAAAGCAAAGGCATCAACAAGCAATGTGTATTCTGTTTCAGGTTGAAGAGTTGAAAAACTTACTGTCACAATATTTTCTTCGGCCGTTGCGTTGTTTACAACATCGCCATTTAAATAAATTTTTGATTTTGAAACAACAATTAGATTGCTTTCAAACACCAATTGCATAGATGTCGTTTTTGTATCTACCTCTGTAGCTCCATCTTCAGGATTTGAACTTACCAAATGAGGAGTTTCAAGTACAGGAGGTTCATCTGGGCCACTTTCAGCACCGCACGAAACAACAAAAAGCACAAACAAAGCAGGCAACATACTTTTCACTAAACGATTATACAGGAATCTTTTTTGTAGCATTATTGATTATTTTAACCTTATTGCCTTTTTCTCGAAAGAGAAAAGTGGCAATAAGGTTTATTGAACAAATAAATTCAAAATTGAATTAAAATTTTATTAGGATCCGATAGAAACTTCTGTTGCAGTATAATCATGCCCACCAATTATCAATCCTCCCGATTGCAATGCTGTTAAAATATCTGCTGTAATCGTCAGTTCAAAATCTCCGCTTATATCGAAGTAATCCGTTCCTGCAGCTATTTCTGTCCATGAGCCATTTTTTAACGAACCTTGTGCCCCAGTCAGAACATCTATGGTTTTTACGTAAATTACATCACCAACATTTGCAGAAGTAAAGAGATCGGCAGATAATTGAATATTTCCTGACCAATCACCAGGCATTACTTGTGAGCCTGTCCAAACCGTTTCAGAAGCTGAGGCCACGAAAGTAATAACAGACACCTTCGATATAACCAAATTTTGGCCTTGTATTATCGTAGCAGTTTCAGACCATCCGTCACTTGTATTTAATATCTGATCCAGAAATTCCTGTGTCAGCTCCATTTCATAAGATGTTTGGGCTGCATCGCTAAACTCCAGCATGGCTTGTTCTCCCCAATTTGCATCATTAATCTGCATTTTTCCCGGAGTAGCTGATACGGTAAAATAGAATTTCAAGATTGACCCTGCCTGTACTCCGTCAAAAGAAGGTTTGTAAAGACGAAAAGCTCCACCAGCATCTTCACTTGCCCATGATGCCAAATCATGAGTCTCATTCATAATTACTGTTTCTATACTACTAACACCAATTACTGAGATTGTGTATGAAATACTTCCTGTAGCAGAAATCAAAGTTAAATCGGTATTGCCGTTAGCCTTACTTGGAATAAAAACATACATAGTAGTTCCTTCAACAAAAGAACTAGTCGTATTACCATCCACTTTTACCTCTGTTAATGCGTCCCCATTTACTACATCAATCGAGAATATTTTACCCGAATTAATCTCCGTCTCGGAATCAGGAAGTATTGGAATATAGCAATAATCAGGACTATTTATAGTTATTGCGGAAGTGTTAACCGTTCCTCCGTTGCTCATGGTCAATACCAACACACCTGTTGTGGCCAGCATTGGAACTTTAACGGTTATGCTTGTGCTGGATTCAGGACTTACATCAACGGTTAAATCATTCGCAAAAGTGACAGATTTCACCAAGTCCAAATCAGTACCAGTAATTGTAATGTCGTTATTTGCATCGACCGGATTTGGTGTTATATCGGTTACGACCGATTTTGCCAATACAATAGCATCTGTGGATGCACTTTTACCGGAAGCAGTATTAAGAGCAAGCATTCCATCAATTGCATCATCAGGAATAGTAACGGTTATGCCAGTCCCATCATAAGTGAATTCGGTTATTGCAGTTCCTCCTGCAAACTGCACCGAAGTTGTCAAATCAAGATCAGATCCTGAAATAAGCACTTCAAGTCCAGCTTTGTACCGACTTACAGCAGCAATACTTAGTCCTGATGGAATAATGGTTGTTACAGATTCAGTGCTAACTACTTCAACACCGGAATAAGCCTTCAAAGTAATAGCACCATCCTGAATATAAGCAGAACTTACTACCTCGATAGAGGTTGCGCTCATGCTTACAAAATCTTTAGCCACAACCGATGAATCTCCGGAAAAGATTACTTCTGAAACCAAATCTAGATTTACCCCACTAATCACTATATTATTACCCGCCTTAATTAGTGTTGGTGCGAAACTCGTTAGTACAGGCTGTGAAATGGTTAATTCCAAATCCGAATACAATTGATTCTCATTTGCATCTTCAATGATGATCTTACCCGAAACAGCTTCTTTTGGTACTTTTAAAACTATTTCCTTACGAGATTGAGATACAAAATTAGCCGAATCAACACTTGCACTTCCCTGAAAAACTACTTTTACAATGTTGTTTAGGTAATCGCCGCTAATTGTCACCTCTTCTCCTTCACGAACCGCGGTTTCAGTTGGAGAAATAGAGGTAATTGAGTAAGGTTCAGTATAGCCAATTTTTGATTTTGTTGTAATAGAACCTCCTTTATAGTTTAAAGTCACAAGACCTGGTCTAGCCTCCTGTGGCACTGTAATCGTAATTTCGGAGCTACTAAGCACTGTAATATTGGTAACCTCAATGTTATCCGGTAATACAACAGATGAAACTAAGTCAAGATTTTCCCCTATAAAATGGATATCATTGCCACGTAAAACCGGACTAGGTCCAAATGAATATAGCTCAATCCTTCCACCATTGTCATCGTCTTTGTCGCAAGAAGCCACAAATATACCAGCCAATAGTGTAATGCATATTAATGCTATACGTAATCGATTATATATTATATTTTCCATAACTAAAATTCGTTTTTTGTTCGATTTTTATTTTTTAACATTAACAAGGCGAACATTATCAATCCATAATTTCAACCCGAATTCGGTAGTTGATTCGTTAACATCTCCAAACCACATTACATTTAAATTCTGAAGTTCATCAAAACTTGTAATCGCACGATCTGTTTCCGATTCATCCTTGCTATACTTAAAATCCGAAATTGGCATTGTTACAGTTATCCAACCATCAGTTGTATAATTCTCTGAAACACCATTATTACTATAAGGTTTCCAATGGTATTGAGCATCGGCTCCATCTACATTATGACTGCCATCATTGTCAAACCAAATTAACATGGGTGTATCGTGCCATTCATGACAGAAATATTCAAATTTCAACACATAATCAGTCACTTCACCCACCGAAACAAGAGGTTGTGCATCTGGATTTACATAAAACATTTGAATTGCATTAGATGGCCAGGCCCAAGCACCTGTTGCACCTTCAAAATTCACATACGATCCATCAATTCCATCAACAGAATCAAAACCCGATAAGGACCAGGCATTCCATTCTGAAGTGTTTTCAGCATCAATAAAAATATCACTATCATCTCTGAAAATAAAAGATGTGCGCCCTGTTCCATAATCATTAGTTACAGTAATGTAACCTTTCATCGCTCCATTCGGCACAATAGCTGTAATAGATTCAGCGGTAAAATCAACCACTTCAGCTAGTAAATTACCTGGAAACAAAACCTGTATATCACCATCTGCTTTTGGAAAAAAGTACGAGCCGTAAAGGATTATTTCTGAGTCATCCCCAGCCCATTCGCAACTTACTGCTTTAATCGTTGGAGGAGTAATTTTAGTTGTAAAATCATAAACCAAACTTTTACCTGACAAAGTGGTTAAAGTCATCGTATTTGTAATTTCATTAGGAATTGATCCAGGAACCGTAACAATAATAGAAAATGAAGTTACGTAAGTTGGATTTAGCTTGGCTTGCTGATCATTAAAATAAATGGAAACAACATCCTGCAAATCTTTTCCTATTATTGCAATAGTTTGCCCCATTGAAGCACTAATCAGTAATGAGTCGGAAGCCGCTGCTTCGGTAGGGCGTACGTATTGAATGGACGGTGTGCCTCCATCGTCATCTTTATCACAGGCCGTAAAACCCAATGTTACTATAAATAGGAATGATAATATCTTTAGTATATTTTTCATATGCTTATTTTTTTCTAATCCTTAATTATTAGGAGTTTGCCATAGTTACGATACATTTTATTCACTATAATAATCAACTGCTCCTTCAAGTAAAATAGGCGCTTTTGTAGTTACCTCAGCAGGTAAACTAATGTACATTGATGAACTATTGAAAACTATATTATTAACACGTTCTCCATCCCATTCTCCAGTGTCAGTAGTTTCCCATCCGATTACATAAGAATTTCGATCGTTCTCAAGAACATATTTGTCAGCAGTGGATAATCCATCCAAATTGTTAGTGTTGAAATCAAATTGATACAATTGGTCTCTTTTCATGCTATTCAAATATTCTATAGCAGCAGTGTTATCTCTATAGTAGTAACGTTTTATATCGTACCACGAATTTCCTTCAAAAGCAAATTCCTTGCGACGCTCTTTAATTAAATCAAGAAAGCTTAAAGGAGCTGAGACATTGTAGCCCGCACCCTGCGTATCCAATACTTTATTGATATTTCCGATTGCTGTGGCATCTGATGTTGATTCGCCTAAACCCATTGTTGCTTCGGCATAAAGGAAGTAAACATCGGAAAGTCGCAGAATGTAAATATTGTTACCTGCATCCTGATTTGTACCTACTTGTCCTCCTGTATCAGCGGATTTACCAATAACATACTTTTTAATATGTGCTAACATCCCATTCGTTGATTCTACCTGAGTATCTAAATCATCCGGATCGCGGTATGAGAATTGGTATGTATATCCACCATTGGCCTTGTCTAGATTCTCATAATAATCTCCATGAGTCATATAAGTCCATTTACGGCGGGCATCATTAGGCTGTTCATTAAAAAGTTCCTGCAGTGAAATAGTAGGTCCTTTTCCTGCTCCCCATGTTTGGTCTGCAATACGAGATCCCCGACTCCAATTTACATTGCGTGCATTCCCGTCGCCATAACTTCCTACCATGCATTGAATAGAGAAAAGAGATTCAGAACTGTTATTCGCTTCTACATCAAACATCGAAGAAAAATTATCATACAAAGCAAGGTTCGATTCTTCAATTACCTGACGAGCATACTCCTTCGCTAAAGTAAAATAATCACCATTTGCCTCATAGGCTCCTCTGGTTATGTAAACTTTTGCCAACATACCTAAGGCCGACCATTTGGTTACACGTCCCTCTTCATCCGTATTTGGAAGAATACTTGCAGCAAACTCCAGATCTTCACACATAAACCTATATAGGTTTGATTGTGTATGTTTATTAACGTAAATATCGGCGACGTTTCCTGAAGTAATCAACTCTGTGGCATTTTCAATAATAGGCGCTTCACCCCAATTTTCAGCAATATAATAGTAAGCTACAGCTCTCATGAAACGGGCTTCGCCGAGCGCTTTTTGAATTACATCTTCTGAAACACCATTTAGGCGTGCGGATGATGGCATGTCGTTTATAATCGAGTTAGAAAAAGATACCACACGGTATAAACCTTCCCAGCCAGTATTGTTAAATTTATTACCAGCTCCAACCTGATTGTAATAAAACTGACCTTCGGCATCGTAGGTGTAATAAATATCACCTGCTAATTCGTCTCCTGCCAACCACATAAATTGAGTGTGGAAATCCCACCAAACACTGCCATAAAGCGATGCCGTATTAGCCCTTACGTTGGACTCTGAAGTATAATAGTTTTCTGCAACGAGTGAATCCTGTGGCACCACAGTCAGAAAATCGTCACAACCACCCATTGTCATTACAACAATTAAAAAATATATGATTTTAAATAAATTCTTCATCTTCTTCATTTTTTAGTTTAAAATCCAACATTAATACCAAAAGTATAAGTACGAGGAGTTGGATAACGTCCCATATCAATATTTTGATACAATGCAGATTGGTTGTAAGCTCCAACTTCAGGGTCGTAACCAGAATAGTTTGTCCAAGTAAAGACATTTTGAACTGTTCCATAAAACTTAACATTTGACAATCCGATGTATTTTAATGCAGATTTTGGAACACTGTATCCAAGAGTAATATTTGATATTCTTAAATAACTTCCATCTTCAATCCAACGATCACTCATTCGGGTGTTTCTGTTAAAATCGTTGGTTGACGGACGAGGAATATTTGCTTCCGGGTTTAAAAGATATGCATTACCAGAACCATCGGAACCAACCTGAGCACGATTAACAACAGCCTTTGACTGATTGTCCCAAATTGAGGTCATTCCCTCTGTTCTTACGCGTGAAAAATTTAAAACATCACCTCCATAAACACCGTTTATCCCAACGGCTAATTCAAAGTTTTTATAGCTGAAAGTATTAGTAAATCCGAATGTAAATTCAGGATTAGGATCTCCTATTACAGTTTGGTCGTTATCATCGATAACTCCATCAGAATTTAAATCCTGGAATTTGATATCACCTACATAAACACCTGTTTTCTGATTGTATAAATTCAGATCAGAATTTCCCGGATCTTCGACTTGAACAGGTGAGTTTAATATATCTTCTTCATTGGTAAATAAACGATCAGTTTTGTATCCATAATACACTCCCATCGGTTGACCAACCATAATAGCTGTTGCTGTTTGAAATTCACTCCACCAATCCAAATTTCCATAAAGTACCTGAGAATCATCATTCAAGGCAAGTACCTTATTTCTGTTTACTGAAACAACAACATCAGAAGTCCATTTAAAACTATCATTCGATATATTTACAGTATTTAAAGATATCTCAACACCTTGGTTTCGGGTCTCTCCAATATTAACATAAGGAGCTGCAATTCCTGAATATTCATCTTTATCCCCCAAATAGGAAGGAATTGAAACCTGCATCAATAGGTCTTTTGTTGATTTCCGATACATATCAACAGTTAGAGAAATTCTGTTTTGAATAATTCCCATGTCAATACCAGCATTGTATTGTTGAGATGCTTCCCATTTTAGTTTTGGATTGGATACATTGGCCAATCGGTAAGCTGTTCCCAAAGGAGTAGTCATAGTATGCATAGCAGAACCGTATTTATAGGTTCCAATATTGCTGTTACCTACCATACCGTAACCTAATCTTAATTTCAAATTGCTGACTAATTCAAAATCCTTAAGAAATGATTCCTGCGAAACTCTCCATGCAACAGCAGCAGAAGGGAAATACCCCCATTTGTTATCTCCTCCAAACTTAGAAGATCCATCCGCACGCATTGTTGCAGTTAATAAGTATCTATTGTCATAATTATAGTTAAGCCGACCAAACACAGAAGAACTGGTTGCTTCGTCTTTCCATCCATCATTAGACACAAAATCGCCGTCTTCTGTCATTACAAAAATATCATCCGTTGTAAAACCTTGTTTAATAAACTGAGTACCTTCCCATGCGCTTTTAGACATCTCAACACCAGCCATGATATTAAAACCATGTTTTTCCAGCTTGAAATTATATGTTGCATAATTTTTCCATAACCAGTATACAGAATTGTCTTCGCGCTGCATCATCTTATTAAGGTTCGATTCAATCAGACCAAAATCGTAGGTCGGAATAAAACTTTTATTTTTGCTACTCGAAATATCATAACCAAACTCACTTCGGATATTCAAATTTTTCACCGGATCAATTGACAAATACACATTCCCCATGGCACGATTTCGAGTCAATGTATTGTTTTGCATTTTGGCTAACCAAACCGGATTGTACTGAGAGGCGCCGTTAATATCCCCTGGACCTGCCCATGTACCGTCAAAGTTGAATACCGGTACGGAAGGCTGCATGGTTAAAGCCTGCATAATCACACCATCTGTACCATCTTGACGCGTTATTGTTTCATCGGTATGTGTAACAGCAAGAGAAGCACCCATTTTAAGCCATTTACGAACCTCCCCATCAACATTAAGACGTGAATTATATCGTTCAAAACCAGAGCCAAATATGATACCATCCTGATTCATATATCCAACACTGGCGGCAAGTTTGAATTTCTCTGATCCTGCGGTTAATGATAACTGATGCGATTGCAATGGTGCAGTTCTAAAAATTGCATCCTGCCAATCTGTACCTTCGCCCAAAATAGAGGGATCTTTGTATGCCTCATCAACCGGTTGTTGTATAAATTCCCCAAGTTCAACCTGATATTGTGCATAATCTCTCAGATTCATCATATCAATCGTTTTGGCAACTTTTTGAAATGCCATATAGCCTTCGTAGCTAATCTTTGCCTCACCGGATTGCCCCCTTCGGGTTTGAATAATTACAACACCATTGGCTCCTGCAGCACCATATATTGCTGTTGCTGATGCATCTTTTAAAACATCCATGGATACGATATCTGATGGCGAAATAGTAGATAAAGGATTCACCTTTGTTTGTCCACCAGTTCCACCAGCCCAAGCAAAACCACCAATTTCTGATCCTTCACCGCTAAATGGAATACCATCAATAACATAAAGTGGTTCGTTGGAATTGTTGATTGATGAAGCCCCACGTATTCGAATAGATGCAGCTCCACCAGGAGCTCCGGAGTTTTGAGTAACCTGAACACCAGCCAGTCTTCCTTTAAGCATTTGGTCGGCATTCGAAATGGTCATTCCCTTAAGCTCGTCTGTTTTTACAGAACTAACAGCTCCTGTCAAATCACTTTTTTTCATCTTACCATATCCAACCACTACGACTTCATCCAAACCTTCTGTTTCAACTTCCATTTTCACATTCAACGAAGTAAGTTTAGATGCATCGATGATTTTGTCTTTAAAACCAATAAAGGAAAATACAAGAACTGTTTTTCCCTCTGGAATAGAGAAACTATAATTTCCGTCAACATCGCTGATTGTACCTTGTGTAGTACCTTTAATTACGATGGAAACTCCCGGTAATGGGAGCATTTGATCATCTGTTATTGTCCCGGTTATTGTTTTATTTTGTCCGTAAGCCAATTGCTGTGAACAAAACAAAAAAACAATAACCAAGATTTGTAGACTCTTGTTCATAAAATATAGATTTAAATTTAAATGGTTAAATTTATTTACACATTACACTCTGTAATTGTATTTTACTCATCATTATTTAACAGTTAAGAAAACAATATAAGTGATGAAACAGCGCATTATTTTGTCTTTAAACATTAGTAGGCCGGCATGGAATATAGCCTTTGGGCAGATTACCTTATCATTTTAACATATTTGTGAAATTTAGATTTTTATCAATCAATTCATTAATTGTATTTACAGATTGATGTGAGTGAAATTTATCTTGCGGTGAATTAATGCAATAGTCAACTAATTGATCAATAGTTGAGGTTGCCACATGCATACGCGTATCCGAAGAAGCATAATAGATTTTCACACTGCCATCTTCATCAGCAATCCATCCATTCGAAAAAACTACATTCGAAACATCACCTACACGCTCAGATTGCAAGGGGGCAATAAAATGACCATGCGGTTTGTGAGTAATCACCCATGGCTTTTCCAGATCCGTCATGAACATGTATAAGGTATATCTTAATCCTGCCGCAGTATTCCGAACCCCGTGTGCCAGATGCAACCACCCATCTTTTGTTCTTATTGGTGCCGGGCCTAATCCGTTTTTCACTTCGTAAATGGTGTGATAGGTTTTGGCATCTACAATGATTTCATTTTTCACTTCTGCATCTTCAATTGTTTCTGACAAACCAAAACCAATTCCTCCGCCTTTTCCTGTATCAATAAAACCATCCTGCGGACGGGTAAAAAATGCATACTTTCCCTCAATTAAGTGAGGAAATAACACAACATTGCGCTGCTGTCCTGAAGTTGATTTTAAATCAGCCAAACGTTCCCAACTCACAAAATCTTTTGTTCTGGCAATACCAGCCGAAGCTACTGCGCTTGAAGTGTCACCATCCGGTGCGTTTGGATCTTTTCTTTCAGTACAAAACACGCCATAAATCCATCCATCATCATGTTGAGTCAAACGCATATCGTAAACATTTGTATCCTCATCTTCAGTTTGAGGCATGCTTATTGGACGATCCCAAAATTTAAAATTATCCACCCCATTTGGACTTTCAGCAATTGCGAAAAACGACTTTCTATCGTTTCCTTCAACACGAACTGCAAGAAGGTATTTGCCATCTATTTTCACAGCACCTGCATTAAATGCTGCATTAAACCCGATACGCTCCATAAAAAACGGGTTGGTATCTGGATTAAAATCAAACCGCCACTGCAATGGCAAATGATCTCTTGTTACAATAGGGTTTGCATACCGATTGTATATTCCATTGGTACTAAACAGTTTTTCATTCCTTCTTCCCAACAATTCTTCATGTTTTTCACGAATCAATTTTATTCGTTCTGCAAACAACTCTTTATTCATACCAAAAGTTTAATTATTTATTTTTTCAGTTTATTAAAATCGTTCAGTAAAAGCATTTTAGACTGATCTAAAAAGTTTCTGGCATCAGTGGCTGACGAATGATTTTCGTATGGAAAAAAGAAATGAACCTTTGGGTCATTCCTCCAAACCATTACATAACTTAATTCTTTGCTGATTAATGAATCACCAAGCACTTTGCCCAGCTTTTTAGTAAACCACAAGGAATCAGAAACATTCTCCAAGCCTGTTTCTGTAAGTGCTGCCAATTTGTGCTTCTCTTTTGCATAACCAATTAGCAAGTGTAATTTTTTAACAGCCTCCTTTTCTCCATCCTGTATTTTTAAATCGTAATAATTGTCCATTCCGATAATATCAACAATATCATCACCAGGATACCATGTAAGGTATCCGTCCAATGTTGTAAAATTTCGATCGGGAGAGTAAGCAACCAACATTTGAGTCAGTCCTTTTTTGTTTTTTAAATAGTTTATCGTAAACCTAAATAACTCCTTAACTTCTTCTGCATTGCAGTTTTTTATTCCCCACCAAAACCAAGTTCCATCCATTTCGTGCCACGGACGAAAAATAAAAGGCATTGCGATTCCATCATCTGTTTTCAGGGATTTAAAGAAATCAGCAACTCTATCCAATTGAATCAAAAACTCCTTGTGATATGATCCATTTGGTAAAATATGCTTCACGACATCGTTTTCGGTATTCCATGAACTTTCTCCATTAACAACCGAAAAAGGATGCCAGCTAAACGTATTGATTCCACCCATTAAATACCCTTTTATTGCCAATCGCTTCATGTCCGAAAAAGGAACGCTATCCAAATTGTGCGTGCGTTGAAGTTCTATACCACCTAATTCCCATCCGAATATGGCTGGATAATCTCCGGCAACCCGTTTCACATCCGACTCTCCATCCACATAACTCCAATTCTTTCCATAAACCAAATCATCCTGATGTCCGAAAAGAATTCCTTTCCCTTTCACAGATTTCAATTGTTCTGCAATTGAATTGGTGATTTTCTTAACTGGTTTTTGGGAGCAAGCCATTAACACAGACAGACCTAAAACAGCTGTTATTTTCGGTATTATCATTACATTATTATTTTTATATACTCTTTTTAATGGTAACTTTCTCATCTATACAAAATCCCCTAAATAATTATATTTCAAAATTATATCGTTTGCACACTTCAGCCAAGTATTTTTCGATCGTAAGATGATACTTTATTATCATTTCTGATAAAAATGATATGCGACACCCAAAAACAAACAAAAATCACTCTTATTCAATAGAATAACAAAACAACCAAATAACAAAAAACCCGAAAACACAGCTAAAACACACAATACATTTACCAAAACTTAACTCTACAATCCAAATATTCATCTTAAATAGTACAATTCAATCACTATTTGTTGTACTATCACATCAATTTAAGTAGTTTTGCATAAAACAACAAGCTATGAAAGACCATATTCACAGAGAAATTACCCCTCTGCAAGAGAACGATTGTTTCCTAATATTTGATAGAGAAAGAAATGCTTTTAACTTTCCAATTCACTTCCATCCTGAATTCGAAATTAACTACATACATAAGGCAAAAGGAGGGAAAAGAATCATTGGAGATCACATTGGGGAAATCCAAAACAAAGAATTAGTTATGGTAGGTCCTAATCTTTATCATGGATGGGAAAATTACAAAAACGACAGTAAAGAACTTCTGCATGAAATCACAATACAATTCCCGAGAGAATTATTTGATGATAACACTCTGAATAGAAATATGCTTAAACCCATACGGGAATTGCTCAACAATGCCAACAGAGGTATTTTGTTCTCAGAGGATACGACAAGAATGGTGGAACCAAAACTGATTGCTCTTAGCCAGAAAAGAGGTTTCGACAGCTATTTAGCATTTCAGTCCTTATTATATGATCTGGCCATTTCCAGAGAACAACATTTGCTTACGAATATGTCATTCCACCGCCAGAATGATTTTCATAACAGTGAAAGAATTGAACGGATCTACAAATACATACAAGACAATTTCCAGCAAAAAATTAAGCTTGAGGATGCGGCTGCACTTGTAAACATGTCAGTAATATCATTTAGTCGCTTGATAAAGCAACGCACAGGGAAATCTTTTGTTGAATTTGTTATCGAAATTCGTTTGGGAATAGCTACACGGCTATTGATTGAAACCAACAAGAGCATCGCGGAAATTTGTTTCGATTGTGGCTTCAACAACATTTCCAACTTCAATAGAATATTTAAGAAAAAACAAGACTGTACTCCGTCTGAATTTAGAATGAACTTTAACGGGACTAAAAATGTATATTAACCTAGCATTAGTTAAAGGTTTACTGCAATTTTATGACTGTGGAAATAATCCTACAAAAAAAAAGAGATCCTGCAAGCAAGATCTCTTTGATATATTTTCATGAACAAAAGCTATTTATTTTCTTGGTCTGATTTGATTGAAAGCAATGTTTAACGTTTTTTGGAAATAACGAAGGTTTTTAAGCTCCTTGTTATTCACCAATGCCAAAGAAACACCTTCTTTACCTGCACGGGCAGTTCGTCCGCTTCTGTGTGTGTAATACTCTTCTTTATCAGGCAATTCATAATGTACCACAAACGAAAGATCGACAATATCGATACCACGGGCAGCAATATCTGTTGCCACCAAAATTCGCAGGCTTTCGTTTTTAAAAGCACGCATTACCTTATCACGTTCTATTTGCTTTAAATCGCCGTGAATGGCATCAGTTGGAATGTTTTTTGCAATTAACTGCTTAGCCAAAACCTGTGCCGAAGCCTTGGTTTTACAAAACACCACTCCCCTGTTTTTTTGCTCCGATTTTAAAAACTGAATCAGGATATTCAATTTTTCATTGTCCTCGCAGATCAGGAACTGATGCTGAATATTTTTGTTCACCACATTTCGTCCACTCACCTCAATTTTGTGTGCGCTGGGAGAAAAGTGTCTTTTAATAATCTGCATAATTTCCTGAGGCATGGTAGCTGAAAACAACCATCGGTTTTCTACACGCGACAGATGAGTTAAAATCTCATCCAACTGGGTTTTAAAACCCATACTCATCATTTCATCCGCCTCATCCAAAATTACCGTCTTTACATGGCTCAAATCAACCGCTTTTCTCTTCACCAAGTCAATTAACCGACCTGGAGTCGCAACTATAATATGAGTTGGTCGACGCAAAGCGCTAATTTGTCGGTCAATTTGTTCTCCTCCATAAACCGATTCAGTAAAAATCTTATCGGTGTACTTGGTAAACTTGAACAATTGCTTGGCAATTTGCTGTCCCAATTCGCGGGTCGGACAAAGAATCAAACCTTGAACCTTGTCTGACTTGGTGTTAATTCTGTGCAGCAAAGGGATTCCGAAGGCTGCTGTTTTGCCTGTACCAGTTTGAGCCTGGCCAATTAAATCGGTGTTAGCCTGAAGAAGTACCGATATCACTTCTGCTTGTATTTGAGTAGGCTTAATAATATTAAGATCGTTTAATCCCTTAATAATATCTTTATTTACACCTAATTCCTTAAAGTTTTCCACAACAAATAATTTAAATAGTCCGCAAAGATAGCTTAATCAATTCAGAATTAAGAATGATGGCTAAAAATACCGGGACACAAAGAATATGAAGAGCGAAATTAAGGTCACAAAATTATTTTTATATTTAATTACTACCTAAAAAACCTCATCCCCTGCACTCATTATAGAATACAAGATTGATTCATCTTAGAATAATTCCCTGTCTTCTTCATTTTCTATTTGCATAGCATGTACCAATGTCCACTTAAACGGAAAGGACTTACTCAGGGTGTACAAAGCCATGATCCACGGTAAAAACCAAATCAAATTTTCAGTTAGTGAATAGGCCAGCATAGCTACAATTCCTGTTAAAGCTCCAAATAACATTTTAAAAGAAAATGCTTTTCTGAAATATTTTAGCTTTTCTTCCAAAGTCTCAAACAAGCCCACATATTCCAATTTCTTTTTATACATCATTTCCGAAATAATAATCTCCACAATAATCAAAGAAATTCCCAATATGTTCTTCCATATCGATATATTCAAACTTTTATGAATACTTAAAATTGAATATTCACCACTAATAGCCACAACTCCCAAAGCAAGTTCAACAATAAGAACAATAAAAAATGCTGAAACCAATCCAAATCTTGTCCACTGAACCAATTGTTGTAAATTCTTCATAATATATAAATTGAGCAATTAATAATAGATTTAATCTTTATGTAGGAGGATGGCAATCTTAATGAATAATCACTTCACTTTGAGCCATACTGATTAAAAAAACAAGTTTTTTTAAACTTTTTTAACACACAAACGATTACAATTCATTGGTAAGAATCAACAGAGGAATTAAAATTACTCCGAAACAAATGGATTAATAAAATATCCAGTTTGCAACTGGATGCTTCGTGTTTCTGAAAAAGCAAAAGCCGTATTGCACTTTATAATGAACTTAATTCCCATTCTAAATATAGAAAACAACAAAATGGGATGTTTTCTTTTGATTGGACATATACACAATATCAAATGATTTTGGAAGCTCTCCTCCTTCTACTAACTGAGGAATTGGGGAAAACATGTAGAACACTTCCCCATATTTTGTCAATCTTCAAAATATTAGATCCATTTTAATTTTCATCATCTTATTGATACCATACATTTTACTGTATAAAGAGTAATATCTGGCACGTTTATTGGCTTTCTCGAGTCATTAAAAAGAAACAAAATTATTTTTTTAACGTTTTCAGTTAATAAACTTTAATTAAAATTTAACACACAATGAAGATTTTTAAATCACTAAGTGCAATCAGTCTTGTAATTTTATCATTGATTTTTATCCAATGTTCCGATGACAATGTAAAACTTACAACTCCTGTAAAAATTAGATTAACAGATGCTCCTGCACAATACGATAAGGTTAATATTGATATTCAGGCTATTCAATTTCATTCATCAAACGATGAAAACACAGAAGATGGATGGCAGGAAATGAATTTATTAAATGCTGGTATTTATGACTTATTGGAGTTCAATAACGGTTTAGATACTCTTTTGGTAGATCAGGAAATGCCAAGTGGCACTGTTTCTCAAATGCGTTTGATTCTTGGCGCAAATAACTCGGTAGTTATTGATGGTGTTTCTTATGATTTAGATACTCCTTCTGCTCAGACTTCTGGTTTGAAATTTCAGATTCACGATGATTTCTTAGCTGGAATTGAGTACAAATTATGGATAGATTTTGATGCTGCCCGTTCTATTGTTTCAACAGGGAATGGCAAATACATACTAAAACCTGTAATCAGAACTTTTAACGAAGCGACAAGTGGCGCCATTTCTGGAACTATATCTCCAGCTGAAGCACTTCCAACTATTCATGCAATAATCGGTTTGGATACGATCTCGACCATTGCCGAAGAAAACGGAAGTTTCCTTATTAAAGGATTGCAAGCAGGCACATACAAACTTGATTTAATGCCAATTGATGGTTATGCCGAAAAAGAAATTGAAGGTGTTGAGGTAAACAATGGTGCTGTTACCGATGCTGGAACAATAGAAATTTCAGCTAATTAAAAATAAACACTACTACTGTAACTAAAGGTTGTTCTTTTTAGGGCAGCTTTTTTTTATTTATAAAAACTCTTCAGCCAATGTTCCCTCCTTATTTTTGCTTAACTAAATTGATCTTCATATATTTAATTGAAAAGAAATAGGAATGAAATTTAAATACAAAATATCTCCAGATTTAAAACTGATTAATGAATACTATTACGGTTATTTCAAATGGGATGATCTAATTCGTCATACATTATGCACTCGTGAAGATTCTTTATTTGATGAAACCTACAATGTGATTGCCGATTTTACACAAGCAAAAGTCATACTGAATATCAAAGATTTGGATGATTATATTGAGGAATACCAAAAGTACAGTCTAATAGCAAATAAATGCGCCATTATTGTAAACGAATCTTATGACACCTCAATGGCTATGCTGTTCGAAATTCAAATCCGAATTCAAAATGCGAAAGTTTTTCATTCCCATGAGGAAGCATACGAGTGGCTTGAAATTGATCCTGTTCTAATCGTAAAAGAATAACCTACCCTGTTTAAACTTATTCAAACTGATTTAAAATTACCTCTCCATCAGTCATTTAACTTGACATCCGCCATTCAATGAGTTAACTTTAATTCTACACCTGGGGATGAATGAAAATTTGTTCCAAGCACCTAAGATTCCCTCCTGAGGAATTGGCAGTATTGGTTTATCTCCCATACCTAATTTAGTTCGTTAATTTATAGTATGAATTGGTAAGATATTTTTTTATTGGAGCAAATCTTACAGCTTGTAATGCAAGCTACGGGTCTTCCAATTTCAATGCAATATCAAAAAAACAGTCACCCTTTAAATCTTGAATCATGGAAGAAAAGAATGAAAGAAGTGTAATTTCAATGCCACGTATCGGTGATAAAGCTCCCGAATTTAGAGCAGTTAGTACTCAGGGGAATATCCATTTCCCGAATGACTACAGTGGCTCGTGGGTCATACTATTTAGCCACCCTGCCGACTTCACTCCTGTATGTACTTCAGAATTCATGACTTTTGCAAACATGGAAAGTCAATTTCAAGAAGCAAATTGTGAGTTAGTAGGCTTATCAATTGATGGTTTGTACAGCCATATTGCCTGGCTGAGAACAATTAAGGAGAAAATTGAATACAAAGGGATGAAAAACATAGAAGTCAAGTTTCCTTTAATCGAAGACATTACGATGGAAGTGGCAAATAAATACGGCATGATTCAACCTGGCGAGGACAGTACAAAAGCTGTTCGTGCTGTATTTTTCATCGACCCGCATGGAATTATCCGTACAATTATTTACTATCCTTTAAGCTTAGGACGAAATTTTGATGAAATCTATCGTGTAGTTATTGCGCTGCAAACCGCCGACAAATTTTCAGTTGCAACCCCGGCAGATTGGCGCCCGGGCGATGAAGTGATTGTTCCTCCTGCCGGATCTTGCGGCATTGCAAAAGACCGAATGGAAAATATTGATGAAAATGTGCACTGCTACGATTGGTTTTTCTGTACAAAAAACATAAAAAAAGAAGAGATTTTAGATGCTATTCTTAAAAAAAAGGAGCACGTTCATTAAAAAACAAGCAATGGTTGCAAAAGTATCTTTTCTTCTGCAGCCATTATTTTTATTAGCTCATCAGAATATCTTCATTTACAGATCCTAATAAATATGTATTATTTCATTACAAAAAGCACTATGAATATATTTTTTTAAATATCTTAAGGTTAAAATATATCTAGAGAAGTTAAGATGAAGAATGACTTGCATCACGAAATAATTAAATCTTTACCCTACCCATACTATATAATTGAAGTAGATACATATAGAGTCATTGATTCAAATGATCCAAATTTTATTGTGAATCAAAATTGCAGCAATCTTATTTTCTCCAATCCAAATAATTACACCGCAAAAAACCATGGCAAATGTTTTGTGAATATGGTTTTGGAGAAAAAAAAATCCATAAGAACAAAACTCAATAATGTCAGTATTAAGGGTGAAACCAAAAGTATTTGGGTTCATGCCAGTCCAATTTTCAATTCCAATCAAGAAATCACTCATGTAATTGAATATTTTATTGATATTACCGAACAGAAAATTTTACATGATGAAGTTGAGACCAAAACACGTGATCTTGAAGCCGCCATCTCTGATCTTTCAAAGCTTAACTCAGAATTAAGCGAGACAACAAACAAGTACAAAGCCTTATTTGAAAACTCCCCGGAATCTCTTTGGGAGGAGGATTTCACAATTTTAATATTAACTATAGAGGATCTTAAAGCTAAAGGAGTAACTGATTTCAAAAATTATTTTGATGAGCACCCAGAATTATTAATTGAATTAGCTCAGCAGGTTATTATTGTTGATGTTAACCAAGCAACAGTGAATCTATACAAAGCTAAATCAAAAGAAGATCTGATAGGGAATTTAGCACTGACATTTCTACCGGAATCCCTTACCGTTTTTAAAGAGGAATTATTGGCTATTATCAATGGTGAAAACTCGTTTGAAAAAGAGGCGAAAGTAAAAACACTTGAAGGAGAAGTTGTTGAGGTGATCATTAAACTTTTTTACACCAGACATAATGATAAGTTTATTGCATATGTTTCAACAACAGATATAACATCGCGTAAGAAAACAGCTCATGCATTAAAACAAAAAAATGATGAGTTCTTAAGATTAAACGCTGAACTTGAGAGTACAAATAAAGAATATGAGTTGCTAAATCTAGAATATAAAACAATTAATTCTGAGATTCTTAAAACCAATATAGAGCTTGAAAAAGCGAAAGAAAAAGCCATAGAAAGCGATCATCTAAAGTCAGCTTTTTTAGCAAATATGAGTCATGAAATACGAACTCCAATGAATACAATTATTGGTTTCTCGGATTTATTAGGTCAACCAAGTCTTACCCTTGAAAGAAGACAGAAATTTTTAAAATTAGTTCAGTCGAGCAGTGAACACTTACTTCGAATTATTGATGATATTATCGATGTTTCAAAACTTGAATCGAACCAACTAAAAGTGAATAAGAAATCGTGTCTTTTGAACGAATTACTTTATGAAATTAAGGAGTCTCAAAGCATGATTAAGATTGTGAAAAACAAAAATGATATTACACTTCAATTAAACATCCCCCCAAACACTGAAAATCTAAATATAACCTGTGATCCTACCCGATTCAGACAAATTGTTTACAATCTGGTTTCCAATGCTTTTAAATACACTGAAAAAGGCTTTGTGGAAATTGGTTATTCGATATCGCATGTTGATTCGATGGTTCATTTATATGTGAAGGATACAGGTTTCGGTATTCAAGCAGAAATGTTTCAGATGATTTTTGAGCGATTCAGGCAAATTGAGAATCAAAATTTACAAGAAGGAACTGGTATTGGCCTTAGTATTGTAAAAGGTTTAGTGCATCTTTTAGGAGGAGAAATCTGGATTGAATCGAAGGTTAACGAAGGCAGTACATTTCATTTTACAATACCAATATCCGAACAAAACAAACCTGTCATCGAAAAAAAAGTGACTCCTCAAATCACAAATAGTATAGACCTTTCAGAATGTCTTGTTTACATTGCTGAAGATAATATTTCATCTTTTCTTTTACTTGAAGAGTTGCTGCAGACTACAGAGGTTAAATTAAAACATGCTGTGAATGGTGAAGAATTAGTAAATCTTATTAATTCACACACACCCGATTTGATACTACTTGATATTAATATGCCGGTAATGAATGGTTTTGAGGCAATGAACAAAATCAGAAAAACTCATCCATCCATTCCTGTTATTGCCCAAACAGCATATGCTATGGCTGAAGAAAAAGAAAAATGTATTGCTGCTGGTTGTACTGATTATATTTCCAAACCAATTAACGCAACTCTGCTATTGGAAAAAATAAGAAAATATCTGACCTGCCACAGTAATCATCAATAGTATTGATTCATAAAAAAGCATCCAAATTGCAATTCTATTGATCAACGTTTGTGTTCTTCCATCTTCAATACGAATACACCTAATAAAAAACAAGACAAATAAGTAAATATATATGCCGGCAATTCATGCAAAGCTGATTTCATCTGTTTCTATTTTTAATTTTATGGTCAGATGGAACTTACCATGAACCAATAATCATCCCCCTGTGTTTAGAATGATTTAAACATGGTCGTTTCATTTTAAAAAAAGTTTTGTAATTTTCGCTTCCAATTATGCTTATCAACATTATAATGAAAATGAAGAAAAATTTTATTACTATTTTATGTGTGGGTATTTGCCTGCTATCTTCTGTTACAAGCAAAGCACAAAAATACAATATTGACGTTAACCTAATTGGCTGTGCTGATAGTACTGCTTATTTAGCGCACTATTTTGACGGCAGAATATTTGCTGATGATACTACGCAATTAATTAATGGCAAAGGCTTATTTAGTAAAGCGAAACAATTGGATGAAGGCATTTATGTCATCTATCTTCCTTCTCAAAAATATTTCGATCTGTTAATTGGTAAAGATCAGGAATTTGCCATATCAGCAGATCCAGTTAGCTTTATAGAAACGATTAAAATTACCGGTGCCAAAGAGAGTGAAGCATTTCATTCCTTTCAAAAATTCATGAAAGCCCAAAACGAGAATTCTAAAAAAATTCAGGAAGCATACAAGGCAAACAAGGACAATGAGAAAGAAAAAGAGAAATATCAGGAAGCTTATAAACAAGCAGATGAAGATGTACGTGCATACATTCAAAAACTGAATCAGGATTACCCCAACGGAAGCTTTGTTTCCAAATTTGCACAGTTGACCTTATCACCAAAAGTTCCCGATTTTTCAAAGGAAATTCCTGAATCTACTCCAGACAGAGATCAGGAGATCAAAAAAAAATCATACTTGTACAATAAAGATCATTACTTCGATTACGTAGATTTCACTGACAACCGTTTTTTAAGAACACCAATTCTTAAAAATAAACTGGAGTTTTTTTATGAGAAAATTTTGGTTCAAAGTCCGGATACAATTGTAAAAGAAGCCACTACTATTATTGAAAAATCACGATCTGATCAAGAGTTCTTCCAATATCTGGTACAATACTCTCTCAACTATGCAGTTAAAAGCAAGATTATGGGAATGGATGCGGCTTTCGTTAGTCTGGCAAAAAAATACTATTTAAGCGGAGAAGCTAATTGGGCCGATTCAACTTTACTTGCCAATATTCGCGAGCGGGTAATAAAACTTCAATACAATTTAATTGGCATGAAAGCCCCGGATCTTAAAATGGAAACGCCCGAAGGAGAGTTTGTTCGTTTGCACGAAGTAGAAGCTCCGTTCACTATTTTATATTTTTGGGAACCCGAATGTGGTCATTGTAAAACATCAACTCCAAAATTAAAGACTGATATTTTAGATAAGTACAAACAAATGGGTGTAAAGGTGTTTGCTGTCTGCACTCAAAACGAAAAAGAAGAATGGGAAAATTTTATTGCTGATAAAAACTTATTTGATTTTATCAATTGCTACGATCCCCACTATCAGACCAATTTCAGAATTTATTATGATGTTTTTAGCACTCCAACCATATACCTGCTTGACAAGGATAAAAAAATTATAGCCAAACGGCTGGATATTGACACTCTTAAAACCTTTCTCGATCACGAGCTTGAAAATAAAACAAATTAAGCATGAGGACACTTCAAAAGGTGTCCTTTTTTGTTATTCCCATGTTAATTTCCTCCTTCACCCCCGATTATAAGCAGGTTATTCAATAAACAGCCTTTATTTTAGAATAATTCGGAAAAATAATCTTTTCTACCTATACACAAAAGATATAGAGCTTAAAACATAGTAGAAACTAAATTGAAAATCGTATTTTTGACAACTAGTACCAAGATTAAACAGCTTAACCATATTTTTACAGGCTGATAAAATAACTATTAAACAATTTTTTATGTGTGGATTTGTTGGAGTTTTTGATTTGAAGATGGATGCTCAAGAGCTGCGCCCTCAAATTTTAGAAATGTCAAAAAAGATTCGTCATAGAGGTCCGGATTGGTCTGGAATATTTTGTGATGAAAAAGCGATTATGTCTCATGAGAGACTATCGATTGTAGATCCTCAATCGGGAGGACAACCACTTTACAGCAAAGACGGTAATCTGGCTTTGGCTGTTAATGGTGAAATTTATAATCATCTGGAAATTCGAAATCAGATGAAAGACTCTTACGAGTTCCTGACAAAATCAGATTGCGAAGTAATTCTTGCCCTATATCAACAAAAAGGTATCGATTTTATCGATGATTTAAATGGTATTTTTGCATTTGCCTTATACGACAAAAAGAACAATTGTTACCTTATTGGACGGGATCATATGGGAATAATTCCATTGTATCAGGGATGGGACAAGTATGGTAACTACTACGTGGCATCGGAACTAAAAGCATTAGAAGGTTATTGCAATAAAATTGAAGAATTTCTTCCTGGAAAATTTCTATACAGCAAAGACGGCGTTGTTAAAGATTGGTATCAGCGTGACTGGAAAGATTACGAAAATGTAAAAGACAACAAAACAGATATGGCTGCCCTTCGCAAAGGATTAGAAGATGCTGTTCATCGTCAGTTGATGTCTGATGTACCTTATGGAGTATTACTTTCAGGTGGTTTGGATTCATCTGTAATTTCGGCTATTGCAAAAAAATATTCCAGTAAGCGTGTTGAATCAGGTGATCAGAAAGATGCCTGGTATCCACAATTGCACTCATTTGCAATTGGATTGGTAGGTTCTCCTGATCTGGCAGCCTCTCGTTTAGTAGCTGATCATATCGATACAATTCACCATGAAGTAACTTTTACTGTTCAGGAAGGATTGGATGCTATCCGCGACGTGATCTATCATTTGGAGACTTACGATGTAACTACGGTTCGTGCTTCTACCCCTATGTATTTAATGTCTAGAGTGATTAAATCGATGGGAATTAAGATGGTTCTTTCCGGTGAAGGTGCGGACGAAATGTTCGGTGGATACCTGTATTTCCATAAGGCTCCAAATGCGGAAGAATTTCACAAAGAATGCATTCGAAAATTAAATAAACTTCATCTTTACGATTGTTTACGTTCGAATAAATCGATGTGCTCATGGGGTGTTGAAAGCCGTGTGCCGTTTCTGGACAAAGAATTCCTTGATATTGCAATGAGAATTAACCCGGAAGATAAAATGGCTAAAGATGGTAAAATGGAAAAATGGGTGCTGCGTAAAGCATTCGAAGACTATTTGCCTGAAAGTGTAGCCTGGAGACAAAAGGAACAATTCTCTGATGGTGTGGGTTACAGTTGGATTGATACTTTGAAAGAAGTTGCAGAGAAAAAGGTTTCTGATGAACAATTGGCAAATGCCAAATTTCGTTTTTCTGTGAATCCTCCAATGTCGAAGGAAGAATATTACTACAGAACAATATTTTCAGAACATTTCCCATCGGATACAGCAGCAGCATGTGTACCTTCAGTACCATCTATCGCTTGTAGTACTCCTGATGCTTTAGCCTGGGATGCATCGTTCCGTAACAACGCCGATCCTTCGGGAAGAGCGATTAATGCCGTTCACAACGACGCATATAAAATGAAATAAATATTTTAACAGATAATTAAATGAGGCTGTCCCAAAAGGGCGGCCTCATTTTTTTATCTGCTCAACAGACCTCTTACAGCTCAAATCCTATGCCTCAAGACATCTCAGTCGAACATCGGTGCTTCAATATCAAGGATCGAAGCATCGAAATCAAGCATCGAGACACCTCAATCGAGTATTGAGGCTCCAACATCAAGCATCGAGACACCTCAATCGAGTATCGAGGCTCCAACATCAAGCATCGAAGCACCTCAATCGAGTATCGAGGCTCCAACATCAAGCATCGAAGCACCTCAATCGAGTATCGAAACACCCTTTCACTCAAAAAAGACACGGCACAGCATGGTTCGAACCTCGATTGAACCCAAAAGTTTTGGCTTCGGCCTCAAAAAATTACTGTTAATAAAAGAAGAAAATCCCGCTGCCCGAAACATCACCAAGCTTCTTACAGTAAGGACTTCTGTTTCTCTATTGATCTGCTGGTTGCATTGTTTTTATTAGTCTGTCTTGCAAAAATATCAAGTTATGAATCAGATTCAACATCTAATTTCCTGTCTTAAATGTTCCTTTGTTGACACAATAAAAAAAATGGATTTCCAATTTTGGAATAAAGGCGACTTTCTTCCATTAATGTTCTAATTTAGCAGATTCAAATTAGAGAATTATATCTATGCCAGATAAGAAGAGAAAACACCCAAAAAAGAAACCCAGTTTGCATCCCAGAAATAAAAATCGTAACCGCTACGATTTTAAACAACTGGTGGAAACTTGTCCGGAATTAGCTCCATTTGTTATTCTGAACAAGTACGATGATGAATCGATTGATTTTGCGAACCCCGATGCGGTAAAAATGTTGAACAAAGCTTTGCTCATGCATCATTATGGACTTAGTGACTGGGATATTCCTGAAAATTACTTGTGCCCTCCTATTCCCGGAAGAGCAGATTACATTCATCATATTGCTGATTTGCTGCAACAGAACAACTATGGTAAAATTCCTGCAGGAAATAAATTTACTTGTGTAGATATTGGCGTAGGTGCGAACTGCATTTATCCTATTATTGGAAACAATGAGTACGGATGGTCGTTTATTGGTTCGGATATCGATCCTGTTGCTATTGATTCTGCTGAGAAAATTATCGCTTCGAATCCTTCACTAAAGGGAAATGTGAAATGTGTACTTCAAGAGAATCCCAAAGATTATTTTTACGGTGTTATTCCAAAGGATGAACTGGTTGATTTATCGATTTGCAACCCTCCTTTTCATGCCTCGGCTAAAGATGCATTGGAAGGAACCATGCGCAAAACAAGAAACCTTTCTACCGAAAAAGTGACAAAGCCTAGTCTTAATTTTGCAGGACAAAGCAACGAATTATGGTGTGATGGCGGCGAAGAACGCTTTGTTAGAAATATGATTAATCAGAGTAAGAAATTTGCGAAATCGTGTTTTTGGTTTTCTACACTTATCTCGAAAGAATCTAACCTTAAGAGTGTTTACCAAGCTCTTGAAGCGGCTGATGCTGTTAAAGTAGAAACCTTACCTATGGGACAAGGAAACAAAAAGAGCCGGATTGTTGCCTGGACTTTTTTATCGAAAGAAGAACAACAGAAATGGAAGAATGTAAGGTGGAATAATCAAACTGAGAAAAAAAAGAAAATTTAATAGTTCAGACCTGACTGTTTTTGAAAACCAGTCAGGTCTAAAAAGAACCCAATATGCTCAGCCAGCTTTTTATTTAGGCTGCGGTGCGTTGCACCTTTTACTTTTTTGATGATTTATTTCTACAAATACTATGGTGCTCTGCACCTGAATAAATGGCAACAGACGTTGTTTCCATGATTAAACTTTTGATTCTTTAATTGTAATTGTGGCTACTTGAATTGTAGGCTGCGGTGCGCTGCACCTTTTGCTTTTTTGATGATTTATTTCTACAAATACCATGGTGCTCTGCACCTGAATAAATGGCAACAGACGTTGTTTCCATGATTAAACTTTTGATTCTTTAATTGTAATTGTGGCTACTTGAATTGTAGGCTGCGGTGCGCTGCACCTTTTGCTTTTTTGATGATTTATTTCTACAAATACCATGGTGCTCTGCACCTGTTGTTTATTAAAATTTAAGTAACAGAGTTGTGCAGTCTTTGTAGGTTAATTTATACGATAGTGAATTAGGTACAGAGTACCGAAGCTCTTTCTGAATTTACTGTCTAATATTTAGATTTTGGATCAAGTCATACCCTGACATGTTTGGCTTGCTTAGATTTAGAGCATGACGGGGCTCAGATTGTGGATTAAATTGCAACTGAGTTTTGATGTTAAATTGTTTGAGTTATCTTGGCTGCACCTTTTGATATTTTGATGATTTGTTGCTGCAAATACTGCTTACTACGTACCTGAATAAATAGCAACGGGCTTTGCCAAACTCCACGATTAAATACTACATCCCTGAAAGAATAGTTAGCAACAGAGTTGCGCAGTCTTTGTAGATTAATTTATACGATAGTGAATTAGGTACAGAGTACCGAAGCTCTTTCTGAATTTACTGTCTAATATTTAGATTTTGGATCGAGTCATACCCTGACATGCTCGGCTTGCTTAGAGTCAGAGCATGACGGGGCTCAGATTGTGGATTAAATTGCAGCTGAGTTTTGATGTTAAATTGTTTGAGTTATCTTGGCTGCGCTGCGCTGCACCTTTTGATATTTTGATGATTTGTTGCTGCAAATACTATGGTGCTCTGCACCTGTTGTTTATTAAAATTTAAGCAACAGAGTTGCGCAGTCTTTGTAGGTTAATTTATACGATAGTAAATTAGGTACAGAGTACCGAAGCTCTTTCTGAATTTACTGTCTAATATTTAGATTTTGGATCAAGTCATACCCTGACATGTTTGGCTTGCTTAGATTTAGAGCATGACGGGTATTTTTATTTTGAGAATGCGTTAGGGATTGAAATGGAAACCCCACAGCGAGGGACGAGCGAGGAGTTGTAATAGAAAGCCCGCCCGAAGGGAACGCCAAAAAAAAGGCCAGTATCTGGAAATACTGACCCTTTAAAATCAAAACTAACTTAACTATAATGAGTTCTTCTTAATAAAATCGATTACTTCATCGATGTAGGCGAAACTCATTCCGACTACGGTATCTGCAGCGCCGTAATAAACGGCAACTTTATTTCCTTCGGTTAATGCGGCACATGGGAATACCACATTAGGCACATCGCCAACCAACTCGTAAGGTGCTGCCGGAGCCAATAAATAGGGTTGAGAACGGGACAAGACCTTATCGGGATTTTCGAGGTCGAGAAGGGCTGCTCCCATCGAATAACGGAATCCGTTGCAGGTATTGATTACCCCGTGGTAAAACATCAGCCAACCTTCGTTGGTGCGGACAGGAACTGAACCGGCTCCAATTTTGGTACACTGCCATGCACTATCGGTGAAATTTGATACCTTCATTACACAACGGTGCTCTCCCCAATATTTCATATCGGGACTGTAAGAGATATAAATATCACCGAAAGGTGTGTGTCCGTTATCGCTTGGGCGGCTTAGCATTGCGTATTTTCCATCAATTTTCTCAGGAAACAAAACGCCGTTACGGTTGAATGGTAAAAATGCATTTTCGCACTGGTGAAATGTCTTAAAATCGAAGGTGTAAGCGATACCGATTGTTGGTCCGTGGTACCCGTTGCACCAGGTAATCCAATAGCGATCTTCGATCCAACAAACACGGGGATCGTATTTGTAATCGGAATCGATCATATCGGTGTTGCCTGCAACCATTTGAATGGGATCGTGATTGATGTCCCAATTGATTCCATCTTTACTGAAACCGGCAAAAATATTCATTTGCACCGATTTATTATCGCAACGGAATACTCCGGCAAAGCCCTCCCCGAAAGGAACTACTGCACTATTAAAAATACTATTGGATGTTGGTATGTCGTACCTTCCAATAACAGGATTTTGAGAAAATCTCCACATCACATCCTTACATCCTTCCGGCCTGTCTTCCCAAGGCATATTTGCTTTACTAGTCATTTTTTATTGTTTATGAATTTAATTCTATTCAATATCGTTTTAGTCTTCGTTGATTTCTTTTTTGCAATACTTATAATCTGCAGGATAATCTTCAAGTTTTTTGTACCAAGTGAAATATAGGATAATGCTCGTAATTATGAATAATGCTGCGACCCATGACAATGAAGTATACCTTCCGATCACAAAATAAATTGGGATGAGTGGCAACATCATTTGCCAGCCTGCTCCAATGGTACAGTTAAACATGTCTTTTAAGAAATCGTTATTCGGTTTTGCTTCTGGTTTTTGTGCTTTCAGCTTTAAGTAAACCGGTTTCCAAAATCCCCATGGACGAACACTTTCGTAAAATTTAATTAACACTTCATCGGATTCAGGTTTGGTCAGCAAACTACCAATAACAGATGCAGCAAAAGAGAATAAGAAAATAAAGGGAAAAGCATAAATTGGTGATACCTCAGGAAACACAAGAGGTGCCACCAACGAAGCTATTAAACCGGCAAGCATTCCATAAAAATAGCCATAACCATTAAATCTCCACCAAACCCATTTCAAAAGATTTGATGCGGTATATCCGCCAAACAAGGCTCCTACCAACCACTTCATAACGGTATCGATACTTTCGGCAAAAAAGCCAAAGAATATTCCTACAATTACAACTGCGAATGATGACAAATAACTCATTCGAATGTATTTCTTTTGAGAAGCATTCGGATTGATGAATTTTTTATAAATATCGTTTACAATATAGGCGGGTCCGGCATTTACATTTGCTGCAAAAGTGGACATGAAGGCCGCGATTAATCCTGCCAGTAATAATCCTTTGGCTCCATCGGGAATAAAATTATTCAAGGCATACGGCAAGACCATTTCAAAATCGATATTATTGCCCATCTTATTGAATTCGGGAGCCAGATAAACCAATGCCAATACTGCCAGCCCCGCAATCATCAAATAACGGGGAACGAATAGTACCAAAGATACAATTCCACTCATTTTAGCGGCATCTTTAGGTGTTTCGGTAGAAAGTATACGCTGCATGTCGTAACTGGGAACCGGTCCGGCAATACTCACCAAAACACCTTTGAAAATCATCATCATCATTAAAACGGAGAACAAATTATAGCCGTCGATATCAATTTTGTGGTTTACTGCAGGAATTAGATTGCTCCAATCCAAATCAAGAGTCCAGCCAAAAGAAATATCAGCCCAACCTGCAGGCACGGCTGCAGCAATCTGCTCCGGAGTAACTAAGGATACCGCAATTACACCTACCATGATACAGGCAATGGTCATAATTACAAACTGAAGAACTTCGGTAAAAACTACGGAATACATTCCCCCTTTTACTACATACAAAGTGGTTAATCCCATAATGATAATGGCGTACATGTTCTCCGATTTGATGCCTAGTCCGAAAACAGAGGTGTGTAAATCCCAGGGAAAAAATGTTTGTGCAAATTTACCAACGCCGACAAATCCGTAGGTTATAAAGCCAATTACACTAATAATGGCAAACAGAACAACTATTAAATGCGAAAGTTGTGATCCTCTGCCATCACCAAAACGGGTTTTCAACCACTCAGCTCCTGTCATTACATTCGAACGCCGTAGCCAGATAGCCATAAACATCATCAGGAAAATTTGATTCCAAACCGGCCACAACCATGGAATCCACAATGACTTTAAACCATAAACGAACAAAATGGTAACCGTCCACATGGTACCGGTGATATCGAACATACCCGACGCATTCGAAATTCCAAGCATGTACCATGGTATTTTGTTTCCACCCAAAAAGTAATTGGAAAGGTTTTTTGATGCTTTCGTTGATAAAAAGTAACCAATGAATATGGTTAAAATAATGTATCCTACAATTATGGATAAATCGAGTACAGATAAGTTCATTTAATAGATATTAGACTTTATTTTCATCTGCTTCGCTTTCTTCAGAATGAACAAAAGGAACAAATTTTGCGGCTAACAGAGACGGAATTATAACAACAAGTATGCATATAAAAAATAACTTATAGCCTAACCAATCGCTCATAAAACCACTTAACATACCCGGCAGCATAATGCCAAGATTCATGATACCTGTAGCAAATGCATAATGAGCCATTTTATATTTCCCCGGAGCAACTTGCTGCATCATAAACAACATTAACCCCACAAAGCCAAAACCATATACAAAATATTCAACCACAACTGCAGATCCAATTAGAAATATACTTTCCGGGCGGTAAACGGCCAATAGAGCGTAAATTATGAATTGAACATTAAAAATACAAACAAGAGTGAATAAAGATTTTTTTAATCCCCGCGCGGAAATATAATAGCCCGCTAAAATTGACCCCAGAACAAAAGCTGCAGAACCAAATACACCATAAATAAGTCCTATTTGCGAAGTGCTAAGTCCCAAACCGCCATCTTCGATTGTGGCTTTAAAAAATAAAGGAGCTATTTTAATGGCAAAGCCTTCGGTAAATCGGTACAAGATGATAAAAACAATAAACCAACCAATGTGTTTTTTCTGGAAAAAGGTTTTTATAACATCCCACAAGGTTTTAAATCCCTCATTTAACGATGCAACTTCGCTGCTTGCATTTCCTCCTGATGGTAACATTTTAATATGATACAAAGCCAATGAAATCATTATTATTGAGTAGGTAAGCATAACAGCCATCCAAGCATGCAATACACCAAAACGTTCTTCGAGAATACCTGCTAAATAAACAAAAGCACCAGCAGTTAAAATTTTTGCAATGTTATACGACGCACCTTGCCATCCAATATATTTTGCTTGTTCTTTTCCTGATAAAACACTTAGGTAAACTCCATCGGCAGCAATATCGTGGGTTGCACCACTAACGGCTATAACAGCTAATAAAGCAATAGAATAGGTAAAAAAACTATCTAATGGCAGAGCCAATGCGACCAGAGCAAATGTAAATCCTGTTACAAGTTGCGTTGCTACAACAAAATGCTTTTTTGTTTTAAACATTTCCAATATTGGACTCCATAGTGGTTTTAATGTCCAAGGCAACATGATGAGCGAGGTCCAAAATGCAATTAATGAATCGGAAATTTCGAAACTCTTAAACATAAGCACGGATGCTTGAGCAATAGCAACAAATGGTAAGCCCATCGCAAAATATGCAGTGGGAATCCAAGTAGCCGGATGTTTTGGTTTGTTATTGGTTTTTGACATTAGTATTTAACAGGTGTTATTAGGTTGTATTTTTATTTTTTTAGAAAAAATTCCAGTTTTCCTCCTTCGCTTATTGCTTTGTGATTAATGAAATAAGAGTTTTGTTTCTTTCCATTAATCATCATTTTATCAATAAACAAATCGCCTTTATTCTTACGATGTGTAATGATTTCAAAAGTTTTTCCTGAATAAAATTCGGGATCGAGCTGTATGGTTATTTTATCGAAAACAGGGCTTGTAATAGCATAATCGGTATCTCCAGGACAAACAGGGTATATTCCCATCATGCTGTAGATTACCCATGCAGATAAGGTGCCGCAGTCATCATTCCCAGGTATGCCATCAGGTGCATTTTTGTAATACGTATCGATTAATCGGTGAACTTCTTTTTGCGTTCTCCACTCTTCACCTTTGGTATAGTTGAATAAGTATGGATAGTGAATATCTGGTTCATTCGCCATATCGAACAATCCTTCGTCAAAAACCATCTGCAATTTGTTTACGAAATTTTTCTTCCCGCCCATTAATTGTGTCAGGCCTTTTATATCGTGCGGAACACAAAAGGTATATTGCCATGCTGTTCCTTCGTGAAAGCCTGGGCTTGGTTCAAAGTTTTCGCCTTGTTTTGGATCAAAATTTGTTAAGAAATCACCATTTCCCAAGCGAGGGCGAATCATTCCGAATTTCTGATCGAAATATTCTTTGTAACGAAGAGATTGATTCAGGAATTTCTTGTAATCCTCCTTTTTATCAAGAGCCTTGGCGAATTGTGCCAAATTCCAATCGGCAATATAATATTCCAAAGCATGAGAAACCGAGTTGTCAAACTCCTCAACCAAAGGCACATATCCTTTTGCTAAATAATGATCGATATCTGGCCGCAGTTTGTTATTTTTCCCTTCAGTCGTTGCAGATTTCACCATTGCAGAATAGGCAGCTTCTACATCAAAATCTATTAATCCACGCAAGTAAGAATCAACAATAACCGGAATTGCCGGATCACCTTCCATAACGTGTGTTTCTTTGCTGTTTAGCTCCCATTTTGGTAACCATCCGCTTTCCTTGTACATGTCGACCATAGATCGAACCATGTCTTGCTGCTCCTGAGGATATAACAAGGCCATTAATGGGTGGAAATTTCGATAAGTATCCCACAAAGAAAATACGGTATAACGATTGCAATCTTTGGTCTCGCGAATTTCGAAAGATTCCATGGCCGGATATTGTCCGTTTACATCGTTTATGATGTTTGGATGAATTTGCGTGTGATACAAAGCGGTGTAAAATATTGTTTTTTGGTCTTCGCTTCCGCCTTCCACTTTTACCCTGCTCAAAGTACTATTCCATTCCTGTGAGGCCTGCAATCTTGTTTTGCCAAAATCGAACTGATTCGATTCAGCATTCAAATTCATTCTTGCATTGGCAATACTTACATATGATACGCCAACTTCTGCAATTATTTGTTCGTTCGTGTTGGTATCAAATGTAAAATAAGCTCCAATTTCGTCACCAAATAACTCTTGTGTGTAGTTTTTGTAATATTTGAACTGACCATCGGTATCGCTCCAAGCAGATTCGGCTTGCATTTCGGGCATTTTTTTCCACACCCCAAATTCTTCCGCTTTTTTACTGAAGCGAGCCACAAAATAAACCGGACGTTCCGAACCATCATTGTAACAAAAACTTCCTGTCATACGGGAACCTTCTATTTCCTGATTGTTTACGATCCGAACCTTTGCACCCGTTTCGTTGGTTAAACCCAAACCTAAATTTAAAAGTACATTCGATTTCCCTTTTGGAAAAGTATAGCGACTGATACCGGTTCTTTTGGTAGAGCTCAGCTCTGCTTTAATTCCATACTTTTCCAAGTCGGTTGCATAATAACCTGGTCTTGCCTCCTGATTTGTCATGATAGATCCGTATGCTTTATGATCTGCATTGACTTCACCGGTAGTCGGCATCAATAAAATAACGCCCAAATCGGGACAACCAACACCACTTAGGTTTACATGTGAAAATCCGGTAAGAAAAGAATTATCCCAGGAATATGGTGTTGACCACCATCGGGCATCTTTGTCGTAGGTATTCAAATCGGATCCGGAAACATTAAACGGACTTACTGAGACCATTCCCCGTGGTACAATTGCTCCCGGATTTGTGGTACCAAAATTAGTCGTTCCAATAAATGGATTTACGTAATCGACAAATTGAGCAAAACCATTTATGCTTAGAAAAAACAGAATCAAAATTCCTGATAAGCGCTTCATCAAGTTGAGTTTTGTTAGGTTGTAATTCTAAATTAAAATAATACCGAACGGGAATTGGGCCAGCCAAGCTCTTCCCCGAACGGTTACTAATTTCTAATCTGTTAGTCAAATAAAAGCTTTATGGATTAAAAGCAGATTAATTTTAAGATTAATCACTCGTTACATTCATTAATCCTTATAAAAATAACCAAAGACTTAGAAACTGTTTAAAAATTTATCCTTTAGCTTCTCTAATTTCGATAGCCTGTCCTCCACTATTCTGCATTTTCACATGCAATTTTGTTTTGCTGTCGACTGCTTTTTTAAAGATTTTTATTTCGGTTGGATTGTCACTTAAGCTAGTGTTATCTGTATCAGAATAAATGGTTGCTTCGTACTTTTTATCAGCATCCAAAAAGCCTAAATCCAAATCAATTTCCCGGGCATTTTCATCGGTAATGGCACCAATGTACCAATTCGAAGCTTTCCGACGGGCAACAGCATATACATCTCCGATTTCTGCTGCCAATACTTTAGATTCTTCGAAATCCGCCGGCAGATTCACAAAAAAATGAAAAGCCGGCTGATCTTCGTAATTACTGATCATATCAGAAGCCATTTGCAAAGGACTGTACAAACAAACCCACAAAGCCAATTGCTTCGCTAAGGTGGTATTTACCCGGCTATTGCCTTTGTCGTTGCTGTTCCATTTAATGTAATCCTTTCGGTTTTTGTACAAAATATCAAAAGTTCCAGGCGTGTAATCAATTGGTCCTCCCAAACAACGGGTAAATGGCAAAATCACATGATGCTCCGGCGGATTTCCTTCACTCCACCCGTTCCACTCCATTCCTCTAACTCCTTCGCGTGTCATCATGTTTGGATAAGTACGGCTGATTCCTGTCGCTTTTATTGGTTCATGTGCATCCACCATCAAATGATATTTGGCCGCAGTTTCCACTACTTTTCGATAATGTTGTACCATTTTTTGTCCGTGATGAAACTGACCGTTAGGAATTGGTCCGGCATATCCTGTTTTCACTACCCTAATGCCATTATCATGCAATTTTGAAAAGGCTTTATCCATACTTTCTTCATAAAAGATATAATCTCCGCCTGTTTCGTGATGTCCTATCAGTTCAACGCCTTTTGACTTTGCATAGCTCACAATTTCATCAAAATCGAAATCGGGATAAGATGTTACCTGATCGAATGCCTTTGGTTTCCCCCAATTTTCCCAGCCTGTGTTCCAACCTTCGGCCAAAACTGCCTGAATATTGTTATCAGCAGCAAAATCAATGTATTTTTTCATATTATCAGTAGTCGCACCATGTTTTGGTCCAGGAGTCCAGGTTTCAACCCCCAAGTGCATTCCCCACCAAATACCAACATATTTCATGGGTTGAATCCATTTCGTATCTGGAATTGCACAAGGCTCATTCAAATTCTGAATTAAATTCGATTCAACTAAGCCTGCCGCATTTTTGCATAGCATTACTGTTCTCCATGGAGACAGTAATGAACCTTTTGCTTTTACTTTCACTCCATCGGGCCAAGGAACCAAATTCGCTTGAAAATTAGTGCTACCCGTATTCTTCAAAGTCATTCCTGCATAATTCGTCAGGTTTGCCTCATGAATACTCACGTAATAACCCGATTCCATTTTTACCGTAATTGGTGTATTCGCATCTGGTACTTCGCTTAATTGGGTAGTTCTATAAAGCATTTCATAAGAATCAAAATTTGCAGGAATAGACCATGCTGTTCCATTTTTAGCAAAATTAAATTCTGTTAATTCCTTAGTAATGTTAATACTATCGATGCCATTTTGCTGAGGGATTTCATATCTGAAACCCAATCCATCATCGAACAAACGCACATATAACTTCAAATCATTATTTGCATGATTTTTTAAGGAAACTATTAGCTCATTGTACTTTTCGAGTATGCTATCATTTGGTCCCCAAACTGGTTTCCAATTCTCATTCTTTTCATTTCTTACTACATTAATAATTCGCAAGCCATCGGTAAACAAAGAATCTTCCCGCAATTCCATCCCTAATCTTGAATCAGAGAATATTTGATTTTTATTGGTTTGAAGCTTATAAAACGCCTGTCCATTCTCATTCACTTTCAGGTCAAAAGCAATTTCACCATTGGGTGATAACAAGTCAACGCTTTTACTCGATTCGCATGCAGAAAACAGCAAGACTGACAGCAATACTACAATTGTCATTTTATTCATAATTACTCAATCACATAAGTTTTTAATTCGGGGCCTACACCCTTTATGGTTAATTTCCTCCATTGTTTTGGCAAACACGGATTTTCTTGTTCTATTCCATTCTCTGTAAAATGTAATCCTCCAAATCCGAAAAGAACTGTTTGCAGCATACCGCCAGCTCCTGTCGCGAAATACGGATTATTACTATAAGCAGATTCGGAAAGTGCTCCAAATGGCGGTCGTTTATTGGGCACATAAGCTTTCTTGAAAAGTTCAAATGCTTTTTCCGGCTCACCCAATCGTGCATACAATACGCCTAAAACAGAATAAGACATTGCCGGACCTTCCGGAGCAATCTTAGACTCATAGTATTCCAAATCTCTTCTTATTTCTTCGGGTTTAGTAACAATTGCAAAAGGATAGGCCAATAAGTTAACATCTGCCTGTTTAATAATCTCCCCATTGTATTCCGAATTCTCTTTGGTCACACCATCCTCAAAATAATGAAACTTTAATCCTTTGGCGACATTATCCCAACGAGGATTGCCTTCTTTTTTGAGAATTTCTCCCGCCTCAACAGCAAATTGCAAAGCGGTTTTCGCCGATCCATTGGTAAAGGCATTATCATTGGCATGATGATAGAATTCATTCGCACCAACTACATTGTTAATGGAATAACTACCATCATGATTCTGAACAGAACGACTTACCCAAAAATCAGCAACTTCTTTCAGTACCGGAAATCCAATCTCTCTCAACCACTCCTTATCTCCTGTAGTTCTGAAATAATTCCAAAAAGCGATAGCAATATCTGCTGTAATATGATGCTCGAAGGTTCCCGTCAAAGCCCAGGTTGGCGTCGCCTCTTCACCTGTATCATCCGATTCCCATGGAAACATGGCACCTGTATAGCCATAATTCTGAGCCTTCTTCTTTGCCATTTCCAGTCTGTCAAATCTGTAATTCAGTAAAGATTTTGCAATTTTCTGATTGAAAACCAAAAGAGGTGGAAACATCCATATTTCAGTATCCCAGAATACATGTCCGTTATAGCCTTGAGATGATAAACCCATTGGAGCAATGCTCAAATTAGAGTCATCTCTGGCAAAAGAATACAAATGAAACAATGCCAAACGGATATCTTGCTGAGACTCCGGATCTCCTTCAATTTCAACATCACCTTTCCACAATTCAGACCAAAGTTCTTTATGACGATTAATCACAGCTTGTTTATTTCCCAGTAGCTGAAAAATAACCATTCGTTCCGATTCACTTTTCGGATCTGTAAAATTCTGCGATGTACAAACCGATCCACACCAGGCAAATTTATATTCTTCCTCTTTTTTCAAAGATTTAGAAAAGCCCAGTTCATTGGTAAAAGGATCTTTCAAATTGTGCTTTAAATCGGGTGTTTCGCCTTCAAATATAAATGCTGCACTGGTTGCCAAATCGTGTTTCCCAAACGGACTCTTTGCTACAGTCTGCAATATTGGCATTCGTGCATCCAAATCTTGTAAAATCCTAAAATCAGAAGTCACATCTTTATATTCACTTGGACAAACAATTTGTCCATTCACCTTAAATTCTAATTCCTTTTGCAGGGATTTTATTTTCACGTCTACCAATCCGGAATAAGGCATTCCTCTTAATGCATAAAGCGTAAAAGATATCTCGGCATATTCTTTAAACTGACATGATGTTGCGAACGAAGCAGATTTCATATTCAGCACTTGTTTCCAATTGGAACAATTTGCAGTAGAAAGCGTGTCTTGATTGACAACTATTTCAATATTTGCAAAATTAATTCCCAACAACACTTTACTAACACCAAATTTCGATTCCTTATCGTAAACATTGTTCAGAATAATCGATTTGGTTTTTCCTGGCTCGGCTGAAGGAAGAATTCCTATTCGTCCATTTGCAACTGATATTCCTGTATAATTGGTATAATCATTTGCTTCAATCATCCAAGCTGGATTCTCCTGTGCAAATAAGCAATTTCCAAAAAATCCAAAAAGAAAAGATAACAGTAACAATTGTGCCCTAACTCGTATCATATCACTTACTTTTAGATTGATTCATCAATTTCATACAACAAAGGCCTACAAACTCATGTTTGCAAGCCTTCCGTTATATTTGATATGCTAATATCATTCTTTCTTATTTACTCATAGAATATGGAAAACTTTCTTTAGTAGTTCCTCTCACCTTATTTGGTTGTGCCGACATATTAAATTCAAGATTTCCCCCGTTTAAAATATCGTTGTGTTTAATGAAATTTGCTCCATAAGACTTTCCGTTTAACTTGATGTCATCCACAAAAACATGATCTGATGAATTATCAGTACTTGAAATTGTAAACGTTTTTCCATTTTCGAGGCTCAAAGTAATTTTATCGAAAAGCGGAGCACCAAAAACATACTCATCGGTTCCGGGACACACGGGATAAAAGCCCATTGAACTAAACACGTACCAGGCAGAAGTTTGTCCGTTATCCTCATCCCCACAATAACCGTCGGCCTGCGGAGTGTAGAGCTTATCCATTACCTCACGAACTCTTGCCTGCGCTTTCCATGGCTGTCCAGCGAAATTGTACAAGTAGATCATGTGTTGAATGGGCTGATTACCATGTGCATAATTCCCCATGTTTGCAATCTGCATTTCACGAATCTCGTGAATTACGCCACCATAATATGAATCATCAAATTTAGGAGGCATCTCAAAAACACCATCCAAAGTAGAAATAAACTTTTCCTTTCCCCCCATCAAATCAATTAAGCCATTCACATCCTGAAATACCGACCAAGTGTAATGCAAACTGTTTCCTTCAGTAAAGGCATCGCCCCATTTTAATGGATTAAAAGGAGCCTGAAAAGAACCATCCTCATTTTTTCCTCTCATCAAGCCAGATTCGTTATCGAATACATTCTTATAATTCTGAGCTCTTTTGGCAAACAAATCAATTTCTTCCTGCGGACGACCCAATTCTTTCGCAAGCTTCCAAACACAGAAATCATCGTAAGCATACTCTAATGTTCTGGCTGCATTCTCGTTGATATTCACATCGTAAGGAACATAACCCAACTCGTTGTAATAATCTGCTCCATAACGACCTACAGATGTAATCTCTTTGTTGCAGCCCTTAGTATTTTTAAGAATTGCTTCGTACAATGTTTCAATATCATATCCGCGAATTCCTTTTAGGTAAGAATCTGCTATTAAAGAAGCCGAATTCGAACCAATCATGCATCCTCTGTGACCAGGACTCGCCCACTCGGGCAACCAACCACTCTCTTTGTAAGTGTTGGCCAATCCTTCCATAATCTGAGCGTTAATATCAGGATACATTAGTGTGAAAAATGGAAAGACTGCCCGGAATGTATCCCAAAAGCCATTATCTGTAAACATATAGCCGGGCAGTACCTTACCATTGTAAGGGCTGTAATGAATTACTTCATTATTATCGTTAATTTCATGAAACTTGCGGGGGAATAATAGTACCCTGTACAAGCATGAATAAAATGTCTTTAATTGATCATCGGTTCCACCTTCCACTTTAATTCGGGAAAGCTCCTTTTCCCATGCCGATTCAGCGTCGGTTAATACCTTATTAAAATTTTTAGTTCCAATTTCCCGGTCCAAATTCAATTGTGCCTGTTCAGGACTTACAAAAGATGAAGCCACTTTCACATGAACTTCCTCTCCTTTTTGAGTTTTAAATCCAATAACAGCACCAACATGCTCTCCGCTTGCTTTCAGTGAATTTTCAGTTAATTTGTCTCCATGCCAAGTATGTGTTACCTCAAATTCTTTATCGAATTCGGCAACAAAGTAGTTGTGGAAGTTATCAGGAACACCACCGCTGTTATTTCTGCAGTAACCGATTATTTTTCTTTCTTTCGGAAGAATTGTCACTTCAGATCCTTTAAAAAATGCGTCCAACAAAATATAAGATGACTCATTTTCCGGAAACGTAAAGCGAAAAACAGCCGCTCGTTCTGTAGGCGTTATTTCAGCGGTAACATCATAATCCGCCAGATAAACTTTATAGTAGTTTGGTTTCGACACTTCAGCTTTATGTGAAAACCAAGATGCTCTTTCATCCTCTTTAAATTTTAAATCACCGGTAACGGCCATTAATGAAAATGCAGCGTAGTCGTTTATCCACGGACTTGGTTGATGGGTTTGTTTTATTCCTCTGATTTTTTTTGCATCATAGGCATAACACCAGCCATTTCCCATTTCACCGGTTTGTGGTGTCCAAAAATTCATTCCCCACGGCAATGCAACAGCCGGATATGTATTTCCATTTGACAAAGAATAGTCGGAATCGGTTCCCATTAATGGATTTACAAAATCAACCAAATTCTGCTCCTTACTGATTTCCTTTTCTCCTCCACATGCAGCTAAAACCACAATAAATAACAATAGTAATACGTTTGCTTTCTTCATCTTAGTACTAGTAAACAATTGATTTAGGTCGATCTTGAATTGATTTTCCAAAATTTGGATTTGGCCTTGCTCCCATTTCGAATGTCAGCTCTCCTCCTTTTAAAATATCTTTGTGTGTGATGAATGATTTTGTATACTCCAATCCGTTTAAAGTCGCAGACTGAATGTAAATATTATCATCACTGTTGTTGTTTGCTTTAATGGTAAACTTCTTATTTGCTGGAAGATTAATGCTTGCTTCATAAAACAAAGGACTGCCAAATACATAAGCACCATTGCTTGGATTAACAGGATAGAATCCCATGGAAGACATTACATACCAAGCCGACATCTGTCCACAATCTTCATTCCCGCACAAACCATCAGGTTGATCGGTGTACAATTCATTCATGATGTAACGAACCTTGTCAGCCGTTTTGAATTGCTCGCCGGCATATGCATACAAATAAGTGATGTGATGACTTGGCTCGTTTCCATGTGCATATTGACCAATTAAACCAGAAATATCCGACGACGCTCCTTCTTCCAATTCCGAAGAAATTGAGAATAGACTGTCCAACTTATTCAGAAATGGCTTTTCGCCTCCCAAAAGAGCAATTAATCCTTCCGGATCTTGTGGTACCAACCATAGATATTGCCATGCGTTGCCTTCACAATAATCGTTTACACGATGCTGTGCTGAGTAAGGATTGAAAGGTGTTCTCCAGGAGCCATCTTTCATTTTTCCTTTCATAAACCGATCTTTCGGATCGAAATATTTGGTATATGCTTTAGCTCTCTCCTCAAAATATTTTACATCATCAGTTTTACCCAATTTTTCAGCTAGTTTGCTGATTGCCCAATCACTAATCGCATATTCCATGGCACTTGCCACCGATTCATGCATCATATCACACGGAATGAAACCATATTCCTGTAACTCTTTAACGCCAGGCTCAAAATCGCCCATAGCCGTTGCTTTTACCGCTTCGTAAGCTAATTCGTAATCTATCCCTTCAAATCCTTTCAAGCAAGCATCTACTACAACCGGAACTGCACTGTATCCAACCATTGTATTGGTTTCGTTTCCCCTTAAATGCCAAACCGGTAATTTCCCTTGCTGCTGATAAATTGTCAGCATTGAATTAATCATATCCGGAACACGTTCCTGTTGTGTCAAAGTATATAAAGGATGCGCTGTACGGTAAGTATCCCATAAAGAAAATAAGGTGTAATTTGTAAAATCAACATTTTGGTATACTTTTTTATCAACACCTCTGTAATCTCCATTGTTATCATTAAATAAGTTGGGAGCAATTAATGTGTGATACATTGCTGAGTAGAATACTTTCTTCTTTTTAAGATCATTGGTTACGATCTCAATTTTAGACAGCTCTTTATTCCACTTTTGTTGATTCTCAGAAAGAATTTGTTGAAAATCCCATGATTTCATTTCAGCCTTAATATTCGCCAATGCATTTTCCATGCTAACAGGAGACATCCCAAACTTAACCTGCACTTCTTCTGAAGCTTCTGTCTCAAATTCCAGGCAAGCTTTTACTGCAAGTCCCTTTGCTGCATCTCCCTCCACTAATTTGTCGCCATTATAGACTTCAATATCTTTAATCGGCTTAGACAGAACCATTGCAAAATATTCTCTTTGATCTTCAGCCCATCCGGTTGAAAAACGATAACCGGCTACAATTGTATCATTTACTTTATGAAAAAATGTTTCGGTAGCGTTATCACCGTTTCCCTCCTGCAAATCAAGAATTATTTTTGACTGATCTGATTTTGGGAATGTTATTTTATGAAGAGCTACACGTTCACTTGTGGTCATTTCAATATCTATATCATAGGTATCCAAATGCACTTTATAGTAGCCAGGCTCAACCCTCTCGGTTTTATGACTGTAATAGGAAGCATAACCATTTTCCGGATGTTCCTGTGACCCAGGATTCATTTTCACATCACCTACAGCAGGCATAATTAAAAAATCGCCTAAATCGGCACAGCCTGTTCCACTTAAATGCAAATGAGAAAAACCTTTGACGATGCTATCTGAGTAATGATACGAAGAACACCAATCCCAGCCTTTATGGAAATTGCTCGGGCCAGCCTGAATGGCTCCAAAAGGTACACTCGCACCTACAAAAACATGTCCATGTCCTGCCGATCCAATTAAAGGATCAACAAATTGAATGTAGTTACCTTCGGTATCTTTTTGCTCTCTGTTACTACAGGAAAATAAAGTAGTAATTGCCAAAGAAAGCAAAATTAATGATTTAAGAGAATTTTGGTATAGCATCTGATTTTTGTTCTTAAGTTTTATAATCTGCTGATATATGTTGTAGCTCAAGGCTGTTTAATCTTCAATTTTAGTACACCTTTTTTCGAAAAGGCTGGAAAAAAATCCTTCCCTTTTATGGAGGCGGAAGCAAACCCTATAACGGGAAACAATATTTGTATAATTTCTAATGCAAACCAAAATAACAGTTCACACATGTACGAAATTTATCACTAATTGCTATTTAACTACTTATTTTAAGCAGGAATAATAGAGCTGCCCCCATAAGAGCAGCTCCATTCAAAATATTTTTTTTCTAAAAATTACTGTTCATTAATCCACCTGATTTGGCTTTTGTATTTTCAACATCCCACCAAAGTTTGATATCCATACGGTCTGTTTCGATCGTATTTAATGCCGATGGCATTGAAACTTCATTTAAATTGTGTTGATTATCAGGGTAACGAACTCGCTTCACATAAGTATCGGCAGCTACAGAAGCGTTTCCACTTACTCCATCGTAAGGCAGGGTTAAGTCAGGATAATCTGTTCTTCTAAAATCAGCCCAGGATTCAATTCCATTTGGAAAGTTTGCAATCCATTTCTGAGTAATAATTTGCTTCAACTGAGCTTCATTACTTCCCGTTAAATCATTTAATCCGGCAACATAAGCATCACCATCAACTGCATTCACTCCAACAAAATCCATTGATGCTTCAACAGCTTGTTTGTATAATGCATTCGCATTGCCAGAAGTCCACCCACGAAGAGCTGCTTCAGCCTGAAGAAATAGAACCTCCGAATAATACATTACCGGACAAAACATTGCATTTTTATCTCCATCACCTGAGAATTCCACGAATCCATTTTCCAAACGAATAGTCGCTTTACCTGTTACTTCAGCCGATGATGATGGCATACTTGCATCTAAGCCATTCTCCAAGCCTTCATAAGTTGCTTTTCCAGCTGCTTCTTTAGTTAACGGTTTTCCGTCTACTTTATAAGACAACCAACGTGGTGCTCTAGGATCTTCTCCAACACTTGACTGACCATATAAATAATTAGTAAATGTTTTAGCTACACGAATATTATCCCAATACCATGCCATCTGATGAAGATAATCATACCATCCATTGCTCCACATCGGAACGTGTGCAATATCATCATTGCTTGTCATCACTCCACCGGCAATCGCTGCTTGAGCCTCAGCCTGTGCTTTAGCTGGAGCAATATTTGAAATACGCATTGCAAGTCTTAAGCGAAGCGAGTTACCAAAACGTATCCATTTTGCCACATCTCCCTTATAAACTAAATCGTATTCGCCATAAAGTGCTTGTGTTTCATCATTTTTAATGCTCTTAATTGCCTCATCAAGTTTAAGAAACAAATCATCGTAAATAGCCTCCTGAGAGTCGTATGCGTTAGTTTCGGCATTACTAACACCAAAATATGGAATGTCTCCATAAGTATCAGTCATACGCGACCACCAATACACCATCCAAATATTTTTAATGGCAATCTGATCATTATAGGCAGGTTTATCGCCAAATTGTGCATCAACAGTATTCGACTCCAAATTAAATTGAGTATAATGTTCTTTCCATTGATTTCCAATCCAATCATCTTTGTATTCATATCGATCAGACACAGCCCAAGCACCTGTAGATGCCCAGTATTGCGCATAAAAGTCAGGATATAAATTAACGTTTCTCTGGTAGTTTGCAAAAACTCCCTGAACCATATCCGAAAAGAAAAATCGAGGTTCTACTTCCGTTACGGAATCTTTGGGCGTATTCATCTCCTCAAAATCATCGGTGCAACCAAAACCGATGAATATCAAGCCTAATAATAGTAATGAATTATATATTCTTTTCATCTGTATATTTTTAATTTTCAACAGGCACATGAATCTCGTAATTTGAATAACACTTCTGTCCTATCAAGGTATTTTCATTAGTTCGATTCATGATCATTAATACTTATAACTCTTAGAATCCCAAATTAAGTGAGAAACCATATGTTCTGGTCGCTGGAACCGGAGAAAAATCAAATGCCGAAGCCTCAAATCTAGAGCTGTAAGCACTTGCATCAGGAGCAGTCCCAGGTGTGTCTTTATAGAAATAGAACAAGTTTCGTCCCACTATTGAAATTCTTGCGGTTTTAATCGGATTCTTACCAATTTTACTCAAGAAACTTTGAGGTATTGAATAACCAACAGCCACTTCTTTTAGTTTCATATAGGATGCGTCATACACAAACTCTTCATCGATACTGGAAATTCGACCCCAATATCTTTCTGCTGTTGCAGATGTTAAATTTACTGCTCCACCCTCTGTTAGTCCATCAACTGTATAAGGATTCCTATTATTTTCAGCTGTTCTTTTTGCAGTACCTGCTCCAACAGCTCCTTTTTCGGTAATCGAAACGATATCGCCTCCTTGCTGAATGGAAAGTAGCGCAGACACATACAATCCTTTATAATCAGCCTTTAAACCAATAGATCCTGTCCAGTCTGCTTGTAAATTTCCAATCACCTCAAGCTGTTCTGTTCTCATTGGCAGTCCTTCCGAGTCTACTAATATTGCACCAGCATCATTTCTGCGATATTTATACCCTTTAATATCACCCAGTTTTTCTCCCTCAATACCAACAACCATTGGGCTTCCATTAATATCCCCAAATTTGTATTCTTTTAGATCAGCATCAAGCTCTTTTACTTTTGTGGTATTAGCAGCAAAATTGAAGTTTAGATCCAAAGTGAAATCCTTGGTCTTAATTGGAGTGGTTGACAACATGATTTCAACTCCTTTGTTTGAGATTTTACCAGCATTAATCAATTTCTGCTGATAACCAGCACTTTGATCCATATCAACCGGCATAATCTGATTTTGAGTATTTTCATCATACAGGGTGAAATCAATTCCAATGCGATTATTAAACATTCTTACATCAAAACCAAATTCTGTAGAAGACGAAATTTCAGGTTTTAAATCTGGATTAACTAAAATACTCGGCACTGAACCTTTTAGTAAATTAAAATTACCCGTTTCAATTTTATACAACATACTAGTCTTGTATGGATCTGTCGCTTTCCCAACCTGAGCCCATGAACCTCTTAATTTAGCGTATGTAATCCAACTTGGCATCTCAACCATTTCAGATAAAACTCCACTTAAACTAACCGATGGATAAAAATAAGAGTTGTTATCATCTGGAAGTGTTGACGACCAATCGTTACGTGCTGTAAAATCAAGAAATAACATATTTTTATAGGCTACCTGACCAAATCCGTAAATAGACTGAACTTCTTCTTCGGAAATTGACTCACTTGAAGAAATGTTGGTACCATATCCTAAAAAATAGTTTCCTTCAGAAGGCAACTTGCCCGACTTGCTTGATAAATTCTCTGTAGTAGTATACATTTTATTACCACCTACATTTAAACTAACAGCAAAATCTTCACTTAAATCTTTATTGTAACTCAACAAAAACTCATAATTCTCTTCTTTAAAAAATCGCTCCATCGTATTGTAATCAGGGTGATTACTATATACATTATCAGCATATTTATACATAGATTGAGCATCTTCACGATAGTAATCCAAACCGTACTTTAATCTAAGTTTTAGATCAGAAGTCAATTTCATATTGGCTGCAAAATATCCAAAAGTACGGTACCTCTCATCCTGATAACTTTGCTGATCTTGCAAGAAATATGGATTACGAAAACTTGCATTCGAAGTTGTATACAACTTCTCAACATGGTTACCTCCTACCATATCATATCCAGGTTTTAAATCCTGAGTTCGGATATTCATAGGCATTTGATTAAAATATGACATATAACTATAGAATCCCATCTCAGGTCTTTCCTTACCTTTGGTATTCATATAGGACACTTTTGTGTCAATATTTAACCATGGATTAATATTGTAGTCAGCTCTTAAATCAAAATTCATTTTTTCTACCTTGTGTCCATCATAAATTCCATTGGAAATATCTTTCCCCATTGATGCACGATAGGATCCATCTTCGTTTCCACCTGTAAATGAAAGGTTGTGTTTTTGACTCACACCTGTTCTGGTAAAATCTTCTATCCGATTAGTTTGAGCCTCATAAGGAATCATTTCTCCAGTCCAGGATTCAAGCATTTGTCCCTTCATTTCCGGCCCCCACGAAGAAGTTCCGTTTTTATCGTAAACACCTTCGGTTCCCTGACCAAATTTATCCTGCATATCAAGAAAGTAAGCTGCCTCGGAAATAGTTACACTTCCAGAATAGGCAATTCCCAGACCTGCATTTTTCTTCCCTTTTTTGGTTGTCACCAAAATAACACCATTACCGGCACGAGAGCCATAAAGAGCTGCTGCATTTGGTCCTTTCAATACAGAAACAGATTCTATATCATCTGGATTAATATCAAAAGCTGCACCTGATTTATCAACACCACCAAAAACTCCGGCATCTTCGCCTTCTCTGGAATCATTAAAAGGAACTCCATCAACAACCCAAAGCGGAGCATTGTTACCTGTAAGGGAACTAGCACCACGAATTTCAATTCTTGAACTACCTCCAACACCACCACCAGACTGATTAATCTGAACTCCTGCAATTTTTCCTTCCAAAGCACTTGCTAAATTAGCATCAGCTCCTTGTGTTATTTCATCAGATTTAATATCCTGAACAGAATAACCAAGAGCCTTCTTTTCTCTTTTAATACCTAAAGCTGTTACTACAACTTCTGCCACTTCTAATGCATTCACAGTCATCACAACATTAATTACAGATTGAGAACCAACTGTAATTTCCTGTGTTTGCATACCAACAAAACTAAAAACCAGAATACTGGTTGATTCAGGAACTGTGATCTCGAATTTTCCATCGATATCAGTTACTGTTCCAATTGTAGTACCTTTAACAACAACTGATACTCCAGGAAGTGACATCCCTGAGTCTTCAGTAACAGCACCTGTAACAACTTGCTGTGTTGCAGAAACAGATAAATTGTCATTAGTTAATGTGTTAACGTTTGCATTTGCCGAAAATGGAAGAACCATCATCGCACAAAGCAAAGCAAAAATCCCAATCTTACTTCCAAGTCCTAATGGGTTAGCCAGGCTTGAATGAAGATTTCGTAAATAGCATTTCTTCATAGTTAGAATTATTAATTATACAATGAACAAAAAAAATGTTGTTTTTTTCTGCAACCAATATTAGCGCAAACGTATTAATTCACGATTAATATTGAATTAACAAGGCACATAAAATCATTAATCAACTGTTTTACATCTGATTTACAAAACTTTACTAAAAGTGGCTCGCCGGGCAAAATTAATTAGGTTTTTTAGCAATTCCTTATTTGTTCCAACTATTGAATGAAGTCGATTTTAGAAACAACTTATACCTATCACAATTCCACCACCTATTTACTGTTTTTTCTATTATCGAAATGAATAAATTAATTTGATTGATATCAAGCTGAAATAAGTTCACAAATTCTTCTTCCGTTTTGTGCAATGACCTTAGTCTTTTTAGGCTTTTATCTTTAAAGTCTTGGTATATTTCGATATATTTGGAAATTAACAAACGCCATAAATAATAATGAAATTTCTACTTACATTATTTGCTTTAATTATATCTTCCCCTTCTCTTTTTGCTGACCATGGTATTTATTTTAAATCCAACGAGGTTTCGAAAGAGAATCGGACTGGAATTGATATTACACACAAGAATAATATTTCATATACCAAAAGCTTCACCATTGCTTTTATGCTTTCTTTACGGGAAACAGAAACGCATTATGGGGAAATCCTATCTTTAAAGGAGGAAAATGGTAAAAACTTAATTCAGGTTACCTATAGAGAACCGGATTTATATGTAATCCACAATAAAAAAGAAACTAAATTTCATTGTAATTTTAATTCATTAAACCTTCTTCGAAACAGATGGATTCCATTCCAACTTAAAATTGATAGTGAAAATGGAGAGATTTCCTTAACTCTTGGGGAAAATCACTTTGAAAATTCAATTCAATTCCCCAAATCTTCCGAGTTTTCCTTATCGTTAGGTGTCATAAACAAGTATGGCTTTTTTATTGATGAAGTTCCCTCGATGTCTGTAAAAGATTTGGCCATTCATATTGACGGAACACCAAAACATTTATGGCCATTTCGAAAAGTTGCCAACAATGAACTTAAAGACATTTTATCGAGCAGAACTGCGAAAATTTACAATCCTGATTGGGTAATTGATTACCACAATCAGTGGACAAAAGTTAAAACATTATCGTTTCCCACAATGCCATCAATGGCATATGATAAAAAAAATGAAGTAATTCATTTTGTTCTTAAAAATGGTGTTACAAGCACCTACTCATTAAAAGCAGGCACTTTAATTACAAACAATAAAAATTCCGGATACCCTGTTTTTGAAAAATCTCAACAGCTTATTATTGACAGCAACAATCAATTAGTTTCGTATAGTTTAAACCAAAACGATCTTTCAACTTACAATTCAGTCAATCAAAGCTGGAGTCATGCCGACAGTGTAACTAATGACCTGCCAAAGTGGTGGCATCACAACAAGCTGATTCATCCAATTAATCACCAAATAACTACTTTGTGCGGATACGGTTACTATTCCTATTCCAATTCAATTAAATCATTCAACGAAAAAAGCAAAGTATGGACTGAGCTCAAACTTAAAGGAGATGTAATCGAACCTCGGTATTGCAGTTCTCTTGGATTTTCGGCTGAAAACAGTAATGTTGTTTATTTATTTGGAGGACTGGGAAATCCTCTTGGAAAACAAATTTTAGGAAAAGAATTTTACTACGACCTTTATCGAATTGATTTCAAAACAAATGAAATAAAAAAATTATGGGAACTACAGCAAAATGATCAATTTCAATACCTGCCCGTAAATTCATTAAAAGTAACTGAAAAAGACAGTGCCTTTTATACATTACTATTTCCTTGTCAAAAAAGCAGTACTCACCTTCGAATAGCAAAAGGATTTATTAATGATCCAAAACTATATTTTATTGGCGATAGTATACCTTACGAATTTGTAGACATTAAATCATTCGCTGATTTATATTATTGGGAAAGTGAAAATAAATTGATTGCACTTACATCGCAGGAAACGAATGCGGATGCTGAAACATATGAGGTATCTATGTATTCGATAAGCTATGAACCCGGAGCAGATAAAGAATTGAATATGAATAATGATTCACTTCCGTTCGCCATAAAATTATTCTACGTTTTTTTAGCCGCAACACTTTTGTTCCTGATATTTTTTGTGAGGAGAAAAATTAGAACTAAAATAAAAATTGAAAAATTAGAAAATGATTCCATTTTAACCTTTCAGGAAAAACTACCGACTTTTGAAATTCCACAAGTAAACTCTATCCTGTTGTTTGGAGGATTTCAGGTTTTTGATAAGAAAAACAAAGATATCACCTACCGCTTTAGCCCTACTCTAAAAGAATTGTTCCTTTTGATATTATTGTATTCTCTTGAAGATGGAAAAGGAATTTCATCAAGAAGAATTCAAGAATTCCTTTGGCCGGATAAACCGGAAGATAAGGCCAAAAACAACAGAGGTGTTAATATTAAAAAGTTACGTGGCATCTTAGAAGATATTCAAGGAATTGAAATTACTTTCGACAATAATTATTGGAAGATGGTACTCGAAGAGAACATTTTCTGCGATTTGGCACACATTCAAAAATGTATTAGTACCCAAATAACAAATTCGGATAATGATAAAATAGAGGAAATAATTCAGATATTACACAGAGGCACCCTGCTTCGCGATATTATTCCTGAATGGCTGGATTCTTTTAAAGACAAAACAACCGGTACAATTGTAAGTACTCTGGAGGAATTATTAACTAAATTCGATTTTGAACCAAGCATACGCCTGGCCATTTCAAATGTTATTTTTGAATTCGATCAGATGAATGAAACCGCCCTTCGGGTGAAATGCAATCTCCTTTCCATACAAGGAAAACATAGCTTGGCAATGGAGACGTATGAAAACTACATAAAGCTCTATGTGAAATTATACAATGAAAAATATCAATTCACATTTAAAGAGATCGTTTCAGAAAATACAACAGTTTAATCCATAAAAAAACCAGGTATGAACCTGGTTTTAAACTAATCTAAATCTCATCCTTCTTATGAAAAAGGTTCGGAAAGAGAAACAAATTTGCTTCTCAATCCGAAGGCAGCACACTACTACTGCAAAATCTTACTATATGTTGTTCCATTTTACAAACTACTAATCATGAAACAGCATTATTTATTACATTTCAGCCTATACAATTTCCAAAATAGTAGGTCTCTCATGAAACAACTTAACTATTAATTCTCCAAATAATGTATTTGCCCAGGCAAACCATGATCTTGTGAAATTTTCAGGATTATTTTTATGAAATGTTTCATGCATAAACCCTGTTTCTGCATGAGTATTAATCAGCATTTGCATGCAGCTGATAATTTCCTGTTCATCATCAGAAGTCATCGCCCGCATCACAATACTCATGGGCCAAATCATATCAGCACCAACATGTGGACCTCCGATTCCTTCCGCATATTTCCCTTTGTAAAACCACGGATTATTTGCGCTCAAAACAAACTTTCGGGTGTTTTGATAAAGAGAATCAGTCGTTTCCATTGCTCCCAAATAAGGAAGAGACAGCAAACTTGGAATATTTGCATCATCCATAAACAGCTTATTTCCAAAGCCATCAACCTCAAATGCCAATATATTACCATAATTTAAATGATCCGAAACAGCATACTTTGCAAGCGCTTCATCTACTTCATTTGCAAGCTTCAAGGTCTCTTCAGCCAATTTAGTTTGCAAACCTAAATAAGTTGCAATCTCAGCCAATTGTTTTAACGAAACTACAGCAAAATAATTAGAAGGAATCAAAAACGGCAAAAGGGTTGCATCATCAGATGGTCGAAATGAAGAAACAATTAATCCAACAGGATTCACAGGGTTACCATAGCCTCCATCCGGTAATGTGTCATAAGGCTTTCTTGTTTTTCTTTGAAAAGAATACGGACCTCTATCCTCTTTTCGTTGTTGCTCTTTAAATGTTTTAACAATTAATTCAGCAGCCTCTTCCCATTTCGCATCAAAACAGCTGTCATCACCCGAAGTTTTCCAATAGTGATACGCTAAACGAATGGTATAACAAAGAGAATCTATTTCCCATTTTCGTTCATGCAACTCAGCTTTCATTTCTGTATAATCACTTTCCCAGTGACTCCCTTCATCTCCCTTATTAAAAGCATTTGCATATGGATCAATCAAAACACATTTTGTTTGTCGGTTGATTAAACCTTTAAACAAGTTTTTTAATTTTTCATCTTCGGGAACCAATGATAAATATGGCCATACCTGAGCTGTTGAATCCCGCAGCCACATGGCATTTATATCGCCCGTAATTACAAAAGTATCTGGTTTACCTGATTCTTCAGAATACTGAACTGTAGTGTCCAATGTATTTGGAAAACAATTTTCAAACATCCACGACAATTCCGGATTAGAAATTTTCTCCTTTATTTGATCAATCATCTCATCGACAGAAGAACTAACAAAATTCCTTTTGTTTTTTGCTGGTCGATTTGAAACGTAACTTAAGCCTTTAGGGGATGCAACTGCACCAAGCCCTGTCAGTGCAATTCCTCCGGAAAACAAAATTGAATTTCTTAAAAAAGTTCTTCTCTCCATGATTTCAATGAAAATTATTATTTCAAATTTTTCAATGCAAATGCGTATGCTCCGATTGCAATCGCTTTACTTGCTCCAAGCTTGCTGAAACAAACTGCTAAACGAGGATTTGAATCATATTTAATCATTTTGTCTGTTCCTGGTATTTGTATATCTATTGAACAATCTGAAGCAAATTCTTTAAATTCTTCATCGTTATCAATATTGTAGATCTTTTGTACCAAACGAGGAAGAGATTCTCCACCTGCAGTGAAGCAATTTCCATTCATCTCTTTCAAAGCTGCAGGCATATATAAATCATGAGCGCCGGTTAAACCTCCACCAATAACAGCAATACCATCGGTAATGGTTAAAAGATTAGCCAAACTATCTCCTAAACATGTTCCAAACAGTTCAAATGCCTTTAGAGCTGCTTTTTGATCTGGATGATTATTGTCAACTGCCACATCATAAACATCTTTTGGCATCAATTCATCTGAATACTTACCTTTTGCGTTTTCCAGAAATGTTCTTTGGATAGCCCGGGTACTTATTCCCTCTTCAGCAAAACGATCAGGAAAAACTCTTGAACTGGTTAACCAAACCTCAGTTGCAATCGAATTATCGCCAGTAAATAATTCATTATTGTGCACTAATCCGCCTCCAAATCCGGTACCAAGTGTTACGCCAATTAAATTTCGATAACGCTTAGGACTATTTTCTTCTTCCAAACGTTTATTGATAGCTGGCAATACGCCTCCCAAGGCTTCGCCATAAGCAAATAAATCACCGTCATTATTAATAAAAACCGGTATTGAGAATTTCTCTTCGAGCATTGGTCCTAAGGCAACGCCTCCTCTAAATGCAGGAAGATTTGGCAAATCACCAATGATTCCATTTTTGTAATCGGCAGGTCCCGGAAATGCAAAACTAATTGCAACAGGTTTCTCTGCAAGCAGATTCATAACTTCCTGAAATCCGTCAATAATTGTTTTTAAACACAAATCAAGTTGATCTGCATTTGACGGCTTACGAATTGGTTCAACTACTTCTTCTCCGCTTTTCATTGCCGAAAAAACAAAATTTGTTCCTCCTGCATCAAGAGTCATCACAACTCTTTTATCATTCCAAATATTCATATGCTTTCTTACTTTCTTTTGTAAAACGACAATCCAAAAATGTAACCAATACACACCAGCGTAACAACAAAACCACCCATAAGTGAGAAAACATCTGCTACAGCTCCAAATATTACAGGTACAATTGCACCTCCAATAATAGCTGTCACCATCAAACCTGAAATTTCGTTACTTCTCTCAGGCATTGCATCAATTGCTATTGAAAATACCAATGGGAAAATATTAGCAAATCCCAATCCAATTAAAAATATTGCAGCAAATCCCATTATCGAACTTGTTGCAATATAAAGTCCGGCAATCCCAATTAAAGATAAAAGAGTTGTAATTTTCAAAAATCTTGAAGGAGACATCCAATTCAAAATTACGCCTCCCAAAAAGCGACCGGTCATTAAAGCAATGAAGAAAAATAAGGTTCCCCACAAACCTAGTTCCTTAATGTCAAAATTAAATTTTTCGGATAAATAGTTTGGCAGCTTAGCACTCATACTTACCTCTGAACCAACATATAAGAAAATGGCTAAAACCATAAAGAAAACATATGGATTTTTCAACAACGCAAGTACCGATCCAAATGAAGCAGGAGATGCTGAATCATCTTTTTTCTCTTCAATAGTAACAACATATAAATAAATTGCTGCAACTAAAAGAATACCGGAATAAATTGGGAACAAAAGTTTCCAGTCCAATCCCCAATACTTAGCAGCCAACAATGGAATTAAAGCACCCGACAAAGAACCGATTGCCTTAATAAACTGTCCGAACGATAAATTTCTTGAATATTTTCCTTCAGGTGATACATCTCTCATAATTGGATTACCTGCAACCTGCAGCAAAGTAGCACCTGTTCCTAACAGCAATAATGATCCTAATAACAATCCAAATGATGAGAAATTGCCTAATATAGGTAAGACTAAACCTACTAGCGCTGCCAGCATACCAAGAAGCAATACTCGTTTTTTTCCTTTTCTATCCTGATACAATCCCATTGGAACGGAAAGCAAACCAAACATGATAAACCCCATAAAGGTTACCAATCCAGCCAAAACGTTACTCAACTCATATTCGCTTTGTAACTGACTTGTAAGCGGCCCTACAACATCACCAAATCCCATGCACAAGAATGCCAAAAAAATTGGCCCTGATTTTAGATAATTATTCTTCATTGTCGACTCTTATTATTAACGTTCTATTAATTTAGGTTTCAATTCTATTCTTGTATTCTTACTTTCTTTGTTTTTAATTACTTCCTCCAGAATATCTACAGATTGCCTGGCAATACTCATTATAGGTTGTGCAATAGAAATTACTCTAGGCATCGAATAATCAAAAATGTCCAGATTATCGAAACTCACAAAGGTGATTTCTTTTACCTTTTCAGGATAATGCATATTCATTAACCAAATAGCCGTAGCAGTAATCTGATTATTGGTAAAAACAACTACATCAACCCCAGCTTCAATCAAGTATTTCAATTCTTTTTGAGCACTTTCTTTAATATGATTGTAATCTACAATTCGAAGTAAATTTTCATCATATTCCAAAGCATTATCTGTTAATGCCTGCTTGTACCCATCTATCCTCAGTTTTAATGAATAAACATCAGGTGTAATTGACAACAGACCAATTTTTTTTGCTCCTTTATCTATTGTTTTCTGAATGGCTTCCTTCATCGGATTTTTGTTTTCAACCAAAATATAATTGGCTAAAAATTCAGGGTCTTCCCGATCGAAAAAAACCATTGGGAAATTTTGCCTGGAAAGAGATTTTAAAACATCTCCTTTTATAAAACAAGACGCAATAATTAATCCATCAACCTGCCTGTTCACAAACATATTAAGCAATAACTCCTCTTTCTCTTTTTTCTCATCGGTACTCCCAATTAGTAAATGATATCCTTTTTCCCAAAGCAAATCTTCAATCATCCGTCCGATTTTAGCATAAAATGGATTCGAAATATCAGGAACCAGATAACCAATAGTATTAGTAGTACCATTCTTTAAACTCTTCGCAATTTGATTCGGCTGATAGCCTACCTCTTCGATGTAATCCAATATTACTTTTTGAGTTTTTTTACTGATGTTCTTTTCATCTCCTTTTTTATTTAAAACAAATGAGACAGTAGTTTTTGAAACTCCTAAATCCTGGGCAATATCTTTAATTGATTTCTTTTTCAAAGGTTTTCGGTTTTGCTAAATCGGTTTACTAAATCGTTTTAGCAAAAATATGGTTTATTTTTAAAATTCAAAACAAATATCCAAAAAGAAAATAGGGCTCTACAGGATATTGAATTTAAAGCATCAAAAAAAACACATAATCAACTATTAATAAGCAACTTATTGCAGTAATATACTGGTATAGTGAATTAGTATCAGATGAAATTTTTCATTCTTCTGATTTCAAAAAAAATTGTACTTTTATGCACGAATAAAAATTATACACACCTCCTTATTTTCTTACAAATATTTTAAGCCCGGTTTTATATGGATTTAATTAACTTATAGTTAAATCGTGGCATTAGACAAATATGAATGAATATGAATGATCAAAAAATTTGCGTTATTGGTTGTGGTAATTTAGGTCGATCAATTGTTAAAGGACTTTTGAATAATGATACTTTTAACTCGGGTCATGTAACCGCAACAAGAAGAAATACTGATTTAATAGCGGATTTAGCAACAGAGGGAGCCGCAATTACATCGGATAACTGTGAAGCTGTTAGAAATTCCAATATTATTTTAGTTGCCGTAAAACCTTATAATGTTGGTAAAATAATTAACGAGATTAAAAGCGAAATCATTGAAGGAAAACATGTACTTGTTTCTCTTGCAACCGGACTGACAACCGAAGAAATTTCAGAAATGCTGGATCATAAAATACCGGTTTTTAGAGCTATGCCGAATATTGCAGCCAATATATCTGAATCAACAACCTGTATTTGCAGCAAAAATGCTTCTCAGGAAGAAACAAAAAACATTAAAGCTGTTTTCGATTGTGTTGGAGAAAGCCTGATTATTAATGAAGAACTAATGGAGGCGGCCACCATTTTAGGTGCTTGTGGAATTGCTTTTGTGTTCCGTTTTATCCGTGCAATGATTCAAGGTGGAATTCAAATTGGTTTTGATGCCAATACTGCCAAACAAATAGTATCTCAAACAGTAAAAGGAGCTGCTGAAATGCTCCAAATTAATAATGATCATCCTGAATCGGAAATTGACAAGGTTACTACACCAAAAGGTTGTACAATTGTAGGGTTAAATGAGATGGAACATCAAGGGTTTTCGTCTGCATTAATCAAAGGAATTGTAACATCTTTTCAAAAAATTGAAAAATAACAACATTAGTTCTCATTCTATTGCTTAAAAAATAGAATGAGACTATCTTTTACTTTGTCAGCAGGAGTTTTCTTTTCAAATCAACACCGTCAATATTCAAGTTTAAGATATAGACTCCTGAAGACAATCCATTCAGATTAAAATTAATCATACTTTCATAGCTGGAAACAACTCCTGAGCGAATTTGAGATCCTTTTGTATCATATACCGTCCAAGTGGTTCGCAAGTAAATTATTTGGCTTAAATCAACCGTAAAAGCACCATCGGATGGATTTGGATAAATCTTTAATAAATCATTATAGGTGGTTGTTATTTCTTTTGATGTTGAATTTATACCACACAAATTTTCAGCACTAAGTTTTATGGTATATTTTCCTGTTCCGGCATAAGTATGACTTGGACTTTCCTCCTCTGAAACTGCTCCGTCACCAAAATTCCAATTGTAGGTCATCCCTTCAACCGATGTATTAGTCATTTGAACCTTATTCAAATCAACCGTATAATCAAAATTTGCCACAGGAACATCCATGGCCAAAACAGAACGAACAACACTATCAGTAACACCATTCTTTCGCACGATTAATTTCACTTGTTTACGACCCGGGCTACTGTAACTCACAACATGAGGTCCTTTTCCTATTGAAGTTTGAGGAGTAGCTCCATCACCAAAATTCCAATAAAATTCATCTGGTTCACCTAATGAACCATCTGCAAAGGTAACCTGAGATTCATAACAGATACTATCCTGAGAAGCAGTAATAACGGCTCTTAGTCCTTTGTATGGATCAACACCATCAAGTGTTTCCAAACCTAAATTCAATGGGTCCAACCAAAATTTCAATTGCTGATTCGCCTCGGAATAATTGGCCCAACTTTCTGAAAATTTTGCAAAGTAATCGTATACTGGATCTTCACAATCAGCCACTCCTCCTGTTAAATCTCCAATTAAGCGATGGTTTTCATCAAATAAAGGTGATCCGGAAGATCCACCTTCTGTAGTACCAATATCCCACTCCAAAATACACCAATGTGTATTCACATCAAATGTAAATTTAGTATCTGAATACGAATCCGTTATTGGAGAATCAAAATCCACAGATATCTTTTTTACGTCTCCATTGGGGTGATGAATGCAGGTTGTGTTTATGGGTACCCGGCCTGATCTATCCCAACCAGCATAATAAGGAGAATACGACGCAGGCGGTATTACTGAAAGTTCTAAAAGCGTAAAATCCAACCTGCTTGTTGTAGCCAGCAAACTCGATCCTGAAATAGATTGAGATTTTGAACCAACAGAGGATTCACAATCTACAGCTTCATAATTAAAAACAAAAATGGCAACATCTGCATCTTCCTGACTATTTACAGCATGATGGGCTGTCAGTAAAAAAGGCCGTCCATCATAGCCGGTATTATTTATCAGGGCACCCGACGCAATGTAACCACTATACAAAATATGGCAGACTGAGTGCTTTTCAACCTGCCATTCATCTCCTTCCGCACAATTAATATTTACATTACAGGTTCCTGATGATTTTAGCCGGGATTCGGCTCCTTGCAGCTGATTAAAAATATTTTTATAGTCATGCAGCACACTTCCAATTTCTAAATCCGCAATAAAATCAGGATGCAAAGGTTCTATATATTCTACAGTTATTTCATCTCCCTGCAAAGGTTCAACCGAAAACCTGCCCGATTCTTTATTGTTTTTTTCATTGTATGCTCCAAGTATCCGGTTCGATTGATTATTGTACACAAACATCTGGCTGCCGGCCGGAATTCTAAATTTAGAAAAAATCAATCCTAAAGAATATGCTCCCGGCGACGAAATGGATATCCGCCAGACTCTTCTGCCATCGCTTAAAACTTGCCATTTACCTGAATTTAAAGCATTGTAGCTTGTTGTATATTGATAAGCATACTGTGCATGTTTCAGGTAACTTTTACCTTCAACCTGTTCATATGCCTTACTCATTGTTGCCATCTCGAAACGAGGCAAATAAATGGTTGACAATTCCGACTTTAACTTTCCTTTTTTAAATAAAGGTTCACCACCATAAGAGATTTGAGCCTTGGAGGAAACCCAAAAAAGAGTTAAGCTAATAAATAGCCCGAATCGAATAAATTTAGAGATCATGCAGGTATATTTCAATCAATAATTATCAAAAATAGCAATTAAGAAAGAAATGTCAACCTATTACCGACAAACAATCGGTATGACCTAATCTGTTTCACCAAATCTATTTCAAACACGACAGTAAATCGTATGAAAACAAATATGATAGTCACTTGATATCATTTTTTGGTAATTCAAAATAAATATTTAACCAACTGTCTTTTTAAAGGGATTCTATATAGAGCATCTTCTTTTGAATGCTAATAATTTTATATAAATTTGAATTAAGTCAAAAACCAATTTAGCGCACCAAACTATACCTCATGAATTTAATCGAACGTAATTGGTCCTCAAAAACCATTCTTATTGCAGAAGATGTAGAATCCAATTTTCTTTTTTTGGAAGAGGTAATCCGAAAAACAGGGGCTGAAGTTCTCTGGGCAAAAAACGGGGAGGATGCTATTGAAATGTTCAACTGCAATAAGGTTGACTTAATATTAATGGACATTCAAATGCCACTCATGAACGGTTTTGAGGCAACAAAAATCATCAAGAAACAAAATCCAAAAATTCCAATAATTTCGCAAACAGCATATGCAATGTCCGAAGACCGGGTTAAGAGTCTGAACGCCGGTTGTGATGATTATATTGCCAAACCAATACCAAGTCAAAAATTATTAGACTTACTTTCTGTTTACATTTAATCAGAACACACCTGAGCTAAATAAAGGTTAGAGTAACATCTTTTAAAAATTTATCCTCAAGAAGACTAACTATTCTTTTTACAACTGTTCTTCTGATCTCCAATTCAATAGGTAAACTGGGATCCTGATGAGCAAAATTAATTCTTGTTCCGGAAATAATTGAGATTTTATCACTCTGTAAAAGATAGTGAACTATCTGATCAGCAGGCCCGTCTCCCAAATCATAATCACTATTGTAATCCCCAAGAATCCGGGCAACTTTTCCAATCGTTAAAATGCCTTCGGTAACCAAATTTATACTTTCCATATAAGATGCCGGCGGAAGTTCCGGATCCGTAATTTTCATTCCGGCGGCAAATTTTAAATTTAATTCGCGACCCAAAATTTCGGCCGTTGTTCCTCCGCAAATAATTTTTTTCCCTTTAAAATGATACACTCTCATGGCCAGCTCAGCATCCTTATCCTTTTCGTAAGGAGGACCCGTGCAAATTAAAAGTTTACGCGGTTCCCGATAATAGATTACACCGGCACTTGTATCGTCCTTTAGCTCATCCTGATCGTTTCTGGCCGCTTTTTTCACTAACTGCATGCCCAAATTACGGGCAGATATGTAAGGGGTCGATTTTACAATATTGGTGACAAATTTTAAAGCACTTTCATGTCCCCATCCAAAAGGCAATTCCCTGCTTCCCATTCCCGACTGCATAATTCCATCGGACCAAAACAGAATACGGTCTTCTTTTCGGGCAGTAAATTCACAGGTTCTAAGTTCTTTTCCTTGATTTTCTTCACTGTCAAGCAGAATTGTCCTCCATCCCGGATCGAAAACCTCAGAACCACGCATCACCACACACAAGGGATTATCAAACTCAATGATACGTGTTGTTCCATCAAATTCAATATCAATTATGGTGAAGGTTGAATAGCTTACTTTTCGAACGCTGCAAACAGGAAGCGTGTTCATGATAATTTCGGCAATGGTTTTTACATCTTTGTGTTCTGCTGTAAAATTCATCGCCATTGATGCAGTCAATGTTGCCAGCACATTGGCCTTCACTCCACTTCCCATGCCATCACTCAACACAGCAATTGTCCTGTTTTCCTCTTTAATTCTCTTCGAGAGAAACACATCACCGCAAATCATTTCACCATGATGAAAGAGTTGCTGACAGTCAATATCTATATGAAATTTCTCGTCCATTATTCGCCTTTCCCTTCTTCCCCTGAAGCATGGGATTTAATGATCGAGCTTAGTAATTTTTCCGTTTTGGAAGCACTCTCACCCAATAAAAAGGCAATTTGCTGCACTGTTTGAAGATTCTCTTTAATAACCGCTCTTGCTCGGCCAATAACCTCTTCTCTCCTTACTTCAGGAGCGTATAAATCGCGAATAATACCACCAACAATCTTATTTTTTTTAATGGTAAAAACCGAAACATTGAACAACCTGTTTCCAAAATGTACATCCTTGTTTAAGATATCCTCTCCATTCAAAATTACTGTGGAAAAGAATTTATGAAAACTGATCAATTTTGTTAAATCTGCATCAACTAATCCGGGAATAATTTCATTCAGCATTCGGGTCTCTTCACCCAATAAATCAACGAAAGTTTTATTCGACTCAATTACTTTCAGCCTTTCGTCGACAATTACAACTCCCGAAGGAAGTTTCTGTAACATGGCCGACACCGTTTCTGAAGCTTCCTGCGCTATAATTCTTTCTTCGTTGGCAATTCTTTCCGATTCCTTTAATGCCGCTTTTGTTTTAGTTAACTGCGCATTTGTATTTCCCAGCTCTTTAATATAGCTGTTCATATTTTTAATTGTAAAGGAAGAACACATCTCATAATTGGCCAGCCCCTGACATTTTGCAATCGCAAACTCCCTGCAAGACTCATAACCACAGGAACCACAACCTAATTGGTCTTCAATTTTTCCTTTTCCCATCTCCACCAATACTTCCAATATCTCTTCTTCTGTAGGAACAGGAAGCTCCCTTCCTTTCGATTTAAATCCCCGGGTTAAATCAAGATCACTGTATTCATCAATTTCTTTCTGCCATTTAATCTCATCAAGAGTTTTTAACCTTTTGCGCACGTAACGAATTACTTGAGACCGACGAGAGAATTTTCGCCCTCCCGGCGAAGTTCCAGGTCCCATAATACAACCTTCGCAATAAAATAAATCAAGATGCTGGTTCAGATCATGCTGAGTTTTAAACTCATTGATCGACCTCAAAAAATTGTTTCTTCCCTCAGTACTAATAATCCCACCATTCAGCATGGATATATCGATATCTGCAGCCTGAAACAGACCATGACTAATTGGAAATAAACCTCCTAAACGAGCGAATGGAGGATCAAACTCTGAGAATTCAACTGAGTTTTCCGAAACTCCGTACTCTGTAAACAGCTTTCTTAATTCGGCAAAACTTAAAACTGCATGAACACTTCCGTCAGTTCCATTAAATGCTTTCACATCATCTTTACTGGCAACGCAAGGCGATAAAGAAACAATCTTAACATTTTTGCCATACTTTTTTCGTACCACTTTTGCCATGGCAATACCAGGCGGTACAATTGGGGCCAGATTATCAACTAATCCGGGATGAAAATTCTCAATATTATTTACCAGAGCCGGACATTTTGTTGAGATATAATACTTCCCATGGAAATTTGCGAACAGTTCCTTGTAGCGGTAGGCCACCAAATCTGCACCAAAAGCAGCTTCAACAACGTAATCAAAACCCAAAGCCCTAATCATACCAACAAAATTCCGAAAGTCCAGAATATCATCAAACTCACCTGAAATACTTGGATCACATATGGCAACTACAGGCTCGGTATCAGCTAACAATTGCTTAACCAAATCTTCCGAACTTCTATATTCTATCGCATTTTGAGCACAAACAGTAACACAATTTCCACAACCAATACATCTGCTTTTAATGATGTTTGCAAAATCATCCTTTATTTTAATTGCTTTGGCAGGACAAACCCGAATACACGTATAACTAAGATTACACTTGTTCTTATTGGTTACAATTAATGGCATAATGAGTTTTTTAGGATTGAGAGACTTAATTAAACGAGCCCAAAAACACCGTTTAATATTTCAACGACACTATCCGGATCGACTTCCTCGTGCAGTTCATCTCCAATTTTTAAAATAGGTCCTTTGGCACAATTTCCTGTACACAATTCACCATGAAAGAACACCTTGTCTTTCAATTTATTTTCTTCCAAAAAGGTATTAATCGCTTTTAAAGATTTCCCGTTACCTCTTGAAAAACAAGAACTTCCCAAGCAAATGGTAATTTCGATTTTTTCGGCCATTTAGTAATTGTCTTTATGATCTGTTTCATGAGGATTGTTACTTTCTTCCAATTCACCAACAAGACTACCCACCAAATGGAAATTCAATCAACAATACCCCATGTTTAATATGGGTTATATTTCATTTTAAATATAACTAAGATCTACTTCTTTTAAAAACTTTTCCTCCAGTAGAGCAACAATATTCTTTACAACGGTTCTGCGTATCTCTAATTCCATTGGTAAATTAGGATCCTGATGCGCAACATTTATCTTTGTTCCATTGATAATAAAAATTTTATCACTTTCCAATAAAACCCGAACCAGCAGATCCGCCGGACCTTGTCGCAATGATGAATTTTGTTTGTAATTTTTAAGTAAGCGATATACTTTGCCCAAAGTTAAAATGCCCTCGGTAACCAAATCAATACCATTAATATGTGATATTGGCGGCAATTCCGAATCAGTAATTGTTAATTCAACCTCAATTGGAACCTGAATTTCACGAGAGATAATCCCGGCTGTTGTGCCCCCGCAAACCACCTTCTTACCCACAAATTCCACAACTTGTTTTGCCAACTGCACATCCTTCGATTTTTCGTAGGGAGGTCCCGTACATATTAATAAATTTCGTGGTTCCCGAAAATAGAGTACCCCGCATGAAGTATCATCTTTAGGTTTATTTCCATAATTAGCACAGGCCCGGTCAACAACCGAAGCACCCAATTGCCGGGCAGATATAAATGGCTGTCTGCGAATCAATCCTTTTACATACGCATCCAGATTATCCAAGCCCCAGCCAAATGGCAATCGCGTACTTCCCATTCCCGAATTGGTAACTCCATCGGAGCAGAATACAATCCTGTCTTCTTTCTGAGCCATAAACCGATATGAATACAGTACTTTTCCTTCATTGCGATCACCCGTAAGACTTAACTCTTCACAATCGGGGACAAAACTTTCCAATCCACGCAAAATAAGGCATTCAGGACTATCATATCGAATAATCCGGGTCTCACCATCGCATTCAATTTCAACAATGGTAAAAGTAGAATAACTTGCTTTTCGTTTGCTGCAAACCGGAAGAGTTTTCATAATTACTTCGGCCGCTTTACGAATATCCTTATTCACCTTCATGTAGTTCAGAATCATCGATGCCGTGAGTGTACCCAGCACATTCGCTTTAACACCACTTCCTAATCCGTCTGATAAAACAAGAACTGTTCGTCCCTCCTCTTTTATTTTCCGCGACATAAACACATCACCACAAATGGACTGACCATTAAAGTTCTTCTGCTGGCATTCTACTTCTATGTAAAAATTGGATGACATATATGACTGTTAATCTTGTGAGAGACTGTAAAATTCGACGATAGAGTTCAGCATTTCCTCTGTTTCCGAGGCATTCTCTCCAAGTAAGTAAGCAATTTTCTGCACTGTTTCCAGATTTTTTTGGTTTACAGATTTTGCTCTCGATATCACTTCTTCGCGTTGAATAAAAGGTTGCGACATGTCCCGAAGAATAGCTCCTACTATTTTATTTTTATGAATACTGAAAAGTGTAATGTGAAACATTTTGTTACCAAAACGAATATCTTTCTCCAAATTATCAACACCCGTTGAAAGTGCCGATGAAAACAACTTGTAAAAAGGAGCAATTTTATGCAAATCAGCATCCACTAAACCGGGAACTGTTTCATACAATTGTTCAATCTCGGCTCCCATCATTCTGGAAAAACTAAGATTCGCCTCTATAATTTTCAATTGCTCGTTGACAATTACAACTCCCGAAGGAATTTTACGCAAAAGTGCTGATGATTTATCATGCGCAATTTTTCGCATGTAGGATACACACATGTTTGGCTCCGACCGATCTTCAAGCAGTGCTCCTGCAAACTCCCTGCAGCTGTTGTAACCACAACCGCCACAATTAATTTCATCTTTATCGGAGTACTTCCCAACCATGGTTAGTGCTTCTTTTATATTACTCTCAGCATGTTCTCTTCGCTCTATTGGGAGAATAGAATCAAAAGTTCTTTCAATTGAAAAATCAGTTTCCAACTGATAAGCCTGCTCTTTACCAAGCTTATTGATTACCTCTAAACGTTTAATCGCAGTTGAATAGGACTTACTGGTTCCCGGTCCATTAACACAACCGCCATCGCAGGCCAAAAGTTCCAAAAACATCACATTCGATTTCTTGTACTTATCCAGATCAACTAAAACGGATTGAATGTTGGTAATTCCGGAGAAAGTCATATAAACAGCATCGGTTGCGGTGGTATTGTTCTTCACGCCCATTATCATTCCTCCATCTATTGGGTAAAGTACGCCTCTTCCTGCTTTTCCCGGAACAAAAACCTCTTCTTTCTCGTCCTCCGAAAATAAATAAGGATCGATATTTTCTTCTTCGAACCATTTCCTTAAATCCGAAAATGTGAGTGCCGCATCCAACAATTCAGGAAACTGATCACTCTCGGCTTTTTTTGCGATACAAGGGCCAATAAAAACAACATGAGTATCATCTCCATACCGGTTTTTAAGGTATTTGGAATGGGTTAAAAGTGGTGATAAAAACGGGGTTATGTAATTTTTATATTTTGGATAATGTTTACAGATCATCTCAACAACCGATGGACATGCCGAAGAAATATAAATTCCTTTATCCTGTTTTCCGATAAATTCAGACACTTTTTTTGAGACCTCCTGAGCTCCCAATGCAGTTTCAGACACATGTGCAAATCCCAATGATTTTAAAGATGCTGCAATTTGCACGTCGGACAAATTTGGAAATTCGGTAACAAATGATGGTGCCAATGAAACAATTACTTTTTGATTGCGCTTCAATAAACCCTTTACTTTATTTACATCGCTGCGAACTTTCTTGGCATTTACCGGGCAAATTAAGGTACAGGTTCCGCAGTAAATACAATCATCGTGAAGAATCTGAGCTGAATTATTAACCACCTTAATGGCTTTCAATTTACATTCCCTTATGCATTTGTAACAATCCTGACAATCGTTTTGCTCCGTATAAACAGGCTTAAAGACATCCATATTATCCTCCTTGTGTTATCTGTATCAATCAACCAAGAGCTTCTGCCCCTTTGACCTTTAGTCATACAAATCTCAGAATTTATGTTTTAGATATCAGATATTTAATACTATTCTAGAACACATCAATACTATTCATATGAATTTTAAATAATTCGCAATGGATTGCGAAACGATGCACAAAACCAATACTTTACAACACACACAATGAATTGAAAACAGTTTGGATTCAAACAAATTATATGCCCGCCTAAACTTCCCCGAAAAAACAAAGATCTCACACAAGAAACAGGTTGATTTAACAACACCTTTAAAAGTATAAGCTCTTCCAAATATATAACCATTGTTTTTCATGATCTGTTCGGTTTGTTCTTCAACAAAATTACATACAATAGCATCATTAACAGAGAATTACAATACTTATCATTGTGTAAAAACCACAAGGGTATATATAAATTACTGCTTAACGAATCATTTGAATTTATTATAAAATTCCAACTAGAAATCTGAATTAGCCATAGTACTCGCTATTTACAACAAGCTAATTAATTGAGTCGTAAGATTTCATCGAAACACCAAATACTGACTCATACCACGTTACTTAGAAAGTTTTTAGTACTAACAATAAAAACCAACTAAATCCTTAGTGGAAAATCATAATATTATAATTATATTGATAGATCGAAGAAAACAAAACCCAAAACCCTAACCATTAATGCTCAAAAACTATATAAAATCAGCCCTTAGGAACCTAAAACAAAATTATGTGTTCACAGGAATTAACACCCTCGGACTATCCATAGCCTTAGCTGCTTCCTTCATTATTATTCTTTTTGTCATTAATGAACTTAACTACAACAACTGTCACAAAAACAGAAAATCAGTTTACAGAGTTCTCAACTTTTACAATGCATTCGACCGCACTTTAACCAGAACTCCTTTTATTTTAGCTTCTACTTTAAAGGAAGAATTTCCACAGGTAGAACATGCAATTAACACCAAAAACATTAGAGATTTTACCATTCAGTACAAAGGAGAGGATATTCTAGTAAACAATGCAGTAGCGAGTAGCTCCGAAGTGTTTAACATTTTCACACTTCCTCTAATTAATGGCAATACCACGAAGGCATTGCTGGAAGATAAAAATGCGATTTGCCTATCACGAAACCTGTCCGAAAAATTATTTTCGGGGACAAATGCAATTGGGAAAGAAATTACTGCAAGTATCAACAAAGAAGAACACGTATTAACAGTAACAGCCGTATTTGAAGACATCCCCCAAAACTCAACCTTCAAAGCAGAATGCCTGATAAATAATTCATTTACGATTACATATGCGAATAAACACTTTGGAACAACTAATGCTGAAACAAATTGGGATCAAAATGGCTGGCACACATGGGTGCGCTTGATTTCCGAAAGCAATACCTCCCTGATTGACAGTCAGTTCTCTATTCTTGAAAATAAGCACATGGGCGAGAATCCTGCATATCACTATTCTTTACAAAATTTATCGGATGTTTATTTGAGATCAGAAAAAGTGATGAACAACAGCATACAGGGAAACTGGAACAGTATTAAAATATTTTCGGCCATTGCTCTACTAATTGTATTGATAGCCATGATCAACTACATCATCCTCTCAACAGCCGTTTCATCCGGCAGATCAAAAGAGATTGGCATCCGAAAAACATTTGGCGCTAAAGACAATCAGATAAAGTATCAGCTTCTTACAGAATCTATTGTGCTCACAATAATTGTATTACCACTTGCAATTGTATTTATGATTCTGGGCTTACCCTACGCCGAAGAACTTTTTCAAACCAATTTGCCCATTATCGAAGCGAACATTTTATATTACATCTTATCCTACTTCATCTTAACTGTTTTAATCGGAATTATTTCGGGTCTTTACACTTCCGTTGGATTATCAAAACTAACTATTTTGAATATTTTAAAAGATAAGAATATGACAGGCAAAAAGAAGAACTTTGTCCGGTCAGGCCTAATCATATTTCAGTTGGTTATTTTTTGCTTCTTTGTTGCTAGTGCCCTGGTTATTCGGGCTCAATATCAATATTCTTTAGAAAAGAATCCCGGCTTTCACAATAAGAATGTCTTACTAATAGATATCAAAGACAGAGAAAACTACACTCCATTCTTAAACGAAATACAAGCCAATCCTAATGTGATTATGGCATCCGGAGCTTAAAGTGGCCTTCCCACGTATAGCTTTAGTGCAATGATGCTTGCTCATCATGAAGATCAGGAAAAAAAGGTGGAAGTAGAGCAAATGCTTATTGATTTTGGTTTTCTAAAAACCATGGGCATTTCCCTTACTGAAGGCCGTTACTTCTCCACTGATTACGGAAGTGATCTTGCAAATTCATGCATCCTAAATGAAGTGGCAGTGAAAGCTCTTGGAATAAAAGATCCTATCGGAAAAAAAATTGGAGAACAGACCATTGTTGGTGTGGTGAACGACTTTTACCTTCACTCTTTTCGCTCCGACATTCCTCCTTTGAAAATCGCTTTAACAGAGAAATATCTTAAACAAATAGCAGTTTATTACAAAGATGGATCGGCAAAAAAACTCATTCCTCAACTTGAAAAATCGTGGAGAAAAATTGCCCCCGAACAGGCATTTTCCTACTCAACGGTTGAAGAAATTATTGAAGGATTTTATTCTGAAGAAAAAAGCAGATATAGTATCGTGAGCATATTTGCCTTTTTCACGATGCTAATTGCCTCTTTCGGCCTGTTTGGATTAACGCTTTTTATAGCTCAAAGCCGCACTAAAGAAATCGGTATAAAAAAGGTTTTGGGATGTTCCGACACGATTATCATTTTCTCCTTTTTACGGATCAATATTCTTTATGTAGTAATAGCCTCGGTCATCTCCATTCCAATAACATTCTATACCATGACTGAATGGTTAAGCGATTATTCGGCACGAACAGAAATTCATTGGTGGATATTTGCTCTGTCTTTCCTAATTGCCGGAATCGTGGTAACAGCAACTGTATTTATCCATTCCTACCACGCAACAAAATTAGATCCGGTTAAATCTTTACGATATGAGTAGCACCCCATAAACAGACAAAAAAAAGGCTGCCAATCCTACGATTAGCAGCCTTTACATATTTTACTCTTCTATGAATTTATTTCACCGCAATAGTTTCTATTTCAATTAATGCTCCCAAAGGAAGATCCTTAACTGCAAAAGCAGCACGGGCAGGACATTCTTCTTTGTAAAATTCGCCATAAACGGCATTCATTTCAGCAAAACCAGAAATGTCACTCAATAAGCATGTCGATTTAACAACATCCTTGTAGGTATAGCCTGCTTCTTCTAAAATATAACCGATATTTTTCATTACCTGTTCGGTTTGCTCCTTAACACCGCCTTCTACAAATTTTCCTGTTGCAACATCAACAGGAAGCTGACCTGAAATGTAAAGTGTTCCGTTAGCTTCGACAGCCTGGCTGTATGGTCCGATTGCTTTTGGTGCCTTTTCTGAATTAATAGTTTTTTTCATTTTGTTTACTCTTAGTGTTTGTAAAAAATTCGCTTATTTTGCGACATCAAAGTTAAAATAAAAAGCTTAAATGAGAATAGTAATCATAGATAATTACGACTCTTTTACCTACAATTTGGTTCATATCGTTGAGCAGTTTTGTGAACAGGTAATTGTTATGCGAAATGATGATATAGACTGGAAACAAATAACAAAATGCGACAAACTTATTTTTTCTCCCGGCCCCGGACTACCAAGAGAAGTAAAAGTAATGGGTGAAATATTGGATCAATATGCCAATTCAAAACCAATACTTGGCGTTTGTCTGGGTATGCAATACATTGGCGAATACTTTGGTGCTGAATTAATCAATCTGAAAGAAATTGTTCACGGTGTTCCAAAAACTACATTAATTGCCGACGACAACGAACTTCTGTTTAAGAATATTCCTTCTCAGTTCGATTCGGGCAGGTATCATTCCTGGACATTATCGAAAAATAATTTCCCTGAATGCCTTCGTATTACGGCAAGGGACGAACAGGATGTGATCATGGCCATCCGCCACAAAAAATTCGATTTATGCGGTGTTCAGTTTCATCCTGAATCCATCATGACACAGTATGGCAAAGAGATTCTTAAAAATTGGATTCTCAATCAGGCATAAAAAAACCAGCATGAAAACATACTGGTCTAATAATATTAATAAATTTTAGCGTTAAAAATTCACATCCTGCCAAGCCTGTTTCTTTTCGTATTTTAAATCTGCCAAAATTGAAGATTCCACATTAATTCGGAAGTTATAGGATTGATACGCCCCAAATGGTATGGTATTGAAAGACATTTGCCAACAGTGCAGGTCACGGGTAATCGTGAATTGAGAAGAGGTTACTTCTTTTGCTGTAAAATCATATCCAGATGAAAAACTAACCTTCCACTTTGGTGTTAAACTAAAATTTCCATTCACACCCATTCTCTGTCCAACTGTACTTCTTGATGTTGGTTTCGAATAAGTCCAACCGTAATCAATAGAGAACGACCAGGGAATATCAAAATCAACATATCGGGTATCTCTCCAAGGTTCAGCAGACTTATCATCTTTTTTGTCCTTCCCACTATCTCCCTTCAGGTCTTTTGACGACAATCTAAAGCCCAAATCGATAGAAGCATTGGTTAATCGTGGGCCAAACTCATTAATTCTAATATTATTTGCATTAAGTTTATACGGATCGACGGTTGAACGTACACTTAAATCCAATTTTTGATTAAAAAGCTTGGTTCTTCCCGACATTTGAATGTAAGACCAGTTCAATGAATCTGCAAACATATTATATGAGGTAGAAAATTTCAAGCTCTCAATAATCTTTACCTTTTTAAATTCTTCTGTTCCGGTTGAATCATTTGCCGTACGCATTTTTGCCTCAACATTATTATCCAAACCAAAACTAATACTTCCCGATTCCTGTGCTCCTGTTGGAGTTCCATACACACTCCCCTCAAATATTGAATATTCAACATCTTTATCAGTAGCTTCGTTTCGGTAAGTTTTGTAATATTTACTTCTGGGAATACCAATTTCAGGCGTATAACTCACACTAATACTTGGAGTCATTACGTGTCTGATAGCTGCTAATTTTGAGCTTTCCTTAAACGTATACATTCCATAAATTTTCGGACTTAAGGAAAGCGAGGCACTGGTTGAATAATTGTGTGCATATTTAAAACCCTGAATCGTATCCGTTCGAACACCACCTTCTCCATCCTTTAAGGTGGCATCCCAGCTTTTCTTGACCGATTTAGAATACAAAACACCTTGATAATTTAATGTTGGCGAAAGAGTAAGATCTTTCGTTAATTTAAAGTTCGTACTAATTGGAATACTATGTTGATAACCATTTTGCCAATCTTTAACCAATGAAGAACTCATCAGTTTTTTTTCCTTCGTATTGATTCTATTTTCCAATTTTGAAGAATAGCTCACTCCCACCTTATCATACCATTTCAAATTGGTACTTTTCCCTTTTACCCGAAACGGGTAAATTTGTGTCATATTTAATGACATACTGGGCAAGGTAAGTGAAATAGAAGTATCTCTGCTATTCTGAGAGTGACGAAAACTGGCATTCAAACTAAACGGACTGTCTGCCCATTTTTTACTGTATGAAATACTTGATTGCTTCTGGTTATTTGTAATTTTCTGTATTGATTGTGAGTTGTTTCTATCATTATTACTGGTAGAAAAGTTAACCGAAGCAGAAAATGTTCGATACGGATTGGCCTTCGCATCTTGAGTATGATTCCAACGAATCGCGAAATCGGTCGACTCCGAAAAATCGGCCAACCCCTTATCACCATAAGTATTGGAATGATATTCTGCAGCAACCCGGCCATTGAACCGGTATCTCTTTTTATAACTCGATTCCATATATCCACCCCACGATCCGTTGGCGAAAATATCACCAGTCACTGCCAAATCCAGATATTCATTAATCGCCCAATAATAACCTCCTCCGCGAAGATTGAATCCTCTTCGCTGCTCTTCTCCATAACTAGGAACAATAATTCCTGATGAATAGGAAGAACTAAAAGGAAACATAGCAAAAGGCAAACCGATAGGCAAAGGCACATCTTCCAACACCAGATAAAGAGGCCCTGAAACAATTTTATCATCCTTAATCATCTTAGCTTTTGTCATTTTCACATAAAAATGCGGATGAGGATGATCACAGGTCGTATATTTTCCATTTCTAAGATAAAAAGTTTTGTCATCAATACGCTTGGTAATTTCAGAATGAACGAATCCACCTTCCTGCTCGGTAATAATTTCATTCACCAACCCCTTGCCTGTGTCAAAATTGTATTTAAGCTCCTTACATGTAAATTCTTCAGCACCATCTTTAAACTCAGGAGTATCGATAAATGTTCCGGTTGAATCTTTTATCCCGTAAGCAAAAGCTTCTTTCTTTTCCAGGTCAAGCTCGATGTAGTATGCTCTTAACTCAATCTCACCATATTTTACAAAAGCATTCTTAGTTAAAAACACCTTTTGTCCGGTAAGGGAAAAAACAATTGTATCATCAGAATTGTATTCGATAGTTGCTTCAAAAAAAGCTTTTTTCTCCTTTTTAACAGAATCAGACACTAAAGTATCCGACGAAACTTTTAACAAAGTATCTTTTTCAGATATTTTATATTCCAATAAATGTGAAACAGCCTCAGTATTCCACTTTGTAACCGGTTGATAATTACCATAATCATTAGTCAGATTAACAAACCCGAAGCTGCTCAATGGAAATACTATTCCAATGAAAATAATAAAAACCCTTTGTAGTAATTTCAATTGCAATTTTTATCTGTTATTTTTGTAGAATAATCGAATTAAATGGCGCCAAGTCCGTTTGACCAAATTTAACAGTCACGCTTTCTTAGGACGCCAAAAATACAAATAAAAGTGCTATATTCCCTAATCGAAACGAACTTCAAAAACATTTTTTAAGTTCTTTTATGAAGATTTTTCTAATGAACATTATTCCAGAATATATATATCGTGGTCTAATTACAAGATCATCAGTCGTTTTATTACTGCTATGCGCCATTGTTCTACAACCTTTTGTTGGAATGTCGCAAAGCAGTCATTCCAAGATCAATACTGTAGTAATTGATGCTGGCCATGGGGGGAAAGACCCTGGTGCAATAAGCAAAATCATTAACGAAAAGGACGTTGTTCTAAGTATCGCACTTAAATTAGGCACTTATATAGAAAAATACTTCCCTAATGTTAATGTAATTTATACGCGAAAAACTGATGTTTTTATTCCATTAAATAGAAGATCGGAAATTGCAAACCAAAACAAAGCAGATTTATTCATATCTATTCATGCAAATGCAAATGATAATCATTCCATTAGCGGCACAGAAACCTATACATTAGGATTGCATAAAACCAAAGAAAATTTAGAAGTTGCGATGAAAGAAAATTCTGTTATGCTCTACGAAGATGATTACAGTACAAAATATGAGGGATTCGACCCAAAAAATCCGGCCTCCTATATCATCTTTAATCTATTACAAGGTATGAATAGGGAAAACAGTATTAATTTGGCAGAATTCACCGAATTTCAATTTAAAACAAGAGTGGGTCGTCACTCGAGAGGTGTTCGTGAAGCCGGATTCTGGGTTCTGAAGCAAGTTAGTATGCCATCTATACTAGTGGAAGTTGGTTTTGTCTCGAATCCTACCGAAGCCAATTACCTGAAGCATTCTGAAAATCAGGATTATCTTGCCAGTGCAATTTTCAGGGCTTTTCGCGATTACAAAACTAAAGTTGAAGAATCGAGCGTAGTTTTGGAAAGGAAAGAAGAATTGGTTCGTATTGATACAACTATAGCAACGTCTGTAATTAATGAACCGGAAACAAATCCGCAACTCGAATATTGCATTCAGATAAAATCTTCTACGAAACAAATACCATTAAATTCTGCAGCTTTCAATCAGCTTGAGAATATTAAAGAGCGTATGAGCGATGGAGTTTATAAATATACCGTTGGCTCCACTGACAAATACAAAGAGATTGTTATCCTCCAAAAGGAAATTAGAAAAGTAATTAATGACTGTTTTGTGGTTGTATTTTACAATGGAGAACGTATTTCCCTGTCAAAAGCAAAAAAACTTCAAAAAACATAAGTAGTTTTACCATTAAAATTATCCACAACCACTCAATCTGAAATTAAAATACCGAATTATGAAATTTTCAAAAGACGCAAAAATAGGACTTGTTGTTATTGGAGCCATTGTAATTTTAATTTGGGGTGTAAACTTTCTGAAAGGATTTAATGTATTTTCCAGCGAACAAGTTTTTTATGCAAGATACGAAAGGGTTGATGGGCTAAAAAAATCAAGCTCAGTTACACTAAAGGGCTATAAAGTAGGCCAAATTAAATCCATCAAATTTAGCAGCGCATCAGCAGATCATCTTCTGGTTGAATTTGCCATCTCTAATCAATTTAAACTTCCAGCTAATTCGGTTGCTCGTATTGAGAGTGCAGACATCATGGGCACAAAGGAGATTAAAATTATACCCGGCAAAGGGAAAACTCTGCTTCAAACAGGCGATACAATTAAAGGAAGTATTGAAGGTGATTTAAAAGAACAGGTGAGCATGCAGATGTTGCCGCTGAAGAAAAAGGCCGAAAAATTAATGTCTGGTGTTGATTCGGTGCTTACAGTAATACAGTATATATTTAATGAGAATACACGTGAAAATTTAAGAAAAAGCTTTGGTAGTATCGAACAAACCTTTAAAAAACTTGAAAATGCGTCGGGAACACTTGACACTATAATGACAGGACAAAAAAGTCATTTTGAAAATATTTTCGCAAATGTAGATTCAATAACAGGAAATTTAAAAGACAACAATAAAAACGTATCTACAATTCTATCTAATTTTTCAAATATTAGTGATTCCTTATCGGCTACAGATATTGCTCAAACCATAAATAATGCAAAAGCAACCCTTAAACAAACCAATGAAATTCTTGAAAAAATAAATTCAGGAAAAGGTTCTATGGGCTTATTAATTAATAACGATACTTTATACACAAATCTGGAAGCTGCTTCAAACGGTCTAACCAATTTACTGATTGATGTAAAAAACAATCCTAAAAAATATATGCACTTTTCATTATTTGATACTGGAAAAACCGTTTATATGGATTCTGAAAAATCTCAAAAGAAAAAAGACAAAGAGAATCACGTTTACTATAAGGTTCAGATTATGTCTTCTGCCTCTCAAATACCTTTGGATGACACAGTATTTAAAGGACACAGAAAGATTGAAGAAATCTATTTTAACGGAAAGTATAAATATACAATTGGGGAAACACAAAACTATAAGGATATTATCCGACAACTTAAAAAAATTCGTGATGATTTTCCAGATGCCTTTGTAATTAAGATAAGCCCTGAGAATTGATTTATATTTAAAGGTTGAAATTATAGTAAATCAAAACGTCTTAAACAACTGAAGCCCTACCTTGTAAGATCAGTTTAATAGCTTATTTAACACGCGATCGGTTATGTTTACAATGGATTGATTATAGATTGTATAATAAAGACCTTAAAGTATCGTATTCGGAAATGACTAACAACCAGAAAGTTAAACAAAATCAAAGCTTAACATGCTGACTAACTGTAATTTAAATAATTTCTTTTTTTTTACGATTCTGTATCCCTTGTTTTATATAGAGTAATAAATGTTTTTAAAAAGTCAATAGCTAAATAATTTTTTTTTCATTTTTTTTTTGACAATCTTGCATAAGCAAAATTTAGCACACCCTACATTTTTAAAACACTGACACAGAAATGAATAATCATCACCTCCAGGTTTGGAATAATTGCTTGGCTGTAATAAAGGACAACGTGCCCCCAATAAGTTACAAAACATGGTTCGAACCAATCGTACCATTAAACTTGGAGAACCAGATCCTGACATTGCAAGTACCAAGCCATTTTTTCTACGAATATTTGGAGGAGCAATACATTGATATTCTAAGAAAAACACTGCGAAAAGAAATTGGCAACAGTGCTAAATTAGAATATAATGTTGTGATGGAAAATAATCACATTGCAAATTCTAAACCTTTTTCTGTTGTAGTTCCCGGGAATAATGGCTCAAACACAAAAAATCGTCCGGTTAGTATGCCTTCTGATAAGGAAGAACTAACCATTCGAAATCCGTTTGTTATTCCTGGAATTAAAAAATTACATATCGACTCGCAATTGAATCCGGACTATTCATTTGCAAACTTTATTGAAGGAGATTGCAATAGACTGGCAAGATCAGCAGGTGTGGCTGTTTCTGAAAATCCAGGAGGTACAGCTTTTAATCCGTTGGTATTGTATGGTGATTCCGGTTTAGGAAAAACCCACCTTGCTCAGGCAATCGGAATAAAAACAAAAGAATTGTATCAGGATAAAACAGTATTGTATGTAAGTGCAAACAAATTCCAGACACAATTTACTGAAGCAATCAGAAATAATAATAAGAATGACTTTCTTCATTTTTATCAAATGATTGATGTTTTAATTATAGATGATATTCAGGAGTTAGCAGGGAAAGAAAAAACGCAAAATACATTTTTCCATATATTTAATCACCTTCATCAATCGGGCAAGCAGTTAATTCTTACTTCTGATAAAGCTCCTATTGAGCTGAAGGGAATGGAGAATCGTTTGCTTTCCAGATTTAAATGGGGACTTTCGGCAGATCTTCAGAATCCTGATTACGAAACCAGAGTTCGAATTTTACATCAGAAAGCATATAAAGATGGTATTGTACTTGATAACGAAGTGATTGAATACATTGCAAGTCATGTAACCAATAATGTTAGAGAACTGGAAGGAGCATTAATTTCGTTATTAGCTCAGTCTACCTTAAATAAAAAAGAGCTTAATCTTGAACTAGCCATTACTATTATTGACAGGTTGGTGAAAAATACCAAGCGCGAGCTTTCCATTGACTACATTCAAAAAGTAGTGTGTGACCATTTTTCATTGCCAATTGATGTATTGCAGGTAAAAACAAGAAAAAGAGAAATTGTACAGGCCAGACAAATAGCAATGTACTTCTCGAAAACACTAACAAAAGCTTCTTTGGCTTCCATTGGCTCTCAAATTGGGAAAAAAGATCATGCTACAGTGTTACATGCCTGCAAAACAGTAAACAATTTGATTGATACTGACAGAGGTTTCAAAACTCAAATTGACGAAATTGACAAGAAATTAAAAATGTAATTTTATTACTAATTATTATATTACTACCCTAAAAGCAGATTCATTTTGAATCTGCTTTTCTAATTTTAGGTAAGGTATTTTTCATTACTTTGCGCAAAAATTAAGTCTATGCTCAATCTATTATTTGCAATTCTTACTTCCACAGGAATATTTATCACCTTTAAATATCTGGAAAAATTCAAAATTGATATTCTTCCCGCCATTATCATCAACTACCTAATTGCCTCTTTATGCGGATATTTCCTAACAAATACCACATTCAATTTCAGTAAAATTATTCTACAAGATTGGTTCAGCATATCCATATTAATTGGTATTCTTTTTATCATCGTATTCTTTATCATTGGCCGATCTACGCAAAAAGCAGGTATATCAGTAACTACACTAGCTAGTAAAATGTCCTTTGTTCTCCCCCTTCTTTTTTCCATCATGTACTATCAGGAAATCATAACCGGCAAAAAGATTTTTGGGATAATAATTGCAGTTAGTGCAGTATTATTCAGTATTTATAAAGAACAAGGAGATAAGATAAACCGAAGATATATTTGGTTGCCAATACTTCTTTTTTTTGGAGCCGGAACTGTTGATTCACTAGTTAAATATGCACAACAGGAATACTTAAATTCTGGTGGAACAGAAGAGTTTTCGACACTGCTTTTTGCGATTGCAAGTGTTGCAGGGGTGATTACTTTGCTTATCCGAAAAGATAAATTGCGTGACCTGTTTCAGCCTAAAGTATTAATTGGCGGGAGTATTTTAGGGCTTGTGAATTTTGGCTCTCTTTATTTCCTGATTGCTTCATTAAACAATTCAGGATTCGATAGCTCAGTGGTTTTCAGTATTGTAAATATAGGTATTGTAGCTTGTTCTGTAATTATTGGCTTGAGTATTTTCAGAGAAAAACTGAACAAAGTAAATATATTGGGAATACTGCTGGCATTTATTGCTATTTTTATCCTAACAAATTAATTCAACAAGTATTTTTGAGTAAAAAATGAGCAGCGATACTTACAAAACAATCAATCCGGCATCCGAAGGACTATACAAAGAAAAGGGAAGTAAATTCATTGCATATGCTTACCCTGTAACCAACGAAGAGGAGATTAAAGAGTATATAGCCAATCTAAAAAAAGAATACTACGATGCCCGCCATCATTGCTATGCATATATGCTTGGCGCTGATAAATCTGAATACAGGGCGAATGATGATGGCGAACCTTCATCTACAGCAGGGAAACCCATTTTGGGACAAATACTCTCGAATGATATTACCAACATACTCATCGTAGTTATTCGTTACTTTGGCGGAACTAAACTAGGCGTAAGTGGTTTAATACATGCTTACAAAACAGCTGCTGCCGATGCAATTGCCAATACCGAAATTATTGAAAAGACTGTAAATGATATTTACGATGTTAATTTCGATTATCTGGTTATGAATGATGTAATGAAAATTATTAAAGAAGATCAACCGGAACAGTTGGGGCAGGATTTCAACCTAACCTGCCGAATCACTTTAAGTATCCGCCAAAGCGAGGTCGATAAGATCATCGAAAAATTTTCTAAAATTGATAGTGTGAAAACAGAATTCGTCAAAACCATTTAGTTAATTCGATATCAACATTCTATGCAAACGCATTTCCCTGCTTATTTTTCGATCAAAAAAAATGTTAATAATTAATCGATTTCTGATTTGATTTTCAGAATAATTTATGCCTATATTTGTAATCTAGAATGGAGATACAACTAATTCAATCTGGAACTGCAAATAATACCAAAAGAAGTAAAGACCTTTACTCCTTCTTACACATTTTCCATTATTTATTTCGAAGCAAACACGATTTGAGGATTAATTCCCGATTTGGCTATTTGGATAATCCTTTTCAAGAATATTTATCAAAAAACCCAACATTACTATCAATTTTAGTAATTGTTGGTTTTTTTTTGTGCAAAAAAAACAATCATATTATAAACACACTTAATTTTTAATCAATGGATAACAAAAGTTTAGTATCGATCGACGACTACACAAAAGAAGAAATTCTGGAAGTATTAGCAAGAGCTGCTGAGTTCGAAAAAAATCCTAACTGCAGCTTATTAGAGGGAAAAGTTGTTGCTTCATTGTTTTTTGAGCCATCAACCCGCACTCGCTTAAGCTTCGAAACTGCAATTAATCGCATGGGTGGAAGAATTGTTGGATTCACCGATTCTTCGTCATCAAGCGTTACTAAAGGGGAAACTTTAAAGGATACCACTAAAATGGTGAGTAACTATTGCGACCTGATTGTTATGCGTCACCCAATTGAAGGTTCTGCACGCTATGCTTCAGAAGTATCTGATGTTCCGATAATTAACGCCGGCGATGGTGCCAACCAGCATCCAACTCAAACAATGCTCGATCTTTATTCCATCATGAAAACACAGGGAACACTTGAAAACCTGAATATTTTTATGGTTGGTGACCTTAAATACGGTCGTACTGTTCATTCTCTGTTAATGGCACTTTCTCACTTCAATCCTACCTTCCATTTTATTGCTCCTCCCGAATTGGAAATTCCACGCGGGTACAAAATTTTCATGGAAAAAAATAATATCAAATATTTCGAACATACCGAATTTAATGATATTATTAACGATGCTGATATTTTGTATATGACCCGTGTTCAAAAAGAACGTTTTGCGGATCCTTTGGAATATGAAAAAGTAAAGAATGTGTACATCCTTAAGAATGATATGCTTAGCAACACGAAGGATAACATGAGAATTCTTCACCCGCTTCCAAGAGTAAATGAAATAGCTGTGGATGTTGACACCAATCCAAAAGCCTACTATTTTGAACAAGCTTTAAATGGTGTTTATGCCCGACAAGCAATCATCGCAAAAGCTCTTAATCTATAAATTCATACTCACGAATAAAAGCACATCATCATATGAACACAAAGAAAGAATTGCAAGTAAGCGCTATTGAAAACGGAACTGTTATCGATCACATTCCTGCTGAATATCTTTTTCAGGTAATTACAATTTTAGGATTGGACAAAAGTAAAAATTCAGTGACTTTTGGAAACAATTTGGAAAGTAAACTATTGGGAAAGAAAGCCATCATCAAAATTTCCGACAAGTTTTTTGAAGATGAAGAAATCAATAAAATCTCACTAATTGCTCCGCATGCAAAACTAAATATCATTCGTGATTACAAAGTTGCAGAAAAGAAAATTGTAGAATCGCCTGAAAAAGTTATTGGTATTGCTAAATGTATGAATCCAAAATGCATTACAAATGTAGAAGCTGTGACCACTCGCTTTAAAGTGATAAATAATTCTCCTATTACCCTGAAATGCCACTATTGTGAGAAAATAACAGATCACAAAAACATAGAAATTGTATAATTTGCATTTCATTGTCCCTCATATAAAAAGAAGTCCGTTTGGGCTTCTTTTTTTGTAGAATAAATATTCATCCCCTATAGATAAAAGGATAATTGCTACCTTTATATCCTCTAAAAAATAAATATCCCATAACATGACATCTTCAGAAGAACAGCTTCGAAAGCTAATATTACAAGCTATTGAGAAAGGGCAAAACGGAAAAATAAGGGCTTGTAATAAAGACTTGAATGCCATTTATTTGATTCTTAAAAAAGATCCTTTCTTACTTTGGGATGATACTGCCATTTCCCAATTGGGAAAGGCAATTATAATGATGCTTCATTTTGATTTGATTGACGATGAAGAACAAAATATTGGACTGGCTCATCTCTCCTATCTGTTTATTACCAGAGGAATTGAAAAAGAAGAAAATTTAGCTCCTGAAGAAGATCCGGCAGAACTTTTCCGATTAAGAAAAGATCGTGTTATTCTGATGAAAAGTTGTGATGATTCGTTTGTTGATAGTTTGCAGGAATTCTATTTTGCGGATAGCAAAGCCAAGGATTTGGATGAATATAACGATCAGAGAAAGGCAGTATTAAGTCGTCTGCCCTATCTTATATTTGCTGACATACATTTAATTGAACAGGAATACCAAAACCTTAGAGATGATGCATACTTACTTGAAACAGCAAATTTTATTGAGTATGAAAACGAGATGAGTGACGAAAACTTACAGGAAGGACTTTTACTGCACAAAATTTTGTATAAACATACTTATCAGAAGTTGAAAAATGGAGAATTGAATTACTAACAACTCCTTAAAAATTAAAGGATTATTATATGTTATTTGAATACTTTTTACCTTAAAAATTTATTCCTTTACACTTGAATTTTTGTTACTTGTGACTCTAAACAAACAGGATTGTGTGAGGGATAGCAGCGGTATCCTTTTTTGAGGAACGAAAAAAAGATTTAGCGAATAGCCCGCCCCGAAGGGACACACCCAAACAAAAGAAAAAGACTTTTTCATCCGTAAAACATATAAAAGTTTATGGGTTTGCACTTTTATTTATATCTTTCTACCTGATTTCGCGGGAAGCACAAAAATGGCTGTAATTCTTCCTTTTACGAATATATTTTACCTAAGCATAACACGCCTGCAATTCAGCGAATTAGAACAATAAATAATAGTTTTTATGGATATAGAAAAATACGACCTTGTTGTCTTGGGAAGTGGACCGGCAGGTTTCTCGGCAGCAATGCGTGCCATCGATTTTAAAAAATCGGTTTGTATCATCGAGGCAAGTCATTTAGGAGGTGCCGGTATTATGAATGGTGCTTTAACTTCAAAGGCAATGTGGGAATTATCGAGAGATTTTTCAATAGCGTCGTCGGTAATGAGAGGTTATCGTGCATCGGGTTTAAATGTTGACTACAAAAAGGTTCAGCAAACCATTATACAGGCTGCGAAGCAAAAACAGCTGCAAATGCTGTCGCAAATTGAGACTTACTCGAAACCTTCGGAGACTTACGGAAATATTACCTTAAAATACGGCTGGGGAAAATTTATAGATTCACATACGGTTGAGGTAATTTCCAATGACAAAATAGAGCAGATTAAAGGCGATAATTTTATTATTGCGACAGGTTCCCGCCCCAGACCAATGCCAGATGTTGAGATTGATAATGAGCGAATTATTGACTCGGAAGGCATAATGGATTTAAAAGAATTTCCGGAACGAATGATTATTATTGGCTCGGGAATTATTGGTTGTGAATATGCCACTATTTTTTCCAATTACAACCAGACGGAAGTTCACTTATTGGACCGACAGCATAAGGTAATTCCTTATGAAGATGATGATTTGAGTAGTTTTGTTGGGAAAAATTTAGAAAGCAATGGTGTAATTATACACCATACAGCCAACTTAAGAACGATTCGAAAACGTCCGGATTTTTTAGAAGTTGTACTGGATTATCAAGATGGACATTCGACTGTAATAGAGGTAGATGTGGCTATTGTAGCTATTGGAAGAATGCCGAACCTGAATAATATTGGACTGGAAAATGTTGGAATCAACACTACAAATCGTGGTTATCTTGATATTAATGAAGTTTGTGCCACAGACAATTTTCAATCGTGCAACATTTTTGCTGCAGGTGATGTATCGGGGCATGCACAATTGTATTCGGTTGCCGAGCTGCAGGGCAGATATATTGTTGAAGCTTTGTATGGCAATTCAGAATATCCGTTGGACTACTCAAATATGTCGACCTTAATGTTCTTTAAACCTGAAGTTGCGGCTGTCGGTTTGAATGAGAAAGCCTGCCGAAAATGTGGTATTTCGTACAAAGTTGCAACCTATTCAAACTCATTGGTAAACCGTGCGATTGCCATGCGCGCTACCGATGGATTTGTGAAAATTATTGTAAGCGATGATGGTAAGGATCGAATATTGGGTATGCGTGCTGCTGGGCCGCAGGCTTCTACCCTAATCACATCCATTGCATACCAGATTACACAAAAAGGAACTTTGAAAGACATTCGGCAAAACGTTCATCCACACCCAAGTATTAGTGAGGGAATTCAGGAGTGTTTGCGGGTTTTTGAAGGAAAATCAATCTATAAACCCAAAGCCTTTCCCGATTTAATAAAATTGGAGAGTTGGAAACCGGAAAATTAATAGAAAAAGGCGCAATTTGAGTTGCGCTTTTTTTTTCACTATTCAACTTTCCTCATTCGTGCTAAAAAATGTTTTGATGTAAATCCCTGAAGATTTCGTAACTTTTAGTAACCCAAAATCTTAAAACAAACAGCTATGAACTCAACAGAAATGATGAACATTATAATGAATGGTGATTGGCGAAATACAGAAACAAATGATATCTGCTCTTTTTCCTGGTCGGATTCGGATCATTCAATAACGATGAAATACATTTCGGGAGACAAGACCGGACGCAAAGATTCCCATCAATTTGTAAAATTATATCATAACGCTGAGTACCTGAAAAATTGCAATCTACTGCGGTATCAGAGTAATTTGTTTACCAGTGAATTTACACTTGAATCGGAAAATGGTCCCCTTTTGGTGGTTTCGAATGTTTTTGGGAAAATGACACTAATCCGGCAATGAAAAACCATCTTACAAGAACATACAAGATGGTTTGGTGCTATTCGATATGCTGTTAGTTTTCTATTTCTTTTATAAGCTCGAGAGCATTATCACGAATAGGCTTATACTTTGATACCCAAAGGAGATACCCAGCTAAAAACGATATTACAAATATAAATATTAACATTCCTGTTACCATAAATACAATTATCATTGGAAATTCATTTACAGTTTTAGCAAGCATTTTAAACCAATGCTCTCCACTAAACAGAAACTGCCTTGCTTCTATCAAATAAGCACACAAATTTAGATCTGAACTAAAGAACTCCTTAGTTGCTAAAAATGTTTTTTTGCTAAGACCTAGACCTATGACTAAGAAAATAAATGCGGGAATACTAGCTAAATCCAAGAGATGGAATGGTCTATATCTTTTTTCTGTTTTCTTTAATAAGATCAAAGTTGGTTCGGCGTACGATATTTTTTTTATCTTCTTTTGCGCATAGGCAAAAACAAACAAAAATGTAGAGAAACCCAAGGCAATAAATACGACCTTAACAACTTGAAAAAGTCCTCCCTTTTCTATTTCAAAATAGAAGATTGGAATGTAAATAATCAAAAGAACGATGTATGTTATTTTTAAAATCTTAAAGATTTTCTGAAGATTATTATCTTCCCTTTTTAATTTATCGATAAACGATCCCATACCGTTTGTATCCTGTGAAATCTTACTGTTATTCATGCTTGCCTCCTGATAATTTAGATTTTAACTGCTCTTTAATTCTATGAATCTTCACTTTTACATTGGGCTCGGTAATGCCAATAACATCAGCAATTTCCCGCATCGAAAGACCTTCGAGCATGAGCGACATCAGTGATTTATCGATTACCGACATTTGATTTAGCTCAATTTGCAGTTGATTCAACTGAGCTTCCTGCTCGAGCTTTTCCTTTGTGCCTTCATCAAACAGAAGAGAAAGATTTTCAGTATCGACATCTACAATCATCTGCATTTGTTTGAATGCTTTTCCGGTAAAACCCAAAGAAGTATTTACTGCAATCCGATAGATCCAAGTGTTGATTGAAGCGTCACCCCTAAAAGAATCAAGGCTTTTCCAGATATTAACCAAAATATCCTGATACATATCTTTCCTATCCTCGTGATTGGGACTGTAATAGCTGCAAATCCGCCTAATTCTTTCGCCATTATCCGTGACAATATCATTAAACTTATTTTCCTTATTCACCATATTTATAGTTTGTGTACATATAGTTAGTTGGCAAGCATAACTATTAGTTACATTTTTCGAATATCTTTTTTTCTAAAATTTACTGTAATTATTACCCAACTGAGAAAACCTATTCCATTTCAAAGATATGCTTGAGGTTTTAACGCTGAACTACCTCAGCAACAATTGCAGCAGGATCATCTAATATGGCTTGCTCTGCGCGATTTAATTCCAATTCCCGCATCAATTTCTCTTTAGTTGGGTAATAAGTTGCGAACAGCAGCATAATCATAACGGCAAAACCCAGCAAAAGCAATTCGCCGGTGAGTAAATAGGTAATAATGGCGAAGAAAGCCATTCCTTCGAGCATCGCATATTTGATAATGTTGATTGCCCGATAAGATTCCATTTTAGTTTTTAATTCAGTCTCCTCTTTTGCCAGCTTTAATTTTTTGTTTGAAACTAAGTTGCCAACACTGTAGGTCACAAGAAAAAACAAGGGTATCATAATCATGAACATAGTGCGCAGCACTTCATCGCCGGCCACAACTGCTCCTTGTGTTTGATTGATAAAAACGGCAAAGGATGCGAAAAACACCTGACCAGTTAATAAGGCAGCATGAATAAGGATACTGCTGCGTTGGTACTGCTGAAAGTTTTGTTTTGTTTTATTCATATTGGTTTAAGATTTTTCTTTTTGATAGATACTATTTCTTAGATAAAACTTACTTTGAATTCATATAAACAGTAACCGATTTTGAGTTCAGCAAAACCAAAAGTACAATCAGTGTGATGAATAATGCTGTATATGCCATAGCGTAATTCAGGCCCATTGCAAAAGCCATGAATATTGTGGCAAACAAAATAAATCCTGTTAGAATTCCTGCAATGTGCCGAACAAATTTCCATTTTGCAAGCAAGCCAATGGCCAGAATAATACTTAAACCACCCATTATTTTAAAATGCCCGGTTTCTGATACGAAAGACTCTTTGTATACATCGGTCACAATAGGTATTGCAATAAGAATAATGGCAGCACAAAGTGTTGCTTTAAATCCTTTTTGCTGGTAAAATTTTAAATTCATAAAATTGTAATTTTCGTTTCGTATTTATCTGAAATAGATCTTTTACCTGTTTCAATTCCCGAATCTACAAAACAGAAACTAGCTAACAAAACATTTATATCGAAAAATTTAAACCTACTTTATAACATAAAAAGACTACTTTATCTTATTCTATTAAACCGTGGCTACATTACCAATAAAAAAAAGAAGGGTGTCATTAAAATCATTTTTTCCGTTTCGCAGTAGGGGTATTTCTTTCTTCAATTGTCTTCCTGATGATTTTAAGAATAATAATGCGAAATAAAAATCATGAAAGTAAGAAATTACCTGTTAATGTTACTGTTGATTCTTCCATGGAATCAGGAATCCAAAGCACAATCAAATAGTAAACTGTACTCCCAAACCATTCGGGGAACCATCATCGATCATGAAACCAAACAAGGACTTATTGGAGCTAATATTGTGATTCTAAATTCCGATCCATTTAAGGGAACGGCGAGTGACATGGATGGCAATTTCATTTTAAAGCAGGTCCCTATTGGCCGAATTTCCATACACATTAGCTGTTTAGGCTACGAAGCAAAAACCATCGCAAATATTGAAATAGGTTCAGCTAAAGAAGTTGTTCTGAAAATTGAATTAATCGAATCGCTTATACATATCGAAGAGGTAACAGTTCATCCGAAAACAGCCAAACACGAAACTTTGAATAAAATGGCTACTGTAAGTGGTCAGGCTTTCACCGTTGAAGAAACCAGCAGGTATTCGGGATCTTTGAACGACCCTGCCCGTATGGTATCAGGTTATGCCGGTGTTTCGGGCGACGGTGAGGGCTCAAATGAAATTATTGTACGAGGCAACTCTCCCAAGGGAATTCAATGGCGAATGGAAGGAATAGAAATACCAAATCCAAATCATTTTGCCGACGAAGGATCAACCGGAGGTGCAATTAATGCTCTAAACAGCAGCATGCTGAGCAATTCCGATTTCTTCACGGGTGCCTTCACTGCAGAATACGGAAATGCCTATTCCGGAATATTCGATATTAATTTACGTTCGGGTAATAACGCCAAACACGAACAGGCCTTTGGATTTAGCACTTATGGTATCGATTTTACTGTTGAAGGTCCTCTAAAAAAGAATTACTCCGGCTCTTATTTAGCCAACTATCGCTATTCTTCACTTGAACTGTTGGATAATATCGGATTGGTAGATTTCGATGGTGTTCCCAAATATCAGGATGGATCGTTTAAAATTGTACTCCCTACCCAAAAAGCTGGTAAATTCACTCTATTTGGTCTTTTGGGAAAAAGCAACATCCTGGCTAAGGAAGAGAATGATGAGGAAACGATTACTCTTGGGGAATACAATGTCAATTCAGATCTTACTGTAATTGGAATATCAAACCTTTTGCCCATTGGTAAAAAATCGTACCTGAAAAACACTTTAGCCTACTCAGCAACCAATACTCAAAATGAATCAAGAATCTTAGGTGATGACAATACTATGTTTGTTGCCTTAAATGAAAAATATCAACACAATTACTTTAAATATGTCAGCACATTCAACACAAAACTAAATGCTAAAAACAGTGTAAAGGCCGGAATTGAATACACCCGTTTGGGTTTTGACATCAAGAGTGTTAACGACTTTAAAAATACCGGAGCATTTACAACAGATGTAAATTCCGAAGGTAAGTCTCATTTATTCCAATCCTTTGTGAACTGGAAATACAGAATTACATCAGACTTCACTGTAGTAAGCGGAGTGCATGCAAGTTATTTTAAATTGAATAATGATTACACCATTGAACCAAGAGTTGGATTGAAGTATCAGTTTTTATCCAACCAATCATTTTCCTTTGGCTTTGGTATGCATAGCAAAACAGAGAGTCTGTCCACCTATTTCGTTCAATTGCATGATAATGAAAACAATACCTACACGCCAAACAAAAATTTAAAAATGAGCAAAGCCATACACTATGTACTTGGCTATAACAATCAGCTGAACTACAACCTGCATTTAAAAGCAGAGGCCTATTATCAGGATTTATATGACGTAGCTGTTGAAAACGACCCAAACAGTAAAATAGTACTTCAGGATATAAAAGAGGGTTTGGCCAATTTTGATTTTGTAAACGAAGGTACTGGTAAAAACTACGGTTTGGAGTTAAGTCTGGAACGATTCTTCCATAACAATTTTTACTATTTGCTTACCGGATCTTTATACGAATCAAAATTTACAGCCTTAGATGGTATTGAACGCAATTCAAGATACAATGGAAATTATGCGACCAATCTGCTTATTGGAAAAGAGTATAAAGTTGGACAAAATGATCAGAACAGAATTGGTTTAAATGGAAAAATAACATTCAGAGGAGGACAATATTATACACCTGTAGATTTGATGAAAAGCCAGAAGGCTGGAGAAACGGTATATCTCGCCAATAGTGAATTCAGCAAACAAGGAGATGATCTTTTTATTCTGGATGTTTCGTTCTCCTACAAACTAAACCGCAAAAAAACCCAGCATGAATTCAAATTTGATATTAAAAATGCAAGTAATAATAAGGCCAAAATATTGGAAAGATATAATGAAGCAACTCATAAAATAGAAGATGGTGAACAACTGTCTTTATTGCCTAGTTTGCAGTATATACTTTACTTCTAAGGCTAAATAAAACAGACTAAAACAAATAAACACCACGCAAGAATCGCAAAAAACGTTCCTTGCGTGGCATTCTATTTATATATCAGAGCTTTAATTAATTTACATCATAAAAAAAACATTTACCTTTGTTGCTCTTAACTAGCTTAACATTGACTACAGAAGAAACAATACGATCGGAATGTATTAACAGAATAGATTTCGAAACTTTGTTTAACGCCCATTACAGTCGTTTGTGTTCTTATGCCTATAATTTTCTGAAAGAAGAAGAAGGATCCGAAGAAGTTGTTCAGGAAGTTTTTTTCAAACTATGGATTCACCGACACGATATTCACATTGAAAGTTCAATGGAATCCTATTTATACCGTGCCGTTCGAAACTCTAGTCTAAATCTGATTAAACACATCAATATCCGGGAAAAATACAAAGAACATAACCGACAAGAAATCGAATATTCCGAACGTCTGGAAAATGATCCGATGAATGCTTCCGAATTGGAACTTAAAATCAGAAGCAGTATTGATCTGTTACCGGAACAACGAAGGAAAATATTTATTCTAAGCAGATATGAGCAATTCAAATACAAAGAAATAGCTGATAAATTGGGGATATCTGTTAAAACAGTAGAAAATCAAATGGGAAAAGCCCTGCAATTTTTGCGAAAGGAATTGGCAGACTATCTCCCGTTGCTGCTTCTATTCTTCCATCATTTTTTTAACGGTGAATAGGGTTAAACACAATTACAATTGTCATACTTATAAAGAACAATACACCAAATAAAAGCAATACCCGATTAAGAGAAATTAATTGTGCATGAAAAACGATAACCTACATATTAATGATACATTCCTTGCCAAATTCCTTTTGGGTGAAACCAACAAGGAAGAGCAAAACATGGTTATTCGTTGGCTGGAAGAAAAGGACGAAAACCGCAGACATTTAGATCAATTGGAACAAATTTGGCTGGAAAGCGGCAAATTAAATCCTCATCCAATTTCGGTTAATAAAAAATCAGCGTGGACAAAGCTATCTTCCCGGTTGGATCAGCATGAAAAAAACCTCTCTCCGTCTATTCAACGGTTTTCCCGATTTAGAACTGCTTTAATCAGCTCTGCAGCGGCATTCATTCTTATTCTTTTTGGTATTTTCAATTGGTATTCCGATGATTATACTCAAACAGAAGAATTCTTACTGACCAACACCAGCCAATCTACCATTCAGGATAGTTTACCTGATGGATCAAAAATTTATTTGAATAAGTTCGCTCACATTAGCTACCACACCTCAAAAACCAAGCAACGCATTGTAAATTTGCAAGGTGAAGCTTTCTTTACTGTGAAAAGAGACACTCTCAGACCATTTATTGTTAATGCAGGTATTGGCGGCGTTAAGGTATTGGGGACAAGCTTTCAGGTGAAGATGAAAGAAAACGGAGATATTCTTGTGGATGTGAATTCCGGTAAAGTAGAACTCTTCCGCCCAAATAAAACTCAAACCGATACCTTGCACATGATTTTAACCAATAACGAAGGAGGCTTAATTTCGAGCCAACAAGATACTATTATAAGATTGACAAGCAATTCTTCGGCTTTTTTCTGGGTTGATAAGAGATTGTCTTTCAGAAACAAACCCTTAAAAGAAGTATTCAAAGTACTTGAATCCTGTTATCAAATCACTATAAAATCAGACAATCCTGAAATAAACAATCTGTACTACTCTTCTTCATTCATTGATGAAAATGCTGAAAATGTGATTAAAGTTATCTCAAAGACATTTAACTTAACTTACAGCAGAAAAGAAAACACGTTTATAATATCATACCCGGAAAAGAATGAATAAAATTGCCCTGATTCTATTAATAACAATAGCCTGTATTCTCTGCACCATGAAGATACAGGCTCAAAACTTTCTGGAAAAGAAGATTAATCTGGAAGTTACAAATCAAAGTACCGAAACTACTATGTTTATTCTAGAGAAACTAGGAGGCTTTAACTTCTCTTACGATGCAATGTTACTCGACCCAAGTAAAATGATTTCGATTAAGGGTAAGCATCAGTCTCTCGAAGAAATATTAGATGAGCTCTTTAAAGGAAGATTGACCTATAAAGTGATCGGCTCGCATGTTATCTTACAATCGAAAAATAAGTCTGGTTTGAGCAGTACAATGTGGGTTTTATCTGGTGTGATTACAAATTCAAACGGAAATCCACTCGAAAATGCAATTGTTTATGAGGTGAATCGGCAAGCTTCATTCATTACCAATCCTAACGGAAAATACCTGTTGCACTTAGAAGGCAATCAAAATTCTGCTATTAACTTTAGCTGCAAAGGATACAAAGACACCATTGTCTATGTTCAGGCTGGTAAAAAACAGCAGCTAAATATTATTCTTAAACCATGGCAGGCACAAAGCATCTTTAAAACAGAACCTGCTTTTGCCCAAAACTTACATTCCAGAACCAAAGCAATTAATTGGGCCTATACCAATAAAGAGTTACAGGATATTGGTTTTGTCAACCTGATGGTGACGAACAAAGCACTCTATATTTCCAACAACCTCAATGTGAAAGAAGTACGATTTGTTCAGGTATCATTTATTCCCTCTTGGGGAACCAATCAATTAACAAATGGACTGGTTACAAACAAATTATCTATGAATATTATCGCCGGATATTCGGCAAATATTGAGGGGTTCGAAATTGGAAGCGTAGCCAATATCATCCGGCAGGAAATGAATGGTGTCCAAATTTCGGGCGTTGCGAACGTAGTGGGTGAAGATGTGCATGGTGTTCAGGCTTCCGGTGTTGTCAATACAAATCTGGGAAACATGGATGGAGTTCAACTAGCTGGAGTAATTAACAGAGTAAAAGGCGATATAAAAGGCCTTCAAATGAGTGGAGCCATAAATTCTGCTGCGGCAAAATCATTGGACAGCATCCCCTACAGAGGTTGGAACGGACAAATCAGTGGAGGAATTAATCTGCATGGTGGTGAGCGAATTAATCTGCAGGTTGGTGGTGTCTACAATCAGGCAAACTCGGTAGATGGTCTTCAAATTTCGGGGGCAATTAATATGGTGAGAGGGACAACCAATGGGGTGCAAATATCTGGGATCTACAATCAAACCGACAAATTGCGGGGCATACAAATTGGTCTCATCAATTTTGCCGATACTATTGAAAATGGTTTTCCGATTGGATTGGTGAATATCATTAAAAACGGCTACCACAAATGGGAACTTTCAACCGATGAGTCGTTCTACTTTAATGCAGCCTACAAAACGGGTGGCAAAAATCTTTACAGTTTTCTAAAAATTGGAGCGGGTAAATATCTTAACGCGGCTTATGGTATTGGCTGTACAAGCAATCCCAACCGTAAATTTTCAGTCAATCTGGATGTGTCTGGTTCTTCCCTTTTTAACACTGATTCAGACTACGATGTTTTTGCCGGTGATCTGTACCGGGCTCAGCTGGGTCTTACAATTAAACTGAATAAAAACATCACCCTTAGTACTGGTCCATCTTACAATTTCTGTAGTCCGGATAAAGAACAAAATCAGATTTCAAAAATTAATTTCTCCAGTAAAAACACCATGTATTTTGGAAATTATTATCTGGATAAAGCTGTTGCAACACTTAAAAATCAATATTGGCTTGGCTGGCAATTCGGCCTTAGATTCTAAATATTTATAATCTGATTCAACACAAAGAACATGAAAAAATATGGATGCACTTCTGCATTCTTCTTATTTTCTTTCCCAGGATCAATTTTTTGAAATTGTAAATAGGGGTATCTCCCACTACAATTGTCCTCCTTCTATAAGATCATAAAATCAAATTTATAGAAATGACAAAAGTAAAAATTGTACTAGCATGCATGATACTGAGCTTAGTAAGCCCGGCTATTGCCCAAAACCACACAAAATATCAAGTCGGTTTTGTTTCTCCTATCGGAACCAATGGAACAAATTCAATCAACTACATCAACGATTATTCCTTTAACTTACTGATAGGGATTAATGGTGGTGTAAATAAAATGGAAGTTGGCGGCTTAGCGAATTACAACAAAGGAAAAACAACTGGATTTCAACTTGCCGGAGTTACTAATGTTATCAGAAACAAAGCAGATGGTTGTATAATTGCCGGAGTCGCTAACTTGATAATTGATGATGCAAAAGGATTTCAGCTTTCTGGTGTAGGCAATATTAATTCCAGGAATTCAAATGGAGTAATGATATCCGGTGTTGCCAATATCACAAAAGAAAATGCCAAGGGGTTTCAGTTGTCCACGGCAAACATCACCAAAAACAAATTAAATGGTGTGCAAATAGGAGCTTTCAACTATGCAAAAATCCTAAAAGGAAGTCAAATAGGTGTTTTTAATCTTGTCGACAGCCTTGAAAGCGGCACACCAATAGGCCTTTTCTCTATTGTAAAAGGAGGTTATTATGCGCTTGAAATTTCTACCAATGATGTTATTCACGCTAATTTAAACTACAAAATGGGTGTTGAGCATTTCTATACCCTATTTACAGTTGGATTTGATCGATACAAGGGCAAAGATCTTTTTAAATACGGCACCGGATTTGGAAGTTTACTCCCCATTGGTCAAAGATACAAGTTATCCATTGAAGCAACATCAAACCAATTGGTATACGATAACGACTGGAGTGAATTAAATCTTTTAAACACATTGCAAACCAATTTTCATTTTCACTTTACTCCTCAATGTTCCCTCTTTGCCGGCCCTACCCTTAATGCTTACATAACCAATAAGAAAGTTGGTGAACAATATGGAACAATAGACATTCCCCACACGATCTACGATCATACAAGCAGTAAAAACAAATTGTTTGTATGGATTGGTTTTAATGCTGGTGTTTCATTCCAATTTTAACCGAAACTAACAAAAAAGAACCGCAATTGTGTAATGCGGTTCTTTTGTTTTCATGAATTATTTCTTTCTCCAAACCGTCATCTGCGATATGGTATGCTGAAATTTCCGTGACGTTTCGCGAATTACAAAAGGAACATCCTTGGGCTCATCCAACAAATCGAAATGTTCCCTCAAAATGTCCTTTAAACCATCAAATGATGTAAAAGGTTCGCCATCTTTTCGGTATCCTCCTACCCATTTATCAGCCTCGGTAAATTCTTCCAGCCAAGTATAGGGCGAAGTGATAACCAAAATTCCACCATCATTAATCCGCAAATGAATCTCTTGCAGAAATTGAATTGGATCGTACAGTCTATCGATTAAATTGCCTGCAAACACCAAATCGTATCCGGTATAAATGGGTTTTAAATTGCAGGCATCTGCCTGAAAAAATTCAACTTTATCACGAACAGAATCCAAACCGCAATCATCTAATTTAATTTCCTGATAACTTGTTAGCTTCCCTTCTTCCTGTCGGATATACTTTAGTTTTCCAGTTTCTTTCAACTGAGTTCCAATGCGAATGAAACGAGCTGAAAAATCCAAACCTGTTACCTTATCAAAATATTTTGCCAACTCGAAAGTCGTTCTGCCCGTTGCACATCCTATATCCAATGCATTTCCTTTTTTCAGGTTTTTTAAGTGATCTTCGATAAAAGCAAGACAAGTTTTAGAATAATCTTTCACACCAAAATATTCCTTTCCATACTGGAATTCACAATATTGCGATACTAAACCATCCGTTTCATAGTAATCTGTTTCAATTAGCACCTCCTGATCTGATTCAATGTACCGAAAACCAGCATGTTGAAAAAAATGACGCCGAAAAGCATAACGGGAATCGCGAATGGCCAGATTTCCTGTCGATATCCAGGAACCACCTTTAATCAGATTGTGCTTGGCATCAAAAGTTGGCGTTGAAAAATCATCGTAAAACGGATGAATCTCAAAACCATCCAAACCTGAAATAGGCATCTCTGTCCATTGCCAAACATTCCCAATTACATCATAAAAACCATCGGTTTCAAATTTATCCACAGGACAGGATGAAGCGTAATGCTCCAAATTAATATTCCCGGGAGCCGTTTCCCATTCAGGTTGATCTGCTATTTTTAATGAATCTCGTAAGCGATAATACTCTGCCTCGGTTGGCAGGCGCAAAGTTTTGCCTGTCTTCGCAGATTTCCAGTTACAGAAAGCCTTTGCTTCCAGATAATTTACCTCAACAGGCCAATTCCAAGGCATTTCAATCATCTCGAGCATGGTACGAAACTTCCATACACTTCCTTCTTTCAGCCACCACAAAGGATGCTCACATTTTTTATAAGTCACCCAGCCCCAGCCTTCTTCCGTCCACCATTTTTCTGTTTTGTATCCATCATCGTCAACAAAACCCTTAAACTCCTCATTCGAAACCAAAAACTTAGATGCATGAAATGATTTAATTTTAGACTGGAATTCTCCAAACTCATTGTCCCAGCCATACAAAGCATTGTCCTTGCCTTTTCCTATTCTTACCTTTCCCGATTTCACTTTTAACAATTCATTGACCGGAGCATTTCCCCATTCCTTACAAATCTTAAACAGCAAATTGGGTTTTATCAAATGGATGGGCAACTGACGAATCAGTACCGATGATGTTTCGATATGAATTCGCTGATGCTCTATTCCCATCATTATTACCCAAAACTGACTTTCCCAATTGATAGGAATTTTCAGCGGAAGCTCTAAAATCAGCTTCTCAATCATCTTCTTTGCTTCATTACGATATGCCAGAGTTTCCTGCATCGTTGGCCATTCGTAATGTTTGTCATTCAAATCATCCCACGACATTTCGTCCACTCCCACAGCAAACATCGATTCAAATTTTGGATTTAATCTATCGGTGATGATTCCTGCCAATATCAATTTATTTACGAAAAAGGTGGCTGTATGTCCAAAATAAAAAGCCAGAGGATGGCGCAATGGATCAGCCCGGTGTAAAAATGCCTCTTGTCCGTTTAAGCAATCGTATAGGAGTTCATCCAATTCCCATGTCTTTCTAAAATAGTTGAGAATCTCTTTTCTTTTTTCTTCCGGATTCCCTTGGTTCAATATCGGTGTTTTAGTCACCAATAAATCTTGACGACTCTTTGTTTCTATCATATTTTCCATAAAATTTCAGCTTTGAATATTCCATTTTCATTGCAAAAATGAAGTTAATAATTATTCTTATCCATTCAAAAATCCATTGCAATGCAAGACAAGTAATCAATAATAAAAAGATTGTTTTTGTTTTAAGAAATTTTAGTAATTTAATAAGGCACTAATTCTCAACACATGAACTATCTTATTTTTTTACTAATTGGACTTGTAGCCGGATGGATTGCGAGCATTTTATTAAAAGGTCGTGGTTATGGCATGATAATCAACCTGATTTTAGGTGTTATTGGTTCTTTTATAGGAGGTACAATCTTTGGTATTTTTGGGATACATTTAAATGGATTCTTTGGTTTGCTTATATCTGCAACAGTAGGAGCTATTGTTCTTATTTGGGTAGTAGGCTTGTTTTCGAAGAAATAAGGCTCGTTTTACAGCATTCACCCCTAAATCCCCTTTAGGGATTTGGGTTACATTTATGAATCCGAAACACTATTTCTCGAAAAAATAATCCGATTCCACCTTACAGATTCGAACAGCATATTTTTCGTACCAATTCTCTTTGCCTCTTTCCTGAGCAATTTGATGAGCGGGATGTGCCTGCCATTTTTTAATTGCATCTAAACTCTCCCAATAAGAAACCGTTATTCCAGTCTCCTCCCTTGCTGATTCAACACCTAAAAATCCTGCTTGTCTTTTGGCCAATTCCATCATAGATTCAGCCATTTCTGAATAGCCATTATCAGCCGTTGTTTTTATTGATGAAAATATAACAGCATAATACGGTGTCCCGTTAGTTTTAGCAATCATTTTTCTATAAAATTAGTTTTTACAATTTCCTTATCTTCTCCACTAAGCATTTGCGAAGGAACACTATCTTTAATAACCTGATTAATTACATTTAACAGATTTCGTCTCACTTCTGTTTTTAATGAAACCATAGTCACCTCTCTCACCTTCTTCCTCCCTTTAATCTCCTTTATCATTTCCTCCTGCTCCGAAGGAATCATCAAAGTAGAAAGTTCCGGCAAAAAAGTAATTCCTCCTTTGTATTCAACAATTCTTCGAAGTGCATCTATATTATTGCTCTCATAAACAAAATTTCCGTTCTGATTCGATTGAATACTGCAAATATTAGTCACCTGATCCATAAAGCAATTCCCTTCTCTTAGCAACCAAACATCCGAAAAATCCAATTTACTAATGTCTATTTTATCCTGAGCAAACAACTCATGTTTATCTGACACATACAAATAAAATCGCTCGTAAAATAAGGGAGCCAAATCCAAATTACTTTTCAATTCAATTGGTGTTGAGATGATTCCACCATGAAAAGTTCCGGTTTTAATTCCCCGCAAAATATCTTCGGTAATTGCCTCCTGAATCCTTATTTTAATCCTGGGATACTTTTTATTCAACTCATCGATAAACAAAGGCACAAGAAATGGTGATAAGGTTGGAATAACGCCCAGGCAAACCTCTCCCTGAATTTCTTCAGACAATTGAATGGCAAAATCTTCCAGTTGCTTCGATTCTGTCACCAAAAGTTGTGCTTTTTCCAAAAAAGCAATTCCATTTAAGGTCGGTTCCACATTTTTGGTCGACCGATCGAAAAGAATAATACCCAACTCATCCTCTAAGGCCTGTATCTGCAAACTAACAGCCGGCTGCGATACTCCCATAGATTTGGCAACACCGATGTAACTTCCCAAACGGCCTAAGGCCAAAGCGTATTTTAATTGTTTTAAGGTCATTCAATAACTTTTTCTTATTTGAATGATGAAGTTAATTAAAAATATCAATCTCTAAACTATCAGATCAACAGTTCTATCTTCGGATAAGAGAAAAACGGATCAATAAAATTCTGATTAATACGTTTAAAACTGCATTGTTTTTTAACTTTGCCCACTTACTTAAAACAGCAATATTATCTTTGTACTCTGTACTTGATACTTACTACTTGATACACAAAAAATGAAAATTGGAATTATAGGTGCAATGGAAGTCGAAGTAGTTAAACTTCGCAATCAATTGTCCAACAGAAAAGAACAGAAAAAGGGCTCTTTTGTATTCTATACGGGTACTTTAAACAATGTTGAAATTGTTTTGCTTCAATCGGGAATTGGAAAAGTAAATGCAGCTATCGGAGCCACTTTACTCATCGACAACTTTAAACCTGATTATATTATTAATACAGGTGCTGCGGGAGGTTTTCCCGGTGATTTAAAAGTTGGAGACATTGTAATATCCGAAGAGGTTATTCATCATGATATGGATTGCACTGTTTTTGGTTATAAAACAGGACAAGTTCCCGGAATGCCGGCAAGTTTTGCTGCCAATGAGAAATTAATTTCTTTGGCCGATAAATCGGTTCACCAATTAACCGATTTACAGACAAAAAAAGCAACTATTCTAACCGGTGATCAATTCATGAATAATGCCGAAGCAACCAACAAGATAAAAACTTTATTCCCTGCAGCCGAAGCTGTTGAAATGGAAGGTGCCGCAATTGCACAAACCTGTTACCAGTTCGATATTCCATTTGTGGTTATCCGATCTATTTCGGATATTGCAGGACAAGAGAATGCAATGGAATATCAGGAATTTGTTGAAATAGCTGCCGTAAATTCAGCCAAAATGGTGACAGAAATGGTACGTGAGTTAGGAAATCAGAAATAAAAAAAGAAAAAATGGAAAAGATACAGAGCTTTACAGTAGACCACAATAAATTGAAAAGAGGGATTTATGTATCCCGTAAGGATAAAGTTGGAGCAGAAACATTAACAAGTTTCGATATCCGAACCAAATTGCCAAATCAGGAACCGGCAATGGATATTCCGGCAATGCACACCATGGAACATTTGGGTGCTACCTTTTTAAGAAACCATAAAGAATGGGCAGACCGTACAATTTATTTTGGCCCAATGGGATGTCGAACCGGCTTTTATGCAATTTTCAACGGCGATTTGGAATCAAAAGATATCGTAAAGGTAACTCAGGAAATGTTTGATTTTATGGCTGATTTTAACGGCGAAATTCCAGGAACAAACAAGATAGAATGTGGAAATTACATGAGCCACGATTTACCTATGGCTAAATGGGAATCAAACAAATTCAAAACTGAGGTTTTGGAGCATCTAACTGACGAGAATTTGAATTATCCTGAATAAGGATTGAAAGTATACACAAAAAAAAGTGACTGTTTTTCTTATTGAGAGGCAGTCTCTTTTTTTGTTCAAATTTCCTTATATTTAGTGATAATAAATAGCTCCATGCAATGAAGATTTCTGGTTCAAGGTTTCTTATTATTACAATTTTAATATTACTGATTCCCATTTATGCAAATTGGAAACTTATAGTGTATGGGGAGAAAACAGAAGGTATTGTAGTAAAAATAGTAGAAGAAAATACCGGCATGTTACTCTCTTTTTATTCCGTTATTGCCTACGAAGCCAATCAAAAGCAATTTACCTTAAAAGGTCCTGAGAATGTTGAATATCCTATTGGAAAAAAATTTCAGATTCTTCACTTACAAGAAGATCCTCAAAATGCAATTATTTTCTCAATAAAAGGATTCTATTTAAATAAATTCACTTCAACTTCGTTTGTGTTATTCGTTTTATGGATCGCATTTTACTTAAGCTTCTCACCAAAGAGTGCAAACCGGGACTCTGGAAAGCAAAAAATGAATTCAAATAAAAAAAATTGCAGAAAAAAATTAGTTTAAACCAGATTTTCTATCTCCCAATATCCAAAGTATAAAACCTCCCCTTATTCATTTCACATTCCAAACATTTTAATTCTAAATTGCAGCAAGTATGCTGCGAAAACTAAACAAATCATAAGGAAAACCAGTCAGATTTTACTAATTTGGCAGGCAAACATTCTATAAGTACTAATACTAAACCTAACAACGTGAAAAAGACTTTTCTTTATGTACTTGTTGCAGGTATGGGTTTAACCGCCTGCAATAGTAACAAAAGTGAGCAAAAGACTGAAAATCCGTTTTTTGCAGACTACAACACTCCTCACCAAACAGCTCCATTTGATTTAATTAAATTTGAGCACTTCGAGCCGGCTTTCATGGAAGGCATGAAGCAGGGTCGTGCAGAAATTGATGCTATTGCCAACAATACTGAAGCACCAACTTTCGAAAATACGATCGAAGCAATGGATAAAGCCGGACAATTGTTGACTAAAGTCAGCAATGTGTTTTTTAATCTTTCGGGTTCGGATACCAATGATTCCATTCAGGCTCTTTCGAAAAGATTGGCTCCTGAATTGACAAAATATGGTGCTGATATCGACCTAAACGAAAATTTGTTTAAAAGAGTTAAAGCTGTTTATGAGCAAAAAGATGCATTAAACTTAGACGTTGAAGCAAATACTCTTCTAGAGAAAACATACAAAGGATTTGTTCGTGGTGGTGCTGATTTAGATGCCGGTAAAAAAGCAAAACTTCGTGCAATCGATGAAAAATTATCATTATTAACTCTACAGTTTGGAGAGAACCAATTGGCAGAAAACAATGCATTTGTATTGCTTATTGATAATGAAGATGATTTAGCTGGTCTTCCGGAATCTGTTAAAGCAGCTGCCGCTGAAACCGCAACTGCAAAAGGAGAAGAAGGAAAATGGGCTTTCACTTTAGACAAGCCAAGTATGCTTCCTTTTCTTCAGTACGCAGATAATCGCGAATTAAGAAAAAAAATCTACATGGGTTATGTGAACCGTTGTAATAACGACAATGAGTTCGACAACAAAAAAGTATTGTCAGAAATTGCTAACCTAAGAGTAGAAAAAGCTCAATTGTTTGGATTTAAGAGTCATGCAGATTATATTCTTGCCGAGAATATGGCAAAAACTCCTGAGAAAGTATTCGAATTATTGAATAAACTATGGGATGCTGCTCTTCCAAATGCAAAACTGGAAGCTGCTGAAATGCAAAAAGTGATTGACAAAGAAGGTGGTAAATTCAAACTGGCATCTTACGACTGGTGGTACTATGCTGAGAAAGTAAAGAAAGCGAAATACAATTTAGATGAGTCTGAACTTCGTCCATATTTCGAAATTAACAACGTTCGCGATGGTGCTTTCGAATTGGCTCACCGCCTTTATGGAATCAATTTCATCGAAAGAAATGATATCTCAAAATATAATAAGGATGTTCAGACCTGGGAACTGCAGGAAGCAGATGGAACTCATATTGGAATATTCTATTTAGATTATTTCCCCAGAGCTTCGAAGCGTGGTGGTGCATGGATGAACAGCTTCCGCAAACAATCAGGTTGGCAAACAGAAAATGCAATTACTCCAATTATCTGCAACGTATGTAACTTTACCAAGCCTGTAGGCGATCAGCCAGCTTTGCTAAGTGTTGATGAAGTGGAAACTTTATTCCACGAATTTGGCCACGCTTTGCATGGATTCCTTTCAAGATGCAAATACAACACTCTTTCCGGTACTGCAGTATCACGCGATTTTGTTGAACTGCCATCGCAGGTAATGGAAAACTGGTGTCTAGAGCCTGAAATGTTGGCATTGTATGCCAAACATTACCAAACCGGAGAGGTAATTCCTGTTGAATTGGTTAAAAAAGTTCAGGATGCCGGTAAATTTAATCAAGGATTTGCTACTGTTGAATACCTTGCTGCTTCGTTGTTGGATATGAAATATCATACTTTATCTGAAGTTCAGGATATCGATGTTACAAAGTTTGAAGATGATTACCTGAAATCAATTGGCTTGATTCCTGAAATCTATTCAAGATATCGTTCTACTTACTTTGCTCACATTTTTAGCGGTGGATACTCTTCAGGATACTACGCTTACATCTGGGCTGGAGTATTGGATTCGGATGCTTTTCAGGCGTTCAAGGAAACTGGTTTATTCAACAAAGAAACTGCTGCAGCTTTCCGTAATAACGTTCTAGCCAAAGGTGGTACTGAAGATCCAATGAAATTATATAAACGATTCAGAGGTGCTGAACCAAATATTGATGCTTTATTAATCAAACGCGGTTTAAAATAATTTATAAATTCTTGACTAAAGGCAATTTGTCTTTAGCAGATTTGCAAAAACATAAAGAATCCGGTTCACGATATGAACCGGATTCTTTTTTATTTATAATCTCAGATTGAATAAAATCTAATCTTCGTATTCGGTTTTTTTAATGTACATATTCAAAACTTTCTGCTGCATTTCATCAATTGGATACCCATCAGGTTCCAAAACAAAATTCATCGCAATTCCATCGAGCATCGAGGCCAGAAAACGTGTTTCCATCTTGGGGTTTTCAGTACCTTCTTTACTAAAATATTTTCTAATTATATTTAATTTCGGACTTACGATTTCGTGCAATTCATGTTTGTACTGGTCAACCACCCCCGGCTGAAGTCTCAAAGAATAAAAAAGGCGAAAGAAATCAAGATTTTTTTCAACAGAATCAAAATAATCGTTAATAAAAAAAAGCAATTCAACCTCCTGCAATTTACCATCCTGATTTGGATCCACTCCATCAAATATTAGATGTACTGCCTCAGCAACAATTGTGTGAAGCAAATTCTCCTTCGTTTTAAAAAGAGAAAATAACTTTTCCTCACTAATACCAACTTCACCGGCAATCATAGCACCTGTTGTCGAGAAATAGCCATCACGCACAAAAATTTCTAAAGCAATGTTAAGAATCTCTTTCTTTAATAAATCATTTGCTGGATTATTTTTCGTTTCTGCCATAATCTGAAATTTTAAGAATTAAGCCACTACTCCCTTTGTAAGTTACAACAGAATTTAGCTTAATTCCAAAAATTTTTATTTTCAGCAACATTGGTTTTATCTCAAAACTACCCTGCAATGAAATTATATTCAAACAAATCCCGGCAAAAAGCCAGAACAATGTTTTAGTTCAATATTACATTTTTCTTCTCAAAAAAGAATAGCCTTAAATTCTTCTGGCCTTAACGGATTTATAAATCGAAGTCGTCATTGAATTTTCGTGCAAAACTTTGAATATCAAAAAAAATACTATCCAACAATTCGCTTTACTCAATTTTTTATACTCCCCACTAAATATTCCTGGCTCTTCACTCATATATTTTTTTTTCATAAATGCTTTTTAAGAATATTTACCGACAGACAGTGACGAACGAATTAATTTTTAACATTAAATAACATTTTTATTACACTAATATAATTTAATGTTACCGATTTATGGTATGCATAAAATTAAAATGATCTGGACAATTAAATCATCGATTCCAAATCATTTAAAACAGATTAAACAAAGTCCGCAGAAACTCTGTGGCATGTTATGGATAATAAGATCCATCTGTAACATCAAAAAAAATAAAAAAAAGACAATTTTATGAAAAACTCAACAAAAGAAATGGAGAATGTTGCCACACTAGTTGCAAACAGTCAAACCGGTGGAGATGAATTCTACGCAGAATTGCAAAAAAAAGCCCAGGATGCGGTAGCTTCAATTTTCAAATCACCATTGTATCCAATTCAGTATCCTTCTCAAGGAGATTTTTTATGGAACTGGCAAAACATGAATAACGACTTTAACGAATCAACCTACAATTACATTAATTCAGTCGTAGCTCCCGGGGATATTACAAACACTGCTAAGCTTGGATCACCAGGAAGTTTTCCAAACGCTTATATTCAAATATTGAATTCAATAATGTACTCGCTGAACACCAAAGATCAAGGACGGTTGGATCAAGCAACAAAAAATGCTTCGACACAGGGAGGAACAGTCGTTTCTGATTACCAAACTTGTTACGGTAACATCTCTGCTGAAGAGATGGAAAAAGTGAAGGTGAAAACCAAACTGGACTACATTATTGGTTATATTTTTGGTAGTGTTTGGAGTGGAAAAGAAGCTGCAGGCGAAAGCCCAATCAGCTATACCCAAATGACTGAGGCCAGAAACTTAAAAAAATTATTGCCTAACCGCCCTGCATCAAGTGATCAGGTAATTTCAGACGTTTCTATCTATCTAAATATTATGAGTCCGGTAAATGCTTTGCAAGATGCACTGCAAAACGGCTCGTGGATACTTACATCATTAAAAGATTGCACTGAGTTTCCAGATAAAAAAAATGGAGGAATTAAAACGGTAAATCCTAATACCGGAGTAATTTCTGACAAATTTAATGTTGGGTATAGTATCAACAAATCAAAACAGGAGATTTCAAACGACCTGCAAAATAAAGGCCGTACCATTGAAATTAAAATGGAAACACATTCAGCTTCAGGAAGCGAAATGAATGTACATATTGAAGGTCAGGCTGGATTTAGTGTTGGTTCCTGGTTGAAATTCGGAATCTCAGGCGGAGGTTCATACGACATGTCGAAAGCTGAAGGAACAAGTACTGATTGTTCCGTTTCAATGAAGTGGGAAGGATATGCAATGATACCAATGGGTCCTACAGCATGGCAGCAAGCTACTGAAAAAGGATGGTATTATGCTGATCCAATTTCTCAAGCGGTAGTTAACGCAGAAAAGGATATTAGCGGATTTAAGTTTGTGATTAAACCGCCCTTCAATATGGACACTTTTAAAAATGGTGGAAACTTTGGTATGCTAAACAACCTTTTAATTGCTAACTACCCAACCGTTGAAATCACATATCGAAATGCAAATTTCAGAAAATTCAAAGAAAGTTGGGAAGAACATGCATCGGGAAATCTGACACTTTTTGGTTTTATTAAACTAGGAAGCTTTAGTCAAGGAGTTTACAAAAGCTCTTTCAAAGAAAGTTCTGACAACAGTTCATTTAAAGTTACATTCTCTGCTTCGGATGCTATTGTTAGTGTTCCTGAACTGCAGCAAAGTGCATATGCTATTGGAGGTGCAATTACAAATCCAGGTGCTTAATCAGCTGTTGTAACAAATACCTGTTTCCACTATGCAGGTAATACTATAGAAGACCTGCTTTTCAGCGGGTCTTCACATATTACATAGATTCTATCCATATTGTAAAAAGAATATTTGAGATGACTAAATCTATAGTAAGAATACTTTTACTTCCCCTTCTGGCATCTGTTGCTCTTTCATTTCAAACGGACACATATGAAATTGCTCAGTGTAACAATACAAAAAATGATACGGATACAACACTACATCAGGTATCAGAATCGCTTTACCCTATTCTTACGGATGCAATAAACAAAGGAATTGCTTCCTTCTATCAGGAACAGATAACTCTTATTCAATACCCGTCACAAGGTAGTTTAAAATGGTACTACCAAAATATGAATGGAATATTCAATGAAGGAACATTCAACTATGTAAGTGCACGGGTACAACCATCAGAAGATTCAAAATATTTAGCATCACTATCCCATGCAGGCGGATTTCCAAACGCTTATTCCAATCTGCTCAATAATATATATTATAATACAGGCGAAACGGAACAACTAAGTGATTCCATTCCTCAAGGTCGATGGGCATTATATCAACTTACAGAGAATACCTGTAATCCGACAAACGCAAATGGTGGAATGAAAACAATAAATCCAAATACCGGTACTATTTCAGAATCATATCAGGTTGCCTATACAATCTCAAACTCAATTGATCAACTGAGAACAGAGCTGAAAAATAATCGAAAATCGATAAAAATTGAGATAAAAATAAACAATCCAAACCCAATCAATGTGCAAATTATTACCTACAATGAAACAACAACCGACAGTATTTTGTACTGCTTGCCTGATTCGATAACATCGCTTCTTCTCCCATTCAATGCGGGAACGATGGAAAATGGAATACTGGGAATGGAATATTACGGAGTTACGATGTTCAATATCCTTCCTAAAAAATGGGAATTTGAATCAAATACAGGATGGTACAATGGATTTCCGATTGCAGATGCAGTCAAAAATACGAACCCAAAAAATAAAGGATATCACTTTGCAGTGACACCTAAATATAATTTAGGCTTACTAAAAGACGGAGGAGACTTTGGTTTTATTACCAATTTATTGATTTGTGACTCTTTGGTCAGCACATTCTCTGATCTTGAAGAACCTGTTTTAAAGGAAAATCCAAATACTCTCACCCCGTCGAACCTATTTCGCGGCAATCGGACTTCCAATGAAAATGTTGTGATCAATCTGAGAGAATCCATTTTTCCTAAATTGAGTGTTCCGATCCTTGAGCAAACAGCTACAGTTATCGGCGGCACTTTTTGTTTTCCCGGCGCAGAAAAAGCAACTCCCTGAAGAAAAAATAAGATTTTCTTAACTGCTGCCGGTTATACAACAGACAGCTTCTATTTTTTCAAATACGTAACCAAACGATTTATAGATATCATATCAAAATCACCAAACTTTTCAGCTTCATAATTCTTAACAAATTCCCGATTGATTAAGAATAGTTTACTGTTGTAGGTGTCCTGCAGAAATGTATTTTCGCTGTGAAAATCCTCAAAATTGGTAAAATTAAGCGGACAAGTTGATAATTCCCAGTCATCGCCTTCGGGACTCATAAATAACAAAGGCAGTCCGTGTGTGCGGCAAATAAAAGGTCTGGATTGGTAGATTTGACACAAATCATTAATCAGGAAATTGCAGTCGTCAGCTTCTTCATCCAGTTCCTGATACTCTTTTGGCGGATTTGCCTTCAATTCCTGCAAGATGCTGAAATACTCCACCGGTAAAACTGAAAAATGCATACAACACTCCGAACAACCTTTTTTGCAAGCCATTTCATCTTTATGCAGGTTGGCTAACTTCTCACTCAATTCGCTTACTTCATTTCTTAGTTCGCGATATCTTTCCAATTCGTTTTGTGCCTTGTCATTCATGTTCTATCTCTTTAGGCTGGCAAAAGTAAGTAATTACGCCTTTATTCCAATTCGAAAGGCAGTAGTTCTCTTAATTCTATTCTTTCCGGCGTTACAATTGCCCGGATGGGATAAACCTCCACTCCATTTTCGTAAGCTTCTTTTAATGTTGTGGCATAATCAGGATCGATATCATATGCAGGAGCAAATTTATCGATGTCGGTTCGTTGAATCACATAAACCATCACAGCTCTTTTGCCTTCTTTCTTTACCTGCATTAATGTATTCAGGTGCTTTTTACCCCGAATTGTCACCGCATCGGGAAAACGTGCATACTCTCCCACTTTCACACTCACATTTTTCACTTCGATAAAACACTCCTCCTCCTCATTCGATGCAAAAACATCAAAGCGGCTATCGCCAAATTTCACCTCTCTTTTTACGAACGAATATCCTCTCAAAGCACCAATTTCTTGATTTTTGACGGCTTCGTAAACCAATAAATTAGGAACAGCTGTATTAATTCCTACCCAAGATTTGTTAATCCGGATCATCTCCCAGGTATACTTGGTTTTACGTTTGGGGTCATCAACAAAGGTCAGGAAGACCTCAGCTCCTTCTTCCAGACAAGATTTCATACTGCCCGAATTCGATGTATGAGCAACAACAATCTCCCCATTGTCCAACTCAACATCAGCTAAAAATCTTTTGTATCGCTTTATTAATCGACCATGCACAAGTTTATTGGGAAAAATCATATTTATAATTTATGTTGGAAAACCAAAGATAAGCAGATTTCACCTACTTTTGTGAAATTAAAAAGATATGAATTTGAATGATGCCAACTGAAATTTCTCCAAAAATATTTATTTACAATCCTACCTGCGAAATGGCCATTGCCAACGGAACGGTTAGCTTTATGCCCAATAAAATCTTAACAAAGTTTGAGCAGGATCTGGATGTATTGCCGATGTTTTTTGCAGATAAAATGGATACAGTATTGGTTCATCAATTGCCTGACCCGCAATTTATTGATCTGCTGATAAACGCAGGTGTAACCATCCCTAATTTCAAACCACTAAGCGCAGCATTAGCAGACTCTGATTTTATTAAAATGCCAAAAGGCAGTCTTCATCCGTGGGGCTGGAGTCCAAGAATTCATCACATTTTTAAACCATTTAAAAAGTCTTGCAGTCCTGATTTTTTAAATCAACCAAATGCCTGTTGGAAAGCAGAACATCGTGATTTGTACAGTCGTAAAAAAGCTCTTGAAATTGGAACTGATGCTATTAACCGCAGAAAAAACTCACTGTTTATTGATCCCGATCAGACAGCACAAGTCTGCACCAGTGTTTTAGAGGTAGAAAACCTAATGAGCAAATGGAAACAAATTGTAATTAAAGCACCATTAAGTTCTGCAGGAAGAGGCATACAGATTCTTCGGTACGCCAGCTTAAATGAATCCATTATTCAATCGATTAATGGGATACTTGCCTCACAATCCTATGTAATGGTTGAACCTTTTTTTAATAAATTATTCGATTTCTCGCTTCAATACTATTGCAATGGGAAGGGTGAAGTGAATTATTTGGGTTTGGGATTTTTTGAAACTGATTCGAAAGGACAATACCTGAGTAACTATCTGGGGGGTATTCCAAGCAAAATGGAAAAACTATTGACCGGAAAATACATTCATGAATTGGAGTCCTGCATGTCGGAAACGCTTGCAGATTCGGATATAGCAACCAACTATACGGGTTATTTTGGAGTTGATTGTATGTTGGTTTTAGATCGTGAAGAAAAGCTGAGAATTCATCCTTGCCTGGAGATTAATCTTCGGTACAACATGAGTACTTTGGCTCTTTTTCTAAACAAAAATATTCGTTCGGGCTCGAAAGGCAATTTTAAAATCTTTAATCAATTCAAAGCAAGTTTCGACCTATTCCATTTGGAAATGATGAAGAAACATCCACTTGAAATTCAGGATGGAAAATGGGTAAATGGATATCTGCCATTGGTAAGTCCATTTCAAAATAAAACTTTTGGTGCCTATATCTTACTCGAAAAGGAATAAAAAAAGGGATTCTCACTCCATGTGAAAACCCCTGTAATTCAAATTCTAGTTGGCACTAATTGTCACCTTAAGCAAATCATTTACTGCAGGATACGTAAATCCGTCATTCACCTGCATTACCTTAACCTCTTCAGTATCTCCGGTATTCGGTTCCGCTTGTCTTGGTGCCTGATTATTACCTGCACCCGGGTATTCATTCACCTCGGTTCCGGCATCCCATAATTTTAACATCGATGTTACATCTCCGGTAACCGGAGTTCCATTATTGAATAAAGCAATTCCCATATCATCAAAAGCTGCAAATATATCATTTGATTGTCCCAACATCGTTGCCAGATTTAAATAATCGCCTTCGGTTGCTTCAAAAGTAAATTCGAAAGCATCTCCCGGGAATATAGGCGCTCCGCCACTTTGTCCCACAGGTTCCGAAAAAACACCGTGACCAACAACAGAAGACAAACCGTTCAAATAGGTATCTAAATCTCCGGGATCGCCATCTTCAGCCAATTTTTCCAAACCATTACCCGCTTGAACTTCACCATCTATGAACAATGGGTAACCAACTGTGCTTACCGAAAATACACCGGGAGCAAAAGGGGAAACATATCCACTGTTATCAGCTAAAAACATACCTGTACCGGCATTCTCTCCATCCTCTGCCAATCCTTCCAAACCATTTGCTACAACCTGATTAGCTGTGAAAACAGGCATTCCTGAATTATGAACTACCCAAACTCCTGGTGCTATTGGAGACTGGAAGGCATACATGTCGGATACATTATTAATGGTGACTGTAAATTCAGAACCACCATCGTGAGCCAAACTCATCTGAATTACTTCAGAATTTGCCGGATAGGTGTATCCATCCATTACATCGGCAACCAATCTAACAGTTCCGTTTTCATCCATTCCAGTATTTGCACCTGCTTGTCTGGGAGCCTGATCGGCTCCTGCGCCTGGTTCTTGATTTACCTCTGTTCCTGCATCCCAAAGCATAATTTCAGAAGTTACGTCGCCTGTTACAGGATCTCCATTTGCATCGTACAAAGCTAATCCTGTATCAGCAAAACCATAAAACAAATCATTGGATTGAGCCAACATTGCAGCGAAAGAAAGGCGGGAACCCTTTCCTGCATTAAAGCTAAAACTTAATGATCCACCAGGCCCAACAGCATCAGATGTACCCGATCTAAAAAAATCTTTACCTGTTTGAATATTTTCCACCCGAACTGTGAAAACTCCTTTTTGAAGTGGATTCATTACAACATCATCGTCTGAATTGCAGGCTGAGAATAACAATGCGCCTGCTGTGGCTAAACTTAGTATCTTTTTCATCTTTTTACATTTTTTGATTATTACTCTATACCAAAATTAGCATCGTCAACAATCATAAAATGTAAGCCATATCACATTTGCGAAAAAAGATGAAGTCTTTATAATTTTTCTTTCGCTAAAATTTTTATTTCCTTCCTTGAATAATCAATAATTCCTTCTTCCTTCAATTCATTAAATAAGCGTGTAACGGTTTCTCTGCTTGTTCCAATTAAATCTGCAAAATCTTTTTGAGTAAAAAAATGACTCACAACCAGTTCTGTGCCCTCCATAGTTCCACTTTCATCGGCCATCTCCTTAATAAACTCGCATAATCTGGTTCTAACATCCTTAAAAAGGAGAGCTTCCAAACGCCGTTCCATTTTTTTTATCCGTACACCTATCAGTTTGTAAATTGAAAAGCCAAACTTTTCATTTGTACGCATTAGTTGATACATATCCGACAATCTCATTGGGCACAGTTCGGTGGGTTCACTGCAGGCCAGTGCATAATCACTTCGTTTTTCTTCTCCCAGCAGAGCTTTTTCTCCAAATATTTCTCCTTTCCCTAGAATAGCCTTCACAACTTCCTCTCCATCTTCGTTATAAGAAACAATTTTCACCTTTCCTTTACTCACCATAAAAATTGATTGAGAAGCATCTTCGGGAAAATAGATAAAATCTCCTTTCTTAAATCCTTCAAAATGATCTTTTCCAAACTCCTTTAACTTATGCGGACAAAGAACCTGATAAAGGTTAATATTCTCGAAACACCAAATTGAATCACTCATTGTAATACTAATTTTAGAATCTGAATTTAATTCATTCTATTTTAAATAAACACGTCCCTTTTACAATCTGTATATATTGAAAAAATCCCTTCCTGTGCAAGAAAGGGATTTGTGAAACACCATATATTTTTAATGATGATGATGTTCTTCCTCTCCAAAATACAAATGAGAAAGCTCTTGAACTGCCTGCTTTAACTTCTCAACATATGTTAGATCTGTAGTTTGTTTAGACTTCATTGCATAAACACAAATTTCGTGAAGAACAGCCAGAAGTTCTGCATTTTTAGCCATTATTTTAGGATCATCTGAAACTTTTACCCTTTGAAACATAAAATACTGGGTAGCAATATCCTGAATTTTATTGGCATGATCTTCTTTATTGGTGATCCATCGAACCAGTTGATTGTAGTCTACTTTCTCTGAAGATGATAATTCGGTAATCTTTTTCATGCTTTTCTCAATGGTTTCAATGTCTTCCGACAACATGATGATCCGAAGAGAATCAGCATAAATTCCGCAGGGAATCTCGCAATGAGCATACGTTTTTGATGAAGCCCCAAGCAAGAGCATAAACAAGATTAGAAGGCCTGCTCCAATTTTTGATTGTAAAGTTTTCATGGAAATCATTATTTTTTAGTGAATATTCAAACTTCTTATTTAAAATTAGTCTAAACATTCATAATACAAAAATTTCCGGCTTTTAATTTCCAAACAAAAAACTAATTCGTGTTCACTGTCCTGTAATTTTACGATCCATCGTACAGAATATCGATGTCAGCATTTTAGTTTTGCTGTTCATTTAAAACAGAAGGCTATATCGAGCTTTGTGTCAAATCAGAAGCCAACTATCCGGCACCGTTAAACCAATCTTTAAAGCTGCCAACCTTTTCTCTGCTTACAATCAATTCCCTGTCAAATTCCTGCGATAAATCTACTTTCAGTCGTGAATTGGAGTGAACCGAAACACCGTTTATTGAATTGATGTTAACGATAAAGGAGCGGCTGATCCGGTAAAACTGCTCCGGATTCAACAAATCCTGAAGCTCTTCCATTTTGTAATCGATAATGTAGCGGTTGCCTTCTTTCAACAGAATAAACACGTCTCTGCCATCGGCATAAAAAACAGAAATATCCTCTGCCTTAAAGGATCTTAGTTTTTCGCCGATTTTCACCATGAAACGTGTTTTGTAATTTTTTTGAATAGTAGCCAGAGCATTGCTTAACTCCTCAAAATTCCTCATATTCCCGGCTCCTGTCAATGATTCCTTAAGGTGCTCTAATTTTTTCAAACTGGTATACAGATTATCAAACGTAACCGGTTTTAACAGATAATCGATGCTGTTTAATTTAAATGCATTCAAAGCATATTCGTTGTATGCAGTAGTAAAAATAATAGGTGTTTGCACCTGTACTCTATTAAATATTTCGAAGCTCAATCCATCAACCAAATGGATATCCAAAAAAATCAAATCAGCTTTGTTCGATGGGTTTCCCAACCAGATGGAGGAATCAGTAACTGAATCGAACCGATCAATCACCTTAATTTTGGGATCGTATTTGTGCAGCAAACGTTCCAACTTATCGGCGGCCAATACTTCATCTTCTATAATAACTACATTCATGGTTAACAGGGATATGTGGTTTAGTAATTTGCTAATCTTCTAAATTAATTTTCGGAATGTAAATTTGGGTGAATTCACTCTTTTTATCCCAAACAAGCTCCTTATTTGAATAAAACCCAATGGCTTTTTTTAGAGTCTTCATCTGCATATTCAATTTGGGAACCGGAGTTAACCGCTCCGAAGACAAAAAATAAAATACAATATAATCATCATTTTCGCTCACATCAACAACCAATTTGGTATTTAAATCAACCATTTGGTAATATTCTATCATTTGCAATACCTGCAAAACAGTATTGGGAACAATATGAATATCTTTTAGAGATGATTCAATCTTCCAATTGACAATAAAGTTGTTGTTGTATTTGTTATTTCTGATGAGTATGTACTGATCAACCTTTTGAATTTCCTCTTCAAGCGAGATAATTTCAGAGTATCTGTTCCCTAATATCCGCCGGTAAAATAAAGCCAGATGATCGATGAATTTTTCTGCCTGATCAACTTCTTTTTTCCGAATCAGACTAATTACACTTTCAAGTGACTGATATAAGAAATCGGGATTAATCTTATTTTTAAACACCTGCAGTTCAAATTCAATATTTTTCCGATTCATTTCCTCTTTCTCCAGCAGAAGCACCTTTTGCTGATCTAAAAACCGGATACTCAGATAAAAAAGATGATACAAAATACCAACTAAAGTAAATACAATAAGGAAAGAGGTCAATTCGGCCCTAAACTCACTTAATCCCAGAAAATAAATGAAGTAGAGAGAAAAGAAAGCGAAAATAAGAATGATTGTGATGATAAAACTTCCCATAAACAGGAAAAAGGATTTCAGCAAAACCCGTTCTTTTAAATAGCCGATTTTCTCTGTTTGATGAATCCAAAAACGATATACTTCGAATAAGGCAAAAGTCACAATTCCCAAAAAGAGGACTTCTTCCGGACTAAAATTGTTTCCAATTTCAGAGAGCCGGTCGAATATTAGTAATATCAGCAGGTAAACGAATACAGCAACCAAGGGTGGTGCAAATATCCTGTAAAGCAGATGGTTTAAATAATTAGTCTTCATAGTTAACAGCTGTTCTTTTGGTTTTGCATCTCAATTATTTCAATTGAGAAATCAGTGGTAAACTGACTTTAAAATGTTCATTTTTATCCAGAAGAATCGTTTCATCGGTAAAATAAGAGTATCTCTTTCGAATATTTTCGATGCCAATTTGAAATGATTCCGGTTGCTCCCGCAACGGATTGATATTGTTTCGAACGCACAAATAATTCTTCTCCGAATCAATTTCCACGGCCAGAGGTGTTGTTTGCGATATCAGATTGTGTTTAATTGCATTCTCAACCAGCATCTGCACGCTTAAAGGGGGAACATAGCTTTTTAAAACAGCATCAGGTAAGTTGATCTTTAATTCGTATGCTTCCTGAAACCGGACCTCCAGCAAATAATTGTAGGCCTGCACAAAATCCAACTCCTTTTGCAAAGGAATTAATGCCTGATCGTTCTGCTTAAATATAAAGCGATAGCTTTCGGCAAACATACGGATAAAGCGTTCCGCCTTTTCGGTATTCTTATAAAGCAGCGAAGAAATTGTATTCAGGGAATTGAACAAAAAGTGAGGATCCAATTGAGATTTTAGCGCTTCAAACTGCAGATTAAGCTGATTGTTGATCATCTCTGCCGAGCGAATCTCCTCTTCCTTCATCTGATTGTAAGAATACACCACAAAATCCAAAAGGGAATAAACAAATACGAGAATAAAAAGAATGATGACCGATTTAAAGAATTCATCTTTATACATCAACCAAAACTGGGTATAAGTTAGTTCGGTCCGCAGCGATATTAAAAACATTTCGGAATAAATTGCCACCAGTACCAAACCTACCACATACAGCAAAACACATTGAATTAAAAAACGAAGCGCATGTTTTTGACGCCAGTTAAAGTTCCTGTTTAAATACTGCCCGATTCCCAATGCCGAAAAGCCGGCCCACAAACCAAATATGGCGCTGGGCACATAGCCGTTGAATTTAAATTCGGCACCAGGCAATTCGCCTGCATGACCATAAAAAGCCAGCATATAGCACAAAATTCCAAGAACAGGACTGATGATAAAAAAACGTAAGTATTTATTCATTGGTACGTATGGGATTTTAATTCTATTTAGTTTACTACCAAATTAACATCAAAACATGCCTTATAAAATGTTTCTTTTCAGCTATATCTTCGTTAAAAAAGATGCATCGCAACATGGCTGTGCTTTACTTTTATGCCTCGATACAGCTAAAAATTAATTCATTTTAATTAAAGTCTGTTTTGAAATTAAATTGGTATAAATACCTGCTAAAGGTAAGGCAAGCAGTCAGAAATCAAACTTTTACAACCTCAATTTCGTTCTAATTGTGTAATTGCATGCCAAAAACAATTCATAAACTGTTGATCATCCTATTAAGCTACAACAACCGGCTTATCTGTCTTTCCGATGAGAATAAATCGCTTTCATAACTTTTCCATATTCATATTCAGAACTAATTTCCTGAGTCGCATTAATAAGAGCATCATAAACTTTCTCATTGCTTAAATCCATTTTTTGACTTGCTCTGGTCAGGAATTGAGCCAATTCGTAATTGGAAGAAATATTCTCAGATTTTGAAATAAGTTCCAACTGCTGTTCTACTGACAATTCCTCCTGATTTAACAACGAATTGTAAAACTTACTTAGTTCATACGAAGAAGAAATATTATCGGATGCTTTTATCAAGTAGTTAAAACGCTCGGTGCCTAAGGCCTCATAACCAATCAACTCATTTAATATTTGCGTATAGGAATATTCTGATGATATCTCTTCAATCAATTCATTAAATTCATCCAGATTAGACGTATTCAGCAAACCTCTCTTGATCATTGTACCAATAATTTGTGTCCTTTCGTAATCGGAAGATAAGCTGTGAGTTAGTTCAATTATTTCATTCAGATTCTTTGTTGAGAGTCCGTCTGCGTTCAGCAACGACTTAATAATCTGGGATTTTTCGTAGTCCGATGAAAGGTCTTCCGCTTCCTTTAGCAAAACAGTTAATTGTTCATTGGTCAGCCTGTCATCATGCAAGGCCAGTTTCATTAAATTGGATTTTTCGTAATCCGATGAAATGTCATCAAAAGCACCGATAAAAAAGGTGAAATTTTCGTTGGTTAAATCATTCAGTTTGTAAACAGATGACAACACCTGAGATAATTCGTAGTTTGAGGATAATTCTGCCAGGCTTTGAAAAAATTCAGCCGAGACTTCTGCGTCTTGCAAAAATACAGGATTGTACTTTTTAAAAATCTGAGACAACTCGTAATCAGAATCAATCCGGTAAGGAAACTCCCTCAGCAAATTTTGCAGTTCCGACTTGTTCAATTTATTATTCTTCAAAAGATATTCAACCATTCTTGAACTAAAATAGTCACTGTCGGTTTTCTCAAGTTCCGATAAAAAGCCGGTGATGCCTTTCTTCTGATAAATCTTATTAACACGGTTCTCCAAATCCAATCCCGAATTACGAATTACATCAGGCAATACCTTTTTCATCCATTCCCGGCCTTTGGGTTCAAAATTCACCTCCTTATTTCCTTCAAAGTATCGGTAAGCAACACGTCCGTTGTCCGAACTTACGTATAGCTTTCGTTTCATTCCGAAACTCACCATACTGATTTTCAGATATCCGCCATCCGATATCGAAATAATATCTGTATAAGAATCATTAAATTCGATATCTCCGTTGCTTGAAATCTTGAGATTTTCACGATTCCAGTTCGAATTCCAGCTAATCGTTATTTCTTTATCGGGCTTAACCGCCAAACCATTGTAAGCCGGAAGCAGTATTATGGCTGCCATTACCAGTAAAAACTGAATGTACTTTCTCATATCGTAAGTATTAGTTGTTGTTTGTATGTCTTTTGTAATTTTTCTACGATACAATATTCCGAAATAGTTATTGGAATGAAAAATAAAATGAACTCAACTGTAAAATGAATGTAGTGAATTGTATTTACTACCAAATTAACATCAAAACACACCTTATAAAATGTTTTCTTTTCAGCTATATCTTCGTTAAAAAAGATGCATCGCAACATGGCTGTGCTTTATTTTTTTGCCTCGGTACAGCTAAAAATTAATTCATTTTAGAAGCTGTTTAAATTTATTTTTAGAAATTTTTATCGAAGAAAAAAGACTCAGAATAAGGCAAATTTGATGCGAATAGTGGTTCTATTTAAAGATAATTTAACGCAATTATGAGGTTTTTGGCTTATAAAAAAGCTAAAGGATAAATTTTTAAACAGTTTCTTAATTAAAGTCCATTTTGAAATTAAATTGGTATAATCCTCTTCCTTTTCGCGATGCGCTAAGCAAAAACATTTCCATTCCGCAATCAAAAAATAGTTTGGAGTGTATCCGGCGCAAGCCAGACCATCGAAAAACAGTTTGGTGAACATCCGGCGCAAGCCAAACAATCAAAAAACAGTTTGGTGAGCATCCGGCACAAGCCAGACTATCAAAAAAAAATTTGGTGAGCATCCGGCACAAGCCAGACAATCAAAAAACAGTTTGGTGAGCATCCGGCGCAAGCCAGACCATCAAAAAACAGTTTGGTGAGCATCCGGCGCAAGCCAGACCATCAAAAAACAGTTTGGTGAGCATCCGGCGCAAGCCAGACCATCAAAAAATAGTTTGGTGAGCACCTGGCACAAGCCAGACCATCGAAAAACAGTTTGGTGAGCATCCGGCGCAAGCCAGACTATCAAAAAATAGTTTGGTGAGCACCTGGCACAAGCCAGATTTTACTTTTGTCCCTCCTTTACAGGGATTGAAAACAAAAAAGCCACCCCGAAGGATGGCTTTGAAATATGATTTTGTAATTTCTTACATGTTCATACCACCACAAACGTGAATGGTTTGTCCGGTTACGTATGAAGAAAGATCGGAACCTAAATAAACACATGTTTTTGCAATTTCTTCAGGAGTACCGCCTCTTTTCAAAGGAATTTTACCAGCCCATTCTTTCACAACATCTTCAGGAAGTTTTCCTGTCATTTCTGTGATAATAAAACCCGGAGCAATTGCATTGGAACGAATTCCACGGGAACCCAATTCTTTAGCTACTGATTTTGTAAAGCCAATAATTCCTGCTTTAGAAGCTGAATAGTTTGCCTGACCGGCATTTCCGCTAACACCTACAACAGAACTCATGTTGATGATAGACCCGCTGCGTTGCTTCAACATTGTTTTTTGAGCTGCTTTGGTAAAGTTGAATACAGATTTCAAGTTCACGTTGATTACCATATCCCACTGCTCTTCGGTCATACGCATTAACAAAGTATCTTTAGTGATACCAGCGTTGTTAACCAAGATATCAATTGCACCAAATTCTGCTACAATTTCATTAACTACTCTGTCAGTATCAGCAAAATTACTTGCATCCGATGCATATCCTTTGGCTTTTACGCCGTAAGAAGCAATTTCTTTTTCAGTTTCGATTGCCTGCTCATTGTAGAACAAATCAGTAAAAGCAACATTAGCACCTTGCTTTGCAAATTCGATTGCAACTGCTTTACCAATACCACGGGATGCACCGGTAATAATAGCTGTTTTTCCTTCTAATAACTTCATGAAATTCTATTTTGATTTTTTACTTTCAATACAACACCCGGGTTATCCGGTTTTTAAAACTAAGATTTCCAACAACTTAAACTGTGATTAATCACACTTGTATTCGAAAATCGAAAACAAATATAAAATATTTTCCTCTATTTTACTTTATGAATTGGGATTTTGAAACGCCCTTTCGGGATTTACTGTAGATTTTACAATTTAATTTTCCGATAACAAAACCCAACTAATCAAAGCGGTAACTTATCTATTCTGCTGAATCAAGTCTTCTAATTCCAGCTTTATCTCACTGGCTATTCTTAGCAGAAATATTTCCTTATTCCTTATCACAAGTTCCCAATTCTATTTTTTTGTGCGATTCTTCCGCTAAATCAACCCCTCCAATTCCAGCAACACTTCACTCGCTTTCCCTTTTAAAAAGATATCCGTAATCTGATTGGTATAATTGGATGCTTCGGTATTGATTTCGATAATTACTGCACCAGCCTGCTTTGCCTCGGCAGGAATCATAGCAGCAGGCATCACCTCTCCCGTGGTTCCTATAATTAATACCACATCGGCGTTTTGTGCTGCCAAAAGTGATCTGCGGTAAGCTGCTTCGGGAATGCCTTCACCAAAAAACACAAAATCGGGCTTCAATATTTGCTTGTCTGCCACGCATCTGGGTGGCAAAACATTCAAGTCAACTTCTTCGGGCAAATAGATTTTCCTGCAATGCGGACAAATCAATTTCTGAGAGTTCCCATGAAATTCCAAAACATTTTTAGATCCTGCCATCTGATGCAAATTATCGATATTCTGCGTTACAAGTGCCTTTAGCAGTCCTTTTGCCTCAAAATCGGCCAACACCCGATGAGCCTCGTTAAATTTTGCCTTTCCAAAAAAATCATAAAATATCGATTTAATGGCTGTCCATGATTCCTTGGGGTGAGAATGAAAGAAATCCAAATCCAGACATTGCGGATCGTATCGGCTCCATAGGCCTTCCGGGCCCCGAAAAGGAGGAATTCCACTCTCTACAGAAACACCGGCTCCGGTAAATGCAATCATCGATCCCGAATTCCGGATCAATTCTGCAGCCAACTGCACATCAACTTTTACATTTAATTTATTTTTCATTTAAAATGTGAATTAATAGTTCAATATATTGAGTTTTAAAGTTGATGCTACAAATTATTCAATCTCCATACGGGATAAAATCACTCCTGAAAATGATACATTTTTAATTTATTCTCGAAAAAACAAGAGATTATGCCCTCTTATTCAGAAACTTAAAAGATGTAACGTTTATTTAACATTCCTGTAACATTCCTGTAATGTTAGCTTCATAACATTGTAGTACCAAAAGATGAGGAGTTTGCTTCTCTTCTGTTGTTAAGAGTGAAATATAAATAATTTAATAAATACAAGAACAATAGTTCTAAACTAAAATCTTAAAAAGATGAAAAAATTTCAACTGCTTCTAACCGCTGTTATTGCTGTTGCCCTTATGGCTGGTTGTGGAGGCTCAGGAAAAGAAAAAGCAAAAACTGCTGAGAAAGCGGAAACTATTACCGGTGCCGGTGCAACTTTCCCACAACCATTTTACAACAAAATTTTCAAAAACTACTCATCAGAAAAAGGTTTGCTGGTTACTTATGGTGGAATCGGATCTGGCGGAGGAATTCGCAGTCTGAAAGATGAAATTGTAGATTTTGGTGCAAGTGATGCATTTCTAAACGATGCCAAATTGGCTGAAATGCCGGGTAAAGTTCTTCATATTCCTACCTGTTTGGGTGCCGTTGTTGCAGCATACAACCTTCCTGAAAAACCAGAACTAAAATTCACTCCTGAACTGATGGAAGGTATTTTCATGGGTAAAATTACAAACTGGAACGATGCTAAAATTGCAGCTGTAAATCCTGGTATTAACTTACCCGATTTAGCCATTACTGTAGTTTACCGTTCTGATGGAAGTGGAACAACTTTCATTTTCAGCGATTACATGAGTAAAGTTAGTGCTGATTGGAAAGAAAAAATTGGTACAGGAAAAGCATTGCAATGGCCTGTTGGAATAGGTGCAAAAGGAAATCCTGGAGTTGCCGGAACTATCAGCCAAACTGTTGGTGCAATTGGTTATATCGGATCGGAATATGCATTTGCTCAAGACATTCCTGTTGCAAGCATTCAAAATTTAGCTGGCAACTTTATTAAGCCTTCTGTTGAATCGGTAAGTGCTTCGGCAAAAGGTGAAATGCCTGCCGATACACGTGTTAGTTTAACAAACACTGATGCTGTTGATGGATATCCTATCTCAAGTTTTACCTGGTTGATCATCTACAAGGAGCAGAATTACAAGAACAGAAGTCTTGATCAGGCTGTTCAAACCATAAAATTGATTGATTGGGCAATTAGTGCTGATGCGCAAAAAGAAACTACAAAAGTTCATTATGCACCACTTCCTGAAACTGCGGTTGCAAAAGCAAAAGCTGTTTTGAGTACTGTTACCTATAATGGTAAGTCTTTAAAATAACAAACTGATTAATTTCAATATTGAACTTGCTTCCAGTTTATTTGTATTCGTACAATAAAAAGTTCTCCAGACTTAGAAGCTGTTTAAATTTATTTTTAAACAGTTTCTCAATTGGAAGCAAGTTCTTCATTTAACAGGAACCGTTCAAAGCTTATGAACAGCGAAAAAATATTTCGATATCTTTTAATTGGTAGTGGTGTTTTGATAGTACTGATTGCTATAGGAATTGTAACTACCTTATTTATTGGATCAATCCCCTCATTTAAAGAATTTGGTTTTGGTTTTATTTATTCAACAGACTGGAATCCAACCCAAGGAAGAGAATCGTATGGTGCTCTCCCCTTTATTATTGGAACGCTGGTCACTTCAGTTCTGGCATTACTAATAACATTTCCATTTGCCTTTTCCATCTCACTGTTTTTAGGCGAATATTTCAAGAATGGTAAATTACCATCTTTTTTACGATCTGTGATCGATCTGTTGGCAGGTATCCCATCCGTTGTATACGGTTTATGGGGATTTTATGCTTTACGTCCCATAATTACCGACTTGGGGCTAAACGCTCAGGGATTTGGTATTTTTACATCATCCATAATTCTCGCAATCATGATAATCCCTTACGCATCCTCTCTTGGATCGGAAGTGATCTCAATGGTTCCGGGCAGTTTAAAAGAAGCCGCATATTCTCTTGGTGCTACCCGGTTTGAAGTTGTAAAAACGGTTATCATCCCCAATGCAGGATCAGGAATATTTGCAGGATACATTCTTGCATTAGGAAGAGCAATTGGAGAAACAATGGCAGTAACCATGCTGATTGGTAACTCCAACAAAATCCCAACCGGAATTTTCGATTTAGGAAACACTATGGCAAGTTTAATCGCCAATCAATTTGGTGAAGCCGATGGTTTAAAATACACCTCATTGGTTGAAATAGGATTGCTCTTATTTGTAATTACAGGTATTGTGAACTACATCGGCAAATTAATCATGAAAAAATTATCGGCTTAGCCGTAATAAGATATATAGAATGAATACATCTGCTCAAATATCGAATGCTAAGCTAAACAGGCGATTGCTTAAGGATAAGCTATTCACCTACGCAATTATATTTTTGGCATTTCTCTCAAGTGTCCCTCTTTTTCTTATCCTTTTCGAGTTGATAAAAAAGGGATACAAACAAATTAACATCAGCTTCTTTTATAAAGTTGCACCAGATACCATGGAGGCAATGGTTGCTGTTAAAAACAATGAAATTATTCCCGGCGGTATAGCCAACGGAATAGTCGGCACATTAATTATTGTTGGAATGGCTTCATTGATTGCTATTCCTGTAGGGATTATTTGCGGCATGTATCTGGCCGAAAATTCGAAAGGTAAATTTGCCGGTGTGGTTCGTTTTATAGTAGACATGCTGCAAGGAGTTCCATCCATTGTACTTGGTGTTATCGGATACATTTGGGTGGTGAAACCAATAACTGCCGGCTTTTCCAGCTTAGCAGGAAGTGTTGCCCTTTCAATCATGATGTTACCCTCGATAGTTCGCTCAACGGAAGAAACGCTGAAAATGATACCTGGAACTCTAAAGGAAGCCGCTCTTTCTTTAGGCGTTCCCTATCACAAAACCATGCTAAGAGTCGTGCTTCCATCAGGTATCAGCGGAATTCTTACGGGCGTGATTCTTGGTATATCAAGAATTGCGGGAGAAACGGCTCCATTAATGCTGACAGCTCTGGGAAGTGCTGCAATCAGCACAGATATAACAGAACCATCAAGTGCTATTCCCCTATTGGTTTGGGAGTTTTACAACGATCCAAACCTTGTAGATATGATTTGGAGTGCATCCTTGTTCCTGTTAATTTTGATTTTATGTTTAAATCTTACCGCTAAAGCAATCGCAAAAAGATGGAAAGTACAGTATTAGAAAAAAAAGAAGTAGAAGCTGAAGTAAAAGCACAACCTTATAAAGTCAACAACATGATGCAAAACCCAATTGAAAAAATAGAATCTCCTATTTTAAACATCGATAAACTTTCTGTTTCCTACGGCGGAGACAAATATTCGATTAATGATGTTTCTGCGGGAATTGCAAAAAATAAAATCACAGCAATTATGGGACCTTCGGGTTGTGGTAAAAGCACATTGCTTAGAGCCATTAACCGAATGCACGAATTGTATCCTGATACGCACAACAAAGGTTCTGTTTATCTTGGCGAAGAAGATATTTATAAGATGAATCCTATTTTACTGAGAAGAAAGATTGGAATGGTTTTTCAACGTCCAAACCCTTTTCCGACTATGAGTATTTACGACAATGTAATTGCCGGTTATCTTTTAAATGGAATTAAATTGAAAAGAAAAGAAAAAGATGAAATTGTTGAGAAATCTTTACGTGAGGTTGGTTTGTGGAGCGAGGTAAAAGATTCCCTTCACAACAAAGGAACATTTCTATCGGGAGGACAACAGCAACGCCTTTGTATTGCACGGGCACTTGCCTACACTCCTGAAATTATTCTGTTGGATGAACCTACGTCTGCATTGGATCCGATTGCAACAGCAAAAATTGAAGATCTGCTGGTAAAACTGAAGAAGGATTTTACAATTGTTTTGGTTACGCACAACATGTCGCAGGCTGCAAGAATATCAGACTATTCGATGTTTATGTATTTAGGCGAATTGGTTGAATATGGTAAAACCAAACAGATGTTTACCATGCCTAAGGACAAGCGTACCGAAGAATACCTAACCGGAAAATTTGGTTGATTTTCATTAATTACCCGATTCACATACTAACAAAACAAATTCACATACAATGTCAATCAAAAAAGATAAAAAATTCGATAAGCTTGATAATGATTTCGCTAAAATGCAAACACTGCTTTTTCAACAGTTTGATATTTTAGAAGAGGTGGTCAATCATGGCTTGGATAAAATAGAAAAAGGACTGATAGACACGTTTAAAAAAAACGAAAATAAAATTGATCAGTTCGAAATAAAAATGAGTGACAACATTATTGAAACAATTGGTTTGCAACACCCCATGGCAAGCGATTTGCGCCTTTTAGTCTCTTACTTTAGAATGATTGGCCATATTGAAAGAATTGGTGATCAGCTGAATAACATCATGCGGTTTTTTCATAAAATGGAGCCGCCAACAATTCATGAGAATCATAAAGATTCGGTTTTAAACATGCTGTCGATAAGCGCAGAAATGGTTAAAAAAGCATTAATATCCTTTGAGGACGGGGATCGTGAATATGCTATCTGGACCATTAAAAATGATGAGATCGTTGACGAAATGCAATCGAAAATTTTGAAACGAATGGTTCGAAAAAATTCACCCAAAAGCAGTGAACCAACCGAAATTTTCAATCTGTTAAATTTCAACAGCATATTAGGTAATATCGAGCGAATAGCAGACAATGCAACAAATATTGCTGAAGCGGCAATTTATTACCAGCAAGGCATTGATTTGCGCCATATGGAGTTGCCTGAAGAGGATCAATTATAAGCAATAAAAGTTGGTGAACTACTAAAACTTGAAACTCAACTTTTTTAATTAAAAACCATGAAGGATTTAAAAATATTAGTAGTTGATGACGAAGAGGATTTATGCGAAATCCTCCAGTTCAACCTTAAACAGGAAGGATTTGATGTAGATGTTGCCTATTCTGCAGAACAAGCCTTGAAATTAGAGCTTAAAACGTACGATTTCTTCCTTTTAGACATTATGATGGGTGAAATTTCAGGGCTCGATTTAGCAAAAATAATTCGAAGAAATCCTGATCTGTCAGAAAAACCAATACTTTTTATTACAGCGAAAACAAGCGAGGCAGATAAACTTATTGGTTTTAATGCGGGAGCAGATGATTATGTATCCAAACCTTTCTCGGTAAAAGAAATTATTGCAAGAATTAATGTAATTTGCAAACGCGTTTTTTCTGATTCAAAAGAAGATGCTGTTTTCGAATTCGAAGATTTGAAAATGATATCGGAATCGAAAAAAGTGTGTATCGATGGAAAGGACATCGGTTTAACAAAAACCGAGTACGAAATACTTCGATTGCTCATCAGTCATACGGGAAGAATATATTCCAGAGACGAAATAATGAGTATTATCTGGGCGAATGACAGCTCGATTGGCGACAGAACAGTGGATGTTAATGTAAGACGAATAAGAAAAAAAATTGGTGAATATCATAAATTCATTAAAACAAAATCTGGCTATGGTTACTATTTTGAACCTAGAACAAATTGATGACCCTAATCTATAATTTCATGCAAAAACTCATTCAAAAATCCGGTTCAAAATACAAAAAGAGATTGTTCTTTTTCTTCTTTCTTATTGTTTTGATATTCTCTGTGTTAATTGGAGGATTTCAATACAGTCAGGAACGTTTGTATCGAAGAGAGAAACTGGAATATGCTCTTAATATTTATACACAGCAGGTACATGAGCTAATTCAAAAAAAAGGACTGAATAAAACTCTTAATTTTTCGGAAGTTGACACATTGCGTGCCTTAATGCCTGATAAAGACATAAGAATATCGGTTATCACCGCAAAAGGTAAGGTCGTTTACGACTCGTATGTGGAAAACATTGAAAGACTGGATAACCACATCAACCGACCTGAAGTACAGAAATCATTGCATTCCCAAAAAGGAAGCAACATTCGTTTATCTGGTTCTACCGGACAATCCTATTACTATTATTCAAAAAACTACTACGAATATTTTGTTCGTACAGCTCTTCCAATCAACGAAAGTGTACTCAGCTTTTTAAAGGCCAACACTCTGTTTTTCTATTTTCTGTTTGGTTTGTTTGGTGTTACCGTAATTTTTCTGATTTACGCGACAGAGCATTTTGGAAATTCGATTTCAAAACTTCGAAAATTTGCCATTAATGCCGCCCATAACAGAGAAATTGATCCAAATGAGGATTTTGGAAAAACAGAATTGGGTGAAATTAGTCACCAGATTGTAAAAATATACCGCAAACTAACAAAAACAACCGAGGCTCTTAGTCTGGAGAAAGAAAAGCTGATTATGCACCTTCAGATTGCACAGGAAGGTGTTGCCATATTTGATAAAAAAAAGAACCTGATTCTATGGAACAGTCATTTTATCGATTACATCAATTATTTGGCTCACATTTCAAGTCATAACTATCAGGAACTGTTCGAGCTTCCGGAATTAAAAGAAATCACTGATTTTATCGATACAAACATCAAAAAACTGGGAACAAATTACATCCCGAACGTCGATATAATCAGTACGAAAAAAACCATTACAATCGGACATAAAGTGTTTCTTTTCCAAGTAGTTGTTTTTACCGACGGTAATTTCGAAATCTCGGTAAACGACATCACCAAAATGGAAAATGAGAAAACCATTAAACAGGAAATGACTTTGAACATAGCACACGAGCTAAAAACTCCTGTAACTGCCGTTTCCGGATTTTTGGAAACCATTAAGGATAATCCGACTATGGATGAAGACAAAAAAGTACAATTCATTGAACGTTCGTGTCTGCAGATTAATCGTTTATCGAATTTAATTCAGGATATTTCTTTTCTCACAAAAATTGAAGAAGCCAATGAATTGTTTGCCATTGAAGAGGTGAATGTAAAAGAAATGGTTCAGGAGATGCTCACCGATTTTGAATTAAAACTGGCAGAAACAAAAATGGAAATTGAACTAAACTTCCCTTCGGATCTTAAAGTAAAAGGTAATTCGGAATTGTTGGATTCTATTTTCAGAAATTTAATAGATAACTCGATAAAATACGCCGGAGAAGGATGTAAAATTAAACTCACACATTATTTCGAAGATACAAATTACCATTACTTCTCGGTTACCGATAATGGAATTGGAATAAAAGAAGAGCATTTGCCACGTATTTTTGAACGGTTTTACCGCGGAGATCATGGCCGGTCAAGAAAAATGGGTGGTACGGGTTTAGGTTTATCGATCGTGAAAAATGCGGTTGCCTATCACAAAGGAAGAATATTTGTTAAAAAACGAAAAGAAAAGGGGATTGAGTTCTTTTTCTCACTGAAAAAGACCTTATAAAAAAACTCATACTATATTTAAACCACAGAAGTTTCTGTGGTTTTTTTGTTTTAGCTTGTTCTCATTGAAATATTCGATTCTGATTCACTCACATTCGAACATGTTTAAACATTTCTTACTATCTTCACTTTTCGTATAAAATTTGAATAACTATGTACAAAGCATCTGAAAACAGATATGATGATATGCCCTACCGAAGATGTGGGCAAAGTGGTTTATTACTGCCTGCAATTTCTTTAGGATTGTGGCATAATTTCGGACATGTAGATGTCTATAATGAGTTCAGAAAGATTATTTTTCATGCCTTTGACCGGGGAATTACCCATTTCGATTTGGCCAACAATTATGGACCACCTCCAGGTTCTGCTGAAGAAAATTTTGGAAAAATTCTGAAAGAAGATTTAAAGCTATATCGTGACGAAATGATTATTTCGACTAAAGCAGGATATAAAATGTGGTCCGGGCCATATGGTGATTGGGGGTCGCGTAAGTATCTAATTTCAAGCCTGGATCAAAGTTTGAAAAGAATGGGACTCGATTATGTAGATATCTTCTATTCTCATCGTCCCGATCCCAATACACCCATAGAGGAAACCATGATGGCACTGGATCATGTTGTCCGTCAGGGTAAGGCATTGTATGCTGGCATTTCAAATTACAGTGCCGATCAAACACGCGAAGCCTCAAGAATATTACGGGAACTGGGAACTCCCTGCCTTATTCATCAGCCAAAATATTCGATGTTTGAGCGTTGGGTTGAAAATGGCTTGTTAGATGTTCTGGAAGAAGATGGAATTGGAGGCATCGCCTTCTCTCCTTTGGCACAAGGAATGTTGACCAATAAATATTTGAAAGGGATTCCTGAAGGTTCGAGAGCAGCCAAATCGCATGGTTTTTTGCAAAAAGAGCAGATTACTGAAAAAGTAATAGATAAAGTTAAAGCTCTGAATGAAATCGCCGAAAAGCGAGGACAAAGTTTAGCTCAAATGGCAATTGCCTGGCTGCTAAAAGATAAACGAATTACTTCGGTTTTGGTTGGCGCAAGTTCGGTGAATCAACTCGACCAAAACATAAATTCTGTTGCAAATTTACATTTTGAAGCAATGGAATTGGAAGCTATTCAGAAAATATTGAATTAAATTTAATTGAATACTAACATTTTTTCTTAATGCTCGTAAATGTTTACTTTAAATTAATAATCACAAACGAACATTTACTTATGAAACTCCATGCCAAGGATATTCTGACACACAGGGAGATGATTATTCCAGCATGGTAAGTTCCATATGGCAAAAACTTAAAATTAAAAACATATGAAATTATTTAAACCCTTCGTAAACCTTACAAAATCAGCATCAACTGGAGTTTATACTATTAATTCCGTAGTTTCTTTACCAAAAGACTACGCACTTAGTTCTATAGAACAAGGACTTATAGAGATAGACGGAAAAAAAGTATGGTCAGTAACAGCTACTGTAACCACTAACGGTTCGTTAGAAACGGATATTGTTGAATTTGCCGTTCCTATAAAACAAGGACCTACAGATGAAATCAAGAAAGTGAATATGATTGTTAAGCAAGCTTTATCTGGGGATTCTTCAGTAGGAAATCCTGTTGAAGAAAACAGAACCGATGTTGATTATGATGATGCCGAAACAACCAACCCTTAGCTAATAGTACTTACAAAAGAATGATAAATATTGGAAACTTATAATTTAGTAATCCGATTTTTATCATTCATTTTTTCGCCTTAAATTGCTCAATAGTTTTAATCGAATTTGGTATGAGAAAACTTGTTTTGTTATTAATCATATTTATATTTGTAGCAAAGCCCTTAGCTTTTACTCAGAATTTAGATTCTATTGACAAAAAATTAGATTCTATTTCAGACATTCATTTAAAAATTGAATTCTTAAATGAATGGACAGGCAAAAACTATCGAAAATTACCAGTTGAAGCAATTCATTATGCAAAGGAAGCTATAAAGTATGCAGAAAAATCCGAAAACCACTCAGGAGCTGGAAATGCCCTCATTCGTATTGCTTTAGTACATTTTCGTAAGGAAGACTATACTCAGTCAATATCTTTTTTTAATAAAGCTCTTGATAAATTCATACTATCCAACGATTCTCTTGGTATAAATAACACCTATTTAAACAGAGGAATCGTTTATCGAAATATGAATAAATACAATCTGGCTATTGTTGATTTATTTACTTGTATGGAATATTTCGAAAACAACAACAATACCTTTGAGCTACCCTTATCCTACAACAGTATTGGACTAATATATAAGGCTTTAAAAAAATACAACAAAGCCCTGGAATATTATTACAAGGCTGAAAAAATTTACAAAGAGCGGAATCAAATTTCTTTCTTGTATACCTCAAATACGAATATTGCCAACATACTTTCCATTCAGAATAATTTTCAAGAAGCGTTAGATTATTACAAAAAAAATCTTGATGTTTTAAAAGAGGCCCCCAATAAGTATAAACTAGCGCAAACCTATCACAACATGGGCTCTTGTTTTTTTGAAATGGGACAATATCCGTTTGCTTTGGAGTACTTAAATAAAAGTTTGGAATTAAAAGAAAAAATTGGAAATAAAAACCTTCTAATATCTACCATTAATAGTCTGGCTCACGTTTATTATCAGAAAGAATTATATACCAAGGCTTTAATATACCGTAAAAAAGCTCTTACTCTTGCGGTTGAGACCAAAAATATTGAATATCAAAAAAATTGCAATCACGAACTTTTCAAGATTTTCACACATTTAAATATGGCCGATACTGCAATCTTCTATTTTTCTCAATATGAACTACTAAAAGATAGTATTTTCAGCCATGAAAATCTAAAACAGATTGCAGAGATTCAGGAAAAATACGAATCGGAGAAAAAAGAAACGCAAATTACTTTATTGGAAAAAGAGAACAAAAGTAAAATGTGGCAACGAAACAGTTTAATAGTATTGTTGATTTTACTACTTGGCTACGCTATTTTTATTGTCCGTTCGTATTACAGAAATAAAAAAACACATCGATTACTGCAATTGCAAAATGAGAGGATTCAATGGCATAAAACTCTCTTAGACCAAAAAAACGAGGCATTATCGGATTCCAACAAAACCAAAAACAGGTTGTTTCAAATCATTTCGCACGATCTGCGCTCTCCTTTAGCATCTGTATATAATATTGCCCAGTTGATCAAAATTTTTATTCAGCAAAGAAAATATCAATTACTCGAGGAAAGCTGCCACGACATGGAAGAATCCATAAGTAATGTATTGAGTCTAACCGATAATCTTCTATCCTGGTCTTTAAATCAATCAGGTAAACTGCCATACAAACCTGCTATTCTATCACTTAAACCACTTTTAGAAAATAATCTTCGAACCTATTCGAGTGTAGCAAAACAAAAAAACATCCATCTACAATTACTACTTGAAGAAACCGTTATGGTTTTTGCCGATCGCCAAATGCTGGATACAGTAATTCGTAACCTAATTAACAACTCACTAAAATTCACGAAGCCAGGAGGAGTTATTGCGATCGGCCTAAATCAAAGTGATAACTTCGTTGAACTGTGGATAAAAGATAGCGGAATAGGAATTTCTGAAGATCAAATTGCGCATCTTTTTGAAATAGATCATTCTCAATCTTATAATGGAACCAATGGCGAAAAAGGAAATGGATTAGGTTTACTCCTTTGTAAGCAATTTATTGAACAAAACAAAGGAGAAATACGGGTTGAGAGCACTTTAAATTTGGGAACAACCTTCCGGATTACAATTCCTGCTGCCGAAAATACAAATGAAATTGCATCCATTCTTTCTTCAAACGCAAATTCAAATTAAACCTGTTTTTTTTTTGCACTGGTTTCCTTTCTTTAAAAATTACTTAAAAGTTAATCCTACAATCGGATTAGATCTAAAATAAAAATCACTAATTTTGCAGCCTTAATAATTAAAGGAAATAAGTGTATGATTTCAGTTTCAAATTTATCTATTCAATTTGGTAAAAAACCTCTTTTTCAGGATGTTAATATAAAATTCACTCCTGGAAACTGCTACGGAGTTATTGGTGCAAATGGTGCCGGTAAGTCTACCCTAATAAAAATCATTTCCGGTGAGTTGGATTCTACAACAGGATCGATATCGATGGAACCAGGTGAAAGAATGGCGGTTTTAAAGCAGAATCACTTTGAATTTGATGAATTTACAGTTCTAGATACTGTAATTATGGGTCACTCAGAATTGTGGGCTGTATTGCAGGAAAAAAATGATATTTACGCAAAACCCGATTTTTCGGAAGCTGATGGAATTAAAGCATCGGAACTGGAAGAACAATTCGCTGAAATGGATGGTTGGAATGCTGAAAGCGGAGCAGCAGAATTATTAAGCGGTTTGGGCATTAAAGAAGCTCTTCATTACAAGCTAATGAAAGAACTGAGTGGTAAGGAAAAAGTTCGTGTATTATTGGCACAGGCACTTTTTGGAAACCCGGACAATTTGCTTCTCGATGAGCCTACCAATGACCTTGATCTTGAAACAGTAATGTGGTTGGAAAATTATCTGGCCAACTTCGAAAATACAGTTATTGTGGTATCGCATGACCGTCACTTTTTAGATTCGGTATGTACCGATATTGTTGATATCGATTTTGGAAAAGTTAAAATGTTTTCAGGTAACTACACCTTCTGGTACGAATCCAGTCAGTTAGCTGCCCGTCAGCAGGCAAATCAGAATAAAAAGGCTGAAGAGAAGAAAAAAGAACTTCAGGAATTTATTGCCCGATTCAGTGCCAATGTAGCCAAATCGAAGCAAACAACTTCCCGAAAAAAGATGATCGAAAAATTGGATATTTCGGATATTCAAGCCTCTACCCGCCGCTATCCCGGTATTATTTTTCAGCAGGAACGTGAAGCCGGAGATAAAATTTTCTCTTGTTCAGGTTTAAGTAAAAGCCTGGATGGAGAAGTTCTATTTAAAGATGTAGAATTCACGATCGAAAAAGGTGAGAAAGTAATATTCCTTTCCAGAGATCCTCGTGCAATGTCTGCCCTTTTCGATATCATCAACGGAATAGAAAAAGCAGACAGTGGTAATTATGAATGGGGAGTTACGATTACACCAGCATATTTACCTCTTGACAATACTGAATTCTTTCAGGAACCAATTACTTTAATCGATTGGTTAGCTCAATATTCAAGTGATACCAGCGAAGTTTATCTTCGAGGATACCTTGGCAAAATGCTTTTCTCTGGTGAGGATATTTACAAAAAAGCAAATGTTCTTTCGGGAGGTGAAAAAGTTCGTTGTATGGTTTCCAGAATGATGTTGAAAAATGCCAACCTATTGGTTTTGGATACACCAACCAATCACCTTGATCTGGAATCGATTCAATCATTCAATAATTCATTGATCAACTTTGGTGGTACCGTATTGATGTCGTCTCATGACCACGAATTTATTCAAACAATTTCTACTCGTGTTATTGAATTAACTCCTAATGGAATCATTGATAAATTAATGGATTACGATGATTATATTTCCAGCGAGAAAATTAAAGAGCAAAGAGAAAACTTATACAATTAAGTCTAAATTAAACCTATATATCTCATCCCCCGGACATCTATTTGTTTGGGGGATTCTTTTATTCTTGAGTTAAGGAAAACTCATCAAGTTATAATACAAATAAGATACCCGCACGAAAGATCATCACAAAATATTTTTTACCTTCTTCATAGTCCAATCAAGAACATTTATTATAATTATTAATTGCTAATTTATAATTGTTCTACTAACTTTGCCCCACTACCTAAACAACCCTTCATCAGTATATTTTATACACTTTAAACACAAGTTTATGATTCCTAAAATAGAACGCGCTACAATTGTGGTGCTGGATAGCGCTGGCGTTGGATATTTACCAGATGCTGAAGAATTTGGAGATGTTGGCTCCAATACATTTGGAAATATTGCCAAACATTGTAATGGTATTAATTTACCAAATATGCAGAAACTAGGTCTTGGCAACCTTACTGACATTGTAGGTGTTGCATCAAGCAACAACACAAACGGAGCCTACGGAAAAGCTGCCGAAGCTTCCAAGGGCAAAGATACAACAACCGGTCACTGGGAGATTGCCGGAGTTAAGCTGGAACGTGCTTTCCCTACCTATGCGAATGGATTTTCAGAAAAAACCATTCAATTATTTGAAGAAAGAACCGGCAGAAAAGTAATGGCTAACAAGCCTGCTTCAGGAACTGCTATTCTTGACGAATACGGAGAAGAACAAATGAAAACTGGTAACTGGATTATTTATACTTCTGCCGATCCTGTTTTTCAGATTGCTGCTCACGAAGAAATTATTCCTTTGGAAGAATTGTACCGGGCCTGTGAAATCGCTTTGGAAATTTGCTCCGAACATGAACCTGTAGCGCGTGTAATTGCACGTCCGTACCTGGGAAGCGGTGAAGGAAATTTTGCCAGAACAGCAAATCGTCACGATTATTCTGTTACGCCACCCGCTCCAACTGTTCTCGATCGCCTAAGCGAAAGCGGATTGGATGTTATCGGTATTGGTAAAACAAAAGATATTTTTGCAGGGCAAGGAATTACTGACTCCCGCGGAACCAATAAGGATAATGAGGATGGAATCAACAAAACTCTGATTGCTTTAAAAGAAGATTCAAAAGGTTTGATCTTTACGAATCTGGTCGATTTTGATATGATGTTTGGACATCGTAGAAATCCGGAAGGATACAAAGCTGCTTTGGAAGAATTTGATCGTTATTTGCCGCAAATTCAGGCAAATTTAAAGGACGATGAAATTTTAATTCTGACTGCCGATCACGGATGTGATCCCACTTACCCTGGAACTGATCACACAAGAGAGTACATTCCAATAATGGTGTTTGGTAAAAATATCAAACAAAATGTTGATTTGGGAACCAGAACCTCTTTTACTGATATTGCTGCTACTATTGAAGAACTTTTATTGGGGAATAAGGTAGAAGGCAGTTTTGCAGAAGAACTTTACAATTAGACTTTTACAACAAAAAATAAAACAATATTTTCAAAATAAAAATGCCACCTCAAATAATTGAAGCGGCATTTTTTTTATTCCTTCACGAGATTCCTGTTTTAGATTATTTTTCCAAAATTTTGAGCAAATGCTCATGAATCCCAATTTTATATCCGCGGGAAGCGAACTGAATATCGCCATTGGAATGTAAAACCAATAGCAATGGCTTCTCAACTTTACCTGTAATTCTCAACTCCTTTTTAGCCTGTATAATCAACTCATTGTTTTTATCTTTATACAGCTTGTAATTTGATGGCATATTAGCAAAAAAAGCGTCTGTTAAGTTTTCATCAGAAATTTCTTCTGCCTGCAATACAACAATATTACCATTCCATTCCTGATATCTCTTTCTGATATCTTTAAATTCTTCCATTAAATGTCGGGTTGGTTCTTTTCCTGGTTCCAGCCACATCAAAACAATCGCATCCTGCTTCTCTAATGATTTAAGGCTTACACTTTCCCCATTATCATTAAAAACCTTCAGGTTAATATCCAAATGACCCAATATCTTACTCTCAACCTTTGGATCTCTGAATATCAAATCAATTTTAGTAGTCTGATTTTTAAAAACTTCAAAATGATTCAAATGTGCATAAACAGTTCCGTCAACACCACGTTTGCCTGTTACCAACCGATATTTTCCGGCTTCCAATTCCAGTTTTGAAGGCAAATCGGATAATTTAGAATCCCAGCCATAATCAAGACTTTCATAAACACCATCAATCATTTTTCCGATTGTAAAATGCATATAATAAGCCGGATCAAAATCCTTTGCAGTTTTATTCAACATCACAAAACCCGTAATTGGCTGATTAACTATTTGTTTCTCAAAATAAATATTCAACCATTCTTTACCATCGAAATACTGCGGTGTTTTTTCTGCTGGCTCCAAACGCGAAGGAATCCCTAAACTTCGGCAAAGAGCTACAAAAAATACATCTCTGGATTCAGCATTTGAGATTCTCAGCTCATAAACACCCTTTGGGGTAATTGGCAGATTGTAATAATTCTCTTCTTCGGTGATTTGTATTTCATCTAAAATCCATTGTTTAATTTGCTCAACTATTTCAGATCGTTCGCCGGTAAATTTATCTTGAAACGCCTTTTGCAAGTATCCGCGGTAAGCAATTAACCACTCATTGCTGATTCTTGGATTCAAAACATATTTCAAATAAAGCTCCTTGGAACTGTAATCTTCCAACTTGTATTTTCCGATCGTATTACTCAAATGATCTTCCAGTATTTCAGATCGCGTATCACGCAGATCTTTATAAGCAATTAAATTAAGAAGATCAACTGCAATTGCACCATTTCCTTCAGATGTAGATTTAATAAATTTCTGAATCTCTTTCCAATTTCCCTGACTTTTCTTGAAGCTGTTCCAGATTATTCCTGCATCCAAAGATTTTTCATCAGCTAATTTACAGGCAGTAATTGAATCTATAAAAGTGGTTCTATATTGCATTCGAATACTATCTTCATAGGGCAGACGAATATCATTTTGTTTCTTTTTGCTCTCATCAACCGAATAAGGATCTTGCTCAACCGGAGGAACCATATTTAAATCGGCAATTTGCTCTCCATAAAAACCACGACCCAATTCCAAACAAAGCGTATCGGTTTGCTTTACGCTTATTTTCCTGCCAGCATACTCCCCCTCTTTACCAGCCCAGATAAGCAGATCACCCAAACCTGTAGTGAGGAAAGATATTCCATCAGAATCGGTATTCTTACTCGCAATTGGATAAAACTCAGCATAGTTATACAATCCAAAATCTACTTTTGCATTTTCAACTGAATTACCCGATTGATCTACGACCTGCACGTAAATTTTCTTCACATCAGCATAATTCTCCACCACATTAATCTCAGTGAAATTATCTGAACGCTTTACAACTTCATAATCTCCCTCAAAATCACCAAACACTTTGGTATGCACCAGCATGGCTCTACGTGCAGGTTCGGTAAACCAACCCATATTCAAATCGGGTTCAGGCTCACAAGCGCCTAAATAAGACCATTTCCCATCTTCCCAAACTTCCACCCAAGCATGATTATCATCGCTATGTGCCCAACGTGGCGTATAAACCTGACGGGCAGGAATACCTACAGATCGTAGGGCAGTAACGGTAAATGTTGATTCTTCACCACACCTTCCCCATGAAGTTCTCACAATGCTAAGCGGTCCGCTTGTGCGAATATCTGTTGGAGCATAATTTACTTTTTCGTGACACCAATGATTCACTTCCAACACTGCCTCTTTCATCGACATGCCTTTTAATCTTGGTTTCAACTCTTTCAGAAAAACCCATCGGGCCGAATCTAAATTTTCATTGTTTACACGGTATGGCAGCACAAAATGACGAAATAATTCATCCGGCACTTTTTTACCCCACTCAAAACTTTCTCTGGCCTCAAATGAAGATCGAACTTGTTTTAAGAAGAAATCGCCATTGTAATCGGCCAAATCGCACAAAGGCATGTAGGCATATAAAAACTGCAATGCTTCTTTTTCTTCAGTAGTAATATTTTCTTGGAATACCGAGAAAAGTTCATTTGACCTATTGGATGCAAATTCTTTTCGTTTTTCGAATCGATTGGAAATTTTTGCACGAACGGCATTGTCTTGAATAAAATGTACATCGGAACAGCCCCAAAAGAAAATGAGACCGAGCAGAAGGATAGAAATCTTCCTCATTAGTAGAATCGTTAGTTATTTGTCCTCGGCTTTTAGGATGCTTACAATTTTACTAATTTTCTTGGAGTCTGCCTCATAAAATTCAAATTCAGGCACATTTTCTTCGCCTCCCATGGCAATTTTAGGATTCTGATATTCCATTTTCCCTCTCACCAAAGACTTTGCTGAACAATGAAACTCTTCAGCACCAGTATTTTGTTTTAAACACAATATATTTTCATGATTGATACCACTTCCCGGCATGATCACTATTCGCCCACTTGCCTTTTCAACTAAACTTTTAAGTAAATCTGTGCCCATTACAGCAGTTTGTTCTCCTCCGGATGTGAGAATTCGATCGGTTCCAATCTCTATTAATTGTTCCAAAGCTTTAAAATGATCATTCACCATATCAAAAGCTCTGTGAAAAGTGAAATTCATTGGTTTTGCCAAATCGATCAATTCCTTGGTTCTTTCCACATCAACATTACCATCAGGAAACAGAACACCTGATACAATTCCATTCACACCAATTTCTTTGCAGTGAATTACATCCAGCTTCATACACTCAAACTCAATATCAGAGTAACAAAAATCGGCTCCTCGAGGTCTGATAATTACATGCACAGGAATGCTAACTGATTCTTTAGTTATTTTGATACATGAAGCACTAGGAGTAGTTCCTCCTTCATGAACACCAGTACACAATTCAATTCGATCAGCACCAGACTGTTCTGCTATAATCGCCGATTGAACAGAGTAACAACATATTTCGAGTAGAGATGTTTTCATTTTATATATAGCAATAAAAAAGCCTCTTTTTTGTAAGAGGCTTCTGCATTATAATTGTATTTTTTGATTATTAAGATAATCTACAAATTGAACTAAACTTCTTTCATTTTTAGGATTTATCTTATTCTGGTTTATAAAATCATATAATTTAGGTCGCTTATTAAATTGTTTTTTTAATTTACTTTTCGTTTTCCCCAATTGAATTAAATCGGCTCCTTTAAAAATAAAATAATTCTGTTCTTTTACTATTTTACTCGATTTCTGCCCTGCATCTAACTGAATATTATAATTTGATGGTTGTATTTTAGTATTATATCTGCATAGTAAAGAATTTTCATCATCAACCAACACTTTATAGAATCCTTTTTGTGAAGACTTCAATATACACTCGGTTATAAATAAGTCCTCATCAATATTAAAAACAATACTTCTTATACGAAAGCTCGGCAATACTTTTACTTCCCCTTTATACTTAACCTCGAGTTCATTCCTTTGCAAATCTATTCGAGTTTCAATACCTTTTATAACACTACTATCCGTTACCAAATAGATATCAGCTTTTTTCCAATCATCACATAAATAGAAGGACCCTATCTGTGTTTTTTTTCTTGATAAATTAAGTTTATTTGGATCATTCACTACATTACCTCCAAACAGTTTCATTGAATTTGCCTCAATCCTCATACTAGATGCACCAGGAAAACCTCTTGAACTTTGTCCAAAACTAGACTGATTACACAATAACAGAAAAAGCCCTATCCCCATAATGACTTTTAATTTACTTTGCCCAGATCCTTTTTTATCTGAATTTTGTAGGTTAACTAATTTCATTTGTTTTAATTTAATGTGATTCAATTAATACATAACAATACTATAAAAGTATTTATTTTATTAATTAAAACATAATTTACTCTAATAAGACTCATATTTCATTTAAGATTTTAGTAAAACATACATTTGTCTAATTAACAACAAAAAACAATCATAAATTTTCACTAATTTGTGTCTCGAACTATAACCTCTGCATCCAATGACCAGATCCAAACTGATTCTCTTTATTGTTGGGCTATTTTGTACTCTCACCCTTTATTCACAGCAAAATAACATCCGGTTCAAAAGAATTACCATCAATGAAGGCCTGTCCCTCAGCTCAGTCTACTGTATTTTTCAAGATTCGAAAGGGTTTATGTGGTTTGGCACGGAGGATGGATTGAATCGTTACGATGGTAAAAATTTTACGATTTACAGGAGCAATCCTGAAGATTCCAATAGTATTTCCTACAAATGGATCGAGCAAATAATTGAAGACAGTACTGGAAACTTATGGTTTGGTTCAAGAGGAGGATTAACCCGGTTTAATCCGGTAACGGAAATTTTCACACAGTACAGAGGCATAGAACCTAACCGCCAGTTAAGTAATGACACAATCACTCACCTATCTGAAGATCAGAACAATCGATTATGGGTAGGCAGTCTAAAAGGAATTACCTGTATAAATACCAAACTTGGAGTTATTGAGAAGGATGAATATCCCAAAGATTTAAATTCAAAGATCAATTGCTTTCTTGCTGACAGTAAAAACTTCTGGATTGGTACTGAGCTTGGACTTTTTTACTATGATTCAGAACAAAAATCATTCAAAGAAATAGAACTTCTAAAATCCGGTTCAAAATGGAATGTAACAAGTCTTGCAAGCACCGATAAATATTTATGGGTTGGAACCAGCAATGGTGTGATTTCGATTTCAAAAAATTCATTAACTGTAGATGCACAGAACTTTTTAAACGGACTGCATATAGAAAACATATTACCAGACTCGGCAAATGGCTTATGGGTAGTTACCAATAATGCTCTATTCAGAAAAGATAATTCTTCTGAAAATTTCCACAAAGCAGTAAGATCGTTCGAGGTGACTAACAGTCTTTCGATAAATACAAACAAACCAATATTAAAAAGCAGCAACGAAGAAATATGGTTTGGCACATTTGGATCAGGAATCTATCGGATTAATCCATTAACCAATCAAAAATCACACTACCAAAACAATTCTGCAGATCCTCAAAGTTTATCGGAGAACTCAATAAACTGTATTTACGAGGATAGAAATGGAATTATTTGGATTGGAACATTTGGTGCTGGAATCAGCATCTACGATCCTCAATCTCATAAATTTGAACTTTTTAAAAATAATCCTTTAAATAAAAACAGTTTAGTCAGCAACTTTGTATGGTCTGTCTGGGAAGATCACAATGGCGACCTATGGATTGGAACAAACAACAAAGGCATTTCAAAATACATCGTAAAAAGGGATAGTTTTGTTCATTACGATGTTCGGAAATCAGATAATTCTCCCTATTCAGCAATACGAAAAGTGCTTGAAGACAGGAAAAATAATATTTGGATAGGAACAGATGGTGAAGGGTTATTCAAACTAAATCCTATTACAGGTCATAAAACTCAATACAAACACATATCGAATAACAATACTTCTCTTTGTGACAATTCTGTCAGGGTAATTTTTGAAGACAGTGAAGGAATTATTTGGATTGGAACCCGAGGTGGTTTAAGTCGTTACCATGACAAAACCAATAATTTCACACAATACAAACATATTGAAGGAAATACAAAAAGCCTATCGCACAACTTCATTTATTCAACTATATATGAAGATTCAAAAGGCCTGTTATGGATTGGCACATACGGAGGCGGTTTAAATATTTACGATAAAAAAACAAACACATTTAAGAGTTATCAATACAATAAAAACACGAAGGATGGTCTTTCCGACAACGTTGTTTTCTCTGTTTACGAAGACAAGAATGGCATATTTTGGCTGGGAACAAACAATAAATTAAATCGCTTTGATGCTAAAACAGGTCTGTTTTCTCATTTTGGCACGGAAGAAGGTTTACCCAATAATGTTGTTTATGGAGTATTGCCTGATGATTTTGGAAACCTCTGGCTGAGTACAAATAATGGGATTTGCAGATTTTCAACAAAAGACTACTCAGTAAAAAACTTTACTGTTGATGATGGATTACAAAGCAAAGAATTTAATGGCGGAGCTTTTCACAAAGGAAAAAGTGGAAAATTATATTTTGGAGGCGTTTATGGTTTAAATGCAATCGATCCTAATATTAAATTCATTGAAGAGAGAACCTATAATGTTGTCCTTACCAAACTCGAAATTCATGGACAAAAAGTTCGGGTTTCACATTCCAATGCCAAAAATTCCAATAATCTTATTCATTATTCAAAAGCAAACGACTCGTATTATCTCAAAAAGAGTATTGCCTACACTGACAGCATTGAACTCGAGTACGCCCAACGCTTCTTCTCTATAGAATTTTCGTCGTTATCGTCTTTTTCGACAGACAAGATTAATTACACTTACCAATTACAAGGTTTGGAAAATAAATGGGTTCATTCAGGAAATCGTAACTATGTATCCTACTCCAATCTCTCGCCTGGTAAATACATATTTAAGGTAAAAGCTCAGAATCAAGACAAACAATGGACTGAACATTCAAAAGAATTGTTCATTGAAATATTTCCACCATTTTACCTGACATGGTGGTTTATTCTTCTTGAAATAGTAATTGGAACGATAATTACAATTTTTATTTACCGATTCTTACTTAATACCAGAACCAATAAATTGCTAATTCAACAAAACGAAAGAATCAGAAGCACAAACCTGCAATTGAAAGAATTGAATGCCACTAAAGACAAATTCTTTCGAATCATTTCTCACGATTTAAAAAATCCATTCACAAGTCTGCTTTCAATAAGTGAAATGATTCATGAAAATTATGATTTAGTGGAAGATCAGGAAAAAAGAACTGGCATTAAGAAAGTTCATGAATCGGTAAAACACATTTATACATTATTAGAGAATCTATTAACCTGGTCAAAATCACAAACGAATAAAATTGATTTCCATGCTGAAATATTTAACCTGACTGATTTAGTTGAGCAGTCAATTTGTTTGTACAGCGCATCAGCTGAAAAAAAAGAAATTAAAATTATTTTGCTCAATTCTGAAAAAAATCTCGCTTTTGCAGATCAAAATATGTGCAGCTTAATTATAAGAAATCTCATTAACAATGCAATAAAATTCTCAGAGCCAAAAAGTCAGATTGAGATTGATATACAAGATAAAAATGACTTTCTGGAAGTTCAAATTACAGATCATGGTATTGGTATCGCCAAGGAAAATATTGATAAACTTTTCCGTATCGACTTAAAATACAAATCAACAGGTACTGCCGGCGAAAAAGGAACAGGATTAGGTCTTTTGCTATGTAAAGAATTCGTAGAATCGAATGGTGGTAAAATTTGGGTTGAAAGTACATTGGGCGAAGGAAGTACTTTTCACCTTCATATTCCCCGATCTAAATAAGTTGTTTAAATACCAAAACATATAGTAATGGTTTGATTTTCGCTATAATTTAAAGATATTTGCACCTGTTAACCTAACGAGAGACTAAGCAAATATTTACTTGATGAGAGATAAGGTTCTTCAATTGGCGAAAGAAAAGAATGCAGTTATTCTTGCCCATTACTATCAAACTCCTGACATTCAGGAAATAGCCGATTTTAAAGGTGATAGTCTGGCTCTGGCGCAAAAGGCTTCGGAAGTAGATGCAGACATTATTTTGTTTGCCGGCGTTCATTTTATGGCTGAAACAGCCAAAATATTAAATCCTACAAGAAAAGTACTTCTGCCCGATTTAGAGGCCGGATGTTCTCTTGCTGAATCGTGTCCGGCAGATGATTTTCGTAAATTTAAAGCACTTCATCCCGACCATATTGTTATTTCATATATCAATTGTACTGCCGAAATTAAGACTTTATCTGATGTGATCTGCACATCAGGAAATGCAGTTCAAATTGTTGAATCCTTTCCTAAAGATCAGAAAATAATTTTTGCTCCTGATAAAAACCTTGGACGATACATAAATGAAGTAACCGGCAGGCAAATGGTTCTTTGGGATGGAACCTGTGAAGTTCATGATATCCTTTCTTCGGAGAGAATCATGAAAATGAAAATTGAAAATCCTGATGCTGTACTTATTGCTCACCCGGAATGCGCACATCCGGTATTATTACTTGCCGATTTTGTTGGCTCAACAACAGCCATGCTGGATTACACTAAAAACAGCGAATCTAAAAAATTCATTGTTGCAACAGAAACGGGAATTCTTCATCAGATGCAAAAAGATTCTCCTGACAAAGAATTTTTAATTGTTCCTGCAGATGAAACATGTTCTTGCAATGATTGTGCTTATATGAAGCTGAACACAATGGAGAAGTTATACTTGGCACTAAAAAACGAACAACCTGAAATTATTTTACCTGATGATGTTATGGAAAAGGCAAAAGCACCAATTGTTCGAATGCTTGATTTATCGAGACACCTGATTAAATAAGTTTAAAACATACAATATAAAAGGGAGATCAAAATGGTCTCCCTTTCTTAATACTGTAAATATTGAAATTTTAGTTTCTTATACTTTCAGGAGAAATACCTGCTAATTCACAAGCCTCCTCAAAATGCAGATCGTCTAACGCTTTGTAAAGAACAGCAAAAGCTGAGTGTATCCAAACTATCGAGACCAATACTCCTACAAACAGACAAATAAGTCCTAAAATAATGACTAGGAATGATAATATTCCCATTCCAAAAATTGTCCAAAAGTAGCCTTTGCCCAAATAAAAGCTAAGCTTAACAGCCTGTATTGGATCTACCTTTTTATCCATTATTAAAAAGGGAACGAAAATCAACTTGCAAACCAAATAAATTCCCGGAATAATAAGAAACAGGAAGCCTACTCCAACTATTCCAATCACCAACAAATGGCTTAATATCACAAATAGAAACTTCTTGAACCCATTCAAAATTTCTTCAAACTGAGGTTCCTTTTTTCTTGATGCTTTCAAAAACATCCAATCTACACCATAACTAAATGGAGTAACAACCAATAGGTAATAGATAAATCCGAGAAATTTGAACGATGCCAAACCGATCTTAAATGAATCGCTGTCATCCCATCCCATTTGATTAAATCCCATTGGCATATCAATAACTCCGGAAACAATGATTGCAAGTAATAAGATTAAAAAGTGTTTTTTCAGAACACTCCATCCTTCTTCAAAACAGCCACCTACAGTCGGGAATACTTTTAAAATAAGATTCTCTTTACAATAATCTACTCTCATAAACCAAGCCTGCTAATATTAATTAAATTATATCCTTCACATTCATCTATAAATAATAACCCTCGCCAGTGAACAATTATTTATGCCATTTTAGATAAATATAGAACATATAAGGCTTGTAAAAAAACACGAACAAAAAAATAAATCAAAAAATGATAGGGTATTTTATTCATAAAGCATCATAGTAGTAGAAGCAAGAAAATACACGATCGGTTTTCTCCTAATTTTAAAATTATTATCAAATAAAATAAATCGCCATGAAAACAAAAATTAGATTTTATTTCGCAATCATTCTTTCTGCCTTTTTGTTTTTCTCTTTCAGCAATGCAATGGCAGCGGAGGGAAATAATGTTAAGAAAGAAAAAACTAAAGTACAACAGGTTATTGACACCTTAAAATATGATGTTTACAAAGGGAAAGTTCAGGATTCCAAAACAAATGAACCTCTTATGTTTGCAACAATTGCTGTTAAAGGTGTTAATGTTGCTACAGTATCGAACAGCGATGGTGAATTTCTATTGAAAATTGCTAAAGACCTTCCTGTTAGCAAGATTGAAATCACCTATATCGGATACAAAAATCTTGAAGTTTCTATTTCTTCATTAAAGGAAAAGAAAAATATATTGAAGCTGGAATCAGTTACTATTCCTTTGGACCAAATTAACATTTACCCATTAGATCCTCTGTTTTTAGTAAAAAGTATTTTGGCTAAAATCGGTCAAAATTACCCTAAAGACCCAAATATGATGAAGGGTTTTTACCGCGAGACAATTAAGAAAAACAGAACCTATGTAGCTATTTCTGAAGCTATTGTAAATATCCACAAAGCGGGATACAAACAATTAAAAGATGATCAGGTACAAATTTACAAAGGACGTAAAAGTCAGGATGTAAAGAAAATGGATACATTATTGTTCAAATTACAGGGCGGACCGAACACATCATTACTTTTAGATGTTGTGAAAAATCCTTACAATCTGCTTTCCGATGATTTTATCGAAAATTATAATTTTTCAATCAAATCAATTACTAAAATTAACGACAAGATTCATTACGTAATTGAGTTTAAGCAAAAAGAAAATATAGATATTCCGTTGTATTACGGATTACTTTATATCGAATCGACAAATTTGGCCCTGTCAAGTGCAAAATTTAGCTTAAACCTAAGTAATACAGAGGAAGCCAGTCGAATGTTTATTAAACGTAAACCTGCAGGTGTAAAAGTAACTCCTACCTCAGCCGATTACATAGTTAACTATACTGAAAAAGATGGCAAATGGTATTTCAATTATGCCAGAGGTGAGATTAATTTTAAATGCAACTGGAAACGTAAACTATTCAACACCAACTATAGCGCAATGACTGAAATTGCAATTACCGACCGTGACGAACAGAATGTTGTGCGCTTTAGAGGAGATGATAAATTTAGAGCAAATCAAATAATGGCTGAAGAAGTAAACAACTTTGCGGATGCTAATTTCTGGGGAGAATACAATACAATTGAGCCAGACCAATCCATCGAGTCGGCAATTCGGAAATTGAGAAGAAAAGCCAGATAATGAAATTTTGAATTCAAAACATACTTGAGTTAGTTATCCTACAGCCATTAGCAACTGAATTCAAAACAAGAAAAAAGAACCGTTCACTCATGCTTGGGGAAACATGAGAATATTCAGAACGGTTCTTTTCATCAATAATAATATTGCAGATCTTTCCTCTAATGATTGAAAAATCCTAACTTAGAAAGTATTACAAGCTTTTTAAAATACGGGAAGAGATACGAAAATGCCGGAAGATACAGATACGATACTTAAACACATACAAAGAGGTAATTTACAAGAGTTTGAAAAATTATTCAGAGCATATTACCCTTTACTATGTCATTACGCGCTGCGTTTTGTGAAAGACACAAATCAGGCTGAAGAAATTGTTCAGGAATTGTTTTGTCAGTTATGGGAAAACAGAAAAGATTTAAAAATACACACCTCACTAAAAGCATACCTTTACAAAGCAACTTATTTTAATAGCTTGCAGGTTTTGCGTAAAAGAGGCGTTAAAACACAGTATGAAAAATACATTAAAAACAACAAGCCGGAAAGCTCATTACCAATAGATTCGGTTGAAGAAAAAGAAATTTACAACATTGTTCAAAAAACTCTTGCAAACTTACCCGATCGTTGCAGTAAAATATTTAAAATGAGTAGGTTTGAAGGCTTAAAATATCAGGAAATTGCCGATAAGTTATCAATTTCGGTTAAAACTGTTGAAGCAAATATGGGAAAGGCATTAAAAGCCTTCCGAAAAAATTTAAAAGATTACGTTGGAATTATTGTGCTATAAACAAAATGAAAGAAAATACATCACATAAAATTGAGTGGGAAATCATTTCAAAATACCTTAGTGGAGAGATGAGTGCAGAGGAAAAATTGGCATTTGAAAAGTTGATTGATTCCAATCCTGAGTATGCAGAAATTGTTTCTGCATCCGATAAAGATTTGGGTCTAATTCAAGAGGTTAACGAAATTCAACAACAATTTAATGTTGACGCAGCCTGGTCGGAGGTAAAATCCAATTTAAGCGATTTTAAAAAGGCAAATACCACCAAGATAATTCCTTTATTTTCGCTCCAAAACACAAAAAAACTAGTACAGATTGCAGCCATGCTAATTATTGCCGTTGGCCTTGGACTTGCATCATATCATATTTACAATGACAAACTTGCTCCTTACCAAAGTATTTCATCGGAATTGAATGAAAGTGGTAAATCCATTACATTGGCTGATGGTTCTATTGTAACACTTAATGGCAAATCGGAATTGGTTTACGAAAGATCATTTGCAGGAAAAGAAAGAAGGGTGAAATTAACCGGGGAAGCTTTTTTCTCAATTGCTAAAAATCCTGCCAAACCATTCATCATTTCAGTGGGTAATGCTGAAATTAAAGTTTTGGGCACCTCATTCAACGTGAATGCTTCCAATAAGCATGTTGAAGTTTTGGTTGAATCGGGTAAGGTTCAATTCTCACTTGCAAAAGAACCTGATAATAAAATTATTCTTGAAAAGGGTGATTTTGGCGTTTTACAGGAAGATTTTCTGGAAAAAAGAACACAAAACGATGAAAACTATCTTTCATGGAAAACTCAGTTGATGGTTTTTAAAGCGATGAGTTTACAGGATGTTGCTAAGGTTATTAACCGAACCTATCAGGTTAACATTCAATTTAACGACACAGCAATTCAAAATTTACCGATCACCACATCATTCAATAAAACACCTCTTAATGACGTTCTGGAAAACTTATGCCGGCCACATAACCTGACATATGAGAAGAGTGGTTCTCAAATTACAATAAAAAAAGAGCTGAAATAATTCATTGCTAAAATGAAAAGAAGAAAAACATATCAGAATTTAGTACAAAGCATCCTTTTAGATGCTCTGCTGGTGCTTATGATATGTTTCACTCAAAAAGTCAACGCACAGAATTCGCTCTTACAAAACAAGATTTCAGTTGATCTTTCAGAACTTAGCATTAATGATGCCTTGGATTCAATTGCAGCAAAAAACAACTGCTATTTCACCTACAATTCTGATTTATTTACAAATAAAAAGAAACTTAGTATTAAAGCTGATGAAGTTGAATTTGAAATTTTACTGAGGAAAATAGTACAGGATACCAGCCTTACGTTTCAAGTAGTAAACAAGCATATTATTATTGTTCCCGCAAAATACAAAACAGATAAACCCCTTACTTCAAACATGATTCCTTACATTTCGTACCGAAACATTAGTGGCAAAGTAACGAATCAATCAGCTAAAATATCTCTGCCATACGCGAGCATTGGGATTAGAGGCAAGCATATTGGAACAATTAGCAATCAGGATGGGGAATTTGCCCTTACTCTTTCATCGGAAAATAGTAAAGACACACTTGTTATTTCCTATGTTGGATTTAAAAATTTTGAAATCCCGGTTTCCGATATCTCAAATACAAAACTTCAAATTAAACTAAAAGAGGATTTTATTTCGCTTCAGGAAGTGGTGATTCGAAACAACGATCCAAAATCAATAATAAAGGCTGCTGTCAATAGAATAGAAATCAATTATCCGCAAAACGCCTCCAATCTAACCTCTTTCTACAGGGAATCTGTACTTAAAAACAACAGGTATATGATTTACCTCGAATCTGTTTTAGATATATACAAATATCCTTATTCGGAGAACGAACTAACTGATAAGGTGAAAATATTTAAAAGCCGCAAAATTTATGACGTATCCCGCCTGGATACCATATCTTTTAGATTAAAAGGAGGCATTCAAGGATGTTTACTATTGGATATTGTCCAAAATCAACCCGAATTTTTGAATCCTGAATTTATGGATCTATACACCTATCGTTTATCCGATATCAGCACATTCGACAACAAACCTGTTTATATTATTGATTTTAAGCCGAATGAAAATATCACCACACCTCTGCTGGAAGGCAAACTAATAATTGAAACCCGAAGTCTGGCAATTATTGGTGCAGAATTTGGCTATAATCAAAGCCGGCTGCCCGAATTAACCAATCGTTTTATTAGCAAGGCAAATGCTAAAACCAAAGTTAGACCAGCGCTAATTCAATATTCCGTAAACTACCGAAATATTGATGGTAAATATTACTTAAATCACACTTTAGGAAATTTAAAATTTAAGGTGAAAAATAAAAGAAAATTGTTTTCACAGACTTTCTCTACAACTTTCGAAATGGCAACAACAAAATTGGACACCATCAATGTCCGGAAATTTAAGCAACGCGAAACAATCGCGCCAACAACAATTCTTTCCACTGAAAACCTAAGCTACGATAACAAATTCTGGGGCAACCAGATATTTATTAAGCCCGAAGACAATATCAAAGAAGCCATTAAAAGAATCAGCAGCAGCATGCAGCAGGTTGCAATGGATACGAGTAAAACTGAATAGAATTTAAAGTATCCATGACATACATTTGTCCCACCTGCAAAAGAAAATTATCGGGCCCAAACCAATATCACTCGTGCTTTATTACCGATAAAGAGACTCATTTACAAAAAATGAGTCCGACTATTGCAGAATTATTTGAAGCACTTCTATCTTACCTGATAACATTCGAAAAGCTTGAAATTATTTATTTAAAGACCTGTGTTCAATGTAAGACAGGTGCAACTTTTTTATCCATATACACAAAAAGAAATCATCTGATATTGGAGTTTCAACTGCAACGGGAAGAAGATCAATTTCCAATTTACCTGTGCAAACGAATATCTAAAAACCGGGTACTTCACCGCATTGCCGTTGGCGGATTATCCGAGTTTGATCAACAACTAAAAAACTGGCTGAAGGAAGCTTATCAAACCATCAGGAAATAACCGCATCATGTTATAATACTTCCCATTGAAACAAAATATTCTAAAAGTCTTCCTATTTTTGTATTTCTTTACAAAAAAATAATAAATCAGTAACTTCATTAAATGGGAAGTCGAATAAAAAAAATAATACAAAATTCAATTGGAATACTAATTGGTTCCGTATTCCTGTTTCTCACTTTGCGTGAAAAACCAATGGCTCCGGTATGGGAAAGCTTAGCAAATGCTGACTATTTTTTTATACTGCTTAGCTTCGTATGTTTATTCATCATTTTTTACCTGCGGGCCTTGCGTTGGAAACTGCTTATTGAAGAATCCGGAGAAAAACCAAAATCAGATAAAGTACTAACCTCGGTACTGCTAGGCTACTTCGTGAATAGTTTTACTCCAAAATTCGGAGAAATAATTCGCTGTACATCTCTGCAAAAAACAACTAAAGTTCCGGTTTCTGTATCCATGGGAAGCGTTATGGCCGAGCGGGCTTACGATTTACTGATTTTAGGCCTTGGTGTGTTTGCTGTATTTTGGGCTGAACTGGATCGTTTACAGGGAATTATGGACTCTACTATTGGAGGAATTTCTCATATTTACGGCTACCGCTATTTGTATGTAATTCCAATTGCCATACTTGTTCTTTTTATCCTTTTTCTGGTTAGCTTACGCAGAATAAAAAAATCAGAGCGTCGTCCGGTAAAAAAGATCGTTGAATTCTTACAAAGTATGTTTCTATCGCTTAAGCAAGGCTTGCTTCTTAAGAAAAGATTCCAGTTTATTGTATTAACATTGCTAATCTGGACAATGCTCGTTGTATTAAATTACATCTACCTGCTTTGTTTGCCTGAAACATCAGGATACTCATTCAGTTTTGCAATTGTGATTCTGTTTATTGGCGGAATTGGCTGGGCTTTACCTAGTCCCGGCGGAATTGGAACAACTCATTTCTTGCTTCTGCAGTTATTCCTTGCCTTTCAGTTGGATCCAAATGCGGGAATCAGCTTCGGAATTCTTTCCAATGGTTTAACTTTTATTGGTACCATTGCAATTGGTGGTTACGGCTATTTCAGATATTGGACAGAAACCAAAACTTTGGAAAAAGCAGCAAAAGCATAAATCATGCTCCCTTTCAGCAACAAGCTTCTTATGAATTCAACAAAACCATATTTTACACCTATCTTTGCACGATAAAATTATCTGAATACAAAAAATGAAATTTAGTCAATATAGTTTTTCCCCCGATATTAAAAGAAATTTAGACGGTTTGGGTTTTAACAGACCAACCGATATTCAATTTAAAGCCATTCCTCCAATTGTGCGGGGAGAAGATGTGCTTGCCATTGCACAAACCGGAACAGGAAAAACAGCTGCATTTGCGATTCCTATTATCGATAAACTACACAAAGCTAAGAATAACAAAAGCAGCAACGGCATTAAATGTGTTGTAATGGTTCCTACCCGCGAGCTGGCCATTCAAATTACCGAAGTTTTTCAAAAAATTGGAAAGCATACCAAAGTAACCAGTTTTTGTGTGTTCGGAGGTGTTGAACAAGCTCCTCAGATTGCAAGTTTACAAGGTGGAATCGACGTATTAATTACAACACCCGGCAGAATGTTCGATTTAACCAGTCAGGGATTTATTCAGCTTGATAAAGTAGAAACCCTGGTTTTGGACGAAGCCGATCACATGTTGGATTTGGGTTTTATAAAAGACATACAGGATTTGATTCGTTTTCTTCCAAGGAATCGTCAAACCTTGTTTTTCTCTGCAACCATCACGCCTAAAATTAAAAAACTGGCCTATTCTCTGGTTCGAAGTGCAATTCGTATTCAAATTTCACCAAAAGATCCTGTATCCAAGAACGTAGAGCATGGAGTTGCCTTTGTGAAAATGGACGATAAACGTTTCTTTTTGGAACGAATGATTAAGGAACATCAGGAAAGTAAAATATTGGTTTTTGTGCGAACCAAAGTAAGAGCGGAACGTGTTCACAAAGCCATGGAACGTGTAGGAATAGAAACACAAACCATTCATGGAGACCGCGAACAGGATGATCGTTTAATTGCCTTAAATGCTTTTAAAACAGGAAAGGTAAAAATCTTGATCGCGACAGATGTAAGTGCCCGCGGTATCGATATTCCCAATGTTGATTATGTGGTAAATTATGACATGCCCGATGTCGCCGAAAATTACGTTCACCGTGTGGGTAGAACCGGACGTGGTGTTCAAAAAGGTTTGGCCATTTCTTTCTGCGACCCAACAGATGAAAAACAATTATTAGCTGAAATAGAAGAGTTCACCGGCACCGAAATTCAGGTAATGGACATATCGAAAGGAGAATACACTGCAACTATCGATTTTTCTGAAGATTACTCGAAAAGCTTAAAAGAACTAATGGACGAAGCAGAAGATTTTCTGCAAAATCCGAAAAAGAAAAGTGTGAAAAAGAAAACTCCTGCGAAAAAGGCAGCGAAAAAGAAAAAAAAATAAACAATACGAAATAAACAAAACCTCAAAACCAAAATGGATTTGAGGTTCTTTTTTTAAGGATAAACTCTATACCTGACAACAATAAATAGGCCTGATTCTTTGCATTTCGGCAAAAATCGAAATATATTCGTTCCTCCTAATCTAAATCAATCAACTATGCAATCACTAATATCTCCCGAAAGCAATTTAACCTTGTTTTTCGTGATAGCTGGAGCAGCAGCTTTTGGTCTCTATTCCGAACACAAAAAATGGTTTGGCAAACTATCCGGAATTTTGGTTACCATGATATCCATGTCACTGCTTGCAATGGCCGGTGTGGTACCGGTAGCATCTAACCCAACCATTAAAGTAGATGTATACGATATGGTATTCTCCTATTTTATCCCCATTTCTATTCCCATGTTGCTGTTCAGTTCCAACATCCTTAAAATTGTGAAAGAGAGCGGAAAGCTATTGGTGGCCTATATTTTAGGTGCTATTGGAATTGTACTGGGATGCTTTATTGCATTTTGGTTAATTGATTTAGGTGCAGATTCAGGAAACACAGCAGGTGTAATTGCTGCCACACTTATTGGTGGAAGTGTTAACTTCATTGCCGCGGCCGAGATATTAAATTTCAGCACCAATCCATTATTTACAGCAACTATAGCTGTTGATAATTTTGTATCGAATTTGTATACACTATTTCTGTTCCTTACTCCTTCTCTCCTGTTCTTATCCCGCTTTTTTGTGAAACCTAAGAAAGAAAATGAAGAGGAATCTGCCACATCATCCGACAAAGCACAATTCCCAATGAGTTTGGAGCGGGTAGCCGTTTCTGTATTTATTGCTGCCTTAATTGCCGGATTGGGAAATCTTCTTTCTCCCTATCTTCAAGACTTATTGCACACCAAATTAAACCTTAGCATATTGGTGATTACAGTTTTAGCAGTGCTTGCCGCTAACCTGTTCCCAAAGAGACTAAAACCATTGGAAGACACCGCCTTTTCGCTTGGTTTGTGGATGATGTACATCTTTTTGGCGGTAATTGGTGCAGCTACCAACATGACACAAATATTTAGCATTGGCCCTGCTGTACTGGGATTTTACCTAACCATTATGCTCTTCCATTTCCTGTTTATGCTCGCTGTGGCCAAACTATTCAAACTGGATGTTTACGAAGTGGTAATTTCATCGGCAGCAAACATTATGGGGCCATCAGTTGCTGCTCCAATGGCAGCATCTATGGGACAAAAGAAGCTGGTGACACCCGGAATTTTGGTTGGTATTTTGGGTTACATCATCGGTACCTTTATTGGTGTTTCCATTGCCTTGTATTTAAGCTAGATCGAATCAAAAAATATAAACAAAAAGGCTTTGCACATTTGCAAAGCCTTTTTTATTGATTAAATACAAGCACAAAATCAACACCGAAGCCCTCCAGTTTCGGTGTTTTTATATCTCGCTCACAGCAGAATGTATCCTAGTAAAGAATTGCTTACAGTTCACTTCAATTTATAGTTTCAAATTCTACATGGGCTCCAATTCGCTCCAGAGCGAAGCATCCATTTTGGTGCTGGAAGCCCTTTCGCTTCCTGCGGATAGTTCCTCAATGGTGCTGATAAAGCCTTCGCACTAATACGAAATAGGCTTTTGATGAAAATAAGACCTTCGCATTACTGCGAAACATATGTTTTGATTAAAAAGAGACCTTCGCATTGGAGCGAAAAGGGTTTTATGAAGAAAAAGAAGCCTTCGTCCGAGTGCGAAGGGCACTTCATGATGAAAAGAAAGCCTTCGCTCCTAACAAGTTTCTATTTCATGTTGGGGAAACCTCTCTAATTTATTAAAAACTGAAGTGCCCGCTATCAGTAAGGCTTTCAGTAAAAAACAAAAGTGAAAGCACCATGTCTATTCAAATAAAAACAAACTTTTTTCATTTTATGATACGTGTGCTGCCCTTTTTAATTGTCTATTGTTTAGAAAGAGGTTAAATTCCCTTTTTAAAAAATATTGCATGCACAACTCAGTCTATTAATAGTAAATGGAACACGCACTAAAAACCCAACAGTTCGAAAACCTGACGGAAACAAGAATAGAACAACTTTTTAAAGAACACTATTCTGTTTTAACGGCTTATGCCAATAAATTTCTGTCCGATTTAGATGATTCAAGGGAAATTGTTCAGGATGTCTTTGTTCATCTGTTCGATAATCGGGAATCTGTAAAAATTCATACTTCAGCCAAGGCACATTTGTTTACTTCGGTTCGAAATGCCTGCCTAAATACCATCAAACAAAGAAAAAACCATGCCACTCATCATGAGAACATCAAATATTTAAGTTCTGGTTTTAGCTTGGAAGCTGATAAAATATTAGAACAGACAGAATTAGAATACGCCCTATTTCAAGCCATTGATGAATTGCCTGAACAATGTCAGCGAATATTTAAGCTGAACCGAATAGAGGGTTTCACCAATCAGGAAATTGCAGATCAGTTAGGAATTTCGAAACGTACAGTCGAAACGCAAATCTCGAAAGCTCTAAAAAGCTTACGGATAACAATTGGCCCCATGCTGGCATCACTGCTTATTGTTTACCTATTGAACGCATTGAAATAAATTTTTCATTTTTTTTTCGAATTCAAGTACGTGTGCGGTCATTCATATTTGTCATACCATTAGAAACAGCAAAATGAAACAAAACAATCAACATATCGACGAGCAGCTTTTAAAGGCCATTTTAGAGGAAACTTCTTCTGATCAGGACAAGCAGGAATTCCAAAAGTGGATACAAGCTGATTCTGCAAACAAAGATACCTTTCTTAAAATGCAGAAAATCTGGAAATCGAGCAAAGGAATTGAAGTGTTCCAAAAAATTGATGAAGCCGCTGATTGGAAAATCATAAAAGCAAAATCAGGAAAAACAGTTCAACTGAAAAAAGTAAACTTGTTTATGCAATATGCAGCCACTGTTCTTGTTTTGCTCTCGCTTAGTTTGGTTTACCTGTATCAGACAACACCAGGCTTTGGTAAATACGCAGAATACAAAAGCCTGCAAACAAAAAATAAAATTGTATTGGCTGACGGAACCGAAGTGTTTTTAAACAAGGAGAGTAAAATCATTTATCCAAAATATTTTAATTCAAAAGTAAGAAATGTAGAGATGGAAGGAGAAGCTTACTTTCAAGTGAAGCCCAATCCGACCAAACCATTTATAATCAAATCCGGAAATGCAATTATTGAAGTGCTTGGTACCAGCTTCAATGTTAAAAATGAAATGGATGGAACAACTATTGTAAGTGTGAATTCTGGGAAAGTAAGTCTGAAAAATCAGAAAACGCAGGAAATAGTTTATCTAACTAAAGGAGAAAAAGGAATCATTCAAAAACGTAAGGTAAGCGAATCGAAGAACGAAGAATTAAATTTCAACTCGTGGAAAACCAATGTTCTTACATTCAAGGACACGCCAATTGCAAAAGTTTTCAGTGATCTTGAGAATTATTACGGTGTAAAAATCACAAACAGGAGTGCTAAATTAGATACTCTCACCTACACCAATTCTTTTTCGAATGCGCCTATCAACAAAGTAATTGATGAATTGGAACTTCTTTTAAAAGTTCATATTACACAAAAAGGAAATCATTTGACCATTACTGATGGTAAAAACTAAATCGAAATTTTAAAACAATGAGAAACAAAATCATATTGTTCGCTTTTATCATGCTTGCCGGCATAAGCTTTACAAAAGCACAGAACACAGTAATTAAAGCCAATTTACTAAGTCCATTGGTGCGAACAGGATCATTTTTTGCAGAGCACAAGCTAAACGACAACAGCAGTATTCAATTGGGCCTTTTGTACACTGGCAATTCTTGGGACGACACCAAAGTAAGAGGTTGGGGAATTACTCCTGAATACCGCTTTTATCTTTCAGATTCGCCGGCACCAAAAGGATTTTTTGTAGCGCCTTACGCTCGTTATCTGCATTACAATTTGGAGAATGAAGTAAATGATGAAGCCACCTTAAACGGATTGGGTGCCGGTTTAATTATTGGCCAACAGTATATTTTTAAGAAAAGAGTAAGCTTCGAATGGTTTTTTGGGCCGGGTTACACAAGCGCAAATGTTGATGCAAAATCAGGAACCGAAGAAGACTTTGATACCGGCAACTGGGATGGCTTTACGTTAAGAGCCGGACTTACCTTGGGAATTGCTTTCTAGAACGAAAACATAAAGTTATGACACGACAAGTATTTACATACCTATTCACCATTTTATTGGGATTCGGCTTTATTAGTTGTGAGAAAATTAATTCGAACGACTTGGCAGATGACACACCCGTCTATCAGTCATATAAGCTTGTATACGATAACTATATGAATGAAACTACTGCGACTGCAGAATTTAAGGTGAGAAATAGCTCTGGTGTTCATATCAAACTTGTTGAAGATTCGAACGTGAAATTTAATGGGGAAAGACATCACGATTATTGGCCTTTATTTCATGAATATATATGGAAAACAAGAGGTTTTTCTGATGTTGATTTCATCTATAATAAAAACTGGGATCGAGATTTTGTGAACAGCATTTATACCGATGATATCGCATATACAACAATCCCTAATGACTTAGAGGAAATTGATTTGTTCTCATCGGGAAGATTGTACTGGAATGGTTCGCCTTTAAGTTATGATGAGAGTATTACCATAAGTATTGAGCAATCAGGAACAACTATTAGTAAGACTGCCGGCAGAAGAAATTCAGAATACATTTATCTGGACTCTGATGACATGAGAAACCTATATCCCGGCCCCGCAACAATTCATTTGGAAAGGGAAAAAAGATATCGTTTGGATGAAGAAGATGGATATGCAGGTGGTAAAAAAATCATTATCATGAAGGATAAAAAACAAATTTATCTTTATGAATAATTCGATAAAAAACATAAATTAGCATATTAATAATTATTAAAATAGAAAAATGAAGAAGTTTTTATTTATTGCGGTTATCGCATTTGGATTTGTATTCGAATCACAGGCTCAGACAGTGCAATACAAAGTTATTACATCGGTAGAATCAATTGTTCCTATGGGAATTGGGCGTTCCCGGTTAATTGAAGAAAAAGACGCTATTGATGCAGAAGCGTTTACAACAGAAAGAACCGATGGTAAAAAAAGCAAACAAGGTGATGTAAAACGTTCCGATGCCAAAGTGTCTAAATTTGCCGAAACAAAATTATTAAATTTCTATAGTGTTGCCGGTATCAATTTCCAAAACATTGCTTCAAACGATGCACTAACATCATCGAAAATAAACAAGCTTAGTGCAGAAGGTTGGGAACTTGCTTTTGTAACCAGTGGTGTTGAGAGTGACAGCGGTAAAGGAGATGGAAAAGGAATTTATATTACCAGATATATTTTTAAGAAAGTAAATTAATTTTCAACAATAAATTTACCAACTGCTCCTTTCAGGAGTTATTTCAAATTAAAAAAGGAAGCCTTCGGGCTTCCCTTTGTCGTTTATAATAACATATTGTAAATTTGACAAATATTCATTTTGAACCAACACTCTTCATGAGAAAATTATTAATTCTATTTTCTTTCCTTCTTCTCTCCTCATCAGTATTCTGTCAGGAGCATTTAATGTCTAAACAATTAGAGTTTCCAAACGTTGCCTATCCTCTCCACGAATTATTGAACGAAATAAGTAAACAAACCGGTGCTGAATTTAGTTATACAAGCGAACTAAATACAAATCAATACATTGAACTTCCCGCCTTAACAGGAAGTCTTAAATACTTCCTGAACGAAATTATTGATGCAAAAGCATTTAAAATTATCACCCGCGAGAATAAAATCTTTTTAATTGGCATTCCTCCATCAGAACGAAAATACAGCATCAGCGGATTCATAACCGATTCCGAAACAGGCGAATCTCTTATCAACGCAAGTGTTGTTAATGTAGAAAATTACACAGGTACAATTAGCAACAACTTTGGCTTTTATAGCTTTTCACTCAATCAAAAAGTCTACAAACTACAAATCTCCTATGTTGGCTATCAAGATGCTGTCATTAGCATATTCCCCAAACAAGACACCAGTATTAACATAGCCTTAGAGCCCAAAACCATTCTTAATGAAATAAAAGTTGTTGCTGATAAAAAAGGCAATAACATTAATCATCAATTTGTAAGCAGTAATACGATAAATTCTGATAAATTCTGTAATTCAGGAATTTTAGGCGAAAATGATTTGTTTCAGAATTTAATCCAATTTCCTGGTGTTCAGTCCACGAATGAAGGTCTTGGAGGGTTTATCGTACGAAACGGTTCACCTGCTCAGAATTTAATTCTTCTTGATGATGTTCCTGTTTACTATTCCTCACATTTGTTCGGATTATTTTCCGTTTTCAATCCTGATGCCATAAACCATGTAAAACTGATAAAAGGAGGTTTCCCCGCACATTACGGCGGTCGTGTTTCTTCCGTACTCGATATTCGCATGAAAGACGGGAATTCGAAAAAATTGGGTGGCGATTTTAGTATCGGACTTTTAACGGCCAAATTTAACCTTCATGGTCCAATTAAAAAGGACAAAACAACATTCAATCTTTCGGTTCGGCGATCCTATCTCGATTTACTATTAAAAGGCATTTTAGCACTAGCAGACAGCGATGTGACCGGCGGCTACTACTATGGTGATTTAAATTTTAAGCTTACACATAAATTCTCTCAACGCGATAAGATTTTCTTCAGCACCTATTGGGGCGGCGATTTAATTAATTTAAAAAATACGGAACAGGTAACAACCACATCAAAAGAGAAAACCGAAAATAAAGTTGGATGGGGTAATTTCACAAATTCTCTTCGCTGGAACCATATATACAGCAACCACCTTTTCGGAAATACTTCTTTGATACTAAGCAGATATACCTTTTTAGTTAAGGATAAGAAATCTGTGCAAAATGAAGGCGAAAGTTTTAAAGAAAACTACAATTATCAATTTAGATCAGGCATTCGTGATTTTACACTTAAATCGGAATTCGATTGGATTCCCGACTCGAAACATTATCTGAAATTTGGAATGGAAAGCTCACTGCATCACACCAAACCAGGCAGCGAACTGTACCGAAACAGCAATCAAAACGAACAAAACACATACAACGATCAAATTATAAGCTCAAAAGAATTAATTCTGTTTGGTGAATGTCAAATTCAGTTCGGAAAAAAATTCCTTGTAAATATGGGATCACGATGGAGTAGTTTTATTGTAGAAGGAACCTACTACTCAACCGTAGAACCGAGGTTTAGTGCTCAATATTATCTGCATCCCAAATGGACTGTAACAGGAAGCTTTTCGCAGATGACTCAATACCTCCATCTGGTTACAACCAGTTCACTTAGTCTGCCAACCGATCTTTGGCTGCCCGTAACAAGTAAAATTAAACCTATCGATTCCTTTCAATATACCGGAGGAACCAATTATTCTTTCTCTAAATCAGTAAAATTAACCGCTGAATATTACCACAAATTATCCCGTAATGTTTTAGAATTCAGCGATGCATATTTTTTTCAGAATGTGAGTGCCGACTGGGAAAACATTGTAGAAGCTGGAAAATCGTGGAGCAATGGTTTAGAGCTTAATCTGAGCAAAACCAATGGTAAAACTACGGGAAATATGGCGTACACATTTTCCAAATCGTTTGTGAAATATCCGGAGATAAATGGTGGTAAAACATTTGCTTCCCCTTACGATCGCCGTCACGATTTCTCAGTCTTACTAAATCAAAAATTAAGCAAGAAAATCGATTTTTCCGTTGCCTGGGTTTATGGAAGCGGTTTGCCTGCAACACTTTCTTCAACAAATATAAGTTCGGTTTCACCCTATTATCCTGGAAAAATTTCCTCAACGCCTATTTTTTCACATAGAAATGGGTTTAGATTACCGAATTATCATAGAATGGATTTCTCAATCAATTTTAGAAAATTCAAGAAACATGGAATAAGAACATGGAATATAAGTATTAATAATGTGTACAACAGGAAAAATGCCAACTACGTTTCCATAAGCGAAACTCAAAACGAATTTGGCGCCACCAGTTACAGCTTAAAGCAAATTAGTCTGTTCGCTTTTCTGCCAAGTGTAAGTTATTCCTATAAATTTTAAGAAAAACTATTATGACAGGTCCACAACAAGGATATTTTGACGCATAGGGAGATGATTATTCCAGCATGGTAAGTTCTCCCGAAACAAGTTCGGGACAAGCTATATGACAATTAAAAACAAATTATGATTATATGAAATATCAATTGCTTTTTCTCAATATTTGCCTGCTGTTTTTTCATTTTTCCTGCGAGGAAGAGCTGCAGGTTCCCATTCCCGAAGAAGAACCGAAATTGGTTATCAATTCGCTGCTTGGGGTGGATAGTTTACTCCGCGTTCACGTAAGTAAAAGTTCAGTTTTTCAGGAGCAGTCCGCCAACACGTTTTTATCCAATGCCAACATCATCATAAAAGAGAACAATCAGTTGTTAGGGAAAATGAATCATGAAAACGATGGATGGTACTCCTTAAACTCATATACAATAAAAGCTGGTAATTCCTACCAAGTTGAAGTTTCGTACCCTGATTTAGGAACGGCTGAATCTGAAACCAAAACATTACAAAAAGTTGCCATAACAAATCTTTCCTATCAGATTAAGGAAGAAAACAAACTGGAATTTACCTTTCAATTTGACGATGAAGCATTGCAGGAAAACTACTACATGATTTTGCTAAAAGCATACAATGGAACTTCTTTCTCAGATATAGATTTTTATAGCGATAACATTATTTTCAATGGCAATCTATCCGAGAAATCAATTGGAATACAGCAAAATATGCTTCGTGGAAGCCACACATTCTCAGATGAAAATATTGACGGAGAAACCAACAGCATTTCAATATACACTTTCAATGAATTATTTAATGATTCGGAAGTAAATCAGGAATATAAATTGGAATTGTACCACATTACATCCGATTACTTCAAGTATGAACGATCATTAACTGCTTATTACAATCGTGATGACTCACCTTTTTACAAGAAGGTAAATCTTCATTCCAATGTTAGTTGTGGCTATGGAATTTTCACTTCTTATGCTATTGATTCAAAAATAATTACTATTCAGTAAATAACAAGTCCATTCAGCTCTGATCAATGACAAATAACTATTTTAACAGCCATATTTACTGAAAAAACACGTATTTTTATTTTTTCACAAAAATACCTCTAAAAATGATTCGTTATATCCTTATCCTTTTTACTGTTTTTCTTTTAAGTATTGCTTCTTCATTCGCTCAGGAAAACGACGAATGGAGTACCGCGAAAAATGGTGAAGGCTTTAACTCTTTTCTGCTGCGAAACCACATATCTCCTATTAACGATTTAGAAAAATTTAAGGATTTAAATCAAGGACGATTTACCAAAAATGGTGATTTAATTGCCGGTAAAAAATATAAACTACCGCTTCTTTATTCAACACATTTAGCTTCCCTATTAGGCGAAGATCATCAGAATGTAAAACAGGTTGATAATTCATTGAGTGGAGCTGTTCTTTATTTAGTGGCCGGACATGGAGGTCCTGATCCGGGCGCAGTAGGCTCAATTTCGGGCCACAAAATTACAGAAGACGAATATGCATATGATATTGTACTAAGAATGGGTGAAGAGCTTCTGTCGCATGGAGCCAAAGTGCATTTCATCATTCAGGATCCGAATGATGGTATTAGAGATGCAGCTTACCTAAAACCCGATAAAGATGAACGTTGCTATCCATCACAAACAATACCCAGAAAACATACACCACGATTAAAACAAAGAGCCGCAGCCATCAATTTATTAGCGCGAAATGAAAGTAAATCGGCTTACCAACGATTAATTATCCTCCATCTTGACTCCAGAAGTAAAGGAAACAGCACTGATGTGTATTTTTATCATCATGCAGTAAGCAGCAAAGGAAAAGATTTAGCCCTTACTTTACAGCAAAAAATGAAAGATAAGTATGACGAATTTCAACCTAACCGGGGGTATGAAGGAACCGTTGGTACAAGAAGATTATACATGCTGCAAACAACAACTCCGCCTTCGGTATTTATTGAATTAGGCAATATCAATAATTACAACGATCAAATGCGATTTATAAAAGCAGAAAACCGACAAGCCTTAGCTATGTGGTTGTGTGAAGGAATACAAGAGAACTATCTTAAATTAAAAATGAAGTAAGAACAGAAAAAGAATCAATTATTTGTTTCATCTGTTTTTAATTTTATTGTTACGATCAGATGGAACTTACCATTTGTAACTAATCATGCTTGTTTGTATACTGATGATAATTTACTCATGGGCGTTTCATTTTACTTAATTACGCATAACTCTTATGTGTAAACTTTAAGGTAATAGGTTCAACTAAATTATGAAAATCTTCATATGAAAGCATAAGAAGCTCTGTATGAGTTCCTGCATTAAACACGATATCATCGTCTTCAACTAAACTTTCAGCCACATAAACCTCCAAATTGTATAAATTACCAAATGGCGGCATAGCTCCCACTTCACATTGTGGAAATATATTTTTAAAATCTTGCTCATGCGCCAGCTCTACTTTTTTACAACCCAGCATTTGTTTTAATAAATCAAAGTCAATCAAATAAGATGCAGGCAGTACAGCCATACACATCCTTCCATCTACCTTAATCATTACTGTTTTTGCAAGCATTTTACCCGGAATATGGGCCGATGCTGCAATTTGCTGGGCGGTGTAGGCTGATGAATGCCGAATCGTTACATATTTAATATGTCGCTCTTCTAAAAACTCTTTTAATTTACGAATAGGCATAATCTTTGGATCTAACGGTTAAAAATGTACACTCTGCAGAAAGGTATTTATAACCTTTAATTGGCAATGCCAATTGGGTTTTGATTTTCGGTTCTTACTTCCACCCTACATATTTAAGAATAATACGGGGTACTATTCAATTTACAAAAAAAAAAGCGGTAAGTAAAGATATATAGCATTCTGATTAAGTATTTATAATCATTTTTCATTGCTGTTTCTGGTTTCAAACTGCTGAACTACGAAAAATATCGTACTAAAATTTTGTAATACGATAAGTTTCGTATATCTTTATCTACGAAATTAATCGTATAATGGAAATCACCACAATAATATGCCACAGAAGATTAAGCCAACCGAAGCAGAATTAGAAATATTACAAGTTCTATGGACCTATGGGCCATCGAATGTCCGGTTTGTAAATGACAAATTGAAATCAGAAAGAAATGTAGGTTACACTACAACTCTTAAGGTAATGCAAATAATGACTGAGAAAGGGATCCTTGAACGCGATGTGAATTCAAGAACTCATATTTACAAGGCTGTTGTAGAAGAAAAAGAAACTAAGAATCAGTTAATCGATAAATTTATATCCACTCTTTTTGGTGGATCTACTTCTGGAATGGTTCTGCAGGCTTTGGGCAATCAAAAATGCTCAACGAAAGAATTAAATGAAATAAAAAAATTAATTGATAACATCGAAAATCCGGATCAAAATGGAACTGATAAATAATTTCGATTTATACGAATTGAGTCATGCTATTGGCTGGACTTTAATTCATTCTGTATGGCAGACAGCAGTAATTGGGGGTATTATTTGGTTGATATTTCGATTTATCTCAAAAGACAATGCAAGAATTCGATATGCTTTGTCGGGCTTAGGACTCATACTAATTTGTGCTGCATCAGCAATTACATTCTGCCGGTACATACCATCAAATACCAGTACCACTTTACATGATTTTACAGCTCTACCGGGAACTTCAGGCATCATTTCGCATGAAGAATCATTTTTTGCCAAACTGTGGATGCAAATCCAAATTCAATTGGAAAACTCATTCCCTTATTTGGTTCAAATCTGGATGATTGGAATGCTCTTTCTCTCTATTAATCTTATTTTAAAGTACATTCATACCTTAAAACTAAAAAAGCACTTAACTTATCCTTTGCGATCTAACTATAAGTCGATTGCTGATAGATTAGTAAAAAAATACAATCTCAAACAAAACATTTTATTTAAGGAATCGGGTCTGCTCGAAATCCCTTCTGTAATTGGATACTTTAAACCAATTGTTCTAATTCCGGTTTCCATGCTAAGTGGAATTCCCGAAAATCAATTGGAAATTATCATAGCACATGAATTGGCACATATTCGCAGACACGATTATCTGCTGCAATTCATTCAAGGAATTATTGAATTGATATTCTTTTATCATCCTGTAGTTTGGTGGCTATCTTCTGTGGTAAATGCCGAAAGAGAGCACATTTGTGACGATCTGGCGGTTAAGGTTTGTGGTGAATCCTTAACTCTTATTAAAGCATTAAATAATATGGAAGCAATCAGAAAAAAACAGTATGAATTGGTTTTGGGTTTTTCCGGTAAAAAGGGAAAAGTATTGAATCGGATTAAACGTATTCTTAGACCTAAAGCCTCAACCAATCCCAGAAGAGAACGATTTATGCTTAGCGGCGTATTTACGCTCCTATTTGCCGGCTTGTTCTTAATTTCGAATTTTGCGATTTCAGAGAATACAGATTCTCAAAAAGCCTTTTTTTCGAAAATAAACATTCTTGACAAAACTGCGAATCAATCTGAGAAGTCCATTCAGAATGAAGAACTTCCGCTTGATCAAAGCAAAGCGAAATCAGATCAAAAAAAGAAGAAAAAAGAAGACAAGAACCAAACGAAAGTTATTGCTAGTGAGACTGAACTTGAAGAAGTTACTGAAGTAGAAGAAATGGAACTATCGAAAATACCTGCGATGCCTGCGATGCCAACTATGCCTCCACTACCTCCAGCTGTAGATATGCCTTTTAATTCTTTTGATGCTCCTGAATTTAGTTTCCCAAAAGATTCTGTAAAATCAGACAAATGGGTGAAAATGAAGGCTGACAAAATCATAAAAGAGCAGTTGGAAGCAATGAAGTCGGCAGAAAGAGAAATGAAGAACATGAAAGTTGACCTTGATGTTGACCAAATGCGCAAAGAGCTTCAGGAAGGATTAAAAGATCTTGATTTTAATACCGTTGAATTCCAAAATGAAATGAAACAACAGCGAATTGAAATCGACAGGCAATTAAAAGAATTATCCGATGGAAATTTCGTCAGGGAACAAGAATTACAAAAAAAGGAACTTGAAAATCGCTTGAAAGAAATTGAAGAAAACTCAGAACTAAATAAAAAGGAAAAAGAACAACTTAAATCAGAGCTTAAAGAAACAGTTGAACGAATGAATTCAAAGGAGTTTCAATATCAACTTAAAAAACAGCTTAAAGACGCTAAAGAATCTCTGGAACAACATAAAGCGGAATTCGAATCAGGAGAATTTGAAAACAGACTAAAAAAACAACGTGAGAACATTGAACAAGAATTGAAAAAAATTGAATCTCCTGAGTATCAAGAAAAAATAAATCAGCAAATTAAAGAAAGCAAGACAAGAATTCAGGAAGATATTAAGAGAGTCAATTCTGATGAATATCGCAAAGAATTGGAAGAATCTATAAAAAAGAATCCAACAACTACTCGTAGCTTTGACGAACCTAAAATAATTGTAAGAGGTTTTCATCAAGGTTTGCCAACCCCTTTAGGTAATGTTAAAACAGGTTATAGAATACCCACTCAAAAAGGAACTTTATTTAATTCTATTACACCAAAAGACCCTAGTAAACAACCGATTATAATTTTAGATGGTGAAAAAATAACTCGCACTCAAATGGATCAAATTTCACCAAACGAAATTGCTTCCATAAGTGTTCTAAAAGATGCTTCGGCAATTAAATTGTATGGTAAAAAAGCCGAAAACGGAGTAATTCTAATTACCAGTAAATCAAATAATCAAAAAAATACTTCTGCTGTTAAGCTTAATTTAGGAGATACAATCAATCCTCCTTTATTCATTCTTGATGGGAACAAAATTTCTTTAAAAGCAACCAAAAGAGTTCATCCCGATGACATTAAAAGTATTAACATATTAAAAGACAAAGAAGCTGTAAAAAAATATGGAGAAAGTGCTATAAACGGGGCTGTTGAAATCAATTCCAAAAGTTTAAAATTTAAAGATCCTATCAAAATTGATAATGCCATATATGTAGTTGATGGGAAAAAACTTTCCAAAAAAGAATCAGAAAAAATTAAGCCCGACGATATTGAAAGTATTAATGTACTAAAAGGTAAACCAGCAATAGAAAAATACGGAAAAAAAGGGAAAAATGGTGTTGTTGAAATCACCAGCAAAGCGAATAACAAGCAAACTGTAAAAATGAAGTTAGGTTCAATAAAAAACCCACCACTTTTTATTGTTGATGGAAAAATAAGATCAGCAAAAAAAGTTGAAGAAATAAATCCTAATGATATTGAAAGCATTGATGTGCTGAAAGGTGAGCATGCCATTGAAAAATACGGTGAAGAAGCTAAAAATGGTGTTGTAATAATTACAAGTAAAGTGAAAAATTAATAATAAAACGAATAATTATAAAATAACTATAAAAGACTGCATTTCACAAATGTGGTCTTTTACCTTTAACACGATAAAGTTTTAAAATCAGGCATTTGCAGACAAAATATCAAATTCGTATATTAACTGAAAACCATGTAATTATAAATACTCAGCCGATGCTTTTTTTACTTGTTATATTCATTTCATATGTTTTGGTGTGGGTCACCTCACGCTTCAGCAAATACCTCATGAAATTTTCTAAAAATGATCGTTTGCGTTTTGCTTATGGAATCGGCTTCATTACTGTTGGTGGAATGCACATAATTGTTCCAAATATTTTTGAGCATATATTCGCTGCTATTTCCAACTCAACTTACGAAATAATTAATATTTTAGGATTTGTTCTGATTATTTGTGGTGTTGGTCTTTTGATCAGAAGAGTTCATAAAGAAGCAGCAATACTTCTTATTATATTGATGATTATTTTCATTCCTCTAAGTATAATTATGCTTACCCGTTATGTTCCGGGTCCATTAGGTTTAGAGTACGAACCAGTATTGGGATATTTAAGGATTCTCGCCTTCACACTCTTAATTTGGTTTTTAATTAAAGCGTGTGAACTCTCGCCAAGAAGAAAATACAACAAAACAAAATACGACCAGAATATCTAGTTATCGTTTTTATTTTTTACAGTTCACGCATTTTTTCATATCTTGATTGTTGCCTAAAAATAATATAGTGCTACTAATTTATACCTAAAAAAATAAAACGATGAGCTATTTTATCCGTTTAAGTACGCATTTTAAATTTGACGATGCCATTGACCGTGTGACCAGAGCTCTTCAAACCGAAGGATTCGGCATATTAACTGATATTGATGTGAAAGCTACTTTAAAAGAAAAACTGGATGTCAATTTCAAAAAATACAGGATCCTAGGTGCCTGTAACCCATCTTTTGCCTACAAAGCTTTTCAGGTAGAAGATCAAATCGGCATAATGATGCCTTGTAATGTAACTGTTATTGAACAAGATAATGGTCATGTAGATATTTCAATTATGGATCCAACAGCGGCTTTTAATGTAATTGAAAATGAAGCATTACAACCTTTTGCACGGGAACTAAAAAGCAGACTGGAACGATGTTTAACTTATCTTGAAGAATAAACTCCAAATGAATTTTTGACTTTATTATTTGTTTCACTTTCAAAAATTTCCTCATGAAACGCTTGTTTTTTCTCATTTTTATTCTTTCGCATTTAACCTCCTTTTCGCAAAATACAAATACAGAAAATACTATTTCTCCGCATCGTTTATTCGATTTTTGGGTGGGAGAATGGGATGTGTTCACCAATGACGAACTTGTAGGTCACAACACCATTAGTTTGCTGCAAAACGGTAACTTGCTTCAGGAAAACTGGGTGTCGGAAAAAGAAAGTTTTACGGGTACGAGCTATAGTTTTTACAATGATAAGATTGATAAATGGCAGCAAATTTGGATTGATAAAAATGGAAACAATCTATTATTAAAAGGAAATTTTGAAAATGGAAAAATGGTATTGTTAAGCGGTACCGACTCCAATATGGGAGAAGATCAATCTCTTCATCGAATTAGCTGGATATTATTGCCAAACGGCGATGTAAAGCAGATTTGGGAATCAACAATTGACGAAGGTAAAATTTGGAGTATTCAATTTGAAGGGGTTTATAAAAAGAAGAAATAAACTTAATAAAATTTCCCTTTTTCATCAACCATGGGAACAAATCGAACAGGTAAATCAATCTGTTTGCTTATTTTCCCATTTTCTTTTTTTAGAAGAACCAACTTCTTCACATTCTTCTTACCCACAGGAATTACCAATCGGCCTCCTTCTCCCAGTTGAGCAATTAAAGCTTCAGGAACTGCTGTAGGTGAACAAGTCACAATAATTCCATCGAATGGAGCTTTATCAGCCAACCCCTGATAACCATCTCCATAAAAAGTCTTTACATTTTCATATTTTAAAGAATCCAGAACAAAAGAAGCTCTTTTCTGCAGGGATTCAACAATTTCTATGGAATAAACTTCAGCACATATCTCTCCCAATATAGCCGCCTGATACCCGGAACCTGTACCAATTTCCAAAACCCGGCTTTTCGAACTCAATTCGAGCAGTTGAGTCATATACGCAACAATATAAGGTTGTGAAATGGTTTGTCCTTCCCCGATAGGCAAAGGACGATCCTGATACGCGAAACGCTTTAAACTTGCCGGAACGAATAAATGCCTTTCCACTTTTTCCATCGCGCGGATAACAAGAGCGTCATTCACACCTCTTTTAATTATCTGCTCGATGACCATGTTTACCCGAAGTTTCTCAAATTCCATCTTTTGCCGATTAGCAACTTCACTATATCTTCCTAGTGAAACAATCAATAGTATAACAAGGCTGAAGGTTTTCATGATTCAAATTCCTTATTTAGTTAAAGTTACGACATTAGAGCTAAAAATGAGAAATAAAATACCTTGTAATCCCTTGCTTAAACAGTAAATAAATAAAAGCCAGATGCGAATCGGAAAACAAATTTTAGTAATTTAATTTCCATATTTCATTATTAAAGTATTTCCCATGCGATCAATCATCATTATCCTTTTCATATCAGTAAGTAATTTGTTTCATTTAAGTGCACAAGACAGTATCGCCTTGTACTATTCAAAATCACTATCGACCAATAAAATACAAAACGATATTGTAACACTATCCTCTGATAGTATGGAAGGACGAGACACTGGAAGTAAAGGACAAAAGCTTGCCGCCCAATACATCTGTCAGCAATTCATTAATGCAGGAGTAAACAATCCTAAAGGAAACAAAGACCGTTTGGGATATTTTCAGAATTTCGCGATCTACAAAAAGGAGCAAGCTGATGCTGAAATTCAAACCATAGATAAGATATTTAAAAATTACGAAGATATTCTGATATCAGGATTCACTAATTATTCGAACAATAATATGGATCTTGTTTTTTTGGGAACTGCTCCTGACACGAGTTATATAAACAAAGATTATTCTGACAAGGCTGTTCTCTTTCTGAGCACTAACCTGTATGCTGCGGCCATAAAATCGAATGATATTGTAACTGCTTCGAAAGCCAAATTGGTGCTGTTTTGCAATCCCAATAAGAGCAGGCAATACATGGAACTACTTGCAAAAAAAAGAACAATCTCGCCCAGAGGAATGAATTTAAAACCTGATAATAATAACGATTTCAATCCTTTTGATTCCATCAGCTCTGCCACATCCTTTACCAAATATAAAAACAGAATGCACACCTATCAGGGGGCAATCTCGAATCCGGTTGCCTGCGAACTTCTTCAAATCAAACCCAAAAGATTAAAACAGATTTTAGAGACAAAAAAGATGAAAAAAACAGAACAGAGAATTTGTAAATTCACTTTTAACTTTGATCTAAAATACAAGGAATTAAGCACTGAAAATGTGTTCGCCTTTTTGCCTGGTACCAATAAAAAAGAAGAAGTTTTAGTTATTTCTGCTCATTACGATCATGTTGGAAAAAATGATGGTGAAATATTCAATGGAGCGAATGATAATGCATCAGGAACTGCCGCAATCATAGAAATTGCACGAAAATTTCAGGAAGCCAGCGATGAGGGGCATAAAACAAAACGCAGCATCCTTTTTGCTGCATTTACAGGAGAAGAAAAAGGTTTGTGCGGATCGAAATATTTTGTAGACAACCCGCCGTTTCCCTTATCAGATATTGTTGGAAATTTAAATTTGGATATGCTGGGCCGACACGATGAATTTAATGATACCACAGATTATGTTTACCTTTTGGGAACCAATCATCTCAAACCTAAATTGAAAGTCATATCCGATAGCATAAATCAGATCAGTACAAAATTACGCCTTGATTACAAATACGATATGCCTGATAATTTTCTGTATCAGGCTTCGGATCAGGCATCCTTTGTGAAGCATGGCATTCCTGCTGTTTTTTATTTTAATGGCTTACATGCCGACTACCACAAAGCAAGCGACACTGCTGAAAAAATTGATTTCCAAGCCATAAACAGAGTATCCCAATTGGTATTTTTAACCGCCTGGGAGATGGCAAATGAAGAATAGGCACAACTTTTAATTCTTGTATTTGGGATGGAAAAAATCTTAATATGATTATTTAATTTTAAACAAGACAAAACATAAAATCTTTTTTTACGTATGTTTGTACTGTTACTATTGATTTACCTAATTACACCACTATGAGACGTCATTATTTTTTCATTATATTTTTTATTATTGGAAGTTTTTCATGCGCAAAAGACAACAAATATTCCGGTTATATTGATGAAAACCAAGCACTACTGGAAAATTTAAATGAAGTTGATGGAAGACAACACACCTACAACTATGATTTTGAATTATTAGAATTCCGCGAAAAAGTGGACTATTATGCTCCGGTGAGTTTTTCGGAAGCTCTGTCGAGCATTCCTTCAGTCATGAGAGATAAAATTAACCTGATATCGCAAAGTGATTTGCCATTTGCTGTTGCTCAGCAAGATGCAAATATTGTGACTTCATGGAATGCCTTCAATAAATTGGTATTTCAGGTTCAATTTTCTTATTTGGAGAATGTTTCGGGCTACCAAACCAATTTTAAAGATTTCTTTATCATCTCTATTACTCAATATCCTGAAGATCCCTTTGCAGATGAACAAGCCACATTAGCAATGGAAGAAAATATTACAGGTTATGAAAAATTAGTTTTGGAAGGAACCCATCCTTTGTATTACAAAGCAGCATCAGGAAGATGGCCCAGAATGTTTGACTATTACAAATATATTGCCGACGATAAGCTTATGGACAAGGAATCAACGGGCTCGTCGCAGTATTACACCTGGTACAATGGCTTGATTTATAAAATAGGATTTAATATGGATGTAAGCACTACCGATCATGAAGCCTTAATTCGAAAAATAATATTAGGAAGTTAACATACAAAAGGACAGCCACCGCTGTCCTTTCTTATTTATTCAAATCCCTTTTACAGCTTGCGGCCAGTGCCGGATCAGATAATGCCTTTTCCAATTTTAACTGATCTTTGGAAGATTCGTACAACAAATTGTACACTTCTCTTATCGATAAGCTTTCCTCTCGCCTTTCCAGCAAAATTAACTCATCCCCTTTCCTTACTTCTCCTTCCTCAATCACACGAATATATATGCCTGGAAAACCAGCATCAATAAACTGGCGAACCATACTGTTGCAATCAAACCGATAATTTAGTTTGTAGCATGGTTGCCGGGGCTGGGTAACCTGAACTCTGGCATTTCCTATTTGAAAAACATCACCAATTTTAATGTCTCCTTCATCCAAATCAGAAATGGTTAAATTTTCGCCAAACATTCCATAATTCCAATCCAAATTTGGGAATTTATCTTTCCAAAAAGCGTAATGTTTTTCAGAATACCAGTAACAGGCTTTATCTGCACCTCCATGATACCTTCTGTCAATTACCGCATCCTTAACAACATCTTCTTTACCAAGAAAAATTGCCTGATCAACTGCATATTTATAAATGCCGGTTTTTTCAATTTGTCCGTGATAATTGATTTCTACACTTTTACCAATATTTGTGGAAACGACTTTCATTGTTTGATTTTAAATATGATTGTGCAACAATTACTTCTTATGCGATTTCAATACAGCATGCACTCCAATCTGCCTCATCCGACAAGCTATTGTCGTAAAAAGTAAACCTTTTATTTATAGCTATTCAAATTAAAGAACTGCTGTATTTAAACCCGCATTTATTATTATTCATATTGTTCCGGTTTCACCGAGATGGTAAATAAATAAACACCCGACTTGTCCTTATAGTAATAATTCACTTTCACTTTATTATCTCTCATACCCTTCATGTCGGGATTCGTTTTTATGGAATTAATTATGGTCGGCTCCAGATAAGATTTTAGTTCTTCAATATTTACTGAATCCTTATTCATACCAATAAGAGTGTAATTGTATTGAAAAACATTGTCGGGCAATGCAACTGCATTGTCAAGCCTGGTGGCATTATCGACCATAATCGGGCACGATTTATTAAGTTCACCTGCCATTTCCATTAATACTTTATCGAATGTTGTTTTCCGAAATAATCCGGCTAAACTTTCACCTCCAATTTGTCCAATGGCATAAAAAATTGCAAATGCTACAGCAAATGCGATCCAATATTTAAGCCCTTTCCGCTGTTTCGCCTTTGGTATTTCCTTCAACGATTCAATGGCTTCGGTAGTGCATACGGCTTGTTTGTATTCATCAAATGATTGATCTGAATTACGAATTTTCCAATCGGAATAATTGTTTTCGAGCTTTTTGCTGCACTTTGTACAAAAAGTCATGTATTCCGATTTAAGCTCGTTTAAGTGTCCGCAATTGTTACATTTCAAATAATGCATGGCATTTTAATTTAATTATACTTCCTGAATATTTTTTTAGTCATCACCATATCAAAACAATCTACCGGTACAAATAGGCCTAATTGAAGCCATTATAATTTCTTAATCTGCACCTTACGAAAATCAATCGGATAACCTTCATATTGCAATAAAATACGACCTTTCGAAACCGAAGATTCGACTCCCTCGTTTACCAGTTTACCATTCAGCTCCTGTTTAATTTTACCATTTACTACTGTAATAACTGCAGTATTCCATTCTCCAATTGCATTGCTTGCATCTGTAAAACGTTTGGCAACCACACTTCGTCCAGGTTCTGTTTGCACTCCATTAATTCGTAGTGTAACATTCTGAATAAAAATAAAATCTCCTGTCGCACCTTCTTTTACCTGAAACTGCACTCCCTTAGGCCACAAGGTATCGTGGCTTTCTTTTGGAACCAAATAAGTAATTCCGCTGTTTTTTTTGTTGCTTTTTCTTACAAATGTTGAATCGGTATTCCACCGGAATTCTACGCATAATTGAAAATTATCAAATGATTGCTCAGACATTAGGTAGCCTGCCTTGTTACCATACAAACGAATCATCTGCTGATCGACAGCAAAGAGCTCTAAAGCATTCTCATGTTTTCCCGATTCAGGTTCATAGGCATACCATCCCGATAAATCCTTTTGGTTAAAAAGTTCGATATTTGATTGTGCTTTGGTAAGATTTGGAATCAGTACTAAACTGAAAATTAATAGTCGATAAATACAGGTCATTAAAATAAATTTATAGTCTGTTAAAAATATTTGTTTTTTGGGATATTCTTTGATATTTCCGGAATTAATTGCTGCATGGTCTTTTTACTGTTTTTTAATCAATCCCCCCATTTTCTATCCGATAAATTTTGCCCCGGCAATTCCAATTCCCGCACCCAATAGCAACGAAAACAATATCATTGGAACAATTGCTTTTTTGTCTTTGGGATAAACAACAATCATAACCGGTATGGCGGTCAGTAAAGCGATAATCATTCCTGTCATCCACGGAGCCAATCCCCAATTCACAAATGGAATAATTAATCCGAGTGCGAAATAGTGTACAAAAGCTGAGATAGTATCCCGCTTATCAAGTTTCTGAATTGTCATTGGAATAATGTCGATCAAACCGGCTGTAAGACCAATACCTATTGCTATCAAAAAATCATTCATTTCGTTATTTGTTTGGTTTTACTGTTTTTAATTCCCTAAATAAATTACTGTCCAATTTTGCTTTTTAATTTCAAGTTTAATTTTTAAAAATTGTTCTGCAAACTTTTTTGACTCCAAACGCCTGTCAATTATTGATATAGTTTCATCATTATATTGGGCTTTATTAGTCCAATTGTACGAACCATAAATCACTTTTTCAAAATCAATTATGCAAAACTTATTCTGCATTAATTTACTGAACTTATATCAATAGGTTCCAACTAGCGCTATCTGCCAAATGCACTATATCCTTTGTTAACAAAGGAAATTTTATACTTTAATCAAATTGTTTATAAACAATAAATTGTTATAATAATTCTCAATCTCTTCAGTTTCATACTTTTTCAGTACCATATTTTTAAGTTTAATCTTAATTTCTCTTCCGTTAGAATTTACATTAAAAACTAAGAACTTATTATTCAAAAATAAATCTTGAACATTCGAGTTTGTAAATATTGAATTTACAATGTTCGGATTATTGCTCCTGACTGAAAACGTTTTATTAAAAATTGGGTTTCCTGAATTAATTCTGTCTTTTGAAAATATCCGATCCATTAATTCACGTTGCCAAAAGTGAAGATAAAAATCTGACCGAACAGTTTTCTTAATAGTTAAGATTAATCCAGTTTGAGCTACTAATTCCTCTGGCTGGCTAAACAGATATGAAAATGTTTGATTAATAACAATTTTACTATTATCAAGTTCTTTCTCAATATTTATTGTAAGATACTGTAATGCTCCACCAGAGTCAATATCCAATTTAGTTGGAATTTTTAGGCTAGCACCAACCCCACTTGAAAAATCCTTGAAATTATTTAGTGTTTCTGTTTTTATAACCTCTCTCATATTTTGTATTGATTCTTCATCCTTCTAATGTTTGCTAAACATATGTTGGCATGAAACGTTGCGCATTTTCAAACACAAATTCACCATCCAGATACTCTATTGATTAAATGTTATTTCGTTCAAGCACACCACTATCTTCGCAATGTTTTATGTCAGCTTGTTAGCAACTGGTTTTTTAGTCCAATTTATCAAATAATCTAGTTTTCATACTTCCTGCTAATACTGAATATGGATAATTTGATGAATTTAAATTGTATCCAATAATCAAGTATCCTTTTACATTTTCCTCTTCTTCAATTTGACCTACAATGTCATTTATAATTCCATCTCTTGTTTCTTTATCTGTATCTTTATATGGGTAGCCAACAAGTATATATTTTCTTCTTTCAGGTCCAAAATGCATAAATAAATAATTGTGTTTTTTTTCACACTCATCATTTATGACCATGCCCATTAATTGCTTTAGTTTCTTTTCATATTCAATTTGGTCTTCTTTTGGCTGATTCAATAAAATAAATGAGGAAACTAACCAGTTTTTAGAACTCGACTCAATTTTCGTTAAAAGGTCAGACCAATATTCTGTTTTTTGTAAAGTTGGTTTCTCAACTTTAACATTTCTATGTTTTCCAATAAAATATGGGTCTAGTTCTTTTGATTTTAAAGTCAAATCTATGTGAAAATTCTCATCAAACTCAGTTTCCCCAATATTGAAACCATTATCCAAGTAGAAACCAAATAAATCCATTTCATCACCTTGAAAATTAACATGAACTTCAAATTCTCTTCTGCGTAATAGATAATGTATTTTTTCAGCTTGTGTGGTCAAAATCTCAAAAATAATTTCTAGGTCTGTATAGCTTATTGATGGTGCAAGTTCGCTTAGTTTATGAGATATGATGTTAGCAGATATCAGTTTCTTTAAATTACAACCAATAGAACCTAGATTTGAAAGAGTTACCCCTAATGGAACATAAAATCTAATTTTTGAGCTATCAATATTATTTACGGTTCCTGATTTAGTTTTTAATTTATGAAGTTTTGGATTCTCCTTTAAAAAATTCTGAAAACGAATTGCTTGCTCTGAAGGCTCAACAACTAATTCCTTCATAGTTTTAAAAAGACGTTCTGGAGCACCTCTCTTAGCTGGAGGAGATATCGTACCAGACTTACACTCAATAATTATAGCAAACTCTTCAATTAGTACTATTAAATCATTCTCATATAATTTATTATCATCATTCCGTTGCCATAAACTTCCCTTGAATATTTGTGCTTTTGGGAATGATTTTCTCATTAAACTTTCGACCTTTTCTTCCAAATATTTACCTTTAGCTGAAAGATACTGCTTTTTTATTTTTGAATTTTCTGCTACAAAAGATTCAAGGATATCTAACGCTATATGACTAAACATATGCGGTATTACAGAAAAATATTTTTCTTCGTCTGTCTTAATAAACGGTTTTGAATGAACAGGATTATCTAAAAATATAAAATCTCTGTTTTTCCCAGACAACTCACCAAACTGATAACTTAGTTTATCTAAAATGTTTGAAATCTCGATTTCCGATATTTTATCTGATAAATAATTTGACACCTCTGTAATACTATGAGAATAGACATCAGATAAAAAATAATCTGAATGTGCTAAAAACATAGCTTTAAGATTTTTAATATTCTTGCCTACGCGAGTCCAAATTTCTTCTCTTTGAGTAGCATTTGTTTTAGCGACATGTGGAAATGCTTCCTCATATTTAGCAAAAACATCATCATATTTTTTAGGTATTATAAAACTACGAGTTTTTTTAAAGTGATTATTTAATTTATTTTCATTCAATTCAACAATTCCTGATAATAAATCTAAGAGATGACTTGGCATAAAGCCAATACTATCTTTAAATACTGACTCTACAAGATTTGATAATTCTAAGGTTATTTCATCCATTTGATGAACATACGCCCAGTTTCTAACTGCTAATGTATGTACCATCATTTCAGTTCTAAGCATTATTGCGCTTATATCCTCTTGATTTGAAGCATTCTCAGCTAATTTAAAATAACTTGCAGACTGAGATTTATTAAGATTCTTTATAGTTGATTCAAAATCAGTTATCTTTTCGTTCAGTGGTTTTGCAGAGATAACTTGCTCCGTCATCAATGCAACACATTGTAATATTTCTAGATAGAAAGGTGGGAAATCAAGAAAACCGTCTATTGCTTCTCTATCAATTCCTTCTTGATGTTTTCCAAAATAATATGCACAAAATGAGCAAAGGTAAATCGAATCGTATTCCTTAAAATATCCAATTAGGTTTTCATATTCCTTTTCATATTCTTCCTTTGATTTATTCCCAATTTCAATAATTATTTTTAACCTCTGTTCAAAGGGAATGTCTTCAGGAAATGGATTTTCAAACCGCACGAATTCTTGTTTTACAACTTCATATGGTTTGTAATTCTTCTTCTTAATCTTGTTGTTTTTCTTCTTTTTTTTCCTTTTCCTACTAACAGGCATTTCATTTTTTTTATGATTAGGAGATTTCCTTACTTGTTTCTTCTAAATAAAGCCATGGGCTTTATTTCATCTACATCTAGATGAATAAGGTGTAATTACCACCCCTTATAGAGCAATAATGACCACTTATTATATTTACTCCCCGAATCTACGAAACTCAAACTAGCGAACAAAACATTTATACCGCAAAACTTACAACTACTTTTCAAGCAACATAAAAAACATGTATTCGCATAAATAAAAAACCCGGCTCTTTAAAAGAGTCGGGTAAACTTTACATCTAGTTTTGTTACATCTGCTTTATGCAGATATTTAATTCTTAAGCTACTTTCTTACCTTTAAAATATTCAGAAATAATATAATCTGATATTTCATTCCCCCGATAATCCCAGCCATAAATTCGGTTGTCGGTCATATGATGAGACAATATACATATCAGATAACCTTTTTCTACATCAAAAAAATATTCAAATCCCCAGGGAGAGAATTTATAATACTCATTGTTATACGGCTTGCTTGTTTTAAAACGCCCTTTTGTTTCTGATGATTGATGAGTTTCACCACACAAATTATAAAAATATTGTTTTTGTATTTCAGATAAGTTTGTATACATCTCATTGTTATTTAAAATGTTAGCGGTGAATGGTTCTACGAAATACTTTAAGTAAAGTTTCCAATTTTACAGAAACACTACTAATTATTTCGTTTCCTTCTCTTGTATTATTTTTTCGTTTTCTCGATCAGCCCATGGAATTAAAGGCGATTGGTAATAGTTGATGTTCATGTACTTAAAACGTTCTTTCTGTTTTCCCAAACGAATTCTATACCCGTCCCAGCTTTTGTTGGTGTTCTTCGACCATCCTAATTCGGCGTAACCCGGCAATCGTGGGAAAACAAGGTATTCAATGTCATCCATTGTTTCAATCGTTTCTCCCCATAATGGTGCTTCAATTCCCACAATATTTTCTTTACTGATGCCTTCCGTAAAGTTTTCAATGCTCCACTGGTAAGCCTTTTTCACATCCACATAACCCGCCCAATGCAAGCCCAAGGGACAAATGGAATCGTATTGCATGTCGAGGTAGGCACGGTTGGCCGGCGACATAATGATTTTTACATTTTGATTTACGGCCTTTATTGCATTGTCAGGCTTGGTTTGCCAAAATTGAGCCAGAGAGTTTTCTTCCAATTCGGCTGCAGCCACATCGGCCCATCCAATCATTTTTTTCTTGTGACTGCTTACAATTTTCTGCACCCTATTCACAAAACTGATGTAATCTTTCTTTTTGGTTGCATTCGACTCGTCGCCGCCAATGTGGATGTATTCACCCGGTGTAAGGGCTGCTAATTCGCCAATCACATCATCAATAAATTTATAGGTAATCTCCTTATCGGTGTCCAACGTACTAAAACCAACATTGGTGCCGGTGTACAATTCGGTAACTTTGTTATTGGCATTTAAACAGGCATAGGAAGCCAAAGCGGCATTGGTGTGCCCTGGCATATCAATCTCGGGGATAACAGTTATGAATCTTTCCTGCGCATAGTTTACAATTTCGCTGTACTGATTCTGAGTATAAAACCCACCTTTTTCGCCGCCTACCTGTGTACTTCCGCCATGAGTTGTTAAATTGGGCCACGACTTGATTTCGATTCTCCAACCCTGATCATCTGTAAGGTGCAGGTGAAGCACATTCATTTTGTATGCTGCAATCAAATCAATAAACCGCTTTACATCTTCCACTCCAAAAAAGTGACGTGCCACATCCAGCATTGCTCCACGATACTGGTAATTTGGTGCATCCTTAATAATACCGCTGGCCAGTTCCCAAGGACCCTTTTGTACGCTATCCAATTCTATTTTTGCCGGCAGCAGTTGTCTGATGGTTTGCACTCCCCGAAACAATCCGGCTGGCTGATTCGCTTCCAGAACAACTCTTTTTTCAGTAATCTTTAATGTGTACGCTTCATCACCGGAAATAGTATCATCCGACAGAATCAGAGCAATTCCTTTTTTATCGGCCGGATTTGTTACTCGTTTCACTTCAGGAGTAAATCCCGTTGACGGAGCAATCAGCTTTGCCAAATAATTTGCCACTTGTTGACTGCCCTCCTGCTTTTCCTGCACATAAATTTTTGTTTTTGCAGTCCAGTCGAAAGAGCTGCCCGTTGCAACAAGACTGTCAGGCTGAGGAATTAAATTTTCTTTTGCTAAATCTTTAGGTGTTGGCTTTTTGCATGAAAAAAGCAAGAGTGAAACAAGCAATGCTTGTATCAGGAGAATTCGTTTGTTCATAAAATATGATGCTTAAAGGTTTGTTTCGCTTGTGAAAATAAGCAAATATCAAATTAACATCAAAACTTATCATTTAAAATATATTTGAAATTTAATTGATTTTAAATTGGCAATGCATTCTATTCCTCGGTATTATTTTTTGCAAAATCTTCGCGGGCATCTTCTACATTATCCATTTCGGGTCCTTGTTCAATCTTTCTCCAGTCGATGGTTTTATGGTATTTCTTCATCGACAGTTCGGCATCATAAATCCGGTTATCATGAAGTTCCAATGTATAGGGCGTAAAATCGGGTTTATCCGTAAAAAAATCCTGTAATAACGAACCCGTTAGGTCGAAATGATTCACATAAGGTACATTTAAAATATTGTATATGGTTTTCAATATGGCTCCGAAATTGGCATGAGTATGCGAAACATATCCATGCTTTACATACGGACCTGCCATCATCAAAACAGAACGGTGAGCATCAATATGATCGACTCCTCCCTGAGGATCATCTTCGGTGATAATTACGAGCATATCTTTCCAGTATTTTGTCCGCGATAAAAAGTGCAGTACACGTCCAACAGCCAAATCATTGTCGGCCATATACGACTGGCGGTACGGATATCCTTGTTCGGCATTGGGACTTGCACCATGATCATTGGGAATCATCATAGTGATGAAAGGAGGCATTTCGTCGTTGCTGTTTATCCATTTCTTCGTGAATTCCAATTCGAACTGATCCATTCGGTATTGATCGGGAATGGACGTGTTGTAACCGGCATAATTATGACTGGTTCTTGTGAACAAGGCATTTTGCATGGGAATCATTACGCCATGAGCAGCACCCGTATTGGTGTCGTACCATGCCTCGCGTTCGTGCCCGCTTTCGTTGGCCTGTCCGAAATTGTAGAATTCTATCTGCTGTCGTTCCAAGGCCTCCCAAAGTCCGCCTGTTTCTGCATAATCTTCCGGATCCACACTTCCGATTGTTTTGGGAAAGCGCCGTCCTTCGGCTTTCGAAAAAGGCATAGCTGTTTTGTCTGTACTGGCATTGGATTCAACCCATTCATTGGGAATTACCCCCACCAACCAATGATGACCATGTACGGATGCATCGCTGTCGCAATAGTAATTGTCTGAAAAAGAAAATTGTTTGGCCGCTTTTATGTGATTGGGTGAAATACGCAGATTGGGAAACTGATTTTGAAGAGAGTCGGGCAATGTGTAGGTGTTGTTAGTACCATACCGTGCCAATGTACTGTCGCCGGCAGCATCCTTCAACTGCCCGAAAATTTCATCGTAAGTTCTGTTTTCCTTGGTGATATACACCACATGTTTAATCGGGCTTTGGCGCAATCCGGGCAATTCTGGCAGAGGATTTTTTTCATCCTCTTCAATCGTTGTTTCAATAAATGTATTATCGATCGATTGTTTGGTATAGCGGGCCAGCTCATCAGCGCCGGGCACCTGCACTTTTTGAAAACTCCCCAACTGAATTTCACTCACCGAACTGCCCTGAACAGGCGGTACAAAACCAACCCCGCCATTGGGACCTGCTCCCCAACCCCGGCAGGTAATGATGTAAATATTTTTTTCGTCATTCGATAATTCCACTCTGGTTGGTCCCCAGCCTGAAGGAATCAAACCTTTGGTTGTTCTGTCTTGCACATCGATTACTGCAACGGCATTAAATCCCAAAAGGGCAACATACAGGGTTTTTTCATCTTTGGTCATTGTAATTCCAAAGGGCAGCAAACCTCTAAGTTTATCAATACGTTCATCCACCTGAATAGGAATATGTCCGACTATCTTTTGGCTTGTATGATCTATTATTGTAATGTTATCGTTGGTGGCATTGGTTACATAGGCAAATTGTTTTCCCACAGCAATTGAGTTCGGACTTGCACCACCAACAACTTCGGCATCTTCTACTGTTTCCCCAATTAAATATCCGGTTTTGAATTTACTGATTACCTTATTGTTATCAAGGTCAATCGTAAACACACTCATGGCATCGGGATGATTCGGACTGCCCAAACCTGGAATCTGTTTGCCTTCTACCAATGTTCCATGAACCGATTCGGGTGTATTATTTCCGTAAGGATGATGCGAAATCAAAAGGTTTTGAATGTTTTCGGGTGTTGCTCCTGTAATAAGAGGGTAAGAATACATCCCCACATTGGCAACCAAAGCTTGTTTTTTGTCGGGACTTAAAGCAATGCCGAAAGGTTGTCGTCCAACCTTAACCGAAGCAGTTACCTTTTTAGTGGCCAAATCGACACGAACCATTCTGAAATTAGCTCTGTCCAATACCAGCAATTCGTTTTTATCGGGATTCATCATCAAATCGGATGTAAAACTATCCTGATAATCTGTGCCATTCACTTTCCCATTCAATGAAATATCATCTGTCTTTTTCAGTTTATCAACATCATAAATAACGACATCGCCTTTGTCTCCTCCGCTTAAATAAACATATTTTGAATCGAGGGAAAAAGCAACTCCTAAAAATGAACCTTTGGATAAAGGAGAAGGTATTTTTCCTTCGTAATCAGGTATTCGCTGTGCTGTTACCTGCGTTAAATCGATAATAGTAATTACACCATTGTGCAGTGTTACTGCTTTTTTTCCATCAGGCGAGATTGCCATTCCATACGGATCGTTGGTGATGGGGATAACTTCACCTGCAGGAGTCACATAACGACCACTTGGAAGCACCGACACTCCTTTTTTGTCGATCTTACAAAATTGATCTTTCCCCGGTACTTGTAATATTTTTACTGTTTTTACAGAATTTTTGCACCCAATAAACAGTACGATAAGAATTGCAGCCGTAAAAAATTTAAAATTCATGGAATTGTATTGAATGATGAAAAATGTTAGAAGTAGATTCAGCTATAAACCTATAGAATATATGCCTCACAATTCAAAAAACAAGATTAAATTCTGATCAATTTTACATTAACTTTTTCCCATGACATTACTTTTTGTGTAAGGCTATTTTAGGACGAGACATTACAGCAAAAAAAAGAGCGCTGAAAAAAAATCAACGCTCCTTATTGTGATTATACCAATTTAATTTCAAAACAGACTTTAATTAAAATGAATTAATTTTAGCTGTATCAAGTCAAAAAAGTAAAGCACATCCATGTCACGATGCATCTTTTTAAACGAGGATATAGCTGAAAAGAAACATTTTACAAGGCCTGTTTTGATGTTAATTTGGCATTAGTACCCCTATCGATACTAAACTTATCTCCGTTTTTTATTTGTACTCCTCTTTTTTCTTTTTGTAATAGTTCTGCATAATATAGAAAGCTTTTTTCTTGGCTCCCGATTCCGAAACCAATCCTTTTCGGTTCCAGCCATCCTGCACATCGGGCAATTGACGAAGCGGTGTCATAAAATCGACCAAAATCCATGGTGTTAATCCAACTACGCCGTCAATTTTATCGAACATGGCCAAATTCTCCTGATACATATACTCCTGATATTCTTCACTCCAGCGTGTTTCCTTATCGGCATGAAATCCTTCTATTGCACCACCGCCAAACTCACTAATAATTACCGGTTTATTGTATTCTATTGTGAAGCGCTTGTTCCGGCAGGTTTCAGGCGATCCGCCGTACCATCCCTGATATTCATTAAAACTTACAATATCAAAAACTTCGGCAATCGGATCACTCACTTTGTAATTATCACCGGCCAATCCATCTTCCCAACCATCTTTTTTGCAGGCCGCACTCAACAAGCGGGTGCTGTCCAACGAACGCACCTGTGAAGCTACTTCTCTTAAAAAGTGATTTCGCGCTTCGCCGGGTACCGTTTCATTTGCAATGGACCAAATTATGGTGGCGGCTCTGTTTTTGTCTCTTCTAACTAATTCGGAATATTGCGCTTTCGCCTTTTTCAAAACGTCTTCATTCTTCCAGTCAATTCCCCAATACAATGGCAATTCTTCCCAAAGTAAAATTCCCATTTCATCGGCCAAACGAACAATATTTTCCTGATGCGGGTAATGTGCCAGGCGGGCAAAATTACAACCCATTTCCTTTGCCCAACCCAACAACAGCTTTGCATCATCCATTGAATGCGCTCTGTCTCTTCGAACCGGATTTTCATCATGAATGGAAACGCCGCGAAGAAAAACCGGCTTCCCATTTAACAGGATTTCTTTTCCCTCTGTCTCTACAGTTCTAAAACCAATTCTATCAGTAAGCTCATCTTCTCCCGCAATCAGTTTTACATCGTAAAGCTTAGGATTTTCGGGCGACCACAAGCTCATCTTTTTTGAGCTAAATGCAAACTCACCTCTTCCCTCTTTGTTTATGGAAACTTCGGCAGCAACTCCCAATTCCTTAATTTCAACCTTTGCCTTGTCAGGATAATCGCTGCCGGCAAGCTGAACAGAACCTTTTACCACACGCGTTTTTTTATTCAACGACTCCTTTTGTAAAACCAGTGTGTAATCATCAATATAGGTTTGAGGAACCTCTACAATTTTCACATCGCGGGTAATTCCTCCATGATTGTACCAATCGGTTACCATGGCAGGAATATAATCCTTCTCACGTCGGTTACTAACTCCTAAAATCAAAAAATTATCCTGCTTTTTTAGTAAATCGGTTACCTCAAAACTAAATGGAGTAAATCCACCTTCGTGCACACCCAATTTTTTCCCATTAAATGAAAAAGTAGTTTTATAGTTTGCAGCCCCCACATATATAAATATTCTGGAGTTTTTATGCTTGGGCTGGTAATCGAAGGTTTTTCGGAACCAAATGCTTCCTTCGTAATAATACAACTCTTCTTTTTGCGAATTCCAGGAACCGGGAACCCATAAGGTTTGAGCATTATCGAAACTATACTCTACCCTATCGCTCTTCGATTTTGCTTTGCTGTTTTTATACAAAGGACTAAAACCGATCTGCCCGGTTTCATACTGATCCAAAATATACTTCCACTTGCCGTTCAGGCTTTGATGGGTGCGACCATTAACATTCGTAATAAAATTGCCTTGTGCAAATAAATTACCTGCACCAAACAACAGGCAAATAACTAATACCGATATAAATTTTGTGATTCTCATTATTGTATCGTTTAATGATTTCTAATCTAGAAAATATTTAATTCTGCTTTTAAAATTTGTGTAATGAATGTACTTCTCGTTTTCCATCCACAACACAACTGTTTTATCGCCTTTTTTCATGTTTTTAGGAACAATAGGACGAACATTGTCATATTTTGAATGCTGCGTAATTGGAGTTACTTCCCATGTTTTACCAAAATCTGAAGTCACTCTTTTCTCAATTTCAAAAACTCCGTTCACATTTCTCGATAAATAAATTGTATTAGGCTTTAATGGATGAAAAGTTAAACCCGCAGAATAATGCGGTTCCCGTTCCGTTTTTCCCTCAGGTGTTTGAGGAAACCATTTCCCCGAATTACAAATCTCATTATCGATCCATTCCCCTTTTATATATTGAGCGTAGTGATATAAATGTTCCGTTTCTTTCGGATAACGAGCATATAAGATAACCGGATTCCCTTTTTTATCAGCTGTAACATCGTAAACCCAAGCTCTTCCAGTTTCTTTTGTTGCCTTATAAACTACTGTTGCTTCTTTAGGCTCAAAAGGAATCTGATTTAAATCACAAATTTTTGTTCCATCAGCTCTCCAGAATGCACCCTTTTCGTAACAGGCGTAATAAACAGAATTGGTTGGTTCTTTTCGCGGATGTCCATCGGTAAAAATGATGTGTATTTTAGATTTTCCATCGGAATAGTACCGAACATAGGGGCGATTGTCATCGTTAAATGGTTGATTCGTTATAAAAACCTGAGCCGGATTAAAAGTTTCGCCATTGTCATCCGACCACATCATGTTGGGTTTAAAACCTGTCCACCGGCCAAAACAAAACAACCTGTTTTTTTCCTTTTTTAAAGCGATCGGATTTGCATAAGTAACACACTTTCGCGGATACAATTTAAATTGCTCCTCGCTAAACACCTCTTTAAAGGAAGTTGCACCAAAATCCTTGGAATCTCCTGCTGCGGACAATTTATTCATACGCACAGCCTGATCAAAATGCTTGGTATAAAACATCAGCACATCTTTGTTGTTCAACTCAATAAAAGAAGGATTCGCATGATCGTCTTTATCCAACTTCGGACTTACCGTTTGAATGTAACTCGTTTTAGCTTCCAGATTCAAAGTCGCAGCTTCAATCGATCCGTCGGAAGTGACCCAACCAGTTACAACTTCAGCCTTTCCATTGTGTTTGTAAATTGCTCCAGGTGCAGAAAACCAACACCATGCTCCATCATTTGTCAATGTGTTTTGTTGTCCTAAAACTACTGTTGACATAAATAAGAAGCAGATGACCGCGAAAACTTTATTTTTCATCATTCTATTAACTATTTTAATTTGAAAATCATTTATTCTTCCACTTTGAAAAACTCAAATTATTTGTGCTTTCAATAATCCTTTTACAAATGAAACGATTCCAAGCATTTTGTCTATCTTTAACATTGCTTTAACGGTACTTATAACGGTTAACACTAAACCCAAAGCATTGTAAAACCAACCATTACAAACCAAACCCGAAAACTGAAAATTCTTCTTTAATGAATATCTCTTTAGATAACAAGCGGCTTATTATTGCGAAAATCAGGAATAGCAAAACATTTTCCAAGGCTCCGACAAGCAGTTCTTTACTTTCCTATCTATTCGAAGAAACAATTAAAGGAACCGATCTTAAAGAAAAATTAATTGAAATAGAATTTTTTGGAGAATCAAAAAACGCAGAAAAAAGCAGTCCCAGAGTGCGGGTTAATGTTTATAATCTGAGGAAAAAAATTGCCCGGTATTACGAAACCGAAGGCAAAGAAGATGCCTGCAGACTGCACATTGAAAAAGGTCAGTATCAATTGATGTTTTCGATGAAAAAAAACAAAGAAAGCGCAGTTAAAAAAATAAAATTATCCTTATACATACCTTACGTAGTACTATTTGTTGTTTTATTGCTGTTTGCCCTTAGTAAAATACCTCAAAAAGCACCTGCCATCTGGAACTCCTTTGTTGCGGATGAAACCAAACCGAAGCTAATTATTGGTGACGCTTTTGGTGTTATGGGCAATACGGCAACCGGTGCCTTTGGATGGAACCGCGATTATACAATCAACAGCATTGAGGAATTTTATCAGTTCTGCGATAACAACCCAAAGCTTAAAAACGAGCTTTCTCCTGCCAATTACACGTACATGACCGGTATGGGGGCCATTACCAGCCAAAAAATTACTTCCCTGTTCGACAAATACAATACTGATTTTAACATTCATTTTTCAAGCCAAACCTCCATTGCTGATTTAAAAGATGGAAATACAATTTATGCCGGCCCAATTAAAAATAACAATTCGTTCATCCATTTTTTTAATGAAGCAAATCAATACTACAAAATTAAAGATTCCAAACTGTATTTCTCGAAACACCCAAGTATAAAGGACACCACATTTAATTTATTCACCGAAGGACTTGTCTCTGAATATTCAATTGTATCTAAATACAAAGGTCCGAATAATCACGATCAATTCGTTTTCTTTTCGGATCACGACATAGGCGTCTGTTCAACAGTAGAATATTTCACAAATACCGACTCCCTGCAAAAATTCACTGCTTCTTATTTGGGCAATTCGACCTATTTTACTGCCGTTTTTATGGCGAAAGGCAAAAGCAGAACCAATACCGATTTAAAACTGCTGCTGGTTACCACAGAATAAAATCACCTGCCCGTTTAAACATCGTATTACATCTGCAATTCATCGAATAATCGTAAATTTATTTTCCAAAATCAATAAAATATAAATCATGAAAAAAACAGGTCTTCTCTTGTTACTAATTAGTGTGTATTCGTTCAATATATTTGGTCAGAATAACATTATTCCTCTATGGCCGAATGAGATGCCAAACCACCAAGTTTCAAATGAAACAGAAGTTATAAATGCAACAGATGTTGTTCGGATTTCGAAAGTACAAACGCCGACAATAGAGGTATTCACTCCTGCCAAAAAAAATTCAAACGGTCAGGCTGTTCTTATTTGCCCTGGCGGCGGGTATCGAATTTTAGCATACGATTCGGAAGGTACCGATATAGCCAAATGGTTAAATTCAAAAGGAATTACAGCCTTTGTTCTAAAATACCGCTTACCGGATTCTCAGTCGGTTATTGAAAGTTACAAAGCCCCCTTACAAGATGCAATGAGAGCTTTAAGAACCATCCGGTTTAATGCTGAAAAATACAACATCAATAAAAATGAAATAGGCGTAATGGGCTTTTCGGCCGGCGGACATCTGGCTTCAACCCTTGGCACACATTACAATGAATTGATGTATCCTGCAGCTGACGATATTGATTTAGAAAGTGCCCGTCCCGATTTTATGGCACTCATCTATCCTGTAATCAGCATGAAAGAGGGCATTACACATCAAGGATCGAAGCGAAGTTTATTGGGAGAAAATCCAACTGAAAAATTAGTTGATAAATTCTCCAACGACCTACAGGTTACCAGCGATACACCGCCTGCTTTTCTTATTCACGCATCCGATGACAATGGGGTGCCGGTAAAAAACAGCTTGTTGATGTACGAAAGCTTAATCAGCAATGGAGTTTCTGCTGAAATGCATATTTTCTCGACCGGAGGCCACGGCTTTTCTTTTGGTTTTAACAAAGGGCACGTCAGCTCCTGGACCGATTTATTTTACACCTGGAGCAAATCAATCAAAAAGTAAGTGGACTAATTTTCACAGCAAAGCTCTGTCTGAAATTTCCACTTCAGACAGAGCTTTGTTCTTTATTGGCAATTGCATAAAAAAAGCAATGCCATATTCTTACGAATACAACATTGCTCACACTAGCCGATATAAAAATATACTAATTCACAATTTTCACAAAATTGGTTTCAGTAAAAAATACTTATTTAATGCTTACAACAACAGGCGAACTCAATTCATCAGCCTGACTTTTCATCAGATTTTCAAAATTTTCCTGTTCTGCCCACTTTTTATTTTCCAACTCCCAGACGGCAAAAAAGTAGTGCGTTACACTGTTGTTATTATTAATTTTTTGAGTTACAAAGTGTGTTAAACCAACAGCTTGGTTCCAACGGCTTCCATTGCTTACCGCTTCGCTCAAAACAGGAGCATCACCAATTCTTACTTTACTATCCGATGGAAATAAAACTCCCATTGCCAGGCAGTCATTATTCATCGATTGAATATCGTGGGTTGCAATTGCCTCGAATTGATTGTTTGCCACAAACGAAAATGGTTTCTTTTCTTTTAAGTAGCTGGTTACAATCCCAACAGCCAATTCCGACTCTTCATCCAATCCGCCTACGGTAACATCACTCTGAAACCAATATTTGCCGGCCCAAACAGTAATTTTCTCTTGCGCACTCAGGCTTTTGCCATCCACATTCCATCCGCCGTAATTCAATTCAAAAACAGAACGAACCGGTCCTTTTGTTACCAGTTGAAATTCGAACTTATCGGTTGATCCCAAACGGTATAAAGAATCTTGATGAAACAAGGCCAAACCACCGGCACCTAAGGATGGACCAACATGTAAAACATCCATTCCCCAACTGCTTAGTTCATGGTAACTAGTACTTTCTTTGGTTCCAATTTTATCCATAATCATTTCAGGCTGAAGCTTTCCAAATAAATCCTTAGCATTTCTGCAGTCGAAATAATCACGAAAGCCCATCAAATCGTTTTCCCAACTCACACTTTCGGCCTGATAAATAACCGGAATCCCGGTGTATCCTTTCGGGGAAACTGCATGATTAACACCTTCAAATCCTTTTTCGATGGAACCAACTCCCAAACGCACATTGGTACGTACGGTATATTCAGGAATCTTGTCATACGACACAAAATTAACATTCAATTTTTTCACCTCGTTTGCTTCAAAATCGCAAACCAAAGCCAATTCATCCCATTTTCCATCTCTGTCTAAATCATCAACCTGCGAAGGGATTGTAGTTCCTTTTTCATCAGTAACAACCGGGAATTTCTCATTAGGAATATCTCCTGTTAATTTCTGAATTTCCATCCTGCTAATTACAACAGGTGCATCTTTTCGGGCCTTAGCCGTATTGTTCTTTAACTGAAGAACAGGAGACGAAGTACATGCACTTAAAAAAATTGCTAAAACGGCAATAGCAAAACAATATCTCTTCATTTTACAAAAATTTAGATCTTAAAAACCAATGGACTGGATGAAAAAAAAGAATAAGAGGAGTTTTGATTCACTTCTCAGCGACATTCAAATTCCCCCTCTTACTCTTTCACACAACTAACTAATAATCTAACTTATCTCACTATTATTTTTCGTTTGATGGTTTACCGATGGTTGCCAAAATACCTCCATCAACATAAACAACATGTCCGTTTACAAAATCGGATGCTTTTGATGCAAGGAATACAGCTGTTCCGCCCAAATCTTCAGGATCTCCCCAACGTGCTGCAGGCGTTCTGTTAATAATGAAATCATTAAAAGGATGACCGTCTTCGCGGATAGGGGCAGTTTGTGATGTTGCAAAATATCCCGGTCCGATTCCATTGGTTTGAATATTATACTTACCCCACTCTGTAGCCATGTTTTTTGTTAACATTTTCAAGCCTCCTTTGGCAGCAGCATAAGCACTAACACTATTACGCCCCAACTCACTCATCATCGAACAGATATTGATGATTTTTCCTTCGCGGCGCTCAATCATTTTACGTCCAACATATTTTCCCATAATAAACGGACCAACCAAATCGACATCAATCACCTGACGATAATCACTTACCTCCATGTCCTGCATAGCAACTCGTTTGATGATTCCGGCATTGTTTACCAAAATATTAATAGGACCAACTTCTGCTTCTATTTTTGCAACATTAGCAATTACACCAGCTTCGTCAGTTACATCAAAAACATATCCTTTCGCATCAATTCCCCGACTTGCATACTCGGCAATTGCTTTATCCATATTGCCACGTGAACTACCATTTATCACCAAATTCGCTCCTGCTTCGGCCAAAGCTACAGCCATAGCCATTCCTAAGCCATGCGTTGCTCCAGTTACCAAAGCAACTTTACCATCTAACTTAAATAAATCTAAAATCATATCTTAGTTGTACTAATTGAACATTACTATTTCATTAACGCAATTCATCCGGCTGACAAATATCCATATCGCCGTAATTCAGGTTTTCGCCGCCCATTCCCCAAATAAATGTGTAGTTACTTGTTCCTGCTGCCGAGTGAATCGACCATGTAGGCGAGAAAACAGCTTCTTCATTTGCCATCCAAATGTGGCGGGTTTCTTTCGGATCACCCATAAAATGACAAATAGCCTGTCCTTTTGGTACTTCAAAATAGAAGTAAGCTTCCATTCTTCTGCTGTGAGTATGTGCCGGCATTGTGTTCCAAACACTTCCGGGATGCAACTCAGTCATTCCCATTTGCAGCTGATTTGTTTTAATTGTATCCGAAACAATTAATTTGCGCAATGTTCTGCGGTTTGAATTTTCAGACTCGCCCAACTCAACAACAATAGCATCTTCGTGTCCGATTTTCACATTTGGAAAAATCTCGTGTGCCGGAGCAGAGTTTAAATAAAAATGAGCAGGAGAAGCCGCATCTACACTCGCAAAAACGATTTCCTTATTTCCTTTTCCCACATAAAGAGCCTCTTTGTAGTCCAGCTCATAAACTGCACCGTCAACACTTACGCTTCCCTTTCCGCCAACATTCACAATACCCAACTCTCTTCTTTCCAAAAAATAGTCAGCTTTTAAAGGATCGATTGCTTCCAGTGTCAATGCTTCTTTTACCGGAACTGCACCACCTACAATAATTCTATCGTACTGAGAGTAAGTCAAATTAATACTTCCTTCTTCCATTAAATTCTGAACCAAATACTCATCTCTTAATCGAGTAGTATCGTAACTCTTCGCATCAGCAGGATGAGTTGCATATCTTTCTTCGTATTTCAAACCCATGGTCTTTATTTTATAAATTAGTACAATCTTTTTGATATTTATTCCCGGCAGGATATTACCTGTCTGCCTCATGCAAAGTAATAAAATGTAATTGATTGGTGCAATCGATTGTCTGTTTTTATTTTTTTTTAACTAAAAACACAATCAGCACCAAAGCATCAAACCACCAATAAACACTGATTACCAACACTATTTTAATCAATAAAAAAAATAACGAATCAAATTAAATTGTGCAATCGATTACCCTTTGTTGCGCTTTTATTACACGAATGTAAAAATAATATGCATCTTTGTATTGGATTACAAGCTACATAACCGGAACATGAAAAAAGAGAGTCACACAACAATACACGATATCGCAAGAGCTTTAAATATATCTGGTTCTACCGTATCCAGAGCTCTCAACGACAATTCCAGAATTAGCGAAAAAACAAAAAAAGCCGTTCGCGACATGGCCAGGCAACTGGGCTACCAACCCAATGCTCTGGCATCTAATTTGCGCACCAGTTGCACAAACACAATTGGTGTTATTATTCCCCGAATCAGCAGGTACTTCTTTTCTTCGGCCATTACCGGTATCGAGGAATTGGCCCGAACCAGAGGCTACAATGTTATTATTTGTCAATCGAACGATCAGGAAGCCAGAGAAGCCGATTGTGTGCAAACTCTTTTTGCCAGCAGGGTTGATGGTGTAATTTCATCGATAGCCATCAACACCGAAAACTTTGAGCATTACAAAACCTTCACCAACAGAAACATCCCCTTGGTGTTTTTCGACCGGGTTTGCGACGAGCTGGAAACCAGCCAGGTGGTGGTTGATGACTTTAAGGGCGGCTTTATTGCTGCCGAACACCTAATTTCGAAAGGATGCAAACGAATTGCCCACATTGGCGGGCCACAGCATTTAAACATTTACATTAACCGTTTGCAGGGATACTTAAAAGCACTGCGCAAGCACAATTTCGAAGTTGAAGAAGAACTGATTATTGAAAGCCTGTTAACCCGCGAAGACGGCGAAGCGTGCGCAAAAAAATTACTGGACTCGCCCAGACGTCCGGATGCCATATTTGCTGCCAACGATATTTCGGCACTCAGCATTATTCTTTACGCCAAAGAAATAGGACTTCGAATTCCTGAAGATCTGGCTGTTGTGGGATTCAGCAACGAACCCTTCTCCGAATATGTCAGCCCTTCGCTAACCACCATTGAGCAATCGGGTTTTGATGTTGGCACCAAAGCAACCGAATTGCTGCTCGACATTATCACCAACAAAACCGGAAATCATCAGGAAACCATTGTATTGCCGGTAAAACTGATTGAGAGAGAATCGAGCAACCGGTAAAGATTTTCAAACTTAAAAAAAAGCATTGATACAACTGATTTAAAACCAATATTGTCCTAATTGATTTTAACAATTGGGCTTTCCGCCCAAACCCGACATCATTTCTTGTCTTGAAACAAGAAACGAAGCAAAGAAATTCAAGGCTGCTTTTTAAAAAACTTCCTTATTTAATTCAAACCTAAGTGCGTACGGGCGATCTTCGAACAAGTTCTCAGCTTCCCGGTCTTACTAAAGGTTTGAACTAAAACGAAAGCTCTTTAAAAAAGATGCCAATCAAATACCTAACTTAAATTGTACCCCTTAAGATTATCACGAACTGTAAGTTTTTATAAAAGAAGTAATTAATACTTATTCTCAAAAAACGTTTAGGACGCAATTGATTTAAGGCATAAAAAATACCGGAAACAAATGAATGCCTCCGGTACTAACCCCAGATACCAAAATGGTATCTAACCCATAAAACAAAAAAAAACTATTCGCCTGCGCTGATTTCTTCAACAACATCCTTAGCCGACCGCCCTGCACGCTGCAGTAAAAGTGCATTGGTTTCTTCCGATACAATGTTTATTTCTTTCACCAATTTCCCATAAGCAGCATCCGTATTTAAATCACACATCACATCTAAATATTTAAAGAAAGTCTCAAACTCTTTTCTGATTTCTTTACACATTTCACCGCCAATTTCCTCGTTCCGATCCAATTTCGCATTCCCTCTTGCCTCAACCGCTTCGGTAAATTCCTGTTCCGATTTTTCAAGCTCTTCCAACCATGGCTCTCCAAGCATGTTTTGCAAACAGCCGCTTAAAAACGGACTGTTCTTTATTTTTGCAAACAAAGCAGTAAGAATAGCCGATTCCTCTAACATCGGACGACGGGTAATGCCACTGCCATAACTTTCTATTTCATTCAGAATTGCTTTGCCCGCCTCGCTAACAACAGGATTTAAACGCTTCGAACATGCTTCGGCAAAAGTTGCAAAGGCAATCATTGCCTGATCTCTCCTGCTGTCGCATTCGGTCACATTTACAGTTAACAACTGCGTGTTCACTTTTTTGCCCGATTCCTCAAGTCTGCCTTTCGATTTCTCGATTCTGCTTTTAAATGGCTCCAAAGTAACACTGTCTGTAGCAGCATTTGTTATTAAACTGTAAACACGAGCCGTAAAAGTTAGGTATTCCGCTATGCGCATGCGGTAAAACAAAGGATACTTAATCATGAAGTATATATATTACGTTAATATTACAGCTATCTAAATTATCATTTTATCACTCAATAAAAAAGCCTGTAAGTAAATTTATTTTGTTTCACACACAAAATAACTTAACAATCAGGTCAAGCCCACCACCCAAGCCTTTCGAAACATCAGTAAAACATAAGCATACACAACTACCAATTTCTTATTTATACTAAAAATAAACAGTAAAAACTCCCATTTCCCTTTGCGGATATCCAAATTAAGCCCAAAACGAAACAGCCCTGCATTGCCTGGAGCCCTACCGGCACTTTTGCTTTCAGGCCCTGCATTAGTACAGGCCCTCAACAAAACAGATAAATTGCATCTCACGGCATTGCCAGCCTACTTACCAAGTTTGCTTTGCCCCCCGGCAAACCTGCAAGCCTCCCCCATACTTTTACGAAGTGCTCCTGCACCACTGCCAGCCTCAATACCAACATTGCGATGCAGGCTCACACTTGTGCGGGCACCGCTCCAAAAATTGCCGGCAGGGCAAACAGCAGGTTAAGATGCCCACCAAAACAGTACGAATTGGGTTTTTAATCCGTTAACTACGCCACCCCAATTTTACGGGCAGGGCTTTGGGGTGGTGAAGATAGTGTTCGTGAGTGTTTGGTGGGGACTTTGAATGTCTGGTGGACAATATCCTATTCCTATTGATTACGCTTTTCAGGATTAAATTGAACGTTCTTGTTTTGATGGGAAGTCTTGGGTGTTTCAAAACCGTAAAATATTTAACAGTGGACTATTTCAATGCAAAAGCTAAAATGATTTACTTTAATTTTGGTACTGTGAGGTAGAGATGTTAGTTTTGTTCCTTCTAAACAATATTAATCTTAACTCAAATGAAAAAACTGATATTTATTCTACTTGTAGCAATTACCTACAGTACTACAGCTAAACCAATTAAACAAGAAAAGAGTAAAATCGACAGCCTAATTAATGTTTTAAACACAAAAATTGAAACGATTAGTAAAACTCAAAGCAAACTTGAAGCAACTAATAAGGAGTTACAAAAATACAATCAGAATTTACTTGAACACAACAAGAAACTGGACGGTCAACTAGTGATCCATAAAATCGAGGAAAAATTTTTTAATAGTTATCTGGGATCACAAACTGGTCTATTTTCATTAATTGTTGTTGGATTATTATCACTTGCTGGACTTATTTCTTTAAATATAATTAAAAACTTACAGCGTAAATTCGAGTCAAAAATAGAAGAATCAAGAAATGAATTCAACTCAAAAATAGAAGAATTTAGAAATGAATTTGATGTTATAAAAATAGAAAATAGGAAAATGAATAAAGTATTATACATAACTGCAGCTAACTTATTCAGTAGTCTTAGTCATGGTTTTCGAGAAAAAATTATAAATAACGTCTCTCTCCTATTCTCCATTCGAAGTGCTTACTTCCACTTCAAAGGCACACAATACGCAAAAGAACCAAAATTCACCGCTATTATTGCCAGTCTGAAGTATTCGTTAGAAGATTGTGAGATCATCAAAAATAAACCAGAACAAATTAAGATTTTAGAAACAAAACGAAAAAATGCATTAAACGACCTTAATAAAATTAGCGAATGTACTGATGAAGAGGTGAAAAATAAATGTGCACATTTAAGAACATCACTTATCGCTTTACTTGACAAGAAAAAATAAAACAATATGCTTTACATCTAAATTAAAATAAAATCCAATATTTAGTAGAATACACTTTAAATAAGATCACTACGCATTTGTCTACAACGGGGAAAACAAACTCAATGCAGATAGAGGCATTGACACAGCTAGAGGTCTAACTTTTTAATACAACAAAAGCCTAACAATCCAAATTGTTAGGCTTTTGTAAACTCCGTAGATCCTTGTCTGTTTAAGGATTGTACAAATCGGGATTGAAAAAATTCATAATGGATTGGATCATCTCTATTTTTACGTTTGCTTTTTTATGATCTGGCAGCAGATCGGTAACCCGAATATAGGCGCTTAGGGCTTTTGGCAACTCGCCCAACTGGTGGTGCATTTCGCCTACCTTAAAATGAGCTTCTGCATTGTCTTTATCCAATTCCGTAATCTCTTTGTATTTCTCCAGGGCAGAACGAAAATCCCCTTCACTTTCGAACTTTTGCGCGTCTACCAGTATATTTTCAATATCCTTGTTCATGGTTTTTGTTGTTTCGGCAAAGCAATCGGCCTGCCTGTGTTTGTGAGCAACAAATGTAAGGAAATTTGAATTTGTTTGGATTAATTGTGTGCATCTTATCGGTAAAGAAACAGTTATTTGTAATTTTGCGTCACTAAAACGCTACAAGTATGACAAAACAACACTGGAAACCCGGAACCATGGTTTACCCATTGCCTGCTGTAATGGTAAGCTGTGGCAGTACGCCCGAAAATTACAACATCATCACCATTGCCTGGACAGGAACTATTTGCTCCGATCCGGCCATGTGTTACATATCTGTTCGCAAGAACCGTCACTCCTACAACATCATTAAAGAAAGCGGCGAATTTGTGATCAACCTTACCACAAAAGATTTGGCTTATGCCACCGATTGGTGCGGTGTAAAATCGGGCAAGGATTTCGACAAATTCAAGGAAATGAAACTAACACCCGGTAAATCGAAAGAAATTTCTGCTCCCATTATCGAGGAATCGCCGTTGAGCATTGAGTGCAAGGTGACTAAAATAGTAGAATTGGGTTCGCACGACATGTTTATGGCCGAGGTGGTAAACGTTCAAGCCGACGAGCGGTACATCAACGAAAAAGGGGAATTCTCGCTGGCCAAATCAGGACCATTGGTTTACTCGCACGGCCACTACTTCGAATTGGGAGAGCTAATCGGTCGTTTTGGCTACTCGGTAATGAAAAAGAAAACCAAGGAGAAAATTAAAAAGTCGAAAGGTTAGGAAAAGTCTTGAAAGGGTCTGGAAAGGTCTTGAAGGGTCTTGAAGGGTCTAAAAGTCGAAGGTCAAAAAGTCAAAGGTCAAAAAGTCAAAGGTCGAAAAGTCAAAGGTCGAAAAGTATGACTGGTAGAAATCCATCAATCAGCGCACCAACTGGTATTCAGTTCGACGAGACAAAAACACCCCTCTCCCTGTCGGGATCTCCCCTGAAAAAAAGTCTGGAAAGGTCTTGAAGGGTCTAAAAGTCCAAAGGTCAAAAAGTATGACTGGTAGAAATCCATCAATCAGCGCACCAACTGGCATTCAGTTCGACGAATTGAGATAGGGACAGAAACACCCCTCTCCCTGTCGGGATCTCCCCTGAAAGGGAGAAATTCACCAAATTAAGATTTACTGATAACTGTTCACTGAATAAACAAACAAAACCGGCTCAAAAGCCGGTTTTGTTTGTTTATTTTTGGGTCGCTTACCGTATCCGATCCATCGAGCGGATTAAAGCTTCATCTTTACCAATTTCGCGTATTGCCAAATAACTTAGCACCAATGCAATCAATGGGAATGCATTAATAAGACTATAACTTGTAATGGCATTTAGTTCTTTTGCCTGACTGCTTATGCTGTAATAGATCAATCCCATTGCACCAATCATGCAAATCATATTGAACACAGTTAAACGAATCTGCAGCATTCTTTTCTTGAATAAGAAAATAGTAACGAAACTAATTAAGGCAATAATGCTTAGCAAGATAGCAACCGGCATGGCATTAAAAACTGCAGGCTCTCCTTCCTGCAAAGCAGGAATTCCACGGTATAAAAATTGGTATACTGCACCCGATGCATCTACCAATTCCGCTAAGGGGAAAAAGAACATCACTGCAATTAAAATAAAACTCCCAAACAGGTATAAAGACTGAATTCTTTGTATCATCGTATTTCTATTTTTTTTGTACAAATTTAAACTTAAATACAAAAGCAGCAAACTTTCGTTTACTGCTTTTTACCATCATTACTTACAACTAACTAATCACACTAGTAAAAAATACTCTTGCCCTGCAGAAATCCCCTTAATCACAAAGCAAATTTTCTATCAGCTTTTGCAGCAAGTTACATCTGCAAAATTTAAGCAGGCTATTAACCTTTTCGTTTTAACGACATGTAGTCGATATAATAAATCACTTTAACAGACAGACTGTTAAACTGTGTTTCATCAAATGTATCCTTCAGATTATTCACAAAACGATGGGCAATTTTATCATCTTCGCTAAATATTGTGTTCTTCCAGACTACTGCTAATTCACTTCCCGGAGCAAATCTCCACGAGTACACCATGTCAATAGTAAAGCTGTTAAAATTGATGTCGTTGTTCTCATTGTAATCTGTGGAATTTAAGCCCCCATCAGATCGCAAAGTATGAAAGCTGTTGTATTCAGCTTTTGCCCAGTAATGCCTTACCTTCATACTTAACGAGCTTTTATTGTTGAAAATAAAACTTCCGGTGAGCTTATTCTCCAAATAAGAATTAGTTCTGTCTCCGATGTAAACTGTTGTTTTGCCATTAATTTCTTCATCATCAACATAACCTAAATCATTCAAATTCCTTCCCCACTCCAACTGATAACTCATCACAAAACGATCACTAAAACGATAACGTGGTTCAATCTCAAATTCAAACACCTGTAAATTATCGTTTGACAATCTTTTTCCGTATTCACCCCGAATATCAATGGCGAATGCCTTTCTGTAATCCGTTGAAATCCAAGCTCCTGCAAATGCCGACGATCCTTTTCGCAGCTTTAATCCATCAACTCTTGGTTCATCCCAGTCGTACTGATGCAATGGCCGGAAATTACCATAAATACCCACATCGGTATAACTTTTAAATTTCACATGTGCATCATAAAAAATTGTAAAGCGCGAAAACCTTGCAGGTGCATATCTTGCCTCATGATTAAATCGTAAATTCCAATTTCGTGCCAGAATACTGCCTTTCGGTTCTGAATTATTATAATAAAACCCCAGGTTATTATTGATTAGATTGTTTCGGCTTAAATACCCCATATCGTTAGGATTGTATTTATCCGAAATCATTCTGTGGTAAAAATCCCAGGTAAATTTCCCCTTAATTCTACCAAACTCCAGCTCATGATAATGACCGATTTCATCCGATTCCCCTTTGCCGAACCGTGCAGAAACAATCCCCGTGCCCTTTAAACAATACGAGCGTTCTTTATTCCTAAATTCAAACTCTGTACCACTTACATTCGCCACATAATCCAACTCAGGCATGTACACATTCGTATTAAACAAACTGATATACGACTCATTTTTTAAACTCTGATCGAACACCAACATATTGTAATTCGAAAATGGCTGCGTTTTAACCTTTCTGCTATCTCCCGTAAGGGTATCGGTAACTTCGGCATAGGTATTTTTAGTCATCGCATTAAAAACACCAATTCCCAATCCCTTTGTATTGCGGCCCGAAATTTTTGTTGCATTAATAATTTTTGCCTCAATAGGATTTTCTGTGATGTCCTCATTCTCATTTAGCTGATCTTCTACATCATCCATATAAACAGGACGACCACCAATTCTTCGCGAATAGAAAATCTCTCCCCGGTCAAATAACTCCGTGGCCTCGGTAAAGAACTGTCTGTTCTCATCAAATTTAACCTCAAAGGGCGATAAATTCAGAATTTCGTCATCCGACTGCACCTGCCCAAAATCGGGAATCAGCATCATATCCAAGGTGTAACTTTCGTTGATTCCATACTTTAAATCCATTCCTCCCCGGTAATTCACATCAACTGCCGATTTATCGGAAGATTTGTCGAAATAAGTGGAAAAATAAGGTGTAAATGACAGGCGAACCGGAGGATGCACATTCTCAATTCCTTTCAGAACACCACTCTGACTTACCCAGCCATCTTCTTCTTTATCAATAAAATTCCATGTAACTTTTTCACGTACACTCTGAATGTTTCGAACAATATTAATTCCCCACTCCTGAATTTCTTTGGCAGGAAAGCGCAATGCGGAGTAAGGTATCTCCATTTCGGTACTCCAGCCTTTTTCATTAATAATGACAGCACTATTCCAAACAGCATTCCAGCTTGAATCTTCGTTCCCCTTAACAACTTTAGCGTCCCACTGCACTCCTGCCGGAGTTACAATAAATTCAAAAGCATCCAGTCCAGTATTAAAAGGGTCAATTACCAAAGATAAAAAGTCAGTATTATTCAGATCATCCCGCTTACTTAATTCTTTAAGAATTCCATCAGGATTGTTATCGTACATCATCACACCAACAATAATGGAATGATCGGTATAGATAAATTTCGCTTCAGTTTTAAAATTGGAAGGTTTACCATTCGATGGCTCAAACTGAATAAAATTAGTGGCAATCGGAATGCCTTTCCAAACTTCATCAGTAAGATTTCCATCAATCACAGGTTTAGTTGTAACTCGAACAGCAGTAAGTTCTTTTTTGGGTGCTAAGCCGTGTGCGGGCAAAGCGAATACGATTGTAATCAGGCAAAACAGTAACAGCACTCTCTTCATGGTGGTAGTAAACATATAGGGGTTTAGCAAAAAAATGTGGTTAATTCCCCACCCTACCATCACATTTTATGCCAACAGAACAATATTAACTAACTTACAGACACTTAATGTTTTTCGAACGAAAATAAACTGAACGTTTACGGAACAATGCTGTTCGCATACGAACAACAAAAAAACCGCTTGACGAATCAAGCGGTTATGAATATCTTAATTAAATACCTTAGTTATTTCCTAGAATTAATGGCATTCCATTTTTTCCACTTCCAATAACTACCACTTTAGCATTTGGAGATTCAGAAAGTTTAATGGTAGCTTCTATACCACGCATTTTCAAAAGGGCATCAGTTAAACTACTGTTGATAATCTTATTGGCAACAGCTTCACCATCTGCGGCGATACGTTTTCTTTCCGCCTCACTTTTTTCTTTATCCAATCTAAACTGATAGGCTAAAGCCTCTTGCTCCTGCTGCAATTTACTTTCAATAGCCGTTTTTATTTTTGCCGGAAGATTTATGGAACGAATCAACAAGGCTTTCATTTGAATGTTATTCTTATGCAGAATTAATGAAGTTTCCTGAATAATTGCATCTTCCACCTCTTTTCTTCTTGTAGAATAAATTTCTTCTGCATTGTACCTTCCTGCAACCTGTCTAACCGAAGAACGAACCTCTGGAATTACAAGTTGATTAATATAGTCCTTTCCAAAAACCTCATGCAAATATCCAATTTTCTCGTACTCAGGATTAAATCGAACAGACACATCAATATTCAGCGACAAACCACTTTTATCCAAAACATCCATGGTTTCTTCACTTTTCTGTTCACGAACTACATAAACATTCATTTTATTCCAAGGAGCAATAATATGGAAACCAGGCTGAGCAACATGCTCTTTATCTAATCCCCCGGAAAATTTACGGAAAATAACTCCACGCTCACCCGGTTGCAATGTAACAAACATACTTGATCCTGATAGGATCAAAATAACGGCCAATATACCTAGAACAATTAAAAAATAAGGTTGCTTCTTCATGATTTTGTATTTCAATTATATTTCTAATTCCCGTTAAATGTACTACAATTATGTCAGATTTAGAAGAATATTGCAATCGTAATTTTGAAAATCACATCTCTTATCAAAAGAAACTATTTAGTTAGTTTGCAGATTGAATTTTTTTACATATTTTCGGCTCTTTACTCTTGTAAATTTTAAAAATCATGGAAAAAATAAAATCATCAGAATTAATAATAAATCCTGACGGAAGTGTTTTTCACTTACACCTTAAACCGGAACATCTTGCTGACACAGTAATTCTCGTTGGAGATCCCGGACGTGTTGAGTTAGTTGCAAGTTATTTTGACAGTGTGGAATGTACGATATCAAACCGCGAGTTTGTAACAAAAACCGGAAGCTATAAAGGAAAAAGGTTTTCTGTTCTTTCAACAGGAATTGGTACCGACAACATAGATATCGTAGTGAACGAATTAGATGCTTTGGTAAATATCGATTTGGAAACACGAACACCTAAAAAAGAACATTCCACTTTAAATTTGGTTAGAATTGGAACTTCCGGAGCTTTACAGGGAAATATTCCTGTTGATTCCTTTCTGCTGTCAAACAAATCGATAGGTTTTGACGGGATGCTGAATTTTTATGCCGACAGAGATTCTGTATCCGAATTGGATTTCGAAGATGCATTTAAGAAGTATGTGAATTGGGATCAAAAACTAGCTTCTCCCTATGTTGTTCCTGCCTCAAAAAGTCTGTTGGACATTATAGATGGTGACGACATGACAAGAGGTGTTACTATTTCAGCAAACGGATTTTACGGACCTCAAGGCAGAGTTCTTCGCCTTCAGACTTTGGATCCTGATTTGAATGATAAAATCGAAAAATTCGAATACAAAGGAGAGAAGATCACCAATTACGAAATGGAAAGTTCTGCAATATTCGGGCTTTCTGCAATGTTAGGGCATGAGTCGGTTGCCGTTTGTGCAATAATTGCGAATAGAATTACTAAGGATGCCAGTAAAGATTATCATCCAACGATAAAAAAACTAATTCAGACCGTTTTAGATCGACTAAGTAAATAGCTTTTTCCCTTACTATCAAAGATTTAACCCGCAGGATTGCTTTTCCTTGCGGGTTTTACTATATTTAGTGAGGACAAAACCTGTTATCATGAATAAGAATAAGTTAGAAGCTCTATTATCCTTACTAGACGATCCAGATAAAGAAATTCATAAAAGTGTCGAAAAAGAACTGATAGAGTTACCGGTTAGTACGATCCCACAACTGGAAGATTTCTGGCTGGAATCTAAGAATCCTATCTTTCAGGAAAGACTGGAAATGGTAATCAACAAAATTCAGTTTAAGACCGTTAAGAGAGAGCTTATTGAATGGAGTTCAAATGAAAACCCGAATTTAATAGATGGTGCTATTCTTGTAAATAAGAGTTACAATCCAAACCTGTTAATAGATCCTATCCGAAAAAGTATCCAGAAAATAAAAGACGATGTAAGCTTAGAAATAAACGATAATCTTACCGCACTGGAAAAAATTAAGATTCTAAATCATTTTTTCTACAACATATATAACTATCAGGCTCTCTCTCCAAATCAACCCACAAACTGGGATGGTGATATCAGTACTGTATTATCACAAAAGCATGGTAATTATATAATAATTGCAATTATTTATGCCGGTATTGCTCAGGAACTAAACATTCCCGTATATGGAATAAATCTTCCGGGCAGTGTTTTTCTGTGTTATAAAGACGAATCATCTGCCAAATCAAATACAGAAAATACCAATTCAATTCTTTTTTACATCAATCCTATTGATAAAGGAACCGTTTTTGGACGGAAGGATCTACAATATATTATCAAAGCTAAAAACATTGTAAACAAAGCCCAGTTCTATAAATTAGCATCCAACACAAGTATGATTAAAAGATTGGTTCAACATGAAATTAATGTGTACAAAAAACTGAACCTAAATAGTTTCATACCCAATTTCAAAGAATTATTTCGCTCCATATAAAAAAAGCCCGTTTCATTAAGAAACAGGCTTTTTCACTATTTTATACTTTATTACTTCGCGTAATTAATCGCTCTTGTTTCTCTAATTACAGTAATCTTCACCTGACCCGGATAGGTCATTTCATCCTGAATTTTCTGGGCAATATCCAAAGACAATGTTTCAGCTTCTTTGTCAGAAACTTTATCGCTGCCAACAATTACTCTCAATTCTCTACCTGCCTGAATAGCATATGTTTTAAGCACACCAGGATGCGACAATGCCAAATTCTCAAGATCCTTCAATCTCTTGATATATGACTCTACAATTTCCCGTCTTGCTCCAGGACGTGCACCTGAAATAGCATCACAAGCTTGAATAATCGGAGAGATCATCGATGTCATTTCAATTTCGTCGTGGTGAGCACCGATAGCATTACAGATATCCGGCTTCTCTTTGTATTTTTCGGCCAATTTCATACCCAAAATTGCATGTGGCAATTCAGGCTCTTCATCCGGCACCTTTCCAATATCATGCAACAGACCGGCACGTTTTGCTCTTTTTGCATTCAATCCAAGCTCAGTTGCCATGATTGCACAAAGATTAGCTGTTTCTCTGGAGTGCTGCAGTAAATTTTGTCCGTAAGATGAACGATACTTCATTTTACCAACCAAACGAATCAATTCAGGATGCAATCCATGAACACCCAAATCAATTGCAGTACGTTTTCCAGTTTCGATAATTTCTTCTTCAATCTGCTTACGAACCTTATTAACAACTTCTTCAATTCTTGCCGGGTGAATACGGCCATCGGTTACCAATTGGTGTAAAGCCAGTCTGGCAATCTCACGTCGTACAGGATCAAAACCAGAAAGAACAATGGCTTCAGGAGTATCATCAACAATTATTTCAATACCGGTAGCCGCTTCCAAGGCACGAATGTTCCGACCTTCCCGACCAATAATTCTACCTTTTATTTCATCCGATTCGATATGGAAAATTGTAACTGAATTTTCAATCGCAGTTTCAGTAGCTACCCGCTGAATCGTTTTCACAACCACTTTTTTAGCCTCCATATTAGCTGTCATCTTAGCCTCTTCCATGATTTCGTTCACGTAAGACATGGCCTCGGTTTTCGCTACATCACGCATAGAATCGATCAACTGAGTTTTAGCTTCTTCGCCGGACAAGCCTGAAATCTTTTCCAACTGCTCGATTTGCTGCTTTTTTGCCTTCTCCAACTCATCAGATTTTCGTTCTACCAAATCAATTTGAACGGTCAAATTCTCACGAACGATATCAACCTCTTTCTTTTTGCGCTGAAATTCATCTATTCGTTGATTTAAAGCATTTTCCCTTTGTTTGTATTTCGTCTCAGCTGCAAGTAATTTATTATTTCTTGAGTTGATTTGTTTCTCATGCTCTGTTTTTAATTGGAAAAATTTCTCTTTTGCCTGAAGAATCTTATCTTTTTTGATCACTTCTGCTTCCGATTGTGCATCCCTAATTATTGAGCTGCTCCTGGCTTTAAGTGTCTTTTGCAAAACAAAGTAAGAAACGATGCCACCACCAACAAAAGCAATGGACCCTATTATTATTTCAATCATATCATAGAATATTAAGTCAGTATTATTATATATATAAAATGCAACCCGCACTATCACTCAGGCTTACAATAATAACATTCAATAGTCCTCCCCCGTCTCACCATAAGATACAGGAAAAATGACTACAAAACATTAAAATTGCGATCAGCTTAAGAAATAATGCGGGTTACAACTTTCCTACTAAGAATGTAAACTACTCTTTATCTAAAAATTCTCTTAACTCCTGCTCCATTGCCTTGACCTCTTCAAGAACCGGGGAAACATCAGTTTTATTTTCAGCTTCAATAACCTTAATCACATACTGTAACGAAGCCATTGCTAAAAAATCCTGAGTATCTTTATCTTTATATCGTTGTTTGTATTGCAATACTTTTTCATTAATCATTTTTGCAGCTTTTCGGATAACCTCTTCCTGATTACGATCTATCTTCAAAGGATAAAACCGATCCGCTACATTAACTCTTATTGAAAGTTTTTCGTCCATAAACAAATTCTACCTGTTTAAAAGAGCAATACATTTATCAATCTCCCGCACAATTCGGTTAATTTTAACCTTAGCTTCCTGCGAATCGCCGCTATTCGCAGCAAATGTTTTGGCTAACTTTAATGTATTGTATTGATGGTCGAGTTCTTCCCTTTCCCTTTTCAGGATTTCAACCTTTTCCATAAGCTCCAGTTTCTCATGAATTAAAGATTCTTTCTCCTGTTTAGATTTCCGGTACAACAAAATAAGTTCCGAAATTTGTCCTTTTAAACTATTCAGTACTTCGTTTGGCTCTTGATCCATCATTAAAATTTTTCTTTTACAAAATTAACATTGCTGAGAAGATTATCAAATATATTAGTTTGTATTTTGTAAATCATTTCAGAAAAAATAGGTTTTTTTGTAGTTTTGATAATCCTTTCACAAAACCAGCATTTATAATATGAAGATAACCAGAACATACACCATTCTCACACTATTATCACTACTATTTTTATTTTCTAAACAAATATACTCTCAGAGTATAATATTCCCTCAAAATTATTTTCGCTCACCCGTTGATTTTGACATAACATTATCAGGTAACTTTGCAGAACTCCGTAACAATCACTTTCATTCCGGTATCGATATCAGAACATTTACAACTGGTAAAAAAGTATATGCGGTTGCTGATGGTTTCGTGAGCAGAATCAAAATATCCTCAGGAGGTTATGGAAAAGCAATTTATATCGATCATCCAAATGGTTACACCTCTGTTTTCGCACATCTCGATCACTTCAACAAGGATATTGAAGAATTTGTCAAGTCATACCAATATCAAAACAACACTTTCGAATTTGATTTAAATCTCAAGAATAATGAAATACAGATTAAAAAAGGTACTGTAATTGCATTTTCAGGAAATACAGGTTCATCTGCCGGTCCGCATTTGCATTTCGAAATAAGAGATACGAAATCTGAACATCCGCTTAATCCGTTACTTTTTGGTTTCAAAATAAAGGATACTACTCCTCCAAAAATATTCAATTTTTATGCCTACCCTCTCGATTCTGCAAGCAATGTAAATGGTTTAAACAGCAGACAAAGTTTTCCGGTTACTTTTTACAACAAAGCATTTCATTTAAAAGGCGATCCTAAACTTAAATTATTAGGAAATATTGGTTTTGCTCTTGAAACAAATGACTATATGGATAATACATGGGGAAAGTGCGGCATTTTCGACATGAAAATGAAAATAAATGACACATTAATCTCAAGTTATTCTTTTGAAGAGTTCTCTTTTGACGAATCAACTTATATCAACAGTCACCTTGATTACGAACTAAATGTATCTTATAACAAACGCATTCATAAAACTTTTAAAGAGCCGAATAATCAACTTAGCATTTATTCGAAAATGAAAGACAATGGGATCTTTCAATTTAAAAAGGGTACTGGTTACAAAATTGACTTTTTTGTTTCCGATGCAAATCTAAATAAAAGCAGTCTTCGGGTTTATGCAACGGGAAACGAAATTGAAAAGATTTTTCCGAAAGGTGATTTTGATGAGCTAATGAACTATGAAAAAGAGAACACTTTCAAAAAAGAAAATATAGAAGTGAAATTTCCAAAGAATAGTTTCTATTCAAACATTCCTTTTACCTATTCATACGAACAGAATTCAAACTATCTTTCGGATATTCATTACATCTGCAATGAAAACATTCCCGTACACAATTATTATACGATATCAATAAAGCCAAAATCAATTCCTAAAGGAAAATCCGATAAGCTTCTTATAGTCCGAATAGATAAAAAAGGAGAAATAATCAACGAAGGGGGAATTTATTTCGATTCTTCAGTAAAAACGAAATCGAGATATTTTGGAGAATTTGCGGTGAGCGCAGACACCATTTCTCCTACGATTAAACCAATTACCAATTTTAACCTTAAATCCCTTAAGGGACAGAAATCAATCAGATTTACTATCAAAGATGAGCTTTCAGGGATAAAATCATACGAAGGATCAATTGATGGTAAATGGGTGCTATTTGAATATGACGCTAAAAATGATCTTTTATTTTATGTTTTTGATCACAAAAGATTAGCTCCGAATAAAAACCATCAATTACAAATAAAGGTGACAGATCAAGTTCAAAACCAGAAAATATTCACAAGTAATTTCATCTGGTAATTCAATTTATATATTTCATAAAACTTCAGCATATAACATATCCATTTCAAACACGATCAAAAGACCGATAAATCAGGACTTTTATCATTTTTATCTACTGATTTTTTTCTATTTTTGTACGACCGAAAACGGTTTAATTCAGTATTGAATACATTTAAAATAGTTAAACATGAAAAAGATTTTTGTAGTTGCTGCTCTTCTAATGTTGGTGTCTGCTTTTTCAACTCCAAGTGCCAGAGCATGTACTAATTACCTAATAACCCGTGGAGCTTCCACTGATGGTTCTAATATGATTTCATATGCAGCGGATTCGCATGTATTATACGGAGAACTATATTTTCGTCCGGCTGCAGATTGGCCGGAAGGAACAATGATTGACGTTTACGAATGGGATACAGGAAAATTACTTGGTAAAATTCCACAAATCCCTCATACATATTCTGTAGTTGGTAACATGAATGAATTTCAGGTGGCCATTGGAGAAACTACTTACGGAGGTCGCTCAGAATTAGGATCTCAAGAGGGAGCTGTAATTGATTACGGAAGTCTTATCTACCTGTCTCTTCAGAGATCAAAAAGCGCGCGTGAAGCGATTAAAGTAATGACCGAGTTGGTTGAAACCTACGGATATTACAGTTCAGGAGAGTCTTTCTCAATTTCTGATGCTAACGAAGTTTGGATTTTAGAGTTGATTGGCAAAGGTAATGGCGAAAAAGGTGCAGTTTGGGTAGCTCGTATGATTCCTGACGGATATGTTAGTGGTCACGCTAATCAAGCAAGAATCACTACTTTCCCATTAGAAGGTAAAACGTCTATCTCTTCTGATAAAATGGATAAGATTTTCAATCCTGAAGTTCAAAATGTTTATGCAAAAGATGTTATTTCATTTGCAAAAGAAAAAGGATACTATCCTAAAGAAGGAAAAAATAAAGATTTCAGTTTTTCTGACACTTATGCTCCTGTTGATTTTGGTGGTGCCAGATTTTGTGAAATTAGAGTATGGTCTTTCTTTAACGATGTAAAAGAAGGAATGGATCAATATTTTGACTACTGCAAAGGCAAAATTGAACACGACGATAAAGGTTATGCTACCAATAGAATGCCTTTATGGATTAAACCGGATCACAAAATCAATGTACTTGAAGTAATGGATTTCATGAGAAATCATTTAGAAGGTACAGATTTAGATATGTCAAAAGATATGGGTGCTGGTCCTTACGGAAATCCATACAGATGGAGACCTTTAACCTGGAAAGTAGATGGTGTTACATATTGTAATGAACGTGCTACCGCTACTCAACAAACAGGTTTCTCATTTGTTGCTCAAAGCAGAAACTGGTTACCTGATGCTGTTGGTGGAATTAACTGGTTTGGTGTTGATGATGCATCTTCATCAGTTTATTTCCCGGTATATTGTGGAATTACAAGAGTTCCAGAAACATTTGCCGTTGGAAATGGAAAAATAATGGATTTCACAAGTAAATCTGCATTTTGGATATTCAATCAGGTTAGTAATTTTGCCTATACCCGATACAATGTAATACATCCCGAAATTGCAGCTAAACAAAAGGCTTTAGAAACTAAATACCTTGCTTTCACCAATATCATTGATCTTGCTGCTGAAGGAATGTTTAAGAAGAACAAAGCAACAGCAATTGAATTTTTAACAGATTTCTCTTGTAACCAAGGAAATAATCTTGTTGCAGAATGGAAAGATTTTTATGGCTGCCTTTTTGCTAAATTTATGGATGGAAACATCAAAGAAAAAGATGGGGACAATCAAAATCCAAAAGTTAATCAACCAGGTTACAGTGAAGAGTTTTACAAGACAATTGTAAAAACAACTGGTGACAAGCTTAAAGTTGTTGGTAATGCTCATTAGTATCAACAAATAAACACCACAAAAAAAGGAACCTAAAAGGTTCCTTTTTTTGTGCATGAACAACTATTTAAAATCCATTATAACTTACAGATTCAATCAGTATTTGATTTCTTTTATGAATCAGGAATCAGGAAGAAAAAATAACTTTATTAGGATGTTTTTATAGATTTTTTTATTAATTTCGCGTCGAATTCGTGCGTAATCTCTGACATGGTAATAGATGAATATGTTTACATTGCGTTCGTGAACTTTAACAAATTAAGACAATGGATTTAATTAAAATTGCAGAAGAAGCTTTCGCTACAGGTGTTCAAAATCCTGAATTCAAAGCAGGGGATACTATTAGTGTTTCTTACAAAATTAAAGAGGGAAACAAAGAAAGAATCCAGGTTTTTAGAGGTGTTGTTATTCAGATTAAAGGTACTGGCACAACTAAAACTTTCACAATCAGAAAAATGTCTGGTAACGTAGGTGTTGAAAGAATTATTCCACTTTGTTCTCCATTCATCGATAAAATTGAAGTGAACAAAAGAGGTCGTGTTAGAAGAGCAAGAATTTTCTATCTACGTGCACTTACAGGTAAAAAAGCAAGAATCAAAGAAAGAAGATTCTAATTTACCTCTTTCCAAAAAATATAAAAGCTTTCCAAAATTGGAAAGCTTTTTTTATGTCGGTATGCTTTAAAAATCAAACTCTATTTAAATTTTAATACTCTAAGGATTGTACAAATCAGGCATCTCTCCATTAGAGATGATCTTTTCCCGGTTGCTTCCATCCGGATCCATAATCCAAATACTCTTTGTTCCTTTATCAGTATTTAAAACATTCATAAATACAATCTTCCCTCCAGTATCAGTATATCTAGCCTGAAGATCATTTGTCCCCGCAGGTTTGTCATCACCTGATAAATCCACAAAATTAGTTCCATCAATATTTACAGAATAAATTTTGGCATTTAATTGCCTGCCATTATCATATTCATTCAATGAATCCAAAGAAAAAATTACTTTTGTGCCATCCGGCGAAAAGTGCGGACTCGAAATTGTTCCTTCCAAATTGTCTACCAATAAAAACAAATTAGATCCATTCGGATCCATTAGATAAATTTCATTATCATACGGCATCTCTCCTTGCGTAAGAACTGCAATTTTCTCCTTTGTATGATGATCAAATTGATCTGTCCAGTCACAATCTGTAAAATGGCGATTTACCGGAGCATTATCAATTTTAGTACTTTCTCCCGTACCATTAAAATTAACAGTATACAAACCTCCTTTATTTCCATAAAGGATTTTCTCTCCATCAGGAGACCAGACAAAACCATTTCCTTTATTGTTATTTCCTTCAACAGGAAAATTATTGGTTACCTGAAAAACATTCTTGCCTTTAGTATCCATGGTGTAAATATGATACTTTCCATCTTCCGAATTCGACGAATATGCAATCATCTTTAAATTGGGTGAAATCCTAGGATTAATCTCATCACCACCATCCTTAGTTAACCGAACCAGATGATTTTCTGCTAAATCCCACGAGTAAATATCCCTACTTCCAAGAGTATCTTTAACAAACAAATACCCATTATTAGGATAATCTTCTATTGTAAATCGCCATTTCTTCCCTTCAACTTCATCCAATTGTTTATTTCTGGCCACAACTTTCCAAAGGTAAGTTGTTTCAAACTTTAAGTTTTTTACCATGTAAGTTGTATCTAAAATATTCGACACAACTTTTGTTCCTTCCGCATCATCTGCACCTTCATATAAAATCACATCAAAACGTAAAGTATCACCCTTTTCCGTTTCCCCATTCCTCCAAACTAGATTTACTTTGTTTGGAAGTTTAGTTTCATCATCCTGTATATCCAATGGTGAAACATATGTTATATCATCAGGAATTTTTGAATCAAGGGGAGCAATTCCCATAATCACCTGCATAACCAATTCTTTTCCTTCCTGAACCTTAACGGGTATACTTACGGCAGTATAGCCTTCTTTTTTAGCATTGACAGTTACATCACCTACATTAACCTCACTCAGATTGAAAGATCCATCTGAGTTAGTTGTCACGGATGTAGTTCCAGGATTAGTTGTAATAGTAACTCCTTCCATTGGCAAACTCCCAGCTTCTTCAGAAGTTTTAACAGTACCACTTATCGAACCAAACAATTCCGGATCAACAGTACTTTCATTACAAGAAAAAATAATTAAAGGCAGACACAGTAAAATAAAATGCCTGAAGAGTAGGTAGAATTGTCGCATATATATTGTCAATTTTATTTTTTTTAAATTAATAATTATCTCCTTGTAAAACAACCGAATCTTGAGCAACAATCAGATTATCCTGATAAATTAACAATTTAGCTATTAACTTATCAGCTTTGCTAAGATTTATTCTTGATTCAGAAAGAGTAGAAATGCTCTTATCTAAAATGGTAAAGATTCCTTTCTGGATGGTTTTGGTGTCTCCTGCATGACCTTTTTTTGTCACCTCAAAAATATATCTTAATGTTAAAGAACTATGCCCAACATTTTGAACATTTGCCTTTAACAAGTAACTCTGAACCTCACTTTCCATTACAATCAAGGCTTTAACAGGCAATTGTCCCATAACCCCTACAGTATTTAAAACAAAGCACATAACAACCGAAACAGTGAGTCTTGCATACATTCCTAATTAGCTTTGATATTGTAAATCTAAATTTATTTAATATTTAGCAACGAACCAATACGGAGTCCGTTAAATTACTATAATAACTTCAAAAAAAAGTACCTATTCCCTAAATTATCTTAAAAAAAAGGGATGCCCGTAGAAGGACATCCCATCAAATTAAACCTGCTCTGTATTCACAAACCACTTTTTATTATTACATTCATACCAGTTCCAACCTGATTTACGATCATTCCGTTATTTGCCAATCCTGAATCAATCTCTAATTGGTTGTCATTACCAGCCTGAGTAATTTCAAAGCTCTTATTATTCCCAATAACTTCTTGTTGCAATGAATTGTTATCACCATATTGATGAACGCTAGTGGAAATGTTTTCCCCTTGAAGTAAGGATTCAACAAGGTTTCTATCACCTGATTGTAATATTTTCAAGAGATTAGATTCTCCTTTTTGTATTGCCTTAATCAAGTTCTCCATTCCTACTTGCTGAATAATGACCAACTGTTTCTGACTAAATTGATGAAGTATCAATTCGTTCTCATTTCCTGATTGGATTGCCAAAACTTTGGTTTCAGCATTTATAGCATCAACAGCACCGTAATTTAATTGGTTTAGAATCTGATCTTCAACATTATAATTTTGTCCTACTAGATTACCGAAGCAAAATACGAACAGAGCAAACCATAAATATTTTCGAATAATTACAGACATAGAAAGGTTTGTGAAAACTATTGGAGGAAAAAAATCCCGCCGAAGCGGGAATTTTTTTCTATTAAATATTTTGTAATTATGGAGTTACAAAGATAGTTCCTGCATTTCCTTGCTGAGTTACAGCGAAGTTATCATTACCATCCTGAATAACTAAACCAAAATGACTATTACCAACCTGCTCAAGGAATGAAGTATTATCGTCACCAAACTGATAGGTTAAACCTGTGTTATCATCACCAGTTTGAATAATTGTTGCACTATTTCTAGCTCCATCAATCTGACCGATTACTGCAACGTTACGATCACCTTCCTGAAGGATATCTGCTAAACTTTCTTCCTGATCAACCTGGAAAACCCATCCACGGTTATTATCACCTCTTTGCTCAACAGCTGCGTCAGAACCAGATCCGCCAAATTGTCCAACAAATGCAAAGTTATGCTCACCTTTTTGAAATACATCAGCACTATTCATTGTTCCACCAATTTGGTCAACGATCGCAGTATTACCATGATCTTTCTGAACAACTTTTGCTTTATTCTTAGTACCCCACAATTGAGAAACATAAGCTGTTTGATGATCACCAAATTGCTTCACTGTAGCTTTGTCTTTACTACCAAACTTCTGAGTTACATCAGCAAAGTTTCTGTAACCATCCTGCAGTACATTTACTTTACCTTTAGACTCACCAATCTGCTCAACAAATGCCCAGTTACGTGCTCCCATTTGAGTTGTTTTAGCATCATTATGATCGCCGCCAACTTGAACAGTTCTTGCGCCATTAGCCCAACCGTTTTGATCTATAGAAGCATCATTATCCACTCCACCTCTTTGGAAAGTTGAAGCTCTGTTAAAATAACCATTCTGATGAATCATAGCATTATTGGAATAACCACCTATTTGTGTAGCAGTAGCTCTATTAAATGCTCTCAACTGAGTAATAGCCGCATTATTGAAACGACCGCCTAATTGTAGAGTAGAAGCTAAATTACGATATCCCCACTGATTAATGTAAGCAGAATTGAAAGCTCCACCTCTTTGCATTGTACTTGCTCTATTTGCTCTACCTACTTGTAGAATTTCTGCAGTTGACATATAAGTGTACATTTGAGAAATAGAAGCAGAATTATACATGCCAAATTGACTTACCATTGCACTACTGTGAGCACCCATTTGATATACATCACTGTTATTAAATGCACCCCACTGAAGCACACTTGCAGTATTTGCATGATTCCCTTGCAAAACAGAAGAATAGTTTGCTAATCCCAATTGAGTTACACCTGCCGAATTTAAAAATCCATACTGCAAAACATTAGACATATTGAAAAGACCATACTGACTTACAGCAGCAGAATTAAACATTCCCATCTGCATAATTCCTGACATGTTACCAAGTCCCATTTGATCAACAACAGCAGAATTAAAAAAGCCTACCTGATCAACGTAAGAACCATTAAAAGCACCATCCTGAGTTACATCAGCACTGTTTCCAACAAGAAACTGATCGATGCTTGAGTAATTAGCAAGCCCTGTTTGATCAACAGTTGCACCATTCCATAGTCCAAGTTGATCCACATCACTGCTATTAAACCAGCCAACCTGAGTTACGCCAGCAGTGTTCAGCCAACCTGTCTGGTTGACATTCGAATTGTTTACCTGTGCAAATGCAGAAGATACTGCAAAAACAACAGCTACAAATAAAAATAAAAATTTTTTCATGGTTGAATTTTTTAAAGGTTTAAAGTGAATTAATTTTAAAAATCAATTTTAAAGGTTTAAGAGCTCTGACTGATCTAATTATGCACTTATAGCATCCTTCGATCTTTTTATCTAAATTAAGCAAAAGCCTTTCCAACCACTTATGTTTTTACACAAACGTCATTGATTTAGTGATTAAACCAAGCCTCTTTTATGCTAATCTTTATTCATTCTAAAAAAGAATAAGAAAACTTAAACAAAAGTTTAAGGAGTCTTAAATGCAGGAAATTAAAAAACCGTCAAAATCGAATAAAAATCCAATTTTGACGGTCTTAAATACTATAAATCAATCAAATATTCTGACTACTAATTAGAAACCATTATATTGACTAACAGTGGCTGAATTTCCATTCCCATATTGAGAAACAAATGAAGAGTGACCATTACCATTTTGGTAAACATTTACGAAGTTGTTACTTCCCACTTGTTCTGTATAAGATACATTTTCAGCACCAACCTGGGTTGTGAATGCAACATTATTTTCACCATATGCCTGAATAGAAACAGCTTCGTTGTCATCACCATACTGCTGAATTAAAGCATAACTGTTATCCACTTCATATTGACCAATTCCTGCTGCGTTACCATTCCCAACCTGAATAATACCTGCAAAAGTATTACTTGTTGCAAATTGTTCAATATATGCATAGTTTTCGTTACCTATTTGGGCAACACCTGCATAACTTCCTGAGTTTTCTACCTGAAGAATTTCAGCTTCATTGAATTTACCATCTTGTCCAATATATGCATTATTAAATGAACCGTCAATCTGAGTAATTACAGCATCATTTCCTTTTCCATACTGCTCAACTTCAGCGACATTTAACCAACCACCCAATTGATATACGGAAGCTTCATTCATCCTACCTCTTTGTGTTACTACAGCGGTATTAAACAAACCTCCATCTTGAAATATTTCAGCATTATTTCTTCTTCCTTTCTGAGAAATCAAACCTTTATTAAAAGCCCCATCAAGCTGTGTAACAACAGCTTCATTTCCACGTCCTCTTTGATTAATGGTTGCAGAGTTTAAAAAACCACCATCTTGCTCAGTTACTGCAACATTCTTTTTCCCATGTTGCTTAACAGCAGACTTATTAAAAACTCCTCCATTCTGAAAAGCATATGCCTCATTGGACTTGCCGTCCTGATTCACATCAATTTTATTTAAAATCCCACCTACTTGTTTTGTCCATGCAAGGTTATTTTTACCTTTTTGCATAACAACAGAACTATTTCCTGCTCCAAAAAACTGATCAACATATGCGTAATTTTTAGATCCAACCTGAGAAATTTCAGCATTATTGCTACGTCCCATGAATTGATTAACAAGACCATAATTAGCAAATCCCCGTTGAGCCACAAGTGCTGAATTTCTAGTTGTAAATGTTTGATAAATATTCGCATTATTCAAAACACCCCATTGACTTATGGTTGCCTTATCATATTGGCCACCTGTTTGCATTACATTAGCCGAATTTAAAAATCCAAACTGGAACACATCAGCAGTTTCATGATAACTTAAAAATTGACTGATAACAGACATGTTGAAAAATCCGAATTGATCTACATCTGCCTTATTGTAACTTCCCCAAAGTTGAGAAATATAAGATGCATTAAATCCTAATTGGTTAACCTCTGCAAGGTTGTAATTTCCAACTTGTAAAGCTTTTGAGAAATTAGTCATGGACTGAGCAGCATAATACTCATTTCCTTCACCATACTGATCTAAAAATGACATATTTAGAAACCCATACTGATTAACTTCAGCAATGTTACCTTCCCCATTTTGGTAAATGTCATTAATATTTAGAACACCCACTTGCTCTACTGTGGATAAATTGTCATTCCCAACTTGGTTCACGTTGGAATGGTTAACTTGGGCAAATGAAACTACCCCAGTACATAGTACTACTAAAAAGATGAATAAAATCTTTTTCATGGTTTATAAATTTTTAAGGTTTAAAGTGAATAGATCAGGTCTCCCTGATTTAAAAGTTTTACAAATTTGGTTGTTGGTTGATTTTTACTTGATAATTTATGTTTTATCGTTTTAAATTCAATTTAAATGTAAAGAGATCTATTGAGTTTATATTATTAGATTACATCAAACAGCAAATTAATATGATGAATATGATCAAGAATTTGATAAAGGCAACTCAAAGTTTTAAATTCAATACAAATAATTAATTTAAATTAAACAACAACACATAAACTGCTGTTTTGCAAACCATTAAAGACAATAATCTGAAAAATACACAAATAAAAAAAAGGGCCGAATGTATATTCGACCCTGTTAATAACTTGTTAATATTTTATTCAGCAGAAATAAACTGACTCACTGCTTTTTTTGTACTTTTTCCTTTCTGTTTTTCTTCTTCTTATTTCTATCCCAGATCTTATCAAAATAGAAGTTTAAGCCGATTTTCCCTTCCCAAAAATAATCATTAAAATTTCCTTGTTTTAATCCATCTATATTATCATTAAATATGTAATGATTCAACACAGAGAAATTCAAACCAATACGATCATTAAATAAAAATTCTACACCTGCTCCATATAATGCCTGAGTATATATTGAGTTTGAAAGATCAATAGTATATATAGACTTTTCATGTTCTGAAAAAACACCTAAGCCACCTTCAATATAAGGAGTCCAATCTTTATAAGGCAATAAACGATATTTAGCCGTTAAATCAAGAGAATTATAAGTTTTTTGAAAATAATTTGTAGTTGCAAGATCTCCCCGGCTAAAATTAAGTCCAAACTGCAATGCTGTTTGAGTATCGTATAATAAAGATACTCCAGCCATAGCTTTCATCTCCGTATGCTTATAATCTCCCATATACAACCATGATCCGCCATTAAAGCCTAAACCAAATTTACGGCGGCGTGGAGTAATTAACTGATCAAAGAAATCTGCCCCCTGATTATCTTCTTTTCCTTCAACATATTTTGTTATTACATCTGAATTAACATCTTCCGGATTCTTCAAATCCCAGAGTCCTTCAATAACACCTTCTATAATCAATGACTCAACAGCTTTCTCTATCGCTTCTTTCACAGCCATTTCAGACGGTTCATTATAGGTGAAACCAACCTCTGCCTCAAGCAGACGTTTAAACTTAACATATCGGAAGATACTAGCGTCCAATTTTTGAGAAAGAATCATTTTAGAAGTGTACACTGTTTTTAGAATTCGACCATTACTTGTAGAAATAGCACGAAGATAAACAGTTACCCTGTCTTGCCGGTACTGACCTGAAGCTCCAGCACCAAAATACTTTAATCCAGCACCACCAGTCAAAACATTGGCATCGTAACTAATAACACCACCTTCCAATACCAAACCGGCAAACAAAAGAGGAGGCAATAATTGAGAACTTTCATTTTGACCTGCGTAATTTGCACGACTTGATCGTATAATTTTTCGCTCATTCAGTAAATTAGATAAGCCTTCTCTTTCAATAGGAATAAACCAACCTGATTCTTCAATTGCTTTTAAGAGTATTGATGTGGTTCCCTGCGTAACCGCTGTCGACCAATTGGCTCCATTATCCGAAGGCTTATATTGTCCGGTCTGATCACGAAATTTATACACTGCCGCAACTATCTTTTCTTTTGGCTCAGGCAAACTAACCAAACTTTTCCTTGCAGGTGTTTCAGCTCCAATTTCGGCTCTTTGCTCACTTAAAGGCTGATTAAAATATGGAACACATCCATTTAAGAGAGGTAGTAAAATTAAAACACTATAGTAGTGGCGTATACATTTAAACATATATAGGGAATTAGCGAATAACTATTTATTAATAACTGGGAATAACAATATTTGTAAAATTTCCATTTGTAATATCACTGACATTCACAGTAACACCACTTGCATCTTCAGAAATATCAACCTTATAATTCCCTAGATTATACGAACCGGTTTCAAGCTGATTATTATCTCCAAAAATAGAATTAACCAATTTACTTGATAGTTGATTCAATATTTGTCGGTTCAGGTTATCCTGAAAATCATCCAACGGATCTTTATTTAATGCACTATCAGCATTTGGATCTTCAATTCTATTTTGCTGGGTCGCAGAATTCAATAACCAATTGTAATTGTACTGATCACCGCCAAAAGATGAATTTATTGGTTTATACACAAAATCCTGAGCCATAGATTCGGTTGGCAATAATAAACTCAGAAAAGACAAGACAAATACTATTTTTATAATATTCATGATTTACGGTTTAAAGTTCAAAACATTCCCGTTCCCTGTTGATCTTCATCTTCAAGTTGGGCATTCATTTTTTCATAATTATTTAAAAATTGCATCGCCATTTGGTTTGCATATTGGGACATTTGTTCCAATACTTCATAGCGTGGCTGCACTCTTTGTTTAAATACTTCATTATCATTTACCAAAACAACAATTTGAGTTGCTAAGCCCGGCAAAACCATTTCTTTAATAGTAATGGTGAAATTCTTTGCTTTTTGAGGTGCAACCCAGATGGAAAAAAACATATCGTAGAAATCACGTCCTACTTTGGTCATTGTTTCATCCATAACCAAACCATCAACTTCCATCTCGGAACCTACATTTTCATAGGCTGTATTTTTTTCAACAATATCATCAAGTGTTTGTTGAAGAATCTTTAATGTTTTTATTGAGTCACTTACATCTTCGGTTTCCTGTCCCTTCATTTCCGGAAGTGAAACAAAAAACATAAAAAAAAAGATTAATAATAAAACTCTATAAAAATTTCTCATTTGAATTTCAATAAAATCAATGATTATCACAACATAAATATATCATTTCTAAATTTAATATCATAGCAATACCAAATTCAATAGACTTCTCTTAAGGAATCTTAACTTTTGTTAACCGGTTAATAATAATTAAACTTCAACACTCTATAATTCAATAACATTCAATCTATTTATTTTAAAATTTCGGACATCGAATTGCACGTATCCTTCTTTTCTTTCTTAAAAAATAAGTTCCGGAACAAGAAGATTTTGCCTTTCCCAATAAATAGCTAAGCGATATCTCGTGAGCTCCTGAATTTGTTTTCACCAAATTAGACACCACATAATCATAGGAATAGCCAATTCTAACTTTATCAGTCTGGTAACCAATCAAAATAATGAATGCATCAAAATCGAAGGAAAGATTATGACGAAACCAAGCACCAACAACCCAGTTATTTCTGGATAAATACATTCCATAATTTATTTGCTCAAAATCCAATTGTCGTTGATACAATATATTTGGGGAAATGGTAAAATTGCTTTTCATTAATCCACGAGAATATCCCATTGGAATATTTGCACCTGCATGCACTGTATATTTACGAGGTAAAACCGCTATATTCTGCTCTGAATTGAATGCCTCATTGGGTTCTGAGAGATGATCAATTACACCTCCAAAATAAAGACTTTTATAATTTACGATGATCCCCATGGAAAAGTCCCAGTACGATTTACTTAAATTATTTGGCTGAACTTCTCTGGAAGGATAAATCACTCCATACAATGGATCTATCATATCTGAAAACACAAATGAACTCCAATCCAATTTTCTTTGAATATAACCAGCCTTAAATCCAACATTCATTGATAAATTTCGATTAATATCCAAGGAGTACGAATACATTCCCGAGGCAGTTGTTGTTTTAATTGCTCCTTGTCCCTGATTATCCTGAAGAATTAATATTCCCAGTCCACCATTCATCAAATCAACGAATTGATCGTAAGAAGCACTATAAGTGACAAAAGGACGATTATTCTGAGGCCACTGATTTCGATAAGACATTCCTAAAGTCGGAACGTACTCTGATCCGGCAAACGCAGGATTAAGATAAAGCCGGTTTGCGTAAAACTGAGAGAACTCAACGTCCTGAGCCTTGACCAATGAAGTCCAAAGCAAACAACAGACAATACAAATAAATCTCCATTTTACCATTTTATCGAATTAAAGAAACATTGCCATCCTGGCGGGCTTTCCCATTAACAATCAGGATCCAAACATATACTCCCACATTTGCTTTCTTCCCTTTATAGGTACCATCCCAGCCCTGCCCCAAATCAGTAAATGTATAGATTAGTTCACCCCAACGGTTATATATATACATCTCAATATCTTCACCTGCAATATCACCTGTGATTGATGGTCCAAAAGTATCATTAACACCATTTCCGTCAGGGGTAAAAGCATTTGGAACAAATATCCGATACCTATCGACATAAACCAGAATGGAATCCATCCCAACACAACCGTTCATATCTGTATATTCCAAAAAGTACTTTCCTTCTTCAGTAACCGTATAGGTTGAAGCCGTTGTACCGTCCTGCCACAGATAATTGCCTGGTAAAAACCGAATATCTATTGAAGGAGATAATATTTTTGATTCGGTGTAAAATATTGTTGTATCCATTCCTAAATCAAAAAATGGCCTATCATGAACGGTAAAATCAATCACCGAGGAATTAACACATCCATTTTCTATTTTAGCGAAATAACTTTCACCGGAACGAAGTGAAATTTTAAGCGGATTCAATACAGGAATGAGTAAATCAACATCTTCATACCAACCCACTGTAACAGAGGCATCAGGTGTTACCTGATTATTAAGCGCAGTCAGGTCATAATTCACAACCTCTCCTGTTCCCAAAACATCCTCACACAATTCTATACTTAGATCATTTGCTTCCGGCAGTGGGTCGACTAAGAAATTTAATCGTCCGGTATTTTCACAAGAACTCGCATTAGTGGCAAGGGCATAATATGAGCTTTGATTAAAGACAGTTACACCCGCAGGATTCGCTACAGGAATATTCAATTGGTCATCTTCGAACCATTGCACATTTGCAGCAGGATCGTTACTCACCTGCAAATTATAATCGGTAAGGTTTATTCCTGACAATGAGGACGATCCAAAGCTCTCTTCACAAACTACCTCGTTTACTGTTGAGGTTTGAGGTAATGATAAAATATCAAATGACAGCTCTGCAAAATTCTCGCAGACACCATCCCAAACTCTGGCGTAATATACATCTCCGTCTGAAACAAGAACATTTCGTGTATTTAAAACAGGATTGGAATAAGTTGCTTCATAATACCAAATAATAGTACTGGATACTGATGTTGTAATATCAGAATAGTAATTATTCAAATTTTCACCTCTTACCTGCCCGGAATTGAAACCATCCTCGCATAACAAGACCTGATGGTTTTGAGCATCAGGCAAGGAGTTGATTGTAAAATCAATTCTTCCAACATTACTCTCCGCGCCAAAACTTACGCGAACAAAAAAACTATCTCCGTTAGAAATGGCTGCATTCATAGGATTTGGAACCGGCAAACTCAAGGCCATATCAAAAAACCATTCTTTAACTGTTCCCGGATCATTGTTTACTGCCGGCTCTAATTTTGAAAGATCGTAGGATGTCAATGAACCACTTCCCGATAGATCTTCACATAACTCAACCAGCAAATCATTTGCTTCGGGCAGATTTCGAACAGTAAATGTTAAAACTGCAGAGTTTTGACAACTGCCATCATCTACCAAGGCATAATAATTGTCTCCTGTTGTTACACTTACATTATCAGGAGTTAATACAGAAATTGTATGCAAAGCATCTTCATACCACGATATTGAATTGCTTGAAATAATTGAAGTATAAGCCAATAAATTTATCCCTGTTGCCAGACCTGTTCCAAAAGTATCTTCCCAAACCTCAACAGTTTGATTGACAGCTCCGGGTAATGAATTAACGGTATAAGTAACGGCGGCAACATTCGTATTAAAGGCATCGCTTACTGATGCAAAAAAACGATCGCCATTTGCAGCAATTACATTTGCCGGGTCAGGAATTGCATTCGTGGGTAATCCGTTAGGTTCTGTTGGCCAATCACTATACCATGCAAAAGCATCTCCATTCCCTTCATTAATCTGATTTTCAAGCAAACTTAAATCAACCAAGGCATTGCCTGTTCCCGCAACATCTTCACAAACAACAGGAAATACATCCCTTGCAATTGGTGTGTTAACCACTGAAAAATCAACAGTTGCAACATTCGAACAAACTCCGTTTGATACAAGGACATAAAAAACATCACCATCCGCAACATCTTGATTTGTTGGATCAGGAACCAAATTTGTAAGACCAGCATCCAAGTACCAATCAATTGAGTTTGATTGCCCGCCAAGTATCATATTATTGTAAAAACTTAAATCTACACCAAGAGAAGTCATAGATCCGGACACATCTTCAAATTCAACAACACTTTGGTTATTTGCAATTGGTGAGGAAAGAACCTTATAGATAACTGTGGCCGTATTCGACTCGCCGGCACTTTGAACCAAAACATAAAACACCTGTCCGTTGGTTACACTTACATTTGAAGGGGTTGCCACAGGAGTTAAAAATGCTGCATCAGTAAACCAACTGACACTACTGGTTGTTCCCCCATTAATGGCACCATTAAGCAACAATAAATCAATATCAGATGCTATTCCACCTCCAAACACATCCTCGCACACGTCTATATTTAAATCATTTGCAATTGGCGATGATCGTAATGTGAACTTGATACTTCCACGATTTAAACATGATCCATTGTCAATATATGCGTAAAAAACATCCTGATCATTCACAACAAGGTTAGTTGTATTTACAATTGGATTTGTTAATGCTGCATCAAAATACCATACGATATTATTTGATCCCGCAACCTGTATATTATAGGATGTTAAATCAACACCCGAAGCTGTTCCTGAACCAAAACTATCCTCCCAGATTTGAACTGAAATATCATTCCCCACAGGAAGTGTTTCGATGGTGTAAGTAACAGTAGCAACACTTGTCTCGGTACCTGTTGATACCTGAGCATAAAACACTTCTCCATTGGAAACTATCCTATTGTTAGGATTTATTACCGGTTGTGTTAAAGCAAGATCGTGGAACCATGTTACTGTGAAACCATTATTATTTGTGATTGCTGCTTCGAGCAATGTTAAGTCGATATTGGAAACAATACCCGTATTATAATTGTCCTCACATAGAGTAATATTTTGATCCAAAGCTTTCGGCAAAGTGTTCACCGTATAAGTTACCACAGCAACATTACTGCAAAAACCATCATTCACCTCAACCCAGAATTGTTGTCCGTTGGTAACTGTTACATTGGTGGCATCAGTCACTACCGATGTTAGAGTGGCATCAGAATACCATGTAAAAGTTGATCCTGCCGTACTATTTACAGCAGCTTCCAAAATAGTCAAATCTACACCTGTTGCTATTCCCGTGCCTTGAACATCTTCCCAAACAGATTGCGATTGATCATTAACTATTGGCAAAGAACGTATTGTTACAGCTTGAGTAACATTATCTGTTCCTCCTGAAATCAAACTAACTTCTAAATTAACATTGTAGATGTTTGCTGTTCCGTAAATATGATTTACTGTGAAAGGACTGGTATTAGAAGTTAATACAGTTCCATCACCAAAATTCCAGGTTGCACTTGAAATATTTGCCAGATCGGAACTGATTGTAAACTCAGTATTGTCTCCCGTGCAGTCAAACTGATAGGCAAACTCAAGAGTGAAAATACTAGTCACAAAATTTGGTAAACCTAACCGACATCTTCTTCCAGATAAATTTTTCGAATCAGCAACGAAATTAGCTCCAGCCCCAGCTACATCCGGATTATTAATCACATCAAGATTAAGACTTCCGGTTGTTCCGTCCGTATTGGTTTTGGCCATGTAAATTCTATTATCCGGAGCTAATTGCAATGCCCCGTACAACCACGATCCGTTTCCGATAATTTGAGCAGATCCATTTATAGTAGTCTGATTATTAGATGAAATATTAAACTGATACAAATTGCCACCTAAAAATGAACTTAGATATAAAAATTCCCCCGAAGGAGAAAATTCAATACCATAGGGAGTGCTGTAATTATTCAGCTGAATTGGATTTGAAACAACTCCTGAGGCAGTATTAAAATCGAATAACTCAGCCCGATCCTGAGTATAAATAGCAACAGCCAATTTCGATCCGCCCGGAGAAGTTTTCATATATCCAATAGCAGATTTCCGATCACTATTATGCCGTACTCCAACCGTGCTGATTACAGGAGTTGAAATACCTGTAGCTGTAAATTGATAAGCATAAAAATCCCGACTGTCCCATGGATGCATAAGAACCCAAAAATCAGTACCATTAGCATGTTTCACCGCGGTTACTTTTTCACAAACTTCACTTCCATACAATACCGTATTTTTAACTGTTACAGCTCCAAGTCCTCCATTTTGTGACAAATCAACAATCGAGTAATTTAAACCATTTCGAAGAGCATTTTGATGAGCATCAACAGTAAAAATATAATAGAGTATCGCACTTCCCGGCTGCTGTACAATTATTGAAGATTGGGTTGCTGAAGAATTGCCATCCAAACCTGTTCCATTAGCCATTACTGCATGGTTTTTATTATACACAGTAACTCCATCTGTATAAAATAACAGGTCTCCTTGCACTGTACAAACAGTTGAACAACCTTCCTCTGTATTTAAACTACCATCAGTTAACGCAACGGAAGGGGTTACATTAAAATCCAAACCTGCATTCTCACCAAAATACCATATCCCAGCCTGCCCCTGACCAAATGCTAAATTTGAAGACAAAAAGAGATAAAAAAGTACTATTCGAAATACAGATTTCATACTTGACACATATTAAAAAATGGAAAGCAAATAAGCTGTTTAAGATTGATTAAACCTTGACCTTCTACCACTTACATGTAATTTACAAAATATATCCAATCAATTAATCAGATGCTGATTGTAATTAAATAAAAATCAGGTAATCCTTCCATGAGTCATGAATAATTACCTGATTATTAATATTAGTTAAACGGCATTGGTCAAAAAAATTAACTAAGGCCTAAGTAATCAAAGAGTTTTGACTTAACTGTTGTAGTCAATGGTCGTTTTCCATTAAGAATATAAGACAAATACACATCTGTTACACCAATAATCTTGGCAACTTTCTTCTTCTTGTCATCAAGGATTCTGAGTCTGTCTTTAATTCTAACTAAATCATCCTGAACTTCCTGCTTCATAACTTCAGTTTTATAATTTAACAATTGAGATTAAGGTTTCTTTTTTTAATTTGAACCGGAAACAAATGATTGTTTCATTTGCTTCCGAGATTCAAATTCAATTTTTGTAAATTTTTAATCAATCTACATGGTTGGTTGAAAAGTGAATAGAGCAAAACATCAGTTCGGACTATAATCAAGACCGGAACCAATAGCTTTTTTTAAGTCGAATAAACGAAGTTGCTTCTGCAGCAGTTCGTAATTCATATAGAGTGCTTTTCGGTTTTCCAATTTGGAATTCTGTTCCTCACGGTCAACCGTAATCACAACTTTGGTTTCCTTAAAATTATCATTAATGTATTTTAGCATATCTAAATTGGATAAAGCCTTCAATGGCAAAATCACCAAATCAATTGTCGTCTGATTTAAAATAATTTCCATCTCGACCGGATCATCAGCAAAATATGCTCTGGCGTCTAAGCTCTGAATGTATTCTTTCAGCTCATCAATAAGTGATCTATTTTCTTTAACAAACAGGATATTCATAGGTTCATCTGATGAAGGAATAATTTTCAATAAGTTGCCTTCCAATATTAACAAATCCATACACTAATAATTGATAATAACATACTTCCTATATCAATCGACATACCACAAAACATATATGTCTGTAATGCAGTCAGTTAAAGCAATTACAACTATTGATCTGTATTGAAAAAATTATCCGTTTACGGATATGTATGTTTAAGGAAACTAAAACCATAACCTTAACTGCCTGATCTACTTACAAACAAGTCATTTTTCAATGTTTTATCCATTATCGGATACAATAAAAAACGGATACAATGGGAAACTTGGAAAATCTTGATTCTATATGCTTTTACTAAAAATAGAGCTAATCGTAAATGCAATTCACCAATTTTGGAGAAAAAAATATCTGATCGGAACCAGATATTAAACTTCAATTTTATATTTTTTTATTCGCCTATCGAGAGATTGCCAGGTAATATTTAGGAGGTCGGCAGCTTTAGATTTATTATTATTGGACCTTTCCAGTGCTTTACGAATACAATCCATTTCAACCAATTCCAGATCCAGATTTTCATCAGTAGAAAAATCAATTCTTCGTTTTTCTTCTTTCGGGTGGGTAAGTTGGAAATGCGATAAGCTTAATCGATTCACATCACAAATAATAACAGCTCGTTCCACCATGTTTTTTAACTCCCGCACGTTGCCGGGAAATTCATAAGTCAGTAATCGCCTAATAACGGCACCATCAATCTCACTAATGTTTTTCCCCATTACACGATTAAAGTATTTCACAAAATAATCCAGAAGTAAGGGAATATCTTCTTTTCTGTTTCGCAAAGGCTCCAAATGGATAATAAAAGAACTGATTCGGTGATATAGATCCAAACGAAATCCTTTTTCGGAATGAAGTCCTTCAATGTTTTGATTCGTGGCAGCAATAATTCTTGTATCAAATGGAATTTCGATATTAGAACCAACTTTCATGATTTTCCGATCTTCTAAAACCCTTAAAAATTTGGTTTGAAGATTAAGTTGCAAATCACCAATTTCATCCAAAAAAAGAGTTCCTTTATTAGCCGCTTCAAACCATCCTACTTTAGATGCGGAAGCTCCGGTAAATGCTCCTTTGGTGTGCCCGAAAAATTCACTTTCAAAAAGTGACTCTGGAATAGCACTGCAGTTTACGGCATAAAAATAATTTTCCTTTCTACTGCTCAGATAATGAATAGCTCTGGCAACCAACTCCTTACCCGTTCCACTTTCACCTGTTATGAGCACCGAAGTATTCTCAGTTTTAGCAACTTTTCCAATAAGATTAATCAAATTCTTCATTTGAGGACTATCCCCGATGATTTCATACCCCATTGCTTTTTGAAACTCTTCTGAAATTATAGAGTAGTTTCGTTTAACTTCTATTAAACTTTTCTTTAGGTGAACAAACTTTTTGGTTCGTTCGATTGCACTTTCGACATCACGAAGGCGAAAAGGTTTTGTGAAAAAATCTGAGGCTCCCAAACGCATCGAATGAATAACAGAATCCATCTCACTGTATCCGCTAATCATAATCACTTCAATTTCAGGAAAATCGTGCTTCACTTTCTCCAGAACATCCAAGCCATTCATCTCAGGCAAATTAACATCAATAATGGCTATATGGATCTCGTTCTTATCCATAATATCGAAAGCTTCAGAAGGGCTTCCTGCTTTAAATATTCTAAAATTGGGATCAATTAAAAATTCTTCCAATTCATCACGAACCAGCTTCTCATCATCTAAAATCAATATTCTTAAATTACTTATAGACACCATATTAAGCAGACTTTACTGATGATTAATTATTTTCAAATTTGATTGCTTTTTTTGAATTATCGAATTCAAAAGGCAATATCAATTTCATTTCCGTGAATTCGTTCTTTTCACTACTAACTGTAATTTGCCCATTCATCTTCTGCACAATTCCTTTACTAATATACAACCCTAGTCCTGAGCCAATACCTGATTGTTTGGTCGTAAAAAATGGTTCAAAAATATACTTGAGGTTATCCGGATCAATTCCACTGCCATTATCTTTAATTGCTATTACTACATTTTCATCCACTAATTCAGCAGTAATTTTTATCCATTCAACTTTTTTCTTTGCATCTGAAGATTGTTGTCTGTACTCAATAGATTCGTAAGCATTGTTTAATATATCCACAATAACCTTCTGAAACTTATACTTGTTACCTGTTACGTATAAATCATCAGAACATGCATCAAACGAAACCTCAACAGTTCGTGTCTTATACTGTTTATTAATCAGGTTTAAAGAATCATGAACAAGACTTTTCACATCAATTAGCTCCTGCATATTTTCCTTTTGAGAAGAGTTATAAATGCCAATTTGAGACAAGTACTTCTTGATGCGGTCGATGTCGGCAAATACCTGCAAACATTTTTCCCGGATGTAGTCCTCGTCAATATTATTCGTCGATAAACGCAAAAGAATGTTATCCATAATCATCGAAATTCCAGTTAAGGGCTGATTGATCTCATTCACCATTGAGCCTGCCATTTTCCCAAGGGATTCAAGCTCCGATTTCTTCAATAATAACTGACGATGAAAATCATTGATTCTAAGTTCTTGTTCAACTTTCTCTTTTAGCTTGTTGGTTTTATCTTCAAATTCCTGCTCCTGCCGCTTCAAACCGGTTATAATATCCTTATACTCAACAGAATTATTTTCAACTTCACCATTCGTAACTATTTCCATCATTATGCCACGCACACCTTTTTCATTATTTACCAAGGTTGAATGGGCTGCTAAAACAATTCGTTTCAGTGCATGTTTTTTGGTAACAATCGACAATAATTCAAACACAAAGCCTTTTTTAGAACTGGACAGATTCAATATCTTCTTAATTTTCTTAGTGTCCTCGCCCTTAAAAAACTGTATAAATTCCATTCCCTTAGAGTCTTTTAGCGATTTACACTCCAGAAATTTACATGCGTAATCATTCAAATAGCTGATTTGATTTTTTGCATTCAACTCAAAAATGGCCTTGTCACTGTACGCATCATTTTCAAGACTTAAACTCTCTTTAAATGTCAACTCCAAAGCTTTCTTCTGAGAAATATCCGAAACAAGACCATACAGATGAAATATGTCCTCTGCTTCACGGTACTCACTGTACATCTCAATTTTGAAATGTTTAACCTCTCCGCTGTTATAAATATATCGATGTTCAAATTCAATTTTTTGATTTTTTTCAGGAAGATTTAAAAGCATGCGTTCAATTGCCTCCTTATCATCAATATGGGTTTTCAACTTAATTTCCTCAAAAATATTTTCTTTATCAATTGAAGAAATATCATAGAGTCGTAAAAATTCATCTGAACCACGAATAATCTTAGAATAGGAATCCCATTCAAAACTTCCTATTTTGGCTTTCTTTTGAAGCTTTCTTAAAACACTTTCTTTTTTAACTAATGTATCTTTTAATTGTTTCCGTTCCGAAACATCACGGCCAATTGCCAAATAGTGGGTATCATCGAATTCTATCTCCTTAAAAACAGTCCATTCCAAACAAACATTATTTCTAGCAGAATTGATGATATGACCTTCAAAAGTTGTGAATTTATTCTTGCCATTCAGCTTCTCAATTCCCTGAATCAATTGTTCCTGCAAAACTAAATTAACAGAAGCCAAAGAATCTCTGGAAATACCATCTAAAATATAATTGAAAAAATCTGTAAATGCCTTGTTCGCAAATTCCACCCTATGGAGACTGTCCATTTTCAAAATGAGTTCCGATTGTCCCTCCAAAATAGATCGGTAATTGGATGCAAGATTTCGTAAACGTCCCTCCAATAAATCCTTCTCGTTAAGAGCGGTAGTTAACTTCTTGTTCTGAGATTCAATCAATCTCCGGTTTTTATATAGTTCCAAAAAGATATTGATCTTATTAATTAAGATCGTATTATCAAATGGTTTCATAATAAAATCAACACCACCGCATTCATATGCCTTTGATTCACTTTGTTTATCCAAAAATATTGCTGTTAAAAAAATAATCGGAGTTGATTTATTCACGTAACCACTTCTAATTTTTTGAGCAAGTAAAAACCCATCCATCTGTGGCATTTGAACGTCGAGAATGATAAGAGCATACTCCTTATTCTCGATATCCTGTAAAGCTTTTATTGGTGATTGAATTAACTCTAAACCAACATGTAACTTCCCTAACAAGGCTTTTAGTAATTCCAAGTTTTCAGCGCGGTCATCAACAATCAATAATTGGGGAGTAAAATCCAATTTCATAGGTTTTGAGTTAGTGGTTTACACACTTTAAAAGAAAAAAAATACCCTTACAGGGCACTAATTATTTCATACTAAGGTTGTTTAATCAAAATTAAAACTAATGCATCACAAAATCAACCCCTTTATGATTAAAGGTAACTTAATTTCCTTAGGAATACATATAACAGCGACTAACTATCCGAAAACGGCTATTAAGAATTTGATAATTTATGACTTGAAAATGAATTAAGAGTCGCACGTAAAGTTGGAAAGCCGAACAGAAACCCAGAATTTAAAAGACGTTCAGGCACAACTCGCTGGCCCGAAAGAAGAACATTTGCACCTTCCCCAAAAAGGACTCTGAGAATTAATGCAGGAACATGGAAAAATGCAGGTCTATTTAAAAAAGAACTAAGTGCTTTGGTATAGTCCCGATTCGTAATTAATTCAGGTGCAATTAGATTGTAAGTCCCTTCCATTTCCTTATTTAAAATAACATAAGAATAGGCATTAATAAGATCTTTTATATGAATAAACGGAAATGCCTGACTTCCATTTCCCAATTTACCGCCTAAGGCATAGCGAAAAACGGGCAGAGCTTTTGCCAAAGCTCCTCCTTTGTCACTCAAAACAACACCTAATCTAAAAATAACAGTTCGAACACCTTGCCTTTTTATCTCATTAGCAGCATTTTCCCAATCAATACAAAGTTCACCCAAGAAATCATCCGAAAAATTTTTACTATACTCGTTGTGTGTATGTTTGTTGTCGTAAATACCAACTGCTGAAGTTGAAATGAATAGCTTTGGTTTAATCTCCATCAAAGCAATAGCACTATTAAGATTTTTAGTTGTAGTAATCCGGCTATTGCGCAGAACCTGTTTATTTTTGGAATTCCACCTGCAAATTACAGAGGCGCCCGAAAGGTGAATTATGACTTCACAATACTTAATAAATTCTGAAAGATCCTGAACATTACCATAAAGAAGTTTTCTTGGAATCAAAAGAATATCAGCATTTAGATCTCCTGCCAATTTTTCTGTTAGATGAGAACCAATCAAACCAGATCCTCCGGTAATTCCAATTTTCATTTCTTTGGATTTAAATGATAAAACTTGAAAAATCTCCTTCCAAAAATGTTCGTAATTCGTTTGCGGTAATCCTCACCTTAATATTTCCTCCCATAACATAGGAAATATTTCCAGTTTCCTCAGAAACAGTAATTACATGAGAATCGGTCGCCTGAGTCATTCCAATCGCCGCCCTATGTCTTAATCCGAGGCTGCCCGGAATATTCGTATCATCTGTAACAGGCAATATACAGCGAGCTGCTAGTATTCTACTATTTGACCAAATCACAGCACCATCGTGAAGAGGTGAATTCTTAAAAAATATGGTTTCCAAGAGGTTTTTAGATACTCTTGCTTTTATAATTTGTCCTGTATCCGCATAATTTTGTAAATCCATGTTTTTTGCGATTACAATGAGAGCTCCCGTTTTCGTTTTTGACATGTGTTCGCATGCGCTAACGACCGATCTGATTTCGATATCCGGAATTCCTCTTTCATCAAGAGCAAACCAATTATTCAATGTGAATTTTTGACTTAAGTTGTATTTAGTTCCAAGCAAAAGAAAAAATCTCCTGATTTCGGGTTGAAATACAACAATTAATGCAATTACACCAACCCCCATAAACTGACCAAGAATACCACTTAGCAATTCCATATTAAGTGCCCGAACCAACAACCACATTAGGTAAAAAAGAGACAACCCAACAAATATGTTGATGGCAACAGTCCCCTTAATTAACATGTAAATCTGGTAAAGCAGAAAGGCTACAAGTAATATATCAAGAATATCAAAAAGTCCAAGTGTAATAAATGCTGTGATCATTCTTTTCTATTAAATTCAGTATGTTAACAAAATTACAATTTTATTGGACATATTACTGCAATGAGGATTTGATCTTTGAATACAGCTTTACGCATTCAACAGCTTCTTTTACATCGTGTACTCTCAGAATATCCGCTCCCTGATCCAATGCCATCATATTCAACGCGGTAGTGCCATTCAAACTCGTAGACGGATCCCCACCTAAAAATTTATAAATCATCGACTTACGCGACACTCCAATCAATATCGGCAAGTTCAGCTGATTAAATTCCTGTAAATTAGCTATAATTTCATAATTGTGATCCAATGTTTTCCCAAATCCAAATCCGGGATCAATAATAATGTCTTTGGCTCCAAATTCATTCAGGCTTTTAATCTGCGATCGAAAAAAAGCAAGCATGTCATTCACTAAATGATGATAAACCGGATTTTGCTGCATTGTTTGGGGCGTTCCCTTGATATGCATCATGATATATGGAACTTTTAGTTCTCCAATAACAGAGAACATTTTATCATCCATGGTTCCTCCTGAGATATCATTAATAATGCAGGCTCCAAAATCGGTGACAGTTCTTTTAGCTACTTCTGCTCTAAATGTATCGATAGATAATATCACATTGGGGAATTCCTTTCGAATACATTCTACTGCCGGAATCATTCTGAGAATTTCCTCCTCAGCTGAAACCTCTGCAGCACCAGGACGAGTAGAGTAAGCCCCAAGATCAATAATTTCAGCTCCTTCGGACAGAATTTGCTCGCTTCGTTTCAAAATGGCTGTTTTGTTAAGATAAGAACCTCCATCATAAAATGAGTCGGGAGTGAGATTCAGAATCCCCATAACCAAAGGCTTTTCAAAATTTATTGACCGATCCCCGCACTTAATAGAAAGATTATCGCTGTTAAAACAATTTGTTTTGTAATTTTGCATCACCGTTTTTTTTGAACAAATTTCGAAGCAAAAGTAAAATAAAATACCATGTCTTAAGCTATTTTCTTACTTTTACAAAGGAAATTTCTAACACTAATTATGAATAAAACAGACCAACAGTACAATTCGATTATTAAAATCTGTACGGATATCTTCACAAAAAAAATGCACGATTACGGAACCGCTTGGAGAATTCTTCGTCCAAGTTCCATAACCGATCAAATATACATTAAAGCACAGCGAATAAGAAGTCTTGAGACCAAAGGAGTGAGCAAAATCGAGGATAACATTCGGGATGAGTTTATCGGAATTGTAAACTATGCCGTTATGGGTATTATACAGCTGGAACTTGGCCCCTCTGAAAATGAGCTCCCTAATGAAAAAGCTCTTGAGTTGTATTCAAAATATTTTGCTGAGGCTAAAGAATTAATGGAAGCCAAAAATCACGATTATGATGAAGCATGGCGAAGTATGAGGGTGAGCTCTTATACCGACTTAATTCTGATGAAAATTAACAGAACCAAACAAATTGAAGATCTGCAGGGAAAAACATTAATATCGGAAGGTATTGATGCCAACTATTTTGATATGATTAACTACGCAGTTTTTGGTTTAATTAAAATTGAGTTCGAAAACGCCTGATAAGATTCGCTGAATTATGAGAATATTACAATTTGTAAGTCGCCTTTTTGTTGGTCTTATTTTTATCTTTTCCGGATTTGTAAAAGCTGTTGACCCAATGGGATCAACCTTCAAATTCACAGATTATTTTCTGGCCTTTGGTATGGATGCTTTAAAGGAGACTGCCTTTCCTCTTGCAATTCTATTATCTACTCTCGAATTTACCGTTGGAATGGCATTGATTTTCAACAGCAGAAAAAATATTACTGCTTGGTTGGCTCTCCTGTTTATGCTTTTTTTCACACCTCTTACATTCGTTTTAGCAATTAGTAATCCGGTAACCGACTGCGGATGTTTTGGAGATGCATTGGTTCTTAGCAATTGGGAAACTTTCTGGAAAAACATTGTAATTCTTGCTTTCACTTTAGTGATCTTTTCGAGGAGAAAAAAAGATAAAAATCAGCATCCGGTTTGGGAACAAAATTTACTGGTTGGATTCGCCCTTGTTGTTTCTATATGGATCTCAACCTACTCATATCGTCATTTGCCTCTTATCGATTTTAGACCGTACCATATCGGCGCCAATATTTCTGATGGAATGAAAATTCCGGATGGAGCACCTGCTGATGAATACCGAAGTCTTTTTAAGTATCAAAAAGATGGCGTGGTAAAAGAATTTGACGAAACCAATTATCCCTGGCAGGATACAACCTGGAAATATGTAGATTCGGAACAAATAAAAATAAAAGAAGGATACACTCCTCCGATTCATGATTTTTCAATCTCGAATGAGACAGAAGGAGACATTACCAATATGGTTTTATCCGACAATGGATATACTTTCCTTTTGGTTTCGAAAAATCTTAGTGAAATCAACGAAAGTGCTTTACTAAAAATTAAAGAACTTGCATTTTACTCTCTTGAAAACAACATACAGTTTATTGGACTGACTGCTTCGGGTGAAGATGCTATGCAAAGTTTTAAAACTACTAATGAATTGCCTTTTGAATTTTACAATACCGATGAAATTCAATTAAAAACAATCATTCGTTCGAATCCAGGTTTGCTTTTACTAAAAAAAGGAACTATTCTTGACAAATGGCATTTTAGAGATTTTCCCGAAGCAAATCAACTTCAAGGCGATCTTGTGGCCTACTCTATTACAAAACATCAAACACTAAATATCAATCTATTAATTATTAGTATTACATCAACTTTGCTATTGCTTCTTGTTCTTTTCAGTTTGATAAGAATTCAATTTGCAGAAGCAAAAAACAGATTACGATTATGAGAAAGAAAATTGTTGCAGGAAACTGGAAAATGAACAATACACTTGAAGAAGGTATTGTATTGGCGGGACAAATCAATGATTTAGTTGAAAAGACTGAGCTTAATGGTGTAGATGTTGTTATTGGTACTCCTTTTATTCACCTGACTGAAGTAAATAAACTTGTTGGCGGTAAAATTGGTGTTGCTGCTCAAAACTGTGCAGATGAAGTTAGCGGAGCTTATACCGGAGAGATTTCGGCTTCGATGATTAAATCAACCGGCAGCAAATACGTAATTCTAGGTCACTCGGAACGCAGAGAATACTATGGCGAAACCAGTGAGAAGTTAGTTAAAAAAGTAGCACTAAGTCTTGCTAACGGTTTAACTCCAATTTTCTGTTTTGGTGAGGTTTTGGAAGAACGTCAGTCAGAAAAGCATTTTGATGTTGTAAAAAGCCAGATTGCAGAAGGATTATTCCATTTATCGGCAGAAGAATTTGGAAAAATTGTTTTGGCTTACGAACCAGTTTGGGCTATTGGAACTGGTGTAACTGCTTCTTCAGCTCAGGCACAGGAAATGCATGCATTTATCCGTAAGACTTTGGTTACTCAATACGGACAAGAAGTTGCAGACAATACATCTATCCTTTACGGAGGAAGTTGTAAACCTTCCAATGCTAAAGAATTATTCGAAAACCCTGATGTAGACGGAGGTTTAATTGGCGGAGCTTCTCTTAATGCAGAAGATTTCATGGGAATTATTACCGCTTTTTAATAGCGTAAACACATATAATTAAAGCCGATACACTTGTGTCGGCTTTTGTTTTTTGATCAGGATTAAATTAACTTGTTGCCTTATATTATTAGACAAATAAAATGGATTATATCGAACTGAAATGTCAGATCCAACCTTTCTCGGAAGAAATCGCAGAAATATTAATTGCAGAACTTGGCGAGTTGGATTACGAGAGTTTTACACAAAGTGAAGATGCTGTTGAAGCATACATACAGGCGCCTCTGTTTGATATGAAAGAGGTAGAGCAACTTAGCATTAATCAGTTGCCGAATGCTCCTTTTAAATTGAGCTACTCGAACAAAACAATTGCATCTCAGGATTGGAACGCGCTTTGGGAATCCAATTTCAGTCCGGTTATCATCTCAGATCAGGTAGTGATCAGAGCCTCTTTCCATACCGACACTCCAAAAGTTCCTTACGATATCGTAATTGATCCAAAAATGTCGTTTGGAACAGGACACCACTCTACCACTTCGTTAATGGTTCAGAGCATTCTTGAATTGGATCTGGAAGGGAAATCAGTCTTGGATATGGGCTGTGGCACCAGTCTGCTTGCAATTTTGGCATCGAAACGAAACGCTGAAAAAGTAGATGCGATTGATATTGACGAATGGCCTTATACCAACTCACTGGAAAATATCAAAAACAATAAGGCTGATAATGTATCCGTTTTTTTGGGTGATGCTGCTTTATTGGAAGGAAAACAATATGATGTTGTTTTGGCCAACATCAACAGAAACATATTGCTTAATGACATGAAACATTACGTTACCTGTCTTCCGCAAAACGGAGAATTGGTGATGAGTGGATTTTATACTGAAGATTTAAAGCACATTAAAGAGGAAGCTGAAAAAAACAATTTAGAATACATCAGCCACAAAGTTGATTTAAATTGGGTTGCTGTTCGTTTCTCAAAAAAGTAAAATGCAATATTTTGCCGGTATCTGTTATTCTATAAAGAAGACAGAGAACCGGCGTTTTACTTTTCAGATCCCATCAAATTTGTTAAATTGCCTTTGCAAATATATCCATACCCGAAACTTCATTTACAATGAATAAGCTTCTCTTCTCCGCTATTCTTTTTTTGGGAATAATAATTTCAACCCAATCCGTTTTAGCACAAAGTATCAATTCATTTTCCCATGACTCAATCATCTTTCAAGATGAATTTTTGAAATTCATGGATCATCCAACCAAAAAAAAAGAAAGCAAAGAGTTTAAAGAGCAATTCCCCACCTTCTGGTTTTCGCCGGAAATGACAAAAGACAGACGACAGAACATCTACCAGATATGTGATATTTTCCTGTCGAGAAAAGCAAGATCGTTTCCTGATTTTTACAACTATTTCGAAACACTGATGTTGTTTCAGCAACAAAATCGTGACAAAAAGGATTATTCCAATTGGGAGAAGGGTTTAATCCATCAGATCAGTGATAAAAAGAATAAGTTAAGTGCAACACAAGACTTTCTAATTCAAACACAAAACCTTTTAAAGGATACAATAATAAATGAATCGTACGCTGCCAAATGGAAATGTGAGAATGCAAAATTCAAGTTTCTCTTCGATAAAGTACTAAGTATCCAGTTCGATCAGGCCGACCTATATTGCATCGCACAACGCGACAGTTCCTGCATATACAATACAAGCGGAATATATCATCCGTTTGAAAAAATCTGGAATGGAAACAAAGGAAAAGTAACATGGGCCAGAGCCGGGAAAAGCGATACAGAAGAATACGCTGTATTTGATTCTTACACTGTTGACACCCAAAAAACATCTTTCCAGGTTGATACTGTCAGCTATTACAACAAAGAACTTTTTAATGATAAAATTGAGGGCAGTCTCTCTGAGAAGATGAACTCAGTGAAAGATCCATCTTTGGCAATCTACCCTCGTTTTGAATCCTTCGAAAAAGAAATCGAAATTAAAAATCTATTCGAAAATCTTAATTACAAGGGAGGTGTTGCCATTCACGGGGCAAAATTTTTGGGAAAAGGAAGTCCCGAAATCCCATCTGTAATAGAGTTATCCAGACATGATACCTTATTTTTACGGGCACGATCGGAACACTTCTCATTTAACAACAATCGTGTTGTTGGAAAAGATACCGAAATTGAAATCCTGATCGACACCTGTCAAATTTATCACCCCGGACTGTTGTTTCAATACTACCCAGACAAAAAAGAAGTTAATTTAATCCGAGAAGGAGAAGGAATTGCCTTGAGTCCCTACTTCAACACCTATCACAATCTGATTATGGATTTTGGAATGTTGGTATGGAATATGGATGAAAATTTAATGCACTTTGGAAGTATGAAAGGCGCTACCAGTCGTCAGGCTCATTTCGAGTCGATGAATTATTTTAGTCTCAACCGATTCATGAAAATTCAGGGCATGGATCAGGAGAATCCGCTGGTTTTACTGCGTAAATATGCCAATTATTCTTACGTAGAAACATTTACTGCAATGGAATACGCCAACTTCATTAAAAAACCGGTTAACCATGTGCGCCAGCAAATTATTGGCTTATCGTTTCAAGGCTTCGTAATCTACAATAGAAACACCGATGAAATTACATTACAACAACGACTTACCGATTACATTAAATCGGGAATGGGACGACAGGATTATGACGTAATTCGTTTCACTACGCAAACAGAAAATAATGAAGATGATGCTACTCTTCGAATGGGAAGTTACAATTTGGATATTAACGGTGTTAAACACATTGCTGTAAGTGATTCTCAAAATGTGGTGATCTTTCCGAAGCATCAGAAAATAACCCTTAAAAAGAATCGTGATTTCCAGTTCGATGGAAAAATAATGGCCGGATTACTGGATATGTACGGGAAGGATTTTAATTTCTCTTACGAAAAGTTCAAAATTGACCTCGACCTGATTGACTCTCTGCAAATAAACATTGTAACTGATTCACTTTCTAACTATGGCAGAAGATACACAACACAATTGGGAAGTGTATTGGAAAAAATAACAGGAAATTTATTAATTGATGATCCCAATAACAAGTCGGGATTAAAAAACTACGCGGAATATCCGATTTTTAATAGTTCTGATTCTTGTTTTGTTTACTACGACAGCAAAAAAATACAGGATGGAGCTTATAAAAAGGAAGAATTCTATTTCAAGGTTGATCCCTACACAATCAACAATATAAACGACTTTAAAAAGGAAGACATTTCGTTAAAAGGAACTTTTGTTTCCGACAGCATATTCCCAACATTTAGAGAAACTCTAAGTATTAATGATGATAATTCGCTGGGATTCTACCACGTAACGCCTAAAGAAGGATTGCCTGTTTACGGGAAAGGAACTTTTACTGATAGCATACACCTTTCTAACGAAGGATTAATTGGTGATGGAACACTAAACTACCTTACCTCTATTACAAAATCTGAAAAATTAGTATTCAGACCGGAAATTATGACCACTCAGGCCGAAAGTTTCGAATTAAAGGAACTGGCTTCGCATATGAACAATCCTGAGGTAAACGGCGAGAAAATTTTTGCAACATGGTATCCGTACAAAGAAGAACTTTACGTGAAGAGTACGGCCTTACCTATCGACATGTATAAAAAGCTGGCAACCCTTGCCGGAACGCTGAAAATTACTCCAACAGAAATTACAGGAGTTGGTGACATGGAATTGGTTAATGCCGAACTTCAATCGGATTATTTTACCTACACACATAAAACCATTGTTGCAGATACAGCTGTTTTTAAGCTGAAAAATACAGATTCGGAAGGATATGCCTTCGAAAGTAAAGATGTTAGAGCACATATCGACTTTATCAACAGAACAGGTCAATTTACAAGCACAACAGGAGGAAGCAACAGTGAGTTTCCATCGAACAAATACATGGCCTACATCAATAGTTTTGGTTGGGAAATGGATCAACAGGAGCTTTTATTCGGAAACGAGGATGAAAATACACTGGCCTCTTTGTGGGATCAGGATAAAATGGAAAGCTTACCTAAAACAGCCTATAACGAATTTATTTCGACAAGTTTAAAACAGGATTCCCTGAGCTTTCTCACCCCATTGGCCAAATACAGTTCTATAGACCATACAATTAAAGCAAAATTTGTAAGAGATCTGGCTGTTGCTGATGCAAAAATATATCCCGACATGGGAGATGTAAACATTGAAAAAGAAGGACTAATGCAAACACTTCGAAACTCGAAAATACTTGCCGACACCCTGAATTCATATCACAATATTTTTAATGCTACCATAAATGTTCACAGCAAAACTTCCTATTCCGGATCGGGTAGTTACACTTATTTAGATGCCGAAGAAAATGAGCAGGAACTGTTTTTTGATGTGATAGATGTGGACAGTCTCGGACAAACCATTGCCATGGGGAATTTGCCGGAAGAAAAATCGTTTAGCTTAAGTCCCGATTTTGATTACAAAGGAAAAGTTAGGTTAGAAGCACGCGAGAAATCACTTTTCTTTCATGGTCAGACCAAAATTCATAACAAATGCGAAAGTATTGGCGACAAATGGCTTGATTTCAATTCACAGATTGATCCGAAAGAAATTTACATCCCTGTTGATTTGCACGTAACCGATGATGAAAGCCTGATGCTTTACAATAGTTTTTTCTTAACGAATGATTCCATTCATATCTATTCTTCGTTTTTATCACGCAGAATATTTTACACGGATAACGTGCTATTGGAAGCCAGAGGATTTCTTACCTATAAGCCGAATTTGCAGGCCTATCAAATTGCACCGAAAGACAAATTACAAGATATGGACGCAACCGGAAATATCCTTTCTTTCTATCCAGGCAATTGTAATATGAGAGGAGAAGGTTTAATTAATTTAGGTGCCGAATTAGGACAAATAAAACAGATTTCAGCCGGAGCTATCGAACACGATTTATCGAGTGATCTTGTGACTCTGGACTTGATATTTGGTGTTGATTTCTTTATGAATGATCAGGCCATGAAGATTATGGAAACAGCATTTACGCAGGCAAATTTAAAACGCACAAACATCAACAAACAGAACTACACCAGAAAACTGGCTGAAATAATGGGGCGCAAAAGAGCCGAATTAGCCGTGCGGGAAATGGATCTCAACGGCACTTTTAAAACCTTGCCCAATGAACTTTTGCATACCCTGTATTTCAATAATCTCGATTTTATCTGGGACAAAGAAGCCAAGGCATATCAATCAATTGGAGAGATTGGAATTGGAAATATTAACGGCAAACAAATCAATAAAAGCATAAAAGGTAAAATTGAACTGGACAAAAAACGAAGTGGTAACCGTCTTACTATGTATCTTGAAATTGATAAATCTACATGGTTCTTTTTCGAATATCACCATGGAGTGATGTTTGTAAGATCATCGGACGAGGAATTTAATACCATATTGCACGAAACCAAAGAAGATAAACGTGAATTTAAAGATCCGTTAAAGAAAAATCCTTATTCATATATTATCTGTCCGCGATCTCAGAAAACCAAGTTCCTGAAACGATTTAATTTGTAGAACTTAAATTCATTAGAGGTACAGCATGCTGCACCTCTAATATTATAATATTGCTATTCTATTATTTCCTTTACACGACCAACCTGTCCATCTTCAAGCATTACCTTTATGCCATGCGGATGTAAATGCGAATTGGTTAATAACTTTTTTACAACCCCCTCTGTCAACTTTCCTGATCGCTGATCTGCTTTCAGCACAATTCGAACCTCAAGTCCTGGATGAATATCTGCCCTCTTTGTTCCGTCTTTCATTTCTTTTTTTTTTGATTTATCCTTACTACAAATATACAGGCTTTTGGGGATTTTGTATTCTTAATTAAGTAAATCATTGGTTAGACAAACAAGACCTGTTTTATTTAAGTATCATTCCAATCAAAATTCAACACCATTATTACAATCAACCTAAAGAGGATCCCTCACTCTTCTCCACAAAATTTAGTTTTAGAAAGCCTACAAAAAAAATGTATTTTCTAACAATCAGACATTTCGCGTGTAATATTAAAAAAACCAAACAATCAGAAATAAATACAAAACTAAATATAACTAATTCCATATTGTAAAATTTTCATATATTTACATGAACATAACACAAAAATCAAATACGTTTCATAATTAGGCAAAAGAATGAACACCACTAATTATCAGTCCGTAAAAGCAAAGTTTTCATTTAACGGTCATATTTTTTTCTCTTACACCAAACTAAGTTTCCAAAAGAATCTTTTTAGTTTTGCTGTACCTGTTATTCTTATTCCAATATTAATTGTATCAAATTCGCTAAATCTTTACAGTGCATACAGAGATGAAGCAAATTACGAAATGATTTTTTTCTTATCGATCCTAATAATCAGCCTAGGTCTTACGATTGTCACAATTTTCAAATATAAAGAGCTTAAAACAATGGATGGTAAGGAGTTCACATTCCGAGAGATAAAAATGATCCGCATTAGAGAATCGAGAACGAATGCCAAATTAGCCTTTGAATTTACAAATGGTGTAAAGCATAAAATGTCGATTAAAAAGGACGATGCCTATTCCGATTTCTTCAAGAACCTAAGCTATGCCAACGTAAAAATTTCAACAACTAAAAGTTAGTAACCCTGAACTACCTTTAGCTTACAAAAAGCACCTAATTCTCCAAAATCTCCTTGTATTAGCTGAGATTGATTGCTGTGGAAACAAAAAATTGATTAATTTTATCTTACTAGTTAAACAGTCCATAGTCAATCATCATATGCAAAAATATCAGTTCTTAAATAGAGATTTAAGTTGGTTATCCTTCAATAAAAGAGTACTGCAAGAGGCTTCGAATACAAGATTGCCACTATACGAGAGAATTAAATTTTTAGCTATATATTCTTCAAACCTCGATGAATTTTATAGGGTACGCTTGGGCACCTACAAACGGTTTACCGAATTGCCTGCCGAAGATAAAGGTATTTTGAGAGAGAATCCTGATGCAATATTAAAAAATATCAATGCTGAAGTTGATCGTCAGCAGAATGAATTTGGGAACATTTTTACGCAGGAAATTATTCCGGCATTGGAAGAGGAGGATATTATTCTGATTCGGGACCAATCTCTATGCGAAGAACATCATCAGTTCGTGAAAGATTTTTTTCTTGATAATTTGTTGCCTCACGTTCAACCCATACTATTATTAAAAAAGCAGATTCAGCCTTTTCTTCAAAATAACGTGATTTATATTGCGGTTAAATTGTTTAAAAAAAGAAAAAAAGAAGAGGAAGAAGGTGCTCCCAAATCTCGTCGCTCCAGATATGCGATTATAAAAGTTCCGAGTCATCGTTTCCCTCGCTTTATTGAATTGCCTGATAGGGATGACAAGCACTTCATCATGTTTTTAGACGACATCATTAAATTGCGGATGAAACTGTTGTTTCCCGGTTACAAGATCGATTCCAGCTACAGTTTTAAGCTTAGCCGCGATGCGGATTTACTGATTGAAGATGAGTATTCGGGCGATTTAATTAAAATGATCGAGAACAGTTTAAAAAAACGGGAAACAGGTTCTCCTTCGCGTTTTTTATATGATGCATCGATTCCTAAGGATTTTCTGAAATTTTTAAAAGACTCTTTTAACCTGCAAAACAATGACATGGTGAAAGGAGCCCGATATCATAATTTTCAGGATTTTTTCTGTTTTCCAAATCCAAAATATCCTGAACTGGAACCGGAATCGTTTCACCCCTTAAAGGTGGATGATTTGCAGGGTAATAAATCTGTTTTTAAAACCATTCGGCTAAAAGATCAGATTCTTCATTTTCCTTATCAGTCGTACGAATATGTAATTCGCTTTTTAAACGAAGCAGCAGTTGACCCGAAAGTTGTAGAAATTAAAGCGACTCAATATCGGGTTGCTGATAATTCGGCCGTTGTAAATGCATTAATTAACGCAGCATTAAACGGTAAAAAAGTGACTGTATTTGTTGAAGTAAAAGCGCGCTTTGATGAAGAAGCCAATCTTAGATCGGCAAATGAAATGCGAAAAGCCGGCGTAAAGATTATTGACAGTATTCCCGGTCTAAAAGTTCATGCAAAACTAGCTTTGGTATTGCGTAAAGGAGATAAAAAAGATTATGCCTTTTTAAGTACTGGAAATTTCAATGAGAAAACAGCCAAAATTTATTCCGACCATGGTTTACTAACTTCAAATGAAGTAATTATTACTGAGTTGAAACAACTCTTCGATTATCTTGAAAACCAAACTGAAGGATATGAGTTCAGAAAACTTTTGGTTGGACGATTTAATTTGAGAAGAAGCTTAATTGAATTAATTGATCAGGAAATTCAGAATGTAAAGAATGGACACAAAGGCTATATTATTCTGAAAATGAATGGCCTCCAGGAACGTGACATGATCACTAAATTATATGAAGCCAGTGAAAAAGGGGTGAAAATTGACCTTATTATTCGCGGAATTTGTTGTCTGAAACCAAACAAAACATACGCAAAAAACATTCGGATTATTCGTATTGTCGATCAATTTCTGGAGCACGGAAGAATCTTTTATTTTCACAATTTAGGAGAAGAACTTCTGTACCTGTCTTCGGCCGATTGGATGAATCGGAATTTGCACCGACGAATTGAATGTGCTTTCCCGATTCAGGATAAGAAAATAAAAAAAGAATTGATTGATATCTTAAACATACAGCTTAATGATAATGTTAGTGCCCGAATATTAGACGGAAAGTTGAATAACCTGCCCATTCCAATCAATGGAAAAGTAAAGAAAATTCAATCGCAAAAGGAAATTTTCGCTTATTTAAACAAAAAAGAAACAGCGAGTAAATTAAGAAAAAACCGAACAGCAAAAGATTCCGTGTAAATTTGTATTGTTTTAACCCAAACTAAAGCCCAATGAAACGACTTATTCTTGTAAGACATGCTAAAACAGAAGTTATTCGATACGACATTTCAGACTATCAGCGCAGCTTGGTTAACAGAGGAATAAATGATTCCAAATTGATTGCCAACAAGCTGTTTTTAAAGAATATCATTCCTGATTTGATGATTTCGAGTCCGGCTAACAGGGCTATTGAGACTACTTTGCTGTTTGCAGATGTGCTGCAATACCCAATTGATAAAATTGAACAGAATGACGATTTATACGATGGTTTCACCACTCACGAATTTCTAGGCTTACTCGATAAATTGGGAAAAGAAAATGAAACAGTTATGGTGGTTGGACACAACCCCAGCATTGAATATTTAGCCTTTAACCTAACCGAAGAGTTTTATAAGGCTGTTCCAACATGCACAGTTATCGGTATCGATTTTCAGGTTGATGAGTGGGCTGACATTGAAGTAAGAACAGGAAAACTGGCTTTTTACGAGTATCCAAAGAAATATAAGGAGGTAAAGTAGGAATAAATCTTAAGCTCAAATAGTATATGAACAATTTTGCTCTAACCTTATGGTTTCAAAACTTAACTATTTAGAATTTAAAAATAGATTAAAAGCCAATACACAGAATGGAAATCCGAAAAGCTTTGGAACACCATTTAGCATTCTATCAATATTCTCAAAATCCAGAAAAAAATATATTGGAGAGATTAATTCGGTAAGTTTTAATTTAACAGAAAATACAACACTATTGCCAATACCATACATAATTGATGGAACTTATAAATCCAAAAGCAAATCAACAACAGAAATTTCTTTCAAAATCAAGATCATTTGGTTTGGATATTTGTGGATAAGGATTTTACCAGTCTTAGCTTTAGGATTAATTAACAGCCTTTTACTAATGCAAGGAAATAATATCAAAACAGAGATTTTTGTTATTGTGAATTTATTTCTCCTACTAATGTTTCTACCTGTTTTGATTGTATCCCGTAAGAAGAAAAAAATGATTGGTGACTTCTGTAAGCTATTTGAAATATAATTTTTAAATGATTCTAATTAACTAATCATTATTTATTAATTCTCCAATTAGCAAAAACAACCACCTATAACTCATTTAATATTACTGCTTCCCAAAAATAATCTGTCCCTGATTATCCAAGATTAATTTGCCATCAACAGTTTCCTGCGATTGTGGATCTTTAAAACCTTTAATTAATGATGTTTTTCCTTTAGTAGCCAACGATTTTATTTGGGCTTCGCTCAATTTTTTCTCCATAAAAACAAAAGGAACAATAAACTTGCAGCCATTTCGGTAATTGGAGCAACCATAGGCAGCATTCCCCTTTAAGAGTGTGCCCGTTTTGCAAAGCGGGCAAGTCCATGCTTCTGCTTCCTCGGCTATAAATTCAATACTAAAATCGGGTGTTAAGCCTAATTGTCCATTTTGCTTTTTCCCATCAATTTCGAATCCTTTAATTTTGGGCGTTATTTTTTTCAGCACCAATGCCTCAACCTGCTTATCGGTTAATTTCTTTCCTTCAAATTCAAAAGGAATAAGAATTTTACATCCATTTCCCCAATTGGAGCATCCCCAGGCATTATTGCCTTTTAAAATCTTCCCTTCTCCGCATTTAGGGCAAGTTAATTCCTTCTTGGTTGCTGGTTTTGCCTTTGCTTTTTTCTTTTCTTTTTCCTTCTCCTCATCAATCACTTCAATTTGACTGATATTTTTCCGCGATTTTACGTCCCAAACAATTCCTACAACCATATTCTTCAATTCGGCCATAAACTGATTTACTTCGTAGTTGCCCAGCTCAATTTCCCGAAGCTTTTTTTCCCATTGTCCGGTAAGTTCTGCCGATTTTAACAGTTCATTTTGTATGGTATCAATTAGCTGAGTGCCCGTAACTGTTGCCTCAAGTCGTTTCTTGTCTCTTTTAATGTACTTTCTTTTAAATAGAGTCTCAATAATATTCGCCCGGGTGGAAGGACGGCCAATTCCGTTCTCTTTCATTAAATCCCTTAACTCATCATCATCGACCTGTTTGCCGGCGGTTTCCATGGCACGAAGCAAAGTTGCTTCCGAATAATATTTAGGAGCCTGCGTCTGTTTCTCGGCCAAATCGGGCGTATGTTCTCCACTCTCCCCTTTCACAAAATCAGGAAGAATAACTCCATCGCCAATATTACCGTCTTTAGCATATAAAACACGCCATCCTGGTTCCAAAATCTGTTTCCCTGTTGCTTTAAAATCTATGGTGGTCACCTTTCCCAAAACGGTGGTATTACTCACTTTACAATCCGGATAGAATACCGAAATAAACCGTCGGGTTACAATATCGTAAACCTGTTTCTCATCATACGACAAAGTCCCAGGCACAACACCTGTTGGAATAATGGCATGGTGATCGGTCACCTTTTTATCATCAAAAACCTTCTTCGATTTTTTAATTTTTGCTTTTAAAAGCGGCTCGGTAAATTCACTAAATGATGTTAGCTTTTGAAGAATCCCCGGGATCTTTTTATACAAATCATCGGTAAGGTAAGTCGTATCAACTCTTGGGTAAGTGGTTAATTTCTTCTCGTATAAACTTTGAATCATTCGCAGTGTATCTTCTGCCGAAAAACCCAGTTTCCGGTTACAATCTACCTGCAGCGAAGTTAAATCATATAATCTGGGAGGTAATTCTGTTCCACTCTTTTTCTCAACAGAAACAATTTCGAATGGCTCCGAATTAATTTTATCAAGAAACTCAATTCCTTGCTCTTTTTGTTCAAACCGCCCATGAGTTGCAGCAAAACTCACATCACGATAAGTGGTTTTTAATTCCCAATAAGTTTGAGGAATAAAATTATCAATCTCTTTTTGACGATTTACAATTAAAGCCAAAGTAGGCGTTTGCACCCGACCTATGGAAAGTACCGACTTACCGTTTGCGTATTTTAGTGTGTAAAGTCGTGTTGCATTAATTCCCAACAGCCAGTCTCCAATCGATCTTGATGATCCTGCAGCATATAATTTATCAAACTCCTTACTATCACGTAAATTATTAAAGCCGTCACGAATAGCCTCTTCCGTTAGAGATGAAATCCAAAGTCGTTTAACGGGAACCTTACACTTAGCTTTGTGCAAAACCCATCGTTGAATCACTTCCCCTTCTATTCCGGCATCACCGCAGTTTATCACTTCGGTGGCATTGGCAATTAGCTTTTCAAGAATATCAAATTGTTTCTGAACTCCTTTATCGGGAATTACCCGAATTCCAAAACGCGGAGGAATAATTGGCAAATCATTTAAATGCCAGTATTTCCAATTAAGATCGTATTCATGAGGTTCTTTCAAGCCGCACAGATGACCAAAAGTCCACGATATTTGATATCCGTTTCCTTCGTAATATCCATCTTTTTTACTTTTGGCACCTAGTATCAGGGCAATTTCACGTGCTACACTTGGTTTCTCAGCTATACAAACTATCATGCTTTACTCCTCTTGTTTTTAAGGCAATATATTTTTGAATATTTCACAAAAAATCAGATTCCTGATGCTAAGGAACCAAACCTTTTATTCTGTAATATAATTTTTATTTCTTTCTTTCCCGCTTCATCCACTTTTCAACCATCATGAACAATTCCATTTTTGAAACTGGTTTCATAATAAAATCGTCCATACCTGCTTCAGCAGATTTCACATGGTCATCCGAAAAAGCATTTGCTGTCATAGCAATAATCGGTCTGTCAAATCCATTCTCCCGCAATGCTGCGGTTGCCTGATAACCATCTACAATAGGCATTTGCAAATCCATAAACACCATCAAAACAGATTCTTTATTTTTCTGATAAAAATCGAGAGCTTCCCTGCCATTTTTCACCCAATGGGTAGGAATATTATCCATTTCCAACAGACGGGATATAATTTTCCCATTCACAAAATCGTCCTCTGCCAACAGTATTCTCCCATTCCCAAACACAGGCTTTTCTTCGTCCATTATTTTGATTTTTTAATTTTCAATGTAAAATATGTATTGTTTTATCCAATTATCATATTCAATCGCTAAAACAAGTATTTAAATTCGATAGAAAGAATATCATCTTCTATTGAATGGCTAAAATTAGCAGTAATTACCATTAATTTATAAGGTGCGAGCCAAATTCCGCCTCCATATCCATGGTGCCATTTGCTAGAACTCTCATTATCAACCCAGACCTTGCCGAAATCATTAAAACCCAAAATACCCACTTCTCCCCCCAAAAAATAAGATTTAAAACGAGCAATCCTAAGTCTCAAATCAGTATTTTGAAATACAATATCATCTCCTGCGAATCGATCCTGACGATATCCTCTTAAATTTGATTTTAAACCTAATTTATTCGCTTGAAAAAATGAATATCCACTGCTGTTATGACTGGCACCCGCACGCAATGCCAATATTGTTCTTTGAGGTCTGCCAAAACTAAGATACATTCGCATATCAGTTTCCATTTTATGAAAATTATTATCATTCCTCTCCAATCCCTTATAGTACTTCCAACTAGATGACCAATAAATTCCTCTTGAAGGGAGTACCGTATTATCCCGTGAATCCCACAAGTAATTAATACTAAGTCCTAAATATCTTCTGGTATTAAAATCGGTTAAAGGATTTAAATCATTGTCAGGATTGGTAAAATCGGTTACAAAACGATCCGGTGTAGCTTTCAACTCCAGCTGCTGATAAAATGAACCAATTGAAATAAAATGTTTCTCCCCAACTTGTTGTCTTAATTGCGGATGAATAAAAAACTGAGCCATTCGAATCCTGTTGTAAGCATCATCATCGATTTTTGAATTTTCTGTTTCATTTCCCAATCCGTAAAAGTAGCCCTGAAAATTAGGTGTATTGTAATGAATATCTGTTAGAAAATCAGTTTTTCGAAACACCTGCTTGAACTCACCGGAATATTTTAACTCTACCGATGGATATGCAAATGCATAATTAACAATGAATTTATGAAATGATCCGTATGGTTCTTTCCTAAATCCTTGGGTTTTAACATTTACACCTGCACCTAAAATCAGACCATCATCACTAACAAAATTAAGGTTCGCACCAGGGCTTACAACATTATACTTAAATGCTTTTCTATCGTATGAATTTACTTCAGAACTTTTCCCAAATCTCTTTTTGTAAGCTCCATCGCCCTTAATTCTGGTTTTCGATTTATCGTAAATAAGCAGATTTTGTTTCCCTGTATCTGCCAGTTTAAACTTATCTTTTCCTTTTCCTCCAATAATTCGAAGCTTTATTCCATTTTTGCTATTTCCATTTACCTCAAACTTATCTTTTCCATCCAGTCCAAAAATTCTCACCTCATTGGTTTCATCCTTACTAAAAGTTCTGCGATACAATAGTTCTTTTTTATTCGCTTTACTGCTTAACCGATGGCTTTCAACAATTAATTTTCCATTTTCAATCCAGTTGATATCGAAACTCTCGTTATCATTCGTGCCTACAACATCAACTTCTTTCGCCAAAAATTCATAAAACTCCTCTGCCAATGCTGGTAGCTGATCTCTTCGAGCCTTTAGTTTTTGTGTAATTTCGTCACCCGAAATTGCATAGACTTCCCTTGGCAAAGCTTTCACTGATTCTTGAATAATACTATCGCTTAACTTGCTTTGAAGTTCCTTTGCCATTTCAATCCAATCATTTCTGTCCTTGGATTGTAAAAAGTTTCGATCAAAATAACGGGCATTAAAACCAAGTCCTACTACATTTTCGACAATTGAATCGAATGATTGAAATTTAGGCATAGCCCATTTTCTTCGAATCAACCAGGGAATTGCTCCATCGCTAAAGAAAAAAGCCTGATCGCGGTCTCTTGGAATCGGCCTCGCAATTGTTTTGCCATCTTTTTTGAAGGTTGCCCACCTCCACTGATCATCGTGCCGATCCCAGTCATTTAAGAAAATATCGAATAAACGGGCACGCAGCACAGCAGTTTCATCAATCTGAAGGTCTGAATTTTTGAATCTCTTTTTAAGCAACTTATCTGTTCCTAAAATATCATGGGAATTCCCAAAATTATCCATATCAGATACATCGCCGTTGGGACGCTCTTCGAAAAGAAACAATTCATTCTTAAAACCATCCTGATAAATTCCAAAGCGAGGATCATCGGGAACGTAAACAATTTTTGGATTGGTATGATAAATACCCACTGCTTTTGCCATTTTGGGAATGGCTAAAGCGGCATACGGGTGGGATTCTGAAATTCCATCCTGTACAATTTTGGCAGCAAAGCTTCCTTCCAACCCTGGAGGAATTGCTTTTTCAGTATACTTTTCTACCGACCGCAACACATATTGTTTTCCATCTTTGGCCTCTAGCCGCAATGATCTGGTTTGCTGTCCTCCTCCTCTTTTCAGAATTTTTAGTCCGCCTTTTTCCGTTGCGATATCAAAAACCGGAACTGTGATAGGAGTAGCCCAATCTTTTCGGTAGTTCTGCCCTAAAATTTTCGTTTTTAATTTTCCATCTGTTTCATAAAATGTGCTTGCAGCAACTGAAATGGTACTATCCGAATAATTGATCTCTTTGTATTTGCTAATTAAATCTTCCTTAGAAGGAACTTGCTTAGTATAAAGTTTTTCCCGAAATGCCAAATGAGGCTCATCCACTCCTTCAGCTCCCACCGACCAAAATTCGAGCCAAACCTCATCATTCGAGTAAAAATTGATTCTCGAGAAACCAACCTCACGCATAGCAACATCCATTTTATTTTTTGACACATAGTCGCTCTTGCTCCCCGATCCCGAAACAACAAAAAATGAATTATCCTTTTTAGTAAACTGTAAGCTATTATCGTGAGCCGCAACAACAATAATGTTATCGTATCCCACTCCTACTTTTCGGGACATATACCTCATTTGCTTGTAAAAAGGGTAAGCGAAATCCTGCGGTGTGCCAAAAAGTTTCCGATACAACTCTACAGGACCCGGAAAAGCAAAATTTCCGCCATGCTTTCCTGCACTATAAATAGGATGATGTGTGGCAAAAACAATTTTCTTATTCTTATTCCTCTTTATGGCATCATTTAATAGAATTAAAAAATCATCATTGCTTTCCAGATCACATTCCGTTTCCGGTTTATCTCCCAAATGAAGCCACCATTGTGAATCTGCAATCAGTAAAACCACTTCATCCGTTAAGTCTATCTCAACTGGGCCGGGACAACCTCCCGAAGGAAGAAAAACATCTCCCCGATCCAAATAATCCTCTATAAATGTCTCAGTATTCAGTAAAGTTTCCCATCCATGACGTCGCCCCTCGTTCCATTCTTTTTCGCCAGGAATAAAAATAAGTTCACCCTTAAAATCCTTTATCGAATGTAAAAGTTTCATTAAATCAGGATTCTCTGCGTCTATATCCTCTAATTCATCCTCTAAATATCCTTTCGGGAAAGTGTTGCCTAAAAATACGAGTGTCCCTTTCTGCCCAACTTCATTCATTTGACCTTTTAGCATGTCGATATTTGAATCAACAATTGCCGATTCACCAATATCACCAATAAAAAAAATGGAATGATCGAGCAATGTTGATGCAGGAGCTTCCGGCAACTTTGTATTTTGAGCAAATACAGTATTTATTGAAATAAAAACACCGATATATAGTAAAATCCCCTTCATCGTATTATCAAAATTAAAATACAATAACATTCGTCAATTTCAATTTATTTGTGGTAGCTGAACTTGTAAATATTAGCAGCTCTTCCTTTTCCTTCATTAGAAATATACATAGTCCCGTCAGGAGAAAAACAGATTCCCTCCGGCTGTCTGAACATCTTTCGTTTCAATTTCACAATAGCCAAAACATCGCCTTCCGGATTGAGCACCAGTAATAATTTACCAACGGATCCTAATACATATAAGTTATTAGTAATAGGATGCATTGCCACCGCCGATGGTTGAAATGTAAAATCTCCTTGTGATGGATTAATGCTTTCCACCAAGGTCACAGAAAAACTTGTATATCCGTCAAAATCAAGAATTCTCCTTATTTGTTCCTGATCGATTAAAAAAGCAGGAGAATCAGACAATTTATTCGTTTTGAGAGAATACTTATAAATTGCTCTTTTCCCTTTAAAATTATTATTAATGCCCGGATTTCCTTTGCATGCAACAAGAAGACTATTGCTTTGGAAATCATAACCTAAACCTTCCGTATTGTTTCCTGCATTCAATTGTGTTTTGGTTTTCACAGATAAAATATCCTCATTTTTCATATGATCAACTGCAAAAATATTTCCATCTGACCGGAGTACAAAAACCTGATCACCTACTACTTCAATGCCTTCATAATCTCCCGATTTATCAAACACATATTTTTTTGTAATCTCTTTCTTCTTTAAACTGAATTTGTAAATAATTCCTTTCTCATCGTTCACACAAAGCAAACTGTGATCATTATAATAAGATAATCCGGAAATCTCTCTTAACTCATCTTTCAAATTATATTTTTCATCAGCCTCCAATATGGAGTAAGGAAATTGGTAGGTAGAATCCAATTCATATACCAACTTGGTATCAGATGATTTCTGCTTACACGATTCAAAAAAGACAAGAAAACTTAGAAGAACAATATAGGAAATTAAAAATCTGTTCATTATATGAAGTATCTTTTGCGAATTTAATTAGGAATTTAAAATTACATAAATAAGGCTCAATTCCCAACAAAAAAGAGGGAGCCAAGGCATTATTATGGAATTTTCAAATCGTTTTCCACTATAATGACTATATTTATTCATTACAATTTCATTTAGTCAACATTAGAAAAAAAAAGAGAAATGAATATCATCCATGAAGCGGAAACATTTGTTACTAATTTAATCGAAAGTACCCACCAGCCAATCTTTACCTATCACAATTTGGAACACACTCAAAATGTGGTTAAACAAGCAAAAAAAATTGGTTTGGAAACAGGATTGTCTCCCGACGAAATGGAAAATCTCATTCTGGCAGCCTGGTTTCATGACACCGGTTACTATGAAAACTTTGCTAAACATGAAGAAATAAGTGCCGCACATGCCAGAAAATTTCTCGAAGAAAAAAATTACCCTGAGGAAAAAATACAACAAATAACTGAAGCCATTCTACACACAAAGATGCCACACCTTCCTTGTGATGAAAAAGTATGTAATGTGCTATGCGATGCAGATCTGCACCACTTATCAACAAAGGATTACATAAAAATATCCGAAAAGCTGAGAGAAGAAAGAAGTGGAATTCTTCATCATGACATTCACCCCAAATTGTATTGGGAAGAAACCTTGCGTTTTTTAAAAGATCATCATTACCATACCAATTACGGTAAAAAAACTTTGGCTAAAAAGAAAGAGGTGAATTATCAAAAAGTAGTTGATAAAGTGGCTGGTTTTCAGACTAAAGAAATAAAGAAACTTACCGAAATGGTAAGTAAACTGGAGCAACAAAACACAAAGCTAAAAACTCCGCAGCGTGGCATTGAAACCATGTTTAAAGTAACTTCAAGGAATCAGATTAATTTAAGTTCCATTGCCGATAAAAAAGCCAACTTAATGATCTCTGTCAATTCAATCATCATCTCGGCCATCTTCTTTATTTTCAAAAATATAATGGATGTTCCTCATTTCATTATCCCTTGTGTTATTCTTTTGATAGTCTGTTTGTTCACCATTACGTATTCCGTATTGGCAACCCGGCCTATTGTTACGTCAGGAACATTCTCGCAGGAAGACATCAAAAAGAAGAGAGTAAATTTAATGTTTTTCGGAAATTTCCATAAAATGGCTCTTGCCGATTATTCAGACGCATTAAAAGGAATGATGTCGGACTACGATGAATTGTATGACAGTTTAATTAGAGATCAGTATTTTCTTGGAAAAGTTCTGGGTAGAAAATATCGATTTTTACGAATTTCTTATACTATATTTATGTTTGGCCTCATCTTTTCAGTTCTAACATTTATTCTGGCTGCAATTTACCAGCCTATGGTTTGGTGAAATTTTTATTTCAAATTAATCCCTGAAAAGAAATACATAAGCTAACTTTGCAACATCATGTTTTTTTTACTTGTGAAAGCTTATGAACTTATTTTATACACCAGATATCCAGAATCAATTTTATCAATTAAATGAGATTGAATCAAAACATTGCATTAGAGTACTTCGCTTAAAAGAGGAAGATATTATTCATCTGATTGATGGTAAAGGCTCTCTTTACAAAGCAAAAATAATTGACGCTCATCCTAAAAGATGCACTGTTGAGTGTATCGAGACTCAAACGGAATTTGGGAAACTGAATTACAAGTTACACATTGCTCTGGCTCCTACAAAAAATATGGATAGAACAGAATGGTTCATGGAAAAATGTACTGAAATTGGTATTCATGAATTCACTCCTCTTCTATGTCAGCACTCCGAGAGGAAAGTAGTAAAACATGAGCGTTTGTTTAAAGTAATTACCTCTGCAGTTAAACAATCTCTTAAAGCTTACCATCCAATTTTAAATGAACAAACCAAATTTTCCGATTTGGTAACTTCCCCATTCGATGGAGAAAAATACATAGCTCATTGCAACGAAGGTGAAAAAACGCATCTGAAAAATCTTTATCAGGCAAAACAAAATGCATTAATATTGATTGGCCCTGAAGGAGATTTTAGTATTGAAGAAGTAAATCTGGCTAAAGAAAATGGCTTTAAAGAAATTAGTCTGGGAGAAAGCCGTTTGAGAACAGAAACAGCCGGAGTTGTTGCATGTAATATCATTAGTTTAGAAAACCAATAATCATTTGATGAGTAAAATAATTCATATCGCGCTTTTTTTGCTCATTAGTTTGTGCTCCTTTTCACAAAACACAACGGTTCGAATCGGTTTACTTAAATACAATGGCGGTGGTGACTGGTATGCAAATCCAGGATCATTACCCAATCTCATCGAATTTTGCAATCGCAACAACATTGCAAACATCTATAAAGATGCCAATATTGTTGAAGTGGGAAGTCCTGAGCTATTCTCCTATCCATTTGTTCACCTAACCGGGCACGGAAATATTGTTTTGAACAATCAGGAAGTTACAAATTTAAGGAAGTATCTTGAAGGTGGTGGCTTTCTTCATGTTGATGACAATTATGGTTTGAATGCCTATTTCAGACGCGAGATAAAAAAAGTGTTTCCGAACGAAGAACTGATTGAGTTACCCTTTTCTCATCCAATTTATCATCAAGTGTACGAATTCCCAAACGGACTTCCTAAAATACATGAACACGATGGGAAACCTCCTCAGGGCTTTGGTATTTTTCACAAAGGAAGATTGGTTTGTTTTTACACTTACGAAACGGATTTGGGCGATGGCTGGGAAGATACTTCTGTTCACAACGATACAGAAATTAATCATCAAAAAGCACTAAAGATGGGTGCAAATATTATTTCTTACTCGTTCAGTAATTAGAATTATTCTTAATTACCTTATTCTCTTCCCATAAATGAATCTTCATCTTATTTTGGCTTGAATTTCCCTTAACAAAATGATATCTTAAACTGATATTACATTGTTTTCAGTTACTTAAGATATTTACTATGGCAAAATCGACGAAAGGAATTATTGGAATTCTAACTGGTGGTGGTGATGTTCCCGGGTTAAATCCCGCTATTCGTGCTGTCACAATTAGAGCAATAAGGGAAGGTTATCAAGTAATCGGCATTCGCAAAGGCTGGAGAGGTTTAATTGATATTATCCGTGATAAAAAAGCAGATAACAGCGAGAACTATATTTCATTAAGTGAAGAACTGGTAAACAAAGTTGGTAGAACCGGCGGCACATTTCTTCACACTTCCAGAGTAAATCCTTCAAAAACCTCAAAAGATAGAATTCCAACTCATCTAAAAGAAAAATACAATGAAGAGGTTAATGATTTAACGGAAGAGGTTCTTGCCAATCTGGCTTTTCTGAACATTGACTATTTAATTCCGATTGGAGGTGACGACACTCTTAGCTATGGTGTGCGATTGTACAAAGAAGGATTTAAAGTTATTGCCATACCTAAAACCATGGATAACGATGTTCCCGGAACTGACTACTGTATCGGATTTAGTACATGTATCACACGTACCATTTCATTAACACACAGCCTAAGAACATCAGCTGGTTCGCATGAAAGATTACTGGTATTGGAAGTTTTTGGTCGTTATGCGGGATTTACAGCAATTTTACCAACGCTGGCCGGTGCAGCAAATAGATGTGTAATTCCAGAATACAATTTTGACATAGAACGCTTAACCGAGCTAATGATACAAGATCGATTCTCAAATCCCAGTCATTATTCCGTTGTGCTAATTTCTGAAGGTGCTAGTTTCTCGGGAGAGGATATGATTTTTCAGGATGATGTCAGAGATGATTACGGACATAGAAAATTAGGTGGCATTGGTGACCGCGTATCTGAACATCTGAAACAATTATCTCCAAAATACAACAATTCAAAACCTATTAATGTTATCAATCAAAAGTTAGGTTATATGGTTCGTTGCGGCGATCCGGATGCTATTGATTCCATAGTTCCTATGGCATTTGGAAATCTGGCATTGGATTTAATCATTAAAGGAGTTCATGGCAGATTAATAACACTCCGAAATGGAAGATATGATAATGCTCCGATAGATATTGTTACCAGCTCTAAAAAATTGGTGGATGTTGACCGATATTATAATACCGATCGGTTAAGACCAAAATACAACAGCTTCGAAATGCAGCCATTATTTTTAATGACCGGATTGTAAGAAAAAAATGTTTAGTATATTTGAGAAACCTTTCGGTAACGAAAGGTTTCTGCTTTTATCAGAATATCCAAACCATTTTTGAACCCTCTTCAGAATTTATTTTTTCACTATTAAATTTATTATGCTGGAATATAACATCTTAGGCATTCAATTACTTGAATGGATTGGCTATGCAGCCTCGGTATTGGTTTTGATTTCTTTAACAATGACTTCAATTGTAAAATTAAGATGGTACAATTTGACTGGAGCTGTTCTTTTTTCTGCTTACGGATTTCTAATTGGCTCCTTACCTGTTGGAATCATGAATTTTCTTATTGTTTGCGCAAACCTATACAATCTGCAGAAAATGTATAAGCGAAAAGAAGACTTTAAAATCATTGAGATAAAAGAAAATGACGAGCTGTTAACACATTTTCTTGACTTTTATAAAAAGGACATTAAGAGTTTCTTTCCGGATTATAAAATGGGAAAAGGCCAATTGGGAATGTTTGTACTAAGAGATATGGCAGTTGCAGGAATTTTTATCGGATCTAAAGATCAAACAGAACTAAGAATTGAATTGGATTATGCATTACCTCAGTACCGCGACTTTAAAGTTGGTGCTTATTTGTACAATCAATTAAGTGATATTTTACAGAAACACGATATCAATTCCGTTTATTTCGACACGGGAATGAATCTAAAATATATGGAGAAAATGGGATTTGAAGCATCCGATAAAGATGGCAATTCCATCATGCAAAAATCACTAAAAAAATCCTCTTAATAACTTAAGCCCAAATGTTACATTTTAACATTTGGGCTTTTTTTATTCTTCTAATTTGCCGGCATCTTCGGTGCCATTATCTTTTTTCCGTCCTGCTTCATTCAAGGCTTTATTCAAAATCCATTCAATTTGTCCATTCGTACTACGAAATTCATCAACAGCCCACCTTTCCAACTTTTTGTACATCTCAGGATCAAGACGCAGAACAAATGATTTCTTTTTTGCCATAGTTAATTAATTATTGATACAAAGTTCCGGTATTTACAACAGGAGTTACATCTTTATCGGAACAAAGCACTACCATCAAATTACTAACCATTGTTGCTTTTTTATCCTCATCAAGATCAACAATGTTTTTTTGTGCCAATTGCTCCAATGCCATATCAACCATACTAACAGCACCTTCAACAATTTTAAACCGTGCAGCAACCACCGCCGTTGCCTGCTGACGGCGCAACATTGCACCTGCAATTTCAGAGGCGTACGCAAGATAGTTAATTCTTGCTTCCATCACTTCAATTCCGGCAATTTCCAATCGTTCAGTCAACTCTCTTTCCAATAATTCACTTACATTATTTCCTCCCGAACGCAAGGTAATCTCAGCCTGTTCATCCTCAAAATTATCATACGGATACGAACCAGCCATATGTCGAATAGCAGCCTCAGACTGAATATTCACAAAATGTTCGAAGTTATCTACATCAAAAGCAGCTTTGTAGGTATCTCTTACCCTCCATACCAAAACAACCCCAATCATAATCGGATTTCCAATTTTGTCATTCACCTTTATAGGATCACTATCCAGATTCCGGGCTCTCAAACTCACTTTCTTTTTTACCATAAATGGATTTACCCAAAAGAATCCATTAGTCATTATGGTTCCTTTATATGCACCAAACAGCACTAAAACTGAAGTTTCGTTTGGATTAACGATTGTAAACCCCGGAATAAAAGCTATTACCAAAGGAATAAAAATAACGAAAAACGGGTTCCTTACCATTACCAATCCCACTATGCCAATTACCAGCATAGCCAGAACAATGAAAACCATTAAAAATCCTGACTTTCCAGAATAACTCTTTTCTTCTCTCATAATAATTTAGTTTGATATCATTTTGATATCAAATATACATCTTTATTTTAAAATTGAAAATATTAGAACAAAAAAAAACCGGAGTACAAATACTCCGGCTATTTCTTAGTTTAATGCTATTTCTGCAATATCTGGCAATTTCAGATTCACATTTTTCGTGGACTGACGAAATCCTAAAACACGATGAAGAAGATTTGATTGAGACTTCACTTTGAATCTGTCCAGATATTCAACGAGTTCAACAGATTCGAAAACATCAGAATTTGCAATCCGATCCATAAGTGAAATCATTTCTTGTCCTGTATTTTTACGGGCAAAATTTAAAAGAGTATAAACATCATTCATAGGCAAATAATTATTTCTATTTTCCTATTAACGATTAAAATTTCCTTTTAGTATCCGGAATCAAAAAAGACTGGAAAACGCACATCTTCCAGTCAATTTATTCTTAAATGATATATTCTTACTAAAGAGTTAGACTCATGTTTTTTTCTTCAATTGTTTTCCGCATATTAATTAAGGCATATCTCATACGCCCCAGAGCGGTGTTGATACTAACATCAGTATGTTCGGCAATCTCCTTAAAACTTAAACCTTTATAATGCCGCAAAATAACAACTTCCCTCTGATCCTCAGGTAGTTCATCAACCAATTTACGAACATCATCATGAATCTGATTTTGAATAAGTTCATCTTCATAGTTGCCTTCACAATATTTAGACGAATTGAAAATATCCAATTCATAATCATCTTTAGAAAAGGTATTGTTCTGTTTCTCTTTTCTAAAATGATCTATAATTAAATTATGAGCTATTCGCAGCACCCAGGCCAAAAATTTCCCATTGTCTTGATATTTCCCCATACGGAGCGATCGGATTACCTTAATAAAGGTATCCTGAAATAAGTCCTCGGAAAGCTGATGATTTTTTACAATTAGATAGATATACGTATATACTCTGTCCCTATGTCGGGTTACAAGAGTGTCAATACTATCATGATTACCATCAATGAATTGCTTAACGAGATCATAATCGGTAGGATTAGTCTTTCTCAATTTCACAGCTATTTAATAAAACAGTGTAAAAATTATTCTATAAGCAATGTCTCCTTTATTATTGATGGTTAATAAATATCTTTAACAAGATGCAATAAACTAATTTTTAATGAGATTTGAAAATGTTTAGAAGTTAAATATCTTTGTAGATTCGATTTTAGTAAACTTATAAGAAACCTAATTCAGGGTCGAATAATAAATATGGCGGACAAGAATTCAGAGAAATACATTTATATAAAAGGGGCAAAAGTTCATAATCTAAAGAACATCGACCTCAAGATTCCCAGAAATAAGTTTATTGTAATCACAGGGCTTTCAGGATCAGGGAAATCATCATTGGCATTTGACACCCTTTATGCTGAAGGACAACGAAGGTATGTGGAAAGTTTATCTTCCTATGCAAGACAATTTTTAGGACGAATTGACAAGCCTGAGGTTGATTTTATTAAGGGGATACCTCCTGCCATCGCAATTGAGCAGAAGGTAAATACCCGTAATCCACGCTCAACTGTTGGCACATCAACAGAGATTTACGATTATCTTAAACTTCTTTTCGCAAGAATAGGGAGAACCTACTCGCCCATTTCAAATACCCTCGTAAAGAGGCACTCCATTACTGATGTTGTAAAGTATATCCTTAGTCAGGAAGAAGGCGTTCCGGTAATGATTTTAGCGGAAATGCACAATGGCGACCGAAGTAAAAAAGAGCAGCTGGAAGTTTTATCTCAACAAGGATTTTCAAGAGTAGAAAATAAAGGAGAAATCCATAAGATTTTTGAAGCAATTGAGAATCCTGGTCTTCTTCAAGATGATGAGCCAATTCATATCGTAATTGATCGAATAAGAGTTTCTTCTGATGAAGATACTCAAAATAGAATAGCTGATTCCCTGCAAACTGCATTTTACGAAGGAAAAGGTGAATGCCTGCTTTCTATTAATGGAAGTACAGATTACCAAGCTTTCTCAAATCGTTTCGAGGCCGATGGAATTGTATTTGAAGATCCAAATGTTCACACATTCAGCTTTAACAATCCACTTGGTGCATGTCCAACCTGCGAAGGCTTTGGAAAGGTAATTGGTATTGATGAAGATCTGGTTATCCCAAACAAAACACTAAGCATCTACGACGATGCAGTTGTTTGCTGGAAGGGTGAGAAAATGCAGGAATGGAAAAATAAATTAATCTATTCTGCTGATAAGTTTGATTTTCCTATACATCGCTCCTATTTTGAATTGAGTGAAGAAGAAAAACTTTTACTGTGGACTGGAAATAAGCACTTTAAAGGCTTAAATGATTTTTTTAAATATCTGGAAGCAAAACAATATAAGATTCAATACCGGGTTATGTTATCCCGCTACAGAGGAAAAACAGTTTGCCCGGACTGTAGAGGAACCCGGTTAAAAAAAGAGGCCGGCTATGTAAAAGTGAATGATAAAAACATTCAGGATTTGGTGTTAATGCCATTGAATGAGCTCAACGATTTTTTTCAAAATTTACATTTGGATAAAACGGATGAAAAAATTGCCAGTCGTTTACTTGTTGATATTAAAAACCGCATCAATTTCCTATCTGATGTCGGATTGGGTTACCTAACCCTTAATCGGTTATCCAGCAGTTTGTCCGGTGGAGAATCGCAACGAATCAATTTAGCAACCTCATTAGGAAGCAGTCTTGTTGGTTCGCTTTACATTCTGGATGAACCAAGTATTGGACTTCATTCGCGGGACACAGAATTGCTCATAAAAGTTTTGAGGGAATTGCGCGATTTGGGAAATACGGTTATTGTTGTTGAGCACGATGAAGATATAATTTTAGCTGCTGATGAACTTATCGATATAGGGCCATATGCCGGCCGGCTTGGCGGTGAAGTCGTATTCCAAGGAAATATTGATCAGTTAAAAAAGTCATCGGAAAGTTTAACTTCTCAATACATTTCCGGAAAAATGATGATCCCTGTGCCCGTCACACGAAAAAAATGGAATAATTTCATTGAAATAATTGGTGCAAGGGAGAATAATCTAAAAGGCTTAAACATTAAATTCCCATTAAATATCATGTCAGTTATCACTGGTGTGAGTGGCTCCGGAAAATCTTCTCTTGTGAAAACGATCCTGTATCCGGCCTTAAAGAAACATTACGGCGGGTACTCCGATAAAAGTGGTCATTTCGATGCTCTTAAAGGAGATCTTCATCTTATTAAAGATATCGAATTTGTCGATCAGAATCCAATTGGGAAATCATCACGATCGAATCCTGTTACCTACTTAAAGGCATACGATGAAATCCGAAAACTATTCGCCAATCAAAAAGCATCACAGTATAGTGGTTTTAAACCTTCACATTTTTCCTTTAATATTGACGGAGGCAGATGTGATGAATGTCAGGGGGAAGGAATAATTAAGGTTGAAATGCAGTTTATGGCTGATATTTACCTGCAATGCGAAAGTTGTAAGGGAAAAAGATTTAAAGATGATATCCTGCAAATTAGATACAATCAAAAAAACATTCATGACGTATTGGAAATGACTGTAAACGAATCGGTTGAATTCTTTTCTCAGGGTAAAAGCACAACAGAAAAGAAAATTGTTCAACGATTACAACCACTGGTTGATGTAGGATTAGGTTACGTAAAATTAGGGCAATCATCAAGCACCTTAAGTGGTGGTGAAAGTCAAAGGGTAAAACTAGCTTCCTTTTTGGCGAAAGAAAAAGCAGAACCTTGCCTGTTTGTTTTTGATGAACCAACAACAGGATTGCATTTTCATGATATCAATAAATTAATGGATGCATTTAATGCCCTAATATCAAGAGGACATACGCTAATTATTATTGAACACAATATGGAAATAATTAAATGTGCAGATTGGCTAATTGATTTAGGTCCTGAAGGTGGAATTAATGGAGGACAGATTGTTTTTGAGGGAGTTCCCGAAGATGCTGTTCATTGTTCAGCTTCCTATACAGGACGATATTTAAATGAAAAAATAGATAAAAAAGGTTCCTAAAAGGAACCTTTTTTTACTTATAATTTCAAGCCAAACAAAATAGAGACACATCCGCTTTTCTGTTCAGATTCAGTATCTTCATTTTTGACAAAATCTAAAGATATGATTAGTGTTTTAGCCTCATCCAATTCAAAATCAAAAAAATCAGTGTAATTACTATCTTCGTTATCAAAAATCAGATTCAGATCTGAATCGATAATTTTAAAATGTATTGTTGGCATCTCATCTTCACAGCCAACTACTACACGATATTTTTGTCCGCTAAAAAAGGCTTTATGCAATTCGACTTCCTCGTCTTTATTTAGTACTACTCCGTTGTAATTACCATCATGAATATAATTTTCAAGTTTAGGTTTACAATGTTCTTTTGCAAAATCCAGACATTGAGAAAATACAAGATTAACAGAAAAAAAGAATGCAAGTAAGACTGACAATAGATAATATTTCATATTAAAAATGCTGTATGTGTATTCTTAAATTATTTTCACACTAATGAACTAAATAATCCCTCATATCACCTATTTTCGCAACTAATTGTACAAATATCAATTCATCAACAGAATCAATAAAATCAGCCCCCTCTTTCATATCTGAAGTTTTAATACTCATTTCAAATAATTTCTCAAGCTGCAATACGTTCTGGTAAATGGGTTTAATAATTGGATCAGCCTGATTGTCCCGCAACACCGTTTTTATACTTTCAAGAGACAATTTCTGATCTAAAATTTGTTTGATTAACTCCTCATGTGATTTCTTATTGAGGTTAACACTTTGAGTTGCTATATACATACACTCCACCCATCCTCCAATCAGCATCAAAGCAGACAGTGAATACCTGTCCTGCTCTTGTAATTGTTGATTCGATTCCATATAAATCTCCGATACTATATCAACAATCAACTCCTTATTTGTCACATTGCTTTCAAGCAAACGAACCTTGTCCTGTCCAACTGTTCTAAGAATCCCTAACGATTCTGCGAGACTTCTGGACACATTCATATACTCAATTGAGATCTGATATTGTTCATTCAAGCTTGCATAGCTTAAATCTGCACAATAAACCCCCAGCGCTATCGCTCTTGACGAGCTTGTCGAATATCCCGGTAAATTTTCCATGCTATTCAACAAATCTTCCCTAAAATGAACTCCTGATTTTTTAATTAATAATGAAATTTCAATTGGGCTGGGAAGTACAAAGAAAATTCTCTTCATCTTATCCGCATTTTCCTTCATCAACTGATACTCCAGCAATTCTCCCTCAGAAACCTGCTCTTTATTTTTTTTTGATGAAAACAAATTGCATGAATTGAACAGTAGTATAATTCCTAAACTCCAAATAATTTTTCTCATTGAACTCATTCTGAAGATTAACATCTATCTTTCAACGAACTTAAATTACAATTTTTCAAGAAAACAACATCTTTTTTTCAAGAATATTTCACAATACAAAATGAAATGGGAAAAGATCATTTTGCTGTTAAAATGAATGTTCTCCACACAAAACTATCCATCTCCAATCATTCAACATAAAATTATTCCTTAATTTCTTGCAATCAAAATCAGCATATGCAGATATACAACTTTTGAGTCTTTGTAAAAAAAAAGCAATTCAAAGCTATCCTTTCAATTAGTAAGTTCCAATCAATTGGTCTTAAATCAAACTCAAATTAACGAAAATGCAATTAGTAAACAGATGATATTGAGAGGGGGTAAAACAAATAAAAATTACTAGTTTTGCATCGAATAAAAAGAACAATTTAATGAGCAATATTAGTAAAAAGGATTTACACAACTCCATAATCTTAGGACTTAGTTCTTTGGATAATAAAGTGGTACTTGATTCAATCAATCAATTACGCGAAGAAGGAAAACCAGAAGATATTACTCCTCTGTTAGATCTGATGATTTCTAATTCCAATAAGGAAATACAATCAGCAATCCATAATTTTCTTGCTGATCTAAAAAATCAGGATTCGGATAAAATTATTATAGAAGCAATCGCTGATGAAAAGTATCTGACAATTAGAAAAATTTTAATTTCAATTTGCTGGGAAACCAGTATTGATTTTTCAAAATACATCTCAACTTTTGTTGATTTGTTAATTGTGTCGGATTTTGAAATTTCCTTTGAAGCATTTACAGTAATAGAAAATCTTACCGAAAAAATATCAGAAGAAAGTAAGCCTGTGGAGATGGCGAAACTTAAAGATGCCATTTCAGGAGCATCTCCCGAAAAAAAGGGAATTCTTCACGAAGCCATTCATATAATAGATCAACTATAATAAAAGAGAAAGCCGCTTAAAAGCGGCTTTTGTTTTTTATATTAAAACGTCCTTTTCATTATTTGAAAAATATTTCATAAACTGCGCTCTTTCATACAGACCAGGATCTTGAATACTGCCATAATTAAGACTGCCACGAAATTCATCAATAGTTTTAAATCCTTTTTTGGTCATCCAATTAATTAAATCTTCCAATATATTGGTAATTTGATCGAAACCATGCTCATATACAGTAGAACAAATCTGTACTGTTTTAGCTCCTGCCAACAATTGCTTTATTGCAGCCTCACCATTATGAATACCTGTTGAAGCCGAAATATCAATTCCTTTAATTTTATCGGACAACATACCAACCCAACGAAGAGATTTACGAATATCACTTGCTGAACTCAACACTTCGGCACTGGTAATTTTCATTTTCTCAATATCGATATCCGGCTCGTAAAAACGATTAAACAACACCAACGCATCGGCTCCATCGGCATTTAAACGATTAGCAACTGAAAATAAATTGGTAAAGTATATTCCAATTTTCATTGATATTGGAATATTTACTTCCTTTTTAACGGCGTTAAATATGTCGTAGTATAAATTTTCGTATTGCGCAGAACTCATGTTTCTGTCGTTTGGAACGATAAACACATTTAGCTCAATAGCATCGGCCCCGGCTTTTTCAATTTCTTTAGCAAAAGAAGTCCAATCCGATGAAGAAACACAATTAATACTTGCAATTACAGGAATAGAAACAGCCTTCTTAGCTTCCTTAATAAGTGTCAAATAATTCGAAACGGAATTTCCTTTGATGTAGGTCTGAATATAATCTTCAGCTTCAGGATAACTTGTATTTGAAGGATCTTTACCAATCAAATTTTTAGCTTCGTTGCGAATTTGTTCTTCGAATAAAGACTTTAAAACAACAGCTCCTGCCCCTTTTTCTTCAATGATTTTAATTTTTCTTACAGAATTTGTAAGCCCGGAACTGCTGACAATTAAAGGATTCTTTAACTGCAATCCCATATAGGTGGTTTCAAGATTAATCATGCTATTTGATTTTTTAATATTTTTCAATCGATAACGAACAAATATAGTAAATTCAAAAGAGATATTTACATCCTTAGTACTGACTTAGACTATAAAAAACCCGGAATTTAATATCTCGATCCGAATATTGTGCTTCCTACTCTAATTATTGTACTGCCCTCACTTATTGCCAGCATATAATCACCCGACATTCCCATTGAAATTTCTTTAAATTCAGGACTGTCAATAAAAAAATCTGATTTTAAACTTTCAAATATGGATTTAAGATGACCAAACTCATTTCTGATCTGGACTTCATTATTGGTGTATGTGGCCATTCCCATTACGCCGGCAATTTGAATCGCTTTTAATGATTTAAAATCTTCCGAAGTAAGCAATTCTTTTGCCTCATCGATAGTAAGACCAAATTTAGTTTCCTCCAAAGCGATATGAAATTGCAGCAAGCAACTGATAACTCTATTATTCTTCTCTGCCTGCTTGTTAATTTCTTTCAGTAATTTAATACTGTCAACAGCATGAATAAGCTGCACGAACGGCGCTATATACTTCACCTTATTGGTTTGAAGATGACCAATAAAATGCCATTCTATATCCTTGGGAAGATCGTTATATTTTTGTGCCAGCTCCTGTGGTTTATTTTCACCGAAAATCCGGTATCCTCCTTCGTAGGCTTCAATTATATCCTCTTTAGGTTTGGTTTTTGATACTGCTACCAATTTTACGTCAGCAGGAATTTTCGCTAGAATAGTGTTAATTATTTGAGGTATGCTCATGGCAAATTGCAGATTTTAAATTTCAGATTCAAAATTACAACTTTTATGGATTTTGATGTGTTGTTTGGGATTTTAATTATTTTCTGATAAAATAAAACCAACTCCATGCACATTTTCAATCTTTATGGTAGAATCCAATTTTAAGTGCTTCCTTAATTTAGTGATAAAGACATCCAGGCTTCGTCCCATAAAATAATCATTTTCGCCCCACACATTTACCAGTATATCTTCTCTTCGCAATACATTATTTTTATTCTGAAGCAAGAGATACAATACATCCCCCTCTTTTTGAGTAATCCGAAAAATTTCTCCATTTAAAGTCAAAGTAAGATTTGCATGATCGTATACAAATTTACCCACATTAAATATTTGTTCTTTTACTTCAGGAGTTGTATTTACTCGCTTTAACACAGCATTAATTCTTCGGACTAACTCGTCCTCATCAAAAGGTTTCGTGATATAATCATCTCCACCCAAATCAAAACCTTTTAACTTATCCTCCTTCAGCGATTTCGCAGTTAAAAAGATAATGGGAATCTCTTGATTTATTTCACGAATCTTTTTCCCCAAAGTAAAACCATCCATTTTTGGCATCATGCAATCCAATAAACAAAGGTCAAACTTAGAATTAGAGAAAGACTCGAATCCTTTCTCCCCATCTCGGGCTAAACTTACCGAAAAACCCTCCATTTTTAGAAATTCATTTAAAACAAGACCTAAATTGGGATCATCCTCAACTAGCAATATATTTTTAGAATTGGTCATAAAATAATTTTAGATTGATGGCAAAACAATAGTAAAGGTACTGCCAGAGTTTCTTTTGCTCAAAACATTTATTGAACCTTTATGAGAATCAATGATCATTTTTGAATAGGACAAGCCAATACCAAAACCTTTCACATCATGCAAGTCGCCGGTTGGAGCTCTGTAATATCTATCGAATACATGCTTCTGCTCCTCTTTAGTCATTCCAATTCCCTTATCGGTTACCGCAATATAAAGATGTCCATTCGTGTTTTTAGTCTCAACTTCTATTTCTGGTTTAAATTCGGAATACTTCACTGCATTATCCAGAAGATTTAACAATACATTCTGCAGTAAATCTTTATCACCACAAACCATATCATTTTCCGCATTCAGTTTGTACGTAATGGTTCCTTCCCGCTCTGCCAATTGCACGGAAATAAAATCGGAACACTCTTTTAATAAGGAGTGCAAATTTATTTGATCTGAATTTAACTGCAATTCTCCGCGTTCCATACAAGCCAGTTTCAACAACTGATCTACTTGACTTTTCAAGCGATTATTCTCTGAAAAAATCATGCTTGAATAATGAACTACTTGATTGGGATCGACATAAACCTTATTTCGTTTTAACATTCCACTGGCCAGCGAAATTGTTGCCATCGGTGTCTTAAACTCGTGTGCTATATTATTAATCAGATCAGTAGTTCTACCCAAAATCTTTTTATCATTTATCAATGAAAAAACGGTTATCCCAAAAAATGTACAAAGAATTAAAATAAGAATTAATGAGCAAATAAACATACTTCCCATACTATCCATTAAATTTTTCTCTCTTTTTTGGAAATAGACATTTAATATTGCCTTATCGTGACTTAATGCTTTACGCAAACTATAGTAAAAACATTTACTTTTAGGCTGCTCGTCAGCAGTACTTAATACTTCAATGGTATATGGCGATTGAATCTGATAATTTTTAAATTGCTGATGAATAATTGAATCCAGGCGGCTCACCTCCATCTTTAAAAGCTCACTATCCGATGCGTTGTATTTCGATTTAGACATGCACTCCCGCATCTTCTCACAACTCTCCTGATCTTTTGTAAACTCATCGACAGACTCATGCAAGGCCAAGCCAACACGATGATTGAATTGCTCTTCGTTTAAGCTTCTGGCTCTGCTTATCCATCTAATTTGAATTAAAAGAAGAAGAAGAAGAACAATTATTGAAATAACAATAAATGTCTGGATTCTATAAACTTTAAATTTTCGCATTGTATTTTTAAGCAACAAACTCATAGACTAATTACTTCCTTAACATCCAGATCTTATGATCTTTTTCACGACTCAAAATTAGTGTAAATTTTAAGAGTTTTTGATGCTTTAACAATTCATTAACAAGAGATAAAAAGATCTTTTACGTTCTTGTAGTATTCAATTCAAAATTAGACTAAAACGGATTAATTAACATTTAAATAAAAAAAAACATGAAAAAGTTATTATTTGGACTCCTATTTGTATTTGCGATAAATGTAGTAAGTTTTGCTGCTCAACCGGTAATTTCAATCTTTGACAATCAAATTTCTCTATCTCAGGATCAAGATCAAAAACAGGATCAGGAGAAGAAAAAAGTTGAAAAGAAAAAATGTTCCAAAGACTGTACAAAAGCCTGCTGTACCAAAGAAGCTAAGGCTGAAAAATGTGATAAAGCAAAAAAATGCACAAAGGAAGCTAAAGCAGAAAAATGTGAAAAAGACTGTAAAAAAGCTTGTTGTACTAAAGAAGCCAAGGCAGAAACTAAATGTCCTAAAGACTGCAAAAAAGAATGTTGTAAGAAATCATAAGGATATCTTCTATATCTGCAAACCCTTCAATAAAATTGAAGGGTTTTTTTATGTAGTTTGGTACAATTTATGTTCTTACTTTAAGAGTTAATTCAATAGAACGTAAACTGTTTTACAATGAAAAATCTGCTGTTTTTATTTATTGGTGTTTTTGGTTTTTCCGGAGTATTTTCACAGAATGTAGAAAGATACATGGAATATCATGACAATGGAAGAACTCTTATATTGCAGGGGGAATATGAAAAAGCCATCCTTTACTTAGACACTGCCATTACTATTATGCCTTACTATTCCACCATTTTTCAAGATCGTGGATACGCAAAAATGCAGTTAAAAAAATACGACGAAGCAATTCTTGATTTTGACCATGTGCTGAGTAAAAAACCTTACCTATCCGAAGTAAGACTGCAAAGAGGCATGGCACTTTACCATTTAAATCGTTTAAACGAATCTGAATCTGACTTACTAGAAGTCTTAAACAGTAATCCAAATAAAAGCCGGGAGGTAATTATTTATCTTGATAACATTCAAAGGGAACGGGAAATAACAGCACAACAAAATTATGATGCGATGTTGCAGTCAATGCGGTTTCAAGTCGAAAATGAACGAATTTACCGGGCTCGCCATCGCGAAGAAGTTATCTGGAATACTGTCGTTCCTTTGGCATTCTGGACTACCGTATTTTTAACCTGGTAAATCCAGATCTGTCTTGATTGACTTTCTTTTGAATGAAATTGATTTTCTCATAAAACGAGCTTTGTTATAACCAGGCAGGTCTGTATCTTCCATTTTTAAACGAACCTTTTCCAGACTTTCCACAGATCCAACAACGGTTAACACATCACCCAACCGAAGTCGTGTATAGCCGGTAGAAATTAAGGTGTTATTATTACGTTTGGTAGCCAAAATAATAACATCGGTAGGAATTTGTAAATCCCTTAAAGTGATGCCGTGCAATTCTTTATTTTGCATTTCAATGTCCACAGTATCCTGATCTTTTTCCATACCAAGCAATAATGAGGTGGCAATTGGTGATCGCACCAGATGATCCATTAAGCTTACCATTACTGTAGAAGGTTCAACGATCAGAGCTCCCAGCTCGTGGAATTTACTTATATAACTCCTCTCATTTACCCTAACAACAATATCCCGTGTGCCAAAATGTTCATAAGCTAATTCACAAAATTTAAGATTATCCTCATCCTGGTTCAGCAGCACTATCGCATCCGCTTTATCGGCTTCAAGCCTTTTTAATTCGGGCAAACTTAATTCTTTCACATGAGTTACATCCACTCCCTGGTATTCCAACCTGGCTCTCTCCTCATTACGGGTTACTAATTTAACCACCCAGTCATGTTCCTTTAATTGCCGTGCTAAAGCAAGCGATTGTCCTTCCAAACCGAAAATAATAGCTTTCTGAATTTTATTTTCGTGTAATAAGTCTCTTCTCTTATGACTTTCACCTACCAACAATATTGACCACTTAAAAAGTGGTGGACCCAAAATTTGATTCAATACAATTACTGCAATTAAGATCGTAGAAAACTCCGGTCCCCATTCTGGGTATTTAACTGAAACAACTTCAACCAAACCGATAGCAACACCAGCCTGAGTAACATATGGCATCCAGGAAATACGATTAAAACGCGGCGGATCCCCGCCCAATGAACCTCCGATAAAAGCTCCAATAGCCATGCTTATTAAACGAATAGTAAAAAATAAAAGCGCAATGGCCCATGTATCTTTTAAAATATCTATTGAAATGGAAGCACCTGTAAGTGTAAAGAAAACAACATAAACAAAAGGAACGACCATCTGAATTATATTTACGAATTCTCTGCGAAACTTACCAAAATTAACAACAACAAAACTTCCAATGATACATACTAACAGTGGTTCAATATATAAATCAAATCCAAAATATATCTGACTTTTTTCATGCACAAAATGTGCGAACAAATAAACGCTGTAACCAGACAGTAGAAGTAAAAATGACTTCATCCATCTAGCCAATCTTAACTCAAGAACAAAATTCATAAGTAACCCAAGCAAAAAGCCCAGTAAAAGTGAAAGACATAACTCTCCAAATAAAATAATCAACAACCAAATATCAAAAGGAATATCAGATATTAAGGCATCTGCAACTGCGAAACAAATGGTAAATAAAATAATTACTAAAACATCTTTTACTACCGTTACACCAATAGCTGTTTGCGTAAATGGCCCCTTGGCTCTCATTTCGTTTATTACTGCAATTGCAGAAACGGGAGATCTTGCAACAAAAATAACTCCTATAAGCATCACGATTGCCAATTTCATATTAAAACCGGCATCCTTTAAAAAATGAATATGATCAGACAAAAGCATAACAACAATACCACTCAGTACGAAGGTGAAAAACAATTGCCCAAAGGTCATCCATTTAATACTTTTCATTCTTCCCTTCAACTCCTTTAAGTAAAGTTCAGCTCCAGCTACAAAAGCGATAAAAGAAAGAGAAATTTCATTAATGAAATACAGTTTAGATATAGCCGGTTTAGGAATTAGATTTAATACAAAAGGCCCGGAAACAATTCCGATAAATAAAAGACCGGTTATTACCGGCAATTTTACTTTTGGGAAATATTTTGAAATCCGGTTCGCCGCTGTTGCAACAATCAGGAATCCTGCAATAAATACAATTATTTCAAGGTAATTATTCATTCAATCAGATTAAGGTTAAAGAGATACTTTCATTCATCTATTACACTTCCAACCAGTGCTTTAATTACAAAACTCAGAATAAGATTCATCCCAATTAGAACTCAGTAAATTTTCACAAATTTTCATTTTTAAGATACAGAATTATATCAATCAAAGCAACGCAGTAAATTGATTAGCCATTTATTTGGAAAAAAACCAGAATGCCAATTCATTCAAATAATTCTGATTAATGATAAAAACAGGTTCACTATTTTGGTTCTATTTCACAAACATTTAAATTGTTCATATCCGAACACCAACTGTACGATACCCAACACTACTAAGACTCAATAAAAATAGCTAAAACCCTCACTACACACTGACAAACATACAGTTAGAGTTGATGGCACAAATACTGATGTATAAAAAGTGCAAAGCCACTGTGATTCAATACGAATCATAACTCTGTTAATAATCAGACAATTAACTAATTAACCAACTCGAATGAAAAAATATAGTTTTATATGGATTTTCCTGTTTCCAGGCATAGTATTAATGTCTTGTTCATTGAGTATGGCAGAATCATATGATCTTAAAGATATTGAGACTATCCTAAAGGAAACCAAAGCGTTATGTCTTAAGGACAATGGCATGCTTTGGGGAAGAACTCTCGATGTTCCAATTCTTTTGGTTGATAAAGAAAATGGACGAATCTACTCAAATAACAATAGCAAAAAGTTAGGTTTAAACTCCTATAATGAAATTTACACCGGTATTCTCCCAAATTTTGTTGATGTAATAAAAGGACCAGCCAAAATCGGCAATCAAATTTGGGCCGTTATCCCACTGCCCTTACCTGAAGATAAAATTGAAAGACAGTGTATTATTCTTCATGAAGCTTTTCATTGTGTTCAACCTGAAATGGATTTAAAACCAGAACCTTATAACAACAAGCATATGGATGAAATGGAAGCCCGTTTTTGGTTGAAGCTTGAATGGAAAGCTCTTGAGCTGGCTCTGCAAAGTGAAGGAGAAAATAAAAAACAGGCGATTACTGATGCGCTCTGTTTTCGCCATTACCGCAGAGCTTTGTATGGCAAATGTGACGGCTGTGAAAATCGATTTGAGATTCACGAAGGCATGGCGGAATATACAGCTCAAAAATTATGCAGAAACGATAAAGATTTAAAGACATATTTGCAAAATAAGCTGCACTCAATGTGGGAATCTCCATCTTTTGTAAACTGCTTCGCTTATTTTTCCGGACCTGTTTATGCATACCTTCTTGACAAAACGGAAACTAACTGGAGAACACACTTAGGCGCCAAAGATGATATTGCAGCGATAGTTCAATCGGCCTATGAAATATCCTTACCGTTCGATATTTATATGGAGGCAGAAGAAAGATCAGTGCTTTACAGCGGCGCCCAGATAATGGGCGAAGAACTGGATCGCGAGCTCGCATTATAAGAACACTTTATCAAACTTTCAATTAAGAAATCAGATACGGGGCAACTTAATTAAGTTGTCCCGTTTTTTCTATTTACTTTGGTTTAGACTTTATGTATCTTTAAATACTAAATGAAAATATCATGAATATATTATTGGATCAGGGTTGGAGTGAAATAGACAGTAAATTGGTTAAAAATTATGAGTTGCCAAACTTCATTGAAGCAATCAATTTTATAAATTTAGTGGCTGCCGAAGCTGAAAACATGGATCATCATCCAGATATCAAACTGTACAATTATAAAAATGTACGCCTAATTTTAACCACCCACTCCAAGGGTAAAATCACAAAAAAAGACATTATTCTTGCCAAAAGCATCGACAAAGTTTTTGACTCGATGAAAATCTTTTAGGTGATCACAAGACCTTTGTTGTAAGTACCCAATACTTGCATTCCTTTCGTGTAAGCTGATATTTTATCCAGCGCATCCCTAAACTGCCGGGGTCCCTGAAATTCCAAATCGACATGAAAAAAGTATTGCCAGTTGATACCAGGAATGGGCAAAGATTGAATCTTCGAAAGATTAATATTTTCCTTGGCAAAACAATCCAAAATATAAGACAAGCTCCCCGGTTTATGACTGGTACTAAAATATAATGATGCCTTATTGTATCCTCCGTTTGGAACAACATCTTTCTGTCTCTTTAAAAGAAAAAAACGGGTTTGATTGTCTTTTATGCTTTCAATTTCCTCAGCTATAATTTCCAAGCCATACAATTCTGCCGGATAATCACCGGCAATAGCTCCCACACCCATCAATTGATTGTCTCTTACATTCTTCGCACTTAAGGCCGTATCCTCCATTTCCACCAATTTAATATCTGGATAATCGTGAAAGAAAGCACGACACTGATGAATTGCCATTGGATGCGAATGAACTTCTTTTAAATCTTCAATTTTTTGCCCGGGCAAAGCCATTAAATTTTGCTTAATTCTCAGAAATATCTCCCCTTCAATTACAAGACCGGAATCCTGAAGAAGCCCGTAATTCTGCAGAATACTTCCGGCAATAGAATTTTCAATCGCCATAATTCCTCCATCGCATACCGATTCATCCTGTATTAATTCCACAAGTGTGGCAAAATTACCGGCAGGAATAATTTCAACATCTTCTCCGTAATAGGCATTGGCAGCCAAATGGTGAAAACACCCCTCAACTCCTTGAATTACAATTTTTCTTTTCTCCATGGTTATAGTTAGATTTTATATCACAAAAAAGAGTCCTAAATAATCAGGACCCTTTGTGAATAATATTACATTTTATTTCATTGGAATCCTGTTCTTCTCTCCGCTAAAAAAGAAAAAAATAAAAAACCAACTATTAAAAAATACTGTTTTCATCTGTTTATAATTTTAAGTTTTTGTCATATGGTCCCGAAAGCTTTCGGGATTACCATGCTGGAATAGTCATCTCAATGTTTATCAAAACACCTATAACATGGACGTTTCATATAGTCAAAAAAAAAGAGCCCTTACAGAGGCTCATCATCAATTAAATAGTACGTGAATCCTCTTCTAACAACAGTTGCTAAAAAAGAAAAATCGCCCGATATGGATATTGTTATTCATACTTTCTGTACTAATTCTTTTCAAAGGTAAAAAAATATTTCATACAACCTGACAATTATCATTCTGATGCACAAAGTTGTGCTGTTAAACCACTCAATTTTACCATACAGCAGCTAAGTAATTCTTCTCAACACCCGCACAATCCTCTTGCAACCGTAAATTTTAACAGATCAATAACAACCGGGTCTGTTCTTTCTCAATCAATAATAGTATATTTAATACCTCAACATCTTTATATATAGAAAATGAAATTTAAATACCAATTATTACTACTTAGCTTGCTTATTATTTCTATAAAATCAGTGAGCGCTCAGGAAATAAAATCCTACAATTTTAATGAATTGGAACCTATTTTCCATTATCAGAATGATACCACTTACGTGATTAACTTTTGGGCGATGTGGTGCAAACCATGCGTTGAAGAACTCCCCGAATTTGAAGATATCCGTAAAGATTATACAGATAAAAAGGTGAAAGTAATACTGATTAGTCTCGATTTTGGAAAAAATACAGAAGATCGCTTACTCGGCTTTTTAAAGAAAAAGAATATAAATGCTGAAGTTGTTTTGCTTGATGATCCGGATGCAAACAGCTGGATTGGAAAAGTGGATAAAAACTGGGATGGTGCTCTTCCTGCAACTCTTATCTATAAAAAAGGGATTCGAAAAGTTTTTACCCGTCAGATTTCGTACGACGAATTGGCGGGCTCAATTGATAAATTAAATAATCAACCGAATTAAAATTTATAATTATGAAGAAAGTATTGATTTTGGGTCTGTTTATAGTGGCCGCAATAGGAATACAAGCTCAAGGCTACCAGATAGGCGACAAGGCGAAAGACTTTAAACTGAAAAATGTTGATGGAAAACAGATTTCGCTCGCCGATTACAAGGATGCCAAAGGATTCATTGTGATTTTCACATGCAATCATTGCCCTTATTCTGTAGCTTATGAAGATCGGATTCTCGAAATTGACAAAAAATACAAGGAAAAAGGATTCCCGGTAATTGCGATCAATCCAAACGATCCGGAATTGTACGAAAGCGATTCTTTCGACAATATGATTGTACGGGCAAAGGAAAAAGGATTTACATTCCCTTATCTGATGGATGAAACACAGGATGTATTTAAGAGATTTGGCGCAACCAAAACTCCTCACGTTTTTATCTTAAGCAATAAAAGCGGAGAATACACAGTAGAATATATTGGTGCGATCGATAACAATTACAAAGACGCATCTCAGGTTACAAGCACATATGTTGAGGATGCTGTGGATGCACTCTTACAAAATAAAAAACCGGAAACTACTTCTACAAAAGCAATTGGTTGTGGAATTAAAACCAAAGGATAAAGAAAGTATCAAGAAAAAGATCCGGGTATCAAATGATGCCCGGATCTTTACTAAAATTCAATTGCATTCCAACCTGCTGAATTGGTTCCTGTTTATTCGGCAATTTTTAAAGAGAGCTTTCCAACCACCCTGCCCGTTTCACTGTACTGATGAGCTTTGGCAACATCCATTAAATCGTAAGATTTATCGATGTAAGTTTTTAAAAGACCTGCATCAACAAAATCAGCCAATAATTCGAGATCTGCCTTACTTTCCTGCACAAAGATCTTCTTCATTTTTTTCGAACTAACCAGATTATGAATAGATCCGAGCAAGAGAATATTAAAAGATGGAAGTGTAGTCACAAAAACCCCACCCCGCTGCAAAATATGTTTTACTTTTGAATATTCCTGATTTCCTACCACATCGAAAAAAATGTCATACTCTTCCTGGAGCGAAACAATATCTTGTTCAGAATAGTCAACGACCTGATCGGCACCTAACTCTTTTGCAAATTGCACATTTCTGTTACTGCACACCCCTGTAACCTTGCAGCCGTAAGCTTTTGCAATTTGAACTGCAAAAGACCCAACACCTCCCGAGCAACCATTCACCAAAACATTCATTCCTTTGCGGATATTACCCATGTTCCGAAGTGCCTGCAGTGCTGTTAATCCTGCCAAAGGCAAAGTTGCCGCCTCTTCAAAATTCATTTTTTGCGGTTTTAATGCCAGATGGCTTGCAGAGGTAGCTACATATTCAGCATAGGCACCATTCTTTGTAATATCAATTTTCCCAAACACCTCATCGCCAACCCGAAAGAACTGTACTTTTTTGCCTATTTCGACCACTCGTCCGGCTATATCACCTCCTAAAATACAGGGTAATTTCTTTCTCATGAATAGCTTCAAACTGCCTTTACGGATTTTCCAATCGACCGGATTTACTGATGAAGCATAAACCTCAACCAAAACCTGTGTGTCATTTATCTGCGGGCGGGAAAGATTGGCAATCTCCAAAACATCCGGCGTCCCGTATTTTTTCATTACTACCGCTTTCATCTGTTTATAATTTTAAGGTTTTGTCAGATGCAACTCCCAAATTACACTCAATATCCTGTGTGTAATACTTTTTACATGGTTGTTTCATATCCTAAAAGATTACTGATCCAAGACTCTCATAATGAATTTCTTGTACGTAAATCAAGTTACAACAAGTTTCCTGTATTTTCAAAATAAAAAGGCTTACCCCTAAGGATAAGCCAAGTCTATATTCCAAATCAATTGCGTCCTAAACGTTTTTTGAGAATAAGTATTAATTACTTCTTTTATAAAAACTTACAGCTCGTGATAATCTTAAGGGGTACAATTTAAGTTAGGTATTTGATTGGCATCTTTTTTAAAGAGCTTTCGTTTTAGTTCAAACCTTTAGTAAGACCGGGAAGCTGAGAACTTGTTCGAAGATCGCCCGTACGCACTTAGGTTTGAATTAAATAAGGAAGTTTTTTAAAAAGATGCCTTGAATTTCTTTGCTTCGTTTCTTGTTTCAAGACAAGAAATGATGTCGGGTTTGGGCGGAAAGCCCAATTGTTAAAATCAATTAGGACAATATTGATTCCAAATACATTTTATTTCATATCGTCCCAATCGCCATCGAACAGAATTTTATCCAAAGAGCGCCGCTCCCTTTTACTCGATTCCATTTCCCTGATATTTTCGGGCAATTGCATTGGATCGCCTCTATAACCAACAGCGATCATTGTTACAATATCAAAATCGGAAGGAATTTCGAACATCTCACGAGCCTTTTCAACACTAAAACCAGCCATTTGATGCATATATAACCCCATATCTGTTGCTTGGGCAGACATATTTCCAATGGCCAGACCTAAATCATGACGTGCATGAAGATTTTCTTTTTGATTCTGAGCAAACTTTTTTGCAGCTAGTGTAAGAATAATCATAGGTGCTGTTTTTACCCACATCTGATTAAACTCTACCAAACAAGACATCAGTTGATTGTACCGTTCCGGGTAATCTTTTGTTGCGTAAACAAACCGCCATGGTTGTTCATTAAAACAAGACGCAGCAAATGATGCTGCCTCGAATAATTTTTCAATCTTGTCTGGTTCAATTTCCTGATCCGAAAAGGCTCTTGGACTCCAACGTTTGTCTATCAATTCATGAATTTTCGCACTCATTTCTCTATAGGTTTATAAGGGTTACACTCCTCTGAAGATAAGTATATTTTAACAAAAATTAAGGACTTGCTTGTATTTTATTGTCTATATTTGGGCCTATTTAATAATCAATGAACCACTTATAAAAATCTGGATGAAAGCAAGTGTATATTTATTGATTCCTCTGTTACTATTTATGCTGTTGGTAGATATTTACACCTACCGTGGCATAAAACCTCTGATTGCCAGAATAAAATATTCGCTGGCAAGACAATCATTAACCATCTTGTTTTGGGCTGTTTCAGTTTTAGTTTTTGCCGGTTTTACCCTGTTCATGTTCGGGATTAAGCATGTACAACAATCTGAAACCTACGTTTATGTTGGATACCTGGTAGCTGGTTTTTCATTGTTTTACATTCCAAAGTTTGTATTTATACTTTTCGTTCTATTAAAAGATATACTAGGGGCGATTGCAGGAATCATTAATTGGTTCGGGGAGAGAAAGAAAAAAAGTGTACCACAATTTAATTCGAAGAGAAAAATGGAGAGATCCGAGTTTTTGTATCAAATGGGATTGGTTTTAGCAGCCATCCCGTTTGCATCCATATTATATGGAGTAACCAAAGGGAAATTTAACTACAGGGTAATGCGCGAAAAGATCGGTTTCGATCACCTTCCCAAATCATTTAAAGGACTGAAAATCGTTCAAATATCAGACATGCATCTGGGCAGTTTCAATAAGAATTTTGAGAAAATTGCCAAGGCTGTTGAACTGATCAACGAACAGGAAGCGGACCTGATTCTATTCACAGGCGATTTGGTAAATAACTTTGCCGAAGAAACAGAAGGATGGGCTCCTATACTATCCAAAATGAATGCTAAAATTGGAAAATATTCCATCATGGGAAATCACGACTACGGTGATTATTCGTACTGGAAATCTCCTGCCGACAAAGCCGAAAATTTACAGGCAATTAAGGATTTCCATAAAGATATGGGCTTTAAACTGCTTTTAAACGAATCGGAAACCATATCATTAAACGGGGAAGAAATTGCACTGGTTGGTGTCGAAAATTGGGGCAAACCTCCTTTCCCTCAGCACGGCGATTTACAAAAAGCAATCAACGGATCAGCCAATATCCCCTTTAAAATTCTGATGAGTCACGATCCTTCGCATTGGGATGCGCAGGTTCTGGATACGGATATCGCCCTTACCTTCTCGGGTCATACGCATGGCATGCAGTTTGGACTTGAACGGGCTGGCATAAAATGGAGTCCGGTACAATATAAATATCCTCGCTGGGGCGGATTGTATCAGCAAAGGGATCAATACCTTTATGTGAATCGTGGCTTTGGTTACATCGGATTCCCCGGCCGGATTGGTATGCCTCCGGAAATTACTTTTGTGGAACTGACCTAATTGAACGCCGATTTTAAAATTTTGTATATTGAGGATGCGCACTTGCGTATCCTTTTTTTTATTCTATACTGGAATTCCTGCAAAACACCAGACAGTATCTTTGTTTTTGAAGGAAGGTTTTCCACTCTATATTTCTGTACCTCATCCCCGGCCCTTCTCCATCAGCAACTCTTTATACCCAAATATTCGCTTTCCCAGGCAAGTGTTTGACTGTAAACCAATTGCGTCCTAAACGTTTTTTGAGAATAAGTATTAATTACTTCTTTTATAAAAACTTACAGCTCGTGATAATCTTAAGGGGTACAATTTAAGTTAGGTATTTGATTGGCATCTTTTTTAAAGAGCTTTCGTTTTAGTTCAAACCTTTAGTAAGACCGGGAAGCTGAGAACTTGTTCGAAGATCGCCCGTACGCACTTAGGTTTGAATTAAATAAGGAAGTTTTTTAAAAAGATGCCTTGAATTTCTTTGCTTCGTTTCTTGTTTCAAGACAAGAAATGATGTCGGGTTTGGGCGGAAAGCCCAATTGTTAAAATCAATTAGGACAATATTGATTGTAAACCTAAGCACCCCTCCGCTCTTCGAACATTTCCCCTTAAAACGGGAGAATCGTTCACAAACAAAATCTTCCCATCTTAAAGGGAACACTACACCCCTGTACTATCTGGTTTTAGAATCAACACTGAAAGAACCCGAAAGAGTCTTTTTTTTGTACTGCATTTTTTGAATTCCCTGTTCGATTGCCGGACTACTACTAGTCCAGGTATCGGACAAGTACTTGTACAGGTATCGGACCACTACTTGTACAGGCATCGGACAAGTACTGGTCTTATTCTAAAAACAGGTATAAGTGGTAATATCCTGACAAAATAAAAGCCAATTCGTAAAAAATTGGCTTTTATAACAATCAATAAAACAATTAACTAACAGGTACAAGATCAATTAGCAAACGACCTGCTTTAATATTTTTACGATTCTTTTTTGCCGCTCTTACCTCTACCTGAAAACTTCCTGTTTTCAAGGCTTCAGGCACAAAAAACAACAATTCAGAGGGTTTGTTTTTCACCACATTCACTACTTTGGTTGCCGCACCATCACCCGCGATAAAAAAGATTCCCTGATCGTCATCTTCCCCATCAAATTTTAAAAGTGATCCTTTTAGGGAAGCAATCTGACCCGGACTAAAGGTCTCGTTTACGGCTTTGGTTTTTAAATCGGTAAATTGTTGAATTACTGGCTGCGCCACAGATATTTCCACCTTGCGCAATTCGATATTCCCGATCGCTTCGGACAAACGATGGCCGGCATTCAGCTTCAAACGAATAGAATGGCGTGTTTTATCGAAACTATCGCTCTGGTTAACAAACACCCCCGAAATACTCGGATACACCTTAAACAGCTCGGTGTTTACATTGTTGCCACTGGCCACGGCCTGCACCACAGCGTAATTAAATTCTTCGATTACCGATAAGGCCTCAGCCTTGGTTACGGAAGAGCCTTTGCCAATCATTTGCTCAACAATTTGCTCTGTGCCAATGGTTTCGTTATCGGTTACCATGCCCATGTAATCATCTGGATCATCAGTTAGATGATTCGGAATTAATCCGTATCTTAACGTCATAATTTGAAAAAATTATATAAAAGGGACAGGGTCCGTTGGCTGCATTTCCTACCCGCAAAAGTTGAAGATGCTCGGCCAATGGGTTGCCTGTTTTTTTTTGCATTGTTAAAAGGCGGCTATTTGTTGCCAAACCCCCTCCCCACGTAACAAAAACAGACTGAAACTATTTAATTATCCCCACATATCAAAACCATAATTGGTAAAACAGATCCATTTTTATGCTAATAAAATACTTCAACCCGCGGCACACTTTCTGTTTGCAGGGCTTTTGAGGAAAAATGTAAAAAATGTTAAATTTATCAGATTCACCAAAATACAACACAACAGCTCACAGCATACAAACAGACATTTATTCCTGACTAACAACAATAAATACTAAACAAATCAATTTTCCTTAATAAAGCCAAGCAGGCAACACAAGGCACAAACCCCTGACTGCGAATCCTTTCTTCACTATTTATATTGATAATTAATAAGCGAAGCTACTTTTCTGTTTATATTTTATGCTTACTTTTAGAGGCGACTGTGAAAAACTACAGAATGTGAATCCTCTTGATGAACTATGGAACAAGACTTAACCAAAAGGTGCACAATACATGCCATATGGGTATGTATTGTGCACCTTTTTTATTTGATACAGTAGAAATAAGTGCACCTATGGTGCACATATAATAAGTTGTGTTTAATACAAAAACAAGATGCTTAGAACAATAATATTACAGCCATACAAGAAAACTGAAAGAAGAAAAGTTGTGAATGCTTTGGATGAATTATGTAGTCCAAAGGATAATTACGGGTGGGCTTCTGCAGGAATTTATGTTTACTGGAATTATTATACAAATGAAGTTCTATATATCGGTTTAGCTGTTGATTTAACCGAACGTTTTAAACAACATAATGGGTTCTATCCAAGCATCGACAGAAATACTTGCAAATACGAGCAGATAGAAGAATATTTTAGGAATCATGAAAAATTAGGATTCTCAATTATTGTTCAATCACCACTTTCTCAACCAGTGACATCTAAATTAAATAAAGAATTTACCGAACAATTTTCTCCTATAGAAAGCTACATTGGAGACGAAGGCTTGGAAGCGATAAAGCATCAAGAAGGAGTTCTAATTGAAGCTTTTAGGAAGAAAAATGGAAATATACCTAAATGGAATAAAATGAATGGTTCTATTAGTGGACAGAACTCCGTTAAACCAATTAATTATGAGGCCATAAAGGTAATTTCAAATAGAAAAGATAATATATTACTATCCAAATCATCATTGTTTGAACTTGCTGAAAGTCCAACTTTAGAGCGTTATGAAAATTTTTTGCATGCTGTAAGAATACTTGCGCCTCTGTATGGGGAAAAAAGAGCAATTGAAGTTTTAAGAAGAGACTCAATAATTGATACATACGGACAAATGATTGAAAACGGATATTTAAATAAGAGGCTTGAAATATAAAGTACTAAACACAACAATGTATATACAAAATAGGCGAAATAGTAGTAAATTCAACGTTTGTAGCCCGCTTCAACTTCATCACGGTTTGATAGGTTTGAAGCCCGCAATCGCCTACTTTGCATATACTCAACGTCAGACTGTCTAAAAACCTTGATAAGTTGTTGATAAGTTATAATTGCTGTATTTGGCAGGTTTTCAACACTTTGTTATCTTATGGTATGAGATTTATGCAAGGACAAGACAGAACACAAACTCAT
>NZ_WTCR01000039.1 GCF_009795715.1 Labilibaculum euxinicum | reverse complement strand
TTCTTGTTCTGGTGCGCGATTGTATCGCGTTAAAAAACTCATTGAACCTCAGTTCTCTGTGGTGAGAATTGTTTAACCACAGAGGTCACAAAGCAACACAGAGAAAAAGCATTGTGTTTTATCCTTTGCTCACCGGTCTAAAGCACGGTGCAGATGATGGTTTGTGTTCCTTGCTTTTTTCTTGTTCCTTTCTACTTCTCTCATTATTAATTTTTCTTGTTCTGGTGCGCGATTGTATCGCGTTAAAAAACTCATTGAACCTCAGTTCTCTGTGGTGAGAATTGTTTAACCACAGAGGTCACAAAGCAACACAGA
>NZ_WTCR01000038.1 GCF_009795715.1 Labilibaculum euxinicum | reverse complement strand
AAGGAATCATCCTTATTTTTTGAAGACTTTGGTTGTCTTTGTGATCCCTCTGGGGTTCGAACCCAGGACCCCATCATTAAAAGTGATGTGCTCTACCAGCTGAGCTAAGGAATCATCCTTATTTTTTGAAGACTTTGGTTGTCTTTGTGATCCCTCTGGGGTTCGAACCCAGGACCCCATCATTAAAAGTGATGTGCTCTACCAGCTGAGCTAAGGAATCATCCTTATTTTTTGAAGACTTTGGTTGTCTTTGTGATCCCTCTGGGGTTCGAACCCAGGACCCCATCATTAAAAGTGATGTGCTCTACCAGCTGAGCTAAGGAATCA
>NZ_WTCR01000005.1 GCF_009795715.1 Labilibaculum euxinicum | reverse complement strand
AAGTGAGACTCTCAGTAATAAGATTCCAGAATTGGAATAGGATGATGAATTTAAGTTTCTCCCTTTCAGGGGATCCCGAAATTCGGGACGAAGGACAGAGGGGTGTTTTTATCCCGGTACAAGAAAAAACAACTAAGGCAAAACTGAGGGCCTCACTTGAAGTGAGACTCTCAGTAATAAGATTCCAGAATTGGAATAGGGTTTAAGAAATTGAAATTCTCCCTTCTTGAGGGGATCCCGAAATTCGGGCCGAAGGACAGAGGGGTGTTTTTATCCCGGTACAAGAAAAAACAACTAAGGCAAAACTTGAGGGCCTCACTTAAAGTGAGACTCTCAGTAATAAGATTCCAGAATTGGAATAGGGTTTAAAAAATTGAAATTCTCCCTTCTTGAAGGGATCCCGAAATTCGGGACGAAGGACAGAGGGGTGTTTTTATCCCGGTACAAGAAAAAACACTAAGGCAAAACTGAGAGTCTCACTTCAAGTGAGACTCTCAGTAATAAGATTCCAGAATTGGAATAGGGTTTAAGAAATTGAAATTCTCCCTTCTTGAGGGACTCCCGAAATTCGGGACGAAGGACAGAGGGGTGTTTTTATCCCGGTACAGAAAAAACAACTAAGGCAAAACTGAGAGCCTCACTTGAAGTGAGACTCTCAGTAATAAGATTCCAGAATTGGAATAGGATGATGAATTTAAGTTTCTCCCTTTCAGGGGATCCCGAAATTCGGGACGAAGGACAGAGGGGTGTTTTTATCCCGGTACAAGAAAAAACACTAAGGTAAAATTGAGGGCTTCACTTTAAGTGAGACTCTCAGTAATATGCAAAGCAAAAACAACAAACAGAACTAAAATAAACAATCATGATCAGCGATTTAAAAGGAACCTTTTCTCAAATCAGCAATAACAACAAACGATCAGCCATTCGTGAGATTTTGAAATTGACACAAAATCCGGAAATTATTTCTTTTGCAGGCGGATTGCCGGCACCGGAATCTTTTCCTGTTGATGCGTTGGACAGCATTGTTTCGAATATGCTGCGTGAAGAAGGAGCCGCCGTATTGCAGTACGATGCTACCGAAGGTGTTACTGAGCTAAGAGAATTGCTTTTAAAGAAATATCAGGATGAAGGCGTAGAATGTTCTTTGGATAATATGATTATTACCACCGGATCGCAGCAAGGACTGGATCTGGTAGGAAAAGTTTTTGTGAACCAAGGCGATGTTGTGATCTGTGGTTTGCCTTCTTACTTGGGCGGGATTGGTGCGTTTCAGGCTTACGGCGCAAAAATGGCAGGTGTGCCAATGGATGAGCACGGCATGAGTGCCGAACTTCTCGAAGCCAAATTGGAAGAACTAAAGCAGCAGGGTATCAAGCCAAAGTTTATTTATGTAATTCCTGATTTCCAAAATCCAACAGGAATTACCATGCCCGAATCGCGCCGTTTGGAGATTATTGCATTGGCTCATCAATACGATGTGCTGATAGTAGAAGATTGTCCGTACCGCGAAGTACGGTTCGAGGGGAAACATCAACGTTTAATGTATGAGTTGGACAATGATGATCATGTATTGACTTTGGGAACATTCTCAAAAATATTTGCACCGGGATTTCGTATTGGATGGGTTTTAGGACCAAAAGATGTGAATGAGAAAATTGTGATTGCCAAGCAATCAGCAGATTTGTGTACACCAACTTTCGTACAGAAAATTGCCATTGGCTACATGAAATCGGGTTTGTTCGAAACCAACCTGCAAAAAACCATCGATCTGTATCATCAGCGCAGGGATGTGATGCTGGAGCAGTTGGAAAAACACATGCCTGAAGGGGTGAAGTGGACGCGTCCGGAAGGTGGCATGTTCCTGTTTATTACTCTTCCTGAGCACATGGAAGCCTTGGATCTGTTTCACAAAGCCATTGAGAAAAAGGTAGCCTTTGTCACCGGAAATGTATTCTATTGCGATGGTGGCGGACACAATACCATGCGCCTAAATTTCTCATACGTGAACAACGAAAAAGCCATTGAAGGTGTAAAACGTTTGGCCGGGATTGTGAAAGCGGAAATGTTGGTTGAGGCCTAATATAATTTGAATGCATTGCTTAGGGACACGACATGTCGTGTCCGTTTTGTTTGTCGATATGATTGGTTTATACGATTGAATTTGAATTAACATGGTCATGACATGTCATGACCCTACGTTTTTCGACAAAATAATAATTGAATTGCCTGAAGGGCATATATAAAATAGCCCGGGGCAACGCCCCGGGATGGTTTTGATAACGGAAATCTGTCGCGACAGATTGGTTGATAAGAGGAAGAATATTGTTCCGCGACGAAAAATATCTGGTTCAATTAGTAGCAATATTTATTTGCATCTGACTCTGTCAGGAGCTTTGCACTCTGACAGGTCTAATTGATACAATGATTTAGTTTTATATTGTATATCTCATTCAAATTTTTTTAAGTAATTTTTCGGCAAATTTAACGATCCACTCTCATGAAGTTAATATCCTCTGCCTGTCCGCGAAATTGTTACAGCACCTGCAGCATAAAAATTCGGGTAGAAAACAATACAGTCACAGACATTGAACCCCATACTGAAAATCGGGCAACACCCGAAGGACCTTGCATTAAAGGTTTGGCTTATGTGGAACGAGCCAATTCCAAAAGCCGGATTTTGTATCCGCAAAAGCGGGTGGCTGAAGGAAAATACGAACGAATTTCCTGGGAGGAAGCTTTGGATACCATTGCTGAAAAACTGACTTATTGCAAAGATAATTTCGGTCCTCATTCCATCCTGTATTTTGCATCAAGCGGTATGTCAGGATTGTTGAATGGGGTTAGTACCAACTTCTGGAAATTATTCGGAGGAGCTACAACCACCTATGGTAATTTGTGCTGGCCTGCGGGACTGGAGGCAACCCGATTGACTATGGGAGCCAACAAACACAATGCTCCCTGGGATCTGGAACATGCCAAGCTGATTGTTTTGTGGGGAAAGAATCCTGCTGAGACGAACATTCAGGAGATGATCCCTATCGAAAAAGCTCAGGAAAAAGGAGCGAAATTCGTAGTTGTTGATCCACGAAGAACACCATCTACCGAACGGGCCAACTCTTTGTTTCAGGTAAAATCGGGAACAGATGCGGCCTTGGCATTGGGATTGGCGCGGGAAATCATCAAAAATGATTGGATCGATCATGAATTTATAGAGAATAATGTATTGGGTTTCGAGCCGTTCAAAAAGCGGGTAGAAGCTTACACCATAGAAAAGGTATCGCAGATTTGCCGGATTTCCGAAGATGCCATTCGCAACTTAGCCAAGCAGATTGGAACGATTAAACCCATGACTCTGATTCCGGGTTATGGCTTGCAGCGATACGAAAACGGTGGCCAGACAACCCGTTGTTTATTGGCCCTTTCGGTGATAACAGGAAACATTGGCAGGAAAGGCGGCTGTTGGCATTATGCCAATTTGCAAAGCTATGTTTTCGATGATCTAAAAGAGCCGGAATCCTACTTTCCGGGTTGTGAACATCCTAGTTTCCGCAGAAAAATATCCGTAGCCAAATTGGGCGAAGACTTACTGAATATCAAGGATCCGGAAGTGAAATTCATTTGGGTGGAGAGAGGGAATCCTCTTTCGCAAAATCCGGATACCAATTCCATTCGCAAGGCTTTTCGCAAAGCGGATTTTCGGGTGGTGGTAGAGCAATTCATGACCGATACGGCTTACGAGGCAGACCTTATTTTACCGGCCAAGAACATGTTCGAACAATCGGATATCATAGGTTCGTATTGGAATCCGTATGTACAGCTGAAACAAAAAGTACTGGAGCCTGCCGGAGAGGTGAAGCCCGAAACAGAAATCTATTACCTGTTGGCCAAGCGTTTGGGAATGGATGAGGCGGCAATCAGCAAAAACATTCCGGAACCAACCGATGAAGCCATTGAAGAATATTTGAATGGATTCTTAACAAATTTTCCGGAATTGAGTTTAGAGGCATTGAAAAAGGGGCCGCAATTGGCCAATTCTTTCGAGGAGATTCCCTTTGCAGATCATCAGTTCCCGACTCCATCGGGTAAAATAGAATTGTACAGCGAACGAGCCAAGGAGCTTTGGGGAATCGATCCACTGCCGGAATATGTACCCTTGCCGGTTCAAAAGGAGTTTCCTTTGCAGTTGATTTCACCCAATTCCAAGAACAGAATTCACTCTCAGTTTGGAAATTTGGAGGTCATCAAACAATTCGAACCGGAAGCTTATTTGTACGTTCATCCGCTGGATGCTGAAGCAAAAGGAATTGCAAACAGGGAGAAGGTTGAGATTTACAATCATCAGGGAAAAGCAGAAGTAAGAGTGCAATTCGATTTGGGTTTGCGACAGGGAAATGTGGTTCTCACCAACGGACATTGGGCCATAAATGGTGCCGCGCCTAACCTATTCACTACGGGGAAAGAAACAGATATTGGGCACGGAACTGCCTTTCACAATACGTGGGTAGATATTAAGAGAATTAAGAATTAGTAATTATGAATCAATTGCGTCCTAAACGTTTTTTGAGAATAAGTATTAATTACTTCTTTTATAAAAATTTACAGCTCGTGATAATCTTAAGGGGTACAATTTAAGTTAGGTATTTGATTGGCATCTTTTTTAAAGAGCTTTCGTTTTAGTTCAAACCTTTAGTAAGACCGGGAAGCTGAGAACTTGTTCGAAGATCGCCCGTACGCACTTAGGTTTGAATTAAATGAGGAAGTTTTTTAAAAAGCAGCCTTGAATTTCTTTGCTTCGTTTCTTGTTTCAAGACAAGAAATGATGTCGGGTTTGGGCGGAAAGCCCAATTGTTAAAATCAATTAGGACAATATTGATTATGAATTAATAAAAAGTTCCTAAAGTTGATAATTGTTTAAAATATCCCAGAGGGATTCAACATGAATAACCATGGGTGAAACCCGTGGTATATAGTAGGTGTAAATCAATCGTCGCAATGGTAAAGCTTAATAATGGATGTGTTGCTGTATGCGACGAAATATAAGGATCTTTTACTATAAAATGGAAGTAAAATAATATGGAAAAGAATGCATTCATATTTAATACGAATAAATGTGTTGGCTGTATGGCTTGTGTTGCCGGTTGCAGTATAGAAAACGGCACCGGTTTACAAGTAAATTGGCGCAAGGTAAACTGCCACAACAATTTGAAGCATCCAAGTCTGCCGGTCTTTCATTTTTCCTTGGCCTGCAATCATTGTGAAGATGCACCCTGCATGAAAAATTGTCCGGCGCTGGCATATACCCGCGATGAAAAAACAGGAGCCATTATTCATCATGTCGAAGCCTGTATTGGCTGTAAATACTGCACCTGGGCTTGTCCGTACGATGCCCCAAAATTTAATGAAAGCACTAAGATTGTTGAGAAATGCAATTTTTGTGTCGATCGAATTTCAGAAGGGAAACGTCCGGCCTGTGTTGAGGCTTGTCCGGTTGGCGCCTTGGAATTCGGACAGAAAGAAATAACTGAAGAAGATTATATCACCCCGGGTTTTGTTAACATTGGTATCAAACCATCCATTCAGATGATTCCCTTGCGCGAAGAGCATACAACACCAGCAATTGAAAATTTAGATGCGGTGGAAATTAGCAGTGAGAAGTTGGAAAGCTATCTGCCAAAAGCGGAATCGAAAGTTTCTCTCGACAAAGAATGGACCTTGGTGCTTTTTACTTTGGCTGTTGCCGGATTGGTAAGTTGGCAGGCGGCTCATTTGTTTGGAAAAGTTGAAATGTCATTGATTCCTTTTGCGATTGTCTCTGTACTGGCAATTGCACTAACATCTCTGCACATTGGTAAAAAGTTACGCATGTGGCGGTTCATTTTAAATCTGAAAGGATCGTGGCTGAGTCGTGAGATATTTTCTTTCTCTGCCTTTTTGGGATTAACAGGATTGCAATTGGTAACAGATAATAGTTATATCGGCTTTGTGGCTTTTGCTTTTGGAATTTTCAGTCTGATCTCGGTAGATATGGTCTACAAATTCATGAAGCGAAGAGATGAATTGGTTTTACATTCGGGAATGGTGAGTTTAACAGCTGTTCTGTTATTCGCTTGGTTACAAGAAGTTTCAATTCTAGTTGAATTAATTATCCTTACAAAAGGAAGTTTATACTTTTGGAGAAAAACTGTATTAAAGAAAAAAGGAATCAAGTATTTTCCGATACTCTCATTGGTGAGAATTCTTTGTTTATTGCTGCCCTATATATTATTGGATCTTGAAATGGTAATGGTTTTACCAATTTCTCTGATCATTATTTTTGCAGGAGAAATAATCGACAGATCGGAATTTTACCACGAATCGGATATTGTAACACCAATGGGTGAGTTAAATGACTTACTTAAGGAGAAAGGAACTGCATAATTGCAATTGTTGAGCGTTCTCCCTTTAAGGGGAGATGTCCGAAGGACAGAGGGGTATTTTAAAGTTTTATTACCCCAAACCCCTACTTTTTGATCTAAGCAAAAAGTAAGAGCCTAACGACTTGAGTGAAAATTTAAATAACATACGTCAAACCACAATACAATGAAGAAAAAAGAAATCAACGCATCGCATACGCCGCTTTACCGCGAAGCTGGCTTTAATCTGCAAAATTCGAAGCGAACCCAAGAAGCTTTTGCCGCTGAATTGAATCATGCGCACGAACCGGATGATTATATCTATTCCCGATATCGTAACCCGACTGTGGTAGCGGTTGAGAAACAGATTATGGAATTGGAAGAATGCAATTGGGCATTGTTGGTGGAAACCGGAATGGCGGCCATTGATGTTGCAGTTTCTGTTTTTCAGAAAGGAGCAGCAACCCGTCCTTGGTTATTTTTTCATGAGATTTACGGCGGAACCAATTCATTTATCGATACGGTGTTGATCAAACGTCGAAATTTGGATGTGCACCGCTTTTATGCAAAAGAGGGTCTGTACGATTTTGTGGAATTGGAGCGCATGCTGGCCGAAATTCAACCAGAGTTTTTGTATTTCGAAGCCGTTTCGAATCCCATGCTGATTGTTGCCGATGTAAAACGTATTATGGAATTGGCGAAGCAATACAGTGCCAAGATAATTGTAGACAATACATTTGGAACGCCTTACTTGTGGAAACCACTTTTAGATGGAGCTGATCTGGTGATTCATTCAGCAACAAAATACCTGAGCGGACATGGAAATATTACCGCCGGGGTTATTTGCGGTAACGATGAGGAGCTGATGAAGGAAGCCATTGAATACCGAAAATGGGCAGGTCATTTCTTAAGTCCGGATGATGCTTACCGGTTGGGAACGCAGGTAAAAAGTTTCGAATTGCGTTTCCGGAAGCATTGCGAAAATGCAATGGAATTGGCTGAATATTTAGAAAATCATCCAAAAATAGGAGAGGTTTTGTATCCAGGACTGGAATCTCATCCAACCCGAAAAGAAGCTGTGGTTTTGTTTGGCGATAAAGGTTTTGGCGGCATGTTAACTTTCGATATCAAAGGAATTTCCGATGAGGACAAAAGAGAGAAATGCAATCGCTTTATCGCAGCTTTGGAAGATACAATTCCATTGGTACCAACATTGGGTGAAGTAGATACTATTTTATTACCTGTAGAACCTGTTTGGGGGGCAAAATATCCCTTGCCTGGCGTTATTCGATTATCGGTAGGAATTGAAAATATCGAAAAGTTAAAAGGCTGGATAGGTGAAGCTTTAGATAATTTATAAGAATCACTATCTTTATCGTACTAAAATTATTTGATGTTTAAATGTAAGAAGGATTTGGTGGGGTAAATAACCTGAGGTTCTCAGCCTGGGGTTATCCTTTTATTTTACTCAGACATAATCATGTCTGAGGTATTTTCATATCTATATAGTAACAAGAGCTTGAAGTTTGGCAAGAGATGTATTATCTTCTTGTCATTACTTTCAGCATAATAAATTTAAACATCATGAGTGACGAAATTAAATCAATTCACGAGTTCGACCTTAATATAATTTGCGAGTATTATTCAGGTTTAGAAAGACAAGGGCCAGGTAGTCCTGAAATTACAACTAAAGCACTAGGTTTTATTGACAATCTTACTGAAGAATCCAATATTGTTGATATTGGTTGCGGAACTGGTGGTCAAACAATGGTTTTGGCTCAGAATGCATCAGGAAATGTAAGAGGAATAGATCTTTTTCCCACTTTTATTGATCTGTTCAATTCGAATGCCAGTAAACTCAATCTTCAGGATCGTGTAAAAGGGATTGTAGCCTCTATGGATGATCTCCCTTTTCAGCAAGAAGAAATGGACTTGATTTGGTCAGAAGGAGCCATTTATAATATCGGTTTTGAACGTGGACTTAGGGAATGGCGTAAATTTTTAAAAAAAGGAGGGTACGTTGCCGTTTCGGAAGCATCATGGTTTACAGATGAACGACCAGCTGAGATAGAAGAATTTTGGGAGGATGCTTATCCTGGAATAGACACCATTCCAAATAAAGTGAAACAAATGCAGGAAGCGGGATATGTTCCAGTAGCTTCATTTATTCTACCTGATGAATGTTGGATCAAACACTTTTACGAATTACAGGACGTAGTTCAGGAAGAGTTCTTGAAAAAGCATGCGGGCAATAAGGCCGCCGAAGGTTTCATCGCAAATCAACGGCATGAAATGCAACTGTATTACAAACACAAAGAATTTTACGGCTATGTATTTTATATAGGAAAGAAAATTTAATTGAATGCGAGGAATGTTCTTTTAGGGGACATTCCTCTTTTAATAACGTCTCTGGAGGAAACAATTCCATTGGGACCAACATTGGGCGAAGTAGATACCATTTTATTACCTGTAGAGCCTGTTTAGGGCGCAAAATATCCCTTGCCGGGAGTTATTCGATTATCAGTGGAAATTGAAAATATCGAAAAATTAAAAGGCTGGATAGGTGAGGCCTTGGGGAAAATGTAATCCGTAGGGACACGCCATGGCGTGTCCCTTTATTTTAGATATCTCTTTAATGGTTTGTGATATGCCAATTTAATTTCAAAAGTATCTTTAAATAAAATAGAATAACATAGCCGGGTTACGTTGCATCTTTTTTTAACGAAGATATAGTTGAAATGAAACATTTTATAAAATCAGTTTTGATGTTAGTTTGGTATTAAATAGTAAGGACTTACAGTTTTTACTATTTAGATCCTAATTGGTATTATTTTGTTTTTATAGTTCCATTTCTATATAAATCTAAAGCGTCATTTAGTAATAATTCAATAAAATTAACAGGCAGGTCTTCATTCGGGTTTACTCTAAAAATTTTCATTCGGGAACGACTTCCTTCTTCTAATTCAGGATGGGTCAAGTGTTTTCCTTCAACCATTAGAATATAAGGCTCATCTGTTTTCTTGTCAGTCCAAAGGTAACAGAACATTCTTTTCTTGTAGCAAAAGCAAGGCATTCCCCATTTCGTTGTCTCTGTAATGTTATCATCTTGTGTAAGAATAATCTTTCTCAAAGCAAGTAAGCAACTTTTGTTCGGTTCTTTCTTGTTTAAATAATAATTATTAGTTTCTCGAATCATATTTTTACAGATGTTATTTTACAGCAATTAAAAAGTCTATTGTTGCGTCATTTGGGTTTTGTGATTTTTCTCCAAACACTTCAAAATCTGCAGTATAAACCCGATCTAAATCCATTCCCCATATTTTTGTCCATTCATTTACAATTAATCCTTTTGTTAAATCTCCTTTGGCTGATATTTTAATATATTTTCCGCCTTCAAATGATTTACCAACCATTCCGTTGGGTATTTTATTTAGATTTTCAACTTTGCAACCTAAAAGTGTTGTGTACGGTCTTGTATGGTCGCTTTCGTATTCTGTATAGATTGAATAAATTGTATTGTCAATTTTGTTCGGTATTTTCTCAAGAATTCCTTCCGTCATAAACTTGTTCCACAACGCTCCAATGTCTGTTGCCGCTTGTTCGTTTTCGTTTGTAGTTCTTACTGAAATACCGATTACTTTAAATGCGTTAACACTTACCTTTTTCATATGATTATAATTTGTTTTTTAATTGTCATATGGAACTTACCGTGCTTAGATAATCATCTCCCTGTGTGTCAAGATTGCTTAGGCATGGACGTTTCATATTCTTATTTTTTATGATTTGTAATGTTACAAAAGTAAATGCAGGCTATGACAAAGGTGTGTCAGGGGGTGTCATGTATTTTTCTCTGCAAATTTCAAAATATTCTTGAAGTGTCATTTTTTGAGGTTCGAAATGCTCATTTTGAACAATTAATTTCTGAATACGGTCAAGTCGAAAAACTCTAAAATCATTTCTTAACTGACAGATAGCAATTAACAGCCAGTTTTCTTGAGTGCTGTATATTGCAAATGGTTCAATTGTTCGTTTTGTAAATTCTCCTTGCAAAGATTTATATTCAATTTTTATAAGATTAGAATTTGTAATTGCTGATTGAATGGTCATTAAATAATCACTTGTTTTCTGACTTTCCGGATTATTCCTGAAAAATATTCTTTCAGATAAAAACTCAATCTTTTCTTTTTGAGAGTATCGTAAAATCGATTTTATTTTAGAAACAGCATTTTGATATTCCTCGGTAAAAGATTTGTCTTTGTTTCTTACTATTAGTTGTTCAGCTGTTATTAAGGCATTTGCTTCTTTTTCTGTAAACATTACAGGGGGAAGATTGAATCCCTGCATTAGGGAATAGCCTTTTCCTTCTTCTGTAATTATTGGGATTCCAGAATTTTCAAGTGTTCTAATATCCCGATATATAGTCCGGATGCTTACGTTATGCTTTTTAGCAATTTCCCGGGCCGTTAAAATCTGTTTTGATTGTAGTTGAGTTAATATAGCAGTTAATCTAGACAGTCTAGGTTTTTCTTCCATTTTGGATGGTTTTTTGCTTGTGTGTGGCACGTTTTATTTTTCTATGTATTTTGTTGCATTTGTTCCCGTTCACAAGAAACAAGAAATGTTAGAGCTATTAAAATTAAAGAAAAATGTAATAGTCCTTTCATGTCTTTTAATTGTTTTATTTATGGGGTGTTTATTACAATCAAACCCCATATTGGGCGAAGCAGATACCATTTTATTACCGGTAGAGCCTGTTTGGGGCGCAAAATATCCACTGCCGGGAGTTATTCGATTATCGGTAGGAATTGAAAATATCGAAAAATTAAAAGGGCAGATAGGTGAGGCCTTGGGGAAAATATAATTTATAGGGTCACGATAGTTGATATTCGGAGTGCTGCAACTGGCTTTGGTATAGTTTGGTAGGTAAAAACGAGAATTTATAATGCCTGTCGGGCAAATTGATATTCCAGATGGATACTTTTATACTCCTGTAGCTCGATTTGAGTCTCCTGTTGGCAAAATGTTGCTCCTGTTGCTCAGTTTAGGTTTCCTGTTGGTAAAAAGACCTTCCTGTTGCAAAACGGGTCAACAGTAATAGGGCGTACAGCATGTTTATCTCTTGTTCATAAATAAAAAAGGGTCACGACCTATCGTGACCCTAGCTAAATATTATTGAAGTTTTTTTATTTCAGCAAAATACCAATTTTAAGACCAGCCGTTATAGTCAGTGGTGTATCCGAATTGGCACCCGAAAAACCATAATGATAGGATTCATCAGAGTTATAGTAATAATCTTCTGCATTACCTTTACTAAATCCATAACCCAAGCCGAAATACATATCCAAAAGGAAGATATCATTAAATACATACTGCTTACCCACAATAATATTTAAGGCAGTAGCCCAATTTGTCGCTCTTTTATTATAGTCGAAATCGTAAGAATACATTGAGAAGGCAATTTCCGGCTTCACATAAGTTCCTTTTAAAACGTGAGCATAACGCATGCCTTTTAAATAGAAATCAGGACTCTTTATAAATTTCATCCCAAACTTCGCAAAAGCACCTCGGGGATTCTCGTCATTATTATCAACGCCTAAACCAATTATTCCCAAACTGACTTCCCAGCTTCTTGAAGGTCGGATTAGTTTTTCATATGATAATGTTGTGTTTCCGGTTAAGGGAGCCAGAAAATCTACTTTAATGGCATGTTTTTTCTGATTTTCATAGGTTTCCTTTCCGTAAAGAGAATGAGAAAAGCTCAGCTCTTTCCCGTTTTCCAATATGATTTTCAGAATGTCGTTTTTATCGATTCCAAACAGAATGTCATTTGAGGTTTCCGGGATGATGTATTTTACCTCATCGGTTAAAACTTCCTTAACCTTACATGCAATGGTATCCTGATTGGTTTTTACAATTCTATCCTGAGCACTAAGCTGAAAAGAAGAAAACAAAAGAATTGGCAAGAGGTATTTTAAATAATTCATACTTGGTTTATTTAGAGTTTAATCTTGGTTCTTAATGCAAAAATTCAAATTTTACGTAAATCAATATGAAAAATAATTTGCGAATTTATCAAAATAAAATTGGATTAATGTTAACAGAAGTTTTTTTTAATATGGATCAATTGCCTATTTGTATTGATTATAATTAGCAGATGAAATAATCCCTGACAGTTCGGATAATCGGTTTTAAGTTTAGCGACACTATACATCCTTCCTGGAACAATAATATTTTGCTGCAAATAAAAAGGTCACGACATGTCGTGACCTTTTTTAGTAATAGGTATGTTTTGTAATTATTCTGCAATTGCTTCCGTATCGTTAATTCTATCGATCAACGATTGAGGCAGTTTCTTTTTTACTTTGGCGCCTAACTCACGAATGTTTTCTGCTCTTCGAATAAGGTTACCACTTCCTTCGGTTAACTTATTCATTGCCGTAGCATAAGTCTTTTTTGAAGTGTCCATTTGTCTGCCTAAATTGATCATATCCTCAACAAAACCAACAAATTTATCGTAAAGCAAACCTCCCTGCTTGGCAATTTCCAATACATTTCGGTTTTGTTGTTCCTGTTTCCAGATCGAAGCAATGGTACGCAAGGTTGCGAGCAATGTCGATGGACTCACAATCACAATTTTGTTGTCCCACGCATAATTAAAAAGCTCCTGATCGTATTGCACCGCCATGGCAAAGGATGATTCAATCGGCATAAACATGAGAACAAAGTCAGGCGAGTTTATTGCTGCAGAGCTTTGGTAATGTTTCTCGGCCAATTCTTTTACATGAGCTTTCATCGAAACAATGTGTTCCTTTTGGAACTTTTCGGCATCCACATCACCAATTGAATTTACATATCGTTCGTAAGCAATCAGCGATACTTTAGAATCAACAATTACGTGTTTCTCTTCCGGCAAATGAATGATCACATCCGGACGAATGGTTTGTCCTTCACTGTTTTGCATCACCACTTCACGGTCGTATTCCTGACCCTTGGTTAAGCCCGACCGCTCTAAAATTCTTTCCAGAACCACTTCACCCCAATTTCCCTGTTTTTTTACATCACCTTTTAAAGCTTTGGTCAGGTTGTTGGCTTCATCACTAATTTTGGAGTTCAGATCGTAAAGCTTTTTCACCTCTTCCTTTAGGCTGATCTTATCACGCAGTTCCCTATCGTAAGTTTCCTCTACTTTTTTCTCAAACGACATCAGTTTTTCCTTAATCGGACTCATGATGTCACTCATGTTTTTTTGATTTGAGGTCGTAAATTCTTTGGTGTTTTCCTTTAGTATTTTTGTGGCAATATTTTCAAATTCGGTAGTGAATTTTTTCTGAAGTTCTTCCAACTCTTGTTTTTGAGTTGTTAAGCGTTCTTCTAAATTTTTTCGCTCGGTGGCAGATATGGAAACAGAGCGGGTGAGGTTCTCATTCTTCTGACGCTCCAGATTCATCGTTTCGTTTACTTCTGTTTTCTCCTTTTGCAGATTATTGGCCCGTTCTTCCAAAACCGACAGTTTGTGCGAAAGTTCACTCTTTTCGTTAATAAAAGCGTTTTCCTGTTTCAGCAATTCTTCCCGATGCAAAGCCGACTGTTGTCCTGCTTTTCTTCGGTAGATAAACCAGGCAATAACCAATCCACAGATTATTCCGATTGCGATGTATACTATTTCCATTTTGTAGTTTTTTGTTTGTAGTAACGCATGCTGCGTTTTTACATTGGTTTTTGAGGTGAAGTGGAGAATGTTATTTTTTTAACCACAAAGTATGTTGTGTTCTTAGTGGTTAATTTTAGGTTTTTCGTATTCCTTAAGCTCCATTTTTTCTCCATCGAATACAGCATAGGTAAAATGAGTTACCCAATCGCCGGTGTTGATGTATCGGCTTTTACCGTTTAAATCGACATTAGATGGCCAGTGCCGGTGTCCAAAAACAAAGTAGTCGAAATGTTCCTTTTTCAGTTCATCTTTGGCAAACAGAATAAGCCATTCTTTATCTATGCCTCTAAAGCTGTCAGCCTCTACTTTTCCATCTCTAAGTCTGCTGTGTCCCGACCATTTGTGGGCCAGCCAAATTGATAAATTGGGATGAATACGGGCAAATGACCATTGCAAAAAACGACTGGTAAATATCTTCTTCAGTAGTTTGTAATTCTTGTCGAAGGGGCCCAATCCATCACCATGTCCAAGGAAAAATTTTTTCCCTTTAATTTCGGTTTTTACAATATCCCGATGTACAATCACACCAATTTCGGTTGGTAAGTAGTCGAACACCCAAATGTCGTGGTTGCCGGTAAAGAAATGTACAGGAATTCCAGAATCAGTAATTTCAGCAATCTTACCCAGTACACGAGTAAAGCCTCTTGGTACGGCGCGTTTGTATTCAAACCAAAAATCAAAAATATCTCCCATCAGATAGATGGTTTCTGCATCATCCTTCACCTGATCGAGCCATCGTACAAACAATTTTTCGCGTTCGCGGTTGTTTCGTAAAGCAGGAGCTCCTAAATGTACATCCGATGCAAAGTATATTTTTTTGTTTTCGATCATTTCTGTCTAAGACAAATGGTTTGTAATTGTCAATTTTTTCTCCCCTTCACCTTTTTTGGAAGGGGTTGGGGAATTAGGTTTTGTGTAAATCTACTTCACGTATTCGGCAATTTTTTCTTCAAGAGCCAAACCAAAAAGATTTTTACCAACAATTTCACCTTTCTGATCCAACAGGTAGTTGGATGGTATTGACTGAATATTGTATAGTCTGGTTGCCATCGCACTTCCGTTTTTTAAATCGCAGACATTAGTCCAGTTTAACTGATCTTCCTGAATGGCTTTGGTCCATAAATTTTTATTCTGATCAACAGAAATCTGATAAATTTCCAATCCTTTTTTGTTGAATTTATTGTATACCTTCTTCAAGGTTGCGTTCTGTTTGCGAGAATTGGCATCTTGAGACGCCCAAAAACTTAAAACAATAAATTTACCTTGTAAAGAGCTAAGGGTAATTTCTTTTCCTTTTGCATTTGGAAGAGTAATATCAGGAAAACTACTTCCTTTTTCTTCAATCAGCTTAGACATTTTAAGGTTGACCATACGTTTTTCAAGATCGGCAAGATTACTTAAAATTGCTTTGGTGTAATCGTGTTCAGGATACAAGGCTTTCATCGATGACGCAACGATTTTAACAAATTTGATGTCGTCGTTCTCGTTTAAGGTAAAAGTCTTGTCATCTAATTTTTGATACAAAGCCATATAGCTCGATAAAGAGGTGGCATTTTTCATGATGAAATTAATTGAAAATTCTCTTTGGCTTTGAAGAGCTTTCACGTAATCTGCCAATAGGTTTTGGGAAATGCTGGAATAGTTCGGATCAGTCTTTTTCTCTTCCAATTCTTTACGAATAGATGCAAGCTGATCCTTTGTCTCATTCAGTTTATCATTTAACTCCTTAACTAATTTAGATCCTTTGGAGCCTTCAACAATGTAATTTTTTCCCATATTTTCACTTTTGCTGTAAACAAGAATGCTCTCGTTGGCTTCAGCTAAAAGGGTAATTAATTTTCCATTCGAAAGGCGCAGCAGATAAAATTCGGGTTGGGTATTTTCTACTTTAAATCTAAACCGACCTTCTTCATCCAGGGTAGTTGAGTCCAAAACTTCAACACCAGTAGTGTTCAGTCTGTCAAAGTACAATACCTTACCTTCGGCATTATCAATTTTACCTTCTACTTTAACTAGGTCTTTTTGACTACAAGCCCAGAATAAAAGGATCGGTAGGGCTAATAATAATTTTTTCATATGATTGGTTTTCTTTGGTTACATTCAACAGTTTTTTCAATTTTTATCCGGATGAATATATGCAGCCGCTTATTTAGTAAGTGATCCTCATAATATTATCACAGAAAAACGAAATGAATTTAATTATTTCATAATTCTATTCGGAAACTAAGCGGGAAATTTACTAATAATTTCCTGTTTAATCATTATTATTCCCTTCCCGGATTTAATTTGTTCCTTGTAAAAAACAGGTCTCATATATGCCTTGCAGACGAATCCTATTATTTCAAACATTCGCATGAAATTTAATTCGCTTACCTTAAGGCTGAGTTTGTTCCTTAAATTTTCATATTTTTGCATCAAGAAATTAAGATGTATTCTCAATTCTATAGCTCGAAAAATCTGGGGAAGTGGAGGAGATGAAAGAGAATTTTTTGATAGAATAATTTTGCCGGCACATGAAAATATATACGGATTTAAAAGATTTTTCCGCAATTAATCCAGTTGTAACTATAGGCACCTTCGATGGGGTGCACCTTGGGCATCGTAAAGTGATTCGTCGCTTGCAGGAATTGGCTCAAAAAGTGAATGGGGAAACTGTAATATTCACTTTTTATCCTCACCCGCGACTTGTTTTAAATACAGAAGACAATGGCTTGCGCTTAATCAATACTTTGGAAGAAAAAAAAGTGTTGCTCGAAGCTGCGGGTATCGATCATTTAGTTGTTTATCCATTTACAAAAGAATTTTCCAAATTAACTTACGTTGAGTTTGTCGAAAAAATTTTGGTAAAGCAATTGGGGATGAAATATCTGGTGGTTGGTTACGATCATCGTTTTGGGCACAACCGGGAAGGGAAATATGAAGATTTAAAGGTTTTTGCCGATCAGTTAAACTTTAAAATAGAGCGTCAGGATGTCTTGAATATGGATGCTATAAATGTTAGCTCTACAAAAATAAGGAATGCCATTGCCGATGGCGATATTCAAATGGCAAATAAATATTTAGGTTATCGGTTTTTTATTAAAGGAGATGTTGTTAACGGGAAAAAATTAGGACATACCATTGGATTTCCAACCGCAAACATTGATCCTCAGGAAAGCTATAAGCTGGTTCCAAAAGACGGCGTTTATGCCGTAAAAGTTGATGTTGACGATAAACGGTATTTGGGAATGCTGAATATTGGTGTTCGCCCAACCGTAAATAATCAGTTAGATAACCGGTCTATCGAAGTTCATATATTGGATTTTAATCAGGATATCTACTTCAAAAATATTACAATTCATTTTTATCAGCGCATTCGTAACGAACAGTTTTTTGCATCGCTTGATGAGTTGAAAGCTCAGTTGGCGAAGGACAAATTGGAAGTGATAAGTTTGTTGGGATAAATAAGTAACACAGCTAAAAAAACAACCCCGAAGAAATTCTCCGGGGTTTTGTATTTCAATGCAATAGCTAGTTACTTGTTTTGCCGGCTACGTCCATTTTTATCTGATTCTGATGATTACTTCCCATTTGTGTTTCCTCATGTTTTGTCTGAGGAGTGGAAGTGTTTACTTCCTTTGCGGGAATTCTCATTCCATAAAATGAACGGTACACAAAGAACAAACCAATTACTAAGAAAACAGCTCCAATGTAAGGGGCGTAATTTATATTTCCTGTTTTATCTGATTGAACAATCAGTTCAATGGCAATTTCGGCTGCCAATAGTCCAAATAAAGTAGAAAACTTGATGATAGGGTTCAAGGCTACCGATGAGGTGTCTTTGTATGGATCACCGACAGTATCACCAATAATTGTTGCATCGTGTAATGGAGTGTTTTTCTCTTTCAAATCAACCTCAACCACTTTTTTAGCATTATCCCACGCACCGCCTGCGTTGGCCATATACATGGCTTGAAACAAACCAAAAATGGCAATGGAAATAAGATAGGCTACAAAGAAGTTCGGACTAAAGAAGGCAAATGCCAGTGTCAGGCATAAAATTACGGCAAAAATGTTCCACATTCCTGTTTGTGCATACTGAGTGCAAATTCTCACAACATTCTTTGAATCTTCAATGTCGGCTTCTGTCTTGTCCAAATCGATATTCCTTTTGATGTATTCAACAGCACGATAAGCTCCGGTAGTAACAGCCTGCATGGATGCACCCGAGAACCAGAAAATTACAGCCCCGCCAGTAATTAAACCAAGAATCACAGATGGATCGGTCAATTGAATTTGCAGCAATGATTCCCCATTCGAGAGAATCGTTCCCTTAAGCAAAAGGATAATTGCAAAAATCATTGTAGTTGCACCAATAACTGCAGTGCCAATTAATACGGGTTTGGCCGTAGCTTTAAAGGTATTTCCGGCAGAGTCATTCTCTTCCAAATTATGTTTGCCACTTACAAAATTAGGTTCAAAACCAAAATCGTTAAGAATTTCCTCTTTAATGTTTGGAATCTTTTCTATCTGAGATAGTTCAAAAACCGATTGAGCATTATCTGTTACCGGACCATAACTGTCAACAGCAATGGTAACGGGTCCCATTCCCAAGAAACCAAAAGCCACCAATCCAAAAGCAAAAATTCCAGGATAATCGCCAAATATGGCAATGTCTTGAACGGTGTAAAATGCAGTTGCCATAAGAGCCATCATTACCATACCTTTCCAAAAAGCAGAGAAATTACCGGCTACCATTCCCGAAAGTATCGTTAAGGATGCACCACCTTCCCGGGAAGCGGTAACCACTTCCTGAACATGACGGGAACCCGAACTGGTAAATGCTTTGGTTAATTCCGGAATAACCGCAGCGGCAAGTGTTCCGCAGGATATTATTGTTGAAAGTTTCCACCACAATCCTTCAGGCAGATCTGATATTAGGATGTCGCTGACGACATAAGTTACAACAATTGAAATAATCGAAGTAATCCAAACCAAAGAAGTCAACGGAGCTTCAAAATTAAAATGATCAGCTTGACTGTATCTTGCTTTTGCAATGGCTTGATTTACCAAATAAGCAAATACTGATGTGAAGATCATCAGGACACGCATAGCGAAAATCCAGACAATAAGAGTTGATGCAAAACCAACGTTTGGCATTAATCCGGTTTCACCAAACATCAAAATAATGAAAGTAATTAATGCAACACCGGTAACACCATAAGTCTCAAACCCATCAGCAGTTGGTCCAACACTATCACCTGCATTATCACCGGTACAATCGGCAATAACTCCAGGATTACGTGGGTCATCTTCACCAATTTTGAATACGATTTTCATTAAATCGGCACCAATGTCGGCAATCTTGGTGAAAATACCACCGGCAATTCGCAGAGCCGAAGCGGCTAATGATTCGCCAATAGCAAAACCCACGAAACAAGCACCGGCACTATCACCAGGTATAAACAGCAAAATAGCGATCATCATAATCAGCTCGATACAAATTAAAAGAAGACCAACACTCATACCTGCCTGCAATGGAATGGACATTACATCGAAGGGCTTTTTCTTAAGCGCTGCAAATGATGTGCGGCTGTTTGCGTAAGTATTTATCCTGATTCCAAACCAGGCAACTCCATACGATCCTAATATTCCCAGTACTGTCCAAAGCAGAATAAGCATAGTTTTTGGAATGGATACGTGAGCTAATCCAATAAAATAATAGGAAATTGCAAAACCAATAATCAGAAAAAGAATAATTAGAAATTTACCTTGCTGCAATAGGTAAGTTTTGCAGGTTTCGTAAATAATATTGGAAACCTTTGCCATTGAATGATGTACAGGAAGATTTTTAATTCTATTAAATTGAATCATTCCGAAGAATAAACCCAAAACGATAACTACAATGCCATAAAATAACAAGTTCCAGCCATTTATGCCACCAAGTCCGCCAAAAACACTCTGTCTTAAATCGGGAACAACCAGGTCTGCTTCGCTGGCAAAACTTGCGAAAGGAGTTAGCAGTACCCCGAACACTAGTAGTAATAATGCTTTTTTCATAGGATAGAGATTAAATTAATTAGGTGAATTTCCTATCAAATTATGCATTATTGTAAAGTGAAACAAGACTTTATGTAATTACTTTTTTAAAAAGTAAACTTTATTATATTTTGATTGTATCCTGAATTTCTTATTTTTAACGTGTGAAAATTAGTTCCTTAGGTTAGGGAACTATTGTTTTGGAATTAATTTAATTGCGGACATTTAATGTGTTTGTACTGGAAGAGTAACTGTTTCGATATTCTTTTAATTTGTGAATCGCAACAGATCCGTTAAAGGGGTAACCATCGCCCAGAATATTAAATTTACTTTTGCAAACAGGACATTTTACAAAAACACCATCAAGTTCGACATGTTCTTCTGAATCCCTATCATTCGTGCAACTTGCGTCAAATACGTCAAATTCATAAGTACTGGTTCTAACTACAATAAATCCATGCCCGTTGTATCCGGTTGATGTGCCTATCTCATCAAAGTAAAGCGCATTGCCAACAGAATTTAACCCGTCATAAAATTCTAAATAAATCTTTCCATTTACATAAACGTATGGGATGATTTCATCAACATTCGTATCTTTACTGCAGGAACAAAAAGTGATGTTTATCAGACAGAAAAGAAAAAAAAGTGGTAAATTTGATTTATTGTGGCTCATTGTAGTTTGTTTTATTCTTTATATAACGTAATGGTTGCCGTTATTAGTGCAGGCATTCGCAAAATTAAGCTTTTAAATTAATTTTAACAGTATCAGTATGGACGATAGTTGGGGGAATATATTATACTATGTTATAGTGGCACTCTTTGTTATTGTTGGTGCTCTCAAAAAAAAGAAGCCGGTAGCTGTTCAGCCTCCCGATGATGAGGAAATTCTTCAACGGTCGGAGCCTGAAATTCAGGGTGGATTCGAATCACTTTTTGAGAGCTTGTTGGGCAACGAAATACCCAAACCTTACGTTCAGCCTGTAGAAAATACAACTTCCGAGCAAAAGGAAACAATGATGGAGGAATATACAAGATTGCAAGAACTGAAGGAAGAGGTTCGCGAAGAGAAAAAAGAACCTGTTTTTGATGATTTAAAATCAATCTATAGTGATAGTAAGCATGAGAATGAGTTAGAAGAAGATCAGGAAGAAGAAATCGATTGGCGCCAAGCCATTATTTACAAAGAGATTTTAGATAGAAGGTACACCTAAAGCAAAAAATAAAGTATACTTTTATTGATTCCTGTTATTTAATGCAGGTAAGGGTTCGTTTATACTAAATTTGTATATTTGCATCCGGAAGAGTTTCGAAAAATCGAAATTCTTTTTGTTTTTTAGATCGTTATCGATCAAATAGATAAGAATTATAAGAATTTAAATAGGAGGGAATTATGTCTGGTTATTCATATGTAACAGCCGAAGGACTAAAAAAACTAAGAGCAGAAGTGGAACATCTAGAGACGATCGAACGTCCTAATATTTCCAAACAAATTGGAGAAGCAATCGATAAAGGAGACTTGTCGGAAAATGCCGAGTACGATGCTGCAAAAGAAGCTCAAGGTTTATTGGAAGCCAAAATTTCACAATTAAGAGGTATTCTGGCTAACAGTCGGGTAATTGATGAGACTAAAATTGATACCTCGAAGGTTCAGATGATGACTAAGGTTACCATTAAGAATCAAAAAAATGGTACTGTAATGGCTTATACTTTAGTGTCGGAAACCGAGGCTGATTTTAAGAAAGGGAAACTATCAATCAATACACCAATTGCCAAAGGTTTAATAGGTAAGGTTATTGGTGATGTTGTTGAAATTCAGGTTCCAAATGGTTTAATTCCATTTGAAATTATTGATATTTCGTTATAATTAAAGCGGGTACAAAATCAGAAACACACGGATATGGCTTCAATTTTCACAAAAATAGTAAATGGCGAAATTCCTTGCCATAAAATAGCTGAAGATGAGAATTTTTTTGCTTTTTTGGATATCAGTCCTTTGGCACTAGGTCACACTTTGGTAATACCAAAGCAGGAGGTTGACTATATTTTTGATTTGGATGATGATGTTTTAACAGGATTAAATCTTTTTGCCAAACGCGTAGCAAAGGCCGTTGAGAAGACCATTGAATGCAAAAGAATTGGAATTGCTGTTATTGGTATAGAGGTTCCGCACACTCACATTCACCTGGTTCCGATAAATAATGTTGGAGATTTAAACTTTGCGAATCCAAAATTGGAAATAGCATCGGATAAGTTGGCCGAAATTGCGGCAAAAATTAGAGAGAATTTTAAATAGAATCAATTCTTCCAATAGAAATATCAGCCACTTTTTAAGTGGCTTTTTTTGTGATCCAATTTAAAATTATTTGACCCTGCCCGGATTCTTTTTTACAAAATCTGCCCAGGATTTTGGTTTACCTGCAGATGCAATGCTATTGGACTGAAAAAAATGACACATTGCGATTGCAATAGCATCCGTTTCATCCGAATTTTGTGGGAATTCCTTCAGATTAAAAAAACGTTGAAGAACGGTTGCCAATTGTTCTTTTGAGGCCAGTCCGGTTCCGGTAATCGCAAGTTTAATTTTTTTTGGTGCGTACTCAAAAATGGGAATATTGCGATGCAATGCTGCTGAAATTGCAACACCCTGAGCCCGTCCTAATTTAAGCATTGATTGAATGTTTTTTCCAAAAAACTGTGACTCAATAGCTAATTCATCGGGTTTGTACTCATCAATTACCTGCAGTGTACGTTGGAAAATTTTCTGAAGTTTAATGTAGGGATCAGAAATCTTTTTGAGATCCAAGACACCGGAAACCAAGATTTGTGGTTTTTTGTCTACAACTCTTATTAGTCCGTAGCCCATTAGATTGGTGCCAGGATCAATTCCCATAATTATTCTGTCGTTACTCAATTGAATTGGTTTTTCGAATAAATTTTTGCAGTACAATACCCAAAATGATAAGTACCAGTCCTGCAAGAGTACTAAGATAGATAGATTCTCCGATAATAAGATGAACAAACAGCAAGGAAACAAACGGACTTAAAAAAACCAGATTGCTTATTTTATCTGTTGAACTTGTCATTTTTAATGCTTTTAACCAGAATACAGCTGCAATTCCACATTCTACGACACCTATATATACAGCAGCTAAAATACTTTTGTTGTCAGGCATGCGAAATTCAGAAAACAGGATGATAGATATCAGTATATAAAGAAAGCCAAAAGCCATGTTCAAAAATAGTTTGCCTTTTTCTTCTCTTAAATCGCGAACATTAAACAACCAGAACAGAGCCCAAAATACAGAGCTGGAAAGAGCTAACAGTACTCCAAAGGTATTTGGGGTTTGAATGGATGTGAATGAACCTTTGTTAGCAATAATCACAACGCCCGAAAAACTTACCAATATGCATGAGATACTCTTCCATCCAATTTTATGTTTTAATAAAGGGATCGAAAGCAGTACCAAGGTAATTGGCCAAATGTAGTTCAGACTCAAAGCAAATTGAGCAGGCAGTATTGAGTAAGCTTTTAAAAGCACCAAATAGTATAGAAATGGATTTAAAAAGCCCAATCCTGCCGATCGAATATAATCCTTTGTGCTTCCTGAAAAAGTTTTTTGTAATTGAGATGTGAATAAAAGTAAACAGCCCAAAAAAAGCACGGCTATTCCCGAAGAGATTAGCAGAAGATGAAGAAAATCCATTCCGTGCAATGCAATTTTAAATGCTGTCGCTACTGTTGACCAGCAAAAGATTGCTGACAGGGCGTAAATGTATGCTTTCTTTTGCGTATCCAAAGTCTTGGAAATTATGCTTCTTCCAGCAAGGATGAAAAACTCATCACCTGGCTTCTGTATTTTGCTTCGAAAACAGCTTTGGCTCTTGGCTCGAAACTACAGTGATACTTAGTGAATAATTCTTTGTTTTTGAACAGAAGTTGAAGTGAATAGGTCAAACCTTCATTTTCTGTAGCAACCATTACTTTGCAAAAATAATTGGCGGAAAAAGTTCCGGTTTCTTTAAGTAAAGGGATAAATTTTGTTTTCATCCATTCACAAAACTCTTTCTCCATAGAATTTTCAATCAAATAGCTGGTATTGTATATAATCATTGATTGCAGTCTTTAGTTTTTGCAAAGGTATTTAAATTTCACTTTCTTAAATCATTTAATTTTTTTCGGGCTTCAACAGAGTATATGCTGTCAGAATATTCAGTCACAATATTTTTGTAGTTCTCCATGGCTTTTTCTGTTTCGTTTAACTTCTGAAGCAGTTCTCCTTGTGTGAACAATGCCTTTGGCGCAAGAGTTTCGTATGGATGTTCTTCTATAATTTTGGACAAGGCCAAAAGTGCTTTTTCTGTTTTATTTGCTTTGATGAAAATTTCATATTTCAGAAAATAAACTTCATCAGTTAGTGAATGTCCCGGATGATTTTTAAGCAATTCATCCAGCTTAAGAAGGGCTAAAGAATCTTTTCGCTGATACATCAGGAATTCTGCTTCAGCATAGATTTTCATAGCTGTGTAGCTTGTATCTAAAGTAGTATTGTCACTAATCAATTGCGATAGGAAAATTGCATCGTTGGCTATTAGTTTCGAAGTACTTCCTTTTAGTGCATCCAGCTGAGCTTTGGCCCATTTTAATTCACCCATAAAGTAAGACACTTTGGCTTTTTTGAATTTTGCTTCGAAGCCTATCGTGTTGTTTTTGTTTGATTTTTCGATTTGTGAATACAGTAGAATTGCATCCCATTTTTCGTTGGTAAATAGCTTGATGTCTGCCAGTTCAAGTTTTAATTCCGATCTGTTTTGTTGGCTAAGTCCTGAACTTGCCAATGCTTTTTCTAATAGTTCGATTGATTCTGCCGATTGATTCAAAAAGAATGAATTGATGTGTGCGTATTGTATTAGAACAGAACTGTTCTGCAATGCAGTATTTTCTTCCGAAAAGAATTTTTTATATCGTCCGGAAAGCTCAATCCAATCAGATTTTGATGTTGAATTTTGTTTTTGAAGCAGAAGATAACGGGTTTCCAAATCACCAACGCGGGCATTTAAATAATTGGGCGATGAAGATCCTTTATCAACAACATGTTGATAACATTCAAGAGCAGTTTTAAAATCATCATTTGTTCTTGCAGTGCTTGCTAAGGATAGCAGACGGGAACCATCCTCTTTTCCAATTAAATCTATCGACCTTGCTTGTGTGAAAGCTGCTTGAAACTGTTTTTTCTGCATAAAATACCATTGTAACAATTCCTTAAAGCTGATGTTTTCAGTTTCAGTTTGTATTTTTTGCAGCAATTGATTTTTTAGAATGGGATCCAAACTTGAATTGATATCCTGAAGGAGTGCGGATTGCAAATGGTTTTCTACAGTTTTTATTTGTGTTGGATCAACTGAAAGTGCCAGCAGGTATTCTGCAACCATCTTTTCAAAATCTCTCTGAGATAGGAAAATAGTTGCCAGTTCCATGTGAAAGAGATGCTCCTGATTCATAATTTTTCTGCCGATATGGTAAGTTTTAACGGCGAATTCATATTCGCGTTTTCTTACGAAAGCGTTAGCAATACTAGTGATTTCACTTCTGACAGGAACCATCTTTTTTAAAACCTGATTGTATTGAGCCAGACTTTGATCACTTTCTCCGGCCATTTGGTAAACGAATCCCAGGTCTATTAAAAAGCTTCGGTCGTCCGGATTTTTTTTAATTTCTTTTTTAATTGATTTCTCTGCTTCCTGATAATCCTCAAGTTGAATTAAGCAATCAATATAGTAGTTGAAATAAGTTCTTGACCGTGTAATTTTATGCAGGTTAAAGAATAGGGAAGATGCCGGTCTGTATTCTTTATCACGAAAGTAGTTAAAAGCCAGTTGACTTTCTGTTTGGATGTTGTTTTGTGAATAGCTGTATTCAGATCCTAAAAAGGAAATCAGAACAAGAAAGCTTACTATGAATTTTTTCAAAACCAGTTTTTTAAAGATGATACTCTAACTCAAAAATATAAAAAAAGCCCGGTTGTTTCGAACCGGGCCATAAAATTAAGTAAATATCTTTTAGTCGATTAGCTCAAATCCAGTGTAAGGAACCAATGCTTTTGGAATTCGGATTCCTTCAGGAGTTTGGTTGTTTTCAAGCAAGGCGGCTACAATTCTGGGCAATGCCAGTGCACTTCCGTTCAAAGTGTGTGCCAGTTCAGGTTTTTTCATATCCTTACCTTTGTATCGTAATTTTAAACGATTCGATTGGTAAGCTTCAAAGTTAGAAACAGAACTTACTTCAAGCCATTTGTCTTGAGCTGCAGAAAATACTTCGAAATCGAAGGTGAGAGCCGCAGTAAAGCTGGTGTCACCACCACATAAGCGAAGCAGGCGGTAAGGAAGTTCCAATTTCAGGATAAGACCCTCAACGTGGGCTACCATTCCTTCAAGGGCTTCGTATGATTTATCAGGATGCTGTAATTGTACAATTTCTACTTTATCGAACTGGTGAAGACGATTTAAGCCACGTACATCTTTTCCGTACGATCCGGCTTCTCTTCTAAAACAAGCAGAATAAGCGGTATTTTTTACCGGGAAATCTTCTTCTTTTAAGATAACATCACGGTAAATATTTGTTACCGGAACTTCAGCTGTAGGTATTAAATACAGGTTATCCTCAGTTACGTGATACATTTGCCCTTCTTTGTCTGGCAATTGTCCGGTTCCGTATCCAGAAGCTTCGTTAACAACTAGCGGAGGAATTACTTCTTCGTAACCGGCTTTGCGGTTTTCGTCCAAAAAGAAATTGATTAAGGCTCTCTGAAGAATTGCACCTTTGCCCCTGTATAAAGGGAAACCAGCACCGGTGATTTTATTTCCCAATTCAAAATCAATAATATTATATTTTTTAGCTAATTCCCAGTGAGGAATTGCATCGGCGTGCAGTTTTGGAATAGTTCCACACGTTTTTTCAACAACATTTTCGTTTTCACCTTTACCTGCAGGAACAGATGAATGCGGTGTATTTGGAATTTGAAGCAACAAATCATTTAATTCCTGAATTGTACTGTTCTGAATCGCAGTTAATTCGGCAATAGAATCCTTCAATTCTCCGGTTTTTTCTTTTGCAGTATTCGCCTCATCAGCTTTTCCACTTTTAAAAAGCATTCCGATTTCTTTCGATAAACCGTTCATTTCTGCCAGTGTAGCATCTAATTTTACTTGGCTTTCTTTTCTTTTTTCGTCAAGAATGATAATTCTTCCGATGATTTCTGTTGCGTCGAAATTCTTGATTTTTAAAGCCTTAATGGCTTCTTCCTTATTTTCCTGTAGGTATTTGAGGCTTAACATCAGTATCTTTTGTTAATGATTATATCTATAACTTTCAGGTTATAAAAATAAAAAAATCTCCTGTCTTTATACGAAATAAAGCAGGAGATTTAAATATTTTAAAGCTAAATAATCTATTCAGCTAAAGGTTCAATAGAAACGTAAGATTTATTATCTCTTTTCTTTTTAAAAACCACTGTTCCAGGAATAAGAGCAAAAAGAGTATGATCTCTGCCAATACCTACATTTTCACCTGGGTTGTGTTTTGTTCCTCTTTGACGAATAAGAATGCTTCCAGCTTTAGCCAATTGCCCGCCAAAAATCTTAACTCCTAATCGCTTACTTTCCGATTCTCTACCGTTTCTAGAACTACCGGCTCCTTTTTTATGTGCCATTTTGTTATATTTTTAAGGATTAAGCAACAATTTCTTCAATTTGAATTTGTGAAAGGTCCTGACGGTGTCCGTTCAGTTTTCTGTATCCTTTTCTTCTTTTCTTTTTGAATACTTTTACCTTGTCACCTCTCATGTGAGATAAAACTTTAGCAGTTACTTTAGCTCCTTCAACAGTTGGAGCACCAACTACTATCTCACCATCGTTATCCACTAAAAGTACTTTAGGGAACTCTACTTGTCCGCCTTCTTCAGCAGATAGTCTGTGAACAAAAATCTTTTGGTCTTTTTCAACTTTAAATTGCTGACCAGCGATTTCTACAATTACGTACATTATTTCTAATTTTACGGTTTGTTCCTGAGGGTGGGTCATTTTAAACATTAAATATACCTCTTGGTGAACCCCCAAAGAATTTTATTTCGGATTGCAAAAATAAAAAAGAATAATTGATAAACAAAGTTTTACTCCTGTAAATGAATCATTTTGATTCTTTTTTTTCGATTTGGATCTAATTTCAATTGATTTCACAAAAATAAAATCAATAAGTTTCCATGGCTGCTTTTGGATTTCTTTGGCTATAATACGTATCTTCATAGATACGATTGAGAAAATCAATATATGGTATATATGTGATTGATGAAAAGGAATTCGAAGTTGCTAATTGATTTTGTAAATAGAAGTAAATCAGCAGGTATTGGTGAAGATGAGAAGTAACCTCAGTTTATTGTTAATAGTCAATTAAAAACAATTCTTATATTTGTTAATTGATTGGTGAAAAAAAGAGGAGTTTTTATGGGGAAGATAAAACTTAACGTTTTAGGATTGTCGTACAGTCAGACTCAAACAGGAGCCTATGCACTTGTTTTGTCTGAAGAAAATGGAGACCGAAGGATTCCTATAATTATAGGTGGTGTAGAGGCTCAGTCAATTGCTATTCAGTTGGAGGAATTAGAGCCTCCACGACCATTAACTCATGATCTTTTTAAAAGTTTTGCTGAAGCCTTTGCGGTGAATGTTGTTGAGGTAAATATTTATCGGCTGGAAGAGGGAATTTTTTACTCAGAGTTAATCTGCGAAAAAGGATTAAGTCGTATTCGGATAGATTCCCGCACATCAGATGCTGTTGCCATTGCTCTGCGTTTTAGGTGTCCAATATTCACAACAGAAGAAATAATTGAGAAAGCAGGAATTGTGTTAAGTCTTGAGGGAGAATCTGAAGATCCGATGATTGCCGGACAAACAGACCCAGAGGTACCTAAGCCTGAGAAGAGGAGTCAATTTACCGAATATTCTATTGCACAGCTTAGAGGGATGCTGGATGATGCAGTTCGTGATGAAGACTACGAACGAGCGTCACTGATTCGTGATGAAATTGATCGTCGGGGAGAATCTGTTTAAAAAAATACAAATTATTATATAATTAAAAACAAAAATGGCAAGTTTTCACTTGCCATTTTTGTTGTATATATTTAGTGGCTAAATTCGGCCAGTTGTTTTGGATCGTGCTTGTGCTTAAACAGAATTGCAAAGAAAATGGCAACAACTAGGGAATAGACTGCAAATGTACTCCAAATCCCTTCCCAATTAAAAAGATCTCCCTCGCCTTTAAAGAATGTATCAATAATGAGACCACTTGACCAACTTCCCAAAATGGCACCAAATCCATTGGTCATCATCATAAATAATCCCTGAGCACTTGCACGCATGCTTGAATCACTCGAGGTTTCAACGAATAGCGAACCTGAAATATTAAAGAAATCAAAAGCCATTCCATATACAATACAAGAAAGAATTATCATCCATAATCCACCTGATGGATCACCAAAAGCAAAGAGTCCGAATCGAAGAACCCATGCGATCATACTTATTAGCATGACTTTTTTTATTCCAAATCTCTTTAGAAAGAAAGGAATGGCAAGAATGAAAAGGGTTTCAGATATCTGAGAAATCGACATGATGATAGCTGGATATTTTACAGCAATTAGTTCTTTGTATGCATCTATTTTTGCAAAATCGTGCAAGAATGTATCTCCGTAGGCATTGGTTAGTTGAAGAGAAGCTCCCAACAGCATCGAGAAAATAAAGAACATTGCCATTTTAGGATTTTTGAATAACCGAAAAGCATTTAGTCCTAACGAATTGACAATGGATTTATCCCGCGGTTCTTTGCAGATATTACACTTTGGTAAAGAAAATGCATAGAAACCAAGACACAGAGAGGCTAGGGCTGCTACGTAGAATTGTAATGCTGAAGTTTCAATTTTAAGCAAACTAACAGTCCACATGGCAATAATAAAACCAACAGTTCCAAAAACTCTTATGGGTGGATATTCCTTAACTACATCCATATTCGATTTGTTTAATGCCGAATAGGCAACTGTAATTGACAAGGAAATAGTTGGCATGTAAAAAAACATATTAATTAGCATCAGCCAAAACATAGACGCAGGAGTGTTTGCTTGGGGTAAAAGAGTAAGTATTATTGCCCCGCAAATGTGGAAGATTCCAAGAAGTTTTTCGGCATTAACCCAACGGTCGGCAATAATTCCCGCAATAGCAGGCATAAACAAGGATGCTATGCCCATTGTTGAGAAAATAGCGCCAAATTCTGTTCCCGACCAGCCTTTGTTTTGAAACCAATAACCACCAATAGTTATTAACCATGCTCCCCAAACAAAAAATTGAAGGAAGTTCATTACTATCAGACGATTTTTTATACCCATAACGATGTTTTTAAAAAATAGGTTAGTATTTGATATGTCTTACTGGTTATTGGTTGTTTTCGTAGTCTTAATTTGAAATTCGCCCGAGGATTCGTTAATAACGATTGGAATCTTTACTCTTTTGAAAATCAGAAGTGTCAAAACTAACTAAAAAAATAGATTCTTAAAACATCGGCATTGTCTTTTTATGACAATTACAAGTGATATGAAAACATTCTAGATAGAGCGGTCTTAATTTTTAGCGAACTAATTTGGTAAATGTATGTGTTGGAGATGACCTATAAATTGATTGAAAAAAGTATTTTTGTACTTCACTCAAGTTGAATATAAATGATTCAGGAAAGTTCAGTTCGTGATAAAACCCTGTCGCCGAAAGCTAAAGTCATTGCAGCTGTCAGGGAATCTATTCCAAAAGCCTATTCTACATCTAAGTGGCTTTTGAGTATCATGATTCCGGTTTCCTTTGGTGTGTTGTTGCTCAACTACACGGGAATATTGGCTTTGGTTTCGGGTTATTTGCAGCCTGTATTCGAGTACATGGGCTTGCCGGGAGAATCGGCATTTGTTTTACTAACCAGTATTTTCACGAATATTTATACGGCGATTGCTGTAATTACCAGTTTGGAGCTGGAGGGTCGGGTGGTTACAATTTTAGCAGCAATGTGTTTGGTGGCACACGGTTTTATAATTGAAACAGCGGTTCTAAAAAAAACAGGATCGTCGATGTTTCGAATGATAATTCTAAGATTGACAGGAAGTTTTGTGCTTGGGTTATTTTTAAATTGGGCTTTGCCGGCAGATTCATTTCATGCTCAGGCTGGCGTTTCTGTACAGCAGGAAACTTTTAATTTAATGTTTGCAGCTTGGTTTTTGTCTTCGTTGGTATTAAGTTTAAAAGTAATAATTCTGATTACCTTGTTGATGATCTTGCAGCGAATTCTGGAAGTTTTTGGTGTTATTAAATGGCTGTCGCGAATGTTGGCTCCTTTTCAGTCAATAATGGGACTGCCCGATTCCACATCCTTTTCATGGATAGTTGCTAATACTTTGGGTTTGGCATATGGTTCAGCCATCATGATAGAACAAGTTGAAAAGGGACAAATGACAAAATCAGAAGCTGATTTATTAAATCATCACATCGCTGTATCCCATTCACAATTAGAAGATCCGCTATTATTTGCAGCTATTGGTGTGCCTTTGGGTTGGTTGATTATTCCTCGTCTATTTTTAGGAATTATTGTGGTGTGGTTATATCGTTTCGAACTATTTATAAGGAAGTCGTTAAATAGTTTTATCTTTAAAAATTAAATTTTGACAATTAGTTATGCAACAATATCTTCACTTATTAGAAAGAGTTCTCGAAGAAGGGAATAAGAAAGAAGACAGAACCGGAACGGGAACCGTAAGTGTTTTTGGTCATCAAATGCGCTTCGATTTATCCAAAGGATTTCCTCTTTTAACTACTAAGAAGCTTCACTTAAAATCAATAATTCACGAATTGCTTTGGTTTTTAGATGGAGACACCAATGTCAAATATCTTCAGGATAATGGTGTTAGAATCTGGAACGAGTGGGCTGATGAAAACGGCGATTTGGGACATGTTTACGGATACCAGTGGAGATCGTGGCCAAAAAGCAATGGAGAATCAATAGATCAGATCACGCAAGTGGTGCATGATATTAAAAATAATCCTGATTCAAGAAGGTTAATTGTAAGTGCATGGAATCCGGCAGATATTGAAAATATGGCTTTGCCTCCCTGTCATGCACTGTTTCAGTTTTATGTAGCCAATGGCAAACTTTCCTGTCAGTTGTACCAGCGCAGTGCTGATATATTTTTGGGTGTTCCGTTTAATATCGCTTCCTATGCTATTTTAACAATGATGATGGCTCAGGTGTGTAATTTGGAACCAGGTGAGTTTATACATACCTTGGGCGATGCGCATATTTACATGAATCATATGGATCAGGTAAAGTTGCAATTGTCGAGAGAACCGAAAGAACTTCCGGTACTTAAAATAAATCCTGAGGTTAAAAGTATATTCGATTTTAAATTTGAGGATTTTAGTTTGGAAAACTACGATCCACATCCTCATATTAAAGGAGCAATTTCCATTTAAAACTAAACATTATGAATGTATCAATTATTGTTGCCGTTTCCCGAAATCAGGTAATCGGAAAAGATAATCAGTTAATCTGGAAGCTGTCTGCCGATTTAAAAAGGTTTAAAGCTTTAACCACAGGTCATACCATTATTATGGGGAGAAAAACTTTCGAATCAATAGGTAAGCCATTGCCAAACAGAACTTCTGTAATTATAACCCGTCAAGCGGATTATGTGGCAGAAGGATGCGTTGTTGTTAATTCGTTAGAGGAGGCTTTGGAAAAATTTTCGGATCAGGAGGAAGTTTTTATTATTGGCGGAGGAACTATTTATCAAGAAGCTTTGGCTAAGGCTAATAAGATATATTACACAAAAGTTCATAAGGATTTTGAAGGAGATACTTTTTTTCCGGTTTTGGATTTAAAAGAATGGAAATCAGTTAACAGAGAGGATTGTTTTCCAGATGAAAAAAACGAAGTTCCTTATTCATTTATCGATTACATTAGAAAATAACAGTATATATGAGGCGTTTTATTTCAGGTTTAGCATTATTTTTTTGCTTTTTATCGGTGAATTCATGTTCAACAGGATCAGATCCTGAAGATATTATTCTTGACGTGTTCTCTGTTCCTGCCGAGCTTACTCTGCAAATAGAAAATGTGTTTAACGATTTAGCCATGGATGTGAATGGTATTGCGATGCATAAATTGGAATTCACAGGTGATTTGATCACAACAAATGTAGCTAAATGCCTGAAGGCTTCAGTTCATCGAAATTCACAGACTTTTGTGCTTGATTCAATTGTATTGGATTATGGAACAGTAACATGTTCTTCGAATGGTGCTGCGTTTAAAGGAAAAGTAATTGTAGATCCTAAAGATGAAGATCTGAAATCTTTTGATATTCGTTTAAAGGATTTCAAATCTTATGGATATTCCATAACCGGAGCAATTGAGTTTCAGATAACCGGAGAAACCGCTGGAAAAGATTTTTCCATGAAAATGGAAAATGCTGAATTTTTAATTAGTGGAACCGGGGAAACGGTTTATACAGTTACTGTAGCAAGTATAAACAATGTTTACACTTTTTTTAAGAGTGAGGAAGGTTTGACTGATTATACTGATGATATTTTTAAATTTACAACGAGTCTTTCGGGGAAAACTCCTGATGGAGCATTGTTTAATTTGGAAAGTAGTAGTGACTTAATCTATGCTTATTCGTGTAAGAATATTATAGGCGGGAAGGCCGATTTCTCATTAAGCGATATTGGTGATGGTATAGTAAATTTTGGAGGAGGAGATCCTGAGTCTGAGTCTGATTGTGATGCTAAGGCCACAGTAAGTGCATTCGGAGCAAATATATCAATAACATTATAAAAAGAAAAAAGCCGGATATTATCCGGCTTTTTCTATGCGACTTTTAAACGCTTGAGGTTTATTTTTTCAAGTTTCTCACTTGCGTACTTTCTGTCAATATCAATTTTCTTCTGACCGCTTGTTGGTAATTCAAACATGGCATCAATCATGATGGCTTCGCAAATGGATCTTAATCCACGGGCTCCAAGTTTAAATTCCAATGCTTTATCTACAATATATTCCAATGCATTGTTTTCAAATGTCAATTCGATATCGTCAATTTTAAATAGCTTGGTGTATTGTTTTAAAATTGCATTTTTAGGCTCTGTCAGAATGTTTCTCAATGCTCTTCTATCCAAAGGTTCTAAGTAGGTAAGAACAGGTAAACGGCCAATAATCTCAGGAATTAAACCAAAAGATTTTAAATCCTGTGGGGCAATATATTGCAATAAATTATCCTGATCAATCTGTTCTTTTTCTTTGTTGGCATTGAATCCAACAATTTGAGTATTTAATCGTTGAGCAATTTTTCTTTGAATACCATCAAATGCACCACCACATATAAATAAAACGTTTTTGGTATTTACCGGTATCATTTTTTGATCAGGATGTTTTCTTCCTCCTTGAGGCGGAACATTAACAACCGATCCTTCCAGTAATTTGAGTAATCCTTGCTGAACACCTTCACCTGACACATCTCGGGTAATGGAAGGATTGTCGCTTTTTCTGGCAATTTTATCTATTTCATCAATAAACACAATTCCTTTTTCAGCAGCAGCAACATCATAATCTGATGCCTGAAGAAGCCTTGTTAAGATCGATTCAATATCCTCACCAACATAACCAGCTTCGGTTAGTACCGTGGCATCAACAATAGTAAACGGCACATGAAGCATCTTGGCAATTGTTCTGGCTAATAAGGTTTTACCTGTTCCAGTTTCTCCAACAAGAATAATATTCGATTTTTCAATCTCAATATCTTCGTCATCTCTTTCCTGCAGTAATCTCTTGTAATGATTATATACCGCAACCGCAAGATATTTTTTTGCATCATCTTGTCCAATTACATACTGGTCAAGAAATGTCTTTATTTCTGTTGGTTTTAATAATTGAATCTCTTTTAGGTTGATATCAGTACGATTCTTCAATTCTTCCTGTACAATAGCATAGGCCTGTTCGATACAGCTATCGCAAATATGACCGCTGATTCCGGCAATTAGAAGATTTGTATCCTTCTTTTCTCTCCCACAAAACGAGCATTTATCCATGTTTCTTATTTGTTATACTAAAAATGCAAAGTTAAGAATTTTATGCTTAACTCTGCATTTTGTTATTCTGATTTCTATTTAGTTAGCTTATTGCTCACGGATAAGCACTTCGTCAATCATCCCGTACTCCTTTGCTTCCGCGGCTGTCATCCAATAATCACGATCAGAGTTTTTCTCAACTTTTTCGTAAGTATTTCCAGAATGATCAGCAATAATAGTATAAAGTTCTTTTTTCAGTTTTAAAATTTCGCGCGCAGTAATTTCGATATCCGAAGCTTGTCCCTGAGCACCACCCATTGGCTGGTGAATCATTACTCTTGAGTGTTTAAGAGCAGACCGTTTTCCTTTTGTTCCTGCAGTTAATAAAACAGCACCCATCGAAGCGGCCATTCCCGTACAGATAGTTGCAACATCACACTTGATGTACTGCATGGTATCGTAAATTCCTAAACCCGCATGCACTGAACCTCCGGGAGTGTTGAAATAGATTTGGATATCCTTTGAAGGCTCTGTTGATTCTAAAAACAGCAATTGTGCCATGATAATATTGGCTACATAATCATCAATTGGAATACCAAGGAAGATAATCCGATCCATCATAAGACGGGAGAACACATCCATTGACGCAACATTTAGCTGTCTTTCCTCAATAATAGTGGGAGAGATGTAGCTGTTGTGGATTGAAGTGTATCTATCTAAGTTTAGGCTGCTTATGCCTATGTGCTTTGTAGCAAATTTATTGAATTCATCTTTTGGTATCATAGCGAAGTGATTTTATATTTCGTAGACCTAAATTAGTTAAATTTTCCCCATTTGAAAAGAATGGCTTAACAAAATCTGTATTTTATAAGACAAAAAGAAAACCACGCTTTTTGAAAGCGTGGTTTAATGTCTTATTAAGGTGTACCGACTTATTCAAACAGCTTGTTGAAATCTTCAGTAGAAATCTCTTTTTCGTCCAGTTTAACGGTTCCTTTGATGTATTCAACAACTTTATCATCAGCTTTACGCTCATAAATTTTTCTTTGCTCGTCTTGATTTTGCATCATTTGCTGAGCGTAGTTGTTTAAGTACTCTTCAGGTACATCCATCATTCCGTATTGCTGAAATTGCATTAATGCTTGTTTTTTAGCAAATTCCATAACTTCTTCATGGCTAACTTTCAGATCATTCTCTTGAATTAATCTGTTTTTGATCAATTGCCATTTGAATTCGTCAGCATAATTTGCAAAATCAGTATCAACCTGCTCTGCGGTCATATCCTTGTTTGTAGAAACAATCCAACGTTTCAAGAATACTTCAGGAAGTTCAATTTTTGCTTTTTTCACCAATTTGGCTTTGGCATCGATCAGGAATTTGTAGTCACTGTCGTTAACCAATTGTTTTTCGATATCTTCTTTAATTTTATTCTTGAATTCTTCCTCTGAAGATACAGTTCCTTCGCCAAATACTTTATCGAATAATTCCTGATTCAATTCAGCATTAACAAATTTGGTGATTTCGGTAATTGTAAATTGGAAATCAGAGTCTAATGTTTCAGCTTCTTCTTTCGAAATGTTTAGCATAGAAGCGATGTCTGATTTGTTTTCAAAAGCTTTAGCAGGATTGAAAACTACTACATCATCTTTTTTAGCTCCAATGAATTTCTTTTTAGCGTCTTCGTCTTTCATGTATTCTAAAGACATGGCAACATTTTCGCTAACAATTCCTTCTTCAATTAGTTTTCCGTCAGCATCAACCTGAGCGTAGTTACCTTTCAAAAGTTCTTTTTCTTCAACAACTTCAGCAGCATTGTTTGATCCGAAACGACGGGAGTGCATATCAACACCGCTCTGAATCATTTTCTCGTCAACAATAATTTTGAAGAAGTCGATTTTATCTTTCTTGCTTAGGTTAAGTGTATATTCAGGAGTTAAAGCAATATCAAAAGAGAATTCGAATTCAGTGTCTTTTTCCCAATTGATTTCCTTTTGTTCAGTTTCATTTGGAAGAGGTTCGCCCATGATATTTAAATCATTTTCACGAATATACTTCATTAGCTCCTCGCTAAGAATTTTGTTAATTTCATCAGCTAAAACAGGAGTTCCGTACATTTTTTTAATCACACCCATAGGTACTTTACCTGCACGGAAACCATTGATATTTGCTTTTTTACGATAGTCTTTCAACACATTGTTTACTCGGGTTTCGTAATCTTCTTGAACAATCTGTAATTTGATTACAGCATTTAAATCATCAATATTGGTTTTTGTAATGTTCATTTTTTAGCTATTATAGATAAAACCTCTTTAATTGAAAAAAAACCGCCTCACGATCGATACATATCAGTATCGGAAGTACGGGCGGTTTAAGGTTATTCTTTTTATTGTGCGGATGAAGGGACTCGAACCCCCACGCCTCTCGGCACTAGATCCTAAGTCTAGCGCGGCTACCAATTACGCCACATCCGCGGGTTAATTGCGGTGCAAATATAGAGCTGTTTTTTATAATTTGCAATACCTGCCAGAAAAAAAAATGAAGTTTTTTTTGAGTAATATAGTAAGTCTGAATTTTGATCGAATACTGAATCAATTCAATTCTCTTGAAAATGAGCTATTTTGCAGCTCTTCGAAGCTCAAAGTTCTTCCCTAAATAAACTCTTCTTACATCTTCATCTGCTGCAAGTTCTTCAGCAGTTCCTGATTTAAGGATATTACCTTCGAATAGAAGATAGGCTCTTTCAGTAATGGAAAGAGTTTCCTGTACGTTGTGATCGGTAATTAGAATTCCAATGTTTTTATCTTTTAAATGTCGGACAATGTCTTGGATATCTTCAACCGCTATTGGGTCGACACCTGCAAACGGCTCATCTAAAAGAATAAACTTTGGTTTGATCGATAAAGCTCTTGCAATTTCGGTTCTTCTTCTTTCGCCACCCGATAGTTGAATACCAAGACTTTTTCTGATTTTCTGCAGACTAAACTCGTTCAGCATTTCTTCCAATCGTTCTTTCTGGTATTCTTTTGAGAAATCAGACATTTCAAGTACAGCTCTGATATTGTCCTCCACACTTAGCTTTCGAAACACAGAGGCTTCCTGAGCTAAATATCCAACACCTAATTGCGCTCTTTTATAAACAGGTTCATTTGTAATTTCGCGGTCGTCTAAAAAGATTCTTCCACCGTTTGGCTGAATCAGCCCAACAATCATGTAAAATGAAGTGGTTTTTCCAGCACCATTAGGTCCAAGTAAGCCAACAATTTCACCTTGTTTAACTTCAACAGAAACACCTTTAACTACAGTTCTGGTCTTGTATCTTTTTATTAAATTTTCAGCTCTTAAAATCATCGTTGTTCAATATATTTAAGGATCGGAATGGTGCAAATATAGAAAAGATCTGTGAGAATTAAACTTTGTATGTAAGTTCAAAGCCGGTCAGTAATTTCTTCTGATTATTAAAAAGTAAATTGGAACATCGCCCGGATACCAAAATTTTCAAAATCCTGATATGGATTGTCTTCCAAATGATTTAACCGCCACATAGCATCAATTCGTATAAACTTAAATATGTTTTCAATTCCTACACTTGCTTCAAAGTAAGGTTTGCTTACATCCGAAAGTCCATTTGGGAAAATCATTTCAGCTTCAGTATTGTTTAATGAGCCATTGTTCTTGTCACTTAAGCTGCCAATTAATCCTTTTCCCGATACAACAGTTCTCCATTTTAATTTCCTGAATAATGGGATTCTGTTTAAAATGAGTCCGTTAAAGTGATGTTCAACAAATAAACTAACGTATTGGTCACTTGTGAATTCGTAATAGTTCATCATGTTAAATGCATACGGATCAAAAGCGTAAGTCTCGTTTCCTTCGTGCAGATGAAGGAGTGGGTAAGGAACTTTTCCGAATAATTTCCCTGCAGTAACTAAATAGTATAGATTTCCCAAGGGAGGTAATTCTATGGTGTGTTCAATGCTTAAATCAATTTTTTGATAATTGTGATCGGCACCCAAAACATCTTTCATGCCCATAGTAAGGTAAAGATTAAATATTGGGAATGGTCCACCCAGATGAACTCTTTCGAATTCACCCATTATTACTCTTTCATTTTTGGTAAATCTGGTTCTTAGCTCAATTTCCGAAGATGTTATTCCAGGAACAGGTATTCCTCCGCTTGCATCAGGAGCATTAAATGGAACATATTGGGTTGGGGTAATGTCACGATAGCGAAATTTTAAAGTGTTCGAAAATCCCTGAAACCATTCTTTCTCGTAATGAGTTTCAAGTTGATTAACCATCGTGAGTTTATTGTTTGGGTTTCGTTTCAAAATAGAGGATAGAATATTCCCTTCGGTAAATGCATTTGGACTTTTTCCTAATTGCTGAATATCATGTTTGTATTGTACTCCGAAAGTTTCTCTTGGGAGCTTATTGATCATGTAAAGAAATCCCAATCCATATTTGAATTTATTGTCTTTATCACCGTAGGCTAAATGACCGTTAAACATTATCTTGGTGCTGAATTGGTTCGAAGTTCTCCCGCCAAACATGAATCTGTTTCCTTCAATTTCGTTGAAGCTGTAAAGTTTATAATACGGGCCGTATTCAAAGTTCCCTTTCACGTAATAGCCTGTAACAAATGTTTGGATAATATCAATTATATTTTTGTATAAGGGTACGTTTTGAATCGAATCAACCATAGCGTAAATGCCCGATTCTCTTTCTGATAATTTATACGGACGGGCATTGTCCCAATACTCTTTGGGTTGTTTTAAGGCGGTTTCTTCAACAATAACATTATTGTCGAGCTTAATTATTTCCTCTTTTATTGGTTCATTTAGTTTAATGTTTTTGTAGGAAATTGATTTTCTTCCAAAAAAGCCCATTTGTTTGGTCGAATCTTTTTCTGTTATCATAAAATCAACAAAAAGATTTTGCTTTTTTAAGAACCAGGTACTGTCGTTTAGTTTCTGAAATTCATTATTGCTAACCAAATCTTTAACCCAGTTAAGGTTCACATCTTTTGCGATACGCATTTGCATGTTTTGTATGGCAAAGGTGGTGTCGGCTACCCAAAAATCTCCTACAAAAGTTGGTTCCTGCTTTCTTTTAGGCTTAAATGACATGTGATAGCACCAGCTGCCTTCCCTGAATGCGCTGTCAGTTAAGTAGTATTTGTAATAGCGAAGACCGCCATCTGCAATAGGACTTACAAAACCCATATTGAAAAGATCAATAAAGTTGTCGTAAATATTCACATTTTGATGAAGCTGTCCTGTAAATTGTGCCAGACTTGCGTTGTCGTTTATGCCAGACATTTGCGACGCTTTTATAATCTCTCTTTCCACTCTTGGCTTTTTCTGAAAATGATAGTCTGAAAGAGATTCGGTAATAAAAACAGGTAAATATGGTTTTCCGGTTATTACAGAGGTGTCAATGTAATCAAAGACAAACTGGAATTGTCGCATGATTTTTTTATTCTTAAAACTATCTTTGATATTGTTCAAATCCATTTCCATTTTGGTGTAGGATTCGTATTGATATGAATCGAACCGGGAAGGATTATTGTCTTCTTTTTTTGCTATAATTTTGCGGAGAAGTACATGTGCAGGATTCTCTCCGGGAGTAACAACAATTTCTGCCAAGTCGAACGTTTCTGATTTTAATTCGATATTGATAGTTTGAAAGCTGGCTTTTTGAATTTCAAATACCTGTTCTTTATAACCTACAAAAGAGATGTACAATAAATCTGATGGTGTTCTTGTTTCAAGAAAATACTGTCCATCAAAATCCGAAGTTGTACCAATGGTAGTTCCCTTGAATGCAATATTTACAAACGGAAGCGGTTCTTTAGTTTCCGAATCAATTATTCGGCCTCTTATTTTTGTAGTTTGTGCAAAACTAGAGCAAATTAAGCCTGAAATAACAAGAATAGTAAAGAGTAAAAATCCTTTTTTTAGAATCTGATTCATAAATATACTATAGTGATAGTCCGGATAAAAAGTAACCCAGACTTTAGTCATGTGAAAATACAAATAAACTGTGTAATTGTTTAACCCAAATTTGCTTGTTGGTTTTTTTGAACCTGCTTCGAGATTTTAATACCTATTTCGTAAAGCAACATCAATGGTAAACAAACCAGTATCTGACTAAAGATATCCGGAGGAGTGATGATTGCTGAAAGAATAAGAATTAAAACCACAGAGTGTTTTCTGTATTTTTTTAAAAACTCAGGGGATACCAAACCTATTTTACTTAAAAAGAAAATAAGAACGGGCAGTTCAAATATCACACCACTTGCCAAAACAATTGAAGTAATAGATGAGATGTAGGATGTTAGGTTTATTTGATTCAGAACCTGATTACTTATACTGTAAGATCCTAGAAAATGGACTGATAGCGGGGTTATAAGGTAGTAGCCAAAAAGAACTCCAAGAGCGAATAAAAATGAAGTGTAAAAAATAGATCCTCTTGCATGCTTCTTTTCATTGTCGTATAAAGCTGGTTTTAAAAAGCTCCAGAATTCGTAAAATATGTATGGGAAACTGGCAATTATGCCGATCACTAAGGAAACACTTATGTGTGTTGCAAATTGCCCGGCCATGTTAATATTTATAACCTGAAACGGATGGATGTTAATTTTCAGAGATTCAACTCCTGTGTATTCGGATAGTTTGAAAAACATTCTGTTTGTAAAGAATTCCGGGTTTTTTGGCGCAAGAATCAATACATTAAATATGAAATCATAAAAGATAAAAGCAGCTATTGCAAAAACCATAACGGCAATAACCGATCTCATTAAGTGCCATCTTAGTTCTTCCAGATGTTCAAGAAAACTCATCTGGTTTTCTTCATTTGTTGCTTCTTTATCCGACATGCGTGTTGATTTACAAATTGCGACAAGTTATACAATTCCTTCTTTTAAGATGTCATGCAGATGAACCATTCCAACATATTTTTCATTTTCGACAACTGCAAGCTGAGTGATGTTGTTGTCTTCCATTAGTTGGAAAGCATTAATTGCAAGTGAATGCGGATCAATAGTCTTCGGTTTTGGAGACATGATATCGCGGGCAGTTAATTTGCTTACATCTTCATTTTGTTCAAGCATTCTACGAAGGTCACCGTCAGTGATTATTCCAACAAGTTTATTCTCTTTATCAACAACGGCAGTAGCTCCCATTCTTTTTGAGGAAATTTCAAGGATAATCGGACGAATATTTTCTTTTTCGGATACTTTGGGAGCCAGATTAATTTTGTAAAGATCACTAACCCGTAAATATAATTTTTTCCCAAGAGCTCCTCCCGGGTGATATTTTGCAAAATCCTGACTGGTGAATTGTCTGCATTCCAATAAGGAAACTGCTAAAGCATCTCCAATAACAAGTTGAGCAGTAGTCGAATTTGTTGGTGCTAAATTGTTCGGATCGGCTTCTTTTTCGACAACGGCTTTTAAAACATAGTCCGATTCTTTTGCAAGAAAAGAATCCAATCCGGAAACCATTGCAATTAATGTATTTCCCATATTTTTGATGAGTGGCACTAAAACTTTGATTTCCGGTGTGCTTCCACTTTTCGAAATACAAATAATAATATCATCAGGAAGGATCATTCCTAAATCCCCATGAATAGCGTCGGCCGCATGCATGAATAAGGCTGGGGTACCTGTTGAATTAAGGGTTGCCACAATTTTGTTGGCAATGTTGGCACTTTTACCAATTCCCGTAATTACAACCCGACCTTTACTTTTTAAGATCAATTCAACAGTATTAACAAAATCTTCGTCAATATACTCTTTTAGTTGACTAACGGTTTTTTCTTCTTCTGCAATTGTTTTTATTGCAATTTGCTTAATATCGTATGTAGGCTTCAAATCTTCTTGTTTTTATTTTATGTACAAAGCTAATTAAACTCAGATAAATGAAACTTTAATAATTAGTTAAAATCTGTTAATTGCAGTTTTTGTTTTGAATTGTACAAGTGTTTATCTAAATTTAAAATACAAAAGTATCGAAATTTGCAATACGGGAATGAATGGTGATGTGAAAATTACCATTTAAAAATTTTAGGTTGCTAAGTAAAATGTTAATTTAGCCAACCGCATATATTTTTGGGAAAAAAGCATATCAATAGGAAACATGGGAAAGAACTTTGAATTATCAACTAATTTAAAGAAGTATTTTGGATTCGAGAATTTTAAGGGAAATCAAGAACCGGTAATTCAAAATATCTTAAGTGGTAACGACACATTTGTGTTGATGCCCACAGGTGGGGGAAAGTCATTGTGTTATCAATTGCCTTCGCTAATGTTGGAGGGTACAGCAATTGTTATATCCCCATTAATCGCTCTGATGAAAAATCAGGTTGATGCAATGAGAAATTTTGGTGAAGATGATGGCGTAGCTCATTTTTTGAATTCCTCTCTCTCCAAATCAGCTACCTTAAAAGTAAAAGAAGATGTTCTGGAAGGCAGAACCAAGCTTTTATATGTAGCTCCGGAATCGTTAACAAAAGAAAGTAATATTGAGTTTCTTAAGCAGGTGAAAATTTCTTTTTACGCTGTTGATGAAGCGCATTGTATTTCTGAATGGGGGCACGATTTCAGGCCTGAATACAGGAAGATTCGTTCAATAGTTAATGAAATTGGTTCGGCTCCGATAATTGCACTTACTGCAACGGCAACACCTAAAGTACAACATGATATTCAAAAGAATTTGGGAATGTTGGATGCATTGGTTTTTAAATCATCATTTAACCGGCCTAATTTATATTATGAAGTTCTTCCAAAAGTAAATGCGACCAAAGAGATCATTAAGTTTATTAGGGCAAATACAGGAAAATCAGGAATTATATATTGTTTGAGCCGAAAAAAGGTTGAGGAATTGGCCGAAACACTTCAGGTTAATGGAATTAAAGCTGTTCCTTATCATGCAGGAATGGATTCGTCAACACGTTCGGGGAATCAGGATAAATTTCTGATGGAGGATGTGGATGTTGTGGTTGCAACAATTGCTTTTGGAATGGGTATTGATAAGCCGGATGTTCGGTTTGTAATTCATTACGATATACCAAAGAGTTTAGAAGGCTATTATCAGGAAACAGGAAGAGCTGGTCGGGATGGCGGAGAAGGGCGATGCCTGACTTTTTACAGCTATAAGGATATTCAAAAGCTTGAGAAGTTCATGCAGGGAAAACCTGTGGCAGAGCAGGAAATTGGCAGACAGCTTTTGTTGGAAACAGTTTCGTTTGCAGAATCGGCTATTTGTCGCCGAACAATTTTACTTCATTATTTTGGGGAGAATTATATTGATGCAAATTGTGGCAATTGTGATAATTGTTTGCATCCTAAGAAAGAATTTCAGGGAGAAGAATTTGTTATTAAAGCATTGAAACTGGTTAAGCTGGTTAAGGAGCGCTTTAAAATCGATCATTTGGTTAATATACTTACCGGGGAAATGAATTCTTCGATTAAATCATATAAGCATGATGAGTTGGAGATGTTTGGTTGCGGTAAGGATAGGGATCAGCATTTTTGGAATATGGTTTTTCGAAGAGCGTTGGTTCATTCTTTAATTGAAAAGGATATTGAGCAGTATGGGGTGATTAAATTTAAACCCGAAGGGCGTAAATTCCTGAAAAATCCGGTGCCTTTTATGCTTACCGATGATCATGATTTTGAAGGTGTTGATTTGGAAGCAACAAAAGCGGCCAGCACGGCAACTGTCGATACTGCTTTGTTGTCAATGTTGAAAGATTTAAGAAGGCAGGTTGCTAAGAAAAAAGAGGTGCCTCCATATGTGGTTTTTCAGGATCCTTCTCTGGAAGAAATGGCCATTCATTATCCAGTAAACATTGAAGAACTGTCTCATATACAAGGGGTAGGGGCTGGTAAGGCAAAACGGTTTGGAAAGGAGTTTGTTAGTTTAATAGGCAAGCATGTTGAGGAGAATGATATCGAAAGACCGCAAGATATGGTTGTTCGCTCTGTAGTTGACAAATCTAAATTTAAGGTTTATATTATTCAGAGCGTAGACCGGAAAATGGATTTGGAAGATATTGCTGAAGCCAAAGGAATGGCATTTTCTGATCTGCTTAGTGAGATGGAGGCTATTGTTTATTCAGGAACGAAACTGAGTCTGAATTATTATGTGGATGAGACGATTGATGAGGATCGTCAGGAGGAAATCTTGGAGTATTTTGACGAAGCCGAGACTGATAGTATTGAAGCAGCTCTTGAAGAGTTGGGAGAAGAAGATTTTTCGGAAGATGATATTCGCTTAATGCGGATATTGTATCATTCCGAAAATGGATTGTAAATTATTTAGGTAAAATACAGCAAAAGCTGCTCAAAGTCGAGCAGCTTTTTTATTTTATAATTACGGACCGTTTAAATTCTTTTGTTTCATCGAACAACTTTCGGTAAGTATAATGAGTTTTGTAGACTTTTGCTCCAATGTGATCCATCAAATGGCTCATTCTTGGATTGAAATCACCTATCCAATTCATTTCCAAATTTAAAAATGGAAAACTTGAATCAAAACCCGATTTGGAGAATTCGTAAATCATTGCGGCCTCGATACCACGCTTTTGAAACTCAGGAACCACTCCGAATATTAGGCCCAATGCATTTTTGTTTTTTTGCAGGTGTTTGTAGTAGATGAAGCGAAGTTTTGCATAAAGGTTCATTTTACCATTTATATGCTGCAGAAGTTCATTTAAGTCCGGAATCATTATGAAAAAGCCAATGGGTTCTTTTTTGTGATAGGCAAACCACATCAATTTTTCATGCATGATTGGTTTTAAGGTCTTGAACAGGTCTTGAGTTTGTTGTTCGGAAATACCTTCAATGCCTGGTATTTCCTTCACCCAGGCTTCGTTGTAGACGTGTACAAAATCCTTTATCAGTTTGTCTGAGTTTTTTTTGTTGAAATGGATTATCTGGTATTCGTTGTTGTTTAGAAGTCTTTTAGCTTTCCATTTTATAATTTCACTCAAGCTTTCGACTGCAAACTTAGTTCGGTAAGTATATTGTTTAAAGTAGACTTGGAATCCGTAAGAGTCGAAAAAATCCTGATAGTATTTAAAATGGTAAGGCATACAATAAACAGGTTTGTGATCTCCGTCAACATGAAGTCCCCACCATTGATGCCTTTCTCCAAAATTAATTGGTCCATCCATGGCTTCAATTTGTTTGTCTTTCAGCCAATTTTTGCAAGTGTCAAATAGAGCGAAGGCTGCGTCTTTATTGTTAATACATTCGAAAAAGCCCAGCCCTCCAGTTGGCTGATCGTTTAGATCTTTTGTTTTATGGTCTATAAAAGCTGCGATTCTGCCTATTGTTTGTTTATTTTGATCCTGAAGAATCCAGCGTATGCATTCTCCATGAGTAAACATTTTGTTTTGTTTCGGATCAAAAACCTTCTCAATGTCCGAATCCAGAGGCCGAATCCAGTTTTTCATTTTCTGATAAAGTCGTACCGGAAGTTCAATGAATTCTCTTTTTGAATTAAGATCGTTAACTTCAATAATGGTAAAATCGATTCTCATCTCAAATTTTGGACTTTATTAATTTCACTTGCTTTCGGTTTGCTATTGGAAGAGCAATTACTGAGGCTGCACCTAGTATGATAATCATAGCTGTTTGTGCACCGTGCACAACAAGAGCAAAGCTTTTCGACATGGTTTCGATGTTGGCAACTTCAGGAAGGTAAATCAGGAGAGTTCCGATCACCATAAAATGCCAGGCACCAATTCCTCCTTGAACGGGAGCAACCATTCCAAAACTACCCATTACAAAAACGGTCAGTCCGGCAATCGCGGGAAGATTTGATGTAAATCCGAAACTGAAGAAACAGATATATGTCATCAAATAATACATAATCCAAATAAAGACAGTATGGAAGACAAACGACCATTTGTTATCGAGTTTCTTAATGGCGCGAAAGCCAGCCATAAAATTGGAAAGAGTTTGATCAATCTTCTTAAAAACAACTGTGTTTTTAAATTTTTTTCTTAAAATCCAGATTAGGATTGATACAGCAACAATTACATATAGAGTATTTGCGGATGCAAATACATTTGATAGCTTGCTGCTGACTTCAGGATTATTTGAGAAGAAATGAGAGATAACCGAAAATTGTGTTGATAATGCTATTAACAGAAAAATGATTAGCATGATTATATCCAGTACTCTTTCAAGAACTACTGTGCCGATCAATTTGGAAAAAGAAATATTTTCATACTTGCTGATTAAACCACATCTTGAAATTTCGCCCATTCTTGGGAGTGCAAGATTCGCAAAGTAACCGACCATAACCGCAAGAAAAGTATTGATTGTTCTGGGTTTTTTTCCTAAGGATTCAATGAGCATATTCCATCGAATGGTTCTGCTGATGTGACTCAGCAGACCAAAAAACAGCGAAAGAAGAATCCAGTAATAATTGACTTCATTTTTTAAAGTGAAAATTAGCTCAGAAGTATTTTGACCTCGGTAAACGTACCAAAATAAGAAACAACTAATTGAAAAGAAGATTAGAAATTTTATGATATGTATGAGATTTTTCTTCAAAATTGATAATTTTAGAGTTAGGATTTTATAGAAAAAACTAACTGAAGTTAAATTTTAAGCAAGTATAAGCTGTGTTTCTATTATTAAGTCCTAAATTTGCCGGGCGATAAATCAGCTACAAAAATAAGTAAATGTTTGAAATCTCCTTTGAAAAGCTGCTGTTTTTAATTTTTGTTAGTTTGAGATGCTGAAATAAAAGGGATTAATTGGATGGATATGGGATACGTTAGGGCAAAAAAGAGTTTAGGGCAGCATTTCTTAAAAGATTTGAATATTGCCAAAAAAATAGTGGCAAGTATGAAGGCTGATAACGTTTCGAAGGTGCTTGAGGTTGGCCCGGGAATGGGAGTGTTAACACAATATTTACTTAAAGAAGAGAGATTTGAAACTCATGTTGTTGAGATAGATAGAGAGTCCGTAGCTTATTTAAATAAAAATTTTCCGGAATTATCAGGAAGAATAATTGGAGAGGATTTTCTGAAATATGATTTATCAAGACTATTTTCGGAGCCTTTTGCTGTAATTGGGAACTTTCCTTACAATATTTCCTCTCAAATATTCTTTAAAGTTTTGGATTATAGAGATCAAATCCCTGAAGTTGTAGGAATGATTCAGAAAGAAGTTGCGGAAAGAATGGCCGCTGTTCCTGGAAATAAAACATATGGTATCTTAAGTGTGCTTATGCAGGCTTTTTATAATATAGAATATTTGTTTACTGTTAGCGAAACGGTATTCGACCCACCTCCAAAAGTTAAATCTGCAGTAATTCGTATGGAAAGGAATACTACCGGCAGATTGGCTTGTGATGAAAAACTATTCTTCCGAGTCGTTAAATCCGGATTCAATCAGCGCCGGAAAACCTTGCGAAATTCTTTAAAATCGGTATTGGGCGATTACAAGCTTGATGATGAACTTATGGCTCAAAGGCCAGAGCAATTATCAGTAGATCAGTTTGTTTATTTGACCAATAAAATTGAAGAATTAATAAACACGGAATTAAGAGAATAAAATCACAACTAAAATACATTGATATGCAATTTGAATTGACTCGCGAGTACATCGATCAGTTAAAAAGAATTATCGAAGAGAAGGATGAGGCCGGGGCAATTGGTATGATGGATGGATTGCATCCTGCTGATATTGCCGAAATATATGATGAGCTAAATACAGAGGAGGCTAAATTTCTGTATTTACTTCTCGATATTGATACGGCTGCAGACGTTTTAGCTGAATTGGAAGAAGATGACCGGGATCGGTTTTTAAAAGTTCTTCCTATTGAAGTTATTGCAAAGCAGTTTATTCACAGGATGGATTCTGATGATGCTGCCGATGTGATTGGTGGTATGTCCGAAGAGCAGCAAGAGGAGATTCTCTCCCATATTGGAGATATTGAACAAGCGGGCGACATTGTAGATTTACTTCATTACGATGAAGATACTGCCGGAGGATTGATGGCGAAAGAGTTGGTGATGGTTAATGAGAATTGGACCGTTCTGACCTGTCTGAGAGAATTAAGCCGCCAAGCTGAAGATATTGATGAGATTTACTATGTGTATGTTGTTGATGATGATGGTATTTTAAAGGGTACTCTTTCCTTAAAGATTATGATTTTGAGTCCGACATCAGCAAAAATCAGTAATATTTATCAGCCGGATGTTATGTCGGTTCATACCGATGAGCCGGATGAGGAAGTGGCCCGAATCATGGAGAAGTATGACCTTGTGGCAATACCGGTTATAGATAGCATCGGACGATTAATGGGACGCATTACCATTGATGATGTTGTAGATGTGATTCGTGATGAGGCCGAGAAAGATTACCAAATGGCATCTGGTCTTACCGAAGATGTTGAGTCAAGTGACTCGGTTTGGATTCAAACAAGAGCGCGTCTTCCTTGGTTGTTAATTGGTTTAATGGGGGGACTTATAAGTGCCTTTGTAATATCAAGGCACGAAGGTGATTTGGGAAACTATACAGCTATGGCATTTTTTATTCCGTTGATTACTGCAATGGGAGGAAATGTTGGTGTTCAATCGGCGGCGATTATTGTTCAGGGGTTGGCAAGTAATTCATTGGGTTTTGAAAGTACAATCAGCCGGTTGTTAAGAGAGCTGATGGGTGCATTCCTAAATGGTATAATTTGTTCGGGCTTGGTTTTTATTGTTAATTTATTTCTGGTTGGGCATTCTTTTAGTTTAACAATAAGTGTGTCGGTTGCATTGTTCTCAGTTATTATTTTTGCATCAATATTTGGTACACTAATTCCATTAACTCTGCATAAAATGAAAATTGACCCTGCTTTGGCAACTGGTCCCTTTGTAACTACCTTGAATGATATCGTGGGTCTTTTTATTTATCTATCAATTGGAGCCTATTTTTTAAGCGTCATTTAGTTCTGCTTTTTGAGAGTAATTTTATTAGAATGGAAATTTCAAGTATAAAAAATAGTTTTTTGTATGAAAAGTTGCTTGATATTTTTTTTCAATGAAAAAGTTCAATAAAAATCTTTTTTAGACCGTGTTTTTTTTAGGTTTTTCTTAACTTTGCGTGAGGTTTTTTGAGGTTAGGTAAGTGTCTATTATTAAAGTATTTACAGTCTTGTCTGAGCCTATTTTATTTTTCGAGAGAAAATAAAGTTTACGCCATTTTATAAAATTATCCAAATAAGAGAATTATGAAGAGAGCGCTGATCAGTGTGTTTGATAAAACAAATGTTGTTGAATTTGCTAGAGAATTAACAGGTTTAGGATGGGAAATCATCTCTACAGGTGGAACTTCTGCTAAATTTAAGGCTGAGGGAATTCCTGTAATGGACATTTCAGATCTTACTAAATTTCCTGAATGTTTTGATGGACGTGTAAAAACGCTGCATCCAAATGTTGAAGGTGGAATTTTAGCAATTCGGGATAATGAAACCCACATCGCTCAAATGAATGAGTTGGGAATTGAGCCTATTGATATCGTTGTTTGTAATTTGTATCCATTCAAAGAAACAATTTTAAATCCTGAGGCTGGTCACGAGGAAATTATTGAAAATATTGATATAGGTGGTCCAACAATGTTGAGAGCTGCTGCCAAAAATTATAAGTTTGTTAGTGTAATTACTGATCCTGAAGATTATTCAAAAGTAATTGATGAATTAAAATCAGGCGAAGACACTAGTTTAGAAACAAAAGAATATTTAGCAGCTAAAGTATTTGAGCATACTGCTCATTACGATGCATTGATTTCCGGGTATTTCAATAAAAAACTAAAAATTACATCTCCAAAAACATTAACTCTCACATACGAAAAGATGCAAGATCTTCGTTACGGAGAGAACCCTCATCAGAATGCGACTTTTTATAGCCAAATTCAAGAAACGGAAGGAACTTTAACAGCGGCTAATAAAATCCATGGTAAAGAACTATCTTACAACAATATTGGAGATACAGATGGAGCTTTGGAAACCTTAAAAGAGTTTGAAGAGCCTACAATTGTTGCTGCTAAGCATGCTAATCCATGTGGAATTGGTAGTGCCAAAACAATTTCAGAAGCTTTTCAAAAAGCTTATGATGCTGATCCGGTTTCAATTTATGGTGGAATAGTGGCTTCAAATCGTGAAATTGATAAGGCAACGGCCGAAATTATGAGTGGAATTTTTCTGGAAGTAATAGTTGCTCCATCATTTAGCAAAGAAGCTTTGGAAGTATTAACAGCGAAGAAGAATTTAAGATTATTGGAATTGCCGGAGATTTTAAAATCGGATTATTCCTCATTTAAAGGGAAAACTGTTTTAGGAGGTTTCTTAATTCAGGAAATGGATAAGGAATTAATTGGTGAAAAATTAGAAGTAGTTACCGAAAGAGAACCATCAGAAAGTGAAATGGAGGATTTGATGTTTGCATGGAAAACAGTGAAACATGCAAAATCAAACGGAATTGCCATAGCAAAAAATAAAACGACATGTGGTGTTGGTCCGGGACAGGTAAGTCGTATTTGGGCCTTGGAAAATGCTATTCGTCAGGGGGAGGATCGAATTGCAGGAAGTGTTTTAGCTTCTGATGCATTTTTCCCATTCTCAGATTGTGTAGAAGCAGCTCATGCAGCAGGAATAACTGCTATTATTCAACCAGGAGGTTCGATAAGAGATAAGGATTCTATTGAGGCAGCTAACAAATTTGGAATTGCTATGATATTTACAGGAATGAGACATTTTAAGCATTAAAATAAGATAACAGAGATTTATACTACCATATGGGATTTTTTTCATTTTTAACTCAGGAGATCGCGATTGACTTAGGGACAGCAAATACGATTATTATCTGTAATGATAAGATTGTAGTTGATGAACCATCAATTGTAGCTATTGATCGTCGCACCGAAAAAATGGTTGCGATTGGCGAAAAGGCTCGCCAGATGCAGGGCAAAACCCACGGAAACCTAAGAACGATTCGTCCGCTTAGAGATGGCGTAATTGCTGACTTTAATGCTGCAGAGCAAATGATTCGTGGGATGATCAAGATGATCAACAAAAAACCTCGTCTGTTTCCACCATCATTACGCATGGTGATTTGTATTCCTTCGGGAAGTACGGAAGTTGAAATGAGAGCGGTGCGTGATTCTTCAGAGCATGCCGGAGGACGTGATGTATACATGATTTATGAGCCAATGGCGGCAGCTATAGGTATCGGTATTGATGTTGAAGCGCCTGAAGGAAATATGGTAGTAGATATAGGAGGAGGAACAACTGAAATAGCAGTGATCTCATTGGGTGGAATTGTAACTAATAAATCGATTCGTATTGCAGGTGATGATTTGACTTCTGATATACAGGAGTATATGCGTCATCAGCACAATATCAAAATTGGTGAAAGAACTGCTGAGGAAATAAAAATTCAGGTTGGATCTGCATTGTCTGAGTTGGAAGAGCCACCAAATGATTTTCGGGTGCAAGGACCAAATCAGATGACAGCACTTCCTATTGAAGTACCTGTATCTTATCAGGAAATTGCTCATTGTCTGGAGAAATCAATCTCGAAAATTGAAATCGCAATTTTAAGTGCATTGGAGCAAACACCTCCGGAATTATACGCTGATATTGTAAATAGAGGAATTTACCTTGCCGGTGGTGGAGCATTGCTTCGCGGATTAGATAAGCGATTAACAGATAAAATAAATATTCCATTTCACATTGCGGAAGATCCATTAAGGGCAGTTGCACGTGGTACTGGAATTGCACTAAAAAATGTAGATAAGTTTTCGTTTCTGATGAGATAATCAGGAACGAAACTTATTTTGGTTTAACAGGGATTTGATTTTTTGAATGAAGAATTTATTACATTTTATCGTAAGATTTCATTTTACGATCATTTTTGTTGTAATTGAAATTTTTTGCATGTTATTGTTAGTCAGCTACAATAACTATCAAAAGACAGAGTACCTGAATTCGAGTAACGCCCTTACCGGAAGTCTTTATGAGAAAGTTTCATCCATGACCGATTATTTGGCTTTGGCTGAAACAAACGAAGAATTAAATAAAGAAAATACCCGATTGAAAAATATTCTGGCTGAATCATACAAGATGTCAGTCGATTCGTCTGTTCTTTATAATGATTCTTTATATCAACAGCAATACCTTTATCGAACCGCCAAAATCATTAATAATTCTGTTAATAAACAACTGAATTATATTACTTTGAATAAAGGCAAGTTAAATGGCATTCAGCCAGAGATGGCTGTAGTTACAGATCATGGTGTTGTTGGTGTTGTAAAAAGTGTTTCAAATAATTTTTCGACCGTAATTTCTTTATTGAATAGCCGAATAAGTGTTTCGGCTAAAATTAAGAAGAACAATTATTTTGGTTCCCTTTCCTGGGATGGAAGAGATTATAAATCAGCACGTTTGTATGAGGTTCCGATACATGTGTTAATTCAGACAGGAGATACAATTGTTACTAGTGGTTATTCATCAATTTTTCCAGAGGGAATATTGCTGGGTACAGTACAGGAAATTTTGCCAAGCTCAGGAGGTAATTTTCATGAATTGAGAATCGCCTTTTCCAATGATTTTAAAAGTCTGTCATACGTGAAAGTTATTGGTGATTTGATGAAAACTGAACGCTTGGAACTTGAAAAGGAGGTGGTCGAATGAATCAGATCGTAAAAAATATAATAAGATTTGTGGTTCTTGTATTTATCCAGGTTGCCATATTAAATAATATTCAAATAAGTGGTTTTTTAAATCCTTATATGTATATCTTATTCATCTTATTACTTCCATTTGAGACTCCGAACTGGCTTTTGTTGGTTTTGTCGTTTTTTTTGGGATTAAGTGTAGATCTTTTCTCCAATACTCTTGGTATGCATGCATCCGCCAGTGTCTTTATGGCGTACTTGCGTCCATACATATTAAATTATTTGTCAGTAAGAGATGGTTATGAACAAGGGACAACGCCGAGTATTCTTCATTATGGATTTGGATGGTTCTTTAAGTATTGCTTGATATTAGTCATTGCTCATCATAGCTTTTTGTTTTTTATAGAAGTATTTTCTTTTTCCAATCTAAGTGAAACCATAACCAGAATCATTCTTAGTACATTCTTTACTTTAAGCTTACTCATTACATCTCAATTCTTACTTTTTAAAAAATAGATCAATTAATAATATAAAATGAATAATTTCTCAAACCGAAAATACATTATTGGCGGAATATTCATTCTGGTTGTTCTAATTTTCATTATCCGTTTATTTAACCTTCAAATAATTGATGACACCTATAAATTATCTGCTGAGAATAATTCTCAAAGGCAGGTAACACAATATCCGGCAAGGGGATTAATTTATGATAGGAATGGAAAATTGTTGGTGTACAATCAGGCAGCTTACGATCTGATGTTGATTCCCAGACAATTGGAAGTTTTTGACACCACAGATTTTTGCCAATTATTGGGAATAGAAAAATTAGAATTAATTGAAGGAATTGCTAAGGCAAAGCATTATTCTTATCGAAAGGCATCTATTTTTTTAAAACAGTTGTCGTCTGAAAGATATGCTGTTTTGCAGGAGAAGTTATATAAATTTCCCGGTTTCTTTGTTCAGACGAGAACATTGCGGAAATATCCATTCAAAAGTGCTGCCCACGCTTTAGGATATCTTAGAGAAGTAACCAATCAGGAGATTAAAAGTGATCCGTATTTTAGACAAGGAGACTATATTGGGAAAAGTGGTATAGAAAGAACATATGAAAAAGAGCTTCGTGGCGAAAAGGGAGTAAAGATTTATTGGGTTGATGTTTTTAATCGAATAAAAGGATCGTTTCGGAATGGGAAATTCGATGAAAAAGCAGTCTCAGGTAAAAATTTACACACGAGTTTAGATATCGATTTACAGCAATACGGTGAGTTGTTGATGCAAAATAAAAAAGGCGGAATTGTTGCGATTGAACCCCACACTGGTGAAATATTAGCAAAAGTATCCAGTCCGGGATATGATCCTGAAATGTTTGTTGGGCGTGCAATGAATAAGAATTATCAGATGATGGTTCAAAATGATTCATTGAAGCCTTTGTTTGATCGAACAATGCAAGCGCTGTATCCTCCAGGGTCAATATTTAAATTAGTAAATGCTTTGGTTGCTCTTCAGGAAAATGTAATCAGCCCTGCTACAAGATTTGAATGTCACAGTGGTTATCATGTTGGTAATTTTACGATGGGATGTCATTCTCATGCATCTCCTTTGGATTTGCGTCATGCAATTCAGCAATCCTGTAATGCTTACTTTGCAAATGTATTTCGTTATGTTTTGGAAAGTCCTAAGTTTGGTTCTGTTCAGGATGGGTATACTGCATGGAGAAAACATGTCACTTCTTTTGGTTTTGGAAGTGAACTTGGCATTGATTTGCCGAATGAAAAAACAGGTTCTATTCCCACAAACGAATATTATCAGACTAAGTATCGTAAGAATTGGAGGGCCTTAAATGCAATCTCCCTTGCAATAGGACAGGGTGAATTGCAGATAACACCAATGCAGATGGCAAATATGATAGCTGCAATTGCCAATAGAGGTTATTATTATATTCCTCATATCGTAAAGGCTGTTGGAGAGGATGGGGCTTTAGGGAAAAAGTATCTGGAAAAACATTATACCAGTGTAGACTCTTCTAATTTTACACCTGTAATTGATGGTATGGAAATGGTAGTTACAGGAGGTGAGGGAAGTACTGGAGCATTGGCAGCGATTAAAGATATTCGTGTGTGTGGTAAAACAGGAACAGTTCAGAATTCCGACGAAGCAGATCATTCTGTTTTTGTTGCATTTGCGCCAAGAGAAAATCCGAAGATTGCTATTGTTGTTTATGTTGAAAATGGAGTGTGGGGAAGTAGATATGCAGCACCGATTTCAGGTTTAATGATCGAAAAATATCTAAAAGGGGAGATTTCTGAAAACAAAAAATGGCTGGAAAAGAGGATGCTTGATGCTGATTTAATTAATCAGGCAGCAGCTCCCAGTGCAGGAGTTGTTGAATAAATAATAACGTTGGGATGACAAGAAAGGTAAGTTTAATAAAGAATCTGGATTGGTGGACAATTTTTATATATGTTCTGCTTGTTTTTCTTGGATGGATAAATATTTACGCCGCAGTATACAATGAAGAACATCAAAGTATTTTTGATATTAGTCAGAGATATGGAAAACAATTAATGTGGATAGGAGCAGCTTTCTTCCTCGCGATGGTTATTCTGATTATAGAAGGTAAATTTTTCTCCGCATTCGCTTATCCCACCTATTTGGTCATGATTTTCCTACTTGTTGCCGTACTAATATTTGGAAGGGAGGTCAACGGTGCCCGATCATGGTTTGAGATTGGAGGAATTCGTTTACAACCTGCAGAGTTTGCTAAATTTGCAACTTGTCTGGCTATTTCACGATACATAAGCCAGTTTAATTTTAAAATACACAAATTTAAGTCTTTGGTTGTAGCAGGAGTTATTTTATTCACTCCGGCTGTTTTAATAATTCTGCAGCGAGACGCTGGATCGGCTTTGGTATATGTGGTTTTCATATTGGTGTTATACAGGGAAGGACTTTCAGGTATTGTTTTATTTGTTGGTTTTTTATCAGCAGTATTATTTATAGTAACACTTCTTTTAGCCAAGTTATATGTGCTTCTGATGATTTTAGGATTTTCTTTTGTATGTCTGAAATTTATGGGGCTTCGGTTCAAACAAATAATAATTGGTCTGTCAGCATTATTTATCGGTTTTGGTTTGGTTTGGGGTGTAGTTAAAGCTTTGCAATTGGATGTTTCCACCTATATGATATTAGTAATATCAGTAAGTTTAAATATTGTACCCTTCTTATATTATATTTATAGAGAACGACTTAAGAATGTCATTTGGGTTTTGTTGATTGCTGTTGGCAGCTTGTTCCTCACATTTTCGGTGAGTTATTTGTTTGAAAATGTTTTGGAATCTCATCAGCAAGAACGTATAAACGATTTGTTAGGAATTGAGTCGGATCCTTCCGGTGCGGGATATAATGTGGCTCAATCAAAAATTGCAATTGGATCCGGAGGATTTTCAGGAAAAGGATTTTTGAATGGAACACAAACGAAATTTAAATTTGTTCCCGAACAAAGTACCGATTTTATTTTCTGTACGGTAGGCGAAGAATGGGGATTTATTGGTTCTACTGCAGTTTTATCCCTTCTATTACTGCTAATAATTCGTTTGTTGTTTTTGGCCGAAAGGCAACGATCTCCTTTTAGTCGGATATATGGATATGGAGTAGCTTGTATATTGTTTTTTCATATGGCAATAAATGTTGGTATGACAATTGGCCTTGCTCCGGTTATAGGAATTCCTTTGCCATTTTTTAGTTATGGAGGATCTTCCTTGTGGGCGTTTACAATTTTGTTATTCGTATTTCTTCGTTTAGATGCCAATCGTATGGAGTTGCTACGATAATTTGATGTTCATTGCTGACATAGCTAATAAGATCACTCATGAAGCAGTCAAATTCAGTTTCAATATCTTCATATTGATCGAGGAGTGTTTTTATTGCATAATCGGTCTGATCGGGCAAACTGGTTCTGCGTGACATGATTTGTAATGCAGTTTGTAAACCGTCAATTGTTGAATAGCTTTCTAATCTTCTGCTTTGAATTAAGAAAGGAAGAAATAGTTTTACTTTCTGAGGAAGAATCAAATAGTTCTTCACTAATATTTCATGTGATTTGTTGACAAAGCTTGAAATGGGCTGAGTATGATATTTATTCCATTTTTTTGCTAAAAAATGGTCATATATCATATCGACAATAACTCCTGAGTATCTTTTATATCCATTTTTAAGTCTGTTTGAGCTTTGTAAAACAATTGGATGATGATCAGTGAAGTGATCAATATTTCGATGCAGGAGAATTCCTTTTTGAATTTCGGGATGATAATCCTTGTATTTATTACCCTTAATGTAATCACCAATAAAGTTTCCAATCTTCACTTTTTCCGAATTACCTGAAAGGTATTGGTGTGCTAAAAAATTCATGTTTCATCAGTCTTGTTTCCCCAAAATAAGCAATAAATAATAATTTCAATTAATTTTTGTATTTTCTTTTTTTAAGGGAAAGTGTTTGGGTATTGACAATATGGAAGTTAAAAAGTTTTATAACAACGGAAAAACTAAATAAGTTATGACAGTTTTGTGACAAAGTCAATTTTTTTGCTCGTGTTAAGCAACAGGCTCAAAATCTACAACTTAAAGTCGTTAAAATTAGAAAAAATCCTTTAAAGTTTTAATTTTAAGTGTTCATACCTAATATTAATTTTAACTTAAGAAACAAAAGTTATGGCTAAAAAGAATGTCATTATTATTGGTGCTGCAGGTCGTGATTTTCACAATTTCAACACTTACTTTAGAGACAACTCGGAGTACAATGTAGTTGCATTTACTGCAGCTCAAATTCCTGATATTGATGGAAGAAAATATCCTGCCGAATTGTCCGGAGAATTGTATCCGGAGGGAATTCCAATTTATGCAGAAGAGGATTTGGTTAAATTAATTAAAGAACATTGTGTAGATGATTGTGTTTTTTCTTATTCGGATGTTCCGTATAAAAAAGTAATGAACGTTAGTGCGATTGTTAATGCGGCAGGATCTAACTTTAAGTTATTAGGACCTGGTGATACAATGATAAAAAGTCATAAGCCTGTTATAGCTGTGGTTGCAACAAGAACCGGTTGTGGTAAATCACAAACATCTAGAAAGGTTATTGAAGAATTAATGAATAAAGGATTAAAGGTGATTGCAATACGTCACCCAATGCCTTATGGGGATTTGGTTGCTCAAAAAGTACAACGTTTTGCAACAGTTGATGACTTGAAAAAACACAATTGTACTGTTGAGGAAATGGAAGAATATGAACCACATGTTACTCGTGGAAATATAATTTACGCTGGGGTTGATTATGAGGCGATTGTTCGTGCGGCAGAGGAAGATCCGGATGGATGTGATGTTATTTTGTGGGATGGAGGTAATAATGATTTCTCTTTTTACAAACCGGATTTAACAATTACAGTTGCGGACCCTCATCGTCCGGGAGCCGAAATGAATTACTATCCGGGAGAAGTTAATCTCCGGTTGGCTGATGTTGTTGTTATTAATAAAATGGATTCAGCCGCGCCGGAAGGAATTCAAACAGTCCGCGAAAATATTGCATTGGCAAATCCAAACGCCATCGTAATTGATGGAGCTTCACCAATCACAGTTGATCATCCTGAGTTGATTCGTGGCAAACGTGTTTTAATAGTAGAAGACGGACCTACTTTAACTCATGGTGAAATGAAGATTGGCGCAGGCACAATTGCGGCACGCAAATTTGGCGCTGCCGAAGAGATAGATGCCCGACCTTTTCTTGCAGGTAAGTTGAAAGAAACCTACGAAATTTATCCAAACATTGGTAATATTTTACCTGCCATGGGGTATTCCGATCAACAGCTTAAGGATTTGGAAACTACAATTAATAGCAGCGATTGCGATTCTGTTATTATTGGTACTCCAATAGACTTAAATCGTATTATCAATATTAAAAAACCTACAACGCGGGTTTATTATGATTTGGAAGAGATTGGGTATCCAAAATTATCTCATGTAATAAATCAGTTTACTGAAAAGCATCATTTGAATAAGGAAATGGCTTGAATAGTGAAGCAATTTTATTTTTTATTGTAAAAGAGTAGATTTAATCTGCTCTTTTTTTTATTATAAAATATGAATGAAAACAAAACTTTATTTAGAAAATGAAGTATACATTTTTTGTAAATAAGAGACAAAACACTCTTATTATAGACTATAACCACAATAGGAAATTACTACTATTTTATTTATGAATAATTCCATGTTTCTAAGCTTAATACAGAATACTGCAATATTGCTGTCATTTAGTATGTTGTATGATTATTTGTGGGTAAGAAGAACTGGTCTTAAATCCATATGGGAACAATTATTAGCAGGTGGAATTGTAGGGGCTATTGGTGTTGTTCTTATGCTTTCTTCCTGGGAAATGGCAACTGGAGTCGTTTTTGATACGCGTTCAGTTATTCTTTCCATTTCCGGGTTATTTTTTGGTGTAATTCCTACTATTATTGCAATTCTAATTACAGGTACTTATCGGTTTATTTTAGGCGGAGAAGGAATGTTTATGGGAATTGCCGTTATAATCAGTTCAGGTGTGATAGGTATTTTATGGAAACAAATATGGACTAAAATCGGTGTTAAATCTTATTGGTTGAAATATTTACTTTTAGGAGTAGCCGTTCATTTTGCGATGATTAGTTGCTCTGTATTTTTGCCTTCAGAAAAAGCCATGCCAACTTTGCTGCAAATTTCCTGGCCCCTGCTAACGATTTATCCACTGGGCAATATGTTGCTGGGATTATTCATGAACCGACAATTACAAAACAGGGCTAATAAAATCGCATTAAGCAGAACAAAGGAAAAGTATTCGCGTTTGTATGAAAGCATGAATGATGCATTTGTTGTTTTGGATATGGATGCTAATGTGATCGAATTTAACACAGCATTCAAAGAAATGCTTGGTTACTCCTCTGACGAGTTGCCGCATATGAATTGTCATGATTTAACCCCTTTAAAATGGCTTGAATTTGATCAGAAAATAATGGAAGAAGAGGTTCTCGTATCCGGAAGTTCCAGAGTATATGAAAAGGAGTGTATAAGAAAAGATGGAAGTTTGATTCCTGTTGAACTGCGTATCTATTTGTTGAAGGACGAAAAAGGTAAGCCCAAAGGATTTTGGGCTATGGTCCGTGATATTTCTTTGCGTAAGAATGCCATGGCGTTGGTTGAAAATGAAAGAGCTCATTTAAAAATACTGATTGAAACTGTTCCTGAAATGATTTGGTTAAAAGATCCAAAGGGAATATATCTGTCTTGTAATAGGAACTTCGAAAAATTTAATGGTTTAAAGGGAAATGCTCTTATTGGCAAATCAGATTATGATTTTTATCCGCGGGAGATTGCTGATTTTTACTGGGAAAAAGATTTGGAGGTTTTAAATAGTGCGAAAAGCGTTCGCTTTACCAATTGGGCTGTTTCAGCTACCAGTGGAAACAGACTTTTAACTGAGACAATTAAAACTCCAATGCACGATGTAGAAGGAAAGCTAATCGGAGTTCTAGGTGTTTCAAGAGATATTACGGATATAAAGCTGGCTGAAAGAGAGCTGTTAAAGGCGAAAGAAAAGGCTGAGGAAAGTGATAAATTGAAATCGATTTTTCTCGCTAATATGAGTCATGAGATACGTACTCCAATGAATGCAATTATGGGGTTTTCAGAATTGCTTGTTGATTCAGAATTGGATGATGCTGAAAAATCTCAGTATATAAATATTATTCAAAATTCAGGGAATAGACTGTTACAGCTTATTGATGATATTGTAGATATCTCTAAATTGGAATTGGATCAGGTGGCGGTACATAGAGTGGAAACCAATTTGCACGAATTATTTGTAAGCAGTATAGAGGTGGTTAAAAGGGGAGTGTTATTAGAAAGCAAACCTAATATCGAGTTGGTTTTGAATTTGCCGGAAGAGTATGAGAGACTTTCTGTTTTTACAGATTCTAATCGGTTTCATCAAATTCTGGATAATTTGCTTAATAATGCGATCAAATTTTCAGAAGTTGGTAAGGTGGAAGTTGGATATAATTTTAAGGAATATTTGTCGCAGACAGTAATCGAAGTATATGTGAAAGATGAAGGCTGCGGAATACCTAAAAACAGACATGATATTATTTTTAAACGTTTCAGACAAGGAGATGAAGAGCAGTTTACTGATGGAACAGGATTGGGTTTAAGCATTTCAAAAGGACTTGTTGAGCTTCTGGGAGGTGAAATCAGGTTTGAATCGATAGTTGGAAAGGGCAGTACTTTTTATTTTACACTACCCTATTCTAAAAATGAAACAATTGGTGCTGATGATTCACAAGTTGTAACGCGGACGAAGTCTATGGGCCGAAAATCGGTATTAATTGCAGAGGAAGATTATAACTCGTTTCTTTATCTGCAAAAATTATTTGATGGTGAAGATGTTACTATTTCTCATGCTTCAAATGAGAATATCATGATAAACATGTTGAATGAATTAATGCCTGATTTGCTTATTCTTGATATGAACATTTATAGTAAATCAACGAAAGATTGTATGGCTTTAATAAAAAACAGGAATCAGGATACAAAAGTGATTGCTCAGGCAGCTTATACTATGAAAGGGGAAGAAGAGCGTTGTATTGAAGCCGGATGTCATGGTTATATTGCAATGCCAATTACTAAAGATAATTTTTTAACTGAGGTAAAAAGGGTTCTGAATTAATTCGATTTCTGTCGAATATCACCAACAAGCTTCCTTCTAGTTTAGAGATGAGTACTGCATAATTTAAAGCATTTTTAATTGGGGCAAATGTAAATATTAGTTTGTTTTTATTAAAGAGATTACGCACCGTTTTATTAGATATTATTAATATATTCGTTTGCATGGAACTAAATTTACTTTTAGCAGCTCTCTCAACTTTTATTTTGAATATACCATTTGGATTTATCAGGCAAGGATTTAAAAAGTTCTCAGTAATGTGGTTTGTCTGTATTCATGCACCCATTCCATTTGTAATCCTGTTTCGGCATTTGTTTGGTTTGGGCTTTCAGTTATACACCTATCCAATTATGGTGAGTGCTTTCTTTTTGGGGCAGTTTGCGGGGAAAAAAACACGGATTCGAAGGGATGCAAAAAAGAGTTTAGCAGAAGAGCTACAAAGTGAGGAAATAAAAAAAGATCAACTCTAAAGTTGATCTTTTTTTATAGTATTGAAACTGAGACTACAATTTCTCTTTGATTTTTTGAGTTTCCTCTTCGAAGCCAGGTTTTTCAAGCAAAGCAAACATGTTGCTTTTGTATGCTTCAACACCGGGTTGATCAAATGGGTTTACATCAAGAATGTAACCACTTACACCACAGGCAATTTCAAAGAAATAAAGCAATTCACCTAAGTAGAATTCATTCAACTGAGGCATTTCAATTCTTAGATTTGGAACACCACCGTCAACGTGAGCCAATTGGGTTCCTAATTCTGCCATTTTATTCACCGCGTCAATGCGTCTTCCAGCCAAAAAGTTCAAACCGTCAAGATTGTCTTTATCTTCAGGAATAATTACAGTATGGTTGGGTTTAGCAATTGAAATAACAGTTTCGAAAATGTTACGTTGTCCTTCCTGAATATATTGTCCCATTGAGTGCAAATCACTTGTGAAATCAACACTGGCTGGAAAAATACCTTTGTTTTCTTTTCCTTCGCTTTCACCGTAAAGTTGCTTCCACCATTCGGCTACATTGTGCAGTTTTGGATTGTAATTGGCTAAAATTTCAATTCCTTTGCCTTTTGCGTAAAGAGCATTTCTGGTAGCTGCGTATAGTAATGCAGGATTTTCTTCGAATGCCGTTGCTATTGAATATTCCTGCATCGATTTAGCGCCTTTTACCAATTCCTTGATGTCGTGACCTGCAACCGCAATAGGAAGCAATCCAACAGGAGTTAAAACCGAAAATCTACCACCAACGTCATCAGGAATTACAAATGTTTTGTAGCCTTCCTGAACAGCAAGAGTTCTAAGAGCTCCTTTTGATGCATCTGTAATAGCGATAATTCTTTCACGAGCTTCCTCTTTGCCAACATTTTCTTCCAAAAGTTCTTTTAACAAACGAAAGGCAATAGCAGGTTCGGTAGTTGTTCCCGATTTAGATATTACACAAATACCAAACTCAAGATCTTTTAAAATGTCCATTAACTCGAACAGATAGTCCTCGCTGATATTTTGTCCGGCATACAATACAAGCGGATTTTCGTTACCGATATTCAGTTGATCGAAACTATGAGCCAAAGCATCGTTAACAGCTTTTGCACCCAGGTACGATCCTCCAATACCAATTACTACCAATACTTCTACTTTATCTTTCAAAGATAAAGCGGTTGCTTCGATATCATTTAGCTCTTCTTCAGTAATCTGAGAAGGTAAATCTACCCAACCAACATAGTCATTTCCCTTACCGGTTCCTTTTTGAAGAGCAGTTAAATGTTTTTGACTTTCTTCTTTAAATTTGAAAATCTCTTCCTTGCTTACGAAGTTTAAAGATTTTTCAAAGCTCAACTTGATGTGTTCCATTATTTTCAAATTAAGTTGTAAAATCCAGATCTGTCAGAACCGATACCCCCTCAGAGCGAAAGACAGAAATGGGTTTAATGTGTATAATTAATTAAATGTATTTCAAACTAAAATAATTGACGAATGCTTTTGCGATCTCTCTTATTCTGCATTCATGCAATGCGTTACTTTTACTTTTGTAAAATGAAAAGTTTTTCAAAATACAAATTTACAATTGAAAAATAACTTTAACGTAAATCTTCTGTTAATAATTTGATTTCCATTGCAGGAGATATTTTTTCGTACAGAATATTATAAACAGCCATGGTAATTGGCATGTGAACCTTGTATTTATCATTAATTTCTTTGATACAACTAACCGCATAATATCCTTCGGCAATCATATGCATTTCTAACTGAGCAAATTTCACAGAATATCCTTTCCCAATCATGGTTCCAAAAGTTCTGTTTCTACTAAATTGAGAATAACAGGTGACCAATAAATCGCCTAAATAAGCTGAGCTTTTAATATCTCTTGTGATGGGATGAACCGTATCTACAAATCGTTTAATTTCCTGAATTGCGTTTGATATCAGCACGGCTTGAAAATTATCACCATAACGAAGTCCGTGACAAATACCGGAAGCGATGGCAATAACATTTTTTAGAACAGCCGAATATTCAGTTCCGTAAATATCATCGGAAATGGTTGTTTTAATATATGCACATTCCATTTTTAGAGCCAAAACTCTTGCTTTTTTTGTATTCTGAGAGGCAATCGTTAAATATGATAATCGTTCCAATGCAACTTCTTCCGCATGGCATGGACCGGATATTATTCCGATGTTGTCAATTGGCACATTGTATTTTTCATTAAAGAATTCACCAATAATCATATTTTCATCGGGAACAATACCTTTAATTGCTGATACAATAAATTTATCTTCAAGGCTTACCGTAAGATTTTTTAGTGCATTCTTCAAGAATGCGGATGGTATTGCAAAAACAATGATGTCAGAATTTGTTACGATTTCATCAATATTATGTGAGAAATTGATTTTGTCGATGTCAAATTCCGCACTGGTAATGTAGCGTGGGTTATGACCTAATTCCTTAAATTGGTCAATGGTATCCGGATTACGCATGTACCAGTTAATTTCTGCTACATTTTCCATAAAGATTTTTGCAATAGCTGTAGCCCAGCTACCACCACCAATTATGGCAATTTTTGATGATTTGTTCATGAATTTATTGATAAGTCTGGTGTTGTTAGAGAATTATTTCTGTAACGATCAGATCTCTAATTTACTAAATATCGGAGGAAGGGAGAAATTCCCGACCTCCGATATGAAAATATTTTAAAGCGGGAATTATTAAGACAACCACTCTGCTACTTCTTCCTGACTTGGGTTTTTTAATCCCATTTTTAGTTTTTTATTCCAGCCGCAAATATCCTGATGAAGTTTTGTTGACTTTTCTTCCTTTAAAGCGCTAACGGTTAAAAAACCCGCTTTACGAATTACAGGCATCCATTCAGGGGCAATCCCCAAAGCAATAAATTTATCATCACTGTCAACAGCCGCTTTCTTCTCAGGTCTCATTTGCGGGAAGAATAATACATCCTGAATTGATTGTGAGTTGGTCATCAACATCGTTAACCGATCAATACCAATTCCCATTCCTGATGTAGGAGGCATACCATATTCAAGAGCACGAACAAAGTCCATATCAATAAACATGGCTTCATCATCACCCTTTTCACTTAATTTGTTTTGTTCCTGAAAACGCTCCAACTGATCAATAGGATCATTTAACTCCGAATATGCATTACAAAGTTCTTTTCCATTCACCATTAGTTCGAAGCGCTCGGTTAATTCCGGATTGTCTCTGTGCTTTTTGCAAAGAGGAGACATTTCAACAGGGTAATCGGTAATGAAAGTTGGCTGAATGTAATTTCCTTCACATTTCTCACCAAAAATTTCATCGATTAATTTTCCTTTTCCCATGGTTTCATCCACTTCTATATTCAGTTTTTTACAAACCTCGCGAAGTTGTACATCATCCATTCCATTGATATCAATTCCGGTGAATTCAAGAATAGAATCAAGCATAGAGATCCGTTTGAAAGGACGTTTGAAATCAATCTCCTTATCGCCAACAGTCAATTTGGTTTTTCCGTGAAGATCCATCGCAATTTTCTCGATCATTTCTTCAGTAAAGTCCATCATCCAGTTGTAATCCTTATAGGCAACATAGATTTCCATTACTGTAAATTCCGGATTGTGAGTACGATCCATTCCTTCGTTACGAAAATCTTTTGCAAACTCATAAACCCCGTCAAATCCACCAACAATTAATCTTTTCAGATAAAGTTCGTTGGCAATACGCATGTAAAGAGGAATATCCAATGCATTGTGATGTGTTTCGAACGGACGGGCAGAAGCACCACCTGGAATAGCCTGTAAGATTGGTGTTTCCACTTCTAAATAATCCTTGCTGTTGAAAAGTTCGCGCATCGAGTTGATGATTTTCGTTCTTTTCAGGAAAACATCCTTAACAGATGGGTTTACTACCAAATCAACATACCGCTGACGGTAACGCATTTCAGGATCGCTGAAAGCATCGTAAACTTTTCCATCTTTTTCCTTAACAATTGGAAGCGGACGAATAGATTTTGAAAGAATTGTCATTTCGGTTGCATGAACCGAAGTTTCACCTACCTGAGTAACAAATACGTAACCCTTAATTCCAATAAAATCACCAATATCAGTCAGTTTTTTGAATACTGTGTTGTAAAGGGTTTTATCCTCGCCCGGGCAGATATCATCTCTTGTAATGTAAACCTGTATTCTTCCCTTCGAATCCTGAAGTTCAAGAAAGGAAGCTTTACCCATAATTCTTCTGCTCATGATTCTACCTGCTATACAAACCTCTTGAAGGTTTTTCTTTTCAGGATCGAAATCTTTCAGAATATCTGAAGAAAAGCTGTTTACATGATATTGTGCCGCAGGAAATGGGTTGATACCCATAGACTGCATTTCTTTAAGGGAATTCCTTCTAATGATTTCTTGTTCACTAAGTTCTAACGCATTCATCTTAATCTCAATAAAGTTTATTCGGGTGCAAAGATAATATAATCTGTCCAAATAATTAATTTCAATAGCTTTACTTATTGGATTTAATGCTGATTGCGCTAATTAAAGTATGAGAATTGATTGTGTCTGCCAGCTTAGGGGGTTTATAAAAGATTTAAAAAGAAAGCTTATTTTCTTTACTGTTGAATTTTTCTATTTCTTAAACGAAAAATGTGTTGTTTCAAATGCCATTGTAAAGCCAAATATAATTGGTAATATTGCATGAAATTAATGGTATTTAGATTGAATAAATATAACGAAACATTCACGAAAGAGGCAAAAATATAAGGTATTTCATGCAAAGTTAAAATGTTTCGAATACCTTTGCGTGGATTTATTTTTATTTAGGAATTAAATTTTGCTGTAGTGTTTGTTGCTGAAAATCAATTGATTATTTGTGGTGTTTTGATCAGTTATAAATTATTGATGAAAAGAGTTTAAAGAGTTTTGAATCATCAGGAAAAATTAAGCAGTAGTAAAATGAAGACAAGAAGAAAACCAGATTGGTTGAAAATACAGTTGCCAAAGGGTGACGATTATGCATACGTGAATGGAATAGTAAAGGAGAATGGATTGCATACTATTTGTTCGAGCGGGAAATGTCCGAATGTTGGAGAATGTTGGGGAAATGGAACTGCTACTTTTATGATTTTAGGAAATATTTGTACGCGTGCCTGCAAATTTTGTAACGTTCCAACAGGAAAGCCACTTGAGGCAGATTGGAAAGAACCCAAAAGATTGGCTCGTTCCATTAAGCTGATGAGCTTAAAACATGCTGTAATAACTTCTGTTGACCGGGATGATTTGGAAGACGGAGGATCTGGAATTTGGGCAGAAACCATAAAATGTATAAAAGAAACTACTCCGGAAACCACACTTGAGGTTTTAATCCCCGATTTTAATGGGAAAGAGGAGGACATTCAAAGAGTGATTGATATGAATCCGGAGGTGATCTCTCATAATCTGGAAACGGTTCGAAGATTAACCCGTGAAGTTCGAAGCAAAGCAAAATACGATTTAAGCTTGAAGGTGTTAAAGCAAATTTCAGATTCGGGGATTGTCGCTAAATCGGGAATAATGCTTGGTTTGGGCGAGAAAGAAGAAGAGATTTATCAAGTAATGGATGATTTGCTTGAGGTGGGAGTCAGAGTCATGACAATTGGTCAGTATTTGCAGCCAACAAAAAATCATTTGGAAGTTCAGGAATACATTACTCCTGAGGTATTCAAAAAATATGAAACTGTTGGTTTGGAAAAAGGTTTTGCATTTGTAGAAAGTACACCTTTGGTGCGTTCCTCATATCATGCAGAACGTCATGTAAATGCGTTAAACTTAAAACGGAGTTTAAAAGATGATTAAGACTGTATTTTGCGATCTTGGATCGATTGATTATAAAGAAGCATGGGATTATCAGGAAAATTTGTTTAATGAAGTTCTGACATCCAAGCTGGCTAATGCTGATCTTCCGGCTGATCAGAAAAAATTATCAAATAATTATTTGTTGTTTTGCGAACATCCACACGTTTATACGCTTGGAAAAAGCGGGAAAGAACAAAATATGCTTCTTGATTTATTGCAGCTTCAGGCAAAAGAGGCAACTTTTCATAAAATTAATCGCGGAGGTGATATTACCTATCATGGGCCGGGACAGATTGTTGGGTATCCAATCTTAAATTTGGAAACCTACGATATGGGAATTAAAAAATACATCGAAACTCTGGAGCAAGCTGTTATTAATTGTATTGCCGATTATGGAATTGTTGGAACGCGGTTGGAAGGTGCAACAGGAGTTTGGTTGGATGTTGGAAAGCCGACTGTTCGCAAAATTTGTGCTATTGGTGTGCGAATCAGCAGATGGGTAAGCATGCATGGTTTTGCTTTTAATGTAAATACCGATTTAAAATATTTTGAGTACATTAATCCGTGTGGATTTGTTGATAAAGGGGTAACATCCTTAAAAAAAGAATTGGGCAAAGAGCTTGATATTGAAGAAGTAAAACATAATTTGAAGAGCCATATCACTAAACTGTTTGATATGACGCTTGAAATTGACTAATTTAGCTAGCCAAATTCTAGAATATGGAAAAGAGATGGGTAATCAATGAGCCGGGAGATGAAGGAACGGTTATAACACTTATGAAATCACTTGGTGTTGACCGTTTAGTCGCTGATTTGCTGGTGCAACGTGGGATTACTACATTCGATATGGCAAAGAAGTTTTTTCGTCCCAGCCTCGATGATCTGCACGATCCTTTTCTAATGAAAGATATGGATAAAGCTGTTGAAAGAATAGAGACAGCAATTCAGAAACAAGAAAGAGTTATGATCTATGGTGATTATGACGTTGATGGAACCACATCTGTTTCTCTTGTTTACACTTATCTTAAAAAACACTTCGATTTTATAGATTATTATATTCCTGATCGGTACTCGGAAGGTTACGGCGTTTCAACAGCAGGGATTGATTACGCCGCGGATAACAATTTTAAATTGATAATTGCATTGGACTGCGGTATTAAGGCCGTTGGTAAAATTGCATACGCGAATGAAAAAGGCATCGATTTTATAGTTTGCGATCATCATACACCAGGCGATATTTTGCCAGAGGCAATTGCAGTTCTCGATCCTAAAAGATTGGATTGCGATTATCCTTGTGATGCGTTATCGGGTTGTGGAGTTGGCTTTAAGTTAATGCAGGGATTGGCTCAGAAAATGGGATGGCCATTTGAGGAGTTGATACCATTGCTTGATTTATTGGCTGTTAGTATAGCTTCGGATATTGTCCCAATTACCGGCGAGAACAGAGTGCTGACCTATTTTGGATTAATACAACTGAATAATTCTCCGAGACTAGGACTGAAAACAATATTAAATTTAGCCGGAGTTGACAAAGATCTGACAGTAAACGATATTGTTTTTAAAGTCGGTCCAAGAATTAATGCTGCCGGAAGAATTCAATCGGGCAACCGGGCAGTTCAATTGCTGATTGCCGATACTGAGGAGTCGGCCATATTAATAGGAGATACAATTGATGTGATGAACGAAGATCGCAAAGAATTGGATCATAGTATTACGGATGAAGCGTTGGAAAGAGTTGCAAAAAGCAGCGCGTTGCTTGCTAAAAAAAGCACTGTTCTTTTTGATCGTAACTGGCACAAAGGAGTGATTGGTATTGTTGCTTCTCGAATGATTGAGAATTATTATAAACCAACAGTAATTCTTACCGAATCGAATGGTTTTGCTACAGGCAGCGCTCGTTCGGTTGACGGTTTTGATTTGTACAATGCAATTTCGGAATGTAGTGATTTACTGGAAAACTTTGGTGGTCACAAGTATGCTGCAGGTTTAACTATGAAAATCGAGAATGTTGGAGAGTTCCAAAAACGTTTCGAAGATTATGTGGTAAATAACATTTCAGAAGATATGTTGGTTCCTCAGGTTAAGATTGATGCAAATATAAAATTATCTGATATTACCCCTAAATTTTTCCGGATTATTAAACAGTTTGAGCCTTTCGGCCCAAAAAACATGACCCCGGTTTTTGTGAGCGAACAAGTTCTCGATTATGGTTATAGTCGTCCGGTAGGAAGAAATAAGGAACATCTTAAACTTTCAGTTGTTGACGATATTCGCGAAGGAGATGTAAAAGCAGGAATTGCTTTTTCAATGGGGAATTTGTATCCTAAAATTTCGAGTGGTGTTCCATTTGATGTCTGTTACTCACTTCAGGAGAATGAGTACATGGGAAAAGTTGAAACTCAGTTAATGGTTCGTGATATCAAGTTCTAAATAATTTTAGATTTATCAGGAATTGATTTGGTTTTTTCCCGCTCATTAATTTTTTTCCATTTTTTTGATTGTTTTATTTCGATAGCCTGAGTGTTTGAAACGCTTGGTTTTGTTGTGTGTTGAGCATGATCATCATAAAGAGAACTTCTTTAAAAACAACTATTCGGATTTGTTCTTCGAGGCATCCTTGCTATATTTGCGCCAATTTGTAAAAAATCTAAACCTATTTTATGATCCTGTCTCAAGAAACCAGCACACCGAACTTTGATAGTCCCGCGAAAAGAATTATTATCGGGATTCAGTTCTTATTTGTTGCCTTTGGCGCAACAGTCCTTGTCCCGTTATTAGTCGGTATTGACCCATCAGTCGCATTATTTACAGCAGGAATCGGAACCTTGATTTTTCATTTAATCACAAAAGGTAAGGTTCCTGTTTTTTTGGGCAGTAGTTTTGCATTTATTGCTCCAATTGTAGCCGCTACGGAATTGTATGGTTTGCCGGGAGCTCTTTCTGGTTTAATTGCCGTTGGTTTGGTGTATGGCGTTGTCTCTGCAATAATCAAAGTTTGGGGCTTAGGCGTAATCGAGAAAATATTTCCTTCTATTGTGGTGGGGCCTGTAATCATGATTATTGGTCTTTCACTGGCTCCTGTTGCTGTAAATATGGCAAAAACGAATTGGATTATTTCTTCTGTTTCCTTATTAACTGCAGTTCTAGTTGTGGTTTACAGCAAAGGAATGATTAAGCTGATTCCTATTTTTGTGGGAATTATTGTTGGTTACATTCTCTCTATAGTATTAGGGAAAGTTGATTTTACGTCAATTAATGATGCTGCATGGTTTGCGTTGCCTGATTTTGTTCGTCCGGAATTAAACTGGGGTGCTGTATTGTATATGCTTCCTGTTGCTTTTGCCCCGATTATAGAACATGTGGGTGATATGTATGCAATTGGAGGAGTGGCGAATAAGAAATTTGTAAAAGATCCAGGTTTGCACAGAACTCTGCTTGGTGATGGTATTGCTACAGCTTTCGCTGGATTTTTTGGCGGACCACCAAATACAACTTATTCTGAGGTAACCGGAGCAATAGCATTAACTAAAGTTACCGATCCGCGAGTATTGAGAATTGCTGCAATTACGGCAGTAGTATTTTCCCTTATCGGAAAAGTAAGTGCATTTCTTAAAACAATTCCACAAGCTGTTTTGGGTGGAATTATGCTGCTGTTGTTCGGTATGATTGCCAGTATCGGAATCAAAACATTAATTGATGCCAAGACAGATTTCTCAAAAACCAGAAATCAGGTGATTATTTCTATTGTGCTAACCGTAGGAATTGGTGGAGCACAAATTTCATATGGAACCTTCTCTTTGGCAGGAATTGGTCTTGCTTCTTTGGTAGGAGTTATATTGAATTTAATTTTACCAGATACTTCCAGGCCAATAAAAGGAAGCAAGGAAAAATAAAGAAGAATCTCAATGATATAAATAAAAAGCCCCAATTTGGGGCTTTTCTTGTCTAATACTAACTAAATTACCATTTATGCATCAAGAAATTTATTGGGTTATTTTTCTAAAAGAATATCTGCCAAATTCAAAATTATTTGTCTTGCCATTTCGGATGTAGTATCCTTTATTATCGCACATCCTATCTCCAAAACTATAAAATACCGATTCATTTTCTATTTGAAATTCAGTTTCGCCGGATAAAATGAATTCGCACGAGCGACTTATTAACAATGGTGTTGATATCTTTGAATGATATTCTCTGTTTTCAGAATTGATTCCATGGCATTCACCGGAAACCAGAAATTGATCATCCCATGGGTTTTCCGGGGTGCTGTATCCGTCAATCCATTCTTTGGTTTTTGTACCTGAAATACTGTATTGTAATCCGTTTGAAGAGGTGAAAACAATATTGTCGTACGAAATAGTAAAGCTTAGCTGATCAAATTCGTTGAATCCATTCGATGTAATTTCAATACGACCTTCTATTTTTAGATCATTAATACAAAATTCTTCAAAATGAATAGATTGAAGAGTCTGATTCGTCATGTATCTCCCTGAAATTTCATTGTGTATTTGTCCACGTTTTAATCTTCCCAGATGATCGGTATGATTACTTGATCCATAGTTGATACTTATTGTTTTTGTGGATGTTGGAGGTTCATTGTCACCGCTTACTTTAATAACTGGAATTGAATCTCTTTTGGTATTGTCTTTTGACTTTGTACCATAATCGGTTGCAATCACATTTTTTTCCACCTCGCAAAGAAGGTCTTCCAAAATGCAGTTCACCATCGCATTTTCTTCAATATTCACAGAATTGGTAATTTGAATCTCCATATTCATATCCTCTTCCGATGTGGAACAGGAAATTATTCCTGGTATAATAAGAAATGCCCAACCTATTAATTTGCTCGCTCTCATATCTTTCCTTATTTATTTCAACACGTATTCTTAAACGGACAAAAAACAATAAAGTTCTGATGAATGAATTCATAATAGTGACTGATGGTTGATATCTGATGATTGAGTGTGGTTTTATTTTTGTGAAGTTGAAAAAGAAAGGATAAAAAAATCCCCCATACATTGTATGAGGGATTGTAAATGTTTTGGGAAGTAATTACTCACCAATATTATAAATGTATTTCAGTACGAATAAAAAGGCAATACAAATCATTGCAATGTTTAGTTCTTTGTAACGGCCTGTTAGTACTTTTAAGATTACATAGGAAAGCATACCGAATGCAATACCTTCTGCGATACTGTATGCAAGAGGCATCATAATCATGGTAAGGAAAGCCGGAATGAATTCTGAGTAATCATCAAAGTTGATTTTTGTGATTGGACTCATCATGAAAATACCGATGATTACAAGAACTGATGAACTGGCAGCCGCAGGAATCATTGTGAAAAGCGGTGTGAAAAATAAGGCAAGAAAGAACATGAATGCCACAACCAATGAGGTCATACCTGTTTTTCCACCTTCGGCTACACCGGCAGCACTTTCAACGTAAGTTGTTACAGTTGATGTTCCCAATACTGCACCTACAGTAGTACCAATAGCATCGGCAAAAAGAGCTTGTTTAACACGGGGTACTCTTCCTTTTTCATCCAAAAGATTTGCTTTTGAAGATACACCTACAAGAGTTCCAACAGTGTCGAACATATCTACAAAAAGGAAAACGAATAGGATAGAAACAAATTTCCATGAAAGAACCTCCTCAAATCCTACAAATTTGAAAAAGATAGGCTCTAATGATGGAGGAAGACTTACAATACCACCATCCTTAGGAAGACTTGTAACGTCTATTCCTGGAATCAATCCAACTGCAGTTACAGCCAGAAGACCAATTAAAATTGCACCTTTTACATTGCGAACCAAAAGCAGGCCAATAATAATGATACCTAAAATACAAAGCAATGCCCCTGCAGAATGAAGATTTCCTAAGTGAACAGGAACTCCTTGTCCTTGTACAATAATTGCAACATCTTTATGTGCCAATCCTATAAAAGCAATAAACAGACCAATACCTACAGAAATAGCATGTTTAATATTGGTAGGAATTGAGTTGATAATGGCTTCGCGAACGTTAAAGAACGTAAGTAAAAGAAAGATGATACCTTCAGCAAATACTGCGGTAAGAGCTAACTGCCAGCTGCATCCCATTACACCACATACGGTGAATGCAAAAAAGGCATTTAGTCCCATCCCCGGAGCTAAAGCAAAAGGAAGTTTAGCAACCAATGCCATAACTAATGTAGCAATCACTGCAGATAATGCAGTTGCAGTCATTACAGCACCATAATCCATTCCTGCAACGGAGAGAAAGTATGGATTTACAGCCAAAATATAGGCCATCGTAGCAAAGGTGGTTAAACCGGCGACAATCTCTGTCTTCATGTTTGAACCTTGCCCGGTGATATTAAAAAATTTATCTAACATGGTTGTTTATAATTAGTTTTCCGATTAGAAATTCCATTTTACAGCTAAAGTAGGACGAACTTTAAAGTCGTCACCAGCAAAATTGTTAGAGATTTCAATTTCTCCACCAAGAGATATATTTTCTGTGGCATTATACCAAAATTGAGGTTCAGCTAAGAAAACCAGTTTGTCTGAAACAATACCTGAGGCAATGGCTTCATTGTCTCCATTTTCTGACCAAAGATCAGCAAAACCAGATAGTGTTACTTTATTTTTAAACAGGTTTGCATACCAGGTTCCTGTTACCTGAAAATTACCTTTGCCGGCATTTTTAAAAGATTTGTAACCTGCATAAGCCGAAAATCCACATTTTGCATTTCCTTTAGAATAGTTCAAACCATAAATCCAGGCATTTGTAATGGTGTATCCGAAGTTTGTGGCATTTCCAACACCACCATTGAATTCAATATGGATACCGACAGGCATTTTTTCTGTTTTTAAGACACGGGCAATCTCAAAATAACCTTGGTTGATTCCGTTTTCTGAATTGTAATCAAAATCTACGAAAGTAAACGTGTTACCCCATTTGTCCATTTTAAACATTTCGAAAGTGGAGGTGAATTGATCTCTGTCGAAATCGCGGTGCAACTGAAAGTTTTGAGCATTCACTGCGAAGGAAGCCAGAACAGCAAAGATTACAAGTAATTTTTTCATCTTAAAATGATTGTTTAGGTTTAAAAATAGTAGTTACTAAAAATGGTTGTTTTAATTCTTTATAATATCGTTAAGGTGATTGACCACAATAGGGCAACCTGTCTCATTTAATTTTTTGATGGATTGATGACCTGCAGCAATTAATATACAATTACAGCCTAATTCCTGAGCAACTTCGTAGTCGTGAGTGGTGTCACCAAACAGGCAAACATCTTTTGGAGTAAGCTGATGACTTTCAATCATTTTAATTCCATTTGCAATTTTCGAACTGGCATAAATATTATCAATGCCGGAAATTTCTGAGAAAAAACTGCCAATATTTTCATTTGCAACCGAAGCGTTCAGCATGTTCTGTTCCATTGCCGACAGGATAAATTGTTTTTTACCTAAGGACGAAAAATGGGAAAGAAGCTGAATAGCTTCAGGAAATATGCTTGATTCAGGTAATAAGGATTTGTAATTGGAGATAAATTCTTTTGCTGTAAGATCCCAATCTTCCTTTTCAAAATTGAATCCAACAGATTCGTAATATTTTTTTACCGGAAAAGTAAAAATGTCTCTATAGCTTTCCGTGCTTAGTATAGGAAGCTCTCTTTTAATCAGCATTTGGTTGATACTCTTAAGTCCTATCGACAGATCATCCAAAAGTGTTCCGTTGTAATCCCAAATAATCGCTTTACTTTTTATCATGTAGTTTGGGATTTTAGGGTGGCTATTGCTCCGGTTGCTGCACCTGATACTTTTAGCAGATCATGTGGATTTAGCTTTAGTTGTTTGCCTCTGATGCCGGCACTGATTAACACGTAGTCAAGCTTAAGAGCACTCATATCCATAAAGATAGGATAATCTTTTTTCATTCCCAGAGGAGAACAGCCACCACGAATATAGCCTGTTAGTTCCTGAATATTTTTCATGGGAACCATTGCACATTTTTTATTGCCGCTAAGAGTTGCGAATGCTTTAAGATCAAGTTCGGAGGCTCCGGGAATGCAAGCGACAATTGTGCCTGTTTTATCTCCGGTAAGGACAAGTGTTTTGAAGATAAATTGAATATGCTGACCTGTTTTTTCAGCTACGCGTTCGGCTCCCAATTCTATTGGATCCACATCGTAATCGATAATTTCGTATTCAATTTTTGCCCGATCTAAAATGCGGGCCGCATTTGTCTTTTTCATCCTTTTGTTTTTTGGCCAGTTAAAAAAACAATTGCTTTTTTACTGGAAACTACCAGTTTCCCAGATGATGCCTTTATAATAAGGCGCAAAAGTAGTAAAATTTTTAAATTTCAAAATTAAAAACTTTTTTGTCTGCCCATTAAAAAGCTGATATTTATCAGAAACAAAGGTTTGCAGGAGGAAATATTATTATTGTTTTAATTTGTTAAGAATTAAAATTACATATTTAAGAGAAAGCAGATTAGATGTTTGAATCGTATTGTTACAGAATTACGACATTTTTTTATCGGGTGTCGATCTAAGGCAAATACTGTCCTGATTTTGTTTTATCTTTCAGGTATAGAAACTTAAACTAAAATATTGTGAAAGTAATCGAAACGCATATTGTTCCAGACGGCATAAGCGATATTCGTTTGCAGGATTATGCTCCTTCTGTTTTTGTTTCAATTTCATCTCATCAGGGGATGAAAAAGGCAATAAAGAAGGGAATGGTACTGGTGAATGGAGTTGTTGCAAAAACTGGTTTGTGGGTAGAATCAGGGCAGCGAATTGACATGTGTGATTTGGAATTACCTCCGGCAAAGGTATTTGAATTGGAACTCGAGGTAATTTATGAAGATGAGCATATTGCCGTGATTAATAAACCTGCCGGTATTTCGGTAAGTGGAAATTTATTTCGTACTATACAGAATACTTTGCCGTTTAATTTAAAGCTGTCAACATGTATTGATGCTTTGACGGTTTTTCGTCCGGTTCATCGTTTGGATAATCCTACTTGTGGATTGTTATTGATAGCAAAAACATCCCATGCAATTAAGTGCTTAGGAGCGCAATTCGAAAATAGAACTGTCAGCAAGCAATATACAGCAGTAGTTATAGGCAGTTTGCCTGATAAAGGTAAGGTTGATATGCCCGTTGAAGGTAAGGATGCTGTAAGTTCATTTCAGGTGATTCAAAGAAATAATTCGATTCGCAATCAAACCTTAAATATGGTTCATTTGTTTCCAAAAACGGGAAGAACTCATCAGTTGAGAATTCATATGGCAGGAATGGGAACTCCAATTTTGGGCGATAAACTATATGGAAGTGAAGGTGAGATTTTGCGCAGGAAAGGATTGTTCCTGTGCGCAACAGGGCTTCAGTTTCATCATCCGGTTACAAACGAGAAGATGGATATATCGATAGATCCACCTTATAAGTTCGGCCGTTTTATGGAGATGGAAGAAAAACGATGGAAGAGATACAATGAAGATCTTAATCTCGTGTAATTTTACTCATAGAATGCTTCGATTCCTGGATATCCAAACTTTTTCTTTGCCATTTCAGGAGGAAATATCATATACTGGATTTCGGCTTCAGAGCAGACTTTTCCATTTTCATCCAATATTTCTGCATGAATGTTCGCAAATTTCTTTTCCTGAGAAATTAATTGAGCCCGCACTGTCAGCAATCCTTTATCTGTAAAAGCAGAGCTTCTGAATTTTGCATTTAAGGCTGTGGTTACTCCACTGGTTTGGCATTTTACAAATACTACCCAGCAAGCAATTTCATCAAGAATAGTAGTCTGAACTCCTCCGTGCAATACATTTTTAAAACCCGACAAATGAGCTTTCGGATTCCAGTGAGAGACAATGAAATCGCCGTCTTCGAAGAATTCCATTTGCAAACCCTGCTCATTTTTTGGGGAGCAGCCAAAGCAGTTTCCATTTTCGGTTTCGATATAAGGATTGATTATTTTTTTCATGCTTATTGAATTTGGGGTTCGAAAGTAAGAAAGGATTCTTGAATTGCGAAATTATTGCCGATGTATAAATGAACAAAGCCAAGGAGTATAATGAACTTGTCGCGAAATTCATTTAGCTATCGGTCGTTAAAAACGAAATTTGAGTAATAATTTAATCTCTGATTTTGTGTCGCCTTTGATTTCTGAGTTGCTGGAGCCTATGCTTGTTTGGTTGGAATATTTTGTTTGAGAATATCTTGCGTATAATTTAAGATGCCTGTTTAATTCCCAGTTAAAATTGATATAAAAACGATTTCCTTTTAGATAGTAGGCAGGCACGGAGTAGGCGTAAAGAATGTCATTTTCGTACGCGTAAATTCTCGAATTAAAAGAATCTGTGTCGAATAAAGCGTAACGAAGATTCAGGGAAATAGGTTTGTTCGTAAAGTGATAAATTAAATCCTGATAAAGGAGATAACCATTTTCATTGATATTTTCTTTTTGGTATTGTGAGATTTCAATTCGGTTTCTAATTTCCCAATTCTCATTCAGTTTTGCCGACAAATGAAGACGGTATTGATTTTTCTTCTGGTCGACCAGACTTTTGATAACACCTGAACTGTCATTTTCTGGTTTGCTCTCCTGCTTGTACCTAAAATAAACCGAAACCGAATTGTTAGGAGTAAATTCAAGCTGTGAGAAATATTCATGTCCTTCACTGGGTGAGTTGGCTGAATATCTCAGCCAGGGAAATTGGAACTGATCGTAATAAGCTTTTAGTGTCCATTTTGGATAAGGATGAAATTCGACGCCCATGTAGAAACCTTCTTCGTTTTGAGTTTTACTTTGTTCTGCAAATGCATTCGAGAATAAGGCATGATAATCCGGATCGTATTTTCGGTAGATCAGCTCGAAGTTAAGCTGTGGGTGAGCCTGAATATTTGCCCCTTGCAAAAGTGCCTTGCCTCCGGATTTGCTTTGAGCTATTTCTCCGTATAAGTGTATCGATCGAAATTGAGTTTCGTAGTAAAGACTAATATTACGGTTTTCACTTCCCTTAAAACCGTGAAAATTGTAAGCAACATCGGTTCCTTTTATTTCAGGTGTATGTTTAGATTGCAGAAATGATATTCCCAGTTCTATCTTTTTCAGATTGGCTGATAAATAGGAGCCAAAAATCATTTCTTCTAATTTGTGTTTTTTATCAAATTCGCTGGAATTTCTATGAAAGCCTGTGTTTACAATGCTGGATATAAAAGGTTTTATGGAATCGGATTGAAGAGTGCCGTCTTTCTTTTTGTAGGAGGTGAACAGTGCAAAATTTACATTTTTAAGAGGTGCTAATAGTAACGATATGCCACGATGGAACTGGTTTTCATCAGTAGATTTATAGCTTTTAATTCCTTGAGATTTGTATGCGTTATGGGTTGTTAAAGAGGATTTTCCACCTCCCAATCCAGACCAAATACTCAGTCCTTGTCCAAATTTGATCTGATAATCACCAAGATTTACTCGTTTTAAAATTCCTTTGGAATTGTATTGAATGTAGGCTGAGTAAAAATCGAAACCATTCTTATTTTCTGCTTCAAAAAACGGTTCTCCTTTGTCTTTTTCAGATGTGAAGCCAAAAGAGACATTTTTTTCAGGAGATGTATATTGGTAGCGCGAATAATATTTCCATGGGTTTCCAAGATATCTTGAGTTTGCATTTTCAGTAGTGTAGCCTTTTTCTTCCTCAATTGTTCTTTCGGATTTTAAAAGCAGAATGTGCTTTGCTTTTTTTCTTTTGCTGAGAGTATCTTGTGCCATTTGTTTTAGACTAACAAAAGGAGCAATGGTTCGAATGATTTCCGATGAAAATCCGGGTATTAGCTGTAATTCATAAAGACTAAAGATTTGTCCGGTACTTTCTCTGTATTTAATGAAATTGGTAATTTGATTTTTGTTGAGAATAAACAGCTTATTAAGATCATTTTCATTCGCACTATTTAAATTTATTGGATCAGTTAAAAGGATGTTTAATTCGTCGAGCAGATTTGAGTAATCCAAATCTTCTTCGCTTTGTTCTGCAATTGATTCAATTAAATTTTCAATCAAATCATTTTGTGATGCTGTATTTTGTGATTTGGTTATTAGTGCGCAACAAAGTAAACAAAAGAGGATTATTAAATGTTTTGAGGTATTCATGCGCACAAACTAAAAGGTTATATTGATATCAGCCGAAGGAGTATAACCCAATACCGGATGCCGGGAAAAGGAAATGTTGGCTTTCACAATTTTAAAAGAAAATCCCATTCCCATGCTAATTGAATTCGGATGATTGTAAACTCCGGCGCGTAGGGATATTTTTTCAGTTATTCCGTATTCAATGCCAAATTTGCTTCTCATGTCATGATCCAAATCCTTTTCAATTTCAGAGGTGATAATCGTTTGATCGGACATCTTCCACGAAAGACCAAATCTTGCAGTACAGGGAATTTTATCTTTATAATCTGCAGTGGTGAAATTTGTTTGACTTGGGTTGAAAATATGAAAGCCTAAGTGAATATCAGGAAATATTTCTGCGAGAATTCCAGCTTCGAATGTGTATTTGCTCTGTGATCCGTAGGATTGATTCAATTCTTGTCGGATTTGATCAAATTGCAATCCTGCCCAAAAGTGTTTCCCTAAAGCACGGGAATAAGCGATACCAATTTTGGTTTCTTTATATAGATTAAAACCAAATTGTGTATAAGTCATACTGAAAGTTCCCAGTTGAGTCGGATAGTTAAAATGAAATGCTTTTGTGCTTAGTTCTTTTACTTCAAACCGATTTTCGTAGTACGCTCCAAAAGATTTTTCATCCAATTTTGCCAGTATTGCCTGATTGTGGAAACCTGCCCAAATATCTAATAATGCAACACTTGAATTTCCCATTGCATGCGAGCGGGCACCAGCTAAATGATTTTCATTTGATGCGAATAAATGAATTGGGAGTAAAAGAAGAAGAAGAAGATATGTTTTTTTCATCCTGAGATTATTGTCCAAGTCATAGAAAGAGTAAATGAACACCTTTCCTCTTATGATTATTATTTATTTCGAGAAAACTTTAATGTATTGATACCCTTGAACCTATGAAAAAATATTATTATTGAAAATAGTAATTGTGTAATCTTATAAGCACTGATTGTTTGTTATAAGTAGGATTACATTGTTTAAATGTTAATCAGAATTATATTGGTGGTAAATATAATAAAAAAAACCACAAAACAGAATTATGTTTTGTGGTTTTGTAGTGGTGGGTTTTATTTTGTTTCCTAGTTGGTCTTGAATTCGTATTTGATAGAAGATAATTCTTCGTTCGCTTTAACGATTTTTTCTTTGAGACTTTCTTTAAACGCGATAACATCTTTTTGCAATTCGCTATTCGCTATGGCAAGCATTTGTCCGGCAAGAATACCTGCATTCATAGCACCGTTAATGCCAACTGTTGCAACAGGAATTCCCGGAGGCATTTGAGCAATACTTAAAAGCGCATCCATACCATCTAAGGATGCATTGATTGGTACTCCAATTACCGGTACTGGTGTCATTGCAGCAATTACACCAGGCAGATGTGCTGCCATTCCTGCTCCGGCAATAATGGCTTTTATTCCACGATCGAATGCTCCTTTGGCAAATTTCTCAACTTCTTCAGGTGTTCGGTGAGCAGATAATGCATGAATCTCGAAAGGGATTTTGAAGTCGTTTAAGACTTTGGCGGCTTTTTCCATAACCGGAAGGTCGGATGTACTTCCCATTATGATACTTACTTTTGCTTTCATATGGTTTTATTCGTGGATTTGGTAAATAAAATGACAAAAAATTGTACTTTTGCAGCTAAAATTAAGGAATTGTTTTAATTCCAATGTTACTTGCATCACTTACTATTTTTTCAAGCGTAAAATTGAAAAAAAAATATGTATGTAACACTGTGGAATTGAAACATTTTTTATTTCTGTTTTTTAAGAGTGAGACATATTTATTTTACGATATTTTAGGGCATTGCCTTAAACGCCCGATATTTCAAGGGAAATCTTGTTGGGGGAAATCGGACAACTAAGACAAAAATTGAATCAATGAAAACTGTAAAACTTCTGGATCGAGAATTTAGAGTGTCTATTCCTTCTGAGGATATTGACAATGTAATTGCCGAAATGGCTGAAAAAATGAATAAGGATCTTGCTGGGACAAATCCGTTATTTATTTGTATTTTAAATGGTTCTTTCATGTTTGCATCGGATTTGATGAAGCAGATTACTGTTGAAAATGCTCAGATTACATTTATGAGATTGTCTTCATACGATGGAATGGGAACAACTGGGAAAGTGAAAAAACTAATGGGTTTTACAGAAGATTTAAAAGACAGAACGGTTGTGTTGTTGGAAGATATTGTTGATACAGGAATTACGATCACAAATACACTGGAACAAATTAAAGATTACGAAGCCAAAGAAGTTTTGATTGCAACCATGTTGTTTAAACCAGATGCTTTGATTCGTGATGTGAAATTAAATTACGTAGGTATGGAAATACCGAATGATTTTATTGTTGGAAGAGGATTGGATTACGATGGAATGGGTAGAAACCTTCCGGATGTGTATACTGTAATTGAAAAGTAAATGTTGAACATTGTTTTGTTTGGACCTCCTGGTTCGGGAAAAGGAACTCAATCTAAGTTGCTTCAGAAAAAATATGGGTTGATTCACCTTTCTACAGGCGATGTGTGCAGAGAAGAAATTAAGCTGGCAACACCCGAAGGATTGGAAGCAAAAAGATTGATTGATGGAGGAAATTTTTTTCCGGATAAATTAGCATATCGAATTGTTGAGAAATTTTTAGACAGCAATATCGAAGCAAAGGGTTTTGTATACGATGGCATGCCGCGTCACGAAGGTCAGATTGATGTGTTTGACGGAATGCTTGCTAAAAGGGACAGTGTTGTTGATATAGTTATCGAATTAAAAGTGGAAGAAGAAGAATTAATTCAACGACTTTTAAAAAGAGGAGAATCTTCCGGTCGGCCGGATGATTCAGGAAGAGAAGTAATTGAAAAACGACTTCGGATTTATGAAGATGTTACTGCTCCGATTGCAAAGCGGTATAAAGAAAAGGGTGTGTATCACTCTCTCGATGCAATAGGATCATTAGATGATGTACTTGAACGAATTAGCTTATTGCTGGAAAAATGTTTAACGGGACAATTAGTTCCTGTTGAAGTACAATAGATTAAAAATATATATTATGGCTGGGTCTAATTTTGTTGATTACGTAAAAATATTTTGTCGTTCGGGTGCAGGAGGTGCCGGGTCAACTCACCTTTTCAGGGATAAGTTGACAATGACCGGTGGACCGGATGGTGGTGATGGTGGCCGGGGAGGACATGTTATCATACGTGCAAATAAGCAACTTTGGACTCTGGTGCATTTAAAATACAGTCGTCACGTCTTTTCTGGTGATGGAGGTGATGGTGGGCAGAGCCGAAGTACGGGTAAAGAAGGAGAGGATAAGGTGATTGAAGTACCATTGGGTACTGTTGCCCGCGATGCTGAAACTGGTGAAGTTATTTTTGATGTAACCGAAGATGGCGAAGAGAAAATCTTAGTGAAAGGTGGTCGTGGAGGTCTGGGAAACTGGAATTTCAGATCTTCAACAAATCAAACACCTCGTTATGCTCAAAGCGGAGAAGAAAGAGTGGAACGACCGGTAATACTAGAATTAAAGGTTCTTGCAGATGTTGGTTTAGTTGGTTTTCCAAGCGTAGGTAAATCTACTTTACTTTCCGTAGTATCTGCGGCAAAACCTAAAATTGCTGATTATCCTTTTACCACATTGGTTCCTAATTTAGGTATCGTGTCTTACCGTGACAATCGCTCATTTGTGATGGCAGATATTCCTGGTATTATTGAAGGTGCGCACGAAGGGCGTGGACTTGGATTGCGGTTTTTACGACACATTGAGCGAAATTCAGTTCTTCTGTTTATGGTAGCTGCCGATAGCGACGACATTCATAATGAATACAAAATTCTGTTGAACGAACTAAAACAGTTTAACCCGGAACTTCTGGACAAACAGCGCTTGCTGGCAATTACAAAATCCGATATGTTGGATCAGGAGTTGATTGATGAGATGAAACAGGATTTACCTGAAATACCGCATGTTTTTATTTCTTCAGTGGCTCAAAAAGGACTTACCGAATTAAAAGATATGCTTTGGAAAGCTATTAATGAGTAAAAGCTTTAAATAGCATTAAAATAACTTAGGGCTTCTTTCTCCAATTACTGATGAGAAAGAAGCTTTTTTACATCAGTAATTTTGCCTTGTTTTCGATTCTTCCAGTGTTTATTTTCTTTATTCCTTTGTCTTTTTCTTGATTTAGCAAAACTAAAAAAAGGCAATAGTCAATACAATTAAGTTTTTTAGATTGAATTTTATTTGTGTTTGTTCTGAATTACTGGGTGTTGCAATATCTTTTTTCGTTGATTTTTAGGGAAATAGGAATGGCTTTATTTCCGGAATATTGCTTTAAGTAAGCGCATTTCAACAGGCTGTTGATAAACTACTTCCTAACGAATGGTTCTTTTAACTATATTTGTAAAAACGCGATTTTTCATGACTGCAAAATATTCTGAAGACTCAATCCGTACATTAGATTGGAAAGAACACATTCGCAAACGCCCTGGTATGTATATCGGGAAACTTGGCGATGGATCTTCTCATGATGACGGTATTTATATTTTATTGAAAGAAGTAATTGATAACTCAATTGATGAGTTTGCTATGGGAGTGGGCAAATCAATCGAAGTTAGTATTACAGACAGGAACGTAACTGTTCGTGATTTTGGCCGTGGTATTCCCCTTGGGAAGTTAATTGATGTAACTTCTAAAATGAATACAGGAGCAAAATACGATTCTGAAGTATTTAAAAAATCCGTAGGTCTTAATGGAGTGGGGATAAAGGCCGTAAATGCCTTGTCCGATCAGTTCATTATTGAATCTTTTCGCGAAGGAGAGGTTAAGAAAGCTGTTTTCTCAAGAGGTGTTCTTGTTGAGGAAAATGAAATTGAGCCTACCGAGGAAAAAAATGGTGTGAGAATCGTTTTTCATCCTGACGAGGAGTTGTTTTTAAATTATAGGTTTATTTCTGAATATATTGAAACGTTGCTTAAAAACTACGTTTATCTAAACGCAGGGCTGTCTATTTACTTTAATGGTCAAAGATTCTTTTCGAAGAACGGATTGCTTGATCTTTTGAATGAGAATATGAATTCGGAGGGATTATATGATATCATTCATTTGAAAGGTGAGGATATCGAAGTTGCTATGACCCATGGCAGACAGTATGGCGAAGAGTACTATTCTTTTGTAAACGGACAGCATACAACGCAAGGGGGAACTCACCTTGCTGCATTTAGAGAGGCCTTGGTGAAAGGGATTCGGGATTTTTTTAAAAAGGATTTTGATACATCAGATATCAGGACTTCTATTATATCAGCAATTAGTATTAAAGTACAGGAGCCGGTTTTTGAATCACAAACCAAAACAAAATTAGGTTCTAAAGATATAGGTCCGGAAGGGCCATCTGTTCGGAATTTCATAATGGATTTCGTGACTTCTAATTTGGATAATTATCTGCATAAAAACCCAAGTGTAGCCGAGGCTATTCTCCAGAAAATTATTGAGTCAGAAAAAGAACGAAAGGCCATTTCCGGCATTAAAAAAATTGCCAAAGAACGAGCAAAAACGGCTAGCTTACACAATAAAAAATTACGTGATTGCCGGGTTCATTTCGATTCCAAACACGAACAAAAATCAGAAGCGTCTCTTTTTATTACTGAGGGAGATTCGGCTAGTGGATCAATCACCAAATCCAGAGATGTAAATACCCAGGCTGTTTTTAGTTTAAAAGGGAAACCTTTAAATACATATGGGTTAACGAAAAAGATTGTTTACGAGAATGAAGAATTCAATCTGTTGCAGGCAGCTTTAAACATCGAGGATGGATTGGAAGGTTTACGCTATAACAATGTGATTATTGCAACCGATGCCGATGTGGATGGAATGCATATTCGCTTGTTGTTGATTACTTTCTTTTTGCAGTTTTTCCCTGATGTTGTTAGAAGCGGACATTTGTATATTTTACAAACACCGCTGTTTCGGGTTCGGAATAAAAAAATAACTCATTATTGTTACTCCGAAGAGGAAAGAGTGAAGGCAATGAAAAGTGTTGGTGCTAACCCTGAAATAACCCGATTTAAAGGTTTAGGTGAAATCTCACCAAGTGAATTTAAACACTTTATTGGTAAAGACATCAGGCTTGATCCTGTTGTGATGAAGAAAGATGATTCTGTTCCGGACATGCTGGAATTCTACATGGGGAAAAATACTCCTTTAAGACAAGAATTTATCATCGGTAATCTTCATATTGAAAGAGATGAGCTTTAAGCAAATTTCATCAATCGATTTTTTAGAACTAAATAAACCCAAATACCTCTATGAGTAACGACGAGACAAATGGTATGGAAATCCCAGAGGAAATGGATAATGATGTGAATGGCGTGCACTCCGAAACAATGAGGAATGTGACATATCTTTCCGGGATGTATCAAAATTGGTTTCTGGATTATGCATCCTATGTGATTTTAGAACGAGCTGTACCCTATGTAAATGATGGGTTAAAGCCTGTTCAGCGAAGAATTTTGCATGCCATGAAGCAATTGGATGATGGGCGATACAATAAGGTAGCCAATATTATTGGTAACACCATGCAGTATCATCCTCATGGCGATGCTTCAATTGGCGATGCGCTGGTTCAGCTGGGACAAAAAGATTTGTTGATTGACATGCAGGGAAACTGGGGGAATATCCTTACCGGTGATTCTGCTGCCGCACCAAGATATATTGAAGCACGTTTATCTAAATTTGCTTTGGAGGTTCTTTTTAATCCAAAAACAACCAATTGGAAACAATCTTACGACGGGCGTAACAAAGAACCAATTACGCTTCCGGTAAAATTTCCATTATTATTGGCGCAAGGGGTAGAAGGTATTGCAGTTGGGCTGGCATCCAAAATTTTACCGCATAATTTCAACGAATTAATTGATGCTTGTGTGTCCTACCTGAGTGGTGAGGAGTTTGAACTTTATCCGGATTTCCCAACAGCTGGATTGGTTGAAGTAAGCCGTTACAATGATGGTTTGCGTGGTGGTGCGGTGAAAGTGAGAGCTAGAATTGAAAAGTTCGATAACCGGACTCTTAAAATAACTGAAATTCCATTTGGAAAAACAACATCAAGCGTAATTGAATCCATTATCAAAGCAAATGATAAAGGGAAAATTAAGATCAAAAAGATTGATGACAATACGGCTGAATTTGTAGAAATCCAGATTCATTTGGCCAATGGTATTTCTTCTGATAATACCATTGATGCTCTTTATGCTTTTACAGATTGTGAAATTTCCATTTCTCCCAATGCATGTATTGTTGAGAATGATAAACCGAAATTTATTGGCGTTGCTGAAATTTTAAGACGCGCTGCCGATAATACGGTTGCTTTACTGAAACTCGAGCTTGAAATACGCAAAAATGAACTCGAAGAGTCGTGGCATTATGCTTCTTTGGAGCGAATTTTTATTGAAAACAGAATCTATCGGGACATTGAGGAGTGTGAAACATGGGAAGAGGTTATTGAAACCATCGATACTGGTTTAAAACCCTTTACGGCAAACTTAATGCGTGCTGTAACCCGTGATGATGTTGTACGGTTGACTGAGATTAAAATTAAAAGAATTTCTAAATTCGATATTAATAAAGCCAAGGATTTTATTCAATCTATTGAAGATGAGATTGCGGAAATCGAAGTTCATCTGGCCAATATTATTCCTTTCACAATCAGGTACTATAAATCCATAAAGAAGAAATATGGAATTGGACGGGAAAGAAAAACTGAAATCAGAAGTTTCGAAAATATTGTAGCAACCAAAGTAGTGGTTGCCAACGAAAAATTATACGTTAACAGAGAGGAAGGCTTTATTGGAACAGGTCTGAAGAAGGATGAGTACATCTGTGATTGTTCTGATATCGATGATATTATTGTGATTAGAAAAGACGGTACTTATTTTGTGACCAAGGTTGCTGATAAGTGTTTTGTTGGAAAGAACCTGTTGCACATAGCAGTGTTCAGAAAGAACGATAAAAGAACTATTTATAATGTAGCTTATCGGGATGGAAAAGCTGGAAACTCTTACGTAAAACGTTTTTCTGTTACCAGTATTACTCGTGACAAGGAGTACGATATCACCAAATCTACAGATGGTTCTCGAATTCTGTATTTTAGTGCGAATCCAAACGGGGAGGCTGAAGTTGTTCGTGTAGTTTTAAAACCAAAACCTCGTTTGAAAAAAACAGTATTTGAATTTGATTTTGCAGAATTGGCTGTCAAAGGACGTGCTTCAATGGGGAATATATTATCCAGAAATGACGTTCATAAGATTACTCTGAAACAAGAAGGGGTTTCTACTTTGGGAGGACGAAAAATATGGTTTGATCCAGATGTTTTACGTATAAATACAGACCAAAGAGGTGATTTTATTGGTGAATTTACAGGAGATGACAAAATTCTTGTTGTAACAAGAGCATCATCATTTCATTTTACAAGCTTCGATTTAAGCAATCACTATCCTGATAATATCAGTATTATTGAAAAATACGACGATGAAAAAATTTGGTCTGCTGTCTTTTTTGATGCTGATCAGGATTATTACTACCTAAAACGCTTTACCATGGAAGGAAATGGCAAAGAGGTAAGTTTCTTAGGTGAAAATCCTGCTAACAGACTGGTTTGCTTAACCGATGAGCAGTATCCAAGATTCGAAATTTCATATGGAGGTAAAAATGAAGACCGGCCTAATGAAATTGTAGATGGAAATGAGTTTATTGGTGTGAAATCATACAAAGCAAGAGGAAAAAGATTATCGGTTTACGAAGTATCTGAAATAAAAGAAATTGAACCTTTACCTCGCGAAGAGGAAGATGAAAATATTGAAGATGTTGAAGGCGTTGAGGTTGATGATAACGCTGAAAATAATCAAGATTAATTTTCTTTTCAGCGAATTCTTATTCCTTGATTTATTTAAAATTTTGCAATGAAGATTTTTTTGATTGGATATATGGGCTGTGGTAAATCACGCTGGGGTAAAATGATTGCGGCTCATTATGGTTTTCGATTTGCTGATCTTGATACTCTGATTGAAAAGAGAGAGAATTTAACGATCCCGGAAATTTTCGAAAAATTCGGAGAATCAGGTTTTCGGCAACGGGAACATGATGCATTGAAGTCAATTTCTGATACAGAAAATCTTATTGTAGCTACCGGAGGCGGAGCTCCATGTTTCAACAACAACATGGAGGAGATGAATCGCTTGGGGGTTACTTTGTTTATCGAATGCAGTCCTTCGTTGCTTCGGGAGCGAATTACGAACTCAGATACCGAGCGTCCTTTAGTGAAAAATTTTTCTCAGGATGAACTTCTGGACTACATAGTAAGCCATTTAAAGACCAGAATGCCTTTTTATGAAAAGGCACAGTATAAAATGGTCTCTGGTAACCTGGAATTAGAAGACTTTATCGTAATTCTGGATCCAATTATAAATCCGTAAGTTGAGGAATTTCAAAATCATTCAAACTACCAAGAACTTTATTTGCGATTATAAACTTGTCAAGATTATAGGCATCTTTCTCAGGAACTGCAATGCATTTCATACCTGCAGCAAGAGCAGAGATTACACCATTTAAAGAATCTTCGAAAACTAAACATTCTGAAGGGTGAATGCCGAGTAATTCCGCTGTTGTTATAAAAACCTGTGGATGTGGTTTTCCATACTTTTCAAATTCGGCCGAATGAATCACTTCGAAATAATCTTGAAGTTGTAGTTTTTCCAAAACAGCTGAGATAATTTTCATTTTCGAGGATGAGGCAAGTCCAATTTTAAAGGAAGCCTGCTGTAAATTCTCCAGAGTTTTATTCACGCCATCCAAACAAGCTCCTTTTTCCAATACCAAACGAATAACATTTTCAACAATATCTTCTGTAACTTTCTCTTTCGAAACATGATTCCAGGGCGTCATTTTATACATCACTTCAACTACCTCGTCTATTCTTTTTCCCATGAACTGTTCAAACATTTTATTGTTAACATCAAGTCCAAGTGAAGAGAATACTTTTGTTTCACTCTCCTGCCAGAATGGTTCGGAATTTATCAAAAGACCATCCATATCAAAAATTACTGCTTTAATCATAGTTACATTTTACATTTAGCTTGCAAAAATACTTATTTTAAGTATACGATAGAGAAGAGCGCAATCACATCTGATTATTTACTGTTAATAATTGTTAAATCGCTAACAGTTCAGTTGGATAGATGGGCTTTTTTCTAAATTTGTTAGATACAATTAGATTTTTCGTATATGGATATTGTTGTTGAACATCTTACCAAAAGATATGGTCCTCAAAAGGCTGTTGATAATGTATCTTTTCGTGTGAAAGCAGGAGAGGTTTTAGGTTTTTTGGGTCCTAACGGAGCAGGAAAAACCACTACCATGAAAGCAATGGCATGTTTTATTAAACCTGAAGAAGGAGACATATTGGTTGGTGGTTACTCTATTCATGATCATCCCGAAATCATAAAGAAAAATATTGGATATCTGGCCGAAAATAATCCATTGTATCAGGAAATGAACATTATCGATTTTCTGGAATTCATTGCGAAAATTCATGGGATACCTAAATATCTTATTCCTGAAAGGATATTGGATATGATTCGGACATGTGGTTTAGAGGGGGAGAAACACAAATTAATTGGTGAGCTGTCAAAAGGTTATCAGCAAAGAGTAGGGTTGGCGCAGGCTTTAATTCATGATCCGGATATCTTAATTCTTGATGAGCCGACAACAGGACTTGATCCAAATCAGATTGTTGAGATTCGGGAGCTTATTAAGCGTATTGGAAAGGAAAAAACGGTTATCTTAAGTTCTCATATTTTAGCTGAGGTTGAAGCCACCTGCGATCGTATTTTAATCATTAATAATGGTAGAATTGTTGTGGACGGAACCGCTGCAGAATTAAGGAAGCAGGCCCAGGGAAATGAAATTCTGAAATTGGGAGTGCAAGGAGGTGATATTGATCACATCTTTGAGTCCTTATTTGAGATTGAAACCATCGATTCTATTGATATTATTGATGTTGATAAACAATTGTTTGAGATCCAGTCTTTGCCCAATACAACATCAGTTAAAGCAATATTTGATACTTGTGTTCGAAATAATTATTACATTACTGAGCTGACCCCTACAGAAAAAAAACTGGAGGATATATTTCGGATATTAACCCTTCATTAGATCTTTATGAAACAGATTTTGCACATTGCCAGCCGAGAGCTAAGCACTTTTTTTGATTCATTAACAGCTTATGTATTGATCGTTATTTTTTTAGGATTTAGTGGTTTTTTTACATGGATTTACGGGGCTGATGTCTTTTTTGTAGGGCAAGCTAATCTCAATACATTTTTTACTGTTGCATACTGGAGTTTGTTTATTTTTATTCCGGCTCTTACTATGCGTTCAATTGCCGGGGAATTAAAGGCAGGAACACTTGAGCTCCTTCTTACTAAACCCGTTAGCGATTGGCAATTAATTTTTGGTAAGTTTTTATCCACTTTACTGTTAATTGCAATAGCACTGGCTCCGACAGTAATTTATTATTTCACTTTATGGGCAATTGGTCCGGTAGATCATTCGGCAATTTTGTTGGGATACGTGGGCTTATTGCTTATGAGTATGGTTTATATTAGTATTGGATTGCTTGCCTCCTGTATTGCTTCCAATCCAATAATTGCATCTTTAGCAGCCTTGTCAATAGGTATTTTTTTTCACATTATTTTTGATGTGTTGGCTTCTAACTTTGTAGGTCTCATTGGGAGTTTCTTTAGTTATTTGAGTCTTTCAACTCATTTCGAATCGATTTCAAGAGGTGTTGTTGATACAAAAGATCTGATTTATTTTTTCTCTCTTGTGTTTTTCTGTCTTTTTACGTCAAAAATGATTTTATCAAATCGTAATCTGTAAATCCTGATTTATGACTAAAAGAAAAAATATAATATATAGCAGCTTAGTTGTAGCAGGGATTTTAATTATCCTGAATTTTATTTCTTCGGTTTTTTTCTTTCGAGCTGATTTTACCGAGGATAAGAGATATACATTGGATCGTTCAACCAAACGCATTTTAAGAGAGGTGGAGACACCTATTATAATAACTTTGTATGTGTCTGATAATCTACCTCCGGACGTTAACAGGACGGTACAGGATCTGAAAAATCTTTTAACAGAATATAATAATTACAGTAAGAAGAAAATTGATTTTGAATTTATCAACCCCAATGCGAATGAGGAGTTGGAGCAAGAGGCCATCGAGGCTGGGATCAATCCGGTGCCGTTGGAAGTTCGGGAAAAGGATCAGATTAAAGTGCAAAGGATCTTTTTGGGAATGTCTATTCAAGTTGGAGATAAGTCAGAAATTATTCCATTAATTAAACCTGGAATAGTTATGGAATATACTTTGTCTACCTTAATTAAAAGACTAACTATTAAGGATAAACCTAAAATTGGCTACATTGTTGGACACGGTGAGCCTGCACTTGGAAAATTGGAACAGGCCATTGCTGAATTATCCGTTTTGTACGATGTTAAGCAGATTCATTTGTTATCTGAGCCTGATCTTTCGGAATACAAGTCTTTGATGTTAATTGGGCCCATGGCAACCATTTCATCAACACAATTATCACGACTGGATAAATATTTAGCTGGCGGAGGGAATCTATTTATAGCTATCGAGCGGGTAAACGGCATGTTGAATGATGGAATTGGTGTTTCGGTGAATACCGGTTTGGAAACATGGTTGCAAACCAAAGGCTTATATGTAGATGATTCTTTTATTGTTGATAAAAAATGTGGAACCGTAACAGTTCAGCAGCAAGGATATTTTTCCTATCCACAGCAAATTAATTTTCCTTTTTTACCTGTGATATCAAAATTTTCAAACCATACTATTACAGATGGTATAGAAACAGTTGTGTTGCAGTTTGCAAGCCCAATTAGTTTCATGGGTGATAGTACGATGAATTATCAGCCACTTGCCTTTACATCCGACATTTCGGGGAAATTAAAAGCACCAATTAGTTTTAATATTGGAAGAATATGGCGTGCGCAGGATTTTCTTTATCCGGATTTAACCGTTGCGGCAACAATAAGAGGAAATATGGGTGGTGAAAAAGAAGCGCGAATTTGTGTTGTAGGTGATGGAAATTTTATTGTAAATGGTTTAGGTGCCAGTAAAATTGCAATTCAGAGAGATAATATTAATTTTTTAGCGAATGCGGTAGATTGGCTAAGTGATGATACCGGATTGATGTCGCTAAGAACAAAAGGCGTTTCTTCACGCCCAATAAAAGAAATTACCGATGCCAGAGTTTTCTTTTTGAAGTATCTTAATTTTTTACTTCCCCTTGTGCTAATAATTGCATATGGTTTGTTCCGTTTTGAAAGAAGACGAAGGAAGAGAACTAAAAGAATGAAACCTGGTTTTATAAAGTAGAACGGGTGTAGGAAGAGTTGTTTTATCCCGGCTTCTGGCAATTCCGGGAAAGAATATACCAGAAGCTTATTAGCATATCAATAAATCGGGATAAATGAATCAGGTTGAGCCTGATTTTATTTATTAATTGCAATTTAATTATATATTCCATTCCGATCAAAATTTTTTGATTAATGTTTGGATTTTTTGTTATAGTAAAAATGTTGTTGGTCTGTAAAATATGGATGTACAGCACTTTTTATTAGTGTTATTTAAAAGGAATTAAAATAAAGACATCTAATCGTTGTTAATAAAACATTTAGTATTGTTAATAATATAGCATAAAAAAAACGAAGCAATTACTTCGTTTTTTTTATATTGTTTTAATTGGATTAATTTTTAGCTTTTGGGTTGAATCTTTAATTTTTGCCCCACCTTAAGACTTCCATCATCTTTTATATTATTAATTTTCATAATGTCGGAGTTGGAAATGCCCGGAAATTTCTTGGCAATAGTCCAGAAGTTGTCACCTCTTTTCACTGTATAGTAAATGTATGATCCGTTACTGTTAGCAGTTGAAGTTGATTTCGCTGTGGTTTGTGTTGTTGATGCAACTGTTTTTCCTAATGTAGCTTGTTTTTGACTGTAACTCATTGTATTGAAGCTATTATAATAGGATTCTTTTCCTTTAGGGACATACAGCACTAGTTTTTGGCCAACTTTAATTAAGTTTCTTCTTACGTTATTCCAATATCTAAGATCCGACGTTCGAACATGAAACCAGGAAGCAATAAGTCCTATAGCATCACCCGATTTTACTTTGTAATACACCTTAGCTTTATTCTTTGGAGTAACATGGGCAAACTTTTGGTAACGGTCATTGGGATTTACCACCTTATCTTTCATGCTAAAATAATACTCCTTTTTGTAAGCAAAAATGGAGTCTTGATTATCGATAAATTTTGCTGTGTATTGCAGTGGTATTTTTAATGCGTAGCCGTTTTTACTTGCAGGAATAATATCTGCTCTGTATTGAGGGTTTAATTCTCTTAATTGTTCTTTTGAAATGTTGATTACATTAGCGACCTGATCAAAGTGAAGTTGTTCATTAATTAGCAGCGTGTCGCATGCAACGGGTAAATTAGATGGCTGCGGGAATAACTGATGCTCTTTGTGATAATTAAAAGTATAAAGAGCGGCTATAAATGCAGGTACATATCCTCTTGTTTCTTTTGGTAAATGAAAATAGATATCCCAATAGTTTTTCTTACCGCCACTTCGTCTGATTGCTTTATTCACATTACCCGGTCCACAGTTGTAAGCAGCAATTACCAAATGCCAATTTCCGTAAACCCGGTACATATCCTTCAAATATTTTACTGCCGCATAACTGGCTTTTACAGGATCTCTTCGCTCATCAATAAAAGTATTAATGTCAAGCTTATACATTCGCCCGGTTCCATACATAAATTGCCATAAACCACTAGCTCCGGCTCTGGATAGTGCTTTTGGATTCAAAGCCGATTCGATGATGGGTAAGTATTTTAATTCCTGAGGCAGGCCTTCTTTGTCCAAAATCTCTTCGATAATCGGGAAGTAGTATTCCGACAATCCCATCATCATTTCTACCTGAGATCTTCTTTTTTGCGAATATAGTTCAATGTAGTTTCGAACGATTTTATTGTAGGATAAATCGATTAAAGAAGGAATTTGTTCCAATCGTTTGATATAAACGGAATCTGGAATTTTTTCTGTTTGAACCGAAATAGAGCCCTGATTGTATTTTTTTGTTTTAAACGTGTTTTTTGCGTACCACGAATAAAGCAGACTGTCTAAGTTGTTTGAGAAAGTTGTATTGATACTGTCATTTAAATCCCAGCGAACATCAACAGGATTAATTTTCAGAAAATCCAAAGAGTCCTTTTCAGTTTCCTCAATTACATTTTCTGCAACTTTCGATAAGGTGTCAATTTCAGAAAGAGTTACTTGTTTAATTTCAGATTCTGTCTTGAGTGTTTGTTCTGGACCTGCCGGTTTGATGGTGCCGCAAGCAAATGCTGTCCCTAAAAAAATAAGGGGTAAAATATATTGTTTTCTTTTCATCATTGTTTTTTAAAAGGTAATTTGGCATCTAAAGCCAATAGAATTGCCCGAAAAAGCAGAATAACTAACTGCAGGTTCTACTTTAATAGTCAAGTCATTGTTCACATTAAAATTGGTAAAATGTGCATCAACCGCAGCATCAACAATATTTAGTACGTAAACTCCGACCAAAATGATATAGCTAAGATCGCGATCGTGCTTATAAGAGTCTTTACCATTTTGTAAAGTGGTTTTAAACCAGGTATCATAGGATGTTGTTGTGGTATCCCAATCATTTTCCAGAATTTTCTGATAGCTGTCTGCAGTAGGTTTTTCGGTCACAAGTTTTTCTTCTGCAGAGAGAGTTTTCCAATCGTAAAATTCAGAAAAATCTTTAAAGCCACTTTTGTATTTTTTATAATTTTTTGTATTCCAGTTAATTGCGTAAATATCCAAGCCAATTCCTAAGTATAGAATAGGTATTTTCCAGTACTTCTTGTTGTAGGCTTGTCCTAAACCAGGAAATATAACAGAGTACATGGTTGCTTTATGCGGAGAATGAACTTTAACAATTGATTCTACCGCTACAGTGTCTGCTTCTACTAATTGCTGAGAAATGGCATTGTTTGACTTGCCAAAAAGCATAAGAAAGATCAGCCCAAGGAGAATTACCAGGCGCAAATTATTCAATGTTTAAATTTTTAAAAGTTTAACTAACTTATGATTTCATTTGATCCAATACAGCAAGGATACGTTCTAAATCATCATCGGATGTAAATGGGATAATGATTTTTCCTTTGCCGTTTTTTGTACGTTTAAGATCAACTTTTGCGCTAAAATGATTGGCTAAATGATCTTTTAAAGATTCATACTCTTTCGGAAGCGCTGTCGCTTTCTCCGGAGCAGGTTTTTCTTCCGTTGCTTGGTTGAAATTACGAACCAATTCTTCAACTTTTCGAACTGAGAAATCATTTTCAACGGTTACTTGAAAAATTTCAAGTTGAGTTCTTGGATCATCAACATTTACCAATGCTCGGGCATGGCCCATAAGTAGTTTTTTCTCGCGAATTCCTTTTTGGATTTCAGCAGGTAGTCTTAGTAATCGTAAATAGTTGGATACTGTAGAGCGTTTTTTGCCTACGCGGTCAGATAAACTCTCTTGTGTCAGTTTACACTCTTCAATTAATCTTTGGTAACTAATGGCTATTTCAATAGAATCAAGGTCTTCACGTTGGATATTTTCAACCAAGGCAAGTTCCAGCATTTTATCATCTTCAGCCAATCGAACGTAAGCTGGAATTTTTGTTAATCCGGCAATTTTAGCTGCCCGATAACGTCTTTCTCCGGCAATAAGCTGGTAGGAGTTATTATGAATTTTTCGAACCGTAATTGGCTGAACAATTCCTAATTCTTTAATAGATTGAGCCAATTCATTCAAAGCTTCCTCATCAAATTTAGTTCTTGGCTGATAGGGATTTGCTTCAATTTTTGAGATCTCGATTTCGTTACTTAGATCTTTTTCAGGTCTTGCCTGAACATCATCGATATCATTAATCAGTGCTCCTAATCCTCTTCCTAATGCGCTCTTTTTTACCATCTTACTATTTCAATATTATTCGCTAATGAGTTTTGCTTTGGTGCTTGTTTTTGTCAGGTTATTATTTTTCAATAATTCACGAGCCAAATTTAAGTAATTAACTGCTCCGGCCGATTCTGCATCATAAAGAATTGCTGGTTTACCGTAACTTGGAGCCTCACCTAGCTTGGTGTTACGTTGAATGATTGTTTCGAAAACCATATCCTGAAAGTGTTTTTTAACTTCACTTACAACTTGATTTGATAATCGTAAACGGCTGTCATACATCGTCAAAAGAAATCCTTCAATTTCCAAATCCTGATTTAAACGGTTCTGAATAATTTTAATTGTATTCAGAAGTTTTCCCAAGCCTTCCAATGCAAAATATTCACACTGAACAGGAATGATTATTGAATTAGCTGCTGTTAGCGCATTCACAGTAATTAAACCAAGTGAAGGCGAACAGTCAATTAGAATAAAATCATAATCAGGACTTAATTTTTCAAGAACTTTCAATAAGATTTGCTCACGATTTGCAAGATTCAACATCTCAATTTCAGCACCTACCAAGTCGATGTGCGAAGGAAGAATATCAAATCCTTCAATCTCACTATGTAGAATGGCTTCTTTGGGTTCAATTCCATCAACAATACATTCGTAAATGCTTTTTTCAATGTTTCGAACATCAAAGCCAATGCCTGAGGTCGAATTCGCCTGTGGATCAGCATCAACAATTAAAACCTTATACTCCAAAACAGCAAGACTTGAAGCAAGGTTTATTGCTGTAGTGGTTTTCCCAACCCCTCCTTTTTGGTTTGCCAGAGCAATTATTTTAGCCATAAACAATTCTGATTACAAGGTTTTATATTATAAAAATGAACTTGTTCCAAAGATACTATTTTAAAGCATATTTAAAATTTTGAAGCGATCTAAAATAGTAACAAATGCAAGAGAATTATCAACATATTATAGTGCTGCAAGACTAAAATCATAAGGAAACAGAACTCCCTGGGGATGAGCGTTTTTCATAATTGAGAAATAACTTGTACGCTTTTCTAAAGCTTGTCGATTATCTTACTGCTTTCAGCTAAAAGTTGATCCTTGTTAATAGGTACAACAACAGGAATTTCACATACAATTCCTCCTGCAAGGTTCGAGATTGCAGCAATCTGCCTTGCATTCATACCGGTGGCCAAACACAAGGCAGCAACGCTGATTACAGTATCGCCGGCTCCTGAAACATCCGCAATTTGTCTAACCACTGCAGGAATGTGTTCGTAGGTTTTTTCATTGCTGATAAAAACGCCTAACTCTGATAACGTAATAAATAGTTTTTTAATGCCCATCTCATTCTGAAACTTCTTGGCTTCGTCAAACAATCCGTGAATATCTCCTTTTTCAAGCAGTAGATTGGAACCTTCCACAAATTCTTTGAAGTTTGGTTTGAAAAGGCTTACATTTTTATAATCGTTGTAATGACGTTTTTTAGGATCTACCGCAACAGGAATTGCTTTGCTGTTAGCAAGATGAACAATTTCATCAATCAGATTTTTAGTGATTACTCCTTTGTCGTAATCTTCAAAAATAATTGCATGAATTTCATGCTTTTCGATTAAGCTTTTGATGTGATCAATAAATTCAGCTTCTATTTCATCCGCTAATTCATGAGTATCTTCTTCATCAACACGAATAAGGTGTTGATTGTTGCTTATGAAGCGCGTTTTTACCGTTGTTCTCCGTTTGTTGCTAACAACTATTCCATATTGCTCTTCTTCAATCTCAGTTAAAAGGTTTAAAAATTCTTTGCCTTTTTCATCCTCACCAATTACTGAACAAAGAATAGGGCTTGCACCTAACGATTTGATATTTAGAGCTACATTGGCGGCTCCCCCTAATCTGCTTTCGCGCTTAACGCAAGAAACAATTGGTACCGGGGCTTCCGGCGATATCCGATCTACTTTACCCCAAACGTAGGCGTCGACCATAACATCGCCGATAACCAACACATTTAATTTAGAGAAGGATTCGAATATTTGTTCTAATTCAATTTTATTCACTATTTCCTGGTTTTTGAATTATGTCAGCAAAGATAAACAAATTCGTGTGTTGGCGAATCTTTAGCACATTCCTTATGTATTTTTAACACATTTAGAAAATTCAATTACAAGTCTTAAATGCTTGTAAACGATGTTGTTTACATCGGATCGACGTCGAAATTAATTTGAATGGATTTAAATTGATCCATGCTTTTTAGATGATTTGCATGTTGATTTAAAATCCATTTGGCTTTAGATGGGGAGCTTTTCTTCTCTATTTTTAAAAGGATGTTAACGATGTATAAGTTTTGAATTCGGTTAATAACAGGCGATTGAGGCCCAAATACACGAATGCCAAAAATTTTCCGTAAAGATTTTGCCAAGGTTTCTGACGCCTGATTCACCAGAGTTTGGTTTTTGTGTTTTAAACAGATGTTGATTAAGCGGTAAAAAGGTGGATAAATAAATTCTTTTCTTTCTGCCAATTGGTCGGAGTACATCGAAATATAATCGTTCCCAATTACATTTTTTATGATTGGGTGTTCAGGAGTATAAGTTTGTATCAGAACTTTGCCTCTTTTCTTTTTTCGGCCGGCACGTCCGGAAACCTGAGCCATCATCTGAAAACTCCGTTCGTAGGCACGAAAATCCGGGTAATTCAGCATTGAGTCAGCATTTAGCACACCAACCAAACTCACATTATCAAAATCGAGTCCCTTCGAAACCATTTGTGTACCCACTAAAATATCGAGTTCCTGATTTTCGAATTTGTAAATGAGTTTTTCATAGGCCATTTTTTTGCGGGTGGTATCCAAATCCATTCTTGCAATTCTTGCATCAGGAAAGAAACCTGTTAATTCCTCTTCAATTTTTTCAGTTCCAAAACCTTTGTCTTCAATTTCGGTTGAACTGCAATGTTCACAGCTGGTTGGTGGATGAATACTGTAAGCACAGTAATGGCAAACCAATTGATTGTTGAATTGGTGGTATGTTAAGCTGACAGCACAGTTTGGGCAATGAGGAACCCACCCGCAGCTTTTGCATTCCAGATAGGGCGAATATCCTCTTCTGTTTTGAAATAAAATGATCTGTTCCTTATTTTCCAGGCAAGTTTCCATCATTTGCATCAACTCAGGAGAGAACATGGATTTCATCCGTTTTTTCCGTTTGGCTTCCTTTACATCAGCAATAATTATTTCGGGCATTTCCAGATTTTGGTGACGCTGAAACAATTCTACCAAACCGTATTTGCCCGTTTTGGCATTATAGTAGGTTTCTATTGCGGGGGTAGCAGTGCCCAATAAAGTTTTTGCCTGATGCAAATGAGCCAGATAAATAGAAGCATCGCGTGCGTGGTATCGCGGAGCCGGATCGAATTGTTTGTATGTGTTTTCGTGTTCTTCATCGACAATAATTAATCCTAAATTTTTGAAAGGCAAAAATATTGATGAACGAACACCTAATATTACCTGATAGGCATTATCAGGATTGTTTTGATTGATATTGTTGTAAATTTCTACCCGTTCGGCATCGTTAAATTTCGAATGATAGATTCCTACTTTATTTCCAAATACAGTTCGCAGCCGATTGATGATCTGAGTTGTTAAAGCAATTTCCGGCAACAGGTAAAGTACCTGTTTCCCAAGTTGTAACTGCTCCTGAATCAGATGGATGTATATTTCTGTTTTTCCACTTGAGGTGACTCCGTGGAGCAGTACACAGTTCTTCTCTTCAAAGTTTTCACGGATCTCAGCAATTGCTTTTTCCTGATATTCATTCAATTCTTTAAGTCCTGAAGTTTCTGTTTGAGACAGATCGATTCGATCCATTTTCTCATGGTAAATTTCAAGAATGTTTTTTTCCACCAAACTTTTTAAAATGCTTTTGGAAGCTGCTGTTGACGTTAGAAGTTCGAGGGCTGAAACTTTTAGAGCATTTTCTTCGAAGTAATGTTTGGAAAGATTAAGATAGGAGAGGAGTATCTCCTGCTGTTTTTTTGCTCTTTTTAAGTCATTAATCAGATTTCCCATTTCCGATTCGCTAAAATCATATACCAATCGAACAAACTCTTTTTTCTTTTCCTTGTAATGGTTAATGATTTGTTCTTCGATGGAAACGGCTCCTTTTTCGAGTAGTGATTTTACTTGAGGAAGCGTATTTTTTAATCCTGTGGCCTGATTTAATGCAAAGATGTTCACGTCTTTTGAATGCTTTAGTACATTCAAAATTTGCGCCTCGGTTTTACTTAGAGTTTCCTGAGTCTGAAAATCTTCGTTTGCAGTTATCTTGGTTTGGCTTTCCAGCTTTAATCCTGAAGGAAGTGCTGCTTTAAAAACATCACCTAAAGCACATTGGTAATATTGTGATATCCAATCCCAAAAATTGAATTGAAAAGAATTGATAATCGGAGATTCATCCAGACAGGTAATAATATCTTTGGTTGAATAATCTTCAGGAGCTGTATTGTGAATGTTTTTCACAATGCCTGTGTAGAATTTTTTACTGCCGAAGGGAACAACTACCCTTTTTCCAATGGCCACATCAGCTTTTAGTTCCTCCGGAATAGAGTAGGTAAAAAGCCGGGCCAATGGAAGTGGCAGTATAATATCTGCGAATTCGGTAGTCTTGTTCATTACTGTGAGCATTTTCCTCAAAGTTATGAGTTCTGATTAGAATCTCATCATTTGGGCATTAAATCCTGATACGAAAACAGGCATGAACAAAAACCACCGTTCTCAAATCATTTAGATAGAAAGAATATCGTTAAGACTCATCAGTGAATCCTTAACTTTCTTCTTGTTTTTAATTGTTTTGTTGAATGAAACATGTGAAACCTCACCGTTAACAATTCCAACCATGATACTCTTTTGATCATCCAGTAAAGCTTCAACAGCAGCAACGCCCAAAGTAGATGCAGTTACGCGGTCGAAAGCCGATGGAGAACCTCCTCTTTGCATGTGTCCCAGAACAGATACACGAATGTCGTATTCAGGATGTTCTTTTCCAATTTCCTTTGCAATTGTGTAAGCACCACCAGATTTGTCACCTTCTGCAACAATTACAATTCCGCTTGATTTGTGTTCTTTGTACCCTTTTTCAAGATATTTTTGCAATTCCTGAGTGTGGGTTTCTTTTTCAGGAATTAAAATAGCTTCAGCTCCTGTTGCAATTCCACTTCGCAAAGCAATAAAACCAGCATCACGGCCCATTACTTCAATAAAGAACAAACGGTTGTGAGCACTCGCAGTATCGCGGATTTTATCAACAGCATCAATTACTGTGTTGATTGCCGTGTCGTAACCAATCGTGTAATCGGTACCAAACAAATCATTGTCGATAGTACCCGGAATTCCCACTACAGGGATATCAAATTCTTGTGTAAAAATACGGGCTCCTGAAAATGTACCGTCACCACCAATAACCACAAGAGCATCTATTTTATTGGCAATCATTTGCTCATGTGCTTTTTTTCTTCCCTCAACAGTTCTGAATTCTTCACTTCTGGCCGAACGAAGAATAGTTCCGCCTTTTTGAATAATGTTGCTTACATCATGAGATTTCATTTTCTTAAAATCACCATGAATTAAGCCTTCGTATCCTTGCAGTACACCTACAACTTCAATTTTGTTATAGATAGCAGCACGAACAACAGCTCTGATAGCTGCATTCATTCCTGGAGCATCGCCTCCTGAAGTTAAAACTCCAATTTTCTTAATTTTAGACATGCTTAAATCGTTTTTATTTTCAAGTTTTATTTTTTCAATTGTATCATTCATCAGCCAGGTGGGAGTGGATGTTGCTCCGCTTACACCAACCGATTTCGCATTCGCAAACCAGTCCATATTCAGTTCATCGGGGCAAGTGATAAAGTGACTGTTCTGATTTGTTCTTTTACAGACATCGAACAGTAATTTTCCGTTCGAACTTTTTTTTCCGCTCACAAAAATGATCACATCGTGTTTGCCTGCAAAATCCTTAATTAAGGGAACACGATTCGATACCTTTCTGCAAATTGTATCATTAATACTAAGGCTGTTTTTGCATTCCTTTTTCAGATATTCTGAAATTTCAGCAAAGCCTGAAATGGTTTTTGTTGTTTGTGAAAACAGAACAACCGGCAAGCTAAAGTTCACCAATTTTAAATCATCTGTATTTTCAACAACAATTGCCTTGCCTTCGGTTTGACCGACTAAACCATTTACCTCGGCATGACCTTTTTTACCGTATATAATTATTTGACCGTTTGACTTCTTAATCTCCTGATATGCTTTTTTTATCTTTTTTTGCAGTTTTAAAACTACCGGGCACGAAGCATCAATAATTTCTATATTTTGCTTTTTTGCTGTTTCGTAAGAGGTTGGAGGTTCTCCATGTGCTCTAAATAAAACTTTTTTTCCTGACAGTTTTGCAAACTGATCGTGATTGATGGCTTGTAACCCTTGAGTATTAAGACGATCAACTTCGATATTGTTGTGAACGATATCACCAATACAGAAGAGTTGATTGTCCTCTTTCAGTATTTCTTCCGCTTTATTTATGGCATTTACAACACCAAAGCAGAATCCGGCGTTAGGATCAATTTCAATATTCATTTTTTATCCTGTCGGTTGATTACTTACAGCTCATTCATGCGATCAACAATCCAATCCAATTGTTCGTCCGGAGTTAAATGGCTGTTGTTAAGTACAATTGCATCATCAGCTTTTCGGAGCGGACTTTCATCACGGTTTTCATCGATATAATCTCTTTTTGAAACGTTTTCTCTGATTTCGTCCAATGAAATGTTTTCTCCTTTATCTTTTAATTCTTTGTAACGGCGAATGGCTCTTATTTCCACATCGGCTGTCATAAATATTTTTAAATCGGCATTTGGGAAAACCACAGTTCCAATATCCCTGCCGTCCATTATAACTCCACCTTCTTTGCTCAATTCACGTTGAAAAGCCACCATTTTCTCACGAACAAATTTGATTTTAGCAATCAAACTTACGTTGTTCGAAACAGCCATTTGGCGAATCTCATCTTCAACCAATTCAGCATTTAAATAAGTCTCGTGACGCTGTTTTTCAGTGTTGTATTTAAAAGAGATGTTTACTTGATCGATCAAATGAGCCAACTTATTTTCATCTACTTTGTCGCTGGAAATTAAGTTGTTTCTCATTGCAAAAAGAGTAACCACCCGATACATTGCGCCACTGTCAATATAAGTGTATTTAATTTTTTTTGCCAAATCCTTGGCAACAGTACTTTTTCCGCACGACGAATGTCCGTCGATTGCTATAATTAGTTTCTTTTCAGGTATATCCATTCTAGTTATTGCTCGGTTTTTTTGTGCAATTGGGTACAAAAGTATAAAGAAAATCGATCAAAATATGAGATTTGGAACTAAAAATAGGAGGTGTGAAAGATTATAGTTTCCTGTAAACGATTGAAATGCGCAATTTGAATTATTTTTTTAGAAATTAAAGTCGCTTAATCGTGTGCTGATTGAGAAATGATTGCTTGCGCCTGCCAAATGATACTTTGCCGAGGCAAAACTCACCTGAAAACGAGATACTTTAACTCCAAATCCCCATGTGAATCCAACAGTCGAAGTTTTTTCATCAACTTTAAGTTCCATTCTTCGCTGAAAGTTGTACCCCAGCCGAATGCTAAAATTCTTCGATGGTAAAAATTCTGTACCTAAAATGAAGTGTTTCAGGGCTTTGTCGGAGAATCCGTCTTTGCTTGATTTTGAGAAGGAATCGTCCGTTTTATTTAATTCTGATTCGTAAGTCAGATCGAATTCTTCCAGATGGCGGTAGGTGATTGCAAAACGAAACGGAGCGTGCTGTAGTTTGGTACTCATTCCAATTAAAATTTCATTCGGAAGATCTTCACGGTGCGATCCGTAGTAGGCTTTTATCTGATAACCAAAATTCCGCGCCACAATTGAAGCTCTGAATAGTTCATCGGAACTGTCGTAGATCAAGGCCAAATCGGTAGCCAAACCAAAAGAGCTGTATTTTTCTAAGGCAGAATAAATTGGTTTAATTGAAGCTCCCACACGAATATTCTTATTCAATTGCCTGCCATAACTAATAATCAGCGCGTAATCGGAAGCTTTAAAATTGCCTGTTATTTCTCCAAATTCGTTTGCTTCTGTAAATTTTCCATAGTTTACGTAATGCATTGCCAATGAAAAGGTGCCGATTTTAGCATAATCTTTAGTGTAGGAAGCATATCCGTAATTGATATCCGTAAGGTAAATTACGTAATTTAATGCCACTTTTTGATCCAAATCGGGATGAAGGGCCGCTGGATTGTAAAAAGAGTAATCTGCATCAACATTGTTCAGTGCAATTTGATCTCCTCCCATGGCAGCAACTCTGGCCGAACTTCCTAAATTCAGGAATTCGTAGATGTTTTCTCCACCACTTTGGCCTTTCAGCGTAAGGCTTGCAAGAAGAGAAATGAGGATGAGAATTGCTGTTTTATTCATGGAATTGATTGCTTAGGCATTCTAAAGATAGAAATCCGAATGAAAAAATTCTTGCTTATAGTTGTTCTTTTTTCTTTTTAAGGCGATCGACTACTTCGTAAACAGCAGGACAGTAATGTGTATTTTTTAATGTGAGATCGAGTATTTGATAAAAGCGTTTGCGGTCGGTATGTGGATATTCACGGCAGGCACGGGGACGATTTTCATAAACCATACAGTAATTGTCAGGCATCAAAAACGGACAAGGGGTTTCCTTAAACACATAATCGTTTTCATTGTCCATATATAAATATTGATTGATGAATTCGGAAGGTTTCATTCTAAACTGTTTTGCCAGGCGTTCAATGTCCTTATCAATAACAATCGGACTAATGCTCTTGCAGCAATTGGCACATTCCAGGCAATCCAGATCTTCGAATACTTCATCATGAAGTGTGTGAACAATAGAATCCAATTGTTTGGGTTTCTTTTTTTTAAATCTGGTGAATAATTCTTTGGTAGCAGTTTCGGTATTTTTTGCATTCTGCTTTAACAACTCTAAATCGATCTTTATTTTGCTCATTACGTAATTCCGGGTTAAAAAACAGTTTGACTCTTTGTGAAATAAACAGTTGTTCTGAATATTACGGACCAAATTTAGTGTCAAAATTCTCATTTTCCATGCATGAGTGCATGGAATTGTGCCGTCAACCGTCAAAAAAAGACTGTTTTTCATTGATCTATAGCTAAAAAACGGACTCGAATTGCAAACTGAATTTCGTGTTTTGGAAAATTGAATGTTGTTGAGGCGTTTGTTGATATTCAATCATAAATTATTGCAAAACAATAATAAATAATTGTAAAACGAGAATTTATTAATTATATTTGTTTCTCTAATATTAACTAATTTTTTAATAAATGAAAAATAGTAACAGAATTATTGGGTTTCTTTACGGACTGTTTAATATTGTGTTTTTTTTGAGTGTTTTGATTGGTGTGGTGGGTGCGATTTCTGGAATTGTATTCCTTATTGTCGGGGACGATATCGGGCTTAGGTTACCATTTTACAGCACAGTAGAGCTGCAGTATTCTTTTTCTTTTCTATGGGGAGAACACATGGAAGGAGTTCGTGAATTTATTGTTAGACCCGAGTCTATTATTTCAAGTAATATTTGGTTTCGAATTGCTGCAGTATTGAATAAGTTAATTCTTATTGGATTCTTTATTTTTAGCGTTAAGCAGCTAAAGGATATTTTTAATACATTAAAAGAAGAAAATCGAGAGAAGAGTTATTTTTGCAAAGAGAATTATATTCGAATCCGAAAATTGGCATTTTTGATTTTAACTTATTCTGTTTATACTTTTGTTATATCTTTTGGTTTTTCTGTGTTTTTAATAGAGGATTTTAAGGTAGCGGGTAATCTTTTACAGCTTATGCCGGATGGTTTAATTCTAGCAGGTGTTTACAAGTCGATGATTCTTTTTGTTGTAGCTGAAGTTTATAAGCTTGGGTTGGATATGAAAAATGATGCTGAATTAACAATTTAAGGGAGAGATTTAGATGCCTATAATAACAAATTTAGATGTGATGCTGGCCAAGCGAAAGATGAGTTCGAAAGAGCTTGCAGATCGAATTGGGATAACGGTAGCCAATTTGTCTATTCTGAAGAGTGGTAAAGCGAAAGCCATTCGTTTTTCAACATTGGAGGCTATTTGCAGGGAACTAGATTGCAAACCAGCTGACATTTTGGATTATATACCGTGTGAAGATAATTCCCCAAATTAATATGGGGTGAAATTTTCATTGATGGAATTGCATGGATGTGATTATTGGTATTTGCAATAGCTCCAATATTCTTATGTCTAAAAAAATATGTCTGCCAGGTTTGCGTCAGTTAAAATTTTTAAGGCCTAAGCGTAGGTGGAGTTGTTTTTTTTTGTTGCCTCGATGTAATTAATAATCCCTTTTAGACTAATATTTTGAATGTGTTGAGTTTTTAAAACACCTGTTTTAGAATTGAATTTAGAGGAAATTGTCTGTGCGAATTATTACTTGGTGGAATTGTTTTTTTTTAATTGTAAATACTCCTCGTGCAGTAAAATGTGTTTCTCCTGTAATTCTACCAATTTGTGTAAGAGGACTGCATTTTCGTTTAAAAGATCGTTTATTTTTTTTGTATTGTGATAGATTACATCTGGTTCTTCTATTTTTATCTGTTTATCTTCTCCTTGCTTAGTGTTGCTGTCCAATATTTTTTTTAGCAAATAATTGGCATCTTTATTACAGGCAATTGAAATCTGTTTTAAGGTCTCAGGTTTCCAATTGTCTTTCTTCATATAGGCATATATTGTTCGCCTGTCAACATTAATTCTTCTTGCAATTTCAGTAATTGGCAACCCCGATTCCGTAATTAATGTTTTTATAATATCGCCTTTTGACATAAGGTGTGAATTATTTAATCAAAAAGTGTCTGTTTAATTTGGACAGTTTTGTGAAATTCGTAATCTTTATTATGAAATAGAATAAGAGTTGTGTGATCTCTAGCGCACAAATTAAGCAATAGTTTTAAAATAGCGGTATTCAATGCAAAAAAAATTTAATATCAATGATCGATTGGGGAATTTAAAAGCTAAGGAAGGAGCTGCTCTCAGAAAAGCAATTGCACTGATGATGGGTAGAACAAGAGAGCATGTTAGCAGGATTCTTAATGCGCCGGAGGGTTCTTCAAAAGATTTTCCTTCTGAAGTAATTATAAGACTTGCTGATTTTTTTGAATGCAATCCTGAAGATTTATATAATACTCCACCCCGACCAATAAATAAAAAAGAGTTGTTTAATGTAGAATATGACTGAGAAATTAAAAATCACACATTTGCTTTTTTTTGTACATTTGTAATGTAAGTATGATTAAGATGAATAATTATGATGTTTTTAGTAAAAGAGCCAAAGTGATTGACAGACTCTTGGTTGTATTATTTTTTGTGATATTATTGTTGGCTGTATATTGGGTTTGGTTATCTTATTCTTGGACTTTATCATTGAATTCCTCAATTTATTACCAATAACAAAAGGGATATAGATGTGTTACGAGAAAATTCCGATGAAATATTATCTTAACAATTATAGCATTTTTCTCATCATTTGTGAATGAGGAAAGTGGCTTGGAAATTACAATTTTTGGATAAATACAAGGTGTAGTATATTTTTTCACAAAGTATTCGCTTGAGTATTCGCTACGTAGTAGGTCTATAATTTTAGCCATAAAAAAATGCGCCGTAAGGCGCATTTTCATTGACTTTTTATCTAGGGTGAAAGACCGGTCTCGAACCGGCGACCTCTGGAACCACAATCCAGCGCTCTAACCAACTGAGCTACAATCACCATTTTTGCTCTAATGCGGTGCAAATATAGAGAAATCTTTAATTATTATCCAAGTGTTTTATGAAAAAAATATAAAAATATATTCTGAAAGGATTATAAACTCTACCTTTGCAGGCAGTTAACTAATTTTAATAAAATGGATTTTTTTATCGATAAAAAAGAAACAGAAGAATTGTTTCAGGAAATTTTCAAGAAAATTCAAATTCTTCGTAATGGTGAGACACATCATGAAATGAAAAAATTTGGATTGAACTACCCAAAAGCATTGGGAGCAACAATTGTAAATTTGCGGGAAATTGGGAAAGATTATCAGAAGGATCATCTTTTAGCACATAAATTGTGGACAAAAGGCTTTCGCGAATCGAAAATCGTGGCAACTCTTCTCGAAGAACCGGAAAAAGTGACAGGAGATCAGTTAGAGCGTTGGTTCGCCGAGATGGATTCAAATGAATTATTGGAGCAGGCAAGTATGAATTTGTTTCAGTATCTGCCTAATATAAAGGAGCTTGTTAAAGAGTGGGTGAAAAGTGAGGATGCCTCAAAACAGGTGTGTGCAGTAATGGTTGTTGGACGCCTGGCAATGGATAAAAAAGAGGAGAATGACAGGCTGTTTATTGATTTTATAGAAATGCTTCCAAAGAAATTCGAGGATGCTTACTTTTTGAATCAGGTAAAAAGAGCCTTGGGAAAAATTGCCCGAAGAGGAGATGTTGTTGTAAATAAGCTTGTTGCTTTGGTTTGCGAATTAAAGAGAGGGGATGAGGACTGGAAAGAGATTTGGGCTGATCTTCAATATGAACTTAATTTGTAAGTGTTTTTTAAGATATTTTATGATGTGATATGGCATTCACATCTAGGAAAAGAAAATTAAACAAAGTAAATTTGAAACAAAATTTTGCAACATCTAAGAATAGATTTTAAAGATTAATAGTTAACACATATGGGATATACAAAAAGTTCAAATCCTGTTCTGAGCGAAAAAATTTTTTACGCTTCAAGAAGTGGATCGTACAGTGAAGCAATGACGGTAAACGGAACCGTAAATAAAGTCGGTTTGTTACTGTTTTTCCTTGTAGCCGCAGCAAGTTACACATGGGGATTATACAATGATTCTATGGATTCATCAGTGGTGATGCCGTGGTTAATAGGTGGAGCTATTGTAGGCTTAATTCTTGCTATTGCGACTGCTTTTAAGCCGGCTTGGTCTCCTTACACAGCTCCTTTTTATGCTTTAGCCGAAGGTTTAATGTTGGGTGGATTGTCGGCGATGATGAATGTCGCTAATCAGGGTATTGTGGTGCAGGCGGTTGGCTTAACATTTGCCACATTGTTCGCAATGCTTTTTGCCTATAAATCAGGATTAATTAAAGCAACAGAAAAATTTAAGTCTGGTGTTATTGCAGCTACAGGAGGTATTTTTATATTTTACATGTTGAACTGGATTTTGAGCATGTTTGGCATTGGCTTAAATATTGCAAATGGTTCTGATTTACTAAGTATTGGGATCAGCCTGTTTATTGTTGTTATAGCTGCACTTAATCTGGTTTTAGATTTCGATTTTATTGAAAAAGGTGCCCAATCCGGAGCTCCAAAATATATGGAGTGGTATGGTGCATTTGGGCTGATGGTAACATTGGTTTGGTTGTATGTTGAATTGTTGAGATTGCTCTCGAAATTGGCCAGACGATAAAATTTACATTGAAACCCCAAATTACAAAACTTAAATAAAAACGAATCGAGTGAGGATAGTTGAAGTTTTAGATCAGACGCATCAAAAAGATTTTTTAGATATTGCCAGAATCCTTTATAAGGATGATTCCAATTATGCGTGTCCGTTGGATGCTGAGATTGAAGGAATATTTGATCCGAAGGAAAATTCATTCTTTAAGCATGGTGAGGCAGGCCGATGGATATTGCAAAACGATAAAGGAAAAGTAATTGGACGCATAGCTGCATTTATCAATACCAATAAAGCTTTTTCTTTTGATCAGCCGACTGGCGGATGTGGTTTTTTTGAATGTGTAAATGACAAAAAGGCAGCTTTTCTTTTGTTTGACACAGCAAAAGAGTGGTTAACTGTGCGTGGTATGGAAGCCATGGATGGTCCGGTGAATTTTGGCGAAAATGATAATCATTGGGGACTTTTGGTTGATGGTTTTATGCCTCAGGGATACGGAATGCCATATCATCAAAAATATTATAAGGCATTTTTCGAGGAGTATGGCTTTAAGGTGTTCTTCGAACAGTATAGCTATCATCTTGATTTAAAAAAGCCTTTCCCTGAACGATTTTGGAAAATTGCAGAGTGGGTTGCTAAAAAGCCTGGATTTACTTTTGAGCATTTTTCATATACAAAATCGGAAAAATACATTCAGGATTTAATTGCAATTTATAATGAAGCATGGAAATTTCATGATAATTTCTCGCCGATAGATCCTGAGGATATCCGTAAAATGGCTCGTGATGGAAAAGGAGTAGTCGAGGAAGAATTTATTTGGTTTGCTTATCATGAAGGAAATCCAATTGCATTTTTTGTGATGATGCCGGATATCAATCAGATCTTGATAAAGATGGATGGTAAATTTAATTTCTGGAGTAAACTGAAATTTTTATATCATTTAAAAAAGAAAACAATTACCCGCGCTCGAATCTCAATAATGGGTGTTGTTCCTAAATATCAAAGGTTTGGAATTGAGTCGGCAATCTTCTGGCACATGGATAAAGTGATGAAGAGAAAACCGCATTATAAAGAAGTGGAACTTTCGTGGGTGGGAGATTTTAATCCGAAAATGATTTCTATTTATGAGTCGGTTGGTGGTGTGAAAATGAAAACACATTATACCTATCGTTTGCTTTTTGACCCAAATAAGCCCTTTAAGCGGACACCTATTATCCCTCTGGAAAACAGGGGAAGTAAGGCAAAAGAGAAAAAAGTAATGGAAAGTGGAGAATAATTTATTTATTCTTTTGCAAAACAGATTACAATATTTACCTTTGCAGCCTATTGGAAGTAGATTATAAGAAACTAAAGGATATTAAAATGAAACAAGGAATACATCCGGAAAATTACCGTCTTGTAGCTTTTAAAGACATGTCAAACGAAACTGTTTTTATTGCTAAGTCGACTGCTAGAACTAAAGAAACTATTGAGTTCGAAGGCATTGAGTACCCAGTTATTAAGCTTGAGATCTCTAATACATCTCACCCTTTCTACACAGGTAAGATGACATTAGTAGATACTGCTGGTCGTGTTGATAAGTTCATGAATCGTTACAAGAAACACATGGACGGTAACAAGAAGTAAGATTAAAAAATCTACCATATTAAGAAAAAGCCTCGATTATTCGAGGCTTTTTTTTATTTTTGATCATACATAAAAATCCTTCGGATTTAAATCACTACTACTATGAATTATATTCTTTTTGATGATGGGACTTGGAATGATCTGCGTCCACTCACATTTACCCGTCCGGTATCAGAGATTCGGGTTGGCATTTTAAGCATTCGCGAAAAATGGGAGAAATATCTTACAGCCAGCTTAAGTCATTTTACGCAGGATTATTTATCTGTAAAATATCCAATCTTTGTTCAGGAACAAAATGTATTGATTAATGGTTCGGTACTTCCGGATGAGAGGTTGAAAGATGCAATTCTGAATTTAAAAGTGGGAGAGTATCTTGCAAAGGATGGAGTTATTCTGGCGGCTAATTTTTTGACTGCTGACCTTGAGTTGGTGAACAAGGAAGGAATTGAAGCAAAAGTTAAAGTTGCGTATAAACAGGCTGTTGATCGAATAGCAATGCCTTACGATATATTTGGAAGTAATGACAAGGCTCTTCGTGCCGATTTTGAATTGCTGACCAAAGGAAGACAATCGCAGAAGATAAGTGATACGGTAAATGTTCTTGGAAAAGAGAATATATTTCTTGAAGAAGGAGCAAAAGTAGAATTTGCATGTCTTAATGCTGTTGACGGACCAATTTACATTGGAAAAGATGCAGTTATTATGGAAGGATGTTTGGTGCGTGGTCCTTTGGCCATGTGCGAACATGCAGAATTAAAAATGGGAGCCAAAGTGTATGGTGCAACTACATTAGGTCCCTACTGCAAATGTGGCGGAGAATTAAATAATGTGGTGTTGTTTGGTTATTCGAGCAAAGCTCATGATGGTTTTTTAGGAAATGCAGTATTGGGCGAATGGTGTAATATTGGTGCTGACACAAATAATTCAAATTTGAAAAACAATTATTCGGAAGTGAAGTTGTGGAACTACTCAAGTGAAAGTTTTGAAAAAACAGGCCTGCAGTTTTGTGGTACTATCATGGGTGATCATTCTAAATGCGGCATTAATACCATGTTGAATACAGGAACTGTTATTGGTGTGAGTGCCAATGTGTTTGGTGCCGGATTTCCCCGTAATTTTATTCCCTCTTTTGCAATGGGCGGCAATCATGGTTTTAAGGAATATCGCTTAAAAGCAACTTTCGAAGTTGCTGATTTGGTAATGCGGCGCAGAGGTTTGGAATTTAATGAGGTGGAGAAAAATATCTTAACAAATGTATTTGAAATGACCAAAGAGTATCGGAAATCATTTTAGCACAAATCCTTATTATATTAATATGAGTTCTTTCTGTTAACTGATAGAACTCATTTTTTATTTTGGCATAGCTATTGCCAAGTAAATAGTGACCTATTAATATTGGTGGAAACAGACATTTTGTCACTTTTTACAGGACATAAGTTTGTTTTCTTTATAGTGAGTAATGAGAACATGACAAGCGAAATAATGAGCAGAAAGATTGAAATCAATATAAGTGATATCGCATTGACGAATATGATTGACGAAGATTCAGATTTTATTCCAATTATAACCGATGAGGATGAAAATGCGCTGGACGAACTAGTTGTTCCTGACAGTTTGCCAATTTTGCCTCTTCGTAACACGGTTTTATTTCCTGGTGTAGTAATCCCTATTTCGGTAGGAAGAGAGAAATCCTTGAAATTAGTTCGTGAAGTATACAGCAAGAAGGGGATGTTGGGAGCCGCCACTCAAATAGATTTGAGCGTTGAAGATCCGCATTTCGATGATATTTATAAAATTGGAACGGTAGCTCAAATTATCAAAATTTTGGAAATGCCTGATGGTTCTACCACAGTTATTTTACAAGGTAAAAAGAGATTTGAGTTGCAGGAAATGATTTCAGAGGAGCCTTACCACATTGCTAAGATTAAAACGCTGAAAGATATTCGTCCTGTTGAGGAAGATAATGAGTTTAAAGCTCTTATATCTTCTGTTAAGGATATGGCAGTTAAGGTGATTAAATTATCGCCGCACATTCCTAATGAGGCTAGTTTTGCAATTAAGAATATCGAAGGATCTTCCTTTTTAATCAACTTTATTTCAAGCAATTCTGAAATTAAGCACAACCAGAAACAGAAGTTGCTGGAGATTGAGGAGATTGCCGGCAGAGCAATGAAGCTTTTGGAGTTATTGGTTCGTGAAGTGCAGGTTTTGGAGCTGAAAGATGATATTCAGACCAAGGTGAAAACCGATATGGATCAGCAGCAAAGAGAATACTTGCTGCACCAGCAAATGAAAACCATTCAGGATGAATTGGGCGGAGGACCAAATGATCAGGATGTAGAGGAGTTGGAAGAAAGGGCACAAACAAAAAAATGGACCGACGAGGTTGCAGCTGTTTTTGAAAAAGAATTGAATAAACTTCAGCGTCTGAATCCTGCTTCTGCAGAATATTCGGTGCAGTTAAATTACCTTGAGGAGCTTCTTGATTTACCATGGAGCGAATGCACCAAGGATAATTTTAACTTGAAAAGAGCTCAAAAAATTCTGGATCAGGATCACTTTGGTTTGGAAAAAGTAAAAGACAGAATTATTGAGCATTTGGCTGTATTAAAACTAAAAGGGGATTTAAAATCACCGATTTTATGTTTGTACGGGCCTCCGGGAGTGGGTAAAACATCTTTAGGAAAATCAATTGCGAGAGCCTTGGATCGAAAATATGCCAGAATGTCTCTAGGCGGTTTGCATGACGAGTCAGAAATTCGTGGTCACAGAAAGACATATATTGGTGCAATGCCGGGAAGAATTATTCAGGGAATGAAAAAAGCCGGTTCATCCAATCCAGTTTTTATTTTGGATGAGATTGATAAAGTAAGTAATGATTTTAGAGGAGATCCATCTTCGGCTTTATTAGAGGTTCTTGATCCTGAGCAGAATAGTGCGTTTCATGATAATTTTTTGGATGTAGACTACGATTTGTCGAATGTGATGTTTGTAGCAACGGCCAATAATATTGGGGCGATTTCAGCTCCTCTTCGCGATCGTATGGAAATGATTGATGTAAGTGGTTACATTCAGGAAGAAAAAGTACAGATTGCCAAGACTCATTTGATTCCAAAGCAAATGGAGAATCATGGTATTACTGCTGATAATATTAAAATCTCGAAGGAGGTAATTGCCGAAATCATCGATAAATATACTCGTGAGTCGGGTGTAAGAGCCTTGGATCAACGAATTGCCAAGCTAATGAGACGTGTTGCCCGTAAGGTTGCAATGGAAGAGGAATATGATATCAATATAAAGATTTTGGATCTTAAAGAACTTTTAGGTGCACCAATCTTTAACCGCGATAAATATCAAGGGAATGAATATGCCGGTGTGGTTACGGGTTTGGCCTGGACTTCGGTTGGTGGTGAAATTTTGTTCATCGAATCAAGTTTGTCGGCTGGTAAAGGGAAATTAACTCTTACCGGGAACTTGGGCGATGTTATGAAAGAATCAGCATTGCTGGCACAAGAATATTTGAGAGCACACTGTGGTGCATTGGGGATTAAAAAGGAAACTTTCGATGAGTGGAATCTTCATGTTCACGTACCCGAAGGAGCAATTCCAAAAGACGGACCTTCAGCTGGAGTTACTATGGTGACTGCCATGGCTTCAATTTTCACACAACGCAAAGTGAAAAAACACTTGGCTATGACTGGTGAAATTACTCTTCGCGGAAAAGTGTTGCCGGTTGGAGGAATTAAGGAAAAAATTCTTGCAGCCAAGAGAGCCGGAATTAAGGAAATTATACTTTGCAATCAGAATAAAAAAGACATTGAGGAAATTAAGGATATTTATTTAAAAGGTCTTAAATTCCACTTTGTTGATGAGATTATGGAAGTTTTGGATATTGCCTTGATGAAACAGAAAGTAGATAATCCCATAAAATTATAATTTGGATTAGATTTAGGAAAGGGCTTTCGAAAGAAAGCCTTTTTTGTTTCGGTTCCTTGAAACCATAAAATTTCTTACTTTTAAACTGTTATACCAATTTAATTTCAAACCTATGAATGAAAAAGGAAAATATTTTATTGTAGCTCTTGGTTTAATCTTGTTAGGGCTATTGTTTTGGTATTTCAGTAACATAGTAACCTACGTTTTAATTTCGGTTGTTCTTTCTTTCATCGGACGTCCGGTTGTCGACTTTTTAAATGGTTTAAAAATTAAGAAATGGCAATTCCCTTCGGTTTTGTCGGCGGGGATAACACTCATTCTTTTGTGGATGGTCATGATCATGTTCTTCCGCACCTTCATTCCAATGATTGCATCGCAGGCCCAGGATCTATCAAATATAGATGTGAATGCGGCAGTTCAAAGTCTTGAAGAACCAATGCAAAAAATAGAAGCATTTGTGGTGAAGTATTCTTCCAATGGCGAGACTTTTGACCTGAAAGCAGTACTGGTTAAAAATATTTCATCATTTGTGAAAATATCTGATGTTTCGGATATTTTTGGTTCGCTGGTTGGTACTTTGGGAAATGCATTTATTGCTTTGTTTTCGATCTCTTTCATTACTTTTTTCTTTTTGAAGGACAGCAGTTTGTTTACCGAGGGGGTTGTGGTTTTGGTTCCGGCCCGCAACGAAGAAGGTGTTCGCCATGTATTGGACTCGATAAAAAAACTGTTAATGCGCTATTTTGTAGGACTGTTTTTTGAGGTGATACTCGTTGGTTTTATGGTAACCATTGGTCTTACCATTGTTGGTTTGCCTTTTAGTACCGCAGTTGTAATTGGGCTGTTTGCTGGAATCATGAATGTGATTCCATATATAGGACCAATTATTGGAGCCTGTTTTGGAATGATTATTGGAATTGCCACCAATTTAGATATTGATTTTTATACGGGAATTGTTCCTCTTTTGGGATATATGGCACTTGTATTTGCCACAGTTCAGATTATCGACAATATTTTGTTTCAACCCTTAATTTATTCCAATAGTGTAAATGCTCATCCTCTCGAGATTTTTATTGTGATTATCATGGCAGGAAGTATGGCAGGTATTTTAGGAATGATGCTGGCAATACCATCTTACACAATTATGCGTGTTATAGCAAAAGAGTTTTTTAACAAATACCGGTTTGTAAAGAAATTAACGGAAAAGATATAAGTGAAATTAATTATTAATGAGTTAATCTAAATTAAGAATGAAATATTACCACATATTTTTAAAAAATATTATACTGATATCCTTTGCTCTGTTTTTTACGAATTGCGATACTGAAAACATGAAAAAAGTATCGGATGATAAGTTTATTGGAATTTGGGAGTTGAAAGGACGATCGATGCTGGATGGAATCAAAGTATCTATAGAGCGTACCGAAAATGGTGGTTTTGTAGGCAAGGTTCTGAATATTAACTCAAATAAATATGTGAACTTATTTTTGGAACCAGGTGATGTTCTTGTAAGTAATATTAAAAGGTCTTCAAACTTTCAGTTTCGACTGACGGAAAAAAAAATTGGAGCCGGATTATTTTCCACTTACGGATTAGATACGAGTAAGGAATTTAAGCTAGAGTTTATTGATGATGATACAATTGGTTTGGCTTCAGGGACTTCAGATCCATTAAAGTCTACGGTATTTTACAAAAGAATAAAATAATGACTCGTGGTAGAAAACAAAAAAAAGCTTGATTCATTCTCGAATCAAGCTTTTTTGTATCTGGCAACAAATAGCTTTTATAGGCTTGAAGCCTCAAAATGTTCTTTAAGTATTTTTAGTTCTTCTTCAAAGCCTAATTTTTCTCCTTCGTACAATTTCATAATTCGCTCATCAACAGTAACCAATTGTTGTGGCAGTTCAAGATGCTGGTTGGTGAAAATCATTTCCATATCCGGATTTTGGGCTTGAATAACTTCCACTATATCCATAATTGATTTGTTGTATTCCACCAGATTATAAACTCCGGAATCTAATTTGCCACCCAAAAGATTGGCTAAGATGCTGCTGGTTTTTTCCAAAGAAATAAACGGACGTTTTTGGTTTCCACTTCCGTGGATGGAAATACGACCCACAAAATGAGAATCGAAAAGTAAACTGTTTAAAATTCCTTTCATATTCATGCTTACACCGTAACCAAAAACATTTCCCAAACGAATAATCTGAGTGTTTATTTTCGACATGATTCGTTCAACATGTTGTTCTCCTCTTAATGTAGAACTTCCCAATGAAGTTGTTGGTTCAGGAATGGAGTAAATGTCGAATTCATTATCAGAATAACCGTAAACAGCGGTTGAACTAACGTATATCAATTGCTTTACCTTGCTTTCTTCTATAGCATAAACCAACTCAGCAGTTCCCCAATTATTAACCTGCTCATGAAGATGATGAAGCTTATCGTTGTCCGAATTTTCAGCCGCAAGATGATAAACTACATCAATATCTTTTATAATTTTATCGAGAGTTCTTGAATCCAAAAGTTCACCTCTAACAAAAGTTAGTTTGCCAGGTTTTATTTGGGAGTGTAAAAACAGATTGAAGTTAGCCTGATGCAGATTATCCAATACAATAATCTCTTTTACATCAGGATTCTGATTCAATTTTATGCATAATTCGGTGCCAATGTAACCGGCACCACCTGTAATTAATACTCTCATTGTATCTGTGTTTTAATTTCGGATTATTAGCTGTAATTATTATTTATCTTTTTTAATTACCAAATCGGTATTTAAACCACATTCGGTTTTTTTCATTCCAAACCATCGTGCCGACCGATCATCGCCCAGAGTCATTTTTCGTGTACAAGGCTCACAGCCAATGCTGTCGTAACCTTTTGCTTCGAGCGGATGACGGGGAAGATTGTGCTCTTTAATGTATTTGTAAATTTCCTGCTTGCTCCAGTCTAACATCGGATGAAACCGGGTGACACCATGAGGAGCATCCTGTTCAATATTCATCGCTTTTCGAACAGCCGACTGATCTGCCCGAACACCATTGATCCAAACATCGTGATCTGCCAAAACACCATCCAGAGGTTGTACTTTATTTAGGAAACAACAGTAATCAGGATCAGAGGTGAAAAGAAAATTTCCTTTCGCATCTTTTTGTTGTGCTTTTGGTATTGAAGATTTTGCATCGATAATTTTCAATCCAAATTCTTCGGCGATTTGATCTTTAAACTGAATGGTTTCAGGGAATAAAAATCCGGTATTGATAAAATAAACAGGTATTGTATTGTCTATTCGGCTGATAATATGAAGTAAAACAAGACTGTGCGATTGAAAAGAGGATGTGGTAAACATCGTCTTTCCTTCGGCTTTGTATTGCTCAAGTTTCTTTTTTATGCTTTCAAAATTCATTGTAAAATCCTTTTGCCTTACTAAATAACAAGGCGTGTAAATGTGTATATAAGGGATGGTAAAGATACTAATAAATATTCCAAATCAGGGAGATTTTAAGCGTAGAGTGGCTTCGGATAACCGGTAAAATCTGAACTAATAAAATAAGTTGCAGTGTAAGGTTTCAATCAATTTTACTAAAAGTAGTAGGGTAAATATTTAATTAGGATTACTGTTTGATGAATATGGAATATTTTAGGTTTAAAATGCACACTAAGATTATTGTTTTGTTAAGTTCTGTGATATATTTGCATCTGCATTATTTTTGGCTTAAATTCACTCATTCAGAATGTTTAGGGCAATCTTTTACGGAGTTTGGTTGCTTTTGAGGATTGGTGTTATATTTAACGGGTATTTTTTAGTCGTTTTTTTTAAGAAGATTTATAGTTGATAATATGATAAAAAATTTCTTTTTTTTCTTTCTTTTCACGATACTAATTACTGAAGCTTATGCTAAGGATGATTATAAGAAAGTCCGGTTTCATGATTTAGATAGCCTGAAAGCAGCCATAAATGAGCTGGTTATGGTTGAAGGGAAAATGAAAAATTCTGATAGTGTAATCGGCCTTGTATCTGATAACCGGAAAATTTTAAAAGATGAATATCCGTCTTATTTGCATCTGCTTTTGAATAAAATTAAAACTGATAAGGATACTACCGGCCTGGCAGAAATATATTATCGGATAGGGGTAAACCATCGATATACACATGGCTACGATTCTGCTAAATATTACTATCAAAAGTCACTGCCCTTTGCTCATAAAATAAAAGATCACTATAAATTAGGCAGAATCTACAATGAGCTGGGGGTTGTCTGTCGAAAAACCGATCGGAATGAAGAGGCTCTTAATTATTTTGTTTCATCAATCAGTACAACAGAATTTACTAACAATTTATATGGCAAGGCAATTGCTGAAAATGGAATTGGAAATATCTATTTGGTGCAAAAAGAATATGAAAAGGCCTTATCCTATTTTCGGGAATCTTTAAAATATGGAGTAAGCAGCGACAATAAATATCATTTAGAGATTAGTTATGGCAATGTTGGAGAAGCCTACCTTGATTTGCAGGAAGCTGATTCGGCCAATTACTATATTAATAAATCGCTGGAGCTGTCAAAATTACGTGGGAATCCTATTGGTGAGGGTATTTGTTATCAGCTTTTGGGACAAGTGAAAATGTTTCAAAATGAATATGAGAAAGCTTATGGGTATTTTGAGCAGGCACTCGCTTTGCAGCGGAAAAAAAATGATAAGCGTTACTTAAGTACGATACTAATTCAGCATGGTAATGTTTGTTCGAAGTTAAAACGATACAAGGAAGCTGAAAAGAATTTGTTGGAAGGACGATTAATTTCAAAAGAAATTCATTCTGTTGATAATCTAATGTTTGCGAATAAGGTTTTGTATGAAGTCTATTATGCAACAGGAAGATATCGGGAGGCAAGTGATGCTCTGTTATTGCATAAAAATTATACCGATTCGTTATACAACAGCGAATCAGTTCGCGTAATGAATGATTTGGAATTTAAATATCAATCGGAAAATAAAACCCATCAGATTGAGCTGTTGAATACCAGAAATCAATTGATTGGAGAATCAAAAAAAATGCAGAGAAATCAGTTTGGAGTTCTGCTTTTGCTCTTTGGAGGATTGGCTGCATTTTTTTATTATTTATACAAGAACAAACAAAAGGTTTCAAGAGAGTTACAGATTGTTAATCAGATGAAATCAAAATTTTTCAGTAGTATCTCCCATGAATTTAGAACACCTTTAACGTTAATTACAGGTCCGGTAGAAAAGCATTTAGCCCGGCCTCATAGTAATGAGGAGCAGGATGAGATGAAACTGATTCTACGTAACACCAACAGATTACTTGCATTAGTCGATCAACTTTTAAACCTTTCTAAAATTGATGCCGGTCATTTTGCTATTGCTGCTCAGGAAGGCGATTTGTCAACATTGCTTAAAGGAATTTCAAATTCGTTTACTTATCAGGCATCTGAGAAAAAGATAAATTATCAATTGGAAATAAATGAATCAGGAGATGTTTGGTTCGATATGAATATTGTCGAAATAATAATTACCAATTTATTATCCAATGCATTTAAGTTTGTTCCCGGAAATGGTAATGTTGAACTGAAGCTTGCTGCGTTTAATGATCATATTAAAATCACCGTAAGTAATTCGGGCTGCACATTAACCAAAGAGCAATTGTCGCATATCTTTGATCGTTTTTATCGTGCAGGCGAAAACGAAACACAAGGAACCGGTATTGGACTCTCTTTGGTGAAGGAACTGTGTGCTCTTTACCGTGCACCCATAAAGGTTAGTTGTTCCAATAGTCAAATCATTCAATTTGAATTGTTGTTGCCAACATCTAAAGATCATTTTAAGGCAAACGAAATATCGTTTTTACCTCTGGCAAAAAAAGAGGAGCAGTTTTATGAAGTAAATTCAGATTTGAACCCGGAAGAAGAAAACGAGGTGAAAATTGAAGATTTGCCCGTATTGTTGCTTGTTGAGGATAATTTAGATATGCGGAAATACATCAAGACTTACTTTATTCATAAATACAAAATTTTAGAAGCTGAAGACGGGGAAATTGGGATTAAGATGGCAATCGAATATATTCCTGATTTGATTATTTCGGATGTAATGATGCCAAAAGTTGGTGGTGTTGAGCTTTGTTCCTGCTTAAAAGCAGATGTGAAAACCAATCACATACCCATTATTTTATTGACTGCCAAAGTTGGTGATGACAATGAATTGGATGGTCTTAAATCCGGTGCAGATGATTACATCGTGAAACCATTTAATGCTCAGGCTTTAATCGTTAAGGTTGAAAGACTAATTGCCACAAGAAAAGAGATGCAGAAAAAGTATCAAAATGAAATAGTTATCAGTCCTTTAAATATTGTGTTTCCATCTGAAGAAGAGAAATTTGCAAGAACATTGCAGAAAGTTCTGGAAGCGAATTTACACAATCCGGATTTTACTGTAGATCAGTTTTGCGAGGAGACTTTAATGAGCCGAACACAACTTCATCGTAAGTTAAAAGCTTTAACCGGACTGTCAGCTACTGCATTCATCAGAACGCAAAGAATAAAAATGGCCTCGGAAATTTTATTGAACCCAGATGTGAATATTAGTGATGTTTGTTTTTCTACCGGATTTAACGATACTTCGTATTTTTCCAAATGCTTTAAAGAGATTCAAGGTTGTACTCCCTCCGAGTATATAAAGGAACATTCCAATTAAAACTTTTTAAGTAGGCTTATTGTGATACATTCTTAAGTAGTATTCCTTACTGTGTACAGGTAAAGTTATTTGTTTTATCTAGGCAATAATTATTTTTAATGTACATCAAACTTTATTTTAATGTACATCAAAGCAAAGTTTGATGTACATTAAAAATTAAAAAGATAAAGAGAACCAAATCGCTTGCTGCTTACCCGATGATTAGGAGGTAGGCAATTTGTTATTTGGTCTCTTGCCAAGTAAACATCAAAATTTAGTTCATTCAATTTTATAGAATCTTTTTTGTTGAGGATATTCGTGTAATACCTTACACGAAATACATACGGGTTATTGTTCCTGTGTTTGTTAATTAACCAACTAATTTTAATTGTTATCGGCTCAAGAATGGTGCTCTCTTAAAACCAGAGCCAATTTATTTTACGATACTTGTTTAAATGGTTAATTGTAATTCTGTACCAATCATCTTAATGCCAGCTGATTGTGTTGTTTTGGAACATTTGTTTTGCTGTTTGGAACATTTGTAATACTCCAATATCTTTCTTTTCTATTTTTCTCTGTCAATCCACAAATATATTAGTAAAAAAATCAGACGGGAAATCTCACTAAAAGTCACATGTCCAGAAGGTAATGATGTTTAAACTGATCGGATTTTACTGCATGATTGTGTCTGATCAGCATCCCATCTGCCTTTCGTTTGCGTGCATGTTATGTAATCACAATTTATACATACAGATAAATAAAATCAACTTAAAGAATTAATATATAGTATTTTAAACATTTGTTTTTGTTTTTGGAACATGCTTCCTATTTGAGGATTGATTAGCAGCATACATTTACATTGTATTCGAAATCAAAAAATAGAGGTCATGAAAAAAGGAATATTTATTACGCTTTTGTTCACATTTTGCTTTGCTCTTGTAAATGGACAAGTAGTGGAGCCGGAAAAAGTAGTAAAGAAACAAGGTACACGTCGTGCTAATAATAAAATAGAACGAGGTGTAGATAAAGGCTTTGATAAACTGGAAGAAGGTATTGGAAGTTTATTCGGTAAAAAGAAGAAGAAAAAGAAAGCTGCGAATGACGAGTCAAAAAATACTTCAGAAAATAATGAAGACTCAAATAGAAATGACGGGAATAATAGTAACGAGAGAGTAGAAAAGCAAGTTGCTAAAAAGCCTGACGTGGTTTGGAATAAATTTGACTTTGTTCCCGGTGATGTTGTAATTTTTGAAGATGGTCCTGCAGTAACAGAGGAGAATGGTGAGTTTCCAAGTCGTTGGGATTTAAAGGATGGAAATATAGAGATTGCTCAAGTAGATGGTGAAAATGTAATTTACTCTATTGAACATGGGACCATTGTTCCTTATTTGAAAAATGCGAAGGAGGATTATTTACCAGAAATTTTCACGATAGAGTTCGATGCCTTTTTTGGTACAGGATATTCAGGAAGATATTTTATCAGTTTTTTTGATGCGAAGAATCAACGATGTAATAATAATGATAGGCTGTATGTATATGTGAATAGCTTAACTCTAGGTTCTAGTTCCACTAATTACCCCGGAAAATCTAACGGGAACTGGGATGCAGTTGGTGGTTGGCGTCATATTTCGATTGCTTTTACCAAAGGGAAGATGAAAGCTTATATGGATGACACCCGCTTGATCAATATTCCACATTATGAAGCTAATCCTACTGGTTTAACCATACAAATGGAAAAATATGCCTCTTCGGATTACGAAAAATACATCAAGAATATTCGCATTGCAAAAGGTGGTGTTAAGTATTACGATCGTGTACTTCAAGATGGTAAGATTATCTGCAACGGTATCCGCTTCGATGTAAACAAGGCCAGTTTAAAGCCCGAGTCGATGGGGCCAATCAATAAAATTTACGAATTACTGCAAAAACAACCTGATTTAAATTTTAGCGTCGAAGGTCATACCGATAGCGATGGTGATGATGCATCAAACAAAAGTTTATCGGAAGCGAGAGCTAAAGTTGTTATGGAGAAATTAATTCAGATGGGAATCTCATCGAACCGATTGAGTTATGCCGGTTTTGGAGAAAGCAAGCCATTGGATAACAACAGCACACCGGAGGGAAAAGCGAATAACCGACGGGTTGAGTTTGTGAAAGTGGAAGGAATTGCAGCATCAGCCAAACCAAATACTTCAGGCAATTCAATTTTTGATTCTTTGGATCGTAAAGCGATCGATACTAAAATGGAAAGCTTGCCAGATGGGAACATTCCGGTTTCCAATCAATCGGGAATTCTTCTGAAAAATGGGACTACCATCATCTATGGATCATCGGATGGAAATTTGGGTAAAATGGAAGTTCTGAATGTTGATGAAAGTGACAATTACAGGTTAACAGTTCGATATGTTACTTATAATGATGATGGTTCCGTTCACAGCAAATCTGATCATTTGGACATTGGAGGAACTTATACCTGCGATTTGGATGAAGGAAGCACCGGGGACATGACGAGGTCGGAAGAAGATTTTTGGTTGGGCAGACCGGACGCTAAAACAACAACAATTGTACAAAGGGAAAATACCGGTTTCTATGTAGTCCCAAACTAATCAACTGGCTAAAAATAAAAATTTTATAATAAACAGATGAAATTCTCATCAATACAAAAAATAGAAAATATGAAAAACACTCTAAAGTACTTTGTAATAGCAGTATTAAGTATCGTTTTATTCTCGTGCGATAAGGACGATGATTTACAGAGTAAGGACATCAAGCGTTATAACGTAGAATCAGGTATTGTGCACTACGAAACTTCAATATCCGGTCCATATGTGAATGGATCAGGCACAGAAGATTTGTATTTCAAAAAATGGGGAGCTCTGGAAATGAGTTTTGAGGATAAATCGGAAACAATTACCATCGTTAATGTTAATGGAATAGAAGAATCGACAACTACGAATGCCCGTAGTTCCTATAAAATTGATAATGAGAAACTTTATTCGGTTGATTATAAAAACAGTATAATTTATACCAAAGAAGATCCTCTAATTGATTACATGCGCCAGAATAATTTAGATGCATTGGAAGCAGCGAAGGAGACAATGGTAAGTATGGGAGGAGTGCAACTGGATAATGAAAAAATTTTGGGTTTCGATTGTGAAGTATGGGATCTTCTTGGCGTTAAGGAGTGGATTTACAAAGGGGTAACCCTTAAAGTAGTTTCTCATATGGCAGGAATTACCGTAATAAAGGAAGCAACAAGTGTCAAATTTGATGTTTCTGTAGCCGACAGCTATTTCGAGTTGCCTAATTTTCCTCACAAGGATATTACTGATCTGTAAATTAATCATTTATAAAAATACAGTCACAGCTTGTATTCATTATCAAAAAAAGAATCATGAAACAAATTTTAGTCATAGTGCTTTGTTTTGTTGCCAATTCGGCCTTGTTGGCTCAGGGGAAAGTGGAAAAAGAAGGAGTAGATGTGATGCTGGAAACCTACATGAAGGCAAACAAAAATATGATTGATTCGACCAAACCCATGATTGATTTTTTCTTAAAGTATGATGAGAAAGATAGCTTAAAGGCGCCCAATCAAAGCGATTTCGATCAGATGTTGAATCAGATGGGAATTATGGATGAGGTGAAAAATGATCAGAGTGGCCTGACGAAAGAGGATGCCTTTCAATTCATTAATGCATACATCAATGCAGATAAGTCCATTGGAAAAGAAGGTGAAAAACCAGACAAACCAGTGCAGGAAAGTCAATTGGATCAGGAACTGAAAAAGGCTGAAAAGCAGTTTGATGAAGCCAAACCCGAACTGGAAGGAATGCTGAAAGAAGCCGAAAAGGAATTTGAAAAGCTCCAAAATCAATCAAATTTTATGTCTTACGAAGATTTCAGAAAACGAGCCAAACAAAGGAAACCTGATTTGAGCGAGAGTGAAATTAGAGATGCTTATAATGAAGTTATGAAAGTGTTAGGTAACCCATTTAAAACCAAATAAAAATGAAAAAAGCAACAATTATTCTTATCGTTTTGCTGTCGCTGATAAAAGTGACAAATGCTCAGGATTCAAAAATAAGTGGAAGCTGGCTGGTTACTAAAATAGTGGTGGGCGATCAAATTGATGAACCATTATTTGTTATCGATTACAGTGCTGATGGATCTATTATAACTCAGGGAATTGAAGTAGGATCGTGGTCGCATAATCAGAAAGAAGAAAAATTGATTATGAGCTCGGATATGGATAAAGACTTTGGAGGAGATTGTGAAATTATAAGTTTGAACCAGAAAGAGCTAAACTTTGAAAAGGGTGATCAGAAATGGTTCCTATCCAGACTAAATATGTCTGAAATAGCTAAGACTAATTCTGAATCAGGTCTTATTGGATCATGGGAGTTTGCCGATGATGCAAATTATGAGGGAACCAAAGTATTGAATTTTGAGGCTCCGGATAGTTTTACTCTGGTAGAGAAACAAGAAGGAATGCAGAGTCAGACGGGTGGAATGTGGATTTTTAATCCAAAAGAACAAAGCCTGCTGTTGATTGGCCGAATAGACCAGATTGGCGGTAAAAATAAAATCCTTACAATCAGTAAAACAAAATTGGTTTTGGAGAATGCAGGATCGGAAACAGCGATGCGGAAATCAGATGATAACTCTCAAAAGATCGAAAGGTTGAATTTTACGGAAGATAATTTTTTCGATGAGAATGGTGATTATAAGTATGATAGTGAGGAAGGAAAATTGCCTTGGACTGATCCTTTCGAAATGCTGATGTCTTTAGTAAATACGAGTCAATTGGAATATAATTTTTCAGCATTAGTAGAGGGGACAAAAGTTTTTGAAACTAAAAAACTGACCGCCGATGTTAAGACCGATAAAGATGAACAAAGTGTAAGTATCGATTTTATTTTTTACGGATACGACAGATACAATTTGCCTGATGAAACGGAATTACCTCCTAATGTTTTGGATTTCAATTATTATAATCGCCTGTATCCATTAAAAGAGAATTCGTTTCGGGTGGCTGGACAAGAGAAACTCACAACACCATCAGGTACTTTTGATTGTACCGTAATTGAGTCTGTTGGCACTTCCGAAGAGAAATATAAATTATGGATGATTAATGATAAACCTGGAATTTATGCCAAGATAATTGAAGACAAAGAAGGCATGTTTGGTCATTACTATATTTATGAATTGAAGAACATAATAACAAACAATTAAACTATGAAAAAGACACTTTGTATTTTATTTTCGATCCTAATTGGTTTCGCTTCGTGCGATAAGGTTAATGACTTGAAGACAAAAGATTTTTATGATCTTAAATTATCGAAAAAAACACTTGTTACCGTAAATTCCGATAAAAGTGCCGCAATTAAGAGCGCAGAGAATCATCCTTTTTCCGAAACAATTAGTCTTGATTTTAACGACTTGAGCGAAGTAAAGGAATACCTGAACAAGTTGGAAGCTGTAGATGTTACTTCTGTGACTTGTAAAATTACAGACCTATCGGCTGGAGAGGTAAATTCATTAAACCTAAGTGTGCCGGATTTGAATTTCGATTTTGATATTCCAACTGTTTCTGAAAATCAGGCTCTTTTTGTGAATTTCACTACAGAGCAATTGGATGCAATTGCAAATGAATTGTTACAAAGCAAAAATCTAAAAATGATAATCTCAGGAACAGTTACTGAAAAGCCGGTTAGTTTCAATATTGAAACAACAGCCTTAGTAGATGTAGAGGTGAAAGTTTTATAATCCTAATTAAATTTTAATAACAAGTAAAAGTAAAAAAATGAAAAACAAGTTAATTTTAGTAATTGCAACCGTGCTTTCTGTATTTTTTAGCCTGACAACCAAAGCACAAGACTCAAAAATTCTGGCCGGAGCTGGTCTTAAGTATGCAACAGATATCAGTACTATGGGTATTGAAGCTAAAGGTGTTTATTTAGCAAGCGATACATGGGAAATTGCTCCTGCATTCACTTACTATTTCAAGAAAAACAATGTGAACTGGTCTACATTAGATTTTGATGCACATTATGTATTTTCTAGTGATGACAAAAGTACTTTTTATGCCATTGGAGGTTTGAATGTGACTTTCTGGAAATTTAAAATGGATGGTGGAAGTGAGCTTGATGATTATTTTGGAGGCTTTGATTTAGATGCTTCTGGAAGTGATGTTGGTGTAAATATTGGTGTTGGTAGTCGCTTTGCAATTTCTGATAAAATGTATTTTAATGCTGATTTGAAATATACCATTGGTAACGCCAACTACTTGTCAGCAGGTGTAGGCGTACTATACCATTTCTAGAAAACTATTTGACTAGTTACATTTAGTTAGTTAGTACTTCCTGTTTGGGCAGTCAACCAATTCACTTTACAACCAAGCAACCATAATAACTTAAGTCCCAAACAGGAAGTCTTTCTAATCAAACCTTTCTCAACCATTCTTAGAGCTTACAAATAAACCAGAACATTTAATTCAAATTCATTAACAGATGAAACGTCCATGCCAAGGTGTTTTGACATACAGCAGGGTGATTATTACAGCATGGTAATCCCGAGCTTTCGGGACCATATGGCATAAAAAACAAATTATAATCATATGAAACGACCATGTAAAAAGTATTACACACAGGTGAATGAGTGTAATTTGGGAGTTCCATCTGACAAAAACTTAAAATTATAAACAGATGAAACAAATTATTCTGATCGTAACCTATTTACTAATTACCTATGTTGCGACGGCTCAGCAAAAGAGTCAGATATATGCCATCAAATCAGGGCATATTGAGTATCAACTCAGCGGAAATACTACTGGCACCAAGTCTGTTTGGTGGGACAACTATGGGAATTCATCTTTTACGGAAACCAAATCGGTAAGCGTAACTAAAATGTTTGGAATTAAGAGTGAAACAAAAACGCATGATATCTCGATTATTAAAGACGGTAAATTTTGGAATGCCAACTTAATTGAAAACAAAGGGCAGAAAGGAACTGTTCCTTTTCAGGATATCACTGATAATATGACCGATGCAGAAAAGAAGAAGATGGGAAAAGATCTGTTGGAAGCTTTTGGCGGCGAGATTGTTGGCAAAGAAGATGTTTTGGGGAATGAGTGCGAAGTTGTAAAATTAATGGGTGCTAAATGTTGGATTTACGAAGGTGTGACATTAAAATCAGAAGCAAAAATATTGGGTATTGAAGCGATCGAAACAGCTGCCGGGTTTGACAAAAATATCTCTGTGTCAAGTTCAAAATTTACACCTCCTTCTGGTATCGATTATGAAGATCAGGATCAGTATCAGCAAGAAATGTTTGGAGGTATGAGTGATGCTTTTAATGATGGTGGTTATGATGATGGCGATGATGAAGCTATGGATTTAGTTCCAGTAAAGTATCCTTATGAAAGGTTCCAGAAAATAGCAAATGGTTTCAGCTTCAATAATTACCGAAAAATGATGGTAATGAATATGGAGGGAACCTATAGCGCCATGTTTATGAAAGGAATGAATGGTAGTTTGGGTGTAGCAGCAACATCACGTAAAAACGGCAATCCTGATCAGGGAGGAAACCTTGAAATTTTCACACACAGCGGGAAAAAGTGTATGTATGGTAAAATGGAAGGAGACGAAGGCATTTCTTTAATCATCGAAATCCCAAATTACGATACATATATTATACTTGTGTCCAGTTCTGTTCAGACTAAACCAGAGATGCTTCAACTAATGGATGCTTTTAATTTTTAAAAAAGATAGACTATGGAAAATAAGCAAAGTTCATCGGCTGCAGCACTGGTTTTTGCTGTAGCATTTATTATTGGAGGTTGGTTTTTTTACAAAAATATCAGCCAGACTATTGTTGAAGAGGCAAATGCCTCAAAGTCGTGGCCTGCTGTAGAGGGCACGGTTACTTTAGCGGATATTAGCACATCGATAAGCGATGGAACGAAAATGTATGCATCCAACATTGTTTACAAATATATTGTTGAGGGTAAGGAGTATTCAGGAACACGAATTTCTACTGTTGATGGAAGCAGCAGCAGTGCATCAAGTGCAAAAAAAGATATTCAGAAATATGCAGCAGGAAGTTCGGTTACTGTTTATTATGATCCGGAATTGCCTGATGCTTCCTTGCTTGAACCCGGACCCAATTTTTTTACTTATTTGATTACTTACGGACCGTTAGTGTTTTGTTTAATTGGATTCCTGATGTTGTGGCAATTTGTTAAGAAAATAGGATTGTTTGTTTTGGCTCTGTTTGTTGGGGCACGAAGTTAAATTAAAATGTTTTGTCAATAACAGTAGTTTGTTGGTGTTTAACTATTAGTAAGTTATATGAATAGAGTGTTTTAGTTAAAATGAGGAAAATAAGCACTTTGTAAATCAAGTTAGTTGCTAAAATCCAACAGACTATTAAAATATAATAACGAATAGTAAATTCAGAAATCATGAAATCACACGAAATAGATTATAAGATTATAGGGCACGATATTCAGTTGGTAGAGATTGAATTGGATCCAAATGAAACAGTTATAGCTGAAGCAGGAGCGATGTTATACATGAAAGAAGGGATAGATTTTCAAGCAAAGATGGGAGATGGCTCAGAGCCAGACAAAGGTCTTTTTGGCAAATTACTCTCGGCTGCATCCAGAAAAATTACCGGAGAGTCAATATTTATAACTCATTTTACACACCGGGGAACAGGAAAAAGCCAGGTTGCTTTTGCTGCACCCTATCCGGGAACAATTGTTCCTATCGATTTAGAGCAATTAGGTGGAACCGTGATTGTGCAGCGTGATGCTTTTTTGTGTGCTGCATTAGGAACAAAAATCAGTATGCATTTTAACCGGAAATTGGGTGCCGGTTTCTTTGGAGGCGAAGGTTTTATTCTTCAGAAACTGCAAGGAGACGGAAATGCTTTTATTCATGCCGGAGGTACACTTATCGAGCATGAGTTGAATGGCGAAACAATAAGAGTGGATACAGGCTGCGTTGTCGGTTTTCAGGAAGGCATTGATTTTAGTATTCAGCAGGCTGGAAATTTAAAATCGATGGTTTTTGGAGGCGAAGGTTTATTTCTGGCAACTCTTCAGGGAACAGGAAAAGTGTGGCTGCAATCCATGCCGATTAGCAAGTTAATCAATCAATTATCAACAGGAGGTTCCAATACCCGAAAAGAAGGTAGTAACGGGATTTTACAGAGTCTGTTAGAATCATAATAAAATCCTTAAATCATGATAAATATTGAATATTTAGTCGACAGAGTAAAGTTAGTTCTTGTTAATCCTAAAGGAGCATGGGCGAAAATTGGTAGTGAACAAATAGATCGTAAAGATTTTTTAATGTCCTATGTACTTCCTTTGGTTCTCATTCCTACTATAGCATCTTTTATTGGTTATGGATTAATTGGCTTGGGAAGTTATTTCAAAGTTTCATCTCTTAGTTGGGGATTTCATCAAGCGATACTTGCTTTTGTAGGCGCGTTCTTAGGTGTTTTTATTAGTGCGTTCTGTATTCATAAGTTAGCAACTAATTTCGGTACTCAGGTAAGCCTTGATAATGCAATTAAATTGGTAGCCTACTCTTATACTCCGGTCTGGGTAGCAGGTGTTCTTACAATACTTCCAAGCCTTTCCATATTCTCATTATTGGCAGGAATTTACAGCTTATACATTTTGTATATAGGTTTTGTACCTGTTACAAATGTAAGTGAAGAAAAAAAGACCAACTACTTTATTGTCAGCCTGATTTTAGTAATAGCAGTTTCAGTGGTTGTATCCCTGGTGCTTGGAGCAATATTGTTAACAGCAGGTTTACGAACATATTAAAAAAAATCCGGAGGTTACAGCCTCCGGAAGAATACAATTAAAAGGAATTAAACATCACGCAAGATCTCTTTAATTCCAAATTATTAATCATTTCAAATTTACAAAAAAAATGAAAACGAGTAAACTTTATTTTTTCGCAGTCGCTTTTATGGCGTTAAGTATTTCGATGGTTTCATGTAGTGGTGATGATGGTGAGGCCGGATTATTGGGTCCTAAAGGTGATAAAGGAGAACAAGGTGCAGCAGGAGAAGTTGGACCAGCTGGAACCGATGGCAGTATTATTTATAGTGGAGAAGGCGAGCCTGCTGCTGCAGTTGGTGCAGTTAGTGATTATTATCTGGACGTTGCAACAGGAATGTTGTATGGTCCTAAAGTAAATGCTGGTAACTGGACCGATACAGACGGATTTTCTTTAAAGGGTACCAATGGTACCAATGGTACCAATGGAACAAACGGTACAAATGGTTCGAAAATATTCTCGGACGAAGGTGTTCCTAGTAATAATTTTGGAAATACAGGTGACTTTTACCTTGACAAAACTAGCTCTATACTTTATGGCCCGGCAGTAACAGATGATGAAGGTGATACAACTTGGGGAGCTGGTTTAGAATTGAAAGGGGCTGACGGAAATGCGAATGTGAAAACATTTAAATATACTGCCAGTGTTTCTAGTTGGGCCGTGTATAATAATGACGGGGATAGTTTTACTAAAACGATTATTGAGGATATTGATTTTCCTGCTCTTAATGAAGATGTATTTGAAAATGGTATTGTATTGGTTTACTGGAAAGATGCAAACGCCATAAAACTTTTACCATTATCTAAACTGACTGGTCAAAACAACTTCCTTTCTCGTGAGGGATATGTATTTAAAAACAGTAGTGATAATAGGTACATACTGCGGTTTAAGAACATTCTTAAAGGAATAGAAAATATGACAGAACTGCTTACTATCGAAGATATTGAGTATCAAATAAAAATAGTGACAGGTCAGGCTGCTGTTCAGTTGGAAGCAAATAAAAGCAATCAACTTGAGTTTGATAGATTAGTTGAGAGTTTGAACTAGAGAAAATATTGAAAATAAAAGGGCATTCTTTTAGGAGGATGCCCTTTTTTCGTTTGAAAAATAGAAATAAGTTCATAAATATTCTGAATTAGACCAATTCTGTTTTTTTTTCAAAATTCATGTACCATTGGTAAACATTAATAAAAAGACATTTAAGTCCGTATCTATTGTTGCTTCCATTTGTATTTCATTATGTGAATGAATATGATTTATTCGTTTAAATTATTATATTTGGTAGAGAGCGAGGAAGTTACGAAGAAAGTGAGCTCAGCTACCTTAAGAAGAATAGTTGGATTGCAGTAGGATTTGGCAGATAAAGGTTTCGTATTTTGATTTGTATTTTCATTATTGGCTATTATATAACCCTAATCTGTACCAAATACCTTATTCTATGAGTAGACCCTACGGATTTTTTTATGCCCTGATTATACTTTTTCTGTTGTTTAGTCCTCCTGCGCTTCTCGCAATTGAAGCCGACAGCACTCATGTTGCTGAAAATGATAATCATCACTTCAACTATTTTCTAAGCTCTGAGAAAAGGGGAGAACGTCTTTTTAAAGGCTTAACCAGAATAAAAACGGATGTAACATCCTGTGTTTCCTGTCACAATATTGAATACATCGATACGCTGAATTGGAATCCTTCTGCGTTGGATATTGCCGGAACATTTGCCGATAAATCAATTGCAGAATTTAAGTCTGTATTGATGAGCTCGTTGGGAAAAAAAATGGAGGAGTCTCACGTAGGATATACTTATTCGGATGAGGAACTGGGATATATAAAATCATATCTCGTTCAATTAAAAGAGGATACTCTCCATGAAGTCAAACCTAAGGTAAATAACCTGATTGTTTTTTTCTTTTTGGGTGCCATACTTACTATGGCCTTAATTGATTTGTTCTTCACAAAAAAAATCAAATATAAATTTATTCCAATACTAATTTTTGTACTTGCCTTTGGTTATCAGATAAACATGTTGGCTGATGGAGCTATGGCCTTAGGTCGCAAACAAAATTACCAACCGGCACAGCCCATTAAGTTTTCTCATAAAGTTCATGCTGCCGGTAATAAAATTGATTGCAGATATTGTCATACCACTGCTGACGAAAGTAAATCTGCAGGAATTCCTCATGTAAACCTTTGTATGAACTGCCATATTATTGTAAGGGAAGGACCTAATTCAGGGAAATTCGAAATTAACAAAATTATCAAGGCAATAGAAAATAATACTTCTGTAGAATGGGTTCGGATTCATCAGTTGCCCGATCATGTTTTTTTCAGTCATGCCCAGCATGCCAATGTGGGAAAAAGAGAATGTCAGGAATGTCATGGCCCTGTTGAAGAGATGGATGTAATTAAGCAAGTTGAAGATTTATCGATGGGCTGGTGTTTGGATTGTCATGATAAAACAGCTGTTGATTTTCAGGCCAATGGATATTATTCCAATGGCTTTAAAAAACTGCACGAAGATTTGGCAGCAGGAGTTATTGACAGTGTAAGAGTTACTGATATTGGAGGACGGGAATGTGCCCGATGCCATTATTAGAATTGTAAAAGCCAATTATTGCCCTGTTGCATTGCATTTTACCTATTGATAACCGTTTATCTATGAAGAAACATTGGAAAAGTATTGCCGAACGTAAAAATGGATCAGAAACTCCCGAAAAGCAGAATTTACCTAAGGGAAATCTGGAACAAATACTCGATATATTTGATAACGGGAATGAAAAATCACAATCGAACCGTCGTGATTTTCTAAAGCTTTGCGGATACAGTCTGGCAATAAGTACCGTGTTGGCCAGTTGCGAGAATTCTGTTCAAAAGGCCATTCCATACCTGATTAAACCTGAAGAAATTACTCCGGGGAAAGCGAATTATTATGCATCATCCTATGTAAATGGCAGTGAATATTGCAGTATTCTGATTAAAACCCGAGAAGGCCGTCCAATAAAAATTGAAGGCAACGATTTGTCGTCGGTTACTTATGGAGGCACCAGTGCCAGGGTTCAGGCTTCCATTTTGGGATTGTACGATACCAGCCGTTATAAAAATCCGCTGAAAGGCGATACCAAAATTTCCTGGGAGGAGTTGGATCATGACATTATTCAGCAATTGAATCAATTGAAAGAAAGTAAAGAGAGAGCAGTTCTTTTGACTCCGACAATATACAGTCCATCTACAAAGTCTGTGATAGAGAATTTCATAAAAATCTACCCTAATGTGAATTGGGTACAATATGATAATCGATCTGCATCAGCATTAATAAAGGCGAACGAAATGTGTTTTGGAAAAGCTGGGGTTTGCGATTACCGTTTCGATTTTGCAGATGTAATTGTGAGTTTCGATGCAGATTTTTTAGGAAATTGGCTGATGCCTGTTGAACACATTCGTCAGTACACCAAAAAACGCAAACTGAGCGATGGAAATACGAATATGTCGCGGCACATTCAGTTTGAATCGCGTTTATCTCTAACAGGAAGTAATGCCGATTATCGGATTCCGGTAAAACCTTCCGAACAAGCTTTGCTTGTTGCTCAATTGTACAATGAGATATTGAAAATTAAAGGTCAGGAATCCTATTCTTTGAATGATACTTCGGAAGATATCCGCGAATTGGCCAAAGAGCTTTGGAAAAATAAAGGGAAATCATTGGTTGTTGCAGGAGAGAATGATTTGAATATTCAGATCTTAATCAATGGGATTAATTACGAGTTGGAAAATTACGGAACAACCTTGCGGATTGATAAACAAATACTGACCAAACAAGCAATTGATCGGGATATGGAACAATTACTTACTGATCTGAATTCGGGTAAGATAAAAGCTTTGTTCTCTTACGGTGTTAATCCGGTATACGATTATTTTAAGGGGGAGGAATTTGCAAAGGCAATAGATAAAGTGCCGTTTTCGGTATCACTGGATATGGCTCCAAGTGAAACCAGTAGTCGGTTTAAATATGTAGCTCCCGATAATCATTTTATAGAAAGCTGGAATGATTTGGAACCTAAAACAAGCCGTTACAGTTTGATGCAGCCGGGAATTCGTCCGTTATTCAATACCCGGCAATTTCAATCTACTTTGCTTGCATGGATTGGTCAGGAAACGGACTATTTAAAATTTATAAAAAATTACTGGGAAGAGAATTTATATCCGTTGCAAACAGTCTATCCAAATTTTACTGTTTTTTGGAACAACAGCTTGCAACAAGGAGTTTTTGAACCTCAAACAAAATCGGTTTTCGACACCAAATTTAAGTTGGATGGCATTGGCGAATTGATTGATAACATAGCAAATGCACCAAAATCTTCTGGTTTTGAGCTTCAGGTATATGAAAGCTCAGCCATGGGTGATGGAAAAATGGCAAACAATCCATGGATTCAGGAACTTCCCGATCCGGTAACGAAAATTTGTTGGGACAATTACCTCACCGTATCGCCAAAACAAGCGGAAGAAATGCTTTTAGAAACAGGTGATGTGGTGGAGTTAAATTCAGGCATAAAGTTACCCGTATATATTTTACCGGGACAAGCATACAATACTGTTGCAGTTGCTTTGGGTTATGGAAGAACAAATTGCGGAGTAGTTGGAAAGAATGTGGGAGTTAATGTTTCCCAATTATCTCAGTTTAAAAATGATTCTCGGGTCGATTTCTCTACAGGAGTTGAAATCAAAAAAACAGAAGAGAAGTATGAATTGGCAACGACTCAAACTCATCACTCCATGGAAGGAAGAGCAATTGTTCGTGAAGCTTCATTAGGCGAATATTTAAAAGATCCGGCAGCAGGAAATGAGTCGCATCAGGAATACGAAAATGCAGGTATTTACAAGAAACCAAATTTTCCAAATCATCATTGGGGATTGGTTGTCGATTTAAATTCCTGTGTGGGTTGCGGTGCATGTTCAATTGCTTGCCAAGCGGAAAATAATGTGCCTGTAGTTGGGAAAAAAGAGGTGATTCGGGCGCACGAAATGTCCTGGATTCGTATCGACAGGTATTTTTCGGGCAGTGAGTTGAATCCGGATGTTTCCTTTCAGCCGGTAATGTGTCAGCATTGCGACAATGCACCTTGCGAGAATGTTTGTCCGGTAGCGGCCACCACTCACAGCAGCGAAGGTTTAAATCAAATGGCTTATAATCGTTGTATTGGGACTCGTTACTGCGGAAACAACTGTCCGTATAAAGTGCGTCGGTTCAATTGGTTTGATTTTACGAAAGCAGATTCGATTCCAGATAATCTGCACGATGTGGCTGACATGACGATCGATTTAAAACGAATGGTTTTGAATCCGGATGTTACCGTGCGGGCCAAAGGAGTGATTGAGAAGTGCTCCCTATGCGTGCAGCGAATTCAGGAAGGAAAATTGAAAGCGAAAATGGATGGAAGAAGGCCTCGGGACGGCGAAATAAAAACAGCTTGTCAGCAAGCCTGTCCTGCCGGAGCAATCATATTCGGAGATTTAAATGATAAGGATAGTCAGGTGGTAAAAGAAACTTCGGGCAAGCGAAATTACCATTTGCTGGAGGAGATTCATACGCTGCCATCGGTAAGTTATCTAACAAAGATTAGAAATAAAGAAACGAACAATTCATAAAACCACGCTTATGTATGTGTCGCCAATTCGTGAACCATTAATCACGGGGAAAAAAACGTATAAAAAGATTACCGACGAAATTTCTGCTCCAATTGAAGGAAAGGCGGGGAAGGCTTGGTATGCTGGAATTGCAATTACTTTATCGGCCTTATTTTTCGGCTTAGCCATGATGGGTTGGACCATTTGGCAGGGAATCGGAACATGGGGATTGAATAAAACCATAGGATGGGGTTGGGGAATTACCAATTTTGTGTGGTGGGTAGGAATCGGTCATGCCGGTACGTTTATTTCGGCCATTCTATTACTGTTTCGTCAAAAATGGAGAACAAGTATCAATCGATCGGCCGAGGCAATGACACTTTTTGCCGTGATGTGTGCAGGTATGTTTCCCTTAATTCACATGGGACGTCCACTACTTGCATTCTTTGTGTTTCCTTATCCAAATACGCGTGGTCTTTGGGTAAATTTCAACTCACCACTGCTGTGGGATGTATTTGCCATCAGTACCTATTTTAGTGTTTCTCTTTTGTTTTGGTATGTTGGTTTAATACCTGATATCGGAACCATTCGCGACAAAGTGAAATCAAAATTTAAAAAAGCAGTTTACGGATTTCTGAGTTTTGGATGGACAGGATCTGCCAGACACTGGAGCAGGCACGAAACCATGAGTTTGGTATTGGCCGGATTGGCTGCACCGCTGGTACTTTCGGTTCACAGTATTGTAAGTGCCGATTTTGCAACTTCGATAATTCCGGGGTGGCACACAACAATTTTCCCGCCCTATTTTGTTTCCGGAGCTATATTTTCTGGTTTTGCAATGGTGCTTACCCTCTTAGTGATTACACGAAAAGTATTGAATCTGGAAAGCTACATTACGGTTGGGCATGTTGAATCGATGAATAAAATTATTATCGCAACTGGCTCTATTGTGGGGATTGCCTACATCACCGAATTGTTTATTGCCTGGTATTCGGGCGTGGAATATGAGCAATATGCATTTCTGAACCGGGCAACCGGACCTTATTGGTGGGCCTACGCAATCATGATGACCTGTAATGTGATTTCGCCGCAACTGCTTTGGTTCAAAAAGCTGAGACGAAATCTTGCATTTACCTTTGTTCTGTCCATTTTCATCAACATTGGAATGTGGTTCGAACGGTTTGTAATTATCGTAACCTCTTTGCACCGCGATTACCTGCCGTCAAGTTGGTCGATGTACAGTCCAACTGTCGTTGAAGTAGGAATATTTATTGGAACATTAGGTTTGTTTTTTACTTGTTTCCTACTGTTTATTCGGGTATTCCCGGTAATTGCCATTGCCGAGGTGAAGACCGTAATGAAAAGTTCCGGAGAGAAATTTACAAATAAGGATAAAAACGAATGATCATGAAACGAGCATGAGAAAAAGTTCTCGCACATGAGAATGACTATACTGGCGAGTTCCATAGGGCAATTGAAAAACAAATTATAGACATATGAAAAGATATATTTCAGCCTATTTTGAAGATGAGGAAAATCTTCTTCGTGCTACCAAGGAATTGCGGGCTCAGGATGTTTCCATTCAGGATGTTTTGACTCCTTTTCCGGTTCATGGCCTGGATACTGCTTTGGGTTACAAACGATCCAATTTGCCAACTGTGGCATTTATTTGCGGAGGTATTGGTTTGGCTGTAGCTTTTGGCTTTCAAACCTGGGCATTTACTGTCGATTATCCATTGTTTATTGGAGGAAAGCCGCATTTTGCGATTCCTTCTTTTATCCCGATCACTTTTGAACTGACGGTTCTGTTTGCCTCTTTTGGAATGGCAATAGCATTCTTTATTCGCTCGAAACTCGGACCCGGAGCCAGGACTGTGATTCACGACGAACGAAGTACCGATGACCGTTTTGTGATTATTGTAGATCTGGATGAGGCAGGAAGTCAGGATGATGTTGTGAAAGGGATTCTTGAAAAAGAAGAGGCTATGAACATACAGGTTAAGGAGATTGAATTGTAAACCGCATAAACCAAATGGTGATGGACAAGAATTATACATTTTCCCAAAAAACACAAATTGCACTGCTCGCTGTAGGGGGATTCGGAATTCTATTGCTTCTGCTTGGGTATTTAATAGAAGCCCCCAACGGTCAGAGGTTTTGGACAAATTTTTTAATTAACAACCTGTTTTTCCTGTTCATTGCTCTGTTTGGAGGCGTATTTCAGGCATTGCATAAAATAGCTTATTCAGGATGGCATACCGCATTGCAGCGCATTCCCGAGGCCTTGATATCATTTCTGCCGGTATCAGCTATTTTGATGTTCCTTTTGTACTTCGGTATGCATGATATCTATCATTGGTCCCATGAGGGATTGCACGATCCGGTATTGGAGGGGAAAGCGGCCTATTTAAATATTCCGTTCTTTTTCATCCGAATGGTGGTTTATTTTGGTGTTTGGATATGGCTGACGCGCTTGCTGCGAAAAAATTCCCTGCAGCAGGATTTATCTACAGATATCAAATACTATAAAAAGGGAAAGTTACTGGGCGCTTTATTCATGGTTTTCTTTGCCGTATCTAGTTCGGCCATGAGCTGGGATTGGTTAATGTCTATTGATGCACATTGGTACAGCACCCTTTACGGATGGTTTATTTTTATTGGTCTTTTTGAGATTGGCATTGCTGCCATTATCCTTTTTATCCGTTTTCTGAAATGGAAAGGCCATTTGGAATTCATCAGCAAAGAACACATTCACGACATGGGAAAATACCTGTTTGCATTCAGTATTTTTTGGATGTATTTGTGGTTCTCTCAGTATCTGTTAATCTGGTACAGTCACATTCCTGAAGAAACGGCCTATTTTGCACCCAGACTGCACGATCATACCATTCTGTTTTTCACCATTTTGGTTCTTAATTTTGTAATTCCATTTCTGGGATTAATGACCCGGAATTCGAAACGAAATTTAAAGTGGTTATCTATTATGGCGGTGATAGTCTTGATTGGTCAATGGTTGAATATTTATTTACTGGTAATTCCCGGAACAATCGGGAAATCGGCGCAAATTGGCTTAACGGAAATTGGCTTTGTGTGCTTGTATCTGGTAGGCTTCTTGTTTGTTGTTTTAAGCTCTTTGGCTAAAGCGCCGCTGTTAAGTAAAAATGATCCTTTACTCGAAGAGAGTTTTCATTACGAAACCTGATTCATGACCCAAAAAGAAATTGTTATGCAAAAATTCGTATCCTATAGTAGTGCTTTATTGCTAGTTGTGGTTTTGTTGGCATCCTGCGATAAAGACCGCAACCATCCGGGTTATTCCTATTTTCCGGATATGGTTGAATCGCGGGCTTTTGAACCTTATTCTGCGAATCCTAATTTCGAAGACGGTTCGAGTTTGCGTTTGCCGGTTGAGGGTACTATTCCCAGAGAAATGATTCCTTACCATTTTGAAAAAACACAGGAAGAACGGATTTGGGCGGGCGAAAATATTTTTAATCCCAACGAAATGACCGCTGACGATGTGCAGAGAGGCAAGAAACTTTTCGGGATTTATTGCATCCACTGTCATGGTGAAAAGGGAGATGGACAAGGATATCTGTTCACGAGCGGAAAATACCCGTTTCAGCCTAGAAGTTTGATTACTGATGTGATGAAAACAACTCCCCGCGGTGAGATTTTTCATGTAATAACCGTTGGCTTTGGGGTTATGGGTGCTCATGGTGCTCAAATTAAACAAGCCGACAGATGGAAAATTATTGAGTACATAAAAGTGGATCTGCAAGCACAAAAGTAGGACGTGCCCTTATGAATAATTGTGAAATTATTTGATGAATAAACCCACTTGGTTTATGCTGAGCCTGCGAAGTATTTGGTGGTGGGAGAAGTTAGGGGGTGAAATTCCCCTGGCTTACTCGACTAGCAGTAGACTAAAGACCTATTTAAAATCATTCAATTTTTATAATACCACCATTAATACCAGCCCACATACTCCCTACTGCATCAAGGAATATACAGTAGAAATCTGATTTACCTTTACCATTTTCAGCATATTTGATTCTGTTATCTTGTATCCGATACTCAATAATTTGAGAATCAGAAACCTTTACTATTCTGTCCGAACATTGAATCCAAATTAAGTTGTTTAAACCAGTTATTATCTGATTCATAGGGTTGTAAATTGGATTCAAAGTCGTTTCTATTGAAGAATATTCAAATATTCTACGCTGTGACTCTTCACAAAGAGAAAAATTATCGAGTTGAAACTTCATGCATTCATATTGAATTGAGTCAGATATTATATTCCAATTAATGCCGTCATAGCTAGAACAACCTGAATAAAAAGAATTAATATATAAATCATTGTTTGGGAGTATCTTAATATCAGTAAAACACGAAGGATTTTCATAATAAGTACAACGTCCATTAATTGTTTTTAATTCAAGCTCATATTGAGTACCTGCATATATTTCAAAAGAGTAGTCAGAAGTACTATCCTTTTTAGCATTTTTTAAATATTCCCTTTTATTGCTAAACTGCAAAGTATCAATAATTCGAATTTTTTTATCAATATTGAAATGTTTTGTCCATTTACTATTTGGTTCGTCATAACTTATAATACAATTTAAAGTAGCAAACCATTTAATATTATTTGAATCTATCGCAATATCATTAATAATATTACAAGTTAAACCTGAATTTTCAGTATTGAATATTTTTATTTTATTCTCTGAGTAACAAGCTAAGCCAGAAGTTGAAAAACTGTAATCATTACTATCAGCCCCATAAGTAAACCAAACCTTATTAGTTTTATCTACTGCTATTTTTGATACGAAATTACTTTTACAAGGGGAGTTGGTCTTATTGAAAAATGTGAATGTAGTATCAAGTTTTATAAGACCAGAACCATCTGTTCCAAACCAATAATTATTTTCATGGTCGTTTGCCATACAGATTATGGCATCAACAGGCATTTGACTATTTAGGCAGGTAAGACTTTCAGAGTTTGAAAAATTTATTTCTTTAGTTAAATGCTTTAGGAAAGTATAATATTTTTCGTCAAAGCCCCTTTCGCAACACATTTTTTCAGTAATAAAATACTTAGATTCATTAAAATACCTATTTGTGAGGAAAGGTCCAATAATGTTGTTGTCTTTTATAGTTCCTTTAAAATCACCATAAAGAAAGGTTCCCTTATTGTATTTTTCAATTAGAATTTTTTCACCCTGATCATCAGAATAGATCCATTTTCCATCACGCACGCCCTCTGAAAAGTTAGCAATCAATTTAGCAGGTATTCCAAAGACAGAAACATCTATTATACATTGACCTGTACCATTTTTAATAGATAAATTATTTAATGTATCTCTAAATTCAATAATATTAAAATATTGTGTAGAAAAGTCAACAGACATCTTAAATTGCCCGTTTTCATAATTATAAACCCATAAACCACTACGTTTATTTTTAGTGAATTGTCCCTTTGCTCTTACATTTCCATTTTCATAATATTCTTCAAAACTACCTTGTTTATTGTAATCATCATAACATCCAGATGAAATAATATTGTTCTTCTTTATTGAATAGTCCTTAAAGGCTCCTTCGTAAAAGAAACCAGTAGCATTCATATCCGCAATTCGATAATAAGCACCTTTTGTTTTACTTGTAATTTCCCAATTTGGATTGAAATATATCGTATCAGAAGAATATCCGTTTAAATTAAAACAAATGGCTATAAATAATAGCAGAAACGTTTTTTTCATATGACTAATTGTTATGATGTTAGATTACTGAATCGAGTATTTAAGAACAGTTTACCGCTAACGGCAGTCTGTCTAAAACTCATTAAACTGCTCAATTAAGTTTTAATAACGGGGTAATGATTGTCTTCTTTTCCAGTCTAATTGAACGCGATACAATCGCGCACTAGCGGGGCAGTTCCTGCCACACGAACGCTTAGTTGTTATAAGTCGTTTTTCCCTTTTAATATCCACTCAATCATTTGGTCATTATCTTTGTATCCAAGTCGAAACTTATCTCTTTTTATATAATCAATAGCGTCTTTTGTCAAATAATTTGTAGTTACAATAAGAGCTTTGGATGCAAATTCATCATTTCGTACTGTAGATAATTCTCTTATTTCATGAAGTTTAACCTTATTATTCAATCCATATTTCTTTGCTTGCCAAACAGATTTTATTAATCCTATATTTTCATCATTTCTAATGGCAATAACATCAACACCTCCATCCCTAGTGGCTTTTGTCAATTCAATATCCCAACCATCTTGTTCTAATAAATATGCAATCAATTTTTCGAAATCCCGCCAATTCATTTGGCTTAATAATTTTCCTTTTCTTATTAAATCTTCAGCTAACAATAAGTAAGAAGGTGAATTTGATAGCCAGTTTGGTTTAATTATACTATCTGGTTTCCATATTAATGATTCTTCTGGTTCTCGATTTGGTATTGTTATTAACCACGGTTCATCTGATGCTAGCCAAGTTTGATTATTACTCCAGTCAACTGTATTTTCTTCAAATTCTTTAAGCCAAGCAGTATCTACTTTTGCTTTTTTAAATTGAAAACCGAGTAATCCAGGGTCTAAAAGTTGCTCCATTAATTCGGGGTCATATAGTACATTACAAACAATAAAATCATCTATTTCATCTTCCGTTGGATTTCCAGTAATCTTAACATATGATTCATTGATTAAACTTTTGGATTCACGATGAAAATCAATAGTCCTTGAAATTATTTTCGCAATAATATCTCTTAATTCGTCTACTGTTATTTCATTCATTTTCTTCTTTTAAATGGCTTATAATGCTTGTGCATTTATATATTTTTTATCGATCTTAAAACATATACTTAATACATCTCATCGGTAAAAACATTACTAAAGTAGTAAATCGAAACAAAGATTCAAGCTGTCAAAGTTGCCAACTTGCAGGCCTGCGGATAATTGACTGAAAAAGGCTTTTTGAACTGGGGGAGGACCAAAAGGAGAGTTGTTTTTTCATCTATTGCAGTTTGGCTTTAGCCAACTGAGATTAAAATATTCCAAAGACTGATTTGTTTTTGTATTTATTGAGTTTTTAAACTATCATTTTATGCTTTGCTACAATTAGCATAGAGCAAAAAATCATTTTTTCAGGCTTTGCTACAATTAGCACGGGGCAAAAAACCAATTTTTCAGACTTTCACTAAATAGGTAAAGAGAGTGTTCACAAAACTGTGTCTCAAGTCCTTAATTCATAGAAAGGAAAAGGAATATGTCCAAAAAGTAATATTTTGTATCGGATTGTCATGTTGAGCGATCCCGATTCATCGGGATCAGAATGACAATAGAACGATACTTTTGGGACAGCTTCTTTGTAATGCAGCTTCGCAGGTTCTTATTTTACTTCTCTACATTGTAACCAATACTCTCAATCTGCTGGGCTATTTCATCCCGATTAACCTTATCCTTTTCCACCTTAATGCTTACTTTATTGTTTGTATGGGAAGCTTCCACTTCAACAACACCATCAATTTGTTTCAACCCATTTTTAATTGTGTTTTCGCATCCGGTGCAGGTCATTCCGGTTACGGTAAATTCCATTGTTTCATAGTCAACCACTTGTGTTGTTTCGTTTTTTTTGCTCTCTGCTTTTTTAGTATTCGACTGGCAAGCGGCCAGGAAAGCAATTGCAAATACTACGATTAGAATTTTTCTCATTTTAACAGGGTTTAGTTGAATTGTAAATATAAAAAGGATTGGTATAAATGTCCAGTTTATTGGTTGTGATAATAATAGAACAGCTCTAAAAGTAAAGTTTATCAATACTAATTAGGATCATGATCATCAGGAAATAAAGATTAAGGCGCAGGAACAATTTTCGCACGCTTATTCGGTCGTAATTTTTTAAAAGAATAAAACTGTTCGGAATAATCCATAAGGATAGAGCCAGTAAAGACCAAATCAGAATTTTTGATGAGAGAACATCAAAGATGGGAAGCAGCAAAGCGACCATTATTGTTGCCAGCATCCATATTAATGTGATATTGTGAATTTGTTTTACGCTAAACACATCAGTCAGTACTTTAAAACCTCCTTTTTTATAATCTTCGCCATAGAGCAGCAACAAGAGCCAAAAGTGAGGGATTTGACCAATAAAGAAGAAAAAGGAAAGGGCTAAAATTGGCCAGTCCAAAAAATTACCGCCTGCTGCCACGTAACCTATCATTGGAGGAAATGCACCGCTTAGTGCTCCTGGAACAACAGCAAATGCCGAAATCTGTTTTAAGGGAGTATATACCAGGTTGTACCAAAAGATAGAAAAAATGGCCAGCCATAAACTTTCGGTAGTTCCGCCTAAGGCTAGTAAACCGCAACCCGAAAGCAGGAAGAAAACACTCCATTTCACTGCTTCCGAAATGCTGATTTTTCCGGCAGGGATTGGCCGGAATTTGGTGCGGTTCATTAACGCATCTTTTTTGTGTTCCTGAATGTGATTTAAGGCTGATGCACCGGCCACAATCAAAAAAATACCTAACACTGCATAAGCCATATCTACAGAGAATTCCGGAGCATACAGTAAATATCCGGTGAAGCAGGAAATGGCTATTGGGACAGCAATTTTAATTTTCCCCAATTCAGAGAGCGTGGATATTTTCGCAGAGATATGCATAGGTAGTAATTATTTAAGCGTCTTCATAAATTCAATTATTTCGCCGATATCATCTTCTGTTAATTCATTTTTATAGGATAGCATCAAGCCTTTGCTGTAACCCTTTACAATATCATCGTTAGGATTGTAAATGGAGTTGATTACATAGGCGGTGTCGACATTTATTTCTCTTGTTTGCCCCTTAGTAATAACGGTTTCTGTTTTGCCGAATAAACCTTTCCAGCTTGGGCCAACCAACTTCGATCCATCAAGCGAGTGACAGGCCAAACAACCATTCTTCTTTACAATGACTAAGCCCAAAGCCCCGGGTTTATCCGAAATAAGTGGAGCGGTTGCAGTTGTGTCAATATACCAGCTGTCGAATTTGTCCTGCGGCATTACAATCACAGATGTTTGCATAGAGGAATGTCTCAAGCCACAATATTCTGTGCAAAACAAATCGAATTCTCCTTCGCGGCCGGGTATGAACCACATCATTTGTTTTTTTCCGGGAACAACATCCTGCTTTAGTCTAAACGAAGGAATGTATAAACTATGTATTACATCCAGAGCCTTCAAATCTAATTTTACTGCACGATTTAAAGGAACATACAGCGTATCTGTTCTTTTGCCGTTTTCATATTCGAATTGCCAGTTCCACATTCTGCCAACACTTTTAATTACAAAAGCATCGTCAGGAACTTCTTTCATTGGTTTGTAGCCCATCCAGCCGTAATAGAACATCACCATCACCAATAGGGTGGGAATAACCGTCCAAAGTATCTCAAGGGAAACACTTCCGTGGATTTGGGTAGCGACCGGATTTCTTTCTTTTCGATATCGAAATACAAAGTATATCATGGTAGCTGTGATGGCGATGAGGAAAAAGAAAATGATTCCCAATATCACCTCGAAAGAAGTATCTACACCTTTCACAAAATTAGAAGCATCGGGTATTGCTTTAGAAGTCATAAGCTATCGGTATAAGTAGTCTAAGAATGTAATAAAAATAACACAGCCCAGCAGTAAAAATACGCTGGCTACCATGATGGCATAGAACTTTTTATCGAATTTAAGATGCATAAAAATCAGTAATACCAATAGGGATTTAATACCAGCCAGCACTAAAGCAGCTGAAACTGTGTACGGACCTAAATTAAGACTGGTTATGGCCACTGATGTAAAGGTCATGAGAAGCAAGGCAATCAAAACAAATACATAGGTTTTGTATTTTACAATGTGGGTATGTTGTTCTTTTTCCATAACAGTACAATTAAGTGATTAGGTAGAATAAGGGGAAAAGGAAAATCCAGATTAAATCGACTAAATGCCAATACAACCCACTGTTTTCGAGTATTGCGAAGTTGTCGTGTTGTACCTCATCTTTAACCACCAGTCTCATTACGTAAGCAATGAATGCTACACCTATAACAATGTGTAATGCGTGAAGTCCCGTCATGGCATAGTACAAACCAAAAAACAGGATTTCTCCCTGACTTGCGTCCATCAGCGTTGGACTCCCAGGGTATATACCATGGGCTATTTTCCCACTCCATTCAAAATATTTATTCACCATAAATGCCACAGCCAGTAAAATGGTAATGCCCATTAATATCAACGTAAGTTTTTTATTCTGAGATTGTATGGCACTTATAGACATGGCAATTGTCATACTGCTTATAAGTAGAATTACAGTATTTGCTGTGCCAATAAAAGTATCCAGTTCTTCGGCGGCCAAATGAAAAGCCGCCGGGTTTAAGTAACGGTATACCGAATAGACAATAAACAATCCGCCAAAAAGCAGCAGCTCAGTAAATATGAAAATCCACATTCCCGTTTTAGCACCTTCATCGTCCCGGTGTTCATCAATGTGTGTGTGATTACTCATAGTCGTATGGCTGTTTGGTTACTACTGGTATTTCCGCAAAATTCTCCAAAGGCGGAGGACTGGCAATTGTCCATTCAAGTGTTTTTCCTTTCCAGGGATCGGCTTCTGCAATTTCTCCTTTTCGGGCCGAGCGAACCAAATTGGTGATGATAATAACCAGGCCGGAAATCATGAGCATGGCTCCAAACGAGGATACAATATTTGGTCCGTGAAATTCTTCAACATAGTCGTAATACCTGCGGGGCATTCCAATCATTCCTAAATAAAACATAGGAAGGTAAAGAGTGTTAAAGCCTGTGAAGAATACTGCCAAACCTATATTTGCCCAGCCTTTGTCGTACATTCTGCCAAACATTTTAGGGTACCAGTAATGCAGAGCTCCAAAAAATGCATATCCGGTACCACCGAAAACAATAAAGTGAAAGTGAGCAACCACAAATGCCGTATCGTGCAAATGAACGTTGGCCGATAAGGCACCCAGTACCATTCCTGATAATCCTCCGATCATGAAAACAAAAAGAAAGCAAAGAGCCCACAAGAAAGGAGTTTGAATATCGATGGAAGCTTTATGAAGGGTAGCTACCCAATTGAATATTTTAATGGCACTGGGAATGGCTACCAAAAATGTAAGAATCGAAAATGTATACAGGGCTGTTCCACTCATTCCTGATGTAAACATGTGATGACCCCAAACAAAGTAGCCTACAAATGCAATTGCTAAAGTAGACACAACAATTGCTTTGTAACCGAAAATGGTTTTTCGCGCGAATGTTGGAATAATCTCTGAGATCACACCCATCGCCGGCAGTATCATGATGTAAACGGCAGGGTGGGAGTAAATCCAGAATAAATGCTGATATAAGATTGGATCGCCGCCCAAAGCAGGATCGAAAAATCCGATTTGCAGGGTGCGTTCCAGTACAATCATTAATAATGTAATTCCTACAATTGGTGTTGCCAGTACTTGAATCCAGCTTGTTCCGTATATAGCCCATGGAAAAAGAGGCATTTTCATCCAAGTCATACCTGGTGCTCTCATTCTGTGAATAGTTACGATAAAGTTGAGTCCGGTTGCTATGGAAGAGAACCCTAAAATAAATGCACCAGTCACGGCCGGCAGCATATTGGTTCCTGTTCTAAAACTGTAGGGAGCGTAAAATGTCCAGCCGGTATCTGGAGGTCCGTCACCAAAAAACTGAGCCGAAAGAGCAATGGTCGCACCTAAAATATAGATCCACCACGACAAAAGGTTGAGCTTGGGAAATGCCACATCTTTCGCTCCAATCATCAGAGGCAGGAAAAAATTTCCAAACACAGCAGGTAAGCCGGGAACTACAATTAAAAAAATCATGGTTATCCCGTGAAGGGTGAAAAAGCTGTTGTAAGTCTGGGCATCCATTATGGTTTTTCCGGGTGCAATCAGCTCTATTTTCATTAACAGACCCAGAATAGCTGCAACACTAAAAAGCACCAGCATACTGTATAAATACAACAAGCCAATTCGTTTGTGATCTGTAGAGAAAATCCATGAAAATATTCCTTTGTACCGTCCTTGATATTCAAGGTAATTTGGTTCATGGTTTTGAATTACGGTATCAGTCATATGTATCGTGTTAATTTTTTATCTTAATTGGAACCAAAGATGTTACAAATTCTGACAGATCGTATTTGTGTTAATCTGAGGATTTGTGGTTTGTATTATTGTTGTTTCCTTTTTGTTTTCACGAACACCAATAATAGAAAAACAATCAGTCCCATTATCAATATAATGGCTCCGGTTATTTTGGTGATATTTAAAACATAGGCTTGTCCTACCGGATCGTAGGAGTAGCAATATTGAAGTATTTTGTTGATAGTTGGTCCTGTCTGGCCTTTAGAAGCTTCCATAATAGCCAGTTTAAACTCAAATGGTAAAAAGTAGGTGCCATTTAAATAGCGGGTTATTTTTCCATCGGGACTTGTTACGATAACTGTAGCTGCGTGTGTGTATTCGTTGCCAACCTTTTTATATCTAAACCCAAATGCTTTTGTTGCCTTAGCAATATTCAGGCTGTCGCCGGTATAGAATTTCCAGCCCTCTTGTGTGTTTTTACCTTTAATTAAGGACTTGTAGTTGTTTTTCTTTTTAACTGCCAAATCATAAGTTTCTTTCGGATCAAAACTAATTGTGATGACTTGATAATCTTTGGCGATTTCCAAATCACTTTTTTGAATGACATCAGCCAAACCGTCCATAAGAGGACTGCAGATTCCCGGGCAACGGAAGTAGACAAATACAATTGCTGTAGGTTTATCAATTTGATCTTTTAAAAAGATCAATTCACCGGCTTCGTTGGTTAATTGTATATCCTGAGGAATGGTGTCGTTAAGATTTTCTATGACTCCAACTTCCATGTCGTAGTACAAATCTTTTACGTCTTGACCAAATGATAAAGAAGTAATCAAGATTAGCAGAAAAGAAACAGTAAGTTTTAATTTCATAAATAGTCCTCCATAGTTTTAGGGGTAAGGAGATAAATGGGGCAATTATTTGGTAATCATTACTCTGATCCTTATAAATATATAAAAATATTTGATGGGTTCTTATGGTTAATTGGCTTTTTTTGCAGTAGTTAGCTATTTAGAATGCGAAATAATTTTGAAAATACATTGTGTGTTTACTATTTTTATTGGATCTAAAAAAGAATAATGAGCATGAATAAATTGAACGTAATATTTTTGATAATTGTGTTTTTTTTAACCTCTTGCGGAGGATCGGATAAGAAAGCGACAAAGAAAGAAGTTGTGAGTGCCGAAATACCAGTATCTGAAATGGAAAATGGTGCTCAATTATATAGAGCCAAGTGCATGAACTGTCATATGAAAACGGGTAGTGGTATTGAAAAATTTTATCCGCCCTTGGCTAATTCCGATTACTTGAAGAAACATACGGAAGATGCCATAAAAATGGTAAAATTCGGAAGCAATAAACCAATTAAAGTAAACGGTATTAAATACAATAGTTTAATGCCTGCATCTGGTTTAACCGATAAGGAATTGGTCGCCGTTTTTAATTATATTCTGAATTCCTGGGGAAACAATTACGGTCAGGTTTCTTTGGAACAGGTTGAGGCTGTAAAGAGATAAATAAGCTTTTGGCTATGGTATTTGGGTTATAGGGAATAGGTGAAGCCATGAGCCAAAAGCGCAGATCGTTTAATGTACATTCGATTTTACACGATAATATTCTTTACGAAGGCGTTTTATACTTAGAACCTTAATTTGTTCTTCACCGGTTGTCTCACTAATTTTTTTAACAGCAATCTTACTTTTCTTCTGATGCTCGGGGTAATGACAAGCTTTGTACTTTTTACCGCTGTTGCAAAAGCATTTGTCATTTCGTTCAATTCTTACATAGTGAAAGGAATCTTTTTCGGTAGTGTTGAAAAAAGTCAACAAATTGTTAAGGATATTTTTCATAGTGTTGGAATATCTTTAGTAAAAGTTAGGTTCCCCTTAATTTACAAGATATCCTGATTGGAAACAATTAAAATAAGTTCTCGTGTGAATTGTTTTGTCAAGAGATAAAATGTCTAATTGCAAAATTTCATTAAGAGGATAAGCAATTTGTAAAGTGCAATAGATTCATTATGATATGAGTGTGTAATGTTAAGTTGTGATTGTGATATGGTCAGCAATAAGTTAAGTTTTAGTATGGATTAGTTAGTTGCCTTTGTTTGTAATCACCTGAAGTTAATGGAATAAAGAAGAATGATTGGTTTGTGGTGAAAGGACTGTTATAATTAATTATGAGTTTTGAATTTGCTAAGTTTAATTAAATAGTATAGCTTTGTTTTTTGTTAATTAAATAAATAAAACAAATGAAGAGATTAATTTTGATTTTGGCATTAGCCTTGGCCGTTGTAGCTCCTTCGCAGGCACAAAAACTAGGTAAATTCGGTGGTTTAACAGAAAAGAAAATTGGACCTAAAACGATTAAAGTACCTTATACAGATGTTGTTTCGTATTTAGGATATGCAGCTAAGGATACTGAAGATGAGGTGATTGATGGAAAGAAGTTTTACTTTATCTATTTATGGGTTCCTGCAGTCGCTCCTGAATTAGGTGTTCGAATGATGTCTCCCGTTGGTAAAACATCTGTAAAAGATGCGATTACTTCGGAAGAGTATACTGCAAATGCAGAATCAGAAGACTATTTTGATACTTATATTACTTTGGAACGTTCTGATATTTTTAGTGCTGATAAAATTTCTGCTGAAGGAGTAAAAAGTGCAAAATGGTTTTCATTAGCAAAAAATGATGATAGCAGTGAAATGCCTAAAACTCCAAGAGGAACAAAATACAATTCGTTGTTGCGATATAAGAGTGAAGTTGGTAATCCTTTGAAAGCCTTAACTGTGGGATTGTATAGAATTGGGTTTACAACATATAAAAAAGGTGAAGTAAAAGGTACTTTTTTAGCACAAGTTGGAGCTCCAGTTAAAATTCCTGGAATTGTAATGGCTAAAACAATTGAAGAGTTAAAAGCTCAAATCAAATAAAAATTCTTTAAAATCGACATTCGACTTTTCGAAGATCAGTAAAGAGGCTAAGTTCAATTGAATTTAGCCTCTTTTTTTATTTTAATGACAACAATCTGGTTTAGGTTTCGACACATCCACTTGTTCGGTTGGAACATGCATAGCTTTTTCGGGTGGACTTAAGAAAGGAATTCCTAAACTCAATCCGCGAAGTACGAACAGAATACCAATAAATACAATGGCATAAGGAATCAATCGGGTAATTTTCTTTCTCAATTCAAGAGTGATTAAATTACCAATTAGTGAAATCGCCAACATCATGGGAAGAGTTCCTAAACCAAAAATGAACATAAAAAGTCCGCCGCCAACAGATGATCCTGTGGCAATTGCTGCCGCGATAGCAACATAAACCAATCCGCACGGAAGTAGTCCATTTAATAATCCGATCAGAAAAAGAGAACCATAACTTCGTTGAGTGAATAGTTTTCCCAAGGAAAGTTTTACTTTTCCTACAAAGGAGAATATCCCTTTTTCAGCGTTAAAGCGATTCTTATAAATGGAAGGAGTGATTACAGATAGAATCATGATAGCACCCATGATAACGGAAACCCATTGCTGAAATCCACTCATCACCAAACCTCTTCCCAGCAAACCAAATATGGCTCCCATTATTGCATAGGTAAGGGCACGTCCGATGTTGTAAATTACACCGCCTGAAATTCTTGCCAGCCATGAAGTTGTTTTTAATGGAATTGCCAGTGCAATAGGACCACACATTCCCACACAGTGAAAACTGCCCATAAGTCCGAGTATTAATGCTGATAGATATACCATGAGTATCAATTTTATATTTGTACACCTCACCCTTAATCCCCTTCTCCTTCAGGAGAGGGAAACTTGTATATATTGTTCTCCCTTCTTCTAAAGGAGAAGGGGATAGGGGATGAGGTCTTATTTATTCAAGTAAACAGCCTCTTCTTTATAATATCCAATGCCATCGTGTTCCCAATCTATTTTGACGGTGTACATGCCTTTTAAAAGTTGATCTGTATTAAGTTCCTGCAATCCGTTTTCGTCAAGATCAATGGCAGTTTTAATATCAGATTCATAATCGGCAGGACGATAAAATATGATTTCGCCTTTTACCAGATCGTGCATATTGGCCGGAAATTGGAATTGTAATTTCCCGTTTTCCTGCGAGATAAGGATCGTCTCATTTAATTTTTTGGCATTATTTAATTTATCAATTTGTTGTTGATATTCCACCTCTTTAGGATAGTAATCTTTTGATACTAAATTGATTTTTTGCGTTGTACTAAATGCAACAAAAGTAAGAATCCCGATAACATATATCGAAGCTCCTATTGCTAGTTTTGTCCCCCAACTCATCTTTTTCATTTTGATCCTCTCTACTTTATCCTTGTTACTTTTACTTTAGTTTGGTCCTACAAAAGTTAGTTTAACTTCTTCTATTAATCGTTTATCGGCATACACACCAATGGTAATTGGAATGTTATCGCTTGTGATTTCTTTTTGTGGTAAAATTGCGAAGAATACACCTTCTTTTATTGAACTTGCTTTGGCTTTTAATTCTTCTCCAATTACTTTAATAACTCCTTCGTGATTCATTATTTTAAAATGAATTGGAACTTCGGCAACCGTTTTGTTAACAACTTTAAAGCTGTACATATTACTAATCCCACCTTCCTGAGGTTGATACATTAAGCCTGGAGTTCGCAGGATAACGGCTTCCAAATCGCTTCGAGAAGCAAATAAAGCAGCAACAATTCCCAGCAGAATGCACAGAACTATGGTGTAAGCAATTTTACGGGCAGGCCATTTTTGTTTTTTGCCTTCGGCGATATTTTTTTCAGAATCGAATCGAATTAAACCTTTCGGTTTACCTATCCACTCCATTACAGAATTGCATTCATCTATGCACGCAGTACAGTTGATGCATTCCAATTGAGTCCCATCACGCACATCAATTCCGGTTGGACAAACATCAACGCACTGATAACAGTCAATACAATCTCCTTTGCCATCTTTTACCCGATCTTCGCCAGCCTCCAGCGGAGCTCTTTCTTCTCCTCGCTTGTAATCGTAAGCAACAACTATCGAATTGGAGTCTAATAGTACACCCTGCAATCTCCCATAAGGGCAAATCATCGAGCATACCTGTTCGCGCAATTTTGTAAAAACAAAGAACATAACGCCCGAGAACAAAACTGCCACAGTAAATCCAACGCTATGTTCGGATATTGGAGCTTTCATTATTTCCAGCAACTGGTCAATTCCAATAATGTAGGATAAAAAGGCGTTTGTAATTAAAAAGCAGATTGCATAAAAAAGAATGATTTTCAAACTCTTTTTCCAGAATTTAGTAAAATTCATTGGTTGGGAATCCAATTTGCGCTGTTGGCTTGGGTTTCCTTCAATTAAGTACTCAATTTTTCTGAAAATAAATTCTAAAAAAACAGTTTGCGGACAGGTCCAACCACACCATATTCGACCATAGCTAACGGTAAATAGCACCACAAATACAAAAAGAGTAATCATGGAATACAGGAAGAGATGAAAATCCTGAGGCCAAAAATGGACGCCAAATAAAATGAATTTTCGCTCTAAAATATTCAACATCAAAAATGGCTCACCATTTAACTTCACAAAAGGAATGGCAAATAACAAAAACAGTAAGGTATAGCTAACAATATTCCGATAGTTATATAATTTCCCTTTTGGTTTTTGTGCGTATACCCATCTGCGTTTTCCTGTCTCATTAAGAGTCGCAAGTTGGTCACGATAGCCGGTATATGGGTTTTTAGGAGCCATGTTTTTCAGTTTATTATTAACCTATGCGGCTAGATATTTTTTTATTCAACCAATTCACCCTGAGCTTCTTTTGCATTAGGAGGATTTGTTCCCTGCAGTCCCATTATATAACTGGCAACCTGCAGCATTTGTTCAGGCGATAGTTGATTTTGCCAGGCTAACATTCCCTTCATAGGTTTTCCTACTTTAATGATTTGATAAACATCTTTAAGACTGCCGCCATTCAACCAATATTTATCGGTAAGGTTAGGCCCAATTGCATTACCTTCTCCCAATGATCCATGACAAGCAATGCAGTTTTTGTCGTAGATGGCTTTTCCATTGTCCAAATCTGCCGACGCTGTCATTAAAACAAGAGCATTCTCATCAAAAGCAGTTTTTGGTTTATTTGCTTCGGCAAGAGCCATTTCCTTATTGTACTCTGCAATTTGTAAATCATCACCAAAAACATGATAACGAAACATGTATACTGCGGCAAAAACAATTGTGATATAGAACAAGTAACGCCACCAAGTTGGCATTGGATTGTTTAATTCTCTAATCCCATCATAATCATGATCGCTGATCAGATGCTCGTTTTCTTCTAAGAATTTATCTTTTTTCTCCATTTTATCTTGATTTTTGGGCCTGTTTATTCTTTTGCTTCCGATGATGGATTTACACCATCCTCTTCAAGAGCATAACTTTCCATTTCCGTAAAGAATTCTTTGTTGCTTTTTTTGAAAGTCCACCAAAGCATTCCTGCGAAGAACAGGAAGAAAATCAGTAATGAGATGCTTGGGAAAAAACCAACATCAGCAATGCCTTGTAAATAATGACTAACTATTTTCATCTGTCAAATTGTTTAAAGTTGTCACATGGAACTTTTTATGAGTAAATAATCATTCTTGTATATGAGTTAATAATTATTTAATCATTGACGTTTCATATTTATTAGTTTTTGGATAAGAGATATGAGAATTGAGACAAAATCATTATTAAAAGTATTTTTCTCATTTCTCACACCTAATATCTGATATCTATTTTTGAACCGAAATATCTCTACCCAAACGCTGCAGGTAAGCTATTACAGCTAATATTTCTTTATCACTAGCTACTTCAATGCCCGATTTTTTAAGATCGGCAGCAATTTCTTCTGCTTGTTTCTTCAAATCGTCATTGGCAATTAGATCGTATCCTTCAGCATATGGCACACCTAAAGTGGTCATCGCCCGAATTTTTGCCGGAGTTGATGAAGTATCCAATACGTCTTTTATCAGCCAGGGATATTTGGGCATAATGGATTGAGCATTCATTTTTTGCGGATCCAGCATATGGTTAAAATGCCAAACATTAGTTTTGTACATTTTTCCACCGGGAACACCTTCGCGGGCCAAATCCGGACCAGTACGTTTCGATCCCCACAAGTGCGGATGATCGTAAACTGATTCGCCGGCTTTTGAATACTCACCATATCGTTCTGTTTCTGAACGGAACGGACGAACCATTTGGGAGTGACAAGTATTACAGCCTTCACGGATATAAATATCTCTACCCTGCAACTCAAGAGGAGTATAAGGTTTTACACTCTCGATAGTCGGGATATTTGATTTGATCAGGTACGTTGGTATGATTTCGAATGCACCGCCAATTAAGATTGCAACTGTAGCCAAAATCATAAACTGAACAGGTTTTCTCTCTAACCAACGGTGTAAACCTTCACTATTGCTGCGTTTTGTATCGGTAACAATAGCAGGTGCCGAAGCTTCTTCATTGTCTATGCATTTACCGGATGCGGCAGTTTTTAGTAGATTATAAACCATTAAGAACAGTCCGGAGAAGTAAAGAAGTCCGCCTAAAACTCTTACGTGATACATTGGCAGAATCTGAGTGACAGTTTCTAAGAAATTAGGATAAGCTAACAATCCGTCCGGAGTGAATTCTTTCCACATTAGGGTTTGAACAATAGCACCCCAATACAATGGAAGCGCATAAAAAATCATACCTAATGTTCCAACCCAGAAGTGTGCATTGGCTAATTTTTCAGAGTACAGTTTGGTGTTCCACATTTTTGGGAACAAGTAGTACAACATTCCAAAAGTAAGGAAGCCATTCCAGCCCATTGCTCCAATGTGAACGTGAGCAATTGTCCAGTCGGTATAGTGTGTCAGTGAATTTACCCATTTAAGAGACATCATCGGGCCTTCAAAGGTCGACATTCCGTAACAAGTTACAGCAACCACCATAAATTTTAGAGTTGCACTGTCGCGGACTTTATCCCAGGCACCGCGAAGTGTAAGCAGTCCGTTAAACATTCCTCCCCACGAAGGAGCAAGTAACATGATTGAGAAAACAACACCTAAAGATTGCGCCCAATCCGGTAACGAGGTATAAAGTAAGTGATGAGGTCCGGCCCAGATATAAAGGAAAACCAATGCCCAAAAGTGAATAATCGAAAGTCGGTAGGAATACACCGGACGATTGGCTGCTTTTGGCAGGAAATAGTACATTAAACCTAAATACGGCGTAGTCAGGAAAAATGCAACTGCATTGTGACCATACCACCACTGCACCAAAGCATCCTGCACACCGGCATAAACAGGATATGACTGAATCCAGCTGTAAGGCAGGGAAATTGAATTACCTATATGAAGAACGGCAACTGTTACAAAAGTTGCGATATAAAACCATATGGCAACATAAAGGTGATCGGCTCTTCTTCTTAGAATGGTACCAAACATGTTCCAGCCAAACACAACCCAAATAATGGTAATGGCAATATCGATCGGCCATTCCAACTCAGCATATTCTTTACTGGTAGTGATTCCTAAAACAAAAGTGACAGCCGCCGAAACAATTATGGCCTGCCATCCCCAGAAATGGATCCAACTAAGTCTGTCATTAAACATTCTGGCTTTCAATAAGCGCTGAAGTGAATAATAAACTGCGGTAAATATTCCATTCCCAACAAATGCAAAAATTACTGCATTGGTGTGAATCGGACGAATTCTACCAAAAGAGGTATAAGCCAGATTGAAATTAAAAATCGGGAATGCCAATTGCAGCGCTGCCAAAAGCCCTACCAACATTCCAACTACTCCCCAAAGAATGGTTGCGTAGGCGAAAAATTTCACGATTTTGTTATCGTACGAAAAATGTTGTGTTTCCATTAAATTAAGATTTATGGTTTTTCTTAGTTGTATCCTTTTCTATTTGTTTTTTTTCTTCTTTTTGCGCTTCATTTTCCTGATCGTCGAATAGAATTCGAACAGATGGAGAATAAGAATCATCATATTGTCCTTTCTTCACGGCCCAAAGGAATCCGACAAGAAATCCTCCTGCTACAAGCATGCTAACACCTATTAAAACGAACAATACACTCATTTACTATTTAATTTAGTTGAACCGATTTTTTTAGAAAAACAGATGTTTTTGCTTCTTTATTATTCGATTTGGTTTTATTATTTGTCTCTTTCGATTTAGCAATGTAATTGGTTGTAAAAGTTGCAAAAGCCACCACCGAAATGGAACTGATTGGCATTAGCAGAGCTGCAACAATAGGCGATAAGATTCCTTGTACTGCGAAATACAATCCAAATAAATTGTAAAGAAAAGAGAGTATGAAACTTAGTTTTACTATCCAAACACTTTTTGCTGATATTTTTAGGAAGTACTTTAATTCTTGAAATTTTGAAGCTTCCAAAATAGCATCGCACGCAGGCGAAAAATGGTAAATGTCATCGGCAATTGAAATACCAACATCGCTTGTTTTTAAGGCTCCGGCATCATTTAATCCATCGCCAATCATTAAAACGTATTTGTTTTGTTTCTTTAAATTGTTGATGTATTCCAATTTATCATTTGGCGACTGATTGAAGCGGATAATTGATGTTGCTGGAAATATCTGTTTCAGATTTTCCATTTCCGAATCATTATCACCCGATAAAATGTGCAAATCGTATTTAGGAGCCAGTCCGTTTATTAATTCTGACAAACCGGTTCTGTATTGATTACTCAAAGAGAAATGTCCCTTTATTTTTCCATCTGCCGAAAGGTAAACTTCAGTGTTTAAAGAACTGGTTTCTGTTTTTCCTTCGTAAATAAATTTTGCAGAGCCCAGCTTAATTTTCCGGCCATTAACTGTACCCGAAATTCCCATTGATGGCAATTCAGTATAGTCAACAACTGTTTCGGGAGGAATGCTCTTGTAATACTCATACAAAGTAGAACTTAGAACATGAGTAGAATGTCTGGTTAATGATTTTACTGCGATTTTGTCATCATCACTTAATGCATCTCCATGAAATTTAACCTTTACCTCATCGGCTTGTGTTATCGTTCCTGTTTTATCAAAAACGATGGTGGTGATTGAATTTAATTTTTCGACCACTGCCGAGCTTTTTAGATAGATTCCCATTCTTCCCATCAATCGCATGGTGTTTCCCATAGCGAAAGGAGCAGAGAGAGCCAGTGCGCACGGACAAGCAACAATCAGAACCGAAGTAAAGGCAAAAACAGCTTTGCTTGAATCATTTAGCAGCCAGTAGATTCCTGCAAACAGTCCAATTGCAATAATTACAATGGTGAAATATTTGCTGATCTGATCGATTAATGAGTTTAGTTTGGTATTTGAAGAATCCTCGCCTTCAAATTGATTCCACAATTGGGTCAAACGACTTTGAATTACATCTTTTTCGATGGTCAGTTCAATGGCACTTCCCATCTGTTTTCCTCCTGCAAAAACAGCGTCGCCGCTTTCTTTAAATACAGGTTTCGATTCACCGGTAACAAAACTGTAATCAATCTGAGCTTCTCCTTTCATTAAAATACCATCGGCAGGAATCAATTCCTGATTACGGATTAATATGATGTCGCCTTTCTCCAGCTTTTCAATAGGAGTACTTATCTCAATTCCGTTTTCCATTTTACTTACGGCAACCGGAAAGTAAGATCGATAATCCCGTTCGAACGAGAGTGCCTGATAGGTTCTGTTTTGATACCACTTTCCTATTAAGAGAAAGAAAATTAATCCGGTAAGGGAATCCATATAACCAGCTCCCGAACCGCTGAAAATCTCAATACTACTTTGAATAAAGAGCATCAGTATTCCCATCGAAATAGGAACATCTATATTAATGAATTTGTGTTTTATTGCCTTTCCGGCAGATAGCAGATAATCACTTCCGCTGTAAAAGAAAACAGGTAAAACAAGGAAGAAATTCATCATCCCAAAAAATTCTTTGAAATGAGTTTCCAAATACTCATGACCCGGAACGTATTCGGGCAAGCTCAAAAGCATGATGTTTCCAAAACAAAATCCGGCAATACCGATTTTGTAAAGAAGACTCTTGTTTACTTCTTCATTTTGTTTTAATTGTAATTTATCAAGAGTAATCTCAGGGATATAATGAATGGAAGAAAGTAATTCAGCCAATTCTCTAATTGAGATTTCATCGGAATTAAATGTAACGGCCACTTCTTTCTTAACGAAATTGACCATCGACTTAATAACTCCCTGATTTAAAATATTGAGATGTTCCAACAACCAAATACAAGAACTACAATGTATGCTTGGGATATAAAGAGTTATTTTTCTGATATTTCCTTCTGCGAATTCATAAAGTTGCTCTGCAATTTCGTTGTCATCTAAAAAAGCAAATTTCTCTTTGTATTTTCCGGCTTCAATTTTAATTCCAGGGTTTGATTCAAAATCGTAGTAGGTACAAAGTTCATTTTCGTGCAAAATCTGATACACAGTAGAACAACCATTGCAGCAAAATGGCTTCTCATCCCAAATTACGGGATGTGAACCACAGTCGTCGCCACAGTGTACACAAATGTGTTTTTTTGTTTCTTCCTGCATTTTCACCAACTTGCAGACCTTACAGTCTTAGATTATTTGATATGAAATCTGATTCAACTCTTGTTTACATTATAGCTGGAATTACAGCTCTTCACTTTTTAGTGGGGATGGGATACCTCTTGTATAAATTAGGTGCACCATCAAAAAAGAAGAAAGAGAATGATTCCGAGTAGTTTTTATTCTTTGTTTTTTGCGAGTTTAGGCAGTTGAATTAGTTGAAATAGTACCAGAAAGATAACTCCCCAAATGCAGATGACTCCACCAACATAGCTGAAAATAATCCATATAGGAGCATTTGCCCGGGTTCCCCACATAGCTCTTTCATCCAAAGGATTTACCGGGTTGGTGGGTATGCCAAGGCTGGCAATTCTATCAACAATCACTTCTCCATAGTAGGCATCGTCGGTAACTTTAACTAAAAGATTCACATGTCCTTCACGATCGCCGGGTAAATCTTCCGGAAATTGAACATTAACTTCCCCTTTTTCGTTTGTGTATGCATCGTCGCCCGAGATATCTAAATAGCCAAAGTTTCTTTTCACCTTTACGCTTAGTTCAATACCTTGCAAGGCAACACGATCACCTTTTGCAGTAACACCCGTTAGGTTAGCTAATATTCTTTTGTTCTCATTATTGATGTCTAAAAGAAGTTTCACATCAGTTACTTCAGGATTTTTCACTTCCACAATTTTCTTGCTTTCCTTTTTATTCTGATCGAAAGAGCGCAGATAGGTAATAACCATCCACTTGTCCTCGTCACTTAAAGTTTTTTCGAAAGTGGGCATTGCGCCATTGCCTTTGTTAACCTTGTAATAGATTTCTCCATCTGTTTGGATCAAAAATGCCTGCGATCCTAAATCGGAAGGAGCAACTGGTTGAAGAGGTAACATGTTTCCCATGGTAGCATCACCATGACAGGACTTGCAATTAATATTGTAAATCTTTTTACCAGAACTAATATTTCTTGTGCTGGCCTCGTAAGGATTTTGTTTCTTTTTCGACAATACTGGTGCCTGCCATTTTTGGGCATTTACAACAGAGGCGGTGAATACAAAAAGTAGAAACAAACTGGCAATTATTTTGATAGCATTTTTCATTGTTTGCATGTTTTTAAGCTTCAATTTTCACTTCGATTCCTTTTTGTTCGGCAATTTCACATATGGGAACTACCGGGAATATTTTTGATAAAACGGTGATGATTAAGAGTGCTAAAGCAAAACTTAAAACGGTTACAGAAATTTCTATCGCACTAGGATAGTAGTGTACAAAGTTTTGTGGTACATTCTGAATGGGTAAATGAGGATGAAGTAATGTTGGGATAACAATTACATATCTTTTGATCCAGGCTCCTGCTAAAATAAATAATGAAATAATCATGATAGGAAAAGGCTTTCTGAATTTTTTGGTAACCAATAGCATAATTGGAATCACATTACCCAGCAATTGAGACGACCAGAACATGATTGCCCAATGTCCGGCGAATAATTCCGTTAAATGAACATCATCTCCGGTTTTCATTTTGTACCCGGGAACCAAGAACTCATTTAAATTGAAATATAAATATACCAAACATACAGCCACCATCAGTTTTCCCATATTATCGAACTGAACATCGGTAATGTAATCCTTCAGTTTATAACTAACGCGGAAAAAATACATAGCTACGATTAATCCTGCCGAACCTGCTACAAATGCTCCTGCAACGAAGTAGGGGCCAAAAATTGTAGTATCCCAACCATTTCGCAAGGTTGCAGCAAACAACCACGAGGTTACGGTATGAATTGCCAAACCTACCGGAACAATAAGAACCATTAATGTCCGGATCATTTTGTGTAAGTGCTTGTATTGCCCAGGAGTGTTGATATAACCAAATGAAAGAATATTGTACAGTTTTTTCAATAAAGGAGATGCTTTTTTTAATTCATTTTTGCAGATCGCCAAATCTGGAATCATTGGTAAAATCAGTAACAGAAGACTTATTGTCAGATAGGTGGTTACTACAGTTATATCCCAAAGAATTGGAGATTGAAAACGACCATGGATAAGCACATTAACTACTCTGTCGGGACGTCCCATATCCATAATAATTACCAGACCGGCAACGGCAACAAAGGCAACTGCTATTATCTCAGCAATTCTCGATATTGGTGTTATCCAATCGATTCGGAGCAAACCCAGAATCGACGAAATAAGCATTCCAACCAAACTCACGGCAACAAAAAATACAAAGTTGGCAATGTACAGTCCCCAGGATACGTAATCGCGCATGCCGGTAACTCCCAATCCGTCACGTAATTGTACGTAGTAGGCCCAGGCACAAACACTTATTACTGTTATTAGAAACGCAATCCAAAGTTCCAGACCTTTGTGGTTTTGCATCGGACGAAGAATGTCTTTTTTTATTTTCTCAAACGAAAGAGTCGTTTCTTTCTGTTCTTGTAAGTCATTCATAAGATTAAATTATTTAGGGCAAATAAAATCTGTTTATTATTCTTTTATTGATGATTGAAACAATGCTTTAATGAAGATTTTCTTCGTTTAAAAGATCACCATTAAACTCAAAAGCTCTGTTTTTTGGAGGCAGGTAATAAACGCGGGGTTTCGTTCCTAACTCAGGCATCAGCGTATATCCCGCATTTTCTTTTATTAATTGAGAAAAACGAACTGTTTCGTGAGTTGTACCGTTGGTAACAGCATCTTCATTTTGATCTCCAAAATAGTAAACACCATTCGGGCAGGAAGAAACGCAGGAAGGAAGTTTGTTTTCGCGAAGTCTGTCGGCACTAAATAAACATTTACTTACTGTACCTTTCTTTTGAGGAACGTTAGCTTCGATATTGTAGGTGAGATTTTTATATTTTTCCGCATCCTTAGGTTCTGTCCATTGGAAAATACGCGCAGAGTAAGGACAGGCTGCTATACAAAACCGACAACCAATACATCGTTCATTATCGATTAGTACAATTCCATCCTGACGTTTGAAAGTAGCATCTACCGGACAAACTTTGGTACACGGAGGATTGTCGCAATGCTGACAAGGTTTGGGCATAAAATAAGGAGCTGTATGTTCAGCATCCTGCATTTGAAGAACATTAATATGGTGTTGATCCGGTCTTAATTGGTGATGATTTTGACATGCAGCCATACATTTTCGGGCATTTCTACATTTACTAAGATCAATAACCATTACAAACGACTTTCCGGCAATACCTTCACGTCCTCTTTTCTGCAATTCGGTAAGTGGTCCTGTTACTGTTGGGCGCAATTGATTTTTATCAACTTGAACGAGTTGTCCATCTTGTGTTAACAGATTTACTGTTTCTCCAGGTTCTTGTGCTGCAGCTTTAGCTGCACCAAGAAGAGAAAATCCACTAACAACACCTGCTGCGCCAACGGTAATCCCAACACTTTTAAGGAACTTTCGTCTGCTGTTGTTTGATGTTTCTTCTTTCATTATGCAATTGGGTTAGTTTTTTATTTAAGTACGTCCATTTTATCAAATGGGAGTAATTGAAATAAGAGCTGAAAATACTTTTTTGAAACAATTCTAAATAAGAAGGTAAATTCCTTATTAATAGGGCTTTTATCCTATGTTTGTTTAATTGTATTATGCTTTACAAACGATTACGAACTAACTCAAATATAAATAAATATTTTCATTTGTAATGACCTGTCAAATAGAGAAGCTAATAAACAGATCTCAATGTGTTTTTATCATTCTTGTGAGTTATTGAAGGGTAATGGCTTGATAATATGAATTTTAATTCTTTCTTTTTAAGTTTCTAATGTTTTGTGAGATAAAACACTGGAATTTATTACAAGAGGCAGTAAATTATCGGATACCTTTAAAATCAGTGTGTTTGAAGGTGTTTAGTTTGGTGGTTGGTGTTTCAACTAATTGCAAATTAAATATTTATTGATTTTCTATATGACCATATAAAATCTATCTATGGTAAATTTGACTTCTGTTTCTTAAATAATTTTACATTTGTTATGTATTTTGATAAGCAAAATCGGACTTGGATGTCTTTTATTTTATCAAGATAAAGTATGTGGAATAAAATATAGTAGTTCTTTAATACAATGAATAATACACTCAACAGATTATTAAAATTGCCAAAAACTATTTGGACATTCTATTACGAAGGTTTTCGAAATCAAAGTAAATGGAGTCGTCAGCTTTGGCTTATTATTTTGATAAAGCTATTTGTTATGTTCTTTATTTTAAAGTTGTTATTCTTTCCAAATTTCTTAAAAACAAAATATGACAGCGATCAGGAGCGTAGTGATTATGTGATTGATCAATTAACTAATCCTAAAAATCAATAAAATGATCGAAAATTTAGATCTTTCTTTAGTGGATTGGTCCAGGGCGCAGTTTGCACTTACTGCGATGTATCACTGGATTTTTGTCCCTTTAACGTTAGGTATGGCTTTCATTATTGCTATCATGGAAACCATTTATGTGAAAACCAATGATCCGGCATGGAAAAAGACCACCAAGTTTTGGATGACTCTTTTTGGAATTAATTTTGCGATTGGTGTTGCAACAGGAATTATTCTTGAATTTGAGTTTGGTACCAACTGGTCGAATTATTCATGGTTCGTAGGTGATATATTTGGAGCACCTCTTGCTATTGAAGGAATTATGGCCTTTTTTATGGAATCTACATTTATTGCAGTGATGTTTTTTGGCTGGAATAAAGTAAGTAAAAAGTTCCATTTAATTTCTACATGGTTAGTTGCAATTGGTTCCAATCTATCTGCTTTGTGGATTTTAGTTGCCAATGGCTGGATGCAGAATCCTGTTGGAATGAAATTTAATCCGGACACGGCACGCAACGAAATGGATAACTTTTGGGATGTCCTGTTTTCACCAACTGCGGTTAATAAATTTTTACATACAATTTCTTCAGCTTATATTCTTGCAGCAGTTTTCGTAATAGGTGTAAGTGCCTGGTATATTTTGAAAAAAACGAATGTGGTTTTTGCAAAGAGAAGTATTGTTGTGGCTGCTGTTTTTGGATTGCTTACCTCTTTATTTACGGTTATGACCGGCGATAATTCTGCGAGAGAAATTGTTCGCGATCAACCAATGAAATTTGCTGCCTTCGAGGGTTTATATAATGGATCGAAAGGAGCTGGTTTGGTTGCATTGGGAATTATGTCAACAAGTGAAGGAGATGGTACCAATGAGAATATGAAGGATTTTCATTTTAAAATTGAAATTCCAAACATGCTTTCTTATATGGCTTATTTGGATGGAAATGCTTTTGTTCCCGGAGTGAACGATATCATTAACGGATATACCGATAACGATGGTGAAATTCATCCGCCTGTAACTGAGAAGATGGAAATGGGGCGCAAAGCCATTGCTGCGTTAAAAGCGTATAAAGCGGCTAAGAAAACTGATGATACAGTTGGTGCAAAAGAAGCTGAAAAAGAGCTGAAAGCTAATTTTAAATATTTTGGTTACGGTTATTTTTCTGATCCATATGAAGTGGTTCCTTCGGTTTCAATATCCTTTTACAGTTTCCATATTATGGTTGGACTGGGAATGTATTTTATTTTGTTGTTTGTATTGTGTTTGGTATATATCTATAAAGGAAGCGTAGTTAATAAAAAGTGGTTTTTACGTATGGCGATTTGGAGTATCCCGTTGGCATATCTGGCTTCTGAGTGTGGGTGGATTCTGGCCGAAATGGGACGCCAGCCATGGGTGATTCAGGATTTGATGCCTACAATGGCTGCAGTTTCAAGTATTGATAGTATGTCTGTGATAATTACATTCTTCCTTTTCCTGATTGTATTTACCGGACTATTGATTGCAGAAATCAAAATCATGTTAAAGCAAATTAAAATCGGACCTAATCACGGAGGAAACTAATCATGTTTGAAAATTTATCGCATTTAGCATTGCAGCAGTATTGGTGGATTATTGATTCATTACTAGGTAGTTTACTGGTATTTCTGATGTTTGTTCAGGGAGGACAGACGCTAATCTATCGAATAGGAAAATCAGAATTGGAAAGAACCATGGTAGTTAATGCACTGGGGCGGAAATGGGAATTCACTTTCACAACTTTGGTAACTTTTGGTGGTGCCATGTTTGCATCTTTTCCTCTGTTTTATTCTACTTCATTTGGAGGTGCCTATTGGGTTTGGATGGCAATTCTTTTTTGTTTTATCATTCAGGCCGTAGCTTACGAATTTAGAAGTAAACCCAATAATGTTTGGGGAGCTAAAACTTTCGAGGCTTTTTTGTTTATCAACGGATTATTGGGAACCATACTTATTGGAACAGCCGTAGGAACCTTTTTTAATGGAGCGGAGTTTACAGTAAATGATTTTAATCAATCCAAATGGGCAACACCTTACGGTGGATTGGAGGCAGTTCTTAATTTTCACAATGTAGCCTTGGGATTAACAGTCTTTTTTCTGGCAAGAGTATTGGGAAGCCTCTATTTCATGAACAGCATAGAGAGTGATCAAATATTTGCCCGGTCAAAAAAGCAACTGCTGGTTTCAGGAATTCCATTTCTGGTATTTTTTCTGTTTTTCGCTGTTCGTTTGTTGATAATGGATGGATTTGCAGTCGATGCACAAACAAGTATCGTAAGTATGGAATCCTTTAAATATCTTCATAATCTTATCGCTATGCCTGTTGTGGCTGTTTTATTTTTAGCAGGTGTAGTAGGAGTATTGTTTGGATTGGTAAAATCATATTTGCTTGAAAAATACACAAAAGGAATCTGGTTTGCCGGCGGAGGAACAGTTTTGGTTGTTTTCTCTTTATTTCTTTTAGCAGGATTAAATAACACTTCATTTTATCCTTCATTGGCTGATTTACAATCCTCTTTAACCATTCAGAATGCATCATCGTCGCACTATACATTAACAGCGATGAGTTACGTTTCTCTTATGGTGCCTTTTGTTATAGCCTATATTGTTTGGGCATGGAGAGCTATGAATAGTAAAAAGATTGATGCTCAGGAAATCAGTTCGGAAGATCATTTGTATTAATTTAAATCGTAAGACATGTATACATCATCTATAATATGGCTGTTAACCTGGCCGCTTTTGATTTTTATTTGTTACAAAGCCATTAGGTTTGCACTTAAGAAACTGAAAACTCAAATAGAAAAAGAATAATAATTATTTGATTGGCATCCCAAAACAGGATGCCAATTCTAATTGCACATATTTCCCGATGTCATTTAAAAGTGTATTTTTGTGCGACTAATATCAGTTTTGATATTAGACAGTCTTAAAATGAAGATATGAGCGGATTGGAGAATTGTAAACCAATGAATACTTGGTTTAAGAAGTTGGATACAAGACCAATAGTGATAAGCGGTCCTTCGATAGTAGAGTCGGAGGAACAATTATTGAATACTGCCAGAGAATTAAAAAAAGTAGAACAGGTAAAGATTTTTAAAGCCGGAGCATGGAAACCACAGACGACTGCTAAGTCTTTTGGTGACCGTGGTTTGGATATTTTGCAATGGCTGAATCAGGTTAAGCAGGAAACCGGACTGTTAACAATGGTTGAGGTGGCCTCTCCTAAACATGTTGAAATGTGCTTACGGCATAATGTTGATATATTGTGGATCGGCGCCAGAACTACATCCAACCCATTTTCGGTTCAGGAATTAGCAAGTGCTCTGCAAGGAATGAGTGTTCCCGTTATGGTAAAGAATCCAATAAATCCGGACGTTAATTTATGGATTGAGGCTTTGGAAACGATTAATAAAGCAGGCATTTCCAGATTGGCAGCAATTCACAGAGGATTTTACCCTTTCGAGAAAACAAGGCTTCATAACATTCCCAAATGGGAAATTCCAATCGAATTAAAATCACGATTTCATAACCTTCCTATTATTTGCGATCCAAGTCATATTGCCGGAGCAAATAAATATGTGCAGGAAATGGCGCAAAAGGCAATGGATCTGAATATGGATGGATTGATGTTTGAAAGCCATTTTGATGCAGTTGAAGGGATAAGTGATCAGGAGCGACAATTAACTCCTGCAGATTTAAATCAAGTTTTAAGAAAATTGGTTTGCCGATTGTCTTCTGTTGAAGATATTGAAGAGAACCGGCTTGAAAAGTATCGGGACCAAATAGATTCGGTAGATTCGCAATTGATAGAATTACTTGCACAGCGGATGAATATTGTTGAGGGGATTGGGGAATACAAAGCAGAGAAGAATATGACAATTCTTCAGCTTCAACGATGGGAAAAGGTGCGTGAAAAAGGAATAGAATTAGGGAAATCTTTAGGTTTATCTGAGCCATTCGTTGCGCAATTACTGAGAATGATTCATAAGGAAGCCATTTTGAAACAGAATGAGGTAATGAATCGAAAATAGTACCAATCAAAAAATAAGAAAAGGCTAAGAATGTGATAAACATCTTAGCCTTTTTTGTTGGAGATGAGCATGCTATTCTTTAAAATAAATCTATATAAGTGATATCAATATGCAAAATTGAATGAAAATGGAAACTTTAAATTACGATATAAATATATTTTGTTAATTTGAAGCACCTAATTCAAAGTTTATGAAATATATAAAACAATTCTTATTACTCATCATATTTATTTTGAGTGTTGTTAGTAATTCAAACGCAAAGGGAATTAAGTTTGGAAAAGTATCTAAAGATGAGTTTGCCTTAAAAGAGTGTCCTTATGAAAAGGATGCGTCTGCAGTTATTCTTAGCAGAACATGCTCTGTTGATTTGAGTTATTCGATAATTCGTTATTTTTATCATGTACGGATAAAAATATTGAAGGAGGAGGGAATTGACCAAGCCAATATTAAATTGTCATACTATAGAAATAATAATATAGAAAATATTTCCGGTGTAAAAGGACAAACCATAAATTTGAATGAACTGGGCAAACAAGAAGTCTCAGAGATTGCAAACAATTTAATTTTTGATGTGGATGTTGATGAAAATTATGGTGAAGTTCGGTTTACTATGCCTGATGTGAAGGTTGGATCCATAATTGAATACAAATACACAACGAATTCGCACTTCTACTCTTATTTGGATACCTGGTATTTTCAGGATGAAATACCTACCTTAAACAGTTCGTTAAAGGTGAATATGCCCGAATCATTTCGATACAATATTGTAATGTTTGGGAGTCAGGTACAAGCAAAGTATCCCGAATCAAATAACAGCCAATGGACTCTGACCAATATGCCTTCCATAAAAGAGGAATCTCATATTAATAATTATCATGATTTTGTGGAACAACTGCGCTTTCAGTTAGCCGGCTATTTTACACGGGATGAATCTACCTTAAGCGCTTCTCCGATATTTGTAAATTCCATGACCACTTATGAAGAATTGGCAAAAGAGTATAGTGAAAAAGTGAATTTTTTAGGACGAACAAATTTTGCGAAAAAGCAATTGGAAACAATTCTGGATGGAAACGAAAACAACTGGGAGAAATTACAGAAGATTTATGATTTTGTAAGATCCCATGTGAAATGGAATGGAAAATATAGAATATATCCGGAAAATTCGCCTCCCAATGTATTGGATGAGAAAGCTGGGACTAATTCCGAGATAAATTATTTACTTGTTTTACTCTTGCGGGAAGCAGGTTTCGATTGCAATCCTGCCTTAGCCAGATCCAATAACAGGGGATTAATTCAAAAGGCTTATCCATTGCTAAGTCAGTTCGATCAGGTTCTTGCTTTTGTTGAGTTGTATGGTAAAAGAATTTTTCTTAATGCAACATCCCCTTATCGTCCTTTTGATCTGATTGCAGAAAAAGATTTGAATTATTATGCATTCGTATTGAAGAAAGGAAACCCTTTTTGGGCCAAAATAGAACCAAACGAAAAGAATCATCAGGATGTATTAATAACCTATGATTATTCAAATTCAGAGAATCCTGTTTGTAAGCTTAGAGTAAGGGAAAACGGATATTTTGCTGCCGAAAGCCGAAAGGAATTGACTGAAGTTGGTTCTGAGTCCTGGATGACAAATTTATTCGATTTGGAGAAGTGTGATTTTCAGAAAGATTCTCTCCATTTTACGAATGAGGAGAATGTTAATCTCTCATTAAAAATGGAGTGCGATCTTAAATTGGAGAATAGTTTGGATCAGGAAAGTGATTACATATACGTTAATTTATTTAATAAAAAGGATTTGAAAAATCCATTTTTAAAAGAATCGAGACAATACAGAGTCGACTATAATTATCCAAGATCCCGATCGTATATGGTGAAGATTATTCTACCTGAAGGTTATCAGTTTGAAGATTTCCCAAAAAGAAAGAAAATTATTTTGTCTGGAGAAACAGGGAAATATACTCTCAATTCGCAAATCACTGGGAAAGAACTTTGCATACGAACATCATTTTCTATAAATGCAACATCGTTTTCAAAAGAATACTATGGCGATTTACGAGAGTTTTACAGTCAGATGAGTAAAACGATGGGATCGAAGGTGGTCATAAAAAGGAGTAACTAAATATCTAAAGAATGAATCAAATCAAAACAGAAACTGAAGTAGACGAAGGGCAGTTTGAACCCGAAATGGCTTATCCAACAATTAAACAAGGCTGGGGAATTATTGGTTTATTTATTTTAGTTGCAATTTGTTATGGTATTCCCATGGGAGTGCTTCAGATAATGGAAGTTGATATTTACGGTGATTTATTATCCTTATTAAATTATTTACTTCCCATTGTAATTTTAATCCTGATTACCAGATCGTGGTGGCGGAAAAATCCCCGAAATAAGGGGATTTTAACTCTAAATACATTCCCGATTGTAATTTTGCCTGTTGTAGTAATAATGACACTGGCATTTTTGCTTGTAAATATTGAAATAACCAGTTGGGTTCCTATGCCGGAATGGTTACTTGAGATGTTTAAAGATGCTGTAAAACCTAATATTTGGGGATTCTTAACAGTTGCAGTTGCGGCTCCAATTTTCGAAGAGATATTGATGCGGGGAATTGTACTTGATGGTTTGTTAAGAAATTACAAGCCTTGGAAAGCAATTTTATGGTCTTCCGTATTTTTTGGTGTTTTACACTTAAATCCATGGCAATTTGTTGTTGGATTACTTATGGGCTGTGCTCTTGGATATTTGTATTGGAAAACAAAATCGCTCTACCTGTGTATTTTTATCCATTTTGTAAATAACAGCATTGGTTTTTATTTGATGATGTACTATCCTGATATGTCAAATATCTCTGATTTATATGAAGTAGGAGTAATGGCTCGAATATTTATTTTTGCTCTTGCAGTATTGGTAATTTGGCAATCGTATCGATTCTTCGAAGTTTATTTTAACAAGCAAGCAAGTGAGGAAATTTAATTTATTAGTACAACTAATAAAAAATAGGCTAAGATGTGCGATTGCAGTCTTAGCCTATTTTTGATTTACAAATAAAGAGTAAACTCTTATTTTTTATTTAGGATATTATCGAGTAAGGAAAATCCGATATAAACAAACAGAATCATTGGAATCACCAGCCATTTTAAAAGAATAGCAAGAACAAGTAAGGTAATCAGAAATAGGTAGCGGATTTTATTTTCTTTCCATGCTAAACTTTTCACTTTTAAAGCAAACATTGGAATTTCAGTTACCAATAAGTATGAGGTAATAAGAATAGCCGCAATTAATAGTATTGGGTTGGCCAAACTTATTTCTATTTGTGGATAATTACCATAGTGTAAAACTAGTGGTAAAGATGCCCAAAACATTGCATTGGCCGGAGTTGGCACACCAATAAATGAGGAGGTTTGCCGGGTATCAATATTAAATTTGGCCAATCGAAGGGCTGAAAATATTGGGATAATAAATGCCGATAACAAGAGCGCAATTTGCGAATAACTTAATTCTGCGGGCACAAAATCGGCAGAAGGACTACCTAAAACAGCATTTTTTAAATAAGCCAAAGCAATAACCCCCGGAGCAAAACCAAAACTAACCATATCGGCAAGAGAATCGAGTTCTTTGCCCATAGGAGAATAAGCTTTTAGCACCCGGGCAGCTAAACCGTCAAAAAAGTCGAATACAGCAGCTAAAAGAATCAGGAAAGCTGCATTTACTAAATAGCCTTCCATCGCCATAAGGCTCGCAGTGCATCCTGATAGTAAGTTTAAACAAGTAATTGAATTTGGAATGTGTTTGATAATCCCTTTTGCTTCTGACATGAATTTTGATTTTGTATAGTACGCCACAAAAATAATGGATTTTTTCGAAACTTATGATTTCTTTTGCTTCGATGCATAAGTTTAAAAAAAGCATAGTATTTTTACCTGTCAAAGAAAATCAACTATATGTCCAGAATTATTGCATTTTTTATTTGCTTGTTTCTTACGGGTGCAGTGCTCGGCCAGACTTCAGCTCCAACATATAGTAATGAATTCCTGGCTATTGGAGTAGGTGCAAGATCTTTTGGAATGGGAAATGCTGCCATTGCTTCTCAAAATGATGTTGAATCGTCTTATTGGAATCCGGCTAATTTAGTGGAGTTAAGAACAAAGTTTGATGTTTCGGCGATGCATGCTGAATATTTCGGAGGCTTATCAGCATACGATTATTTGGGTTTTGGCATGAAAATAAATGAGAAAAGTGCGGTTGGTTTAAGTTTGCTGCGTTACGGTGTTGATGATATTCCGAATACACTGGAATTAATTGACAAAGATGGAAACATCCGCTACGATTTGGTAACGACCTTCTCGGCGGCCGATTATGCATTTCTTTTTTCATATTCCAGAAAAACCGGAATTGAAGGGTTGAGCATAGGTGGAAATGTGAAACTGATTTACAGGCACACAGGTGATTTTGCCTCGGCTTACGGCTTTGGATTTGACATTGCAGGAACATACCGAAAAGGGAAATGGCGGATGGGTGCTGTTCTTAGAGATGCCACAAGCACTTTTAATGCATGGGTGTTTAAAACCGGAGATCTGGAAAAAGTGTTTGAACTAACAGGTAACGAAATACCAGAAAATTCCACTGAAATTACTTTACCAAGATTGATTCTTGCTGTAAGCCGGGAATTTACCATTTCAGACAAATTTTCATTGTTAACGGAGCTCGATATGGATATGACTTTCGACGGACAGAGAAATGTTTTGATTCAGGGAGATCCAATCAGTATCGATCCTCACCTTGGTTTGGAAGCTTCCTACAAACAGTTTATATTTCTTCGTGCCGGACTAAGTAATTTTCAGGAAGAAACCGATTTTGATCAGACCAAATCGTGGACTTTTCAACCCAATTTAGGTTTGGGGATTCGTTATAAAAATTTCAGATTGGATTATGCCTTAACGGATATTGGAGATCGATCCATTGCAAAATATTCCAATGTATTTTCCTTGTCTTATGCTTTTGATTAGATAAGACTTACAATCATTTTAATAGAATTACAATAACGCATGGCAAATGTTATTATCCAAATTCATGGTTTAGGCAACAAACCACCTAAGGACTTATTGGAACGTTGGTGGGAACGAGCCATGATTGAAGGCTTAAAAAACAACAATTACAAAACTGATTTACCCAAACATGAAATGGTTTATTGGGCCGATATTCTTCACGATAAACCATTAAATCAGTTCGAAAAAGATAAGGAAAGTCCTTATTATCTGGATGAAATTTATGTGAAACCAAGCAAGAAACTCTTGCCGGAGAATCATGATACAAGAAAAAAGATTGTTGGATTTTTGAACCGGCAACTAAACCGGATTTTTCTAAATGAAGACTTCTCTTTAAATTATTCTTTTATAACGGATCGTATTTTAAGTAATTACTTTACAGATCTGGAGACTTACTACAAAGAAGAAACTACTGTAGAAGCAGCATCCACCACCAAAATAAAAGATCTGATAAGAGAGAGATTATTAAAAGTACTCGAAAAATATCAGAAGGATAATATCATGTTGATCGCTCATTCAATGGGATCGATAGTGGCTTTTGATGTTCTGACTTTTTTAGCTGATCAAATTAAGATTCATACTTTAATTACCATTGGTTCTCCTCTGGGCTTACCCATAGTTGTTAGTAAAATTGCCGCAGAACAAAGGCAAAAATTAAACGGACAAAGTTTCATGATTACACCTGAAGGTGTTAACAGTTGGTACAACTTTTCTGATATTTTGGATAAAGTAGCTTTAAACTATGAATTGGCTGATGATTTTTCTGAGAATAAATCTGGCATAAAGCCTGTCGATTTTTTAGTTGTAAATAACTATGAAATAAATGGTGTTGCTAATCCTCATAAATCCTATGGTTATTTGCGTACGCCCGAATTTTCCAAAATACTGAATGGGTTCATTCTCTCCGAACGCTTAACATTCAAAGAAAAATTAGTTGGAAGAACAAATAAATACTTTAAAATAACCAAACTGAAACTTTCTATTCAGAAAAGGAAAGTTCGATCGTGGTTTCGCAGAAAGAGATAAGAAAAATTTTACTGACTACATTGTATGATGCTGATTTTACCTGACCTAACATGCAACACACACTGTCAATTTTGCAGGAATGAGTAAGAATTGCAGCTGTGGGGCATGTGATTGTAGTCTTCGGGAGCGAAAATGTAAGTCAAAACACTTCCAATGTTGCTTCCGGGAATTTGAATGTTGATAAAGGGATCGTAAATGTTTCTTTTGGGAATCTGAATGTAGACCAAGGATATTAAAATGTAAGTGTTGGAATTCTATATGCTGTTTGCGGGAATATAGCAGTACCTCGCTTTTTAACAAAATGCCCTATGCTTGTAAGTAATTCCTAAAATTATTTTGAAATATGAGTTTGTATTTTTTTACCGTTTAATAGTTGAAATAATGCAACAGAAAAACAGAATTCTTCAGATTTCCCTGCTGGGGATAAATATAACGGTTTCCTTGGAATATTGTTTCATTCTAAATTAAATGTATGTCACCATAATTTGAAATATTATAAGTGCATATAAGGATTTAATTGATTAGATTCATGTAGTTAATAATTTGGTTGTATCAGTAAATTAGTAAGCCTCATGAAAAATTTAATTGTAAGCATTCTGTTTTTAATTGGCAGTATTTCTGTATTTGCCCAAAAACAAATCGTAATTCTTCATCCGATTGTGGGGGATACCATTGATCTGGCCGAGAAACAAACTTATCTGTTGTTTGCTGATGTTGATGACTCTACTTATGACTATGGTCAGGTGATGAAAGAAGGAGACAACTATTTTTTGAATGTACATTCTCAATCCGGTGAAAAGTTAATAGAAGTAGATCAGTTGAAATTGGAAGAATATCATACTAACATTCAAAAATTACTTGCCTACTATTCTTATTTGGAGAATCCCGATCAATTAAAAGAGGCTCCACTTGTGGTCTTAAATCAAAAAGATACTTGCGCATCGGAGATGGATATTGAATATTTAAGTCCAAAAATGAAGAAAAAGTTGAGGAAGGATTCAGATCGATATCAATATTTGAAATCAGATGCAGAACGGAAAGGTTATTGGGGTGAAGATCAGGAAAATTATATTAAAACAGCGAGTCATTTTGTGATTTACGTATCTGATAAGAAAAAAAATAATTAAAACATAAACTTGTGCTATGAAGGATTTAAAGGTGGTGTTTCTCAATACATTTATTCTTTTTGGTACTCTTTCAGTTTTCGCTCAGAAAGAAGTGATAATTCTTCATCCGGTCGTGGGAGATACCATAGATCTAGCCGAGAAACAAACTTATCTGTTGTTTGCTGATGTTGATGACTCTGCTTATGACTATGGTCAGGTGATGAAAGAAGGAGACAACTATTTTTTGAATGTACATTCTCAATCCGGCGAGAAGTTAATAGAAGTAGATCAGTTGAAATTGGAAGAATATCATACCAACATTCAAAAATTACTTGCCTACTATTCTTATTTGGAAAATCCCGATCAATTAAAAGAGGCTCCACTTGTGGTCTTAAATCAAAAAGATACCTGTGTATTGGAAATGGACATTGAATATTTAAGTCCGAAAATGCGAAAGAAATTAAAATATGATTCGTCCCGATATCAGACAATAAAGTCAACAGCCGAGGAAATGGAGTTTTGGGTGACAGATAAGAGTAATTACATCCATACTTCCGGATATTTTGAGATTTTGGAATCCAGTGGGAAATAAGAGGATTGGCACATTGTAAAGTGAATCATACACAATTTTACGTGTGATTTTAGTTCGTAGTGGTTAAGGTAATGCAGTAAATAAATTTTCCCCGTAGGGGATATGGAAATAACATACGAAGGAAAAAGTAATAACCCCAAAGAATTCAATTCATTGGGAGTTGTTATTTATCCGTGTATTCCTAAAATCTGCCCGCCATCAACACTAATGGTTTGGCCGGTAATATAGCCTGAGGAAGGAGAGAGCAGCCAAGTGGCCAGCTGACCCAAGTCTTCAGGATTTCCCATCCGTTTCATTCTGATGCCCGAGGCAATTTTATCTTTAGCTTTCTGGGAAGTGATATTTTCCTGTTCAGCTTTTTTCTCTAATAATCTATTAATGGCAGGAGTTTCATGATATCCCGGGCCAACAATGTTTAGTGTTACTCCCGATTCGGCAATTTCCTGCGAAAGGGTTTTTACAAAACCAACAACCGAAAGACGCAGCGAGGTACTCAACACCAAATTATCAATGGGTTGTTTTACCGATGAACTTTCCAAAAAAACCATTCTTCCGTAACTTTCTTTTATCATCAAAGGAACAAGAGTCTGGGTCAATTCTACTTTCCAACGCAATAGCTGATGGTAGGCATTGTCCCAATCGTCAAGTTTTGTTTCCAGGGTTTTCATTGCCGGTGGTCCTCCAGCATTTACAAAAGCACCAGAGAGCTTTCTACTGCCTATTTTTTCCGATAACAGATGGATGGTTTCCGATTGAGTGATATCACCGCAAAAGCTTTCTATTTGATCTGGATTGGAATTTTGCAACTCATCCAGTTTCTCTTGTCCGCGGGCAATGGCAATCACTTTAGCACCATCAGCGACTAAATTTTTTAATACGGCACTCCCAAATCCCGATGTGGCACCGCAAACCACAAAGAGTTGATTTTTAATGTGTAAATCCATAAAATTATTTTTTTAACTGATAGGCAATTACCCTATTGTTATGAAATGTAGGAACTAAAATTATTTTTTGTTCGGGAATATAGCCTAAATCGGCTGCGTTTATTTGCTGCTCGGCAGAGCTTAGCAGTTTTTTAGCTTTCCCCGATTTTATCATCTGTATGTTGCCAACCCAATCAGATATTATCCAAGTGTTGTCATCAAGATTTATCAATCCATCTATGCTTCCTGTGTTATCAGCAAGAGTTTTAATCGATTTAGTGTCTGTCTCAATTTTAATAATTTTGTTGAGAACACCGGCACAAAGATAATCATTCTTAAAGGTTAAGCCGTTTACATGATCCAGTTGATCGTCTTTTAACCAGACAGTAAAATTTCCATTTTTCAGACGGTGAATACTCCCTGTCATATTATCTGAAACATAAACAGTCCCGGTTTTAGGATTTACTGCAACATCATTTAGAAAAATAGCTGTAGGGGCAGGATATTTTTTACAGATTTCTCCTTTGAGGATATCAATCACAATCAAATCATTAATATCACTAACAAAAAGGAAATTGCCGTATTTGGCCATTCCTTTTGGAGCATCAAGTCCGGTAATCCACTTGTGAGTAGTAATTTCCCCTTTTAGGTTAAGCTTGGAAATGTACCCATTACCATCCTGATTGCTGGGCGTTCCTTTTATATTTGAAACATATATGCAGGAGTTGTCAGCATCGAAAAAAACTGATTCAGGAACTTCAAGAGTGTTTTCACTTTCCCAAAGAAATTCAAGCTCTGAGCTGAGAAATGCGGGAACATCTGTTTGTTGTCCAAAACTTGCAGAGCTTTGTATGCAAATTAGGGCAATAGCTATAAATCGAATAATCTTTGTCATGATATATTGGTTAAAAGTTCGCAAACGTGAAGTTACGACTTTTTACAGATCAGACCTGAAAAATTATTCGCAATAAGGATGTGTTACTGTTAATTTAATCGGAGAAACGGCCAATGATAGTTTGAGAACCAGTTACTTTCTGGTTTAATTTCACATCAATTTTTGTTCCTAAGGGAAGGTAAAGATCAACTCTTGAACCAAATTTAATGAATCCTTCCTGCTGACATTGCTCCACTTTTTCGCCTTCTACAGAGTAAGACACGATTCTACGCGCAACAGCACCGGCAATTTGTCTCATTAAAATTGTGATGTTCTCGTCTTTCTCGATTACGATTGTAGTTCTTTCGTTTTCGGAAGAAGATTTAGGCAACCACGCTTTTAAAAATAAGCCGCTGTGGTGTCTGAAATATTTTATCAATCCTTGTACAGGATACCAGTTGATATGAACGTTTAAGGGTGACATAAATATGGAAACCTGAAGTCTTCTATCTTTAAAATATTCCGATTCTTCTGTTTCTTCTATCACAACCACTTTTCCATCTGCAGGAGCAATAATCAAGTTGTCTCCAACAACAGGAGTACGTTTAGGAACCCTGAAAAAAGATACAACCAACAAGAAAAATGTGATGCTTACCGCGAAGAAGATATCGAATAAAAGTCCGGAACCAATGGTGAAAAACAGTATTGCATCTATAACTGCAATAGCGATAAAAAATACTGCAATAATTCCGAATCCTTCCTTGTGAATTGTCATACTTTGAATTTAAATTTTGGCAAATTTAATGAAAAAATTCTTTGATTGTTTGCAAGAATACAAAAACCATAGGAGATACTAACAAAATGGCATCAAAGCGATCAAGAATGCCACCGTGTCCTGGCAGGATATTTCCTGAATCTTTAATGTTAATACTTCGCTTGAAAAGAGATTCAACTAAATCACCAATTGATCCGAAAACAACAACAATTACTCCGGTTACCAACCATTGAACCTGAGTTAAATCGTCTGAGTAATTGGAGTATAACCAAGCAACTACTAATGTTATAATTGAACCTCCAATGCTTCCTTCCCATGATTTTTTAGGCGAAATCCGCTCAAAAAGTCTGTGCTTTCCAAAATTAACACCAACTAAATAGGCTCCAGTATCATTCGCCCAAATCATCACAAAAACCCCCAGAATTATTTCGTAATGGAATTGTTGATCATTAAATGGGAAAACCATATAATTTAATAATGAGAAGGGAAGTGCCACATATAGTAAGCCCAATAACGTGAATGCAATATTCGCAAATGGGTTTTCTTTTTTTCGGTACAATTCTATAATGGGCAGCATAACAATGGTTACCACTAACAGAAGAAAAATACTTGTAATATTAAGGTGCAAATCAGCAAAGCAGGCTAAGAATAAAAATCCTGCAGCAAGCATACCAGTTACAAATTGCGGCGAACTATTGGCTTTCTTCGCTAACTTGTAAAATTCAAAAGTACCTAACAGGGTGATTCCAAGAAAAACGGCTAAAAAGCCAATTGGGTGCAGGGTAATTCCCGCTATTAAAACAATTGCAAAAATGGCAGCTGATAATGTTCTCTTGATAAAGTTCCCCACTTGATATATTTTATATAGTTGAATCTGATCCTAACCTGCAGATTTTGCTTTTGTAATTATTCGATCCCAAAAATAGTGTTTTTTCAGCACTTATTACAATCGGATATTTTAAGCGAATCTTTTAGGAGTGGATAAGAAAAAAGAGGTTAAAAAAAAGCTAAATTATTGAGTTTCCTCAATAATTTAGCAATTTAATTTATGATGGTAAGGACTGATTAAACAGTCTGATTTTCACTGTCATTAGTTGTGTTTTTACTTTCAGGTATTGGAATGATTTTCTTTTCACCCAAACCTTGAGGCTCGCCAAATTTTCGTTTGCCAAAAATTGCTTCTAAATCTTCACTGAAGATAACTTCACGTTCCAAAAGTAATTCTGCAAGTTTTTTGTGTTTCGACATATTGTCTAAAAGAACTTGTTTGGCTCTTTTGTAGCTTTCTTCAATTAATATTTTAATCTCAGAATCAATTAGTTCAGCAGTTTTCTCACTATATGGTTTTGAAAACCCATAATCTGATTGTCCTGAAGAATCGTAATAACTCACATTTCCTACTTTCTCACTCATACCAAAAATTGAAACCATCGCCATTGCTTGCTTGGTTACCTTTTCCAGGTCATTTTGAGCACCAGTTGATATTTTTGCAAAAGTAATTTCTTCCGCAGCACGTCCACCCAATGTAGAACACATTTCGTCCAGCATTTGTTCTTTGGTTGTAATGCTTCTTTCTTCAGGTAAATACCAAGCTGCACCCAAGGCTTTTCCACGTGGCACAATTGTTACTTTCACTAAAGGATGAGCATGTTCCAGTATCCATGAAATAGTAGCATGACCTGCTTCGTGATAAGCAATGGTCTTTTTTTCCTGAAGTGATATGATTTTATTTTTCTTTTCCAATCCACCAATAATACGGTCAATTGCATCTAAGAAATCTTGTTTCTCAATAATTTCTTTCTTCTTTCTTGCCGCAATCAAAGCTGATTCATTACACACATTTGCAATATCAGCACCCGAGAATCCCGGAGTTTGCTTCGCCAAAAATTCTTTATCAAGATTTGGATCTAATTTTAGAGGACGTAAGTGAACGCCAAAAATTTCTCTGCGTTCATTTAAATCAGGCAGCTCAACATGAATCTGACGATCGAAACGACCGGCACGCATCAAGGCACGGTCCAAAATATCAGCGCGGTTGGTTGCGGCTAAAATTATTACACCTGAATTGGTGTCAAAACCATCCATTTCAGTTAGCAGCTGATTCAATGTATTTTCACGCTCGTCGTTCGAACCCATGTTAGGATTTTTACCACGTGCTCTACCAATTGCATCAATCTCATCGATAAATACAATACAAGGCGATTTTTCTTTTGCCTGCTTAAACAAATCACGAACACGACTCGCTCCAACACCAACAAACATCTCCACAAAATCGGAACCCGACATGCTAAAGAAAGGAACATTTGCTTCACCTGCAACGGCTTTTGCTAATAAGGTTTTTCCAGTTCCAGGAGGTCCTACAAGTAGAGCTCCTTTAGGGATTTTACCTCCCAATTTGGTGTATCTTTGCGGATGTTTAAGAAATTCAACAATTTCTTCCACTTCCTGTTTTGCTTCTGCCAAGCCTGCAACATCTTTAAAATTGATGCTAATGTTAGATTCCTTATCGAATACTTTGGCTTTCGATTTACCAACATTAAAGATGTTACCACCTCCGCCACCACCACCGGCACCTTTACTCATCCGGCGGAATACATAAAACCAGATACCAATAATTAATGCAAAAGGAAGTATCCATCCAATAAAATCACCGAAATAATTTTCTTGAGTTGTATACTCAGGTTCAATCCGGTTTAAATCAGAAACCCCTTCCTGAGCACTTTCTAATTGATCTGCAAATTGCTCAATAGAACCAATTGGGAAAGTATAATGCGGACCTGCTTTTGAAGGAGAATCAAAACTACTTTCGAAAAGAGCTGGATATTTGTCCAGGCTTTCCTGTTTAAGATAAACATTCACAGCAAGAAGATTACGGATTACAACAATTCGTTCAACATCAGAGTTGCGAATCATATCATTTTTCACCTTTTGCCAGCTGGTTTCCTGTGGTTTTTGGCCAATGTTTAGAAGATTAAGAGCAATAAATGCTACGGCAATTAATCCGTAAACCCAGTATGCGTTAAATTTTGGGGGTTTAAGCATACTGTTGCCATTCTTTCCTTTTTGGTAAGGAGATTTATTTTGATCATTATTTTCTGTCATTCTTTTTAGTTAAAGGTTATTGTATTGGCTAAGCATTCTGAATTTTAGTTACAGCAGCATCTGCCCATAAACTTTCAAGTCGATAAAAATCTCTGTATTCTTTTTGAAAAATATGAACTACTACATCAGCATAATCCAATAAAATCCATTGGGAATTTTGATATCCTTCTATTCGCCATAATTTTTCATTGATTTTTTCTCTCACATATTCTTCTGCCGATGCGGCGATTCCGTTTACGTGAGTGGATGATGTTCCATGGCAAATAAGGAAATACTTGCAAACCGAACTATCAATATTTCTTAGGTCAATCTTAACAATTTCTACTGCTTTATTTTTTTGCAATCCCTCAATTAAGGACTCAACGAGTTCTTCTGTTGTATTTCCTTGTTTTTCTGCCATTCTTAATATTTTATTTACAAAGATAATTTTTTTTCAAATGAATAAAATTTGTTTTTCAATTTGATTTAAATAAGCTTTTAAAATCTTTAATGTACATGTAATTGCATGTAAACCAATCACTTGTTCTTGTTGCTTTTGCTTTTTATTTCGTTTTAACCGATTGCAATGTCTATTAATGATTCTTGTATCCTTAGTTTTCAAGAGTGATTAAGCGAATTCAAAGTTTTACATTTGTCTTTCATTATGCAAGGTAATGATTAATTTCACCAAAGATTACCAAAATATCAATTGTTAACAGAACAGTATTGTCTCGTTGAAACTAATAATTTTCATTCATGAACAGATGTTTATTTTCTCCCCATTTATTAATCCGCAAAAACGAAATGCATTCAACAAATGATTTTGCTTTGGAGTTGATAAAAACTCAAAAACCGTCAGCTGGAACTGTCGTTTTGACATTAAGTCAGACAAAAGGCCGAGGACAGCGTGCAAATATTTGGGAAAGTGAAGAAGGCAAAAACCTTACCATAAGTATCATTCTTACACCGGAATTTCTACCAATACCACATCAATTCCAAATTTCTATGGTTATTTCTTTGGGGGTTTACGATTATTTGAGTGGATATTTAAAGAATGTTTCTATAAAATGGCCTAATGATATTTATGTTGGAAATGAGAAGATTGCCGGCATATTAATAGAACATTCCATTATGGGATCAGCCTTAAGTCACAGTATTTGTGGTTTAGGTTTAAATATTAATCAGTTAGAATTTGTATCCGATGCGCCAAATCCTACTTCACTGGCAATTTGTACCAATAAAGAGTACAATTTGGACGAAGAACTGACAAAATTGTTAGCCTGCATTGAAAATCGATATTTTCAGTTGGTGGATCAAAAGTCAGACCTGTTGGAAAAGGATTATCTGAAATCGATGTATTGGATGAATGAAAAGCACCGGTTTTCGGATGAAAATGGCACGTTTGAGGGCCAAATTGTTGGCATCACAGAGTACGGGCAGCTGCGAATTAAGGCTAATAGTATAGAGCGAATTTATAATTTTAAAGAGGTGAGCTTTATTCATTAGCTCACCTCTTATTTTTATTTTAAAAATGAACAGTAAATTTTACACTGGCATTTCTTCCTGGATTATAGAAGTTTAATGGTTTTAAGCTTGATAAATGATCTATGTAAACCTCGTTGAAAATATTGTTTACACTAAATAGTAAACTTGTTTGGTATTTGCCTAATTTAATATCCGTACCTGTTTGAATGGCGATTAAATCATAAGCAGATGTTTTGCTTTCGAATTTAGCCGGATGTTTTTGATCGAAAGCATGTTTCCAGCTTAAGCTGATAAAAGGAGCATCGAAAACTTGATTTCCTTTGGCAAATAATCGAACAGAAGTATTTAGCTTGTGCTGAGGAATAAATGGTAAGCGTTCTCCATTATCTTGTTTTGCAATTACCATGGCATAGTCGGTATGAAATTTCATAAAGGAAACTGGAGCTAAATTTATTGCAAGTTCTCCACCATATAATTTGGCATCCTGTTGTGAATAAGAATATACAAAGCCTGTTCCTTCAGGAGCAGGTTCATCGGTCGGTGCCAAATACATATAATCATAAATCTTGTTATAAAAAGCAGAAAAATCGATATTGCTATTACGAGTATGGTAATGAATTCCCAAATCGGATTCCAAACTTTTTTGTGGATCAAGATTTGCATTTCCTTCTTCAAATCGGTTTCCGTGTAAGCCATGTTGGGTTAGTTCTGCTAAATTTGGTACCCGATAACCGGTTGCAAAGTTTGTTCGCATAAGTAATTTTTCTGACAGATGAAATGTTGCGCCAACTGATGCATTTAAATTGTCGAATTGTCGGTTGATATGAACTGTTTCTTCTTCATGGTCATCATGCACTCCTGGTTCAGCATGCGAATGCCCGCCGGCTTCTTGTTCAGGAACATATAATGACCGATGATCATACCTTAGTCCTAATTGAATTCCTACAGTATTAATCTCCTTCTTTAAAAGAGCAAATGTCGAGAAATCATCAATTTGAGCGTTTGGAATGATATGATTTGGTGCTTCGTGATTGGTATTGGATTGATGCATTCCTTGAATTCCGATAAGGAATTCGGTTGTTTCAGAGCTTGGGAAATATAATTTACTATCATATGTGAAGGTATTTAAATCCATATCTACCAATCGGAAAACAGTTGATTCAGGGTTTCCGTTCAATCTTCGTTGGTTGAATTGATAAGCGGCATTCAATTCTAATTTATAGTTTCCCAAAAACAATTTGTTTCTCGATGAAATTAAATGTTGAGTCAGGTTTTGGTACCAACGATTATTTTTTCGGTTTCCTGCATTCACTAAATTTATTGATTCCTCATTGGTCATGCCAAGTTTGGGCTGCAGGTAATCGTAGTAAATTTTAAAACTTCCAAAATCTTTAACCATTCCCATGCCTAACTGCAATCCATCTGAGTTGAAGCGGGTATTGGGAACGTATTCCCCATTGCCATCTTTGTAATCCTTGTGAGATTGTTTGTTGGCGCGCAGCATCCAGAACCAATCTTTCTGAGAAGCTTTTACTCCAACAGTTGTTGCCAATCCCTGAGTTACGCTGTAGTATTCACTTGAGATATCTGCCTTTAAACTATTGGCAGGTGCAGGTTTCTCCCGTACGATATTTATTACACCTCCCATGGCATCCGATCCGTAAAGTAAAGATGCAGGACCTTTAATTACTTCGATATGATCAGCTCCCTCTTCGTTAATTAAAAATGGATGATCAGTTGAGAACTGAAAGTTTTCCAAACGCACTCCATTGTTTAGAAAAAGAATATTATTTAAGGAAAGACCACGAATTACTGGAGTGCTGACTCCTGGACTCCTTGAAATCACATCTACACCTGGTATAGTCGCTAATTTCTCACCTAAGGAAGGTGTCGACAGCCTTTTCAGATCTTCTTTTGCAAGCACCGAAATTTTAATTGCATTTTCGTGTTGCGCAGAAGGAAAACCTCCCGAAACAACAATGTCCTGAGTAGTGACCGAAGTGAACTGCATGCTAATGTTTAGTTCTGTATTTTCTTTTGTTATTGATATGGTATTGATTGAACTTTCGTAACCGACAAATGAAAATTGCACTTTAATTTTACCATTGGGCAAGTTTTCTAAGGCATAGTTTCCATCAGAATCACTAACAGTTCCTTTTTGAAGTTCAGGAATGAAAATACTTACACCGGGAAGAGCAGTTCCACTATCAAAGTCGGTGATTTTTCCAGAAATTTTATTGTTTTTTATTTCACCTAAGGCATAGGTGTATTGTGGCAATAGTAATAGTATTGCCAGGATATATCGTATCATGATAACTCGGAGTTATATTAATTTATGTAGTAAAATTTGAAACACATAGATATAATCGATAAGTTTCTGGGAACCTATCAACATTATACCTTCTGATCTATTCGTAATCAGATCAGCAAATTGAACATACTGTAAATGGGGGAGCCCTTAGGCAATAAGGAAGTTTGGATTTTTTATAAGATTTTTTAGTTGATTCTACAATTGGGACTTCAAATTTGAAAATCGCAATGGTTGGAATACTTGTAATATTTGCCGGAGTAAAGTAGAAATAGTCGAATCCCTGAATCTCACAAATATCTTCTATACTTGATGTGCTATGGTCGCACGAATATTTGTGATGTTCGTGATTGGGGAACATCATGTGTTCTGCCTTAATTAAAATTGGCAGAACAAAGGCTATGGATAATAGCCATGCAAGAATTCTATGATTTTTATTTAGAATCATTAAAGACAAAGCTATCTAAAAAAACGAAATGTACAAAAAAGCTGTTGAGATTTTCAACAGCTTTCATTAGATTGATTAATCCCTATTCAATACTTTGAAGCATATTGTAAGGAATTTGGGTCAGACCTTCGGCCAACTGATCAATTCCTTTTTCCAATTTCTTTTTCAGCATCATTTTCATCATGGCATTCAATTCTGCATGAACGGTTAATCTTATCCGTGTGTCATATGCATCTTTTTCAACCAGTTGAATCCAAATGTAGAATTCGAAAGGACTTCTGCCATATCCTGTCATTTTCAACACTTTGTTTTCTTCTTTTTCCACAAATTCCAAACCAGCTTCGCCAAAACCTTTTATCACGAAAGTGCAGTTGTTTTCGGTAGCTTCCCAATGCTCAATGTATTCTTTAAAATTTACTTTTTTCTTGGCTTGAGCTTCAATTTGTTCCTGAATCTGAGGATTGTTGGCAGCCAATTCGAATACCTTGGCAATTTTTCTGAAATCAGAAAAGAAACCATACACATCACTTACAGTATGTGGAATCTTTTTTACTTCACTAATAATTTTTGTTGTCGACATTTGTCTGTTCCTCCTTTAGAATGCAAAAGAGGGTATTCGCATTGGAATACTCTCTTTCGACTATTATTTTTTATAAAAAATGCGGCGCTTATTTTCTCCAGTTAGCCGGATCTTTTCTCCATTCTTTTAACTGATCAACATCTTCAGCTTTCACGTATCCAATTTCCTGAGCACGATCAATCATTACGTTGTAATTGCTTAATGTGTCTAATTTACAGTTTGCATTTGTGAAATTGTCAGCTGCAGTTTGAAAACCGTAAGTGAAGATTGCTAACATTCCCAGCACTTCGCAATTTGCTTCGCGCAATGCTTCAACAGCTTTTAAACTACTGCCGCCTGTCGAAATTAAATCCTCAATAACTACAACTTTTTGTCCGGCTTTAATTTCACCTTCAATTAGGTTTGTCATTCCATGGGCTTTCGCCGATGAACGGATATAAACCATTGGTAAATTCATTTCTTCGGCCACCAAAGCACCTAATGCAATTGCTCCTGTCGCTACGCCGGCAATTACTTCCACCTCAGGATATTTTGCCAATACTGCCTCAGCAAAAGCTTTTTTAATGTAAGTTCTAACTTCCGGATACGAAAGTGTTTTACGATTATCACAATAAATTGGCGATTTCCATCCCGAAGCCCAAGTAAATGGGTTTGTTGGTTCTAGTTTAATTGCTTTTATTTGCAACAAATATTCAGCGACTTGTTTAGCAGTATCTTGCATTCTTTCAATGGATTTATGGATTGTTAAATGAATTCAAAAAGCGGAAATTCAGTTGATTATATTTTTCCGAAGCATTTTAAAATTCTACCGCAAATGTATAAAGTATTTTTTAAAGATCGAATCATTTTTTTAGGAGATAAAAGTGAGAGTGTAAATTTCGAAGGAATGGTTTATGCCTGGGTCGAAGGCGAGTCTTTAGAAGGTCTTATTCTTCAGTTTGATGAAGATGAAAGTAAGGAGGCAATTTTTATTGTTGCTGAAGATTTAGAACAGCTTTTCGAACACTTTGAATCTTGTTTTAAATACATCGAAGCGGCGGGCGGAAAAGTATTCAATTCCAAACAGCAAATTCTGGCAATTTACCGACTTGGGAAATGGGATTTGCCCAAAGGCAAGGTAGAAAAGGGGGAGTTGGTTCATGAGGCCGCAGTTCGTGAAGTAGAGGAAGAATGTGGTATTACTGATTTGAAAATTGAAAAGGAATTGAATTCAACTTACCACACTTATTGGATGAAAGGCAAACACATGCTGAAACGAACCTATTGGTACAAAATGAGTTACTCAGGCTCAGAAAGTTTGGTTCCTCAAACCGAAGAAGATATACAGGAAGCTAAGTGGCTTTCGTCTGATAATCTGGGCGAATTCAAGGCAAATACTTATGCTTCTATTTTAGAGGTAATGAATGAGGCTTAATAGTGTTTTAGACCTATTTCCTATAAGCCTTTCTTGCTGCATCTCTGGCAATCTTAATAAATTCCAATTGAATATTTTCCTTTGGCCCCTGAGCAGGAGCTTTAACGATTTTACCTTCGGGATTAATAAGAATGTAAGTTGGAAAGGCTTTTACATTGTACTCCCCAAGCAGATGCTGTTGATCACCAATATGGATCATTGGCCAGTCAAGAGTCTTTTTTGATGTGAAATCAAGATATTTACTTACGTCCCAATCGCAGGCAATACTTAAAAATTCAATGTGTTCACCAAATTGTTTTTTCAGTTTCGCCATTTCTTTAAAATCCTGAAGGCAAGGATAACTTTCAGTGTTACAGAAATTCAGATATAAGAATTTCCCCTTGTAATTTGCTAATTGGTATTTTCCAATGGAGAAATCAGGAGCAGGGTAATTGGTATGCAAATGGGTAATTTTTCTGATGAAATTTTCACACAAATCCTGATTGTATTGGTTCGTGCTGTGATTTTTTAATTGTGACAGTATTTCAACCGTTTTGTTTCTGCTGTAGAATTTTCGGGAATAGGCATCAAATACCGATGTTGCAATAATCAATTCTCTGAATTGGATATTTTTATAAGCTGCATAATTCCGCATTAATTCATAAATATCACGGTAAGTGTTTTCTGATTTTAGAGCATTGGAAAGTTCCGAACTTTCTAACTGACTAAAATATCCGGTCAGGAAATTGCCGTACTGTTTTTTGTAAAGACTGGTGTAAGCAGAATTGTTTAGCTTGATTTCCTGATTTTCGAAATACTTTTCCTCAATTTTTACAAACGAAGCCGGGTAGGCCAGGTATTCAATAAATCCCAAACGATAGGTCAAATAATCTTGAAAAAAGGGATTGCTAATATCCCTATATTCCAGTTTTAGTTCTTCCGAGAATTTAATGCCTGGTGAATTCTCTTTTTTCCTGTAAATTTTATTAAAGTTTTGATTAACAAAAGGATCAATCTTGTCGTCCAGCTTACGAATTAATATATTAATATCATTTTGGCCGACATTCGCCACGCCAATAAGAAGTTCTTCCTGTTCAAAAAACGGATTCAATTTTTGTACAGGCGATAAATCTTTTTTAGGGGGTAATTTGATTTCGTACTCTTTGCCAGGTTCTAAATAGAGGAATCCTTTGTAAATACCAAGAGGTAGAAATACTAAGGTAACTTCATCGAGATCTAAATTGACAGAAAAGGAACCGTCAGCCGGAACAGTGAATTCTGTTATTGTTTTTTCTGAGTAGGTAAATACATCAGTATGATACTTGATCTCAATTTTTGATCCGGCATAACTTGTATTTGTACCATGAATGCGCACTGTATCTGCCAAAGAGACAGAAATTGAGACAAGCGACAAAAACAATAATAAAAGAATTCTCATTGGGGCAAATGCTTTGTGATGATTTTACTTGATTATTTTCATGGCAATGTCAACATACTTTGGAATATCTAAAGTGATCTGACCTTGCTTAATCTTGTCCTTTTGCTTTCCTAAACGAACAACAACAGCATTTTTTTCAGCAATGCTGTAAATATACTGACCGAGATGTCCTCTCATATAGGGAATATTCATCCTTGAATAAGGAAGAATCCAATACTGAAATCCGTAGAAATTTAACGGCTCCGTTTCTTCTTCATTTAAGAGATATGAAGCCGCTTTAGTTGCTTCCGTAATATATTCTTCCGATACCAATGGTACTCCATTCCATTTTCCTTTATTCAAAACCAGTTGTCCGAAACGGGCAGCATCTCTGGCGTTTGTATTGAAGCAGCAAAATGCTTTTTCATCTCCTTCTTTTTTATCCAAACTCCATAAAGCAGGTTGTGTTGCCTGCATTGGTTTCCAAAGCTTGCGTTCGGCATATTTTGCAATTGTTTCGCCTGTAGCTTCCTCTATAATGAACGATAAAAGTTGGGTGTTTCCACTTTGATATCTGAAACGAACCCCTGGTTTTTCAACCAGATGCTGATTGGTGGAAACTTCTCTTAATTTTTTGCCATAGTAAGCTTTTGTGGTAATTGATGTTGGACTGCTGTATGCTTCGTCCCAATCCAATCCAGAGCTCATGGTAAGTAGATTCTTAATGGTTATGTTGCCACGTTCATCTTCCGAAAACTCTTTAAGATATTTACCAACAGGATCATTTATAGAATTAATTTTCCCTTGATCAATAGCAATACCAATTAGTAAACTAACGATACTTTTTGTTGCGGAAAATAAATTGGAAAGTGATTCTGTTCCGTAATCTTCCCAATATTCTTCATATAAAACCTTACCATCCTGAATAACTAAATAAGCCACAGTTTCATTGTTTTCAAGATAAGCCCGATCAATAGAATCAAGCGTAAATTTATTATAGTTTGAATCTTCCGGCCAATCTTTACCATTTTCTACTGATACTTCCTTGTTTTCAAAAATGGTATAGTCATCAATGTTGGCATACCAATAAATAAGACTTGTTCTAAGGTAATTTGGAGCAATAAGCATCCATGCACCAGCTAGAATCAAAATAATGACAAGTATCTTTACGAGCTTAGACATAAGGTTATTGTTTGTATTTATAGGCTTCAGGATCTTTCACTTTGGGTAAAAACTGCAAGGCATTTCCACCGTGGCGGATGATATCCCTTACAATGGTGGAAGTAATAGGTGTATGCTCAGGAGTGGTTAACAGAAATATGGATTCCAATTCGAAAACCATTTTTTTATTGATTTGAGCGATGGCTCTTTCATATTCAAAATCAGCAGCCGTTCTAAGCCCTCGCAGTATAAATTTCGCATTTTTAGATTGGCAATATTCAACAGTTAATCCGCTGAATGTTTCTACCTCAATCTTTGGATTGTTCGCAAATGCCTCTTTTATCCACTGTATCCGCTTCTCAATTGGGAAAAACTGTTTTTTTTCTGAATTGTATCCAATACATATGATGATTTTATCAAATAAAGGTAGTGCTCTGGTCACAATTGATTCGTGTCCTACGGTAAAAGGGTCAAATGAACCCGGGAATATTGCAATGCGTTCCATTAAGTAGATTTTAAATACTAAACAAAAATAGTAAGAATTATTGTAACGATTTTTGCTTTGGTCAAGAGTTTATTTTTTGAATTAAATCCTTAAAATACTTTCCTGCTTTAAGCAGATGAGATTCAAACCAGGAAAACATTTCACCATCAACCAGTTCAATTTTTGTATTTGGCAATAGGTTCTGGATTTCCGGTATATGTTTTTGAGTAAAAGGAAATGGCTCCGATGATAAAAAGATTAGATCAGGATTAAGTGTCTGAATTTCTTCATCAGTTAGTTGTGGATACCTTGAATCGTTATCTTCAATTACATTTTTAAAACCGCATTTATCAATCATCGAATTAATAAATGTATCTTTTCCTGCTGCCATATATGGATTTTTCCAAATCAGATAAAGCACACTTAGCGAATTTTGCATGATTGGCAACTGCGAAAAACCGGCATGAATATGATTGGCAATTTCGAACGCTTTGGTTTCAGCTCCAACAATTTTACCGGTATTCAGAATGTTTTGGAGAGCTTCGTCATAATTGCGGACTTTGCATACATAAACTGTGAATTTGTCCATTAAGGCTTCAATCTGATTCTTACTGTTTTCTTCTTCGTTGGCAAATATTATATCCGGATCGAGTAAGTTAATCTTATCAAAGTATAAATCTTTTGGGCCTCCTATATTTGGGAGTTTGGCGATTTTGTCTTTGGGATATTTGCAAAATTTTGTTTTGGAAATAACACGGTCTCCCAATCCTAAATCAAATAGAAATTCGGTTGTGGATGGAACCGTAGAAATAATTCTTTTGGGAGGAAAAGGGATATTAATTTTCCTTCCCAAATCATCAGTGACTTTAATGAAATTTTCCATTCTTTACTATTTATTTCTTTGTACAAACAAAGAGAATATTTCCCATGTTTTTGAAGCCCGTAAATAATTTAAATCCTTCCTCTTCACATCTTCATGACTGAATTAATCCGAACAGTTTTTTTTCGGACTATCTGTTCTAATTCAGTATTATAATAGGGAGATATTTATCCTTCTTTCCAATTTCAGTAAATTATCGGGTATCGTATCCATATTTATTTTTGTTAGCAAGCAGATAAATATAGTTAATCAGAATTAGAATAAACTTCTTTAAGGTTTTGAAACAAACTTAGTCAGTTCCGATATCAGTAAGTTAGTATCAAAAATATTCTGATGATAAATAATTTTACCTTCTCGATTGACTAAAAATGCATGAAATTGTCGATCCAGATACTTAATAAGGTCAACACTGTTGTCTATGCTCTCTATTTCGATATATTCATGCGAGGAGTCAATAACGGGCCGCCACTGTTTCCATTCTTTTGTCCCTTGAACAGGAAGCAGGTTGTAGGATGAATTTCGAATAAGGCTTACCAGTTCAATCCCATTTTCTTTGCAGTTGGTCTGTAATTTATTTAAAGCTTGATAATTAGGCTCGTTTTTATCCGGAGTCCAGGCTCTCCAGATATAAAATAAGTAATACTGGGCTTTTCGGTCTGCAAAATTGTATTCTTGCCCTTTAAGTGTAATGGAGCTAAAGTCAGGGAATTCGTTTCTGGTGAAAATTTGTTCAATTGTTTCAACACGTTTGTTTAAATTCTGCACATAAATTCCGTTTGGGTTGGCTGTATTAAGAGTTTTCAAGTAGATTTTTACATCGTCTAAACTGCATTTGGCGCCAAAATATTCCTGAAAAATTAAATAAGACACAACTGGAGAAGATGCATAATTGTGAAAATATTCTTTCTTAAATTTATTCAGTCTTTTGTACTCAGCAAGCAGCATTTTCTTCTTAATTGAATCGGAATTTACTTCCGGTAATTCAAGATCATTGGCTATTTTTAATTTTTGCTGATTATTTTTCTGCAGTTTATCTTGAAAATCTTCGTATCGGTTTTGAGCTTCGGATCCCGTGAGTTTCTTGATCAGGAAATTGTGTTTAAACTCATCTTTATGAACCAATAGATTCATTTTGGATGGCGATATGAAAATTTTTGCCCGTCTGTTTTTAGATAATCCAAGTTGTGCAGCGAATGCATGATCTGTTTTTCCTGTAAACTGAAATTCACCGTTTTTTGTAACTACAGAGTCAAGAAGAATTACATTTTCCCCTGTTTCCTGATAAAGAAACAGAGTTTCGTTCTGAATTCCTCCTATCATTCCTTCCAGAATGAATTTTGTGTTTTGTGAATAAGATTTGAAAACGATACCTGAGATGAAAATGAAGATAACTACTGCTTTTTTCATATGCCTAAATTTGTTTTTTATTGCCACATGGAACTCGCCAACTCAGCCATCCTCGTGTGTGAGAAAAGTCTTCTCATGGCTCGTTTTATATGCTTATTATTTTACGCGGTCAATAGATCGTGTTCTTAATTGAATATTGATACTAAAGATAAGGATTCTTGATTTTAATTCTAATCATAAATTATACTACTAGTATGAAACTGATGAATTATTTTTTATTTGCTTCTTAAGTATTTGTAAATTAATGTGATTAATAATTATTTAGAGAGCAGCATGCGGAGAATAAAGTTTTCATTTTGTCATTGAAGCTATTATATCTGGATTTTTGTCTAATCCAGAACATGTGTCATGAATCAAAATAATATTATCCCGTAAATCATGAAAAAAATAACTGTATTGGGAGCTGGTTTGGTTGGTAAAGCTATCGCCATTGATCTAAGTGATTCATATGAGGTTACTTCTGTTGATCAGAATACGAATGCCTTGGAAAAGCTGGCTCGTTATCCAAAAATAAAAAAGAAAATTGCAGACTTAAGAGGGGAGGGAGTAATTCGGCGAATAGTTGCTGATTCGGATTTGGTAATTGGAGCTGTTCCGGGATTTATGGGATATTTCACCGTTGGGGAAGTTATAAAGGCAGGAAAAAATATGGTGGATATTTCCTTTTTTCCTGAAGATCCGTTTGCTCTGGATAATCTGGCAAAGAACAATGGAGTGTGTATTGTAACCGACTGTGGTGTGGCACCAGGTATGGGTAATATTATTCTTGGTTACCACAATGAAAAGATGAAGGTAGAGCGATTTAGATGCTTGGTTGGCGGATTACCAATGGAAAGAGAGTGGCCTTGGGAATACCGCGCTGTTTTTTCGCCTGCTGATGTAATTGAGGAGTATATCAGGCCAGCCCGGTATGTTCAATCTGGAGAGCTTGTAATTCGTGAGGCTTTGTCTGATCCTGAATTGGTTTATTTTGACAAGATTGGAACATTGGAAGCATGGAATTCGGATGGTTTGCGAAGCTTGATTAAGACCATAAAGGTTCCCAATATGATAGAGAAAACATTGCGTTACCCCGGAACAATTGAATATTTAAGAGTGTTGAGGGATACAGGGTATTTTTCCAGAGAGGAAATTGAGGTTTCGGGAAAGAAGGTGAGACCCATTGACTTGACTTCAAAATTATTATTCCCGAAATGGAAGTTGAAGCCTGGTGAACGTGAATTTACAGTAATGAGAGTGGAGGTTGAAGGAATTGAAAATGGATTGAATAAAAGATTTACTTACGATTTGTATGATGAATTTGATGTAAAAACAGGAATTACTTCCATGGCCAGAACCACTGGTTATACCTGTACAGCCGTTGCCAATATCTTATTGAAAGGGAAATTTCTGCGTAAAGGAATGAATCCACCGGAATATATTGGCAGGAATGAGGAGTGTTTCCAATTTATTTTTAATTATTTAAAGGATAGAGGGGTGACCTATTCTGTAAAATAATCGGTTACAAATAATCGATGGAAGAGTTTTCTGTTTTAGCAAATGGAGCAACTGCACGATTGTAAATTCCTTGAACATAGGCGATTGCCATTCCGTAATTTGTGACAGGTATTCCTGCATCTATGGCGGGTTGCAGACGATTGCCCAATTGTTTTGGGGTAATCATACAGCCGCCACATTGAATCAAAAGAGCATAATCCGTTATTTTTCCCGGAATTTCATCTAAACCGGCAATTACCACGAATTCCAGTTTTTTACCGGTAAAGTTGGAAATCCAGCGAGGAATTTTCACTCTTCCAATATCGTCACAAGAACTGTGATGAGTACAGCTTTCCAAGAGTATAATCTTATCACCATCAACTAGTTCCGAAATTTTTGGCGTTCCTTTTAAGTAAGCACTAAAATTTCCTTTGAAATGTGCCAGCATGATGCTGAAACTTGTTAATGGAATATCAGAAGGAATGGAAGCTCCGGCTTTTAAAAATACCTGACTATCGGTGACAACCAGCTTTGGTTTAATTCTGGTTTTACGTAAAAATGCATCAACTTCCCTTTCTTTTAAAACAATACACACAGCATCATTATCTAAAATATCTCTTATTGCCTGAACTTGCGGCAAAATCAATCTGCCTTCAGGAGCTTCAATATCAATTGGAGTTATTAAAAGAATTATATCGCCGTATGAGATCAAATCTCCCAAAAGTGAAGGAGTAGTATAGGCCGATTCGGGAATTGTTATTTTAATACTTTTAACAATAGGTTCGATATTGGCTTTGCAATTGGAAAAGTGAAGAATGTCTTTAGATCCGTACAGTTTCAGTAAATCAGTTGTTTGCTGATTCAAAATCTCAATGTCTTCTTTGTTGTGTATTGTAATGAAAGGAATATTTTGTTTGTTGAAATTATCAATCAGTCCCAATTCAAAATCACCAAAAGTATTTTGAGCGATTACAAGAACAGCAAGATCTATGATTTTTATGATCTGATTGGTTTTTGTGATCCGCTTTTTCCCCAACTCACCGGTATCATCAATTCCCGCCGTATCAATTAGAATAACCGGGCCAAATCCGGTAATTTCAAAAGACTTTTTTACCGGATCAGTTGTTGTGCCTGCAACATCCGAAACAATTGCAATATCTTGTCCGGCCAAAAAATTAATGAGAGTACTTTTCCCATTGTTTCTTCTTCCAAAAATTCCAATATGAGGACGTCTTTCTCTTCCCATTGTTTTCAGTTATCAGTTATCTATTCAGAGTTTCACCAATACGAAATCCCATTTTTAGCAATTCTTCCGGCTGAATTAGTTTGTTAAGTAATTCAGCCGTAACTAAATTTAGTTTGGCATTTGCTTCTCTAATTGATATTTGGTTGGTTTTCATTTCTTTGGCGAGATTGGATGCCTGATGATAGCCAATGTATGGTGATAAAGCTGTTGCAACAGATGGATTTTTTAGAATACTTTCTTCGAGAGGATTGGTTTTTATTTCCAATTCCCGAAATAAATTCCTGATCAAACTGTTGTTGGCTGCAATCAGTAGTTTTATGCTGTCAATTAAAGCATGACCGATTGAAGGTAAATAAGCATTTAACTCCAGACAGCCCTGTCCTGAAAGATTGCTAATCATCAGATCGTTAGCGTAAACTTTATGAGCAACACTGATCACAAATTCAGGAATTACCGGATTTATTTTTCCGGGCATAATGGAGCTGCCTACTTGTTTTTGAGGCAAATATACTTCGCGGTTCACAAATAAATCAGATCCCAGTAAACGGAGATCGGAAACCATTTTCTCCAAATTCACAGCATGAGCTTTTAGAGTCGCATGAACTTCTACAAAAGAATCCTGGTTCGCAGTTGCATCCGATAAATTCTCTGATCGGGTTATAGGCAAACCGGTTAATTTTTGAAGATTCGGAACCACTTCCATAATAAAAAACCGGGGAATTGACAGGCCTGTTCCAATGGCTCCGCCGCCTAAATTCACTTCTTTAATTCGTTCGAAGCATTTCGAAATTCTCCACCAATCTCTCGAAAGAGCATTGTTGTACGTACTAAATAATTTATCGTAAGAGGAAGGAACTGCAGCCTGCATTTGAGTATAAGCCTGGCGCAATACATTCCTGTATTTACTTTCTGTTTTTTCCACTTCCATACGAAGCGTGTTGATCGATTCTTCCAATTCCTGTAAGAGACGAATGCATGTTACTTTTAGAGAAGTGGGAATAACATCATTTGTGGATTGAAATACGTTGGCGTGTTCGAAAGGGTCGATGTCATGATATGAACCTGCAGGTTTTCCAATATTTTGAAGAGCCCGGTTGGAAATTATTTCGTTTACATTCATGTTGATGCTTGTGCCGGCACCGCCTTGAATTGCAGGAATTATAAAATGCTCAAAGTGTTTTCCTGCATTAATTTCAATCGAGACTTTTTCCAATTCTTCAATTAAATTGGATTCGATTAATTGAAAAGGAAATTCTTCATTCGGAAATTTGTCTTGAATCGCTTTTAAAAAGCTTGAATAAGTTTGGTAACAGGCTTGTTTCACAATACCAATGGCCATAAACCACTCTTTATGAAAGGTTGTTTGGTCTGGGAAATTTTCTTTGGCCCGAAGAGAATGAATTCCCCAAAGAGCATCTTTTGGAATTTCCCTTTGTCCTATAAAATCAGATTCGGTTCTCATGATCAGCTTGAAGATTTGGTATAGGATTTTACATCCTCTGCTGAAATTTTTTCCTGGCCCAGAATGATCAATCGCTCAATTATATTTCTGAATTCACGTATGTTCCCTGTGTAGTTGATTTTTTGCAATTCTTTGATTGCTTCTTCATCAATACTTTTTTGTGGTACTCCCATTTCTCCGCAAATTGTCTCAATAAAATGATTCGCCAACAGTGGAATATCTTCGGTTCTGTCGTTTAAAGGAGGAACAGATATCAAGATAACGCTCAGTCGATGGTATAAATCTTCCCGGAAATTATTGTTTTCAATTTCTTCGGCTAAATTTTTATTTGTCGCAGCAATAACCCTAACGTTTACATTTATTTCTTTATCTCCACCAACGCGGGTAATTCTGTTTTCCTGTAATGCGCGTAAAACTTTTGCTTGCGCAGATAAGCTCATATCACCAATTTCATCTAAAAAAAGAGTACCGCCGTCGGCCAATTCGAATTTCCCTTTGCGTTGCTTAATTGCCGAAGTAAATGATCCTTTTTCGTGACCGAAAAGTTCACTTTCTATTAATTCTGAAGGTATTGCGGCACAGTTTACTTCAACAAACGGACATTTTGAACGGTTACTTTGTTCGTGAATACGATGAGCGACCAATTCTTTACCCGTTCCATTTGGACCGGTAATCAGAACTCTTGCATCGGTTGGAGCCACTTTGTCAATCATGCTGTTAACTGATTCCAGAACTCCTGAAGCTCCAATCATTTCATATTTCTTGCTGACTTTTCGTTTTAGAACCTTAGTTTCTGTAATCAATTTTGATTTGTCCATGGCATTTCGAATTGTGATCAAAATGCGATTCAAATCCAAGGGTTTCTCAAGAAAATCAAAAGCTCCTTTTTTAATGGATTCTACTGCAGTATCAATATTTCCATGTCCCGAAATCATGATAACAGGAGTATCTAATCCAAGTTCTTGAATTTTTTCAAGAACTTCAATTCCATCCATTTGCGGCATTTTAATATCGCACAAAACAACATCAAATTCATCTGATTTGGCCAATTCAATTCCTTCAAGGCCATTTTCGGCAAGACTTATTTCATAATCTTCGTAACTCAAAATTTCTTTTAGAGTGTTTCGAATACTCTTCTCGTCGTCGATAATCAGAATTTTTGACATGCTTATTTTTTTGTTTCTATAGTTTTGTCTCTGTCTGCAGTATTGGTATTTTTCTGGATATACTCAAAAAGAGCACCCTCTTTTAGAGCAAAAGAAGATTGGAACAATTTACTAATTCCGGATTCTTTAACCAGATAATTAATGAAGATACTGGCTATAACGATCAGATCAACACGAACAGGATCCATTCCCGGCATTTGTTCTCTTTCTTCAAGACTCGAAGCCAAAAATAATTGGTGTAATTTGAAAAAATCTTTTAGCTTAATCTCAAAATGTGTTGTTGGAAAGCCATTCAGTTCAGGGCTGTTTGCCACTAATACTTGTTTGAATGTGTCGAATGATCCGGAGGAACCGATTAATGTTTTTACAGAGTGGATGTCCAAAGCTTCAAATAAATCGGTCATCTGAGATTTAAGATACTCTTCAATATCCTTTATCATATTTTTATTAATAGGATCAGTAGGATTGAATTTCTCCAATAAACGAGTCATTCCTAAAGGGTAACTGTTTTTCCAAAATATCTTTTCGTTATTGGCAATTATTATCTCGTTACTGCCACCACCAATATCAAGAATTGCTACAACTTCATGATTTAATTCAATCGCTTTTTTTGTCCCTGAAAAAATCAAATCGGCTTCTCTGTCTCCCGAAATTATTTCGATATTGACATGGTACTTTTCTTCAATTAATTTTACAAATTCACTGCCATTCTCGGCAGATCTGATTGCAGAGGTGGCAAATGCAAGGGTTTTTGATACTTCAAATTGATTCGATATTTCTGTTATCGTATCAAAGGCATTTTTAGCTCTTTCAATTGCTTCATCAGTAATTATATTATTGTTGATGCCGCCTTTCCCTATTTTTGTTGCGTATTTTGAACGGTTCAGAATTTTTGGGATTCCGGTTTCATCCCATTCTGCAACAAGCAAATTAAATGTATTCGTTCCTAAATCTATTACAGAAATTCGCATGAATTACTATTTGGTTGAGTTAATTGTCTGATTTATTAGTGTTTCCTGAAATAGCTATTTAACTTTTCAAGATTCAATTTAAAACCGAAGATAGTAAAAACTTTGTTCTCGGCTTGTAATTTTTGACGGGCTTATTACGATGAATAAGTTTTTTTAACGTTTAAGGATTCTCCAAAAATCATGCCTGTTATCTATTTGTGAAAAATGCCTCATAAAATGAGGCATTTACAAAGGTCATTATCTGTTTCTTTCTAATTATGATAGCGAAGCCATTTCCAAATTTCTTTGTAGGAAACTTTCTTTCCATACATTAAAATTCCGGTTCTGTATATTTTTGCTGCAATCCAGGTAACAAAAAGGAAAGTTCCTATAAGTGTTACCATAGAGAGTAATAATTCCCATACCGGAACTCCATATGGAATTCTAACAAGCATCACTATTGGAGAGGTTAATGGGATAATTGATCCCCAAAAGGCAAGACTGCCTTCAGGATTTTTCGCAACAGCAAAACCAATATACATGGCCAATATCAGAGGAATCGTTATTGGAAGCATAAATTGCTGTGTTTCAGTTTCATTATCAACGGCACTGCCAACAGCGGCAAAAAGTGCAGAATATAATAAATAGCCGCCAAGGAAAAAGAAGATAAATGCACCAAGAATTCCGGCAACATATCCAAAGTCAAAAGTACCCAATAAATCCTGAGCCATTTTTAACTGGTCAGCATTTAATGAAGCAGCACCCTGAGGCAATTCCGAAAGAGTTTTGGCTTGCTGTAACGAATCCATATCAACACCTGGCAATACTACTGCAGTGCCAATAGAGATAATTATGCCGGAAAGAATTACCCACATAATAAATTGAGTTAAGCCAACCATGGCAACACCAACGATTTTCCCCATCATCAGTTGAAATGGTTTTACCGATGAAATTATCACCTCAACAATTCGATTGCTTTTTTCTTCGATCACCCCTCGCATTACCTGCACACCATACAGAAAGATGAACATGTAAATGATGAAGCTGGATATAAATCCAATGGCCATTGCTATTTCCGTAGAGCTTTGTTTTACTTCTCCGCCTTCGCCAAATTTGATGGTTTTCATGGAAATAGGAGTTCTGGTTGCAGCCAGTTTCTCTTCTAAATCGGGCATTTTAGCCTGAGCGATAATTTTTGATCGTTTAAGTTGCTCAATATGATCTCGAAGTTGGGAACCGGCTTCCGATTTTACTTCCATTGTTACCTGTTTGTAAGAGAACAATTCTGCCGTTTTGCTCTCCAAAATATTTTCAGGAATTAACAGAATGGCATAGTAGTCTTTCTCTTCCATTTGAGCTTTAGCATCTTCAAAACTAGTATCATTTATGTATTTGAAGGTGGTGAAGTCCTTGGATTGTACCGGCTCAACTAATTGCGATTCATTAATCACAGCAATAGTTCTGCTCTCAGTATCGTCTTTAAGCATCATCCAAATCATGAATGCATAAATACCGGCAATTAAAACAGGAGTTAAAAAGGTTAAAATGAGGAATGATCTTTTCTTTACTCTGGAAAGATATTCTCTTTTTATAATGATGAAAATTTTATTCATTTTTAAAGGTGTTTCGGGTTAGATTTTTTTGTTTTCATTCACAACTCGAATGAAGATGTCATTCATACTGGGAATGATTTCGCTAAAGGAAACGATGTTTAAATAGGGGAGTAATTGTGCCAATAACTCATTGGATGTAGAACCATTATTTAATTTTATGGTAAGAGTGTTGTGCTCAAGTCCTTTTTGTTGTTCAACAATTTCAAAATCCGGATTCAGAACTTGCTCCAGTTTGTCAAATTCACCAGTATAAGTTAGTTCATAGGTATTGGTTCGATACTTCTTTTTGATCTGATCAACCGGTCCGTCCAGTATTTTTTCCGATTTGTTGATCAGTGCAATGTGATCACAAATTTCTTCAACAGATCCCATATTGTGTGTCGAGAAAATGATGGTTGCCCCTTTGTCGCGAAGCTCCAGAATTTCTTTTTTAAGCAGATTGGCGTTGATCGGATCGAAACCACTAAATGGTTCGTCGAAGATCAGTAATTCTGGTTCATGCAGAATAGTAACAATAAACTGTATTTTTTGCTGCATTCCTTTCGAAAGCTCTTCTACTTTTTTGTCCCACCATTGAAGAATATCAAACTTGTCGAACCAGACTTTCAGCTTTTTTGTCGCTTCCTTTTGGTTCATTCCTTTAAGCTGAGCCAGATAAACAGCCTGTTCTCCAACCTTCATTTTTTTATACAAACCTCTTTCTTCAGGAAGGTATCCAATTCGGGTGATATCATTGGGGACTAAAGGGTTGCCATTAAATAAAACCACTCCTGAGTCAGGGCCGGTTATTTGGTTTATAATTCGGATTAAGGTTGTTTTTCCTGCACCATTTGGTCCCAGCAGACCGAAAATACTTCCTTTTGGAACGGAGATACTTACTTTGTTTAAAGCTTTGTGCCCTGCGTACTGTTTAACAATGTCTTTTGCTTCGAAAAATGCCATGTATATTTGGGTTTGGTGACACTAAAATTTCAATTGAAAACTAAAGTAATCAATTTAGAGAAATCCAACATATAAAATCGATGTAAAGAAGATTGGACAGGTTTTTAATTTGGTTTTGTACGATGTAATTTGCAGTGGATTGTTTTGATCAAAATCAGATAAATATTCGGATTAATCTGGGCTGATTTTGTTTAACTCATAATTTCCTCTCTTCGGATAGGCAATTTTCCTGTTGATTAAGGATGCTTCCCACTTGCAGAGGGAAATTTCCCCTTTAACACAGCAACTTGCCTATGGCGAAAGGAATATTCCCACAATGAGAGGGAATCATGCTGCTGATTCGGAGAAACTTGCCTGTTTGGGAGGAAAGCTTGCCTCTCCAGATAGAAAGCATGCCTTATCATATAGAATGATTGCAGAGGAAAGAGTGGCGCTGAACTCTCGAAACAGGATACCCGCAACCTGAAGCAGGAAGTTTGCTGTTTTGTTCATCAATTTGCTCTTCGGGTTTGCAATTTGGGCAGATGAAAAAAGAGATCACCTTTTATTAGATGATCTCTTTCTTTATGGATTCTATATCTTAATTCTTAATCGAAAAAGTTCTTTACTTTTTTGAAAAAGCTTTTTTCATGAGCGGTGGGCTTAGGAGTAAAGCTTTCAGAGATTTGCAGTTTTTCTAAAATTTTCTTTTCGTCTTTGGAAATGGAGTTCGGTATCCAAACATTAATTTTAACCAATAAATCTCCTCGTCCGTAACCATTAATATCAGGCAGACCTTTACCTCTTAAGCGAAGTATTTTCCCAGGTTGAGTACCTGCATCAATTTTCACTTTCACCTTGTTTTCAATCGTAGGAATCTCAACGGCAGTGCCTAAAATTGAATCAGGAATGCTAATAAACAGATTGTATAAAAGATCGTTTTCATCACGAATTAATTCCGGATGCTCCTCTTCATGAACAAGAATTAATAAATCACCATTTACTCCACCCCGGCGAGCTGCATTTCCTCTTCCGCTAACCGACAGCTGCATTCCTTCTGCAACTCCGGCAGGAATATTAATTGTGATTACTTCTTCGTCCTGAACAATTCCTTCTCCGGCACAACTGGTACATTTATTTGTGATAATTTTTCCTTCACCACCACAAGTCGGACAAGTGGAAGATGTTTGCATTTGCCCAAGTATTGTATTCTGGATACGTGTAACCTGACCAGAACCGTGACAGGTAGAACAAGTAGAAAATGAAGATCCGTCTTTTGCTCCTGATCCACTACAGGATTTACATTCAACCTGTTTTTTAACCTTTATCTTCTTTTCAACACCTTCAGCAATTTCTTTCAATGTCAGCTTAACCTTAACTCTTAGGTTGCTGCCACGGTTTACTCTTCTTGAGCTGCGGCCTCCGCCGCCAAATCCACCGCCAAAGAAAGATCCGCCACCGCCGCCAAATATGTCGCCAAAGTGAGAGAAAATATCTTCCATGTTCATTCCACCACCACCGAAACCACCTCCGGCTGAACCGCTCATTCCCGAATGGCCAAATTGATCGTATCGCTGACGTTTTTCAGGATTACTTAAAACTTCATAAGCTTCTGCAGCCTCTTTAAAGTTTTCTTCAGCTTGCTTGTCATCCGGATTTTTATCGGGGTGAAACTGAATGGCTTTTTTACGGTATGCTTTTTTTAATTCGGCTTCCGAGGCTGACTTGGAAACTCCCAACACTTCATAATAATCTCTTTTCGACATCTTTTTCTCAGCTTAGATTTTGAACTTCCTTATTCTCCTACAACAACTTTGGCAAAACGAATTACTTTGTCATGAAGGAAATATCCTTTTTCAACACAGTCAACAACTTTTCCTTTCAACTCCTTGGTTGGAGCAGGGATTTTAGTAATTGCCTCGTGGATGTCGGTATCAAAAGCCTGATTTACAGCTTCAATTTCTTTTATTCCATTTTGAGTAACAAATTCTTTGAAATTGCCATAAATCAAATGAACACCATCTTTTATCGCATCAATGTCTTTTGCTGCATCAATAGATTGTAAGGCGCGTTCGAAGTTATCCATAACAGGAAGAATATTGATAAGAATCTTTTCTCCGCCCGATTTGGTCAGTTCCATCTTCTCTTTTAAAGTTCTTTTGCGATAGTTGTCAAATTCAGCTGACAAACGTACATACTTGTCACTAATTTCCTGAAGTTGGATTGTTAATTCGGCAAGCTCGTCTGCTTTTTTTTCTTTCGAAGATTTCTTGGTTTTCTTCGTATCCTTATTTTCTTCAATCTTTGATTCTTCCTTTTTACAGGTCTCTTCTACTGTTTGGTTTTCAGTAGTTTCTATATCTTTATCTTTCAATTCTTCTTTATTTGATTTGCTTTTATCTTTTGTCATTTTTCAATGATTTTTATCGTTTTAGTTTTTGTTACCCGGCAGTAAATACAAATAGTCTGCCAATGTGCTGTCTTCCGACAAATTGGCACAAAGATAGAATTTGTAATTATAAGTTGTTCATTTTTATTTTTTTTGCAAAATGAGGGTGCCTTATTGTATGTTGTGATTATTAATCGATAAGCCTATGTTGAGAGTTTTGTGTCCTATTACTCCAAAATGTAGCATTATTCAAATAAATTGTTCGAAATTCTTTCGGAAATCTTATATTTAGGTTTTAGGCTGTTAAATAAGAGTGCGATAATAACCGAAAATTTGCCAGGATGAAAATTGTAATTGATAATGATGATTTTTGTATTCGAGTATATTCTAATGTAGCGTATCTAAAAGTTATGGGAATGCAGGACGAGGAGGCTGCTTATTTTTTCTCAAGTGCAATTGATCAAATGTTGGAAGAATATTCTTACAAAGATCTGGCGTCTGTTTGTGATTTGAGAGATTTAATTATATCATCACCTGAAATAGCCGGGATAATAAATAATGCAATTCGTAAGCTCACCTATCAATTAAAGTATAAGTATAATGCAGTGATTGTTAGTCCTAAGTTTGGACAAATTGTAAGAGCGTATGTTTTTTCTTTTTATTTAAGGGATACAAATTTAAAGACACATGTATTTAGTCGGGAGGATAAAGCGATTAAGTGGATTGAAAGTAAAGGCTTCTGTGTTGAAGAGATTAAGATGTTTTTAATGAAATATCAGGAATGAAAAGTGCCATTCAAATTTATGAATGGCACTTTTATATCTTTAAAGATTATTACTTTTTTTGGTAGTACTGAAGAATTAATTCTAATTTCTCACCTCTTAGGTTTTTCGCTAAAATAATTCCATTTCCATCAATTAAAAAGTTAGAAGGGATGGAGTTAATGCCAAATTTGTTTGATGTTGGAGAGTGCCATCCCTTAAGTTCACTAACGTGATAATCCCAGTCAAGTTTATCTTTAGCTACTGCAGCTTTCCAGTTTGCTTGTTTGGTATCAAGAGAAAAACTATAAATTGTAAATCCTTTACCATTTTTAAAACTGGCGTCTTTAAATTTATTGTATGCGTTTACAATTCTGGGGTTTTCTGCACGGCAAGGAGGGCACCATGAAGCCCAAAAATCGACTAAAACCAATTTGCCTTCCAATGAGCTTAATTTTATGTCTTTTCCGGCTATTGATTTTGCTGTAATATCCGGTAATTTATTCCCAATTTCATAGCCTTCTTTTACATCTTTTCCTTCAGTAGTCTTTAACGTTCCGGCAAAAGTGGATAAAGAAAAAAGAAAGGAGAATAATATCAAGCCTAATTTTATTTTTTTCATAACTCAAAATTTTAACTGTAACTAACAATTTCTATTTCTCTAAATTAATTAGATATCCTTATTTAAAATGTTAATAAATAGTTAATTACTGATTCTTTTAATGCTGGCACCAATTGCATTCAGTCGCAGGTCAATATTTTCGTAACCTCTGTCTATCTGATCTATATTATGAATTGTACTTTTTCCATCGGCAGAAAGTGCAGCAATAAGAAGGGCAACACCTGCTCTAATATCCGGCGAAACCATGGTTGTTGGTCGTAGCCCCTGTCTTTGATTTAAACCAATAACAGTAGCTCTGTGCGGATCGCAAAGAATGATCTGAGCTCCCATGTCAATTAGTTTATCTGTAAAGAACAAACGACTTTCGAACATTTTTTGGTGAATTAATATGCTTCCTTTGGCTTGAGTTGCTACCACAAGAAATACACTTAGTAAATCAGGAGTAAGTCCTGGCCAGGGAGCATCTGCAATCGTGAGAATTGAACCGTCAATAAAGGTTTCAATTTGATAATTTTCCTGCTTTGGAATGTAAATGTCATCGCCTCTTAATTCCATTTTTACACCTAAGCGTTTAAATGCACCAGGAATCATCCCCAGTTCGTGATAGGCAACATCTTTTATTGTAATTTCGGATTTAGTCATTACCGCAAGTCCAATAAAACTGCCTATTTCAATCATATCCGGAAGTACTCTATGCTCACATCCACATAAAGAAGTAACTCCTTCAATGGATAAAAGATTTGAACCAACACCGCTTATTTTTGCACCCATCGATATCAGCATTTTACACAATTGCTGTATGTAAGGTTCACAGGCGGCGTTGTATATTGTTGTTGTACCTTTGGCCATTACTGCGGCCATAATAATGTTTGCAGTTCCTGTAACTGAAGCTTCGTCGAGGAGTAAATAGCAACCTTTTAATTCTTTGGCTTCAACACGATAGAAATTTTCATCCTGGTTAAAATTGAATTTGGCACCTAATTTTTCAAAACCTAAAAAGTGTGTATCCAGACGCCGTCTTCCTATTTTGTCTCCGCCCGGGCGAGGAATATATCCTTTGCCAAATCGCGCCAATAAAGGACCAATAATCATTATTGAACCCCTTAATGATGATCCCTTGCTTGCGAATTCAGGAGAATTTAGATAGTCAAGATTAATGTTTTTTGCTTCGAAAGAATAAGTGTTTTTAGATTCCTGATTAACCTTAACTCCAAGTTCCGACAGCAATTCAATTAACTTATTAACATCTAGTATGTTTGGTATATTATGGATGGTTACCTTTTCTTCAGTTAAAAGAGTGGCGCATAAAATCTGAAGGGCTTCATTTTTTGCCCCTTGCGGGGTTAATTCTCCCTTTAACGATTTACCTCCAATAATTTCGAAAGTGCTCATTGGCTGCTATTTTTGGTGTGTATAAAGGCTAAAGATAATTATAAAAAACGTTTGGGAAAGTGAAAGCATACTGGTCTTGACATAAAAAAAACCGGTATGGAACCGGTTTTTGTTTTATGCTCTTGGTTTATTGAACTTTCGATGATCGTTTTTATTGTCGTTTCGATTATCAGTTCTTGGATTTTTTTTCTTTTTAATTTTCTGAACGAATTCCCTTTCTTTGACTTCGGCTAATTTCAATCGCTCAGGAATTTCAAGTTTCCCTTTTGATAATGCAACCAGATCTTTAAATATTTTCTCGTCAGGAACACTGTCTTTATTCCAATTAAGGAATGATTTTTTCATGTGATTGGCAATCATTATTATGAGAGCATCTTTTTCCTTCGGATCTTCAAGTTCGATGGCTTTTGCAATTAAAACTTCTACAGTACGGCCATAATGGCGGTATTTTATTCTTTTAGTGCTATAAGGCAATCGATCAGGTTTTTCGGCTAACTTTTCCCTTGTAGGAGCTTCGTAGGGCGAGTCGATGTCTAAATTAAAATCAGACATGATGGCTATATGATCCCACAGTTTGTGTCTAAAATCACTAACATCTCTAAGGTGAGGATACATATTTCCCATAATGGCAATAATACTTTTTACCACATGGTTTCTCTGAACCCTGTCTTCAACAGTTAGGGCGTAATCTACCATTTTGTGAACATTTCGTCCATATTCAGGAAGAATTAGATGTTTCCTGCTCGAATTATAATCCATTTATTTTATTGTTGTTTTAATCTGGTAATAACTTTTTTTATACGATAGGTAATTTGGCAAACTTGTAAGAGAATGCAACACAATAGCACAAAAAGAATGAAGATAGTTATAAGTACTACTGAAGAATCTAAGATTTCACTGGTTTTACTAAACGAAGTAGAAAAGAAGCTTTAATGAATTGTTTTTTATGAACTAAACAATTACAGAAAATCTTAGAACTCAAGGCAAATGTAACAGATTTCTTCTTTCAATACAAATAGTTAGCGTATTTATCCTACAATTTTAAGTTTTGCGAATTTTAGCAGTAACTGTTTTTGACCCACATTTTGAAAAAATACGGTTGCTTTGATGTTTGGTTTACTTCCTTCCATTTGCAAAACTTTTCCTTTGCCAAAGCGCTGATGCTCTACAATCATACCTGATTGTATTTGTTCCGGATTGGAAGGGATAAAATTAGGATCATTAGCCTGACTACCATTTATATTGTTACGGATAATGGGTTGATTTAGTTTTGGTTTGGCAGAGAAACTTTGTTTTGCTTCGAATCTTTTTGGTTGACTTACGATTTCAGAATCGGTTCTGCTTTGGAAGTTTTCATTTCCGGCTCCCGAAAAATCAGGCTCCGATTCATATTGAAGATCCATAAATTTCTCATCAATTTCATTGATGAAACGACTTGGCCGGGGATAACTTATGTTTCCCCATTTGTATCTCGATTTGGCAAACGATAAGGTGACTTTTGTTTCGGCTCTGGTTAGAGCAACATAAAACAGCCTGCGTTCCTCTTCTAATTCCTGCTGTGTGCTGGTAGCCATTTGCGAAGGAAACAAATCTTCTTCTAACCCTACAATATGTAAGTGCGAAAACTCCAGCCCTTTTGCCGAGTGAATGGTCATTAATGTCACTTTATTCCGATCTTCATCTTTGTCCTTGTCCTGATCGGTTAACAGTGCAACATCTTCCAGGTAATTGGCCAGTTGCAATTCGTTGCCTTCTTCCAAAGAGTTTTGTGTAAATTCCTGAATCCCGTTTAACAGCTCCTGAATATTTTCATGTCGGGAGACTCCTTCAGGCGATCGGTCATTATAAAGATCCTGAACAATACCGGTTGCCTTTGCAATGTAGTTTGCCAGATCAATAGCCGTGTCCGTATCTTGTCTTTGCTGAAAATCAGTGATTAAAGCTGCAAATTTCATCAGTTTCGAGATGGTTCCTGAGTTGATTCCATAAGGTCTTTGGTTCAGACCGCAAATCACATCCCAAATACTGCATTCGTTTTGGGTGGCAGCATCCTGCAGTTTGCTAACGGTAGTATCTCCAATTCCTCTTTTAGGATAGTTAATCACCCTTTTGATTGCTTCTTCATCATTCGGGTTTACTGTCATGCGGAAATAGGAAAGCAGATCCTTAATTTCTTTTCTCTGATAAAAGGAAAGTCCGCCGTATATTTTATAGGGCAAATTTAATTTGCGTAATGATTCTTCAAAAATCCGCGATTGAGCATTGGTTCTGTATAGAATAGCAAAATCCTGATATTGAAGATGCTCACGCATTCTTTCTTCGTAAATTGCATTGGCAACAATGTATCCCTCTTCGTGGTCGGTAAGTGCCTTAACAACTTTTATTTTTTCTCCTTCTTCGTTTTCCGAAAAGGATACTTTTTTTATCTGATCGCGGTTTTTGTGAATAACACTATTGGCGGCATTTACAATATTTTGTGTCGATCTGTAATTCTGCTCTAATTTATAAAGCTTGTAATTTGGATAGTCGTTTTTGAAATTGAGTATGTTTTCAATTTTCGCACCGCGAAAAGAATAGATACTCTGGGCATCATCACCAACAACACATACATTTTTATGATTTTCGGCAAGCTTTTTTACAATTAAATATTGAGAGTAATTGGTATCCTGATACTCATCAACCAAAATGTATTTAAATTTATTTTGGTACTTCGCTAATATTTCAGGTTTGGATTTAAAAAGAATATTGGTCTGCAATAAAAGATCATCAAAATCCATTGCATTGGCTTGCCGGCATCGCTGACTGTATTTTTTGTAAATTTCAAAAATTAGCGGCCGGCGATTGCTCGAGTCAATTTTTTGAATGCCGGCGTTTTGAGCATAAGCATTTGCAGTGACCAAATTATTTTTAGCTGATGAAATTCGGTTCAAAACTTCATTTGCTTTATATACTTTATCATCAAGCTGCATTTCTCTGATAATAGCTCGAAGCAGATTGCGAGAATCCTGAGTGTCGTAAATCGTAAAATTAGAATCAAAACCCAAATGCTCGGCTTCGTATCGTAATATTTTCGAAAATATAGAGTGAAAAGTTCCCATCCAAAGCGATTGAGATTGCTGTTGATCGACAAGATTCCCGATCCTTTCTTTCATTTCCCGTGCAGCTTTATTGGTAAAAGTTAAAGCTAAAATAGAGTAGGCAGGAATTTTCTGATTTAGAAGATGGGCAATCCGATAAGTTAAGACCCTTGTTTTGCCCGACCCAGCTCCGGCAATAACCAGTGATGCTCCATTAATATTCTCAACGGCTTCTCGTTGTACCGGATTTAATTCATTTAAATATTCCATTCTATTTCTATCTTTCCAATTATTTCGAAGCTCAAAAATAATATTTGAACCGTAACTTTCGTCTTTTTTTTGAATATTACTCCATAATTAAATCCATAAAAAGCATTTAGTGTGAAGTAAACCAGGATTCTAAAAAGGTATTGTCAAGGGGCTTACTAAAGCCTTTTCTTGGTTTTGTTTATCTCTTAGTATGTATTTTTCAGATAAAGATAATTGTTTAATAATAGAAAAAACGGCTTAATTTTTTTAATATTGTAATTCCAGATATATCATAAAACTATTCATACATCACTATGAGAATTAAGTCCTTTTTATTGTTTTTGAGAACTATTAATTGTATTTCACTTCTTGTGATATTGTCTTTTTTGTCTAGTTCCGCTATTTCTCAGATTACTGCCCCTAATGCATCTCTTAGATCGTTAACAAAATACACTGCAACACCAAATGATTCCTTGTATGTGTTCTGTGACAATATAGGTGCTGGTGTTGGTGAATTAAAAGCAGGCTCTAATGATGGAACCTCAGGTTGGACTTTTACATGGACAAAATGGGATTCGGGAACAGGCACTTTTGCAATACCGATTCCTTCGGTTGATACTTCTTCAGAATCAATATTGACTAATTTGCCTGATGGATTGTATAAAGTTGAAGCTACGAATGGAGTTAATTCTTTTAATGATCAGGCTTGGGTGTTGAATAATTCGAATATGAATCCAAGTATATTAGTAACATTGAATTGTGTTGGGGTGAATGTTAAATCATCTTTTACTTCCGTGGTGTTAAATTATATTGATATTGATTCAGGTGATCCCGCCGATGTTGTTTCGGGGGATGATATAGTATTTAGATTGAAGCGGGATAATGAAGATGAATTTTTAAGAGCGACTTATGTTGGAAACGAAGTTAGTTTTATAGATGAAGAACCTTTTTTGGGAGAAAAGGGATATTCTATTTCTGTGAAAGATCAATATGGGTGTGTGTTTTATTCTGATGTTGTAGCTTCGGAAACTTATAGTATTAATGCAGAGTTCACTTTTGATCCAGTGGTAGGTGAGGCTCCGTTGGAAGTGAAATTTGATATTGTAGATTCTGATAATATTGAAAATTTTGAATGGTTCATTTATCAGGATTTTGATCGAATTAAAGATGCGGTCACGCTTGAGGATAGTTTGTTGGTGGATGGAATTGTTACCGATAAGGATCTTGTTGCTTATACATATTTACATCCTGGCAACTATTTTGTAAAATTAATAGCTTCGTCGGAAAATATGGATGGAGTATGTATTGATGAATATTATTTAAAGGATAAAGGAACACCAATTGTAGTGGATACTTCTTTGGTGCAGGTGCCTAATGTGTTTACACCTAACGGCGATGGGAGAAATGATATTTTTAGAGTAAAATCGCAATCCTTAAAAAGTTTTAGTGGAACAATTATCAACAGATGGGGAAGGGTTGTGTTTTCATGGAAAAACCCGGATGAAGGTTGGAATGGGAAAATCCATGGTAAATGGGCAACTCCGGGAACCTACTTTTATGTGATAACAGCAACGGGCAGAGAAGAACAAAAAAAGAAATATACTAAAAAAGGATCTTTTATGCTGATCAGAAAATAGGATATTGAAATATAAATTATAATATAGAAAAAAGGCCTCATTCGAGGCCTTTTCTTTGTTATGCTTCAGCAGTTTCTTCTTGGTAGGCTGCTAAAAGTTCAACCTGAACTTCGTTTGGAACTTTTTCGTAGGTGTCAAACTTCATGGTGAATTGAGCTCGACCTCTGGTTAAAGAACTTAACGTAGTAGAGTATTTGTTCATTTCCTTTAAAGGTACTTTAGCTAGAATTTTTTGAAATCCTTTTTCAGCTTCCATTCCCATAATCATTGCCCGACGAGATTGTAAATCACTCATTACATCACCCATACGATCTTCAGGCACCAATACTTCTATATTATATATAGGTTCAAGTATTTTTGGCCCTGCATTTTTAAAGGCGGCACTAAAAGCATGTCGGCCTGCTAATCTAAACGAAATTTCATTTGAATCAACCGCGTGCATCTTTCCATCATAAACAACCACACGGATATCTCTGGCATACGATCCTGTAAGCGGGCCTTCATCCATTTTTTCCATTATTCCTTTCTGAATGGCCGGAAGGAACCGTGTGTCTATAGCACCACCAACAATACAGTTGCAGAACACTAATTTCCCACCCCAATTCAGTTTGGTGACTTCGGTGCCACGTAGGTTTACTTTCATTTCTTTCCCATCAATCTTATACATTACTGGATCAGGCATCCCTTCAGTATATGGCTCGATAAGCATGTGTACTTCTCCAAATTGACCAGAACCTCCGGATTGCTTTTTATGGCGGTAATCTGCCTGGGCAAGTTTGGTGATTGTCTCTCTATAAGGAATCTTAGGAGTTAGGAACTCAATTTCCAGATGATCGTTGTGACTTAATCTCCATTTAAGAGTGTTCATATGGAATTCGCCCTGTCCGTGTAATATGATTTGCTTTAGTTCTTTTGAATATTCTATTGTTATTGTAGGGTCTTCTTCGTGCATTCTATGAAGAAGTTCTCCTAGTTTCTCATCATCAGCTTCATCTTTAGCTTTTACAGCGGTTCTGTACTTTGGTTCAGGAAATTGGATGTCCTTGTATACAAAATCACAATCTTTACAATTTAATGTATGATTGTTTTTCGTGTTTTTCAATTTTACAGTTGCGCCTATGTCGCCTGCAACAAGCTCACTAACTCTCTCTCTGTTTCTACCTGCGATAATATACAATTGAGAGACTCTCTCTTTTATATTGTTGTTTATATTGATTAAATCGTCACCTTCTTTAATTCTTCCTGATATAACTTTAAAGTAACTTACTTCTCCAATGTGGGGCTCAATGGATGTTTTAAATACGAAAACTGAAGTTGGGGCATTAGGGTCGCATTTTGCTTTTCTTCCGCTTACTGTTGGTATGGCAGGCATTTCTGTTACAAATGGAACAATATTTCCAATAAATTCCATTAATCGTCTTACGCCCATATCTTTTTTGGCTGAAACACAGAAAACAGGAAAGAAATCACACGCGATCATTCCTTTCTTCATTCCGGTTCGCATTTCATCTTCTGTTAAAGTCCCTTTTTCAAAAAAAAGTTCCATCAAGTCTTCATCGTTTTCTGCGGCTGATTCAACAAGCTCATTATGCAGTTCATTGGCTTTATCAATTTCAGAGTCCGGTATCGGAAGTATTTCCGGTTCTCCGCCGTCAGGACCCCATTGGTACATTTTCATTTTTAGTACATCAATAAGAGCATTAAAATTTACGCCAACGTTTACGGGATATTGTACAATCGAAACTTTACTGCCAAAATTAGTTTTGGCTGATTCAATGCATAGTTCAAAATTAGCTTTGTCATGATCGAGTTGATTAACAACAAATATCAATGGCTTATTTAAAGCGGCTGCTCTACGACCTATTATTTCGGTACCTACTTCAACACCATTCAAAGCATTGATAAGCATTAAACCTGTATCAACAACATTGAGGGCTGAAATTACTCCTCCGGAAAAATCATCTGCACCGGGAGTATCTATAAAATTAATCTTCTTTCCTAACCACTCTGTGTAAAGAACTGTTGAAAAAACAGAGTTTCCATATTCGTGTTCTACAGGGTTGTAATCAGAAACGGTGCTATTATCTTCCACGTTTCCGCGTCTTGTAATAACACCGCCTTCAAATAGCATTGCTTCAGCAAGGGTAGTTTTACCCGAGCCGGCATTGCCAATGAGGGCGATGTTTTTAATTTCATTTGATTGATACACTTTCATAATGGTATTTTTTTTGGGTTTGAAAAAAATGTATTTATTTTGGGTTTGAAGTTGATAAAACTTCATTTTTACTTATAAGGTTTTCTAAATTAATGAACTTTTTAGTTAGATACAATATACATTAAGGGATCTAGGGCATAAAAAATTGACATCCATAAATTTTGATTGTATTTTTAACTTTTACTCCTTGATTTTACTGGAAGACACGACTCTTTTTTAAATAAACTCAAACGGCTTATTTTTTTGATAGAGAATAACTTGTCTTTTCTAAAGGCTTTTCTTACCTTTGTGCGCTGATTTAAAGGGGTTTTATAAAATTACATGGCTGAATTGCTGATTTTATAAAATAAATAATACCTTTGCAAACCAAATTGTTAAAAATATTTAATTAAAAAAGTAATTGTTAATATGCCTACAATTCAACAGTTAGTTAGAAAAGGAAGAACCAAGCTTATCGATAAAAGCAAGGCTCCGGCATTGGATTCTTGTCCACAGAGGAGAGGGGTTTGTGTCCGTGTGTATACGACTACACCTAAGAAGCCTAACTCGGCTATGCGTAAAGTTGCCCGTGTTAGATTGACTAACGGAAAAGAAGTGAATGCTTACATTCCAGGAGAAGGACACAACTTACAGGAACACTCGATCGTTTTGATTAGAGGTGGTCGTGTAAAAGATCTTCCAGGGGTAAGATATCACCTTGTTCGTGGTGCTCTTGATGCTTCAGGGGTAGAAGGTCGTAAACAACGTCGTTCTAAGTATGGTACTAAGAGACCTAAAGCTAAAAAGTAATTAATTCTAGTTTTTAAAACTGTGAGTTAATGTTTATGTGTTGTTCTCTATTAAGTTGAGTAAATGATCGTGAGATTTTTGAAGACTGAACCAGGCAGCTACAACGGATAACTCGTAAACTAAGAGAAAATGAGAAAGTCAAGACCAAAAAAGAGAATCTTATTGCCGGATCCAAAGTTTAATGACGTTTTGGTAACAAGATTTGTGAATGACTTAATGGTTGATGGAAAGAAAAACCTTTCCTTTAAAGTGTTTTATGATGCTTTAGAAATCGTTAAAACGAAAACAGAAAAGCTGGAAAAATCTCCGCTTGAGATTTGGAAAAAAGCTTTAGAAAACATTACTCCAGCTGTAGAGGTTAAGAGCCGACGCGTAGGTGGAGCAACTTTTCAAGTTCCTACAGAGATTCGTCCTGAAAGAAAAGTTTCAATCGCTATTAAAAGTATGATTCTTTTTGCACGCAAAAGATCTGGTAAATCTATGGCTGAAAAATTGTCTGCGGAAATTCTTGGTGGATACAATGAAGAAGGTGGAGCTTACAAGAAGAAAGAAGATACACATAGAATGGCTGAAGCTAACCGTGCTTTTGCTCACTTTAGATTTTAATAACTGTTAAGCGATTCTTAAAGAATATGGCAAAGAGAGATTTAAAATTCACCAGAAATATTGGTATCATGGCGCACATCGACGCCGGTAAAACAACGACTACTGAGCGTATTTTGTATTATACCGGAGTTTCTCACAAAATTGGTGAGGTGCATGATGGTGCAGCTACAATGGACTGGATGGAGCAAGAGCAAGAGAGAGGTATTACAATTACTTCTGCTGCAACTACCTGTTTTTGGAATTACGACAGCGAAAAGTATCAGGTAAATATTATTGATACTCCAGGTCACGTTGATTTTACCGTTGAGGTAGAACGATCATTGCGTGTGTTGGATGGAGCTGTTGCATGTTTTTGTGCAGTTGGTGGTGTTGAGGCACAATCAGAAACAGTTTGGAGACAAGCTGATAAATATAAAGTACCACGTATGGGTTTTGTAAATAAAATGGACCGTTCAGGTGCTGATTTTTACAAGGCTGTTCGTGAAGTAAGAGAGAAATTAGGAGCGAATCCAATTCCTGTTCAAATTCCTATCGGAACTGAAGAAAGCTTTAAAGGTGTGGTTGATTTGATCACAATGAAAGCTGTTATCTGGTATGATGACGAGAACGGAACTAATTATACATTAGAGGATATTCCTGATTACTTAGTTGAAGAAGCTAATGAGTGGAGAGAAACACTTGTAGAGGCTGTTGCAGTGCATGATGAAGATATGATGGAGCGTTTCTTTGAGGATCCTGATTCTATTACTGAGCAGGAGCTTTTAAATGTGATTCGTAAAGCTACTATCGCTATGGACATTGTTCCAATGTTATGTGGTTCGGCATTTAAAAATAAAGGTGTTCAGCGTTTGTTGGATGCTGTTATTACATTCTTGCCATCTCCTTTAGATGTTGATGCTATTGTTGGTAAAGTTCCGGGAACAGATGAAGTGGTTTCAAGACAACCTTCTGTTGACGAGCCTTTGGCTGCTTTGGCATTTAAAATTGCTACCGACCCATTTGTAGGTCGTTTGGCTTTTACTCGTTTGTATTCTGGATCTATTGATGCTGGTTCTTACGTTTATAATGTTAGAACAGGTAACAAAGAACGTATTTCGCGTTTATATCAAATGCATTCAAACAAGCAAAATGCGATTGATCGCGTAGAAGCTGGTGATATTTGTGCATGTGTTGGGTTTAAAGATATTAGAACTGGTGATACATTGTGTCAAAAAGAAACTTCAATCGAGCTTGAATCGATGGATTTTCCAGAGCCGGTAATTGGTATTGCTATTGAGCCTTTAACTCAGAAAGATCTTGATAAGATGGGTATGGCATTGGCTAAACTAGCTGAAGAAGATCCAACTTTCCATGTGAAAACTGACGAAGAATCAGGACAAACTGTTATTTCTGGTATGGGTGAACTTCACTTAGATATCATCGTTGACCGTTTGAAGCGTGAATTCAAAGTAGAGTGTAATCAGGGTGCGCCTCAGGTTGCATACAAAGAAGCTATTACCGGAACTGTTAATCACCGTCAGGTATTTAAGAAACAGTCTGGTGGTCGTGGTAAATTTGCTGATATTATTTTCAACTTGTCTCCAGTGGATGCTGATTTTGAAGGAGAAGGATTGCAGTTTGTAGACAAGGTTAAAGGTGGTAATATCCCTAAGGAATTTATTCCATCTGTACAAAAAGGTTTCAAAGAAGCAATGAAAAATGGTGTGTTGGCAGGTTATACTGTTGATTCATTAAAAGTTGAATTGCTTGACGGATCTTTCCATCCAGTGGATTCTGATCAGCTTTCGTTCGAATTGGCAGCTAAGCAAGGGTACAGAGAAGCTTGTGGTAAAGCGAAACCGGTACTTCTTGAGCCAATCATGAAAATTGAAGTTATCACACCAGAAGAATATATGGGTGATATTATTGGTGACTTGAATAAGCGTAGAGGTCAGATTGAAGGAATGGAGTCTAAGCATGGAGCACGTGTTGTTAATGCTACAGTACCATTGTCAGAGCAATTTGGATACGTTACTGTATTGAGAACCTTATCCTCTGGTCGAGCAAATTCTTCTATGGAATTTGATCATTTTGCTGAGGTGCCAAAAGGTATTGCAAAAGAAGTGGTTGAGAAAGCCAAGGGTAAAGTTGAATTACTATAGTTTTATCGTATAATATTAAATAATATGAGCCAAAAAATTAGAATTAAACTGAAATCTTACGATCACAACTTGGTTGATAACTCAGCTGAGAAAATCGTTAAGACAGTTAAGGCTACAGGTGCAGTAGTAAGTGGTCCTATTCCACTTCCAACTCACAAAAGAATTTTTACCGTTCTTCGTTCAACTTTCGTGAACAAGAAATCAAGAGAGCAGTTTCAACTTTCTTCATTCAAACGTCTGATTGATATTTACAGTTCTACTGCAAGTACAATTGATGCTCTAATGAAACTAGAGTTGCCTAGTGGAGTTGAAGTAGAGATTAAAGTTTGATAAACTGTTAGATTTATTTTTTAAAAAATAAAGAAAAATGCCAGGATTAATTGGAAAAAAAATCGGAATGACTTCCGTTTACAGTGCCGAGGGAAAAAATATTCCATGCACTGTCATTGAGGCAGGTCCATGTGTTGTAACCCAGATCAAAACTATTGAAACTGATGGTTACGAAGCACTTCAGTTGGCTTTCGACGAAAAGAAAGAAAAGCGAACAACGAAGGCGCTAGATGGGCACTTTAAAAAGGCAAATACAACCCCTAAGAAAAAACTTGTTGAATTCGGCGATTTCGAAGCTGAGTACAAGTTAGGAGATGTTATTACAATTGATATTATTGAGGAGGCTACTTTCGTAGATATCACAGGTATATCAAAAGGTAAAGGTTTTCAAGGGGTAGTGAAACGTCATGGTTTTGGCGGAGTAGGAGGACAGACACACGGTCAGCATAACCGTTTGCGTGCTCCAGGTTCTATTGGTGCTGCATCTTACCCAGCTCGCGTATTTAAAGGCATGAGAATGGCCGGACGTATGGGTGGGGACACTGTGAAGGTGGAAAACCTTCAGGTTCTTAAGGTTATTCCTGAGAACAACTTATTATTAGTTAAAGGATCTCTTCCAGGGTCTAAAGGTTCATACGTAATTATTGAAAAGTAATGGAATTAACTATTTTAAATAAATCTGGAGAAGATACAGGCAGAAAAATTGAGTTGAACGACTCGGTTTTTGCAATTGAACCAAACGAACACGCTATTTACCTAGATGTTAAGCAATATTTAGCTAACCAACGTCAGGGAACTCACAAATCGAAAGAAAGAGCTGAGATCTCAGGTAGTACTAAGAAAATAAAAAAACAAAAAGGTACTGGTACAGCTCGTGCGGGTAGCATTAAATCGCCTGTGTTCAGAGGGGGAGGACGAGTATTCGGTCCACGTCCAAGAAACTATAGTTTCAAATTGAATAAGAAATTAAAGCAATTAGCTCGTCGTTCAGCTTTAAGTTTAAAAGCTCAAAATGATGGTTTGTTAATTATCGAAGATTTCAATTTTGAAGCTGTTAAGACGAAAAGTTTTGTTGAACTTCAAAAAAACCTGAAAGTATCTGATAAAAAAGTACTTTTGGTGTTAGCCGAAGACAATAAAAACATATATTTGTCTTCTCGTAATTTGAAGAATGTTGAAGTTGTACGTGTTTCTGATCTTGCAACTTACGATATTATGAAAGCTTCAGCTTTGTTATTTGTAGAGAGCTCCGTAAAAGGGCTCGATGAAATGTTTAAACTAAATTAAGTTTAAAAGATGGAAATTTTAATCAAACCGATCGTTACCGAGAAGATGACAGCCCAAAGCGAAAAATTAAATTGCTTTGGATTTGTCGTGGATCGCAGAGCGAAGAAGATCGAAATTAAAAAAGCAATTGAATCAATGTACAATGTTAAGGTAGCGGCAGTTAATACCATGAATTATCAAGGTAAGAAGAAGAGCCGTTTTACTAAAGCTGGTGCAATTGAAGGAAGAACTGCTTCTTTTAAGAAAGCGATCGTGACTTTAGTTGATGGGGATAAAATAGATTTTTATAGCAATATTTAATTAGAAAATGGCTGTACGTAAATTAAGACCTGTAACTCCTGGTCAAAGGCATAAGATTCTTAATACCTTTGAGCAGGTTACTACAGACAAACCTGAAAAATCATTGTTAAGACCAATGAAAAAAACCGGTGGTAGAAATAACTCCGGTAAGATGACAATGAGATATATAGGTGGTGGTCACAAAAGAAGATATCGAGTTATTGATTTCAAAAGAGACAAAGATGGTGTTCCTGCCAAAGTGGTTTCGATTGAGTACGATCCAAACCGTACTGCACGCATAGCATTGCTAGTGTATGCAGATGGTGAGAAACGTTACATCGTCGCACCAAATGGATTGGAAGTTGGCCAGTCTTTGCTTTCTGGAAATAAAATAGCTCCTGAAATCGGAAATTCAATGCCATTATCTGATATCCCATTAGGTACAATAATTCATAATATTGAATTAAGACCCTCTCAAGGAGCAGTGATGGCTCGTAGCGCTGGTGCATATGCTCAACTCGTAGCACGAGATGGTAAGTATGCATCTATCAAATTGCCTTCTAGTGAAGTTAGAATGATTCTTGTAACCTGTAAGGCTACTATCGGAACTGTTTCTAATACTGACCATGCGTTAGAAAGAAGTGGTAAAGCCGGACGTACTCGTTGGTTGGGAAGAAGACCTAGAGTTCGTGGTGTGGTAATGAATCCAGTAGATCACCCAATGGGTGGTGGTGAAGGTAAATCTTCAGGTGGACATCCACGTTCTAGAACAGGTGTTTTAGCAAAAGGTTTCAAAACCAGAGCTAAAAAGAATGCTTCTAATAAGTATATTGTTGAAAGAAGGAAAAAATAATTTGATAATTAGATTGTTATGAGTCGTTCATTAAAAAAAGGACCTTTTATCGATTTCAAGCTGGAAAGACGAGTGTTGGGACAAAACGAATCAGGGAAAAAAACAGTTGTTAAAACCTGGTCAAGACGTTCAATGATCTCTCCGGATTTCGTAGGTCATACGATCGCCGTGCACAACGGAAACAAATTCATTCCTGTTTATGTTACTGAAAACATGGTAGGACATAAATTAGGTGAATTTGCACCAACTCGTACTTTTAGAGGACATGCTGACAAGAAAAAACGATAAGCATGTCATTGGTTTTAATTAACATTTTGAATTTGTAAAAATGGGTGCAAGAAAAAGAATAAAAGCAAACCAAATAAAGGAGGAAAACAAGAGCAAAGCATTTGCTAGCTTGAGAAATGTTCCTACTTCACCTCGCAAAATGAGACTGGTTACCGATATGGTAAGAGGTATGGAGGTGAACCGAGCTTTAGATGTACTTCGTTTCAGTCCGAAGGAGGCATCAAATCGCGTAGAAAAACTATTGCTTTCAGCTATTGCCAATTGGCAGGCTAAGAATGAAGGGCAAAGAATTGAGGAAAGCGCATTATACGTTAAAGAGATTAGCGTAGATTCAGCGAGAATCCTTAAACGTTTAAGACCTGCCCCTCAGGGAAGAGCACATAGAATAAAGAAGAGATCAAATCATGTAACTATATTGTTGGGCAGCAAAACAGCTGAAGCCGATAGTACTAAACAATAGTTAGAATGGGACAAAAAGTAAATCCAATCGGAAATAGACTAGGAATCATCAGAGGATGGGATTCTAACTGGTTTGGCGGAAAAAACTACGGCGATAAGCTTGTTGAAGATACCAAAATTAGAAAATACCTAAATGCTCGTTTAGCAAAAGCAAGTATTTCTAAAATCATCATCGAAAGAACTCTAAAGTTGATCACTATTACTGTTAACACTGCACGTCCGGGTATTATTATCGGAAAAGGTGGTCAGGAAGTTGATAAGCTGAAAGAAGAGTTGAAGAAGATTACTGACAAAGAGGTACAAATTAACATCTTTGAAATTAAGCGTCCGGAAATGGATGCCGTAATCGTTGCTAATAACATTGCTCGTCAAATTGAAGGTCGTATCGCCTATCGTCGTGCAATTAAGATGGCTATTGCTTCTACTATGAGAATGGGTGCAGAGGGAATAAAAATACAGATTTCTGGTCGTTTGAACGGTGCTGAAATGGCTCGTTCTGAAATGTACAAAGAAGGACGTACCCCGCTACACACCTTAAGAGCTGATATCGATTATTGTTTAGCCGAAGCTTTAACAACTTACGGTTTACTAGGTATCAAAGTTTGGATCTGTAAAGGTGAAGTTTACGGTAAGCGTGACTTAACCCCTAACGCAGGAATGCGTGACGGAAGAGCTCCAAAAGGAAAAGGTGGTTTTAATAGAAGAAAAAAGAAGTAGTCTTTAAATTTTAAAGAATTAGTACGATGTTACAACCAAAAAGGACAAAATTTAGGAGACAACAAAAGGGACGAATCAAAGGCAATGCCGGTCGCGGTACTGAATTAGCATTCGGATCTTTTGGGATCAAATCACTTGAAACTAAGTGGATCACTGGTCGTCAAATTGAAGCTGCTCGTGTGGCAGTAACCCGATATATGCAAAGACAAGGTCAAATCTGGATTAGAATTTTTCCAGATAAACCAATCACTAAGAAACCTGCTGAGGTTCGTATGGGTAAAGGTAAAGGTTCACCAGAAGGATTCGTTGCTCCTGTATCGCCAGGAAGAATGTTATTCGAATGTGAAGGGGTACCTTTCGAAGTTGCTAAAGAAGCATTACGTTTAGCAGCTCAAAAATTACCTGTAACTACCAAATTTGTCGTAAGACGTGATTATGTTGAAAATTCAAATGATTAATCATGAAGAATTCAGAAATTAAAGAGTTAACAACACCGGAAATAGTAGAAAAGGTAGATCTTGAAAGATCTACATTAACTCGATTCAAGCTAAATCACGCTATTTCACCTTTGGAAAATCCTTTGCAAATAAAGGTAACCCGACGTAACATTGCTCGACTTGTAACGGAGTTGCGTCACAGGCAATTAACTGATAAGTAAAAAGTGATGGAAAGAAATCTTAGAAAAGAACGTATCGGGGTTGTGGTAAGCAATAAAATGGAGAAATCCATAACTATTGTTGTGCATACCAAAGAGAAGCACCCAATTTACGGAAAGTTTGTGAACAAGTCGAAGAAATTCACTGCTCATGACGAAGAAAACACCTGTAATGAAGGTGACACCGTAAAAATCATGGAAACCCGACCTATTAGTAAGAATAAGAGTTGGAGATTAGTTGAAATTATTGAAAGAGCTAAGTAAACATGATACAAACAGAAAGTAGACTAATAGTTGCTGATAACAGCGGAGCCAAAGAAGTACTTTGTATCCGTGTGTTGGGCGGTACTAAAAAGCGTTATGCTTCGATTGGGGACAAAATTGTTGTTACCGTAAAGAATGCTATAGCCGGTTCCGATATGAAAAAAGGAACAGTTACAAAAGCGGTTGTTGTTCGCACCAAAAAAGAGATTAGAAGACCAGACGGATCCTATATTCGCTTCGATGATAACGCATGTGTATTATTGAATACAACTGGTGAAATGAGAGGAACCCGTATTTTTGGACCTGTTGCAAGAGAATTACGCGATACTGATATGAAGATCGTTTCTCTGGCACCAGAAGTTTTATAATCTTTGAAAACCTAGAACAATGCGAAAAAAATTACATATTAAAAAAGGTGATACCGTTATTGTAAACTCAGGGGAATCTAAAGGTATGGAAGGTAAAGTATTAGAAGTATTAGTAGATAAGCAACGAGCAATTGTTGAAGGAGCTAATATGATTTCTAAACATACTAAGCCTAATGCTGAAAATCCTCAGGGCGGTATTGTTAAAAAGGAGGCAGGAATTCACATTTCTAATTTGAATGTGAAAGATGCTTCAACCGGAAAGGCTACCCGTGTTGGTAGACGTTTGGGTGATGACAATAAATTAGTTAGATATTCTAAAAAGTCAGGGGAGGAGATTAAGTAATGAGCTATATACCTACTCTTAAAAAACAATATACAGAAGAAGTAATTCCTTCTTTAATGAAGGAATTTAATTACAAATCTGTAATGCAAGCACCTAAATTAACGAAAATAGTAATTAATCAGGGTGTTGGTTCGGCTATTGCTGATAAGAAGATTTTGGAATTTTCGGTAAACGAAATGACTTCTATCACTGGTCAGAAGGCAGTTCAAACTCTTTCTTCGAAAGATATTTCGAACTTTAAGCTTCGTAAAGGGATGCCGGTTGGTACAACTGTAACTTTACGTCGTGAGCGTATGTACGAATTTCTTGAGAAATTAGTGCGTGTTGCTTTGCCTCGTATCCGTGACTTTAAAGGTATTAACGGTAAACTTGATGGTAGAGGAAACTATACCTTAGGTATCGAAGAGCAAATTATTTTCCCAGAAATTGTTTTGGATGAAGTAAACAAAATAATGGGTATGAATATTACCTTCGTTACAACTGCTAAAACTGATGAGGAAGCTTTTGCTTTATTAAAGGAGTTTGGCTTACCATTTAAAAACCTAAAAAAATAAGACGATGGCTAAAGAATCAATGAAAGCTCGCGAAGTTAAGCGTCAAAAGCTTGTTGAAAAATACGCAGCAAAAAGAGCTCAACTTAAGGAGGAAGGCGATTACATCGGACTTAGTCGTTTGCCAAAAAATTCTTCTCCTGTAAGATTGCATAACAGATGTAAACTTACTGGTCGTCCTAAAGGATACATGAGACAATTCGGAATTAGTCGTATCACTTTTCGTGAAATGGCTTCTTCTGGATTAATTCCAGGTATTAAGAAGGCAAGTTGGTAAGCAGATTAGTTTGTAAAACAATTTTGTTAAATATTGTCCCGAGCAATCGGGATCAATTTAATTTTTTTAAAATGACAGATCCAATAGCAGATTTTCTTACACGTCTAAGAAACGGGATTATGGCCAATCACAAAGTGGTTGACGTTCCTGCATCTAACGTGAAAAAAGAAATGACAAAAATTCTTAAGGATAAAGGTTATATCCTTAATTACAAGTTTGTTGATGACGGAGTTCAAGGCACTATTAAAATTGCTTTGAAATACAATCCTGAGACAAAAATTTCCGCGATCAAAAATCTTAAAAGGGTGAGTAAGCCTGGTTTGAGAAAATATTGTGGAGCGGCTGAATTACCACGTGTACTAAACGGTTTGGGAATTGCAATTCTCTCTACTTCGCAAGGAGTAATGACAGACAAGGAAGCTCGTCAGAAAAACGTTGGTGGCGAAATATTGTGTTACGTTTATTAATAAAGGAGGATAGAAATGTCACGAATTGGAAAATTACCTATCAATTTGCCTGCAGGAGTAAGCGTAACGGTGAATAAAGATAATTCAGTAACGGTTAAAGGGCCTAAAGGTGAATTAACACAACAAATTGATGTTGACATCAAGGTATCTGTTGAAGAAAATACAGTAGTATTGGAACGTCCATCAGAGCAAAAGAGACACAAAGCCATGCATGGCTTGTATCGCTCGTTGATGAACAACATGGTATTTGGTGTAGCTGAAGGTTATAAATTACAGCAAGAACTTGTTGGTGTGGGATTCCGTGCTACTTCAAAAGGTCAACTTTTGGAATTAGCTTTGGGTTATTCCCATCTTATTCACATGGAAATTGCTCCGGAGGTTCAAGTAACTGCAGTAACTGAAAAGCGTGCAAACCCGATCATTACATTAGAGAGTTGTGATAAGCAGCTTATTGGTCAGGTAGCGGCTAAAATCAGATCATTCAGAAAACCTGAGCCATACAAAGGTAAAGGTGTTAAATTTGTTGGTGAACAGCTAAGAAGAAAAGCTGGTAAATCTGCGGGTAAATAATTTCTTAAAACAGTAAATTATGGCTTTAACTAAGCAAGATAGAAGACTTAGAATTAAAAGAAGAATTCGTAAGTCAATTGCTGGAACTGCTGAAAGACCTAGAATGTCAGTTTTTCGCTCTAACAAGCAGATTTCAGTACAAATTATTGATGATTTATCAGGACAAACTATAGTTGCAACTTCCTCTTTGATTAAAGAAATCGCTGAGAAAACTACAACTAAGCTTGAACAAGCTGAGCTAGTAGGTAAAGCAATTGCAGAAAAAGCAGTTGCAGCCGGTATTACTAGTGTTGTATTCGATAGAAATGGTTATCTATACCATGGTAGAATTAAATCTTTAGCGGACGCTGCTCGTAATAGTGGCCTTAAATTTTAATAATTATGGCAGATAATAAAAACATTAAAACTAGCGATGCAGATCTTAAAGATAGGCTTGTTGCTATTAATCGTGTTACAAAAGTAACAAAGGGGGGTAGAACCTTCAGCTTTTCTGCAATTGTTGTTGTAGGAAATGAAAATGGATTAGTAGGTTGGGGACTTGGTAAAGCAAACGAAGTAACCACCGCTATTTCAAAAGGTGTTGATGCAGCTAAGAAAAATTTAATCAAAGTGCCGGTTTACAAAGGAACTATTCCTCACGAACAACTTTCACGATTTGGCGGAGCAGAGGTTTTCATTAAGCCTGCTTCTCATGGTACCGGAGTAAAAGCTGGTGGTGCTATGCGTGCTGTATTAGAGAGTGTTGGTGTAACCGATGTACTTGCTAAATCAAAAGGCTCATCAAACCCACATAACCTTGTAAAAGCGACAATTGGTGCATTGGCTGAATTAAGAGATGCTCATACCGTTGCTGAACACAGAGGTGTATCATTAGATAAAGTGTTTAACGGTTAACAAATAAGGAAATGGCTAAGATTAAAATTACTCAGGTAAAGAGCAAAATTGGAAGCACTGATCGCCAAAAGAAAACCTTGGAAGCATTGGGATTAAACAAGATCAATGCAACTGTTGAACATGAAGCTACACCTCAGATTAAAGGTATGGTGGCTAAAGTACAACACCTTGTTTCCGTTGTAGAATAATTATTGTTAATATTTAGTATTAAATAGATATGGACTTAAGTAACTTAAAACCCGCAGAAGGATCAACCAAGACTTCAAAAAGAATTGGTCGCGGACAAGGATCTGGAAGAGGAGGAACTTCAACCAGAGGACATAAGGGTGCGAAGTCAAGATCTGGATACTCTAAAAAAGTTGGTTTCGAAGGTGGTCAAATGCCTTTACAACGAAGAGTTCCTAAGTTTGGATTTAAAAACGTTAATAGAAAAGAATACAAAGCTATTAATGTTGAAGTTTTACAGGCCTTAGCAGAAAAGAATAACATTACTACGATCGACCAGGAAGTTTTGATGGCAGCAGGTATGGTGTCAAAGAACGACAATGTTAAGATTTTAGGACATGGAACTATTACTGCGAAGCTGGAAGTAAAAGCTCACGCATTCTCAAAATCGGCTATTGCCGCGATTGAAGCAGTCGAAGGAACAGTTGTTAAATTGTAAGTTTAGATATGAAAGGTTTAATAGAAACATTGAAGAACATCTGGAAGATTGAGGATTTAAGATCTAGAATCTTAACTACTCTCGGTCTTGTGTTAGTGTATCGTTTAGGTACCATGGTAGTTTTGCCAGGGGTAGACCCTGCACAGTTAGGCGCGTTAAAAACGCAAACTCAAGACGGAGTTTTGGGATTATTAGATATGTTTTCAGGAGGAGCATTTTCGAATGCATCCATCTTCGCTTTAGGAATCATGCCTTATATCTCGGCTTCTATTGTAATTCAGTTAATGGGAATTGCGGTTCCTTATTTTCAGAAGTTACAGAAAGAGGGAGAAAGCGGTACTCGTAAAATCAACCAGATTACAAGGTATCTAACAGTTATAATTCTTGTACTTCAAGCACCAGGATATCTATTAAACTTACATTCACAATTGCCTGAAACAGCCTTTATTCTTAAAGGTACATTATTTACGGTATCTTCTGTGATGATTCTTGCAGCAGGATCGATGTTCATTATGTGGTTAGGAGAAAAGATTACCGATAAAGGAATTGGTAACGGTATTTCTATCATTATTATGATCGGTATTATTGCAAGATTACCATTCTCATTCTTTGCAGAATTGCTTTCAAAAATTGAAGGTCAAGGAGGAGGTTTAATTCTATTGGTTTTAGAGATCGTAGTTTTATTCCTTGTTTTTGCAGCAACAATTTTGTTAGTTCAGGGAACAAGAAAGATACCTGTGCAGTATGCAAAACGAATCGTAGGAAACAAACAATATGGTGGGGTTCGCCAGTACATTCCTTTAAAAGTGAATGCTGCTGGTGTAATGCCAATCATTTTTGCTCAGGCAATTATGTTTTTACCAATGGCGTTTGTTAACTATGCAAGTTCTGATGCGTTAACTGGAGTAGCTGCAGCTTTATCCAATTTTACTGGATTCTATTACAATGCTTTATTCTTTGTAATGATTGTATTATTTACTTATTTCTATACTGCAATTACAGTAAATCCAACGCAAATGGCTGAGGATATGAAAAAGAACGGTGGATTTATTCCGGGAATTAAGCCTGGTAAGAAAACAATCGATTTTTTAGACACTGTAATGTCTAGAATAACTTTGCCGGGATCTATATTTTTAGGTTTGGTTGCAATTTTGCCTGCATTCGCAATGATTGCCGGAGTAAATAATCAATTTGCACATTTTTATGGCGGTACTTCTTTATTGATTTTAGTAGGAGTTGTATTGGATACTTTACAGCAAATCGAGAGTCATCTTTTGATGCGTCACTATGATGGATTAATGAAGTCTGGTAGAATAAAAGGTAAATCTCCGGGAGGAGTTGCTGCTTATTAAAATATTTTTGCTTTCTTTGCAATGATTTTTCACAAAACAGAGGAAGAGATAGAGCGGCTTGAAATGAGCAACTTACTGGTGGCGAAAACTTTAGGTGTAATATCGAAAGAAATAGCTCCTGGAATATCAACTTTGAGATTGGATAAAATCGCAGAGGAGTACATAAGAGACAATGGCGGTAAACCAGGGTTTCTTGGTTACGATGGATTCCCGAATACCTTATGTGTTTCTATAAACAGTCAGGTTGTTCATGGAATTCCATCTAGCTATGAGCTGAAAGAAGGAGATGTTGTTTCCTGTGATTGTGGTGTTTTGTTGAATGGTTTTTATGGCGATTCGGCTTATACATTTACTGTAGGGGCAGTAACTCCTGATGTTCAGCAACTGTTGAAGGTTACCAAAGAGGCTCTTTACAAAGGAGTAGAGCAGGCCATTGAAGGTAATCATTTAGGCGACATAGGTTTTGCTATTCAAAAGCATGCAGAACAGAATTCAGTTTCTGTAGTTCGAGAAATGGTAGGACACGGAATTGGGAAAAATCTTCATGAAGATCCACAAGTTCCGAATTATGGAAAAAAAGGACGTGGATTGAAATTGAGAGAAGGACTGGTTGTGGCAATTGAACCGATGTTTAATCTTGGGAAAAAAGATATTTACCAGGATAGTGATGGATGGGCAATTGTTACTGCTGACGGAAAACCTTCAGCACATTTTGAACATACTGTGGTAGTTCGAAAGGGAAAAGCTCAGATCTTATCCAGTTTTGAATTTATTGAAGATATAAACTAATAAAATTTAATGAGCTTATGGCTAAACAGCCTTCAATAGAACAAGATGGTACAATTACCGAAGCATTATCTAATGCGATGTTTCGTGTAGAACTTGAAAACGGGCATGTGATAACAGCTCACATTTCCGGTAAGATGAGAATGCACTACATTAAGATCTTGCCTGGTGATAAGGTAAAGGTAGAAATGTCACCTTATGATCTTACTAAAGGGCGCATTACTTTTAGATATAAAAATTAAATACAATAATAATGAAGGTAAGAGCATCTGTAAAGAAACGTTCTGATGATTGTAAGATCGTTAGAAGAAAAGGACGTTTGTATGTGATTAATAAAAAGAATCCTAAGTTCAAGCAACGTCAAGGATAATTTAGTAAACTTTGTAATAGATAAATATTTTAATTTATGGCTAGAATTGTTGGAGTTGATTTGCCTCAAAATAAAAGAGGGATAATTAGCTTGACTTATATCTACGGTATCGGTAGAAGTGCTGCTCGTCAGATTTTGGATGAAGCAGAAGTTTCTTACGATAAGCAAGTAAAAGATTGGACTGATGATGAGTCTAATCGTATTCGTCAAGCGATTAATGCTAATTTAAAAGTTGAGGGTGAATTACGTTCTTTAAATCAACTGAATATTAAGCGTTTGATGGATATTGGTTGTTATCGTGGTATTCGTCACCGTATTGGATTACCAGTACGTGGTCAGAGAACCAAAAACAACTCACGTACTAGAAAAGGTAAGAGAAAAACAGTTGCAAACAAAAAGAAAGCGACTAAATAATCGTTAAGTTATGGCAAAAAAGTCAGTATCAGTTAAAAAGAGGGTAGTAAAAATTGAACCTGTAGGACAGGCGCATATCCATTCATCTTTTAACAATATTATCATTTCCTTAACCAATAGCACAGGACAGGTTATTTCTTGGTCTTCAGCTGGTAAAATGGGTTTTAGAGGTTCTAAAAAGAACACTCCTTATGCTGCCCAGCAAGCTGCAACAGACTGTGGAAAAGTTGCTCATGATCTTGGATTAAGAAAAGTGAAAGTATATGTAAAAGGTCCTGGAAATGGTCGTGAATCGGCTATTCGTGCGATCAATTCATGTGGAATCGACATTGCGGAAATCGTAGATGTTACTCCATTACCACACAACGGATGTCGTCCTCCTAAGAGACGTAGAGTTTAATAAAAAATGCTGTTTAAGATTTTGAATTAGTTTTATTGATATCCTCTCTAAAAAACGCGGCACTTTTATAATTCAAAACTTATGGCAAAGTTTCTATTGTTAGAAAAATTTAAATTTAAGAAGTAATGGCTAGATATATTGGACCAAAGAGTAGAATTGCTCGTAAATTTGGTGAAGCAATTTTTGGACCTGATAAGGCATTTGAAAACAAAAACTACCCTCCTGGGCAGCACGGTAACAGCCGTAGAAGAAAGAAAATGTCTGAATATGGTGTTCAGCTAAAGGAAAAACAAAAAGCAAAATACACTTATGGTGTATTGGAGAAACAATTCTCAAACTTATTTGAAAAGGCCGCGCGTAGTAAAGGTATTACTGGTGAAGTTTTATTGCAACTTTTAGAATGTCGTTTAGACAATGTAGTTTTCAGATTAGGTGTAGCTCCAACAAGATCAGCTGCTCGTCAGTTGGTTAGCCATAAACACGTAACTGTAAACGGACAAGTTTGTAACATTCCTTCATTTTCAGTAAAAGCTGGGGATATCATTGGAATTCGTGAAAAATCGAAATCTTTAGAAGTTATTACCGATTCTTTATCTACTGCTAGATATAACCAATCATCTTGGTTGGAATGGGATCAAACCTCTCTTAGTGGTAAGTTCCTTAATACACCAGAAAGAACGGAAATTCCTGAAAACATCAAGGAACAGTTAATCGTTGAATTGTATTCTAAGTAATAAATAGTTAATCAGTAATTTATGGCAATTTTAGCTTTCCAGAAACCGGACAAAGTTATCATGCTCGACGCAGACAATAAATTCGGTAAATTCGAATTTCGTCCATTAGAGCCTGGATATGGTATAACAATTGGTAATGCCTTAAGAAGAATATTACTTTCTTCATTAGAGGGATTTGCGATTACGACTATCAAAATACAGGGTGTTGATCATGAATTTTCTACAATACCAGGAGTAATCGAAGATGTTACTGAGATGATCCTGAACCTGAAGCAAGTTCGGTTTAAACAAAAAGTTGAAGAGGTTGACAGCGAGTTGGTTACTGTGACTATCTCGGATCAGGATACTTTTACAGCTGGCGATATTAACAAGTTTCTAACAGGTTTCGAAGTGTTGAATCCAGAGCTTGTAATTTGCAAAATGGACAGCTCTGCCAAATTGCAAATGGATTTAGCTATTAACAAAGGTCGTGGATACGTACCTTCTGTTGAAAACAAACCTGTTGATGTAGAGTTTGGAGTGATTCCGATCGATTCAATTTTTACACCAATCAAGAATGTTAAATATGCTGTTGAAAACTATCGTGTAGAGCAAAAAACTGACTATGAAAAATTGGTTTTTGATATTACTACTGATGGTTCAATTCACCCAAAAGAAGCTTTAAAAGAAGCAGCAAAAATTCTTATTTATCACTTCATGTTGTTCTCAGATGAAAAGATTACTCTTGATTCTGACGAGAAGTTTGCAAACGAGGAGTTTGATGAAGAGGTTTTGCATATGCGTCAGCTATTGAAGACAAAACTGGTAGATATGGATCTTTCAGTGCGTGCTTTGAATTGCTTGAAAGCTGCTGATGTGGATACTTTGGGTGATTTAGTACAGTTCAACAGGAATGACCTTCTGAAATTTAGAAACTTTGGTAAGAAATCCTTAACCGAGCTGGATGATCTATTGGTATCCTTGAATCTTACTTTCGGTATGGATATTTCTAAGTATAAATTAGATAAGGAATAAGGGAAAATGAGACATAGAAAGAAATTTAATCATTTAGGAAGAAAAACAGCACATAGAAAAGCGATGCTTTCAAATATGGCTTCTTCTTTGATTTTGCATAAAAGAATCTCGACTACTACTGCTAAGGCGAAAGCTTTGAAAATGTATGTTGAGCCTCTAATTTCAAAAAGTAAAGTTGATTCTACTCACTCAAGACGTATTGTTTTTGGTTATTTAAAGCAAAAAGAAGCAGTTACTGAGTTGTTTAGAGAAGTTTCACCAAAAATTACTAACCGTAACGGTGGTTATACCAGAATTTTAAAAACTGGTAATCGTTTAGGTGATAATGCAGAGATGTGTATTGTAGAATTGGTTGATTTCAATGAAACTTACTTGACTGAAAAGAAAGCTGTAGCTAAAAAATCGACACGTAGAAAACGTGGTGGTTCTAAAGCTTCAGGACAAGTAGCAACTGAAGTATCAGAAGTAAAAGCTGAAGCGGTTAAGACCGAAAAAGCACCTGAAGCTCCGGAAACTGCGACAGAAGAAATTAAAAAGGAAGAAGAATAAGCTTCCTTTCTAAGATAAAAAAGGGGGTAAAGTTAAATCTTTATCCCTTTTTTAGTACCCTATAGAAATTGCATACGATTGCATTTAATCGTATAAATAAATCAGTAAAACTTTTAATATCCGAAAGTTATGTCAGAAATTGTAAACATTCATGGTCGTGAAATTCTTGATTCACGAGGAAATCCTACTATCGAAGTTGAAGTAACTCTTGCTAGTGGTTTTATGGGTCGTGCCGGTGTTCCTTCAGGAGCTTCTACTGGTGAAAACGAAGCTTTAGAACTACGTGATGGCGATAAGTCTCGTTACTTAGGTAAAGGTGTCTTAAAGGCAATTGATAACGTGAATAACGTTATTGCAAAAGCATTAGTTGGTATGGACGCTACTGACCAGGTTGCTGTTGATAAAGCAATGATTGCTCTTGATGGTACCAAAACTAAATCTAAATTAGGTGCGAATGCTATGTTAGGTGTTTCTTTAGCTACTGCTAAAGCAGCTGCATTGTATTCAGGTATGCCATTGTATCGCTACATTGGTGGTACTAATGCAAATGTACTTCCTGTTCCTATGATGAACATTATCAATGGTGGTTCTCACTCTGATGCTACTATCGCATTTCAGGAGTTTATGATCCGTCCTATTGGTGCTCCATCTTTCCGCGAAGCTTTAAGAATGGGTGCTGAAGTATTTCACGCACTTGCAAAAGTACTTAAAGGTAAAGGTCTTTCTACTGCTGTTGGTGACGAAGGAGGTTTCGCTCCAATGTTAGGTGGAACTGAAGAAGCTATTGAGTGTATTCTTACCGCGATTAAAAATGCTGGTTATAAAGCAGGACGTAAAGAAGATGGCGGTGATGTTTCAATTGCTATGGACTGTGCTGCTTCTGAGTTCTTCAAAGATGGTGTGTATGACTATAGTATTTTTGAACCAAACGGAGCTAAAAGAAATTCTAACGAGCAAGCCGCTTACCTGGCTGAATTGATTTCTAAGTATCCTATCGATTCTATCGAAGATGGTATGGACGAAGGAGACTGGGATGGATGGGTTGCTTTAAATGCTCTTATTGGTGATAAGTGTCAGATTGTAGGTGACGATTTATTCGTAACTAATGTTGAGTACTTAGCTAAAGGTATCGAACTTAAAGCTGCTAACTCAATCTTGATTAAAGTAAACCAAATTGGAACTTTAACTGAGACTTTAAATGCTATCGAAATGGCACATCGTGCTGGTTACACTTCAGTAACTTCTCACCGTTCCGGAGAAACTGAAGATGCTACTATTGCTGATATTGCTGTAGCTACTAATGCTGGACAGATCAAAACAGGTTCTTTGAGCCGTTCTGACCGTATGGCTAAGTACAATCAATTACTTCGTATTGAAGAAGAATTAGGTGAAAATGCAATTTTTGGTTGCTAAGCTTAATTAGAATATATATTAAAAAAAGGGGTCTGTAAAGATCCCTTTTTTATGTCTGGTTTTATTCCAAAACAACTTTTTTTTTAAATATATTCCAGCATTAAACCATATAGAGTTTTGCACTGGAAAGGTTTAGAAAGATAAGCATCCATTCCTACCTCAATTGATATTTCCTTATCATCGGAATAAAAATTTGCTGTAAATGCAATAATCGGAATAGAAAATTCACGTTCTTCTTCAATTTTACGCATGCGTAATGAGGCTTCTATGCCTCCCATTATTGGCATTTGCAAATCCATTAAAACAATATCGTATTGTTCTTTTTCGAAAAGTTCTACTGCTTGCTTTCCATTTTCGGCGATATCAACCTTAGCAACTTTTTGTTTTAGATAAACCTCAATCGTTTTTCTATTGCTTGGTTGGTCTTCAACCAATAGAATTTTTGCTTCATTTATGGGAATGTTCCTTTTGTTGGGATGTGTTTTTACAACAATGGCAGAATCAAGTGTTTCTTCCCAATATATTTTCTTCTTGGTTTCAATACCTATCTGTTCAAGTAATTCAGAAAGCTTTTTATTTGCTGTTTTCTCCATAGTAACCAAAGTATTTTATACTTAAAAATAGCGATTTTTAACTATAATAAAAAAACAAATGTTCAGTTTTGATTTAAAAAATGAGAATAGTCTGATTATCAATCTATAAATTAAGAATTCTAAAGAAAATGGAATTGATAAATTTTCAAAGCAATTTTCCTATTTTTGCGTTTAAGATTTGAATGAAATAAATAAAAGCGAAATAATGGCTGACGATAAAAAAATTATTTTTTCGATGGATAGGGTCAGTAAGACCTTTTCATCACAAAAAAAAGTACTGAATAATATAAACCTTTCTTTTTTCTATGGTGCAAAGATTGGAATTATCGGTCTTAATGGTTCTGGTAAATCTACTCTTTTGAAAATTATTGCCGGTCTGGAAAGTTCATTTGAAGGACATGTTGTTTGGTCGAAAGAGCATAATATTGGCTATCTGGCACAGGAACCAATATTGGATGACAGTAAAACTGTACGAGAAATTGTAGAGGAAGGTGTTCAGGAAATTGTTGATGCTTTAAATGCATATGAAGCCGTTAATCTAAAATTCGGTGATCCGGAAGTTCTTGAAGATGCGGATAAGATGCAGGCAGTAATGGATGAACAAGCAAATCTTCAGGAGAAGATTGATCATTTTGATGCATGGAATTTAGATACAAAGTTGGAACGGGCTATGGACGCACTGCGTTGTCCGGAGGGAGATGCATTAATTAAAAATTGTTCGGGAGGAGAAAGAAGACGTGTTGCTCTTTGCAGATTATTACTTCAGGAACCGGATATTTTGCTTTTGGATGAACCTACCAACCATTTGGATGCAGAATCGGTGGAGTGGCTGGAACAACATTTGGCGCAATATAAGGGAACTGTAATCAGTATTACTCACGATAGATATTTTCTTGATAATGTAGCAGGTTGGATTCTCGAGTTGGATAGAGGAGAAGGAATTCCCTGGAAGGGTAATTACAGCGCTTGGTTGGATCAGAAGACCAAACGTATGGCAATGGAAGAGAAAACCGCCAGTAAGCGACGTAAAACCCTTGAAAGAGAGTTGGAGTGGGTGCGTATGGCTCCTAAAGCACGTCAGGCAAAAAGTAAGGCTCGTTTGAGTGCTTACGACAGTATGATGAATGAGGATTTGAAAGAGAAGGAAGAAAAGCTGGAAATCTTCATTCCTAACGGTCCGCGTTTGGGAAGTAAGGTAATTCAGGTTCAGTCTGTTTCAAAGGCATTCGGAAATAAGTTGTTATTTGATGATTTGGAATTTGAATTACCGCCGGCAGGAATCGTTGGGGTTATTGGACCCAATGGAGCAGGTAAAACGACGCTTTTCAGGATGATTATGGATCTTGAGAAACCGGATAAAGGAACTTTTGAGGTAGGAGAGACCGTAAAAGTAGGATATGTTGATCAGCAGCATGCTGATATCGATCCGGAAAAATCTGTTTATGAGGTGATCTCCGGTGGAGGTGATTTGATTAATGTTGGAGGACGAACAGTAAATGCACGGGCTTATGTTGGCCGTTTTAATTTTAATGGTGCCGATCAGGAAAAGAAATGCGGTGTATTATCTGGGGGAGAGCGTAACCGCTTACATTTGGCTCTGACTTTAAAAGAAGAGGCTAATGTTTTACTTTTGGATGAACCAACCAATGATATTGATGTAAATACACTTCGGGCTTTGGAAGAAGGTTTGGAAAACTTTGCCGGCTGCGCAGTGGTGATTTCACATGACCGATGGTTTTTGGATCGTATTGCAACACATATTTTAGCATTTGAAGGCAATTCCCATGTTCAGTTTTTTGAAGGTGGATATTCCGATTACGAAATCAATAGGAAAAAGCGAATGGGCGATGAAGGTCCTAAGCGGATAAGATATAAAAAACTAATTGCAGACTAGTGACTAAAAAGGGAAGAAGCCGGATTGGTTTTCTTCCCTTTGTTTTTGTAACTTGATGGAACAAAATAATTTATCACTTAATTCGATTTCCATGAATCAATTTGCAACCCCAACCGATGAGAAAAATTGGGCAATGTTCTGCCATTTAGCATCATTTTCCGGAGTTATAATTCCTTTTGGTAATGTAATAGGGCCACTCATTTTATGGTCGATGAAAAAGGACTATTCAGAACTGGTTGATCAAGAGGGAAAAAAATCAATTAATTTTCAGATATCGATGTGTATATACATTTTTGTGTCCGCAATATTAGTTTTTGTAGGAATTGGAATTTTATTGCTGATTGGACTTGCTTTGCTAAATTTGATTTTTGTTGTTATTGCGATTGTAAAAACTTTAAATGGGGAAGATTACCAATATCCTCTGAGTATTAAATTTCTAAATTGAAAGAATGAAATCTTTTTCTGGTTATAAGACAATCTACTATGTTGGGATTGTCTTTATTGTTTTGGGAGGTATCCGCTTACTAAATCATTTGTCCTACGGCGAAATTTTATTTACAATTGGATTACTGTTGTATTCAGGCGTTCAGATTAGGTTTTTGTTTTATAAAAGCATTGCGGATTGGTGGACTTTTGATTATTTGAAATTATCGGTAAATTTTTTATTTCTGATCTCAATATTTCTTCTTTTTGTGATTGATTTTAAACTGTGGTATTATCCATTTGTTTTAGGGCTTCTAGTCGATTTTTTTGCTAATATACTTCGCCGGATAAAAAGGACATAGTTAAAATAGTTGTTCTGTTTTGCATGTTAAATACAGATCGTATTAGAATGTTGTGGTATCTGTCAAATAATTTGATAATTTTGTAGCTCTAATAAAATAACCAAAATAAAGACTTAAAAATGGCTCAAAAACCGTCTATTCCTAAAGGGACGAGAGATTTCTCTCCTGTTGAAATGGTAAAGAGAAACTATATTTTTGATACCATAAAAGAGGTGTTTCAGTTATATGGTTTTATGCCGATAGAAACACCATCAATGGAAAATTTGTCTACTCTAATGGGAAAATATGGAGAAGAGGGAGACAAACTATTGTTTAAAGTGCTGAATTCGGGCGATTTTCTATCAAAAATAAATGAAGATCAAATTCGAGAGAAGAATTCGGTAAAATTAACCACAAAAATAAGTGAAAAAGGACTTCGTTATGACCTGACAGTGCCTTTTGCGCGTTACGTTGTACAGCATCGTAACGAAATTGATTTCCCTTTTAAGCGTTATCAGATTCAACCGGTTTGGAGAGCAGACAGACCTCAGAAAGGGCGCTACCGTGAATTTTTTCAATGTGATGTTGATGTGATTGGCAGCAATTCTCTTTTAAATGAAGTTGAATTAATTCAGATTGTTGATCAGGTTTACAAAAGACTTCAGTTGAATGTAGTTGTAAAGTTGAATAACCGAAAAATTTTGGCAGGAATTGCTGAGATTATTGGAGAGGCTGAAAAAATTGTTGATATCACTGTTGCAATCGACAAGTTGGATAAAATCGGTTTGGAGAATGTGAATAAGGAATTGGCTGACAAAGGAATTTCTCAGGAAGCTATTGATACATTGCAGCCAATTATATTATTGTCGGGTTCAAATTCGGAGAAACTGGCTAAATTAAAGGAGCTTCTTTCTTCATCAGAAATTGGAATGAAAGGGATCGAGGAACTGGAAACAGTTTTTACTTATTTATCGCAGCTTGATGTACAAACTGAAGTTGAATTGGATTTAACTCTGGCCAGAGGATTGAATTATTACACTGGAGCTATTTTCGAAGTGAAATCGAAAGATATGGAATTTGGGAGCATCACGGGAGGAGGACGTTACGACGATTTAACCGGAATTTTTGGATTGAAAGACGTTTCGGGAGTTGGTATTTCTTTTGGTGCCGATCGAATTTACGATGTATTGGAGCAAATGGATAAGTTTCCTTCAAATACGGGTATAACAACGAAAGTATTGTTTATCAATTTTGGTGAAAAAGAAGAAGCATTTTGTTTGCCAATCCTGGCTAAGTTAAGGGCAAAAGGAATTAATGCTGAGATTTATCCTGATTCTTCTAAAATGAAAAAGCAGATGACTTATGCCAATAATAAAAACATTCCTTTTGTAATTTTGGTAGGAGAGTCTGAAGTAGAGGAAGGTGTTGTTAGTTTAAAGAATATGGAAAGCGGAGATCAGGAAAAATTAACTCCGGATCAGTTGATCGAAAGATTATCATAAGAGTAAAAATTATTCAAGTCAAATATAAAAGGGCTGTAAATTTTACATTTACAGCCCTTACTTTTAATTTTGTTTTTCGTGTGGATGTTTACCACGTTCTTTTATTTGTTTTAAAAGCATGTTTTGAAATTGCCTTTCGGTATGATAAAGAGTAAGGATTTTTTTTGCGGGGAGTATCTTTTTATATTTTAGATGGTATTCTTTTTGAAGCTTTGCTTCCTGCAATTTAAGCTCAATCAGTTCGTCACTAAGATCGCCTAATTCTTTATCAGATAATTCTGCAGAGTTGTTGCGTAGTTTTCTGAAAAGAATTCTGCCTTGGTCTCTGTTTTCTTTTCTCTTTTTTTCCAATTCATTGTAAAGTGGCCAAAATACTTGAGCTTCATCAGGTGTTAATTCTAATTTTTGAGTGATGAAAGAGATTTTTTGTGCTTCGAATCGTTCACTCATCTGATTGTGCATACCATGTTCTCTTTCCTGTGCAATGCATAAGTAACTAAAGCTAACAACAAGTGTTAATAGGATTAAAATTCGTTTCATGTCTGGCCTGTTATAAGTTTGCTAATAAAGATTCAGAATCAATGTCAAAATCCGAAAGGTATTCAATTATTTCATCAGATGTAGGCTCAGAGGTTTCATCTGAGAACCAATTAAGTTCATCCAGACTTGTACTTTGAGTATCAACAGCCGTATTTTCTGTTTGCGAAAACTGTTGAATTTTGTAATCGGAGGGAACAGAGTTGATCAGTACAATTTTAGCAATAAAAAGAATCCCAACGACACTGGCTGCCATCCAGAAGTATGGTTTTAATACTTGTATCAGTCTTTTATTCGGATTTTTTTCCGTTATAATTTTTTCCTGAACCCGATCGCTTAGGTTTTCAAAGTAATCCTCAGGAACTTTAAATGGTTGATCGTTTTTCATGTTCAACAGATTATTCATGTTTTCTTATAGTATTTAGACTGTCTGAATAGTAATTGGTTTAATTTACACTTCGTTTAGCTTCAAAAGTGATTCGATTTTTTTAACGGCATGATGGTAGGAAGCTTTTAAGGCTCCGACTGAAGTTTCTAAAATTTCAGACATTTCGTTATATTTTAAATCATCGAAATATTTCATATTAAATACCAAACGTTGTTTTTCAGGCAGCTGCAGGATTGCTTTTTGCAATTCCAGTTGAGCTTTGTTTCCATCAAAATAAGGATCTGCCTCTAAATTTGCTAAAAGTATATTTTCAACTTCGCTATTTGAGTATCCCAAATATTTTTTTTCCTTTTCTTTTATAAAAGTTAAGGCCTCATTTGTAGCAATCCGAAACATCCAGGTAAATAACTGAGAGTCGGATCTGAAGTTTTGTAAACCTTTCCATATTTTCACAAAAGTATTTTGCAAAACGTCATCAGAGTCGTCGTGCAAAAGAACAATTTTTCTGATTTGCCAATATAATCTTTCCTGGTATTTCTTCACCAAGAAGGAAAATGCCTGATTTTGTGTATTCTTATCACTAAAAAGTTCCAGTATTTCTTCGTCAGATTTGTGGTTCATCAATTTGCATTCAGGTAATGGATTTTAAAAATAGCTATTTCACATTTGTTATGCGTTAGGTAAGACTATTTTCTTGGTAAAAGGTTTAATTTGGGATCAAAAAAAATCCGGAATCGAAACGATCCCGGATAATTTTTATTTGCATTGTATATTATTTTTGAAGCAGAGCTAATACTTCTTTTACAACATTTTCTGCAGTGTAACCAAATTTTTCATCTAAAATATTTGCCGGAGCTGAATAACCAAAATGATCCAATCCAATTGATTTACCAAGAGGGCCAACCAATCCAAGAAGAGTTACAGGTAAACCTGCAGTTAATCCAAGAACGGGAATTCCGGCAGGAATTACTTCGTTTTGATATGCCGCAGATTGAGTTCTGAATAATCCTTCTGAAGGAACAGATACAATTTGAACCTTTAATCCTTTTTCAGCACGTAAGATCTTAGCACCTTCAACTAAAGTTGCTACTTCCGATCCACTTGCTAAAAGAACAACATCAGGAGCTGTTTCAGGTTTCTCAACAATGTAAGCACCTTTTTGAGCCTGAAGAGCTTCCTGGTAACGATTTTCTTTCGATGGAAGTTCTTTAATGTTTTGACGGGAAAGAATTAAGGCAGTAGGAGTTTTTGTGTTCTCCATTGCCATTTTCCAAGCCACGGTGGTTTCATCAGCATCAGCAGGACGAAGAGCTAATAAACTCATTTGTCCGGAGTGATTTTTCAACTGCTCCAGTAAACGAATCTGAGCTTCCTGCTCAATTGGCTGATGAGTTGGTCCATCTTCTCCAACGCGGAATGCATCGTGAGTCCAGATATATTTTACCGGAACCTGCATTAAAGCCGCTAAACGAACTGCAGGTTTCATGTAATCAGAGAATACAAAGAAAGTTCCACAAGCAGCAATAACACCACCGTGAAGAGCAATACCATTACAGATAGAAGCCATAGTTAATTCGGCAACACCTGCCTGAAGGAATGCTCCGGAAAAATCACCTTTAGCAAGAGCTTTGGTGTTTTTCAAGAAACCATCAGTTTTATCAGAGTTACTTAAATCAGCCGATGACACAATCATGTTTTCAACATTTTTAGCCAGTTCAGCCAAAACTACAGATGAAGCTGAACGAGTTGCATCACCTGATTTCTGAACAATTGCTTCGTAATCAAGTTCCATAGCTTCGTAGCTAAAGAACCTCTCCAGTTTAGCAGCCAATTCAGGATTTGCTTTTGCCCATTTAGCTTGTTCAGCTTTTTTTGCAGAAGCATATGCTTGTTTTTTCTTTAGAACTTCGGCGTAATATTCTTGAACTTCAGGGAAAATCTGGAATGGATTTTCTGGGTTTCCACCTAAGTTTTCAATTGTTTTTTCGATTGAGGCACCAGCAGCACCTAGTGGTTGTCCGTGAGTAGAAACCATATTTTCGAAGCTGCAGCCATCAGTATCAACAGCACCTTTACCCATTAGGGTTTTTCCGATGATAAGAGTTGGTCTTTCACTTTCGTTGTTAGCGGCTAATAAAGCTTCACGAATTGCTGCTGCATCGTTTCCTTTAATCGTAATAACATTCCAGTTCCATGCTTCGTACTTTTTAGCAGTATCTTCAACTGTAACTTCTTCAACTTTAGTTGAAAGTTGGATGTTATTGGAATCATAGAACATGATTAAATTGCTTAATCCTAAAGTACCTGCAATTCGACCAGCTCCCTGAGCAATTTCTTCTTGAATTCCACCATCAGAAATGAAAGTGTAAATTTTGTGTGACATCCAGTCACCGAAACGGGCTGCTAGAAAACGCTCTGCAATTGCAGCTCCAACAGCCATAGTATGACCTTGTCCTAAAGGACCGGAAGTGTTTTCAACACCTCTTGCAACTTCAACTTCAGGATGACCGGGAGTTGGGCTTCCCCATTGTCTGAAATTTGCAAGTTCTTCCATTGTATAATTTCCGATTAAGGAAAGAATGGAATACAACATAGGAGACATGTGACCTGGGTCAAGGAAAAATCGATCGCGATTAATCCAGTTCATATCTGTTGGGTCAAAATTTAAAAATTCAGAATAAAGAACGTTGATAAAATCGGCTCCGCCCATAGCGCCACCCGGATGTCCAGATTTAGCTTTCTCTACCATTGCAGCAGATAGGATACGAACATTATTCGCAGCCATGTCAGTTGCTGTCAGATCCACTTGGTTTTTCATTTCTTTTAGATCCATTTTTGAAAATGAGATTTTAGATGATAAAAACTTGGTAAGGTTTTATTAATGCATGCAAAGATAAACAAAAATGCCTTTTAGCATCATGTAAACACTTAATAAAAGCTTTTAAATTGAGGTTTTTGCAATATTAGAATATTGTAAATCAATATGATTACAAGCGTACAGGTATTGATTTGCCGGATGTTATAACAAAACTTGCTTTTTTGGAGCTTTGCGACAGATAGGCGTTTTTGTTACGGAATATGATATGATATATACCTGGTTGAAGAGTCAAAGTTTCCCGTAATGATTTTTCGGGGATGTTGTAAATCCATTCTAATTTATTTCCTTTTTGAACAAACATGCTGCACGGGCCGGTAGTTGGTTTAAAAATAGTAACTAACCCAGGTTGTGGAATTGTGATTGAAGTAGTTTTGCTTTGATTGATTTCAACATCAGGAATTAAAATCCGTGGAAGGCTTAAAACTTCCAAATTGTATTTGCCGGTCAGGTATTTAGTTACCTCATTGGGGGTTTGGATGTTAATAATTTCTGTGTTTTTTCGGATAAGAATTTGTAAATCTTTGTACATGGTTGTTCTCGGGCATTCAATTTTCAGCATTCCCTGAGGAGCATCAAATCCAATGGTTGTGTGCTTGCCGGCAATCAGTCTAATGCTGTCGCGATGCAATTCGGGTATGGTATGAATTGTAATATTATAAGTAAGCAGCGGATCTAAAAATAATGTATCAGGATTTCCTTTTGCATTCATGGTATGAATAAACTGATATCTTACTTTATCAGAAACAGAATTGTAAAATGTCATTGGAACATCAGTTTCTGTAGGGGAACCATTGGCATCAATTAAATTTATTTGTGCCGAAGTTTTGTTCAAAACCTGCGAGATAACATACTCCAATGTTCCTCCGAAGCGTTCTTCTTTTTTTACTTCAAGAAAATTCCCAATGCATTCAAAACTGCTTTTAAAATCAACATCTAGACCAATTCCAATAATAAATGGTTTTAAGAAGATTCCTTTTTTTTGTAATTCTAACGATACAGCACAAGGATCACCATCGCAGGCTTCAACACCGTCTGTAATAAGAATAATTACATTTCTGATATCGGAATTTACTTCCGGGAAGTCGCTGGCGGCCAATTCTAAAGAATGGGCAATTGGTGTTGTTCCTTTAGGATCAATATACCGTAGGGTTTGTCTTATTTCTCCTGCATTACCCGGTTTAAAAGGCACTTCCAGTTTGGTATCATTACAATCCTGTGGAGGAACAACGCTTTGATGACCGTATACTCTTAAAGCCATCTCAACATTGTCTTGATATTCCAGGCTGTCAATCATCTGAATCAAAAATTTACGGGCTATATTTATTTTTTTTGATTCCTCCCAGTATCCATTCATGCTTTGAGAAGCATCGAAAATGAATAATATTCTTGTTTTTTCAACTTTTTCAAGAGCCCCTTGAGCTATATTTAGTTTTGAACACAATAGCAGTAGTAAAAAGATTGAGAAGTATTTAAGATTTGATTTCAAGAGTCAGGGAGTTATTTTGATTAGTAAGTAAAGATAGGGAATGTGTTAAAGAATTAAAATCGATAGTTCCTGTAATTTTAAATTTAATTAATGATAGGTGTATTATGGTTAATTGTCAATTGTTTCCCATACAAAATTTTGGCGCATATTGAAATTTGATGCAAAGGTTAAGATTTGCTTATTTGAGATGTTTAATATTCGGGCTTGCGGTATTTATAAGCCTGTCAACTTTCGATAGTTCATCTTTAATTTGCAACAGCATAATTTGTGAGGAGATATCAGAAGAGGATGTAAACAAATCAATTGCTAATTGCATTTTCCCTTTGGCTTTTATCAATCTAAAATAATTTAGAGTATCTATTTCACCATCGAAACTTATCATATTTCGGGCGTATCGATAATATTCGATAGCAAGATTGAATTTATTGTTTGGATTTGTTCTGTATATTTCCTGAGCAGTTTTCAATCTTTTCTTTGCGTCAGACAACAGTTTAAAATTTGATAAGGTGTCGGTATAGTTGTAATTGGCTGGGGCAGTTTTTAGATAGTTTTTTATTGATTCTTCTCCCGAATTGAATATTTGTAAGCTAATTGGAGTTTCTAAAAATTGCCACATTGGAATAATAGGTAAATGGCTTAGGATAAATTCTTCAGGAGAAACCATAAAATACTCGTTTGTTTTGCTCTTAATTCCAGAATGATAGAGTATTGCATTGGCCCAACTTAAATCAAAAAAACGCCATTCATTATTTATTTTAACAACATTCCACGAATGAGTAGCACGATCTTGCAGGGCTCCATTTTTAGTGATGTATCCTCCAATGCTATAGGATTCAAATCCGGAATAAGTGCAGAAAAATTCAAATAACTTAGAAAACCCTTCGCAAACCGCTTTCCTTTTCTGTAAAACACAAACCGGAGAAGAGCAATTGTTTGACCCCATATAAAACAACAGGTTCGGGTCGAATAGTAATTCTACCTGATCTTTATATTCTATATTAGAGATAATCCATAGGTAAAAAGCCCGGATTTTGTCCTCATCACTTTTTGCGGGAGCTGTTAAATAATCGTGCAATAAAACAATATTTTGGGATAAGCTGTCGGGTGTTTTTCTTACATGACGGTCAATACTTCCATATCTACCGAATGCTGGTTCCTGAGCCTGCACCAACCCAAGAGAAACCAATGTTAAAAAAATAAAGATTGCCAGTTTTTTATACATAGTAAAACGACCTATGCTTAAAGCTAATGAAAATATAGATAGCCTATTTACTGATTTTCATCCTTTAACATTTATTTAGGAGATAAAAGTATAAAATTGGCACAACGAAAATTAAAATGTACTTTTGCACAGATTTTTTAAAATTGAATAGTAGCAAATCATATAATATATAAATAGCCATGGCTTTACAGTGTGGAATTGTAGGATTACCAAATGTTGGAAAATCCACCTTATTTAATTGTTTGTCGAATGCAAAAGCACAATCGGCAAATTTTCCTTTTTGTACCATTGAACCTAATGTTGGTGTAATTACTATACCCGATGAACGTTTAATCAGATTAACTGAATTGGTAAATCCGCAAAGAGTTCAGCCTTCGGTAATGGAAATTGTTGATATTGCCGGTTTGGTAAAAGGAGCAAGTAAAGGAGAAGGTTTAGGAAATAAATTTCTTTCAAACATACGTGAGACGAATGCGATTATACATGTTTTACGATGTTTCGAAGATGACAATATTGTTCATGTTGATGGTTCTGTGAATCCTATCCGGGATAAAGAGACCATTGATATTGAATTGCAGTTGAAGGATTTGGAAACTGTTGAGGCAAGATTGCAAAAGGCGGCTAAATTGGCGAAAATTGGAAAAAATCCTGATGCGGTTCGTTTAACTGAGGTATTGGGAAGATATAAGGACGCTTTAGAACAAGGAAAGTCTGGCCGTGTGGTTGAATTGAGCGAGGCTGATGAGAAAGTATCAGGGGATCTTCACTTACTAACTACAAAACCTATTTTATACGTTTGTAATGTTGATGAAGCATCTGTAGTGAATGGCAATGTTCATGTTGATGCGGTTCGGGAAGCGGTTAAAGATGAAAATGCAGAGGTAATTGTTGTTGGTGCCGGTATCGAAGCTGATATTGCAGAACTGGAAACTTACGAAGAGAAACAAATGTTTTTGGAAGATTTAGGTCTAAAGGAACCAGGCGTTAATAAATTAATTAAAGCAGCATTTAGATTGCTTAATCTTGAAACTTATTTCACAGCAGGTGTAAAAGAGGTAAGATCATGGACCTATCCTAAAGGAGCGAAAGCACCTCAGGCAGCTGGTGTTATTCATACCGATTTTGAAAAAGGATTTATTCGTGCTGAGGTAATTAAGTTCGAAGATTTTTCAACTTTAGGGTCAGAAGCAGCTTGTAAGGAAGCTGGTAAAATGAATGTGGAAGGAAAAGAATATGTAGTTCAGGATGGTGATATTATGCACTTCCGATTCAACGTATAATTGAATTTTCTAATGATACATGAATGGCTGTTCAATTTGAACGGTCATTTTTTTTGCATTATTTATCTAAATCAAGATTAGTATCTTTGTCATCGGGAATGATTTTGAATTGCCCATTACTAATTACTAATTACTAATTATTCATTATATAATTTTATTATCGCATGTTTCGTACAGTTTTGTTGGTAGGAATAGGAGGGTTTTTAGGAAGTGTCTCTCGATTTTTGATAGGACAAGGTCTTCATCGTTATTTTGACACTATTTTTCCAATAGGAACCATGACGGTAAATATTGTAGGCAGCTTTATAATAGGAGTAATATATTCCATGGCAGAACGGGATAATTTGGTGAGTCCGGAAATGCGGATGTTTCTGGCTGTAGGGTTTTGCGGAGGTTTTACGACTTTTTCATCTTTTGCATTCGATAATCTTAATCTTTTAAAAGACAGTGGATTTTTGTATCTTTCAGTATATGTGGCCGGAAGTGTATTTCTGGGATTACTTGCAGTTTACTTTGGCACACAAATTCATAAATTATTCTAAACGTAAATTGATATGAAACTGAAAGGCAAGGCCAAGTTACTTCGCGTATTTGTTGGAGAAGCCGATCGGGTTTATCAAAGACCTCTTTATGAGGCAATTGTTTACGGTGCAAAAAGATATGGTTTGGCAGGAGCAACAGTTCACCGGGGAATCATGTCTTATGGCGCAAATTCACGAGTTCATTCTTCAAAAATATTTACTTTGTCAGATGATTTGCCAATCATTATAGAATTGGTTGATTCTGAAGAAAAGGTGAATGGCTACCTTCACATTCTTGAATTGCTAATTGAAAAATCGGGTGGAGGAGGAATGATTACGATGGAACAAGTTGACGTAATCAGATATCAGCCTCAGAAAAAATAATTGTTTTGATATTTGAATTTCCAAATGTTAAAGATCCTGTAATATCAAAATCTATTCCTGTTTAATTAATTCGAATCCATTATATTTGTGGCGAATAGTTAATAACCACAACGAGAATTATAATGAGTAAGAGATTCGGCACCCTATTGTTTGCATTACTAGTATTTACAATTCAATTTTCAATTGCACAAAATACACGAAAAATCCCATCAGAAAAACCAAAGCTTGTTGTAGGTATTGTTGTAGATCATTTACGTGCCGATTATTTTTTTCGTTATTCAAATTTGCTTGGAGATGGAGGATTCAAACGATTAATGAATCAGGGAACCTATTGCAAAAACGCTAAATTTAGTTATTTGTATTCTCAAACAGGACCCGATCATGCCTCCATATTTACAGGTACACCGCCAGCTTTTCATGGAATTATTTCTAACGGATGGTACAATCGGTTATCGGGAGAACTTGAATTGGCGAAAGAAGATTCAGAAACCAAACTTGTGGGAATAGAATCCGAAGAGAAGGGGATTTCGCCAAAAAAGATGCTGGCATCAACATTAGGAGACGAAATTAAGTTGTTCAACTCTCGTTCGAGAGTGGTTGGTGTGGCTTTAAACTGTGAATCAGCTTTGTTTTCTGCCGGTCATGCTGCTGACGGAGCTTATTGGATGGATGATCTTTCAGGGAAATTTATAACATCATCGTATTATCAGGACACCTTATACAATTGGGTAAAGGAATTTAATGAGAAAAAGTTTGCTGATTTTTATCTAAATCGTGTTTGGACACCTTTTAATGATGGAAATGCACCGAGTGTGTCTGATAAATTACTTGGGAAAGTTGGTTTGAATAATCAGTTTTTCTACGATTTGAATAAGGAGAAGAGAGAGCACGGATACAAGGCGATTAAAAAGACACCTTTTGGGAACATGTTGGTAAAGGATTTTGCAATATCTGCTATTATTAACGAGAATTTGGGTAAGGATGACGATGCTGATTTTTTATCTGTTACCTTTTCCTGTTTGGACGAGAAACATAGAGACTTGTCTCCTTTTGCTCCCGAAATGATTGATAATTTTATCAGATTAGATCAGGAATTGGAACATTTCCTTTCGTTTTTAGATGAGCAGATTGGACTGGAGAATGTATTGGTGTTTGTAACTGCCGATCAATCTGCTAATTATACGCCTGAGAATCTTTCAGAACAAAATATTCCGAACGGCTACTTTAGTACTTACAATGCAATTGCTTTATTAAAATCGTATTTCAATATATTATATGGAAATGGAGAATGGGTTTTAGGCTACGATTCGCAACAGGTTTATTTGAATCATCAGCTGATTGAAGATTCGAAACTGTCAATTATTGACCTGCAAACAAAGGCTGCAGAATTTTTAATTCAGTTTACAGGAGTGGCAACTACTACTACTGCGAATAGTTTGGTGAAATCGAATTATACACATGGAATATTGCAAAAAGTGCAACGCTCTTTCAATCAAAAACGTTCGGGAGATGTAATGCTTACTTTGGAGCAAGGATGGATGCATAAAATAAAAGATGAACGTGATGAAATAGCGCAATATTCATATACCAATCAGGTTCCTTTATTTTGGTACGGATGGAAAATTAAGCGGTCGGTAATTTCACGATCAGTTTATATTGAGGATATTGTTCCTACCGTTTCAAGTTTCTTAAATATTTCGATTCCTTCCGGATGTGATGGAAATCCGATTGAAGAGCTGGTGAATTAAAATTTTTCTTAATGGATATTAAGCCAGTAGCAATTGACGATTCAATAACTATTGGCTTTTTTTATGGAATAAACCAGTAAATGGTTATCGAACTGCAGATATTGAAATGTGTAGGTTTCGGAAAAATCGGCTCTGCAAACCTTACCTGAGAAAGTAGAGTCGCCCGGAGAAAAAGGGTCAATCTTTAATTCATCAATTAAATGAACATCTTTTTTCCCATACATTTTAATTAAACACTCCTTGGCACACCAATGCTGATAAAGATGTAAGATCTTATTTTCTTCTTCAATATTATCTAATTCGGCTTCAGAAAGGAACCGGCTGGCAATTCTATTTACCCGATCCGATAAATATTCCATATCCAATGCAACAGAATGCTTGTCTCCAATTAGAATTCCAACGTATGATTTCGTATGAGAAATACTAATATTCAAGTCTGAGTTGATAAGATGAGGCTTGCCGTGCTCATCATTTTCAATCTGAATATTTTCCCCTAAGCTCAATTGCAGCAGGCAGCGTGTTGCTGCAAATTCAATTTTACGGGATTGGCTCCCGAACGAGTTCAGTTTTTCTGTTTCGCCAGGTGTTAAGTTTACAATCTGCAGCAGTTCTTCTAAAGATTCAGTGGTTTTCCAAACAATTAGTCTGCAGAAATTATTAATTTGTATTTGATTGCAAATTGGCATGAATTACAATATTAGCTTATTTCCACTTTAGACTTTCCATCAGGCGAACAATGTCTTTGTCGATGAATTGGATAACCGGCGCCAAAGAATCTTGATTAGGATGTTCCCGAAAATACAAAGCACCTCTTAAAAAATGATTTGTACTATCTGTTGCAACAAACTGAACCGATGATGCAGCATTGCCCTTAATCCTATAGATCATACCATATACCTTTTCTTTATCATTAATATAGATTTGCTCGGCAATAGCATCTGCCATAATGGAGTGTTTGTATGCCATTTTCCTAGAATCTTCAAGATATTCTTCCAGATTGTTATCAACATTTTTATAACTAAGGTGAATGGTTGCATGGTATTCGGGATATTGAATGTTGATCCAATATTTTTCAGCTCCTTTACTTGGATCCTCTTCAATTTTAGCCATTGATAAAAGATCGAAACTGTATGGAAAATCTGAATCCCAATTCTGATATTCCTTTGATGGAAAATCAATTCGGAAATATGCTTTTGGTTTGGGAGTATATTTCTTTTTACACGAAATAGGGACCAAAACGACAAGAATAAAAAGAAAGGGTGAAAGAATTCGATACAATTTCATAAGTTGCAGATGTAGATGCAAATGTTGGTTAAGAACATTTGTTTGTTTAATGACACGAAATTACTTTTTCGCCGGGAGTTTTGGTAGTATAAAACGAATTTTTTTGATTCGGCGGTTATCAACAGCTTCCACAATAAAGCGATAGTGTTTGTATTTGAATTCTTCTTTTTTCTGTGGAATCTCACCTTTTATTTCAAGAAGTAAGCCAGCTAAAGTTTCAGCATCACCTTTTACCTTATCGAAAATATCCGATTCAATATCTACAATTTTAAAGAAATCGTTTAGCGATGTTTTTCCTTCAAATAAGTAGGAACCATCCTCTTCCTTGGTAAAAGTAGCTTTACTGTCATCCGACTCATCGGTAATATCCCCAACTATTTCTTCAATAATATCTTCCATGGTAATGATTCCTGAAGTACCTCCATACTCATCAACAACAACCGCCATATGGTTTTTCTGAGTTTGAAATTCTTCCAGTAAATCATTTATTTTTTTTGTCTGTGGCACATAGTAGGGTGGGCGGATAATAGATTGCCAACGAAATGTATTTGGTTTATGATGATGAGGAAGCAAATCTTTCACATACAATATTCCTTTTACATTGTCAAAGCTCTTATCAAAAACAGGAATTCGTGAAAAACCTGATTCAATAATTACTGATTTTAATTTACTAAAGCTCGTTCTAACGTCTACGGCTACTGCATCCATTCGGGATATCATTATTTCTTCAACATTAATATTGCCAAAGTTTACAATTCCTTCCAAAATTTCCATTTCTTCAGATATTTCATCGGCAGTTAATTCCAATGCCTGAGAAAGATCTACCATCGAGATGTTCTGTTTTTTAGAAATACGATTGTTGACGATAGATGTTGATTTAATAAGTACGATAGAAAGAGGTTGAAATGCTTTTTCTAAAAAGAATAACGGATAAGCAACAAATTTTGAAAAGTTCAAAGAGGTTTGTGCCGCATATACTTTGGGGATTATTTCACCAAAAAGTAAAAGTAAGAATGTAATGATCACTACCTGAACCACAAAGCCCAGCGTTGGAGCATTTGAAAAATCGACCAGAGAATTAGTGATAAAGCTGGATAAGATTACAATTCCAATGTTTACAAAATTATTGCCAATTAGGATCGTCGCCAGTAATCTTTCAGGTTGGCTTAATAATTTTAAAAGCTTTTTGTTTTTTGGATTATCCTCGGCTTCCAAATCATTAATGTTTTGTGGAGAAAGTGAAAATAAAGCCACTTCTGATCCTGAAATCACCGCAGAACAAAACAAAAGAAGTACCATTATAAGCAAACTTATAACGGTACTTATATTTATAGAATAAAAAGCAATATCAATATTGCTTAAAAAAAGTTTAGTAAATTCTTCAGTTTCCAATTTTGTATGAAATTAGTTTTAAATAGGATGCCTAAAATGGAAGATCATCCGTTTCTTCTGCGTCAGATGAGTCAGAAGTAGTTTGTTGCGCGACTTCAGGACTTCCTTGTGGTTCAGAGCTGTTTTCTGCTTTACGGCCTAACATTTGCATAGTGGTTCCAAAAATTTCAGTAGTATATCTTTTTACACCGTCTTTGTCTTCCCAGTTACGTGTTCTAAGTTGTCCTTCAACGTAAATCTGCATTCCTTTTTTAACGTAAGTTTCTGCAATTTCAGCCAGTTTACGCCACAATACAATATTGTGCCATTCTGTTTGGGTCACTTTTTCGCCACTTTTATTGTTGTACGTTTCGCTGGTTGCAAGTGAAAAGTTACAAACGGCTACACCATTGTCAAGATATTTCACTTCCGGATCTTTACCAACATTTCCAACAAGAATTACTTTGTTTACTGACATATTTTGATTTTTTTAATTTAACAATAGTTTAAAGATACAAACTTATTATAAGATCATAATGTTATTATGGGTTATTTTTATTCATTATATTTAAATGATCTTCAATTAGTTTCGGGAACGGGTATTCCGATATGTCGGAATGATTAATAATTATATATCCATATTTCATTTTATCGATATCCATTTCGATGTGAATGAATTTTGTGTGCAGGTTTTGATGGCTTAATTTATGAATCACATTTTCGGATACCGAATGAATCACTAATTCATTGTTTCCAAATAACTCTTTCCATTCAGAAGTTTGTAACAATTCATTCGTTGAAATAGGTTTATCGTATTCAATCAAAGGATATTGGAACAAGTTCTCCCAAATGTCTTTTTTCTTTCTTTTTTCGATTAAAAACCGACTTTTACAAGATAGAAACAAATAGTAAAAATATCGATTTTTAGTCTTAATTTGTTTCGATTTAACGGGGAATTGATCAACTTGTGCATTATTGCGGGCAAAGCAATTTGCGAGGAGTGGACAAATATCACATTTAGGATTGCGGGGAATGCATTGAAGAGCTCCAAATTCAATAATTGCCTGATTGTAGATCTCAGGTATGGCATTTCCCATTGTTTGGCTTGCTATTGCTTGAAAGTATTTTTTCCCTTCGGTACTGTCAATTGCTTTGTTAATGCCATATAGTCTTGACAAAACCCTATAAACGTTTCCTTCAACTGCGGCATGTGGCAGATTGAAGGCAAATGAAGCAATCGCCGCAGCAGTATACGTGCCAATACCTTTTAATTTAAGAATCTCTTTGTAAGAGTCTGGAAAAACACCATTATATTCTAATTGAATAGTTTTTGCAGCAGTATGTAAATTTCGGGCCCGGGAATAATAGCCCAATCCCTGCCATAGTTTTAATACTTCCTGCTCCTCTGCCTTAGCTAAATCGGAAATTGTTGGAAATTGTTCCAAAAAGCGATTAAAATAATCAATAGCTGAGGCTACTCTGGTCTGTTGAAGCATGATTTCTGATATCCATATTTGATACGGATCTTTTGTTTCCCGCCATGGTAAGTCGCGTTTGTTTTGCAAATACCAGCTTATGATTTGGTTACTAAGCATCTTGAAAATATTTGTCCTGATTTATTTTTTTTCAAATTTGGGTAAAAATAATTGTTTTCGATTTCATTAATAGCTAGAAATCATATATATTTGCATTCTGATTTGAGAAAATGATGATGTAAATAATTGATAATTAAAGATTTTTTAAGAGATGACTAAAGCAGATATTGTTAACGAGATTTCTAAAAACACAGGAATTGAGAAAATTACAGTACAAAAAACTGTTGAAGCTTTCATGGATACTATCAAAGGTTCTTTGGTAAAAGGCAAAAATGTGTATTTAAGAGGTTTTGGGAGTTTTATCGTTAAGAAAAGAGCAGAGAAAACTGCAAGAAACATTTCTAAAAACACAACAATTATTATTGCTGAGCACTTTATACCAGCTTTTAAACCAGCTAAAACATTCGTTAGTAAAGTTAAAACTAACGTAAAGTAGTCTTAGATTGTAATTAATTAAAAATATTGAAGATATGCCAAGCGGAAAAAAAAGAAAGAGACATAAAATGGCTACGCACAAGCGTAAGAAAAGATTAAGAAAAAACCGTCATAAGAAGAAGAAATAGATTCTTTTGAATTGATTGTTTGTAGTAACAAAATAAATAAACCTAAAGAACTTTTTAGTACTTTAGGTTTATCTATTTGTAAGAACTGATTATCTTTATTAAAAATAAGAAAAAAAGTAGTGAGTAACGAGCTTGTAATTGATGTAACCCCTAATGAAATTGTAATTGCTTTACTGAGCAATAAGCAACTGATTGAGTTAACCAGAGAGAAAAGTAATCTTCAGTTTGCTGTAGGTGATATTTATCTGGGAAAAGTGAAAAAGATAATGCCGGGTCTTAATGCTGCATTTATTGATGTAGGATATGAGAAGGATGCTTTTTTACACTATTTGGATTTAGGTCATCAATTTAGATCTCTAAGTAAGTTCCTGCAACAGGCTTTAGCACGAAATGGTCGTAACCTTTCCATCTCTAAAATGAAATTAGAGGCGGATATCGACAAAAATGGAAAAATATCTGAGATTTTAAAGTCGGGTCAGCATATACTTGTTCAGGTTGCAAAAGAACCAATTTCGACAAAAGGCCCTAGATTGTGTTCTGAAATTTCTATTGCCGGAAGAAATCTGGTATTAATGCCTTTCTCAGATAAAGTTTCCATTTCTCAAAAGATTAGCTCTGCCGAGGAGAAACTCCGACTGAAAAAACTCCTTCAAAGTATCAAGCCTAAGAATTATGGTGTAATTGTTCGTACGGTTGCTGAGGGGAAAAGAGTAGCTGTTCTTGATCAGGAATTAAGATCTCTTGTAGAGAAATGGGAGTCTGGTTTTGAGCATATTAGAGATGTGAATCCACCTAAATTAGTGTTGGGGGAAATGGATAGAACATCGGCTATTTTGCGTGATATTCTGAATTCTTCGTTCGAGAATATCTATATTAATGATGCCAACGCAGCAAAAGATATTAAAAACTACATTGAAAGCATTGCTCCCGAGAAATCTAAAATTGTAAAGCATATTACTGGTGATGTGCCAATTTTCGATCAACTTGGTATCGATAAACAAATTAAATCTTCTTTTGGGAAAACTGTTTCCTTCAAAAATGGTGCTTATTTAATTATTGAGCATACAGAAGCTTTTCATGTTGTTGATGTAAATAGTGGAAATCGTTCCAAAGCAGGAAACGATCAGGAGTCAAACGCAGTAGAAGTAAATTTAGCTGCAGCTGAGGAGATTGCCCGCCAACTTCGCCTGCGCGATATGGGAGGAATTATTGTCGTTGATTTTATTGATATGCATTCTGCCGAAAACCGACAGAAAGTTTTCGAGAAAATGAAAGAAATAATGGGGCTTGACCATACGAAACACAACATTTTACCATTGAGTAAATTTGGTTTAATGCAGATTACCCGCCAACGTGTTCGTCCTGAAATGAATGTTGAAATTCAAGAAGTGTGTCCAACTTGTTTAGGATCAGGGAAAATAACTCCTGCAGTTCTGCTTACCGATCAGATAGAACAGAGTCTTAAGCGACTGGTTGATGAGCAAAATGACAAGAAGTTTACATTAAAAGTACATCCTTTTGTTGCAGCATACATCAACAAAGGAATTTGGAATACATTGCGTAGAAAATGGCAATCTGAATTTGGAATAAAGCTTTCTGTTCGTGAAATTCCTTCTTACGATATGTTGGTTTATAAATTCTTCGATAAAAACAATCAGGAAATTGAGATGTTGTAATTAAGTTTTCAAAATTCCTGATTTGAGGGTTTTCGAAACTTTGTTATCATTTTGTTAAAGGCTTTGTTAAGGTGCTTTATAATATTAATTTTATGCGTTAAAGCATTTAAATTATAGCACATGAAACAAAAACTTCTTATTTTATTCCTTGGAGTTTTCCTTAACAGCCTCATCTCCGTTCAAGCACAAATTCGAGAAACGGTATCCTGGGATTTTTCAACAGAAAAAGTTAGCAACAACGAAGTTAACTTGGTTTTTACAGCCAAAATAGCCAACGAATGGCATCTTTATTCCCAACATTTCCCGGATGGTGGTCCAATTCGGTTCAGTGCAACTTTTGCAGAATCGGATAATTATGAATTAATTGGAGATTTGGAAGAGATCACCAAGCCAAAATCAGAGTACGATGATATTTTTGAAATGGATATTCAGTATTTTGTTGGTGAGGCAATTCTAAAGCAAAAAATAAAATTACTGTCCGAATCAGCATTTTCAGTAAATGGGGAAATGGAATATCAAACTTGCCGCGAAGGCGAGTGCGTGATGTTTACACCCGATTTTGAATTCAAACTGAATGCCGGTAAAACTTCTTCAGCAGTTGAGTCAACTCCTAAAGTGAAAGAGAAAATAAATCCGATGAAGAATCCTCGAAAGGAGTATACTTCATTGTGGTCTTTGTTCTTTATTTCATTTTCTTTTGGATTAATAGCTCTTCTTACACCATGTGTGTTTCCAATGATACCCATGACGGTTTCTTTCTTTATGCACAGTTCAGAAAACAGACGAAAAGCAATTTTTAATGCCGTTGTTTATGGAGTTTCAATCATTGGTATTTACACTATTATAGGAACCATTGTAGCGGTAACTTTAGGACCAAGTTTTGCCAACTGGCTAAGTACTCATTGGATTCCGAACATCCTGTTCTTCATAATATTCTTGTTCTTTGCGTTTTCATTTTTTGGAATGTTTGAGATCACGATGCCAAGTTGGATTGTAAATAAGTCGGTAGCAAATGAAGATAAAGGTGGTATAGCAGGTTCATTTTTTATGGCATTTACATTGGTATTGGTTTCATTTTCGTGTACCGGGCCTATTGTTGGATCAATTTTGGTTCAATCGGCAGGAGGGGAGGTTTTGGAACCAATTGTAGGAATGTTCGGTTTCTCTCTTGCTTTTGCCTTACCATTTACGCTGTTTGCTATATTCCCGTCGTGGTTGAATAATCTGCCAAAGTCGGGTGGTTGGCTTAATTCAGTAAAAGTTATCTTAGGATTTTTAGAGCTTGCATTGGGATTGAAATTTTTGAGTATTGCAGATCAGACTTATCATTGGGGATTGTTGGATCGTGAAATTTATTTGGGTATTTGGATTGTAATTTTCACATTGATGGGATTCTATTTACTGGGTAAATTGAAGTTTAGCCACGATAGTGATATTAAATTTGTATCTGTTCCACGTTTAATGCTGGCAATTGCCTCGTTTTCATTTGTTGTTTATATGATTCCCGGAATGTTTGGAGCTCCTTTAAAAGCGATTTCCGGTTATTTACCACCGCAAACAACTCAGGACTTCGATATTTCTGCAATTGTTCGCGATCAATCCGGGGCTAACAGTGTATCTGCTGCTATGGAGATTTGTGAAGCACCTAAGTATGCTGAGTATCTGCATTTGCCACATGGTTTAAAAGGATATTTCGATTTTGAACAAGGATTAGCTTGTGCAAAAGAGCAGAACAAACCTATTTTTATTGATTTTACGGGGCACGGATGTGTAAATTGTCGTGAGATGGAAGCCAATGTTTGGTCGGATCCGCGGGTGCAGAAAATATTAAGAGAAGATTATGTGATTATTGCCTTGTATGTTGATGACAAGCAGGCATTGCCGGAATCTGATTGGATTACTTCAACTTACGATGGAAAAGTGAAAAAGACCTTAGGTAAGAAATATGCCGATTTTCAAATTACACGATTTGGAGTAAATGCACAACCTTATTATGTGCTTTTGGATAAAGCGGAGGAGACTTTGGTTGAACCAAGAGCTTATGATTTAAATGCAGATGCATTTGTTGAATTTCTTGAAAACGGAAAAAAAGAGTTTAAGAATAGACAATAGAAATTACAGCATAGTTGTAACAGGTCGGGATGAATAATCATTCCGGCCTTTTTTTGTTTAGGCGTAGTTTGTTAAGAGTTGCTTAATATTTATATTCATTATAGAGAGTTTGATGTGATTTGAATGAAAAGAATGCCTATTTTTAAAAGTTTGCCTTTTGAAAAAACAAAAATTAGGCAAGCCGCATTAATCTAAAGAAATTTAAATAAAACGTATGAAGAAATACGATGTGATTATTGTCGGAGCCGGACCTGCCGGTATCTTTTGTGCTTATGAATTAGTAAAGAACAGAGATGATTTAAATATTTTAATCCTTGAAAAAGGGAGAGGAATGGATAAACGGAAGTGTCCAAAACATACCAATGGAGGAAAGTGTGTGCATTGTAAGCCGTGCAGTATTACTACCGGTTGGGCTGGAGCAGGGGCATTTTCTGATGGAAAACTTTCACTGTCGCCGGAGGTTGGAGGTACTTTGCCTGATTATTTGGGTTTAGAGGAAACAATCAAATTAATTAAATATACCGATGAGGTGTATTTAGATTTTGGAGCAGCATCTGATATTCATGGGGAATCGCTAAGCCTTGAAATGCAGAAGATCAGAAAAAAGGCTATTGAGGCAAATTTGAAGTTGGTGCATTGTCCTGTTCGGCATTTGGGCACTGAAAAAGCTCAGGAATTGTACCGGAAATTATACGATTACCTTATTAATAGAGGTGTTGCAGTACATTTTAACTGCGCTGTTGAAAATCTGATTTTAGAGGAAGATAAAATCAAAGGAGTTAAAAATGGAAAGGGGAGTTACTTTGCCGATATAGTAATGGTATCGGTGGGAAGAGATGGCGCAGATTGGTTAATGAAGGAGTGCAGTAAGGAAAGCATTTCTACCGAAGTTGGAGTGGTAGACATAGGTGTTCGATTGGAGTGCCGGAATGAGGTGATGAAGGATATTAATGACAATTTTTACGAGGCAAAATTGATTCATTATACGCATACTTTTGATGACAAGGTGCGCACTTTTTGTTCAAATCCAGGTGGTTTTGTATCGTCGGAATATTACGATGATAACCTGGCTGTGGTGAACGGACATAGTTTTAAAGATTTAAAGAGTGATAATACTAATTTCGCTTTATTAGTATCGCAGAAATTTACAGAACCTTTTAAAGCTCCTATTGAGTATGGCAAGCACATTGCTCGTTTGGCAAATATGCTCACGAATAATCAAATAATGGTGCAGCGATTTGGAGACTTAATAAGGGGGCGGAGAACAACGTCGAGTCGTTTGTATCGAAATAACATTATACCAACTTTGAAAGATGCTGTACCCGGAGATTTGAGTTTGGTTTTGCCTCATAGAATATTGAAAGATATCGAGGAAATGATTTTGGCTCTGGATAAAGTGACACCAGGTTTAGCCTCAGATGAAACATTATTGTATGGCGTTGAAGTAAAATTTTACAGCAATATCACTAAAGTGGATAATGGTTTTCAGTCTACTTCGGTTGAAAATCTTTATTTAGGTGGTGATGGAGCTGGAATTACCCGTGGCCTTATGCAGGCCTCGGTTAATGGAGTTGTTATTGCAAGAGGGATTTTAAAGAAAGTGTAATTACAGTTATTTTGTTGGTTGCTGATTCTATTGTTATCAGCAATCAGCTCAATAAATTTTTAACCCAAATTATTCTTTGGGTGTGGCAGGTAAAAACTAAATATACTTCCTTGGTTAAGAGTGCTTTCAACAGTTACCCAGCCGTCTGGTTTTTGAACAATTCGTTTCACGATTGATAATCTTAATCCATTACATTCCAAAAGATTATCTTCTAATTTCTGAGAATTGACAAAAAATATAACACATTGTGGACAAACAAACTTTTAAGTATTTATTTGTGTTTGGATGTTATACTTTTGTTGAATCTCTAATAATTAATCTACTTGACAGGTTAATTGTTTTGGGTTCCAATATGTTGTTTTCGTGAATTCTTTGAAAAAGTCTTTCGGCTGCAATTTTACCAATTTCTATTCCCATTGGATCAATTGTTGAAACCGGAGGGTTATACATTTGACTGAATGTATCTTCACAAAAACCAATAACAGCAATGTCTTCAGGGATTTTAATTTTAGCTGCATACAACGCTTTCATAATTCCAGACATTGTGAGATCGCTAATTGCCAGGATTGCATCAGGGGGATTTGTTAATTCTAAAAGTTTTTTTGTCTCTTTTTCAGCTTCCTCCGATGACTGTCCTGTTATAATGAATTCCTCATTAATTTCTATACTATGTTTCTTTAATGCTTTCTTGTATCCACTAAGTCGGTTGCTGCTAATTAGTAGATTTGGATTCCCCAGACATATTGCAATTTTTCTTTTTCCTATCGAAATCAAATGTTCAACGGCATTGAATGCACCTGAAATATCATCAACTAAAACCATGTCTGCTTGAATGGATTTTGGAATTCGATCGAAAAAAACAATAGGAGTGTTATCCTCAATTAGAGCCGTGAAATGGCTTAAGTTTTCGGTTTTTCGGGAAATGGAGACTAAAATTCCTTCCACATTATTGCTTTGCAGGATATCTACATTAAGTACTTCTCTTTCGTATGATTCGTTGGATTGCAGAATCATTAAATTATAACCTCTCTTATTAACTTCATTTTCAATTCCGTGAATAACAGAGGGGAAAAAAAACGGAGAAAGGGTAGGTACAATTAAACCAATCACTTTGCTTTTTTTATGCCGTAAGGACATAGCAACCGCATTAGGTTTGTATTTAAGCTGTTTGGCCATCATTTGTACGGCCTCTTTTGTAGCATTACTAATGTCGGGGTGATCTTTAAGAGCTCTGCTGACTGTAGATTTTGAAACGCCTAAGATTTTTGCAATGTCAATTATTGTAATGGCTTTATTAGTCATGAATAATATGTTTTCAAGATTATTTTCCGAAATCGTTTGAAATATTTTAGTAAAAGTTATCAACTGCAACCGGTTGCACGACCGGTTGCAGTTTTAACACTCTGTTTTTAAAGTATTTGCATGTTGACTATTATTTCAGGATTACATATATTTGTTAGTATAATCTTAGCTAAGATAACGATTGCGAAAAAAAAACGAATCAACTAACTACTATTTCTTTGAAATACCTTTGGGTGTAAATTTGAACAAAAAATTCCTTACATCCCAGATGTTTCACTCGTAATAGATTAATAAAATGAATTTATGAAACGAAAGATTCTTTTGACGTTTGCTAATCTTTTCCTTTTTATTGGATTGATTAATGCGCAAACAGGGATTTTAAAAGGGAACGTTACAGATAAGCTTTATGAAGAACCCTTAATTGGAGCATCTGTAGTTGTTAAAGGAACAACAAATGGTACTATTTCAAATATTGACGGGACTTATCAGTTGGAAAATATTGAAGCAGGTACCTATACTATTGTAGCATCTTTTATTGGGTACTCGAAAGTAGAGAAAGAAGTTACTATTATTGCAGATCAGGAAATTACTCTTGATTTTGATTTGTCTGCAGATTTAATCGGTTTGGATCAGGTTACTGTAACCGGTGTTGTGAATCAAAAATCGAACATTGAATCGAGTGTTGCGTTAACAACACTAAAACCAAAATTTGTTGAAGTTTTTGGAGCGGCAACTACGGCTGAACTATTTAAAGCAATTCCTGGTATCCGATCAGAGTCTTCGGGAGGTGAAGGAAATGCGAATATCGCTGTTCGTGGTATTCCAATTGCTTCAGGAGGTTCAAAGTTTCTACAAATTCATGAAGATGGTTTGCCGGTAATGCAGTTTGGAGATATCTCTTTTGGTAATGCTGATATTTTTCTAAGATCAGACAGAACTATTGGTCGTATCGAAGCCATTAAAGGAGGTAGTGCATCAACTTTCGCAAGTAATTCGCCTGCTGGTATCATTAACTTTATTAGTAAGAATGGTGCGGTTGAAGGTGGAAGTATTGGAATGACCATGGGACTTGATTACAAATCACACAGAACTGATTTTGAGTATGGAGCTCCTATTGGAAATGGATTCCGCTTTCATGTTGGTGGATTTTTCCGCGAAGGAGAAGGTCCTCGAAATCCTGGATATACAGGTAATAGCGGAGGTCAGATAAAAGCGAATATTACCAAAGAATTTGAAAAAGGATATGTTCGGTTGTATTTTAAAGTTTTGGATGATAAATCAATTGCGTACATGCCTATGCCGGTAAAAGTGACCGGAACAAAAGGTGATCCTAAATATAAGTCGATTCCTGGTTATAGTATTACCGGCAGTTCTCTTCAAAGTCCAAATTTCATGCACGTATTAAGTGTGGATGCGAATGGAAACAGCAGAACCAGTAACATTGGTGATGGAATGCATCCCGTTTCGAAAGTTGTAGGTGGTGAATTTTCCTTCGATATTGGTGAGGGATGGCAGTTGAAAGAAAAATTTCGTTATGCGAACAATCACGGTTCATTTGTGGCTCCGTTTCCTGCTCAAATTGGAAATGCAAACGATATAGCTGAAAGTATTGCCGGTGCAGGATATAGTTTAAGCTATGCAAATGGTGCGAATGCAGGTGTTGCTTTAAATGATTCACAAATCGGTAATCTAAATAATAATGGATTATTGATGAGAACGATTCTTTTCGACGTTGATATGAACGACCTTGGCAATTTCACAAATGATTTTTATTTATCGAAATCATTTGATAATGTTGATTTTACTGCTGGTTATTATAAAGCACAGCAAAAAATTGGAATGACTTGGTTGTGGCAGACTTTCCTTACTGATATTAGTTCTGACGGACCGAGATTAATGAATATTGCAAGTGCTGACAATTCTTACTATAGTAGTAATGGTTTGATAGCACATGGTGTTCCTTTCTGGGGAAATTGCTGTACCCGTGGTTACGATATGACTTATGATATTGATGCTGTTTATGCAAATGTTGGAATTGAAGTTACTGATCAATTAAATATTGAAGGTAGTGTTCGTTACGATATGGGTGATGTAACAGGTCATTATTTGTCAAATTATCAAGCTCCTGTTGATGTTGATAATAACGGAAGCATAACTCCGGTTGAAGAAAGTGTAACTGTTTTGGATAATGCAAATCCAATGCCTGTTGATTACGATTACAACTATGTTTCTTATTCTTTAGGTGCTAATTATAAGATCAATGACGATCAGGCTGTTTATACACGCTACAGTAAAGGTGGCAGAGCTAATGCCGACCGCTTGTTGTATTCTCCGTTTATCACTCCTGAAGGAGGAACTGTTGACGGACTGGATGCTGATGAAATTAAGCAATTCGAATTGGGATACAAATACAAATCTCCATCACTGGCTGTAATTGTTACAGGTTTTTATACTGATATCTCGGAACAGAATGAAGAGTTTGGTAAAATTATTAACAAGGAATTCACAACCTATGGTGCTGAATTCGAAGGGATTTATCAAAAATCAAATTTCAATGTGGCTTTTGGAGCAACTTACACACATGCCGAAATTGACAAAAGTTTAAACGCTGATGAAAAAGGAAATACTCCTCGAAGAGTACCTGATTTATTGTACAACATTACACCTTCATACGATTTCAACAAAGGCAAAACGTCTATCGGTTTTAGTTTGATAGGTACAACAAAGGTATATGCTCAGGATGATAATGGTATTGTGTTGCCAGGATATGCTTATGTGAATGCTTATGCCAGTCAGAACATTACCAAAGGTTTATCTATTCGTGCAAATATAAACAACTTGTTTAATACGATTGGATTTACTGAAATGGAAGGGGATTCTTTTGTTGAAAATACTACGAATTACATGCGAGCAAGACCTATTACAGGCCGGGCTTCAACTTTAAGTATTACATATACTTTTTAGCATATTAATATTGAAAAGCAGAGAATCGGGGGAGGTAAAGATCTCCTCCGAAACACTCAAAGTATGTCTTAAAGAATCAATGAACAACTAAAATATAAAATCATGAAGGGTGATATTATTGTAGTGGAAGAACACCATGTTAAGGTTGCAGGAAAAATTGCTCCCAGTTTGGTAGAGAAAATTAAAAATAAGGGCAAACGATATACAATTACCGTATCTGGTGAATCGGGAAGTGGAAAATCAGAAACAGGAAAGGCTATTGCCGATGAGTTGGAGAAGGAAGGAATAAAATCGGTATTGCTTGGACAGGATGATTATTTTGTTCTTCCTCCAAAATCAAATGATGCAAAAAGAAGGGAAGATCCTGAATGGTTAGGACCTCACGTTGAGGTTAAAATGGATTTAATGGATCAGAATTTAAAGGATGCAGTTGATGGCAAAAATGAGATTGTAAAACCTTTAATTGATTACAACCAGAATAGTGTAGAAAATGAAGTAATTAACCTGGAAGGAATTCAGGTTGTGATTGCAGAAGGAACCTATACCAGTTTATTGAAAAATGTGGATACTAAGGTTTTTATTGCCCGAAATAGAATTGATACTTTGGAGCACAGACAGAAAAGAAACCGTGGTAAGGAGGTTGGTGATCCTTTTATTGAGCAGGTTTTAATTACCGAGCACAAAATAATCGCTGGTCATAAACAACTGGCTGATTTTGTAATCACAAAAGATTATGAATTGGAAATAAAATAATTAACTGTTTTGCCTTAAAGGAAATAATTAGTGCATTATAATTTCAAGTTTAATGATTAATATCTTGATTAGATAGGAGGAGATGAAAGACATGAATGAGAATAAATCAATCATAAAATCGGGTCCAATGCTGAATGCTTATCCTGATAGTATTGGAGGAACTTTAGATGATATCATTAGATTTCTGAATAGGAATGAATTGGAGGATGTATTTCAGTCATTCTATATTTTACCTAGTGTTTTTAATACCGATTTAGACAGAGGTTTTTCCGTTATCGATTATAACCTGAATAAGATGTATGCTTCGAAGGAAAATTTAATCGAACTGAAAAAAATGAACATTGCACTAAAGTTTGATTTTGTGTTAAACCATTCGTCTGTTCTTTCCAGTCAGTTTCAGGATATTTTAAAAAATGGTGAGAATTCTAAGTATAAGGAGTTTTTTATACCATGGAATAAATTTTGGGATGGATGTGGAGAAATATCAGAAGAAGGTTATATCCAACCTGATACAGAATACATCAAAGATATGTTTTTCAGAAAACCTGGTCTGCCGATTTTAATGGTTCGCATGCCCGATGGAAAGGAGGTTCCCTACTGGAACACTTTTTATCAGGAAGTGAAATATGGGAAAATTGATGCTCAGGACTTGATGAAGGCTTTTGATATTCAATATGTTTCGGCAGATAGACTGGCGAAAATAGTAAATACAGCTATAGATGAAGGCAAAAAGCTTGCAGAGATTGAATTTGGGAAACTTGACGAGTACCGTAAAGATACAATTGACTTACTGGAATCCAGAAGAAAATATCTTGGACAAATGGATCTTAATATCAAGTCTCCGTTGGTGTGGGAATTTTACGAAGATACCTTGAAAAAACTATCCGGTTATGGTGCCGAGATTATTAGGCTTGATGCATTTGCATATGCTCCTAAAGAACCTGGTTTGCCAAATTTTTTGAATGATCCTGGAACATGGAATTTACTTGGGAGGGTTAAAGCTTTGGCCGATAGATATAACTTAACGCTCTTGCCTGAAATACACTCGAAGTACGAAGATAAAATGCACGAAAAATTAGCTGACCAAGGCTATTTGACTTATGATTTTTTCTTGCCGGGATTAATTATAGATGCTTTCGAGAGAAACACAAATGAGGTCTTGATCAGATGGATTAAGGAAATGTTGGAACAAGATATCAAAGTTGTAAATATGCTGGGGTGTCATGATGGAATTCCTTTGTTGGATTTAAAAGGCTTGCTGACTGAAGAACAGATTCAGGTTTTGATTGACACTGTTGTTGAACGGGGAGGATTTGTGAAAGATCTGCATGGGGAAAAGAACATGTATTATCAGGTAAATGCAACGTATTACAGCGCATTGGGCGAAAATGATGCAAAACTTCTGTTGGCGAGAGCTATTCAAATTTTTATGCCCGGCAAACCTCAGGTTTGGTACCTCGATCTTCTTGCAGGAAAGAATGATCATGAAGCTGTCAAAAATGCCGGGGCTGGAGGGCACAAAGAAATCAACAGAACAAATTTGAAATTAGAGGAAGCATTCAATGAATTAGGGAAAGATGTGGTACTTAAGCAACTCTCTTTATTGAAATTTAGAAATAATTTCCCGGCCTTTGGTTTTGATGCTGAACTGAAAATTCTGGAATCCAAACCGGAATCACTAAAATTACAATGGGAAAATAATGGATGCATTGCCGCTTTTGATGCAAATTTGAAAAAATACACCTTCAATATAGTTGCGACCAACGAAAAAGGAGAGGTAGTATATAATTTCTAGTAGGATTATTTTATCCTTACATAAAAATAAAAAGATGGGAAATATTGATAATATACAAGGTATTACAAATATAAAACTGATTAAATGGCTGACATACATGATGTTTTTGATGTTTGCCATGACAACCGATGCCGTTGGAGTAATTATTCCGGAAGTAATGAAAACTTTCGATTTAAGCATGACAGCAGCAGGATTGCTGCACTATGGTCCGATGACAGCAATTGCTTTGGCTGGAATTTTCCTTGGGTTTTTAGCAGATAAATTGGGACGAAAGAAAACAATTATACTTGGCTTGCTTCTTTTTGTTGTTAATTCCTATCTGTTTATTATTGGAAATGCTTTTGCATTTTTCTTGACACTGATGGTAATTTCGGGAGCGGCCATTGGAATATTTAAAACTGGAGCCCTGGCTCTAATAGGTGATATTACGAAATCAACAAAAGAGCATACATCTACCATGAATGCGGTTGAAGGATTCTTTGGTGTTGGTGCTATTATCGGACCATTTATTGTAAGTTATTTTTTAACTCAAGGAGTAGATTGGAAATGGCTTTATGTTGTAGCGGCAAGTTTATGCGTTGTTCTGATTTTAATTGCCGTTAAGGTTAAATATCCCGAAACTCAAAAAAAGTCAGGTGAAGCCATTAATATAAGAAGAACCTTTGCAATGATTAAAGATCCTTATGCTTTTGGTTTTTCAATGGGAGCTTTTCTTTATGTTTCGGTTGAAGCAGCTATTTATGTTTGGATGCCTACTTTGATTAAAGGATATGATGGCAGCTTGTTGTTTATAGCCACTTATGCTTTGCCGATTTTCTTTATTTTGAGAGCTGGAGGACGATTTTTAGGTGCGTGGATGATGTCTCGTTTCAATTGGGCCGTGGTATTAAGTCTGTTTAGTTTTGCTATTTTGGTTTGTTTTGTTGGCAGCATGTTATTTGGAGTGGAAGCAACGGTATTCTTATTGCCGTTGTCCGGATTGTTTATGTCTGTTATTTATCCAACCATCAATTCGAAAGGGATTAGTTGTTTTCCAAAATCAAGCCATGGAGCAGTTGCGGGAGTGATTCTGTTTTTTACAGCCGCCGGCGCAGCACTTGGCCCATTGGCCATGGGAGCAATAAGCGATGCCTTTGGCAGCGATGCAAAGTATGGATTTATGCTTGCTACAGTTTTTGCTGTGATACTTTTTGCAGGAACAGTTTATAATTTGATTGTTGATCCGACAAAAAAGAGGTTACAAGACTTGGATTTAAGTGAATATATGATTGAAAAGGCTTAGAACTATTAATGTAGTTTAGGGAATGAGCTTTATAAAAGAATAGGTTGTAGATGATTCGACAACCTATTTGTTTTGATGGATTTTTTGAGGCATGAGAATAAATTCACGTCCTTGTTCGACGTTTACTGATTTAAAGAAACTGCAGTTGATGCAATTCAGCAGCTTATCTTCCAGTCCACCTTGAATTTCCGAATCACAAAGAGTACCTTCAACTGTCCAGCAATACCTGCCGGAGAATGTTCCGCCATTAATACCACTGTTATGATACAGTGTACTTGCGGGACAAGTACCCAGCTCCTCAGAGTTTATTCCACCTACCTCTCTGCCACACAAATAATATTCCCAACAGTTTAATCCTTCCATATCAATATAAAATATTGATCAAAAATAGATTATAAACTGCTGGTAATCAAAATTTATAGAGCAATTACTTTTGCTGTTTGGCAGACGAATTGTAATCAATGGTAAACATTGAAATTTCGTCTCCTTAAGTGTGATGTTAATTTGTACCGTTGTCTGATTTACTATGAATTACGATCGGTGTTTTTAACTCTTATTCCAATGTTGAAGTATTTCGGAATCGGTTACACCTTCCATATTTAGCAATTGCTGATATGGATCTCCCTTTAATTTTAATAATTTAGCAAATGCAGGTTCTGTTTTCAGACCTTCCTTTTTTAACTGAATTACTTTTTGTTTAAAATCTTCGCCAAGTAATTGCAGAATACGATGCTCAATCAGCATATGACGATAGGAATTTTGATCTGTAGGAGGAAAAAGAGAACCAAATATTTCAAAAGGGAAATCCTGGTAAGTAAAGCTTGCCACTACAACCCAGTATCCGTTTTTTTCTTTTTGCTGTATTTTAAAATCTGTTTGATCTCTAAACAGATTTTCCATTTTCCGTTCAAATTTATCAGCATCCATAAATCGGCAGGTAATATCTAAATCACTTGAATCAATTGAAATTCCAATAGGAATTGTACCGGTTAAAATAGGAGAATACTCTGCCAGAAGATTAAAAACCTGAAGTTTATTTAAGCATTTAAATGCTCTTTTCTGAATTGCCGAACCCGAATTCAGGTATGAAATATCTTGCCAGTTCATCTATGTCGTTTTAAGTTGTTTCTTTAAAATCTCCTTAGCTTCTGCTACATTTGAGTATTCAAAGCACTGCAAATCGGAACACCCGCGAATCATTGCAGAGGTCGTTTTGCCGTTTAATACTCTGTACAAACATATTATGGGTTTATTCATGTCAATAGCCCGGCCAATTTCGTAGCCAACCCCAAGCGAAGGAACAGTTACTTCTGCTATCACTATATCCGATTCTTTTACCCACTTCACATCCCGATCGTGTATTTCCTTATCGGTTATTGTGGTGTCTATCGTTTTTGATCCAATGTGCTCGGTTAAAACGGTTCCATATTGTTTCAATTCCTGAATCAGTTCGGCATACAAATCTGTGTCTTGCTGTCCTCCGCGTATCGATCCTGAAAAATATATCTTCATACTGTTTTTGTTTTATGCTTTTAGGGATGTAAGTTAATTTAGTTGATCCTGTACTTTTTCGGGAATCAATCTTTTTAATCCTTTTGCCTGAGGTGAATTCACATCTACATATTTCCAGTTATCCGATTTTTTATCGGCAATTGCCACCATCGATCGGTGTGCTTGAATGGTAAATGAATTCGATGCTTCGTGATATTTTACATTTTCTTTGCCAAATTCCTGCTCAAATTGAGGTTGCATTAAAGAGCTGCCTTGCGACATCAATCCGGTAAGTTTAACTTTAATAATTCCGTAGTATTGAATTTTGCAATATTTCTCTTTCCCATAATCCACTACCTTCGATATTTTGTCGATAGAATGAAAGTCGGTTGTCATTTTAACACCCAAATTATCCATCTGTTCCAAAACCATCAGCATGTTATCCTTGCTCATCATTTCAAACATGGGTGGATACATCATATCGGTAACCGTATTCCATTGTTTGTTATTAAATGCAGTTGTGTAATTCCGCAGATCTTTTTCGAAATGTTGTTTCAGTTGTGTTTGAGCAAATCCTGTCGTTATTGCAAAGCTTAGAACAAGCAGTATGGCTATCTTCTTCATGTCATCTTTTTTTTAAATTCTTAGGAAGATAAGAAAAAGGATGATATCAATGATTAAAAAGATGTTAAAATACAAATGTGTTTGATCGTTAAGTCATAATATAAATGGCTGTCTGGTTTTTGTACGGTGTTCTAATTCAAATTTGGAAATGTAACATTTATGCTAAAATGGTAACATATATCATACAAACGTTTGTATTCCCGCATTTTGATACATAAATGATATTGTTGGTAACATATGAAGGATATGATTCTTTGCGAACATACTAGATTCGTCACATAAAATTTAAACGATTTAATAAAACGGTGATGAAGAAGAATAATACCTATGTATTTACGTGTGCATTAATTGCAGCCTTGGGTGGATTACTATTTGGTTTCGATACGGCAGTAATATCGGGTGCTGAAAAATCGATTCAGGAGATGTTCGGATTGGATGGATTCTGGCATGGCTTTACAGTTGCAATAGCGTTGATAGGAACAATTGTCGGAGCAATGACTGCAGGTAAACCTGCTGATAAATATGGACGAAAAAGTGTATTGATTGTTATTGCGGTTATTTATGGAATGACAGCATTGGCAACAGCTGTGGCAGATGATTGGTTGGTTTTTATTTCTTTTCGGTTTATTGGAGGAATAGGCGTTGGAGCATCATCGGTTATTGGCCCAATGTATATTGCAGAAATAGCTCCGGCACATCTTCGAGGAAGATTGGTTGGTATGTTTCAGCTAAATGTAGTAAGCGGTATTCTATTGGCTTTCTTTTCCAACTACTTAATTTCATCTATAGTGGAGGTTGATGCATGGAGATGGATGCTTGGAGTGCAGGCGCTTCCTGCTTTTATTTTTTTCTTGCTATTATTTTATATTCCATCTACTCCTCGGTTACTCGTTTTGAAAGGAAGATCAAAAGAGGCTCTTGGCTTATTAAAAAAATTAGCTTCTCGTAATCCTGAAAATGAATTAAAAGAGATCGAAGAATCATTACAAGGGGATAACGCAACATCCAGTGCAAATCTATTTGCAAGAGAGTATCGTTTGCCGGTGATTCTTGCCATATTGGTTGCTGTCTTTAATCAGATGTCAGGTATTAATGCAATTATGTATTATGCACCACGAATTTTTGAAATGACTGGTTTTGGTAAGGATGACGCTCTGCTTCAATCTGTAACGATAGGAGCAACCAATTTTTTATTTACCATGTTGGCAATGACTGTAATCGATAAGTTTGGCCGTAAGAAATTGCTTTTAATTGGCTCAGTAGGAATGATGGCATTTCTTGGAATGGTGGCAAAGACTTTGTTTGAGGGATCAACGGGAAATATTTTGGTTGTAGTTTATTTAGTTGGGTTTATAGCATTTTTTGCATTTTCTCAAGGAGCTGTAATTTGGGTGTTTATTTCAGAAATATTCCCTAATAAGATACGTGCAAAAGGACAAGCTTTAGGAAGTTTTACGCATTGGATAATGGCAGCAATGGTATCATGGATGTTTCCTGCAATTGCCGAAAGTGGTGCCAATGGCGGAGGTGTTGCTTTTATGATATTCTCTGTGGCTATGTTGGTGCAGTTGATTGTTGTATTCAAGTTCTTCCCTGAAACTAAAGGGAAATCGTTGGAACAAATCCAGAAGGAATTAAAACGGGCTTAAGTCAAATATAAATTGAGAAAATAATTTGTGATGGACATTAAAAATCAAAAAATAATAAGTGTCGGTGAAATGTTATGGGATATGATGCCCACTGGTCCTAAGCCAGGTGGAGCACCTATGAATGTGGCTTTGCAATTAAACAATATTGGACTTGATGTTGAATTTGCAAGTCGGATTGGGAATGATGAACAAGGTTTAAAACTGAAACGTTTTTTAGAAGAATCAGGAATGAGTACAGTGTTAATTCAGCTTGATTCAGAATTGCCTACCAGTGAGGTATTGGTTCATTTGGATGATAAGAATAATGCGAAATATGAAATTTGTGAGCCGGTTGCATGGGATCATTTAGAATATACCGAACAATTGTCTCACAAAGTAAAAGAATCAGGAATAGTTGTATTCGGGACATTGGGTTCCAGAAACAAAAAAGCAAAACAAACAATCTTGAATGTGTTGGATTCTGATTGTTTAAAAGTAATTGATGTAAACCTCCGTCCGCCTTTCGATCAGAAAGAAGATGTCGAAATATTGCTTGGTAAAGCCGACGTCGCAAAACTGAATGATGAGGAATTGATCCAGATATCAGGATGGTACGGAAAGACCTCTAAAAATGAAGAAGATTTGATTCGTTGGTTTTCAGAACAGTACCAATGTTCAATGGTTTGTGTGACCAAAGGAGCTAATGGTGCTGTTCTGTTTACAAACAATCAATTTTTTAATCATTTAGGTTATAAGGTTGCTGCAGTTGATGCTGTGGGAGCTGGTGATGCATTTTTAGCTGGGTTTTTATCAGCTTTGGTACAAAATAAATCACCGGAAGAAGCATTGAATTTTGGCTCGGCAACCGGGGCGTTTGTTGCCTCTAAAGAGGGAGCAACACCCAAGTATGATATGAGTGAAGTTTTACGAATTATGAATCAATCCTAATTTAAATTTCTATGAAAAATCAACTCTTACAAATCACAAAAAGATCAATAGCAGCTCTATTGATTTTTCTTGCGGTTTCAGTTCCGTTACATGCATTGGCTCAGACAATCAATGTTAGCGGAAAAGTTACGATGGTCAACTCCGATGAAGGAATTCCAGGAGTTTCAGTGGTCGAAAAGGGCTCTGTGAATGGTACTGTAACCGATATCAATGGTCAGTACACATTTGAAGTATCAGCAACAGGAACAATTCAATTTTCTTTTGTGGGATTCAAAACGCAGGAAATTCCTGTTAACGGACTTAGTTCCGTAAACGTTGTCATGGAAGAAGATTTCCAGCAGTTGGATCAGGTTGTTGTTACAGGATATCAATCGCAGAGGAAAGCAGATTTAACCGGAGCGGTTTCTGTTATTGATGTAGATGAAATTGTTAGCACTCCAAGTGCTAATCCCATAAAATCATTGCAAGGGCACGTTCCTGGCATGTTTGTTACCTCAGATGGATCGCCAAGTGGTTCAGGAACTACAATCCGCATAAGAGGAATTGGTACGTTAAATAATAACGATCCTTTGTATGTGATTGATGGGGTTCCTACAAAAGCGGGAATGCATGAATTAAACCCTAATGATATTGAGTCCATTCAGGTTTTGAAAGATGCATCTTCAGCGAGTATTTACGGATCGAGAGCTGCTAATGGTGTTATTATTGTGACCACAAAAAAAGGAAAAAAAGGAAAGATTCAGGTGAATTTAAATGCTTATTCCAATATTTCCTGGTACGATAACAAAATTGATGTGATGAATGCAGAACAGTATGGATCAGCATTATGGAGATCACTTGTAAATACAGGAACTGATCCTAATTCAAATAATCTTTCTTATCAATTCGATTGGAATGGAGACTTGGCGAATCCTAGCCTGAATAAAATTTTGGTTCCCAAGTTTTTGGATGCTAATCAAACAATGAAAGCTTCGGATACTGATTGGTTTGATGAGGTTTCTCAGACTTCTGTTTCGCAATCGTATGATTTGTCTGTTTCAAACGGAACCGATAAAGGAAGTTACTTATTTTCTTTGGGTTATCTGGATAATCAGGGAATTATAAAAACTACTGAGTTTACAAGAGTTTCAGCTAGAATGAATTCTAATTATGAATTAGCTGATGGTAAGGTGGTGATTGGAGAGAATTTCTCATTCAATCAAACCAATGAGGTTAATATACCTGGTGGAGTTATGGACGGAGCGGTTAGAGCTGTTCCCTTAATTCCGGTTCATACTGTTGATGGTATTGGATGGGGGGGACCGGTTGGAGGAATGAATGACCGACAAAATCCTGTTCGTATCCTGCAAAACAACAAACAAAACGATTACGACTACATCAGATTGTTTGGAAATTTCTTTGTGGACGTTGAACCAGTGAAAAATTTAAAATTCCGTTCAAGTCTGGGGATTGATTATGGCATTTACGATGCTCTTAACAGTCAATTGAGTTATTCTTCCGGTTATTTGAAGAATGAAACCAATATGGTAACAAATAACCATTCCTCCAATAAAAAAATTGTTTGGAGTAATACTCTTTCTTATGAGTATGAGGTTGACAATCATCGTTTTGATATAATGGCTGGTAGTGAATTCTACAAACAAAAAGATGAATCTTTTTGGGCTTCTGCTCAGGATTTTGCTGTAGAGGACGAAGATTATATGTATTTGGATGCGGCTGCCGGGAAAAAAGATAATGGCGGTTCTGCAGCAGAGTATGCGTTAATGTCCTACTTTGGAAAAATGAACTACGTGTATAACGATAAATATCTTGCTTCAGCTACTCTTCGTTATGATGGTTCTTCTCGTTTTGGTAACAACAATCAATACGGTCTTTTTCCTGCTTTTTCTGTTGGATGGAGAATTAATCAGGAAGATTTCATTAAAGATAATTTAAAGTCAGTCTCCAATCTTAAATTGCGGTTTGGTTGGGGAAAAACTGGTAATCAGGAAATTGATAACAATGCAACTTATTCATTGTATCAGACCAATTACGGAGGTGGAGATCCTACCTGGAGATCGCCTAATGGAACTGCATATGATATGTATGGTCAGGGAACAGGAACATTACCTTCCGGTTACAGTGTAGTTCAAACAGGGAATGATGATTTAAAATGGGAAACAACCATCCAAACCAACTTGGGGATCGACTTCGGATTGTTTGATCAAAAACTGTTTGGTGGAGTTGATTATTTCTTTAAATCAACCAAGGATATCTTGATTCTACCAGGATATATTGGTGCAATTGGCGAAGGTGGCAGTCGTTGGGTGAATGGAGCTTCAATGGAAAATGAAGGTTTGGAAGTACTTGTAGGATACCGTGGCAGCCTGAAAGAAGAATTTAAATTCGAGATCGCAGCCAATTTTGCAACCTACAGCAATAAAATCACCAAACTTCCGCTTGCAGTTGTGAATGACTATGGAGGAAACGGTTCTGATGATAATATTTTAAACCGACCAATCAATTCAATGTATGGTTACGTTGCTGATGGTTTATTTAGAACACAGGAAGAACTTGATGCTTCTGCAGAACAACCAGGAAAAGGTTTGGGTCGAATTCGTTTTGCCGATTTGGATAATAATGGAGTAGTTGACGATGCCGACAGAACCTGGATTGGAAATCCACATCCTGATTTTACTTACGGTCTTAATATATCAGCAGAATTTAAAGGATTTGATTTAACCATGTTCTTTCAGGGAATTGCTGGAATTGATGTTATTAATGATATGAAGAGGCAAGGTGATTTTTGGAGTGTTGATGATGCCGGTTCAAACAAAGGAACCCGGTTGTTAAATGCTTGGACTCCTGAAAATTCAAATTCTTCGATACCTGCACTTACAAATACAGATGCAAATTGGGAAGGTCGTTTTTCAACCTACTATGTAGAAAATGGTGGTTACATGAAGTTGCGCACAGCTCAATTAGGGTATTCATTTCCAAAATCAGTTATTGACAGATTGAAATTGAGTAAACTGAGGTTGTATGTCAGCGGTCAGAATTTATGGACGATTAAAAGTAAGAAATTTACCGGTCTGGATCCTGAAAATCCTTCTTTTGGCTACCCTAACCCGGTAATGATTACCACAGGTGTAAATGTTGCATTTTAAGTCAAGTGAACACAAAAAATAAGAAAAGATGAAAAGAATAATTTATATTTTAATCTGTATGACAATGCTTTCTTGTTCTAATGAACTTGACATGGGTCCTAAAGCATTGTTAGGCGATGATCAGGTTGGAGGAGCAGACAATGTTGATGGGTTTGTTACTGCAGCTTATTCAAGTCTGGGGAATGACCATTACGATCACCCTTTTAGTCTTTGGCCTTTTGGAAATGTCAGGTCTGACGATGCTTACAAAGGTGGTTCAGGTCCTGCTGATATTCAAGATTTTCACTTCATAGAAACTTTTTCCAATGTTACACCAAACTTTGGTGAACTTGATGCGCTTTGGTACAATTATTACATTGCCATTTCACGTGCAAACGAGGCTTTAAATCAATTGGCTCTGCTTTCCGAAGAAGAATATCCAGAGAAGAAAGTCAGAGAAGGAGAAATGAGATTTCTAAGAGGTTATCAATATTTTCAATTAAAAATAATGTTTAAGTATATTCCTTATATCGACGAAACAGTTCCTGATTCAGAATATGAGAATATTTCAAATGTTGCATTATCAAACGATGAGTTATGGGAAAAGATTGCTGCTGATTTTCAATTTGCAATTGACAACCTTCCTGTATCGAAAACAGATATTGGACGAGCTGACAAGTTTGCCGCGCAAGCAATGTTGGCCAAAACAAGATTATATCAGTCTTACGAGCAGGATGATGATAATAATGTGACCAATATTAACACTGGTAAACTAGAGGAGGTTGTTTCTCTTGCAAATGAGGTGCTTAATAATTCACCATATGATTTGGAAGCGGATTTTGCATACAATTTTTTACCTGGAGATTATGAAAATGGAAAGGAATCGATTTTTGCAGTTCAGTACTCAACAGATGATGGAACTATGCACGGACGATTAAATTTTGGTGATGTGTTGGCAGTTCCTATGGGATTGGGATGTTGTGATTTTCACAAGCCGAGTCAGAATTTGGTGAATGCTTATAAAACCTCTGCTGATGGTTTGCCAGAGTTTGATACGTACAATCAAAGCAATCTTGATTTTGCGACCAATAATGTTGATCCTCGAATTGACCATACCATTGCAACTCCCGGGCACATGTGGAAATATGATCAAAACCTTCTTTATGAAGAAAGTTGGAATCGTTCCCCTGATGTGTATGGTGTGCATGCATCTTTAAAGGAAAATGTTTCTCCTGATTGTCCTTGTTTTGTAAATATTGATCCATTTTATGGTAATTCAAAAAACAGAATTCTGGTTAGATATGCAGATGTGATGTTGTGGAAAGCTGAGGCATTAATAGAATTAGGAAGACAGGCTGAAGCTCTGGAATTGATTAACAGAATTAGAGAACGTGCTCAGGCCAGTACTGAACTGTTGAAGTTTGCTAATGGATCATATATGGGGAATTATTTAGTTGGAATTTACGTAGATGGTGTGAATTGTAACTGGACTCAGGATTTTGCAAGAAAGGCTCTTCGATGGGAACGTCGTTTGGAATTTGCGATGGAAGGAAGCCGTTATTTCGACCTTGTACGCTGGGGTATTGCTAAAGAAATTATGGATAAGTATTTTATGAAGGAAAAAGAACGAATCAGCTATTACGAAGGCAGCAGTGTAACAAAAGGCCGGGATGAATACTTACCAATTCCTCAAAAACAGATCAATTTCAGTAAGGGATTGTATCAGCAAAATGTTGGGTACTAAGCAGGGTATATTTACTTGTTGTTTAACCGAAAATTTCGGTTAAACAACAATATCAATTCACCATTTTGGGTAAAGATTAATTATTGCATGAAACACAAGATGATCATGAGAAACATTATATTAAGTATTTGGATTGTTATTCTATTTGTAGAGTGTTCTTCTTCACAAAAGAAAAATAACATACATTCAATACATTTTGGATTGGAATCTGGGATCTTGCATGCACCGGTATTGTTATATTATGAAGCTGGAATCTACCACCTTTATTACAAAAACAAAAAGACAAGCGGCGCTTCTGTAAATATTGCACATGCATTCAGTAAGGATCTGTTAATCTGGGAAAAAAAGGAAACTTCTATATTTCCAAAAGGAGAGAATATTTTGGGTGCCGCCATTGTGCAGGACAAACAGCATTGTCTTCCTATCGGAACAAAGGCTGGAGTTCCATTGCTTGCCTTGTTGATTGAAAACAATGAAAACAACCAAATGGATGCTATTCTGAAATATAGCCTTGATAATGGCTTGAATTGGACAATTTTCAAGGGAAAATCAGAGGTTCCAAATTCATTGTTGGAAAATCCTCAGGACCCTTCTGTTTTTTGGTCTGATTCAGAAAAGAAATGGATGATGAGTATTTCTGTTAGAGATCATGTTGAATTTTATTCATCAAAAGATTTTGTTTCCTGGGAATATGCAAGTGAATTTTGGTCAGATCATTTTCCTAAAAATTCGGTTCTGAATAATAATGTGATATTTCCTTTGGGTGATGGATCAAGTTATTGCCTGATTACTTTTTCGTCAGGAAAACAAGTGACATTGGAACCAGAAATGCAATATTATATTGGAAGTTTCGAGGAGAATGATTTTATAGAAGAAACCACTCAGCATCATTTTGTTGATTTTGGAAAGAATGTTTGTGGAGCTGTAGCTTTTTCTCAAGAAAATAAGGCTCCAATTCTTATTGGATTTGTTGAGGGAGAAAATAAGTCTGAAAGCAAATATACAGTACCCCGAACTGTTCATATTACTGAAATCTACAACGAGTTAATGATTGAGTTGTATCCCAAATTGGACTATAATCAGCCTCAGAATAAAAAGGTGATTTTGGATTCAGTTAAACTCTCAGGAAGGATGAATTTATCCGATTATTTACCGAAAAATAAAGAACCTTTATATCTAAAATTGAAATTTAAGACCGAACACATGACTCGAATTTCCTTTCCAGGCAAATTGGGGATAGAGTTTAAGAATAAGGATGGAGAACATTTGGTATTTGGATATGAAAACTTCTGGAAAAATTACTTTCTATTATCAACAATAAATGAGGAAAAGAAAAGAGCAGTTGAAATGCCTTGCATTCATCGAGATTCTACTTTAGAAATAAATGTTCTTATTGATTCTGGGATTATTGAATTTTATACGGAAACGGGAAAACGTGTTTTGTCAAGTCTTGTGTCAGATTCTGGTGAATTTGATCAGATATTTCTTTTCTCTGAGAAAGGAAATATAGAAATTCTTGAAGCATCGTATTTTTATTTTCAAAACTAAGTTTAAGCTAAAATTAATTTCATGAAAAAAATATATCAAAAATTATTCGTAGCAATGTGTGTTTTATGCATGTTGGCATCTAGTGCTTGTGATGACACAGAATCACCATCTCTTGATTTTTCAGGAGACGTTGATATTCATTCTTTTGTGGTAAATGGTGTTGAGGGCACAATTAATGAGGAAAATTCATCCATTTCAGTAATCCTTCCAGCTGGTTCAGATTTAACTGCTTTAACACCACAGATAACACTGGGAGAAGGTGCGGTGATTGCTCCAGCTAGTGATGAGCCAGTAGACTTTTCAGATCGTAATGGAAATCTGCTTAATGTGACTTATACAGTGACTAACCTAAGTATATATCGGAAGTATGATGTATCAGTAGATGTTGCGAGAGCTGATATTATAAGTTTTAAAATTGGTTCGGCAGAAGGTGATATTGATAAAACAAACAAGACGATTGTAATTTATTTGCCGGAAGGTACCGATATCACGTCTCTAATCCCAATTGTTGAATATACGGAAGGAGCTGCTTTAACTCCTGAATCAGGGGCTGTTGTTGATTTTACAAGCCCAGTAACCTTTACACTTGACTATTTAGGTTCTTTGTTTAAATATGAGGTTACCGTAATCTTGGGAGAAGCTCCTAAACCTGTTCTTGTTATTTACAATGGAGAAGATGTATCTCCAATTTGGGCACGAATTGCCAGTACAATCAATAACGGCTATGCTAATCCCAAAAGGGATGCTGTTAATTCCACATCAACATGTGTTGCAATAATGAGAAATAAGGAAGATACTGATGATGGAGGAAAGCCATGGTCGGGTGGTGCATTATGGGGTACATATAAAGTGGATATTGATCCGGCTGAGTATAGTAAAATTAGTTTAATGGTATTAAAAGAAGCAGCCGGTGATGTACAGATAGAGATACAATCGGATGGAGAGCAAAATAAAGATTGGTTAAAAGTTTTCTATTCTGCGGAAGCAATTGGAGAATGGCAGGAATTAATATTTGAAATTCCGGAAAGCAGAACTGCTGTTATAAACAATATCTTGGTTGCTCCGCATGTAAATGAAACAGTAGATGACCAAGCTTTCACTTCTCACATGATATATTGGGACGAATTAAAGGCCTATCCAAAGGAATAATATTAAACCAAAGCGAACGGAATTTATTTCCGTTCGCTAAATAATCATTCAAATGAGATTTCAACTATTATTACTTACGTATATTTTTCTCTTGATTAATACAAGTTGTTCAAAAGACAACAATATTGAGAATGTAATACCTCTGCAAGTTGACACAACAACAAGTTGTAGGTCGGTTGTTGAAAGTGGTGCATATTCAACATTCTACAAACCTCAAAACGGTTATGTGGGCGATCCAATGCCATATTATAATATGGATGATAATGTGTGTTACCTGTTTTATTTGCAGGATTGGAGAAATGGGGCTGGTACAGACCATCCAATCTATTGTACTACAACTAAAGACTACAGCAGTTTTTCTGGGCTTACTCAATCAATAGGCACCGGAGAATCAAATTCGCAGGAGGCTTATTTAGGAACAGGAAGTTTTATAAAAAATTCAGAAGGGAAATTATACGGTTTTTATACAGGACATAATGGTAATTTATACCCTGCAGAAAAAATAATGTTGGCTACTTCAACCGATATGAGAACTTTTACAAAAGTTCCTTCATTCACATTTGAGGCGCCTGATGGCTATGATAAAAATACCTTTAGAGATCCTTGTGTGTATTATGATCCAACAAAATCTGCCTATGTAATGTTGGTTACCGCAGTTAAAGATGGAAAAGGTATATTGGCACGTTATACATCAGCTGATCTCGAAAACTGGAATCTAATAGCTCCTCTTACAGATTTTGATTCGGATGCAGAAATACTGGAGTGTCCTGATATTTTTAAAATGGGTAATAAATGGTACCTGTTGTTTTCTCGTATTAATAGAGATGAGCATCGAAAAACATTTTATAGAATAGCTGATAGTCCTGATGGTCCGTGGAAACGTTGTGAAGATGAAAAAGGTCATCATGAAACCTTTGATGGTCTGTATCTTTATGCTGGAAAAACAGCTTCAAATGGAACCGAACGTTATTTATCCGGATGGTGTTCAACAGGACAGGAAGTTAATGGAAATAACGAACTTGATTGGGCAGGTAGTTTAATAACGCATAAACTGGTTCAACAACCCAGTGGTAAGTTATATACTACAATTTCGGAAGGAGTAGACAATAAATTTAATACTCCGGCAGATTATTTAATGGTTAAGTCGAAGGGTGATGTATCGGGGGAAGATGGAACATACTTAATGAGATATCAGGATGGAAGATCTTATGGCCTATTTAATCGGAATACAGTTCCTGTAAAAATAGAACTCAGTATAGATGCTTCTCAGTCTTCCAGATTTGGATTTTCATTTGGAGCTTGTGATGATTTGTCCGAAGTTTATTCTGTAACTTTTGATTTAACATCTTCTAATAAATGGTCAGTGCCGGCTTTATTTCTTTATAAGGAGTCCATTTATTCAACTGGTTCATATACTAATGAATTAAATTTTACCCCTTTAATTGTTCCTGAAGATAATGTTTTCGATATCAAAATTGTTATTGAGAAATCTATCTGTGTAGTCTATGTTAATAATAATGTTGCTTTTACAAATCGCATTTACAAAATGAACAAAAACCCATGGACAATATTTGTGGATGATGGCCAAATCGAAGTTTCTGATCTATCTATTTATAAAACAGTAAATTAGTGTGTAAGTGTTAATTTTGTTGGCTGCAATTCATGGAATATATTCAACTGATTCGGAAAATGTGAATTGTATTTAAATAAATAGTTTGTGAAAAAATATTTTTTCAAAAGAAAAAGGGATACACCGCAGTTGGATTTCTTTTAGATCTTGTATGTAGTATTAAGTTAACTATTAAATCTTAAAAGTTTAATTATAAGGGTAAGTAATAAAAAATGCTGGAAATGGGAAAATACATAATAACGATAATAATATTAAGTTTTTTAGGGTGCTCTTGTACTTCAACAAGAAAAGAGAAGTTAGATATCTCCGAAAAAAATTACAAGGAACCTTATCGTCCGCAATTTCATTTTACGCCTGAAGAGCATTGGATGAATGATCCAAACGGAATGGTTTATTATGAGGGCGAATATCACTTATTTTACCAGTATCACCCCGAAAGTTCGGTGTGGGGACCAATGCATTGGGGGCATGCTGTAAGTAAGGATTTAGTACATTGGGAACATCTGCCAATAGCATTATATCCAGATTCTTTGGGATATATATATTCTGGTTCAGCAGTGATAGATTATCAAAATACTTCAGGATTTGGATCAAAAGATAAGCCGGCAATGGTTGCTATTTATACTTACCACAATATGGAGGGAGAAAAGGCCGGACGGAATGATTTTCAATCGCAGGGAATCGCTTATAGCTTAGACAAAGGAAGAACATGGACCAAGTATGAAAAGAATCCTGTATTAAAAAATCCTGGAATTAGAGATTTCAGAGATCCTAAAGTAATTTGGCATAAAGAAACTAAGAAATGGATCATGACTCTTGCAGTACAGGATCATACAAGTTTTTACTCTTCCACAAACCTTATTGATTGGACTTTTGAAAGTGATTTTGGAAAAGAATTTGGTTCACATGGCGGTGTTTGGGAATGTCCTGATTTATTTCCAATAAAAGTTGAAGGAACCGATGAGGAGAAATGGATTTTAACTGTCAGCATTGGTGCCGGAGGACCTAATGGTGGCAGCACTACTCAGTATTTTGTTGGAGATTTTAACGGAAAAGAATTTGTCAGTATTGGAAACGATACCAAATGGCTTGATTATGGAAGAGATAATTATGCAGGAGTAACCTGGTCGAATGTGCCGGAAGAGGATGGAAGAGTGCTGTTTATAGGTTGGATGAGTAACTGGCAATATGCGACTGTGGTTCCTACTTACAAGTGGAGAAGTGCGAATACCTTTCCAAGAGAATTGGTTCTTAAAAAAGAGGATAACAATTACCATTTAAATTCTGTTCCGGTTAAAGAGCTGGAATTAATCCGGGAGGAATGTTATATCATTCCGAATCAGGATATAAACGGAAATTTTGATGTGACAAATACAATTCCTTTTAAGGCCATCCCCTTGGAAATTGATTTGGAAATAGCATGGGATGAACAACCGCAAAAGTTTGGTGTTAAGCTAAGCAATTCGGCAGGTGAAGAATTGGAAGCCTTTTATTCCGGAGTGAATGAAAGCTTTACTATTGATAGAACAAAGCTTAAGAATATTTCTTTCTCAGATGTTTTCGCAAGCATTGATAAAGCAAAGATAAGTTGTAAAACAGGAATAAAATTACAGATACTTATTGATGAATCTTCCATCGAGGTTTTTGTAAATGATGGAGAGTTAGTTATGACAGATCAATTTTTTTCTGCTGAAAAGTTTGATAAAATAGATGTAGTTAGTAGTGGTGATAAAATTTCGGTTAAAGAAGCCAAATTCTACAAATTGAAATCAATTTGGTAGAAAAAGGATGTTATTTTAATAAGGAAAAATCCGGAGTCTGTATGACCCGGATTTTTTTTGATTACTCAATCAGATTAATGAAAAAAAACAAAGCCAACTAATCCAAAATAGGATGTGCAGTTATTTTTATCAGGCATCAATTCATTTTGATTTTCTATGTAAGCTTTTGCTTTATTTTTTTTGCTGAATGTATTCTTTGGGAGACATTTTGAATTTTTCTTTAAAACACTTGCTAAAATAGGATGGACTGGCAAACCCTGTTTGATAGGCAATTTGAGAAATACTTAAGTCTCCTTCCAAAAGTAGCGATGAGGCTTTTTTCAACTTTACATTTCGGATAAACTCACTGGCCGACAAATCGGTTAAGTTCTTTATTTTACGGTACAGATGAACTCTCGATAAATTAATATCCTTGCTCAATTCTTCAACACCGTAATCGTAATTCAGATAATTGGTTTCAATGGCTTCGCAAGCTTTCTTCAAAAACTGTTGATCCAATCTGTTAATGCCATCGTTTTGTTCCGTGAAATCGATGCTTTCGCGATAATGAATTCGAATTCTTTTTTTGCTTTCGATTAATTTCCGCACCCTAACCTGCAAATGTTTCCTGTTAAAAGGTTTTGGAATGTAGGAATCAGCACCAACTTCCAGCCCTTCAATTTTATGTTCTTGTGAAGCCTTTGCGGTGAGCATGATGATTGGGATGTGACAGGTTTTTAAATCTGATTTTACAATGTTTGTCAATTCCAATCCATCCATCACTGGCATCATTAGGTCGGTAATGATTAATTCCGGATTCTCTGCTTCAATCACTTTTAAAGCTTGTTTTCCATTCTCGGCTCTCAAAATTTTATAGTTTCCTTTTAGCGATTCTGCGATATGTTCCGAAACGTCCGGGTTGTCCTCTACAATAAGAATCCGAATTTCTCTGTCGGTTAAAAAGGAAGGATTTTCTTCTTCGTTTGACTCAGTAAGCTGGGGAATAAAGTCCATTTCATCTAATTCTGATGGAATCTGCCTCGAAGTATCTTTTTCTTTAGAGTCGGCAAAAATTAAATCAGCATCATTAAAATGTGATTTACCCTTCTGCAAATAGACTGTTAATACTGTCCCTTTCCCCAAACTACTTTCAACATTTATAATTCCTGAGTGCAATTCAACCAAAGCTTTGGTTAAGGACAAGCCAACTCCGGTTCCAGGGAACGAAGCATTGGTTTTGGCTTGATAGAATCGTTGAAAGACGTTTTTAAGATCCGGTTCTGAAATTCCACAACCCGAATCAACTACGCTAATCTTTACACAATCCTTCATCTCTTTATTAAATTCATGATTTGAATTCTCCAAATGAACTGTAATTTCACCTTGTTCGGGCGTGAATTTAAAGGCATTCGATAAAAGATTGAACAGGATTTTATCAAGTTTATCTGTATCAAAATACAAGTATTCTTTTTGAATGGTCGACAAATATGAATAGTTAATGTGCTTTTTATTTGCCAATTCTTGAAACGAATCGGATATCTCCTTAATGAACTGATTGATATCATTCTTGGAAATCTTCATCTGCATTTTTTCATTCTCCATTTTTCGAAAATCCATCAGCTGATTGATTAAGCGAAGCAGTCGATTGGCATTTCTGTGCATTACATTTAACTGTTGATACGACTCTTTATCTTTAATTTTTTGATCTAAAAGATTTTCTATAGATCCAAGAATTAGAGTTAAAGGAGTTCTGAATTCATGCGAAACATTGGTAAAAAATCTTAGTTTAGTTTGAGTTGCTTCTTCCAATTGAGATGAAATCAAAATGAGCCTTTCATGTTGATCTTCGATTTGTTCTTTTTGTTCTTCTAATTTTCGATTGGCTTTAATTTTATTTTTGAATGCCTGAAACAAGAGTACGGCCAAAAGAATGACAATAAGAAGAAAACTAAGCGAAATAATCAGCCACATTCTCTGACTTTTGTATTTAATAATTTGAGAGTCAAGAATGGTTTTTGCTGCGGATATTTTTCCCTGAAGGGAAAGAATCTGATCGGTTTGCAGTTTCTGGATTTCTGCGTTGTCAGAATCAATAACAACTGTTTTTAGAATGATATTTTTCTTAAATGGTTTTTTATTTAAAATTTTAAAGGCTAACTGTATTGCTTCCGCACCACCGGTTGGGTATAAAAATGTAGCATTAATTTTCTTTTGAATTACAGCATTAACACCGTCATTTGGCCCTGGCAGACCATCAATCCCAAGTAAAAAGGGTCTGTGTTCGCCAAATTTCGATTGCAGCACTTCATACGCGCCAATAGCCATGTAATCATTATGTGCAAAAACCAAATCGATATTATCATGTTGTTCAATGGCTAGCTTCATCATTTTGGTACCACCCTGTTTGAACCATTCTCCTGTTTCAGAGAAAATAATTTTGATACCAGGATATTTGCTGATGACTTCAGAGAATCCTTTGTGTCGTTCAATGGCAGGACTGGAACCTTTTAGTCCCCAAATTTCAGCAATGTTACCTTTGCCATTTAATAATCTGGCAGCATATTTTCCAGCCTCCCTCCCAATCAAATAATTGTCGGCGCTAATTTGAGCTGTATAGTTTTCACTTTCAATTTTTCGATCGAGAACAATTACTGGAATTCCCTTGCGAAAAACTTCCTCAACAATATGAGTTATTGGAGCCGATTCGTTGGGAGAAACGATTAGTAAATCAATACCGCTTTTAACTAGTTCTCTAATATCCCTAATTTGGTTTTCATTATTGTCATGTGCATCGGTTATTACTAATTCCATATTTTGAAATAGAATCAATTCATTTTGCATTTCACTTTGCATCGCTTTTCGCCAGCTGTCTACCGATGTACATTGCGAAAAACCGATTTTGAATTGATCCTCTGAAAATCCCTTATCGGAGAATACTAAAATGAAAATAATGAGTAATAGGGAGTATTTTTTTCTTGTAACAGTCATAGTTTCAAATTTACTCAAAAAAGGTTTTGTGTAGTAGTACGAAACATGAAAAATTAAAGAATATTTACAGTTTCCAGCCAAAGAAATTAAAAAGCTTTTTTAGGTATCCTTTTGGTTGATACCGGCAGTTTATTTCAACTTGTTTTCATTGTTTCTGTTTGGTAAGTAGGCGCGGTGGAATTATTGACAATCAACGGAATAAAATTTGAAGCATTAAACTTCTTTTTATTCGGAAATCTTTCAGCTAATGAACCAATTGTTTTTTTGATATGGAATTGAGTTTCACCCTAAGTAGATGGTCTTTTTTTTCTGAAAACAGACTCTTTCTCAAGTGTATGGTATTTTTTTCTTTAAGAAATGAACTTCCATTCAAGTAGAGGAGTTCTTTTTTAGCAGGATATAATCTTCTTGAATTTTGTATACTAATTTTAATGTGATATTTATATATTGTTTAAAGGGTCTTTGAAGGTAGTATAATTGTCTGTTAATAAATTCAAAGTTTAACTTGGACTAATCATATAAGAGAATTACTTTAGATGAGGAAACAAAGATCTGGGGCTTATTTTAAAGCCACATTTTATTAAAAATGAGAGAGTTTTTTTTCAAAGCTGGAGTAAAGAATATCCAGCAACCATTAAGTATAAAAAAGTTAAAGAAAGAATAGATGATTACATTATTAACAGTAGGTATACAATCAGGTATATTGTTTTTCCTTGGAGTCGTGGTTGTATTAATCTTTTTTTGGATTTTCTGGCCCAAAAAAGGATTGATAGCCCTTTTTTCAAAGATAAAAATGAACAATCAAAGGGTTCAATTGGAAGATGCCCTTAAGTACTTGTTTGATTGTGAGTACAACAAGAATTTATGCAATATGAATAGTATTGCGGGCAATCTGAATATTTCAGATGATAGCGCAAGTCAACTGATTGAGCGTCTGCTTGTTTTAGGTTTGGTAACTATGGATGATAACACCATATCTTTAACAGATACCGGAAGATCTTATTCACTTCGGGTAATTCGGGTACATCGTATATGGGAAAGGTATCTTGCCGATGAAACAAGTGTAGCTCAAGCTGATTGGCATAACGAGGCCGATCGTATAGAGCATTTTGTTACACAGGAAGATACGGAAAAATTAGCTGCCCAAATGGGCAATCCTGTATTTGATCCGCATGGAGATCCTATACCTTCAATTGACGGGGAATTGCCTGAACCTAAAGGGAAACTACTAAGTAACCTAAAAAAAGGTGTGACTGGCCGGATTATTCACATCGAAGATGAACCACGAAGTATTTATGAGCAATTGGTGGTAGAAGGATTATATCCTGGCATGCAAGTCTATGTAACAGATGTAGATAAAGGAAAAACCACTTTTATTGCCAATGGAGATGAATGTACTTTAACTCCACTTTTTGCTTCACAGATAACTGTTGAATTGCTGTCGGGAACTGTACCCTTAGCTCCAAAATACGAATTGTTGTCATCTCTGGCCATAGGAGAAAAAGCTGAAATTGCCGGAATTTCACCCAATTGCAGAGGACAACAGCGAAGAAGACTGATGGATTTAGGAGTGGTAGCAGGTAGTTTGGTATCAGCAGAAATGAAAAGCGCTTCCGGTGATCCGATTGGATACCGCGTAATGGGAGCAACAATCGGAATCAGAAAAACACAAGCTGATTTAATTTTTGTCCACAAAAAAAATGACACAAATGAGTAACTCAAATAATTGTGACAATTGCCCTGTTCACAACAAAGAAAACCTGATTAAACTTGGGTTAAATATGGAACAGGTTGATTATGTAATAACGATGGCAGGCAATCCAAATACAGGGAAAAGTACTGTTTTTAATAACCTTACAGGATTGCATCAGCATACGGGCAACTGGCCGGGAAAAACGGTAAGCCGGGCTGAGGGCGGTTTTATATACAACGAGAAACGTTACAAAGTGGTCGATTTGCCAGGTACCTATTCACTGCTCTCAACAAGTACAGATGAAGAGGTGGCGCGTAATTTTATTTTGTTCGGGCAACCTGATGTAACTGTAATTGTTGTTGATGCAACGCGGCTGGAGCGAAACTTGAATCTGGCATTGCAAATACTCGAAATTACAGATCGGGCAGTGCTTTGCCTTAACTTAATGGACGAAGCCAAACGCAATAACATCGAAATTGATGAAAGAGCTTTATCAAAGGAATTGGGGATACCCGTTATTCCTGCGTCTGCGCGTAGAAAAGAGGGTATGAAAGAACTTCTAGCTGCTATCGAAGAAGTGGCAGCAGGAAAGTATGTTTGCAAACCACATAAAATTAAAAGCCGTTCAATTAAGCTTAATAATGCCATTTCAAGCTTAGCATCAAAACTTGCAGAACAGTTTCCTAATCTTCCTAATTTGAATTGGGTTGCTTTGCGATTACTCGAAGGTGATAATAGTATTATTGAAGCAGTTCAATCGGGCGAGCTGGGAAGTATAAATGCCGGTGATTCAACTGTTCAACTCTAAATTTAGTAAAGCGATGAATGATACTCATTTAAAAGAAAGAGAAAATATATTATCAGAGGCGAATAAAGCTCGATGGGATCTTGGGATTGATCTTCATGATACCGTTATTGAATCCATTTATGAAGATGCTTCTCGAATTGCCAGAAAAGCGGTGAAGCAGAAAGGAGAAAAAGCAGCATATGCTCTGGATTTGAGAATTGATAAAATTGTAACAAGCAGATGGCTTGGTTTTCCGATCATGTTTTTGTTGTTGGCTTTGGTTTTTTGGCTAACTGTAACAGGAGCCAATTATCCTTCCGGTTTGTTAGCCTCATTCTTAATTGATTATATGCATCCGATCTTAAAAGGCGTAGCAGCTTCCATTCATATGCCTTGGTGGCTCGATGGTGTTTTAATTGACGGAGCTTACCTGGCAATGGCTTGGGTGATTGCAGTGATGCTGCCTCCAATGGCGATATTTTTTCCACTTTTTACTTTGCTTGAAGACCTTGGTTATTTGCCAAGGGTGGCATTTAACATGGATAGTCTTTTTCGCAAGGCTGGTGCACATGGCAAACAGGCATTAACCATGAGTATGGGATTTGGTTGTAATGCTGCCGGGGTAATTGCTGCAAGGGTAATAGATAGTCCCCGGGAAAGATTAATAGCCATTATTACGAATAATTTTTCCTTATGCAACGGACGATGGCCTACCCAAATACTAATAGCTTCTATTTTTATTGGTGGACTTGTGCCAGCACAATTGGCAAGTGTTGTTTCTGCTGGAGCAGTGGTTGGTATCGCTGTTTTGGGAATCTTTTTCAGTTTGGTTGTTTCGTGGGGATTAAGCAAATCAGTTCTGAGGGGTGAAGCGTCGGCTTTTAGCCTTGAATTACCACCATACCGTCCGCCAAGAATTTGGCAAACACTCTACACCTCGTTGATTGATCGTACCATTATTGTTCTTTGGCGTGCTGTTATTTTTGCTGTGCCTGCCGGAATTGTAATTTGGTTGGTGGCTAATGTACATATTGGAGAACTAAGTCTGGCAGAATATTTTATTCAGTGGTCCAATCCATTTGCATTTGTTTTTGGCCTTAACGGCGTTATTTTGCTCGCTTATATCATTGCTATACCTGCTAATGAAATTGTAATTCCTACAATACTGATGTTAACAGTTCTTATTACCGGAGCTAACGGTGTGGGAGCAGGAACAGGTGTAATATTTGAACTCAACTCAGTAGGCGATACTGCAAACATTCTTCATGCAGGAGGATGGACTTTACTTACCGGATTGAACTTGATGCTTTTTAGTTTGTTGCATAACCCATGTTCAACTACAATTTATACCATTTTTAAGGAAACAAGGAGTGTGAAATGGACAGTGGTTTCAACCTTTCTGCCTATTGTTTTAGGCTTTATGGTTTGTTTTTTCACCACACAAATCTGGTATTTATTTTTTGTGTAAAACGAAACTGTATTCCTGTTATTTAGTGTATGCAGGAAACCAGGTTTTTTTTAAGTTTTTGGAAATGACAGTTTTCAAAACAAGTGTAATACCAATTTAATTTCAAAATTCTGCTTAAAATATCAGTTTGTCATGCTCTGACTATATACAGTCCGTTCTTGTCAGGGTATGACTTGATTCTATAAGCATTATTTTATGAGATCAATTTTGACGTTAATTTGGTATAACGCAGTATTTGGACTTTTACAGCCAAGACTATTTAAATACAAAGAGGCTGTCTCATAATTACGAAACAGCCTCTTTTTATATACCTATTCGAGAATATTTTCAAATATTAAAATCTCAGAGTCTTAAAATTTCATTTGAGACATCCTCTTCTTTTTTTGTTTTCTGATTTTCCTTTTCAGGTGATGTTTACTGCAATCTAATCTTGCAGTTATTTGCTCTGATATTCAGTTTAGAGAATGCTTTTTTATTGCCGACACGGCCTTTTGCCACAAAAGTCTTTCTATCAGCAGTTTCTTTGTTCGATAAGATGAAGTCTTTCGAATTATCGAATTTTACTGACTTGTGATTGATTTCATAATCAATTTGAGCACCTTCCATAAAACTAAGGCCCACATCTCCGTATTTCGAGTCTATTTTAATAAATGAAAACATATTGTTGATATTGAAGATATTGATGTGTCCAAATTTTAGATCAAAATCAACTTCACCTCCCAATTGGCTAATTTCAATTTTGCTGAAGTTTGATGATCCGTACAGGTATTCCAATTCTTTAATGTCGAATTTATCTCGGGCAGAAGTCATGCTAATATTATCGGCAACACCAATCGTAAATTCAGAATCGCGGCTCTCACCGGTTAATTTGCCGGTATTTTCGATACTTACTTTAGAGTTGGCTACGTTTAATTTGGAATCACTCAGTTGTTCAACTTTAAAAGTACATCCGGTAATTGTAAAGCTGTTTTCACCATGTAAGCTCGCGGCAGTAAAGTTTCCATTTGTCAAATCAAGAATTAGGTTGCCATCATGACTATCCATAAAAACATCTCCATCTTTTTGGATAATTTCTAAGTTCACGTTGGAAGGTAACTGAACGGTGTAACTGATCTTTATTTCTCCCTTGTTAAAAAGAGAATTGGTGAGTTTTTTTAGTGAGAAAAAATCTCCAAATACAGTTTCTGCAGATAATTGAGCTTCTCCTTCCGTAAAATCGATATTAATATCATCGGTCATCCTTTTTGTTTTTTCATCGTCCGAACCCTCTACACTAATCAGCACCTCGAATTTAATTTCAGGATTGTCCCAGTGTTTAATCTGAATTTTACTGTATTTCGATTCAATTTTAAGGTTTTCTCCGGCTTTAAACGTCTTCTCAATTTTTTTGTGTTTGGTTACTGCATTTGCTGATCCAACAAAAAAGCAGATGCTAAAAAGTGCAAATAGTAATCGTCTCATAGTATTTGTATTTATTATTTTAAAATTAATTGTTTACAATGTTTAATCTGATCGTAAATGTAAAATATTTAACTACTTCCTGAAGTATTAGATTGTGTTGCAATACGAATTTTAACAAAGATTAATAAAAGAGTGGCTATAAACAGACAAACCCTTCCAATGAAATCTCCATGTTCGGAGTAAAAGGTTTTATTTTCCCGTAATTTTAACCTGCCGGTCAGTACCTCTTTTTTCCACCATGTACTCTTCGCAATAATTGTGCCTTTTGAGTTGATGTAAGCTGAAATTCCATTGTTGGCAACCCGAATATAGTCTCTGCGTGTTTCAATGGCCCTTAATCTACTAAAATTGAAATGATGTTTGTATCCCGGAGTTGTTTTCCACCATCCGTCATTGGTAATCATGCACAGAAAGCCGGGGATCTCCGGAACTCTTTGTGCACAGTAATCTCCAAAAATTGATTCGAAGCAAACTACCGGCACTAATGCTATGGAATCAGATAAGAAATAGTCAATATCATTCCTGCTGCTATAGGTTCCCTGGTATCCTCCAATTTCAATCGAATAGTCTTTTAAAAAGCTCAGGTATTTATCGAACGGCACTCTCTCAAATAAAGGAACAAGCTTTGTTTTGTGGTAAAATTGAGGTCTTATGGTATCGGTTAAAAATAATGCTGAATTGAATGATTCTGATTCAATTTTGCTGTGAGTACCAATTAGTATTTTCGTTTTAGGATATTTCTTTTTTAAATCGAGTAATCGTAAATAGTTGTAAGATTGTCTTGGATTATTTTCATCGATATATTTTAAAATTACGGTTTCCGGCGCCAATAAAAAATCAGGACGCTGACTACTGCAAATAGAATCTGCTGTATTCATAAAACCGGCAAAGTGTTTTTCTTCGTTTTCGGGAACAAATTTTTCGGTGTACGGATCCAAATTTGGCTGGATTAGTGCGAAGCTTTTGGTTCCGATTCCATTTTCCTTTTGGTGATACAGAAAAATAGAGTAGAGAAGAGGAATACCAATTAAAAGAAACATTCCAATAGATCTAAAAGCGATGTTCTTTTTTTGATTTTTTATCAGAGAGAAGAATCCGAGATTGATTAAAATCACCCATAAACTTCCACCACGCGTTCCTGTAATATCGTACCATTGTATCCATTTCGGTGCTGAAGCAAAAGCATTTCCCAAATTCAACCAGGGCCAGGCTAAATCCCACCAGGTATCGAAATATTCAAAGCCCAGCCAAATAAGCAGAAAGGGAAAGAGAATGGAAATTTTCAAGTGTTTTCTCGATCGGCTAATCAGCCAGAAAATCAGAGCAAGCAAAAGAGAGTTAATAAGTATGATGAGGATTACGCCTGTGATTTGAGCTTTGCCCACCCACCAATATGCCAGAATGTTCCACACTAAAAAACTCAGAAAAGTATAGTTGAAAAGTGTGTAAGGATTGTGGTGATTGATTGTTTTTTCCTCCAGCCATAAAAGAGGAATCCATGCAAAAAAAATGAGCGGAAAAAGTTGTGGTATGCAAAAAGGCATGCCCAGCAAAAGACCTGATGCAATGGCAAATAATATGTTTTTTTTCACGTTATCGATGAGTTAGATGAACTCCAACTAAGATAATAAATATGGATGCGGTTTGAGCAATCGAAATATGATCCCCGCCAATTACAATGCCCCAAAAGATGGCAATAATGGGAATAATATAGGCTATTGATGCAGCAAAAACATGCGAGGATTTTTTGATGAGCTGATTGTATAGAATAACTCCTGCGAAAGTTAATACAGCCAGCAAACCAAGCATTAATGCACTTTTCGATAAGCTTTCAGATGCCAAGGGTGAACTTAAATCGGTGAAAGCCAGAAAAATTCCAGCCATGGGGCCAACAAATAGAAATGCCAGAGAGGCTATTTCGGTTCCGGTAAGTTTAGGCAATGAAAAACTGACAATGTTTATGCTGATGGCTACCGATAAAATGGCCATAAACACGTAAAAGACACCCCAGAAATACGACGATCCGAAAGAATCTCCGGAAAAACTAATGATAAGTGTTCCTGCAAATCCCAGTAAAATTCCGACCAGCACTTTTTTATTCGTACCTGCTTTAAAAGAAAGGATGGCAATCAGCAATGTAACCATTGGCAACATAGCATTTAGCATGCCTGCCACCGAAGAGTTGATTTGGGTTTGCGCTTTGGCGAAAAAGTAGGCCGGGCCAATATTTCCTGTGATTCCTGAAAGTACTAACGGAAGTATGTTTTCTTTCGAAAGTTTTCTGATGTTTTTAATAATCAGAGGAATAAATAGCAGGAATGAAAAAAATACCTGAAAAGCAGCCACTTGATTGTGGCTAAAGCTTTCCAATGCAATCTCCCGCAAAATATATGGACTTCCCCAAAGAAAAGAAACTAAAATCAGTAATATCCAATTGTTATATTTTGGGGGCAGTATCATTATCTTGGGGTGTTTTGTAATTATTCGTTTTCTTCTTCGAAAGCCTTGTATTTCGCAGTTAATTCAGAAATCATTTGGCTGAAAGTAGTAATCGCCGAGAGGGTGTCTTTCGAGATTTCTTTTCCTTGAAGTTTAAGCATTAAGATACCATACAAAGCAGTAAGGCATACCTCAATGTCATTGTTTTCCTGGGTTGCTTTCGATTTTTCGCGAAATTCGGTTATGTTGCCAAGAGCCTGCTGATAATGATTGTTGTAGGCTGAATCTTTGCCTTTTGTTAGTAGATAAACATGAAAATCGTAAAGCTCGTTTACGTTGTTCTTAAGGATTTGAAGATGTCCTGTTTCTTCCACTTTTTCAATCTTCATCATTTCAATCAGATTTTCGTACCAGTCTCTAATTTCGTTTTGAGTAGCTTCCGGCTGATTGAATTGTTTGATGATGTTTTCGTCAATTTTATCAATGTTGAATTGATAGGCTCTGATGATATCCTCAACTTGCCACATGTAAAGGATGTATTCTGCTAAATTCGTTTTCTTTTTATCCTGTGCTATTATCATATTTTTTTCTTGTCGGTTCCTGATGTGTTTATTCCTTCTTAAGCTTATCAATTAATCTGCGATCTAATTTTGTTGGTCTTCCAATACCTCTGTCCCGTGATTCAAACCCACGTGTATTGGTTGCTTCCAATAAATCCAATTGATCCTGAGCAGTTATGTCTTTTACAAAGTCAACGGCCAATTTTGCGCCCATCCGTTTGCCGGATATAGCTGTAACCAAATAACTGCGTGTAATAGGTGGTACACGCACATCAATTTGTTCGTTTAACCTTACTTCGCGCGATGGTTTCACGTGTACACCACCAATGGTAACTTTTCCTTTTTTACAAGCTTCGGCCGCCATACTTCTGGTTTTGAAAATACGTACAGCCCACAGCCATTTGTCTACTCTAACCTTATCATCCATGGCTTCTTATTTTTTTAACTGCCTGATTTTTTTGTATTGTATGCTGTCATGGTTCTCTGGATACCAATGGTACTCATTCCTTTTATCATGTTGATACAGATTTTAAAGAGTTCAGGTAGTTTCTCCAGCTCTTCAGGCGACCATTCACCTAAAACATAGTCTACTTGCTTTCCTTTGCTAAAATCGGAACCAATTCCAAAACGCAGGCGGTTATAATTTTGGTGTCCTAGTATCTCGTTGATGTGTTTTAATCCGTTATGACCGGCATCACTTCCTTTCGGACGCAACCGTAAAGTTTCAAACGGCAAGGCAAGGTCATCAACCAAAACCATCATGTTTTCAACGGGTATTTTTTCTTTCTGAAGCCAGTAATTAACCGATTTTCCACTTAAATTCATATAAGTGTTTGGCTTTACAAGCACAAAGATCCGGCCTTTAAACTTGTATTCAGCAACAGCTCCATATCTTGCTTCTTTGAATTCTATATTAGCTGTCTCGGCAAGAGCATCCAAAATACGAAATCCTATATTGTGTCTTGTGTTTGCGTATTCAGCACCAATGTTGCCAAGGCCGACAATCAGATATTTCATCTCAATATTATTTTCTTGCAGCGGATGTTTAGTCTGCCCAAATAGTTTTTTTAGAAATTGTATCATAACAAATCCAAAGTTAGAATATTCACGGCATTTTCCATGAAAACTTTGCATTCATTCCATCCTTCATTTTAGGAACGAAGGATATTAAAAAAACCTCCCATTCATCAATAAATGGGAGGTTATATTTATTTGCTTCATTGTGCTGAGCAAAATAGTGTTGAAATCTATTTTGCAGCCATAGCAGCAGCACGAGCAGCTCTTGTAAGCTTAACTTGAACAACTACTGATTTCTTAGAGTTAAGAAGTTCTAAGTTATCATAAGCAAGTTCTCCAACCTGAATACTTTTTCCAAGTCCAAGATGGCTAACTTTAACAAGAAGATTTTCTGGAAGATCAGCCATTAGACCTTTTACCTTAAGTTTTCTTGAGATAACTGCTAATTTACCACCAGACTGAACACCGATTGCGAATCCTTCAACTCGAATTGGTAATTCTACTTCGAATGCTTTGTCTTCAAATACCTGATAGAAATCAGCATGTAAAGCTTTGTCATTAACTGGGTGATACTGAACATCTCTTAATACACAAGAGAATTTTTTTCCGTCAACATCTGCATTGATAACATATACGTCTGGCGTAAAAAGTAATTTACCCAATACTTTTTCGTTAATAGCAAAGTGAATATTTTCACCGCCACCATATACTTCACATGGCACCATTTCTTCTTTACGAAGAGCTTTGTTTGCTTTTTTTCCTAAATCTGTTCTTAAAGAACCTTTTAATTCAAAAACTTTCATTTCCTTGAAATTATGTGCTACTCAAAATAAACGTCATCACCCGGTAAAAAAGCTCCGTTTACTTCCCATTACACGTTTATAAAATATTTTACCGAAAAAATCTGCGCAAAGATATAAATTATAATATGAAATTGGAACTGATTGATTCGCAATTATAAACATTAAGAATTGTTTTTGCGAAAATATCAGCAATAGTCAATTCTTTAATTTTTGAACATTCGCTTTTTAAAGGTATCGAGTCGGTGAAAACAACCTCTTCTAAAGCCGATTCTTGAATTCGTTCATAAGCCGGACCGGATAGAACAGCATGTGTTGCAATAGCACGTACACTAAGAGCACCTTTCTCTTTTAACATGTTGGCGGCTTTTGTAATTGTGCCTGCCGTATCAATCATGTCATCAACAATTACAACATGTCTGCCATCAACATCACCAATTGCAGTCATTTCACCAACCACATTCGCTTTTTCTCTTGATTTGTGGCAGATAGCCAAACCTGCATTTAAATATTTTGCGTAAGTATTCGCTCTTTTACTACCACCCATATCCGGAGAAGCAACAACCAGATTATCCAATTTTAAATTTTCGATGTAAGGAAGAAGTACAGAGGAACCATACAAGTGATCAACAGGAATGTCAAAAAATCCTTGAATTTGGTCAGCGTGAAGATCCATTGTCATTACACGGTCAACGCCCGCAGCCATTAATAAATTGGCTACCAATTTGGCTCCAATCGCAACTCTGGGACGATCTTTTCGATCCTGACGGGCAAATCCGAAATAAGGGATTACTGCAATAACTTTATATGCAGATGCTCTTTTGGCCGCATCAATCATTAGCAATAGCTCCATCAAGTTATCAGTTGGGGGATAAGTTGATTGGATAATGAATACTTGAGCACCTCTTACAGTTTCTTCGTAACAGACTTCGAATTCACCATCACTAAATCTTGTAATGCTTGATTTTCCTAACTGTAATCCTGCTGCTTTTGCAATTTCACCTGCTAAATACTCACTGTTCGAACCAGAAAAGATTTTAATCGGGGCTTTCATTAAAATATTATTTGTTTATAAATCAGATAACTATTGTACTGTGCAAATTTATGAATTATTGCGCCAAAAAACTGATTTTAGTCAAGTTGCCGCAATTTATTTTATCCATTTTAAAGAATAATTTATTTTGTTTAAATAAAAAAGAAGATGTCTTTACGAGATCTTCCTTTATTGTTATTTTCGCTTTTGAAGCAAAACCGTTTTGTTGGTTTCATCAATAGAATTTAATATTTCGTCTTTCCCTAATCCACTTGATGCCGAACTAATGAAGTAAGGGGGCATTTCTTCCCATGTATTCAATAACTCAGTTTCGTAGGCTTTAATGTTTTCAGATAATTGTTGCTTGCCAAGCTTATCAGCCTTTGTGAATATAATAGAGAAAGGGATTCCGTTTACACCTAACCATTCCATAAAATCAACATCTTTGGCTTGAGGTGCGTGTCTGCAATCCACAAGTACAAATAAGTTGATAAGATTGGGACGGCTTTCAATAAAGCTGAAAATTAACTTTGAAAACCGTTGTTTGGTATTCTTTGCAACTTTGGCAAAACCATATCCTGGTAAATCTACCAAATACCATTCATCATTAATTAAGAAATGATTAACCAATTGTGTTTTACCAGGCTTGGTAGAAATTTTTGCCAAACCTTTATGATTGGTCAGCATGTTTATAAGTGATGACTTTCCAACATTCGAACGCCCGATAAAAGCATATTCTGCTTTATTATCGGTCGGACATTTTCTTATATCCGAATTGGACATCACAAATTTAGCACTAGTAATATTCATGGAGTATTTTGTTTTACGTTGCAAAGTTATACAGATTCTTATCTTTTCCGAAAAATGATTCAACTTTATTGACTGATCATCCCATATTGTATGGGAATAAAAAAATCCTCTTTTTAATTGTATAAAAAGAGGATCGTATAATTTATTATCAGTCTATTTTATATAGACTTCAAGAATTTTTGTTTTTGTTTTCGGAGTAAGAGTCAAATTATTAATAATCGCAGGAATTAAAACGCTTTCTCCCTTAGCAACTGTTATTGAACCTTCTTCGTAGGTGATTTCCATATCACCTTCCAGACACATATAGATTACAAAAGAATCTAATTCTATGTAGTCTTTTTCCTGTGGTTTGTCAAATTCCAGAATATTGGTTGTAAAATAGGGACAACGAACAAGTTCTGAAGTTTTATTAATTTCAGTTTGGTAGCTGGTTTCATATTTTTTCTCAAAACTATAGTCGATGGCATCAACAGCAAGTTCTGTATGCAGTTCTCTTGGGTTGCCGGCATCATCAGTTCGGTTAAAATCGTACATCCGGTAAGTAACATCAGATGTTTGTTGAATCTCGGCCAACAGAATTCCTTTTCCAATTGCATGAACACGGCCAGCCGGAATAAAGAAACAACTTCCTTCTTTTACAGGTGCATTGTTTAAAATCTCTTCCAATTTGCCTTCCTTCAATTTCGCTAAATATTGTTCTTTGGTGATGTTTTGATTGAATCCTACAATCAGTTCAGATCCTTTGTCGGCTTCAATAACATACCACATTTCTGTTTTGCCATATGCATTGTGTCTTTCTTTCGAAAGTTCATCATCAGGATGTACTTGAATGGAAAGGACATCATTGGCATCAATAAATTTTATCAGTAAAGGAAATTCAACCCCGAAATTTTCATAAACATGGTCACCTACAAGGTCTCCCATATAAATTTCAATGAGTTCTTCCAGATCATTTCCAGCTAAAAAGCCATTGCTAACAACAGAAATATCTCCTTCTACACCTGAAATTTCCCAACTCTCACCCGCATTAGGCAGTGGCGAAAAATCTTTATTCAATACTGTTTTTAATTTGCTTCCACCCCAAATTTTATCTTTAAGGATGGGCGTAAATTTCAATGGATACAAACTCATTTTTGTACAATTTATTAATTTGATTGCTATATTGGCTTTTGGCTAATCTTAAAATTCGTAGTCAATTACTTTGCGTTCTGCGGCCATTTCTTTTACAACCGATGCTGCTTTTAAATGTTCAGGATGGTTAGCGTATAAAGGCAAGGCATCCATGTTTTCTAAATCAACATTCACTACAAAATCAAATGAAGCATCAGAACGAAGTTGGTCAAAACCAATTTGTAAAAATTTAATTTCAGGAATTCTTTCATCCAATCCGTCAAATGCCTTTTTTAATCTGTTAAAGTAATTCTCTTTTGCTTCAGCCGATTCGAAAGCTTTAAACTTAAACATTGCAATGTGCTTGATCATTTTAATTATTTTTTAAATTATTAGTAACTTTCCAGCCGAAGTTAATGCAAAATTAGCATTTTTGAATCAAACATCTAAATATCATACAACATGTTGATTATTGGAATTGCCGGAGGAACAGGCTCTGGCAAAACTACAGTGGTAAGAAAAATCATTGAAAGGTTAAATCATGGAGACGTTGCCGTTTTACCTCAGGATTCATATTACAGGTCGAATGAAGAGCTTACACTGGAAGAACGTCAGGAAATAAATTTTGATCATCCAAGATCAATAGAGTTTGAATTGTTAATTGAGCATGTGAAGAATTTAAAACAAGGTGTCTCAATAAATCAACCTATTTATTCGTATATCACTTGCCTGCGTTCCGATGAAACGATTAGAGTAGAACCAAAAGGAGTAATTATTGTAGAAGGACTTTTGATTTTAACCGATCCGGTTCTTCGGGATTTAATGGATTTAAAGGTATTTGTTGATTGCGATGCTGATGATCGTTTAAACCGGGTAATTAAAAGAGATATTGTTGAACGGGGCAGGTCTGTTGAAAAAGTATTGGATCGTTACGAAAAAACGGTAAAACCAATGCACCTTCAGTTTATAGAACCAAGCAAGCGTTATGCTGATATTATTGTGCCGCAAGGAGGTAATAATATTGTGGCAATAGATATTTTAACCCATTTTATTCAGAAAAACCTGATCGAGCATCAGTAAGTTGTTTATTTTTATTTCTGGATAAGAAAAATTAGAATGGAGACTTTGTTACTGTCTCCTTTTTTTCTAACTTTTCATTTTTATTTATGATAAGTCTTTTGTTATGCTGAATCAAATTAAAGTTGAAAATTTACTTTTTGTAGATATCGAGACAGTTTCAGGAAATGCAGCTTTTGAGGAAATGTCGCCTAAGTTGCAGGAGCTGTGGGAGAAAAAATCTGATTATTTTCGAAAAGAGGAAGAATCGCCATCTGATGTATATGGAAGGGCAGGAATTTATGCCGAATTTGGTAAAATTGTTTGCATTTCAACGGGTTTGGTGACTAAAAAAAATGGAGAGAAAAAGTTTGTTGCGAAATCATATTATGGTGACGATGAAAAGCAATTGTTAGAGGAATTTGCTTTGATGTTGGATCGTTTTTGCAGCAAACCGAATCGCAATCTGTGTGCACACAATGGAAAGGAATTCGATTTCCCATACATAGCCCGAAGAATGCTGATAAACGGCGTTGTGTTGCCTTCAGTTCTGGATATTGCAGGCAAAAAACCTTGGGAAGTACAGTTTGTAGATACCATGGAACTCTGGAAATTCGGCGATTATAAGCATTATACTTCTTTGGCTTTGCTTTGTGAGATTTTCGGTATCTCTACACCAAAAGATGATATTGACGGATCGATGGTGGGTAAAGTGTATTGGCAGGATAATGATTTGGAACGCATTGCTGTATATTGTGAGAAAGATATTCTGGCCACAGCGCAGGTGTTTTTGCGTTATCAGGGAGAGGATTTAATTCCGGAAACCAATTTTGAGCGGGTATTGTTATAAATGTCTTGCTATTGTACAATAGTTTCGCTTTTTTCGTGTTTGTATATCAGGATGTAAATCCTAATTTTATTCAAAAATATTTTAAAAACTAAAAGATAGTAAATCTGATGAATACTTCATTTTATAATAAATTGTCCTTTGCGATATTGATTGCTGGAAGCCTGTTTTTAACCTCCTGTGGAAGCAGTAGTGGAGGTGGAGAAGAGGACGTTTTCGAGTTTAAATCTTCCGATTTAACCAATAAATACTGGTACTCAAGTACGTTTATTGATGATAGTTATTCAAAAAACGATGTAGTTCTAGTGTATAAATTTAATGGTGGTGGTGATTTGTACAAGCAAGAATTTAGTGGACGCAGGGATGTTAAGGTAGGAAGTTGGAGTCTGGGGGATGATAATACATTGGTAATAGATGACGAGACCATAATTAATTCTCAGGAGTGGAAAATTGACAAGTCATCAACAAGAGATCATATATTCTTAAAAAGTACCATCGGAAACAGAGATTTCTATACTCAAATAAATGAACTTAATGATGTAACTGCTGATGCTTCGGTGGTTAAGGAAGTTTATTTAAAGAATGATGATTTTGTTAGTGGTTACCGATATGATTTTGAGGTGAAGGGAGATAATATTAAAAGTGCTGTTGCAAAAATATCTTCAAATGAAAGTTTTACTTTAATTAAATCGCAAAATTCAAATGATGAAACTGTTTGGAGAATTAACGAAGTTGATGCAAATGAGTATCTTGAAAATTTCCCTGGAGAAAAACTTGTCAAATTTGTACTGACAATGAATTCGGGTGAAGAGTATAAGTTAGACGAGAAGATATATAATCAAGATATTGAAGCTTTAAGTTTTCAGTCAGTGGATTCTGAACACACAACTGGAAGTGGCGCATTGTCATTGGTGGTGAAATGGAAAGCTCTTGACGCTGGGAATATATATTACTACGTTCAGGTGTTAAATTCTGAAAAGGATGAGAACAATCCGTTATTTACGTCAAATTGGCAACCGGCAAGTGCTGACGCTTTGCAATCAATGACACTTGAAGAAGATTCTAAAGGTGATTTTGGTTTATCTCTTGGAGATAATTTTTATGTGAAGGTCGTTGCATTTTTGTATGAAGATGGTATTGACCCTTTTCAAGGAGATATTTACACTTTTAATATTCAAGCTCGTTCTCAGTTTATAAAAGCTGGTGGTGAGTGGTAATAAGAAATAAGAAAATTTTAGCCCCGAGACGAATTCGTTTCGGGTTTTTTATTGAATCCAAAACAAAATACTTCACTGTTATAACCAATAGTTTTGCTTGCTCTGCCTGTCCCCAAACAAATGTAGCCTGTCCCCACAATTTGTTTCACTTCCGGATTCTTTCCGTTCCCTGAAAATAATTCTCCGTACGTGAAGGCGAGTGTTCCGTTCGTACTTTCACTTGTTCCGTTCGCGAACGGAAGGGTATTCACTCCGAACGGAGTATCTCAACCTGCGCACGGAAGCACAAAACTGCCGAACGGAAAGGGTTCCAACGCGCACGGAAGTCCATCCATGCCAAACGGAAGACCTCAGTCGGCGCACAGAGATGGTCAATTTACGAACGGGAGTGTCTTCTCCTGAAATAGCACACTTTAATCCAAAGCAAAATATTCAACAGTTTTAACCAGTAGTTTTGGCTGTTCGGCATGCACCCAATGTCCGGCATTGGGAATGGTTGTTATTTCTGCTTTTGGAAATATTGTTCGTATCAAATTGTGGTCGTTATCGCTTATGTAATTCGATTTTTCGCCGCGGATAAATAGAACAGGAAATGCTGTGATTCCTTTGCCTTCTGCAAAACGATCACCATCAATACCGTCCATTATTTGAGGTAAGTAATCGTTAATGGTTTTAATATTTAGTTTCCAGATAAACTGTTTGTTCTCGTCTCTTTTCAAATTTTTAAGAAGAAATTGTCTGACACGTTTACTGGTTATACTTTCTGTTAATTTTGCATCAATTTCGGTTCTGTTTTTGTAAAGCGATAAATCCAAATTAAGCATTGCTTTAACGATGCAGGAGTGATCGATTGTTTGTGGGGCGTAATCGGAAATTTTGCTGTAGTTTTTGGGAGCAATATCCACAACAAGCAGACTGCTTACTCTTTCGGGATGATCGGCAGCAAAGAACATAACCGTTTTCCCGCCCATCGAATGCCCAAGTAAAATGGCCTTTTCAATTTTGTGATCGTTCATAAATTCCAGAAGATCTTCTTTTAAATCCTGATAAGTATGTGAGTTGGCATGAGGAGAGTCTCCGTGGTTTCTCTGATCAATAATGTAAACCGTGAAGTTATTCGATAGCTCTTTGGCAATAGTCAGCCAATTATCCGATGCGCCGTAAAGACCATGAAGAATTAGTAAAGGGCGGCCTTTGCCAAGTTTTTTGTAATTGAGTTTCATTTGCCTGAGATTTATTTCGGAAATAAAGATAAGAACCAAATCAATAAAGTGATTGGTGAAGTTGAGTTTTTTAAGAAGATTTAGAAATAGAAAAGGATGCTTTGAGAGCATCCTTTTGTAAATATGTAATGAGTTCAGGCTTATTTCAAACACCTAAGATACATCTGAATGGTGTTTTCCAAACCATAGTACAATGAATCAGAAATAAGGGCATGCCCAATTGATACCTCAGTTAAATTTGGAATGTTATCGTTAAAATATTTAAGATTTTCCAAGCTCAAATCGTGTCCGGCATTAATTTCCAAGCCTAATTCGTGAGCCTTTTTTGCTGCAATCACAAAAGGACGAATAGCTTCCTCTTTATTTTTAGGATAATTTGTCGCATACGGTTCTGTGTATAGTTCAATACGATCTGTTCCGGTGGCAACAGCACCTTCAATATTAGCAAGATCTGTGTCAACAAAAATGGAAGTTCTGATGCCGGCAGCTTTAAATTCCTTTATAATTTCGACTAATATATCACGATTTTTAACTGTATCCCATCCAGCATTCGAAGTTAATGCCTCTGGAGGATCAGGAACAAGAGTGACCTGTGCCGGTTTTGCTTTTACAACCAAATCAATAAAATCCCGGGTTGGATATCCTTCAATATTAAATTCGGTTGTAACTAAAGATTCTAAATCCCTAACATCCTGATAACGAATATGTCTTTCATCAGGACGAGGATGTACTGTAATGCCTTCAGCTCCAAATCTTTCACAATCTAAAGCTACCTTGCAAACATTAGGAGTATTCCCTCCCCGGGCATTTCTAATTGTCGCAATTTTGTTTATATTTACACTAAGTCTGGTCATTTTATATAACTTTATTGGTAGAATAAATAGGTGAAAATAAGTACAAATTTTCTTTGTGTAATTAAATTCTCCTTAAGGCAAAATTAAAAGTAATTCCTAGAAAACAGGTATGTATGATAGCAAAAGATTTAATTTCTGATGTAGTTCCGGTATTACGGGAAACAGATACGGGGATTCAAGCTCTTAACTGGATGGAGATTTTCAGAGTTTCTCATTTGCCAATAGTAAAGGGGGATCAGTTTCTGGGCTTAATTTCAGACAACGATATCTACGACTTAAACAAGGCGGAAGAACCTATCGGCGATCAAAAATTATCCCTGTTTAGTCCCTATGTAAACGAAAATCATCATATCTACGAAGTAATAGAGATAATTTCAAGGCTTAAATTGACTGTGATACCGGTTTTGGAAGATGAGAAAACCTATGTTGGTCTTATAACTTTAAATGATTTGATGCAATACATTGAAAGAATTTTTTCCGTTCGCGAACCTGGAGGTATCGTTGTGTTAGAACTTAATTCTGTAGATTATTCTTTAAGCGAAATATCTAGAATTGTAGAGAGTAATGATGCAAAAATTCTCAGTCTGTATGTGACATCATCTACGGATTCAAGAAAAATTGAATTAACAATTAAAATAAACCGAACCAATATCACTTCAATAATACAAACTTTTTTGCGTTACGATTACACCATTAAAACTACCTATGTTCGTGAAGATGACATGAAAGATATGATGGAGGATCGATACAATTCGTTCATGAGGTTTCTAAATATCTAAAAAGCTTAAGTTTTAGGCTTCTTTTTCTGCATAGAATTCTTGCCACTAATCAGATTACTCTATATTTGTGCTAAACATTACTTAAACAGACATACCAAACCAATCTTAAGGTTTTATAGGATTTTAAGTGAGTGTAAATTTAAAAAGGTTTTAGAATTTTTTGGATTCTGTTACACAAGCAAATAAACAAAACACAAATTTGTGAAGTATGAAAGTTGCACTTTTTGGCAGATCATTTAACGAAAGCTTTACCGAAAGTTTTATTATGATGTTTGACGTTTTTACCAGTCATAATATCGAAGTAATCATTTATGAGCCTTTTTATGATTTTCTGATCAGGGAAATTAATTTTAAACCTCCTGTTCAGTCCTATTTTCGTAGCAATAAGGATTTGGATAAGAAAGTGGATTTCTTCTTTAGTATTGGTGGAGATGGTACTTTCTTGGATGCAGTGACATTTGTGCGCGATTCGGGGATTCCATTGGTTGGGATTAATAGTGGTCGCTTAGGTTTTATGGCCGATATTGCTCAGGATGAAATACCGCAGGCATTGGCTGATATTGTGGCCGGAGAATATAGTTTCGAGGAACGGAACTTACTGCAGTTGGAAACATCAAGGAATGGTTTGTTTGAAGAATTTAATTATGCTTTAAACGAATTTACCGTTCATAAAACTGACTCGGCTTCGATGATCACTATTCATACCTATCTGAATAATGAGTATTTGAATTCTTATTGGGCCGATGGTTTAATTATAGCGACTCCAACCGGATCTACAGCATATTCGCTAAGTGTTGGCGGACCAATATTAATCCCCAATACACAAAATTTTATCATTTCACCTATTTCTCCGCACAACCTTACAGTTCGACCGATTGTTGTGCCCAATCATCATGAAATAACACTTCGGGTTGAAGGTCGAAGTGAGAGTTATTTGGCTTCGCTTGATTCTCGCTCCTGTACTTTTGAATCATCAATTGAACTGAAAATCAGGAGAGCTGATTTTCAGATTAAGGTATTAAAACTAAAAACACATAGTTTTTACGGAACCTTGAGAAACAAGCTCATGTGGGGTGTTGATAAACGTAACTAGAGAACAATTTTATTTGGGTTTTCATTTTAACAAAATTTAACGACGGGTTGGCGTTATTTTTTTTCATTGATAAGGTTTTTTAAGATTATATGTTACTTTTGTAGCTTGTGAATAAATTGAGATAGAGTACATCCTCTTCAAACCAACGGTTTTAGGAGCTTAAGCAACAACTTCACTTTGTTTACAAGAAGGAAAACACAAACTTGATTTCATGTATAAACTGATATTGGGAATACTGTTTTTTGCGATAGGAAATTCAGCTTTTTCGCAGACTAAAGCAGAGTTAGGTTTCTTTGGCGGAGTCTCCTATTATATGGGTGATATTAATCCTCAAAAGCAGTTTTATTCAAATTCAGTTGCCTTGGGAGGAATTTACCGCTATAATTTTAATTCACGGTATGCTTTAAGGGCTGGCATGTTGTTTTCAGGTTTAAAAGCAGAGGATAGGGATTTTAATAATTCATATCAACAAGCAAGAGGTGCATCATTCAAAACAGATTTAGTTGATCTATCCCTGCAGGTAGAATTTAACTTTCAGTCTTTTTGGTCACCTAAAAAAACAAAAAGCCAGACTCTGGTTCCTTATCTTACAGGAGGAATAGGATACATTGCTCCAAGCAGCACCAGCTCTTCATTCACAATTCCAATGGGAGTTGGTGTGAAAACTAACTTAACAGGAAGATGGACAGCGGCTTTAGAATGGAGTTTTAGGAAGAGTTTTACCGATGATCTGGATCATCTTGATGATCCAAATGATCTTAATAAAAGTAGTTTAGTACACAATAACGATTGGGCATCTTTTTTTGGAGTAATGATAAGTTATAAATTATTCCCAGATAATGAAGAATGCCATTCATACGATCGCTTTGTAAAATAAGATATGTCATTTAAAGATAAAATAGTAAAGGAAAAGCTGCCAACTCATCTTGCCATTATAATGGATGGGAATGGGAGATGGGCAAAAATGCGGGGAGAACATCGTATTGTTGGTCATCAGAACGGCGTTGAAGCAGTAAGACAAACTGTTGAAGCTGCCGGCGAGCTTGGAATTTCTTATTTAACCCTGTACGCGTTTTCTACCGAGAATTGGAATCGACCTCAGGATGAGGTTTTAGGATTAATGTCCTTGCTGGTCGAAGCAATAGAAAATGAGACTCCCACTTTAATGAAGAACAATGTTCGCCTGCAGGCAATTGGCGATCTGGCAAGTTTGCCGCTTGAGGTAAGGGAGAAATTGCAGGGAACAATTTCCAATACATCTGGGAATTCTGGTTTGACTTTGGTTTTAGCCTTAAGTTATAGCTCTAGATGGGAAATTGTGAATGCAGTTAAAAGTATTGCAAGTCAGGTTAAAAACGGAGATATCTCTCTGGATGAAATTAATTCGGACTTGTTCTCTAATCAACTTACAACAAAAGGTATTCCTGATCCGGAACTTTTGATAAGAACGAGTGGAGAAAATAGAATAAGCAATTTTCTTTTGTGGCAAATAGCTTATTCTGAATTGTATTTTACTGAATTATTCTGGCCTGATTTCAATAAAGAAGAGCTATATAAAGCACTTTTTGATTATCAGAACAGAGAGCGTCGATTTGGTAAGATTAGTGAACAAATTAAAGATAAATAAGCATTAACCATTATAATTCAAGTAATGATTAAAAGATTAACTTTCATTTTTACTCTATTTTTAAGTTTTAGTGCGTTAGCACAGGAAACCGATACAATTTATAATCCGGTAACTCATTATTCTTCTCCAAAAAGTTATGAATTGGGTGGCGTTACAGTAACAGGAGTAAAACATTTGGAAAATAATGTTTTGGTGCAAATTTCAGGTCTTCGTGTTGGTACTACCATTGAAGTTCCTGGTGAAAAAGTAACAAATGCAATTAATAAATTGTATAAACAAGGTCTCTTTTCGGACATTCAAATTACAGCAACCAAGGAAATAGGGAACAAGATTTACCTTAATATACAACTTCAGGAACGTCCTCGATTGTCTTTGGTAAATTATAACGGAACATCAAAAAGTGAGACAACAAAGCTGAAAGAGAAATTAAAGCTGATGAAAGGAACTCAGGTTACCGATTATCTGGTTACAAACATAAAAACTATAGTTGAAGGATACTTTAAAGAAAAGGGTTTTTACAATACTAGTGTTTCCGTTATTCAAAGGGATGATTCAGCAGAGGAAAATAGTGTGATACTCGATATTAATATTGATCGAAACAATAAAATTAAGATTAAGCATATTTTTGTTGAGGGAAATACAGCTTTTACCGATAAAAAGGTGAAAAAGGCAATCAAGGATTCAAAAGAGAAAACATTCAGAAATTTCTTAAAATCTTCGAAGTATATTGAAGAAAAATGGAATGAGGATAAATTGACTTTAATTGAGAAGTACAACGAAAAAGGTTATAGGGATGCGCTTGTCTTGTCAGATAGCATTGAACAGGTATCTGAGGATAGAGTGAATATTCATGTGAAAGTGAAAGAAGGGAATCAGTATTTCTTCAATAATATAGATTGGGTTGGTAATACAGTGTACACCGGTTACTGGTTGCAAAGAGTATTAGGAATTAAAAAAGGAGATGTTTACAATCAGACTTTACTTGACAAGAGATTGAGCAGTGATGATGATGCTGTTAGTAATCAGTATCTTGACAAAGGATATTTATTCTTCAATGTGAATCCGGTAGAAACAGTTATTGGTAAGGATTCTATTAATCTTGAAATGAGAATTGTTGAAGGAAAACAGGCAACCATAGATAGAGTAAATATTATTGGAAATACAAAAACTCATGAGCATGTTGCCCGTCGGGAGTTGTATACATATCCTGGAGAATTGTTTAGCAAATCGGATATCATTCGAAGTGTAAGGGAATTGGCTCAGTTAGGTCATTTTGATCCGGAAACGATTAGTCCGGATGTGAAACCTCACCCTGAAAGTGGAACCGTGGATATTAACTATAAGTTAGAAGAAAAAGCGAATGACCAGATAGAACTTTCCGGAGGATGGGGTGCTGGAATGATTATTGGTACCGTTGGTTTGAAATTTTCTAATTTCTCGATTAGAAATATGTTTAACAAAGAGGCTTGGAGTCCTTTGCCAACGGGAGACGGGCAAACATTGAGTATACGTGCTCAAACGAATGGTTCATACTACAATTCTTATAGCATGTCATTTACCGAGCCTTGGTTAGGGGGGAAAAAACCAACTTCATTAAGTACTTCAATTTATTATTCTCAGCAAACCGGATATAGTCGCTCTTATAGCAGAAACTATAGTTATGGTGCTGGAATGAATGGCAATTCAGATCAAAGCCAGAAGGTATTTGGAGCAAGTGTTGGGTTGGCTCGTCGTTTAAAGTGGCCTGATAATTATTTTTCTTTGTATAACGAGGTTAGTTATCAAAACTACAGATTAAAAGATTGGCAGTATTATTTAATAGCTAATGGAACATCTAATAATTTCAGTTTTACAACAACATTATCCAGAAGCTCAATTGATAATCCGCTGTACACAAGAAGAGGTTCATCTTTTTCATTAAGTGTTAAGGTAACTCCTCCATATTCGTTATTTGATAATATAAATTATTCTCGACTGACGACTAGTGATAGAGATAATCAAAAGAGATATAAATGGATTGAATATCACAAATGGGTATTTAAAGGAAAAATGTACACATCCTTATTGAATAGTACTGATAAACTGGTTTTATATACAGGAACTGAATTTGGATACTTGGGGTATTTTAATAAGGATAAAAGGTCACCTTTCGAAGGATTTGAAGTAGGAGGTGATGGTATGTCGGGATACAGCATGTACGGAAGTGACAATATTGGACTGAGAGGATATGAAAATGGATCATTAACACCAGTAAGTGCAAATGGCAGACGTTTGGGTGGTAATATTTATTCTAAATTTACAGCAGAGGTTCGTTATCCATTATCTTTAAGCCAGTCTGCAACAATTTATGCATTGGCATTTGCTGAAGCAGGTAATGCCTATTACGATTTTGAACAATTTCAACCATTCAATTTGAAGCGTTCTGCAGGTGTTGGACTTCGAATATTCCTTCCTATGTTTGGATTATTAGGAATTGATTACGGATATGGATTTGATGAAGCGAATCAGGCAGGACAGAACGGTGGTCAATTCCATTTTGTAATTGGTCAACAATTTTAACTTATTTCATGTAACTGGTCTTTGGAGCTATTATAATTTAAGTTATTTTAGATTTTAATTCTAAAAAAGAATCGAATGAAGCGTTTAGTATTAATAATTGGATGTGTATGTGTATTGATAGGGAATTTGTATTCTCAGCAACGTTACGGATTCGTTGATACAGAATATATTCTCGATAAAATGCCTGATTATAAGAATGCTCAGGAACAACTTGATCAGATTTCAAGCAATTGGCAAATAGAAATTGAGAAAATAGCTTCTGAGATAAAGGAATTGCAGGCGAAGTTTAGAGCTGATGAGGTGTTTTTATCCTCAGAAATGAGAGAAAAAAGAGAAAAAGAGGTTTTTGACAAGGAAATTTTAGCTCAAAAATTACAGCAAAAATATTTTGGAATAAATGGAGATCTTTATAAAAAACGTCAGGAATTAATAAAACCAATTCAAGACGATATTTATGAAGCAATAAAAGAAATTGCAAAAGACGGAACTTATGGTATGATTATTGATCGTGCTAATGGACCAACAATTATATACAGTAATCAAAAGTTTGATTTAAGCGATAAGGTACTGTATAAGTTAGGTATTAGAACTAATTAAAATTAAAATAAAAACTAACTGAGTGATATTATGAGACATTTTTTAAAAGTAACTTTATTAGCCATTATCCTATCTGCAGGTTCAAGTACATTTGCTCAAACCTTAAAATTTGGCCATATCGACTCGAATAAATTACTGTCGATTATGCCTGAAAAAGAGCAGGCACAAAAACAAATTCAAGCTGCGGCAGCAGAGTATGATGCTCAAATTAAAGCAATGAGAGAAGAGTATCAAACTTTGGTAAATGCTTATGTAGAGAAAAGAGAAACTCTTTCGGAGGCTGTAAGAGCCAATAAAGAAAAAGAAATTCAGGATTTGCAAAATCGTATGCAGACATTTGATGGATTTGCTCAGCAAGAACTTCAAAAAAAGCAAAATGAATTATTAAAGCCGATTTTCGATAAAGCTTCAGCTGCAATAAAGGCTGTTGGTGCTGAGAATGGATTCATTTATGTTTTTGATATTAGTACTGGTGTTATCTTGTTCAACTCAAATAACAGTGTTGATATTATGCCATTGGTAAAAACAAAATTAGGAATACTGTAAATATTTTTCAGGATATTGTGAAAAGGTGGTATTTTTGATATCACCTTTTCTTATTTTTACCAGAATGATAAAAAATAGTCAGCCCATTGGTGTTTTCGATTCAGGATATGGAGGTTTAACCGTATTAAATGAACTGCTTAAGAGCTTACCTGAATATGATTTTATTTATCTGGGAGATAATGCCAGAAGTCCGTATGGTACCCGCTCATATGATGTTGTATATGATTACACACTAGAGGCTGTTGAGCAGCTTTTTTCAATGGGCTGTGAGTTGGTTATACTTGCATGTAATACAGCTTCGGCCAAAGCGCTTCGTACCATTCAGCAACGCGATTTGCCTAAAATAAATTCCAACAGAAGGGTTTTAGGGGTTATTCGTCCTAGTGTTGAAGAGGTTTCTAAAATAACCAAGTCCAAACATATTGGTGTAATGGGAACCGTAGGCACAATTCGTTCCAATTCTTATCCAATGGAGATTGCTAAATTGTTCCCGGATGTTGTTGTTGTCCAGGAGGCTTGTCCAATGTGGGTTCCCTTGGTTGAAAATAATGAGATTGAAACGGCTGGTGGCAGGTATTTCATCAAAAAGAACATTGATAGTTTATTGGCTAAAGACCCTCTTATCGATTCGATAATATTAGGTTGTACTCATTATCCTTTGATGAAATCAGAGATTCAGAAAATGCTTCCTGATCATATACAGTTGGTTTCTCAGGGAGAGATTGTTGCCCGAAGTTTAAAAGATTATCTTTTTAGGCATCCGGAAATGGATGTGAGATGTAGTAAAAATTCAATTTGTGAATTCTTTACAACAGAATTTGTAGATAGTTTTGAGGAAAAGGCGGGTCGATTTCTTAATATTACTTTAAAGGCTCAGCATATCAGCTATTAACTGTTACAAGAGCTTTAGTATAACAAAACAGAGCCTTTCAATATAAAAGTGAAAGGCTCTGTTTTGTTAGTTGAATTACTCTTTGATGGTTTCTTCATCTTCTTTGTACCAGCTGGCATACATTGCATAACTATTTGCAATTCGATTGATTTCACCTTCTAATAATTCCGGACTTAATTCTTTTATTTTTTTTGCCGGAGATCCTGCATATACACTGCCTGATTCAACATGCGTACCTTTTGTAACAACTGATCCTGCTGCAATAATCGCATTGCTTTCAATAATCGCATCATCAAGAACAACAGCTGCCATGCCTATAAGAACATTGTCTTTAATTGTACAACCATGCACCACTGCATTGTGGGCTATAGATACATTATTTCCAATTTTGGTAGGTGATTTTTTATAGGTTGCATGAATGGTTGCATTATCCTGAACATTCACATTGTTCCCGAGACGAATAGAATGAACGTCACCGCGTAAAACAGCACTGTACCAGATACTACAATCATTACCCATCTCAACATCACCAATTACGGCAGCGGTTTCTGCTAAAAAGCAATTGTCTCCAAATACCGGAGTTTTTCCATTTAATTCTCTAATAAATGCCATTCTTATTTAGTTTGATTATAAATACAAAGATAATTAAAAAAATATTGGAGAAATTTTTTATAAATATGTTGTAAAAAAAGTTATGCAAACGTTAACGTGAATGAAATTGAAAATGAGAGCAATAGCATAGTGTTAATTTGAAAGCAAAAAGTGTTACATATTGGTAATTTGTTAGTTTTGAAGTCTATTTCAACTTAAATTTAAAAGGTTTACGATAAAAAAGGTTTGAAAATTTAAGTTTTTTTCACACTTTTGATGACGCAGATATAAATAGGGGTATTTTGAAATCTGCAATTTTAGAAGTTATTTTTTAGTGATTAAACTAAAATTTTTCTTTGAACAATTCTAAAGGGTGCATTTTATTGCTTTCATCTCATTTTATGGGATGAATGAATTTATATATAAATGTGTATTAATGTTAATTAACCACTAACTAAAGGTTTATGAAAAAAAGTTTGTTTTCGATGTTAATCCTATTCGTGATAGGATTACAGAGCGTTCTAGCTCAAAGTCGAGAAGTTTCAGGGGTGGTTACTTCAGCCGATGATGGGCTGTCTATCCCGGGAGTTTCCGTAATTGTTAAAGGTACAACCATCGGTACCACTACAGATTTCGATGGTAATTACTCCTTAAATGTTCCCGCTGATGGAAAGGTTTTGGTCTTTTCTTTTGTTGGAATGACTATGCAGGAACGTGAAATTACCTCTTCTACAATTAATGTTGTTATGGAGACTGAATCTATTGGTATGGATGAGGTAGTTGTAACTGCAATGGGAGTAACTCGTGAGAAAAAAGCTCTTGGATACGCTGCTACATCTATAGGTGGCGATGAGATTGGAAAATCTCAAGTTGTTAATCCAATGAATGCTTTGCAAGGTAAGGTTGCTGGTGTTGATATTGCAACAGCTCCAGGGCCAGGTGCAACACAAAATGTAATGATTCGTGGTGCATCCTCTTTTGGAAATAATCAACCACTCTATATTGTTGACGGCGTACCTATTACTAATGTACAGAACCAATCTGGAAGTGCTTTGAATGCACAGGTTGACTTCGGTTCTGGTATCAATGCTATAAATGCGGATGATATTGAAGACATGACAGTATTAAAAGGTGCTGCAGCAACAGCACTATATGGTTCTCGTGCAGCTAATGGTGTTATCATGATTACTACTAAATCAGGTAAAAATACTGATGGTAAGATGCGTGTTTCGTATAGTGGTTCAACTACTTTTTCTAGAGTCGGTCGACTTCCAGAAGTCCAAAAACAATTTGGTCAAGGTTGGAGTGGAGAAAGAGCTTTGGATGAGAATGGTAACTGGGGTCCTGCTTTTGATGGAAAAGATCGAGTTTGGGGAAATATCGTTGATAATAGTCAGCAAATTAAACCTTATGTTTTTTTAGAAGATAGAACCCGTGAATTTTACGAAGTTGGTAAGAATCTTAAAAACTCAGTTTCTTTGAGTGGTGGTAATGCGACCACAAACTTCCTTTTATCTTTGTCTCAAAACTCTGTTGATGGTGTAATACCTACTGACAATGATTCTTACGATAGATATACGATTGCAACTAAAGGTTCTCATACAGCTGGAAAATTAACTGTTAGTGCTAATGTAAATTTCAGTACTGAGAAGACCAAAGCTGTAGCATCAGGCCAAGGTACATCTGTATTTAGATCTCTTTATGAAAGCGCCAATGATATTTCGATCGTTGATATGAAGGATTATAAGAATAAATTCAATAATCTGGATAACTATTTTACGCCTTACGGTGTAAATCCTTATTATGTGTTGAATGAGGATGGTGCGGAGCAAAATAAGAAAAAACTTTTCGGTAAAATTCAATTGGATTATGATTTTACTGATGATTTGCGATTGAGTTACCGTTTTGGTGGTGATTATGAAGTTGCTTTGGGCGAAACTCATACTGCTATTATCGATTTTACTCCAGGTTCACCTAATGAGTCTGGTCCGGCCAATGCGGGTAAATTCACTGAAACAAGAACTGAAAGAACTCAGGTTAATCACGATGTGATGATGAGCTATAAGAAAAATATCAGCGAAGATTTTACTTTAAATGCTATTGCTGGTATGAATGTTAACGAAAGAAGTATGACTTACCTATATGGTAGTATTAATTCTATCGATATTCCCGGGTTTTATAATTTGAATAACAGTTTTTCTCCTTCTACTTCTGGACATTCACATTCAAAACGTCGTTTAATCGGTGTTTATGCTAATGTTGATTTTAGTTATAGAAACTATGCGTATTTGACTTTAACGGCACGTAATGACTGGTCATCAACTTTACCTCTAGAGCAAAATGATTATTTTTACCCAGGTGTTACAGGAAGTTTCCTAATTACTGATTTCTTAAAATACAATGATATCGATACTGGTATTCTTAGTTTTGCAAAAGTTAGGGCAGCCTATGGTATGACAGGTAATGATGCTGATGCTTATTCAGTTTATGATCGTTATGTATCTGCTACTTCTGATAATCCGGGTTATCCAAATATTGATGATTTGTCTTTCCCTATTGGAGGAGTTAATTCATATTCAGCTTCAAACCGTTTAGGAAATCCTGATTTGAAAAATGAGTTAACAAAGGAATTTGAGCTTGGTTTCGAGGCTCAATTCTTCAATAACCGTTTTGGTTTCGATGTGTCTTATTATAACCGATTAACAGAAGGATTGATTGCAAGTCTGCCTAAAGATCCGTCATCAGGTTATACTAGTCAGGTTGCAAATTTAGGTGATGTTCGTAATGAAGGTTTTGAAGTTGCTGTAAATTTAACACCTGTTAAGACAGAAAATTTTGCATGGGATATTGCATATAATGTTTCGGTTAATAAAAACACTATTGAATCTCTGGATGTCGATGAGGTGTATCTTGATGGTTTTGGCGGTGCATCTATTGTTGCAATAGAAGGAAAATCTATGGGACAGTTCAAAATTGCTTCAGTTAAAAAGGTTGAAATTGACGGCGTGATGCACACAGTAGTTGATGGTAGTGGTAATCCACAAGCTACAGCAGAAACTGAATTTATCGGAAAAGATGTTGATGCTGATTTCAGAATGGGTTTAACCAATACCTTTACTTATAAAGGATTTAGTTTGGGTGCAACCTTAGATTTTAGTTATGGTGGATACATGTATTCATATACTAAGGATTATTTGCATTGGACAGGTGCGAATCCTGAATCAGTATTGAATGATAGAAAAACTTTCTTAGTACCCAATTCTGTTGTTTCTGACGGACAAGGAGGATGGATTGAAAATACTACTCCTGTCGACCCTACTGGGTTACACAAATTCTATGGTGATGGTGGTGGATTTGATGGAGATGAAGATGCTATTATCGATCGTTCTTACTTAAAGCTTAGAAATGTAAATTTATCTTATTCGGTACCTAAAAACTTCTGCAATAGATTGCATGTTAGTTCTTTAAGTTTGTCATTAAGTGCTAGTAATATTCTATTGTGGACTCCAAATGAAAATGTTTATATCGATCCTGAAACAACAACTTTTGGTAATGATATAGGAGCTAAGTTTGGTGAGTTTGGAGCAGGTCCAAGTAACGAATTTTATACTTTTGGTTTAACTTTCACTTTGTAATAATAAAGAATTATGAAATATAAAATTATAGCTTTATCACTTGCTTGCTTGTCAATATTTGGCTGGGGATGTGATAATTATTTAGATATAAATGAAGATCCGGACGTATTACGTGATATACCGGAAGCAAAGGTTGTTTTGCCTGCTACGGAAATAAATTTGGCCAATCAACTAATGGGTTGGGATTTTGGTTTTGCGGGAGGTTTTTGGTCTGAATACTGGACACAAGCTTATAGTGCATCGCAATTCAAATTTCTGTGTGAATATCAAGAAACTGATTTTGGTTATGCATATAGTGGTTTAACTGCAGGCGTTCTTGAAGATTGTAAAAGAATGAAGACTATTTCGTTGGCTAATAATAATACGGGTGTATATTATGCCGCAGAAGCTCTTTCAATTTTCACATGGCAAATCATGACTGATGTCTGGGGAGATATCCCTTATTTTGAAGCTCTAAAAGGAGATGAGGGAATTGTATCACCAAAATTTGATAAAGGAAGTGATATTTATGCAGATTTACTTGCAAGAGTTGATGCATTAATAGCCTTGAATGTTTCTGAAGCTACTTTACCTGCATCTTATGACTTTATTTATGGCGGCGATTTAGATCAGTGGAAACTCTTTGCCAATTCATTGAAGTTGAAATTGATGATGCGTCTTTCTGAGACTTCTGCATATAATAATGCTGCTGTTGTTTCTTTTATTGAATCATCTGAGTTTATTAAGAATAATGCTGGAATCAGCGGTTCTACATGGTCGGATAAACAAGAAGGGAAGCGTCATCCTATGAGAGAGTTTGAGGAAGGCTCAGCTAAGTACTTAAGTACAAATGTGGTTGCGTCTAAAAACTTTTTAGATTATCTTGAAGTAAATGCTGATCCGCGTTTGGACGTTCTTTTCGAAAAGACCGGTGGATATCATTTAGGTGCATTTTTTGGGGATTTTGCCTCCAAAGAAGATTCTGATGTAAATGGAACTCTTGATGAAGACGAAGATTACAGTCAAGCTGTATTTTCTGCAACTCAAGATTTGGTAATTATGTCAATATGGGAAGTTAATTTCTACGTTGCTGAGGCGTATGCTCGTGCAGGTAACAACCCTAACGCTAAAATATATTACGATAAGGCAGTAAATGCTTCTTTAGCACAGCATGGTGGCTTAGCTAGTGATATTATTACTACTGGTTATGCAACCTGGGTAGATGGGACTGTAGAACAGGGTATTAAGCAAATTGCCATGCAAAAATGGGTTGCGAATGCCAACTATCAGCATATTGAATCTTTCTTAGAAAGAAATAGAACCAAGTATCCAGCCGTTAACACTATCGATATTCGTAAAGATCGTGCTTTCGCTAATACTAATTTTCCTCTAGGAGATTTAACGCTTGCTGTTGAAGGTAGAGGCAAAACAAATGCGAAATTGCCTGCTTCGCCTATTTATCCTAAAGAAGTAATGACTCGTAATGAAAATGCTCCGGCACAAAAGCAAGATCTTCTAGAGAAAGTTTGGTGGAATAAAAAGGCTGAATAATAATTGTAATTTACAGGGAATGGACATTAATTAAGGATTTAAGAAATGTTCAACTTTTACAATAAAAATTTATAAAATGAAAAAAATATTATATATATCGTTGTTGGCCATCATCACTTTGTTTTCTGCGTGTGATGATAAAGAAACAGAGGATATCTCTAGAATTACATACTTTCCTGATTTTACTTTAGAAGGAGGTCAATTCTACAGACACGAAATGGGTACAGCTTATACTGAGCCTGGAGTAGTTGCCATGGAAGGCGAAAATGAACTTACTGTTACAACGACTGGCGAAGTTGATTCTAACGTCCCTGGTTTATACGAAATTGTTTACAGTGCTACAAATGTAGATGGTTTTATTGGAACTATTTCTAGATATGTTATTGTAACTGATGAAATAGATGATTCAGCGGTTAACTTATCAGGTGAATATGAACTTGTGAATAGTTCGTTGGTGATTTTTTCTGTACCTGTTAAGAAAAAGGACGCAGGTTACTATAATATGGGTAGTCTTTATGGTTATGAAGAAACTTATGGCGCTCAATACACAATGCCAATCAGATTTGTTTATGTACGGGCTGGGGAGATTGCTTTAGTTCCTTTGGTTGATATCTTCGGTTATCACCTTACAGCTACAGGAACAGTTTCTGTTGATAACGTTATTAAATTCAATATAAGTAGAGATGGAACTCCTTGGAGTTCTAGAACTTGGAAGAAATTGTAATTCTTTCTAATATTTAACTTAAATTAAATAAACAAATGAAAAATATATTTTTGTATTTAATAGGTGCATGTATCTCTCTTTCTTTGGTATCCTGCGATGATACCGCGCTTGATGATTGGGATAGTGCAGTACTGGATTATTCCGGAAGCTACCTTTATCAAGTATCAGAACCAGATGGTACTCTTGTTGCTGATTACGACAACGAGCAAAAATTGGAATTTTACAACACATCCGCTGATGTAGCCAACGAACTTTGGATTGACGATCATGACAAAGTTTTTGAATTGAGAAGTAAATTCTTTTTCGATGGTGATGCAGGTAGTTTTAAATCTAAGTCTATTGCTTTTGCAGATTTAACTAATAATGAAAAGGCAATAGTTGTTCCAGATAATAAACCTCTTAAATTAGATACTTTAACAGTTGTACCTCGTGATTATATTAGAGCTGCAATTGTTGAGGGAAAGATTATTAAGAATGGTGCCACAACACTTGGTAAGAATATCACTGACAGTTTGTATATGAGTATTGTATTGTATAGTGGGAATGTTACTTTTAAAAGTGAAGAGGTTCCTGTAGAGTACAGATCTAATCCAGACAAAGAGGAATTCAAATGGGTTCTTGATGCTGTAGCCTATGATGCTACAAAGGACGAATCTTATCTTATTTCAGGTCACCGCTATACTGGTTTCACTGAAGATGATTATTAGTACATAATTCTAAATATCTTAAAGGTGTCTCATTAATTTGAGACACCTTTTTTTCTTTAAATCACTTTTTGTTGAGATGACTTTTCGCAAAGATTATCAACTCTCCCAGTTCTCTTCAAAAATTACCATTTTCCTTTCTTTCTTTTCTCTTATTAAGACTTAATCAACTCTTAATCAACCTTATTTTTAACTTGATGTAGTTTGTAACTTTTTATAACACAAACGTTTGCAAAAAATCAATAATTTTTTTTGTCTTTACTTGTCTAAAAACTGGGAAACGCTACCTTTACCATGCTATATAACATTATTATAGCATTGCGTTATATAGATGAAAAATCAAAATCAACAAACAAAACAAAGGAATTAATTTCAAGCTTAATTCAAAACAGTCATGAGTCAAAAGACAAAAGTCATTGAAAAGGAAGAAGTTGTCATAAGATTCTCCGGCGATTCCGGAGATGGGATGCAGCTAACAGGAACGCAATTTTCGGATACTTCCGCATTGTTTGGGAATGATGTTGCTACTTTTCCTGATTATCCAGCTGAGATCAGGGCTCCACAGGGAACGGTAGGTGGAGTATCAGGTTTTCAACTGCATTTCGGACAGATGGAGGTAAATACTCCCGGCGATTTTGCAGATGTACTGGTAGCAATGAATCCGGCAGCATTAAAAGCAAATTTGAAATGGGTTAAACCTAGTGGGACTATCATTGTAAATGAAGATAGTTTTACGGATAAGAACCTTGAAAAAGCTGGCTATGATTCTAATCCATTAGATGATGAGAATCTTTCCGATTACAATCTGATTAAAGCAAGAGTAACTTCTCTGACGAAAGAATGTTTGAAGGATACTGAACTGGATCAGAAAAGTATCCTTAGGAGTAAAAACATGTTTACTTTGGGAATGGTTTATTGGATGTTCGATCGTCCATTGGAGCATACAGAAGAGTTTATTGAGAATAAATTCAAAAAGTATCCTTTGGTTGTTGAGGGAAACAAGATGGTGTTGCGGGCCGGCTATAATTTTGCAAAAACAATTGAAGCTTTGCCATATAATTTTAGTGTGGCTCCTGCAAAAATTAAGAAAGGAACCTACCGTAATGTTACAGGAAATAAAGCTACAGCCTGGGGATTAATTGCAGTGGCCGAAAAAGCGGGTTTGGAATTGTTTTGCGGATCGTATCCAATTACACCTGCAACCGAGATTTTTCAGGAACTTGCGGCTCGTAAGGATCTTGGTGTAAAAACATTTCAGGCAGAAGATGAGATTGCAGGAATCTGCACATCAATTGGAGCAAGTTTTGCTGGGAATTTTGCTGTAACAACAACGTCAGGACCAGGCTTGGCTCTTAAAACAGAAGCTGCAGGTTTGGCTGTAATGACGGAACTACCTTTGGTAATTGTGAATGTTCAACGTGGTGGGCCATCAACTGGTCTTCCAACTAAAACAGAACAATCAGATTTAATGCAGGCAATTCACGGACGCAGTGGAGAATGTCCTATGCCGGTAATTGCGGCAAGTACACCTTCAAATTGTTTTGAATACGCCTATAGCGCAGGTAAAATTGCTTTAGAGCATATGACCCCTGTTATCTTGCTTACGGATGGTTTTATTGCTAATGGAGCAGAACCTTGGCGAATTCCTAAAATGGCCGATTTATCACCTATAGAGGTGCCATTTGCTAAGGAGGGAGATAACTATCAACCATATGCCAGAGATACTGAGAAACTGGCTAGAAAGTGGGCTGTTCCCGGCACAAAAGGTTTGGAACATCGAATAGGAGGTTTGGAAAAGATGGATATTACGGGTACCGTGTCGTATGTGCCGGAAAATCATCAGGTAATGACAGATATTCGATCGGAAAGAATTAGACGGGTTGCTAATTTCATTCCTGATGTTCCTGTAAAGGGAAATGATGACGCTGAAGTTTTGGTTATAGGTTGGGGTGGTACTTATGGTCACTTAACAACAGCGGTTCGTGAACTTCAGGCTGAAGGAAAAAGTATTGCTTTGGCACATTTTCACTATATTTTTCCGTTGCCAAAGAATACAAAAGAGGTTTTAAAACGTCATAAAAAGGTAATTGTCTGTGAGTTGAATGAAGGACAATTTGCTGAGTATTTACGGGCTGGTTTCCAGGATATTAAATTCAATCAATATAATAAATTACAAGGATTGCCTTTTACTGTGTTGGAATTAAAAGAGAGGTTTAACCAATTATTGGAGGAGAAATAGTCATGACAGATACAATTCTTAAATCGCATAGTCCTGTTAATCTGACTCCAAAAGATTTTAAAAGTGATCAGGAAGTAAGATGGTGTCCCGGGTGTGGAGACCATGGAGTATTGAATTCGGTTCAAAAGGCAATGGCTGCAATGAACATTCCAAAGGAAAAATTTGCAGTTATCTCGGGGATTGGATGTTCTTCCCGTTTTCCGTATTATATGAATACCTATGGTTTTCATACAATTCACGGAAGAGCAGCTGCGGTTGCTTCGGGGGTGAAATCGGCGAATCCTGATCTTGAAATAATACAAGTCTCTGGAGATGGGGATGCGTTAGCAATTGGAGGTAACCATTTTATCCATGCTATTCGTCGTAATATTGACATGACAATTATTCTTTTTAATAATGAGATTTACGGTCTTACAAAGGGTCAATATTCGCCAACTTCGAAACAGGGAATGGTCACCAAGACCTCTCCGTTTGGAACAATTGAGCAACCATTTCATCCTGCTGAATTAGCTTTGGGTGCTCAATCTAAGTTTTATGCAAGATCTATTGACACCAATATTAAACTGACCACAGAATTGCTTTTGGCTGGATCAAAACACAAAGGAACATCTATTATTGAAGTTCTTCAAAATTGTGTGATTTATAATGATGGGGCACATACTCTGATCACTGATAAGGAAACGAAGGATGATTTCCAATTGATTTTGCATCACGGAGAGAGAATGATTTTCGGAAAGAATAGAAACAAAGGATTAGTTTTAGGAGGTAATGGTAAACTAATTGTTGTTACAATTGGTGAATTTGGTATTACTGAGCAGGATATTTTAGTTCACGATGCCCATAACCCTGATCCTCATATGGCTTGGCTATTGTCAAATATGTCAGCTCCTGAGTATCCTGTTGCACTTGGTGTAATAAGAGATGTTGCCGCGCTTTCTTATGAAGAAAAAATGGTGAAGCAAATTAAAGATGTACAAGCTGTATCATCAATTAAGTGTATGGATGATCTGCTTAATAGCGGTGATACCTGGGAAGTTAAATAATAAGATTGAAATATTTAATTCATCAATACCTAAAAAGAGGAAACCATAAGTTTCCTCTTTGTTTTTTTATCCCTGATTTTTATTATTTTCGGCACCATTTTTTAGGGAATAATGAATACTAAAAGATATTTTTCCTTTTCATTAATTGATTTTAAATGAAATCAGTACTTGTTGGTAAAAGGTTGATATCAAACCAGAAATTTATATTATTTTGTATTTCTGAATACAAGACAACAAAAAACATAAATAGCAATTGACATGGAAGAAGTTTCGATTTCCAAGATATACAAACGGAAAAAGAGTGATAGAGATATTTTTCAGGAATTGATGCCTTTTAAAGTGAAAGAAATTCTTCTTATCGCGACTTATTACGATGCTTATACTATTGTAAGGGAAGGACAGTTTTCTGATAAAATTGTTGGGGAATATTTACAGTTAAATTTATATGCGGCACCACGTTTTACCAGTGTAGCCACTAATGATGAAGCCTTGGATGCTTTAAAAAACAGAAATTACGATGTGGTCATCTTAATGGCTGGTTTGGATAAACAATCCCCTTTGGAATTAAGTCAGGAAATAAAAAGGGTTCAGCCCGAGATTCCTGTTTTGGTTTTGGTAAATAACAATAGCGACCTGGCTTATTTTGACAGAGCTGCAGATAAGATTAAGAATAATATTGATCGGGTTTTTGTTTGGAATGGTTCCACCAAAATTTTTATGGCCATGACCAAGTATATTGAGGATAGAATGAATCTGGAACCCGATACAAAAAGTGGAGATGTAAGAGTCATTTTGTTAGTTGAAGATTCCGTAAAGTATTATTCCAGATATCTGCCGTTGTTGTATACATCAGTAATGACTCAAACCCAAAAAGTGATTTCGGATGAAGGGGATATTGACGAAATGCATAAGATTTTGAAAATGCGGGCCAGACCTAAAGTCATTTTGGTGAGCACTTATGAAGATGCAGTTGAAGTTGTCGATAATTATTTGGAAAACTTACTTTGTGTAATTTCTGATGTTCGTTTTGCACGGGATGGTAAATTGGATGATGATTCAGGTGTAGATCTGATTAAATACGTGCAGGAAAAGAACATGAAAATTCCATGTTTAATGCAATCGCATGATACCGATAATGCAATTCGTGCAATGCAGGTTGAAGCCGATTTTATTAACAAGAACAGTGATACTTTGGCTTTGGATATCTATAACTTCATCTACACGAAACTGGGCTTTGGTGATTTTGTATTCAGAAACCAAAGTGGAACTAAGGTTGCAATAGCGAAGTCCCTTGAAGAGTTTGAGGAAAAATTGAAATATGTTCCGGATGAATCACTTCTTTTTCATTCGAAAAGAAATGGAATTTCGACATGGTTAATGGCCAGAGGTGAAATTAATATTGCTAAAAAGTTAAGAAGATATCAGATAGAGGATTTTAAATCAGTAAAAGATTTACGTAAATTTTGTTTGGATGTATTTGAAGCCTCACGTATAAAACAGTTGCGGGGCAGGATTATTAAATTCAGGCCTAATATTGTTAATTCGAATCATTATGTGGTTCGTTTGGGACGTGGATCTTTAGGAGGAAAAGGGCGCGGACTGGCTTTCCTGAGTAACTTTATAGAAAATATTTACTTCGCAAAGTTGATTAAGGATATTAATATTTCGATTCCTAAAACAGCTGTTATTGGTGTTGATGAATACGATAATTTTATTGAGAAGAATAATCTTTACAATAAGATTTATCTGGATAAGAACTATAAAAAGGTACGTGATTTATTTGCGAAAAGTGAGTTGTCTGATAAATTAAGAGAAAGACTTCTGGATTATCTTGAGGAAATGACTTGCCCATTAGCTGTGCGTTCATCAGGTTTGTTTGAGGATTCTTTAATGCAGCCATTTGCAGGGGTTTATGCGACTTATTTGCTTCCAAATAATCATCCGGATATTGGGGAGCGGTTTCGTCAATTGGTAACCGCAATCAAGCTTATTTATGCTTCTATTTTTTCACCCGAAGCTCAATCCTATTTTAGTGCGGTTGACTATAAAATTGAAGAGGAGAAAATGGCTGTAATTATTCAGGAAGTGGTTGGGCAGGAAAACAACGGCAGATATTATCCAAATATCAGTGGTGTAGCACAATCTTACAACTACTATCCTTTTTCTTACATGAAACCTGAGGACGGTTTTGCTGTGATAGCTGTTGGACTGGGTAAATATGTTGTGGGAGGGGAAAAAACACATCGTTTTTGCCCGGAACACCCAAAATTGCAATTGGCATCAATTGAAGATCAGATGAAAGATTCGCAGAAGTATTTTTATGCGATCAATATGGAAAAGAAAGATGTTAATCTTTTAAAGGATGGAGAAGATGCTGTTACGATTAAATATGAACTTTCGGATGCCGAAAAGGATGGGAATTTACTGCATTGTGCTTCAGTTTACGATTACCAGAATGACAGATTGGAACCGGATTTAAATTTGCGGGGCCCGAGGGTGGTAAACTTTGCAAATATTCTGAAATACAATCAAGTTCCTGTTGCTCATGCTTTGAGTGTACTTCTGAATATTTTTAAACAAGCAATGGGAGCTCCTGTTGAAATTGAGTTTGCCGTTGATCTTTCAAAAGGGAAAAATGATTTGCCTACTTTCCAGCTCCTGCAGATTAAACCTCTGATTCGTCAGGAGATGAGTATTGATATAGATATGACTAAGGTTGATAAGGACAAGCTTGTGTTATTGGCAAGTAAAGGTATGGGTAACGGAAAAATAGACCATGTTCGTGATGTAATTTACATGGATATTGAGAAATTTGATCGGACCAAAACTGAAGAAATGGCTCTTGAAATTGAGAAATTGAACCAGAAAATGAGAGAGCAGGATCGTCAATATGTGTTGATTGGTCCCGGCCGCTGGGGTACAAGAGATAAGTTTACCGGTATCCCTGTACTTTGGTCTCAAATATCCAATGCAAAGGTAATTGTAGAGCAAGGTTTGGAAGATTTTCCTTTAGATGCTTCCTTGGGGTCTCATTTCTTTCACAATGTAACTTCTATGAATGTTGGATATTTCTCGGTGAGAAGCAACACTGAACAAAGTTTTGTGAATACTGAAATTCTTGACAAGCAAAAACTCGAAGAGCAGATTCATTATTTTAAACATGTTCGGTTTAAAGAACCGCTGGATATTTTAATGGATGGTAAAAAACAAACCAGTGTTATAAGTTATAAATAGCAAAAAGCCGTTTCAAAAAGTTTTGAAACGGCTTTTTTTATTAGTTGTAATTTTATCCTTGAAAAGAGTCTACTCCTGCAGTTTCCATTTTACGGTCAACTTTTTTCACCAATCCCTGAATTACTTTTCCAGGACCAACCTCAGTGAACAATGTTGCACCATCAGCAATCATATTAACCATGGTTTGTGTGAAACGTACCGGAGCAGTTAGCTGCGAAACCAAATTTTTCTTGATCTCATCAGGATTGGATATTGGCATGGCATTCACGTTTTGATATACAGGACAAATTGGAGTTGAGAAAGTTGTGTTCTCAATGGCTTCTTCCAACTCTACGCGTGCAGGCTCCATAAGTGGAGAGTGAAATGCACCGCCAACTTTTAAAGGAAGAGCTCTTTTTGCGCCAGCTTCCAATAATTTTTCACATGCAATTTCGATTCCTTTCATACTGCCTGAAATAACCAATTGACCCGGACAGTTGAAATTAGCTGGAACTACAATTTCGTTAATTTCCTCACATATTTTCACTACAGTTTCATCATCTAATCCAATGATTGCAGCCATAGTAGAAGGCTCAGTTTCGCAAGCTTTTTGCATTGCTGAAGCACGTTTAGAAACCAATTTAAGACCATCTTCGAAAGATAATGATCCGTTAGCAACCAAAGCCGAAAATTCTCCTAAAGAGTGACCTGCTACCATTTCTGGTTTAAAATCATCGCCAAGAGTTTTGGCTAAGATTACCGAGTGCAAGAAAATTGCTGGTTGTGTAACATTTGTTTGTCTTAAATCTTCATCAGTACCCTCAAACATTAGGTCAGTAATTCTAAAACCTAAAATATCGTTGGCTTTTTCAAAAAGCTCTTTAGCAAGGTCTGAATTTTCGTACAGGTCTTTTCCCATACCAACAAATTGGGCTCCTTGCCCTGGAAATACATATGCTTTCATATTCTTCTTCAATTAATAAATTTCAATTCATTCGTATTTTTTTAATAGCAATGAATTGATTATCATGGTAAGATTTAAAAATATTCCGGGCACAAAGATATCTATTCAATTTACAATGTGCAATTTTCATAAGTACAATGTAAATTGGTAATTCTTTGATTCCTATGAACAATTAACTAATTAGTAGTTTGATTTGTTAGCAATTAAACGAATAAACTCTTCTCTTGTAGCTACTTTTTCAAAAGCACCGGTAAAATCAGAGGTCGTAGTAATTGCATTTTGTTTTTGAACTCCACGCATCGACATGCACATGTGCTGAGCTTCGATAACTACAGCAACACCTAGTGGATTCAGGGTGTTTTGTATGCAGTCTTTAATTTGAGTGGTTAAACGTTCCTGAACTTGTAAACGGCGGGCAAAAGCATCTACAACCCGGGCAATTTTACTTAATCCGGTAATGGTACCATTGGGAATGTAAGCAACATGTGCTCTGCCCACAAATGGCAGCATATGATGCTCACACATTGAATAAACTTCAATATCCTTAACAATTACCATTTGACGATAGTCTTCCTGAAACATGGCAGATCTTAATATATCTTCAGGATTATTGTGATATCCCTGCGTTAAAAATTGCATTGCTTTGGCAACCCGTAAGGGTGTTTTTAAAAGACCTTCGCGTTCGGCATCTTCTCCTAATAATTCAAGTACTTTTTTATAGTGAAACATTAACTGTTCAGTAGTATCCTGATTGTATTTTTCTATTTTTGTAAAACCTTTATTAGTGTCTCCGTTGGTTGAAAATTCCATCTGTATTTAGTGTTTTAATTTAAGTCACATTTTTGACTTGCAAAATAAGTATAAATTTCACCTATATAACAAACTTTTCGAAGCTTTTGTTTAGGCTAAGTTCTTGCATCAATGGAGATTTTGATAATTGCTGGCGCATTTTCGGCCATGCAAAATTTTATTAGTCAACTGGTTTTGGTTGAAAATTTAGGGAAAAACTATGCTCGTTTTAAGTATCAGGATAAAGATCTGGATATACTTATTTCGGGTACGGGAGGGAGTGTTACCTCCTATTATTTGTGTAAAGCTTTAAATTTAAAGAAATATGATGTTGTAATTCATTTGGGAAGGTGTTTTTCATTAAAAGATCAACTTGAATCAGGTATTGTAATTAATTTGATTGAAGATTACTTTGGTGATTTAGGTTTTGAAACTGATAAAGAGTTTTCTTCTGTATTTGATTTGGGGATACGGAATAAGAATGAATACCCGTTTACAAACGAAATTCTTGAAAACAATCTGCTGTTGCCTGATTTTCAGATTGAATACCGAAAAGTAAGTGGTATCAGTTGTAATTCAATACCAAATAGTTTGTTTTCAATATCGCGTATGTATCAAAAAAATCAGCCCGATGTAATGAGTCGGGATGGAGCGAGTGTATTGTATGTTTGTTTGGAAGAGAAAGTGAAATTAATTCAGCTTTTTTACGTGGTTGACCGGCTTGAAAATGCAAGTAAAAAATATAAAATAGAGGCTGATGAAGTTTCAAAATTAACGGAAGCTTTGCAGGTAACTTTAGCTGAGGTATTAGGTGTGAATTAATTAAATTTCAGAAGGATTGCTTTTTTGTAATAGAGTGTTTGAAATATTCCCCGGGCCATCATAAATCCAAGCATGGCAATCCATAATCCATGATTTTGAAAACTTTCACTCAGAAAATAGTAACAAGGTATAAATACAAGTAGAGTTGAGGCCATCATTGTTTTTCTCATATACTTAGAGGCTGTGGCACCAATAAAAATTCCATCGAGCAGAAAAGATCCGAAGCTTAATATTGGTAATAATACAACCCATTTTATGTAGGCTTGTGCTTCTAATATTGTCGATTTATTATTTGTTAATGCAGATAATATCCAATTGCTGCTTGTAGCATAAAAAAATGTGAAGGCCAGGCTGATTCCAATTCCCCAAATAAAAAGAAGACGAATTACACTTCTCAATCCGGTTTGATTTTTAGCTCCAATAAATTTTCCCACTAATGCCTCAGCTGCAAAGGCAAAGCCATCCATAAAGTAGGAAAAGATGAATAAAAATTGAAGCAGTAGTGAATTTACTGCCAATATGTTCTTGTTGGTACTTGCCGATTCTGTTGTAAAAAATGTGAAAACGAATATAATGCAGAGTGTTCGAATGAAAATGTCTTTATTAATGGCAATGAAGTTCTTCAATTCTTTTATTTTCATCATTCCTAGAATGCTCCAGTAACGAAACAGCCGGCGGTAAAAACGAAAGATAAAAAACAAAGCCAGAAATAAACCGCAATATTGGGCAATAACAGTTCCTAATGCAACTCCCCGGGCATCTAAATTCATTCCGTAAACAAAGAATGACGACAAAGCAATATTGATAACATTACTGATAATGGCAATCACCATTGGAATTTTAGAATTCTGCATTCCAATAAACCATCCTGTTAAGGCGTACAAACCAATAGTTGCCGGAGCGGCCCAAACTCTAACGTAATAGTATGATTTTGCGATTGTTTCAACCGATTCTTCCGAGTCAATTACATAAAAACTTAAATCGGCAATTGGTTTTTGGAGAATTAATATGAAAATACTGCCAATTAATGCTACAAGAAGAGCTCTTGATAAGGATAGAATAGTTTCACTTAGATTTCTTGCACCATATGCTTGTGCTGTAATTCCTGAAGTTCCCATTCGTAAAAAAGCAAATCCCCAATAAAGAAAATTAAATATGGTTCCACCAAGGGCTATTGCACCAATGAAATCGACTTTTCCCAAATGTCCCATTAGGGCCAGGTCAACAATGCCAAGCAGAGGAATGGTAATATTACTGACAATATTTGGAAGCGCTATTTTTAGAATCCGTTTGTTCACGAAAGAATTTTGAGAATAGTTAAAGACACGAAAGTAACTAAAAATCTTTTATCTGACAGGCTTTGGTGAGTGTTGAAAATAAAAAGACAAAAAAGTCTTTAATTTATTTGGATCTAATCCAGATAAAAATTAGCTTTGTTTTAGTGTTAAAAAAACAGATAGTAATTACAATTAAAATAAATACAAAATATGGCATTTGAATTACCAAAGTTACCATATGCTTACGATGCTCTTGAGCCACATATTGATACAAGAACAATGGAGATCCATCATTCGAAACATCATGCAGGATATACAAATAACTTGAATGCTGCTATTGCGGGAACAGATATCGAAGAGCAAAGTATAGAGAATATATTAGCGAACATTTCAAAGCAAGCAGTTGCTGTACGAAATAATGGAGGCGGGTTTTTTAACCACGATTTATTTTGGCAGGTAATGTCTCCTAAGGGAGGAGGAAAACCTTCAGGTTCATTATTAGCTGCAATTGAAAAAGATTTTGGATCGTTTGATTCGTTTAAAGAAGAATTTTCCAAAGCTGCTGCTACTCGTTTTGGTTCAGGTTGGGCTTGGTTGGTGAAACAATCTAACGGCAAACTTGTTGTGAGTTCAACTCCGAACCAAGATAATCCACTAATGGATTTAGCAGAAGTAAAAGGAACTCCAATTTTAGGATTGGATGTTTGGGAACACGCATATTATCTGAAGTTTCAGAATAAACGACCTGATTATATTTCGGAGTTCTGGAATGTAATTAATTGGGAGGAAGTGGCTAAACGCTTTCAGGATTAGTTTTGTTTATTGTTTTTTTGATTTTGGGACCGGCTTTCTTTTGAAAGCCGGTCTTTTAGTTTAGTATTGTTAATTATTGGTTTTGTGAAGAATTATTGTGAAATTGTATACTAAATTAAAAAAACGAAATTATGATACACGAACTGCCCGAATTACCTTATGCTTTAAATGAGCTTGAACCTTCAATTAGTCAAAAAACATTAGAGTTTCATTACGGAAAGCATCATCAGGCCTATGTTACCAATTTGAATAATTTAATTAAAGGAACTGCTTTTGAAAAAGCTGGTTTGGAAGAAATTGTTCGGCATTCCGAAGGTGGAATTTTTAATAATGGAGCACAGGTGTACAACCACACCTTTTACTTTATGGCCTTAAGTCCAAATGGAGGAGGAGAACCTAAAGGTGCACTTGCTAATGCGATTACCGAGACTTTTGGATCGTTTGCTGCATTTAAAGAAGAATTTTCGAAAGCCGGAGCAACTTTGTTTGGCTCGGGTTGGGTGTGGTTGGTTGCAGATTCTCATAATAAGCTTAGAATTATGAAGAAAAACAATGCAGGCAACCCTATTACCGATGGAATGACCCCGATATTAACAATGGATGTTTGGGAACATGCTTATTATTTGGATACACAAAATGCACGTCCGAAATACATTGAGAACTTCTGGAATTTGGTAAATTGGAAAGTAATTGAAGAACGATATGATGAATTGTAAAGAAAGTGAAGAATAATATAAAGCGGTGATATACTGAGTAGTTATCACCGCTTTTTATATTGCAGTAATTTGACCTTTCTGTCGAATGTTATGTCGGCAATGCTTCCAACAAGTATGTACTAAAATCTTCAGGAGAAATTTTCTTCCTTTTCATTATTAGGTAGTTGCCTGTTAAATTAATTTTGTTTTAAAAATTATGTAGTTTTGAGTATTCGCTTACATCCTAAAATGATTTGAGTTTTCCTTGATCGATAGGGAAAATTCTCTTAATTTAAGGAACAGGGAAGTTATTAATTGACGAATAAAAATCAACTGAATCATAGTTACAATTATCAAATGTTAAAAGAACTTATTTTACGAAACAGAAGTTACCGACGGTTTTATGAGGAAGAGAAAATATCTTTAGAAAATATTCGGCATTGGATTGATCTGGCACGGATGGGTGCATCTGGGCGAAACGGACAAACACTTAAATATCAGATTGTACTGAGTGATGAGAAACGAAACCAGGTGTTTGATACTTTAGCATGGGCTGGTTACCTGTCAGATTGGGATGGACCTGTTGAAGGAGAGAGGCCAACCGCTTATGTAATCATGCTGAATGATGAAGAGTTAGGAAAGAATTATTTTAGCGATGATGGAATTGCAGTTCAGAACTTACTGCTTGGAGCTGTAGAGATGGGGTTTGGCGGTTGTATCATTCGTGCTTTTAAAGAAAAGGAATTGCGGAAAGTGCTGCAGGTTCCTTCGAATTATAAAATTATACAAGTAGTTGCTTTAGGGAAACCTAAGGAGGTGGTTGTGATTGATGAGATGAAGAATGAAGATATAAAATATTGGCGGGATGAAAATCAGGTTCATCATGTTCCAAAGCGAAAATTAGAGGATCTGATAATAGGAAACCTATAGTAAGTAAAAATTTTAGAGATGAAAAAAACGTGTGTTAGTTGTTTGGTAGTGCTTCTGTTACTGCTTATAATAGAAAATGTAAGTGCTCAGAAAGTTAGAACTGATTCAATCTTTTTTACCGGTGCTGTATTGGATCAGGAAGAATTATCACCTTTGCCTTATTCTCATTTTCGGGTAAATGATAAAAGAGCGGGAACTACCAATTCTTTTGGAAGGTTTTCGTTTTGGGTGAACTCCGGCGACACCATTCAATATACCTATGTAGGGTATCATGATGTAAAGATTATTGTGAGTGACAGCTTAAAACAGAATGCTTACTTGTTTGGCGTGTTTATGGCAAAGGATACAATAGCTTTGCAGGAAGTTCTTATTTTGCCACGATTTGGTGATTTTAGAGAAGCATTTATCAATGCAAAGGTAAATACTCCGGAATATGTTCGGGCTAAAAACAATATCAATTCAGCAACCTATGAAGCTCTTACCAAACAACCGGAAAAAATGGACGCAAAGGCGAATACGGACATGTTGGTAAAACATCATGTTATTATGAATGAGCACCATGTTATGGTGCCTCCGGATATGATGGTTGGTGTTAGTGTCGCAAGAACTTTGCCTGAGGTGCAGCGGATGAAGAGAAAAAGAGAATTGAAGATTCCCGATAACTTAATAACAGATAAGGAGATAACAACCTTAAAGCAAATGTATAAGTACGGTGTAAAGAAAAAAGAATAAAAAAAAGCGGTGATATTTCACCGCTTTTTTATTGCCAAAACCAGAGTGTTATTACCCTCTGTTAAATAAAGCTTTTATAATTAGCATAGCCATTTTAGGATTTTCCTTCAATCTTCTGGTAGAATATCCAAACCAATCTTTTCCGAAAGGAACGTAGACTCTCATGCTGTGACCTTTGTCTATAATCATTTTTCTAAGTTCAGGAGTAACTCCATAAAGCATTTGGAATTCATATTTGTCCTTAGGAACATTGTATTTTTTTATTAATTCAAAAGCGGGTTCAACAACATTCTTATCGTGAGTAGCAATTCCAGGATAAACATCGTTTTGGAACATGAATTCCAACCCCTTAATAAAGTTTTCATTTACCTTTTCGTACTTTTTGTAGGCTATTTCTTCCGGCTCAACATAAATTCCTTTGCAAAGACGATAATTCAATTTTGAACTGCCGTTTTGCATGTCCATCATATTACTTAAATCATCTAAAGTTCTTTTTAGATAAGCTTGAACTACTAAGCCAACATTGTTCGGGAATTCTGCTTTTAATCTTCTGAAAAGTTTAATTTCTCTATCTACACAGAGAGAATCTTCCATATCTACACGAACAAAGTTGTCATATTCTGCGGCTTTAGCCACAACAGTTCGGATGTTTTGATAGCAAACCTCTTCATCAATCAGCAAACCAAAAAAGGTAGGTTTCACCGAATAGTTGCCATCAATTTTATTTTCCTGAAAAACCTCAATGATATTAAGGTAAGCCTCTTTGTTTTCAGTTGCCTGACTTAAATCTTCTATAAATTCACCCAAAAGGTCTACAGTAACTTTAATACCTTCTTTATTCAGTTCTTTTGAAGCTTTAATTGCTTCTTCGATGGTTTCGCCGGCAATGTATCTTTTAGAAAAGATCCAAACCAGCTTTTTAGGCATATATGGCAGGGTAGCTGCGATTAATTTATTAAACATTGGGATGGTTTTTAAATTGTTTATTCGGGTTAATTTATGGGATCAATGTAAATAGTATTCCAAAATAAAAGAATGATGTTTATCAGCAATTATTATTTCAATATTTTAAGTTTGTCAAGGATTCCCGAATGTGAATTTTGATGTCACAGTATTTTTTAGTCTCCTTTTTAAGCTTATATTTGTTAGGCAAAATCAAAAAAAAATAAATACTACCGACAATGACTTTTGTATTTCAGATGCTCATAAAGATGAAATCTTTATTCTGATTCCAAAATTTCAACTGATCGGAAAATAATCTTGAATAATTAAATCTTAAAATACCTATGAAAAATTTATCTATTGTTTTAAATGCGGTACTAATTGTAGCAGTTGGTATTCTTTATGTACTTCATTTTTCTAATTCGTCAGCAGATTCTAAAAAAGTAAAATCGGTGGCAGGTGAAGGTGCAGTTGTTTATATTAACACCGATTCATTGCTAACTAATTATAATTTTTCCCGTGATTTGAATGAAAAATTTCTTAAAAAGCAGGAAGATTCAAGAACTGATTTTAACTTCAAGGCTCAGAAATTGGAGAAAGAAGCAGGTGAGTTTCAACGTAAAGTTCAAAATGGTGGATTCCTAAGCCGCGAGAGAGCTGAAGAAGCTCAGCGTGTATTGATTGGAAAACAACAGAATTTACAGCAATTGGATCGTGAGCTTTCAAACCAATTAATGGGTGAACAACAGGCAAACAGCAAAAGATTATTCGATAGTGTTACCAACTATTTGAAAGAATACAATGCTGCTCATAATTACAGCTTAATTTTAAGTACAACAAAAGGAGGAAATGTTCTTCTTTCTCAGGATGGATTAGATATTACAGCGGAAATAATTACTGGTTTAAACAGCAGATACACACCTGCAGCTAAGTAAATTTCAACAACAAAATATTTTAAGGGCAGATCAGCTATGCAAGCTATCTGCCCTTTTTTATATCTTTGTTTTTTAAATCTGAGATGTCAGAAATGAGATTATAGATTAAAAGAGAATACTTGAATTTAAAATTATTATTTATTGAGGTATGGACATTAAAAGTGAAGGGAGAAGTCTCAAATCTAAATGCTCAGATCTCAAATCTGAAATAAGAATATGGCTTTCGCTGATAAATATCTGAAAAAACAACGTCTGTATCCCGATTATATTAAAGATATAGCTTCGGAACAACTAAATATTATTGTTACTATTCCGTGCTTTAATGAGCCTGATTTGATTCCAGGTTTAGAGGCTTTGTGGAATTGCGAACGTCCGGATTGCAATGCAGAAGTAATCGTAATTGTGAATTCAGGAGAGTTGGCCGGCAAAGAAATACTTGCACAAAATGAGAAAACCATTGCTGATGCAACGAACTGGATGGCTGATCATCAGGATGAGAAGTTGAAATTCTATTTAATTCATCAGCCAAATTTGCCTAAGAAATTTGCAGGAGTTGGTTTGGCGCGAAAAATTGCGATGGATGAGGCGGTAAGCCGTTTCAATAAAATTGACAAACCAAATGGAATTATTACTGGTTTTGATGCCGATTCGGGATGTGATGCCAATTATTTTGTTGAGATTGAGAAGATGTTCAAAAAGCATCCAAAGGCGAATGGAGCTAACATATTTTACGAGCATCCTTTGGAGGGAACAGAATTCGATCAGCCAATTTATGATGCCATTGCTCAGTACGAACTTTACCTGCGGTATTATATGTTGGCCATGCGGTATGCCGGTCATCCGCACGCCTTTCATACGGTAGGTTCCAGTTTTGCTGTTACGGCGAAAGCTTATATCATGCAAGGTGGAATGAATCGCCGGCAAGCGGGTGAAGATTTTTATTTTCTGCAGAAAATTATTGCTTTGGGTAAGTTCTATGAGATTAAAACCACCAGAGTTATTCCTTCACCAAGAGAGTCAGATCGGGTTCCATTTGGAACAGGTAAAGCAATTTCCACCTTTATGGAAAAAGGAATTATCGATTACAAAACCTACAATTACTCTGCTTTTAAGGATGTGAAAAAGTTCTTCGATCGTGCCGATGAATTTTTTGGAGTGGATTACGATACTTATTTAAACAAATTGATTGTTGATCTTCCCGGTTCCGTACGTTCCTATTTAAAAGAGGATAATTTCTTTGAAGCATTAGAGGAAATTAACCGAAACTGTTCCAGTGTCGAATCATTTCGAAAGAAATTCTTTGGAGCTTTTAATGCTTTTAAAGTACTGAAATACCTGAATAATGTTCACGAACAATTTATTGATGAGGAGAGCATTGTTGTTTGTGCCAAACAACTACTCATCGATCTTGGTATCGAAACCAAAGGGATTTATTCTGCAAAGGAGTTGCTGGAGATTTATAGGGAGTACGAAAAAAACCATGAATAATAGAAAAGACGTTGCCTGCAACGTCTTTATTCTTCTATCATTATAAATATATCTTCGCCTTTTTTCTTCATTAAATATTGTTCGCGGGCGAATTTTTCAAGATTTTTACGATTGGTTTTCAGCTCGTGAATCCGATTCTTGTCTGTTTCAATTTTCTCAATAAAGTAAGCCTTTTCTTTTTCAAGAGATTCAATAGTATCTTCATTTCCTATTCGTTCCCAAACAGAGTGTTGGTCGAAAAAGAAAAGCCAAAAATAAAAGATCAGAAAAGTGATTACGTATTTGTTACGTACAATTCTGAGAATTATAATTTGTGCTTTCTTCTGATTCATTTTGTTTCTATTTGCATGCTAAATTACAAAGAATATGTGAAAGTCTGAAAGTAGGAGGGGTGAAATGTAAAAGAGTAAGAAGTTTGATTCGATGAAAGCTAAGTAAATGAAAAACGACCGAAGAGAACTCCGGTCGTTTTACTCAATTCAATTTTGGTATCAAAAGATTGATTTTCTTATTCTCAAATCTCACATTTGATATATCAGATCTTTAAGATTAATCCTCTAAAAAGTTAGGATACATATAATCTGTAGCTGAAACAAATGTTTCTTTAATTGTACGTGGAGAAACCCAACGCAATAGGTTGATCATAGAACCCGCTTTATCGTTGGTTCCGGATCCTCTGCCACCGCCAAATGGTTGTTGTCCTACAACAGCACCTGTTGGTTTGTCGTTAATATAGAAGTTACCTGCTGTGTGAGTCAAACGTTTCACTAGTTTTTCAATAGCGTAACGACAATCAGCAAAGATAGCACCGGTAAGGGCATACATTGAACCTTTATCAAGGATATCCAAAGTCTCATCTACCTTGTCATCTTCGTATACAAAAATGGTAAGGATAGGGCCAAACAGCTCTTCTTCCATAGTTATATAATCGTGTTTTAAAGCTCTGATAATAGTTGGAGCAATAAAATAACCTACCGACTTGTCGTAAGTACCACCTGCCACGATTTCTGCATCAGGAGAAGCTTTTGCTGCATCGATAGCTGAAGATAATTTGTTGAAAGAAGTTTCGTCAATTACTGCATTCACAAAATTGGTGAAGTCTTCAGTTCCACCCATTTTAATTTTTTTCAAATCTTCTTTTACAAACGCCATTACTTCCTCATACTTGCTTGCAGGAATGTAAGCGCGGGATGCAGCAGAACATTTTTGTCCTTGATATTCGAATGCTCCACGGGTGATTGCAGTCGCTACTTCTTTAGCAGGAGCACTTGGGTGCATGAAAATATAATCTTTACCACCGGTTTCACCTACGATACGTGGATAAGACTTGAATTTATGGATGTTTTCACCAATATTTTTCCAAATGTCCTGGAATACTCCAGTCGATCCTGTAAAGTGAATACCGGCAAAATCAGGAGAACTGAATAGTACTTCAGAAGCAGCAGGACCTGATACATATACCAAGTTGATAACACCGGCAGGAACACCCGCTTTCATAAATATTTCCATTAAAACCTGAGCTGAATAAACAGCAGTTTTAGATGGTTTCCAAACAATACAGTTACCCATCATAGCAGGAGCTGTTGGCAGGTTACCGGCAATAGCTGTAAAGTTGAAAGGAGTAAGTGCAAATACAAATCCTTCCAGCGGACGTTGCTCTACGCGATTCCAAATTCCTTTTGAAGATATCGGTTGTTGTTTGTAAATATCAGTCATGTACTGAACGTTGAAACGAAGGAAATCAGCAATTTCGCAAGCAGAATCAATCTCAGCCTGAAATGCATTTTTCGATTGTCCCAACATAGTAGCAGCATTTAATTTCTGACGGTAAGGACCCGAAATTAACTCAGCCGCTTTTAAGAAAATAGAAGCGCGATGCTCCCAGGCCATAGCTTCCCAAGCTGGTTTTGCAGCTAAAGCAGCATCAATAGCCATTTGGATATGCTTTTTCTCACCTTGGTGATAATGCCCCAACACATGCTGATGATCATGAGGAGGAGTCATTGCAAATAAATTGCCCGTACGAACCTCTTCACCACCAATGTACATAGGCACATCGATCACTTCGGAACGCATTTTTTTAATTGTAGCTTGTAATTCAGCTCTTTCTGGAGATCCAGGAGCGTAGGATAAAATTGGCTCGTTAGTTACGGCAGGAACGTTGTATATACCTTTGGGCATAATGATGTGGTTTTAAGGGTTATTTATTATTTTCTTTCTTTGCAAATTTAAAGAAAACACAAAGCATCAGTAATGAGTATTGTCATACTTTTAAAAAAGAAAAGAAACTTTTTTGGGGTAAGAATTTCACAAGTTTTTAAAGCTGTGATTAAATTTATATTTGTGCTGATTCTACAGCAGGATCAGTTGTTTTTCTAATCTTAATATTTAGGTAAGCAACAGCAATGGTCATTATAGGACTAATGATGTTGAAAAAACAAAAAGGGGCGAAGGCAACAGTAGCTACACCCAATGCACCAGCCTGTGCTGCACCGCAGGTATTCCATGGAACTAACACAGAGGTAACAGTTCCTGCATCTTCAAGAGTTCGGCTCAAAACTTCAGGTTTTAAATGCTGATCTTTGTACGATTCCGAAAACATTCTTCCCGTAACTACAATAGAAATGTATTGATCCGAAGCAGTCAGGTTCAGAAATCCACAACTGGCCACTGTAGTTGTTACCAGCGATCCGGTGGAACTAACTGCTTTCAGCATGGTTGCTGTGATTTTGTGCAATATGCCTGCTGTTTCCAGAACACCGCTAAAAACCATAGCGGTTAAAATCAGCCAAATGGTATTGAGCATACCGGCCATTCCACCTGTCGATAATAAATCCTGAATATTTTTATTTTGAACAGGAATACTAACATCCGTAAAGATGGATTGCATTACCGTATGATAACAAGCTTGTATATAGGAGCCGCTTCCCGAAATTTGCTGAATAATCTGTGGCTGAAAAATGATGGCAAATACGCCTCCTATTAATGTGCCGGCAAAAATTGCAGGCAGGGCAGGCACTTTTTTGCTGATAATCACAAAGAGCAATATAGGAACCAAAAACAGCCATGGTGTAATAGTGAATGTTTCTTTAATTGCAATCTGAACCTCACGAATGCTTTCCGGATTAATCTCTCCTTGCTTATTAAAACCAATGGCCAGAAAAATCAAAAGAGTAATAAGGATGGAAGGTATAGTTGTATACATCATGTAACGGATGTGCACAAACAAATCAACTTCAGCCATTGCCGAAGCCAGATTGGTTGTATCCGATAAAGGGGAAATTTTATCGCCAAAATAAGCTCCGGAAATAATTGCCCCGGCTACAATGGCGTTATTGTATTCCATTGCATTGCCAACACCCAAAAGTGCAACTCCAATGGTTGCAATGGTCGACCATGAACTTCCGGTTACGACCGAAACGATGGCACAAATTACTACTGAGAGCATTAAAAACAATTTCGGATTTAAGAATTCCAATCCATAGTAGATCATTGCAGGCACCACACCACTTATCATCCATGTGCCGGCTAAAGAACCAATTAACAGCAATATCAACATCGAAGGCATTGCGGTACTAATGCTTTCTACAATTCCTTTCTGAAGATCATCCCAGTTTTTTCCATGCCGGAGAGCAATTAATCCTCCTATAGCCGCAGCAATTAAAAGTGAAAACTGATTGGCTCCTTCAATAGCTCCATCTCCAAAAACAATTGCATTTACACTTAGCAGAATAATTAGCAGAATAATAGGAATAAGGGATTCCCAAAGGGATATGGTTTTGTTTTTTGTGTTCATTTTGTGGTTTAGGGTCGGTTAATATAGGGGGTGAACTTACGAAAAAACAATTGGAAAAGAAATGGCACGTATAATTATTGCTTTCGTATCATGCAGGTTTGATTGTTAAATGAAGATTGGGAATTGCGAAAGCGAAAAAAAATGATCCAAAATAAATACCAGCCAGTGCAGGATATAGATTTTTTACTCCGCAGTACAGAAAAATACCAAAAAGCTAAGGAAAATATCACATGAGTTCGGGAAAATTACTCAAGAGTAGGGAAATGCAGTAAAAAGCGCAGGAAAATAACTCAAGAGAAGTCAAAAATTGCTCAGGAGTGAAATAAATTGATGGAAAGCTGGGGAAACTGCTGAAAGATGACAGAAAGTCACTGAAAAGTGAAATAAATGGATGAAAAGCTGGGGGAATTGCTAAAAAGTGACGGAAAGGCAGAAAAAGTAAATGAAAAATTATCTCCTAAGAATGAAAAAAGGGACATGCTTCAAGCACATCCCTTATAATTGTAATGTATAGGTATTTCTATTCTTCCAAAGTAGTCAGCTCCTGATAACGGGTTGGTATCATTCCAATGGTATCCAGTAAATGCTGATCTTCATTCACAGTCATGTTTTTTACGGTAAGCAATTTATCTCCGAAAAAGATGGAGTTTGCTCCGGCAAGGAAACAAAGCGCTTGCCCTTCCTGACTGTAATGGGTCCGGCCTGCAGCAAAAGCAATTACTGCTTTTGGCATCAGAATACGGGCAGTTGCAACGGCACGTACCATTTCAAAAATACCGATGGTTTCTTTTCCGAAAAACGGAGTTCCCTCAACCGGCACCAATGAATTCAACGGTACGTTGTAAGGGTGATTTTCCTGATTGGATAGCGTGCGAAGCATTTCAATTCTATCTTCGTCGGTTTCGCCCATCCCTAAAATACCTCCCGAGCAGTAAGAGATACCTGCTTCCTGCAAATTGGCAAGAGTTTCAAGTCTTTCACTGTATGTACGTGTGGTGGTGATGTTAGGGTAGTGACGCTCCGAAGTATCAATGTTGTGATTTACGGCAGTAATTCCCAAATCAGCTAATTTTGCAGCCTTTTCTTTGTTGATCATTCCCATGGTGCAACAAACCTCCAGTCCAAGCTTTTTTACTTCGGTAATCATCTCAGCCATTTCGTTGAAACGGTCATCACGATTCCCATCTCTGCCGGCAGAACTCAGGCAAACACGTTTTACACCATTCTCTTTGGCAATTTTGGCTTCTTCCAAAACCTGCTCCAAGCTTAATTTTACTGGTTTTACATGTGTGTTGTAACGGGCAGATTGGGCACAATATCTGCAATCTTGTGAACATGCTCCGGTACGAACCGAAATTAAGGTGTTCATGTTCATTTTTGTAGAATCGTGGTACTTGCGGTGAAGGTTGGCTGCTTTGTTCACCAAATCCAGTAATGGCAGGTCGTAAATTTCTTTAACTTCTTCGTGTGTCCAGTTGTTTCTGATATCACTCATAACTTAGGTTCTTTTTTAGTTTCTAAAATTGCGGGAATAGGAATTAGTAGAAAGAACCTTTTTCGTTTGTTGATGAGGTTCAGTCTGACTGGTTTTGGTTGTGCTCTGGTTTTGCAGTACCATAACTTGCATGAGTTCGAAGCGCAAGGCTTCCAATTCATCAGTCTCATTCTTATCCCTGCTGTTTAATGGTACATAGCAAAATCCGGAAAAGCCGCACTCAGTTGATGGAACCAGTAAATTATAACTGGTGTTGATACAGGAAATTGTAATTTCCTTGTTCATGCTGGCAAAAGCCGCATAGCCTTTTCGGCTCCATCGTCTGAATACCTGCGAGTCCGATTTGTATCGACCTTTGTTAAAAACAGGATTCATATTTATATTTTTTATTTATTAAAGAGAAAACAAGATAGTTATTCTCTCTATTTCGGAGTCAAAAGTATTCTTTTTTTTTAAGATCGAAATGCTTTTACAACATAAACAGATCTGTGGGGTAGGTAGATTGCATGCAATGTCTTGCGCCTTATATTTATGGTTTAAAATTTGGCAGTTGAATTAAGCGTCTTGTAACCAATCAGCATATCGTAATTCAGGGCGATATCATGGTAGTAAACGTAAATCATGTAGTTATTTTCGGTTTCCCAATGCGAGCCTTCAATATACGTAAGGTCAGGTGTCTTTTTTCCATTTTCGAGTAAGGCGTATTGATAATTGTAGTATCCTTGTTTTAAGAAAATTGTTTTGCGGTAGCTGCCGGTATCAAAATCGTATTCCATTTTGTTTTTATCAGAACAAGTCCAATTACAGAAGCCGCCGTACACATAAAGGTCTCCATGTTTAATTTCATTATCGAACGGCAAGCAAAATGTGACATTGCAATAGTCTGCTTCGGTAGATGGTTCGTCTCTTTCCTGAACATCAATTAAAAACCGGCCATTTAAATCCTGTTCGTAAATGTACTGTTTAAAATGACGGTTGTTTCCAGCTGTCAACAGAACATTTGTTTGTTCATTCTCTTTGGTGATTTCTTTAATATAGCGGGTTTGGTACCTCAGACTTTTCAAATCAAAATTTCGAAATTCGTTGCCTCCCGGAAAAACATTTTCCATTTCGTAATCAAAAACCAATTCATTTTTACGGATAAAAAGAGGTTTTAGGTTTTTCTCACTTCCATCTAATCTTCCGTTTTGAGTTAGCACAACTTGTAAATCAGCATGTGGATTATCAATATTGAAATTTGGATGAAGAATACTAAAATCGACCTCCTGATGTGTTTCTCTTAAATCAATTGCAATTGGATGTTTTACATCTCCTTTAATTTCAACTTTCGAATTCAAAAGCATAAACCGTTGCCGGATAATTACTTTTTCAGGATCGAAATCTTCATAGATTTCAAGGATGTAATTGCCTGATAGTTTTAATTGTATCTCGTTGTTGGGGATTTTCAGGGAATAATGAATAAAACCAACATTGGTAGTAAAGGAATGTTCGTAATCTTGAATCTGGTTTTGGGTAAAACCATCAATAAAATCGAATTCACTTAAGCCGGAATTGTGCCAATCAGATGTGCAATGGATAATTTTGTAGGAGTAATCCTGAATATTTTCTGTAATGTCATCAAAAGAAAAAAGGAGTTGATTATCTCCATTAAGTTCTATAATTGGTTCTGTTAGTTCCCAGTTAACCGGATGCATCAGAACAGTATGGATGCTTTTTTTTAGTATTTCATTGAAATAAACGGTCTCAGATTCAGAATTGTATGCAAACAATCCCTTTGGAAGGATAAGAAATATAATGCTTATGTAAACAACTAGATTTTTATGCATTTGAATATGTATATATGCTGGTTAAAAATAGAACAAATGACTTCAAAAATACAAAATTGCTTTATATATTTGTGTTCGAAAATTTTACGACTCCTTAAAAATGATGCGCATAGCGTTCAATAACATATCGCGTATCAGTGTAAAGATTGTGAATTAGAGATTAAATTAGTTATTTTTGATGCAAATTAATAAATTCAAATAGTTTAACATGTCTGAAGTTAAAAAGATCAAAAAAGGCTTAGATATTAAGCTGGCAGGAAAGGCTGAAAAGGTACTTGAAAAAGCTGATCGTTCTGAGACATACGCCATTAAACCATCCAATTTCCCCGGATTAACACCTAAATTAAAAATTAAGGTAGATGCTGAAATAAAAGCAGGAGATTCTCTGTTTTTCGATAAGTACTGTCCTGAAATTAATTTTGCTTCTCCGGTCAGTGGTAAGGTTATTGCCGTAAATCGTGGAGAGCGAAGAAAGATTTTAGAGGTAGTGATTCAAGCAGATGCTGAGATTCAATACCAGGAGTTTAAAAAGGCTGACCCTAACGTACTTTCCCGTGAGGAGATAAAGGAAAAGTTGTTGAAAAGTGGTCTTTGGGCATTTGTTCGTCAACGTCCCTACGATGTGATTGCGAAACCTGAAGATACTCCGAAAGCAATTTTTGTTTCAGCTTTCGATACAGCTCCATTGGCCGCGGATATTGACTTCCTTTTGGAGAATGAAGCAGTGGCATTTCAGGCGGGTCTTGATGCTTTGGCAAAATTGACTGATGGAAAGTTATATTTAAATACGAATCCTAATCTGAACCAAAGTAAAATTATTTCGGGAGCTAAGAATGTAGAAGTACGACAATTTACAGGTGTTCATCCTGTAGGAAATGTTGGTATTCAGATTCACCACATTAGCCCGATGAATAAAGGAGAAGTAGCTTGGGTTATTCGTCCGCAGGAAGTTATTTTCATCGGAAGATTATTCACAAAAGGTATCTACGATGTAAGTCGTAAAATTGCACTTTGCGGATCTGAAGTGAAAACCCCATGTTATTTTGAAACAATTTTGGGAGCATCTGTACGAAATATCTTAAAAGGTAAATTGAAAGATGATGAGAAAATCCGCGTTATTTCAGGCAATGTTTTAACAGGAGAACAAATCTCTGAAGACGGATTTCTTAACTTTTACGACTCACAAATTACCGTTATTCCAGAAGGAGATAAATTCGAATTTTTAGGTTGGGCATTACCTGGTTTACAGAAATTCTCAATGTCGAAAACATTCTTCTCTTGGTTAACACCAAATAAAGAATACCGTTTGGATGCTAATCTTCATGGGGAGCATCGGGCTTTCGTAATGACAGGCGAGTACGACAAGGTATTACCTATGGATGTGCTTCCACAACAATTGGTTAAATCCATTATGATTGAGGATATCGATCAAATGGAACAGTTGGGAATATACGAAGTTGCTCCGGAGGATCTTGCTTTATGCGAATTCGTTTGTACATCGAAAATTAATGTACAGGATTTGGTTCGTAAAGGAATTGATCTGATGATTAAAGAAATGAGCTAAGAAAAAACGGATAATATTATATAATGAAAGCACTAAGAAAATTTCTTGATAAAAAGAAACCCTTATTTCAAAAGGGTGGGAAGTTTGCAAAGTTGCAGTCGTCTTTCGAGGCATTTGAAACTTTTCTATTCGTTCCCGATCATACATCCCATACCGGTACACATATAAAAGATGCTATTGATTTAAAGCGTACAATGTCGATTGTTGTTATGGCTTTAATTCCTGCATTACTATTTGGGATTTACAATACAGGATACCAGCATTTCCTATCTGTTGGCGAGCTTGCAAATACTGATTTTTTAGATATTTGCATTTATGGTTTGATTAAAATCCTTCCGATTATCGTTGTTTCATACGTGGTTGGTTTGGGTATTGAATTTGCATTTGCACAAATGCGGGGTCATCAGGTAAACGAGGGTTTCCTTGTTTCCGGTATGCTAATACCTTTAATAATGCCTGTTACGGCTCCTCTTTGGATGGTAGCTGTGTCAACTGCATTCGCTGTAGTTATTGGTAAAGAAGTATTTGGCGGAACTGGAATGAATATTTGGAATCCGGCTTTAGTTGCCCGTGCATTCTTCTTCTTTGCTTACCCATCAAAAATGTCTGGTGAATCAGTTTGGATTGCAGAAAAAGCGGATAGCTTTTCAGGAGCAACACCATTGGCACATGCGGCCAATTTGGTTGATGTAAAAGGTGATGCAGCTGTTACTCTTTATCAACAACATCTTTCAAATGTTTGGGATATGTTTGTTGGTTTCATTCCAGGATCAATAGGAGAAACATCTACAATAGCTATTCTAATTGGAGCAGTCATTTTAATTGCAACAGGAATTGGCAGCTGGAAAATTATCGTTTCGGTATTTGCCGGAGGATATGTAATGGGAATGCTTTTCAACCTGATTGGTGGTAATTCTTATATGGAATTGATACCGGCATGGCAGCATTTAATTATGGGTGGTTTTGCTTTTGGTGCTGTATTTATGGCTACTGATCCGGTATCGGGAGCACAAACAGCCAGAGGTAAATATATTTATGGTTTCCTAATTGGTTTCCTTGCTGTTTTGATTCGTGTATTGAATGCAGGTTTCCCGGAAGCTATGATGTTATCGATTCTACTGATGAATACTTTTGCACCGCTAATTGATCATTATGTGGTTCAAGGAAATATCAAAAGAAGATTGAAACGGGTTAAGGTGAGTGCTTAAACAAATAATCAATTAGAAAATGAAACGAGCCATGACTGAAATTTTATCGGAACAAGTACAGGTAAAATATGGCGAGTTCCATGTGGCAATTAAAAATATAAATTATTAATCACATGAATACTCAAAGCAATACATATACATTTCTTTATGCCTCCATTATGGTGGTGTTAGTTGCGGCGGTTCTTTCTTTTGCTGCTTTGCAACTTAAGCCGCGCCAAACGAGGAATATCGAAATAGAGAAAAAGCAAGACATTTTAAAAGCTGTCAATATTGCTTCCACTCCTAAAGATGCAGAAGAGTTATACAATCAATTTATTGTACAATCTTTTATTGTTAATTCGAAGGGAGATATTACTTCGGAAGATAAGGATGCAACTTTTGCTGTGGACTTGAAAATTGAGAACAAAAAGAAATTGGAAGAAAGAAAATTACCGGTTTTCATTTTTAAGAAAGAGGGAATTGGGGAGAAAATGATTATTCCAATTAGAGGCAGAGGAATGTGGGGACCTATTTGGGGTTTTGTTTCTATGGAACAGGATGGAAAAACCATTTATGGCGCTACATTCGGAAACAAAGGCGAAACTCCTGGTTTAGGTGCAGAAATTTCGAAACCTGAATTTCAGAAACCATTTTCCGGAAAACAAATTTTTGATGAGACAGGAAAGTTTACTTCTTTAGCTTTGGTTAAAGGTGGTGGTGCTGTTGGTCATCCTCATGAATTCGATGCGGTATCCGGTGGTACTGTTACTTCAAAAGGTTTAGAGGCAATGCTTCGTGAAAACCTAAGCAGTTATGAAATGTATTTAAAATCTTCAAAATAAGCACGAGATGAGCGATAAAGAACCATTATTCTCCGCTAAAAATCGGAAATTGCTGAAAAATCCATTGAGTAGCGACAACCCGATTACCGTACAGGTATTAGGAATTTGTTCAGCTCTGGCGGTTACAGCAAAGTTGGAACCGGCAGTGGTGATGAGCCTATCTGTTATGGCTGTGACTGCATTTGCTAATGTTATTATATCATTATTAAGAAATACAATTCCTTCACGTATTCGTATTATTGTTCAGCTTGTAGTTGTAGCTGCATTGGTAATTGTAGTTGATCAGGTATTGAAAGCTTTTGCCTACGAAGTAAGTAAGCAACTTTCAGTATTTGTAGGATTAATTATTACCAACTGTATTATTATGGGACGTTTGGAAGCTTTTGCTCTTGGTAATAAGCCATGGCCAGCCTTTCTGGATGGAATTGGTAACGGTGCCGGTTATGGCGTAATTTTAATAATTGTAGCTTTCTTCCGTGAATTGTTGGGATCAGGTGCAATTTATGGATTTCAAGTGGTACCGAAAGCCTTTTATGATATGGGATATCAAAACAACGGCTTAATAATTCTTCCTCCAATGGCATTGATTACTGTAGGAATTATTATTTGGGTTCAAAGATCTAGAGATAAATCTTTAATTGAGTCGAACTAATTGTAAAGAAAAATCGAAACATGGAAAATCTGATTAATATATTTATCAAGTCGATTTTTATCGACAACATGGTGTTCGCATTCTTCTTAGGAATGTGTTCGTATCTGGCTGTTTCAAAAACGGTAAAAACTTCAGTGGGTCTTGGTATCGCTGTAATTTTTGTTTTGGGAATAACCGTTCCTTTAAATTACCTGCTAAACAAGTACATTCTGGTTAGCGGAGCTCTTACCTGGGTAGATCCTTCATTTAAAGATGTTGATTTAAGCTTTTTAAGCTTTATCATGTTTATAGCAGTAATTGCTTCTTTGGTGCAGTTGGTTGAAATGATTGTCGAAAAATTTGCTCCGGCTCTTTATTCTTCTTTGGGTATCTTTCTTCCCTTAATTGCGGTTAATTGTGCGATTTTAGGAGGATCTCTTTTCATGCAGGAAAGAGACTACGGAACTTTGGCAGAAGCAACTTCATTTGGTCTTGGATCAGGTATTGGTTGGTTTCTTGCTATTATTGGTATCGCTGCAATTCGTGAAAAAATCCGTTACTCAAATATTCCTGCGCCATTACGTGGACTTGGAATTACATTTATTGTAACAGGTTTAATGGGAATTGCATTTATGAGCTTTATGGGGATCAAACTCTAAGCTTTTAACTAATTATGAATTATAATTTATGAGTTATAATTGTAAATTATAGAATACAGGTTATTTGTTTGATTTGAAAATCAATATCATTTGAACAGATAAGCCCTAATTCTTAATTAATGATTAATCATTCATAATTTTAAAAACTGGAATAGAGATGATATTATTAACAACACAGGGAACAGTTATTGCCACAAGTATTGTGATCTTCCTACTTGTGATCCTGGTACTGGTTTCTATCCTTTTGTATGCAAAAAAGAAACTTACTCCATCGGGAGAGGTTACTATTGATATTAATGAAGGAAACCTAAAATTGGTTGTAGAGCCAGGCAATACCCTATTGGGAACTTTAGGAGCTCAGAAAATATTCTTACCATCAGCTTGTGGTGGTGGTGGAACCTGCGCAATGTGTAAGTGTCAGGTGCATGACGGAGCAGGTAGTATATTACCAACAGAAACAGGTTATTTTACTCGTAAAGAAGCTCAGAACGACTGGCGTTTGGCTTGTCAGGTAAAAGTAAAAGAAGACATTAGCATGTCGATTCCTCAGGAAATTATGGGAATCAAGAAATGGGAATGTGAAGTGGTTTCCAATAAAAACGTAGCTACTTTTATTAAAGAGTTTGTAGTTAGATTGCCGGAAGGTGAAATTCTTGATTTCAAATCGGGAGGATACATTCAAATTGATGTACCTAAAATCGATGTTGACTTTAAGGATATGATTATTGAAGACAAATATCGTGGGGAGTGGGAGCAATTTAAGATGTTTGATCTTAAAATGAAAAATCCTGAACCTACATATCGTGCCTATTCAATGGCTAACCATCCTGCCGAAGGAAATATTGTAATGTTGAACATTCGTATTGCAACTCCTCCGTTCGATCGTGTAAACGGTGGTTGGATGAATGTGAATCCGGGTATTTGTTCTTCTTTTATTTTCTCTCGTAAACCAGGTGATAAAGTTACCGTTTCAGGACCTTACGGTGAATTCTTTATCAAAGAGACTAACAACGAGATGATGTTTATTGGTGGTGGTGCTGGTATGGCTCCAATGCGTTCTCATATCTTTCACTTGTTCCATACAGTGAAAACCGGCCGTAAGGCTACTTTCTGGTATGGTGCACGTTCATTAAAAGAGGTGTTTTATGCAGATCAGTTCGATGCTATCGCTGCTGATTTCCCTAATTTCGAGTGGCACTTAGCTCTATCTGAGCCTCAGCCGGAAGATAATTGGGAAGGACCAACTGGATTTATTCACCAGGTGATTTACGACAACTACTTATGCAAACATGAGGAGCCGGAAGATGTTGAGTATTACCTTTGCGGACCTCCAATGATGAATTCAGCTGTTACAAACATGCTGTATGAATTAGGAGTACCAGACGAAATGGTTGAATTTGACGATTTCGGATCGTAATTTATAATATAACAAGCCTCGAAGAATTCGAGGCTTGTTTGTTTTTATAAGCTTGATTATTTTTGTTTCACTAATACCTTTTTAAAATACGAACTATTATTTAGTCATGAGAAATTTATTTAATTCATTCGCTCTTGTTGGTATCCTGATCTTATCATCGTGCCAAAACAATAGTAAAAATTATTATTTCGATGAAGGGCAGATATTTGGCACCTTCTATCACATCACATACGAGTATACAGGCGACAAAAGTCTTCATGATAACATAATGGCTAAGTTAGCAGAATTCGACCTGTCTCTGTCCACTTATAAGCCTCAGTCGGTAATTTCAAGGGTAAACACTAACGATACAAGTGTAGTGCTGGATCACTATTTTCTAACAACCTTTAAAAGAGGAGAAGAAATTTCGAGGATTACGAATGGTGCATTTGATATGACTGTTGCACCTTTGGTTAACGCCTGGGGTTTTGGATTTAAGAATAAGCTCGATCCTGAGATGATTCCTGTTGATAGTTTGCTGGAAATTGTTGGCTATGAAAAAGTACATTTGATAAATGGGAAAATTGTAAAGGACGATCCCAGAATAATGTTCGATGCTAGTGCTATTGCAAAAGGATATGGTGTTGATGTTGTTGCCGATCTTTTAGAATTAAATGGTGTTAGTAATTATATGGTTGAAATCGGAGGTGAAATTCGCGCTAAAGGTAAAAATGATAAGGGCAGAATATGGCGTGTGGGTATTGATAAGCCAATTGATGATCCATCAACCATGTCCAGAGAAATACAAGAGGTAGTTCAAATGGAAAACGGAGCCCTGGCAACTTCAGGAAATTATCGCCGGTTTTACATTAAGGATGGGAAAAAATATGCTCATACAATTGATCCCCGTATAGGATATCCGGTTCAGCACAGTCTTCTTTCGGCCTCTGTATTTGCACCGGATTGTATGTCTGCTGATGCATATGCAACCAGTTTTATGGTGTTGGGATTGGAAAAAAGCATTGGAATTGTTGAGAAAGATTCACTATTGGAAGCTTATTTTATTTATGCGGATTCTTTGGGTAATTATAAAACCTATGTAAGCGAAAAGTTAAAGGATTCACTCATAAAGTAGATTGAATTGATGATAGGGAGGGGGTGAAAATTATCGGTTTTCGATTTCCGCAGCTTGGAAAATAATTAGTTGTTATGAAATAATACAAACAACGGGAAATAAAAAACCGATAATTCAATTCCTTATTGTGTATCACAATTTTCTTTGTCCGGATCGGTACAGTTACAAGAACCACAGCTGCCACCGGTAAACTTTGCATTTTTATCGAATAACAACTTAATACCAATTCCGATAAAAGCAAGCAGCAATAAAAATAGTGATAGTAGTAATATCTTAAAAAACACTGCCATTTTAAATTAGATTTTAGAATACTCCCTCTGAGGATACGATTGAAAAATTAGATGGTTATACATCTAATGTTAAAATTTAAATTTATTTTCGGCTTAGAGAGATTTTAATTCTTTCTCTAAAAGTGTTAATTGTTTGAATTGAAGCGATTTTTTGGCTTTAGCTTGCTCCATTTTATCTTGCGAAGTAGCACATCCAATTCCTCTTTTCTTCAAATCTTTATTATTTCCAATATGGAGTTCTGGAAATTTACCATTCTTTTTAACCAATATAGTAATAGCAAAACCTGCAAAGCCAATTGCCAGAAGAAAGCTTGTTATAAGTACGACTGTAATCATTTGAATAGTTCTTAATTTTTTATAAAAAAGAGCTGTAAAAGCCTTTAAATTATTTTGGTATAATACCAATTTATTATTTGTTGACAACAACAAGAGTATTACATTAGTAATACAAATAAATTAATAATAAGTAGTTATTATTCACAGGCAAAGATATCATTTCGGTATTGTTCTTCCAAACAAAAACAGATTTAAAGGTCTGTAAATACTTGGATGAAATATTCTTATTTAGAATAATTCTTGCTAAATTTGATCTAAATTTAACTGAGGGATATTCTGTTAAATAAACACACTAACACATCTTTGTTTGCAATTGCAGGGGGGAAAAGCTTTGCAGACTAATAACGCAAAATTATATGTCGGAAATGGTAAAAGAAGATAAGGAGACAAAAAAAGAAAATTTGTCATTCAACGATTTTACAACTGAAGTACTGGAAGATTATCGAATTGCCAATGTTAGCCGCCAGTTAAGTATATGGGGGCGTAAGGAAGTATTAACCGGTAAGGCGAAATTTGGAATATTTGGGGATGGAAAAGAAGTTGCTCAGATAGCTATGGCCAAGGCCTATAATAATGGCGATTGGCGCTCTGGATATTATCGCGATCAAACTTTTATGCTTGCATCTGGTATGTTATCAAGTGAGGAATTTTTTGCTCAATTATTTGGTGAAACCAGACTGGATAAAAATCCGGCTAATGGGGGCCGTTTAATGAATAATCATTATGCATCCCGAAGTTTAAATGAGGATGGAAGCTGGAAAAATTTAACAAATCAGAAAAATTCATCCGCTGATATTTCACCAACAGCGGGTCAAATGCCAAGATTACTGGGCTTAGCTTACGCATCAAAAATGTTTCGGCAAAACAAAGAATTACACAATTTCCCTGAGTTTTCAGACAAGGGAAATGAAGTAGCTTTTGGTACAATAGGAGATTCCAGTACTTCCGAAGGTCATTTTTGGGAAACCATTAATGCTGCCGGTGTTCTGCAGGTACCTATGGCTATGAGTGTTTGGGATGATGGCTGGGGGATTTCAGTTCCGAATAAATATCAAACAACAAAATCGAATATATCAGAGGTTCTTAAGGGGTTTGAAAAGGATGAAAATGGAGATGGTTACTTAATTTATAAGGCAAAGGGATGGGATTATGCTTCGCTTTGTAAAATGTATATGGAAGGTGTTGAACTTTGCAGGAAAAACCATGTTCCGGTATTATTTCATGTGACAGAAATGACTCAACCCTTAGGGCACTCAACCTCGGGTTCGCACGAGCGTTACAAAACTAAGGAACGTCTCGATTGGGAAAATGAGTATGATCCAATTAAAAAAATGAGAGAGTGGATTCTTTCCCTTGAATTAGCGACAGAGGAAAGCTTAGACGAAATTGAAAATGCAGCTCTGGAAGAAGTGAAAATGGCAAGAAAAGCTGCTTGGAAGTCTTTTTCTGATCCGATATTAGAAGAAAGAGATGCATTGATTGAATTGGTTAAGAATGCCGGTTGCGATTGTAAAAAAACGGAGCGAATCGATAAAATTGTAAATGATCTCAAAAAGCTTATTCATCCGGTTCGAAAGGATAATTTTACGGCAGCAAAGAAAATACTGCGTTTTATTTGTAGTTCATGCGAAAGCTTCAAACCTTTAAAATCGCAGTTGCAGTTGTGGCTTAAAAATTCTCTTGAGGAAAATCATGAACGATACAGCAGTCATTTATACAGCGAGACTGATTTAAGAGTGCAAAACATCAAAACTTGTGCTCCTGTTTACTCTGACGAATCAAAAATGGTAAACGGACGTGAAGTGCTTCGCGATAATTTCGATAAACTTTTTAGTAAATATCCTTTACTGTTGACTTTTGGTGAAGATACCGGCTTTATTGGCGGCGTAAATCAGAGTTTAGAAGGAATGCAGAAAAAATACGGCGATCTTAGAGTTACAGATACAGGAATAAGAGAGTCTACAATTTTAGGTCAGGGAATTGGTTTGGCATTAAGAGGATTGCGTCCAATTGCCGAGATCCAATACTTCGATTATCTGCTGTATGCATTGCAAACTATGAGTGATGATTTGGCTACATTGCAATACAGAACCAAAGGAGGTCAAAAAGCACCGGTAATTATTCGTACCCGCGGTCATCGTTTGGAAGGAATTTGGCATTCGGGTTCGCCTCTAAGCATGGTGATTAACTCAATCAGAGGAATTCATGTGTGTGTACCAAGAGATATGACCAAGGCAGCAGGCTTTTACAATACACTTTTAGAATCGGACGAGCCGGCATTAGTAATTGAGCCACTCAATGGTTACAGATTAAAGGAAAAAATGCCTGATAATTTAGGTGAGTTTAATACTCCATTAGGGATACCTGAAGTTTTAGAAGAAGGAACTGATATCACATTGGTTACTTATGGATCATGCGTGCGAATTGCAGAAGATGCAGTTAAGCAATTGAAAGATTTTAATATTTCAGTTGAACTGATTGATGTTCAGACCTTATTACCATTTGACATTAATAGTCGAATTCTTGAATCAGTAAAGAAAACCAATCGGATTGTATTTTTCGATGAGGATGTACCTGGAGGTGCTACTGCCTTTATGATGCAGAAGGTGTTGGAGGATCAGAATGCTTATTATTATTTGGATTCAGAACCGAGAACTATTACTGCTAAGGATCACCGGCCAGCATATGGTACCGATGGAGATTATTTCTCGAATCCTAATGCCGAGGATGTTTTTCAGATAATTTATGACATCTTGAGAGAATCAAATCCTCAAAAGTTTCCACCTATTTATACGAATTAAGAAATTATTTTTTTGAATTGAAGAGACTGGATTATTAACCGATTCAGTCTCTTTTTTTGTTAAAAATTGTTAATTGTGAGATTATTCTCATAATGATGTCACCCTTTTTTTTGATCAACCTGTTATAGTATTGTTCGAGAGGATCTATAGGGGAGAATCTTGAATATTTTTAGTTAGTGATTGTTGGATAAAATGTGGTAATTCTAGACAACAAACCAATTCTAAAAGGGCTCCAAAATATACGGAGTAACAGCTATCCCGAAAGGGATAGCTTCTCTTTTCGGAAATAACTATGATTTTCACGCAACCTTTTTTACTATTTTGATCATTATATTATTTGGGTGTTTTATCATTCGCTCAAGAACCTTTCTTGGTTATTTTAGGGGTATTCCAGGATTTCTGGAAATAATTGATTGTATGTGGTAGTTCAATTAATTATTAATTCTAAAGGGCTCCAAAATATATTGGAGTTACAGCCATCTCGAAGGGGATGGCTGTTTTATGTATGTTGTTGTAAATTATTATAATGATTAAAATTCCAAGCGGTCATTGATTTTAATATAGGACAATATTAATTATCACTTATTTACTATGTAAGTATTCACCCTATTAGGGTTTTTATTTGTCTTATATATGTTCGGGAGAATCTATAGGGGAAAATTCCGGATATTTTAGTTAGTGATTGTTGGATGCAATGTGGTAATTCTAGACAACAAATCAATTCTAAAAGGGCTCCAAAATATACTGGGGTAACAGCCATCCCGAAAGGGATGGCTTCTCTTTTTTTGTATCTTTAAGGCAATCCAAAATTTAGCTTCTATGATAAAAAATGTATGCTTTTCTGATGCTGAAGACATCTGTAAAATCTATAATCATTACGTGAAAAATACTGTAATTACTTTTGAGGAAGATGAAGTTTCTCTCAAAGAAATGGAATCAAGAATTTCAAGTATAACAGCTAAACTGCCATGGATCGTTTTTTCTGAAAATGGAAAAATGTATGGCTATGCTTATGCGAGTGAATGGAAATCAAGATGTGCTTATAGATATTCGGTTGAAACTACGGTTTACCTGCATCCTGATGCCAGAGGAAAAGGAATCGGTACTTTGTTGTATCAGGAATTAATAAGAAAGCTGTTAAAATTAGAGTTGCATGCGGCAATTGGTGGCATTGCTTTGCCAAATAATGCCAGTGTTGCATTGCATGAAAAAATCGGCTTCAAAAAAGCAGCGCACTTTAAGGAGGTCGGATATAAATTTAATAAATGGGTAGATGTTGGATATTGGGAATTGATATTGAAATAGTTAATAATTGTTAAAAATTATGAGTCCATACCACCTTTTTATAAATAAAGTTGTCTTTAATGTATAGAACTTTTAGTTAGTGTTGGTTTGATACATTGTGGTTAGTGGTATAATTGTCAAATATGATAATTGCAAATCAGCATAAAGTTTACTCCCGGCATATTTAGTACCCACTATTATATGTCGGGCTTTTACTCCGTTTTACTTCCAACATACTTCACAATTAAATAAAGACATACAAAGCCAACTGGAACTAAAATCCAGGAAGAAACTCCGTAGGCTGCAGGAAGTAAACCTGCAAAAATAGAAACGATACCTACAGTTAATGCATAAGGCAATTGTGTTCGTACGTGTTCAATATGATTGCAGGAACTGGCCAGGGAACTAAGAATGGTTGTGTCTGAAATTGGCGAACAATGATCACCCAAAACAGAACCGGCTAATATCGCTGAAACGGTAATGTAGAAAATGTTCATGCTTTCAGGATCATTCATTCCGGATGAATGGCACAATGCCCATGATGCAGGCAATATTAAAGGATATAGAATCGCCATAGTTCCCCAGGAAGAGCCCGTTGAAAACGCGATTAATGCTGAAAGTATAAATGTAAAAGATGGCAAGAGAATTGGTGAAACATTACTTGCAATTAGAGTATTCGAAATAAAATCAGCAGTATGCATGTCTTTAGTGATGTCAGCCAGTGCCCATGCAAGAACTAAAATAAGAATTGCTGTCAGCATGCTTTTAAAGCCTCCAACCAGAGCTTCTACGGCTTTAGTTAAGCTTAGTATCCTTTGCCCAATAGTAAGTGCCAAAGCGACCAAAACTGCCGAAAGAGAGGACCACAAAAGGGCAAGGTATGAATCTGAAGCTCCAATAATGTGAGAGAGTTTTTTACCAAAGGCAAGATTTGTATCGTTCCAAATAGCTGCATCCCAACCAGTATAAATTAAACCTGCAAATGTTCCTAAAATTACAATTAAGACTGGTATGCCAGCATTGTACCAACGGGTAGGAGTATTTTCATCAATTTGAATTTCTTTTAATTCAGATGATACAACTTCGTTTTCCAGCGATTCCGGTTCTAATTCATGCCTGCATTTTTGTTCCGCTTTTAACATGGGGCCAAAATCCTTTTTTAAAACCACAAGCATCAAAATAAAAAATAGGGTGAAGAAAGGGTAGAAGCGTGTGGGTAAAGAATTGAGAAAAATACTGTATGGACTTTCATCTATATTTATTTGAACCGTAGCAGATTGAATGTAGCTTAATTCGATACCAATCCAGGTTGTGATCATTGCGATCGATGCTACCGGAGCAGCCGTTGAATCAACTATATAAGCAAGTTTTTCTCTTGATATTTTTAATCTGTCCGTAACCGGTCGCATCGTATTTCCGACTATTAATGTGTTCGCATAATCATCAAAGAAAATAAGAACCCCTAAAAGCCATGTTACAAATTGGCCAGATCCCGGACTGCCGGCGAATTTGGAAAGTTTATTTACAATTCCCTGCATACCCCCGTTTTTGGTAATTAAATTAACCATTGCACCTATTAACATTGAAAATAGAATAATGGAAATATGACCCGTGTCAGCCAGAGAATGAAGAACATATGTATCTGAAATAGCAAATATGGCTTTAAAAAAGGCTGAAAAAATAGAAGCTTCCTGATACGAATAGATTATTAATGTTCCGGAAAACAGACCTACGAATAAAGCAGAAAATACTTCTTTAAAAAACAGAGCCATAAGAATGGCTATCAGTGGTGGAAGTATAGAGAGCCATAAAGGAATTGGATTTATTGTATTTGTGAAGGTTTTGTTTTGGAAGGAGATTTGAAATTCTTTTTTTTCTTTAAAAGTGTAATGAAAAACAACTTGTTTCCCTTCAATTATTGCCGCTATATTCTGGTTATTTACCTGAATCCAAAGACTGTCATTCTCACTAATAATTCTACTCGTATCATCTATTGAGATTGCAATTCGTGTTGAAATATTTGCGATAATAATTTTAGGAAATTCAACCTGTAGTTTATCCTGCGCTTCAGTTGCTTTACTGCCGGAAGAATATGCTAAAAAGGGAATTAGGTTGATAAGAAATATCAGTGAGATTAAATAAATTCGTTTGTACATGAAGTTAGTTTTAGGGTGGCTCTAATATAATAAATTTGCAATCTTTATGCTAATTGAATTGATTAGGTATGGCAAATTCCAAAATAATAAAATTCTTTTTTTACTCAGTAAAATTGGTTATTTTGGAACTATAAACAATTGGGGATTATGGTGGACGAGACATCAGATTTTTTTGGAGTTGGAAAGAACAAAATTAATCCAGAGAAGGGAAAAGTGCTGATTGCTGAACCTTTTTTGGAAGGTCGTTATTTTAAACGATCTCTTGTTTTATTGGTTGAATGTAACCAGAATGGTGCCGTTGGTTTTGTTCTTAATAAGCCAATTAATTTAACTATTGATGAAGTGCTGATTAATATTGCACATTTTGAAGGAGAGGTTTTTATAGGAGGTCCGGTTGATACAAACCGAATTTATTTTCTTCACACAATACCTGATTTAATTCCGGACAGCATTCATATATTTGAGAATCTATACTGGGGAGGTGATTTTGTAATTTTAAAGAACTTGATTGAACAAAAGGTAGTTCGTCCCGATCAGGTTCGGTTTTTTGCAGGTTATTCCGGTTGGAGTATTGGACAACTCAGCGATGAAATTAATGAAAATTCATGGTTGGTTAGTCAGCTTGGTGTTCAGGAAATAATGAATTGTAATAACGAAAGATTGTGGGCACAATCCTTGCGGCGTATGGGGGGACGATATAAAATGTGGTCTAATTTCCCCGAAAACCCGGGTATGAATTAGTTGTTTAGTTAAATTCGGATTTATCTCTCATTAAATGCTCTTCGGTTTAATTCCTCAATTAAAAGTTTAGCTGTTTTATTAAAATACCGTCTTTCCTGATAAGCAACAACCCACTGAATACCACTAATTGCATTGGTTAGGAATATTTCATCGGCAGCTAAAAGATTTTCAGGATTTAAAACGCAATCATCAAAAACAGTAATGTTTAAATCTACTGCTGTTTCAATAACTTGTTCTCTCATAATTCCGGAAACGCCGCCATTTTCATTCGAAGGAGTCATTAAAACCCCATCTTTCATTAAAAATAGGTTTGAACTGATACTTTCAACAACATTTCCTCTGTCATTAAGTAGAATACAATCATCCCAATTCTTTTTTTTACGATAGTTTGCTGCCAGAATAAATGGCAGTGAATTTCCGGTCTTAAATCTTGATGCGAGGTTGGGAGATTTCCTCATTTCCTCATAAATTCCAACTTTTAATCCTTTTCGGTTTAGTACGTAATGATCATGATCTAAAGGAGAAGTTTCTATCAAGTAGGAAATAGAATTATCTGTTGGTGTGTATAAACCACCATCTTTTCGGAAAACGCTTAATCGAATTCTAGTGCCTGCAAATGCTTTATTTTTATGGATTAAAAAGGTGATATCTGTTTTAATTTTTTCACGGAATCCATGAGGAATAATCATACCCAAACATTCCATTCCAAGAGTCAACCGATTAAGATGTTCAGGAAGAAACTGAATTTCAGTTCCGTTGGCATGAATGGTCTCGAAAAGTGAATCACCATAACGGAAGGCACGATTGCCTGCTCCAAAAAGTAATTCGTCTTTGGGATATAGTTTACCGTCTAAACAGATTTTTTCAGTTGTATTCATTTTTATATTTCTCCCTTTACTATCTGATCACAATAAATACTGATATTCTCATTGGATTTAATTTTTATTCCCTTTATTCCGGCAGCTTCTGCAGCCTGAATATCTCTGGGACTATCTCCAATCATATAGGATTTAGAAGCATCAATATTAAAATCGGCAATGGCTTTTTTTATGAAAAAAGGACTTGGTTTCCGGCAATCACATTTTGCTATACTCTCGTGATGAGGGCAGAAGTAAATCTGTTTGATATAGATATTTTTCTTTTCTAAAACAGAAAGTAAATGTTTATGAAGTATCTCCACATCAGATTCAGAATAGATTCCTTTGGCAATACCACCTTGATTTGTTACAATAAATAAAATATATCCGGCTTCCGAAATTTTTTGAAGGGAAGGAATAATGCCTTCATTAATTTTAAAATCTTCGGTTTTGTATATATAATAATGTCCTTCGTCAGAGTTTATTACACCATCACGATCAAGGAAAAGGGCTTTTTGCATGTTCTAAAAATTGAGAATCTGTTGCAAAAATAAGGAGAATAATTGGGGTTTAATAAGGATTGGAAATAGAAATCCGAAAAGAGCTCCGTAGAAATGGGCGCTGTGACCAATATTGTCTAAATTTTTCTTGCTCATATAATACGAATAGTACAAATAGCCTAAGGCAAAAATGATTCCTGGAATCGGAATAAAAAACATGAAATAAATGTTTTCTAAAGGAGCAAAGAAGATAGCCGCAAAAACTACTGCAGAAGTAGCACCCGATGCACCAACAGCATTGTAATGATAATGCTCCCGGTGTTTTTTTAAATCGTAAAGAGTAGAAAATACAATAGCGCCAACATACAACAGAATAAAATAAAGAACCGCTGAAGCCCCAAAATAGTAGTTGAAATAAGTTTCCAGTACTCTTCCAAAGAAAAATAGCACAACCATATTCACCAATAAATGATCCCAATTGGCATGAAGAAAACCATAGGTAAGTATTCGATACCATTGATTTCTTTTAAGTATTTGATAAGCATTAAACTGGTATTTGTACAATAACTCAACCTTTTTAAAGGCTGCGACTGATATCAAAACAGTAATGGCAATTATTATAATGGTCATTGTTTATAGTTTAAAATGCTTCAGTTAGTTTTACGACTAAAGCTGATCTTCCGGAATTGTATCCGGCTGATTTGTATTGAATGCGGTTTGGAGTTATGCCTTTGGAAATAATATATTCGGAGGCTGTTTTTGCTCTTTGTTCGCAAATTATGTTATTCTCTTTTTTCCCTTTATCCTGATTTGTAAATCCATTAATTTCAATGGAAATATGTGGATTTACTTTTAGAAGACCGGCTAAATTATTCAGCTCCATTATTGTATTTTCTTTTAATTCCCACGAACCCTCATCGTACTCTACTCCATATAGTTCCATGTCCTGATTAGTAGAAAATTTTTGAAGTTCGATTTGCTCAAATTTTGCCGATTGATATTTATAATTGTTGATCACTTTGGTGAAATAACCATCTTTTTGGATAATGATATCGTAAGCTTTTGAAGGATCAATTTCTTGTTCAAAATCACCATATTCATCAGTTACACAGAATGAATTACTCTTGTAGGTCTGGTTAATTATCTGAATTGATGCTTCTTCAACAGGATGAGCGGAAAATTGATCTATAATATTCCCTTTGAATTTAACCCAATGGATTGTATCCATAGAAATATTTAATTGTTTGGGAGTTGTTTGTTCGTCGGGAGCAAAATAGAGAATTCGTTTTATTTTGTAGCCGGGTTTACTAACAATTAAACTATAATTTTTACCCTTAAAAATATCAAAAGAAAAAAGTCCGTTTTCATCAGTTAGAGTTGATTTTTCTTTGGATAAATTCTCCATAAGAATAACTTCAACATCTTTCAAAGCACTCTTATTAGTACTGGCAAGTAATCGGCCACGCAGATTTTGTATTTTTTCCGGATTCTGTTTGAACTCAAAAATATCATCACTTCCATTCCTGTTGGAAGAGAAATAACCAACTTCTTTGTTTTTCCTGATCAGATATCCAAAATCATCTTTTGAGGAATTGAAAGGAGGTCCTAAATTAACCGGATATGTCCATTCGTTTTGTTCAAAAATTGATTTAAAAATATCTAAACCGCCGAAACCTATATGACCGTCCGAAGCAAAATATAAATAACCATCTTCGGCAATAAACGGAAACATTTCGTTGCCGTCGGTATTTATGGTAGGACCGCAGTTAATCGGTCTGCTCCAGCTGAATCCATACTTTCGGCAAACATAAATATCTGTGCCTCCGTAGCCACCAGCCATATTCGAAATAAAATAAAGATGTCTTCCGTCGGGGGAAATACTCGGATGCCCCATGGAATAAGTCTGACCTGAAAATTGGAATATTTCAGCCTTATCCCAATCTGTACCGTTGTGTCTTGAAGTGTAAATATTTAATTCCGACTTCCCTTCCAGATTCAAAGTTCCTTTGTTTCGGGTGAAGAAAATAAACTTTTCGTTTGAGCTAAAGCAGGCTGGACCTTCATGATACTTAGTGTTGAAATCATCAGAAAAGGGTTCTGGACTTAAATAATTATCTCCTGATTTTTCTGAAAAATACATGTCCAAAAAGTATTCTCCGCTTCTGCCATCAATTTGCTTGGAAGTATTATTTTTCCGCCCGGAAACAAAAACAAGTCCGTTTTTATAAAATGCCGACGCAAAATCGGACTGGGGAGAATTAATTGAAAGTGATTTTATGGAATACAAATGATCATCTTGTAGTTCCTTAATTAAATTACAGGAAAGAATCAATTTGCTAATGTTACTGTCTTCAGGTTTTAATTCGGCATATTTTTTGAAAAAAACTTTTGCTTTTTCATAGTTGCGAACTCTCTTTAAGAGATTTGCATAATGCAGATAGTCTTCAGCATTGGCTTCCGCGCTGGCTACAATATTTTCCAGTAAATAATTTGCTTCGGTATCTTTTTGTATTTGAAGATAACAATCGGCAAGTTTTCTCTTTATCTTAATGTCTTCAGAATTTTCGAGGTATTTTTCGTAGTAGTAGGTTGCAGCGGCAAACTCTTTGTTATTGTACAAACGATCGCCTTTTTGTACCTGCTGATTCTGAGCTAAGGATGCAGAAACACCCGTAAGAACAAATACAAGAATTAACAGAAAGTGTAAGATTCGACTTCTATTCATATTACTAGAAATATCTTGGTGATGTAATCTGGCTTTTACGTAATGATAAATTGTAATTTAATATTATTTCATGATTTGTATAGCCTTTTGTGGGATAATTTCCGAAAGATTTTTCGTATGAGTACGAAAATCTTAGTTTTTGAGTTAGTTGATAACCGAACAAGCCGGCCCAAGTGCCATCGCTTCTGTAACCAGTACCCACAGAAACACCGCTGTCATGTATAAAATCGAAGTTTACATTTATTAAGTTCGAGGTTTTATGTGAACCAACAAATAAAACCGAAGGAGAGAAATCAATTTCCCGGTTAATTGGCAGGGTAACCCCGGCACTTAAATAATAGAAAAGGGATTTAGAATCAAAACTCACATTATTCGATATTCCTTCCGTTGAGGGTTGATCGTTCGAAAGTAATCTTGGAACCGAAAGGCTGAAATAGTACTGGGGTGTGTAGTAGTAAAAGCCCAGACCAAAATTAGGAACCCAGGTCGATATGTTATTATCAGGAATTATTGCATCATTAGGACTGCTTGGGTTTGGATCATAAAAAGTCAGATCAGTCCAATTAATTTGTTTATTAATGAACCCAGCCTGCAATCCCATTGATAATTTTCCTTCACGGTTGATTTGAATTTGATAGGCATAATTTAAAAAGACTGCAATATCCGATTGAATTCCAAATTTGTTGTGGTAAGCAACAGCTCCTAAACCCGAATTGGTGTAGTTTATAGGAGCCTGAAAAGAAACCATTGCGGTTTCCGGCGATCCTTCGACACCTACCCATTGGTTTCGGTAGGCGAGAACAGCCTCCATAAATCCGGTGTTACCTGCATAAGCAGGATTGTAAAAAAGACGGTTGTATTTATGATTTGAAAAGCGGATTTCTTCCTGAGCCTGTAAGTTTACAGAACACAAAAGAACAAATACAGAGAGAATAGAGGATTTTATTATGTAGTTCATTATCAGTACTTAATAACAATATATCCACTTTTCACATACTCTTTGTCTTTAATAATCAATTTAAAGAAATAGGTGCCTTTGGGAAGTTTATCCCCCGGGCCTAATTTAACGCCGGCCTTATTGTAGCCACCATCCCAGGCATCATCATTCGAATAATTTCGTTTTTCAAAAACCTTTGTTCCCCATCTGGAAAATACGATAAATTCATTTTCAGGATAGTTCTCTATTCCTTTAATGAAAAATTTCTCATTGGTTCCATCATTGTTGGGTGTGAAGGAGGATGGGATCAAAAGTTCAACTTGATTTGGATCCACAGCATTTACGATAACTAAAGCTTTACTGCACTTTTTATTTTCGTTACAAATTTGATAACGGATTGTATCAGTGCCATATGAATTTTCATAAGGATAGTAAATCATTAAAGTGTTATTCTCTATCAAATGCATTTTCCCATATTGGTCTGTTTGATTTAAGATTGAAATCTCAAGTTCATCAACATTAGAAAATTTGTCATTTTGTAAAAAATCAACTTCAATATATATCACTTCGTTTGCTACGCTTTTATTGGTTATTGAAACCGTATCGTTTTGTGCAACAGGAGTAATTTGTCCAAAACTTACTGAGAAGTTTAGGCAAATGAGTATTGAAAGCAGGCAAATGGGTAAATAAAATCTCATAGTTGGGATTTATGTACAACTTAATTTTTTGTGACTGTTTTTTAATCAAATTTCTAATGAAGAATTTTAAAGATTAATTCCTTTAATAAATCTCCATGCTTCGTACTTACATCTCCAATTCCTTTCGATTTAAGATCATATTCCCGCAGCAGTGCAATTATAGATACTAGTTTTTTCGGGTTATAATTTTTCGCTGCCAGTTTATAGTCTTTTACAAAATAAGGATTAATTTGTAAAGTAGACGCTACCATTTTATCATTGGTTTTATTTTTGATAAAATAATACTTTAAAACTTTTGAGAAATACGAGTGTAATAAGGCAATGGTTACAACCATTGGATTGTTTTTTTCATTTGTAGCGAAATAGTTTATGATTTGATTGGCTTTAAAAACGTCTTTTTTGCCTAATGCATTTTGTAATTCAAAGTTGTTAAAATCTTTAGATATCCCAATATTTTTTTCAATATCGCCTGGCGATATTGTTTTAGCTTCCGTGGTATTTATTGTTAATTTATCAATCGCGTTGGTAATTTTACCTAAATCGTTGCCTAAAAATTCGGCAAGTAAAAAGCACGCTTTTGAATCAATTTGATATCCTTGTTTACTGGTGTAATTTTTTATCCAATCGGGAACTTGATTTTCATAAATTTTTTTTGATTCAAATAAGATTCCGTTCTTGGCAACCTCTTTTGTAAAGCTTTTTCTTTTATCTAAAGATTTATATTTGTAATTAATTACCAGTATTGTTGAATGCAATGGATTTTGAATGTAGGACAGAAGTTGATCAATGTTTTTTATGTTTTGAGCTTCCCGAACCACAACCAATTGTTTTTCGGCCATCATTGGAAATCTTCGGGCCGTTGTTACTATGGTTCCAATATCTGTATCTTTACCATACAATATTGTTTGATTAAAATCTTTATCAGATTCATTCAGTGCATTTTCAATAATGTAATCAGTAATTTGATCGATAAAAAAACTTTCTTCTCCCATCAAAAAATAAACCGGAGCGTATTCTTTCTTTTTTAAGCTTTTAAGGATGTCCTCAAATGTCATAAGTGTTTGTGTTAGAAGCGTAAGTGTTTTACAGATTGCTTATTGTGCATGATTTCTTTTAAGGATTCAATACCAATACGGATATGTTCTTCTACAAAATTAAGTGTCACACTGGCATCACTTTCATCTGTCTTTATTCCATCAGAAATCATTGGTTGATCAGAAACTAAAAGCAAAGCTCCTGTGGGAATTCCATTATAAAAGCCGACGGTAAATATTGTTGCTGTTTCCATATCAATTGCCATGGCTCTGGTTTTTGACAGATATTTCTTGAAACGTTCATCGTATTCCCATACCCGCTTGTTGGTCGTGAATACTGTTCCTGTATAATAGTCTCTGTTTCGATCTGAAATGACCTGAGAAACTGCTCTTTGAAGACTAAATGCTGGTAGAGAAGGGACTTCTGCCGGCAGGTAATCATTAGAGGTTCCTTCGCTTCGAATTGCTGCAATTGGCAGGATTAGGTCGCCAAGTTTATTTTTACGCTTTAAACCACCGCATTTGCCTAAAAAAAGAACTCCTTTGGGTTTAACTGCGCTAAGTAAATCTAAAATGGTTGCCGCATTCGGACTCCCCATACCAAAATTAATTATGGTAATATTTTCGGCCGATGCATTTGGCATTGCTTTGTCTTCGCCTAGAATTTCAACATTGTGCCATTCAGCGAACAGCTCAACATAGTGATTAAAATTAGTTAGAAGTATATATGGACTAAAATCAGCGAGTTCTCTGCCGGTATATCTGGTTAACCAGTTTTTTACAATTTCCTCTTTTGTTTTCATGTAGGTTTGGTCATTAAATATCAGGAATAATCTTCTACCTTTACAGGCTGTTAGAGCAATTTTATGGAAAACTTAAATTTACCAACTTATTCCTTTAAAATAAAATCTGAACTGCAAAGAAAACTAATTTTTGACAGTATTCGAAAGAAGTATGTGGTATTGACTCCGGAAGAGTGGGTCAGGCAGAATTTCATTCAGTATTTGGTGAATGAAAAGAGGTATCCGGGATCTTTAATTGCAATTGAAAAGAAAGTGGATGTTAATCTTCTTCCTCAACGAAGCGATATTGTTTTGTACAATAACAATGCACAACCTGTTATGATTGTTGAATGCAAATCGGTTAAGGTGAAGATAACTCAGGATGTCTTCAATCAAATTGCACGTTACAATATGAAACTGAGAGTTCCCTTTTTGGTTGTTACCAATGGTTTACAGCATTATTGCTGCCAAATGGATTATGGTAAAAAGAGTTTTAAATTCATTCCTGAGATTCCTGTTTATGAAAGTATTAAGGATTTGCAGGATTAATTTTTTGTAAGCTGTATTCATCCATCCATCCGTTTTTCGAACGGATCCAATCTTTTTTATTCCCAATAATTTCAAATCCTTGTTTGGTAAACAAGCGAAGGCTGACTTCATTGGACGCTGTAATATTGCAGTACAGCTGATGAACCTGTAAAATACTAAATGCATAATTACATAAGATCTGTAATGCTTCCGAAGCAAATCCCTTGTTCTTGTTTTCTGTGTCATTTATTAAGATCCCAATCCCTGCTCTTTGGTGAAATGGATCAAAATCAAAAATATCTATTAAGCCTATCGGTGTATTTGTTTCAATTAATTCAATAACCAAGCGGAGTTGTTTGGTCTCAAAAATATCGAGATGCGACGATTCCAGATATTGTTTTAGAATAAAAATTGAAAATGGTTTTAAGGTATGACTGACTTCCCAAATAGTAGAATCATTCTCCCATTTGTAGAGAAGTTTTAAATCGGTTGGTTCAAGAGCCCGTAATCGAATACTTTTGCCTTCAAGGATTTGCATTTTAGTGTTCATTATACCATTTAATTTCCCTTGTGAAAGCATCAAGATAACCTTTTTTCGTCACTGAGGAAAGTCTGCTTTTGGCTTTTTCCAATGATGAATATTTCTGAAAAGTATATCTGGATAAGCCATCGTTTCCCTTGTAAATTTGAAGGCTGTCAGTTCCTAAGTTGTTAAAGTAAGACAGAGGTCTGGCGTTTCGAAGCGCCATTACCTGAATCGTGTAGAAGTTATCTGTTTCATCAGTATTGAAATTCAATACATGTTCTCCCGAAAGAGATTTTCTTACAAAAGCATCCCAGTAGCCTCTTTTTAAAACATATCCTAAATCATTAACAGCTGCACCTTTACTTTGATATGTCCGATAGGTATAGCGGTACAATCCATTCACATCAGAGAAAACAGTAACATTCTCCAAATCAGCAAAGAAAGATAAGGGTTTAGGATTTCGAAGCGCCATTACCTGAATGGTGTAGGTGTCTTTTTCGGAATATTTCATTCCGGAATACAGCAATTGATCGTTGATTACCGTACGAACAAATGCATCCCAATAGCCCATTCGAATCAATCTGTTCATTTCGGTGATGGCTTCCTGATACGATGTGTATTTTTTATAGGTATATCGGGTATAGCCATCGCCTCCGCGGAAAGCTTTTACATTATCCAGATTATCAAAAAAGTCTGTTTCAACGTATAGTTTCAGCGCCATTATCTGAATGGTGTAATAAGTTTCTCCGCCGGTTTGTTCTTTAATTAAATTATCGTTCGATAAAATTTTGATTTTCGAAGCTGTGAATCCCTTAGAAACAATATCCTTTTGAGCTTTAGCAGCTTTCTTATAGTCTTTGAACTTACCGTAGGTGTAGTGGTATTTTTTGTCCGGACCAATAGTCTCTTTCACACCATCAAGGGTTTCAAAAAGTTCTGGTTGCGGAGAATTAAAATTCCCTAAATCCAACGTGAATGCTAAATCACCGGAATTTAATACCTCAACTTTTGAATCTTGAGCGTTAATAATTGACTGTTTAATTAATTCATCCTTCGCCTCAATATTAATATTTTCAGGTTTTTTTGTTGGCTCGTTTTTTTTCATTTTCGGTATTGTTACCGGATTTTTTATCGGAGTCAGATTTTTACCGGGAAGAATCGTGGTACTACCAGATTCGTCTTTTGCACTTACTATATCCTTTTTAATTTCTGCCGGTACAACAGAATCAATTTTAATTTCTTCATTCACACTGATTGTATCGCCGGTAACTTCAGGAGTAATGAACTTTTTATCTTCAGGAATAGAATCTTTGCCAGGAGGAAGTGAACCAATATCTCTTAGTTTACTTTCATCCAAATCGATCAGTTCCAAAGTGTTTGGATAGTCCGGTTCGTCCTTGGTTCTCAATGTTAACGGAAGCAGTGTAATAACACTGTGATTTTCTTTGTTCGCAAATTCGGGTGGAATATTTAAAACGGTACGTAGGGTTCTGTACCCTTCAGCTACAATTTCTATATCGTATTTTTTACCGGCATCAACAATAAACAGGAATTTACCCGTTGCAGCATTTGGTGTATAAATTCCGATTACATTTCCATCTTTACTTACTGTGATTTTAGAATTTATAACTACGTCGCCGCTCGAATTGATAACTTTTCCTTTTAGTACAAATAGTCCCGCTGTATTTTCGTCAGGAGTTTTGATTAAAAAGATGTCTGTTCTTCCTAAACTCCCTTTTCTGTAGGAAGCAAAATACGCTCTTTTACCATCGGGTGTTGGAGTGTAATAAATATCATCGTCTGTTGAATTAATTGGGTAACCGACATTAACCGGTGCAGTCCAGCGACCTTTGATGTTTACACTTTTGAAAATATCCAATCCACCCATTGTTTTATGTCCGGCAGAACTAAAATATAAGGTTTTTCCATCGGGGTGAATGAAGGGAGCATCATCATCATATTCGGTATTGATAGCAGGACCAAGATTTTTTGCACGTCCCCATTTGCCGTTCGGAAGTTTGGTAACGGTGTAAACATCCATGCCGCCAAATCCGCCCGGACGATTGCTGGAAAAGAATATTGTTCTGTTATCAGCAGAAATTGAAATATGACTTTCCTTGCTTGATGAGTTAATAACAGGAGCTAGTTTTTCAGGTTCGCTCCACTTAGTGCCATTCAACCTGCTTCTATAAATATCTCCGCCTTCGGACTCCCGGCTGTTAACATAGCCGGCTTTGTAAATATAAAGTTCCTGCCCATCAGCCGAAATGGAGATGGAAGCATCGTGGTCGATGGTATTTAGCTTTGCGATCCCCACCGGATCCGACCAAATTCCATTTATGCGGTGAGAGATATAGATATCTTCGAAATATTGACCGTCCGAATCAATTTTGCTTCCGGTACCGTTTCTCCTGGAAGTGAAAACCATGGTGCTTTCATCAGCAGTAACTCCCGGACTGTGTTCAGAAAATTCGGTGTTTATTTTATTTCCCAGATTGATGATGGAGATGTTTACCGGATTCTTCATCAATTCAATACCATTTTTACACATTTGAATATTGCGCTGAATATCATTTCGAAAGGATGTATTCTGAGGTGAAATAATCTGTAGTAAATCCTTGTAAACTTTTAGAGCTTCTTTAAATTGGTAATTGGCATGATATGCTTTAGCTAAATTGAAGTATACATCCATTGAAACATTGTTTTTTGAGCTGGTGTATTGAATAGCTTTTTCCAACAGGTCAACAGATTTTTCTTTTTCTGATACAATGTTCAGATAGCACAATCCTAGTTTGAAATTTAAATCAGCATTTCGGGAGGATTCATTGAGTAACTCTTTGTAAATGAGTGCTGCTTTTGAATAGTTTCGATTGTTCAGAAATTTTTCTGCGATTTGATATTGCCTTTTCGACTTAATTTTTTGCTGTTTAGGAGAAGCAAAAAGAGAGTGAGAGTTAGTTATCCCTATTAAAATAGAGATAAGAACCATAAAAAAAACCTTTAGTGCAAAAGGTGTCTTTTTGTTCAGTTTATGGGCTGTTGAACAGTTTATATGGTTTAAATTAATTAACAATAACTAAATATAGTAGATAAGGGTCAAACTCCAATAGCAAATGTAATAAAAAAGCAGAATTGTTAATAAAAACTTATAACTTTCTCTGCCATTTTTAAATTTTTGCTAAAGTAATCATTGCTTCACATTTATACTGTACAAAATAAATAATTTTGTTTGATGTTTTGAGTAATAGCCAAAGAATAGGTATAAAAAAGCCATTGAAGAAGATTCAATGGCTTTTTTCTCTGTTTTATTGATACTAAACCGTTCTTTTTGTGTCGAAATTTTCTAAGTTCTCAGCAATTCTTTTCAGAAACATACCTCCAAGAGCTCCATCAACAACTCTGTGGTCATACGAGAGTGACAACACCATAATTTGGCGGATACCAATTGTATCTCCATGAGGAGTTTCAATTACCGCAGGTTTCTTTTTTATGGCGCCAACCGCTAAAATGGCTACTTCGGGTTGGTTAATAATTGGAGTTCCAGTTGTACTGCCAAATGCACCAAGGTTGGTGATGGTAAACGTACTGCCTTTTATTTCGTCGGGTTGCAGTTTGTTGTTTCTTGCCCGCTCTGCCAGGTCATTCACTTTTGTTGTAATACCTATCAGATTTAATTCATCGGTTGCTTTAATAACCGGAACAATTAAGTTGCCGCTCGGAAGAGCCGTTGCCATTCCGATATTGATGTATTTTTTACGAATAATCCGATCACCGTCAACAGAAACATTAACCATGGGATAATCTTTTAAAGCACTGGTAACCGCTTCAACAAAAATAGGAGTGAAGGTTAATTTTTGATTTTCTTTTTTCAGAAATTCATCTTTCACTTTATTTCTCCAATTTACCAAACCGGTAACATCTACATCAATAAAGGAAGTAACGTGAGGAGAGGTCTGTTTTGAACTGAGCATGTACTGGGCAATGAGTTTACGCATGCGATCCATTTCAATGATCTCAACATTTTCGCCTTCGTAGCTTTTGTGAGCAGTAACAGCAACGGAACCCGAACTAATTGGAGCAACAATTGGTTCTGCAGGAATAATTTTGGTTGGTTGCGATTTTTTATCTTCCAGATATTGAAGAATATCTCTTTTAGTGATTCTGCCGGCTTCTCCTGTACCTGGAATTTGGTTTAATTCATCGGTAGTGATATTTTCAGTTCTGGCAATTGTTCTCACCAATGGAGAAATAAAAGTGCCGCCTTCGGTTTTACTGCTGATTTGAGGAGCTATTGTTTCTAGAAGAACAGGTGCCGCAAAATCTTCTGATATTGGTTCCTGTTCTTTCTGTACAGGGCTTTCTTCTGTATTTTCAGTATCTGCTTCTTCTCCTTCGGTTGCAATAATGGCAACCACATCACCCACTTGAGGAGTGTCACCTTCATTGAAAAGGAATTTTACGATTTTACCTGCTTTCGGAGCCGGGATTTCTGAATCGACTTTATCGGTAGCAATTTCCATGATGGAATCTTCTTCCTCAACAAAATCACCAACTTTTTTAAGGAATTGAGTAATTGTTGCTTCTGTGATTCCTTCACCCATTGCGGGAATCAGGATTTCTATTTTAGCCATGTTCGTGTTGTGTTTTTTTTGATTGTGTTTATTTAGTCTAAATACTACACGAAATTAATAAAATTACAGAAACGGACAAATACATCCGAAAAGGGATTGTTGCAAGTAACAAGGATTAAGTAAAAAGTTACAAGTTTCAAGTAATAAGTATTCAATAATCTTGTTCTTGAATTACGGAACTCCGAAGTTTGCTTAACTGCTTACTGTAAATTTTGATCGAAAAGGGTTCTGTGTAATATTGATCTTCCCAATGTAATTTCATCGGTATACTCCAACTCATCGCCAATGGAAACACCTCGTGCAATGGTTGTTATTGGTACTTTAAATTTGTTCAGTTTTTTATAAAGGTAAAAGTTGGTTGTATCTCCTTCCATGGTGGTGCTTAAAGCTAAAATAATTTCCTTTGCCTTGCCTTCGCTTACTTTCTGAATTAATGGTTCAATTTTCAGATCACTGGGCCCAATTCCATCCATAGGGGAAATGATTCCACCCAATACATGGTAAATTCCATTGAATTGCTGTGTTCTTTCAATTGACATTACATCGCGGATGCTTTCTACCACGCAAATGGTTTCATGATCGCGCTTTGGGTTGGCACAAATGTCGCACAAAGAAGTGTCGGAGATGTTGAAGCAGGAATTGCAATGCTTAATTTCGTTGCGCAATTGGATGATGGATGAACCGAAAAGATTTACATCTTCCTTGGGTTGGTTTAGTAAATGCAAAACAAGGCGCAATGCCGTTTTTCTTCCTATACCGGGAAGTTTTGAAAACTCAGCAACAGCATTCTCAAGAAGCTTGGAAGGGAAATTGGTGTAACTCATTTTTACGATCGATTCTTTAGTCTACTCCAAAAGTAACAATTTAGAATGGAATTTAAACCTGAGAGGTTTTCGAAACCTCTTAGGTTTGTGTATTTTTGATCTGCATTTTAAAATTCAGCCTGTGTCACCAGTTTCTATTCTGCTAGTTGTTGTTGGGTATTTTTCCCTTCTGTTAGTTATATCATATTTTACAGGCCGTAAGGCCGATAACAAAGGATTCTTTGTTGGCAACAAACAATCGCCTTGGTATGTGGTGGCGTTTGGTATGGTGGGAGCATCACTTTCCGGCGTTACTTTCATCTCGGTTCCGGGTTGGGTCAAGTCCATCGATTTTACCTACATGCAGATGGTGTTTGGTTACATGCTGGGGTATGTAGTTGTGGCAAATATTCTGCTGCCGCTTTATTACAAGTTAAATCTCACTTCAATTTATTCCTATTTGGACGGTCGGTTTGGTAAAAATTCCTACAAAACCGGAGCCTCTTTCTTTTTACTATCCAGAACCATTGGAGCTTCGTTTCGATTGTTTTTAATGGCAAATGTGTTGCAGATTACAGTTTTTGATGCCTGGAATGTACCGTTTTTTGTAACTGTTTCAATTACCATATTGCTGATTTGGCTGTACACCTTTAAGGGAGGAATAAAAACAATTGTCTGGACAGACACACTTCAAACTCTTTTTATGCTTTTGGCGGTAGGCATTAGTATTTACCTGATAATGGATCAGCTGAATATGGATATTACCGGTTTAGCCAATACCATCAGCGAAAGCGATTATTCAAGAGTGTTTGAGTTTGGAGACTGGCAAAGCAAGCAGAACTTTTTTAAACAATTCTTTACCGGAGCTTTCATTACCATTGTAATGACAGGATTGGATCAGGACATGATGCAGAAAAACCTGAGTTGTAAAAATCTGGGCGAAGCCAAAAAGAACATGTATTGGTATGGCTTTGCTTTTATTCCGGCAAACTTATTGTTTCTGATTTTGGGTGCTTTACTGCTGATTTTTGCCCAACACCAAGGCATTGCAATTCCTGAAAGGGGAGATGATCTGTTCCCGATATTGGCAACGCAGCATTTGGGGCCAGTGGTTAGCTTGTTCTTTTTAATTGGGCTGATGGCTGCTGCTTATTCGAGCGCCGATTCGGCACTAACATCACTAACCACATCTTTTACGGTTGATATTTTAGGTGCTGACGAAAATGATGAGGCGCAGACCAAAAAGTTAAGATTTAGATCGCATCTGTTGTTTTCCCTGTTGCTGCTTGTTGTGATATTGATATTTCGTGCCATTAACGACGATTCGGTAATTGCCGCCATTTTCACCATTGCCGGCTACACCTACGGTCCTTTGTTGGGATTGTATGCATTTGGCTTGTTTACCAAACTGAAAGTGAAAGATCATTTAGTACCTGTTGTTGCCATTTTATCACCGATCATCTGTTACATCCTAAAAGATAATTCGATGGATTGGTTTGGAATTGCCATCGGGTTTGAGTTGCTGATGATTAACGGGGCGTTAACCTTTCTGGGATTGTGGTTGGTGCGTAGTAAATAATTTATTTTTCTCTGTTGCCCCAGCTAAAGCAGGGGACAAGGATTGATATAGCAACCTCATCCTAATCCTTCTCCTTTAGGAGCTACTCTTTAATACACAAATATTCGCTTTCCCAGTCAATAGTTTGATTATAAACATAAGCACTCCTCTGTTCTTCGAACATCTCCCCTTAAAATGGGAAAATCGTTCACAAACAGAATCTTCCCTTTTTGAGGGTACCGTAACGAAGTGAAGATCGTGAACGCAATTTGAAATAATATTGTGAACAAAGTGCCGATAGGCGAAAGGGTGTTAATTCTTGATATGATCCTTTTTATACATCTTGTTGCTCTTGATTTTTTCAACCAACAAGATGTGTATAAAAAGTAGCTCCTGAAGGAGAAGAGAAGACAGCTTCGTGTTTTTAAACTCCCTCGCCTTTTAGGAGAGGGTCGGGGTGAGGTTTTTAAGATTACTGTCAAGCATATTTTGCCTCGGGTTTTAACCCGGGGATTTTGAATGCCACAAAAAAAAGGAACAGATTAAACCGTTCCTTCTTTCCCTTTAGTCCAAATAATAGTTCGTTATTCTGTAATGTTCAGCTCAGGTTCGGCGGTGGTATTTCGGGTTTTGCGTGCGCGGGCCTTGGTATTAATGCTTTCGATGTGCTGGGCAATTACACTGTTAATTGCAGCGTACTTTTCAGGAAGAGCAACCGCCATGCTATCCAGATAAGCAGTTAGCTGCTCGTTAATAATTTTACGGATTACATTTTTTTGAGTCGATGCAGGAGTCACCTTTTCTAAACCGGCAACAGATTGTTGGAATTCTACAAAAGTACTTCTGAAATCTTCCGAAGCAGCCGTAAAAGCGTCAAATCGGTGTGGAACACCAGCCAGCATCTCTAAAGACGGACGAACATCAGGATGATTGATATTTTCGATTAATGATTTTGTTAAGGCCATCTGACTTTCGTAGCTCTGGCGGTGCAGATTCAGATTGTTCGAATCGAAAATACTCCAAATGCGCTGTGCCTTTTCGGCGATGTCTTTTTCGGGCGCATAGGTATTTGCCCAAATAAATTGCTTGGTGCAGATAAACAATTGGTCTGCAATCTCATCTTTTTCATGAAGGATTTTTGGCTGCGTACCACTCTTCGAGAAACGAATCGATTTCGTAAAAATCACATTTTCGGTGCCCAGATTTGTAAGAATGGAGCTTAAAGCCATATCTGCACTCCAATCGCCTTTCGAAAAAGCAATTAAAAGATTAGTTGCAACCGTACTTATTTCGGACGTGTTGCAGTAATGAAAAATTTTTTGGTTCATAATATTCAAGTTTTAATTCGATTTTGGACTAAACGAGGCTTAATTTAGAAAAATATTGATAAACAATAAGTGTAATTGGTTAATTAATTTATGCTAAGTGCCTATTTTTAAACTTGGCAGGTTTGACACTTTATTTATTTTGCATTAATTTCTATCTTGTGAGATTTTTGTCATTTTTAATGTAAAACAGATCTGTTTACCATGAACGACTCGTTTGATGAGGCTGTTTGCATGATTTCTCTTCCCACAGTCCCCTTTGCAGTCTAATAATTCATTTTTTTTAAGACAAATAAGCACTTCCGACATCCGGTGCGTGCAAATTTAACAGTTGAAAAGATGATCAACGGGACTGTTTGCCCCAATTTTGTGTTAATAAAGTGATTCTATACGCGAAAAACAGCAGTTTGCCTCTCGTTTTTGCCTTTGCAGATGAGGTTTTTACCCATTCTGCCTCTCAAATCTGTTTTACACATGCGAAAAACAGCTTGTTGCCCCTCAAATTTAACACTGCAATGTTGTTGAAGGCCAATTTTGCCTTCAATTTGCTGCCAACAGCCTTGTCGAACAGCTTTTCTGCACCTGAGTTTTGCAGTGCAGAGGTATTTAGTGGTAAAAGAGAACGGCTATTTTGAATTTGGACGAGGAAGCGAGAATTTAAGCTATTACAAATAGAGTGCGATTGTGCATTGTTGGATTTTGTTTGCAAAGAGGTTTGTGGTGGAGAATGTGTGTGGATAAGTTTTTGTGTTTTGATTATTTAGGGGTGGGTTGGGTGAATATAATTTGGTAGATTTGGGATTGATTAAATAAAAATATCAGACTGTAGGAATTAAACTTTAAAACAATGCGAAAATTAATAATTGAAGAGCAACTGAATAAGTTGAAAACTGCTAATTCAATATTGGAAATTGACAAAATATTAGATGAAATAGTACCTTTTCTTAAGGCTGCAGGTATTACTTTGCCTGAGCTGATGATGTATGTGAAGATGAATAGCTCGGAATATGAGACTAGATCACAGGATCATAGGGAAACTATTTCAAATTCAAATAAGGCTCAATTAGTACTTGATCGGTTAAGAAAAAAAATGAACAATAAATGAAACTAGAAATAATTAATGCAGTATCTGGTTCTATTAATACCTTAGTAGGTATTGGTATTTTGTTAGTTGCGTATGTGCAATTAAAGAAAGTAAAAGAACAACTTAAAAATCTTTCTGATAATCAAAGGAATAGTACTTTAATGACTGTGCTAGAGTTAGAGAGTGAGATGTATCGAAGAAAGGAAGCATTTGATAATATTTCATTTGAAATAAGATCCTTGGGGGAGGATGAAGGAAATCCATCAGAAAAGCAATTAGAAATATTTCAAGATAGGTTTAATGTATCTTTGGAAAACTATTTGAACTCTTTAGATCGTTTAAGTTATTGCATAATCTATAAATATCTCTCGGATCGTGATTGGAAAACGGAATATCGGGATTTAATTTTCGATGTTGTTGATAGTTATGAAAGTAAATATGGAACAAGTTCAAGGTTTCGTAATACTAAAGAATTGTATGAAAGATGGAAAAAAGAGTAAAAACAACAATTTCATATATAGCTTTAGCTGGGGCATCCTCCGCTGGTGCGCGATTGTATCGCGTTCTTTACTATTTATAAAGTTAGTACCACACGATACAATCGTGCGGTAGAGGTGTAGCTGTCATGTTGAGCTTGTCGAAACATCTCCTATTAATGAATGGATTCTTCGGCTCCGCTCAGAATGACAATGATTTGGTCTTTTTCCTTTGTCCCCTGCTTCAGCCGGGGCATTAAAAACACATCTCTTCCATAGACCTCATCCTATCCTTCTCCTAAAGGAGAAGAGAAAACAGCTTCGTTTTTTTTTGAAAAGGATTGTCAAAACTCCCTCGC
>NZ_WTCR01000004.1 GCF_009795715.1 Labilibaculum euxinicum | reverse complement strand
CTCAGCTCAGGTGGGCAGGCCTACATAAACAATATCAATTACAATGAAAAAGGGCAGCGCACCGACATTTATTATGCCAATGGAAGTAAAACTCGTTACGTGTACGATGCAAAGACTTTTCGTTTAACACGTTTGCTGACAACGCGAAATACGGGACAGGATATTTTACAGGACCTGAATTATACCTACGATGCCGTTGGCAATATTGTTGAGCAGGTTGACAATGCGCAGCAAACATTTTATTACAGCAATGCGGTAATTGAGCCAAAAGGAAAGTATGAGTACGATGCCCTGTACCGGCTGGTAAAGGCCACAGGACGTGAATTGAACAGCCTGGCCTTACCAACGCACAGCGACTTTGCCAATAACATTGGCCTGCCCAATACCGCGGCCAATGCCATGCAAAACTATACCCACGCGTATAGCTACGATGAATTGGGGAACATGCTGACAGTGAATAGCCAGGATTCCTGGACCCGCAACTATTTTTACAATACCAGTAACAATTACCTGCAGGGACATACTGCCGGATTAAGTGAATATACCTACGATGCCCATGGCAATATGTTGAGCATGCCCCACCTGCAGGCCATGCACTGGGATTACAACGATTGGTTAACAAACGTAGACTTGGATGCAAGTGGTAACAAAGCTTGGTACGTTTACAGTTCGGGCGGAGAACGCGTACGTAAAATTGTGGAAAAAGGAAGTATTCGGGAAGAACGTTATTATTTTGGTGATTACGAAATATATCATAAATTTGTTAACGATTCACTGGAAACGGAGCGAACAACAGTTAATATCTCTGACGATAAGAAAAAGATAGCGACAGCCGAAACGCTCACCATTGATCAAGGTTCTTTGACAGTAAACCCTGTAGCAATAATCCGCTGCCAGTACGACAACCATTTGGGTTCTGCCTCTTTGGAGCTGGATGAAAGTGCGGCTATCATCTCTTACGAGGAATATCATCCTTTTGGAACCTCTTCTTATCGTTCGGGAAGAACAGAGACAGAAACCAGCCAAAAGCGTTACAAGTATGTTGGCAAGGAACGTGATGAGGAGACTGGCTTGTACTATTATGGTTTCCGATACTATGCCGCATGGTTATGCCGGTTTGTGAGTGTGGATCCTTTGCAGTTTGATTATCCTTATTATACGCCTTTTCAGTATGCTGGTAACAAGCCAATCACTTATATTGATTTGGATGGTTTGGAAGAGGCTAAGCCAGATGAGAAAGATAATCCACCTCAACAAAGTGAAGAAAGTACAGGTTGGTATATCCCGAACATTAAAAAGTTTGATTATAATGGTACATGGGTAGATTATGCATCTGCTATAGATAATGGTGTAATTGATCTTTTAAACATTGTCCCTCAGTTATGGAATTCTGGAGTAGCAAATGTTGAAAATTTAGCGAAAGGAACTTGGACTGAAACTATGGGTAACGAACTCAGTGCAATGGGGAAAGGTATAAAAGATTGGGCAGTTGGTTCGTGGAATTACACATTAGATACACCTATTGATAAACAATTTATTGATGCTGGAAAACAACTTATTCAACCCCAAACTTTAGAACTTGCCACTTCGATTTTTGTGGGTTCTAAAATTCCTAGTTTTAAGTTACCAACAGTATCTAAAGGCGTAGGACTTTCTGATGATGTGCTTTTGAATCTTTCAGATGATGCATTTGTTCATATTACACCATCTAAGTATGCGGATAATATTTTAAAGAATGGTTTAGATCCTGCGTATTCAGGGGGTAAATCATATGTAACACGATGGGGTAGTGTTAAGAATGTTAATAATGCTAGTGATTTTAATACAATATTATATAGAAAGAATTTATGGAAAAGTTCAGCTGGTAAATTTGATGGAGGAGCAACAATTCTACAAATAAATGCTAGGCCAACTTTTTTCAGTCCTCGAACTAACTGGACAAACGGAGTCCCACAATATATTTTCACATCTCCAGTTTCTCCAAAATATATAACACCAATTACATCTTTAAAATGAAGAAAGAACTTTTAAATATAATAAATAGCTCAGTTGAACCAGTATATGAACTTGATTTATATATTGAAAAACTAAAAACTTCAAATAGACAAGATTCAGCTTGGTATGCATTAAAAGAAATTGCTTTAGAAGGAGAGCCTAAACAAAGATTTGTTGCATTAACTGTTATATCAGTTAATAAACCAGGTTTTATGGAAGCTTTATCTTTCGAGTTAATTAAGAATAAAAATTATGCAAAAATTGAAACTCTTTTAAAGCCAATTATTAATATATGCTCGATTGTAAAAAATGAAAAGCATATGGATTATTTAATTGAGGTTCTTAATTATTCTATTAAAAACAAGAGAGAATATTTGTTTGAACTTACGTTAAGAAATATTTTAACTACTGAATATTGGAATGAAATTCAGAGTGTAATTGTAGATGTTGTTACTAATTCAGATGATTTAACTATTATTGATTTATTAGCATTTTTCTTAAGTGAAAGAGGAGTTAAAGAGTTTGATAATTTGATTAGCATTTTGCCCCAAGGTGAAATCGAAAGAATTGAAAGATTAAAACCAGAGATTAATAAACGACTTAATGAGTGTTATGAAAGGTTAATTAAATAATATACTAGCTAGTTAGAACTTGCACCCCCCAATCCCGCCAGTTTGTAACTGGTGGTTACTGTAAATAAATACGACAAAGCCCTTTTCTTTAAAGATTAGGGTTTTGTTTTTTCTTGTCTGAATTATGATTTTTGGGATTACTGGATTGTAGGATTTTTTGGCAGTGGTAAAAAGTTAATCTTATAATCTTTAAATCCAACGAATCCTAATTCTGACAATTTGAACGATGCAGGCGGGCAGCCTCTATACTCATGGGACGACCGAAGCCATCAGTTGCGCAGCACTTACGATGCCTTGCGGCGGCTTTTGGCAATGTACATGACAGAGGGGAACAATGCCGAAATAAAAGTGCTGCAGCAAGTGTATGGAACATCCGAAGCTTTGAATAACATAGGTCAGTTGGAATACCAATACGACCAAAGTGCTTGTACGCATTTGGTGAGTTACGATTTTAAAGGCAATCCTGAAATGACAGGCCGTACTTTTTACGTGGATTATCAGGGCTGCCGAAATCTGGATGCCAATCCTGCCTTGCAAACAACAGTTTATGTTTCAACCATTTCTGTAGATGCACTAAACCGCCCTGTAAGTAAAAGCCTGCCCGATGGTTCGGTGGAATCCTACCAGTATAACAAAGCCGGAATGTTGGAAAGCCTCAGCTCAGGTGGGCAGGCCTACATAAACAATATCAATTACAATGAAAAAGGGCAGCGCACCGACATTTATTATGCCAATGGAAGTAAAACTCGTTACGTGTACGATGCAAAGACTTTTCGTTTAACACGTTTGCTGACAACGCGAAATACGGGACAGGATATTTTACAGGACCTGAATTATACCTACGATGCCGTTGGCAATATTGTTGAGCAGGTTGACAATGCGCAGCAAACATTTTATTACAGCAATGCGGTAATTGAGCCAAAAGGAAAGTATGAGTACGATGCCCCGTACCGGCTGGTAAAGGCCACAGGACGTGAATTGAACAGCCTGGCCTTACCAACGCACAGCGACTTTGCCAATAACATTGGCCTGCCCAATACCGCGGCCAATGCCATGCAAAACTATACCCACGCGTATAGCTACGATGAATTGGGGAACATGCTGACAGTGAATAGCCAGGATTCCTGGACCCGCAACTATTTTTACAATACCAGCAACAATTACCTGCAGGGACATACCGCCGGATTAAGTGAATATACCTACGATGCCCATGGCAATATGTTGAGCATGCCACACCTGCAGGCCATGCACTGGGATTACAACGATTGGTTAACAAACGTAGACTTGGATGCAAGTGGTAACAAAGCTTGGTACGTTTACAGTTCGGGCGGAGAACGCGTACGTAAAATTGTGGAAAAAGGAAGTATTTCTATGGTCTCCTAGGAGCCCACGGTTTATTGGTTAAACATCGAAAACGGGGTCCCAAAACAACAAACTCGAATCACTTCTACCGCAAGTTCCCCAACTTGATTCAGGATCTCAAATTATCCAACGCAGGGAAACTATGGGTTAGTGACATAACCTATATTCGAACAGAGATGGTATTTGTTTATTTATCGTTGATTACTGATGCTTACTCCAAGAAAATTGTTGGTTGGTGTTTATGGCCTGATCTGACCAGTGAAGGTGCTCTAAAAGCTCTAAAAATGGCTATTTCAATAGAAGGGATAAAGCAAGGGCTAATTCATCATTCCGATCGGGGAATTCAATACTGTTGCAATGATTACGCGAACTACTTAAAAGGATCTGAAATCGATATTTCAATGACAGAAAAAGGTGATCCCTACGAAAATGCGATTGCTGAAAGAATTAATGGAATTTTGAAACACGAATATGATCTGGCAGATACCTTTACTGATTATCACACTGCTTTAGAGGCAGTAAAAACAACTATTAACAAATACAACAATCAAAGACCGCACAGAAGTGTAGATATGATGTTTCCAAACCAAGCGCATCAAATGACAGGCAGCCTTAAGAAACATTGGAAAAAGAGACAATTTACCAAGAAACAAAATTCAGGAATACCTGAAAAAGGCGTAATGGAAAATCAGGAATAAAATTGAAGAAAGTATGAATTTTCAGAAATTAAGAGACTCCTGGGTTACAATTTTAGGCTTATCTCTGAAACTGTAATGCCGGATCAGAAATAAGAATCTTTTGCGTTTAAGATAGCAGTAAAAAGATTTTTATAAATTTGTTCAACCGTAGATAGATTAAAGAACAATACTACTATCTTAAATTAAGTAATAATCTGTCAAGCTATTTCAGGAGAAGACAATTAGGTAATAATCTGTCAAGCTATTTCAAGAGAAGACAAGGTTTGGTACAAGTTTGAAGTTTTCCGGCACAAGTCTAATCTTTTCCGCCACAAGTTTGAAGTGTTCCGCCGTAAGTCTGACGTGTTCCGGCATAAGTTTAAGGCTTTCCGGCATAAGTCTGACGTGTTCCGCATAAATTTGTTCAACCGTAGATAGATTAAAGAACAATACTACTATCTTAAATTAAGTAATAATCTGTCAAGCTATTTCAGGAGAAGACAATTAGGTAATAATCTGTCAAGCTATTTCAAGAGAAGACAAGGTTTGGTACAAGTTTGAAGTTTTCCGGCACAAGTCTAATCTTTTCCGCCACAAGTTTGAAGTGTTCCGCCGTAAGTCTGACGTGTTCCGGCATAAGTTTAAGGCTTTCCGGCATAAGTCTGAAGTGTTCCGCCACAAGTCTAAGGTTTTCCGGCGCAAGTTTGAAGTGTTCCGGCACAAGTTTGCCATTGCGCGTCGCCGGTAAACCCAAAACTGATGTCGAAAACAGATAAACCTGAAACAACAAGTGCGAAAGTGGGGAGGAGGGAATAAAAAGGAGTGCTTACAAGCAGTGCTCCAACTGCCTCAAATCTATGACTTGTGCTGATAACTAAAAATAGTAAAGCGAAATACATAATTATTAAGAGTAACTGTGTAATCCCCGTTCCTGAGCGAAACGAAATTCGGTGAAGTCAATCTTTTTGTGTGGGTTAAAAAAAGAATATCAAACGATGCATTTATTTAAGTGTGCCCAATCTTTTGATCGGGTGTTTTTTATGCTCTAATGGGTGCTATTTACTTTATCGAACAAAAATTCCAATTCGTATTTCCACGCAACAACTTTGTAAACTGTTACGAGTTTCTGATTAATGCTCCTTTACTCAAAAATCCCCTTCTTACAATGCAAAAGAGGTTCTAAGTTGAACCAAAAGCTGGAAACTTGATGAGTTTTTACCCATGGATATGCCCGTTTTTTTTACGTGTTGTAGTTTTCGATATTTATTTAGTGTCCGAATCGGTTGAGTGAAGCACTTTGCCTTTCAATGTAGTTCCACTCAATTTTTAAATATAAATATTGATAATTTTGTAATTCTATACTTCATCTTTTATGCCCAAAAGATTTTTTTTTTCGACTATTTTTTCAGTAAAGCAGAGACTAAAACCAATAAGTTGAGTTATTTTTTTTTTTGTGGTAAATAATAAACCGTAATTGTCTATAGTACAGTTTATAAGTTAAGTTGTTTTTTGTAAAGAATAACATGTGTTTGTCGATATATTGTATAGTTAAGTAATTCTATATAATGTGATTTGTTTACTATTAATCCCTTCTTCATATTTGTTTAGCTGAAAATAATATCACTCAATAAATAAAATTATAAAAGCACTGTAGATACTTTACTTAAAATGGATTTTATTCTCTTTGTGAATTAAAAGTACGTACAAGGTTGACTGTTTTTTAATAAATAATATCTCAGGTTTTGGTTTGTAATAGAATTAATCCAATGGTAAAGAAATATAAAAAAAGAGAATGGAAATTGTAGGTGTCAATATTACCCTTTTTGAAATTTTCATCATGTATGAAATGTATTTCTTTATAAATGTGCTTTTAAAATGTTGTTGTTACTTAGTGTAATTTATATGTAATCGTTTTTTTGTAGCTAATAAATCTATTTTCTATTCAAACTCTTAATCTATATTTTCAGCTATTTATAATAACAAAGCATCAATTGGTCAAATATTATTTGATTTAAAATGGTGTGAGTATTTCTCAGGATTAAAAAATAAATGTTGAAATGAAAAAATCATTAGAAGAAGCAAATTTAGAATGCGAAAGAGAATTTATCAAAAAAGAAACTAGACGCTCAAGATTAATTGAACGTCGAAACCGATGTTTAATTGCAAGGTATTATTACTGGTCGGAGATAAGAAGATTAAGATTTGACGATGTGTTGGATATACTTCAGGAAGAAGAGTTCTTTATAAAAGATCGAAACATTATGAATATTATAAACACCTCAAATTCCTATCTGGATGGACTTTTAAAAAACGCGACTTCCCCTAAGCAATTGAAAAAAGAATATCCTACATTTAATTGGAGTATAAATTGAATTCAAAAATGTTTAAATTTTATACTGTTTGGTTTTATATTTATTGAAATGCAATTATTGCTAAGTGAACAATGAAAAGGAGTGTCAATTTAATTGTTGCTCCTTTTTATGAATTACTGTATTTATAATTTTAGTAAATTAAGTAAAATATTATTTTATTCCTTCCCTTAACGATAAATAGTTTTAAACAAATACAACAAAAATTGTTGAAGTATTTGACATTATTAATATTTGAATTTAATGATGGTAAAATAAAACGATCTACTTTAGTTTTTTTTAGTTTGATCATGTTTTTACTGACTTTTCATTAACAATTTTTGTGTTGGTAATGGTCACTATAACTATCTTATAGACAAATGTATGACTAGTTTATTCTGATAGGAATCTATTGGCTAAAATAACTTTTTTACGAAAATGGGGAGTGCAAAGTAAAAAGTTAAGTTTTTATTGATTGGGGTTAAGTTTTCAGGTTCTTTTGAGTAGATGTTTAGCTTTCACTAAAACTTTGGAAAAGAGCTCCCATATTTTCTGCTTGATCCGTTTTGTGTCAAAGTAATGAGAAACTATCAGGAAAAAAAAGAGGCTGTCCAATTTACTTTTGGGACAGCCTCTTTTTTTAATAGTTTATTGGGGATGATGAATAACTTTTTATATTTCTGTTGCTGAGATGGGGTAAATTGGCTCTATTTCTTCTTTTCGGATAATTATGAAAACGCTGGTCTATCATCAGCCGCTTTAAAGTTATGGTGTGAGTTTGACGCAATATTATTCCTTCTTGTTTTGCTGTTTTGTTAATCCACTCAATTATTAGTTTGTGTAGTTTTGCATCTGTTGGATAAGTGATATTCTTTTCTTGTACGGTACTGTCAATTAACACTTCTTTTTCCTGAGCCTCTTTGCTAAATAATTGGATTGATACTTTTAATAATTTTTCTACCCCGTCTTTACCGATACGCTTTCTAAAATGTATAAATTCTGTTGGATTAAAGGGTTTTTGTGTTTGAAAAACATTCTCTCTGCTAAAATACTGCCAGTAGGGATTCTTAATCCATCTGTCAACTTGCCACATCACTTAAATTATAAATGTGTTTTAGCAATAGCAAACCTACCATTCTACGGATAGGAACTGACGGGCGTTCTATCTTTGAATAATAAACAGAGAACCCTTTCTCTATCTAGTCCCAATCTATTTTTCAGGATAAAATACATAACTCATGCTTTAAATTGATGAACCTTTCCATGGGTGTGTCAAAAATACTTAACTGAGATGTTTTATCTTGTTTTCCAACCTTATCAGCAAGCTTTATGTCTAAAATACATATTTACTTGCAAATTTAGAAACCTAAAAAGTTTATCTATTGGTTATCAGAATTATAATGCTTTTTTAAAGTCCGACTAGTTATGCTTATTAGTGTCTAAAATTATTTAAACGAAACTCTCACGAATATAATGTGTTAAAATAAGATTTTGGCTGAAAGAAATATTCTAGGGTAATAAATAATATGTTGAAATTTTTTGCCAAATTTGAAACTTATTTATTTTTCTTTCGTCAAAGCAAAAGATTCTTTAACGCAAAGGAATATATGTTTCTACCTAAGGTCAATTAAGATGTCGATTTATAGGAAAACCGATTATTATGAAAAGAAATGGAGCAAGTCTACTACTAATATTATTTTTACAATTAACATATTTATCTGTAGAAGCAAGTGATTTCTACTGGATTGGCGGTTCTGGTAATTTCAATGATATAGAGCATTGGAGTGATCAGCCAGGCGGAAAGGTAAACCCTGGTGCCCTCTTGCCGGATAAAGATGATAATGTGTATTTTGATGAATTTTCTTTTCCAGATCCGGGAGCAGAAGTGGTAATTACTAGTGTGGCGCGTTGTTTGAATATGTATTGGGGCAATGTACAAAACATGCCTGCTCTGAAAACGGATAATAATATTGCGCATTATTTGGTAATTTACGGAGGAGTGAAATTTAATACCCAGATGATCATTGACCTTGATCGTCCTCTTTATTTTAGAGCGAATACTCTTGGCAATGTTATTGATTTTGGAGGAAATTCATTTAATGGAGATTTCTATTTTGACAACAATGGAGGTTGGAGAATTACCAGTGAAATGAATCTGCTTGATAATACGGTTTATTTTAATCAGGGAACCTTAAGTATTGAAGCAGAATTAACCTGTGGAAGTCTTGTTGCTGAAAACCCGGTATCCAGAGAGCTCTATTTAAATTCTTCAATAATTAATCTTCAAAAAAGCGGAACATCCGTTTTGTCTGTCCAAACAGATAATTTAAATCTGTATCCGGGAAATTCAAAAATAATTGTTAGTTCAGCAAATTCAACAATTGAAACAACCGGAACTAAACGAGTTGATTTTTATGATGTTCTTTTTCAAGGGAACAATGGAGCAATAGAAAGTAATGTTACTCTTACCTCTTTTAACGATATAACATTTGAGCTGGATGGAAGTTTAAAAGGGGAAAACGATATTCAGAATTTGATTTTTACTGCTGGTCACAGTTATTCCATTTACGATGGCACTCAAAATATAAAAACTAAGTTTGAGGCTCTGGGAGAATGTTATGCCTATATTTATATTACAGGAGATGTTCTTGGTGGAAATATTTCGGCCGAATTGGTTAATCTAAATTATTTAAAGGTTAAAAATATCAACGCAAGTGGAAATGCGGTTCCATTTTTGGCTAATAACTCCTATAACTTAGACGGGAATAATGCGAGTTGGAATTTTGTTGCACCATCTTCCGCAGATTATACCTGGACAGGAGGAGCAGGTGATGGTATGTGGGGAACACCAGGCAACTGGGATTCGGGTTGTGTGCCATCCAGAAATAATAGTGTAATAATACCAGCCACCTTTGTAGTAGCTATTGATATTCCAGCAGAATGTAAAAGCCTTACTATTGATGATAATGCGACTTTAGAAGGATCAAATAATTTAGCAATTTTTGGATCTCTGGCAGCAGGAAACTGTACCTGGGTTTTTGATGGAGAAACACAGTTTGATGGAGGTAACATAACAAACACAATAACAATAAATTCGGTTCTTACAGGATCTGTATCTTTTATTGGCGATGGAGAATGGACTCTTAATACAAACATTACTGTTGCAAATAATCTGGAGTTGTTTAAAGGTAAATTGCATGTTAATGGAAATCGATTAACCGTAGGACAATTCGTTTCTACAAGTACTTATAACCGGGAATTGGATTTACTTAATTCAAATGTGGATATTACCGATGGGGTTTCACGTTCATGGAATATTTCGGGTAGCAATTTTACACTTATCAGTAACAACTCTGAAATTCGATTCCTATCGGACGGAGCAGAACTCTACAATAATTCTTCCGATTTTATTATTTATGGAAGAGTAGTTTTTAATTTTCCTGATGGTCAGACATTTTTAACGAATGAAGGATTTGAGCCGACTTTTGAGTCTCTTGAGTTTAAAGGGAATGCTAAATTATTTGGTAATCATCAGTTTGATCAACTAATTTTCACCAAGGGTAAATCTTATCTTTTTAATGTTGGCAGTAAACAGAAAATTACAAAAGCGGATGGTTTGATTGCTCACGGTACGTGTTCTGAATATATTTCTTTTAAAGGAGAAAATGGTGTTGCTTATTTTGATTGTGACGTGTCGTCATCTGATCTTTATCGGTTAAGAATCGAGGATGTAAATGTTATTGGAGGAATTGGTTCGTTAACTGCAAATGAATCGATAGGTATTTCTGGATATGATGGATGGGTTTTTCCTGACGATTTAACCGGAGGTACTGTTTATTGGACAGGAAATATTGATAATGATTGGTTTAAGGCTGGAAACTGGTTGGGAGGATGTTTACCAAACCGAAAAGATGTGGTTATTTTCGAAGATGCGAAAGTCTTAAACAGTTATGAAGTAAATATATCTAAAAAAGGGAGTTCAGCAGAGTGTTTGGATATGATCTGGACGAATGCCAATTTAATGAGTTTCACAGGAGATCAGCCAATATGTATTTTTGGAAGTCTGGATTTTTCGGGCATGGTAAATGTCAATTATTCATATTCAGGTGATTTTTATTTTAAATCAGAGAATCCTTCCAATATTAATGCGGGGACAGTAGATTTACTTAGCGATCTCGTTTTTGAAGGAACTAAACAAGATGATGATTCCTGGCTTGCAGGAAGCTGGACTTTGAATAGCGGATTGAAGACATCAGGTACAATTCTTTTAGAGAATGGAGATCTGAACTCTAATAACCAGGATATTGAGGCTGTTGGTTTTATTTCTAATTTTGGTGTAGCTAATACAAGATCATTAACATTAGGATCTTCGACATTTAAATTGGAACAATTTGAAATTTCTCCTGACGGATTTACTTTTGATGCTGGTACTTCGGAGATAATATTTACTACAGGAGGCGATTTGATTGTTTCAAAAGGAGCTGTTCCGGTAACATTCTATAATGTTACTTTCGATGATGCTGATGGAAATGCCTACATAGATACTTACTCAGACGACATTTATTTTAACAATATAGTATTAAATGGAAATACTTATTTTAGAAAAAAGAATGTTTCTGAAATAAGTTTTGTTGCCGAAAGTATTCAATTGGCTGTTGGGAAAACCTATGTGTTTGAAAGTAGTCAGACCTTTGTGCTTGGTAATGTAATTGCTAACGGAGCCTGCGAAGGAACTATTGATATAACAGGCTCGCGTGCCGATCCTGCAATTTTTAAAGCGAAGACTGGTGCAACTAATATAACAGTAAATTCGGTTAATATTTTAAATGTAAATGCTGAGCCTGCAGATACATTTGTTGCAAATGCTTCAATAAACCTGGGGGGCGCTGACGGTTGGAAATTTGAAAATGAACCATCAGGAACCAATTTGTATTGGGTTGGCGGAACAGGAAATTGGGATGATCCAAATCATTGGTCAACGGTTTCCGGTATTAAATCGGGAGGTTGTGTGCCAACAGCAAAAGATAATGTATTTTTTGATGACGGTTCATTTACAGATACAGAACAAACAGTATATACTGGAGCCAGTGATATTCGTTGCCGAACAATGGATTGGACTGGATCTGAAGCCGCGAGACCGAATTTTGAAATGGGTGCAACTGATATTTCAGGTGTTTATATTTATGGTTCTCTTATTTTCAATTCGGCTGTAGATATTAATCTATCTGCAGTGGTTAATTTTTACTTTAGAGCAACCGAACTTCAGGAGATAAATACATTTGGATATGTGTTTCCAAATATTGTTGAGTTTGATGGGAATGGCGGAGAGTGGAAATTACTCGATGATATGATCATGGAAGGTGATTGTTTCATCCGCTACGGTAAATTAGTAACCGATGGTTTCGATTTGGAATGTAAAAGTATCACCTCTATTGATCCGACTGATAGTGTTAATTCAAGAGGATTAGACATAAGAAATTCACAGGTTAAAATTACTGGAAGAGAAGATGTAATCGGTAGTTCTGTTTATTTTAACCTTGCTGATGCCTATGCTGATCTTGGATTTGAGTTATTGTCGGATAATAGTACAATAACCTTTACAAATAATGCAAAAGTATCAATTATAGGTGCTGCGTCTCATAATATTAACTTTAATAAAATAGTTTTTGAGGATGAGGGCGAATTTTCAGCATACGATGTCCCTGGTTTTGTGCCTTATGTTAAATATATTCAATTTAAAAATAATGGTAAAGTTACTGGTAATGATAAATTTGGAACAGTCGAATTGGGTAGGGGGTTTGAATTCAAGTTTCAGAATGGCAAAACGTATGAAATGGATTACCTTCTTGCTGAAGGAAGTTGTTTCGCTCCAATATCGTTGCATTCTACGAAAGATACTAAACAAACTACCATACTTGCGGCAAATAATGTGACAGGTAATTTCCTTGAACTGAAAGATATTAATGGCGATGGCTCAAAAGGAGCAAATTATACTGCAGCAAATTCATTTGATTTAGGGAATGTTACAGGTTGGATAACTGATGGAGCAATTGCTCCAATCGCTTTATACTGGGTTGGAAAGGGAACCGACGATAGCTGGAACAATCACGAGAACTGGAGTCGTACCCAGGATGGCAGCGAAGAAGGTTGTGTGCCTACCTTAAACGATGATGTTTTCTTTACTGCGAATTCATTTTTAGGAAGCAAATTTGTAGAGCTAAGCGTTGCCGGAAAATGCCACAGCATGACCTGGAATGATGATGTAGATCCTGGTGCAAGCTTTACTGTTGACGCGACTCTTCAAATTGGCGGATTCATGGATTTAACAGAGACGATGTCATTGAGTATGCGAGGTGTTTTTGACTTTGTTGGAGATGGATTGGCAGGTGATAAATTTGTTGATTTTGCCAATAAATCGATGAATGGTGATGTGATCTTTAATGGAGATGCACAGTCATGGGTTTGGAATTCGAGTTTGATCACTTCCGGTGATTTGTATTTGGAGAGTGGTTCTGTTACAACAAAAGGTAATGATTTTACTGTCGGACGATTCAGCTCATTGTCTTTGGGTGATCCTGATGCGGTTCGTAAGTTTGATATGAGCGGTTCTATCGTAACTGTTATTTCCGATCAGCCAACAGGCTGGAACATGAAGATGAATACTACAGGAGGATTGAATTTTATTGCAGCAAATACAAAAATTACATTTGCCAATGGAGGCGGAATTTATTGTGAAACCAATACTGATGTGACGTTTGGTTTTGTTGATTTTATGAATAATGGGATTATAAGAATAAAAGGAGCAGGACAAGGATATTTTGGTTCTGTGACTTTCTTTGAGCAAGGACAAATTTATGGTGATAATACTTTTACCAATTTGGAATTCACGCTTGGATATGAAAACAATACCATTGAATCAGGAAAAACGATTACCGTTATTTATGATTTAAAAATGGAAGGTGTACGATGTTCTTATGCTTTCCTAAAAGCAAGTACTCCTGGGGTTAAGGCGTTTATATATAAACCATCAGGATTGTTTGGTAAAATTTACAATGCTGCCTTAACAGATATTGCGGGAACATCAGGTTCTGGGGGAGATCATCCTGTGAATTACCATTTTGATAATGATAACACTACAGGTTTCGTTTTGGTACCGAGTGCCCCCGGAGGAAGTGAGGATCCACCGTCTTTTGAAGGTAGCTTCGACCAGCCTCGTGAAGAGTGGTGCAGTGATGTTGCCGTTTTGGATCATGTAAAGGGTTTTCCTATTAACAGCAAAACAACATTCCAATGGTATTATAGTGCAGATGGAACGGTTGGAACTTATACAGCCCTGTCAGGTGAAACCAATGCTGTAATTGAAGTTACTGTTTCAGGATTCTACAAAGTTGAAGTGATTTATGGTTATAATACTGTAGCGAAAGATGGTTCTTTGTGTAAAATTGAATCTGTTATTGAGGTTCAGTTAGGAACCAAATCGAATGTTTCCCTGGAAATTACAGCCAATAATGTAAAATGTTTTGGGCAGGGAAATGGACGAGTTGTTGCCAAAGTCGCAAATATTCAGTATCCGGAATATAAATTTTTCTGGAAAGATGAGGCAGGAATTGATTTTTCAGCATCAACATCAACCAACAAAACAACTTGGGAAAGTACAGCATTAAACTTAACACCTGGTAAGTACAGTATTACTGTAGCCGATGGAAAGAATTGTGAATTTGATACTATCGTAAATATATTTGATGCTTATGAATTGCTAATCGATAGTATTGCAACAAAGGATTTGACTTGTTTTACGATTCCAGAAGGAGAGATTTTAGTTGCAGCCTCCGGAGGTACCGGGAACCTATCTTACTTTTTAGATAATGTAGTTCAGGCAAATGAAAATATTACAGGATTGTATTCCGGTGACTACAAAGTTCATGTTTCGGATGAGAACCTATGTCTAACTCCTGAGCAGGATATTACTTTGAATTCAAATCCTGAGATTGTAATGGATCTGAACGGAACTGACTTGCTTTGTTATAATGATAATAATGGATTGTTTAATCCAATTGTTACCGGAGGTGTAGCTGATTATACTTACGTTTGGACGGGGCCGGCCGGATACGCGGCAACAACAGCTAATATTTCAGGCTTGGCAGGGGGAACTTATCAATTAACAGTTACTGATGCAGTTAATTGTCCTTCGGTTTTGAGTCAGGAATTGATTGAACCAAAGGAATTAATTACGAACGAATTAACAATTGAAGCTGCAAATTGTAATGGAGAAAGTTCCGGTGAGATTTTTGTTGAAGCAGCTCAGGGGACTCCAAACTATCAATATTATTTAGATGGAGTTGAAAGTCCAACAGGTATTTTTTCTAACCTGGCTCCAAAAGATTATGCACTTCGAATTGTTGATGCAAACTCATGTGTGTTTGAACAAAATGTTACGGTTACTGAGCCGGGGGAAATAGGATTCTTAATTGAAGATATTGTATTGCCAACATGTAAGAATATCAATGATGGTATTGTTAGAATCACACCTTATGGTGGTAATAGTGGCTACAGGTACAGCTGGTCAGGACCAAGCGATTATCGGTCATATTCTCAAAATATTGAAAATGTTGTTGCCGGTGATTATAGTTTGCTGATTACTGATAAGAATAACTGCTCTTCTGAGAACGGTGTAGACTTAAATTTAGGTTTGAGCATCCAGTTGGGCTTAGTTGTAGAACAACACATTAAAGTTGCAGGAACCAAAAATGGTATTCTTTCTATTGAAACTTTGGAAGGTACAATTCCTTATAGTTTTACCGTTACAGGGCCAGGAGGATATTCATCTGTTAGTCCTGATAATTACGATGACAACAGTTTCTTGATTGAGAATCTGGCAGGAGGTGTTTATACCGTTGTCGCAACAGACGCTTCCGGATGTTCAACAGTGAAAAAATCGATAATAATTGAAGAACCAGAAATGGCCTTCGCTTATATTGAGGAAAGACAAGCTGTGGGTTGTGCAGGAAGTCCTGTGGGAGAATTAAGGGCACATGCCAAAGGAGGTAATGGAACATTTACTTATACTTGGTCTGGGCCTGCCGGATACAGTGGAACAGGAGAAACAATTTCGGGATTAGCCGCAGGCATTTATACTGTTACAGCAACTTCGGCTGGTCAATCGGCAACTAATACTTATGAATTATTAGCTCCGGATCCTTTGTTGGCCAGTGTGGCAAATGTTGAAAATGTAAGTTGTAACAATGCCGCTGATGGTGAGATTGAATTGGATGTGAATTTTGGATCGGCAGATTACACAATAGCATGGACTAATGGAGCTGGATTTTTATCGTCGGCAAAACATATTTTAGATCTGGAGCCTGGCACATATGATTATGCCATAACTTCAGAATATGGATGTCCTCCTGTTTTAGGAAGTCAGGCTATCACAGAACCAACTTCACTTGCATTGACTGTAACTCCGATTGATATTTCTGTCGTAGGTTTGCGTGATGGAGAGATTTCGGCAACAGTTACCGGAGGAACTCCTCCTTATATTTTCTTGATATCAGGACCAAATGGATATTCTTATGCTGAATCAAACGTATCTGAAAAAATTTCAGTTGATGGCTTGGAGATGGGCGTTTATGACGTTGTTGTATTAGATGCGAATGAGTGCAGAATTGAAGATTCTAAAAAGGTTCATGAACCGGAGAAATTGCTCTTGTTTGTAACTTCAAATACAGATATTACCTGTCCGGGAGGAAATGATGGTGCTGTAACCGTGGATGTTTTAGGAGAAAGTGATCCTAAAAATTTAACTTATTCATGGACAGGAGATAACTATTTTAGAAGTACAGATAAAGATGTTTCCGGTTTAAAAGCTGGTAATTATACTGTTACAGTATACGATTCGGCTGGTGATCCCGGCTATGAAAGTCAGAGTTTGCAGGTTGTGGTTAATGAACCAGACAAGCTTGTTGCTGAATTCTGGAAGAAAGATATTTCCTGTTTTGGAAGGACTGACGGTTACATTAATCTGCATCCGAAAGGAGGAACTCCGGGTTATACCTACTTATGGGGAGGAACGGGTGTTATCGGGACAAATGAAGATCAGCAAGGACTTTCAGAAGGAACATATACAGTTCAGATTACAGATGGGAATGGTTGTAAATCTGAAATAACTCCTATTGAGATTGTAGAACCAAAGCAGGTTTTTGTTACAGTTTCAGATTTCTACGAACCAACATGCTATGGTTTGGAAGATGGCTGGATTAAATTGGATATTTCAGAAGGAACCGGACCATATTTGGTTAATTGGGATAATTATGGTAGTATCACTAAAGATATATTTGACATAGAAGCAGGTGATTATTCGTTTGTGGTAGTTGATAATAATGGATGTGAAACTTCGGGATCTAAGTTGTTGAACCAGCCGGATACATTGATCGCTGAAATTAATGATTATCAGGATATATTGTGTTATGGAACAAATTCAGGAAGTGCAACCGTTGATATATTAGGAGGAACACCAAACTATACAATCGAATGGTCGGATGGTCAGGAAACAGATATCGCTTCAGATTTAATTATTGGGACTTACGATGTTAAGGTTGTTGATAAGCATGGATGTTCAGATGTCGCCAGTGTGGAGCTCGTTCAGCCAGAGGCTTTGAATTTGGAAGCCGAAGCCAGTCGCCCAACTACAGTTGATGCCAATGATGGTTCCATTCGAATTGATGTTACCGGAGGAGTTTTAGATTATACCATTAATTGGTCTGATCAGGATTTGAATCCATATTATGGAACAAGTATTGAGGATTTGGGAAGAGGTACTTATATAGTAAGTGTAATTGATAAAAATAATTGTCAGTTAGATTCAACAATTGTACTTGAATATTTATATGAAAACAGAATAACAATACCAAAAGCATTTACGCCAAATAATGACAGCTATAATGATTATTGGGATATTGATAGAATCGAGTTTGTACAAAACCTTAAGATTGTAATTTACGATCGATGGGGTAAAGCAGTTTATAAGTTTAGTGGAACTGGTAATCAGTATCGCGGTACCCCATGGACTGGTGCCGATGGAAATACTAATTTACCAATAGGTTCTTACTATTATGCTGTGGAACTTGATGATGAAAAGCCAATACTGGGAACTGTAACAATTCTCCGTTAAACGATAATATTAAACCTGACTCTTAGATTCTAATGAGAATAACAATAATTCTAGGAGTGTTGCTTTTTGCATTCACTCAAGGAAAAGCTCAACAATTGCCACTTTATAGCCAGTACGTGGAGAATGGATTTTTACTCAATCCTGCCATGGCAGGAAGCCGGATGTATTCGCCTCTGCGCTTAAGTTTACGTCAGCAATGGTCGGGAGTAGAAGGGGCTCCTGAAACGCAGGCCTTGAGTTTTAATAAAAACATGAGTAATAAATGTACTACTTGTAACGTAAAAGGAAATCCATTATCACGACGGAATAAACAAATGGGAGTTGGCTTGGGAGGATATTTTTTTAACGATAAAGCAGGTGAGGTTGCCAGAACAGGAATTGAGTTTTCATATGCCTATCACCTGCAATTATCAAAAAGTAAACTGGGGCAAACAGGAACAAAGCTTTCATTCGGATTGGGGGGTGTTTTTTATCAGTTTAAGTTTGATAAAAGATACATCCCGGTTAATGATCCAAAAGCAGGGCCGGATGAAGTATCATATGTGCCGGATGCAAACTTTGGTGTTTATTTGTATAATGATGATTATTTTGTAGGGGCATCAGCAGCGCATTTATTTGAATCTTCTGTTAAAATGGGAGATAACAATATCAATGATAATATCATGATGCGTCATTTTTATGCAACAGCAGGTTACACATTTCATTTAAAAGACCTTGTTGATTTGGAACCTTCGGTAATTGTTCGTAAAACAATGGATTCTGATATTTATTACGATCTGTCAGCAAAGTTGTTCATCAATCATTTTTGGATGGCTGCATCTTACAGAACAAACGATCAGATTGTGGGAATGGTAGGGGTAAATTACAATCAATATTACATTGGGTATTCATACGATTATTACACAAACAATTTAATTGCTGACAGCAGTGACGGAACTCATGAGATCACATTAGGAATCAATTTCGACATTCCAAATAAAATGAAGAGGGAAAGTAGATTGAGAGAAAGAAGAGCTGCCGATCGAAATTTCAGTAAAACAAAAACTTCCCGATACAAGAGAAACAGTAAAAGTTACATTTTCTTTTAAAAAAATTTAGAAGAACTTGAATCTGGTATTTTTACATAAAATACCGGATTTTTTATATCTTCAAGTTCGATTTAAACAAGTAAACCATGCAATTCTATCGTCTTCTGTTTTTTATTGTCATCTCATTTCTCATTATTTCTTGCGACCAAGATGAGAATTTTACGACCGATCCAAATTTTAGATTGACATTTTCAGCGGATACAATTGCATTTGATACATTATTCACTGGCTTTGGTTCAACAACCAAGCAGTTAAAGGTGAAGAATACTTCATCCAACGCAATTAATATCTCGCACTTATACCTTCAAAATTTAGAATCACCATATCGACTAAATGTGAATGGAATTCAGTCGAACAATTTGATGGATATTAAACTTGATGCCGAAGACAGCCTGTTTATTTTTGTTGAGGTAGGTCTTGAAGCAAAAGATGAGGATGCTCCCCGGTTATTAGAAGACCAATTGAAGTTTGAACTGAACGGGCAGGTGCAGGAAGTGATTTTAGAGACTTTTGCGCAGGATGTTTATATAGTTGATGGTGATATTACTAAAAATGCGATTTGGACGGCAGATCGTCCTTATTTTGTTACGAAACCTGTTTGGATTGATGAAGGTATTGACCTGATTGTTTATGAGGGAACAAAGGTTTATTTCAAGAAGAATACGGCACTTCATGTTAAGGGTAATTTTGAGGTAAAAGGAAGTTTTCAAAAACCTGTTTATTTTGGAAGTTCACGATTAGAGGAATTGTACAAAAATGTTCCCGGCCAATGGAATGGAATCTACTTTTACGATGAAAGTACGACTCACTTTCTCAGTCATTTTATTCTCGAAAACGGCATTAATGGATTAAGTTTTCCTAAAACCATATTGGATAACAATCCAATTTTGATTGAGTATGGAATTATTCGGAATTTTACGGGGAATGGATTACTGGCATCAAATTCTATTATTGTTGCTCATGATATGCTGGTCAGTAATTGTGGTGAGGAGTGTGTTCGATTAAAAGAGTATGGTTCTTGTTTGATATCTCATTCAACTTTTTATAATTCGTGGTTTTTTTCTGCTCGTTCAAAGGCAGTTCTCTCATATAATGGTCTTGGCGAAGAGGGCTTGACAATCAGAAATAGTATCCTGTATGGAAATAGATTTGATGAGTTGGAATTTGATCAAACAGAAAATGTTTTGGTTCAGAATTCTCTTTTAAAATTGAGCAATTCAGCCCATATTGATTATGCCTCAATATTCACTGAATGTTTATTTAATGAAGATCCTGGTTTTCTTGATTTGGAAGAGCTTAACTTTAGCTTGAGTGAGAAATCGTCAGCCATAAATATGGGAAGTATTGAATTCATATCGACCTATCTTTTTGATTTGGCAGGCAATCGCAGAGATTATGATGCTGCTCCGGATATGGGATGTTATGAATTTTCAGAAATTAAATAATATGAAGTTTTCACTAATCTTAATGATTTGTCTGTTCTTGTGCGCGAGAATTAGTTTGGCACAATCTGTCATCGATGGATCGGAGGAAGGAATACGAGGTGATTTTAGGTTGATGTTTTACAATGTGGAGAATCTTTTTGATTGTTTTGATGACAGCCTTACGCTGGATAATGAATTTCTTCCAAGGGGAGAGCGAAATTGGACATGGGAAAAATATCAGAAAAAATCACAAAAAGTGGCTAAGGTAATTTTAGCGGCAGGTGGCTGGGAGTTTCCCGATTTAATTGGACTCTGTGAGGTTGAGAACCGATTTGTTTTAGATGGTTTATTTAAAATTGGATATCTGAACAAAGCAGGATATCAAATTATTCATCGCGAATCGCCGGACAGGAGAGGGATAGATGTGGCATTAATTTATCAGCCTGAAACGTTTCATCCCATCGATACGACATTTCTTAAATTGATTTATGAGGGAGATTCAATCTCAACTACCCGGGAAATTCTCTATGTAAAAGGGAAAACAAATACAGATGATACTTTGCATGTCTTTGTAAATCACTGGCCTTCTCGTTGGGGAGGCCAGTTGGAGTCTGAGAATAGAAGAATATCAGCATCACATTTGTTGAAAGGAAAAGTATCTGAAATTGTTAATCATAACGGCAATCCCTTGATTATAATAATGGGCGATTTTAATGATTATCCGGATAACAGATCTTTACAAACTGAGCTGAATGCTCTATCCCCGGAGAAAGAAATTTGCAATAATAAATTGTACAATTTGGCTTATTCTTTTTTAAACAAAACAGGAATAGGGAGTCATAAATATCAAGGGAAATGGGGAATGCTCGATCAATTTATTGTATCAGGAGCTTTGCTTAATAAGTCTGGTTTTTTGTATTGCGATCCAGATAATATGAGTCTTTTTAAACCCGAATTCTTATTGGAAACAGACAATACTTATTTTGGAGAAAAACCTTTTCGAAGTTTTATTGGATATAAATTTAATGATGGTTTTAGTGACCATCTTCCTATTATTCTTGATTTGTGGAGGAAATAAAAATGGCTGTCAATTGATGTTGGCAGCCATTTTAATAATTTATTTATTCTGCAGAAATAATATCTGCAAGATTTTTTTCATATAATTTACTGCCTGTTTTCGGATCGAAATTTGAACTTGGACCGGAAATACAACCACCTTCACAAGCCATTACCTCTATAAAATTACCGCTTGTTTTGCCTGTTTTAGCAAATGCTTTCAGCATATTAATCTTCTTTTTGTCAAGACCATTTACAATTACAGGTTTAATGTTTACGTAAGGCTTAAGTTCAAGTACCGATTGCGCCACACCACCACTTGCGGCGTAAGCTCTTCCGTGATTTAAAATACTTTTGTCAAGATTTATTGAATTTTCCATTTCCATCTCAACTTTCCAACCTTTAAAAAGAGCCGATAATTCTTCAAATGTCATTACGTAATCTACGTTCGGATCATTCATTCCTTCCCGGCGTTTGGCAATACATGGTCCAATAAATACAATTTTTGCCTTTGGATATTTTACTCGGGCAATCTCTGCTGCATAATACATCGGACTCTTGGTATGCGAAATGTATTTTTTCATTTCGGGTATATGCTTGTCTACAGCAGAAACATAAGCAGGACAGCAGGAAGTTGTCATAAAAGGGGCTTTTGCAGCCAGACGTTCCAGTAATTCGTCGGCCTCATTTTCAGTAGTTACATTTGCACCTTTAGCGACTTCTATTACATCTGTAAAACCCAATCTCTTGATAGCTCCTAATACATTTTCTATTTTAGAGTGGAATTGTCCAAGAACAGCAGGAGCAACTATGGCAACGGTTTCTTGCTCTTCCTCTTTTATGGATTTCATCACATCTATTATCTGAGAATTCTCCATGATTGAACCAAAAGGACAAGCCGTAATACATTTGCCGCAATCAATGCATTTATCTTCATCAATCCGTTCAATACCATACTCATCTTTTGTAATAGCGCCAACAGGACAAGCATTTTCGCAAGGTACAGGCATGTATATAATGGAATGATAAGGACAAACACTCATGCAAATACCACAATTAATACAGGTTTTTGGGTTAATCTGAGCCTGACCGTTTGCATTCCAGCTGATGGATTCCTTAGGACAGTTCATCATACACGGATGTGCAACACAACCTTTGCAAAGATTGGTTACGATGTAACTATTCTTTACACAAGAGGTACATGCCTCATCAACGACCGTTAATATTTTGTTGATTGGGTTTTTTCTTTCAAGTGCTTCTTCAGCATACGAAGCCAGAGTTTTAAGTTCGTCTGTGTATTCATCCAAATCGAAACCTAAAAGTGGAATCAATTTTTCTTTAATGATTACACGTTCCTTAAAAATACAGCAACGATCAGATTTAGGGCTTCTGCGTGGGGCCATTTCAAGAGGAATTCTATCAAGTCCTTCCATTAATTTCCCTTCATTAAAAAGATCTGCCATTCTTGCCAGAAGATCTCTTCTGATTATCATTGTATTGTCAACGTATGCCATTCCTGAATACTTTATTAGTGGGGTGTTTTCTTCTTTTTTTCAGGCCGCAAAAATAGATATTATTATTGTATTATATGATGCTGTTTAGCATGCAAAGGTTGTAAGTTTTAAAAAACCTTTGGACTAATCCAAAGGTTCTTTTTTGTTGCTTTTTTTTATGGGTTCAAGTCCCAGTTCTTTTCCTTTTTTCAGCATAAACTGATAGGCTGCATCATGTTCATTGGGAATTACTCCATCAAGAATAGCCTCTTTTATAGCCATTTTAATATCGCCAATTATTCTGCATGGCGATAAATTAAAAATATCAATAATTTCCTGTCCGTCAATTGGTGGCTGAAAGTTACGAACAGAATCCTTTTCCTCCACCTCTTTTAGTTTCCTTCGTACCAATTGAAAATTATCGAGAAACTTTTTCACTTTTTCTTCATTTTTAGAAGTGATATCGGCTTCGCATAATTTCATTAGTTCATCTACATCATCGCCGGCATCAAACAGCAATCTTCGGATTGCAGAATCGGTAACCACCTCTTGTGCCAATACGATGGGACGCATATGAAGAAGTACCATTTTCTGAACAAATTTCATTTTCTCGTTCAACGGTAATTTCATTTTCTTAAAAATACCAGGCACCATTTTCTCGCCAATAAAATTATGAGCATGAAACGTCCATCCAATTCCATCCACAAATCTCTTGGTATTCGGTTTGGCAATATCGTGCAGCAAAGCCGACCATCGCAACCAAAGATTATTTGATTTTGGAGCTAATTGATCAAGAACCTCAAGTGTATGGTAGAAATTGTCTTTATGACTGATTCCTTTTCTGGTTTCCCGTCCTTTTAGTCTAACAAATTCGGGAAATATTAATTTTAACAAGCCCGTTTCATCCAGCAGCTTAAATCCGATAGAAGGTTTATCTGAAAGAATTATCTTATTTAATTCCTCGATAATTCTTTCTTTTGTGATGATATTAATTCGATCCTTATTGGTACGAATAGCTTCAAGAGTTTCCTTCGATATTGTGAAATTAAGTTGGGTCGCAAAACGTATTGCCCTCATCATTCGCAAAGGATCATCAGAGAATGTTATTATTGGTTCCATTGGTGTTTTAATGATTTTATTATTTAAATCATTAATTCCATTAAATGGATCGAGCAACTCTCCAAAATTATCCTGATGCAGGCTAAGAGCTAAAGCATTAATGGTGAAGTCCCGTCTTTTTTGATCATCTTCGAGTGTGCCGTCTTCAACAATAGGGTTTCTGGAATCGCGATTGTAAGATTCTTTTCTGGCACCAACAAATTCAATTTCCAGATCTTTGTACTTTAGCATTGCCGTTCCATAGTTCTTAAAAACAGAAACTTTTGATACGCCGGCTTCTTTTGCTGCTTTTTGGGCTAGTTCAATACCGCTTCCAATAACTACAATATCAATATCTTTTGATTCCCGGTGTAAAAATAAATCTCTTACAAAACCTCCAATTACATAACTCTCGAGATTTTCACGGGTTACAATTTTGGAAATAATTGAAAATATAGGGTGTTTTAAATGTTCTTTCACTTTACTTTTTTTCAAACAGTTTACTCTAAATCATGTGCTTCAGGAGCTTAAAATCATAAATCCCTGATTCATTGCGCTGACAAAATTACAATTATTTAGATGGAATCTATAAAAACAAGCATTTTTTGAATCTGGCACATAAATTGTAAGATGTAAATATGTATATTTATGCATGTAAAATGATTGTGTTATTTTAATATTATAAGTTATGGTAGAACATTTGACAGTAGAAACATTTAAAACGAAAGTATTCAATTTCGAACAAAATAAAGATTGGAAATTTGAAGGCAACCGGCCTTGTTTGGTTGATTTTTATGCAGATTGGTGTGGTCCATGTAAAGCTGTTGCTCCTATTTTAGAGGAATTACAGGAAGAGTATGGTGATAATCTGGATATTTACAAGATTGACACTGAAAAAGAACGTGAGTTGGCATCAATGTTTGGAATTCAGAGCATTCCGTCTTTGTTGTTCATTCCTACAGATGGGCAGCCACAAATGTCACAGGGTGCTATGTCAAAAGAATCCTTTAAGCAGGCATTTTCCGAAGTTCTTGGTGTAGGTAAATAATATTTGAGACTAAAAGTTTTGTTAAAGCTCCTGAATAATAATGATGGTTCTGAAAAAAGTATCATTTTTGTAAGAGAGTAATAATAAAAAAAGAAGTTGAACTAGGGGGTGTTCTTTTGTTGGGTTACCTTTGTAAAGAAACAAAGATGAAACGCGCCATGAGAAGACTTTTCTCACACATGAGGATGACTAAGTTGGCGAGTTCCATGTGGCAATAAAAAACAAATTTAGACACATGAAAAAAATATTTTTTGCATTTTTTGTAACAATGATAAACTTAAGTGCATTTTCCCAGGCAGCAAATGAAGTCATCCACTTGGATGATAATAGTTTTAAGGAGAAGGTATTTGATTTTACAAATAGTAAAGAATGGAATTTTAAGGGGGATAAACCTGTAATCGTTGATTTTTATGCAACATGGTGTGGTCCGTGTAAACGTGTTGCGCCTGTGCTTGAGGAGCTTCAAAAGGAATATGGCCAGGACATTCAGATTTACAAAGTTGACACCGATAAATCGCCAATGGTTTCCGGGGCATTTGGAATTAAAAGCATACCAAGTTTTTTGTTTATTCCTGTTAAAGGAAAGCCAACAATGGCACAGGGAGCTTTACCAAAAGAAACATTCGTAAAAGCTATAAAGGATGTTTTGGGTGTTAATGCACCTGAATCAATTAAATAGGGTTGAAAAAAAGAAAGTTTAGGTTTTAGAAAGAGCCGGCATTTAGCCGGCTCTTTTGTTTTTGAACTATTTCCGATTACCTTTGTCGCAAAATCACAGTGGGGTGCCTTAAATAACAGGCTGAGATCATACCCTTTAAACCTGATCCGGATAATGCCGGCGTAGGGAAAATTGCGAATTAACTTTTCGCCAACCTGATCTTATTACAACCTCATTGCAATATATTATTAACGTTTTAACTTATAAACAATGTTTACAAGAAAGATGAACTGTGTTTTGCGCAGAGCTGCAGTGTTAATTTTATTGCAATTTGTATGTTTTATCGGATTCTCTCAACTTACCGTAACTGGTAAAGTTACCGATAAAGCAGGCAAAGCACTTCCGGGTGCCACAATCGCAGTAAAGGGAACTTATTTAGGAACCGTTGCCAGTTCGAATGGTACATACAGGTTTCAGAATTTAAAAGAAGGAAACTATAGTTTTGTGGTTTCATTTTTGGGTTATGAAAGTGCTCAAAAAGAAGTGAAGCTGGCTAAGTCAGAAGAAATTGACTTTAATTTGGAAGCATCTGCCATTATGGCCGATGAGGTTCTTGTTGCTGCTACCCGTGCAGATCGTAAAACACCAGTAGCTCTCACCAATGTGAAAAAGGACGAAATTGTTGCTCGAAATTTAGGGCAGGATATTCCCATGATTTTATCGTCTACACCTTCGTTTGTAACGACATCGGATGCCGGATCGGGAGTTGGTTATACTGGATTTAGAGTAAGAGGAACTGATGCGAATCGAATTAATGTAACCATTGATGGTATTCCTTTGAACGATTCTGAATCTCATGGTGTTTATTGGGTAAATATGCCTGATTTTGCATCTTCGGTAGAAGATATTCAAATTCAGCGTGGAGTGGGTACATCTACGAATGGAGCAGCTGCTTTTGGTGCAACAGTAAATCTTCAAACTTCGAAAGTTGCTTCGGAAGCATATGCTGAAATTGCAAGTTCTGCCGGATCATTTAATACGTTTAAAAATACGGTTAAAGTTGGAACAGGACTAGGAAAGAATGGATTTTCTTTCGATGCACGTTTATCTAAAATTACTTCTGATGGTTACATCGATAGAGCGAAAACTGATTTGCAATCTGTTTTTCTTTCAGGAGGATACTATGGCGAAAAAACAAGTATTAAAGCCAATTTTTTTGCAGGAAAAGAGCAAACTTATCAAGCATGGAATGGTGTTCCTAGTGTGAGATTAAACAATGATGAGGCTGGAATGCAGGAATATGCAGATAACTGGTTACTAAGTCAGGAGGCTGTTGATTTTATGAAAGCTTCAGATAGCAGAACTTACAATTTGTATACCTACAAGAATGAAACCGATAATTATTGGCAGAAACATTCGCAATTATTCTTAACTCATTTGTTATCAGAAAACACAAAACTGAATATTGGCTTGCATTATACGCATGGTGAAGGATACTATGAGCAGTTTAAACCAAACGATAAATTGAGTAAATATGGATTAGATCCAATTGTAATTGGAAGTGAAAGTATCACCAAAACAGATGTGATCAGAAGAAAATGGTTGAATAATGATTTTTATGGAACTGTTTTTTCTTTGAGTCATTCTTTCTCTACTGTTGATTTGGTTTGGGGTGGTGCTTTGAATAAATATGAGGGTGATCATTATGGTAAAATTCGTTGGATGAAAAATGCTGGTGATACTTTCCTTGATCATGAGTATTATTCAAGTACAGGAACCAAAACAGATTACAATACATATTTAAAAGCCAACATTGCAATCTCCGAACAGTTTAGCATTTATGCAGATATGCAGGTACGTGGTATTAATTATGAAATTGAAGGAATTGATGATGATTTTCGCGATCTGACTCAGAAGCATGATTTTGTGTTTTTTAATCCAAAATTGGGTTTAAATCTACAATTGAATAATTCTAACAGATTTTTTGCTTCTCTTGCAGTTGCAAACAGAGAGCCTAACAGAAGTAATTATACCGATGCTGAGCTAGGAAAGACACCAACAAGTGAACGTTTATTCGATTACGAATTTGGTTATAAATTTACTCGTTCAAATGTATTCTTTGAGGCAAACCTTTACTACATGGACTATAAGGACCAGTTGGTACTTACCGGACAAATTAATGATGTTGGAAGTGCCATTATGGTAAATGTTGCGGATAGTTACAGAATGGGAGCTGAGTTTAGTGGAGGAGTGAAGATTTCTAAAGAATTTGACTGGAGTGGAAATATCACTTTAAGCAGAAATAAGATTAAGAATTTTACAGAATATGTTGATGATTGGGATAACGGAGGTCAAATTGCAACAAGTTTAGGTACTACAAAGCTTGCTTTTTCTCCTGAAGTAACTGCTAATTCGATGTTTACATACCAAAAATCAGGATTTACCGCTCAGTTATCTTCTCAGTTTGTTGATGAGCAGTTTATCGATAATACATCAAGTAGTGATCGTAAATTGAATGCTTACTTTGTTTCAAACCTGAATTTATCATACGATATAAAAAGTAATATATTCAAAAGTATGAGAATACATCTTCAGGTAAATAATTTGTTCGATGAGGAATATGAGTCGAATGCTTGGGTTTATAGTTACAATACAGGAGGTACACGTTATAAAATGGATGGGTATTTTCCACAAGCAGGAATTAACTTTCTTGCTGGCGTAACAGTAAGATTTTAAATAAATTTGCAGGGACACAGTAGGTTGTGTCCCTGCAAAATATATTCTAACAGCATGAATTGGATTGTTGATAATATCATTGAAATAATTGGAACCGTTGCCGGTTTAATCTTTCTTTTTTTAGAAATCAAACAGAATAAATGGTTGTGGCCGGTTGGGCTTTTAACCTCGGTGATGTACATTTATGTGTTTTTTATTGCCAAGTTGTATGCCGACATGTCTCTTCAATTCTACTATGTTTTTATTAGTATTTACGGTTGGATTGTTTGGTCGAAAGGAACTAGTCAGAAAGAACTTCCAGTAAGCAAATTATCGAAGGAATTGTTTTTAATTCTTTTCGGAGCCAGCATGTTAATTTATGCGGTAATCTCATATATATTGGTAACTTTTACTGATGCTTCTATTCCATATTGGGATGCTTTCACAACAGCCTTGAGTATTGTTGCTACCTGGATGCTGGCGCGGAAAATTCTAGAGCAATGGCTGGTTTGGGTAATTGTAAATGCGGTTTCTTTGGGGCTGTATATCTATAAAGGATTGTATCCAACCTCTGTTCTTTTCTTTTTTTATACTGTTTTGGCAGTGGTAGGATATATTCAATGGAAAAAAGATATGCTTAATACTGAAGCAATTTCCCGCGAATAATTACTTTTGTGTTTGATAAAATTCAAATTCTGAAAGATTTAGATTAAGTAAGCATGCAAAAGAAAGCGGTAATTCTGGCTAATGGTTCATTCCCTACACACAAAATTCCTTTAAACGAATTAAAATCCTCAAAATATATTGTTTGCTGCGATGGAGCAATTAATAAATTGGATGAAGCGGGAATTGAGCCTTTCGCAATTGTAGGCGATCTGGATTCTTTAAATCCGGAAATGAAATGGAAATACCGCGATATCATTCACCATTTTGCCAATCAGGACAGTAATGATTTAACCAAAGCCATTAATTGGTGTCTGGAAAATAAATTTTCTCAGGTTACTATTGTTGGAGCAACCGGACAGCGTGACGATCATATGATTGGAAATGTGTTTCTACTGCCACAATATGCAAAAAAAATTCGTGTAAAAATGCTTACCGATTATGGTTGTTTTACACCTATTCTCCGCTCAAAAAACTTCGACAGTTACACCCGTCAGCAAGTTTCAATATTTTCTCCAAACGCGGAGACTCTAATTTCTACTGCCAACTTACGATATGCATTAACAGAGCAAAAACTGGAACTGATGAATCAGGGAACCCTAAATGAATCGATGGGGGACAGTTTCCGAATTGAATTTGAAGGCGGCCCGTTAATAGTTTATCAGGAATATTAATATATCTGACTGATTGGCAGTTGTTTTTGTGATTTTATTTTGAAGTCCTTTTGTTCTGGATACAGGAATAAAAAGCTGTTTTATAATATTCTTATAAACTAATATTCCTGTATATCTTTGTGGCGCAAAAAACTAATAAGATCTATGAAAAAAATTAACTATCTACTACTTTTAATGCTTTTCTTTGTTGGCATTCCTACCGGTAAAGCACAAGAGAAAAAACAAGACATTTCAGTTAAATTTGGAGGCTATGTGCACTCTTTATTTACCTACGATACCCGTCAGACGGTTAGTGCCCGTGAGGGATTTATCTTGCTATATCCAAAAGATGAACTTTTAGATGGAAGTGGAAAAGACATGAACAAAGGCGGCGTTTATAATATGGCTGTTATTCAGTCGCGTGTAAATGCAAAAATTGCAGGGCCTGAAATTTTAGGAGCGAAGACCAATGGTTTATTGGAAGCAGAGTTTATCGGCAATGCAGAATCGGATGTGAATGGATTGCGTTTGCGTCACGCTTTTGTAAATTTGGATTGGGGTAAGACTTCTTTGTTAATAGGACAAACATGGTCACCATTATTTGATGCTGAAATCTTTCCAACTACAGTTGGTGCCAATGCCGGATTGCCATTCAAAGCTTTTGCACGTAATCCTCAGTTGCGTTTCACTTACAAAACGGAGCATTGGAAATTACTGGCAGCTATTGCATCGGAGCGTGATTATACAAGTACCGGACCCGATGGAGCGAGTAACAAATATTTAAGAAATTCAGGATTGCCTATTCTTCAGGGACTGGTTCATTACTATGCAGGAAAGCATGTGTTTGGATTAAGTGGAGAGTTTAAAAACATCAAACCATCTTTAACAAGTACAACAGGATCGTTAGAAGATGGTAATTTAACTAAATGGAAGAATGATGAAACTCTTTCGTCGTGGGCGGTGGTTGCATCTTATAAATTGAATTTAAAACCAATTACTTTTAAGACTCAAGCTACTTATGGAACCAACTTAACTGATGTGTTAATGTTAGGTGGATATGCAGCGAAAAGTTTAAATCCTATGACTAATGAGGCCAGTTATACTGGAATAAAGGTTTTAGGTACATGGACTGATATTTCTTACCTTAAAAATAATTTTGAGTTGGCTTTACATGCCGGTTATTCCAAAAATATGGGTGCTGATGATAAAGTTATTTCAGGCATGATTTATAGCCGGGGAAAAGATATTGGAGAATTGTATCGTATTGCGCCACGGGTTGCGAAACGTTTCGAGAATTTAAAGATGGAATTGGAAGTAGAATATACAGCCGCCTCTTACGGCGACGTTACTGAGAAAGCAGAAGTTGAGAATACCCATTGGGTAGGAAATACAAGAATTTCGGTAGGCTTGTACTATTTCTTTTAAATAAGGAATTGAATTAAATACAGAAGGTGGGCAGAAATGTCCGCCTTTATTTTTAAAACGGAATGGTAAAGTAGAAAGTGGTTCCCTCATTAAGTTTCGAGGTAAACCATATTTCGCCTCCTAAAAGTTCAACCAGACTTTTACTGATTGCCAATCCCAATCCGGTACCTCCGTATGTTCTTGTATCTGCATTTAAATCAGCCTGACGGAAACGGTCGAAAATAATTTTTTGTTTGTCTTCAGATATTCCGATTCCTGTGTCTTTCACAAAAAACCGGAGGAAGTCTCCTTTAATATCATATCCAATTTCAATTGTTCCGATGTTGGTAAATTTTATAGAATTTTCGATTAAGTTATTGAAAATCTGAACCAGGCGCATTGTATCAGTATTGAATTCAGAAATGCTTTTATCGTCAGGAACTGTAGTTATAATGGAAAGATTTTTATTATCATGCAAGTCAAGTATGGCTTCGTAAATTTCATTCAGATTTACGAATAGATTATCCAGAACACATTTGTTTTTCACAATTTTTAATTGATTGGTCTCAATTTTCGAGATATCCAATATATCACTGATTAAGCGAAGCAAGTGTTTTGTGTTTCTTTGAATAATTGAGATAAAGCGGGTACGTTTTTCTTTTTCTACATAATCCCCGGCCAATAGATCGGTAAAACCCAAAATGGCATTCATTGGAGTTCGGATTTCGTGCGACATATTGGCTAAAAATGCCGATTTCAATCTACTTGATTCCTCAGCTGCTTCTTTAGCAATTTTTAGTTCTTCGTGATTGGCTTTTATTTCCAGCAAATGAGCTTTTTCTTTTTGAGCACGAACCTTTCGTAAATGCATATTAATGGTCATCACAATGATAATAATTGTAAGAAGAATCAATACTGTTAGGGTTAGAATAACAATTTCTTTGTTTTCGCGGACAAAGCTGTATGGTTCATTTATAATTCGGGAATCTTTAGGGAGTTTTGATCTGTCAATATTGAATCGAGTAAGTTGTTTGTAGTCAAAACAATTCTCGTATTTTGCCTTTTGCGAAGGAATATCATCTATACTAGTACCTGATAGGACTCTTTTTGCCATTTCAGCAACTTGTTTTCCTTGATTTCTACCGGTAATTAATGTGCCTCCTACAGCCCCGTGACCCATGTAAAAATCCCAAACACAGTAAATTGGCACCTTGCAATAAGGTATTACTTCTCTAAAACTATCTTCGTAAGTATAATACTTCCCTTCAGAGTCTCTATTGTAAAGCAGATATAAAACAATCGAATTTTTATCCAGCGAGGAGAGTTCTTTTTGAAGATTCGGCATATTATCCGGTTGAATGATTCTGTAAGGAATCAATTCTTCCATGTTTTTGATATCATCTTCAACAAATTGTGCCATGACTTTTCCTGTGGTGGTTTTGTCGCTGACGATAACAAGTTCTGAAAATTTAGGATGATTTTCCTTAATGAGATGAATGGTAGAACAAAAATTCATATTTTCGAAAACTCCGCTGTATCCTTTCGGAACGTCAATAGTTGAGTTCAAACCACAAAACAATACTGGTACAGATCCAAAAATCTGATTCTTATATTCTAATAAGAAATCATAAGCATTGTTGTCTGTAGATATAATTAAGTCGAATTTTTTATTCTTATATTTTTCCTGATAAAATTTGGCAAGCAAATTCAAATAGTTTTGCGAGAAATATCTTTTTGTATCCATATCCTCTATGTAAATAGAATAGGATAATTTGGTTGAAAATTCCCGCTTGATACTTGATACGATGGAGTCGGTCCAACTTAAACCATTGTGGTAGGAATTTAAGACTAAAATATCTTTCTGATTAGCGGAAAAACCTTTAAAACAGAAGATGAAAAGAAGGAGTACAATTGAAAAATATTGCTTTGTAATTCTCATAAACATCAAATTAAATCAGTAAACAGATGCAATCTGAAGTTAGGAATTATAAAGCTGATTTAAAAGAGTTAAAAGTTTAATATTTACAGCAGATGATGAGCAGGAATAATTATTAATTAAAATGCTTACAGAGTATTCTTTCCCTGATTTTGTTGTTAGATAGCCACAATAAGTTCTTACGCCGGTCATCGAGCCGGTTTTAGCTTTCCAGTTCCCTTGCAGATCACTATTCCGACCAAATGATTTTAAAGTCCCTGATATCCCGGAAACAGGCAATGAAGAGCTAAACTCATTTGAATACCTGCTCCGATACATGATTCTTAAAACCTGATCGAAAAAGTCTGCAGAAACAGCGTTGAAGTGGGAGAGTCCGCACCCATCATACAGTGACAGGTATTTTGTGGGAAGACCTTTTTGATTCCAGAAATTTTTAACAGCTTCAATCCCGTTTTCCCAGCTTGCCTTTCCTGATTCTTTTGCTCCAATCTCGAAAAGCAGATGATCGGCAAAAAGGTTGATGCTTTTTTGATTGGTAAGGGTTATAATATCTTTCAGCTTCGGAGAATTCAAATTAAGAAGCAAATTTCTTTCTTTAGCCGGAAAAACCTTGTTTTCGATTGAGATTCCTACTTTCAGAAATGATTGATTCAGAGATTCGATTAAACAGTTTTTTGGCTGCAAAAGGGCACCTTTCACTTTAAACTGGGCTCTGTTTTGTGGAATGCTGCCTTCAATTCTTCGCTGATTACTGGTATTTCCTCCAAAAATATAGGCCAAATCGCGATTAACAGCTGAGCTGATTACCTGATTGTCGAAAAACAATCCTGTGTTTTGCGGTTCTGTTTTTGTCAATTGTGTTGCAGTGCCGGCTTTTCCCGATGAAAAAAACAGGCTGTACATATTATCATGAAAGCTAAGTCCGTTGGGAATTGCACCGTAGTAATTTCCAATATCTTCCCAGATCCATGTTGCTGGTATTTTGGCTTCAATATAAGAGTCGTCAGCCAGTATTTTTCCTTTAATTTTCCGGATGCCAAGAGCCTTTATTTTCTCTGCAATCTGTTGCTCAATCGGTTTTTCGTTCTCAAAATATTTCGATCCCAGTGTTGGATCTCCAAAACCTTTTACAATCAGGTTTCCGGCAAGAGTTCCGTTTTTAAGAAGTTCTCCGTTGGTTTCAATTTGCGTTGTAAACTGATAATTGCTTCCTAAAATCTCCAGGGCAGCTGCTGTTGTAATTAATTTTTGTGTTGATGCGGGAGTCAAAGCCAAATGAGCTTGGTTCGATGCTAAATTTTTACCTGTTTTCACATCCGAGACTACAATTCCTATTCCGGCCGAATAAAAACAGCTGTCCGATACAAACTCATTCACGTAAGTCTGTAATTTATTAGGCCCGGGTTTCTGAGCTTCACAAGAAATTCCCAATAAGGAAACAATGAAAACAAGCAGTAATTTATTCATCCATTTCATTTAAAATTTTCTCAACTTCTTTTTCGGTGTTGTGAAGCTTCTCTTTGCAAATTACAAGAAGCTCCGAAACCCGTTTTACCTTTTCCGATAAATCATCCACATCCAGCTCGTCATTTTCGATGGAAGCAATGGTTTCTTCAATTTCGGTAATTGCATCGCGGTAGCTTGTCTTTTTTTTAGCCATTTGTATTTAATTAAGTCGTTTTAGTTTTCTTTTTCCGATTGATTTTTTGAACCTGACTTTCAACGCTTCCGTTGGCAAACCGGGTTTCAATAATGTCGTGGGGCGATAGCTGATCAATATCCTTTATTATTTTTCCTTCTTTCAAACTCAAGGTATATCCTTTTTTCAGAATATGATCAGGATTAAGATATTTTACCGATTGCCCGAATAATGACAGATGGTGTTTCTGCTGCTCAATCTGTCTTTTAATCTTGGTTTTAAGTTTTATCTGCAACTGACTGATAAGCGTTTTTTGATTTTCAATTCTTCGTTCTGTAGAATACTGAAATTGTGAATTCAGTCTTTGCTGATAATGAAATTGATCACCCAGCAAATGAGTACCGGCAGTTTTTAGTCTCTGTTTGGCTGCACTCAGCTGATTCGATTTCCGTTCCAGTATCTGACTCACCATGGGCGAGAATTTGTTGGTTAAGTGCACCAGTTTTTCCGATGAGGATAAAAGAACTTCATTCACCTCTTCTAAAAATTGCTCGCGTAAACCATTCTGATATTCTCTGCATTCGTCAAAACAATCAATTAAGAATTCGGCTGCTGCAGTTGGTGTTTTTACTTTGGTATGAGCCACCAAATCAACAATCGTTTCATCTCTTTCGTGTCCGATACCAGAAATTACCGGCATTGGAAATTGAGCAATGTTAAAAGCCAGCCAATAGCTGTCAAAACAATTCAAATCTGCCTGCGAGCCGCCACCACGAATAATCACGGCAGTATCAAATACATCTTCGTACTCATTTATTTTATCGAGAGCAGCAATTATCGATTCTTCGGCATTATTTCCCTGCATAACAGCCGGAAACAATTTGTAGTGGAATTTGTAGCCGAAAGAGTTGTTGTCGAGCTGATTTGTGAAGTCGTCGTAGCCTGCAGCCGTAGGCGAGGAGATGATGGCAATGCATTTTGGAATCTCAGGAAAAACCAGTTCCTTATTCATTTCCAACACACCTTCTTCATCCAGCCGCGCAATAATTTCTTTTCTCCGCCGGGCCATGTCACCCAAAGTGTAGGTAGGGTCAATGTCTTTGATATTTAAGGAGAAACCATAAATTTCCTGAAACTCAACACTTACATTTACCAATACTTTTATTCCTGATGAAAAAGGCTGACCTGTTGTTGTTTCGAAGTAAGGTTTCAGCATTCGAAAGGTGTAGGACCAAATGGTAGCTTTTGCTTTCGCAATAATCTGATCGCTGTTTTCATCTTTTTCAACCAGTTCCAGATAACAATGTCCGTTTTGATTGTAACGCAGTTCACTAATTTCAGCCACAATCCAAACGCCCGAAGTAAATGTTTCAGAAAGGATATTTTTTATTTGCTGATTCAGCTGAAAAAGACTGATTCCTTTTTGGCTCATCTACTTATAATTAATGAAGTTGTGTTTCGGAGAATGGTAAATATGCAGGTGTTTATCTCATTTGCGAGCGAAGATAGGAATCCGGATCGTCAACAAATTTTTCAGGATCGATTAAATGGTCTTTTTGTTTCTCCATTTCCTCTAATTTTTTCTGTTGAATACTATCCAATTCATCCTGATTGGCGGCGATGCCGTTTTTGTATTCTATATTGAAAAGAAGCTCCCCTTTTTCAGAATAAAAATACCATTCTCCGTCGCGCTTGTTGTTTTTGTACGTGCCGCTAAATTCAATCACTCCATTTGGGAAGTACGATTGAGTGATGCCATCTAAATTTCCGGAGCTGTAATTTGCCTCCAAATATGTTTTTCCATTTTCAAAATAACGTTTCCAGATCCCATGTCGTTTGCCATTTAGGAAGCTAAGGGTTTCGGCAGGGTTTCCGTTTTTAAAGTAGTACACACTTTCACCATTTTTTATTCCCCCGGTAAATGTTTCGCTGGCGCGGATGTTTTTATTCTTATCGAAGTACACCCAAATGCTATCTTTTTTCGATTGTATGAAATTTCCTTTTGCAATTAATCCTGCGGATTCATTGTAAAGAATAGCTTTCGCTTTTTGTCCTTCACTGGTAAAAAATAATTCAGCTTTTAAATTGCCGTTTTCGTGATAACGTTTCATTTCTCCAATAGGGTAATTATCTTTAAAAGTACCGGAGTATTTAAGTCTGCCATTGGTGTGTGATTTTTCCCATACACCTTGTTTGTTCCCCAGCTCATCGGTTTTGTTAATTTGCTGTGCAAAGTTTAGCAGTGGCAAAAGGATAAAGGCGAATAATAGTATTTTTTTTGTCATCTTATTTTTATTGGGTCTATACAAAACTAATAAAAGATTGATTGATGCTAAAAAAAACAGATGGCTTTTCCCGTTAAAATCAAGACCTTTTACTGAGCGACTCTAAAAACATGTTGTACATCATTTTTAATATTTTTACGATCGTGCTGATTTTTTGTATTTTATGAGTCGGAAATGATCGAATCTTGTGTAATTATGTTATGAATTACAGAAAGATTATTTCTTTAATTTTCGATGCTGTTTTATAAAAGATTCTGTAAGTGGTGAGATAGAATAACAGCAAAGAAAGAGAGTGTAAAATGTATGCATAACTAACAAAAATGGTGGTATGGAAACAATAGATTTTCCTTTTAGTTTTGATGAAATGCCGGTGGCGGCAAAATTCTTGCTGGATAGTTACACCCGGGATATGGCAGATTTCAACAGAATGTATCCTATATTCGATGAGACTTTTAAAGCCCGTGTAAGTGAACAAATTCAGCGGGCAAAAGAATATGTGAATTGTGGTCCCGAGGGAGTACAGATTCAAAACCTTCGTTCTGGAATTTATAAACGGATAGAATCTCTGAACAACATGATACTTGAGGTTCAGGATAACTTCCCGGTATCCCGGATAAACGAATTTGATCAAATTGTAGAAATCATTGAAAAGAAGGATTTGAAAGCCATTCTCACAGTGATTCCAAAATTCATAGTGCAGTTGGAAGCGAATATTCCCCGCGAAAATGCCGAGGTAACCCAAACGATTATAGAGAAAATTTTGACACTTTTTCAGGTGCTCAAATTAAATAGAATAGAACTCAATCGTTTGCTTAACTCCAGAGGTTTGCTTAAAGAAGAAGTATTTCGCTGTTTGAATCATTTGTGGGCAACCATGCAGGATATTATGGAGATAGGACAGGATTTGTATAGAAAATCAGATCCTATGAAATGCGTGGAGTACGAATCGAACTACTTAAAAATGAAAGTGAAGAGTTTTTGGTTGCATACCAGTCAGGATTTGGTAACAAAGTAACACTTCACGATTCGTTAAACTCTAAATAAAATACAAAGCCCGTTTTATCATTCAAAACGGGCTTTTTGCTTAAATACAAATTTGATTTAGCCTGTTTAAACAATACTGTGTTGTTCTCTATTTAGTTAAGCTATAACTCTTGGAGAATTAGTTGTAAGTTTACTTTGTTTACGGATTATTGTTTTGTAGCTTCAAGGAAGCCGGTTATAAATGCTGTAAGATTTCCCTGCTAAATCAGGCATCGGTTAATCCGGCGCTAAGCGCGTTAATTGAGCAATTGGATAATCACATTGCCAAGAGCAAGGCCAGTGCCCGTTTGTCTGACTCTTTAAATGGGAAAGAGGAGATCAGCAAAGAAGATTGAGACTAAATACAATTTGTCTTTATCATGAATCTAAAACAATGAAATTAGAGCTTAAAAATTCCTGTGAATATTTTATAACTGCTAAAAGAGAATTTAAAGCAGTTGCAATCGACCGTACTACAATTGTTGCTTGTTTTGATTTTGCATGGTGCATGGTTTTTGGGGAAGGTCATCATCGAAAGCATCGCTCGGGAGGAAAACAGGAAAGGAATAAGGGTGAATTGTTTGCGAATACTTTTCAGGGGAAATTGGCCGAATTTGTTACCTACAGGGAGCTGTTGAAAAGAGGTTTTACAAGCATTAATAAACCTGACACCGGTATTTACGGCAAAGGCATTTGGGACGATGCAGATTTAGAATGCCGGGGCAAAAGAATCAATATTAAATCGGCGGCATTTTTTTCCAATTTGTTACTGCTCGAAGCAAAAGACTGGAATAAGAAAGGGGAGTACATTCCTAATTTGGCGAACGGCACCAACCAACACTACGATTTCTTTTTACTGGTGAGGAGTAAGCCGGATATTAAAAAACTGTTGAAACGTCATCTGTTTTTTTACACGAACGAATTTGATTCTGAGCAGTTGAAAGAGATAATATTGGGTGAGAAATGGACTTTCGATTTTGCGGGTGTTTGCACTCAGCAAACCATCAGGTACATTATTGGTGAAGGTTATTTGTTGCCTCAAAATTCTTTGTTGAACGGCAAAATAAAAATGGATGCAGCCAATTACTACATCCAGTGCGGTGATTTAAAGGAATTCGATTTTCTGATTTGTGAATTGAAAAAGCTCTAGTTAGGGCTCATTTTGCAGTCTATTCCATTGATTGCTTTCAATATGTTTTCGGCAATTTTCTCGATAACCGGAACACTCACCGAGTTGCCGGCTTGTTTGTAGAGGTGTGAGTTGGCAATCTCAGGCAAAATATAAGTATCGGGAAAGCCCTGAAACTTAAAACACTCTTTGGGCGTTAATTTTCTGATTCCGAACTCTGTTTTTATTAAGGGTACATTGTGTCCGCCAGTGCCCATATTGGCCGTTAAAGTGGGGCAGACATCCGATTTGTTCTCTCTTACATATTGTCTTCGGAACTGATATACGGTATCTTCTCTTGTGATATCGTTCTGTAGCATTTCAAACATGTACTTGTCTTCGCGGTAATAAAATTTCTCATCTACTTTACCTTTCAGGAATACACTTTTTACCTTTCGGGTTAATGTTTCTTTGGCCGGAAAATCGAAGTATTTATAATTGTCGGGGTACACATTTTTATCGAAGCCGATGATGAAAATCCGTTCCCTGTTGTGTGGAATATTGCCGTAATCTTTTGTGTTCAGTACTTTGGAGTGAAAAGAATAGTTTCTCTTTTCGATTTCGTTCCGAATTACTTTAAAGGTATTCCCCTTATCGTGCCCAACCAGATTTTTCACATTTTCGAAGAACAAAACTTTGGGTCTCATTTCGTCTACAAAATCGAGCATTCTAAAAAAATGATTTCCCCGGTTATCGCCGAATCCCTTTCTGTAGCCTGCCACCGAAAAAGGCTGACAGGGAAAACCACCGGCAAGCACATCTACTTTATTCAGGCTGCTGATATCAATTTCCATGATATCGCCTTCAATCAGTTTGTGAGTGAAATTTTCACGATAGGTAACACAGGCGTTTTTGTCATATTCATTGGCCCAGGAAACAGCAAAACCTGAGTTTTTAAATCCCAGACAAATTCCGCCAACACCCGCATATAAACTCCCAACCGTAAATTTGTTCTTCATAATTCTGATAATTGTAGTTTGCGAAAATAGGGGTTTTTATTGAAAAATGAGAACAGAAACAGGATAAAGGAGAGTGGAAAATAAGAATGAGTAACCGGCCTGCAGGTGAAAGTAAGAATCAGTTACAATCTGTACAAATAAAAAATGGCGGTCAAATTAATTTGACCGCCATTTGCTTTTATCTGAAGTTGAATTATTTCACTTCTTCGAAGTCTACATCAGTAACTTCGTCATTTTTGGCTGCACCTTCAGCTTGTGGTTCGCCTTGTGGCTGACCAGCCTGAGCATCTTGTGCCTGAGCGTTGTACATCTCCTGAGAAGCGGCCTGGAAAACAGTGTTCAATTCTTCAACAGCAGCATTACATGCATCAACATCCTGAGCTGCGTGAGCAGTTTTCAATTTAGCCAAAGCATCTTCAATAGGTTGCTTTTTGTCAGCAGGAAGTTTATCGCCGATTTCTTTCAATTGCTTTTCAGTCTGGAAAATCATACTGTCAGCTTTATTCAGAGCATCAACTTTTTCTTTTGCAGCAGTATCAGCAGCTTCGTTTTCTTTAGCTTCCTGTCTCATTCTTTCGATTTCAGCATCAGATAATCCCGATGAAGCTTCGATACGAATACTTTGCTCTTTTCCAGTTCCTTTGTCTTTTGCAGAAACATGAAGAATACCATTCGCGTCAATATCAAAAGTAACTTCGATTTGAGGAATTCCTCGAGGTGCTGGTGGAATGCTGTCTAAATGGAAACGGCCAATTGTTTTGTTGCCGTTAGCCATCGGACGCTCACCCTGAAGAATATGAATTTCTACAGAAGGCTGGTTGTCAGCAGCAGTTGTAAAAGTTTCAGTTTTCTTTGTAGGAATTGTTGTATTCGACTCAATTAATCTTGTCATTACACTTCCCATTGTTTCGATTCCCAATGAAAGAGGAGTAACATCTAAAAGAAGTACATCTGTTACATCACCGGAAAGAACACCACCTTGAATTGCAGCACCAACTGCAACCACCTCATCAGGATTAACACCTTTTGAAGGAACTTTTCCAAAGTAATCCTCAACCAGTTTCTGAATAGCAGGAATACGGGTAGATCCACCCACTAAAATTACTTCGTTAATGTCGGATGTTGAAATACCAGCATCTTTAAGTGCCAATTTACATGGTGCAAGAACAGCTTGAATCAATTTATCTGACAATTGCTCGAATTGTGAACGTGATAATGATTTAACAAGGTGTTTTGGAATACCGTCAACCGGCATAATATATGGCAAATTGATTTCAGTACTTGTAGAACTTGAAAGCTCAACCTTAGCTTTTTCAGCAGCTTCTTTCAAACGCTGAAGAGCCATTGGATCTTTACGTAGGTCAATTCTTTCATCAGCAAGGAAACTTTCAGCCAACCAGTCAATAATCACCTGATCGAAATCATCACCACCAAGGTGAGTATCACCGTTAGTTGATTTTACTTCGAATACACCGTCACCTAATTCAAGAATAGAGATATCGAAAGTACCACCACCAAGGTCAAATACAGCGATTTTCATATCCTGAGCTTTCTTATCAAGACCATATGCCAATGCAGCGGCAGTAGGCTCGTTGATAATACGTTTTACTGTAAGACCGGCAATTTCACCAGCTTCTTTAGTAGCCTGACGTTGTGAATCGTTGAAATAAGCAGGAACAGTAATTACTGCCTCGGTTACTTCTTGTCCTAAATAGTCTTCAGCAGTTTTCTTCATTTTTTGAAGAACCATTGCTGAAATTTCCTGTGCAGAATATTTACGGTCATCAATTTCAACACGTGGAGTGTTGTTATCACCTTTGATTACTTTATAAGGAACGCGACTAATTTCTTTAGTCACTTTATCGTAACTTTCTCCCATGAATCTCTTGATAGAAGAAATTGTTTTTGTTGGATTTGTAATAGCCTGACGTTTTGCAGGATCTCCAACTTTTCTTTCACCGTTTTCTATAAAAGCAACAATAGATGGTGTTGTTCTTTTACCTTCGCTATTAGGAATAACAACAGGCTCGTTACCCTCCATTACAGAAACACAAGAGTTGGTTGTTCCTAAGTCAATTCCAATTATTTTACCCATTTTTAGTATTTATTTAATGTTTTAATTCTATTACTTGTTTGGGATGTTTGTTTCATCCGATATCAATTTATCAAAGCCTGTGCCATTAGTTATTTTGCCAAAAGAAATGTTATTCTGGCATCGGCAGCCGAAATTTTACTCATTCGTCTGACATGTTTTCTGCCAAAAAGACAGAACAGTCTGATTATGCATTAAGAATTATTAATGACGAATTGAGGGCTGTCCGGAAATAATTTTTACGCTTTTGCCTTTCTTCTTTTATCTTGTAGCTTTTGCCTTATTTTATAACTTTGCAATTCAATATTCATTATTGTTGGTTAGATTTGATTAACCAAACTAATATCAAAAAATTTAAAAATGTCAATCCATAAAGAATCCGCAAAGAGAGTAACTACACATGTACTTTCTGAAATGAAGTTAAAGGGCGAGAAGATCTCCATGCTTACTTCGTATGATTATTCCATGGCACTAATTGTTGACAGAGCAGGTGTAGATGTAATTCTGGTTGGCGATTCGGCTTCAAATGTAATGGCCGGACACGAAACTACTTTGCCAATTACCTTGGATCAGATGATTTATCATGGTGCATCGGTTGTAAAAGCTGTGCAAAGAGCATTGGTTGTTGTCGATCTGCCGTTTGGAACTTATCAGGGAAATTCGAAGGAAGCTTTGAACTCATCCATCCGAATTATGAAAGAGGCCAGTGCCGATGCAGTGAAGCTGGAAGGTGGCCGCGAAGTTTTGGAATCGGTGAACCGGATTCTTTCTGCAGGAATTCCGGTAATGGGGCATTTGGGCTTAACCCCGCAGTCTATTCATAAATTTGGAACCTATGCGGTTCGCGCCAAAGAGGACGAAGAAGCCGAAAAATTGGTTGAAGATGCTAAACTGTTGGAGGAAGCAGGATGTTTTGCCATTGTTTTAGAAAAAATTCCCGCCACCTTAGCAGCTAAGGTCGCTCAGAGTGTTGCAATTCCAATAATTGGAATTGGTGCCGGTGGCGGTGTTGATGGTCAGGTTTTGGTGATTCATGATATGTTGGGAATTACTCAGGAGTTTTCTCCGCGTTTCTTACGAAGATATCACAACTTATTTGCTGAAATACAAGGAGCTGTAGAGACTTATATTGGTGATGTAAAATCAAGGGATTTCCCGAATGAGAGAGAGCAGTACTAAAAGCAGAAGGAACGGGAATAAAGTCTAAGGCATCAAGTATCAGATCCGATGATAAGTATCAAGTCTTTTTTCTTATCTTTGCGCGCTTTCATTTGAAAATTAAATAAATAAGGAGTACCAATGGCGAAAGAACAATTGGATATATTATTCGAAGACAATCATATAATTGCTGTAAATAAAAAGTGTGGTGATATTGTGCAGGGTGATAAATCGGGCGACGAACCTTTAAGCGAAAAGGTAAAAGCCTATATAAAGGAGAAATACAACAAGCCCGGAGATGTTTTTTTAGGTGTACCACATCGTATCGACAGACCCGTTAGTGGTGTTATTGTGTTTGCCAAAACCAGCAAGGCTTTAACCCGTTTAAGTCTGATGTTTCAGCAAAAGGATAAGGAAATCAGTAAAATATATTGGGCAATTGTTCAAAACTGTCCAAGACTCGAGGAAGAAACATTAACTCATTACTTGTTGAAAAACGAGGAGAAGAACAAAACCAATGTTTTCGATAAATTGAAACACGGAGCTAAGGAAGCAACTTTAGAATATAAGTTACTGACTCGTTCTCAGAAATATTTTATGCTCGAAGTTAAATTGCACACCGGTCGTCATCATCAGATTCGTGCGCAGCTGGCTAAAATTGGTATTCCAATCCGCGGTGATTTAAAGTACGGAGCTCCACGGTCTAAAACCGGTGGTGGAATTGGTTTGCACGCCAGGGAAATATCATTTATTCATCCTGTAAAACAAGAGCCGATTCGAATTGTTGCTCCTGTTCCCAAGAATGATAATCTTTGGAAAGATCTGGCGAATCAGCTATAAGCAAAAGACCAGTTGAAAAAAAAATAAATGGCTAAATCGTCAGCAAGTGCAGATGATTTAGCCATTTTTTATTATTCATCCAGCATTTCTTTTTCAAAATACAAGGGAAGCATTTCTTTTACGGTTTCAACAATTCTGATCTTTTTCTCACCATACAAAATCAATTTGATAGGCTGATTGAATCTTTCTTCTGTTTCCAATAATACCTGTCGGCAAGAGCCACATGGAGGAATCGGATTTCCTGAAAATGAGCCATTGGTGCGTGCAGTAACTGCAATTGCTTTAACGGCTGAATCGGGAAATTTTGAATTGGCATAGAACATGGCAACACGCTCGGCACACAGGCCGGAAGGATAAGCTGAATTCTCCTGATTATTTCCTTGAATGATTTCATCATTTTCGAGAAGAATGGCTGCTCCAACACTAAATTTTGAATAGGGTGAATAGGAGCGGAGAGCTGCTTCTTTGGCATTTTTAACCAATTCTTGTTCTTCCAGAGGTAATTCATCTACCGAATCGTATTCGAATACAGTTGTAATTATTTGGGTTTTCTTCATTTGTTATTCTGTTTGCTCAGATTGTTTTTACGAATTGTTGGTATTTCCGCTTAAAGAAATGGAAGCTTGTATCCATTATCAAACGGCAATTAAATCAATACTTTCTGAAATTTAAACATTTTTTCAATAATTATAATAAACAAGCAAGAATAGGCGTTTCCATACATCAGAAACAGATTGTTAATTAAATTAATTGTTTAAAGTAACGGAGGATAACAGGATTGTTATATTTTTATGGTTGTTTTGGAAATCGCGACTAATATATACATAAATAGATTGATTTCCCATTTTTCACACACGATTCAAAAAACCTAAAGCGAATGAAGAGAGTTTTCCTATATATCGTACTGAGTTTTGTTCTTGGTACATCTGTATTTGCAAAAGACTTAACCCGAAAACAATACATCGAAAAATATAAGGATTTAGCTGTTCGCGAAATGCTGCGAACAGGAATTCCGGCTAGTATTACTTTGGCTCAGGGTTTACTTGAATCCGGAAACGGCAACTCAATACTGGCAAAAAAAGGCAATAATCATTTCGGAATTAAGTGTCACGACTGGACCGGTCCGAGTATGAAAATGGACGATGACCGCAGAAATGAGTGTTTTAGAAAGTATGATCATGCCTATGATTCTTATAAAGATCATTCTCAGTTTTTAACCACCCGCTCGCGTTATGCATTTCTGTTTAAATATGGTTCCAATGATTACAAACGTTGGGCTCATGGCTTAAAAAAAGCAGGATACGCTACCGATCCTCAATATGCTCATCGATTGATAAAAATTATTGATGAGGAGAATTTGCATCAGCTTGATCAAAAAGGGAAAGGGGAAGATCTGATTATTGAAAAACCTACAGGAACCGATCTGGCAGATATTGATTCCTATTTGGAAATTGATCCGTTTGGAGCACGCTTGGAAATTGCGAATGGAGTACATTATATAATCACCAAAAAAGGCGATACATTCTATAGTATTGAGAAAAATTTAGGGGTAAGCCGAAAGAAACTTCTGAAGTATAATGATCTTCCCAGAAATCATATTCTACAGCTCAATCAACGTTTGTATTTGCACAACAAGCGCGGAAGAGCAGCCAGAGGTTATAATTTCCACAGGGTGAAAGAAGGGGAAAGCTTGTATAGTATTGCGCAGGAATACGGAGTTCGGTTGAAGAGAATCCGAAGATTTAATGGAGTAGATAAGAATTACAAGCCCGATACTGGAGAAAGAATCTGGTTAAGAAATAAAAAGAGATAGGCAATACCAAATTAAGATCAAAATTGATCTTATAAAATAGTGCTTATAGAATCAAGTCATAGCCTGACAAGAACGGCTTGTATATAGTCAGAGCATGACAAGCTGATATTTTAAGCAGGCTGTTGATATTAAATTGGTACAATTAAATCCGGTTCGAAAGAATCGGATTTTTCATTGATTAGGTTTTTTCTTATGTTTTACATAAATTTAAAATTAGAAAGAAAGATAATGGAGTATCAATCACCTAAGGGAAATCGTGGATATTTGCATCAGTATTTTGCATTTTTAATTTTATAACTAAATCGAAAACAAATGAGACAGCTTTTTTTTATTGTTCTTTTAGCAATTTTTGCCGGTAGTTGTGCAATAACTCAAACTACTGTTACGCCACCACCTAATGTAAACGTGCCCAAGCATGCTGTTTTTATTTCGCAATCGGGAACTCAGGATTATTTAATGCAAACAGTGCTGGATTTGAAGAACAATGAAATGGTGGTGTTGAGTTATAATTATAATTATCTGTCAACTGTAATTAGAACAGGTATTTATTTAAATCCTGATGATTACAAAGGGGGGCAGCTTATAGGAACAGATGCACCGTTTAAAGAAGAAGTGGAAGAAAACAAAACGGAAACTTCAGAAAAAAATAAATAAATTAAAAATAGGGCAATCCAATAGCAGATTGCCCCATTTTATTTTGAACTATTTTAAGTTTGAAATTCTCAAAGCTTAGATTGCAAACTTGGATTTTCAAATTTCATCTATTAGCTCATCCTATCCTTCTCTTGAAGTAGAAGAGAACGCATCTTCGATTTTAATTGTGAGTATAAACAAGATTTTGTTGATCCAGTATTTATTTGGAATGCTGCTCCCCTTCACATTTAGAAAAAGGGGTTGTGGGATGGTTTTATTCTTCCAATTGATCCTTTGTGCGGCTCAGCAGCAGTACATCGGCTACCTGAATCGAAAGAATACAAAGCACACCAAACAGAAGAGGATATTTGTACGTGAAAACCAGTTCGAGAATGACATCCACTTTCGCTGATTTTAAATAGTAAAGCAGGCCAAAAGCGATTCCGGGAATGCCAAGATATCCTAAAGTCATCATTAACATACGCAGCAATGCCTCTTTAACCGATTTTTGTTTTTCCACCTTTTCGGTCACTAAATCGGCAAAATCCTGAGGAATCGAAACCGAAAAATCCTGCTCAAGACTCTCGGTAAGCAGTTCATCAATCAGTTTTAATTCATCAAAATTCCAGTTTTCTTCAGCATTTTCGAAATTCATATTCATATCTGTATTAAAATCTCAAAGTTCTTTCCTATCATATCTTGAATCTCTTTTCAATTCGCTTTTCACCAACATTTCTTTCAGCATTTTCCGGGCTCTAAAAATATAGTTCTTCACCGTACCTTCCGGTAACCCTGTAATTTCAACAATCTCATTGTATCCATATTCCTCCAAATGATACAAACTCAAAACCGTTTTGTATTGAGCCGGCAGTCTGTCAACCATTTGCCGAACCATCTCCTTTAACTCTTTTTTCTGCGTCAATTGCTCCGGATTTTCATCTGAAACTCTGCTGTGTTGAAACAATTCGTATTGCGATTCTCCAATATCTACATCGGGCTTTCGCTTTTTTAAATGATTCACCGATACCCGGTAAGCGATGGTTGCAATCCAGGTCGAAAGTTTCGAATCACCTCTAAATTCAGGCAGTTTTTGATGCACTTTTATAAAAACTTCCTGTGCTACATCCTCCAAATCTTCCTGCTGATTCAACAATCTTCCGGCTACATGAAACACCAATCGCTCGTACTGCTTCACCAAGTATCGGAAAGCTTGAGGATTGCCATTACATATTTGTTGTATCAGCTCGGTTTCGTTCATCTTTGATGGAGTAGACAAGCACTCTCATTTATTTGTTGCACGATATCGCAATTAAATTTCACATTCTTTTGGCGTTCCCCTTCGGGTCGGGTCATCCGCTATTACTCCTCGTTCGTACCTCACTGCGGGGTATGCGCTTCTACCCCTAACGCACCCCACACACGAAAGCAATTAGTAATAAATATAAAACAATTCCGGTACTGATCTGTTGATCTACCTATCCTATCCTTCTCCTGAAGGAGAAGAGAACACATCTTTAATTTTATTGGTGAGAATAAGAAGATTTTGTTGATCCAATCTTTATTTGGAGTGAGACTCCCCTTCACCTTTAGGAGAAGAGGCCGGGGGATGAGGTCTTTTTGACGAATTTTAAATCCTAAATCCCAGATTGCAAATTCGGGACAGTTGATTTCCTCATCCTATCCTTCTCTTTTAGAAAAAGGATTATAAGGCCTTATAGGCATTTAAAATATTATCAATCTTGGCATTGGTTTCAGGATTAATAAATTTCATATCCGGATTTTGATTCAGCCATTTTAAGGTTCTTTTTATTCCATTGGAAAATGAGATTGCAGCCTTAAATTCCGGCACAAAAGTTTTGATCTTTGTATTATCAAAAATGACACTTTCACTTTTATCGGCAAGCAGCGTTCCTGTAAAAGAAGGTTCTGTTTTACAAATAAAATCAGAAGCAATATGCACCACCTTTGCTTCACAACCTAAACTGTCAGCTAAAATTTTATAAATCATGTTCCAACTTAAAATTTCGTCGGAAGTAATATGAAAAGCATGTCCTATGGCTTGTGTTAAACCCAATAAGCCAACCAATCCTTTTGCAAAATCATCAGAATGGGTTACAGTCCATAATGAAGTTCCGTCGCCGTGAATAATAATACTTTTTCCTTTTAAAATTCGGTCAGCAGTTGTATATTCTTTAAATCCCCCAATGGCAATAGGAATCACAGTATCATATGTTAATGAAGGGCGCACAATTGTAACAGGGAAATTTTCTTCCTGATAAGCTTTCATTAATCGCTCTTCACATTTAATTTTGTTATTAGCGTAATCCCATAAATTATTACTTAAAGGAGTCGATTCAGTAATTACAGGGTAACTTAGAGGTGTTTGATAGCACGAAGCAGAACTTATAAAAATGTATTGTTTGGTTTTTCCTTTAAAAAAGGCAATATCACGTTCAATATCATCTGGTGTAAAGGCAATCCAGTTTACAACAGTATCCCAGTTGTGTTTTTTCAGGTCGGTTACCTCATTAATTTTATTAATATCACCTACCAGAACTCTAGCGCCTGATATTTTCCGGATTGTATTCCCTCTGTTCAGGTGATAAATTTCAATTCCTTTTTCAATGGCTAATTGGGTGGATGAAGTACTTATGTTTCCTGAACCTCCTATAAATAATACTTTCATTTTTGGCTGTTGAAAGGTTAATAAAATCTTGATTAGCAAGATAAAAATAAATTAATAGTAAAAGTCACACCTTTAATCTTTCTTATTTCTGTAATTTAAATTAGGTCTTTTATTTTCTTCTGCGTTGAGGTTGGTAATGATGTGGGTTTTGCTTCGGGTTCCCGTTAGCATTTATAAATAATAAATACACTCAATAGGTAGTTTTTGAGTGAAGATTTATTTTTCGGACAAGTCCTGGGGAATGAGGTGTAAAAAACAAAAACTTTTTGCAACATTCTTTTAAGCACCATGGTCTAATAGAGCAAACACATTCAGAAACTTAAAAATTTTAAATATGAATTTAGGAGAATTGTTAATGGCGGCAGTGGTGTTCTTTAGTATCATCACCTTTGTGAAAATTTTATCGGCACACTTTTTAAAGCGTAAAATTATTAAAACAGGACACTTCGAGAGAGCAGGTATTTTGGAGCAAGATGCTGAAATAGAAGTAAAAAAACAAGTAAAATATGATTTGTATCCAGCTTTAAAATGGGGCCTGGTTGCATTTTTTGGCGGACTTGGATTCATTGTTATGGAATTGTTGGCGGCTTCAAATCCAATGTTTAAGCAATATGATAGCGCAATGCCTTACGGAATCTTTTTTGTTTCGATATCAATTGGTTTCTTGTTGTATTATTTAATTATGAGCAAAAAAGTAAAAGAGTAAACTTCTTTATCTATCATAGTCAAAGTAAAACCTCCGGGGGCAAGATGATTTGCTGGCGGAGGTTTTTTTAATATGCTAATATTATTTGAGAGGATTAAAACTCGTCTGTTTCAGGTGACGAATTTAGTTTGGGACTATAAGGTTTACCCTTCTGTCAAAAAGCAAGTCCCGGTATTAAAATTCCCGGTACTTAAAAGTGAATTCCCTATGCTTAAAAGTGCTTTCCCAGTACTAAAAAGTTCCTCTACATTTAAAAGAGTGTTTTTCCCAATGGATATTTCGGTGTAAAGGTTAAGAAGAGGCATATTGCAAATCCATCCAATATCTCATTCCTAACATCTAACGATCTACTGTTATCAGAAACAATATTTGTTTTCTTCAATCAATTTACCCGCGATTAACCGGCGCTTTTCTTTGCTGTTGAGTCCGGAGTGTTTTGTGAATCGCTTCAAACCCAAAAGCATCATTCTTAATTCATCGCCCTGAGTTATCGAATTTGCTGCATCTTTGGCATTTTTATGAATGCGATCGGCTGCATCATAAAAAAAGACCTCACACATGGCTACTTGTTCTGTACATGCTTCTTCGCCTTTTAACTCAATCAGCTTTTTCACGCGCAATAAAAGTGATTCTGCCTGATAGCAATCGGTAATGATATCAGAAATATTCATTAGTATTTCCTGTTCACTGCTTAGTTTTTGCATGAATTTTTGCACCGCAGCTCCTGCAATTAACAGGGCACTTTTCTTAAAACCGACTATTAATTTGCTTTCTCTGGCCAACAGAGATGTATCTTCTTCGCCAAATTCAGGAATTGCCATTAATTCTTTCACAACGTTTTGGGCTGCCGATAAAAGAGGCAATTCATTTTTGAATGCTTTGCGCAATAAAAAGTCAACAATCAGCATTCGGTTGATCTCATTGGTTCCTTCAAAAATCCGATTGATACGCGAATCTCGGTAAGCGCGCTCCATTGGTGCTTCGGAAGAGTAGCCCATTCCGCCATAAATCTGAACACCTTCATCGGTTACATAGTCCAAAGCTTCGGATGCTGCCACTTTTAGAATGGCAGCTTCGGCAGCAAATTCTTTTTGAGCCTGAATAACAGCTTTTTCTTTCGGTATTCCTTCTTCAAGTAAATGAAGCATTGCATTTTGTATGTCGTTGCTGCAGCGGTAAATGGCCGATTCAACCGTATAAGTTCGGATTGCCTGTTCTGCAATTTTGTATTGTATGGCACCAAAATTAGCAATGGCCTGTCCGAATTGTATGCGCTCATTGGCATAGGTAATTGAATGGGTAATTATTTTTTTGCCTGCACCTAAAACGGCGGCAGCCAATTTTATTCTGCCGTTGTTCAGAATATTTAAGGCGATTTTAAAACCTTCGCCACGTTCGCCAAGCAGATTTTCTGCCGGAACTTTACAATCTTCAAAAAACATCATGCAGGTCGATGAGCCTTTAATCCCCATCTTTTTTTCTTCCAGCCCGAGCTTGATACCGTTAAACGTTTTCTCAACAATAAACGCACTAAGGTTTTTATCATCATCGATTTTGGCAAAAACGGTGTAGATGTCAGCAAAGCCGGCATTGGTGATCCACATTTTTTGCCCGTTTAAAACATAGTGAGATCCGTCAGCCGAAAGTATGGCTTTACTTTTTCCTGAATTGGCATCCGAACCCGCTCCGGGTTCAGTTAAACAATAGGCTCCTTTGGCTTCACCGCTTGCCAGCAGTGGTAAATACCTTTCTTTTTGTTCTTTGGTTCCGTAATACAAAATTGGAAGGGTGCCAATACCCACATGTGCGGCGTAGGCAACAGCAAAAGAGCTGTAGGTTCCCATAATTTCGGTACTAAGCATCGAGGTATTCAGATCCTGACCGAAACCACCGTATTCTTCCGGAACGGCAATGCCTAAAAGGCCTAACTCACCTGCTTTATCCATGAGGGAGGTCATTAATCCTTCTTTCTGACTGTCGATTTCATCCAATAGAGGAAGAATTTCTTTTTCTTGAAAATCATGACAAGTTTCCATGATCATTTTTTGCTCTTCCGAAATTTCTTCAGGAATAAAAATATCCTGAGGACTGGTTTCTTTCACTAAGAATTGTCCGCCTTTTACTGTTTTTATCTTTTCCATCTTTAATGAGTTTAGAGTTATTTTTTTCACCCCTAAATCCCCTAAAGGGGACTTTGAAAAAACAATGTCAATTATCTTTGAAGAAGAACTAGCCCCTTTTAGGGGGTTGGGGGTAGTTTTACATCATCTCAAAAATTCCCGCAGCTCCTTGTCCCGAACCAATACACATGGTAACCATTCCGTATTTTTGCCTGCGCTTTTTCATTTCGTGAAGCAGCTGCACGGATAATTTTGTGCCTGTGCAGCCAAGGGGATGGCCAAGAGCAATGGCACCACCATTTACATTGATGATTTCAGGATTCAGGCTCAATTCTTTTATCACGGCAAGTGCCTGTACTGCGAAAGCTTCGTTCAGTTCAATCTGTTCTATTTGATTCATTGATAAACCTGAGCGCTTTAAGACCTTTGGAATGGCTTCTACCGGACCAATCCCCATGTGTTTTGGTTCCACTCCGGCAACAGAATAGGAAACAAAGCGGGCTATTGGTTCCACATTCAGCTGTTTCAGCATTTTTTCGGATACCACCAAAACAAATGCTGCACCATCCGAGGTCTGCGATGAGTTGCCTGCGGTAACACTTCCCCCCTGAGCAAAAACAGGTCTTAATTTACTTAAAGACTCTTCTGTTGTTCCCAATCTAGGTCCTTCGTCCACATTAATAATGTGTTCTTTGGTTTGTGCTTTGTCCTGTCCATTTACAAAAGTCTCCAGCACGTGAATGGGAACAATTTCGTCCGAAAAACGATTATGAGCCTGTGCTTCCAGCGCTTTTCGGTGAGAGTGAAATGCAAATTTATCCTGCTCTTTTCGGGATATGTTGTATTTCACCTGAAGAGCTTCAGCTGTAATTCCCATGTTCCAGTACCAATCTGGATGAGATTTTGCAATTCCAAGATTGGGCACCAAGCGCCATCCGCCCATCGGCATTAAGGACATCATTTCAACACCACCGGCAAAGATACAATCAGCCAGACCGGCCTCAATTTTCGAAGCAGCAATGGCAATGCTCTCCAAGCCCGATGAGCAATACCGGTTCACAGTCATTCCGGGCACCTGCACATTGTCCAATCCCAATAGGGCAATCATACGGCCAACATTTAATCCTTGTTCTGCCTCAGGAGTTGCATTTCCAACAATCACATCATCTACCATTGCTGCATCCAAATTTGGCACCTCTTTCATGATGTGCTGAACTACCTGGGCTGCCATATCATCCGGACGAATAAATCTGAGATTTCCTTTTTTTGCTTTGCCTACAGGGCTTCGGTAGGCGGCTACTATATATGCGTTCATATTTTTGCTTTTTGTTGTGAGTACCGGGTACTTAGTTTCGAAGAATTTTGCCTTTTTGCAACAGACTTTGCATTCGCTCCAGGGTTTTCTTTTGCTGACATAGTTTCACAAAAGCAAGCCGTTCTAAATTCAGCATGTAATTCTCCGAAACTTCTGCAGGTTCGCTCAGTTCTCCACCACTCAATACTTTTCCAAGTTCAATGGAGAGATATTTATCGTACTCCGAAATGTAATTGCCAACTTCCATTCCGTCGGCTCCCGAATAAACCAAGGCCAGTCCTTCTGCACCCAATACTCTAATGTCTTTGACAGGCAGAGGAGGAGTGTAGCCTTTTTCGCACATCAGCAGAGCTGCTTTTTTAGCGTAAAGCAACTGGTGCTTTCTGCTCACAATCACTTCATCTACATCTTTTCGCAGGTATCCTAATTCGAAGGCCTCGTACCCCGATGTAGATACTTTTGCTTGTCCGATAGTCAAAAATTTATCCCGGAAACGGTTGGTTCTAATGTCATCTGCAGCCATTTCTTTCGAAAGGCGATAGGCAAATTCTTTGGTACCTCCGCCCGCAGGAATTACGCCAACGCCCAATTCTACTAATCCCATATAGGTTTCGGCGTGAGCAATTACCTTATCGGAGTGCATGCAAACTTCGCATCCGCCACCCAAAGTCATTCCATGAGGAGCGGCAATCACCGGAACTGATGTATATTTCAGTTTCAGCATGGTATTTTGAAAGGTTCTGACAACCATGTCCAGTTCTTCGAACTCCTGTTCGATGGCCAGCATAAATACCAGACCGATATTTGCCCCGGCAGAGAAGTTTTCCCCTTCGTTGGAGATGATCAGTGCTTTGTATTCCATTTCGGCCAACTCAATGGCTTTGTTAATTCCCTGAATAATTTCACTGCCAATGGTATTCATCTTGGTGTGGAATTCCAGATTAATAACGCCATCACCCAAATCGATAATACTGCAGCCTTCGTTGCTCCATATGCTGTGAGTAGGGCGAAGATTGTTGAGTACGACTAATTCTTCCGTTCCCGGGATGGTCATGTAATTTTCAGAATCAACATCAAAGTATTGTTTGTTTCCAGCTTTAAGCTGATAGAATTTCTGATCTTTTTCTGCCATTTTATAAATCCAGTCTGCAGGTTTATATCCCAGTTCTTCCATCATGGGAATGGTCTTTTTCAATCCCAGGGCATCCCATATTTCGAACGGCCCCATTTCCCATGCAAAACCTGTACATATGGCTTCATCAATCTTGTAAATTTCATTCGATATTTCTGGGATTCGATTTGATACGTAGGCGAATAAACCTAAAAATAATTTGCGGTAGAATTGACTGACTTTTCCGTCTCCTTTTAACAGCAGTTTAAATCTGTCGTTCAGATGAGGGATGGCCTTGGCGGCCTCAAATTCTGCAAATTTTATTTGTTGTTTGCTCTGATATTCAAAGTTGGATAAGTTCAGACTAAGGATTTCACTGATTCCCTCTTCATTTTTGATCTTTTTATAAAACCCTTGTCCGGTTTTTGCCCCCAACCATTGGTTTTCCATTAATTTTTGAATGAAATCAGGAATCTCAAAAACATCTTTGGCTTCATCATGAGCAAGTGCTTTTTTTAGGTTTTGAGCCACGAGAACTAAAGTATCCAAACCAACAACATCGCAGGTGCGGAATGTGGCTGATTTTGGTCTTCCGATAATAGGGCCGGTCAATTTATCTGTTTCTTCCACCGAAAGGTCGAATTCTTTCATCAGATGAAATACCGACATCATGGAATACACGCCGATTCTGTTGGCAATAAAGGCAGGTGTATCTTTACAAATCACTACTGTTTTTCCCAGATGCTTTTCTCCAAATTCGGTAAGGAAACCGATTACTTCCTGTGATGTGTGTGTTGAAGGAATGATCTCCAGAAGTTTGAGATATCTTGGAGGATTGAAAAAATGCGTACCGCAGAATGATTGTTTAAAATCATCCGATCTCCCCTCCAATAACATTTCAATTGGAATTCCTGAAGTATTGCTTGTAATTAAGGAGCCTGCTTTTCTAAATTCCTCAATGCGGGTATATAATTTTTGCTTGATTCCTAAATTTTCGATGATGACCTCTATCACCCAATCACAATCTTGAATTCTATGAAGATCGTTTTCAAAATTTCCGGTTAAAATCCGTTTTGCAAAACTCTTTAAATACAAAGGGGCTGGGTTCATTTTTAAGGTTTTCCCAAGCATTTGGTTTACAATTCGATTCCTTACTTTAGGATGTTCAAGAGAGTAACCTGCTTTTTCTTCTTCAGCATTTAATTCCTTTGGAGGCATATCCAACAAAAGAACTTCCAGACCAATATTTGCAAAATGACAGGCGATTTGGGCACCCATAACACCGGCTCCCAAAACGGCAACTTTCCTTATTTTACGATGCATATATAGTGTTTTAAGTGTGTGTTAGGAATAAATTTCTTCAATTATCAATTGATATTTAATTTTTAAAACGGTACGCTTTAGCTTTAGAGTAGGCGAGAGTTCTCCTGTTTCAGGAGTCCAAACATGAGGAACCAATCTGAAACTTTTAATTTTTTTCGGACGATCCAGATTAACATTCATTTTTTGAATTTCTTTCCAGATACGAACTTGAATTTTCTGGTTGTAAATGATCTGATCAGCACTCTCAAATGGTATTTTCTTACGTCTGCAATATTCTTTTAGAAATACAAAGTCAGGTGAAATGATCACGGAAGGGAATCTTTTAAATTCACCACAAACAATACTTTGATCAATAAATGGAGATTCTTTAAGTCTGTTTTCAATTTCCTGCGGAGCAATATATATTCCTCCGGATGTTTTAAACATTTCTTTTTTTCGATCAGTAATTTTTAAAAAACGTTCATCCTCCCAACAACCAATATCTCCCGTATGAAACCAACCATCTTCTTCCAGAACTTCCTTTGTTAGTTCAGGATTTTTATAGTAGCCAAGCATTACGTTCGGTCCGCGGACCAAAATTTCACCATCCTCCGCAATTTTAACTTCTACACCTTTTAATACCGGTCCCACAGTACCAAACCTCACGTTAGGATAAGAATTCTGATTTGCCGAGATAATTGGTGATGTTTCCGTCAGTCCATATCCCTCTTGAACAGGAATTCCTGCAGCCCAAAAAAGCCGCTCTAAACGAATTTGCAAAGGGGCACCTCCAGAGCACATGAATTTGATATTTCCGCCTAAGGCTTCCTGCCATTTGCTAAAAACCAGTTTACGCGCAATTTTCAATTTGAATTCATACCACCAGCCATTTGCCCGATTCAACTCATATTTTTGGCCGAGGTTAACAGCCCATAAGAAAATTGCTTTCTTTAAAAAAGGCTGACTTTTCCCCTTTGCCATGATTTTATCATATACTTTTTCGAGCAAACGAGGAACAGTAGCAAAACCATGAGGCTTTAGTTCGCGTAAATTGTCACCAATGGTATCCATGCTTTCGGCGTAGTAAATACTAATTCCTTTGTATTGATACTGGTAATTTACCATTCGTTCGTAGACATGGTTAATTGGCAGAAAACTCAAAGTTTTGTGAGATGAATCTAAATTTAAACTGGCAGCAGACGCCAAAACATTACTTATAAAATTGCTGTGAGAAAGCATAACACCTTTAGGATTTCCTGTAGTTCCGGATGTATAAATAATGGTTACTAAATCATCAGGCTGAATACTATCTTTTATCGCCAACAGCTCTTTTTGCATTTTGTTTTCAGCCTTTTCGCCAATTTCCAATAAGCGGCTCCAGTGAGCAACTGATTTTATTTTTTCAAATGAATACACAAACTTTACTGATGGATGATTGTTTAGCAGAGGTGCAATCTTTTCATATAAAACATGATTAGCTACAAAAATGGCAACTGGCTGGCATTGCAGAATAATGTAATCGTAACTTTTGGTATTTATTGTTGGATATAAGGGAACATGCACAGCACCAATTTGTGCCAGCCCCATATCAACAAAATTCCATTCAGGTCTGTTGTTGGTTATTGTAATAACGCAATCATTCTTTTCAATGCCATTTTCCAGCAGAGCATAGCTTATATAATCCGAATAAGTAAGGTATTGCTCAGTTGAAAACGGTATCCATCCGTCTTTTTCTTTTTTAGCAAAGGCATCTCTTTTGTCCGGAAAGTTTTTTCTGTAATTTTCCAGTAAATCAAAAATGCGCGTTATCATAAATTATAAGTTTATCTAGGTAAGATATTATAGCATATCAAAATGTAGAATTGGCACATGATGAAGCGCAAAAGAATATAGTCTCTATGGGGAAGAGGTGAGAGGATGAGAATATTATTCCGGCAGCTGTGTGAATATAATCTAATCGGGAATTTAACTTGTTGAAAACCAAATTAGAGCTATAGAGAATTTACGAAAATGTTTTCGAAAATAAAAGAATAATTGGAGAGTCTGCTTTTTTATTTGGTGAGCGTAAAAAAAGGAAGCTGAAAAAGCTTCCTTGTATTTTATAAATGATAGTTCTTTATTTGTTGAAATCCCCGGAGGAAATCCTCAGTTTTCATTCGTTTTTTACCTGCCTGCTGCAACATTTTAATGGAAATAAAACCTCCGTTTACTGCTACCTTTAAATAGGATTTGCCATCGGTAACGATACGGCCGATTTCTTCACTGTGATTTGTTTTTTCTTTTTCTGTTGTGAAAACTTTAAGTCCAATTGCTTTTCCTGTTTCATTAGGAATTAACTCGGTCCATGATGCCGGATAAGGGCTTAATCCGCGAATCAGGTTATGAATTGAGTCCAAATCTTTAGTCCAATCAATTTTACAATCTTCTTTGAAAATTTTTGGTGCCGATTTTAATGCAATTACTTCATCAGATAAATTTTCCTGAGGAATCTGAGGATATTCTCCTGCTTCTATGGCATGAACAGTTTTAACAACCAGTTCAGAACCAACAGTCATTAATTTATCATGAATAACTTCTACGTTATCATTATCTCCAATCGGAATTTTTTCCTGAAACAGGATATTGCCAGTATCAATTTTATGCTGAAGCAGGAAGGTTGAAACACCTGTTTCTTTGTCTCCGTTAATAATAGCCCAATTGATCGGCGCAGCGCCTCTGTACTGAGGAAGAAGTGATGCGTGAAGGTTTAACGTTCCGTATTTTGGCATGTTCCATACCATTTCAGGAAGCATTTTAAATGCAACTACTACTTGAAGGTCAGCTTTTAATGCTTTTAATTCTTCCAGAAATTCTTCATTTCGAAATTTTTCGGGCTGAAGAATTTTTAGTCCTTTTTCTACTGCGAATTTTTTCACTGCAGCTTCCTGAATTTGTTGGCCTCTGCCGGCAGGTTTGTCAGGGTTTGTAATTACACCGACAACATTGCATCCTGCATTTAGTAAGGCTTCAAGAGGAGCAACGGCAAATTCGGGTGTCCCCATGTATACAATTCGAAGTTTATTCATAATTCCTTACTCTTTTAATATTCTGTTTCCTTTGTTGTGTTTTGGGAAATAGGGGCAGTTTTTGCATCCGTTTCCACAGCAATATCCTCTTTCCGTCAAATACTTTTTCGAAAGTATTCTATATCCGTCGGGACTCATCGTATAATCTATATCTGGTTTTAAGTCGTCGAACATGCTATTCCTGATTGATTAGTAAAAATTCGTTCATCTTTTCATTCTTAATAGTGACTGACAGATGATAATGTGAAATTTTAAGTTCTCCATTTTCAAGAACAATTACGCCTGATCCCCGGCAAACGCCCATCCATGTATTTAGTAATTCATCAAACCAGATGGTTTTGTTATCGTCGGAGAAATATATTTGTCGGTCGAAAGGTTTAAAATCCCAGGTTTTTCCTTTTAAAAAGTGAGGTTCGCAGAATGCGAAAAATTCTTTTTTAGTCCAGCGTTCGCCTGCATCTGTGCCAATATAAATGGCATTTTCACTCATCATATCAAAATAGGATGTTAATTCTGCCTCAGCTGCAGCTTTGTGCCATTTATTAATGAATTCATCTACTTCCTTATTTTGCGGCGGCTCTGAAGTGCTGCAGGAACCTGATATAAGAATAAAAAGTAATCCTAAAATGAGGGATAGTTTATGCATCTTTTTTCTTAAAAAATTTAAGAGGATTAATTTTCTTAAAGAAATCAATATAATTCTCAATATTGAATACCGTGGAGTCGGTTGTTGCCTTATAAGTAAGAATTATTCCTAAAGGCAGAACGATTAGTGAAGACATCCACATGCCCCAAACCGGTTCAAGAACCAATTCTTTTGAAAAACGTTCTGCTGTCATCGAAATAATGTAGTATACAATAAAAAATAAAATCGAGATAATTACCGGCATACCCAATCCGCCTTTTCTGATGATTGCTCCAAGAGGCGCTCCAATAAAGAAAAAAATAAAGCAGGCAAAAGGCAATGTGAATTTGCGATGCCATTCGTTGGTGTATTTTCTAATCCATTTAATTTGACCTGAAAATTCGCCGTCTTTTCTGGAAATATTTTCACGGGCTTTTCTGCCTTTGTTTAAAGCATAACTAATTGTAGTAAGCTTTTTTGATAAGGAAAGTTTATTGAACAAGGAATCAGCATCTTGTATCTTTTCTGTAATCAAGACTGATTTTATTGAGTCTCTTAATAAGTTCTTAGGTTCTTTTTGAAAATAATGTCTGGCAAGCAAACTTTTAGTAAAATTATCTTTTTCTTTTTTTAGGTTGAGTTCAAGAGAGTCTTCCTGATTTACCAATTGTCCCAAATTCAGCATTCTGTAACTGTTTTTGTAAACATTTTCGTCAGTTCTCTTTAAATCTGTGCCCGGCAACGAAATATTTTGTTTAAATACTCTAAATTTTATTCTTCGGGACGGATGATTTTTGTTTCTGTTTCGGGGTTTTTGTTTTACTTCTTGATAAATATTACCACTGTAAAGCGTAAGATTCATGGTTAGCTTGTCAGCTGAAGTTACCATAGTTCCCGAATCGGCTACAGTTACATCTGTATTGCCTAGATTTTCACGATGATCATAAATCAAAAGATCATACATCATTCCTGTGTTTTTATCTATTTTGCCAACTTTAACACTAAATTTTGGTAAGTCGTTGGTAAAAATTCCCTCTTTAAGAATTAATTCAGGGTTTTGTCTTTTAATATCGCGCAGTAAGGTTGTTGTTTTAAGGGAAGCAATAGGCATTATATTGTTGGAGAAATAGAACGCACCTAAACTAATCAGGATAATTAGAATGGTTAATGGTTTCATGATCCTTTGTAAGGATATTCCAGCCGCTTTCATTGCTATAAGTTCGTAATTTTCACCCATATTGCCGAAGGTCATTATGGAGGCTAATAGAATAGCCAAAGGAAGTGCCATTGGCACTAAAGTCGCAGAAACATAAAATAGAAATTCTGCAATAACAGTCCAGTCCAGACCTTTTCCTACCAATTCATCTATGTAGCGCCATAAAAATTGCATGAGTAACACAAACATGCAGATAAAAAAGGTAAATGCCAGAGGCCCTAAAAAGCTTTTTAAAATAAATGAATGCAATCTTTTCATTCCTTGCCATTTTGGTTGATAAATGGAATCTAAAATATCTTTCAACCAGATTAGTAAATCATGTTTGTTGAAACTTCACGATTTGTTCCATACAAAACAAGACCAATAACACGATGAGACTGGTCTTGAGGAATACAAAAATAAGGTATTTTAATTAGGTTTCGTAAATGTGGAGTGTTAAAAAATCATATACCTAAAACTTGTTTTAGCTCTGAAATCTGAGAGTCCCATAATTCTATCCCTTCATCAACCTCATCTTCTTCAGCATAATCTGTAATGATTAGAGATAAATCGTTGGTTAAAGCATCTATTTCAATTTTGAATTCGAAGAAGCTATCATCATCATCACTGTCTAACCAATGAAAACGCACAAGGCGATTGTCTTTTTTCATTAGTAATTCTGCTTGTTGTTCGGAGCCTTCCCAAATGAAAGTAAAAATTTTTCCTTTTTGATTAACATCATCAGCAAACCATTCTGATAAACCACTAGCACTGCTTAATCTATCGTAAATTACTTTCTGTGAGGCATGGAGCACATATTCGAGTTCAAATTGTTGCATTGGACGGGCTTTGATTTAGTAAAATAATTAGATGTAAATATGTAAAAACCATTTATACAAGTCTATAGCTTTTTCATATAACCCAAAATACTGGATTTTTTCTAACTAAAAACGTGAATTGTAAGTTACTACTGAAATTTTTCGCAAGATACTTAAGAATATGGAATAAAAAAAAACAGGATTAAAACTTGCCGGATTCTCATATTGTTCTGTGCTTTTTATTTTATCAATAGTTTAATTCTAGTAATATAAGGAAAATTTAAGAAATAAGTTTTAGAGATTGCAATTCTAAACTTTTTAGAAAAAAAAGGGTGAGGATTTTTTTTAAATGAAAAAGGATTTTATATTTGCACCTCGTTAGAAAAACGGCGAGGTAGCTCAGCTGGTTAGAGCGCGTGATTCATAATCACGAGGTCGGCGGTTCAAGCCCGCCTCTCGCTACAAAAAGGGAATGACTGAAGAGTTATTCCCTTTGTTTTTTTATTAAAATGCAGAACCAAACGGGATTTGATTCTGACATATTTCCAGTCTTCGAGAATTGATTTGAATCGGGATATTTCGATATTTAACGGGAGGAGGCTGTTTTGCGATTAAATTGTGGCAGGCAGACTACTTTTAGATACGAAATTGGTTCATATTTTTGGCCTGTTTTTTTTAATTGAGTAAGGATTATTTGCTTTTTTGGAAAAAAATAAAATAAATTTTAAGTGTAATATTTCTGTTATTGAGATAGTTTGCCCTATTTAAACCGAAGCTTGATTCAATTTCCAATTAAAAGATTTTTTTTAGAACTAAAATGCAATTATATTTGCACCGCAATCCAGCAAAAACGGCGAGGTAGCTCAGCTGGTTAGAGCGCGTGATTCATAATCACGAGGTCGGCGGTTCAAGCCCGCCTCTCGCTACAAAAAGGGAATAACTGAAAAGTTATTCCCTTTGTTTTTTTAATCAGACTAAAATTAGCGGATGATTATTTTATCTTTGTTAATCAAAAAAAAATAATAGAATATGATGACAAATAATTGGTTCGAGTGCAAAGTAAAATATGTGAAAATTGATGAAGCATCTGGCAAGGAAAGAAAGGTGTCTGAGCCATATTTGGTTGATGCTGTATCTTTTACAGAGGCTGAAGCAAGAATTCACAAGGAATTGGAACAAATGATCAGCGGAGATTTTAACGTTACAAACATCAGTAAATCGAATGTGACAGAATTGTATCCAAACGAGAATGGCGATCGTTGGTTTAAGGCGAAGGTTTCCTTTGTAGATGTTGATGAAGCTTCTGGAAAAGAGAAAAAAGCGACTCAATATATGCTTACTCAGGCTAATAATGTAAAGCAGGCATATGAGTTTTTGGAAGAGTGTTTAAGTACAATGATTGTTCCTTATGAAATTCCTGCAATTTCAGAAAGTCCACTAATGGATGTATTCCCATATTTTAGCGATGAGCTTAATGAAGAGGTTCCTGCACATTTAAAACCAATTGCAGAAATGGAAGTAAATAGTGATGAATTTGAATAGACCGGAATTTTTGCGGATAATGAGATTTAATCTGTAATAATTGAAACAGATTTAGCATACAATAGAGGTTGCTTCGTTTATTGGGGGCAACCTCTTTTATTTTGGTGAGAATTGTTAATTTTAGTGTTCATTTTAAAATTGTTACGATGTCAGGAATTAAATTTGAAACCATAGGAACTATCCGAACTTCATATAAAACCCTTGAAAATATGCCGATACAGCCAATGGGAGCGAAGGGGGTGAAGGCCAGTGTTGAATTAAAATCTGAATTTGTTGATGGATTAAAAGATTTGGAGGAGTTTTCTCATATTACTTTGCTTTACCATTTGCATAAAGTAACAGATTACAAATTAAGAGTAATCCCCTTTATGGATACAGAAGAGCATGGTGTTTTTGCAACCCGTTCGCCTCGCAGACCAAATGCAATTGGTATTTCAACTGTGAAATTGATAAGTATAGATGGGAATATTCTTCATGTTGAGGATGCGGATGTTTTGGATGGCACACCTTTGTTGGATATTAAACCATTTTTTGGACAGTTTGATAATCGCGAAAATATAAAATCCGGTTGGTTAGATCGGAAATGGGATGAAAAGCACAAAACATTGAAATCTGATGAACGTTTTAAAACAACAATGGACTAGATGGAGATTTTTTAATCAGAAATAAAAAAACTGCCAAACTTCCTTTTTACAGGAAGCCTGGCAGTAACCTAATTTACCACATATTACCACAGAATTGACTTTTGAATGTTTGTTTTGTGATTTGGTCTTTTTGTGTTGAAATTAATTAGAGCAGCAAAATAAGTTATTGTATAATTGCTTTAATTCATTCCTGTTTAGGCCTGATTTTTTTCTGGCTGAGAGCTTTTTTACAGCTTCAATAAATAATTGACTTTGCTTGTTGTTTAAATGAATTCCCATTTCTTTTAAGGTATTTTTTAGAACAGCCAAACCGGAATGTTTACCTATAATAAATTGACTTTTTTGCCCGATTAACTGCGGGTCAAAAGCATGATAACTCATTGGATCCTTGAGAAGGCTGTTGCAATGAATTCCCGATTCATGACTGTAAACTTTTTCGCCTGAAATGGGTTTTGATTCTGAGTTTCTTCGTCCGGAAGCCATTTCTACAAATTCACAAAGCTGAATACAGCTTTTTAAATTAATTCCACTGGATTCGGAAAGTGAAAATGCCATAGCCGCCACAACTTCTTCCAAGGCGGCATTGCCAGCCCGTTCTCCAAGACCGTTCACGGTTACAGAAACGGCATTGGCTCCTGCACTTAAAGCGGCAATGGTATTGGCTGTTGCCATTCCCAAATCGTTGTGAGCGTGAAATTCCAATTCTGTTCCGTCTAAACAATGTTGATATCTTTCAAACAGTTTTTGCACCGACATGGGATTCATAATGCCTACGGTATCAGCCAGTCGAATTCGATTCACCTTTAGCATTTCAGCAGCAAAAACAAAATCATCAAGCAAATCAGTTTGGCAACGGGAAGCATCTTGTGCACCGACAGCAACGAATTCAAACATATTTTGAGCTTGTTTAACTATTGTTGATAAGGTGCCAAGCATCCAATTCCGGTCTTTTCCAATCGATGCCAGATGAATTGCTGAAACCGGGAAAGAGATATTGATTCTTGAAACACCCGTTCGGGCAGCGGCCTGCAGATCGTTGGTGCAGGCCCGCGCCCAACAGGTGGCATTGAAACGAAATCTTTGATCGTTGATGATTCTAATGTCTTCTTCATCCCCTAAGGAAATGGCGGGTGTTCCTATTTCCAATTCTTTTACACCAGCCTCATCCAACAGAGCTGCAATTTTCAGCTTTTCTTCAAGAGAGAAAACTACTCCAGGTGCCTGTTCTCCATCGCGAAGAGTGGTATCGATGATGTGCATGGTGTTTTTTATTAAAGAGTTATACGTAATCTATTCGGCAATTAAATATTCGGTAACAGCTTCGCCTTCTTCCAGAGCATCCAGAATTTCATCAATTCGATCCGGTGTTACGCCTCCATACCATAAGTTGTTTGGATGAACTACCATTACCGGACCTTGTGAGCAAACATTTAGGCAGCCGGTGGTTGAAATTGTCGCGTCTATACCTCTGTCTGCACATTCTTCCATAAGATATTGAACCATGTCTACTGATCCGTTTTTATTGCAATATCCTTGCGCTTCTCCTGCAATTCGAAATGAATTGCAAACTAAAATGTGAAATTCAGGTTTCTTCATGATGATAAAGATTTTATGTGTTTTTAATTGATCATTTGAATTTTGGCTGTTGTTTTATCAACCGCATCCAGTAGCAGAACCAGTACATCCTGTTCCACATTTTGTCATTTCGGTTTTGCATAGGGAACGAAGTTCGGTGCCTTTGTAAACAGAATCCAAGCCTTGGTCGATTAGTCCGCTCATCTCGATGATTTTAATTCCGCTTCGACCTAGAATACCTGCTGGTTTTTTGCCGATTCCTCCAACTAAAATTGCTCTGCAGTCAGCCAAAGTTTCCGCTAGTTTTTCCCAACGGGAATCGCCTTGACCAGTGTCGGGAGTTGCCCTAACATTTACCAGTTTGTATCCTTTGGGTGTTTCTCTGAAAACGTGAATTCGATCTGCTTCACCCAAATGTTGATTCACCAAAATTCCTTCCATAGAGGTGACTGCAACACAAGGTCTTTCTTCTCCTTTTTCAACTGTAAGAAGAGCTGTTTCGGAAAGTAACTTGGCGGCTTCTGCAGAATCTTTTCCGAGTAATCCTGCCGCGTCGGCTCTGCATCGTGCGCAATGAGACATCGGAGGAAGAAATACTTCTACCTTTTTACGTAAGGATTTCATAAAATCAGGAGTAGGTTCCTCCATGTGTTCCATGGCGGTATCTTTTACCGGAAACAATGGAATTGTATTCATTAAATCCACTCCAAGTGATGCAATTTTTTCTGCAATTTCTGCAATTTCATGATCGTTGATTCCCGGCATTATAATGGTATTTACCTTTACAGTAATGCCGGCTTCCTTTAGTTTGGCTATTGCTTCCAATTGTCTTTGAAGTAGATATTCTCCGGCTTGCGCTCCAAAATATCCTCTTTTGTCGTGTCGTACCCAACTGTAAACTTTTGCCAAAGTTTCGGGGCGTAAGCTGTTTAAAGTGATTGTAACATGAGATACGTCCAGCTCTTTTAATTCATCGATATAAGGGGCTGCATTTAAGCCATTTGTAGATAGGCAAAGCAGCATATCCGGAAAGTTATCCCGAACCAAATGAAGCGTTTTCATGGTTTGGGTAGGATTGGCAAAAGGATCGCCAGGTCCTGCAATTCCAACCACTTTAAGCTCCGGCATTATTTCCACCAATTTAATAAGATAGCTTAAGGCTTGATCGGGTGATAAAACGCTGCTGGTAACTCCGGGTCTGCTTTCGTTTACACAGTCGAATTTTCGATTGCAATAGTTGCATTTCACATTACAAGTTGGAGCTACGGGCAAATGTACCCGGGCATATTTATGATGTGCGTCTTTGTTGAAACAAGGATGAGTTGATAAATCTTTCATGATGCGACTTTTATGTGAGATTTCTTAACTTTTATTAATTGTAAATTCTCTCTTTTACATGTATTTATATCCGATAGGAGAATTGTTTTGTTTGTATTCAATCATGGCATTTACCACCTTGTCGAATAATTCCTGAGTCCCCTGATAACCAAGAAGAGTAATCCGTTGTCCTCCAATTCGATCGTGAATAGGAAAGCCGACTCTTATCAGCGGAATATTGAAATTGCCGGCAATGTAATTTCCCTTGCTGTTTCCGATTAAAAAGTCTGGTTTAATTGTATTGCACGCCTCATTGATTTGTTCAAAATCAGAATCACTAATTACTTTGATGGTTTTTCCATGTTCCGGACAATGTCTGATGATTTCTTTTTGAAGCTTTCCGCTGTTTGCTCCCGAGGCTGCCAAAACAACTTCGACTCCTATTTCATCAAGAAATGAACACAAGGCCAGAACTAAATCTTCTTCGCCGTAAACCACAGCCTTTTTTCCAAAAATGTATTTGTGTCCATCGGCATAGGAATCCAGTAAGCGACCTCTCTGCATTCGATATTTCACAGGAATGTCTTTCCCGCTTATTTTACTTAGAATATCAAATAAAGAATCACTATTGCTCATGCCAATTGGTAAAAGGCATTGGTGGTTTTTTACGCTGTGTTCACTTTCCAGCCACGATGCTCCGCTGACTTCAGTTCCTCCGTTTTGCCCGCCTTGTTTTACTGCAGTAAAAACACCCAATTCAACCGATGCGTAGGCTTCTCCCATTTTTTCAAGCTCTGATATTGGAGTACCTCCTTTTGGTACACGATAATATTGATCCCAAACGGGGTTGTCCAAAGTATCCGAGTAATCGGGTAAAATTGTTGTTGTAAGATCAAAGTCAGCTACTATTTCTTTGATATGCCGAATATCTGAAGGTGAAACAAAGCCTGGGAAAAAATTGATTTTGTCAGCAGATGGTAATTTTTTCGCATAGTTTTTGACAACAGCTAATACTGTTGCATGAAATCCATCCATGTGAGTTCCCTGATAACTTGGTGTTGAAACGGTAAACAAACTTGGTAAATTGGAACTGGTGCTGTCGTTTCTTATGTGACTTAGTTGTGATGCAACGTCTTCCCCAATGGTTTCGCTCAGGCATGTTGTAGCAACGCCAATTGCCATTGGCTGATATTGATTGGTAACATTGGTTAGTGCAGTTTTTAAATTTGCCTCTCCTCCAAAAATGGTAGTTTCTTCGCTAAAATTGGAAGATGCAATATCTACAGGCTCCTTGTAATGACTAATCATGTAACGACGAATGTAGGTGGCGCACCCTTGAGAGCCGTGAATTACAGGAACGCAACCTTCAATGCCCTTTATCGCAATACAGGCACCCAAGGGTGAGCACAGTTTACACGCATTTCGTGTTGATACAAATGGTCTGATATATGATAAAGTTGGGATTTTTTCCATGTGAGTTAGCGTTTAAAGAATTTCCATACAGGACTGGTTACCGAGGCGTAAACCTCGTTTGCAAAGTTTAGCATGCCTTCGAAACCAGCCAATGCTTCTTTTCTTTCGTGATTGTGATCGCAGAACCCAATTCCTAATTTGTAGGCAATCGGACGTTCTTTTACGCCGCCAATAAAGAGGTCAACTCCTTTTTCTTTTACAAATTCTGAAAGTTCATTCGGATTTGAATCATCAACAATAATGGTTCCTTCATCGCACAATTTTTTAAGCAAATTGTAATCGTCTTTGTTTCCGGTTTGCGATCCTACCATTACGGTTTTCATTCCAATTAACCGAAGGGCTTTCACCAAGCTGATTGCCTTAAAGGCACCACCAACATAAATCGCGGCCTTTTTGCCTTGTAATTTTTCTTTGAATGGAGTTAAAGCAGGTAGTAAAGTCCTAATTTCTTTCGAAACTAAATCTTTTGCTTTTTGAAGCATTTCATCGTTCTTAAAAAAACCGGCTGCTTCGTAAAGGGCATCAGCCATATCTTCAATCCCGAAATAGGATACTTTTATGAATGGAATCCCGTATTTTTCTTCCATTTCTTTGGCCAGATGCATCATTGAACCAGAGCATTGAACTACATTTATGGAGGCTTTGTGTGCCTGACGAATTTCATTTATTCTGCCATCGCCGGTAAGGCAGGTAATAATGTTTATACCAATTTTTTCGTAATATTCCTTTAGCATCCATAGTTCTCCAGCCAAATTAAAATCTCCCAAAATGTTTATGCTAAAAGGAGGTGCCTGAAATTCATTATCTGTGCCGACAAGTTTGGCCAAAGCATCGCAGGCAGCTTTGTACCCGTCTTTTTTTGTGCCTTTAAAACCTTCCGCCATTACAGGCAATACATCTATTTTTTGTTCTGCAGATACTCTTCGGCAGACTGCTTCAACGTCATCGCCAATAACACCTACAATACAGGTGGAGTAGACAAATGCTGCTTTTGGTTTGTAGGCTTCAATTAATTCAGTAAGTGCAGTATAGAGTTTTGGTTCTCCGCCAAAAACCACATCACGTTCGCGTAAATCGGTCGAAAAACTTAATCGGTGCAATTGTGGTCCAGAGGATAATGCACCGCGGATATCCCAGGTGTAAGCGGCACAACCTATGGGGCCGTGAATCAGGTGCAGTGCATCGGCAATGGGATAAAGTACAACCCGCGAGCCGCAAAATACACAGGCGCGTTGGCTGACACTTCCGGCTAAGCTTTTCTTCTCACAATCTAAATCGTGGGCTGATGTTCCTATTGTGTGTACCTGAGTGGATCGTTCTTTGATTATTCTCTCCATTGTCGTTAGTTATATATGTGTAATGCACAGGTTTATATTGAGAGGGAAGAAATTTTTCTTCGTATTGTTTTTTATTCAAAACGAGTGATAAAAATGAAGGAGGTGGGAGACGTTTTATCCTAGCTATGAGAAAAGGGTATGATTTGCAAATTAGCCAGTAACCTCCTTCATTTCGTCGCATCACTACATTACCAACTCGAATGATTCTTCAGGGCAAGTTGCATCCTGCTGATCCATAAGTACTGAAAGAATTTTTTCAAGAATTCTCAATCCTCCCATATAACCTAGTGTTGGAAAATAACTGTGTCCAACGCGGTCGATAATAGGGAAGCCCATTCGTACAAATGGAATCTTTTCATCTCTCGAAATGTATTTTCCATAGGTGTTTCCAATTAACAGATCCACAGGATTTTCTTTGATCCATTGGTGCATTAAAAGCATATCGGCATTGGCACCGTTTTTATATTTGGCCTCTGGTACACTTTTGCTTAGAATCTTTTCCATTCTTTTTTCGAATGTTTTACCGGGAGTTCCTGAAACAATGTAAACTGGTTTCATATCCATGTCTACCAAAAACTCTGCTAATGGAATCAATTGATCGGGATCACCCCATAATGCTACACGTTTACCATACAGGTATTGGTGCATATCAGTAATCACATCAATCAAACGTCCACGTTCATCGTTAATGGATTCAGGAACAGAAACAGATCCAAGTTTTGCCAGTGACTGAATAAAACGATCAGTTGCCTGAATACCAATTGGCAGATCCTGTATGCTGAATTTTACTTTACACTGATTGTCGAGATTGATAGCTGCTTTTTCCGTTGCCCATTCACCCAAGGCAAGGGTATGAAGGCTGTCACCCATGCTTACCATTTCAGGAATTGTAGTTCCTCCTTTCGGATACATTTCAAATTTCCCGTTCATAGGCGAATCCAAAACATCTGAAGTGTCAGGAAGCAAAACATTTTTCACCTTCATTAGTTTTAAAATTCTTTTTAATTCTCTCATGTCAGAAGGTTCTACCCAACCAGAGAGAATATTCAGCTGATTTTTAAGACTATCGCTTTTTTTAGCGAAATATTTTACAATACCTTCCAGCATATTGGCATAACCAGTTACATGACTACCTACGTAACTTGGAGTTGGAGCCTGTATCACGTGCTTTCCTTCCGGAATTTTACCATCCGATGCAGCCTTACTTACAATCTGACCTAAGTCATCGCCAATTGTTTCTGATAAACATGTGGAATGCACTGCAATTATATCCGGCTCGTATATGGTAAAAATATTTGTGATTGCCTGCAGTAAGTTTGCTTGTCCGCCAAAAACAGATGAACCTTCGGTAAATGAACTGGTTGCAGCCATTACGGGTTCTTTGTAGTGTCGGGTTAAAGTACTTCTGTGATAAGAACAGCAGCCTTGTGAGCCATGACTGTGAGGCAAACATCCGTGTATTCCTAATGCGGCATACATTGCACCAATAGGCTGACAGGTCTTCGCCGGATTTACCGTTAAGGCCTTTCTCTCTACTATTTTACTTGTTGTATGATTTAATAACATCTATTTGTCCTCCTTTATTCGTTAATGGCAAAACTTCCAACAATTTCAGGGTCGGTTTTCCAAGGTGTAGTCACCATTTTCCAGATTCTTGTGCAGAGCATGCGCTCCATTTCCAGATAGAAATTGATTGCTCCTTCAAAACCGGCATAGGGTCCACCGTAATCGTAGCTGTGTAATTGTTTCAATGGAACTCCCGACTTTTGCACCACATATTTTTCTTTAATACCTGCACAAAAAATATCAGGTTTATAGTACTCAATCAGCTTTTCAGTTTCCCAATGGTTGATGTCATCAATAACCAGTGAGTTCTTTTTCATTTCGGGCATCATACCGTCATAGTTGCTGAATTCGTAACCATTTTTAAGAAGTTTTTCTTTTTTTACAGCTAAGTCTTCGCGGTATAATTCAAGATCTTTTTCAACAGTCAGATCTTCAATGTTTCGGGTGTCGGCATCAATTTTAATGCTAGGAATAACATCTCTGCCTTCGTAATCGTCACGGTGAGCAAATTCATATCCTGCCGATACTGTGGTTACACCTATTTCCGAGAATAAATCCTGATAATGATGAGCTCTTGAACCTCCAACAAACATCATGGCTAATTTGCCTTCTGTTTTTGCTTTTACAGCTTCTCTTACCACTTCCACTTTCTTCATCTCGCGTTCTATAATCTCTTCCACTTTTGCACTTAGCTCAGCATCATCAAAATACTCAGCGACTTTACGAAGAGCTTTTGCACTGCCTTCTGCACCAATGAAACTAACTTTCACCCAAGGAATACCATATTTCTCTTCCATCATCTCAGCAATGTAATTGATGGAGCGGTGACACATAATCAGATTAAGGTCAGCGGTATGGGCATATTCCATACTTTCGATCGTAGAGTTACCACTAAAAGTGGACAGCAAAGTGATTCCAGCTTCATCAAACAATCTTTCCAATTCAAAAGCATCACCACCAATATTGTATTCGCCAAGCAGATTGATTTGGAATTTGCCAATACGGTCTCTGTTGTTGTTGCCGATTACATTTTTGAATACACCATTGTTCGCAATGTGGTGACCCGCCGATTGAGATACACCGCGGTATCCTTCGCAGCTAAAACCGAAAATATTAATTCCCAATTCCTCTTTCATCTCGCGGGATACTGAGTGCACATCATCTCCGATTAAACCAACAGGGCAGGTTGAGAAAATGCCAATTGCTTTGGGTTTAAAAATCTCGAATGCTTCGCGAACGGCATCTTTTAGCTTAGCTTCACCACCAAATACAATGTTAGAATCCTGTATGTCGGTAGAAAAACTGTAGGTAATAAAGTTATCTTCTCCTTCAGCAGGTCTGGTTTGGTTTCTTCTTGTAAGCCAGGCGTAAAAACTGCAGCCAATTGGCCCGTGAACCAAATTAATAATATCTCTTGTTGGGCCTAATACTACCCCTTTACATCCTGCGTAAGTACATCCTCGTTGAGTAATAATTCCCGGAATGGTTCTTACGTTGGCTTGAATTTCTTTTCCTTCGGCAGGATCATTAACCACCAATGACTTTTGACGTTTTTTGGCAATTTTTGTCGGGTATTTTGCCATGATCTCATCCATCACTTTCGATGGATCCGGCAAACCCTGTGTTATATCTAATTTTTTTACCATAGCTTTTCGTTTAATTATCCAGAACTTGATCACCGCTTTCTGCAGTTCTTACACGTATCGCTTCATTTACAGGCAAAACGAAAATTTTACCATCTCCTGGGCTTTTTGATTGATTGGCTTCGATTATTGTTTCGATACATTCTGATACCTTATGGTTCGGAACAACAACTTGAAGCAGGCGTTGAGGGCGAAGTCTGGGTTCTTTTCCTAAAAGCTCCAATGCTTCAGGCTGATCATTCTTCACACCTTCTAAAACTTTAGCATCCCAAAGGCCTTTGCCGCGTCCGAATACACTACCTGTTGCAGTCATCGAAGAAAATCCGGCATCACGCAAAGCCCGTTTGGTTTTGTTCATTTTATTAATCTTGATAATGGACATTATACACTTCATACCTTCGAGTTTTTAGGTTTATAATTCTTTGGTACCTCTGCTTATTGTATAGGCTTCATCAACTGGAGATACGAATATTTTTCCATCACCGAAGGCTCCTTTTGGAGTGGATCGGGCAGCATCCAAAATAGTATTGATGGCGAAGTCTTTGTCTTCATCTTTAATAACCATCATCAGCATTTCTTTAGGCAGTTCATCGTAAGTAACATCACCTATTTTGATTCCCCGCTGCTTACCGCGGCCAACCACCGGCATTTTTGTTACAGCGATGTATCCAGCTTCAAACAGAGCTTTTAAGACCTTATTGGTTTTTTCAGGGCGGATTATTGCTTTTATCATTAACATAGTCTGTATTGTTTTAAATGTTTGGAATAATGTGTTTTGTAATTTGGGTAGGATTTATTAGGCGTCAATGCCAAAATCGATTAGAAGTTTTTCCAGTTCTTCCATTTCCAGAGGTGTAGGAATTACAAACATTTCATTATCATTGATCGCATTGGATAATTTACGGTATTCATCGGCCTGACCATGTTCAGGTTCATATTCAATTACTGTTTTACGATGAATTTCAGCTCTTTGAACAACATTGTCACGGGGAACAAAGTGAATCATTTGTGTGCCCAGTTTTCGTGCTAATTCTTCAATCATATCACTTTCGTGATCAACATTACGTGAATTGCAAATTAAGCCTCCCAAACGAACAACTCCGTTCTGTGCATATTTTTGAATTCCTTTACAGATATTGTTTGCAGCATACATGGCCATCATTTCACCAGAAACAACAATGTAAATTTCTTCCGCTTTACCTTCACGGATTGGCATTGCAAAACCTCCGCAAACCACATCACCAAGCACATCGTAGAATGTGTAGTCTATTTCGTATTTGTCATCCCAGGCACCTAACTGTTCCAACATATTAATCGAAGTAATAATTCCACGACCGGCGCAACCAACTCCTGGTTCAGGTCCTCCTGATTCAACGCATCTTACTCCACCGTAACCAGGACGAACAATATCATCCAAATCAACATCTTCTCCTTCTTCGCGCAGTGTGTCAAGAACTGTTTTTTGAGCTAATCCTCCTAATAATAATCTTGTGGAGTCGGCTTTGGGATCACATCCAACAACCATGATGTTTTTTCCAGCTTCAACTAGACCTGCTACAGTGTTTTGGGTTGTAGTTGATTTTCCAATTCCACCTTTTCCGTAAATGGCAATTTTTCTCATGTCTGTTATTTTTATTTGGGTTAATAGTTGCCAAGCCGTATTCATAAAGCGTACCATTTGCTTTTTTAGCTTTGTAGTCTTTGTTGTTTTTTGGTGTTTAAGTATTTATTGCAGAGATGTTTATTGTTGTTTTGTCCGTATTTGTTTTGCATTGCAGGCACTTCGATTTCCTACAAATTTGTAGGAAAGATGGTTTTGGAGTACATATTTGAATTTAAGTGTGTAATCGTTGGTTCAGTAAGGGATTTCGATCTGTTTGATTATTTGATTCATACAGAAATGTATTTTAAACAAAATTTGAATTTAGGATTCAAATTGTTCCAAAATGGTTTTGTAAGTGATGGGAATTGTTTAAATGGGGGTGTGTTGGTTTTTAATGTGTTTTTATTTGTGTCAGTCTGTGTTTTTGATGGGGTGTGATTTGTAATATGCATAAATTATTAAATGATTTGTGTGTTTTTGTAGGGGTATTGTTGCTTTTTTTATAATTTTGCAGATGTACCCCCTTAAATATTCGCTTATGAGTTTAAAATGCAAAAAAGCAGGCGACGAATGTTATGGTTTTAATGAAATGTCTCTTCTTTTCGATATAAGCCAAAGACTTTTGAACAGTAATGAATTAAAAAAGGATTTATCTCCGATATTAGCTTGTTTGGTGAAACATTTGAATGCCGAAAGAAGTTTTATCACGATTTTTAATCGGCAAACAAACCGGATGATGATTGAGGCTGCCTATGGATTAAGTGCATCGCAGCAAGCAAGGGGAAAGTACGATTTGGGTGAAGGAATTATAGGTAAGGTTGTTGAATTGGCCAGGCCTGTTGTTATTTCTGAAATATCAAAATCGAAACTTTTTATCAACAAAATTAAAACGGAACTTACAAAAGACGGACACGAGTTAACTTTTATTTGTGTGCCGCTTTTGCTTGATAATGTTGTAATGGGTGCCTTAAGTGTTGTGAGAATTTACAATTCCAACATTTCTGTTAATGAGGATATTCAGCTATTGAGTATTGTTGGATCGATGATTGCAAAAACGGCTCGTTATAAGCAAGCTAAGCTTGAAGAATTAGAAGCATTACGAGAACAAAACAGAGAATTGAAAAGTCAGCTCGATAGCCAAAAACCGCATAACATTATTGGTAACTCAGGCAAAATGTGTGATTTATATGCATTGGTAAGTCGGGTGGCCCAAACAAACAGCACGGTTTTGTTGCGTGGCGAAAGCGGGATTGGAAAAGAACTATTTGCTGAGGAAATACATGCCAAAAGCAAACAAAAGGATCGTAAGCTCATTAAAGTAAATTGTTCTGCATTGCCGGAAAGCTTAATTGAAAGTGAACTTTTTGGACATGAAAAAGGAGCTTATACGGGTGCCGATCAAATGAGAAAGGGGAGATTTGAATTGGCCGATGGGGGAACAATTTTTTTGGATGAAATAGGTGATTTGCCTTTATCTACGCAAGTAAAATTGTTACGGGTTTTGCAGGAAAGAGAGTTTGAACGTGTGGGGGGATCTAAAACCATTAAGGTTGATGTGCGAATAGTGGCAGCAACAAACCGTAATTTGGAGGAGCTAATTGAGAATGGTGATTTTAGAGAAGATTTCTATTACAGAATTAATGTTTTTCCAATATTTATTCCTCCTTTACGACACAGAAGAGATGATATTCCAATTTTGGTTGATCATTTTATCGATAAGTTTAACCGAAAGAATAATTTTCAAATTAAAAGAATTACAACATCTGCAGTAAATATGTTGATGGTTCATCGTTGGCCGGGAAATATTAGGGAACTGGAGAATGTGATTGAACGATCGTGCATAATGACGAAAGATAATGTTATTCATAGTTACGATTTACCTCCAACTCTTCAAACTGCCGATTCAACAAACAGTGTAATGGAAGGTGGAATGATGGTTGTGGTTGAGCAGCTTGAAAAACAATTGATTCGGGACGCACTCACGACTACGGCCGGGAATGTAACAAAAGCGGCTGAATTGCTTTGTATTACAGAGAGAATGCTGGGGACAAGAGTGAAAAAATATGAGATTGAAACCTGGCGTTTTAAAGTGTAATTTTAAAATAGATTTCCAAACTGTAAATGCTTTTACAAACCGAAAACATGACAACACTTCCTTTTTCCTTTGTAGAGCTGAATTTTGATGATTCGGATCATCAGACTGCATTGTTCAATTTAATGAATGCGTATATGTTGGATCGGATGGGCTGTGAAAAGCCATTACATGCCGATTCATTTCAAGAATTAGTATGTGGATTGCAAAAACAGGCTAATTATATTGGGGTTTTAGTGCAAAATGAGAATGAATATATTGCTTTGGCAAATTGCTTTGTGAATTTTTCAACTTTCAAGATGTCTTCCCTCATAAACATTCATGACTTAATAGTTTTACCTGATTATAGGGGGAAAGGTGTAGGGCGGTTCTTAATGAAATCTGTTAAAGCCATTGCCAGGAAGATAGATTGCTGCAAAATAACCTTAGAGGTTCGAAACGACAATCAAACAGCTCAAAATCTTTACCTTTCGGAAGGTTTCAAGGAGTGTAATCCTCCTATGTATTTTTGGGAAGCAACTATTGATCGGGCTTAAAATTAGAAACTGTTTAAAAATTTATCCTTTAGCTTTTTCATAAGCCAAAAACCTCATAATTGCGTTAAATAGAACCACTATCCGCATCAAATTTGCCTTATTCTGAGCCTTTTTTCTTCGATAAAAATTTCTAAAAATAAATTTAAACAGCTTCTAAAGATACTTTTGAAATTTAATTGGTATTAATAACTAATAATTGCCTGCCTAATGTATTGCCCTCGCTTTTATAAAATTATAATTGTGATTTTTTCATTTAACGAAGCCGTTAACATATTATAATGACTTGCCTAAGCCTTTGGTGGAGGTATTAACAAATAATAATGGACGTTTAAGCCTTTGGTGAAGGCATTAACAAATAATAACGACCTCCCTTATTTTTGATATTTCTCTGCAAATGCTATTAATAAATTTAAACAGCTTCTTAGGCGAATTAATAATTTGAGATTATGAATTAATTACCAAATCCTTCAAGGTCGCAATCCACTTTGGATGATCGTTTAGACTCTCAACCAAGGCTAATTTTTCGCCACCGTTTTTTTCGAAAATTTCTCGATATTCTATTCCAATTTCTACTGTTGTTTCCAGGCAATCAGCAACAAAAGCAGGGCTGAAAACAAGTATCTTTTTTGTGCCATTTTTAGCTTCTTCTTCCACTACTTTATCAGAGAAAGGTTCCAGCCAGTTTTTGTCCAATCGGGATTGAAAGGAAACGGTATATTTTTCTTTAGGAATAGATAATTTTTCAGCTAATAAGCGACTGGTCTCAAAGCAGGTTGAACGGTAACAATAATAATCTGTTTCAGGAATAAATTTTTTGTGACAATCGCATTTAAAACAATTCCGGTTAGGATGAACTTTGTTTATTTGGCGGATTGGCAGTCCATGATAAGAGAATATAAAATGATCAAAATCGTTTAAATCATGCTTTTTGGCATTTTCAGCAATAGTATCCAGGTATCCTTCATGGTCGAAGAATTGGTTTACAAATTTCACTTCAGGAATTACTTCCCAGGATTTGATAATTTCCATTGCCTTCTGGAAGGTAGAACCTGTTGATGAGGAAGCATATTGCGGATACATTGGAAGAATAATCAACTTCTGAGGCATATCCTTTTGTATTTTATCCAAAACGTTCTTCATCGATGGTTGCTGATAGCGCATGGCCAGCTCTACAGTAAAATTGGAATCCAGTTCCTCTTGAAGCAAACCTTTTACTTTTTCTCCGTAAATCATCAATGGAGAACCTTCTTTGGTCCACAATTTCTTGTAGATTTTTGATGAACCTTTTGCCCGAAAAGGAACGATAATAAGGTTTACTAATATTTTACGTAACAACCAGGGAATATCAATTACTCTCGGATCGTTTAGGAATTCGAAAAGATAGGTGCGAACATCTGATACATCAGGACTTTTTGGCGTTCCTAAATTGAGTAGTAAAACAGTCGTTTTTTTTGGCATAGTGTTCGTGTTGATTATTTAGATAAAAAGGGAGTGTTTAGCTGTTTCCCAGTTTAAAGTAATAAAAATTTTCTTCCACTGCTAAACAAATCAAACAGCGAATTGTTTTTTGATTTGGTAAGTAATACCAAATTAACATCAAAACATGCCTTATAAAATGTTTCTTTTCAGCTATATCTTCGTTAAAAAAGATGCATCGTAACATGGCTATGCTTTACTTTTTTGCCTCGATACAGCTAAAAATTAATTCATTTTAATTAAAGTCTGTTTTGAAATTAAATTGGTATAAACAGGATTGTACTTATTCCACCCAGTTAATTCCTTTTTTTAGAAGAGAAAGTGTTAACTCTTCTTTGGAACCGCTTTCAATCGGGTACTGATAAGTCCATTTTACTTCGGGTGGCATGCTGACCAGTATTGATTCGGTTCTTCCATTGGTATCCAGTCCAAATTTGGTTCCTTTATCAAGTACCAGGTTGAATTCTGCGTATCTTCCCCGCCGGTGCAATTGCCAGTCTTTTTCTTTCTCCGAATATCTTTCCCCCTTGTTCTGACTCAGTATTCGACAGTAAAGAGGTGCAAATAAATTGCCTACATCCATTGTGAAATTAAAAATTTCCTCCTTGCTTAAACCATCTGTGCCATTTAAATGATCGAAGAATATTCCTCCAATACCGCGGGTTTCTTCCCGAAAGGGAAGAAAGAAATAATCATCAGCCCAAGTTTTAAATTTTGAATAATATTCCGGATGATGACGATCGCATACTTCTTTCAGTTCCTTGTGAAAATCTTTGGCTTGATCCACATTTATATAAATAGGAGTTAGATCGATTCCTCCACCGAACCAAAACGTACCATCCTCTAATTCGAAGTAACGAACATTCATGTGTACAATTGGCACATGAGGGTTTTCGGGATGCATGATTAGTGAGACTCCGGTTGCAAAGAAATTTGAATTGGAAAGATTTAATTTGTGTTTGATTTTTTCTGGTAATTTGCCGTGAACTGCTGAGAATTGAACTCCACCTTTTTCTATAATGTTACCATTCACTATTACTCTACTTCTACCGCCGCCACCTTCTTTGCGTTCCCAAGTATCTTCCATAAAATTTGCTTTTCCATCGGTTGTTTCAATGGCTTTGCATATTCTGTCTTGTAGCAGGCGAAATTTTTCGGCGATTATTTCTTTATTCATGTAAGTGTGATTGTGTTCTTGGTCCATATCGCTTTTTCTAGGATAGAGGTTGTTTTTTCTTTTTAGGGATAAAACGGCTCAGCATTTTCTTCTCAAATTTCCAAAAGAATCGAAATTGGCCCAATAAACTACCAACAATAATTAAAAACACTTGGTAGGTTGGGGTGATTATTAAAATGCTCATGAAAATTTTAATCAGCAGGTTTGTGTCAGAACCAATCGACAAGTAGGAAAAAACAAGTTTGCGTACCATAACCGCTAGACTTCCGGTAACCGAAAAGGCAATAAAAATAAGTATCAATTGGATGTTAGAGGTGATCTCCCAACGCTTTTTAAGTTTCTCAAACATGAGATTTTATTTAGAATTATTTTGAATAAGAACAAATATAATATAAAATACCTTTATGTCTTAAATTGGATGGAGTAATTTTGGTTGTGCGTAATGAAAAAATATTTATTGAAAAATAATTGCTAAAGTCCAAGTTTACTGGACTGCTCTCAATTAACTTTATAGGAGATTTAAAATTCGGCCGATTTTTAATGACAAAAACAATTAAGGAAGAAAAGTTCATCTTTGTTTGTTATTTACTTTTTGAACTAAACTTCAATATTTTTTATTTATTAAAATTTACAATTATGAATTTAGAAAATTTAGGTGTTCAGGAAATGAATATTAGAGAGTGTAAGAAGATTGACGGAGGAAATAATTTTGAAGACGGGCTTGCTGCTGGAGTAGGTGCTACTACAGTAGAGCACAGTCAAAGTTTTTGGTATTGGATTGGTTATGGATTAGGGGTAGAATTGAGAACGGGTGGAGATTTATAGTTAAGGGATTCGTTTAGTGTGGTTTTAATGTCATCTAAGTTTAGTATTGGCTCCCACATTTTTTTAATATAAAAACCGCCTCAATTTGAGGCGGTTTTATATAATATATTTTGATTTGTTTATTCAGAAACTCTTTCTAACCATTTTACCATGAATATGACTGTAAACATGGAGATTGCTGTAGCGACAACAAAAATACTCCAAGTCATCCAAACAGGTATTGTTTGATATAAGACAGCACCAATCCATAATAGTCCATTTCCTAATGCCGTAGCACCTAGCCATCCGCCTTGCATTAGACCTTGATATTGAGGAGGAGCAACTTTAGATACAAATGAAATACCCATTGGGCTAATAAATAGCTCAGCAACTGTTAAGATAAAATAAGTTCCCAATAGTAAATATGGAGCAACACGCTCAGAATCCATAAGCGGAGTGCCACCTGCCGAAGGGGTAATTGTTTCCCATAATGGTAAACCGAAAGAACCTAACATCATTACAACAAAACCTAAACAAGCTATACCCATACCGATAGCAATCTTTTTTGGAGTAGATGGCTCCATGTTTCTAGCTCTTAACCATCCAAAGATACCTACTACAACAGGAGTTAAGAATACCACAAAGAATGGGTTCATGGATTGGAACAGCTCTACTGAGAAATGCCAGGTTCCAATCTTAAGTACTGTATAATCTTTAGCAAATAACGTTAATGTTAAACCATTTTGATGGAAAGAGAACCAAAAGAAGATAACAACTGAAAATACGGCTAATAAAGCATACATACGTTGCTTAATTTCTTTAGCTTCCATCTTCACTTCTTCTTTAGTGTATCCAGAGCCTGCAGCAAGAGCCTCTGTTCCTTTTGGATTTGGAAACTGTTTTTTGTTTTTGATAAATATGAATAATGAAATAGCCATAGCCACAATTGCTGTACCAAATGCGTAATGGAAGCCAGTATTAAATACGTTTAAGTACCTATCTGCAAATTCAGCTAAATTAGCTACATGTACTCCACTTGCTTTATCAGCATACTCTTGAAATGTATGCATAGAAGCCTCCGAAATGTCACCATTAATGAAACTATGACAATATTCGGGTAAACTTGCATCATATTGTAATTGATTTTTTCCCAACCACCAATTACGCATTCCAATTGCAACAATCGGAGCAAAAATAGCACCTATATTAATAAATGCATAAAAAAGAGAGAAACCTGAATCCCTTAAGGCACCATACTTAGGGTCATCATACATCTGACCAACTAAGGCTTGAAGGTTTCCTTTAAAAAGACCATTACCAAAAGCAATTACAAATAATCCAATTAGTGAAACAGTTAAGAAAAATGGAACGCTTGATACCGGCGTAGGAGTAGGTACTGCTAAAATAAAGTAACCTGCACCCATCATAATTAAACCGGTTAGAATAGTGCCTTTAAAGTTATTTATTTTATCAGCGATAATTCCTCCAACTAATGCTAAAATGTAAATTGAAAAATAGAAAATAGAGTAAATAATACCAGCATTAGCTCCATCTAAATTAAATTTGGCTTGTAGGAATAATACCAGAATAGCCATCATGGTGTAGAAACCAAATCGTTCTCCCATGTTTGCTATAGCAGCTGGAATTAGTCCTTTAGGATGTCCTTTAAACATAAATGTTAGTTTTTAATTAAAAGTAAAGTTTTAGTTTTAAGATTGACAAATATATAGAAAAAAACAGAAGGCAGTGACGATTTGTTACCAGAATGAATCTATTTAAAACGTTTTCGTAAGCATATTCAATTATTGAAAGTTTAGTATCTTTGATAAAGGCATTCAATACATAAGGAATTTAAACAAAAAAAAATATTGCGATAGCAAGCCTAAATTAGATACTTGAACTATTTAGGTATTATAAGATTGTGATGTTTTGTTTATTAACTTTTGTAGAGCCTAATCATTTAACGATTCAAAACTCGATAACAATGAAAATATTTACTGCCAGACAAATTGCTGAGATTGATGCCTACACCATAGAGCACGAACCAATATCTTCCATCGATTTAATGGAACGAGCCGCGGGGCAAATTTTTAAGTGGGTTATTTCACATTTTCCTGCTCCTCAAAGTTGCAAGGTTTTTGTTGGTCCGGGAAATAATGGAGGAGATGGATTAGCCTTGGCACGCATGTTGGCTGATAAGAATTATGCTGTTGAAGTATTTGTGCTTCGAATAACCGATAAGATATCGGATGAAGCTGAGGCGAATCTGGAGCGGATAAGAAATTTGAATACATTGGATTTGTATGAAATGACTTCGATTGAATCGATGCCATGGCTTTTTAAGGATGATATAGTTGTTGATGCAATTTTTGGCTCGGGTTTGTCAAGGCCTCTGGAAGAATTGTCGTTGGATGTTGTGAAAGCAATAAATGCCAGTGATGCAAAAGTTATTGCCATTGATATTCCATCGGGTTTGATGGGAGAGGATAACTCTAAAAATAATTTGAGAGGAATTGTTCGGGCAGATTATACTTTAAGTTTGCAATTTCCCAAATTGGCATTTCTTTTTCCCGAAAATGCTGAATATGTTGGTGAATGGGAAGTTTTGTCAATTGGGTTGCATCCCGAAATAATTCAAACAGAGCCCACTGCCTACAAGTTATTAACTAGAGAGTTTGTGAAGTCTTTATTGATGCCCAGGAAAAAATTTGATCATAAGGGAACCTACGGTCATGGCTTGCTTATAAGTGGCAGTTATGGGAAAATGGGCGCTGCAATACTGGCTTCCCGTGCAAGTCTGCGTTCGGGAATTGGTCTGTTAACTACCCATATTCCGCGTTTGGGATATCAAATTATGCAAACAGCCGTACCTGAAGCTATGGTTAGTATTGATCGTTCGGATATTATTTTTACAGAATATCCCGATTTGAGCCAATTTAAGGCGGTTGCTATCGGTCCGGGAATAGATAAAAAGCAAAATTCTTTTAAGGCAATGATTGATCTTTTAAAGGAAGTAAAAGTTCCGATGGTAATAGATGCCGATGCAATTAATATCATAGGAGAGCATCCTGAACTAAAAGAAGAACTGCCAATGGGGAGTATTTTTACTCCGCATGTTAAGGAGTTTGAACGTTTGGTTGGGAAAAGCGGTGATAGTTATACCCGCAATTGCATGCAGCGGGAGTTTGCAAAAAAACATGGACTAAGCCTGATGCTAAAAGGAGCATATACAGCTATTTGCTGTCCGGAAGGAACTTGTTATTTTAATCCTACAGGTAATCCGGGAATGGCAACAGCTGGCAGTGGTGATGTGTTAACTGGAATAATATTATCTTTGTTATCGCAGGGCTATTCATCACATATCGCGGCAATAATTGGAGCGTATCTGCATGGTTTAGCGGGCGATTTAGCTTCTGTAGATGTCGGTGTAGAAGCACTTACTGCCAGCGATATAATTGACTATTTACCGAAAGCATGGTTACATTTAAAAAAATAGTGAGCTTTGTATATTAGTTAGGTAATAATTACCGTTAGTTTTATTAGCCGATTTTAAACAAAAAATTCAGATTATAATGAACCGAATGATTCTAAGAACTTTATTGGTATTACTTGTTGTAACTTCTTGTCAGTGGTATGCCGGTGCTCAAAAGAGAAAAACGCTTGATACTCCTAATACAGTAGTGTATGCATTGCCTCAAACCGTTTTAAAACTTAATGTGATTGCAGAAAAAACGATTTTGAAAAGAGGTCCTTTTGCCGAATATGCAAAGAAATATCTGAATATTTCGGATGTTGTTTCTGCCGATGGAGTGGAGTGGGAACTAAAATCAATAGATGTTTCTTCTCATGGTGAGGTAGATCCGGAAGAATATCATAAAATTACCACTTCCGTGGATTATGAACCTAGTTTAATTTCGTTGACTCCTACCGGATTAATCAGAGGTTTTAATTTGGAGAAGAAAATGATATTGAAAGAAGAAAAAGAATCGGTTTTCATTACCGATGATAAGATTGATATAGAATACGGGAAATTTTCAATCGATCCAATAATAAAATATAAAGAGGATACCATTTTTAAAGTGGTGGAAACGGATACAGCTTTTGTAAAAGTTCCGGTTCTGGAAAAGCAGGCCTTGGTAAAATCTTTGGAGGAGAAAGCGGAAGAAGCGGCTCATCAGATATTTAAGTTAAGAAAAAGAAGATTTAAAATATTAACTGCAAATTATGAGGTATTGCCTCCGGATGGAAAGGCTTATGAGATCATTATTAAAGAATTGGAAAAATTAGAAAATGATTACTTATCTCTGTTTGTTGGCAAAAGAGTTGGATTTACAGAGAATTTTCAGTTTTTATACACTCCTAAAAATGGTGAAAATGGCGGCGTAATTTTTCGAATGTCTCCGCAAGCTGGCCCGGTTGGAGTGAATGATTTGGGTGGGAAACCAATTCGTGTTGATTTTAAAAATTTAGAGATAACAAGAGAGTTGGCAATTATTCCAACAGTTGGACTTGTTCCTCAGAAGCAAATATTTTACAGAATTCCGGGAATGGCTGATGTATCTATTTCTAATGGGAGAGAAATTTTATTTCAGAATAGAATGCCGATTGCACAGTTTGGAAAAATTGCGAATATGCCTGCTGAAGTGTTGCTGAATGAAAATTACAGCATTGAATTTTTTCCTGATTTAGGATCAATCAAAAATGTAAGTAAATAATGTTTTTACAGAATTAAAAAAACCTGTTTGATTTTCAAACAGGTTTTTTTTGTGAGTCTTAACAGACTTTTATTGTTGTGCCTGATTAATCAAGCATTCTTTCAATAGTTTGAGCTCTGTTTGGACCAACAGAAACAATTTTAACAGGTACTCCGGTTTCTTCCTCAATAAAATTAATGTAAGCATTAAATTCTTCAGGGAACTCATTCTCATGAGTAACAGCAGTCATATCAGTTTTCCAACCTTTAAACTCTGTGTAAACAGGTTTGATATCGTCAGTCATTTCGTAAGGAACATGCTCAACTTCTTCACCATTTACAAGGTAAGATGTACAAATTTTAATGGTGTCAAAATCGTCCATTACATCCGATTTCATCATGGTTAATTCAGTAACGCCGTTAATCATGATCGAATACTTAAGAGCAACCAAATCTAACCAACCGCATCTTCGGGCACGACCGGTTGTCGATCCAAATTCATTTCCTTTAGCTCTTAGCAAATCTCCATCAGCATCAAAAAGCTCAGTTGGAAATGGTCCCATACCAACTCTTGTGCAATATGCTTTGAAGATACCAATAACTCTGCCAATTCGATTCGGTGCAATACCTAAACCAGTACAAGCTCCTGCACAAACAGTGTTCGATGAAGTTACAAATGGATAGGAGCCAAAGTCAACATCCAGCATAGTTCCCTGTGCACCTTCAGCAAGAATTGATTTGCCATCTTTAAGAGCATCATTAAGAAATTGTTCACTGTCGATTAACTGAAATTCAGCTAAAACTTTAATGCCTTCAAACCATTCGGTTTCGTATTCAGAAATGTCGTAATCAAACTCATAAAGTTTGTCAAGCATTAAACGGTGCTTGTCAACTAACGAGTCGTATTTTTCTTTGAAGTTTAATTTGATATCTCCTACACGCAAACCGTTTCTTCCGGTTTTATCCATATAGGTTGGTCCAATTCCTTTAAGGGTTGATCCAATTTTTGATTTCCCTTTAGCCGCTTCAGATGCCGCATCAAGAATTCTGTGAGAAGGTAAAATTAAATGAGCCTTCTTCGAAATAAATAAGGTTTTGGATAGATTGATTCCAAGTTTTTTTATTCCTTCAATTTCTTTCTTGAAAATTACCGGGTCGATAACAACACCATTTCCAATAACGTTAATCTTATCATCGCGGAAGATACCGGAAGGAATTGTATGCAGAACGTGCTTTATTTCATTAAATTCCAAAGTGTGTCCTGCGTTGGGGCCACCCTGAAAACGGGTGATAAAATTGTACTTTGGGGTTAGTACATCCACAACTTTTCCTTTACCTTCATCTCCCCATTGGAGGCCTAAAAGTACATCAACTTTCATCTGTCTAATAATTTGATAGTAAATCTTAACAAGTAATTATCCAAACCAATTTTACGATTGGATTTATAAAATTGGTTCGGGTACGCTGTTAAATCTTGAAGAATGCTTGCAAGTTTTAACAGTCAAAGGTAATAAATATTTTTATTTCGGGCAGTTGAAAACAGGTCTTGTTGATAAGTCATTTTTGGGGATAAAAAAACCTCTTATTTAAAGAGGTTTTTGAAAGATATTGATTGTTGATAAACTTAGTTGTTTTCTAATTTTCGACATTCCTGGCAAATTCCGTAGATATATAAGGAATGATGAGAAACTTTGAAGTCCATATCATCAGAAACATTTTTACGAACATCTTCTAAACGGGTGTCGCAAAATTCAAGAACTTTTCCACAACGGGTACAAATCAAATGATCGTGTTTGTTGCTGTCATATGCTTTTTCGAACTGAGCGATATTTTTACCAAATTGATGCTTAACTACCAATTTACAATCTAAAAGAAGATCTATAGTATTGTAAAGTGTTGCTCTGCTGACACGATAGTTTTTATTTTTCATAAAGATATAAAGAGATTCAATATCGAAGTGACCTTCCCGGGAATATATCTCATCTAGTATTGCGTATCTTTCCGGAGTCTTTCGATGTCCCTTTTTCTGAAGATATTCTGTAAACATCTTCTTAACAATTTCTTTAGTGTCTTCGTTGCTCATATCAAAAAATAACCTAGGTGTTATCTAATCTAATTTAAAATAATGGGTCTAAAATAGTGATTTTTTTTAGAACTGGAAGCTTATTTAGAATAAATTTTAATTTAGCTGTATTCTTCAATATTTTCGATACGTTTCACATTATCAAGACCTTTGATCTTGATAAGTTTCATAATTAAATTGTTAAGATCTTCAGTATTGTGAACATAGAGGTGGATTAAGCCCTCAAACACACCATCATGGCTTTCAAAGTGCAGCGATCGCATATTTACATCATGATCTTTTGAGATAACATTGGTAACTTCATTAACAATGCCAATTTTATCAATTCCTGTCAATTCAATAATGGCGAGAAAAGACATTAACCTATGACTGGTCCAATCTGCAGCAAGAATCCGATCGCCCTGACTTGACATTAATTTTAATGCGTTGGGGCATTTCCTTTTGTGTATGGTTACATTATTAGCCATATCCAGATAGCCAAGAACTTCGTCTCCAGGTATTGGTTTGCAGCAGGCTGCAATTTTATAACTCTCATTAGCTGCCAATTCTGTAAGCATAAGAGTTTTCTTTTTATCAAGTTCAGGTTTTGCATTAGGAGTTTCAAGGATTTCTTCGTCCTCATTTTCCTCTGAATTGCCAAAAAACTGAAGTTTCCAGTACTTAATGAATTTACTTTTTGATTTTTTTCGAACAACACCATCAATTTCGTTGATGTTGATGTTTCCTATACCAACTTTATAAAATAATTCTTCTTTATTCGAAAGTTTGTAGTGCTCCAGCATTTTTCGAAATGCTTTTGCATTTAGGAGAAGACCGCTGTCAGATAATTGATCTTCTATCATTCTGGAACCTTTTAAAGTGTATTCTTTTCTTTCTTTTTTAAAGGCAGATTTAATTTTAGACTTTGCCCGGGCAGTGATTACAAATTCAATCCATTCATATTTGGGGACCTGTTTTTCAGAAGTTAGAATTTCCACTTGATCACCACTTTTTAATTCATGGCTTAATGGCACCAGCCGATGATTTACTTTAGCTCCAATACAATGATTTCCGATATCTGTATGGATGTCGTAGGCAAAATCAAGAGTCGTGGCTTTTTTGGGTAAAGTGCGAATGTGTCCTTTAGGTGTAAAAACCTGAATTTCCTTTGAAAATAAATTCAATTTAAATTCGTCGAGGAAAGCCATAGCGTCAGCTTCAGGATTATCTAAGATTTCACGAACATCGTTCAGCCACTTATCTAATTCAGACTCTCCACTTCCACTGGTATTGTATTTAGAATGAACTGCAAAACCTTTTTCTGCAATGTCATCCATTTTCTCTGTTCTTATCTGAAATTCGACCCACCTTCCCTGAGGTCCCATGGCTGTTACGTGCAGCGCCTGATACCCGTTGGCTTTCGGTGTACTAACCCAATCCCTGATACGTTCTGGTTTTGGTTTGTAAATATCAGTAATAAGGGAATAGATATTCCAACATTGGTTTTTCTCAGAAACACCTTCCTTGGGTGTAAAAACGACCCTGACGGAAATGAGATCGTAAATTTCTTCAATACTGGTATTTTGAGTTTCAATTTTATTCCAAATAGAGAAAATTGACCTTGGTCGGTTTTTAATGGAGCATTGAATATTTGCTTCTTTAAGTTTCTCCTTAATCGGAGCAATTATGCTCTGTATTATTTTTTGTTGTTTTTCTTCTTGTTCTATTATCTTTTTGGAAATGTTGTCAAAGTCATCCGGGTGTTCATATCTCAGACTTAAATCTTCCAATTCAGATTTAATAGCATACAATCCCATTCGATGTGCTAAGGGAGCAAAAAGAAAAAGTGTTTCGCCGGCAATTTTCATTTGTTTGCGCAATGGCATAGAGCTCAAGGTGCGCATGTTGTGCAGTCTGTCGGCCATTTTTATCAGAATCACCCTAAGATCATCGGATAGGGTTAACAGCATTTTTCTGAAATTCTCTGCCTGCATTGAAGTTTGTTGATCAAATACGTCCGAAATTTTAGTCAGACCATCAACAATTTGGGCAACTTTTTCACCAAAATGATTTTGGATATCTTCAAGGGTGTATTCGGTATCTTCAACAACATCATGCAGTAAGGAAGCTACAATAGATTTTGTTCCCAGCCCCATTTCTTTTGCTGCAATTTGAGCTACAGCAATTGGATGCAAAACATAAGGCTCTCCTGATTTGCGACGCACCTCTCTATGAGCTTCCCATGCAAAATGAAAAGCCTTGTCTATCATTTGTTTACTTTCCGGCTCACGACTCCTTTTGCAATGTTTCAAAAGTTCCTCGTAGGCGTCAAGTATTAGTTGTTTGTCTTTTTCGGTTTCACTACTCATAAAAACCCCTTTGTTCTGTATATATTGTTGCTACGATTAAAAGTAGCAAAATCTTATAATTTTAAGATACTAAATGTAGTACATGTTTACCTTTTTTTAACAGGTAATCATTAATATGCGAATTTTCACAACAAATTACCATACATTAAACTGAAATATCATCCAGTTTGGTAAAAAAGGAATTAATTTGAAAAGGCAACGGCTTCTTCGCATTCCTTCGGTCCACAGACTATAAGGTAAAGATCATCAAGCTGTAAATACTCATTCGCCAATTCCATTATTTTTTTTGCAGTAACAGCTTTTAAATCCTTAATAAATTGTGCAAAATAGGTATTGTCTAATCCAAAAGGTAGATTTCCTTTTAATCCATCCGACAAGGCAAAAGGACTGTCTAAATTTCGAAGTAATTCACCTGAAATATAATTTTTCACTAATGTCAACTCATCTTCGGGGACCAATTCTTCCCTTAACCGCTTAATTTCGATGAATATTTCTTGAACTGCAGCCTTACAAACCTCAGCACCAACTTCAGTAACAATCGTAAAATGGCCATCTTTTAGATGAGAGATCAGGATAGAGTTGATTCCGTAGGTATATCCTTTTTCTTCTCTGATGTTTTGCATCAGCCGTGATCCGAAATAGCCCCCTAATATTAAATTTAAAAGTTGCATTCCCGTATGATCGGGGTGAGTTTTTGTGAATAATTTGCGGCCAATTCGGATTGTTGATTGAACAGCATCATCTTTACATACGAAGGCTGACTTTTCTTTTGAACTTATTATTTTATGGTCGAAATCAATTGACGGACTTTGATTTGTCCATTTATTTATACCAAATAAATCTTCAACCTCAGATAGCACATTATCATCCACCTTACCAGCTATTATAATATGGCAGTTGTTGGGCGTGTAATGTTCTTTGTAAAATTCTTTAACATCCTGCAGACTGCAATTGTCAAATTCACTGCTATCATAGATGTTTGCATAAGGATGATTTTTTCCATAAATCATCTCTGTGAATTTTTCTTTAGCTAAAACATTTGTTTTTTGATGATCAATTTGATATTGCTGTTTCTTATTGGTTAAAATTGTTTTGAATTCTTTCTCGGGAAAAATGGAATTCTTGATTAGATCTGCAATTAATGCAAGAGTCTCTGAAAAATGTTTTTTAAGGCTGTACAGCGTAACACTTGCATCATGTTTGCTCGCTGAAAACCCAATGTGAGCCCCAAGGAAATCAAATTTCTCTGCAATTTCAGATGCTGATAAAGAGGAGGTTCCCTCGTTAAGCATTGTGTTGGTTAAAGTAGCAATTAACGGTTTTTTCTGTTGCCAGATTCCAGCATTAAAAATAAATTCAATTTTTACAACATCCTGACTACCACCATTAATGATGTGAACGGGAATGTTGTTGCTCAACGAATGTTTTAGTGAGGGCAGAATTTCAACACTATCTACTGTTTTGAATTCGGGAGCTGTGTTTCTGTATAAATTTTTCATTCCTATTTTTTTGAGTAGTAATAAAGTGTAGAGCAATTTTCTTTTCTGAAAATTTTAGCGGAACTGTTTAAAATGTCAGCAACACTTACTTTCTGATATTTTTCCACTTCTTTATTAATGTCGTCGGCATCACCTAATAATTCATGTGTAGCCAGGTTCATAGCCTTGTTTAAATAGCTGATTTCTGAAAACACTAAGCTTGACTCCACCTTATTTTTCACTTTCTGAAGTTCGTACTCATCAACTTTTGTTGTGGCCATTTTATTCAGTTCTTCCCAAATGGCAGCTTCTGCTGTTTCCATGGCTACACCTTCAACCAGTTTTCCTGTTATCAGAAACAATCCAGGTTCAAATTCACCTGTAATATAAGCGTCGATCGAAGAGAATAAATTCTTTTCTTTTACCAAAGATTGAAAAATACGTGACGATTGTCCGTTAGACAAAACATCCGAAACCAAATCTATAATATAAAAATCTTCGTCCATTCTTTTTCCCATATGAAAGGCCATATAGATTGCATCGAACGGTACGTTACTATCTATTCGTTTGCTCCGGAATTCATTTTGAGTTGGTTCAACAGGAAGATTTCTTTCTTGAATTTCTCTTCGTTCAATTGGTCCAAACCATTTTTCCGATAGTTCTTTAACTTGTTGAGTATCCACATTTCCTGCAACAACCATAATTGCATTATTGGGTGCATAATGGTGAAAAAAGAAATCTTTAACTTCTTCTAAAGTAGCTTTTTCAATGTGATCGATAGATTTTCCAATTGTTGGCCATTGGTATGGATGTTCTTTATAGGCCAAAGGGCGAAGGTGTAACCAAACATCGCCGTAAGGCTGATTGAAATATCGTTGTTTAAATTCTTCAATGACTACACTTCGCTGTACTTCCAGACTTTTTTCGCTGAAAGCAAGACTCAGCATTCTGTCGGATTCCAACCAAAAAGCGGTTTCTAAATTAGCTTTTGGAACAGTAAGATAGTAATTGGTGATGTCATTATTGGTCCAAGCATTGTTGTCGCCTCCTACCATTTGCAGGGGTTCGTCGTAATTTGGAATATTTATCGATCCTCCAAACATGAGGTGTTCAAAAAGGTGTGCAAATCCGGTTCTTTCAGGATTTTCATCTTTTGCTCCAATATTGTATAATATGTTTACGGCAGCCATTGGAGTGGTTTCATCGCGATGCACAATTACCCGCAAGCCATTCTTAAGTGTAAATTTATCAAATTCAATCATAGTTTCTTCTGTGTAATTTAAGAATGGATACGCTTTAAAATTTATATTTATTGGATTGTAATTGAGCCAGACTCTCTTGATATTCCTGTTCTATTTGGGATATAATTTCAGAAACGGTTTGGATTTTAGTGATTAGTGCTGAAATCTGCCCAATCTCCAATTCTCCTTCATCCAAATTTCCTTCAAACATGCCGCTTTTTGCACGACCTTTTCCTAAAATTTCCTTCATTTCTTCTGGAGATGCACCTCTGCATTCCGCTTCATTCACTTGATTGAAAAAATTATTTTTAACCAAACGAGTAGGGGCTAACTTTTTCAAAGCCAGTTTTGTTCCGCCTTCACCTAGTTCCAGTACCGATTTTTTGAAATTTTCGTGAGCCGATGATTCTTCAGAAATGGCAAAACGGGTTCCCATTTGAACGCCATCAGCTCCCAATATCATTGCAGATAACATGCTTTCTCCGGATCCAATTCCACCAGCCGCAATCAAAGGCAATTGAATGGCTTTTCGAACTGAAGGAATTAATGTCATTGTAGTTGTTTCCTCTCTTCCGTTATGTCCTCCCGCTTCAAAACCTTCAGCAACAACTGCATCAACACCAGCTTCTTCGCATTTTTTTGCAAAAAGAGCACTTGATACAACATGCACCACCGTAATATCATGTTCTTTTAAAAATGGAGTCCATTTTTTAGGGCTTCCTGCCGATGTAAATACAATTTTAACACCTTCTTTTACGATGATGTTCATGATCTTATCCATTTCAGGATAAAGTAATGGAACATTAACACCAAATGGTTTGTTGGTTGCAGTTTTTGCTTTTTGAATATGCTCCTGAAATGTATCAGGGTGCATCGATCCGGCGCCAATTAAACCTAATCCTCCGGCATTACTAACAGCCGTTGCCAACTTCCAGCCTGAGCACCAAACCATTCCCCCTTGAATAATTGGGTATTTAATATTGAAAAGAGATGTTATTCGATTTGTCATTTTCTTTAGAATCTAATGTTATTCAATCAAAAAAAGACACAAGAACAAAGATTGTATGCTTGTGTCTGTTAATATGAATCGGTGATAATGCAAATTTAGAAAAATTCTTGATAAGAATAAGACGTGGAAGTATGATTTTAAGCATACCTATTCAACTTGTTACTCTTTTGAACGTAGTAATGTGATCTGACAGATGTTCTTTAGATCTATTATATATATCAGATTGCATTGGATTATTTTTTCGATTAGGGAGTTGCTTCTTGTATCTTAAGGAAGATATTCTTTATTTTAAGCTTCGAATGAAGGAATTTGGTGAATGATTGGCAATTGGTTGCGTTGGAATCATGAGATTGGTTTTATTTAAATTTTAGAGTGAAAAAAAAATCATTATTAGGTCGTTTTTTGGTTTGGCGTTTAAAGCACATAAATAATCGTCAGTTTATTTCAATGTTAGCCATTATTATTGGTGTAACATCGGGAATAGCAGCAGTAATTATTAAAAATTCTGTGCATTTTATTAGTTCTCTTCTTCACCGTAATTCTTCACCGGAATATGAAAATATTCTGTACGTTATTTATCCCACTATTGGAATTTTAATGGCCGTTTTATTTATAAAATATGTAATCAGACGTCCGGTTCGGCATGGTATACCTAATGTACTGTATGGCATTTCAAAATCCAATGCTCAAATTAGCCGCCACAATATGTTCTCATCAGTTGTAACATCGGCTCTAACAGTTGGATTTGGTGGTTCTGTTGGTTTGGAAGGACCAAGCGTGGCGACCGGAGCTGCTCTTGGTTCAAATATTGGTCGCTTATTCCACTTAAATTACAAGCATATTACATTGCTTTTGGGGTGTGCCTGTGCGGGAGCAATGGCTGCCATTTTTAAAGCGCCGATTGCCGCAATTGTTTTTGCTTTGGAAGTAATTATGCTTGATCTTACCATGTGGTCTTTAGTTCCGCTTTTGTTAGCATCTGCATCAGCTATTATTACCTCTTATTTCTTTCTGGGAATGGATGTTTTGTACCCTTTTAAGGTGCAAAACGGGTTCATTATGTCGGATTTACCTTACTACATTGTTTTGGGGATTTTCACCGGTCTGATTGCTACTTATTTTACAAAGTGTTACATGTTTATACATGGTATTTTTGAGAAGATTGATTCGATTTATAAGAGATTAATTTTTGGAGGATTATCACTTGGAGTTATTATCTTCTTTTTTCCTTCTTTATTTGGTGAAGGTTACGATGCGATAAATTCCTCTCTGTCTGGAAATTACTCTTATTTGTATAATAATTCATTTTTCTATTCTTTTCAGGATAGTTTTTGGATGATTATTGTTTTGTTGGTCATGGTGATATTTTTTAAAGTAATTGCCTCTTCAATTACTTTTGGAGCAGGTGGTATAGGTGGTATTTTCGCACCAACACTGTTCATGGGTGTTAATGCAGGAGTTTTGTTTGCTAAACTTGTGCAGCATCTGGGACTACGGAATTTAGAGGTTAATAATTTTGCTCTTATTGGTATGGCAGGAATGATTGCGGGAGTATTGCATGCGCCGCTAACCGGATTATTTTTGATTGCCGATATATCAGGAGGATATCAATTGTTTGTTCCTCTGATGATTACAGCTACGGTTTCATATGCTACCGTAAAAACCTTCGAAACACATTCTGTTTATACAATACAGTTAGCCAGACGCAAGGAGTTAATGACACATGATAAAGACCAAAATGTGCTGTCGTTGATGCGTGTTACCAGATTAATAGAGAAAGACTTTAGTACCGTAAATTCAGATTCCACATTAGGTGAATTGGTGAAAATTATTGCTAAAGCACATCGAAACATATTTATTGTAATTGATGAAGCTAATAATTTTCAAGGCATTGTAAAACTGGATGATATCCGGGAGATCATGTTTCAGCCGGAGAAGTATGATGAAGTATTTGTTCGGGATTTGATGGTTGTTCCTGAGGTTGTTATTCAGCACGACGAGTCGATGGCTGATGTGGCCAGTAAGTATCAGTATTCCGATAAATTTAACTTAGTTGTTCTTAATGAAGGTAAGTATTGTGGATGCGTATCGAGGGCACAAATTTTTTCTACTTACCGTCGTATGTTAAAACATTTTTCAGAAGATTAATAAGATCGAAAATTAAGATTGTTTCTTATACTGTGATATAACAAACGTTTGCTTTGTTTGTGCTGATTGTCAGTGATTTAATTTGCATTGGGAAAAGTTTATAAAATTTCCTGTCAAAAGGTTTTCTCCTTACTAATTATCTGTTACTTTTGCACTCCATTTGAAGAGCTGTTATATAAATGTATAGTCTAATAAGTTCAGATAATCAATGGGATACATAAGATTAATAAAATCGCTGGATTTTTTTATGTAATTCTCTATAGGGTCGCCTGACTTCTTCAGCCATCCGACCAATACGTATTAATAATGTCGTTAGACATAAACGTTGATTTTTTAGAAATGAAGAATAAAAGCTTGCTTTCCCGGTTTTTAATTTGGAGAGTGAAGAACATCAAGGAACGACAGTTCGTTCTACTTTTAAGTTTTTTAGTGGGTCTTGTAAGTGGTTTGGCCGCGCTTCTGTTAAAGAATGCAATTCATTTTACACACCATTTTTTAACGCATCGATTGCATGTTGATTCTGCCAATCTACTGTATTTGGCTTATCCGGCAATTGGAATTTTATTGACAGTTTTGTTCGTGAAGTTCTTTGTTAAGGATAATATTGGTCATGGTGTGTCGCGGATCCTGTACGCAATTTCGAAGAAGAATTCTCAGATAAAATCTCATAACAACTACTCTTCAATTATCGCCAGTACTTTAACAATTGGTTTTGGTGGATCGGTTGGAGCTGAGGCACCGGTAGTACTTACAGGAGCATCCATTGGTTCGAATCTGGCTCGCTTATTCCACATGAATTACAAAATTGTAACTTTAATGATTGGATGTGGTGCAGCAGGTGCAATTGGTGGTATTTTTAAAGCTCCTATGGCAGGAATGATTTTCACATTGGAAGTTCTCATGCTCGATTTAACCATGGCTTCTTTAATTCCTCTTTTAATTTCATCGATTACCGGAGCCAGTGTTACCTATTTTTTTATGGGGAAAGCTGTCTTGTTAAGCTACGATGTTACAACTCCTTTTGTGATTAATAATATTCCTTACTATATCATTTTAGGTGTTTTCGCAGGTTTGGTTTCTCTTTATTTTACCCGCTTTTCAATGTATCTGGAATCTATATTTGGAAAGATTACCAACTGTTATCGAAAAATGGTTGTTGGAGGTATTTTGCTGGGGATAATGATTTTCTTATTTCCTCCGCTTTATGGAGAAGGTTATAACACCATTCAATCGTTGCTGAATGGCAATCATACTGATTTAGTAAATAATAGTATATTCTATTTTCTGAAAGACAATTATTGGCTGTTGTTAGGATATGTGGTGCTGGTTATTGGTTTTAAGGTGATTGCCTCAACTGTTACTACTGGTAGTGGAGGGGTTGGAGGTATTTTTGCACCTTCTTTATTTTTGGGAGCTGTTGCCGGATTTTTTGTGGCCCGGGTAATTAACGGATTTAATTTTATTAAGCTTTCCGAAAGCAATTTTACCCTTATCGGGATGGCAGGGATGATGGCAGGTGTTATGCACGCGCCTCTTACAGCAATATTCCTTATTGTTGAAATCACCGGTGGCTACGCATTGTTTGTACCAATCATGATTACAGCAACCATAGCCTATCTTACAATCATGTATTTTGAGCCACATTCAATTTACACCAAACGATTGGCAAAACGCGGCGAGCTGATTACTCATAATAAGGACAAAGCGGTTCTTACACTTATGAAAATGGGTAAAGTGATCGAGACGGATTTGAAACGAGTGAATCCGAACGCAACTTTAGGAGAATTAGTGAAGATTATTTCGCATTCACAACGAAATATTTTCCCTGTAGTTGATGAGGATGAGAAATTGTTGGGAATAGTGTTGTTGGATGATATCAGAGACATCATGTTTAGTCCTGAGATGTACGATGATACATACGTGTGGAGTTTAATGATTATGCCACCTGCAATTTTGGATGTTGATGCACCTATGGATAAGGTGATGCGAAAATTTGAAGAAACAGGAGCTTGGAACCTTCCGGTTGTACAGGATGAAAAATATTTGGGGTTTGTCTCAAAAGCGAAAATATTCAATGTCTACAGAAGAGTTTTGGTGCATTTCTCGGATGAATAGATATTTACGAATGGTTATTAGATTCGTTAAAGTCCATTTTGCAATTGCGAAATGGACTTTTCTTTTTTTTGTAAATAACTGATATTAAGATTCAATTTATTAAATTAGGACTAAACCAATTGAATTTCATGATCGGAAACACGCGATGGCGTCGATTTCTAATATGGAGACTGCGTCACATCAACAATCGGAGTTTTATTTTAATTCTGAGCGTACTTATCGGTATTGCTTCCGGAATGACTGCACTTGTATTGAAAACAGCAGTCTATCGCGGACGTGAGTTTTTGCTGGAAGGAATCAATTGGAGTTATCAGAATTATTTGTTTTTTCTGTACCCGATGATTGGGGTTGGCCTTACTTTGGTATTCAGAAAATACATTCTTCGCGATCTTGCAAAACACAATCTCACATCACTATTACATGCAATATCAAAAAGAAATAGTATTGTTAAATTGCACAAAACCTATTCATCCGTTATAGGAGCCATTATCACTGCAGGATTTGGAGGTAGTATCGGTCTCGAGTCTCCAATCATTTCTTCGGGAGCGGCTATCGGATCGAATATGGGGCGTAATTTTCATTTAGACTACAAAGAAATTACCCTGATGTTGGCTTGTGGTGCATCGGGAGCAATTGCTGCTATTTTTAATACTCCTATTGCAGCCATTGTATTTGCTTTGGAGGTATTGTTAATCGATTTGTCTCGGTTTTCCTTAATACCCTTACTAATGGCCTCGGTTAGCGGGGCAATAACAACAAAGCTTTTTTTGGATGAGGATATATTGATTGAGTTTGCTATCATTCATCCTTTTGTGATACGGGATATTCCCTTTTTTATTTTACTGGGCATTCTCTCAGGACTTGTTTCTGTTTATTTCACCAAAACATTTCTTTGGATTGAAAAACGATTTGAACAATTTAAGTTTCTGAGAAACAAAATGCTGATTGGAGGACTTTCTTTAGGAATACTCATATTTTATTTTCCCGCTTTATATGGAGAAGGTTATAACACAGTAAAAGCATTGGTGGGTGGAAATCTTGCAGAGGTTTTTCGTTCAAGTTTATTTGAAGATTATACTGATGTTTGGTATATGGTAGTCATTTTTATTGGAGCTTTGGTTTTTTTTAAAGTGATTGCTGCCTCAATTACTTTAGGTGCAGGTGGAATAGGCGGGATTTTTGCTCCTTCGGTGTTTACAGGAGCGATGCTGGGTTTTTTGTTTGTATTTGTATACAATCATTTCGAGTTGGGGGAGCCACTCTCAGAGAGTAATTTCACATTGGTTGGTATGGCAAGTGTTCTTGGCGGCGTTTTACATGCACCACTAACCGGAATCTTTTTGATAGCAGAAATAACGAGTGGATATGAGCTCATTGTTCCACTGATGCTGTCAACTACTATTTCTTTTATTACCGTAAAAAGTTTGCAAAAAGAGTCAATTATTACTGCTCAGTTGGCTAAGAGGGGAGAGTTGATTACTCACAATAAGGATCTGGCTGTTTTACGTTTTATGAAACTGTCGAAAGTGATTGAAACAGATTTAATAAGCATTTCGGAAGATGGGAATTTAGGTGATCTGGTGAAAGTTATATCCAAATCGAAGAGGAATATATTTCCAGTGCTTACCGAAGAAGGTTATTTAATTGGGATCATTTTGCTCGATGAAGTTCGTGAAATCATGTTCAACAGCGAATTGTATTCTATGCCAATTAGTAATTTTATGATTATGCCACCCGCTTCAATTGCTTTTACAGACTCAATGGAAAAAGTGTTGGCCAAATTTAAGGAAACAGGAGTCTGGAATTTACCGGTTTTGGATCAGGGCAAATACGTAGGATTTGTTTCAAAATCCAAATTGTTTTCTGCTTATCGGCAGCACTTGTTAGATATTACTGCCGATTAAGTATTTTCCTGTAAAGGAACTGTTCTTGCTGCAAGGTTTACAAATCGATAGATTTACTTTCATCATTCTGATGCTTCCAATATATAGAATCTCTTTGTTGAAAATATCTTTTTTGCTTTTTCATAAAATCATTGTGTAATGAGTCAAGATTTCGATGCATCTTATCATTGTGTCCCTTAGAAAAATTCATGTGCTCTTCCATCATTTTCTCCATTTTTTGAAGAATATCATTGTGACTGGAATCACGGGAGAAAAAATCATTATTAAAGAAATCTTCGTTGAAAAATGGATGGAGAAACTGGTTGTTTCCCGAACTGTCCTGATTAAAAAAATGCTCCAATTGTTCCTGCATCTTTTTTCTCATCTCATGGATGTCCGAAAAATTATGAAAGGCAGAGTCGGGAGTAATCTGGTGGCAGCTATCCGATGACCAAGTATAAACATAGGTGGAATCATATCGAATCAGGTTTCCATCTTTATCAAATTCCTTATTGACTTTAATGTCCTCGTTGGGTTTTGTTTTTTTATTATTGTTTTGAGAAAATCCGGAAAGGGAAAACAGTAAGATCAAAACAAAAAATACATATTTAGTTCTCATTTTAAGTAAAGTTTAGTTTCCAATATCACTGTAAATTTACAAAAAGAGTGATTTTATTCCGAGTTAAATAATTTTAAAAAGTATTAAAAAAGCCACTCGAAATGAGTGGCTTGTCTATAAAACCGTAATGGATTTATTATTCCATATGTTTAAGGTTTACGGCGTACATAATTACAAATACGGTAGTTATAATTGCACCTATAATTGTCATAGATAACATTGCATCAAAATCAATTAAAGCAAGAGGAACTAATAGCCAGAAAAGATTAGCAATTAGGTACAGATAGAAACCGTTCTTTTTCAATTTAAACATCATAAATATTCCTACCAAACTTAGTATTGCAAATAAACAATTTACTCCAGTTATCAATTCCAGATTTTCAGACAATGCGTTTAGTTGTATAATACCATTTTCTGTCATACTGTAAAAAAATCCAGATTCCATTCCAGCTTCTTTCATTTTTTCAAGCCCTTCAGTTGCTTGTTCAATTTTAGCTGGGTAAGAACTTTCAAAAGTTACGTAGGTGTATAAAGAGTTTAATAAACCAAATCCACCACTACCAATAAATGAGAGTATACAAAGAACGGTTAAGAAAGTTGGTCTTTTTTTAGGGGCTTCGATAGTTGTTACATTTTCTTCCATAATAGTTTGGTTTTTTAGGGATAATAATTATTAATTAATTCATTTTATTAAGGTTGATAGCATAAAGGGCAATAAATAGTATGGTGAATATACTTCCAAATAAGATTCCAATATTAACAAATAAGTTAAATCCAATAAACACAGGAGCTACAAAGAGAAGCAACACCTGAGCTGCCGAATAGATGTAAAACCCTGTCTTTTTTAATTGAAACATTAGAATGGCACCTGTTAAGCTTGCCGCATACAATATGAATTGAGTCAGTGAAATTTCAAAAATATGTTGAAGTGCTTTTTGTCCCATTGCCACTGCCTGTTCTACAAATTTTCGGGCATACTCATCATGAACATCGTCCAATGCGTTTTCAAAGAACTCAGGATCGAGCAGATTTTGGAGAGGAGACATAATCATCCCAAGGATATTTTTTAAAACACCGAATCCACTTCCAATAAAGGTAAGAATGCACAAGGCAGTTAATAGTCCTGGTCTTTGTTTAGGGTTAATGTCTACGATTTCCATGATAGTTTGGGTTTGGGTTAATTGCAATGTTAAATTTACAATAAATGCCTTAAGTTGCGAAATGAAAATTTAGAATTTAGATTTTATGCGCTTATTGAAAGGTGAGTTGCGATTTTTACAAGATGATTATTGGTTTTTACAGCTTCATGAGTTTTGTAAGAATGTAATGGGATTTGGGATTTTAATTGGTCAATTTTCTATATGCTTTATAAATATTCATTTAAGGATGAATTATGCAGGAAATAATTTTTTTAATATGCTGATTTGTCTAATTTTGAACCTGCACTTTCGGGAATCTGTAATTTTATTTTTTTTGTGGTGCATCATCTTTTCAAGGGGGAGTAAATACTTTATCGACAAGGAATTATATTCCTTCTAAACACTAACAAATCATTAATTCATTTCGATTAATTTCGGAAAAAAGACAAACAACAATGGAAAGAGATATTCAAATTTTCGACCTAATTGATCAGGAATACCTACGTCAAAAGAATGGTATTGAACTAATTGCTTCTGAGAACTTCGTGAGTCAGCAAGTAATGGACGCAATGGGCTCATGCCTGACAAATAAATATGCTGAAGGATATCCAGGAAAGAGATATTATGGTGGTTGTCAGATAGTAGATCAAACTGAACAATTGGCTATTGACAGAGCATGTGAATTGTTCGGAGCAGAATATGCTAATGTGCAGCCACACTCTGGAGCACAGGCAAATGCAGCAGTATTTTATGCATGTATGCAACCTGGAGATACATTCTTGGGATTGGATTTATCACATGGAGGTCACTTATCACACGGTTCTCCGGTAAATCTTTCCGGTACTTTGTATAATCCTGTTGCTTATCATGTAAAAGAGGAAACAGGTACAGTAGATTACGATGAATTAGAGCAGTTGGCTTTGGAACACAAACCAAAAATGATTGTTGCCGGAGCATCTGCTTATTCCCGCGATTGGGATTTTGTTCGTTTGCGTGAAATTGCAGATAAGGTAGGTTGTTTGCTTATGGCGGATATCGCTCACCCTGCAGGATTAATTGCAAAAGGGTTACTTAGCAATCCAATTCCTTACTGTCACATTGTGACTACAACAACTCATAAAACTCTTCGCGGACCACGTGGAGGATTGATTTTGATGGGAAAAGATTTTGAGAATCCTTGGGGACAAACAACTCCAAAAGGGGAAGTGAAAATGATGTCTCAGGTAATAAATTTTGCTGTATTCCCAGGACAACAAGGCGGACCTCTTGAGCATGTTATTGCTGCTAAAGCGGTTGCTTTTGGTGAGGCTTTAACCGATTCATATAAAGAGTACGCTATTCAAATGCAGAAAAATGCAAAGGTAATGGCAGCAGAATTTATGAAATTAGGATATAAAGTTATTTCTGGTGGAACAGATAACCACTCAATGTTGGTTGATCTTCGTTCTAAATTCCCTGAAATTTCTGGTAAGAAAGTGGAAAATGTATTGGTGCAGGCTGATATTACAATTAATAAAAATATGGTTCCATTTGATACTCGTTCTCCATTTGCAACATCCGGTTTGCGTGTCGGAACTCCTGCAATTACAACTCGTGGTTTAAAGGAGGAGCACATGCCAATTATCGTTCAAATGATTGATGAGGTAATTAGTAATATCGAAAGCGAAGAGGTTATCGCTTCTGTTCGTGAGCGCGTAAATGAGATGATGTGTGAGCGACCAATGTTTGCTTGGTAGGATTATATCACAAATATAGTAGAAGAGGAGGATTTGATTCTCCTCTTTTTTTTGTTTAAGATTCTGAGAAATGTTTCGCAACTATTGGTTTTCTATTTATGATCAATATGTTTAATCAGATTAATTTCTAAAAAGTATTTTGTTTTTTAACATGTTTTGTTTCAATTTTTATATTTAGTTTAAACGCCTAAAAAAGATAAAATTATGGAGTGGTATTATTATATTTTAATTGTAATTGTCGGCGTTTTTTGTGGGTTTCTAAATACGCTTGCGGGTAGTGGATCAATTATAAGCCTGGCTATGTTGATGTTTATGGGACTTCCTGCAAATGTTGCCAACGGAACCAATAGAATTGCCATTTTAATGCAGAATATTGTTGGGGTCAGTAGTTTTAAAAAACAAAAAGTTTTTTCCTTTAAAGAAGGGATATGGCTGGCGCTTCCTGCCATTGTCGGATCGGTAATTGGAGCAGGTCTGGCCGTTGAAATCAATGAGGATATGATGCAGAAGACCATTGGTGGCTTGCTAATTTTCCTCTTTTTTATTGTGCTTTACAAACCGGATGCGTGGGTGAAAGGACAAGCTGGTTTAATTCGATCTAAGCCTAGTATAATACAAATTGTAATTTTCTTTTCTATAGGATTGTATGGTGGATTTATACAAGCAGGGGTTGGATTTTTTCTTCTTTCAGGATTGGTGTTGGGAGCAGGTTTTGATCTTGTTAAGGCAAATGCAATTAAGGTATTTATTGTTCTTCTTTATACTCCATTTGCTTTGGGCATTTTTGTTATGAACGGACAAGTTGACTACAAAATAGGTTTAATTCTTGCTGCAGGAAATATGATTGGTGCTTATATTGCGGCTAATTTTGCTGTTAGTTTAGGAGCTAAATTTGTCCGTTACATTCTTTTAGCGGTAATTATTTTCGCCTCTCTCAAGTTTCTTGGCGTTTATGAAATGCTTGGATTGATATAAATCAATCCAATTGAAAATGATAAGTGATTGATCCTTGCTGAAATGCAGCAGCTTTTGGATCAGAATTGAAAACGGCTTTCATTGCGGCCTTTCTGGCTGCTTCGAATAGAGTAGAATTACTGGTTGTAGAACCTGGCATTCCTGGTCGTGCATTAACAACTTTACCATTTCTGTCAACAGTTATTTCAACTACCACTTTTCCGCTTTCTTGCAGGTTGTATTGTGGTTTAGGGATTGACATAGAGTTTCTGCCTTTTAAATCGTACGAAACACCTTTATTTCCTAATCCGGAACCACTGTAATTATCGGAGTCAGGAGATCCGTTAGGATCACCTTGATTACCCGATGGAAATGTTTTCCCCTGCGATGAATTTGAGGAAGTTCCCTGACCAAAAACGTTTTTTGCCTTGTTGTTGATGTTGGCAATTTTTTCCTGTCTTTCCGCTTCTTCTTTTTTAAGTTTCTCTATTTCAGCCAAACGTTGTCTTTCAGCCTCGGCTTCCTGTTGTTGTTTAATCTCTTCCAGCCGTTTCTTTTCGGTTTCGATTTTTTTCAGTCGATCTTGTTCCGCTTTTATTTTTTTATTTTTTTCAACTTCAGCCTTTTTTTTCGCAATTTCCTTTGTCGAAGGAACAGAAGGAGCTTCTTCGCTGTCTTGAGTAAGAATTTTTTCGTTGGCTGAACTTGCTGATTTTTCCGGTTTCAATTGAGAAACCTGTGGTTTTGGTGCAGGTTTTGAAACAGCAGTAACAGCTTGAGTCGACTGGGAAGGAGCCGGATCTTTTTTGCCTAATCCCTGATTTGTATTCCCAAAATTCACCAAAATACCTTCTTCTTCCGGCAGAGGAAGTGGCGTATGAAAGCCTAGATAAAATAGTATAGCAAGTAATCCAATGTGGAAAATTATAGTCCCAACAAACCCAATTCGTTTACCTTTAGAATTACTCATTTAATAAAATTATTTAGCTCTTGTTGCCAATATTAACTTGTACTTGTTGTTTTTCGCAATATTCATTACCCTAACAACTTGCTCCATAGGTACAGATTTATCAACATGCAATGAGATGGTTGGATCCTCTTCTCTGGCCAAACGTTTTTGCAAACGATTTTCAAGTTGAGAAAATGGAATAGGAGTGGTTTCAATAAAAAAGTTAAACTTCTTATCGATAGAAACTGTAGTTATTGGTTTTGCCGAAGTTTGATTTTTACTTTGCGGCAAGAGTAATTTTAGTGCGTTTGGTGCGATAAGGGTTGATGTTACCATAAAGAATATAAGCAACAAGAACACAATATCTGTCATTGATGACATACTAAAATTAGGATTTACCTTGTTTCTGGTTTTTAATGCCATGAGCTAATTACTTAATTGGTTCGTTCAATAAATCCATAAATTCGGTAGTGGTTGCCTCCATAGTGAAAACGACTTTTTCAACCTTTGCCACCAAAATATTATAAGCAAAATAAGCAATTATCCCAACAATAAGACCAGCAACCGTTGTTACCATTGCAGTATAAATACCGTGCGACAGAAGGGATACATCAATATTATTACCAGCAGTAGACATATCGTAAAAAGCTTGAATCATACCCATTACAGTACCTAAGAATCCAATCATAGGAGCTGCACCGGCAACAGTAGCAAGAGTAGGCAGGTTTTTTTCAAGTTTAGAAACCTCAAGATTACCGATATTTTCAATGGCAGCATTAACATCATTTAGTGGTCGTCCAATTCGCTTAATTCCTTTCGAAATCATTTTTGATACAGGAGTGTCATTCGACTCACAAAGAGCTAATGCCGAATCCATTTTTCCTTCATGAATGTAATCTCTGATTCTGTTCATGAAATTTGAATCTACTTTTGTTGCTTTTCGTATGGCATAGAATCTCTCAAAAAAAATGTACATCGCAATACCCGAAAGTACTATGATTGGAACCATAATCCATCCTCCTTTAAAGGCCAGATCGATAAAATTAAGAGAAATTTCGGTGGCTTCCGTTCCTTGTCCTTCAAGTAAGGCTTCATTTTGTGCCACAGTTTGAATCCCAGCTAAAATCAAAAGATAATTCATATTTACTATTTTCAAGTTAAATCTAACACATAAAAAAACGAGATATAATACAGAATATTATATCTCGCTAAATTAATATTATTGTTTTTGATTCTCGATACAAAAACAGGAAATTCTAATTTTAATGCAATAAGACTGCTTCGAGGTAGTAAACTCCGGCACCAGCAAGGTATCCGGCTAAAGCCAGAAGTGAAATCTTTTTCAAATACCAGATAAAATCTATTTTTTCCATTCCCATAGCAGCAACACCGGCGGCAGATCCAATAATCAAGATACTTCCTCCTGTACCAGCACAATAAGCTAAGAATTCCCAGAATAGACCATCCTGAACAAAGTTGGATAGATATCCTACAGCTCCTGCACCTTCAATAGAATACATTCCCATCGCTCCTGCTACCAATGGCACATTATCCACAACAGATGAAAGTACTCCAATAATTAGGTTGATAATGTAAATGTTATGAATATTTTCATCCATGTATCTGGCTAGAATATCTAAATGCCCTGCGGATTGTAAACTTGATACGGCTGACAATATACCTAAAAAGAAAAATACAGTAGGTACATCAACTTTTTTAAGAACCCCAATAACAGTTAGTTTTCTCTTATCTTCATGAGTCTTGTTTTTATGCATAATTTCAGTAACCACCCACATTGTACCTAATCCAAATAACATTCCAAGGTAGGGAGGTAAATGGGTTATGGTTTTAAATACAGGAACAAATAGTAAGGCTGACACACCCAGACAAAGAATGAAAACTCTTTCCTTATGTGTAGTGTATTCTTTTTCATCCCCATTTACATCAGTAGGACGCTTAATGATTCCTTTCATTGAGAATGATACAATGATAAGTGGAACAAGCATTGTAAATAAAGAAGGCAGAAATACTCCGGTGATAATTCTTAGTGTAGTTACCTGTCCTCCAATCCAAAGCATAATTGTAGTAACATCGCCAATAGGAGACCATGCACCTCCTGCATTGGCAGCTAGTACAACCATTGATGCAAAAAACCAACGGTTTTCTTTGGCCGAAATTAATTTACGGATAAGGGCAACCATTACAATCGTTGTAGTTAAATTATCCAAAGCTGCAGACATGAAGAAGGTTAAAAAACTTAGTACCCAAAGTAGTTTAACTCTGTCTGTTGTTTTAATTTTGTCCGTAATAATTTTAAATCCTTGATGCTGATCTATGATTTCAACAATTGTCATTGCTCCTAAAAGGAAGAAGAGAATGGCTGATATTTCAGATAAATGATGAAGAACCTCATGATGCACAATAAAGTCAAGCATTCCTTCATGAGAATCAGCACTCGGGTTTATTGCAACATATTCATTCCAGGCTCTGCTAACGCCGGTGGAAAGAATATCTACTCCTCCAAATACGTAAAGAACCCAGGTTATAACTCCGATTAATAGAGCAGAAGCTGCTTTGTCAATTTTTAGGGGATGTTCCAGAGCGATAGCTGTATATCCGAGAACAAAAACCACAACCATTAGTGTAAACATAGTAATAGATTATTTTTGAGTGAATTAATTTTTATTCGATAAGATGCTAATATAGCAATATTTGCTATTTAATATCCGAGGTAATTAAAGAAAAAAACCTCTAACTAATTCTGCTGAAAAACATTGAACTTACAATTTAAAAACACATTTCCGCTGATAAAGGCTAGTTTTCTTTTTTGCCTTTGTTTGATTTGAGGAAATTGAGGTATTTTTTTACTAATCCGGAAAACGTGTTGAAGTCTTCTTTGTAAAAAATACCAATTCCTTGAGTATTTCTCGTTTCCTCGTATACCAAATATTCATTTGAACGGGTGAAAGCTTTGAGTTGTAATTTCCCTTTTTTGTCCAATCTGAAGTTTACATCAACATCACCAACAATATCATTATTGCTAGTCTGATTATTTCCCGTTCCAATATTTCCATTAATAGTTACCCTGTCGTCAAAAACCTGTGTGGACAGAGCCAGATCAATCTCATCACTGGTCAGATTGTCTCCGGGTCGGTAACTTACACCAATATCAAAATCGTTACTGATTTTACTAAGCCAGTTTGATAGTTGATTGGAAAGCATTTCGCTTGCGGTAACTCCAACGGCATAGCTGGAATTTTTATTTTCAAAATCAGGATCAGTGGATCGCAGGTATTCGGGAGTAAAAAACCGGTTTAAAACAAGTAAGGATAAAATCTGCTTATTCATTTCATCTTCAGTTGAAAACAGGCCTTCCAGAATACTTTGTGTTTGCTGATCCAAAGTAGGGAAATTAATATCAAAGCGAATAAGCGGATTTTCAAGATTCTGGCTTAAGTTCATATTACAATCAACAGGAATCTTCTTGGAATTATCAATGTAAGGAGTATTTAAAAGCAGATCGTACAATGTTGTTTTAACACTATATACTGCATCAATATTAAGTGTTGCGTTGTAAGGGTCACCGTCCCATTTGATGTTTCCTCCGCTTGCTAAATCAAACTTTTTATTGATGACATTTTGTAAGGTGAAAAGGTAACTACCTGTTTGAATTGTATAATCTCCAAAAATTTTAAAATCGCCCTTGGTGTCAATTTGCAGTTTTAAATTTCCTCCTCCTTTGGCTTTTAAAACATCACCAATTTTCGAGTCAAATATAATTTGAACTTCAGTTTCCGGAGTAATTTCCAAATCGCAGTTTAATCGGATACCTGATAGATCAATTTTGTATTCTTCTTCCAAATTTGAATCAGCATTCAAATTTGAATTAACAAAGGTGATAAAATTACTTTCTTCGATATCTCCGCTGTTGTTAAGAGGAACATATAATTTGGTGTTTTTATTTGTTTTCACTCTCGCCTCAATATCCAAATCATTCACCGGACCGAACAGAGTTGTAATTCCGGTAACATTGGCTTGTCCGTAAAATAGTTCGTTATCAGTCGGTTTTGTATTCAGGACATTAAAATTAAGTGCATTTACAGCTAAGTCTAAATTGAAGTTGTTGAATTGCTCATGAGAAATCACTCCGTAAATAATAGCTGAGTTTTTATCTGAATCGATAAGTTTAAATTGATTAAACTGCAACTCTGTTGGTGTTATTTTAATGCTGTCATTGCATGAATAAGTTGTTTGCAGCTCGTTTATTGTGAAACTTGCATCTTCCAATTTAAGAAAGCCTGTCGATTTTGGTTTACTGGATGAACCTTCTATATGTACGTGACCAGAGGCATTACCCTTTATGTTGGAAATATTTTCCTGCAGGTATGGATTTAATAACCCCAGACGTATTTTATCAATATTAATATCCATATTCAGGGAGTCCGACTCGGGGAAGTAACTACCGTGTAAATCAATCTCTTTATGAGTGTTGTAATCAGTAAATGAGGAAAATGAGAGTTTTTTGTCAAACTTATCCCAATCGCTGATCAAGTAGAAATTCCCTAAGGTATCATTATTAAGAACAAGATTCTCGAGCATGAGATTGGAGTTGGATAATCTGTCGCCATAAAAGTCGGAAATTTGCACGTAGCCGCGAACTGTCCCATCAATTCCAATGTTTTGTTCTCGGGTTAAATCATTTAAATTCTTTAAACTAATGTTCTGAATTTGAAAGTTGATACTGTCGGCAGGATTGGAGGAGATTTTTCCATCTAAGCCAAAATATTGATTCTCTCTGCTGATTCTGAAATTATCAATCGCAAAACTTGTGCTGTCAATAATCAGGTTGGATTGTTGAATAGACCAAATACTATCGGCCATAATGATGCTGCTGGGAAGTAAATTAATATTCCAGACAGGACGATCTGATTCTTTTGACTTTTTGACACTCCCTTTGGCGCTAACAAAACCACTGTAGGTAACAGCATCCCAGTTATTCCAAAGCAGATCCAAGTTGATATTGTTATTACTGGCTGTAATTTTTTCTGAAAGATTGTACAATCTAAATTGATCCGAAAAGTTAAATTTATTTGTACGTCCCTTTATAACAAGCTCTTTATTATCGGTAGAGAGATCTAATTTGAGTTCTTCAAACGATTTATCTTGTATTGTAAGAATTGGTGAAGTAAAATGCATTTCGATTAACTGTTCTTTTGCATTTAAACTTCCTGTTAAGCTGGTATTTGGAGCTAATTTAATATCTGGATAAAAAAGCTTTGTAATGGGCTCTGTTTCTTTTAAATCTATTTTGAATTTGAAATTATTTGTACTGTCAGTATTTACAAATTCTTTTTCCGGAGCATAGGCTGGAAAATAGACATAGGCCATGTTCGCAACAGAAGAAATTAATTGATCAATTTCATAATTTCCTTCTATTTTGGCATCCGAAATATCCGAGTTCAGGATGATTCGTTTAAACGTTGGAGAGGAAAATGAGTTAATTGTAAATTTGTTGAGAACAAATTCCCCCAAACTGTTTTTGTATTCTGTATTTGTAAGTTCAATAATACCATTTGCGTTATCAAATTCGCTTCCGGAAAAATTTGCATCCAGAGATAAGCTAAGTTCTGATTTTGGATCTTTTGTATTTAAATGAAGGGGAAAAAGTTTAGCATTACGAAGATGAGAACTAAATTTCATGGTTGGAATTTCCTCTGAAAAATCAATGTTACCAGTAAAATTAAACCCTATATTCGGATCTTCAATAGAAATTTGACCATCAAAGCTTGAATTAGTGAAAAATCCATCTAAGGAAAGGTTTTTATATTCGTAATCGTAGAAATCCACTTTACTAATATTTCCTTTCATTTTACCTTGGGTTGTATTTGTTTCAGTAAAACCGTTTACCGAAACATTTAAGGAAACATTTCCAACTTTCTCCTGTTCAATTAAACCTCCGAGATAGAAGTTTGATGCTTTAATGTCTCCCGTAAAATTTAATCTGCTGCTTCCAGGGTTGGGTTTAAATAATATATCCGTTTCTATTTCTCCCAATTCAGTTTTAAAATCTCCATAGAAAACAAAGTCATTTAAAAAACCATTAAATTGACCGTTGTAATGGATTAAGCCTAAATTGTCGAAGTATTCAGGCAAATTAAAGAATTCTTTTTCATAACCAGGAATGTAAACTTTTTCAATATCAGAAATTGTAGTTGTGAGTTCTTCAAAATCGGCTTCTAAATAAGCATCTTTTAAGTAAGGAAGACCATTCATATAAAATCGTCCTTTAAGAACCGTATTTGCACCATATACAATATCAATATCACGACCTCTTAAATCGTAAACAGTGCCGTAAATATGCCCGGAAAGAAATCCTGTCTCCCGAAATCCCAAGAGCAAACTATTAAAATAAGCTACATCTAAAAAACTAACCCGAGAGGAGATTAATTGGAAATCCAGCTTCATTTTCTTAGTAAAATGCTGCCAATATTCTTTGCCCGGCTCGTAGTTGAAATATAAATGCTCTGCTTTAAGCTTACTGTTTGCTGATGTGATATTTACATCTTTTAATCCCCACTGATGACTTGTTATCCATGTTTTGGCTGTAAAATCTTTCAATTCGAATCCTGATTTTTCAATACAGCTTAAATGCTGCAGTTGAAAATCTACCGAATCGCCAATAATTTGAATGTTTCTGGCTTGAAGATTCAATCTTGAGACATAAATATTGTTATAATTCATGCCAAATTCCTGAGGTATAGTATCAGGTGCGCTATATCCAAACTGAGAATTGATAAGATCAACGTTAGTAACGGTAATTTCCCATGATTTCTGAATTGTGTCAGTTGTATTTCCTTTTTTACCACTCGATAATGAGTCCAGAAAAACATCATAGTTAAATAATCTGTTCTCATCTTCGCGAAGGTTTACATAGGCTTTGTCTAAAGTCAGTTTGTTGATGAAAATCTTTTGTTTTTTGATATTAAAAGAATCAATTTTAGCTGTCAGGTTACCCACATAAACCAAAGTGTCCTTCTGATAATCTTCAATATAAAGGCCTTTAAGTATTATGCTTTTAAAGGGAGAGATGTTAACTCCTTCAATTCTGACAGGAGTGTTTGTTTGTTCTGAAATATAATTGGCAATTTTTTGGCTTGCATAAGTTTGTACACGACTGTTCAAGAATATCAAATAGGTTAAAATGGGTATCATAATGATAACCACAAGCGTCCAAATTGATATTTTGAGAAATTTTTTGATAATTTTGCTTTTTTATGAGATGCACAAAATTAGCTAAAAAGAAGAAGATTTTTACACCTTAATATAGTGTTTCAAGAGATTTTTGATTTTTTTAACCATTTAAGTGTGTAAAGCCATTTTTATTCTGATTTAAATAAAATTTAATGAGTATTACTATATTAGGAATTGAGTCGTCATGCGATGATACTTCTGCTTCAATATTAAAGGATGGAGTAATTTATTCAAATGTCACAGCCAACCAGGATGTACACATGGATTATGGCGGAGTGGTTCCGGAGTTAGCTTCCAGGGCACATCAGCAGAATATAATTCCGGTGGTTCATCAAGCCATGCAAAAAGCAGGTGTTACTGCCGATGAGATTGATGCAGTTGCTTTTACAAGAGGACCGGGTTTGCTGGGGTCATTAATGGTTGGAACTTCCTTTGCCAAAGGTTTTGCTCTTTCTAAAAATATTCCTCTAATCGAGGTGAATCATCTTCAGGCACATATCCTTGCACATTTTATTGATGATTTAAAGAACAAATACGAACATCCTGACTTTCCTTTTTTGGCTTTGCTTGTGTCCGGCGGTAATTCTCAAATTATTGTTGTCAAAGATCATTTAGAGATGGAAGTAATTGGGGAGACCATTGATGATGCAGCAGGAGAGGCTTTTGATAAATGTGCCAAAGTGATGGGATTGCCTTATCCGGGAGGTCCGATTATTGATCGTAATGCAAAATCAGGAAATCCTCTTGCGTTTGAATTTAGCCGGCCAAAAATTCAAGGCTTAAACTATAGTTTCAGTGGTCTTAAAACATCATTTTTGTACTTTGTTCGCGATCGGATAAAGGAAAATCCGAATTTTATAGAGGAAAATATGAATGATTTGTGTGCATCGCTGCAATACACAATTGTTGATGTTTTAATGAACAAAGTTAAAAAAGCAGCAAAAGAAACCGGGATTAAGCAAGTGGCTATTGCCGGAGGAGTTTCAGCTAATTCCGGATTGCAAAAAGCATTGACAGAGGCAGCCGTAAAGTTCAAGTGGAAAGTTTTTATTCCTCAGCTTGGTTATTCTCTCGATAATGCTGCTATGATCGCAATTACCGGGTATTTTAAATTTCTTAAAAAGGAATTTGTGGAGCAGGACACCGCTCCTTTTGCCAGAATGACCATTAAATAACAAATAGAAAACGGAAGAAATTAAAGTCTTCCGTTTTTATACATTCAAATAGTTTTTTAGTACCGTAATTGCATTATCACTAAAATAGCAGAGATTGATTGGTATTTTTTCTTTGCTTTTTAGTACAATAATTAGTTTGTGATCTGTAATTGTAAAATCTTTAATATCCTTTAAGTAAATTTTCAGCTCTTTATTTCCCCACCCGGTTTTATAAGTTAATTTTCTGGCGTTAATAGTTAAATATTCTTTCGGGTAAAGAAATTTACAACCTAAAAGTAAACCAATAAAATAAAGCGAAGCAATTATCAAAACAAGTACAAGATATTCGCTAAAAGGAAAGAAATCAAGATAGTTGATAAATACAAAAAATAATGCGGTGCAAATCAAAAAGGAAATACCCAAGGCAAGTTGTATTCCTCTCGATTCGTTATTGTTAATTTTATGGTTCCGTATATCAAATTCAAATTGGAGCATCAATACGCAGCTTTAGATTCTATTTTAAAGTTACTAAATTGTTCTATGATATAAGTAAAAAAAATATTACTGATTCGGTAGAAATATTATTCATCAACTAAAATCTGACTAAAAAGATTATTCTGTTGTAGCAGATCGGAGTATGACTCTGATATTAAATATTTTGCATTGATTTCTAGGGTTTTAATATATTGATTGCATTGTTCCTGCAATTTATCTATTGATATGCTGCCATCATTATCTTTGGCTATGATTTCAACAAAATCACCTAAACCTTTAACAGTGTCGATATGGCATGTCACATTATCTTTAGTATAAATTTCTCTTGTTTTTTCGACTACAGACCTTGTACCTAAAGTCTTTGCAAGAATTTCTTTTAAAGTAGAATCAGGATTTGTTGGATAAAGGTGAACCTGACTTTCAGTAGATCCTTTTTTGTCTTCCCTAATGTAATGGATTAGCATATTTTCGATAGATCCTTCTTTGAACTTTAGTATGCCTGATTTGGAATGGAAGTAAGTGTCTGTTTGGTGATCAGTTCTGTTGCACCCGGCGCCAATTGACAAAAGTATTTTTCTAATTTTCTCCTTGTTTTCACAATAAGCTTTAATCTCTATATTAGTTGGCATTTTCTTCGAATTAGTTATTGCGGAAAGTTCGGGAAAAATAATGATTTATATCTTACTCCAATATAATCTGAAATGTTTTGGAGCTTATTTATAAATAAATCCGGCTATAGGTTCTATTATCAGCTTAATATAGTTCACTTAATTCGATTATTTTTTTTGAAATCTGGTCTAAGGGTAAGATGTAGTCTGGTTTCATTATTTCAATGGCCGAAGCAGGCATTATTGTAGCAGTAGCTGTTTCTGGATCTTCAACGATAGTAATTCCAGCATATTTTTGAATTTCTTTTATTCCATGGGCACCATCCTTATTTAATCCGGTTAAGAGAATACCAACCAATTGATTTTTAAAGTGCCAGGCTGCCGATTCAAACAAAACATCAATTGATGGTCTCGAATGATGTATTTTAGGATCAGCAGATAAAGCAATGGTAGAATCGTTTTCTATTAGCATATGATAGTTTGGGGGGGCAAAATAAACCGTTCCGGGTTTTATTTCTTCCTTTTCTTCGGCCTCTTTTATTTTTACTTTACTCTGTTTTTTTAGGTATCGAATGAAGGAATCGTTTTTATTATCACCAATATGAAGTACAACAAAAACAGCCAAAGGAAAATCTTTTGACAGATGGGGAATAATGGCTTTTAAAGCATCTAAACCTCCATAAGACGTACCTATAACAGCAGCTCTAAACATTAATTGATTCTCTTTTTATATATTTTTTGTGAGGAATCGATATTGGCAAAATTGCTTTCTAATTGCGTAAAACGAAGGCTCTCTTTTGTACCCAAACACAAAAATCCGCTTGATGATAAACTTTTGTAGAATAAGTCGATCACTTTATTTTGTAAATCTTTATTAAAGTAGATTAAGACATTTCTGCATAGGATTAAATTAACCTCAGCAAAAACATTGTCGGTTACTAAATTGTGATCAGCAAAAACGACTTTTTTTGAAAGAGATTGATCCAGTTTAAGAGAACCGTATTTAAGAGTATAATAGTCGGAAAGTTTCCCCTTACCGCCGGCTTCGAGGTAATTTCGACTAAATTTTCCAAGATCTTGAGTTGGGTATATTCCTAATTTAGCAATATCCAAAACTCTTCGATTAAAATCTGTAGCATAAATCTGACATCTGTCAAGCAGATTTTCTTCTTTTAAAAGAATTGCAAGCGAGTAAACTTCTTCACCGGTTGCACATCCGGCATGCCAGATTTTAATAAACGGGTAGGTTCTTAAATTTGGCACAACATGCTCACGAAAGGAGGAATAGAATTCCGGATCGCGAAACATTTCGGTAACGTTTATGGATAGATCTTCCAGTAAGCTGATAAAAAAGCTTTTATCCCGAAGAATTTTATCCTGCATCTGAGAAATTGTTTCAAATCTTCCAATTGCCATACGATGCATTAAACGCCTTTTGATATGTGCGGTTGAATAATCTCTAAAGTCGTAACCATATTTCTGAAATATTGCCTCAAGAAACAAAGGAATTTCTATATCGATATTTTCGAGATTTTCAAGTAGGTTTGGATTCATATCTTATTGTGCGATGCTTTTCGACGCCTGACTCAAAATTTTTCTAAGATCAGCTTCTTTAAATGGTTTAGTCAGGAAATCGTTCATGCCGGCTTCAGTACATTTTTGTTTGTCTTCGATAAAACTATTGGCTGTAAGAGCAACAATATATGTCGGTTCATCAATAGTTTCAGAAATTTCGAAGCTTCTAATTTTTTCGGTGGCGCTAATTCCATCAAGAACAGGCATCTGCATGTCCATAAGAATAATTTGATGACGGTTTTTTTTATACAACTCAAGAGCTTCAACGCCATTTTTTGCAATGTCACAAGTTAATCCCATCATTCGAAGGGTGAGTGTAACCACTTTTTGGTTTATTGGATTGTCCTCAGCTACGAGTATCGATAAGTTAGAAGGGAGTGTAATGTTTTGATGAATGGGCATATTTTCTTTTCTTTCTTTGCATCCAAATTTCAATTCGAACATGAATTCTGAACCAACTCCCAGTTCGCTTTCTACAATAATTTTTCCGCCCATTAATTGAGTAATATTTTTTGAAATGGCAAGGCCAAGACCTGTTCCTCCATATTCCCTGGTGATTGAACTGTCTGATTGGGTGAATTCTCTAAATAGTTTTTTTTGTGCATCCTTTGATATTCCAATACCGGTATCTTTAATGGTGAAGAATAAAGACACATGCTCTTTCGATTTTTCAATGCATTTTATAGATAGGGTAACAGAACCGTTTTGTGTGAATTTGATTGCATTATTTGTCAAATTCATGAGTACTTGATTTAAACGAAATGAGTCTCCTATTAAATTTTCAGGAATGATTTCATCCACCTCAATTTTAAATTCAATTTCTCTTTCAATGGCTTTATAATTTAAAAGATGAAAAATTGTGTCGGTTACTTTTCGGATATCAAAATCAATCTCCTCAATTTCAATTTGTCCTGCTTCAATTTTCGAGTAATCTAATATATCATTAATAATTTGAATTAAATTTTCACCTGATCTAGCCATCACATCAAGCATCTCTTTTTGCTCTGAATTGAGTTCGGATTGCAGTAAAAGTTTTGAAAGACCTAAGATTCCATTCATCGGAGAACGAATTTCATGTGACATGTTTGCCAAAAATAATGATTTTGATCGGGTCGCTTCCTCAGCTTTATTTTTTTCAATGATAAGTTCCTCATTCTTTTTTTCTAAATAGACCAGCAGCAAATCCAATTCTTTACGCTGACGATATAAATCCAGAAATACACTTACTTTTCCTTTCAAAACTTCAGGAATAATAGGTTTCGGAATAAAATCGACAGCTCCGGTTTCTATTCCTTTAATGATGTGTAAATCGCTTTGATGAATTGCAGAAACAAAGATCACCGGTAAATACTTGGTTTTCTTTCGCTGCCTCATTAATTCGAGGGTTTCATAGCCATCCATTTCTGGCATTTGCACATCAAGAACAGCCATTGCAAATTCATCTTTCAGAGTATATTTTAGGGCATCTTCTCCAGATGATGCACGAACAAATTCAACATCAAAATCGCTAAGAATTCTTTCAAGGCTTATCAAATTTTCTTCCTTGTCATCAACGATTAATATTTTGTCTTTTTTCATTTTCCTGTTATTGTTTGTTGTCCAATTGTATTTTGTTTGGTACTGATTTTCTGCTTTAATTGAATCTATTTTAAAAGTATAGTTAGTTGTAAAGCCAAATTTTTAACATTGAAAACAATTTATTTTCATCTATTGGTTTTGATAAATAATCATTTGCTCCCGATGAAATTGCCTTTTCATAATCTTCTTTCATTGCCTTGGCAGTCAGGCAAATAATCGGAATATTTTTAATTCCCGGAGTTTTTCGAATTATAGTCATGGCTTCATAACCATCCATTTCCGGCATCATAATATCCATAAGTACTAAATCTACGTTTTTGTTTTCTTTTAAAACATCAACTGCAATTTTACCATTCTCAGCTTCAAAAACCTCTATTTCTTTATCTTCAAGTATTTTGCCCAGTGCAAAAATATTTCTGATTTCATCATCAACAACCAGTACTTTTTTTCCTTTAAAAATAGAATCATCTATTTCGGTAACCTTAATTTTAGGATTATCGGGAATTGTTGTTGCAACATGATGCAGAAAGAGGGTGACTTCGTCCATTAATCGTTCATCGGATTTTAATCCTTTTAAAATAATCGAATTGGTGTATTTGCTTAGTTGCCGGTGTTCTTCCCGTGATAATTCTTTACCTGTATAAATAATTGTGTTTGGTATAATTATATTGGCTTCGGACAGCTTGGTCAGCAGTTCATTCCCTGTGAAATCAGGCAGACCTAAATCTAATATTACGCAATCGTAACTATTTTCTCTAATTAGCTTAAAGGCTTCAATTCCAGTAGAAACTTCTTCTATTTCAGCATTTGTTGATTTTAAAAGTGTTCTAATAATTTTTCGGGTAAACGAATCATCTTCAACGATTAAGATTTTTTTAGATTCTGAAAATAGTTCTTTTTGAATTTTTTTAATGGCACTCGAGAAATCTGTAGCTTTAACAGTTGGCAGTACATTTTTTTCCCTTTCTCTGATTCCCTCTACAGGATTTACGATATGAATTGGCAAATTAGATGCGAACGGGTGTGATCTTAACCGATCCAATTCTGTTTCGCCATTTTTCATCAGTAATTCTACTCCTATGATTATTGCCGAAGGTTGATGAGCTTCAATGAGTAAAATTGCATCTTCAACATTTGAGGCAGCCAAAGCGTGAAAACTGCTTTCGTGAATTTGGTAGTACAATAAACTTGCTTCTTTTTTGTCGGGATGAATAATTACTACAGTAGAACCTGTATGTGGAATATCTCGATCATCATCAATGAAAAGAGGAAGAACAATATGTTTTTCTTCATCAGGCTGCAAGTCTTTCTCCTGCAACTCTAAAGCAGAGTTTTGAACGGTTTTAACAGATTGTTTCACCGGTAATAGTAAAGTGAAAGTAGATCCTTTTCCAGATTCACTTTCCACATGGATTTCGCCACCCAGCATTCTGGCCAATTCTTTTGAAATAGACAAGCCTAATCCTGTGCCGCCATATCTTCTGGAAGTACTCCCGTCGGCTTGTTGAAATGCTTCAAAAATAGCATCTTTCTTTTGGTCTGGTATTCCTACTCCGGTATCAGTAACAACAAAAGCACATGTTTCAATTTCTTTTAAATCATCTCGTCGCACTATTTCCTGATCAGTAAGCTTTCTCATAGTTACAGAAATAGTACCTTTCGAAGTGAACTTGAATGCATTCGATAAAAGATTTTTTAAGATTTGAGCTAAACGCAATTGGTCTGTTTCTATTGTTTTTGGGAAATCCTCTTCAATATCGATGGTGAAATTTATTTTTTTCTTTTCAGCCTGATGTTTAAAATTCATTAATATTTCCTGCGCGATACTGTCGGAACCCAGATTTTCGAAATGAACAGTCATTTTCCCTGCTTCAATTTTCGAAAGGTCCAGAATTTCATTAATAAGCTGAAGCAGATCCTTGCCGCTTTTGTTAATAATTTCGATTGATTCAATATCTTCATCATCTAAATTACCCTTTTTGTTTTTCGCGAGAAGATTTGATAAAATAAGTAAACTATTTAATGGAGTTCTCAATTCGTGAGACATATTTGCAAGGAAATCAGTCTTGTACTGACTTGTTTGCTCCAATTCGCGTGCTTTCGTTTCTAACTTTTCATGTGTTTGGGATAAGCTAATGTTCTTGCTTTGAATTTCGTCTTTTTGAATCTCCAATTGGTTGGTTCGTTCCTCCAATTCCTCGTTGGCAACTCTCAACTCTTCCTGCTGAACCTGAAGTTTTTTTTCGTTATCAATTAGTATTTTAGTTTGTTCAGCTAATTCTTCGTTGGCCACCCGAAGTTCTTCTTGCTGAACCTGTAATTCGCTTGCTTGCTTCTGAGTAGTATCTAATAAATTCTCCAGTCGGACGCGAGCTAATGTTGAGGCAATTTTCACAGTAATACTTTCACGAACAGCTTTAATGAATTCAATTTCCGATTCGCTGATCTTTTTAATCGATGCTAATTCCATTACACCCCAAAGGGTGCTGTTAAAAATTAATGGAACAATAACAATGTTGGTAGGTTTTATTTCCCCCGTTCCAGAGAAAATTGTAAAATAATCTTCAGGAACATCTTTAATGTGTTTTAGTTTTTTTGTTCGAGCTACCTGACCAAGTAAGCCATGCCCTAATCTAATATTTTTGTATTGATTTTTATTGGGTATACCAATGGAAGCAGTAAGTGATAAATTCTGATTTTCTTCCTGATAAACGTAAATTGCACCAAGCTCAGCACTTAAAAATTCAGTCATGAATATAAGAGAGTTGTCCGAAACTTCATTTAAATTTTGATCCCCTTGAAGAACTCCATTCAATTGATTCACACCAGATTTAAACCATGACGTTTCATCATTTATGGTTTTTGCATCCTTAAGGGTTTTCACCATCTGATTTAAAGAGGTTGATAATTCATCTTCTTTGGATTTAGGCGTAAGACTTACGCTTAAATCTCCATGTGCAACTTTTTGTGTGTAGTTAACAACATTCTGAAAATCTTGTTGAATAATGTCGAAAGAATTAGCTAAAGCACCAATTTCATCTTTTGAATTAATACTTAAAGGAGTGCGAAAGTTACCTTTGGCAATAAGTTTAAAATTGTTCACCATTTGTTGAACAGGAACAGAAATTGATTTGGAAATATATCTTGACAATAGCAGAATTGTAATTGCAAGGAGTAAAGCAATTCCGAGCATCACCCACATTAATGCAGAATTGGTTTTTTCCGCTAAATTACTAAGAACAGAACTAATTTCTGTATAGTGTTGTTTAATCTCGCTTAGCTGTATTTTTGTTGTATCAAGGTTTATATTTTCTCTTTTTGTAAGTAATTCATTTTTTATTTTTTCAACAAGATCAAGGGTTTTTTTTGCATGAATTCTCGTGTCTTTAATGTTGCTGTTGTTTAGTGTTTTCAGTATTTTTAAGCGATTCACTAAAAGTCTGGCATTATTAATCTCATTATTATAGATTTCAGGAAAATTCTTGAACAGATCGTTTGCTATTTCATCATCGCTTTTGAATGTGAAGTCATTGTTGATTTGTATAAAGTCTTCAGCTAAATGGTTTGCCCGGGTTAAATATTCGGCAGATCTTTCAAGATGTTCAACGTCTTTCGAAATTTTGAAATTATAAAGTTCCTCAGTGGCATTTTGTAGTAGAGTTTGATGAACACGTACGCCATTAATTATTAAATCAAGAGTTTTGTTTGTGTTGAAAAAATAGTTTGAAGTCAAACTTAAGAAAAGGATACTTAAAAGTGTTAGAAGAGTCAGCAAAAGCAGCTTGGATTTAATCTTCCAGTCTTTAAATCGTGTAAATCTTGTGAGCATAGTGTTTGAACCGTATTAAATACTTTATGAACAATTTTGTTTGTGTGTTCTTATTATCCGTAATATTACGGTATTGTGCGCGAATGGTTACTAAAGTAGTTCGAATGTTACTTTTTATTACTTCAATTTCTAAAGTAGTGATTTTTTCAATTACCGGCATCAAAACCAATGGATATTTAATTTCATTTTTTTCCATGTATTATGGAAAGAAATATTGTTAATGAATTGTTATTTTGTTAGGATTTATTCCTTGGTAATCATAAGTTTGTGTGAATCAAAACAAACAATTAATAATCCTAAAAAGTAACACAATGAAATACGTAAGCATCATTGCAATTTTTCTTTTTTGTATGTCTTGTAATTCAAAACAAAGAGAGGCAAAAGAAGGTAATATTGAAAAAAATCAGTTAGCACAAATCAAAACAGCTGTTGTAACCATTGATCAGTTAATGGTAAATGCTGAAGAATTGGTTGGTAAAGAAGTTCATTTTACAGGATTGGTAAATCATGTTTGCGCACATTCGGGCAAACGCTGTATTTTAAAGAATTTGGAAGGTAACTTATCTATTCGTGTAGAAGCAAGTGGGAATTTGGAGGGATTTGATAAAGAAATGGCCGGACAGGATATTACGGTGTCTGGAATTTTGAGAAAGACACGACTAGAAGAAGCTGCAATAGATGAATGGGAAACAGAAGTTAAGGCTAAGGATACTTCGGAAGACGGCGGAAAACATTGTAGTTCGGAAATGGCAAATATTAAGGAAATGCGAGATTGGATGAAAGAGAACAACAAAAATTATTATGCAATTTATTATGTAGACGGAAATAGTTATGAAGTTGTGGAATAATGTAAAAATTAGAAAATGGCTCCGTTTTATACATCGTGATCTGGGATATTTTTTTGTTGGAATCACTATTATTTATTCCGTGTCAGGTATTATTTTAAATCATAAAAAGAATGGGGAAGATCCGGCTTACCATACTGAGTCTAAAATAATACAGTTGGCTTCAAATTTAACACCAAATCAGTTAAAGGTTTATTGGGACAAAAACATTACGAATTATCCTTTAAACCGAATAATTCCTGATGACAGTAAATACAATGTTTATTTAAAAGGGGGATTGGGAAATTACGATCCGGTAAACGGACGCTTGTCATTTGAGGTGTATGAGAAAAAAGAATGGGTCTATTTTATTAATAAACTTCATTACAATAGTAGAAAAGGATGGACACTAATGGCAGATATTTTTGCCGTTGTACTGATTGTGTTCGCTTTATCCGGGATGTTTATGGTTCCTGGTAAAAAAGGGATTACCGGAAGAGGGAAGTGGTTGATTGTAATTGGAATAGTCATACCATTTTTGTTTTTTCTGTAAAAAATATAATTAAACAAAGAAGAGTTCATTGAGAAGGTTAAAAATACTTTTGAAATGAACTTTTTTTTGTAGTCGTTTTTATAAGCAAGTTGTGGAACGATAATTGACTAATCAATAGAATTCTTTAAATACTCATTTTGTTAATCAATTTATTCCTGTAAATTGCTAGCTCTAAATCTGATTTATGCCATGAATAGAATACTTGTTACACTACTACTGATCATTTTCCATATTAGCTCAATGAGTCAAAATAAGGAGCTGAAAAAATTGTTCTCGAAAGGAAAATACGATCAGGTAATTGAGAAAGCTCATTCTATGTTGCAGGGAAATGCAGTAGATCCGGATTTAAATTCGATTTTAGGTCGGGCCTACACAGATTCCAAGCAGTTTACAATTGCAGTCCCTTATTTGGAAAAAACGATCGCATCGGCAACAGTTTCGAGTGATGTAAAAGAAATCAGTAAGGCGTATTTGGCAAAATGCTATTTTATAAATGGCGAAGAACAAAGAGCTGTAAAACTATTAAAAGAATGTCAGAATGACAGAAAATCAAAAGAGGCTGCTAATTATGCGGATAAATATTTGAATTTGTTTCAAACCGGGATTTATTATAAAGTATGGGAAGTTGTGGAATCAGAGAATATTCGATTTCATTTTCAGGATAAAAATAAATTGGAGAATGTGGGTGCATTCATGGCAAGAAACGATCTTAACTATAAAAGAATTACAGAAACCCTCGGTGCTGAACCAATTAAAAAAGTAGATTTTTTTGTATGGAGCGATAGAAATGAGGCATTTAGAAAGTTTAATCGTCCTCTTGGGTTCTCAAATTCGGATCTTCGTATAGTGAACGTACTATATAATGCTCCTAATGACTACGAACTTTGCCATATGCTTTGTCAGATGGCAGTGCAGACAAAGTTCAGGACAATGTTGATTAAGGAAGGTTTGGGAATGTATTTCGACCAAATGGACCAGAATTTATTGAGAATTGCACGGCTTAGAGTTCCAAAGGATAAGTTTTCATTACTGCAGTTGTGGGAAGAACCCACTAAATATGAAAGAGATCTAAGTTATCCTGTTGGAGCGGCTTTTATTGAATTTTTAATCAATAAAGGAGGAAAGCAAAAATTGAAAGAGTTCTTAAAAATACAAACCATAAAACATGCCGTGGAAGTTTATCCAGAGTTTCATAAATGGGTGAAAACATTTGAAGCTATGTTAATGAGGTGAAATTTTCCTTTACTGGCTGATGGTATTCTACATAAGAAAACTTGCTTCTGAATAGCAGCAAGAGCTATTCAATTCCTTCTGTAATTTCATTGAAATTAGGTATTTTTTTAATCCATTTATAAAACTCCCTCTCTTTACTGTTTGTAATAGAAACTATTTTGTCTTTAGGTATTTTTAATCTCACCGAAATTTTACCATTCGAAGAGGTAATTTTTTTGATATTGTTTTTGTTGACAATACATTGTCTATTGATTCTAAAGAAGCTATCGTTAAGTAATTCCTCGTAATGATTAAGAGAGTGTGTTAACACAAAATTGTTTCCTGAAAAATTGATCAACGTAACTATTTTGCACTCAATATACATATAAGCAATAGTACTGCTGTTTATAGTTAAAGTTTCACCTCGTTTTTGAATTTGTATGTGTTCTTCAGTATTGATACTCGCTCTGTTTAAAATTTGCAATGTGTTCGACGAGGTATAATGAAAGGGAGTCCCTTCTATCGTGATTTTATATTCTTGTTGATCTTCTACAGCTTGTTGGTATTTCTTGCAATTCTCTTTACAATTCATGTTTGTTGTATATGTGTTTTAATTATTACCATAAAGGAGGGAACTGGATAATCAGCTTAAATCATGAAAATTATTAACATATAAATAAAATACTGAGTTGCTAATGTTTTGCTTGGAATTTCCGGTCTATTATTATTATAGATTAATTGAATTTTAATAATTATGTAGTATATGGATAATAGCTAGCAAATATATAGAATTGAGATGATGAATTTCAATGGAGGATTTAGATTTGTTGACGAATGGTTGTTTATTGTATGTTAATCTTGCTTTGTCAGGAGATATTTTCTGTCGATGGAGTAGAGTGATTGATAAACAAAGATTCGATTTCAATCATAATTTTATTTGTCATTTTATCATGTCGATGAATATTGTGAGTAAAAGGTTGTGGATATTTATTTTTTTTAAGGGGGGATTAGTATAATAAGTGATTTTCAAGTTTGGAAGTTTAAGCGTAAGAAGGCATTTTTACTATGACATTGGGAAGAGGAATATTGCCAATAGTAAAATCTTGATATAATCATGAGAGAAAACAAAAAGAAAGCTTTGCTATTTTGTGTTGATAATAAAGAGCGGGAAATGCTATCCATAATATTAGATGCTTTTTCGGTTGAAGTATTTGAAGAAACATGTATGAATCGGGCAATAAATGTAGTTAATGAACACGGTATTGATTACATTCTTGGGAATGAGGAGGAAGAGAAATTTATTAGTGCAAAAAGCACTTTTACAAGACAAGCGAATACTACTTTTCAATTTATTTTTTTTCATAAAAGTGCATTTTACTTTTATTTAAAAATTTTTAGGAATGAGGAGGATTTCTTTGATTTAAAAATCGATATAAATGATTTTTTTGGAAATCAAAAGTCACGTGAAATATCGAATGACAATCTCCTCTCTATTTTAAGTCATGAAATGTTCACACCTCTTAATTCGGTACTAGGATTTTCTAAGTTGCTTCAGGAATATAGTTATACAGAAAAAGATGTGAAAAAGTATTCAGGGTATATTTATAAATCTGGACAGAAAATACATAATAAATATCGATTACTATTAGATTTTATTGCATTAAAAGAAGGAGGAAGAGATTGTCATTTTTCTTATTTTTCCATTGTCTCTCTTTTTAGTGATCTTTTGGAGAAATATAAATTTAAAAAGGAATCTATTCTGCTTGAAGTTGAATATAATTATGATCTAAGTCAGGTTGAAGTTTTTACGGATAAAACCAAAGTAGAAAAAATACTTGAAAATCTTTTAGATAATGCAATAAAATTCACGGAAGAGGGAACAGTTGTTTTTGGCTTTGCAATTAATAAGAATAAGTCATTGGTTCTTTTTGTGAAAGATACTGGTATTGGAATTTCAAAAGAACATCTGAATTCTGTTTTTGATGCCTTTTGGCAAGTGGATAACTCTGATTCAAGAAGATATGGTGGTTTGGGGATTGGATTGTATTTGGTGAAGGAATTTCTAGATCAGTTGAATGGAAAAATAGTATTGAATTCGGAGGAAAGTAAGGGCACTTGTATTCAAATAGAAATACCTCTTCCCGAATCAATTCAGTCTGAAGCGATTCAATTGGAAGAGGTATGTTCTTTTAAATAATAACTGCTAAAATACTAAAATGTTAACCGTGCTGTTATTCGTATTTTAAACTTTTAATAGGGTTTTGGGTGGCTGATTTCCAGCTTTGATATCCTACTGTAATAATGGAAATTGCAAAAACTAACATGGCAACCGATAAAAATACCCACCAAGGCATATTAATCCGGAAGGCAAATTTGCTTAGGTAATTGTCCATAAAATACCAAGCCAAAGGCCAGGCGATAATATTTGCAAGAACTACCCATTTGGTAAATTCTCTGGAAAAGAGTGTTATTAAATTGCTGACAGTGGCTCCTAAAACTTTCCGAACGCCAATTTCTTTTGTTTTTTCTTCGGCCATAAATGAAGCTAGTCCGAAAAGTCCCAGACACGAAATTAAAATGGTTAAAATTGAAAAGTATTTTAGAATAGCAATTGTACTCTCTTCCTCTTTATATTGGGACGTGTAATTATCTTCTAAGAAGTTAATAATTGTAGGAAATCCCGGATTGTATTTTTGACATACTTTTTCGATATGTGCCAAGGCTCTGCTGTTACTGTTTGTTTCGATTTTAACTGCCAAAAAATTATAATATTTATAAGGAATAAAAGCCATTGGTCCAATTTTTTGCTGTAAACCTCTATAATTGAAATCTTTTATAACACCAATTATTCGTTTGTTTGATCCCCAATGCACAATGGTCTTATCAATAGCCGAATTCTTATCAATCATTTTAGCAAATGTTTCGTTTATCACTAATGTAAGAGAATCGGCATCAAAGTTATCTTTGTTAAAAAAACGACCTTCAACTAATGGGGTTTTGTATACATCTATAAAATCAGGATCTGAAAAATACATGTGAACCAAAACATCTTTAGTTGATTCGTCATTATTCCATTCATATCCGCCACCATTACTGCCAAGATTTATTGGAAGATCAGAACCAAAAGTTGAGCTTAGAATACTAGGATCAATCATTAACTCTTCTTTTATGCTTTTAAGATTTTCATTCATATTTCCATTTAATACCACGAAAGCAACGTTCGATTTGTCGATGCCAGTCGAAGCTGTTTTCAAATATTTTGTTTGAAGAGTAATGGTAAGAGTGCTGATAAGTAGAAAAACAGTTAATGTAAATTGGAGAACGACTAATACTTTTCGGAAAGCCGTAGCTTTTTTTCCAGAGCTTGTAACTCCTTTCAGAACTTCAATTGTTTTATACGAGGTAATGTAAAAGGCAGGATATGCTCCGGCAAATAGTCCTGTGAATAATACTACAGAAATCATGATGCTTAGAAATCTCCAATCTGTATAATCTAATTGCAGGTACTGTCCCAGAATGTTATTGAATTCAGGAATAAATACCCGAACCAATATAATTGCAAAATTGATTGCGATCAATGAAACCAGTACAGACTCAAAAAGAAATTGCCAGATTAATTGTGGTTTAGAAGAACCTATAGCCTTTTTTAAACCTATTTCCTTCGCCCTTTTGGATGCTCTTGCAGTAGAAAGATTCATAAAGTTAAAACAAGCAATCAGCAATATAAATAAGGCAATAATTAAAAATATGCGGATGTTTTTTAAGTTGGTTTCTTTTCCTTCCAAAGAGTATAAATGTGTTTTACTTACCGGAAAAAGAGATATTCTTTCGGTAGATTCAGCCTCCACATTATCAACATAGAAAGTACTTAGTTTTTCACTTACTGCATCAGGGTCTGTACTTGCATCCAATTCTACAAATCCCGAATAGGAATGATTACCCCAGCTTTCCCAGCCGGTCCAATCTTTCTTTTTAAATTCGAATGACATTAGCAAATCAAAATCAAAAATAGTATTGGATGGGAGGTTTTTTAATACACCTGTAATAGTAATATCGTATTTTTCGTTTAATTTAATTACTTGCCCAATGGGATCATTATTACCAAAGTATTTTTTAGCGAATTTCTCTGAAATAACGATTGAATATGGATCTTCAAATACTTTCTCGGCTGTTCCTTTTAGTAACGGGAATGAAAACATCTGAAAGAAATCAGCATCTGCATGAAAAATTCGCTCGTAATTCTTTTTCCCGTTTATACTCAATAAACTTTTCTCTCCCCAAGGATCGTAGTTTGTTGCATGTACAATCTCAGGTGTTTTTTCGTTCATTAAATCGACAAGTTTCCCCGGTATGTTAGGCCATCCGTATTCTTGTCCGCTGTAGGTTTGCCAGTTTACAATCTGAAAAAGTTGTTTTTCTTTTTTGTGAAATTTATCGTAGCTAAATTCATGATTTACCCATAATAATAGAAGCAGAGTACAGGCCATACCAATAGCCAGCCCTGATATATTTATAAAACTATATCCTTTGTTGCGGATTAAATTTCGATAGGCAATTTTAAGGTTGTTGAAAAACATGATATGGGTTTTAATATTTTGAATTGTCTAAATTATAAAAAGGAAACGGCATTGGCAGGCGTTGCTATTTTGGATTTGTTGTTTTCACTCACAATTTGTCCGTCGAATAATTGAATTATTCTGCTTGCCCTTTCTGCATCGGAGCTCGAATGCGTAACCATCACAATGGTTGTACCTTCGTCATTAAGCTGTGAAAGTAAGTTCATAACTTCATTGCCGTTAGCAGAATCAAGATTCCCTGTTGGTTCATCAGCTAAAATTAAATGAGGATTGGCAACAACAGCTCTGGCGATGGCAACTCTTTGCTGTTGTCCGCCAGATAATTGTTGAGGAAAATGCTTACTTCTATTTTCGATCTGAACTCGTTTCAAAACTTCATTTACTTTTAATTTTCTCTCAACAGCAGGCACTTTTTGGTAAATCAATGGAAGTTCTACATTTTCATAAACGCTTAATTCATCGATTAAATTAAAACTTTGAAAAACGAATCCAATATTTTCTTTCCTCAGTTTCGTTCTTTGTTTTTCTGAGTAGTGAGATACTTCATTCTCAATGAATCTAAAATTGCCTTGGCTTGGGTTGTCCAATAATCCAATAATATTTAATAATGTTGATTTTCCACAACCAGATGGCCCCATTATGGCAACAAATTCACCTTTTTTTATTTCTAAATTCAGATTCGAAAGAGCTGAAGTTTCTACTTCTTCGGTTCTGAATGTTTTACATAAATTTTCGGTTTTTATCATGGCTTTGTGTTTTTAATAATTATTGATGCTGGAAGCTATTTTCATACCAATATTCATAATTATATAATAGTGAGACTTTTATGGTTATTTGTAGTCGTTATTAAGGTTTCAAAGTGTCACAAAATCATCCAAGAGATGTATCAGAATGGAACAATTGGTTTTTTAGTTGATCAATTTGATTTACTTTTAAATTTGGAATAACGAAAGAGTAAATCTTTTTGAAAAATGAAAAAAGCAGGTAACGTATTAATTGTTGATGATAACAAGAGTGTTCTGGAATCTCTTCAATTGTTTTTGAAGCGCAAATTCGATGAGGTGATTATTTGCAGCAATCCGAATAGAATCCCCAATCTACTTTCCTGTCATAAATTTGATGTTGTACTTCTTGATATGAATTTTTCAACAGGTATTAACAATGGGAATGAAGGCTTGTTTTGGATGAAGGAGATATTGAAGATTGATTCGACTTTGGTAGTAATACTTTTTACAGCTTATGCCGAAGTTAATCTGGCAGTGAATGCAATGAAAGATGGAGCTGCTGATTTTATTTTGAAACCTTGGGATAATAAAAAACTATTTGCAACACTTAAAAGTGGTGTGGAATTGCATCAAACAAGACAAAAAGTTGAAAGTTTAGAAAATCAAAAACAGTTTTTGGAACAGGATTTAAATCAGAGTTTCGAGAAAATAATTGGTGATTCTGAAGCCATGAAACCTGTTTTTGAAACAATTAGAAAGGTAGCAAATACAGATGCTAATGTTCTTATTCTTGGTGAAAATGGTACAGGAAAAGAATTGGTTGCCAGAGAACTTCATTTGATGTCTGCCCGGAGAAATGAAATTTTTATGGGGGTAGATTTGGGATCTTTAAGTGAATCAATTTTTGAGAGTGAATTGTTTGGTCATGTAAAAGGTGCTTTTACCGATGCAAAAGAAGATCGGAAAGGACGTTTTCAATCTGCCTCCGGAGGAAGTCTTTTTTTGGATGAAATTGGTAATTTGTCGTTAGCCATGCAGGCAAAGTTGTTAGCTGTATTGCAAAACAGAAAAGTTACCCCTTTAGGTTCAAACCGGGAAGAGCATGTAGATATTCGCCTGATTTGTGCAACCAATCAAAATGTTCAGGAAATGATAATTGCAGGAAATTTTAGAGAAGATTTGTTGTATCGTATTAATACCATACAGATTGAGCTGCCACCTCTTCGTAACCGAGGGAATGATATCATTACAATTGCAGAACACTTTTTAAAACGCTATGCTGATAAATATGGAAAATCAGAGTTAAAGCTAAGACCTGAAACGAAAGAAAAATTACTAAACTATTTGTGGCCGGGAAATATTCGTGAACTCCGGCATTGCATGGAACGGGCTGTTATTTTAAATGATAAGGGAGAACTGAGCCCGGAAGATTTTCTTTTGGAAAAACAAAATTCAGGTATTGAGCTAGGAGACAGTCCTATAAGTTTGGATGAAGCTGAGAGGTTGATTATTGTAAATTCAATAAAAAGGAATCGTGGAAATATTAGCAGTGTCGCTAAAGAATTGAATATTGGCCGGCAGACATTGTATCGTAAAATTGAGAAATACAATATTTCTTAAAATCTAAAATATGATTTATCCAAAATTAACGATTGTAATAATTGTTCGGGTATTTGCTTTACTAGTTAACTGTATTTTTTTGGCTTTGGCTTGGGTGTACTATAAAGATGTACTTGTAATTGTGAATTTACTAATCATTTTAAGTATTCAGATTTACTTCTTTATCCGAAAGTTAAATGCTGTAAATCAGGATTTGGAAAATTTTTTTAAAGCAATTCGAAATAATGATACCAGTATTAAATTTCAAAACAGGAGATCAAACTTAGGTTATAATCAATTATTCACTCAATTCGATCTGATTAATAAAAGCATACAAAATATTAAAATTGAGAATGAAAACAGAAATCAATATTTCAAAGTATTGGTGGAGCATGTAGGAGTTGGATTGGTTTCTTTCAATGAAAAAGGAAAGGTGTTTTTATTTAATGGAGCAGCAAAGGAAATATTTAATAAGACTAACTTATTTCATATCCAGCATTTGGATAGAATTCAGGAAGGAATTTCGGGTTTGATATTAAATTTAGAGCCATCTGAACAAAAATTGATTACTCTTTACCGAAATTATGAAATGATTCAGCTTTCTGTAAAAGCAACTAAATTGAAAATGTCCGGTCAAAACTTAACGCTCGTATCTTTTCAAAATATTAAAAATGAGTTGGATGATAAAGAGTTGGATTCATGGCAGAAATTAATTAGAATCCTAACACATGAGATTATGAATTCTATCAGTCCGGTAAATTCATCTCTTTCTACTTTAATTGATTTCTATCGCGATGACGATACAAATAAGCTGATCTCCAATAAAGAGGTTGATGCAGAGATGATATCAGATACAGTTAGCGGACTGGAAATTATCGATGAACGAATTAAAGGTTTGTTGGATTTTGTTCATCGGTTTAGAGATATTGCCATAATTCCAAAACCAAATATTCAGCGAATTGATATTCTGGAACGAATCGTAAAGATTTCTAATTTATTTTCTGAAAAGTTTAAAAGTTCAGACATTAAATTCGATCTGATTTGCAGGGAAAAGAAAGTTGATTTAAATGTTGATCCTGTTTTATTAGATCAGGTTATTATCAATTTGCTGACGAATTCTACTCAGGCATTTCGAGGAATTGAGAATAGGAGGATAATTCTTCGCATTGGTAGAAATGAAGAAGACAGGAGTTTTATCGAAGTTGAAGATAATGGATGTGGAATCGAAAAAGATCTTCAAGAAGAGATTTTTGTTCCTTTTTTCACTACAAAAAAGGATGGATCAGGAGTAGGGTTAAGTCTTTCAAGACAGTTAATGAGACTTCATGGAGGTACGATATCTTTTAAATCAATACCAAACAAACAAACTCTGTTTAGATTGCAATTTTAAATAATCGTTAAAAATCAATAAAGTATATTGGATGAATATATTTTTATATATATTTGTACTCAAAATACTAAAATAGTTCATTTATGGCAAAATCAGATAAGGTTGAGATTCAAGAGAGAGTTACTAAGGTAGCGATGGATATGATGCTGAAATTTGGACTTAAAGGTTTGAATATGGTTGAATTGGCTCGTGAATGCGGGCTGGCAAAAGCTACATTGTATAAGATTATTGGAACAAAAGAAGATTTGGTAAGAGAAATTGCTTTTGAAATATTCAATGTGAATATAATTAAAATTTTAGAGCCTTATAAATCTAATAATGATCCTGCAAAGGCAACACAGGAATTTTTAGATAACTATTTGAGTTATGCTATTGCAGGACAGAAGGTTCTAATACAACAGATTTATAAAGAATATCCTTTGATTGAGAAAGATGTTGATGAAAAATATGAAGATGAAATAAATATTGTTTATGGTAAATATACTGAATGGCAGGAACAGGGCTTAATTCGTCAGGATATTAATGTTGAGTATTGTATTGATGCATTACAAAGTCTGAATGATATTTATATTACAAGACATTACTCTGAAGAAGAAACGATTAATAGATTACGTGCAGCTTTTCGATGCATGATTATGGGAATGGGAATTCCTTTAAAATAGAAAATAAAACAAATAGTCTTTTTGGAAATAGTATAGAGTGTGTAAAACTGTTGAGGTAGATATACTTCAATATTTTTTTGAGGAAAATGAACCTAGTGAACGAAAATAGTTCAAAGAAACAAAATGAAAATGATGAAACTAATTAAAATGGTGATTCTTACTACAATTTTGTCAGTAGGAATTTTTGCATGCAAGAAACAAGAGGAATCCAAAACGGAGATTATTCAGCCAGTTAAGGTGTATAAAGTAAGTGATAACCCCAATGGTACTTCAGTTAAGGTTTTTACGGGTTTGGTTAAAGAATCCAGAGAAGTGAAATTAGCCTTTCAAATTGCAGGACCACTGGTAGATTTAAAAGTGAATGAGGGGCAGTTTGTTAAAAAAGGAGAGCTTGTAGCGGTATTAAATGATCGTGATTATTTGGTGCAATTGGAATCTGCTAATGCAAATTTTGAAAATGCAAGATTACAAGCAGAAAGATATACTGCATTGTACGAGAAGAAAAGTACATCAAAAAGTACTTATGATCAAATTCAGGCAGTATATAAATTGGCAAAAGCACAAAAAGAAGCTGCAGAGAATGCTTTAAAAGATACTAAAATTTACGCGCCATTTTCAGGATACGTACAAGCTATGTATGTTGAAAATTTTGAAAAAATTGGTGCCGGTCAGCCTATTGTTTCCCTTTTGGATTTGAATAATTTAGAAGTTACAGCTGCTTTAAGTGAAAATGATTTTCTTCAGCATAAATTATTTACCGAATTCAGTGCGAATTTTGAAAACTTTCCAAATATTGATTTTAATCTGAAATTAATTGAAATTGAAAGAAAGCCAAATGGTGATAATTTTTTTAGAATGAGATTGAAAATCGATACTCAGAATAAACAAATTGTTCCGGGAATGGTGGCAAGTATTACGGCAAAATTAAAATCGACAACTATTACAGGTTGTAAAGTGCCGGTAGAATCTGTTTTTAGTAAAGAGGGAAAATCGTATGTGTGGGTTTACAATGAGAGCACGAATTGCGTAAAAAGAAAAGAGGTGCAGATGAAAGGTTTTGATTCAATGGGAATGATTAACATCACTAAAGGTATTTCAAGTGGAGATTTGATTGTGTCGGCTGGTATTAATAGTCTTCGCGAAGGTCAAAAAGTAAAGCAATTACTTCAAAAGTCAAACTCTAATATCGGAGGTCAGTTATGAATTTTACAGAGGCTGTATTGAATCATCGGAAGGTATTGCTTTTTGTGCTGATTGCGATTGTGTTTGGCGGAGTTGTGGCCTTCACTAAAATGTCGAAGCTTGAAGATGCCGAAATTAGTGTGAAATCAGCATTAGTAATTACTAAGTATCCGGGAGCTTCTCCCCACGAAGTGGAATTGCGCGTTACAGATATTTTGGAGACAGCCATTCAATCTATGGATAATATAGATTTTATTGAATCCAGATCTATGGCAGGATACTCAGAGATTACTGTGGAAATTGCTTCATCTGTGCGAACTAAAGATCTTCCTCAAATATGGGATGTTCTGCGTCGAAAAGTGAATGATGTAAGTGTTTACCTGCCATCAGGAGTATCTCATCCAATGGTATTTGATGATTATGGAGATGTTTATGGGATTTTCCTTGCTTTAAGCGGAGATGGTTTTTCTGATGAGGAATTAAAGGATTATTCCCGATACATGAAGAGAGAGCTGCTGCTTGTGCCAGGAGTGAAACGAATTAACTTATTTGGAGAACAGCAATCTTGTGTTAATATTGAAATCTCTCAGGAAAAAATGGCTTTTTTGGGTATTCATCCTTACAAGGTGATTCAAATTCTTGATGCTCAAAATAAGATTGTTGATCCCGGAACTTTTAAAGTGGGAAGTAATAGGGTAAGAATTGCATCCGATGGCAGTTTTCAGCAATTGGATGATTTAAAGAATTTATTGATTTCGGGCAGTGGTAAGAATTCGGTTTTTCTAAAAGATATTGCTGACATTAAGAAAGATTCCTATACGCCGTACACCAATAAAATGAAGTACAATCAAACTCCGGCAATTGGTTTGGCAATAGCCATGGATAAGGGCGGGAATGTGATTAAATTGGGAGAACTTGTTCAGGATAAGATCGATAAATTAATGACGAATGTTCCTGTTGGGATACAGATCAACCGTGTTTTTTATCAGCCGGATCGTGTAAGTATTGCTATAGAGCAATTCATGGTGAATTTAATTGAATCGGTTTTAATTGTGGTGATTGTATTGCTTCTGGTTATGGGATTCAGAACGGGTCTTTTGATTGGGAGTGGTCTGATATTTACCATATTAGGAACTTTTATTGTAATGCTTAGTTTTGACATTGCATTACAGCGGGTGAGTTTGGCTGCGATTATTGTTGCAATGGGAATGTTGGTAGATAATGCTATTGTTATTGCTGATGGTATTTTGGTTGATCTCAAAAAAGGGATTCCGCGAAAAGATGCTATGGTAAGGACATCTAAACAAACTGCCATGCCATTACTCGGAGCTACTTTAGTGGCAATACTAGCTTTTTTGCCAATTTATTTATCGCCGGACAGTACAGGTGAATTTTGTGCCAGTTTGTTTCAGGTAATTGCAATTTCTTTGTTTTTAAGTTGGTTGCTGGCATTATCTCAAACACCTTATTTCTGCGATTTATTTTTGAAAGGTAAGAAATACAGTAAAAAAGAAGGGGACAATACAGACCCATACAGTGGAAAATTCTATCAGTATTTCCGTGGTTTTGTTAAATATTCTTTGCGACACAAAACGTTAATTATTTCACTTACCTTATTGGTATTTGTATCATCAATATTTGCTTTTAAAAATGTGAAGCAACTGTTTATGCCAAATTTGGAGTATAATCAGTTTATTGTAGAGTATTATTTACCTGTAGGTTCTGATATTGAAAATGTAGAAAAGGACCTTGGCGAGGTTGAGGCGTATTTACTTAAACAAAAAGATGTACTAAATGTAACAACTAGTTTAGGTGCAACTCCTGCCCGATATACATTGGTTCGTCCTTTTATAAATAATAATTCAAATTACGGTGAATTGATAATTGATACAAAGGATTATGAAGCAACAAAAAGATTAGGGAAAGAGGTTCAGGAATATTTAGATGCAAATTACTCCTCGGCAAGATGTCGTGTAAAATACTATTCTCCGATATTTGCAGAATATATGATTGAGGCTAAGTTTTCAGGACCGGATCCTAAGGTTTTAAGAGATTTGTCCGATCAGGCGGAAAAAATTATGGCGGCAGAACCTACAGCAACTAAAGTAACTAATAACTGGAAAAATCCTGTTAAGGTTTGGAATCCTGTTTTTTCGCAGGCACAATCACGGGTAACTAATATTTCCCGTTCCGATGTGTCGAATGCATTAGCTTGCGCCACTGATGGTTTACCAATAGGACGTTTTTATCAGGGTGACGATATGATGCCGATTATTCTGAAAACAAAAGCGAAGGCGGACAATTACATCGAGGCTTTGGAGAATACGCCTGTTTGGGGGAATGTAGCGCATAGTATTCCTTTGCGTCAGGTAGTTTCGGATATTAAAATTGATTTTGAAGATCCAATAATTAAACGTTACGACCGTCGAAGAGCAATTAAGGCTCAATGTGATCCGGCATCAGGCTATAATGCACCAGATACATTTAAGAATCTCCATAAAAAGATTGAAGGAATTCCTTTGCCCGAAGGATACGATTTAGAATGGTTAGGAGAACATAAAGATAGCGTTGATGCAGAAGATAGTATTAATAAATTTATGCCTTTGGCATTTTTGTTAATGGTAATAATTATCATGATGCTGTTCAATAATTTCCGACAACCAATTATTATTTTAGCCATTCTTCCACTCGCTTTTATTGGTGTGAGTTATGGTTTATTATTTACCGGGAAACCTTTTGGCTTTGTGGCAATAATTGGTACGCTCGGACTGATGGGGATGATGATTAAAAATGCTGTGGTTTTACTGGATCAGATAAATCAGGACATAAGTGAGGGAAAAGAAATTTTAATGGCCATTATCGATTCAGCAGTTTCCAGACTGCGTCCGGTACTAATGGCGTCTTTTACAACCATACTTGGTATGATTCCTTTAATCAGTGATGAGTTATTTGGAGGAATGGCAGTAGCCATCATGTTTGGATTATTGATTGGTTCCCTTATTACATTGATTGTTGTACCTGTTTTGTACGCGATTTTTTACAGGGTTTCAACAAAAAGCGTAATGGAATTATAAGTGTTAGCAGATATGAAACGTTCATGCCAAAGCGATTGCGACACACGAGGAGATGATTATCCGGGCAGGATAAGTTCCATATGGCAAGAACATACAACTATAATCATATGAAAAATAAAATATTTTGTCTTTTGATCTTTTTCCTGACAGCTTTTCAGGGAAAAGCTCAGGAGTTGTCACTGAGCGAGAGTCGCACATTGGCATTGGAATACAATCAGAAAATTAAAATTGCTGATGAAATGATTGCTGAAAATGAGTCGAATGTTCGATTTGTATTCACACAGTTTTTACCGAATTTAAAAGCAAGCGGTTCGTACAATTATTATCATGATATTGATGATATTAGTTTACCTGGTTCATTTTTGCCTACTGCGAATAGTTTGGCTGAAGCGCAACAGGGAATTTATAGTGGTACCAGTGATGTTTATTTCCCTGGCTTTAATTTAGAGTTAGGAAATATCGATTATTTTTCTTCTAATTTAACGCTTACTCAGCCAATATATATGGGAGGAAAAATAAGAAGCTCCTATCAAATGACTAAGATGGGAAGAGAGATTTCCATCTACAACAGGAAGTTGCAGTCATCGGATGTTTTGCTGGAAACTGATCAGGCATACTGGAATCTTGTTTCCATAAATGAGAAAGGTAAATTAGCTGAGAAATATGTGAAGATGCTTTCAGCTTTGGTTCAGGATCTGCAAAATGCATTTGATCTGGAGATAACCACTAAAAATGAATTATTAAAGGCTCAGGTACAATTGAATCAGGCAAAATTGGATTTGTTTAGGGTGCAAAACCTGATGGTGTTGTCTAAAATGTCTTTGTGTCAGGTAATTGGGAGAGATTTGATGAGTGATATTACCGCCACAGACACAACAATTACAATCACACAAAATGCAATTGATGCAGATTACATGCAAAAAGCATTAAATCAAAGACCTGAGCTATTGATGTTGGGTAAACAGGTTGAAATTTCACAGGAACAGATTAAAAACACTCAGGCTGATTATTTACCTCAGTTAGGAGTTGGTGCATCATACTCCTATATAAGTAGAATTGAAAGTTTGATTGGGTCATCTAAAATTCTGGCTGTTCAAGCGAATTTGTCTGTTCCGGTTTTTCATTGGCAGGAACGCAAGCATAAAGTAGCATCTGTGCGGTTTAGAAGTAAACAAAAGGAGTTGGAAATGGATCGCACCAGAGATCTGATTAGTCTTGAAGTGCAGCAGTCTTACTTCAAATTACAGGAAGCATATCAGCAAATTGAATTAGCAAAAGTGTCAATGGATCAGGCAAATGAAAACGTTGAGCTTACTCAGAACAGTTTTTATGAAGGCTTGGCCAATACAACAGAATTGCTTGATGCACAGGCTTTTTGGCAAAGAGCACATGGTGAGTTGATTGATTCAAAGATAAATTACAAGCTAAGGGAAATTAGCTTCTTGAAATCAATAGGAGAATTGGCAATCTAATAGTGGGGTGGACGTGACCGAATTAACCAGTAGGATGGGATTGATGTGTAATCGTCAATTTTAATTCGGTCACTCCTTTTTTATATAAAGGTATGATTAGCAGGTATCAGGACAGAGAGAAATTATATCAGTTTGGAATTACCAGATTAGGTAACACATCTCAGGAAAATATTAAAATATTAGAGAACCATTTGTTTCATCTTAAGATGAATGAGGATTATGTAATAAATTCCTATAAAGAGGTGGAGGAGTTGGTTCAATTTATTAATAGTAATGAATAAAACTTTATTTAGAATTAATAGTAAATCAGTTGGTATTTATTTTCTCACAATAATACCAATTTGGGTACTTGCATTTTTCTTTTTAATGATTTTTCAGGTGGATGAAACAAGTCATCTGTCTGTTTATAAGGTGCAAAATCTTATAAATTTATTGTGGTTTGGTATCATGGCTGGAATAATCTGGGGTACGATATTCAAACTGGCAAAATCTCTTCGCAATCAAATTCCTACTTATCTATTTACGATTATAGTAAGTTTATTGGTAAATGTAAGCAGTGCTTATTTGCTGGTTTATTGTATGTATCACATGGGAGATTTTTTTCCAATAGATAATTTTCCGGCGACCTTTCCTCAATTGTTGTCTTTGTATCAATCCAAGTTGTTTTACGCCATATTGGCTTATTTTTTTATTGTTGGAGGCTTAATCGAAATTTTCCACGAAATAGATCGAAAATTGGGTAAAGGTATACTTGTTAAATTTTTGCTTGGGCGTTATTACAAACCAAAAGAAGAGAAACGAATTTTTCTGTTTATGGATTTGAAATCGTCCACCTATTATGCCGAAAAGTTAGGGCATTTTAAATACAGCAGATTAATTCAGGACTGTTTTAAGGATATTTCTGATGCAGTAAGGATAAATCATGCTCAGATCTACCAGTATGTTGGTGATGAGGTTGTATTGACCTGGAAAATAAACGATGGAATAGAAAATTTGAGATGTCTGCAGGTGTTTTATGACTTTTTGGATATTCTTGAGAAGAAAAAGGAGTATTACCAAAAGACTTATGGAATGATACCCATTTTTAAGGCTGGGGTGCATTCAGGTAAAGTAATGGTAGCAGAAGTTGGAGAGTTGAAATCTGAAATTGCTTATCATGGCGATGCAATAAACACGGCTTCAAGAATTCAGGGACTATGTAATTCTTATAAATCGAGACTGCTGATTTCCGGAGATTTGTTGGCAGAGCTGAAAAAGAAGAAAAAGGAGGTAGATGTGTATACTTCTTTGGGAGAAGTTTTGCTGACAGGAAAAAAAATACCAACAGAATTATATTCCTGTTTGGTTAAGTAACCGATTTCCTTTTTTTAGGTGTTTATTAATAGTAGCAAGTAACTTCTTTTCATCAAAAGGTTTTGCTATAAAATCATCACATCCGGCTTCAATACTTTTACTTCGGTCTTCTCTAAAGGCATTTGCAGTTTGAGCAATAATAGGTAGATTGTCTCTCATTTTTTTGATAGACTGAGTTGCTTCCAAACCGTTAATGTCAGGCAATCTTAAATCCATTAGTACCAAATTAATAGTTGGGTTTTTAAGACTTAACTCAATGGCTTTATTCCCTGATATAGTGTGTAATATTTTAACTTTTGTTGGTTTTAAAGCAGCTTCAATGTATTTAAAATTGGTTTCATCATCTTCTACAACGAGAATTAGTTTATCATCCCATTTGTAGTTTTTTTTATTCGTGCTTTTTATAATTTTCGCCTCTGAACCTACAGGTTTATAAGGAATGGTAAAGTAGAAGGTTGTTCCTTTATCTTCTTGAGTTTCCATTCTTATTTTACCGCCCATTAATTCAACAAAACCCTTCGAAATTGCCAAGCCAAGCCCTGTACCTCCATATTTACGGGTAAAAGTTTCTTCTACCTGTCGAAAACGTTCAAATATAATTTCTTGTTTTTCCTTTTGAATTCCAATTCCGGAATCCTGAACATAGAATTCCAGAAAATTATTATCAATTAAATGGTATCCATATTCAATATAACCTGAAGAAGTGAATTTAAAAGCATTGTTAAGTAAGTTGGAAAGTATTTGACGCAGCTTTCGTTCTTCTGTTATCACCAATGTTTCTTCATCCGAAAGAGTCTTGTTAACTCTAAAATCAATTCCATCGTCCGCACTATTCTCTTTAGAGAACTGGGCAAACAATTCGTCTAAGATAACATTAAGGAAGCATTTTGTTTCTTTAATAAAAGTTTGTCCGGAATCTAGTTTTGAGATATCAAGAATGTCATTAATTATTTTCAGCAACTGATTCGAACTTTTATAAATAATGTTGATGTAAGTATTACTCTGAGCTTCGGTTTTGTCTGGTCTGCGAAGCATATCTGCAAAACCAATAATGCCATTCATTGGTGTTCTTATTTCATGAGACATATTCGCCAAAAAGGCAGATTTTAAGTGATCACTTTCTTCGGCTTTTTCTTTGGCTTTCACCAATTCTTTTTGTGTAGATATAATTTTCGAAATATCATTAATGATAATCATTGATGAGTTATCAAAAGGAACCATAAAGAATTCACAATGACGAACTTCACCATTTTTAATTGTCATATGAAATTCCTGTTTCCCTATGTCGGTATGTTCTTTTTTTGCTTTAGCGATAGCCTCTTTCCAAATGTTTTTAACTTCTTCCCGGTATTTTCGATCAGGGAAACACGATTTATACCAGTCATCCGAAGTTTTTATGTCATCTAAAGTGTATTCAAACAGCTCTATAAACTTATCGTTAAAGTATTCAATGTTTTGTCTTTCATCAGTAATAACAATAGGAAGGGGAGATTGATGAATCATTTTTTTCAACCTTTTCTCGCTCTGTACAATTGCCTGCTGAGCATGTTTACGTTCTGTAATATCTCTTGATGTTGATAAAATTACATGTTTTCCCTGCAGAGTCACAAGTTGGCTAACGGTTTCCATCGGAGTCTTTTTTCCATACTTGGAAACGAAGGTTTGTTCATGAGTGAATTGTTTCTCTCTTGTTAACCTTTTTATGGAGTTAATGATATAATCATCAGGAAGATCTTCAATGTAATCGGCTGGAGATAAGGTAAAAAGCTCATTTCTTGAATAACCCAGAACTACACAGGATGTATCATTTGCTTCTATTAATTTAGAACTGCCGTCACCAATATATTCATTTACCAGAATAATATCGGTACTGCCGTTAATCAGGTTGCGATATTTTTCTTCACTTTCGGCTAAAGCCATTGTTCGTTCAGTAACTCTTTCTTCCAATTTATCATTAAAGAGTCTTAATTTTTCCGAGTATTCGTGAATTTCCTGATACTGAACACGAATGGTATCTTCACCACGCTCCCGTTCTTTTATTTCATTCTGAAGTTTAGTATAGGTTTGAGTTAATTCGGTCATGGAATGATCCAGAAGCTGTTCTTCACTAATATGACGGACAGAGCCTTTTCCTTGATAGATTGCCTGCGCTTTGTAAATAAATTTTTTAATGGGTCTGGAAATACTCTCCGAAATAATATAGGTAATAAATAAACTTGCAAGAACAATTAATATGGCTATACCAATAAATGTATATAATTTTTTTGTGTGTGCTAAAGTTGCTTCCTTATAGATACGATTTGCCTGTTCTTCGGCGAAATCAGTCATTACTTTCGTTTTTTCTTTTAATTTATTGAGGTGTTCAGCCGCAATTCCATCAACCATTTTTTTTGCACTCACCTCTTTGCCGCTAACTTTTAAATCGATGATTTGGTTTCGAAGTTCTTCCCATTCTATAAAGGTATGATAGGCAATTCCAACATCTCTCTTATCGCCTAAAAAGCGATTGAAAACAGTATCGAATTGAGTCATCACTTTTAGATGATATAAATTGATGGTATCAATAGCCTGATCGAATTCTTGTTGTGTTTTGGCAAGAAGAATATCCTTCATGGCGCTTTCCATGGTTTGGATATGAGTGTTGATATCCCTAACAGCGTTACTTACCGTATATGTGTGAGTATAAATGAATTCGGACTCATTGCGAAGATTTTTTACCTGGAAAATAGAGAGGATAACAAATGATACCGTAAACAGTAATATTAAACCGAATCCGGCGATTACTCTGGTGCGGAATTTCATTTTATTTAACATGAAATCTCAACGGGTTTAAGTGTGTAACATAGTGGTAGTTGATTCCAATTAATCGCATTTGACACCAAGTTAATTATTATTACGGATTTACACAATAAATTTGATTAAAGGTAGATATTGACCCATGTAGAGGCGATAATATGCAATAAAAAAAGCAGCTCAAAATGAGCTGCCTGTAAAATATAATGATGTGTTTTTTAATTACACAATACCGGAAAATCCCATAAAAGCCATCGCTAGTAATCCTGCTACAATTAATGCTGCGGGAGTGCCTTTTATTCCTTTTGGTAAGTCAACAAGGTCGAGATGCTCTCGAAGACCTGCGAAGATCACTAAAGCAAGACCGAAACCAATAGCTGTAGATCCTGAGAAAACAACTGCTTCTAACAGATCATAGTCTTTCTGAATTGTTAAAATAGCAACACCCAAAATTGCACAATTGGTTGTAATTAAAGGAAGGAATACTCCTAATGCCTGATACAATGCAGGACTAACCTTTTTGAGAATGATCTCAACCAATTGTACCAAAGCTGCAATGATCAGGATAAAGGTAATGGTTTGCATAAAGCCAATACCAAAAGGATCCAATACCAATTTTTGCAGCAGATAAGTTACAATAGTAGCCAGAATCATTACAAAAGTAACAGCACTTGACATACCTACTGCTGTAGATACTTTCTTCGATACTCCAAGGAAAGGACAAATTCCAAGGAATTGAGCCAAAACAACGTTGTTTACGAATATGGCAGATATAATGATTATAATATAATTCATGATGATTTCTCTTTAGGCTTTTTTAATGCGGTTAATAATAGCAATAAGGTATCCTAATGCGATAAAAGCACCAGGAGCTAATACAAAAATCAGCATACCATAATTATCACTAAATATAGAAATACCAAAAACTTTTCCACTTCCCAATAGTTCACGAACAGATCCCAAAAGTGTTAAGGCCATTGAAAAGCCTAAGCCCATTCCTGCTCCGTCCAATATTGAAGGTAAAATTTTATTTTTGGAAGCAAATGCTTCTGCACGCCCTAATACAATACAGTTTACAACGATAAGAGGAATAAATACACCCAATTGTGCATGTAAGGCAGGAGTGTATGCCTCCATTAAAAAACTAATGATCGTAACAAAAGCTGCTATGATTACGATGAAGGAAGGTATTTTTACTTTTTCAGGAATCTGAGAACTCACCATTGAAATAACCATGTTTGACATGATTAAAACGAAAGATGTAGCCAGACCCATTCCCAGGCCATTAATTGCCGAGGAAGTAACACCCAGAGTAGGGCACATTCCAAGCAATAATACAAAAATGGGATTCTCTTTAATAAGTCCTTTGGTGAAATTTTGAATGTTACTCATTACTTATCTCCTCCTTATTATTGTTTTTTTTCATGTACTCGTCATAACCAGTTTTAATGGCATCCAGAAATGCTCTTGAACTAATAGTTGCTGCGGTAATTGCATCAATATCTCCACCATCTTTGCTTACCGTGAAATTTATAGAGCCAGGGTTTTTATTGATAACACTGGATTTTTCACGTGATGGTTCTGTTGGTTTAAACCAACTTACCATTTTTGTCCCTAAACCTGGTGTTTCCGTGTGTTCCAATACAGAATAATTGTGAATAGTTCCATCAGGTTCAAAACCAACCATAATCCAAACATTACCGCCAAATCCTTTAGTGGTTAGAGTTTTAACTGCCGTACCAACTAATATTCCATCTTTTTTAGCTGGATAAAATTCCAAAGTATCCTTTTCGTTCAATCCAACTTTGTACATCTCATCGCTGGGATTGTTATTAAATTCAGGAACAACTTCTTTAATGGCATTGAGTTTTTTTGCCAATTTTGCTTTAGCAATAGGTTCTTTGGTGATTTCGTATACCGCACCTAAAGCAGCAGAGGCTATAAGTGTTATTACAAACAACACCAAAACCATATTTGTAAATGTAGATTCTTTTTTCCCAGCCATGATTATTTCCTTTTTTCGCCGAAACGCTTTGGTTTAACATACACATTAATCAGTGGCACAAATGCATTCATAATAAGAATCGCAAAAGATACACCTTCCGGATAAGCTCCGAATACGCGAATTATAACAGTAAGTAAACCAATACCAATACCGTAAATAATCATTCCCTTATTCGACATGGGAGAGGTAACATAGTCGGTTGCCATAAAAATAGCACCAAGTAGTAATCCACCTGTTAAGATATGGAATAAAGGACCTGCATATGCTTCTGGATTAGACATGTGAAGAATACCTGAAAGAATGGCAACAGTTCCAAGTACAGCAACTGGAATATGCCAGGTAATGATCTTTTTAAATAACATGTAAGCCAAACCAAGAAGTAAAGCAATACCCGCTACTTCTCCCATAGATCCACCCGTATTACCCATAAGCAAATCCATATTGCCTGGTACATCATGCATTAACTGCGATAATGGCTCACCTTTCTTTAATCCTTCCTTGATAAGTGCTAAAGGAGTTGCTCCTGTTTGCGCATCAAAATAAGCAGTATCAAAACCTAAAGGTTTTGGCCAGCTGGTCATTTGTACTGGAAACGAGATTAAAAGAAATACACGACCAACTAAAGCCGGATTGAAAACATTGTTTCCTAATCCGCCAAAGGTCATTTTGCCAATACCAATTGCAACCAAGGCTCCAATCAGAATAATCCAGATTGGAAGGTTGGCAGGAAGGTTAAAGGCCAAAAGAATACCTGTAATTAATGCAGAACCATCAGTTATGGTAGGAACTTTTTTAAGAAGGTATTTCGAAATTAGAAATTCGAAAAGATAACAGGATGCTACGGCGGTTAGGGTTACGATGATTGCACCCATGCCAAAGTAAACGAATGAAAAAACAAGCGCCGGAAGCATCGCAAATACCACTCCATACATGTTCTTTTGTATGGAATCTCCACTATGAACGTGTGGAGATGGGGCGACTAGTACTTTGGTGTTCATATGTTAAATTTATTAATTAATTTACTGGTTTATTGAAATTTGAAGTACTTATAAGTTGTTGTGTACACTCTAAGTACTTACTTTCTAGATCTCATAATCTGACCAACTTTTCCTTTTCCCAATCGGATGTAATCCAATAAAGGACGGTTTGCCGGGCATGTAAAACTACAAGATCCACACTCAATACAATCCATAACGGCATCGTTTTCCAAACGGTCGTATTCTTTTTTATCAGCCAAAACCATTAATAGGAATGGTTCAAGTCCCATGGGGCAAACAGAAACACATTTACCGCAACGGATACAAGGTTTTGATTCTTTACGAACAGCTTCTTCGCGAGGCAACAGCAATAATCCAGAGCTGCCTTTGGTTAATGGAACATCAACAGTCGTTAAAGCTTTACCCATCATTGGGCCACCGCCTACAATCTTACCTGTATCTTCAGGTAAACCACCTGCGGCATCAATCAAATCTTTTACCGGAGTTCCAATTCTGAATTTCCAGTTCGAAGGATTTTTTAATGATTTACCTGTGATGGTTGCAACACGCTCGAAAAGAGGTTTGTTTTTCTGAACCGCCTCATAAACAGCAAGTGCAGTTCCAACATTTTGTACTACAGCGCCAACTTCAATAGGTAGTGCTCCCGACGGGATTTCACGTTTAATAGTTGCTGAAATTAATTGTTTTTCACCACCTTGAGGGTATTGAGTTTTCAGCGGGCAAATTTCAATTCCTTTATAGTTTCCTGCAAGCTTGGTTAAATGAGCTATAGCATCAGGTTTATTGTTTTCAATTCCAACAATGGCTCTGTCAACATCTAAAGCTTTCATTAAAATTTGAGTTCCAACCAATACTTCATCGCCTTTTTCGAGCATAACCCTGTGGTCAGAAGTCAGGTAAGGTTCACACTCCACAGCATTGATGATCAAAACTTCGGCAGTTTTTCCCGGAGGAACCGACAATTTCACATGAGCAGGAAAAGTTGCTCCACCCAAACCAACAATTCCGGCTTCGGCTATCTTTTTTATAATTTCTTCTTTGCCTGCGCTGATTTCTTTTACCAAATCTTCGCTTCGATCAATTGTTTCCATCCATTCGTCACCATCAACTTTAATGATAATAGATGTTTTACGGAAACCACTTGCATCCATAATATCATCCACTTTAAAAACGGTTCCTGAAACCGAAGAGTGAATGTTTGCGGATACAAATCCTGATGATTTCGCAATCAATTGTCCAACTTTAACTTCGTCGTTTTTTTTAACGACCGGAGTAGCAGGAGCGCCAATATGTTGAGAAATTGGAATACTTACTGTTTCGGGTATTGGCAATACCTGGATTGCGCTGCTTGCCGATAATTTGTTTTCGGCAGGATGAATACCTCCTAATGAGAATGTTTTTAACACTGATGATCCTCCTATTTATTTGTTCTCAGTTGTGTCGTCATTTGCTTTTGGCTCTATCTTTGGAGCCTCTTCCGCTTTCACCTCAGCTTTCGGTGCCGCAACAGGTTTTACGCTTGCTGTAGTAGGTTTTTCGGCTGGTTTTTCTTTTCGAGGCGGAAAATTCAATTCGTGAATTGCATTCGTAGGGCAAACAATTACACACTTTCTGCAAAGTTTACATTTATTGTAATCGATGTATGCAAGGTTGTTTTCCAAAGTGATTGCATCGAAAGGACACTCCTTAACACATTTACCACAACCAATACAGGCAACGTCACATGCTTTTTTAGCAATTGCTCCTTTATCTTTATTTACACAAGACACAAAAACTCTTCGACTTTTTGGTCCTTTTTTACGAAGCTCGATAATATTGTTAGGACAAGCTTTTACGCAGGCACCACAAGAAACACATTTGTCTTCAATAATTACAGGAAGGCCGGTTTCCTTGTCCATATACATTGCATCAAAATTACATGCATCAACACACTCGCCTAATCCTAAGCAACCAAACTGACAGCCGGTTTCACCGCTGTAGAGTGAGGCTGCAATTGTACAAGATGGTGCGCCATCGTACTGATTGGTTTTAGGTCGGTTTTCGCAGGTTCCGTTGCATCGGACCACAGCTACGGTTGGTTCGGCAGCTTTAACTTCGTGTCCAAGAATGGCACCTACGTGCGACATTACAGGAGCTCCACCCACAGGGCAAAGAAAGTTGTCGATGTTGTCGGCCTTCACCAATGCTTCGGCAAAACCTCTACATCCGGGATAACCACAACCACCACAATTTGCGGCTGGTAATGCTTCTTCTACCTCGTCGATGCGAGGATCTTCATACACTTTGAATTTTTGCGCTACAAAAAACAGTATAATTGCTGCCGTTACTCCAATAGCACACAAAGCCAGAATAGTGATAACTATAATGCTCATAGTTTAAATGTTTACGATTTTCTCGATTGTAAATGAAAAAGTTTTCTTAAAATGACCTTTATAAAAGGACAGCACTATATAATAGGGAAGTAATATGGCTAATGCCGAAATCCCGCTTATTAATTCATTATTAGTAATTGCTGTGGCAATGATTAGTGTAAGTATTACCAATACAAACGGCAACACGTAGGCAAGGAACATTGCCAACCATCCTAAAGATTCCCGATAGCTTAGGATAACCTTTTCTCCAACTTTAAATTTGTTACTGTAATCAATAACATCAATTGATTTGTCTTTCATGTCAGACATGGTACAAGCACTTTTTGCATGACAACCTGCACAAGCAGAAATATTAACAATGCCCACCGTAATCTTACCATCCTCTATTTCAAGGATAGTCCCTTCGTGATCAATTTTTTTGTGATCCTGCATGTACTTTTCCCTATTAATTGTTGTTTCTAAGTGAAAACTCCTGCGAAAGCAAATGAGTTTTATTCATGTAACATTCATCTAGTCAATTTGGTAGTGAATGGGTGCTGTTTAACACAACGCAACAAAAATAACACTTTCGGTTACATTCGATTCTGGCAAAAGTCAATTTATAGTGTGTTTAAATAGAGGCAGTTCCTTGCTTTTGTAAAGTAGAGATTACAATTTTTTTTGTATCTCTATTGAATACAGTTAGTTTGGGCTATTCCTGAAAAAAATCAGTAATTTAAGTCTGTTTTGCAATCGAGTTAATTTAGATTCATTATGAATAAAATAAGAATTGCAGGATTCTATTCAAAGAATTAATTGATGCTAATCTGACTAAATTTAAATTTATGCGGTAATTCTTTGATAGTATGTGTGATTAGTGTTTTTTTATAGTTTTCCTGTTAAATAAATTATTTTGTTAAAATTGTCTTATTTGTGATAATAAAATTGAGAATTTTAAAGAATGTTTTTTTTGTTATTTAAGAGCAATAATTAAAAAAAATTCCAAAACATTAGTACTTCAATCCAGTCAATCTTGTGTTTTTTATATATTTGTTGCCTTACAAGTAGCATAAATATCAAATACATAAAAACCAATTATTTGCATAAAATAAGTTTGTTATGTCTACTCCTGTTTCAGAATGTTTGTATTGCCAAGACAATGAATTGCTGCACAGTTTAATGATTAAGATTTGTGATTTGGAAGTATCGCAATTATTCTTGTTTAAAGAACAATCGTATTTGGGGCGCTGTAATGTTGGGTACAAGGATCATGGTATAGAATTTCATGAGTTGAGTGACAAACAGCGAAATGCATTTATGAACGATGTGGCTAAAGTTGCAAAGGCAATAGATACTGCGTTTCAACCTGCAAAAATTAATTATGGTGCTTATGCCGATACTTTATCGCATTTGCACATGCATATTGTTCCAAAACACAAAGATGGATATGGATTTGGTGGTGTTTTTGAGATGAATCCACAAAAAACAACTCTTTCCGAGGCGGAATATATTGAGTTAATAGAAAAAATTAAAATGGGATTGTAGTTTTAGATCGAAGATCATTTAATTTGAAATTAATCAACAACTAACTTGCATCAAGTAATGAAACATGCAATATTTTCACTATAAAAAACAGCGAAATTCCAAAAAGGGTTTCGCTGTTTTTATGTCTCGATGTATTTGTTTTTTAGCTGATTACACTCCAGTTTATTTTGGTTTTGCTCAATCGTTTAACCTGTTTTGCAAGAGTGAAATTTTCTTCTTTGTCCAGTAGGGGATCATTGTCCAGTATTTCCTGAACAACATCTCTTGCGTATTGAAGCAACTGTCCATCTTTACCAAGATTGGCAATTTTTAGGTTGTAAGAAATTCCGCTTTGCTGAGTTCCTTCAATATCTCCGGGACCACGAAGTTTTAAATCTACTTCGGCAATTTCAAAACCATCGTTGGTTCGAACCATTGTTTCAATTCGCTTTCGCGATTCGTTAGAGATTTTGTAGGAAGACATTAGTATGCAGTACGATTGTTCGGCTCCACGGCCAACCCGACCACGTAACTGATGAAGTTGGGACAAGCCAAACCGTTCTGTACTTTCAATTATCATTACTGATGCATTTGGAATGTTAACTCCAACTTCGATAACCGTTGTCGCTACCATTATTTGAGTTTCTCCTTTTGCAAACCGTTGCATTTCCGCTTCTTTTTCAGCTGGTTTCATTTTCCCATGAACCATACTTATTCCATATTTTTCGGGAGGGAAATATTGAGAAACACTTTCATATCCTTCTTCCAGATTTTTGAAATCCATTTTTTCAGATTCTTTAATCATTGGATAGACCAAATAAATTTGTCTTCCCAAATCAATCTGTTTTTTCATGAAATCGTAAACCTGTTTTCTTCTTTTCTCGAAGTAGTGAACTGTTTGTATTGGTTTTCTTCCCGGCGGTAACTCATCTATAACCGAAACTTCCAAATCACCATATAAAGTCATGGCAAGAGTTCTGGGAATAGGTGTAGCAGTCATCACTAAAATATGAGGGGGAATATTATTTTTTTTCCACAATCGGGCCCGTTGCGCAACACCAAACCGATGTTGTTCATCAATAATTACCAAGCCCAGATTATTGAATTGAACAATGTCTTCAAGAAGAGCGTGAGTGCCAATCAAAATTTGCAGCTCACCACTTAGTAATTGTTCATGAATAATTTTTCGGTCTTTCTGTTTTGTTGATCCGGTAAGCAAAGCCACTTTAATATTGAGCCCCTCGAGAAATTCAGTGATTGATTCCATGTGTTGTGTGGCTAAAATTTCCGTTGGAGCCATCAAACAAGACTGACAACCATTGTCAAGTCCCATTAGCATGCACATTAGTCCAACCATTGTTTTACCACTGCCTACATCCCCCTGCAAAAGACGGTTCATTTGTTTTCCCGAACCAACGTCTTTTCTAATTTCTTTGATTACTCTTTTTTGAGCATCCGTAAGTTCGAAAGGAAGATTATTTTGAAAGAATTGATTAAAGTTTTCCCCTATTTTAGTGAACTGATGACCACGATAAAGAACCCTGCGCTTCATCTTCATTTTAAGAATGTTTAGCTGAATGTAAAACAGTTCTTCAAATTTTAATCGGTAGGTGGCTTTTTTTAGTATTTCTGCATTACTTGGGAAATGAATCTGCGTAAGCGCTTCGTGAAGATTAATTAATCCTAATTTACTCGTCAAACTTGCCGGAAGCGTTTCCGGAATTTTCCCATTTAATGATTGTAAGGCATTTTCCTGAAGTTTGTGAATTGCTTTAGAGTTGATAAAACTGCTTTTCATCTTTTCGGTAGTTAGATAAAAAGCTTGAAGGGAGGCATTCAATTTCCCATTTTTGGCCTCACTCTCTTCCAATTCAGGATGAACTACATTTATTTTCCGGTTAAATTCGGAAGGCTTACCGAAAACGATATATTCGGTCTTGGGTTTAAGGTTTGCTTTAATGTATTTAATTCCCTTAAACCAAACCAATTCCATTACACCTTTTCCATCAGTAAAATATGCTACCAGTCTTTGTTGTCTTTTTTCTCCAATTACCTCAATACTGGTTATCTCACCTTTTACCTGTATGTATGGTAACTTAGAGTGAATTTCACTGATTTCGTAGAACTTAGTTCTGTCGATATATTTGTAGGGAAAATGATACAGTAAATCTTCGTAACTGTAAATTGATAATTCCTGATTAAGGATGGAAGCCCTTTTGGGGCCAACGCCTGCTAAAAATTTTATGTCGAGTCCAGCTAATTCTGACATTCTTACGGTTCTAATTCTATTTTATATGGAGGGATAAAATTTCACCCTTTTGTGAAAATGCTTTAAAAATCTAAAAGTACAAACAAAAGTAAATTGAAAAACTTTTATTTTAAAGAAATGATTGCTTAATCTTATGCCCTATTATCATTAATATTATCAGGATAATACCTGCGACAGGTGATATCTTGGCTTAAGAATTTGAAGAAATTCAAATTTACGATTAAATTCGCCAATTCTAGTTTATTGTAATTATGGGTCGAATCCGCTACAAATTAAAGAAACGTTTATATCGCTTAAAGGCCTTTCGCCGAAAAGGATTTGGGATTCATTCACCCTTTACTTTTCACCTGATTGTTAATGTAATTGAGGCAAAATTGTCTTACTATGCATTTGGTCAGTTATTTCCTTATCGGAAAATTATTGTGAATGCGTTAAAATCAAAATTGGAAGATGGTGAGATTAGTAAGGATTTGGCAAAGAAGTACAAAGAGGAAATTCAAATTATTAAATCCACAGAAGCATTGGATCGATTGCTGTTTCGTCTGATGAACTTTTGGCATGCTGAAAAATCAGCTTATTTTGGTGAAGGAATAGGATTTACTCTTGCTTATATGGCAAAGCTTGATTCCCGAAAAAGTGTTGCATGTCTGGATCGGGGAGGTGTTTTATCGGAATATTCGGATGATATTTTTCGGAACTATATGGGAATTCAGAATTATAAGAATTTTAACTATAATGAGATTTTGAAGCAAAATCCAAAATATGATTTTCTTGTTTTTTCTGAAAATACCAGAAAAGAAATTCTGTCTGATTTTATCCTGAATTGTGAATTGCTGCTCGCAGATAATTGCATGATTGTTATTCAAAATCCACATAAAAACGATACGATTAGCCTCTTTTGGAAACAGATGAAGAAATTGGAGAGAATTTCCGTGAGTCTGGATTTATTTCATTTGGGAATTCTTATTTCGAAAGACGGAATGCAAAAACAAGATTATGTAAGAAAGTATAGGTTCTAGCTATTGCATAGATTCTATGAAATTTTATCTTTGTAGTAGCTCTGCTGAAGGGAATAAAAAGATCCCAAATGTTGGAGCTAATTAAAACACACACAATGACTAAATTTAAAGTATATACAAAAACAGGAGATTCCGGTACAACAGGTTTGATTGGAGGAACAAGAGTTCCGAAGCATCACTTGCGATTGGAAGCCTATGGTACCGTCGATGAATTAAACTCTTATATTGGGTTGATTCGATCGCATGATATTGAGTCTAAATCAAAAGAGATTTTATTAGAGATTCAAAATAAATTGTTTATGATTGGTTCAAGGTTGGCAACCGATGAAGAAAAATCTGATTTAAAGGAGAAGTTACCTATTGTGGAAGCAGACATTCTTTTATTGGAAAAAGAGATGGATCGGATGGATGAAGAGTTGGCTGAACTTAATAATTTTGTATTACCGGGAGGTAGTTTGGCCAACGGGTTTTGTCATGTTGCAAGAACGGTATGCCGAAGGGCAGAACGCCGGGCAAATCAACTATCAAATGATGTAGATATAAATCCACTATTGTTGAAGTATTTAAATCGTCTTTCGGACTATTTATTCGTGCTTTCGCGTAAGGTTTTACATGATGCTGGAGCTGATGAAATTAAATGGAAGCCTGACTTGTAAATTCAAAAAAAAAAATTATATTCGCAGAATAATAAAAGAACCTAATAAAATATTAAATATATGTACTGGACACTTGAATTAGCCACTAAATTAGAAGATGCGCCTTGGCCTGCTTCCAAAGATGAATTAATTGATTATGCGATCCGTTCCGGAGCGCCATTGGAAGTGATTGAAAACTTGCAGGAAATTGAGGAAGAAGGTGAAATTTTCGAAAGTATTGAAGATATTTGGCCTGATTATCCAAGCAAAGGAGATTTTTTATTCAACGAAGATGAATATTAAGATATAAAAAAAGGGACTTTTATAAAGTCCCTTTTTTTATTGGTTTTTTTACGGATGAATTTAATTCTCGAATTGGCGTATACTCTTTCCAGATAAATATGTCTTCCTTTGATTTTGGTTGGTATTCTTCGAGCCATTGAAAGTCTTTAAGAAATTTCATTTCCTTTTCTACTTCGAAGAGAGGATACATATTGCCGTCAGGTTTTTTAAGAAAGATAATTTTATCAATTTTATTGTTTTCGATAAGAATACTGATATTGCTGCTCTTGGCAATATTCATTCCCATAATTATCTCCTTGTCAACAGGATAATATAAAGTTTCCCCATTTCCTTTAATGTCAAGTTTGTAAAGTTTGTTGTCTTTAACATGCCCGAGCATATTTCTACCTTTTATCTGATTGAAAAAAGTGGTGTCTTCTTTCGCCGTTAAAAAGGAAGATCCTCTAAAATGCAGATAACGAATTGCTTCATTTTGGGTTTCAATGCCAATTGTATCAGCTACCATTTGGTTTTGTTGTGCCCAAAGAACGGGATCATTGAATAATCTGATGGTCGAATCCTGCATGGTATAAACCAACGAATCGCAGATTCCCTGCAAATCTGTACGGTAAAATTTCACATGATGAAAAGCCTTAATCCGTTCAAATTTGGCACTGTCTTTTTCAATTTTCAGACTGTCTGAATGAAGAAACAGTGAATCACGGTCAGTAATTTGAATAAAGACTGCAGAATCGGTCATAAGAGCCTCCTCTGTATTCTTGAACGTTTCAAGATAATTGCCCATCAATATTAAATTATTCACCGTGTCCCGCAACTCAACATTTTTAAAGATCCGGGCAAGTTCGTTGTTTCGATCCAAATAAATACTGTCACCTTTAATTTGATATGATTTACTGTCGAGAGTTGTGTTTTTAAAGAACTGAGAGATATTTGATTCTGTATTGTACCAACCATCTTCCGAATATAAGGTTTCTTTTTCTCCAACAATTTTAGTTGGTCCTAAAATAAAAGCAACCTTGCTAACTGTATTGTATTTTAAAGTATCTGAATACAGCGTGTAATCACTAGTTACAGCTTTAACACTATCCTTAAAAAACAGCAGTTCTTGTTTTGTATAATACCTTCCAATATCACTGGTAAGAGTATTTTCTGCGTCAACAATTTTGCCGCCGTTAAAATAGTATCCTACGCTTTCGTTCATGTCAAAATCAAGAAATTGTGTAGTAACGGTAACCGATTTGTTTTTTAGTTTCACGTTATCTCTCATTTCAGCAAATTTTGTGTTGCCATAATATTTTAGGTAGTCTCCGTAAATATGAACGGTGTCGGCATTAATAATATGAACATTACCAAAAGCCTCTAAAGTGTTTAGCTTTTCGAATTGATAAGCACTGTCACAATACATCTTTATATCGCCATGTGTAATAAAAACATTGCCTAAAAATTTATTGAGTAGAGGATCTGAGTTTCTCACAAACTGTACCTCGTCTGAGTTTTTGATCAGTACTTTCGATTTCTTTTGAGCAGAAGACGAAAGATTTGTCAGACAGATAATGCCTGTAAGTAATATAAATATGTATTGATTAGCTTTGCTAAGCATTCTTTTTTACTTTAATAGTTCTTGTATGATGTTTTCAATACTGATTCCTTCAGCCTCAGCTTTGTAATTCTTCATGATTCTATGCCGAAGAATTGATACTGCAACCTCTTTCACGTCTTCAATATCCGGTGAATATTTCCCAGACAGCAAAGCGTTGGTTTTTGCGCCGACCACTAGATATTGTGATGCTCTAGGTCCTGCTCCCCAGTTAATATATTCTTTAGCCATTCTGTGAGAATGCTCTGTATTTGGTCTTGTTTTAGCGGCTAAATTAACAGCATATTCCAATACATTTCTGTTAATCGGGACTTTCTGAATTAATTTTTGATAATGTAGTATCTGATCTGCCGACATTATTTTATCAAGAGCAATTTCTTTGCCGGAAGTTGTGTTCTCAACAATTGCCAATTCGTCTTCAATTTTTGGATAGTCCAGATAAATGCTAAACATGAATCGATCCAACTGTGCTTCAGGAAGAGGATAGGTTCCTTCCTGTTCTATTGGATTCTGCGTAGCGAGAACAAAAAATGGTTTTTTAATTGGGTAAGTTTTACCGTTTACAGTAACCATTTGTTCCTGCATTGCTTCTAAAAGTGCCGACTGAGTCTTAGGAGGAGTCCGGTTTATTTCATCAGCAAGAAGAATGTTTGCAAACAATGGGCCTTGAATAAAGTTAAATTTTCTTTCATTGTTCAATATTTCAGTTCCAATGATATCCGAAGGCATTAAGTCAGGAGTAAACTGAATTCGCTGGTATTTTAAATCAAGAACCTGAGCTATTGTATTTACCAGAAGTGTTTTAGCTAAGCCGGGAACACCAACAAGTAAGCAGTGCCCATTGCTGAAAATGGAGATTAATACTTTTTTGATAATATCATCCTGTCCATATATTTTTTTCCTGATTTCAGCAGTTAATTTTTGGTAATCTGCTTGCAGGGCATTTGCAGCTTCAACTTCAGTTTTAAAATTCATAGGATTCCTTCTTGATTATTGCCGTTAATAAATCAGACACAGCTTAGGCTGTGTCTGAGAATTGTATCGGTATTTTATTTACTTTATCCAGCCTTTGAATCGGAATTTAGCATTTTTATAGGTGTCATCAACATGAACATAGGTCTTTTCTTGTTTTTCAGAAATCCATTTGTTCAGAATTTTTTGTTGCTTCTGGTTGGTCAGCATGTTTTCAAATATGCTCCAATCGTCAGATAGATTTGCTTTATGTGCTTTTGTTTCCGATTTTATTTTAATCACCTTATAAGCTTCCTTGCCGCCTGTAACATCCAGAAAAGCTGAGGATATTTCATTTAGTTTAAGATCGTTTACAGTTTTAGATACAGCCGGAGGTAAATTATCCCTTTCGAATTTAGAGGCTCCGGTATAAGGATTTACAAGTAATCCCCCGTTATTTCTGGTGTCTTTATCATCTGAGAAATAAAAAGCCGCCTCATCAAAATCCATTTTGTCCTCACGAATTAAATTGGCAATACTATCCAGTTTATTGATAGCTGCGGTTCTTTTTTCCTCTTCAATTTTAGGTTTTAGAAGAATATGACGAACATTAATACGTTCTCCTTTTCTGTCAATTAGTTGAATAATATGAAATCCATATTCAGTCTCAACAATTTTCGAAACTTTATCTGTTTTTAAGTTAAAAGCCACATTTGCAAATTCCGGAACTAATGAAGATCTGGGTGTATAACCAAGTTCTCCACCTTTTTGCGCACTTCCCGGATCTTCTGAATAAAGAACTGCAAGTGTTGCAAAGCTATCGCCGTTTAGCACTCTTTCCCGATATCCTCTTAACTTGGTTCTGATTCTGTCTTTTTCATTATCCGAAATCTGGGGGTATTTTACAAGTTGCTGAATTTGAAGTTCTCCTGGAATAGTTGGCAAACTATCCTGAGGAATTGAATTGTAAAATTCCCGAACTTCGGCTGGAGTAATATGTATGTCTTTTGTGATTTCAGCCTGCATTTTTTCTTTGATACGTTCGTCGCGGGTGTCATCACGAAGATCGTTTTTCATATCAACAATACTTTTGTTGAAATATTGTTCCAGTTTTTCTTTCGATCCAATGCGTTGAATATACATTTCCATCTTACGTTCCAACTGATCTTCAACTTCCTGGTCTGTTACCTCGATACTATCAACTTGCGCCTGGGCAATCATCAGTTGTTGAATCAAAAGATCTTCAAATATTTCAGTCTTTAAATCAACACTCCCGGAAGTGTATCCCTGAGCCTGCATGCTTAAAAATCTGTTTTCTACATCCGATTTTAGAACCACTTGATTCCCAACAACAGCAATTACTTTATCTACCACATTATCTTGAGCATTGGCAGAAAAAACGCCAATTAAAATCAAGGCTAAAAGAGTATTGAACTTCTTGAAAATGTTATGCATATTTTATGGATTAATAAATTTTGAATTTGTTTTTGGATTCAGCATCTCTGTAAATGTTCTCTTCCAAATTTTTAATAAACTGAATTTTACGTTTGTTTAATAATATTTTTTTAATGTCTTCCTTAACAAAAGGCAAAGGAGCAAGATTGTCTTTTAGTTCAAATTCCTGAATTTTCACAAAGTAATGATGTGTTGAATCGCTTGTTTCATAGTATTTTGTGCGCTTCAGAAATTTAACTTCATCATTTATATTACCTGGAAGTTTATCCAAAAGTTCTTGAGCATAAATCCAACGATCGCTAAAATTATCAAATTTTGTTGCATTCTGAAAACAGTAGTCCTCCAATTCAGCCCAATCGTCTTCTTTTTCCGATTTGTAAAGCTTTTGAATTTTTGAAAGATTAGGGACCGGAATAGGTATTTTTATATATAATGCTTTAAGAATGTTTCGGTTTAAAATGAAATTAGCCGAATAACTTCTATAATAATTTTCGATTTCGAATTGACTAATCAGGGTGTCAATTTTCTGTTCTATTAATTGTTGTTGGTATTTGTGAATTATTAGTGACGATCTGTAGTCTTCAACCATTTTACTAACATCTTTGTCTTCCTCAGACAGATTGAGTTCTGCTTTTGATATGATAAGTTGTTTTTTTATCCACTGATGTGTGTAGTTTTGGGCAATAAGAAGGCTGTCATCCTTGCTGATGCCATTTGGAATTACCTCTTTAACTGTACTTAAATAAAGAATGTTGTCGTTTACTTTTGCTACTGGCTTATCGTTTTCACTTTTATTCGAGTTGCATGAATAAAGAATTACAAAAAGTAGTAACAGTAAGGAATATTTAGTCATTTTGTTGTTGAACAATTTTGTTTAATGTTGATTGTGAGATTTCAATTTTGTAATTGTTTCGCAATTGATCTTCCCAAACTTCTTTTAAATACATTTTGTAATCAGAAGTGACCTCTTGTTTAATACTTTCAAAATCAACATTGTTGTTGTACCTATTTATTTGGTTTTGATAGAATTCCATCAAACCTTTATTATTTTGTTTTGCCGGCAACCAAACTTTTTGTTTTGTAATGCCCAAAACCAACACTCTGTTTTCATAATTTTGAATCAGATTTATGAGATCGGTATTGCTCTCAAGTAACTGATTTTTGTAAAAGGCTAAGATACTATTGTTTGAGAAATTATCGTAAATTCGGTTGATGTATTCTATAAAATTTTCATAAATATCCTTAGATGCCTGCTGGCTAAGATAATTTGCAAAATCTTCCTGGGTATATTTCTTTCCGTCTATTGTGAAAAGTGGCTCCCATAAATCAGCATAGGCATAATCTAAAATGGAATAAAAATTAGAAAGAAGCTCTCTGTTTTCTTTAAATTGATAGTCTTTTTTGATTTTAGCAATCAATTCTTCAGTACTTAGTTTTGAACGACTATCTGATGCAATTAGTCGTTGAATTTCTTCTCTGCAATCGTCTAATGAAGAGTAGTTTTTTTTATCGGTTAATTGTAAAATATGATATCCGAAATTGGTTTTAACGGGTTTCGATATTTCTCCAATTTCTTTTAATTGAAATGCTGTTTTTTCAATTTTTGGGTGTGTTTCAAATAATCCGAACCAAGGAAGAATGCCTCCTGATGGAGCTGATCTTTTATCTTCGGAATAATTTTTTGCTAATTGTGCGAAATCAGCACCTTTCATAAGTATTGTATAAAGCGAATCAATTTTTTGTTTTATTTCCGATTCATTTTCAGGTTGATACTCGAGTAGTATGTGTCTGATTTTTACTTTTCCAGGATTTGGTATTTTTTCCAGAATTTGAATTATATGGTATCCAAATTGTGTTCTTACGGGTTTCGAAAATTCGCCGACCTTCAATTTGTAAGCAGCAGATTCAAACCGGTATTCCATGTCAAACGCGGTAAAATAACCTAATTCTCCATTGTTTTCTTTTACAGACTGATCATCCGAATTTTTTCGTGCTGTTTTTTTAAATGATTTTCCTTGTAGCAGATCCTGATAAACCTCCTGTGCTTTCTGATAAGCGACAAGCGTGTCGTTATCTAGTTTGCTGATTTTCACTAAAATATGTCTCGCTTTAAGAAAGTATTGGATCCGGTTGAAAGCTTCCTGGATTTTTTCTTCGGTTATAACTGTAGGATAAAGAAACGAGTTAAGGGCAACGTCTCTGCTGATTTGTAACTCGTGTTTTACTTCGGGAAGTGTATCAATTCTTAACCTTTTTGCCTCGGCTAATTTAACCTGAAACAGGATGTAAAGATTCAGAGCTTCTTCTATAGATAACTGATTGTTTGCCTGGTATAGTTCTTTAAACTCCTGAGAAGAGAAAGGAATATTGTTTATTGTAAAAAGAGTATCTGTTGGATGTGATTGTCCAAAGCTTGCCATTTGGCAACACAGCATTATTGATAGATAAAAGAATACTCTCTTCATTTAGCAGATTTAATGTGATCATTGAACCGCAAAAAAAATGATAACTTGTACGCGACAGGCTATCATGAAATATCAGATATGACTATCTGCTGTAATTTGGAGCTTCGCGGGTAATTGCAACATCATGAGGATGACTTTCTGCCATTCCCGAAGCAGTTATTTTTACAAATTTAGCATTGTGAAGTGCTTCGATATTAGGAGCACCACAATAACCCATTCCGGCTCTTAGTCCGCCTACCAATTGATAGATAACTTCATAAAGGGTTCCTTTATAAGGTACACGGGCTACAATTCCTTCCGGAACTAATTTTTTAATATCATCTTCAGCATCCTGAAAGTAACGGTCTTTTGATCCTTGCTGCATGGCTTCAATGGATCCCATACCTCGGTACGATTTAAATTTACGACCATTGTAAATGATCGTTTCTCCCGGAGATTCTTCAACACCTGCAAATAAAGAACCTGCCATAATTGAATCTGCACCGGCAGCAATTGCTTTTACAATATCACCGGAGTAACGTAAACCACCATCTGCAATAACAGGAACACCTGTTCCTTCAAGGGCTTTTGCAATTTCATAAATCGCGGTAAGCTGAGGAACACCAACACCTGCAATTACACGTGTGGTGCAAATAGAACCAGGACCAATCCCAACTTTTACAGCATCAGCACCTGCTTCAACTAAAAATAAAGCGGCTTCAGGAGTTGCAATGTTTCCAACAACAAACTGCATGTCGGGAAATCTTTTTTTCGCAATTTTAAGCAGATCGGCTACACCTTTTGTGTGTCCGTGAGCTGTATCGATAATAATTGCATCGGCATTTGCATGCACCAATGCTTCAATTCTGTCGAGAGTATCGCCGGAAACACCTACAGCAGCGGCCACTCTCAGTCTCCCTTTTTCATCTTTACATGCCAAAGGCTTGTCTTTTGCTTTGGTGATATCTTTATAAGTAACCAGACCAATTAATTTATTGTCGGAATCAATTACTGGTAATTTCTCAATTTTATAGGCCTGAAGAATTGCTGCTGCCTTTTCGAGGTCGGTTGAAACCGAAGTCGTCACCAGATTTTCTTTGGTCATTATTTCAGAAATAGGGCGATCCATATCCAACTCGAAACGAAGATCACGATTGGTTACAATACCTTTTAATGATTTGTCTGATTCGACAACAGGAATGCCGCCAATTTTAAATTCTTTCATTAATACCAATGCATCTTTAACTGTTTTGTAGGAAGCAATAGTGATAGGATCATAAATCATCCCATTTTCTGCTCTCTTCACAGTCATAACCTGTTTGGCCTGAGATTTAATACTCATATTTTTGTGGATAACGCCAATCCCACCTTCACGGGCAATAGAGATGGCTAAAGCCGATTCGGTTACAGTATCCATTGCAGCTGATACAATTGGAGTGTTCAGAGTAATATTACGGGTGAAACGGGTTTTTAGATTTACATCTCTAGGTAATACTTCCGAGTATGCAGGAACTAAAAGTACATCATCAAAAGTCAGGCCGTCAGAAATAATTTTATCAGAAACAAATGACATTATGCAATAATTTTAGATTTAAATTGCATGCGAAATTACAAAAAAATAGTGGAACAGAGATTGTTCTGAATTCTAAAAAGTGTTAATTAGTTGATTCATTTCAAAAGTTACTATTTTTAATTTGTTATTTATCTTTCAAAATCATGTTTTTTTAATCAAATCACTTGTAATTCAGTTCGATGGATCGTTTTAACGGGATTCTAAAAAAATATTGGGGCTATGTAGGTTTCCGGCCTTTGCAGGATGAGATTATTAAATCTGTTGCAGAGGGGAAGGATACGCTTGGTTTAATGCCAACAGGAGGAGGGAAGTCATTAACTTTTCAGATTCCGGCATTGGCAATGGAAGGGATATGCCTTGTTGTTTCTCCTCTGGTAGCTCTAATGAAAGATCAGGTGCAAAACCTAAAAGACAAAGGCATTAAGGCTGAACTTCTGTATTCAGGATTGACACATAAAGAAATTGAAATTATTCTGGATAAATGTTTATTCGGCAATATTAAGTTTCTGTATATCTCGCCCGAGCGGATAGGTTCAGATTTATTTCAGATAAAATTAAGGCAGATGAATGTTTGCCTGATTGCTGTTGATGAATCGCATTGTATATCGCAATGGGGTTATGATTTTCGGCCTGCTTACTTAAAAATCACACACTTGCGGGAGTTGCTTCCCGAAGTGCCGGTTTTGGCTTTAACAGCCACGGCAACCCCTGATGTGGTTAATGATATTCAGGATAAACTGGGATTTAAGGAGAAGAACGTTTTTCGAAAGAGTTTTGAACGCAAGAATTTAATTTATCTGGTTAGGGAGGTTGAAGATAAAAAGAGATATCTGCTTAAAATATTCAGCAAGCAGAGGGGGAGTTCGGTTGTATATGTTCGAAGCAGAAAAAGGAGTAAAGAATTAGCCGATTTTTTAAAAACAAACAATATTAGGGCGGAATATTATCATGCCGGCTTATCAAATGAGGTGAAGGATTTCCGTCAGGACAGATGGAAAAGGGGCATTTTTCAGGTTATGGTTGCGACCAATGCTTTCGGAATGGGAATTGATAAAGCCGATGTGAGAACTGTAGTTCATATGGATTTGCCTGATTCGCTGGAGGCTTATTTTCAGGAGGCGGGTCGTGCCGGTCGCGATGGGAAAAAAGCCTTTGCTGTATTGCTGTATTCGAAGCCTGACAGAGTACAATTGTTGAAACGGATTTCTACTTCTTTTCCTGAAAAAGATACGATTAAAAGAGTATATCAATCGGTGGGGAACTTTTTGCAGGTTGCCGAGGGGGCTGGAAAGGATGCAGTTTTCGATTTCGATTTAGCTTTGTTTTGCCATAATTTTAAATTTAATGTGCTTCAGGCTTTTAATAGTTTAAAGGTTTTGCAAAGAGCTGGATATTTAGAGCTTACAGATGATTTGGAACACGAATCGAGAATACATTTTCGAATTGAAAGAGATGATTTGTATAAATTTCAGGTGGCCAATAAAGATTTTGATGCGTTTATAAAAGTTCTTCTTCGGTCTTTTACCGGTTTATTTACCGATTTTGTTCCAGTTAATATAGATTTGCTGGCAAAACGTATAAAAACTTCCAAGGAGTTAATTATTTCTTATTTGAAAGAATTATCGAAATACAAGGTGATTCAATACATTCCAAGAAAAAAGACACCGTTTATTATTTATACACAGGAACGATTACCACTCAATTTTATAAAGTTTACGAAAGAAGTTTATCAGGATCGGAAGGAAAATTTATCTCAGAAAATTAATGCAGTAATTAATTACGCTGAAACAACAACCATTTGTCGGTCGAAATATTTGTTGGAGTATTTCGGACAAAAATATGCTCCTGAATGTGGGCAGTGTGATATTTGCAAAGAGGCGGAAGGAAATGACTTAAGCAAGGACGAGTTTGCTAAGATTTATAATGAAATTTGCGCCACATTGGGCAAGGAAACTTTATGTGTTGATGAGATTATTAAAGTGTCGAAATACTCGGAAGAATCTGTTTTGGAGGTGATTCGTTTTTTGAAAGACAATGAAGAGCTTGAGTCCTTAGATGGCAATCGTGTTCGTTATATCTCCTTTTAACTCTTGTTTTTATTCTTTTATAAGCAGTAGTATATTACTATTCTGCCAAATATTCGTAAAATCTTGTTATTTTTGCATGCTTATAGTATTAGATAGAAGATGAAAGATCAGTTTGACCATATTGTTTATTCAAAAAATGTTATCGAGTTTGTAGCAGTTGCCAATGAATTTTGTTTGCTGTTGGAAAACTGTGCTAAGATATCAAAGATTGAATTTATTGAAACAGCTCAGAAGTTATTGCCTTTGCTTTACCTAAAGGCATGTTTGCTGCCTAAAAACGAAACAGACTTAGAGGAAGAGATTGAAAAATTTGTTTCTGAGTCGGATTGGGAATTTATTCATTCTTCGGTTCAGTCAAAAATGGGTGCTCACGATCAGTATCTTGAAGTGTTCGAAGAAGATATGGAATATAGTGAAACACCAGTTATTGCTTCTATATCAGAAAATTTTGCCGATATTTATCAGGATGTAAAAGATTTTCTTACCTCCTACAGAATTGGCACAATGGATGTGATGAACGAGGCATTGTGGGATCTAAATAATAGTTTCTATCAACATTGGGGACAGAATTTAGTAAATTCATTGCGGTCAATTCATAATTTGATGGCAAAAAACGAAAATCTTGATGAGGAGATTGAAGATTCTGATCGCTCCAAATTAGATAATATCGACTTAAGTAACTCAATCTTTTCGCAGAGGAAAAGAGAATGGGGAGAAGAGGATCAATAGATGGGAAAATAAATTCATGTTTTCCTTAGAAAAAGAGTAATAGATGTTACCATTTCAAAAATCAATTACAAAGGAAGAAGTAAACGAATTGCCATTGCAGGGCTTTGATGGTGAAATTGTTCTGGTCGATCAAGACATGGAATTGGATAATGCTGTTCAGTATTTGAAAAAATTTCCAATTTTGGGATTCGATACAGAAACGCGACCGTCATTTAAAAAGGGAAGAGTCAACGATGTAGCTTTGCTGCAGTTGGCGGCTAATTCCAAGACTTTCCTTTTCAGGATAAATAAAATAGGATTGCCTGAGCAATTGCTTGATCTTCTTGCTGATCCCAAAATTATGAAAGTTGGGGCAGCTATAAAAGATGATATTCGGGGGTTGCAAAAATTGAATGATTTTGATGCCAACGGTTTTCTTGAGTTGCAGGAATATGTCTCAAAATTTGGGATTGAAAGTTATTCTCTGAAAAAGCTGTCAGCTATTGTTCTTAATTTCAGAATCTCGAAGCGCCAGCAGGTTTCCAACTGGGAAGCTGAAGAGCTAAGTTCCGGACAATTAAAATATGCAGCTACCGATGCTTGGGTATCCCTTAAAATATTCGAAAAATTAAAGGCTTCAATAGCATAGTAAACAAAACTTTAATTAAGAGAATTCTTCATTTAGTATCTGTCCTGAATTATAAAAGTTTGAATTGTTATTTTTAAAGAGAGAATCGGCGGGGAAAATTATTTTTCCGATTAGATTTCTCTCTGTTCAAAAAGAAAAGAAATTTCCAAAATGATAAATTATCCAAAAGTTATCCTTAAGCAAGGGAAAGAACATTCTATTAAACGATTTCATCCCTGGATTTTTTCGGGAGCGGTAAGTAGAGTGGACGAAGGGCTGGAAGAAGGAGATTTGGTTGCTGTTTATTCGGCAAGAGAAGAGTTTTTAGGGATCGGGCATATTGCCATTGGATCAATTGTGGTGAGAATTATTTCCTTCGAAAAAGTAGAGATCAATCTTGATTTTTGGGTGGGAAAATTCGAATCGGCCTGCAAAATGAGAAAAGCAATTGGTTTGTATGGAACTGCAGATAATAATGTTTGTCGTTTGGTGCATGGCGAGGGAGATGGGTTATCTGGATTAATCATCGATTTTTATGCAGGAACTGCTGTAATTCAATGTCATTCGGTTGGGATGTATTTGCATCGCGAAGAAATTGCGAAAGCGTTATTAGCCGTTTTGGGTGACGATTTAAAAGCTGTTTACGATAAATCGGAAGGAACAATTCCTTTTAAATCAGGAATAGAACCAAAGAATGAATATTTGTATGGAAATACAGATTCGTTTGTTGCTTTAGAGAATGGATTAAAATTCAATGTTGATTGGTTAAAAGGACAAAAAACAGGATTTTTCATTGATCAGCGGGAGAATAGAAGTCTTTTGGAGCAATACTCGAAAGGACGATCGGTGCTGAATATGTTTTGCTATACCGGAGGGTTCTCCTTTTATGCAATGCGTGGAGGTGCAGACTTGGTGCATTCTGTAGACAGTTCGGCACGGGCTATTGAGATTACAAAAGAAAATGTTGAATTAAATTTCCCCGGAGATTCCCGTCATGAGGCATTTTCGGAGGATGCATTCAAATATTTGGATCGATCAGCAGGAAAATACGATTTAATTGTACTGGATCCGCCTGCTTTTGCCAAACACAAAAATGTGCTCGCGAATGCTTTAAAAGGATACAAACGATTAAATACAATAGGTTTCGAACAGATAAGGAGTGGTGGAATCCTATTTACTTTTTCTTGTTCGCAGGCGGTAAGTAAGGAGGATTTTAGAAAAGCCATTTTTGCTGCGGCTGCGAGTGCCGGAAGAACGGTACGGATTCTTCATCAGTTAACACAACCGGCAGATCATCCTGTAAACATATACCATCCAGAGGGAGAGTACCTGAAAGGACTGGTTTTATATGTAGAGTAGTATAAATATTTTCACAGAGGAATTAGTAACAGAATTATCAGTTTTTTGTATCTTCCCTGTCGCTTGATATTTAGTTGGTTTTCAAATTTGAAAATCCAGTAATCAATAAGTAAATCAAAAAAAATTGAAGTTTTCAGAATTTAACTTTACACCTGAATTAATGGACGGGCTTGCAGCCATGGGGTTCGAAACTCCTTCTCCTGTTCAGGAACTTGCTATACCGCAAATCATCGACAATAAGGATTTAATTTGTTGTGCACAGACAGGTACCGGAAAAACCGCAGCCTATTTGCTGCCAATAATGGATAAAATACAAAAGAATAAAATTGATGGTTTTAGCACTTTAATTTTAGTGCCAACCCGTGAACTGGCGATGCAAATTGATCAGCAAATGGAAGGTTTTGGCTATTTCGTATCGATTACATCGCTTTCGGTTTATGGAGGTGGAGACTCTTCAGTTTGGGATCAGCAGAAAAAGGGATTAATGGAAGGCGCTGATATTGTAATCGCCACTCCCGGCCGAATGATTTCTCATTTGAGTCTGGGCTATGTAAACACATCTAAATTAAAGCATTTAATTTTAGATGAGGCGGATAGAATGCTCGATATGGGGTTCTTTGACGATTTAATGCAAATTATTGGTCATTTGCCGAAAGAGCGTCAGAATTTAATGTTTTCGGCTACTATGCCATCTAAAATTCGCGAATTGGCAGGAACTATGATGAATAATCCTGAGAGCATCAATATTGCCATTTCTAAACCAGCCGAAGGAGTTTTGCAAGCGGCATATATGCTTTATCCTGAGCAAAAAATACCTTTGATAAATCATTTGTTAAGAGACAAGGATATTAAGAGTATTATTATTTTTTCTGCTACAAAGTTGAATGTAAAAGCAATTACCAAAGATCTAATAAGGCATAAATTTAAAGCCGCAGGGATTCAATCTGATTTGGAGCAAAAGGAACGGGAAGATGTTCTTCGTGATTTCAAAAACAGAAAGTATCAGATTTTGGTGGCCACAGATATAATTGCCCGGGGAATTGATATCGATTCAATCGACTTGGTGATTAATTTTGATGTGCCTCATGATGCGGAAGATTATGTGCATAGAGTTGGCCGAACTGCGAGAGCCGAAACCGAAGGTGTTGCAATTACATTAATTACGCCCAAAGATCAAAACGATTTTAAAAAGATTGAAGATTTGATTGAATCCTCAGTTTATAAAATTCCTGTGCCCGTAGAATTAGGAGAAGCTCCTGAGTACAATCCAAAGTCATATAGTGGAGGCGGGAAGAAGAAATTTTTCAAGAAAAAGAATTTCAAAAAGAAATAAACGTAAACGAACCCAAATCATGAACCATTCTAAAGTATACGACATGATTGTTGTGGGCGCCGGTATCAGCGGATTAAGTCTCGCCTGTCAAGTTGCCCAAAAAGGAAAACAAGTTCTTGTATTAGAAGGTGATAATAGAATTGGCGGTTGTTTAAATACTCACTACCACGATAAAAATGATTTTTGGGTGGAAATGGGAGCGCATACTTTCTATGCTTCCTATACAAACTTGATTGCGTTGATTCAGTCTGCAGGATTGGAACCAAGTATTGAGCCAAGAGCCAAGGTGGGAATGAAAGTGTTTACCGACCGGCACGAGAAAATCATGTCGGGGGTAAGTAAATGGGAATTGTTAACATCCGGGCCAAAATTGTTTTTCTCGAAACGAGATGGCAAAACGGTGAAGGAATATTTTGGGAATATTGTTGGTAAAAAGAACTACGACAAGGTTTTTAATCGCATGTTTAGTGCAGTAATTGTTCAGAATGCTGATGACTTTTCTGCAGAATTTTTCCTAAAACGAAGGAAAACAAAAAGTAAAGGGCATCCTAAAAGCTTTATCCTGAAAAAGGGAATGCAAAGTTTTATGAATGCTTTGGCCGAAACAGAAAATATTACTTTGCTTACAGGGCAGAAAGTGGTTTCGGTTCAAAAAGAGAATGAAGTAAGTGTTACAACAGAATCAGGAGAAGAATTCAACGCGAAAGACATTGCTTTTGCTGTAACTCCATCGGTTGCCGGAGGTTTACTTGCTGAGATTAATTCCGATTTGGCTGCTAAGCTGAAAGAATATACAACCAAAAATATTTTATCGAGAACTGTTGTCCTGCCAAAGGAAAAATTGTCCTTCGATCCGGTTTCTTTTATTATTCCCTTGCAAGGGTCTTGTCTTTCGATGGTGACAAGAGATGTAATGGAGCACAAAGAATCAAGAGGATTTGCTTTTCATTTCGAAGAAAATAGTATCCGAAAAGAAGAACAAGTGGCTTTAATGGCTAAAATGCTTGGTGTTGATGAATCTGATTTGGATGAGACAATTGTGGCAAATCACAGGTTGCCGGTTTTGGATTTGGGACATAAAGAGCGAATTCAGGAAATTCAAAAATTGGCGGAACAAGCAGGAGTTTATCTAACCGGCAATTATTTTAACGGACTCTCGTTAGAAGATTGTGTAGAGCGTTCGGGGAACGAATGCAAAAGATACCTAAGAAATAATAGTTAACAGGCAGGAGTGGTCTCAAATCTCAGGTCTAATATCTCATATCTAAAATAGATGAAAAAATACATAGATCATATAAAGAAAAGCTTGCAGTTGCAGGCTTTTCAGGTTGAAAATACCTTGCAGCTATTGAGCGAAGGTGCCACTTTGCCATTTATTTCCCGTTATAGAAAAGAGATGACGGGTAGTTTGGATGAGGTGCAGATTGGCAATATAAAAGACGAAATTGCCCGTTTAACGGAGCTGGATAAACGTCGCGAAAGCATTCTTGATTCCATTGAGAAGCAGGATAAGCTCACCGATGAGTTGAGGCAACGCATTATGGCTTGTGGAGAGCTAAATCAGTTGGAAGATTTGTACCTGCCCTACAAGCAAAAGAGAAAAACCAAGGCGGTAAAGGCCAGGGAAAAGGGACTGGAACCCTTGGCAAAAATCTTAATGAAGCAGGAAGAACGTGATGTGGAAAGCAGAGCATCGCAGTTTTTGACGGATGAAGTGCCAAACACCGATGAAGCTTTGCAGGGGGCACGGGATATAATTGCCGAGTGGGTAAACGAAAATGAGGTGGCCAGAAATTCGGTTCGCAGCATATTTCAGCGTCAGGCGGTAATTCGTTCTAAAGTAGTAAAAGGAAAAGAGGAAGAAGGAGAGAAATTCAAAGATTATTTTGAGTCGGAAGAGCCTTTAAAAAAAGTAGCCTCGCATAGAATACTGGCTTTGCGAAGAGGCGAGGCCGAAGGAGTTTTGCGTGTAAGCATTGCTCCCGATGAGGAAGAAGTATTGGATCGGTTGAACCGGCTTTTTGTGAAAGGAAATACTGCAGCTTCCCAGCAGGTAGAACTTGCAGTAAAAGATGCCTACAAAAGATTGTTGGGATCATCATTGGAAACAGAATTTGCAAATGCTTCGAAAGAAGCTGCCGATAAAGAAGCCATTCGGGTGTTTTCAGAGAATCTAAGACAGTTGCTTCTATCATCTCCACTGGGACAAAAACGTGTTTTGGCTTTAGATCCGGGTTACCGAAGTGGATGTAAAGTGGTTTGTTTGGATGCGCAGGGAAATTTGCTGCACAACGAAACTATTTATCCGCATCCTCCGCAAAATCAGGGAAGTATGGCGGCTAAAAAGCTGACCAACATGGTCGAGACTTATAACATTCAGGCCATTGCTATTGGTAACGGAACAGCCAGCAGAGAAACAGAACGTTTTGTAACCAATCTTCATTACGATCGAAAAGTGCAGGTTTTTGTAGTGAGCGAGGCCGGAGCGTCTATTTACTCCGCATCGAAAGTAGCCCGCGAAGAGTTTCCCGAATATGATGTTACCGTGCGTGGTGCAGTTTCCATTGGCCGCCGGTTAATGGATCCATTGGCCGAGTTGGTGAAAATTGAAGCCAAATCGATAGGTGTTGGACAATATCAGCACGATGTAGACCAGAGTTTATTGCAGCAAAGTCTCGATCAGGTGGTAGAGTCTTGTGTAAATAAGGTGGGTGTTAATTTGAACACGGCCAGTAAGCATTTGCTCAACTACGTGTCGGGTTTGGGCCCGCAATTGGCTCAAAATATTGTTGATTACCGTGCCGAAAACGGAGCTTTCAATACCCGCAAAGAGATATCCAAAGTGAAACGAATGGGAGCAAAGGCGTTCGAGCAATGCGCAGGTTTTCTTCGCATTCCCAATTCTGAAAATCCATTGGATAACTCAGCCGTGCATCCCGAATCGTATGGCATTGTAAAACAAATGGCGAAGGATCTAAAGTGTTCGGTGGCCGATTTAATTGCCGATCAGGAATTGCGAAAGCAAATCGACTTGAATAAATATGTTAGCGATGAGGTTGGATTGCCTACCCTGAAAGATATCATGGAGGAATTGGAAAAGCCGGGCCGCGATCCGCGAACCATTATTAAGGTATTCCAGTTTAAAGAAGGAATTTATAAAGTAGAGCAGTTGAAAGTGGGCATGGAGTTGCCGGGAATTGTAACCAATATCACCAATTTTGGCGCCTTTGTTGATGTTGGCGTGAAACAGGATGGTTTGGTTCATATCTCGCAGCTGGCAAACCGGTTTGTATCCAACCCGGCCGATGTGGTTCAATTGCATCAGCACGTAAACGTGAAAGTAACCGAGGTTGATGTTGCCCGAAAAAGAATTCAATTATCAATGAAAGATTGCGAGCAGTAAATTTTCTACCATTTTTATAAAATCAGAAAAACGAGAAATTATGGAGTTTAACGATCAGGAAGTAATTGTTGATTGCCCGCATTGCAAGGGTGAAATCATTGTGAATATTTTAGAAATCACAAATCATCATACAGTAAGTTGTCCAAAGTGTGGGAAGAAAGTAGATTTATCGGCAAATGATCCTTCTGCAAAATTAGGCATTCCGAAAACCTACATGCCGTTCGAAGGTCTGGGTGATTATCTGAAACAGGTAGAGGAGAAGAAAAAGAAGAAATAATTCATAAACCTCTGTGTCCCTCAGTGCTCTCTGTGGTGGAAAAAATAAAAATAAATTTTGACTACAGAGTACACAAAGTATTACAGAGAAAAAAAGGTGAGAATTGAAAGAGGCATTTCCGAAAAGAAATGCCTCTTTGTTGCTCTAACGACGATTAACATCTCCACCGCTCGAGTCACTTACGTTTACTTTTGAAGGATTACCGTAGTAGTTGACATCACCACCGGAACTTGCGCTGGCTTCAATTTCTTCTTCTGCATAAACAGTAACATCACCACCACTGGACGCTTTTGCCTTGCAAACTTTTGCGATTAATTCTTTCGCTTTTAGATCGCTGCCACTGCTTGCTTTACCAGCAAAAAAATCAGCTTTTCCTCTTAGTGTGGCATCAGCACCAGAGCTAACACTGCAGCTTAATTCTTTAGCATTTAATTCCATTTTGGCATCGGCACCACTGCTTACCGAAATATCTAATTTCTCTGCGTTTATCATGTTTCTGGTTTTGAAATCTGCTCCGCTTGAAACGTGTATTTCGGTAACATTTACCAGAGTAAGGTAAATATCCATTTTAGTTGCCCTGCGGATATTACCATCTACTTTAAGAATCAGTTCGTTTCCTTTTACACGGGTAATAATGTATTCCATAAGATTTTCGTCAGCTTCAACACGTAAAGATTCTTTGTCGCCCTGAGTCACATATACGTTCAATCCACTACTTGCCGAAATTGCAGAGAATGATCCAATTTCACGATCTTGTGTTTGAACATTACCGTTCCCTTTTTCGCCCCAAAATTGGGCACTTGTATTTCCTGTAAGCAGAAAAGTAAGACCTACAATTAGAAGGGAGGCCTTTTGGATAATTTTTTTCATAGGTATTTGTGTTTTAAGTGAAAATGTTAATCAGTATATAAGACGCCGTGAACGTGAATTAAGTTACAGCTTAAATAAAAAAAGCAGAAATTCATAAGAAAGTCTGCTTTTGATATTTTGAAGAAAAGACGAGTAAATTGAGTGGAGTGTTGCACAGAATCTATTTGTTCTGCATTGCATATTCATCTGAATTTTTAAAACAGGTTTAAAAATGGTTGTCTGATAAAGTTTTTAATTTTACTCGAAACGGCTGCTTTGCCTCTTAAACTAACTTCTCTGCTTCCAGGAATTTGAGTGTGATTTCCCAACACTATTACTGCTGGAGAAGCCGGCAATCCGCTGTTTTTTATTTGGCTGAAAAACTTTGTGTTTCCGCTTATTACATCACTGTCTGTATAGCTAACCTTCGATACTACATTGATATTGGTTTCCTTCGATAATTTTTTGTGAAGCTCATCAGCCATGTCTTTTAAATGTTCAAGCCCCATATAGATTACAACGGTATCGTCGTTCTCAATTTCCCTGATAATTTCGTTTAAAGCACTTTTTTCACCACCAACTTTTACGGCAGAATGAAAATGAATGCCCGATGATTTCCCTCTTTCAGTAAGAGGAATCCAAAACTCACTGGAGGCGGCCATAGCAGCGCTGATTCCTGGAATCAGTTCAAACTCTAAACCCGCTTCCAGCAGGAAACGAATTTCCTCAACCCCTCTGCCGTAAACCATTGGGTCGCCCGACTTCAATCTCACTACCTCACTGCCCAGCAAGTAATACATCAGCATTTGATCGTGAATATATTCTTGTCTGCTGACCGGGTTTTTACCGTCGCCTGATCGCTTTCCTACATCAATAAGAATTGCTTTGTTGGGAAACAGAGCTCGAACTTCATCGGTAATTAAGGCATCGTATAAAATTACATCTGCATTCTGAATGCTTCGTAAAGCTTTTATTGTGAGCAGATCGGCAGCACCGGGTCCGGCACCAACAATCCATATTTTTCCTTTTTTCATATAATGATATTTTTAACCACAAAGGGAACACAAAGGACTTCTCAAAGTCCCCTTCAGGGGATTTAGGGGTTTCTAGACTTTCGACCTTTCAAGACCTTTTGACTTTCCTATGTTTAATGCTTAAAATCCTTGGGATTTACAATTTCGGCAACATATTGTTTGCGGATCACAAAATCACCAAATTCTTCACCTTTTGTTCTGTTTTCGGAATAATCTTTAAGAATCGGACGAAGCTCATTCAGTATTTCTATCTCGTTCACATTTTCGCGATACAGGTTGTTCAGGCGTGTTCCCTTAAAATTTCCACCCAAATAGAAATTGTACCTTCCTGGAGCTTTTCCGATAAAGCCTATTTCGGCTACGTAAGGTCTTCCACAACCATTGGCACAACCCGTCATTCGAATCACAATTTCATCCTTGGTTAAGCCAAATTCCTGAAGGCTGTCATCAATTTTATCGATCAAGAAAGGAAGATATCTTTCTGCTTCAGCAAAAGCCAGACTACATGTGTTTAGAGCAACACAGGCAATAGAGTTGGCTCTTGTCCCGGAAATTGTCTGAGGCAAAAGCTGGTGTTTTTTCAGAATCTGACTGATTTTACCTTTGTTTTCTTCCTCAATCTTGCCTAGAATCAGGTTTTGATTCCCCGTTAACCTGAAATCTGAAATATTAAAATTTGCAATTTCCTGCAATGCCGATTTTATTTTGATCTGATCAACATCTTTCACTCTTCCGCCTTCAATAAAAAGACCCAAATACCAAAGGCCATCTTTGGCTTTTTGCCATCCGAATTTATCGCCGTTGCGTACTAAGGCATAGCTTTTTTCAGGCTCTAATGAATAACCAAGCTTCTCATTCAGTAGTTCTTTAAATGCATCAACCCCAATTCTGTCGATGGTGTATTTTAAACGGGCATTCTTTCTCACTTTTCTATTTCCCAACTCCTTTTGCAAGAGCACTATTTTTTCAGCAACATCTACAGTGTTCTCTGCCGAGGCAAAACCCAGAACATTTCCCAATCGGGGATAGGTTTCCGCATCGCCAAAAGTTGTTCCCATTCCGCCGCCAACAACAATGTTGAATCCTTCCAGAACACCATTGTTTTCAATGGCAATAAATCCCAAATCCTGAGTGAAAATATCTGTATCGTTAAAAGGAGGAGTGGTAAATCCAATTTTGAACTTTCGTGGCAGATAAACGGGTCCGTACAAAGGCTCTACTTCGCCGGCACTCCCTTCGGCCACTTTCTTTTGGTCTAGCCAGATTTCGTAGTAGGCCGGAGTTCTTGGGCTTAAATGATCGCTCACTTTGCCAGCCAATTTCTGTACCTGATCGAAAACTTCGGATGCATACGGATGAGGACTAGCCATAACATTTCGGTTTACATCACCACAGGCTGCAATGGTATCGAGCAATGCCTTGTTTATGGATTGGATACTTGGCTTTAGGTTTCCTTTTAAAACACCATGAAACTGAAATGCTTGTCTGGTGGTTAATTTGATGGTTCCGTTGGCATATTCATCTGATATTTGATCGATTTGCAGCCATTGCTTTGCATTTACAACACCGCCAGGCACTCTCACCCGAATTAAAAAGGAGTAATCTGGCTCCAGTTTGGTTTTCTTTCTTTCCCGTTCGTTATCCCGATCGAATTGTTGGTAAATGCCATGAAATTTAGAGACTTGTCTGTCATCAAGAGCAATGGCTCCTGTAATTGGATCGGCAAGACTTGCCTCCAGTGTTCCGCGCAAATAGTTGCTTTCGGTTTTTATTTTTTCGACTTCGGACAATTCTGCCCAGTTGATATTATCTGACATAGGTTTTTTAATTATGAGTTGAGTAAGATTGAAATTGGATGCTTTGTGTTGTAAAAATTCATAATTTTTAACTCAGAATGATTAATATACATCGAGCAGTAATCGCTTTTCTTTTTTCAGATTTTTTAGATATTCTTCTGCTTTTTTAGGAGTTATTCCACCTTCGTTCTGAATGATTTCCAGTAAGCTTGTCTGAACATCTTTGGCCATGTATTTTTTGTCTCCGCAGATGTAAAAATGAGCACCGTTTTCGAGCCATTGAAATATTTCTTTCCCATTTTCCTTCAGTCGGTGCTGCACGTAAGCTTTTTCTTCCTGATCTCTTGAAAATGCAACATCTAATTTTTGAAGTATTCCTTTTTTAAGGAATTTCTGCCACTCAAGTTGATATAAAAAGTCTTTTTTGAACCGTTGATTTCCAAAGAATAACCAGCTTTTTCCTTTTGTCTTATTTTGTTCACGTTCTTGCAAAAAGCTTCGGTAAGGAGCCACGCCGGTTCCTGCGCCAACCATAATCAGAGGTTTGTTTTCATCATCCGGCAAACGGAACGACTCATTTTTATCAATGTAAATGGGCAAATGATCGCCTACATTAATTTCATCGGTGATGTAAGAGGAACATGCACCGTTTCTGTCGCGTTTTTTACGATTGTATCTTACCGAAGCAATGGTGATGTGAACTTCCTCAGGATTTGCTTTCGGACCTGAAGAGATAGAGTAGAGGCGTGCATATAAAACCCGAAGAGTAGATAAAAATTGATCGCTGGTAATTTCTCCAGGGTAATCTTCCAATAAGTCATATGCATCAGCTCCGTGAAGATAGTTTTCCAACTCATCCTCATTATTCAATAACAGTTCAAGATCCTTATTCTGAGTTATGGCCTTGTACTTTTCAAGAACCTCGCGGTTCAAAACGGTTATCTCCAGCTTGTTTTGCAAAGCCCGAAATAAACTGATTTCTTTCTCATCAATTGTAACTATTCGTTCCGGATCATCTTCCAACTTGTCAATTATCAAGTCCACCAAATCAATAGGATTATTGGGCAAAATACCAATGCTGTCTCCCGCTGTATATTCAATACCTGAATTTTCTAATGAGATTTCAACATGGTAAATTTCTTTTTCAGAATCAGTCGTTGTGATTCTCACTTTTTCCAAAACTTCGGCATAGTATGGATTGGCGCGGTTAAATTTCTTCTTTGGCACAGAAGCGCTTGCAGATTGGGTTGAAGCAATAACTTCCGGCACCAAGGTCTTCAATTCACCAGTCACTTTTTCGATCCATTGTTCGGCGACTTCTTCGTAAGCAACATCACTGGTTTGAACCGGCAAAATTGCCTGCGCACCTAATTTTGTAAAAGCTAGATCGAAATCAATTCCTGTCTGGCAGTACTTCTTGTAGGTTTTGTCACCCAAAGCAAGTACTGCATATTTGGTATCGGGTAGTTTTGGTGCTCTTTTGCCGTGCACATATTCGTACAAATCTTCAGCCTGAATAGGAGCTTCACCTTCACCATGTGTACTTACGATCAGGAAAAGGTATTTTTCCTTTTTTAAATCATTTTTCGTGTAAAAGTCAAGGCCTTGTATCTTCGCATCGAAGCCCAGTGCTAAAACTCTATCGTGAAGATCCATAGCTATTTCCTTGCTGTGTCCGGTATGCGTGCCAAATAAAATAGTGATACTTTCGGAAGATTTTTGATCGGAAATTATCGGAACATCAATTGCATTCTTTTTTCCATTAATAATCCCCGATAGGTATCCATTTACCCAAACCAATTGCTCGGCAGATAAATCTTGAATCAGCTTATTTAGCTGAGATAATTGTTCTTGATTGATTTGAAATTCTTTTCCCATGTTCTTTCAGTTATAGAAAATGTTAGGCCACTATTAGTTAGCAATTAGTTGTTTTTGAAGCTGGTAATTTTCAAAGTAATCTTTCAGTTGATTTCGCATGCGAATCGATTCGTAAACATCTTCACCATTAGAACTTACAGCAACACTAATGTTTGAATGTTTGTAAATGGCGGGGGAAACGAATTCACAAAAATCTGGTTGATCGTGCACATTTAGTAATACCCCGGCTTCTTTTGTGTCTCGCATTAATTGTCTTACAAAAGCAGGATCTTCAACACAGCTGTAGATTAAAAAATAATCTTTTAGCACTTCCTTGCTGTATTGTTTCTCGTGATAAACAACACCTGAATTTTTAATCCAGCTAATGATTTGAGGAGCAATCACCTCAATTAGATTTGTGCTCCGTTGTAATATTTTAAGTTTTTTATAGGCATCTTCATCGCCTCCAATAATTAAGATTTTTTTATCTGTTATATCTAAGGCTATTGGTAAAAATTGTTTTATCTGTTTCGACATGATTTCTCTTTTTAAATGTGATAATCAATGGGATGTTCTTTTTCTTTTCCTAATTGGATGTTATTCCATGTTCTTTCATGGATAAAATAGAGTCCCATTTTTGTAAACAACTCAACTCCGCCAATCGACATGGCCCATTTTAAATCTCCAATCACTAAATAGGAGATTAAGATGGTATCAATGGTTCCAATCGTTCTCCACGAAATGGTTTTTAGTACACTTCGGTATGTTTTTTCCTTCATTTTAATCGACTTACAAGAATAAAAAAAGTCCTTCTGCGCAGCAGAAAGACTCGATATGTAATGTTCATTTAGGCACATAACGAATTCTGCTAGGGTGGATTCCATAACATACACATACAACAACATGTTGCTGCATTGGTTCTGTTTGTTGTATGATTTGAATTTATATTCATCCTTGTGCGAAAAATATATTCTTGAATTGATTAAGTCTGTTGTTGAGATCATTTTGTCGAATAAAAAAAGCCTTTTTGCTGTTGCAAAAAGGCTCTTGAGAATATTCTGATATCTAATTCGTCAATTTAAGCTGTTCCTTTTTGCATAACAATACTTTCCATACACATACAACATGTTGTACACATACACAAAGACATTTTGTTATTTTGAAGAAATTGACTCATTGCTAAATAGGATATTTTGATCTGTTTATCGGATACAAGTTTAGGAAGATATATTGAGGATTCCAACAAAGAGATAATAAAAAAGACTGTGTTGTCTTTTTATTATTTAAAAGAAACGTTTGCATGAAGAATGGCATCTATTGCTCAATTAGGCTTTTTATCAGTGTGTTACGCTTGTTTTTGTTGGGGAAGTAATTTAAACTGTATTTTTTAAGAAGACAACATCTTTAAGATCGGAAGAAAAAAATAAGATTTATTTTACATTAAATTATTCATTTAGTAGTTCTGTCACAGTAAACTTGTTATATGAATATTCAATTATGACGAGAAAAAACAGAATTATAAGCTTTCATAAGATGAAGCGGGAAGTTGTACATCTGATTCATGAAAAATATCCTTTTGGTTACGATGATGAGATTAAATTTTACAATTTAGGAGCTGGAAAAAGTTTTTATGCTTTTAATTTTATAACAGAAGAGTATAATTATTTGGTTAAAGTCGATATGAATGTTGATTTTTTGGTGGCTGAGATTGGGTTTGAAGAAGCTAAAGATGAGAAGGCTTATTCATATTAAGTTTACTTGAGAAATAAAAAATCAGATTTTATAAATAGTTAAGTCTATTTTGTTGCTTGGAGTTCAATCTCTTCCTATATTTACATCACAAAATTAAATCAAAAATTATGCTCCCAAAGTTTTTATTAGCAGACAATTCACAAGAGTTACCAGACACTCTTTTTATCGTTCACACACGTTCACCAAAGTGTATTATCGAATGTGATGTTGAGGATTTCAACTCTAACCAAACTGTTTATTGGCTGGAGAAAACTCCGGAAGATCAAAATCTGATTGAAGATTTGATGGATGAGGCTGAAACCTTCTATAACGATGAGTTAGAGAATCAGGAAGATCTTTACGATGAAGAGTTTGATGATTAATTAATTTGTAAAACACAGATCATGAGTAAGAAATTGAAACGATCATCGGATAAGATGATTGCAGGTGTTTGCGCAGGTATTGCAGAATATTTAGGATGGGAAATTAGTCTTGTTCGGGTTGCTTATGTATTGCTATCAATATTTAGTGCAGGATTTCCAGGTTTGTTGGTTTACATTATTCTTTGGTTCGTATTGCCTGAAAATAATTAGAGAATACATTGTTGGTATATACAAGGGGAAGAGCGATAGCTTTTCCCTTTTTTATGTGTAAATCCGCGCAGTTTATCGGGGATAATAGTGGACAATTTGCTGTGTTTAATAACAGTTGACATAGGAGATATTTATCATGATTTCCGTTTTCTATTTCTTCTATTTTTGCACCGATTTTAAACAAGCAGGAGGGAATGCTGACTAAAGTAAAATGGAATTTTATTTTAAAATGCAATCTCTTTTTATACTAACAACAACACCTTATTTTTTTTTACTGATGAAGTTTTTTAAATCTATCGTATTGATAGGATTAGTACTTATCTGCGGGGGAGTAAAAGCAGACAATTTACCATCTAAAACCGGAGTGAATAGTAGCATTGATTTGGTTAGCCGTCATTTGTGGCGGGGGTTTAACAGTGGCACGGCACCAACTATCGAACCTACTTTAGAATTCCAAACCGGCAAGTTCACTGCAGGCGCCTGGGGGGCATATTCTTTCGATGAGAGTTATCAGGAAATCGATTTGTATTTACAGTACAACACACCATTGTTTCAATTTAGTTTATTCGATTTTTATTGTCCTGCGCCTGACTTTTCAAATTCAAAGTTTTTCGATTTTGACAGTAACGAAAGTGTTCACTTATTTGATGTTTCGGCAAAGTATAAAGGCTGTGCTAAATTTCCAATTTCAATTATGACTTCCGTATTATTTTATGGAGAAATGGATCGTGATGAAAACAATGACCAACGTTATTCAACCTATTTTGAATTTGGATATTCAAATTTTATTGGAGGAAAGAAATTCTCATGGGCTATGGGTATTACACCTTTTAAAGGGATGTATGATGACAAAATGAATGTAGTTAATGTGAACATGACCATGTACGATAAAATTAAACTGAGCGACCAGTTTTCTTTACCTGTAAGGGGAGGTCTTACTTTGAATCCTGTTACTGAAAAACTATTTCTGACATTTGCTATCACATTATAATTACAATGAAATATATTTGAAAAGGCTGCCATGTGCAGCCTTTTTTTATGCAATCTGCCCGACAATTATAAAAGAATTGGTGATATTTAAATTTTAAAGTCGTTTTAAGGAAAATTGAATGAAAAAAGTATGACAGCATTAGAAAAGGTGAATGAATTTCACGAAGCATTTGGTGTAAATGTTGAAAATACACCGGTAATTCCCGCCAAGGAAAGATGTGAATTAAGACAAAATATCATTCAGGAAGAAGTTGATGAACTGAAAGTTGCCTGGGAATCGGGGAATTTGGTTGAGGTGGCAGATGCTTTGGCAGATATTCACTACTTGATAATGGGCACTGTGCTCGAATTTGGTCTTCAGGACAAATATGCTGAGATTTTTAGCGAAGTTCATCGAAGTAACATGAGTAAGTTGGATGAAAATGGGAATCCGATCTATCGGGAAGATGGGAAAGTGATTAAGTCGGAACTGTACTCAAAACCAGAGATTGCAAAAATTTTAAACCGTTAGAACAAATTACTACACTATGAAACTTCAGAAATATCATGTAGATGCCTTTACAAATAAATTGTTTGGCGGAAATCCTGCTTGTGTTATCCCATTAAAAGATTGGTTGCCTGATGAAATCATGTTTTCCATAACCAAAGAGAATAATTTGGCTGAAACAGCCTTTTTTATTGAGACAAAAGATGAATTTCACATTCGTTGGTTTACTCCTGAAGTGGAAATGGATTTATGCGGGCACGCAACATTAGCAACGGCGCATGTGATTAAAAAGCATCTTAATTATAAAGGTGATGTAATTCGGTTTCAATCGGCAAGCGGAGAACTGCAAGTGAGTTTTGAGGCTGATAAATATGTGTTGGATTTTCCTTCCCGTATGCCTAGAATTGCTGAATTGCCCGAAATTATAAGTGCAAGTTTAAATATTCAGCCCAAAGAGGTTTATTTGGCCAGAGATTATGTATTGGTTTATGAATCGGAAGAGGAAGTAAAGGCATTAAATCCTGATAAAAATAAATTGGAACAAATTGATTTGGGACATGGAGGAATAATTTGCACTGCATTAGGTAATGAAGCCGATTTTGTGTCCCGATTTTTTACTCCGGGAGCAAGCATTTTTGAAGATCCTGTAACAGGATCAGCGCATTGCAGTCTGATTCCATTTTGGAGCAACCGCCTGAATAAAAATGATTTGTTAGCTTATCAGATATCTGATCGACATGGTGTTTTGAATTGTACAAATATGAATCATCGTGTGATGCTTCGAGGAAATGCAATAACGTATAGTGTTGGTGAAATTTATTTATAGAAGAAAGAATTGTAATTATGCCAAAGGTGTATATAGAGGATCAGGTTTTTGAAAAGAAGAATTATTCCTTGGAAGCTTTGCCAAAAGGAGAGTATGAGAATTGTCGTTTTGTGAATTGCTCATTTGCCAACAGCGATTTGTCTGAGAATATATTTCTTGAATGTGAGTTTGATCAATGCGATTTAAGTCTGGCGAAACTAAATTACACGGCTCTGCGCGATGTAGTTTTTAAGACCTGCAAAATGGTTGGGCTTGGCTTTCAGGATTGCAATCAATTATTACTCTCGGTTCAATTTGAAGATTGTCAGTTAAAACTGGCATCGTTTTACAAGTTAAAATTAAAGGCAACCAAATTCATTAATTGCAATTTGCAGGAGGTAGATTTTACCGAAACTGATCTTACCGGGGCGACAATGGACAATTGTGATTTGAGTAGAGCCGTTTTCGAATATACAAATATTGAAAAAGCAGATTTACGAAGCTCCTTTAATTATTTGATTAATCCTGAAATCAATAAAATAAAAAAAGCGAAATTTTCTTTACAGGGAGCGGTTGGTTTATTAAGTCAGTACGATATTGAGATTGAATGAAAGAAATTCATTACAGCAAAAAAAGAGACTCAACTGAGTCTCTTTTTTTAACTGCTTATCTAAATTTCTCCGGGATGTTCTTTTGAAAATTTATCAAGGTAATTGTTCATGGTTCCTTTCATATCTTTTCGCAATAGTAGAATACCAATAAGGTTGGGAAGTGCCATAAGTGCAATGGTAATTCCCGAAAGAGTCCAGATAACTGTTGTATCGGCAAACGAAGCGATAAAGAAGCCAATGCAATAGATGATTCGGTAGGGAAGAACACCTTTTGCACCAAACAGGTAGGTTACCGACCTACCGCCGTAGTAGGCCCAGGCAATAGCTGTTGAAAAGGCAAACAGAAGCAATCCAAGGGAGACAATCCATTTGCCCCATTCTCCAAAATAACTTCGGGTGAAGGCTTCTGCGGTTAAGGGAGCCGAGTGCACTAACGAATTGCCTTGAAAATATTCCCCATTTTCATTTACGTACTTTCCGTTTTCAATGGGAAGTGTTCCGCTGTACAATTCTTCATCGTTTTTGTAAACTTTCACTTCTTCGGCAAGTGAGCGGGAGTTGATTATAGAAACTGGATTTTGAATAATTCCATTTTTCACTTGCAATTCACCAGAGAAAACGGGCAAATCTGTTTTCCCATTTAAAAAATTAAAAAGTTTATCCTGATCTTTCTTATTCGAATCGTTATACTGATCAGCCATAATCACCATATCAGTATTTTGAAATCGATTGGAAAGTTTTTCTTTCCAAACACCAGACGATAATATCACCAATCCGGTTAAAGAGCAAATGACAATGGTATCAATAAATGGTTCCAGAATAGCAACCATTCCTTCGGATACGGGTTCTTCGGTTCGGGCAGCAGCGTGAGCAATTGGCGCGGATCCCTGTCCGGCCTCGTTACTAAATAAACCACGGTTTACACCACGGTTAAATGCATAAGCAAAACCAGCTCCCAGGAAACCACCTGTGGCAGCTGTTCCTGTAAATACATTTGCGAATACCGAAACCAGCGAAGGGATGATATTTTCGTAGTTATAAAGAATTACAGATATTGCACCAACAAAATAGATGATAGCCATTGCAGGAACCAGTTTGTCAGTAACCTTTACAATTCTTTTTATTCCTCCCAAAATTACAAATGCGAGCAATACAGCCAGAACACCGCCGGTAATCATTTGATCGAAGCCAAAAGTAGAATAAAGCGAACTGGATATGGAATTAATTTGTGGCAGGCTGCCGGTACCAAAAGAGGAAACAATTGTCATCGCAGCAAAAAAACCGGCAAGCCATGGCATTTTTAGTTTGTTTTTCATGTAATACATCGGTCCGCCGGATATAAAACCTTTTTCATCGGTTTCACGATATTTATGCGATAGGGTAACCTCAACAAATTTGGTGGTCATTCCAAGAAAAGCGGTTACCAACATCCAGAATAATGCAGCTGGACCTCCTAAATAAATAGCAAATGCAACTCCTGCAATATTACCGGTACCAACAGTGCCCGAAAGTGCAGTGGCTAAGGCTTGAAAATGAGAAGCATCTCCCTTTTCTCCTGGCTTGTCGTATTTTCCCCGAACTACTTTAAGAGCGTGTTTAAAAAATCGGATTTGTGGAAACTTAAGGTAAATGGTGAAAAATATACCAGTGAAAAGGAGCAAAAGAGTAAACCAATTGCTTCCTCCTAAATAGATTTCAATTCCGGCTAAAAAGTCGTTTAATTTGTGCATAAAATAGGGGATTAGTAGTTTTTGGGTTAATAGATTTATTTTAAAATCTTTCTAAGATAAAGGTTTATTTTTAATAGTCTAAAATTGAAATTAAGAATATTCTCTTATTGGGAAGTTACACGAACAGTGTGGTAAGGAATAATGCGATGCTTTATTCATGATAAAATATATTACTTAATACTTTATATAATTTGTTATTAAATAATAGTTATATTAACTTCATTGAGTTTTTGATTTATATTATTTATTAAATATTAATTAAAATTAAAAAAGTACTTTTCACAACTTTGGCAGTTGCATTTTCCTTGTTGGTAATGGCACAGGAAAAAACGAAACAAAAGGAAGTCGGACTTTCCTTTAGTAATCTGGATGAATTTGGAATTACCTACAAAGTAGGTACACAAAAAGCGATGTGGAGATTTAATACTCTTCTTTTAACCGGAGGAAAAAATACTTTAAAATATCCAGAGCAAGCTAAGGTGATAAACAATAATTTCGGGTTTGATCTAATGGTAGGTAGAGAATATAGAACATCGATTGATGATAACTTTGAGTTTAGATGTGGTTTCGATATAGTTTATGGATATTCGTCTGTTAAAAGAGAAGATAAGACTAGTTTGGATACTCAGGATTGGATGACGACAAAAAATTCAACATCGAAATATGGATTTAATTTTGTTTTGGGGTTTAATTACACCATCAACCATAAATTGGTTTTAGGGGCAGAAGTATTACCAGGTATTAACTTTCAAGATGGGGAGGTTAAGAAAAGTTATAATTATGGAAATGAAGAAACGACTGATATTTCAGGTTCTAGATATGGATTGAAGAATAGTTCTGTTCTATTAACTCTCGCCTATCGATTTTAAGAAATAGAATAATTCTTATTTTTAATGCTGAATTGGACGGTTGTTCGATTCAGCATTTTAATTGATTCTTAACCTTTTGTTATAACATTACAAGTGGTTAATACCTAAATTTTAATTTATGAAATTAATAATACCTTTTCTCTTATTATTAGTTGCTCTTCAATTTACTGTGCAAGCACAAGTTTACGACGTTTCTCTTGCTGATAGAAACAAAGCGATCGAATTATACAATCTTGCAATTGAGAATAACAGGAATAGTAAGGTGAGCGAAGCATTTGAACAGTTTACTAAAGCAATTTCAACAGACTCAACTTTTCGCAATCCATATTTGCAATTATATACTGTCGCTATGAACGATTCTACTAAAATCGACACAGCTATATCCATTTTGCAGAAATCTAAAAAAATATTTCAGCAAGACGATGAGATCTGTTACTATTTGGGCGAAATGTACAAGGCTAAAGGAGAAGTAAAAAGAGCAATGGCAGAGTATAGTATGGCAATTGCTTACAGTAAAATGAATGGTGAGGATTTCTATCTGGTGCATAAGTATTATTTTAACCGGGCTAATATTTGCCTGGAAAAAAACATGATTAGTACTGCAGTTTTAGATTATACCTACGCACTTAATTTAAAGCCCGATTATGGTGTCGCTTTTGCAAACCGAGGCATTTGTTTCTTTAAGATGGGAGAGATAGAAGCAGCATGTAAAGATTGGAAACAAGCCGTAAGCTTGGGAGTAAGTCAGTCTGAAGAATATGTCGGGAAAAATTGCAAAACAGAAGTTCCTCAATAATATCAAGGAATAGCACAAGTGTGTTGTTCCTTTCTTTTTGTGCATCCAAGTCTTTTATTAATTTTGCAGAAGAAATAATTAAGATTGTAGAGCAGCGCGTGATATATCCGGAAAATTTTGAAGCAAAAATACGGTTCGACAGAGTAAGAGAACTGGTTAAAAAACAATGTTTAAGTTCATTGGGACGCGATTTGGTGGATGCCATTCAGTTTTCCTCTTCTTTTAACATGGTAAATCGTTTGGTGAATGAAACCAACGAGTTTAAAACCATTTGTTTAGATGAGGATAGCTTTCCCTTAGGATATTTTATTGATGTTCGTCAAAGTCTCGAAAAAGCAAGAATTGAAGGAACTTATCTGGAATTGGAAGAACTCTACAATCTAAAAAGATCTCTGGAATCTATTTCTGCCATACTTCGCTTTTTTCAGAATACAGAAGAAAAGGAATATCCATATCTGAAAAAGTTGACAGGGAATGTGAAAATGTATCCCTTCCTTTTTGATCGGATCAATGCGATTATCACAAAAAACGGCAGAATAAAAGACAATGCATCGCCGGCACTGCAGCAGATTCGCAGTAGTCTGATTCAAAAACAATCGACCATTTCGAAGCGGATGCAAACTTTGCTGCGTGCAGCACAAAAAGAGGGTTGGGTCGATCAGGATGTAGCCCTTTCTATTCGCGATGGAAGAGCTGTTATTCCAATTCCATCGGCTCACAAACGAAAAATTAAAGGAATTGTTCACGATGAATCAGCAACCGGTAAAACCAGTTATATCGAGCCATCGGAAATTGTTGAAACAAACAATGAAATTCGCGAGTTGGAATATGCCGAACGCCGTGAAATTATTAAAATATTACAGGATTTTACTGCCCAGCTTCGACCTTATATAGGTGATTTATTTAAGGCATTCGAGTTTTTGGCAAAAATGGATTTTATTCGTGCCAAGGCCATGTTTGCCATACAGGTAAAAGCGGTACTGCCTAAAATGGTGAAGACGCCGACTGCCCTTTGGGAGAAAGCCGTTCATCCCTTGCTTTACCTTACTCTGCAAAAAGAAGGACGAAAAGTAGTTCCTCTTAGCATCGAGATTAGCGATGAGCAGAGAATGGTGCTGATTTCCGGACCAAATGCCGGAGGTAAATCGGTTTGTCTTCAATCCTTGGGGCTGATGCAGTATATGTTTCAGTGCGGTTTGTTGGTTTCTATGGGCGAGGAATCTAAAATTGGAATTTTCGACAACATTTTCATGGATATGGGTGACGAGCAGTCCATCGAAAATGATTTGAGTACTTATAGTTCTCATTTGATGAACATGAAGCATTTTCTTCGTCACTCGAATACCAATACAATGATTTTGATTGATGAATTTGGTTCAGGAACCGAGCCCGCATTGGGGGGAGCCATTGCCGAATCAATTTTAGATAAGCTAAACCGCAAGAAGGTACGAGGTGTAATCACAACTCACTATTCGGGCTTAAAGCATTTTGCATCAGAGGCCGATGGGATTGAAAACGGAGCCATGTTATACGATTCGCACCAAATGCGGCCTTTGTTCCAGTTGGCGGTGGGGAAACCGGGATCATCTTTTGCATTCGAAATTGCGCGTAAAATTGGTTTGCCCGAGGAGATTTTGAAAGATGCTACGGAAAAAATTGGTGAAGATCATATCAATTTCGACAAGCACTTGCGTGATATTGTCCGCGATAAGCGATACTGGGAAAGCAAACGCGATAACATCCGTAAAAGTGATAAGAGACTGAATGTATTGGTAGAACAATACGACAAAGAGTTGAAAGAAGCCAGCAAGCTTCGAAAAGAGATAATAGAGAAAGCAAAAGAAGAAGCCGCTCAGTTATTGAACAGCGCAAACAAATCCATCGAAAAAACCATTCGGGAAATTAAGGAGAATAAAGCTGAAAAAGAGCGTACCCGCGAAATCAGAAAAGAATTTGAGCAGGTTAAAATTCAGTTGACTGAGGGGGAATTGGAAGAAGAGGAGAGAATCAATAAGAAGATTCAGAAGCTGAAAGAGCGCTCAAATAAAACAAAAAAAGAGAAAGCAGGAGATGAATCCAAAGTTCCGGTTACAGCAAAAAGTAAAGTTCAGTTCAATCCTGATGTGATCGAAAAGGCTGATTTGGTGAAGCTTGACAATCAATCCGCCGTAGGCGAAGTAATCGAGATCAACAAAAAAACTGCGGTGGTGGCCTTTGGCAGTATTCTAACTTCGGTTAAAGTGAATCGATTGACGAAAGTGAGTCGGTCTCAGGTTAAAAAGGAGGAAAAGACTTATAACAGAACCTCTTCTTTAATTCAGGAAAAAATATCGAAACGCAAGCTAAGCTTTAAAGCAGATTTGGATGTAAGGGGAATGCGTGGCGAAGAGGCATTGCAGGTGGTGATTGACCATATCGATGATATTATCATGCTGGATGTGCACGAATTTCGTATTCTGCATGGAACAGGAGGAGGAATTCTTCGCCAAATGATTCGCGAGTACTTACAAACTGTAGATTTGGTGCAGCACTTTCGTGATGAAAAAATTCAGATGGGTGGTGCTGGAATCACTGTAGTTACCATGGAGTAAGCTTCCCGCAAGTATTTAAGACCTAAAATTTGTTCGTAGTTTGGTGTCCTGCACTAGCTTGGAGCCCCAAATTAAACAGTTGGTAGGTTCCATGCATAGCTTGGAGCCTCCAATTAAATAGTCTGAAGGTTCCCTGCAAAGCTGGGGACCCTGTTTCTGTATTGGAATTGTGCTCTCGCAAGCGTGTTTACCTGCACCGTAAATGTAGTTTTGTGTCCTGCACTAATGAAATACTCAAAATAAGCGGTGATGGGGCCATCTGCAAGTGTGAAGGGCAACATCCGACTATTTTTGGCGAGGCTCTCGGCTTTGCAGGGAGTGCTCATTCTGTCGCTGGCAAGGCTCTCAGCTATGCAGGGAGTGTTCATTCTGTCGCTGGCAAGGCTTTTAATACATGTATTATCATGTTTTTTCAGTTTTGCAGTGATTCCAACAAGGTTGAATGATAGAAAATACGAAGTCAAATAAGGCTTTCACCATTGTTAGAAGCCAAATCGAAAACAATTTGAGGGTAAACAGATTCGCAGATCAATCCCAATTATAAAAAAATGCCATCTACAGGAGATGGCATTAATAAATATAGGTGTGAAATATATTTATTGAAATAAACTTACAAGTACATAGAGGTAATGGGCGAAAGTCCCCGCTATAATTCCCCCAATAGTGTGTGAAAGCAAGGCTTTTGATGTTAATTCCCGATAGTTAAGTGTATCAAGCATGGCTGTATGAGTACTTAAATAGCCGCTCCAACACATCCCCATTGCGGTAAACACAGCAATAACATTTCCATCAATAATTCCCTTGGCAATAAATGCTTTTACCAATGACATTGCCGCACCAACAGCACCCAATGATGTTACAGGGAATGCAATTAATTCAGGATGCTTGAATCCAAACAAACCTTCAAACAACCACCAGATGTGTCCTGCTAATTCAGGTAGTAATGGAACTCCTTCGTAAGCAATTCCCTGATAACCTAAAGCTGCATCTTTAGGGCCGAAGGTCAGCATCATTACCATGGTCGAAATAATAAGTACGCCAGGAATAATAGCCAATCCTAAATCAACACCCGATTTACCTCCATCCAAAATAGAGTTCAGAAACCGCAGAAATACCCCACCTTCCGATTTAAAACTGATTTTTTCAGCAGCCCCTTCAAAATCTGTATCTTTTCTTACAGGAATGTGACCTTTTATTAAGCGCTGCATCAATCTGGTCGAAACAACTGCGCCAGCCAAAGCTCCTGCCAGTCCGATCAATGCTGGTACAAATAGGTTTTCTTCGCTTCCTGGTATTTTAAGAGTCGACATAAAAGTGATTACGATCAAACCCATTCCAAAAGCAGTACCAAAATTGGTTAAAGAAACCAGTTGATAATTTTTAAAATACTTGCTGAAATTTTTATCCTTTGCCAAACTGATAATAGCAGGGTTGTCGGATAGAAAAGTTAGAACTCCGGCCAAAGCAGCAACACCAGGAAGATTAAACAGCGGCTTCATTAAAGGGGCAAGAATTTTCTCGAGTAAACGAACCACACCAAATTCAATCAGCAACTTGCCTAAAGCCCCCGAAAGTACTGTGATTCCCATAATGTAGAATACGGTATTCATTAATAGATCCCATGCTGTATTCATAATGGTGTTTAGCATATTGGCAACACCCATTTGGTGACCAACATAACCAAAAATTCCGAAAAAAGTAAGCAGAAACATTGCTGCCTCATACCTTCGTTTCTTAAGGAAATCAGTTTCCCTAATCGACTTAATTGCGTTCATAGTTTTTGTTTGTGTGTTTGTTGTTTGTATTTCGCTGCAAAAGTAATTTTTTGGCTAATGATGATGTTTTTTTTGTGTATGATCTTTGTCAGGTTTAAGATATCATTGATATGTTTAAAAAAAGCCACCCGGAAATCTTGTTTTACTTGTATTATTAATGAATTGAGATCTGTTGTGTTGATAAAATCATTTTTTAGCTAGGCACAATTGTAGTAGCTTTGTTGTCCCTTTCAAAATTGATCCATGACAACAGCCAAACGCGCATTAAAAAAATATTTTGGATACGACCATTTCCGGCCCTTACAGGAGGAAGTGATTAAATCAGTACTTCAGGGTGAAGATGCCTTGGTAATTATGCCAACAGGTGGCGGTAAATCCATCTGTTATCAAATACCTGCTTTAATTATGGAAGGAGTTACTGTGGTAGTTTCTCCTTTGATTGCTCTAATGAAAGATCAGGTAGAAGGTTTGCATGCCAACGGAGTGGATGCAGCTTTTTTGAACAGCTCACAGTCCGCGAAGCAACAGGCAGATGTCATGGAAAGAATCACGGAAGGAAGTATAAAACTGCTCTATGTTTCTCCTGAGAAATTGCTTAGTCACGAATTTTATTACTTGCTTTTACAGCTTAAGGTAAATTTATTTGCCATTGATGAAGCTCATTGTATTTCTGTTTGGGGGCACGATTTTAGACCGGAGTACGCTAAAATGGCCTATTTGAAAAAACAATTTCCTCATGTTCCGGTAATTGCTTTAACCGCTACTGCTGATAATCTAACCCAGAAAGACATTGTAAATCAATTGGGTCTGGTAAATCCAAAAAAATATAATTCTTCATTCGATCGTCCCAATTTAAGTTTGAATGTGGCGCCGGGTAAGGATAAATTTAAAACCATCCTTGGATTTTTACGTCAACGGCCACATCAGGCAGGAATTATTTATTGTTTAAGCAGAAAAGCGACGGAAGGCCTGTCCGAAAAATTGAAAAATGCCGGGGTAAATGCTTCCTACTATCATGCTGGTTTATCTGCCGAGGAAAGAGCACGCCGGCAAGAGGATTTTATTAATGATGAAGTCCCTATAATCTGTGCTACCATTGCCTTCGGAATGGGAATTGACAAGTCAAATGTACGTTGGGTGATTCATTACAATCTACCGCGGAATATAGAATCTTACTATCAGGAGATTGGTCGTGCAGGCCGGGATGGATTAAAGGCTGATACGCTTTTATTTTATAGCTTTTCGGATGTAATCGTTCATCGGAAATTTATCGAGGAATCGGCACAGAAAGAAGTTTCACATGCCAAATTGGAGCGAATCCAGCAATTTTGTGATGCTCAAATATGCCGAAGAAAAATTTTGCTTAATTATTTTGGTGAACATTTAGAGGAGAACTGCAACAATTGTGATGTATGTAAAAATCCTCCCCGCGTATTCGATGGAACAATAATAGCACAAAAGGCATTTTCAGCCATTGTTCGGTTAAAAGAAAAAGTCCCCGCAGGAATTTTAATTGATGTGATTCGGGGGTCATCGCGTCAGGAAATTTTGAGTAAGGGATATCATAAAATAAAAACTTATGGGGTTGGTAAGGATATCGCGCATCAGGATTGGCAGCAATATATGCTTCAACTTTTAAATTTAGGTTTTATTTCTGTTGCATACGACGAAGGGAATGCCCTAAAGCTGACAGCTCAGGGCCGGGAAGTTCTTTTTGGTGAACGACTTGTAAATTTGGTTCATTTGGCTTCTATGAAGTCCGATCCGGAGGTAAAACCTATCCTGAAAACCGGGAAGCAAGAAGCCAGAGAGGGTTTGTTCGAAGCATTGCGAAAATTGCGTTTGCAAATTTCAAGAGAAGAGAACATTCCTCCGTATTTAGTATTCTCTGATGCCAGTTTGCAGGAAATGGCTCAGGAAGAACCTACAAGTGAATTTGAGATGAAACTGATATCGGGAGTTGGAGTTCGAAAATATCAGTTGTATGGTGACTTATTCATTAATGAAATTGTAGAGTTTGGTCAGAAAAAGAATCAGGAAGCCAAAAAGAGCGGCGAATCTTTTTATCAGACTTATGAATATTACAAGCAGGGTTTTTCGGTAGAAGAAATTGCAAGTATCCGTAAAATAAACCCGGTAACCATTTATTCTCATTTGGCGTCACTCTACGAAAAGGGTGCAGATATCGATTTAACAGAGTATCTGAATTCTTCAGAATTGGAACAAATAGAAGACGCTTACCGGTCTTTGAATGAGACTGGTAATGTTAAGGATCTCTATTTATTTATGAAAGAAGAGGTTGAGTATTATAAAATACGACTTGGAATCTCCTATCTGAAAGTTCTTTCGTCCAGTTAATTTTAGCCTTAATCGTCCATATACCCACTGCATCGAAAATATTCGTATACTATAGTTATTTTTGTTAAATTAGTTCTGGTTTATTAACAAAATACCTGCAATTATTTTTTTATAATTGCAGGTGAAGTTTACACCTTTAAATAACCTACTAATATGAAACGTCCATAAAGATAATTATGACTCGCAGAGGAATGATTCTTCCAGCATGGTAATCCCGAAAGCTTTCGGAACCATATGGCATAAACTTAAAATTATAATCATATGAAACGTCCATGTATAAAGCTTTCTACACACAGGGAGATGATTATATGGTAAGTTCCATATGACAAAAACTTAAAATTATAAACATATGAAATTTAAATTGTTTTTTAGCATTGCTGTAACTGCACTTTTAGCAATGTCTTGTGGTCCAAAGGCAACAACGCCGAAACCACCTGTTGCAAAAAAAATAGCGAAAGAACTTACAATCCATGGTGATACCCGGATTGATAATTATTATTGGATGAATCAGAGGGAAGATACAGCCGTAATTAATTACTTGAAGGCAGAAAACAGCTATACTGATGCTATGATGAAGCATACAGAAGAATTTCAAACAAAGTTGTTTGATGAAATGATTGCCCGTATTAAGAAAACAGATGAATCCGTTCCTGCTAAATCCAATGGATTTTATTACTACAGCAGAACAGAAGGTGATGCAGAATACCCTTTGTATTGCAGAAAAGAAGGATCTTTAGATGCAGAAGAACAAATCATGCTTAATGTTCCTGAAATGGCACAAGGCTATAGTTTCTTTAGTATAGGAGATTATTCGGTTAGTGAAAACAATAAAATTCTTGCCTATTCTGAAGATACTTTAAGTCGTAGAAGATATACCATAAAGTTTAAAAGCCTGGTTGATGACAAAGTTTATTCTGATGAAATTGTAAATACAACAGGAGGTATTACATGGGCAAGTGATAATAAAACAGTTTTTTACACGGTAAAACACCCTGAAACTTTATTGCCTTATAAAGTACTTAAGCATGTTTTGGGTACACCAGTTGAAAAAGATGAATTGGTTTACGAAGAAAAAGACAATACTTTCTATACATTTTGTTACAAAACAAAATCCAGAAAATATATTATAATTGGTTCAACCACTACTCTTTCTGCTGAATACAGATATATCGATGCAAGTAAACCGAATAGCGAATTCAGTGTTTTTCAACCTCGCGAAAAAGATTTAGAGTATAGCATTGATCATTTTAAAGGAGATTTTTACATCAGAACTAATTATCAGGCGAAAAACTTTTGTTTGATGAAAACTCCGGTGACTAAAACAACGAAAGAGAATTGGATGGAAGTGATTCCGAATCGTGATGATGTATATTTAAGTAATTTTGAGATTTTTGAAAATTACCTTGTTGTCGGCGAAAGAAAAAATGGTTTGAATCAGCTGCGAATCAGACGTTGGGCAGATAATGAGGAACATTATCTCGATTTTGGTGAAGAAACCTACGATGCCTGGATTTCGACAAATCCTGAATTTGAAACAGATGTTCTTCGTTACGGTTATACTTCTTTAACAACACCATCGTCTACTATAGATTACAACATGACTACGAAGGTGAAAACGGTAATGAAACAGCAGGAAGTTGTTGGTGATTTCGATAAGTCAAACTACGAGGCCAAAAGAATTTGGGCAACAGCTGAAGATGGAACAAAGGTGCCTGTTTCGTTGGTTTATCGTAAAGATAAATTCAAAAAAGGAACCAATCCGCTGTGGTTATCTGCTTATGGTTCTTACGGCAGTAGTTCCGATGTATATTTTAGTTCTGTTCGGTTGAGCTTATTGGATAGAGGATTTGTTGTAGCGACGGCACATGTACGCGGTGGTCAGGAAATGGGACGCTATTGGTATGAAGATGGAAAACTTTTAAAGAAGAAAAATACCTTTACTGATTTTAATACCTGTGCTGAGTACATGGTAGCCGAAGGATATGCTGCAAAAGATAAAGTTTTTGCGTGGGGTGGAAGTGCAGGAGGATTGCTGATGGGAGCAATTTGTAATATGCGGCCAGACCTTTATAGAGGAGTTATAGCCGCTGTTCCATTTGTTGATGTTGTAACAACAATGCTGGATGAATCGATTCCATTAACCACTGGTGAGTTTGATGAGTGGGGGAATCCAAAGAATAAGGAGTATTACGATTACATGCTTTCCTATTCACCTTACGATAATGTGGAAGCGAAAGATTATCCTGCTATGTTGGTTACAACAGGTTTGCACGACTCTCAGGTTCAATATTGGGAACCTGCAAAGTGGGTAGCTAAATTGCGCGATATGAAAACAGATCATAATCCTTTGCTGATAAAAATTAATATGGATTTTGGTCACGGTGGTGCTTCCGGGCGCTTTGAACGCTATCACGAAGTTGCATTAGAATACGCCTTTGTTCTTGATCTGGTAGGAATTACTAAATAATTAGACATAAATATAAAAAAAGCTCTCTATATAGAGAGCTTTTTTTATATATTTAGGTTCATATTAACCTAATAAAGGCTGATGATAAAGACGCTAATTGTTGATGATGAATTAAAAAGCCAATCAACTCTACATAAATTGTTGGAGATGTATTGTCCTGGAGTAGATGTTATTGGCTTTGCACATAATGTTGAAACTGGGATAGAAGCAATCAATACTTTAAAGCCGGATTTGGTTTTTTTAGATATCTCTATGCCGGATGGAGATGGATTTGAAGTTCTGGAAAGAGTCGCAAATCGTAATTTTGAGGTGGTTTTCACAACTGCTTTTAATGATTATGCAATTAAAGCTTTTCAGTTTGCTGCATTGCATTATTTGTTAAAGCCTATTAATTATATTGAATTACAGAGTGCTGTTAAACGTTTTAAACAAAATCATCAGGATGTTGATCTAAATGAGAAAATAAAGATTTTGTGTGATAGTTTAAGTAATCATCATCAGAAAATAATTCTCCCCACATCAAATGGACTGCGAATTATAGAATTGAATCAGATTCTTCGATGTGAAGCAGATGGCAGTTACACCAATTTCTATTTGAGTGATAATACCGTATTGATGGTTTCTAAGGTATTATCCAATTTTGAGGATATATTGCCGGAAGAAATATTCTGCAGAGTTCACAGTAAGCATCTGGTAAACCTAAACTACATCAGCCAGTACATCAAAGGAAGAGGTGGACGTATTATTTTATCTTCAGGAAAGGAAGTTGAGGTTTCAGAAAGTAAGAAAAAAGATTTTCTGAAAAGACTGAAGTATCTCGCTCATTCATTAAATAAAGTAAAGAAATAAAATTAAAAGAAAAATATAAGTTGTTCTGAAATAAGTTGTCAGAAAAAAGACACATCTCAGGATGAGACAACAGAATTATTAAAAGGAAGCAAAAATTGCTTCTTTTTTTTGTTTTAATTTTCGATGATTATATTTATATGTCTTATCATAAGGTGTTTAGTTGGTGTTTTGTTGTTCTTATAAATATCATAATAATTTAAATCATAAATAAATTAAAGTTTTATATATTGAGGCGTAATTTGATTTTTTTAATTTCTTAAATAGACTATTTTGAGCGCTTGTGCATAAAAAATACGTTGTTATACATCAGAATAACACATATACATAATGAAGATAGTTATTTTGTGTTTATTCTGCTATTTTTGCGATGAACAAAATAAAAATTGATTGATTTTATTTTAATACATCGAATTTTTAATATAAAAAAAGAAAAATTATGAAACTTAAATTTGTATCTCTAGGATTATTAGCGCTTAGTTTTGTTGCTTGTGATTCTTACGAAGAATCAGCTTCGGTGGAAGCAATGAGAAATGCCAGAACAGAGTATGTAAAGGCTGAAACAGGAATGATTAATGCTCAGGTTGCATATGAAGCTGCGCGTACAAAAGGACAAGAAATTGCGAATGCTATTGCTGAGGCTAAAGGCGCCGTTGAGATTGATAAGCTTAAGGTTCAATTAGAGGAAGCTATGGCGGATCTTGAACAGTCAAAGGCGTATTTGGAATATTATATTCTTCAACAAAAGAACAATATTGAAAATCTTGAGAATAATGCAATAAGCTTTGCGTATAACGATTATACAATTGCTTATAATGATTGGACAACTAATACCGCTATTTTGTTAAGTGAACAAAATAGCTTAAAGGATTATAATATTTATTTAGCAGGTGCCAAAATGGCTGATGAGAATTGGGCAGACAAACAAACTAAAGTCTATAATCTTAATCTTACTGGTTACAATGCAACATTGGAAGAGTATAATGCTTCTTTAGCGATGTATAAAGCATTGCAGGAAAGTAACGATTGGGATGCTGTGAAAGTTGAGTTGGATGCAAAAAGAGTTGAGTTGCAAGAACTTCAAGCAGAAGAACATAACTTAGGTGTAGATGTTAATCTTGCTAGTACTAAAGAAGGTGTTGCTTACAATGCATTAGCTACCTGGATGAGTGATAATTTCATTTCTTCGTCAATAGTTAGAGGTGAAGGTGTTACTGAAATGGCTGCAGATTTTAATACTCACAAAGCGACACTAGAAAATGATACAATTGCACCATATAACGATATGGATGCTGCAAAAACTGCTGTAGAAGCTGATGGTGCTGAAGATGCTGATGATTATAATGTTCTTGTGGAAACTTATAATAATTCGGTAGTTGTTTATAATGATGCTATCGCTGCTTACAAAGCTTATCAAGAGGCTGTTTTGATGTCTGAATTGAAAGCTTTAAACTCAACTTATGTTGCTGCTTGTACTAAGAGTGATGCATTACAAGAAGAGTATGCAGTAATTTATGCTAAAAGATATGCTTTAAATAGCGAAGTAAACAACTTGAGTAGTTTGTATTTTACTATCGAAACAAACTTATATTCTGGAGCTGAATATACTGCAACTGTTTTGGCAGGTATGATTTCTAATGTGGAGTATAATATTACATTTGCTCAGAATGATATTGATAATATTGAAGCTAATCTTGCTAACATAGAGGCAGGAAACTACAGTCAGGCACAGGTTGTTAGGAGTTACGAGGAAACGATAGCAAGTATTGAAAAAAGAATTGCAGAATATATGGTAAAAGTTGAAACTTCTAAAGCATGGTTAGATGCAAAAGAAGCAGCATATCAAGCTTTATTAAACTAGTGATAAGATTAGGGAGTTCTTGAGAAAAGAGCTCCCTTTGGAATTCAAAAATCAAAAACAAAGAGTTATGTATAAAAAAATTATTTCTTTGATTTCCCTATCACTTTTCTGTGGCTCTGCTATTTTTGCACAAGTTAATTCATCAGAAGATGGATTGAGTTTCGTGCCAAAAAAGGGTAGCTTTACCGCTTCTTTGGTAATGGGCAATAATGATGTTACTGATATCACTTCATCCGTTTTGGATGCAAATACTAGTATTCAGGGTAGATTAGGTGCTGATGATACTTTCTCGGTAAAGAAACCATCTTCAATTACCAACATGGCTGGTATTTCGTTAAACTATTTTTTAACGGATAAGATTTCCTTAAGCTTGTTTGGTTCTTATGGCTACAAATCAGTAGCTGGCGAAGATGCATTTTCAGGAGTGCCGGTAATGTATGATGCAGACAATAAGCCTTTGGTGGGAACTGGGATTCCTGCAATACAAGGAAATCCTGAAACCGATAATTATAAATTTTATATCTCGACAGGTGCTGATTATCATTTTAAATTCGAGCAGGATGCTAGAGTATTAAAAAATGTTGACTTTTACTTAGGTGCTCGTTTTAATTTTGCCTACGAGCGTTTAGAAAAAACTCAGACTTCTTGGTTGGTTAATGATAATGGCGGTTATACAGTTGATTCTGGCGATGCTGGAACTGCTACTGCTGAAGCCCTTGGTCTTGGAGGTGCTGTTGTAGCCGGTGTGGATTACTATTTTACCAATGCTCTTTATATGGGTTTGGAAGTTAATGCTTTCAATTTCATGTATCAGCATACCGAGATCGTAATTGCACCAGGCGTTCAAGGTGCAGATCAAAGTACTACATTTATGAATGCATTTTCTTATCCTAAATTTAAAATAGGATTTAAGATTTTTTAAATAAGAATGCTATTCTAAATTATATAATTCCCGGTTTCTCGTTGATAAGAAACCGGGAAAATTTTTCAAACATGATCCTTACAGATAAAATCCGCACACTTATTTTTGATTGCAATGAAAACAATATAAGGATAGTAGGTGATTTATTAACTGCAAATTGTGATGATGTTATTGTGGTGGGTACCGATACTTCAACAGTTGGTATTGATAAATTACTTCAGATCCATAAGCCTGATATTGTATTTATTGACTCCGGTTTATTATTGGAAACTTCTCTTGATACCATTCTAAAAGGAGAACATAGCTTTGAAATTGTTTTTATGGCCGAAAACAATGAATTTGCAATACAAGCTTTTAAGTTTTCTGCTCTTTATTGTATAAATAAGCCATTTTTGAAAGAAGAGGTGAGGGAGGCGATTGTTCGTTTTAGAAGGAAGCCTTCTCATTATGATTTCAATCGACTGAGAGCGTTGGTTGTTGAGCAAAAAGAAGAGGAATGTAGAATAATTCTGCCTGATTCGATTGGTTTTAAGATTGTGAATGTGAATGAGCTTACAAGATGTGAGGCAGAGGGGTGCTACACCAGGTTTTATTTAAAAGGGGCGGATGGATGCATTGTTGCAAAATCTTTGTCTAGTTTTATCAAATTGCTACCAGAGCATTTGTTTTGTAGAATTCATAAGAAACATCTAATCAACTTAAATTTTGTAAAACAGTATGTGAAGGGACGAGGAGGCCATGTCATTCTTCAGGATGGAAGCAAAGTAGAGGTGTCTGAGAGAAAAAAGAAAGAATTTATCGAAAGTTTAAAATATTTTGCATACTCTTTTCTTGAAGGTTGAAAAGCAATAGGAAAATAATTAGCACATATTTCAATTCACATGTTTTTATATCGAATTTGCATTTTTCATAAACACCATTATAAGCTGAAACAACGCAGATATAAATTTATTGTCCCTGAAGATAAATTGTGGATTGTCTCGATGAGATTTCTTACTTACTTTCACCCGAAATTTGATTAAGATCACTACAATATACTATTACGACAATGATTGAACGACTGAAATCGGAAGTTTTAAAGAAGTTTGGTTCAGAGCTATTGTATACTAAAGCGTGTCGTATTTTGGCTGATGAAATTTGCGAGGAAACCGGATACCGGATTAGTACTACCACTATTCGACGAATTTATGGATTCTTAAAAACAAGGACTACCCCAGCAAAATTTACATTGAGTACGCTTTCCATTTATGTTGGTTATGCAACTTGGGAGCAATTTTGTGCTTCACAGGGTGGTACTATAAAATCTACTTATAAGAAGAAAAGAAATTGGAATGATTTATATCAAAAATCACTCGAACTCAGTAAGGAAACGTATAAATTAGTTGCCGGACAATCAGGTATTCCATTTCATTCAGTTGTTAGTCGGTTTCATGCCGAAGAAAGAATTAGATGTTTTTTGAATTCATCGAAAATGGCAACTGGTTTTATTGCTCCTGGAGGTTTTGGTAAATCAAGTATGTTAGCCAAGTGGTTCGAGAAAAATTGGATTAGAAAACAAAGTGATGATGTCATTTTATATCTGAATGCATCATTCATGCTTAGTTTTTTAAATAAGGATTTCAGCTTGGATCGTTGGATTCAGGATCAATTAGATTTTACAGAGAAGGATACTTTGAAATATTTTCTTGAAAATCCTAAAGATTGTGACGCTCGAATAATATTTGCCATCGATGCGCTTGATGAAATCACATATGATAATATTAAACTGGAAAGGCTGTTTCTTCAGATAAAACAGTTTATATCAAATTATAAGGATTCTGATAAGATAAAACTAATAATAACTTCACGTTGCTCAACTTGGGAGAAATTTGCCTTACCATTTGTAATAAAAGGAAATGCTATTCAAAATAGTTGGTACGAACTAGGTTTGAAATTAGATTCTCAGGATTATCAGAATCTATATCCTTTAACAAATGATGAAATTGAATATGTTATTGATCGAACAATCAATAATAGTTTTTCGACTAAATTTTCAGTTAAGGAATTGTCCTTCCAACAAAAGAAAATGATTTCTAATCCTTTTTATCTGGAATTATTCGTGAAATTATACAATCCGAATAAGCATTATGGCAATAATCAGGGGCAAGAGTTGTTAAATGAATTTTTAAGAAACAAAGTGTTTTATTCCAGATTTTCGGAAGAGAAGATGGATATTTTATATGGTATTTTGAAATTGATTGAACATGGGAAGAATGGAGTTGCTGCAAAAAAAATGGAATTGCGGGATGCTTTTCCAATCCATCTGAAAACTGCTGGGAATTATTTTTATGCCTATGAGGAATTAATTTCATATGGATTATTAACCGAATTTATCACCATAAATGAACACAATAGTTATTGTAAGTATGTGAAAATTACCAGTGAGTCCTTATGTGAGACTTTGATTGGTTTTAATCTTATTCAGCAAAACGGAGGGGTTGATTTTCAGCTGATTAAAGCTGTTGAAGATGGGTATTCTGGTTTTGATATTAAAAATAGACTAATTTGCTTTTTATACACGAATGCTTTCTATAATGGGAAACATCTGGAATTAAAAAACTTTTTTGAATTAAGTGACGAGACACTTTCGGATCGTGAGGTGATTGATACCGTTCTTAATTCAGCGATTTATTCAGATGATCGGAAAATAGAGTTAATGGAGCATTTTGCAACACAGAAACGAGCTGAAAAGTATCTGTTTAAGGATTTTCCAGATATCTATAATATTAGTAAGGGAGATAAGGCTATATTAGAAATATTTGCAAAAAAAGGACAATCTAAAAGTGTACGAATAAAGTCACATTCACTGTTGTTGTTGAATTCTGTATTTACCATGGATATAGAGAACATAGAGCTTTATTATCAGGAATTAAATGCAGAAGAGATTGATTTGTCATGCACAGGAATTGATATCTCAATGAGGCTTACCAGTATTTTGATTTACAATCATTTCATCAGTAAGGAATCTAATGAAATTGAGATTTTAATGATGTTTTATCACAGGGAAATGGCTTATAATCATCTGGATGATAATTATTCACTTAATGGTGAATTTGAGCTTGTTATTTGTATGGTATTGATTTATATGAAATCCTTTCATAAGGTTCTTCAATTAATTGATGATGTTGAACATTTGTATAAAAGAACAGAGTCGAAAAAATCAAATCTAAATTACAGAATTCTGCAATGCTATAAATTATCTGCGCAGCATAGTTTAGGTATGGAAATGACTAAAACTCAAATTGAGTTTTTAAAATCATGCGAAAGTGAAATATTAGCTTCAAAAAATTATTTTTTGCAAATATATTATCATTCGTTTCTTAGTTCTGTTCAGTTTTCAGAAGGGAATCGCGTTCAGGTGGAAAGACATTTTAATTCAGCTATGGAAATTTGTGATGAAGCTAATTACAGATTGTGTTCTTTAGGAATCCTAAAAAAAATGGTAATATATTATAATGAATGGGGTGAGAAAACAAAAGAAAGCATTTGTTTATCGGAAGAAAGGGATATTTTAAGAGATGTTAGCTCAATATTTGATATGGAAACTCTTTTTGTTTAGAAGTTTAGAGAAATATTTGATAAAGCTATTTGCAAGTGCAAATAGCTTTATTTAGTTTATAATCTTCTGTTTTCATTTCAAAATTTTAACTTTACCATTATTGCATTAGATTTTATTAGTTTGCAAGAAGAAGTGGCTGATAAGTCTATTTTTTTTTATGATAAAGTAAAAGCGTTTTTTTTGATATGAATAATTCTTCAAAATTTCACATATTAACAGTTTTTTCTATTTTTTTATTCTTTCTGTGTTGTTTTCCTGATTTCGCGGTTGCTCAGGATAAATATTCAATTTTCGGAAAAGTAAAGATTGAAAACGGAAGTATTGAGAATACTCGAATTACCATTTTAAAAAATGCAGAAAAGATGGAGTCGGGAATTGTTGATAATAGTGGTAAGTTTGAATACGAATTGGATTTTGGAAATGAATATATTTTCGAGTTTTCGAAAGAGGGATTTGTTACCAAGAAAGTAAGTATTTCCACTTTTGTGCCATTAGATATTCTTAGTAGGGACAATCAATTTCCACCCTTTAAATTTATGGTTTCCTTATTTCCAGCTTATGAGGGGCTTGACCTTTCTGTTTTTGATCAACCCATGGGAATGATCATGTACGATAAGGAATTAGATGATTTCGATTATGATCGGGATTACGATGCGCAAATTAGAGATGCAATTAAAAAAGCTGAGGAAGAAGCCAAAAAAAGAGCGGCAGAGTTAGAGGCGCAAAGATTGGCGAAAGAAAGAGCTTATAAGGCTGCGATTCAAAGAGGTGATGTTAATTTTAATGCAAAAAAATATGATCTGTCGAAAGCAGGTTATAACGAGGCTTTGGCGATTATGCCTGATGAGGGTTATCCAAAAGCACAATTGCAAAAAATTGATGAATTGATAGGGCAGGAGCTGGCCAATGCGGAGGAAAAAGCCCGTCTCGAAGCAGAGCGAAAAGCCTTGGAAGAAAGGTATTTAGCATTAATCACTCAAGCTGATAACCAATTCGAGGCTAAGGATTACAAACTTTCTAAAGCGAACTATACAAGTGCTTTAGACGTGAAGCCAAGCGAAGCATATCCTAAAAATCAGATTCAAAAAATTAGTGATTTGTTGGTGCAACAAGCACAGTTAGAGGCCGATAAAAGGGCTATGGAAGAGAAGTATGCATCAATAATTGCAATTGCAGATTCTCAGTTTTCATCGGGCGATTATCAGTCCTCGAAAAACAGTTATTCAGATGCTTTAAGTTTGAAATCTGAGGAGGAGTATCCCAGATTGCAAATTCAAAAGATTGATGAGATCTTGGCAGACCAGCAAGCTGAAGCTGATGAGGCTGCTCGCTTGCTTGCCGAAAAGAAAGCTTTGGATGAAAAATATGCATCGATCATTAATTTGGCTGATTCTCAATTTTTTTCTGGTGACTATCAGTCCTCGAAAAACAGTTATTCAGATGCATTGAGTTTGAAATCTGAGGAGGAGTATCCAAAATCTCAAATACTGAAGATTGATGGGATCTTAGCAGACCAGCAAGCTGAAGCTGATGAGGCTGCTCGTTTGGTTGCTGAAAAGAAAGCTTTGGATGAAAAATATGCATCGATCATTAATTTGGCTGATTCTCAGTTTTCTTCTGGTGACTATCAGTCCTCGAAAAACAGTTATTCAAATGCATTGAGTTTGAAATCTGAGGAGGAGTATCCAAAATCTCAAATTCAAAAAATTGATGGGATATTAGTAAGGCAACTGGCTGAGGCTGATGAGGCCGCTCGCTTGCTTGCCGAAAAGAAAGCTTTGGATGAAAAATATGCATCGATCATTAATTTGGCTGATTCTCAATTTTCATCCGGTGACTATCAGACTTCAAAGTCTACTTATTCAGATGCATTGAGTTTGAAAGCAAACGAAACATATCCAAAATTTCAAATTCAGAAGATCGATGGAATATTGGCACAGCAATTAGCCGAAGCTGATGAAGCTGCAAGATTGGCATCTCAAAAGAAAGCCTTGGATGAGAAATATGAATCTGTTGTTGCGTTGGCCGATTCACAGTTTTCAGCCGGAGATTATGATTCTGCTAAAAACACATACAAGGATGCTTTAAATTTAAAGTTGGCAGAGGCTTATCCAAAAACTCAAATTCAAAAGATCAATGAGATATTGGATGCTCAGCAAGCTGAAGCTGATAAGGCTACTCGTTTACTTGCTGAAAAGAAAGCCTTGGACGAAAAATATGCATCTATAATCAAATTAGCCGATTCTCAATTGTCATCTGGTGATTATCAGGCTTCTAAAACAAGTTATACCGATGCTTTAAGTTTGAAGGTTGACGAAGTTTATCCTAAATCTCAAATTCAAAAGATTGATAACATATTGGCAAATCAGCAAGCCGAAGCGGAAAATGCAAAGCGCTTGTTAGCTGAGAAAAAAGCCCTGGATGAAAAATATGCATCTGTCATCAAATTGGCTGATACCCAATTTTCATCAGAAGAATATCAATCAGCCAAAACCAATTATACGGAAGCTTTGCGTTTAAAAGCTGGCGAAGCGTATCCCAAAACTCAAATTCAAAAAATTGATGTGTTATTGGCGAATCAACAGGCAGAGGCTAATGAAGCAGCTCGATTGGCATCTCAAAAGAAAGCTTTAGATGATAAATATGCATCAATTATTGCATTGGCAGACTCTCAGTTTTCCAGCAGTGATTACCAATCGTCTCGAACAAGCTATAAAGATGCTTTAGAATTGAAGGGGAAGGAATCTTACCCAAAGGCACAAATCCAAAAAATTGATGATATTTTGTCTGAACAGAAACGTTTGGCCGAGGAAGAAGCTAGATTGGCTATAGAGAAAAAGGGACTGGATGAAAAATACAATTCATTTATTTCTTTAGCCGATTCTCAATTTTCTTCAGAAACTTATGAATCAGCGAGAAAAAACTATACTTTGGCTTTAGAAATCAGGAGTAATGAAAGTTATCCAAAAACTCAGATTCAGAAGATTGATGAAATAGTGAAACAGCTGAAAGCCAAGGCTGAAGAAGAAGCCAGAATTGCTGAGGCTTTGCGAGCCACTGAAAGAGAGTATAGTAATTGCATCGCTCTTGCTGATAAATATTATGAAGGAAAAAGATGGCAATCTGCAATTGGGGAGTATGAAAAGGCTCAAAAGCTGAAACCTAAGGATGTTTATCCTCCTAATCAAATAGAAGAAATTAAATTGATATTGAAAGAGCTGGAGAAGTTGGAAGAGGAAAAATCAACATTACAGTATCAGTACAAAGCTTTGCTTGAGGAAGCAGATCAGTTTTTTGGTCGGGAAGAGTACACATCAGCAATTGGAAAATATCAGGGAGCATTGGATTTAAAACCAGCCGAATCTTATCCTAAAAATCAGCTAAAGAGAATTGAAGTATTACTGGAGCAGCAAGCAAGAGAAGCTGAAAAATTGAAAGAGTTGAATCGTTTATATGGCGAGGAAATAAAATTAGGAGATAAATTTCTGAAAGAAGAGCAATTTAGTGTTGCACGTCATCATTTCAATTCAGCACTTAGTATGAAGCCTGAAGAGGAGTATCCTAAGCAGAAATTGGAAGAGATTGAGAAATTAGTGGAAGCTTTAAAGCTGGCTGACAAGGAGGTTGTTTCAAACAACCCAACTAATTTTGAGAAAAAACTATCTATTGCAAAGGAACGGGAATATGCATCAAAAATTGCAAAGGCTGATGATTCATTTAACGCATCGCATTTTACGGTAGCGAAGGTGATGTACGAAAGAGCTCTTGAATTATTCGATAGAGATTATCCTAAAAAGAAATTAAAGGAAATTGATAAATTGATAAGAGAAGGTAAGAATTCTGAACTAACAGAGGAATATCGTAAATTAATTGCCCGAGGTGATGAAGAGTTGACTAAAAAGAACTATTCCGTAGCAAAATTCTATTATCAGAAAGCCAAGGGCTTAGATACTTCTGAAAAGTATGCCAATAAGCAATTGGATAAAATTGAGGAGTTTATCAATTCGAAGAAAAATCAGAAGCTTGAGGCTGAGTATAAAAAAGTTGTTACCCAGGCAGATGAAGCATACGATAAGGGAAATTATTCTGTTGCCCGTTTCTATTACAGAAAGGCTAAGAATCTAAAATCGAATGAGTCTTATCCAAAAGAAAGATTGAAATTGATACAGGAAAACCAGAGAAGCAAGTAGTATTTAACCACATTTTAATATATTAAAAATAAGTTTATGGCCTTAAATTACCTTTGGATTTTCTTTTTTGTTGTTGCTTTTGTTGTTGGATTGATCAAGTTGATCATTTTTGGTGATATGGAGGTATTCCCTAATATGGTAAACTCCACATTCGATATGGCAAAAACAGGTTTTGATATTTCTCTTGGCTTAACAGGTGTTTTAACCTTGTGGTTAGGAATAATGAAAATCGGAGAAAATGGAGGAATTGTAAAAGTTTTTTCCCGTTTGATTGGTCCGTTTTTCAACAAGTTGTTTCCTGAAATACCCAAAGGACATGTTGCACACGGTTCGATAATGATGAATTTAGCTGCAAATATGCTCGGTTTGGATAATGCAGCTACGCCATTAGGATTAAAGGCGATGAAGGAAATGCAGTCTGTTAATCCATCGGAGGACACCGCATCCAATGCACAAATTATGTTTTTGGTGCTGAATACTTCCGGATTAACGATTATTCCAATATCTATTATGGTTTACAGGGCACAATTAGGAGCTGTGAATCCTTCTGATATTTTTATCCCCATATTACTGGCAACTTATTTTTCTACACTGGCTGGTTTGATTAGTGTTGCAATTGTACAGAAAATAAAACTTTGGGATAAAGTTATTTTGGCTTATCTGGGAGGATTAACTGTCTTTATTATTGGGTTGATTACTTATTTTTCAAGCTTGGAAAAGGATCAGATAACTCAAATTTCTACTGTAGTTAGTAATGTATTCTTATTTTCTATCATTATTGCATTTATACTTTTGGCAGCACGAAAAAAGGTGAATGTTTATGAGAGTTTTATAGATGGAGCAAAAGAAGGATTTTCAATTGCCATTAAAATTATTCCTTATTTGATTGCTATTTTGGTTGCAATTGGTGTATTCAGAGCTTCCGGAACAATGGATTTAGTGATTGAAGGAGCGCGGCGGTTTTGTCTTTTTGTTGGTGTAAATTCCGATTTTGTAGAAGCCTTGCCTACCGCATTAATGAAACCATTGAGTGGTAGTGGTGCCAGAGGAATGATGGTGGATGCGATGCAAACGCACGGGGCAGATAGCTTTGTTGGCAAATTGGCATCAACGCTGCAAGGTGCCACAGATACAACTTTTTATATTATTGCCGTGTATTTTGGAGCTGTGGGAATTAAGAATACCCGATATGCTGTTACTTGTGGATTAATTGCTGATTTTGCCGGTATTGTTGCCGCCATAGCAATTGCTTATTTGTTCTTTCATTAAGAGGCGAAAAAGATTACTTTTGCGACTCAAATTACTAGATAGCTATGATAAAATTTAAGATTGAAACTGAATATATTGAGTTGATTAAGTTGATTAAAGTAACTCGTATTAGTGAAAGTGGCGCTCAGGCTAAGATTTTTGTTGAAGATGGAATTGTATTTCGAAATGGAGAAGTGGAAACTCGTAAAAGAGCAAAAATTCGTCCCGGTGATAAAATTGAAATTTTCGATGAAGTGATTATCGTAGAATAATTCTTCTGAAAAAACAGAAAAAGCGCAGGCACTTTTAAAATGTCTGCGCTTTCTTTTGGATATAAGCTAATGGCTAAAATCTATTAATAAAACTCTAAAAAGTTTTTAACCGACCCTAAATAGTAATCTTTCCAACCTTCAACAATCTCATCGTAAGCTTCATCAGGTATGTTGGTGTGAGTCAGTTCAATTCGAGATCTTGAACCGGCTTTTTTAATCAGCAAGGTCACGATAGACGGACTTTCGGTTTCTCCAAAGAACCACTCCTGAACAATCTTATAATCTTTAACAATTTCCAGATTAACACCCGTAATATCTCCTTCCCAAAGAGAGAAAACAGTGCCGGGGTTTTCATCCATTACTGCAGGATAACCAGTCCAAAGTTCAATTTGAAAAGAATTGGTTAGGGCGTTATATACTTCTTCCTGCGAGGAAGTGATTTCTAGGCTAAATGTGAATTCTTTCATTTCATGTTATTTTTCAGTCTCAAAATTAATCTGAATAATAAGAATGTAGTACCTTTTATAAAATAATTTTATCCATATCAAGGAAATCTATACGATAATAAAAAATTGTAATGTGGAGATTGCAATTATTAATAGCTTTAATAAATCTAAATAAGAATAAATTTTTATATTTGTATCGAAACATTTAAATATGATTATAAATATTAAACTATAAGTTATATGTCTAGCTTTGAAATCATAATGCCTAAGTTGGGCGAGAGCGTACAAGAAGCTACTATCACGAAAATGTTCGTGAAGTTGAATGATCAGGTGGAAGAAGATGATATGCTTTTTGAAATTGCAACAGATAAAGTAGATTCTGAAATACCTTGTCCGGTAGACGGAAAAGTAATTGAAATCCGATTTAAAGAAAATGATGTTGTTCCTGTTGGCGAGGTTGTTGCGATCATTGCCTTGGGTGATGCAGATGATGTGGAAGAGCCGGTTAAAGCAAGCGTTAGCACTTCTGTATCCGAAACAATTCCTCAGGAAGCTGCAGGAAGTGTAAGTACCTCTGATATTCAATCTGCTTCAGGTCGATTTTATTCTCCGCTTGTGAAAAGCATTGCGAAAAGTGAAAATATTACTGTTCAAGAGCTGGAAACAATTACTGGACATGGTACCGAGGGAAGAGTTCAAAAACAAGATGTTTTGGATTACTTGTCCAGTCGCAATGGAACAACTGTTTCTGCTCCTGAAGTTAAAACTGTTTCTGCTCCTAGTCTGGCCCAGGCAACTGAAAAACCAAAAGTATCCATGTCGATTGGAGCACAGGATCAGATTGTGGAAATGGACCGTATGAGAAGAATCATTGCCGATCATATGGTGATGTCGAAGCAAACATCTCCGCACGTCACCGCAATGGTAGAAGCTGATGTTACCGATATGGTTAATTGGAGAAATAAAGTAAAAGATGAGTTCTTTAAAAAAGAAGGGACTAAGATTACTTACATGCCAATTATTATTGAAGCCGTTTCTAAAGCTTTACGTGATTTTCCAGGTGTGAATGCTTCTGTTGACGGATACAATGTTATTCTGAGAAAGAATATTAATGTTGGTGTTGCAGTAGCTCTTCCTAGTGGAAACTTAATTGTTCCCGTTATTAAAAATTCAGATCAGAAAAACCTAATTGGTTTGGCAAATGATATGAATCGTTTGGCAACCGATGCACGAAATAATAAATTAAGTCCAGATGATATTCAGGGCGGGACATTTACAATATCAAATTTTGGGTCCTTCAAAAATGTAATGGGTACACCAATTATCAATCAGCCACAGGTTGCAATTTTAGCTGTTGGAACCATTGAAAAGAAACCTGCAGTAATCGAAACTCCGGCCGGAGATGCAATTGTTGTTCGTCAGAAAATGTTCCTGTCTCTTTCCTACGACCACCGGGTTGTTGATGGAGCTTTGGGGGGAGCTTTCTTACGAAAAATTGCAGACTATTTGGAAGAAATTGATAGTAACAGAGCATTTTAAATCATGGAAACACTGGAAATAACATCCGTAGAAAGTACTACGGACAAAACTAATAAGATGACTGAAAGTAAAAAGTTTAGCATTAAAAAAACCTCGAAGGAATTGCTTGGTCGTTGGTTTCATTTGATGACTTTGGGTAGAGCATTGGATGAGAAAGCACCCAATTACCTAAAGCAGGCAATTGGCTGGTCTTACCATGCTCCTTATGCCGGTCATGATGGAATTCAATTGGCTATTGGGCAGGTATTCGATCGTAAAACAGATCACCTATTCCCTTATTACAGAGACATGCTGACCTCTATTTCGGCGGGTTTAACTGCTGAAGAGATCATTTTTAACGGGATATCAAAAGATACAGATGTAGCAGGTGGCGGTCGTCACATGTCGAATCACTTTGCAAAGCCGGAATGGAATGTTCACAATGTATCTTCCTGTACAGGAAATCATACTTTGCATGCAGTAGGTTTAGGCCGCGCAGTAAAAAAATACAAGCACAAAGGAGTTGTAATTAGTTCTCAGGGAGAATCGTCGGTATCGGAAGGATATGTTTACGAGGCCATTAACGGAGCAACCAATGAGCAGCTTCCTGTAGTATTTGTATTTCAGGATAACGGATATGGAATTTCGGTTCCTAAGAAAGATCAGACAGCGAACAGAAAAGTTGCTGATAACTTCCGTGGAATGAAGTACCTGAAAATTATCCATTGTAACGGAAAAGATGTTTTCGATTCGATGAATGCAATGACTGAAGCAAAACAAATTGCATTGGAGACTTCAACTCCGGTAATTGTTCAGGCCAACTGTGTTCGTATGGGCTCGCATTCCAATTCCGATAAGCACGAGTTGTACCGCGATAACGCCGAATTAAACTATGTTACCGAATACGATCCATTGGCTAAGTACCGGAGATTGTTGGTTCGTTACAAGCGTTTTACGGAAGAGGAACTGTTGGCTATTGAAGCAGAAGTGAAACTGGAAGTTAAAAAAGCGCATAAAGCTGGTTTGAGTGCACCGGATCCTGATCCGGCATCCATTCACGATTTTGTGATCCCGGAACCTTATGTTTCCGAGAAATATCCAGAAGGACTGCACAATTTCACCGGCAACAACAAAAAGTTGATTGAAGGATTGAATGAGACACTAAAGGCAGAATTCCGTCTTAATCCAGATACTTTTATTTGGGGACAGGATATTGCCAATAAAGATAAAGGCGGGATTTTTAATGTTTCCAAAGGGATGCAGCAGGAATTTGGTAAAGACAGGGTATTTAATGCTCCTATTGCCGAAGACTATATTATGGGAACAGCAAATGGAATGAGCCGTTTCAACGATAAAATCAGAATTGTTGTTGAAGGAGCTGAATTTGCTGATTATTTTTGGCCTGCAATGGAGCAGTTTGTAGAAACAACTCACGAATATTGGAGAACAAAAGGACAGTATTCACCGAATATTACCGTTCGTTTAGCATCTGGTGGATATATTGGCGGAGGATTGTATCACTCGCAGAATATTGAAGGAGCTTTGGCAACTTTCCCAGGTGTTAGAATTGTTTACCCATCGTATGCTGATGATGCTGCAGGTTTGTTGCGTACCAGCATCCGTTCGAAGGGAATGACGGTATTTATGGAGCCGAAAGCTTTGTATAACGATCCGAAAGCATCGGCGGCAGTACCAGAAGACTTTGAAGTTCCGTTTGGAAAAGCTCGGGTTAGAAGAGAAGGTGCTGATTTAACGATTGTGACTTATGGAAATACAACTCATATGTGTGTTGAGGTTGCTGATAAGTTAGCCGAAGATACAGGCAAACAGGTTGAAGTTATTGATCTTCGTTCATTGGTTCCGATGGATATAGAAACAATACTAAAATCGGTAGCGAAGACCAATAAAGTAATGGTTGTTCATGAAGACAAAGTATTTTCAGGATTTGGAGCTGAAATTTCGGCAACAATTACCGAAAAAGCTTTTGATAAATTGGATGCTCCGGTAAAGCGTGTAGGATCTGAATTTACACCGGTTGGTTTTAATCGTATATTGGAAAAAGCAGTTCTTCCAAATAATGATAAAATTTATGCAGCAGCAAAAGAGCTGATAGAGTATTAATATCAGATTAGGAGATATAAGCTATGAGATTTAGGACATTTTTAAAGCGCTCAATTTTTTCCTCATTTCTCAGTTCTCACATCTAAACCCCAAAGATAAAATGAAAAAAATAGGTTTATTCTATAGTTTCAATACGAACAAAACAGCTAAAAATGCTGAAAAAATAAAAAAAGCTTTTGGATCTTCAGCAGAAGTGGAAAGTGTAAATGTTGAGGACGTTGACGAAGAAATGTTTCTTGCTTACGATAATTTAATATTAGGTGTTCCAACATGGTTCGATGGTGAATTACCAAACTACTGGGACGAGTTTATGCCTGCTATTGAGGATCTAAAGCTAAAAGGCAAAACAGTTGCTTTGTTTGGTTTAGGCGATCAGGTTGGATATCCTGAAAATTTTGTAGATGCAATTGGTCTTTTGGCAATTGCACTGGAAGAACGAGGAGCAAAAGTAATTGGATTGACTTCTCCGGAAGGCTATAAATTTGAAAAGTCTGTTGCTTTACGCGATAGCAAATTCTTAGGTTTGGCTCTCGATATCGAGAATCAGGCAGGTTTGTCAAACGAAAGAATTGAAGCTTGGGTAGAGCAATTAAAAAAAGAGTTTAAATAGATTCCTTTATTGTAATTAAATAGTTGACAGGCTTCTCCGAAAGGGGAAGCTTTTTTTGTGGATAGAATCACGGAATAATTTTTTCAAATTATTTTTTTGTGATATTATTATGTTTTTCTATTTTTAAAAGCGTCTAACTTTAATTTCAAGCATTGTCCCAATGAAAAATATTAATCAATGTCCTTCAGGATTAATTTATAATGGTTTATCCATTGTCTATTTACATTCCTTTTCGATAGGAAATAAAGTAAAATTTGATGATCAACATGTATTTGTTGAAACCCTTACTAATTCTATTGACCATCAGATTTTTAATTTGCAGGGACTTGGTGATGAGAAGTTAATTTGCAGGTATAAATTGAAAGGTTTCAGAACCATTATAAAACTTGAAGATAATGGCCCTGAGATCAATGGATATGTGCATGTTGAAGCATCTTTATTTTTTAATAATACAGTATGTATTTCCTATCGGTTGGTGATTGATTCAACCAAAGATTTAGACTGGGATCATGAAGGTTTTTGTGAATCAAGTACTTCATTAAATACGGATGAGCTAATTGCGCTTGCAGGAATCCCATTGGCTACTGAGCATTGGTCGCAAAATGGAGATTTGGATTGTTCTGATATAGATAACGATGTTGAAAGCATCAGTATCTCAGAATTGTATCTTGATGAATCGACCAACTGGTTAGATATTCCTGTTGAAAAAACGGGTAAGAAAGAGGTATTTTTAAAAGTTCTTGAGCGATACAAATTTTTGTTTACTAAGAGCAATTCCGAAAGTTCGATAGTTGATCCAATATATGTTTTTATTGATGTTTGGGAGAATGTTGGTCATCAGCAGGGAATAAGCTTTGCAAAAATGGCTGAAGATGAAATTATCGAACACATCGAAAATCATCATCAATCTGAAATGATAGGCTTGCTTACTCTTTATCCGTATGAATGGCCCTATCGGTTGAGTTCAGATTTTGAAGAGATATGTGGAAAGAATATTGCTATTGACACAGATGATCTTGTTTTAGCAAATCAAAATATTTGTATTGTATTTGGAACTTATGGTTTAAGAGGGAAGGATTCGCCAACCGATTGGAAAGAGCATTTGGCCGAAAGAGCAAAATATCATGTGTCTTGGCCTGAATATTTGTTGATTGTTGAAATGATAATCGCTAAGAAACAAGCAATAAATAATGCTCTTTCTCATTTTATCAATAACACAATTAAGGTGTCCCGACAAAAAAACACACGCAAATTGATCGAAGAAAATGCCTTGCTTACACTTGAAATATCAAATACCTTATTAAAGCTTGATGCAGTAAGATTTTCCCGATTTGTTTCTCATAAAATTATGTATGAGCGTACGGAGAAAAGACTTGGTTTGGAGAGAGATTACAATCAGTTACAGAATGCAATTAGTCAAATTGACCAATCTTTAAATAATGTGACAAACAGCAGGGAGATAAAGCAAGCTAATTTATTAAATCTCATTTTAGGAATTATTTCGGTAGCCTCGCTTTTTAGTATTTTACTGACTCCGGCAGAATTGCCGTTTTTTAAGGCAATTGCTGCCGATGAAAGGCTCGCATTCAATGGAGGTGTAACAATTATCATCCTTACATTTTTATTAATATTTTTAAGTGTCGTGTTTGGTGCATTCAGACTGATTAGAACTATTTTTTATAGAAAATAATGATACGTAAAGCAACAGAGCACGATAAGGAACAGATTGTTAATCTGTTTTGTGAAAACATAAAAAAGCAAAAATCTTATATCTCTCATGGTGAAATACAAATGGGAATTGCTTTGGATACAGGAATATTGGCTGAAAATTATTCTTTGCTATGGAAAGAATATTTAGATGCCCAAATGAATGAGTTTAAGGATACGGTTTTAGTTTCGGAAGAAAACGGGACTGTAAATGGGTTTATTATTGGAGAAATTGCGAAGGATCGAAATGAATGTTTTGGTGTAATTTGTGATATTGTGGTTGATCAATCATGCCGGAATATGGGCGTTGGAGTCTTGTTGTTGGAGTCATTAATAAGCACTTATCAATCTAAAGGTGTTACCGATTACTATTTAGAATCTGGAATTAATAATCATGAGGCTCATCAGTTTTTCGAAAAGATGGGATTCGGGAAAGTTTCAGTTATTTATCGGAGGAAGGATACGTGAAATTGCAATCGGAATTGTAGTGAAATTTAATTAGAACCTTTTTAAATCAGTTGTATAAGCTGTCATCTCCAATTACAGGTCCGAAAAAAATTATAGATTTACCACGTCGAGAAAAACTTATGAATAGAATTATTCCCATACTACACAAACATTCCTACAAAGGCCTCTACGAATGCTGGATTTGTTGATCCAGCCTTTTCCATTTTTATTCAATCCGAAGTTTTCTTGTTTAGTCTAACTACCTAAAATTCATACTTGTTTGATGATATTCTGCACGGTATCAATTGATGAGACATTTACTATTTTAATGCCACATCAGTAGATTGCGGTATTTGACTCAAAACTCAACAAACACTAAAAAAAAATATGAAAAAACTGATACTTATTTTATTTGCTCTGTTAAGCCTGACTCTGGTGCAGGCACAAAAGAGTTTCACACTTGAAGATATCACCAATAATGGAACCTTCCACGCCCGTTCGGTTTACGGATTACGGTCTATGAACAGCGGAGAATCTTATACCGTTTTAAAACAGGGAATTCGAATTGAGAAGTTTTCTTACGCTACAGGCGAATCTGAAGAAATAATTTTCGATTTAGCAGAAGTTGGTACTGATAAAATTAAAAGAATAGATTCTTACCAGTTCTCTTCCGATGAGCGTAAGATTTTGATTGCAAGTAATCGTCAGAATATTTACCGACATTCTTATTCAGCAGAATTTTATGTGTACGACCGCGATAAAAAGACTTTGGAAGCTTTGTCGGCAGGCAGACAGCAATTGGCTGATTTTTCACCTTCCGGCGATCAGATTTGTTTTTTTAGAGACAACAATCTCTTTATAAAAGATCTTCAGAAGAAGAAAGAGGTTCAGATTACCTTCGATGGAAAATACAATCACATTATTAACGGAGCACCCGATTGGGTTTATGAGGAAGAGTTTTCCTTCAGTCAGGCATACCAATGGTCGCCCGACGGCAAGCGAATTGCCTTTATGCGTTTTGATGAGAGCAAGGTGAAACAGTTCAACATGACTGTTTTTAAAGGAACCAATCCTGAGAAAACAGAGAATGCCTTGTATCCCGAAAATTATACGTTTAAATACCCAAAAGCAGGAGAAGACAATTCTATTGTGAGTGTTCATGTTTACGATTTGCAATCAGCAGTAACTAAAACAATGGATATTGGAGAAGAAACCGACCAATACATTCCAAGAATGCAATGGACACAAGATCCAAAAGTGTTGAGCATTGTCAGAATGAACCGCCATCAGAATCATTATGAGCTTTTGTTGGCTGATGCAGAAAGCGGAAAATCCAAATTATTGTACGAAGAGAAGAACAAAGCCTGGATTGATATTAACGATGATTTGAGCTTTTTGAAGGATGGAAAGCATTTTATTTTCACCAGCGAAAAGTCAGGATTTAATCACATTTACTTGTACGATTTGCAAGGAAATCCGGTTAGACAAATAACCAGTGGCGATTGGGAGGTCACCCGGTTTTTAGGTTACGATGAGTCAAGCAAACTATTTTATTATCAGGCGGCAGCAGTATCTCCTTTGCAACGCGAAATTTATGCTGCAGATATCAAAGGAAAGAAAACCACTTTGCTTAGCGCGGACAAAGGAAGTAATACTGCAAATTTTAGCAAGGGATTCAAATATTACATCAACTACTTTTCGGGTAATGAGCAACCTACTTTGGTGACTTTGCACAATGCAAAAGGAAAATTGATCCGCACGTTGGAAGAGAACCAGGATCTTAAAAAAAGAATGCAGGAGTATCAGTTGCCAAAACGTGAGTTTTTCAGCTTTACAACCTCCGAAGGTGTTGAGTTGAACGCCTGGATGATGAAGCCGGTTGGTTTCGATAGCAACAAGGAATATCCTGCATTGTTAACCTTTTATGGCGGTCCGGGCTCTCAGGAAGTATTGGATCGCTATAGTTTCGATTGGTCGGATTATTTGGCACAAGAAGGATTTGTAGTGGTTTGTGTTGATAATCGGGGAACAGGTGGCAGAGGAGAAAAATTCAAGAAGTGCACCTATATGCAAATTCAGAATCTGGAAGCCATCGACCTGATTGAAACAGGAAAGTACATGGCAAAACAGCCTTTTATTGCTGCCGATAAAATTGGCGTGTATGGCTGGAGTTTTGGCGGACAAATGTCCTCTTTGTGCATGTTTCGCGGAGCAGATGTGTTTGCTGCAGGAATTGCTGTTGCGCCGGTAACTACTTATCGTTATTACGATAGTGTTTATTCGGAAAGATACTTGCGCACACCGCAGGAAAATCCGAAAGGATACGATGAGTATGCGCCCATACATTTTGCGGATCAGTTAAAAGGAAAATTCTTGTTGGTTCACGGCACTTCCGATGACAATGTGCACATGCAGAATACTCTGGAGCTGGCCGAAGAGCTGGTTCAACACAACAAAAAATTTCAGATGCATTTGTACACCAACCGAAATCATGGCATTTATGGCGGGAATACCCGTTTTCACTTGTTTGGTATGATGACCGATTTTTTAAAGGAGAATCTTAAGTAAGAACGAGAAAGTGTCATATGCAATCGTGTTTCTTACCACAAAGGAAAACGAAGTGCAGCACAAAGAAAGTGAGCCTGAATGGCTTAAATATTTATAGCCCGTGGCATCGCCACGGGTTAATTGCATCATATAAATCTGTCGCATGAAATTGTGTTGATTAATGAGTTTAAGATTCCTGCGACGGAATTGCACCGCAACCCGGCACGGGAACCAAAAGGAGAAAAGGAAAAGAATCGGTGGCGTAAAGGTATAAAAGCGACCAGCAACTAAGTTTTTTTTTATTTCGTTTGAATAGTAAGTAACTTACATATTGTGTAAGTGAGCTAGTTACTAATCAGTTCGATATGGATGATTTCTACCTCCCCAAAATGAAACGGTTTTTTGGAGTGCTTCTTTTATTGTTGGGCTTTCTCAGCAGCAACAGTCTTATTGCTCAGGAAGACGATGTTTGTATGATGTGCCACGACGATCCTTATCTTATAAAGGAAGTGAATGGTAAAACACAATCTGTATGGGTCGATTTACCTGTAATAACGAATTCTATTCACGGGAAAATAAGCTGTATCGAATGTCATCCTGAAGCTGCAGTAGAGGACTGGCCACATCCTGAAACAATGTTGCCTGTAAATTGTGGGAATTGTCACGAACAGGCAGCAGAAAAGTATAATATGGGTGTTCATGGCAAAGCATATCAAAAACAAGCCAGGTATGCGCCCGATTGTAAGGAGTGTCATGGAAAGCACGATATTCTTTCTCACAACAATATTAGTTCGCGAACCTATAAAATGAATATTCCCGTGTTGTGTGGAAGATGTCATCGCGAAGGAGCACCTGTTGCACGAACCTATCAGATTACAGAACACAATATTTTAGAAAACTATAGTCAGAGTATCCACGGCAAAGGATTGTATAAAAGCGGTTTGATTGTTACAGCAACCTGTAACGATTGTCATGGAAACCATTTGATATTACCCCATGCCAACCGGCTTTCGAGCATTTCCCTTAAAAATATCGCAGCTACCTGCATGAAATGCCATGCCCGAATAGAGCAGGTTCATACGAAGGTGATCAATGAGCAGTTGTGGGAAAAAAAGCCGGGAGCTATTCCTGCCTGCACCGATTGCCATCCGCCTCATATTGTAAGCATCCAGAATATTGTCGAGAGTATTTCTGATCGTTCTTGTCTGCTGTGTCACGAAAAAAGAGATATTCATAAAATTGTTAAAGGGGATACCATCTCACTTCAGGTTGATGTGAATGATCTTACAAATTGGGCTCATAACAACATTACCTGTGTAAAATGTCACTCTGATGTATCCGCAAAAAAATATCGCCCCTGCGAAACGGCGGGAAAAGTAGATTGTTCCGGTTGTCATGCTGAAGTTGACGAAATATATATGGCAAGCGGGCATGGTGCAGCCTATTTGGAGGGAAAAGAATCGGCGCCCTATTGCACCGATTGTCACGGTACTCATATTGTCAAACCTAAAAAGGATGAGACTTCGCCTGTTTACCGGCTCTCTATTCCAATACTTTGTGGAGGATGTCACCGGGAAAATGGCCGGGCAATTCAGCAAACAGAGCTCAAAGAAGTAGATGCATACCACGACTACTCCATGAGTGTTCATGGTCGAAGCATGATCCAAAAAGGATTGCTTTCGAGCGCTGTGTGTACCGATTGCCACACCACCCATTTTATGCTGAAAGACAGTGACGTGAGATCCTCGGTTTATCCGAAAAATATCCCCGCTACTTGTGGCAATTGTCACAAGGGAATTTACAATGAATACATACGGAGCGATCATGCAATTTCAAAAAACAATGAAGAACAAAAATTCCCGACCTGTACGGTTTGTCATTCGGCTCACCTTATTTCCGAGATCGACAAAGATGAATTTATGCATGAAATTACTCATCAATGTGGCCTTTGTCACAAACATTTGTCTGAAAGCTACATGGATACCTATCATGGGAAGGCCTATCAGCTGGGTTATTTAAAAGCAGCCCGATGTTCCGATTGTCACGGCGCTCATTCCAATATGAATGTGAAGGATCCAAATTCAGCCGTTGGCTACGACAATATTGTGGCAACCTGCCAGAAATGCCACGAAGATGCAAACATGCGGTTTACCGGATTTTTAACTCACGCAACACATCACAACCGCGATAAATATCCGGCTCTGTATTTCACCTTTTGGGGAATGTCCTCCTTACTGATTGCTGTGTTCGGCTTTTTTGGTTTGCATACCCTTTTATGGTTGCCCCGATCCTTGCGCGAACGAAGGCGGAAGAAACTGATGCCTCATTTTGGCAAGGCTGTTTATATCCGGCGATTTACCGAAAGCCAGCGGATTACCCATGTGTTTGTTATTTTAAGTTTTGTGATATTGGCCCTAACCGGTATGATGCTTAAGTTTGCAAATATGCAATGGGCCAGACATTTGGTTGATTTGTTGGGTGGTGTTGAAATGGCAGGTACATTGCACCGTTTGGGGGCCGTAGTTACTTTCGGATATTTTGTTTTTCATCTTTTTTCACTCATTAAAAACAAGAAAAAAATGGGTTTTGGATGGTCGCAATTTATATTTGGCAGGCATTCTCTGCTGTTCAACCGTCAGGATGCTAAAGATTTTTGGGCAAGCATGAAGTGGTTTGTAGGAAGGGGAGAACGACCAAATTACGGGCGATGGACTTATTGGGAGAAATTCGATTATTTAGCCGTATTTTGGGGTGTGGCCATTATCGGTTTTACCGGATTGGTCTTATGGTTTCCCGAGCTGTTTACCAAGTTTATGCCTGGCTGGCTGATTAATGTGGCTCAAATCATTCATAGCGATGAAGCCTTGCTGGCAGTAGGTTTTATCTTCACCATTCATTTTTTCAACACGCACTTTCGCCCGGAATCCTTTCCCATGGATACCGTAATTTTTACCGGTCATGTGCTGTTGGAGGAATACAAGGCCGACAGGCCAAGAGATTATGAAGAATTGGAAAAATCGGGCAAGTTGAACGAATTAATCGTCGAAATGGAGATTCCTGAAGAGAAAAGGCGGATCGTGAAAGTATTTGGTTTCTTTTTCCTTTTCGTAGGATTTCTTTTGATTGCTTTAATCATCTATTCCTTGCTTTTTGGATCCAGTTAAATGCCTGATTTTGTAAGGGAATCTAATATAGAAAAGGAGTCAACGCTAAGGAGCACAAAGAATACAGAATATGAAGGGCTCAAACATCAATAGACTGAGGTAAAACCCTAGGTCTAATGAATCATGAACATCCGTCGCAAAGGAAGTTGACAAACTGCTCCCGACGATTAAATTTGGCTAAAACCACGCGGCAAACTGCTCCCGACGATCAAACTTGGCTAAAACCACGCGGCAAACTGCTCCCGACGATCAGATTTGGGTAAATCCACGTGGCAAACTGCTCCCGACGATTAAATTTGGCTAAAACCACGCGGCAAACTGTAGCCTGTTAATTTATCCAATCCATAAGGTTTGTATAGTCAAGCTTAATGTTATTAATATCGTATTTTAGTAATGATTAATCGATCAATAAAGGTAAACTAGTATCCAATCAAGGAATATGTTGTTGGAGTGCACTTGCTTGAGGGCTCTTTTTTTATTGTTGGTTTTTACAGCAGGTAAGCTCTCGTTAATTGCCAAAGCTGTTTTTGGTGTTCAAATTATCTCTTCTTATAAAAGATCTGTTTGGCTGGCGGGATTTCTTCCTTTTCCCGGTCAGATCTTTCTGTTTGCAAAACAGGCTCATTTGTGCGCCCAATAGCTGTCACGGAAGGGGTGTTGGAGCATACGAAAAAGCAAGCCTGTGTAAATGAACAGACAAAGAAGCGAAAGTTTGGTGTGTTTTTCCAGAAAGTAAATAATGTCTTAGCATCTGAAAAGTGCTTAATTTTTCCCTCTTAATTTTAAAAAGAAATAGGGTCATAGTACTATTATTAAGTTTATCTTTAATACTTAATTATTTGGAACAAGGGAATCGTTTTGCATGATTCAAGTAAAACAATTGGGATTTACGATTGAAGAAGCGAAAGATCTCTTGCAAAAATAAAAAGTCTATAATATCTGATTTTGAGGGATAGAAGACACAATAACAACAACTTACACAAGACAACAGATAAGTGATGTAAGACGCATAGCGTCTTAGCCACTTGTTGGGCAACATTTTAAACAACACAGTAACATGATAAAAACGACACTTTTATTAGTTTATTTATCTATCACTTTGATAGGTTTTTCACAGACTTATTATGACCAAGGAACTCAATATCTTCAAACTGGAGATTATATAAAAGCTGATTCTATGTTGACACTTGCAATAGAAGCAATACCGTTTGGAGATGCATACTATAATCGAGCAATTGCAAGATTGAAAATGGATAATATGGCTGGATTCTGCATAGATATAAAAAAGGCTGCTTCTTATAACGATATTGAAGCAGAGAAATTACATATACAATATTGCCTTAATATTGATACAATAAACTATTCAGATACGTACGAAATTGTTGAGAATGTATCTTCATTTGTAGAAATAGTAAATAAGGAAAAATATTACGATTTGACAGAGGGTTTCGTCTTTGACAAAAATGACAACCAGATTGCTAGATATAGAATTCAGAATAATTACAAGTGGTATGGACTTGTACCAAATATGCCGGAATTCGAGGGAGGAGAAAAGAAAATGCTTAAATTCCTAAAATCTAACTTAGTATATCCTGATTCCGAAATAGATGCGTACAAAAAATATGCTGGAACCTATGCTACAGTTTATGTTCAATTTGATATTTCAGAATCAGGTAAAGTGACAAACGTCCAAGTTTCTGATGAGAAGAAAGAACATACGGAGAAAAACATAAGCAGAAATTTTGTAAATGAAGCTCTAAGAATTGTGAGTCTTCTCCCTGACTTCAAACCTGGAACTTTTAAAGGTGAATCAGTAATTGTTAGAAACGTGATACCGATTAAATTTGATTTTCCTAAATAAAAACGATTGCCCAACAATGTATATAGCAAATAGGCGTGATAGTAATAAATTCAACGGTTTTAGCCCGCTCCAACTTCATCTCGGTTTGATAGGTTTGAAGCACGCAATCGCCTACTTGCCATATACTCAACGTTGTAGGAAATACAATAATAAACATTTAACACTATGAATACTAAAAAAATATTTGGATACATTTTTATAGTAATTTCAATTATCCTTTCAATTGCTATAATTGGTCAATTACCAAGTTTTGTTTCATCGATAACTAACTTATCTAATATTTTTAACAAAAATATAGACAGTGAAAAATTTGGTAATATTATAGGGGCATTTATGTATTGGGTAATTCATATTACCCTAATAATTATTCTTTGGAAGTATGGTAGAAAGTGGACAAAAAAGAGATCGTAACTATAAAATGATTAATTATCCCGCTTAAAAATCCATAACAAAAGTAACCGTTGCACAACTGGTTAATATTTCTAAAAAACAAGATTCATCCCTGATAAATGAGGCATTTATTTTGAATCTCCTGTGGTCTGCATAGGCTGGGGAATTTAAAAATTGGGATCTCTCACAACTTTCCAATTCGGTTTCTATACTCAATCAGATACAAACAGGAAGGTTTTATTCCTTATTTGGAACTAATCTGAGAATCAAAGCCCAATGTTCTAAATAATGTTTTGCTAATTTTATAAAACAAAAGGATAAAATACCTTTGTGTAAAATCAATCAATAAAAATAAAAAAATGAAAATAGCAGTTCCAGTAACAAGCAGCAGACAAATCGATGGTCATTTTGGTCATTGTGAATTTTACAATGTGTTTGCAATTTCAGAAAACAAGGAAATTGTTGATGTACAAAAGATGGAATCACCACAGGGTTGTGGCTGCAAATCGAACATTGCATCGGTTTTGGCTGAAGCAGGCGTAACAGTAATGCTTGCCGGAGGAATTGGCAACGGAGCAATTAATGTACTTAACAATTCAGGAATTGAAGTAGTTCGAGGCTGTTCGGGTAATGCCGAGGAAGTGGTTAAGCTGTATGTTGCAGGCCTGGTAAGTGATAGTGGCTCGAGTTGTCAGCATACTCATGGCGAAGGAGAAGATCATCAATGCAGTCACTAAAATTCTTTGTTTAAGAAGAAAATTACAGGAGTAGAAAGAACATATTTTGCAGTTTGGCCGGCAACATACTCAAAAATCAGTTTAAGGATAAAGTAGCTGTATTTAAATAGCGGTCAATGCAACTGTTTTTTATAACTAAAGAGGTTTATAGTCAGTGCTGTAAACCTCTTTTTTGTGATGGAACAAGTGCCGTTTATACAATGTCTTTTTAACAGATTATACAAGTGAAAATATTTGCAAAATTGCAAATCTTCAATCACTTTTATTATTTAATTTGTAGTAGTAAATGTGATTTGTATTTAAATTAAGAAGTAAGATTAGTCCATTATTAATCAGTGTTATAAACGACTGTAAGAAGTGTTATGAATGTTAAGATAAGAAAGTCCGACATCAATGATTTTAATTTTTTAGTAAAATTAGAAGAGGAGTCTTTTCCTGCTTTTCAACAAAGTACAAAGCAGAGTATCAAGCATGGTATTCAAAGTGATTTTCAGGAGATATTAATCGTTGAAACAAAGGATAAGAACAGAGCGCCGATTGGAGCTTTGGTTTTGTTTAAATACAGTAAATCATTACGCATATATTCTATTGCTATATTGCCCGAATACCAAAATCTGGGATATGGTGATTATTTACTTAAACATGTATTTGAATTTGCCAATCGTCAGAATTATGAAAAAATATTGATTGAAGTAAGTACCAGAGACACAAAACTAATAGACTGGTATAAGCAAAGGGGATTTAATTCTTTTGAAAGAATAGCTGACTATTACGGCGAAGGAGAGGATGCTGTGAAAATGGAATTTAAAACCAATATTGCTTCATGTTCTCATAAAACAACCAATATTATTGTAATTAACCAACCTTATAAATGGACATTCCCAGATATAAATGCGAAGATTATTACCGTTAAAGAATATATAAATAATCCAGTATATCAGACAAATACAGATTTCAGAATCTTTAACTTGTGCAGCAGTTATAAGTATCAAAGTTATGGTTATTATATTTCTTTACTTGCTTCGGCCCGTGGGCAGCGGATTATACCAAGTACAATTACGATTCGTGATTTTCGTATCGTGAACGTGATTCATTCCATTGCTTATGATATTGAGGAATACACCAATAAATCACTGCATAAGGAGAAGGGAAATACTTTTTCCTTACATGTTTATTTTGGACAAACAAATACCAAAGGTTATAATGCGCTGGCGGCTAAGCTTCATCAATTGTTCGAAGCACCTTTGTTCAAAGTGGATTTTATTAAGCATGATGAAAAATGGATTATTAAAAAAGTACAGGTTTTAACCCTGAATAAGGTGGCAGAGCAGGATTTAAATTCGGTGTATGAATTTGCCAAAAAGTATTTCAATAAAAAAAGATTTCACAGCACTAAACTGGTTAATTACAAGTATGATATAGCTGTACTTGTAAATCCTAAGGAAGAGAATTCACCTTCTTGCCCTAAAGCATTGCAGAAATTTAAAAGTGCGGCCAATCGCCGAGGATTATATTTGGAGTTTATAACAAAGCAGGATATTGATAAAATAAATGAATTCGATGCTTTGTTCATTCGGGAAACAACAAGTGTAAATGATCATACTTATGAATTTTCGCGTACAGCTTATGCCGAAGGTTTGGTTGTTATTGATGATCCCTGGTCTATTTTAAGGTGTTCCAATAAGATTTATCAGAATGAAATATTTAAGAAGCATAAATTATTAACGCCTGAAACAGAGGTATTCACCAAGAATTTATTTGACCCTAAAGTTTTGAATCAAATGAATTATCCTTTGGTGTTAAAACAACCCGACAGTGCTTTTTCATTAGGGGTGATAAAGGTTGAAGATAAAGTTGAAGCCCGTGCCGAAATAAATAAGCTTTTTAAAATTTCGGATATGGTTGTTTGTCAGGAATTTCTTTACTCCGACTTCGATTGGCGAATTGGAATTATTGATAATACGCCGCTGTTTGCCTGCAAATATTACATGTGTAAAGATCATTGGCAAATATACAATTGGAAAGGCGAAGAGGAAGATAAAACGGGTAATTCCGAAACTGTCAGCATCGAATCGGTTCCTGAAATTGTGGTGCAGACAGCCTTAAAAGCATCAGCTTTAATAGGAGATGGTTTGTATGGCGTAGATTTAAAAATGATAGATGGTAAAGTTTATGTTGTTGAGGTAAATGACAATCCAAATATCGATGATGGCATTGAGGATTTTGTGTTAAAGGATCAATTGTACGACACAATTATCGATTCGATATATCAGCGAATAGAGATCGCTAAAAATGTGCAGCGAATAGATTTCAGACGAAAATAAGCCCTGCAATCCGGTTGCTTTGTATAAATTACAAATGATTTAAAATGAAATTTAAATAAAAAGATTGCATCTTCAGCAATACATTTGTTTTTAAGAACATAGTAATGCCAATATCATCACGATATTGGCATATTTTATATGTAAAATTCAATGTGTAGATAGTTTTTAATAGTATGATCGGACAAAATATACTTATAAAAAAAATGCCTGATGCAGAATGAAAAAATTGACTACTGCAGTAAAAATCCTTAACTTGATATAAGGTGTTATACATCAAATCTTTATAATATATTTATTGTTTCATTTTAAAATTTTATGATATGTCAAGTACAGGAGGAATTGTTGCGGGCTTGCTAGTTGGCTGTGCAATTGGTGTTGGTTTAGGTGTTTTATATGCTCCCGATAAAGGGGAGGTAACCCGTAAAAAAGTGAAAGCGAAGGCAAAAGAAAAGGTTGAAGAATTAGATGCTGTTTTCGATAAAAGTGTAGAAAACATGCGTGTTAAAATGGACGAACTAATTGTGGCGTTAGAGAAGAAATTAGAAGACTTCAGAAGAAAAGAAAAGGAAGAAGAAGAATTAGCATAATTCTTTCTGACGTCTGTTTGTTATTGAAATCAAATTATTGAAGTTTCAGTTTGCTAAAACAAAAAGATATTGGGAAAAATCGCCGAACAGTTCACACAATTAAAGGAGCTGCTTATTGAGTATTTCGATTCTAATGTTGAATACTATAAGTTTGCTGGTTTCGAAAAATTAATGCGCTTCGTTGTTGCCATGACGTTTGCTGCTGTGTTTTTCATATTGCTTATGCTTGCATTGTTTCTTTTTGGATTTAGTGCTGCCATATGGCTGGGCGATTTGCTGGGAAATGAAGCTGCAGGTTACCTGGGCATAGGTTTCTTTTATCTCTTTTTGTTGTTATTGGTTTATCTTCTTAAAAAACCCCTGATTGAGCGCCCATTGATCAAATTCTTTCATCGATTCCTTTTCAAAAAGGAAAATAAAAATAATGAACCAAGCTGAATTCTATCGATTCTAACGCCAAAGCTATGGGTTTATTATTCCAGATTTTTCACAAATTACGGTAACACTGTAAAAATAAAATAGATACTAAATGAAGCGCTTTCGGTCACTTAAGGATATTGAAAAAGAAAGATACCGCCTTTATCTGGAAAAGGAATTGGCTGGTTACAAGCTGGAATATTTTTTTCGAAATACCAGAAAAAATTTTAGTGCTGAAAATTTTTTGGAGAACAGTGTTGGAAATTGGTTTGGAAGAACGATTGGACGATTCATCAGGAAAAAAACCAATCCTTAAATTTCCATAGAGGGAATACTCTGGAAAGAAAGGAGTATTACTAAAAAAACGCAGAAAAATTCGGAGTAAAAAGTGATTAAAATTGGAGGCTGTTGAGAAATTAAATATCAATAGTCTCTTTTTTTTTGCAGAATAGTAGATGGAAACTAAGAAAGAGGGATCGGATATTTTGTCTCGAATTAGGCTAAAAGCAAAGGGTGCAAAGCTTTGCATAAAATTATTTTCGGTTTATTTTATCTGTTTTTTGACAATTGAAAGTTACATTTAATCGCAATCGCTGTAAAAATTATAAGTATTGATAATCAGTGCTTAATGGTAGTTATTTAGATTATTATCAGATTAAAAAAAGCAATTGGGAATCGTAAGATTTGCAAATAAGGGATTTTTCCTCTTATATTTGTCGCATAGATTTGTCAACGTAATCAGATCGAAAGAGAGATTGTAGATGTTCGTTGACAAAATTAAAAACAAATTATGAATCTTTAGAGGTTCGAATCAACAAAAAGAATATGCAATTTAATTCAGTAATTATTATTAGCGTCATTATTCGCGTCCTTCTGGACACGATTCGAGGCTGAGCATATTTAAATTAAACGAATTTAATTTTACAAAATATCTAAGGCCTCTTCAAAACGAAGGGGCTTTTTTTTTGATCCGATTATTGTATGTTATCATTTAAGGTAGTCATTATCGTCATTATTATTTCAATTGTCATTATTAGAATGACAAGGAAGGAAAGCGTGCACAGACAATAACTTTCTATAAAACGAAATTATTAGCGCTCTTTCCAACGAAAGGGCGTTTTTTTTGACGCAAACTGAAACAAACAAGAATAAACTATTAACGAATTAACCAAAATGTATAAAAATAAATTACGCAGTGATCAGACCACACAAGGCCGAAGAATGGCCGGAGCGAGAAGCTTGTGGCGGGCAAACGGAATGAAAGAAGAGATGTTCGGAAAGCCGGTTATTGCGGTGGTGAACTCTTTCAGCCAATTTGTACCGGGACATGTGCACTTGCAAAATGTAGGGCAAATGGTGAAGACGGAAATTGAAAAGGCCGGCTATTTTGCTGCTGAATTTAATACGATAGCTATTGACGATGGAATAGCAATGGGTCACGACGGAATGCTCTACTCTCTGCCTTCACGCGACGTAATTGCCGATAGTGTTGAATATGTTTGCAATGCTCACAAGGTTGATGCCATGATCTGTATTTCCAACTGTGATAAAATTACTCCTGGAATGATGATGGCTGCCATGCGATTAAATATCCCTACTGTTTTTGTTTCGGGTGGACCAATGGAAGCCGGTGAGTCGAAAGGCGAGAAGCTTGATTTGGTGGATGCCATGGTAAAAGCCGGTGACGATAGTGTCAGCGATGAGCGCATGCAGGAAATTGAAGAATCAGCTTGTCCTACTTGTGGCAGCTGTTCGGGAATGTTCACCGCCAATTCTATGAACTGTTTGAATGAAGCATTAGGTTTGGCTTTGGCAGGAAATGGAACTTTACTGGCTACTCATAAACTTCGTAAAGATTTGTTTACTGATGCGGCGCAATGCATTGTAGATATTACGAATAAATACTACAAAGAGGGTGACGATCGGGTTTTACCTAGATCAATTGCCACAGTGGATGCTTTTAGAAATGCAATGACATTGGATATTGCAATGGGAGGATCAACAAACACTGTGCTTCATTTGTTGGCAATTGCCCATGAAGCCGAAGTTGATTTCACCATGAAAGATATGGATGAACTGTCTCGTAAAACACCAAATTTGTGTAAAGTAGCTCCAAATTCGCCTAAATATTACATCGAAGATGTGAACAGGGCGGGAGGAATCATGAGTATACTTGCAGAATTGGATCGTGGAAATCTTTTAAATACTGATGTGTATCGTGTTGACTCTGCCAACCTAAAAGAAGCTTTGGAATTGAATGATCTTTTTTCTGAAAAGTTGACTGCTAAAGCACTGGAAATATATCATGCTGCACCAGGTCAATCGGGTAGGAACTTAACGTTTGCTTCTCAAAATACTGCTTTTAAGGAGCTGGATAAAGACAGAGAAGCCGGTTGTATCCGAAGCATGGAAAATGCTTACACTCAAGATGGTGGATTGGCCGTTTTGTTTGGAAACATTGCTCCAAACGGGAGCATTGTAAAAACGGCAGGAGTAGATTCGTCAGTTTTCAATTTTACTGGTACGGCAAAAGTATATTATTCACAGAAAGATGCTTGCGAAGCCATTCTTACAAAACAGATTAATGCTGGCGATGTGGTTGTGATTCGTTACGAAGGACCAGCTGGCGGACCCGGAATGCAGGAAATGCTGTATCCAACCTCTTACCTGAAATCAATGGGATTGGGAGCAAAATGTGCTTTGATTACCGATGGACGTTTTTCTGGTGGAACTTCCGGATTATCAATCGGTCATGTGTCTCCTGAGGCAGGAGCCGGAGGAGCAATTGCTTTAATTCAGAATGGTGATAAAATTGAAATCAGTATCCCTAAAAGAAGCATCAATGTCTGTATTTCTGATGAAGAGTTAGCACAAAGAAGAAAAGACGAAGAAGCATTTGGTCAGGAAGCATTTGTGCCGCGAGGACGTAACCGTCAGGTTTCAAAAGCTCTGCAAGCCTATTCAAGACTTGTGTCTTCGGCAGATAAAGGAGCAATTAGACAATTATAAATTATTAATTAAGAATTAATAATAGAGTCAAAGGAGTCAAAAAATTTTAAGGAATTCACTGCTTTCGACTTTTGGCTAAAACAACAAACACAATGGAAGTAGCAGCAAAAACAAAAAATACAAATGGAATGATTAAAACCATTGAAAGAATATCGGGAGCCGAGATTTTGGTTCGAACGCTTATTCAGGAAGATGTAGATACCATGTTTGGATACATTGGTGGTGCAATCATGCCTGTTTACGATGCTTTGTACGATTATCAGGATGAAATGAAACAGTACATGTCGAGGCATGAACAAGGAGCAATGCATTCTGCTCAGGCTTATGCACGAATCAGTAAAAAACCAGGTGTGTGTTTTACGACTTCGGGTCCTGGCGCAACAAATGTAATTACCGGATTGGCGGATGCATATCTGGATTCGACTCCTATGGTTGTAATTACCGGACAAGTAGCCAGTGGTTTATTGGGAACAGATGCTTTTCAGGAAACCAATATGGTTGGTCTGTCAATGCCTGTAACAAAATGGAATTATCAAATTACAAGTGCTGATGAAATTGCCAAGGTAATTGCTAAAGCATTCTATATTGCCCGTTCAGGTCGTCCGGGTCCGGTTTTAATTGATATCACTAAGGATGCTCAGATTGCCACAGCAGATTACGAATATAAAAAATGCGAAAGGGTACGTTCTTATCAGCCGGTTCCAAAAATAAATCAGTCGGAGATTGAAGCCGCCGCCGCATTAATCAATGGTGCAAAAAAACCATTGCTTTTGGCCGGGCAAGGAATTTCTCTTTCGGGAGCTGAAAAAGAATTGATGGAATTTGTTGAGAAAACTCAGGTTCCTGTTGCTTGTACTTTGTTAGGATTGTCATCATTCCCTACTGATCATCCGTTGTATGTTGGAATGTTGGGAATGCATGGAAATTACGGACCGAATATGAACACCAACGAATGTGATGTTTTGATTGCAGTTGGTATGCGTTTCGACGACAGAGTAACCGGGGATACAGCAAAATATGCCAAACAGGCAAAAATCATTCATATTGATATAGACAGATCAGAACACAACAAGAATATTATAGTTGATGTACCTGTATTTGCGGATGCCAAGCAAGCTTTAGCCGAACTGAATAAGTTGGTTAGTGGTGGAGAAAAAGCAGCATGGATGAAGACTTTCAAAGATTACTATCAGCTTGAATTTGATAAAGTAATTAGTAAGCAGGCTTATGCCAATAAGGAAAACATTAACATGGCCGAGGTAATTCGATTGCTGTCGGAGCAGACTAATGGCGAAGCTATTTTGTGTACCGATGTTGGACAGCACCAAATGACAAGTGCCAGGTATTATGAGTTTAAAAACCCAAATACTCAGATTACATCAGGAGGACTAGGAACCATGGGATTTGGTTTGCCTGCAGCCATTGGAGCTCAAATAGCTGATATGGATGCAACGGTTGTATCTGTTTCCGGAGATGGTGGATTCCAAATGACTTTACAGGAGCTTGCGGTAATCAAACAGTATAACCTGCCGGTTAAAACAATTGTATTAAACAACTCGTTTTTAGGAATGGTACGTCAGTGGCAGGATTTGTTTTTCGAACAACGATTTTCAAATACCCAGCTGGAGAATCCTGATTTTGTAAAGATTGTTGATGGATACGGAATCAAAGGAAAAAGAGTATCGAAGAGAGAAGATTTGGATGCTGCAATAAAAGAAATGCTGGAAACACCGGGAGCTTTCTTTTTAGAAGTGATTGTTGAAACGGAGTGTAATGTTTTGCCAATGATTGCACCGGGAGCTGCAGTATCAGATATGCGGTTGGAATAAGTTTAAAGTAAAAGGAGAAGGTTTAAAGTGAAGAGAATAAACCATTTTATTGAGTTTTATCTCGTATCTCATTTCTCACATCTAATATCTAAATAAAATGAAAGAATATACAATAACAGTTTTTTCTGAAAACGACATCGGTTTGTTGAATGAGGTAACCATCGTTTTCTCGAGAAGAAAAATTAACATAGAAAGCTTAACTGTTTCCGAATCGGAAGTAAAAGGGGTTTCACGATATACCATTGTTGCTTTTATGGATGAAATGAAAGTTGAGAATGTGGTTCGTCAAATCGAAAAGATCATTGGGGTATTCAAGGCCTTCTTTTTTGAGGCTGATGAGATTGTTCATCAGGAAGTGGCATTGTTTAAAATTGCAAATTCTCCCGATTTAAATGGAAATCTGGAAGCATTAATGAGAAGTCAGAATGCAAAAATTCTTACTGTTCATCCGGATTTTCTGGTGATTGAAAAAGTTGGGTATAAGGCTGATAACCAGGAATTGTTTAATGAACTGGAACAGTTTGGTGTATTGCAGTTTGCCCGTTCGGGTCGGGTTGCAGTATCCTGTCAACAGAAAGAATTTACAAGTTATTTAAAAGAATTATCAAATTAAAAATAGATGTAAGATGATAGAAATGAGATGTGAAAAAATAGAATCGTTCACATTTCACTCTCAAAATCTAATATCTAAAATCTAATATCTAAAAAATAGAAAAAATGGCAACAATAAACTTTGGTGGCGTTGAAGAAAAAGTAGTTACACGTGAAGAATTTTCGTTGGAAAAAGCACGTGAGGTAATGAAAGATGAAACCATTGCGGTTATCGGATATGGTGTTCAGGGACCAGGTCAATCATTAAATTTAAAAGATAATGGTTTTAACGTAATCGTTGGTCAGCGTAAAGATTCTAAAACCTGGGATAAAGCTGTCGCTGACGGTTGGGTTCCAGGAGAAACTTTATTCGAAATTGAGGAAGCTCTTGACAAAGCTACCGTTATTCAATATTTGTTATCAGATGCCGGACAGATTGCTGTTTGGCCTACAGTACAGAAATATTTGAAGCCAGGTAAAGCACTTTACTTTTCTCATGGTTTTGGTATCACTTACAAAGAGCGTACGAATATTATTCCTCCGAAGGATGTTGATGTAATTTTGGTGGCTCCAAAAGGATCAGGAACCAGTTTGAGAAGAATGTTTTTGGAAGGACGTGGTTTGAATTCTTCGTATGCGATTTTTCAGGATGCAACTGGAAGAGCTTTCGACCGTGTTGTGGCATTGGGAATTGGTGTTGGTTCAGGTTACCTGTTCGAGACTACTTTTAAAAGAGAAGTTTACTCGGATTTAACTGGTGAGCGTGGAACATTGATGGGATGTATTCAAGGAATTTTTGCTGCACAGTATGAAGTTCTTCGTTCTAACGGACATTCTCCTTCTGAAGCGTTTAACGAAACTGTTGAAGAGTTAACTCAAAGTTTAATGCCATTGGTTGCTGAAAATGGAATGGATTGGATGTATGCAAATACTTCAACAACAGCACAACGTGGAGCATTAGATTGGTGGAAACCTTTCCGTGATGCTACCAAACCGGTTTTCGAAAAATTGTATAAAGAGGTTGCTGCAGGTAACGAAGCACAACGTTCTATTGATTCCAACAGTCAAAGCGATTATCGTGTGAAATTAGACGCTGAATTAAAAGAACTTCGCGAAAGTGAAATGTGGCAGGCGGGTACTGCTGTTCGTAAATTAAGACCTGAAAATAACTAGAAATACATTCAAAACCTGACAGATTTTTAAAACCTGTCAGGTTTATTTCAAGCTTGGATATCCCATTAATTAGAAAACAAAGATTGGCTTAGTTTGCAGGTTAATAGGGTTTTGTGTTTTAGTTTGTGTTTCGGGAAATGTATTTGAATTAGTTTGAAGATCGTAGTTGCAATTGAATAATTGTTTTTCCCAAAGGCCATAAGTTTTTAGGTTTGTCAGGGATTGGGAGATTTCTCCCATTATTCTAAAATAGTCCAAAACTTTAGTAAGATGATTTATGATAGTATCCTTATTGGTTTTAACCTGATTATTGATCTCATTATTGGAGAATCAACAAGGAAGACTGTATAATATTCTAACTAATGTAAGGTTATCATGCAAGGTTCTTCCAAAGACAGGGAGAATTTTTTTTTGCAGCAAAAACGAGTAGTAGCATACGTAAAAACACAAATACAATGAGTGATAAAATATTTATTTTCGACACCACACTTAGAGATGGTGAACAAGTTCCGGGATGTCAATTGAATACAATTGAGAAAATTGAAGTTGCCAGAACTTTAGAGGCTCTTGGAGTGGATGTTATAGAAGCAGGTTTTCCTGTTTCAAGTCCGGGAGATTTCAATTCAGTCGTCGAAATAGCCAAAGCGGTTAGTAATCCCATTATCTGCGCACTTACCCGCGCTGTTGAAAAGGATATCGATGTAGCTGCCGAGGCTCTTAAATTTGCAAAAAGAGGGAGGATTCATACCGGAATTGGTACTTCTCCTTATCACATAAAATCAAAATTAAATTCAACCCCCGAGGAAATACTCGATCGTGCTGTTCGCGCAGTAAAGTATGCCAAGCGTTATGTCGAGGATGTTGAGTTTTATGCTGAGGATGCCGGGCGTTCAGATAATGAATATTTGGCCCGCGTAGTTGAAGCGGTTATTAAAGCCGGAGCTACAGTTATTAATATTCCTGATACAACAGGATATTGCCTTCCCGGAGAATATGGTGCGAAAATTAAGTACCTGATGGAAAATGTCTCCAATGTTCACAAAGCAATTTTATCAACCCATTGCCATAATGATTTGGGTATGGCTACTGCGAACTCTTTAAGCGGCGTAATTAATGGAGCCCGTCAGGTAGAGGTTACCATAAACGGAATTGGAGAACGGGCAGGAAATACTTCATTGGAAGAGGTGGTGATGGCCATTAAAACGCATCATGCCTTGCCTTTCTATACCGATATCAAGAACAAGGAAATTTATGCTGCCAGTCGTTTGGTTTCGTCTTTAATGAACATGCCTGTTCAGGCAAATAAAGCCATTGTTGGAAGAAATGCATTTGCTCATTCATCAGGAATCCATCAGGATGGATTCTTGAAAAACAGAGAGAATTACGAAATTATCGATCCTGTTGATGTTGGGATTAAGGAATCAGCAATTGTTTTAACAGCCAGAAGTGGTCGTGCAGCATTAAATCATCACCTAAGTCAAATGGGCTATACATTAACCAAAGATCAGCTGGATGATGCCTATAATCGATTCTTGGTGATGGCTGATCAGAAAAAGAATTTGACAGAGAAAGATCTTTCGGAATTAATGGGTGATGCCAATGATTTGCAGAAATCAGTGGAATTGGAATTACTGCAGGTTGTTTCCGGTAAATCAACCATTCCGATGGCTACGGTACATCTGAAAATAAAAGGAGTCAGCTGTGCGGCAACCGCTGAAGGAAACGGGCCGATAGATGCTTGTTTCAATGCGGTTAAAAAACTGATAGAACAAAAATTCACTTTGGGTGAATTCCTTGTTCAGGCGCTTACCCGCGGAAGCAATGATTTGGGAAAAGTTCATGTTCAGGTTGAACACAAAGGTCGTACAGTCTATGGATTTGCAGCGAATGTTGATATCATTACAGCTTCTGTTGAAGCATTGGTTGATGCGCTTTCCAAAATAGTATAAGACAGATTTAGATAAAAATATTCAGAAACTATTTGAATTTGTTTTTAGAATTTTTTTCGGTGAAAGATGAAGCGTAACAAGGCAAATTAAGGCAGTTAGGCTTTATTTATTCATATAAAAAAACTGAAGGATAAATTAAAACAGTTTCTCAAATACATAATCGTATTAAAAGAGTAATATGGAACCAAAAACACTATTTGATAAAGTATGGGATGCTCACGTGGTTGAGAAAATTGAAGGAGGCCCCAGTGTATTTTATATTGACAAGCATTTGATTCACGAGGTAACCAGTCCGCAGGCATTCTCCGGATTAGAGGCAAGAGGAATGAAAGTTTTTCGTCCTGAAAATACCATTGCAACTCCAGATCATAACATTCCGACAGAAAATCAACACTTAACCATTAAGGATGAATTGTCGAGAAAGCAAGTTGAAACTTTAACGGCTAACTGCGAGAAAAATAACATTACACTTTATGGTTTAAATCATCCATATAATGGGATTGTTCATGTTGTTGGTCCGGAGCTTGGACATACCCAACCGGGAATGACTCTGGTTTGTGGTGACAGTCATACTTCAACACACGGTGCTTTTGGAGCTGTAGCTTTTGGTATTGGTACTTCGGAGGTAGAAATGGTTTTGGCAACTCAGTGTATTTTGCAGCCGAAGCCTAAAAAAATGCGGATTACTATTGATGGCCAACTGCAAAAAGGCGTTACCGCAAAAGATCTTACACTTTATGTGATAGCACAGCTGGGAACCGGCGGTGCAACCGGATATTTTGTTGAATATACAGGATCGGCAGTTCGTGCTTTGAGTATGGAAGGTCGAATGACTGTTTGTAACATGAGTATCGAAATGGGAGCCCGCGGAGGAATGATTGCTCCCGATCAAACTACTTTTGATTATGTGGAAGGTCGTGAATTCGCACCAAAAGGTGAGGACTGGACAAAAGCTTTGGCCAAATGGAAAGAGTTAAAAACTGATGAAGGAGCTAAGTTCGATAAAGAATATACATACAAAGCTTCGGACATTGAACCAATGCTGACTTATGGAACCAATCCAGGAATGGGAATTGGTGTTTCCGGAAGTATCCCAACGGCAAAAGATGTGGATCCAACCGAATTGCCAACTTTCAAAAAGTCATTGGATTATATGGGATTTGGTTTAGGAGACAAACTATTGGGTAAGAAAGTTGATTACGTTTTTGTGGGTAGTTGTACCAATGGTCGTATTGAAGATCTTCGAATTTTGGCTGCTGCGGTTAAAGGAAAGAAAAAGGCAGATTCAGTTACTGCATGGATTGTTCCCGGATCAAAACAAGTTGAAAAACAGGCTATAGAAGAAGGCTTGGTTGAAATTTTGGAAGAAGCAGGATTTAAAATGCGTCAGCCTGGCTGTTCTGCATGTTTAGCCATGAACGACGATAAAATTCCGGCAGGAAAATACAGCGTTTCTACATCAAATAGAAATTTTGAAGGAAGACAGGGACCTGGCGCAAGAACAATGTTGGCCAGTCCGCTTACGGCTGCAGCGGCTGCAATCACCGGAGTTGTTTCCGATCCTAGAGAATTGTTTTAATCAAATTCAGTTATCAGTAAATAGTAATTAAACAGTATTTGGTTAGCGTAACGATAGCTATCGGCTAACTGCTAAAAGTTAAATAATTATGCCAATAGATAAATTTACCACATTGGAATCGACATATGTACCGCTTCCCGTTGAAAATGTGGATACAGATCAAATTATTCCTGCACGTTTCCTAAAGGCGACAAGCCGTGAAGGATTTGGTGAAAATCTTTTCCGCGATTGGAGATATACTTCTGACGGAAAAGAAAACCCTGATTTTGTTTTGAATAAATCTGAATATTCAGGCGAAATTTTAGTGGGAGGAAAAAATTTCGGAAGTGGTTCATCAAGGGAACACGCAGCATGGGCAATTCACGATTATGGTTTTAAAGTTGTTGTGAGTAGTTTCTTTGCTGATATTTTCCAAAATAATGCATTGAATAACGGAGTACTTCCTGTTATGGTTTCGCCTGAATTTTTAGCGAAAATATTCGATGCCGTAGAGAAAAATAAGGAACAAAAAATCGTAGTTGATTTGGAGAAGCAAAGCATTAGTCTGAATGGAGAAAGCGAAAGTTTTGCAATTAATCCTTACAAGAAAAATTGTTTACTGAACGGATTCGACGATATCGATTTCCTTCTCGCAAGAAAAGAAAAGATAGAGGCTTTTGAAGCCAATAACTAATAGAACATGCAAAGATGAACGAACTGCGTAGCTTAGAAATAATGGACACCACTCTGCGGGATGGTGAGCAGACTTCTGGGGTAAGCTTTAATTCCGAGGAAAAGTTAGGCGTTGCAAAATTATTACTGCAATCCTTAAAAGTAGATCGGATAGAGGTAGCCTCAGCCAGAGTATCTGAAGGAGAATTTCAAGCAGTAAAGCGAATTACCAAATGGGCAGAAGAGAACGATTGTCTGGACAAAATTGAAGTTCTGGGTTTTATTGACGGAACTGCCTCTCTTGATTGGATTCATGCAAGTGGTGCAAGAGTAGTGAATTTGCTGTCGAAAGGTTCATTAAAGCATTTACAGGGACAGTTGAAAAAATCACCGGGACAGCATGTTCAGGATATTAAAGACGCCGTGGCCTATGCATCAAATCTGGGAATCAAGGTAAACCTATATCTTGAGGATTGGTCGAATGGGATGATTTCTTCAAGAGATTACGTTTGGTATCTGATGGATGAGCTTCAACATGAAAACATTCAGCGTTTCATGTTGCCCGATACTTTAGGTGTATTAAATCAGGTGCAGGCTTTCGATTTTTGTTATGCTTGCCGCGAAAGATATCCAAAACTGCATTTCGATTTTCATGCTCATAATGATTACGATTTGGCAGTAGCTAATGTTTATTCTTCAATTTTAGCTGGTATTAATGGCATTCATACAACAGTGAATGGTTTAGGCGAACGAGCGGGAAATGCTCCTTTGGCTTCCGTAATAGGAGTAATAAACGATCATTTGGCTCGTAAAATAAATGTTGATGAGAACAAAATCAATATTGTTAGTCGAATTGTAGAGACTTTCTCAGGAATTCGGATACCCAGAAATAAGCCTTTGGTAGGAGAGAATGTTTTCACACAAACCTGCGGCGTTCATGCCGACGGCGATTCAAAGGATGATTTGTATTTTAACCGTTTAATGCCCGAAAGATTTGGACGTGAACGCAAATATGCCCTTGGCAAGACATCGGGTAAGGCGAACATTAAAAAAAATCTGGAAGAGCTGGGGATTACTTTGGAAGAAGAAACCATGAAACTGGTTACAAAGCGGGTCATCGAACTGGGAGATAAAAAAGAAGTAGTTACCATAGATGATTTGCCTTACATTGTTTCTGATGTTTTGAATCAGACAATGGATGAGATGCCAATTCAGATCAAACATTATTCTTTGTCTTTATCCAAAGGAATGCGTCCGTTTGTTTCTATTAATCTGGAAGTAAACGGGAAAATGTACGAAGGAACATCGTCTGGTGATGGTCAATTCGATGCTTTTATGAATGCCATTTGGAGCATTTATGACGAATTGGGCAGAGAACGGCCAATATTGACCGATTATCTGGTTCGAATTCCTCCGGGAGGAAAATCAGATGCTTTGGTGGAAGCTTTTATTGCATGGAATTATAAGGGGAAGGAATTTAAAACCCGGGGATTGGATCCTGATCAGATAGAAGCAGCAATAAAGGCTACTCTTCGAATGCTGAATTTAATTGAGCAACATGACAATGTACTCGCAGGGCAATTATCAGATAACAATAAATAAAAACATAAAATGTGTAATTGGATTTTGATAAAGTTAAATCTTCTCAAATCTGATATCTAAAGATCTTACAACAAAATGAAGTACAAAATAGCAGTATTGGCCGGAGACGGAATCGGACCTGAAATAGTAGCACAGGCAAGAAAAGTTACCGATGCAGTTGTTCAAAAATTTGGACACGAATTTGAATATACAGAAGCTTTGGTAGGAGCTGTAGCCATTGATGAAGTTGGTAACCCTTATCCTGACGAAACACACGAATTGTGTATGAATTCGGATGCCGTTTTATTTGGCGCCATTGGTCATCCCCGGTTCGATAACGATCCAAGTGCAAAAGTTCGTCCTGAGCAAGGTTTGCTGGCCATGCGTAAGAAATTGGGCTTGTATGCTAATCTTCGTCCGGTAAATACGTTTAAGTCGCTGATTCATAAATCTCCTTTAAAAACCGAATTGGTTGACGGTGCCGATTTTATGTGTATTCGTGAACTAACCGGAGGAATCTATTTTGGCCGTCCGCAGGGACGTACCGAAGATGGACAAACTGCTTACGATACATGTGTGTACTCCGCCGATGAAATTGAACGAATTGTTCGTTTGGGATTTGAATATGCAGGAAAACGCCGCAAAAAACTAACCATTGTTGATAAAGCAAATGTATTGGCTACATCAAGATTGTGGAGAGAAGTTTCTCAAAGAATTGAGCCTGAATTTCCTGAAATTGAAGTAGAATATATGTTTGTTGACAATGCAGCTATGCAGTTAATTACCTGGCCAAAACGTTTCGATGTAATGGTTACCGAAAATATGTTTGGAGATATCCTTACCGATGAGGCGAGTGTAATTTCAGGTTCAATGGGAATGCTGCCTTCAGCATCAATAGGTGTTCACACTTCGGTATTTGAGCCAATTCATGGTTCTTATCCACAAGCTGCAGGTAAAAATATTGCCAATCCTTGTGCTACGGTTCTTTCTGCAGCCATGATGTTCGAATACGCATTTGGCTTGATGAAAGAAGGAGCTTTAATTCGCGAAGCAGTTGACAAAGCATTGGAAGCAGGTATTGTTACTGAAGATATTGCTGATGGCAAAAAGGCTTACTCAACGAGTGAAGTTGGTGATTGGTTGGCAAATTACATTCAAAATGCATAATTAATACACATCATATGTAAGAATAAGCCTGAAGGAATTGGTTACTTTCAGGCTTATTTATTTTAACAAAAAAAAGGGGGACGAAATGTCAGAAGAAATTTATTATCCGCTAATGGCGGATATTGTTAAGGCAAACAGGCGGGTTCAGGAGGTGGTGTTGGAAACTCCTTTACTCAAAAACTTAAATCTATCATCAAAAAACGAAGCAAATATTTATTTGAAAAGGGAAGATCTGCAACAGGTTCGTTCCTATAAAATCAGAGGTGCATATAATAAGATATCCAGTTTGTCGAAAGAGGTGCTGGCAAAAGGAATTGTGTGTGCAAGCGCGGGCAATCACGCTCAGGGAGTTGCCTATTCCTGCAATAAACTGAAATGTTTCGGAAAAATCTACATGCCCGAAACAACCCCTCGTCAGAAGATTAAGCAGGTGAAAATGTTTGGCGGCGATCAGGTGGAAATCATTCTTACCGGTGATACTTTTGATGATGCCTCGGCCAAAGCAAATGCGGATGCTCTGGAGCTGGGACAAACCATTATTCACCCGTTTGATGATCCAAAGATTATTGAAGGACAGGGAACCATTGGTTTGGAAATACTGCGGCAGCTTAAAGAGTGCATTGATTATCTGTTTCTGCCGATTGGCGGAGGCGGTTTGGCTTCCGGAGTAGGAGCATGGATCAAGGAATTTAGTCCGAATACAAAAATTATAGGTGTTGAGCCCGAAGGGGCTGCTTCCATGAAAATGGCATTCGAAAAAAAGGACAATGTGGCTTTGGAGACAATTGACCGCTTTGTAGATGGTGCTGCAGTAAGAAAAGTGGGAGATCTTACCTGGAAAATATGCGAAAAGGTTTTGGATGGAATTGTGGTTGTTCCGGAGGGACTCATCTGCTCAACCATTTTGCAGATGTACAACGAGGATGCAATTGTGGCTGAGCCTGCAGGAGCCTTATCCATTGCCGCTTTGCAATTAATGAAAGAAGAAATAAAAGGTAAGAATGTGGTTTGCGTACTAAGCGGAAGCAACAACGACATTACCCGAATGGAAGAAATCAAGGAGAGAAGTCTGTTATACGAAGGCTTAAAGCATTATTTCATGGTGCGTTTTCCGCAGCGTTCGGGAGCTTTAAAAGAATTTGTAAACGATGTGTTGGATGCGGGTGACGACATCACGCATTTTGAATATTACAAAAAGAGCAGCAGGGAAAAAGGCCCGGCAGTTATCGGAATCGAAGTACAAAATCCTTCCGATTTACAGCGCCTGCAGCAACGAATGACCGAGCGCAATTTTATTTTTAAATACCTGAACGATAAAACGGATTTGTTTCAGTTCATCGTTTGATAATTTTCTTAGGGTGATTAACATTTTTTCAATGTAGAGACGTTGCATGCAACGTCTTGCCATCTTTTAGGATTGGAATGAATGTATTCCTCAATTCTGCTATATTCTTCCTGATTTCGAATGATTCTTTCATGGAAACGGGCTAGCCAGCTAAATGAATGGGAATCATTTAATCCGCACCATCGTGTTAGCACAGATTTGTAGGATCTGATTATTGCGGATAAACTCCCGGATTTTGGAGAGATGGATGCCATGTATTCGTTTTTATTTGATGTATCCGTAGGGACATTGCTCGTAGGGATCTTGCATGCAAGATCCCTAGGGTTTACAATTCCAATTATTCCGTGGATATGATCTGGCATAATTACGAATTCTCCCAATTCAACATTCGGAAAATGTTCAGGGATCTCCAACCAAAAGATCTGTGCCTGTTTTCCGATTACAGACAATTGCATTTCTTCATTCCTGATTTCACCGAAGAAATACTCCCTGTTTTTTGTGCAGATTGTTACAAAATACCAGCCTGTATTGGTGTAATCGTAGTTTCTTTTTCGGATAATTTTACGATTGGGATGCATCGATTTTTGTTTAGGTTTTCTTCTTTTTTTTTGATGTATGGTAGGGACATTGCATGCAATGTCCTTACGGCTATCCTTCATAAAAAAAAACAGCATCCTTAAAAGCTTCCATCTTATTTTTTTAGAAATAGTAATCGGTTGTGCAATGGCTACTTTTGTTGTAAAGCGTTTTTATACACTATTTCAGCTCTAAATCTTAATTAAATTTTAATCCATTTCAATGCCTGTAGCATACCTGTCAAACCAGAAACACCGCATATTGTAGCCATTAGAATTCCCCATGCTATTGGCTCATTCATTTCATTTCCAATAATTATCGTCATAGGTAATGCAAGATCAACAAGCATTATCAGTCCGCCAAAAATAAAAGTCAATATTTTCATAGTTTTATTTTCCGACAGTAGCGGAATGAAAACAGGTATTAATGATATTGCAATCCAAACTGTAACTGTATTAAATACTCCAATTGTCATTTCAACAGGAACAACAAACAGTCTAATCACATAAATTATAAAACCTATTAGCATTACTAAAAATATCAATGAAATTCTGATTCGTTCATTTTTTAGATTTTCCATATTACTGTTCTTTTAAAATTCTTTACAATTTTTAAATCAAGCCATAGGCTTTATTTAGTTTATATTTTTAGTAAAAGTGTATTTCCCTAGCCATATAGGGTAATAATATGTGTACTAAAGTACTAAATCGAAACAAAGATTCAAGCTGTCAAACCTGCCAACTTGCAGTTCTGCGGGTAATTGCCTAAAAAAAGGTTTTTTGTCTGGGCGGAAACCCAAAGGAGAACGGTAGGGATATTGCATGCAATGTCCTTACGGTTATCTTGTGTTTTTATCTATTGCAGTTTGGCTTTAGCCAACTGAAATTAAAATATTCTGAGTGTTTTTATTTAAAATTTAGTTCTCTGCTTTACCCATTTAGTTTTTTCGAAATGTCATTTTTTGCTTTATCTATTTGGGTATTGATCAAAAAAAGGAACATACCTATGAAATGGTATAAGACTACTATTATTCCGACACATGGACTAGTAGTGGTCCGACACCCGGACTAGCAGTTGTCGGATCAGCACGACTGTAAAAAAGCGATAGCCAGTAATTGCTTATTGCTTTTTTTTTGCCTGTTGAATTTATTTTTAGTTCAGAAGAATTTTAAAAATAAAATCATATAAGTTGGATTGGGAATTAATACGAGAATAGTAATTCATTCCACCATAATGGCCTGCATCTTTTTCAACCCTCAATAAAATTGGGTTCGTTTGTGCCTTTCTATTTTGAAGTTGAGCTACAAATTTGTAAGAATGTAGTGGTGGAACTCGATCGTCATTTTCAGATGTCATAACTAACATGGCGGGATAATTTACATCTTCTTTAATGTTGTGTAAAGGCGAATAACTGCGAAGATTAAGAAAATCTGTTGAGTCTGCTACAGTTCCAAATTCATCTTTGTGCAGCACACCAACAGTAAACTGTTCAAATCGTAACATATCAGTTACAGCAACAACGGGAACAACTGCAGCATATAAATCTGGTCTTTGAATTGCAGCAGCAGCTACAACCAAACCTCCATGTGAACCTCCTGTACAGGCCATTTTATTAGCAGAAGAATATCCTTCTTTTATTAAATATTCTGTAGCAGCATTAAAATCATCAATTGTGTTTTGTTTGTTTAATCTTTTTCCAGCTCTTGCCCACGACATACCTAAATCACCGCCTCCACGTATGTTGGCATAGGCATAAACACCACCCTTTTCAATGAAATGAATTATTCCAGGATTGAAGTGTGGCGTTGAAATTGAACCAAAACCACCATATGCTTTTAGCAGACATGGATTATTCCCATCGAGCTTTAATCCTTTCTTGTACACCAAATTCATAGGTATACTTATGCTATCATTAACAGGATACTTAATAGATTTTGTTTCGTAATTTTTAAAATTGAATACAACATTTACAGCTTCCCCATATTTTACATCAAATGTTTTGACATTAAAATGATAAGAAATGGATGGCATTGTGTATTGTTCCCTATAGAAGATCAGGTTTTCATCTTCTTTTTCGCCATTAAATCCACTAATTGAACTACCACTAAGAAAATTCATATTGAATAATTGTTTTCCGGAATAATCAAACACTTTTAAAATAGGATGTTGATTGCTTTGATAGGTTACGATAATTCGATCCGTTTTAGTAATACAACTTAATAAAACTCCATTATTTAATTCGGGAACAATTTGTCGCCATTCAAAAGGATTATACGGATCAATTGCAACGACGGAACCACCATTGGTTTTTCCTGTTGTAGCAATCAATTCTCCATCTTGGCTATCAATTACTGATATACTTGCTTTTTGCTTCATCAATAATGGACGTAAATATGGTTTTTCTGATTGATAATCAATAAAAAAGTAGTTGAAGTAATTTGTAGTTTCTTCTTCTAAAATAAAATAGCGCTCATTAGAGGTGGTTACATATGAAAATTTGGTAGTAGGATTTTTTCTTTTAAAGATAAGTTTGTCCTGTTCTTGAGTATCTCCTAGTTTATGGAAGTAAACTTCTTCTCCAACTGCGGCATAGAATTCTCCAAGATATGGATATTGTGAATAGAAGAAGCCATCACCTTTCCATGCAACAGAAGAATATTTTATTCCTTTTAAATGATCCTTATGTTCTTTTCCAGATGGTAAGCCAACAACTTTAATTTCTCGCCAATCCGTTCCATTTCGGTTGATCATGTACACTAATTTTTCAGAGTCACGAGAAACATCAAAACCGGTAATGTTAACTTTGTCTCCTCCATTTTTAAAGTTGGGATCTATTAAGAGTTGATTAATGTTGTCGTAACTATCACCTATGTACAAGCCTGAAGATGCTAGTTTATTTCTTCGACCAGAATCAAAATAGTATTTTCCTTTTTTTGTAGCATAAAATCCATCAACAAAACCATACTTTTTAATTGATGCTTTTGAATTGTATTTAATTGATGCTTTTCGAAGAAACTTTTGAGATATTTTATTTTCATCTTTTATCCATTGTTCAACTTCAGGACTTCGAATATCTTCCATCCATCTATAATTTTCTGAAACGGGGTATTGATTAAAAAAGGTATCTACAACAGTTTGTTTTGGACATGTAGGATATTCAAGCTGTTGTGATTGTAATGTTTGAATGCTTAATAAGCAAATAATTACTAACAGAAAATGTTTCATTAATGATTGATTTTATGTTTTAAATTTTGAAAATTTATCAAAAATAATAAAAACTATGGATATCTATAATTGAAAGGGGCAGAATTCAAAAAATATTAGATTAAACTTTGTTATGATAATGAAAAGTCTTAACTTTTTGGACACCAAAGAATTCAAAGAAAACCCAAACCCTAAAAAAACTTTTATATGAACAATGAATTTTCAAGAAGAGAGTTTATCCGAACAGGATCTTTCTCTTTAGCGGGAATGGCAATTTTGCCCTCATTCTTAAGCATGGGATGCAATCGGATTACTGAACAATCGGGCTTAGAGGAGTATTACGCTCATTTTAATGTTGATAGAGAAATGCTGCAAAAAGTGATGGCTGAAGCATTATTAAGAGGAGGAGATTATTGTGATCTGTATTTCGAACATTCTCTTTCAAACTATGTTGGACTTCAAGACAAGCAAGTAAATCGAGCCGGATCTAACATTGACTATGGAGTAGGTGTACGCGTTTTAAAAGGCGATCAGACCGGTTATGCTTTTTCGGAAGAGATTTCTTTGGATGCTATGAAAAAAGTAGCCAAAACTGCAGCAAGTATTGCAAGTGAAAGCAAAGACTATCCACCTATTAATTTGCAGGAAAGAGTACATCCTGAATTCTGTAAAATTAAAACTTCCTGGGAGGATGTATCTATCAAGCAAAAAATACCATATCTCCAAAAATTGAATGATAAGATTTTCGATTTGGATGGTAAAGTGGCTAAGGTTCAGGTGTATTTGGACGACAGTTCTTCTTATATTCTTTTTGCGAATTCCGAAGGCGTGGTAAGTTTTGATTATCGCCCTATGGTGAGTTTTATTGCTGTTTGTGTTATGGAGAAAGGAGATCGGAGAGAAGATTTCTTTGCATCCCGTTCCATGAGAATAGGATATGAATATTTGAATGAAGAGTTAATGGATGAAATCGCAAATGAAGTTGTTGTAGGCGCCAATAAACAATTTGAAGCTGTGAAACCGAAAGCAGGACAAATGGAGGTGGTTTTGGCTGCCGGCGGAGCTGGTATTCTATTGCATGAGGCAATGGGACACGCATTCGAAGCAGATTTTAATAGGAAGGAAACCTCAATCTTTAGTGATAAAATGGGGCAAAAGGTAGGAGAAGATTTTGTGACTATTATTGATGATGGAACCAACCCAAATTATAGGGGGACTCTGAATATTGATGATGAGGGAATCCTTACCCAGAAAACAAAAATGGTTGAAAATGGCGTATTAACCAGTTATCTGCACGACAGAATTAGTGCAAAATATTACAATGTGGCACCAACAGGAAATGGCCGCCGGGAATCTTTCCGCTATGCCCCAATTCCTCGAATGAGAAATACATATATGGAAGCCGGACCTCATAGCAAAGAAGATATTATTGCCAGTGTTAAGGATGGAATTTATGTGGATACATTTACAAATGGAGAAGTGCAAATTGGAGCAGGGGATTTTACTTTCTATGTGAAATCGGGTTATTTAATTGAAAATGGTAAACTGACCCAACCAATAAAAGATGTAAATCTGATTGGTAATGGGCCGGAAGCTCTTCGTCAAATCTCAATGGTAGGTAAGGACCTTAAAATTGATTGTGGAACTGGAACTTGTGGTAAAGGCGGACAAGGAGTTCCTGTATCTATGGGATTGCCGACGGTTAAAGTAGCACAACTGACTGTTGGTGGGGTTAATGCTTAATCATGCATTAGAGTTTACTTGTAATCAATTAAAAAGAAGTTTCGATGAAAGACAATAAAAAAGTGGAATTGGCCCAATGGGCTTCCAAATATGCCACAGAAAATGGCGCAAAAGAAGTTTCAGTTTCAGTTTATGATTCTAAAGAATCAGAGGTTGAAGTGAGAAAGCAGAAAATTGAAAAAATACAGGAATCGATTCAAAGTGGATTAAGCCTTAAGCTTTATGTGAACGGTAAATACTCAACACATTCTACAAATCGATTGGACAGGAACGATCTTGAAAAATTTATCAAGGAGGCTATTCTGGGTACGAATTATTTAGCCAAAGATCAATATCGTTCTTTACCAGATCGTCATCTTTGTTATGATGGAACCGAAAAGGATTTGAAATTATTTGATTCAAATTACGACTCGATAGATCCTCGTCAGAAAATCGATTTGGCCATGCAGGTTGAGGCTGAAACGACAGGTATGGACGAAAGAATTATCAGCGTTACCGGATCTTATAGTGATGGATCGTACCGTAGTTATTTAGTGTTGAGTAATGGCGTTGAGGGGTTTAAAGAATCAACGTCTTATTCTATTGATGCAAGTGCGTCAATTAATGGAGGTGATAGTCGCCCAAGTGATTATTATTATAATGCCACAAGATTTTGGGATCAGTTATCTGGAGAAGGTGTTGGGAAATATGCTGTTGAAAGAGCTTTAAGGAAAATTGGAGCCAAGACTATTCAATCGGGAAAAATGGAAATGCTGATTGAAAACAGATCAGTAGGCCGTGTATTTAATTCTCTGCTTCAACCCATGTTTGGTTATAACCTTCAGCAAAAAAGATCCTTTTTAGAAGGAAAAATTGGCAAAAAAATTGCTTCTGATTTATTGAGTATTACCGACAATCCATTTATTGAATCGGGACGTAATTCACGATTGTATGATGGTGATGGTTTGGCTTCCCGTAAAATGACGGTAATAGAGAATGGTATACTTCAGACCTACTATATTGATGATTATTACGGTAAAAAGTTAGATATGGAACCAACTACAGGCTCGTCATCTAATTTGATTTTTGAACTGGGAGATAAAGACTTATCAGCTTTGACCAAAGATATGAATGAAGGTATTTTGGTAACTGGTTTTAATGGAGGTAATTCCAATTCTGCAACGGGTGATTTTTCGGTTGGAGTAGAGGGCTTCTATGTTAAAAAAGGAGAAATACTTCATCCTGTATCAGGAATGAACATTACCGGAAATCATAAAGAGATTTGGAACAATTTAATTGCGATTGGTAACGATCCATTAACTGATCGTTCGTGGCAAACACCAAGTATGCTGTTTGAAGGTGTCGATTTTAGTGGATTATAATATTGCGAAAATAAGTTTAACTCAGCCCTGTCAATTTGATAGGGCTTTTTTGCTGCAGAAAATATTAATCTTACTTTTACCCCTTGTTCAGCAAACCCATATTCAATAAGCATGTACAGAAGTGTCATTCTAACATTTTTTGTTTTACTAAGTCTGAATTCTTTCGGACAAAATGATTCTCTTGCATTTCAGTTTGCCGAGGCGAATAAATATATTGAAGCGAAAGACAGCATTGTTCAGGTAAAAAAGAACAAAATCGCCTTGCTGACAGATTCCCTGCATCATTCAAATTTTGAGGACCGAAGAAACGAGGAGTACAATTTATTGGTGAGATTGACCAAAGAATACGAGTATTTTGTTTACGATTCGGCTTTTTATTATGGGAATTTGGCATTGAAAACGGCTTATCGGTTAAAGGATGCATCAAAAATTGCTGAAGCCAAATCAAATATTTCCCTGATTCTTCTGCTTCGGGGATTATACAAGGAAACCATCGACAGCATTCAGACCATCGATCCGATGGCTTTGGATCAAAAAAAGCGCATTGACTTTTATTCTGTAGCTTATCGTGCCTATTACGATTTATCCAATTCCCGTTGGGGATATTATGCGCCCAAATACCGCGAAAGCGGGAATTTATATGCGAAGAAAATTGCAGCAGAGGGTGATCCAGATTCTTTCGAATATATTCTGGCTTTGGCATTAAAAAGTCAGAATAATAACGCCAGTTACGATGTTAAAAAGTATTGCACATCCTTATTAAATAAAAAGGATTTAACCCCGCATCAGGCTGCGATAACCAATTGTATTTTGGGCATTTCGTATTTAAAACTGCAGGAAAAAGAAAAAGCAAAATATCATCTTTGTAAAGCTGTTGTAGGTGATATTCAGTCTACCACAAAAGAAACTTTGGCGGCGAAAGTATTGGCAGAACTACTTTTTCACGACGGAGATTTAGAGAAAGCAAACCGGTTTATCTCCGAAGCTCAGAGGGATGCGGTATTTTACGGCAGCAATGCGCGGCAATTGGAGATATCATTTATTCGGCCCGATATTGAAGCTGCTGTTTTGAATAAAGTAGAAAAGGAAAAAAAGATCATATCCAATATTTCTCTGATCGTGTCTCTTCTGGCCTTGCTGTTAATTTCTTTTTCCATCATTATCTACCGGCAGGTAAAGGAATTGAAAAAAGCCCGTAAAGAGATTTTGGAGAGCAATAGTAATCTTCGGCAATTGAATGAACAGCTTCGTGAGGTAAGTAAAATTAAGGAAGAGTATGTTGGTTACTATTTCAATTTCAGCTCGCAGTTTATCGAGAAACTGGAAGCGATGAAAAAAGCCGTTTCGCGCCAGCTAATCACGAAGCAATATGATGCCATCGAATCGGAATTAAAAAAATACAATTCGAAGAAAGAACGCGAGAATTTGTTTCAAGACTTCGATCGGATTTTCCTGAAATTGTTTCCTGATTTTGTGAATCGATTCAATCAATTGTTCGAAGAAAAAGATCGAATCAGTTTAAAAGATTCTCCATGTTTAAATACCGATTTACGGATTTTTGCATTGATCCGATTAGGCATAAACGACAATGAGAAAATAGCCGGTATTCTTAATTTTTCGGTGAATACCATCTACACTTATAAAACTAAAATTAGGAATCGTTCCATTTATCCCAATGAAGAATTTGATTTAAAAGTGATGGCGATAAAGTCGGTTTAACTGTAATTAATGCCTATTTTATAACAAAGCACTACAAATTTTCTTATACGAAAAACTCCCAACTTGCCATAAGCAGTTTGGGAGTTATTTCTCTTAAAAAATCAAAGTTGAATCAGAGAATTAAAAGCGATAAGCTAAGGATAATAAGACAGAAGAACTATCAAAACCATATCTAATATCGGAATGGTCTACTTTGTTACTATACTCTGGAATCCTTCTTTCTTCCGATGTTTGTCCAAATGTATATTTAAGGTAAGGCAGAACTTCTGCACCTAATATTAATTGATCACTAATTATATAATTTAAACCAAACACAAGATTAAGTCCAGGTGTAAATAAATTACTTTTTCTTTTACTTGGATCAGTGGTAGATCCATTGTTTTCTTTTGAGTGATTATATCCAAATGATAAATCGAGGCCATATCTGTATTCAAGATTTTCTGTAATAAGTTTTCTGTATTCTTTTCCAGCACTAAAACTTAATCCGAATTGTTGAGAATCACTATCATTAAATGCTTTGTCTGAATTTCTATCTTCATTCATCCCTGATAAAAAAATGGTATTGAATCTCCATAATGACTGTTCTGTACCAATTTTATAGCCGAAGCCAAATTCATCCAAATTTCTAAAAGTGAGACCAACCTCTTTTATTTTAGTTTTTTCTTGAGCCATTACAAAAGTTGATAGTGTAAGGGCGATTAATAAGATCACCGTTTTTTTCATGTTCTATAATTTTAGTAAATATTATTAATTATTTATAATTGTTGTTAATTAACAATATTTATGCCAATATATATTAATATGTTTTTTTTATTCAGGAAAATAAATTGTCAAAGTTCAATTATTCACTTTGCTGAAGATTCAAGTTCTCAAATTATTGTATGTGTAGCTTATAAAGGATATTGTATTTTATCTATATTTTCAAGAGTTTCGTATTTTATTAATGCAAAGACTGTTAGGTTTTTAGGTGTTTTTGGGTGATGTTTTAATCTATATTTTCAATTAGTATTTAGTTATTGAGCTTATTCTCTGGTTACTTTGATAATTATTCAGAACTTATAGGAATTAACTATAGTTTGAACTTAATTAATACTAATCTTTTGATTCAAAAAACTATGAATTTTAAATCAACACTGTTTTTTATTGCTGGTCTTGCAATGATATTGGCATCCTGTGCCAATGGCAAATTAGTCCGGAATGTTGAATCGCCCGATGGAAAAATTGGCGTTCAATTCAGTATGGTCGAAGGACAGGCCACTTACGAGGTTTTGTTCAATGGTAAAAAAGTAATTGAGCCGTCAACTTTAGGCTTCGATTTTCAGAATATGCCATCTATCGAAAAAGGATGGAAGATTGTTAACTCACAACTTTCATCAAGTAACTCAACTTGGGAAATGCAGTGGGGCGAGAAAAGAGTGGTTGTGGATAATTTCAATCAATTAGTATTGAATTTAGAAGAAGAACAGGCTCCAAACCGAAAAATGAATTTGGTGTTTAAAGTATATAATGATGGTCTTGGATTTCGGTATGAATTTCCGGAACAGGAGGCTATGAAAGAGGTGATGATTACCGATGAAAATACACAGTTTAATCTCACCGGCGATCACAAGGTATGGTGGATTCCGGGCGATTGGGACATTTACGAACACTTATATCATACTACCTCACTTACCGGTATCGATGCAATTGCATTGCGTTCCAACGACAATCTGGCTCAAACTTATATACCGGAAAATGCGGTGAACACTCCGGTTACCATGAAAACAGCTGAAGGTGTTTACTTGAGTTTTCACGAAGCCAACCTGACGGATTATGCAGGAATGACTTTGAAAGTAAACAAAGAGAAATTGATGCTGGAAAGTGAATTGGTTGGATCGGACAGAACGGGTTACAAAGTAAAAAGAGCTGTACCTTTTAACACACCTTGGAGAACCATTCAGATTTCTGAAAATGCAGGCGGTTTAATTGAATCCGATTTGATTGTAAACTTGAATGAGCCCAATAAAATTGGATCGGTTGATTATTTTAAACCGATGAAATATGTAGGCATCTGGTGGGATATGCATTTGGGAACCAAATCATGGGATATGGCCAGTGGCAAGCACGGTGCTACAACCAAATATGCTAAGGAGCTAATCGACTTTGCTTCAGAAAATAAGATTGGTGGTATTTTGGTTGAAGGGTGGAACACCGGTTGGGAACACTGGATTGGTTTTGAGGATCGCGAAGGTGTTTTCGATTTTGTTACTCCTTATAAAGATTACGATTTAAAGGAAGTGGTTCGGTACGGAAAAGAAAAAGGAGTAGAGTTGATTATGCATCATGAAACTTCGGCGGCTCCGAGAACTTACAATCAGCAAATGGATACAGCCTATCAATTGATGAATTCGCTGGGAATTCATTCGGTGAAAACAGGCTATGTTGGCAAAATTATCCCGAAAGGAGAATATCATCACGGACAATGGATGGTGAATAACTACAGAAGAGCTGTGGAAACAGGTGCGAAATACAAAGTGGCAGTTAATGCTCATGAACCAATAAAAGCAACGGGTTTGCGTCGAACTTATCCGAATGTAATTGCCCGTGAAGGATTGCGCGGACAGGAATTTAATGCCTGGGCAAGCGATGGAGGAAATCCTCCGGAACACCTTCCAATTGTAGCATTTACGCGAATGTTGGCAGGGCCTATCGATTACACGCCGGGTATTTTCAATATCAAGTTAACACCAAACAAACCAAACAATCAGGTGAATACAACCTTGGCGCAGCAATTGGCATTGTATGTGGTAATTAACAGCCCTATTCAAATGGTTCCCGATTTAATTGAGAATTACAAAGGAAACGATGCATTTCAGTTCATTCGGGATGTAGCCGTAACCTGGGAAACCAGCAAGGTGTTGAATGGTGAAGTAGGGGATTTTGTGACCATCGCCCGTAAGGATCGTAATTCTGAAAATTGGTTTGTCGGATCAATTACGGATGAAAATGCCCGCGATATGAATATAGATTTGAACTTTCTTACTCCAGGAAAGAAATATAAAGCAACACTCTATTTGGATGGTAAAAATGCTCACTGGGATAAGAATCCAACTGAGTTTCAGATCCTAAATAAAGAGGTAGATAACACGTCGAAAATAGAATATCATTTGGCTGAAGGTGGCGGAGCAGCCATTAGTTTGATCGAATTATAAGACTTAGAATTATTATTGTGTTAAAGTGGCATTCCTTTTTTTAGTAATGTCACTTTTTTTGTAGCTTCACGGAAAGTTTTTTATGAAAATAAATTGATATGCTACTTAAAGCCAATACTTTCTGTAATTAAGGAAGGATTTGTTTTACACCAAATAATATTCACACACTAACTTATAAATTGAAATGTTAAAATTCAATCTTAAAATTGTGGCATTTTGTCTTATTCTATTTGGGACAATGAAAAGTGCTCAGGCCGAAAAGGATGTTCGTTTAATGAGATATCCTGATATCAATAAAAATTTAATTGCCTTTGTTTATGCGGGCGATATCTGGACAGTAGATTCCGATGGAGGTGATGCCAAAAGATTGACTTCGCACAAAGGAATGGAATTGTTTCCTAAAATCTCTCCTGATGGGCAATGGATTGCTTTCTCGGCTGAGTATTCGGGGAGCCGTCAGGTTTATGTAATGCCTTCAACAGGAGGAACACCTAAGCAGTTAACTTATTACAATTCGGTTGGAATGATGCCCCCTCGTGGTGGATTTGATGATGCAATACTAGACTGGAATCCGGATAGCAAATCCATTTTGGTGCGTATGAATCGTACTCCTTTTGGAGAGCGAAACGGAACCTATTATCAGGTAAGTATTGATGGTGGCTTGGAACAGGCCTTACAAATTCCTGAAGGGGGATTTGGAGTGTTTTCACCGGATGCAAAAAAAATATGCTATGCCCCAATCAGTCGTGAGTTTCGTACCTGGAAGCGTTACAAAGGAGGTAGAGCTGCCGATTTATGGATTTATGATTTGGAAAAGGATCAATCGGAGAGAATTACAAAATTTGTAGGTTCCGATCAAATTCCTTCCTGGTATAAAAATGCCATTTATTTTGCATCAGATCGAGATTTAAAGTTGAACATCTATAAATATGATGTGGACAGCAAAGAGATTACTCAGATGACTCATCACAAAACATTTGATGTAATGTGGCCATCGGGTGAAAACGGACAGATTGCTTATGAGAATGGTGGTCAATTGTTCAAACTAAATCTGGAAACAGGGAAAGAGGAACGCGTTGTTGTGAACATCAATTTCGATAATCCGAATACATTACCTTATTATAAGAATGTAAAAGATTTTATACAAAGTGTTGCCGTTTCTCCTTCAGGGAAAAGAGCTCTTTTTGATGCTCGCGGCGATATTTTTTCGGTTCCTGCCAAGAACGGACCAAGTATCAACTTAACACAAACTCAGGGAGTTCGGGAAACTGCACCAAGCTGGTCACCAAACGGGAAATACATTTCTTACTATTCAGATGCTACGGGTGAATACGAAATTTATCTTTTGGAGAACAAAAAGGGAGCAAAAGCGAAACAAGTAACTTTTGGTTCTTCGGCCTGGATGTATGATGCCAAGTGGTCGCCGGACAGCAAATACATGCTGTTTTTCGATCGTACTTTAAAGCTGAAATGTTTAAATGTTGAAAGTGGAGAAGTTAAAATAGTTGATGTTGCCAGACGAAATGAAATTACTGATTTCTCATTTTCACCTGATTCGAAATGGATTGCCTATGTGAAAGACAGTAATAATGATCAGGGAGCAGTTTGGGTTTACAATATCACGACAGGGAAGAATTATCATTTAACGGATGATACTTTTGGTGATTCATCTCCGGTATTTTCGAAGGATGGAAACTTCATCTTCTTTTTATCAAACCGTGATTTCAATCTTGATTTTTCAAGCTTCGAGTTTGATTATTTGTACAACAATGCAACCCGGATTTTTGCCATGTCGTTAAAGGCAGACGGACCTAAATTGTTTGCTTTAAAAAATGATGTTGAAGAGGTGAAAGAAGATAAACCTGTTGTTGACGAAAAGAAAAAAGTGAAAAAGGATGATGCTAAACCTGAAGAGAAGGTCAAAGTTGAAATTGATTTTGAGGGCATCTCCAATCGCATTACAGCTTTTCCTTTATCATCAGGAGATTACGATAATCTGGAAGCTGTTGAAGGAGGAATTTTGTACACCAGCGATAGAGCCTTACATCATTATACCATAGAAAAAGAGAAGGATGAAGTGATTTTAGATAAGGTTTCCGGTTATTCTTTAGCCGGAAATGGTGATAAATTATTGTATTGGGCAGGTGCTGCATATGGAATTACCGATTTGTCTGCTGGTCAGTCGGCCGATGCCGGCAAACTCCAATTGGATGATTTGGACATGAAGATTGATCCTAAAAAGGAATGGAATCAGATTTACAACGATGGGTGGCGTATTTTTCGGGACTTCTACTATGTGGATAACATGAATGGTGTAGATTGGGCGCAAATTAGAGCCAACTACAGTCAGTTGATGCCATATGTAAGTCATCGTGCCGATTTGGATTACATCCTGGGTGAGATCATAGCGGAAACCAACACCGGACATTGCTACGTGAACTATGGCGATTTCGAAAAGGTGAAAGCTGTGGAAACAGGTTTGTTAGGAGCAAAATTAAAAGCTGATGCAAAAACGGGTAAATACATCATCTCAAAAATTTATCAGGGCGAAAACTGGACTCCTAACCGACGATCACCGTTAACCGAGCAAGGTGTTGATGTAAAGGAAGGTGATTACCTGTTAAGCATCAATGGTCATGCTTTAAGTACAGACGTGAATCCTTATCTTTATTTGGAAGATCAGGTGGATAAAATGGTGGAGATCACCGTGAACAGTCTGCCCGGTTTTGAGGGAGCAAAAACCTATACCATTAAACCAATTGAAAGCGAATTGGAATTGATGTATCTGAATTGGGTGAACGAGCGCCGCGAGATGACAGACAAATTATCCGGAGGAAAGATTGGATATATCCACGTTCCAAATACAGCAGTGGAAGGCAACAGGGAATTGAACCGAGGCATGTATGCCTATCACGATAAACAAGCCTTAATTATTGATGATCGTTACAATGGCGGCGGATTTATTCCTGATCAAATGGTAGATCTTTTAGACCGTAATGTATTGTCTTACTGGCATCGCAGAGGTCTTGAGGCGAATCAAACACCTGCAGTTGCCCACGATGGACCAAAGGCAATGCTGATTAATTCTTACTCATCTTCAGGGGGAGATGCTTTCCCATATTATTTCAAGAAAAAAGGTCTTGGCAAATTGATAGGAACCCGCACCTGGGGTGGATTAGTGGGTATGTCGGGTAATGCCGGATTAGTCGATGGCGGCTACATTGCTGTTCCCCGCTTTGGTATTTTCGATGAAAATCAGAAATGGATCATCGAAGGAGTTGGCATGTATCCTGATGTAGAAGTGTACGATGAACCACATTTGATTGCCAAAGGAATCGATCCTTCCCTGCAAAAAGCAATAGAAATACTGCTAAAAGAATTGGAGAATCAATCGGAAGAAAAAGTAGTAGCTCCGGCGGATCCAAACCGTTCCAATTGGATTGAAGTGGATGTGAAATAATAGATGAACAAAGTCTTAAACTATAAAAGGAGCATCATTTGGTGCTCCTTTTTATCTACATAAAATTTGGTAAGATAATTTCAGGAATCAACACTCTTTCGTATTATTTCAAATTGCTTTCACGATCTTCACTGCGTTGCGGTATCCTTTCTAGGGAAGATTCAATGTAAAAACACATACAAAAGTTAAAAGTGGTGAATTCTCACATTTTAATGGGAAAATGTTCGAAGAACAGAGGGGAGCTTGTATTTACAAAGAATCCTTTTCTTTAGGAGAAGTGAAAAAGATTTTTCACCCCCCAAAAAACACTTAAAAACATGTAAAAATAAGAATACGGCAAAAAAGATAATAACTGGTAAGCATAATGGATAATAGGTCGATATTTATTATTATTTTCATCCTAAATAAAAAACAATAATTATGATACTACAAATTTCAGATTGGTGGAGTTCAATGGAAATGGTGGAAAAGATCTTCTGGAGCATTTCAGTCCCATTTTCTCTTCTGTTTCTAATTCAGATCGCACTTACTTTTGTTGGTGGTGATATTGATGATCTGAGTGCTGAAGGAGATGCAGATACTGCAGTGGAAGGCGATACTGGAATTGATTTTCAGTTTATAAGCTTAAAAAACCTGATTGCCTTTTTTGCTGTATTTGGTTGGACAGGTATAATTTGTTTGGATATGGGCTTAGGAGCCGGTGTCTCGACATTAATTGCTACTCTTGCTGGTTTAGCAATGATGTTAATTATGGCTTCTATTTTGTATTTCATGGGAAAGCTGGTAGAAGAAGGAACCTTAAATATAAATAATGCCAAGGGGAAAATCGGCAATGTTTATTTGTCTGTACCGGCCAATAGAAAAGGAATGGGAAAAGTACAAATTGAAGTGCAGGGGCTTCAAATTTTGGATGCGGTTACCGATAGTGATTCAGATATTCCTACCGGTGCAGTAATTCAGGTTGTAGATGTTTTAAATGATCAAATTTTAATTGTAAAACCTTATTAAATAAACTATTAATAATAAGTTATCATGGGAGAATATGTTGTTCTATTAATTGCGGTCATTGTAATTGCCGTTTTTTCTTTAATTGTATCGTTTTTTAAGAGATACAAAAGGTGTCCGTCCGACCGCGTTTTGGTTGTGTATGGAAAAGTTGGTAAAGGAGTAGATACCGAATCGCGTTCGGCCAAGTGTATTCATGGTGGTGCAGCCTTTATTTGGCCAATCATTCAGGATTATGCTTTCCTGGATTTAACACCGCTTTCGATTGAAATCAATTTGAAAAGTGCTTTGAGTAAGCAAAACATTCGTGTGGATGTACCTTCTCGTTTTACTGTAGGAGTTTCTACAGAAGGAGGAGTAATGACTAATGCTGCTGAGCGACTATTAGGATTGTCTCAGGCAGATATCAGTAATTTGGCTAAGGATATTATTTTCGGTCAGTTACGTTTGGTAGTTGCTACCATGGATATTGAGGAAATCAATAGCAACCGTGATAAATTCCTTGCAGCTGTATCAAATAATGTTGAGGCTGAATTGAAAAAGATTGGTTTGAAACTGATCAATGTGAATGTTACGGATATCAACGATGAATCGGGATATATTGAAGCATTAGGTAAGGAAGCTGCGGCTAAGGCAATAAATGATGCCAAGAAAAGTGTTGCTGAGAAAAACCGTGATGGTTCTATTGGTGAGGCAAACGCCCATCAGGCACAACGTGTGCAGGTTGCTGCTGCTGATGCATCGGCAGTTGAAGGAGAGAATACGGCAAAAATTACAATTGCCAATTCGGATGCGCGCAGAAGAGAGAGAGAAGCAGAAGCAGAACGTTTGGCTTCGGCTGCAGAGAAAGTAACTCAGGCGCGTGCTTTAGAGGAAGCTTATGCTGCTGAACAATTGGCTGAAAATGCCCGTGCAACTCGTGATAAAGCAACACAGACTGCTAATGTTGTGGTACCTGCCGAGATTGACAAGCAAAAAATTGAGATTGCCGCCGAGGCGATTGCAGAACAAACCCGTCGTCATGCGAAAGGGGAGGCTGATGCGATCTTCATGAAAATGGAAGCAGAAGGTAAGGGTATTTATGAAATTTTAAGCAAACAGGCTCAAGGTTTCGATAAACTTGTTCATGCTGCCGGAAGTGATGCTAAAGATGCAGTAATGTTAATGATTGCTGATAAGTTGCCGGAATTGGTTAAAACTCAGGTTGATGCTATCAAGAACATCAAGATTGATAAGGTTACTGTTTGGGAGAATGGAAGCGGAAAAGATGGCAAAACATCTACCGCTAACTTTATGCAGGGCATGATGGGATCTATTCCTCCGATGGAAGAACTTTTCAAAATGGCTGGAATGGAACTGCCAAACTATTTGGGTAAAAAAGTAGAAGAAGGTGAAACCGTTGAATTCGACGATGTTTCGGATACCAAAGAAAAAGAAGAGAAATAAGCATATTTCTTTTTAATATTGGAAAAGGAGTACCGGTTGGTGCTCCTTTTTTATGCTTATTTCGTTGTTTTTATTCATAGGATTTGACCCTATGTGGATACTATATTTTTTTTCATTGATTCTAAACCGATCAAGTTTTAGATTAACCATGGAAATGTTGACAGATAGGTAAATGATATCATTTTAAAGGTGAAAGAATAGTAAATATATTGTGTTAAAAATCATTAAGTAAATTGTTAAATAGCTAATTATTTCTTTAATTTATAAGAATTACACTTATGTTGTGTATTTTGTACTACAAATCACTAAAACAAATCACAAATGATTAAGAATTTATTTAGCAAAATGAGTCTTTGTACTGTTTTGGCACTGACCGGCACTGGAATGCTGTCCGCTCAAAACAATATGGATGCTAAACTTCCTATGGATCCGAATGTGAGAACCGGGAAATTAGACAATGGATTAACCTACTATGTTCGTCACAATGAAGAGCCTAAAGATCGGGCTAGTTTCTACATTGTTCAGAATGTAGGAGCAATTTTGGAAGATGATAATCAAAATGGATTGGCTCATTTTTTGGAGCATATGGCCTTTAATGGGACGGAACATTTTCCAGGAAAAGGTGTCCTTAATTATTTAGAGAAATACGGCGTAGCATTCGGTCGTAATATTAATGCTTATACCAATGTAGATGAAACGGTTTACAATCTAAGTAATGTTCCAACTACGAATGAGAATTTGCTGGATTCTACTCTTTTGGTTTTACACGATTGGTCGAATTATTTAAGTCTTACTGGTGAGGAAATCGACAGCGAACGTGGAGTAATTCATGAAGAATGGAGAACCCGGCGATCTGGAGGAATGCGTGTTTATTTAGAAAAAAACAAACTCGTTTATCAAGGCTCTAAATATGAAAAACGTGATGTTATTGGAGATCTTGATGTCATTGATAATTTTGACCATCAGGTAATCAGGGATTTTTATCACGATTGGTATCGTACCGATTTGCAGGCCATTATTGTAGTTGGAGATATTGATGCAGAGAAATTTGAACAAAAAATAAAGGACATGTTTGCACATATTCCTGCTGTTGAAAATCCGGAGGAAAGAGTGTATTTCGATGTTCCTGAAAATAAGGAACCAATTGTTGGTGTAATTACAGATCCTGAAACCAGCAGAATTAGTTTTGAAATTGTTTACAAGCACAACGCGACTCCTTTTTCCGAAAAAAATCTAAACTATTATCGCAAGCTTTTAATCGAAGATCTTTATTCAAGTGTATTGGGAGATCGTTATAACGAACTGCTCCAAAAAGGGAATGCACCATTTATAGCCGGTTATGCCGCATATTATAATAAAGCCCGAAAAATGGATGTTTTTCAAAATGGAGTTACCCTTAAAGAGGATAATATTTTGGGCGGAATTGAAGTGCTTTTGAAAGAAACAGAAAGAGCCAAAAGATATGGTATAGTGGCTTCAGAATTGGAACGTGCTAAAATGGCTATGTTGAGTAAAATGGAAAGAGCTTATAAGGAAAGGAACAAGCAGAACAATGATCGCTTGGTTCGTGGCTATCAGCAAAATTATTTAACCAATGAGCCTGTTCCTGGAATTGAGTTTGAGTTCGAAGCAATGAAACAATTATTGCCTGGTATTAGTGCAGAGGAAGTAAATGCGGTTTCAAAAGGATGGATTACGGATGAGAATGAGGTGATTACCTTATCGGCTCCTGAAAAAGAAGGATTACAATTGCCGACTAAAGAACAATTACTTGCAGTGGTTGCAAAAGTGAAACAAATGGAGTTGGCGCCTTATGAAGATAAAGTGATAACTGAACCTTTACTTTCAGAACAACCTACGGCCGGAAAAGTTGTAAAAGAATCAAACTTGAAGGGTTTTGAAGCTACAGAGTGGACATTGGCTAATGGAGCAACTGTAGTTGTGAAAAAAACAGATTTCAAAGAAAATGAAATTAGTTTACAAGCTTTCAGTAAAGGTGGAAACTCTTTGTATGAGGTTAAAGATTTGCCTTCTGCAGAATTGCTTGGTGGTTTTGTACCTAATTTTGGATTGGGCAAATTTGACAAGATTAGCCTGCAAAAATTATTAACGGGTAAAGAGGTTAAGGTAGCACCATATGTAGGTGAATTATCAGAAGGACTTAACGGGAATTCATCCATAAAGGATTTTGAGACCTTATTGCAGTTGGTGCATATGTATTTTGAGCAACCACGTTTCGATCAGGAAGCTTTTAATGCATTGAAAGGAAGATATATGGCTTATGTGGCCAATATGGGAGCTGATATAAACAAAGCGTTTAGTGATTCCGTATCAATGACTTCTACCAATCACAATCCAAGAACAATTCTGTTTGATACAGATATGATTGACAAATTGGATTTTGAGACAATGAAACGCATTTATCAGGAGCGGTTTGTTGATGCCAGCGACTTTACATTTGTTTTTGTAGGCAATATAGATGCAGAGGAAGCAAAACCAATGATAGAAGAATACTTGGGAAGCATTAAGGATATAGACCGTGAGGATAACTGGAAAGACAATGGTGTGGATTATCCTGAAAAAGATACTTATACCCATTTTGACAGAGAGATGGAAACTCCTAAAACAACCATCGAAATTGATTTTCATGGTGATATTGAATATTCAAAAGAAAATTCAGTATTGATGGATGTTGTTGCCAAACTTTTAGATAAAAGATATCTTGAGGTGATTCGTGAAAAAGAAGGAGGATCTTATGGTGTGGGAGTTGGTGCTTCGGTTGATAAATTTCCTCGGGAAGAGTATAAATTAGTGATTCGTTTTGATACAGATCCTGCCAAGGCTGAAAAATTAAAAGGAATTGTTTATAATGAGATTCAGGCTCTTTTCAACGAAGGTGTTAAAGAAGATGACTTGCACGAAGCGAAGGAAAATTTCATTAAGGTTCGTCAGGAGAATCTTCGTAAAAATGGTTATTGGTTAAATGCGATCAATCGTTACTATGTGTACGATGAGGACATGATGAGTACTGAAGATTTCGAAAGAATGATCAACTCAATTTCAAAAGAGAAGGTTGAGAATTTTGCTAAAAAGTATTTTTCAACACCAGCAAAAATTGAAGTAGTAATGTCTCCAACACAGAAAGAGATTTAATTCCAATTCATTAGTATAATAAAAAGGATGCCCATTTATGGGCATCCTTTTTTGCGTTCTAAATCTCTTTCATAAGTGAGAGTGTTCTATTCAATTTCCTTGAATTTATATAAATTGCAGGGGTGTAAATAAAACAGAGATAATGGAAATATCATTTAATGAATTTGAGCAATACATAGATGACAAAATTTTAAAGCGCGGGTTGTCGTATTTTAAGAATAACAAAGTAAATCAGCCAATAGAAACAGGAATAGGGGAATATGAGGCTACAGTTGAAGGGACTGAGGATTACACGGTAAAATTGGTAATTAGGAAAGATATGATTTTGGAGCATGTTTGTAATTGTCCGTATGATTGGGGACCTTTCTGCAAGCATGTTGTTGCTGTTATTTTTTATTTGCAACAAGATCAATTGAATTTGAAAAGAAATCCACTTACTAAGACATCCGAAATACCTGCTGTGAAAAAAAAGCGCAAAACATTGGCGGATAAAGTAATTTCAATGCTTGAAAATGCATCTCATGATGATCTGAAACAATTTGTCCGAATAAAGGCAGAGGAAGATAGAGGATTCCGAAATCAATTATTGGCTTACTTTGCTCAATACAATACTTCAGAATCGAAAAGTTTTTATGTAAATCAAGTGAAATCGATTGTGAGTTCAGCTTCGGATAGATATGGTTTTGTAAGTCATTCATCTTCACGAGATGTTTATTATGAAGTAAATAATCTTCTCGAATCGGCACAAAATCAATTTGATAGAGGCAACTATAAAAGCACTTTTTTTATATGTACAGCTATTATGGAGGAGATGGTAAAGGCTGTTAATTATGGTGATGACAGCAGTGGTTATTTAAGTTTTGGCATCGATTCATCTTTTGACTTATTAGTGCGTATTGGAACATTACAATTGGATGAATCGATTCGAAAATTGTTGTTGGATTATTGTTTGAAAGCATACGGAAACAATACTTTTGGGGGTTGGGACTGGCATTTAGGATGTCTCCATATAGCATCATTATTATTAAAAACAGAGGCCGAAATAGAAAGTTTTTTCGTGTTGACAGATCATTCAGAAGTGTCGGAATATTCGTTGGAGGAAATGCAGGCAATAAGATATAATGTGTTGCTGAAGTGTAAAGGCGAAAATCAGGCTGCCGAATATTTAGAGGCACACATATCCAATTCGAAATTACGAGGCATAGCTATTGAGAATGCTTTGAAAACGGAATCGTACGAAAAAGCAATTGGCATTGCTGTGGATGGTATTAAATACGATAAGAAAGACAGGCCTGGATTGATTCATGAATGGTATGATTGGTTATTGAGAATTGCGCAGAAGCAGAATGATACCGAGAAAATTATTGAATATGCCCGTTTTTTATTTGTAGATAATTTTAGATCAAAACAGGATTATTATCAGATATTAAAAGAAAATATAGCTCCTGAATCATGGTTTTCATTTGTGAATGAATTGGCAAAAGACTTAAGAAAATCAAGTAGGTGGGATCATAGCGGTTTGTTGGCAAAAATTTACATAAAAGAGGAATGGTGGGATAAACTTTTGGTTTATTTACAGAAGAATCCGGACTTCCCAACCATTGATACTTACAGTGAATATTTAATAAGTAATTATCCTGGTGAAATCATTAATTTATACGCTGTTGCAGTTAAGAAATATATGGAAGATAACATAGGGAGAGGTCATTATCAGAGTATTTGCAGATACATAAGACGAATGATTAAGCTTGGCGGAAGAGATGAGTCGAACGATCTGATTGCATATTTAAGAAAAGAATATCCAAAACGGAAGGCTTTATTGGAAGAATTAAATATGATTTAAAAGATAAAGAGACCATCTGAATTCTCAGACAGTCTCTTTTACTGGTTTTGTTTTTCCTTTTACAGATGCTTGTCCCTCAAATAATTACTTTTCATTGTTAACGGTTAATTGTACATCCATCCATTTTTCCAAAGTGTTTAAAATTTCTTTCTTCATTTCAGGAGGAAAGCTGTTGATTCTTGATCTGTGAGATCCTTTGGGATTCACAAACTTTTTGCATTTGTCATTTCCTTTCAGATTAACTGAAGTTGCCGACCATGTATCGTTCTCACCATATATGAACAATATTTTTTCCGCATCAGTCTGCAGCCATTTGTTAATTTTAATCATCGATGAGGCATCAAATTTCCGGATAGGTTCATTGGGGAAAGTAAAATCGAAAGTGATATCCTTTTCATCGTTCAGGTATTGTTTGAAAGGAGCAATTTCGTAGCTATACATTCCAATCTCGGTTAATGCCTGATGATAAAATGCAAGAAGCGGTTTGATGTTGCTAACATCGAAAAAATCGATACTTGATACTTTAAACAAATGCTCGAAAAGCTCTTCAGAATTGGCATTTTTATCGGGAATGCTGTCAATTCCGCCCCATTGCCAATAGGCAAATGGATATTCAAGAATACTTAAATCAAGTGCCTTTTCCAGGCCCATTGAGAAAGAATAGTTCTTCTCTTTTGCATAGGCATCAGCAAGAGGAAGTAATTTTTCTCTGTTATTAAAGCAAGCCAGCTGAAATTGATAAATCTGATCTCTGGTTTCTTTACTGCCTACACTGGCAAGGCGTTCGTGGATTCTTTTGTCTTCACGAGCCAGATTAAGTGGTGCAACATAAGGAACACTAACATCAACATCATCAGGATAAAAATACCTGTGAAAAATAGTTGTTTGCCCTCCTTTACTGATTCCGGTCGACAGCCATTTTTCGGGATATATTTTACGCAAAGCCTGAATGATTACATGCTGATCGGCAGCTGCTTGTTTGATGTTTAGGTATTGCCAATTCAAACTATCGGGCATTGAATTTTTAAAGTAACGGTGCTCAATGGTCAATTGATTTGCATTCAGTAATTTGCTCAACTCCCCAGCCTTTTCAGACCAAATCTGATAACCTTCCAGTTCCACAACCATAGGCTGATCGAAAGACTGATGACCCAATAAGACCCGTTGTTGAAATGTTCCCGCTTTGGGATTTTGATGATCGAGATCTTGTGTAAAATAGAGTTCGTAATACGCTGCAAAAGTAGAGTCTCCGGCAATCTTTTTTACACTTACTCCTGGGATTTCTTCAAGTTGGGTCAGCAGATCTTTTGGTTTTGTTTGTCCGCAGGAGATGCTGCCAACGAAAAGAAATCCAATCAGAAGGAATGTAATTTGTTTAAGTTTCATTGATTAGTAATTTTAGAAAATATAGGGCGTGTTAATGATAATTTTTAGATTCTTTCTCTTTCTACATCAGCAATGCTTTTAGGAATAGGTTTTCCTAACAAACGGGCACCATCAGGAGTAATTAAGAAATCTTCTTCATTCCTAATGCCTCCAAAGTCTTTGTATTGTTCTACTTTATCGTAATTAATGAATTCCTCGAATCGTTTTTCGGCTTTCCACATGTCTATTAATTCAGGAATAAAATAGATTCCCGGTTCAATGGTTAATACAAATCCCGGTTCAAGTTCTCTTCCCAGACGCAATGATTTTAGTCCAAACAGAGTACTTTTTGCTTCGCCGTTGTAACCAACACAAACCTCGCCTAAATTTTCCATATCATGAACATCCATTCCCATCATATGACCAGTACCGCATTGAAAGAATAAGGCGTGTGCTCCTTGTTGAACAGCATCTTCAACATTTCCTTTCATAAAACCCATTTGCTTCATTCCTTCGGCAACAGTTCGGCATGCAGTAAGATGAACATCTTTAAATTTAGTACCGGGCTTCAATTTTGCAATGGCCGCATTGTGAGCATTCAAAGCAATCTCATAAATTTCTTTTTGGCGGGTTGTAAATGTTTTATCTACAGGAAATGTACTCGACATATCACCAGAGTAATGCATTCCATTTTCAGCACCACAGTCAAGTAATACCATATCGCCGTTTTTTAATGTATTGCCATGATAATGGTTGTGAAGTGTTTGTCCGTTTATAGTTGCAATTGTTGGGAAAGATGGTTGTCCACCCATGCTGATTGCTATTTCCTGAACTTTGGCAGCAATTTCATATTCTTTCATTCCCGGGCGAGCCATACGCATGGCTGCAAGATGCATTTCTGCTGTAATGTTAACAGCCTCTTCAATTTGAATGATTTCTTCGGCTGATTTGTAATTTCTTTGATTTACAACCGCCTGAATGAATTCAGAAGATGCATTTTTTACTGAAATATTGGGATGAACATTCAATAGGGACTGTAATTTAATTTGATGTTCAGGACGGTAAGAGGGCAGGTGATGAACTCTTTGTCCTTTTGTTAAGGCTTTTTCAAGATATGTTTTTAATTCTGACTGGGGAGCTGTCTCTTTAATTCCAACAGCTTCGCTTTTTTCTTTTATGGTAGGCTGGGTACCCATCCAAACAATATCATCAATGGTTAATTCATCGCCGAAAATAATTTCACGATTTTCATCGATATCTATAATTGCATTTAGTCCGGCATAATCGGAACCAAAGAAATATAGAAAGGTACTGTCCTGACGGTAATGATAAGTATTGTCAGCATAGTTCATTCCACTTTCGTCGTTGCCAAGAAAAAGCAGGATTCCTGATTTTACGTCAGATTTAAGTTTGTTTCTTCTGTTGATATAGGTTTCTTTTGAGAACATCATTATGGGTATTTGGTTAATTAATATATACTATTGAGTATTTGTTTAAGTACCTTAACAAATTGGTAAATTTAAACTGGATGTAATTTATTTGTTCAATGAGGAAACTATTAAATTATGCCAGCGGATACAAGAATCTCACTAAAGGACATTATCAGTTAGAATGCACAGAACAAAATAAGTTGTGAAAAGTGATATTGGGGAGATTTAACAAATCCAACATTCGAACAAACCTTTGTACGAACAATTGTAAAGAAGTATAAATTCGTTAAAACAAAACATGATAAGCTTGTTGATTCGGAGTAAATTTATAAAAAACAAATTAGTTTATTGGTGTATTATTTTTAAAATGAGTTTAAACTGCAGTAAGTTCCTTTTTAAAGCCGAAAAAAAATTATACGAATTTTAGTATGATTGGAATAATTACAGGGACTAATATGGTAAGTACTATTCCACTAAAAACGGCAATGATAGCGTACTCTTTTCCTGAATAGCGTACAATAATCGGCAGGGTCGTATCCATTGCAGTTGCACCACCAGATGCAATCCCGGCTAATTTTCCAAAGTATTTTACAAATAAAGGAGTTGCTAAAAGAGTCAGTATTTCCCTGATGATGTTTGAAAGAAGAGCAATAACACCCAGCGTATCGCTATGGAATTCTGTAATAATAACGCTGGATAAACTATAATAGCCAAATCCGGCTCCCACAGCCATTGCTTCACCAATACCAATATTCGAAAGTAAGGCAGAAACAGCAGAAACACCAAGAAGAGATCCTACAATGACTGATAGAGGAACCAAAATAATCTTGATGTTCACCTCACGGATTACTTTCCACGAACCGCGATCGGTTCCAATTCCCATACCCACTAAAAACATCAACAAATAAAGAGCATATATACTGAAATCACCTTCTAAAAGAGAGGAAGGTAAAAAGCGTGTTAGTCCAAGGATTAAGCCCAGAATAAAGAAGCCAAGAATTATTAAACTGCCTTTCATGTGTCTAAATTTGTTTTTTATTGCCACATGGAATTTGCCATGCTGGAATAATAATCTTCCTATGTATTAAAATCTCTTTGGTTTGGATGTTCATAGTTATCGTTGAAATAGAGATTTATTTCTTTTTGAAAAATAGGATATAGGTAAAATAGGCACAAATTAAAGAACCTAAAACAGCTCCGATTGTAAGGATCAAAGCTTGAATTCCGATAGAATCAAGATTGTTTAGTATTTGTTTATTGGTTCCAACACCTATCCCCAAAAGAAAAAGTAAAAGGAAGATTGAAAAGGAAGTTAAAACACCTATGATTTTAATGGTCTTTGGTCTGTTGCCAATGAGGAGACCAATTCCAATTCCTAAAACCATTATGGATAAAACAATGATGATGTCCGTTAGCATAGTTGTGACAATCTTATTAAAATAAGTTTTGAAATCTGAGCCTGCAAGATTGGTTTTTTCTTTCAGATAATAAAATTGTAATATCAGATAGTTTGTTTTTTATTGCCGCGCTATTTCAGGAGGAGACATTTACAGTTAATAAAAAAGGCTGCATCTTTCGAAACAGCCTCTTATCTATTTTTTAGAAAATAAGTTTGTAGTTTGTCTGATGCTGGTACACTTCGCCAGGTTGTAACCACCCCTGTTTAAAGTTTGTATGATTGGGAGCATCCGGATAACCTTGAGCTTCTAAAGCAACACCTGAGAAAGAACCGAATTTCCCAGCTGCGATATATTTTCCTGTATAAACCTGTAAACCAGGGAATGTAGTTGCAATTTCCATTGTCACTTCACCATTTTTATCAGAAAGTTCAGCTATTTTTCTTGGTGTTTCAGTCGATTCTCCAAATGCAAAACAGTCGTCGTAGTTCTCAATATCTTCGATGTCTCTGTCTATTTGTTTTTTTGTTCTAAAGTCGAAAAGAGTATTCTTGATATTGTATATTTTACCGCTTGGAATCAACAAATCGTCTGTTTCTAAAATGAACTCAGTATCAATCTGAAGTTGATGGTCTAAGATACTCTCAAAATTGTTTGATAAGTTAAAATAGGCGTGTTGAGTTAGATTAACCGGGGTTGTTTTATCCGTTACAGCTTTGTAATGAATCTGCAATTCGTTATCATCAGTCAACTTATAAATTACCTCAGTATTTAAATTGCCGGGAAAATTTTCTTCTCCGTCGGGACTCAGGTAAGTTAATTTTAAATCAGTATTTTTCCCGATTTCTGCTTTCCATACTTTTCTGTCAAACCCAATATCACCACCATGCAAATGGTGCATTCCATGGTTGCAGGGAAGCTGGATTTCTTTTTCATCAAGTGTAACTAATCCTTTGTTAATTCGATTTCCAAACCGACCGATTAAAGCTCCAAAGTAAGGATAGTTTTTAAGGTATTCCTCATTTGTATACTCTTCAAGCGAATCAAAACCCAGAACAATCTCTCTTTCCTCGTTGGGCAAAGGAAGAGTAAATGAGGTAAGAATACCACCATAATTGGTGATTTTTGCTGTCAGGCCATTTTTATTTCGGAGAGTGTATAGTTGTACTTTTTCTCCATCACGAGTCAATCCAAAATCAATTACATCTATCATTTAAAAAATTGTTAGTTTTATTCAGAAGCCCGAAAGTAAAACAAAATATCCATTTTTCATTTTAGAAAGGGAATTTTTAACAAATTAATTAACGTAAAGGCAATCAGAGGAATGGAGAGTTTAATTAGCTCTTTAGCATAATCAGTTTTTTAATAAGGATGTAAACAGTGGCTTTTGTTAAAGTATCATTATGCCTTCAATGCGCTGTGCTTTCATGTAAATATCGATTACGGCATCAGCTGATTCCATCTCTTTTTTCAAAGTAATTCCTATGAATTTTAAGTCTTTGGAAGTTTTAAAAGAAAATTCAGTGTCTGCAGGGAAAAGTTCCTTAACAGCCTTTACTTTTTCATCTGAATTGGGAATGATAAATTTAAACATGTATAATGAAGGCCAGGTTAATGACTCCATGAGCTGATATCTAAGTTTCGTATATTTTTCTTTTTCCATTTTGTGTTCAAATATAAATTGGAGGTCAAAAATCGGAATTTATTTTGAATTTATCGGTTTTTGAAAACTGAATGTTCAAATAGAAACGAATAAAACCCGCTATTTGTTTCACTGAAAGTTTAAATCGGGAGGTTTGTCGAAATCCAAATGAAAATTTTAAAATTGGTTAAGATTATCTCATAAATATCTATCTTTATGCGTTATAAATAAAAATTATTGATCGTAAAAATTCTTGTTAAGAAACTCCAAATAAATTTTATAGATGAATCGGAAAATAACCATCGTTTTACTGGTAATTGCAACATTGGCAATTTCTTTTGTTGCAATGAAAGGCTTAAGCAGTTTAAAAGAATCTCCTAAAAAGAATTTAGATAAAAAAAAGCTGCCATTTGTTAAAGTTGAGGCTGTAAAGTACAATGAAATATCTTCTCCCATAGTTGAGAAAGGACGATTGGCTTCTAATCTGGAAGTGAATTTGAGTTCGGAAGTTGCGGGCAGAATCGTTGAGACAGGTGTTCCTTTAAAAGTGGGACAGAAGTTTAAAAAAGGACAATTGCTGATTCGTATTTACGAGGAAGATGCAAAAATGGATTTACGCGCTCTTAAAAGCCGTTTTCTGAATAAACTGGCTGAGAATTTGCCGGATATTAAAGTTGATTATGCAGATAATTTTGAGGCGTGGATGAATTTTTTCAATGCGATCAATTTGGAGGAAAGTATTCCTGAATTGCCAAAGGTAAAATCCGATCAGGAAAAGGTGTTTATGGCAAGTAGAAATATTTTAGGCGATTATTATGCCATTAAGAGTGCTGAAGTTAAGCTAGATAAAAGAAAAATATATGCACCCTTTGATGGTTCTTATGCCGAGGTAAATACGCAGATCGGATCGGTTGCCGGAATGGGCACTAAGCTGGCCGGCATCATTGAATCAAATAATCTGGAACTTCAGGTTCCTATTGAATCGAAAGAAATTTCATGGTTGAGTTTAAATGAAAAGGTAGATATTTTGGATTCGGATGGAGAGGTTGTTTTTACCGGCAAATTGGTGAGGAAATCTGATTTTGTTGATGAGGGAACTCAGTCCATTTCAGTTTTTGTAAAGTTGGAGAAAACCAATGGGAATGAATTGTATCAGGGACAGTTTTTAACGGCTCGTTTTAATGGGAAAAAGATTGCCAATGCGATGGAAATTCCCAGAAACGCAGTTTTTAGCTCTAATAAAGTGTTTGTTGTTGAAGGCGGTATCCTAAAAGAAAAGGAAATTAAGGTGATCAAACGAAATGAGAACACCTTGGTTTTTAATGGTTTGAAAGAGGGAGAGATATTGGTTGTGGAACCTCCTGTTAAAGCAACTGAAAACATGCAGGTACAAATCAAGAAATAGCGCATAATGAGAAATATAATATCACAATTTGTAAGATATCCGTTTTACGGGAAAATGATTATTGCGGTGCTTGTTATTGCAGGATTTGTTTCTTTGGCTTTTATGAAGAAATCATTTTTCCCCGAGACCGAGTCTAAAACGATCACAGTTTCTATGGTGTTTCCGGGCGCTTCACCAAAGGAGGTTGAAGAGGGCATAACCTCTCGGATCGAGGATGCTGTTAGGGGAATTGTTGGAATCAAAGAAATGAATTCCGTATCATCGGAGGGCTTTTCCCGATTAACCATCACCACAACCGGCGATTACGATTTAGATGAAACATTAGCCGATGTAAAAAACTCGGTGGATGGAATTCCTACTTTTCCATCGGGAGCCGAAAAAGCCGTTATTGCCAAGCGCAGGGCTACATCACCTGCCGTGCGCATGGTGGTTACCGGCGATATCGATTTAATCAGCCTGAAAAAATATGCCGATCTGATTTACGACGATTTAATGCGTTCGAAAGTCATGTCGCAAATATCTCTGTCGGGTTTTCCAAATCTGGAATTATCAGTAGAGGTGAAGGAAGATGATTTGCGAAGATACAATCTGACATTTAGTGAGATCTCTGCAGCAATCGCCAATAATAATATCGATATTTCGGGAGGAACAATTAAGAATGAGGTGGAAGAAATTCTAATTCGTTCGCGTAACCGATCTGTTGATCCAGATCAAATCGGCGAAATTATTTTAAAAGCAAATCCTGACGGAAGCTACATCCGGATTCGTGATGTCGCGAATACCCATTTTCAGTTTCAGGATGTTCCGAATTCAACCTATGTTAATAAAAATCCGGCGATCTCAATTCAGGTGAACAAGCTGAATAATGAAGATTTGGACGACATATCGGTATACTGTAACAAATATGCCAAAGAGTTCAATGAAAAATATGATGATGCCCGACTGGAAATCAGTTTCGATTTCATTAGTCTGCTGCAGTCAAGATTGAATCTGCTGTTTAAAAATGGCGGGTATGGTTTGTTGCTGGTGATTATTTCATTGGCGCTTTTTCTGAGTTTCCGATTGTCTATATGGGTTGCGTGGGGAATTCCAGCGTCTTTTTTAGGGATGTTTATTGTTGCCAACTTAATGGGAATTACCATCAATATGATTTCTCTTTTTGGGATGATATTAATAATTGGTATTCTGGTGGATGACGGCATTGTGATCGGGGAGAATATTTATTCTCATTTTGAAAGTGGTAAAAGTCCCCGAAGAGCTGCAATAGATGGTACAATGGAGGTTGTTCCTGCAGTGCTTACTTCGGTAACTACAACCATGGTGGCTTTCTCACCGCTCTTGCTGGTTACCGGGAATATGGAATTTATGTACGAAATGGCATTTGTAGTGGTGGCTTGTTTAAGTCTGTCGCTTTTCGAAAGTCTTTTTGTATTGCCTGGTCATATTGGAAACGAAAAAGTATTGCATAGAAATCGGAAGGATAACTTTTTTAACCGGTTTAGAGGAAAAGTTGAAAAGGGAATTCTTTTTGTCAGAGACAACGTTTATGCAGGGACTCTGGATCGTGTAGTTCGTTGGAGATGGTTTGTTGTTTTTATTCCTGCAGCTCTGTTCTTTATTACCATAGGTTTATTTAGCGGCGGATTTATTCAAAGTACATTTTTCCCCAATGTGGCTTTCGACACCTTTGCTGTGAACATAGCTTACAAGCCTGGAAGCAATAAGGAAATCACAATAGCCAGATTAAAGCAGTTCGAAAACTCAGTTTGGGAGGTGAATGATGAATTGATGAACGAATTTCAGGATACAGCAAATTTTATCAAATATACAAGACTTTCATCAGGTAATGCATTTGGCGGACAGGAAGTGGGGCCGCATGCAGGAAACCTGTCTGTTACTTTGCGTGATATGGAAGGAGCCCCGGTTTCAAGTTTTGATATATCAGACAGAGTAAAGAAGAAATTGGGAGATGTTTCCGATCTTGAGAAATTTACCATTGGAGCCAGCAACCGTTGGGGAGCTCCTGTTTCTATTAGTTTGCTTGGAAACGATTTGGAGCAGCTCAATCAGGCCAACGATTATTTTCAAGGGGAGTTACGCAAAATGTCCTCTTTATACAATATCAACGACAATAACCCATTGGGAAGCCGTGAGGTAAGGTTGCAATTAAAACCAAAAGCCTATTACCTGGGGATGAATTTAAGTTCCATTACATCGCAGATCCGGCAAGGCTTTTTCGGAGGACAAGCACAGCGCCTGCAGGAAGGAAAAGATGAAATTAAAGTGTGGGTTCGGTATCCGAAAACCGACCGGGTTTTTATCGGTCAAATGGAAGACATGAGAATCCGTACACCAAAAGGTGAATTTCCATTGTCGGAATTAATCGATTATGAAATTTTACGCGGGCCTGTTAGCATACAGCGTTACAATGGTGCACGGGAGATTCGTGTTGATGCGGAACTAATTGATCCGAGTGAACCGGTACCACCTATTTTAGACTACATTGAAACCACAATTTTACCCGATTTGGAAGCGAAATTTCCAAGTGTTCGTCCAGAATATCAGGGGCAGCAAAAACGCTCTGCCGAAGATATTCATGAATTGAAAATTTATTTTAGCATAGCATTTATGCTGATCGTTTTTATTGTGATGATTCATTTCCGAAGCTTTACACAAGGAATAATTATATTACTGATGATTCCTTTGGGCTGGATGGGATCTGCCTGGGGACATGGAATTGAAGGGTATCCTGTTTCCATGTTAAGTGTTTGGGGGATGGTTGCTCTTTCGGGGGTAATTATAAACGATGCTGTGGTCTTCCTGTCCAAGTACAATTCGCTGATTGTAGAGGGAATGGAACCTGAGCCTGCTGTTAAAGCTGCTGGCAGAGCCAGATTCAGGGCTATTATTTTAACCACAATAACAACCTCAGTTGGTTTGTATCCATTAATATTGGAGAATTCATTTCAAGCTCAATTCCTAATACCAATGGCTATTGCCCTGGTATACGGAGTTTTAATCGGCACCTTGTTTCTTCTGTTATTCTTCCCGGTATTAATTTTAATCCTGAATGATATCAGAAGAATAACAAAGGGCATATGGGAAGGTGAAAAAATTTCACCCAGAGATGTTGAGCCTAAGGTGAAAGAATCAAAGGTAAGTTTGGATTAAAAAATATGAATCGCCCTGTATAAATTACCCCGGATTATGATCCGGGGTTCGGGGGTCAAATAAAGAACAAAACAAATGATCAGAAAAGTATCATTATTCATAGTCTTCATTTTGTGCAGTCAGTTTATTGTGCAGGCACAGAAAGAACTAAGTTTGTCCAAAGCCATCGAGGTGGGATTGGAAAACAATTATCAGTTAAAGATTTATCGAAAATCAGAAAAGGTATCTGAATTGAATAATACCTGGGGAAATGCCGGAGCTTATCCCAGCCTTGAATTTAATCTTGGGTATCGGAATACAAAAGATTATAACGAAGAAAAGGATTTCATGAGAAACAGTTTAATTCCTTCTTTGGATGTAAACTGGACTTTATTTGATGGGTTTGCGGTACAAATTCGAAAAGATAAATTCGATGATCTGGCTCAGTTGTCAAAAGGAAACACCATAATTGCTGTCGAAAACAAAATAGAACTGATCATTCTTTCCTATTATAAGGTATTGTTAGAGAAAGAGCGCATGGAGGTGAACCAAAGAATCATGCAGTTATCTTCCGATCGATACGAGAAAGTAAAAGTTGGAAAAGAGCTGGGAAGTTCGGTTACCTATGATGTTTTACAGGCGCAAAATGCATGGTTGCAGGATCGTTCCTCCTTCCTGATTCAGGAAGTGAATTTCAACAATGCTGTTCGGGATTTAAATTTTCTTCTGGGTGTTAAAGAGAGCGAAACCTATACTTTCGCAGATGAGTTCTTACCCGTAAGTGAAGAATTTCAGATGGCAGCATTGCTGGATAAAATGCTTTCGGGAAACAATACTCTTAAAAACAGATACATACAGGAAATGTTGCTGAAAAGGGATGTAGATATGGCACGAAGCAATTATTATCCCCGTGTTTCATTGGGTGCCGGTGTGCAGGGAAATTCAGTAAGAACGAAATTGGATGGTCTGCCTGCTTCAACTGCTGATTCGCATAATTTTTATGCCAATGTGAGCTTGAATTTCATGATTTTTAATGGAAATTCGAATCGAAGAGCCATGCAGATTGCAAAAATTCAGGAAGAAATAGGAAAGGTTGAAACGGAAGATGTAAAACATTCTTTGACGAATTTACTGGCTCAGCAATTTGAGTTGTATGAAGTGCGGAAAGAACTGTATCAGCTTGCCGAGGAGAATTTAGCGGCAGCAGAACTCAACCTCAGCATTTCAAAGGATAAATATGAGTCTGGCAGCATCAATTCGTTCAACTACCGGGACATTCAGATCACCTATCAGAATGTGGCTTTGTCAAGAGTGAATGCTATTTTTAATCTGATTCAATCGAGAACAGCATTGGTACGAATGACGGGTGGAATTTTAAGCGAACAGACGAAATAAATACTGCGGATGTAAACAGTCTTACAAAAACAGGGAATTGTCATTCTAAGCAAAGCCGAAGAATCCATTTTTTTAATGTGGTGTTTCGTGAAGCTCAACCTGCCATTTGTACCAAGGAATGATCCCGATTTTTCCGAAAAGATTTAAACGATTAAAAGCTTGCTGGTATTTGTGTTGCATCACAAATAGCAGCAAGCTTATTTTCTGTATATATAAGATTGCTTTTGATGTTAATTTGGTATTGCAAGCATAGGATAAAGTTTTGCAGAACTATACAATAGAAACATAAAAATTTCCCTCTAAAAGATAAAGTACTATTAGAACAATTGCATTTTCGACCTGCACCATTTTTTTTATGGAAACAGGTAAAAAATGTCTGTCTCACTTATATGGAATGTTGTATATTAGACTGATATACTGGATTTTTTGTAATAAATGTCCAGATCTTCATCGTTGAATTCATATTCTTAATTTATGGCTGGGCATTCACGATTTGGTATTTCTTTTTTATTTGAATTTATTGAGGAGAAATGCTCAATTTTACGTGATGCGGTATATTCCAGATTCACCATCCTGCTTGCCTTTCACCTTTTAATAGTCATACTCAGGATTTTATACGTGCAGTTGAGTTCTTTGGAAATTTATTCAGAAGAAGCACAATATTGGATCTGGTCTCGTCATCTGCAGCTGTCCTACTACTCCAAACCACCTTTAATAGCTTATTTAAACTGGTTCTCCACTTCACTTTTGGGGAATACTCCTTTAGGCATTCGGATCAATGCCATTCTTATTGGATTCGGCATTGCAATGACTTGCTATTATCTTACTTTGGAACTCTTTCACAATCGCAGGACAGCCGCAATCGCATCTTTTCTAAGTTATGTTCTGCCCTTTATTTGGCTTCCCTCATCTTTCTTTACAACCGATAGCCCTCTTCTGCTGTTTTGGCTTCTCTCTCTTTTTTTATTTTGGAGAGCTGTAAATAACAATTTCATGAAAAATTGGATTTATTTTGGCATCTGCCTTGGGTTGGGCATCATTTCAAAGTATTCCATTCTTTTAATACTGCCTTGTTTATTTGTATTTTTATTGCGAAGTCATTCTCATGTTTTTCGAAGCCGAAAGCTCTATGTTGGAGTGAGTATAGGCTTACTGTTTTTTTTGCCTGTTGTTATTTGGAATATAAAAAATGACTTTGTAGGTCTGCGTCACGTTCAATATCTTGCGGGAAATACGAAAGAAGCTGTCCAAATAGAGAAGCTGGCTTTTAATTTTTTGGAATATATTTTCGGGCAGATTGTCATTTTATCTCCATTCTTTATAGGTTTTTATATTAAAATCCTAAAATCATGGATCCATAAGCAGCTTTCAGATGAAATGGTATATCTTATCCTTCCGGGTATCATGGTATTCTTTGTTTTTATGCCCATTGCATTCGTCAGAAGATCGGGCGTTGAAGTAAACTGGCCCATGTTTGCCTACGCCACAATTCCGGTTGCTTTGGCTCATTGGGCTGTAACGGGAAAAAAAACCGGCAGATTAGGGGCGGGTGCTGCAGCAACTTTTATGCTGGTGTTACTCATTACCAATCTATCCGTTCTTGATAAAGTGGAAATTCAGAAAATCATCCCCGTTAAATTCGATCCGACAAGTAGGTTAGCAGGCTGGAAAAGCCTTGCCCAACATGTTGATTCATTGAAAAGAAGGATTCCTTCTACGAACTGTTTTGTATTTTCGAATAACTATCACATTAGCTCCGAGATGCAATTTTATCTTGAAGAACAACCAGCAACTTATTTTTTAAATTACAACAACCGCATGAATCAATTCAGCCTTTGGCCGGGACTGGAACAGTTTGTCAACAAAAAATATTATGGAATTTTCATCAGTACAACACCAATAAAGGACAAATTAAAAGATAGTTTTGAGGAGATGGGCTCCTTTACTACCCGAAAAACTCTCTATCGCGGAACAGAAATCAATAATTTCAATATCTATGTTTTAAAAGATTTCAAGGGATTTGAGGAGAACAACAGTCACTACTAACTCTTTGGCTCAGTTTTATTAGGCGGATGAATCTATTAAACGCTTTTAAAAGCGTGATTTTATGCCTTGCAGTCATCCCTGCTTTTTCGAAAAAATTTAAACTGTAATCAGCTTGCTTATCAGCCTGTTCAAAATTTGTTTAGCAATACGATTTTAAACTCCCTGTTAAAAAGTTTCTTTTCGGACAGTATTTTTTACTGCCCAAAATGATCGGGAACTAAAACTGAAACAACCTCGCCAACTACGCAAAGCACCCCGTTTGCAAACAGTTCCGCTTCCACAATTACTTTTCGCGCCCCAACTTCCTTAATTTTCCCTTTAATTACTATTTCGCCGCCAATGGGTGTGGGTTTTAAATATTTTACCTGCAACGAGGCCGTAACGCAACGGGGAGCGTTGGTTTCCGAAAGCTCAATTCCCTGTGCTTTAGCCAAGGCCAATGCCGCTGAGCCGGTTCCGTGGCAATCTATCAGCGAGGCCAGCAGTCCGCCGTATACAAAACCGGGAATAGCCGTGTGATATTCTTTGGGCACAAAGCGGGTAAGCGTTCCTTCACCCTCCCAAAAAGTTTTAATCTGATGTCCGTGTTCATTTAACCTGCCGCAACCGTAACAATGCGCAAAATGGTCCGGATAGTAATCCTGTATTCCTTTCATTGTAACTATTTTTAAAAACTTTTTTTGTTATCTGACATGAAGATACCAATAAGATCGGTATGCTGAAAAATTTGTTGGGAAATCCATGCCGTCACATGGTGATTAACACTGTATGCAAGCCTTTTTGGTCAGGGTATGACTTGATTCTAATCACTATTTTATAAGATGAGTTTTGATCTTAATTCGGTATTAGTTTCCCACAACTTCTAATTCGTAAAATGTTGTTTCAGGATCAACAACACGTGTAAAATTCAGGCCTTTATTATTGAGAAGCACGATTTCTGCAGTCGTGTAAATGATATTGCCATCTACCAGATGACCACCAATCGTATTGCCTGTGCTATCCGATACCGAGATATGAATATGATTGTTTTTACCATGGTCTGCAAATGTTCCGGTCAAAGAAACAATTTCGTAATGACCCTTTAAATGCAAAAGCTCTTTCTGATTTGCCGGCCGAATAATCAGTTCTCTCAAACTTCCCACACAAGTAGAAACCGATGCCGATTGCAGCTGATTGGTTTCAACAAATTGTGCCATTTCCTGTTTCAGATCCATCCCCGGTTTTAAGCGCAGGGCATACATTTCAACATTATTTTGCTGGCAGGAAACCAAACTGATAAAACCTGCAAGAAGGATAAAGGCATTTAATTTCAACATAGACATATTTTTAGGAAAATGTAAAATTAGAAAATATAAAAATGGTAAGAGCCAACAGGGAACTAAAAGTTTTCGCAAAAAAAGAGGGGGCAATGCCAATTGAAGAGAAGAATTTGCCAATGGAAGGGGCACCTAGGCCAATTGGAGGGTGGTACATGCCTGGGGGATAGTGTTTACAGGCATTTTGGTGAGAGTGTTCATATAATGGTGTCATTTTTTTTGTTCTCTTTCTATTTTACAAGCGAATTTGCTTTGCTTGAAACGATTCTTTTAATTTTAAAGGGACTTTTTTGCTGCGATTCGTAGTAGGTCCGCATTTGTATTTCGGATATGATACCAATGGTAATCAGTTGAATTCCCCCAAGCACCATAAGCAAGGCTAAAATAAGGATGGGTTTCCCCCAAATGTCTTCTCCCATTATTTTAAGGCTTAACAAATAAATATTTAGAATGGCTCCGATTGTAAATATCAGAATGCCCAAACCGCCGAAAATATGCATGGGTTTTTGCATGTATCTGGTAAGAAAAACCATTAAAATAAGATCGCTTGCAACTTTAAAGGTTCTTGATAAATTGTACTTTGTTTTTCCAAATTGCCGGGCATGATGCTTCACCGGTAGTTGAGTAATACTTGCCCCGTTCGAGCTGGCAAGAATAGGAATAAACCGGTGCAGTTCTCCATAAAGTCCAAGTTCTTTGGCAATTTCATTTCTGTAAACTTTAAGCGTACAGCCATAGTCCTTTATATTCACTTTAGTGAACAAACGAATTAGGTAATTGGCAATTTTGCTGGGAATTAAACGCAAAAGCAAGCCATCTTTTCTATTGCTTCGAATTCCTGCTACCAAATCCCAGTCTCCGTATTCGGCCAATTGCACCATCATGGGAATATCTGCCGGATCGTTTTGCAAATCCCCGTCAAGGGTGACAATGTATTCTCCCGTGGCCACCGAAATTCCGGCCGCCAATGCTGAGCTTTGTCCGTAATTTTTTCGAAGTTGAACCATTACAAAGCGTTCATCATTAATATTCAGAATGTTGTTTCGGGTTGCATCTGTTGAGCCGTCATCTACGAAAATAACTTCATATTCGTAATCGGTTAATGATTGAATAATTTTCTCGCTTAAAGGAGCAATATTTAGTTCTTCATTGTAAACACAGATAACAAGACTGAGTTTTTTCATGCTTTTAGTTCTTTGTGAGTTTATTCTTTAAGAGTACAGTGGTTCTGTTCTCGAAAACATCTTTTTGTTCAAATATTTTTACGGCAAATTCAGAGTAGTTTGCATCCTGCAGACTTTTACTTGTACTGATAACACAAGCATTAGGATGATTCTGCAGGAAATCTTTAATGCTTTCAATACTTTCCAGCTTTATAATTTTTTGCTTTAGATAAAAAGGATAGGAAGGATTGAATTTTTTATAGCAGGCAATGGGTTCATCTTTATTGATGTATGGCAGCGACAGGGTGACCGGGTTTTGTTTGGCAATTTGAAAAAAAACAATCTCCGAAAGGAAAAAGGAGAGAAGAATAAAAGAATAGCTGATTAGATGAATCGTGAAATTTAACGCTCTTTTTTTATGGAGTTTCAAAGCAAATACAGCTCCAATGATTCCGGGCAAAAGCAGTAATAGTTGTGGTTTTAAAAAAGTGTATTGTTTCTCAATATTAAGAGCGAAATAACCTGCTGTAACAATCAGAATGGCAACAATAAACAGCACAATGAGCTCCCACCTGTATACAGGCTGTTTTTGTTTGGCGAGCAAAGAACTAATAAGAATTGCAAAAAACGGGTAGGCAGGTGCAGTATAGTTTGGCAATCGAGTTGACGACAGACTAAAAAACAGGGTGACTGTAAGTCCGGCAACAAGAGCAAACAGCAATACATCCTTCTTTTTATTTCGATAAGCATGCGATAGGGCACGAACCAGAAATATTGAAAAAGGAAACAAACCCATCAGTACAAAACCAGATGCCATTAAAAAGCTTCCTCCATGACCTTCTTTGGTGCTGGCAAAGCGTTCCAGATTGTGTTCAAAGAAAAATCCATACGTCCATTCTCCATGAGTTTCCCGATGGACCAAAAGGTACCAGGGTAAAGCTATTGCAGCAAAAATGAGAAGTCCGGATATGGGTTTTAATCCCCAAATAGTAGAGAATTGTAATTTTTTGCTGAGCAGTAAATAGAGGAGCATAATGAATACGGGCAGTAAAACCGCAATAGGGCCTTTCGATAAAGCGCCCAGAGCCAAGCAAATATACATGCCCATTGCAGTAAATCTGTTTTTTTCCTGAAGAGATTCAAAAAACAGGAATAAGGAAGCGGTAAAGAAAAACAGGAGGTACGGATCGGGTACTGCCATGTGAAAGAAAACTCCAAAATGAAGGGAAGATATCAGAACCAATGAACTGAAGTAGGCTGATTTAATGCCCAGCCATTTTTTCACAAAAAAGTATGTGATTAGTAAGCTTAAGGCTCCAAAAACGATCGAAAAAAAACGTGCTGACCAGGATGAAACACCAAAAATTTTGTACGATAAAAGCATGAAAAAGTAGTGTAGCGGAGGTTTATCGGTGCGCAATTCATAATTGAACCCGGGAACAATATAATTTCCGCTTTCCATCATTTCGCGGGCACACTCAGCATTTTTGGCCTCGTCTAAAATATAAATTGAGCCGCTAATTCCAGCTGTTGCAACAATAACATACAAAAGCAGAATAAGAACAGGGATTTTAATTTTTGGGTGGATACTTATAAGGAAGCTTCTCATTACTTTTAGGATTTATGGATGGCAATGGAATTTTAGTTTTTGTGATAAGAAATGAATATAAGGATGAATTTAATTTGGTGTTTTGAAGCCGGTTTAATTTGGTTTCTACTATCCAAATGAAAAGAGCCGATTCAAGAACACCCAGAATAGCCCCAAAATACACATCGATAAAAAAATGCTGCAAAAGATAGACTCGTGAGATACAAACCAGACTTGCTATGGTTAAGGACATGTAACTAAGAAGGAATTTCCGATAAATCCAGATGATTAGGGTGGTTGCAGCAAATACGGTCATTGCATGACCCGAAGGGAATGAATTTTTATAGTAAAAATGAATTCCTTCGGGGATGTGAATTTCACTTTTCGACAAGTAAAACAATGGCCGCATTGAATTTACAAATATCATTTTTTTAAACAGATAGGAAATCAGACCTGAGGATATCAATAGCAGCACGCTAAGTATTGCGTAATAGTATTTTTTGAAAAGGAAAACAAAGGCAAGAACCAGAAGAAAGCTGCCATCTCCAAGCAGGGTGATCCAGAAAAAAAACTGATCGAGAAAAGGAGTATGGAGCGCATTAATAAATAAGGAGAATTCAATTTCGGAAAAGGCCAATAGAATATAGCCTCCGGATACAAGTAAGAGGCAGAAAATAAGCATGCTGTAAATTAGCTGTTTTGAAATAATCCTCATAAGATAAAGTGTTTTTCTACTTATGATATAAGCTGTTTGTTAGCGTTATTGAAGTAGCAATTGCACAAGTTTTTCGTTTTTATTCAAACGAACATGGCTTGAAATGCATTTATTTACATACAAGTTATTGTTTTTATTTGTTAAATAATCTAACTTGAAATTACTTTTTTCTATCTAATTTATTTTCTGTCATTTTGTTTGGTTCCAAATAAACAAGTAATTTCCAGATGCTTGGATGAAAAATACGACTGTAGGAATAAGATAAGCTTCAATCTTTCTTTAGATTTTTGGATTACATTTAGTTCCTAAATTGAGCAATTGGAATCTGCACTCTTAAAATAGTTGAGTTGGAGTAGAAGGATTCATTAACCTAAATTATAAAAGAATTATGCGATTCTATTTCCTTATTATTTTTCTTCTTCCTCTTCAGGTTCTGGCCAACTCTTCGGCAATAGATTCTTTGAATGCAAAGTCCGATGATAAATATGAGTACGGCTTGAACATTAAAAAAACAATTATCCCTATTTCCCTAATCTCTGTTGGTATAATTGGTTTTGAAAATAATGGTTTTGAGATCTTTAATGAGGAGATTCAGGAGGAAGTGGCCGAGAATATTGACAGGCGTTTTACGATTGATGATTTTATGCAGTATGCTCCGGCAGGTGTGGTTTATGCGAATAACTTACTGGGAGTAAAAGGAAAACACAGCTTTTCAAATCAGTTGTTAATACAAGGAACTTCTTTATTTATTATGGGAGCGGTAGTTAATACTTTAAAATATTCAGCCAAAGAGGAGAGGCCTGATCATTCCGGATTTACATCTTTTCCGTCGGGACATACTGCTATGGCTTTTGTGAATGCAGAACTCCTTTGGCAGGAATATAAAGATGTTTCAGTTTGGTATGGAATTGCGGGATATTCTATGGCAGCTTCAGTTGGGATATTTAGAGTTGTGAATAACAAACATTGGGTGACTGATATTGCTGCAGGAGCAGGAATTGGAATACTAAGCACAAAAATATCCTATCTGATTTATGAAAAAATACTTACCAGAAAAAAGAACAGAAAACAAACTGCTCTGATGATACCATTTTACAATACAAAGCAACTTGGTCTTAGCTGTTCAATTACATTTTAAGAATTTAAACAATGATTAAATTCTAAATTTCCTGTAAAATTTACAGATGTCCTCCTGGTGGCATCTCTGTCCATTGTACGATGTTCAAGTTTTTTTCTGCCCATTCTTTTGGAGGGTAATAATATGTCTTCTCAAAGTTTAATTCCAAATTTTTCATTGATTGTAGTTGTAACCGGCAAGCTTGTCGCTGCTATTCAGCGGAGTTTATTTTTTCTTCAAATGAGTCAGTAACAAGTATATTCCAGATATTATCTCCAGAGCAACCAAAACAACTATATACCAATTAATTTGTGATGATATAAATATTGCGGTTGGTCCATCTATTCCTCCAATAATTCCAATTGCTCCTGCTTCTTGTTTTATAAATAAATCAATCATATCTCGAAAAGGAAAAATATATGATATGATTAATAGCGAATTAATAATGAACAATATCCAAATAACATTTCCTATTTTAAAGTGTATTTTATTCATATTCTGTCTTGTTTCATATTTGTTTTTTGCTATTCTCAGAGTTTAATTCCAAATCTGTCATATGTAAACGTTCCGCTTCCGTGTTTTAATTTTCCGTTTTCGTACAATTACTCTTTCGGATAACTTAAATTCTTATCTAATTTAATAATGTAAATATAAAGGTGGTGTGAGAGGTGTATCCCGGCTATTCTAGTCGGGACCATCTACTCGATTGTGTGCTAGCATTTATTCTTCTTTATCTACATTTATTACAATTCGTCTATAACCAGTCAAAGCCGGAATACCTTTGTCTGTTATTTCTAAAATAAGATGAATTGTCTTTCCTGAAGCATCAGAAGGTACAAGTATTTTACATTTAGGGGAAGAATTCTCTTCTATAGTTATTGCACCTTTATATGTACTTGGTTCATTATAAACAAACCATTTATAATCTAATTGATTTCCATCAGGGTCTTTTGATTCAGTGGCATCAAAAATCAAAGCATTTCCAGCTTTAGCTCTTTTATATAAACATTTTAAAGAATTATCACCATCTACAATGGGTACAGGGTGATGGTTTACAGCAGAATAATCATCTGTAGTAGTCCATATCATACGAGCTGCAAAATTATTCCAGATATGTTGTTTCCATTTGTTTATGGCTTCAATTCCCTCTTCTGTACTGCCATACATGTAATAAGGGTCATATTGAGTTTCATCTTTACCACTTTTGACAATGAAACTCATGCCTCGAATTTCACTTTCTTTATTAGTGGAGAATCGTCCGCCCCAGCCACCATAGTCGATGTGGTCCGGAACGTTTAAACCATTGGCGTAAACATAAAGAAAAGAAGGAGAGTCGCCTTCTGTTGCCCAAATTCTATTTGGGTAATGCACACCAAAGGGCTTGATGTTCTGAATATTGTTCTTCGCCCAATCGTCAGATGGTGCCCATCCATAGATTTTTTTGTTGCGTATATATACAATGTCAGGAAAGTTTTTCGCAATCCAAGCACCCGCATCATCTTGCCCAAGCACGTCATAAAGTCGTATTTTCTTTACGAATGCGTTTAATGCTTTTTTGTTTCGGGTATTTTTTACTTTCCAGAGTGCTTGTGCAACAGTATTCATGCCACCCCATCCGGCAATCCATACCGTGCGGTTATCCCCTTTCTTGTCTACCGCTGAAATAATTAATTCTGACCCCTGAGAATCTTTACCCTCTCCCACGCCGGACATATTGGATTTTGCCTGCCCTTGCATTGTGATTGACCTTAAATAGTCGGCTTCCGGATAACCGGTTGCTTGTTTCTTCAAACAAGGTAACACTTCTTCATACCAATTGACAACTTCAATTATCTTTGCGGTTTTGTCTGGGTCGTCTACCCAAACCTGTGAACTTACAAGCCCTTCAATGTCAATCGCATTGGAACAGACCAAAAGGTGAATCATGGATTGGATATCATCGGGGTCACTACCACCAAGGTCTGTAGTGACAATGAGTCTTTGTTTGTCGCTCTTATTTACTTGCGCAGAAGAAAATTCTACGCATAAAAGAAATGTAAAAATTAGAATGTATTTCATTTTTTTAACTGTATAAAATTTTATTTACTCTCTTATTCGCTGTTGCTCTACTGACCATCTTGTGTAATGCTTGCACACAACGGCAGTCTGTCTAAAAACGAATCAAACTGTTCAATCGAATTTTAAATATAGCAGTTTTAAGGATACATAAAAATTGAAAATGCTTTAAGCGTAGCAAGGTGAAAGCTGTGAGATGGTTAAGGCGTATCTGTAATTGTTATCCCAATCTATTTTATCATTGGACATTAGGCTATCAGTTGACCTAAGATTGAATTGACTGCATAATAAGAGCCGTATGAAACGAAGTTCGGCGAAGCCAATTGAGAGATTTATTGCCTGTCCCGATTTTTTTCGGGATACGGTTCTGTGAGAAGTTAGGGGGGAATTGAAAATCGACGAAGTCAAATTCCCCTAGCTTACTCGACTACAGTGCGTTTTTTATGGTTTTATTTCATTTCCCAAACTATCAATTGCATGAATATAACAATTGAAGCTATTTTTTTTCCACCACTTAGAATCATTACCAAATTTGAGAAATGTTTTGCCCGGTTCAACAGGATTATCTTTTTTTAATAGATACTGACTGTAATCACCATTCTCTCCTGGAGCTTTAAGCCACTCCATACTGACAAAAAAATCACCTTCTGAGATGAAAATTTTATGCTCTGAAATATCAATTTCAACCCATTTATTACCATTGCCATCTTTACCTATAATATCAAATTTATTTAATTTTTCCCCTGGTCTATTATGAGAAACCTCATAAATATTTACTTTGAATTCGGTATTAGGTTCCTCATCATCAGTAACAAAGAATTTAACTTTTTTCAAATAGGCTGGTCGAACTATGGGACTTAGAAGTACAGCTATCTCACTACCTGCATAATTTGACCATGGAGCAATTCCATCAATGCAATTGTGATTGAGAGTTTCATTTAAACTTGAAAGTAGAATATAACTTTCCGAAGTTTTTGAGAATCTATTTTCTGATAGTGAATTTAAAGTCTTAAGAAGTTTGTTAAAACCATCTTTCTCAAAATATCTGATACAATGAAATCTTTCAAGTTCTTGCGGAATAGAACACTCTTCCAACATAACAGGAATAATATATGTTGCTCCAAAGGGTTTTTCTTTAGCACATTCAAGTGCATGCTTTATTTCTCTTTGGTAGAAACCTTCTTTATCTACAGATTTTTTTGAAAGACAGATAATTACCGCTTTAGAATTTTTGATTACTCTTGCGATTTTATCAGACCATTCTTGACCGCCGGTTAAACTTTCTCTATCAAACCAAACGCTTTGATTTTTTGCTTTTAATTTGTCGTATAACGTTTTAACAACAGATATGTCTTCTATAGCATAGCTTAGAAAGAATGCCTCATTTTTATTTTGGTTAGTTGAATTCATGAGAATTAATTAGTCTTTACATATTTTCAAGAATATATCATGTTTTAAAAATTCGTCTATAATTTCTTTTTCGTCAATTGGAAGAAAGGAATATTGTTTAAAGCCTTTAAACTCTGAAAGTAATTTGAATTGTACCTTATTTAAATAAAATAATTGTGAGTTATATTGAGCTATTCCCCCAAACAACTCTTCTCTAAAAATTACTTTTGTATTTTTAAACACTACATCAACCATCTTTAGCTCATTAATGGGTCAATCGCATTTATCTTGCCATAATAGCTGTACGCAGAAGCACGACATCCTCCTCGACAAATATGTACATATTTGCAATTTCTACACTCGTTCGGTAATAATTCTAATTTGCGTAAATTATCTAGGAAACTATTATTGTTCCAGACGCTTTTCAAGTCGTCACATAATAAATTTCCAAGTTTTTGGTTAAGGCAAACGCATGGTCGGATATCCCCATTTGGTTCAATAACTAATTGGTTTAATCCGGCATCACAATAGTTATTAATCATTCCAATAGTATCTTCATTAATTTTAGGTAAAACACACAAAGGGAACCCTCCGGTTAAAGAAGTACTTATACTAAAATCAGATTTTGCATTTAACAATTGTTGGAAGACTTGTTCAAATTCTTTTTTATTTATGACAAGACTTTTGTCTTTTGACATTTCTCCAGTTGCAGATGGCATTCCGATACTGAAATGTTTTAGATGAAGGGATTTTAAATATTTAGCCATTTTATAAACATCTGGAACGGTGCTTGGCAAAACTACCATGTTAACATTTACTGCTTCATCTCCAAATATTTCCAAAGCATTTCGAATTCCATTAACTGTACTTTTAAAAGCATTTTCATTAACTAAAGAATTATTGGTTGATTCATGGTAGTGATGTAAAGAAATTTGAATTGAATTCAATCCATTTTCTTTAAGAGTTTCTGCTTTTTTCTTTGTTAGAAGGATACCGTTTGTTATTAGTGAAGTCTCTATCTTTTTTTTAGACGCCTTTGAGATAAGGTCTTCTAACCAGCTGACGAGTAAAGGTTCTCCGCCTGAAAAAATTATGCTGAATATTTCATTGCTGATAATCTTATCAAGAATTTTAATTTGTACATCCTTTGTTGGGGGGCTTAATTTGGAGTTGGTTTCTTTCCAGACATTGTAACAAAATATACATTTTTGATTACATCCACTTGTTAATTCAAATTGTACAAAAAGTGGAGCTTTTAATTTTAAATACTTAACATCAGCCAAGATTGTCTTGACATAAGCAGAGTTATTTTTATTTGGGAATGACAAACTATCGTTTGATGCTTTTAAATTCATGGTAATTATTATTTCTAAGTTTGCGGGATTTTGGAAATGAGAATCAAATTTCCGCTTTCACTGTTTCAAACATCTTTTCAACTTCCTCTTTTTTTAGAGGTTGATGCTTGATTGAAATGTTATTACAAGCTTGACATTTACAAAATACCGTGGTCTCGGCGAAATCAACACCATTAGAGTTTTTCATCATTTTGATGCTTTTCAATTCATTTTTTAGATTTTTCATTTTGATAAAATTTGAATAATTAAAAGTTTATTGTCGGTTTCTTGTTTTCAAATGCACTATACCGCGTGTTACCACACGTTATTACTTTCTCATCCATTCATCTAACCAGAAGGCATTACCATTGGGGAAAAAAATACCCCAATCATTTCTTGTTTTATCTTTACTAGAACCTTCTTTAATATGTCCATATATTTCATAATATTCTTGTTCGTCCCAGGAGCTTGAATAATTTGTTACTGGGAGAATTGCAACGTTTTCATATTTTAGAAACCCATCGCCTAAACCGAGTTCCCATGGAATCCACTTGGATTCTTTACTATTGGGTGTTGCAAATAAAATCAGCTTATCAGACTGATTTATTCTTTGCCTTAGTATCCCTGCTGTTTCTGGACTTGGAGTATCAGGTAAAGACTCATCTAAATAATCGATGTAGACATTAACACCACGTTTCTTTAAAAAATCAACTAATGGAGCTACATATTTCTTATCTTTTCTTCGATAGGATAGAAATATTCGTTTTTCATATGAAGCAGAAATTCCACTAAGAGATTCATTTAGATTCTGAGCTTTACTGAAATATTCTGTAGACCTGTGTGTACTTGATAAATCATTAAAAGTTAAATATGCCATATTAATCTCCTATTTTTGAAACCCAAAGCTTATGCTCCCGACTAATTGATTTTTCTGTATCGTAAATTATTTCTTTAACTCGCACTTCGGAATTATCTAATAATAATTTTTTCTTAAAATCTTTTAACTCTTCAACTGCAACACTATATGTAGAGCTTAATTCTTCAAAGCGCTTTGTTTGCTTCCATGAAAACAAACTAGCGGATATTGTAGTAAATAGACCTAAATATGAAAATTCAGGAATAATGTTAGCTATTGTCAAAACTGTCAATAAAGCTCCTAAGCCCATAGCACCCACTCCGAACCAGAAATAGTTTAAACTTTGTCGGGTATTGTATTTAGTCTTTTTATAATAATATGCTTCTTGGTCGTTAATTCGTTCTCTAATATAAAATTCAACCTTGTCTTTTATTTCGATATCAAAATTATCCTTTATCCAAATCGGAGAATCATTATCATTAGATTTTTGAGTTACGAATTTTAGATAATCATCTACAGTAATTTCAGATTTCATTTCTTGAATTCTTTTATGAAATAAAGTCAAGGCATTATTCCAAGTACTATCATATATATCAATCTTAAATAAAAGTAACCATGAGCTACTCAAGATACTCTCCGCTAAAAATCTGGATTTTTGCCAACCATCCATATAATTTGACTTATACTGTACAATCATGAGTATTAACACTGTAAGAATAAGAACTAATTCTATAAGGTGTTTTATTTTAGTATAAATTTCAGGCAGTTCGGGTATTGAGGAAATGATTGCAATCGAAAGTAAAAGTATCAATTGCCATTTTAATATTAATAAATATCTAGCTTGACATAGTTTAGATAAATCATTGAAATATTCATAAGAATCTGGTCCTACTAATTTTCTATCGTAAGTTGTTTTTTTCATTTTGTTGCCAATTCTTGAAATCTTGCTTCGCTCCAATTATAGACTGATATTTTATTCTCTGTTAGCACCGCTGGTATTATTCCATTTGTGCCATTTAACCTAATAGCATAAACAGTTTTTTTGTTCGCAAGTGTCATTTCGACTTCTTCACGCACCCATCTGCTTAAGTATGTTCTTTCTCCAACGAAAACAATAGTCCTTGATGTACCTTGCATTGATGTTGTTATAGCTCTACGGATAACGCCAGAATCTTCAGTATTCCATCTTTTTAATAAGTCTTTAACACGGAAATTTAAATTGTAATAAAGAGAATTTACAGCTCTTCCTTTAGTTGTTAGAACAACTCCACGGTCAGCTTCAGTAAAGCTGAAAAATACTACATTAGGCATAATCTTTTGATTTTTAATTTGGTTAATAATTTAATTAATGAATTCAACAATTGTTGTCTTGTCTTTTTTAATTCTGACTAACGTCAAATTTTGTTATTAATATTCAGTGTTTTAAAAAATCTGCAAACTCATAATTTCAGCTTCTTTTTTCCTCACTATTTTTGACGTTAGCAACAGTAATTAATTGGTTACGCTGATGTGGTGAATGTGTGGTAACGGTAAATTGTATGAGTAGTGGCAGATTGCGTGGTACTTTCCTGTCAAACCGCTACGCAGTTTGAGCGAGTTACAAACCTTGATATTTGCCACATCACCTGCCATTACTTATACAAAATGTTAGCGTGTCGTTATTTATTTTAGAATTCAATTTCTTTGAGTTCAGTTGTGTAGTGATACCTTGGATTAAAAGCCTTTTCCTTTAGTTTTAAGAATATTGCTAAAAACTCTTTATTCGAGCCTTCATACTCATCAAGTACTGCATGACCTAAAGCTTTATCTAGCTTTTCAATAGTTAATTCAGGTAAGATGTATTTATCATTTTGAATTGAAAATGATACACCACCTGTTCCGGTTAAAATTGTTACCGAACAACGCAATAGAATTAAAGCTGTCTCAACATTAAGTAAATATTTTTCAATTACCTGCCTATATTTTTCTGCATCTTCTTCTTGAGTCAATCGCAATAAATTATTGATAACGTTTATGTCAATTTCTAACGGCCGTTCAAAATAATCATTTGAAAAATGGTCTAATGACAATTTAAATGATTTCAATACTTCATCTTTTTTCTCAGTTATAAGTTCTTCTGGAAAGAATTTAACTACCTCGATATTTGAACTACCGTTAACTCTATTTCTTAAAAACCCTTGTAAATAAAATCTTGAATAGCTTGTATTGCTCGACAATACTTCGTCTAAAAAGGTATTAAACCCAAATTTATTACCAATATCGTTTAGAAATGAAATTACAGTGTAAAGACCATTAAAACCTCTTTCATCTTGAATTAAATGCAATTCTTCCGAGTCAGCGTAATTGAGAATAAATTCGATTTGTTCATATGCCTTTTCTTCACTGCTCAAGCTGTAAAATACTCGTTTTAGAAAAAGTGATAGTTTAGTTTTCTGATATTCTTTTATTATTTCTAGCTTGTTAGCAGTTTCACTATTTAGAAATTTATTTACTACAATTTGAGGTATGTTGTTGGCGGAAATTTTAAATGAAAAATAGTGTTCAAAAAAGTCTTCGTGTGCAATTCTTTTTTCACTTTCCAGTTTTGCATAGTCAATTTTGTCATCACCAAAAGCGAAGCTAAATTCAGGGAAATGAATTGACTTAAAAATAAAATTAATTAGATGTTTTGTGCTAAGTTTGGAATTAAGTTCTTTATTCTCTAGAATATAATCAAGAAGACTTTGTTTTTCTTCACTTTCAATTCCCATTGGCAACAGAACCTCTACGTCTTTTATTAAGCTTTCTTTATTCTTATAAATCCATTCAAATGCATTATAGTCAAATATTCTGATAGCTTCAATAACGGAAAAATCAACGATATTTACATCGTCTTTGATTGCAGGAAACCTAATATCTAAAGCATTAAAATAACGATATATATGTCGCAAATTTGTGAAATACTCATTTAGTCCAGCATTCCAGACTCTATTAAATTCTTGATTAGAAAAATCAGACTTTTGTTTTACTGCCAACTGATTATAATTTTCCAAAAACAAGTTTTCCAAAATTTCAGATGATAATTTGGGGATAGAGTAATCAAGTTGTATAATTTTTTCAAGATACTGCTCTCCGTTAATTTTAAATTCTGTTTCTAATGCCTTTGTAACAACTTCTTTGTCATATGAAAGGAAGAAAAAAGTATTCTTAAAATTAGCGTTCAAATTAACAAGCCTAAAAATGTTTGCAATTTCACTTGGAATCAGCCTATCAATATCATCTATTACAACAAACACCTTTATGCTTGAATTTTCCAGAACATCATCAATACGTTTCTTTAGGTTTTGTAGAGATGGTTCATCACCTATTCGTTTCGCTATTTTTTGAATTATTTTACTACCACTTGAGATGAATTTTCTAGAAATTATATCAGGGTTGAGAACATTTGCGATTTCAATAATCGAAGAGATTAAAATTATATCCTCACCTAGTTTTTTTAATTCTGGATTTATAGACCGAAGATGTATTCCTAGTTGTGTCAAAAATGATTTTTGCAAATCAGCCTGCCCTGTAAATAACCATGGATTAAAGCGAAAAATAATATTTCGTGTTGTTTCACTAGCCGTCTGAAGCTCAAGTTCTGTTTCGATGAATTCTAAAATTGAAGATTTACCAGAGCCCCATTCTCCATTAATTCCAATTGCGATACTTTCTTGACCAGTATTAAAAGTGTTTAATAATCCTTTAACTATATCAATCGCAAAATCATAGCGTTCTAGTAAGTCATCTTCCTTTTTTTTGATTGGACTATCTGTTCTCATTTTTAATTAATTTACATGGTCATGGTTTTGTAATGCACGCTAACTTATTATATGTGCACCGGTGCACTTATTTCTACTATATCAAATGAAAAGGTGCACAATACATACCTATATGGGGTGTATTGTGCACCTTTTGGTTAAGTCTTGTTCCATAGTTCATCAAGAGGATTCACATTTTGTAGTTTTTCACAGTCACCTCTAAAAGTAAGCATAAAATATAAACAGAAAAGTAGCTTCGCTTATTAATTATCAATATAAATAGTGAAGAAAGGATTCGCAGTCAGGGGTTTGTGTCTTGTGTTGCCAGCTTGGCTTTATTAAGGAAAATTGATTTATTGAGGATTTAGTGTTGTTAGTCAGGAATAAATGTCTGTTTATGTGCTGTGAGCTGTTGTGGTGAATTTTTTAGAATCTGATAAATTTAACATTTTTTACAGTTTCCCTCAAAAGCCCTGCAAACAGAAAGTGTGCCGCGGGTTGAAGTATTTTATTAGCATAAAAATGGATCTGTTTTACCAATTATGGTTTTGATATGTGGGGATAATTAAATAGTTTCAGTCTGTTTTTGTTAAGAGGGGAGGGAGTTTGGCAACAAATAGCCGCCTTTTAACAATGCAAAAAAAACAGGCAACCCATTGGCCGAGCATCTTCAACTTTTGCGGGTAGGAAATGCAGCCAACGGACCCTGTCCCTTTTATATAATTTTTTCAAATTATGGCACTAAGGTATGGATTAATTCCCAATCATCTAACTGATGATCCTGATGATTACATGGGCATGGTAACCGATAACGAAACCATTGGCACAGAGCAAATTGTTGAGCAAATGATTGGCAAAGGCTCTACCGTAACCAAGGCTGAGGCCTTATCGGTAATCGAAGAATTTAATTACGCTGTGGTGCAGGCCGTGGCCAGTGGCAACAATGTAAACACCGAGCTGTTTAAGGTGTATCCGAGTATTTCGGGGGTGTTTGTTAACCAGAGCGATAGTTTCGATAAAACACGCCATTCTATTCGTTTGAAGCTGAATGCCGGCCATCGTTTGTCCGAAGCGATTGGAAATATCGAATTGCGTAAGGTGGAAATATCTGTAGTACAGCCAGTGATTCAACAGTTCACCGATTTAAAAACCAAAGCCGTAAACGAGACCTTTAGTCCGGGTCAGATTGCTTCCCTAAAAGGATCGCTTTTAAAATTTGATGAGGAAGATGCTGATCAGGGAATCTTTTTTATTGCCGGTGATGGTGCGGCAACCAAAGTAGTGAATGTGGTGAAAAACAAACCCTCTGAATTGTTGTTTTTTGTGCCTGAAGCCTTGAAAACAGGAAGTTTTCAGGTAGAGGTGAGAACAATTTTTAAGAACTATAAAAGTATGAGAGCAGGTCGTTTTTTAATAGATTTGGTTCCTGTAGGTTCGGGAGATTAAGTTGTACAATTTTACGGTGAAATTGTATTCAGGAGTCGATTCAAACGAATCGGCTCTTGTTTTTTCACGACTGTTGCAGTCGCAGTACCACGACCGTTGCAGTCGCAGCACCACGACTGTTGTAGTCGCAGCACCACGACCGTTGTGGTCGTAGTAGCACGACCGTTGTGGTCGTGGATATAGAAAAGGAAATGTTGGTTTGCGATCCTGACCAGAGGTTAGAAACTGCATAATGTTTCGATGTAGAGTGGGGTGGCATTGTTCCTGCGATTCTTACATCGCAGATATTCTTATAAAAGTGGAGAGTCCGACCTTAAAAATAAATTTGATCCCGATCACATTCACATCTTATAAATTTTCACACAAAAAAGGACACGCCATGGCGTGTCCCTGCGGTAAGGTATATTGTATTTTATATCTCCAATAACAATGAATCCGGATCTTTGCCTCCGAACAGCATTTTCTGAGGATTCTCAATCATCTCTTTAATCTTCACCAAAAATCCAACGGAATCTTTTCCATCAATTACCCGGTGATCGTAGGATAGAGCGATGTACATCATCGGGCGGATTTCTACCTTGCCGTTTACAGCAACCGGTCGTTCCACAATATTGTGCATGCCCAAAATACCCGATTGCGGCGGATTGATAATTGGAGTACTCAACAGCGAACCAAACACGCCGCCATTGGTAATGGTAAAAGTGCCGCCGGTCATTTCGTCCAGACTAATTTTACCCGAACGGGCTTTGTTGGCCAAATTCATCAGTTCCTTTTCTATTTCGGCTAAGCCCAAGGTTTCGATGTTTCGGATGACCGGAACCATCAAACCTTTTGGTGTTTGCACCGCAATGGCAATATCTGTGTATTCAGGACTTACAATTTCGTCACCATCCATCATCGAATTTACCGCAGGGTGTAGTTGTAAAGCCTCCGAAGCTGCTTTGGTAAAGAAGGACATAAAACCCAGTTTAATATCGTGGGTTTCTACAAATTTCTTTTGATACTTGCTGCGCAGTGCCATTACTGCACTCATGTCAACTTCATTAAAAGTAGTCAGCATGGCCGTTTCATTTTTTACGGAAACCAAACGGGTGGCCAGCTTTTTCCGAAGATTCGACATTTTTGTGCGTTTCACTTCTCTCGAAATGCTTTTGCTTTGCGCTGGAATTGCTGCCTGACTGCCCGGATTACTGACCACCGCCTGAATGTCTTTTTTCGACAAACGTTGAATGCCGGCAATTACATCATCAACCGAAAGGTGATTTTCTTCCATTAGTTTTTTAGCAATGGGCGAAATCTTAACATCCTTGTACGTTTCAGAATTTGTTGACTTAGATGCAGTAACAACTGCAGGAGCTGTTTTTTCAGCAGGAACTTCTTCTTTTTTTGCTTCTTTAGGAGCAGAGGAAGCAGATGCTTCTCCGGCAAAACTGGTGTCTATGCTGCAGGCAACCGATCCAACAGCAACTGTATCGCCTTCCTGCGCCATAATCTGAATTTTACCACCTTCATCAGCAATAAGAGTCAGAGTGGCTTTATCCGATTCAATTTCTGCAATTTCCTGATCCTTTTCAACAATATCACCATCTGCTACAAACCAGTTGGCTATTTCTACTTCGGAAATGGATTCTCCGGGACTAGGTATTTTTATTTCGATCATCTTTATTGTATTATTGTTTTATCATCGGGTAAAAGCAACTAAACCTGTTGCATGTCTTGATATTTTGTACTTTTTACTTGGGTCTTTTGATTTACATCAGCAATTTACTTTTCTTCTCTTCGAAATATTCGTGCTGAACGAGGATGTCTGCATGAGAACTGCCTTCCACACATTGTAATCCGCAATATTTCAATTTTCGATCGCAATTGCATTTTCGAAATACTTTGTTAATGATTTCGTTTTGCCCTGCCAGATGAATTTTATTCAATCCGGTTGCCGGACTGCCACTGGCCTGGCGTGCTACAGGAACCAATTTAATATCTTTGTTTTTAAAGTTGTAGTTGATAAACTGCCAGGCTCCCATGTTTTCCGGTTCTTCCTGAACCCATAAATGAAGAAGGGCATTTGGATATCGATTCAAAATCTGATCAATCTGCTTATCAGGAAACGGATACAGCTGTTCTACCCGAACCAAGGCAATATCCTGAGCAAACAGTTCCTCTTTTCGGGCCAGTAAATCGTAATAGATCTTTCCGGAACAGAATACAACGCGGCGAACTTCTTCTGCAATTATATTGTTGTCGTCAATCACTTCCTGAAACTGACCTTTGGCCATGTCATCAATTTTCGAAACACATTTTGCATGACGAAGCAGACTTTTTGGCGTAAAGCAAATTAACGGAACCCGTATGTCACGTTTCACTTGTCTTCGTAACATGTGAAACAGGTTGGCAGGTGTAGTCGGGTTGGTAATCTGCATGTTGTTGTTGGCACATAGGGTAAGGAAACGTTCCATTCTTGCGCTCGAATGTTCTGCGCCTTGTCCTTCATATCCATGAGGCAGATACATCACCAAGCCATTTTTTATGCCCCATTTGTCTTCGGCAGCACTGATGTACTGGTCGATAACTGCCTGAGCAACATTGTGAAAATCTCCAAACTGAGCCTCCCAAATGGTAAGGCCGGAAGGGTGTGCCAAGGCATATCCGTATTCAAATGCAAGTACACCATATTCACTAAGCAATGAATTGTAGATATGGAAAGGGGCTTGCTTGCTGCTGATGTTTTTCAGCGGGAAATATTTCTCGTCTGAGTTCTCAATCACCAAAGCTGCATGCCGGTGCGAAAAAGTACCTCTTTCCGAATCCTGTCCGCTTACACGAACACTGTTTCCTTCTTCCAGCAGACTGGAATAGGCAAGCAGTTCTCCCATGGCCCAATCCAACTCATCATTCGCGATCATGTTTTTGCGATCGGTCATTAACTTCCCAATCTTTTTGAAGAAAGTAAGGTCGCCGGGCAAATTGGTAATGTTTCCGGCCAGCTCAAGCAAAGTCTTTTTTGCAACTCCTGTTTTAGGAGAAGACTCAAAATCTTCCTGAGTTGAGTATCGGATGTCTTTATAGTAATCCTCCAGAAAAGGCTGTATAATTACCTTCTTAAATGTTTTAGATAATTCAAAATCTTTATCTAAAAGTTTGTTGTATTCGGAGTTAATCGCTGCAACTTCTTCTTTGGTATAAATTCCTTTTCCAATCAGGAATTCGGCATAAATATCCCGTGGATTTTTATGTTTGGCGATTTCTTTGTACAGAATTGGTTGGGTAAAACGGGGTTCATCTCCTTCGTTATGACCAAATTTCCGGTACGAAAGAATATCTATGAAAACATCAGAATTAAATTCCTGACGGTATTCCATAGCCAGCTTGATCGTGAAAATCAAAGCTTCCACATCATCACCATTTACATGAAACACAGGAGAACGGGTTACCTTTGCAACATCGGTACAATATGTACTCGACCGGGCATCCAGATAATTGGTTGTGAAACCTACCTGATTGTTGATGACCAAATGGATGGTTCCTCCGGTTTTATATCCTTTCAATTGCGACATTTGAATTGTTTCGTACACAATTCCCTGTCCGGCAACAGCAGCATCACCATGAATGATAACAGGAACCAATTTGTCCTGATCGCCGGTGTAGTCGTTATCAATTTTCGAGCGTGAAATTCCTTCAACAACAGCACCAACGGTCTCCAAATGCGAAGGGTTGGGTGCCAAATGAAGTTTTACTTTACTGCCATCATCTGTTTTTACCGTATTTCCATATCCCAGGTGGTATTTTACATCCCCCAAAGCAATGTCTTCTTCGAACTCTTCGCCCATAAATTCTTTGAAAATATTGGCGTAAGGTTTCTCTAAGATATTGGCCAGTACATTTAATCTTCCCCGGTGAGCCATCCCGAAAATAAATTCCTGAACACCAAGCTCAGCACCACGTTCAATCATGGCATCCAAAGCAGGAATTAAGGTTTCTGTTCCTTCGAGGGAAAAGCGTTTTTGACCGACAAATTTTTTGTGGATATAGTTTTCGAAACCAACGGCAAGCTTTAAATGATAGTAGATGTGTTTGCGTTGCTCATCGTTAAAGTCAGGAGTGTTTTTAGTGCCTTCCATCTTGTTCTGCAGCCATCGCATCATCTGAGGATGACGTACAAAAACATATTCTGCACCTATCGATTTGCAGTAGGTTTCCTGCAAATGGGAGACAATATCTTTTAATTTGGAAGCACCCAATCCTATTTCTGTGCCGGCATGGAAAACAGTTTCCAAATCTGATTCTGAAAGATCAAAGTTTTCGACGTCGAGTGTAGGGAAATATTTCCGTCGGGTCCGAACCGGATTTGTCTTGGTAAAAAGATGTCCGCGCTGACGATAGGCATGAATCAGATTCATAACATTGAATTCTTTACTCGTCGGACTTGCGGCTGGAATATTTTCGTTGGCCGTTTGTTCCTTAATTGGAAATTTGGCTGTTGCAAAATCAAATCCCTGGAAAAATTGTCTCCAACTTTCTTCAATGGATTCAGGATCATTCTTATAGGATTGGTAAAGTTGGTCGATAGATTCGATTTCACTGTTACCTAAAAAGCTAAATTTATCCATATAATTGTTCGTTGTACTTAGTCTGATTATCGTTGTTACTTAAACAAATGTATTAATTTTTAAGCCTTATGGTGATATCAAAAACAAATAATAGATAAAAAGATCATTTTTTTTACAGATATAGATATAGAGTTTTTCTATAAGATGTTTTGGTTTAACATTACTAAAAATAAACAGCACAATTCTTTTATTTGATGCCTGTTCGAATTACTTTAGTTTTTTTAAGACAAACATGTAAAATCTCACAGATGTATTTTCTCCGTATTTTAATTGTTTTGGCACTTGGTGCTCAATTCACGGCCTGTCATAATTTACAAAAAAAACCTCGGTTTACTCTCGAAAAAGGAGATCTTCTTTTTCAGGATCTGGATGCGGATTCTATTTCAGATGCGATAGAATCAGTAACAGGAGGAGCTAAGAATTTGAGCTTTTCGCATGTTGGGATTGTTGATATTCATAAAAACGGGGATACTATGGTTTTAGAAGCCATCTCAAAAGGAGTTACCTACACCAAACTCACTGATTTTTTGCAGCGAAGCACAACTGCTGACCAAAAGCCAAAAGTTGAGGTGGGAAGGCTAAAGCCTGAATTTACTGCTTTTATTGATAAGGCTCTGGAGTCGGGAGGGAAGCTGATTGGAAAACCATACGATGATATTTACATCATGGGAGACTCAACTTACTATTGCTCTGAGCTGATTTATGACCTATTTGCAAATGCCGGAGATTCTATTGAAATCTTCCGGTTAAACCCGATGACTTTTAAGGATGCTAAAACCGGTGATTTTCTTCCTTTTTGGATTGAATATTACAAAAACTTAGGGGTAGATATCCCGGAAGGAAAACCGGGTTTGAATCCCAATGGGATGCACGGGTCTCCGAATATCGAGATTGTATTTTCCTACTTGCGGCAATAATCTCACATCTTTCATCTCATATTTCAAATCATACTTAAACAATGAATTCATTCTTACGCGAATTAACCAGCGAACTGTACGAAAAATACGGCAGTAATTTATCCAATTGCATGTTGGTGTTTCCAAATCGCCGTGCAGGTTTATTCTTTTCAAAATATTTAAATGAATTGATTGAAAAACCTGTTTGGGCACCCAGAATTTTAACCATTAATGATTTTTTTAAAACTCATTCTCAGTTGCAGACCGAGGATAATCTGGGTTTGCTTTTCCGTTTGTATAAAATCTACATTCAAAAAATGGATGTGTCGGAAAGTTTCGATGAGTTTTACCATTGGGGAGAAATGCTTTTGGGCGATTTCGACGATTTGGACAAGTACCGGGTGAATGCAAAGCATTTGTTTCAGAATTTAGCGGAGGAAAAAGAGATTGATAATCTGTTCGATTACTTAACGGAAGAACAGATTGCTGCTATACAATCATTTTGGAGTACATTCCGTCCCGAGAAATATTCGGAGCATCAAAAGGAGTTTGTGAAACTATGGGAAAATCTGTATCCTATTTATTCTGATTTTCGGGATGTATTACAATCTGAAGGATTGGCATACGAAGGAATGGCTTCCCGAAAATTGGTTGATGAGTTGGAATCGGGGAAGATTGAAATCAAAGAAGATCGGGTCATTTTTATAGGTTTTAATGCATTAAACCGTTGCGAACAGAATTTGTTTGATGAATTGAAGAAGCAGGATAAAGCCGATTTTTATTGGGATTACGATGAATCCTATCTTCAGAATCCTTTTCATGAGGCGGGTTTGTTTTTACGCGAAAATATCAAACGGTTTCCGTCGCCAAAAACGAATATCAGGTTCGATAATATCAAGAATAATCAAACCAAAGTTGAATTTGTTTCACTTTCCTCGGAAGTGGGACAGGCGAAGTATGCCCACGCAGTGGTTGAAGAATTCTGCAGGAATTCGGAGGATGCCTTAGAGGAAACGGCTATTGTTTTGGCCGATGAGGAGTTGCTTCTTCCGGTATTGCATTCCATTCCTAAAATTGCAAAGAATGTGAATGTAACCATGGGATATCCAGCCAAAAATACGCCTGTGGCAAGTTTGCTGCGTTTGGTGATCGATCTGCAGAAAAGTGTGAAAAAATCCAATGGAGAGGTGTCGTTTCACCACAAACAGGTATTGTCTCTTCTAAATCACCAATATTTGAATTCTGTGAATCCTGAATTGGCACATTCTATAACACAGGATATTCTAACAACCAATAGAATTGAAGTTCCACAACGTTTAATTAAGGGTGATCCCGTTTTGGAAAAGCTTTTTTCTCCGGTGAGTAGTGTAGAGCAATTTTCAATATATCTGCTTGAATTGCTTCAGGGAATTTATCAGAAACTAGAAACTACTGATGAGGAAAAAACCTTGGTTGATAAAATTGAACAGGAATACATCTATCATTTGTTTTTGGCCATAAAGCGTCTCAATTCTTTACTGAATCAGCACAAAATTGAACTAAAGCAGGATACTTTTTATAAGATTCTGGATAAAATGATTCAGAGTTTGAGTATTCCATTCGAAGGAGAACCTTTGGCAGGTTTGCAGGTAATGGGAATTTTGGAAACACGATTGCTCGATTTCAAAAAGATTGTCGTGCTTTCGATGAACGAAGGGAAATTGCCTAAAACAGGAGCTGCAAATTCTTTTGTTCCCTATCATTTGCGTAAAGGCTTTGGAATGCCGACAATCGATCATCAGGATGCGATTTTCGCTTACTATTTTTACCGGTTGATTCAGCGTGTTGAAGATCTTAAATTGTTGTACAGCACTCAAAGTGACGGGATTCGCACTGGTGAAATGAGTCGTTTTTTGTATCAGCTGAAATACGAATCAGATTTTGAGATTGTTGAGAACAGTCCGTCCTACAATATTTCTTTGCAGGAAACCAAGCCGATTAGCGTGGCTAAAAACGAGCGAATTCAAACCTACCTAAGCGGGTATTGCGGTGATGGGATAAAGAGTTTTTCGCCGTCGGCCTTAAATACTTATATGAATTGCAGCCTGAGCTTTTATTTTAAATATTTAGCTGGTTTAAAAGAACCCGATGTGGTTTTGGAAGAGATCGATCCGCCAACTTTCGGGAATTTATTTCACTCGGTTTTGGAAGAATTGTACAAGCCTTTTAGTGGCAATACAATTCGGAAAGAAGATTTGGAGGGCTTGCGGAAAAACAAAGTTTTACTGGATCAGGTTTTAAAGGATGCTTTTCGAAACATCTACTTTCAGCTGAAAAAGGAGCAACCAATGGAAATTGGTGGAAGAAATCTTCTTGTTTTCGATATCCTGAAGAAGTTTATTGATCGGATATTGATTTTGGATCAGAAATTTGCACCCTTTGAAATTGTTTCTTTGGAGGGGAAATATAAAATTCAAATGCCAATAGGAGAGAAAGCCGATCGAAAGGTAAACATTAGCGGGTTGATTGACAGAGTAGACAAATTGAATGATACCATTCGTATTTTAGATTACAAAACAGGCAAGGCCGATCTGATTTTTAAGGATATCGCTTCTCTTTTCGAAAAAGAAGGGAAGAATAAAAATAAAGCGGCATTTCAAACTTTGCTTTATTGCTTGTTTTACGATGAAAATTACAATCCAGGTGCAGCAATTTCCCCAGGAATATACAGTCTGAAAGAGTTTTTTAACGATGGGTTTGATTGCACCTTAGCTCAAAAAGAGGGGCGCGGAAATGCCGTTCGTGTTGATGATTACAGAATGTTTAAAGCTGAATTTGTTGAAGGCCTGCAAGAATTACTGGAAGAGATTTTTAATCAGGATATTCCTTTTTATCAGGTAGAAAATAAAGATATTTGCCGAACTTGTGTGTATGCCGAAATTTGCCATCGGTAAGTTGTGGCTCATTTTGCACCTTAGAAATTGAATAATATCAATAAAATGTATCGATCAGTTATCTTATTCTTGTGTTGTTTGTTGTTTGGATTTACTTCCAATGCACAAAAAAAATACAGTATCAAGTCGAAGAGAGCCATCAAAAATTATGAGTTGGCTTCAGAGGCTTATCGGCAGATGGATAATTCCAAAGCTCTGAAATATTTAGATGTCGCAATTGAGCAAAGCCCTGATTTTATTGAAGCATGGCTTTTTAAAGCTGATGTTTTGCACGAAACGGGCAAGACTGAATCTGAAATTGAAGCTTATTTGGGGGCGATAAATATTGATGCCAATTTTTTTCCGAATGTGCATTTTAATCTCGGGAATGCTTACCTGAAAATAGGAGAATATCAAAAGGCATTAACGAAATATGAAGAGTTTCTATCCCTTTCAAATAGTTCCGACAGAAATAGAAGGTTGGCAGAAAAAAGACTGGAAAGTTGCCGGTTTGCGATCAAGTCGATGGCAAATCCTGTCGATTTTAAACCGGTAAACCTTGGTGATAATGTGAATTCCGAATTTGATGAGTATTGGCCCAGCCTTACTGCCGATGAGGAATTGCTTGTGTTCACCAGATTGCTGACAGAGAAGAAAGAAGGAACTGAAGTGAAAATCAAAAGACAAGAGGATTTTTATGTATCTCACCAAGAAGATAGTTTGTGGATGCCGTCTGAACCATTATCCTTAGTTATCAATACGGAAAAGAACGAAGGAGCACAAAGCATTACGGCAGATGGCAAATACATGTATTTTACGGCTTGCAATCGTACTAACGGATATGGCCGCTGCGATATTTACTATTCAGTTCGGGAAGGAGATGTTTGGTCGGCACCAATAAATGTTGGCAAACCAATTAATTCGAAAGCTTGGGAAGCTCAGCCAAGTATATCTGCTGACGGACGGGAACTGTATTTTGTGAGCAACCGAAAATCAGGAAAAGGGAAAATGGACATTTGGCATTCCAGATTAATTGAAACTTTGGAAGATGGAAAACAACGCTGGACGCAGCCAACTAATCTTGCTGTTAATACAGCAGACAATGAAATGTCACCATTTATTCATGCCGGAAACCGGTATCTGGTATTTTCTTCAGATGGTTTAACCGGAATGGGTGGATATGATTTGTTTAAGACAGAACGCGATAAAGATGGGAAATGGAGTGATCCTGAAAATTTGGGTTCCCCAATTAATACATTTAACGATGAAATAGGATTGATTATCAATGCGAAAGGTGATAAAGCTTATTTTTCTTCGGATCGCCTAAAAGGCAAAGGAAAAGATATTTTTAGTTTTGAGATGCCTGTAGATTTGCAGCCACAGTCTGTGTCGTGGTTAAAAGGCAATGTGTTGGATGCTAAATCTAAAAGTCCCGTGCTAGCTTCGCTTTTATTAATTGATTTGATGAGCAATGATACAATTATTCAGATAAAATCAGATCGGACGGATGGCAGCTATTTGGTTTGTTTGCCTTCGGATAGAGAATATCTTTTTTCGGCTGAGGCCGGTGACTATCTTTTTTATTCCAAACATTTCGAGATGTTGGATGATCAGAAGAAATCGAATCCCCAACAATTAGATATCCTTTTAGATAAAATTGAAAAAGGAAAAGAAATCGTACTTAGGAATGTATTTTTTGATGTCGACTCCTGGGATATTTTGTCGAAATCTGAAATTGAATTGACCCGCTTGTATGATCTGTTGGCAGCTTATCCTAAATTAAAAATTGAAATTGCCGGTCATACCGATAATACCGGAACTGAAGATTACAATCTGAATCTTTCCAATAACCGGGCAAAGGCGGTTTGCGATTATTTAATTTCAAAAGGAATAGAAGCAAAACGGCTAAGCTTTAAAGGATATGGTGCTTCACATCCTATTGCAGCCAATGAAACCGAAGAGGGAAGAAGTTTAAATCGAAGAACAGAATTCAAAGTTGTTGAAAATCAATAATAACCAATAAAATGAAACCGATATATCTTGATTACAATGCGACTACACCTATCGCACCGGAAGTTGCTGATGCGATGATTCCTTACTTAAAAGGTTTTTTTGGCAATCCGTCAAGCTCACATTTTTATGGACGGCAATGCAAAGAGGCTGTGGATAAGGCAAGAAATCAGGTAGCTTCATTGCTGAATTGTGATGCTGAAGAATTGATATTTACCAGTGGCGGATCTGAATCAAATAATTATGCATTAAAGGGCTATGCTTTTGCAAATCAGGATAAAGGCAAACATATTATCACTTCTTCTATCGAGCATCCTGCGGTTACAGAGGTTTGTAAATTTTTGGAAACAGAGGGCTTCGAGGTTACCTATCTGCCTGTTGATGAAACAGGACGAGTACAATTGTCTGATGTGAAAAAGGCCATTCGACCAGATACTATTTTAATTTCGATCATGTATGCGAATAACGAGGTGGGAACTTTACAGCCAATTTCTGAAATTTCGAAATTAGCGCAGCAGAATAATATTATTGTCCATACTGATTGTGCTCAGGCTGTGGGTAAAGTACCTGTTAATGTTCAGGAACTGGGTGTTGATTTACTGACTCTTGCAGGTCATAAATTTTATGGGCCGAAAGGAATTGGAGCCTTGTACATTCGCGAGGGAATTAAATTGCAGAAATTGATTCATGGTGCAGATCATGAAAGGAATTTACGGGCGGGAACCGAAAATGTATTGGAAATTGTTGGTTTGGGAAAAGCTGCCGAATTGGCCATGGAGGAGGAAGACAAACGAATGAGGCATGAAATGAATTTGATTCGGATTTTACGCAGGAACTTATCTAAACTTTCAGATGTTCAGTTTAATGGGAATAATGATTTTTGTTTGCCAAATACCTTAAGTGTCTCCTTTAAGAAAATTCCGGTAAACGAGATTTTAAGTCGGTTGAAACATGTGGCGGCATCAGCGGGTGCCGCATGTCACACTGATTGTGTAAGTGTTTCTGCAACCCTGGATGCTATGAAAGTTCCTTTGGAATATGCAATGGGCACAATTCGTTTTTCTGTAGGTAGATATACCACTAAAACTGAAATCGATTTAGCTTCAAATGAAATAATTGAGGTGATTAAAAGTTTACGCAGAGATGCCAATCAAAAGAAAAGTAAGTTGATGTAAAGTATTTGAAACGACCAATGACAAATATATTTTGATACACAAGAACAAGCTTATTGGTTCATGGTAATCCCGAAAGTTTTCGGGACCATACAGCAACTAAAAAATAAATTATAATCAGATGAAAAACTCATTTCCACCTGCCAGCAATTCTTCAGCTTTGGAAATGGTGTTTTCTTTAACCAAACTGTTTAGCCAAGGCAGATTGCCTGTTTTTTTGCGCAATTTTGCTTTGGAGTACCAATCTTTAGGATAGGAAATTATGGCTGGAGTTCCTTGTTTCCCATATTCCGGATAGGATTGATAATAAATATCACCAATGGTAACAATTAATTGGTCTTTCGCACTGTGGATTGAAAGTGTGAAATGCATTTCAATCTGGAAAACGGAAGGTCTTTCGCTTAAAGAAATAGGAACGTGGCCTTTGTATCGAAATTCGCCTGAATTTGAATTAATATATTCAATCTTACCATTTACTTGATCAGGAAATGAGGAAATCCATTCTCGAATTTGCTGATCTGTTATTGCTGTTTGCAGATATTTTGTTTCCAAACTAATATTTCCGTCATCATCTAAAAATAAGTCGATGTTCTTTGTCTGTTGGGCAACTATGAATGAGCTAAAAGTAAAGGACAGTAGAACAATGAAGATTTTTTTCATAATGGGTAGCTTAAGAATTGAACATATGATTTGGCATCATCTCAATTTTTAATTTAATCCTTTTTATCGATTTTTCAAAAAGAATAGTTTTCCTTACAATTAAGTTGTAAGCCCTTTTTTGCGGGTAATCAGATAAATAAGAGCCTATTGTTATGTTCAATGTGAAGAAAATGGCACATTTGACACTTGTTTTATCATACCTATTGCAATATTTTTACTTGTGTAGTGAAGGTTTAAATTCCTTCAATTTTCATATTTGACTTGATAAGTTTCAGCTCTTTTTAAGTTTTAAGTATGGTTTTAGTTGTTAGTAATTAAAAGAGGGGCTTTGCCCCTTTTTTATATCACCATAAGTATTCTCTCCTAAATAATTTATTAATTCTTCATTTTAAGTGATGAATCATTCTGTTAATTGACAGGGTATTTATAATTTTGTTGCACTTCACTGTTTTTATAGCCAAAGAAAGATTTTCATGACACATATATATTCTCTGAACAGATTGTTTATTATTCTTATTTTTCTTGTAAGTCATTTTTTTGTGTCTGCACAAAATATTGATTTAGAAGATGATAGGTTAGTTTATGGATTGTCTCAACCCAATATCTGGGCAGATTCCATTCTGTCGACTTTAAGTGATGACGAGAGAATTGCTCAATTGTTTATGCTTGCAGCATATTCGAATAAAGGAGATGAAGAATCTGAGAGGATTGCCGGCTTAGTGAGTAAATATCAAATCGGAGGAATTATATTTTTTCAAGGAGAACCGGGTAAGCAAGCCGAGTTGACAAATAGGTATCAAGCTTTGGCAAAGGTTCCTCTTTGGATTGGAATGGATGCAGAGATTGGACTCGGATCCAGATTAAAACAAACGATAAGTTACCCAAGGCAAATTATGCTGGGTGCAATTCAGGATAATGAATTGATTTTTCAGTTGGGGAAACAGATTGGGAAAGAGTGTAACAGGCTTGGTGTTCATGTGAATTTCTCACCCGTAATGGATGTGAATAATAATCCTCGAAATCCGGTAATTAACAGCCGTTCCTTTGGCGAGGATCGTTACAATGTAACCAACAAATCGTACGCTTTTGCTTCAGGAATGCAGAAATCAGGAATTATTGCTGTAGGCAAACATTTTCCGGGTCACGGAGATACCGAAACCGATTCGCATTTTGATCTTCCTTTGGTAGATCATCCTATTGAAAGACTTGATTCTATTGAACTATTTCCTTTCCGTCGTTTAATAAATAATGGTTTGGGGGGGATTATGGTTTCTCATTTAAATGTACCGGCGCTTGATCCTTTGCAAAAAGTAGCGACACTTTCCCGCCCGATCGTTTCTCAATTGCTGAAAGGGGAAATGGGTTTTAAAGGTTTGGTATTTACGGATGCTTTAAATATGGAAGGCGTTCGTAAATTTTATCCGAAGGGTGTGGTTGATGCTAAAGCTTTGGTTGCGGGCAATGATGTTCTTCTTTTTACTGAAGACGTTGCAATAGCAATTAAAGAAATTAAATTGGCGCTAAAAAGCGGTGAGCTTTTCTGGGATGATATCAACGAGAAGTGTTTGAAAATTTTGAAAGCAAAGTATTGGCTCAATTTGAATGAGTACAAGCCAATTGATCAGAATAGACTGTGGTCTGGATTAAATACACAGCAAGGATTTATTTTAAGACGAAAGTTGACCGAGAAGGCAATTACATTGGTGAAAAATGATGAGCAGTTGTTGCCGTTAAAAAGATTAGATACCCTGAAAATTGCTTCTGTTGCTATGGGTGTCCCTATCCGAAACAGATTTCAGGAATATCTTGGCAGGTATGCAGATATAGATTTTTTTCAGATCGGGAAAAGTGCTTCGATTGAAAGTTATTATCAATTATTGAAAAAACTTGATAAATACAATTTGGTGATTGTAAGTAAGCACGACAATGATATGCGGGCATCAAAGAATTTTGGAATTACGAGTCAGACTATTGAGTTTCTTTCTGAGCTTTCAAAAAACAAGAAGGTGATTTTTGATCTGTTTGCAAACCCTTATGGATTGGATTTATATGAAGGGACTGATCGGCTAAAAGGGATTTTGGTTTCGTATGAGGATAATATTGAAACTCAGATGGCTTCTGCTCAAATAATTTTTGGAGGGTTGGCTTCTCAAGGGCACTTACCGGTTACGGTTAATGGACATTTTCCGGTTGGTACTGGTTTTGAAACCAAACACAACCGTCTGGGATTTTCTTTGCCCGAACAAGTTGAATTAAATACACTTAAATTGAATGTTATTGATTCGATAGTAAATGATGCCATTAAAAAAAAAGCAACCCCAGGCTGTCAAATCCTGGTAGCTAGAAAAGGAAAGGTTGTATTTCATAAATCATACGGTCATTATACCTACAAAGGAAAAGTAGAAGTTCGTAATCCTGATATTTACGATTTAGCATCACTTACAAAGATTACAGCTGCACTTCCGGCAATAATGCAGTTAAGTGACGAAGGGTGGATTAATGTGGATCATACATTGGGTGAGTATTTTTCAAAAGCCAAAGGCACCAATAAGGATACTCTTATTTTAAAGAAAATTTTAGCTCATGAAGCGAGATTGTTGAGTTATAAACCATTTCAATGGGAGGCTGTTGATTCGGCGAGCTTCGATGGAGATTTATTCAGTCGGAACTATTCGAAACGTTATAGTTTAAAAGTGGCTGATAAATTGTATCTGGATCGAAATTATAAATTTAGAGAGGGGATTTTTTCCAATCAAAGCTCTGAAGAATACCCGGTTCAAATTGCGGATAACCTTTTTATACATAAAGGTTATCACGATACGATAATCAATCAGATATTGGCAACCGAATTTAGAGAATCAAATGGTTATAAATACAGCGATCTTGGTTTTATAATGATGGGAGAGATGATTAAGGATATTTCCGGCGAAAGTTTGGATGGCTATGTGAAAAGACATTTGTACGACATGTTGGGAGCCTCCAGTCTGGGGTATCATCCTTTGAAACGCTTTAGTGCCGATCGGATTGTACCAACACAGGATGATAAGTTTTTTCGAAAACAATGGCTTAAAGCTTATGTGCACGATCCAACTGCAGCAATGCTTGGCGGCGTTTCGGGACATGCAGGAATGTTTGGTAATGCTGGCGATCTGGCAAAATTAGCTCAGATGTATCTTCAGGAAGGAACTTATGGCGGTGAAACCTACATAAGTGCTGAAACGATGAATCGATTTACTGGACGTGCCTACCCAAATTCAGAAAACAGAAGAGGAATTGGCTTTGATAAACCTTTTTACGATCCCGAAGAAAAAGGTGGTCCAACATGCAGTGAGGCTTCCGAATTAAGTTATGGACACACTGGTTTTACCGGCACTATGATTTGGATTGATCCCAAATATGATTTGCTGTATATTTTTCTGTCGAACCGAATTTGTCCTGATGAGTCGAATACCAAATTGATAGAAATGGATGTACGAACTAAAATTCAGGAACAAATATATAAATCAATAATTAGAGAGGAAAAAGTTGATCCTGAATTCATAAGCCTTCCTTTTTCACCATTTGGAAAAGGGATGTTTTATTAGTTCCACATTTAAAAATTTACTTTCATTTGTGACTTCCCGATCAATCCATTGTGGCAGTTCAAAGTTTTCATTTTCAGAGCTAAGCTCAATTTCGGCTACAATTAAACCCTTGTTGTCGCCTTCAAATACGTCTATTTCCCAGAATAAATTATTTTGAGGAATCACGAATCGTGTTTTTTCAATCTTCGAATCACAAAGAACTAAAAGATTCTGAGCATCTTTCATCGGAATTTCGTATTCAAATTCAGACCTGCTCAGCGGATTATTTCCGGTTTTAATGGTTAAAAAAGATTGATCTCCCGCAATTCTAATTCGTAAACTTTTATCCGGATCACTCCAAATGTATCCTTGAATAAGTTTCTTTCCCTCTTGAGGAAGATCCAGTAAATTTGATTTTATGAGGAATTTTCTTTCTATTTCTAGAGGCATATATTGCTGAGGTTTGTCTTATTTGTAAAATTTATTTCCAACGATTTTAAGTCCGTCGAGGGTTAACATTGGTTCATGATGATCGAAACTGTTAAGAATAGGAAGCATCACAGTGGCCAATCCACCAGTGGCAATTACAGTAGTTTTTCCTTCCATTTCCTTTTTCATTTCAGTCAGAAGTGATTCAACAAGACCTTTGTAACCGATTACAATACCAGCCTGCATTGCATGAACCGTATTTTTTCCAATGCAGGAGGGAGGAACAACCAAATCGACATTTGGTAATTGAGCTGTTTTTTGAGAAAGCGATGCCATGGCAGTTTTAAGCCCGGGAGCAATCGTCACTCCCAGCAAATTTCCATCTGCTTTTATCACAGTAAAAGTAAGAGCAGTACCAAAATCAACAACAATGCAATTGCCCGAATATTTGTTGTGAGCAGCAACGGCATTGGCAACCAAATCTGTTCCTATTTCATAAGGATTGCTTATTCCAATATCCAAGCGCGGATACAATTCCGGACCGAGAACTAAAGGCTCTTGGTTGAACAGTTTTCGAATCATCTCACGGATAGGAAGTATCAGCGAGGGAACTACACTGCTCAGAACTACCCGGTTAATCTCTTTCAAATCGATATTCCGACTCGCAAGTAAAGTTCTGTAAATGACTTCGTATTCATCAGATGTTTTGTTGGCAACTGTATGAATTCTAAATTGTTCGGCCCAATGATTATTGCTGGATAAACCGCAGACCACATTTGAATTTCCTATGTCGATGGCTAAAAGCATATGTTGGCTTGTATTTATTGCTTAAACTAAAGATAAAGATCGGCAAAAGCTTTAAAAAAAAGCCTGATTAACCCTGTTTTTTGTAATTCCATTTTTTAAGTACTCAATAATATTCTGACAGGCTTCCCGGCTCATTTCAATTCTGGTTTCGATTGTTGCAGTGCCAATATGTGGTACTACAAGAGCTGTTTTCTGCGTTAATAATTTTGGATGAATAATGGGTTCGTTCTCAAAAACATCCAGTGCGGCACCGGCAATTTCACCTTGTTCCAAAGCTATGGCCAAGTCAGCTTCATTAATAACTGCACCCCGGGATGTATTAATTAAAAAGGCCGTTTTTTTCATTTTCAGGAACTCCTTTTCATTTAATAAATGATGCGTTTCAGGGGTTAAGGGGCAGTGCAGGGAAATTACATCCGATTTTTCAAGCAGATCCGGCAAATGCATATAAACTGCATCCTTCCATTTAATCTCAGAAATGGGTTTTCTATTGTGATAAGCGATATTCATACCAAAAACCATTGCCTTTTCGGCAACCGATTTACCAATATTGCCCATGCCTACAATTCCTAAGGTCTTTCCTCGCAGTGTGCTTCCTAAATTTTTCATTACTCCCCATTCAAATTCGGGATTTGTTTTTAATCCATAATTGCACAACGAAATTTGTCTGCTCAGCGATAATAAAAGTCCCATACACAATTCGGCAGTTGGTTCGCAAACAGCTTCAGGAGTATTGCATACAATAATTTCTTGCTCATTTGCAGCATTCATATCGATATTATTAAAACCAACTCCGTAATTGCTGATAATTTTCAGATTTTTTCCAGCTTTTATTATATCTGCAGAGACTTCTCGGTTAAAAATAGACAGCAAACCAATACAGTGCGGAATCAGTTCAATTAATTCTTCTTTTGTGAAGAATTCCTTTTCGGGGTAAATCAAATCAAAATGAGTTTCCAATTCGGTAAGTCCCTCTTTTGGAATAGAATAGGTGATAAGTATTTTATTTTTCACAGAATTAACAGTATTAATTTTTATAGCCTAAAAGGTAGGGATTTAATAAAAATGAGCATTATTAAAAGCTTTGGAATTTAGCAAACTTTTTAATTGCTTATTTGATTTGTTGAGTTTCCTCCATTCTTTTATATTAATAGATTACTATAAACATATTTTGTAGCTTTGTGCAAGATTTGATACTTAACATTACTATTGCATGATTTTATTAGACAAACCTTACGTTTCCAAGTTTCTTAAAGAGACAATTGAAAAATATAATTTTCCAACTATGGATACGGGTAATGTTACCGAAAAGGGGGAGCTTGCATTGATTAGTTCAGAGCAGATTGTTCAACATTTTCGTGATAATACAAATAGTCGAATTTATACTAATTCCGAGAATTCTATCAATTGGGTACTGAACCATTTAAGTTTCACCAAACTACCTGAATACATTAATGTGTTTAAAAATAAAATTGAGTTCCGAAAATTGATTCAGGGAATGTATCCTGATTTCTATTATAAGGAAGTGCTCCTTAAAGATTTGGATAAAATTCAATTGGACGAATTACCAATGCCGTTTATAATTAAGCCGGCAGTAGGTTTTTTAAGTCTTGGAGTTCATAAGGTTGTAGATGAGAATGATTGGTCACGAGTGAAGCAATTAATTCGCAAGGAATTTACAAATGCTCAGGCTTTATTTCCTATTGAGGTAGTAAACGCATCTTCCTTTTTAATTGAGGAAGTAATTGCTGGAGAAGAGTTTGCTTTTGATGCTTATTTTGATGAGAATGGCGAAGCGGTTGTGTTGGGAGTATTAAAGCACCTTTTTGCTTCCGAAAAGGATGTCAGTGATCGGGTTTATTACACTTCAAAGGAATTGATTAGGGCATACCTTCCACAATTTAAGCAGTTTGTGCAGGATCTCGGAGAGCAGGTTGAATTGAAAAATTTTCCTGTTCACATCGAAGTTCGTGTGGATGAAGCGGGTAAATTAGTCCCTATTGAAGTGAATCCAATGAGGTTTGGTGGCTGGTGTACTACGGCAGATTTAACTTATTTGGCCACGAAATTGAATCCGTATCATTGTTTTTTAAGCAATATTAAACCCGATTGGAATCAGATCTTAAAAGAAATGGATGATGAGATTTATTCTTTGATTATTTTGGACAATTCGACTAAAATACCATCTGGTAAAATTACACATTTTGATTATGAAAAATTATTGACGCAATTTTGTAATCCACTGGAATTACGTAAAATTGATTATAAAATGTACTCTATTTTTGGGATGCTGTTTACCAAAACTCCAAAAGATAAGTTCCGTGAAATTGAAGAGATATTAGTTTCTGATTTATGTGATCTTGTCATTGAAGAGTCTCATTAAAATATCATTGCATCGATATGATTACCGATTTTATTATTCGTAGAGCCGAAACTTCAGATGCTCTTTGTATTGCGATGTTTAAAATTCAAGTTTGGCTTGATACCTATGCTGCGGGAGGAGTAAATAACGAATATGCGGAATATTTGGCTTCTGAAATTACCAAAGAAAAAACGGAAACTATACTTCGAAATCCAATTTTTGGTCGAGAAGGATTCGTGCTTAATTGCGTGTTCTCAACTGGATTACGATACTTCTTGTCCTGTAAAAGATATTACAGATCCAGAACTATCCGTATTATACGTGTCAAGACATTTTCATGGACAGGGAGTTGGTTATAAACTTTTGCTGCATGCTGAAAATGAGGTGAGAAAAAATAATGGTTCAGGTTTATGGCTCACTGCTTATTACAAAAACCAAAATGCTCTTGATTTTTATCATCGCCGGAATTATTTGGTGGCCGGCAAGTGCTTTTTCGAAATGGGTGAAAATCAATACGAAAATTGGGTGTTCTATAAAGAGATAGGAGCTTAGAAAAAGTGGAGAAATTAATCATTTTGGATTTTATTGATCCACTCGTCTTTAAGAATTGCATAAATTACATCATCAATCCATTCTCCATCTACAAAGATGCTTTTTATAAAATGAGCTTCTTTTCGAAAGTCTAAACGTTCAAGCATAGCTATCGATTTTATATTTGCCGGATCGACCGAAGCAGTAATACGATGTTTGTTTAAATCAGTAAAAAGAAATTTAATTACTTCTGATAAAGCTTCGTTAGCAAAGCCTTTTCCATGATAAGATTTTGCCAGGGTACAACCCAATTCGACCTGTTTTTTGTTTTCATCTAAAAAGTGAATTCCAATATCACCAATCACTTTCTGATCTTCTCTGCAGATAATTACGAATTGATGCCATGTGTCAATCTGGTCGATGCTTTTGGAAACTTTATTGTTGATGAAATCATAAACATCATCAATGTTTTTTGGGATCCAGCCTTGGTACTGATTGGTCTTAGCATCTGAACGATAATCAAATACTTCTTTAGCATGTTTATTTTGGATTGTTTGTAGGCATAATCTTTTAGAGTGTAATTCCATAATAAATCTATTTGTTTCGAATACAGGAAAGATATTTTTTCTGGGTGGATTTTACAAATATGAGTTTAAATCTTATAAATTTGTTTTTTTATATAAAATAGATGATTGGAATTACAGCTTAAATTTGTCATATTCAGGTGCATATTATACCCTTAAGGATAAATAATTAGCAATTTGTTGAGAATAATTCCGTACATTGCAGAACCTTTAAGAAATGATCAGATAGTAGTATTAATTATCGTGTTTATTTTTTGAAGGATTATAATGAATTTCGAATCTTAAAAAAGCTATGGCAAGACCAAAAGAAACTTACAACAAAAAAGAGAAAGAGAAGCAAAAACTCCAGAAAAGAAAAGAAAAAGAAGCGCGTAAAGAAGAACGTAAATCCAGTCCAGGTCGTACTTTCGAAGAAATGCTTGCCTATACAGATGAGTTTGGCAATTTGAGTGATACGCCACCAGATCCAACCAAAAAGAAGAAAGAGATTAACGAAGAAGACATTGTTCTTGGTGCACGAAATAGTGATGACGGTAATTTTGAACAACCTTTAAGAGAGGGTATTGTATCTTTTTTCAATACTAGTAAAGGATATGGATTTATTAAGGATTTAGAAACCAAGGAGAGTATTTTTGTGCATATCAATGGTCTTGTAGATTCAGTAAGTGAAAATGATAAAGTTAACTTTGAAACTGAGCGTGGTCCTAAAGGGATGAATGCTGTAAATGTTACTTTAGTTAAAAAATAAACAGCCTTTTCGGTTGTTACAATTTTAAGAAATAAAAAACCACCCCAAAAGGGTGGTTTTTTATTTTGTATGAAAGTAATATGAACTAGTCGATTACTCTTACATTTACTGCGTTCATACCTTTTCTTCCTTTTTCCATATCGTACTCAACTTTATCGTTTTCACGAATTTCGTCGATAAGACCCGATGAGTGTACGAAGATGTCTTCACTTGAATCTGCTGGTTTAATGAATCCAAAACCTTTAGATTCGTTAAAGAATTTTACTGTTCCTTCCATTGTAATGTTTTTTAAAATAATAAGATGTTTGTTTAAAGTCTGTATTCTTATTTAATTGCCAGTAACAGTTCTATTATTTTTATTCCTAAATGGAATGAATAGTAATAAATGATATTGAAATTATTATTTAATAAGACTTTCGAACAAAACAAATATAAAAAAAACAATTTTTCAATCCAAAAATAACCGGCAAAGTTTTGAGTTCTGTAATGATACTTGTTGTGAGGTGATTATGGATTTAGTTTGGTTGGATTTTCACAGTTTGGTTTATGTAGATTATTCGGGAGAAGGAGTGAGTTGATATGGAGAAGAGATGGTATTTATTCTTGCTGAGTTAATTCTATAGCATAGAAATGCAAAGCTGATATTTATAAAGAAGAGCTATTTAGACGTATTTACCGATTTACAGACACAAAAAAAACCATCCTGTTGGATGGTTTTCTATTTTGTATAAAAGTAATACGAATTAGTCGATAACTCTTACGTTAACGGCATTCATACCTTTTTTTCCACGTTCTGAATCGTACTCAACTTTATCGTTTTCACGAATTTCGTCAATAAGACCTGTTGAATGTACAAAGATGTCTTCACTTGAATCGTCTGGTTTAATGAATCCAAAACCTTTAGATTCGTTAAAGAATTTTACTGTTCCTTCCATTGTAATGTTTTTTAAAAATAATAAATTAAACGTTTAAAGACTCTAATTTAGTAATTAACAGTAACAAACCTATTATTTTTATTCAAAAAGAAACAAATAGTAATGAATGATATTGAAATTATTGGTGGAGATAAATCTCCCTTAGTACTTTTAAACACTGCAAATTTATATAAAACTTTTATTCTATCCTAACTTCAGGCAAAATAGTTTTAGTTTGTGGCCTATAATTAACGAATATATCTTTTAAATAATCATATACTTGTATAATGTGTCTGATTATTAGCCATATATGTGTTTGTTTGAAAAAAGATGTTTGTTAAATTAGTTGTGTTTAGATACGAGAAATCTGTATTATTATTTATCCAGTTCACCAAATACTCTTTTTAAGAGATCATTAACCCTCTTTAAAGGGTCTTTTCTGATTAGTTTTTCTTCATCTGCAACTTTAAGAAATAAAGCACTAAGCGCTTTTTCGGTCACATATGCATCAAGCTTGGTATTTATTGGCTCTAAACTGGCTAACTTTCCGGCAAAGCTTCCGGCCACCGCATTGTAATTTTTGGTTAATAAACTCCACGATTCATTCGTAGATAAATTTGCAACCAGTTTTTTATCTAAGGACGCCTTTACTTTGGGCATAAACAGCTCCTGTAGTTTATTTTGAGTTTTGTTTTGAAGATATATGGTTGCCGCATTATTCCCTCCTTTAAGAATACCGAATGCATCTGCAATTGTCATTTCTGTAATAGCAGAAACAAATATTGGTGTTGCTTCAGAAACCGCATCTTCAGCAGCACGGTTAAGTCTAAGAACTACTTTATCTACTAATTCTGCACCTCCTGGTATCAGATTGATGTTCTTTGTAATGCTTTGTGCCTCCGGAGGCAGCAATATTTTAATTAACTCGTCTTTGTAGAAACCATCCTTCTTGGATAGCAGGCTTGACGCATTCTTACTGCCAATTTTTAATGCCTCTTTTAATCCGGAACTTACTTCAGTGCTGGATAAAGGTTTTGGTTGTGAGAGTGCATACTGATCCATGAAAGGCTGCAGCTCAGCGCAAGAAGCAATTAGGAAATAAATTAATAGGATTGAGATCGTCTTATTCATAAATTGTTGCTTTAATGAAGCTGTTTGTTTTTAAACGCAACAAGGTATCAAAAAATGATAGGAAATTCAATAATAAAAGCCTGCAGAAAATTATGCAGGCTTTACAATTTATAGTTGTATTTACTCAGTTATTGCTTTCATAAAATCTTCCACATCCCCAGGGGTGCTCATTATTCTCATAAATGTTCCCATAGTTAGTTCCGGCCAATACAAGGCAAAACGATATTTACCATGCAGCATACTTGCCTCTTTTCCTTGCAGGATAATTTCATATGGCATGGCAGCAATATGATCTTCTCCAATTATTGGAAGGAATTGATTTTCCCCATCTTCAGGATCTAATAAACCAATTCCAAACACGGCTATGTTTTTGTCTTCAAATACTTGTTCGTAAATTAAATTGGCATTTCCTTTTTTTGCTTTTAAATTTTTACGGATAGTTGTTAGTCCTGCTTCGAATGATTCGAACTCACTTAAATCAACAGGATCACTGAAATATGGCATCATCATTTTGTAATGATACTTTTTTAGTGAACTTTCTTTTACTTCTCCGCCAAATGGAGCGAATTCATCACCTATTGCTGATAAGGATTTTTTCACATCAGAAGTAATCTTTGAAAGTAAAGGTTTGTCCGTTTCGTAGTTACTTAAATAGGCGCAAAAAACATAGTCTGGGTTAAGCATACTTACTATAGTGCTTTCTCCTTTTTTAACCAAACCTATTTTAAGCACACTGGCCAAAGTACCTCTGTCTGCTGATTTTAGACACAATTCCCTTAGATCATTTCGCGTGAAACAAATTACGTAGAGTTCTTGGCTGGCTTCAGGCTGGTATTCTCCTATTATTGAAAATTGATTTGTTTCAAGATTTTGTTTTATGCTTGAAATCAGTAAACTGATATCCGTTTGTGTTGTTCCGGCTTTAAAGAACGGAGACATTTTATTTTCTTGTGCAATGCTAATCTGGATCCAGGCAAAGCAAATCAGAATTAGGACTATTTTCTTCATAGTAATATTAGTTTGTAGTTATTAAGATGTTTAGAACTCCTAATATATAAATATGAAAATAGATAGACTATATTATAGGAATTGTTTTCTGTCTGAATTTTTTGGACTAAAGGCATTTGCGATCCGAAGCTTCAATCAATACAGCACTTTTTATTCTATTTTAAATGATTGTAAATTGTGGTATTATTAATTTTGCGGCGTCGAATCTTTTCCTGAAATTTGATTTTCTTTCCAAAAGGAAGTAGGAAGCGGATATTTAAACTGAATGATATGAAAAAGACCATGTAAAAAGTGTTGCATACAGGAGAATGAGTGTAATTTGGGAGTTATATCTGACCTTAATCAAAAAATTATAAACAGATGAAATGGATTTTATTGCTGGCGAGTTGGACTAAAGAGGAGAAGAAAAGATTTTCATCCGATAAGGAAGCAATTCATGAGTTTGCCAACTGGCTTTCTCATGGGCTGGGATTGATTTTTGGTATTCCGGCAGGCTTGTGGTTGTTAAGTATAGCCTACGAAACGCAGAATATTTACGGATTTACAGCATGCTTACTCTTTGTGGCCGCATTTAATTTGCTCTATGCTTCATCAACTGTTTACCATTATATGGTAGGAAGTCCAAATCGTAAATTGTTTCGAAAGTTCGATCATATCAGCATTTTCTTTATGATAGCAGGAACTTATACGCCTTTTCTGGTTATTTATTTGAATAATCAGGTTGGCAGACTTTATTTGATGATTTTGTGGGGATTGGTAGTTGTTGGAATATTTTATAAAATATTTTTGCTGGGCAGATACCGCTGGATCTCTCTCATGTTATACATATTTATGGGCTGGATTCTGTTTTTTAATTTCTCTGCATTTAGTTCATCTCTGCCTGCTTTGTGTTTGCAGTGGATAATTGCAGGTGGCATCTTTTATATGTTGGGTGTGGTTTTTTACATGTGGAGAAAGTTGCCGTTCAATCATTTTATATGGCATTTATTTGTGTTTGCAGGTAGTATTTCTCACTTTATTGCAGTGTATTATTGCATTATATAGCAGAGGCTGACTCAAAATAAGAAGGGGCATCTTTGATATACAGATGTTTCTATTTTTTGAATCAAAAAATGGTTTGTGCTTGAGACAGCCTCAGGATAATTTTATTTCTGTTGCTAACAAATTCTGCAGTTCTTAACATACCAGGAAACAGAATGCTCATTGTTGTCAACCAATTCTTTTATAATTTTTCGATCATCCCAAACAGCACAACAAGAGGTTGATTGATTTAGGGCCTTAGTCAATTTTGACCAACGATCCATGATTTCCATGGTTAGAAAACTTTCGTACTCTTTGAATACTTCGATAGCACATGAACCACAAAAATGTAATTGATCTTCAAGCGGTTTAAGATTTTCATTTTTTGTAAAAATGTGTTCGCCTACCTTAAAAAATTCATTCTCTTTTAATTGAAGAGTTAATTTTAAATCAATTGTAGTCATAGGTTTGGAGATTAGGGGTTGCTTCTTTTTTTCTCTATTTAAATATTTATGGTTTTTCTTTTATAGTCTGATAATCTGCTGATTCTAATGCACAATTAAAAATACGCAATTTTGAAGTCCCGAAAAAATAAAAAATCATTAAGGATAGAATTCTTTATTTAGATCAAAAAAAAAAAGCTCCCCGAAGGAAGCTTTACGTTCTGATGTTTTTTTGATTTTTTATTAGTCTATTTTTTGCAGTTGAACAGTGAAATGTCTCATAATTGGAGCTTCGTCAATAATTTTAAACCCATGTTTAATTTCATTTCTTCGATCATAAACATTTTTCAGAGCTACTGCAACAACATCCATATGGTTGTTGGTATAGGTTCTTCTGGGAATTGCCAAACGCAGCAACTCTAAGGCAGGATAACGGTTTTCTCTGGTTTCAGGATCTCTATCCGCTAAAATTGCACCAATTTCAACCCCGCGAATTCCTGCTTCCAAGTACAATTCACAACCTAACGTTTGTGCCTGATACTCTTCTTTTGGTATGTGAGCTAAGATTTTTTTGGCGTCAACAAAAATTGCATGTCCTCCAATTGGTTTTTGGAACGGGACACCAAATTCCTCTAATCGGCCACCTAAATATTCTACTTGCTTAATGCGTGTTTCAAGATATTCAAATTCAGTTCCTTCATCAAGGCCTTGTGCCAGTGCATTCATATCACGTCCCGACATACCTCCGTAGGTAACATATCCTTCAAACATGATATTGTAGGTAGATGCTTGTTTCCAAAGGTTTGCATCTTTCATCCCAATGAATCCACCCATGTTTACAATTGCATCTTTTTTGGAACTCATCGTTGCCATATCGGCATAAGTATACATCTCTTTAACAATCTCTTTAATTGTTTTATCCTGATATCCTTCTTCACGAGTTTTAATGAAGTAAGCGTTTTCGGCAAAACGAGCGGAGTCAAAACACACAGGAATTTCATATTTTTCGGCCAATTTTTTAACTGCTTTCATATTAGCCATTGAAACAGGCTGACCACCCGAAGTATTGCAGGTAACAGTCACAATAATCATTGGAACTTGTTCTTTTGGATAAGTAGAAAGAACCGATTCAAGCTTAATAAGGTCAAGGTTTCCTTTAAAAGGATGATCGATTACTGTATCAAAAGCTTCATCAATTGTACAATCAACAGCTTTTGCTTTTCTAAATTCAATGTGTCCTTTTGTTGTGTCAAAATGTGAGTTTCCCGGAACAATATTGCCTTCTTTAACCAATACCGAGAATAATACATTTTCTGCAGCCCGGCCTTGGTGAGTAGGTAGAAAATGATCAAATCCCATGATGTTTTTAATAGCTTCCTTCATTTTGTAGTAGGAGCGTGCACCAGCATAACTTTCATCTCCCAGCATCATTGCCGACCATTGTTTATCACTCATTGCACCTGTACCGGAATCGGTAAGCAAGTCAATAAATACCTGATCGCTTTTTAGATTAAAAAGGTTGTAATTAGCCTCTTTAAGCCATTGTTCCCTTTCTTCGCGAGTACTTCTTTTGATGGTTTCAACCATCTTGATTTTATATGATTCTGCGAATGGTAATTTCATAATGTTTCGTTGTTTGTTTTATTGTGGTATATAGCTGTGTAATTATCTATAGGATATAATTCTCCCATATCAATTATGTGCTCTTTGATAAATGTATACGTAAAAATTTGAGGTAGGATGCCTCAGGCGAATCTAGAAGTGAAACTCGTCTCTGTTTTTAATATTAAGGTAGACCTTGTGTGTCAGTTTTGGAAGTTGATATTTTGTTTCCATAGTTTCTGATTTTCTACTTCTGCCAAAAATAGAATAAATTCTGCTGAATAAAAAGGGAGACAGGACATTTTATGCAAACGTTTGTTTTTGAGAGCAGTTTGTTAGAGCTCCAAAAACTCACAATTTTTAACCTAAATGAACAGCATTATTCTTTTTATAAAGAAATAATTTCAACAAATTTGCATGTGCCGTATTTAGTTGGCATTTTTCTTATTCAATAAGATTTTCCATTAGCCATTTAACTATTTAAAGAAGTAAAGATCATTGCCCTATGATTCGAGTTTTTTTTGTTTTGCTAATTTTGCTTCAGTCATTAATTTCTTTTTCTCAACGAAATGTTAAGAAAGATTTTGTTTTTCCTGACAAAATAAAATTGGATAAATCTGCTTATAGATTGAAGCAAAATAAGGCTGATTCAATCAAGTATTGTTCCAATGATACTGTTTTAAACGGACTCGTTGATCCTTTGCACCATATAGATAATGTGGGTTTTCGATTTATCGTTCGTGAATTGGAAATGAATTATTCAAAAAAGAAACATCAGACTGATTCTGTGCAGGATGCAGTAAATACTTTATTACAATACGTAAAAAATGATAGTATTCGGGATATGGTTTACTACCTGAAGAAATACATTGAAACACGAAAGACTGAAGAAGCACTCCGAAAAGTAAAAAAACAAATGAAGTTGGAGAAGGTGTTGAGTTACCAGCCGGAATTATTAAAACCTGATGAGATGGATACAGATACAGATGATTCTTGGAAGGCTCATGCATTGGAGGAGTTGTTTGAGTATGTTGAAAATGATCCGGTTCATCAATGGATCAGGGAAATCAGCAGAGATTCGGTTCTGTTAGGCGTGAAAAATTATCAGAACGATTCAATTAAATTCTGGATTAATAATGGGAAACAGGATTTTAAACGTTTTTGGTTGAAGAAAAACAAAAGGGACTCTATTGGGATATGGGTTCAGAATACCAAAGATCGATCGGTTCGTATTCTTGTTGATGACGATGTATACCAGCAGTCAGTTCAGAAATCGAAAATGAGAGGAACGAGGGTGAAACTGGAAGAGAAAATTTCAAGCGATCAGTATAGTTTAGCGAAACTAGGTAAGTACAAACGCTATTCGCAAAAATGGAAATTGGGTGCTACTATTGGATTCTATTTTAATCAAGGTCATGTAAGTGATAGTTGGGCCGGAGGAGGCGAAAGTTCAATTGCTACCATATCAACTATAGATGCATTCGCAAACTACAAAAACGGAAATCATACCTGGGACAATAAATTAGCTGTTAAGTATGGTCTTTTAAAGTCGGGAGACAATGGATTTCGAAAAAATGAGGATCGTATTGAATTTGAGACGAAGTATGGTCAAAAGGCTGTTAGGAAATGGTATTATTCAGCACTGTTTAATCTGAAAACCCAGGCAGTAAGAGGATATACATACCCAAATAATGCTGAAAAAATATTAAAATCATCTTTTTTTGCACCTGCTTACATTATCGCATCGATTGGTATGGACTATAAACCAAGTAAAAAATTGTCAGTCTTATTGTCTCCGGTAGCAGCAAAATATACAATTGTAAGAGACACAAGTAATATTGATCAAACGGCCTATGGAGTAGATGCCGATAAAAAAGTTAAAAAAGAAGTCGGATCATATGTTAATGTCTACCACAAGTTTGTATTTTGGGATGAAATGAGTGTTGAAAATAAACTGACCTTATATTCTAATTACTCGGATAAGCCTAAGAATATTGATGTGGACTGGGAGATGATTCTGGTAATGCCAATTAATCAATACATATCTACAAAATTATCAACTCATTTGATATCAGATGATGATACAGGTTCAAAAGTCCAGTTCAAAGAAAATCTTGAAGTGGGAATCAGCTATCGCTTTTAGGGAAGTAATGTACTGGCAATTAATTTTTTTTATTGATATAAAAGATGTTTTAAAACCTTTTTTACTTACTATAAAAAATACTAATTTTCTGATCTAAATTTAAAGTATAAATCGATGAGTTTAATTTATAGAGTACCTGGTGTTGGAAAGATTGAGATTGACACATTAGTTGTTGATTCGAATGGAACATTAACGGTTAAAGGTGAAATTGTTTCTGGTGTGATTGAAAGAATACAGCGTTTGCAATCCTTTGGAGTAAATGTTGTGATGATTTCTTCTGATCAAAGAGGAAACGCACGTGAATTATCTGATTCTACCGGAATTACCTACTACGAAGCTAATAACTCGAGAGAAAAAGAAGATATATTGCTTTCATTAGGAAGTAACAAGGTTGCTGCAATTGGAAATGCTCGTATTGATATTGGGCTGTTTGTGCAGTCGGTTGTTTCTATTGCTACATTGCAGGGCGAAGGAATTCATAAAGATGTGATTGATCATGTGGATGTAATTGTTCCATCTATTAATGATGCCTTAGACTTCTTTTTGGATGAAGACACATTTATAGCAACCATGAAACGCTAATTGTTTCGTGCTAAAACATTTAGAATCTCCTTATGGGAGATTTTTTTTTGTTTTGCTGAAAATATGGGGTGCTTTTTGCAAAAATGATATTTATATGGATATGTTTTTATTAATTGTTTCAATTGTTGCGATAGTTTTTGGAATCTATTGGTATTTTATTCATACTCCTGATTATACAGGATATATTTCGGTTGATGGTGGAGAATTAAAAAAATACAGCAAAGCTGAAGAATTATTTGCTTTAACTCAAAGTCCTGTTGATGATATTTGGATAGTAGATACCCGGGAGGAAGAATATTTTCTATTGGGACACATTCCCACTGCTCTTAATTATCCTTTTGATGAAATTGAAAATAGATATTCTGAAATACCATTGGGAACCAAACTGATTTTTTACTGCGATTTAACATTGAAATCTCAAAATGTCATCAACTTTTTAGAGGAAAAGGGACATACCCAAATGCTGAATTGGGGCAAATACAAATACTGGACTTATCCTGAAATTGTAGAGGAAGATATATTTGTTTAAAGTAAATTTTGATAGATGTTAAGGTTTTCATCATCGAAAATGCAAAAAATAATTTTGCGAATGGATTTTAGCTGTTTCGCTTCTTCCTTAATTGTTTTAATTGCTATCTCTGCGGCATCTTTTTTCGGGAAACCATAAACTCCAGTGCTGATATTCGGAAATGCAATGCTTTCTAAATTTAAATTTTCGGCCAATCGGATGCTGTTTTTGTAGCAATTCTTGAGGAGTTGTTTTTCATTGCAATTTCCTCCTTTCCAAATTGGGCCAACAGTATGAATAACATGCTTTGCCGGAAGAAGGTATCCTTTTGTTATTTTTGCTTCTCCCGTTGGACAACCATTTAATTTTTTACATTCTTGTAACAATTCAGATCCTGCTGCTCGATGAATAGCTCCATCAACACCACCTCCGCCAAGTAGACTTTCATTAGCTGCATTCACAATTGCATCAACATGTAATTTGGTCAGATCTGATTTTTCAATTAAAATTTCCATAATTGCAGCGGCTTATCGTTTAAATCATGTTTTTTTAGCGTATAATTTCCAAAACAGGCTTTCAATTTTTAAATTTAGAGATTAGCTTAAAATTAATAATTCAAATTCATTATAAAAAATGACCCCGAAATCGATTGCAATTCATTGATTGTGAAATTGTTTGTTCGAGATTGAAAAAATATTTTTACTTTAGCCGAGCTAGCCAAGCAAATTGATTGAAATATATTAAATTGACAATTATGAAAAGAGTATTAGTTGCAACCGGAGGTGGTGATTGCCCAGGGTTGAATGCTGTAATTCGCGCCGTTGTGAAACGTGCAGCTCAGGAAAAAGATTGGGAAGTAGTAGGAAGTATTCAGTCTTTCGATGGAATATTGAAAGAACCAACTGAAATAAAAATATTAGATGATGCTGCTGTAAAAGGAATCCACTACCAAGGTGGTACAATAATTGGAACTACCACAAAGGGTGGTCCATTTGCTTGGCCGGTTAAAAATAAAGATGGCTCTTGGGGTTCTGCCGATCGTTCAGACGAAATGATTCGCAAATTACAATACTTGGGAATCGATGCAGTAATTAGTATTGGTGGTGATGGTTCTCAGAAAATTTCACAAGCTCTTTACGAAAAAGGATTGAACATTATTGGGGTACCTAAAACCATTGATAATGACCTTTCTGCAACAGATTTTACTTTCGGTTACCAAACTGCAGTACAGATTTGTACTGAAGCTGTTGATAAATTAAAAACTACTGCGGCATCTCATAACCGTGTTTTTATTTTGGAAGCTATGGGACGTGATGCGGGATGGATTGCTTTAAGTGCTGCTATTGCTGGTGGTGCAGAAGCTTGTTTGATTCCGGAGGTTCCTTACGATATTAAAAAAGTAAAGGAAAAATTAGATACTCGTTTCCTAAAAGGAAAAGGTTTTGGTATTATCGTTGTTGCTGAAGGTGCTATGCCTATAGGTGGTGCTGCTTTAGCTGCTGAAAGTACTGAAGTTGGAAATCCTAACCTGAAATTAAGCGGTGCTGCTGATCGTTTGTTGGTTGAATTGAAAGAAGCTGGTGTTGAAGCTGATATTCGTACCACAGTATTAGGTCACTTGCAACGTGGTGGTATTCCTTTGGCTTACGATCGTGTTTTAGCAACTCAATTTGGTGTTAAGGCATTCGAGATGGTGTTGGAAGGAAAATTCGGTCAAATGGTGGCGTATCGTCATCCTGAGGTTGTTGGTGTTCCTCTTCCGGAAGCTATCGGAAAACAAAATCTTGTTGATCCAAAAGCTAATTTGGTTAAAACTGCAAAAGGTGTTGGTATCTGTTTCGGAGACTAATTCTTTTGCTAAGATATATAACCGGAGTCCTTATGGATTCCGGTTTTTTTATGCTTTAAGAGTTTTAATTACTCAGAAAAACCGATGTTTCCACTTTGGTTTTGGAATCATACATTGGTTTTTTTTACCAAACCAATTGTATCGGTTTCTTGAAATTAGATTGTATACCCAATCGGTAATTATTCTTGGTACGAACTTAAAGAAGTACAATGCTCTCCAAGGATAAATTAAATGTTTCGTTAGTTCTAAAACGGCGGAGCTTTTTGTGTAAATCTGCTTGTTTTCGATGAAGATTATGGTGCTAAGTTCTTCATTGGTAAGTTTGTATTGAACCAGTAAATCTCTGGCAAAGTCAGACTGAAGTGATGCAAAATGAAGATTTTCTTTTCTGTTACAGGCAAGTAAAAATCGAACGGAAGTAGTACATAAATTGCAAACCCCATCGAAAAGTACGATAGGGTCTGAATAATTTTGATCTGATTTGATATGTTGCATATAACTATTCCTAAAACAGTTTGCAAGACAAATTGTTCATCCCTTAATAGATAAAATTAAAAATAAATCCAACACAAAGAATTCCTGCAGCAACTATTCCTACAAATGCCAATATCAAAGGCATTTTTAATACCTTTTTAAGGATAATAATTTCGGGCAAGGACAAACCAATTACCGACATCATAAAGGCAAGTGAAGTTCCCAGCGAAGCTCCTTTTTCGATTAAAACGCTCACAATTGGAATGATGCCTGCTGCATTTGAATACATGGGAATCCCGATAAGAATAGATAAAGGAACAGAGTACCATGCTGATTTTCCCATTAGTGCAGCCATGTAATCTTCAGGAACGTAACCATGCGCCGCCGCGCCAATTGCAACACCAATAACTATGTAGAGCCAAATTTTACCGACAATTTCTTTAACTGTATCCAAACCAACCTTAATACGATGCGAAAAGTTCATTTTGGTTTCATCTGTACTTGTTTGTCCTGTTTTTACTTCAAAAACCCAGGCTTGTATATATTTTTCAAGCTTTAAAACTCCTATCAGATAGCCGGCAAAAACCGCGATCAATAAACCTGTTAGTGTGTAGATAATTGCAGTTTTCCATCCAAATAAACCAACCAGCATAATAAGCGCTATTTCATTTACCATTGGTGCGGCAATCAAGAAACTGAAGGTAACGCCTAAAGGTACGCCTGCCTCCACAAATCCCAGAAATAAAGGAATTGCAGAACAAGAGCAGAAAGGAGTCAAGATACCAAGCAATGCTGCCAGAATATTTCCCATGAAAGTGGATTTTCCAGCCAAAGCGTTTCTGGTTTTTTCAGGTGAGAAATAGCTGCGGATAATACCTACACCAAAAATAATGAGGACTAATAACAGGAGAACCTTAGGAACTTCGAAAATAAAGAAGCGCAAGGTTTCTGAAAGGTGCGTGCCTTTTTGCATCTGAAAAACGGTATCGATTAAAAAATCGGATATATTTTGCAGATTGGCATACAATAAATACCATACGGGAAGTAAAAGAAAAGCCAGAAGAAGTTGCTTTCTATTTGTGATTTGTATTGATTTAATCATAGTGATTGATAGCCTTTAAGCAATAAAAAAGATGTAAGTGAAATAGAGACCGGATAGAATGAAAATGACAGCAGCCACTTTTCTAAACCAATACTCGAAACTTTTAACCTTGTTGTAAAAACTGCCTACACCCGATAGTGTGAAAGCAAGCAGATAAGCAATTATTATAACCGGAAGACCGGTTGCAATGGCATAGACTATTGGGAGAAACAATCCATCGGGTTGAGAAATGCTTAAAGGAATTAACATTCCGAAGTACAAAATGCCGCTATAAGGGCAGAATGCCAGTGCAAAAACAATACCTAAGAGCAATGCTCCCCAGTAGCTTCCTTTAATTTTTTCACCGTTAATTTTATTCGTTAGTTTTCCAACTCCTGGAAAATTGATCGAAATTATATCGAGCATAAATATTCCAACCAGAATTAAAATCGGACCCAATAATCGTTCTCCATAGGCGTTGAAGAATGAGGATATGTTAAATTTACTGGCCCCAAAATACAAAATGATGCCCAAAACAGTATAGCTAACAGCTCTGCCAAGTGTGTAAATCAGACCACTGATAAAAATCTTTTTCCTGTTCCCCAAATTCTTACTGATATATGCAGTTGCAGTAATATTTGTGGCCAAAGGACATGGACTAATTGCAGTCATAAGGCCAAGCAGGAATGCTGAAAGAACAGGTAAGTTGCTTTGGGATAAAAGTTGATCTAAATATTCCATTTTGCAATTGTTTCTGAAAATAAAAACGGCAATATATCTTAATCACATCACAATTTATATTGCCGTGTGTCATCAATATTTCTTCAATCAAGTCAATATTGAATAGAAATTACATATCGGCTTTTAAGGTAGATTCCAGTTTTTCAACGTAAGCTTTGGTGTCGTTAATAGCAGTACGGAATGCAAAATTGGTTAAGTTTTCAATTTCACCTGATTTGCTGTGCTTAATGAAAAGGGAAGAGCCCGATGCCTGAAATTCTTTAGCCAAAGCTTCATTTCCTTCTTCATCCAGATTAATATCGAAGAATTTTGCATTCATTTTTTCTGCAATCTCCTTTGCTTTTTCGCCTACAGCTTTACACGTTTTGCATTTTCTGTCGCCATGAAAATAATAGATACCTGCGTTTTCAACGTTTTGCGTGGTTAATTTACTTTCTGCAGATTTTTCACATTTACTGCAATCATTAGTGCAGGCAACTTTGGTTTCTGCTTTTGCAGTTTCTTTTTTTGTATTCGATTGACAAGAAGTAAAGCTAATACCAATTGCCAGTAGACTATATAATGCCAGGTTTTTCATTTTATAAATGTTTATGCGTTTTGAATAAATTCTTTGATTTCAGATACTGAAGGGACTTTTCCGCTCACTACCACTTTTTCGTTGATAACAAGAGCCGGAGTTGACATCACACCATAAGATAGAATCTTTACCATATCATCCACTTTCGTGATGTTTGCATCAATTGCAAGTTCTTCTACTGCTTTTTTGGCTGCTTCGGCTAATGTGACGCATTTTTTACAGCCCGGACCTAATACTTTAATTTCCATAATAATATTTTGTTTGTGTTAATCGTAATTTGCTTTGAAGAGAGCGGGAGAGGAGATTGAGTCTGAAATCTCATATCCGGTATCTCACATCTATTACTTGAAAAATTCTTTAAATAATTTTTGAGCCATAGCCCAATTTTCTTTGTTCAGGCAGTATTTAATTTTAGGAGGGGTAATTTCACCCTGAATTAAACCTGCATTTTTTAGTTCTTTTAAATGCTGAGAAAGGGTTGATCTGGCAATGGGAACTTCCTCTGCCAAATCGCCACTGTAGCAGCAGGTTTGTTTCGAAAGTAAATCGCAAATGTAAATGCGCACAGGATGCGACAAGGCTTTGGCAAATCGGGCCAATTGTTTTTCATCGGTGGAATAGAACTCTTTTACTTCCATATGTTTCGTATTTCGTAAAACTACGAAACGAAGGTAAAGGGAAATTTTAAAAGAGCAAAATTTTGATGGGAGAAATTAATGTTTATCTGTTGTTTTTTTTGTCACAGTACTATAATATGTAGAAAATGATTCCAATTGGTTGAATTCATATTTCTGTTGGAGTTTTTGGTATTCCTGATGTAAATTTTAAATATCTATCGGATTTTTTTATATCCCTGATGCTTAAATTGATTCTCCTGATTGTTAAAATTGACTACTGATTCGTATAAATGTGCTTCTGATATTTAAATTATATTCCTGATGTAAATTAGGTCAGCAGATTTAGGCTTTTTAGCTAGTTATTTATTTCAGTTAACTTGTTATTCCTTTTGTTTTTACTTCTTATATACTCACTCGAATATCTCTTTTGTTTTTCTTTGTCGTCCCAGAAAGCATATTTCCCGTAGGCACGAATTTCGTCAACCAATTGTTTCAGATAGGTGTAGGCTTTGTCGCGAAGCTGTTTTTCCGGTCTTTTTTTGCTGTTTTTCACCCCATTAACCCGGTTCATTAGTTCGTGCAGCTCATGCGACAGTTGTTTCGAGCGGTCAATTTTAGTCGTATCAAATAGAATCGTGGCCAAAGGTTCTGGATATTGTTTGGCAAATGCATAGTAGTCGCTCATGTCCTGAATCAAATTCATATGACCACTGCCTCTCAATATATTTTGCAGTTTTTTCAGAATATCCGGGTGGTTTCTGTAGGCAAACTTAAAATCGAACTTTAATTCCCTATGCAATTGGCTGGCTTCATTAATTTTTGCTTCCCATTCTTTGTTGCTGGTTAAGGCTGATTGATAAACTGCAGTCCATATTGATTGCCGTTCTTGTAAAAATTTAGCTCTCAAAGGAAGCTCATTAATTGAATCTTCGCTTACCCCTTTTGCCAAAAGCTCTGCTTTGTCTTCTATTGCATTTTGGTGAAGTATTCCGGCCTCGCCAATGGTAATATCTACAGGAATAGTTGGTGAAATAATCTTGTTTTCAGAAATTTCAAGAACCAATTCATAAATTGTTTTTGTCGTTGTCACGTTTGCCATTTATTAAATTTTTTTCGGGTTGAATTATCAATTGGCTTGTTAAATAAAACATTTTGGTTTTTGAAATTAGAAAAGATATGTTAAAAACAAAAGCTTGTGCCAATAAATTATAGCTTTTTATGATCAGACTTTAAGGCTTTGGTGTTCGCAGGAGGGAGCAGGAGCGAAAAATTATGGGCAGCAAGTGTTTATTGCTCTTCTTTTGAACCCGATTGCCAGTGATTTGTTAAAATTATTGAAATGCACAAGTTTTACTTTGTTTACGTTCTACTGGCTTGATTGAACCTCTATGCGCATCATATTAAATAGGTGTGAGTTTTTGCACAAACTTAAATTTTGAGACGGATTTGCGTGAAGGATTGAAGTGAAAACCACGCAGTTTGACTTGGCCTGATGCGTTGGGACGAGGAGTTGCAACGGAAAGCCTGATCCGAAGAATTGAGAGACACGCCCTTAAATAATTAGCAATAATAGAGGGGTAAGGCAAAATTAATCTGGAAATAAGCTTTTTAAAATGTTTTTGTTCTGTGATATCTTGGTTGAAAAAGATGCGAACTAACTGGTTCTGTTTTACTTTTCAGACTCGATCGTTCTAAAATTTAATTAAAGCGGATTTTGATAATAAACAAAGCCGGTCTCCCCAAAAGGAAACCGGCTTTCTATCGTCGTTTAATTTGTATTTATTCTGCAGTTTGCACTTCGCAGGAATTGCCCATGCAGTTCGGTTTTACATCCGGTTGTTTCATCAATTTTAGTTTAACGGCCAGAAAATAAAGCTGACAGCCAACACAAATACCAAATGCGGTTTCAACAAACATTAAAAGCATGCAGAGCAGGCAAAGCATGCAAACCGATTCAAAAATTGTTGGGTCGCTTTGCAAAGGAATTGATAAAAAGAATACGACCGATGAAATGGCCAATCCTAAACTCCATGCAAATCTTTTTTGCACGGCTCCAATGTATATTGGTTCTTGTTTTAGCACAATCAATCGGGCTATTATATTCGAAGGAGCGTATTTAGGATTAATAAACACGCTTATCAGGAAGCTTAGCATCATAAATCCAGAAACGTAAGGAATTGGCGTATAATTTTGAAAAAATACTCCGGCAACAACAGCAACCAATCCCATTATGAATAGGATACCTGCACTTGCCCGAACTTCTCTCTCGTTTAAAACTTTGTAGCCAATTCCGTCTACATGTTCTCCAAAACTCACTATTGACATCTTCTTGTATTTTTATTTATAATCGATCTGCAAAATAATAAAAATACCTGTAGGTATTAAATGTAAATAGTTAAGCAAATGTTAAAGTAGCTTTTAATTGTCGTGGGATTTATCTTAGAAATAGGAATGAATGCTGCAGATTATAATTCATTTCAGGAATAAAAAAGCCGGCTCCCAAAAGGAAACCGGCTCTATAAATATTTGTGTGAGACTATCTAATCTGAGCTCCCAATTGTTTTTCGTAGCTCTTAATCAGTTTCTGCATAATCTTATCAATCTGCTTGTCTTCCAATGTTTTTACAGTGTCCTGAAGAATGAAACTTACTGCGTACGATTTTTTATCTGCGCCCAGTTTTTCACCTTCGTAAATATCAAACAGAGAAACAGATTTTAATAAGTTTTTCTCGCAGTTGAAAGCGATGGTTTTAATTTCAGCAAAGCTGGTTGATTTGTCAATGAGTAAAGCCAAATCGCGTTTTACGGCAGGATATTTCGGTATCTCGGTGTAAGCAATTTTGTTTTTAGTTGCTTCTCCAATTAAAGTTTCCCAATCGAAATCAGCATAGTAAACAGGAACATCAATGTTCATTTCTTTTAGAATTTTACCGCTTACCATTCCAACTTCAACCAATACCTTTTTCTTAACGCCGTAGCTTAAGCCTTCGGTAAACTGGTCGTTTTCAATCTCGTTAATTCTTAATTTATCAATCTGGAATCCTAAGCGTTTCAGAACATTTTCAGTAAATGCCTTTATGTGGAAGAAGTTAGTTGGCTCTTCTTTTAAATTCCAGTTTGCAGCAGTTTTATTTCCACACATGAAAACACTCAGGTGTTCTTTTTCGAAATAGTTGTCAACCGGATTTTCGTTTTCTTCATTCTTAAAGTGTTGGTACGATTTACCAAACTCATAGAATTTTAAATCCATATTTCTACGGTTGATATTGTAAGCAATGCATTCCAGTCCACCAAAAAGGAGACTCTGACGCATCGCATTTAAATCGGAACTAAGTGGGTTGAAAATACGAACAGTATTCTCTGGTTTCAAGCTTTCCAAGTTCTCGTAGTAAGATGCTTTGGTCAGCGAGTTGTTCATGATCTCGTTGAAACCAGAATACGACAACAGATCTGCAATGGTATTTCTTAATTTGTGCTCGTCTGGTTTTGGAGCATAGCTTAATGATGCATTTACCTTACCGGGAACTTCAACATTGTTGAAACCATAAATACGCAATACTTCTTCTACAATATCGGCTTCACGTTTTACATCCACACGGTATGGAGGAACCAACAGGTTCAATGTATCATCATCTTCTTTTTCGATACCGATTTCAAGAGCTGTTAAAATGTTTTTGATCGTTTCCTTACCAATTTTCTTACCGATTAAACGCTCGATACGATCAACGCTTACCTCAACTTTAAAATCGGCAACCGGGTTCGGATAAATATCAATCACTTCCGATGAAATGATGCCACCTGCAATCTCCTTAATTAAAAGAGCTGCACGTTTCATCGCATAAATGGTATTGTTGGGATCAGTTCCACGTTCAAAACGGAAAGAAGCATCAGTATTTAAACCATGGCGACGAGCCGTTTTACGAACAGATACTGAATCGAAATAAGCACTTTCAAGAAATACAGAAGTAGTTGATGCGCTAACACCCGATTCTAATCCTCCGAATACACCTGCAATACACATCGGCTCTTCAGCGTTGCAAATCATCAGGTCGTTTTCGTTCAATTCCCTTTTTGTTTCGTCAAGAGTTGTAAATTGCGCTCCACCAGCCAGTGTTTTTACAATTACTTTATTCCCTGCTATTTTCGAGTAATCGAAAGCATGCAATGGCTGACCGGTTTCAAACAATACAAAGTTGGTGATATCCACTATGTTGTTAATCGGTTTTAAGCCAATTGCTTTCAAACGGTTTTGCAGCCATTCCGGTGATTCTGCTATGGTAACACCACTTACACAAACACCTGAGTAACGGTGACAAGCTTCGAGGTTTTCAACAACAACCTCGATTGGAGTACTGTTGTTTTCAACTTTAAAAGCTTCAACCGAAGGCATTTTATATTCTATGGCTTTTTGCTGCTTTAAGTAAGCTGCCAAATCTCTGGCAACACCAATGTGAGATGCACCATCAATACGATTAGGAGTCAAGTCAATTTCAATGGCAATATCGTCTTCCACATTGAAATACTTAGCTGCAGGTGTTCCTACAACAGCTTCCAAAGGAAGTTCCATAATTCCCTCGTGACCTGTACCAACACCAATTTCGTCTTCGGCACAAATCATACCTAGTGAAACCTCGCCTCTAATCTTCGATTTCTTAATGGTAAAGCTTTCATCACCATCGTACAAAACAGTTCCAACTGTGGCTACTACCACTTTTTGTCCCGCTGCAACATTAGCTGCACCACAAACAATTGGTAATAATTCTTCGCCATTCACATCAACACTTGTTATGCTCAAATGATCCGAATTTGGATGGGGAATACAAGTTTTCACTTCACCAATAACCAAACCTTCCAAGCCACCTTTAATGGATTGGATTTTTTCGATTCCACCAACTTCCAAACCAATTTGAGTTAGAATGTCATCCATTTCAGCAGGTGTAAGATCAATATCAATGTAATCTTTAAGCCATTTGTACGATACCTTCATTATATGTGTATTTTATCAGATAGTTTTCAAATTTATGGATAAAGTGATGCATTTACTTCACCTTATTCTACAAGCTTACAAAAGTAGAAATTTTACCTCCAAGTAACAAGTGGGATAGAGGCTTTAAATTAGTAAGCTTTAAGAAAATGAATTAAGCACTAAGACATTCGTTTACTCATTATACTCAAAGTAATGCATAGGGAATGTAAAGACATTAAGAGACCTTCTTTGTGTTCCTTTGTAAAATCCTTGGCGTTTCCTTTGCGGTTAAAATATTTATCGTTCCAGGAAATTGATTATTGCCCCGAATTCGAATATATTTGTAGAATTATCAAAACAAAACTATGAGCGAACTGAAAGAGAAACCAATCATACTTGTAACGAATGACGATGGCCTTAATGCCAAAGGAATAAAGGCTTTGGTGGCTATGGTTAAAGATTTTGGCGATATTTATGTGGTAGCGCCAAATCGGACAAATTCCGGTAAATCGAATTCCATAACTGTTGAGATTCCTATTCGAATTAAGAAAGTTCGGGATGAGGAGAACCTTCATATTTATAGTTGTAAAGGAACTCCTGTTGATTGTGTTAAGCTCGCATTGAATAAGATTTTGCCAAGAGTACCTGATTTTCTGGTTTCAGGGATTAATCATGGCGCAAATACATCGGTAAGTGTTTTGTATTCCGGTACAATGGGCGCTGCTATCGAAGGTTGCATCAATGGAATTCCATCCATCGGATTTTCCTTAAATGTATTTGATGCTGATGCTGATTTTACCCAATCAGTAAAGTATGGCCGTAAAATATTCGCTAATTTGTTGCAGCATGGGTTATCAACCGGTGTTTGTTTAAATGTGAATTTCCCTAAAGATGAGATCAAAGGCATTCGTGTGTGTCGGCAGGCTGCCGGCAGGTGGAATGAGGAATTTGACCACAGACAAGATCCTTTTGGAGGAGATTATTACTGGTTGACCGGACATTTTAAGAATGCAGAGCCTAATAATGAGGAAACCGATGAGTGGGCCATTAAAAATGGATATGCATCGGTGGTTCCAACTCAAATTGATATGACAGCACACGCTTTATTAGAGAATTTAAAAAAATGGAATTATGAAGTCCAGGATTAATTCAACCCCTTTGGGATTGATTATTGGGATTTTGGTTCCTATTCTCTCAATTCTTCTTGTCTTTGCTGTCAGATTTAAAGCCGAGATGAGCTTAGAGACGTTTGTCGATAGCTTGTTAGTTCATAAAATTTACACAAAGGTAATGGCACTTGGAGTGTATTTTGGGAACATTGTTTTCTTCTTTCTTTTTATCAAAACGGATCTGCTAAAAGCAGCCAGAGGAGTATTACTGGCAACTATTTTGTATTCATTCGCGATCATGATTTTCCGTTTTGGGATGTAATTTGTATAGATATAAGATGTTAGAAGTGAGATATGAGACAGTGACGTGTAAATTATTTCAGTTCTTAAATCTTACTTCTCAAATCTATTTTGAAAAATGAAATACTATATCATCACAGGGGAGGCATCGGGAGATCTTCACGCATCGAATTTAATGAAAGAATTGAAAATTCAGGATCCGGAAGCTGAATTTCGATTTTGGGGAGGTGATTTAATGCTGGCACAGGGTGGTGAACTGGTAAAGCATTATCGCGAAACAGCTTTTATGGGTTTTTTGACTGTGGTGAAAAACCTGGGAAAGATAAAAGCGAATTTTTCTCTTTGTGAAACAGATTTGCTGAGATTTAATCCGGATGTTTTGATTTTGGTTGATTACCCAGGATTTAATTTGCGTATGGCAAAATTTGCCAAAAAGCATGGGATTCGTGTTCATTACTACATTTCGCCTAAAATTTGGGCTTGGAAAGAATCCCGGGTGAAGAAGATTAAAGCCTATGTAGATCGGATGTTTACCATTTTTCCTTTCGAGACTGAATTTTATCAGAAGCACAATTTTGAGGTGAGTTTTGGTGGAAATCCACTTTTAGACGCCATTGAGAATCGTCCGAACAAAGAGGAAGGTTTCCCTGATTTTATTAAAAGGAACAAACTGGGTGAAAAACCAATTATTGCTTTACTTGCCGGATCGCGTAAGCAGGAAATTGAGCGGGTGTTGCCTGTTATGTTGGAATGTGTAGATTCTTTTCCTGATCATCAGTTTGTAGTTGCAGCAGCTCCATCAATTGATGCGGAATTTTATGCTTCTGTGGTTGGCGATCAAAATGTGCAATTTGTTTATGGGCAAACCTATGATTTACTGCAGCAAGCGAAAGCCGCTGTTGTTACTTCGGGAACTGCAACTTTGGAGACGGCATTGCTTCGTATTCCTCAGGTAGTTTGTTATCTAACTGGAGGAGGGAAGTTGTTATTTACAATCGGGAAGCGGCTTTTAAAGGTGAAGTACATTTCGCTCGTTAATTTAATTATGGATCAATTGATTGTAAAAGAGCTGATTCAGCATACTTGCAATAAAGAGATGATAACACAGGAACTGAATCAAATCCTTTTCAATAAAGAGTACCGTATTCAAATGCTTTACAATTATCAGCTGTTAAACGAAAAGTTAGGTGGCGCAGGAGCATCAGCACGCTTTGCTAAAATGATTTACGAAGATCTGCAGCGGTAGAAAAGCTGACAAATTGTAGCATGCTATTCCGGCAATACCTTAGCTGTAGGACTTTGGTTGTTAACTTGTATCCGACTGATTGTAACAGCAGGATTTCCTTTGTAATACATGTCTCCGCTGCTGTAAATGGTCACGTTTAGTTCGTTTTCGGCCCAAACATGCGCTTCGCCAATTCCATTTTGTGCCAGATTTACTTTTTTGCTTTGTAACTCAGAAGCTTTAATGTTGATAATGCCGTTCAATACATAATTTGAAGTTGGGCAAATGCCTTTAAATTCATATCCTCCTGCTGCCGTTCCAAAAGAATGAAAATCGAGGAAATCATACTTTAAATCCAGCTTCATTTCTATCAATTCACTTTTTGAAGTGATGTCGATATCCAATCGATTTCCACTTAATACTCCTTTGCTGGAAAAAGAAGCCGGAGCATTTGCTGTAATTAGTTTGAGTTCTTTTAAATGAATTTCAGCTTCGATTAAATCAAAAATTTTAAGATTGTTTTTATGAGAATGATCAATAGTAAGGTTTTGATCGCTTATAACAACAGACGCTTTCGAAATAATGTTCTTACCACCTTTTAACAGAAGAAATTCTTCTTCATCTTTCACTAATGTTATTTTGAATGTGTTGAGATTTTTAATACTGGAAATCTCAGGCAGATCAATCCTTTTTACCGTGTACTCTCCTTCATCCTCAAAAGGATTCAGGGTTTCACAAGATGTTAGTGTGAGAAGTAATAAAACGAATATGTAAATTTTATTTTTCACTTTTGTCTTTTTTGATTCGATACCCGATTCCCCATTCTATATAATCGGCTTTTCCCATATGTGCTTTTAAGCTCAAACTGGTTATTAAATGCTTATTGAGTATGTAACGAATGCCAAGTCGCGTATAAATAGGTTTCTCAGGCTCAGTTTTATAATAGGTGTAAACGCCGATGTTGGCAATGATACTAAATTTCTCTATAACAAGATCATGAGAAATAAAAATTGCTTGACTAAAACGATTCTCAAAGTCTGTCTCAGGTTCAAAATCCCATTTTCCTCTGTTGGCTGCTTTATTGTAAAATAAATCAATTCCAAAGCCTATTTTTTGTTTTGCATTAATCCCGAAAGAATAATTCCCTGTTAAGCTGGATGTGTAATATTTGTGATGATCTTTCTCCGAAGCCTGCTTAATTCCATTGCCCCAAATCAATACAAATTCATCGGGCAATTTCTCTTCTATTACTGCCGGGGTGAATGATTTTCGGCTTTTTTCATTCCAATAGTACTTTACCCCAAAATTACTTGTTAAAATATTTAGTCCCTTATTGGGAGCACTAATTGCACCATTTGAAATGTGATTGAATCCAAGTCCCGCATTAATTCCCCATTTAGAATTGATTGAATAGCTTCCCTGAGCAACTAATTTAAAAAAAGCATTGAATTTGGTGCCGATGGCCAGGTTTGTGTAGTTTTTAACCGGGTCGAAGTGTTTTTTTGTATAACCAAGTCCAATTCCTAATTGTGTGTTCACTTCCCATTTATTACCTCGCGATAGGGGGAAGTTTATGTATGGAAAAACAGCGGTTACATTCCCCAATACCTTATTGTTACCCAAACTGCCATGATACAATCCAAGGCCAACTTCAGGTTGTTTGTACAACTTAGCCCAGTTCTTTTCATTTGATGGTATGTAACCCATATTTAATTCTACGGCAGAAATTTGATCATTTATTAAATAGCTGATGGATTTATGATGAGGCATAACCACTCCGTAATGATATCGAATAGTAGTAGTGAATATGTCCTTATTGTTTTTTTCCTGGGTAAATGCAGTTTTACAGAAAAGAAAAAATATAAAAAGGAGAAAGTAGTTTTTCATTTTATGGTATTGATTTCATCAAAGCTCATTGTTAAATGTTAACTTAGAATTTATCCGAAAAAGTATCGTTTTCAATTGAATTTTGTAATCACGGATCAAATTTATGTAAGTTAAATTGATTTCGCAAAGAGTTTTTTCAACTGGAATAATTTTGCAAATTTGTAGAATAAGAATTTTTAACCAGAACCTAAATATATGTTGCCACTGCTTAGCAAGGAAATCAGGACTTTTTTCAGTTCAATTTCCGGGTACTTAATTCTTTCCATATTTTTAATTGCAACAGGATTATTTGTTTGGGTTTTTCCGGGCAATTCAAATCCTTTGGATTCAGGATATGCGAATTTGGATGTTCTTTTTGAAATGGCACCCTGGATTTATTTGTTTTTGATACCGGCAGTATGCATGCGATTTTTTGCAGAAGAGAAAAAACAGGGTACAATTGAACTTTTAATGACTCGTCCAATATCCGATATGGGAGTTGTGTTGGCAAAATATTTTGCAGGTCTTGCTGTTGTTACATTTTCTCTATTGTTTTGTCTGGTTTACTACTACTCCATTTACTATTTGGGCAGTCCTGCTGGGAGTATTGATTCCGGAGCATTTTGGGGATCTTTTATTGGCCTGTTCTTATTGGCAGGAGTTTATGTTTCGATAGGTGTGTTTGCCAGTTCATTAACAGATAATCAGATTGTTGCTTTCTTATTGGCTTTGGTGTTTTGTTTCATTTTCTTTATTGGTTTCGATTATATAGGTGAGATTAACAGCATGCAATATTTGCAAAACCTGATTGTTTCGATGGGAATTAATGAACATTACAGATCCATTTCAAGAGGAATTGTTGATTCCCGGGACTTGCTGTATTTTATAGGGATTATAACGGCTTTTCTTTTGCTGACGCGGACAGTTCTTAAGAGCAGAAAATGGTAATTGAATTTAGATATGGTACGAAATAGAAAATTAAAAGACCTTTTTCAATTGCTGATATCACTGTTGGCTTTGGTAATTGTTATTCAAGTTTTACAAATGTATTTTTTTCGTTTGGATTTGACTTCCGAAAAACGATATTCTTTATCGGATAATACTAAGGAATTAGTGTCTCATTTAGAGAAAGACTTATATTTTGAAGTGTACCTTTCTGGAGATTTACCTTATGGATTCACAAAACTGCAAAAGGCCTGCCTGGAAATGATTGATGAGTTTTCGTCTTACTCCAATGTTAATATATTGTATTCTTTGATCAATCCTAATGATGTTTCTAATCCGAAAAAACGAAAAGAATTTCTTGATCAATTGGTGAGTAGAGGCTTGAAGCCAATTAATCTGCAGGAGAAAACCACTGACGGCAGCTTAAATCAGAAGTTGGTGGTTCCTGGAATTATTGTTCATGACAGAGAGAAGGAGACTAGTGTTCATTTGTTAAAAAGTGTGGCTGGTTTATCATCCGACCAAAATTTAAATCATTCCATTGAGGAGCTGGAGTTTGAACTGACCTCGGCCATTCGAATGTTACAGAATAATATTCCAAAAGAAATAGCATTTCTTACCGGACATGGTGAATTGGGAGAGTATGAAGTGGCTGATTTTACAGCTTCTCTTCTGCAGCGTTATGAAGTGAATAGAATTAATGCTAAGGATTTAAATATTAAAAAAAATAGGTATTCAGCCTTGGTAATTGCACAACCCCGTAAGGAGTTTTCCGAAGAAGATAAATATCAGATCGATCAGTACGTGATGAATGGCGGACGCGTGATGTGGCTGGTTGATGAGGTGATTGCTTCGATGGATAGTTTGGTGACTAAGGAGAGTACAATGGCCTTTTTTCAGCCATTAAATATGGAAGACCAATTGTTTAGATATGGAGTCAGAATTAATCCTGATTTAGTAATGGATGTTCAGAGTCAGCTGATTCCTGTGCAAACAGCTTTACCTGGTCAGCCAGTTAAGTTTACGCCGGCTCCTTGGTATTACTCACCGCTTTTGGCAGCTCCCGATTCTCATCCAATCACACGAAAATTAAATGTGATAAAAGCTGAGTTTGCAAATTCGATTGATTTTGTAGGTGATAACAAACAGATAAAAAAACAGGTTTTGTTGGCCAGTTCAGAATATACAAGGCTTGAAAAAGTTCCCAAACCAATTAGCCTGAATATTGTAAATCAAAAAATGGAGGCATCCGACTTTCCTGCCGGATCAAAAAATATTGCGGTTTTATTAGAAGGGATATTTCCATCTGTTTTTCAGAATAGAATCTGGAAAGGAATCAATAAAAATGATTTTAAACCGGAAAGTGTGCCAACTAAAATGATTGTAATATCGGATGGTGATGTAATTAAGAACAGGGTAAGAGGAGTGGGGAATAATCGCCAGATTGAAGCTTTGGGATACGACAGATATAGTAAGTCAACATATGGCAATAGAAATTTTTTACTTAACTGTGTTGATTATTTGTGTGATGATAATGGATGGATGCAATTACGGTCAAGGGAAGTGAAATTAAGAATGCTGAACAAAACCAAAATTAGATCGGAAAGATTGTTTTGGCAGCTTGTGAATGTGTTACTACCTCTAATTCTACTTCTTGTTTTTGGGCTTGTTCGTTTCTATGTCAGAAAACGAAAATTTGCGTCATCGGTTGACTCAAATATTGCTTAGAAATACTATTTTTGTCGCCGCTAAAGTAAAGTTTAAGAAGGTCTTCTTTTATTCTGAGTTTTATTTTTATGATTTTTATTGTGGTGCAATAAAGAGTATTAAGGGTAAATGACATCCATTCAATTAAATAGTGATTTTATTTACTGGAACCAGCTTTGTTTTTTGAATGAAGATTGTCAGGATTCCTTAATAAATTTGTATATTCACCACTTATTATTTGTCCTTTGCCACAATTGAATATTTATTGTGTTAGGGTTCCTGATTTTGAATTTTTGGTTAATTTTAAAATATTATGCAAATGAAATTTGTAGTATCAAGTACAGAATTGTTAAGTCATTTACAGGCAATTAGTCGTGTTATTAGTAGTAAGAATACCTTACCTATTCTCGACAATTTTTTGTTTGAATTAAAAAATGATCAATTGGTAGCTACTGCTTCGGATTTAGAATCTACCTTAATTACTACAATTCCATTAGAGACTTCGGTAGGCGAAGGGGTAATTGCTTTTCCAGCTAAAATTTTGACTGATACTTTAAAAGAATTTCCAGAGCAACCACTTACATTCGATATTGATCTGACTTCTTTGGCAGTGAAAATTACTTCCGAAAACGGGGTGTTTAGTATTGTTGGTCAGAACGGAGAAGATTTTCCAAAACTTCCTGCAAAACAGGAAACTAATTTGGTGAATATTTCGGTTGAAGGTTCAGTTCTATTAACTGGTATCAACAAAACATTGTTTGCAACGGCTGATGATGAACTTCGTCCGGTGATGAACGGGATTTTTGTAGAATTGGGAAATAACGACCTTACTTTTGTGGCCTCTGATGCTCATAAATTAGTTCGTTACAAAAGACTGGACGGAAGATCCGAGGTTGAATCATCGTTTATTTTGCCAAAGAAACCAGCATCGCTATTGCGTAATATTCTTCCGAAAGAAACGAATCCTGTTCGCGTAGAGTTTGATGAGAAAAATGCCTTTTTTACTTTGTCGAATTACAAGTTGATTTGTCGTTTGGTTGAAGGAAACTATCCAAGTTACAACTCGGTTATTCCTAAAACCAATCCTAATAAATTAACGATCGACAGGGTTGAACTATATAATACATTAAGACGGGTTTCTGTATTTTCAAATCCGGCAAGTAACCTAATTAAATTTGAATTGAAAGCAAATGAATTGGTTGTTTCTGCTCAGGATATTGATTTTTCAATATCAGCAAGAGAAAGATTACAATGCCAGTATGAAGGACAGGATCTGGAAATCGGATTTAAATCGGTATTTTTGTTAGAGATTTTGTCTAATATTTCGTCCTCAAATGTTATGGTCGAACTATCTGATCCAACAAGAGCAGGTATTTTCCTGCCTTACGATAATGATAATGCCGACGAGGATGTGTTGATGTTGTTAATGCCAATGATGATTAATGCCTAAGCAAAAACTTATATGATTACGAAATAAAATAACCCAACAGAACGTAAAGCTCTGTTGGGTTTTATATTTTTGTTACACAAGCTAAATTTCATAAGAATCCCATGAATTTGAATTTAAAGAATCCAATTGCCTTTATCGACCTTGAAACCACAGGAATTAATGTTGCGAAAGATCGTATTGTAGAAATGTGTATTGTAAAAGTGAATCCCAATGGTGATGAAGAGGTGAAGACCTTTCGGGTAAATCCGGGAATGCCAATTCCGGCACAGTCAAGTGCTATTCATGGCATAACTGATGAGGATGTTAAAAACGAACCATTGTTTAAAGAAGTAGGTAAAACTATTGCAAAATATTTGGAAGGGTGCGATTTGGCTGGATACAATTCCAATCGATTTGATTTTCCGTTACTGGCAGAGGAGTTCTTACGTGCAGATATTGATTTCGATATGAAAAAAAGAAAGTTTGTGGATGTACAGACTATTTTTCATAAAATGGAACAACGCACACTTGTTGCAGCCTATAAATTTTATTGCAATAAAGAACTAGAAGGAGCACACGGTGCCGAGGCAGATACAAAAGCGACTTATGAGGTTTTAAAATCACAGTTAGACAAGTACGACAATCTTGAAAATGATATCGATTATTTGTCTAAATATTCATCTCAGAATAATAATGTTGATTTCGCCGGTTTTATTATCAAGGATGAAAATGGGATTGAAATGTTTAATTTTGGAAAAAATAAAGGTGTGGCTGTAGAAAAAGTATTGGCTGATCAACCTGGTTATTACGGTTGGGTGATGAATAGTGATTTCCCATTGTACACCAAAAAAGTACTTACAGAGATTAAATTGAGAGGGTTTAATAAGTAATAGATTATTGATGAAAATTTTAGCAATAGGAAGAAATTACGAAAATCATGCTAAGGAGCTTAATAATCCGGTTCCTGAAGAGCCTGTGGTGTTTTCGATGCCCGATTCTGCACTTTTAAAAAACAATAATGATTTTTACTATCCTGACTTTTCAAAAGACATTCACCATGAGGTGGAAGTGGTGGTGAAAATTTGTAGAGTAGGTAAGAATATACCTTTGGAATTTGCTCATCGGTATTATGATGAAATCGGATTGGGCATTGATTTTACCGCCCGGGATATTCAAGCTGAATGTAAAAAGGAAGGCTTGCCATGGGAAAAAGCAAAGGCATTTGATGGTGCTGCGCCAATCAGTAAATTTATATCGAAAGATAAGTTCAGGGATGTTAATCAGTTGAATTTCCATTTGGATATCAATGGGAATAGGGTGCAGACAGGTAATACTTCAAATATGATTTTTTCAATTGATTATCTGATCTCGTATTTGTCACAATATTTCACGCTGAAAATCGGAGATCTGATATATACAGGAACACCGGAAGGTGTGGGCCCGGTTAAAATCGGCGATCATCTGATTGCTGAGCTGGAAGGGGAGAAAATGATGGATTTTAGCATTCGCTAAGTAAAATACTGTATTATTTCTTTATTTAAATATATGGAACGACCGGAACACTTATGTTTACGGTCGTTTTCTTATAACCTGTTGAGAGGTAACTACTTTGATGATGTTTTGTTTGAGGGATGTTCTATTTCTATGATATTTAACACTTTAGCTTATTGGCTTTGCTTTCGAAAACCTTTTAATAGTAAGGAAACATCACTATCTTTGCGCCAATATCACAACTAAATAACTTTTATGGAATATCAACATTGGGGCAAATTAATTCGAGATCGTATTGAAAAATATTCAGATCGAATTGCGATGCACTATAAGGATGAAAAAAGTGGGGAATGGGTTGGTGTAACCTGGACTGAATTTGGATTGGAAATTCGGCAAATATCAAAAGCGCTGATAAAAATGGGTGTTGAGGAAAAGCAAATGGTTGCTATATTCTCACAAAATATGCCGGAGTGGATTACGGCCGATTTGGCAATTATGTGTGTGCGGGGTGTAACTGTTCCAATCTATCCAACGAATTCAACAGCAGAAGCAAAATATATCATTGAAGATTCTGAAACGCAGGTTATTTTTGTTGGAGAACAAGAGCAGTATGATCGCGCAGTGGAATTAATTAAGACAGTTCCTCATGTTAAAATGATTGTTGCTTTTGATAAGGATATTGTATTGTCCGATTTTGAAAGATCAATGCATTGGGATGAGTTCTTGATTTATGGAAAGAATGCTATGAATGGTGCTGCTTTTGAAGAACGGTTTGGAAGAGCAGAATTAGATGATCTTGCTACTCTGATATATACTTCGGGAACAACAGGAGAACCAAAGGGAGTAATGATCGATCACAACAATATTTCAAGTGTACTGGTCTCACATGATAAGGAATTGAATGTATCTGATAAAGATGTTTCTCTTAGTTTTTTGCCTTTAAGCCATGTTTATGAACGAATTTGGTGTTTCTTCTGTTTTCATCGTGGAATAGAAATTTATTTCAATCTTGATCCTAAAAAGATTGGTGATGCGATGAAAGAAGTGAAACCTACTCTAATGTGTACGGTTCCCCGAATTTACGAGAAGATTTATGCGGCCATTCAGGAGAAAAGTAAAGGGGCTTCAGCTGTAAAGAGATCTTTAATGAATTGGGCGATTAAAATTGGCGGTAAATATTATAATGAATACCTCCTGTTTGAGAAGAAAGTTCCAGCTGGTTTGAATTTCAAGCATAAGCTTGCTGATCAATTAGTTCTGAGGAAACTTCGTGATATATTTGGTGGCAGAATAAATTTTATGCCTTGTGGCGGAGCTCCGTTAGATTCAAATATTATTGAATATTTTCATGCTGCAGGTTTAAATGTAAAAATGGGATATGGCTTAACCGAAACCATGGCAACTGTATGTTTGTATGGTGATAAGTACATAGATTTTAACACAACAGGACGTATAATTGTTGGAACTGAGATTAAAATTGGTGATAACGATGAAATTTTAGTGAAAGGACCTGGTGTTATGCGGGGATATTACAAGAAACCTGAAGCTACTGCTGAAGTAATAAAGGATGGTTGGTTTTGTACTGGTGATGCAGGTAGAATTGATGAAAATGGTGCTGTAACCATCACCGATCGGATTAAAGATTTGATGAAAACTTCGGGAGGAAAATATGTTGCTCCTCAAAAGCTGGAAAAAACCTTGGTTAACGATCAGTTTATTGAGCAAATAGCTGTAATTGGTGATTGCAGACAATATGTAACTGCTTTGGCAGTTCCGGCAATGGAACCTCTCCAAAAATATGCAATTCAGAATAATATTGGATTTGAAACTATTGAAGAGTTATTGGGTAATTCTCAAATAATAGAGTTTTTTGAAAAACGTTTTGAGGAAATGCAAAAAGAATTCTCGCGTTTCGAGAAGATAAAAAAATTTACTTTATTACCGAAAGAGTTTTCAATCGAGGCTGGAGAGATAACTTCAACGCTGAAATTGAAACGAAAAGTAATTCAGGAGAAATACAAACATCTTATTGATAAGATGTATAAAGAATAATAAACCCACCAGTTTATTTAGTAAACTCCGGCAGAATTAATTTTCTGACGGAGTTTTTTTGTTTTGCTCATCACGTTTTTTGTGCAACAAATCCAATCCATGGACTGTTTTCCTCGAAAGGTTCTCCTTGAAGATCCGACCAGTAATCTTTCACACTAAATCCACTTTCTTTTATCATAGAGATAGCTCGTTCCAGTGAAAAATAATGTTTCCATATGTTATGAGTCCGGATTTCGCCGTTTTTTAAAATCAGCGTGTACTTATCCAATCTAACCTTATCTTTCTTGTATTTGTAATGAGATTGTAACAAAAGGTGTTCTTCCTCACTCCAAAATCCATCTTCTTTGCTAATGTACCACGATTGGTCTGGTTCTTCATTCTCGAAATAATGCTTTGTGAATACATCAAAAATCAAGTAACCTCTTGGTTTTAATGCTTTTTTAACTTTTTGCAGGAGTAAGCTTCTGTCATCATGAGATAACACGCATAAATCGCCGTAAATGAGAGTGATTACATCGAATTCTTCTTTGTAATCCATTTCCATATAGTCCTTGCAGATGTATTTAATACGATAATTAAATTCCTCAGCTTGTTCTTTTGCATAATCAATAGAACTCTGCGAGAAATCAATTCCAGTTACAGCAAAACCCTGTCCATAGAAATTTTCGCTGTACAAACCGGGGCCACAGCCCAAATCAAGTAATTTACTATCTTCCGGAAGTTTCAGGTATTCGCTCAGCCAAAGTACAGATTGCAGTATGTCCTGATATTTTCTGGAACCCTGATCCGATTCATCGTCAAGATGAGCATTTAGCAGATGCTCCGAAACGTATGGGTCTTGCCAAAAATTCCCATCGTCTTTTGCAAACAGTTTAGGTTTCTTGGTAATCTTTTCAAGAAGGGAGAAATCGATTAACCCCTTGGGTGAAATTAAAGTCATAGTTTTCTAAAAAATATATTACTGATTTTGTTGCAATTTTACTCTTTTAATTCCTGAAATACTAAAAACAGAAGTTAAATCAGTCTATTTTAAAGAGTGTTATGCGTGATTTTATTTTTAATGCTTTCGTTTAATCATTACTTCGTATCCTTTAAGGAATTTAAATCCTAGTTTTTTATAAATGTTTAGCGCTGTTTTGTTTGAATGATGAACCTCCAGTTTAATTTGCATGTTTAAGCTTTTAGCATGCGCTAATGCTGTTCCTGTGAGAAGTTTCCCGTATCCTTTTTGTTGATATTCAGGATGAATTCCCACATGATGCAGATACAATCGTCTGGAATCATTTGTGACCCAACAAGAACCAATCAGTTTTCGGGTTTTGGAATCTTCAAGAATCCAGAATTTGCCTCCGTGCAATAAGCTTATCTCGATTGTTTCTGCATTGTCGTCACGTTCTTCACCTCCCAAATTGGTTATTTCCCATAACTTAAGAACGGACTGGTAATCGTCTGATTTATAATTCCTAAGCTTGATTGAGCTCATCATCTTCTTTTTTTATAACATATACCTGACCGGATTCAAAACGGATTACTTCTATAAGTGTGTCTTTGTCTATAAAACCGTCCTCCGATTTAGCATCGTAAATTTGATTTTCGATAAATACTTTGCCCGAAGGACGAAGAACGCTAAGAACGGTTCCTGTTTTCCCTATTAATGATTTGCCTTTCATATCAACACTAACGTAACCATCTTCTGATTTTTCTATTGTGCCAAGAGCTAAATGTCCTAAAAAGGAATTGGAGGCAAACAGCCTTTTGCTAGCATAAATTGATCCCAGTATCGAGGCTAGCATAGAAAAGACAACCAGCATAATTGCACCAAGCAAAGCTCTTATGTGACGAGGTTCAAAATCAAAAGCAACATTGTCAACCAAACTTAAAGCTAGGCCGGTAATGATGAGAATGATTCCGGAAATACCAGCAACACCAAAGCCTGGAATAACAAATATTTCCAGAGCGAGGAGAATGACACCGGCCACAAATAAAAGAATTTCCCAGTTTTCGGCCATTCCTTCCAAATAAAGGGGCGAGAAGTAGAGAACCGCTGCAATTGCGGATGCCAGTATCGGAAATCCGATTCCCGGAGTTTGTAACTCAAAATAAATTCCTCCAATAATAATCATGATTAAGATACCTTGTAAAATAGGATTAATCATGAAATCAATCATTTTTTCAATTCCCGTTGGCTCATATTTTTTAACCGTATATTCTTTTATTCCAGCCTTAGCAAGGACTTCTTCCACACTATTTGCAATTCCTTCGCAGTATCCGTTTTTAATTGCTTCAGCTGGAGTGAAAGTTAAAACTTTTCCAGTGTCAATCACATTTTCAATATAAGTTCGGGGATCAACCATCGCTTCAGCAATTAACGGATCTCTTCGCCATTTGTAGATTGTGTCACCTTTTTGAATTAATGTGTCTTTGCCATGCGATTCGGCTGTTGCACGCATTGTCGATCGCATGTACGATTGATATTTGTCGGGCATTGCCGCACCTGTTTGATTTACAACAGTTGCCGCTCCAATATTGGCTCCGGTTCTCATGTAAATACTATCGCAGGCAATGGAAATAAGAGCTCCGGCAGATGCTGCATTGTTATCAATAAAAACATAAACAGGAATCTTGCTGTTTAAAATGGCCGTTCGAATTGAATCTGCATGAATCACCGTACCGCCGTAGGTATTCATATGAATAAGAACGATATCAGCATTCCATTCAACGGCTTCCTGAAGTGCATCTTTTGTCTGTCTCCAGGCGGCAGGCCCAATCTCCTGTTTAATATCAAACTTGTAAACCTGTGTTTTGTTAATTTCCGGAATACTGTCAGCAGGCTGATTTGCCATAAGTTGGAAAGTCAGCGATAAAGAAAAAATGATAAGAAGAAAGCGACGAATGTTATTCATGTTTGCATTTGTTTTTACTGTGTCTGATTGTATTCAAAACCTAAGCCTGACAATTAACAGGAGGAATTTGAACTTATATGTAAGATAGCAATTAAGTTTAAATTTTGTTTGATTTTCTATTTAGGTATTTGTCATCATCCCAAATTTCATTTACTGCTAAAGTTCCTGCAACAACTGAAATAATAGCTGCAAAACTTGAAAAAGAAACGCCGCAAAATGGAACGATCAGGCAGAGTGAAAAAATAAAACCATTGGCAATTACGATTCCTTTGTTTTCTCTCATGAACAGAACACTTTGTGTAATGCTCATTTTTTTGCGTTCAATTGCATAATCCAGAAATGAAAATCCGTAGAAATACGCTGAAATAAAAAACAGGAATATAGCTGCAATCCAACCTATTATCGGAATAAAACTTAAAATAAACATGAGTATCGTTAAAGCCAGTTCTATTAGCAAGTTTCGAACAGCAATAAAAACGCCGCGTACAATGTCTTTTAGAAATTGTTTTATTTCAAATGGATAGTCATTTCCTGTTTTTATTTTTTCTGTTCGTTCTGATAAATAGGAGAATACAGGTGACATAAGAATGATGATGATATAGCCTCCAAAATATGCGAATATCAAAAAGAATAATAATTTGAATATTACCCAAATAAATCCCCCAAGGGTCGCTTTTAAGAAACCGGAACCCCAAAATTCAGCATTTTTTAAATCCAACCATCCTTCAAGATAGGTTTGCGATTGTTGAGCCAAATCACCAATGTAATCCCAGCCAACCCAAAATAAAATGATATTGAGAAGAATTGGGAATATGAAAAACCAAGCCAATCGTTTTCTGAAAATATATTGAATGGCTTCGGTGTAAGTTCGTAAGCCAAAGCTGAAATCTGTAATGAATTTCATTGATTCTTTTTTAAGTTAAGTGACTTAACAAAAATAACATTTATCGATAAAATGCGAAATATAAGATTCATTGTTTCATCAGATCATTCTCTGAAAACTTTCGCGACTCATCGCTTTTAATTACCTTTGGGCTTCTAAATAACCATTATTGACATTTAATTTTTTTGAAATGCAGAGTTTGACAGCAATTTCGCCGGTTGACGGACGTTACCGTGATAAGGTAGACGTTTTAGGAGAGTATTTTTCGGAATATGCTTTGGTGCGATACAGAGTTTTGGTAGAAGTAGAATATTTTATTGCTTTATGTGAGGTTCCTCTTCCGCAATTAAAAGATTTCGATAAGGATTTATTTGCAGATTTGCGTAGTTTATATCTCGATTTTACAGTTGAAGATGCGCAAAAAGTTAAAGATATTGAAAGCGTAACAAATCATGATGTTAAAGCTGTTGAGTACTTTATTAAGGAAAAATTTGATGCTTTAAATCTTCATAAATACAAAGAGTTTATTCACTTCGGATTAACTTCTCAGGATATTAATAATACAGCAACACCGTATTCATTGCGCGATGCTGTGCATGATGTATATTATCCTCTTTTAGACGAATTGATTAATAAACTGGACAGTCTTTCTGATGATTGGAAAGAAATTTCAATGTTGGCCCGTACTCATGGTCAGCCGGCATCTCCAACTCGTTTGGGAAAAGAAATTCAGGTATACGTATATCGTTTAAAGAAGCAGTTGGATCTCTTGAAAAGTGTTCCATGTTCGGCTAAATTTGGTGGGGCTACCGGTAACTTTAATGCTCATCATGTAGCATATCCTAAAACCGACTGGAAAGAATTTGGGAACCATTTTGTAAATGATATTTTGAAATTGGAACGTGAGGAATTCACTACGCAGATTTCCAATTATGACAATATGGGAGCTATTTTCGATAATCTAAAACGAATTAATACCGTTTTGATTGATTTGAATCGTGATTTTTGGACTTATGTATCCATGAATTATTTCAAACAAAAAATTAAAGAGGGTGAAGTAGGATCATCGGCTATGCCTCATAAGGTTAACCCAATCGATTTTGAAAATTCGGAAGGAAATCTTGGATTGGCAAATGCTACTTTTGAGCATTTATCGGCAAAATTACCAATATCCAGATTGCAACGCGATTTAACAGATTCTACTGTTTTAAGAAACATCGGAGTTCCTTTTGCTCATACTATTATTGCCTTTAAATCTTTATTAAAAGGTTTGGATAAATTGATTATTTCGAAAGAAGCGTTTCAGGCCGATTTGGATGCGAACTGGGCGGTTGTTGCCGAGGCAGTCCAAACCATTCTTCGTCGCGAAGGATATCCAAATCCTTACGAAGCATTAAAAGCTTTAACCCGTACCAATAGTCATATAACAAAAGAAAGTATTGCTGAGTTCATTGACACTTTGGAAATTGATGATAGTTTAAAGGTTGAATTAAAGGCAATTAGTCCTGCGAATTACACAGGAATCTAAAATATTAAATCTTGTTAATACTTTGTAAATAGGCTGTAAGAGTTGTACTTTTACAGCCTTGTTTTTTTACAGCTTATTGATAATTTTTACACACTAATTACTTGATGAAAAATTTTATTAAGGTTCTTAAACGATTCTTGCCTCCTTATCGATTGGATTTGGGAATGATGTTTTTTTATAACTTGCTATCTGCTTTGTTTGGTGCATTTTCATTTGGAGTAATGATTCCCGTACTGAATATCATATTTGGTATTTCAGGAGACCCTGTAACTGAAAAAGTTGCATGGGAGTTTACTACAGATGCCTTAACCAATAATTTTTACTATTATACTTATTTATTGACTCAGAATTATGGTACCGATGCTTCCTTGATGTTTGTTGGGCTTGTTCTTTTGGTTATTGTTTTGTTTAAGGTTGCTTTTGCATTTTTAGGATCTTATCATAGTGTAAGCATTCGAAATGGCGTAGTGCGTGATATGCGTCAGATTATCTATAGTAAGATTGTGAATTTGCCATTGCCTTATTTTACAGATGAAAAGAAAGGTGATATTATGTCCCGTTCAACAGGTGATGTATCTGAGGTTGAAAACTCTATTATGAGTTCAATAGACATGTTTTTTAAGAACCCGGTTATTATTATGGTCTACCTTGTGGGAATGATTATTATGAGCCCTCAACTTACTCTTTTTGTTTTTATATTACTACCTATAGCTGGGTTTATAATAGGTAGAGTTGGCCGGAATTTGAAGAAAAGTTCACGGTCAGGACAGGATAAAATGGGTGATATTCTTTCTACGATTGAAGAAACTTTATCCGGCCTTCGGATCATCAAAGCATTCAATGCTGAGGATAAAATGAACGATCGGTTTATGGTTGAGAGTAATGATTACCGAAAGATCATGAATAGCATGATGAGACGTTACGTTCTGGCTCATCCTTTAAGTGAACTTTTGGGAACGATGGTGATTGTAATTGTTTTATGGTACGGAGGACGATTAATTCTTAATGGTACAGGTAATTTGAATGCGTCTGCCTTTATTGCCTATTTGGCTATGTTTTATTCTGTGATTAACCCTGCAAAGCAATTTTCAAAGGCTGCTTATAGTATTCAAAAGGGATTGGCAGCAATGGATCGTATCGATCAATTATTGGATGCCAAATCGACAATTACAGAAAAGGAGAACGCAAAAAGTGTTGGCGTTTTTCAGGAATTAATTGAATACAGGGATGTATCTTTTTCTTACAATGGAGAACGTAATGTTTTGAAAGAGGTTAGTGTTACTATACCAAAAGGGAAAACAGTAGCATTGGTCGGTCAATCAGGTTCAGGTAAAACTACATTTGCGGATTTATTACCACGGTTTTACGATGTAAACAAAGGTGGTATTTTTGTGGATGGTACTGATATTCGGGATTATAAAATGAAGGATTTGAGAAACTTGATGGGAAATGTGAATCAGGAATCCATTTTGTTTAATGATACTATTTTCAATAATATTGCTTTTGGTGTAGAAAGTGCCACACTGGAAGAAGTGGAAGCGGCAGCAAAAATTGCTAATGCTCATGATTTTATTACAGCAACTGAAGATGGTTATTATACTAATATTGGAGATCGTGGCGGTAAACTTTCCGGTGGTCAGCGTCAGAGGTTGAGTATTGCCAGAGCGGTTCTTAAAAATCCTCCTATTATGATTTTGGATGAAGCTACTTCGGCTTTGGATACGGAATCGGAACGTTTAGTGCAGGATGCTTTGGATAAATTGATGCAGAATCGTACTTCAGTTGTAATTGCTCACCGCTTGTCAACAGTTAAAAATGCCGATTTGATTTGTGTTTTTCATGAAGGAGAGATTGTTGAACGTGGCAAACATGAAGAGCTTATTGCAAAAAATGGTACGTATAAAAAATTGTATGATATGCAGCTTTTGTAGGTATTCAATTCTGAAAAAATAATAAGAAGGATGAATCAATTAAGTGGTTCATCTTTTTTTTGTCACTTATTTTATTTTTTTGCGTAGAAAACAAATAATAGTAAACACTTAGTTTTTTAAAATTTAAAGTTATGTCGAAAACTATTAGATCAATTCAGCCCCAAAAGGAGAAGAAAAAAAGATTTCATTCAAAAAAATCAAAAAGAGAGATTCCAAACTATAAATTGAGAGAAGGAATTGTAGAGATGGATGCAAATGAAAAGTATTACTTAAAGGATAATTTATAAAAAGTGAAAAGCGATCAGAAATGGTCGCTTTTTTTATAAAATAAAAAACCTTCCTAAATAATTAGAAAGGTTTTTGCACGGGTGGAGAGACTCGAACTCCCGACACCTGGTTTTGGAGACCAGTGCTCTACCAACTGAGCTACACCCGTCTGTAATTAGTCTTTTCAAAAATGTTTTCCCGAAAAGTCTGCGACAAAAGTAGGATATTTTTTTTGATGTGCAAGTCCTTTTTTTATCTGGATTTATTTTTTCACAGATGAAACTTTCCTTTGGTTTTGCAGGGGTTTCAGAATGAGATGATTGCTGTTGAAGGAGTAATTTTATTTGTTGGAAAATAATTTAATAATATTCATGAAAATGTAGTAAATTAATAGGTGAAGTAAAAAACATCAAAATTAATGAGCCATGATAAAAACGAAAAAAGAATATTCCAATGGAGTGGTTACAGTAGTGTACGAATCTGATTTATGTATTCATTCCGGTGTTTGTTCTAAAGGATTGCCAGATGTTTTTCAGCCGGGGACAAGACCTTGGGTTAAAGCAAAAGGAGCTGGTACTGAAGAGATCATTAAACAGGTGCAAAAATGTCCGTCCAGAGCGTTGTCTTTTTATATGAATAGTCCCGATCGTGAAGACGGTGAAAAAGGTCCGGTTAAAGCAATTGAAGCCGGGCACAAAGTAGAAGTATTTAAAGATGGTCCTATTATGATGGAAGGACCAATAACTCTTGTTGGTTCAGATGGACAGAGAAAAGTAATGGCAAATGCTTGCTACTTTTGCCGTTGCGGTTCTTCTAAAAGTAAACCATTTTGCGATGGCTCCCATAAGGACATCGGGTTTAAAGAATAAAAAAAGAAAAGAGCACCTTTGGTGCTCTTTAAATTTATTGTTCAGTTTTAACCGTGATGGAATTGCGTGTGATGGAATAAACGGCAAAAAAGCCAACTGCATCATTCGAAATATTGCTTCTTATGTTGGCAGGCGGACCTGAAAACATGGGCGTTTGTTTTTGGTCCATAGTTTGAAATTCATTAACAAAGTCAAAATAGTCTTCAGTCATAGCATAAGTTTCTAAAGTAATTTTGTCATTATCATAAATTATTTCGTCGGGTTTTTCCTGATCGAAAAATCCAACGTCAACACCTTTTGAATCGCCTCCATTAAAGAAAGTGTCTTCGGCTATCACAACTTCAGTTATGGTATCTTTTACCAATATATTATTAATTTGGCAGGCAAAACCATAATAATTTTCTGTTTCGATATCATCTTGTAAATACAAGGAAAGAAGCCAATATGCTTTTCTATCACCATTGTCATTCATGTATCTTTTGTCGTAATTCATCTTAATTGAATCAACATCATATGGGAATGGCATCACGGATTGAGCTTGGTATATTTCCTTTTCACCATTCTGATCGATATCAATATTGGATATTGATAAAGAGTATGTTGTGCCTGGTATTCCCGAAAATTTGGTAACGCTTTCGTAATATCCCCGGCTTGTTTCTTCATAAAGATAATCGGATGTGCCATCGCTGACTTTTATATTCGCTTTAGTAACAGGTATTGCTTCTTTGTTAAAGAATACGTCGCTCGATTCACTTAATTTCACGAAATGCTTTTTGAAATCATTTGTGATTTTGGCTTCAACACATAAGCGGGTAGAAGTGCTGTCTAATTCTACATCCATCTTCTCGGTGCAAGAGCTTAGTATTAATATAGATGTGATAAGATATATTATTCGTTTCATTATTTTAAAATTTAAAATTATAGGTCACTGAAGGAACAAAAGTGAACAGATATGTTTTTTCTGCATAAATCTTTTTAGGATCATTTTCATCCTGAACGAAATTTACAACCCAAGGATTTTTTCTTCCGTAGGCATTGTATAAGGAAAAGTTCCATTCTCCTTCCCATTTTCTATTTGGTTTTTTCTTATTCTTAACGGTTAAAGCCAAATCCATTCGGTGATAATCCGGCAAACGGTAGGAATTTCTATCCGAATATATTTTTATAAATGCACCTTGATATTCTGCCCGTCCTGTTGGGAAGGTTATTGGTTTCCCTGTTGAATAGGTAAAATTAGCAGAGATGCTTGTTCTTTTCGTTAATTGATAACTTAGGGCAGCCTTAATATCATGAGGTACGTCGTAGGGTGAGCGATAGGTGTTGCCTTTATTAATACCTGCAACAGTTCGTTTGGTGCTTGCATAGGTATACCCAAACCATCCATCCAGACGATTTAAATTAAGCTGTGCCATAAATTCTATACCGTAAGCTTCAGAGGAACCAAATCGTAATTCGCCTTCCAATTCTTTGTTTAAGAGCAGATTGGCAAAATCTTTAAAATCAACAGTGTTTTTCATTTTTTTATAGTACAGCTCCACTGATGTTTCTATTGCGTTGTCTTTGAAGTTTCGGAAATATCCTATGGCATATTGATCTGATTTTTGTGGTTTAACATTAGGCGAAGAGGGAAACCAAACATCCAAAGGCATTCCCCCTGAAGAATTCTGAGCAAGCTGCATGTATTGTGAGGTTCTGGAATAGCTCATTTTAACAGAAGAAACCTCATTTAAAGAATATTTTGCTCCAAGTCGTGGTTCCCAGTTGGTATATGTGTTATATATATTTCCTGATTTGTAAATTGTAGAATCAGTAACTTCATAATTGTTATTAAAATCATAAACGGTACCTTTTCCAATATTATTAAACATCGAAAAACGTATTCCATATTTTAATGTTAATCGTTCTCCTATTTTTTGTTCGTTAGAAACGAACAGGGCTTCTTCCAATGCATTCGAATTATTAACCTTGTATTCTGATATAAAAGATTCCTCCCCAATTCCGTGTGCATAACCAGGTTCAAATTTATGGTAGGTGAATATTCCTCCGAATTTGATTGTGTTGTTTGAATTTAAAAAGTAATTGAAATCTTGCTTTACGGACAAATCTTCAAGTTTAGAATCCCACATAAAGGCATTAGCTCCACTGCTATTAGACAATTCATAATTGTATTTGCTCCAAAGTAGAGACGTGTTTGAGAATAGTTTGTTTGAAAATAAATGATTCCACCTAAGAGTTAAGGTTTGATTTCCAAACGAAAGTTGGTTATCGTTGTTTTTAAACTTGTCTTTCCCAAAATAGGTCGAAATAAATATTCGATTCTTACTATTAATCCGATGATTAATTTTAGCGTTTAAATCGTAAAAATACACGATGTTGTCATTTACATCTTCATTTGAAGAAAGACGAAGAAATAGATCCAAATAACTTCTTCGGCCACTTAAAATGAATGATGTTTTATCATTTTTTCCAATTGGTCCTTCCAAAGTTAAGCGCGACGAAATAGTTCCTATTCCACCGCTTCCAGAGAATTTTTTAGAATTTCCATTTTTCATTCTGATATCTAAAAAAGAGGATAACCGGCCTCCTATGTTTGCAGGAATATCTCCCTTGTAGAGTTTTAAATCGCTGATGGCATCGTTATTAAAAATGGAAAAGAAACCTAAAAGATGAGAAGCGTTGTAAACGGGAGCTTCATCCAAAAGAATCAAATTTTGATCCGGATTTCCTCCACGAACGCTAAATCCAGTTCCTCCTTCGGCCGCAGGTTTTACGCCGGGAAGCATTTGAATGGCTTTGATTAAATCAACTTCACCCATTAGTGCAGGAAGTTTTTTTACCGTTGAAACAGGAAGTTTTACAACGCTCATTTCATTCCGCTTGATGTTTTTGGCAGCACCTTCTCCGGTTATCACAACTTCATTTATTTGCTGACTTTCATTATCTAATTCAACAGTTAAAACTTTATCTTCTTCAATTTCGATAATCGATTCTTCTGTTTTGTTGCCTAAAAAGGAATAGCTAACCGTGTATTTCCCGGAAGGGATACTGAGCGAATAAAACCCGTACACATTACTAACTGTTCCACTTGCTAATTCCTTAATGTAACATGCGGCTCCAATTAAGTCTTCACCCGTTTTCTTATCACGAATATATCCACTAATGGTTACTGTTTTTTTTTGTATAGTTTTAAATGATATCTGCTTCTCAATTATCCTGTATTTAAGTTGCAATTGAAGAGATATTTTGTCTAACAGAAGATCCAGTGCATATTCCTTTTTACCCAGATTAATTGTTTTCTGACTGAGATCACTATCTGTTGGATACGTGTAATTGTATCCGGATTGAGTCTTTATCAGGTTCATTAATTCATTTAATGTATAGGAATTCTTTTCTGTTTTTATAATATTATTGATTCTATTTTGTGACAATAGATTTGTACTCCCCAGCAACATTATTATGCAGCTAAGGGTAAGAATGATGTGCTTCATTTATTAATTTACTTTAGTAGGATTATATTTTCTTTTTGTTCGGATTCGAGATTAAGAGTGAAGCAAAGAGATTTTATTATGCTTTCCAGATTTTCATCCTCAAATACCGCAGAAAGCGAAAGTTGAGATTTTGGTACACTTTGGATCTGAATTGTGGTATTAAAAAGTTCGCTTAAATCTTTGCAAACAACTTCCAACCTCTCGTTATTATATTTTAATAGCTTTACAGTAAAATCAATTTCATTAGATTCAGAATCCCTTTTTAGAACCACTTTTTGATTGTTTACAAATTGCGCACAATCACCTTTCAGTAATCTGGTTTTATTTTTCGGATTTCCTTTTTCCATAAACTCCACAATTCCAGTCCGAACTTTTATCGTTGTTCTGTCAATTTCTTCTTTTATTCTAAAAGATGTGCCAACTACCATTGTTCGGGTTTGCCCAGATAAAATAATAAAAGGTTTTTCTTTGTTTTTGGCAACATTAAAAAAAGCTTCTCCCATTAAAGTAACGAGTCTTTCACTCTTCGAAAAATGATTTGGATATTCAATTCTGGATCCTTCTGCAAGAATAATGGATGTACCATCAGGAAGTACCAAAGTTTTTTCAGTTTGTTCCATGTTCGAAACAATTAAGTTTGAATTTTCAGGAGCAATAAAAAGATATCCGAACAAACTGGTTGAAATAAAAGCAACTAAAAGGGCAGCATACCGAAGTGTTCTTTTTAGATATTGTGATTTTATTTTTGATTTTTTTGCTAATAAATTTTGAAATCCTGCTTCTGAATCGAATTCGATTTTTGCAGTTATGGATTCTTTCGCATCCCAATATATCTTTAGCTCATTAAGATACTTCTGATTATCAGGATCTTTATTTAGCCATATTTCTAGCTTTTGCTTTGTTTTGTCGTCACATTTTTCATTTAAATAATCGGTTAATATTTCGGTGTTTACCTTCATGGCGCATGATATTATTGGCATTCGAAACAAAAAAATTGCAATTTTAGTTGTCAGAGTTTCTACAAAATGTAAGGTGTTTTGTTTAAACTCTATTGGTAAGACAATGATTATGCATTTTACCCCTAGTTGAAAAGTGATTTTTTTTTATTTTTTTTCGAGAAAGAAAAAATAGATTAGAAAATCGGACTTGCTTAATTGAGTTCTCAACTTTTTAATTGCTGAATTCATATGATTTTCAATGGTCTTTTTCGAGATATTCAATTCAATTGATATTTCATTATAAGACATTTGAAAATTACGACGAAGCAAGAAAATCTCTTTGCATTTTGGAGGGAGTGAATTGATCGCTTTTTCAATTTTTTTGTTTAAAGCTGTCAGGTCTTTTTCGCGGTTTAATTCATAAGGGGAATCAATAGGATCTTCAATTTCTTCAATTGGAATAATTGACTGCTTATAACTTTTTCTCATATGGTCAAAGCAGGAATTTTTAACAGCTTGGTATAGGTAAGACGATATGGAAGTGTTAATATCAGGAGACTTATCCCATATTTTCAGGAAAACATCTTGTACCAGATCTTCGCATAAATCATGGTCAGAAAGGAAGGAGTAGGCAAAATTGCACAATGGAGAATATAACTCTTTGAATGTTTTTTCAAAATCAAGATTCGTTTTTGTTTTAGAAAGCGCAAGCATAATATCTCCGTTTTAAAAATCAAAAATAGAAAAATAATTTTGTATTAAAGATTTTTTATGTTTTTGGGATGGGTTTTGATGACGGGATGAGTCTGGGGAAGGGGAAAAAGAAAACCCTCTGCGAATGCAGAGGGTTGATATTTTATTTGCTGGCTTTTACTTCTTTGTATTTTAATATTTGAGTTCGTAAAGCTTCTGAAACTAAGTCGGCAGCTTCTTCAAACGAGGTGCTTTTCTTTTTTGCAAAAAGCTCACTTCCAGGAACTTTAATTTTCACTTCAACTACTTTATTGTCTTTTGTACTTGATTTGTCAACATTAAGTATTATATCGTAACCAGTAATTGTACTTTCCAACTTTTCAAGTTTCTTAAATTTTTGGTTAATAAAAGCTTCTAATTTGCTATCTGCCTTAAAACCTACGGATTGCATTTTCATGTTCATCACAATTCCTCCTATATTTTAATATGCAACTTATTGCACAAGTTAATATTCTGTTAAATATAAACCGGTTCTTGTTATTCGCGCGTTAATGACTTTTAAAGCCATAAATGATTAATCTTTCTAGATTGAAAATACGCAAAAAAACTAAGGAAAAGAAATGAAAAAGATGAATTTAAATGTCTTTAACAATTTTAATTTCACAATAGCTTAAGGATAAGGTGTATAATTTTTATTGAAAATTTAACTTTTAAAATTCTATTGTTCCAATTTATCAAAAGGAGTTTGTTTTTTACAGAAAAAGGCGAAAAACAGGATTGTTTTCCGCCCTTTTAAAATCAACTAATATTAACTAATCTATAAGTGTAAAATTAACTTGCCGAACTTCTTGCGAATTTCCACCAACATAAATGTGATATTCCCCCGATTCTATCAGGAATTCTCCTTCTGGGGAATAATATCCCAGGTCTTCAGGTTTTAATGTGAATGATACCATTATATTTTCGTCTGGTTTTAACTTGATTTTTTTGAATTGTTTTAGTTCTTTAACCGGACGGGCATAGGTTGCTTTAGGATCCTGAATGTATAGCTGAACAACTTCTTCACCTTCATATTTTCCTGTATTGGCAAGCGAGATTTTAATCTCAATGGTTTCATCCTTTTTTATTTCACCGGAATTGATTGTTGCTTCCCCGTAGGCAAATGTGGTGTAGCTTAAACCATAACCAAATGGATATAATGGTGTATTTGGTGCATCGGTATAGTGCGACCAAAATACATTATTCGTAGAAGTAGGTCTGCCTGTGTTCATGTGATTGTAGTAAATAGGACATTGGCCTACATTTCTTGGGAACGACATGGTTAATTTACCTGATGGATTGTAATCTCCAAAAAGAACATCTGCAATTGCATTTCCTGCTTCGGAACCACCAAACCATGTTTCCAGAACAGCATCTGCATTTTCAGCTATTTCGGGAATGGCAAGAGGCCGGCCATTCATTAATACAACAACAATGTTCTTGTTTACTTTTTTTACAGCATTAAATAAGTCCTGTTGCAGTCCTTTTAAACGAATGTCTGTTTGACTCCTGCCTTCGCCGGATTGCCAGCAATCTTCTCCAAGAGCCATAATTACGACTTCTGAATTCTGTGCTGCTTTTATTGCATCCTGAAATCCTGATTTGTCATTTTGTTCATAAGAGAGCTCCTGAAGAAAATTTCTATCTCCAATCGTTAGATTACAGCCTTTACTGTAGTTTATTTTCGTTTTTGCAGACACGGCTGATTGAATTCCTTCCAGTAGGGATACTGCCGAGTTTTTAATAGCTTTTGCTCTCCAACTTCCCAGAGGGATATCCTTACTGTCGGCCAGCGGGCCAATAAGGGCAATCGACTTTATTTGTTTCGACAAAGGAAGTAACTGAGCCTTATTTTTAAGAAGTACCATTGAGTGACGGGCTACGTTTCGGGAAGCAGCCCTATTTTCTTTGCTGTAGATTTCTCTTTTTTCACGTTCAATATTAGAGTATTGATATGGATCATTGAACAAGCCTAGTTTGTACTTAATTTTTAAAATGCGTTTAACTGCATCATCAATCAGCTTTTCATCTACTTTGCCTTCATCTACAAGTTCGTTAAGATATTTGCTGTAGGCATTGGACTCCATGTCCATATCCGAACCTGCTTTAATTGCAAGCAGGCCAGCCTCTTTTAGATTTTCGGCAGCTCCGTGATTTGATATTTCTTCAATGCTTCCCCAGTCGGAAACAACAAATCCTTTAAAATTCCATTTGTTTTTTAGTAAGTTGCGTTGAAGATATGGGTTTGCTGTAGAGGGCGTTCCATTTATAATATTGAATGAATTCATGAAAGTAGAAACACCGGCTTCAGCTACCGCTTTAAAGGGTGGTAAAACAATATTGTGAAGTGTATAGGATCCAATATCAACAGTATTGTAATCTCTTCCTGACTCGGAGAATCCATAACCGGCAAAGTGTTTTGCACAGGCAGCAATGGTATTGTTTGCCGATAAATCAATTCCTTGAAATCCTTTAATACGAGCTACAGATAAAACACTTGCTAAATAAGGATCTTCTCCGCAACCTTCCATTACTCTTCCCCAACGTGCATCTCTACCCACATCCATCATGGGAGCAAAAGTCCATTGTAAGCCGGCAGCAGAAGCTTCTTTCGCAGCAACTTGTGCTGATAGTTTAACGATTTCAGGATCCCAGGAAGAGGCTTCAGCTAAAGGAATTGGGAACATGGTTTGATAACCGTGAATTACATCGTATCCAAAAATCATAGGAATGCCTAAGCGGCTGTTTTCAACGGCTAATTTTTGGGCATTAAGAGTAGCATCTGCTCCTGTAACATTTAGCATGGCTCCAACTTCACCATTCTTTATTTGTTCCAGTTGATCCTGAGAGTTATTATTTTTTGGAGCAGGTCCTGTCATTTCCCATCGGCTTGTGTGTTGGTTTAATTGTCCTATTTTCTCAGAAAGAGTCATTTTACCGAGAAGTTCAGACACAAATTCATCTTCTTTAGATTGGGGGTTTTTCTCTTGATTACAGGATAAAAGCACAAGTAATGAGATGATGACCAGATTTACTTTTTTAATCATTATTGTAGTATTTTATATGGAATTTTATTTGATTAAAATATAATGGTTTGTATGGCTCTTGCCGGAATTTCAATTGATGTTGCAATATTGGTTCCAATATATAATTTGTAACTCATAGTTTTTTCTGAACTGTTCATCACAATTGTTGCCATTTTACCATCTTCGTTTATAAATGACGTGCTTTGAAGAAAGCTGGAACTTGTAACAGTACTTACCCTTTTTGCTCCCGGGCGGATATATTTTGAGAAATGTCCCAAGTAGTAATACGATGGGGTGTAAATTAAGCTGTCTGTTCTAGTATCTGCATGAATAGGGGAGAAACATAAATTTCCAACATGATTTGGACCTCCGGTTTCATCCAATAGAATGTTCCAGTCAGTCCAACCAACGGTTCCCCGATTAAAGTCATTAATTATTGAACGACCATATCGTTCTGCATTTGGCCAATACTGATACTTTGAAGAATCGAATGCTTCGTTACAACCTTCGGTAAAAAGTAGTTTTTTATCTGGATAGGCTTCTTGTATTTTCTGTACGTTGTCGAACATAGGTTCGCCACCTCTCCAGGTTTCATACCAATGAAAACCGATTCCCCAGGCATACTTGGCTGCTTCAGGATCATCGAAAATGGTATTTGCCCTGTGTGTGATTAAATCTCTGTTGTGATCCCAAACTACAATATTTTTATCACCAAGTCCTTCTTGTTCTAATATTGGACCTAAATGGTTTTTTAGGAAATCTCTTTCTTCTTCTGCAGTGTAAATGCAAGATTCCCAGCGTTGAACCGCCATGGGTTCGTTTTGGATTGTTATTCCCCAAACAGGAATGCCTTCCTTTTCGTATGCATTAATGAATTTGGCGTAGTATCTGGCCCAGGTATCGTAATATTCAGGAAGCAATTTACCTCCCTGAAGCATGTTGTTATTGTCTTTCATGAATGCTGGCGGGCTCCATGGACTTGCATAAAATAGAATGGAACCTCCGGCTTTTGCAATTGCTTGTTTAATCATTGGCAAACGATATTGTCTGTCGTGATCAATTGAGAAGGTTTCTAAATTTTTGTCTCCTTCTTCGATATATGTGAAGCTGCCGCTACTAAAATCGCAGCTGTGAATAGACGTACGAATTAAGGAATAAGCATTTCCTTTTTTGCCATAGTAGGCTGTAATCAGTTCTTTTTGTTTTTCTTCTGAAAGTTTTGCAAATACTTCGGCAGATGCATCGGTAATGGCTCCACCTATTCCGATAAATGTTTGAAATGTATTGTTTGGATTAACAAAAACAGAATTTTCAGTTTCCTGAGCTTGTTTGGTTTTAATAAATTCTACTTGTCCTGTTTTAGTTAATCTAAGATCTGTATCCTTGGCAGTAGTAATTACAGTTGCCGTTTTTCCTTCAGCAATAAACCCTTTAGTAAAATTGGTTTTCTCGTTCTTGTTTGGTTGCGAGCATGCTGTTAAGGCAATTGCTATAATGGGGATAAATCTTTTCATAGTCTTTTTTTCTATGTTCTAATGAATTAGTAAAAGACTACCCTAAAAATAAGGGTAGTCTTCTCTATGATTCAAATTTGATATAATAATATATTAATATCCAGGGTTTTGATCTGTGTCGTCAATCGAATTATTTGCGATTATTTCACTTTGAGGTATAGGAAACAACTCGTGTTTGTTCGCTGTATATCCTAAACTACCCAATTCTTGAACTGCAAGATCCCAACGAACTAAATCCCAATATCTACTGCCTTCAAAAGCCAATTCCAATTGTCTTTCTTTAACAATTGCCTGAAAAATATCATCAGAAGCAGTAATGTCTGTTAAACCAGCACGATATCTAACTTTGTTTAATTCGATAAGAGCCTGAGGATCATTGGTTGAGAAATGATAGGCTTCGGCTGCCATAAGTAACACATCAGCATATCGCATTAAACGCCAGTTGATTGTGTAATTCAGCTCAGGAACACCATCAGTGCTGGTTTCAGAAGGTCTTGTAACATACTTTAAACGCATGTATCCTTCGTAGTCGTGTGCACTTGGGTTTTTGATAACACCACCGGTTGCTTGAAAATCAGCTGCTGATAATACGGTTGCATTTCCTCGTTCAGTATCTCCGGCATCAACAAATGCCTGACCAATTTTTGCTGACGGAGAGTTGAAACCCCAGCCATTAACAATATCAAGAGTAGAACTTGAAAAATCGAATACCGCATCTCTTGGACCTTGTAACTGGGCTTCGATATTATTTTCGTTGCCACCCCCCCAAGGGAAGTTGCCCCAATCGTAAGATTCTTGAGCAGTGTAGGATACTTCAAACAATGACTCCTGTCCGAATTCAGTTTCTTTTGTCCACACATCGGCAAAATCTGGTTCTAAATCGTATTCCAAACTGCTAATTACCAAAGCAAGTTGAGTTGCTGCGTCACCATATTTCTTTTGGTAAAGAAGAGCTTTTCCATAGTAGGCTTGTGCAGTTCCTTTTGAAAAGCGATAACGATCTGCGGTGCTGTATTCACTCTTTAATGGAAGATCTGGAATTGCTTCGGTAAAATCTTTTTCTATTTGAGTATAAATATCAGCAACGGATGCTCTGGGCAAATGATAATCAACCTCGCTTACAGGATTTACCGTCATAAGAGGAACACCGCCAAACATGGTTACCAATTCGAAGTAGCTATAAGCTCTTAATGCTTTTGCTTCTGCAATCATCTCTTTTTTACCATCAGTATCTGGTTCTACCTGATTAATAATGGTATTGGTTGAACTAATGGTTTTGTAAAAGTTAGACCAGATTAATTTAATTTTATCATTATCTGTTTGAATGGCAAAGTCATCAATATTTTGGTAACCCGATTGGTCACCTTCCGAGGAACCTGCTAGACAGTCGTCTGCGGGTAGATTTTTTACAAAATAGACGCTAGCCCAACTACCGTTGGAGAAGTTGTTTTGTATTGCGTTGTATACTCCAACAATTGCCAGTTTAACTTCACTATCGGTATTTAAGAAATTGTCACTGGTTACACGACCTGTTGGATCTATCTCGAGAAATTTATCTTCGTTGCAGGAAGAACTGGAAATTGCAATGGCGATTCCCAAAATATATTTGAATATTTTTAAATATTTCATGTTTGTATGATTTATGTTACCCCGATAAAATGAACGGAATTAGACTTTTAGCCCAGACTGTTCGTTTTATTTAATCTCGGTACATTTTAAAACTAAATATTGATTAAAAATTAACAGATAAACCAAAAATCACTTTTCCAGAGATTGGATAGATTCCCCGGTCAACACCTTGTCTTGTAACTTCTGAACTACCAGCTTCAGGATCTAAACCTTCATAATCTGTGAAAGTGAAGAAATCATCCAAAGAAACAAACACACGGGCACGATCGATACCAGCTTTCTGAGTTGTCGATTTTGGAAGTGTATAACCCAATTGAATTTGTTTGATACGCATGTATGAACCATCAGATACCATTAAGTCACTACGATAAACATAGTCGCTTGTATTGTCAGCAGCCGGTCTGCTGGCATTGGTGTGAGTAGGAGTCCATCTGTTATCATACATGAACTTTGGTTTGTTAGAGAAAGGTCTGTCGGAACGGAACCAACCCATAAATACATCATTTCCTTCAGATCCTTGTATGAAAAGGTTAAAGTCAAATCCTTTGTACTGAGCATTAAAAGTAGCACCATACAAAAAGTCTGCATGTGGATCGCCAATGTAAGTCTGATCGGCAGCAGAAATTTCACCATCCTTGTTTACATCAACTACAATAGGGGCTCCGGTAGTTTTATCTATACCATTGGTTTTGTATCCTTTGAAATACCAGATTGGGTACCCTTTTTCAAACCAGGTTAAATCATGACCTCTAAGATTATCCCCGACTATTGGAGATCCTGCTTGTTTGGTCACTTCGTTATCTTGTGTTGATAGATTTAAATTAACGCTGTACTTAAATTCATTATCGTTATTTCGATATCCTAATTCGAAATCGAATCCTTTATTGGTAACAGTTCCTGCATTTGCAAAAGGAAATTCGTTCCCGACAGATAATGGCCCTTGCTTAACAAAAATCAAATCTTTTGTTTTCTTGTTGTAGTAATCCATTGAAAAGGAAAGTTTTCCATTCAAAGATCTCAAATCCAAACCAAGATCAAGTTGTTCTGTAGTCTCCCACTTTAAATTTGGGTTGGTTAATTTGTCGATTTCCGCACCGGGTTGGTAAACGTCGTCAGTACCAGGGTATTGTATTCCTGAGAATACCCAGAATTCACGATCTTCATTTCCTGGAAGATTTGATCTGCTACCGTTTTGTCCCCAACTGCCTCTTAATTTCAAGTAATCAATACCTTTGATGTCAAAGAAATCTTCTTCAGACACAATCCATCCTATTGACGCTGCAGAGAAAACAGCAGATTTATCAGTCGTAGGAAAAGCATCAGCCGCATCACGGCGAAGTGATAATTCCATCATATATCTGTTGAGATAATTGTAGGATAAACGACCGAAATATGACGTCATTGTATGGTTTACGTATCCACCACCTGTTCTATCAAATTCATTAGATGTTGTATGTTCCTGATAGGCATACTGGTCACCTTCAGCAATTAGTGGTCCGGAGTGCATTGTGTAATTGGGTTCTTGGTTTTCTTCAGCAGAATAACCGGCTAAAAGAGTAAAGTCGTGATCACCTACTTTTTTATTGTATGTTGCGAAGTTCTCCCACAACCAGGTGTACCACTTGTTAATTTCGTCATCAACCGAAGTTGCTGAGTTTTGGCTTTCGCTTGAGAAATAATAAGTTGGAGCCCATGAATGTTGAGTTTGATAAGTTAAATCAAGTCCAATACGAGTAGTAAAAGACAATCCTTTTATAGGCTTAACTGTTGCATAGGCCATTCCCAAGACTTTATCCTGAGTAATGGTGTTGTGATAAGTTTGCAACATAGCAAGCGGATTAGCTGTTTCCCCAGTTACATATTGTGCCAGACCGAAATAACGCCCATTATTATTTTTTAGAATTGTATTACCACCATCTAATAAACTTTGAACGTTGGCAGGAGTGCCATCATATGTTACAGGAGTAAGAGGATCAATCAAAAGTGCATTGTTTACAACACTTCTGTATTCGTCATCTTCTCCAATATATTTTTGCTTGGAGTGAGAAAAGCTAAAGTTATTACCAACTTCTAACCATTCTTTAAGACTGCTTTTGGCATTAACACGAGCGGTGATACGTTCGTATTTTGCTTTGTCATCACCAACAATACCATTTTGTGAATAGTATGAACCAGAGACCATATAAGTCGATTTTTCGGTTCCGGCGGAGTAACTTAAGTGGTGTTTTTGCATAGGAGCAACTTCGAAAACTTCATCCAGCCAATCGGTATCGTTTCCATTTTGAGTAACGGTTCCTGCACCTGATTCCTGCATCCATTGTTGATACTCGCTGGAATTCATCAATTCCAGGTCACTTCTTGAACTTTGAAGACCATATTGAAAATCGTAAGAGATTTTAGCTTCACCTGCTTTACCCGACTTCGTTGTAATAATGATAACACCATTGGCACCTTCGGTACCGTAAATGGCAGCAGAAGCGGCATCTTTCAAAACATCAAAAGATTCAATATCACCCGGATCAATATTATTAATGTCTCCGGTTTTCATACCATCTACAATGAACAATGGATTTGAATTACCATTTGAGTTTACTCCGCGAATACGAATGTTTGTTCCTGCACCCGGAGAACCTGAATTTGATAAAACAGATACACCTGCAGTACGGCCTTGAATAGCCTGATCTGCTCTTGATGCCGGAGTATTCTGAAGCTCTTCGCCCTTAACACTGGAAATAGATCCTGTATTCAGAGCTTTCTTTTGAACACCGTAGCCAATAACTACAACTTCGTCTACACTTAGTGCATCTTCAGTCATAATAACATTAATTGTTGTTTGATCGCCTACCAAAATTTCCTGTGTTGTGTATCCAATGAAGCTGTATACAATAACGTTTTCGGGGTTGGCGGAAATAGAATAATTTCCATCAATATCGGAAACTGTTCCGATAGTTGTTGACTTTAAGGAAATATTAACACCAGGTATACCAAAACCGAAGGAGTCAGTTATTTTACCAATAATTTCCTTGTTAGTACTTTGACCAAATATGATGGATACATTGCAAAATACCATCAGTAGTAACATGGATGACTTCAAAAGCCATCTACGGTTGTTTAGCTTCCCTGTTTTAAGGCAATGTGTGGGAGCATTAAAATTCTCAGATTTTTTCATAAAATTAATTCATTAGCGTATTATGGTTACAATTTATTTCCCAAAAGGAGAGGACCAACACATCCTAATGGGTTTTTGATATAAACTTTTTTTTAATCTCTGTTTTTTATCATATGTGTATTTTTAGACTTTAAAATTTATGTGTAGTTACTGTAAATCAGATTTACATCGTTTTCGATATTCACAAAAAGAAAATACAAGTATTGTCTTTTGTGAATAGTTGTTTTATTATTGTTTATCAGAGAATTAGTGTTCTTCTAATTCCCCTTTTTTTCATAAATTTGCGCCGATTCATTAGCGTATTAATAAAATGAATTATTTGTCGGAAGGAGAGGACCAACTAATCTTTCCGGCATTTTTTTATTCTTCTTTACTACCTTTTCCATAAGCATCGATTCCTGAGGTTAAATAAACAAGCGGAGCATTCCAGTTAATGGCAATTTCATTAGTCGAATAACTACATTGCTCATCAGCATAGGATTTAGCAGGGTAAGTAGATCTGATAACATCAGAACCACAATCGTTGGGAACAATTAAATTAGGGCCGCCAACCAAAAAGCCAGACACAGGTTCTTGAACAGAATCGGCAGCAGAAGGTCGGTGGTGAATATTCATTGGGCTCAAAGAACCAAAACCTGTTACAAAGCAATAAGCAGTTGCATTTCGGCCAAGCAAATAGTCTAAACTCTCTCTTGCTGAGTTCAGGTATTTGGAATTCTTTGTTATTTGGTATGCAAGTAATTTCATCATTCCTTGGTTGGCAAATTCTGAATTACTTCCCCACTCGTATTTCATAATGGCGATTCTATATGGTGAATTGTTTTCAATCTCAATTAATTGATCGATGTTCTTTAAAAAAATATCTTTCAATTCGGTGTATTCACCCTTCATATCAGAAGTTAGTAATGAAATTATGCCTAAGGTATTTACATCCCGCCATCCCGGAGTTGTGATATTAATATCATCGTTTTTGTGATGTTTATTATACTTATTGTTGGCTGTTGCCATATATAATTCGGCAGATGCCCAGTACCATTCATCGTTTAAATCTGTATCATCATAAGCTCCGGTATTAATATCGGATGCCTGTTTGTATAAGATATTTGGATTTTTAACTGCCCATTTCCATGCTTTTTCTGATTGAATTAAACAAGAATCAGCCAAACCAGGTAAACTCGTATCAAAATCAGCAAAAAGGCGGGAAGCATAAGCCATTGTTGCTGCAAAATCTAGAGTTGCGGCTGTGCTTTTTTGGACCAGATATCTCTTATTTATAGCTTCATGTGGCATTACAAAACCTTCAAAGTTTTTGGTGGTTAGTTTGTGATAAACCCCACCATCAAAAGAATCCTGCATAGTCATCATCCACCTAAGGTTATACAATGCTTCGTCCAAAATATCAGGAATTTTGTTATTTGATTCCGGAATGTTCACGTTCAATTCACTGAAGTAAGTTGGGAATGATTTATATGCAAAAAGTAAAGTGTAGGTTGAAATACTGCTGTTAACGATGTATTTGTTGTAATCCCCGGCATCGTACCAGCCTTTTGGTGATGATACAATACTATTTTCAGGATGATTTTTATCTGCAGCAGAAGAGTGATAATATACAATTGTATCGGGGTGACCTTCCGGGCGAGCCCAAATTCCTCCATACATATTGTCAATTTTCATTCCTGAGCGATTCAGATAGAAAGACTTAAGCGAAGCTTTTGCAAGTTTCGCATAAGGTCTTTCTGTTATGATGATTTTATTTGAGATGATGCTGTCATTTGCTATAATATAATACTCCCCCTTATCGGTTAATTCCGAAAAATCTATTGATTGGATCGTATCACCTGATAATGAACTATATTGTTTCGAACCAGCAGCTTTTTCAAGTATGGTTTTACCATTGCTGTTTTTAATTTGAAACAGATCGGCACTTGTTCTGATCATTGCTTTTTTAGGAGCATTATTTTCATATCCAACTTGATTGGTGAGTATGAGCTGTTCGTTTGCCGGAACAGGCTCATCCAATTTTTGGGTACAAGCGGATGCCGTAAACAGAACAGAAAGCAGGTATGCGTATATTTTATAGTTTTTGATCTTCATCTCTATGTATTTATTATCCTATTGTAACCGTTACTTTGTGAGCTCCTGATTTTAAAATTGGAATCATGTTACCGTTCACTGGTGCTCCATCAATTTCCATTGATTTTACTCCTTTGCTTTTCCCATCAGGATTCAAGATCTTAACTTCATAACTTACTCCACGAAATTGACGGGTTATGGTGTATTCTTTCCATTCTTTAGGAATACAAGGATCAATTCTTAATCCATCGTAATCTGGTTGAATACCTAAAATGTATTGAGAGATGGCATAGAAATTCCACGATGCAGTTCCAGTCAGCCAGCTGTTTTTTCCTTCGCCTGGTTTAAAAGCATCTTTTCCGGCTACCATTTGGCAGTATACGTAGGGTTCTACTTTGTGTAATTCACTGATTTCTTCTAAGTAAGATGGACAGATTTTGCGGAAATAATCCCAGGCCTGATCACCTCTTCCTAAAAGGGCTTCACCAATGATTATCCACGGATTGTTGTGGCAGAAAATACCTGCGTTTTCTTTGTATCCGGCAGGATAGGTGGAGATTTCACCATACTCAATTTTGTATTCGGTGAAGGCTGGATTATTTAAAACAATTCCATAAGGCGTATCCATACGTTCCTTAACACTATCAAGAGCCTTTTCCATCAAACCTTCCTCACGGCCAATTTCGGCCATAGTGCACCAACCTTGAGATTCAATGAAAATCTTGCCTTCTTCGTTTTCTTCTGATCCCACTTTTTTTCCGTAGTAATCATATGCTCTCAAGAACCATTCGCCATCCCATGCATGATCCTTAATTGTTTGAGTCATTGCCTCAACATGCTTCGTGGCTTTATTGGCTTCTTCGGTATTGCCGATTCGCTCGCAAAGCTTAATGAATTCTTTTCCATACACTACGAATAATCCTGCGATCATAACCGATTCAGCAGTTCTTCCTTTTTTATTTCCTGTTGTTTGGAACGATTCGTTTGGATTTGTTGAGAAACAGTTCAGGTTCAAACAATCATTCCAATCGGCACGACCGATTAAAGGCAGTTGATGAGGACCTAAATTATTGACAACGTGATTGAACGATACTTTTAAGTGATGGAATAAGGACTGCGCCTTCGACTCATCATTATCAAAAGGAACCATTTCATCCAGAATACTGAAATCACCTGTTTCTTTGATGTAACATGTTACTGATAAGATCAACCATAAAGGATCATCATTAAAATCCCCTCCTAGGGCATGATTTCCCATTTTTGTTAATGGTTGGTATTGGTGATAACATCCGCCGTCCTCAAATTGGGTGGCAGCAATGTCTAAAATTCGTTGTCTTGCCTCTGCAGGTATCTGATGAACGAAACCAATAATATCCTGATTGGAATCACGGAATCCCATGCCTCGGCCAATTCCACTTTCGAAGAAACTTGCGCTTCTCGACATGTTAAAGGTAACCATGCATTGGTATTGATTCCAGATGCTAACCATTCTGTTTAGCTCTGTCTCTTTACTTTTTAAATTGAATTTGTCAAGAAGTTTGGACCAGTAGTTTTCTAAATCAGCGAAAGCAGAATTTACTTTCTCAGTTGTATCGAACTGAGCCATCATCGCTTGGGCTTTCGTCTTATTGATAACTCCTTTAGATGCCCATTTGTCTTCGTCCTTGTTCTCTACGTATCCTAAAATGAAAACAAATTCCTTTTCTTCACCTGGTTGTAATTCTACTTCGATATAATGCGATGCAACTGGCGACCATCCGTGAGCAATGCTGTTGCTGGCTTTGCCATTTTCAATTGCCTGTGGCTTATCGAATCCGTTGTGCATTCCAATAAAGCTTTCGCGATCGGTATCGAAACCGTTAATTTCCGAATTTACCGAAAAGAAAGCGTAATGATTTCTACGTTCCTTGTATTCTGTTTTGTGATAAAGAGCAGATCCTTCTACTTCTACTTCACCTGTTGATAGGTTGCGTTGAAAGTTGGTCATGTCATCTTCAGCATTCCACAAACACCATTCTGCAAATGAGAATAGTTTTACTTTTTTTACTTTGTCTGATTCGTTTTTCAGTTTCAAAAGATGCACTTCTCCCATATAGTCGAGTGGGATGAAGCAAAGTAAATTTGAAGAAAGTCCATTTTTACTACTTATAAAACGGGTATAACTAAGGCCATGACGGCATTCATATTTATCCAGTTCTGTTTGAGTTGGTTTAAAGCCGGGGTTCCATGTGCACTCCTCATCTTTTATATAGTAATAACGTCCGCCCATGTCTACAGGAACGTTATTGTAACGATATCTGGTTAATCTTCTAAATTTCGCGTCTTTATAAAAAGTATATCCTCCCGCTGTGTTTGATATTAACCCAAAAAAATCTTTATTCCCAAGGTAATTAATCCATGGAAATGGAGTTTTTGGTGAGGTAATAACATACTCCTTGTTGGCATCATCAAAGAAACCGTACTTCATAATACTAATATTAAATTGTTTACTCTTTTAGGTGTTGTTGGCACCTAATTATACTTATATATTCTAATTTTTTTCTCTTGTTCTTCTGTCTGTAAGTTCGAGAGTTATTTCATTCATTTTCGTTTGATTCAATGGATATATTGTCATGAAAATTGCACCTAAAATGGCAATGATCGCGGGTACCCAACTCATCAACATTGTAATTCCTGGAATTGCTCCCTGAATGGCAGAATAATCTTGTCCGTTGTAATGAAAAGCAGCCAAAATAAAACCGATTATTGCACCTGCTATACCACCACCAAATTTGGTGGCAAATGAACCTGCCGAATAGATTAGGCCAGTTGCTCTTCTGCCATTTTTGAATTCAGAATAATCAGCGGCATCGCCAAGCATAGCAAAAAATAGGGTTGGAAATATTGCTGCAGAAAACTCTGATACAATACCCAAAATAAAGATTGCAATGATGTCGCCCGGGCCGCAAAATATGATTGATGCATTCACTACTCCTGAGAAAATTAATGCGTAGATGAACAGCTTTTTCTTTCCTAATTTCTTGCTTAAGGGTGCAGTAATCATTGCGCCGGCAATAGAAGCAAACATTAATGCAACCATAAAAGATGCAGCTAAAATCTGATTGTGTAAATAATGAGTAAAGTAAATTACTACGATTCCCTGCTTAATTGAATTGTAGATGCTGAACAACAATCCGATTGTTAATAAGACTAACCAAGGTTTGTTACGGATCAAATCTCTTAAATCTCTCCAAAGATCGCTTTGCTGCTCTTTGGGGGGTTGAACTCTTTCTTTCGTAGTCCAGAAAGTGATAAACATGAAAAGGACTAAAAAGGCAGACATCACATAAATGGAATAACTATATCCACTTTTTTGGTCGATAATAACAATTTTGTCACTGCTTATATTTTGTTCGCCTGAAACAATGAACGAATAAGTTTTGTTGGCTTCCATTGAGAAACTCTTTCCTGTAGTAGGAGAATTAGTCGGATTGTTATTGTTTTCCCAAATAAAGTTTGCAATGCCATCTTTTGTTTTAATGTTTACATTTTCTACATCGGAAGGAGCAGAGACAGTTACCTGAAATCTATCGGAAGCCAACTCGTTTACACTAATCGTTGGATTGATATTTCCAAAATGTGCAACCAAATAGAGTAAAGCTCCTTGTACGAGCATTCCGCCGGCAAAAGCACCCACCATTCTGTACGATCCAATACTTGTTCTCTCTTTGTCATCACCTGTCATTACCGCCATTAATGCGCCGTAAGGAATATTGTTGGCGGTATAAACTAATGTGAAAATGATATAAGTTGTATAGGCATATATTATTTTGCCCGTAGGACCTAGGTTTGGAGCGGTGAAAAGAAGAGAAAGAATTACGCCTAATGGTATTGCTGTAAATAATATCCAAGGTCGAAACTTACCATACTTCGTATTTGTTCTATCGCCGGCAATTCCCATTAGAACATCGCTAATGCCATCTGAAAGACGGGCAATTAACATTAGTAAACCTACAGCAGCTGGATTTATCCCAAAAACATCAGTGTAGAATATGAATAGAAAAGTTGCTACACCTCTCCAGGCTATATTGGCAGCACCATCGCCAAGAGCGTAACCAAGTTTTTCTTTAAAAGATATTTTAGTAGAATTTGACATTTTTATTTTTTAGACTGTGAAATCAAATAATTCCTTTTTTGTTTTTTCATAAACCTCTCTGCTGAATACATAAAGGCGTGCTGGTTTATGAGCAACTCCTGTTTGTTTTTCATCCGTAGGAATCAAATATTTCATGCGGGCAATTTTTTTTCTGAAATTTCTCTTGTCCAACTCAGTGCTTAATATCACTTCGTATATGTTTTGTAGTTGTGTCAGACTAAATTTTTCAGGAAGCAATTCAAAACCGATAGGTTCTTGCTTAATTTTATTTCGTAATGCAATTAAAGCTTCCTCCAGAATTTGATTGTGATCGAATGCCAGTTCTCCAACTTCTGATACAGGAACCCATTTCACATTTCTGCCTTTCCACTCTAAAGTAATATTCTGTGTTGCCAGAAGGGCAAAATATCCAATTGATACAATTCTTTTATCAGGGTCTCTGCCATCGTGAATTAACCATCTTCTGTCATTCTCTTTTTTTAATCTGTCGGGATGCGCAAATGTTTTGAATTGATCAAGGAATACATTTTTTAAACCTGTTAAGTCAAATAAAACACGATAAGCTGCCTGCTCAATGGTTTCATCTTCATAGATGTGATTTCCTGTTAATGTTAAATCAGTAAATTCGGGCTGTCCTGTAGAATTATTAGTAAGTGTTCTATCTACAAGTAGAACTTGAAGTTCTTGTCCATTGTATCCGAATATTACGCAATCTACAGATATGTAATCGTTAAGTGGTCTGCCTGGCATCTTTATAGTTGGGGTTTATATCTTATTTTTTTAATTAAGTGTTAAAACAACACTAACTATATTTGATGCTAATGTAAATCCTTTTTTAGAAAAATCAAAAAATGATTTATGTCTTTTTCGAAATCGTATGCGGAGTAGGTTGTATAAAGTACACTAAGTTGGGCTGTTTTTCGGGATTTCAGGATGTTGATTCTCTTTTATTAGAAAATGTTATTTGTAATAATTATAAATAAAATTAATCTGAAATTGAGGAAGAAGGAAATGACTTGGAAAATTATGCATAGTTAATAACTGTGCATTAGGATGAAGTTGAGGAGGTGTGGGGGTGTAGATTAAAGGAGATTTTAGATGTGTCTTTAGTTTGTCATATAAAAGCAGCAAAGGCTGTTCATTTGAAGAGCCTTTGCTGAAGTGTGTTATCTTTTTTTTGAAATTCTATTGAGAATTTCTTCATATTCTTTGAATCGATGTTCGCGAACAGGCCTTATTTTTGGTTCTGTTGAAAAATAAAGTAACAAACAAGGAGTAATGTTTTTGTATTTCTCAACGTATTCGTAACGTATCAATTCATTGTTATTAATCCGTTGTTTAATCTTGTTATGATAGGGATACATTATTTCAAATTTAAATCCACCGGCAAAAAATGAGAAACCGATGAATAGTAATAGTAAAAATAAAATTTATTTTTTCATTATTGGACTGTAGTTAGCTGGTTATTTTTGTTGAAACATTTATTGATTGCATCCAACAGTGTGTTTTTTCCTACCGGTTTTGAAAGATAGAGATCGCAGCCGGTGGATAATATCTTTTCCCGATCACCAGACATTGCATATGCTGTTTGTGCAATAATTGGAAGTTCCGGTTTTATATTTTTTATTTGTTTTGTCGCTTCATATCCATTCATTACAGGCATATTGATATCCATTAACAGTAAATCAACTTTTTCTATCGTTTGGCAATAATTGACTGCCTCCCTGCCATTTTTAGCACGAATGCATTGGGCACCTTCTCTACTAAGTATTTCTACCAAATATGAATAACTTGAAGTGTCATCTTCGGCAATAAGAATCGTTTTTCCTTTCAGACTAAGTTTTTGCTGACAAATTCCATTGGTATGGATTTGTTTTGCATCGTCTACATCAACGGGAATCGTAAAAAAGAAGGAAGCACCTTTTCCTATTTCAGATTCAACCCATATTTCACCACCTAATAAATTAATTAATCGTTTGCATATGGTTAACCCTAAGCCGGTTCCACCATATATTCTGGTTTTAGATTCATCAACCTGTCTAAATACTTCGAAAATTAGTTCCTGCTTATCAGGAGGAATACCAATTCCTGAATCAGTAACATAAAATTTCAGCATTGGAATTTGATTCTGGATAGATTCAAGGCAGCCAAATTCAACGCTTCCCCATTGTGTAAATTTTAATGCATTTTTTAACAGGTTAAGTAAAACCTGTTTGATTCTATTTTGATCTGAATTTAAAATCGGATTTATGTTTCCAAAGTCAACATACATTTTAAGTTCTATTTCTTCTTTCCCCAAAATTAATTGCTCATTTTTAATGATGAACTGCACTTCGTCTAACATGGATTGTATTGAAAATGGTTCATTCTCAATTCTGATATCGCCTGTTTCTATTAAAGAGATATCAAAAAGATCTTCAATAAGAGCTAATAAATTATTACCACTCTTGTTTATTATGTCATTAAAACTGAGAATATCTTCCATGTTTGAATTTTCATTAATAAGTTCTGAAAACCCTATTACAGCATTCAGTGGAGTTCTCAATTCATGCGACATACTTGCTAAAAAAGTCGATTTTATCCGGTCACTTTTTTCAGCATCTTCCTTGGCTGTAATTAAAGCTTCGGTAAGGTTTTTTCTTTGTGTAATGTCTTCTATCATAGCTAAATGGCATGAGTCCCCTTTGACCTGCACATCGACTTTCGCGACGGTTAAAGTGATCCATACGCAATCCCCGTTAGGCCGTGTCAGCCTTTTTTCCAATGTAAAATCGGTAATTTCTCCTGTATTTAGCAATTTCATTTGATCCAAGTCTTGCTGTATATCATCAGGATGCGTTATCGATTGCCAATTGATTTTTTTTAAATGCTCTTTGGAGCATCCCGTTATTTCGCAATATTTGAAATTCATTTGAAGAAATTGGCCGTCAGCAGAATTGATCAGGGCAATGCCTAAAGGAGCTCCTTCAAAAATCTTTTGAAATTTTTCTTCGCTTTCTTTTCGTAAATGTTCGGCGTTTTTTTGTTTGGTAATATCTGTAATAAAACCTTCCAGAGATATTAAATGATCGCCGTCAAATACACCGCGGCCACGCTCCCAAATCCAGTGAATTTCACCATTTTTATTTCGAATGGGATATTCGCCTACAAATACACTTTTTTGTCCTAATGCTTCCTGCCATTTATCCCATAAAAGGTCACGGTACTCAGGTAGAATAATTTGATTGAAATTAATTTTCTTTTGGTCTATGAAATCTTTAGGTGTGTATCCTGTTATATCCTTGCATCCCTCACTGATATACTCTATTTTCCAATCTCTGTTGTTTGCACATCGATATACAAAACCAGGAAGATTATTGAGTAAGGTTTCCATTTTACGGTTGCCTTCTTCCAGTTCGGTTATTTTAATTTCAATGTCCGCGCTTAGCTCCTTGTTTTCCTTTCTCAATTTATCCTCCGCATCTTTAATACGAAGCATAGCATTCAATTGAGCAATTAATTCTTCTTCCTCAATTGGTTTGGAAAGGAATGCATCTGCTCCTGTTTCTAATCCTTTAATCCTGCTTTTTTTATCGTCGCGCATGGCTGTAATCAGAATTATGGGAATGTGTTTGGTTTTTGCTTCTTGTTTTAATTTTTCAGAGGTTTCAAACCCATTCATTCCTGGCATAATAATGTCTAAAAGAATGGTGTCGGGTTGTTCTTTTATTGCTGTTTCGATTCCTTCTGAACCCGATTGGCAAGTTATAATTGTACAGTTAGGATAGTAGCTTTTAAGTATTGCCCTATAAACTACCAAATTATCGTTATTGTCGTCAATTGCTAGAATTTTTCTCATAGAATTAAATAAAGAAGTTTTCAATTTTTGATAGAATTTTCAAATGCCCAACCGGCTTTGTTTCATAGGCGTCGCAACCTGCTTGCAGTATTGCTTCTTTGTCTTCGATCATTGCTATCGCAGTCAATGCAATAACTAAAATGTGTTGTATTTTTATATCAGACTTACATTTATCTTACTGTTTCAATAATGTCTATTTTAGGAAAAACAGATACTTTCCCCGAGTATAGAAAAAATCTTTGCGTAAAATAAAAATTTCGGAAATGCTACTAAAAATATTTAATTTAACGCAAATAATCAATATAAATAGATTCTATCTTGTTAAATAAAATATTAATATGTGATAAATGAAAAATAGAGACGGTAAGTGTAGGTGATTTTAGAATAGACCCTTTAAAATTGGGTATTTATCTTGAGAAAGATTAGTAGGAAATAAGTACCTTTGATTTTATTCATCACATTATTCTATAAAGACAAAATAAAAGCGCGTATGATAAATGAAACTGTAAAAGTTCATGATAAATTTTCTGTAGAGATTAAATTGGGCTATGAGCCTCGTAAAGATCGAAAGGTGAGTGAATTTTCTATAAAAACCTGGCTTTTTATACCCAGTGGTTTGGATATTAATTCGTCAACCTATACAAAAGAGGACTTTTACAATGATTTTAATTCGAATATTCGTCTGATTACCCCTACCTATCTATTAAGGGATATTGCTTTAGGTGATCATTCCGTTTTCCAGTATCTGGAGGAAGCCTTTCATAAACTGGCTAATGAATCTAATTCTAAAAATGAGGCCAATTATGAGTACCATATTCGAATGTTTCATATTATTACCAGATCGGCGCTTCGCAGGGAAATTCAGCATATTCTTCAAAACGAATTGCCTGAAGATCGACAGTACCTTATTGATGAATACATTTCGAATGTTCGGAAAATTGGACGACATTACCGCGATTTGCGTAGAATTGTGAATGTGCCGACAATTCAAAAGGAAATGTTCGATTACTATTTGTTCGGTGATGAGTTTATGAGCAATCAGTTTGAGCAGCATTCTTACTATTTGCACCGGGGATTACAAAAAATGCACCATTCCGATTTTGAGCTGAGCAAAGATGAGATTTTACGCTTGGTTAGGGAAGAAGTAGCCTACAAAAGAAGTAAGGGATACTTGGTAGTTGAAGACAAGGCACATGATAAAAATCGTTGGCTGGTGCATCGAAGAGGAGCCTTCAATAAATATTTTGAAGGTCAGTTGCTGCTCAACTCACGTAAGAAAAAGGAGGGGGTTTTGGCCATGCAGATATTATACAGTTTAGCTGCTGGTTTGGCTATGATTTTTGGAGCCGCACTTACCTTTCTTTTTCAGAAAAGCTTAGGAACTTTTACCATGCCTTTGTTTGTGGCTCTGGTGATTATTTATATGCTTAAAGATAGAATTAAGGACCTTAGCCGGCTTTATTTGGTGGGGAAGATTAATAAACGCTTTTTCGATCATAAAACCGTTATTCGTGTAAAAGGAGATGAGGAAATTGGTTGGTGCAAGGAGAGTTTTGACTTTGTACGTGAAGATACTGTTCCTTTGCGGGTGATGAAACACCGCGACCGGTCTAGAATTGTTGATGTAGAAAGTCGTGGAGTTGGAGAGAAAATTATTTTCTATCGCAAACTGCTTCGTCTGGATAGGGTGGCACTGGATAATTCCTATGGAGATTACAACATTACAGGAGTGGTCGATATCATTCGATTTAATGTGTCGAAGTTTATTCAGAAAATGGATAATCCTGAAATACCGCTTTACTATTTAAAAGACGATGATTTTGAAAAAATATCCGGAGAGAAGGTATACTTCGTTAATATGATATTCCGCTTTAAACTCGACAATCAAACAAGTTACCGCCGTTACCGGATTATTTTTAACCGGCGAGGAATAAAAAAAGTAGAGAAAGTATAAGAAGCTATAAATCGCGAAGAGGCTTTATCAGATCTGATAAAGCCTCTTTTTTTTGAATATCCTCAAATTATTTTTAGTTGGAGATCGTTTTTTTTTAGCGCTTGTTTTGGTAGTGTTATTAAGTATTTAGGATCAGAACTTTATAATACAGAATACATCTATATAGTAAGTACTTTGCAATACTAGGTAATTTATTTATATTTGCCATGTGGAAATCAGTAATTGTTGTTTGACTGAAATAAAAACAGAAAGAGTCTTATAAAAGGTTAGGAATAACAGCTTTTATTGAGATGTATACAATGAGTATAGGAAGATGTTAAAAATATAGAATTCATCATGAACAAGAATATATCCAAAGAGTACGATGTAATAATTATTGGAGGAGGAGCTACCGGTGCAGGAACAGCGCGTGATTGTGCGATGCGCGGACTAAGTGTTTTGCTTGTTGAACGTCATGATTTTGCTACCGGGGCTACCGGACGGAATCATGGTTTGCTGCATAGTGGTGCACGATATGCTGTGACCGATCATGAATCAGCGGCAGAATGTATTAAGGAGAATATGATTTTGCGTCGTATTGCGAACCATTGCGTGGAAGAAAATGATGGATTGTTTATTACTCTGCCGGAAGATGACATCTCTTTTCAGTCTCAGTTTGTGGATGCTTGTAAAAGTGCCGGTATCGGGACTGAAATTTTAGATCCTGATTTCGCCCGACGTATTGAGCCTTCGGTCAATCCTGATTTGATTGGTGCCGTAAAAGTTCCGGATGGATCTGTGGATCCTTTCCGCCTGACAATGTCGAATGCCTTGGATGCCAGAATTCATGGAGCGGTTCTTTTAACACAACATGAGGTAACTGGTGTTGTTAAAGAGCAGAATCGGGTGATTGGTGTTGTGTTGTTTAATCATGAAAGAAAAGAAAAAGTAAAATATTACGCTAAGATAATAGTGAATGCCGGGGGAATTTGGGGGCACCATATTGCTGATTTGGCTGGTGTCAATATCAATATGTTTCCAGCAAAAGGTTCTCTGCTTATTTTTGGTCACCGTGTTAATAAAATGGTATTGAACAGATGCAGAAAGCCAGCTAATGCTGATATTCTGGTGCCGGGAGATACTATTTGTCTGATTGGAACTACTTCGGAACGTATTCCTTATGACCAAATTGATAATATGTTTGTATCCAGAAAAGATGTGGATGTTCTGATCCGGGAGGGAGTGAAACTTTCTCCGGCATTGACAGCTACTCGTATTTTACGTGCTTATGCTGGTGTACGCCCTTTAGTTGCAGCAGACAATGATCCAAGCGGACGAAGCATCAGCCGTGGAATTGTACTACTGGATCATCAGGAGCGGGACGGGCTTTCAGGTTTTATCACGATTACTGGCGGCAAGCTGATGACCTACCGTTTGATGGCTGAAGAAGCTACTGATTTAATCTGTAAAAAACTTTCTGTTGACAAGCAGTGCGAAACAGCCGAAAAATCATTGCCAGGAGCCGAAAAGAGTGAGCATCCGCTAAGTATTGCTACCGAAAAAGTTTATACAGGGGCTAATATCTCCCAAAAGTCGGCGAAGGATCGTCATGGTACACTTGCGAAGAATATTTCAAATGGAGACGACTACGAAGATTCATTGGTTTGTGAGTGCGAGGGAGTGTCGATTGCCGAAGTGAAATATGCGATTAATGAATTGCATGTTAATAATTTGATCGATTTACGTCGCCGTACCCGTGTAGGTATGGGCACATGTCAGGGAGAATTGTGTGCCTGCCGTGCGGCCGCTCTCCTTTGCGAATCTTCCGAAAAATCAGGCAAGGCAAAAGATGATTTGGCTAATTTTCTTCAGGAACGATGGAAAGGAATGCTGCCAATTACCTGGGGAGAGGGAATTAATGAGATTCAGTTTACTTCCTGGATTTACGAAGGTATATATGGTTTGAAACCGGATAACAATTAAGCAGGGATTACTATGAAATTCGATAACATTATTATAGGAGGTGGGTTGAGTGGACTCACCTGTGGAATTAAACTGGCAGAACAAGGAAAAAAATGTGCAATAGTTTCATCGGGACAGAGTGCAATCCATTTTTTTTCCGGTTCGTTCGATTTGCTGGGAAAGATAGATGGACAAGATGTGAAAAATCCGCTGGAAGCGATAAAAATATTGCCCGATACGCATCCTTACCAACGTGTTGGGATTGAAAATATATCCCGGTTGGTTGTTGAAGCTCCCAGGTTGTTGGATCGTGCCGGCTTAAATTTTTTTGGCAAGGCAGACGAGAATCATTTTGTGTTAACCCCAATGGGAATTATGAAACCGACGTGGTTGACTATTGATGATTTCACCCGTTTCGAGCAAAATGATGCATTTCCCTGGAAAAAAGCAGTCATCCTAAATTTTAGTGGATTCCTCGATTTCCACACTTTATTTGTACAGGACGGACTGAAAAAATACAACGTGGATACGCAAATTAAAAACTTTGCCATGAAGGAATTTGAAGCAATCCGCCGCAATCCGAGTGAAATGAGATCTACAAATATTGCGAAGGTATTTGATAGTGGAGATGCTCTTGACGAATTTGCTCAAAAGGTAAATCAGCTTAGTGAAGGTTTTGAAGTAGTACTTTTGCCGGCAGTATTCGGGTTGTTTACTAAAAATGTTGCTTTAAATCTTAAAGCAAAAGTAAATAAACCGGTGGTACTGCTTCCGGCCATACCACCATCAGTCCCTGGTATCCGAAGTCAGATATTGCTTCGTAAACGATTCGAAGAATTAGGAGGAACTTATTTCTTGGGTGATATTGTAGAACAAGGCACTTTCAAAAACAACCGACTGGTTGCTGTTCAAACCAATAATCATGGAGATATTAAACTGGAAGCCGATCAATTTGTTTTAGCCAGCGGAAGCTTCTACAGTAAAGGTATTGTGGCGACGCGTGAGAAGTTATACGAGCCTATTTTGGGGCTTGATATTGACGGAGATACCGATAGTGAAAAATGGCTCGATGAGAAGTTCTTTAACGATCAGCCGTATATGCATTATGGAGTTAAAACCGACAGTGGCTTTCATGCATTAAAAAACGGGAAACCAATTGAGAATTTATTTGTGGCAGGTTCTGTGCTTGGAGGGGCTAATGCCCTTAAAGAAGGCAGTGGGGCAGGCATCAGTTTATTGACTTCGCTGCATGTGGCTGAGCAAATTTTAAAATAACAGGACAATGAAAAAGGAAATGTTTGAACCATTCAATAGCAGCGATAATAATTTTGAACAGTGTGTGAAGTGTACAATTTGTACCGTTTATTGTCCCGTTCTGGAAGTGAATCCGGATTATCCGGGACCAAAGCAGTCAGGCCCTGATGGAGAACGGTTACGTTTAAAGGATCAAAATTTTTACGATGAATCATTGAAGCTGTGCCTCAACTGCAAACGTTGCGAGGTAGCTTGCCCGCACGGAGTGAAAATTGGAGATATTATTCAGCTGGCGCGTATCAAATACAGTAAGAAAAAGCCAAAAGTCAGGGATATGATTCTTGCAAATACTGATATTGTAGGTACTATGGCGAGTACGTTTGCACCTATTGTGAATCCTATTGTTGCTCTAAAGCCTGTTCGGCTCATGATGGATGGTGTACTGAAAATAGATCATCACCGTATATTTCCTAAATATGCAGGGATGAGGTTCGAGACCTGGTACCGCAGATATGCTGCATCAAAGCAGAACGATTTCAAGAAACATGTCAGCTACTTTCATGGCTGTTATGTAAATTATAATTTTCCTAAGCAAGGCAAAGACCTGGTTAAAATTATGAATGCGGCAGGTTATGGTGTTCATCTTCTCGAAAAGGAAAAATGTTGCGGCGTAGCTTTAATTTCAAATGGTTTGATTAATCAGGCCACGAAACAGGCAAAACACAATGTGGAAGCCTTTAAAAAATCGATAGTAGACAAAAATATGCCGGTAATATCCACATCCTCAACCTGTATATTCACTATTCGCGATGAGTATCCGCATTTATTGGGGGTGAAGAACGACGAAATTCGCAACGAAAGCGAGCTGGCTACCCGCTTCCTGTTCCGTTTAATCGATTCAGGAAAGCTTACATTGGTTTTTAAGAAGGATTATAAGAAACGTATTGCTTACCATACTCCTTGTCACATGGAGAAGCTTGGCTGGTCTATTTATTCCACCGCCTTACTGAAAATGATTCCGGGAATTGATTTTGTATCGCTTGAATCGCGGTGCTGTGGTATTGCGGGGACTTATGGCTTTAAAAAAGAAAATTACAAAACGTCGCAGGGAGTAGGGAAACCGCTCTTCGATCAGATAGAGAGCTCAGATGTCGATTTTGCAGCTACTGATTGTGAAACCTGTAAGTGGCAAATTGAGATGTCGACTACAAAAAAGGTAGAACATCCGATTTCTATTCTTGCCGAAGCTTTGGATGTGGAAGCAACTGTAAAATTGTGGCAAAAGTAAATTGATGAGAATCATGAGAAGGGTGGCTTAACAGAGTGCCCGGTTTTTATAAATGTTAGGGTGTAATGCCGCAATTATTGGATGAGAAGAATCCTTTTTTTGCGGTATTATTGTTGCCGGTTGATTTTGTTTTTTGTGCATAAAGTATCTGATAAAAAAGCTTACTTCGCTCATGTAATAGTATGTTGTAAATCTGGCGATGAAATCAGCAACCGACCTAATTGGATGATTTTAACCTTCGTGGCAGTAGGAAAGTGGAAGTATAAATGAATTTGATGATACAGATAAAGAGGCTGCATTTAACGCAATGCAGCCTCTTTATCTTTTGCTTTTTCACAAGTTTTGTATTGTTATTAAGCTCCTTCTTTGATTAAAAAATGACTAAAAGCCTGCTTAATAAAATCTTTGTGAGAAAAATAAGAATTACTTTTTAACCAATTAAACAACTCATACAATTCCTTTTCGTTTAACCATTCAAACGATTTCAGAAGTTCTTTTCGAAATAAATGTTCCTGATCTGAAACCGATTTTAAAACAAATTTCTGATGTTCTAACATGACTGAAAATATTTTGATATTACTCAATCGCCAAGCATTGGAATTTAATCCAATCCAAAGGCATAGTAGTACCTACCGGGGTAATTTTCGTAAATACCCGATAGCATGATTCCTCCACCTTTACGGTTTAGGTAGTCCTCGAATTCTCTTAGGCTGTTAATGCTTTTACCATTAACCTGAAGAATAATGAAACCTTCTTTGAGTGAGGTTTGCCGTTCAATCAGCCCTGAATTTATCTTACGAACGCGCAATCCTCCTGATACATCAAGTTTTTTTGCCTCTTTTGCACTAAGTTCTTCCAATTCTATTCCCAACCGAACTAAAACCTGATCTGTCTCTTTTTTGCTAAGATTTGCGTCTCCTTTTGCATTTCTTAGTGTAACGGTAAAATCTTTTACTTTTCCGTTTCGGTTAACATGAAGATTCAGTTTATCGCCCGGACGGTGACGCCCAACTGTTTCGAGCAATTCTGCCGTTGTTTTCACATTGGCATTGTCAACTTTTACAATAACATCGCCTTTTTTAATGCCTGCATCGGCTGCAGCACTGTTGCCTGCAAGACTGTCAACATAAACACCCTCGCTAAGCTCCAAATCTTTTTCCTTTGCCAAATTACCATCAACATTTCTGATTACAATGCCCAAATAACCACGTTGTACAAATCCAAAGCTCATAAGGTCTTCAACCACTTTGCTAACAATGTTCGAAGGAATGGCAAAGCCATATCCGGAATAAGAACCTGTTGGGCTGGCGATGGCTGTGTTGATGCCAACCAAACCACCTTTAAGGTCGACAAGTGCGCCTCCACTGTTGCCCGGATTGATGGCAGCATCAGTCTGAATAAACGATTCGATGGCATTTGAACTTTGCAGGATGTTGATATTCCGGCCTTTGGCACTCACAATTCCGGCTGTAACGGTCGAATTCAAATTAAAGGGATTTCCTACGGCAAGTACCCATTCTCCAACTTCAATTTTGTCGGAATCAACAAAAGGAATATAAACCAAATTTTTCTCTTTAATTTGAATTAAGGCCAAATCGGTTGTAGGATCGGTACCAATTACTTTTGCCTTGTACACTCTGTTATCGTGAAGACCAACCTCAATATCGTCAGCACCTTGAACCATGTGGTTGTTGGTAACGATATAACCATCCGAATTGATAATTACACCCGAGCCGGAACCAATACGTGTCCAGGGAGTATTTTGCCGTGGTTCCTGAGGATTGGAATGAAAGTAAGGACCGAAAAAATCTTTTAGCATATCATCACGAAAAAAATCACGGAAAGGAGAGGGAACTTCCTGCGAATGCTGAATGTTCAGCATGCGTGTCGATTTAATGTGAACAACCGCATCCATCACTTTTTTCGAAACCTCGGTGAACTGCAATGGGGTAAGCACGCCATCTTTAGTTACAGTATAACTTGCACCAACAACAGGAGTGCTGGTAATATGTTCTATTTTAAGTGTTTTTTCATTACTGCGTAATAGTGAAAAGCTTCCTATTGTGAGTGCACTCCCAATGGCTGCAGATAATAATAGTAAGCCAAATTTTTTCATTTTTAGTTATTTTTATAAATTCCGATTTTTCGCTTGTTATTTTTCTCAATAAATATTATTTGTTTGCCAGATATAAAAATGTTTTTTATGGGCAGGGGTAACCTGCCCATCTGTTAATTAAGTAATGGAAATCATTCTTGAAGGTTTTGGTTTTGCTTCTTCCTTTTTGGGCAGATGGATGTTAAGAATTCCATCATTGTACTTGGCTGAAATTTTATCTCCGTTTACCAGATCGATAGGTAATTGAAATGATCTGTGAAACGACTGATAACAAAACTCTCTTCTTGAGAATTTTCCATCTTTGTTTTCCTTTTCTTCTTTTCGTTCCGAAGAAATAGAAAGTTGATTGTTGTCTAAATTGATTTTGAAATCACTTTTTTTCATTCCTGGAGCTGCTACTTCAATAATGTATTCATTATCGTTTTCGCGAACATTTACTGCAGGTAATGTTGTGTTGGTGTTCGAAAAGTTCGAATTGTTCCAATCCATCCAGTCTCTTGAAAAGAAGTTGTCGAACAAAGATGGAAAGAGATTGTCTGAATTTCTTTTTACTAGTGTCATGATAAATCCTCCTAATTTTACAGTTCTTAATTCAAAAATAAATAAATACGTACTTGTAAAAGTATTCGAATTGCAATTCATTATAATTCGATCAAAACAGATGCCAAAATAGAAAATATTAGGAGCGCGATAGTTTTGTAAAAATAATAAAATCAGGTGCTTAAGGCAAAAACTTTTTGATGGTGCGGGCAGGATATTTGTTTGACATTTTGACGCTTTGGATTCTAAGTAAATGTCATTTTGACGTTTCAGATCAGAAATAAATGTCATCTTGACTTAATAAAGATAGGTATTGTAATATTTCTTTGTAAAAAGCATTCGAACATAAGCAATATCAATTGTTAGGTGTCTGCTAATATTGAAATCAGCTTGCTGTTGGTGCGTTTTTTTGACCAATTTATTTTTTTGTTTTGCCAATGAATAAGATTTAATTTTACAAGGCTGTTGAGAATGGCTGCAGGTAGTTTTTTGCCCTCATCAGGAAAAAAAATATTGTAAAATTAAATACAAAGGAAATTGATATGAGTAAGTTGAAAATGATTTTACTGATGGGATTTGTGTGCTTGTACAGCATAAAATTGCAGGCACAATACATCATCGAACAGATAGAATATGAGATTCCCATTAACTATGAATTAGTTCCGGCGGATAAGGAGTTTGAAGATGCTGCTGATGAGGCCCGGTTTTTTCTTCAGCTTCCTGAAAGTAAATTAAAAGATGCGGCTCAAAAAGAGTATGGGGATATCGAGATCATTAAATCAACAATTTATATCGACGGCGATAACTTTGCCGTGGAAAGCCTGTCGAAAGAGGATGGCAGAACTACCGTGATTTTGAACCATAACAAAGGCTTAATTTACTACGTTTTATGGTCGCAGAAGAAGATCTACGAGATGTCGGCTGAGGACATGGCAGAAATTCAGAAAGATGCCGATGCAGTAATGCAAAAAATGATGGCAAACTTGCCACCCGAAATGAAGGAACAGTCGCAACCCGCGAAACAAATTACAGCAACCGGACGCAGGATGGTTAAATACGGACAGCGGTGCAGCGAATATTTATTGGAAGACGAGCAGGAGCTGATGGTAATCTGGGCCTCGGACGATAGTATGGGTTTGGCCAAAAAAGCAAAAAGCATGTCTGAAAAACTGGCTGAAATTTTTCCTTCGATGGATGAGGACGAACAGGACGAATGGGACTTAGCGGCGGGGAAAATACCCGTTGAAGTAAGAACCTTTCGCCTCGATGCAATGGATGGAGCCCAAATGGAGATCCAGGCAATTACCCGAATCAATCAAGTTAATCCTCCTGTCGAAAAATTCATTTTGCCTGCCGAGGCTGTTGGTTTCGAGAGAAGTTCTTTTAAAGACATGATGACCCAAATGCAGCAAATGATGCAGGGAATGGAAGAAGAGTAATCTCGAAGATTAATTCTTTAGCATTAAATAACTACTTGTTAAAGCAAGTAATTTTTCTTTTTTTATTGGTTTTGAAATAAAATCGTTGCAGCCTGCGGCTATCGCTTCTTCTTTCTCCTGAGATGTTGTGTATGCTGTTTGTGCAATAATGGGTAGGTTGTACTTCAATTGTCTGATTTTTTTGGTGGCATCGATACCGTTCATTACAGGCATTTTAATGTCCATAAGAATTAAGTCAATCTGATTATTGGTTTTACAAATCTCTATGGCTTCTTTTCCATTTTTTGCGCGAAGGATTGTTAATTTGTCATCAAACTCAGAAAGAAGAATCTCTAAAAACAGGAAGTTAATGTTTTCGTCTTCGGCAACCAAAATGGTAAAGTTCCTTGTTTTGTCTGAATTGGGAACAGGACTGCTTGGTGTATGACTTATGGTTTGTTTTATTGAATTATAGGGCAGGCTCACATAAAATGTTGCCCCTTTCCCTTTTTCCGATTCCAAAGTGATTTTTCCACCCAGAAGTTCTGCGTTTTCTTTGGCTATTGATAAGCCTAAGCCTAAACCGCCAATATTTTGAGAGACTTCTTTATCTTCCTGCGAAAATCGTTCAAAAATAAGTTCTTGGTTTTCGGGATGTATTCCAATGCCTGTATCTTTCAAATATATTACGATCGTATCATCCTGCAAAGTATACCCCAGTTCTATGAATCCGTCTTGCGTAAATTTTAATGCATTTTCCAATAAATTACTAACGATCCGGTTCAGTTTATAGGGATCGGTGAGCAGGTTACTTTTGCTGTTGGGAAGCCCCATCTTTAGAGATAAGGGTGTCTGGTTTTTTTTTGCCTTTCTTTCGAATATTGTGAATAATTCCGATAAGAATTCATTTAGACACAATTCCTCTATTTGAGGTTTTACTTGTTTTGTTCCAAGTGCAGAAATTTCAAGAATATCATCTATAATGTGGAGTAACTGATTTCCGCTGCTTTGAATGATTTGGATGTAATATTGTCTTTTTGCATTTGTAATATTCGGTTCATTTAATAAATCTGAAAATCCGAGAATTCCATTCATCGGTGTTCGGATTTCATGTGACATATTGTTAATGAATTCAGTTTTTAGCCGGTCACTTTCTTCAGCCTTTTCTTTTGCGGTTTTAAGTTCGTATTCGGTTTTTTTCTGATCTGTAATGTCCCTAAATTCGACAACCCGAACATTTTTTCCCTCATATGGAATTTGGCGGGCTTCTAATCTTATCGGGTATTCATCTCCATTTTTCCGCAAGCCAATACTGTAATACGGGTTTTCGTATTCGTTTAAGATATGTCCCATAACAAGCTCACGTGCCTGCTCAGCGATCAGCAACAATCCATTCATTCCAATTAGCTCTTTAGTAGAGTAGCCGGACATGGCAGCAAGTCCATGATTGCAGTCTAGAATCATTCCTTTGTCGTGTATGGCAATTCCCCCAAAGGAAGCATTATGGAGCGTTTTAAACCGTTTTTCACTTTTTTCGGCTGTTTCTATAGCTGATAATAATTCTTCATTTTGTGCTTGATATTCTTCGTTAAGAACCAGGTATTCTTCATTTTGTTCCTGAAGAAGGGTTTCTGCAATTTTTTTATCGGTAATATCTTCGACACTCGACCATATAAGTTCCTGACCATCTTTTTTAATCATTTTCCCATACAATCGAATAGGAATTAGTTTTCCCGATTTGTGAATGCATTCCTTTTCGTAAGGTCCGTAACATCCGGTATTTCTTAGCGAAGCTAATTGCAGTTCTTCCTGCCAGGCATATTTCTCAGGAGTAATATCCCAATGCGTTAATTTTAGCGTTTCTTCTATTGAGCGGCCAATGATACTTGCATATGCTTTGTTAGCCTCTACCAATTCGCCGGTAAGTTTGGTAAGAACCAAACCAATTGGAGACTCGCTGAAAAGCATTTGAGTGAATTTTTCATTTTGGATGGCCTGCTCTTTCGCACGTGTAGTTTCCTCGTGTTTTTGGTGTAATTTTTTTGATTGGTCCACTATTATTTTTTGATTTTTTTGCTTCGAAGCAATCTCTGCTGACAGCCATTTTTTGATCAGAATAATTAAAATTACAATGGCAACAATAAGGTTTATCATTTTTGGAATAAACACAACTTTAGCCTGGGCTAAATAATGGAATATTTTAATTGGAATTATTTCGGAAAGTGATGTGTACCAGGCGCCAAAATAGATGCTTTCGAAAAGAGTACGGAAAGCATCAATCGACAAAACAATAAGAAGTAATTTCAATAATTTGTCTGAATTACCAACTAATTTTATTTTTCTGACATAAAATATAAGGATGTAAGACCAAATTAGTACCAATAGCGTATAGGTAATTGGTGTAGCAAAATTAAAGAAATCGTCCATATTATTGGTTTTGTGTTAATACCGCTGTTGATTGTCCTACCCAAGATATTCATTTTTTTTAAATATACTGTTGGTGGTGTTATTGAAAAACAGCAGTTGTTTGTTGTCGTTTATGTTTTATTGTGGTTGATGCGGGGGAGAAGAGTGTCTTTGTAATGGTTTAATATAATTCCGATATTTTTAATTTGCCTACTATTTTTTTTAGGCCGTATTTTAATTCTTGCGTGTATTGTGACCGATTTCTGATTTTTTGGAGTTTGAAATTAAATACTTATTTCTAATTTTCCGTGGATTGGATCAATTTAGGAATACGTAATTATTTCATGAAAAATAAAAAATACCTCTATGCCGGACGAAGGCAGAAAGTTTTTTTTAAAGAGTTTGTAACCGGCTTTATTAATGAGTTGTAATACCTGCTTTTTTACAATTTTTAATTAAAAAGTCTAAAATACTTTTATTATATTTATGAGCATTTTATGACTGATGAAAATAAGGTGGTAAGTGAAATATATGTCAACTAATTTATCTCATGCATGGAGTCCCGTTATTTAATTGAAAACCAATATCTAATTAAATATTTTTCGTATGAAAAAAAATACAATTTATTCAATTCTGCTTTTGTCCTTAATCAGCTTTAGTGCGATTGGGCAAAATACAATGACGGTTCATACCGATCTTGCAAAAACAAAAATTAACAAAGAAATCTACGGGCATTTTGCTGAACATTTGGGGCATTGCATTTATGGTGGAATTTATGTTGGTGAAGATTCTCAAATTCCGAATGTAAAAGGATTTCGGGAAGATGTAGTTGGTGCGCTTCTGGATATGAAGATTCCTTTGCTGCGTTGGCCGGGTGGTTGTTTTGCTGATACATATCATTGGAAAGACGGTATCGGACCCAGACAGCAAAGACCTTCAATGGTGAATATTCATTGGGGAGGAGTTACTGAGGATAATAGTTTCGGAACTCATGAATTTCTTGATTTTTGTAAATTGATAAAAGCGGAACCATATATTAATTTGAATGTTGGATCGGGAACGGTTCAGGAGGCTTCGGAGTGGGTTGAATATGTTACTTCGAAAAACATTAGTCCGATGACCGATTTACGAAAGAAAAACGGACAGGAAGAACCTTGGAATGTTAAGTTTTGGGGAATAGGCAACGAAAATTGGGGTTGTGGTGGTAACATGACACCTGAGTATTATGCTGATTTGTATAATCGATTTGCTTCGTACTGTGGTGGTGATTTGTATCGTATTGCCGGCGGACCAAATGTTGATGATTACAATTGGATGGATGTATTGATGAAGAAAACAACCCGCCACCACCATTTAGTTCAAGGTGTTTCGCTTCATAGTTATACATTTACAACAAGCTGGGAAGATAAAGGATCAGCTACTGATTTTGACGAAAGCGGTTGGTTCGCTGATTTAAAAAATACCCTGAATATGGAAACTCTGATTCAGGAACATTCAAAAATAATGGACAAATACGATCCTGAGAAAAAAATTGGATTGATTGTAGATGAGTGGGGAAACTGGTTTAATGTTGAACCTGGTACAAATCCAGGATTTTTGTATCAGCAAAATACACTTCGTGATGCATTGGTTGCCGGGATTAATCTGAATCTTTTTAATAATCATGCCGATCGTGTTGCTATGGCTAATATCGCACAAGCGGTTAATGTGCTGCAATCGGTTATTTTAACCAAAGAGGATGAAATGGTATTAACGCCTACTTATTATGTGTTTAAAATGTACAGTGTGCATCAGGATGCTACTTTGATTCCTACAGATTTGAAATGTGAAAACTACGAGTTTAACGGGAAGTCAATTCCGGCGGTAAATGCTTCGGCTTCGACTAAAGATGGTGTTGTGTCTGTTACTTTTTGTAATTTAAATCCAAACAAGAAGGAATGTATCGATCTGACATTGGCCGGACAAGAATTTAAAAGTGCATCAGGACAGATTATTACGAGCAAAAATATGAATGATTGTAATGATTTTGGCAAAGATGAAATAGTGAAGATTAATTCGTTTGAGGTAAAAAAACCAAAAAATGGAAAACTTAGCATTGATTTGCCTGCTAAGTCAGTTGTTTTGATACAATTAAAATAGAATTAGTTCCATATCCAAAAGGGTGCTGTCACAATTGTGACAGCACCCTTTTTTGTTGAATGGATATTGTAGTGAATGAAAGATTAGGTGATTCTCATTATGTACGAAGTTGTGGAAATCACTTCTGTAAAATGGCTTATTGCTTTATCTCAATTTTATGGATAGTAGGGGATTACGATTGCCGAAAAGATAAAGGAATATGAATTCGTTACAGGGATTATAAAAAAAAGAGATGAGAATTAGTTCTAATTCTCATCTCTAACTATAAACATTGAGCAAATATATTTACTTCACTATAGAGCCTTTTATCATGGTAAAAGAATGTGCCGGAAAATCGTAAGTGATTTTATCACTTTTCTTCACTTTTAAAGAAGACTTTTTCTTTGTCTCCACGCTTGTTTTTCCGAAGTCATTTTCAGATTTAATGTCGGGACCATTTATTTCGTACACCTCAAATTCGCCGTCAAAAATTCCTTCCTGACAAAGTAAATCTGTTGTAATTGCCTTGTCTTTATTACGGTTCATCACGCAAACAATTACTTCGCCGTTATTATAGGTGGCCGAAACATCCAAAAATGGAACGTCTTTTTGAATGGTTGTTGATTCACCCAATCCTATGAAAAATTTGCCCGTGTCATATGTCTCACAATCAACATGAACATCCAGAGAGGTTCCTTTTACATTGTTGGCAAATAACTGAATAGGATAGAAGATGGTTTGCTTAAACATTCCTTTTTCGGATGTGAATATAGGTGCAATAACGTTCACAAGTTGTGCCATATTCGCCATTTTCACGATATCAGCATTACGGATAAATGCATTTAAAAAGCCTGAAATTACCAGTGCATCTTCTAAATTGTAGCGTTCTTCGAGAGCTTTGGTACCTGCCATGGTTTCTTCTCCGCGGGCACGATACCAAATATTGTATTCATCCCAGGCAATATAAATTGGCGGGCGGTTTCCGCGGTCTGCATTTTGCATTTCGCGGTCAATCAAACCTTTTACAACACGGGTTCGTTCTTCCAGAACTAAAGGAGAGGAAACGAAATTGTAATAATTGTTTTCAACATTACCAACATACATATGCAAGGCTAAATAATCAATTACATCACGCAATTCGTGAAGTACTTTTTCGTTCCATTCGTTGGGATCAGCATTGGGACGGTAGTTTGACGAACCGGCTGCTATCAGCTTAATTTCCGGAGATGTTAGTTTCATCAATTTGGCTGCTTCTCTTGCTTTTTTGCTGTAATCTTCAGCATTTAGATGACCCATCTGCCAAAATCCATCCATTTCGTTTCCCAGACTCCAGTATTTAATGTTGTATGGATCTTCGTGACCATTCTTTTTCCGGAGTTCGGCATAATAGGGACCGCTTTTAACGTTGCAATACTCTACCCATTCCTGGGCTTCCTTTATTGTTCCTGTTCCCATGTTTACAGAAAAATAGGGTTCTGTTCCCATTCTTTTGGCATAAGCCATAAATTCATCCGTTCCAAAGCGGTTGCTTTCCAAACGCGACCAAGCCAATTCCATTCTGGCAGGACGATCATCTTTTGGACCAATGCCATCTTTCCAATTGTAATTGGATACGAAGTTTCCTCCCGGGTAACGGGTAATCGAAACATTCAGCTCTTTTACAGCATCCAGTACATCCAAACGAATTCCGTTTTCATCGGAAAGAGGAGAATTTTCTTCGTAAATACCTCCGTATACACAACGACCCAAATGTTCTACGAAATTCCCGTAGATATTTTTGTCTACCTCACCAATAGTTCGGTCTACATCAATTTTGATGCGTGCATTTTGTGCTGATAATGTTTGCGTACCCACCAGAATTGTCAGCGAGCTTAGAACAGCAATTGCATATTTTTTTGATTTTATAATCTTCATATTTACAGTTTTATTTTGTATTGTGTTTTATAATTTAACGGTTGGCCACTGATCTTTATCCCAGTTAATTTCTTTGATTAAGAGCTTCGGATTGCCATTATCAGAAGCATCGTAAGCATGGAAAACTAAATAGTCGGTTCCATCAAAAGTTACAGTTGCATTGTGTCCAAGTCCGTACCAATCCTTATTTCCTGTTAAAAGAATGGTACCACCTCCTGTGTTCATTGGTTTGTTGTCTCTATCCAAATAGGGGCCATTTACATTCTTTGACCGGCCGACAATCATTTTATAGTTGCTGTTTACACCTTTGCAACAATAATCAATAGATGCGAAAAGGTAGTAGTACCCGTCGTTTTTAAAAATAAAGGGAGCTTCTATGGCATTTCCTCCTGCATCGACAGGATTGTTGTCAATTGCCGGAGGATTGGGTAAACGGGAATCTTCTTTACGAGAGGCTATGGTTGGAATTTCCGTTAAATCATCATCTACCGACATTGCATCATCGGAAAGTTTCACCAATTTGATTCCATCCCAAAAAGAACCAAAACTTAGGAATGCCTGTCCTTGTTCATCTACAATTAAATTGGGATCAATGGCATTCCAATTTGTTTTGTTTGGAAAAGATTGGATGATTTTGCCATGATCAACCCATTTAAAATCAGGATCGTTTGCGTTTAGTGTTTTGTTGGTTGCCAATCCAATGCAAGAGGTGTTTTTTCCAAAGGCCGAAACGGAATAGAATAAGTAATACTGTCCTTTGTAAAATGAAATGTCCGGAGCCCAAATATGACCTTTAAAACCATCAACAGCTTCAACAGCCCATTTTGGAGGATTGTCAAATACAGGTTTCTCATCTGTCCAGTTTTTCATATCCGTTGAGGACCAAACATTGATTCCCCATCCGGTACTAAATAAATAGAACGTATCATTCTCACGAATCATCACCGGATCGTGAACGGAAATTTTATTTTGCCCAACAGATATTTGAGTGAACAATAATAAACTTGCAAAGAAGAACAATTTCACAAGCATCCCACTAATTTTTATAGATGATTTTTGCATTGTAATACAGATTTTGTAACTATTATTTTGTTGTTTTTTTACCCCAAACAGGTCTTCCTCCGGCTGTTAAGCCTGAGTAGGTAAAGGTTGTTGTTCGGGGTGATGCTTCCCAGTCCCAAGCTTTTTCCAGATTGAGATGTAACTCACCTATAGTAAGAATCTTTTTATCCTGATCGTAAGACCATGTACCACTTAATGCGCCGGATGCCGTCATGTTGGACGAGAGAATCAGTTGAGATGATTTTTGCTGAACCTTATATTCGTAATTCATTGATATGTTTTCCCACGTACCTGTTAAATCGCTTTCGCTGATGTTTGGTTGTGGCACACCTGAATAACGTTCAGGCATAACAACCGGCCAGCCGTCTTCTGTCCATGCTATTTTCCGAATATTCCCCATCATAATGGCATTGCTGTAGGCATTTCCATTGGTATTGGCAGGCAAACGGGCCTGCGAACTGTAGAACCATTCGTTTGTTTCTTCGTTTTTGAAAACAGCACAGTGCGAAATTCCTACCCAGCCTGAATGATTGTTGAACTTGTACGGGTGTGTTAACATGGGCCAGCATTCGCCTCCTTCAGTAATATTTGTTCCATCAATGCCAAGATATGGACCTGTGATACTTGTTGATCGGCATACTCTGGTATTGTAGGCAACCGATAGCTCATCGTAAGCCAGAAACAGATAATAGAATCCTGTTTTTTCATTGTAAATAATTTCAGGACCTTCCTGTGCCTGCCAACGATTAAGTTCGCTGTTTTGACGGCGAGCAATAAGAGTTCCGTAGTCTTCAATTGATGACAGATTATCGGGTTTTCCTGTTGAAGGATTCACTTGTAATGCAACAATGCCTGAATGCCACGAACCGTAAATCAGCCAGTGATTTCCTTCCGGGGTAATAATAAAAGTTGGATCTATTGCATTCCATTTAAAATAGGCATTCCAATCGCTTGTATTTGAACGCGACCAGTTGTTTTCTCTGTCTGAAACAGAACTAACTACCATTCCTTTATCCACCCAGGTGTTACTGCTTAAGTCATCCGATTCCATAAGACCGATAAAAGCATGTTCTGTCCAGGAACCATCAAAGTTTGCAGGAGTATTGGCTTTTCCTGATTCAATGTAATTGTCAATTACAATGCTGTAATACATTCGGTACTTGTTTCCAACTTTCCGAACAACCGGAGCCCAGTGTCCATAAACAGGAGAGTCTATAATATCAAGCCCTGCCAGAGTTCTCATGCTGTTGAGTGTGTCTTTTACCCACGAAGGAGTTTCGGTCATTGCCATTCCACGAAATTCCCAGTCAACCAAATCCTTTGATCTGCGATAAAGAAAATGTCCGTGACCCTCGTGTGCATTCCCATAGGAAGCATCCGTTCCGTACATATAATAATACTCTCCATCATATACTACAGAAGGGTCATGAACATTGGCTAAATTCCAGAAAGTCCGATTGTCCCAACCTGATATGGCTGAATAATCATCAGCATATTCAGGACCGGAAAAATCATCCGCGGGAGGATTTTCTACTACCGGATCCGGTTCTTCGGGATCAATAATATTGTCATTACTGGAACAGCCTGCAGTCATTAGAAAAATCACGAAGGCTGCTGAAGAAATAAATCTCATCATCTGTTTTTTATAAAATCAGAGTTACTTAGGATTATAATTTCTGTTCTAAATAACTCTATTAATGCTGCTTTTTGTCCTTTATTTTAGGGCTTGAATTTGATGATTTCATCACCAAAACAGATCTATAGGGTCAGAAATACCAAAGTATTCTTCGTGATCTGATTGTTTTAGATGATTAAATAAGGGGGATGTCCACAAGAAGCGGACATCCTCAAAATTAGGTCTGAATTGGCTTAGTAGCCATCATTCTGTACCATTCCCTTGTTTGTATCCATTTCGGATTGAGGGATTGGGAAATATTCGCGGCCAGGAGTGTAGGTGTTGAATTCAGCATCTCTTGATTTTAGCCAGGCTAATTTGGATGCATCTTTTAACCATCCCCAGCGGCGGATGTCATCAAAACGGTGTCCTTCCAAAGAAAGTTCTAAAAACCGTTCATGGGCAATTTGCTCTCTCATTTCAGCCTGTGTCATGTTTGGTTTAACGGTTGCTAAATCAGGCAGATTTACACGATCCCTCACCATCTGTATGTACTGATAGGCATCATTGGTGGCTCCGGTCTCGTTTAAACATTCCGCATACATTAACAGCACATCTGCATAACGCATGATGCGTTCGTTAATTCCAGATCTCCAATCATACTCGTTTGCAAAATCACCATCAGAATTTTCATACTTTCTGCAGTATAAATCATTTAGATTGGATTCGTTAGCTGCATAAAATGTTGCGAAATCCTGACCGTATAATGACATTCCAACACCGTCGTATGCATTTTTATTGTAGAATATTGTTGCGTCTAACCGCGGATCAACTTCTCCATCAACAGTTAATTCTTCTCTGTATTCATTAAACAATGCCCAGGTAGGTTGTAAATCTGCATATCCAAAGCCCGCAGCACCATATGTAATTGCTCTTCCTGAGGTTCTTCCCCAACCAGGTGCCGGCGTTCCTCCCCAGCTTAGATCTACACCGCCAGCTTCTCTGCTAAATTGTACTTCAAATACAGATTCTGAATTGTTTTCGTTTGTTACGGTGAAATTATCACGGTAATCAGCAACTAAAGAGTACACTTTCAGATCAATAACTTTCTTAAATGTCACTTTTGCAGATTCGAAGTCTTTTGTAAATAATTGTGCTTTTCCTATATAGGCCAAAGCTGCACCTTTTGTTGCTCTTCCTATTTGTCCTGCGTCCAGCCCGGATACATCATCGTAGGAAACAGGCAATAAACCGGCAGCCATTTCTAAATCAGAAATTACCTGAGCCCAGCCCTCTTCATTTGTTTTTTGTTCGTGATATAATTCACTGTTGGATAATGGTAAAGGAACATTTTTAAACATGTTTACCATGTGGAAAAAATACAAGCCTCTTAGAAAATAAGCCTGCCCCAGAACACGGTCTTTTAAATTGCTGTCTTCCATTTCAATGGACGGCACATTATCCAATACCTGATTTGCGCGGTAAATTCCCTGATAAAAATCACGATACGCCCAACTGTAAATATCTGGATTTGCAATACTCGAGTTGAATTTGCCGATAACGGACATTGCGGTCCAAGGGCTGTTACTTCTGGTTGCATCATCCTTTAAATCCAGCATCATAGGAGTGCTTCTCATGTAACTGCCGTCTATTAGCATACTGCCATACACCGAATTAATTCCTTTAAGTGCATCGTTATCTGTCTTCCAAAATGCTTCTTCCGTATCAACATTTGGATCTATCTGTACTAAATCGTCCTCACTAACACAACTTGAAACCAAACTGGTCAGCGCAAACAAAATAGCTATACTGTAAATATTTTTATATTTCATTTTATTTCTGTTTTATTTAAGCATTTTAAAAGTCAATCTCTACACCTAAAATAAAAGTTCTTGGATTTGGAAAAGACCCGTAATCGAAACCTCTGGAGAATAATCCATCACTCATAAAATCAGGATCATATCCTTTGTATTTACTAATAGTCAACAAATTTTGTCCTGAAACATAAACTTTTGCATGTTCCACTATATTATTTGCTTTTAATGGAATATTATAGGCCAACTGTGCATTTTGTAGTTTGATATAGTTTCCGTTCTGGATAAATCGGTCAGATGCTCTTGCATTTTGATTGGTTTCCAATTGATCAGGACGTGGAATGTTTGTATTTGTATTGGTTGGAGTCCAGTAATTCAACATGTCTGTATGATGATTTACAAGTCCGCCAATCATCAAACTGTTGTAAGTTCCATTGTAGATTTTATTACCTGCACTACCTTGCCAGAACATTGAGAATTCCCAGTTTTTGTAAGATCCGCTTAAGTTTAAACCATAGCTAATTTTAGGAATTGAAACGCCTTGGTAAGTTCTGTCTTCATCGGTAATTAAACCATCTTTATTTACATCTTTAAACTTAACATCACCTGCAACAGCACCCGGTTGAGTGGCATGTGAATCAACATCTGCCTGACTCTGAAAAAGACCTTCTGTTTCGTACACATAAAGTTCACCAATAGACCGTCCTACTTCGGTTCTTGAGTTGGTTCCATTAATTGGAGTATCATCTGTTCCTATTTTTAATACTCTGTTTTTTAGTGTTCCAACATTTGCCGAAATATTGTACTTAAACTCTTTTGAGGAGTTGGTATAACTCAATAAGAATTCAAAGCCTGTGTTTTTTACTGCCGCTGCATTTGTCATAACCGATGATGACCAATCGTTGCTTATTGTTCCGGTAGAAAGAGGTAGTGGAACTCTGGCTAACAGGTCTGTTGATTTTTTCTCGTAATATTCAGCTGTAAACTGTAATTTGTTATCAAACATTCCTAATTCTACTGCTGCATTTACAGTTTCAGTATCTTCCCATTTAAGATTAGGATCCGTTGCATCAACAACAATTGTACCTGGAGCTAATGTATTTCCAAAAAGATAACTTGCAAAACTATTGGTTGTAGGAGTGTAGGCATATACTCCTGCAGTATTGTTTCCCAAAGTACCATAACCTCCTCTTAACTTCGCTGTATTCATCCACTGTGGAAGAGTGATAAAACTTTCGTTGTGCAATTTCCAGGCTCCGGAAACAGAGAAGTAATCTCCTGTATTATTTTGCTTGGCAAAAAGAGATGTTTTGTCTTGTCTGTAATTTGCTGTTAAAAAGTATTTGTTATCAAAATTGTAGTTAATTCTGCTTAAATAGGATATGCCTGTTATTGTACTTTCGTATTCACCTGTAGAGGTATCGTCAGCATATTCCAAATGACTGATTTCATTGTCTTCAAATCCAACTCCTCTTGACCAGTGATTGTAATAATTTGTTTTTTCCTGAACCCATCCTACAAGTGCATCCAACTTATGTTTGTTTATTTCAATGTTGTAAGTAAGCAGGTTGTCCAGCGAAGTAAAGGTTTTACGGCTATCGTTAATGTCAAGCGAAGATTCCGAATTTGTAGTAATATAATACCATCCTAAATCACTTGGAGGCACAAAATATCTTGTGTGAGTATCCAGTTGATCAGCACTGGCGCTAATTTTATATTTTAAGCCTTTTACAATTTCAATCTCACCCCAGATATTACCAATAAATCTGTTTCTTTCAGCTTCATTATCAATTAGGTTGTTGAATCCAATCACATTTAAAGTGATTGCTTTTTGAGTCAGGTTATCAGTACCTCCATAGCCACCTAGTCTGTTTTCGTCATAAACAGGCATTGTTGGGATCGATTGAAGCAGGTTTATTACCGATGAGGTACCTACATTGTATTCGTTAAAACTTTCTTTATCTGATTTTGTATACCCAAGTTTAGCACCATATTTAAATTTGCCTTTTTTTCCATTCAAATTTAAGCTGGTTGAGATTCGTTCATAATCCTGAGGAGTATCTATATAACTTGAGTTTTTGTAATAATCGGTATTAAAATTGTAACCGAAATTTTCAGAACCTCCGTTGAATGATATTGTATGATTCTGGATGATACCTGTTTTGAAAGCGGCATCCTGCCAGTCGGTATTTACGTTGTCAATATAATACTCGCTGGTAGGATCGTTACCTGGAAGTATCGCTTGTCCTGAATTCAAGTAAGCAGCATTGGTAATTTTTTGGTATCCTTCTCTGTCGGTAAGTGAAATTTTCTTGGCAACATTCTGTATGCCGAAAAGAGATTTGAGTTTCACTTTTAAATCTCCATTTTGAACTCCTTTTTTTGTGGTGATGATTACAACACCATTCGCACCTCTCACACCATAAATGGCAGCGGAAGAAGCATCTTTTAGTACTTGCATTGATTCGATATCGCCGGGAGCGAAATCATTAGGATTGTCAACAATCATTCCATCAATTACAAATAATGGGTTGTTATTATTAAAAGAAGTAATGCCTCGGATTTTAATATTTACCGATCCTCCAGGCTCACCCGAAGATTGAACGGTAACTCCAGGAGCTTGCCCCTGCAGCATTTTGGCTACATCATAAGTCACTGTTTTTTTAGCATCATCGGTATCAATAACACTAACAGCACCTGTTAAATCCGACTTTTTTTGTGTGCCATATCCAATAACAACAACTTCATCAAGTTTTGATACATCTTCTTGTAAGGTAACATTGATTGATGTTTGATTATTTATTGGAATTTCCTGTGATAAATAACCAACAAAGGAATAAATTAAACTTGCATTTGGATCTTGAATGGTTAGGGAATAGTTTCCGTTAATATCCGTTATTGTTCCATTTGTTGTTCCTTTTTGAACAACATTAACTCCAGGGAGTGTTGTATTGCCGGTAGTTTCATAAACAACACCTTTAACGGTAATTTGAGCTTGACTTACTCCTGAAAGAATCAGGAAGCAGAACAAAAATCCGCCTAAAAATATTTTTTTCATAGAATAGAAATTAAATGTTACTTATCGTTTATAACGTTTGCAATGTAAGTCGATAGCTCTTCAAAGAGGTGGACAATTACACAATTGAGGTGGATGATTTCGGAAAATGAAGAAGTATGCTTATTGAAAAACGTAGGTTACTTGTTGTTTTTGAGAGAGTTATGTGTAAAGTCGGAGGGGCTCATTCCATAATGTTTGCGGAATACTCTGCTAAAATATTTTGGGTCATTGAATCCTACGGCAAATGCAATATCAGAAATTGGGAGTTTGTTTTCCTGTATCAACGCCATCGCTTTTTTTAATTTGAATGCGTTTATAAAATTGGTAATGTTTAAGTCTGTTATTGCTTTCAATTTTTTGTATAACAAACTGCTGCTTACAAACATTTCGCCGGCAAACTGATTGATTGTGAAGTCGGGATTGGTGTAGTTTTTTTCCAGTATTCGATATACTTTATTGATGAATTCTTCGTCAACAGGGTTTGATGTAATGTTTTCCGCAGAAATGTTTTGCGACGAATTGAACATTCGTTTTAATTTCATTCTGCTTTCAATCAGATTTTTCATTCTAATCTGTAACAGTTGCAGATTGAAAGGTTTTGAGATGTAATCATCGGCCCCGGTTTCAAGGCCTTCAACCCAGTTTTCAACCATATTCTTTGCTGTTAACAGGATAATGGGAATATGGCTTGTCTGGATCTCCTTTTTCATGCATTTACACAGCTCAATGCCACTAAGCACCGGCATCATCACATCAGAGATGACTAAATCTGGAGAATGCTTTTTAGCCATCGTAAAGCCAATGTTACCATTTTCGGCTCCTAGTATTCTATAGTCCTCTTTTAAGGTTTGCATTAGAAAGGTACGCAAATCAAAATTGTCTTCAACAATCAGTACCAATGGTTTTGATTTATCCTGTTTTCCAGTGTTTTCATATCCTAAATTTGATTCTGAATTAACCATGTTATGAACTAATGTATCAACACGGGCTTTTAATTTCACCTCAGCCAGAGTGTTGTTGCGGTCTAAATCTTTTTCGTTATAACGATCGGTTGTATATGGCAAATAGACTTGAAAACAACTTCCTTTTTTGATCTCACTTTGAACTTGAATTTTACCGTGCAATATTTTAATAATCTCAGAGGTTAAAGCTAAGCCAATACCAGAGTTATTCTTGTCTAATTCTCTTTCGGATTCTACATGGTAAAACCGTTCAAAAATAAATGGCAGATGTTCCTTTGCAATGCCTTTTCCGTTATCAGTAACTTCAATGTATGCATAAGGTGCAGGGAAAATATTATCAGCATCATTCTCTACAAATTTAACTTTCATTGTAATTTCACCATTTTCAGGTGTGTATTTAAAAGCATTGGATAGCAAATTGTAAAAAATATTTTCTAGTTTTTCTGCATCAAACCATGTTTCTGAATTTGTTTGCTGTGCTTCAAAATGGTAATTCATTTGCATGTGTTGAGCCAAATTTTCAAATGATTCAAAAATATCATGTAAGAACTCATTTAAATTGCCTTTACTCACAAGCAGATCCATTTTTTCGTTTTCGATTTGCCGGAAATAAATAAGTCGGTTGATCAGATGAAGCAGTCGTTTGGCATTTCGGTCAATAATTTTTAAAGTGCTGATTGTGTTTTGATCATCGTTTAATTTTTTCATTAATTGTTCCAGAGGATCAATAATTAGCGTAAGGGGAGTTCTAAATTCGTGTGAGATATTCGTGAAAAAACGCAATCGAAGTTGGTTGACCTGTTTCACTTCCTTGTTTAATTCAATCATCTTGTCGCGCTGTTGGGCAATCTTTTTATTTTGAATTTCAAGTTCAAGTTTTTGTCCGCCAATTAACAGCTGTCTGTCCGCTAATTCCTGATTTGTTTGCTGCAAATGCTCAGCCTGGTGTCTTAGTTTGTCTTTTTGTTCTTCGATTTTTTCAGTTCGTTCCAGTACCTGATTCTCTAACTTCCTTTTTTGCTCTTTTAAAAAACGTGTTCTGTATTGAATGTAGCTGATTATTATTAAAACGATTGCAATCAGGAGTGTAAATTGAAACCACATTGTTTGCCAAAAAGGTGGATGAACTTTTATTTTTAATTCTGCAATCTTGTCTGACCACATACCATCGCTGTTAGAGGCTTTAACCATGAATTTGTATTCTCCTCCCGAAAGATTTGTGTAATTGGCAAATCTTCTGCTTGATGGAACATTAACCCAATCCTTATCAACACCTTCCATTTGGTATGAATATTTTATTTTTTCCGGTAAAAAATAATCAAGAGCTGAGAATTCTATCGAGAAAACTGCGTCTTTGTAGGAGAGTTCAATTGAGTTTGTTTCAGATATGGATTTATTTAAAATTACATTGGAATGATATTCTTGTCCAATTTCAACAGGCCTGTTGAATACTGAAAATTCAGTAAAAACCGGTTTTGATGCTTCATGGTATGATTCAACATTTTCCGGCATAAAATAGTTTAATCCAGCTATTCCCCCAAAATAAAGTTTACCATTTTCATCAGCAGCTGATGCTGACCAATAAAATTGGTTACTTAAAAGTCCATCTTTTACAAAATAATTTTGAAAAGATTCAGTTTTCGGATTAAATTTTGAAAGACCATTGTCCGTACTGATCCATAAATTGCCTTGTTTGTCCTCTTCTATGGCATAAGTTACATTATTGCACAAGCCATTTTGGTCATTATAAGTTATAAATTGAAACTTACCGTTATTATCAATAGTGTATTTACAGATTCCATTTCCGTAGGTACCAATCCATATGGTACCGTCTTTCGATTCAAACAAGGAAATGATGTAATTTCCAGGAAGAGAGAATGGGTTATCCTGCTGATTGAAAAAGGCGTCATATTTAATGCTTGTTTTTTTATCAGGTTGATTTAATTCATCTTTTGGAATGCGGAATAATCCATTACGGGTACCTATCCAAACCTGATTTTGCTGATCATTTAAAATACATCCAACTTCGAGATGTGCAGACAGTTTCATTTTCTCATCGAGATGGGTAAAGGTGTTCAGCTTGATATTAAATAAATCGAGTCCTTTTAATGTTCCAATCAGCAACTGGTCTTTATCCAATTCTGTTATTGAGGAAACGAAATTCGAACAAAGGCTGTTCGAAACTTCAAAATTGTTACGATAGGTATCAATGTTTTTGGTGATTACTGATTTTAGTCTTTTTAAACCGTCTCCCCATGTACCTAACCAAAGTTGTTTACTGCTGTTTCTATATATGGAAGTGATAAAGTTCGCGCCAATTTGTTCTTGAGGTGAATTGCTGAGATTAAAATGGTCTACATTCTCTCCATTATTAACGATTCTGTTTAAACCACCACCTGCGGTTCCTATCCAAAGAATGTTTTTTTCACTTAAAATAGAATTGATTGTATTGTGACTTATGCTTTTAGGGTTTAATGGAGTGTGAGTGATAGAATAAAAAGGTTTTTGATAAATGTTGTAAAAATTAACACCTCCTTTATCGGTACCTATCCATACATTTCCTTGTTTATCAGCTAGTAATGAATTAATGAAAGGGTTGTTTAATTTTTGATCTTCTTTGATATCATCACCTAAATGATAAAAAGAGTGCGAATTTGGATCAAAAAAGTTTAGTCCGGCCAAAGTACCAACGATAATTGTGCCTGAATTGTCTTCAACAATTTCTGTAATTGCTATGTGGTTTAAACCAGATGAATTCTGTGGCTGATGCGTGTAAAAATAGATTTGTTTATTGTCTGGCTCATATTGATATAAGCCATTAGAGGTTCCGATCCAAACATTTTCTTTTGTATCTACAAAAATGCAATTTACAACAAGGTTTGTTACAGATTTAATTAGTTTGTTTAATGTGGTATCGTTTTGGAAATTTATCTTGTCAACAATTACCAAGCCGTTCTCGGTTCCAATTAAAATATTTTTTTTATGAATTAAAATGTGACTGATGTGTTGGTTTGGCAAAACAATTTCAGTAATCTTCTTAACTGAATATGAGTCTGTTTTATCTTCCTCAATAAGCCAAACTCCATCATCTTCTGTCGCTATCCAGATCTTATTTTGTTTATCAATTGATATATGAGGTATGGAGTGTCCGTTTAGATTCGACTTTATGTTTTCAGGCAACGAAAAGCGATTCTCATTAAAAAGGAATCTGCTTAATCCATTTTTTGTTCCAATCCAGATATTTCCTTTGCTGTCTTCACTCATCGATTGAATAAAGTTGTCAGGAATACCGCTAAGATCCTTGGTTTTGTTATAGGTAGTAAAAGTGTAACCATCGTAACGGCAAAGTCCGTTCCATGTTCCAAACCACATAAATCCCCGGCTGTCTTGTAAGATACAATCTACTGTGTTTTGCGCTAACCCGTTGTTGTTATTCAGGTAATGGAAACGAATATGCGAAATTGGCGATTTTTGAGTTTCTCCAATAAGTGTATTGCTGCAAAAACAAAGAAGGATAAAGAAACTGAAAAAAATACATCGCCGCATGATATTCTGTATTTTTATAATTTTAAATTAAGAGTGTATCGAACTATCAAAATGTGGTATTTGTACAAGTATACTTACATTCTTTGAATGCGCAAAACCAATAATTCGTAATTTGTATCATTTATTGTTGACTCCGACAGGAATAAATTAACCTTAAAATAAATTAATGCTTGTTATTGCATAAGAGTTTAATATTATTTTTTTTTGTAAATTTCGTCGGAAATTTATTTTTTTTCACAAGAAAATAATAAAAGTCAAAAATACTTTATATATTTGAGGAGAAAATTAATATTATGAATCCACAATATAAACATCCTAAATATCATGTTGCTGTCGATTGTGTAATCTTCGGTTATCATGAAGGGGAACTGAAATTATTACTTTATCCAAGAGGATTTGAGCCTGCGATGGGAAGATGGTCTTTGTTAGGAGGATTTGTTCAGGAAAATGAGTCGGCTGATATGGCTGCCCGCAGAGTGCTTAAGAAAACAACAGGACTGAGTGATATTTACTTAGAGCAAGTGCAATCGTTCTCAGATCCGTCAAGAGATGAGGCTACGCGTGTTATTTCTTTAGCATACTATGCATTAATTCGAATTGATAAGTACGATACGGATTTGGTTCGCGAAAATGGAGCGCATTGGTGGCCAATAAGTAAGCTTCCTACTATGATTTTTGATCATGAAAATATGGTTCACGAAGCGTTGGACAGACTTCAGAAAAAAGCAAGTTTTGATTTAATAGGAGAGGAATTGCTTTCAGAGATGTTTACACTCTTGCAATTACGAAATTTATATCAGGCAATTTTTCAGAGGGAGTTTGATCCTGGAAATTTTAGGAAGAAGGTGCTTTCACTAGGACGTCTGGAAAAGTTGAATATTAAAAATACTACAGAATCCAAGAAAGGGGCATTTTATTATCGGGCGATTAAAGGAGATATTGAAAAGACATTTGATAGAGTTGTTAAATTTTAAAGCTTGATAATTTAAACTAAAGAAGCAATTTTTTGCTTTTTTTTACTTAGTATAAAAGTAGAAAGTACTGATAAAATACTTATTTGAATCTGCTGGTAAGTCTTATTGTTGTTAATGTGAAGATTAATTGTATTTAATAAAAAAGTATAAAATACTATAAGAATAAAATGAAAGAGCTAAAAGAAAAAGAGATTTGGTTTGTAACCGGAAGTCAACACTTGTATGGTCCCGAGACACTAAAACAAGTAAAAGATAATTCAGAAGAAATTGCTGAAGGGCTTAATGCATCAGACGCAATTCCTGTAAAAATTGTTTTTAAATCGGTATTAACAACTCCTGACGAAATTTATAATTGTTGTCTTGAGGCAAATACAGACAACAACTGTATTGGATTGATTACATGGATGCATACTTTTTCGCCATCTAAAATGTGGATTCAAGGTTTAAGTATATTGAGCAAGCCATTTGCACATTTACATACTCAGTACAACAGAGATATTCCCTGGAGTGAGATTGATATGGATTTCATGAATTTGAATCAATCAGCACATGGTGGCCGTGAGTTTGGATTTATCTGCACACGATTGCGATTAAATCGTAAGGTGATTGTAGGTCATTGGAAAGATGAAAAAGTTCGCAAAACCTTAGGAAGCTGGACAAGATCTGCTGTTGGATATAATGAATCTAAAAATTTAAAAATTTGTCGTTTTGGCGATAATATGCGTCATGTTGCCGTAACAGAAGGCGATAAGGTTGAAGCTCAGAAAATATTGGGCTGGCAAGTAAATTATCACGGAGTTGGTGATCTTGTTGTTAGTATGGATTCGATAACAGAGCAAGAAATTGATTCTTTAATGGATGTTTATGCTGCCGAATACAAATTAGAAGATAAAACAAATTCAAACATTCGTTATCAGGCTAAGATAGAATTGGGAATGAAAAAATTCCTGGATGCAAATGGATATAAGGCTTTTACGACCAATTTTGAAGACTTGCATGGTTTGAAACAACTTCCGGGATTGGCTTCTCAACGATTAATGGAACAAGGTTACGGCTTTGGAGCAGAAGGTGACTGGAAACAATCTGCTTTGGTACGAATCATGAAAGTAATGTCGGCTGGTATGAAAGGCGGATGTTCTTTTATGGAAGATTATACTTACCATCTTGATCCTGCTTGTCCTTCAGTGTTAAGTGCACACATGCTTGAGATTTGTCCTTCAATTGCTAAAGAAACTCCAAGTATCGAAGTTCATCCATTGGGAATTGGAGGAAAAGATGCTCCTGCCCGTTTTGTATTCGATGTGCCTGAAGGGGAAGGAATAAATGCAACTCTTGTTGATATGGGAGGACGTATGCGAATGATTGTTAATCCTGTGACAGTTATTACACCTAAAGCATTACCAAAACTTCCTGTTGCCCGTGCCCTATGGGTTCCACAACCAAATCTGGAAATTGGTGCTGCTGCATGGATTCTTGCCGGTGGTGCTCATCACACTAGTTTTAGCATGGCATTAAACAAAGAATGTCTTGAAGACTTTGCTGAAATGGTTGGTGTTGAATTCGTAACGATTGAAAATTCAACTACAATTTCAGATTTTAAGAAAGAGCTGAAATGGAATGATTTATATTACCATTTAGCGAAGGGATTGTAGCGAATATTAAATATCATTTAAACAATACTAATTCAAAATACTCTCGGCTTTTTGCTGAGAGTATTAATAAAACTAATCACTATGAATGCAGGTTTTACGGCCATTGATTATGCTGTTTTTATTGCTTATGCAATATTAATTGTAAGTCTAGGTTTATGGATTTCCCGAGGAAAAAAAGGTGTAGAGGAAAGTTCAAAAGATTATTTTTTAGCTGGAGGTACACTTTCCTGGTGGGCTATTGGAGCATCTTTAATTGCAGCAAATATTTCTGCTGAACAATTTATTGGTATGTCTGGTTCTGGCTTTGTTGTTGGTTTGGGAATTGCAGCTTATGAGTGGATTGCTGCGATTACTCTTATTTTGGTTGCAAAGTTTCTATTGCCGCAAATGATTGATAAGAAAATTTACACAATGCCTCAGTTTGCCAAGGAAAGATATGGCAGCGGAGTCAGTTTCTTTTTCTCATTTTTCTGGTTATTGGTTTATGTTTTTGTAAATCTTACTTCTGTTGCTTGGTTAGGAGCTATTGCAATGGATCAAATTCTTGGATTCCCAATGGAATATGGAGTACCGGCTTTACTTCTTTTTGCAGGTATATATTCTGTTTATGGTGGTCTTAAAGCTGTTGCCTGGACTGACGTTGTGCAGGTTGTCTTCCTTGTTGGAGGTGGATTAATAACTGCGTGGTTTGCTTTGGATGCAGTAGCAGGTGACGGTTCTGCAATAGATGGTTTTTTGCTGGTTCTTAGTAAAGTTAGAGAAGTTCCCGGAGATGTTCATTTCAATATGATTATTGATGAAAATATAGATGCGACAGTCTTCAAAGATTTACCTGGTCTTGCTGTTATTTTTGGAGCGATGTGGCTTACTAATATTGGGTACTGGGGTTTTAATCAGTACATTATTCAAAAAGGATTAGCGGCTAAAAATTTGAAAGAAGCAAAAAGAGGACTTCTTTTTGCAGGATATTTAAAAATTCTAATTCCGATTATTGTTATCGTACCAGGTATTACTGCTTACGTAATGTTTAATCATCCTGATTTAAGAGGTGCTATTGATGGATTATCAGGTGCTATTGACAGACCGGATCAGGCGTATCCTTGGTTGCTTCGTAATTTTGCACCTGAAGGGATTCGAGGTTTAGGGTTTGCAGCACTTGCCGCAGCAGTTGTATCGTCTTTAGCTTCGATGCTGAATTCAACAGCAACGATTTTCACTCTTGATATTTATAAAGAGCATATTAATAAAAATGCATCCGAAAGGAAATTGGTATTGGTGGGGCGTCTTACTGCCGTTTTTGCCTTAATAATCGCTATCATTTCTGCGAAACCATTGTTGGGAGGATTGGATCAGGCATTTCAGTACATTCAGGAATACACCGGATTTATTTATCCTGGGGTAGTTGTTGTATTTGGAATGGGAATTCTTTGGAAACGAGCAACCAACAGAGCAGCTCTTTGGACTACTATTGCGACTTTACCAATGGGGATTTTTATGAAAATGTTATTGCCGGAATTGCCATTTATTATTCGCATGGGATATGTTTGTATGGCTTTAATTTCTTTGGCAGTAATTCTGGTTCTTACTGATAGTCATAAAATAGAAGCTGAAAAAATTTCAGAAAAAAATCGTGAAAAGTTGCTTTTGGGTGGTAAACTATTTACTGGATTAACAATTATTACTTTAGTTGCAGGTATTGTTTGGGGTACTGATTTGTTTGGTGTTAGTTTAGCTCATCTAGGTTTTCATTCAATATTCATGATGACATTTATGATGGCTTTTTTAGCCGTAATCATGTTTACGAATGCAAATTCCAAGAAACAGGATGGTAAGGCGTACTCTTTCGATCCTGAACTTTTCCAGACAGATAAAACATTCTTTATTAGTGCAATGGGTATTGTTGTTATTATTGTTGCATTATATGCTTATTTCTGGTAAAATAATATAATAGGTGTGAATTAAATTGCCTGGTAGTTGAGTTAAATATGGTAAGGTTAAAAACTATCAGGCAATTTTTAAAATTCGAATAATGGACTTAAATAAGTTAAAAGAAGAGGTTTTTAAAGCCAATCTTGAATTGGTGCAATATGGATTGGTACTTTTTACATGGGGAAATGTAAGCGCTATTGACCGGGAAAATGGTTTGGTTGTAATAAAACCAAGTGGTGTTTCCTATTCCGAAATGAAGAGTGAAGACATGGTTGTGGTTGATTTGGACGGGAATGTTGTAGAAGGCAAATTACGTCCTTCGTCAGATACGCCTACTCATCTTGAGCTGTATAAAAGTTTTAAAGAGATAGGCGGAATTGTTCATACTCATTCAACTTATGCAACCGGATGGTCACAAGCAGGAATTGGGATTCCAATACTAGGAACTACACATGCTGATTATTTTAACGGACAGATTCCTTGTACACGGGATATGAATGAAGCTGAGGTAAAGGGAGCTTATGAAAAAGAAACAGGCACCGTAATAATTGAAGCATTTAAAGAATTGAATCCGATGCATGTTCCTGGTGTGATTGTTAAAAATCATGGTCCGTTTACCTGGGGGAAAAATGCAAATGATGCTGTTCACAATAGTGTTGTTTTAGAGGAGCTGGCCAAAATGGCTTTCATAGCAAAAATCATTCAGCCAAATGCCTCAATGAATTCTCTTCTGACTGATAAGCATTTTAGTCGCAAACATGGTAAAGATTCATATTACGGTCAGTAGGTAAAACTGCTTTGATTTAATGATTAAAAATACAGTTTATGAGTGCAAAGAAATATGTAATAGGTCTTGATTATGGTTCAGATTCAGGAAGGGCTGTTGTTGTTGATGTTGCAACCGGAGAAGAAATTGCATCGTCGGTTATGAATTATCCCCGATGGATGGAAGGTAAGTATTGTGATCCTGTAAAGAATCAATATCGCCAACATCCATTGGATTATATAGAAGTTATGGAGTATTTGATTAAAGATGCTCTGGAAAAATCGCCAAAAGGGGTTGCCGGAAGTCTGGTGGGGCTTTCATTTGATACTACAGGAAGTACTCCTGTGTTGACGGATGAGAATGGCACTCCTTTGGCTTTATTGCCTGAATATGCAGAAAATCCGAATGCAATGTTTGTATTGTGGAAGGATCATACTGCTGTTAAGGAAGCTGCCGAAATTAACGAATTGGTGAAAAAATGGGATATTGATTATTCTCAATATGAAGGTGGAATATATTCTTCGGAATGGGTGTGGGCAAAAATGCTGCACGTATTGCGTGAAGATGAATCCATACGGGATAAAGCAGTTTCCTGGATAGAACATTGCGATTGGATGTCGGCGGTATTAACAGGAAAACAGAAGCCAACAGAAGTGGTGCGCAGCCGATGTTCTGCAGGTCATAAAGCGATGTGGCATGAGTTATGGAATGGATTGCCTTCAGAGGAATTTTTGACCAGTCTCGATCCTTTGTTAAAAGGTTACCGCGATCAGTTATATGATGAAACTTATACGAGTGATATTTCTGTGGGAAAGATTTCTCCTGAATGGGCTGAACGTTTGGGTATAAGCACCGATGTAGCTGTTGGAGTTGGAGCATTTGATTGTCATATGGGTGCTGTTGGAGGAGAGGTAACTCCAAACGTATTGGCACGGGCAATAGGAACTTCAACCTGCGATATCATGATCGCTTCTTACGATCAGATTGGTGATAAATTAATTCCTGGTATTTGCGGACAAGTAGATGGTTCGGTAATTCCCGGTTATGTTGGGTTGGAAGCAGGGCAATCAGCTTTTGGTGATTTGTATGCATGGTTTAAAAATGTTGTTGCCTGGCCAATCGAAAATATCCTTTCAAAAACGACTTTGATTGATGAGGAAACCCGTGAAAAATTGATTGAGGAAGCTATCTCGAAGATTATTCCGGAGTTAAGTAAAGAAGCTGAAAAAATTTCAATTGAAGAATCTACAATTGTGGCAGTTGATTGGATGAACGGACGACGCACTCCAGATGCAAGTCAGGAGGTAACAGGTTCTATTGCGGGTTTAACTTTGGGTTCTTCGGCACCTCGTATTTTTAGAGCATTGGTGGAAGCAACTGCTTTTGGGTCAAAAGCTATTGTCGATCGATTTGTTCGTGAAGGTGTTGAGATTAAAGGAATTATTGGTTTAGGTGGAGTAGCCAAGAAGTCACCTTTTGTGATGCAGACTTTAGCAAATGTATTGAATATGCCGATAAAAATTGCGCGTACCGAGCAGACATGTGCTTGCGGTGCAGCAATGTTTGCTGCTGTTGCTGCCGGAGTATACAAAACAGTAGGAGAAGCTCAAAAAGCAATGGGGCAAGGTTTTGATATGGAATACATACCTAATCCGGATCACGCTAAAAAGTATCTGGAGATTTACGAAAAGTATGTAAAATTAGGAACTTTCACCGAGCAGGAATTGTTTGGAAAAGATAAAATAGTTGAAACAATAGGACAAATTAGTTAGATTAGTTAGCGGGAAACCGAGGGGGGAAATGTTAAGTTCCATTCTCTCGGTTTTTTTTGTAACATTTCGGAGTTTATGCAAGCTTCATTTAAAAATTAGTGGTGAATTTAGAATCGATTAATATTGATCTTTTCAGGATTTATGCAATGAGAAGAAATTGATAACAATAAACTAAATATTATGAAACTATTAAATGTGTTATGTGTTGTAATTATTCCTGTTATGATGAGTTGTCAGAAGCCGCAAAAAAAGGAATTGATTTCTGAAACAGATTTTTCTTGTGATTATAATGGAAAAAAGGTTGAACTTTTTACTTTAACGAATAAGAATGGTCTGGTTTGTCAGTTAACAAATTTTGGAGCAAGAGTTGTTAGTTTATGGGTGCCGGATAAAAACGGAAATTTTGCTGATGTTGCTGTTGGATATGGAACAGGAAAGGATTTTATAGATAAAAAAGAATATTTTTTTGGGGGAACAATAGGTCGTTATGGAAACCGAATTGGTCAGGCTAAATTCTCTCTGGATGGAATAGAATATCAGCTTGAAGCAAACAATGGAGAGAATCATTTGCATGGTGGATCAAATGGTTTTTACCGACAAATTTGGGATGTGAATCAAATTGATAAGCAAACTTTGGAATTTAGCCTGCATTCAGCCGATATGGACGGAGGATACCCTGGTAATGTTGATGTAAAAGTAAAATATCAGTTTACAGATGATAACGAATTAAAAATCGAATACTTTGGAACAACAGATAAGCTTACGGTTCTAAATCTTACCAATCATACTTATTTTAATCTTAAAGGAGCAGGAGCAGGAACAATTAACGATCATCAGTTAATGATCAATGCTGATTCTTTCACTCCTGTGGATGCCGGTTTAATTCCAACAGGTGAAATTTTACCTGTAAAAGGGACCGCATTCGATTTTAACAATTTAACCGCTATTGGTGAACGGGTTGATAATGATGAAACGCAGTTAACCTACGGTAAAGGTTACGACCACAATTGGGTGTTGAATAAATCAGACGAAAAGCTGACTTTAGCGGCAAAAGTTGTTGAGCCGTCATCGGGAAGAATTCTTGAAGTTTATACCATTGAACCTGGAATTCAGTTTTATGGCGGTAATTTTTTAGATGGAGTTGTTGGTAAAGGGAATAAGAAATATGATTTCCGAACTGCATTTTGTTTGGAAACACAACATTTCCCAGATAGCCCAAATCAGGCAAACTTTCCTGATGTGACAGTTAAGCCTGGCGAAGAGTATTATTCAATTTGTATCTATAAATTTTCAAGTAAATAGTTTTTAGTTAGTATAGTGAAACAGGCTGAATCTGTTACTGATTCAGCCTATTTTGTATACTTGTAAGAGTGAATTAGTTCACAATTCAATTAAATTTCGTTCGAATAAATTGAGAGGTTCGCATCCATCCTTTGTTACCAATAGAGAGTCTTCAATACGCAAGCCACCCCATTCGGGGATATAGATTCCAGGTTCCATTGTGATCACCATGCCCGATTGAAATGTAAATGATGCATCGTCTCTGATAAAAGGGGGTTCATGTATGTCTAATCCAACTCCATGACCAATTCCCGGATAATAATATTCTAAATATTTAGAAGGTATTTGTTTTCGGACCATTTCAGCAATTTCTTTTCCCTCAACGCCGTCTTTTATTGAATTGATGGCTAGTTTGCCGGCATTATTTATACAATCGTAAATTTCTCTTTGCTGATCGTTTGCTTGTCCCAGAACAAAACTTCGGCTTATATCTGCATGATAGCCATTGTATAAAGCTCCAAAATCGAACAGGATTAAATCACCATTTCCGACACGTTTTTTACCTGGTTTCCCATGTAACAGGGAAGTTCTTTTTCCTGACAAAACCATTGTTTCAAAAGAAAGATTATCTGCGCCGCACTTTTTAAGGTTGTATTCAAGTTCAGCAACGATATCAATTTCCATAACTCCTTCTTTTATTGAAGAGAGTGTGTTTTCAAGTGCCTTATCGGAAATTTGGCTGGCTTTTCTCAGATTTTCAATTTCATCTTTGGATTTTATAATGCGAATCTGTTCTACTAAATTTTGAGTAGGAACTTTTTCACCATTAATTTCAGAATATTCCTGAAATGTGATATGATTACTTTCAAACCCAATTCTTTGAATGAGTAAGGATTTAATGAGAAAATCATAAGTCAAAGAATTGTATCTCTTGTCGTTAATCCATTCAAATACAGTTATATTCTTATGGCATTCATTTTTAGCCTGTTCAGTATATCTGGGGTCAGTTATCAGATAACAAGATTGTTTTCCTATGAGCAAGCGTGATGAATCTCCTGTGAAACCCGATAAATAGGTAACATTTGATTCGGAGGTAACCAGTAAAGCATCAATATCCTGTTCTTCTAATAGCCGAAGTGTTTTTTGTATTCTTTCCATGTTTATATTTTCAAATGAGCTTGATGTAGATTCTATGTAAAGTAAATAAAAATTCAAATTCACAACTACAACAAATGTGTACCAAACTTATATAGGTGTTTTATTTCCCGCTGTAGAAAGAATATATCTATATTAGAAACAGTGGGTAAAAGATTTAGGAAAATTACTATGTTTTAAAACGTATTTAGTACCTTTAAATTCTAATTTAAAGTCTTGTGTTTAAGTAGTTATGTGGGGTGTTAGGGCTTTTATTAAAATAATATTTATTTGTATGAATAGAATGATTTTAATTGTTTTTGCTTTCGTTTGCTCAACTTTGGGAAATTTAGCTCAAGCGGATAATGATTTCTTAAAATTTGTTCATTATACAAATGTGGATGGATTGCCATCATCATATGTGAAGAGTATAACACAAGATCAGGATGGTTTTATCTGGGCGGCAACAAGAAGTGCTGTATGTCGGTTTGATGGAAATAAATTTGAGAATTTCCAATGTATTGATGATGGTAAGTATTCAGATATACAGAGTGATAAGATCTTTATGCTGTGCGATACAATTTTAGTATGCAGAACAATTAAAGGAAAGTACTATCAATTTGATTTTAACAATGAATATTTTAAGCCCTATGAACCATTAAATGAAATAAAGGGACTGGAGATTATTGTTCCAACTGAAGGAGGTGCATGGTTATGTGTTCAGCAGCAATTAAAATATTTTGACGGTGAAAGAGGCCAATGTATAAATCTGGAAGATAAAATTAAATTTGCGGTCTTACCTAAGGATACGAGAATTGTTGATGTTAGGGAAAAAAACAATAAAATTGTAGCTTTAACAGAGAATTCGATCATATATGTTATTGATCGGAATAAGAAATTTGTGAAGGGGATAGACTTGCCCCGTGAGTTGCGGGAGGATTCATTTTTAGCTTTTTTTTTAGAGGATAATTGTAATATTTGGGTAGGAACTTCAAATGCTGGAATTTGCAGAATTAATGCTGAAAATGGGCAGTACATTCATTTTTCAGAAGAGCAAAAAGGTCCGCGTCATATATTACACAATATGGTTCATTGTTTGGCTGAAGATTCGATTGGAAGGGTTTGGATGGGGACCGAAAACGGATTGTGCGTATGGTCACCAGTCACAGAGAAATTCACTTGTCAACAATTTGATTTAACCAATCCTGATGGAATCAATACCAATCCGATATACAATGCGTTTAAGGACAGATGTGGAAATATTTGGTTTGGATCCTATTTTGGGGGGATAAATTTATGGTGTTCTAATTCAAGGTTTTTTAAGAAATGGAAGGCCGGAACCGGTAAAAGAGATTTATCAGGTAATGTAGTTAGTTGTTTGGTTGAAGATCAGAAAGGAGATTTATGGATTGGCCTTGAAGATATGGGGCTGAATAAAATGAATATTTCAACTGGAGAGATAACGGAATTCCAAAGTTGTTCAGAAGGAAATGGCTTGAATTTTAATAATCTGCATTGTCTGATTTTTGAATCCCCCGAAAGATTATGGATTGGAACCTATACCCATGGGATTAATATTTTAAATACTAAAACAGGTCGGTTTGAATACATAACAACAAAAAATCACCCATTATTACCCTCCGATAATATTTATCATTTTTTGAAAAAGGGAAATCTGATCTATATCTCAACTAGTAATGGTGCTGCAGTTTATAATACAATAAGCAAGTCGATATCTCCTTTTTTTAAAGAAATACTGGAAGGCATTCAAATCGAATATATGTGTGATGCTGGTGACTGCATTTGGATTTCATCATTTACTGGGGTGTATCGTTATCATTTACAAGATCAAACGCTATCTAAGTTTGATAAGATTCCTTTTCTGAAAGGAATAAATTTTGTGAAAATAGATTCAAAAAAAAGGGTTTGGATTGGCGACTCTTATGAGGCACTTTGCTATTACGATGAAGCGAATGATAAAGTGGTTCGATTCAATAAAGATAACGGGTTTCCTGTTTCGTGGATTTTTAGTTTGGAAGAAGAAGAAAATGGTGATTTTTGGGCCAGTAGTGATAAGGGCTTGGTTAAATTTAATCCTGAAACAAAGAAATATATTTTATTTGATCTTGATTCAGGCATCCCTTTTGAACAATTTAATTACAGAGCTTCGTATAAGAATAGTCGAGGAAATATATATTTTGGTGGAAATAATGGGATGGTTTCATTTAATGAATCGGGAGAAGAAGTTAAATCTAAACCTCTGGATGTAGTGTTTACCGAAATGCAGCTATTCAATAAGGTTGTAGTTCCTGGTGTTAATTCACCACTTAAAAAATCACTGAACAGATCATCTGAAATCAACTTAAAATATAAAGAAAATGTTTTTACGATAGGTTATACTGCACTAAACTATGAAAATCAAGGTAAGTGTCAGTATGCTTATTACCTTGAGAATTTCGATAAATCATGGAATTACGTTGGAAATAGGGGGTTTGCTACCTATACCAATCTTAGTCCGGGAAATTATACTCTTCATGTTAAGGCTTCTACCGATAAATCGGAATGGAGCGATCATCAACGATCCATCAATATTCATGTTAAACCGCCATTTTATCTGTCCATATGGGGTTATTTAATTTATTTTTTTATTGTTTGTCTCATATTTGCCGGTATTTATCTTGTTGGTTCGCGAATTCAAAAATCTAAGGCTATTGCTAATTTGGAAAGACGCGAGAAAGAATATGCCGTAGAGTTGAATCAGGCAAAACTTGAATTTTTCACTAATATTTCGCATGAATTCAGAACTCCTTTATCACTAATTATTGGTCCTCTTTCAAACATGATTGAAAATGAGAATGTCAGTTTTTCGGTCAAACAGAAATTTATAGGAATTGAAAAAAATGTAAAAAGATTATTGCGGCTTGTAAATGAACTGCTTGATTTTAGAAAGGTAGAGCGGGGAAAAGAAACATTGCAGGTTAGCAAAAACAGTATTAATACTCTTTTACAAGACTTGAAGGAATCATTTTCGACTACAGCTGAAATGAAAGGTGTTGATCTTATCCTTGAGACAGAAGGTTCTGATTCTGAAGTGTGGTTTGATTATTCTAAAATGGAAAAGGTGCTTGTTAATTTATTATCCAATGCTTTCAACTTTACAGACAAGGGCGATTCAATCAGACTGACCGGAAAAGTGCAAAACGAAATTTGTTTAGATAAAGAATTGAAACAGACTCTTGTGTTGTCGGTGTTAGATACTGGACATGGGATAGAATCCGATAAGCTTGATAAAATTTTTGACAGGTATTTTCAAGCCGAAGATAAGGTCAAAGTTTATTCAGGATCGGGAATTGGATTGGCATTTGTAAAGGGATTGGTTACTCTTCATAAAGGAAGTATTGTTGTGGAAAGTAAACTTCAGGAGGGAACTAAATTTACGATTTCACTACCAGTATCTGAATCGGATTACTCTGATGATGAATTGACAGACTGTTGCGGCAGGAGAAGTATTCTAGAGGATATTGAAATGGAAAAAGATCATAAGAGCTATGTTTTGGCAGATAAATCGGAACAAATAAAAAATTCGCCGTCCATTTTGGTCATTGATGATAATCTGGAATTACTTGAATTTATTCGTGAAAGCCTTCAGGAGGAGTATAATGTAACAACGGCTTCAAGTGGTGAAGAGGGGCTGGCTCGAATTGCTGAATGTACTCCGGAACTTATTATTAGTGATGTTATGATGCCTGGGATTGACGGTTTGGAGCTAACGAAAAGGATAAAAACAAATATTGAAACATCGCATATTCCAGTAATTTTATTAACGGCAAAAGGAGGAATCAATAATAAATACATAGGCTTAAAAACAGGTGCTGATTTATTTATTGAGAAGCCTTTTTACCCGCATATATTAAGTCAGAATATTTGTAATATCCTAACTACCAGGAGGAATGTTATTGAACGATTTAAGAAAGATGCCTTTATTGCACCTGCTGATATAACGCATTCTGATTCTGACCGTGAGTTTGTAGAGAGTCTCACTTCTCTGATCATTGAAAATTTAGATCAATCATCAATGGATGTTTCTTTTATCACAAAGGAAATGGGTATTAGCAGATCTCTTTTGCATATTAAATTGAAAAGAATAACGGATTGTTCGGCAACTGAATTTGTTCGTACTGTTCGGTTAAGAGAGGCTGTGAAATTAATTTCTGATGGGAAATGTAATATCTCCGAGGCAGCTTATCGAACAGGATTTTCCAATCCTGCCTATTTTAGCCGAAGATTTAAAGAATTTTTCGGAAAATCTCCGCGCGATTATTTTGAGATATAGTTTTTATATTAATGAATAATTCAAAGTTGAGATATCTAAACTGCTATAGACAATTGTAGTTGGAATAGTCGAAATTAGATTTTTTTTAACCCTAAAAAAATAAATGTTTTAGGTATTTCTATTACTAAACATCTTGAGGGTGTTTAAGTCTTATGTTTGGTGGTAAGTAGCATTAAAATAGCTACTTACCGCCATTTGTTTTGTTGGGTGTTTCAGTTTGTGTTACTCATTAACCCATTCTGAAGACATATGTGTTATTCTTGCAGATAATGGTGAAAGTGAAATGGAGTAATGTTTTACAGATTTGGAACCAATATTGTCCTATTTAAATTTTTAGCATTGTGCTATCCGTCTAAAACCGGCTTCATTTTTTGTTTTAATACAAAAAACGAAGTTGCCGAACAAAGTGAGACCTGGTGATCTTCGAACAAGTTCACAACTTCGGAGTTTTACTAAATCTTGTGGCAAAACAAAAACTCTTTAAAATAGATGCCAATCAGCCTGTAGTTTAAATAACACCCATTAAAGAAATCATGTGCTGTAATATCATCTAAATGAATAAAGTAAAAGCAATTCTCTAAAACGTATAGGACGTGATTGATTTAAATCCTTAATTTGATTTTTAAATGCAAGCGTAATGTGTGCTTATGATGGGTAGGTAATATGTATACCATGCTGCATTATATCATTTATAAGATAGTTTGGGCTATTTATAGCATGGGAAATATGAGGTGTGATTCCGATCCATAGATTTAAAGTGAAAAAATATATGTAAAACCAATATTGTTCTATTAATCCTATTTGCTTTTTGTGCTGAGGCGTAAAAAGCAAATAGAGATTTGATAATTGAGGATAACCAATTACTATTAAGCTACTTTGCCGATCCAATCATTAAAAAAAAATGGAGAAACCTATTATCTGTATTCTACTACCGATGGAATTAAATTGGCATCGGGAGACCTACAGGTTTTGGTAAGTAAAGATTTTGTGAATTGCTACAACACCGAAATAGATATTGAGTTAGTTAAATCCAGTAAAATTAAAGGCGAAAATATTTACTCTAATTTGAGTGCATTTAGAGAATGGAGTGAATAAAGCCTTGATAAATCGATGTAATTGAAGAATTAAAAACATTTGTACTATTATTTTGAACAAACCGACAACTTAATGTGAGCATTTCGATACAATTTTACATTTGAAAAGTAATTAATTTTAGAAATGGTAATATTAAAAAAATAGGATATAACAATGACAACAATTAAAAGAGTTTTAACACTTGCGCTTTGCATTTTGTGTTTTGCAGCAAATGCTCAGGAAAAAAATAAAACAGGTGGATACCCCATTTCTCCTGTTCCTTTTACTTCTGTAAAAGTTACAGATTCGTTTTGGGGACAAAGACTGAAAGCAAGTCGTGAAGTTACTATTCCATTGGCTTTTAGTAAGTGTGAAGAAACCGGTCGATATGAAAACTTTATTAAGGCAGCACATCCAAGTGATACGATTAAAGTGGAAGGCTTTTCATTTGATGATACCGATGTGTATAAAACCATTGAAGGAGCAAGCTATTCAATGCAGACTTTTCCTGATAAAAAATTAGACAAATATATTGACAGTGTGCTGACAATTGTGGCAGCTGCGCAAGAGGCAGATGGATACTTATACACTTCCCGTACAATGAATCCTGCACATCCGCATGAATGGGCAGGAACCAAACGTTGGGAAAAAGAGGAAGACCTTAGCCATGAGTTGTACAATCTGGGACATATGGTTGAAGGTGCTTTGGCACATTATCAGGCAACTGGGAAAACAAATTTTTTAGATATCGCGAAAAAGTATGCCGATTGTGCCGTAAGGGAAGTTGGAGATAAACCAGGACAGGTAACAGTAGTTCCAGGTCATCAGATTGCAGAAATGGCTTTGTCGAAATTATATGTTGCAACTGGAGAACAGAAATATCTTGACTTTGCAAAGTTCCTATTAGATAAGCGGGGGTATACCACAATAAAAAGTGAATACAGTCAGTCGCACGAACCGGTTTTGGAACAGGACGAAGCTGTTGGGCATGCAGTTCGTGCTGCCTATATGTATACCGGCATGGCCGATGTGGCTGCGCTTACCGGTGATACTACCTATGTAAACGCCATCGATAGAATTTGGGAAAACATTGTGGGCAAAAAATTATACATCACAGGAGGTATTGGTGCTACAGGGCATGGTGAGGCTTTTGGTGAAAATTATCAGTTGCCTAATATGTCGGCGTATTGTGAAACCTGTGCTGCCATCGGAAATGTTTATCTCAATTACAGACTATTTCTGCTTCATGGCGAATCAAAATACTACGATGTACTGGAACGCACTCTTTATAATGGGTTGATTAGTGGTGTTTCGTTGGAAGGCGATGGATTTTTCTATCCAAATCCTCTTGAATCAATTGGTCAGCACCAACGCCGGCCATGGTTTGGCTGTGCCTGCTGTCCGTCAAATATTTGCCGGTTTATTCCTTCTGTTCCAGGATATATTTATGCAGTACATAAAAGTGATTTGTATGTAAATTTGTTCATGTCGAATAATTCGGAAATTAAGGTAGATGGAAAACCGGTAGTATTGAAACAAACAACCAATTATCCTTGGGTTGGTGATATTAATCTGGATGTAAATCCAAAGAAGAAACAAAACTTCAACCTTAAAATCCGTATTCCGGGATGGGTGTTAGGTCAGGTAGTACCAAGTGATTTATATACTTTCACTGATAATAAAAAATTATCATACTCAGTTAAAGTAAACGGGCAGTCTGTTACAAGTCAACTTAAAAATGGTTATTTCACTATCAGTCGTACTTGGCGTAAAGGCGACAAGGTTGAAGTTCATTTCGATATGGAAGCGCGCACTGTAAAAGCTCATCCATTGGTTGAGGCTGATCAGGGCAGAGTTGCTGTTGAGCGTGGTCCTGTAGTTTATTGCGCTGAGTGGCCTGATAATGATTATAGTGTATTGAGTGCTGTTATTCCACAAAAACCGGTATTTACTGTTGAAAACAAACAAGACTTACTGTATGGCATCAATATGATTCATACCGATGCTCAGGTACTTAATTACAACAAACAAGGTAAAATCGAAGTAAAAGATGTTCAATTGAACATGATTCCTTACTATGCCTGGGCTCATCGTGGAAGTGGTGAAATGACAGTTTGGCTTTCCAACGATTTAAGTACCAGTCGTCCCATGCAACAACCCACTCTTGCCTCGGAAAGTAAAGTTGATGCCTCGCATTTGGTGAAAGCAATTAGTGCGGTTAACGACCAACTCATCCCTAAAAATGGTAAGGCTCAAGCTGTACCTTATTACCATTGGTGGCCTAAAGAAGGAACAACAGAATGGATTTCATACGAATTTGACGGTGAGAAAACAGTAAGTGGTTCAACCGTTTATTGGTATGATGATGCTCCCTGGGGTGGTTGTCGCATACCAAAAGAGTGGAAAATTTACTATAAAAATAAAGACAGTGAGTGGATGCCTGTTGAGAATAATGAACCCTACACTGCAACAAAAGGTGTTCCCAGCAAAGTTTCATTTAAAACAGTGAAGACCAATGCGATAAAACTTGAAGTGAAGTTGCCTGAAAAAAATGCGTCAGGAATTTTCGAATGGGAATTGGAATAGTTCCGATACCGAATTTTCATACTAAATATAGATATATAATGAGATTAAGATATTATAGTTTCCTGATATTGTTTGGTTTTCTTGCATTTTCTTGTGCTAAAAAGGAGAATGAAACTGTAGGACATTTAAATCCGGTTCCCTTTACCTCTGTTCATTTAAATGATCAGTTTTGGGCTCCTAAAATTGAAATTAACAGAACTGTGTCAATTCCATCAGCATTTAAAAAGTGTGAAGAGACCGGGCGTATGGATAATTTTGCTCTGGCTGGTGGTTTGATCAAAGGAGAACACCAAGGTGATTTCCCATTTGATGATACTGATGTTTACAAAGTGCTGGAAGGAGCTTCATATACGCTGGCGGTAGAGTATGATGCTAAATTGGATCATTATCTGGACAGTTTGATCACTTTAATTGGTGCCGGACAAGAAGAGGATGGTTACCTGTACACTTGCCTAACCAACAAATGTGAGCGTTTGAAGCGTTGGTACGGAGAGGGACGTTGGGATCGTTTGAACAGCCATGAACTTTATAATTGCGGTCATTTATATGAAGCTGCTGTTGCTCATTATCAGGCAACCGGAAAATGTTCTTTACTTACTATTGCGATCAAAAATGCTGATTTGGTGAATCAGGTTTTTGGTCCGGGCGAAGGACAAAAGAAAGTTCCTTCAGGTCATCCGATTGTGGAGATGGCATTGGTAAAATTGTATCGGGTTACAAATGATGAAAAATACCTTAAACTGGCACGATTCTTTATCGACGAAACAGGAAAGGGTACTGATGGTCATGAATTGAATGAATACAGTCAGGATCACAAACCAATTGTTGAACAGGATGAAGCAGTTGGTCATGCTGTTCGTTTGGGATATCTCTACTCAGGTGTAACTGATGTTGCTTCTTTGATGCATGATAAGCAATTGATGGAAGCCACAAAATGTGTTTGGGAAAATGTGGTTTCTAAAAAATTATATATTACGGGTGGAATTGGTTCCCGTGCTCAAGGTGAAGGCTTTGGCCCGAATTACGAATTGCCTAATATGACGGATTATTGTGAGACTTGTGCTTCGATATCAAATGTTTACTGGAATTACCGTTTGTTTTTGAATGATGGAAATTCAAAATACTACGATGTACTTGAACGTGTGTTGTACAACGGAGTTATTTCGGGTGTATCCTTAAGCGGCGATAAATTTTTCTACGATAATCCTCTTGAATCTGTTCATAATCATGATCGCGCACCTTGGTTTGGATGTGCTTGTTGTCCGGGCAATATTACACGGTTTATGGCCTCGATACCGGGTTATATTTATACAACTGATGAACATTCTGTGTATGTAAATTTATTTTCTGAAGGTCACGCTGACGTTGCAGTAGGAAAGGATACCCTGAGTCTGACACAAAAGACACAATATCCTTGGAGTGGTAAGCTTACAATTTCAGTTGATAAAAAGACAAATGAACGTGTTGGTTTGAAAATTCGCATTCCGGGATGGGCACAAAATCAACCTGTACCATCTGATTTGTATCACTTTGTTGAAAATGTCACAGATACTTATACCATTAAAGTAAATGGAAAGAAGAAATCACCCGAAATGGTGAATGGTTATGCCATTTTGAGAGAAAAGTGGGATGCGGGAGATCAGATAGAAGTTGAATTTCCAATGCCTGTGCGTAAAATAAAAGCCAGCGAAAAGGTGATCAATGATCATAATAAATTGGCTTACCAACGTGGCCCAATAGTGTATTGCTTCGAGGATAAAGACAACAATAATGCGTATTTATTCGATGAGTTTGTATCGCAAGATGCAAACGTGAGTTCTCAATTTGAAGAAAATCTTTTAGGTGGGGTGGTAACACTTACAATGAAAGCAAGCAGGGTAAGTCAATCTGGAGATGCAAAAACAATTGAACCTGCAAGTCTTAAAGCCATTCCATATTATGCATGGAACAATCGGGGAACAGCAAATATGTTGGTTTGGCTACCTTCCGCGGAAGAATCGGCTATCGTAAAACCCGCATATTCACCTGCAGATTCGGCCAAGGCATTTTCATCAACAGATTGGTCTCCAGGTTTGAATGATGGGTTTACTCCTAAAAATTCGGGTGATACTGATAAATCATATTTCTACTGGTGGCAGAAAGAAGGATCGGAAGAAACTGTTGATTATGAATTTAAAGAACCTGTTGTATTGTCTCAGTCATCGGTTTATTGGCTTAATATGGATCACTACGACGGCAATTATAAGGTGCCCGAAAAATGGTCATTACTATACAAAGACAGCAAGGGGAAATGGGTTCCTGTCGAAACCAGCGATGTTTTTACAGTGGAACTTGATAAATACAACACAGTGAATTTTAAGCCTGTAAAAACAAAAGCACTTCGAATTACAGCTCAACTGCAAAAAGGTGAGTCGGGTGGTATTTTGGAATGGAAGGTAAAATAATTGAGACTGTAATTTTCTGATAACTATATAATTATTAAAATATGAGATTCGATTTTTGTAGAGCTTTATTCTTTTCAATTTGTATTGGAGTTGGATTATCTTCCTGTTCAGGTATCGAAGATAATCGAATAAGCACGAACGGCCCTGAGGTGGTTGAATTTAAAGTACTGCCATTTGATTTAAAGGATGTTAAATTGCTTGATGGCCCTTTCGAAAAGGCCATGGAATTAAATGTGCAGAGCTTGTTGAATTATGAACCAGACAGATTGCTGGCAAAATTTCGGATCGAAGCAGGTCTTCAGCCTAAAGCAGAGCATTATGATGGTTGGGAGGCAAATACAATAGCAGGACATAGCTTAGGACATTATTTAAGTGCCTGTGCCTTAATGTATAATTCAACAAACGACAAGCGTTTTCTTGACCGGGTTAATTATATAGTTGATGAGCTGGAAGCTTGTCAGAATGCTGACGGTGAAGGATACATAGGTGCTTTCCCTGACGGAAAGCGGATTCTTGAAGAAGAAGTAGCAAAAGGAGATATACGTTCGAAAGGATTTGATTTGAATGGAATATGGGTACCCTATTATACCGAGCATAAAGTGATGGCTGGTTTGACTGATGCTTATAATTTATGCGGGAATAAGAAGGCTTTACAAATCAATATAAAATTTGCAGATTGGTTAACAACCATTGTAAAAGACTTAAATGATGAACAAATTCAGAACATGCTGGATTGTGAGCATGGCGGAATTAATGAGTCGTTGGCTGATCTTTACGGATTAACCAAGAATGAGAAATATCTGCAGCTGTCTAAGGTGTTTCATCACAAAAAGGTGCTTGATTCTTTGGCTCATCATGTTGATATCTTGCCGGGAATACACGCGAATACACAAATTCCAAAACTAGTTGGATGTGCCCGCCGTTATGAGCTTACAGGGTCTTTGTCTGATAGAGAATCATCTGAGTTTTTCTGGGATCGTGTTGTAAATCATCACTCCTATGTTACAGGCGGTAATTGCAATCATGAATATTTTGGGGAGTCGGATCATTTACGCAACCGTCTTAGTCAAAATACGACTGAAACATGCAATGTGTACAATATGTTGAAGCTGTCCCGTCATCTTTTTGAGTGGGATGCCGCTCCTGAGGTTGCCGATTTCTATGAAAGAGCATTATTCAATCATATTTTATCCTCTCAGCACCCTGTTGATGGTCGGGTGATCTATAATTTGTCATTGGAAATGGGAGGTCATAAGGTATATCAGGATCCATATTGGTTTACATGTTGTGTGGGAACAGGAATGGAGAATCATTCAAAATATGGAGCAAACATTTATTTTCACAACAATAATGAATTGTATGTAAGTCAATTTATTGGTTCTGAACTAAAATGGAAAAGCAAAGGTTTGATCGTAAAACAGACAACTGTTTACCCGGAAGAACAAGGGACAAAACTGGAGTTTAACTGCGAAAAACCCAGTAAATTTATGCTTAAACTGCGCTACCCAAAATGGGCTGAAAATGGTGTGGAGATTTATATCAATAATGAAAAGATATCTGTTGATCAAAAGCCGCAAAGTTTTATTTCTATTGAAAGAACCTGGAAAAATGGAGATGTATTGGAATATAAGATGCCTTTTACACTTCGTTTGGAAACCATGCCTGATGACAGCAACCGTGTTGCAATTATGTATGGTCCGATGGTAATGGCTGGTGAATTAGGCCCGGAAGACGATCCAAAAGCAACTGATGCAATGTATGTGCCTGTTATTATGACAGAAGATAGAGATCCTTCGAATTGGTTGAGTTCTGTAGAAGGAGAAGTAAATACATTCAAAACAGAATCGGTTGGATATTTGCATGATTTTGTTTTGAAGCCATTCTATAAAGTGCATGATGTAAGGTATTCTGTATATTTTGATATTTTCAACCAAGAATCATGGGCGAAATACCAAAAGGAATATCAAGCTAAACAAGCACAGAAAAAGAAATTGGAAGAAATGACAGTTGACTTTTTCCAACCAGGAGAAATGCAGCCCGAACGTGATCATAATTTCACGAGCGAAAAATCATCCGTTGATGTGATAAAAAATAAAAGATCCCGTGTTGTTAACAGAGGTGGTGTAATGTCCTTTGAAATGGGATTGATGAAAGGAAATCGATTGGCTTTGGCTGTTGAATATTGGGGCGGAAGTACCGGAGCTAAAACATTTGATATCTTGATTGACGGAAAATTACTTGCGACAGAAAATATCGCAGATAAAAAGCCGGGTGAATTCGTGGATATCTTATATCAATTGTCCGATGATATTTGCATGACCAAAGATAAAGTGTTGGTTACATTTAAACCTCACGAAGGGCATAGAGCAGGACCGGTATTTGGTGTAAGAACTGTTAAGCAATAAATAAGGAAAGAATATTTTAGTTAGTTTTTAATGGTGGATAGTTCTGAAAACTGCAAATCTCTTTTTTGAGGTTTGCATTTTTTTTGTCCGGGAAAGGTTTTTTTTTTCAATAAAATGACTTATAACACATGTTTGTTACTTTTTTAAACAATAGTGATAGTCCAAAGCCTAAAGAATAGACAGATTTGAGTCATATTTTTTAACCCAAAAATAACATTTATGAAAAAAATTGTCATTCCCCCTCAACAGCTTGGTAATAAAAACAGCTGTTTAAGGTTTTTACTTGTTTTAGTGATTTTTTTGAGTTTATCTGGGCAGGTTTTCTCCCAAAAACTTGCTCAAGGTTCTGTAGTGGATGATTCTGGAGTTCCATTACCGGGTGTTTCTGTATTTATTGATGGAACAACCGTTGGAACAGTGTCTGATATCGATGGTAAATTTATGATTCAGGCATCTGTTGGAGATGTAATTCATTTCTCATTTATTGGATTTAAAGATCAGAAGGTTGAGTATACTGATCAGGTGTTAAGCATTGTTATGAGTCCAGATGTTTTTGGACTGGATGAAGTTGTTGCAATCGGTTATGGTAGTGTTAAAAAAGGTGATGTTACCAGTGCTATTGCATCCGTTAAGTCTGATGATTTTATTAAGGGAGCTGTAAAAGATGCGGCTCAATTGATTCAAGGAAAAGTTGCGGGTTTAACCATTGCAACACCTTCAGGAGATCCAACAGAAGGAGCGGTAATTATGTTGCGTGGAAATTCCTCATTGTTAGGAAGTTCTGCTCCTTTGGTATTGGTTGACGGTGTTCCGGGAAGCCTTGAATCTGTTGCTCCGGAAGATATTGAATCTATCGATGTATTAAAAGATGGATCGGCTTCGGCAATATATGGTACCAGGGGAACAAATGGAGTTATCATTATTACAACAAAAAGAAGTACTAAAGGTATGGAACCTACCATTTCCTACGATGGTTATGTCTCAATTGCATCTATCAGCCGAAAGCTCGATTTTATGAATGCTGAAGACTTAAGAGCAAAGTGGAATGAAGGTTATTCGTTCACAGGAGCTAATTTGAAAGATTATGGAGCCAATACAGATTGGCTGGATGAAATTACAAGAAAAGCTGTAAGCCATGTTCACAATGTTGTTTTTAGAGGTGGCACCAAGAATACGAGTTTAACAGCCTCACTTAATTATAAAAATAATCAGGGTGTTTTTATTAAAACAGATAATGAAAAATATACCGGTCGTATTGATGTTAGTCACAGCATGTTTGATGGTAAATTAACTGCAGATATCGGGACTATAATAAGCGAACAAAATTACTGGACTGGTGGAGATGGATATAGTTTTAATAAATATGTTTACCGACAGGCATTAATCCGAAATCCGACTGAACCAATTAAAAATGAAGACGGTCGTTGGTATGAGCGTGATGTATATTTTTACGATAATCCTGTTGCATACCTAAAAGAATCTGATGGTGAGAACAAGTACCGTAATGTGAGATTTAAGGCCAGTTTAACCTATAAATTATTCGAAGGGCTTAACGTAAAGGGAATGTATACCAGAAAAAGCAATTCAAACATTCGCGGATATTATGAAACTAAAAATCATGTTTCAACTACTAAGTATGGGTCAGAAGGTTATGCTTCCCGTGGTACCGAAAATTATTTGGGCAACTATACAGAGTTTACTGTAAATTATAAGAAAGTGATAGCCGGGGATCATAATTTATCTGTTCTTGCTGGTTATAATTATGAAGACAACATGACGGAAGGATTCTGGGCCAACAACAAATACTTTCCTACTGATGGATATACGTACAATAATCTTGAAATTGGAAGTGGTTTGACCAAAGGAGAAGCAGGCATGGACAGTTATAAATACTCTGATAAATTAATTGCTTTCTTTTCCAGGGTAAGTTATTCCTTTGCCAATAAGTATTTATTCATGGCAAGTCTTCGTAGAGAAGGTTCTTCACGGTTTGGTAAAGACCATAAATGGGGAAATTTCCCAGGAGTTTCTTTGGGATGGAGAATGTCTGAAGAAGATTTTGTTAAAGAAATTAACTGGATTGATAACTTAAAATTACGTGCTGGTTTTGGTGTTACCGGAACTAATGTGGCAGATTCTTACAATTCTTTAAGTAGTTTAAATTATAGCGATTATTTTTATTCCAATAAAGAATGGGTTCGAAAGTTAGTTCCTGCCCGAAATGATAATCCTGATTTGCGTTGGGAGAAAAAAGAGGAAATTAATATAGGACTTGATTTTGGATTATTAAATGGTAGAGTTAGCGGAGCTTTTGATTTTTATAACAGAAAAACCAAAGATGCTTTATGGAATTACGATGTTCCAACACCACCATACCTTTATGGCAGCATCATGACAAATGTGGGAGAAATTAAAAATCAGGGTTTTGAAGCTTTGATTAATGTGACTCCTATTAAAACACCAAGCTTTGAGTGGAAAGCTAATATGACCTTTTCAACCAACAAAAATGAATTGGTTTCTTTATCAAATGACAAGTTTAAAACCACAAATGATTTTTTCTATCCTGAAGATGGTTATACCGGCGAGCCTATTCAAACAACAACTCATATTGTTAAAATAGGGGGCGAAATAGGAAATTTCTATGGATTAAAGAGTGTCGATATCTCAGACGATGGCATTTGGATAATAGAAAAACCTAATGGTGAAAGAATTTCAGCAACAGAATCATCAACAGATGATCGTCAGGTATTGGGGAATGGAATTCCAAAATACTATGCTAGCTGGAACAATAGCTTTCGATACAAAAACTTCGATTTGAACATCAACATGAGGGGAGCATTTTCTTATCAAATTTTAAATTTTTCTCGGATGTTTTATGAAAATCCAAAGATTGCATACAACACCTTAAATTCTGCTTATGATAAAGTTTATGGAAAAGCTGTATTGAATGATGATCAGCGCTATGTGAGTTATTATGTTGAGGATGGTGATTATTGGAAAATTGATAACATTACCTTGGGGTACACTGTAAATCTTAAAAATAAAGATGTTTTCAAAAATCTAAGAGTTTACGTATCAGGATTGAATCTACACACTTTTACTGGTTACAAAGGGATTGATCCTGAGGTGAAACAAACAGGTTTAGCTCCGGGTAATGATGAACGAGACAAATATCCTACTACAAGAACATTTACATTTGGTGTTAACGTAACCTTTTAAACTTGGAATCATGAAATTAATATATAAAAAAGAACGTATATATGTAAAGCCGGCATTTACTGGTTTTATTTTATTGCTTGCAATTTTGTTTGGAGGCTGTGTCAAATTGGATGAGGAAGTTTATTCTGAAGTATTGGAAGAAACTTTTACGGCAACGGAAGCTGATGTAACAGCATTAATTGCCTCTGGTTATACCCCGCTTCGTTATATTATGGGATGGCAGGGTTTATTCGATCTTCAAGAAGAACCAGGAGATATAATGATAACTCCAACCAGACCGAATGGATGGGATGATGGTGGAACCTATAAGCGGATGCATTTTCACACATGGGATAACGAACAATGGCAATGTAGAAACACCTGGCTGACCTGCTATGAGGCTATAAATAATGTGAATCGGGTGATGTCTCAAATTCAAAGTGGATCACTTCCAATTGAAGAAGAACAATCAGTAAAAGTATTAGCAGAGTTGCGTGCATTGCGTGCATTGTGGTATTCAATTCTTTGTGATACTCATGGAAATGTTCCTCTTGTTATTGCTTATAATGATGAATTGCCCAAACAATCTTCAAGGGCAGATATTTATAAATTTATCATTGATGAGTTAACTGATACTGATGTTATTGAGAATTTAACCGAAGTTGTTGATCAAACGACATACGGACGTATCACAAAATGGGCTGCTTATCAGTTATTGGCCAGGATGTATCTAAATGCAGAAGTGTATAGTGGCACTGCAGAATGGGAGAAATGTATTCTTGCTTGTAACAAAGTGATTGCTTGTGAGAAATATGATCTTGAATCAAATTATAAGGATATTTTTAAAGTTGATAACGAAGATTCTGATGAAATAGTTTTTGCCGTTCCTTATGACAATAAAAATGGAACTGGTTGGAATGCGCACATGAAACAGCTGTTGCCTGCACATCGTGATGTTTTTAATATGACAGCGCAACCATGGGGTGGTTCAAGTGCAAATCCTCAGTTTATCAATAGTTATGATTCTCAGGATAAGCGATTTGATGCAACATGGTTACATGGCGATCAGCTCAATGCTACTGATGGGAGTGTTGTAATGACTTTAGTCAACAAAATGCCTAGTATTTATGATTGCGAATTTGAGGAAGGTTATCGTGTTTGCAAATATGAAATTGAAGCTGGATGTAAAAGTAACATGAGTAATGATTTGCCTTATTTTAGATATGCAGATGTATTACTTATGAAGGCTGAATGCTTGCTTCGCACAGGAAACAGTGATGAAGCTGCAGTTTTGGTTAGTGAGGTGAGAACACGTGATTTTGACGATATTAACGATGCAAAGGTAACCGGAGCTGAATTGTTGGGAAATACAACTATTCAATATGGAACATTGGCCGAAGATGGAACAATCGATTCTCTTGGAGATCAGTCTGCTGTATTGTATGGTCGGTTTTTAGATGAATTGGGTTGGGAGTTTGCTGCTGAATTCAGACGTAGAACAGACATGATTCGATTTGGTGTATACCAAACAAAAAGCTGGTACAATCATGAACCTCAGGGCGCACATACGATCCTTTTTCCAATTGGACTGGAAGAACTGAATACCAATTCAAATTTGGTTCAAAACCCTGGATATACCGGAGGTTAATAACTTTTAGAATATAATACATATCGCAAAAGCATTTTTAAGTTCTTTCGAGCATAGAATGTTTTTGCGATTTTCTTGTAAGTTGGTTTATAATCTTTTTTACTTAGGGATTCATCTGTAAATAAATAATTTCATCGAACTTAAAAAGTATTGAAAATGATAAGAAAGTATTTTTTAATTTTGATTGTTTTTCAGGTATTTCAAGGATACAGTCAAAAATTTGAAGAGTTAGCACTTACGCCTCCAATGGGATGGAACAGTTGGAATAAATTTGGCTGTAACGTAAGCGAAAGTCTGATTATGGAAATGGCTGATGCAATGGCGGAATGTGGAATGCGGAATGCTGGTTACGAATATTTGGTGATTGATGATTGCTGGCAGGTGGGCCGCGATAGTCTTGGAAATATTATTGCTGATCCGGAACGGTTTCCGTCAGGAGTGAAAGTACTTGTTGATTATGTGCATAGCAAAGATTTAAAATTTGGCATTTACTCCTGTGCCGGGTCAATGACCTGTCAGTCTCGTCCGGGCAGTCGAGGATATCAGTTTCAGGATGCCCGTACTTATGCATCGTGGGGTGTAGATTATTTGAAATACGACTGGTGTTTCGATGAGGGACAAAAAGCTGAAGCGGCTTATAAAACAATGAGTGATGCTCTTAAAGCCAGCGGAAGACCGATTGTATTTTCTATTTGCGAATGGGGCGAAAGTGAGCCTTGGAAGTGGGGGAAAGGAATCGGACATTTGTGGAGGACAACGGCCGATATTCGGGATTGTTACCAATGTACTTTTGATTGGGGCGGACTTGGAGTTCTCGACATTATTGATAAACAAGCTGATTTATATGAATTTGCAGGACCCGGACATTGGAATGATCCTGATATGCTGGAAGTGGGAAATGGAGGCATGACACCGGATGAAAATAAAACACATTTTTCGATGTGGGCCATGTTGGCCGCACCATTGATGGCAGGAAACGACCTGCGAAATTTAAATAAGGCAACAGCTGAAATTCTTATGAATGAGGAGGTAATAGCAATTGATCAGGATTCAGATGGACATCAGGCCAGAAAATTTATAGACATGGGCGAATATGAAATCTGGGCAAAACCGCTTGCAGACGGAGAAGTGGCTGTATGTTTTTTAAACCGTACTGATGAAGTCTGGAAATTAGATTACGACTGGAAAAAACAGACGATGTATTTTGCAGCAGATGTTAGTATCCATCGAAATGTATATAATGTAAAAGATTTGTGGGAACATAAAATTATTGGGAAAACCGATGAAAATCTTGTTAAAGAAATTCCTCCCCATGGAAGCTTGTTAGTTCGCTTGTCGAAGTTAAATAAATAATAAAAAACATTATAAATGAAAAAAATTCTTATTCTAATCGCAGTTTTGATGCCTTTGTTCGTGGCATCTGCAAAGAATGAAAAAACGGATCAGTCAGGGCAAAAAATATTTACAATTACATCTCCGCCTTCCGATTTTAAATTCGATTCATTCTATAAAAAGTATGTTAACGTGAATGGAATTCATATCATGAGCTCCAATAAAGTTCCTGATTCAGCTTTTTATGTGGCTTGTAATATTGTTGATTTTATGACTAAAAGTTTGCCTGGTAAAGTTTTGAATCAGATGGTAAAAGAAAATGCCAGACTTGCTATTATGGCGCGATACGAAGGGACAACCGATATTCCGGAACATGCACATTTGGCTCAGGACACTACTTTGAACTGGGATCTTAGAGCCCGGGGACTAGGCGGCGATATGGAATTGCCGTTAACCTCTTGTGCTGAAGAGAACCTGCTTGCTTATCAGATTGATAAATATCACGCTGAGGATATTTTGGTTCATGAATTTGCACATGCCATTCATTTAATTGGAATTGCACCAATCGATTCTACATTCAACAATTTACTGCAGGAAAAATTGGATAATGCCATTGCTAAAGGGAAATACAAAAAAATGTATGCTGCTACCAATATATATGAATATTGGGCCGAAGGAGTTCAGAACTGGTTTAATGTGAATGCCGAAGTTAAGGTTCCTGATGGAAAACACAATTGGGTGAATACCCGGGAAGATATGAAAAAATACGATCCTGATTTGTATGAAATTGTTGCGCGGTATTTTCCTGAATTCGAAAAAAGTCCATCCCGCCATTCTACAGCCAATTTATACCGGGAATAGTAAAAGAATAAGAAATGGTTGCCGAATAGGGGTGTGAAAGCCTTTAATAAATGAATAATGTACATCATACTATTAATTGAAAACAAATGAAAGTTCAGAAAATAACGATCATTATATTTTTACTGCTTTGCGCAGGAAATATATTTGCGCAGGGAGAGTTGAAAGACTATCAGGAAGCTGAAAAGTGGCTTTACTATAATTCACGGGCTAAAGTTTATAATTCGGGAATTCAACCCAACTGGATTGGTAAGGGGGATTCATTATGGTATTCAACCAAAACAAGAAAAGGGAATGAGTATTTTTTGGCAGACTTAAAAAAGAAACAAAAAACACCTTTGTTTGATCATGCGAAATTGGCAGAAAAAATTTCTGAGTTTTTGCATAAAGAATACAAAGCGTATGATTTAAAATTAACCGGACTTAGCTTAAAGGGCAGAGATACATTAAAGTTTACTGTAGACACTTCCTGCTTTACAATCAATTTGAAAAACTATCAATTAAAATCGGCAGCTAATCCCGAAAAAAGAAATATAACTGAGTTGCCTGCTCCAAACAACAAACAAATTGCATTTATAAAGGATTATAATATCTATCTGAAAGATAAAGATGGCAGCAATATTGTTCCCTTAAGTACAGATGGGTGCGAAACACTTAGTTATGGCAATTCCATTCCGTGGGAATTTGTGCGCAATGAAAGCAAAAAGCAAGATGTAGAATACGGAATAAGTGCGTATTGGTCTCCTGACTCAAAATATCTTATTTGCAGCAAATTTAACCGTAAAGAAGCTCAAAATTTATATATGTATCACAGTTCTCCTGAAAAAGGATTACGGGCCGAAGTATATTCTTACGAACGTGCACTTGCGGGAGATACATGTCTTGCTAAAACTTCGTATGTTATTTTTAATATCGAATCGGGTAAACAAATAGAATGCGACCTTCCTGAATATGCAAGCTTTTTAGAAGGTGGCTTTGAATGGAAATCCAATAAACATGCGTATATCATTCGTTACCAAAGAGGTTATCAAACAAGGGAATTAATCGATGTAAATGTTGAGACAGGAAAAACCAGAACTGTGATTTCTGAAACCGCCGACACCTATGTGGATGTAAATATGCTTTTGTACCGGATCAATAAAACCAGTAACAATATTATTTGGTCATCGGAGAAAGAAGGATGGAATCAGTTATATCTGTACGATTATGAAACCGGTAAGCAAATAAATAAAATCACCAAGGGAGAATATGTGGTTCGCGAAATATGTAAGGTGGATGATAAAAAGGGGAAAATATATTTCACCGCCTGTGGTATAGAAAAGGGTGATCCATATTACACGTATTTGTATTCGATCAACATTGATGGTTCGGGACTTAAATTGCTGAGTCCTGAAAATGCAACTCATACTTGTTCAATAAGTCCGAATGGAAAATATGTATTCGATGATTATTCGCGGGTTGATTTGCCCAACCATTTTCTAATTCGAAGTGTAAAAAACGGAACTAAGATTCTTGACCTTGCTCAACTTGATATTGAGGACCTTGTTGCAATGGGATGGAAAGCTCCGGAGATGTACAAAGTAAAAGCGAGAGATAACAAAACAGATATCTACGGAGTGATTTATCGTCCTTTTAAGATGGATTCTACAAAAAGGTATCCGATAATAGATGGAACTTATTCTGGTCCGCAAACAATTCGTACTCCTAAATCATTTACTTCGGCCTTGTACAGTATGGATGTGTCATTGGCACAAATCGGTTTTGTAGTGATTACGGTTGATGGATTGGGCTCTGCTTATCGATCCAAAAAATTTCATGATTTCTCTTATAAAAACCTTGGTGATATAGGTGCTCCCGATCACATTAAAGCCATCAGGGAAATGGCGGTTAAATATCCTTATATCGATATTGAAAATGTGGGAATTTATGGTCATTCGGCCGGAGGATACGATGTAGCACATGCCCTGTTAACTCATCCTGATTTTTACAAGGTTGGCGTTTCTTCTGCAGGGAATCACGATCACAGAATTGCCAAAGCATGGTGGCCCGAATTGTACATGGGTTTTCCGGCAGGGAAACATTACGACGAGCAATCCAATTTGTCTTTAGCCAGTCAATTGCAGGGGAAATTAATGTTAGCGCATGGAAACATGGATAACAATGTAAATGCGGCTTCATCCATGCGAATGGCAGATGCTTTAATAAAAGCCAATAAAGATTTTGAATTACTGTTGGTACCAGAATGTGATCACAGCAGTCTATACTACAATAAATATTTTATTCGGAAACGTTGGGATTATTTTGTGAAGAATTTGTGGCACAAAAATGTACCGAATTGTTACGAGATAAAAAATAAATAGTAATTATTTAGTTGACACCCATTACTTTAATGAAAAGTAGTGGGTGTTTTATTTGAAATAATAGGTGCTGAATAAGGCTGAACCCAATTTCAATTTGTTGACAATGTGACCGAGAATAGTTGCTTATTTTTTTAATGGTTTTTGCAGTTTGACGGGAAAATGGTGACTTAGCATAAATAAAAAAATACTGTTTTTAACACGAAATGTTAAAAAAAAATTACACATATTTGTTTACAATCTGCAATAAAAATCTTTTATAAATGGAAACAATCATCAAAGTAAATTCTATTTCGCAACTGCATGAGATGTTAAATATGGATGTTCCCAAGAATCCTCTAATTACAATAATCGATGTTTCCGATATAGAGGTAACACAAGAAATGGTTGACATAAAAGTTGTGACAGATTTATACTGTATTGCCTTAAAAGATGTGCATTGTGGTATGGAATATGGAAGAAACAGTTACGATTTTGAAAATGGAGCTTTGATGTTTACTGCACCACTGCAAGCATTTACGGCTACCAAACCAGTTGGAAAAAATGAAAATAAAGGCTGGATGCTTTTTTTTCATCCCAGTTTTCTCAGCAAATCGCATTTGAGTCAGAAAATGAATCAATACTATTTTTTTGAATATCATACTGATGAGGCCTTGCATCTATCCACATCAGAAAGAAATACATTAAATGATATTATTTCTAACATCCAAAAAGAGTATACAGAAAATATTGATTGTCATAGCCAAAAGGTGATTATTTCAAATTTAGAATTGTTACTAAATTACTCTCTTCGTTTTTACGAACGTCAATTTAAAACCCGTAATATTGTACACCAAGGTATTGTAGTAAAGTTTGAAAAAATAGTAAATAATTGGATAGGAAAAAATTTACTTGCTGAAAAGGGAATTCCAACAGTGCAGGACATTGCAGAAAAAATAAACCTATCCCCTAATTATCTAAGTGATGTGCTTCGAAAAGAAGCAGGGATTTCTGCCAAAGATTACATCAACAATTTGATGATTAGGAAAGCAAAGGCAATGTTATTAAGTAGCACTAATTCAGTAAGTGAAATAGCCTATTTACTTGGGTTTAATTATCCCCATTATTTTACCCGCTTTTTTAAATCAAAAACAGGTGCAACACCAACAGAATATAGAAGGGTTAACTAGTTACTATCTGTTTAATCCTTAGCAAGTCCATTTTATTGAGGATTATTAAGAAAGAAAATGGTTTTTAATTTGAGAAGAGAATGGTTTCCCAAAAAGTTAATAAATTGAAATAAGCAGTTTGAAAGAAGCGGCAACTGCAATATTTTGTGGCTAACTGTCTTGCAATAAATTTGTAAGGACAAGCTAATAACATCTTCAGCTTCTTTTGCCCCAATGCGTTTGCCTAAGAGGGCAGAATCTTTTGATTGCCCCTGTATTTTTATTGCAACTGAGCTTTCTTACTGAAAAGAAGGTAGTGTAAACTGCGTCCCCTCTATTATAATATAGGCTTGAATAATTCTTTTGCGTGATGTAGTTTAAAAAAGATTTCTTCTTTAATATTATATTCATCTGCAGATTGTCTGGCGGTATCCATTGTATCTACTTAATTGTTTTGAAGTTTTGAGTTTTTGATTATAAGCTCATTGTTGAGTTCAAAAATTTGGTGTAAATCTGATTGTTCTTAAAAAAAACCAAGGTTCATCAGTAAAAAGTGTTAGAGGATCGATATTATGTGTTATTGTTATTGCCGTTTTTTCTACAGATTTACTGTGTTTCATATTTCGTAGTAATCGATCAAATTCGACTAAATATTTATTCGTACCAAAAAGTAAAACCTGCTTAACATGGAACAAATTGAATTTATAAAACTTTGATGTGTAAAAGGGAGATTTGTAAAACGATTGGAGTTGTGTTTCATAGAATGCATAAAAGGGATTGCATCAGATCTGGAATTTACAAATAATACCATTGGTGCAATTCGTGAAGAAACAATAGCAAATTGCAGAGGTTTGGCTTTAAAAGAGATTGAATCTCATTTTCCATATGAACCTGTATTGAATTTGAAACCAATTCAAATTGTTCAACATCCCTAAATCATACACAGAAGCGTAGAACTTCACAAAGCTCTTATAGAGTATTTGTTTGTTATTTTTCTGGATGAGACAACCAAGAAAACAGAACCAAAAAACCTAAATAAAACTTAAAGAATATTACACATGAGAAAATTTTACCTATTGTACATCATTTTGCTTTGTAACTTAAGTCTGTTAGCACAATCCCCGGAGGTGTCTCAACAGGCCTTAACCTTTGGCTCAAAGCAGATGCCGGTTTTACTTCCAGTAGTTTTAGCAATGCCGAATGGTTGGATCAATCTCCAGGCAACCTGATATTTGATTAGAATCTTATGGTGTTGATTTAGAGTTTGTTGCGCGGTTTGTCGATGCTGTTAATATAATGCTTTTCCTCGACAAAAGTTACATGTTAAAAAGTTGACATTCCTGAGTTTATATTAATTTAAACAAAAACTGGGTTCTTTGGATTGAAGAGAAAACAGGAAAAGTTGAAAACAATACTATTTAATAAATTTTTTATAATTCCACATGATTTACAAATTTACTACACTACTTGGAGGTTTGATGTTTGCGGCGATGAGCTCATTATGCATTGATACTCCACCCGAAATGAATGGGAACGACATTTCTCCAAAGTATTATATCGAAACAAATACTCCGGTAACTGTATTCCCAAACTTTACCATTACCGATGCAGATGGTGACGATATTAAAGGATTAGTAATTGCCTTTACTTCCGGATATTCTGAGAATGAGGACATTCTTTCGTTTACCACCCAGAATGGGATAAGCGGAACTTTTGATAAAGTCAACGGAGCACTCATCCTATCTGGATCAGCTTCGCCTTCTAATTACCAAACTGCTGTGCAAAGTATCACCTATACAAATGATGCTGCACCTGGTTCTGCCAGCTACGCCCAGCGTGAGTTTACGATATCATTTGCTAATTCCGACTATTCCCCATCTACCGGACATTTTTATGAGTTTATAAATAGTACGTTATACTGGGATGCTGCAAAAACGGCGGCCAGCGCTAAAACATATTATGGATTACAGGGATATTTGGCTACTGTTACTTCTGCAGAAGAAAATAGTTTTGTAAAAAGCAAGATATCGAGTTATAATACTTGGCTTGCAGGTTCCGATGCGGCATCGGAAGGAAGCTGGTTATGGGTTACAGGACCTGAAGCAGGAAACCAATTTTCATCGATTTCAGTTGCTTACAATGGTAGTTATGTGAATTGGAAATCCGGAGAACCAAATAACACTGGTGACGCTGAGAATTGTCTGTTAATGAATTCGTCGGACGGAAGCTGGAATGATGGAGGGAACAACACCTCTTTAGGATACACTGTTGAGTATGGTGGAATGGCCGGAGACCCGACAATAAATATGACCACGACAACAACTTTAAATGTAGTCGCTCCCCAACCTCCGGTAATAAATGGAAACAATGATTCGCCAACATATAATACCAGCGAATATAATCCGATAATTGTATTTCCTAATTTTACGGTTACCTATGCAGAGGAGAGCAATATTAAGGGTTTAACAATTCATTTTGGCTCTGGTTACCAGAGTAATCAGGATACCCTGCTTTTTACAAATACAAGCAAAATAACAGGTTATTTTGATGATACGCAAGGAGCATTAGTATTATTAGGCGACGCCTCACCTTTGGAGTACCAAAATGCCATGCGAAGTATTACCTATGTAAACAATGCTCCATTATTTGGTTTAATAGATGGTAGCCAACGTGAATTTACCATTTCACTGGCCAATGACGACTATTTTTCGCAAGACGGAAAATTAGGAAACGGACACTTTTATGAATATGTGAATGCTACTATAACATGGGACCAGGCAGAGGCTGCTGCCAGTGCTAAAACCTATTACGGATTGCAAGGTTACCTTTGTACTGTAACATCGGCAGCCGAGAATAACTTTATTCTGGGCATACAAGATGATACTGATGATGTCTTGTGGTTGGGAGGTTTGGATAGCGAAACAAATGGTACATGGAAATGGGTGACGGGACCAGAGAGTGGAGAGCAATTCTCAACTGGTGCAACTGCTTTCAATGGTAGTTATGTAAACTGGAACGCGGGTCAGCCTTCTGGTGGTGAGTATTGTTTACAATTCTTCACGAATAAATCAGTATACACCGCTGGAACATGGAATGATAGACTAAATACTTCGCCATGCGCATATATTGTTGAGTATGGAGGAATGACTGGTGACCCGACCATCAACATGACAACAACAACAACCCTTAATATTGATGTAGTTCGTCCGAAAGCCCCTGGTGGAGTAATTGACAATTTACGCGTGTGGTTTAATGCCAACAGTGGAACGACAAACGGGGGCAACTCAATAACCAATGGAGATATTGGGAGTTGGGAAGGCCAAAAACCATATGGTGTAAATATAACTACTGTGAATGATGTTGCAGGAGATCCTGCAGTGGTTTCTAACAGTGCAAACTTCAACGCTGCTGTATCTTTTGATGGTGATGATGCGATACGAACCTCCGCTACTTCACCCTATACAACCTATTTCAATTCAACTACAGATGAAAATACTATCTTCTTAGTAAAAAAATCTACAGCAGGAAAGGTTGAAGTTGGGTATGGTTATGATAATGGAGGCGAACATGACAGAGCAGGTTATTTCGAAAGGGCAAATGGTTACCAACGTGCTGATTATGGCAACAATGTTACTACATTGGCTGGAAGTACAACTATGATCGATAAGTATGTTATTGCAAGACAAGATGTGCAGCCAGGAGACCTGTTCCTGTACTTGGACGGTGCTCTGGAGAAACAGACAAGTTCATTCAACTCATTGGCTGGCAGCTCTGATGGTTATTTAGGCTTTGGAGCAAGTCCGTATGATTTATCTTCCTTTTCTACTACAGATGTCGCCGAATATATCATTTATGCTGCTGATCTTTCTGATACTGAAGTAAAAGAGGTCGAATCTTATCTGGCGCTTAAATACGGTATTTCAAAAACCGATGATTATCTGGCTTCTGATGGAAGCACCATCTGGAGCGCTACCGATAATACAGGCTATGATAATGATATTTTCGGAATTGGCCGTGATGATGCCAGTGGGTTAAACCAAAAAGTATCACGATCGGTAAATAGTGGTAACAGCCCTGTTTTGGCAACAAACGCTGATTTCACTTCATCAAACTCCGATGCGGGCAGAACCACCTCACTTGATGATGGCAACTTTATGCTGATGGGGCATAATAATGGAACTGAAAACTCATTTACCTCAAGTTTCGACGGAGGCACCAATAACCGTTCAGACCGTGTCTGGAAAGTGGATGAGACCGGTACGGTAGGAGAGGTGTATTTTGCTATACCAAAAACAGCGATAATGTTCCCTTCTGGAATACCTGTTTTGGTAGCATCTAATGATTTAACATTCAACAGCTCTGACGATATTGTCAATTTAGCTGACGATGGAACTTATTATTGGGCTTCGATAAATCCTGATAATGGAGCATATTTAGCTTTTGCATCAACAACACCAGGTTTTACGGTAAGCGAAACAACCTTAACAATTGATGAAAATGCAGGAACAGGCACGTTCACAGTTGTTTTAGATGTTCAGCCATCCAACGATGTGGTTTTTGATGTTGCAAGCGATAAAACGGAAGAAGCCACGGTAGATAAGGCAACACTGACCTTTACATCGGTTAATTGGGACACGCCGCAGACGGTGACAGTTACTGGTGTGGATGACGATATCGATAGAGATGACACGGCAACAATCACTGTTATGGTGAAGGATGCTTCCAGCGATGACCCTTTCGATGCGCTGACTGATCAAACTGCAGGAATCACCCTGACCGATGATGATACAGCTGGTTTTACGGTAAGCAAAATAGCCTTAACAATTGATGAAAATGCAGGAACAGGCAGCTTTACTGTAGTTTTAAATTCAGAACCGACAAGTGACGTTGTTTTTGATGTTACGAGCGATAAAACGGATGAAGCTACGATAGATAAGTCAACACTGACCTTTACATCGGCTAATTGGGACACGTCGCAGACGGTAACAGTTACTGGTGTGGATGACGATATCGACAGAGATGACACGGCAACAATCACTGTTGCGGTGAAGGATGCTTCCAGCGATGACACTTTCGATGCGCTGACCGATCAAACCGTAGGAATCACCCTGACCGATGATGATGTGGCACCAACAGTTTCTACATCCGCGGTTTCTTCTATCACTTCAGGCTCAGTAACTATGGGAGGTGATATGTCAGATAAAGGTAGTGCTGATGTAACCGAAACCGGGGTTGTCTATTCTTCGATAAACGCATCTCCCGAGATAGGAGGAGCAGATGTAACGCAAGATTCAAATGGGGCAGCGACTGGAATTTTTAGTGAAACTATTGGTTCACTTGCTCCCAATACCACTTACAACTTTCAGGCGTATGCAATTAATAGTGCAGGAACGAGCTATGGTGGGGTTCAAAGTTTTACAACCAAACAAACTCAAACCATTACGTTTAATTCTCTTTCAGATAAAGCGTATGGTAACAGTGACTTTGATCCTTCAGCTACGGCAAGTAGTGGTTTAACGGTCTCTTATAGTAGTTCTAATACATCTGTGGCCACTATTGTGGACGGAAAGATTCATATTGTTGGAGTTGGTTCATGCACTATTTATGCTGACCAAGCCGGTGACGACACTTATGATGTGGCAGCCCAGGTTTCGCAAGGATTAAACATCACTCAAAAAGCAATAACGGTAACAGTTGATGCCGGTCAGACAAAAGTTTACGGAGGTGCAGATCCGACATTTACTTACACTACGTCAGCAACATTGGAAAGTGGCGATTCTTTCACCGGAGCACTTTCAAGAGCAACAGGAGAAGATGTAGGAAGTTATGCTATTACAATCGGAACACTGAGTGCCGGATCGAACTACGATTTAACTTTCGTGAGTAAAGCTTTTAGCATCACTCAAAAAGCAATAACGGTAACAGTTGATGCCGGGCAAACAAAAGTTTACGGAGGTGCAGATCCAACATTTACTTACACGACATCTTCAGCATTGGAAAGTGGCGATTCTTTCACCGGAGCACTTTCAAGAGCAACAGGAGAAGATGTAGGAAGTTATGCTATTACAATCGGAACACTGAGTGCCGGATCGAACTACGATTTAACTTTCGTGAGTAAAGCTTTTAGCATCACTCAAAAAGCAATAACGGTAACAGTTGATACCGGTCAGACAAAAGTTTACGGAGGTGCAGATCCGACATTTACTTACACGGCATCTGCAGCATTGGAAAGCGGTGACTCATTTAGCGGAGTACTATCAAGAACAAGTGGAGAATCTGTAGGTTCTTATGCCATTTTACAGGGAACACTGAGTGCCGGATCGAACTACGATTTAACTTTCGTGAGTAAAGCTTTTAGCATCACTCAAAAAGCAATAACGGTAACAGTTGATGCCGGGCAAACGAAAGTTTATGGACAAGCAGACCCGACTTTCACTTACACCACGTCAGCAACATTGGAAAGTGGCGATTCTTTTACCGGAGCACTTTCAAGAGCAACAGGAGAAGATGTAGGAAGTTATGCTATTACAATCGGAACACTGAGTGCCGGATCGAACTACGATTTAACTTTCGTGAGTAAAGCTTTTAGCATCACTCAAAAAGCAATAACGGTAACAGTTGAT
>NZ_WTCR01000037.1 GCF_009795715.1 Labilibaculum euxinicum | reverse complement strand
ATCGCCCATCCCCCCATGATTCATAAATACTTATTTTTATGGGCATTCATGAATTCGTTCCTCATTGCGTGAACGAGACCATGCATAGGCTTGTCCTTGCTGAACGCCCAAACGGATAAGGCTTCGCCTTTTCTTTTCGGGTTTTTATTCACGAATTCTATTAAAAAAGGTGTTCATGATCTCACTTCATTCGGGACCAATGGTGCCATATACAATACCTGAGCCTGTTGCGCAGCCAACCGTCGAGATCTTGAAGTTTGACTAAAATACTTGCCATACGGAAGTTATTTACCCAACCCCGCTGAACCTCATTCAGTTTTTGGATGCGTTCTTCGAGCCTGTGCAAACTGTAAAGTAAAAAGACTAATGCTGTAAGGCTGTCTGTGAGGCAATCACCCCATCTTCTTAATCGTAATGCTAGAGTTAAAAGTAGCCCAAATAAGAACCCAAATTCTATTTCTAAATAAAAGCATTTTCAATTTTTATGTATCCCTAAAACC
>NZ_WTCR01000036.1 GCF_009795715.1 Labilibaculum euxinicum | reverse complement strand
GGAATGAGACTCTTTTTTGTTATAAAGTATTTTTGTACCGGATCGGTTTGGTACGATTAAGGAGTAGATCCCCAAAAAGGATCAAAAGAATTAAGGTGTTTATAGCAGCAGGGTTCCACCTCTTCCCATTCCGAACAGAGAAGTTAAGCTTGTCAGCGCCGATGGTACTGCCAATGGTGGGAGAGTAGGTCAACGCCAACTATTAAAGAGTCTTGTTCCAAAAAGGAATGAGACTCTTTTTTATGTGCTAAGATCATTGAAATTTGTTTACCATATTGATATAAAGCTATACAGTTGGAGTGTGTTTATAGACTCCAGAATTTCCTCTTGCCTATTTTATTCATTAGAGCAGGAAAGTTAGGATTATTGGTCATGCTAATTAGTTACCAAATTTCAGTATTAAATATTAAATCGGCAGCAATTTAAAAGGAATCTTATTTCAACTATCTGATGTGACTCTTTTTATGTTGTATTGTAAATAGTGGGTTATCTCTTGGTGAG
>NZ_WTCR01000035.1 GCF_009795715.1 Labilibaculum euxinicum | reverse complement strand
GGCGCTTAAATTTTCTCTAAGCCACCTGCGAATCATATTGGCGTTTAATCCGTAATCTTCAGATACTTGCCGTGCGCTTTGTCCCGATTTAAGTAGATTCACGATCATCAACTTAAAATCTGTTTCACAATGTTTTGCCATAATTTAAATATAAGAATTTCGGGCGTAACCATTGTACCAACAAATGTAGCAGGTCCAGTAATTCTTCATGAGTTAAAATGAATAGGTGATCTCTCTCTCTTTTCAATCAAAAATAGTTTGTTCAATAGCAGGATAAAATTTAAAGATACAAGCTTTCATTTTCTTGTTTTATTATTCTCAGGGATAGATAATTTCTAATTGATATTTTTTTAATTAAGATGATGAGTAAGTCCATTTCCAATTTCGTATACGAAAGAATAGAGAAATTGGTCGGGCTATCCGCTAAATCTTTTACTTCGTTCCTCGTTAAAAGGATATCGCTTCTATTTCTAATGGAGGGTTCTCCCGATCATCAGCGAATAAT
>NZ_WTCR01000034.1 GCF_009795715.1 Labilibaculum euxinicum | reverse complement strand
TAACGCTTGTGAATGTGTATGTACACTTATATTTCTTTTATCAATCTTAAAACATACACTTATCCATCTCATAGAGAGGTGTAAGTGTATATAGCTACCTGTACAGGCCAGTAAATGTACACATCCTATGTTCTTTAAATAAAATTGCAAAACAATAATTGGTTTGCTGGCCCCAACTCATCGGGGTTATTTATTATCAACATTTTCTGAAACATAGGGAGTAAGACCTAAGTTTGTTTCGTTTTTGTTGAACTTCATTTTTCAATCGTCTGCTTGGTTGTTAAGGCCTCAAATGCATCCTAAATTAGTTTCCAACAAGAGTATTGTTCTTACTCCTCGAAACAGCAGCACTGGTTTGTAATTACTTATAGTTACTAGAAACCGAAAGTAATAATCTTTTTCTAATTGCAACAGGAAATCATAAAAAATATATGTTTATACCAAATTAACATCAAAACTCATCTTATAAAATAGGTCTTTTAGATTTATAATCAAGTCGTACCCTGACATGACCGGCTTGTTTATAGTCGGAGCATGACCAGCCTAAGATTTTATGCAGGCTTTTGATAGTAAATCGGTATTACACTATTTGTGTTTTTTGAGACCAGGGATTCGGCTAAAGAAAGCCACGTATTTTTTTACTGCAAAAAAAAAATAGTTTCATTCTCTGTCTCTACAGAAGAATATATTTTGCCTTCAGAAAGGATCTTTTAGGTACTAATCTGGCTCTCAGGAAACTTTCAAATGGCATTTTGCAATTTCCAAAATGCATGTTGGGAGTTTCAAAATGCATGTTGGGATTTTTCTGAGACGAAAA
>NZ_WTCR01000033.1 GCF_009795715.1 Labilibaculum euxinicum | reverse complement strand
TGTTTTGACCCCTGATATCCTAGAGTTTTATTCTATTTTTTAATTTTCATTTTATAGAGTGATTCAGGCTCTGTCAAAATTTAATACTACTAAGCTGCTTTCCCTCGCTTTTTAATTAAATGCTGATCCTGCTTCCACTTTTCATTTGGAGTAATTCTCCCAAGTAACCCATGTAATCTTTCACCATTATAGAATGGCACATATCTTTTTATAATCTGCTGTATTTCACCGAAAGTACGATAATCGACTCTGTCAAAGATATCTCTCTTTAAAGTACCGTGATAAGCTTCAATATGAGCATTCTCTTCAGGTGTTGCCACATGAGTAAATTCTTGTTCAAACCCGACTAAATGAATGTAATCTCTCACATTACGCGCTATGAACTGACTCCCATTGTCTGATCTAATTATCAGAGATTCTGGAGTTGGATATTCATCGACGATTGTTGATAACAATTCAATCACCTCTTTTTGTTTTACATTGAATGCAAAAGTATAACCTAGTATTTTTCTAGTATGAACATCAATTACCGATAAAAGATAAGCGTTCTTTCCCATATTGGGAATCCAAATCATTTTAATATCCATTTCAAGACACTCCATAGGATGGCTTGTGTGAACCTTCCTAAATCTTACGAACTTGCGCCCACCACCACTTCTTTTAATTCTTGAATTAGGCTTTAAAAGTCCTGTATTACTCATTATTCTGTACACTTTCTTGTGATTGATCTTATAACCTTTACGCTGAAGATACTTTGTCATTATTCGATAACCACAATCAATAAACTCATGCTCCAATACGCCTTTTATAGCTTCTACAACAGTC
>NZ_WTCR01000032.1 GCF_009795715.1 Labilibaculum euxinicum | reverse complement strand
TAACGTCAGTCTGTCTAAAAACTCATCAAACTGCTCAATTAAGTGTTAAATATAGCGGTTTTAAGGATACATAAAAATTGAAAATGCTTTTATTTGGAAATAGAATTGAGGTCTTATTTGGGCGACACTTAACTTTAACAGCAGTATTAATTCAAGAAAATAAGATAATTGCTGTATTGCCCATTTCATGAGGGTTTTCAGGCCAATAATATTGATTAAGCGGCGCAGGTTGTAGGCGGTCATTTGTAAGCCCACATCGGCACTTGCCCTTGCGATGCCTTTTTTTGTCATAATGTGATCGAATCCCCATTGTCGTTTTATGGTTCCGTAAGGATGTTCGACTATTGCCTGCCGTCGTTTATAATAAGTTTGATTCTGATCTGCGCGTTGTTTGTTTACCTCAATGAGATCCTGGTATTCGCTGCGTTGTATTGCCTTTCCACAGACTGCCTTGCTGCATTGGTCTTTTACACTGCAGTTTGCACAGGCTTTGGTCGTATAGCGTTTAAACTGGTAGGTTCTGGCCTGGTGCCATCTTCCGTTAGTTCTTAGTTGTTGGTTTTGCGGACAGGTATAATAATCCTCCTGCTTGTTGTATCCGAAATTGTCTACATTATATTCTGGATTCGGTGCTTGTGCTGCCACTCTGGGTATGGCTACTATGGTTTCAATACCCAATCGATCCGCGACAGCGAATTCTGAACCGGTATGGTAACCTTTATCGTAAAGAGCCGTGAATTGGTTGCTTCGTAAAATCGTTTTTGCACGCTGCAGCATATTGCCCATGGCTTTGCTGTCGTTGGCATTTGTTACTTTGTAATCGATGGGGATGTTGTTTTCTGCATCAACCGTGGTTTGTATGTTATAAGCGACTTCGGTAATGTTATTACGGGTAATCATCTGACGGCTGTCAGGATCGGAAGTAGAGATTTGAGGCTGACCTGTTTGCTTGATTTGACTCTCTATATTTTGATACTCCTTTTTCCGATCAGTTTGTTTACTGATTTCTTCTTCGATGATCTTTTTTTTATCGCCGTCACTTTCTGCTAATGCCTTTTCATACTCCGAAAGCTTGTTCTCAATATAGATTAAGTGACGGTCAATCTTTTTTTGATTGAAGTTGTTTTTCTTGCTGTTTTGTGCCCTGAGTTTGGTGCTGTCACCGGCCAGCAATTTTCCTCCAATCAAATTAAAGTGTTTGGCCAGCTGAACGGTTTGCCGGAATACTTTTTTTATTGCTTTGGGGTTGTCCCGTCTAAAGTTGGAGATGGTATTGTGGTCAGGGCTTAAGCACCTGAGCAACCACATAACTTCTATGTTTCTCGTACACTCTTTCTCTAAACCCCGGGAGGAGCGGGTTCTGTTCAGATACCCATAAATGTAGAGTTTGAGTAAATCCGATGGACGGTAAGCCGGTCGTCCGTTTTCATCAAAATCAACTTTAAAACCAAAGTCATTCAAATCAAGGTTGTCAACAAACAGGTCGATCAAGCGAACTTCATTGTCTTTAGCAATTGACTGATCCAGTGAGATGGGAAAAAGATGAGTTTGTGTTCTGTCTTGTCCTTGCATAAATCTCATACCATAAGATAACAAAGTGTTGAAAACCTGCCAAATACAGCAATTATAACTTATCAACAACTTATCAAGGTTTTTAGACAGTCTGACG
>NZ_WTCR01000031.1 GCF_009795715.1 Labilibaculum euxinicum | reverse complement strand
CCAAAGAATCTTTTACAGGGAAAGGCAATATTTCACTAAGTCCGGAACAAAGAGAGATAGCCCAGTTAAGGGCAGAACTAAAAGAAACTAAATTAGAACGTGATATATTAAAAAAGGCGGTAAGCATCTTCTCCAAGAGCGACAATTAATATATGATTTTATGTATAAGCATAAAAAAACATATTCTGTTGGGAAGATTTGTAAGTATTTAAAAGTAAGCCGGAATTCTTATTACCACTGGAAGTCTGTTAAACTTGCTAAAAAGAAAGACTCAAGAAGAACTGTTTTGGTAAATGAGATTAAAAGGATTTTTAAAAACAGTAGACAAACTTATGGAAGTCCTCGTATTCAGGCTGAATTGGAGAAGCTTGGATATAAGATATCCAGAGCTTATGTTGCCAGACTAATAAAGGCAGAAAACATTCGATTCAAGCCAAAAAAACGATTTGTTAATACAACTTACTCTAAGCATGATTATAAGATCGAAAAAAACACTCTGGATCGACAATTTAAAGTTGAACAGCTAGGTAAAGTATGGGTGTCTGACATTACTTATATAAGAGTTAATGACAAGTGGATTTACCTAACAACAATGATTGATTTAGCGGACAGACAAGTTGTTGGTTGGTCATTAAGTAAGGATATGACATATGAAAACACGGTTCTTAAGGCATGGAATACTGCACGTAAGCGACGACAAATAATACATTGATTTATACTTCATTCAGATAGAGGCGTTCAATATGCCTGCAATAAAATAAGGGATCTTTTTATGGGTAATAATAAGATAAACAGAAGCATGAGCAGAAAGGGAAATTGTTGGGATAATGTCGCTGCTGAAAGCTTTTTTAAAACCATTAAGTCGGAAATGATATACCGAAATGAGTTTAAATCGTTTACTCATGCATATAACCATGTATACGATTATATTGAAAATTAGTACAATATTAAAAGAATACACTCTAGTTTAGGATATAAAACACCTTTAGAAAAAGAAATTGAATTAAGAGCATATTATAAATTGGCAGCCTAATCCTTTTTGTACCAAATTTTGTTGCAATTCCATACTTTGTTATTAATGACCTCAAATTCTCCATTTAGTAAGAGAGGCGCTATAGTAATTACCACAACAAAACCATTATTAATTTGATCCAGTTCAAATTTGGGTTAATATGGATTTACTATTTTCGCTTACGAAAGTAGTTTGACAAATAACAATTCTGAATTTCTGAAAATTATAATCAACACTAAACAAATCAAATTTTCAGATCTTAAATATGCTATTAGAAAAATAATAACGTGACAACTTAATAAAAATATTCAAATTCTATAGCATCGTATCAAGATAGTAAATGATTCAATCAGTTTTTGAGTTCACAATACAATAAAGAGTCTCAATTCATAATTACTGAGATTATTAAAAGCACACATCGTCTCTTTCTTACATTGCGAATTTCCAGGTGTTAGTATCACCACCAGCAAACTTATCGTTTATATCTTAAAGAATAATTGAGAACAAATGTATACGCTCTTTTCTAATACAATTTCCAATACTTTGATACTTTACCTTCTAATGTCAATAAATATTATCCATTTTGCTCACCAAGAGATAACCCACTATTTACAATACAACATAAAAAGAGTCACATCAGATAGTTGAAATAAGATTCCTTTTAAATTGCTGCCGATTTAATATTTAATACTGAAATTTGGTAACTAATTAGC
>NZ_WTCR01000030.1 GCF_009795715.1 Labilibaculum euxinicum | reverse complement strand
GCGAAGCCTTATCCGTTTGGGCGTTCAGCAAGGACAAGCCTATGCATGGTCTCGTTCACGCAATGAGGAACGAATTCATGAATGCCCATAAAAATAAGTATTTATGAATCATGGGGGGATGGGCGATAGCTCAGAGTCCGATTCTGAGAACGACCATTACCCTTGAAAGATTGCGGAAACGTGGTTATGAATCTATGCTCGACATTTACAAACAAATCACGCCTGTTCGACGTGATTCCTTATTCCCCATAACTTAATCCCGATTCCTCGGGACCGTATACAGCCTGTCCCGATTTTTATCGGGAAGACCCGCTTGGTTTATGCTGAGCTTGCGAAGTATCTGGTGGTGTGAAAGCCTCTCCCTGCTAGTGATTACTAGCGGGGCGGGCTATTCGATTAGCATTTCGTTGTTTTATACTAATTCTTTATTTAGCAAGTCAGCTAATTCATAATATGCTCTAAAAGAGTTGTTCCCATTCTTAGGTCTAGGTCTATTTTTTAATTCTATAACATTGTCCGATAAAATGAATACTTGCTTTTCATCTTTGGGAAGTTCTACCCAAATTTTGTTTTCTAATAAATAATCAACGTAGCCTTTTACTCTATCTCGATAATTAACACTGTAATTTTCATCTTTCATGAATGTCTCGAAATCGTCATAAAAGTTTAAAATAATGATTTCTTCTACTTTAAATAACTTATCCATTTCACCACCTCCACTTTTTCTGAAAGTAATGTATAGGGGCTTGTGTTTAATTAAATATTTCCCATCATTTGGACATTCATAAACCTTTAATTCATCTATTGCTTGTTCTGACCATTTTGCTGTTGGAATAGAAAAAACTTCTTTTTCGTAAAATTTCATTGTCCCATTAATATTTGTTAGAAAACTAAAGTAATCGTCAAGTAGTGTATTCTGTTTAGGTAGTACTTCATAAAATGCACTAATAATATCTTCCCAAGTAATTGATACTAAACTGGCATGTTTTGTATAACTCGGAAGTTTTGTTAATGTTACACCAAGACTATTGTTGCGAAACACTTTAAGCTCTTGAAAAACTTCATTTTCAATATAATTCTCAATTTGTTTATTCGTATCATAAACGGATGTTCCCTTATTGATACTCTTTGCCTCAATCAGAATTGCTTTAAATGGTTGTCCATCTTTGTAAAATCGCAATACAATATCTGCTCTGTATTTATTAAGTGAATTAGAGATTAGTTCACAATTAACAATTACTCGGCTAATGCTTTTTAAATCAATTTCTCCAATTTTTGATTTAATTGAATTGATGTCAAGAAAGGCTTTTAATGCTGTTTGTGATTTAGATAATAGAAGTCCAAGTCCTTTCGTTTGCTGAGTTTCTTTGTCTCCTGATATCAAATCAAAATAGCTCGAATTCATTGAACTATAAAGTCTAAAACTATTTCTCATTTTGGTCTTTTATAATGAATGCTAAACGGTCACTTGTAAGTTGTCGTTGCGGATTTCGGAGCTCGTTCCTGTCCGCGAGGACGGAACGATGTTGCGAGAATCCAGCGAACGACACACCACGAACCCCGCAATGCAATTTACAATTTGTTATAGCCAGTTTTTTATTCATTTAATAGACTTTCTATTTGTTCCTTAGTTATTATCAAAAAATTAGTCGCGTCATAGGTATTTTTTTCTACTCTTTTAAGAAATCCAAGATAATTTAAGATTCTAACGAAAGTCCTTTTTACAGATTCATTGTAGGCAATTCCAATTCCAATTCTCCCAAGAGAAGCTGCATTTATCATACTTCCCATAATATGTTTCTTTGTACTTGTATTTTCAATTTCAATTGCACAAAAACACCGAGCATTCTGATTTTTTCTAATTAAAAAATCAAATTCTGGAATATTGATTTCATTTAACCATTCATCTCCAATATTTTCAACATGAAAATCATAAATTTTTCTAAGAAAATCTTCAATATTGTTATTTCTAAGAAGTTGATTATAGTTCGCAGTTCTGTTTCTCCCAGGTGCAACGCTAAATGGACCAACAGCAATATCAACTCGAGGAGAATATTGGTAAGGCATATTTTCAAATGCTCGCCATTCACTTATCACTTCCAAGTTTTCTAATTTTTCTGCAATTAGTGGAGAAATATTGTCTTGAAATTCTTTTGCTGTCATAATCGTTTTATCTTTTCGTGGTTTTGAAATTGTCTATAATCAGTTTTCCCTATTTGGCTATCTTCAATATCGGAAAATGCTTCAATTTCAAATAGGTAAGCATTTGATTCACTTGAAAAATTACCAAAAATGAATTGTCTTGTAATTGCTCGTAAAAACAATTCCAATTTAGAGACTAACAACTCATTTGATTTTAAGTACAATTTTTCAATTTTTTTAGGGTTAGATAACATCTTAAAAAAATTCCTTTCTCCAAAAAAATCTTTTAATACATGAGTTTCAATTCGTTCCCATTCCTTTTGTGCTTCAAACTCTTGCTCAGTACCTAGAATTGCATCTAGATTAAAGTATCGAGCACGTCTCCCGTACTCGGAAAGTGTTTTACAAATGGAATTAATTATTTCATCTTTGGTTATAATGTCATAATCCATACTTGCAAATGGTCTATCAACTGGAATGCAAATTTTCTCGATTTGATTTTTAAGATATTCAATATCATGACCGTTATTCCCTTGCATCAACTCTTTATAATTTGGAAGTCTACCTGTTTTTTGTTTAAAATTAAGACACAGCATAGATTTGAAGATTCTTTCAAATCCACTTGACAAATACATAAGAAGTGGGTCATAAAAATCATTTGCAGCTGAAATTTTTTGTATCTCAGCGAGTCCATTTCTTAAATACTTAATTGAATTTCCAATTTCAATAACTACTGCGATATTTCGATATGTCTCATTCATTCAAAATTGGCTATAACGCTTGTGAATGTGTATGTACACTTATATTTCTTTTATCAATCTTAAAACATACACTTATCCATCTCATAGAGAGGTGTAAGTGTATATAGCTACCTGTACAGGCCAGTAAATGTACACATCCT
>NZ_WTCR01000003.1 GCF_009795715.1 Labilibaculum euxinicum | reverse complement strand
CATTAAGCGGTGGTACAGCATCTGTAGCCGGAAGCTTTGCCTATGATGATAATACCATTACTCCTAATGCTGGAACTTACGGTGCTGATTTAACATTTACCCCAACAAATGCAAGTAATTACAATACAGTTGCCGAAAATATAAATGTGACAGTGGCTAAAGCAACACCAACAGTTACCGTTTGGCCTGCAGCAACAGGAATCACTTATGGTGAAAACCTGTCATTGGCTACATTAAGCGGTGGTACAGCATCTGTAGCCGGAAGCTTTGCCTATGATGATAATACCATTACTCCTAATGCTGGAACTTACGGTGCTGATTTAACATTTACCCCAACAAATGCAAGTAATTACAATACAGTTGCCGAAAATATAAATGTGACAGTGGCTAAAGCAACACCAACAGTTACCGTTTGGCCTGCAGCAACAGGAATCACTTATGGTGAAAACCTGTCATTGGCTACATTAAGCGGTGGTACAGCATCTGTAGCCGGAAGCTTTGCCTATGATGATAATACCATTACTCCTAATGCTGGAACTTACAGTGCTGATTTGACATTTACCCCAACAAATGCAAGTAATTACAATACAGTTGCCGAAAATATAAATGTGACAGTGGCTAAAGCAACACCAACAGTTACCGTTTGGCCTGCAGCAACAGGAATAACTTATGGTGAAAACCTGTCATTGGCTACATTAAGCGGTGGTACAGCATCTGTAGCCGGAAGCTTTGCCTATGATGATAATACCATTACTCCTAATGCTGGAACTTACAGTGCTGATTTAACATTTACCCCAACAAATGCAAGTAATTACAATACGGTTGCCGAAAATATAAATGTGACAGTGGCTAAAGCTTCTTTATCTGCCACTGCGGACGACAAGGTCAAGAATTACGGTGAAACCAATCCTACTTTTACTGTTTCTTACTCCGGATTTGTGGGTACGGACAACGAAACGGACTTAGATACACCACCTACTGCTTCTTCGGTGGCTACTGCGTCGAGCAATGCAGGAGATTATAGCATTGGCGTTGAAGGAGGTACGGATAACAATTATACTTTTAGCTACAACGCTGGTACACTCATCGTTAATAAAGCTACGTTATCTGCTGTTGCGGACGACAAGGTCAAGAATTACGGTGAAACCAATCCTACTTTTACTGTTGCTTACTCCGGATTTGTGGGTACGGACAACGAGTCAGACTTAGATACACCACCTACTGCTTCGGTGGCTACTGCGTCGAGCAATGCAGGAGATTATAGCATTGGCGTTGAAGGAGGTACGGATAACAATTATACTTTTAGCTACAACGCTGGTACACTCACCGTTAACAAAGCTACGTTATCTGCCACTGCGGACGACAAGGTCAAGAATTACGGTGAAGAGAATCCTGTCTTCACCGTTGCTTACTCGGGATTTGTGGGTACGGACAACGAAACGGACTTAGATACACCACCTACTGCTTCGGTGGCTACTGCGTCGAGCAATGCAGGAGATTATAGCATTGGCGTTGAAGGAGGTACGGATAACAATTATACTTTTAGCTACAACGCTGGTACACTCACCGTTAACAAAGCTACGTTATCTGCCACTGCGGACGACAAGGTCAAGAATTACGGTGAAGAGAATCCTGTCTTCACCGTTGCTTACTCGGGATTTGTGGGTACGGACAACGAAACGGACTTAGATACACCACCTACTGCTCAATGTACTGCCAAACAAAGCAGTAACGTTGGCAACTACCAAATTACTGTATCAGGAGGTACTGACAACAACTATACATTCTCATATTTTGATGGAACACTGACGATTGATGCTACTACATCCATCACCCCTACAATTAATACTTTTAAATCTGCATGGCCAAACCCAACATCCGGATTAATAAATATTGACAAGAACTTTTGCGCTAAAGTGTATAAAATTTATAACATAACAGGATCAATGGTTTCAAATGGAAAGGTTATTAATAGTATTATTGACATTAGCAATCTTGACAACGGAATCTATATCATCAAAATCAACAATACAACATATCGAATAATAAAGGAGTAAACAACTAATTATTATCAAGAGGCTGTCACATCACTGATAGCCTCTTGATTTACAATAAATACTGATATACAGAATTATAGTTTAAAAAGATAAGAGCTCCAAAATATAATTTATGCCAATAGTACAATTGGCATTACTAACCTCTCGTTATACATACCTACAAATGAATACACCTTCTATTTTTTTAGTTTTTTATAAAACAGTTGTAACGTAAAAAAAACACTTTCTTTCTATTTCCATTTTTGGATATTAATCCTTTTCGATTCCTTCCAGCCAGATAAGGAATCAGCTCTCTTCTAGGAAAACTAAAATTGGTCAATATCCATAGAATAATACCACTCTGTTGAGGAATTTTTTCTAGTTCAGGTAATGCTTCTTTGTATAAAAGATCCTTAAATTACATTCGTTGAAAGGATTCTGCAATTTGATATAGAAATCCCATAATAAAACAATTCGTATGAAAAACTATGATTATTGGAGCGAAGACGAAACATATGTTATTCAAGATAAAAATTCTTCGACAAGTCCCAAAATGACAATAAAACTGAACTTTGCAGACTCCCTTAATAAAGTCCCCAACTAAAAAAAGGGGCGAATTCCCCACCCCTCTATATTATCGATAAAATTTCTAGATATCTTCGAGGACATAAACCATTGTACGTAATACTTTCGATGAAAACCGATGTCCTTTATCGGAAGAAGAAACTGAAACGCTTGCAATTCCACATCCAAGCTCAATAGCACGCTTTCCTTTTATTAATTCAAAATCGTCCATTGAATGAAGAATTTTGCTTGCCGGTATCACAACATGAAGTACTTCTGCCAGAAAAACGGTTAATAAAACATCCTGATCCAGGGTATCTATAATCAGCATTCCTGAATCTGCCAAAGCATAATCAGCTTCGAGTAACGCATTTTGAGCATTACTAATATCAAATGATGTTTTATCCAGATTAAAACTTTTCAAACGAATAAATTCAAACTGAACGTTTTTTTTATTTGCAGCTTCAATAAAAAGTTTATAATCCACTTTTAACGGTTCGTGGCCTAAATCATTAGAACCCGATAAAAATGATTCCAAAAGGTTCTTCTTATCACTCCTGAAATTGATCTTCTTAATTTGTGTATCAGTCCTTACTTCCATGCCTTTTAGATTTAAATGAAACATCAGCCGTTTAAACGCAAAAGGAATGCCAAAAAACTGTAAAATAGAGATCACATAAGCACAAAAACACAATGCCCTGACAACAAGCTCCTTACTAAGAATCCGCAGAATTGATAAATACACCAGTAATGTTCAATTTTGAACAGCTTTCATACAATCTGTTTCAAAAACGAACAAGTATCTCATTTCAAACACTTTTAATCATCAAAAGGCATGTGAAAAAAATACACATATGGGGAAAAAAATCACACCCGAAATGGAATTATTACGAGCTGTTTAGGGAAAGAAAATACCTGATAAATTCGAACCTCAACTGTACTTATAATTTATTCATTCTACTGCGAAGTGCACTTCTGGTGATTCCCAAATATTCAGCTGTTTTTGATTTATTATCATCGAACTTTTTTAATGCTTTCCTAACAATTTCAAGTTCTAATTGTTCAATCCGTAATTCATCATCGGGTAAAACAATGCGCCCCAAAACAATTGGCTGTTCTGTAGGTTCAAATTCATTATCATCAGCCTGCAAAAACCTCAGGTGTTCGGGCTTTAATTCTAAATCATTATAAAGTAAAGTTGCCCTCTCAATTGTATTTTTCAGTTCCCTGATATTACCTGGCCATGCATAATCCTGCATCAATTTTTTAGCATCCTTACTTATGAATCTAAACTTTCGGTTCCGCTTCTTCGAGTACTGATCTAAAAAAATTTGAGAAAAAGATAAGATTGCTTCTTTTCTTTCCCGCAAAGGAGGAATATACAATCGTCCGGTATTTAAACGATAATACAAATCACTTCTAAATGTTTTTTCGGCCACCATTTCTTTTAGATTCCTGTTGGTGGCAAAAATTACTCTAACATCCAATTCAATAGGTTTGCTTCCACCAACCCGATACATTTCTCTCTGTTGCAGTACGCGCAATAATTTAGGCTGCATATCCAATGGCATTTCACCAATTTCATCTAAAAACAAAGTTCCTCCCTGTGCCAACTCCAGCTTGCCGGGCTTTCCCTCTTTACGAGCGCCTGTAAAAGCTCCTTCGTCGTACCCAAACAATTCACTTTCAAATAGTGCAGGTGAAATTGCCGAACAATTGATCGAAATAAATGGCTTTGTAACATCGCTCGATTTTCCGAAATGAACCAAACGCGCAACAACCTCTTTCCCTGTTCCTGTTTCTCCTTCAATTAAAACCGGCACCGAACGATCTTCATGAAATTGCTCTGCCATACGCACCACTCCCCGCATAACATCCGAAAAAACACCAATTTTACCAACGCTTGTAATCTCACGAATGGTAGTTTCGTAATATTGAATTCGCTCGGCTTCCTCTCTCCTAACGTGAGAGATTGTTTGTTTTATATTTTCTTTAAGATCCTTGTTCTCGCCTTTCAATTGAATTTTCTCGGCAACCCGCTCAATTAAAATAGCTAATTCTTCGATATTAACCGGTTTTAACAGATAATCATATGCTCCGCCTCGTAATGCTTCAATGGAACTTTCCATATCACCAAAACCAGTCATAATTACGACCTCAATTTCATCCCCTTTGGGTAAAAGCTTTATTTTTTTCAGCAAATCCAAACCTGAAATTCCAGGCATTCTCAGATCTGAAATAACCATCTGAAAATCCTCATTCTTCAAAGAATTATATGCCTCTTCGCCATTATGACACAGATGAATAGAATAAGCCAATTGCTCCTCAATAAATTCAGCAACTGCCGTTCCACTCGATATGTCATCATCAACAATAAGAATTTTCATTTTCTTTCTGATTTTATTTTTTACAGTACTCTCCTCTTTGCCAATCAATCTTCACTCTACAGCTTTAACTATTTTCCTTCAATTTAAAACGTAAAATAAAACTTGCCCCGCCATCTTCATTATTGTAATCTGATATTTCTCCCTGAAATCGATCAATAAATGTTTTTACGATCGCCATCCCTAAGCCACTGCCGCTTTCATTTCCTTTGGTTGTAAACAAAGGATCATATATTTTCTCTCGAATGCTTGATTCAATGCCTGTTCCATTATCATGAATCTCCAAAACTCCATGCTTAGAATCCTGATAAACATTCAATTTAATTTTTTTATTCTCTTTCTGAACTTTATCCAAAGAGTGAATTGAATTTACAATCAGGTTGACTACAATCTGTTCAAATTGAATGTAATTTGCGTACACATTTACTGCATTCTTTGGCAGATTATCCATTAATTCGATGCTATGATCCGACACCTGCCTTTTTACCAAGGATAAAGACCGGTTTACACCTTCCACCATATCAACAATCTCTTCCTCTGAAATGTGAGGCTTCTCCCAAAAAGTCCGCATGTGCTTAATTATGGAATCAATTCTTGATGTTCCCTCAGAAATAGTTTGAATTTTTCTTGTAAACATCTCAGGCAGCTGTCCCGGATTTCTTTTTTGCCAAAACAATACACTGTCCGCAGTTATTTTAATTGTGTTTAAGGGCTGATTAATTTCATGTGTTATTCCCGCAGCCATTACACCAATGGAAGCCAGTCGTGATGACTGCTCCAGCATTCTTAAGGCTTCGACATTCTTTTGTTCTGCCTCAATTCTATCATTCATTAAAGAATTCCGTTCCCAGGCATTCGCAATCATATTTACAGTCGAAAAAAAGATACTAATCTCGTCCCGGGTCCAGCTATGAGCTTTATTTTGAGCAAATCCCATTAAACCTACCACTTCATTTTCAACCATTACCGGAAGCAAAACAACAGCGCCAATATTTCTTCTGCTATAATATTCCTGTTCTTTCTGTGTTAAATTTGACAAATCGCGGGATACAATACTTTTATTCATTTTAACCCGTGAAATAATTTCATCAATTTCGGAAAAATAGAACTGATTAACATCCTTTATATTTTTCCCTTTTAAAGAGATCCTGCTTTTAATTTTAACTCCGGTATTGGTTGAATCTTTTAACGAATAAAGACTTATTCTTGCTACATTCAATTCGTCGGTCATCAATTTCAAAACATCATCCAGTACGCTCTTAAAATCTTCGGATGCATTCAATAAACGTCCTTTTAAACCAATTAAACGCTCATGCTTTACGGATATTTTCAAGCGGTTTTGCTCAATAATTAAAGCTTTTTCAGCCCTAATTCGTCTTAAAATAGCTCTTGATAAAACCAAAATAATAAGTGCTGCCAGAAATGTAATCCCACCAATTAAATGAATCCATTCTTTATTCTCACTATAAAAAGACTGAGGTGCATTTACCAGTAATGTTTTATCAGGAAGCAGCTTCTCACTAATCCCGAAACGCTTAATTTCATTATAATTAACAACATACTTATCCAATGGCTTACGATAAACAGGAATTGAGTCGGCAGGTATTCCCGAAACAATCTGATCAATCATAGTGGCAGCCATTTTTCCATGAAGACGTCCGCTAACAACCTTTCCACCAACAACACCATCGTTAATCAGAAAAGCCCAGGTAATAAACACCGGCACTTTACTTTGAGGAACGAATAAATCTAAATTATCCTGAAAACTGATAAACCTGCCTTTTTTATCCTTATTAAATGTCAAAAGTAAAATACACGTGTCTCCTTTAATGCTACGAACATTTTCCTCCAACTCATCAACAGTCTGATCCTCGAAATAAGTAAACTGTAGTTTCGACTCGTATTTTTTTTCCAAATCGAGCAGAGTAAGCTTATTTAATCTGGCCGTAGTGGTTTTATCATCATTAATAACAACAAGGTGTTTTGTATTGGGACGGGTTCTTAGAATCAAATCAATAGCCCCATCCCAGTCAACCTCTTCTGCAACACCTGTAATATTATTTAATCCCTCAATCATTTCGTCTTTAAAATGATTAATGCCACAAAATACAATGGGGGTATTTTTGAAGAACTTTTCTCTATTCTCTTTCACAAAAGACAAAGCATTATTATCTGAAACGATAATTGCATCATACTTTTCGCGCTGTAATTTTAAATCGTAAAGCTCAGTTATTTTATCGAGATACTCTTTGGAAGAATTCCTTTTGGTATCCATGTATTCATAGTCCAGTTCAAACTTATTCCCTAACGAATCCATCACCTCCCGGATTCCAATATTAACATTCTCAGTCCATTTTAAGCCTTGATGATAAGAATGCAAAACAAGAATTTTCTTTCGTTCAATCGAATAAGCATTAATCGATGCAAACAAAAACAATAAAAAGAAGATGTACTTTAAATACTTCATACAAGAATCTTTACTAAGAGAATAAGAAAGCCCTAAAGTATAACAATGCAACTCAAATAAAGAATACAAACAGATGTTACGTGAAATGTTTTAAGAGGTTATTATAAAGAAGATAAAGATACAGGAAGCGAAAACTTAAAAGAACTACCTTTCCCCGGTTCACTTTCTACCCAAATGTTCCCATTGTGCATTTCAATAAATTCTTTGCACAATATCAGCCCCAATCCTGTTCCTGTTTCATTTTCAGTACCCGATTTCATCAATTGTTCATCAATTCGAAATAGTTTTTTCTTTCCCTCAGAATCAATTCCAATACCTGTATCAGTTACCCAAATCTCAACCTTATTAGGCGTAACATGTGATGAAACAGTGATACTGCCACCTCTTGGAGTAAATTTAATGGCATTGGATACCAAATTACGAACAACGGTATTTATCATGTTAGGATCAGCTGGAATTCTTAAATCCTCATCAATTACTGCTTCTATATTGATCTCCTTATTTTCTGCGCTCCCGGTATGCAAAATCACAACCTCGTTCACCAAATCCCATAAATCTATTTCTTTCGGTTTCCATGCGATGGCACCAGTCTGCATTCGCGACCAGGTTAACAAATTTTCTAATAAACGAAAAGCCTGACGAGCAGACTTGTTGATAATTCCGGAGAAAGTTTTTACTTGTTCCTGAGACAATTCATCAGCATTTTCGACCAGTAAATCGGAAGCTCCAATTAGTGAAGCAAATGGATTTTTTAGGTCGTGAGCAATAATGGAGAAAAATTTGTCTTTGGTAGCATTCAAACTCTCCAATTCTTTCCGCTGTTTTTCGATGGTAGCCTTTTGTTGAGTTAATTCTTCCTCAAGAAGATCTTTTACCACCATTCTTTTCCGAATGTTCCGAAGAGGATTAAGAATGGTATCAATTATCCGAACATCAAATTCTTCTTCAAGCAACTGAATATGATCATCGGTAATTCGAAGAAGTACAGAATCGCTTTTGGCACTTGCAGAAGCCGAACGTGTTTCTGTTTTTATCAATGCATACTCACCAAAACTTTTCCCTTCCTTCAGCTCAATAAAAATATGCCCTTCGTCATGAATCTGAACACAGCCTTTTGCAATAATAAATACGGCTCCCCCCAAATCCCCTTTTGAAAATATCGTTTCCCCTTTCGCAAAATTAACTTCGTTCACAATCCCAGCTAAAAACTGAAAAGATGCAACATCCTGTTCTGCAAGGAAATCCAGAACTCTTAGAAGGTCTAACTTTTTTTCGGGACTTAGTAACATGACTGAAATTTGTTTTAAACGAAGATTAGAAGAAACGTAAATATAGCAATTACAAAAAATATTCAGCACAAAAAAAAACTGCTGATCAAAATCAGCAGTTTTTAATATCATTAATAAAGTAATTTAGAAGATTTTAAATCCTAAAGTTACATTTACCATATTTTGCTTTAGGTCATTCGCAACATCAGAAAAACCAACTTCATAATCAACATCCAAAGTTAATTTCCAAACATCAACACCGGCACCAAATTTTGCATTCCAAACAGCACCTTTAAAATCTCCATCTAATTTTCCTTCTACGCTACTTTTAAGACTATCGTCAATTTTAAAAGATGCAACAGGTCCAGCAAATGCTCTTAATTTGAATGCTGGCAATTTTACAATTTTGTAACCCAATAACATAGGTATATCCAAACTCTTCGTTTTAATATCATACGATTCTCCAGGAATATCAAGTTGAGATTTTCTGGACACATAATTCAACTCTGGCTGTACATACCATTTATTCAAATTAATTCGTAAAAATGCTCCAAGCATCATTCCGTTATCGGCTTTTTCTTTAATTCCTGATACCCCTCCCATATCAGTATCAGCTTTGGTGCTAACCAATCCTGCGTGTAAACCAAAATTTACCGGCGAAGATAATTGTGCGAACAATGCGCTTGAAAACATACAGATTACTGCAACTAAAAAAATCTTTTTCATAATTAATATCTTTACATTCAAGTTATTATAAATCCCGTTAAACGTGGATTTTTATTTCATTTATCAGTAATAAACAGCCACTAAGATAAAGAATATTAGCATTCATATAAAACAAATGGTCTACAAAGATGTAAAAAACAAAAACCCCGGCCAATTGACCGGGGTTCAAATATTATAATTATTAGGCAATTACAAGCCCAATTTCTTTTTCATTTCTTTCGTCAATGCATCTTTATGAATCATAAAAGACATTGTTTTATACGCAACAAACGGATAAGAAGCATAAAAATACCCATCGTAAGGATTATTATCAATACCCCATGAGTTCTTCACAATGAAATATTTGTTGTCTTTTTGATCTTTGGCAATCCCAACAATATGCATTCCATGATCATCAGTAGTGTTGTAATTATCGAACGCTTCCTGACGCATTTCCTGAGTAATTACTTTTTCAGTACCAGGCTCGTCAAAATCAAATAATTTATCATCTTTTTCTTTTTTCGAAAGATTTTCCCATTTAGAAATCTCCGAATCAGTCATGTTCTTTGTATCTACCCCCGGAACAATTGCAACACCTTTTCGGTATGCAAAACCTTTTTCACTTACATCAGAAGCCCAACCAATTGTGTAACCTTTCCTAATTGCACCTTCCATGATTTCCATCATCTCATTCATTGGTACATTGTATACCTCATTCCATAACCAGTTATCAGGCACCTCAATAATAAATTTCTCATAAAAAGGATGGTGAGTATAAGAAGTTATTTCGATATAATCATCAGGATTCACACCAACAAAGTCCTTGGCAAATGATTTTGGAGTATATTCCTTTCCTTCATAATCGAACTTGGTAGGAAGTTCTCCTAAATAAGCATCCAATATTCCATCAAATCCTTTGTGCCAAACCGGCGTAAGTTTTTTGTTTTTATTTTTAATAACCGCCTCAACATAATCATTCAAAACAACATCCAACTCTCCATGAGTGTGTCCTTCTTCACCATAATTTAAGCCTTGGTAAACACTCTCTGGAACAATACCATAATTTTTCATCACATAAGTTACATCGTGAAATGCACCTCCGCCACCAAAGTTAAATTTGCCATTTAATCTTACATGCTTAATCGATTTATCTGAATAACAGTTATAAACCACAAACATTTCCGACAAATCAGTTTCTGGTTTTCCCATTCTAATCATTTCTGATTCGATAAATGATAATCCTGAAAATGACCAGCAGGTACCAGATCTGTGTTGATTTTTTACAGAAGTAGCAGGTAATCTTTTAACATCAGTAAAAACATAACCTTCTTTCTTCTCCTCTTTTTCTTTTTTCTCTGCTTTAACTGTGGTAGACAGTAACATGCCTGTAGCTAAAAGCAATACGCTAAGGAATTTAATTTTCATCATATTTTGCTTTAATATTCTCTTTTCAAACGGTTGCAAAAGTAATAAAATCACGATTACAAGCAAGCCAACAGCCTGTTTTCATTCATTTTTTCGATGAAATACTATCAATACGAGTTATATTAACTATAAATTAAAAATATAGCGCATAAAAAAGAGAAATCAACCTAAAGTTAATTTCTCCAAAAAATTACATTATTCCCTTTTTATCTCATTACGATGTGTTTGCCAAGCACTCCTTTCATCTCCATCATATGAATACTCGCTTCAGCAATCATCTCATCTGATAAATTTTTCGAGTTATAAATCACATCAAAAACGGTAGTGGAAAGAGGTTCTTTATTAAAATAGTTTCTTAAAATCTCTCTTTTCTTATCAATCTCCTTTGCATAAGACAACATTTCATTCATACTCAACTTGTAAATTTCCTGCAATTGTGCAGCTCTCCATTCCAATGGAGCATGAAGCTTAATATGAAACGACCGTTCAATATTCTGTGTAAGAACGACTCCCCCTCTACCAATTATAATGCAGTTCCCTTTGGATGCTAATGCCCGAACAACATCCGAAATAGTCTTTTTAATCTTACGGTCACTTTGATAATATTTACTCGACAAAGCGGCTAAAATTTCATCCCAGGTAGATTTTTCCTTCGAATTAAAAACATATTCAATTTTCTCAGGCGCTAAATTCAATTCTTTTGCAGATTGTTCAAGAATTTCCTTGGTTAAGCAAGTCCACTTATTCCCCGTTTTTAGGGTAAGCTTTTCCGCCATTATATTTGCAATATTTATTGCGGTGCAGCCACACTCCCGTGAAATAGTAACTACCGGTCCTTCACAAAAAACACCCCTTCGGGGATCAATTATTTTGGATTGAAACCGATTCTCCATGTACTTTAACAGAATATTATTCATTTCAACCTCCTATAATTAGTTTAAGCTCTATTCTTAATTTAAGGCTTTTTAAGAAAAAATGGAAATCATTTGGCGTGTTTTTTGTTATATAGAGTGATTATTTAAAAGAAGGAGTATATTATTTCTTAAATTTGTAATCCGAATAACTTTTACTCATAAAAACATATAGAATGCCCAGAATAACTCTTTTGATTCTCTTCCTATTCAGTTTAACCTCTTCTGAGCTTAGCGCACAATTAAACACCGAAAATATATTCGATAAAGGTAGAAGTGCTATTCAGTTTGATGATTATACCGAAGCAATCACAAAGTTTAATGATATTATTCGGGTTAAGCCATACCTTCCTGAACCATTTTTTTTCAGAGGACTGGCAAAATCGCAGCTCGAAGATTTTAACGGTGCAATTGTTGACTATACAAAAGCTCTGGAATTGAATCCAAATTACACTTTTGCTTATCTATATCGGGGCATCGCCCAATATCAGTTAAAAAACTATCAGGGAGCTTTAAAAGATTTTGAAAAAGCTTTGGAATTCAAACCTAACAATGCGAATATCTATTTCAGTAAAGCGAACAGTTTAGCTGCTCTTGAAAAATTCAACGAAGCCAATGCCAATTATTCAAAAGCCATTCAAATAGATCCTGAGTTAATGGGTGCCTATCTTAACAGATCAATTGTCCGCGATAATCTTGGAGATACAGATGGGGCAATTCAAGATTGCAGTAAAGCCATTCAACTGAACGAGTTTTCGGCAGATGCATTTGGAAATAGAGGCTATTTAAAATTCAAGAAAAAGGAATACGATGAGGCCATTAAAGATTACGACCGGGCTCTTAAAATAGAACCGGAAAACACACGGGTAATCATGAGTAGAGGGATTGCCAATTATGCAAATAAAAATCCCAAAGGAGCTCTTGAAGATTACAATACGGTTCTGGAGTTGGATCCAAACAATGCACACTGTTACTACAACAGAGCTTTACTAAAATCTGAAATTGGTGACTACAATTCAGCCATTGAGGATTTTAATAATGTTTTGGAAATGAATCCCGATAACATGCTTATTTATTTTAACCGGGGATTTGTTAAAATGGACATTGGAGATTTTAAGGGGGCTATTGCAGATTACACAACAGCTATTAAAATTTATCCTGATTTTGCAAAAGCATATTTGGCAAGATCTTCGGCAAAACGGCAATTGAATAATATTGATGGTTCAATTCAGGACAGAAATCAGGCTTTGCTCATTATCGAGCGCTATAAAAAAATGAAAAATGAAGGAGCCATGTCGGCCTTTGTTGATACAACTGAGAATTTCCAAAAACTAATCGACTTAAATTCAAGGGAATCCTTTACCGAGGACATCATTAAAGGTCGTGTTCAGGATAAATATGTTACCATACAATTAGAAGATAATTTTCACATTACTCACTTGGATCTTGATACTTTACGAGCCGGTAAGGTTCAATATTACGATCAGGCAATAATGAATTACAATCAAAAACAAAATTACAATCCGGCATTTACAATTAATAACAGACATTTTAAATACCCTAAGAAAATAATTGACGAACAAATTGCGAATGCCAATTCTAAGATTGAAGCAAAGAATGCCGATGGCTACTTTCAACGTGGAACCTACTATCTGTTAGACAAGAAATTTAATAAGGCAATTGAGGATTTTAGTATCGCAATTGAGAATAAAAGCGATTTTTGCTTTGCTTATTTCAATCGTGCGAATGCATCTGCTGCTATGACTGATTACATTCAATCCATTGGTGAAACAGGAGAATCGTTACTTAATCTTGATCCGGAACAAAAGAAAAAGAAAAAAGAGACAATTGTGGATTACAGCAGTGCTATTGCCGATTACACAAAGGCAATACAACTCGATCCATCCTTCTTGTTTTCCATATACAATCGAGGTAACGCATATGCCAAATCGAAACAATTTAAAAAGGCTATTGCCGATTACGATTGGGTGATTCAACTGGATCCTAATTTTACTGAGGCATACTATAACCGAGGTTTGGTCTATCTATTTCTTGATCAGAAAGATCTGGCTTACGAAGATTTAAGTAAGGCCGGCGAATTGGGCTTAATTGATGCTTACAACGTAATTAAAAGATACTGCAATAAAGACTAGACCAAGCATAACAAACAGAATACAAAATACATGACTCCCAATCAACCCTTAGCTGAACGATTACGCCCCACTGATCTGAAAAATTATCTAGGTCAAAAACATTTGGTCGGGGAAAACGCCGTTTTACGTAAAATGATTGAATCAGGCAATGTGTCCTCATTCATTTTATGGGGACCTCCCGGTGTTGGTAAAACAACTTTGGCCAAAATCATCGCCAAACAACTCAACCGGCCATTCTATACTCTTTCGGCTGTAAATTCGGGAGTAAAAGATGTGCGGGAAGTAATTTCCAAAGCTGAAAAACAAAAATTCTTTAATACTCCGAATCCCATTTTATTTATTGATGAAATTCATCGATTCAGTAAATCGCAGCAGGATTCATTATTGGGAGCTGTTGAAAACGGAACCGTAACTTTGATTGGAGCAACAACAGAAAATCCATCCTTCGAAGTTATATCTCCTTTGCTTTCAAGATGCCAGGTTTATGTGCTAAAGGCTCAGGAGAAAGCAGATTTGGAAGCCCTGATTGATTATGCAGTTGCCAACGACAGCTACCTAAAAGAAAAAGAAATTCTTACTCCTGAAAAAGATGCTCTGCTAAAATTTTCAGGTGGAGATGCCCGAAAACTTTTAAACATTCTGGAATTGGTTGTGAATTCTCAAAATACCACATCAATAAGCATTACCAACGAGATGGTGACCAGAGAGTTGCAGGAAAACCCCTCGATGTATGATAAGGATGGAGAACAGCATTTTGACATTGCTTCTGCTCTAATAAAATCAATTCGTGGCGGAGATCCTGATGCTGCTGTGTATTGGCTGGCCCGAATGATAGAAGGAGGTGAACAACCAAAATTTATTGCCCGAAGACTGGTAATATCGGCAAGTGAAGATATTGGACTGGCAAACCCGAATGCCCTTTTGCTTGCAAATGCCTGTTTTCAATCGGTTAATTTGGTTGGAATGCCTGAATCACGCATTATTTTATCCGAAACAGCCATTTATCTGGCAACTTCACCCAAAAGTAATGCCTCCTACATGGCAATCAGCAGAGCTCAGGCATTGGTTAGAGAAACTGGAAATTTACCAGTGCCACTTCATTTACGAAATGCTCCAACCAAACTAATGAAAGATCTGGGTTACAAAAAAGACTATTTATACTCCCACGATTATCCGGGTAATTTTGTGGATCAGCAATACCTTCCGGATCAAATAAAAACTCAAAGATTGTACATACCACAGCAAAATGCTCAGGAATTAAAAATTTGGGAAAGATTAAGAAGCTGGTGGAAGAACAGGTTTTAATTTCTGCTTAAACAAGCAAAAATTGTTACTTTTGCCCAAAATAAATTTAGAACATCATGATAGAAAATATTCCAAATATAAAACATACAGAAAGTGGTAACTTCTTTCTTTTGGCCGGTCCTTGTGCCATTGAAGGTGAAGAAATTGCTATGAAAATTGCTGAGCGAATTGTTCAGATTACTGATAAGCTTGAAATCCCTTTCATTTTTAAGGGATCATACCGGAAAGCAAACCGATCCAGATTAGATTCTTTTGCAGGTATTGGTGATGAAAAAGCTTTAAAAATCCTGAAAAAGGTAAGCGATACTTTTGGCGTACCTACTGTTACAGATATTCACACTGCTGAAGAGGCCGCAATGGCTGCAGCTTATGTTGATGTCTTGCAGATTCCTGCTTTTTTATGCCGCCAAACTGATTTACTGGTTGCCGCAGCGGAAACAGGAAAAGTTGTGAATATTAAAAAAGGCCAGTTTCTTTCTGCTGAATCGATGAAATTTGCTGTAAATAAAGTGCGCGAATCGGGAAATAACCAAGTGATCTTAACAGATCGAGGAAATATGTTCGGGTATCAGGATATGATTATCGATTACAGAGGGATTCCTGTGATGCAGGAGAATAACTGCCCTGTAGTTTTGGACATTACTCACTCGTTGCAACAACCAAACCAAACAAATGGAGTTACCGGTGGTCGTCCGGAATTAATCGAAACTGTAGCTAAAGCAGGTATTGCCGTTGGTGTGGATGGAATCTTCATCGAAACTCATCCTGATCCGGCAAACGCAAAATCGGATGGAGCCAATATGCTTCATTTGGATTATTTAGAAGATTTATTGACAAAACTGGTTGCTATTCGAAAAGTGATCAATCAATTTTAAATACAAACAAAAGATCCGGCCACAACCGGATCTTTTTTTACTTACCAATAACCACTCATTAGTCTTTAATTAAACACTAATACTGTTCCCTCTTCACATAAGAAGTATGAAGAAGTTTATGTGATTTATGACTTAGAGGCTCATCCAAAAACTCCTTATAAATCTGAACAATTTCAGGATTTTCATGAGATTTTCGAATTGGAAGATTTCTATCCTCTTCGTAAAGAGCATTCATCCTCTGCAATCGAATTTCATTATCAACAGGGAATGGTTGACCGCCACCGCCCAAACATCCGCCCGGACAAGCCATTATCTCAATAAAATGATAGAATTTATCGCCTCTCTTAATTGCTTCCAGCAATTTATGAGCATTCTCGAGACCATTAGTTATTGCACATTTCAATTCGGCTCCTTCCAGAAAATTCCACTCTTCAACAGTTCCCTCAATTTTAACAGTTGTCTCTTTTACTCCTTCCAAGCCACGAACCGGAATAATCTCCAAATTATCAAATGGAACTTCGCGGCCTGTAACAATCTCGTAAGCCGTTCTTAATGCAGCTTCCATAACACCGCCAGTAGCACCAAAAATAGCCCCTGCACCAGAACCTACACCCATTATTGAATCAAAAGTTTCATCATTTAATTTTTCGAATTCGATACCTGCTTGTTTTATCATTACGGCCAATTCTCTGGTAGTCAATACAAAATCAACATCCTTATAACCGCTGTCTTTCATTTCAGGACGATTTGCCTCAAATTTCTTAGCCGTACAAGGCATAATAGAAACAGATACGATATTCTCCGGCACAACATTTACATTTTTAGCGTAATACGTCTTTGCCAAAGCACCAAACATTTGTTGCGGTGATTTACAAGTAGAAAGATTAGGCAGATACTCAGGATACTTATGCTCTATGTATTTTACCCACCCCGGAGAACAAGAAGTAGCCATTGGCAAGGCAACATCAGGATCATCATCCACAAGTGCCCGCTTTAATCGGGTCAGCAATTCAGTTCCTTCCTCCATAATGGTTAAATCAGCGGTAAAATTGGTATCCAGAACGGAATCAAAACCCAATCTTTTTAAAGCAGAAACCATTTTGCCTGTAACTCGGGTTCCCAGTCCTAAACCCAATTCCTCTCCTAATCCAACACGAACGGCCGGAGCTGTTTGTACAATAACGTGTGTATCCGGATCGGCGAGCGCATCCCATACTTTTTCTACATATGATTTTTCGGTTAATGCTCCCGTGGGACAATGAACAATACACTGACCGCAATTGGTACAAACAACTTCGTCAAGCGATCGATCGAAAAATGTAGAAATCTTCATCTCAGATCCTTTATGAGCAACCGCAATAGCTCCAACACTCTGTATTTCCGCACATGTTCGAACACATCTCTGACAACGGATACACTTGCTGTCATCCTTCTCAATTGCAGGAGAAAGCCTGTCAACAGTATAATTTTTATCCGGTACCAAATCAATAAAATCCTGATTTGTGATTTGATATTCTGCAGATAATGCCTGCAATTCGCAATGCCCGTTACGATAGCATTTTGTACACTCTTCTCTATGCTCTGTGAGTAAAAGCTCAATAATATGCTTGCGGCAATTTCTTACCTTTAAAGTGTTTGTATTGATCTCCATCCCCTCTGCAACAGGAGTGGCGCAGGAAGCTACTAATTTATGATTACCCACTTGCTCGACAACGCAGACTCTGCAGTTTCCTGCTACACAAAGGTCTTTGTGATAACAAAGCGTAGGTATTTTTATATGGAGATGTTTTGCTGCCTCGAGTATGGTCTTATTTTCCTCAACACTAACAGCAATTCCATTAATTGTTAAATTCACCATGTTTGACATATCAATTTCAGTTTAAATTGTTCAAAATTCAGATTGGTTATTTTCTTACTAATAAATCATCTCCTCGCGGAAATTTTCTACAATAGACGAAAACGAATTCGCCACCGATTGACCCAATCCACATTTAGCTGTCAACTTCATGGTTTCAGTTAATTTAAGTAGTTGATCGAGATAAGAGGTTGGTTTTTCGCCACGTTTAACCGCTTTAATTCCTTTTAAAAGTTGCTGACAACCAACCCGGCATGGAGTGCACTGTCCGCAAGATTCTTCCTCAAAAAATTCAAGATAATTATTAAGAACATTATACATGGATCGTGAACTATTAAAGATCATCATGGATCCACCTGTAGGCAAGGATATACCAGTTAATTTCCCCTCGTAACCAATAGTCGTTTTTCCAAAACGCTTACGCGGAACCAAAAAACCCGAAGCACCACCAACCTGCACGGCCTTGCAATCGCCATCGCCAAAATCATCAACAAAGTCTTGAACTGTCATCCCCAATTCCAACTCATAAATTCCTGGTATTGGAGTATCTCCGGACACGGAAAACACCTTAGAACCACGAGAATCCTTAACTCCAAGATCTCTAAACTTTTTGGCTCCAAATTTTAATATTGTGTACGAATGTGCCAGAGTTTCCACATTATTAACTACTGTAGGTTTTCCTTTAAAGCCATTCACACTAGGAAATGGAGGTTTATTTCTAGGTTCCCCTCTTTTGCCTTCCATGGATTCAATCAGAGCACTCTCTTCACCACAAATGTATGCTCCGCTTCCTAAAAAAATTTCAACTCGGAAATCCAATCCCAACTCATCCAATATATCATGAAATTTTCTTAGCTCTTTCTTTAAATCAGGAACTAAGAATTTATATTCTCCTCTTAAATAAATATAGCCTTTTTGTGCTCCGATTATTTTGGCACACATAGCCATGCCAGAAAGAACCTTATGAGGTACTCTAGTTAATATTTCCCTGTCTTTAAACGTTCCCGGTTCTCCTTCATCTGCATTACAGATTACATATTTTTCTTTTTCTTTAGATTCAGCAGTCAATTTCCATTTTAATCCTGTTGGGAAACCTGCCCCACCTCTGCCTTTAAGACCAGAATTCACCATTTCATTGACAATCTCCTGATCAGATCTTGACAATGCATTTCGAAGAATCTCTTTACAATCATCATCATTATTAAAGATCAAATCGATTCTATGAAGTTGTTTTTTAGTTGCTGTTGTTGTCATACCTAAGGGTATTTAGATGTTAGTTTTGCTTTGTTAGGTTTTGATGTTTAATTTTTCTCCTTGTACTCACGCAGAATATCCACAACTTTCTCCGGACTTAGCTCTGTATATACCTCATCGTTTATTAACATGGCAGGAGCCTTGTGGCACCACCCCAAACAGTTTGTTTGAAGAATGGTAAATTTTTTATCGATTGTAGTTTCACCAACTTTAATTTTCAAAAAATTCTCTAATGCGAGAACAATTTGATTTTTCCCCTTCATTGCACACGTGATGGTTTTACATACACGAATTACATACTTCCCTCGTGGTTCAATGTCCAGAAAAGAGTAAAAACTTGCAGTTCCATAAACATCTGCAGCAGGAATACTCATTTCCTTCGAAATTTTTAGAATTGCTTCCTCAGAAAGAAATCGCTCCTGATCAATCACTCCTTGTAATATTGGAAGCAGATTTTCGCGGTCTTTCCCGTGTTTGGAAACCAAATCCTGCACTAATTTTTCTTGAAAATCCATAAAGTAATGGTTTAAGAGTTAATATTAATAGAGTTTCTCTTTGAAGATAAAAAAAATAAAGAAATTTTTCTCTATTTAATTCTACCAACTCTAACACAACACATTAAACGTTTTACTGAAAAAATCAACATCACATAATATATCGAAATCAACGGATACCCTATAAAATATAATATCTTAATAAATAAATTCGCATAATAATTTTTCTTTATATTCAACAGACAATGCTGTAAAACATAGCTAATTTGAATTTAGACTTCTTTTAAACTGCAACTTTTCACATACAGCACAAAAAAAGCCTTCGGTGCATTACCGAAGGCCTTCTTTATTAGACTGTTATATTATTAACAATATTCCCGGGGCTGAATTTCACCACGCAGAACCATATATCCATTCATTGCCAATGCTTTCATTTCATCTTCTCCGGGATATACAACCACAGGAGCAATAAAGGAAACCATTTCTTTAATATAATTTACCAAATCAGGATTATGAGCAATTCCACCAGTTAGAAGAATTCCATCCACCTTACCTTTTAAAACTGCTGCCATTTCTCCAATAGATTTCCCAACTTGATAGGACATAGCATCCTGAATCAATTTTGCATTTGCATCACCGGCTTTGGCTTTTAACTCAACATCATAAGCATCATTTGTTCCTAAATGAGCAACCAAACCTCCTTCACCTTTGATCATCTTTTTTACATCTTCAAGGGTATAGTCTCCGCTAAAACAAAGTTTTGCCAATGCTCCGGCAGGAAGCGTACCCGATCTCTCAGGAGAAAACGGTCCTTCACCATCTAAAGCATTGTTTACATCAATTACTCGTCCTTTACAGTGAGCACCTACAGAAATTCCGCCACCTAAGTGAGCAACAATCACATTAATTTCCTCATACTTTTTATCAACCGACTGCGCAAAAGCCCGGCCAATTGCTTTCTGATTCAGAGCATGAAAAATAGACACTCTTTGAAATTCCGGATGCCCAGATATTCTGGCAACATCAATCATTTCATCAACAACAACCGGATCTGCAATATAAGCTTTCGCTCTTGGTAATGCCTGAGCAATATTATCGGCTATTAAACCACCTAAATTACTCGCATGCTCTCCAAGAACACCAATTCTTAAATCTTCTTTCAAGCGCTCATTTACCGAGTAAATTCCAGATTCAATTGGTTTTACCAATCCTCCTCTTCCAACAACTGCTTCGATTAAATCTATTTGAATTTCTGCATTTACAAGCTCTTTCATAATAATATTCTTACGAAATTCGAACTGTTCAGAAATTTTACCAAACTGAGCCAATTCTTCGTTCGAATGTTTTATATTTTTCAAAAAGACAGATTTATCTCCTTGAAATACAGCGATCTTAGTAGATGTGGAGCCAGGATTAATAGCTAAGATTCTACGAGTTTCCATTTGTTAAGTATGTTTGTGTTTGTGTATTATTCAATTTGAATGCAAAAATACCAAACTTGATTAGAATTCAATACCATTTAATGACATTTTACTTCAATCTATCTAATTAGTTTGGTTTTTAGTAATAAATTATCACAAAACCCACCACTTTATTGGAAATACAAAGAAAGGATCTAATTTATTTGAGTAATCAACTAAATCGCATAAGTAAACCACATTACACAAATAACAACGAAACCTTTCAATGAACAATTAAAAAACACGACGGGTACTCAAATGAAATTTGGGAGCAATCAAAAACTAAATTTACTCTGAAAAAGAGAACGTGGAAAAATTAGATTTAGCTCCAATCTTGATAGGACGGCAATTTATCAAGAGCAATTACCTCTTGGCGGGCTTCAAAATGATTAAAAAGATCATGATCCGGCCATTCCTTTACCGACCTTAAAAATTGAGTCATCAGCACACTTAAATCCTTAGTAAAATCGGATCCGCGCCAAGTAGAACTATTTGTAATGATTACATAGCTTACGCCATTTTTATAGTGCTTTAACAAAGCTGAACTTCCTGCTAAAGTACCGGTTCTCCACCATGTACCATCCCCTCGGGTTCCTTTCCAGCCAATTGGGCTATGCCCAAGCTTATTTGGCGTAGTCATATATTTTATGCTTTTCTTGGAAAGAATGTCTGGAAGAGTATCATCACCATCAATGGCCATCATAAATTTAATCAGTTCAGCGCCCGATGCAATCCAACCACCCGCACCTCCAAGAACTTCCAAATTATTTCCACCATTGCTTCTAAAAACAGTTTTTCCAGATCCGTCAAACGAAGAAATTTTAATCGCATCAGACTGCTCGTAATAATTTACCTCATTAGGGAAGTGATCCTTTTGAAGGCTTTTCCCTAAATGCATATCAAAAATTCCCGAAGGATTTAAAATATGAGCTTGAACATATGCCTCATAGGGTTCTTCAGCCAGTTTCTCAATTACTTTCTCGAGAATAGCGTAACCCAGGTTAGAATAACTCCCTCTGGTTCCGGGTGTAAAGCTTAATCTTCTTGATAAAGCAAACTGAATCGTAGTTTGAGCATCGATTGGTGGTTCAACATTCATTTTTTTCGCTATCGCCAAAGGCAAAAACATTGGATCTCCGTATTTGCTTGAAAATCCAGATGAATGACGCAGTAAATGCTCCACAGTAATTCTTTTGGTTCGCCTATCCTTAATGTTGCTATACGCCTCATCATTCAGAATACCATGTTCCCCAAAAACATAATCATCTAAATGTAATTTACCTTCCTCCTGCAATTTCATAATTGCTGTTGCAGTAACCAATTTAGAAACGCTCGCAATTCGAAACAAACTGGATGGCACAACCTCTTTCTCTTTATCCACATCAGAATAACCATAGCCTTTCGCAAAAACCAATTTACCATCTTTAACAATAGCAACGGTTGCGCCTGCTACTTCCCACCTCCTTAAAAAGCGATTTAGTATTTTATCAGCCCTTTTAGTTTGATCGCAATCAGATAATTTATTTGAAATTCTATGAGACACTGCTTCGATACTGTTATTGATCGGCACAGCGGGAGCTTCCTGTGTAGAGAAACTTAACGTCTGGTCAAGAATAACCAGAACGACAACGATAATTATTGATACTAATCTTCTTACAATCATTAAATGTAATTTGATTCAACTTGTTATATTTCAACATCACAACTCATCCCAGCAACAAGCCAGTACATTCTTTCTACTATTAAGAGTACAAAAATGTTTATATTTTTTCGTAATACCATTCTAAATTAGCCTCTATTTATAAATATTAAAAATAGGGATTTTTATCGCAAATATAATTTATTTAATCACCAAAACAAGTCAATTGAACAAAATCAAGCCATATATAAAGGTGTAAGTTCATCTACTTTAAAGCAATCTGAAAAGCATAATTATGAATAAAATGGTATTTAAAATGAAAAAAAACAGAATAGAAGCTGTTTTATACGCGAGGATAAAAACAAAACTGAAGTTGCTTGATGTCAGGAATGCTGGTTTTTAATGAATTATACCACCTGAAACAATTCAATTTTTTCGTCAATTCCTTTCATCTTAATTTTTCCAAGATCAATTAAAGTATTACGATTGCCATTTAATTGATCAGCGACTGCCCTGCTCACTAAAAATTGTGAATCGAATTGCTTATTTAATTGTTCTATTCGGGAAGCTATTATTACATTTTTGCCCGCAATGGAAAATTGTTTACGGATTTCATTCCCTATATTCCCCGTAATTACTTCGCCACAATGAAGACCTATACCAACACGGGTTTTATCACCGTTTATTTCATTCCTGCAATGATTAATAACTTCGGCTATTTGAACACCCGCACAATATGCATCAACCACATGATTTGGATTTTCAACTGCAACACCAAAAGAAGCCATGAATCCATCCCCCAATATTTGGTGAATAATTCCATTATTCTTCTCGATAATCCGGATAAGAGGATCAAAAATTGCATTTTGAAATTCGATAGTTTCTTCAGGGCTTTGCTGATCGGCCATTGATGTGAAATTACGAATATCCATGAACATAATAGATCCTGTCATTTTTTGCCCCACCTTATCATTTTTATGCAAAATCAATTCTTTCGCTATATGTGTTGATAACTGCTGACCAAGAAGAGATTCCATTTCATTTTGATCATCTTTTGCTTTCAGCAGATTATTCACCCTCTTTCGTATTTCTGCAGCAACCACGCCTGCAACTATTCCTGCTGACAATAATCCCATACTCCTCATCAAATAAATTTCAATCATTTGCTCAACATCACCAACAGGTTTCAAAAATTGTATCCCCCAGTAAGAAACACCCCAATATCCAATGCAAGCCAATATGCCGGCCCCCAGAGATATCTTAAAATCAAGATGCATTGCCGACAGCATCAAAAGCAAAAAATAAAAAGTAAACCCATCGTATTCCAACAGCAAAAGTGAGTTGTCATATTTTATTGCATTAAGTAGAATAACGGCAGGTAATCCAAACTCCATAATTAAATTGGGAATCAAAACTTTCTTAGAAATGGAGCGCTTGTTTCTAATGAGCCAATTCATCCGGATAAACACAAAAATTTCGAACAAGAAAAAAATCATCCACCAAAAGAGCATCGAATCAACAAACTTTTTGTTATTCAAAGAGGCTCTCAATAAATTAGGACTTAAATGATGCAGCACTGGAATTAACACAGAGCTGATTAGGAAAAGAACTAAAATAATACCGGCCCGCTTCCTTTCAATTTTAAGAAACTCCAAATGTAATGGCTCATGAAATTTATAATGTTCTGCAAACATGATGGAAGATTTAAATAGATTTCAAAATAAAATTATATTGACAAAACATGAAATTGGAAATAGGTTAACGCCACATTTTTACCGGTAAATAATCCCCTGTTTCAATAAATTCAACATTCAACTTCAGTAAAATAGAGTGATCAGTTAACTCATCCAATTTACAAGCAGACTATAATCGCACAAAGTCAAGACTTTGTAAGCTTCCTTCAGAATCAGACAAAAACCAACGTTATTAAGCAACCTTTCGATACCGATTTACGGCAATCCCTAGTATTGAAACAGCGTACACTCCCAGAATACCTAACTCCTTTGCAACATCCATAAATCCGGATCCCTTCAGCATAATCATTCTAATTATTTTAATGAAATAAGCGACAGGATTTAAATAATTCAGTTTTTGTCCCCACATGGGCATACTATCTGTGGGCGTAAACAACCCACTCATCATGATAAAAATAATCATGAAAAACCAGGCAATAAACATAGCTTGTTGCTGCGTATCGGTTTGGGTTGATATTAATAAGCCAATTCCTAAAATAGTAAGCAGATAAACAAATGCAACTAAATAAATTAACCAAACCGAACCTAAAATTGGAATTTTGAACACAAATGCAGCAAGTAGTAAACCAACTCCCAGTTCAAAAAAACCAATCACTAAAAACGGGATTAGCTTTCCAATAAGGAATTGATATTTTTTAATTGGTGTCACATTAATTTGTTCGATAGTCCCAATTTCCTTTTCGCGCACCACATTCATTGCAGATAAAAACAAGCCAATTACAGTCACCAATAAAACCAGAATTCCGGGCAGCATATAGGGAATGTATTTCATTTCAGGATTAAACAAAAAGGAATATGTATTTTGAACCAAATGAATTCCGTTGTCTTTTCCTACAATCTGAAGTTTAGCTTTGAGCTGCAAATTATATTCCTGTATTACCGATAAAATATAGGCATTGTATAATCCGGCAGCACTGGCATCTATTGCATTTACCAACACCTGAACCTCTGCAGGTTCTTTTTTATCCACCAACTTTCCAAAGCCATTTTCAAAAACCAGAATCGCATCAACATCGTCCTTTAAAAGCTCATCTTCAGCGTTATTAATCGAAAAATCGATATCCTTAACGGTAAAAAAAGGAGAACCGTTAAATTTGGAAATCAGTTCACGGGAATGGCTGGAAAGATCTTTATCAACAACAAACAGATTGGTGTTTTTCATTTCGTAAGTTGCTGCAAATACCAATACACAAAGCTGAATAATTGGCATAACAAAAATTACAGGCAACATACTCTTGTTTCTAAAAATCTGAAGAAACTCTTTTTGTAATATGAATTTTATAGTGCGCATCTTTTATTTACATTGCAGTTAAAAATAAATTTAAATCTCGATGGGTATTACTCCAATCTGATTTTAAACTTTTTGACGCTAAGACCAATGAATCCAGCAGTCATTCCAATAAGAATTAAGGTTTCTTTCCAAACAAATTCAAATCCGGATCCCTTTAACATGATATTTTTAATGATTATAATGAACCATCGTGGTGGAATAATATGACTGATGATTTGCAGAGGTACAGGCATATTCCGTAAAGGGAAAATGAAACCTGAAAGCAAAATTGTCGGCAGCATTAATGCAAACATAGAGAGCATCATAGCAACCTGCTGACTGTCCGAAACTGTTGAAATAAAGATTCCTAAAGAAAGAGCCATCAGAATAAACAAAAGACTCTCTGCCATAAGTAAGGCGAAACTACCCAAAACAGGAACTCCAAATACAAAATAGCCCATTCCGACAATTACCAAAGCATTAATAAACGATAAAAACAGATAAGGCGTAACTTTCCCTAAGATGATTTGCAAAGGACGCAATGGCGAAACCAGCAAAATCTCCATGGTTCCCATTTCCTTTTCACGTGCTATAGATATAGAAGTCATCATGGCAGAAACCAACATTAAAATTGTGGCCATAATTCCCGGAACAAACATGTATACACTCTCCATATTGGGGTTAAAATACATTCTTGTTTGAGTACTGATTTGACTGGGAACTATCTTTCCTCTATTAATTTCCAGATTGTAATTTTGAAGAATTCCCTGAAGATAATTCACCTCTAAACTAGCCATATTCGGTTCCGAAGCATCAGTCAATATTTGCACCGAAGCTTTTGATCCTTTAATAAAGTTTTTTCCGAAATCAGGCTCAAACACCAAAACCAGCTTCGTTTCTCCTTTTCGGAAAAGCTCATCTACCTGTGCAATGCCATCCAGACTCTTAACAAGTTTAAAATAACCCGAAGAGGTTATTTTATTAATGATTTCAGATGTATATTCATCTTTAGAATGATCAACAACAGCCATTTTAACATCTTTAAGGTCGTTGGTGATAACAAAACCAAAAAGCAGCAACTGCACAATGGGCATTCCAAATAATATCAGCATCGATCTTTTATCGCGAAAAATGTGATAGAATTCTTTTTTCAGAAAACCGATAAATCGTTTCATCTCTTTATATTTTTAGTAAATCCGTTCAGATTCTTACTCTTTGTAATTACTTTTTCTTGCCAAACGAAGAAAAACCTCATCCATATCTTTGGCGTCGAATTTATTTTTAAGCCCTTCCGGTGTATCCAATGCTTCAATTCTTCCGTCAACCATTATTGAAACCCGGTTGCAATACTCTGCCTCATCCATATAGTGAGTGGTTACAAAAACGGTAATTCCATTTCGGGAAGCTTCGTAAATCAGATCCCAAAACTGCCTTCGGGTAACCGGATCAACCCCTCCGGTTGGTTCATCTAAAAACACGATTTCCGGATTGTGAAAAATAGCAACAGAAAAAGCCAGTTTCTGCTTCCAACCAAGTGGCAGTTCACCAATTCTTTTATTTCGGGCATGAACCAAATCCAGTTTTTTCAACAAATCATCCGACTTCAACTTGATATCCTTCAATGACATCCCATAAATACCGGCATAGAAACGAATATTCTCAAATACCGTTAAATCCTCGTACAATGAAAACTTCTGACTCATGTAGCCAATATTTCTTTTCAGTTCTTCCCTTTGTTTGTAAACATCTAAGCCGGCAACCATTATCTCTCCGGATGTTGGATACGAAAGACCACACAAAATTTTCATTGCAGTTGTCTTTCCCGCTCCGTTTGCACCCAAAAAGCCAAAAATCTCACCCTGATATACATCAAATGACAAATCATCATTTGCTGTAAACGAGCCAAACTTTTTAGTCAAATTCCTTACTGATATTACTTTTTTATCTGAATTCATTTCTGAACAGTATTTTGTTGACTCAAAGCCATAAAACAATCCTCTATACCTGCCGCAATTTGTTTAATTTCAACATGATCCTGCCCTTTCGATTTCAGATAATCTTTCAAATCCGACAGGACAAAATCATCCCGAACATCTGTATAATGAACACTTTGGCCAAATAAAAAAACAGAATTAACAAATGGATAAGCGCGTAAATTCAACAAAAGCTGATAGGTATCTTTTGCCTCAAAAGAGTACAAATCTTTTTCGAAACTGGCAATTATACCAGATGGACTATCCAAACTTAGAATTTCGCCTGATTGCATAAGCGCAACCCGCTCGCACAAATTTGCCTCATCCATATAAGGAGTAGCCACAACTATAGTGATCCCTTTTGATTTCAAACCTTTCAGCATTTGCCAAAACTCACTTCTCGAAACAGCATCAACACCGGTTGTAGGTTCATCTAAAAGCAATATTTTTGGCTGATGAATCAGCGCACAGCAAAGAGCCAGTTTTTGCTTCATTCCGCCCGATAATTTGCCCGCCGGTCTGTCCTTAAATGGTTCAATCTGCACCCAAATATCACGAATCATGTCCATATTGTCTTCAATTCGGGTATTGAAAACTGTTGCGAAGAAGTTAAGATTTTCCAAGACCGTTAAATCCTGATAAAGAGAAAATTTACCCGGCATATAACCTAATATATTTCTAATATGCCTGTACTCCTTCACCATCTCGAAACCGCACAATGCTGCTGAACCTGAATCGGGAAGCAAGAGAGTCGCAAGCAAACGAAACAATGTTGTTTTACCTGCCCCATCCGGTCCTATTAATCCGAACAATTCTCCCGATTTAATATTCAGATTAATTTCTTTAAGAGCTGAAACGTCACCGTAAGATTTCGATAAATTATTTATGCTAACAGTAGAGTTCATATGCTATTTGAATCTAATTTCACCCGGCATTCCAATCTTCAAACGTCCGTCATTTACCACCTTAATCTTAACAGCATAAACCAATTTCACGCGCTCTTTTTTTGTTTGGATAATTTTGGGTGTAAATTCAGATTGGGAAGATATCCAGATCACTTTTCCCTGAAGCGTTTCATTCTCCACCTTATTCTTATCAATCAAAACCTTCACCTCTTGACCGATTTTAACTTCTGAAAGCTGATCACCACTAATATAAACCCGTAAATCAAGCGAACTTAAATCGGCTAGTTTAAATAGTGGTGTTCCTGTATTCACCATTTCATAAGCTTCATGATATTTTTCCAAAACCGTAGCGGCCTCTGGCACATATATCTTACTTTTCTCAATTAAATCGTTTAAAGATTCAATTTTTCGATCAAGACTCTCCAACTCTCCCAAAACCTTGGCATTCTCAGTTTTAACCGCTTGTATCTGCTTCTGAGCAAGCAAAATTCCACCATTAACATCATCAACTTCTTTGCTGGTTGCTGCACCGTCTGCAAACATTTTATCAATTCTTGATTTATCTTTTTCAAGGATAGAAATCTGTTCCTGATAAACCGCGATTCGAGAAAGGATATTCTTCACTCCTGAGGCCACAGCTGACTTTTGTGCTTTTAACTGCTCTCTTTGCAGATACAACTGAGTGGTATCAATAACTCCAACTTGTTTTGCCTCTGAGAAAACATCTCCCTCATTTACATCAAGAGCAAGTATTTTACCGCTGTTTTCAGCTGAAATCATATACTCTGTAGCCTCAAAATTTCCAAAAGCATCCGAATCGGCTTCATTTTGACTGCAGCCAAAAGCAAAGAAAAGAGTAACTGCTCCTATAATTGTTGTTAATTTCATGTGCTTATAATTTTAAGTTTTTGCCATATGGTTCCCAAAGCTTTCGGGATTCTATGCTAGAATAATCATCCCCTTTAGTGTCAAAATCGCTTTGGCATGGACGTTTCATTTTATTGATATTTAAATTCCTTTGATTCGTTTGAACTCAGCCAATGATTGCTGTAATTGAATTGTATGGTATTCTTTATTCAATTTCGCTTGAATTTCCTTATTCAAATCCTCTAAATAATCACTTGAAGTAATCACACCATTATCCAACTGCGAGGCTGAACTTCTGCTTATATCCTCCTGCAATTCGATGATGGCATCATCCTTTTCAAGTAAAATTTCGAATTTCCTGATCTCACTGCTTTCTTTCCCCAAATTAATACGCTGATTTTGCGTAAAACTTAACTCCTGGGTTCCCAGTAACTCTTTTTGAATTCCAATTACTTTTTGCTTTCTGCGATTTGATTTCCAATCGAAAATATTCCAGGAAATTTTTGCTCCCAACATGTAATAAGTATCAAATTCATCCATTAATTGATTGTAACCGGGATTTCCATATCCCATCTGACCAAAAGCTGATACCACCGGATATCTATCTTTCTTCAATAACTCTTTTTGAGCATCCAACAATGATTGCCGGCTTAAGTACCATTGATATTCAGGCCTATCCTTAGATTCCAAACCATTTACTGATAGTTGATCATATTCTGTTTCTTCGAGTTTTGTATTCACACTTAAACTGCGTCCCATTAGCTGAGAAAGCACATTAAATGAGGATTCCTCACGAGCATTTAGCTCTAGCACCTGCTGTTCTATTAAAAGCAATTCAGACTCCATAATTTTTAAATTAGCAGGAAGAACCATTCCATTTTCCACGGCAGATTTCAATTGCTGTAAGCGTTTAACAATAGTATTTTGTTTATCAAGTATCACCAATTTACTTTTTCGAACCAACAGAATTCCAAAATAGGCCATATTAACGCGTTCACGAAGTTGATACATCTGAATTTCCAGATTTTTAATTTCAACCTCCGAAGATTTCTTCTCCACCTCAACCCTGTCATGAGTTTTTCCGCCATCATATATCAACTGCTCCACATCTAAGTTTAGCGAGTATCTATCTTTTGGCGCTTTGGGCGTATTCATTCCGGGAAATGAAATACCTGTTACATCGGACTGATAACTGAGGCTTCCATTGGCATAAATCTTTGGTAAATAGGCAAGTTTCAAATTCTCTGTATTCAAATCCGAAGATTTACTCAAAAGTTCTTTTCCTTTCATTAATGGGAAAAATTCCTGAACTTCTTTTTGACATTGATCCAAACTAAGAACCTCTTCCTGAGACCATCCTATCTGAATCTTAAAAAAAATAATCAGCAAAAGAATGTATTTGCTTTTTCTACAAATTGATGTCATTTCAAAAGAATTAAATTTTTATTGATTGAATTATGAAATCAGAAACACGATCGGCCCGTTCTTTCAGTATCTCATATATATTTTCATTTTTATATAAAATCTCCTTAATTACAGGTCGGCCTGCGAACGGAAAAATAGACAAACTAATGATATTTAGAATTAACTCTCTTGGATCAATCGGTCTTATAATTCCTGACTTAACAGCTTCGTTAATTTGAATTATTGTCTTTTCCCTTCCCTCCAAAAACCCTTCAACATCAAACAATTTAAGTATTCGTGTCGGATCCGAATTAATTTCATTAATTACAAAATTAGGAAGGAACGGATACTCAACTAACACTTCATGATAGTGCCTGCAAATATTTCTGATCTTTTGAAACAAATCAGAATTATCTGCTAAAAACGCAACTATGGGGCGAAGCATTTTTTTTAGTGCTTCATCAAAAACCTGTTCAAATAATTTTTCTTTGTTTCGATAGTAGTAATGAAGCAAAGCTTTATTTATTCCTGCACAATCTGCAATCTCCTGCATTCTGGCTCCGGCTAATCCTTTTTGTGCAAAAATAGTTCTTGCAGCAATTAGAATATTCTCTTGGGTCTCGACTGATTTCTTTTCCATTTCTATTTTATTAACCAGTTGGTTAATTCATACTCAAAAAATTAACCATTCGGATTAACCGTTTGGTTAATGCAAATATATTTGCTTTTTTTTATTCCTCCAAATAAATCTTCATTTTTTAACCATTTGGTTAAAATAAAATTTCCCGATAAAAAAAGCTCCCACCATTTACTGATGAGAACTTTCTTACTGTGTATTAAAACTTACAAAAAACTATTCGTATTTTAAAGATTCTATTGGATTTGCTCTTGCTACCTTCAATGAATGACCACTTACTGTAAGCACCGCCAAAATAAGCGACATTAATAAAGCCAAAATAAAATAATACCATGGAAAATTGATTCTGTACACAAAATTCGATAACCAGTGCTGCATCACAAAATAAGTTAATGGCCATGCAACAATATTTGCAATTATTACATTCAAACAAAGACTACGACTCAAAATCATCATCAATCCAAATTCCGAACTACCCAGCACTTTACGAATTCCAATCTCTTTTACTCTTTGCTGCATTTCAAAAGAAACCAATCCCAATAAACCAAGAAGTGCAATAAAAAAGGCCAAAATAGTAAAAGAACTAAGGATATTCGCAACCCTTTCTTCTCCCTTAAACAGGCTATTAAAATCACTATCCAAAAAGAAATATTCGAAAGGCTCCCCATCTGTCATTTTTGACCAGTACTTTTTTACCATCTTTACTCCATCCATTACATTATCCGGCTGTAACTTAACCAACATATAACGTTTAAAAAGTTTCGGGTCAGATACCAATAACATAGGAAGTATTTTATCGCGCATCGATTCAAAATGAAAATCTTCAATTACACCAATAATCTCAATAGCCTTCCGACCATTTTGATTAAAATCCGGCTTGTAAATATTTCGTCCTACAGGATTATCGGTATATCCCAATGCAGCAATCGCAGCTTCGTTAGCTATAAAAACAGAAGAATCCGACACCCTGTTTTTATCAAATTTTCTTCCATCAATTATTTTCAGTCCCAGCAAATCAATAAAGTTTTCATCAACATGCATCAATCGAAAATTGATCATATCTTCATTGTTTGCTCCTTCACGATACATCGACCATCCATTTGTACCCCGGCCGGGAACCATTCCTGAAAATGACACGTCTTCAATTCCCGAATACTCCTTTAACTTTTCTTTAATGGATATTCTCTGTTCATCTTCTAATGAATATGCCCTATCAACCACCAATACACGTTCCTTATCAAATCCCAACTTTTTTTCCTGCATAAAATTAACCTGTTCTTTAATAATAAATGCAGATATCAAAATACCAATGGCAACCACAAATTGAAAAATAACAAGACCAGCTCTTATTCGTTTCCCCAGCCGTCCTTTTTGCACTTCACCTTTCAGTACACTCATCACCTTAAAACCTGATAAAGAAATGGCGGTATAACTCCCCGCAAACAATACAACAAATGCAATTACGCCTCCCATAAATAAAAGATACTCCCCCTGCCATAATAACGGCGACATCAAATTTTTCCGGGTAATTTCATTAAAATAAGGCAAGGTCAACTCAATCAGGAAGAAAGAAATAACAGCCGCCAATAAAGTCATTAGGAAAGTTTCTGCATAAAATTGAATCATAAGCATATTCCGATTACTTCCAAATACTTTTCTTACTCCTACCTCACGAGCCCGGGTATACGATCTGGCTGTCGTTAGATTTAAGAAATTAACACAGGCCAGTAATAGAATGAAAAAAGCAATCGCCGAAAATATATAAATGTATTTTATATCACTAACAGGCTCTATCTGACCTTCCGTAGTAGTCTTAAGATAAATCGACTCTAATGGCTCTAAATAATACTTAAATTCATTTCCGTTTTTTTCCCATGCTACAATATCAATCCCAAGAACTTCAATCAATTTAGGTCCCATATGTCTGATCGTGAAATCACGAAATTTAGCTTCTAAATCCTTGTAGTTCGTTCCTGGCTTCAACAAAAAATAAGCCTGCATATAGTCACTAAACCAAGCATCTTCCTCTTCTGCACTTAAATTTAACAAGCCAACTAAATCATAATGAAAATGAGAATTTTCAGGTACATCTTCCACCACTCCACTTATAGTAAAGAGCTTATCCTCACTCATCTTCAAAATTTTCCCAACAGGATTTGCATCGCCAAAATATTTTTGAGATGTACTTTGAGTCAATACAATATTATTCTTCTCCTTTAAAGCTGTCCTTGAATCACCAAACACGAAAGGACGGGAGAAGACTTCAAAAAAAGTAGAATCTGTGCGTAAAAATTTGTCTTCCACAAATTGCTTGTCCTCATATTTAAACAACACATTGTTCCAAAAATGAATTCTTACTGCATATTTTACTTCTGGAAAATCAGCAACTGCATTGGGAGAGAAAGGTGCACAAATGGTATTGCCATCCATTTTCCGCTCACCCATTTTTACTTTAGTTGCTACACGATAAATATCTTTATATTTGGGATAAAATTTATCGTAACTCAACTCATCCTGAACAAACAGATAAATAAGAAATACACAAGCCAGCCCCACAGCCAAACCAACAATATTAATAAAAGTGTAACCTTTGTATTTTCTCATATTCCGAAAGGCAACCTTAAAAAAGTTCTGTATCATAGTTTAGGGATTAGATTTACAGCCCTTATATATCAATCCATATGCCACCACTCATAAAAACCTACATATCTGATAACTACAGAAAATTATACGAAACAAAATCTGTTCGAATAAGCACGTATATGTACGTTTTCGCACAAAAAAAAGGATGCCAATTGGCATCCTTTCATATTTCTTATATACTTGCTTAATCCAACTTGTGAATTAACAAACCTGAACGAAGCTTAGGTTCAAACCATGTTGTTTTAGGAGGCATAATATTTCCAGTATCAGCAATATCAATTAACTGCTGCATCGACACTGCATACAAAGCAAATGCAACTTTCATATCACCACCATCAACACGTTTTTTCAACTCTCCTAATCCGCGAATTCCACCCACAAACTCAACACGAGTTGTAGTACGAAGATCTTCAACCCCTAAAAGATTATCCAATACATGACTTGATAAAATAGTTACATCCAAAACTCCAATAGGGTCCTTATCATCATAAGTTCCTTCTTTCGCATTTAGTTTGTACCATTTATTATCCAAATACATTGAAAATTCATGCAATTTAGCAGGCTTGTAAATCTCCTCACCCATGCACTCCACTTCAAATGTTTGTTCCAACTTTGCCAAAAACTCAGTCTCAGTCATTCCGTTTAAGTCCTTAACAACACGATTGTAATCGATAATTGCCAATTGATTATCTGGGAAATGAACAGCCATAAAATAATTGTACTCCTCATCACCTGTGTGGTTAGGATTCTTAGCCGCAAATTCATCACCAATACGAGCTGCTGCTGCAGTACGATGATGACCGTCAGCAACGTATGTAGCAGGAACTTTTGTTGCGAACAACTCTTCCAACTCTTTATTTGTTGCTGGATTATTTACCGGCCAAAAATGATGACCAAATCCGTCTTCAGCAACAAAATCATACTCAGCTTCTTCGTTCTTTACTATATCTGCAACAATTGCATCAATTTCAGGAACAGCTTTGTACGAAAAGAATACCGGCTCCAGATTCGCTTGAGTATAACGAGTTAAAATCATTCGATCTTCCTCTTTATCCGGACGAGTTAACTCGTGCTTTTTAATCACTCCGTTCTTGTAATCTTCGCAAGCTGCGTTAGCAACAATACCATACTGAGTTCTTCCATCCATGGTTTGAGCATAGATATAGAACTTAGCTTCTTCGTCCTGAACCAACCATCCCTTATCCTGGAACATTTTTAAATTGGATACAGATTTTTTATACACCTCTTCTGAGTGAACGTCTGTTCCGGCAGGGCAATCGATTTCGGCACGAGTGATATGAAGCAAAGACACTTCCTTACCTTCAGCCATTTGAGCGGCTTCCTCTGAATTCATTACATCATATGGCAAACAAGCCAAATCTTTTGAAATCTCTTTTGGTGGGCGCAAGCCCTTAAATGGTTTTAAAATAGCCATCGCGTTTTATGTTTTTGTTGTGTTTGTTTGTTTAATCTATCTGAATGCTAATTGCATTCAAATATATAAGGTAGAAAACAAGAAGAAAATGACTTTCCTCTTGTTTTCCAAATACTATTTATTTACTCTGAATGTTTCGTCTCCGTTTTTAATGTAGTTCACAATTTGATTTGCTCCGGCAATACCAGCATTGATATTTGCCTCAGCAGTTTGTGCACCCATTTTCTTTGGAGTGAAGAAGAATCTGCCTTGAAATTTAGCTTCAATTTCTTCTTTACAGTCAGGAGCAATATCCGAAATGTATGCAAAATCTTTACGGGCATCCATTAATTGAATCAAACCTTCTTCATCAATCACCTCTTTACGAGCTGTATTAACAAGCACACCACCTTTAGGCATCTTGTTCAACAAATCGAAGTTAATTGAGTTTTTTGTTTTGTCATTTGCCGGAATGTGAAGAGAAACATAGTTGCAGGTGCTATACAATTCCTCAACAGAGTCAACCACCTTTACGCCGTCAGCTTCAATTGTTTCCTTAGCCACAAATGGATCGAAGGCATATACTTCCATTCCAAAACCTTTAGCTATTTCTCCAACATATCGTCCCACATTACCATATGCATGAATTCCGATTTTCTTTCCTCGTACTTCAACACCAGCACTTCCGTTAAACCCATTTCTTGCCAAAAATACCATCATTCCAAAAACCAACTCAGCAACAGCATTTGAATTCTGTCCCGGAGTATTCATGGCAACAACGCCTTTCTCAGTACAAGCCTCAAGATCGATATTATCGTATCCTGCACCTGCACGAACAATTACTTTAAGGTTTTTAGCAGCTTCGATTACTTCGCGTGTTGCTTTATCGCTGCGAATAATCATGGCGTCCACATCGGCAACTGCAGCTAATAAATCTGCTTTATCAGTATAAGATTCCAATAAAACCAATTCGTAACCAGCACCTTCCACAACAGTCCTGATACTATCAACAGCTGCAGGAGCAAAAGGCTTATCGGTTGCAATTAATACTTTTGTCATTTTATTTGATATTTGAATTATGAAAAAATAAAATGTCATCGCCAGCCAAATCGAAGTAATGTTTACATTACTTTAGTCGTTCCTCGTGCGCTGAATGACAAACAAGCAGGAGATGGATTTCTCCATTCCTGCTCATTTCCTATTATAATTATTTTACGTGAATATTTTTGAATTCCTTCATACACTCTACTAATGCCTGTACACTTGATTTTGGCAGAGCATTGTAGGTAGAAGCACGGAACCCTCCAACTGAACGGTGTCCTTTAATTCCTGACATTCCTTTCGCGGTTGCAAATTCGTAGAAGTCTTTTTCCAATTCTTTATATTCGTCATTCATCACAAAACAGATATTCATTAATGAACGATCTTCTTTATTAATAACAGTTCCTTTAAACATTGGATTACTGTCAATCTCATTGTAAAGCACTGCTGCTTTATCTTCGTTTCGTTTCTGCATTGCAGATACGCCACCTTGTTCTTTGATCCACTGCAAAGTTTGAAGAGCAGCAAAAACAGGAACAACTGGAGGAGTATTGAACATTGACTCTCCATCGATGTGTGTTTGGTAGTTCAACATGGTTGGAATCTGACGATCTACCTTACCAAGAATTTCATCTTTTACAATCACAAAAGTAACACCTGCCGGTGCAAGATTCTTTTGAGCACCGCCATAAATTAATGCATACTTTGAAACATCAACCGGGCGAGAGAAAATATCAGATGACATATCAGCTACTAAAGGAACATTAACGTCTAAATCTTCTTTAATCTCTGTACCGTAGATAGTGTTGTTGGTAGTGATGTGAAAATAATCTACATCATAAGGAATTTTATATCCTTTAGGAATGTAGTTGTAAACAGTATCTTTCGAAGATGCTACTTCTACTACTTCACCAAATAGTTTTGCTTCTTTCAAAGCTTTGTTTGCCCAAGCTCCTGTATTCAGATAAGCTGCTTTTTTTCCTAACAAATTGTAAGGAATCATGCAAAACTGAGTTGAGGCACCACCACCAAGAAACAAAACCGAATAACCTTCAGGAATACTTAATAATTCCTTAAACAAAGAGATAGCCTCATCCATTACTGCAACAAATTCTTTGCTGCGGTGAGACACTTCCATCAAAGAAAGACTTGTTCCGGCAAAATTTTTAATTGCTTCAGCTGTTTTTTCAACTGTAAAATCAGGAAGAATTGAAGGACCTGCAGAAAAGTTGTGTACTTTCATTTTTTCAAACGTTTTAAATTTTTGTATTATTCCATATCCTGAGGCAAAATTGCAAATAAAAATTTATTTTAAGACGGTTTTACTTGTTAAAATGTATGTTTTATAACAAATAATTTATCCTCTTATCCCCCTTCGTATAGATTAATATTTACGTTCTGAAAAACAGAAACTTAACCTGCAGAATTTTTTACTTATATTCATTCACACTATGGTGTTTTTTCCTGAAAATCCAAATATTTGGATTGTTCGAAGCAATCTTTGTGAATTTAGATGGTAACAAGAAAAATTAAATTCTATTTTCAGAATTAATTTCCCTTAAAAAACCATTCCAAATATAAGAATTTATGTTTGAAAAGCCCCAACCGCTATAATTAAAAACAAAAAAAAGGCAGCTACATCAAGGGTAACTGCCTTTTGTTATTTCAATAAAAATTCGATTTACGCTTTGTAAAAAGGAATTTTTGTGATTTTAGCTTTTACCGCTTTATTTCGAACACGAATAAAAATCTCAGTATCCAGTTTATAAAATCCTTCCTTAACATATCCTAAACCAATTGATTTTCCTACCATTGGAGCCATTGTTCCTGAAGTTACTTCGCCAATTTCATTTCCTTCAGCATCTTCAATTTTGTATCCATGACGAGCAATTCCTCTATCAATCAATTCAAAACCTTTCAATCGGCGCTTTGGTTTTTCTTCTTGTTGTTTTGCAAAAAACTCACGATCGATAAAATCGTTTCCTTCCACAAACTTGGTGATCCAACCTAAACCTGCTTCAATCGGTGAATGGTCATCATCAATATCATTACCATATAAACAGAAGCCAACTTCCAAACGCAGCGTATCGCGAGCTGCCAAACCAATTGGCTGGATTCCAAATTCTTTTCCTGCTTCCATTACAGCATTCCAAAGCTTCACTCCATCTTCGTTTGACACGTAAATTTCACATCCACCGGAACCAGTATAACCAGTAGTCGAAAAAATAGCATTTTCGATTCCTGCAATGGTCACTTTTTGAAATGTGTAATACTCCATATCTTCAATCGGACGATCCACAATTTTCTGCATTGCTTTCAATGCCAAAGGACCTTGCACAGCTAACTGACATATTTCATCAGAAGCATTATAAAGTTCAGTTCCAACTTCCAATCCCATTTCTTCAGCATTTTTACAACACCAATTCCAATCTTTCTCAATATTAGCTGCATTTACAACCAATAGATACGTCTCGCTATCAATTTGATATACCAACAAATCGTCAACGATTCCGCCTTTCCCATTTGGGAAGCAACTATACTGAACTTTTCCATCTGAAAGCGCAGCTACATCATTTGTAGTCAATTTTTGTACAAAACTAAAAGCTTTTGGACCTTTCACCCAAAACTCACCCATGTGAGAAACATCAAAAACCCCTAATTTTTCACGAACACATTTGTGCTCATCGTTAATTCCGGTATACTCAATAGGCATGTTATACCCAGCAAATGGTGCCATTTTTGCACCTAATTCTTCATGAAAGCTAGTGAATGCTGTTCTTTTCATTTGTTTACGTATTTTGGGCAAGATCTTCAAGTAATCATAAAAAAGACAAACTTTTTTACTGAAGATTTACCTGAGAAAAAAGTTATTAAATCGTGTTTGTGTTATCTTTTGCAAATGTAAAAAATTTTCTCAGATATCGTTTGTGCCAATACACTAGTTTGCCTCAAAAGGCCTTCTGGCAATTCCTAATCGATAACCTCCTTTAAACAATACAACAAAAGCATCCTTCACTCCACAGGCATCCCTATATTTGGCAGCCTCCTTAAATGTTAAAAATCCTCCGATAGTATATTTATGCCAGTTTTCAACAAACAAATGATCTATAACATCACCTCCTTTGTACCTTTTAAATAGATCTTTAGGATCCATTTCTTTTCTTGCCGCAGCAATTTGAACTCTATAAACAAAATCCTCTTCAACCAATTCTTGTTTTACCGGAGTTTCAGTTATTGCAACGGCCTCACTTTTAAAACTTACAAGCGGAAGTGTAGCAGGAACTTCTATTTTCGTTTCAGGAAGTTCAGTCACTGGTTCTACTATGACTTCCTCTGCAACCTCTTCGATTACCGGCTCAGGTATTTTTTGACAATAAATATCAAACCCTCCTTTGCCTCCGCTACGCTCGGATGCAAAATAAAAAATACCATTCTGATCTTCACAATAGGTAATATCGTTATCAGTACTATTTATTGGATATCCCAGATTTATTGGCTTACTCCAAGTTCCATCATCCCGACGGTCAGACTTGAATATATCATATCCCCCCATGGTATTGTGCCCCTTTGAACTGAAAAATAACTTAGTGCCATCCGCACTTATAAAAACATCACCTTCGTCATATTCAGTATTAATATCGCCACCAATATTAATTGGTTTAGACCATTTAGACTCCGATTCTTTTTTGCAAAAATAGATATCACAATCGCCAAAGCCTCCTTTACGATTACTTACAAAATAAATTTCATTTCCCGATTGAGGTAAACTTGCAGAACTCTCTCTTGAGTCTTTTTCATTTATAAATTTAATTGCTTTTCCTATTTTCCATTTGCCTCTCTCTTTTTCAGCCAGAAACAAATCACCTGCTCCCGAATTACTATTATAAAATACAAACTGTTTATCGTCAAATTTAGACAGCAAAGTAGAATTTACATTTTCTCCTAAATTATTTTTCTCTTCACGAACCTCAATATCCAACACCTCACTTTTTGAAGCCTTAAAAAGCTTTTCAAAAAACTTTTGATCTTCTGGTGACCTGCTATCATTCTCTAATCCTCTTCGCGAACTAAAAAATAAATTACTATCAATTATTTGAGGATTAAATTCATCAAATTCTGAGTTTACATTTCCTTCAACAGGCTGTATCTCCAGATCAAGACTATTTTTCATTAGCAGCCTGCCGCTTCGGCACTCCTGAATGTGTTTATCACTTATAGGCAGAAGTTCTTTCTGCTCTTTATACTTATTCTGTTGAATTAACTCTTTATTCATTTTAAAATGAATGATTGCATCAGAAAAATTATTTTGATATTTATAAGCCAAGCCAATCAGAAAATGAATATCTGCACTGACATCTGCATTAGCAGATTGTGCGGCAAGTAAATATGACAGCGCAGCATCTTTTGGTCCTGCTATTAAATAACAAAGACCAATATTGTAATTTAACTCAGGATTATTATTATTTAAATTGTAAGCACTCAAAAATAGATTTAAACTCTGGGGCACATATCCAATTCCTTTTTGATACAGCTCAGATGCCTCTTTCACTTGGGTGAAAGCTTGTTTTCGATTCGGTTCATTCCCAACAAATTCAGACTTTTTCACAGGCAACAATTCTTGCCCAATTAAATTCCCTGATAATAAAAAAACAAAAAGAAAAACAGCGGTAGTAAACTTCCAGATCATAAACATTAAGTTAGATATTTTGTTCAGATAAATTCAATAAAAATTAGTATTACGAAAAAAAAAATCTTTTGTTGAGATTAATCCTAATTATTAATCGGGCAAACAATAGCAAACCTAAAAAATTACGATCAACAAACAATCAGTAAAATCAAGGATACTAAGCTCTAATTGAATAGCTGGAGCAATAGGTAAATTGAAAATAAATTAGTATTATTGCATATGCGACAATGAAGATTTTACTCAAAATTCAGCGCATTATTTCTATCGAAACAAAAGTTGAATTTATAAAAAAAATCAAACAAATGTTAAATCGAACAAGCTCATATCAACAGAATGACTCAAGGTGAAATGATCACAGATCTCTCCTATCTAAAGGAGATGTCTGGAAATGACAAAAACATCATCAGTGAAATGATTGATATTTTTCTAGAACAAATCCCTGAATTTGAAGAAGAAATATCAAGAAGTTTTGAAGCTCGGAACTGGCAGGATTTAGGCGCTATTGCTCACAAGGCAAAATCATCCGTACGAACAATGGGAATGGAAAATTCAGGTGATTGTCTAGAACAATTAGAGCATTTTTCAAAAGGAAATTTAAAGTTTGAATTGCAGCTGAAGAGAGAAAACAGGATTGAATTTAGTCCTCAAGATGAAAAAAACTGGACTAACGTGAAAAACGAAACTATGAATGACATTGATTTAGTAAATATTCCTGTATTAGTAGAGGAATTTTTATCACAATGTCCTTTAGCCATAAAAGAATTAAAAGAAACCTTAGGACAACTTTAATCACTGTAACCATATTTTACTGCTATGAATATTGAAACCAAACAGCTAAACTCTATAACAATAATGAAATTGGGAGAAACCAATCGTTTGTATGCCTTAAATGCAAATATTGCGAAGGAAAAAATGAATGAATTTTTGTCTCAGCCTAAATCAAAATTAATTGTTGATTTTGAAGAAATTAGCTTTATTGACAGTTCTGGTTTTGGGGCACTTTTATCGGCTCTTAAAACATCAAAAGAACATAAAAGTTTTATAAAACTTTGCAATATCAACAGAGATGTGATGGAGCTGATAGAATTAATGCAGTTGGATTCTATCTTTGATATTTTACAAGACCAAACCGCATGTGTTAACAGCTTTTCATCAGTTGAATAAAATACTGATATGGCAAAAGTCTCGCCAAATATACTGGTTGTTGATGATGACGTAGTTATCCTAAAATTCATTGAGTTTACTCTAAAAGGATTAGGTTACCAAACAACACTTGCAAAAAACGGGAAAGAGGCTATTGATCAGGCTAAAAGTCAACATTTCGATCTTATCATCTCAGATTTATACATGCCATTAATGGATGGCAATGAACTGGTAAGAAGACTTAGGCAGACACCTGAATACCAACACACTCCTTTTATTTTCCTTTCTGGAAACAACGAGGAAGATACATGGATTAAAAATCTGAATGACGGTGCGGATGATTTTATCACCAAACCAATCAAACAAAAGATCTTTATCTCAAAGATCAAATCCCATTTGAAGAAAGCCTATTTAAGAAAAGATATTCTTGATGGTGCGAGAAAAGATGACATCAGTTTTGAAAAAGGAAACTTGATTTATTGTGCCAATAGAATAAAACCTTTTCCTCTTCCCAGGAAGCACCTTAAAACAAATATTACTGCCGTTTATACCGATACCGATTTTTTCATGGCCTTGCAGGACACCAATACCTGGGGCATAATTATTGATGATAAAGCCAATTGGGCGATCTCCATCTTAGATAAAATAACGGAAATTGTCTCGAATCATATTCCAATAAACATTCTTGTCTCTGATGCTGACGACATGGACAAACTGGAAAATCTAATGCAATCCAAAATAAGCGGTTTTCTATTTAAAAATCTGAATCCAAAACTGATTATTCACCAAATTAATTCAAATGTTCAACGTGAGCATGATTTAAAAAACAAATACTTAAACGCATTAAACTCTGCAGCTAAACGATCTCCTATTCGTTTCGAAAATGAATTTCAAGACACAATACGTGACTATAATATTCAAATTCTTCATCAGCCCTATGATAAATTACCGGGAGGTGATTATTACGAGATTATCGATGTGGATCAGAATAGAAAAATATTGATTTTGGGTGATGTAATGGGTAAAAAATGGGATGCCTGGTTCTTTGTACCAGCTTATATTGCCTACATCCGAAGTACCATTAATTTTTTCGTTAATCGACAAGAACTCGATTTTGTTGAATCACCGGGCAAATTTCTCGATATTATAAATGAGTATCTTTTTAAAGACATTCAGCTTACAGAAGTGTTTACAACTCTAAGTATCATCTCGCTTTGTACTTCTTCAAATAAAATTAGTATTGCTTCGGCCGGAGCTCTTCGCCCTTTTCTTTATGATGGAGTAGAAAAAAACATATCCCAATTAAATATTGTAGGCACACTGTTGGGGGTTGTAAAAGAAGGCAAATACCGAAGTCTGGTTCATGAATTTAACAAAGGCGATAAACTATTCTTTTATACCGATGGCTACACTGAAGCTGTTAATGACAGAACCGGTGAAATGATTGGTGATGAAGCTATGTTTTACATTCTTGACAACAACAAAGAAAAAGAAATTATTGAACCTAAAGATGTGGAATTGGAATTAACCAAAATCTACAATGTCTCTAAATTTGATGATGACCGCACTTTGTTGTTAATCCAAAGAAATTAGCCGGATTTCTTATTTTTCTCCTTTGTTTTGTTCATTTTTGCATGAAAATACGACGACATGCAAGCAAATGAAATTATTGGATGGATGGGAAGCATTCTTTTCGCAATTTGTGCTCTGCCACAAGTAATCCACACATTTAAGACAAAAAAAACAGATGACCTAAACGAGTTGTTTTTATGGCTGTGGTTTTGGGGTGAAGTTTTTACCTTATGCTATATTTTTATAGATGATGTAGCCCGCAACAACTACCATATACCACTGTACTTCAACTACTTATTTAATATACTATTGCTTTTTTATCTGATATTCGCAAAATACACCTACAATTCAAAACCAACCACACTTTCTATTATCCGAAAACGAATAGGTTTATAATATTGTAAAGTTAAAAAAAGCCGGATGATACCCATCCGGCTTTTCTGTTTAATGTCTGGTAACTGTATTTCTTATCTTCTCTCTAATCTCAGCAGATTCTTCCGACAACAGATAATTCTTTGTTGAATCCGGTAAAAAATCGAGGACTTCATTCAGTCTGTCTTCACGGATTGCGATTCTTACTTTTAATGCCGAAATATAATTATCTGAACTCCCTTGCGTAATTCTTGGTATCTCAAGAATTTCAACGCCATTGGACGGTAAATATTTAATCATGGCTTCGTTGTAGGCCGCAGTTACCGGCGAATACATTTCAGTTCCAACGTATCTTCTATTAATATTTAAAATTGGAACAATATAATTCAAAAAAGTGACTACATCCAATTCGGCTTGTTTAGCCGCAATGTCACATTCTTTCTCATCTTTCAAAAAATAACAAGGAAAAATAGTTCCTGAAACTACATAATCTCCCCCCTTCACCATTACCAGATTTTCAATATGTCCCAATTCTTCCTGAATCAATCTCCATCTAATATCAAAAGTAAATGACGAACGATCCTCTTCAACTACGAACAAGTATACAACTCTATTTTCCGCACAAGCTTTTTCGATCAGATATTTATGCCCTTTAGTAAAAGGATTGCAATTTACAACTATGGCTGCGATGCCACCAAAAGTTACATCCTTTTTTATTGACCGCAAATAGTCCTGATATGTTTTGATATTCTCATATCCAAATTCCAAAACAGAGAACAATGGCTCTGCAGTTGCAATTTCGGTAAATCCCAATCCTTTAAAAACCTCTAAATTACGAGGCTTCGTGTAAACAAAAATGTGTTTGTGCTCATTAATAACCAATTCAATTAAATGTGTTACAATTTGCGCAAAAGCGGCTCCTTCTCTAAATTTAGGAGAAACTGCAACATATTTAAGTACTCTTCCTTTATACGACCCGGTTCCTATTACCTCCTGATTCAAATTATAAAGAATCATGGTGTAATCAACGTCTATAGAATCGAACTCAAAACCCAATGGCTCCAGAAATTCTGAGACCAGCTTTATATCAAAGGGATTGTTTAGATCTAAAGACTCTTCCCTATAATCTGTATTCTCAACTCCCATCCTTATTCGTTGTTTAGTATTGTTTTGTGTAAATATTTTCTTTTCATTTCCGCACTCAATAATATGCATTTCACAGAAAATACCCCTCTAATTCTATATGTTATGAAAGGTGCTCAATATCTATGAAAGCATGACAAATGTTGTTTTATTATTCATTTTCAATTTGTATTGAATACTTTCCAATTGTACTTTTTATTCACCATATATGTAAAGAATGCAACAGCAAGCAAATCGGCAGAACCACCCGGAGATATCCGATTCTCATTACAATAATCCAATAAATCCTGATACTTTGAATTAAAATATTGAGTTCCAAAAAGAGTAAAAGCCTGTTGTGAAATATCCTGTAATTCATTAAGAACTTTTTCTCCTTTACGATATAAAATATTGCTGTCGTAATTGTGTGCAATTAAAACTAAAAGTGTTTGTTTTAATCCTTCATGAATAATTGCATCTTTTACTGCATCCATTTTATCGAAATGAGAACTCAAAACAGGAATTGCATGATTGAAAACACAAGGTAATCCGGATTGAATTTCGCCTCTAATTCCTTTCCCCTTATCACCAAACTTCTCAAAACACTCTTCTCCATGTGTTTTTTTGCTGCTATAAAGCTTCTTCCCCAACTCATTCTCAACTAAACTGCCGTTTAATTCCTTTATTTGATTAACAAATGAATCATACGAAAAATTCCGGTTTTTTATTTGATTGGCACTCACAAACAATGAAAATCCCAACAAAAAAATGGCACCTTTATGAGTATTCACCCCACAAGTTTCGCAATACATATCCTCTTCCATTTGCAAACCTATTTGTCTCAATTTTGGCAGAGCATCTTTTATATTTGCAGACGAATAAGAATAACCATATTCAGCTATTTCTTTAAAATAGACAGACAAGACAGCACTTGAATTTAAAAATGTTGAAAAGTCCATATCCGAATGAGATCCGTTCGAAAAACGATCGACCAAACCCGGTTTTGGAGAAAGAGATACTTCATGAAGAAGTGCTTTTAAAGCAAATGCAGACAAATCTTTACAAACCCTTATTTTCCTTCTTTCCTGTAAAAACCGGGATATATCTTTCTCGATAACAGTTCTCATTTCTCCATATTTGTGAGTTTGCCTTCTCATGCAAAACACAGCAGGGTGCTCATTACAAAAATAACATTTCTTGGCTTTTCCCGATGAAACCGGATTTCCTTTTTCATCAGTAATATCAACGTCCAAAAGTCTACCTAAAGAATGCTCCTTTTCATAAAGCTCTGCAATCTCTTTTATCGTTGCTGCTGAAATTTCATTGCCTGAAACAGGGACTAAATAAAAATCTCCTGCTGCATCAGGACGAATAATTTCTCTTTTTTCCTCAATAATAATCCGATGAGAAAGTAAAAATCGTTTCAGATCAGACAAACATTCTGAGAAAAACAATTTGATCTGATAATTCGATTTTGGAACACCTGGAATATTAAGAGTCAGACTTAGTGAAATATCTCCTAACTCAGCAAACTTCTGTCTCTCTTTTGACCGAATTTCTTTAGCCTCCAAAATTTCTCTTACGACTTTCTCCATTTTGTCTACTTCCTGTTTACAAATACACCCTAAATGCTTAAAACAAGTAGGGTGTATCATATTTCATTTATATAAATCGGCCTCAGCTTATGAGAGATTCTTTACATTATAAATTACATCAATAATAGTCCCGTCGCGATATTCAACCAAGCCTACAATCTGATCTCCCAATTTCTTTTCGGCAGGTACACCAGTCATTTTCTCCACTTCCTCTTTCAAGTCACGAATATCAACCACTTGCACCCCGGCTTCTTTAAGTTTCGCGGCCAAATTTGGTTTCGCTGGATTAACACATACACCTCTCTCTGTTACAATTACATCAACACTTTCGCCAGGAGTAACAACAGTGTGAACACGATCTTTTACAATGGGTAACCGACCACGAAATGCCGGACAAACAACAACTGTTAAGTTCGCTCCGGATGCGGTATCAGAGTGTCCTCCGGATGCACCTCTTATTTCTCCTGAAGAACCTGTAATTACATTTACATTGAAATCAACATCCACTTCGAGTGCACCCAAAACAACCACATCCAACTTATTGGTCATAGATCCGCAGTTATTGGGATTCGCATATTGATCACACGAAATTTCGATATGATTTGGATTATTCAAAACCGAAGAACTAACTGCAGCATCGAAAGACTGCACATCAAAAATAGAATGAAATAACCCTTCATTCAACATATCAACACCATAGGAAGTTACCCCTCCAATCATGAAGCTACCAATTATATTTTTTCGCTTCATATCTTCGCGAAGAAATTTGGCCACCGCCAAAGAAGCTCCACCTGCACCTACCTGAAACGACATTCCATTTTTGAACAAACCAGAATGTTCAATTACTGTTGCTGCAATTCGGGCAATACGTAAATCCATTGGTGAATTGGTAATACGGGTAGTTCCGGACGCAATTTTTGTTGCATCACCAATACTATCCACTTTCACCACATAATCGATAAAATGTTGACGTACAGTACAAGGTACACAAGGATATTCGACCAAATTATCTGTAACAATAATTACATTACGAGAATACCGGGCATCAATATCTGCGTATCCCATTGATCCAAACGCTGATGGACCATGAGCACCTGTTGCGTTTCCTTCTTCATCAGCTGCAGATGCTGCTAAAACCGACAAATCAGGCTTAATTCTTCCTGTTAAAAAATCACGTACACGACCACCGTGAGAGTGAATAATTGCCGGATATTTTAATTTTCCAACCGATATTGCATCTCCCAATGCACCTCTGATACCTGATGTAAAGATTCTGGTAATCATTCCTTTTTCAACATAAGAAACCAAACCATCATGAGCTGATGTAAGTGATGAGGACGCCAAGGTGATATCCTTAATGCCCATCTCATCAAGTATTTTAATGGTCTGCATCAGCACGCCATCTCCACCTCTTAAATGATGATGACAAGTAACAGTCATTCCATCAAAAGGTTTACATCTTTTGACAGCCTCTTCCAGATTTTTACAAAGTTTGGAAACATGAGGTTTTTTAGCCTTAAGTGTTCTGGAAATATTGGTTGATGGAACTTCGTCTTCAATAATACTTTTCCAAACTCCCTGGAAAGGTTCAAGTTTCCCAAGGCCTTCTATATATTCAGGAATTTCAACTCCTATTGCATTTTTCATTTGTCTACGTTTTAAATCCAAGCTTAAAAACTAACCAGCATTCTTTTCAATTTCTTTCAAATCTATTTTGGCATATTCCAAAACTGTAATTGCTCTTTGAACAACAGGAGCATCTACCATTTTTCCATCAATTGCAAAAACTCCAATACCAGCTTTTTTGTTTTTAATAAACTCAGAATAAACACGATATGCTTTACGCACCTCATTTTCAGTCGGGTTAAACACATCATGAACAACATCAACCTGACGTGGATTTATAAGAGCCTTACCTGCGAAACCAATTTTTTTAATATATTCTGTTTCTTCCCGCAAACCTTCATCGTCGTTCACATCAGCAAATATAGTATCTAAAACGTCTAAATCATTGGCTTTTCCAGCCATCACAATTCTCTTACGTGCGTAATCAATACCAACTCCATCCGGAGTTTTTATAATACCCATATCGGCAGTTAAATCCTGCCCCCCAATAGTAATAGCATCTATTCGTGGATCGGCAGCCGCGATATCATAAACATTCGCAACCCCTTTGGCTGTTTCAATCATCACATGAATAGTCATGGTTGGATTCTTAATTCCATGCTCCTTTTCGATGCGCCGCACTTCTTTCATGAATTCCTTAACATCGGCTACTGTTTCTGTTTTCGGGAAACGGATATTATCAGGCTGTAACGGCACAATTTCCTCCAAATCCGTTAATCCAAACGGTGTATGGAAATTATTTACACGCACACATACTTCGGTATCATAAAAATTAACCGTTTTAAGCATATTCCGAACCAAAATTCTTGCTGCATCTTTTTGGTTTAATGCTACAGCATCTTCCAGATCAAGAAGAACAGCATCACAACCATAAACTCCTGCTTGTTGAATCATTGCCGGATTATTACCGGGAATGTACAACATCGACCTTCTTTTTTTCTTTACCATTACATTGTCCCCTCCTGGATACCTAAAGATCGTTTAACTGCTGTTTCAACTCGTGCTTCGATTGTCTGCGTCAGTGCTCCTTTGTCCTTGGCAATAAGATGCAAACCCTCAACCTGAAGCCGATCAAGTACCTGATTTATAGTTTTTTTAATATCTTCTTCGAACTGAAGTATTACTGTTGAAGAAATATCAACTTTGCGACCAGAATCTTTTTCAAGAGGCTCAATCAGAATCATAATATCGCTTGATTCAAAAGTTCCGGCTTGCGCTTTAAACTTGGGTGTCATTGTTAATAAATATTTGTTAATTAAGTCTTATACATTAGTATAATTTGCTTCTGCAAATTTTAAGGTCTTTCGATACAATTCAAAGCACTTTGAAGTATTTTTAACCCAATCTTTACGTGTTATAAAACACCCACTGGAAACGATTGCAGATCAGACTCTTGTTTTATCTAAAACCAAACGTAAGTATTTACATTTCTTACTATTCACATTTATAATAGATACTTTTTTGTGAAATAAGTGCAAAAGCACCAAATCTCTTATCTGTTTTAAACTGAAAAAATATTAATTGATAACATCAAAATGAATTTATGAAGAAAATATATTCGACACAAAACATATGATAAATTTAAAAAAGGCTTGCAAAAACAAAAGTTCTGCTTATTTTATAGATCGTTAGATTTTAAGTATGAGATATTAGATCAATTTGGTCCACCGAATGATCAGGGTATTTTCAACATTAACAACCATGATTTTTACTAAAAATTATGAGAACAAACGATTTACAAACCTTAACAGACTATTATTACTCTAGAATCAGAATTTTAAGCGTTAGCGATTGGTTAGACCTCAACGGAATAATAACGCGAATTCAATTATTAATTCCTTGATTATCTAAAAAAATAACTTCCAAGTATTATTTATTTAAAATTTATTAATAGTTCTTTCCTCTTATTTAGTCGCTCAAATCTTCTATGATTTTTGATAATTTAGCTTTAACGTCCAGATCTTTCTCATTCTCAAAAGCAACAATCAAATCGGGCAATGCCGCAGTATATTCCGAAATTTTAAGTAATTCAGCAGCATGTAACCTAACTTTTGGAAATGGACTACGCAACAACCCAATATTCCACCTTACAGCCGGTCTGGAATAAATTGAATGCAAATAATTCATAGATATTATTACAGAGTCAGGATTTGTATTAAAAAGCTTCCACCAATTTTCCTTTTCACTTATTTTCAGCATTTTATTATATAGAATTTCACGAGTATAATTTTCAGGCTTTATCAGTTTAGCTTTATATTTTACCTGTTCATTATTTGTTACCCATCTTATCATTCGGGGAACCATCCAACGCATTCCGGGAGTAGATTCGGGATGTCCTGCAATTGCGAATAATCTTCCACTACCTACTTTTTGCTTATACAAAAATATTTTTCCAGGAGTCACCTCTTTGGGAGCCCCTGCGTTGGAGTGAATATCGGTAACATAATACGCTAATTCGGAATAATTTTCTTTTTGCAATAGGGTCTCCATTACTGGTCCGTCATAATACTGACAAAATAGTTTGTTGTGATCCAATTCCGGAAAAATTTTTTTCCCTTCTCCTGTAAGCTTAAATTCAACCAAACCTCTTCCTCTTGCATAATGAGCCCTATCTATAACTTTAACATTACCAATCTCAAGGGAAGGATAACCTGGAGTGCTACTAGTTAAAAATGCACCCGCACAAATCCCTACAATTCCTTTTCCTTGGTCTATAACAAACCTCCTAATCTTCTCTTTACCGTAAAACCCGATATTATTCAATTGATTACTACCACTTCCCCCAGGAAAAATCATTGCATCAATAGCATTCAGTTTGCCAGACTGAATATCACTTGCACTAATTTGCAGAGGCGATATGTCTTTATCAATTTTCAGAGCTTCAATGGTTTCAACAACACTTATCGCCCCTGCTCCATTACCATTAAAAACGCCTACCACAATTTTATTGTCGTCAGGCTGATGTTTTCCACATGCTGTAACGATCAAAAAAATCATTACTAATAATTGATGTTTTTTTTTCATATTAACTTACATTTCAATATTAAATTCATCTTTATAAGCTTTAGCCACAAAACGATCTAACCATTCATAAAACTCGCTAATTTCCTTTTTATCAACTCTTCCTTTTTGTCTCCACTTATCAATTAACTCGTTAGTAAGCTCATATATATGATTATCATATGGACGTAATTTTTGAACAATTCCTGATTTATCGCTGTTATACAAAGCATTAACGTTTATGTAATACTTATCGGATTTTCCCCACCTGATGTTCATGATTTTTTCTTTTTTAAGAACTAATGCGGCATTGCAAATGGGAGAATCTTTTAATGCTGTCTTGTAGGATACGATTTCAGGAATAGTACTTCCGCCCTTTAACCATACCGGTACAACAACAGATGCCAATGGAAAACCAATATTGGACCACATGGTAGCAAATTCAGGATTTTCATCTTTTTTTACGCCTTCTATTATTACAGAAGAAGCTGATCCTGATCTGGGAATAAAATCTCTAAAATGAGCATATTGAGACGTATTTTCGGGTAGATTACCATACTTTAGCTTTAAATCCTCTTTAATTAAAGAGTGTTTTAAACTCTCAGCAACATCTTGTTCAATAAACTGAGCGGACAATCCTTCAGAAGAAGCACTCTGATAAAACAGATCGGAAGAAGTATTGTAACGAATATAACCACTCCCAATGCCTATTTCACCGGTATTAGAATAATTAGCTCTTATAACATAACCAAAAGGAGCAATTGCAGGATCGTTAACATCTATCTTCACAAATCCGTTATGTCCGAATTCATAATAAGCAGCTCCTCCAAAAGCATCAATTACTCCAAAATTAGCCTCCAATCCGCTGGGTTTTTGCATTGAATTCAAAAGGTTCTCAAAGTCTTCAAGAGTTCCGCAAACAGAAAGAGCTGTCTTCATTAACCTGCCTTCAAGGCCACTTAGTTCTTCTTTGCTTTCATGGTTTAAATTGTACGAGGCCGAATTCATAATTGCAAATCCTGCCGAATTCATTCCAATCCAAACGTTTCTTCTTGCAGTATCAGCTGAATTAATCAAGCCCATGTAATCAAATTTGTCTCCTTTAAAGTAGGCAACACTATTCTTTACTGCCCATGTATCTCTGTTTTTCCATATCATGGGCCTGCCACTTTTTGTGTATTTCCCTGAAACAACTGCCGTAGTACATGCTTCTGATATAATAGGATTTAAAACAATAAATACGAGTATAATTTTTATAAATAATTTCATGTGTTATAATTTTGTTGTTGAACCATTGAGTTTTCTCCATCTATTTACTTGCGTAGAAAATCATGATGTACCTGATGAGTTCTGATTACATTTTTATTATTTTTCGAATAAAACGTTCTTCTTCATATTGAATGTTTAGCAGGTAAATGCCGGAGGGAAGATCGCTTAAATCAAGTTGAAATATGCGATTGTTTGATTTTATTTTTTTCTTTAGAATTCCGGAAGAATCGTATACCTTTATCGTTTTAAATTGCTGATTATTTCTCATCTGAATTTCCACAAAATCATTTGTAGGATTCGGATATATATTTACAGCAAACAATTTTTCATCAACAAAATTGTGATTGTCTGATGAAGTGGTTTGATCAATTGTAATCTCCAAATTTTCAATTTCGGAAGTGTTTTGTCCATCGCTTACCGTTAATTGTAAATTATAATCTGTAAGAGGACTGCTCGACAGGGCACCAGAATCATGAACTGTGATTTCCCCCCTTACTTCATCAATAGCAAAAACATTATTCGTATTTCCTCCTATTATTGTCCAATCCTGAAAAACTGTTGCAAAAACATCTTCATCGGTAGCCAAAACTGTGCAGACCAAAGTTCCATTTGGAGAATCGCGAGTAACACCAGCCGATTGGTTTGTACTAATTACTGGGGCAAAGCTATTTTCAATTTTACTTCCCTTCCAAATTACCCCACCAGATTCATTTTGCACAATAAAACTTAACCTAAAAGCCTCATCTTTTAAACGTACTTTATGTGGTTGGTTAAAATCAAACAATGCAACAGTATTATCATCAAGCTGATGTGCATTTCCTCTTAATGGGGTGAAACTATCAGAATGCCTGTCAATTTTCGAAATTCTAAGTTGATCGATTTCTGCTACAATAAAATTAGAATAGCTGCTTATGTATTTTTCACCCAGATTTAAGGCTTTACTACTTGTTGATAAATTGAAATTGGAACTGCTGTTTTCAACATCTTTTTCACCATTTACAAATAGTTTTGTTTTGTTACCTGAATGAGATACTGCAACATGTACCCATTCGTTTAGCAATAAATCGCTATGGTAAGATTTTATATATGCATTGCTGTTGTGTGCTATAAATTCAATTGCATACGAAGTAGATGTTATGTTATCGATACCAAGGGTAAAGGCATATTGCTGATACAAGATGACATCGTTGTTTTGATTGCCATTCTTTACATTGATCCAAAACTCAAACGTATATTCACCGGAGAAGTCCAAATCCTTATCCGGAGTTTGTCTTGCATAGGCATACTGGCTTCCTCCCAAGGAAATATAACCGTCTAAATTTTCTTCATTTGCATAAGCAAATTCATTGGACCATGAGTTTAAATAAAATACATCACTTATTTTGTTTCTTACTCTAAACTGATAAATAGCTACCGTTGATTCGGCAGTAATAGAATATGAATCGCTTGTGATCGTACTCGATACCGTTTCCCAACTGCCTTCATCTTTTTTCATTTCCAATTCAAAAGCATCCCAGTTCACTTTGTTGCTAACTTTCCATTGGACAGTGATGTTCTGGCTTCCGTCACTTACCACACTGGTTATTTCAGGAATGGGCAAAAAATCGAAAATTGCATCAGTTATTGTATTGTAGCCACCAGAACTACTGGTCCATCCCTGCACATTATAGTATCCGTTTATGCCGTTATTATTATACCATCCCCAATTTATGTGGTAGTATGGTATGTTATCAATATCTTTATAACCATCAATAACAGCAGCATGTTGGGCTCCTGTTGCGCTTGCTTTTAATCCTATCTGTACAGGGATTTGATCTGTAACATTTTCATACATTCTATTCCAGAAAGAACTCCATGATGCTTCTTCGTAATGCCCACTATACCGAAAGAAATTTTCCAACACAAAGGGAATTTTATTTATATGGGAACTTGAACCTGTTGGCCCAAAATCCATTTGAACAGCAACTGCGATATCGTATATTAGTTTGGATACTGCCTCCCGTTCTTCAACTGTCGATGCAACTCCATAGTACTCGTCTTTTATATCAGTCCAGTCATACTCAACCTCATCAAAAAAAGCAGAATGAGTGTAGGATAAACCATCATAACTGTCCGAATAAACATGATTGCCCATCGCTTTTTCAGGCCATTTGTAATAATTGAAAATTTGCGATGCACTTATGGCCACGCAACCTGCCGAACAGTTTTGAGGTGTGTATAAATTCGTAGCATTAATGTTCTGTCCTGTTTCATCAATGCAATTAACACCTCCCCAAGCATCAGTAAGTAAAGGATTAATTACCACATCTGTTTTCGACTCTTTTACAGCACTTTTTTCTATTCCCGATGACAGATCAAAGTCATTTTTTTGCACTTTTATACCCTCAATAAGATATTGCAGAAATGGGTTATTTTTAGTCTCAAACCGTCCTTTATCAGAAAAACCAATAATTGGTGCATCAATTCGCGCATCAACAATAACAAATCCTCCTTTTTCATAATTGAAAACATACCCAATAATATTATTATTGTCGGTTAAAGGAATACATTCTAAAAGCTTAGAATCTTCGGAGTTTAGCTTTTTAAATATTTCATCGGACTTCTTTCGGTATTCACTGGTATCTTTTTGAGAAAATGCCGCTAACGAAAGAAATACAAATGAAATTAACACAAGTAATTTTGATGTATTTTTCATTTCGATTATTCTATTTTATCTGGGTTCGGTTATTAATTTACTGATCATCCAAAGTAGCAGATTGATAAAACTAATGTAGAAACCTGGTTCGTAACTTAACGTGAGGCCAACCCAATAAACACAAGTCAACACACTGATAATACAAAGATTACACCCGCATCAAAACAAGACATTAGCCTTTCGTTTTTTTTATAATACCGATTACTAATTTGTATTAACATTCGAATTCTGCTTGCTCATTTTATTCAACAATTCTATCCCCTTACCAGTTTATGGTTGATTGTATGTCACGACAATTATTGGTACAGAACTTCGACAGTCATTGGTGCAATACCGCTACTATTGTTGTCAGCTTATGGAGTTCACAACCTTTTGTTCTGTCTGCAATAAATTCTTCTGCTAATTAATCGATCCCAGGTTATTTGTAAATCATCTTAGATTCGGAATCCCAATTGTTCTGGCGTAAGGATACTGAATAGGGATAAGTTCCTTTCACATCCATTTCCGGTGTATCATCTAAAGGATCGATCATTTCTTCTTCAATCAAATTCAGCAAGAATAAAGTTTCATCATCCTCTTCAAAATCGGCACCCAAATCAGGAATAAAATCTTCGTTGTATCTTGATACATTGGATACCCGAACTTTTCTTAAACCACATTTAGCAAAACCATAATATCCTCCGCGGTAGGTACCACTCCAATTTACTGCTGAAACCGACGACTTCGAAATCCAAACATCATCAGTCCCAGAACCTACCAGTTGTCCATTCACAAAAAAACGTGCAGTATTGTCGGAAGAGGATCGGGTAATTGCTATGTGTACCCATTTCCCATATGAAAGAACGATGTTCTCGTTATCGTAAGTACTCATTGATTCTAACTCAACATCGGTAGAGTTGTTGGCAAGTTTTGAATACTTCAACTCGTAATCGGCTTTAACTTTAATCAAGTTTGTTCCTATTCCTCCCGGTTGATTATAATCAATAACTTCCTCTTCAACATCAGCCTCAGGTTTGGATTCATTTGCCGGTGTGGCATACAATGAAAAAACATATCGCTGCTCCATTATAATTGATGATGTAAGCGGTTCTTCTGTTAGATTTGTTCCTTCCTCCATTTTTACCCAGGTTTCGAAGGTCCAGTCGGTAGTTAAAGCATCAAATGGTCTTTCACCATCGGTACTTTTATTGGTTGCGTAAAAGCTCTGGTTCTCTCCGTTAAAGTTGGCATAACTATCAATAATGCTTACCATCCCACCTGTAACAACAGGTGTTTCGATTCTATTGTCATCGTCGCTACACGACAAACATGTCGCAACAATCACAAACAACAACAGGTATGTATTTAGATTTTTCATGTGCTTATAATTTGATTTTTAAAGGCCACAAGAAACCGCCATAATAATCATTTCCTTGTATCAAAATATGGCTCGTTTCATGTACTTATCTGTTAAAAAATTCATTTATTTCCATCCGCCAATAGAAACATCCTCACCGGGAACACCAAATTCACCTCCATAAGTGTAAATTTCTGCGGGAATTAGTTGTAATTGCTGAGCAGGAACAGGAAAATGAAGCATTGTGCCTTTTTGCAATTGATCGAAACGACGCATATCAAAATATTCGATGCCAATACCCGAAAGGATTAACTCGATATTCCGTTCGTACCAAATTGCATTCCACACTTCTTCTTTGGTGTTTCCAATAGTAGTCAGGCCACCACGAGTTATTCGGGTTCCGCTATTAATGATCGTAGCGGCTCCTGCGTAATCACCCAAATTGTATTTAGCCTCTGCCATTAGCAGTTCATTTTCCGACAGGCGAAAATCAATTATTCTTTTGTTGATTCCATCGTTGTTGATATAATCGTCAAGTCTTTTGTATCGGTAGGTGGACCACCTGTAATAGCCTCTATCGGGTCGGCTGTTTTCTGTATCGTATTCAAAATCTAGATGTAATCGCTGATCATCAGAGATTGCTAACCCATTATTTGGTAAATCAGTATAAAGTCCGCTTTCCGGAAAAGTTGAGGGGATGTTTGGATCGAGCATGTTCACGATTCGCATATCAATTTTCCCCCAACCCGGAGCTACTGTTTTTAAGTGAAAATAAGATTTCCAGGAATCTGCAACCCCATCACCTAAAGGAGCAAAATCTTTTGTAATCCCTTTTTCTGTATGTTCCAACACTTTTGCCCAGTCCACCTGACTATTTTGTGTTGCATTTCGCGAAGAGTAAACCAATAAACGAGCAATATAAGAGTGTGCAAGACGAGCCAATTCTACATTGGACCACTCGTCGCCGGGGATCCACGATGTGGGCAGGATAAATTCTGAGTTTTCGCATATTTCAATTGCTTTTTCAATTTGTTCAATCCCTTTTGCCACAACATCTTTATACGAGCTAAACTCCATTGTTTCATAGTCTGCTATAGAGGAAATAAGAACCGATTTATCAAAAATCAAACCCAAATAACCATTTGCAAGTCCCTGGGTAAAATAAGCAACAGCTTTAACCATATCGGTATTTTCGCCATTTCCTCCAATTTGCATTCCGTTGTCTAAAATATTGATAACGTCGGTTGATGATGTTAAAACATCATACATGTTTTTATAATATGCCTCACCAACCCAATGATACGGATAGGTTACATCGTTAATATATGCTTCGCGAGGCTCCATCGACAGATCAACAGCTCCAAAATTAGACCAAAATACAGTTCCGCAATCTGCCATATACCACATTGCCCTTGCAGGGGTTTCAGTACCAAAATCATAAGATGAATCATGACCTACCGAAAACCAGAATTTAAACAAGCCGGCAGTAATTGATTCGATTCCATCAGAATCGGACAAAACTGTTTCTGTATCTGGTGAATTCAAATTTTCAACGTCTAAATCCTCACAGGAAACAAACACTAAACAAAAAATTGGAATTATGTGTAAAATTTTCATACTAACTATTTTTAGAATCCATAGTTCAAATTACAAATTGAGTTTCGCCCTGATTTGCGATTTTTACTTTATGGATGTTACATATGCAATTGTTCAAGAAATTAACTATTGAAAGCTCTTTTGTCGTACTTTCATCGGCCATTAAGCTAAAATTCAATGTTAACAGAAAAGGAATAGGTTGTGAAATTCGGGTATCCCGTATTATCAAAAGCATAACCATCAAACGTAACTTCCGGGTCGTAACCCGAATAATTGGTAAAAGTGAGTAGGTTCTTTCCTATGATTCCAAATTTTACCGATTCAACATATTTTCCCAAGCGGCCTAATTTTTCACCTTTCAGAGTGTATTTAACCGAAGCTTCAGCTAAGCGAAGGTAAGTTCCATCTTCAATCCAAAATTCATTAATTGACTGGCTGTTGTACAGACCCAAATAGTAATCGATGGTTTTCATTGCTTCAGGAGATTTACCAAATTGATCCATCATAGGATGTCGGTTGTGATTAACCATTTTCTGAGCGGTACTGTTGTACACATCTCCTCCCTGCTTCCATTTCCACAACATAAAGAAACCAAAATCCTTATAACTTAGGCTGGATGTTAACCCCATTCTAAAATCAGGGTTTATGTCTCCAATTTTTTGAGTAATAGGATTGTCTTGCTCATCTTTTAAGAGAATGGGAGATTCGTTTCGGGTTCCCTCTGTTCCGTTTTCGATGACAAAGCCTTCATTATTCAACGCATAATTAGTAATGCTTTCTCCATCGGGTATCTGAGCTTGCATTTGTTCAAGAGTGTGCACAAATTTTCTTCCATACATTATTCCGTATGCTTCGCCTTCCTGAATGTAAAAACTGCTTTGCGGACCTGTTCTGTATGCCGGAACATCAAGTTTGGTAATTTCCGATTTTGTTTTGTCGAATGTAAATCTCAAATCCCAGTTAAGGTTTTTCTTATTTATGATGTTGGCATGAAGCATGGCTTCAAAAGTATTTGTCTCCAAAGTTCCTGCGTTTTTCCATTGGTAAGGAAAACCGCCCTGATGAACCAATAATGGAACTTTCAAAAATTGATCTGAAGTTTCCGTGTTTGAGTAGGTAGCCTCAAGGTTAAATCGCTTTAAGAATGTCATATCAATTCCTACTTCGATCTCTCTGGATTCGGAAGGTTTCAAATTCTTATTTCCCAAGGTCGATTTTTGATATACCCCTGATACTGTACTGTAGGTTTCATATTGTAATGAAAAAACGGGTCTTTGTCCTGAAGTTCCAATTGCACCTCTAATTTTTAATTCATCAATTCCGGGAATTTTCACATCCTGTGAGATTCTGTAGGCAGCCGAAACACGGTAATAATTATGCCATCTTTCTTCTGAACCAAATAATGAAGAACCATCGCGACGAAATAAACCATCAAGAATGTATCTGTCTTTAAAAGTAAAAGAAGCAATCGCAAAAATATTTTCAGCTTTAATGTCTTCATAACTATCTCTAAAATACATGTTTTCATCAGAAATAATGGAAAAGGAAGGCATGCCTGCAAAATCGAAATCACGACCGTATCCGCCTGCAGTTTCAAAATGGTTGTCTTCACTTAAATAACTAAGCCGGGCATTAAATTCCATATCGCCCCAAGTATCGAAAAAACTTAACGTAGCTCTGTAATTCTGATTTTTAATTTTTGAAGTGTAGTTATCCAAATATCCGGGAGACTCCGAGAAGCCATCTCCATCGATGCCTGTATACATTCCTTTGGGAGTGTAAGCAAGTCTCCGGTAATCCTGACTTTCGATTCCATAACTTGCCTTAAAACTCAGCCAGTCGGCAAGTATCCAACTCAGCTCATAAGTGCCTATAAACCTGGTTTTTTCTGAAACATTTGATTTATTGTAGAGTTCGTAGAGTGGATTGAATACGATTTGGTTCCATTGGTTTGGGGCAAAATTATAAGGGGAACCATTTGCATTGTTCTGGTACAGATTTACATCAGGCTCCATCATAACAACCCGGCCAAAAGCCTCATTTCCACCTCCAGGCATGTCATTTTCGGTTAAAATCAGGTTATTACTTGCTTTTATCCTGATTTTGCTATTTATGGCATGATCAACATTTATTCTAAAACTCTGACGATCGTAACCTCCGGTTTCTTTTAAAATTCCTTCGTTGTTATGATTTTCGAAGGACAAATATAAATTGGTTTGATTCAATTTTGCAGCTACACTAATGAAATTGGTATAACTCACTCCACTTTCAAACATTTCGTTCTGCACATCGTTGTATAATCTAAATGGCTGGGTCATCATTCCATTGTCAAGTAAAATCCGGTTTCCTTCGATGTTCGGATTATAGCCTGAAACATAATCTGTGGGGTAGTTAACAGTAGCATATTTGGTGTAAGTATCCACTTCCTGCCAATCATTAGCTAATAAATAGGGATGGTGTTCTGCCAGATCTAATAAATTTGTAACTTTCTGAATCCCAATCTCATTTCGTACTGTTACTTTTGTTGTATTATCGGGTAAGCTGGCTCCTCGTTTGGATATAACTACAATGACTCCATTACCAGCCCTGGAACCATAAAGAGCAGATGCTGCCGCTCCTTTTACCACTTCAATTGACTCAATATCATCAACATTAATATCAGATAAGGAACCTTGCATGATCATTCCGTCTAACAAAATCATGGGTGACTGACTTCCCGTTAAGCTTGTAGCACCACGAAGAATAATTGAAGAACCGGATCCCGGAGAACCATCTCCGGATACAACGCTTACTCCTGCAATTTTTCCTTGAAGTGAAGCCGAAACCGAAGATTGTGGTACATTGGTTAGATCCTTTGAACTTACTTTAGCTACCGACACCGACATTTTCTTTTTTTCGGTTCCCATTGCCACTCCGGAAACAATTACCTGGTCGAGCATAGAAAAATCTTCAAGCATTTCTACATCAAAAACATCATTATTATCTATCGGCAACTCAACAGTTTTATAGCCTATAAAACTATATTGCAGAAGCTTTCCAGTCTCAGCTTCAACCTCAATAACAAACTTCCCGTTCATGTTGGTAATTGTTCCAATTGTAGTTCCTTTTACAATTATATTTACTCCTGGCAATGGTACACCATTACTGTCCATGACACTTCCAATAATTTTCTTTTTATTATCCTTTGGTTGGGGAGGTGAAACTTTTTGGATTTCTTGTTTTGGTTTGATTATAATGTACTCTTCAGATTGCTTATAAGTAAGGTTGGTTCCTTTCAATAAACTTTTTACAGCTTCAACCACTTCTAAATCCCTGAAACTAACATCGGTTTTTCTACTATAATCAAACTCATCATTACTATATATGATAATAATATCAGCTTGTTTTTTGAACTCAGACAAAACTTGCTCGTAGCTAACACCTTTAAGTTCCAAAGTAACTCTATTCTGCGATTTAACACTTGCAGAAAGTTGAAACGATAATAAAAATGTTAGCAGAACAACCAATTTCATCTTCAGTAAAATCTTACGGGTGTTAATTATATGCCTATTAAAAGCATATATTACAGATTTTTCCATAATTTTGTATTATTGGATTATACATTTGGGTATTTACGGATACCCTTTATCTAATTGATATCGGAAAATGTGCCAGCATTTTCCGATTATTTTTCTACAACATAAACCAGATCATTTTTCTTTATAAATTTCACATTTGTAGTTTCTTCAATAAAATTTAAAATTGATTCAATTGGTGTTCCTTTTTTAAATGCACCTGTGAATTTTTTATTTTCTATTGCATTATCTGTAAAATTGAATTTAATATTGTACCATCTTTCCAACGAAGTCGTGATTTCTTTCAACGACATCTTATTAAATTCAAAAATGCCTCGTGTCCACGATGTATAAATATTTACATCAACATCTCTTACCGAAATTACATCCCTACACGAACAAATGGCTTGTTTTCCAGGAATCAGAAAACTTTCATTGCTGCCATTATTCACTTTCACATGTCCTTCAACTAATGTTATCTCGTTGTATTCGTCACTTTCATAAGCACTTATATTAAAACTGGTACCCAGAACTTTAACTTGTGCAAATTGCATTTCAACAATAAAAGGCCTCTTTTTATCTTTACTTACTTCTAAAAAAGCTTCTCCTGTTAACGAAATTTCTCGAATATCATTCTTAAAATTTATTGGGTATGAAATTTTCGACATCGAATTAAGAATTACTTTAGAGCCATCAGAAAGAAAAAAATCATATTCTGCTCCTAATGGGGTTACAATGGCAAACTGTTCATTTGCTTCTTTTTCTCCTACAGAACTATTAATTGCCAATAAATTGGTACTGTCTTTATAAATCGTTCCATATTTTGGATGACAGAATTCCTGATATTTATGATTTAACAAATTGTGAGTTGTCCCGTCGGGAAAAACAATATAGGTAAGATTTTTATTGAATGGATATTCTTGTGATGTTTCAATATTTTTATTTTTCAACAGACCAATTACAATAAGAAAGGGTAAAAGAACCGCTGCCACTTGATAAAAAATACGTACCCGAAGTTTCTTCTTTTTATCAATTGTTCTCAACTTCAATCTTTCCCAAGATTTCCCTTCCTCAATAGCATCTATAGCTGACACCTCTTTATAAGACAAATGAATTTTTTTCAGCACTAAAAACTCATCCCGATTGGCTTCTGATTTCTCTAACCATTCGTTAATAAACTCAATCTCGCTAATATCCGCTTGCTTAGAGATGTATTTTAATAAAATATTTATATCAATGCCATTCATTTCTATCGTTATTTATCGGTGTAACGTAGAATAAAGAAAAATGGGTGTCTGAATATTTATTTTATTTCCAAAAAAAACAATTTTCAATAAAAACAGCAGGCGCTGTTGGTAGAAATATCTTTACAACAAAAAAACACAATAATTAATGAGTAATTAAAATATTCCTTAAATTTAAAGTAAATAGCTGACCAATATATCCAACACTTCCCGCAAAAGACGATAAGCACGAGCCAGATTTGATTTCACGGTGTTAACGGATATATTTAACTCTTCGGCAACTTCCTTATATTTTAGATTATAGAAAACCACTGCTTTAAAAACTTCACGGGTTTTTTGCGGCAAATTCTCAACCTTATCCATAAGTCTCCTGTTCCGCTCTAAAATTTCTTCCTCGTCATAATAATTTTCTATAACTATTTTGTCATCAAAGCTATCAACATATAGGGGATGCTCTTTTCTTAGATAATCAATACAAGCATTTTTAACGGAAGCAAAAAGATAAGCAGAAAGATTCATTTGGGTGTGAAATTTCTGTTTTTCCCAAACCTTTATAAAAACTTCCTGAACAATATCTTCCGACAAATTTAAATCGTAAACATATTTAATTGCAAACACACATAAGGGTTTGTAATACCGCTCGAATAACAATTTCAAACCCTTGCTTTTATCGTTATCTAAAGTGTAAAGTATGTGGTTGTCTGTAATTTTCACCTAATTACTAAATTTATGGCTTGCCAATATACAAGAATAATCTTAAATCAAAAACAGAAAATTTCGGAAATAATAAGGTTATCTTGAAAAACCTATATGTGAAAAATTGGCACTGCTCAATGCTTCTACTAAATTATAGTATTACAGAATTCTTCTACTTGAAAAATAGATTAGGAACTGATCCCTGATTTTCCAAAAAGAAAAAAAGGCTTAAAAAAAGATCCTGCTTATTTAGAATAAACAGGATCTAATTGTTAGTGATTAGTTAGTGGTTAGTAAAGTCTCACCAAATAATTGATGAGTAAAAAAAGTGTGATTCAATGTGATTACAAATGGTATTTTTTGTTTTTATCACAAAGGATTTACAATATAAGTGTAAATAATTGGTTTCCGCAAACGTTTCCATGATTTTTTCACTTACAAGCCATAATTTTCATAAAATAGGACGAAAAAAGAACTAAAAGAGCACAGATAGTCCAAAAAAACACTCATAAATCTTGAAATAATTTAGTAAGGAGTTAACTAATTCAACCGAAATTCTCTTTCCTCTTATCATGATAAATGCAAAAAAGATCCTATCTAAAACAAATGTCAATTACAAAAAAAAGCAACACAACTCCCTTACAAACTGCCAACTAAATCTAAAATAAAATATTGATTAATAATTTAATTTACGGAGTTAATCCACAATTAAATTAAAATTAATTGCCACAACATAGTTTTGCTTCAAATATATTAATCAGAATACCTTTTAATGAAGAAGCTCACTTTACTATTCTCTCTACTTTTTTCTTTGACTCTATTTGCACAAAAGAAAATTGTCGACTATGTGAATCCAAATATCGGAGGCATTGGTCATATGCTCGAACCAACAATTCCATTGGTGCATCTTCCCAACAGCATGATGCGCATATCAAAAGAGCCAAAAGGTTATCAAAGCGAGAAAATTACACACTTTCCCTTCTCTATTGTTTCTCACAGGAAAGGAACAGTCGGTAAGTTCATGATTTCTCAGAATCCTACTTCGCAAGAACCTAAAAACTGGGAATCTGCCTATGATCATGACCAAGAAACAGTAAGACCCTATTACTATTCTGTTTTATTGGAAGATTCTGACATCAGAATGGAATTAACTGCAAGTCAACACGTTTCATTCACAAGATTTAGCTTCACAAACAGCGCCCCTGCTAATTTATATTTACAATGCAGAAACAATGGAGCATTTAACATTTCTCCTAAAGAAAATACAATTACAGGTTTTGATATGATTACAGCGGTTGACGGCATTGATCTTGAGCATCCTGTAAAAGTTTATTTTGCAGTCAGGTTTGATCAAAACATGTCTGATTACGGCACTTTCGACGCAAGCAAATTAAATTCTAACAGCAAAACTATTTCGGGAGATAAAGTCGGATCGTTTTTCCGATTTGACGATACTTCAAATCCATTACAACTTAAAATAGCTGTTTCTTATATTTCGGCAGAAGAAGCTAAAAAACATTTGGAAAGCGAAATGCCTGATTGGGATTTTGACCAATACAAAGAATCTCACAAACGGATATGGAATAATGCACTGAGTAAGATACTGGTGAAAGGTGGAAGTGAAGATCAAAAAACAGTTTTCTACACGGCACTTTACCGTTGCTACGAGAGAATGGTAAATATTTCTGAAGACGGAAAATACTTTAGTAATTACGATCAAAAAATCCATAGTGATGATGGCGTTGATTTTTTCGTTGACGATTGGGTTTGGGATACATACCGGGCGACTCATCCATTAATGTGCTTAATTGATCCGGAGAATCAATCAAAAAAAATCAATTCCTACATTAAAATGTATGAACAAAGTGGCTGGATGCCATCCTTTCCCCTGTTCACAGGCGATCATACTTGCATGAATGGAAATCACGCCTCTTCGATTATAGCAGATGCTTATTTTAAAGGAATAAGAGGATTTAACATCGAGAAAGCCTTTGAAGGCTTAAAAAAGAATGAATTGGAAGCTACGATGTTACCATGGAAGAATGGTCCGGCAACAGAATTAGATACCTTTTATCATGACAATGGCTTTTTCCCAGCTTTAAAACCAGGAGAAAAAGAATGGGTGAAAGAAGTTCACCATTGGGAAAAAAGACAAGCTGTTGCCTTAACACTTGGGCATAGCTACGACGATTGGTGCATTGCTCAATTGGCAAAGGATCTTAACAAGAAAGAAGACTATCAGCTTTTCTCAAAAAAAGCCAATAATTATAAAAACAATTTTGATTCTGAAATTGGTTTTATGGCTCCCAAATCATCTGATGGGAAATGGATTCGACCATTCGATCCAAAATTATCCGGAGGTTTAGGTGGCAGAGCCTATTTCGCAGAAAACAACTCCTGGACTTACACCTGGGATATTCAGCATGATATTGCCGGATTAATAAATTTGATGGGTGGAAATGAAAAATTTAACAACAAACTGGATCAACTATTTGTAGAACCATTCGGGATTCCGAAGTGGGATTATTGGGATATTTTTCCTGATGCAACAGGCTTAACCGGCCAATTTGTAATGGGAAATGAACCCAGTTTACACATACCTTATTTGTATAACTATTCGGGAGCACCATGGAAAACGCAAAAACGAATCCGTTCCCTTATGGAAGTGTGGTTCACCAACTCTCCTTTTGGAATTTGCGGCGATGAAGATGGCGGAGGATTATCAGCATTCTACGTTTTTTCGGCCATGGGATTTTATCCTGTTACGCCAGGTGTTCCGGAATATAATATTGGCAGTCCGATATTTAGCGAGATTACAATTGATTTAGGCAATGGAAAACAACTACAAATTATTGCAGACAATTGCTCTGCAAAAAATAAATACATTCAATCGGCAAGTTTGAATGGTAAGGAATTAAAAGGTCCCTACTTTGAGCATTCGGAAATTATTGACGGAGCCAAACTAATATTGGAGATGGGACCAAGACCAAATAAAACATGGGGAAGCAATCCAAAATTTGTTCCCTATTCGATGAGTAAAGATTAGTTAGTGATTTAGATTAGGTTAGTAGAACTATTCCACACAAGTAGTTCAGTAGTAAGCCCCGAAAGTACCATATCGGGGCTTTTCTATGTTTCAAAAAAAGGAGGTCATGAAATCTGTTGATTTCATGACCTCCATTTTTATTCAATTTCATTCTTCTTTAACGAGCACCAACCAATGATACCGAAGAGATTGTATCTCCCATACCAACAAGTGTAACCGGTTTATCAATTAAGATGGTTGGAACTGCAATAATTTCTAATTTCTCATTTGTAAATATTCCTGTTTCCAAGAGCTGATTATCTCCAAAAAGATTGGTTACAGTCGCCGAAAGTCTTGACAATTCATTTAACCCAACCTCCGACACTTCATGATCTTTAGCCCAAAGCAATACTTCTTTTTTATCGATAGCGCCTGTTCCTGCTTTTGCTGCAGCAACAGTAGCCGCTAATTGCATTCCATTTCGGTTCTGAAGAGGAGAAACGCTAAATCCTTTTTCCTGAAGAGTAAGATACAGTCCAAACATATGAAGCTGCATTCTAGAGCAATTGGTATACTCACGAATCTTCAGCATTCCTTCAAACAAGTTCGAACTATTGGTATTTTCTTCACATTTTTGCGCCAATTTGTCCTCACCGATCACTTCTAAAATATCGATTAATTCCCGTTCGTTAAAACCTAAGCTATCAACACTTTCAACCAAATTATCAATTAAATACTTACGAATTACTTTATTCTGAGTTGAAGCAACTTCTAAATGCAGTAAGCTATCCGGACAGGATTCTCTCCATTTTGCAATCATTGCCTTTGAAAAATCGATTCGATCGGTTCCTTTGGTTCCATCACGAAGAGACTCATGAAGCATCTGATAACCAGATAAAATTATATATTCAGGATTGATGTCGTTTTGCGACATTCTGTTTGCAAAATTCTCGTCGATATGCAGTTTGAAATTTAATGGATCGTAGGTTGCAATAAAACGGTTTGCTTTCGGGCACACATAAGTTTTACCGTTCAAACTGATAGAATCTCCCTTATCAAATTCGATAATCCAATGAATTAAAGCTAAATCGGAAGAGCGATCGACCTTAGATGCCTGCTTAATTTCGCCGTTTTCATCATTTGTTAATAAATTGGGAAGATCTAAAAACAGTTTAGATTGATCTTTTGGAGCTGATGCACAATGCACATAAACCGAGTTTACACCACAAACAGCCATCACATTTGCAACAATACCACCCTGGCCTCCCATTTGCATTTTGTCGTAGCCAACATTTTTGTTTAGCCATTCAAAAACGTCAACATCTTCAATCAACCATTCTTCGGCAATTCCATTTTTAAAACAATTCAGAAAACCACGAATTGCATCTTCATTGCAGCGAATGTCATTCTCTCCTTCACCAAGAATCAAATCTGTGTTCAGGTTATTTTCAGCAATTAGGTTTTGAATTCCTTTGCCATTCACCTTAATTACGGCATCAACATTGGCATTAAAAGCACTAATCAGTCCTTTAATTTCACCCATTTTTTGCAATTGGGCTGGTACTGTCTTGTAGTTTTCAAGCCATTTTGTTTTTAATTCGATCGAAGACATTTGGTCCTATTTTAGAGTTAAGATACTAGGTTTCTAAATTTATCAATTAGCAAAGAAATTAAATTAAATCTCAATTTATAAAAATAGTCCAAGAAAAGCATAAATATATCTCCGCAATGGTTTGAAATAACACATAAAGTTCAACATTCACAATTTCAAGTTATCAAATTTTAAGCTAAAAAAGCCTGCTCATAATGCAAGCAGGCTTTGTACTTAATCAAGTTTGATATTTTTACAGATTGCGAAAAACCAATCCATTTTCCTCAGCATCAATTAGAATATTTTGATTGGGAGCAATACTTTCTGACAAAATTTGTCTTGACAGTTCGTTAAGAACCTCTCTTTGAAGTACCCTTTTTATTGGACGGGCACCAAATTGAGGATCAAAACCAACATTTCCAAGGTAACTAACTGCCTTTTCGCTTAACTCAATACTAATTTCGTTTTTCAGGAGCATTGATTTTACCATCTCAAACTGTAATCGAACAATTTGTTTTACTTCTTCCCGATCCAATGGAGTAAAAACAATGGTTTCATCAATACGATTTAAAAATTCAGGACGAATGGTCTTTTTCAACAAATTGAGAACTTCATTTCGGGCTTCCCAGATTAGTTCTCCCTTATTGTTAGAGTTCATTTTCGAAATCTTTTCCTGAATCAGGTGAGAACCCACATTTGAAGTCATGATGATAATCGTATTCTTGAAATCAACTACTCTTCCCTTGTTGTCCGTTAATCGCCCGTCGTCAAGTACCTGCAGAAGGATATTAAAAACATCCGGATGCGCTTTCTCAATCTCGTCAAGAAGAACAACAGAATATGGCTTTCTGCGAACCGCTTCGGTTAACTGACCACCTTCATCGTATCCAACGTATCCCGGAGGTGCTCCAATCAATCTTGAAACTGAATGACGTTCCTGATATTCGGACATATCAATTCTAGTCATGTAATTTTCGTTATCGAACAGAAATTCGGCCAATGCTTTTGCCAATTCTGTTTTCCCCACTCCGGTTGTCCCTAAAAAAATGAACGATCCAATTGGTCTTTTCGCATCCTGCAAGCCCGCTCTGCTTCTGCGAACAGCATCAGCAACAGCCGAAATTGCCTCCTCTTGCCCAACTACTCGTTTATGAAGTTCAGTTTCCAAGCCAAGCAATTTTTGCCTTTCACTTTTCAACATTCTGTTTACAGGAATACCCGTCCAGCGCGATACCACATAAGCAATATCCTCACTTCCAACCTCCTCTTTAATCATGGCATCCGAATTCTGATTGATTTTCAACTGTTCATTCAAACGCTCAATTTCTTCCTCAACCTCTTTTACTCTTCCGTAACGAATTTCTGCAACTCTGGCATAATCACCTTCACGCTCTGCTTTTTCGGCCTCGTACTTCAGGTTTTCCAATTCTTCCTTATTCTTTTGAATGCCATCAATTACTTCGCGTTCAGCTTCCCATTTTGCCCGAAGACGATTTCTTTCATCGTTCAACTCAGCAATTTCCCGCGACAAATCTTCCAATTTCTTTTTATCACCTTCCCGCTGAATTGCCATTCGTTCAATTTCCAACTGTTTGATCCTTCGTTCAATTTCATCCAGTTCTTCGGGCAATGAATTCATTTCCAAACGCAATTTGGCAGCAGCCTCATCAATCAAATCAATCGCCTTATCCGGCAAAAACCGATCTGAGATATATCTTTGAGATAACTCAACGGCCGCTATAATTGCTTCATCTTTAATCTGAACCTTATGATGATTTTCATATCGCTCTTTTAATCCACGAAGGATAGAAATTGCACTTAGGGTATCCGGTTCATTCACCATAACCTTTTGAAAACGTCTCTCTAAAGCTTTGTCCTTTTCAAAATACTTTTGATATTCATCTAAGGTCGTCGCACCAATTGCCCGCAAATCACCACGAGCCAATGCCGGTTTTAAAATATTGGCCGCATCCATAGCACCTTCGCCTTTTCCTGCACCAATTAAAGTGTGAATCTCATCAATGAACAAAACAATATCACCATCCGACTCAACCACCTCTTTCACCACTGATTTTAACCGCTCCTCAAATTCACCTTTATATTTTGCCCCGGCAATCAATGCCCCCATATCCAGAGAAAAAACCTGTTTGTTTTTCAAATTATCCGGAACATCACCCTTAACAATACGATGAGCCAATCCTTCGGCAATAGCTGTTTTTCCCACACCCGGTTCACCAATTAGAATCGGATTGTTTTTCGTTCTTCTTGATAAAATCTGAAGGATTCTTCTTATTTCCTCATCTCGTCCAATTACAGGATCCAATTTTCCGCTTCTAGCCCGTTCATTTAAATCAATGGCAAATCTTCGTAAAGAATTAAATGTATCCTCAGCAGTTTGAGAATCGACCTTTGCTCCTTTTCGTAATTCATTAATAGCCACAGTAAGGTCTTTTTCATTAATTTGATTATCCTTAAGCAGATTTGAAATTTGATCCTTCCCTTTTAAAAGGCCTAACAATATATGCTCAAGAGAAACAAACTGATCGCCCATTTTATTTGAAATCTCAGTTGAAAACTGCAAAGCACTTGTGGCTTCTCTTGAAAGGTAAGGATCACCTCCAACTACCTTTGGATAGCTTTCTAAAACCTTATCTAAGACCAACGAGAAGTTTATTAAGTTTACTCCTAACTTCTTAAATAGAAAATTGGTGATATTCTCTCCTTCTACCAAAACACCCTTTAAAATGTGTCCGGTATCAACTGCCTGCTGTTGTTTACCTGCTGCTAACTGAAAAGCCTTTTCAATTGCCTGCTGCGATTTAATTGTAAAATTATTGTAGTTCATATTTTTGATTTTACGACTTCATTTATTATAAAAATGGCTAATTGTCATTCAAAACGAATCGTTCAAAACATTTGCCAAATCAATAATTTGGTCAACCAGCAGAAAAAATGTCTGAACGAAGGTTAAACAACCAGCCAATTTGACATATTATCAACAACTTACCTGAAAACATTTCCGATATGCTGTTAAACAAACAAAAAAATAGCAACACATCTGCATAATTATATATATTTACAAGCTGAAATTTAAAACAAATATGAAACATCCATGCCAAAATAATTTTCACCTACAGGGAGATGATTATTACCCCAGGATAAGTTCCATATGACAACTAAAAACAAATTATAAACATATGAAAGCTACAACAATTTGGACTAATCAAATGACATCTACAGTAACAAATAATAGAGGTCATGAAGTAATTCTTGATTTACCACAAGCAAAAGATGGACTGAACCTTGGTGCAACTGCATTAGAATTGTGCTTAATGAGTTATTCTGGCTGTGTAAATACAATTTTTAATGTTGTTGCAAAAAAAATGAGAATTGAATTTACCGGTCTTGATGTAGATACTACCGGATCTCTAAAAGATGGCGCTCCTACATTTACCGATGTTGAAATTGAATTAAGAATTGATTCAGAAGCTAGTAATGAAAAAATTGAAAAGTGCTTACAACAAACTTTGAAAATGTGTCCTGTAGGTGTTTTATTTCACCAAGCAGGAGTAAACACAACATACAAAATTGAAAAATTACAAAAAGCATAAACTGAAACTAAATCAGTAATCTAATCCCTTGTTTGCGCAAGGGATTTTTTTGCATTTACTGCCATTAACAAATCATTAACGCCAACACAGCCTTCTACTTGTTTACAAATAAAAGACTAATTTGTATCTTATTTCACGAAAAACAAATAGAATATGAAAATTTTACTGGTGACAGCAATATTCTTGACCAGTCTTACAAGTTTTGGTCAGAAGGAACAAAGCAGCATATTGGTAGGGCAAAAAGCTCCTATGTTTAAGGCAATGGATCAATATGGCAAAACAATAGCAAGCGATGAAATTTTAAAGAATGAGCAATTAATCGTTGTATTTTACCGCGGACAGTGGTGTCCTTACTGTAATAAGCACCTATCTCATCTACAAGATCATGTTGGAGATTTTAAAAAAGCAGGTGCCCGATTGGTAGCAATTACTCCAGAAACCAATATGAATGTTAGTAAAACCATAGATAAAACAAAAGCAGAATATTCCATTCTGCACGATGTAGATTCCAAAATCATGAAACAATACGGTGTTGATTTTGTATTATCTGAAAAATTACAGAAAAAATATAAGGAATATGGTATTGATCTTGTCGTTTCAAATGGAAATGATGATCAGACACTTCCTGTTCCAGCAACTTATGTGATTGGAAAAGATGGTATCGTAAAATATGTGCAGTATGATCCTGATTACAAAAACAGATCGAATGCTAAAGAAATATTAAAACATTTGTAATATTTTATTATTCGCTTAATTACAAAAAAACATCTCCAACAAAAAAGGAGTTAAACCATTAATTTTAACTCCTTTTCATATTTTATCAATCACAATTACTTCAGACGTTTTCTGGTAATTCGTATGTGACCTTCGGGGAGTATTTTCACCCATAATATTTCTATCAGAAGTAATAGTCTTCTTAAAGCATCGAAATAAAGTGTAAAGTAAAAAAACAAGCTGGTTAACCAGATGATAATCACATTAAACCAAAAAGTATTCACAAGATAATTGCCAATTCTTTTCTGAGATGAAAATAGCTGAGCTCTTCCCATTTTGTTCACGGGAATTTGAAAAACAGGGTCTTTCAATTGAATCAATTCGCCTTTAAATTCAACAATTTTATTTAGCTCTCTTCTATTTAAAACAATCTGTTCAATAGCTTCATTATGGTGTTTTTGTTTGAATTCAAACAATCCTTTTTTACCTCCGTACTGTTCCAATAAGTTTAGGTAAGCCTGATCTCTTTTATCTGACTCGGTTTTGTAATTAGCCCACCCGTTTTGCTTAATTTTCTTTAGCCATTCCAACAAATCAACCGAAGAGTTCACAAATCCGTTTTCGGTAAGTTCCATACCACTTGGCAAAGTATATAAGTCTGCCAATTTTCCAAATTCGTTCTGCAATACCTGCAACTGTTTTAAATTACCTGTTTGCAACCAGCTTTGGTATCGTTGCTTTAATTCTGGAATATAGAATGATGACCGAAACGAAGCCTCGCTCATTTTTTGTTCATAATCAAAAAACTGACTCTCAAAATCGTTGTTTCTGAATTGTTCTACTATTAAAGCTTCATAAGCCCAACGCGAAGTCATTAAATCGCCAACAAACGGCACATATTTTTGCGAAGTTATAGCTGGATGCAATTTGGTAAAGTTCACAATTACACCTGAAAACAATAGCTGTGGCACCAAAATAAAAGGGATGGAAACATAAACCGCCACAACAGTATTCAAGGCTGCCGACAAATTTAAGCCAATCATATTAGCGCAGGCTGATGCCGTATACAAAACCAACCAATATTCTAAAGTCAATCCTTTAATTTCGAGAATAGTATTAGCTATTAAAACAAACAACAAGGTTTGAATTGCTGAAATTACAAGCATCACAATTACCTTTGAGTTTAAGTAGCTAAACCGGCTTAAATTTAGAAAGGATTCCCTCTTCATAATTCTCCGGTCATGAAGAATTTCTTCCGCCGAAATAATCAATCCTAAAAAAAGAGATACCACCACAGCCATAAAAATAAAGGAGGGGATATTTTCATTATTTGAGAAAATATAAGCCGTAGGATCATCATCCGTGCCACTAATATATTTGGTGAAATATCCCAATATAACTGCTAAAACAGGAGCTTCAAGCAGAGTAATAAAAATGTACTGTTTATTGCTGATTTTGGCCTTTACATCACGCGCCAAATAAATCTTTAACTGTTCTGTTCGTTTGGGAATACTAAAATAATTGATTGGAATCATTCGTTTCCGCTTTGGCACCTTAACCGGATTCTTTGCTTCAATATTCTCTTTGTACAATTCATACCATTCATCGGAACTTCTCTTTCTTTTACGGATTTGCCTGCCGTACTCATTCATCATCCGTGTTTCCACAATCCTTAGAATTTGCTCCGAATTTACATTACCACAAGTCAGGCACTCGCTTTCATCTGCTTTAACATACTGGCTTTGAGTTTTAAAATAGACGACTGCATCAATTGGATTTCCAAAATAGATCACTTTTCCACCTTGATCCATAATAATTAACTTATCCAGCAGCTTAAAAATATCTGATGATGGCTGATGAATGTTACACATCACCAATTTCCCTTTTAAAACCTGTCTTTTAAGCAACAGCATCACCTTTTCCGAATCCATACTCGATAATCCGGAAGTAGGCTCATCCACAAACAAAACCGAAGGTTCCCGCATTAATTCCAATGCGATATTTAAGCGCTTTCTTTGTCCGCCACTCAAAACCTTATTAATAGGATCTCCAACTTTTAAATCTCTGGCTTCAACCAAATCAAAATTTTCAATGGTATCGTCTATAATGTTCTCAATTGTTTTCTCATCTAAATTATCAAAACATAACTTAGCATTAAAAAACAAATTCTGGTAAACTGTTAATTCCTCAACCAGCAAATCATCCTGAGGAACGTATCCAATAACACCCTCAAGTTCCTCTTTATCCTTATGGAGATTATATCCATTAATATATATATCGCCCTGATTTAAAGGCAAATTCCCATTCAACACATTTAGCAATGTAGATTTTCCTGTACCACTGCCTCCCATTATTCCAATCAGCTGTCCTGATTCTACATGAAAATTAACCGGGAATACACCATTATTAGAACCTGGGAACTTAAATTCAATATTTTTAGCTACGAAGCGAATATCCGAAAGATTTTTTCGCTCAATAAATACCGATACAATTTGAGAATAATAAATTGGGTCAATTCTATGACTTCTAATCACAGATCCATACGAGAGTATATAGGCACGATCCAATTTAATATTGTGACCGTTTAAAAAAAGATTGTATTCACCAAAATATTTCATCAGAAAAGTATTTGTACTTTCAAGATGAAGAATAAATAACCGACCACGTAGTCTGGGACTAAAAATATGCTTTACAACCTCATGTTCAAAGGCTTCATTAGCATCAATAATTAATAAATACGGATTAAACGGAATAGAATATTCGGTTCCTAAAATAAACTGCAGACTGTATTCAAATTCTTCTTTAGGAATCTTAAACGCTTTCGATACAGTCTTTACAAATCCAAGTTCTTCCGGACCTGTAAATTCAGAATCATCAATAAATTCAAGAAGCTGCAACATAATCCAAACTTTCTGTTCCTGCTCTGCCTCCTCAACTAATTTTGCACAAACATCTGCCACTTGCTTGTGCTTGTTTTGAATTGTATCCTTATTTCCTTTGGTGTAATATGATTCTTTTAGGTAACGATTGAAATTATCCAAATATCTTTCATGCCATTCCTTACTAAACCGCTTCACTAAATACTTTGAAACAACATCTCGCGCAGCGACCTCAAAACCAACCTGTTGTTCATCCACAATAATGGCAAAAAGTTGCATTAGAGCATTTAGTACTGACTCATTCATGGGGTAATTATAGAAGTTAAATTTTTGCTAAAGGCCTAATTTAGATAAATTCCCCGAGCTATGGAAAAGTTCTTTTTTATAAGGCCCAAATTCCATAAGGTAATTCCCTAAGATTAATTTAGAAACAATCAAAATCAGATCCCGTTTATCCTATTTCAGAACAGTAAAAAAACACATTAAGGATTTTTAACATCTATTTATAACCGTTTATCAAAGATTTTCGTATATTTATAATAATAGACGATACAAAAGGTTTTTTCATAGATAATAGATTTAGGTTATTGATTAGATTAAAAAGCCTAGGTGATTACCTAGGCTTTTTTTAAAATTATTTATTTTGGGAGACCTATGTTGCAGCAAACTTACCGAGCTTCGTATTTTTAGCAACAATTAACATCTGTTAAAAGCACTTAACAAAAGAATGCGGTATGTTTGTAAAGTAGACGAATAATAAACGTTTTTTTCATAGATAGTAGATTTAGGTTAGTAAATAGTGGTTAGTAGAAAAGCCTGGGTGGGGATTCAGGCTTTTTTCTGTTCACCCTTTTTTTTCATTTCTGATTTAAAGCAAAAAAGAATCAGCTGTAAAAAAACTTTTTAGCATTCTTTAACTTTTGTTAAATCCACTTAACGAAAGAATGCAGTATGTTTGTAAGGTAAACGAGTGGTAAACGTTTTTTTCATAGATAGTAGATTTAGGTTAGTAAATAGTGGTTAGTAGAAAAGCTTGGGTGGGGATCCAGGCTTTTTTCTGTTTGCTACTTTTTTCATTTCTGATTTAAAAGCAAAAAAGAATCAGCTGTAAAAAACCCTTTTAGCATTCTTTAACTTTTGTTAAATCCACTTAACGAAAGAATGCAGTATGTTTGTAAGGTAAACGAGTGGTAAACGTTTTTTCATAGAAAATAGATTTAGGTTAGTAATTAGTGGTTAGTAGAAAAGCTTGGATGGGGATCCAGGCTTTTTTCTGTTTGCTACTTTTTTCATTTCTGATTTAAAAGCAAAGAAGAATCGGCTGTAAAGAAACCTTTTAGCATTCTTTAACTTTTGTTAAATCCACTTAACGAAAGAATGCAGTATGTTTGTAAGGTAAACGAGTGGTAAACGTTTTTTCATAGAAAATAGATTTAGGTTAGTAAATAGTGGTTAGTAGAAAAGCTTGGGTGGGGATCCAGGCTTTTTTCTGTTTGCTACTTTTTTCATTTCTGATTTAAAAGCAAAGAAGAATCGGCTGTAAAGAAACCTTTTAGCATTCTTTAACTTTTGTTAAATCCACTTAACGAAAGAATGCAGTATGTTTGTAAGGTAAACGAGTGGTAAACGTTTTTTCATAGAAAATAGATTTAGGTTAGTAAATAGTGGTTAGTAGAAAAGCTTGGGTGGGGATCCAGGCTTTTTTCTGTTTTTATAAATACGTTAAAAATAAACCCTACTGAATAAGTATAAAAGAGTACATATAGTTTATAATTACTTAAGATCATCTTAATGTAGTTTACTCGTCTCTTGTCTACTTTTGAAATGTAAAAACACACAAATGTTTTTTTTCATAGATTAGTTACTATTAGTGGTTAGATTAAAATCCGGGTGGGGACCCGGATTTTTTCATTCCCGCATCCGCTATATATTCTTAGCCTAATACTTTCTCAAAACAAACGCTTTCCTTCACGTCTTCATATTGCCCGTAATTAGGGATAAAATGGTAACCATTCTTTTGATATAGTCCGATTGCCTCGGGTTGTTTCACTCCGGTTTCCAATGTACATTTTTCAAATCCCAGCTCACCGGCCCAGTTTTCTAATTCCTGTAAAACTTTCGATGCAATCCCCTTCCCTCTGCACTCCGGTAAAACAAACATGCGCTTTACTTCCATAACTAATGGTTCGTATTCCTTTATGGCACCGCAACCAACTGGTTTGCCATCTTCATAAGCCAATACCACATAGTTAATTTGATCCAACTTATTGAATTGAGAATAAAAAGCATGATCCTCTCCATCCCGTATTGCTAAATCGGCATCAAGAAATCTAACAAGATCAATGAAATCTTTATTTTCGGAGTTCGTTCTTTGAATTTCAATCATGGATTTATCAATTTATTTGCACGTGAATATGATCATCATGCCTAACGGCACCACAACCATGAAACCTAATACGCTTATCAGTAAGATTCAATCTACGCTTTAAATGTGGCTCAATAAACAATTTTCTTAGTTTTTCATGATTCAAGATGGCTTCGATTAATTCTTTTGTTCCCCTCTCCGAAAATCGTAAATCAGGATTAATACTTCCCAAAGTCAGATATTTAGGATAATCGTATTGAAAGTACCCTTTCTCCATACAATCTTTACATTGATTGAATTCATCTTCATGAGCTTCTTCAAAAATGCCATAACCGCTTAACGACTTTCCCTTGTTAACTATCTTTCCGCTTTCATCTTCATACACCAAACTAAAGTCTATTTTGCAACCATCGTTGTGGCTAAGATGCGGTAACAGTGGAAAACCTTTTATAAATGGAAAGCAGGCATCCAAATATCGAATTTGAACTTCAGATTTATCGCACATTAACCGATTTGAAATATCTCTCAGAAACTCATTTGTTTCACCAGTCACATAATTACGATTTAATAAAACTGTTATATAACCAGCTGGCCTCAAATGAGAATTAGTATTGATTTTTTGTCTTCCGAACAAAGGTGCGATAAGAGGAACAATAAGAAATGTAATTAGCAGATACAAGCTTGAGAATATCAAAATTGATTTTCCGTACATTTTGTATCTTATCTTTTTTGACACGGCAATGCTAATCAAATATACAATTCCTCCAATCTGGCTTATAACAGTTAAGATCGCAAAGATCAGAAATCTCCAAATGTATTTTAAAACTTTATTCATTATTGATTCAAATACTCCTTTAACCTTTGATTGATAAAATACTCCCAGCCATCAGTGCATGACTCTCTAGAAAATTCGGGTATATCCTGCGGGAATGTTTCCAGTCCCAAATTAGTGATACGTAAAAGAGTTTCAATGTCCCGGTCAAATAATTCAAAACTTACAAAAGCATTCCCATACATATTTTCGTACCGCCAATTGTAAACAATTTTCTCAAATGGAATCACCTCAGTAATTTTCCAAATGTGCATGAATTGTCTTTCTCCGGCATCAACATTAAATCTGGTTTTGAACCCCACTTCAGGAATAAAATCGGGTATATTTTCGAAGAACCATTCGCGCATCTTGTTAGGATCAGTAATAGCACTCCAAACCTCTTCTCTCGGTTTATTGAAGGTCTGCTCGACGACAATTATTTGGTTTCTGCTGTTCATGAGTTTAGTTTATTAGTAAACTCATTAATCACTCTTAGTGCCTGTTCCTTATCTTTTGCAAAAATCACAACGTCAACAGGATTGATCCCACCTGCAGAAACATGCCAAGGAGCAATAGTTCCCATTAGCCCGTTTTTTATATTTACAGCAATCCCATTCTCGGTAAGGATATCCTTTATCATTTCTGAATCTATCGGGTTTCCCGAATAAATTACAATTAAATCCAAATCATCTTTATTTGCAGTCATATCATCAAATAATAAACAGTTTCATAAATTAGCTTCTCTTATTTTATCAAAATCGATCTTTAAATTAATTATTAATCACTAATAGTCCATAATATTTATCCAGAAAAAGATGGTGGAAATACTTAAAACCGGTACTCCTTAAAATACATAAACTTTATAGGTTCATGTTAAAAAATCTTAAAAACAACTTAGGTTAGCTCCTTCTTGTTTATTTTCTATTTTAATTTTTAGCTCAAAATTGTACTTTCGCTTGCATTGGAAATGAGAATTATATTGTTGTCTTCAATTTACAGCGAATACAAAATTTCACATCAAAAAATTATTTTATCAATAACCTTAAAAAGAAGTATCAAAAAATGAAACGTACTAGTATTATTCTTACCTTTTTAGCTGTTGTTGTATGTCTTAGTGCTTGTAAAAAAGTTCCGAGATCGGGTAAAGTTAACTTCAAATCGAGCACTGACAGTCTTAGTTATGCTTTAGGATATATTGAAGCCAACAATTTCAAAAAATCATTCGAACGAATTCCGTTCCAAATGGATTCGGCAGATTATAAAAATATCGCCATAGCTATTGCAAAAACCAAATTGACAAAAAGCTATTCTGATTTTAGAATCAAGCAATTCGATTCCATTAACGAAGATGCTTTTTACAAAGGGTTTTTAAACGAATTGGCCTATGGAAAATCGTATTTCTCAGAAATGAGTGCGGATTTTTATCTACGAAAAATCTTCAATGAAAAAAAGGCTGTGCAAGATTCCATGCGTAAAGAACTGCAAAAAACCAACCTTTTAAAAGGGCAAAAATTTTTGGAGGAAAATAAAAAACGTAAAGAAATAATTACAACCGAAAGTGGACTTCAATACGAAATAGTAAAAAAAGGTACTGGCAAAATACCTGTTGCTTCGGATCGCGTTAAATGTGTGTATCACGGAACTTTACTTGACGGTACTGTTTTTGATAGTTCGAAAGAACGTGGCGACACAACAACTTTCTACGTAAACCGGGTAGTTAAAGGCTGGACTGAAGCACTGCAGTTAATGCCCGAAGGATCGGAATGGAAATTGTATGTGCCAGCAGATTTAGGATATGGTGAAAGAGGAAGCGGAGAAAAAATAGGTCCGAACGAAACGCTAGTTTTCGATATCAACCTTATCGAAGTAATCGAGAAAAAAGATAAGAAGAAATAAATCATGTAAAATTAAATAGTAAAGGGGATATCGAAAGGTATCCCTTTCTATTTATAATTTGTTTCTAAATTATTGGACAAAAAACTCATTCTTTTAATGGAAGCCTGCAGTAAGCTTACATAGAAAATGTATCGCTTAATGTCATTTCAATCCTTAAAACAAATTATAATTTATAGGATAAAGACCATACTTTACAGGCATTTCAGAAAATTTACACAACACTTATACTATATTTATAGTAATAATTACTACAAACATAGTAGGAATTAAAAATCAAACTACTATATTTGTAGTAGAAATTAAAAACAATAGACTCTATGGATGTAAAATCATTGACAAAAGCCGAAGAACAAATCATGCAAATTATCTGGAAATTGCGAGAAGCTATTGTTAAAGATGTAGTGGAACAATTTGACGGATCGAAACCAGCCTACACTACAGTAGCAACTGTTCTTAGTGTTTTGGAGAAGAAAGGATTTGTATCTCACCGAAAAATTGGAAACACCAAACTGTTCACACCTGCAATAAGTAAAGCAGAATACACCAAATTTCAATTTAGTTCATTACTTGGAAATTATTTTGGTGGATCGTTCCCAAAAATGGCCAGTTTTTTTGCCAAAGAAAACGATTTGGACATTTCTGACCTGGAAAATATCATGAAACAGGCCGAAGAAGAGATGAAAAAAGATCAACAAAAAGAGAACTAATTATGGAAGCATTGTTTGAATTCTTATTTCGGGCATCGGTGAGTATGGCAGTTTTATTCACCTTGTATTGGTTACAATTGAGAAATTCAACTCATTTTAAAGCCAACCGTTACTTTTTACTGATCAGCCTAATGATCTCGGTTATTGTTGCACTTGTACCTATTCAATATCAGGTAACAGTGCAAACAACGGCAAAAGAAACATTCAACGAATTCAGTGGTGTTTTTAATAACAATATCTCAAGTGAAACTTCAGATATCAACTCGAATAACAACATATCTTTTTCAAGTATTTTGCATCTGATTTACTTTACAGGAATGGCAATTGTGCTGCTAAGAATAGTAATTCAATGCAGAAAGCCATTGCAAGTTATAACCAAATCAACACCTAAAAAAATCAATAATTGTTTGATTTATGAGAATGAGATTTACAATACTCCCTTCTCATTTTTCAATCGCATATTAATCAATCCTAAATATTTTAAACAAGACGAAATCAACGACATTTTAACTCATGAAAAAGTGCACATTCAAGAGCGTCATTGGATCGATCTGTTCATTATAGAGCTGTTAACAGTGTTTTTCTGGTTCAATCCGTTTATATGGTTATTTGAACGAGCAATTAAACAAAACCATGAATACCTGGCTGACGAAGGTGTATTAACCCGGGGCCATTCACCTGTCAGGTATCAGGCATTATTAATTAACCAGCTAATGGGCACTCAGGTAATTGGATTAGCCAATCACTTTAGTTCTGCCCAAGGCCCAACCCGATTTAAAATGATGACGAAAGAGAAAACAGCGAAACGCAAATTGTTTCGAATGGTATGGGGAATTCCTGTACTGGCTATTCTTCTGGTGGCTTTTGCCGAACCAGAATACAAAACTACGGTAACTGATCCTGCAACAGAAAATATTTCTGCTATTCCGATAAATAAAGAGACCATTAAAGTTCGTGGATCTGTTCGGAATGAAGATGGAACTGTGCTTACAGGTGCATCAGTAATTATAAAAGGAACAACAACAGGTGCTGTTGCAGATAAAAAGGGAATGTTTGAACTGAATGTACCCAAATCTGCAAAAAGTGAAATTGTTGTTTCGTATGTAGGCTACAAAACGGCCGTAATGAAAATAAATCCACAATTGAAAGAACAAACTTTAAATCTTCAACTGGAAAAAGAAGTCATTGGAATTAAAATTAACACCAATACATTGTCTTCAGACAGAGATGTACCTCCACCTCCACCACCAGCTCCTGAAGAATTTTCAAAATCGGATGAACCTGTTTTTATTATTGTAGAGGATATGCCACAATACAATCAAGGATTATACGGATTAGAAAAGTACGTGCAAAAACAAAAGAACAAACTCTTTTTTGAGGGCAAAAAACTTGAAGGAAAAGCAACTGTTGGTTTTACCATAAATGAAAAAGGGGAAGTAACCAATATTCAGATCCTTACCAAAAGCAACGATATAGCTGCAAAAGCTGCCACAAAAATTGCAGGCGAAATGGAAAATTGGAAACCTGGATCACAACGAGGAAAAGCTGTTCCTGTCAATTTTGCGATGGAATTAGAATTTTAAAAAACAAATAAAGTTGAAAAGAGATGCCAAATAATGGTGTCTCTTTTTGTTTTGCATCCACCTAAAAGAAAATCATGAGAAAAATTAATGGGAAACTATGGTGGCAAATCATTACTCATTTTATTTATTCCTACCATTATTGAAAGCCACTAACTAAAGCCTGGTGGCAACTTATAAATCTAAACTATCTTTTATATATTTAACGGAAAACTTAAAATTGACAACAATGACTGTAACAAGATGCAAATGGGCTGGCGACGATCCATTGTATTGCGATTATCACGATAACGAGTGGGGAGCCCCCTTGCACGATGATAAGATGCTGTTTGAATTTCTTATTTTGGAAGGAGCACAAGCTGGTTTAAGTTGGATTACCATTTTACGAAAGCGAGAAAACTACCGCAAAGCTTTTGATAATTTTGATCCAAATATTATTGTGAATTACACTCAGAATAAAGTAGATGAATTACTTCAAAATGAGGGCATTATTCGAAACAAACTGAAAATTATTTCTGCTATAAAAAATGCTAAGGCATTTCTTGAGGTTCAAGAAGAATTCGGCAGTTTCGACAAATATATATGGAGCTTTACGGACGGTAAAACCATTCAAAATCATTGGGCAAGTCTATCTAAAGTTCCTGTCTCTACAACCGAATCGGATGCCATGAGCAAAGATTTAAAAAAGAGAGGTTTCAAATTTGTTGGTACAACCATTTGTTATGCTTTTATGCAGGCAACCGGAATGGTAAACGATCATACTACGGATTGCTTTCGCTACAAAGAAGTGTAAAAAGAATTGCCCCCGACGGAAGTCAAGGACAATTCTTTTTAAAAGCTAACTTATGCTCCGAAATTAATTGGTACAGTATACGATACATTTACTGCTTGCCCTTTTTGTTTACCTGGCTTCCATTTTGGAGAACTATTAACAATCTCCAATGCTTTTGCATCCACGTCTTTATCACCTGTCCCTCTTACAACATGAGCATTTGCAACCAATCCTTCTTTTGTTACCAAGAAGGTAATAAAACATCTCTTGCCAATTATATAGTTAGTATCCAATTTAGACACTTCACCAGCAAAGAACTCTTTTAATTTCAAAGCTCCTCCCGGGTACTCCGGCATCTCCTCTACAATAACAAAAACAGGCTCGTCATTATAAATAAATTCTTCCTTTTTAGACCCAATCTTTGAATCCAAATTTGTTTTTCGATTCTGCTCTACTTCTTTCTTTTTATCATCTTCTAAACTAAAATTAATCGGAACTGTATAGGAAACATGTACTGCTTTTCCTTTTTCATAACCAGGTGTCCACTTAGGAATTGAATTCATCACTCGAAGAGCTTCTGCATCTAAAGAAGGATCTACTCCACGAACAACACGGGCTTGCACAACATCACCTTCTTTACTTACGATAAATGTCACAAACACTCGTCCAGAAATACCTTTTTGCCGGACATCTTGTGGATATTTAACAGATGCAGCAATGTGTTTTTGCAATGCTTCTCCTCCACCAGGATATTGTGGCATCTTTTCTACTATTACGTAAACATCTTCGCCTTTGTACTTTTGCTTATCCATTTTTTCCTTTTCAGGTTCCTCTATTACAATAACCGCCTTGTCATTTTGCAAAGCAAAATTAATTGGAACTGTGTAAGATACATTCACAGCTTCACCTCTTTGCTTGCCCGGCTTCCATTTTGGCATTGATTTAATCACACGAACAGCTTCTGCATCAAGCGATGGGGCTACAGACTTTGCAATATGAACATTATCTACAGCACCTGATTTATTTATTATAAATGTGACATACACTCTCCCCTCCACTCCATTCTCGTGAGCATCATTTGGGTACTTAACGTTTCTTGCAAGAAATTTCCGGCATTCTAATTCACCTCCTGGAAACTCAGGCATTTCCTGCACAATTATAAAAATAGGATCACCTTTGTAAGTGATTTCTTCATTCTGATCCATGAGGGAAGTTGTTCTCATATTGATCTTCGTAAAATAACCAGACTCTGTTTTATCTCCATGCTTAATAATACTGTCAACAGGGATAACAAATTTTTCTAGATCAACACCTAAAAAAGCTAGTTTTGCATCTAAAGAAGCTAAAATAGTAAACTTCCCATCCTTATCAGAAATTGTTCCTGCATTAGAGTTCTTTACAAGAACTGCAACTCCCGGAATTGGCTCATTGGCGATATTAAAAATTTGTCCTGAAACTGTAGTTACATTTACAACTTTTTCCACTTTCTTTTCCTGTGCCTGCACTTCTACTATTTGCAGATTGAATAACAAAACAGCAAATACTACCGGGATAACAATCAATAATTTATAGCGCCTATTTAGCGGGCTTTTTTCTTTTGACATCATAATCATACGTTTTTTAGTGATGGAATAGTTAAAGTTATTGGCTAAACCTAAAACCTCAGTACCCATAATTTGGTTCATTAAAATTGCCTGATATTGTCCGATGTTAAAGCCACGCGCTATTACTCCATCATCAGCCAAAAGTTCATGCGTTTGTTTTACCGCAACCTGATAAAGCCATACAAAAGGGTTGAACCATAATACGATGGTCAACACTTCAACAAACAGCAGATCGATCCAATGCTTTTGCTGAGCATGTACTTTTTCATGCGCAAATATATTATTCAAAGACTTGTCGCTAAACTCCTCTCTGTTCATTACAATGTATCCGAAAAAGGTAAAAGCAGGTATGGATTGATCCAATAGAATTACCTTCTGTTCATCAACAATTTGATACTCTCCCGCTTTCATTAATTGTCTTATCTGGAGAACTTTTAAAACACTTCTTACAAATAAAATTGTGCATACAACCAGATAAATTAAGAGTAGTATCTCTTCCTTGGAAATTAAGGATTTTACAGGCATAATTGCTTCACCGGTAATTGTCTCTGCAAATACATCTCCCATCGCATTATTTACAAATTCTGATTCAACAGTAATCGAGTAAGAAAACTTTAATAGAGGCAGAATTAGGGCTAAAAAAGCACTTCCCAACAGGTAAAAACGAATTTCTGCGAAGAATCGTTCGTTTCGCAATATCAAAATGTAAATCAGATAAAACAAAATCAGAACAGTCGATGACTGTAGTAAGTAATCCGTCATTGATCCCATATCACTTCTCTTTGTTTATTTCACGTTTAGCAATTTCAATCATCTCTTCCAATTCCTGAATACTTAATTTGTTATCCTTGGCAAAAAAAGAAGCCATTCTCGAAAATGAACCATTAAAATAATTCGTTACCAATGCTCCTGCCTTGTATCCAGAATAATCTTCTTTTGGTATCTTTACAGAGAATACATGAGATTTTCCCTGAGCGATTTTATTCACAAATCCCTTTTTCTCTAAGGCATTCATTACAGTCGCCACCGTTGTATAAGCAGGTTTAGGATCCGGAAAACAAGCTATGGCATCTCTTACATTAGTTTCTTTTAAATCCCACACAATTTGCATCACCTGCTCTTCTGCTTTGGTCAACTCCTTCATATCAATATTTACTTTTAGATTAATCTACTACAAACTTAGTACTAATTTTTTAGTAGACAAATTTTATTACTAAAACTTTAGTAGATAAAACAAATTAGTGTAAGGAGCATTCGATTATTATTCATTTCATCTTGATTACTGTGTGCTATTTTGCTAACTATGCAAAAAATAAGCAATGGAAAAATTTGAATTAGACCCTATTGAATACCCTCTGGGAAAAAGAATAAAAAAAGAGCTTTCTCTACTGGCACTTCTACTAGTTATTATCCTGTTTTTTGTAGGCATAAATGTGGTTTACCTGACTACGGTTCTATTCATGTACATCCTGCTTTTACTTCTTAAAAGAAACCGAATCATCTACAAAATAGAGTTCGATGATCACACAGCCGAAATAAGATTATTCTACTATTACTTAATATTTTTCCGTGGAAAAGAAAAAATAAAGTACGATAAAATTGTTTTTAAAATGGGATTGAAACGATTTGGTTTTGGAAGTGCGGTAGAGACTATTGAACTTTTTAAAGGAAAATTTTTAGCGGGTGAAATAAGAAAAGAAGGCAAATGGAAATGGACTGAGGAAAGTATAAATCAGCTCAACAAAAAATTGATATCTATCAACGAATTAAATTGACTTAACTATTTCAGACCTATTAAGGTATGATTCTTGTGCTTTGGTACGCATAAATCAAATTACAATTTATATATCTTTGGGAAAAGATCATCCTCTTTGTAATTAAAATTTGGACTCATTCGTAAAATAGGTACATATTGTCTGATTCTTATTCTTTCGATAGGAAATCTTCTCCATGCAAATGGGCAAAGGATTTCGCGAAGAGATACGCTTGCTGGAAAAAAACAATATGCCAAATTACAGGACAGCACCTATATCATTTCCAGAGATACAATTGTTTTTCTATTAGATACCGTAAGAGAAAAACGTTTTAAAAACAATTCGAAAAATGGATCTAAATTTTACAATTCTCTGCAGCAGGGTGCCGGCAAGCGTAAGTTCACCAAGGAATTATACAATTTGTTTTTTATCTCGCCCGACAAACTAAATCCAACTGATACGATAAAAACAGAACGCAGTGAAACCGCTTTCGTGCAATATCAAGGCAAAACAATACGAAACATTACTGTTCGGGTTTTAAAACCATTTGGGCCTACTTTATATGATACAACTCAAGTTGCAACAACCTGGATAGAAACAACAGGAAATAAACTTCATAATACCAGTCGGAAAAATCATTTACGCAAACTGTTACGAATAAAAGAAGGTGATGATGTAGATCCATATAATCTAGCTGATAATGAACGGCTAATCCGTCAATTATCATACATTAAAGATGCTTACTTTAGAGTGGTGCCGGTATTGGGTTCCCGTAAATTAGTCGATCTTCAATTGTGGGTTAAAGATCAGTTTTCGTGGGGAGCAAATATGAAGGTTGGCTCCCTAACTTCTACCGATTTTGAAATATACAATCGAAATCTTTACGGATTGGGACATGAATTTAGTAATAGTTTTGAATTTGATTCAAACAAAGATCAGAAATATGGCTACACAGGGAGATATAAAATTAGAAATATCCGAAAATCATATATTGATGCAACTTTTACCTACCAAAACACTTATGAAAAATCGGTTATTCAAATAGATTTAGACCGAAGTTTCGCAACCTACAATACCAAATATGCCGGAGGCTTTACCCTCTCTCAAACCATGAGATCGGACGAAATTCAAAAAGATGATCCGATTATTAACGAAATTCCTTTGGATTTTAATTATGGAAATATTTGGTTTGGCCGTTCTTATAAAATTAAATCAAGAAATCAATTTGCCCGAAGAAAATTATATATAACAGGAAGAATATCCGGTCGGGAATTTTTCGAAAGACCTAAAGTTGGTCCTACACTAAATCAATTTTTCCACAATAATATTCTCTATCTTGCTAGTTTAAGCTTAAGCCAAATTCAATATTACAAGAGTAATTTAATTTACAATTTTGGACGGACTGAAGATATACCATATGGTTCTTTAGCGCAGCTTACCATGGGGTACGAAGACCGGGAATACTCTTATAGAAGGTATTTGGGTTTTGATTTCCAAAAAGCAGTTTACCTTCAAAAAAGCAGAACTTATTTCTTTAATCGTGTTGCGCTTGGCGGATATTTTAATTCAGAAAGGTTTGAACAGGGTGTCTTGCTTGGTCAAACAAAGTTCTTCAGTCGCATCCGTAATCTCGGATCTCTTCGTCTTCGTAATTTTGCAGATTTGCAATATACACTGGGAATAAGAAGATTTCCAGAAGAATTCATAAGCTTAATTACTGATACAGGAATACGAGGTTTTTCAAAAGAAGATGTAATAGGCACTCAGAAATTAGTCCTTAATCTGGAAACTGTTGCCTTTACACCTTATACTTTAGGGGGCTTTCGTTTTGCTTTTTACACTTTTGCCGATATGGGATTTATAGGTAGTAATAAAAAGAACATTCTTAAGGAAAAATTCTATTACGGTGTAGGATTTGGTATTCGTTTGCGCAACGAAAATTTGGTATTTAAAACCATACAGCTACGCCTTGCTTTTTATCCAAAAGCGCCCTCCGATTTTAACCAGTTTGAATATCAATTATCCGGGGAAGAAAGACCTAAATTCAACAACTTTAGAGTTTCTCAACCAGAAGTAATTCCTTTTGAATAGTTCTTTGGAATTTCTTATCCTTTAAAAATTTAAATCTTATTTTCTTTCCAATTAAATAATTTAAGGTACAACCAGGAACTCAAACCAAGAAATCCGCCATAAAAATACTCCGAAGTCCACACACCTGAAATTGGTAATTTTAAAACTGCGATTAAAAGATAGACTCCGCCCAAATAACATACTAAAACTCCAATCTCGATCAACATAGCATGAAAAGTATTTCCTGTTCCTGAAACACCATGAAAAAGAGTCACTGCAATTGGAAAAATTAAAGTTGCACCAAAAATCACGTACAAAACCGGTTTTGTATCAGCAATCAACCCCAGCTCTTCGGTATAAATTGAAATTATTAATTCGGGATTAATAATACAGATACCCACCAATGTCAAAACCGAAAGAAAGGATAACTTAATTGTCCGCCAAATAACCGGCATAACCTCAGCCGAATGTCCTTCCCCAATAACCTGGCTCACCAAAGTATTAGCCGCTGATGCAAAAGACCAAACCGGCACCATCATCAAAACATAAATACTTCTTATAATATTTGAAATTGCCAACTCTCTCTGCCCCATTCTTTCTACCATTAAAAAGAAAACAAACCAACACGACAGAGCCAAAAAATTCTGGATCATCATTGGAAAAGATACTTTGATTAGTCGTGAATAAAGTTCCCAATCAATTTTTGCAAACCCAAATAAATCATAAGTTTTAACAGGTACTCTTTTTAGAGTATAGACAATAAAAACAAGCATAACACAAAACTCGGCAATTACAGAAGCAAAGGCTGCACCTTTTATTCCCATTTCAGGAAATCCCCACTCCCCAAATATCAGTACGTAATCGAAAAAGATATTAATAATTGCCATAAAAATGGTACTCCAACCAATTATTTTTGTTTTTGCGATTCCAATATAAAAAGCTCTGAACAATAGATTTACGCAAGCAAATAGGATTCCCCACGCCCGGTAAGAAATGTAATCGATACTGGCATCATATATTGCATTCGATTTCACAATAGCCTTCAAAATAGGCGGAGCTTGTAATTCCATAAAAACGACCAGCAATACGGCCAAAACCAATAAAAAATACAAAGCATGATCGAAGGTTTTACCAACAAGTTTGAGATTTCCTTCTCCCACTCTTCTTGCAATAACAATTTGAGCTCCCAATCCAAACCCCCAGGCAAGCATTACAATCGCAAAATAAAATATTGTTGCAATAGCAGCAGCCCCCAAAGCTGTTTCACTTAGGTGTCCCAAAAAAGCAGTATCGGTAAGAGCAATTATATTTTGTGCTACACTTCCTAAAATAATAGGATAAGCTATTTTCCAGATACTTCTGTAATTGATTTGTGTTTTCAATTTGATATTTTATTTAATGTATGCGCACTTAAAAATCATAATGAGTGACACTTCAGGAACAAAAAAAATCGTCACCTCAAAATTGCCGAAAAATATCGGAATTGGGATGACGATTTATTCATTTTTATAGCTAACCAGCCACTCCTATTTCAAATAATCATCAAAATAATTACTCACTTTTTGCTTCAAGTGAATACGATCACGCCCTCTTACATTGTGCTCGGCACAAGGATAAGGGAAATAATCAACCTGAACATTGTTTTTAATACACTCCCGGATAAAATTCAAACTATGCTGCCATAGCACAGTATTATCAATTGCGCCCTGACAGATCAATAGTTTTCCTTTCAAATCTTTTGCTTTTGCAAGCAAGGAGGTCATCGCATATCCTTCCGGATTCTCTTCCGGGGTATCCATATAACGCTCCCCGTACATCACTTCGTACCATTTCCAGTCAATTACGGGACCACCGGCTACTGCGACTTTAAATACATCAGGATGATTTGTAATTAAGGAAATGGTCATAAAACCACCATAACTCCAGCCATGAACCCCAATACGATCAACATCAACATAGGGTAATGATTTCAAAAACTCTACCCCTTTCATTTGATCAGCCATTTCGGGTTGACCACACTGACGGTGGATAATAGCTTCAAACTCTTTTCCTCTATTTGCTGAACCTCTATTATCCAAAACATAGATTAAATAGCCATTCTGAGCCATATACTGCTCCCACAAACGAGAACCTCCCAACCAATTATCAGTTACCAATTGTGCATGCGGTCCCCCGTAAACGTAAACCACCACCGGATATTTTTTATTTGGATCGAAATCTGCTGGTTTAACCATCCTGTAATACAAATCCGTTTTTTCATCTGCCGATTTTATAGTCCCCAAAGAGATTTCACCCAAATTATAATCAGCCAGCTCATTTTCAGCATTCACCAATTCCTTTATCACTTTGCCTTTTGTATCTGCAACTTGGATTTTTCGCGGCACATTTAAACTGCTGTAATTATCAATAATAAATTTACCGTCGGCACTTGGCTTAACTGCATGAGTTCCTTCCTCTGTCGTTAATCGAATTCGCTTGCCAGTTTTCAAATTCAATTTATATGCATGTCTTTCAATAGGACTCACTTCCGTTGATACAAAAAACATGTTCTTCTCTGATTTATCAAAACCCAAAATCTCTGTAATTTCCCAATCTCCCGATGTCAATTGTTTGATTAATTTTCCATCCGTATCGTACAAATAAGCATGATTAAAACCATCCCGGTTATTGGTCTGATAAATAAATTGATTTGTATTATTTTTTAAGAAAATCAATTCATGGGAAGGTTCTACCCAGCGATCATCCTTTTCTTCGAAAAGTGTTTTTACAAATTTACCTGTTACTGCTTCGTATTTATTCAGTTTAGCATGATCCGAAGAACGATTCAAAACCTGAATGTAAATAAATTTTCCATCTGGCCCCCAAGTAATATTTGTCAAATATTGATCCGTTCCAAAATCATCAGGTTGAATCCATACTGTTGATTTCTCTTTCAGATTATAAATACCCAAACTCACCGTTTCGCTGCCCATGCCAGCCATCGGATATTTAATTTCCTTCAAATCACCAACTCGTGTGGTAATATCTAATAATGGAAATGTGGTAACATTACTTTCATCTTTCCGATAAAAGGCCAAACATTTTCCTTTTGGTCCCCAAAAAATTCCATCACTAATACCATATTCACTCCGGCTAACTATTTGACCGTTAACCAAATTCTTATCCTGATCCGAAGTTACAGCCACTTCATTTCCATCTGCACCGCTTATATACAGATTATTCTCAATGGTATATGCAACAGATGAATTAACTGCACAAAATTCAGCATTTTCCGCCTTATTGCTAATTTTCAATTGTGACACAAGCTTCTTATTGAGCAGATCAATTTGAATAAAATTACCTTGGTTGTAATATTGAATCACATCATTACTTATCCATGAAAACCGCGGCAATCTGCTTAATTCTTTGTCTCCTGCCGATTTTAACATCACATTTAAATCCGATAATGTAAAAATAACTTTAGCCTCTTCATCTGGTTCAGCCGCCATAATATCATTATTTGAAACATAGGATATCAGATTACTTTCGCCTTTCCACGATAATTGAGATAAATTTTCAGGATAAAACTTTCCCCATTGTCCCAAAATAGCGTCTTCCATACTCAATTTCTTTGTTTGAGCATCTGCAGCAGTAAAAAGGGCACAAATGATTAGTAAATAGGTTAGAAGGAATACTCTTTTCATAGTGTTTTTTGTCGTTGTTATATTTCTTTTTAAAAAATTCGTCTCCAAATGTATCCTTTTTAGTAGAAATAGAGTAATAATGAAAGAATAATTAACCGAGACAATCACCAATTACTTTGAAAAAAATCCAAAGTAAGATCGAAAAACTCAATCAATAGTAAATTCGCAAAACGAATCAGTAGTGTAGCATACACAGAGCTTTGAGAAGTAGTTTATTCTTTCTAAATTGGCTTAATAAATTTTAAGTTATACAATATGCCGAAGAACAAAATACCAAACAGTATTAAATTTCTTATTTTAATCTCTATTGCTGCAATAGTAACATTTTTTATTTTGCGTAAAAATAAGACTAAAAATGATGTTGCCACTGACGAGATAGCTGCAGAAGCTGCTATCATGGAAGATATAGATCAGTCTGCGAATATTTTTAAATACAATAATATTCTCTTCAGTCTTCCATCTCCATATCAAATCTCACTGCTTCTTGAGCAATCGGGAATTCCTTACAATAAAGATTTATTGCATACGACAAGCAAAGCAAGCGACTATGTTGAAAATTTTAGCAAAGCTGTAAATTTCGGCATTTACGGATCTGATTTAGGATACATTAACATCTATCATCAAACTCAGGATGCAGCAAGTTATTTTGCGGTTTTAAAAATCATTTCTCAGGAAATTGGATTATACAACGCGATGGATAAACCTACGATTGAACGTATTGAGAAAAATATTGAAAATAGAGACTCTTTGCTCGTTATTGTAAGTACTACCTATCGTAAAATCGATAATTATTTAAAAGTCAATGACAGAGAAAATACCGGAGCTTTAATCTTAGCAGGTGGTTGGATAGAATCTGTTTATATTCTAACCCAACAAATCAAGACGAGTCCAAACAAAGAATTAATGACTCGGATTTCAGAGCAGAAAAGACCTCTTGAGAATTTAATAAAACTTTTAGTACCCTATTCCAATGAATCTAAAGACTTCTATTTTCTGGTTGATCGATTAATCGATTTAGCTTACACATTTGATGAAATAGAAGATAAATACACATATATTCCTCCAATTACTGATGCTAAAAACAAACTTACAATTATAAAAAGCAAATCTGAATTGGTAATGAATAAAGAACAGTTAGCTTCAATTACTGATAAAGTAAGTGTTATTCGTAACTACATCATCAAGTAATCCAATTAAAAAAACAACTTATGAATCGCTTCTATACCCTTTTTCTTATATTATTCTTTACAGGCCTTAGCTTTCACTCTAATGCGCAATCGGATGTTACATTGCAAAACTGCACAAAATATCTGGAACCTGAATTTATATCCGATGGCCAACAATATAAAGCCCTTCTATCGGGTGGTGAAGTTGCTGAATTTCACACAACATTTTATGCCAATAACAATTACCGAATTGTAGGAGCCACTGGTAAAATGGAAAAAAATGTAATCTTCTCAATTTACGATGAGGAAAATCATTTGCTTTTTTCCAATAAGGATCATAAGAACTCGCCTTATTGGGATTTTCAATTTACCAACTCAATAAATTGTACCATTGAAGCCAAATTAAATCAGAAAGAAGTAACATCCGGATTTGTCCTTCTCCTGATCGGATTTAAACAATAATATCCGTTCACCTCTTCTCACAACACACCACTAACTTTCACATTCTATGAGTGAACGAATTCTTAAGGCTTTAATGCAGCTATTTGCAATCATTGCTCACCCAAAAAGTTCAGCAATTGAGAGGCGAAGAATGGTTTCCAAATATCTCAAACAACAACTTGATCAAGAAACAGCTGAAGAATATCTTAGCTTATATGATCAACACTATGAGGCTAACCAGAAGCGTACTACAAGAACCACCAAAATTAAAAAATACACTTCAGCAAGCTCGGTGAGAGTGCTTCGCATATGCACTGAAATAAACGAAGAACTCGTTGTCCGACAAAAGGTGATTGTCCTCATTCAGTTGTTGGAATTCCTAAAATTGGAAAAAGAAATTAGTAATCAAGAATTCGCCTTTGTTGAAACTGTTGCAGAGACCTTTAACCTTCCTCTTGGAAGTTATGATCGATTAAAGAATTTTGTTCTAAATGATTTCGATGAAATCACCCGATCTGTACGTTTACTTACCGTTAGTAATGAGAACAAAGTATTTGAAGTAGGAGAACATTATTATGCTGAAGGTTTCGTAGGTGAAATTAAAATTCTTCGTCTTAAGCGAGTAGACATGTTTGTGTTGCGATTCAAGGGAATTGAAGAACTAATCATGAACGGGCAGAATCTTAATCCAGAGCGAGTACATCTATTAACTCAAGGTTCATCCATCCGAAATCCGAAAATTAATCCGATTTATTTTAGTGATATTGCCACGACCTTTCATCGCGATCAGGAACACAAAAGAGTTGTATTCGAAGCCAAAAATATTGAATACCGGTTTAAAGAAAATAATATTGGTATTCATGATCTTTCTTTCAAGGAAGAATCGGGAAAAATGGTTGGTATTATCGGATCAAGTGGTGCTGGTAAAACAACGCTTTTAAATGTTTTAAATGGGTCAGAAAATCCCAGTGATGGAATTGTAGAGATTAATGGATACAACATTGTAGCCGATAAATCTCAATTGGAAGGTGTTGTTGGTCATGTTTCGCAGGATGACTTATTAATAGAATCGCTTACCGTTTTCGAAAATCTATATTTTAATGCCAAACTTTGCTTCGACAAATTCAGCACTTTTCAACTAATTAGAATTGTATTGAACTTGCTTAAAGATTTAGGGTTGTACGATGCCCGGAATCTTAAAGTGGGAAATCCATTGGATAAAAAAATTAGCGGCGGACAGCGAAAGCGATTAAATATTGCTTTGGAATTGATTCGTGAACCTTCCGTATTATTTCTTGATGAACCAACTTCAGGTTTATCATCGAGAGATTCTGCAAAGATTATGGATCTTCTTAAAAATTTAGCATTAAAAGGGAAGTTGATTTTTGTCGTAATACATCAACCGTCTTCAGATATATTTAAGATGTTCGATCGCTTGTTAATTTTGGATACTGGCGGCTATCTGATTTTTAACGGGAATCCACTTGATGCGATAACCTATTTCAAATCGCAAACAATGCGGGCAAACCGTACAGAAAGCGAATGTTCATCATGCGGTAACGTTGATGCGGACCAGATTTTTAATATTATTGAATCTGAGGTATTGGATGAATACGGTAATCCTACACAGGTTAGAAAGGTATCTCCTATTCAATGGTATAAAAAATATCACGAATATGTGGGTGTTAATAAAACTATTGATGATACAACCGAGCTTCCTCCGGTAACATTCAAAATTCCAAATATATTTAAACAATTTAGTGTATTTGTAAAAAGGGATGTAATTTCCAAACTGGCAAACCGCCAATACTTATTTATTAATTTATTTGAAACGCCGTTATTAGCATTTCTTTTAAGTTATATTATTAAATTTTACAATATTGACGTTGCCAATGATTTAGGTTATACATTTAGTAACAACAGCAATCTTCCGGTATACCTTTTCATGTCGGTTATTGTTGCTCTGTTTATAGGCTTAACGCTTAGTGCTGAAGAAATTATTAAAGATCGAAAAATTCTTAAAAGGGAACGGTTTTTAAACTTAAGCAAGTTTAGTTATCTACTTTCAAAAATTGTTATTCTGTTCTCTATATCGGCCTTTCAAGCCTTTTTATTTACGATAATAGGCAACTCTATTCTGGAAATTAAAGGAATGTATTTTGAATATTGGCTTGCTCTTTTCAGTGCCTGGTGCTTTGCTAATATGCTTGGTTTAATCATCTCGGACAGTTTTAAAACTGTAATTACCATTTACATTTTAATTCCTTTTATCTTAATACCACAGCTAATTTTAAGTGGTATAATTGTAAAATTCGATAAACTTAATCCGACCATTTCCACGCCAAATAATATTCCTTGGTATGGTGAAATAATAACTGCTCGTTGGGCTTATGAAGCTTTAGCTGTAAAACAATACAAAGACAACGAATACATGGCTAATTTTTATATCTACGAAAAGTTAATGAGTAAAGCCGATTATCGTAAAAATTATTGGTTACCGATTCTTAAAAACAAATTAAACACCAGCGAACGATACCTTAAGTTACTGGATAAAAAGAAGGAACTTGCCGAAAATTTATTACTTCTTCATAACGAACTTTCGATAGAAGATCTTGATCAAATTGCAATTCCATTTGATAATTTAGATCAACTCAATCCTCAAAATTTAAACGCCGACGTTATTAAAGCGACGCGGGAGTATTTTAATAAATTGAACCGATACTACATTAATTTATATAATGTCTCGAATCGTAAAAAGGATGAACGCTTAACCAAGTTACAAAAAGGATTTTTAGACAAACAGGCATTTGTGAACATGAAAAAAACATACACAAATGAAGGTCTTACTGAGTTTGTTAGAAACTCGAACGATATCGAACGAATTATTGAATACAAAGGGAAATTATTCCAAAAAATTGATCCTATTTACAGGAATCCTGAAGGAAGTTTTATTAAAGCACACTTTTATGCTCCTCAGAAAAGGGTATTTGGACAATATTTCGACACGTACTGGGTAAATATCATCGTTATTTGGGTCTCAACATTTTCACTATATATTATTCTGTATTATAGCTTATTCAAGAAACTATTAGGTGTTTTTGACCAAAAATTTAACAAGAAAAAATACGAACGATAAATCAATTTGCAAATTCAAAAAAGGCTGATTCCAATTCATAAAAAAACCGCAAGTTTTCACTTGCGGTTTTTATATATCTTAAAATATACTATTCTTCTTCTTCAATCATTGTAAATGGAATCTTAATAATAGACTGATAATCTTCTCCAGCCTCCAACATATCTTCATCATCCGCTTCATAATACCAGTTAATTCCAACCTTTTGTCCACGCTTAAATATAACTTCAAGCTTTTTAAAGACATCAAGCAAGCATTTCGAAGAGCTGGTATTAAAATACTCAAGTCTAATATTTACGATCGTAGATTCCTTTGGTTCACTAATGTAGGTATCAAGCCACTCAATAATTGGCTTATAAAAATCTAAGGAATTCTCTGGAATTGATCGCCCGGAAATTAAAAAAGAACCTTCATCACCATCAAAATTTATGTTTGGTGTTTTAGGGCTACCTTCTATAATAAGTGAATTCATGAAAATCTATTTTTGATTGTTATTAAATAATTACATCTATAGCAAGAAACAAAAAATTAGGGTTGTATTGAAAAAACTGATACTCCATATTATTGCCACTCTTTCTTGCAATGTCAACCATTCCTAGTCCGCCACCACCTTTTTCAGAGAATTGGTCGTTTCCTAAGATTATCCTATATAAACTTTGAGTTTCAGTAGAAGACAATGTATTAATTTGATCAATTCTATCTCGAATAAGTCTTAATCCATCAATTTTAATAAAATTCCCTGCACAAATTCTGTATTGATTTCCTTCATCACGCAAAATTAAAACACCAAATTTTTCATAGGAAACATCTAAATCAGAAGGAACCTCACCATGGTGATGTAAATTCTGAACCAGTTCAACCAATACATTAAAAACTTTCTTGAAAAGTTTTGGTGGTTCATTCCGATCTTTCAAAATTTGTTCAATCGACTGCAAAATATCAGTAACATCCTCATCTTCAATCCGCCCCATATAGTCGAAAATAGCATCTTCATCTATTTTTTCGGAATACCACTGGTTTAGATCAAAGTTCATAAATAATATAATTATTGTTACTCGCTGGACAAATATAATAAAATATCGTTGAGCTGATGAGATATGGAATCAATTTTCCTAATTACTCCTTTTTATATCTTTCGTTCTTTTTTCCGTCGAACATTGAATATTTTTGAAATTTACATTCCAATGGGCCATTGAACAGCGTTATTTTTCGGGAAGGACGCAATCCAATGCTATGGAAGCACTCTTCAGAGTAACTCAATATCCATGCATCATATCCAGCAAAATTGTGCTTTAAACGTTCTCCAATCATAGAATACAATCCTTCCAAATCCTTAATTTTCAGTCTCTCACCATAAGGTGGATTTGTAATCATCAAACCTTTCTCTATAGGTGGAACAAATTGCTGGAATGGAGTAATTTTCAAATCAATTTTTCTTCGCAAGCCTGCATTTCTAATGTTTGCTTCGGCAATCTCCACTGCTTTATCAGAAATGTCTGAACCTATTATTTTTCCTTCGAACTCTACTTCAGTTTCTTCGTTATAGATATCTTCCCACATATCTTCGTCATATTCTTTCCATTTTTGAAAAGCAAATTCTTTACGATACAATCCAGGAGGAATATTGTATGCAATAAGAGCGGCTTCGATTAAAAGGGTACCCGAACCACACATAGGGTCAATAAAATTCATTTTTTTATCCCAATCAGATAACAAGATCATACCTGCAGCCATAACTTCATTAAGAGGAGCAGCTGTTTCTGCAACGCGATACCCTCTTTTGTGTAATGATTCTCCAGAGCTATCAAGAGAAACAGTACAGGTATTTTTATCGATATGAATATTAATTCTTAGGGTTGGATTAACCACCCGAACATTTGGACGATCTCCAATCTTGTTGAAGAATTGGTCAACAATAGCATCTTTTACACGATAGGTTACAAACTTAGAGTGTTTGAAATCTTCTGAACTTACAGTACTGTCAATCGCAATTGTTTCACGATGTGTGATGTACTCGCTCCAGTCTATCTCCTGAATCCCTTTGTATAACTCATCTGTGTCCTTGGCATTAAATTTATGGATTGGTTTAAGAACTCGGGTTGCAGTTCTCAAATGAAGATTTGCTTTATAAATTAAGCTTTTATCTCCAACAAAGCTCACAGCTCGCTTTAAGATTCTAATCTCTTCTGCTCCTAATTGCTCCAACTCATGAAACAATACTTCCTCTAACCCTTGAAAGGTTTTTGCAATTAATCTGAATTTACCCGAGTCTGTTTTCAAAACTATCTTTTTTTAATGTCTCTTAATTATTTCAAATAACGGTTACAAGAAAAACAATTCCTTATTCATTTCAAAAACCAAAGCTTTCGATCCGCATTTCGGCTACAAAATTAATCTTTAGCTCTTAAAAACATAGGTTTTCGAGAAGATATTAATAAAAAAAGCCGAAAGTTAAACTTTCGGCTTAGTATCATTACTTATTCATTCGCTAATTCTTTCTGATAAATCTTAGGATTACTTAAAACCTCAACCGCTTTTAATATAAAATCATTCTTCTTATTTACGACCTTATAATACTCAGAACTCTCCCATAAATCCCTAGCCAAAAGTGCTTTTACATGAAGCTTCAAATCATCAACAACAGCAAGATAATCTTCTTCATTTTTCTCTATCCCCTCTTTTTCTCCCATAGAAACGATCTCTTGAAGCATCTCTTCACTGACTTCAAAGTTTTTATCAAAATCTTCAAAGTTTGCATATTTATTTCTCAACTTCTTCAAATTCCGATCCATATAATTCACAACAAAAGGATAAACTACATTTTTCCGAACCAATAAATTGAAATATTTAAAATTAGCCGTTGTATCAATAGGTATAAAAATGTCAGGCATAATACCTCCTCCTCCATAAACAATTCTCTTTTTCACTAATGTATTATACTTTAACGAATCAGGAAAGTGTATGCTATCTGCACTTATCATTTCGCCTGATTTATATCTGTTCAATATATCCAGATGATAATCCTCTAAACCTTTTTCATACGACTTTTGAATACATCTTCCTGTCGGAGTATAATAATGAGCTGTGGTAAGACGAATCATAGATCCATCAGACAATGGAAACTGACGTTGTACCAAACCTTTTCCAAAAGATCTGCGTCCAAGAATTAAGCCTCTGTCCCAATCCTGAATTGCCCCTGCTACAATCTCCGATGCAGATGCAGATCCTTCATCAAGAAGCACAACAACTTTCCCATTTTTAAAAATACCTTTGGCAGTAGATATATTTTCCCTTCTTGGATTTGTTAAACCCTGAGTATAAACAATTAATTGCTCAGCTTCGAATAATTGATCAACAATTTCAATTGCAGCCTGCATATAACCGCCGCCATTACCTCTTAGATCGAGAATCATATCCTGCATATTTTCAGCCTTCAATTTAATTAAAGCTTCCAGGAATTCTTCCGAAGTTGTTGCTGCAAATCGATTAAGTTTGACGTAACCAATCTGATTATTAATCATGTAAGCCGCATCCAAACTATGGATAGGAATATTATCTCTTGTTATTACAAAATCGATCAATTCTTTTTCGCGTTTTCTCTTTACTACAAGACTAACAATTGTTCCTTTATCACCCCGCAGGCTTTTACGAACATCATTATTTTTTAACCCAACAGCGGCAACATTTTCGTTATCAATTTTCAATATTCGATCGCCGGCACGTAAACCAACCTTTTCTGACGGTCCACCAGGAATGGTTGCTACAACCATTAATGTATCTCTCAAAATATTAAATTGGATGCCAATTCCACTAAAACTTCCCTGCAACGGTTCATTCATTTCCTGAATCTCATCTTTGCTTATATAAACCGAATGTGGATCTAATTCGGACAACACTTTAACAATTGCATCCTCTGTTAATCGATCAAGGCTAACTGTATCAACATAGAATGCATCGATTAATGCCAATAAATTTTGATATTTTATCGCTTGATTCTTTACTGATTGAGCCTTAAGTCCACCGACATACATAAACAGGCCGACTAAACAGATAGAAACCACGTTCCTCAAAAATAATTTCTTACTACTCATATAAATTATGCTTTTTAATAAATTTTGCGCAAATTGATTTTAAATTTCAAAAAGTCACCGAAAGATACAATTTTTATAAGAAATACAGGTATTGTAAAATACAAATATGAAACATAAACCGAACATACTTTTAATTGGTTTTCATAATTCACTGAACATTGATTCAATGACTCAAATAGCTTTTAAAAATTGTAACACAGGACAGGAAGCAATTGAATTACTCATCGATGAAAATTTTGATTTAATTATCTCAAAATATCAGTTAGATGACCAAAATGCTATTGAATTAAATCAGTCTGTTAAATCTGTAAAAAACTACTGCGCAAATACTATTCCAAAAAACAATAAGCTTCTTATTATTACCACTAATCCTGAAGAAGAGCAACTTTGCAAAGACAACAAAATACTTTTCTTTCCAGAAAAACTGAATTTAAAATCGCTGATACTAAAACTTATAGATCTACCAAGAGAAATAAAAAGAGGTGATCAAAAAGTCGCTATTATTAATTTCAAAGATCTTTTTAAACGGGTTGACAACAATCGTGAATTTATACAAACAGTGATCGAAAAGTTTTTTGAAATTTGGAAATCCCGAATTGATGACATCCAAACTCCTTTAAATAACGGGGAATTTAAACTTGCAAAGGATGCAGCTCATAAACTAAAAGGAGTATTGGCAAACTTCTCTATGGAAGCAGCAAGAACTACTATTATCGAATTGGAAAAACATATTTTAGATAACGATCAGGAATTATCAATTCAAAAATTAAATCAATTAATTGCTGATATTGAGAATACCCACAAATTTTATCTTGACAACCAAGATCAATTCAAATCCTAACATTTCAATCAAAATAAAACGCAATACCTTCAATCGAAGATATTGCGTTGCAATATATATATTTTAGCCTTTACTGTAAAGTATTATTCCCACTCGATAGTTGCCGGTGGTTTTGAGCTTATGTCATAAACAACTCTGTTGACACCTTTCACTCCATTAATAATCTTGTTCGAAATTTTTGCAAGAAATTCATAAGGCAAATGCGACCAATCTGCTGTCATTCCATCTGTAGACCCAACAGCCCTTAAAGCAACAACACTTTCATAAGTTCTCTCATCACCCATAACACCAACCGACTGAACCGGCAACAACATCACTCCTGCCTGCCAAACTTCATCGTACAATCCATCTTCTATCAATCCTGAGATAAAGATGTGATCAACCTCCTGAAGAATACGAACTTTTTCAGCAGTAATATCACCTAAAATACGAATTCCTAAACCAGGCCCTGGGAATGGATGACGACTAATGAATTTATCTTCCAGTCCCATACTTCTTCCTACTCTTCGAACTTCATCTTTAAAAAGTAACTTCAAAGGTTCTACCACCTTCAATTTCATAAAATCAGGTAATCCACCAACATTATGGTGAGACTTTATCGTTTGAGAAGGACCTCCTGTTACAGATATTGATTCGATAACATCAGGATAAATAGTACCTTGACCTAACCATTTTGCATTTTCAATTTTATGAGATTCTTCGTCGAAAACCTCAATAAATCCATTACCAATTATCTTTCGTTTTGTTTCAGGATCGGAAACTCCAGCCAAAGCAGAAATAAATTTCTCCTTTGCATCAACACCAACCACATTCAATCCTAGGGTTTCATATTTTTTTAATACATCTGAGAATTCGTTCTTACGCAACAAACCATTATCAACAAAAATACAGTAAAGATTTTTACCAATTGCTTTGTGCAACAACATTGCCGCTACAGTTGAATCAACACCTCCTGACAAAGCTAAAATAACACTTTCGTCTCCAAGCTTCTCTTTTAATTCAGCAACTGTAGTTTCTACAAATGCATCTGGTGTCCAATTTTGGTGGCAACCACAAATATCTACGATAAAATTCTTCAACAGAATACTTCCTTCTGTTGTGTGATACACTTCAGGATGGAACTGAATTCCAAAGCTTGTCTCACCTTCAATCACAAACGCGGCATTCTCTACATCCGAAGTACTTGCAATTACTTTAAAATTTGAAGGCATTTTCTCAATGGTATCACCATGCGACATCCACACTTGTGAATTCAAGCTAATGCCTTTCAATAATTCGTTGCTGTTATCTACAGAAGTTAGATTGGCACGACCATATTCACGTTTATTAGAAGCCATAACTTCTCCGCCAAAACAATGAGCCAAATGCTGTGCACCATAACAAACTCCCAGAAGTGGAAGTTTACCTTTTATTTCTAATAAATTTGGAATCGGAGCCTTTTCGTCACGAACAGAAAACGGACTTCCGGAAAGAATAACTCCTTTAATCGATTCGTCGATAACGGGAGGATTATTAAAGGGATGAATTTCACAATAAACGTTTAATTCACGAACTCGTCTGGCAATCAACTGTGTATATTGTGAGCCAAAATCTAAAATCAGAATTTTTTCCTGCATAAAATCTATAAATTGAGGGGGTTGTTCAGTAATCCTATTTGGCGTACAAAGATATACAAATTTTGTTCTCGTAAACTACATTATTTGAATACACGAATCAAAAAACACCTGATTGCAAATCTATTTGTACTTTATCTTCAACACTAAAATTATTAAGGTCAAACCAAGAGTAATAACATTTGCAATTATAACCGGCCAGGCATCTATCAACACCCCATAAATCAACCACATAAGTATTCCGATATTAAACATGGAATACATTGCCAAAGACAAATCTTTCGTGTGCTTCGTTTTAATCACACGTAATGCCTGAGGGATAAATGAAACGGTAGTACAGAAAGCTGCAGCAAAACCTAAAATCGATACAAAGGTAGTTTCCATTAATTATTTCAGTTAAACCAAAACCCCTAAGAAAATCTTAGGGGTTTGTAAATTACTTAAATTTTTTCAGAAGGTCTTTCACTGCATCTTTATGAACTGTAAATCCCATCATTTTAAGTTTCACGTAATCTTCATGGAAGAAATAATATCCAAATTCAGCTGAATTTTCATCAATGTTTCTTGAACCCGAACTTGAATCTTTAATCAAATACCAGTCTTTACCATCCTTATCAACATAGTAACCCACCAAATGCATTCCATGATCATCAGTCGTAGAACCATTCGAAAAACGTAACTGACGCGCATCATCATTAATGTACTCCGAAGGAATATCAAATGTTGGAACCATAGCACAATTCGTTGTTCTTAAGAAGCCGGCCTCAGAAACATCTCCACCAATACTCATTGTGTAACCACTACGAACAGCTTTCTTCACAGCAGTCATATAATCATCTAAAGGAACATTGTAATACTCTTTAGAATGCCACCAATTGTCAGGCACTTTGTATTCAACCTGTTCCCAATATGGTTCTTGTTTGTACGAAAGAATTTCCACATAATCATCCATATTTAATTTCAGATAATCAGCAAGATAAGTTTGTGGCGTATACTCCTTTCCTTCAACTGTAAATTTTGAAGGAGGTGTGCCTAAATAATGATTCATGATCGATTTGACCGTTGAAAGAGCTTCCTCCTCATTCCATGCATTACTTTGCTTTAATCCATTCAGAAAATCCATCATTTCCTTATACATCTTCGCATGAGTATGGAATTTACGACCATTCAACAATCCCGTAAACTCACTCTCAGGGCATGCTCCGTACTCTTTCCAAATTCGAGCAACTGAATTACCTTCAGCACCTTCTTCGAAATGAGAATTCCCTCTTTCCTGAATAAAACGACGAGCTTTTTCAACGTACTCCCAATACACTGTATACAGCTCAGAAATTTTCACCTCTTTTTTGTGTAAACGATACACTTCCGATTCATAAAATGAAGTGGTAGAAAAACACCAGCATGTTCCGGTATTTCCCTGCGAAAGTGTTGGTTGTGCCCATTCCGTATTGTTCTTATACAATGATACTTTATTGGGCAATTCATAAGAGCTTTGATCCATAAAGAATTTTTTGTCAATATCTTTACTTTCCAATTGCTCATCTACATTACGAATGTCCTTCAGAATCGAATTTTGATAATAGCCAGGCTTGTATTCCTGAAATTTCGATTTATCTTGCTTTTGCTGTCCCATTGCTGATGAGCAAAAGGCAAAAGCCAAGCCAATAAATAGTAATCGCTTCATTTGTGTGTCTATTTTAAATTTTATGAACTGCTAAAGTAAAAAAAAACTTGATTGTAAGATGATTAATCCCTATCAAGTTCCACAAAAAACTTTTTTCCATCTTCGGCCAGTGCTGAATTTGGGAAAATATCTTTTGCCTCTTTTAGATGTTCTTTTAAATCCTCGAAACGAGCAGAAAAATGACCAATTAGTAATTTTTTCACATTAGCTTCTACTGCGATTTTCGCTGCTTGTTCTGTGGTTGAATGGTAGGTTTTTTTTGCCCGCTTTTCTTCTGCCTTTAAAAATGTTGCTTCATGATACAATAAATCGACACCTTCAATTATTGGTGCAATTTTTGGCAAATACGCCGTATCTGTACAAAAAGCATAACTTCTTACTTTTGGCGGATCGTTTGTTAACTTTTTATTCGGAACCACCTCTCCATCTTCACGAATAAAATCTTCGCCTTGCTTAATAGCATGCCTGTTTTTAATAGGAATATTGTAAAAAGTCAGCATATCCGATTTTAAAGTCCGAAGTCTTTCCTTTTCTTTAAACAGAAATCCAGCACAAGGCATTGCACCGTGTTTTAACGGAAATGACTGTACAATTACAGAATCATCCTCAAATAAGGTTTGAATTTCGGTTCCAAAAATGGTATGATAAAAAATCTGATAATCAAGTTTCGTCTCCAACAGTTCCAATTGAAACTGAATGAATCTTTCCAATTTACTATGACCGTAAATATGAAGATCCGATTTTCGTCCCTGAAGCGAAAAAGTAGACAGCAAACCAATCAATCCAAAGATATGATCGCCATGCATGTGCGAAATTAGAATATGGTGGATTCGGCTCATAGGAACTCTGAACCGCTTCATTTGAATTTGTGTTCCCTCTCCGCAGTCTATTAAAAAAAACCGCTCAAGTACATTGAGTACTTGAGCGGTTGGGAATCTTTTGGTAGTTGGTAAAGCAGAGTTACTGCCTAAGATTGTTACTTCAAATTTCACTAACTATTTGTTTAATTCAATTTGACCTTTCATCGTTGAAACAGCATCATCCATATTATAAGAAATATTTAGAACCGAATCCAACTGAGAAATTGAAACTAATCGTTCAACAGCAGGCTGCAAGCCATGAAGCACAAATGTTCCATTAGCATTTTTACACAACCTATTGGCTACAAGTATTGCACTAAGACCAGACGAATCACAATATGTACAAGGAGTTAAATCCAAAAGGATACTTTTCTCACCATTTCCGGAAATTAAAACCAATTCTGATTTTAAAGCAGGAGCAATGTGGGTATCCAACTTGTCTTTCAATACCTGTACAAGGGTATAACCATCTTTCTTGTCAATCTTGAAATCCATAATTACTTAATTTTCAATTATTTCTCGCCAACTTCATCGCTTTCCATTTGCGATTTTAAAGCAGCTAGTTCTGATATATCACCTAAGGTAGTCTTTTCTAGTGAATCTTTCACTTTTTTAACTCCTTTTTTAGCGATTTTTGCTACTTCTTTTTTCTTCGCAGTCTCGTCAGCTTTCTTCTCATCTTCGAAAGTTCTTGAGTGAGAAAGAATGATTCTTTTCGCTGCTTTTGAAAATTCAATAACTTTGAAAGCTAATTTTTCTTCAACTTTAGCTTGAGAGCCATCTTCTTTCACAAGGTGACGTGGAGTTGCAAATCCTTCTACTCCGTAAGGAAGAGCAATTACAGCACCTTTTTCGAAAATATCAACGATAGTTCCTTCGTGAACTGAGTCAGTTGTAAAGATTGTTTCGAATACATCCCATGGATTTTCTTCCAATTGTTTGTGTCCTAAACTTAATCTTCTGTTATCCTTATCTATTTCAAGAACAACAACTTCAATTTCAGCACCGATAGTAGTAAATTCAGCCGGATGCTTCACTTTCTTAGTCCAGGAAAGATCTGAAATATGAATTAATCCATCAACACCTTCTTCGATTTCAACAAATACACCAAAATTAGTGAAGTTGCGAACTTTAGCAGTGTGCTTAGAGTTAATAGCATATTTAGCCTCAATTCCTTCCCAAGGATCTTGTTTCAATTGCTTGATACCAAGAGACATTTTTCTCTCGTCGCGATCCAATGTTAAGATCTGAGCTTCTACCTCGTCTCCAACTTTCATGAAATCCTGAGCAGATCTCAAATGCTGTGACCAAGACATCTCTGATACGTGAATTAATCCTTCAACACCTGTAGCAATCTCAACAAATGCACCATAATCAGCCATAACAACAACTTTTCCTTTCAAGTTATCGCCAACTTTCATTTCTGCATCAAGAGCATCCCATGGATGAGGAGTTAATTGTTTTAGACCAAGAGCAATACGTTTTTTATCATCATCAAAATCAAGGATAACAACGTTCAATTTCTGATCTAATTCAACAATCTCGCTTGGGTGAGTTACTCTACCCCATGAAAGATCAGTAATATGGATCAAACCATCTACTCCACCTAAGTCAATAAACACACCGTAAGAAGTGATGTTTTTAACAGTTCCTTCAAGAACCTGACCTTTTTCAAGCTTAGCAATAATTTCTTTCTTCTGTTGTTCCAATTCAGCTTCGATAAGAGCTTTGTGAGATACAACAACATTTTTGAATTCGTGGTTGATTTTCACAACTTTGAATTCCATAGTTTTTCCAACGAATACATCGTAGTCGCGGATAGGCTTAACATCAATTTGAGATCCTGGCAAGAAAGCCTCGATTCCAAATACATCAACGATCATACCACCTTTAGTACGGCATTTGATGTAACCTTTAATAATTTCGTCTTTTTCAAGAGCAGCGTTAACACGATCCCATGAACGTAATGCACGAGCTTTTTTGTGTGAAAGAACTAACTGTCCTTTTTTGTCTTCTTGATTTTCAACATAAACTTCAACTGTATCACCAATTGCTAATTCAGTATTATATCTGAATTCGTTTAAGCTGACAATACCGTCGGATTTGTAACCAATATTGATTACAACTTCTCTTTTGTTCATTGAAATAACTGTACCATCAATTACTTCTTTTTCAGAAATTGTAGATAAAGTTTTATCATACATTTCTTCTAAATCTTTTCTGTTTCCACCAGCGAATCCTTCATCACTTGTGAACGCATCCCAATCAAATTCTGCATCTGGAGCAGAATTGTCTACTTTTTTGTTTTCTTCAATCATTTGTTTAATTACTTTTCACTAATAAATTAGACATTATATATAAAATTCGGTGCAAAAGTATACATTTATTCTCAGTAATAGTATAAGTTACAGCTATTTTTTCAGGAAATCCATTAAAATAATCACGATTATTAAGCTCTTTAACCACAATTAACCAAAAACTATTTCGGCACACTATTTATATTTTAAATAAACTCGTTTAACTTTGTGCTCTGGTAAATCGAACTGGTCAATCTAAGAAAAAAACTTATTTGACAGACACAAATTAAACAATAAGAAAATGAATATTGAAAAAGAATTACATAGCAGAAGCGGTTCCCTTTGTGAATTGTGTGGTGCAAAAGAAGATTTAAAAGCATACGAAGTATCTCCAACAAATGGAACTGCTGATAAAAACATATTGGTTTGTGCCACCTGCCATTCTCAAATTGAAAACCCGGAACAAGCAGATGTCAACCATTGGCGTTGTTTAAACGACAGCATGTGGAGCACAGTTCCTGCTGTTCAGGTAATGGCTTGGCGCATGCTAAACCGATTGCGCTCAGAAGGATGGCCACAAGATTTACTGGATATGCTTTATCTGGACGAAGAAACTTTAGAATGGGCCAAAGCAACCGGCGAAGGCGATAACGACGAAGATGCAGTAAAACATATCGATAGTAACGGAGCTCAACTACAAACCGGTGATACAGTTACACTAATCAAGGATTTAAATGTAAAAGGTGGTGGTTTTACAGCCAAACGTGGAACTGCTGTTCGTAACATTTCTCTGGTAGCAGATAATGCAGAACATATTGAAGGCCGTGTAGAAGGACAGCAGATTGTGATCTTAACTAAATACGTGAAAAAATCGAACTAGATCAGCATTAATAAGTTGAATATATACTAACGTAGGGATGCTGTTAATTTGGCATCCCTACTCTTTTTCACAACAATTCTTTTTAGTGATGTTAGATGCCCCAATGCACTAAAATCAGCCGTCAAAATCATTTTATTAGTGAATTAATTTCGCTTTATTTACATCATAATTTACACCATCCTAATAAAACTCTAAAACGAACGAAATGAACATTACTATTGTTGGTACCGGTTATGTAGGTTTAGTTTCCGGAACTTGCTTTGCAGAAACGGGAATTACTGTTACATGCGTTGATGTAGATCAGACTAAAATAGACAATTTAAATAAAGGTATTATTCCAATTTACGAGCCTGGCTTAGAGCCGATGGTAAAACGTAATATGGAAAAAGGCCGATTGTTTTTTTCAAATAGTTTAAAAGATAGTATTTCTGATGCTGATGCAGTTTTTATTGCTGTTGGCACGCCTCCAGACGAAGATGGAAGTGCAGATCTTCAATACGTAATTGGTGTAGCAAGAGAAATTGGACAATACATTGATCACTACCTTGTAGTTGTTACTAAAAGTACCGTACCAATTGGAACTGCTGAAAAAGTTAAAGCCGCCCTTAAAAATGAGCTGACAAGCCGAAATGTTGATATTCAATTTGACGTTGCTTCGAACCCGGAATTTTTAAAAGAAGGAGCTGCAATTAACGATTTTCTAAAACCGGACAGAGTGGTAATTGGAACTGAATCGGAAAGAGCTCAGGCAGTAATGACCAAACTCTACAAGCCATTTCTAATGAATAATCATCCGGTAATTTTTATGGATATTCCCTCGGCAGAAATGACAAAATATGCTGCAAACTCGATGTTGGCAACAAAAATCTCTTTCATGAATGACATTGCCAATCTTTGCGAGATTGTAGGAGCTGATGTAAATAACGTTCGCCGTGGTATTGGATCAGATAGCCGTATTGGAAATAAATTTATCTATCCAGGCACAGGATATGGCGGATCCTGTTTTCCAAAAGACGTTCAGGCTCTCATTAAAACAGCGGAACAAAAGGGACATCCTCTTGAAATTTTAAAATCTGTTGAATTGGTAAACAACCGCCAGAAAAGCGTGCTGTACAAAAAAATGATGGCGCATTTTGATGGAGATTTAAAAGGCAAAAAAATTGCTCTTTGGGGTTTATCATTCAAACCAAACACTGATGATATGAGAGAAGCTCCATCATTGGTTATTATCAACAAACTTTTAAGTGAAGGAGCAGAAGTAATTGCTTATGATCCTGTTGCTGCAAAAGAATGCCATCGGAAAATTGGCGACACAATCAGCTATGCTAAAGACCAATACGAAGCCCTAATTGATGCCGATGCGTTACTAGTTGTAACCGAATGGTCTGAATTTAGGGTGCCAAACTTTAAAGTGATGGAGAAATTGATGAAAGAAAAATTAATTTTCGACGGAAGAAACATATACGATCTTGATGAAATGAAAGACCTAAACTACACCTACTACTCTATTGGAAGAGAGGCTATTACAAAGGCATCAATTGTGTAAACAAATCAGATCAAGGATTTAAACTATGAAGAGAATTTTAATTACCGGAGGTGCTGGATTTATTGGCTCACATCTTTGTGAGAGATTATTAAAAGAAGGCAATGATGTCATCTGTTTAGACAATTATTTTACAGGCTCAAAAAGGAATATTGCCCATTTAATGGATAACCCATATTTTGAGCTTGTTCGTCACGACATTACTGAACCGTACTATGCCGAAGTCGATCAAATTTATAATTTAGCATGTCCTGCATCACCCGTCCACTACCAATACAATCCAATCAAAACGACCAAAACTTCGGTAATGGGCTCAATAAACCTGCTTGGTTTAGCCAAAAGAATAAATGCCCGAATTCTTCAGGCTTCAACAAGTGAAGTGTATGGCGATCCGGAAATACACCCACAAACAGAAGACTACTGGGGAAATGTGAATCCAATTGGTATTCGTTCTTGTTACGATGAAGGAAAACGTTGTGCCGAAACTTTATTTATGGATTATCATATCCAAAATAATGTTGCCATAAAAATCGTCCGTATATTTAACACATACGGCCCTAATATGCACCCAAATGATGGCCGTGTAATATCAAATTTTATTGTCCAGGCACTAAAAGGTGAAGACATTACTCTTTTTGGCGATGGTCTTCAAACAAGAAGTTTTCAGTATGTTGACGATTTATTGGAAGGAATGATTCGTATGATGAATTCAAGACCGGAATTTATTGGGCCGGTTAACATTGGCAACCCTAATGAATTTACAATTTTAGAATTGGCTCAAAAAGTAATTGAGCTAACCAACTCGAGTTCTAAAATCATTCATTTGCCTTTACCTAAAGACGATCCAACACAAAGACAACCAAACATTAGCCTTGCTAAAAAAGAATTAAACAATTGGGAACCAAAAATCCAATTAAATGAAGGTTTACTTCGAACTATTTCGTATTTTGATAACTTATTATCAATCAAACCTACACGCTAAATGAAAGGAATTATACTGGCCGGAGGTTCGGGCACAAGGCTTTATCCGATTACAAAAAGCATTTCGAAACAAATCATTCCGGTTTACGACAAACCAATGATATACTACCCTCTTTCCGTTTTGATGCTTGCAGGAATAAAGGAAATTCTAATTATTTCTACCCCAAAAGATTTACCTCTGTACAAAGATCTTTTTGGAAATGGCAACCAATTCGGCCTAGATCTTTCGTATGCAGAACAACCATCTCCAGAAGGATTAGCTCAAGCATTTATTATTGGTGAAGAGTTTATCGGAAACAGTCCTGTCTGTATGATTTTAGGCGACAATCTGTATTACGGATATGAGTTTGGCAAACAACTTACCGCTTCGGCGAAATTAACCGAAGGAGCACTGGTTTTTGGATACCATGTTAAAGATCCGGAAAGATATGGTGTTGCAGATTTTGATGAGAATGGCAAAGTGAAAAGTCTGGAAGAAAAACCTAAACATCCTAAATCCAACTATGCAGTAACCGGCTTGTATTTTTACGACAATACTGTGGTTGAAAAGGCCAAGTCTTTAAAACCATCAAAACGGGGAGAACTCGAAATAACAGATCTAAACCTCATCTATTTAAAAGAAAACAATCTTAAGCTTCAGGTTTTGGGGCGTGGAATTGCCTGGCTGGATACAGGAACGCATGACAGCATGCTTCAGGCATCTAATTACATTGCAACAATAGAGCAACGACAAGGATTAAAAGTTGCCTGTTTGGAAGAGATTGCTTACCGAAGCGGATTCATAAACAAAGAACAACTAATTGAATTGGCTCAACCATTACTCAAAAATCAATACGGAGAATATTTGATGATGGTAGCCAATGAAAACATTAATAAGCAGTGCAGCTAACATGGAAATTATCAAAACCAAAATTCCCGATTTATTAATAATCAAACCAAAAGTTTTTGAAGACGAACGAGGATATTTTTTCGAAAGCTACAACGAAAAGATTTTCCGGGAAAAAGGTCTTGACTTGTCATTTGTTCAAAATAATGAATCAAAATCCGGACATGGAGTAATAAGAGGGCTTCATTATCAGTTGGCTCCCTATTCTCAAACAAAATTGGTGCGCGTAATAGAAGGTAAAGTGTTTGATGTTGCTGTTGATTTAAGAAAAGATTCTCCAACTTTCGGGCAATGGAGTGGCATTGAATTGTCTGCGGATAATAAAATTCAATTTTTAATTCCGAAGGGATTTGCACACGGATTTTCTGTCTTAAGCGAATCTGCGACCTTCATTTACAAATGCGATAATTTTTATAATCCTGAAGCAGAAAGAGGAATTAACTTCAACGATCCATTCTTAAATATAAATTGGAGAATAGAGCCGGGCAAAGCTATCATATCCCCAAAGGATAAAGTATATCCAAATTTCAAAGAAGCTGAAAAGAATTTTAAATACAGCAAATGAGTATGACAAAAATCCTAATTACAGGCTCTAAAGGGCAGTTGGGTACTGAGATAAAAGAGTTATCGGCAAAGTTTAGCAATCTTCAGTTTTTCTTTACGGATATTGAAGAATTGGACATTAGCTCTTTGGATGCAATAAGCAATTACCTCAAGGACAAACAAATCTCCTACATTGTTAATTGCGCCGCTTATACTAACGTTGATCAGGCAGAAGAAAATGAGGATGCTGCCAGATTGATAAATGCTGACGCTGTAAAAAACCTGGCTACAGCAGCTTCTCAGAATAACATCACTTTAATTCACATTTCTACAGACTATGTGTTTTCCGGTGATAATTCGACACCTTACACAGAAGATCAGAAGGCTAAACCAATGGGCGTTTACGGCAGAACAAAATTTGAGGGAGAAGAAAATGTTCGAAGCACTTGCAAAAAACACATCATTATACGCACTTCGTGGCTATACTCCCCTTTCGGTAAGAATTTTCTAAAAACCATGCTTCGTCTGGGGAAAGAAAAAGATTCATTAGGTGTTGTAAGCGATCAAATAGGAACACCAACCTATGCACATGATTTAGCCTCTGCAATTATCCGAATCATTGAGAGTATTGATAAAAATAGTAAATTTAATGATTTTGGAACCTACCATTACTCCAATGAAGGCGTTTGCAGCTGGTACGATTTTGCCACAGAAATACAAAACACGTCAAAAAATAAATGTAAAATTAACAGCATTGAAAGCATGGATTTTCAATGCCTTGCAAAAAGGCCGCACTACAGCGTTTTGAATAAATCGAAAATTAAACATATTTTTACGATAGAAATACCACACTGGAGAAGCAGAATTGAACATTGTATTAAAAGAATTACGGAATAGTTAACCAAAAGAAATAGTGTCAAAGATGAACAAAACTGAGATTTTTGAAATAGTAAATGAAAAAGCCAAAATCTGGCTTGAGGGGAACTACGATCAGGAAACTAAGGAGGCTGTAAAATCATTATTAGAGAAAGAAGATAAAACTGATTTAATAGATTCTTTTTATAAAGATCTTGAATTTGGAACCGGAGGACTACGAGGCAAAATGGGTCCGGGAACAAATAGAATGAATATTTATACTGTTGGAGCCGCCACCCAAGGATTGGCAAACTATATCAACAAAGTATTTGCCGGACAAGATAATCTTTCTGTTTGTATTGGATATGATTGTCGTAACAACAGCAAATTATACTCTGATACTGTTGCTAATATTTTCTCTGCAAACGGCATTAAAGCATATATTTTTGAAGATTTAAGACCAACACCTGAAATGTCTTTTGCAATTCGTCAATTGGGCTGTCAATCGGGTGTGATTATAACCGCCTCACACAATCCTAAAGAATATAATGGATACAAAGCATATTGGGAAGACGGTTCTCAGTTGGTTGTTCCTCACGATAAAAATGTAATTGCTGAGGTTAAGGCCATAAAACTTGAAGAAATCAAATTCGAAGGTAATCCTGCTTTAATAGAAGTGCTTGGAGAAGATATGGACAAGCTTTATCTGGATACAGTTAAAACATTAAGCCTTTCACCGGAAGCGATTAAAAATCAAAAAGATTTAAAAATTGTTTTTACTCCTTTGCATGGAACAACAGTAAAACTAGTTCCTGCTTCATTAAAAAATTACGGTTTCGAGAATGTCATTCATATTCCGGAACAAGATGTAGTGGATGGCAACTTCCCTACAGTTTGGTCAGCCAACCCTGAAGAACCGGAAGCTCTTAAAATGGCTGTTGATAAAGCCAAAGAAGTTAATGCTGATTTGGTGATGGCTTGTGACCCGGATGGTGACCGTTTGGGTATTGCAGCAACTAATGATAAAGGTGAGTGGGAAATCGTAAATGGAAATCAGACTGCTCTTATTTTTAATTACTACTTAATTAGAAGAAGAAAAGAACTTGGACTGTTAACTGGTAACGATTATGTAGTAAAAACTATTGTTACAACAGAACTATTCAAGGATGTAGCCGAGCAAAATGGAGTACAATGTTTTGACGCTTACACAGGATTTAAGTGGATTGCTGACGTAATCAGAAAAAATCCTGATAAAAACTACATTGGTGGCGGTGAAGAATCGTTTGGTTACATGCCAGGTGATTTCACCCGTGATAAAGATGCAGTATCTTCCTGCAGTATTATGGCTGAAATTGCTGCATGGGCTAAAGAGCAAGGCAAAAACGTATTCGATATTCTTAAAGATATCTATGTAGAATATGGTTACTCGAAAGAAAAAATGATTTACATCGTTCGAGAAGGACTGGAAGGAGCACAGGAAATTGAAAAATTAATGTACAACTACCGCTACAATCGTCCTAAAAAAATTAACGGATCAACCTTGATTTTGGTTAAAGATTATTCAACAAGAATAGCCACAAATCCGGTAACGGGAGAAGAAACTGCTTTAGATTTTGAAACAACAGCAGATGTTCTTCAATTTTATTTGGAAGACGGAACAAAGATTTCTGTTCGTCCGTCGGGGACCGAACCTAAAATTAAATATTATTTCGAAGTCCGTGAAAACCTTGCTTCAATTGAAGATTTTTACGCTACTGAAGATAAAGCCAATAAAAAAATTCAAGGAATTATTAGCTCTTTAGAATTAAACTGATATTTTTAGGGTAGCTTTATGCTACCCTACACTTTTTACTCATTATGGATAACAAAAGAACCATTCTATCTGTTGACGATTCTCCAATTAACAATAAATTAATTGAAGCATACTTCAGACGAGATTATACTGTCATTTCAAAAGAAGGAGGTCAACAAGCTCTTGATTGGCTAAACGATAACATTCCTGATGTTATTCTTCTTGACATTATGATGCCTGTAATGGATGGAATCGAAGTTCTTGAAAAAATCCAATTGAATGAAAGGCTGAAAGAAATTCCTGTTATTATGGTTTCGGCCAAAACAGAAATGGAATCCATTAAAGCAACCTTAAGCTTAGGTGCTCAGGACTACGTTAAAAAGCCAATTGATTTTACAGAACTGCAAACCAAAGTATTAATTGCATTTCAAATCAATGAACAAAAACAAGAAATTTCCAAATACAAGTCTTACTACGATATTCATCAAGGTATGATTCATGCAGGTAGAATTCAAAGATCGATTCTTCCTGATGCGGAAAATTTCAGAAGATTATTCTCTAAATCTTTCATCATTAATCTGCCTAAACATGTTGTAAGCGGAGATTTTTATTGGATTCAGCAGAATTTCCATAAGAAGAACATTGGTTTATTTGATTGTACCGGTCACGGAGTTCCTGCAGCCATGTTAACTGTTATGGGGCAAATGGAGTTACATACTCTTTCTCAAAATGGAAACGAGATTAGTGCAGAACATGTTTTTCCACTTCTCAGTCAAAAATTTAGCCGGATTCTGAATACATCCAGTGATACCTACACGCAATACGACGGAATGGATGGATTATTTTGCTCCATTTACCCGCAAGAACATATATTGGAATTTGTAGGAGCAAAAAGATCACTTGTTTTAATCAGAAAGACTTCAGCCCCCTTAAAATGCAATAACGAAACTATTGAGGCTAAAGACAGTAGTGGTGAATATTCTTTATTCGAAATTCAAGGTGACCGCAATTCTATAGGTAAAGAATCAGAGTTTGCCGAATTCACAATTAAAAAAGTAGAAACACAGGTCGGTGACCGGATTTTCCTGTACACAGATGGTATAACTGACCAACTTGGAGGGCAACAGCTTAAAACGCTTAAAAAGAAGCAGTTTTACGACAAATTACTGACAGTTCAATCAAAATCCATTAATCTTCAAAAATCGGATATTTTTAATTGGTTTGAAAGTTGGAAAGAAAACAATGAACAAACCGATGATATTCTAATTATTGGTATTGAGCTTTAATTCTCGTTCTCGTTAGGAAAGAATTCTTTTTTAAAATTAACCAGAAATAATTTTTCAGTAGCACGTGTTACCGCTGTATAAAGCCAACGGTAATATTCTGCTGTTAATAACTCATCGGTTAGGTAACCTTGATCTACAAATACTGTTTTCCATTGTCCGCCTTGAGCTTTGTGGCAGGTTACAGCATATGAAAATTTCACTTGTAAGGCATTAAAGAATTTATTATCACGAACTTTTTCATATCGCTTTTTCTTGGAACGAATATCAGCATAATCTTCGGCAATGGTAAAAAACAGCTTTTTATTTTCCTCATAACCAAGTGATGCTGTTTCGATATCCAAAGTATCCAGCATGATCATGGTATCCAATTCCACATCTTTGTAATCAGGAAATCGAATGGTAACTTCAGCATAACGAAATCCATACATTTCCAGATGCTTGTGTATCCTAACAATTTCAACAATATCGCCATTGGCAATAAAATCCATTTCTTTAATGTCCTGAGCCCAGAAATAATTATTTTTCACAACCATTAAATAGTCACCGCTTGAAATTTCTTCCTCACGGTACAGAACTGTATTTCGAATTCCCTGATTAAATTTATTCGCCCTTTTATTGGAGCGACTGATTACAATTGTTTCCTCCAAGCCATATCTATAATGAGCATTGGAAATTTCTTCTATCAGTTCGGCTCCGCCAATTCGTTTTATATCCAGATAATTTTCTGTTGTTAAAACAGGATAACCACTTTTTTCATCGGCCAGCATGCCCCTTAAATTGGTAGCATTCATTAAAATGCCTGATTCCTGATTTTGACGAACCACCTGAGTTAAAATCATCTCTGCTACAGGCAAATTGTAACACGACTCCAACTCATGAACATCAAGAGCCGGACTTATATCCAATCCAATTGGAGGCAACTGTGCAGTATCGCCTATTAGAATCAAACGGCAATTTTTTCCTGAAAAAACATATTGCATTAAATCATCCAATAATCTGCCGGAACCAAAAACCGATGCCTCTGCAGAATAATTGGAAATCATGGAAGCCTCATCCACTAAAAAAACAGTGTTACTATTCAAATTTCGGTCCAAAGCAAATATCCCGAGATCATCAGTTAATGACTTCTGCCGATAAATCTTTTTATGGATTGTAAAGGCTGATTTTTTTGAATAATGAGACAGAACCTTTGCCGCCCTGCCAGTTGGTGCCAGAAGAACTGAATTAATTTTCATTTTATCCAAAACCGATACCAAAGCACTCACCAAAGTCGTTTTTCCGGTACCGGCATAACCTTTTAACAGAAAAATTCCACCTTCATCATTCTTCGTTACATAATCTGCTAAACAGTCAATTGCCCTTTGCTGATCATCGGTTGGTTCGAAGTTCAAACTTTCACTAATTAGTAAGGCAACATGATTTTTTAACATTTCTGATAATTTTAATGGCTAGAAAAATAACCAAATAGATTTTTTTTTTAAATTTGCAGACAAACTTACAAACTAATAAGAATAAAAATGAAAAAAGTCTTTCAAATCTTACTTGCCATAGCTATTGTTGTTCTTGCTTTTTTAAGCTACCAAAGCATTATGAAACCGATTAAATTTGGTAAAATCAAAGATCAAAGATACGCTAGAATTATTGAACAGTTGAAAGATATCCGTAAAGCAGAAGGTGCTTACAAAGATGTTAATGGTAAATATACCGGAAGTTTTGACACTTTAATTAATTTTATCAAAACTGACTCTATGCCTTTGATTAAAGCTATAGGTTCTCTTACTGATGAGCAAGTTGAAGCTGGTATGACTGAAAAGGAAGCTGTTAAGAAAGGATTCATCACTCGTGATACAATAATGATTTCGGCTCTTGATACTGTTTTTGGAAAAGAATATGCAATCGAGAATTTACGTTTTGTTCCATTTACAAAAGGACAAAAACAATTTAAATTAGGTGCAACAGTATTTGTAACCGGATCGAATGTAAAAGTTCAGGTTTTTGAAGCAAAAGTTTCCAACATGGATATTTTTGATGATCTTATGGATGAATATCGCGAAGAAGTTCTTGAAGAAAATGGAAACCGTATTCGTTTAAATAAATATCCTGGTTTAATGGTTGGTTCTCTTGAAGAAGCAAACAACAACGCAGGTAACTGGGAATAAATATAAAATTATACATGAGCGACCTTGTATTTGTTGATTCATCATTTGATAAAAACAAAACAAAAGAATATACCCTATCCATCCAGGTAAGCCTGGATGGATTTTCTTTTTCTATACTCAACGGACATAAGGAGTGCATCGCGTTGAATCAATTCATTCCTTTCAAAACAAACAGCGATAATAATCCAATAAATTCATTTATTGAAATTGTTCGAAACCACGAACTCTTAAATTTAAGTTTTCGGGATGTTTCGCTTCTTTGGATCTCAGATAAAGTATTGCTTATTCCATCGGAATTTTTCTCGGAAGACTTTGCTTATGAGGGGTTTCAATTATCTCATTGTCTTGAAAAAAATGAATGTCTGGAATGGAATGAGCTTCCGGAATTAAAATCGTGGATTGTATTCTCTTTTCCTAAAAACATTAAAGAATTTGTTCAATCTCACTTTAAAAACAGTAAGCTGTATCATCATTGTTTACCCTTTTACAAAGAGGCATTGAATCAAAAAATTGCTGAAAATCACCCCCAGGTTTTTTTGAACATTCAGAATTACTTTTTTCATGTAATTATACCAGATCGAAACGGGAAACATTTCATAAACACATTCTCATACAGCGCAAGTTCTGATTTAGCCTACTATATTCTCAACATCTTTAAACAACAAAAGTTAAATAATGAGAGAAGCAGGCTAATTATTGACGGACTCGTTCAGGAAGATAGCAATGTAATTCTTTTACTAAAAAAATACCTAGGTCAGGTTGAGGTTAAAATACTTCCATCGGAGTTTAGAATAAATAAAAGTATTCCACACAAGGAATACAATCAATTCATTAATCTTTTAAATTTATCCAGGTGCGAATAGTAAGTGGGACTCATAAGGGAAGAAGGATATCTCCGGATAAAAATTTTAAGGCTCGGCCAACAACCGATTTTGCCAAAGAAAGCCTTTTCAATGTATTAAACAACGTGATTGATTTTGAAGATTTAAAAGTTTTAGATCTTTTTGGTGGTACAGGAGGTATTAGTTACGAATTTGCCTCCAGGGGAGCGGAAAAGGTAATGTGTGTGGAAAAAAATCACAACCACTTTTCTTTTATTCAAAAAACAATTAAAGAATTAAAGTTTGAACAAATTCAAGTAATTAAATCGGATGTTTTTAGATTTCTCCGGAATTTTCCTCAAAAATTTGATTTGATATTTGCCGATCCTCCATTCGCCATGAAATCTCTTGAAACAATTCCCAATTTAGTTTTCGAAAAGGAATTACTCACCGAAGATGGTCTTTTAATTATTGAACACGGTTCGTCGAATGACTTTTCTGAACATCCAAATTTTACTGAAAAAAGAGTTTACGGAAGTGTTAATTTCAGCTTCTTTAAGTCGATAAAAGAATCAGAATAGATCTTTACAAAAAAAAAGCATTTTTTTCACCAGCGTAACAAGCTCAAAACCGCTATTTTACTACCTTAAAGCAGAATTCCAGTCAAAAAAACTGCATACAGATATTGCAAGTAAGAAAACTTGCATTATCTTTGCATCGCAATCAAAAAAAGGTTTGGTAGTTCAGTTGGTTAGAATACATGCCTGTCACGCATGGGGTCGCGAGTTCGAGTCTCGTCCAGACCGCTAAAAGAAAAAGTTCTTTGCACTATTTTTGATTTGTAATTTCCTTTTTCGGAAATTTGAATATATATTTTGGTTTGGTAGTTCAGTTGGTTAGAATACATGCCTGTCACGCATGGGGTCGCGAGTTCGAGTCTCGTCCAGACCGCCAGAATAAAGAGTTTTGATTTGTTGCTCTTACAATAAACAAATCACAGAATATTTTGGTTTGGTAGTTCAGTTGGTTAGAATACATGCCTGTCACGCATGGGGTCGCGAGTTCGAGTCTCGTCCAGACCGCCAGAATAAAGAGTTTTGATTTGTTGCTCTTACAATAAGCAAATCGCAGAATATTTTGGTTTGGTAGTTCAGTTGGTTAGAATACATGCCTGTCACGCATGGGGTCGCGAGTTCGAGTCTCGTCCAGACCGCCAGAATAAAGAGTTTTGATTTGTTGCTCTTACAATAAGCAAATCACAGAACATTTTGGTTTGGTAGTTCAGTTGGTTAGAATACATGCCTGTCACGCATGGGGTCGCGAGTTCGAGTCTCGTCCAGACCGCCAAAATAAATAGAAGGCCTCCGATTCTTTTGAGTCAGAGGCTTTTTTGATTTTACATCTTTCCAAAAACATTCAAATTTTTTGGGATCAGTTTCATTTTCTAGATCTACTTTAAATCAGGCATATATTTTAGTTAATCGAAATAAGAAGAAATCTCACCTCTAAAAGCGAATCAAGTCGAAAATCTTCTACTCCTTCTTGCGACTCTATCCAAGTTACTTTCGTAAGCAAACATCAACTAACAGATTCTAGACGATACTTTCCTGACAATTAAAGACTACAGACCCTTTTTTGTTATTTTTTTTGCATTTTCAATAGTACATGAGCAAATGTTTAAAAGAAATCTGACCTCAAACATAAATCCAGTCAATTAAAATTCATAAATTACTGTACAACTAACTAAAATACAGATTATGCAACAAGAAATATTCCATAGGCTATGGAAGGAATACACAAAACAAAATCCTTCTGCCCAGGCTATACATGATTTATTCACCAAAGAAGGGGAACAGGTAATTAATGACCATGTAGCTTTTCGAACCTTCGATGACCCAAGAATGAACATTCAGGTTTTGGCGAAGAAATTTATAAAAGCAGGCTACGAATATAAAGGAGAATATGTGTTCGAAGATAAGCACTTGAACGCCGTTCATTTGGAACACCCAAGTGAGGAAAATGTACCAAGGGTATTTATATCAGAATTAATACTTTCCAAATTCTCCGAAGAATTTCAGAAGACTATAAAAAGAAGACTCAATTCAGTGGGCAATGCCTATTATGCTGATCCCGATTTGATTCACAAAGGAAGTGTTTGGGGAAAACCAAGCTATGCCGATTATCAATTTTTGCGGAACGAATCGGAATATGCGGCCTGGCTTTACGTTCACGGATTTAGGGTGAATCACTTTACAGTCAGCATCAATGCACTTCAGAAATACAATAGCATCGAGAAAGTGAATCAATTCATTAAAGACAATGGTTTTGAAATGAACACCTCGGGAGGTGAAATTAAAGGCACACCTGAAAAGCTTCTGCAGCAGTCCTCTACCCTTTCCGAGATTATTAAAGTTGAATTTGAAGAAGGTGTATACGAAATACCTGCATGCTTCTATGAATTTGCCATTCGTTATCCGGATGAAAACGGACAGCTATTCTCAAGCTTTATCGCAGCCAATGCCAATAAAATTTTTGACAGCAGTAATTTTAGAGAAAAATAAGTTGAAATTTACCACAATGTATCAGCCCGCCGAACAAATCTGTTTCGAGTGGGCTTTTTGCTTTTCATCATTCCTCTTTGTTCCATAAACTTTTATCTTTACCTCCTCTAACTTAAACCTACAACATGAAAAACACATCAATACTATTCCTTTTTATTGCATTGCTTTTTTCGGCATGCACCGCAAACACAAAACAATTAAACATTGAAACAGGCGTAGCCAAAACAATGGCAGCATACCGAAAAGCGAATATCTCCAATCTGGAATATCAGCTGAATTTTGATATCCCTGAGGATCGTAATAAAACAATTCCGGGAAGCAATAAAATCAGTTTCGAATTGCAATCAACCGATCAGGATCTTCAAATTGATTTTCGTGAAGATCCCAGCTTACTCCATCAAGTAATCTGCAATGGAAAAGATTCAGGCTACCATTTTGAATCAGAGCATTTGATTATCCCGAAAGGGGAATTGATAAAAGGAAAAAATCAAATTGAAATTGAATTTACAGCCGGAAACAGCTCCTTGAATCGCAACGATGAGTTTCTGTATACCTTGTTTGTACCGGACAGAGCGAGAACAGTATTCCCATGCTTCGATCAGCCAAATCTAAAAGCCAAATTTCAATTGACATTAAGTGTGCCAAAAAACTGGAAGGCAATAGCCAATGGTAAAATTGAATCAGTTAAAGAAGACGCAGACAAAAGCCATTATAAATTTCTTACCACGAAAGAACTGCCAACCTACCTGTTCTCTTTTGCAGCCGGTAAATTCGAAACCATAACGCGCAAACACAATGGACATCAACACACCATGTATCACCGCGAAACCGATCCCGAAAAATTGGCCGGTAATACCGATGAAATCTTTCGTTTGTTGTTTCAATCACTCGATTGGCTGGAAGAATATACCGATATACCCTATCCTTTTGGAAAGTATGATATTGTGGTGATTCCATCCTTTCAATATGGCGGAATGGAGCACACAGGAGCGACACTGTACAATGCTTCCAAATTGTTTTTGGATAAAAATGCAAGCAAAAACGACAGATTGTACCGGGCAAATTTAATTGCCCACGAAACAGCTCACATGTGGTTTGGCGATTTAGTGACTATGAAATGGTTCGATCAGGTTTGGCTGAAAGAGGTTTTTGCCAATTTTCTTGCCGATAAAATTACCAACCCAAGCTTTCCGGATATGAACCATGCACTGAAATTTAAGATGGCTCATTTCCCGAGTTCCTATGCTGTTGACCGCACAAGCGGAGCCAATGCAATTAATCAGGTATTACCCAACCTAAAAGATGCCGGATCGGTTTACGGAAGCATTATTTATCACAAATCGCCCATTGTAATGGATATGCTGGAACGGATTACGGGTGAAGAAGAACTGCAAAAAGGCTTGCAAACCTATCTAAAAAAATATGCCTACGGCAATGCCAGCTGGGAAGATTTGATTGCGATTTTAGACGAAACTACTTCGAGTGATTTAAAGCAATGGAGCAAGGTTTGGGTTGACAAGGCAGGAAGGCCTGCAATAACATCATCAATTTCAAGTGAAAATGGTTTGATTACTGATTTGACAATCACGCAAAGTGATGCCAAAGGAAATGCCGGTGACTGGAACCAGGATTTAAACATCCTTTTAGGCCATGAAGAAACAAGTGAAGTAGTATCTGTGAAATTTAATCAGCCACAGCTTTCGATTCCCGAAGTAACAGGCAAAAAAACACCCGACTACATCATCCTTAATGGAAAAGGCAATGCTTATGGTTTTTTTAAACTAGATGTCAAAACCAAGCAATTCCTTCTTGAAAACATGCACAAAATTAAAGATGATTTGGTGCGTGGAGTGGCGTGGATCAACCTGTATGAGAATCTTTGTGAAGGAGAAATAAACGGAAAAGAATTTGTGCTTGCTGCCGAAAAACAATTGGCAAAGGAAAAAAACGCATTGATTTTGGAACGCATGTTATCTTATATGCAGTCCGCTTATTGGCTTCATGTAAGTGCCGAAGAAAGGTTACAAATTGGGAAACATTTGGAAGACAGCCTTTGGGTTCAATTGAACGGGGAAAAGGATATGAGCAAGAAATCGAGCTTATTCAGTACATTAAGCAGTATTGCCGAAAGCAAAGTGCGTTTGGAACAACTCTTTAATGCTTGGAAAGATGAAACCAAAATTGGCGGATTCAGTCTTTCGGAAACCAAGGCAACTGATTTAGCTGCTAATTTGGCCATTAAAATGCCTGAAAAAGCAGAAGAGCTTGTTGCCACACAAATCGAACGAATTAAAAACCCTGATCGTAAAAAACGCTTGCAATTTGCAGCTCCTGCCCTGTCGGCCAATCAGCAAGTTCGCGAAGGGTTCTTTGCGAGTCTGCACAAAGCGGAAAACAGAGAAATTGAGCGCTGGGTTTTAGATGGTTTAAGCTATCTGAATCATCCGTTGCGGGAAAAGGAAGCATTAACCTACTTGCCTCAGGCTTTGGAATTACTGGAAGAGATTCAGGTTACCGGAGATATTTTCTTTCCTGCCAATTGGTTAAGTGCCAGTTATAGTGGACTTCAATCAAAAGAAGCAGGAGATATTACCCGTCGGTTTTTGGCTGAACATCCTGATTATCCTGAGAATTTAAAATTAAAGATTCTGCAGGCTTCGGATTTGGTGCTGAGGAAGGAATAAGGACAAGTTTCAAGGGAAAAGGATCAAGTCCCAAGGAAAAAGGAGAAAAAAAAGGAAGAAGCAACAAGTTCTAAAGAGGAATAATCAACTGCCTAAATTATAGCTATTTCAGGAGAAGACAGTTATCAAACAAGTCTGAAGTGTTCCGCCATAAGTCTGAAGTGTTCCGCCATAAGTCTGAAGTATTCCGCCCTAAGTTTGAAGCGTTCCGCCCTAAGTTTGAAGCATTCCGCCGTAAGTCTGACGTGTTCCGCCGTAAGTTTGAAGTGTTCCGCCACAAGTTTGAAGCGTTCCGCCCTAAGTTTATACTTGTGCGATGCCCGACAATCCGAAACTGATTCCTCAAACAGATAAACCTAAAACGGCAAGTAAGAAGTGGGGAGGAGGAGAGTTTTTACTGATTGCATTTTCGCAGTTACCTCCCTCATGAGAGGCTAGAGTGAGGTGACTAAAAAGTGCATTAAAACAGGCAGAGGTATATTGATTTATTAAGTTTGATCAGAACTTTAAAACTTCTGAATTACCTATACGCTTATTTAATGGGTTTTAAAAAATCTTACTGATCAAAAACAATAAGCACATAACGCGATACTAAAATCCTTTTTTCAACTTGTTCTCTTTAAAATCATCGGTTCGATTTATTCTATTCACTTTTTTACCCGAAGCAAAAGTATATTTAAGTTTAAACCAGATTGGAATTGCAGACATTACGATGTTACTTTCATCAGTTTCAGTAAAATGATTTCCAATTGTTTCGTAACTATTATTGGTAAACTTCTTTTTAAATGGAATGGCAGTAGTAATTCCAAATGTTAACTTTTCAGATAAAGTTTTATCAAGGGAAATAAAATAAAGCGCATCTTCGGCATAAAGGTGTCCGCTGGGTATTAAAAGTACCAGCTTTTCAACCTGCTTTACATTTAGAACTTCTGTACCACCAATATTCCTGCGAAGATGAGTAAAACTCCTAAAATACGTCCCCAGTTAATGGGTTGAACAGGTACTCCAAACATGCCAAAATGATCCAAAACCAGTGAGAAAACCAACTGACCGGCTACAATTAATCCAAAGCTTAAGGCTGCCCCCAGTCGTGGAATCAGAAAAATAACTGAACCAACAAATATAGAGCCCATCATTCCGCCAATCCATGCATATATTGGAGCTTCCTTTGCTGCCAGTAATAAGTTATTTGGAGTACGGGTGCCCAAAATTACCAGTAAAAGGACAAAACCACCCACCATAAAATTAACCAAAGCTGCCATAAGCGGCGCTTTTAAAAACACACCTAACTTTGCATTTATACTCGCCTGAACTGGCAACAAACAACCAACAGCAAGAGCCAACAACATCAAAAAATATCTCATACGAATCGTAAATTTGAAAACAAAAATAGGAATTTAAAGTTCTCGGAGACCTCTAGATAAACAATAAAAAAAATCTTCTGTACTTTCGCTGTCCCATGCCTGAAAATTGGATGCAGCATTTTACCAAACTTATTCTCCTGCTAAAAACAATTATACAAAAATAGAGATACTACCCGCACATAAGCAATCTTTTTGTTTGGCGGACTTATTTCCCGGAGATTTTCGTCATTTTTTAATTGGACAAGAAAGCAGTCAGAACTAAAAACCTGATCTTCTGATTTACGTTTGACAGCTTTGGTTTAAGTAATTTTTAACTGCCAGTTTTATTATAGCTTGTGAGTAGTTAAGCTATTCAAAATATGGAGCATAACATATTCTTTTGAAACTCTTTCTGAAAAAAGACAGCTTTACTGCTGTTAGCTCATCGGGATACGTCATTAGAAACATCTCAGGCGAAATACCATTTTTTCGCATTGGGAGTTGTTTGTAATCAATTGTATTGAGTTTAAATCCGAGTCGTTCGTAAAAATCGATTCGTCGCTTACTGCTATCACAATCCGGCAATTCCACCTCCAGTATTATATCATTTCGTGACTCTCAGAAATCAACTGCTCAACCACTGTTTTACCATATCCTCTACCCCTGTATTCAATCGGTATTGCCAAATGTTCTATATACCTCAGTCCTTCAAATTGCCACCACAATATAAAACCTGAAAAAACCTCATCAACAATCACAATATCAAAATGATAATTTGCATGATTTATTATCTGTTTTTGTAAATCAAGCTCCCGACGTTCCTCTTCAGGAAAGGCATCCCCATACAATTCCCAAACCTGCAAAAAACCAGTATTATCCGTTTGTGTTAGTCTAACTCTTTTCACTGTAATTATTAGTTAGTATGGTTCTTTATTTACAGGAAGGTACTTAATGCTAAAATAGAATGTTGAGCCTTTGTTTACATCAGATTCCACCCAAATTTTACCACCCAGCAAATCGACGAATTCTTTTGAAATGGCTAAACCTAATCCATTCCCGCCATAATTTGACATCACAAAATCACTTGCCTGCACAAACCGTTCAAAAATTATGGTTTGCATCTCTTCCGATATGCCAATACCACTATCAGTTACATAAAAAACTATATCCCCGTCAATCAGCCGATATCCAAACTCGATACTACCTTCATGAATAAATTTAAAAGCATTGTTCAGTAAATTAGTTAAAATCTGAATTATTTTAGTTTTATCAGTAAATACAACCGATTCCTTATCGGATAGTGCTCGATGAAGCTGAATTGATAAATGGCGGGAAAATGCCTGTTTTTCGTAAATAATCAATAAATCTGATAAAACCTGATTAACATCGGTTGATTCCAGATAAACCTTATCCTGCTTTGTTTGTAAAGTAGAAATGGTGAGTATATCGTTTACGATTGATAGAAGCTGATTTCCATTATCAATTATTATAGATGTAAATTTTTTACGTTTTTCAGGTAATAAATCCGATTCGTTAAGTAAAGCCGAAAACCCTATAATGGAATTCATGGGGGTTCGAATTTCATGAGACATATTCTGTAAAAAAGCTGTTTTTAAGTGATCACTTTCTTCTGCCTTTTTTTTAGCTTCCAACAGCTTTTCTTCATATTCTTTGCGCACCGTAAAATCGCGAATAACTGCTACAAAAACATCTAACCCATTCCAAAAAGTATTATTAATAGAAATCTGAACGGGTATTTCTTTTCTAGTCTTATTTTGTAAAACAATCCATTCTATTGTTTGCGGGTTGTCATTTCTTACTTTGTCCCAAATATCATGCAGACTATCGATATTGTTTTGGGTGGCCGATATATCCATTACCGTTAAATTATCACCCAATTCAGCATTCAATAATAATTCAGCAGGCTTGTTTAAAAATAAAATATCACCCAAAATATCATGAATGATTATTCCATCGCTGGTGCTGTTTAAAATGGTATCCATATTCTTCCGTGAAGCTTCCAACTCTTCAATTTTATTTTGCAGCTCTGGATAGTAGCTTTTCCTATGTGAATTCTCACCTAAGCCTATTATTTTATTTCGGTCGCTAATCCATTTATCTTCCATATTATAAAGCTTCTTTATAAATAACTTCCAAATCTTTTTTTACCGGAGGTCTCGGATTTGTTGCATTACACGGATCTTGAATTGCTTTGCCTGACAAGACAGAAATTATATCTAAAGTTACCCCCTTTTGCTGAAGAGTTTTATCAACGCCTAATGTTTTGTTCATTTGAAAAAGGTAGTTCATCAGAGATTTTTTGTTTTCCTGATTATTAATCCCCACCGATGATAATTGCAGAGTTTCTGCGATTTTTTTATATCTGTCAGAGGCTTTATCAAAGTTATAGTTCACAACGTGTGGCAATAATATGGCATTACACTCACCATGTGGTAAATCTAAATACCCACCCAAACTATGAGCCATTGAATGAATGCATCCCAAACTGGCATTTGAAAATGCCAATCCTGCATAAAGACTTGCCAACATTACTTTTCCTCTTGCCTGCAAATTGTTTGGTTCTTGTACTGATGACAATAAATTTTTATCCAGCAATCGGATTGCCTCGAGTGCGTATAAATCGGTAAATGCTGAATTTGCATTAGATACAAACGCCTCAAAGGCGTGAGAAAGGGCATCAATTCCGGTGCAAGCGGTTAAATGCTTATTCATACTCGTTAATACATAGGGATCAATCAGTGCCACATCAGGTACAGTTGCCTTACTAATAATAGCCATCTTATACTTCTCTTCGTAATTATTGATGATTGCGAACTGAGAAACATCGGCTGAGGTTCCTCCTGTAGTTGGAATACACACTAAGGGAGGCATGGGCTTATATATTTTGTCTACTCCTTCAAAATCTCTGATATCTCCACCGTTGTTAGCTATAATTCCAATTCCTTTCGCACAGTCGATAACACTCCCTCCTCCAATTGCCAGAATCATATTGCACTTGTTTTGGCTATACATTTGTGCTCCCTCCATTACTTCGTAATTTCTGGGATTAGGAGAAACATTGGAGAAAATCACATAGTCAATTTCAGCTTCCTTCAACTTACCTTCCGCCTCCAATATCCATGGTGATTTTAAAATTATGTTGTCGGTAACTAACAAAACTTTCCGTCCGCCAAGCTTTTGACAATACAAACCCACGTAAACTCTTGAATCGAGTCCGAAAATATATTCCGGAGCTACAAATTTTCTAATTTCCAATTGTATATCATCGAATTCTTTATTCATTACGAATATTTTAAAAGGTTAGCAATACGTATAATACCTCCCAGATAAAGAAGTTTTTTAGCGGTAACTTTTAAAGATAGTGAATATGTACATATTTGCATTAATATTCACCCAATTAGAATCTCACAACAAATGAATTTCTTTAAAAGCAAAATTTAGGAAAAATGAGATCCGAAATCGAAGCTTATACTTCGATGTTTCAATGTAATATCAGGAAGGAAGCTGTGCAAAAAAAACTTTCCAAATCACTGATTCAATTGTTGTCCATTCAAATATGACAGATATACACAATGCCCTTTTCATCAAAATACTAAAAGATTAGCAGATACAAAAAAAGACCAAGCTCTTTAGCTTGGTCTGGAAATATACTTAAACTTAAATCGTTTAGTTCTTTGTGTCTTTAACGATAACATCATGAGCACCACCTTCGATAATACTTGTAGATGAAACCAAGGTAATTTTTGCTTCAGCCTGCAATGCAGAAATTGTTGCAACACCACAACTACACATGGTAGATTTAATTTTCCCTGTGGTAATATCTAAATTGTCTTTCAATTTACCGGCATAAGGAACGAAACTATCCACACCTTCTTCAAACTTAAGACTGTTCTTACCTCCCATATCATATCGCTGCCAGTTTCTTGCTCTGTTCGAACCTTCGCCCCAATATTCCTTCACATAGTTACTGCCAATTAATAGTTTTCTGGTCGGACTCTCGTCAAAACGGGCAAAATATCTTCCCATCATCATAAAATCAGCTCCCATTGCCAGAGCAAGGGTCATGTGATAATCCATCACAATTCCACCATCGGAACAAATAGGAATGTACTCTCCGGTCTTCTTAAAATATTCATCGCGGGCTTCGGCTACTTCAATTAAAGCTGTTGCCTGACCTCTGCCAATTCCTTTTTGCTCGCGGGTAATGCAAATAGATCCACCACCAACTCCAACTTTAACAAAATCGGCGCCAGCCTCGGCTAAATATAAAAAACCAGCTTTATCAACCACGTTTCCTGCTCCAACGGCTACCTTACCCTTATAATGTTCTTTTATATATTCTATGGTAATTTTCTGCCATTCCGAAAATCCATCCGATGAATCGATACACAAAACATCAACACCAGCTTCAACCAAAGCAGGTACGCGCTCTTCAAAATCACGGGTATTAATACCTGCTCCTACAATTAGTCTTTTATGATCATCCAGCAATTCATTCGGATACTCTTTGTGATTATCGTAGTCTTTTCTAAAAACAAAGTATTTCAGGTTTTGTTTTTTATCGATAACAGGCAAAGTATTTAACTTGTGATCCCAAATAATATCATTTGCCTCAGTCAAGCTAATTCCATATTCACCTACAGCAAGATTCTCTATAGGAGTCATGAACTCTTTTACCTTCTTATCCAAACTATCCTTACTTAATCGATAATCGCGGCCAGTAACAATCCCTAAAAATTTTCCATTTGCCGATCCATCACTGGTTACCCCAATTGTTGAAAATCCTGTTTCTTCTTTTAAAGCAATTACATCCTGTAAAGTTTGTTCAGGCATAATATTAGCACGGCTCTCTACAAAACCAGCTTTGTGTTTTTTTACTTTCTTAACCATTTTGGCCTGCTCCTCGATTGACTGAGAACCGAAAATAAACGACACACCACCCTCTTTTGCCAAGGCAATAGCCATTCCATCATCGGAAACAGATTGCATAATTGCAGATACAAAAGGTGTTTTCAGATTGATTCTGGAAGATTCTCCTTTTTTAAATTTAACCAATGGAGTCATCAAGCTAACTTTGTCAGGTGTGCAATCGACCGCAGTTAGTCCTGGAATAATTAAATACTCACTAAAGGTTCTCGAAACGTCATTAATAATCGTAGCCATAGTTGTTCTATTCAATGGTTGTTCAAATAAAAAATTTTACGAAGGTATAAAAACATCCTGTCTCTATTAAATCAAACAGGCTTAAAAATTAAAACAATCTGATTTACCCACTGACAACAACCTCTCACAAATCAATCTAAAACACTATTATACAAAAACTTAACTAGACTTAAATCCATTCTTTAAATTACAAAATTGAAAATCAATAATACTCCCAAATACTTTTAAAAATACGTACAATTCTTCTGTTTTACGATTATTTAGCTGATGCACTTAAAAATGCCAACCCACTTTCAACGATACTTCCCCCTGAATCTTTTTGGTTTTGTATTCTGTAGTACCAACTGATACTTTTTCGTTATTTAACACATAGTGCAGGGCAGCCCAAGGCTCAATGTAAAAGTTTTTATGCAGCTTGATGATGTATCCACTGCCGGCCGTAATCACATAATTTGTAAAATCATAACTCCTGTTGTCAATTTTCGAGCTGATTGTGTTGTCCCACATTTCTGCCCCTGCTCCCAGCCACCAACCTTCAAAATTGTTGTTTTTGAAACAATCAAAAATCAAAGCTGTGGCTGTTGTTTTCAAATCTTTAAAATCATTATTCCCCATCAATTTATCGGGCATCTGAAAACCTGCAATTACTCCGCGAACCCGAAATTTCCTGTATCCATACCACAATTGAGCCGAATACCCCAGATTGCCGGTTGTGGCACTCATAATTGGAGGAAGCAGATCAATGGCAATACCTACGGTTTGTTTGGTTGTTATACTATCGGTTTGGGAAGCAAAGTTTGATTTGCTGCAAGTTGATTCAACGGTTTTCGATTGTGCTGAAACTGTTGTGGCTAAAGCTATTATTACCACAAAAAGAAAGGATTGCTTTTTCATCTTTTACATTTATTTTCATTCGTAAGATAAAACCCGCAAATAAATTTAATCAGCCTCCTGTTTGTGAATTTGAATCCTAAATTTATCATGCTCGTTATATCATAAAGTGTTACTGTTTACGATACAAATATCGGCATATAAGGAAGTGAGATCCCTCCGCAATTGTTACCAAATTGATTTACTGAAAAAATTCTTTGCGAATTCGGCTTAACGACTTTGGAGCAATACCCAAATAATTGGCAATATGGTATTGCGGCACCTTTTGAAAGATTTCAGGATGATTGCACAATAAGCTTTCATATCGCTCCTTTGCCGAAAGCACTTGCAAATCGATACTCTGCTGAGCAATCTTCACAAATGATTGTTCCATTAAGATTCGGCCCAGACGCTCCAATTTCGGAATTTTTATATATAGCCTGGATAAATCCTGCTGTTTAATCACTAACAATTCAGAGTTTTCGATGGCCTTAATATTGATTAATGACGGCAAATTACTCAAACGGCTTTCGTTAATCGTTACCCAATCGCCTTCAAATGCAAAATCTGTTGTCAGTTCGTTGCCATTTTCCAAGGTTTTGAAATAAATCAACATTCCAAAATTGACAAACCCGATAAAATCACACACCTTCCCTTCCTGTAAAAAGAGTTCATTTTTATTGATGGCTTTCACTTCCAGACAAGAAGAGAATATCAATAATTCCTCATCTGTTAACGAAACAATTGAGTCAATGCTCTTTTTTATTCTACTTAGCTGATCCATAAACTACTTCTTGGGAATTTTTTCTCTTACTGCCTCAATAATCATCCGGGCAACTTTCTCTGATCTATAATGTGAGCTATTAACAGCTAAATGATAATTTTTTGCATTGTTCCAATTTTTACCCGTAAAATGGCTGCAATAGTTAGCCCGTTCGCGATCTGCCTTTTCTAATAATTGATCTGTTACCCGAGCCTCCAAGTCATATTCTTCAACAATTTTATTTTTTCGGTATTCATTGCCTGCATGTATAAATACAGTAAAACAATCAGGATGATCCTTTAACACAAAGTTGGCGCACCGCCCAACAATAACACAAGATTCTTTCTCACATATTTCACGAATTATTTTGCTTTGCGCTAAAAACAGCACATCGAGAGGAGGCTGCTGTTCATTTAAATAAGCATAGTTCTGTTCATAAAGATCATACAACAGAGAATGCGCCAGTTTCTGTTCGTGCTCCTCAATATATTGAGTTGTGAACCCACTTTGCTCGGTAGTTAATTGAATCAACTCTTTATCGTAAAAAGAAAATCCCAGTTCTTTTGCAATCAACTGTCCAATCTCATGTCCTCCGCTGCCATATTCCCGGGATATGGTAATAATTAATTTTTTATTTGGTACTTGAACAGGAGTTACAGACTTTTCTTTCTCTTGTGGCTTATTGCCCAACCAAACATCGAAAAACGGTAGTTTACGACTATATAGTCTTGCCAGATAACCAACCAATAAAGCTGCAACAATAGTTCCTTCCCTCACTCCCTGCAAATGGTGAATCAATGCAAAAGAACTTAATATTCCTGCAATAACCATTAAACTGTCAACCCAAATTTTAGCTTTCCCAAACTCCTTTTTCCATGTTTCGGCTATGGCCATGGCCAAACCTTCTCCTGGCAAATAGGTGATGCCCGCTTTTACTTCCAGAAATACACCAAATGCAATCACTACACAACTGAGCATACACAACAATCCCTGCCAACCGTATCCTGATAAAGTAATATCTGCAACTAAATAAAGGGTGAAATCAGTAAAAAAACCAAATACAAATACGACTGGAAGTTGTATTAATTGAAACAAACGATATTTTCGACGTAATAGGAGAATTTGCAATAGGATCAGAAAAACGTTGAAAATAATAGTCATCTCTCCCATTGTCAGCGGATACCTTAAACTGTAAATGTATGGGATACATGAAATAGGTGAGACTCCCAGATTCGCTTTTACTGATAATGCTACCCCAAAAGCCATTATGAAAAGCCCGGAAACAAAAACCAAAATTCGTTGCGTAATATTATTCATTCTCATTTACTATAATAGCTAAAATCACTTGATGACAAGTTCAAAATTACTAATAATACGCTATCCGGTATTCCAATAAACCATTGTTTATAAACACATATTGGAAATTTTAGTTTATAAAACAACAGCATCTATAGATTAACATCATAATAAGTGTAGTAAGTTATTCTTACATTGAGAATTTGACAGAAACTGTTTGATTTTGATTTGAATCAAACAATAGAAAAGAAATAATCCTTCTCTCTTTTAAACAAAAGGATATTCGTACCGGAAAAAATATCTCATACGAGAGAAAGAGACGCATGAAGTATTGTATGTTTCAGTGTCATCTAATTTTGCCCCCCGTCCTAATTTTTCGTAAATTGATGTAAACCACTCACATGCAAAGAATAACAATTCTTTTAGTCCTGCTCTCCAATATTAAGTTGCGGATATCGTTTTTCACCTCAAATAAAATCACACGCCATGAATTTTTTCTTCGTTTTTAGTGTCGCCGTTATCTTTTTTCTGTTGGCCGGAATCCGTGTAATTTTCGAATACAAAAGAGCCTTAAAATTCCGATTCGGAAAATACATCAAAATATTGCAACCTGGTTTTAGATGGATTATTCCCATTGTTGAAACCATTAACATTGTTGACATTCGTGTGATCACCATCAATATCGACTCTCAGGAAGTGATGACCGAAGACAATGTACCATGCAGTATAGATGGTGTCGTGTTTTTTCAAATCAACGATCCCGAAAAGGCGGTTTTGGAAGTGGAAGAATACAAATTTGCCATCTCTCAGTTGGCACAGGCGGCCTTGCGCGATGTGTGTGGTAAGGTGGAACTGGATACCATCTTATCAAAACGAGAAGAAATGGGAAAAAATATCAAAACTATTGTAGAGAAAGAAACCGCAGTATGGGGAATTGTAATTATCGATGTGAAAATTAAAGACATTCAGTTGCCCGAGAACATGAGGCGCATGATGGCCAATCAGGCCGAAGCAGAACGCTCCAGAAGAGCACGGATTATTCTTGCATTGGCTGAAGAACAAGCCGCTGCAAATTTATTGGCCGCAGGTAAATTGATTGATCAATCGCCATCGGCTATTAAATTACGACTCTACCAAACACTTGCCAATATTGCTTCGGAAAAGAATTCGACCATTCTGTTCCCATTTCCCGAAGAGGTATTGCCACGGAAACCAAAAGAGGAGGATTAAAAACTGTTTATGCACGTATTACTGAACAGACCGACAAATAAAATCCTAAGAATTACGAATTACCCTCGTATCGAATTGATTGCCGTAATCCTAACCGGCATCCTAAAATACATCCTGATGGACTGGTTGCTGATGCGGGCCATTTACATTGCCGGCATCTGCATTTTTTGGGGTGCTTATATTCTCTTTCGATATTCAAGCAATAGAGATGTTCTGAGCCACTGGGGATTTACCAAAAATAATTTTAAACGCTCAATGGTCTTTCTGCTTCCTCTTGTTGTGGTTAGCATCTCGGTTTCCCTGATTTATGCTCATTTCAATCATTCTCTTACATTTACCTGGCATATATTGCCGATTATTTGCCTGTATCCCATTTGGGGAATTGTTCAACAATATTTAATGCTCGGACTGATTACCAATAATCTGATTTCATTGACAAAACCCAGCATCAATAAATATGTTCTTATTTTTTTGATCTCAACACTTTTCGGTTTGGTGCACTATACCAATTACTTTTTAATGATTTTCGTCTTTGCAATGGAAGCCATATTTTTGCTGGCTTACTTTAAATGGAGAAATCTTTGGGCCATAGGCATTGCCCATGGATGGATCGGAAGTTTCCTGCTCTATTTTGTTCTTATGAGAGATCTTTGGAGTGAGTTATTCGCTTGGTTTTAAATGTGAAAGAATCTTCTTAAATCGACTCCTTTTTTCAATCGATAATGAACATAAAAGAGAAGTGCTGAAATTGGAATCATTGAGGTTACCACAATAATGCTCCATCTGATCTGAAACTGATGAACGAAATAGAGCGAAACAAAACCATCAACACAGATTGAGAAGAGACCAATTGCCAAAAAGATAATCGCCAAAATATTAAAACCCCGTTGTTTTGAGATACGTATCAACCAAATTACAAGCAATAACAAAATATAGAATGACAACAGAATGGGAATACCCAGTTTGATTCCCCAACCAACATTGGTGCTAAACAAATCCAATAAAATAAGAAGAAGCGAAGTTGAAACAAGACTTCCAAGCACTATTATCAGCATTCGATGCCGCCAAAAGGAAAAGACACTGATGTTGGCAAGTACAGCCAAAGAGGCCACAGTACTATAACTTGACCAGGTAATGCTTTTGTTCAAAAAAAGATTCAGCGTAACCGTAACCAAGATGCCCGAGAAGAGAATGATGTTTGATAATTCCCAAAATAATTTACGCCTCTGCGCTTTGGTCAGTTTTTCAAAATCATCAATGATCTTATCCTTTTCGAGCTTTTGTTGGGATGTGGAAAGTTCGTCTGCTCCCGATTTTTCTCCAATAGATAAACCACACAACGGACAAAAATTCATATTGACATCCAGTTCAACTCCACATTTATTACAGTAATTCATCTCGCTGTTCATGATATGTATTTAAAATTTTAACCTTCACATTTTGCTCAACAAGAAATCGCAGAAACCGACGTTCAAACTCCTTTGAATTGCTTATGTTGCCAAAACTCAAAACCAGTTTGTCTTTGTATCCAATCACTCCGCAATTGATCTTCACTTTTTTATTGGGTGGCGGCGGTGTTATCACAAAATAGTTTATTTGATCGGCTATGGCATCGGGTACTTTCGTATTTCCCAAATTAGTTACCACCCCACTAAATTGATTGGCTCCTTCGGCATAATACTTGGCATACAAAACAAGGCTCTTTAACAGAATGGGGATACTTCTCACAAAAACATTTCGTTCGCCGCCAACGTTACGCGATATAATTTTACTGATGAGCTTTTCATCAGTCTCCAATTCCATTTTATGATGCACGATCTTCACTATTTCATCGAAGGAGTACAGTCCCAATCTAAAGTCCAGTTCCGGTAAAACAAAAAGAGAAAAATTCCGCATGGTTTTCGTTGGATAGATGTTCCGCAAATTGATCGGAACCTGAATTCTGGCCAATTTACGACGAACTCCTTTTCCTTTAACCTTACATTCATGAAAAATATCCTGAAGCACCAAAAGATAAACGGCCACCAGAAAAATGGTAATACTAACCGATTTTTCGCTTGCTCTCTCCTTCAATTCTTTGGTTGAAATCATTGCCAAAAGCACATCAAAACGGGGTTTGGGATTCAAATCAAAAGGCAAATGAAAAGCTTTTTGCTGACGGATTACGTGTGGTATTTTCTCTTTGAAGTATCGGTTGTAAGCATCTTCGAATTCTTCGGGATTGGCTTTGCTTGTATAAAACGGATCTATCTGCTCCTCAGGAATCATTCCTTTTTCATTAAAGTAATAAATCAGAATTGCCTTAAGAAATTGCAGCAGGCCAGCTCCATCGGTAAGAATATGGGAAAACTCAACACTGATTTCATTCTTACGAACCAAAATACGAAAGAGAAGCTTATTTGAATCCTTCCTGTCGAATGCCTGACAAAGCCGACCAGTATCTCCTGTCACTTTAACGGGATCATCAATCTGCTCCAGGTAATACCAGAAAAATCCTTTCCGAAGACTTACTTTAAAATAAGGGAATCTTTTTTCGGCCAGTTCAATCGCCGAAAAAAGGTGTTTAATGGCAACCCGCTCGTTAAGAACTGCGGTAATTCGTGCAACTGTAGAATGTTCTTTTGAGCGTATGGCTGGAAATATTTTTGCTGCATTGTCAAGAGGTGCCCAAAAACTTATTTTTTTATCCATTACAACAGTAAGTTTTTAACGAAAATCCTTCTTTATCCCCTGTAAGTTACGGAAAAAAAGACGCTTTCATTGGCTAATTTCATAACTTGCAGGATATTCAAAGCATAACAATCCAAGCACACAGGCAAATTCATTAACTCTAAATTGAAATACCGCTTAAATAGAGAGATCATGTATCTGTAGGAGTTACGACTCTCTATTCTGACCTTTAAACTAAGATACTTTGCTCCTAACTGATTCACTATTCCTATCTTCCAATGAAAGCGCTCCTGATTATTCTTTCGAGTACCTGGAAATTTGCAGCAACCTTTCCCGTTGCGGTCTATGTTTTTCAGATGTCGTTTTATGAAACCATCTTGTACACAAATATCGGTGGATTCATTGGCATTCTGATCTCTACTTTGGTTTCGAAAGGTTTAATCAAACTATTTAATGTATATGGGTCAGATCTGTTCAAATCAAAAAAGAAAATCCAAAAAAAATTCACCAAAAGAAACAGACGTTTAGTCGTTTTAAAGAACAATTACGGATTGGCAGGTATTGCAATCCTCACCCCAGTACTTCTGTCGATTCCTATTGGTGTTTTTTTAAACACCAAATATTACGGGCATCGGAAAATCAGCTATCTGTATTTACTCCTCTCTCAAATTGCATGGTCGTTTGCCTACACCCTATTTTATACCGCAATAAAAACCGGTATTTAGGAACCCGAAACCAACCGGCCCAAAAAGCCACGGAAACTATCCGCGGCCATTAACTAATTCTAATTTACTCTTACTTTATCTCCAAAATAATTGCCGATCGAGCCGGAACTTCTATGCCCTGATTCAGTTGAACTATTTTGCCTGAGATAATATCTTTTGCTGTCTCATTCCCATTCAGCATTTCATGATATCGTTCTGTTTGCAAGTGAACCGATTCAGTATTCTTATTCAAAATCACCATTACTTTTCCTTTATCGGTATACCGGAAGTAGCTGTATATTCCATGTTCAGGGGTATAATGCATCAACTTTCCTTTATGAATAACGGTACTGGTCTTTCTCCAATTTAATAATTTCTTTAAAAAATCCTGAGCTTCTTTTTCTTGTGTGCTCAGGCCCTTTCCTGTAAAAGCATTCACTTCATCGCCTTCCCATCCTCCGGGGAAATCCATACGCAGCAATCCATGATCACCTCCAGCATCGCTGTTTGCTAAAACCTCTGTACCATAATAAATTTGAGGAATTCCTCTCATCGTAAGAACGTAAGTCATTGCCATTCGATACAAATCGTAATCTTTATTCAACTGATTAAAAACTCGGGCCATATCATGGTTATCAGGAAAGATGACCAAATTATTTGGATTTGGATATTGCACATCATTCACCAATATCTCGTACAATTTGATGAGTCCTGTCCCCCAGGTATCTTCTTCAGTTAAACCTTCCACCATTGCATTTTGCAAGGGGAAATCCATTAAACTTGGCAGGTTGGAAACATAACCATTTTTGTTTTCTTTCCCCTTTTGCCAATAGGATACAACAGCTGGATTGGTACTCCACTCCTCGCCAACAATATTTAGGTTTGGATATTCTTCCAAAATTCTACGGGTCCATTCAATCAAAAATTCAGAGTCCGAATATGGATAAGTATCTACACGGAGTCCATATAAGTCGGCATATTCTATCCACCAAATGGTATTTTGAATCAAGTATTTTGACATGAACTCGTTGCGCTGATTCAAATCGGGCATGCTTTCTACAAACCAACCATCAGAAAACTGTTTCAAATCCTCTTTCGATGCATATTGATCCTGAACTGTAGTTCGCTTGTGAGTACAACTTGTAAATTCCCCTTCGTTATTGATCCAATCCGTTGAAGGCAGATCCTTCATCCACCAATGTTCAGAACCGCAATGGTTCAAAACAATATCCATGATGATTCCTATTCCTTTCTTCTTTGCCTGTTTCGAAAATTTACAGTAATCCTCATTTGTTCCAAAGCGTGGGTCAATTTGATAATAGTTGGTTATGGCATAACCATGATAAGAATAAGAAGTTTGATTATTCTCCAGCAATGGAGTCGACCAAATGGACGTAAATCCCATATCGGAAATGTAATCCAAATGATCAATAATTCCCTGAATATCTCCACCGTGACGACCATCTTTTTGCTCACGATCCAAACCTTCAGGTAATCCTTCTACATTATCGTTCGCCATATTGCCATTGGCAAACCGATCCGGCGTAATCAGGTACATCACATCCGCAGGAGTGTAGCTTAAACGTTCGGCAGAACCTTCTTTTCGTTCGAGCAACTGATACTTGTATTTTAGGATGGTTTTCGCTCCTTTTTTAAAAAGGATATCAAAACTTCCGGCTTTTGTGATTTCACTCAATTTTAAATCAACAAACAGATAGTTTTCATTCGACACTCTGCTTACCTTCATAATGCTGACACCGGCATAATTTACCTCAGGTTTTAAATCGGCAATATTCTCGCCATGAATCAACAGTTGCAGGCTCGTATTCTTCATGCCGGTCCACCAAAACGCAGGCTCCAAATGATCAATTTTGTATTTTGCATATACCGAACTGCTTCCTATCAGCAATACGGTTAAAAAAATCATGAGTATTCTTTTCATCTGTTTATAATTTTAAGTTTTTGTTATATGATCCAGAAAGCTTTATATATGAACGTTTCATATGATTTTAGTTCAAGTAACCAATCCCCTGAATGAGATGCAAATAAATACTGCAAACAGTATAACTAATCCTGCGGATTACTGTACAATGTTCTTGTTTGCAAACATCCCATAAAAATGGTAGTTGGTAATAAAAAGCAGGTTTTATATCCAATACTCCCTTTATATCCAGCGAATATTTGTAAAATGCCTTACATATGTAGTTTCGGAATATTTATCTTTACAAAAATGCAGATCATCACCCCTGAGAATAGCTGGCTTTCCAAAGTCGTAAATAACAGACTTGTTCAGCACCTTACTTACTGGATCATATTTGTACTTTTCTTTGCTTACGCATGGGGCACATTCGATGCAAATTATATCAAAACAGTAAAGGTCGAACTAATCAATCTACCGGTAAAAATACTCTTGGTTTATGCTGTTATTTACTACTTGTATCCAAGGTTTTTATACAAAGGGGAAATTTGGCAGTTCCTTTTTTATTTCCTTATCCTAATCGGTTTTGCCGCCTTTATTCAACGCATAACCGATAACCTGATTATTGTTGATTTCTTTTTTCCTGAATGGCAAAAAGAATCTACCTTTTCTCTCACTCAAATAGTTCGGGGGGCTGTTAATTTAGGTGCTGTACTTGCCTTACCCATGACAGTAAAACTGATGGAATATTTAGCAAAAGTTCAGCAGAACGAACAGATTCTGGCCAAAGAAAAGTTAGAGGCTGAATTAATCTTTTTAAAAAATCAGGTTCAACCTCATTTTCTTTTCAATACTCTAAACAGTTTGTATTCACTGATATTAAAAAAGTCTGATCAATCACTTGATGTGATTCTTAAACTATCGGATTTACTGCGGTACATGCTTTACGAAACCAATTCTACTCAGGTAGACTTACGCAAAGAAGTGGATAGCATCAAGAGTTATATTGACTTGGAAAAAATAAGATATGGAAATCGGATTGATATAAGTTTGAATATTTGGGGTAATTTGGACAGCAATCACATTGCTCCAATGATCATTCTGCCATTTATTGAGAACAGCTTTAAACACAGTACCAAAGGATTGGATAAAAATGCATGGATCACCATCGAGCTTGGAAGTAAGGCAAATAAACTGGTTCTGAAAATTGAAAACAGCATTCCGAAAGTAAGCTCCAATCAAGATGCTGTGGTAGGTGGTATTGGTTTGCAAAATGTAAAAAGGAGATTATCTTTAATCTATCCTGAAAAGCATGAGCTTAAAATTAATCGTACCGGGGAATCGTACAATGTCCATTTAAATTTGCAATTGCTATGAAACGTCCATGCCAAAATGATTTTGACAGACAGAGAGATGATTGTCTCAGCATGGTAATCCCGAAAGCTTTCGGGACCATATGGCAAATCAAAAACAAATTATAATTATATGAAAGTAAAATGTTTACTAGTTGATGATGAAGATCTTGCTTTGGATGTAATGGAGGCATATATCAAGAGAATAGACTATTTGCAATTGGAAGGAAGATGCAAAAGTGCAGTTGAGGCTTTATCTGTTTTAAACAGCAAAAAAATTGATTTGCTTTTTCTGGACATTCAAATGCCGGGATTAACAGGAATTCAATTGCTGCGAAATATTTCCAATCCTCCAACAGTAATTTTCACTACTGCTTATTCAGAATATGCCTTGGAAAGTTATGATCTGGAAGCCTTGGATTATTTAATCAAACCAATTCCTTTCGAACGCTTTATTAAAGCTGTAAACAGATATTTCAAGCTCAAAAAACACGATTATCAGATTCCCGAAAAAAAGGAACAAAGCAACACCGATCAAGCATTTATATTCGTGAAATCCGAAAAGAAAATGGTAAAAGTTTTCTTAAATGAAATCCTTTACATTGAAAGCCTGCGAAACTATGTAAGTATTTATCAGGAAAACGGACAGGAAATTGTTACTCTTAACACCATTAGTAACATTGAGGAAAAGCTGCCCGAAACAAATTTCCTAAGAATACACAGATCATTTATTATTGCGATCGACAAAATTGAAAGTTTCACTTCAAGCCTTGTTCAAGTCGAACAAAAATACATCCCAATTGGCCGAAATTACAAAAGCATGGTTATGGATGTACTCAACCAAAACAGCATCAACTGAGACAGTATCAATTTTTGACTGCCTGGCCCGCGCCAGACGACCGCCAAACTTTTTTTTGATCGTCTAAATTGCGCCAGCCTAGCTCCAAACTATTTTTTGACTGCCTGGATTGTGCCAGATGACCGCCAAACTTTTTTTTGACTGACTGGCTTGTGCCAGATGATCACCAAACTATTTTTTGACTGCCTGGATTGCGCCAGATACCCACCAAACTTATTTTTGATTGCCTGGCTTGCGCCAGATATCCGCCAAACTTATTTTTGAATTGCCTTAAAAATCACACTAAATAGGAAAAGCCGTTCAGATGAACGGCTTTTCGCTGGGGTATCTGGTTTCCGAAACATCGGAAATCGGTCTTGCTTATTTTACGTACACTTTGTATTCCCAAGCTTTAAGAGACATTTTCTCTTTTGCTGAGAATTTCACCTCTTCCTTGCTAAAGTAGTCTTTGTAATCGCCTGCCAGTACTTCTGACGCAAGTGTAAATTCCTGAGCGTCGGCAGTCAGATTCAATACCACCAGTACTTTATCGCCTTCTGCTTCGCGGGCAAATGCATAAACAGCTTCGTTCTTGTCGGAAGGAATACGAACAATCTCACCACCTTTCACTCCATTTTGAAGAGCTTTGTTTGTGCTTTTCAGGCTAAGTAATTGTGTATAGAATGGCAATAAGCTTTTGTTGCTCCAATCGATATCATCTTTTTCGAAAAATTTCAACCGCTTGTCCATTCCTGCTTCCTGTCCGCTGTAAATCAACGGCATTCCAGGCATGGTGAAAGTTAATACTGCAAAAGTATTTCCTGCATTGCCCATTCTTTCTTTAACGGTACCGTTCCAAGAGTTTTCATCGTGGTTGGTGATAAAATTCATGATGTAAGAATCTGCCGGGAAAACAGTATCTATTTTGGTGAAATATGCTTCAATATCGTTGGCATTTTTCTCGCCTTTGGCAATCTCATTCATCAAATGATGAAAATCCCATCCATAACACATATCAAATGCATTTTGAACCAATTCCGGTCCGCCATCTTCGGCCAACATGAATACAGGCTTAACTGCATCTAAATCTTTACGGGCTTTCTCCCAAAAATCAGTAGGAACCATTCCTGCTACATCGCATCGGAATCCATCAACGTCAGCATTCTCAATCCAATATTTTAATGAACCGATCATGTACTCACGCAGTTCATTGTTGTCGTAGTTCAAGTCTGCAGTATCCGACCAATCGGTTCCTTCCGGAATAACTATTTCTCCTGCTTCATTTTTTGTGTAAAAATCAGGATGCTCAGTCATTAGAATATTGTCCCAGCCAGTATGATTGGCAACCCAGTCTAAAATAACATGCATGCCCATTTCGTGAGCTTTGTTTACCATGTTTTTCAAATCATCCATAGTTCCAAATTCAGGATTAACTGCCCGGTAATCTGATACAGCATAATAGCTGCCCATGCTTCCTTTACGATTTTTTTCGGAGATAGGGAAAACAGGCATTACCCAAAGAATATCAACACCCATTTCCTTTAAACGAGGCATGTGTTCAACAAAGGCATTGATCGTTCCCTCAGGCGTGTACTGACGAATGTTCACTTCATAGATGTTCGCATTACGAGTCCATGCAAGGGGTTTTTCAACTTTTACTTCTTCAGCAACAGCTTTTTTAGCCGGCTTATTTTGGCAGGATGCCAACATTCCTGTTAGCAAAGCCAAACCCAGAACAATGTGATTAAATTTTTTCATTGCTATTTTGTTTAGATGATTAGTTTGTGTGATGTTTTAGTTTCAAATCTTTATAGCCTTACCCCTATCCCGAAAGCTTTCGGGACCCCTAAAGGGGACTTTACCCAATTTGTTACATTAACATTTTTTAAAAAGTCCCTTTAGGGGTTTGGGGCGATTGTATGAATAATTACAACAACTCCAATAATAGAATATCGTATTCGGTATCGATGCTTATTTTTCCGTTTTCCACTTTTGTTTTCTTCCCGGAATAAGCATCACGCAATTTGGTTCCGTCCTCTAAATCTGCTATTGACAATTCTTTTTCTCCTATTGGCAAATCCAATCCTACAAAAACCTGATCCTGCAATTCAGCATTGTTATATGTTCTGCTGAACAGGTAAGGTGATTCTGAGATCATTTTATGAACTCCTGCACCTACTGCCGGATGATCTCTTCGGAATTTGCCAAGCTTTTGCCAGTGAGCCAATACGGCTTGTGCATGCTCATCGGTTTCAACTTCTTTCCAATTCATGAACGAACGTAAAGTTGCATCGCCAACAGTTCCTTCAATGACCAATGGCCGGGCAGTTTCATCACCATAATACACTTGCGAAGTTCCCGGGCACAGCAATAATTTATTTGCCGATTCAAAACTTTTTTCCCGTTTCTGATCGAAAGGTGATCCGTCATCGTGAGATGTCAGGTAATTTAAAACTCCATAACCTTTTAGGGCGCCATTTAATATTTCGGAATATTTCGAGAACAATTCTTCGTAGCCCGATAGTGCGTTGTGTTTGAATTCAAAATTGATTAAATCGGTAAATCCATTGGCATAATAGTTCACCTGCTTATCGCCAAAATCGTAAATAAATTTGTTACTGATACCATATCCATAAACTTCTGCAACAGAATAAAATTCGTTGTTGTCCATCACTTTTTCAGGATTATTTTTCTTCCAAAGCTGAAATGCATATTCACACTCTTTGCGGAAATCTCCCCAAACGGTTTCATCAGTATGCTTCACTGTATCGGACCGGTAACCATCAATTCCAAACTGAATGATGTAATCGCACAACCATTTAATCATGTAGTATCTTGGGGTACGGGGATATCCCGTGCGGGCAAAAAACTCATCCAGTTCTTTCATTTCCTGCTCATACCTGCCTTCATTTTTCCATTTCTCCTCCAAACTTGCAGGAACAGTCACTTCCTGTGTGCTTTCGGTTTTAATATCGGGCAGATTATTGGTTAACGTACACTCTGTGGTAGTTTCAAAGTTCTGATAAGTGCAGGTTGGTCCGGTTCTCACCCATTCTTTTTCCCAGGCCGGGTCGGTCTCTGTTGCCGGTCCGGTGTGATTAATCACGGCATCCATAACAATCCGAATTCCGTTGGCATGAGCAGTCTCTACCAGTTCAGCCAAGTCTTCCATCGTTCCGAAGTTGGGATCCAAAGCAGTCCAGTCTTTGGCCCAATATCCGTGAAAACCATACGTATTGCCTGTTCCCTCATCAACCGATCCGTGAATCTGCTCAGTTACCGGAGTAAACCAAATGGCGTTTATTCCCAGATCATTAAAATATCTTTCTTTTATTTTCTGCGTAATTCCCTTAATATCACCCCCCTCAAAACCTCTCAGTTTTCCGGTAGGCAACTCACGCTCAAAATTCACATCGTTGTCTGTAGTTCCGTTGCAAAAGCGATCTGTCAGCAAAAAGTACAAGTTAGCTCCCTCCCATACAAATGGCTTGTAGGCATCTGCAATTTGCTTTTCGGATGTTGAACAAGCCGACAGCAAAAAAAGCAATACTACAAATAGGCTGTATCCTAATTTCTTCATTGTTTCAATAGTTTTAGACGCTGCTTTTATATGATTGTTTATGATTAAACCTGATTTTCTAAACACATGCAGGAAATGACTTATCTTAACTTTATTGTTACTGATTGATTCCCTTCTGATACATTCCCTTTAAACCGCAGTGTTTTTAATTCTTTATCCCAGATAAAATCAATAGATTTTTTTCCTAAGGATATTTTTTTGGGTTCCTTATCTATATTGTGAATAACCCAATTGACATTCTTATTTAAAGACTTGTAATTGCTTCCTTTTTCTGTAGCAATAGTAATCTTCAATTTCGATTTTGAAAATGCTGAACAGAATGATAACAGCTCGTATTTTCCTTTTTCAAATGCATCACATGTTTCTCCATCATCGTTGTACAAATGTCCTTTACCTGCAGTAACAGACATATCGTGATAGTAATGCAATTCCATATTTTCAAGAGAATAGTTTTTGGAATTCAACATTCCTTTAATCATTGGAATGAAAGAACCACCGCGAACAAATACGGGAATATGATCTTCCTCTGTTGATATCGTATAGTTTTTCCCACCTTCGTATTTCTTCTCGGATACAAAATCGAACCAAACAGAATTAGCAGGCATATAAACTTCTTTCTCTTTTAAGCCAGCATCGGTAATGGTCGATACCAAAAATGCATCTCCCCACATATAGGTATCCGAAACAGATAGTAATTCTTTGTTATTTTGTTCTTCGAAAAACAGTGGACGCATCAACGGCAAACCAGTCCGGTTATTATCAAATGCAAGCGTATAATTGTACGGCATCAACTGATATCTCAATTGAATTGATTTCTTTGCCAGGGCTTTGGTTTTTGCCTCACGAAATATTGGTTCGGAAGGAACTGCTTCTTGTGCATGCGGGCGGAATATCGGTTGAAAAACACCATACTGCAACCAGCGCGTGTACAACTCATCATCCAAATTATCACCTGCAAACCCGCCCAAGTCGGAATGCATGTAAGCAATTCCCTGCAATCCCATTTGCAATGAGATTTCGGTTTGTGGCTTTAATCCATCCCACGAGCGACTCACATCGCCGGTCCAGGGCACCATTCCGTAACGCTGCGAGCCAACAGCTCCTGCCCTCATCAAAATAAACGGGCGCTGATTGGGAAAATCTTTCTGATAACCTTCGTAAACCAATTTCGCCCAGTAATGACCGTAAATATTGTGCACTTCATCGGCCAATCCGTTTACATGCTGCAATGCTGAAGGATGTACTTCCGGCTCACCCAAATCGCCCCACCAACCGGCAATACCTTTATTCGCCAATCCTTTGTAAATATTCCAAAACCAATCTATTGCTTTGGGTTTAAAGACATCCACCAAGCCGGTATTTCCAAAATAAAAATCGTAAGTATAAGGATTCCCAATCGAATCGGTTCCCAAAACTTCTTCCTTCACGGCCTCGTCCCATCTTTTTGAGGTGGTCAGGATGAATGGCTCCGTAATTAAAATTGTTTTAACTCCTTTTTCCGCAAAATCGGCAATCATCTTCTCTGGCGTTGGAAACGAATCACGTTCAAATGCCAAATTTCCCATCTCGCCTTTCATCTCTTTTCCAAACCAAAACAAATCCAGAATAATCGCATCCACAGGAATGGAGTCTTTCAAAAACTGATCGATCGTTGCTCTGCATTCCCTTTCGGAATGATATCCAAAACGGCTTGAGAAATTACCAAAACTCCAACGGGGAAGCATGGGCTGTCTGCCCGTTAAATTTGTAAATTCATAAGTGAAACCTTCCCAAGTATCCGAAGCAATTACTTGATATACTTTTCTTCCACTAATGCTTTCGTATCGCAGGGTATTTGTTTTTTTACTATCTAAGTCCAAATAACCAATGGGTGCATTGTCGAAATTAACGGCATACATTTTCGAAGAAATCACCAAAGGCATGGTGTAATTCATCAATTCGGAATGAGTTCCGTATCCGTAATGAGCCCGATTGTATAATTGAAGTCGGTATCCGCGATGATTCATGCCCAAAACACGTGCACCTCCACCAAATAAAACTTCATCCTTATCAATTGTAAAATCAATATTTTCGGTGCTGTCTGTTTTTACGTATCCTTCTTTTTCAGAAAGCAACTGTCTGCCTTTGTAGCTGTAACTGATATCAAAAGGAGATTTTGAAATTGTTACATTCATTCCCTCAGACAGGAATTGCAATTCATTCCCTTTTTCAATCAAAGTAACAGAAGTCTGTTCTGGCTGTAAAACGACAGCCGTCGATTCTCCTTTTCCAGCTTCCCCTTTCGGGATAAAGGCCGTTTCTACAATGTTTTGATTGTAAAACTGAATTTCATAATTCCCATCATTGGTAATAAGCTCCAACTGATTACCATTCATTTTATGCGATTGATAAACCCTCCGGCTGTTTTGTGCAATTGCCGAAAATGAAGCAAGTACAACAATTAGAAATATCGAAAAACGCAAAATAATCTTATTAGTCATCTTCTGAGATTGAGAGTTTTTGTGATCACCCGATCACACTTATTTTAATTCCAATATAATTGATGTGTTTGGAGCCAATGAAATATTTCCTTTGGTCAAATCGAATTCTTTTTCACTAATCACATCTTTTCCAGAAGTGAATGTTCCCAAACTTTCTGCAAATCGCTTTATATTCAATTCCTGTGCATTTTCGTTTTTATTAATCACGACCATTACTGTTTTTTCAGCATTGCTTCTGAAATAAACGTAAGTATCGTTTTCGGGAACGTAATGCATCAGTTTTCCGGTATGGATTACCGGATTTTGCTTTCTCCAATTCAATAGCTTTTTCAAGAAATTAAAAGCCTCATTTTCTTTTGCTGTTCTTCCTTTAGCAGTAAAAGCATTTTTTGCATCACCTTCCCATCCTCCGGGAAAATCAACGCGCATTTTTCCGTCGCCATCGCTCTTTTTGCCTTCCAGCAAGATTTCTGTTCCAGTGTATAACTGCGGAATTCCTCTCGTTGTTAAAAGGAAAGTCATTACATGTTTAAATTTCTGAATATCGCCGCCTAATGTTGACATGATGTAACCTGTATCATGATTTTCCGCGAATATAAATATGTTATCTGTGTGTGGGTACAAATAATCAAAAGCAAGAGAATTGTACAAACGAATCAATCCGGTATTCCATCCTTCGTTCTCATTAAAAGCCTTTGTCATGGCTTCAAACAAAGAAAAATCCATTACGCAAGGCAAATTCGAATTGTAAGCATCATGATTTACTGCATCTTTTTGCCAGTAAGCAATCTCGGCAGGCGAACTTAACCAGGTTTCTCCAACAATATTCAGATTTGGATACTCTTTCATAATTGCACCAGAATAAACTGCCATGGCATCTTTATCGTTGTACGGATAGGTATCTACCCTAATCCCGCCTAAATCGGCATATTCTATCCACCAAATGGTATTCTGAATAAAATAGTTAATCAGTAAATCGTTTTTTTGATTTAAATCCGGCATAGACCGGGCAAACCAGCCATCAAAGTTCTTTTCGTAATCTACTTTCGAAACATACGGATCATTCGTAGTACTCTTGCGATGATTCGATTGGGTGTATTCAGGAAATACATGAACCCAATCGCCTGAAGGCAGGTCGTTCATCCACCAATGAGCCGAAGCACAATGGTTGGTTACCACATCCATAATAATTTTAATTCCACGCTTTTTTGCTTCCGCTGATAATCGGGCATAATCCTCGTTACTTCCGTAACGGGCATCAATCTTGTAATAATCCGAGATGGCGTAATTATGGTACGATGTTGTTGGTTCATTATCTTCCATTAAAGGCGTATTCCAAATTGCAGTAACACCAAGCTCCTGCAAATAATCCAAATGGTCAATAATCCCCTGAATATCCCCACCATGACGACCGTCAGGATTTTCACGATCCAATTTATCCTCCATTCCATCAACCGAATCGTTTTTTGGGTCTCCATTCGCAAATCGATCCGGCATAATCAAATACACCACATCCGATGCATCGTACCCCTTCCGGTTTGCTGAATCTTTTTTTCGGGCTTTTAATTCATACGGGTAACTTGCTTTCTTTTTGCCTCTCTCCGAAAAAACAAGGTTGAAGCGACCCGCTTTCGTTCCTTTTTTAATCAGCAGATTTACAAACAAATAATTGGGTTTATCCGTCTTTATCATCCTTTCAATTGTAACTCCCGGATAATTCATCGAAACATCATATTTCGAAATATTGTCACCATGAACCAAAAGTTGCAAATTTGGATTCTTCATATCCACCCACCAAAACATTGGCTCTACTCTTTCAATTTTCGCCTTTTCGGCAAAAGAGGAAAGACTAAAAATTGAACCCATCAGTAAGGAAATCAAAAAAGTTCTCATTCTATTAAAATTAAGGCTGATAAAAAATCAGGATAAGAGGAATCCCCCCTTATCCTGAACTATTCTTGTAGTAGTTTAAGCGCGCTCAATAACCAAGCTGCTGTTCTTTTCAATTACGTATTCGTCATCAATCAGGAATAAGGAAATATCTTCCCCCTCTTCATTGATTACACCAACTTCATCAGCAGAAACTCTTACATTTAAAAGATTTCCTCTGAATCGAACCTTAAATGAATATGATTTCCATTCTTTAGGAATCAATGGCTTAAATATCAATTGTCCGTTCGATACTCTCATTCCGCCAAAACCTTCAACAATTGACATCCATGTTCCTGCCATGCTTGTAATGTGCAGTCCTTCGTGCACCTCATGATTGTAATCATCAATATCCAGACGGGAAGTTCTTAAATACAGATCATAAGCTCCTTCGATATCACCAATTTTAGATGCCAGAATGGAGTGAATACATGGCGAAAGTGAAGATTCATGCAAGGTTCTAGGCTCGTAGAATTGATAATTCTTCTTAATAGTTTCCTCATCAAACTGATCTTCGAACAAATAAACACCCTGCAGTACATCAGCTTGTTTGATGAAACATGACCGCAAAATTCTATCCCATGACCAATGTTGATTGATCGGACGTACTTTCGGATCTAGATCGGCTGCCAGAATTTGTTCTTTATCCAAATAACCATCCTGTTGCAGGAATACTCCTGTTTCCTCATCAACCGGATAATACATGTTATCAATGATATCATTCCATTTCGCAATTTCCTTTTCGAAATCGAATTTCAGGTTGTCCATAATCTCAGCAAAGCGACCGGAATTTGTCTCTTTAACATGAGCCATAGCTTCCTGAGTATATTCCATACACCAATTCGCAATAGTACTTGTATACCAGTTGTTGTTGATATTATTTTCGTATTCGTTAGGACCGGTAACACCAAGCATCACATATTTCTTCTTTGCTTCAGAATAGTTAACCCGCTGACTCCAGAATCTTGAAATACCAATTAGTACATCCAAGCCAAATTCCGCTAAATAATCTTTATCATCAGTGTGACGGATGTAATTATAAATAGCAAATGCAATGGCTCCGTTACGGTGAATTTCCTCAAAAGTAATCTCCCACTCGTTGTGACACTCTTCCCCGTTCATTGTTACCATTGGATACAAAGCAGCACCGTTGGTAAAACCTAATTTTTCAGCATTTTCAATGGCCTTTTGCAATTGCTTATGGCGGTAAATCAACAGGTTTCGGGTCACCTCAGGTTTTGATGTACTTAGGTAGAAAGGAACACAATAAGCTTCGGTATCCCAATAGGTAGATCCTCCATATTTCTCACCAGTAAAACCTTTTGGACCAATATTCAATCGTTCATCTTCGCCTGTATAGGTCTGATTCAATTGGAAAATATTGAAACGAATGGCTTGCTGTGCTGCAACATCACCTTCAATGGTAATATCACTATTCGCCCATTTATCAGCCCATGCAGCTACATGCTCATTTAAAAGAGCATCGTATCCTTTGTTGCATGCTTCCGCAACAACATTCTGAGCATCAGCTTGTATCTCTTCTTTGTTATGATTTAAGGAACTTAGAACACCAGCATATTTATAAATGGTAAACTCCTCCCCTTTTCGAATATCGGATTCTACAGTATTGGATACGTATTTAGCTTCTTCTATTACAGAAGGTGCCAGTTCCTGTTTCTGTCCATCTTTGTATACATCATATTTCATCCCGATACAAACATGAAAATCCAATTTCTTGGTTTTTGCCGTTATAATAGCTTCACCCTTTCCAGATTTGCACAATAGCACATCCCAAAACTTCTCATCGTAATTCGAATCCTCATTCGCTACATCAGCATCCAGGTAAGGATTAAAACTAATCTTTCCATCGAAATTTAAAGCAGTAACTGAATATCGAATTGCTCCGACTTCAGAAGTTACAATGCTTAAAAAACGTTTTGTGTCTACCTTAATTTGGTTTCCATTCGACATTTCGGCAACAAATGAACGCATCAAAACACCTTCCTGCATATTTAATGTGCGAACAAATTCGCTCACTTTACATTTTGCAAGATCAAGCATTTCTCCATTGATTTTCACATCAATTCCAATCCAGTTTGGCGCATTCAATACCTTCGCAAAATATTCCGGATAACCGTTTTTCCACCAACCCACTCTGGTTTTATCAGGATAATAAACTCCAGCGATATAAGTTCCCTGTAATGTTTTCCCCGAGTAAGTTTCTTCAAACATGGCTCTTTGTCCCATGTTGCCATTACCAAGACTAAATATACTTTCGGATGCGCGATGATTTTCAGGTTTGAATCCTTCCTCTATAATACACCACTCATCATATTTTAAATATTCATTCATGTTGATTTCCTTTTAAAAATAATCCTACCTATTCCCTTAAAAGTTTAGTTGGCTAATGGAAAATCCCACAAAACCCGGAACCACAATATTCGCTTTTCCCAATACATCAGGAGAACCAATTCCAACACACTTCATTTTGCCGTTAATTGCAGCTTCTATTCCTGCTTCTGCATCCTCAAAAACCACACATTCCGATGGTAATACGTTAAGAAGCTCCGCACCTTTTAGAAATACTTCCGGATCAGGTTTTGCATTGCTCACATGAGTTCCATCAACAACCACGTCAAAATAATTTGTAAGCTCTAACTGATTGAGAATAGTCATCGCATTTTTACTTGCAGATCCCAAAGCAATCTTCACTCCGTTGGATTTGAGTTCATTCATAAATTCTTTCACTCCAGGAAGAATTTCATCAGGAGTCATTCTTAATATGTACTCCAAATAGTTTTTGTTTTTCTTATCGGCCAATTTAAGTTTAGTTTCCTGATCTAGCTCAACTCCACCAATCGACAGAAGAATATCCAATGAGGTCATTCGGCTTACTCCTTTCAATCTCTCGTTATCCTCCTCTGTAAAGTCAAAGCCTAACTCATTTGCTATACTTTTCCATGCGATGTAATGATACTTCGCCGTATCCACCACTACTCCATCTAAATCAAATATACATGCACTAATTGTTCCCATTTCAAACAAATATTATTAATTAACAGCTTTATTTTGCTTAACGAAAGTGACAGAAATTGCCCCTAACAACATTGATACTCCAGCGATCACCATAATGTAAATTGCCTCACCGTTAAAAAAGTATCTTAAAATTTCACCGGCAATTATTCCACTAACAATCTGAGGACCTGCAATTGTAAAATTGAAGATTCCCATATAAACTCCCATTTTATCAGCAGGTAAAGAGTCAGATAAAATAGAATACGGCATCGCTAGAATTGCAGCCCATGCTATTCCTACGCCCACCATTGGAATCATCCACAAAGCAGCACTCGATGGTATATCAACTTGAGTTATTAAAAGATTTAAATGAATTAAATCGCCTCCTTTAAACATGTAAGTTGATAAAAAACCTAAACCTCCTAAAAGCAAGGCTAAAGAATACACTGTTTTCCTACCAAATCGATTCGCCAACCTGGACATTAGAATTGAAAATATTGCAGCAAACAAACTATAGCCTGCAAACAAAATTCCAACCCAATCTCCTGCATCCTGAAACGATTCTGATTTTACATCGGCAATTGGACATCCCCAGGAATGCTGTGCCAATGCGTAAGTCGTATATACCCACATCAAATAAAGAGAAAACCATGAGAAAAACTGAACAACAGCTAATTGCATCATGGTTTTGGGAGTTTCTTTCAACAATTTAAAGAATCCAAGTAACGTGCGTTTTTCCTTTTTCTCCTTTGAAACAACTTCCAAACCTTTAAAGTCTGCATATTCTTGTGGTGGATATTCCTTTGTTCGGAAAACAGTCCAAATTACTGACAACAGCAACATACCACCACCAATATAAAAAGACCAGATAACCGACGAAGGTACTCCTCCATCAGGATCAACATTACTAACCCCTATCACATTGGTTAAAATAAATGGCAAAATAGATCCCAAAACAGCTCCTGTATTAATCAGGAAGCTTTGAATTGAATATCCTGCATTTCTTTGTTCTTCAGGAGTCATGTCTGCAACAAGTGCTCTAAACGGTTGCATCGTAATATTAAACGACCCATCCATTAAAGCGAACATCACAGCACCAAACACAAGAGGCGGCATAATTTTAACTGCTATACCAGCATTAGGCATAAAAAACATTGCCAAAGCTGCAACTACTGCACCTCCCAAAATATATGGTCCTCTTCGACCAAAACGGTTCCATGTCCGATCACTTGCACCTCCAACAATTGGCTGAACAATTAATCCCATGACAGGTGCTGCCAACCAAAATAGAGATAAATGATGCAAATCTGCTCCTAAACTTGATAATACACGACTTACGTTTGCTCCTTGCAAGGCAAATCCCATCTGTATTCCTAAGAATCCGAAACTGACGTTCCAGATTTGCCAAAAACTTAATCTAGGCTGTTTTTTCATTTGTTAGTTAATTATGTCCTTCCTGTAAATGGGTTGACGTTTTTAATTAAAATCATAAACTGCTTTTTAATTTGACCCATGAACATAAGGATCATATTCCTCAGCAATGAGAAATTCAATAAACAATTCTTGTTTCAAATAAAATTTTGGAAAAAATAGATCCTGATACAAATCACATTAATTTGTGTTGCAAAGGACTAACTTAATTATCCAACACAATATAGTGTTAAACAAATTATAGATCTGTGTAATTTCCATCATTTTATCTGGAAACGAGATCATATTAATATAGGAAGTAAATATAAAATTAAGTCGGAAAAGAGGTTTCCCTCCACGGTCAAAAGTAGAGAAAAAAATACAATATGTCAAAACAACTTCAAGCTGAAAGTTTCAAACAGTCAGTAAAAACAGACTTAATAACCCATAACAAACGATTGCAACAAATTCAAAAATAAACCCATTTTTATTCAAAAAAAGATGAATTCATAATCTTGTTTCATCAAAATAAGCCCTTCCTGCAGACAAAAAAAGCTGCACAAGGCAACTTTTTTTACACATCAGTATACAATATTATATATGTCTGGTTGATCCTCTTACAATCAAATTGGTTTTAACAACTTTTGTGACAGGCTCATAGTCCATATCTCCTGCAAAAATTCTTTCCACAATCAGTTCTGCGGCTTTCAAGCCAATTTCAAAACCATGCTGTTCAAGAGTAGTAAGCGAAGGATCGGTAATTCGCGAAACCACTCCATCGGTAAACCCAACTATCGAAATATCCTCAGGAACTTTTAATCCTAATTTTTTCACCATCAAAAGTGCACCGGCTGCAGTTAATTCATTCACTGCAAATATCGCATCCGGTGGTTCCGGCAAAGCTAATAAATCAGGAGTTTTTAGAATTGCCTCATCAAAACTGTCACATTTAACTATTAAATTTTCATCGATTGGAATTTTGTGTTTTAACATTGCCTGACGATACCCTTTCTGACGATTCTGAGCCAATAACATATGCTGGGGTGCCGATAAATGAGCAATTCTTCTGCACCCTATTTTAATTAGATGTTCTACTGCTGCAAAAGCACCTGCAAAATCATCTACAATTACATTATCTGATGACAAATCATTACAAACACGATCAAAAAATACGATTGGAATTCCATTATCCCTTAATTCCTGAAAATGACTGTGATCTTTTGTCTCTTTTGACATGGAAACCAAAACTCCATCGACACGACTTGAAAGTAAAGCCTGAACATTAGCCATTTCTCTCACATAAGATTCATTCGATTGGAAAATCATCACATTGTATCCGGCTTTTGAGGCAATATCTTCAATTCCACTAATTACCGAAGAAAAAAAATGATGAACAATTTCCGGAATAATCACCCCAATGATATTCGTTTTACTATTTCGCAAACTTAAAGCTACAGCATTGGGCTTGTAATGCCATTTTTTAGCAAGTTCATTAACGGCCTCCTTAGTTTTAAAACTAATATCAGGATGATCTTTAAGTGCTCTTGAAACAGTAGAGGCAGAAATTCCCAATTCTTTGGCTATATCTTTAATTGTTACTTGCCCGCTTCTCATATAAAATTTGTATATTAATTAGATATTAACACCCTAAGTAAATCCATGTAACAAGATGATTAGAAATGTGCTACACATTCCAAATACACTTGAAACAAGCTTTGTAAATATAGGAAAAATTAAACAAACATATAGGTTTGATTGTAATTTGTTCGGATATTATTAACTTATATCAATATATAAATATCAAACGTTTGCGGTGACGTTTGCGATGATTTATTTACACTTAACTATCAATCATTTACCAAAAAAAAACATCCGCATTTATCTTTGATTACAGAATGAATTAAGGCTAACTTAACGTTAGGGTAATTTTAGAAGGCTTAAAAAGGAAGAACCCAAGTCGGAAACACGAGTTCATATTTTTAACTAAAACACCTTAACTAATTAACTAATTAACTAATTTATCTTAAATTTCTAATTTATGGAACTTAACATTAGTAGACTTAGAAAACTACTTCTTATGCTCGTTATGGTATTTTCATTTACCATGATTCATGCACAGGAAAAAGTAGTTACTGGTTTAGTTACCGATGCAAACGATGGCATGGGAATTCCTGGTGTTTCAATAGTTGTAAAAGGCACAACTGTAGGAACAACTACCGACATTGACGGAAAATACACGCTAAGTGTAGATGCCAATGCAACTATTATTTACTCTTTTGTAGGATATCGTTCTCAAGAGATTGTAGTTGGTTCACAATCTCAAATCAATGTGATTTTAAGTATTGAAACCGAGAACCTTTCCGAAATTGTAATTGTTGGATATGGTCAAGTAAGAAAAGAAGATGCAACAGGATCAGTCTTTACAGTAAAATCGGATGATTTTAACCAAGGTACAACTAGTTCTCCTCAAGATTTAATTGTAGGTAAAATTGCTGGTGTACAGATCGTAAATGATGGAGGTGCTCCTGGTTCAGCATCAACAATTAGAATTCGTGGAGGTTCCTCAATGTCAGCAAGTAACGATCCATTAATTGTAATTGACGGAATGCCATTAGATAACAGGGCTATTGATGGAATGAGTAATGTTTTAAGTTCATTAAATCCTAATGATATTGAAACCTTTACTGTATTGAAAGATGCATCAGCAACAGCAATTTATGGATCACGTGCTTCTAATGGTGTAATTTTGATTACAACTAAAAAAGGAAAAGCAGGACAAAAAATACAAGTAACCTATGACTCTAAATTTTCAATAGGTAAAATTAAAAAGACAATAGATGTTTTAAATGCTGATGAGTATAGAACTTTGGTGACTGCAAGAGCTGTAGATCATTCTTCCGTTAACCCTGCATTGTTGGGTAAAGCTTCAACCGACTGGCAAGATGAAATATACAGAGATGCAACAGGTCACGAACATAATATTGGAGTTTCAGGTTCGTACAAAAATATCCCATTTAGAGTTTCTGCTGGCTACACCGATCAGAAAGGTATTTTGCAAACTTCTAAGATGCAAAGAACTACCGGAACCTTAAATGTTAATCCAAGCTTTTTCGATGAACATCTAAAGCTAAATGTAGGTTTAAAATATATGGCAATTGAAAATCAATTTGCTGATAAAGGTGCAATAGGAAATGCCTTACGCATGGATCCAACACAATCTGTTTTTAACAACACAGGTATCTACGGTGGCTATACAACTTGGTTAATGAGTGATGGTTCCAGAAATGTGAATGCAACACGTAATCCAGTCGCTCAATTACAACAAAAAGAAGACGTTTCAGATGTATCAAGAGTAATCGCAGACTTTCAGGCAGACTATAAACTACATTTCCTTCCTGATCTAAAAGCAAGTATGAAATTAGGCTATGACCATTCTGATAGTAATGGTGATGTAAATACTGATTTGGATGCTTCATGGGTAAGAGCTTCTTCTACGGGAGTAGAAAGAGATTATGATCAGGAAAAAAAGAATGAATTAGTAGATTTTTATCTTACTTACGATAAGAACCTACCATCCCTAAGTAGTAAAATAAATGTTATGGGTGGTTATGAGTGGCAACATTTCTGGTCAAAATCTTCAGCTTTTGAGGTTGACAGAAATAATGAAACAATAGAAGACTCCAAAAATGAAACAGAGAACTACTTGGTTTCATTCTTTGGCCGGGCAAACTACACATTTAAAGATAAGTATATCGTAACAGCTACATTACGTAAAGATGGTTCCTCAAGATTCCACAAAGATAATAGATGGGGGACTTTTCCTTCTGCTGCTTTTGCCTGGAGAATGAGTGAAGAGTCGTTCCTTAAAAATATCGATGTCGTAAGTAATGCTAAAGTTCGTTTGGGTTATGGTATTACAGGTCAGCAGGAACTAAATAATGGAGATTATCCATACATGGGAACTTACCGATTAAGTGATTCAAGAACAAGATATCAATTCGGTAATCAGTTTTATACTTTAATAAGACCTGACGGGTACGACGAAGGTTTGCAGTGGGAGAAAACGACAACATATAATGCAGGTCTTGACTTCGGATTTTTTAATAGCAGAATTAATGGATCATTCGATATATATAAGCGAAAAACTGAAGATCTGTTAAATACAATCCCAGTACCGGCAGGAACAAACTTTACTGACAGATTATTGACAAATGTTGGTGATTTGGAAAACAATGGTTTTGAATTCGCTATTAATGCAATAGTAGTAGAATCAGAAGATTTGTTTTGGGAAGTTGGCTTCAATCTTGCTTACAACAAGAATGAAATTACTCGTCTGACAAATTATGACGATCCTAATTACAGAGGAGTTGAAACTGGTCGTATTAGTGGTGTTGGTGTTGGTAATAATATTCAGATCAACTCAGTTGGGCACTCATTAAACACTTTCTATGTATATGAGCAAGTATATAATAGTAACGGAAAACCAATTGAAGGTCTTTATGTAGATAGAAACAAAGACGGAGAAATTACAACAGCCGACAAATACTATGCTAAAGATCCTGCTCAGGATTATAATATAGGATTTTCATCTAGTATCAAATATAAAGATTTTGATTTTGGATTTAACGGTAGAATTGGTCTTGGCGGGCAAATGTACAACAATGTTATTGTAGGTGGCCGCTATCAGGAAATGACTGTAAATGAATACCTAACAAACATGCCAACTGAGATTAACAAATCAAAGTTTGAAACGGCACAACAATATTCTGATTATTTCCTTGAGGATGCATCCTTCTTTAGAATAGACAACATAACTCTAGGATATAATTTTACCAAAATATTAAAACCACTTTTAGGTTTTGATATTAATGCCAGAGCATTTGCAACAGTTCAGAATGCTATTGTGATAACTGATTATAGTGGATTAGATCCTGAAGTAAACGGTGGAATTGACAATGATGTATATCCAAGACCAAGAACATTCTTGTTTGGATTAAATGTGAAATTTTAATTGATAAATGTATTAATTATGAATAAGAGATATTATAAAACAAATTATATCATGATTGCATTTGCATTATTATTTGCATTTGTATCGTGTACAGATGATTTGAATACGGAGCCTCTTGATGAGGACATAAAAACTGAAAAGACGGTTTTTACTGATGCCGAGTCTTATAAACAACTTTTAGCAAAATGTTATGCAGGCCTAATTTTAGGGGGTCAGACAGCAGTTGACGGCGAACCGGATATAAGTAGTATTGATGGTAGTTTTTCATCTTATTTAAGACTATTATGGAATCACCAGGAATTACCAACCGATGAAGCTATTTGTGCTTGGAATGATGGTAATTTAAGAGACCTGCACGATCAAGACTGGACAGCCTCAAATGAGTTTGTTACAGCTATGTATTATCGTATAACTCTTCAAATAACCTACTGTAATAACCTGATAAAACTAACCAATGGTCAATCGGAATACAAAGCATTTAACGATGAAGCCAGAGCTTTAAGAGCTTTAAGTTATTACCATATGTTGGATATGTTTGGACGTGGTCCATTTGTTACAGAAGAGGATGAAATTGGTTCATTTTTCTTCCCAGAGATGGCCACACAACAACAAATATTTGATTATATCGAGTCTGAACTCACAACAATTGAGACTGAATTAGCTGAGCCTGGAACAAATGAATATGGTAGAGCTGATAAAGGCTTAGCATGGGCAATCCTAGCTAATATGTACTTAAATTCAGAGGTTTATATCGGAGTACCAAAATACACAGAAGCTATTACGTATTGCAATAAAATTATTGGTGGCGGATATTCTCTTGAGTCAGATTATGCGAACCTATTCTTAGCTGATAATCATTTAAGAACTAATGAAATAATTTTCCCAATACTATCAGATGGAAACAGCACTCAATCATGGGGAGGTATGGCATTTATACTTCACTCAACAGTTGGAGGTGATATGCCTGCAAGCGAGTCTGGTCTTGATGGAGGATGGGGTGGTAACAGAACCACAAAATCTTTTGTAAACCTTTTTCCTGATGTTACAGGGACAGATAAAAGAGGAATGTTCTTTACCGAAGGACAAAATCTTGAAATAGGAGATATTTTCAATTTTAGAGATGGATATGCGTTGCGTAAATTCAAGAACATTACTTCAACCGGGGCGGTTGGATCAAACCTATCGTTCCCTGATACAGATTTTCCTCTTTACAGATTAGCTGACTTCTACCTAATATATGCTGAAGCTGTAGTTCGAGGTGGAACAGGTGGAAATATGGCAACTGCTGTTGGTTATATCAACGAACTCAGAGAAAGAGCATATGGAAATGCATCAGAAAACATCACGGCATCTGATTTAACATTAGATTTTATTCTTGACGAAAGAGGACGTGAGTTGTACTGGGAGTGTCACAGAAGAACCGACCTTGTTCGATTTGGTAAATTAACAAGTGGAACATACAACTGGCCTTGGAAAGGTGCTGTTGCAGACGGAAAAGCTACAGATGCAAAATATAATGTATTTCCTATTCCCTCGTCGGATATAAATGCGAATCCAAATCTGTCCAATATCTCAGGTTATTAATCGATCTAAAAAATACGTTATGAAGAATATAAAATACATACTAATATTGCTTCTCGCAGTAAGCTTTTTTTCTTGCGATGATGACGATATTGTAAAATTAAATAATTCAGAGTATATGCCGGCAACAAATATTGAAGGTTTTGGTACTACTTTGGCAATATCAAAAGCAACAAAAGCCGAAATTATTCAGGTATCATACACACCTGCATCATATGGGGTGGATATTGTTGTAACAGATACCCTTCAATTTTCAACTACAGCTGATTTTTCCAAACCCGTTAGTTTTGATATTGGAGCATCTGAAAATGCTTTCACATTCACAGTAGGAGCTATTAATGAATTTCTTACAGAATCACTCGAATTACCTGTAGATGTAGAAGCCACAGTTTATGCAAGGGTAATGACCAACTCTCTTAATGGTGTTGAAGCACAATACTCTACAGTACTTAACTTTACAACAACTCCCTATTTGGATATTCTATTTGCTCCAAATACCTTCTATCTTTTTGGTGATGGTGTAGGGCGCGTTGCACAGAACAACAAGCTTAAATTTATCAAAGTCAACAGTGAACCTGATGACACCTGGACTATCGTGTGGATGGAAGCTACTGGAAGTTTTAAACTGTGTTCTGATGAAAACTACAAAGGTGTTATTGGAAAAATTGGAGATGCTGTTAATGGAGAATATACTTTAGGAACAGTTGACAACAGAGGTGAAGATATACCTGTACCAGGAACAGCAGGATACTATACCGTTGGTGTAGATATGGCGAATAATAAGCTGTTGATAGAACCAGCAAGTATTTATATTTGCGGACCTACTATAGGCGATGTGTGGCCTGTTAGTTCTGTTGTAGAAGCTAATAAATTTAAGTTGGATGCTGAAAATAAGAAAATGTTTTTAACTAAAAACTTACTGGCTGGCGAACTAAGACTTCATGTAACACATCCATATATTTCTGCTGCAGACTGGTGGCATGCTGAGTTTATATTCCTTAATGGAAAAATTGCATACAGAGCAGACGGTGGTGATCAGGACAGATTTAGCATTAACGCAGGTGAGCAGACAATAGAGCTTGACTTTATTAATCAAACTGGTAAAATTGAATAAAAATGAAGAATCTTAAATATTTATTTATATCACTATTGGCTGTTTTCTTTGTTGCTTGCGAAGACGATTTTGAGACGCCAAATGTAACTGAGCCAGTTCAAGGAACTGCCCCGGTACTAGCAGAAATAACCGAAAATGTCGATTTGGTTCTTGAGAAAAAGAATGAAAAAGAAACTATAATCGAATTAAGCTGGTCGGCGGCTACATATGCTGATCCTATCGGTGTAAGATATTATGTTCAAATTGACACTGTAGGTAATGAATTTAAAAATGCACTGGAGTTTGATCGAGTATCAGAAACAACTACATTGATTACTGTCGGTGGTTTAAACACTCTAATATCTGACAGATATGCCCCGGCAAAACAGGTAGAGCTTGAAGTAAGAATTAGAGCCTTTGCTAACGAGGATCTTGATAATTTGTACACTGCTTCGTTTACAATGAAGGTGACTCCTTATTTAGATGTACCTATTCCTGCTGATTTATATATCTTTGGTTCAGCTACAGCTTCATCTAAAGTAACAGATGCCTTAAAAGCATATGGTGCAGATAATATCTTTACGAAGTATCTGAAACTTACAAAAGATGGTTTATTTAAGTTTTCAGAAAAACAAGCAAGCGACGGTTATGATTATAACTTCGCCAAATTTGCCACTCGATCTGAAAACATTGAGGCTGCAGGAGATGATGACGGAAATTTCAAATTTACGGGAGAAACAGGATGGTATGCCGTTACAGCTGATTTTACAAACAGTAATTTAACAATTGCTCCATACGAAAACGGATCAGTATATACTTATGATTATCCAAATATATACTTGGTAGGTGCATACAATACTACTGATCCGGAATGGAATCCGGGAGCATCTACTGAAATGACAAGAAAATCAGAAGGAGTATATACTCTTGAAGTTACCCTGAAAGATGGAGCCAACTTTAAATTTATTAATCAGCAAAATTGGGATGGTCTAGACTGGGCTGATGCTGATAGTAATGGCAATTCTGGTGTTCTCGCACCAAAGGGTAAGAATACTAACATTGCTTTTGACGGTGGTGATAAGGCCTATACTATTACTTTGGATCTTAATAAAGGAATATATAAAATTGAAGCAGTACCAGTTTTTCCTACTGAATTATACATCAATGGTAGCTTTGTTCCAGATTGGGATTGGAATAATGCCGCAGTAATGGAAATGATTCCGGTTCACAGTAACCCACATCTTTTCTGGAAAATTGCTTGGTTTGATGCTGGTACTGAGTTAAAATTTAATTCAGCCAAAGCTTGGGATGGTGCACAATTCGGAAAAACCGGCGACACTGCAGATGCTGATGGCGTATGGAGTAAAGGTGGGGATAACATACCTAGCGGAGCTGTTGGTTATAAAATGATTGTTGTAAATCTTTTAACTAATACGATTCAAATAACCGATCCTGTTATCTATGCTCAGGGTACTGCATTTGGAAATTGGGATGGCGGACAATTCCTGTTTACTCCTGATGCAGGAGATGCAAAGATTCTTGTTTCTCCGGCTGCCGTAGCAGATGATAATGCAAGAATGTATGTAACAGCTACTACTTTAACTAACGCTGATAGCAATCCTGTTGATTGGTGGCAGGCAGAGTTTAGTGTGTTAGCTGGAAAAATTGAGTACCGAGGTACAGGAAATGATTTGGCGGGTGCACCTATCACAACTGGTCAGAAAGTTAAGTTAAACTTCAGTACAGAATCTGGAATTTTTGAATAAATGAAATAATTAAATTAAAAAGCCGCCCATGGGGGTGGCTTTTTTCAAATTGTCTTTATTTCAAAAAACACTCTCACACAACATCTGTTTTCGACCAACTTACAATTGCTTATTATTAACACATATTTGGCGTAGATCAAGAAAAATAGAATAATTAACTCATGCCACTTATAGATAAATAATTTGATCCAGAAACAACTAACTATGAAGAAACTATACACATATCTCCTTTCTTTTCTTCTGCTAATCCCTTCAATTGGTATTGGACAGATAATTATTTCAGATCCAACCTTTCCTACCGAAGATAAACCTGTAACAATAACCTTTGATGCCTCATTAGGTACAGCAGGATTACTGGATTACACCGGCGATGTATATGCTCATACAGGTGTAATTACTGACCAAAGCACTTCTACCAGTGATTGGAAATACGCTCCGACCTGGGGTGACAACAGCGAAAAATACAAACTAACATCACTTGGCAATAACAAGTGGCAATTAAGTATTACACCTGACATTCGCGAATATTACGGCGTAACAAGTGGTGAAAAAATATTAAAAATGGCTTTCGTTTTTAGGAGTTCCGACAATTCGAAAGAAGGAAAAGGAGACGGAGGAACAGATATATTTGTTGACTTAAGCGAAGGTGGACTCAATGTTGAATTCGCAAAACCAGTTGACAATGCCATTTTTGGAAAAAATGAATCAGTATTGATTACGGCAAATTCTGAAGCTAGTGATAATTTAGAGTTGCTAATCGATGGCGTAAGCATGACTTCCACCTTGTCAACCCAATTGAATTATTCCTATACTCCAAATGCTGCAGGCAATCACCAGTTAATTGCTGTTGCAACTGCAAGCGGTGAGGAAGCAAGAGATACAGTAAATATAGTTCTTCGTGAGGATACGCCCACAGCAACAAAACCTGCCGGGATTAAAGATGGTATCAATTACATTGATGATAACACAGTTACTCTATCACTTTATGCACCAAACAAAGAATATGTTTTTGTTATTGGTGATTTTAACAATTGGAATTACGACAACAACTACCAAATGAGTAAGGATGGAGACTATTTTTGGATTACTCTCGACAACCTTACGGCAGGAAAAGAATACATTTTCCAGTATGTTATCGACGGTAATATTAAAATTGCAGATCCATACGCTGATAAATTATTAGATCCGTGGAATGACCAATACATTTCAAGCACAACCTATCCAAATTTGATTCCCTACCCTGCTGATAAAACAAGTGAAATTGCCAGTGTCTTCCAAACAGCACAAACCAATTATACATGGTCCGATGCACAATTTACTCCTCCATTAAAAGAAGATTTAGTCGTTTACGAATTACATGTTCGTGACTTTACTGCAGCTGGTGATATTAAAACAGTTAAAGACACATTAGATTATTTGGAAAGACTTGGAGTTAATGCAATTGAGCTAATGCCATTTAACGAATTTGAAGGAAATGATTCCTGGGGATACAATCCATCCTTTTATTTTGCTCCTGATAAAGCCTATGGCACAAAAAATGATTACAAAGCATTTATCGACGAATGTCACAGCAGAGGAATAGCTGTTTATATGGATATGGTACTCAATCATACCTACGGACAATCCCCATTTTTACGCATGTACTTCGATGGTTCAAAACCAACTGCAGATAATCCATGGTACAATGTTACAAGCAATTTTGAAAATCCGGATGCCCAATGGGGATACGATATTAATCACACAAGTACGGCGACACAAAAGTTAGTGGATCGGATTAATACCTATTGGATGAACGAATATCACATTGATGGATTTCGTTTCGATTTTACCAAAGGATTTTCAAACACACCACACAGCAACACCACTGATCCTTGGGGAGGACAATACGACCAAGAACGTATTGATATACTAAAACGTATGTCTACTGCAATTTGGAACGTTAAATCGAACGCTGTGGTGATTTTCGAACATTTATCCGATAATGCGGAAGAAAAAGAACTGGCTGCTCATGGAATTATGCTTTGGGGAAATGCCAATCATGAATACAGTGAAGCTTCCATGGGATATTCTTCTGATTTCAATTGGTATTCATGGAAAGAGAGACAATGGGTCGGCCCAAATTTGGTGAGTTATATGGAGAGTCATGATGAAGAGCGCATGATGTATCGTAATCTTACCTATGGAGCTTCTTTAGGTAGCTATAATGTAACAAACCTAAATACAGCCCTTTCAAGAGTTGAAGCTGCAGCAACTTTATTTTTCACTGTTCCCGGGCCAAAAATGGTATGGCAATTTGAAGAATTGGGTTACGATGTCTCGATTGATGAAAATGGTCGGGTTGGCAAGAAACCTATCCATTGGGAATATCAGGATGATCCAAACAGAAAAAGACTGTACGAAGTATTTTCGGCACTTATCAAGCTGAAAAAAGAAGAAGTTGCCTTCGAATCGGAGGATTTCACACTGAATACAAATACCGTTTTAAAACGTATTGAAATCAATCATTCCGATATGGATGTTAGAGTAATTGGAAATTTCGACCTTAAACTAAGAAGTATTGATCCTAATTTCAGTAAAACAGGTACATGGTATGATTATTTTACCGGGCAAGCAATTACTGTTACTGATGTTAACGCATTTATAGATCTTAAAGCCGGGGAATATCATATTTACACAACAAAACAACTTTCCATTCCTGATGTAAAATCAGCACCTGTTGCTTCAAACATTACTGTAAGCGGAACTTTCAGAGAGGATGAAACCTTAACGGCAAGTTATACCTTTACGGATTTGAATAATGATCCGGAAGGAAGTTCAATTTACAAATGGTACAGAGCAGACGATGCAAATGGAACCAATGAAACTGTTATTAGCGGAGCCGATCAATTATCTTATACTCTTGTTAGAGCCGATCGCGGTAATTTTATCCGCTTTTCAGTAACTCCTGTTGCACAAACAGGTGAATTATTGCAAGGTGATATTGTTTACAGTGCATACAGTGAAGAAATAACCTACTCAACAGGCATTAATGATATTTTAAACAAAGAATTACGCCTGTATCCAAATCCGGTTCGTGATATTCTTCATCTTCAAAATCTAAAACAAGTAAATAAATTACAGCTTTTTGATTTATCAGGAAAAGCAATCATAGCTGTAACAATGCCAAATGAATCGGCAGATTTAAACGTAAATAATCTAACAACAGGAACTTACATTTTAATATTTGAAATGGAGGATGGTTCGCAACTCAGTAAAAAAATAGTAAAGCAATAAACAGCATTTTTTTTCAATAGGTTTTAGATTAGATAAAATCCCGTTTTTTGGAACACCAAAAGCGGGATTTTTGACTACTTAATTGTCAGCTCCAATCGATATTTGATTTCTGAACCAACGGGAATCATCAGTAATTGATAATCTCCTGGAATCAATGGATCATCGGGCATTGAAACTTTAAATACAAATGGAGAATCGCCGTATTTGCCGATTTGTTCTTTAACCAGCTGCTTCTCACTATTCAACAGTTGCAACTTTAATGTCGTATTAAAAAATTGTCTCAAATGGAATTGAACAAATATATTTTCCGATTCAGAATAATAATATTCCTGATCGGCTCCCATAAACTCATCCCGGTCTTGAACATTGTTCTCATTCAAATCAATAAATCCTGTAAACAGAAAAAATCCCTCCTGCCCTTTTTTGAATTCAGGTGCTAAATTATCCACATTCTCAGAGGTTCCCATTTTCATTTTCGGTGCAGAAGAAGTTGTATCTTCAGCAACAACCGGTTCGGGCTCTACAGCTGGTTCTGAATCAGCAATCTGTGTTGTATCTATTATCTGAATGGGAATTTGATACTGTTTCACCTTCTCTCCTGCAACCGAAGCTGTAATCAGATAATTTCCAACGGAAGCATCACTTAAAACCTTCAGAAAATCATTCCCATTATGCAGGGTATCCTCTTTCATAGTATAATGCTGCAAGCTATCCAATTTAGAAATATTCATGCTGAGCAACTGATGCTGAGCATCCCAAACCTGATAAACAACCTGATTGGTAACAGAAGGAAGATTTAAACCCATTTCAAATTTTACATCACCTAAAAAGTATTCTTTCTGATTTAAAGCAAACACTTCAGAGCTATCTATTTTCATATCTCCATCCTCATCTATCCACATCCTAAAAATATACAGATCTTCAGGAAGTAGTTTTTTGCGAATTTGAGCAAAAGTGTTTCCATTTGGCTCTTTTAATGAAAAACGAATTTGGTAGGTTGTTCCGGTTTCCTCCGGATTAATGGTAAAAATATAATTCCCAACTGGCAGAAATGAATCGAAACCTGAATAAGTAAATAAAGGAGTTGAAGTATAATTCTTTTTAATTGTACGAATCAAATTACCACTGGTATCCCAAATTCTTAGTTTTAAATTTGAACCTTCGCTCAAATTTGGATCATATAAAGAGACACTAATGGCTTCACCTTTCGAAAATGAGTCTTTACCTAATCCGAAAAACTCATTACTTTCAACAAGCCCGTTCTCATTCAGATCAACCCATTTATTATATGCAAATAATCCAACTGGGATTGAATTTTTTTGAGCTTCCTGTGTAATTCCCAATGAATCAATCAGAATTAATTCTCCATTTTTGTCAGGTAGTTGTTCCTGACTTTTAACAGGTAAAATACTAAAACAAATGAAGGCAAGCGACAACAAACACCTACCGATTGTGCGGATGTATTTATGCAATGTCATGGCTATAAGTTTAAAGTTGAATAAAATGATACCCTATCAACTAGGGTACGATTTTAATCAAGCATTTGTTTTATTATCAGGCTGATAGTTTGACGAATTGCCTGCTAAAATTGGTTAAAAAAGCTTAACGGGAAATAACTAATAAAAGAACCTTAGAATTTTGATCCTGTTATTGAATGGTTTTAGCTCATTTAATGGGATGTGTAAAATAAAAAGTAGATCCTTCTCCATATGTTGAATCAAACCAAATTTTACCTCCCAATAATTCAGTTAAACTCTTTGAAATAGATAATCCGATTCCAACTCCATTATATTTCCTCGAAAGCTTTTCATTAGCCTGTCTAAACAAGCCAAAAATACTTTCCTGTACCTCCTCTGGAATTCCAATTCCTGTATCCTTTACAAAAAAATGAAGTACCCTTTCCGAATTCACATCTCCGTTCATAACGCCATATTCAATACTTCCTTTATCAGTAAACTTCAAAGCATTTTTTAATAAATTCAGAAATACCTGCTTAAAACGATGTGGGTCAGTATTTAAAATAAAATCCGAAAAATTAGGAGGAAGGTTTAATATCAATTCAATATGTTCCTTTTCAAGCACATTCCTCTCAACATGAATTACAGCATCAATTTCATAAAACAAATTTAAGAGGTTGTAATCTTCATGTTTAATTTTAACCGCACCGGATTGTATTAAACTAATATCGAACAGATCTTCTACAATATTTAATAGATTATGTCCGCTTTGATGAATCATTTTGCAATATTCAACTGCCGTTTCAATATCAACTTCATTATCTACCAATCCCGAAAACCCTATTACCGCATTTAAGGGGGTACGTAATTCATGTGACATAGTGGCTAAAAAAACCGACTTTAAACGATCCGATTCTTTTGCGTCATGTAAAGCTTTATACAATTCCTGTTCGGTTCTTTTTTGCTCGATAGAAATACTAATCTGATGCGAAACCAACTCAAGCATCTTCTTGTCTCCTTCAGAAAAAGCATTCTCGTCTTCGTAACTTTGAATCACCAAAACACCAATCACCTTTTCTTTTCCCTTAAGAGGCATTCCGAGCCAAATTTTGGAAGGTTCTCCCTTAAGTTCCACTTCTCCTTTGGCTCCTAACTCATCCAATTCTTCAGCTGTTGCCAAAAGTGCCGTTTCATGATCAACAACCCAGCCGGAAATAGTCTTGCCTTTAGGGAATTCCTTGAACAAATCATGTTCATCGTCATGAAAAGGCAGGCTAAACATCTCCGTTTCGTCATCATATAATGCAACAAAAAAGTTTGTTGTATCAATTATAGAAGACAATTCTTCCCTAATAAACTGAATAAATTCAAACAATGTATTTTGCGAAAAGACAGCGTTCGAAATATTTAATATAATCTTCTTAATTTGTTCTTGTCTCTTTCGTTCTGTAACATCTTCCTTAACTGCTATAAAACTAATAATTTGCCCTCTTTCATCCTTTATGGGTGATATTGTTGCAAACTCCCAAAATAATTCTCCGTTTTTTTTCTTATTCTGAATCTCTCCTCTCCACTCCTTACCGGATCTTATTGCTTTCCACAACGATTCATATAAATCAGTTGGATTATTTCCTGAGCTCAAGATGCGAGAATTCTGTCCAATTACTTCTTCCAAAGAATAACCGGTAAGTTCATTAAACTTTGGATTTACATACTCAATATTCCCCTCGCAATTTGTAATTACAACAGAAACCGGACTTTGTACAACGGACTGGGATAACTTAAGCAATTCGGTCTTGGTATTTTTATAATTGGTAACATCACGAATGGAAAGCAAACATATTACCTTACCTTTAAATGTAGAATTCTTAATTCGAACAACCACATCTATCTTTGAACCATCTTTTTTAGTACCGATCGCTTGAATTTTATGACGAAAATTTCTAGATTTTTCATCAAGCGAAACGATCCAGTGCTCTTTCTCAATAAAACTAAAAATAGAAACACCCGATAATTCCAATTCAGAATACCCAGTCATTACTTCAGCCCGAGTATTTATTTCAACAATCTTATCCTCATCAACAATAAAAACGGCTTCATTACTGGCATCTGCTAAAGTTTTATATTTACTTTCAGTCTCTGCTAATTGCCTAATAATTTTACCTCGATCAAGTACAATTGCAGTTAAATCCGATAATTCTGAAATTAACTCGATATCTTTTGTTTTGGGAATATTGGGTGTACGATGATAAATGGCAAAAGTCCCAAGAATTTTACCCGAAGCATCTTTAATCGGTTCCGACCAACAAGATCCTAAATTTGCATCTTTTGCAATACTTTTGAAGCTACTCCAATAAGGATGGCTATTAATATCTTCTACAGTAACCCTTTCGCCTGTATAAGCTGCTGTACCACATGATCCCATTCCATTTCCAATAGGAAGACCACTTACTGCTTTATTATAAAAATCCGGTAAGTCGGGTGCAGCTCCCAATAATAAGTGCTTTCCTTCCTCATCAATGCACAGAATTGAACAAATTGAACCATGAGAAATATCCTGAGCCTGTTTTACAATTTCATTCAAAATTACTGCCTCAGGTTCTCCCTTATATAGCAACTCCAATATGCTCGATCGTAGTGTGTTCTGCTCTTTCATTTCACAAAACTATCATATTTTAGCGATCACATGTACTTACCGAACAATTTATTTTCATTTAAACTGGTTGCAAAACAATAATTTTAATTGCTGAAAAGACATAGAGGTAAATCTATTTTGAAATTCTGCACTAAGAATTCATCGATGAGTATTCCTAAATACAATAGATACCTTAGTGCCTTCGCCATAAACAGACCCAAGACTAATTTTGCCATCATGTAAATGCATAATAGATCTTGAAATTGGCAAACCTATACCAGAACCATTCTCCTTTGTCAAATCTTAAAAAGATTGACCCAATTTAAAACAAATACACAACACCCTGTTTTACAACAACCTGAACCAAACACAAACAAAATATCAATACACTCTCCTTTTGTCCTTCACTTACGACTATTGTGGTCGTGGTAGCACGACCGTTGTAGTCGTAGTAGCACGACCGTTGTAGTCGTAGTAGCACGACCGTTGTGGTCGTAGTAGTACGACTATTGCAGTCGCAGCTCGATAGATGTGGCAGGGCGAGAAAGTGTCCTTTTTCAATATAGTACATCAACAATACTATTTACTGGAAACTAAAAAAAGTGCCACTCCGAAGAGCAGCACTTTTTAAGGTTGCGTATATAAAGAGAAAACTTTATCCTACTAATTTGCTTTTAGGTTTCATCCTATTCAGCATTTCCTTGGTTTTAAGATCCAAACGAGACTCTTTTTCTTCCGGTTGAGTAATCTCACCAGTCGCCTCCTCTGAAGTTCCACCCAAGCTATATAATCCTCTCAAAAGCATTGCTCGCTTTTCCTCAGCAGGAATTGCCTTGTAAGCAGCTTTTTGCTCGTCGATGATTCTTTGTTTTTCATTCTCTTCAGCTTCTACTTTTGCGTAGTAAGCATCCGCTTTGCGATTCTTCAGGAAAGGACCTGCAACTGTTGGGAACAATTCCAACAACAACATTTCTTTCTCGTTCTCAGCAAGCTTAACGCCACCAAACTCTTCCAATATAGGATTCTCTGGTGATTTGTATTTGCTTACATCGAAAGCTGTAGCATCACGCTGTCCGCAAATCTTCTGACGATACTCCGGATCAATCTCGATTGGAGTTTCGCCATATTCACCTTTCACAAGGTTGAAGAATTGGTTGTTTACGTTTGTATAAGGAGCTTTACCGCTGTTCACATCCAACACATAATTTACTGCCTGCACACCAATAATTTGTGATGATGGAGTAACCAATGGAGGACAACCTGCAGCAACACGTACTTCGGGTACCTTCAATAGTACTGTTGGCAGCAAATCTTCCAATCCCAATCCTTTCAACTGAGCCAACATATTGGTATACATACCACCTGGAATCTCAGCTGTTTTTACTTCTTCGTTTGGTGCAGGGAAGTTGAAGAATTTATCGATAGCGTTACATACGTCTAACAATTCTGCTTCTTTATCTGCTTTCGCTAATTCAATCGCTTTATCGAACAATGCATCAATCTCTTTTGGAAGATAATCAGCTGTAATATCGAATTCCAACGGGAACATTTTGTATGAATCGAATTCTGCAATCCGACTGCGGATTCCCTTTAATTCAGCATTAATTTTAACAACAGCATCTAAATTCACACCTGTGTCTAAACCTAACTTATCAGCAAAAATCTGAATGATTTCGAATGCCGGAGCAGCTGGTCCACCTGCAAAGTTCAGAATGTTTGTATCTACAATGTCAACACCGTTAACAATTGCCATTAAAACAGCACCTAATCCGTAACCAGGAGTACAGTGAGTATGGAAATCAATTGGTACATTCAATTCATTTTTCATTCTTCTGATAATTTTCCCTGACAATGATGGTGGAATCAATCCAGCCATATCTTTCACGGTAATCATATCAGCCCCCAAAGCCTGCATCTGTTTTGCCTTGTTCAGGAAGTAATCTACATCGAAAATCTTCTTAGGCAATCTCTTTCCGGACAGCAATGCTTTCCATCTTTGTTTTCCTGTAAATTTAGGATCAACAGTATAACAAACCGCACAGTCGGCAATACCTCCGGCTTCTTTCATGTATTTGATGGTGGTTTCCATGTTCTTCACATCATTCAAACAGTCGAAGATACGCATGATACCCAAACCGGATTTCACTGCATTTCTGTTGAAACCTTCGATTACTGATTCAGGATATGGAGAATATCCGAACAGGTTTCTACCACGGGATAGAGCTGTTAGATAAGAAACATCACCAATCACTTCTTTGATTGACTCCAAACGGTGCCATGGATCCTCGTTCAGGTAACGCATTACTGAATCGGGAATTGCACCACCCCATACTTCCATTGCATAAAAGTTGGCATCCTTATACATCGGAAGCACTTTCTCTATTTCAGCCTGAGGTACACGTGTTGCAAACAATGACTGCTGACCATCACGAAGGGTAAGATCACGAATCTTTAGTTTACCTGTACGTTTAATAGCAGCTCTTTCTGCTGCAATTTTCTTGCGGTTAACTTCTCTTTGAGCTTCGAATTCTGCTTTACGCTTTCCTTCCAGATAACCTTTAGCTACCAACGGGAACAACTCAAGCAACATGAATTCTTTATTATCCTTCGCCAACTTCACGTTTCCGTACTGCGGCAATGTTGGATTTTCAGGAGACACATAAGCATCTACATCGTATTCTACTTTTTCAGCTTTCCCGGTAATTTTTTTACGGAATTCAGGAGCAATCTCGATTGGAGTTGTTCCATACTCTCCTTTTACCAAATTAAAGAACTGATTCGATACATTGGTATAGAACGGACGTCCTGAATTCTCATCAATTACGCAGTTTACAGCCTGAACACCAACAATTTGAGAAGAAGGGGTCACCAGTGGCGGACAGCCAGCGTCCAAACGAACCACCGGTACCACTTCCAGCACTCTCTCTAACAGGGTTTCCAAACCTAAAGCTTTCAACTGGTTAAGCATGTTGGTATACATACCTCCGGGAATTTCCGCATCCTTAACCATTTGGTTCGGAGCCGGGAAATTAAAATATGCTTCAATTGCATGACATGCAACAAGTAGTTCCTCTTCCTTATCGGCTTTGGCATACTTAATCGCATCATCGAATAACTGATCGATGCTGGCAGGCAATTTATCTTTTGTAATATCAAATTCAATAGGGAACTGCTTGTAGCTGTCAACATCAGCTAAAGCATTCATACGAATCTCTTTCAGAATTTTGTTGATCTCAACAACGGTCTTAGCATCACCATCCAGTTCGATGCCTAATTTCTGACAGAAAATGTAGATCAATTCGTAAGCCGGCGCTGCAGATCCACCTGCAAAATTCATGATATTGGTATCGATGATATCAACGCCATTGATAATTGCAGTAAGAGCAGAAGCCAAACCGTAACCTGGTGTAGAATGTGAATGGAAATCTACAGGAATATTTAATTCTTCTTTAAAACGGCGGATGATTTGACCAGCATACGAAGGAGAAGCCAATCCAGCCATATCTTTTAATGAAATCATATCGGCACCTAAAGCCTCAAGCTTCTTAGCCATATCAACAAAGTAGTTCAGATCAAAAATCTGATCAGGAAGGTTCTTTATTGTTAATCTTTCAAGATCTTCTTTTTTGGTAGGAAATTTAGAATCAACAGTAAAACATACTGCACAATCAGCAATACCACCAGCAGCTTTCACATACTTAATAGTAGACTTCATGTTTTCGATATCATTCAAACAATCGAAAATACGCATGATTCCCAATCCAGACTTAACCGCCTGAGTATTGAAATCTTCGATTACTGATTCCGGGTAAGGACTATATCCAAAAAGGTTACGACCACGGGATAGAGCGGTAAGTTTGGAAACATCGCCTATCACTTCTTTAATCGACTCCAAACGATACCATGGATCTTCATTAAGGTATCGCATAACTGAATCAGGAACTGCACCACCCCAAACTTCCATTGCATAGAAATTGGCCTTTTTATACAGGTGTAATACCTTTTCAATTTCTGCCTGTGGCATTCTTGTAGCAAAAAGAGATTGCTGACCATCTCTTAATGTAAGATCTCTAACTAATAACTTCCTTTTTTTCATACCCTGACTTGTTAATTTTTTATTCCCATTTAATACTCGAGAGAGTTGCTTAAAATTGGAATCGAATCAATGCGATTTAATTCTGCATCAAAAATAAAAACAATTTTTCATTGGAGAAATTTTTCTGTATTATTCGCTGTATGTTGTACAATACACCGTTTAGTGGGTGTTTATACCCAAGAACATTAATGATTTTTTTCTTTAATAATAACATGTAGAAACTGCAATCGATAACGAAAATTGCAATCTTCACATAACAAATCACAAAAAAAGTACTGAAATAGGCACTCGCAGAAATACAGCCTGTAAAATGATTTACATTTAACCGATAACAACTACTGTTAAGCATTGATTGAGCTTAAATACCCAGATCAATTTTTTCGATTTCACAAATCTGCTGTACAACATGCCTCATTCTGCAAAGTCAGTTCGATTTAATGCTCTTTTCCAGGAAGATTTTATAGAGCAGAGCATTTTCAATTCGAAATTCGGGAATTGGCAATGCAAACGAATATTTCGTAAAAAGATGCTTACATTTACCGTGTTAAATTTTTAAGTAGTAAAACCGCACTTTCATCTGTAAGTGATTCTTATTCAATACAGATAAAGTGATAAAATATAATATTGTGAGTATGATTGGTCAGTTTGCATCGTTAAAAGTTGCTAAAATAGTCGATTTTGGAGTGTATTTACAGGGAGAAGATGAATCTTTAATTCTTTTACCTACCAGATATGTGCCTCCTAAAACCCAATTGGATGATACTATTAAAGTATTTATCTATCGTGATTCGGAAAATCGAATTATTGCAACAACTCTTATTCCCTATGCTACAGTAGGTGAATTTGCTTATTTAAAGGTGAAAACAGTCAATAATTTGGGCGCATTTCTCGACTGGGGAATCGCTAAAGATTTGTTTGTTCCGTTTAGTGAGCAAAAGGACAACATGCAGGTTGGTTATTCTTACTTAATATTTGTTTATCTGGACAATGCATCCGGCCGGATTGTTGGAACAGCCAAAATAGAAAACGTACTTAGAGACGTAGAAACCTCGTATGCCGAAGGCGACGAAATAGAAATCCTGATCGGAAGAAGAAATGATTTAGGCTATCAGGTATTGATTAGCAACGACGCATTAGGAATGTTGTATCAGAATGAAATTTTTGAACCTGTTCGCTGCGGAGATGTGCGCAAAGCATATATTAAGAAAATTCGTCCTGATGGAAAAATTGACGTTTGCCTTCAAAAACAAGGTTACGAAAACAAAATTCCTGATTCAGGAGAACAAATTCTATCTCAGCTAAAGAAAGAAGATGGTTTTCTTCCTTTAAACGACAAAAGTTCACCTGAAGATATTTATCACCTTCTAAATATGAGTAAAAAGAACTTCAAAAAGGCGGTCGGTCTTCTTTACAAACAAAAACTAATCACCATTGAAGATTCGGGCATATTTTTAGTGAAAGGCGCTAAATAGAAAAGAAGAACAAACAACACAATTGCTAAACAACACAACACGAACTTATGAAGAAACAATTTAGAATGAGCTTGTTCATTTTAATGGCGTCAATTTCATTTTCTGCCGTTGCTCAGGACAAATCAGATTGGAAAAACGGTGTTCCGGAAGGATGCACCACCATCACGGTTGGCAAAATGGCTACTGCCGATGGCTCTGTTATTACATCTCACACCGATGACAGCCACCGTACAAGAGCATGGATGAATGTTGTTCCCGCTAAGAAACACGACAAAGGAAATAAATTTGAGTTGTTTGAACGCTCTGCCTGCGATAGTTTGGCAATGCCAACTTATCAGCACAAAAAAATCGGAGAAATCGATCAGGTTGAAAAAACCTACCAATTCCTGAATACTGCCTACCCTTGCATTAACGAAAAACAATTGGCCATTGGTGAATCTACTTTTGGAGGTCATGAAGAATTGTTCTCTACAGAATGTTTGATCGATTGTCAGCGTTTGCAGCAATTAATGCTGGAAAGATGTTCTTCAGCCAGAGAAGCAATTAGTTTGGCTGATGATTTACTAAAAAAATACGGTTGGCGCGATTATGGTGAGTGTCTTACCATTGCTGATAAAAAAGAGGTTTGGCATTTTGAGGTTGTGGGTCCGGGAAAAGGAAAAGTAGGAGCCGTTTGGGTTGCTCAACGAGTTCCGAACGATCACATTTCGGTAAATGCGAACGCCAGCACCATTAAAGAGATTGATTTAAAAAATCCGGATTATTTTATGGCATCGGCGAATATTTTTGATGTTGCCAAAGAAAACGGATGGTGGAAAGAAGGCGAAACATTCCGCTGGAATTACGCTTATGCACCGGAGAGTCGTTTGTCTCTGGCTTCACGAAGAAGAGAATGGCGGGTACTTTCAATGGCAGCTCCTTCCCTGAATTTGGATGCCAACGACAAAGATTATCCTTTTTCGGTAAAACCGGATGAAAAAATAACAATGAATAAATTGGTGGAGATCTTTAAAGATTACTACGAAGGAACTCCATATAACTTTGTGAAGAATATCAAACAAGCAGATAAAGACGGAAACGAAGTGATATCTCCTTTTGCAAATCCTTTTATGCCTTACGATATGAACAAATTGTTTCGTGTAAATGGCGGATGGGATGAGTTGGGAGAAAGAACCATAGCCCGTTGGTATACTATGTATGCTACGATTATTCAATGTCGTGATTGGCTGCCCGATGAAGTTGGCGGAATTGTTTGGTTGGCGCAGGATAATGTGGCAAGCTCAATTTATATTCCGGTTTATTCGGGATCTACAGATTTAGCCGAAAGCTACAAAGTAAAAGCCCGCACATTGGGATATACCCGCACTTCTGCATGGTGGGCTTTCAACAGATTGGGCACACTATCTGCCCAGCGATGGGGCGACATGCGTCACGATATTGACAAGGTGTTTGTTCCATTACAAAAAAGCTATTTTGAAGAACAGGCGAAAATTGATGAACAATTCATGAGTTTGAGCAAGAAAAAAAGACTGGAATTCCTTACCAACAGAACCATTCAACTAGGAAACGAAGTGGTTGAAAAAGCATGGAAAATTGGAGATGGAATCTGGACCAAATACGATGAGAAATTCTAAGATCCATAAATATTAAATGAGAAAAGAGCAACCAAGCAGTTGCTCTTTTTTTTTGCAGCCTACTGTACAAACAGAATCAAGCTCATCATAAAATAAAAATGCATTACTATTTCTCATCTTGTTTCGGAACAAAAAAGGGGGTAAATTGTTGACTCGTTAATGTAAATAATCATACCATGCGAAAAATAATTACCATCTGTATCTTACTTATTTCAACTTCTTTTATGAGCTTTGCCCAAGAGAGTATCTATCAATTTACTGTTACTTCAATTGACGGTTCAGAGTTTAATTTTGCCGATTTAAAGGGCAAAAAAATCATGATTGTCAATACAGCATCTAAATGTGGATTTACTCCGCAATACGAATTATTAGAGGCATTGTACAAAGAATATCAGGATAAAGATTTTGTAATTGTAGGCTTTCCTGCAAATAACTTCCTTTGGCAGGAACCTGGAACTGATGAAGAAATAAAAGAATTTTGCACAAAGAATTATGGCGTCAGCTTTCCCATGATGTCAAAAATATCGGTAAAAGGAAGTGATATACATCCAATTTACAGCTGGCTGACACAAAAGTCGAAAAATGGAGTGATGGATTCGAAAATAAAATGGAACTTCCAAAAATACCTGATTGATGAAAATGGGAAGCTTATTGATGTACTTTTCCCAAAAGAAAAACCAAATTGCGAAAAGGTAATTTCATGGTTAGAACAATAAATGAGTTTCAACAAAAAAGAGACGCGATGGCGTCTCTTCAATATAATTGTATTGTTCTGACTGATCTAATTCTTACGTTCCAGTTCGTTTAAATTCTCCATTTTCTTTTTGCTCAGGAATGAGTAAATATCACCCAAATGTTCCTTCACCTTCTTGTTGCCAAATTCGTATACCTTCTCGGCCAAACCATCCAGAAAATCACGGTCGTGAGAAACCAAAATAATAGTTCCGTCAAATTCTTTTAAGGCGGACTTCAAAATATCTTTGGTTTTCATATCCAAATGATTTGTCGGCTCATCAAGAATCAGCAAATTCACCGGCTCCAGCAACAATTTAATCATTGCCAACCTGGTTTTTTCTCCACCGGACAGAACTTTCACCTTCTTTGTTGAATTGTCGCCTCCAAACATGAAAGCGCCTAATATATCTTTAATTTTTGTTCGAATATCTCCCTTGGCAATATCATCAATGGTTTGAAAAACCGTTAAATTTTCATCCATCAACGAAGCCTGATTCTGAGCAAAATAACCAATCATTGTATTGTGCCCGAGCGTTAAGTTACCTCCATGCTCAATTTCCTGCATAATGGCTTTTACCAAAGTAGATTTCCCTTCTCCGTTTTTCCCTACAAAGGCAAGTTTCTCCCCTCTTTGTATTGTGAAATTTACGCCCGAAAATACGGTATGATCACCGTAAGTTTTTTCAACATCTTCCATAATTACAGGATAATTTCCTGAACGAGGCGATGGCGGAAATTTTAAACGAAGTGCTGAATTATCCTCTTCATCAACCTCAACAATATCGAGTTTTTCGAGCATTTTCACCCTCGATTGAACTGCCAGTGTTTTGGAATACGTGCCCTTAAACCTGTCAATAAAAGTCTGATTATCGGCAATCATTTTTTGCTGTTCCTCAAATGCTTTTTGCTGATGAACTCTTCGCTCCTTGCGAAGCTCTAAATATTGAGAATAATTTACTTTGTAATCGTAAATTCTACCCATTGTAATTTCAATGGTCCGTGTTGTGATTTTATCAACAAAAGCCCTGTCATGAGAAATAATAACAACGGCTTTTCCCGAATTAATCAGAAAATCCTCTAACCATTGTATCGATTCAATATCCAGGTGATTCGTCGGCTCATCCAAAAGAATCAAATCGGGATTTTGCAGAAGAATTTTTGCCAATTCAATTCTCATTCTCCAACCACCGCTAAATTCACTGGTTGGTCTTGTGAAATCTTCCCGTACAAACCCCAATCCAAACAGTGTTTTCTCAACTTCGGCATCGTAGTTTATTTCTTCTATCGAATAGTATATTTCACTTAAAGCAGAAACATCCTCAATCAATTTGTAATAGCTCTCCGATTCAAAATCTGTTCGCGTACCCAATTCCACATTCATTTCCTCAATCTGCTTCTCCATCTCGAAAATGGAAGCAAAAGCCTGAGCTGTTTCTTCGAATACCGTACGGGTATTATCTGTCATTAAATGCTGCGGCAAATAAGCAATCACCTTATCCTTAGGACTTGAAACTCTTCCCCGGGAAGGACTTTCGGCTCCTGCAATTATTTTCAAAAGAGTAGATTTACCAGCCCCGTTTTTTCCCATTAAAGCAATTCTATCCTTTTCATTAATCACAAAGGAAATGTCTTTAAATAAAGTGGTTCCTCCAAATTCTACCGCTAAAGCATCTACACTAATCATCTCTTTAATTTAAATGAGCCGCAAAGATAATCACTTTAAGGAAATCTGAAATAAATTCTGTGCGATTGACATTTAAAATTTAAATAAGAACCCGATTGGCACTAGTCGCTTCTCTCAGTTTTAATTCTCGTCAAGTTTATCTATTACCCATTTATTGGTCACACTTTTAGGTCTGATAATTGGCTGTCCCAATCCTAAGGCAAGGATATTCTGAGCGCAAAAACCCATTACTCTCGAAACACCAAACAAAACGGTATAAAAATCGAACTCATTCAACCCGTAATTATGCAGAAGTGAACCCGACATGGCATCAACATTTGGCCATGGATTGGCAACTTTGCCTTCTTTGTAATGCATTAATATATCCGGAACAACCGAGAAAAGTTTCTTTGCAATCTTAAAACAATGATTATTCGCACAATTCGCCTCCCCAAATTTCATAAAAGCTGTGAATCGGGGATCTGTAACCCGCAATACAGCATGCCCGTAACCAGGAATCACTTTACCCGAATTTAAAACATCCAGAATATATGCTCTCAACACTTCCTCATCCGGATCAGCCCCAAATTTATCGTGAATTTTTAGAATAAAACGAAGGCATTCCTGATTCGCCAATCCGTGCAGCGGACCTGCCAAACCGTTAAGTCCTGCAGAAACAGCATAATACAAATCTGAAAGCGCGGAATTCACAACTCTCGATGTAAACGCACTTACGTTCCCTCCTTCGTGGTCGCAATGCAAAACCAAATACAGACGCATTAAATCTGCAAAACCCTCATCATTATTAACACCAAGCATGTGTGCCAAATTACCCGACCAATTCAAATTTGAATCGTAAGAAATTAAATTCCCGTCGCCAAAGCGAATTCGATAAATACCTGCTGCAAGCTCTGGTAACTTTGCAAGTATATTCATCGCATCCTCCAAGGTGTATTTCCAATAATCTGCTTTTTGTAAGCCTTTCCGATACTCCTTTTTAAATACAGACTCATTTTCCATCGACAAAATACCCAGACTCAACATGGTCATCGGATGAGTGTCTTTTGGAAGACTGCGCAACACATCCCACGTGTATTGCGGTACCTTGGCGCGTTTATTCAAATCATTCTGAAAATCGGCAAGCGATTCCTTATCCGGAAATTTTCCTGTACTCAAAAGGAAAAATATTTCCTCAGGTAATTTATCCGAAAACTCATTTGTTGTATACTTTCCGATATAAAGACCCGAATAAGGATCAACATAAGAGGTGTTGCAAGCCAATGCAACCAATCCGCGCATTCCACCGTATATTTGTCCGACAGTAATTTCCGAAACTACTGAATTACGGCCTCGGGCAAAAATATTATCAATTTCCAACTGCAATTCAATAATGTGATTTTGAATTCCTTCCCGTAGATTATCCATATCAATTTTATTATTCCGTTTCAACACAAATCAAAAAAAAAGAGTGCAGGCAATACACTTAACAGAGGCAAGAGGTGTCTTTATAAGTTACGACATTTCAACTAATTAATAAACCAAGGAGAAGGATTATTGATTGTTTCATAAACGAAATTTTTAAAAGGAATAAACAAAATTGGTCGGGAAATTTACAGATGAAACAGATTACAAAACACAGATGCTGATATTTAAAGAAAAACAACTAACTTTTCTATTACTTAATTATTACATAGAAAATCCGCAAATTAAAAATTACAGCAGATGGAAAAAAGAAACAAAATAATTTATTGGATTGCAACCGGCCTATTATCGGGCCTTATGCTCATGTCGGCAAGTTTGTATTTTACGAAATATGAAGTGGTAAGTGGAATGTTTACCTTTTTAGGATTTCCGACATTCGTAATTTATCCTTTAGCCATTGCCAAGATTTTGGGGCTCGTGGCAATATGGTCGAACAAATCCAAACTTTTAAAAGAATGGGCTTACGCCGGATTTTTCTTTGATTTTGTTTTAGCCCTCGGAGCTCATCTTGTTGCTGCCGACGGACAATTTGGAATGGCTGCAACCGCACTTGTATTACTGATTGTGTCGAGAATATATAACAGCAAAATATTTGGTAAGTAAACACTTTGAAATTACATAAGAACAAAGAGTGTGTCCGAAAAGTAAAGCTCCCACTTGGAAATATCATGTTGAGTGATCTATCGGGACGAAACATCTGTTATTCAAACACAAAGATTCTTCGACAAGCTTAGAATGACAATAAAATTGAACTTTTCGGACTCCCTTTTTCTACAATAAAAAAAGCACCCCAAAATGGGATGCCTAAAACCAAGCTCTTTCGTTTTTATTATTTCACTGCAACAACTAAATATTTTGATGCTTTCCAGAACTCATGAGGATCAAGAATTGTGATTGCTTCAATTTCTTTATCAGTTCCTTCAAATCGATAGGAATCACTTGGGTGCGATGTTACTAAACTAACTTTTCTTCCGGATACAGGAATCGTTGTTGTTTGAGTAATATCAATATTGTTGAAATTTTCAGGATTAATTTTCTGATTCAACTTGTTGGTTGATCCGATTCCTAAAATACCACCAGTACTTGTTACAACCTGCTTCAATTTCAGCTCCTTAATATCGCCGATTACGTAATGTGCTGTGTTTAAATTGGCAGTTCGTTCTTCAATCGTCTTATTGATGCTGTCATTCTCAGTACTTAATGCAACAACAGTTCCATTCAATTCAGTAACCTGACCATTCAAATTGTCAACTTCAACATTAAGCTGTGCAAGCTGCTCCGATAAAGCATTAATTGATTTATCCTTTTCTTCAATTTGTACTTTTAAACCAGCAATCAATTTTTTTAGTTTTGAGTTTTGGTACCAGCTGTTATTCAATTTTTTATCCAGACTTTCAAGCTTTGCCTTGTTTTCTTCCAAAAGATCGCGAACCAAACCTAAATCAGTAACGATCTGCGCTTTTTTTCCGGCACTTGGATTCTCACTTGCACTAACAGAAATAATATTTTCTTTCTCTTTAATTATTGCCAGATTAGCCGCAATAACATCAAACGATTCAACAAAATCATCAATAGTAGAATCTTTTTCCTGAGCCATTTGAGTCAGTTGAGAATTTTGCTCACGCAATTGCTTTAATTCTTTCTGATTACATGCTGTAAATAGAGGTAATACCAGGAGTGCAAATACTAACTTTCTCATAATTTTTAATTTTAATAAGTTTACATCAATTCAAATTCACAGATCAATATGAGAAATCTGTGCCAGAAATAAATTCAAATTAAAAACCACAACACAAAAGCAAATTAATCACTCATTACCAATACAATACACTCTGGCAGGCAATTCTAATTTTTCAATTTTCAGTTCGTAAATGTGTGGAATCTTTCCCACAGTTTGTAGAAACAATTTCTACAAACAAAAAGTGCCTGCATAAATGCAGGCACGAGGGGTTAACTTTCAAACTAAGTCTGAAAGCTATCGGTTATCTTTTGTTCCAGATTAAAGATGCTGCACCTAAAACCGCTGCGTCATCCTCAATTCCTGAAGCTAATATTTTAATTTTCCCTTTGTAAATGGAAAGAAGTTGTTTTTCGAGTGTTTCTGCAACCGGATTAAAGAGAATATCTCCTGCCTTTGTCAATCCTCCAAATAGAAAGATTGCCTGCGGACTGGTTACAGCCACAACATTAGCAAGAACCTCTCCCAGCATCCTTGCAGTATATGTAAATGTTTCTTTTGCAACTAAATCGCCTCTGCCGGCCGCTTCAGCAACCATTTTTGCTGTCAGCCTGCTAAACGGAACATCTCTTAGCTCACTATCGCCCATGTGGCGCGCCAACAACTTATAAACAGTTCTTTTCACTCCTGTTGCAGAAACATAAGTCTCTAAACACCCCTTACGTCCGCAGCCACACTCCCGTCCACTCGCGCGGACAATCATATGTCCAACCTCACCAGCAAAACCATCGTGACCATATAACAAATCGCCGTTCACTACAATTCCACTTCCCAATCCGGTTCCCAAAGTAATCACAATGAAATTATTCATTCCTTTTGCAGCACCAAAAACCTTTTCGCCCATGGCAGCAGCATTGGCATCGTTGGTAATAATAACCGGAACATCTATTCTCTTTTTCACTAAATCTGCTAAAGGGATACTCCCCTTCCACCGCAAATTAGCTGCATTTTCAATAGTTCCCGAATAAAAACTGGCATTTGGAGCACCAATACCAACTCCAATTATCTGCATCTTATCAGCTGATCCATTCATAGCAGATTCAACCTCAACAAACAATTCATCTAAATAATCCTCAATAGCCTCGTGCTTTTGAGTTGGCAAACTTCCTGTCACCAAGCAATTCCCTTCCGAATCAATACAGCCAAAAACTGTATTGGTTCCACCTATATCAATACCTAAAGCAACTTCCTTCATCCCAACAAAATAAAATTATTAATTAATTGTGTTTGTGTCCTCTTAAGGCATAGAATAAAATGTATCCGTAACAGATAATGGTTAAAGCAAATGCATTTCGCAATCCGAAATTATCAGCTAACACTCCCATTATCATTGGGATTATTGCACCACCAACAATCGCCAGACACAAAACACCTGAACCCTGACTGGTATATCTGCCCAAACCATCAATTGCAAGAGTAAAAATAGTCGGGAACATGATTGAGTTAAACAATCCTACCAAAACAAGACTCCACATGGCAACGTATCCATTGGTAAGCATACTTACAACAACTAATGCTACAACCATAACGGAATTGAAAGCCAACACTTTTGAGGCTGATACCTTTTGCATGATTGCTGATCCTATAAACCGGCCGATCATCGCTCCACCCCAAAATACCGAAACATAGCTGGCCGCTTCTGCTTCACCAAACAGGTGCAATCCTTCGTCTCCAAAATACATTACCAAAGCACTTCCTATAGAAACCTCTGCACCCACATAAGTAAAAATGGCAACTGCACCCAAAATTAAATGTCTGAATTTCCATACCGAACCTTCTGCTTTTTCTTCCTCAACCTCCTGTATTTTAGGCAACTTCACCAAAGCAAAAATCACAGCAATTACAGCCAGCGCAATTGCCAGACCAAGATATGGCATTTGAACCGCTTCAGCCTTGCCTGCACTATCAATACTTGTGTTATCCAATATTAAATAAGCACCAAAAATTGGAGCTACAGTGGTTCCCAAACTATTAAATCCTTGAGTAAGATTCAAGCGGCTTGAAGCCGTTTCGGGTGTGCCTAATTCTGCAACAAAAGGATTTGCTGCCACCTGAAGAACAACTATACCTACTGCCAACACGAACAAGGCAAAAAGAAAAAATCCGTAAGACAAGAATGCCGCTGCTGGAAAAAACAAGGCAGCACCCATAGCCGCAACACCCAATCCTGTTACAATTCCCATTTTATAACCAATCTTTCCGATAATCCAACCAGCCGGCAAAGACATTAAAAAGTAGGCACCAAAAAAGGTAAACTGTACCAACATTGCCTGCGTAATTGATAAATCGAACAATCCTTTTAAATGAGGAATTAAAATATCATTCATGCAGGTTAAAAATCCCCACATAAAAAACAGAGAAGTCAGCAGGGCCAGAGCTCCTTTGTAATTCATTCCCTGCGCCTGTGTGCCGGAATTACTCTTACTATTCGTACTAATTGAGACCATAAGTATATTTTTTCAATCGTTTGTATTTCTGTTTACAAATCTCAATCAATTTCTTATGAATTAATTTTACTATTTTATCATTTTATTGCACTATATTCACACTTTATTAATAACAAACGATAGCAAAAGGCAATAATGCACAAGTACTGCTTTTAATGATATTAATTTGCAATTTGAATTTAACACAAAAAACAGCCGGTAATATATTAGCTTTTATTGAGTAAATATTAAACAGAGCAGTTAAAATAATACAACTATGTCGCTACTACTTGAAGAGATACCGATAAAAAATGAGCATTCGTTCCGATCTAAGATTGATGTTTTACCGCACATTGAAGTTCCGTGGCATCATCATCCCGAATTTGAATTGATCTACATTGAAAAAAGCAGAGGCACTTTGGTGGTTGGCGACTGTATTGACAATTTTAAAGATGGTGATTTGATATTTATTGGGCCCAACACTCCTCATGTAATGAAGAACGATGAGTCTTACTACCGAAAAGAAAATGATTTGCGGGCCATTGCCTGGGTCGTTCATTTCAAAGAGGATAGTTTTGGCAAAGAGTTCTTTCTATTGCCTGAAATGTATCGAATTAAGAAGTTCCTGACCAAATCGTTTCAGGGAGTGCGGATTGAAGGCAGTTCCAAATACAAGATCATTCAGCATTTAAAAACACTTCATTCATCGGAATTCGCCCAGCGGATTCTTGTACTGCTGCAGATATTGCAGGTTTTGGCTCTATCGGACGATCTGGAGTATCTGGCTTCGGATAATTTTGTGGAAACGTTCCAGCACAGAAACAATCAAAAACTGTATCAGATTTACGAATATGTAAGTAAAAACTTTCAGCAAAAAATAGAATTGGACAAAGCAGCTAAAATTGCCAACATGAGTAAAACTGCATTTTGCCGCTTCTTTAAAAGCAAAACAAATAAAACCTTTTCTGAATTCGTGAATGAGATGCGAATCAACTATGCAAAAAAGCTTCTTGCCGAAGGCAGGTTAACGGTGGCTCAGATTGCCTACGAATGCGGCTTCAACTGTCCCTCCTACTTCAACAAGACTTTTAAATCGGCTACCGGAAAATCACCTCTTCAGCTAAGAGGAAAAGGTCTGGAATCGTTCCAATCTTAAAATCAGAAGAGATCGCGGCAACATTCAAGCAATTCCATTGAATTGGCGTATGTTTTTTCGGCATCGATGAGCAGGTATTTCTTTTCCAAATCGCGTAAGCAGCCGGCACTGCTGCACAAGCGCAGTTTACGGGCTCCGATGGTTTCTGCTCCGTAATCAACACCAATGTGACCGCTGACCAGTGTTCTCATTGGTGAATTTTGGCGATCCGCACTTGCGAACTGCAGCAAATCATCAATCATTTTCAAATATTCATCTCCATACTGCCGTTCGTTCCCATTCATTAATACATCCCACAAATAATCCCCTTCGGCAGTATTCATAAAATGGGAGCTAATCTGCGGATTATAGGTGTGAATACTTTCAATATGTGCAGTAAATTCTCCTTCGTGAGAATACTGCCTGAACCAATTCAAATCAAACTCTTTGGTACGCGCATAACGATCGGAACTACCGGTATGGTTCACCAAAACGCCTCCTTCGGTTCTCAGCAGAAAGGGCATATCCATAAAAAAGCGTACCACCTCTTCCCTGTTCTTCCGAATCCGGTTCTCGAACCAGGAGGTAAACTCCAGATTGCCCCGATGCAGAGGAATATGATAGATGTGAACCATCTCATGATTGCCCAACAAACAAATCACATCGCTTCCCTTTTGGTTTGCGCCCATTTTAATGAGCTCCTGAATCATTTCCAGAGATTCATCTTTTTGCTTTCCGGGATAAGCATGAATTAAATCGCCCAGAAAAACCAGATAATCCGCTTTCCCTTCGCTTTTTAATTTTCCATACACCCTCAAAATCTGCCGAAAATCAAATCCATTTCCATGCAAATCAGACACAATCATTAATCGCCCGTACTGAATATCACAAATCATTTTTACTTATCTTTATAATTCAAAGCTTTAATCTGCAAAAGTTCTAAAATTGTTATAAATTATATTTGCAAACTTACAATTACATTCAGGTAAAATTAAAATTTTTTAGATATGCTTGAAAAATTACTGAAAAACCCCGAAAAATATTTTTGGTCGATAAATAACGACGGCGATCTCGTTTTGGGAAATGCCGATCTTGGACTGAAAGCAAAACTCACGTTAACCTTAACCAATAAATGGATCAATCTGGCTCCTTTGGTTGAACGCAGTCCGGGAAATTACATCGGACAATCGGAAACCTTCATGAAAAATACAAAAGAATACGAGCTGGTTGCTGAACTTTACAAACTAATTAAAGCCCAGTTAAAAGAACCTACGCTAATAGAAAGAGAGAAAACCACTAAGAATACATATGCTTTTCTACTCAAATATTATAAAGAAAATAAATAATACCGATTGAATAAATCAGCGGGCTGCATTTCGCCATGCTCAACATTGCTTCCTGTTTGTTCGATCGGCATTCTACATATTTTGATTTTAAAACGGCATAATGATCAGATCAATTATAACTGCAGTATTTCTTAGCATTATCATCATCCAGCAAACAGCAGCACAAAATCCAGATAAATTAAAATCAGGAGATCTTTTCCCCGAAATAAAAGGGGAATTGTTGTCCTCTAAAATGGTCACTCTTCCCGATCATTGCAAAGGAAAAGTGAGCGTTTTAATCATTGCATTTAAAAGAGGTACTCAAGCCCAAGTTGACACCTGGACCAAACCACTCATGAAAGAATTCAGCATCCGCAACGATTTTCGTTTTATTGAAGTGCCCATGATCAGTAACTTTTACTCTTGGCTGTCGCATTATATCGACAATGGAATGCGGGGCGGCATTGCCAAACCAATGCACAAAAATGTAATGACTTATTATGGCCCTTTGGACAGCTATTACGACTACTTCGATGTTCAGGACAAAAAGCTGTGTTACCTTTTCCTTTTGGATAAAGAAGGTAGAATTCAGTTCCTTACCAAAGGCGAAGCCAAACCCGAAGAGCTATCTGTTTTACTTCAAAAAATAAAAATTCTTTTAAAATAGATTATCAGATTTTAGATAAGAGATATCAGACTGATTTACAAGACGCTTGTTCCCATTTTCTTTCTGCCGAAACACCCATCGGGAAAATCGCTCAGAGAATTAAGCAGAAGCAAAACATTCGTATTTTAAATGGCAGTACAGCATTTTCAAACTTTTTATCGAAATATTTAATGAATAAAGTTTACTTTTAATGCTTCGATAAAAAAGCATAGAAATGAATAAAAGAGGATTTGCAAGCGATAATTTTTCAGGAATATTGCCAGAGGTAATGGAGGCTATTCAGAATTCGAACCAAGGTCATGTAATGGCTTACGGCGGAGATCCGTACACAGCTGCCGCAATTGAAAAGTTCAAAACCCTGTTTGGAAACAATATTGATGTATACTTTGCCTTCAACGGAACCGGAGCCAATGTTATTAGTCTTTCAACATTAACCCAATCCTATCATTCCATTATTTGTCCGGCAACGGCTCACATTCAGGTTGACGAGTGCGGTGCCCCGGATAAATTTACAGGATGTAAAGTTATTCCTATTGAAACACCCGACGGCAAAATATCGCCCGAATTAATTCTCCCGCATTTGCACGGATTTGGTTTTGAGCATCACTCCCAGCCAAAAATGATTTCGATTACTCAATGTACCGAACTGGGAACCGTTTATACGCCCGAAGAAGTGAAAGCCATCTGCGATTTGGCACATGCCAACAACATGTACGTTCATATGGACGGCGCACGACTGGCAAACGCTGTTGTAAGTCTGGATGTTGATGTAAAAGAATTTACCACCCTTGCCGGTGTTGATGTACTCAGTTTTGGCGGTACCAAAAACGGCATGATGCTGGGCGAAGCAGTCATCTTTTTTAATCCGGAACTATCGAAAGAAGCCAAATACGTTCGTAAACAAAGCATGCAGCTTTGTTCTAAAATGAGATACATCGGTGCACAGTTCGATGCCATGCTCACCAACGGATTGTGGCTGAAAACAGCCCGTCATGCCAACAAAATGGCCAAACTGCTCGAACAGGAAGTCCTAAAAATAGATCAGATAAAAATTACCCAAAAGGTTCAGGCCAACGGTATTTGGGCACTTGTCCCTAAAAATAAAATTGAACAACTTCAGAAAGAATACTTTTTTTGGGTTTGGGATGAACATGCAGGCGAAGTGCGCTGGCTGTGCTCTTTCGACACCACCGAAGATGATATTCTTGGTTTTGTAAAACTTCTTAAACAGACTCTTTAATTCCATTCACCAATAACTGATTACTGCTCACTGAAAACTGATAACATGGCCTCTCTTCGTAAAAACGTTTCCTTAAAAGATTATAACACATTTGGCATAGAAGCCAATGCCAGATATTTTTTCGAATTTGATACTGTCGAAGAAATTCAAGACTTTTTAAGCAAGAATGATATTCTTAACATTCAGTATTTACTGCTGGGCGGCGGCAGCAACCTTCTGTTTACCGAAGACTTTAACGGCCTGGTGATTCATCCAAAGGTGAAGGGAATAAAAATTATTGAAGAAGATGACGATTCGGTTTTGGTGCAGGTGGGTGCCAACGAAGATTGGGATGAATTTGTAGCCTGGAGTGTTGAAAATCATTTATCGGGTATCGAAAATCTGTCCCTGATTCCGGGTGTGGTTGGTGCAGCTCCCATTCAAAATATAGGAGCCTATGGTGTTGAGGTAAAAGACGTGATTGAAAGCGTGGAAGCCATATCCATTGAGAGCAACAAAAAAGTAACTTTCAGCAATGCGCACTGCGAATTCGACTATAGGTACAGTGTTTTTAAAAACGAATACAAAAATCAATTCATCATTACCCACGTTAACTTCCGATTCAGCAAACAGGCCGAATTTAAAGTTCATTACGGCGCCATTGCCCGGGAACTGGAAGCTTACGATGAAGTGAATCTGAAAAATATCCGCGAGGTAATCATCAAAATCCGCGAAAGCAAACTGCCCGACCCAAAAGTACTGGGCAATGCAGGCAGTTTTTTCAAAAACCCTGTGGTTGCCAAGGCTGAAGCCGATGCGCTAAAAGCAAAGCACGAAGGCATGCCTGTTTATGAGCTAAACGAAACACAAAGCAAACTGGCCGCCGGCTGGCTGATTGAACAATGCGGCTGGAAAGGCAAACAAATAGGCGATGCCGGTGTTCACAAAGATCAGGCACTGGTGATTGTGAATCTTGGACATGCAAAAGGATCTGAAATACTCGAATTGGCCAACGAAATCAGAAAATCGGTGCTCTATAAATTTGGTGTGAAGCTGGAAATGGAAGTAAATGCGGTATAATCAGCCCAATGTGATGATGAAAAGTAATACCGCATTTTTTTTTCGATCGCCGCAGCTCAATAAATAAGAGAAACAATATAATATTGTATCAGTCTTGTCCTAATTGATTTTAGTAATTGGGCTTTCCGCCCAAACGCGACATCTTTTCTTGTCTTGAAACAAGAAACGAAGCAAAGAAATTCAAGGCTGCTTTTTAAAAAACTTCCTTATTTAACTCAAATCTAAGTGTGGCCGGGCGATCTTCGAACAAGTTCTCAGCTTCCCGGTCTTACTAAAGATTTGAACTAAAGCGAAAGCCCTTAAAAAAAGATGCCAATTAAAAACACATAAAAAAACCCCTTCGGACAATTGTTCAAAGGGGTTTGCTTCAGTTTGTATGTAGTTGCAAGTAATTCTCTTTAGTTCAATTTTAAATCTACTTTTTCCTTTTTGCGCTTTAAAGCAGCCATACGGTCGCGCAGCTTGTTATTGCCGGTTTCAATTAATGTACTTACCACATCGGCAAAAGGCTTGTATTTTGCAGGATTTACCTTCGCCATTGCGCCTAAATAACCCAACAACTCATTGTTAATAATGTTCTTCAATTCCTGGGCAACAACCGATGCCGATTTGGTATTTTCCCGTTCGTTTTTGTCTTCGATTAATTTGGATGCTGAAACATCAAAACCGGCCTGCGATTGCTCCAAATTATCCATCAATTGTTTTAAATCAGGTATTGCCTGAACATGTTCCTCCAATTCGGGCGCATTTAAATCGCTCAACATGGCCCGCACTCCAACACTTTCTATGCTGTACGATTCTTCGGCGATTTTTATCCCGTAACGATTCAAAATTTCATTTATATGCAAAGCCTTTTCCTGAGCAGCACTTGGGCGGCGCATGCATTTGGCTTTTACTTCATAAAAAATGGCGCGCAGATCCAAATCACGTGCCTCATCCTTATCCTTTAATTCACTATTCAACCAACCCGCATTAACCTTCCCAATTAACTCGTTCGACATCCCGGTTAATTTTTCGAGTGTGATGCTGTAGTATGCATCTTCTGTTATGGGATATTTTTTACTTAATTCTATTATGCCTTGACAGGCTTCTACAACTTCATTGGTAATTGCATTTGCATGTATTTTTTTCATCTCTGTTTGGGTTTGGTTAAAAATTGAAAGCTAAAATTATTCATAATATTTTAAAAAACAAACATAAACCAATAAATTATGGATGAATACACAAACACAAAAGGCCTATGTTAGCAGATTAAAATAGAAAACAATCAACAACACCAGTCAAAATAGACTAAAACTACCACCCTATTTAAACTATTTTATCAGATTAACAGATAATTAATAACTAATTAAAACAAACTTTTATAAACTCCTCAGATAAACAACTCCATATTTTATTTAACCAATTGATATTTACTCCTAACACAAATTCATATTAACCATTTTTTTCGTTGGACGGGATATCTGAAACTCATGGAAGGCATTTTTTCCACTGGACGGAATATCTGAAACTCATAGAAGCCATCTTTTCCGTTGGACGGAATATCTGAAACTCATAGAAGACTTCTTTTCCGCTGGACGGAATATCTGAAACTCATGGAAGACATCTTTTCCACTGGACGGAATATCTGAAACTCATAGAAGACATTTTTTCCACTGGACGGGATATCTGAAACTCATGGAAGACATTTTTTCCGCTGGACGGGATATCTGAAACTCATAGAAGACTTCTTTTCCGTTGGACAAGAAAAAAGGCCGGACTGAGGGCCTGGCCTTTTCAAAATAGCTACTGCATGAATTTCCTAACATTCAATAGTTGTTGTGTGTCCTCTTCCAAATAAAATATTTACAATCCCCGGGCTAAAGCACGGGGCAATGGATGTTGTGTATACCCTTCAAAATAAGAGCAATTACAACTAAAAAAATTAGGAGGAAGTGTAAAAGGAGGTTGTGTATACCCTTCAAAATAAGAGCAATTACAACACACCCAGAAAAATAATCTATACATCAGATTTGTTGTGTATACCCTTCAAAATAAGAGCAATTACAACTAATTCACAGGAGTATCAACTTGAAGCCGTTGTTGTGTATACCCTTCAAAATAAGAGCAATTACAACATTATTCTTTCAGTTTTTTCATGTTTAGGTGTTGTGTATACCCTTCAAAATAAGAGCAATTACAACACAATGGTAAATAGATACGGATACACATGGGTTGTGTATACCCTTCAAAATAAGAGCAATTACAACCTAGGTTTTATAAATGCCTTATTTGCAAAGGATAAACCGTTTTTTGCCGGGCAAAAAACGGAAGTATTTTCTACTATATAGCTAGTATGGCGTCAATTTTCTCATTGTAACGTTCTGCTATTTGTTGGGCAAAATTACTATTGTCCCACCGGGCAACAAACAAACTCATCGTTCTTTTTTGAGGGAATAAATTGTGCGAAAAACAATTCCGAACCCCATTTAAAAACAAAAATTCGTTTTCGTTTATTACCCCCTCTTTTGTAAGCCACTGCAAATAGGCTTTGTGCGGAATGTGTCCGTTTTTACAATCCTCATCTATAAAATTATCGGCACGATTGTTTGCAAGCAGCTTTTTTTCAAGTTCAAATGCCGCATCTAGAACCTTTTGTTTGGCTGCATTATAGGCCTCCAATTCGTTTTTAAGATTGGGCAATGGTATTTCGTTTTCTTCAAAATACTCGAACAACTCGGGCAAACGCCGGTCGAAAACATATTTATGAAGCATACTGAAATCTTTGCGCTTACGCCGATCAACAATTGTTTTTGTTATTTCGGCATTATTCTCAAAATACAATTTTCCGGTAACTAGTTCCTTTACGGTAATAATCTTGTTTAAAAGCGTATCTATCTGGTTCAGTTTTAAGTTCAAATCCTGATTGGGAGTCATCAGTTTTTCGAGCATCAGAAGCATTATCCGATCTTCTTCCTGCAGCAAACGAATTTGCTTTTCGGAATTCGAAATGCTTCGCTTAAACACTTTTTCTACCTGACTGAACTTAATATCCGGCAAACTTCGGTCGGTTCTTTGTTCTATTCTTCTTGCATTTCGTTTTGCTCTAAAGGCTTTTTTTACACTATCGGAATAAAAATCGGCAAACATGGCATTCTCCTGCAGTTTAAAATTCACTTTCTCATCAAAAATAAAATACTCCCTTTCGGCATTGTAAAAGCTTTGTGTGCTGTCGCCGCGCTTTTTCCACCAAATTTTAAAAAGCTCGTTGTATTTGGCCTCTGCAGGATACTCCACTGCGTGCGCTTCCAAATTATTTTGCAGCAAACGAGTTAGGGTTTCATCGAACAGGTTGGTTGGTAAATTGATCGGCGCTTTACCATCCCCTTTTACCTTTCCCTTTGTTACATTATACAGCCATTCATCCAGATTGTAGTTAGTTTTCTCTTTTAGCTGACGCAGTGTAAAAGGAACATTAGATAGATTAAATGGAATTCTTACCGTAGTAGATTCTTTACCTTTTTTATCATCCCATGCTAAATCGTAGAAGGTAGTATTCATCCATGAATCATCATTATAAGCATTCCTTTTCACTTTTTCCTGCAGGTATTTTGCATACAAGTCTTGCAAATAATTTAAGTTCTTAAAGCGAATATTTTTCAGGAAAGGATGTCCTCCAATATCATTAAGCATTAACTCTTTACTGATGAGATCAATAAACAGCGTTTTTTTTTCGGGATCGGCAAATAAGGCCAAACACTCCTGCATTTTATCGTAATAAAAAGAAGTGATTTTTTTCTTTTTATCGGTACTGATTACCATATCAACAATATCCTTTGCCAGAAAAGTAGCCATTTCGCCAATTTTTGGGATTTTCCCCTTTCCGGTTTTGGTAAATTTCTGATACGCCTTTAAGCGATCCATACCCTCTCGCTTCATTCGTTTAATCCTTTCGGAAATGGCTCGGTTCTCATCAATATCAACAATACACAACCAGTAATCTAAAATGCGTGTTGGTATTTGTTTGTGATTTAAATTGTATTGTGCCAGCACCTCATCCAAGGTTTTTTTACGTTTTCTTAAATAAGCCAATGCATTTGGCTTGTAGGCAGGATCTTTTTTCGAATCCGATCTTTTATTGAATTCGTTCCAGTCGTTTGGCAATTTCGCCTTCACCTCATCAATAAACTGCTTGTTGGTAATTTTACTGTTGCAGGCCAAAATAAAATCGTTGATCAATTCTTCCGGTTTTCCTTTCTTCAGGTGTTCCAATACAATAATTTTGGGCAGCTCGTGTAAGCTAAGAAAGGCTTCGGGCAAAGCTTGCTTAAGGTTTTTCTTAATTTTCGATTCAGAATTCGGCCTATTGATTATTATCGATTTCGCACTATTGGTGTGCAAACCTATCTTATTGTTTTTTGTGCTGTAAAAGGGTGCGTATTGCTCAAAGCCCAACGAATTCCCGTCTTTGTCAATCTGTTTTAAGACTTCTGCCTCTTCTTCAAAATCGTTTAACTTTCCAAATGCTTTCACATTTTGCACAATGCTTCGTGGGTACAATTCATTATTAACGGGCTTTTCGTATTCGTCAATCAATAGTTTCCCCAGATTAACCTGGAAACGCAATTTGCTAAAGATATCTGTTTCGTCGATAAATTTTAATGCAAAATAAGAGAAGCGGTTGCTGTGTCTTATTTTTCGTGTAAGTGCCTCAATGTACTTGTCGTAATCTTCAATAGCAGCCTTGTCGTTCGTGCTGTTATCCAACAAATTTTCAAGTTTCAGGCTATCCAAACCTGGCTTGAATGCTTTCCTTTCCTCATCGGTAATTACGCTGTACAGTTCTTTAGGGCATCGGTTCAGGGTATTGATTATATCCAGTGTGAGTGCCTGCTTTTTATCTTCGCTTACAAACCGATCGTGCGGAAGTTTAACACAAAAGGCCATTAATACCTCTCGTGTGGCAATAAAACTATTGAACTGAGTTCCTTTTAAGCCTTTAATTTTTCCAATAAACTGAAACGCATGTTCCCGCTCTAAAAACATGGAGATTAAAAAAACAAAACCATCAGTCGTTATTGTGTTATCCTGATTTACAAGCACACGTTCTTTGGCAGGTTCAAAATCTTCATCGTTTAAAACGCCGTTGAACCTTTCCTTTGTATATTCAATAGCCCGTGCAAAATTAAGCCTAAGAAATTCGGCCGCTTCTCCCGAAATTGTCGTTTTTCTTTTATCCCCATTTGCTATGGAATAGTAATGAGAGTAATCGTTTCTGAACTCTTGAATTTCGCTAAACAAACATCGTAGAGAAGCTGTCATTGCAGCAAAGTCTTTTCCTGCATTCCTATTATTCAGGTCGCCGGTTCTTTCCTGTTTTGGAAGACTCTCAAAGTCGAAGACCTTTACTATTGGCAGAAACTTAACTGCAATAGAATGAGCCAAATTCCAGTTGAGATGCTTTCTGTTGTTAGTGCATAAAAAACTATCCAGTATTTTTTCTTCATCGGAAAGAGTTGGCAGTTTAATTTTATGAGCAACCGAATTGTTAATACTAAAAATATTTAACCGTGCCATATTCAGATAGCCGCCAAAATACTGCGGATCGTTTTCCACTGTTTTGTACACATTTAAGCCTTTATGCTCTGTTTTTTCGATTGTTTCCATAGCACTAAATTTGTTTTAGGTGAGTAAAATAAGCCCAATACATTTTCATGACCATTCGTTTGCGATACCATTGGGCAAGCTGTGCCGAAACAAAAAGAATAAAGAACAATAATCCACCCAAGCAGAGTGCGGTAAATATATCCGGCTTGTTTAAATGGAGAGAAGTAATAAAATGCAAGGCAAACAAAAATACCTCCAGAAAGAGAAGCAGAATGCAGGCCAGAGCTGTTTGCCGAAAGAAAAAATAAAAGCTTTGAAAGGTTTTAGGGTGTTCTATTTTAGCATGATGCTCCAATTCGTAATACATGCGGTCGTAAAACTCATCCTGTAAAACATCCATTTTTTTCTGTTGATATGCTGCAAGATTATCGAAATTGGCTTTACTAAAAAAGATGTTTTTTCCGTACCATTCTTTTGCTTTCTCATTTAAAGTTTCATTCATCAGTTTGTGAAGAAACTCCATTTTTAAATAAAGAACAGCAACCGGTTTGTACATTCCCAAAAACCAATTGTACCATTTCTGTTGTACTAAATAGAAATTTACAGCGTAAAGCGTGGCTCCAATTATAAGTACTAAACACAATGTGATGCCAATGTTTACCTGCCAATTAAGCGCTCCGAAGAATGCAGGTGCAAATCCATAAAGATTACTTATGACATTACAAAAAAACAAAAAGAGTACTCCGGGCAGCAGCAGCCCTAACAAATCGTAAAGTGAAAACTTTCCCATCCTATTTATTGTTTGATTTAACTTCGGCTTTCAGCGGAATATCTATTCTACAGCATAACCAATTGTGAATCCGAATCTACAAAACAATAATTAGTTAACAAAATAAACAATAGCGAATAAAAAAGAAATTGCTAAAACGCTGGCAGATCTTTGGCGCTGTCAGGAGTTTTAGCAATTGGTGAATGTAAAGTTGGGGGAGCAAGTAAAATGTTCAAACAGCTTGTCAATGATAATTTTGTTTTTGTGGAGAATACCATGTGAATAGATACTCTTAGCAACTCAAGTTATCTATTTTATGTGGCTAAAGCCTGTTTTTAAATTTCATGTTATCAGTTGCTTAAAAGCAAAGCAATAAATGTTTTGTTTCAGCATCATTTTACTCCTTCAATAGTCTTCATTTCTTGTTATCAATTGCCTGAAGGCAATTACAATAAATGCTTGGCTTTTAGCAAGAATACTCTCTTATTTTATCTATCGCAGTTCGGCTTTAGCCAACTGGATTTAAAATATTCCAATCTTTTGCTTTAGCATCATTTTTACTCCTTCAACAATCTTCATTTCTTGTTATCAATTGCCTGAAGGCTATTACAATAAATGCTTGGCTTTTAGCAAGAACACTTTCTTATTTTATCTATTGCAGTTCGGCTTTAGCCAACTGGATTTAAAATATTTCAATCTTTTGCTTTAGCAACATTTTTACTCCTTCAACAATCTTCATTTCTTGTTTTCAGTTGCCTGAAGGCTATTACAACAGACACCTGACTTTTAGCAGGAAATCCTTTATAATTTCATCTATTGCAGTTTGGCTTTAGCCAACTGGATTTAAAATATTCCAATCCTTTGCTTTAGCTTCATTTTTACTCCTTCAACAATCTTCATTTCTTGTTATCAATTGCCTGAAGGCTATTACAACAGACACCTGACTTTTAGCAGGAAATCCTTTATAATTTCATCTATTGCAGTTCGGCTTTAGCCAACTGGATTTAAAATATTTCAATCTTTTGCTTTAGCATCATTTTTACTCCTTCAACAATCTTTATTTCTTGTTATCAATTGCCTGAAGGCTATTACAATAAATGCTTGGCTTTTAGCAAGAATACTCTCTTATTTTATCTATTGCAGTTCGGCTTTAGCCAACTGGATTTAAAATATTTCAATCTTTTGCTTTAGCATCATTTTTACTCCTTCCGCCCTAATCTTTTCTTGTTATCATTACCAAAACATTATTTAGAAGACTGATTTTATAAGCCTGGCTATGGCAGTTATTTTTTGTTTATTCCGAATGGCTCTGTAGGTTTCGAATTTCTTACAACAATTGCTGTTTGAAAAAAATCTGTTGTATTCCAGTCTAAGTCTCTATTAACTATCAAAAACGGATTGCTTTTAAAAGGTGAATTATTATGAGTGAGGTCGTAAACAAAAATTGAATTTTTGGGTGTTACATTTCTTAATTCCTTAACCTTCTCCTTCGTACCCGTAACCCAATTATCATCATTTTGTAAATTCAGATTGTAATAAAGTTTTTTCTTAGACTTTGTAATCTTTAAAAGACCTGGTATCCATTTCTCTGAAATCATGCATTTGCTGTCAAAATAAAAAATCCGATACGTATAAACCTTCTTTTTTAATGCATCCTTTAAATTAGCAGCAAACCAGCGAACTCCATCGGTTGGTTCTTGAAGTGTATGTGAATAGCCCCATACTCCAATCATTTTTTGATTCTTTAAATGAAGCTGAGATTCTAATTTCTTATAATTATCAAAAATACAGGAATCTCTTACTTTATCCCAACCAATATCAGATGCTGTATGAATTGCTGAGCTATAATTTAATATATTTTCCAAATGATACCTGTATTCAAATAAGTCTTCACTTCCGTAGCTTTTATTCTTCGATTCCTCATACAATTTTTTAATGTACCTAATATTCTCCTGATTCGAATTTATATTGTTGCCGATAGAATCCAATTTAGCATCAGCTTCGCCATACTTCTCTTTAATTTCAATAAGTCTGCATACAGTATTGCTTATGCCACCTGCAGGAATATCTACCCCCACGTATAAAATTTTATTTTCACTTTGCCTGTTAAGGTTTATGAGTTTTTTGTAAAAATCATATTTCTCTTTACACCACGCAGGTGACGACTTGGTTTTATCTATTAATCCCTTTAAACTTGTAGTATCTTCGTTTAACAAGTAAGAGTTCAACTTTTGAGATGTGGCCCAGTCCATTTCTGCCAATAAATAAGTGAAGTCAGTTCTGCTTTTATATTCTTTTATCAGCTTGTAAGCAACTTTATAGTTATCATTAAAACCATGTGTCTCACCAATAAAAACTATATTATATTTTTCAACAACACTGTCAGGAATTAATTGCTCCTGTAAGCTAAACTCTTGTTTCACAAGATTTAAATAATCAACAATACTATCCTGCGCTTTGCAGTTTATAGTCAGTAAGTAGATTGAAAGAAAAAGAATTAGTTGTTTCATATTCGCTTATTTAGTTCAGACTAATGTAAAAGTATTTTTACCTTTTCGGTTTTAAAATTAACAAAACATTATTTAAAAGACTTATTTCATTTCTCAGAATAGTTCCAAATAAAGGGTAAAAAGGAATTATCCATTGCAGTTTGGCTTTAGCCAACTGGATTAAAAATATTCCAACTAAATGTGATAAACTCGAATTAAAAGTTTGCCAATACTCCGGGAAGTCTTCGGTGCAGTTTCGTTTTTGCAGGCATAAAAAAGACCGGGCATGATGCCCGGTCTGCAATTTTCATTCAGCGCTTCGCTTTTCGCTTAATCCTTATCTACCAATTTCATAGCTGCTTCGGTATAACGCTCGCCGGTATTGGGATACTTTGCAATAATGGCTTCAATTTCCGCCACTTCGTTTGCTGTAAACTCAATATCTGCAGCCTTGGCGTTTAAATCAAGGTATTTGCGTTTTTTTGTTCCCGGAATCGGAATGATGTTATCGCCTTTCGCCATCAGCCATGCCAATGCCAGCTGGGCAGTATTGATGCTCTTGCCGTAAGCGAATTCATCCAGTGCCTTCATCAGGTTCTGATTGTTGATTAAATGTTCTCCCTGAAAGCGGGGTAAGTTCAAACGGATATCATTTGATGCAATATTATCCACATTAAAATTCTCGGTAAACATTCCTCTTCCCAAAGGTGAATAGGGAACAAATGTGATGCCCATTTCTGTAATTTCGGGCAGTACTTTCTTCTCTACATCTCTTGTTAAAAGTGAGTATTCACTTTGCAATGCCGAAATGGGATGTACTGCGTTTGCTTTTTTGATATTGGTAATGGATGCTTCTGAAAGTCCCAGATAACGCACTTTTCCCTCCTTTACAAGTTCTGCCATTGCTCCTACTGTTTCCTCAATCGGTACGTTCGGATCAACCCGGTGGGCATAATACAAGTCGATGGTTTCGATGCCCAATCGCTGCAGACTTAATTCCACAGCCTTGCGCATATATTTGGGTGAGCCGTCAAAACTACTGGCCAGCAAATTTTCCCCGCCATACTTAAACCCGAATTTAGTGGCTATAAATATCTTGTCCCGGTTTGGTTTCAGTACTTTTGAAATAAGTTTTTCATTCGCTCCTCCACCATAAAAATCGGCAGTGTCCCAAAAATTAATCCCTAATTCCAATGCTTTGTGCAAAGTGGCGATACTTTCCTCATCATTTCTTTCGCCGTAAACATGCGACATCCCCATACAGCCCAATCCTATGGCAGAAAGCTGTTCTTCTGTTTTTCCTAATGTTTTGTATTTCATCTGTTTATAATTTTAAGTTTTTATCGGATAGCCTGTCCCGAGCTTATTTCGGGAGAACTTACCATATAATCATCTCCTGTGTGTCGCAATTGCATGTCATGAATGTTTCATACCAATTGTTTAAATAATTACACAACAAAATTAATGATCCTGTTTCAATGGAAACAAGAGGAATCAAACCAAAAATTATAAAATTCAAACAATCTGCAATCTCGCTTCCTTTGGCGTTATCCCGGTTGCTTTTTTGAAAAAATTATTGAAATAAGCAGCATATTCAAAGCCCAGACAATAGGCAATTTCGGCAACAGGCCAATCGGTATGAACCAGCAATTCGCTTGCCTCGATAATAATACGGCCTGCAATGTGTTCAGTAGTTGTTTTTCCTGTAACCTCTTTTACTGCTCTGTTAAGATGGTTGGTGTGCACGGAAAGCTGACAGGCATAATCATTCGCCGATTTTAGTTTCAATTGATTCTGCATCGAATCAATAGGAAACTGGCGCTCCAGCAATTCCATGAACAGTGACGTAATACGGGTGGCTGCATTCTGCGTTTGCTCGTAGTTTTTTGCGGGTTCCATCCTAAGTGCATAATGAACAATCAGATGAAGATAATTGCGAAGCACATCCTGCTTGTGAATGTACGAACCTTCATTTTCCACCATCATTTTCCGATACAAATCAGCAATTTCCTTCACGGCATTTTCATCAGGAAAATAAACCTTATCGTGTCCCAGCTGAAACATTGGAAGATCCGTAAGCAGCTCATCCCGTTGTTTTACAAAGAATTCATTAAAAATACAGAACCATCCCGTCTGCTCTTTGGAGATATTCTGCCAGTTATAGGGAATCAACGGATTCGAAAACAATAAAGCAGGCCTGTCTATGTAAATGCTTTTATCTGCATAATCGAGCCTTCCTTCGCCCAATATCAAAGTTATTTTATAGTAATCTCTTCTTGAATAAGTGAGCGGTCCCGTACAGGCCGACCGTTCAAAAACATTAATATGGGGCCTGCTTAAAACCAGCTCCTGATCGGGCTTGTACTTTATTCTGTTGTAAAATTCGTTTAAATCTTCTCTCTTTTCCATGAAGCCAAATTACAAAATTCAAACAAAACAAACGGGCATGAATTTCGCTTTTTTTTTATTTTCATCATTTATAAAGGATGTAATCAGGCTTGTGGCAATCCGTCTCCGACTGAAGTTTTAAATCACCGACCGATCGGAACCAGCCGTGGTTTTCAGAGCATTCAGCAGCTTTTCTTTTAGTTCTGATAACTCCTGATCGTTTGGCCTGGTTTCTTCTGCATTTATTATTTTACTGTCCATCGTCCAAATCGGTTTCAAAGGGTTGGGATCGTCTTCATATCTGGGAATAATATGCCAGTGCAGGTGAGAATATGCATTTCCCAACATTTCGTAGTTTATTTTTTTGGGTTGAAAAGCCAGATGAACAGCCTCGGCAACGTCACTCATTTCCTTTAAAAATTTCATCTTAAACTCGTCGTCTAATTGATACAGCTCAGTTTTATGTTGTTTACAAAGCAATAAAACGTAGCCCTTAAAGAATTGAAAATCGCCCAAAACAACATAACCTGTTTCCAATTCAGCCACAAAGTATGGGTTTTCATGATTTAGAATTTTTGAAATTCTTTCACAAACAAGGCATTTATGGTGCATATTTTAAAATTTATGAATGAATAATTCTCGGTTATAAAGGACAGCCGAGTTTCCCTGCATTTTTTAACGAAGATAGCTGAAAAGAAACATTTTGCAGGATCAATTTTGATGTTAATCTGATATAGCTCTCCTATTAAAACATTAAGCTCTCCTTAGTCTGCGGGGAGTTAATTTGATAAAAAGCATTCGGTAGTTTGGTTTCTTATTGTTTTGCATCACCATAAAAACAGAAGTCAATATGAGAAGAATGGCCAAAGAACTTTTTAAGTCCATTACATCATTAAATACAAACACTCCTACCATAACTCCGGTAAGAGGTTCAAGTGTTGACAGAAGAGACGCATTCCCCGGACCGGTATGTTTCATGCCCATATAGAATAAAACAACCGACAAAAAAGTAGACCAAAAGCTAAGATTTACGATATAAAATATGGACAGAATACCAGGATTTGTGTTGATATTATTTGTGAAGAAGCATTTGCCAAAGAACAAAATTGCAGAGATGCCAAAAATCCAAAAAGCAACGCTGTAGGGCGAAATTTTCCTTAATTCGGGATTGGCCATGCACAAAATGTAGATGGCGTAAAATAAACCTGACACCAAAGCCCATAAAACACCTGTTGCATTAATTGCTGCACCACCACCTAAGGATAACAAGGCAATGCCAACAATTGATAAGAAGAGAGCCGTTAATTTTTTCAGTGTAAATTTCTCTTTGTAGACGATGCCTGCAAAAACAATGGTGATAATGGGGTACACAAAATGAAGTGTGCTTGCCAATCCCGACGAAATATACTGATAGGATAAAAAAAGTGTGTAGGTGGTCATCATGGTTCCTACAAATGCGAGAATCAGCAGCAGAAAAAATTGTTTTTTATTGATTCGGATACTAATCTTTTTGTAGATACAAAACAAACCAATCAGCACAAATGCAAAACTGAATCTGTACAACAACAGGTTACTCACATCAAAACCTTCGGCATAGGTTTTAATGGCAAAAAAAGGCAGCAGTCCAAAAAATACTGCTGATAAAAGTACCATAATGGTTCCTTTTGTCTGTGTTCCAATCATTGCTCTCAATTCAATTTACTTTGTTGCAATGATAATAAATCCTTTGATACAAAATGTGAGACGCAACTCTTATTTTTCAAGCCGGTTGCGTTTAATTATGCAAAGCTTTCTCTTCCGGCATTCCTCTTCCACTGATCCTGAATTTACAGATATAGAATTCACGGTTTATGGAACGTAAATATTCGGTCAGCAAAAAAAAGAGGATGTCCGAAAAGTTCAGTTTTAATTTGATTGGTGAACTTAAGTGCTGTAATAATCCCCCCCTTCCTTTCCGCTTTTAGAAAATGAAGGAGGTTTTAATTTTTCATGAATCAAAAAAACCTGCCAGTGCTATTACAAATTAAAAGCTTCTTTAAGGAACATTCTTAAATCCGTTTGTTCCCGTCCCAAAATACTCTCTAAAGTACCGTCAGCCATATTAAAATCATTATTCTTAATTCCTTTGGCAAACAAAACGGACATCAATACAATTTCTTCGGGCAAACCAAATTGCTTTAACATATCTTCAAATGCATCATCTTCCGGACTGGTGTAATTTACTTTTTTGCCTGACAATGTGGTAAGTTCAGCAGCAATATCCGCAAATGAATAGGTTTTTGATGCCGTTAAGTGATAGGTTTTGTTTTCGTGTCCTTCACCTGCCAAAATAATTGCAATAGCTTCTCCCAAATCTTTTCTGACAGCAAAAGGCACTTTACCCTCACCTGCAGGAAAGAAAATACCTGTTTTCAAAACATCTTCACCTACAAACATTGGAATCACCTCTGCATACAAACTATTTTGCAAAAAAGTAAATGAAAGCCCGCTTGCTTTTATGTAATCTTCTGTTTGAAAATGATCCTGAAGCAATGGCTGTAAAGGAGATGCTGCAATATCTTTCAATGCAACACCTGTATATAAGATATGTTTCACTCCTGCTTGTTTAGCAGCATCAACCACATTTTTATGCTGACCGATTCTATCATTAAAATCACTTGATGAGATTAGCAAAACTTTATCTATACCCTTCATCGCATTATTTAATGAATGGATATCCTGGTAACTTCCGATATTAACAGTTACACCTTTTGCTTTTAAAGCCTGTGCTTTGGATTCATCCCGAACTAAAATTGAAATTTGACCGGCGGAAACTTTTTTAAGTAGATTTTCAACTACAATATTTCCCAAATGTCCTGTTGCGCCAGTTACTAAAATTTTTTCCATCTTATATTTTATTTAAACTTACTATATAAAAGTTTTATACTTACTTTTGTATAGCAAAGATATATTAGTTTGTAAAAACGACCAATAAGGTACATCCTTGTTCTAAACTAACTTCAAGGTAACTATTGTTGATAATCAAAGATCTATGATGGGAAAAGAAATAAAAAAAAGTGAATGGGATATTACAAATTGTCCTGTCAGAACGGTTTTAGATCGCTTTGGTGATAAGTGGTCTATTCTTGTATTACTGATTTTAGGCGAAAAGCAGAAGCTGCGTTTCAATGAAATCAATAAAGAAGTTGGTTCAGATATATCTCAAAAAATGCTGACTGTTACATTAAGAAAATTAGAGGCTGACGGATTTATTCTTCGAACTATTTATCCGGAAATTCCTCCTAAAGTTGAGTACGAAATTACAGACTTAGGTAAATCTCTTGTTCCCCATGTGGATAATTTAACGAAATGGGCGGTTTCCAATATGCCGGCAATCAAAAGGTCCAGAGAAAGATTTAAAAAGTAAGCAGATATCCGTTATGAATACACTGACATTTGCCATACAGTGTATTCTCAATAAAAGCCTGAAAATTACAACCCGTAAATAGCAGAAGTACTAATTATTTCATGATGCCTCTTTGATTGAGCGCTCTTTGATAGCGACTTGCATTTTGATTGTGTTCGCGCAAGGATTTGGCAAATACGTGATATCCATTGAATTCGGGACTGGCACAAAAGTAGTAGTATTTGTGTTTTTCGTAGTTTAGAACGGCTTCGATACCGGAAATAGATGGCTGACGAATTGGTCCCGGAGGTAGTCCGCGATATTTATAGGTGTTGTATGGAGAATCGATTGTTTTGTGTTTGTTAAGAACCCTGCGTATGGTGAAATCGCCCAAAGCAAACTTTAAAGTTGGATCGGCATCCAATTTAATTTTACGGTTTAAGCGATTCATGTAAACACCTGCAACACGTTTCTTTTCATCTTTTTTAACGGTTTCCTCATCGACAATTGATGCCAGCGTGCTCACCTGAATAGGTGAAAGACCAATATTTTCAGCTTTTTGCAAGCGCTCAATATTCCAAAACTTACCATACTCTGTATGCATTCTCTCAATAAAATTTTCTGCATCTAAATTCCAATATACCTGATAGGTGTTGGGGATAAACATTCCTATAATGGTATGAGGTGCAAATCCGTATTTCTGCAATTTAGATTCGTCTTTTAACAGCGATAGGATGCTAATTGAATCGGCCTCGATTTGAGCAGCTATTTTGCCCGCAAAATCTTCTAAAGTGCGGGTATTATTAAAAGTAAGATTGAGTGGCGTTTGAATGCCTGAGCGCAATAAATTTATTAATTCATTATTGCTCATGCCATTTTTAATTTCGTAACGCCCCGGATGAATGTGATTTGCGAAATTTTTCTTCTCCATAACCCACTGAAAGGAAGAGCTGTTTTTCAGGCAGCCTTTTTCATTTAGAATTTGCAAAACATCTGCCTGATTTGAATTGGTGGGTATGTACAGTAAGCTGGTTTCTTCTTCGCCCAAATTAATGTTTGCTGAGAAAATATCCTGATAAAGTTTAAAAAGTACCGATCCTGTTACAACTAATACAAGCATTACAGCAAACACTACAAACTTCCACTTTTTTGAACGGTTGTCTTTCAGACGAAACAAATTGATCATTAGTTTGAATTAAAAATAAATACAGGACTACTCTGCAAAAATAAAGAAATAATATTTCCTTGATAAACAGACTTCCAAAAATAGAAGAATTTGTGATTATTTAAACGTTTACTAATCGTGAATTAGTACTCCGGCATCGCAATATAAGAATTCAACAGTTTCCTTGTCTGTAAAAATCAAAAAATCTACCTTTGAATGAATCACAAAAAAAACGACACACACATGAATATTTCATCGAATTTTGATGGCGGTAAAATTGAAGTTATTGATGCCGCCAATCCTCAAAACATACAGCTAAGCATCCCCAACGACACAAATTCTGAATTTTTTCAATGGTTCCATTTCAGATTGATGGGCGCAATGGAAGAATCTGTTAAAATGCGGATTACAAATGCCGGTAAAGCATCTTATCCGGAAGGATATGAAGGCTACCAAACTGTGGCATCCTACGATCGTGAGAATTGGTTTCGGGTTCCATCGAATTACGATGGCAAAGAGTTGATTATTGAGCATACGCCACTTTATAACTCGGTTTATTACGCTTACTTTGCTCCTTACACCTACGATCAGCATTTAAATTTAGTTCATCAGGCACAAATGTCGCCGGAGTGTGAATTGGTTTCGATTGGAAAAACGGTGGAAGGAAAAGACATTGATATGTTGATTGTTGGTGAAGCCGACGAAACGAAAAAAAGCATTTGGGTAATTGCCCGTCAGCATCCCGGCGAGCCCATGGCCGAATGGTTTATGCAGGGTTTAATTGACCGCCTTTTGGATCAGGATGATCCGGTTTCGAGAAGTTTGCTAAATAAAGCTGTTTTTTATTTGGTGCCTAACATGAATATTGATGGCAGTATTGCAGGCAATTTACGCGTAAACACAAAAGGATTTAACTACAACCGCGAATGGGCCGAACCTTCGATTGAAAACAGTCCTGAAGTTTTCCATGTGCGTAATTTAATGGACGAGTATGGCTGTGACTTAAATCTGGATATCCACGGAGATGAAACTTTGCCTTATAATTTTATTTCGGGAATAGAAGGCATCCCTTCCTTCGATGAAAGATTGAAAAAATTAACGGAAAAATTCATTGGTTCATGGATTGATTTATGCCCTGATTTTCAGGACACTCACGGCTATCCCAAGAACGAACCTGGAACTGGAAATTTAGCAATTTGCTCGAAACACATTGGAGAAAGATATAAATGTTTATCTTTGACAATTGAAATGCCATTCAAGGACAATAATGATTTACCAGACCCTGAATATGGTTGGTCTCCCGAAAGGAGTATTTTATTGGGAGAATCTGTTCTTCAGCCAATCTATCAAGTGGTGAATCACCTAAGATAATTAAAAGCATATACTACTAAGTATATTACTCGAAAGGCCCATGCTCAAGCTTCCGTGAGTGTGGGTCTTTTTTGTGGGGTAAATTCTGTTGTTTCAAGAAAGTGATCCATTTATTTTAACTTGATGTTCTTTTATTGGTTGTGGCATAGGTCTACACATATCATGAGGAACAATCCTTTTTCTCAACAAGGTCTTATCCATAAAATGTCTAGATATGTTATTGATTTTATCTATAAAATCATACTCATCTCCTTTTTCTCCATGATAGAAAACCTTTATTGATTTACAATTCTCGTGTTCAAATAAAGTATTCAACATCGTTCTATCTGATAATCCACATGAATGTCCAAAAAGGTATACTTGAAAAGGCAATTCGTCAATATATCGAATAAGAGAAAAGTAATTTTGCTTCTTAGAATATTCAAATGATTTTATATGTTTTAAATATTCATTATCATTCAAATCTTCAAACTCTTTATAATTTTGATCAAATTCATCCCCAAACCCAAAAATAGGATCACCATACCTTTTATCTAAACTACCATGTATGAAATTAAAACTTTTATGATTCACTGTCAACCTATCAAAGTATTCATGACCGATACTAGTATAATTAAAATTCAAGAAATAAATATGTTCGGGTCTTCCATTTTTAATAAAATCATTAGATACTATTTCTTTATCATTTACATCCTCTAAAAAGCACTCTACAATATTTTCAGAACAAATCGTTCTATCAAAATCATTTTCCTGAATCCGCAAATACTCAGATAATAGATTTTTAATAAATTCAAATTCCTGATGTAGTTCATCTAAGCCTTTCCTTTTACTCGTTTTAACAACCAAGAGTAATTTAAAATATTCCATTTCAATATCAACCCATCCTAGTGTTTCTATCCTGTTAAAAACAAGATTAAGAAGTACTGATTTAATCTTAACATATACACCTTTATCTCCACCTAAGACTTTTAATACCTTAAACGCATCTTCCTCAGTAACAACACCTATATCAAGTGGATTGATTCGTCCATTAAATTTGAATTTAACATCTAATAATAAATCTGAGTATTCATTTTTGCTATAAAATGTATTTATAGCATTAGCGAAGTAATCAGCTATAAAATCCTTAAAACTAGTTTTGAGACCATGAGCTAGATCAAAGCCATTTCCAATAATAATTAATCTATTCATTTTACAAGATTGAAAGATGAAACAAGATCTAAAAATAAAAAAAACAATTCTATAATTATCATAAATTTGATAACCTTTAAAGACTAATTTAAATCATCATTCTTCCCTAACTATTTGCTTTCAGGCTTGATTCTTGTTTCTTTTATTTATATTTAAAACTGAATCATCATAACAATATGAATACTTCCATAAAATCCATACTCTTTTTACTATTCTTTTTGGCTTATTCTCATGCAAATGCACAGTTGATCAATAAGATAGATGGTCTCATTTCGAAATACCCGGCAAATTTTAGCTCTTATGAGGAATTAGCTGATAAAATAAAAACTGATTTCAATACGGATGAAGATAAAGTCAGAGCTGCCTTTGCATGGATTGCCATGAATGTTGAATACAAAACAAAAGGAGTAAACAAGACTCATAAAATCCGCTTTTCGTATACTTCGGACGAAGATTTGCAGACACAAAAAGATCAGTTCAGAAGAGATCTGGCATTGGAAACAATAAAGAGCCGCAAGGCTTTGTGTGAAGGATACTCTACGCTTTTTCAGGAAATCTGCCACATACTAAACATAGAATGTGTAATAATACCGGGCGCTGCAAAACGATTTGTTTCGGAGATAGGAAACAACAAGTTGCCTTCGAACCATGCCTGGAATGCTGTAAAAATAAATGGGAAATGGAAGCTTGCAGATATTACCTGGGCGGCTGGTTCTGTTGACTACGCCAAAATGGAATTCCTAAAAGAATATACTCCTGCTTATTTCGATAACGATCCAAAGGAATTTGCCATGAAACATTACCCTGACAATCAGGAATGGTTACTGCTGAATAAAGAATTTACCCGGGAAGAATTTGCCCTTCAGCCCACCATTTTTAATGAATTCATCGGCAAAGGCTACCAAATAATCAATCCGGAAAATGGATTAATATCAATCCGAAAAGGAAATGAGATTGCCTTTTCAATTGCAAATGTTCCAAGTGGCATTCCGATTGCTTATCATTTTAAAAGTGAAAAATTTGGCCAACTCGTAAAACCTATTCTAAAAAAGAACATCGTTAACTTTTCTGTACCAACAAACAAGAAAGGCGATGATGAGTTGATCATTTATTTTGAAAACCAGCCGGTACTGGGATATAAAGTGAGTATAAAGTGAAAGATGCTACAAGGGTAAAGCTCCCCGAAAATGAAAAAAGCCTCCCCATAATTGAGAAAGCTTCTTAATAATCCAAATAAATATGCAGACACTGTCAGGTTAAAAAACGCTGTCAGGTCATGCCTAATTCTCGTCTCTGAAAAACAGTTTGTAGTAACTTAAATCACGAGCAGCATCGTATCCCTTTTCTATAAATTTTCGTTGCCCATGAATGTAAACATGAAAGTTTTTATCCAGCTTTAATATGTGTTTAAAGTGCTTTTGCTCTCCTTTTACAGCATCATTATTAATTGTGAATTCTGGTGTAACAGTTGTTCCCTGTTCGTTTTGATAATAGGTTTTGTACTCATCAAAAGCTGTGGCCACCTCAGGCTGTTCAATCACTTCCTTTTTAAATAATTCCTCGTTGAACAGCTTTTTATCCTTAAAAAAATTGATTGACTTGTTCATTAAATCAATCTGATCTGCTTTGGCAACTTCATTCTCGTCGTTGTACACATCACCAATAAAACCTTTACACATATCCAAATAATTTTGGGTATGATAGAAATTATCTTCGCGAAGTTTCAAATTCAAAAAGTCCTCTTTCCAGTACAAAGCCTCTTTGTTCGAATTGGTTTTATCTACAATACAAACTTTGAATCCTTTTTCCTTTTCGGAGTTGAAAATCAGGCAGCCTTTGTCCAATTTCTTGATATTGATTCCATTTTCACATCCCAACTCAAAATTATCCTGCTTTTGGTACACCTTTAAAAAAGTGTCTTTATTTTCTGATTTAAAAATACCCAACGCATCGCAAACTTCTCCATCAACCACGCAATTCGAGAAGCCCACCAAATAAAATTCGCCACCCTTTATATTCGGATGGTTTGATTTTTCATACAAATGAACTGCAATATTGGTTGACTGATCGTAAAAGGAAACATTCTCCTCGAAATACTCCGAAGCATAACAAAACACTTCATTCATATTCAAATCGGTATCATGTTGGAAATTATAGAATTCCTCCTTATTAAAGGCTGTTAAAAAATACTTTAGCAGGATATCCTTAACATCATCATCTTCCAATTGAATTTCCAATTTAGAAAGTTTCAAATCTTCATCGTGATGTTTATTTCCTACATTGTGAACCACAATACGGTCCAGATTTATATCTTCAAAGTTGAACATGCTTTTCCTTTTTTTAATCCGGCGATAAAGATACAGACTTTCAGTAAATAATTATTTCCTTTTAACTTATCATTTACAATTAGTAGATTTATCTAAAGTAACCCGTTAAAATATGAATGGCTAACCGCTTAAAAGAATTGGGAAGCAAGGTGAAATTCACGTTTTATCCTGAATCAACTCACAATTCGCGGACTGAGACTTACAATAATCCTAAACTATACATTTGGCTGCTGCAACAAAAAAAGAAGTGACTCCACATTCAACTAAGCTGATAAAAAAATTATTTTCTTTTGCTTCCGATACAAAACAAATCCTATTATCAAAATCCACAAAATACTGATTCCTGCCAATGGAATAAAAAGAATATAGAACCTGCCAAAAATATATTGGTAAATTCTACCGGTATGAGTTTCCAAACACAAATTCCAAAGTGACATGGGCGATTGCTGAATATTTTCAGGCATTGAGGTAAAACCGGATTGATCACTTAAATTTCCTGAGCCCAAATTGTAATCAAACAAAATTTCTTTTCCTTCTGAATCTTTCAAATATCCAGCAATTGGATGGGCAGAAATTGGTGGCCCGATTGTTTTTACAGGAACATATGTTTTTTTAGTAATATAATCGAAAACTAATCCCTTTTCAGGAATCCAATAAAATAATCCACTAAACGATCCAACCAGATAACTCCCATCATTCACCTTTTCGAACACATTCACTCCCATTACTGAAATGGGAGGCTGTACTGCAAAAACTTTCGGAGCAGAAGTAAAATCATCATCAGAATAATATACACTCTCATTGGTTGCCAAAAGAATCCGATCCAATTCTTCATCATACATGATTCTGCGCAACTGATCAAACCATGGATTGGGGTTATCTAAATGCGTAAATGAAATTTTAGGAACCCGATTCGAAACTATTGCAATCAACAATGGCGGACGCAAAAACATCCCCGTTAGAGTAGTTAAGACAAGAAAAATTATTAACCAATATCCAAAGTGATTGTGCCATTTCAAATTAAATTTCAGAAATTTAATCTTCCTCTTAGCATCTTTACTTTTCTGCTTTAACTTCTTTATCCATTTGGGATAGATAAAATACACCAAACCACTAACACACAGAAGAATGAACACCAAGCCTATAAAATCAACAAACAACTGCCCTATTATACCAAAAGCCTCACCACTATGAATTTCCCACAATGTTTTAAACAAACTGATCTTATTGTCGTAATTCTGATCTGGAAGCAAATTTACAATCTCAAAACCAATCTCTGTTTTTTTCAACAAGTGAGAACGTGTCAAAACAAATAGTTGATTATTAATCTCAACCAAATCAACAACTCTCTCCTCAGAAACAGGCAAGTCAATGTTTTCCCAATTTTCACTTTTCGGATTGTAATAGAAAAGTCCAAACAATGTTCCGGCATAAAGCGCTCCCCAACTGGTTTTAATCACTTTTTCAATTTTCCTATTGTCGACGCCAGATGTAAAGCCGGAATTAAAGTCCTGAAATGTTTTGAAATTATCGGTAGTTTTCCAGATTCCGATATTGCCGTAAATTAATGCTGTATCTCCTTGAATTGTTACAGCCGATTTCACCGCAGCCTTATTCCAATTTGAATACTGATACTCACTGCCTAAATATTTTCGATCTACATCAACAGAAGAAAATACTCCCCGGTGATTCATCACAATTCCAGAAATTGCGAACAATAAAATAAAGAAAGTCAATGCCAAAGAAGGCCATTTATGGTACTTCTTTAAGAATTTCATTGTTTTAGCTTGATCCATAACTGCATATAACATTACATAAATTGTTCCTAAAATAGTAACAAAATCAAACAAAAAACTGCCTAATGCAGAGTTTAAATCATCTACATTAGGCAGCTAATCACCCTAACAAACTAAAAAACGTTCCATTCACAAATCTCCTCTGTCTTTCTTCACCCGCAAAACGCTTTTTAAAACCTCAATTTCATCCTTAATTTAAAAACATTTTCATGTCTTCGTCAACAGTACCAATTCCTGCAATTCCGAAAGTATCAATCAACACTTTAGCAACATTTGGAGAAAGGAAAGCCGGCAATGTTGGTCCTAAATGAATATTCTTAACACCCAAAGATAAAAGTGCTAATAATACAATAACTGCTTTTTGCTCATACCATGCAATATTGTAAGCAATTGGTAGATCATTGATATCGTTAAGTTCAAACACTTCTTTCAATTTCAATGCAATAACTGCTAACGAATATGAATCGTTACACTGACCTGCATCTAATACTCTTGGTATTCCTCCGATATCACCCAACTCTAATTTGTTGTAACGATACTTAGCACAACCAGCTGTTAGAATTACTGTATCCTTTGGTAAAGCAGCAGCAAATTCAGTATAGTAATCACGACCTTTCATACGACCATCACAACCAGCCATTACAAAGAACTTACGAATAGCTCCGGTTTTCACAGCATCAACAACCTTATCAGCCAATTGCATTACTTGATTGTGAGCAAAACCCCCTACGATAGTTCCGTTCTCAATTTCAGTTGGAGCAGCACAATTCTTGGCTACTTCAATAATTTCAGAGAAATCTTTCTTTCCATTTTCGCCAGCAGTAATGTGCTTGAATCCTGGGAAACCAGAAGCTCCTGTAGTATATACTTTATCCTGGTAAGTAGATTTTGCAGTTGGAGGAACAATGCAGTTGGTTGTAAACAAAATAGGTCCGTTAAATGTTTCGAACTCTTCATTCTGCTTCCACCATGCATTTCCGTAGTTACCTACAAAGTGCTCATATTTTTTGAATGCTGGGTAGTAATTGGCAGGCAACATCTCAGAGTGAGTGTAAACATCAACACCAGTTCCTTCAGTTTGCTTCAACAATTCTTCCATATCCTTCAAATCATGACCTGAAATAAGGATACCTGGCTTGTCGCTTACACCAATATTCACTTCAGTAATTTCAGGATTGCCATAAGCAGATGTGTTTGCTTCATCAAGAGTTGCCATAGCAGTTACACCATTAGCTCCACATTCCATAACCAAAGCAACCAATTGATCAGCGGTCAATGTATCATCAGTAGTAGCCTGCAAAGCTTTCTGCATAAAAGCATACATTTCCACTTTTTCAAGACCTAAATTGTAAGCATGCTCAACGTAAGCCGCAAAACCTTTCAAACCATACAATAACAATTCTCTTAATGAACGAACATCTTCGTTTTCAGTAGACAAAACACCAATAACACGGGCTTTTGCGTCAAAATCATTCTCTTTATCAGCAAACCATGTTGCGGAATGATGAAGGTTTTCAAAAGTAACACCTGCTGCTTCAGCCTGATTTTTAATTTCTTCACGCAACTTAAGGCCTTCACGAACAGCCGCTACAAATTTTACTTTATCAAAATTGGCATTAGTAATAGTCATAAACAAACCTGTCATAATGAAGTTGTTCACTTTATCATTCTCAACACCAGCTTCACGGGCTTTGGTACTGAAAACGGAGATTCCTTTCATCACATACATCAGTAAATCCTGAATGTTTGCAACCTCATCGGTTTTTCCACAAACACCTTTAATTGTACATCCGGTCCCTTTTGCTGCCTCTTGGCACTGATAACAAAACATAGCCATAATAATATTTTTTAATGTTATAAATTTGATTATTCCAGTAACAAAATTGAGAAAGAACAAACAAAATAATTTCTGAAAAAAATCCGATTTACTCTTTCGATACCACAAAGATGCAACAGGATGATCGCAAAAAGTGTAACGGATGTTACAAACACGTAAATAATTCAGATTTTTTCATCTCTTTATCCCCATTGCTGAATTTGGACAAAAAAAATCCCAACCTAAATCGATTGGGATCCTATATTTTAAATTTATTTTTACATCAAATCTTTGCAATTCCGTTTGAGTTCTTCCTTCAGCTCACACTTACATTCAATGTAACTTGCCAACTGTTTATCAGACAGAACATCTTTCATTTCTACTTCTTTGCGTTTCAAACTATCACGAACTGCCTGCATACAAGGAAATCCATCCTTCTCCATAGTCAGCTTTTCAATTTCTTTTTCATACTTCAAATTTAAAACCTCAATCTGCGTAATCTGTTCCACAGACAAATCCAACTTCTTCTCCATCCAGGATGTAATTAGATTTGCTCTTTTTTCGGCCAAAGAATTGTTTTTGGCACTCACAGAAACACTCATCATCACAAATAGTAGAATCAAACTTCCAGCTACAATCTTCATATACTGATTTTTAATTTTCACTTCAATCAAACAGCTATAATAACGGCTGATTAAATAAAAAGTTGTTAAAACAATGGAAATTTAAATATTTTTAACGAAACATCCAAGCAAGACACAATTTAACAAGCTGTTATTCAGATCATAAAACGGCCTCCTAAGAATCTGCAATTAAAGAAAATTCAGTGCAATTAATTAAAAATTATTTAATAATTTAGGCATCCCTTTCTAATCATTTTAATGTAATCTTACGCAGGTAAAAATAGGATTGCAACAATAAACTTACGAATAGAAAGACAAAAAACAAAGACCATGAAAAAAATAGATATATTCCCAAGTACTAAAGCATTTATTTTTGATTTAGATGGAACCTTGGCTGACACCATGCCTTTACATTATGAAGCCTGGGTAAAAACAGCCAAAATCATGAACTTGGAATTTAGTATTGATTTTTTAAAAAGTTGTGCAGGAATGCCTTCTTCTAAAATTATTGATTTACTAAACGAGAAAAACAACCGTACTATTGATCCACAAAAATTCTCTGATATGAAAGAAGAATTTTTCGCGAAGGAGATGCACAAAATCAAAGAAATTACTGCCGTTACCGGTTTGGTATACAAATATCATGGTAAAATACCAATGGCAGTAGGAACTGGTGGGAAACGCAACATTGCCTCTGAAACCATGCAACTTTTAGGTTTAGATAAGTACATTTCTATTCTGGTAAGTGCTGATGATGTAGAAAATCACAAGCCGGAACCGGATACATTTTTAAAATGTGCTGAACTAATGGGGATTTCCCCTAAAAATTGCCAAGTGTTTGAAGATGCAAGCTTAGGCTTTCGGGCCGCTGAAGCTGCAGGCATGAGAGTAACCGATGTCACTCCTTTTTATTAGAATCAATAAAACTATTTCATGTTAAAAAAATTACTGTTTGTTCTTATGGTGGCTCTCATCGCCTTTTCCTGTTCTCAGGAAAAAAAAGAGTATACAATTGCATTTTATAATGTCGAAAATTTATTTGACACTCTTAACGATCCAAATACTCGGGATGACGATTTTACTCCAGAAGGAAAATTAGAATACACTGCCGAACGATATCAGAAAAAATTGGTAAATCTTTCCAGTGTATTATCTTCTATCGATAAAAATAATTTCCCTGCTATTATCGGACTTTGTGAAGTAGAAAACCGATCTGTACTGGAAGCATTAATAAGTCAGGAAAAATTAAAATCTGCGGATTATGGCATCGCCCACACCGAAAGTCCGGATCGAAGAGGAATTGATTGTGCACTTCTGTATCAAAAAAACAAATTCAAATACCTAAGTCATGACATAATTGGAATTCATTTTCCAGATGAACCAAACTACAAAACACGCGATATTCTTCATGTTGAGGGTATTTTAGGTTCTAATGATACCTTACACCTATTTGTTAATCATTGGCCATCAAGAATAGGAGGAGCAGAAAAATCGGAGAAAAATCGCGTATTTGTGGCTGAGCAATTAAAAATTGCCGTTAATAAATTGCAGGAAAAAAATCCCAATGCGAAAATCATTATCATGGGAGATTTTAATGATGAACCCAACAACAAATCTGCTGAAGAGATTTTAGCCGCTACCAACAATAAGGATACATCAAATCCTGAAGCTCTTTACAATCTAATGTACGATTTAAAGATAAACGGAAAAGGCACTTACAACTACAAGGGTGATTGGAACATGCTTGACAATCTAATTGTTTCCAACAGCCTTATAAGCAATACAAAAGGGCTGCACACAAATCATCAGGCAGGCAAAATCTTTAATGCTGACTGGATTTGCCACAAAACACCAAAAGGTATATTGGTTCCCAACCGCACTTACGCCGGTCCTAAATACTTTGGTGGTTACAGCGATCACTTCCCCGTTTACTTTCAGTTAAGCAATTAAAAAAACAATCAAATAAAATACAACAGCTGATTACCAACAACGTAATCGGCTGTTTTTCTTTCTGAAATGATCTGATAAGCTAGATTTTTCATTTAAAACTATCAAGGTTCATATTGTTTCTATATTTTAGCAATTCAGACATCGAACCAATCAAAAGTGCTGCATGAAATTTAAAATTGAATCAAAATTTAAACCAACAGGTGATCAGCCAAATGCCATTGAAGAATTATGCAAAGGCTTAAACGATGGCGCTCCTCATCAAACTCTGCTTGGGGTTACCGGTTCGGGTAAAACATTTACCATCGCCAATGTAATTGAGCAGGTACAGCGCCCAACCCTGGTTTTAAGTCACAACAAAACTCTTGCCGCTCAGTTATATGGTGAATTCAAAACGTTCTTTCCGAACAATGCTGTTGAGTATTTCGTTTCCTATTACGATTATTATCAGCCGGAAGCATATCTGCCGGTAACAGGCACCTATATAGAGAAAGACTTATCCATTAATGATGAAATTGAAAAGCTGCGTTTAAGCGCTTCCTCTGCCCTTCTGTCCGGAAGAAAGGATGTAATTGTAGTTTCATCTGTTTCCTGCATTTATGGTATTGGAAACCCTGAAGATTTTCATGCTAATGTTACCGAAATTAAAAAAGGACAATTAATTTCCCGTACCAAACTTCTTCACTCCTTTGTCGATGCTTTGTACTCAAGAAATGAAATAGAGTTTGACCGTGGAAATTTTCGGGTGAAAGGAGATACAATTGATATTTATCCGGCATACGCTGATTTTGCTTATCGCATTATATTCTGGGATGATGAAATTGAAGAAATTTACTCTTTTGACCCAATTAACGGAGCTAAATTAGATCACTATGACAGAATAACGATTTATCCTGCAAATATATTTGTTACCAGTAAAGACAGAGTCCAAAAAGCCATTCATCAAATTCAGGATGATATGGTAGCTCAGGTTGCCTTTTTAAAAGATATAGGAAAACATCTGGAAGCAAAACGTTTGGAAGAAAAAGTCAATTTCGATTTAGAAATGATCCGAGAATTGGGACACTGTTCAGGAATTGAGAATTACTCGCGGTATTTTGATGGAAGAGCTGCAGGAACCCGTCCGTTCTGCCTTATGGATTATTTCCCGGATGATTTTTTGGTGGTAATTGATGAGAGTCATGTTACCATTCCGCAGATTCGTGCCATGTATGGTGGTGATCACTCCCGAAAAATAAATTTGGTTGAATATGGCTTCCGCTTGCCTTCGGCGCTGGATAACCGCCCATTAAAATTCGAAGAATTCGAACAGATTGCCAAACAAACAATCCACGTAAGTGCGACACCTGCCGATTACGAACTGGAAAAATGCGAAGGCGTTGTTGTAGAGCAGGTGATCAGACCAACCGGATTACTTGATCCGCAAATAGAAGTTCGCCCAAGCCTTAATCAAATAGACAATTTAATTGCCGAAATCGACAAACGCACACAAATTAGTGAACGTGTTCTGGTTACCACACTCACCAAGCGAATGGCAGAAGAGTTATCGGAATATTTCACCAATTTAAATATTCGCTGCCGATATATTCATTCCGATGTTACTACATTAGATCGGGTGAAAATAATGGAAGATCTAAGAAATGGTGTTTTTGATGTTTTAATTGGTGTAAACTTATTGCGTGAAGGATTGGATCTTCCGGAAGTGTCTCTCGTTGCAATTTTAGATGCTGACAAAGAAGGATTTTTGAGATCCACCAGATCTTTAACACAGACCTCGGGAAGAGCTGCCCGTAATGTGAATGGCAAAGTGATCATGTATGCCGATAAAATTACCCGATCGATGCAGGAAACCATCGATGCAACAGATCATAGAAGAGAAAAACAATTGGATTACAATACCAAAAACGGCATTACTCCAACACAAATTACCCGTTCGAAAGCAAGCACAATGAATCATGGCAAAGATAACGGACCTGTTGCATATTCCGGTCCGGATTCAATTGAAATCGCAGCAGATCCTGTTGTTCAATACATGAGTAAAAGCAGTTTGGAAAAAACCATTGAACAAACCAAAAAAGCAATGCAAAAAGCAGCTAAGGAAATGGACTTTTTACAAGCAGCTCAATATCGCGATGAAATGTATAAGCTTGAAGCGCAATTAAAAGAAAAGAAATAAAAAAAAGCAGTTTCTTTCGAAACTGCTTTTTACATATCGTAAATGGAATGTTTTATCCCAAATAAGTTTTCAGTAATTTACTTCTGGAAGTATGACGTAAACGACGAATCGCTTTTTCTTTAATCTGACGAACACGCTCACGTGTCAAGCCAAATTTTTCACCAATTTCTTCCAAAGTCATTTCCTGAATACCAATACCGAAGAAAAGTTTGATAATGTCACTCTCTCTTTCAGTAAGAGTAGCTAGTGCACGATCAATTTCTTTAGTAAGAGATTCATTCAAAAGATTTCTGTCGGCTATCGGAGAATCATCATTCACCAATACATCCAACAAACTGTTGTCTTCCCCGTCAACAAACGGAGCATCAACAGAAATGTGACGACCGGAAACACGAAGTGTATCTGCTACTTTATCAGCAGGCAACTCTAAAGATTCAGCTAACTCCTCAGGAGATGGCTTTCTCTCGTGCTCTTGTTCAAATTTAGAAAAAGCTTTGTTAATTTTATTCAAAGAACCAACCTGATTCAATGGCAAACGAACAATTCTTGATTGCTCAGCTAAAGCCTGCAGAATTAAATCCTCGTGTCTCATCAAACTTTTCAGCTGCCTTAATCAAACCTAAATTACCCTCGTTAATAAGATCCGGTAGGCTTAACCCTTGATTTTGATATTGTTTCGCAACCGAAACAACAAAACGTAGGTTAGCTCTTGTTAATTTCTCTAAAGCTCGTTGGTCGCCTTTTTTTATTCGCTGCGCCAATTCAACTTCTTCCTCTACCGTAATAAGATCTTCTTTACCAATTTCCTGTAAATACTTATCCAAAGAAGCACTTTCACGATTGGTAATTGATTTGGTTATCTTTAATTGTCTCATAGTCCCTTTTCATCGAAATATTTTGCAAAATTAGACTTTTAAATACTTAAAGTCAAAATTAATTGCTCTTTTATTCGAATTATTATTATTTTCCCATTTAATTTCCTAATCTTTATCATTTAGAGAAAACGCGTAATACTTAACGCTTCCATCCGGATAAATTCCAGAGATAAATACACCTCCATCTTTTACATCCTGAAGCGCATCTTTAATATCATCTACCTTGAAGATTGGTGTTTCGTTAATTTTATAAATAATAAACCCCTCCTTAATCTTCTCGTCCTTAAACTTCCCATCTCGCAGATTCTTTACCCTCACTCCTCTGTTTATTTGAAGACGATACTTCTCCTGTGTTGATATAGGTTCAAATTCAGCTCCAAGAAAAGCCAGATCTTTAGATTTAATTACGTTGGTATTTCCTAGTCTATTACGTAAGACTACCTCAATTTGTTTCCTTTCCTCATTTCTTTTTATTAAAACCTTAATTTTGTCACCTGGGTGGAACTTACTAATCTGCTCTTGAAGCTCAGCACTAGAATTTACAACTTTCCCTTCTATATTCAATATAATATCTCCTTTTTTTATTCCGGCATTCTCGGCAGCACCATCTTCATTTATACCCGCAACATATACTCCTTCAATTTTATCAATTTTAAATTCATCAGCTAAATTAGCGTCAACTGTTCGAATAGACACTCCAATAAATGCTCTTTGAACCTCTCCGTATTTTTTCAAATCGCCAATTACTTTTTCAACGATAGTAACCGGAATGGCAAAAGAATAACCCGAATATGAACCTGTTCTGGATTCTATTGCAGTATTAATTCCAATTAGCCTCCCTTTAGTATCAACCAAAGCCCCACCACTGTTACCTGGGTTAACGGCAGCATCGGTCTGCAAAAATGACTCAATACTCATTCTATTTCCATTTAAACCAAGATTTCTTGCCTTTGCACTAATAATACCAGCCGTTACTGTAGATGTCAGATTAAATGGATTGCCTACTGCAAGAACCCACTCTCCAAGTTTTAGATCATCTGAATTTCCAAAATCCATTTTCGGAAGATCTTTTTCATCTATTTTAATTAAAGCCAAATCTGTATAAGGGTCAAAACCAACTAATTTTCCTTCATATTCTCTTTTATCGTAGAGTACAATATTTATTAAATTCGATCCTTGCACAACATGATTATTCGTTACAATATATCCATCATCAGAAATAATTACTCCGGAACCAGATCCTATACTAGCTCTTGGTTGCTGACTTCTACCTCTCTCTCCAAATAAAAAATCATAAAAGGGATTGGATTGGTATTCCTCATTTGAATAAAGTGTTTTTACATGAACAACCGATTTCACAGACATTTCTGCAGCGTATGTTAAATCAACCTGAGGCACACCAACAGTATGGTTTGTAAGTTGTGTCGTTCGCACTTCAGGAACAGTAATAATTCTTTCTTTTTTATCAGTAAATAACACAAATAATAAAACGGCAATTGTTCCACCTAAAATGGCAATTGCTAATTTTCCCAAAAATAATTTCAATTTCATCTGAAAAAACTTTATTAATTAATAATTATATGATGCCTGTTTGAAATCAAACAGGATGTTTTTCTTACTATGCCTAAAAAAAGGCAGAATGTTGCTTTCTCTATCTAAAATAAAAATCAAATAATTTCATGGATCAAATAATTTTGATTTTCTTGAGTGACGAAATAACTGATACCAATAAGATTCCTACATTTATACAACAATTTTAACGATATAAACTTAACAAGTGTTTATAATTTATTGGTATTTAACACTTCTTAACAAGATTTAAAAATGAAAGTTGAATTTTCAAAATATCAGGGAACTGGAAATGATTTTGTTTTAATTGACAATAGAAACGGTAGGATTGCTCCAGATGACTTCTCATTAATCGAAAAACTTTGCGACAGAAGATTTGGAATTGGTGGTGATGGATTAATGTTACTTGAAAATGCAGACGGATTCGACTTTCGAATGAGATACTACAACTCGGACGGAAAAGAAGGCAGTATGTGCGGAAATGGTGGTCGTTGTATTGTTGCTTTTGCTTATCATTTAGGACTTGTCTCAGAAAAAACAAAATTCATAGCTGTGGATGGAGAACATGAAGCAAAAATTACGAATACTGAAGATGGTATTCAGGTTAGTCTAAAGATGATTGATGTTTTAGATATTGAAATGGGTGACGATTTTTATTTTTTAAATACCGGATCGCCTCATTTTGTAAGATTCATATCCAATCATGAAAATTTCGACACTTTTGCTGAAGGAAAGAAAATACGCTACAACAATAGGTTCGCCGAAAAAGGGACAAATGTGAATTTTGTATCATTTCAAGGTCAAAATATTACTGTCAGCACTTACGAAAGAGGTGTTGAAGATGAAACCTATTCATGTGGAACAGGAGTTGTTGCATCGGCTATAAGTGCCGGTTTTAAAACGGGCAGTAACAAATTTATAATCAAGACAAAAGGTGGTTTTCTTGAGGTTCATTTCAGAAAAATAAGTAACAAACAAATTGAAGATATTTGGCTGACAGGACCGGCAACACATGTTTTTAATGGTACTCTCACAACATAATAATTGAATTCTACTTCCACCTTAATATGAAATTCTTTCTTGCTAAAATTATTGAAGACAAAAGCATTTCTAAAGTATTTTTGGTTTCACTTCTCGCCACTTCCTTTCTCCTAATTTCCATTCTTGGGATTTTTTGGGTACAGCAGGCAAGGCAAAAATTTAAGCAAGAGTCTAAACAAATACAGGACGACTTTTTTAAGATACAAGAAAAAACCCTTCAACACGAAACTCAAACTCTTATAAATTATATTGAAAACGAGAGAGAGCAAACAAGAAACACACTAAAAAAAGACATCAGCAGCAGAGTTTACGAAGCGCATTCCATTGCAGCAAACATATACAACAGCTGTAAAAATGATCTTACGGAAGAGCAGATAAAAAAACTCATAACAGATGCGTTACGCTCTGTTCGTTTTAATGATGGAAGCGGTTTTTTCTATATAAACAGCTTGGCTGGTGTTGTGCAAATGAATTCAGAAAACCCGGAATGGGAAGGACAAAACAAACTATCACTTAAAGATGTTTTTAGTATTCCGATTATCAAAAATGAAATAAAAATTGCACAAAATAATGGCGAAGGTTATTCAAACTATTCATGGCAAAAGGAAGAAGGGCAAAAAATCGATCCTAAAATATCCTTTGTTAAAATATTCAAACCATATAATTGGTATATCGGATGTACTCAATATGTGGAAAACTACGAATTAAAAATTCAAGATAAAATTCTGGATAAAATTACAGACATGCGATTTGATGAAAGCTTCTCAATTGTAGTATTTAATTTTAACGGAACGTGTTTAGCACATACACAAAAGGATCTTATTGGTCAAAATCTTTGGAATAAAAAAGACAAAGATGGCAAAAAGATAGTTCAGGAGCTGATTACAAGAGGAACAGATAAAGATGGTGGATTCGTTAGGTATGCGGATCCATACAAAAAGGGCAGTCAAGAATCTATCGCAAAATTGATGTATGCAAAAACCTACAAAGACTGGCAGTGGGTAATAGGGAGCGGTGTTCATATCAGCCAACTCACAGAATCAATTCAGAATAAGAGAAATGAACTAAAAGCTCTTGTAAATGGGTATTTTATAAAAGCAGGTTTAATCTTTTTATTAACAATTTTCATTATAATTACATTCACCCGATTTATGGTAAAAATCAGCAAGTCGGGATTAGAAATTTTAACTCAATTTTACAAAAACGCTGCGAGTAATTCACACATAATTGACATATCTAAACTACATTTTAAGGAATTTAAAATTCTTGGTGAGCATGCCAATGAAATGATTCTTAAAAGAAAATCGATTGAACACCAGCTTAATATTGAAACCGCGTACTTTGAACAACTTTTCGAAAATTCTCCGGAGGCGATAGCAATTACTGACAACGAGAGTAATGGTATAAAAATCAACAAACAATTTACAAATCTGTTTGGTTACACCAAAGAAGATTTAAAAGGAGTGGTAATAGATACCTTGCTTGCCGATGAAACAAGACAAGATGAAGCCAATAATTTAAATTACATCACAGCCAAAGGCCAGCTGGTAGAAATTGAGACTGTCCGGAAATGCAAAGACGGCAGACTAATTGACGTTTCGATTATGGGAAACCCAATTGAGGTTGATGGTGAGCAGATTGCTATTTTCGGTATTTACAGGGATATTACAGAGAGAAAAATATATGAAAAACATTTAACCGAAGCGAAAAACAAAGCGGAGGAATCTGACAAATTAAAATCAGCCTTTCTTGCGAATATGTCTCATGAAATAAGAACTCCAATGAATCACATTCTTGGATTTACTGAAATTATTACAGCTCAGGAAGTTAATGAAAGCGAGCGGCAAGAATACGGAGATCTGATAAAACAAAGTGGTATTAATTTACTGCAGCTCATTAACAACATAATTGATTTATCGAAAATAGAGTGCAAACAAATAAAACTTTCCTCTTTGGAAATTCCTGTTAATACAGTACTTACCGAATTATATGAAAAGTATTACATTCACAAAAACAAGAATAAAAAATCCCACCTTATTCTTAAAATTCAAAAGACTCTAAACGATGAAGACTCTATTATTTATACTGATCCTGGTCGGTTAGAGCAATTACTATCAAACTTAATCGAAAACGCAATCAAATTTACCGACAATGGGTTTATAGAGTTTGGCTATCAACTTAAAGAAAAAAACAAAATCGAATTCTTCGTAAAAGATACCGGCATTGGAATCGCTGAAAAATCAATGGAAAATATCTTTCACAGCTTCAGACAAATGGATGGATCGGACACCCGACGGTATAGCGGAACAGGTCTGGGCTTAACCATTTCGAAACGATTAGCTGAAATACTTGGCGGAGAAATAAGAGTTGAATCAAAAGAGAATATCGGTACATGTTTTTTTGTCACTCTTCCCTACAACAGAGAGAAATTGCAGATTGAAAAAACCGAAGTTTGTGACAAAAAAAATTACAACTGGAAAGGCAAAAGCATTCTTATTGTTGATGATGAGAAGATTAATTTCTCCTTCTTTAAAGCAAGTCTGGTAAAAACCAAGGCAGAAATACTTTGGGCGAAAAATGGAAGTGAAGCAGTAACAATATGTCAATCAATCGCTGTTGATCTTGTACTAATGGACATACAAATGCCAATCATGAACGGTTACGATGCAACGAAAGAAATTAAATCATTCAACTCACAAATTCCGATTATTGGCCAAACTGCTTACTTTCAAAAAGAATACAAGCAAAAAGTAATGGCGGCCGGATGTGATGACTATCTCTCAAAACCAATTAAAACAGCAAAATTACTGGATTCTATTGAAAAGCAGTTTCTAAAAAACTAATCCCATTTTGTCTTTAACTGTTCTTTTTTATAGTTCTGAATGTAATTTATAGCACTATCATAACTATTTACAAATAAATAATAGTCCCGGTAATCCTCTTTTGCAAAATTCTCTTGATAAGAAAGTTCAAATTGCGCTTTTAAAAAATCATAAAACCCATCCGTATTAATGAACACAATTGGCAAGTTATGATATCCCAACTGTTTCAGGGTTATTACTTCCAGAATCTCTTCGAGCGTACCAAAACCTCCCGGCAAAGCTACAAATGCATCTGATTTTTCACGCAGAATTTTTTTCCGTTCCGACATGTCAGGAGTGATGACTAATTCATCCAAAAAATCAGCCGATATTCCATAATCATTAATCAGCTTTGGCACTACGCCAATCACCTTTCCTCCAGCCTCTTTAACCGAAACTGCAACCTGATTCATAAGCCCCACGTTTGTTCCCCCGTAAACCAAATTGTATCCTGATTCACCAATTGATGTTCCAAGGTTTTTAGCTTCCAGAAAATACTTTTCATCCACAGAATTACTGGAAGAACAAAACACACAAATATTCATATTTTCAACATTTAAAATTTACGTGGGGTAAATTATTAATTTTGTTTTACACAACAAATAAAAACCACAAAATTGATGATTTGATAATAAAAAAGCCCTTGAGAAACAAACTCAAGGGCTTAACATATTGTATTTTACTGTTTATGCATCAATATTGGCATAAGTTGCATTCTTCTCAATAAATTCTCTTCTTGGAGGAACCTCATCACCCATCAACATAGAAAACACATGATCAGCCTCAGCTGCATTTTCAATTGTTATCTGGCGTAATGTTCTCACTTCCGGATCCATGGTTGTCGACCACAATTGTTCGGCACTCATCTCTCCAAGACCTTTGTAACGCTGAATGTGCAAAGAAGATTCTTTTCCACCACCCCATTCTTCAATTAAGCGCAAACGCTGATCTTCATTCCAACAATACTGTTCATTCTTACCTTTTTTAATCAAATACAATGGAGGTGTTGCAATATATAGGTAACCACTTTCGATTAATGATTTCATGTATCTGAAAAAGAAAGTCATAATAAGAGTTGCGATGTGACTACCATCAACATCCGCATCACACATGATTACAATCTTGTGGTAACGAATTTTCTCAACATTTGCAGCTTTACTATCCTCTTCGGTTCCAATTGTAACCCCTAAGGCAGTAAATATATTCTTGATTTCTTCACTTTCGAAAACCTTGTGCTGCATGGCTTTCTCAACATTCAAAATCTTACCTTTTAACGGAAGAATTGCTTGAAATTTACGATCTCTGCCTTGCTTGGCTGTTCCACCCGCCGAATCTCCCTCGACAAGGAATACTTCACAGTTTACAGGATCCTTATCTGAACAGTCGGATAATTTACCAGGCAATCCGGAGCCACCTAAAATTGTTTTTCTCTGAACTAATTCACGGGCCTTTCTAGCGGCATGACGAGCTGTAGCCGCCATTATCACCTTCTGTACAATAGTTCTGGCATCTTTTGGATGTTCCTCCAAATAATTAGCCAACATTGTGCTTACGGCCTGATCAACAGCAATACTTACTTCCGAGTTTCCCAATTTTGTTTTGGTTTGTCCTTCGAACTGCGGCTCTGCAACTTTCACAGAAACAACAGCCGTTAAACCTTCCCGAAAATCATCACCACTAATATCAAATTTCAATTTTGACAACATTCCTGACTTATCAGCAAATGCTTTTAAAGTTCTGGTTAATCCACGACGGAAACCTGTTAGGTGAGTTCCACCCTCTATTGTATTGATATTATTCACATAAGAGTGAATATTTTCAGAATAAGAAGAATTGTATTGAAGTGCTATTTCAACAGGAACTTCATTCTTGTCTATCGAAACATGAATAGTTTCCTCAATTAACCGCTCTCTTGTGCTGTCAAGATATTCAACAAATTCTTTTAATCCTTCTTTTGAATAAAAGGTCTCGAAACGAGGTTCTCCATTCTCATTTAGATCTCTTTTATCTGTAAGATTCAAACGGATCTCTTTATTCAAAAATGCCAGTTCTCTTAAACGTGCAGCTAAAATATCGTATTTATATTCAGTTACAAGAAAAATTGAATCATCCGGTTTGAAAGTAATATAGGTTCCTGTCAAATCAGATTCACCTATTGTTTCTATCGGCGCCAATGGCACCCCTTTAGAATATTCCTGACGATATATTTTCCCGTCACGATGGATTTCCGCAGTTAAAAGTATTGACAATGCATTAACACAAGAAACACCAACCCCGTGCAAACCTCCGGATACCTTATAAGAATCCTTATCGAATTTACCACCGGCATGCAAAACAGTCATTACTACTTCAAGTGCCGATTTGTTTTCCTTCACATGCAGGGAAGTAGGAATTCCACGACCATCATCCTTAACGGTAACTGAATTGTCCTCGTTAATAAACACATCGATATTTTTACAATATCCACCCAAGGCCTCATCAATCGAGTTATCTACAACCTCATACACCAAATGGTGCAAACCTTTAATATTTACATCACCAATGTACATGGAAGGGCGTTTACGAACCGCTTCCAATCCTTCTAATACCTGAATACTATCAGCAGAATATTCATTATTCCCGTTTGGTTTCTTTTCTAAATCACTCATTTATCAGATCTTTAGTTGTCAATCAAAGAATTTAACCAATAAATCGTATGATTATTGATCAAAATCATGATCTTATATTCTAATATTTTTTTTGTACAAAAATTAATTCATTCTCAGGAAAGTTTTTTCTGACTAAACCGATAAAAACCAGTAGTGAGGAGAAAGACAAAACACACTTACTGTCAGCATGTTAATCCATTACTAAAGCCTAAAAATAAAAGTAAAACAAAGATAGTAAAAATGATGAGTTTACAGGCTGTTTTATCTAGAAAAATCGTGCTTTTTAATAGTTTTTGTCAAACTGTTTTTAAAAGTACCAATCAGAAGAGATATCTGTCCGTTTATGTTTACAATTCCATAGAATTACTTCGGCGGGGTCTTTTCATTTTAAACCTGATAATAAAACTATTAATATCATTTCCCGTTTTAGTACGCCCGTATTCGTGAAGTTCAAATACTGTAGTTACATTTTTAAAATTTTTAGGCATTGCTTTCCACATCTTGTAAAAAACAACCTGAACATTCTCCATATCGGCATTATCGAGTTTAATTTTAAGAACCTCCCTGTTTTTTGGCATTGCAAAAACACTAACTCCGTGTGAATCCCAATCGATCGATTCTTCGGCCACAAAAGCCAGATTAAGAGTATCTCTGGTGATATCAAACAGATAGGTTACTCCCATATCCTCCATTCCCATCTCCATTAAAATTTCGAGTGGCTTTTGGTCATTATTGACTGAAAGCTTCCACCGCTCTTCTTTTTGAGCACAAAGCTCACTTACACATGAAAAAAGTATAATAACGAACGGAAGTATATATCTTGATTTACGGATCAATTTACAGGACATAATTTTGATAGAGATTTGATAATACTATTAAAAATAGCAAAAAGCGTGCAAAAAACAATTTGCAAACATAAGCAAAAAATAAAAAAGGATGCTCTACAAATAGAACACCCTTCTGTAAAATGCTTTTAATGCGACCTAAAATACGACTTTCACACCCAATAGAAAATTAAGTCTCTGAGAAGGATATCCATCCCACTGATAGTATTTGTCGGCAAATAGGTTATTTACTTTCCCAAAAGCCGTAAAATGCTTATTTAAACGATAATTCGCACCAATACTCAGATCATACACGGCATCCAATGTTTTTACAGTAGATCCCATAGAAACAGGTCTCTCGCCCAATATATTAACTCCCGCCTGAAAGTCAAGATCATTTGTGAATGCATATGTGGCATTTACATTCATTTCAAATTCCGGCTTGTGCCAGGCCTCTGCTTGCTTATCGAGAGTATATTTATTAAACCAAACTGATGAATTCAGTTCCAATTTATCGGTCCAACCTATACTTACTTCAGCGCCTAAACGAAGCAAACTAATATCATCATAAACCACATCAAATTTATTTGAATAAGTAGTACCAGAATAATCTGCATTTGCTGCACCGGCATTTCTTTGCATAAAGAAGTACTGATCATCAACAGAGCTGTATTCTGCCGACAATTTAAAGGATGAGTTAGAAGACAAACTGCCTTTTACACCACCAAACAATCTGTATTTTTGATTGGAAGGCACCACATTCAAACCTGAGTAAACGTATGGATTCTCGGCAATAATATCATTGTAATTATTCATTTTTAAATCCCCGTCCAATCCGGCAAACAGGGTCATAATGCCATCAATTGCTTCAAAATCAACAGCTATATCAGGATACAGCTTTGCTTCTGAATCGTCGCCCATGGCAAGAACCGTATTCAATCCTAATTTCAAATTCAAATTGCCGGTTTTAAGCGAATATTGAGGATTTAAGTTCCAAACGAGAGTATTCCTTTCAAACATAGATCCCAACTCTTCCATACTGGTAATTCCGTCGGTTGCAAAATAATCAAAAGATGATTTTAAACTCCAAAAACCATCACCACGACGAATTTTAGCCTCGGCACTAATCAATACATCATTCTCTGTAACGTAGATATCATCCGTAAAGTGCTCGTATTGCAAACCAACACCAAAATTCAACTTCTCTTCATCTTTAAAGGCAGTAAGGAACTCTGCATTCAATCCAAAACGATTTTGAACCTGCTCAGTATATGGAAATAAATCCACATAATCTGCTGCAACATCATCTTCTGCCGGAAATCCGAAAAAATCGTATCCTTTGTGCTCGTAATACACCTTTCCTGAAATCTTTCCCTCATCCAAATACACACTGCCATATACTTCAGCCAATTGTTCTTTCCAATCGGGCTTTGCTTTCCGACCATTTTCCAACTCCAATTTTCCGTTGGTGGAATAATGACGAATATGAATTCCAAAATCGCTTATTTTCGAGCGTTGGTTATTGAAACGATAATCCCCGAAAAGGGTTGAATAATTACCCCCTGCAAGAGTTAAGGCATGACTGTTAATTGATTGCAATGGCTCACCAACAATTCGTGCTGCCGGGATTAAAGCAGGAGAAAATCCTACGGCCAAAGGTTTTGTTTGTATAAAATAGGAAAACGAAGGAGTAAAGGTTGCTGTATCCTGAACCACCGGCAACTCACCAATTCGCTTTGATTTATTTATTTTGGGCTGATAAGCGGTTTTCACCTTCACTTCTTTATTTAAATCTCTTTCTTCCTGCGCATAAGAAACTGAACAAGCCAAACCGGCTATCGCCACAGTGAATATGATTTTTTTGAACATTTCTTCTTTTTATTAGTGGTTATTTACTTAATATCTAATCTATTTAACATCTTCTCTAACATGATTCTCTCCTCATCTAGTTTAAGAGAATCTGTTTTTACAGAAGACTTTTCAAATAACTTATTGCTTTCGGTACTGTCGGCTCCTTCGAACTGAACCTTTACTTCATTATTGGTTATTTTCTCCTCGGCCTTTTTCTCACTGGCTAAAAGAACATCCAGTTTCGCCTGAGCTCTTTCAATAATCCCATCGTTCTTTACCGCATAATTATCAACAATACTTTGCAGGGTATATCGAGCCTGAAATGGATCATTCTTCTTCATAAACACATCCGACAGCAAAAGAAAACTTTCTGCCAGCCAGTATTGATGAGGAGAATTCATTTCTATGAACCCGTTAATTTCTTTTTCGGCCAAATCGTACTTACCATTCTCAAAATAAACTTTTGCCAACAGATATTTTGACTCTGCCCCTTCGACACTCTGAGTTTCTTTGGCCAATTCTTTAAAATCGTTCGATGCCGCGACTGTATTCCCCAAATTCAAATAAGATTTGCCTCGTTTGTACTTCGCTTCCCGGATTAGCTCTTCCTTCGATTTGGCTGCCTCGAGCACATCGTTCGCCGCCTGAATGGTATTTTCATACTCCTTTAAACTATACACCGATCGCATGTATCCCACTTTGGCCAATTTCACATTCTCCGGAATCTCGGCCATTTGTGTCAATCTCGAAAATTGTTTCTTCGCCTGAGAGTAATTCTTATTTCTGTAGTTTAATTGCGATGAAGCCAGCAAAGCCCTTTCTGTAAACAAGTTGTTTGGACGATTCAGCACCTGTTCGAATCCGGCAAGTGCCTCATCGAATTTTTGCTGATTTAAAGCTGCATCTGCTTTGTAGAATTGCGCATTTAACTGAAACATTCCATTTGGGAAATTGGATAAATACTCATTCAATGCATTTGTACCTCGCCCGGTATCGCCTGACATGTACAATCGTTCGGCTGAAATATACGAAAGAGAATCTTTCTCTGAACTTCGAATTGCTCCACCTCCTTTAAACGACTCTGCGAACGCAAAATAGTCCTTCACATTATTCATATCAACATAAACATTCTTTAGTCCGATAAAGGCACTTTTCTTTTCTTCGCTTTGCGGATAATTTAAAACCACCTCTTTGTACGCACTAATCGCTTTTTGATATTCTTTTGCATTGTAATTGAGCTGTCCTAACTGCAGCAATGATTTAGGAGCATAACTGCTATTCGGAAATTTGCCTGCCAATTCTTTATAAATAGATACGGCAGCTGCCTGATCGTCCAGCTTCACTTTTGCATTGGCCAATTCGAACAATGCATCATCTAAATATTCCGAATCGGGATAAAAAGTACGTATTTGCTCCAGCAATTGTGCCTTTTCGCTTGTGTTGCCCATTAATCCAACCGAAAGAGCCTGCTGATACAATGCATAATCTGTATCCCATTTGTTGGCAATTGCTGATTTCCGGTAATATTCGGCCGCATTTTTATAATCTCTGTTCAAAAAGAAACAATCACCAATGCGGTTGCAGGCATCCGAAACAAAAGTGCTTTTTTTGTCGGATTGATTGACAAACTTGCGGAACCAATCGGAAGCTTCACTGTAGTTATCCTGTTCGAAGTAAGCATATGCAATATTGTAATAGGCACGCTCGTAATATTCCGAAGAACCGGAACCCGGTGACAATAAAAACTCGTTATAAAGAGTCGTTGCCTTAGCAAATTCACCCATTCTGTAATAAGCTTCTGCTTTCCAGTAGATGCATTCGGCTGCAATCTGGGAATTATAAATTTTGTATTGCAAAGCGGCATCAAAAGATTCGATTGCCTTGCTGTAATTCAACTGCTTCATCAACTCTAAACCACGCAGCCAGGAAACTCTTTGGTAAGCTCTTTTAATCTCCGGAGTTTTGTTTGCAATTTTATCCATAGAAAGTAACGCATCGCCATAATTCTTAGTAGTCATGTACACTTTCACCAGATAATCGTAAGCTTCATCATTACGATCAGAGTCAGGATAGTTCTGTAAATATTCATCGAAAGCCTTTATGGTCTCGTTAAAAGGCGAATAAGAAAGCTCGTAAGTCAATTTTGCAAAATTAAACAAAGCATCCTGTTGCATATTTTTATCGAAATCCATTCGGGCAGTAGTTGCAAAAGCAACTTTAGCTCCTTGTTTATCTCCCAATTGCAGAGAACAATCTGCCAGACAATAATTGGCAACCATCAGCAACTCATCATTTTCGCCGCCAACTCTCTCAAATTGCTCAACTGCTTCCCCATATTTCTTTTGCTTGTAAAGACAATATCCGTAAGCAAACTTATCCTCACGCGAAAAGCTTTTCTTTCCTTTATCCAGAAATAGAATTGCCTTTTGGTATTCTTTTAACTGGTAATGAGAAAGTCCGATCATCTTCGCAATTTCGTCGCTTCGTGTTACCGAGGCATCATCTAAAAATTGCGGAGCATATTCAATTACCTTCGCATATTTCTCCTGCAGGTAATAAATTTGCGTGATGTAGTAAGGAACAATCGGCTGAAAGGTTTTATTCTTAATCAGCTTTTCAAACCCATTCAGTGCAGTTTGATAATTCCCGTTTAAATAGGCAATGTGAGCATAGTAGTAATTTGCCGGAGCATTATATTCTCCCGACACTTCGATAATATCGAAAAAGAATTGTCTGGCCTCTTCATATTTCTTTTCTACAAAATAAGAATAGCCCATTTTAAACTGATATTCGGTTCGCTGATCAGAATTTAAAGCATAAACATCAACCTTTTTAAACCATTCCAAAGCATCCTTGTATTTCTTACTTTGATACTGCTGTCTTCCCAACTGAAAATAAGCAGCCTGTTTTAAATTACTCTCCGGATGTTTCTGAATAAAAGATTTCATTTCCTCTTCGGCCTCCGGACGAAAAAGTTCGATGGAACACCAGGCCATATAAAAATCAGCTTTGGTGGCTCGATCAGAATAAGCATCCTTCTCCATTTGAATAAAATCGGCGAATTCGTGTCTGGCTCCGCCATAATTTTTGTTTTGGAACATTTCCATGGCCGATTGCCAAACTTGATTACTGCTTTTAAGGGGTAATGATTTTTGGGCCTGAACTGTAAATCCCAAACATAAAAAAAACAGGAAAGTCAAAATCCACAAACTATATTTATTTCTCATATCTTCGTTGCGTGTGTAGGTATAACAAGTTAAAAAAACGTTGAATATCCAAGCCTTTCAGTGGCTGATTTCCGAATCAGATTCAACTCATAAAATCAGGCCTAAAGGTATAAATAATCTGTAAGCTTATTGTATTTCAAACGGTGGAAAGAAAGAAAAATTGCACTCTGTTTTGATAAAGAAAAGAGCAATAAAAAACCTTCTGCCGAAATAATTTTTTAGATTTGTATGTCAACACACAATTTGAATCCTAAAAAAACGAAATACATGACCAAATCTCCTATCATTGAACTTAAAAATGCAGTTATCCGCCAGGCAGATAATATTATTTTAACAGACGTTAGTTTGGAAATTGAAAAAGGAGAATTTGTTTACATCATAGGAAAAGTGGGCAGCGGCAAAACCAGTTTAATGAAAACCTTATACGCCGATCTGCCAATAAAAGAAGGAGGTGGTTCGGTTGCCGGATTTTATCTTCCTATCATCAAAACCAAACAAGTTCCTTTTTTAAGACGAAAAATTGGTATCGTATTTCAGGATTTTCAATTGTTAACCGATCGTAATGTTCATTCTAATCTGGAATTTGTTTTGAAAGCTACCGGCTGGAAAAACAAAAAAGAGATTGACCATAGAATAGAGGAAGTTTTGAGCAAAGTAAAAATGGGCAAGAAAGGATATAAAATGCCGCATGAGCTTTCGGGAGGAGAACAGCAGCGAATCGTTATTGCCCGTGCCTTACTCAACTCTCCGGATATTATTTTAGCCGATGAGCCAACTGGTAATCTTGACCCCGAAACATCGGATGAATTGGCTGAATTGCTTATGGATATCAGTAAAAACGGGCGGACTATTGTGATGGCAACACATCAGCACGATTTGCTGAAAAAATTTCCTGCCCGTACGCTTGAATGCATCAACGGAAAAGTTGTTGAAATTTCGAATCCAAAAACCGATGAAGAAATAGAGATTGAATTGGATTAAAACATCAGAAAACACCCCAAACCCCTAAAGGGGCTTCACTACTTATAAGTGCGGAATTTTGCGAGAAACCAGACCATACAATAAGGATTTTGAAAAATTGAGGCTAAAGCACAGTTTGATTTTTCCGCTCGCTTTTGTTTTTTTGATTTGGGCTGTTAAAATATTTGAATGGGGACTTGACCTTAATTTGTATTATCTGGGAATTTTCCCTTTGCACGCAAAAGGTTTATTGGGGATTCTCACCAGTCCGTTAATTCATAAGGATTTTAGTCATTTAATGGCCAACACAATTCCCTTTTTTGTTTTAAGTTGGGGCATCTTCTATTTCTATCGTCCGCTTTCGTACCAGATATTTATACTGTGTTATCTTACAACAAACATTCTGGTTTGGCTGGGCGCACGCGAAGCCTATCATATTGGTGCCAGCGGATTGGTTTACGCTTTTGCATCTTTCCTGTTTTTTAGCGGAATTATCCGCAATCACTATCGTTTAATTGCTATCTCTTTTATTGTGGCTTTTCTGTATGGCAGCTTATTTTGGGGCGTGTTCCCAATTCTAACTGATGTTTCGTGGGAAGGTCATTTGTTTGGTGGTTTCTCTGGAATGATTTACGCCTTGGCTTACCGAAACCAAGGGCCGAAAAAACCTGCAATTATTATTCCCGAAGATGATGACTCGATTCCTGAGGAAATTTGGAATTCGGAGGATTTTGAAGATAAGGAAGTGTTGAGGAAATGAGCAGTTAAAAAAATAAGGAAAAAGACTAAAGGAGTGAAAGAGAGAGGGGAAATTAAATGCAAACCGATGAAAAATTACACATCCAACAATTATTACCTTAGTGATTATCTTTCAGCCATACTGATACCTATAATTCTTATTGGTGCATTATCTTATTTTCTTAGAGATAACATTATATTTCCGGTAATTGGTACAGCACTACTAATTCCTCTATTATTAGTTGCCTGCCTGATATTTAAGAGACTGATGAAAATTGAATTCCAAGACAATTTCATTACCGTTACTTATAAATTCTCTCGAAAAATAATTCAAATAAAATACTCTGAGATACATGAATTAACACACATTTCGGCTTATCGAGGAACCAGCCGTACTATTTTTAAATATCAACAAAACAGATTCAAAAAAATAACCACGACTTCTGTTCTTTCAGATCAAGACTTTCATGAATTCATGATTTGGTTGAAATCCAAAAATGAAAATATCGAATTTAAATTTCTCCCATCAGATTCATTGGTGAAAGAAAGATATTTGAATCAACCAAAATAAAAAGACCTCACCCTATTCCTCTTCTTTAAGGAAATGAGAACATGGCTTCGAAAACCTTCGCAATATTCTCAGAAATTGAATAAAAAAATGGCATCCTCACTTGTTGTGAGAACGCCATAAATTTTTAAACAGTTTCTTATATGCTGCAGATTATTATTTCTTGTAATACTTCATTGCTTCAGGCAAGTATGCTTGCAAATCTTTTACACGGGTTGCATCGGCAGGATGAGTTGATAAAAATTCCGGTGGTTTTTGGCCTCCGCTCTCTCCCATTCGTTTCCAAAAATCGATTGCTTCAGCAGGATTGTATCCGGCCATAGCCATAAAAATCAAACCCATTTTATCGGCTTCACTTTCGTGAGAACGCGAGAAGGGAAGCATGACCCCAACATTAGCACCAACACCAAAGGCAGTCATCCAAATTTGTTGTGTTTCGGCAGGCTTTTCATTTAAAGCCATTGACAATCCGGTACCTAAAGCCTGAATTCCCATTTGCTGACTCATTCTTTCGTTACCATGACGTGCAATAGCATGTGCAATTTCATGTCCCATAACAACAGCCATACCGGTTTCGGTTTGTGTGTAAGGTAAAATTCCTGTGTAGAACACCACTTTTCCGCCAGGCATACACCAAGCATTTGGAGTTTCATCTTCAACCAGGTTGAACTCCCAAACAAAATTTGCAATGCGGTCGCTCATGCCGTTATCATTCATAAATTTTTCCACTGCGGCAGAAATTCGGGCACCGCAGGCTTTTACCATTGCCGATTGCTCTTTGTTATCGGAAAGCTTACTTTCCTTTAAAAAGGCATCGTATTGAGTTAAACTGGTAGCAATCATTTCTGTTTCGGGAAACAGATTCATTTGTTTTCTTCCGGTAATGGGCACAGTTGCACATGCAATTGCAAACAACAAAAAACCCGAAAGCAAAATGGTACGCCTGTTTTTCTTCATCATTTTCTTATTTTGATTTTAATAATTGGTTCTTTAAAAATTTATTTCCAATAAACTCAACGCTTACAGGTCTTCGACGCTGTCAGGTTTCAATTAAATTAATTCGCTCAACACTTCATATCCATTATTCTATTCTCAGGGCCTTGCCCTGAGCTGAAATAGTAAAGCCCTTCAGGCTTACAAAACAATCACTGTTTACTAATAACTGTTCTCTGCCTCCAGTTGTTTTAACAGATCACCGACCTTCGTAACAGGCCGTTTGCAGGTATGATTTTTACAAAGATAGAAAGTTGTTTGCCCATTTACATATCTATTTTGAAGCAAAGGCAAACTGCTTTCGGTTTTGCTCCCTGAAATCAAGACATTGGGTAAAAATAATTCTTCAATTTTCCGTTTCTGAACTATCGCATCTTCTCCGGCAACAACAATTTCGATGAGTGGATTTGCCAACCAAAAATACAACTGTCCCCAATTGGAATGATAGGAGATTGCCTTTTCGAGACGTGGTTTTACATTGGCAAGCATCTGTGCAGAACGCTCAACATATCGGCTGTTTCCCAAATAATTTCCTACTAAAAACAAGCTTTTGGCAATGGATGAATTGGATGAGGGAATTACATTATCGAGCAATTCCATTTTACGGGCAATCAAATCCGGATCCTCGTCGGATGTGTAAAAAAACATGCCCGACTGCTCATCGGAAAAATGAAGGATAACATGCCCGAGCAAATCGTTGGCTTTCAGCAGCCATTTCTCGTTAAAAGTTGCCTGATAAAGTGCAGTAAAAGCCTCGATAGTGAAACTGTAATCGTCTAAAAATCCGTTTATTTTCGAATTCCCATCTTTATAATTACGATGCAAATGCGCTTTTCCTTTCCAAAGGTATTTTTGAATGAACTCAGCATTTTTAATGGCTCTGTTCAAATATTTTTCGTCACCTAAAGCCTTGTAAGCATCTACATATCCTTTCAGCATTAGTGCATTCCAGCTGGTTAATGATTTATCGTCCAAACCAGGGCGGATCCTGCCCTTTCTTCTCTCCAAAAGAGCTCTTCTCCCCTTCTCCAAAACTTCGTCCAGTTTCTTTACGGATATTTCATACTTATCGGCCAATGCCTTTTTATCAGTCTGAATCATCAATATGTTTCCTTCCTCCCAATTGGCCCGGTCGGTAATGCCGTAATACTCACAAAACAGTTCGGATTGACCACCCAAAAGCTGATCGACCTCAGACTTTTCCCACACATAAAATTTCCCTTCCACCCCTTCGCTGTCGGCATCGAGCGAGGAATAAAAGCCACCTTCGGGCAAACTTAATTCCCTATCGGTAAACTCCAAAGTTTGCTGAATTACCTGTTTGTATTCAGGAATTTTAGTGAGCTGATAGGCCTCGGCATACAAACTAACCAACTGCCCGTTGTCGTAAAGCATTTTTTCGAAGTGCGGCACTTTCCAAATGGCATCTACCGAATATCGGGCAAAACCTCCGCCCACCTGATCGTAAATACCACCCATGGCCATTTTATCGAGCGTAAGCGTTACATGATTAAGCGCCGGCTGATTTTTTGTAAAATAATAGTAGCGCAGTAAAAACTGAAGGGAATTGGGCAATGGGAATTTTGGCGCCCAATTGTTTCCCCCTTCACGGGTATCGAATTCGGATTCCCACTGGCGAAAGGCTTTTTCTAAATCTGCGGCAGCAAACCGGGATACCTCTTCTTTTACTGCAATTATTTCGTTTTCACGGATTCCCCCGGCCAACTGATCGGCCACCTTCTTTACTTTATCCTGTTCGTTGATCCATGCATTTTGAATTCCTTTCAGCACATTCATCCAATTATCAGCAGGAAAGTAAGTGCCTCCAAAAAACGGTTTTCCACCGGGCATGGCAAAACAGTTCAAAGGCCAGCCACCACTGCCGGTCATCATTTGCACGGCATCCATGTAGATCTGATCGATATCGGGCCGCTCCTCGCGGTCGACTTTTATGCAGACAAAAAATTCGTTCATCAGCCTGGCAACCTCCTCGTTCTCGAAGCTCTCGCGCTCCATTACATGACACCAATGACAGGCGGCATAACCAATGCTCACCAATATAGGTTTGTTCTCTTTTTTGGCTTTGGCTAAAGCCTCTGCGCCCCACGGATACCAATTCACAGGATTGTGTGCATGCTGCAGTAAATAAGGACTATTCTCCTTTATTAAATGATTTGTATGTGTGTGATTCATTGTTTGATCGTGATTTTGAGAACGAGCCAGACTTACTTTTACAAGCACAAGCGATAAAAGCAGCACTACCCGTATCAATTTAATCCTCATCGTTTCCCTTGTTTTTAAAGCAAACTAAAGATAGAAATTATTTTTAATGATTTTAAATAAGAATGCAACAAACGGGTTGCTGCAAACGAATAAAATCGTATCAATTTATAAACCCACAGCACCTGTTCGGATTGTATAGGAACAGGCTTTTTTTAGATCTGATTGTTCGCACTGCAATTTTGCAGACAAATTTCTCTCAATCAATATCAATAGTGATAAAACCTGACAAATTGATTTTTTACCCCGTGCTAATAGTAGCAAAGCATGAAAAAATGATTTTTTGCTTCATGCTAATTGTAGCAAAGCCCGAAAAATTGGTTTTTTGCACCGTACTAATAGTAGCAAAGCATAAAAAATTGATTTTTTGCCCAATGTACAAAGTACAATGCACGAAAACTTGAATTTTGACTCAATGTACTGAATACAAAGCCTGAAAACTTGAGTTTTGACTCAATGCACTGAGTACAAAACTTGAAAACTTGAGTTTTGACACAATGTACTGAGTGCAAAGCTTAAAAACTTGAGTTTTTGCCCGATGTACTCAGTACAAAACAAAAAATGATAGTTTGAAAACTCAATAAATACAAAAACAAATCAGTCTTTGAAATATTTTAATTTCAGCGGGCTAAAGCCAAACTGCAACAGATGAAAAAACAACTCTCCTATTTGTCTCCCGTCCCGTTCAGAAAGCCTTTTTTATGCAATAATTCTTAAAGCCTGCAAGTTGGCAACTTTGACAGCTTGAATCTTTGTTTCGGTTTAGTACTTGATACCAAATTGGCTATAGTGTGAGCTATAAAGCTAAATGGTATAAGCTCGCGAATCTGTTTTACGCTTGAATACTGAAGAACAATCAGTTTGATTTTTCATTCAATACATTATTGCCACAAAATTATTTCTAAACAGCACAAAAGTATTGATTATAATTTGCTAAGTTTGGTATTGTAAAATTGAAAAAGGTGCACAATACACCCCAATACGGCATGTATTGTGCACCTTTTCATCTGATATAGCAGAAATAAGTGCACCCATAGTGCACAATTTAACAAGTTAGGTTGCATTAAAAATAATACTCGTGCTATCATGAAAGAAAATTCAAAAATATGCCTATAGATAGAGTTTCATTAGGAAAAAAACTAATTCGCTGTAGAGAAAATCTTGACCTTGAAATATCAAATGTTTCAGAAAAGATTGGAATACCTGTTCACCGTTTGGAGTCAATAGAGACAGGTAATACGGAACCAACTGGCGATGAAATATTAATTTTTGCTGATTTTTACAGGCAAGATTATAAGTATTTTATTAGTAATGAAAGATTATCGGCATCTGAACAAGTTGAAGTATTATATCGGAAGTTTGGTGATGATTTTTCAAAAGAAGATAGGTGGGCAATCCAAGAATTTATCTTTTTATGCGAAAACGAACAAGACATATTAAGCTACCTAGATTATAAAAAAACAGATTTCATAGCACCAAAGTATTCTAATGTATACAAAACACAGGGAACAGAAACAGCTGAAAAACTTAGAGGTTTCCTAGGATATAAAGATGATGAGCTGTATTCTGATTTATTTTCTGAGTTTAGGAAAATTGGATTACATATTTTTCGTAGAAGACTTAATAACTCAAAAATATCAGGTTTATTTATTAAACATCCGATTGCTGGAAAATGTATTTTAGTCAATTATGACGATGATACATATAGGCAAAACTTTACACTCTCTCATGAAGTATGTCATGCATTATTAGATGATGAAGTTGATTTTAATGTTTCGTTTAAAAACGAAAAAAACTATAGAGAAATTCGAGCCAATAATTTTGCTAGTAGTTTTTTGATTCCTAAAAGCCATATTGAAAGATTAAGGACTGTAACTTGGAATGACGAATTAGTTTTAAAAGTAGCAAAACAATTAAAAGTTAACGTTCAAACTTTGCTAATTGCATTGAAATCTAATAATTGTATTACGAAACACCAATATGACAAGTATATTTCTCTCAAAATTCCTAGAATGCAAAAAGATGATTTTGAATTAAATGGGATATCAGCTACAATTCAATCATCAAAGAAAACACTATTAGAAAAAGGTTTATCTACATTTTACGTTCGAAATAGCCATGAAGCATATAAAAAAGGGCACATTTCATCAGGAAAACTAGCTGAAATTCTACTAGTAGACGAATCGGAGTTGACTTATATTTTAGACTTGTTTAAACTGAAATTGGATTATGAATATTGATATAACAGAGTTTAAGAAAATAAATGTGATTGATACTTGCGCTATTGATAATCTCCTTTCTTCTACAACATTGTACCGTGCTGCTCGGTCTTCCAATTGCAGCTTTTGTTATACAAAATTTGTTGAGTATGAAATGTTGTATAAGAGCAGAAAGAAATTAGATGAAAAATCCAAAGAGCTTCAACAGAAGCTTAAGGATGAGACGAGCGCAAGACGGTTTGAATGCCATAATTTGAGTATTGATGACTTGCAAGAAATTGAAATCCTAGAACAACGGAAACGATTAGGGGGTGGAGAATTATCAAGTATTGCATTTGCAAAAAAAATAAATCAGAATTTCATGACAGATGATTCAAAAGCAAGAAAGTTAGGGATTTCCGTTTTGGGTAAAACAAGAGTTCAGACAACTCCACACTTGGTTGGATGGTTATTTTATAACCGAGATTTAATAGATAGTGATTTTTCTGTAATTATCTCCGAACATAAGGAATATAGAAGACCTTTAAGTAAATATTTTGAGGAGGCTTATCATGAAAGTTTGAGAATTAGAAGTATGAGTAAATAACGCAACCTAACAATGGCTCATAAAGCATAGCTTGCCGCAGGCGCAACACAAGCTACGCTTCATAGTCTGGTCGTTACCAGCAATTATGAAAACTGCTATCTACATATTATTAAGCTTTTTACCGTGTTTTGTATTTGGACAGGACTATCCCAAAATTGACACGTTGACCTATAGCGAAAATATCAGCCATGTGAGATATTTCATACAATACGACGGAGAAAAGGAGATGTTGTTGGAGACATATTGGTTCAATGAAATTGGGAAACATACAATTACTTACAGCGGATATGACGGCTTTGAATTATTCAAACAAACAAAAACAACCTTTGACTATGACACTTATGGTAATCTGTCCGAAACACAAAGCATATATTATATTAGTCCCAAAAATGACAGCATTGGCAAACTATACTCCAATGAAGCAAGAGAATATTTTCGCAAATACAATTCTATTGAGAAGTTAGATGAGAAATATCGCTCTTTGTATGAAAGAGTGAATCCCGAAAGTGTTGATTGGAATTCTGATTTGCCAATTTATGCAAAATTGATTTTTAAACGTAATACTTTAGGCAGAGACTCAATTATTGAAATATATAACACATTCGGTGACAAAATATATCTGGATGAGACTGTGTCATTTTTTTATGATAGTAAAAATAATCTTAAACGAAAAAAGTGGATGGACATTACCAATCCCAACATAATAGAATTTCAAGCATTCAGACCAAGTAGTACCGAGTTAGCAGACACAATAACGAAATTAACTGGTTCATATCAAGAGAAGACTCTCAACTATTTTAAAGATTCAATTGTGATACAATATTTTGCAAATGGAGAATTAACTGGTAACGAAATACAAATGACGGTCGACAACGGACAATTAAAAACAGAACTTACTTTAAATGCGAATGGTGACACTCTTTCATATTATAAAAGTGTTTATGATTCCGATAATCGTCTAAAGACTTGGCAAAGAATAATAGATACTGGATATGACGGATTTGGTTATACCATTGATTTGTCATTGGGCAATATTAAAAAGTATCAATACGATTTTAAAAACAGACTTTTACAAATTGACACTTATGAGAATGACAAACACATTTGTACTGAGCGATTTGAAATTAATAATAAATAACTGCTGGTAGTCGAGTAAGCTAGGGGAATTTCACCCCTAACTTCTCACAGAACCGTACGTGAATCTCTCAATTGGCTTCGCCGAACTTCGTTTCATACGGCTCTTATTATGCAGTCAATTCAATTTTAGGTTAACTGATAGCCTAATGTCCAATGATAAAATAGATTGGGATAACAATTACAGATATGCCTTAACCATCTCACAGCTAGTGCGCGATTTTATCGCGTTCCTTTATACTGGGAAAGAAGACAATTATTATCATGCGGTAAGTAATAATAAAGAATAAGTTTTCCATTTTATGCATCCTTAAAAACCACTATATTTAAAATTGAATTGTGCAGTTTAATTAATTTTTAGACAGACTGCCGTTAGGCTTCATGAATTCATCGATCGAAAAATAAATTTAACATGGAAACACCACCAGAGATATTTTATAAACCTGATTGGTCAACAATATTTGCTGGTTTAGCTCTACTTATATCATTTTTTGCACTTTATTTTGCAAAATTTAGTCGAGGAAAATTAATATTTCAAGGGTAATTTGAAGGTTAAAATTTACCGTTGGTCAGAATTTAAACGGAGATACTACATACCATTAATTATAGATAATGAAAAAAATATTTTTAGTAATACTGACTTTGGGTATTTTATGCCAAGTTGTTTTATCTCAAAACTTTAATAAAGACAAACTGGATGACTATTTCGATGTTCTTGAGTCAAATAATAAATTTATGGGCAGTGTTGCTGTTTCACAAAATGGTGAAATTATCTATTCAAAATCATTAGGATTTTCTGATTACGAGAAAAAGCTCAAAGCCAACGAAAGCACAAAATATGGTATAGGTTCCATATCGAAAACTTTTACTGCAGTATTGGTATTTAAAGGAGTTGAAGAGAAAAGAATAGACATAAATCAAACAATTAATAAGTATTTTCCAACAATTGAAAACTCCAATAAAATAACAATTGAAGATTTGCTCTATCACAGAAGTGGCATACATAATTTCACTGACGATAAAGATTATTTGACTTGGAATACTCAACCCAAGACAGAAAAAGAAATGGTAACAATTATCGCAAACAAAGGAAGTGATTTTGAACCAAACAGTAAGTCTCAATATAGTAATTCAAACTACATTCTATTAAGTTATATCCTTGAAAAGAGTTATCAGAAATCCTATGGAGAATTATTAAAAGAATATATTACTGCCCCAATCGGATTGAAAAACACCTATTTCGGAGAGACTGTTAATAATTCCAATAAAAAGTGTAATTCATACAGATATTTAGATAGATGGAAATTAGTCCCTGAAACGGATATTTCTGTTCCAATGGGAGCAGGAGGAATTGTTTCAACTCCTATAGACTTAGTAAAATTTAGTAACGCATTGTTTGACGGACAACTGCTAAATAGTGAGAGTCTAAAGAAAATGATGACTATTAAAGAAAATTTCGGAATAGGTTTGTTTCAAATTCCATTTTATAACAAAGTTGGTTTCGGTCATACTGGAGGCATTGATGGATTTACTTCCGTTTTTTCACATTTCTCAGATGGAGATATTTCCTATGCCTTAATTTCAAACGGAACAAACTATACCAATAATGATATCTCGATTTCTGTATTAAGCGCTGTTTATAATAAACCTTACGAAACCCCTACGTTTTCAACTATTGAAGTTAAATCTGAAGATTTAGATAAATATTTAGGAATTTACTCTTCTGCACAACTACCAATGAAAATAACAGTTACGAAAAATAACAATACACTAATAGCTCAAGCTACAGGACAATCATCATTTCCACTTGAAGCAACTGAAAAAGATAAGTTTAAATTTGACCAAGCAGGAATTGTTATGGAATTTAATCCTTCTGAAAAAACGATGATATTGAAACAAGGAGGAGGGCAATTTTTATTTACAAAAAATTAAAAACTACACACAATCGAATAGCCCGCCCCGCTAGTAATCACTAGCAGGGAGAGGCTTTCACACCACTGTACGTACGGGTCTCGTATACAGCGGTTCATTAAGTTGTGGGGAAATTTTCTTGTAAATGTCGAGCATAGATTCATAACCACGTTTCTGCAATCTTTCAAGGGTAATGGTCGTTCTCAGAATCGGACTCTGAGCTATCGCCCAACCACCCATTCGTGATCGACTCCATGCATAGGCTTGTCCTTGCTGAACGCCCAAGCGGATAAGGCTTCGCCTTTTCTTTTCGGGTTTCTTCCAATGGTGCCAAATGCAATATCTGAGTCTGTTGCGTATCCAACCATCAAGATCTTGAAGCTTGACTAAAATACTTGCCATACGGAAGTTATTTACCCAACCTTTTTGAACCTCTTTCAGTTTTTGAATGCGCTCTTCAAAGCTCATCGGTGTCGTTTTCCGAGTGATTGTTTTCAGCTTTTCTTTCAGTTTCTTCCAACTTTTGTCCGATACTACCAATTGATACTTACCCCGTTCACCTTTCTTGTAGGTCGGCACAAAACCGAAACCCAGAACGGTAAAATGAACAGGTCGCCGAATGCCACTCTTTTCCCGATTAATTGTCAACTTGAGTTTATTTCGTAAAAACTTGTAAACCTTGTTGCCTACTCGTCGGGCGGTAGCTTTCAATTTGGTATAAATACTAAAATCATCGGCGTAGCGGATGAATTTAAGTCCCTGTTTTTCCAGTTCCCGATCCAGTTCATGCAACATGATATTGGACAGTAACGGACTCAGTGGACTCCCCTGCGGTACACCTTTCCGACGTTTGACCAACCTGCCGTCGATTAAGATCGGGGCACGCAACCATTTGCGAATCAGGCGCATTGTGTCGCGGCATTTTACCTTACGATATAACAACTGCAACAAATGACAATGATCCACTTCGTCAAAAAAGGTCTTCAAATCAATATCAACGATATGCTGATAACCATCGTTGATGTATCCCTGAGCTTTTAGTACTGCCTGATGCAGACTCCGATTGGGTCTAAAACCAAAGCTAGAGTCCGAAAAATCGAACTCAAACTTTGCCGTGATAATTTGAAGTACAGCTTGCTGAAGCAAACGGTCGGTTACAGTCGGGATACCCAATAAGCGCATCTTCCCGTTTCCTTTTGGAATCTCAACTCCTAAAATGGCTTGAGGCAAATACTTACCCGAACGAACACTCTGTGTCAGTTCCGCTTTGTCAATTGACATCAGATCTGAGAGTTTAGTCACGGGCATACGATCAACTCCTGCTGAACCTTGGTTCTTCTGGACTTGATGCATCGCCCGCACCATATTCTTGCGTGTAAGTATTTGTTCAATCATTTTAATTTACTTTTTCTTTTCCCTGTTCCGCTTAACACAAAGCTAGAGCCTAAAAACAACAGCTTCTTTGCAACATTTGGAACAGCTTAACGTTCAGCCCTTCACTGCTCTGTGAGTCCTCCACAGTCTCTATTTGTGGCTCATGGTCTTACAGCTACTATGGCCTCTGCTGACTTCTCACCATAACCAACTCGTGGTTGATGAGATCTCCCTTGGTAAGGTAAATGTCCTTCCATCTAATCCTGCGGAATCTACATCGCTATCCTTTTGGTACTCGTGGGGCTTTGCAGTGATGTGCCTACTTACCCGAATAACAATGCCTCATATCCCGTTCCTGTTCGTCAGTTCAGACTTTTGCCGGTTGGCTTACTTCAGTGCATGGGTCAACCCAAACCACCTTGCCACTTGCTGATGCTTCCAGGAGTCACCCCAGTGCATAAGGGACTTGCACCCTCTGGACTTTCTTTTATAAAACTTAACATTATAAAAGAACTTTTATTAAATTTACCATTCAAGGCACACACATTTTGTATAAGTAATGGCAGGTAAAGTCTTAAATATCAAGGTTTGTAGCCCGCTCAGACTGCGCCGCGGTTTGACAGGAAACTACCACGCAATCTGCCACTACTCATACAATTTACCGTTGTACATAATTAAGAAAGACATTGCAAATGAGGAGAATAGTAAAAATAACAGGAAAAGTTGTTTTATTGATAATTGGATTGATAGGAGTAGTTTATTTAGGATTTCTGATAAATGAGTATTTAACAGGGAATAAGTATGTGGATTACTTAAAGAAACATAAATTAATATCGACTCAGATTAATGATTCTATTCCGCTAAAATTCGACAATACTTTTTCTGACAATCAATTGTTTTTAGTTGGAGAAATACACGAAGTGGGAACTTCACCTATTATTGATGTAGCAACTTTTAAATATCTCAATCAGCAAAATAATATTACAACCTATATTGCAGAAATGGATATTCCACAATCCTATTATATTAACAGATACCTAAAGGATTCCACAGATTTAAGTCTTGAAAAAATACTTAATAAATGGGTTGTCTATATTGGCACTATAAGTTCTGAATACAGAGCCAAAAAATGGGGGAACCTCAAAAAATATTACCAACAATTGGATGATACAAAGAAATTTGAAGTTTATGGTTTAAATAGACTTAATGATTTTAATTTATTAAATCGACTTTTAAAAGAAAAATTGCCTCTAACTTATTCTGCCGAAATTCCTGAAAGTAAAGATTCTTTAATTAATTGGGTTTCGTCTAATATACCTCAAATAGTTAGGACTACGTCCTTCTCAAAGCAGGATAGTTTATTATTATCAAATATTGAATTTAACTGTTCGAATCTTGAAAAAATTAAATCCAGAGATGAATTTATGTATGATAATTTCCTTAGGTATTATGAACAAAATGATTGGGAATCTAAAAAAATATATGGATGTTTTGGTTTATATCATTCTTTGCAGGGTATTGATAATACCTTAGGTGGAAGAATTAAGACAAATTCCTTTTTAAGTGGAAATATGGTTTCGTTGATTGCTCTTTATAATCATTCTCATCTTACTGTGCCAAGTCAAGGATTACCAGATTATTTAGCTGATAATAATACTTATACCAGATTACCCTACAGCAACGGCAATATATTTTTGGGATATATAAAAGGTATTGAGGATTTTAAACGTGTATCGGCTAAGAACTCAATTAATTTATTTAAGCTTGATGGCACAAATTCACCGTACAATCAATCAAATAGAGGATTAGATAACTTTAGCCTGATTAAATTATTTGGAGGAATCCCAATAAATGAGAATAGAGTGACGACTGACTATATTCAATATCTTTTTTATGTGGATGGAGCTGATTGGATAAAACCTGAAGAATAAAAACTATGCACAATCGAATAGCCCGCCCCGCTAGTAATAACTAGCAGGGAGAGGCTTTCACACCACCAGAAACTTCGCAAGCTCAGTACAAACCAAGCGGGTTTATTCACAAAATAATTTCACAATAAGGTATTCATTAAGGCTTCGCCGTACGTATACGGTTCCGATACACAAGGTAAAATTTAGGCATAACAACTAAATAGCAGCAATATGAAAAAAAAGAACTGGATAATCAGAGTCGGAATATTTTTGATTATTTTCTGTATTCCTTTTTTTCTTTTCATAGCTATAATTCCATTCCTCGAAATGGAAGCGACAACCAAAATTACAATCTCAACCATATCTCTGATTATTGGCGAAGTGCTGTTTTGGCTTGGAGGAATAATGGTGGGAAAAGAGCTTTTTAGCAAATACAAAACCTACCTGAACCCTAAAAACTGGTTTAAAAAAGCAGATCAAAACAAGGAATCAGAATGATATTTTGATGACAGCCGTAAAAACTCTATTCCCTCCATTTTAGGTAGGAGATTCATAATTTAACACCACAAAATCGACAATTTTGGCAGCCAGGCTCGCCGTATGCATGTCCCTGTCGAGCGATGGATTTAACTCTGCAATATCAAAAGCAATGACTTTCTTTGTTGCGAATAAAAAACTCAACAATTTAAACACAAAATAAGGTGTGAAACCCAATGGAGAGGGCGCACTTACGCCAGGTGCATAGGCCGACGAAAAGCCATCCATATCGATGGTAATGTACAGGTAATCGTTATTGGCAATAATGGGTGCCAGTTTGTTTTTAAGGCTTTCCATTTCCATAGCTGATGATTCACAATCGTAATTAATCGAATAGTTGATGTGCTCTCTTTTGGCAATATCGAACAATTCTTTGGTGTTGGATTGCTGCTGAATACCAATGGCATAATAATCTACCAGACCGCCCTTTTCGTGGCATTCCGAAATAATCTGATTGAAAGGAGTTCCGGAATTTCCTCTCCCCTCTACCGGGCGAAGATCAAAATGCGCATCGAAATTAATAATTCCCACTTTTCGCTTCGGATTTTCCTTAACGGCATCGCGTATTCCCATAAAATGTGCGTAAGACATATCGTGCCCGCCACCAATGCCAATCGGAAATATTTTCTGTTTTATTAAGTCGGAGATTGCATAGGAAAAAAGTGCCTGACAAGCTTCCATATCGTCATCGTTGCAGACAATATTGCCGGCATCAATCACGCGTTTGGACTCGAAGTGTATGGGTAATTTGGCCAATCGGTCGCGAATCGCCTTAGGTCCTTCGTGCGCTCCCATTCTTCCGCGGTTCCGTCGTACTCCTTCATCGCAAACATAACCCAAAATGGCAATATCGATCTTTGAATCATCAGACTGCTGATTCAATTCATCCCAGTTTACAAATTCAATTTGCTGGTGCCAATACTGTTTTCCCATGTCTGGATTTGACTTGCGTCCCTCCCAGTATCCTTTTTCAGCAGGCCTGTATTCAGCATTTATCGATTCATTATCTCTTCTCTCCACAACTACAAATTCGTATATATGAAATTGGTTCAGGAAATACCTGAACCAATTCTATTTTGATCTAAAAACGATTTTTAAAAAAGATCAGTCAGCAGGTTGTCATCTACCAGATTGGGAACGGTTACCTTTAAATCAGGTGTGCGTTCCATTTCCCGTTTAATGGCAAACATCGCTTCCTTGTTTCTTGCCCAGCTGCGTCGGGCAATACCGTTGTTTACATCGTAAAACAACATGTTTTTCAGGCGTGCATCAGCTTCCCGGGTTCCGTCCAATAACATTCCGAATCCACCATTGGTAACCTCTCCCCAGCCTACGCCGCCGCCATTGTGAATCGACACCCAGGTAGCTCCTCTAAAGCTGTCACCAATCACATTCTGAATGGCCATATCGGCAGTAAACTTACTGCCGTCGTAAATATTGGAAGTTTCGCGGTAAGGAGAATCTGTTCCACTCACATCGTGATGATCGCGGCCCAAAACCACCGGACCTATTTTACCGGCTGCAATGGCATTGTTGAAAGCTTCAGCAATTTTCGAACGTCCTTCGGCATCGGCATATAAAATGCGCGCCTGCGAACCAACTACCATTTTGTTCTTCTTAGCATCCTTAATCCAGGTAATGTTATCCTGCATCTGCAATTGAATTTCTTCAGGAGAACTTTCCATGATTTCCTGCAGCACATTCATTGCAATTTCATCGGTCTGATCCAAATCTTCAGCTCTTCCCGAAGCACAAACCCAACGGAAAGGTCCAAAACCATAATCGAAGCACATTGGACCTAAAATATCCTGAACATATGATTTGTATTTAAAATCAATTCCATTTTCAGCCATGATATCTGCGCCGGCGCGGGAAGCTTCCAACAAAAAGGCATTCCCGTAATCGAAGAAATAAGTTCCCTTTGCCGTATGATTGTTAATAGAAGCAGCATGGCGGCGTAATGTTGCCTGCACTTTTTCTTTAAACAACTCAGGCTCTTCACGAATCAATCTGTTCGATTCTTCATAGGAAGTATCAACAGGATAATATCCACCTGTCCATGGAATGTGCAATGATGTTTGATCGGAACCAATATGAATGAAGATATTCTCCGCATCGAAACGCTCCCAAACATCAACTACATTACCAATAAATGCAATGGAAACCACCTCGTTGGTCCCCTGTGCTTTTCTTACACGGGCAACCAATTCGTCCATCGAATCAATCAAAACATCAACCCAACCCTGCTCGTGACGTTTTTTGGCTGCTTTGGGATTCACTTCGGCCGCTACGGTAATACAACCGGCAATATTTCCGGCCTTTGGCTGCGCACCACTCATTCCACCCAATCCGGCAGTTAAAAAAATCTTTCCTGAAGGAGTTTCTCCCTTTTTCAGGATTTTACGAAAAGCATTCATCACAGTAATGGTTGTACCGTGAACAATTCCCTGCGGACCAATGTACATAAACGATCCTGCTGTCATTTGACCGTATTGAGATACACCCAGCGCATTAAATTTTTCCCAGTCATCTGGTTTGGAGTAGTTAGGAACAACCATACCATTGGTAACCACCACTCTTGGAGCTCCTTTCGAAGAAGGAAACAATCCCATTGGATGGCCTGAATACAGATTCAAAGTCTGCTCGTCGGTCATGGTCGCCAAATACTGCATGGTAAGCAGGTACTGCGCCCAATTCTGAAAAACAGCTCCGTTACCGCCGTAAGTAATCAACTCCTCGGGATGCTGAGCTACTGCAGGATTTAAATTGTTCTGCATCATCAGCATAATACCTGCAGCCTGTATTGATTTAGCAGGATATTCCTGAATCGGCCTTGCATACATTTTGTATTCCGGCTTAAACCGATACATGTAAATGCGTCCAAAATCGAGTAATTCCTGAGCAAATTCAACAGCTAACTCTTTGTGCCATTCCTTAGGAAAATAACGCAGAGCATTACGAATCGCCAACTGCTTTTCCTCTACCGATAAAATATCTTTCCTTTTAGGAGCTCTGTTCGCATCCTTCGGATATGCTTTTTTTGCAGGTAATTCGGCTGGAATCCCCTTCAATATCTGTTCCTGAAATGTCATACTTTTGTCTTTACTATTTCACAATAAAAGCTCTGGTCTTCACAAAATCAATCATTGCGTAGATGTCATCTTTTAAAACACGGTCATCTTCTAGTTTATCCACTTTACTTCTGATAATTTTGAAATTTTCTGTCATGATATCTGAAAAATGATTAGGACTTCTGAATTCCAATGCCTGAGCAGCATACATCAATTCAATGGCAAATATTTTCTCTATATTACCCAATATCTGATTGAATTTTCGTCCCGAAATACTTCCCATCGAAACGTGATCTTCCTGTCCTAATGAAGTTGGAACACTATCTGCTGACGGAGGAAAACAAAGTGATTTGTTCTCGGTTACCAAAGCAGCAGTAGTATATTGAGGAATCATAAATCCTGAATTTAATCCACCACTTGCAGTCAGCAAACGAGGCAATCCAAATTTACCTTCCAACAGCAGGTAACATCTTCTGTCGGCAATATTACCAAGCTCCGATGCCGCTATAGAACAGTAATCCAAAGCCATCGCCAAAGGTTGTCCGTGGAAGTTACCGCCTGAAATAGCTTCGGTATCGCTTAATACAATTGGATTATCTGTCACCGAATTCATTTCGATTTCAGCCAGCTCATTCAAATGATACCATGCATTTCTGGATGCACCATGAACCTGTGGAATACAACGTAACGAATATGGATCCTGAACACGTTCACAATCAATATGGCCCGCTAAATTTTCTGAGTTTTCCAACAGCATACGCATGCGTTCCGCCACTTTAATATTTCCTTTAAACGGACGAATAGCATGTAATTCCGGTTTGAAAGGAGCTGCACTTCCCTGAAAACCTTCCAGACTCATTGCTCCTGCAACATCAGCCAAATCAAGAAGATATTCCATTTTATACAAACCACGTATGGTGTGAGCCAAAATAAACTGAGTTCCGTTAATCAAACCCAAACCTTCTTTTGCTTCCAAACGAATAGCCTTCAGTCCATGCTTTGCCAATACTTCTTTGGCAGGAACAATATCTTTGCCGATCCAAAATTCACCTTCCCCTAAAAGAGGTAAAAATAAATGCGACAAAGGAGCTAAATCGCCCGAAGCACCAACAGAACCTTGTTCCGGAACAACTGGAACCAAATCATTTTCAATAAAAAATAAAATACGTTCAATCACTTCCAACCGAACACCCGAAAAACCCTGCGCCAATGCTTGTACCTTACAAATCATCATGATTTTAGATAGCTCTTTACCAATAGGATTTCCAACACCTACAGCATGAGTTATCAGCAAGTTTTCCTGCAATTTACTGGTTTCTTCCGGCGAAATCTGAGTATCACACAAAGGGCCAAAACCTGTATTAATTCCATAGTAAGCTTTATTGGACTTCGCCATTGTTTCTACCTTGGCTCTGCAGGCATTCACTTTACTGACAGCTTCTGCAGTTAATCCCGCTTTTAGCTCTCCCCGAGCAATTTGTATCGTCTTATCAACATTTAGTCGATCAATTCCGTATTTAAACATAATTCAAGTAGATTTATTTTTTATTACAAAGTTATTCGTAATTTTGATACTCAACAAGACTATTATTGTCATCATTTAATAACTATGAGTAATCAAATTGAGTTCAGACATTACAAATATTTCCTTGCTTTAGCCGAAGATCTGCATTTTAGAAAAGCAGCAGAAAGCTTGTTTATATCGCAGCCCGGATTAAGCCGGCAGATTAAACAAATGGAAGAAATTCTTGGAATCAGCTTGTTCGAACGCCACAACCGAAAAGTAAAACTTACTGAGGCCGGTCTTTACCTGCAAAAAGAGTTGACCACTAACTTTAAACGTTTGGATGAAATTATAAACCATGCTAAATTGTTGCATGACGGCTTGAATGGCAATTTGAATCTCGGCTATGTTGGTTCTGCCATGCAGGATGTGATCCCTGAACTATTATTAAAATTTAAGCAAACTCATCCAAATGTTCTTTTCAGTTTAAAAGAAATGGACAACAACAAACAAATTCAGGCACTGCTTAATCATGAAATTGATGTTGGTTTTGTGAGAATGGAACGAGTGCCCAGAGGATTAAGCATCCAATCCGTTTTCGAAGATACATTTTCCTTAGTTCTTCCTAAAGATCACCCAATTAACGAATCGAACTTCACGAATTTGTCTCAATTTAAAAATGATTCGTTCATCTTTTTTGATGCTTCGTACAGTGAATCGTATTTTGAAAAAGTAATGCAAATTTTCGATGAAAGTGGTTTTGCACCATTGATTTCGCACAACACGGTTAATGCCAGTTCGATATACCGGCTGGTAGAAAATAAATTTGGTGTTTCAATTGTACCAACTTCTCTGAAATTAGGCTACGACATGGCAATTAAATTTATTGAATTGAATAAAATACCTCAGAGAACAACCTTGCGGGCTGTCTGGAACAACAAAAATACCAATCCAATATTAAATGACTTTCGTACTATGATTGATGACAAAATGATGAATAAGTAAGTTTATCAAGACTAAAAGCACCTATTTCTTTGGTAAAAATATCGCGTCAAAATTTGTCTTTACAAAATTATACTGACCTTGTAACCGGGGTGAATTGTCTTCTATTAAAATTTCACAAACCAAGGAATTAATAGAATAGATAAAAAAAGCGAAGCTACTTCTCAATCAGAACATTAAAATATGTACTTTTGCGACTGTTTTGCGAAAAAGCAAGAAGAAGTGTCCTTAAAAAAACACTTTACATATATCAATTAAGAATTTTAGAAAGAGCCTGTATGAAGCGAGTTAATGCGTACAAAAAATTATTTAATGTTGATCAGGATACTGATCTTAAGAAATTAAAATCAACTTATCGAAATTTGGTTAAAGAGTGGCATCCTGATAAATTTCAATCTGATGATGAAAAATTTGCTGAAGCAGAAATCAAAAGCCGCGAGATTATTGATGCTTATCACTTTTTAGTGAGTATTGCTCCGGAGACAATTGAAGCAAACCTGGAAGAATATACTTCAACAACTACCGAATCGGGCATTGCTGATTACAAACACAAAGGCTTGTTGCTTGAAATCTCTTTCACCGATGGAACTACTTATGAATATTTTGGCGTTCCAAAAAACGTATTCAATAAATTCATCAATTCAGATAAGCAGTATCGCTTTGCCAAAAGAAGCATTTTCAACTCTTACCTGTACCGAAAGTCAAAAAAGGACGCTGCAGCAGCCTAAAGAATATATGATCAATAAAAACCCCAAGCTCAAAAAGCCTGGGGTTTTTATTTTTCAATCCTCCCAAAACCAATCAACTGGTTTTTAACCATCCGGTAATGCTTAAGCGTGGCTGATTACTGAGCAAAACTTCATGCTCGAGTTCACTGCTCTTAAAAAAAACACATTTGCCGTTAAGCGGAGAAATACACTGATTGTGATCCGAATGGTAAATGCACAATTCGCCGCCATCACCCGGCTTCCAATCCGGATTTAAATACATGATCATAGTGAAAGCTCTTCCCTTATTATTCACAAACTGATCGAGATGCTTTTTATAGAAAGTTCCTTTTTCGTAAAGAGCATAATGAAATTCATATCCGGTAATGCCTGTATAGCAAGTCTGATTTAAATAGGCTACAAAACGATCCATCAAATCAAAAAAACAGTCTTCGTGTTCATCATGATGTTTTCGATCGAGCCAATGTATTTTATCGCTGCGAATTAATTGATTGTGAACTAAATCAGTATTATTTCCAATCCCGGCAGGAAGCATCTGTTTTTGCGACAACAATCCTAATAAATTGCTTTTAAGCTGAGAGGCCAGAGTTTCACTCAGGAAATTATCTGCCAGGCCAACATTATTTTCTAAATAAGTCCTGACCAAATCATCAAATGTTGTATTCAATTGAATCAATTAATGTGTATGCGGAACGAATCCGCTGAACTACAAGGTAGACTATTAAACTGAGACATTTCCATGTATTCTAACGATCAAAGAAAGAAGTTCAATTTTAAGTGTTTATCTTTCAAAAAAAAAAATGAAAACAAACCTACTCGAAAACTTCAAAAAAATCAATGAATATTTCTCTCCCAAAGTGATTGGAGAAGTAAACGATTCTTACGTTAAAATTGCCAAAATAAAAGGCGACGAACTACCGTGGCACGATCATAAAAATGAAGATGAACTGTTCTATATCATTGAAGGCAGCCTTTTAATGGAAGTTGAAGGCTCTGAACCGTTTACTATGAATGCCGGAGATATGTACATCGTTAAGAAAGGCACTCAACATCGGGTATCCGCAAAGGAAGAATGCAAAATCATGCTGATAGAAAATAAAACTACGGCTCATACTGGAGATGTTGAATCTGCAATAACTAAAAATATCCAAGATCAACTCAAATAGGATACTATCTTATTTAGAATCATCCCGGCAATTTAATTTGTCGCTGCAATGTCTTTCGACCTAAAATTGCTTCTAAATTCTATATCTTTATTCATAAAAATAAGCTGAGTGATAAATATGGTGCATATTAGAAGAATTTTTCTTCAGATTTTAATTTTAACAGGCTTTATCCTGAATGCATCAGCACAGGACAATGCAATAGTTAACAAAATAAGGTTTACAGGAATCGATACGCTGCAAAAGGAAATTCTTCTTACGCAGATGAATACCAAAGCCAGACCTTTTACCGGAAAGTTAACTTTTTGGAAAAAAACCACCCGATTTTCCAGTTTCACATTTGATGAAGACTTACTTCAACTGAAAAAATACTATCAGAAGAATGGTTTTTTAGATGTATCAATTACATCGGATCTTCTGCCAGACAAAAGAAACAAAAAACTTGACATCCTAATTCACATCCGTAAAGGAACTCCTATTTCCATTGGTGAAATCAGCTATTCCTTAACCGGGACCGAAGCAAACATGCAAATTTTAGAGTCTGTAAAAATGATTCTTCCCCTAAAAACCGGAAACCTGTTTCAAGATGAAAAAATCATAGCCTCCGAAAATTTAATCCGAGAAAAATACAATCACGAAGGGTTTCCTTTTGTGAAAGTGAAAAAAAGCATCCATTTAAATGAAAAACTACATGCTGCAAATATTAATTTCAGTGTAAACCCTGGAAATAAAAGTTATTTTGGTGAGATTAATCTGGAAGGAAATTCTGTAATCAACAAAGCATATATCCTGAAACATGTTGAACTTAGTAAAGGGGAAGTCTTTTCTCAGGTGAAAATTGAAAAGACTCAGGAAGAATTATTCAACATGAATCTATTCCGGTACGTAACCATTCGTGCAATGTTGGATAGTGTAAATCATGATTCAGTGCCAATTTCCATTCACATAAAGGAGCTTCCCCGCTGGTCCGTTAAAATTGGTGTAGGATATGGAACCGAAGATAAAATCAGGACATCCATTCTATTCAAACGATTAAATTTTTTAGGTGGAGGACGAACTCTGTCGATTAAAGCACAGCACTCCTACTTCACGCCGCTTAGTATCGAGAGTAAATTTATACAACCCGATGTATGGAGCAAAAATCTTGATTTCATTTTAAATCCGTTCTTCTCGCGCGAAAGAGAAGACAGTTATGAAGTAGACAGGCTGGGAACTTCGGTTACTTTTCAGAAGGAATTAACAAAAAAATCTGCCGCTTATATTTCCTATACATTTGGTAAAGATAAAGTGGATATATCGAAAAGTGATGACTCCATATCGATTGAGGATGCCGGCAAATTAAATCACAATAAATCAGGCGTAACATTGGGCTACAACCTAAACACCACCAATGACATTTTTTCTCCTGAAAAAGGATTGAAATATGAAGGAACAGCAACCTATATGGGAATTGGTTTTAATTCTCAGTTTCATTACTATAAAATTATGACCGAAATAGACTATTTCCACTCTCTGTGGAAGAATGTTGTTTTTGCCGGAAAAATAAAAACTGGAATTATTGAACCAACCCAAGGCGATTCTCAAAGTCCTATCGAAGATCGTTTTTTAATGGGAGGAGCACTATCCTTGCGTGGCTGGGGCCGTAATCAGATCTCTCCAAAAAACGAAGCAGGAAGCAAATTGGGTGGAAACAGCATGATGGAAACCAGTGCTGAAATAAGATTTCCATTGTACGGTATCTTTTCAGGCACAGCCTTTACGGATTTTGGAAATTCATGGTTAAACTCATGGGAATTTAAACTAAACCAGCTAAACTATGATGCAGGCTTGGGCCTACGTGTGAAAACACCTGTTGGTCCTATTCGTTTGGATGTTGCAAGCCCATTATTCGAGGGGAAATTCAGAACCCAATTCTTTATTACTATTGGGCATGCTTTTTAATGTGAAATTAAATGATTGAAGGAATGAAACGATTTTTAAAAACAGCAGGTATTGCAAGTGCAGGAGTAATTATTCTCCTGGCAATTCTGCTTTTTCTCCTTTCTACCGGACTTTTCAATAATTGGATTTCGGAAACTGTGTGCCGCATAGCCAATCAACAACTAAATGCTGAGCTTACGATAGGAAAAATTGAAGGCAATCCTCTCTCCCATCTTCTAGTAAAGAAAATTGATTTGGAACAAAACAACAGCAAGCTGATAACTCTTGATGAACTGGAAATAAAATACAACATTTGGAAGATTGCAGGAAAAAAACTGGAAATTACATCTCTGAAATTAAATGGAACATCGGTTTTCTTACAACAAGACAAGGATGATTTATGGAACCTTGAAAAACTGATTCCCGGGGCAGAAAATTCTGAAGCTAAAGTTCCTTCGAGTCCCTTTTCATGGGAAATAGAATTGGCAGATGTATCTACGAAGAATTTTGAGGCCAAAATCGTGGCGAATGACAGCACACAGTTAATTCCGCAGCATGTAAAATTTGATGCTTCTCTCAGTTTCAAATTTGCAGCTGATTTTATGAATATCAATCTGCACAAACTTGAAGTAAGCACACAAAAACCATCTCTGCAGATTCAAGACTTACATTTTGAAGCAAGTTTAATTGATTCGGTATTTAGCTGGACTAATTTTGAACTTCAACTTCCTAAATCAAAGCTTAACTCAAAAGGTTCGGTTCCTTTCAATCAATTGCTTGGTTCCGAAGTTTCATTTCATGCAAACCCATTCGATTTTGAAGATGTAAACGAATGGATCCCTTCAATTCATGGCAAACCCAACATAAATCTTGAAATACTCAAAAAAGAAAATACCAGACAAATAGACTTCTCTATCAAACAACAGAATCAGATTTTTAAAATACTGGGAGAAATTAAAGATATTAACAGCTTGCCGGCTTTTGATTTTACTATAGAAATTGATAGTTTAAACGGCGAATACTGGACTCATAATGAAGACCTTAAATCGAATATAAAAGGTGAATTTGAGATCAATGGAAATGGATTGGATTTCGAGGAAAACTCAATTCATGCCAAGGCTAAATTCACCGATTTAAAATATAAGAATTACGAATTGGATGATTTTATTCTTCTTATTGACAAAGACAAAAAAGAACTCGATGCAAATTTAAAAGCAAGTACTCTTTTCGGAAAGTTAGATTCCAAAATTCACATCGAAAACATCTCTGAATTTGCAACTTACAGTTCCGAACTGAAAATTCGCAATTTGGATTTGAGCAAACTAAGCAGGAATAAGAATTTAAAATCAGACATTAACATCGACTTACAGGCAGTTGGCAAGGGCTTTATCCTTGGTGACCTGCAAACAAAACTTCATTTAGAATCAACCAAATCAGTCCTTTTCAATCAGCCAATCACAAATTTAAATGCCAACATTGTTATCAACAAAAAAGAATATCTAATTAATGATATCCATTTTGAAACGCCCTACTTAAAGGCTATTCTTTCGGGAAAGGGAAACATTGCCGAAAACAATCTTATTCATTTAGAGCTAAAATCAAATAACCTAAACGCACCGCTTATCGCGCTAGGCTTTAAACCCGTCGATTTTAACGGGAAAATTACAAGTGACTTATCCGGACCTTTTAATGCTTTGGATTTTAAAAGCGATATCAATATCGCACATGCCGGAATCGACTCACTCATTTTGCAAAATTTCAAAGCTAAGCTTCATTCGCGCTTTTCGGGGGATGAACTATTGGCAAATACGGATTCGCTTGAGAAAAAGGAAACCGGTACGGATATCTTTTTAAAAAACATCTATCTAAGTGCAAAAGCAAGTGCAGATTATATTGCATTTGAAAAGTACTATATGGCGAATACCAACTTAACTTTTGAGAAAAACCAAGAAAATAGTAGTGGTAACATTACTTCCTCCACAGTTTTAGGAAATCTGAAAACCAAATACTCTATCGAAAACCTATTCTCGGTTCCCACATATAAAATAGAAAGCAACTTGAAAAACATTGATCTTTCCAAGATCACAAAAAACAAAAAGCTCCGTTCCGATTTGAACTTTGAAATAGTTGCAGCAGGGAATGGGATTCAACCCGAATCAATGAATGCTGATCTGGAAATTCAATCGAACGGATCATCTATATTTGATTTGCCTCTTGAAAAATTTAAAGCAGAAATAAACTATAAGAAGGGAAAATATCAGGTAAACGGATTTCATATAGAAACGCCCTTTGCTTTCGCCGATTTAACGGGCAAAGGAAACTGGGAAAAGAACAATCTGCTCGAATTAAACATCAAAACTACTGACATTCAGCAGCTCCTCTCTGCCTTAGGAACCGACAAATTACAACTTGTTGGACAACTAAAAGCTGAAATTAAAGGTCCGGCCGATTCTCTGCAAATATCCTCTTCGGTGAATGTAACTGAATTGAAACTCGATACCATCAGCATCAACAAAATAACAGCTGATGCTGAAATCCATTTTGCAGATTCAACATATTCCGGATTCATGAACCTTTTGGTAAGTGACTCTAAAATACAGAATTTTAGTCTTCAGGAACTTCATTTTAAAAGTAAGTTCAATCAGCATAAAGCAACTAATTCGTTCGCCTTTTTTGCCAGCGATTCTTTACAGGGTAAAATTTTATCCGAACTAAAAATCAATAATAATCCCAGCATTTCCTTTCAGGATATACAATTAAATTTAAACAATCAGATTTGGAAGGGAGGCAACGATTCCAACTACATTAAATTTAGGCAGGATTCTATTGAAATAAACCAATTTGAACTTAGCTCGCAGCAAAGTGCATTAAAAGCAAATGGAATATTTGCTTTTAAAGGAACTGAAGATTTGCATGTTGAAATTCAGAACCTTAACCTGATCAACATTTCAGAACTGCATTTTTTGCCCTATCAGATATCAGGAAAAGTGAATGCTTTTCTCGACATTTCCGGAACAGCAAACAAACCAATTATTAAATCTATTCTCACTATTGATAATCCGGAAATTGACAGCCTGCGATTTAGCAAATTCCAATCTGATATCAACTATACAAACGAAAAGCTTCGTTTTGAGACATATCTTGATGGTTATTCGTCACGACTTATCAACGCAGAATTTGAACTTCCTCTGCACTTTTCATTTACTGAAAAGTTTGTACTTCCCAAGGAAGACAATCCCATCCATGCCATTGTAAAAATCGATCAACTCGATATCAATAAATTCAATCGTTTTATTCCAACAACAGGAATTGAAGCTAAAGGTTTGCTAAGCCTACAACTCAATGTTGATAACACCATTAACAATCCTCACATTAGTGGTTATCTAAATTTTGGCAAGGGTGCTTTTCAATATAAAAAACTGGGAATGAATTACAGTGATATCGAAATGCGCAGTCGCCTGGCAAACAACTATTTTTATCTCGACAGCCTTCTCATAAATTCCGGAAAAGGAAAATTGCAGCTGAAAGGATCGGCTGAAATGAAATCACTGGTTGATACTGAATTAAAAAACATTAATCTGGATGTAAAAGGAGAAAACTTCAAAGCCTTCGACTCCGAACTAATAAAGGCCGTTATCAATACAAATCTTAGCCTGAGCGGTTCCCCTGAAAACCCTACCTTCAAAGGAAAAGTCACAATTCTAAACTCAAACCTAAATACCGATATATTCCTAAAAGAATTCAATCGTGTTTATGATGATTCCAACCAACCACTCTTGGTTACTGCACGGAAAAATGCAGAAAATGAAGAAATAAAGTACACTATAAAAAAGAATTCAACACAAAAAGATTTCCCTTCAATTTATAAAAACCTGAAGGGAAATTTCGACATCGAGATTCCTAGAAACACCTGGATAAAAGGCAAAAACATGAATTTTGAACTGGCAGGAAATCTACAAGCGATCAAAGAAGATGAACAGATAGACATTTTCGGAACTATGAACGTAAAAAGAGGATTTTATAAAATTTACGGACGAAGACTTGAATTTGAAGAAGGTGAAGTCACGTTAACAGGTGGAGCAACTCTAAATCCGATTGTCAATTTCAAAGTTGCCTACAAATTCCGCGATCCGGATAATCAATTGCGAAAACTTAGCGTAAATGTAACTGGACGAATTTATGAACCCGAAGTTAAATTTTTTCTTGACGATACCTCCATCGAAGAAAAAGACGCCATTTCTTATCTGATATTCAACAAAAGCACGAACCAACTTGATACGAGAGAAAATACATCAATGAAGAGCAGTAATATGGATATCGCCAAGGATTTTGCAATCGGCCAATTCTCGAATGTACTTAAGGATGCCTTACAATCATCACTTGGTTTGGATGTGATTGAAATTTCGGGAAAAAGTGGTTGGACGCAAGGCAGTGTATCGGTTGGTAAATACATAACAAACAATTTGTACCTGAATTACGAACGAACATTTGCCATCGATAAAAAAGATAAAATTATTGAACCGGAAAAAATTTCAATGGAATACCAATTTTACCGCTCTCTTTTTTTACAGGCGACCAATCAGAGTGCGAATTCCGGTTTTGATTTCATTATCAAATGGACCTGGAAATAAGTTGGAATTCGAAACCTGTTAATTCGGTAAATAAAAGTAAATACCCAAGCCATTTGTAAATAGAATATTTCCATACAAAGAATGCTCCAAAAAAACTGCGTTTAACGATTTGTTGCGAAGATAGGTAAAGGAAAAAATAAGACTGCCTGCAAAGGTAAAGATCAAAGCCATCCAGTTTCTAAAAATAATGTGAGCCATGGAAAAACAAACCGCATTTATCAACAGCAGTAATAATGGATTTCTAAAAAGAAGTTTATACCGATAAAAAAAGAATGCCCGGTAAATGAATTCCTGTGTGTATGCTGACCAAATAGGATAAGTGAAAATTACAGCAAGCCAAATCCAAAAATTATTCCTCGGAAGGTAAAAAAATACATCTCCCCTAAAAATATAAACCCATATTGAGGTAATAAACAGCAATACAAATCCTTTCAATAAAAATTCCTGCCATGGATAGTCACGCTTAATTCGAAAAATACCGCGGTCAAAATTTTTATCCCTAAAAACAATAAAGAGACAATAGAGAAATACAATAACCAGTGGCACAGCTTTATGAACCGGTATAAGCTCGTAAAAATACAAGACAGGAAGTACCAGAAACATAAAAATCATTTCTAACCACAGGTATAATTTTTTCATCTCACTATCCACTAAAAATTTGAAAACAATAGAAAACCAATTGAAATAAGGAGGACTCCTTATTAAGACTCGTTCTATTTAATTTACAATTTTTAGATGGATTTTGTTTCAAAAACTTTGGTGAAATTTAGGAACGGAGGATTTTTATTGACTAACGAAATTATAGGGTTAATAAATCCAAAAAAATGACAATAAAAAGCCTTTTTTAATTGATTTATCTAACTCAAAAATAGACAAATACCTACAACTCGCTACAACTGCCAGCTAGAATTCTTTTCTTTGCGCTTTTCTTGCAGCAATAATTAGTAAATAACCCGCAATTACGGGTCCGTAAGACACAAAATAATATCCCTTCATATCGAACCAATGGAAATAGGTTCCCAGAGTAATTATACCACCAATTATCATTAGAGTCCATCCTATCAGGCGCAATTCCCTAGCCTTAAACTTCCCTTTCTTCTTCACTTCTCCTCTTAAAATCCGATCATCAATTGCGCGGACAATATCCTTAATCAGATCTTCTTCGATATTCTTTTCTACTAATTCTTTACGGATTTGGGAAAAATCCATTCCCTCTATTTTCTTTTGGTGATATAAATCAACCAACTCTCTAAAATTATTTTCCATAATTCAATTGTGCTATTCGTTCAACAAAACTAGCTACAATTGAACACATATTCAAAACAGTACCGGTAAATCTTTCAAGCATTAAGTAAAAACCAATCATAAACACAAGAGCAATACAAACTACCACTACAATACGACTCATCACCATACAACTAGAATATACCACCATATAAAGCGAATCTACTACCAAATAACTGAAACCTACTACCAAACAACTGGAATCTATCACCATGAGAATGGAATCCACCATCGTATAACTGGAATCCATCATCATACAACTTGAATTCATCATCATACAACTTGAATTCATCACCACAGAATATGAATACAGCCCCGGTAAGCTAAACCATTTAAAAAGTAAAAACGATTCCCATTAAAAAACAGGCTTCCCGAATAGGGAAGCCTGTGATGTATCTGATCAAAAATATTTGTTCTATTTATAAATTGCCTTTTTAGCAGCAAGCAAAGTATTCTGTAACAAGGAAACAATCGTCATTGGACCAACGCCACCCGGAACAGGAGTTATGAAGGATGCTTTAGGAGCAACTTCATCAAACTTCACATCGCCCAACAGCTTCCAGCCCGACTTTGTTTTATCAGATTTTACTCGGTGAATTCCAACATCGATAATAACAGCGCCTTCTTTTACCATATCACCTGTTAAAAACTCTTTCATTCCCAAAGCAACAATAACGATATCCGCCTGACGGGTAATTTCTGCAATGTTCTTAGTTCTGCTATGGCAAAGTGTAACTGTACAATCGCCATACTCAGCTTTACGCGACATTAAAACACTCATTGGAGTGCCTACAATGTTGCTTCGGCCAATAACAACGCAATTTTTACCTGATGTCTGAATTTTATATCTTTTCATCAACTCAACAATTCCTGCCGGAGTTGCCGGCAAATAGGTAGGAAGGCTCGATACCATTTTACCAACATTCATAGGATGAAATCCATCAACATCTTTTTCGGGACGTATGGTTTCAATCACTTTCGATTCTGAAATATGTTTTGGCAATGGCAATTGAACAATCAATCCGTCGATATCATCGTCGTCATTCACTTTTCTAATTTCTGCAAGCAATTCTTCCTCGGTAATGTCCTCTTCGAAACGAAACTCTGAAGATTTAAAACCTACCATATGACAAGCTTTCACTTTTGCAGCCACATAAGTTTCACTGGCTCCGTCGTGTCCAACAATCATAGCAGCCAAATGAGGAGTTTTTCCTCCAGCCTTTTTGATTAGTTCTACTTCGGCAGCAATTTCCTGCTTCACCTCTGCTGAGATTTTTTTTCCGTCGATTAATTCCATGGTTGTATCGTTTTGCGGTATAAAAAATGCCTGACCAAGTGGCCAAGCATTTCTATTTGTAAGTTTATTATCTTCGGCCTCCCATATTCCCCATCATTCGGGACATGTTTCCGCCTTTTGTCATCATTTTCATTAATTTTCGCGTTTCATCGAATTGTTTGATTAAACGATTCACGTCCTGAATGGTAGAACCACTACCATCGGCAATCCTCTTTCTTCTTGATCCGTTAATTAGCCCCGGATCTTCTCTCTCTGCCGGAGTCATCGAAAATATAATTGCTTCAACACCTTTAAAAGCGTCATCATCAATATCAACATTCTTAAGTGCTTTTCCAACCCCGGGAATCATCGAAGCCAAATCTTTCAGATTACCCATTTTCTTAATCTGCGAAATCTGAGACAGGAAATCGTTGAAGTTAAATTGGTTCTTGGCGATTTTCTTCTGAAGTTTTCTAGCTTCGTCAGCATCAAATTGATCCTGGGCACGTTCTACAAGCGAAACAATATCACCCATACCCAAAATACGATCGGCCATACGACTGGGATGGAAAACATCAAGAGCTTCCATTTTTTCTCCCGTACCAACAAATTTGATTGGTTTGTTAACTATTGAACGAATTGAAAGCGCAGCTCCACCACGTGTATCACCATCCAATTTCGTTAAAACAACACCATCAAAATCCAAACGCTCGTTAAATTCTTTGGCTGTATTCACCGCATCCTGACCGGTCATAGAATCGACAACAAACAGAATCTCGGAAGGATCAATAGCTTTTTTAACAGCCTCAATTTCCTTCATCATTTCCTCATCGATAGCCAAACGACCAGCTGTATCGACAATCACCAAATCGTTTCCGTTTGCTTTTGCCTGCTTAATGGCATCCTGAGCAATCTTAACAGGGTTCTTGCTCTCAATATCCGTATATACAGGAACTCCAATTTGTTCTCCTAATACTTTCAGCTGTTCGATCGCTGCAGGACGATATACATCACAAGCAACCAACAATGGATTCTTAGAACGTTTTGTTTTCAGAAGATTTGCCAGTTTACCTGAAAAGGTGGTTTTACCCGACCCCTGCAAACCAGCAATTAATATTACAGCAGGTTTTCCCTGAATATTTATATCAACCTGTGTACTCCCCATTAATTCAGCCAGCTCATCGTGAACTATTTTCACCATTAACTGATTTGGTTTTAATGCGGTTAGTACATTCTGTCCTAATGCTTTTTCTTTTACTGTATTGGTAAAGGACTTGGCTATACTAAAGTTTACATCGGCATCCAAAAGGGCACGTCTCACATCTTTCAATGTTTCTGCTACATTGATTTCAGTAATTTTTCCTTGCCCCTTTAATATCTGGAAGGATCGCTCAAGTCGTTCGTTAAGATTTTCAAACATTATTATACAGATTTATATTTCACTGCAAAATTAAAAAAATCTGCTTAGCGATAAAGACTATGCGATAGAAATGTCGATAATTTTATCATGATTCTTCATTTTCGTTAGAAATAGTATTAAAACAACACTTTTAAAATAAAAAAAGAGCGAATTCCAAAAATGAAATCCGCTCTTTACTAACAAATATATTTTTACATTCTTTCAGGAACACCAATTCCTAACAATTCCATTCCACTTTTTATAACCTGTGCAACCTGCTTAGAAAGAACCATTCGGAACGCTCTTAATTCAACATTGTCCTCTTTAGCAATTGGAAAATCGTGATAAAATTGGTTGTATTCTTTCACCAAATCATATACGTAATTTGCAATTTGAGCAGGACTTGTTGTATCACCGGCTTCTTTAATGATAACCGGATAGTTGGCAATCATTTGAATTAAATTTGATTCTTTCTCAGAAATCTCAATAGCTGTATTTGCGAATTCAGGAAATTCAATTCCTTCATCAACAGTCTTTTTCAAAACCGATTGAATCCTAGCATATGTGTACTGAATAAATGGTCCGGTATTCCCATTAAAATCAATTGATTCTTTAGGATTAAACATCATATTCTTTTTAGGATCTACCTTAAGAATAAAATATTTTAATGCTCCCATAGCAACTTTATTATACACATCCTCAGCTTCTTCTGCTGAATATCCCTGAAGCTTACCTAATTCATTTGAAGTGTCGCGGGCCGTATTTACCATTTCATCCATTAACTCATCTGCGTCAACAACAGTTCCTTCGCGGGATTTCATTTTTCCTTCAGGCAATTCAACCATACCATACGACAGATGCTGAATTTTATTACTCCATTCGTATCCCAGTTTACCTAAAACCAGCGACAACACCTGGAAATGATAATTTTGTTCATTACCTACAACATAAATATGCTCATCGATACTGAATTCATTGAATCGTTCGTAAGCTGTACCAATATCCTGAGTCATATAAACAGAGGTTCCATCATCACGTAACAATAGTTTATGATCCAATCCATCTGCCTCAAGGTTAGCCCAAACAGAACCGGTATCTTTACGGTACAAAACTCCTTCTTCCAAGCCTCTTTCAACAATTGCTTTTCCTTTCTTATAGGTTTCCGATTCGAAATAAACTTTATCGAAATCAACGCCCATTTTTTGATAAGTAACATCGAAACCAGCTAAAACCCAATCGTTCATCTTTCTCCACAAAGCAACAACTTCCTTGTCGCCCGCTTCCCATTTCACCAACATTTCCTGAGCTTCCAACAACAACGGAGCTTGTTTTTTAGCTTCATCAGCATCCATTCCGTTGGCTACTAAAGCTTCAATTTCTTTTTTGTATTCCTGATCGAATTTCACATAGTATTTTCCAACCAAATGATCTCCTTTTAAACCAGTTGATTCAGGAGTTTCACCTTCACCAAAACGCAGCCACGCAAGCATCGATTTGCAGATATGAATGCCACGGTCGTTCACCAAATTTACTTTGATTACTTCGTAACCATTCGCTTTTAAAATTTGAGCAACAGAATACCCCAATAAATTATTACGAATGTGCCCCAAATGCAATGGCTTATTTGTATTTGGTGAAGAATACTCGATCATCACTTTTTTAGCACCTGCCTCTAATTTTTTAAAGCCATAGTTTTCCGATTGAAAAGCAGTATTCAACACTGATATCCAATAAGAACTGTCAATAACCAAATTCAGAAATCCTTTTACAACATTAAAAGCAGTAACCGCTTCAATATTTTCCTGAAGAAAAACACCAAGATCATTGGCTGTAGCTTCCGGTGATTTTTTTGAAAAGCGCAAAAAAGGAAATACAACTACAGTTAAATCGCCTTCAAATTCACGTCTTGTTTTTTGAATCTGAACTGTTTCATTATCAATTCCATGACCATAACAACTATTTACGGCCTCTATAACCTTACCTTTTATAATGCTTTCAATACTCATCTGAAAATTCTTTATTTCGAATTCAACTATTTACAAACTATATCTCTTATCAGATCAAAATGGTCTTTTAGCCAGTCTAACTTTTCCATGCATTAACCGCCCCTAAAAGTACCCGATAATCCGAATGTGCAAAGATAATACGAATAAAATAAATAGTTCCCTACATTTAGAAAAAAGTCATTCATGACCTTGTTTATGGAATCCCTCAAATAGCCTCATCTATTTAACTTCTTATAGAGCAACATTACTTACCTTTGAGAAATTACAAAACCTTGTCTATTTTTAATTTGATATTTTTTAATTCTTTATTAAATTAAATAGAAATAAAAACAACAAAAACTTTCATTTTAAGTTATAACAGTTAATTGCACAAATTCTTAAGTTAAAAAGAATGAAAAACATACTCCTCCTTCTATTTTCACTAATTACCACCTTTCACGTCACAGCAACCGTCCAATCAGAAAGAATAGACTTTACAATAAAAAATGCAAATCTTGATCGCGTAATCGAAATTGCCCAATCCTACTTCAATTCAAATAATGCTGAAGCTTTAAAATTAAGCTTGCAGGCCGCTGATAAAGCACTTGAATTTGAGAACATGAAACAATACGCAATCGCGAATGAATTATTAGGGAAAATATATTTGTATCAGGGAGAATTTAAAAATGCCGAAACCTGTATTAATATTTCTCTTGAATATTGGAAAAGCATGAGAGACACTCTGAAAATGAGTTTTTGCTATGGTTATTTAGGCAATTTAAACTATTCAACATGTAACTATGATACCGCAGAATTGTTTTATCAAAAAGGATTTGAATTAAAAAAATTAACCCAAGACAGTATTAATTTCAGTTTTAGCTACAATGCCATTGGCAATATAAAATTAGAAAACTGCAGGTACGATGAAGCATTAAAAAATTACCATAAGGCATTGGAGCTAAATATACGTTTTAAGAACAATTCAGGCATTTGCTACACCCACAATGCATTGGGAAATGCTTATTTTGAAATTAATGATCTGGAATCATCAAAAAAACATTTCGAAAAAGCGCTGGAAATTGGCAAAGAAAATCATCTCGACAAAAATATTGCATATACTTTAAACCATCTGGCAAAACTGCACAACAGATTAAGCAATAGAATTACAGCCATTGATCTATACAATGAATCGTTACAAATCAGCAAAAAACTATTATCGAAAAATGGGATAGGACTGTCATATATGGGGATTGGCGAGGTCTATCAATCCCTTATGCAGAATGACAAAGCTTTAGAATATCTGCATAAAGCACTAAAGCTTTTTGAAGAGCTTGGATCTCAAAAAAATATTGCGAATTGCTACTTAAACATTGGTATGGTTTTATATGAAATGAAGGATCACACCATGGCTCGGGAAAAGTTTCAAAAATCAATAGAAATAAACGAACGAATCGGATATTTAAAAGGCAGTGCCGATGCTTATCGCAAAATAGGGAACACCTATTACCAAGAAAAAAATTACCCTCTTAGTCTTGCCAGCTATAATAAATCGCTTTCCATTCAAAGAAAAATAGGCAATTTAAAAGGAATCGCATCCTGTTATACAAATATCGGTTTAATTCATGTAAAAAGAGATAGTTTGGCGTTAGCCATGGATGTTTTCAACAAGGCAATTGTTATTAATATGGGTATTAATAACATTGGTGGTGTTGCATCAACTTACAATAATTTGGGTGAATTATATAAGACTAAAAACAACCACAAACTGGCAATTCAATATCTGTTAAAAAGCTTTGATATAGCCTCTGAAATTGGCCGAAAAACTCTCATGGCTGAGTGTGTAAAAAATTTATCAGAGATCTATTCATCCGATAAAAATTATAAACAATCCTTGCACTATTACCAATTGTATTTTGATTTGTACAACCAAATGTACAATGCACAAATGGAAAATAGAATTGGTTGGATTCAGATGCAAAACGAAAGAGAAAAACGAGTAACTCTGGAAAAAATTTTCGCCAATGAAAAATCAATCGAAAAAGAAAAATTAAATAAACAATCCCTTATCAATTCATTTTTAATAGTAATTGTAGTTCTCATTCTGCTCTCAACAACATTAATTTACAGACTTTACCTTGCTGTAAAAAAGGCAAATAAGAAATTAACCAGCGAAATTACGGTACGAAAAAAAGCAGAATTACAGCTAGAGGAGAATCATCGAAATCTTGAGAATCTCGTAAAAATACGGACGATTGAATTAATTAAAGCAAAAGAAAAAGCAGAACAATCGGATCAATTAAAATCCTCCTTTTTAGCGAATATGTCTCATGAAATTAGAACTCCAATGAATGCTATTATTGGGTTTTCTAAACTGTTGACGATGACCAATTCTTCAAAAAAACAAAACCATTACACTTCAATTATTTATGAGAACGGACATATTTTGCTCACTCTTGTCAACGATATCATGGATATTTCGATGATTGAATCAAAACAGTTGAAAATTAAAGAATCAAATTTCAAGGTTTATCCAATGCTTGAAGAATTAAAAAGCATTTTCGATGAGCTTAAATATGCTGACAAAAAGAATCATATTGAATTTACCATTCACTACAATGATATACCTAAAGATCTGACAATTAACTCCGACCGGGTTCGAATAAAACAAATTCTAATAAACCTCCTGCGAAATGCTTTAAAATTCACAAAATCGGGTCATATTGATTTTGGCATCGAATTAATTGAAAACAAAATACGCTTCTTTATTAACGACTCAGGCATTGGTATTCCGTACGAAGATCAATCTTTAATTTATGATCGATTTAGACAGGCAAGTAATAATTCTGCAGAGCACGGGGGTACAGGTCTGGGATTAACAATTTCAAAGAGTTTGGTTGAATTACTAAATGGTAATATTTGGTTTACATCGAAACCGAATGTAGGAAGCCAATTTTATGTGGATCTTCCTTTCCAATCAAATCCCATTAAGATAAGTTCCGAAACTTCAGAAGACGATAAGGAAACAGATTTTACCGGAAAAAAAATATTAGTAGCAGAAGATAAAAAATCAAATTTCCTTTACATTAAAGAAGTACTCCGAAAGACAAATGCAGAAGTAACCTGGACAAAAGATGGGGCTGAAACAGTTGAGCAGTTTAAATTAAATCATTTTGACTTGGTATTGATGGACATTCAATTACCAAAAATTGACGGATACGAGGTTACTAAGAAAATAAAGCTGCAAAACCCACATGTGCCTGTAATTGTTCAAACTGAATTTAACCATCAGAATGAAGAGCAAAAACGTTCAGAATCGGGCTTTGATGACTTCATAATAAAACCCTATACCGGGAGTAAACTTCTTCGTATCATATCACAGAATCTATCTTAAAATGTTCTTTACCAACTCTTAAATACTTGATTCCACTCATTATTATTTTTGATAATAAAAAATCCCCCCCCCATGAAAAAAGCAATTCTACCATTATTTATTATCATCACTCTAATAGTAAGCAGTTTTATTTTATATCCTGATGCAGAAAACAAATCTGATTATGCAATTGTAATTCATGGCGGAGCCGGAACTATACTGCGTAAGGATTTCACTCCTGAAAAGGAAACACAGTATAAAAAAGTACTTCAAGAGGCTCTCCAAATTGGTGATTCCATATTAAGAAATGGCGGAAGCAGCCTTGATGCGGTTGAAAAAACAATTCGCATTCTAGAAAACTCGCCCCTGTTTAATGCCGGTAAAGGTGCAGTATTTACCAATTCCGGAAAGAACGAACTTGATGCCTCAATTATGTGGGGAAAAGATTTAAACGCAGGAGCAGTAGCTGGCGTTGATGATATAAAAAATCCTATTAGTGCAGCCAGAAAAGTCATGGAAAATTCAGAACATGTAATGCTGAGTGGCCACGGTGCTTCTGAATTTGCCAAAACACAAGGTCTGGAAATAGTTGACCAGAGTTATTTTTTCACACAAAACAGATGGGATCACCTGCAGGAGATCCTTAAAAAAGAGAAAGAAATGACTCCGGAAGATCGTCACGGTACAGTTGGATGCGTAGCTTTGGATAAGGATGGAAACCTAACGGCTGGAACGTCTACGGGAGGTATGACGAATAAGCGTTTCGGGCGTATCGGAGACTCTCCCATTATTGGTGCAGGTACTTATGCCAACAATGCAAGCTGTGCAGTTTCATGCACTGGTCACGGCGAATTTTTTATTCGATTAGGTGTTGCTAAAGATATTTCATCCATGATGGAATACCAAAATATTAGTTTGGAAGAGGCCAGCAACAAAGTTATTGATAAATTGACTAAAATTGGAGGAACCGGTGGAATAATCGGCCTTGATAAAAACGGCAATATTGTAATGAAAATGAATACGGATGGTATGTACAGAGCTTATTCCAATTCAAAGGGGGAAACTGAGATATTGATCTATAAATGAGAATAATTTATTTTGCGGAATGAATATTTCAAGCTAAATTAAACTTAGTCAACAATCACACAAAAAAAATTAAGCTATGAAGATAAACCTTAACGGAAAATGGAAAAATCAGTACAATTCAGAAATGGATCTAACTGTTACAGAAAATCGTGTAAGCGGAACATTTCAAACTGCAATAGGGCAACCCAAATTCGAAGAGAAATTTGAAATTACAGGAAAAATCAATGCTAATGTTATTGCATTTATGGTAGATTTTGAAAAGTACGGATCTTTGGCTTGTTGGACAGGTCGTTTTGAACTGGACGAATCCGGACCTGTAATTCACACCATGTGGCATTTGTCACAGAGTGAAGGAGGTGAAGAAGAACAGCTTGCCAAAGCAATTCTTACAGGAGTGGGAACTTTTAGAAAACCATAGGTATAAATTAAGGGGCTAATTAATTAGCCCTTTATTCATGTATCTTAAATTAGACTGCAACATCTAAATTATCAATTTTACCGAGTAAGTTGTGTGTTGAATCTAACAAATCATCGTATATGGACTTATAATGATTCTTGATTTCTTTTGTTGTTTTACCACTTAATTTTTGATTAATGCGCGCAATATATTCATTTCGAGACGCTGCCGCCTCATTCATGATAACATACACGTCTTCCGAATTTTCACGTCCAAAGAAATTCAAATGAATGATACCTCTCATTAATATCTCGTTTGTTAGGAAATTTATGTCTTTTTTAAAATTTCTTCTGCTTGCCATAATTAAAATTTTAGATTTTGATGATTGCTAAATTACTAAAAATACCAAGAGTATGCATTCCAAAATTTATAATTCACACACATATTTTATAATCTTGAAATCATTGCAATTGGTGAGCAAAAAAAGTTTATTTGTAGTTGTAAATCTACATTAAGAACAGAGGCTGTTGATTATGAGTGAGTGTTTCCATTACATTTTTCTGAAAAATGAAAAAGCAAAACCTGCTAAAGATTTTAATGATAAAATCTTTTTGCGGGGAATAAGCCTGTATGAAGTTATTCGGGTCGTTTCCGGGAGAGCTTTATTTCTTGAATCACATTTTCAACGATTAACAAATTCAGCGACTTGCCTTGAACAGAACCTTTGGTTAAACCTGAATCAAATTAAAGAAAGCATATCTAATTTAATTGCATTGAACGATTCCCAAAACGGCAATATCAAATTAGTATTTCATATCGACGGTGAAAATAAAACTTTTCTGGCCTATTTTATTCAGCATTATTATCCCAATGAAGATCAGTATAAAAATGGTGTTAGAACTCTTGTTCATCAGGCTGACCGACCAAAACCAAATGCTAAAGTATACAACCACTCCCTTCGTTCTACAACCAATGATTTAATTAAAGAAGCTGAAATCTTTGAAGTACTGCTCCTAAACTCTATGGGAAACATTACTGAAGGGAGCAGATCTAATCTTTTTTTTATTAAAAACAATGAGTTACATACTGCTTTAGATACAGATGTTTTACACGGAATTATTCGTAGTAAAGTAATTGAAGCTGCTGAAGAACTTAAAATTCCTATTCAAAAACACTCCATTAAATATGATGATTTACCAAGTTTTGAGGCTGCCTTTTTAACTGGCACATCATTACAGATTTTACCAATAAAAAGAATCAATTCAATTAGTTACTCAAGCTCTCATGAAATTATTGGCAGGTTATCTGAAGTTCTTCGAACTAAAATCAGTGAATATTTAAAGTAAATATCCTATTGCTTAGGAAATCCTATCACCACTTTAGTTCCACTTGGAAATCCTTTTTCATCTGTCAAGTCTTCAATAAAATATTCATATATCCGACCATTACTCAGAACTTTATTCAATAATTTAATTCTATCCTGTGTAATAATCATTGTTTTATGATGGACTTTAATATTCGAATCCTCGTGCAGGTCTTTGGCCTTTTTTCGCCCGACACCATTATCTTTAATAATACATCTTAAATACCCATCCTGCTCAATCTCAAAATTCACATCAAGACTTCCCTTTGTCTCCAATGCTGCAAACCCATATCTTATTGCATTTTCCAAAAATGGTTGTATTAGCATTGGCGGCAATTTAGACTTAAAAGGATTAATTGCTGTATTTACAGTTATTTTGTACGAAAATTTATTAGAAAACCGCATTTGCTCCAACTTCAAATAAAGTTGTAAATAAGCAATTTCATCCGATAAAGAAATAAAATCCTTATTTGCATTTTCAATCTTCTTTCGCAGTACATTCGAAAAATCTGAAAGATATTCCAGGGCACTCTCTTTTTTCTCTTCCAAAATAAAACTCTGTATTGAATTTAAAGAATTAAAAATAAAATGCGGATCTAACTGATTTTGCAAAGATTTCATTTTCAATCCAATAACCCTATTCGATTGTTTAATTCCTTCCTTTTCTCTTTTTCGAATAAAATACGCATAACCCCACATGGCGACATAAACGAGTCCTCCAAAAATCAAGCTCAGCAATATGATGAACCACCACACTTTCCACCACGGAGTCTTCACAATAATATCAAAAGAAGAAGGAATAATAACACCTTCGCTTAAGTGTTTTCCTTCCACTTTTAAAGTATAATTACCACTTGGCAAGTGAGAAAATACAGCATCTGAGGAAGAACTCCAATTTGACCATTTCTCATCAAATCCATCTAATAAATATCTGAACCTAACATTTGATATATTCTGGCAAAAATCCATTCCAAACGTAAAAGCTAAATCATTCTCACCATAATTTAACTCAATTGGTGAATTAGTCCATTCATCTGCCAGTGAACTATTAGGCATCCAATCTTCACCATGGATTTGTGCCGAAAACCATAAATTCCCTTTTTCGTCTTCACAAATTGAATTAATTCTTTCTCCCTGCAGTCTTGAAAGTTCTTTCCGAAACTTAATCTCTTCACCAATAAATTCAAACAGTACTGCATCGGCCGCAAACCAAACCAGCTCTCTTGAATCTTGGAAAATATCAAAAACAATATTACTGAGAAGTCCATCAGCAATTGAAAAGTTCCTTGTTGATTGTAAATATGCTTTTACACACATTGGCATCCCAACAAAAAATAATATGATCAAGAATAATACTCTTCGGATAAAAATCATTCTGCAATAATAGTAAATAAGAACAAATTAAAAATGTGTCAAATGTGCCAAATGTGTCAAGTGTTATTAACAACTACTTATTTACTGAAAAATTGCATTAAACATGCTTGAATAATTACTACTCAGGATACTTTATCCACATCAAAATCAAGCCAAAGCATAAGTTTGCTTATTTACGATGATTCTGAATTACAAATTACAAGTATGATTTCACAAGAATTAAAGTCAAAAGATTAACAATTTTCAATTTGTTTCGTATTTAATTTATGATTTTAAAACATAAAAAGGCTCAATTTTAAATTGAATTTGTAAACCATTCATATAATTTCACTTCTTTTGTTCTCTTAATTACCAATTGAGAAAAATTATTTTATGAAATATACTTTTACTGCAACAAATTTAGCGAAGCTTAGCGAAGAGTATTCTGAGAATCAAAATTTTGTTCTTACTACGCTCCCACGGTTAAAAATTCTTCATGCAATAAAAAAAGACCTAAATGCCATTACTAATTTGGAATGGAACATAGAATACAGTCCTGTCAATATAAATATGAACCGCATAACAATCCACTATAAAAATCAAACATGTAAAGATTTCAATTTTTTTTATGAAATCCCGCTTTCCTTAAATTTTGAACTACGGGTTTATCTTTCCAACTCATCCATCCATTTTATTGATTTGTACAATTTTCTTCTTGAAAAGGAAATCCTGACCAAAGATCAATTTTCGATAAAAGCGGCTTATCATACTATTCCACATTTCATAATCAACAAAAAAACCAAGCGTTACGACATAAACATCATCAATAAATATTCTTATACAAATGAGTTTAATAAAAACTTAATTGATGAAAATGTGAAGAATGATATTCAATCCGGTTTTGAAATATTTAATCCGGTTTTTGACCAAATAATAGAACAATTCAAAATTTGAGTTAATTTTAGAATATGAATTTAAGGCCTTTAAAACAAAAACAAAATAATCTTAGTATTAGTAGAGCCTACTTTTTACTATTTCTTGTCTTAACGGTAAGCTTTCTTGTTGGAATAGGAGGCATTTGGATCTATAAAGAAGTCTCAAAATTCACAATTGAATCAGAAGCACTTAGAATTAAATCCATCGCTCACCAAAAGAAATTGCTGATAAGCAAAACCGAAGAGTGTACTAATTTTATCAATTATCAAAATACTCAGGCCGAAAACAGAATTAAAAACAGACTTAAAAACTTTGTTAATCAAGCACATGCTATTGCATCAAACATTTACAGACAAAACAAAGGAAAAATATCCGATCAGGAAATAAAACGCAGAATTAAGCAAGCTATTTCCCCCATGCGTTTCTCGAATGATAAAGGATACATTTTTATTAACACCTTGGCTGGAAAAGGCATTCTATATCCTTTATCAAAAGAAAAGGAGGGACAGAATTTAATTGATTTTCAAGATCTTAATAAAAACTATCTCATTAAGAATGAAATCAACTTAATGATGTTTCAAGATGAAGCTTATACTAAATATAAAAATCCGAATAAAGTAAAAAACAAATACAATGCTTACACAAAGGTATCATATATCAAGAAATTCATACCTTACAATTGGTACTTTGGAAGCTTCTCCTTTTTAGATGACCTGCAGGATGAAAATCAAAAAGAAGCGTTAAATAGAATTAGTCAAATCAGCCTTGCTGATAATAATTCCTTCTTTGTATATAAAAAAGATGGAACCTGTCTGCTTCATAATAATACTGAGAGTATTGGGAAAAACTACCGAGACTATAAAAATGCTCTTCGCAGAAATAATGTTGAAAATCTTTTATCACACGCAAAGTTAAAAAAGGAAGGCTTTATTGAATATGAAGATCCTTATTCAAATCGAGGCACAAAGGTCTCGTATATTGCAACAATTGAAGATTGGGATTGGATAATTGGAGCAGGTATATATACAAGAGACATTGACGCAAACATTCAAACAGCTCATATTGAATTGCGGAAAACGGTTTTAAATTATATCTATCAGATTATTATTTTGATTGGAATTGCCATTCTAATCTTCTATTTCACTTCGAAATTTATTTCAAAGAAGATGAATCGAAACTTCGTTTCATTCAATAATTTTTTCCGTAAAGCATCCACTCAATCCATTAAAATTAATCCTGATGAATTGTATTTTCCGGAATTTCGGGATATGTCGAAAACAATCAACAGGATGATTGACATTCGTAGTCAGAAGGAGAAAGAATTGGAAATTGCTAAGGAACGTGCAGAGGAATCTGATCGTTTAAAATCTTCCTTTCTTGCCAACATGTCTCATGAGATACGTACTCCAATGAATGCTATTATTGGATTCTCTGAGTTATTACAAGAAGATGATATACCTTACGACACCAGAAGACAATTTTTCAATCATATAAAAAACAGTGGAAACTCCTTACTAAATTTAATTAATGATATAATCGATTTTTCCAAAATTGAATCGGGGGAGCTTAAAATCTCAAGAACTATTTTTAATTTAAATCAGCTTTTTGATGAATTGCATCAAACTTTCGAAAAAATTAAAACGGGCAAAGGGAAAGATCATATTGATCTTCAATTCCTAAAAGGCTTAAATGACGAACAATCTGTTATTTACACTGATCCTTTTCGCTTAAAACAAATTATTACAAATCTCGTTGAAAATTCGTTAAAGTTCACCGAAAAAGGCAGTGTTATAGTTTCGTATCAATTAAATGGGGGTGAAATAATCTTTTCGATAAAAGATACTGGAATTGGAATATCAAAAGACAAGCAAGATGTTATTTTTAATCAATTTAGACAAGCAGATGATTCCCATGCTAGAAAATATGGAGGAACTGGCCTGGGACTTTCCATATCAAAAAAACTGGCAAAACTTTTGAATGGTAAAATGTGGCTGGAATCTACCGTAAATGTTGGAAGCAGCTTTTTCATCAGTATTCCTTATCAGAAAAAAAAGTCTTCTGCAGTAAATTCAACATCAAATGAGGATTCTGATTTCAATAAAAAATTAGCAGGGAAAAAGATTCTGATCGTGGATGATTATAAGGTGAATCTCACCCTCTTGGAAAAAATGCTTAAAACGACGGGAGCTGAACTCATCATTGCTCAAAATGGAAAGATAGCCGTTGATTATTGCATGAATAATCATTTTGATTTGATTCTATTAGACCTTCAAATGCCAAATTTAAATGGCTACGACACATTTAAACTAATTAAAAAAGATAGTCCAAACACAAAAATAATTGCTCAAACAGCCTATGCCTTAGCCAATGAAAAAGAACAAGTTCTTAAGTCGGGATTTGATGGCTTCATTACCAAACCAATTATCAAGCAGGAATTAATTGAAATTATCCACAGGATGATTTAATGAAAGTCTAGAATTTCGGACACTTAATTCGACCAATTTGTCTTCGGCGCCTAAGGTTTTTTTCCATAAAACCTGACGATCTGTTTTTAAACCTCATTAAAAAAGAAATTTCGTGAGCTCCTGTGTTTGTGTGTATTAATTTAGAAACCGTTTTATCGTAACTATAAGAAATCTGCCACCAATCACGAATAATTCCTAATTGCAGGATTATTGCATCGTATTCCAACTCCAAATTATCTCTGTACCACATTCCGTAAATAACAGAACCTTTTGAGAGATATAAGCCGTAATTTAGCTGTCTGTTAGTCCCTTGTTGTTGAAGCAAAAAATTAGGCGCTAAACTAAAATCAGCTCGATGCAAACCATTTCGGAAAACCGGCACGTTAACGCCACAATGCAAAGTGTATTTTCTTGGCAACTTAGAATAGTCGCTTTCATTTTTAAAAGTTTCGTCTGGTTCAGTTATATGATGAGCAGCAAACCCAATAAACCAATTTTTATAGGAAGCGATCATCCCGGTTGAGAAATCGAAATAATTCCTGCTTAAGTGATCAATAGCCCCTTCTCCTGTAAAAGGATTTATCAAGCCATTGATATAAAATTCATCAGTCTGATCCGGATAAGTAAAATTAGTATCATCCAACTTTCTTTGAATAAATGAAACCTGAAAGCCTGTTTTTATCAACAAATCACGGGACACCCGAAGTGTGTAGGAGTACATCCCACTTGCCGTTGTGGTACTAATTGTTCCATCGCCTTGTTCATCCTGCATAATCTGAAGCCCAAAACCACCGCCAAGCGCATTTACATATTGGTCGTAAGCTACGCTGTAGCTTATGTACGCTGAGTTTAACTCAGGCCACTGATTTCTGTATCCAAATGAAATTCTGGGATCGAAATCGGAACCCGCAAATGCCGGATTCAAATAAATTTTATTCGCATAGAACTGAGAGAACTCTACATCTTGTGAAAACAGATTTAAAGAATTCAATAGTAGTATAATAACACTTACTATTTTCAGTTTGTTTCTCATTATCTAAATAAGGTTACGGTGCCGTGAGCCCGTTCTTTTCCACCATAAAAAATCATCCAAACATATACGCCAATTTCGGCTTCTTCTCCTTTATAGGTTCCGTTCCAGCCATCGTATTTCAACTCATTATTACTGACGACATCTTTTCGCAACTCGAAAACCTGCTCACCCCATCGTGAATAAATATACAATTCAAAATCGGTAACCACACCTTTAAAAACAGGATAAAATATCTCATTTGGGCCTTTCCCGTTTGGTGTAAAAACATTTGGAACAACCATTTTAGGTTGTAATAATTTCACTGCTGCTGCTGATTGTGCAACACAACCAAAATCATTCATTACCTGAACAGAATAGTCGCCGGGTTCTTCAACCTCAATACTTCTCCAATCTGATCCTGTGCTCCAATAGTAAGAAGAATAACCAGAACCAGCATCTATCGTAACAGTCTGACCTTTGTAAAAGCTTAAGGTATCTGCAGCCAAACTTAACTCAGGACTAGGATAAACCTCCACATGCAAGGTATCTGTACCCATTATACCGTATACATCCCAAACACTTACGATATAATTGCCCGATTGGTTCACATTAATTGTTCTTGTTGTTTCACCGGTACTCCATTGATACCTTTCCCAGTGCCCTGGATCAAGCATAAGAGAGGTTCCCTGACAAATACCGGCATTCCCCCCCAAATTTATATTTGGAACAGGATTTACAGCTACTTTCACTTTCCCATTACCTCTGCAACCGTTCATATCTACAACATTCACAGCGTACTCTCCGTCTCGGTCCACTTTTAAAAATTGTGAGCTTTCCTGATTGTTCCACTCATACTGAACATACCCACTGCCTGCATCTAGTAAAAGAGTAGTTCCTTCAGCAATTGTAGTATCACGCCCCAAGTAAACATTCGGATTATCGTGAACAAATATTCTAATTTCATCATTCCCCACACAACCAAAATCATCAGTAGCTTTCAATGTAAATTCACCCTCTTCGTATACATAAATTTCTTTTGTTTGTCCGCCGGGAATCCATTCTGAATGATATCCATCAGGTGCTTCAATAATCAATTCTTCACCTGCACAAATAAACAAGTCAGGCCCCAGATCAACTATAGGAAGATCATGAACAACTACATTTACAGAATCGTAACCAATACACCCATTCAAATCCCGAACCTCAACAGAATAAACACCACTACTGTAGGCCAATCTTGTCTGAGTTGTAATTCCATCATTCCATAAAAAGCTTTCGCCATCACCTATATCCAACATCACAGATTCTCCAAAACACATATCAATCTGATTTGGAAGAGAATTAATTGGCAGATGAATTATTTCTACATGTACACTATCGGAACCTAAACATCCATTCTCATTTATAATATTTAGAGTGTACCATCCGGTATCCCCTGCCTTAATTGAATAATTTGCTTCGCCCACTAGCTGAGAACCATCCTTATTCCATTGATACGAATATCCTGTTTGAACAGGACCTTCTATATATGTTGAATCTCCATAACAAACCAAATTTGTTGAGTAAGATAAATTAAAATCAAAAGCCGGGTAAAAATTTACTGTAACACTATCTGTTGCAACACATCCGTTCGCATCTGTAAAATCAACAAAGTAATTATTTGCATCAGATACTGTAATTGTTTGAGTAGTTTCACCGGTAGACCATAAATAACTGCCAATTTGAGTTCCCGCATCAAGAACTACAAAATCTCCATCGCAATGTGTTTGATCCGCTCCCAAATCTAATGTTGGATTTGTATGGATGGTTGCATTGGCATCATCCGTAGCGGAACAGCCGTTAGCGTCAGTTACTGTTACCGAATAATTGCCTGAAGTGGAAACAGTGATTGTCTGTGCACTTTCACCTGTACTCCATAAATAAGTTGAACCTGCATTGCCTGCATCAAAAGTAATTGTACCTCCGGAACAGGTCTGCTGATCGACTCCCAAATTGACGGTTGGATTCGGGTGTATTGTTGCATTGGCATCATCCGAAGCCGAACAGCCGTTAGCGTCAGTTACTGTTACTGAATAATTGCCTGAAGTGGAAACAGTGATTGTCTGTGTGGTTTCTCCTGTATTCCATAAATAAGTTGATCCTGCGTTGCCGGCATCAAATGTGATCGTATTTCCTGAGCAAGTTTGCTGATCTGCTCCCAAATTAACAGTTGGGTTGGCATGGATACTTGCATTGGCATCATCCGCAACGGAACAGCCGTTGGCATTAGTTACTGTTACGCTGTAATTTCCTGAAGTGGAAACTGTAATACTTTGAATGGTTTCTCCCGAACTCCATAAATAAGTTGATCCTGCATTGCCGGCATCAAATGTGATACTGTTGCCAAAACAAGTTTCCTGATCTGCCCCAAGGTTTACCGTTGGGTTTGCATGAATCGTAGCATTCACATCATCTGTTGCTGAACAGCCGTTGGCATCAGTTACTGTAACGCTGTAATTTCCTGAAGTAGAAACACTGATGGTTTGAGTTGTTTCGCCGGTACTCCATAAATAAGTTGAACCTGCATTGCCTGCATCAAAAGTAATTGTACCTCCGGCACAGATTTCCTGATCCGCTCCCAAATTGACGGTTGGATTCGGGTGTATTGTTGCATTGGCATCATCCGAAGCCGAACAGCCATTGGCGTCAGTCACAACTACTGAATAATTGCCACTCGCTGAAACTGTAATTGTCTGTGTGGTTTCACCTGTACTCCATAAATAAGTGACACCAACATTTCCGGCATCAAAAGTAATTGTTCCACCTGAACAGGTTTGCTGATCTGCTCCCAAATTGACGGTTGGATTCGGGTGTATTGTTGCATTGGCATCATCCGAAGCCGAACAGCCGTTGGCGTCAGTTACTGTTACACTGTAATTACCTGAAGTGGAAACTGAAATCGTCTGTGTGGTTTCTCCCGTACTCCATAAATAAGTTGATCCTGCATTGCCGGCATCAAATGTGATGCTGTTTCCTGCACAGGTTTCCTGATCTGCTCCCAGATTGACGGTTGGGTTTGCATGGATAGTTGCATTAGCATCATCTGTTGCCGAACAGCCGTTGGCGTCAGTTACAGTTACTGAATAATTGCCACTTGTCGAAACAGTGATTGCCTGAGTTGTTTCTCCGGTAGACCATAAATAGGTTGAACCTGCGTTGCTTGGGTCAAATGTGATCGCATTTCCTGAGCAAGTTTCCTGATCTGCTCCCAAATTAACTGTTGGCTTCGGATTTATTGTTGCATTGGCATCATCCAAAGCGGAACAGCCGTTGGCATCAGTTACTGTTACGCTGTAATTTCCTGAAGTGGAAACTGTAATCGTCTGTGTGGTTTCACTGGTAGACCATAAATAAGTTGATCCTGCATTGCCTGCATCAAATGTAATGGTGCTTCCGGCACAGGTTTCCTGATCAATTCCTAAATCAACAACTGGATTTGCATGGATGCTTGCGTTGGCATCATCACTTACTGAACAGCCGTTGGCATCAGTTACAGTTACTGAATAATTGCCACTCGCTGAAACTGTAATCGTCTGAGTGGTTTCGCCGGTAGTCCATAAATAAGTCGAGCCCAGATTTCCGGCATCAAAAGTAATTGTACCTCCGGCACAGGTTTCCTGATCTGCCCCAAGGTTTACCGTTGGGTTTGCATGAATCGTAGCATTCACATCATCTGTTGCTGAACAGCCGTTGGCATCTGTTACAGTTACACTAAAGTTTCCTGAAGTGGAAACTGAAATCGTCTGTGTGATTTCTCCTGTATTCCATAAATAAGTGGCACCAATATTTCCGGCATCAAAAGTAATTGTACCTCCGGAACAGGTTTCCTGATCAATTCCTAAATCAACAACTGGATTTGTATGGATGGTTGCATTGGCATCATCCGAAGCGGAACAGCCGTTGGCGTCAGTTACAGTTACACTGTAGTTTCCTGAAGTGGAAACTGAAATCGTCTGTGTGATTTCTCCTGTATTCCATAAATAAGTGGCACCAATATTTCCGGCATCAAAAGTAATTGTACCTCCGGAACAGGTTTCCTGATCAATTCCTAAATCAACAACTGGATTTGTATGGATGGTTGCATTGGCATCATCCGAAGCGGAACAGCCGTTGGCGTCAGTTACAGTTACACTGTAGTTTCCTGAAGTAGAAACTGTAATCGTCTGAGTGGTTTCGCCGGTACTCCATAAATAAGTGGCACCAATATTTCCGGCATCAAATGTGATAGTGCTTCCGGCACAGGTTTCCTGATCCGCTCCCAAATTGACGATTGGATTCGGATGTATGGTTGCGTTGGCATCATCCGTAGCTGAACAGCCGTTGGCGTCAGTCATCACAACAGAATAATTCCCGGAAGTGGTCACCAAAATTCCTTGCAAGGTTTCGCCTGTGCTCCACAAATATGTAGATCCTGCATTACCTGCATCAAAAGTAATTATTCCACCGGCACAAGTCTGCTGATCCGCTCCCAAATTGACTGTTGGATTCGGGTGTATTGTTGCATTGGCATCATCCGCAGCTGAACAGCCGTTGGCATCAGTTACTGTTACGCTGTAATTTCCTGAAGTGGAAACTGTGATCATCTGAGTGGTTTCGCCTGTACTCCATAAATAGGTTGATCCTGCATTACCTGCATCAAAAGTAATTGTTCCACCGGCACAAGTTTCCTGATCAATTCCTAAATCAACAACTGGATTCGGGTGTATTGTTGCATTAGCATCATCTGTTGCCGAACAGCCGTTGGCATCTGTTTCAGTTACACTGAAGTTTCCTGAAGTGGAAACTGTGATGGTCTGTGTGGTTTCTCCTGTATTCCATAAATAGGTTGATCCTACATTGCCGGCATCAAAAGTGATGGTGCCTCCGGCACAGGTTTCCTGATCATCTCCCAAATTGACGATTGGATTGGCATGAATCGTTACGTTGGCATCATCCGAAGCGGAACAGCCGTTGGCGTCAGTTACTGTTACGCTGTAATTTCCTGAAGTGGAAACTGTAATGCTTTGAGTGGTTTCTCCGGTACTCCATAAATAGGTTGATCCTGCATTTCCGGCATCAAATGTGATGGTGCCTCCGGCACAGGTTTCCTGATCAATTCCTAGATCAACAACTGGATTTGCATGGATGCTTGCGTTGGCATCATCTGTAGCTGAACAGCCGTTAGCGTCAGTTACTGTTACTGAATAATTGCCTGAAGTGGAAACAGTGATTGTCTGTGCACTTTCACCGGTACTCCATAAATAAGTTGATCCTGCGTTGCCGGCATCAAATGTGATCGTATTTCCTGAGCAAGTTTGCTGATCGACTCCCAAATTGGCGGTTGGATTCAGGTGTATGGTTGCGTTGGCATCATCTGTAGCCGAACAGCCGTTGACATCAGTTACTGTTACGCTGTAGTTTCCACTTGTCGAAACGGTTATTCCCTGAGTTGTTTCGCCTGTATTCCATAAATAAGTTGATCCTGCGTTGCCTGCATCAAATGTGATGGTGCCTCCGGCACAGGTTTCCTGATTCGCTCCCAAATTGACGGTTGGATTCGGGTGTATTGTTGCATTGGCATCATCCGAAGCGGAACAGCCGTTGGCGTCAGTCACAACTACTGAATAATTGCCACTCGCTGAAACTATAATCGTCTGAGTGGTTTCGCCGGTACTCCATAAATAAGTTGATCCTGCGTTGCCTGCATCAAATGTGATCGTATTTCCTGAGCAAGTCTGCTGATCTGCTCCCAAATTGACGGTTGGATTGGCATGAATCGTTGCGTTGGCATCATCCGAAGCGGAACAGCCCTTGGCATCAGTTACTGTTGCACTGTAATTACCTGAAGTGGAAACTGAAATCGTCTGTGTGGTTTCTCCTGTATTCCATAAATAAGTGGCACCAACATTTCCGGCATCAAATGTGATGGTGCTTCCGGCACAGGTTTCCTGATCTGCTCCCAAATTGACGGTTGGATTGGCATGAATCGTTGCGTTGGCATCATCCAAAGCTGAACAGCCGTTGGCGTCAGTTACTGTTACGCTGTAATTGCCTGAAGTAGAAACTGTAATCGTCTGTGTGGTTTCTCCTGTATTCCATAAATAGGTTGATCCTGCATTACCTGCATCAAAAGTAATTGTTCCACCGGCACAGGTTTCCTGATCTGCCCCAAGGTTTATCGTTGGGTTGGCATGAATCGTTGCGTTGGCATCATCCGTAGCGGAACAGCCGTTAGCGTCAGTTACTGTTACGCTGTAATTTCCTGAAGTAGAAACTGTGATTGTCTGTGTGGTTTCGCCTGTACTCCATAAATAAGTTGAACCTGCATTGCCTGCATCAAAAGTAATTGTACCTCCGGCACAGGTTTCCTGATCTGCTCCCAAATTGACGGTTGGATTCGGGTGTATTGTTGCATTGGCATCATCTGTTGCTGAACAGCCGTTGGCGTCAGTCATCACAACAGAATAATTCCCGGAAGTGGTCACCAAAATTCCTTGCAAGGTTTCGCCTGTGCTCCACAAATATGTAGATCCTGGATGACCTGCGTCAAACATGATGTTATTTCCATTACACTCCTCTTGGTCTGCCCCCAAATCAACAATTGGATTTGGATGAACGGTAATATTTATATCATCAGTGCCTGAACAGCCGTTGGCATCAGCTACAACAACAGAATAATTCCCAGAAGTTGAAACCGTAATAGTCTGAGTGGTTTCGCCTGTATTCCATAAATAACTCGCACCAACATAACCGGCATCCAAACTAATTGTATTTCCCTGACAGATATCCTGATCAGAGCCTAAATTCAAATTCAGGTTACTATTAATATCGACCCTCACAGTATCCAATGCAGGATTTACACAAGGAACAATTGGTTGCGCACTTAGCTCTATATCAATAAATCCATTTAAGATATCAGCACTACCAGGTGTATAAGTAGGATTCAAAATTCCAGTATTGTCAAAAAAACCATCCCCTAGACTTCTCCAGATAAATGAAGATTCATTGCTTACAACACCGCTCAAACTTGCTGTCCCTGATTCACAAATGGCAAGATCTGAACCTGCATCAGCAACTACATGCTGAATAACTTCAACCGTTACATCTAATGGAATCTCAGATAATTTATACATACTAATACCATCCAAAGCAAAAGCATTATCAACACCCGTTGTGCTTGTATTATTGATTTGAACATTTAAAGAACTTGAGCTATCGGAATAAACCAGTCTTTGATATTTATCCCAATTACAAGGAGAATTGGTACTAAAGCTTTCGATTACAACACCATTAACAACCAGCTCAAAATCATCAAAACTATCATTCTTAAGATTTGTAATATTTAAAGCAAAGACATAATAACTATCCGGATCAACATTTATATCTTGTTCCCAAACTGTATTATTTACAGATCCACCTTCAACAACCATTACATTATCGGGAGAATTTCCAGTAACACCTGTACAACTGCTTTTATCTGATCCAAATGCCCGAGTATTACTACTAACCGTATATTTACTTGAACGGCTTCTACACGACCAACTTGAAGTACTTGAACAATAGTAGTAGTCACTTTGAAAACCTATATTCCCTAAAGTAAAATCGCCATTATTAACCAATTCCAAAGTCTCATCAATATAGAACACACGTAAATTGTATGTTGTTGTTGAATCTGGTGAAACTACGACTCTGGAAGAAAGACCATCTACATCCCAATTAAATAAGAAGTCATTTCCAGCGTAAAGCTCAACAGACTCATCTCTACAAATAATGGTATCATTTAAAGTTACATCAGGCACAGTACCCGCAGCACTTGTAATATTGACCATATCCATAGCAGAACAACCATTCATATCAAAAACACGAACAGCGTACAAACCTGGCTTATCAACATCAAGATATCTGTTTCTTGATCCATCATCCCAAATATAGAAGAAGTGACTTCCTGCATCCAATCGAATTACGTCACCTGCGTTCAAAACCTGATCAGGTCCTAAATCAACCACCGGAGGTGGAACCAAAGTCACATTAATATCATCTGTTGCATTACAACCATATGAATTTGTGACAGTAACAGAATAATTACCATCACCATACACTATAATCTCTTGTGTTGTTTCACCTGTACTCCATAGATAAGTTGCTCCTGAAATTCCCGCATTTAAAACCACTGGATTTCCTGAGCATACTGTACGGTCAGGTCCCAAGTCAATTGTTAGATTTGCATAGAAACCAACATAAACAGTATCAGTATCAACACAATTAAAAGAATTTGTCACTTCAACAGAATAGGTTCCGGCTGTTGACACTTCAATGGTTTGGGAAGTTTCCCCTGTATTCCAAGAATAAATTGAACCTGCATTCCCCGCATCTAAAATAACATTTCCACCACCACAAGATGCCTGATTATCACCAAAACCAATAACTGGAACAGGATTCAGATTAAGAGTTAAAAAATCAGAGACAGCTCCGCAAGGAGAATTCGAATTAGCTGTCGCTGTAAGTATTACACTGCCAGTGGCTGCATCATTACTTCCCGGAGTGTAACTAGAATTAATATTTGAAGGATTTGAAAAAGTACCATCACCCGAAGTTGACCACAAGAAACCTGTTTGGTTGGAAACTGTTGCACTCAAACCTGCAGTTTCATTACCACATATAGTAATATCTGACCCCGCATCAATCATCGCAGGTTCAATTACTGTAACTGTTCTGCCGTCCGGCACTTCAACCAAAGGATTAAAAGAAATACCATCTAAGGCATAATCGTTACCACTTCGGATTAAATTTTTATTTACAATTGATATTTCAATAGATGTTTTTGTACCCGAATACCACAAAGAGTAAAACTCTTCCCAGTTACAAGTCAATCCAGCACTAGGTTCAATATAATCCCCCATTAAAACTCCATCAATCTTAAATTCCAATCGAGCCGGATTGGTTGGATGAACATTTGCAGCCCAAGTAGAAAATGCATAATATTGATTCGGATTTACCGTAATGGTCTGGCTCCACACAACTACATCTTCATCAGGAGCACCATTAACAATCAGCATTTTATCCGGACTATTTCCTGTATGTCCGCTGCAAGGAGAAAAATTAGCGTGATATGCCTGAGGATTGCTGTCAACAGCATATCTTCCCTCCATCCACAAAGATTCATTATCGGAATGACTAGCTGAAGACAAAACAGGATCCGGACAATAAATATATTCACTATAAAAGCCAGTATTTCCAAGATCAAATTCACCATTGGAAATTAACTCAGTTCCTGTATCCGGAACAAAGACACGAAGATTGTATGTGGTTGTTACTGCCGGAGAGACACTAATTGCAGATGAAAGTTGTCCTGTACTCCAATTGTACATATACGAACCTGTTTGTGCTTCTAAAATAACAGATTCACCAACACAAATAGTTGTATCATTAACTGGTCGTACAATTTGTGCTGTTCCAGAATAATAACTAAATCCTATAATTATCGTAACACCAATAAGCTGTAGAAATCTTTTCATATTCACTCTTTCGTTAAAAAACCATCTACTCCAAATCTCCAAGCGTCTGCCTTTTGATGAAAGGCTATTTTTTTTACTTTAATTACGCAAATTTAACGATTAAAGTTTGGCTTTTTGTCACTTGATTCACTTTGCTCTTCAAAAAAACACCTAACCAACAGGATATGAACAAATTGCTCATTTGTTTAATTTTTATTAAAATGCAGACTAAATAAAAATGCGGTTGGATTTATTAATTAATAAATCTGAACAATCATATTTTTTCAATACCTTAAAATACAGCCACAAAACCGAAAACGATTTCGTAAAATAATACTTTTCAACCCTTCATAATTCAATTATGATATATTTAACAAAGCTAAAATTTAAATTATCACCCCAACATACTCACTACCTAAATATAAAAATATCGTTTAAATGCATTATCATCTCAAAATATTTCACATTTTTTAACACAGATAAAACATCTAATTAAAAGACACTTAACAATCATACGTAGTGGCAATGTTGTGTTGATTTTCATTTCTGTTGAGGTTTAATAAACACAATCAATTTGGAACAAACACCTATATAGGCCGACCTTTATGAGGTTATTAATAATCAAAAATAAAAGAGCATGAGATTACTATTATCTAACCTAATTCTTTTGTTGTTTTCTATATCTGTATTTGCACAAAGCAGTACTAATATTACAGGTATAGTTACAGACCAATCTGAAATGCCATTAATTGGTGTTACCGTATTTGTTAAAGGAACCACTTCTGGAACCGTAACAGATATTGATGGGAGCTACAGCATTGAAGCTTTAAGCAATGCTACACTCGTTTACAGTTTTATAGGTATGAAAACTCAGGAAATTCCTGTAAATAATCAAACCTTGATTAATGTGTCTTTACTTGAATCTACCACAGGTCTGGATGAAGTTGTTGTTATTGGATACGGAAAGATGAGCGTAAAAGATCTAACGTCATCAATAACCACTGTAAAATCTGAAGACTTGGTTAAAACTCCTTCTGGTAACGTTATGCAATCGTTACAGGGGAAAGTTGCCGGACTTCAGGTTATTAGTTCCGGGGCTCCGGGTGAATCACCAACCATACGCCTTCGTGGTATTGGTTCTTATCCCGGACATGGCAACGAAGGACCTTTGTATGTTGTTGATGGAGTATTTTACGACAACATCGATTTTTTAAATACGGCTGATATTGAATCAACCTCAGTACTTAAAGATGCGTCAGCGGCAGCTATTTATGGAGTGCGGGCTGCAAATGGAGTTGTATTAATTGAAACCAAATCCGGTAAACGAAATCAAAAAGCCCAAATTAATTACAATGGCTATTACGGATATCAAGTGGCTCAGAATGTATTGAAAATGGCTAATGCTGAACAATACACAAATATGGCCTTAGAATCAGGATCGGCGGCAGATGAACAATTCATATTAAATGCGATGCAGCGATACGGCAGAAGTCGTATAAATCCAAATGTACCAAACGTAAATACAGATTGGTATGACGAAATTATGCGCACTGCAGCTATTCAAAACCATAGTTTAAGTGTATCCGGAGGTAACGAGAATACGACTTACTCAATTGGAACAAGTTTCTTTACCCAGGAAGGTGTTTTGAATATGAAGAATGAGTATGAACGTTTTAACCTTCGTTCAAAAATTGACTTCCAGGCAAATGAATGGTTCACAATTGGTGGCAATATTATATTGAGTAATTCGACCAAATATGAACCCGAATCGGCAGCTTGGAATGTGGCTTATTTTGCGGTACCAATTATGCCTGCTTACGATGAACTAAATACTGCTGCAAGCCCAACAAGATATGCGAGTGCTGAAGACTTAGGGTATCGGGGAGGTAAAAACCCATTTCCAACGATGGATTTAAGTGAAAATCGCATTAGAACAAAAAAAGTACTTGCAAATTTCTATGCTAAACTGGACCTTATACCAAAAAAATTAAATTTCAAAACAACTTACAGTCAGGATTTCACTTCACAGGAAGGACGATTTGTTGATCTTGCTTATTTTGTCAGCACTAATTTTAAGCGTACTGATGACTCAGTTCAAAAAAACTCTCAAACTACAACAAACCAAACCTGGGATAATATTTTAACATATACCGACAGCTTTGGAGGACACAACTTTACACTTATGGCTGGATCATCTTACAGAGATGAAACCTGGAATTATCTTAGTGCAACCGGTTTAAATTTCCCATCCGGACTTGAAGAAAACTGGTACATTAGTAAATCAAAGAGTAAACCATCTGATAGTGTTAATGATGACGGAAGAAAACAGTATGGTATGTCCTATTTTGGAAGAATGTCTTATAATTTCAACAACAAATATTTACTCTACGGAACCATGAGAGCGGATGGCAGCTCAAAGTATCAGGAAAAATGGGGTTATTTCCCAACTGTTGGTGCTGGTTGGGTTATTTCAGAAGAAAACTTCATGAAGGATGTAGAATTTATTGATTTTTTAAAATTTCGTGCAAGTTGGGGTAAACTGGGAAATAATAAAATCGCGGCCAGCGATGGTGCTAACTCAACCAATGTAGTAACGACTGCAATTGATGGTGTTTTAGTTTCCGGTACAACAACCTCGAGTACCTACTCTTCTCTTAAATGGGAGGTTACCGAAGAAACAAACTTTGGTGTTACGACAACTCTTCTTGCTAACAGACTATCTGTAGATGCTGATTATTATATCCGCGACACAAAAAATGCAGTTATAGATGTTACCAATCCTCTTATAGGAGGTACTGTAAGAAAAAATGTTGGTGAAATCAGAAACTCGGGATTCGAGCTGGCTTTGAATTGGAGTGATAATATTACGAAAGATTTAAAATACTCAATTGGAGCAAACGTTTCTACTCTTAAAAACGAAGTAAGGGATTTGTTTGGTCAGCCCTATATAGACGGAGGACAAGCAGAATTTCGTCAGCGTTCAATTGTTGGAGAACCATTATTGGCATTTTTCGGACGTGAGGTAGTTGGTGTTTATCAAAATGAGGCTGAAGTCGCCGCTGATCCTGTTGCCGTGGAAAATGGGTTGGCTCCCGGGGATTTAAAATACAAAGATCAAAACAAGGATGGAAAAATTGATGATGACGACAGAGTTGTTTTAGGCTCTTATTTTCCAAATTTCATGTACGGTGCAAATCTTGGTATAACTTACAAAAACTGGGAATTCACAATGAACATTTTAGGACAGACAGGAAACAAAATTCTCAATCGTAAACGCGGTGAGTTAATCTGGACAAATGATGGAAACCTGGATGCTGATCTTGCAAAAAATCGTTGGCATGGTGAGGGAACATCAAATAAATATCCTTCATCTGCAGGATTAAGAAAAGGCTGGAACCAAAAGATGAGTGATTATTTTGTCGAAGATGGATCCTACTTCAGAATCCAAAACATTCAAGTTGCTTACAATCTAAAACAAAAGGTAGTGTTTGGTGTAAAAGTTCCTGATGCTAGAATTTCATTCACTGCAGATCGTCCTTTAACCGTATTTAGCTACAATGGATTTAATCCTGAAGTAGAAAATGGAATTGATACACAAACCTATCCTATTCCTGCAGTATATACACTTGGCTTAAATGTTAATTTTTAATTCGAAAAAACATTTCATCATGAAACTATTTAAATATTCTATACAGATCACCCTTGCAGCAGCTGCAATTCTATTTGCGACGGCCTGCGATGACAAATTAGACGAACCAGCCGAGAATATTGCCATTACAGACAGCACTGACTATTCTATTGCTGAAAATATGATTTCACCCTTAATTGGTCTTTATGCTGAATTCAACAATAAAGGCTGGGAAGCAAATCCATTGATATCCGTTCGGGGAGATGATGTAAATGCAGGAGGTTTAGGTGATCAGCAAGATTTTGCCGAGACTGACCTATACAATTACAACAAAGATTTTTGGATGTACAATTCCGCCTGGGAAGGTGAATACCGCGATGTAATCACCTCTCACAGTACAATGGAGCAAATTCAATTGTATGCTGACAAAACAGGAAATCAAAGCTTAGGAGACCAGTATATTGCAGAAGCAAAAACAATTCGCAGCTGGATTCTCTTTAATATATCCCGAACATGGGGAAATATTCTTGTTCCTACGAGTTCAGATCCTACAGAATTATTGGCTGCAGATATCACATCAAAAAATGATGTGATGCAGCACATTTCTAATCAAATGGACGAGGCAATTCCTTTCTTACCGGATATGAATCCGAATCAAAGAACTGATATTCGTGGCGGCGTAACCAAATACACCGCGCTTGCGATAAAAGCTCTTGCAAATTTGGAATTGAAAAACTATCAGGCTGTTGCTGATGCTACTTCGCAAATTATCAGTTCAAATAAATTTAGCTTGGAAGCTGATTTTTACGAGCTGTTTAAAATTCCCGGGAAGCTAAACAATGAGAATTTACTGGAAATGCAATATTCTGACTTTGGACAAGCTTCAGGAGACAGCAAAAGTTACCTGTTCGAATTCTTTGGACCGCAAAGCTGGACTCCAAAAGTTGAAGGAGCCGGCAGTGGCTGGGGATTTTGGGAACCTAGCTTAAAATACATCAAATTCATGCTTGACAGAGGTGAAACTGTTCGTCTGGAAACCAGTGTATTATTTACAGACAGGGGTATTTCTGAAATTCAAAAAGATCCGAATTATGCAACACTTCCTGCATGGGTTTCAAACACAACCCGATCGGGAGATGTAATTAATGATTATGCCCGTGCACTTTTTGCCAGTGGCAAGCACTATTTACCATCAGACCAGCTTACACCTGGACGTACTACATACGGTACGAACAAAAACTTCACCTGTATTCGTTATGCTGAAATCCTGTTAATGCACGCCGAAGCCATAACGCAAGGCGCATCAAGCTCATCAATATCTGCAGATGCTGCGGTTAATTTAGTTCGGGAAAGAGCTGGCTTAACAGCAATTTCAGGAGTTACAAACGAACAGGTTATGGATGAAAAATTTGCTGAATTAGCCATGGAATGGGGAACACGCTTTTTTGATATGGTTCGTCTTGAAAAATACAACGAGCTAAGCTACGAAGGAAGAACCTTTAATGCTGATTTGATTTACTTACCCTATCCTCAAAATCAAGTTGATTTACTTCCAGTCTTAAAAGGCAGCAACTAATAATTTTGATCATTAAAATGAAACGCCCATGTAAAAAAACTACACACAAGAGAATGAGTGTAATTTGGGAGTTCCATATGGCAAACAGAAACAAATAATAATCATATGAAATTATTTAAAAATATACTAATTGTAATGATTGCTCTCGTATTTGCTACGGCATGCGACGAAGGAATTGATCCGATTACAGCAGTAAAACCAGGAGTGGATGAAACTGCCCCCGTAATCAAAATAAACTACCCTACTGAAGGAACAGTCATAAAAGTTCTTGATCTGGTAACATCAATTAACATTGATATTAAAGTAACCGATGATATTGAAATTGGAAGCATATCAGTTCTAATGGATGGAAATGAGATAGCCGGTTTTACTACATTTACGGATTATCGAATTGCTCTTGAAGAATTTACCTATGACAACGTAAATACAGGAAATCACATTATGACTGTGATCGCAACTGACCTGGAAGGAAAAAGTACCACATCGTCGGTAAATTTCTCAAAAGAACCTCCTTACACACCATTATTCGATGGAGAATTGTTCTACATGCCATTTGATGGAGATTATTATGAATTGGTTAACATTGTACAGGCAACTAAGGTTGGATCTCCTGGTTTTGCCGGGGAAAGTATAATCGGAACTGATTCTTATTCGGGAACTACCGATTCTTATCTAACCTACCCAATTGCTTCAATGCATACACCTGAATTTACTGCTGCATTCTGGTACAAGGTGAATCCATCACCGGATCGGGCAGGTATTTTGGTTATTGGAAATGATACCCCTGAAAATCGTAATCAGGGATTCAGATTATTCCGGGAAGGAAATGGTACCGAGCAAAGAATTAAGCTTAATGTAGGTATTGGTACTGCAGAAGTTTGGAATGATGGCGATGTTATTGACGTTGCCGCCGGAGAATGGGTACACATTGCTATGACTATTTCACAAACTCAATGTACAATATTCTTTAACGGTGTTGAAATGCGATCTTCCCCTTTAGCTACTGCTGTTGATTGGACTGGCTGTGAAACATTGACAATTGGTGCCGGAGGCGAAACATTTAGCTATTGGAATCATCTTTCGGACAACAGCGCAATGGATGAGTTACGTTTATTCAATAAAGCGTTAACTGCAGGCGAAATTCAAGATATGATTAATGTTACCAATCCGTACCAGCCAAAATATGGTGAAACATTCTATATGCCTTTCGATGGAAACAATACCGATTTAGTCAGCTACAATGAAGCCACAGTAGTAGGTACAACAGGCTTTGCAGGCGAAAGTGCACTTGGAAGTGATGCTTTTGCAGGAGCCACTGATTCTTACCTTACTTTTCCTATCGAAGGGCTGTTTGGAGAAGAGTTTAGTACTGTATTTTGGTATAAAGTAAACCCTGGTCCGGACCGCGCTGGAATTCTTGTAGTTGGAAACAACATTCCCGAAAATCGCAACCAGGGCTTTAGATTGTTTCGGGAAGGAAGTGCAACCGAACAAAGAATAAAATTAAATGTTGGTACCGAAACAGCAGAAGTTTGGAATGATGGCGGTGGTATTGATGCAACTGCCGGCGAATGGATTCAAATTGCGGTTACTGTTTCTCTAACTAAAAGCACAATTTATTTCAATGGTGTGGAAATGTTATCCTCAGATCTTTCTAAAGGTATTGATTGGACCGGATGTACCACGATGACGATTGGTGCCGGAGGTGAAACTTTCAGTTACTGGAATCACTTATCCGATTCAAGTTTCCTTGATGAATTACGTTTTTTTAATACAGCTCTTTCTCAGGAAGAAATTCAAACAATATATGATGCAGAGAAGTAATCTCTCTGTATAGAATTCTTAATTCCAGAGGTTTCTCACAACCAGAAGCCTCTGGAATTCAATATTACTCAACCAGAATTAAAACCAATGCTCAGACTATTAACCATCCTTTTAACTTTTGTAAGTGTTTCAGCTTTTGCTCAGCGTACAGCAGAAACCTATTGCAATCCGCTGAATATTGACTACACCTACATGATTTACAATTCCCAAAACGACCTTTCCTATCGCTCTGGAGCAGATCCTGCAGTAGTGGAATTTCGTGGCGAATACTACATGTTCGTAACACGGTCATTGGGTTACTGGCATTCTACAGATTTGCTGAACTGGGATTTTATTCAACCCGAAAAGTGGTATTTTCAAGGATGCAATGCTCCTGCCGCACACAACTACAAAGACTCGGTTCTATACGTAACCGGAGATCCTTCCGGTTCTATGAGTGTTTTATATACCGATAATCCTAAAAAAGGAGATTGGAAAATTGTCCCTGCCATTCTCAATAATCTTCAAGATCCCGATCTGTTTATTGATGATGATGATCAGGCTTATATCTTTTGGGGATCTTCCAATCAATTTCCAATCAGAGGCAAGAAGTTAGATAAAAACAAAAGATTCATTGCAGAAAAAAACACCACTGAATTATTCAGCCTTAACCAGGAAATTCACGGATGGGAACGATTTGGGGAAAACCATTCCGATACCATTCTTAAAGGATATATGGAAGGTGCCTGGCTGACAAAGCACAAAGAAACTTATTACATGATGTATGCCGCACCGGGAACAGAGTTTAATGTTTATGCTGATGGCGTTTACACCTCTAAAAATCCACTGGGACCTTATACTTACCAAGCTCACAATCCGGTTGTATACAAGCCCGGAGGATTTATGAACGGAGCCGGACATGGAAGCATCGTAAAAACAACTTCCGGTGCTTACTGGCATTTCGGATCGATGGCTCTTTCTGTCAACGAAATCTGGGAGCGCAGACTTTGCATGCATCCTGTTTTCTTTGATGAAGACGGACTCATGCACAGCAATACCCGATTTGGAGATTATCCACATTATGCGCCAAATTCAAAAGAAAAAACCGGCAAATTTCGTGGATGGATGCTTTTATCATACAATAAACCCGTTAAAAGTTCATCTCCCAAAGGAATTGAAAACCTAACAGATGAAAATGTAAAAACATTCTGGTTGTCAGAAACAAACACTGGCGGAGAATGGTTTACAATCGATCTCGAAAAGCCAATGGATGTAAAAGCGGTTCAAATCAATTTTCACGATCACAAATCGAATATGTACGGCAGATATAAAAATTTAAAACATCGGTATCTGATTGAATACTCTGTTGACGGATCAAATTGGAAATCACTGATTGACAAATCCAATAGTTTTAAAGATACTCCCAACGATTACGTTGAACTGGATCATGCTTATAAGGCCAGATTTATAAAATATACCAATATTGAGGTTCCTACTCCATCGCTTGCAATTTCGGATATTAGAATATTTGGAAATGCTTCAGGCAAAGCACCATCAACAGTAAAGAACTTTAGCGTTGAACGCTTAAAAGACCGACGCGATGCAAAGATCAGCTGGAAACAAATGGAAGACTGCCAGGGATATAATATCATTTGGGGAATCGCTCCGGACAAGCTATATAATTCATGGATGATTTATGGTAAAAATGAACATTTGCTTAAATCACTTGACTCTGACAAAACCTACTACATCACAATTGAAGCGTTTAACGAAAACGGCATTTCGAAAACCTCTCAGGTTATTGAAGTAAAATAAGACAACAAGTTATGAACTATACAATTTTACTATCTCTTTTCATGCTTCTTTCATCATGTGGTAAAGATAAAGAGGTTAACATTCCCGAAGAGGAAACCGGCAATAATGGCCCAAAAATTTATCAGGGATTATCCGATGAGATGTTATTGGATACCATTCAATATTATACTTTTCAGTATTTCTGGGATGGTGCAGAACCCAATTCGGGTTTGGCTCCTGAGCGAATCAATTTATCAGGAATTTATCCGCAAAACGATCAACATGTTGTAACAACCGGAGGTTCGGGTTTCGGGCTTATGGCTGTACTTGTTGGAATCGACAGAGGATTTATTTCCCGTGAAGAAGGCGTGCAGCGCTTTGAAAAGATTGCCGGTTTTTTGGAAGAAGCAGATCGTTTTCACGGAGCCTGGCCACATTGGATGGATGGAAAAACAGGAAAAGTTGTACCCTTTGGTCAGAAAGACGACGGCGGCGATTTGGTTGAAACATCCTTTCTTGCGCAAGGCTTAATATGTGTTCAGGAATACTTTAAAACCGGATCGGAAAGAGAAAAACAATTGAGCGAAAGAATTAAAAATCTTTGGCATGGTATTGAATTTAATTGGTATGAGAAAGACGGCAGCAATGTGCTTTACTGGCATTGGTCACCAAATTATGCATGGGAAATGAATTTTCCTCTGGAAGGTTACAACGAGTGCTTAATTACTTACATCACAGGAGCCTCATCGCCAAACTATTCCATCAAAGCCGATTCATATCACAAAGGCTGGGCCCGAAATGGAAACATTGTTCAGCCAAGTTCAAAATACGGATATACTTTAGATCTAAAACACAATGGCAATCCATCTGCTGGCGGCCCTTTGTTTTGGGCACACTATTCCTACTTAGGTTTTAATCCAAGTATCAGTTCTGATAAATATGCCAACTATTGGGATATTAATGTTGCACACACCCTAATGAACCGAGCCTATTGCATTCAAAACCCTAAAAAGTTTGATGGATACGGCGAAAATCTGTGGGGATTAACAGCCAGCTATTCCATAAAAGGGTACAGCGAATGGGAAGATGGTGGAGGAAGAGAACGAAATGATTTGATTGCAAGTGATCTCTATTTGGGGTATGCAGCTCATAATCCCGATAAAGACTATGGAGTCATCGCTCCCACCGCAGCTCTTTCCTCTTTTCCTTATGCACCAGACGAATGTATGAAGGTTGCAAAGAATATATACTTCAATTTGGGAGACAAAACCTTTGGTAAATATGGTCCATACGATGCTTTTAGCGTGGAATACAATTGGTATCCGAGAAGTTATCTAGCCATCGATCAGGGGCCAATTGTATGCATGATTGAGAACTACAGAACTGGTTTACTCTGGGATTTGTTCATGAACTGTCCGGAAGTGAAAGAAGGATTGAACAAACTGGAATTTACTATTCAACAGTAAGTTATAAATCGTGATCAAACATTATCTAAGAAACATTCAAAATGAGAGATTTTAAAACTATATGTCTCGGACTGATCCTTTTTTTGAGTTTAGGGCATACTTATGCTCAAGACTTAAACCTGTATCAGAAGGCCAATTTTATTCTTGAACAGGACACCTTAAAATATCGAATCCTTTATCCGGAAAACATGGAAAAAGGCAAGAAATATCCATTGGTATTATTTCTTCATGGTTCCGGCGAAAGAGGAACTGACAACCAAAAGCAGCTGACTCACGGAGCAAAGCTTTTTCTGGATCAGACAAACAGAAAAGAGTATCCTGCTATTGTTGTTTTTCCCCAGTGTCCCCCTGATATTAAGTGGACACATCGATTAAAGGAAAAATCAGCAGCAGGAGACTGGATTTTTAAATTCCCTGCGGAATCAGGGCCAACAAAACCAGCCTATATGGCCGATCAGTTAGTAAATAAAATAGTAGAGGAAGAAAATATCGACCCGAAGAGAATTTACATCATGGGCTTATCAATGGGAGGAATAGGAACGCTGGAATTTTTATACCGTTGGCCGGATAAGTATACGGCGGCTGCTGTAATTTGCGGTGGACACAACCCGAAATTGGTCACAAAATACTCTCACGTTCCAATTTGGTTTTTTCATGGGGGCAAAGATGATGTTGTACCCGGAAAGTATTCTAAACTAGTCTACGATGAGCAAAAAAAATACAATGCTGAATCAAAATACACGCTTTATCCGGAAGCCAATCACAATAGCTGGGATCAGGCATTTGCAGAACCTGATTTAATAAAGTGGCTCTTTAGCAAGAGCAAATAATTAATTACAAATAAACAATAAAGCGATTACAGATTACTATGAAAATGATTAGAAAAATGAAAACAAAGCTTACACTATTCAGCATATTGGTATGCATTGCAATGTTTTCATGCAATACATCCAAATCGAAATACAAAAGTTATAGCGGCGATGCCGAAATTGAACGAAAAGTGGATTCTGTTCTCTCTTTAATGACATTAGAAGAGAAAATTGGACAAATGACTCAGTTCTCTGGAAGAGGTGATATTACAGGACCCGAAATGCAAAATGAGGTAATGCCTTATCTTAAAAAAGGTTTGGTAGGAAGTATGTTTAACGAAGCAACTGTTGAAAAAGTCAGGCCACTTCAGGAGGCTGCTCTGGCAGAATCAAGACTAAAAATTCCTGTACTTTTCGGATACGACGTCATTCACGGCTTTAGAACTATATTCCCAATGTCGCTTGCAGAATCGTGCTCCTGGGATCTTGATTTAATGAAAGAAAGTGCCCGGATAGCTGCAACAGAAGCTGCCGCCGAGGGCATTTCATGGACTTTTGCTCCAATGGTTGATATAGCCAGAGATGCACGCTGGGGACGCGTAATGGAAGGTGCCGGAGAAGACGTTTATCTTGGAAAACTGGTTGCCACAGCAAGAGTTAAAGGTTTTCAGGGTGAAGGCTGGAAAGATTTAAAATCGACCAATACGGTGCTGGCCTGTGCCAAGCATTTTGCTGCATACGGAGCGGCAGAAGCTGGTCGCGACTACAATACAGCTGAAGTTTCGGAACGTACTTTAAATGAAATCTATCTTCCTCCTTTCAAGGCAGCCAAAGATGCTGGTGTAGCAACCTTCATGACTGCTTTTAACGAAATTGGCGGCGTACCATGTACTGCGAGCAAATATTTATACAAAGATGTTCTTAGAGACCGATGGGACTTTAGAGGCTTCGTAGTTACCGACTATACCGCAATTAACGAATTGGTTGAACACGGCATTGCAAAAGACGAAGCTCAGGCTGCAGAATTGGCAGCAAATGCCGGAATCGATATGGACATGACAGGTGGTGTTTACCTGGAGAACCTAAAAGCTCAGGTTGAAGCCGGAAAAGTAAGCATGGAAAGCATAGATATCGCTGTAAGTCGAATTCTGGAAATGAAGTTTTTACTTGGCCTTTTCGACGATCCTTATCGATATATGGATGAAGCCAGACAAGAATCAACACGAATGAAACCAGCATTTCTGGCATCAGCAAGAAATATTGCGAAACGTTCTGTTGTTTTATTGAAAAACGAAAACATATTCCCAATTGATAAATCTTCACGAAAAACCGTTGCTTTAATTGGCCCGATGATTAAAAACCAGACCAGCTTAAATGGTGAATGGGCTGGCCGTGGAGATAGAAATCAAAGTGTTTCTTTGTTCGATGGTTTACAAGAAAAATACAAAGGTTCAAATATTCAATTTACCTATGCTTCGGCCTGCGGTTTAAAAGGAAACGATAAATCAGGATTTAAATCAGCATTTAATATTGCGCGTAAAGCTGATCTTGTTCTTGTTGCCATGGGAGAAGATTTCAATTGGTCAGGCGAAGCTGCCTGCAGAACAAATATTCAGTTGCCAGGCGTTCAGCAGGATTTTCTAAAAGAGCTTAAAAAACTAAATAAACCAACAGGTTTAGTCCTTATGAACGGACGTCCGTTGGATTTATCGTGGGAAAATGAGAATATGGATGCGATAATGGAAGCCTGGTATTTGGGAACAACAGCAGGAGATGCTCTTGCCGATGTTATTTCAGGAGATTACAATCCATCTGGAAAGCTAACCTTATCTTTCCCCCGCAATGTAGGGCAGGTTCCAATTTATTACAATGAGAAAAACACAGGCCGCCCAATTCCCAAAGATGATCCTGATGCAGATTATAAATCCACTTATATCGATGTTGAAAACTCCCCTCTTTATCCTTTTGGATATGGTTTAAGTTATACCACATTTTCGATAAAAGATGTGAAATTAAATACCAATACTCTTAAATCAGGAGAGCAATTAACGGTAAATGCCACGTTAAGCAATACCGGCGGCCTTTACGGAGAAGAAGTGGTGCAATTGTATGTTCAGGATTTATACGGAAGCGTAACCCGTCCTGTGAAAGAATTAAAAGGATTTGAAAAAGTAGGATTAGAGCCGGGAGAAAGTAAAGAAATACAATTTACAATTTCGGAAGATGATTTGAAATTCTTCGATATTAACATGAATTTCGTTGCAGAGGATGGTGATTTTAAACTTTGGGTAAGTACCAGCTCATCCGACGAATCGAACGAACGTTCATTTAACTTTAAGCATTAGTTTATCAATAGTTGGTTTTATTAGTTACAGCGGTACAATTTCTAAATTGTACCGCTGTTTTTTTTTGCTTTACAGCCAACAAAAAATAAAATTCCCACAAGTTAAAACTCATCTAAAATACTTTTAGATTCAGAATTAAATTATACCCTGACATCACAGACTTGGTTATAGCAAAAGCATAACAAGCCGCTGTTTTAAGCCGTCCTGATCTTTAATCGTATTATTTGTTGCCGCCCAAAAGGCGAATTACCTCTTTCAGGATTTCATTTTCAGTAGTAAGCTTCTCTATTTGCGGATTAATTGGGTTTTCAATATTGAGTTCTCCGGCGAGTATCTTAAAAAAATTAACCTGAAGTATTTCACTAATCTTAGCCAGACGATCGGTTTGAATGTCTGGCTTTTTTAGGGTGTTGTAGGTGGCATTTAAACTTAAGCCAAGCTTTTTAGCCATATCAGATATGCTCACTTCCTGCTTTTTCATTTCTGATAAGATCAGCTCGTTAATGGGGATTGTTTTATTCGAAGTCATGCTTAAAAATAGTGATAATAATTTACATTCTGGAATAACAAACAAATTTAAATGGAAACTTATTCCTATATTTCAGTAATTAATTACAATAAAGAAGTATAAAAACACAATCACACAATGATAAAATACCAATACTTAATTATAATATATAGTCCTATGGTAACATATTACATTCCTACAGTAGCAGGTTACAATCCTAAGGTAGCAGTTTCCATTCCTATGGTAGCAGATTACACTCCTACAGTAGCAGGTTACAATCCTACGGTAGCAACTTCCATTCCTACAGTAGTAGATTACATTCCTATGGTGGAAACATACAGATCTGCAGCAACAATGGTAAATCACCAACAAAACTATGTCAAAATGTTTCTTTTAGATTCAAGTCATACCCTGGAATAGACGGCTTGATTGTAGTAAGAATATTAGCTGACAAATCAATTAATACCTCATAATCACTTTGGTGAGATTTTCATCGGGTTCCAACTCCATTTTTTTTCGTAGTCTGTATCTGCTCACCTCCACACTTCGAACTGTAATTCCCAGAAGTATCGAAATTTCTTTCGAATTCATATTCATTTTCAAAAGAGAACACAATCGTAAATCCGCAGGAGTTAAATTTGGATAATTCTGCCTCAACCCATCGTAAAACCCACTTTGAGATGCAGCAAAATGCCGCTCAAAATCGAGCATGTCCTTTTTCTGAGTCAGCTGTCCGTTTATTACTTTCAAAATCTTATCGTAATCGCGGTGAGGAAAACGTCCTTCCAATTTCTGGAACATAACTTCCAATTCGCGTTTTATTGTATTTATCGATCTGTCCTTCTCAACCAGAGCGTTGGCTGAAACCGTTAATTTCCCCTGCAGATTCTCCAGTTCTTTTTGTAAAACATCATTCTGAAGCTGCTCTATTGTCGATTCGTTTTTCTTGTGTTGATCGGTATGTTTTTTCTCAATGATATAGGTCTGTTTCTCCAAAATGCGTTTATTAAAAATAATCAGTAAACCAACACAAACCACCAGCGATAAAATGATAACAACAACGCCTGTTTTTGAAGCAAACCAAGGAGGCAAAATTACGAATGGGTATTCTACCACATTCGATCTGCTGCCGTCGGAAAATACAGCTCTGGCCTGATATACATATTCTCCGTGCGGTATATCATTTATTGTATTTACATTTTCAGTTTCACCTTCAATCCAATCGTCATAAAGATTCACAATACGGTATTGATAGGTCACATCATTAGGGCCATAGTTGACCGAATTAATAGTAAATTCCAGAGAATTATCTCTGTTCTTAAGTTCCAAAACCTTGTTGTTATGCAAAGGCAGTAAAATTCCCTTATTATCGACACCCTTTTTCCCCTTTACAACTTGAGTGATGACCAATGGCTGATGCTTGTAAACATCATTCGATTCATTGGGAAGGATAGCAAAGCCATTCTCCAAACATAAAACACTGGCATCTTTGTTAATTGAAATATTCTGATACTTATCGGGAAATGAAAATTGTTTATCCAGCGTGAAAGCACTTACAAAACTCATCGAATCTGCTGTGTTTTTCATATAAACAGCCTCATTATCGGCGATAGCCCAAAAATGGTTTTGATCGGCATTTACAATATTTACAGCCTTTTTAAAACGGCCAAGAGTATTATTCAACTTGTTAAAAGGCAACATTCTATCAGTAAGATCATCATAAGTGTAAATCTCCTCTCCTGTTGTTACAACCACCCGGTTATTAACGGTAAAAACATTCAGCTGATATTCTGTAGGCAAGCCTGATTCCAAACCAAAATACTTGTTGGATACTACCTTTCTAAAATCATCAGACAGCTTCAAACGATTCAAGCCTTTTATTTCGTGACTGATCCAGACATAACCAGCATGATCAACCTCAATAAACCGACATGCACCTTCAAATCCATCAACAAAATGAGAAAAAACCCATTGGTTATTTTCTCTTTTAAACATCCTTATTTTGAAGTAAGTAGATTCAATTAACCATTCCTGCCCGTTTTTTTCAATAATTTCAAAATCAGTACCTCCGATTGCTGTTGACAATGGATAAGCGTTTCCCTGATCCAATTTGAAGATACCATTATTGCTGCCACACAAGAGTTCGCCCCTCAAAATTTCCAATTTCCAGATGTGCCCGGTAATCCCCTCTAAAAGGGATAATTCTCTAAAATCCAGATCTGCATAATCCTTATCAAATTTTGAGCAAAGAACCCCGTTGTTTGTTCCAATATAAATGTATCCATTGTGTTTTATGACAGAATAAATTGCCGACGGAGCATTATCCATATCTATTTTATACTCAATGGTCGAATTTAAGTCGACATAAGACAATCCATTATCCATTCCCAGCCATAAATCTCCCGAATGATCGAGAGCCATTCCCAAAACAGTATTGTTTTCCAGTTTAGACTGCCGGTCGATGTGACTAAGGATTTTACCATCATGATTAATAATGTATAAACCACCCAATAAGGTTCCTACTGCATATGCAGTATCACCAATGGAAACGGCAGAATTTACATCTTTTGAAGACAATACCTCATTGGCTTCACAATTCCATTTCTTAGTTTTTCCATCCTTTAAAATGTGAAGTCCTGATTTTCCATCGCCAACAATAATACCACGCTCGTTGGGTAAATAAAAACGGATGGTCGCATTTTTTGCAAAATCGGAATCAGCAATAACTTTAATCTCCCCGGCTTCGATTTTACAAATTCCCCGACCGCTGACTCTTGAATAGACTGTGTCATTTATCTTTCCTAAAAACATCAGTTCACCTCCCGGCACTACAGATTTTACCTCTTCGGTTTCCGTATTGTATATAAAAAGTGTTGGGAATGACTGAAAAAGAATTTCTTTTCCGCTCTTAACAATGGACCATATTCTCTCACTGGAGAACTTGTAATCGTTTAATTTTTCGGCTAATGAATAATAATTTAATACGCCTAAGCTGTCCCTCTTCCAATATCCAAAATCTTCGTAGCAACCGGAATACAATCTCTGGCTATGCTCATCAAACAACAGAGATCGAATTGCCGATTTAGATCTGTGCTGATGTAAAACCCAATCTTTCCCGTTGTATTCAAGTACACCGCCGCTGTTCCCAAAATAAGCCCTTCCAAGCTCATCAAATGCTACTGCCCAGTTCTGGCTCATTGCCTGATACTCACTCCGATCGTGATTAATAACAAAAATCCCAAACGGCTTTTCTATTGCGGAAATAAAAGTCGTCTGAAAGAGTAAAAATAAAAGAAGAATTAAATTGGCAGGTTTCATAGTTGCAATTCGATCTGGTTTCCTACAAATATAAAAAAATCAGGCACGATATTACCTGATTTAGTTGATCTTGCAATAAATAGCAAAGAAAAAAGGAATTAAAAATTTAAGAATATTACTATTTTAAATCTCATCGAAGGTTTTAGCGGAATCCTCGCACAAATTGAGCAAGGTTTGCAATTCTGTTTTAGTAAACGAGCGGTACTTTCCAACTTTTAAGCTGCCTAAGGAGATGTTCATAATCCGAAGCCTTTGCAGGGTTTTCACATTATAATCCAGATATTCGCACATTCTGCGAATTTGTCTGTTTAAGCCCTGAGTCAGAATTATTTTAAATGTAAAATCATCAACTCTCCAAACTTTACATTTCTTAGTTACGGTATCTAATATAGGAACACCATTTCCCATTTTTTTAATAAAATCGGATGTTATTCTTTTATTTACCCGAACAATATATTCTTTTTCGTGGTTGTTACGTGAACGAAGTATTTTGTTCACGATATCGCCGTCATTGGTCAGAAAAATAAGCCCTTCACTCGGTTTATCCAATCGTCCAATTGGGAAAATCCGCTCCGGATAATTAAGGTAAGTTATGATATTTCCCTTTATATGAGTATCTGTAGTGCAGGTGATGCCAACTGGTTTGTTAAATGCCAAATAAATATTTCCAACTTTCTTACTTATGATTTGTCCTTTAACCTTGATCGTATCCTCGCCGGTAACCTTAACGCCTAAATCTGCAGTTGTCCCGTTCACCTTCACTCTCCCACTCTCAATCAGCTTATCAGCCTCTCTTCGTGAACAATATCCTGTTTCGGCAATTGCCTTGTTTAGTCGTTTTAATTCCATTTTTTCTCTGCTTCCATCCAATTGAAATGCAAAACTACAGTAATTAATTAATTATCTGAAAAGAAGAAGCTTTTCTTTAAAAAAAACCAATTTAAAATTGCCTGCAGCCACTCCTAAAAACAACACCCCCAACCCGAAAGATGGAGGTGTATTTTATGATTGTGAGGCAAAAAATATTACTGATTATTTTTATAATGACGATCCAAAAATAAGTAGCGATTATCATTCTTTGCGTGAACCACTTTTGATTCTACATCAATAAGCATGACAGGCGGAGCAGGATCCATTGCCTCAGCTGCCGGCCATTTCTCAAGACCAACTCCACTAGGGTTGCCTGTTCGTATAAAGTTGGCAAAATAAGTCAGCATGCTTTCCGATACAGTATAATCATCATCTGTCCATGCATAATCGTTAACCAAATACAGGTTGCCCATGCAGTATTCAATTTCACTGGCATGAGCAGCGCCAATCGGCTCAGGCATCTTAAATGAATCATCCTCTTTCTTTTTCGTACCTCCGGCAAGTCCTGACACGGATTCCTGATCAACCAGGGCCGGACGAATTCTACTGAAAAGATATCTGTACACAGGCTGAGAACTATTTTTCCGGTGCAAATCGAACCATTTCCACGTACTGTAGGATATAAACCTGTCGGACGCAAGATCCGTTGCCGACTGTTCTATTTCTTTTTCAGTATCATGTGCATAAAGTTTTAGCACCTCATCGTAAGAATCAGGATAAGTAATTTTCACCTTTTTAATAAAATTCTCCTTAGTATACGGCAGTCCCTGCATAAATGCCATTCCGGGAATTTCAGCCGAATTCCATCCCACCAATAAAGGCACCTGTGCCTGTTCCTTCGCATTAAAAACAGCAGGGAGTGATTTGGAGTAAAAATATCCGTCAAGCACCGTTGGAAAGCTATAAATTTTCGATTGTTTGCAAATTTCAAAAAGTTCATCCGTAGTTAGTTTTCTTAATTCGGCCAATGAAGTTAAACCAGCCTTTTTAGTAAACTCTACGCCTTTTTGCTCTGCCTCTGCCAAAGGTATTGGAAATAAAGTTGGATTTATTGCGGCCCCACTTTCGCCGATTGCACCTGCAATTAATTTATTTGATAAAGGAGAAGCCATCTGAGCACTTACTGAAATAGACCCTGCTGATTCTCCTGCTATGGTCACCTTTTTCGGATTCCCTCCAAATGCTGAAATATTTCTTTGCACCCATTTCAGGGCTGCACTCTGATCAAGCAATCCATAATTACCAGATCCCTTATAATCCGTTTCGTCACTAAGTTCCGGATGGGCAAAAAAACCAAAGATATTCAAACGATAATTTACGGTAACTACAACAATTCCTTTTTGCGCCATACTTGCCCCATCATATCTTGGTTCAGAGCCATCTCCAGCCATAAAACCACCACCATAAAAATAGACCAGAACAGGTAATTCTTTCTTATCTCCTTTTTTAGCCGGAGTCCAAACATTAAGATAAAGACAATCCTCACTCATACCCTCCGATCGGGATTTCATATCACCGTAAACATTCGTTTGAACGGGCTTTGCTCCAAATTTTTTAGTCTCTAAAATTCCGTCCCAATTGTCCAATGGCTGAGGAGCTTTCCATCGCAATTCACCAACGGGTGGCTTTGCAAATGGAATTCCAAAATACAGACTAAGACCTTTGTGCGGATCTTTAATTCCTTCGATTATTCCATTCTCAATTTTTACTTGTTTGGAACTGTTTGTATTCTGAGCCATTATGGATATACTCAGCGAACAGAAACAAACTACCAGATACATTTTTCCCATTTTGTTTTGTTTATTATATGATTGTAACAACCAGTCACATTGAAATTAGTGATGAGCAAAATTTTCCTTTGGCAGACTGTACCTGCATTCTTGTATACCATCAAACTGTTAATTGTATGTTTTTAGAACCAAAAAACCAAATAAAAACCAATGGGAATAAAAACACCCCGGACACTCATCCATCCAGCATCATCAATTTTACAAAAAAATCAGCAAATAAAGGAAAAAACCGAAGCTGTATTTTACAGATACAAGGAAATTAATATAAATCTTCAAGGAGTCAGATGAAGTTCTGCAGGATTGCATTTCTGACTCGATGCAATTGAATAATTGAAAACGAAACTGTAAAGCAAGCTTTAAAAGCGTTATTTTACACACATTAATCTTTTGCGTGGCATTGCAATGAGTCGACAGTATTGTTACCCGTTCACCAATTGTCTAAATTTTTATTCTTCTACAATCGACAAGCGGTTGGTTTCCACATGATAGAACAAAGGAGCAACTGTAATTTTCGGATATTTCACACGCAATCGCTTGGCTTCAGTCACTACAAATTCTATTTCATTTCCTATTTCGAACATGGGAGCGAAATTGGTAAAATGTTCTTCCGCTCTTTCTGCTGTCCAACCTGCAGTACCAACCAAACCACGTATAAATTCATCTTTTCGGGAATGCAGATTAACCATGCCGCAGTTATCATGGCCAATGAGTGCTATGTGCTTAATTTTACCAACAGAAATAGCATATGAAACTTTAAACTCACTATATCTTAAATTGGCTCCTCCTGATCGGATAATATAAGAGAAATTTTCAGGGATATGCAGATGTTTGCGATTATCCATACACATACCAACCAAAAGCTGGGCTTCGGTATAAGTGGCAAAAGGCCGTTTTAAGTTATGGAACTCCAGCAGCAATCCAATGGGTGTTTGTCGATATTCCGGCAAAATATCCTCAATACAATTAACAGGCAACAGTCGATTCATGATTACAATAGCTATTTCTTTTCCACTAAAAAATCATCATTTTAGAGTGGTATGGTTTAGAATGATTCTAAAGATAGCCAAATGATTCTTCTGTGCAAATCAGAAATACAAAGAAGAATTATTCGACCGGATAATTTTCCAACTGTCCCCATTCCGCCCACGAACCATCGTAAAGATATTTGCTGTTTGTTCGCACCAGCTCGCAGGCCAGTAAAACAATACAAGCACTTACTCCCGATCCGCAGCAAAAAACCAAGGGTTTATTCTTTACAGATAAGCGTTCAAAAATCTCATTTAATTCATTTTTCGGCAGAAACATTCCATTAGCCAAAACGCTGCTAAAAGGAATATTAATGGATTTTGGAATGTGACCACTTTTCACATTTTCCCTGGGTTCGGGAACTCTGCCCAAAAACCGATCTTCTGAACGAACATCAATTACAAGGCTCTGCTCACTATTGATATTTTCGAGAATTTGTTCAGAATTCAAGACTGATTCCAGATTAAAATCAGCTTGGAAATCGCCCGGTTCCAATTCGATGGATTTCTTTGTCTCAACGGCAAAATTTTCTTTGCTCCAACACGGCAAACCACCATTCAAAACAGCGACATCATCATGCCCCATTGCTTTAAACAACCACCAAACTCTTGGGCTCGAATAGGTACCTAAATTATCGTAAACAACTATTTTACTATTCTTATTAATTCCCAATTTACGGCACTCTGCGGTAAAACGATCCGGACTTGGAATCATATTTGAAATTGGATTGTCAGGATCACAAAATGTATTTTTCAAATCGAAAAAACGCGCATTTTCAATTTGAATACCTTCGTATTCTGATTTTAACCCGGCCTTATTATCCTTTAGACTAGCATCAAGAATAAGCAGATTAGGATCATCCAAATGCTGAGAAAGCCATTTGGCTGATACTACCGGTTTCAATTTGATTTGTGTTTTTAACATGAATTAAAAAATTGAAGATTCAGTTTCGCTGGTAAACAGTTCCAAAAATTTCATTCCCTTACTCGAATTTCCCTTTTTATTCAACCTTGGACTCCATACTGCAATGCTGTATTGATTAGGAAGAATGGCAACAATACCACCACCAACACCACTTTTCCCCGGCAAACCAACTTTAAACGAGAATTCACCAGCTTCATCGTAAAAACCACACAATTGCATTACAGCATTAATTCTTTTCGATTTACTGGAACTTAAAAACTTCTCATTAGTTATAGGATTTTTCCCATACGAAGCCAGAAAAAGGAATGTTCTTGCCAGCTCACTACAAGTCATTTCGATGGAGCACAAATTAAAATAAAAGTCCAAAACTGTATCAATGTCATTACTGATATTCCCTAAATCCTTCATTAAATTGATTAGAGCAGCATTTCGATAACTTGTTAATTTTTCAGATTCGGCAATACGGGAACAATACTCAAGAGATGAATTACCTGATAGAGTTCTCACAAAATGAAGAAACTCTTCCTTAGGATTTTCAAGATGTTCCACTAAAACATCGCAAATTACCAACGCTCCTGCATTTATGAATGGATTACGCGGAATTCCCTGATCGTATTCTAACTGAACCAAGGAATTGAAAGGAGTACCCGATGGCTCAACCCCCACTCTCTTCCATAAATCCTCATCTTCCAACTTGTATGCCATTACCAAGGACAAAACTTTTGAAATACTTTGTATGGAGAACTTTTCTTCTGAATCTCCCAAACTATAATTTTGGTTCGTATTTGTAATTAAATGAACTCCAAATTTATCCGGATCAACATCACGAAGTTCCGGAATATAAGACGCAGGACTCCCGGAATCCTTATAATCGTCCATCTTTTTTAAAATCTCAGTAAATATCTTTTGGTATTCCATAAACCAGCTTATTAAGTTGGCTTAAAGTTACATTTTGAACGGTAAAAACCTAATAGATTAAAATGAGTTTACAGTACTCTATTTTCCATATGCAATACAAAGACAATAAGGATTTTGATCTGATTCCCTTCCAATTTATATTTTGTGGTGATTGAGAGCCATAATGCAATTCCCGGCTTTCTTAAATTGATTATTATTGGAAACAATGCTGAAAAGCTATCAATCAACCGAAAATTATGTCCTCTTTTTAGTCAAAGGTCAGTAATCGCCTTTGTATTTTCCCTAATCTTATTCAACAGTTCTTCTCTCTTAAAAGGCTTTGCGATGTAATCATTGCACCCAACATCCAAAGCCTTCTTTTTTTCATTTCCAATGGCAAAAGCAGTTTGAGCAATAATAGGGATTTTATTACGAAACTCCCTAATTATCTTAACTGCTTCGTAACCGTTTAAAACCGGCATTTTAATATCCATCAAAATCAATCCTAAATTTGCGTTCTTCCGACAAATGTCCACTGCCTCCTGTCCATTTTTCGCTCTTAAAAAATCGATTCCCGCATCGTTTAATATTTTTGATATATAAAGAAAATTATATTCTTCATCTTCTGCAACAAGGACACAACCCGGCCTTAAAACACTCTTCGAATCTGCTTTTTCCTCTACTGTAGGTTTCTGAACAACGAAATCACCAGGAATTGTAAAATAGAATTTGGAACCAATTCCAAGATTGGATTCTACCCAAATATCACCACCTAATAAATTCACATTCCCTCTGCAAATGGCTAAGCCTAAACCCGCTCCACCAATCGTTTTTGTTGTTTCAATCTCTGCCCTGTGAAAACGATCAAAAATTTTCTCATGATATTCCGGAGCAATCCCAATTCCTGAATCCTTTACAGAAAACAGCAGTTTATTTTCCTTCGTCTCACACCCCAATTCAACCTCTCCTTTTGGAGTATACTTTATTGCATTACTAATCAGATTATCCAGGATTTGTCCCAACTTTACCCTATCGGAAAAAACAATGTAATCTGAGCTGAAAAGCGTATTATTTAACTGAAGAGAAATATCCTTCGTTAGAATTGTGCCATGAACTGAATGAATCTGTTCCAGAAATTCATTAAGATTAAATTGAGTTTTATTAATGATCACATTTCCCGAATCTATTAATGAAACATCCAATACATCATTAACTACATTAAGCAATTGATCCGAACTTTTAGTAATAATATCAAGGTACATTTCCTTTTTATCTTTGGTCAGATCGTTTTCTTTTAGAAGGCCTGCAAAACCTACAATCCCATTCATAGGTGTTCTTATTTCATGCGATATGTTCTGCAAAAAAGCAGTTTTCAACTGATCGCTCTCTCTGGCTTTCTTTTCTGCATTTCGAATTTTAATCAAATGCTTCTTTAGTAAGAAGTAAAACAAAATACCAGTCACCAAAACATAAAACCAACCTTTATAAGTTTGTATTTCTGTCAGATAATTGGGATCAGAGATTATCTTTTTCGCCAATTGATCAGAGAATGAGATCCATAATCCTCCTATCAATAAATATGAAATAAGAATTTTATATTCAAATTTTACTTTTACCATATCTAGTCTTCCTAATATCTGAAATGCCAACAATAGTACGCAGGCAAAACATTAAAGTTGAACTTTTTGCAAAAAAAAGCAACAAGATCAATTGCATTTTTTTTTTAGCTTATCAGTTCATTTCGTTATCATTTTTTCCCACTACGGTAAATTTCTTGTACAAAGTATTGCCATGATTGTCAACCAAACTAAGTAGATGCTCTCCTTCATCCGGACTTAATTCCATCTGATGCAGATGAACCGTTGTCCCAATAAATTCACCATCCAAATGCCAAAAAACTTCAGCTTCCGGATCGTGATGAGCCATCTCAAAAACAACTTTCCCACGAATTCCATCCAAACCGATGGGAACAAAAATCTGATCGTTTCCCTTCGGATAAATCAGCTCCATCACTTCATGATTCTGAGTCCCGGAACAATCATCCCGAAAGGGAGGCAAAGGTCGGTACAACGCATTTCTTTTTTTATAATACCATTCCATTGCCGGGGGCAAAACAAACCAGTTTACATGTTGCATATTAGTCACTTTCTCGCATTCAGAATTCACCTGATATCTCTTGCTTGCATCCAAATGTACAAGCCTGTGATAAGGACAGGAATTGGTCTTCAAACCTGTCTCACAAACCAACATCGTATCAACAGTCTCGCACCACCTTCCTGCTCTGTATCCACTTTGCCTGCATACAGGAATCTCTTCCATCTCCTCAAACGGGATATCAAACCAAGAACCTGAAGGAAGTAAATTAAATACATCGAACATGACAGGAGCTGCTGAACTTACACCTGTTAAGCCCGGCCGGCCTTCTCCATCAGCGTTGCCAACCCAAACCCCAACTACAAAATCAGGTGTAGTTCCAATGGCCCAGGCATCGCGAAAGCCAAAACTGGTTCCGGTTTTCCAGGCCACTTTACGTGATGAAGAAAAAGATTTCCACCCATTTTCACCATCCGGTCTGTTGACTTCCAGCAAGGCTTCAAATGTTTGATAAACGGAAGCAGCACTTAGTCTTGATTGGATTTCAGGATTCCCTTTCTTCACAGAATCCTGAAGTCGGTAAACCGGTTCGCGAATATCATTCGTATAATAAGTTTTATTGTATTGATTGTAATGAGTTAAACTTCTTGCCAGTCCGGAATACATCCCGCATAAATCCCACAATGTACCTTCTGCCCCTCCCAAAATTAAAGACAATCCATAATGTCCGGCCGGACGATTAAGTGTACTCATTCCCAATATCTTCAATAGGTGGTGAAACCGCTCTACACCGAAATCGCGAAGCATACGAACTGCAGGCACATTTAAAGACCGGGACAGCGCCTTTTGAGCTGGAACGGCACCATCGTAGCGAAGATTAAAATTCTTAGGCGAGTAGCCTGCTATCTGAGTTGGAATATCGGGAATGAGGGTATTGGGAAGAATTTCTCCGCTATTCAACATGCCGGCAAATAAAAATGGCTTTAAAACACTACCTGTACTTCGGGCAGCACGAATAACATCTACCTGATTTCCATGATTTTCCTCATCCAATTTAGCGGTATTTCCAACATAAGCTATGCTTTGACCGGTTTCTACATCTAAAACCAAAACAGCCATATTGTGAATTTGATTGGCCTCTAAATTCTGCTGATATTTTCGGACCAACGCATTTACCTGCAATTGAAGCCGATAGTTTATTGAGCTTGTAATTCGTTCGCCTGTATGTTCAACATTTGCCTGATCCAATAAATGGGGAGCCAACATTGGCAATGAATGAATTTTAGAAGGTATTTCTTCTAATTTTGCCAATTTACAAGTCATGGAATCAATAATTCCTCTTTCCACCAACCGATCCAAAAGGCGATTTCGTTTATCACGAAGTTTCCTGCTGTTTCTTCCCGGATAAATTAATGAGGGAGCATTTGGCAATACTGCTAAAGTGGCAGCTTCTGCCCATGATAAATCTTTGGCATTTCGTGCAAAAAAACGCCACGAAGCAGCTTCCAATCCAACCACATTTCCTCCAAAAGGAGCATGAGAAGCGTACAAGGCAAGAATCTCCTTTTTAGAATATCCCAACTCTAAGCGAATCGATTTTATCATCTCAACCAGTTTCTGATAGAGGTTTCTGCTCTTGCCTTTGCGGGAAATACGAACCAACTGCATGCTTAACGTACTTCCGCCGCTCACTACATGACCAGCCTTTATATTTTGAATTAAAGCTCGTCCTAACGAAACCGGATTCACTCCCGGATGGTAATAAAAATACTGATCCTCGAATGCCAAAAGTGATTGCTCAAACTTTTCCGGTATTTGTTCCGATTCGGGAAACCGCCATTGTCCATCAGCAGCAATTCTAGCTCCAAGTAACTTTCCTTCTCTGCTATAAAGAATAGTTGATGTGGGATCGTGAAATAATTTTGATGGCAGAGAAAACCAAAATCCGAGCCCCAACAACAAAAATGCCAACATGAAAATGCGGCATTTTTTAGATTGGCAATATTTTATTTTTGGTATTTTCATTTAACAAAGAAAATATCCTTTCGGATTTACTATATTTCAACACAATAACGCTGTCAGGTCTTTCAGACTCTGACAGGTTATCTTATTACCTCTATTTCACAACTTCAACCCATTGACCCGGCTTGCGGGCATGAATACGATCATCGTACATAGCTTCACAGTTTACTGTTGGCAGATAATATTTTCCAACGTAAGCGGCATTCATAGTAATCGAGAAAGTTTTGCTCTTGTTTCGATCCAAATCAAAATAGGTATACACCCGGTCATCACGAATATCCTGATAAGTGGGAACATCAGATTTTACAAGTTCATCAACATCTCCGAAACGAGTATTCACAATCTCCCAGCCCGATGGGAATATCTGAGTTAAAGCCATTTGTTCATAATTGTCCATCACACCCGGATTTTCAATTCGAACTTCTACTTTAAAATCAGTTCCCTGATGCAGGTTTTTCACATCAATCAAATTTCCCTGCATATCTTTGTAAGAAATCTTCATTTTCAGATTCTCCTCGGCAGAGGTCTGGTCTCCTGTTGCAGGAATTCCACTCATACTTACCCGTGCATAAAGAACACCATCGGATAGGTTGTTGACTTTTACACTTGGTTTCCCTGTTTTTAAATCCAAAGGAATTTGAATAAGCGGATTATTGCTCTTTAATTCCTGCATTTCACCACCATTTAGGGAATAAGAAATATTCAATTGCTTTGATTCTCCGCGCCCTGCAAACTCGGCCATCCCAATCAAACAAAATGCTGTTGTTTGTGTACTCATCCAGGACTTACTTGATAATTCTGCTGATAATTTCTGAACCAAAGGAAAAGCCTTTGTTTTTTTATCAAGCAAACTTAAAGTTTCCAAAATCATCGCTCTGTCACGGGTATCAGACCCAAAAGAACCTGAATTTTCACGATAAGCTTCCACTTCCGTTCCCAGATTTTCAATCAGATTCTCTGCAACTTCTGTTTGTCCTATTAAACGATAAGCAGCTGCCAATCTCCATTTTGCAGCTGATGAAAGTTTTATTTGTTCTCTCATCCTGTTCATTGAAGCCAAATCAGGCGTTTCAGCTTCGGCAAGAGTATACAAGCGGTATGCCTGCAGTAAATCATGACGGGAATAGTAAACACCTCCACGATAAGAAGAACTCTCCCAGCTTTTAGCCGCAGATTTTTGATATCGTAACCAGGCAGATTTCAAGCCAATTGGTAAAGTATAGCCCATCTCCTGAGCTTTCAGCATAAAATGCCCCGCATAACTGGTTCCCCAATCACTTTCATAATCTCCTCCCGGCCAATAACTGAATCCGCCGTTTGGCATTTGAAAACTCAACAAACGGTTCAATCCAGCCTGAACGTTTTTAGAAATCCGGGCTTTTTGTTCTGAATCCAGAGTCACTACTTTATCTAAAAATAACTGAGGAAAAACCGACGAAGTTGTTTGTTCAATGCATCCATGAGGATATCCGATAAGGTACTCTAAACGACGGCCAAAATCGATGGGTGGAATATTCGACAATTCCAAAATCCCTTTGTTGGTTCCTTCCATTCCGGGTAGTTTCAATATATTAGCCCAGCTCTCACCCGCTTTTAACAAAGTGTCACTTACATTTACCACACGTGGATTCGGATTACGCACATCCAATTCAATATCATATGTTGTTTTTACATTTCCACTTTCCGCAAAAACTTTTACTTTGGCAACACCCAATTTAGAAGCCACTTTCAAATCAAAATCAATTACCTGCTCTCCCGTTTTTTCAAAAACCACGCTCTTTTCAAGACCGCCTTCGCTGATGAGAAATTCATTGGGTTCGATTCTTACTTTTACGTTCTTAATTTTAGGATCCATAGCAAAAACAGTAACGGGTAATTTTACTGATTCGGCAGGACCAACCACTCTAGGCAAGGTTGCCAGTATCATTAAAGGCTTGCGGACCTGAGTCGTTTTCTCGGCAGAACCATAAGCTCCCTTATCTCCTGCAACTACCATAGTACGAACAGATCCAACATAGTTAGGCATGGAAATTTTGTGCAATTTGCTATCTCCGGCGTGTAATGTGTAAGGACCATAAAACATTACCACAGGTTTAAACCGATTTGCCTTGGCTTGCTTCTTTTCTCCCAAATCTTCATCACCTCCAATAGCGAATGCTTTTTCCAATCTGGCACCAAATGCCCCCATCACTAAATCATACATATCCCAGGTTTTCACTCCAAGAGCTTCGCGGGCATAAAATGTATTCCAGGGATTTGGTGTTTTAAAGCGTGTTAAATCAAGCAAACCATCATCAACAACCGCTAAAGTATAAGTCATTGCCTTTCCATCCTTCTCCGAAACTGTCACCTCAAATTCTTTCTCCGGCTCCAACACATCAGGCATTTTAATTTCCGGATTCAATCTGGTATTTGGATCTTCCACCAAAATTGGAATCACACCATACATCCTAATTGGCAAATCGTTCTCGGTTTGAGCATGAGGCTGAACCAAACTTACACTAACATATGCATTGGGTGACATTTCCGAAGTTATCTCAAATGAAAACTCAGATTCATTGGTTTTTGTATCAATCCAAAATGCTTGTAAAACTTTTGCTCCGGTTTCGATACTTACCAAAGCCTTTCCCGATTTTGAAGAAGGAATTGTAACTGTAGCTTTTTCGCCAACGCTGTATTTGTCTTTATCAGAAGTAAAAGAAAGCATTGCGGCATTGCCTGGCATTCCTTCAGGAGTACGGCCATACCATTTCGAAAAATAAGCTGTTTCGCCGGTTGAATGTCCACTTACCGGATCAGTCACCCGAATTAAATAACGTCCGTAATCGTTCCAATCGTTGTATTTTATATTCAACTTAAATTTCGCTTTTCCCCCTTTGGTGCTTACCCTTTGATGCGAAACAATCCTGGTTGATGAACGGCTAATGTACGAAGCCAGATTTTCCTCGCCTGCATCCCACCACCAACGCCAGTCAATCTTGTAAACTTTCACTTCCAAATCTTTCCGGTCAACAGGAGCTCCATCAGAATTTACTGTGGCAATTTGAATTTCATGATCTGTGTCCGTTAAATACCATCCTCTCTCCGATTCCGGCATTTTTATCCCAACAAATGACTGATAAGGAGCAAACTTCACTCTTTGCATATCAATACTAAAATCACCGCCTTTTTCAAATACACGGGTTATAAAATTGGCATTCAACATTCCGGGAGCAGATTTGTTTCCTTTTAAATCCAAATCCACAACAGCTTTTCCATTCTGATCTACTTTTCCATCAAAAATGACTTGTTCGTCGGCATAAAATTCTTTCGACGGGTCATCAAAAATATAGCGGGGATATTTACCGAATGAGGTTTTAGCTGGAGTCAACCGCAGACTGATATTTGATTTTAAATCGCGGGCAATGGCTCCATGCAGCCATTTCACTTCCAGATTGGCTTTTTGATTCGCTGCCGCAGATTTTAAAACTTCAGATTCAAATTCGAGCTTTATTTTTAACCTGTTTGGTTTAACCGTTTCTATTTTTACCGTTTTGGTAAAAGTTGCACCTCCTACTTGTATTCGGGCAGACCAGGTTCCTGTCGGCACATCAGCATCCGTTGCGCAGGTGAAAGAATAAAATCCATTAGCTCCTCCTGTACTTATTTTGTGAGTAACGGTTTGTCCCTGAGGATTTATCAACTCAAAAACAACCGGATGATTATCAGGTAACACATCATCAGAATCCTCTAAAACAAAAGTCAGGTATAAATTATCTCCCGGACGCCAAACGCCACGTTCTCCGTATAAATATCCTTTTATCCCCTTTTGAACTACTTGTCCGCCAACATCAAAATTACTAAGCGAAAGCGAGGATCCGTCGTCTAAACGCAAATACCCGCGCTGAGTTCCTTTTTTTGCAACCAAAAGGAAAGGCTGCCTGTCCAACTGCACTTTAGCCAAACCATCTTTATCGGTTTTACTTCGGGCCATCAGCTGTTTTTGGTAGTTGTACACTTCCAGTTCAACATTAGCTTCCGGCTCTGCTGTAATCAGATTGGAAACAGCAAAAGTGATCGATTTATCCGTTCCCCCTTTTGCAATAATCCCCAAATCGGAAGCAAATAAATTCCGGCTAACAAACCGTTCTCCGTTATAATAGGATACATGACAAGGATTCTCTTCTTCTCTCCATGTGTATCCGGCAGGATAATAGTAAGACTCATACCATCCCGGCCGATCCCAATCCTGCATTTCTTCCTCTAACTGTTGCTCTGCAACTATATCATCCAGACTATTTAACTGATCCCCGCTTTCCTGTTCTGCTCCGCAGGCATACAATGAATACTCTTTTCTAAAGCGCAATTCAATTCGGTAAATCGATCCTGGTTTCACATCAATGTAATTCGAAATATCCAAGGTGTATGCATTCCATTTGCGCAGATCAACAGCACGATTGGTTCCTAAATCGATTCGTTTTTGCAAAATTAAACGAGCTACTCTTCGAATATTACCCGATTCGCCCATTCGGTTATCCTGCAAAAACTGATGTACATTGTTCTCGAATATTTCTACAACTCTCACATCAACAGCATTCAAACTAACAGCCTCGAATGGTAAAATCAATCCTTGCGATGAAGGAGAAATAACTCCTTTTCCGATTAATCGGACTGCTGGTTTAATGTCTTCAAAAGTGAGTTCCATCTTAGTGCTTTTCATCAAAGCGTATTCCATTGCATTTCGAATTCCTTCTTCAAAACTTACTGTTTTGATTCCAGATAACCGATAGCCGGGATAAGCCCTGACTTCATTTCCTTCTACAATAAATTTCAAAGAAGATACTCCGTCAATACGAATTAAACCATCCAGATTTTGATTCTTTTTCAGTGGATCAGAAAAACGAACCGACACATATTGCTCCGGTTGCTGAATCACCTTTGCACTCATCACTTTAAAAACATTTAATGCAGGAATCTCAATTTCTTTCTCCCCTTTTTCATCCACTCCAATGGATGCCCCGTTCCACACTAAATTCAATTCTCCTTTGTCCTCTTCTCTTTTCAAGCTATCCACAACAAAATGATGCTGTTTTCCATCAGCAGAATGCATCCACTCAATATTTTTTTTCTGAGAATTAATTGTGGCAACCAAAACCGATTCAATCTCATCATCAACAATTACATCAGCTGTTGTAATGTATCCTTTGTATTTCTGATAAAGCATATCTGTTTTATCGTAAGATTGTAAACCTTCTCCTGTAAAGGCAAAACTTTGTTTTATGGTTTGGAAATTGAATTTTAGCTCGGCATATTTCGCAGGAACCTCCATCAATTTCGATAGTTTCACATTCACTTTGTATTCTTTTCCCGATTCCATTCTGGTTTCTGGTCGGAATTCAATACAACGAGGATCTTTCCAATATGCTTTTCCCTTTACCGAAGGAGCAATACTAACAATTCCCTCTTCCAGTTCCTGACCAGATTCAATCTTTTGATCGTAATCATTTACCAGTCTTATTTGAATCACTGACCCTGCAGAAACAACTCCGGAAGTAAAAGCCGAAATATATTGTCCAAAACCAGGATCAACTTTTTGTTTTACACTCTTTTTGTCTTTACAGGAAAACGTCGCAAGGATCAAGATTGACAACGAAATCAGGAGGTAGAATTTTTTTCTCATTTTGTAAATTGTGCGGATTAATTAAGTCAGCATAATATTAAGGATAAGAAATGATTTATCAAAGTTTACAAACGATCATAATCAATACTGTTTTTCAACAATAACCGAATTAAAAAAGCCGAAAAGGATTTCCTCTTCGGCTTTGCATATATTTTAGAATTAACTTCTGTTCCGGTTTCTTACTCAGCTCGTTTCTTGGAGGCTGAATTGCCACGCCTCCATTCTTTATTTCCTGAATATGATGGTTTCGAAGAATTTGGCGTTCTGGAAGCACCTGAAGACTTTGAAGACTTTGAAGAATTCGATGATCTTGAACCGGACGATCTGGATGAATTTGATGGTTTTGAAGATTTAGATGACCTGGGCTGTTGCCTTCTTCTATCTGACTTCACTTCCTCTACGGCATTATCCTCAACTCCACCCGGAAGAAAAGGATGATCCTTAACCACGTCAATATCTTGTCTTATTAACTTCTGGATATCTTTAAGATATGGTTTTTCTTCTGTATCACAGAATGAAATTGCATTGCCGCTTGCACTTGCACGACCTGTTCGTCCGATGCGATGAACGTAAGTTTCAGGAATATTTGGTAAATCGTAATTTACAACCAAAGACAATTCCGACACATCGATACCTCTGGCTGCAATATCTGTTGCAACAAGTACCTTTGTACTTCCATTTTTAAAATTACTTAAAGCAAGCTGTCGGGCATTTTGAGATTTATTCCCATGAATTGCTTCAGCAGGAATGCCTGCCTTTTGCAAGCCTTTAACTACCTTATCGGCACCATGTTTTGTTCTCGAAAACACCAGGGTAGAATCGGTTTCTTCAGTTTTCAAAAGAAAAATCAGCAATTTTGGTTTTGCTTTTTTACTCACGTAGTAAAGCGATTGCCCAACTTTTTCGGCGGTAGTCTGTTCCGGCTTTACTGTTACTCTATCAGGATTACCTAAAATTTTACCTGCCAAACTTACGATGCTTGCCGGCATGGTTGCAGAAAAAAACAAGGATTGTCTTCTTTTAGGCAATAGATCAATAATTCGACGAATGTCATGAATGAACCCCATGTCGAGCATCTGGTCTGCCTCATCCAAAACAAAATACTTAATGTCTCTTAATGAAATATACCCCTGCTGTATTAAATCCAGCAACCTTCCCGGAGTGGCAACCAACACATCAACACCTCGGTTTAAAGCCTGTGTTTGTGCGCCTTGTTTCACTCCTCCAAAAATAACGGTATTCAAAATTCCGGTATACTTTCCATACTCTGAAAAGCTGTCCTTAATCTGAATAGCCAATTCGCGGGTTGGAGTTACCACCAAAGCCTTAATTTTGCGACGACCTTTTTCCGGTGTTGCATCATTGTAAATATGCTGTAAAATTGGAATTGCAAATGCTGCAGTTTTACCCGTTCCTGTTTGTGCACAACCTAATAAATCTCTTTTGCGAAGTAAAATGGGTATTGATTTTTCCTGAATTGGAGTGGGATGTGTATAACCTTTTTCCCCAATCGCTTTAAGAATGGGATCTATAATCTCTAATTTGTCAAATGTCATAAATGTACTTAAAATTGAACGGCAAAGATAGTCTAATAGTTTGGATTAACAGCAACTATCGCAAAATAGCTGATTATCAACAATATTTACACAATAACAATTAAATTAAAATTGGGAAAACTGTTTATTCTAACAACTCAGAAACTATTATTTAAATCAATTATTTCTTCGAAGAATTGGATGAAGGAGAAGCCTTTTTCTTAATATGTATCAGTTCCATTTTTCGGATTCGGGCTCGGATAGCTCCTTTGGTGCGTTTCAATTTAATAGCCATTTCACCAACAGGAACACCATCAAAAAACAGATTGATCAATTCATCATCATCTTTTCTTGACCACGGATTGTAGGCCTGCTGATTTTCTTTTTTAATTTTCTTGATGGAATCAAAATTGTCCTGGTCCATGGTTTTAAATTGTTTGATGTTATTGTTTATGGTGCAAAGGTAGTCAGAAGAATCTATTTTGAAGAGAAAGAGCCACCAAATGAAATGAATTCACTCAATGGCTCTTGATTTATTTAAAACCGATAAAAAAATCAGTTTACTTCTTTTCAAGCATCTTTAACAGCATTTCAGCTACAAGTGCTGATGATGCCGGATTCTGACCGGTAATTAAATTACCATCCTGAACGGCATAAGTAGCCCAATTATCACCTTTGCTGTAAATACCTCCATTTTCCTTCAACATGTCTTCTACCAAAAAAGGAACAACCTTAGTCAACTGCACAGCTTCCTCTTCTTCATTGGTAAATCCAGTCACTTTTTTGCCTTTCACCAGGAATTCACCTTGTGCATTTTTCACATGCCGCAAGGCTGCCGGTGCATGGCAAACAAAGGCAATTGGTTTCTTAGCCGCATTAAAATCCTGAATTAACTTTGCAGAAGTTGCATCTTCCGCCAAATCCCAAAGAGGACCATGTCCGCCAGGATAGAATACCGCATCGTAATCTTCAAAATTAACATCAGCTAAAGCAATGGTTTCATTAATTTTTTTCTGAACTGCCGCATCTTCGTTAAAACGCTTGGTATCTTCAGTCGCATTTTGAGGCAAGCTAGAAGTTGGATCGATTGGTGCAGCACCGCCCTTTGGTGTTGCAATTGTTATATCAACCCCCTGATCAACTAATGTATAGTAAGGATTGGCAAATTCTTCTACCCAAAATCCTGTTTTGTGACCTGTATCTCCCATTTGAGAATGAGAAGTCAGCACGAATAATATTTTCAAAGCTCCTGTTGTAATCGTCATATCTATTAAATTTAAACCTGTTTATTTTTCTTAAAATTATATTTTCACAATCATTTTTCCCTTATTCTTTCCTTCGAAAAGATCAAGAAAAGCCTGCGGCGTATTTTCAAATCCTTCAACAATTGTTTCAGTAGATTTTAATTTTCCTTCCTGCAGCCATTTTGCCAATTGAGGAATTGCTTCTCCCCATTTCTCCAGATAATTGGATACTACAAATCCTTGCATCAGTACCGAATTCTTAATCAGTATGGGCTGAACTCTAGGTCCCATTGGAACGCTGGTCGCATTATACATCGAAATTGCTCCACAAACAATAATTCGTGCAAAACGATTCAAATTCATCATCACGCCATCTGAAATTTCTCCGCCTACATTATCGAAATAAACATCTACTCCGTTGGGACAAGCTTCTGCGATTGCCTGACTCATGTTTCCGGCAGTATTGTAATTAATTGCAGTATCGAAACCAGATTCCGAAACCAGTTGTTCCACTTTCTCGTCGCTGCCGGCAATCCCTATCACGCGACAGCCTTTCAGTTTTGCAATTTGTCCCACAATGCTCCCCACAGCACCTGCAGCTCCCGAAACTACAACAGTCTCTCCTGCTTTAGGCCTGCCAATTTCCAACAATCCGAAATAAGCAGTTAAACCTGTCATTCCCAACACGCCCAAGTAAGAAGACAATGGAGCTTTCTTTGCATCTACCTTTAACAAGCCTTCGCCTTTAGATACCTGAACCTCTTTCCATTCCAACATGCCCGATACAAAATCACCTTTGCTGAAGCCTGCCAATTTTGATTCAACGACTTCAGCAATCATACCCGAGCTAATTGCTTTATTCAACTCGAATGGCTCGACATACGATTTACCTTCCACCATTCTTCCTCTTAAGTAGGGATCAACAGAAATATGTGTTGCTTTTAAAAGTATCTCTCCTTCTGCAATTTGTGGCTGTTCTTCAGTCACAAATTTAAAATCGGATAATTTTGGTACGCCTACCGGTCTGCTTTTTAATTGTATTGTTTGCATCTTATTTTGTTTTTTATATTAATGAATGTTCATTCTCTTTCGAGGATAAAAAAAGCCTTACCTATGAACTCTACAGATAAGCGCCAATCTCTTGTATTTTGTCTGATTCAATTATCTTATAATCTGGTTTTGCCTGAGCCAAAGCATGTAATGCATTTGCAATTGTCTCTGCCTCAATCGCCCGGTATTTTTTCCATTTCCACAATAAAAACGGACTTAGCACTTTCATGATAATCGATCCAATTTTTTCACCCAATCGATCTTCATCTCTTTTCCCATTAATCAGAGAAGGTCTTAAAATATAGGTATTTGCAATCTCCAGACTTAAAACCGCCTGCTCCATTTCTCCTTTTGTTTTGTTGTAGAAGATATTGCTCTCTGCATTTGCTCCCAAAGCTGAAATTACAAGGAAACTTTTAATTCCATTTGCCTTAGCCAAACTTGCCGCTGATGCAGGAATACCAAAATCAATCTTCCTGTAAATGGTTTTATCCTTCGTTTTCTTGGCAGTAGTTCCAATGCAGCAAAATACTTCATCGCCGGTGAAATCCTTCTTAAATTCCTCTAAACTAAGCAGGTCTCCAATAAACTCTTTTAACTTGGGATGAACCAAATCTAAACCTCGGCGGGTAAAAATCTTCACTCTCGTATAGGCTTCATCTTCCAAAAGCCGGTTCAACAGAAGCTTCCCTGTTAATCCGCTTGCTCCCAATATAATTGCTGTCTTTCCCATAACTGTATTATATTCGAATGCTATCCCAGGCCGACTGAAATGCCTGTTCCAAACTTTCTTGATTTATCTGGTAAAGGCCGCGTTTTTGCATATTCATTAAAAAGGCCAATGGATTGATGGCATAAGCATAAAGAATGTATGGCGAAACATCTTTAATAATACCTTCCTTCTGCCCCTTTTCCCATAAATCCAGTAATGGCTGTAAATGTTTTAAACCTTCCTGCCTGCTGTCCTCATCAATCATCATTGTGTTATCGCACTGCGATAAAAACCATGCTTCCTCAACCTGTTTCAACTTATAGTCAGCAATATTGTACCAGATAAATTCAAAGGCTTTTTTTACGGGCATATTTTCAGAATAATCTTTGAATGCCTGCTTAGTATATGATACTTTCAGTTCCAGATAAAGCTGATTGATCAGATCCTGTTTGTTTTCGAAATAAATGTAAATAGTTGCCGGTGACACATTGGCCATCTTGGCTATTTTAGACATCGGAGCATCATGAAAGCCGTTATTGTTCACCAAATTCAAGGTAGCTTTTAACAAAGCATTCCGTTTCTCCTTACTTTTTTCTCTGATTGCCATATTGGAAATTCTGATTTAATAGTCTTTTTTGATTTTGATAGAACAAATATAAAATAAATAATTCACAAAATGAATGAACGTTCACTTATTTTAACATTTGAAATACAAAAAAACCGGTATCAGAGGATTTCAGAAGTATTCTATGCAGGAAAATGAGTATACAGAATAAAAAAGAAGCTTGTAATCTCCACTTCTAAGACTAAACAAGGAAAACAACAGGCAATTAGTTTGTATCGGAGTAAGTGTAATGCCCAATAATGGGAAATTCAAATAAACAATCTTCAATTATCTGACCAGCGCCAATGTTGTGCACTATTAAGAAGCGTTTGCCATCTCTGGATTTTTTATTAATTACGATGCCAATGTGTGTAATTGCACCGCCTAAATTCCAGCAAACAATATCGCCGGGAGAATAATCAATGGAATCTTGACTTAATGGTTTCTCCTGTCCGTTACGCTCAAAAAATTTCATCAGGTTGGGTACTCTTCGGTGATCGATATTGGTATCGGTATGTTTCAACCCCCAAATGTCCGGATACAAACTAAAATTGACTTTCATATCCTCATGAACCTCTTTCTGCAAATCGATTCCCAATTTTCGGTAAGCACGAATCACAACATCAGTGCAAACGCCTCTATCCGAAGGAATATCTCCATTTGGGTAAGGAATTGAAAAATAGCTGGGATCGTAAATAACTCTTTGCTGGGTTAGCTGCAAGGCGGCATCCGTTAATTGCTCAGGAAATGTTTGTGCAAAACCAACTCCTCCAACAACAAAGAGTAAAACTGTGAATAGAAGTTTTTTCATCTGTTTATAATTTTAAGGTTTTGCCAGATGGTCCCGAAAGCTTTCGGGATTACCATGCTGGAATAATCACCCCACTGTGTGTCAAAACATCCTCGTCATGGACGTTTCATGTGTCTAAATTTGTTTTTTATTACCACATAGCCTGTCCCGAACTTGTTTCGGGAGAACTCGCCAACCTAGTCATCCTCGTCTGTGAGAAAAGTCTTCTCATGGCTCGTTTCATCAAATCATTCATGAAAATATAGAGAACACAAATAAACAGCATGCTCCCGGAAGATAAAAACAACCGAAACATGCTGTTTAATATTATTTTATAAAATTAATCTTTCTCGGGAGACATGTACTTGTATACCAAGCCGGCCAAAATTGCACCTGCAATCGGCGCTAGCCAGAACAACCACAATTGATCCAAAGCCCAATCGCCAACAAAAAGTGCCTGACTTGTACTTCGCGCCGGATTCACTGATGTATTTGTTACCGGTATGCTGATTAAATGAATCAGAGTCAACCCCAGACCAATTGCCAATCCGGCAAATCCAGCTGGTGCTTTTGAGTGTGTTGCTCCTAAAATAATCAGTAAAAACATAAAAGTCATTACCACTTCGCTCACCAAAGCTGCCAACATGCCGTATCCACCGGGCGAGTGCTCGCCATAGCCGTTCGCAGCAAAACCTCCCATATCAAAACCAGCTTTACCACTTGCAATCAAATACAAGATTCCTGCACCTGCAATTCCTCCCAATACCTGAGCCACAATATAAGGCCCCAGATCTTTCAGTTCAAAACGTCCGCCAGCCCAAAGACCAATAGACACTGCCGGATTTAGGTGACAACCAGAAATATGCCCAATTGCATAGACCATGGTAAGCACAGTTAATCCAAAAGCAATTGCCACACCAACAAATCCAATTCCCAATTCGGGATATGCGGCCGCCAAAACAGCACTTCCACATCCACCCAGAACCAACCATAGGGTTCCTATAAATTCTGCGACTAATTTTTTCATGCGTTCATATTTTTAAGGTTTAAGGTAAAATAAACTAGATTTGATAATAAACAGATACTTCTCATCTTACCAAACAATAAATATAATAAATTCTTTTTTTACGGCTAAAAATTTATCAGTGGACTCTAATAATTGACTGAACCAGCTCCTAATTACAAATCTACAGGTATAGAAGTTGGACTGGCACTTCTTTCACAAAAAAATAACTTCGAAATCGATTGTATCTGATTAATATTGACCACATGCTGTTTCAGTATTTTTAAATTATTAGAATAATTCCAAATAAATTATACTTTTGTGGGCTTAATTTAAAATAAACAAGATTTATGACCTGCTACTCAACTTTATTGTTAAGAGTACTAACTCTGTTTTTATTATTTTCATTTTGTAAAAATTCATATTCCGAAGAAATAACTCTAAATAATAATGTTCTAACAACAAAAAAAATAAGTGTTTCAATTGATGGAATTGGTGGCCACCAGAATCATATTCATCCTTTAAATAGTACAATGCTTATCACTAAGGAGAAATGGAATCATCAATATTTTTTAAATCCTGAACCATGGTCAGCAATCAATAGTAATTCTGTATGTTCGTTACAAATTGAGTTTGAAATTTCAAATTCACAGTTGAAAAATAAAATCGGCTCCGATCTTCCCTATCAGCATATATCTGATGTTCTATTGAAACTAGACAATAACAAGGTTGAAGATATCAGAAGACATAAACTATACTATTATGCAGATAATGCTTGGATCGAGAGCAAGTACATTCATAATTATAAAATCGCTCAGAAGGATGTTAGAGTATTAATAAATATCCCAATAGTAAATTCAGAATTAGAAACTATAATCAATAGCAATTCCAATTCGATAAAAAAAGTCAGAGTTTTGTTTGATAACGATGAAAAATACATTGATTGGGTTCTTGATGAGAATAATGAAATATTAAAGGAATTGAATAGAATTGCACAAATTGATTATAATGAGAGTATAAAAGAATTACACAGAAACCGAATACTCAAAGATTTTTAATCGTATTAAAACATCAATAGCAGAAAAGATCGTTATACAAACGATCTTTTTTTTTGCTTAAATAATTATTTGCATAGTACTTTGTGCTTATAAAGAATAGGCTATTGCTGTAAATTTACAATTGACAGGTAATGAGTTAAAGATTCACAATCCATATTTTCTTCAAAATCAAATTAAAAACGCTAAACTAAGCCTGGTCTGGAACAACAGTGTTATTTAAAGTAACATAATTTTCAAATAAACATTGGAGGAATCTCGAATTTATTGCTAAATTCAAGCTGTTTTTTTTAGATCTAAAACCTCATATTCTATTATACCATGTCAGATCAATCAGATTTAGAAATTCTACTGGATGAAATCAATGCCATAGCAAATGAAAACATAAAGCATTGCGACATGCCATTCGAAATTTACATCTATGAAGCCGAACGGCTGCACACACGTGCAACAGAAGATCTGTCGAAACTTTCTGCCGTAAATATGCCGGTCGGTTTAATTGATAAACTGCATACCCGCACCAAGGCTTTGAGCCGTGCACAGCTAAACTGGGTGGAACTGACAGGTGAAAAGAAACAGGCAATGACCAACTTTAAAGCCGAAACTCCCGCCCTGCTAAAACTGCGCAAACACCTGATTGACAACATGCAGTTTGCTTTTAGAAATGATAAAGATCTGCTGAAAAAAATCAGAGATATTAAAAAAGGCAATTCGCTGGCCAGTATTATTTTCGATTTGGCTCTATTGGCCCGACTGGGAAAAAGCAATGTTGAAGCACTGCAAGCCATCAACTTCGATTTAAGCCTGTGCGACAAGGCCTCCGAAGAATATGAACGAATAAGTAGTTTACTGGCTGTAAAAGACAGCAAAATGTACATTCCCGACGAGATGCTGCTAATCCGAAACAAGGCCTTCACTCTACTTAAACAAGTGGTTGATGAAATCCGACGCTATGGTAAATTTGTTTTTCGGGATAAGCCCGGGATCGTAAAGGCTTACCAAAGTGAACACCACTGCAAACGCAATGCTGAGTATTATAACAACAAGAAAAACAACAGCTCTCAGAGTTAAATGAATACTTACAATACAAAAAAAGTCTGATATTACTCCATTTTCATACATCCAGCCTAATAATTATTTGCTAACGCTTACTAATTATATTTCTCTGCTGAAATATTATATATTCATTTTATTAAATCACATCATCAGATGAATAAATGATTACTTCAGATTATGAAATGAATAGATCAGCTGTCATCTGATTGTATTGAATTTTCATCTGAAATGATAAGGATTTCAGCAAATAGTTTGGTTTATTCATCTGACAAGGCCATTTATTACGCAAACTATATTGTTCCATCTTCTGATATAGTAATAAAATCAGCAATCGTTCTGCAATCCGTAACTTAAAAGGGAAAACAACCCGGGACAACTACAGATTTGTAATCGAAATAAAATTTTAGAGGTAAAAATTCTAATCCGGAGGGACAAACAAATAAAAAAAGGACAGCAAATCTGCTATCCTTATCTATTCTTTTCAGAGTTTTTTTAGATAAAAAACACGGGTTCTTTGCGTTCCGAACAGTTTTCGAAGAGATTATTTGTTATCTGATTGATAAGCGGTGTATCAAAAATCCGGGCATCCTCCGGGCAGGCTTTAACACATGCACAACACCAAATACAAGCCTCTGCATTTGTAATTACTGTTTTGTTTACCTCAATAACATCAACCGGACAAACATCGGCACAAACACCACACAAGGTACATTTCGCAGCAATGGTTCTTGGTGACATTACCGGTGCATTTGGCAATTCTTTGTACGGATAATTACCAGAAATATTTAGCTCCAGACCATCGTTCTTTTCCAATTTATCTAAAATCTCTCCTGCAAATTGTTTTGCTTTTAGAAGATCTGCCTCATCGGGACGATTTTCTGCTATGGGTTTACTTTCTGTTGAATAAGAATGCTCTCCGATAAAAGCAGTGGCGGCTACAGGTAAAAAACCTAATTCTGTACTTACATCTTTTAACTCAAGCAGAGCATCATCGAAATCTCTGTTTCCATAAACCGCGACTAAAACCACAGGTGTGTTTTTAGCTTTAAATTTTTTCAATCGTGAAATTACATCAACTGGCAAACGTCCTTTGTAAACAGGCACACCAATAATGGTCAATTCATTACCAAAATTCTTAAACTCAAAATCGGTTTGTGTAATGTCAAACTCGCTTATTTGTTTAGCTTCCAATCCCTGCCCAATGGCTTTAACTACTTTTCTACTTGTTCCTGTTGGAGAAAAGTAGATTAAATTAACTGATGGTAAATTCATAGAATATTCTTTGTTCGTGCTACTGCCCGAAAGTAGGAAGTCTTACTATCATTTAAATTTATCGGAGCAAAAAAAAATCTCCCTATCCAAAATAGAATGGGAGATTTTCAACTTAAGTAAATGTGTATTATTGATTTAAGGGTTTAAATAAATCCACCACCACCTTGTGTTTCCTGACTATCTCTTTGCTTTCTTCTTTTGGCTTTGTTTTTACCGCTGCCAAACCGGTACGAAAAGCCAAGATATGCTGTTCTACTCTCCCAATGAAATTCACCTTCCTGGTTGTAAGGTACTTTTGAATCAAACTTAAACTTCATTCCTTCAAAAATATCGTTTACTCTAAAGGTTAGTGTTCCTTTTCCTTTCAGCACCGTATAACTTGCTCCTGTATTGATCATCCACATTGGATCCACTTTAAATTGTAAATCTTCACCACCTCCGCGGTACATTGCGAACAACTGAAATTTCAATTTTTTAGTAGCCGTAAAGCTATTGGACACCCGGGCATTAAAGGAACTGTTGGTAATCTCAAGATTCTCACCATTCGAAACACCGGTTTCTTTCTGAACATACAAATCGGAACTTGCATTCATCGACCACCATTTAAAGAATTGATAATTTGCTGACAATTCTATTCCATAACGATTGTTGCTGTCCGTATTGTAATAAGACATTTCCACCTTTTCAATATCCAAAGGATCTTTGTTTAATACTCTCGAGATATTACCATTTACTCTGCGGTAGAAAGCTCCAATTGTGGCAGAGCCATTCTTTAATCCTTTAGTATAATTGAATTCGAACGAATTGGTGAACTGAGGATCTAATTCTGGATTTCCAAATGAACTAATTAAAGGTGTACTCCACTCTCTAATCGGATTCACTTGCCCGATAGATGGCCTGTCAACCCTGCGGCTATAACTTAACTGCAATTGGTTTTTTTCACTCGGATTGAAAGTGAAAAATACAGAAGGATACACAGTAAAACGACTATCAGTATACTTAGCCCTTTCATCTCCTTTAGCAAACTCTCCATCTACTTCGTACTGCTCAAGTCTCGCACCCATTTGCATCGTGAACTTATCTATTTTGTGATTTAAATTCAGATATCCCGAATAGATACTTCTGTCATATGTAAATGCAGAATTGCCTATTTCATTATTAGTAAAATCATGTTGATTTGTTACTCTTGAATTCTCAGTATCATTTAATCTCAACTCCACACCTAATTCCAGCTTTGTATTTTCCGTCAATGGATTTGTGTAATCCAGGTTTAGAAGCGTATTGGTGTAATCATTTTCAATCCCATCCATGTAATTCGAGGTCAAATCAATCGGATTAAGCAATTCTTTATAAGTAGCATCTTCGGGCGAGTCGCTCTCACTATAAGTTGCTTCGAATTCCAGATTGTGTCCTTCTTTTTCAAAGTCTATTTTGTAGTTAAGATTATAAGTACCTGTAGAATTATCTGTTTCAGATTTCATCAAACTATGATAATCCAAATCTGTTCCTCTAAAAATCTTTGTCGTTCCATCAAATACACCATCGCTAAAATTTTGTGTGGTATAAAATGAAAGTGTATTCTTTTTATTCAAATAGATATCGGCTCCTACTTTTAATAATTGAGAGTTATTTTCGCTGTTAAATTCAAATTTTTGAAGAATGTCATCAGCTAAAATAATTTCACCATCTCCATTTTCTGAATGTCTTAAAACTTCACCATAATTATTTCTTTTCCCTCCATTTGCACCAAAGTTTAAAAAGAAATTAACGGCTCCTGTTTTGTAATTTAAATCCAGAGAACCATTAGCACGTGTGTTTACTCCTCGTGTTACCCCCAAATTTACATTGCCGTTAAAGCCAATATTTGCGTTCTTATTCAATACAATATTTATAATCCCACTCATCCCTTCAGGGTTGTATTTTGCTGAAGGATTGGTAATCAACTCAATACTTTTAATTGAGGTAGAAGGTATCTGCTGCAGCAATTGAGCTGCACTAATATTAGTAGGCTTTCCATCCACCAATATTCTCACATTCTCGTTTCCTCTTAAGCTCACTGTTCCCGTTTGACTATCAACACTAACCGATTGCACATTGTTTAAAACCTCCGAAGCTGTGGCTCCTGCAGCAGTTAAATCTTTGCCAACGTTTATAACTTTTCTATCCACTTTCTGAGTTACGCTGGACAACTCTGCTCTTACCGTTACTTCTCCAAGAAGTTCAGTATCCTCTTCAAGCTCAACAGTTCCCAATTTATGCGCTGATATTTTAGATGAGAAATCCAACTTTCTAACATATGACTTGTAACCCATGTATTGAATCTCAATTGTGTTTTTCCCTTCGGTAATTTTCTTAATAACGAACGTTCCTTTGTCATCTGTTATACCTCCGGTAATTATTTTATTATTGGCATCTCTTATCACCACATTTACATATGGTAACGGCAACTTGGTCTTAACATCTATAATAATACCAGTTAACGATCCATTCTTAATTTCCACTCCCATATCAGCTTGTGCATAACTGGAAATACTGCATATCATTAATATGATTATCAATATTCTTTCTCTCATAATTAGTTTATTTACTTGGTTTGTTCTGTGGTTAATTAGACTACAATAAAAATTGAATGGTTACAAATAGATTTTTACAATTGTTCTGAACTACTACATTGGGCTTAAGTTAAAGCCCCCGGCAAAATGGCATAAAACTCTATTTTAACACATATCGGATTTGCCTTATCACATATGATGCCGAAAAACGTATCAATCACACAATCAACACAAGAAGACTAGTTTAATTTTAAAACAAAATGTACGATAACGAACATACATTGTACGATTGTGACTTCTATTTTAAAAATAACAGGGAAGTACAAAGTCAAGGCACTGTAAATAGATTTTCTCAAAAGGCTATCTGGTACAAATGCTGTATGTTTTGTTTGCAAAAACGAATGAAGAGCAATTGGAACTATTCAACACCTTACAAGCCTACCTGATGCAATTTGAGAAAAGCGAAGATGTGTAATTACCTGACAATTTATATTTGTAATTGAGACCTGAGCCACTAAAAATATTGATTGGTTTTTTTATACCCTCTTAAACCGATAAATGATCAAGATTAGACAGGAATAAACGCCCTCAATTATAGCTCCTTTGTTAGTATTTGTTAAGAATACGCTATTAAATCTCTTCTTATAATAAAATAACATATTAACATTATTGGCTAGATTTAAAATTAACTTAAATCAACAATTAAGTTTCATTAATACTAAATAGACTAAATATAAATAATAACAATAACTGACTCACATCCAACATCATAACTAACATAAGTACACTTATCTTATTTTTTTATGGTTACCTTTTAATGAAAAATGGTACTAAGGTATGTAACGAAGTTTAATCATATTAATAACAATTATTGAACTTCCAAAATAGTATTTCATTAATATCACTTAAAATTTTAAAAAATGAAAAATTACATTTATTATTGCTTTTTTAGTATTTTATTTTTTGCTTCTTGCAGTGATGAAATCCTTATTGAAGATGAAGTTATTTCTAATACTGAAACCTCTTCAAACCATACTAAGGCATCTCCCACCATTTCAGAATATTTTGATTGGGAAAATGATACTTATATCTGGTATGGTGGTACGCAATTGATGTTACCTTGGGCTTCAACAAATGCAGAAATCCCATTAGATATTAAACCCGATTTTAAAAAATCGGATGGCTGGAAACTATTATATAATAGTTTCATGTTAAATGAATCAGATCCTTTTTTTGCGTTGTATAATGTTTATACTGGTTTAATCCGAGTATATATCTATCCTACAAATCAACAATACCCTAATAACACATATACCTTTGGTATAGGATTAGCTACAAACAGTTGCTCTACTTCTGCTCTAAATTTTTCCTGGGCTAAAGCTCTTCCCATTGAAACTAAAAAAACCAATCCATATCTATACAAGCCAGGTTGGTGTTCTACTATGACTTCTACACCATATGGTATACAAAATAATTATTGGTACTATAACGAATTTGAAATAGCTTATGATCCAAATTTAAGCTCTCTAAACAGAGATAATATTGAATTGCAATTAAGAATGCTAATAACAGAAAAGAGTTTCACTGAATCGACTGGAACTATAGCCGGGACAATTGAAGGTACTTTTACCATGCCTCAAAGTGGAGCTTCAGGAGGTATTCTATCAAGTATGGCTTCAAGTATTAACTTTAATAGTCTAGATGACTTTAAAATTAATCTTCCATCAAAAGAAGTTGCTTCCAAATATCTTACTGACCAAGTTGCAAAACAGGCAAATTCAACATTAAAAGGATTACTTAATACGGGACTTTCTAAAATAGGAAGTGCAATCAAAACTTCAAATCCAATTTTAGGTTTAGTTACCTCAGGAATATTTTCACCTAAAAGTTATACTCCCGGTTCAATAAATTTAGATTTTGAAGCTAAAACGAAAACAACTGGTACAATTACCTCTAGTTATGCTGGCCCAAGTAAAGCTTCCTTGATTTACCCTGGGGTTGCAATAGGTTCATCAACAATAGGTGGATTAATGCCACATTATAACAAGTTAATTGGAGTTTGGAATATCGATAAAACACCGATTATTAGATATGGATATACATATTATGACGCAATGGAGCCTATGAGACATACCGAAGCATCTTTGGATTTACAGTCATTTAATGTTTTGATAAACCCTGAAGTAACGAATACTGAAAATGCTACCGTTCGAGTTGTAAGTAAGGATCTGATTTTGTATGATACTGGAGGATTGTATGAATTTGGAGGCACTTTAATTAATAGTTCTGAATTGAATACATATAAAAGTCAATGGATAGGTGTTAAGTGCGGAGGTAGCCCACGTCGAACCGCTGGACATATCAATCTACCTCTAAAAGGAAAATGGGCAGTTCGTGTTACTATTGCAATCAAACCTGAAGGAAATAGTGATGAAATCATCTTAATTAAAGAGTTTGCACCAAACCTTGTATTTGATGCAAGCATTTAAAGTCTTTTTTTAACGAAAAATATAATTATGTGCTCTGAGTTGATAAATTCAGAGCGCGTAACTATCTATTCTTTGTATAGCCAAGCCATTAATCGACTTCTGACTTCTTTTTTTTAGCCTTCAAAACAGAATTATTTACAATAATTAAAATAACTGTCTTATTTATCCATCTAGCCGTTATTAGCCGTCTTATAAAGAACTTACGATCGGGTATGATCATCTGTTAATTCCCTGTTTTAAGGATACAAGAGCCTTTACCTTCTAAAGATTTTATTTATAATTGAGCCAACTGATATTTTAGACTTCGGGCAATTAAGACCTGAGCCACTAAAAATATTGATTGGCTTTTTTATCCGCCTAGTCGTCTCCTATATCCGTCTTAATAAGTAGATTAAAGTCTGGTATGGTTTATAGTACCCTCGTTTTAAGATCACACAAACCTTGTTTACCAATGAAAACTACTCATTTATCTGTCCAACCGTTTATTAGCCGTGTTATAAGGATCTTACGGTCTGGTGTCATTATCAATAAGGCTTATTTTCTCTGGTGGAATGATTTTTTTTTGCGAATTGTTACACCTATTTTCTTGAACTAAAAACAGGCTCCAAAAAAAAGCTAAGCCTGGAACAATAACTTTTTTGTTAATAACAACGTATATTAATGATCAATAAAAACAGCTTTAAATTATAAAGTATATCAGGAGTCTGTTTAATTATAATTATTTAAGAGATTCTTCCTGATATGGACCTTTATATATTAAATAATGCTTATTGAATTGAAGGTAATTCTAAATTAATACACCGAATAGAATGAAGAATGTTAATGATTGGAAAGCAAACTTGTTATTTATATTAACATTAATTTTCACACTATTTGCTTCAATTTTTGTAAAGTTTCTAAATGATAAAAAGGATGAAGCTGAATTTAGGTTCGAATGTAGGGAAATCAGCAGTAAAATAGATTTACGATTGCATGCTCATGCACAACTGCTTCGCAGCGGGGCTGCATTTTTTAGCGTATCAGATACCGTAAAGCGTGAGACATGGGGTAATTTCATAAAACAGTCAAAAGTAGACCTGAATTTGCCAGGAATATTAGGCACAGGATTTTCCTTGCTTGTACCTAAGGATCAGTTGGAAAATCATATTTTACAAATCAGAAATGAGGGATTTCCTGACTATAAGGTCTGGCCGGAAAGCTCGGGTGATACATCTACTGCAATTATTTTTCTTGAACCTTTTTCAGAACGTAACTTACGTGCCTTTGGTTATGATATGACAACCGAGCCCGTGAGAAGGGAAGCAATGGAACGTGCCCGTGATTTAGATATAGCTGCCCTTTCGGGAAAAGTCCTTTTGGTTCAGGAAACAAAAAAAGACGTACAAGCAGGTAATTTAATGTATGTGCCTGTATACCAAAAAGGAGTTAAACTAAATACTGTTGAAGCACGCAGAGCTGCAATTAAAGGTTGGGTATATAGCCCGTATCGGATGAATGACCTAATGTCAGGTATTCTGAATAAATGGAAGCATATCGATAACAAAAAAACATTTTACCTGCATATTTTTGATGGTGTTAATTGTACTTCTCAATCCTTGTTGTTTGAGTCTCACAGTACAGAAGAGCAAAAGAAATCAGAGAGGATACGTTTCAACTTAAAAGTTCCGATAAATTTTAATGGTCACCAATGGACATTGGAATATACACAACAAAAAGAAAATTTTATTGTTGATTATATAGCCTCATGGATGGTATTTTTTGGAGGTTTAATTATTAGTATTTTACTATTGCTGCTCTCCAAATCAATGCTTAGCACAAAGCTTAAGGCACAACAAATCGCAGAAAGATTAACCTCTGAACTAAAAGAAAGTGAGCGTTTACTGAAAGAATCACAAGAAATTGCACATCTGGGAACCTATTCGCTGGATATAAAAACGGGTACGTGGAAGAGTTCCGAAATACTCAATACTATATTTGGGATCGATGAAAATTACACACTCACAACTGAGGGATGGAGTGCTATTCTTCATCCTGATTACAGAGAATTGGTGCTGAATTATTTTCAAAATGAGACAATAGCTCAGAGGTTACCTTTTAATAAGGAATATAAAATAATCAGAAACTGCAATAAGGAAGAACGTTGGGTGCATGGTTTGGGTAAATTGGAATTTAACAGCAATAACAAGCCTATCCGGTTAATAGGCACAATAAATGATATCACAGAACGTAAACTTGCTGAGGAGCAATTAAATTTAAGTCGTGAACAATACCGAAGTATATTCGAAAATTCACCACTTGGGATTTACCAGTCAACTCCTGAGGGGGATATCATAAATGCCAATAAAGCCCTCTTGCAGATGTTGGAATTTGAATCATTGGCTGAATTACAAAATAGAAATCTGGCAACAGAAGGGTACAGTAAAGAATCTACGATTAGCCGTAAGCAGTTTGTCGAAATGATTGAAAAAGACGGTTATGTAAAAGGTTTGGAGGAAAGTTGGACAACTAAAGATGGGCGAGTTATTCCAATTCGGGAAAATGCACGAATCGTAAAAGGTATAAATGGGAAAGTATTTTTTGAAGGTACTGTTGAAGATATTTCGGAACGAAAGAAGACTGAAAAACAACTGCTTTTAAGCCAGGAACAATATACTATAGCAGTTGAAGGCTCCAATGATGGCATATGGGATTGGGATATTATTTCCAATGAGGTGTATTTCTCACCCCGGTGGAAAAGTATGCTTGGTTATAATGATAAGGAATTGGAAAACAGCTTCAGCACTTGGGAAGCTTTACTTCATCCTGAAGATCATAAACCAGCTTTAGCTGTCGTTCAAGCATACTTTGATAATGAGATTCCTGAATACGAAATAGAGTTTAGGATGAAACATAAGGATGACAGCTACAGGTGGATTCTTGCCCGGGGGAAAGCCTTGCGTAACGAAACCGGCAAACCTTATCGTATGGCTGGTTCGCATACCGACATCACATCTCGCAAGATAGCTGAAGAAGAAATCAATAGATTAAATGTGCACAATCAATTAATTCTGAATTCTATTGGAGAAGGAATTTATGGATTGGATTTGGAAGGTAGAATGACCTTTGTAAACCCGGCCGCTGCTGCCATGATAGGAAAACCTATTGAAGAACTTATTGGTAAAGAAGGCCATGCTGACCACCATCATACCCGTCAGGACGGCTCTCAATACCCTCGTGAAGACTGTCTGATCTATAATGTTTTTCGTACAGGAGTAGCCAGCCATGTGGATAATGAAGTGTTTTGGCGGGCGGATGATACTAGTTTCCCTGTTGAATACACATGTACACCAATAAAGAACGACACAGGAAATTTGATAGGGGCAGTTGTTGTATTTAAAGATATTACTGAACGTAAACTGGTCGAGAAGGAATTGAAAGAAAGTGAAAAACAACTTCGTTCAATAATCGAGTCGTCACCTATTCCAATGGTTATAACTAAAGTTTCTGAAGAGATTATAATAATGGCAAATGAAAGCCTTGGTAAACTCTTTAAAATTTCTTTATCGGATGCGATTGGACAGAAATCACCCGATTTTTATTCGAATTCCCAGGATCAAAAAAAATTATTCAAGATACTAATGAAGGATGGAGTTGTGGATAATTATGAACTTGTTTTAAAGAAAGCAGATCAGGAATTATTCTGGGGTTCAGTATCACTTAAATTAATGACCCTCGAGAATGAACAGGTATTGATAACAGGATTTCATGATATCACAGAAATGAAAAATGCTGAGGAAGAAATCATCAAACATCGTGAGCATCTTGAAGAAATGGTCTTTGAAAGAACCCGTGAACTAACTATTTCACAGCAGAAACTGCAACAAAGTCTTAAAGATATCACAGATTACAAATTTGCCCTTGATGAATCAAGCCTTGTTTCTATTACTGACAATAAGGGCGTTATAAATTATGTAAATGATATTTTCTGTAAAAAATCAAAATACAGTCGGGAAGAACTCATTGGGAATACCCATCGAATTATAAATTCGGGTTGTCATTCAAGTGACTTTTTTATTGACTTGTGGCATACAATTTCAAAGGGTAAAGTCTGGCGAGGGGAAGTTAGAAATAAAGCAAAAAACGGAAGTTTTTATTGGGTAGATTCAACAATAGTACCATTTCTTGACAAGCAGGGGAAGCCATATCAGTATGTATCTGTTCGATTTGATATTACCGATAAAAAACTTTCAGAAGAAGATCTAATCAAAGCAAGAGATGCTGCTAACTCTGCCAACCAGGCTAAGAGTGAATTTCTGGCAAATATGAGTCACGAGATTCGTACACCTATGAATTCCGTGATTGGATTTTCGGAACTTTTATCTAAAACCGTGAAAGAGGAAAAACAACGTTCACAGGTAGAGTCGATCCGCAGCAGTGGGAAAAATCTATTGAAAATTATCAATGACATTCTTGATCTTTCGAAAATTGAAGCGGGTAAAATTGACATCATACCTGTACCAGTCAATCTTTATAGTCTAACCAAGGAAATTAAAAATTTATTTGCCCTCACGGTGAATGAAAAAAAGATTGATTTCTTTATCGAATATGAAAGTACAATTCCCAAATTACTTCTTCTTGATGAAGTGCGATTGCGCCAAATTTTGTTCAATCTTATAGGGAATGCTATTAAATTTACTGATAATGGACATGTTATCTTAACAGTTGATGCGCATCGAAATATAAAATTGAAAGATAGTTATGACCTGATTTTACATGTTGAAGATACTGGAATAGGCATCCCGATTGATCAACAGAAATTGATTTTTGAGCCTTTCACCCAACAAAAAGGACAAAGTGCAAAATATGGTGGAACTGGTTTAGGCTTACCCATCACTAAAAAATTGATTGAAAAAATGGGTGGTACTATTCATCTTGAAAGTGAAGCAGGCAAAGGGAGTAATATAAGGGTTATTATTCCAAACATACCTGTTTCTGAGACTGAGATCGAACCCGAGGAGAGCTTGATTGATTTAACAATAATAAAATTCAATAAAGCAAAAATTCTGCTTGTTGATGACAATGAATTAAATCGTGAACTGATTAAGGATATGTTAGAACATTCACAGCTTGATGTCTTTGAAGCCGAAAATGGCGAAGAAGCTGTGCAGTCAGCAACAAAAAATCTGCCCGATTTAATTCTGATGGATTTACGTATGCCGGTAATGAATGGTTATAAGGCCACAGAAATACTGAAGCAAACAAAAAGTACCAAATCCATTCCGGTTATTGCAATCTCAGCTTCTGCAAAAAGTATAATAACTGGAAATAGAAATGTAAAGATATTTAATGAGTTTTTAATGAAACCGTTGGATGCTTCTGACTTGTTTGATAAAATGAAGAAGTATCTCACATATCAGGTTAAAGACGAAGTAGCTGCAGCTGATTCCAAACAAATTGACTTTGCACTGACTCAGGAACAATTAAATCAGCTACCTGAACTCATAGCAGTTCTTGAAAATAAGTTTGTTCCTATTTGTCAGAATGCTATCCAATCGCAAATGATTGACCAAATTGAAGAATTCGGTAAAGAATTAATTAAACTAGCTGAAGAAAATAAGATTGAATATCTTAAAGATTATGCAAGCGAAGTTTGCAGTTTGGCAGATAATTTCGAGATCGACAGATTGTTGAAGACTCTGGTAAAATTCCCGAAAGTAATAGAACAACTTAAAATGAACAAAATATAACCTAAAAGCATATGGAAACAATTAGCAATAATAAAATTAAGATACTCGCAGTTGACGATAATCCTAAAAATATTCAGGTAATTGGCAGCATCCTGCGCGATGAGGGATATTCTGTTGGATTTGCTTATGACGGTCAGCAAGCCTTAAATCTTTTAAATAAGATACAAGATTTTAATCTGGTCCTTTTAGATGTAAATATGCCCGTAATGAATGGTTTCGAGACCTGTAAAGCCATGCGTGAAAACGAAAACATGAAGGAAATTCCAGTCGTATTCCTGACTGCACTTAACGAATCTGAAAATGTGGTTAATGGCTTTGAAGCTGGAGGACAGGATTATATCATCAAACCTTTTAATTCAAAAGAAGTATTGGTGAGAGTGAAAACTCATATCGATCTGAAAAGGAGTAAAGACCAACTTAAAAAAGTAAACCAATGGCTTGAAGAAAAAGTAACAGAGCGCACCAAAGAGCTCCAGAAAGCAAATAGTGAACTTGAAGAGGTCAATCAGGAATTAGAGGTGTTGGATAAAGCAAAATCAGATTTTCTGTCCATAATTAGCCATCAAATTAACACACCTTTAAATGGCATAATTGGTTTCATTGGCATATTGAAAAATGAATTGGTCGATTCTAATGTTACAGAAATGTTACATTATCTTGAGATTTCTGCCAATCGGCTTCATCGCTTTGCTAAAGTAAGTTTGAAAATTACCGAGTTACGCACTAAAAAACAGACCCTTCAAAAAAGTGAAATTAGATTAAGCGATTTAATTGAATCAACCAAGCTTAATCTTTCGGAACAAATTAAAGCAAAAAAGGCGAATGTAGTTTTTGATGGCAAGATTGATAATACGCACATAAATGGTGCTCAAGAACTAGTTGAATTTTGCTTTGAAAGCATTCTTGACAATGCAATCAAATATTCACCCAATGGTGGGCTTGTTCGTGTGAACATAGATTCTGATATAAAAAAAACAACCTGTTCTTTTATTGATCAAGGTGAAGGCTTTAACCCACAGACACTAAAAAATAGATTTAAATTATTTGCTACTAACTCCCAGTATCATGATGATCAAAATGGTCTTGATTTGGCTACAGTGAAACTTATTATGGATGCCCATAACGGAGAAATTATAGCAACAAATAATGAAGAGATCGGAGCTGCAGTGTTATTAATTTTTCCAAACGAATAATTTATGTAAAGAGTTTCATAAGCAGTTATAAATAAGTTGTTCGCTTAATAGTGATAGAGTGCAGTTTGATTAATTCTATAATCGGTGAGTATTTATAAGAGAGACAAATAAAGATATATCACCCAAATAGAGTCTTGCGGAATACTAACAATCAGAAGTTAAAATATTTTAAATTAGGTTCTAACTATGGTATTTGTACACAAATCCAGACTAAAACTCTACCAATATACTCTTTGTCTTTAGTCCTGCCCTATCATTTTTACCGTTCTTCATTTTTTTATCAACAAGCTTGGCGAATATTTGGATATTGCATCCCGTATTATACGGGTACTGCAAATGTGATAAAAGAAACGTTTTTTTGCGTATCAGAAATTTGATACAACACCTAAAGATAGTAGATGTGGCGGGGGTTTGCAACAAAAAAGACGACACTCTCGTATCGTCTTTGTGATCCAGCCAGGGCTCGAACCTGGGACCTATAGCTTAGAAGGCTATTGCTCTAATCCAACTGAGCTACTGGACCGTCCTTGTTTTCTTTTTTTTCCTTTTTGCCTTAAAAAAATGAGTGATCCAGCCAGGGCTCGAACCTGGGACCTATAGCTTAGAAGGCTATTGCTCTAATCCAACTGAGCTACTGGACCATTCCTTTAAAAGGCGATGCAAATATAGGTATTTATTACATTCCTAAACAAGTATTTTTGCGTTTTTTTTCAGTAAAAATCAACCGTAAACCAGTAAGAGCTTATATCACAGTTCTTATCCAGTTTACAAGGCCTTTGCATTTTATTATCTGTTGTAATTTATTGGGTAAAACAGGTATTTCGAATCGTTTTTCGCCAACATGAACGACTCCCTCCTGAAAATCAAGCACAAGCACGTCATTTCTATGGTATGATTCAACAATTTCGCGGTTCACAATGAGTAATAACCCCTGATTAATTGCCGACCTGTAAAAGATCCGGTTTACCGATTTTACGATCACCGCACGTACTCCTGCATGAGCCAATCCAACTGCAGGATGTTCTCTTGAACTGCCGCAACCAAAATTTTCTCCGGCAATCAAAATATCACCTTCCTCTACTCCATCAGCAAAAGAATCATCGAATCCTTTGAACAAATGTGGCCGAATTCCATCCGGATCGGAACTCAAAATCTCGTAGGTTAAGTTTCCTGCAAACATTTGGTCGGTATTCAAATGATCAACATCGGAGTAATCCCAGACACCATTTGATTTTCGATTGTCCGATTCTTGAATTAGGATTGTTCGACTCTGCTGTTTTTGAAATGGAAATTCGATTTGCCGGGAAATATTTATTCTTGGATCTGTTATTTCACCAGTGAGAGCTGAACAGGCTACTGTAGCGGGAGAAGCAAGATATATTTGAGCATTTTTATTGCCCATTCTACCTAAAAAATTTCTGTTCGCAGTTGAAATCACGGTAAATCCATCGGCAGGAATTCCTTGTCCGGTTCCCAAACAAGGTCCGCAGGAAGAACCCAAAATAGCAGCTCCGGCTTTCATCAATTTGGTGATAATTCCCTCTTTAATCGCATCCAAATATATTTCTTTGGAAGCGGGAGCCACCAACAACTGAAAACCAGGAACAATTTGCTTGCCATCCAATATTCTGGCTGCAATCCGCAAATCTTCCAATCTCCCATTCGTACAGGTTCCTATTAATCCCTGATTTACCTTCACACCTTTTACTTCGGCTATGGTTTTTACATTATCCACATGATGCGGCGCAGCAACCAGTGGAACTAAGTCGCTTAAATTAATTTCGTATTCTTTAAAATATTGGGCACCTTCATCGGCCCAAATGCCTTTTACCTTTTGTTCATAAAAATCTTCCAACACTTTATCGGGAGGAAAAACAGCATTCTTAGCTCCCATTTCGGAAGCCAGATTTGCCAATGTCATGCGATCAGAAATAGAAAGACTTTTCACTCCCTCCCCATGATATTCAATAGACATATAGTTGGCTCCCGCCGAACCTATCATTCCGATAATCCACAAAGAAAGATCTTTGGCAAAAACACCTTCCGGCAACTTTCCATTTAGAATGATTTTAATGGATTCGGGCACACGAAACCATGTTTCTCCCCTTTTCCACAATCCGGCAGCTTCAGTGCGGTCTATACCTGCAGCCAAGGCATTAAATGCACCGGCAGTGCATGTATGACTATCACTGCCTACGATTATCATTCCAGGTTTGGCATGGTACGACATGATTTGATGACATATGCCTGAGCCTGCATCATAAAACTTTTTGATTCCTTGTTTCTGAACCAATTCCCGAACCCTTTGATAATCGGTAGCCAACTTGGCATTGGTTGGCGGTGCATTGTGATCGAGAACAACCAGAAGCTGATCAGGACTTTTCACTTGACCGCCCCCCATTTTTTCAAATGTAATTTTGATACTGGCCGTATTGTCATGAGTCAGAACAATATCGGGAGTTTTGAAAACAATGCTTCCACATTTTGCCCGAAATACTTTTTCAACGAAAGTTAGGTTTTGCATAGTGCTAACGTATTTTTTAACCAATAACTAATCTTAACCACAAAGGGCACTAAAAATACTTCGTGGTTAACTATCTAAAACAGTCCTCCATTTTGGTAAATTTCCAGTTGAACTTCAGAGAAACGTTCTCCCTGCACCGAGATATTTTTAGTTGTATTGGTGATTTTGCCCGTCTCTAAATCCAAACGAATTGTATCACCATCAGCTAGGCTTAGTTTTGAAATATCTCCGCAAGTCATAATTGGAAAAGCTGCATTAATGGCATTCCTCTCGTAAATTGCTCCGTAAGATTCTGCAAGAATGCCTTGTATTCCCAATGCTTTGAAACAATCAACTGCCTGTTGCCGGGAACTGCCACTTCCAAAGTTTTTGTGTGCAATCACAATATCGCCCGACTTGGCTTTTTGCGCAAAATCTTCGTATCCTTCCAGATTATCGAAAGTATACTGTCCCATTTCATCCATATCAGTAATAGAAAGATATCGATTGTGATAAATCATATCTGTATCGATATTATCCATGGGAATGTACCAAGCACGCCCTTCAATTCTCTTAGGTCTAATCAACACCTCAGAACTTGAATGAAGCATTGTACCCACTTCTATTTCTTTTCGGGGACCAAATGTTACGGGATGCTCTGGTATTTCATCGTGCGGAACAATGCAACCGGCAATTGCAGAAGCAACTACTGTAGCTGGTGATGCCAAATACACCTTTCCTTTTCCCTGCTTGCCCGGAAAATTTCTGTTCCCGGTGCTAATGGTTACCTCTCCTTCACCATTCTGTCCTACCTGACCGGCAGCACAACCTGCGCAACCAGCATTGGAAACCATGGCTCCGGCTTCTTTAAAAATATTAATCAAGCCTTCTTTTAAACATTCATTCCAAATTTCATCGGTAGCGGGAACGATCTTAAAAACGACACCAGGAGCCACTTTTTTCCCTTTTAGGATATCCGCCACAATCCGAAAATCTTCCATTCGTCCATTGGTACAGCTTCCAATAAAGGCCGAGTCTATTTTCACTCCTCTGACTTTGCTAACCGGAACAGTGTTGTGAGGTTCTCCCGGCAAGGAAACCCGGGGAACAAACTTCTCCAAATCTATTTCAAACACCTGATCGTATTCGGCATCAAGGTCAGCTTTCACTACATCAAACTTCCGTCCATTGCGAAACTGACTGTATTCCATAATGGTATCGTTGGGTGTAAACAAAATGATGATACATCCCATTTCTGTAGCCATGGATGAAATTGTGATTCTTTCATCAAGAGTGAAGTGATCTACTTCCCCGCCATAAATCTCCACAGCATATCCAAGAAGAGAATTCGCTCCAAACTGATTCAAAAATCCCAAAACAATATCCTTGGCATAAATTCCCTCCGGCCGCTTTCCATTTAAATTTATTTTAACTGATTTAGGAACTTTGAACCAAACTTTTCCCTTATGAATTGCAGCGGCTATGTCTTTATCGCCCATTCCTTGCCCGAATGCACCAACAGCGCCCAAAATATTGGCATGAGAATCTGTAGTTACAGCAGTAATTCCCGAATAAGCGAGACCTTGTTCAATTAAGGTATGCGTTCCAATACCTGTATTGATATCAAATACTTTCACGCCATTATCGCGCGCAAACAACCGACATATTTGCTGATTTACTGCATATTTCTGATCTGACCCTGTAGGATTACAATCAAAAGTAAAATAAGTCTTTTTCGGATCGGCAATTTTCAAGTTATGCTTCTGAATATTTTTAACCACATTTGCTCCTCCAAAATCCCGGGCTGCACGAATGTCAATCTCAACATCAATAATATCGCCGGGCTTCACAAAGTTCTCTTTGGAGTGATTTGCCAAGATCTTCTCGATTAATGTCATTCCCATAGTTTCAAGTGTTTTAGATTTGATATCATCTCTCCTTATTATACTACAGCTCACACAACCAACTACTCACCTTCTAATTTACACAAAATATTTTCGTCATCATCACCATTTAATTCAGTTTTACAAACAGCCTGATTGAATGCAAAAAAATACAAGTTCCGCTGGCTTCACTAATAGATATACTGCTCTATACGAGCATTAAAGCCATTCCATTTACCTCTATAAGCAATATAATGAAGATCAAATAATCAAGAACAAAGGCTTTTCTATTTCGAATGTGCGAGTATCTTTGCAACTCAAATAAAAGCAATGAGAAGATCTATTTCCGGAAATATCCCAAAACTGTATTTGATTAAAATTGCCAAGTGGTTCATGCTCACCATGCCCATTATTGTTCTCTTTTATCAGGAGAATGGTTTGAGTATGCAGGATGTGCTAACTCTCAAGGGAATTTATTCAGTAGCGGTTGTGGCTCTGGAAATTCCATCGGGATATATTGCTGATGTTTGGGGCAGAAAAAAGTCTTTGATTTTAGGTTCTATCCTTGGTTGTTTGGGCTTTGTAGTCTACTCTTTTAGCTCAGGATTTAATGGATTTTTAATTGCAGAATTAATATTGGGTGTTGGCAGCAGCTTTATATCCGGTTCCGATTCTGCCATGCTTTACGATAGTCTGCTTAAAATGAATAAGGAAAAAGAATATCTAAAACAGGAAAGCAGAGTGATGTCCGTTGGGAATTTTGCAGAAGCTCTTGCTGGTATTGCCGGTGGCAGTTTGGCTTTAATCAGCCTGAGAACGCCCTTCATTTTTCAATCATTCATCGCATTCATTGCTATTCCTGCGTCAATCTTATTAGTAGATCCAAATCAGAATTCAATAAAACTAAAAGTTGGATTCAATCATATTCTTGGCATTGTAAAATTCTCGCTTTGGGACAATGCCAAATTACGCTGGAATATTGTTTTTTCATCTGTTATTGGATGTGCAACACTCACACTTGCCTGGTTTATTCAACCCTATCTTCGGGATTTAAACATGGAAGTAAGCACCATTGGAGTAATCTGGACTCTTCTGAACTTAACCGTCGGAATTACAGCCCTTTCAGCACATAAAGCTGAGGAATATCTTGGGAAAACAGGGACTTCTATTTTTATTGTTATTGGAATCTCGGGAGGCTTTATGCTGACAGGATGGTTCAATTCATTGATTGGGGTTGGTGTCCTATTCTTTTTCTATTTTGTGCGTGGAATTGCCACTCCTGTTTTAAAAAATTACATCAATCAAATTACTGAATCGGAAATGAGAGCAACGGTGCTCTCTGTCAGGAATTTTATCATTCGAATTTGTTTTGCCATTATTGGTCCGTTTTTAGGCTGGTACACTGACCACTTCAGTATTTCATCAGCCTTGATACTCGCTGGAGCAATCTTCCTTGTTCTTGGAGGAATAAGTGTGATTTTTATGACAAAAACGGAAAAATAAAATTCGTTCAATTAAATCATCAAAAGCAATTACCCTACCTCTATCTCCAACTCGTCGTAGGCCAAAAAAACATTATCGGGCAATTCAGCTTCCACCTCATCATGAAAACCCATCTGATGACTGATATGAGTAAAATAAGCCTTTTCGGGTTGTAATTCTTTCACAATTTCCAATGCCTCCGAAAGAGTATAATGTGAAATATGAGCTTCTTTTCGGAGAGCATTTAACACCAAAACTTTCAAACCTTTCAGCTTTTCCTTTTCTTCTGGGGATATGTAATTCGCATCTGTAATGTAAGCCAAATCACCAATTCGAAAACCATAAACAGGCAATTTCAAATGCTTCACCCGAATGGGCTGTATGCTTGTGCCATTAATATGAAAAGTTTCGCCAGTCACATCAATCAGGTTCATTTGAGGAATTCCCGGGTATTTAAATTCAGCAAAAACGTAAGAAAATTCTTTTTTTAAAGATTCCTGCACCCGCTTTTCAGCGTAAATGGAAACCGCTTTTTTATTCACCCAATTAAATGCACGAATATCGTCTAAACCAGCGGTATGATCTTTGTGTTCATGTGTGAAGATGATTGCAGAAATATTCTCAACTTTTGCACGCAGCATCTGATATCTAAAATCGGGTCCGCTGTCAATCACCAAATTCTGACCATCAACATTTATCAACACAGAAGAACGTAATCGTTTATCCTTGTAATTTTTCGACAAACAAACCGGACATTTGCATGCAATAATGGGAACCCCTTGAGAAGTTCCTGTTCCTAAAAAAGTTAATTTCACCATATTGTATTTCTAATTCGAATTCCCTTTCCTGATTGATCAAGATTACTTACTTGAATCCCTTAACTCTTTTCGAATAGACAGATAGAGCAAATATGCCAGTACAAAAACAGCCATTACTGCTGAAGGAATTGCTGCTTCTTCTCCAAATAATGTTAAAGCTGTAACAACTGCAAAACCTGAACTTTTAATCGTAACTAAAAGATTCTGAGTCATCGCAACCGGAGCTTTAACTCCAAGTTTACGACTAAACAGTTCAAAAATCCATCCCAAACCAAAAATCCCAAGAAAAAGGACCAGAGACACCAGTAAGAGTATATCAAAATTAGAAAAAAATACTTGTCTATTTAAGCCAACAGCAGTAAAAATAATCAGAGCAAATCCCCAATCAACAATTTTACCTCTCACCTTTTCTACTGTTGGTTTAATGGGTTGCCAAAGCAGCAATCTTGAAATCAGCAGGGGAACTAAAACAAGTTGAACCATAGTAATGAATAAATCGAGCGGGTTAATCCCACCATCAATATCTGAAAACAAACCAACAATTAGCGGTGCAAAAAACAAGGACGAAATAAAAGCTCCCAAAGTTCCGACTATAGCATACTTTAAATCACCATCCAATATATGTGAGAAAGGAATAACAGCAACACCAGGCGGTGTAGAAGCAATCACCACAAACCCCAGAAAAAGTTCAGGTGTTGGCATCAACCAATACGACAATGCAATGATTACAGCCCCAAATACCACATAATTCAAAAACGATCCCATCAGCATTGGGAGTATCATCTGCTTTAAAGGAAACATGGCTTTTGTAGAAATTCCAGTGGTTGAAAAGGTCATTACGATTGCTAAAATGTAGAAAGTATACTCTTTTAACAGACTGGCCCAATCGCCAATCAACAATCCTAAAACAACAGCAAGAACCAGAATGAAGTTTCGATTTAATATTATTTTACCTGCAATTTGTGTCATATTGTTATAAATATTGTCAATTACCTGCAAAGATGTAATAAATCAAGATAAATTCAAAACTATTCAGAATGAATACAGATAACAAACCAACATTTGACAAGCGACCATTTAAAGAGTAACAGACTTATTTCGTACATTTGCCGAAAATATATCATTTATGAAAGGCAAACTTTTTTTAATCCCAACTACTTTGGGAGATACAGAAATCGATCAGGTAATACCAAATAACATTCAACAACTGATTCCGGATATTAAACACTTTATTGTAGAAAACATACGGACAACACGTCGTTATCTTAAAAAAGTGAATCAGGATATCAATATCGACGACCTCACCTTTTATGAATTAAACAAACACACCTCTCCAAAAGACATCTCAACTTATTTGGACGCTATTGCCGATCACGACATGGGGATTATTTCGGAAGCCGGATGTCCTGGTGTTGCTGATCCTGGAGCCGATGTGGTGAAAATTGCCCATACTAAAAACATACAGGTAGTTCCATTGGTTGGACCTTCCTCCATATTACTTTCTTTAATGGCATCTGGTTTTAACGGACAAAACTTTGCCTTTAATGGATATTTACCTATTCCGAGCAACGAGAGAAGTAAGAAAATTAAACATTTGGATCACCGTTCGCTAAGTGAAGGTCAAACACAAATGTTCATTGAAACTCCTTTCCGAAACATGAAAATGCTTGAAGATTTACTTCAGAATTGCAGTCCGGCCACTAAACTTTGTATTGCTGCCGATATCACACTCGAATCGGAATACATCAAAACCATGTCGGTACAGGCATGGAAAAACAATCTGCCGGATTTACACAAAAGACCTGCGATCTTTTTGATCCACAGAGAAAAATAAAAAAAAACAGCGCAGATAATGAATCTGCGCTGTAAATTTTAAGACTTCTTACAACTAAAAATCAAATCGGTTTCTTTACAAGCTCTTATAGAATTCAGGCAAAACCTGTTTGAATTGATCAATTGCGTCCTTTAATGACTTCTCGGTTCTGCCGCCAGCAGCATTCATGTGCCCGCCCCCATTAAAATAATCTCTGGCAACCCTGTTTATAGGAACATCACCTTTCGATCGGAAAGATATCTTAACGACATCATCTTTTTCAATAAAAATTACAGAAACAAGCATCCCCTGAATAGATAAAGGATAATTCACAAATCCTTCTGTATCGCCATCCCTATAGTTAAAACGAACTAAATCTTCCTTTGTTAATGTAATAATGGCTGTATTGAATTCGGACAAAACTTCTAATCCCTGATCCAAACAATGTCCTAATAACTTCATCCTGTCCGGAGAAAAATTATCGTAGATATTTGAATGAATTTTACTTTTATCAATTCCTTTTGCAAGTAAACTCCCCACCACCTGATAAGTTCTTGGCTGGGAGGAATTGTAACTTAAACCTCCTGTATCGGTAATAATTCCTGTATAAATACATTCTGAAATGGATTCATCAATCAAGTCTTCATCGCCTAAAGCCTCAATAAATTCGTACATCATTTCGCAGGTAGAACACATTTGAGTATCCGAAAACATCAAATCAACAATTTGTTCAGGCTCAGGATGATGATCAATCATGATTTTTTTTACAGTTGCCTTCTCCAGCACTCCTTCCAAATCGCCTGAGCGCTTAAATGAATTATGGTCTACAATAAAAATAAGGTCAGATGAATTAATATATTCCTCAGCCTTTTTCTTCCCATTGGTATAAATCCAAACATCAGAATTTCCAGGCAACCATTTTAAGAAAACGGGATAAGCACTTGGGCTGATTATTTGTGCCTGCTTTCCTTTCTTTATCAGATACTGATGCAAGGCCAACGAAGATCCAATAGCATCACCATCGGGACCCGAATGCGGTATAATTGAAATTTTTGCGCACTCATTAAGCAATATTTCCGCTTCCTTAATCAGCTCAGCATCAATTCTATTTTGCAAATTATTCATTCTATTTCTCTTGTAATAATTATTATAAGCTGGTAAAGATACAATAGATCATTAGATTTTAGATATGGAAGCAGGATAGATTTACGAATCATTTTCCGAGCATGAGGAATACTTTGAAGAATTAATTCTCAATTACCTGTTTTGTTAAATGAACAGTTGCACAAGTGCTCAGAATCATTATTTTTGTATTCGAAACATTTAACTATACACATATATGAGAAGCGATAGAACCTTTACCATGATAAAACCGGATGCTGTTGCAAACGGACATATCGGAGCTATTCTGGCCAAAATTAATGATGCAGGATTCCGAATTGCTGCCATGAAATACACCAAAATAACTAAAGATCAAGCTAAGAAATTTTATGAGGTTCATAAGGAGAGACCATTTTATGAGGATCTTACCGATTTTATGAGCTCGGGAACAATTGTAGCTGCAATTCTTGAAAAAGATAACGCTGTTGCAGATTTCAGAAAATTAATCGGTGCAACCAATCCTGCTGAAGCTGAAGAAGGAACAATTCGTAAAGAATTTGCAGAATCGATGTCACGTAATGCCGTTCACGGATCGGATAGTGATGAAAATGCTTGTATTGAAGGAGCTTTTCATTTCTCAGGAACTGAGATATTTTAATCTGTAAATTTTAAAAATACAGGGCGCATTAAGTATCATCTTAGTGCGTCTTTTCTTTTACCGAACAATAATCTCATCGATAATGTTAGCCTGCACTTCTCTGTTTAAAGCTCGCATTAGGCCTTCACGAATCATTAGCAGTTCATTTCTAATTACTGATGATCGCACTTTTACAAATAGCTTTCGATTACGAATGTAAATATCAGTAGTAGCATTGGCAACCGTTTTACCAATCACTTTCTCCCACGAATTAACCAACTCATACTCTTTCAAGCGCCCGTCCAGATTGCTTTCCTTTAGTACCTGCCGAATTAATTCATCTATTTTTTGTGTTTGGCTTCTTCTCATTTTATTTAGCTTACAATGGCTCCTTTATCAATAACAAACAGTTGGTACTCCTGCTCCATTCCCGAAAGTATTTCGTTCAAATGATCACGATTGGTGTCGGATATAAAAATCTGACCAAAACGATCTTCAGAAACCAATTTTACAATTTGCTCTACTCGTTGCGAATCCAGTTTATCGAAAATATCATCGAGCAAAAGAATAGGATTAAATCCGGCAATTTGCTTGATAAAATCGAATTGCGCGAGTTTTAAAGCAATCAAATAAGTCTTTTGCTGCCCCTGAGAGCCCATCTTTTTAATAGGATATCCACCCAGAGTTAATTCCAAATCGTCCTTATGAATTCCTACTGTGGTATACTGAGTTACCTGATCTTTCCAACGGGCATTTATCAGCAGATCACGTAATGAGTTATCATGTAAAAGTGATTTATAATCCAAATTTACAGTTTCATTCCCTAAAGAAATCATCTGATAGTACTCCTGAAAAACAGGCATTAACTTATTCAAAAAATCCTTTCTCTTTTCATAAATAGAAGTTCCCAGCGAAATCATCTGTTCGTCCCAAATACTTAGAGTGTCTTCATCGAATCTGCTTCCAGATGCAAAATCCTTCAGCAATTTATTTCTTTGCTGCAAAACACGGTTGTAACGAATTAAATCTTCCAGGTATTTACGATCATATTGTGAAATTACACTGTCCATATACCTGCGACGCTCCTCACTTCCATCCGTAATCAAACTGGCATCTGCCGGAGAAACCATTACAATAGGCAATAAACCAATGTGTTCGGAAAGTTTCTTATATTCCTTTTTATTCCTTTTAAAATTCTTCTTCTGTCCGCGTTTTACACCACAATACACAAGCTCATTTAATTCTTTGCGTCTGTAAGTTCCTTCCAGCACCATAAACTGTTCATTATGATTGATGTTTTGCTGATCACTCACAGAAAAGTATGACTTACAGAAACTTAAATAATACACCGCATCCAGCAAATTGGTTTTTCCCATTCCATTATTCCCAATAAAACAATTGATTTTTGGTGAAAAATTCAATTCTAAATCAAGTATATTTTTATAATTTAAGAGGGATAATTTTTCCAGATGCATGTATGAATAGATTAGATGACTGTTGCAAAATTACTAAATTAAATCAATTTGGATTTACTTATTTAGTTCTATAATATTCTAAATTCCTATCTTCATTTTTTACAGAAAAAATGTCTGATATTTCGTAAAAAAAATTACATTTGCGTTAGAAAAAATAAAACTAATAATATTTGAGCATGTCAAAAAATAAAAACAATCAGGTATCTGAGGATAATTTTGAAAATTTAGAAGAAGCGTTAAGCAAAACCGAACAATATATTGAGAAAAATCAGAAAAAACTGTCCACTATTGCTTTTGTAATAATTCTTTTGGCTGTAGGAGTTTTTGCTTATCAAAAATACTACAAAGCTCCTCTTAATGAGCGTGCTCAAAATCAGCTATTTCAGGCTCAAAGATATTTCGAGAAGGATTCATTTAATCTTGCATTGAACGGAGATGAAAATTATCCTGGATTTTTGGATATAATTGATGAGTTTAGCTCAACTCCGGCAGGAAATATTTCAGAATATTATGCTGGTATTTCTTATTTAAGAATTGGTGAATTCCAAAATGCAGTTGATTATTTAGAAAAATTCAGTTCTGATGACTTCTTGCTTAGCGCTCTTGCCAAAGCTGCTATTGGTGATGCTTATATGGAATTAGGAGATACTAAAAAAGCAGCTTCAAGTTATATGGATGCCAGTTCTTTTAATACGAATGATTTCACAACACCTATCTATTTGCAAAAAGCAGGACTTGCTTACGAAATGTTAGGTGAGTACAATAAAGCACTAACTGCTTACGAAACTATTGAACAAGACTTTTCTAAATCAGCAGAAGCCCGTGATGTTGAAAAATACATTACAAGAGCTAAGTCGATGATAAAGTAAAACAAACTCAAAAAATAAAAACGGAGGCTAAACAATAGCCTCCGTTTTTTTTTGCTCTTTTTCTAAAATACAAACTGATAAAAATTACTATTTACAACAATAGAAAGCGCAGGAAAAGACTTACAGGTATAAATCAACGATCAGCTCTGTTCACAATTCTTTACTCTTTAAACAGCCTAAAAATAGATACTGTGAAATCCCACCATCTGATCTCCGTCAAAAAATCTACAGAAGCGAAATCAGTTCCATTCAATTTTCAGATCGCAATAAAAGCAGCCCTGTTTCATAAAAAAACAGCGTCTCAAATTTCCAGGCGAATTATATTGAAAAAATATTTCATAGGAAATCAAACACTTACATAAATATTTCGTTTTTTTTGAAAAAAAAACACAGGCACCCCTTGTATTTTGTAGTAAAGCTCCTATATTTGCATCCGCAATCAAGAAACAAAGTTCTTTACATACATTGCATTTGGGGAGATACCAAAGTGGCCAACTGGGGCGGACTGTAACTCCGCTGACTTCGTCTTCGTAGGTTCGAATCCTGCTCTCCCCACTTTAAATTTTTTAACCAAGAAACAAACGTGTTTCTTGCATGCGGGAATAGCTCAGTTGATAGAGCATCAGCCTTCCAAGCTGAGGGTCGCGAGTTTGAGTCTCGTTTCCCGCTCACTTTTTTTTGAAATTATTATTTGGGGAGATACCAAAGTGGCCAACTGGGGCGGACTGTAACTCCGCTGACTTCGTCTTCGTAGGTTCGAATCCTGCTCTCCCCACTTTGATTTCGATTGAGAAAGCTCAATCCTTATGAAATCATCAATGCGGGAATAGCTCAGTTGATAGAGCATCAGCCTTCCAAGCTGAGGGTCGCGAGTTTGAGTCTCGTTTCCCGCTCAATTATTATTGGAGAGATGGCAGAGTGGTCGAATGCGGTAGTCTTGAAAACTATTGTGCGGCAACGTACCGGGGGTTCGAATCCCTCTCTCTCCGCCATGCAGAAATGCAACAGAAGGAAAAGCCTTGTAAACTTAACGTTTACAAGGCTTTCTTCATTTAGTACCAACGCAATTAAACACCTAAAACAGCAATAAAAAGGTGTAGAATTCGGTGTAGATTAGAAAGCTTGAAAATGCTACACCTCACACAGGTGCTAATACACTGTAATTCATCCTTTTGCTCCGATCAAAAATCACTCGTTTGCTAGTTTTGAAAATCGTTTTAAAACATTTAAAAACCAGTAAAAATGAGACAAACAACTTCTATTTTATTTTTTGCAAGAAAGACTACTCAACTGAAAAACGGAGAATCTCCATTATTTGCTACAACGACATCCTTACCTCCTTAAATAAGTTGCATCACAAGAATTAATATACTTAATAACCTGAGTTCGATTTATAATGCCTTGATTTTAAGAACAGTAGAAGTAAAATAAGCGAGGAATTATTTGAATAAAAGCATGGATTTTTTCAATTTAAAAGTCTGACAAACAATTAATTACAAATAAAATCCATACAATTAACAGAAGCTAAAATTATAGAAATTTTCTACCTGGCAGATGAATTTTGCCTGGAATTTGACAAAAACATTTCAAAACATCGTTTGGAAAACAAACCTAAAAGGAAGCCTAAATGAGTCAAAGTGAGGTAATAACCATTAATGAATAAGCTAAACAATCTTTATCTCTCCTAAACTTTTCAGTGAACCCTATGATAGTCTTTCCTTTAGACATAGCAATTACATTTAAAAGCAAAAATAATATTTAGTAGTTACTTGAACACTTCAATAATTTTTTTGTCGGTTGTGAAAGTCCAACAAACTGCTAATGTATTATTCCTTTTCCTTGTAGCTACGTTGATACTCCGAAGGCGTTACTCCAAACTCACTTTTAAAGTTAATAGCAAATCTTTTGGGTGAATTAAAACCTACTTCATATGCAATTTCTGATATTTGAAGCTGACTCTTCTCTAGTAATTGACGACCTCTTTTTAGACGTATAGTACGAATAAATTCAGCCGGGCCTTTACCGGTTATTGACATTAATTTTTTATATAAGTGACTTCTGCTTAATCCAATATCGGAACCAAGAGCCTCCACAGAAAATTCTGTATCATTAATATGCTCTTCAACTACTTTAATAGCTTTCTCTATTAGTTGTTCATCAAGTGAGGTAATCGTAATTTCACTCGGTGATACATCAACTTTTTGACTAAATGAAACATGACTCTTCACTGTCCATTCAAGCCACTTACTTATCCGTAATTTAAGTATATCAAAATTGAATGGTTTAGTTATATAATCATCAGCGCCAAGTTCAAATCCTTCAATCTTGCATTCTTCTGTAGTTCTGGCAGTTAATAAAATCACTGGAATATGCGACCATTGAATATTTGTTTTAATTCGATTACACAATTCAGTACCATTCATAACAGGCATCATTACATCACTAACCACAATTTTAATATCATTGTTCTCTAATTTCTCCAAGGCCTCAGCACCATTATAAGCAATCAATACAATGTATTCAACTTGTAAACTTTCAGCCATAAATTCACAAAGGTCTTTGTTATCATCTACAAATAATAATACGGGTTTGATTGGGGATTGTTGAATTTCCATCTTATCTATAGCTTCATCGCTAATGTCTTCAAGTATGTTTAATTCATTATCATAATATATTTTCTGAATTGGAAGTTTAATTGTAAAAACACTACCCTGTGGTTGGTTATCAGAAATAGTAATAATACCATCATGTAAACGAACATATTCACTTACAATATGCAAACCTATTCCACTTCCTGTTTTCTCTTGTTTCTGTGATGCCTGATAGAAGCGTTCAAAAATGTGCTTCTTATCTTCATTGTTAATACCCTGTCCTGAATCTGAAACACTAACACAAACGTCACTATCTTCCGTGCAAACATGTACATTAATATTTCCTCCATTTGATGTATATTTAAATGCATTAGAAAGCAGGTTTAATACCATTTTATGAACTTTAACCTGATCGAACTGCATTGTTAGATTTTCGATTTCATTAGAGAAAGAAAATTGTATATTTCGATCAACCGCATGCGAATTAAATGAAAGACAAACATCTTTAACAAAATTAACAAAATCTCCCAATTGCAAATTTAACACTTCTCCTCCCACATCTAACTTTCGAAAATCCAATAAGGAGTTTATTAGTGAGAATAATTGTTCCGCATTTTTATAAATTACTTGCAGTTTTTTACGTAAACCAGCGTCTAATTCTTCCTTTAATATGGTTTGTAATGGAGTAGTGATAAGGGTAAGAGGCGTTCGTAAATCATGGCTAACATTTGTAAAAAACCTTAATTTCATATCATTTAATATCTTTTCTTGTTCTTGCTTCATCAGCATCTGTTTATATTCGAACTTAAGATTGTTCCTTTTACGGCTTCGATAAAAAATATATGAAATAAGAGTTAAAAGAATAATGATAGACAATGTTTTCCCAATCCATGACAAATAGAAAGGAGGTGTTACATTAATATTCAAAGTGGTGACTTGATTACTCCAAACTCCATTACTATTACAGGCTTTTATAAATAGTTTATATCCACCTGGATTTAACGAAGAAAAAACAATTCTATTCTCCTGTGTTTCAATCCATTGATCACTAAACCCTTCTAGTTTATACTCATATTTTACTTTATCAGCATTTATCAGATCTCCGGTAGTAAAATGAAATGAAAGAAGCATATCCTTATAGCTAAAGGTTACAGTATCTGTTAGCTCAATAGACTTGTTTAAAATTTTACGACCACTATATAATGAATCTACCATTATATTATTATTACCTACACTTAACCCTGTTAAAAAAACTTTGGTATTGTGTAAATAAGTTTCTGCCAGTTTATTGGGATTAATAATGGTGTAACCTTGTGTTTCTCCCAATAAAATATCACCATTAGATAACTTACAAATTGCATGATTATTAAAATAGTTCGTACTAATTCCATCCTTTGTAGAATAGTTCTTGTTCGAAATTTTTAATTCACCGTACAAATCCCGCTCTGTAGAAAGAACTGATAGACCATTACTTGTAGTTACCCATATTTTATTTTGATCATCCTCGACAATACCTCTAATGATATTATCGCACAACCCGCTTTCTTTATTAAGGTAATGCAAAGAATCGTTTTTCATATCCCATATGGTCAATCCTTGAGAATTGCCTAACCAAATATTACCTAACCGATCGATATAAACATTATTAATAACGATTTCTTTTAGTTGCTGCGTTCCTCTTTTATTTTGTTGGTGCAACTCTTGATCTCCATCAGTAATGTCTATAATATAAAGTCCATTTACGGTACCAACATAAAACTTATCACCTCCATCATAGAACATATCTAATGGATATTTAATCTCTTCCGAAACCAAGAATAGGGAATCAAAACTATCATTATCTAATTTCAAACATTGGATTCCACCGTTAAGAGAAGCAATCCATATAGACCCATACCTATCTTCTTTTAAACACCAAATATCATCAGAAACCAACTTACTATTAGCCTTGGTATAATGCTTAATTTTAGCACCTTCGATACAATACAAGCCATTCAAATAGGTTCCGACCCAAATTCGACCACTCTTATCTTCCAATAATGAGATGATAGAACTATTCTCAATTGGTAATTTTTCAATAGTATTTTCAGATACATTTCGGGATACATACAAACCCTTTCCATCGGTACCTAACCAAACATTTCCCTTTCCATCTTCCAAAACCACACTAACATCCTCACATTCGGCATATTCAACATTGTAAAACTTACGAAAACTATCATGATAAAAGGAGATACCTTTTTTATTATGTCCTAACCAAATAATGCCGCTTTTATCTTTATATAAACATGCAACATTATTGGATGCAATAGAAGAGCTTGTTTTATCATCAGAAAGCAAATTGGTCAACTGATTATTGACTTGATCATATATAAATACACCTTTATGATCAGTACCTATCCAGATACGTCCATTGTCATCATTCATTAATTTTAATACACCATTACTTCTTGTCTCCACTGATGAAGGCAATTTCAAAATATTCCAATCAGATTGTCCACTTTTTCGATATAGCAATTGACCATTTTTTCGAGAAAAAAGCCAAATACCCCGGTGATCATCAACAAATATCTTATTAAAATAATCACTATCTCCAGATCCAAAAACGTTATTAACTTTCACTACCTCCTGATTGCCTGTACGTTTATTTATCTGCCAAATAACTCCTTTATTAAAATTACCATACAAACTCTCCCCGTCATCGCTAAAATCTGAAGTAATTACTTCATCCACCCGAACTTTCATTGCAAAAGCTTTTAGTTTCTTTGTATGAGTATCATAAAAGAAAACTTTTTGATCACTTAACACCCATAAGTCTTCATTTTTATCAACATGCACCAAATAGTTCCGATCGACCTCAATGCCAAAATCTTTAAGAAAATCACTTATATCGGTAATGAAACAATCTTTGTTCCTGTTATAAACCATATAACCAAACTTCGTTTTGATCCAGATATTACCAAGTCCATCTTCTTGCAAGTCCAAAATCTCATTGTCTGATAATGACTTACTTATGTCTTTATTTTTTAAATATACTTTAAACCCATAACCATCATAACGATTTAACCCATATCCGGTTCCGATCCATAAAAATCCGTAACTATCTCTTAAGATTGTTCTGACATTACTGTTGGAAAGCCCGTCATTTGTATTCAAATGATGAAAAATATATGAAGGTTGACCAACTACGTTTAATGAAACTGTACATACCAATATTATACTCAACAGTTTTGCTATTCTCCTCATCCTCATAATTTATCTTTTAAACTCTCAACAATCTAAATTTATATAAAATATTTCACAGCCAGGATATTTGATTGATATATTATGGCAGCATCATTAATTGGAAAAAGTATCCCCATGTTTCATTCCTAATAACAAACAATAATCGCCAGTGTAACATTTACTTTTACCTGCATTCAAAGAACAAGATCTGACAATCCTGTAAGCGATTTTACGATGGAGTTAACCCGACTTATTTGCTTCGCTGACCTTTAAATCAGGAAAGTAGTTTTGGTTTCCGACAGCGATTATACTACGTTAATTTTCAATTCTCAACTAAATTTAAGCTAGTGTCATGCTAGCATGCCCTTTAGGAGCCAACCCTAATTATTTTTGCCCAGGCTTGCCTGAAATTCCTTACATGACACTAGTATCAACAACGCAACCCAATCATACATAGTGCTTTTAAGAAAACACCATTTGAAAAAGATTGTGTTTTCTTAAAAGCACTACATAGGGAACTACTAACATTTCTTCTCTTTTGTTGGATATAGCAAAAAAGAGATCAATCAAAAATATACGAAGCTAAAAAAGTGGGACAATAGTATTCACTTACCAATTTCTCTAGCTATGATTCCCGCCATAACTTCAGCTGCCTGCTCATTTGGATGAATACTATCAGGGAAATTAGCACCCTGATCCTGCATTTGATGATACAAATCTATTATTGGCAGATTATTGGCTTTTGCTATTTTTTTAACAATAGGAATCACACCATTAACAACAGTAGAATCGTTGATCCCCCACTTTGTTTTAAACACAGGAACCGGCAAGCATAAATAAATTTGTGGCTTTGCTGGTATGGTTTTAAAAGTATCTATTAAAGCCTGGTAATCTTTTTCATACCGATCTGCTTGCCAGTTATATGGTTTAGTATCATTGGTTCCCAACTTGATAACGATTATATCAGGGTCAAAAGCAAATACATTAGAAAACTCTTTACAAATCCAATAAGGAAAATCCCCTTTTTGCTGGAGTGTTGTAGCACTTCTGCCCGAATTCAATACCCTGTAATTGGTTCCAAGAATACTGTCAAGCACCACCGGATATCCTGTTTTGCTTTGAACTGCCAAACCAAAACCTTCTGTAATGCTATCACCCACACAAACCACCCGGGTAACTTTACCAGTACATGCATTCATTATTGCCATGACAGCAAGAGCATAAACCCACCTATATTTTCTCATCTCACAAAAAAAATGTTTCATCATCTTATTACTTTTAGTGTTTTTAATATTAATCATTTGTCCCAAAGGTCATACCCAATCATTCAGATGCCTCCGGTAGTCCCTCAACGTCAATAACTACCACCGAATTAATTTCGTTTGGAGCATCTTCAGGTAAGGAAATCTTAATCTCTCCGTTGTTAACTGTATAATTAAGTTCATTTTCCGAATCAGCCATCAAATATATTTTTTTAATATCATTTTTCAATGTGGGAATCGTTAACTCACCAGTCTTAGGCCAACTAAAAACATGAATATACAGTTTACCTTCCTTCTTGATATAAAAGCCCCAGTCCGGTTCGGTTTTGAAAGGGCTACGTGTGGTGCCATAAATACTTTCTCCGTAAATTTTCATCCAGTCGCCTATTTTTTGTAAGGTATCTGTTGTTTGAACAGGCACTGTTCCATCCCCCTTAGGGCCAATATTAAGCAGATAGTTCCCATCTCGGGAAACTACTTTTACCAATTCCTGAATTAAGATCTTAACTGATTTATAATCATGATCGTTCTCATTATACCCCCAGCTCTTGTTCATTGTTTGACAGGTCTCCCACTGGCGGTTGCTTGGCGTTTCCGGCACTTCCTGTTCCGGGCATTCAAAATCTCCCAATCCAAAACTTCGCGCTACACGCTCATTTATGATCATATCCGGAGCCAGTTTTACTAGGTAATTATACAAATCTATACCATCTTCTTTTGTCCACCACTTTTCCGGTGTAGGCTTATCTGCTTTACGGGTCCAGTCGCCATCAAACCATAGTACAGCAGGATGGTATCTTTTGATTAGCTCTTTGAGCTGGGCTTTCATATCACGGATATAGGCAGTACGTGCTGAATCAGATTTCATAGAAGAAAAGGTACTGCCATCTATATGATTGATTTTCTGTGAAGAGTGCCCCCAATCAAGGATTGAATAATAGAGACAAAACTTAATATCATTTGCTTCGCAGGCCTTTTTCAGTTCCATTAGCACATCTCTTTTTCCGAAAGTTGTAAAGCGGCGCAAATTGTACATCTTTTTGCCTGTAACATCTTTAAAACTCTTCACTTTAGTATCCCACATGCTGAACCCTTCATGATGTTTAGCTGTGATAACGATGTATCTCATTCCTGCATCTTTGGCCAAACGGACAATTTCATTAGCATCAAATTCTTCCGGGTTAAAATTAGAAGAAACCTTTTCCTGGTAATCAGCTTTCTTCCAGTTTTCAATACTGAAAGCCCATTCTCCATGCCCCAGGTAAGAGTAACTTCCAAAGTGAATAAACATCCCAAAGCGAGCTTCGTACCACCAACCTAATTTCTCAGGAATTTGATATTGGGCTTTAAGGGTTTTGGTTGAACAACAAATTACCAATGCAACCCAAACGAATATGGTTATATATTTTTTCATCTGCTTAAAAATTAGTAGAACACTGATAACCAACGCAATTCACAATCCCCGAATCAAGTTCGGAGTACCTGTTCAGCAACCTTACGGAAGGCTATACTCCTTCCGCTAAAGCGGAACAGGTTCCCGTTTTGACGGAACAGGTTATGTGTCCAATAATTTGCGCTGGCCCTGACAGTTTCATATGTTTATTTTTTCTTCAATTTGCCACATAGCCTGCCCCGCAGCGTTGCGGGGGAACTCGCCAACTTAGTCATCTTTGTGTGAGAAAAGTCTTCACATGGCTCGTTTCAAAAACTCTATTTTTCAATATCTGTACATTTTTAATCTGGCAGGATATGCACACGGCTAAAATGGCAGGAAAAATCAGTTTCTTAATCATTATAGTTGAATACTTTGTTTGTATGTAAGCTCTGTTATTTTTGCAATCTTTATAACTTGCTTACTTTTGAGTAATTCCTTTCCAGTTGTCTGTTCTGAAAGGAATAGCTGGCAAGCCTCCTGAATTTATGAGGTTACATACAGGATTATCGGCCCAGGCATATCGTACTGCCACAGGCTCAGCAACCTTATCTGAATAAACCACAACCTCGTTTCCTTCAATAACAGCTTTTGCCCAATAAAATTTTTTGTCGTTACCGGCAATCACAAATCCGGTTACTTCTTTTCCATCCTTTGTTGAAAGTCCTGAAGCTGTATTTGTAAAACTGATACGGATACGCTTCCCTTTTCTTTTAGAACTTTTATACATTGGACCTGATGCAACGCAATCCTCTTTATATACCTGGTTATTGGCTATTAATGCCAACCGGCGTCCTACTTCCTGCTTATTCAATGGATGAATCGTATTCGCATCTCCAATATCAATGATGCAAGCCATTCCGGAACTGGGTTCTGAAAGCGCTAATGTTTGAGCTTCTCTTAACTCAGCCCATTCGCTTTCGGAAGGAAGAGATTGCTCTTTTTTGTAGTTTGCCAACTGTACATATAGGAATGGAAGATTGCCCATCTCCCAACGTTTCCGCCAGTCTTTTATCATCATGGGAAACATCTTTCTGTAATTATAAGCAACCGAATCATTGGCTTCACCCTGATACCAAATGAATCCCTTAATTCCGTATGGTATAAGCGGGTTAATCATAGCATTAAACAGCATATCAGGATAGTATTGATAGTTGTGAATGGTTGGAATTGTTGGTTCAAGATCGAGTTTATAGAACCACTTTCCGGCTAAAGAAATTTTTAAATCTCCATTTGTAATGTAAATATCTTCTGCCGGAGGATTCAATCCTCCGCCACTCCATAGCATTGCGATTCTTATTGAGATAGTATTTTCTCTACTCTTCACAAAGTTGCCCGGAATGGTATAATAATGCGTTAGATTAGCATTCCAAACTGTCTTACAAATTTCTTCGCCATTGAAATACAGCGAATAATTCATTTCAGGGTGTCCTAAATTCAGGGTTAAATCTTTTCCGATAAAAGATTCGGGCAACACAACCTTTTTACGAAACCATGCCATTCCTTCATAAGCACCAACACCAAAATCTTTTATCAACTTAGGCATTTCAACTTCGTTCCAGCCGGAATTATCATAAACTTGCGCAGAAACTATTTTATCCGTATTGTTCTTTGGATGATATACAATGTCCCAAAAACGGATCATATTCAGGCTGTCTTGTAGAAAGTGTTGAGGAGTAAGTGTATCATTGCCAAGTACACTGGGTTTGGTAATTGGTGATGAAAGCAACATTTCACGGCTTGTCCACGATTCAACAGGTGTTCCGCCCCATGTACTTTGTACAATACCTATGGGAACATTCTGGTCGTGGTGTATTTTACGCGCAAAATAGTAAGCAACAGCAGAGAACTCTTTCACACTGGTGGTATCACATGCCTTCCATGTGCCCGATAAAATATCCTTTTGAGGAGTTAGCTCTGTATCGTGCCCAACAAAAATATAGCGCATCTGAGGAAAATTAGCTTTTGCTATTTCATTTTTGGCATCCTGCGCTTGCTGCACCTGCCATTCCATGTTGGATTGACCTGATGCAATCCAGACGTCCCCAATAAGAACATCTTTAAATTCAATTGATTCTTCTAACTTTCCTGATTCGTATATTTTAAGCACATAGGGACCACCTGCTTTAAATACAGGGAAACGAACCTTCCAGTTTCCATCCTGATCTGCTTTTGTTGTTATACTTTCAGTTCCAAGTTCTGCAACTATTTCCGCTCCCGAAGATGCGTTTCCCCAAACCGGGATTTGAATTCCTCTTTGTAAAACCATATGGTTGCCAAATACCTTAGGCAAGGATACCTGAGCATAACATATGGATTGAATAAAGAGTACTGCAAAAATGCTAAGTGATATTCTTATATTCATCTTTAAATAATTATTTTATAATGCATTAAATATTACTTCTGTCAAACATTTGATCTAACTGCTCTCTAAATACCATTTGATCATTTCAGCCTTAACGTTGTTGTCAAACGAATGTCAGCAGAAGATGCACCTGCCATTACTTCCACATTACCAGGCTGAATAGAAAATAATGCCATTTAGCCCCCACACAACAAGGCCTGCTCGGTAATACTTAGGACTTTGATAAACATAACGAGCTTCACAATCCTGTTGAGCAGCTACCTCTTTAAGCAATTGTTCATCCCACATCTGAGCTAAACCTATTGCTTGATGGAATTGAGTTGTTAGGATTTTGGGGCCATAATTAAAACCCGGACCACCTTGCGATAATCCATGTAGCCCTTCACTATTGCCACTATTCCGGATTCCCAATCTTGGTACAGAAAATCCGGCCCTTAAACAATTAATCTTTTCATCTACAGTTAGTAATGAAATGATATTATCTATCCGTTTTTCATCATCCAGCTTAGTATTTTGAAACGGATATGATTTCTGGGCACAAACACTCACCACAATCATTATGCAAATAATTAATGATAATGTTCTTCTCATAATTAAGATTCAATTTTAAACGTGCTGATTTTAATATCAAGCATGGTTAAATTTATTGCCAATTAACGATAAAAAGAAGTTGCTTCTCTACAACTTCTTTTTATTTGCTTCATAATTTATACTCAAAATATATCTCATCAATAAATGAAACATCTAAGTTTTAGCAATTCTCTATTTCTTTACCAAGTTGAGCATGAAAACATCATTTTCACGAATATCTAGCTCCCTGGTAAATTCTCCGTTCGAATCGATGTCAACCAATTCAGTGAAAACAGGAGAACCATCATTTTGCCTTTTTAGTTCTTCCACCTGCTGTTTGTTAAGTTGATTGGGTCTTCCCATATCTATATAACCGGTATAAGCATCATTTACTCGATAACCCACTTTATAAATCTCCAGTGTATACTGTCCTGACGGAACATTGGTCAGGTTTACTTTTACCTTACCTTTTGACTTTGCCGGTAAATCCTGTATATAATATTTCTGGTTATGTGTAGAATCACCGGGATGTGTGTTTGTGAAATCCCAAAGAAGTAATTGAATGTCACCGCCATCATCTTTTGATGCCCAGGATCTGGTATCATTATTAACCAACTCTGTATCACCGAGCTTATTCATGTAGTTATAAGCATAAAAAGCAGCTTTCTTAATACCCTGAATGGTCATCAATCCAAATCCGCCATGGAAAGGTTTGAAACGAGGCCCCGGTTCTTCAAAAATATCGGTGAATACCCAATACGACATTGAATTAGCAGCAGTTCCAACCTGCTTAATTTTTTCCAGAATATATGCTGCCTCATGATAACTATCGTGAATTGGATCGGCCGGAGTATAGGAAGAACTCCACTCAGTATAATGCAACTCTAAATTTGGTTTTTCGGAAGAAGAAATTTCATTGCGAGATTGAAGCACATCGCCACTTACACTCATTGGATCTTTACTCAGCACTGTGCCACCGTTACCGTATTCATCAAGGAAACCCTGTTTAACACCATACGAATGGGTGCTTATAAAATCGATAGGGATATTATTTTTAATACAAAAATCAATCGTTTCACTCTCCCAGGCAGCACCTGCTGTTCCGGGACCTCCTACCTTGTAATCAGGGTTTACACTTTTTACTGCTTTCGCAGCATATTGATATAGTTTAAAGTAGTCCGCCTGAGTGCCTGTCCAAAATCCGGGTGAAAGGTTAGGTTCGTTCCAAACTTCAAAATACCAGGTTTTAACTTCCTCAACACCATATCGCTCCGTAAAGTGTTGGGTAAGATTGCGTATAAAATCTTCCCATTTTTGATAATCTTTGGGAGGAGTAACATTTCCTTTCCACCAAAAAACAGTTTGCTGGCCGCTGGCCAATGCTTTAGGCATAAATCCCAGTTCTACAAAAGGTTTCATCCCTATTGATAATAAATAATCATACAATGCATCAATATACATATAACTGTACTGGGGATTTTCTTTGCCATCTTCGGTGTAAACAGCCATATCATCGCTCAAAAGACCATGCATACGAATATACTTAAAGTCGCACATTTTTTTTGTGTATGCTAACTGCTGTTGCCAATCTGCACGTAACCCTTCATTTGCACGCCCGGCTCCAATGCATTCTTTGAACATTGTATTCAAAGCTCCTTTTTCAAAGTTGAAATCAACACTGATAACTCTTTCTTTCAAATTAGTTTCCTTATTCTTTTTTGCAAATACCGGCAAAACCAATAAAAATGCAAGCGGAAAAATATACAAACGACTAAATCTCATTCTTCTATTTGTTTATTCAAGTGTTAGATATTTTGTTTTGAGAGGAGTCTAAAATTCTTATACCTTAAACTTTCTTTACCCTAAAATCAAATCTTATATTATTAACAGGTATCGTATGAGTATACTTAATGGCTCATACGATACCTGAAAAAATTATTAAACATTTAATCTAGTAATACAATTACAGTTTGATTGTTTGCTTATGCCCATCATAACTTACTTTTTTACCTTTGGCATCGAATTTAAATCCTTTGGTTTTGTCTTTACTAACCGGAACAATCACAAATGTACGTTGCTTCAACATACCATCAAATTCACCTATTCTCTCTCCTATTGTTAATGTTCCATCAGCATCATTATAAATGAATGGAATATTTGAATAAGCATCTTTCTCATAATTATAATTTACACCTTCATCCTCATAAAGGGAAAACTGACCATTCTGACCCCGATAAACATACACTGTAATTGATTCGGCTGATTTCTCTCCTGTATATTGAATTTCAGGTCCAACCGGAATAATAGATCCCTCGCGGATATACAATGGAATTTGCTCATATGGTGCATCTACTTTTATCTTCTGACCACCTTGAATATATTTACCGGTATAGAAATCGTACCAATTTGTTCCTTCGGGAAAATAGACTTCACGATTACGCGCCTCATATGTGTATACCGGGCACACCATAAAGGAAGGACCAAACATAAACTGATCACCAATATTTTCAACATTTTTATCAGATGAAAAATCCATCACCAAAGGGCGCATTATGGTATAATCGTTAAAATAAGTCATACCTGCCAAGGTATAAATATATGGCATTAACCTATATCGCAAATTAGTGTAATATGTAATCGATTTGTATGCAGGATGTCCTTGGGGTGCAATGTTCCACACCTCTCGAAACGGGAACTGACCATGCGATCTGTATAGAGGCGCAAATACACCAAATTGATACCAACGGGCGTTCAGTTCGCGCCATTCTTTGTAATCTGCATTTTCTTTACCACTCTTGTTGTATTCCATTTGACCTGCAACATAACGGTCTTCGACACAAAAACCACCAATATCCATAGTCCAATATGGAACACCACTTATGGAGAAATTCAACCCGGCAGAGATCTGAGCTTTCATATCCTCCCAGCGTGTTCCTATATCTCCACTCCATGTGGCCGTTGAATAACGCTGTAATCCGGCAAAACCTGAACGTGTTAACAAAAACACACGCTTATTCGGAGCAACACTGCGCTGTCCATCATAAATTGCTTCAGCGTTCATCAAGGCATAGGTATTGAAATATTCGGTAGAAGGCCCTAAAGCAGTCGGTCCACATAAAGCCTTACGATATTCCATATCGGTACAATCAAGCACATTGGGCTCACTGGCATCCATCCACCAGGCATCAATACTTAACGGATATAGATTGTCATACATTTGCTTCCAGAACAACTTACGGGCCCCTGCAGAATAGGCATCGTAGAACGAACCCACATAACCGGGTCCAACCCAGTCCCGAACACTGTCTTTTACAGCCTGCTGATACATCCACCCCTTTTTGTCAAATTCCTTAAAATGCTCAGTAGTTACATAGAATTTCGGCCAAACAGATATCATTATCTTGCCATTCATAGCATGTATGGAATCAACCATTGCTTTCGGATCCGGGAAACGTTTCTCATCAAATTCGTGACTTCCCCATTCTTTTTCGCGCCAGTAATTCCAATCCAGAACAATATTATCAATTGGTATTTTTCGAGTCCTAAATTCTTTAAGAACACCTAATATTTCATCCTGAGTTTTATAACGTTCACGACTTTGCCAATAGCCCATGGCCCATTTGGGCATAATTTGAGACTTTCCAGTAAGCGTTCTATACCCTTTTATAATTTCGTCCATCGAATCACCATATACAAAATAGTAATCGAGCTTTTTATTCATCTCACTCCACCAAACCTGACTATTTTGTTCTTCTTCTGGTTGAGGCGTTTGTACACGTAATCCACAATAAGATCTTCCTCCATCAGGTTTCCATTCCACTCTTAAAGGCACCTTCTTACCAGCTTCTAACTTAACTGTAAACTTATAACTATTGGGGTTCCAAGCTGTACGCCAACGCTCAGGAACAACTAACTGATTATCAACATAAACTTTTACATACCCAGCATAGTATAAAATAAAACGATAAGTACCCTCTTGAGAAGTTTCAATTTCTCCTTCGTAAGTCACGTTTGCACCTTTTAAAGGAAAATTTTCAGGTAGATTCTTTATTGTTTTTATATTCTCAAAAGCAAGAGAATCTTCATTACGAACAAGTTGCTTGAAGTCTTTACCTTCCGGTTGATAAACACCAGTGAGGCTACCAGGCTGTCCACTTTTATTATACAACTTAAAAACCCTGTTAAGTTGCTTATAATCGCGACTATCACCAAAACGACTTATCGAATAGCTATCCCATAAAATGCCGTAATTTTTATTAGAAACAACAAAAGGCACAGAAACCTTTGTATTATATTGAAAAAGCTCCTCACTTTTCCCTTTATAATTAAATTCATCCGACTGATGTTGTCCCAATCCGTAAAAGCTCTCATCAACAGGAGAATCAAACAGTTGTCGAACAGAATAACCATTTGTCTCTTCAACTTTGATAGGTGAAAATGTTCTACCTCCACCTGATTTCTCGGCCAGAATTAAGTGGTTATCTTTGTCCTTAAACTTAATGCCTCCATCTGATTTCGAAACCATAACATTAAGTTTTGCAGTACTCAACATTATTGAATCTCCTTGATCGTCGACTTGAAAAGGTACAGTTTGAAGACCGGGCACAATAATTAAACTTGAATCCTTTGGAAAGTCTTTATCAGGCGTTGCAGACACATGAATCAATTCATCACCAAGCACTTGCAAATACACTTTACTTGGATTTAACTTATTTTCCTGATTCAAATTTAAGATAATACCATCTTCTGACAACTGGTATTGAGGAACAGAACATGCGGTTAAAAACAGGCCGGCACATAATAAACCTAAATATCTTCTTTTATTCTTCATTTATTATTAAAGGTTTTAAATGTATTATTTAATGAATGCTAAGGTCAATAAAAAAAGATGAATAAAGGGTGCTTTATGTGTTATAAAAGGTATTGTAATGAACTAACTTTTCGAAACAGGAAACTTTTCTATTCGAACAAAAAAATTAGGATAAAGGTATCCACGCCTACAGTCTACGTCTATACATATAGGATTAAGTGATCTAATTTTGCTGCAAAAAAGATGAACAGGAAAGAAGAGATGCTTACTTTAGGGAGCAGTGGAGGAAATCTGGGCTAACGCGCAAGTCATCTGCAAACCAACATGGCTTAAAAAGCGAGTCGTTCAATTATTGGTGCAAGAAATAATACGGGGAAGTTGAAAAAGTGAAGGCTGATCAGCGGACATATATCAGATGAATCTCAAGCAACAACGCTGGGATTTATAGAACTTATACCAATTTTATTTCAAAATAGACTTTAATTAAAATGAATTAATTTTTAGCTGTATCGAGGCAAAAAAGTAAAGCACAGCCATGTTACGATGCATCTTTTTTAACGAAGATATAGCTGAAAAGAAACATTTTATAAGGCATGTTTTTGATGTTAATTTGGTATAACTCCCGGTTTGAAACACCATTGATGTATGTTTGATAATAGGAAAAAAAAACTGCCATTTCTGTGGCATCTTTTACACTGGGCTCATTTGCTCCGACAAAAAGCAAATACTCATCGTAATCTTCAAAATAGATTGCAATCTGCTTCCAATATATAACAAGCCTGTTATTTACCTGACCTTTAAATTAAGTAATTGGAAGCTCAACTGTATTAAAACCTGAAGCTTTCTCCTGATCATATATCAGGTGTAGGTAGAAATTCATAGTTTCACTTGATTTTAGGCATATTAAAATATACCTATAACCAAGTGAAACTATCAGGGGCTTGAGGATCAATGAACCTTAATATTCACTTCTCCTTTTATATCTCGAGATGAACTTCCAACTAAAAGGGTATAACTTCCCGGTTCTATTACCCAATTGTTATCTGTTTCACTATAATAGGCCAAATTATTTATTAAAACATCCATTGTTACAACACGGCTCTCTCCTGCCTTTAAATATACTTTTTCAAAAGCTTTTAGTTCCTTTGCTGCTCGTTCAACTTCTGATTGAGGCTTAGCCACATAAAGTTGAGCTATTTCAGCACCATCAGTGCTGCCGCTATTGGTTATTGTAAAAGACACTTTAACTGTTCCTTCAGCATTTATCTCTTTTTTATCCACTGTAGGTTTTGAATAAGTAAAAGAGGTGTAACTCAATCCATAGCCAAACGGATAAAGAGGTTCAATCTTTTTTGTATCGAACCAACGGTAGCCCACTAAAATACCTTCTTTGTAATATTGATTAATGCTATCACCAGGGTATGAAATTTCCCCAAACGACTGAGCAGCATTATCTTTCAATATTTTGGGAAAAGAAAATGGCAATTTACCTGATGGATTCACATCTCCTGAAATAACATCTGCCAGTGCATTCCCGGCTTCTGAACCAAGATACCATCCTTGCATAATTGCCTGAACTTTGTCAACCCAAGGCATAGCCACTGCATTTCCGCTTAGAAGGATTACTGCTGTGTTTTTATTCACTTTTAATAAAGCATCAATCAATTTATCCTGTCCGAAAGGAAGGTTCATTGCTCTCCTATCACCACCTTCACAATCCTGAAAATGATTTTTATTCAGGCCTCCAATATAAAGTACAACATCAGCCTTTTTTGCTGCTTCTACAGCTGCAGCAAAAAGCGAATCAGTGTCTAACTTTGAAGATTCTTCCCTGCCGTATAAAGAAGGTCCTGAAGCATAACCAAGGCTATAAATAATGTGAGCATCGCCATATTTTTCTTTTAATCCTTGCAATGGAGATACCTCATATGCCACTTTCAATGAAGAAGAACCTCCTCCAATAACCAGACTTTTTGAAGCATTTTCACCTATAACAGCAATCGTTTTAAGCTTACCTGCAGGTATTGGAAAGAAATCATTTGTGTTCTTCAAAAGAACAATTCCCTCTTGGGCAATTTTCCGTGCAGCCTCGCTATGTTCTGGTGACACAAATCGCCCAAATGGACGGTTGGCACTCATTGTTGTACGGAATATCAATCTTAAAATACGACGTGCTTTATCGTTTAACACTGCCATATCATATTTTCCATCTTTGATTCCTTTAAGGAAAGGATTAGCCAAATAATACTCAGAATATGGAAAATGACCAGCCGTAGTCAAACCATTAGTAAAGGTTCCCATTTCAATATCCAGTCCGTTGTTTACTGCTTGCTCTGTATCATGAACTCCACCCCAGTCGCTAATGACAACACCATCAAATTTCCAATCGTGTTTAAGTATTTTATTTAGCAAAAGATTGTTATGGCAACAGTGCTCTCCTTTGAATTTATTGTAAGAACCCATAATTGACCAGGCTTTTCCTTCCTGAACTGCTACCTTAAAAGCAGGTAGATAAATCTCGTACAGAGCCCTGTCACTTAAATTAACATTGATGTGCCCACGCCAAACTTCCTGATTATTCAAAGCAAAATGCTTTACACAAGCTGCTACACCATTTTTCTGTACACCTTTTACATAAGGCACCACCATGCGCGATGCTAAGTAAGGATCTTCGCCCATATATTCAAAGTTTCGCCCATTCAGTGGTGTTCGGTAAATATTAACTCCAGGTCCTAACAACATGGTTTTATTACGATAGCGGGCTTCTTCCCCAATTGACTTGCCATAAAGCAAAGCTAATTCAGGATTAAAAGAGGCTGCTAAACAAGTTAGTGCAGGGAACGCGGTACACGAATCATTTGTCCAGTTGGCTCCACTCCATTCATCCCAAAAAACCTCCTCACGAATTCCATGAGGTCCATCGGAAGTCCATACTTCAGGTATTCCCAATCTGGCTACCCCTCTAGAACTGAATTTTGACTGAGCATGACAAAGTTCTACTTTTTCAGCTACTGTCATCAATGAAAGAGCACTTTCAACACGTTCTTCTAATGGCCTGGTTACATCCAGATATGCAGGCTTACTGTTTTGAGCAGAAAGGAATAGTACGTTTCCTAACATTAATATAAAAAGAATTTTAAGTTTCATCGTTAAATCGTTATTCAATTAAGTGTTATAATCTCAACTTCTCACTCCATACCAATACACCGGCAGGCTTCAATTTCTTTTCACCAATTAGAATCTTAGCTGATTCCGGAATATCCATTATATAATCATCTGAAGAATAGTTTACTGCAATATTGAAACCTTCGCGCCAATACACATAAACACCTTCAGGGTAGTTTTGGGTAGCGGCTCCTATTCCTTCATAAGTATTGCGCAGAATATCCTTTTCAAGTTTAGAATCATCTGTAACAACTCCAATGTAAGTCACAGTACCTTTACCTATTTTATTTTTCACAACAGCAGCCTTGCCTTTGTAAAAATGGTTGTCATACGCAGCTAGCACTTCTGTGTTTTTATCAGGATTTAGCAAGTCGCCCCAATTATCCCAACTGTAATGAGTTGAATTCATTAAAACATCTCCTTTTTTCGCATAGTTAGATAACATATCTGTTGCTTCCACCTTTGCCCCAATTAAATCTGATAAAGGCGCAGCCCAATCTCCTTCCCAAATATGTCCGTCGCGATTTCGAGTGGCAGTGCGGCAAGTTAAAACTAAGTGGCCTCCATTGACTACGTAGTCTGTCCATCTTTTCACCAAAGCAGAATCAACTAAATCATATGCCGGAGCTATTAAAACCTTATACTTTGAAAAATCAGTCTCCTCTGAAATAACATCTGTAGGTGCCCCTAAAGATTTTGCCATTTCCATAAATTTAATCGGGTAATTCCATGTATCCCACTGATAAGTTAGTTTCTGACGATCAATAGCCCAGTAGTTTTCCAAATTCCAAAGTATAGCAGTTGATTTCTTTGCTAGTTCCTCAGGCATCTTCTGGTTTGCTTTGCAGGCTTTACGAAGTGTTTTTATATCCTTCATAAATTGCATGTATTCTTCTCCTCCCTGAGATGGAGTAACTCCATCAGGTTTTATAATACCTGAATGATACTGCTCTGAACTATAATTAATTTGACGAAACCTGTATGAACAGGCAATTTTACCTCCAGCTGCAAAAGTATGAAATAACCACATATGTACAGTACCGGGAACTAGCAACGGATTATACCTACCCCAGTTTACTGGTCCGGGTTGGATTTCCATAACACCGGAAACTCCACCAACAGACTTATAATACTCAGCTGCAAAAAGAATTAATTCACTATTTCCCAAACGATAACCAAGTTCTCCTAAATTGTCGCTACCTCCGTTAGGATAAGCCGTATAAGAAGCAAAATCAAGATATTTAGTTCGACGAGGATCGGCTCCTTGAGAAACAGCAGTATAATTTGTAGTAATATACTGACTATCCAAAATATACTTTCTCAAAATTTTTGCCTGATAGTCAAGCATATTAGCTTGATTATCGGCTTGAAACCTCTTAACATCTAAAAGGGCATGAGGATTATTCCCCCACCATCCAACTAAATCGGTATTTGGAATAATAACTTGCTCAAAACTATCCAACCATTGACTCCAAAAAGCGGTTCCCCATGCTTGATTTAATGCATCAACTGTTTTGTATTTATCTCTTAACCACAACCGAAAGGCAGCTTGCGACGAAGGACTATAATCAGCAATAGCAGGTGGCTCATTATCTATTTGCCAACCAATAACATTCTTATTTTTACCATAATGTTCCCCCAATTTTGTCACAACTTTTTCAACCAAATCACGGTATTTTGCATTTGTAACAGAATTTAAACCACGTGTTCCGTTCTCGGCACGAATATAGTGACTATTTTCAATAAAGGTTTCCGGGTAATTAACGCGCATCCACGTAGGACTTGTAGCTGAAGGTGTACACATAATTACCTTTAAGTTATTCTTTATGCACAAATTGACCACTTTATCAAGCCATTTAAAGTTGTACGTTCCCTCTTCTGGTTCCAACTTGTACCACGCAAACTCTGCCAAATGGACAAATTCATAGCCCATATCAGAAATCTTCTTAATATCCCTTTCCCATTGGTTTTCGTTCCAATGTTCAGGATAATAGTAGATACCAGTAGATATTAAATCCTTATCAGAAAAAAAACGATTGGCATCCTGTGTTTGTGCCCTTAATCCTGTAATCATCATCGACAGGATGAATACTATTGAGAGCACCTTCATTCTATTCCATTTTTGTTTATCCATATTTTTCACTTTTTTTTAATTGCTGAGTTCATTTTCGAAACATCTTCCATATTACCCATGTTCCCATGGTATGGGCGGATAGAAAAACTAAAAGTTGCTTTTTCTGTTTTCATCTGATATTTTCCCATTGGTCCGGGGCAGCAACTTCCTCCACCTAATCCGCAATGCTGCATATCAACAGTCAGGATTGTTTTTTTCCTGCGTGTTAATTCGTAGGGGTAGTTTGCTTTTCCCAAATCGAGCGGAGTATAATGAAGTGCGCTGAAATTCATCAAATTATCGGCAGTTACCATCATTCCAACACACATTTGACCGATTGCCACAATCCTGAGTACGCAAATAAGGCACAAACATATTATCGACTGATAATTCGTGACGGCCAATGGGTAGTCTAACTTGTCAGGATCAAAATCTGTGGTCACATCAACAAACCCGTTTCCGTAAATTTTCCAGATAATTTCATAACAACCAATTTGTTTATAATATACATTATTTCCTACCCGAAGATTCTCTTGCTAATTATTTACTCAACAATAAACCTTTCATTTCAAGCCATTTTCGACAAGCTTCAGTCCAAGTTGATTCAGTATTTGTCGAATTACCCATACCGTAACCGTGTCCTCCTGTTTGGTAAAGATGAAGTTCGCAAGGAATTTTAAACTTTTGCAAAGCCAAGGCATAGTTAATACTGTTTTGTACAGGCACGGCACCATCATCCAAAGAATGAACCATAAAAGCCGGTGGAGTTTCGCTATTTACCTGCAACTCGTTTGAAAAATGCTTCACCTGTTCCGGCGTAGGATTATCGCCAAGCAAATTTACCCGAGATCCCCAATGGGTAATGCCTTTCTCCATCGAAATAACTGGATAAATCAACAATGAAAAATCGGGTCTGGCACTGGTCAAATCATCTGATTCATACACTTTCTCATTGTAATGAGTTGAAAGGGTAGATGCCATATGTCCACCTGCTGAGAATCCCATGATCCCAATTTTTTGTGGATTGATGCCCCATTCTTTCGCATGACTGCGAACTATACGAATTGCTCTTTGTCCATCCTGCAAGGGGGCAACGGTCTTATTTTTCATAATACTATCATCAGGCAAACGGTATTTTAGCACAAAGGCTGTCACGCCTAAACTATTTAGCCATTTTGCCACCTGTGACCCTTCATGTTTGACAGCCATCCCCACATAGGCTCCACCAGGACAAATAACAACTGCAGTGCCATTTGACTTTTCTTTAGGAGCCAGATATACATCAAGGTAGGGATTGATAATGGAATGCTTATCAACCCAGCTTGCAGTCGTATCAACAATCTGTTTGAACTTATCATTGTGAATTGCACCAGGAACTTTTCCGTTCCAAAGTTCAATTACCTTACTTTGGGAAAATGAACTCCCAAAAACCATAAGCATCAAAAACATTAATATTCCAACTCTTTTTAATTTCAAAACACTTTCCATTTTATTTAATTATTTGTTGTTATAGTTCTTAAAATATATTTCAATTACATACCAATTGAAAATTATTTCGTCCATTTATATCCAATTATTGTTTTATCCAAAGTTGGTATTATTAACAATTCTTCTTTACTAATATATTCAATATCGGCTGTAATGATTTTTTCTTTTCCTAAATCAATTATTAGCTTTTTATTACCATCTGAATCGACATGAAATATTTGCCCCTGCCAGGCTCCAGACACGAAAAATCCGTTTGCACCATCGCTAACAATACCATCCAGATTATCAATTCCGCTAAAAATTGAACGATGCTTCTTAGTCAATTTATTTATCGCATAAGCGGTTTTGTCTTTCATATTCAGCATTAAAAGATCCTCTTTTGTGCACAACAAACCATTCGGATTTGAAATAAAATTAGAATCGAGCCATACCTTAATTTTTCCGTTTGCTATTTTATAAATTTTATTCCCAAAACAGTCAGAGGTGTAAATATCTCCGTTTGAATCAGATGCAATATCGTTAAAGAATTTTGCTCCTTCAACCACAAATACTTTTTCAATTTTAGCAGTATTCGTATTAATCTGAACAACCCTGCTAATATCTGCTACATACAATTTGTTTTTATACAAACCCAAACCTTGTGGACTATCAAGTCCTTCTACCCATTTTAAGGAATCTATTTCACCATTTGTTTTGATTTTGGAAATAAACCCATTTCTATCCTTTGCAAGGTATTCACCGTTAATATTTGAGATATAAACAATTCGTTCTGAAGAGTCAAAAAGTGCCGATTCTGGTTTAAGAAAAAGAGAATCTGACACCCATTCTTTTGAAAAATTTTGACAAAAACTAATTGTCGAACTCAATAGAAGTAAAAATAACAGCAGTGTTTTTTTCATTTTCCTTTGTAATATCGGCTCATAATATACCAAGCCTTTTTCTTCTCTCCGTTTTCAGATATCAGTCCTTTTCGGTTGTAACCGTTCTGGTAAATCTGGTTCATTCTACTCAAGGATTTATAATCGAATAAAATCCACGGACATACACCCGCTAAATTGGGAATAGTCTTGAACATTTTAACTTGATCTTTATATATTTGTTCTTGGTACCCCTCGGTCCAGTTAGAAGCTTCATCGGAGGGCAAATCATTGTTCCCATATAAAGCTTCACCTCCAAACTCGGATATAAACACAGGCTTATTTGGAAAATCGATCTCCCATTTAGTGTCTGAAGGTTTTCCTTGCCAAGGTATATACCAACCTATATACTCATTAATCGCAACAATATCTGAATACTTATAAAGCGAATCACGAACCGTAAAGGTATTGTCACCATAACCCTGCGTATTAATTACATGACTAATTAAACGCGTTGAATCCATCGCTTTGCATTTTTGTGTTAATGAAATGAGTGCATCATTTCTATTTGGTGTAGAGGAATATGTTTCATTGGAAAGGCTCCATATCGCCACAGCTGCACGGTTTTTATCCCTAGTCACCATTTCCTTTAGCATCATTTCCATTTTCTTTGGAACAAGACTGTCTGAAAATTTAATATGTTGGTATATAGGAAGCTCATCCCAAACCATGAGCCCCATTTTTTCAGCTTCCTTAATCATGTTTTCACTATGAGGGTAGTGTGCCAAACGAACTAGGTTACAACCCAATTCCTTCGCTGCATTAAGCAGAATTCCTGCATCTTCTTTTGAAAAGGCTCTGCTTCCCTTAAAAGGATTTTCTTCATGAATATTGACAGCTTTCAAGAATATGGGCTTCTTGTTCAGAAAAATTTCACTCCCTTTAACTTCAATACTTCTAAAGCCAATATTATCATCAACAGCATCCGTTTCACTTTCTATGGCTACCTTATAAATTTTAGGGTTTTCTGGAGACCAAAGAGTAAATTTTGAAGAGAATTCTATATTGGCAAAACCCTTATCATCTGTTTTTGTTTTATAGTTCAGATTTAACTCTGGAATTTTAATGGTGATTTTTTGGTTTGTCTTGGCTCCATTTAATTGAACCCATCCTAAAACGTTGTTTAAACTTCCTTTTTTTAGTTGGATAAAATAATCTTCAATAAAAACATTGTTTGTTTCAATTAAACCAACATCTCGGGTTATTCCCCCAAAATTAAGCCAATCATAACCTACACCTGGCAAACCATTTTCTTTGCGCTGGTTATTAACCTTAACAATTAAAGTATTGTTGCCCTCTTTAACTTTATTGGTTATCTCAAACTGAAAGGGTGTAAAACCACCTTCGTGACTACCAATTTTTTCACCGTTCAAATACACGTCTGCTAAATAATTGACAGCTCCAAAATAGAGGAACAATCTTTTGTCTTCTCTCTTTGTGTGACTAAACTGCTTTTTGTACCAAACTGTTCCCTCAAAATAAGTGAGTTCTGGCATTTGGGTGTTAAAATCTCCCGGCACATCTAATTCTGGCCCACCTTCAAATGAATACTCAACAAAATCGGTTTTTTTTTGAGGCTTTTTTTCTTGCCAAACCTGTCTCCAATCTCCAATACCGGTTGGATCAATTATAACTTTCCATTTGCCGTTTAAACTTGTTAGATTACGCGATTGGACGTTGACCATTGCGGTTTGAGCCTGTAAATAATTACAAAAAAGAATGATTAGAGCAACCAAAATCTTTTTTTTAAACACTATTTTGTTTCTTTTTTTATTCATTATACCTTATACTTTATAATTGTTTTTCTTAATTCTAAGCTATAGGAAAAACACCATTACCCCTACATTAATCTAAATCTCCAGGTTTGTATATAAACGTATCAAAATCAGCATAAGCTTTGGTCTTTTTATTTTGGGATGTGGCATACAATCCAATATATACCCCCGTGAAACCACCATTGGTTTCAGAGCTCAAATACCATACATTTATCTTGTCTAAAAAATTAAATTTCTTACCATCAAGGGAATAATAAAACGAGTAAAAATCCTTGTCTCCTTTTACTTTCAAATAAATTTTATCACTAGGTATTTCTTTTTCGTATGCAATGTGGTTCAACTCTCCCATGTGATAACGCACCACCAATTTATATTTGCCTTTTTCTGATTTTTTTAAAAAGAGGTCATAATGAGCCTGGCTCGTGTAGAACATTGTCATTCCCGCTTCATCGCCTTCCTTTGCATCGTTTAATGATAACACAGTAGTAGCTGAAAAATCCATATGTTCCTGTCTGCGTCCCACAAAAGTTGGGGAATCGTTATCGTCCAAAGAAACCTGGCTTGCTTTCAACCGCAATGCCCCTTTCTTTTCTGTTAGCGAATAATTATTCATAAATGGGTTTCGGAGGTAGTTCCAATCAACACCTAACTTCGTTTCATCAAAATCGGTTGAAAGACTATGTTGCTTTTCAGGCTTTAAAGGTAAAGTAGGCACATTCATATCTATGTTTACCGTACCGTTGCCATTTATCACAGGCCAAGCATTTGCATCCCATCTTACCGGAGCTAAAAAGGTTTCACGCCCCAATACGTGGTGAAGTAAGCTTTGCGGACGAAAGCCCAAGAATATTATCCACCACGAACCGTCATGAGCCTGAACAAAATCTCCATGTCCTGTTCCTTGGATTGGGTTGCTTTGTGCATTTTCATTCATGTGCGTAAGAATTGGATTAGCAGGATTCGATTCATAAGCTCCATAAATAGATCTGCTGCGCGCAATCGTCACTTTATGTCCATATTCGGTACCTCCTTCAGAAATGAGTAAATAATACCATCCATCCTTTTTATAAATATGCGGTGCTTCTGGATAGCGTCCTCCTGTACCATTCCATACAATTCTGCCTTCGGTAAGTTTTTTTCCCGTTTTAATATCTATTTCAGAAATGGTGATGCCTTTGCCATTGGACACGAAATAGCATTTATCGTCTTCAAAATATAAAGTTGGATCAATACCACCCTGTTCTACAAAAACAGGTTCAGACCATTCTCCTGCAGGATTATCTGTATATACATAAAAATTTCCTCCACCAGATACATTTGTAGTAACCATATAAAAACGACCTTCGTGATAACGGAGTGTTGGTGCATAAATACCCGCAGAAGGTGCGCATTTTTCTAATTTAAGTTGGGAAGGACGGGTCAGACAATGTCCGATTTGCGTCCAGTTAATTAAGTCTTTACTATGAAAGACCGGCACTCCCGGAAAATATTCAAAACTACTGGTTACCAAATAATAATCATCACCAACTCTGCAAACACTTGGATCCGGATGAAAACCAGAAATAACAGGATTTTTATATCCCTGAGCGTTTGAGTCGTGAAAGAAACCCAAAATACAAACTAAAAGAAAAATTATTTTTTTCATATTAAATTTATTTAAAATCAATTATAATGTCTTATTTCAAAATAAAGCTTGCTGTACCTTTGATATCGGCAGCCGAAGCTCCAATCATAATTTTGAAATTACCTGGTTCTGCAATCCATGCATTTTTTTTGTCATCATAATAAGAAACATCCTCTTTTGTTAAAGTGAAACTCACCGTCTTTTCCTCTCCCGGCTGTAAAGAAATTTTCTCAAACCCTTTTAATTCTTTAAGCGGACGAGGCAAACTCGATTTTTCATCATTAACATACAATTGAACTACTTCTTTTCCCACAACTTTACCTGTGTTTTTTACTGGAATTGTTACAACTAATGAATCGGCTGTTGTAATTGATTTTGAAGAAATTGTAGGTTTTCCGTATTGAAATGTTGTATAACTCAATCCATGCCCGAATGGGAAAAGAACAGGAATGTTTTTAGTATCATACCAACGGTATCCTACAAAAATATCTTCTTTGTAATACACGTTGACACCATCGCCTGGATAACAGAGTTTGTCAAAAGCATGTGCCCCAACATCTTCGAGTTTTTTAGGAAATGAGATAGGGAGTTTTCCTGAAGGGTTTACATCACCGGAAATAATATCTGCCAAAGCATTTCCAGCCTCAGAACCAAGATACCACCCTTGCAAAACAGCAGGTGTTTTATCTAACCAAGGCATCAAAACAGCATTTCCGCTTAGTAAAATTACGCCTACATTTTTATTGACTTTTAGTATATCTTCAATTAGTTTATCTTGTCCGAATGGTAAACTAAGAGATTTACGATCACCACTTTCACAATCCTGAAAATAATTTTTATTCAATCCGCCAACAAAAAGCACCAAATCGGCATGACTCGCAACTTCAACAGCTGCAGTTCGCAATGAATCTAAATTTAATTTAGAAGGCTCTTCTGCCCCATACAGCGACGGCCCTGAAGCATATCCCATGCTGTAAACAATATGATTTTCACCGTATTTATTTTTTAATCCCTGCAATGGCGAAATTTCATAAGCAGCTTTCAGCGATGTAGAACCTCCTCCAACAATCAGACTACGAACAGCATTTTCGCCTATCACAGCAATCTTTGTGTATTTGCCTTCAGGAATAGGTAAAAACTGTTTGTTATTTTTAAGAAGAACAATCCCTTCATCTGCTATTTTTCTGGCTGCGGAGCTGTGTTCTGGTGACACAAAACGTCCAAACGGACGATTAGGACTCATAGTGGTACGAAAAATCATTCGCAAAATTCGGCTCGCTTTATCATCAAGTTTCGATATTTCGTATTTCCCTGATTTAATTCCTTTCAAGAATGGATCAGCTAAATAATAGCTTGAAAAAGGGAAATGACCTTGTGTTGTCAATCCATTGGTATAGGTACCCATTTCAATATCAAGTCCGTTATTCACAGCCTCATCAGTACTGTGTACACCGCCCCAGTCACTAACCACCACGCCATCAAACTTCCAATCATTTTTCAGAATTTTATTCAATAATAAATCGTTGTGACAGCTATGTACGCCCCATATTTTATTATATGCGCCCATGATTGACCACACATTCCCTTCCTGAACGGCAGCTTTAAAGGCTGGAAGATAAATCTCGTACAATGCTCGGGCACTTACATTTACATTAATCTCACCACGGGAAATTTCCTGATTGTTCAATGCAAAATGCTTTACGCAAGCAGCAACTCCATTAGACTGTACACCTTGAATATATGGCACTACCATACGTGAAGCCAAAAAAGGATCTTCGCCCATATACTCAAAATTCCGACCATTTAGTGGCGTACGATAAATATTGACTCCTGGCCCTAACAACATGGTTTTGTTACGGTATCGGGCTTCTTCTCCAATAGATTTTCCGTAAAGCAATGATATGTCGGAATTGAATGTTGCCGCAAGACATGTTAATGCCGGAAAAGCGGTGCAGGAGTCGTTTGTCCATTGCGCACTACTCCATTCATCCCATAATTTTTCATCGCTCACACCATGTGAACCATCAGAAGACCATACATCTGGAATACCTAGCCGAGGAACTCCTTTTGAACTGAATTTAGACTGAGCATGACATAACTCTACTTTTTCTTCTAACGTCATTCGTGACAATGCATCCTTTACTCGAGTTTCTATGGGTTTACTTGTATCCAGGTAAACAGGCTCTTGCGCCCATCCATTCAGAAACAACAGCGTAAATAGTACTAGTAAAACGCTAATTTTTCTTTTTATCATGATGTAATATTCTCTTCTTCTATTTATAAGATTCCTACTGTATTTATTATTTCGTAATCACATCCACTTAGGCATACCCGGCAACATTATCACCATGGGTATTTTTCAAAATACACAACCTAACATAACACTCGTTTGCCAATGTAAAATTTTTGATTTGCATCAAAGGGTTGTTTTTGATGTTCGAAAACTCTCCTTTATCAACTAATTTCCAATTCACATTGTCTTCTGATGTATAGAACTCATATTTTGATTTAATTTATATGATCAAGCGTATTTTAATTAATATTTAATACACTTATTTTTTGGGGCTAATTATAATGGCAAAACCGCCACCATTGGCCATATTTACCGTTAACTTATCGGTATTTGTAACATCAATTGTTTCTCTTTTATAGTCTGTAGGATCTTTATCCGCATTAATGCCATCTCTAAAAATTTCGGCGGAGTAGGTTCCTTTATCAAGGAATGATAGGTCCACCATCATCTCTCTTGATGTCCAGTTAGTTAAACCGCCTACATACCATATATCACCCTTTCTTCTGGCAATGCTTACATATTCTCCCACTTTACCATCAAGGGCAACTGTTTCATTAAAAGTAGTAGGGATCTTGGTAATAAAAGTCGTGCTTTCCTGTTCTTTCATGTAGGCCGTAGGACTATCGGCCATCATTTGTAATGGAGCTTCATAAACAACATACATACCCAACTGGTGACATCTGGTTCCCTTACTCATCGGCATGGAGTTACTTGGACGAAAATCTGCTTTTGTTGCATTACGCATGGCTCCTGGCGTATAATCCATAGGTCCCGCCAGCATTCTGATAAAGGGAATACAAGTGGCATAATATGGGGTATCATCATTTGCTGTCCACTTAACGTTCTCCAAGCCTTTTACCCCCTCAAAATTAACAATGTTCGGATATGTTCGCTGAACGCCAGTGGGTTTATACATACCATGGAAATCAACAAGAAGTTTATAAGAAGCGGCCTTTTTAGCAATGTTATAAACCGACTTTACCATTTTTTGGTCATCACGATCTAAGAAATCTATTTTAAACCCTTTCACTCCCATTTTTGAATATTTAATAAAAGCATCGTCTAAAACCTGATTGATAGCATACCATGAAGCCCAAAGAATAATTCCTACATTTTTTTGTTTTCCGTAGTTAATGAGTTTCTCAACATCCATACTTGGTGCTATCTTCATCATATCGGTTTCTTCACTCCAACCTTCATCCAGAACCACATACTCAATATTGTTTTTAGAAGCAAAATCGATATAATATTTATAGGTTTCGGTATTGATCCCTGCCTTAAAATCGACTTTCGATATATTCCAATCATTCCACCAATCCCATGCTACTTTACCTGGTTTTATCCAGCTTATATCATTAATTCTAGAAGGTGCGGCAAGCTTTTGCACCATATCATTGTTCAACAGATCTTTATCGCTTTCACTTATTATGATTGCTCTCCATGGAAATTTTCGTGTGCCGCTTGTCTTGGCAATATAAGGTTCCCTTTTTGCTACCATATAGTCCATGTTATTGTAGCCCCCCATTCGTTCTTCCTTCGGATAATGAGCAAAAGCTCCTTTCAGACCTTGCTTCGTTTGATTATTTCGTGTTAAAAACATGCCAGGGTAATCTTCCAAATCAGCCTCTATAACAGCAGCTTTTTTCCCATTTTCCAGATCAACAAGCAGCGGAGAAATAGCCAGTGAATCTTTTACAAATCCAGAAAGAGGTGTCTCAACATAATCGCATTCAAAGGCGAATGAATACATGTCATTTTCTCTTAGATCACGTACATAGGGAACATAGGCTTTATGGTCCTTACTAAAGTTAAAACCAGCTTCTTCCGATTCAACAATAATTTGTCCTTTCTTATTTGTAAAAAAACGGTAGGCCGCACCATCATCATAGGCTCTTAAAATCAAGCCATAATGCCCCTTAAAGTTTACTATAACCTGATTATACTCGTCAACCACCGATTCCTTTTTATAGATAGGCGTTGTAAACGTAGTGTTGACTTTTGATTTTTTAGTGCTAATAACTTTTGCATTGTTGCCTAAAACCTCTCCGCTACCAAGTGTTAACGATATAGTAGAAGGCACAATAACTTCTGTATTTTCATGTTTTACAGACCAGGTTAGCTTTGCTCCACTTTCCAAAGCCATGTCAATCTTCCCGTTAGGGGATTTTACATGGATTACATTGCTTTGAGAATATGTGAACGAAGCACTAATTAAAAGGGAGGAAAACACAATTCCTTTGAAAATTTTTTTTATCATTTTTCCTAATTTATTTGTATTAATATTACTTGAATCACAAATAATACATTCCTTGATTATTTTACTTTATCACACCAACAAACCCTCCTCGTGGAAGGCATTCAATTTTCAATGCATCCCCTCTCTTCACTCTTATTATTTCTGAAGAAAAAGATTTATCATCCTTCCCGTCTTTGATAAGCTGGAAATTATAGCTTCCCTTATCCAGAAAATCAAACTTTACTATTAAAGTCTGGGATTCATCTTTTCCATTTAACCCACCGATATACCACTGATTTCCTTTCTTACGGGCAATAATTACTTTTTCACCTGGATAACCATCCAGAAGTTTTGTATTGTCACACGCAACAGGTACGGTTTTCAGAAATTCTTTTGGTTCTGCTGGTAAAGATTCATACGCTGATGGACTATCTGCAAAGTGCTGTAGCCCTGATTCAAATACAACAGACAAAGCCAACTCGTGAGCATACGATGTGATATGCGGATGCTGTGAATTTGAAAAAGTAACCGGAGTGTAATCCATTGAACCAATTACATTACGTGTAAATGGCAGCGTGGTATTATGGGCTGCAGCTTTATCAGTCAATACAGGTTGATTGTTATACCATTCTGCACCATATACAGCTTCAGTTGACATTAAATTTGGATATGTACGAGCCCAGCCTCGGGGAACTGTTGCCCCATGAAAATTCACCATCAAATGATATTTTGCTGCATCTTTCAAAATGTCTATATAATATTTCATCATATCCTGCTGGTCTCCGGCAAAGAAGTCAACTTTTATGCCAAAAACACCTATTTTATTGAGCCACGCAAACTCTTTAGCACGTTTTTCGGCAGTCAACAGCCTGTCATTCGGCGTTGGGTCGAGCCAAATTGTACCTGAATTATACCATATCATTGGTTTTATTCCCTTGCTTTTTGCGTAGTTCAGAGCATCGATTATATTACCACCATTGCCCATTACATCCCACTCCCAATCTATCAGCACATAAGGCCAATTCATTTCCTCAGCAAGGTCAACATATTCAACTACTTTTTTGTAGTCTTTTGAACCTCGATTGTTTGCCCAATATATCCACGAAACTGGACCCGGTTTTATCCAACTTGTTTCTGTTAATTTATTAGATTCGCTAACGTCTGTAATTAAAGTAGATTCTACTACATCAGACAATTGACCTATTATTAGCGTATGCCATTGTGAGTTCCAAGGTAACATGGCTTTCACTCCTGTTTGCTTGAAATTATCACGAGGAGAAGGGTATGTAACTTGATATTCCTTAGCATTTTTCAGATTGCATAGTTTAGCAGCACAATTATTTTCGCTGATATCTGCTTCCGAAATCAGCCCCCAAATTGATTGATTATTGACTTTAAATAATGCAGGATAACCCCACTCCTGCTTCCTTTGCTTATCAACGCCCGTTCTACTCAACGGATAAAAATTTTCGTATGACCTTTCATAAGGCTGCATCCATCGGCTTGTACTATCGGGCAAAACATAGGTTGTTTCTTCACCAATAATGCTTTTTGCAGAATCAGAATAATTAGGAAAAACATATCTAAATGCAATACCATCATTATAAACCCTAAAAACAATATTTAAGGGTTGATGATTGGAATTTTGGAAACTGAATGTTTTTTCAGTACCAAAATTTTCGCATAGGCAGCGTTTACCACAAACCATTTTATACTTATCGTGTATTGAAACAGGTTTCGATGCTGCAATAAAAAGAAGGTTATCTGTAAACTGCTCATCGGTACGATTAATACCTAATTTAGAATCGGGCAAAACTTCAACAAACCTGTTTTCAACTTTATATAAGGTTTTAAAAAAACATTCATGAGAAGCATTGTTTTTGGGCAAATTCAAAACAATCTTTATGTTCCCATTAGGTGAAATTACTTCCTGAGCATTTATAATAAACGAACTTAAAATAAAAAATAAAAAAAAGAGAGGTTGTTTCAATGATATTCCCATGCTTTAATTTTTTTGTGTTGATTTAATAATTATACTTTTTTCCTCCAATCCATCTGATGTTACCGATAATATAATATCACCTACATGATGATTGCTTTTTATCACCACCAATGCCTTCCCTTTCCATGCTTTTCGTGTATTATCTACATAAGAGTCGGTGTCTTTGATGTTGGCATTATCAACTCCTGCAATTACACCGGGGCCATCAATTTTGAAATGCAAACGATTTGTGGCATTCGGTTGGATTATTCCATCCTTGTCCGTAATTTCTACAGATATGTATGATAAATCCTGTCCATTGGCCAATATCTCTTTTCGGTCGGCTGTAAGTTTTATTTTTGCAGCATTGCCGGCAGTTTGCAGCGTAGTAGCTTCAACCTCTTTATTATTCTCAACTCCAACCGCCTTTAGCTCTCCTAATGCATAAGTAACTGAAAATGTGGCTTTGTATTCTTGATCTTTCGTTGTTGCCTGTTCACCAACCAGCTTGTTGTTCTGATACAGTCTTACTTTAGGATATTTGGAATATACCTCAACCTGAACAGTTTTTCCTTCAAAACCAGGCCAGGTCCAGCTTTCCCAAGTTGGCCACACCGACCACCATGTTGTTTTGATTTCCAATGGCTCTGGTTCAGGTTCGCGAACGGCCATATATAATTTTTCGTTATTATTGTACAACATGCTTCGGTAATGCGAAATGGGTTTTCTCCAACCAATCAAATCAATATCACCACAATAGGCAGCATGAATGGGAAACATATCGTTATCCCAGTTTTCACCAGGTGTTTCGCCAGAATAATACGTTCTACCAATACCGGCTTCACCAAGATAATCTATCGCCGTCCATACAAAATCACCGATAACGTAATTGTTCTCCTGTACCAATTTCCAATTAACAAATGCATCTTTTGGATAGGATTCCGTGTGAACAATCATTCTTTCAGGCACTCTTTTATGATCGTCCGGCGCACTATACAGATGATAATTATAACCCGCCACATCGTGTACATCCATTAGCGAGTCCATTATTGTCCAATCCTTGCCACTTTCAACAATAGCCGAAGTTACCGGACGGGTATTATCCATTTTTTTAAGCTCTTCAATAAGCATAATCGCTGTTTTCACAGCTTCAGGTTTTCCACGTTCCGGTATTTCATTACCAATGCTCCACATGAAAATGGAAGGATGGTTGCGATCGCGCAATACCATTGATGATAAATCACTTTCCCACCATTGGTTGAAATATTTAGAATAATCGTTACTGTTTTTCCCAACTTTCCAGCAATCGAACGACTCATCCATAACCAGTAAGCCTAATCTGTCGCAGGCATCCAAAAATGCTTCGGAAGGTGGATTATGCGACGTTCTAACGGCATTGAATCCACCAGCTTTGAGCAACTCCACTTTGCGTTCCTCGGCACGGTCGAAAGCAACAGAACCCAAGCAACCATTATCGTGATGCACACAACCTCCGTTTATCTTAACTGTTTTGCCGTTAAGCTGAAACCCTTTTTCGGCAGTAAATTTTATGGAACGAATACCAAAACTGGTTTTTGTGTCATCAAGTACCTTTTTATCTTTTAATACCTGAATTTGAGCCTGATATAAATTGGGGGTTTCAGGTGTCCAAAGCAAAGGATTTGACACGTTTATTGTTTGAGTAATTTCCTTTTCGCTGTTTGCAGGAAGCTCTATTTGCACCTGACCTTTTCCTGCTATTTTAGAACTTTTATTCCAAAGAATAGTTTTAGCAACAATACTTTGTGTTGAAGTCGTTTCATTTTTCACTAATGTCTTTATCTGTACGGTTGCCTTTTTTGTAGATACAACAGGTGTTGTGATGTTTATACCCCAATGAGCCACATGAACCGGATTGCTCACCCTCATCCACACATGGCGATAGATTCCAGAGCCACTGTACCACCTGCTGTTTACCTGCTGCGAATTATCTACCCGCACAGCAATAACGTTTTCCTTTCCGAAATTAAGATATGGTGTAAGGTCGTAGCTGAACGATGTGTAGCCATACGGATGAACGCCCAACGATTTTCCGTTGATAAAGACTTCTGAATTCATGTAAACACCTTCGAAATAAATAGCTGCTTTTTCAGCTTCCCATGCGTCGGGTGCCCGAAAGGTTTTCCGATACCAGCCAATTCCTGCCGGAAAATATCCTCCTCCTCCTTTTGTCGGATTTTTGGGATTGACTTTCCCTTCAATGCTCCAATCGTGAGGCAAATCGAGTTTACGCCAACTCTCATCGTTGAAATCCTTTGAACTGACAGCAGCAGTATCGCCTAAAAGGAATTTCCAGTTGTCATCAAACAGCTGTTTCCTATGAATACCCTCCTGTTGCTGGGCATGAACTGACAAGCCATTGATAAAAAGCAAAAAAACTATTAATACCTTTTTCCAGCTTGGCTTCAACCTTTTAAAACCTACTGTTTTTTGCTCTAGGACATAGGTCTGGCCATTGGTTGAATCGGATAATTTCATAAATATTCTTTGATTATCAGACATTTCATTTTTTATTAAGTCTACTATTCATCGTTCATACTGGAAACCACCAATCAAAAGAGTGAAACCAACCACTCCTCGTTCTCCATCCTCATTTTATTCTTTAATAGCCCAATAGAGAAAGCATTTCATCTGCATATCGCTTTCCTAAGATTCTGTAACCCGCTGAGTCAAAATGGGCAGCATCCTGTCCAGTACATCCATCCGAAGAAATAATGTGCGCTGTTGGAATCGTCTCCGGTAACGTTCCTATAATGGTGTTCATACTTGAACAGCAATTATTATCACCAGAGAACATTTCACCTGCTAAAAGAGGAACAGAATTGGCTTCTAAAGATAGGTCTGTCAACATATCATTATATATTTTCTGTACGTAGGTTGGCCATTCTTGCTGCCCCGAGTTTGTTTCACCCTGATGTAAAAGAATCCCTTTGATCACACCGTCCTTTTGAGCCAGTTTTGCCAGGCTGACCAAATACTGATATGGATTTCCATCATAACCGTCTATAATGGAGGTAAACCAGGCATCGGTAGATGTAGAATCGTAGTCCTGGTATTTATCCTTATCAAACAGCCTGATGTCGCATCCTGCAACAGCAACATTTATAATACCCACAGTGATGTTATTTGGCAGATTTTCAACCATAGTTCTTCCAAAATAATCGGCAGGCGAAAGCCCTGAATTACATTGGCAAGTAGGCGGAACAGCTGTATACCACGTTGACTTTTCCCTATTCAAGTTTGAACAATCCAGTGTTTGAAACACCTTGAAACGGCTATCTACCGTCTTATCCTGACTTTCGATTGCCCCCATGCCTTGCATATTGGATTGTCCAAAACAAAGAAAGATGTAAAAATTGGGATCCGCTTGTGCTACGGGCGTACTCTGAGAAACCTGTGATACTTTAACCAATTGTTGAATCTCTCCATTTTTCAGGGAGATGCTCAATGTGGCGAAGCGTGTTGAACCTGTGTCATTTAGTTCTGCTGTCAACTGGATTTCTACGTTACCACTATTGCCACTGGTTTGGTTTAATTCCAACCATGATGTTAAACCATCAACACTCCAGTTGTCATTACTTGTTATTGTTATATTTTCTGTTCCCCCTTCTGCTGATAAGGAAATCAATACTTTAGAAACATCCAGCAATGGTTCTATATCATTATTTGCATTTCCGCATGATATTGTGGCAACCCATAAAAGAGTCGCTAACATTGTTCTGCCTAAGAACTTGGTATTCATTATAATTGTATTTTTCATGAATTTTCTTAGTTGTTAAATTTTCTTTCAATCTTAAATACTACCGCCATATCATTTGGTACATCTTTAGGTTTTTCAATTACCAAGACCCCTGCTTTTTGTTTCCACTTGAGTTTTTCATTACTACCAAGCATTTCGATCTTTTTTATTTTGAAATTCACTTTGTTTTTACCTAGTGATTTTATGGTAATATCTTCTAAAGGAACCTCTAAAACTGAGGCGTAAAGAATAGTCCCTTTTTGATTGAAGCGAATATCTTTTTCCGACAATTGTGTTTTGCCTTCGTTAAAACCAGGACCTTGCATAGGGTTAGCTTCATCAGCCACTGGCCCCTCGCCAAACACCCTCCACGGACACGTATCAAAAATACTCTCTTTGTTTATATCCATCCAGGCTGCAATGCCTTCTAAAATAGCTACTTCCTTATCATCAATCGTTCCGTCTCCGCGAACTGGAATATTCAACAGTAGATTACCATTTTTACTAACGATGTCAATCAAAGTTTGTATGACTGTTTTTGCCGATTTGTATCGGTTTTCATCATAAACAGCCCTGTTATAATGCCAATCGCCAATACATGTGCAGGTTTGCCAAGCATCTGCTTGTGCTTTATCTGGCGCGCCTCTTTCCACATCCCACACCATACATTTTTTCTGTTCATCGGTCAGTACCTTTCCAAATAAGACAGCTTCTAGCTTTCCATCATGGATGGACATATTAGTATTGTAATAATGCGCAGCAATCTTTAAACCAGCATCACTAACTGGCCAAAGCGGCAGAGCCGTGTCATCAAAATAAATTAAATCCGGATTATACTTATTGATGAGATCCATGGTACGGTTGTAGAATCTATCACAGCATTCTTGATCTGGAAGGGATGCCCCATTTTTCCAATTCCACTGCCCACCCCATAAGGACGTAATATCATCTTCACTTCCTTTGCTAAAGGGATGATTTTGTGCATAAAGATTTTGGGGGTCAAGCCCTTCCCACCAAGTGCCCTTACCATCCTCTTTGGTTAGGTTTCCATCATAAGGTACACCAGCCAATGGTCCTTTCTTGTCAGAGCGCTGGGAAGTTTCAAACCATGTCCATGCATGGGACGCATGTACACTTATCCCAAAGGGCAAGTTATACTTTTTTGCTGCTTCTGCCCATCCGGTCATGATGTCTCTCTTTGGGCCTACACGTACAGAGTTCCATTCTTGGTACTTACTGTCCCATAAATCCAGATTATCATGATGGTTTGCCATGGCGAAAAAATATTGTGCTCCAACTCTTTTATAAAGGGCCACCAACTTTTCTGGATCCCAATTTTCAGCTTTCCAGTCATGAATCACGTCTTTGAAGCCTACCTAAGAAGGATGCCCATAATGTTCCAAGTGCCATTTGTACTGGGGACTACCTTCGTCGTACATAAGCCTGCCGTACCAGTCACCTTGCTCGGGCTGACATTGTGGCCCCCAATGTGCCCAAATGCCAAACTTGGCATTGCGAAACCATTTTGGTGTTTGGTATTGCTGAAGCGACTCCCATGTTGGCTCAAATTCACCTGGTGTAACGGGCTCTTTGCTGGTATTTACTACTACCATTTTTTTTTCCTGAGCCAACACCATTAAACTACACAATAAGGAAATTATGGTAGAAAAAACGATTTTCATAAATTAATACTATTTTAAAACGGTTTATATTTAAAATTTTTAAATTCTATTATCTACTTTTCAATAAAACACAATCCAATTCTTAAGCCCCGAAATCTGCAAAGAGTATTATTACAATGTTCTAATTAATTCTATTTTTATTTTTTTCAAATTATTAGATATTTTTACTCAGCATAATAATCAATAGCTTAATATTTAATCGTAAAGCTTTTTTGATTGAATATCTAATTATATATTGGCTTCAATAAAATAACTCCGAGAATTAATCATTAAATTGCCATTCATCAAACACAAAATCTTTTCCACTAAATACAAAATAGATATTCCCCACTCCCTTCTTTATTTTTCTTTCTACATTCTTTGACAGAGTAATCCATTCGTCTTTATCACATATAAGAGAAACAACAGCTGTTCCTTTTAAATCATTCACATAGACATCTATCTTACCTTTTCCTTTTACCCTAGCTTCAAATTCTGCAGGAATATGTTGACTAAAATCAGCGCCTCGTACCATGAGACATTGTTTATCCTCGTTTCCTTTAACAACCATATTACCTGGATTACCAAAAGCTTCAAATTGAACTTGTCCAGAAGTGGCAGCAGTTGTTTCTGCTTGTTGGATAACAAATGGATTTAATGTATTAAGTTGAGAAGGCCCCTTATAAGTCGCTTCTCCCATGTGTATGCGTACGTTTTCTTCATCCACCTGTATTTCATCAATACTTACGTTGCGAAAACCACCTTTTGTGCCTAAATAATCCTGTAAATACATGGAGTGATAAGCTATATAGTATTTCCTTTTAAATTGAAACAGATGCGTGTGGTTATTTGTATAAGGTCCCACGTGGTAATCACCAGGATTCTTAAAGTAGCTATCGCGATACTTCCAGCTATCCGAATCTAAAGGCGTTTTACTTGTCATATAAGACATACTGCATTGGCTAGGTTTATCAATATTCTTATAAGGCCATTCCGTGCGCGGTTTCCAGCTTGTATTAAAAGTATAAACCCAGGTTCTATTTATAAAGTTAAGCTCGCTTGCCTCAAAACAATAAGGAGCAGGTATCTCAGCAATTTCACCAGCAAGACTAATCATATCTTCTCCTAGTCTAACAATACGAGAATTACCTGGCATGTATTCGGTTTTAGGTGTTCCTCCTCCAAAAGCCAGCCACCCCATACCTTGGTCATCTATAACAACTCCAGGATCAAATGGAGACTCGCAATTGACTCCAGGCACAGAACTATCAACTATGTTTTTCCCTAATGGGTCACTCCAGGGACCAACGGGAGAAGTAGAGGTAAGCATGGCTGTTCCTATACCACTATTAGAGTAGTACAAATAGAAATGTGTCTTTCCATCAGATTCTACTCTAGATGTTATTGAAGGCGCCCATGAATTCTGAGTCCATGGCGAAATTTCCGCTGTATTTATAAGACCATGATACGTCCAGTTGACCATGTCGTCAGAAGACATCATGACCAGTGAACGAATATGATGATATGTGTTTTTTCCGTCCTTTCCTACGTTCTCATACTGTTGATGATCATTGGTTGCATAGACATAAATTCTTCCTTCATACTCAACCGCTGTTGGATCGGCAGTAAACATAAAGTCCAATAAAGGATTCGCATTGTCAGAGCTAAGCTTCGGTGAAACACCTGCGAATTTTTCCACTAGTTTTTCCTTAACCCTTTCCGTTTTATTTGTATTTGATTGATTTTCAGTGGATTTACATCCAAGAAAACACATAGCTATAATTGTACTTAAAACTATTTTTTTTATATACATTCTTTTATTTTCTTTAAAAAAGAGAATCTTCATAATGGTTGTTTTATTGATTTAAAGCCCCTCAATCATTCCAAGAGTGTAAAAACCCTAAACAACTTAAACAGTACAAAGTGTATTTTTTTTTATGTTCTTTACTTATCATAAATAATTTGTAATCATCCCCGGCACAAGTGTCGGGGATGATTACAAATTATTTATTGAACTACTAAAGCATTATAAATCGGTAATTAATATTACTTAGTCGCTTCTATAATAGCATCAATAGTACGTTGGTCCTTTACGGTATAGTTCTGTCTGTCCACGGCTCCACCAATATCCCAATAAAATGGAATCAAACCGTTTTCAAGAGCCTTTTTTGTCACATAGGTCATCCAATAATCCACGGAGTTATTGTGGAGCTCCAAATCTTTAGGTACATATTGTTCATTATCACGCCTATAAGTACCATACTCTCCCAAAATCACCGGGACTCCATTATCTACAAACTTCGCCTTTGCCAAAGCCATAGATGCATCTACCGCATCTTCTTCTCCATAGGTGGCATTACGTTCAGGCTCAATCGTTGAATGAAACCCATTTCCCCAATAGAAGGCCATTTTCCCCCAATCTACGTCTTCTTTCAAGATACAGAATTGAGAAGGAGAATAAAAATGAACCTCAGCCATCATACGTCCCTCTATCTCGTCTGTGGGCATATCCATTAAATCATTACTTTTTTCGATATTTGTGCTAGGTCCTTGAACTACAAGCACTCTATAGCTGTTTCTTCCGCCAGTAGACCGAACAGCATTGACGAAGGTCTGGTGATAAGAACTTAGCACCTCCATCTTAGCAGCATCATCTACGGCTGGTTCATTGGCACTGGCAAACATCAAATGCTCATCAAAGTCTCGCATTGCCGTTGCTATTTGCTCCCAGTAAGCTCTCTGTTTCTCATTTACCGATTCTTTCATCTCAGGAGTACAGTTATTTTCTAACCAACCTCCATCCCAATGGATGTTAAGAAGCACATACATATCATTATCAACACAGTACTGTACCACTTCCTTAACGCGGTCCATCCATGCCTGATCTATTTTTGCAGTCGTTTGATCTGCATACTGATCCCATGAACATGGAAGACGAACGGCATTAAACCCTAAATTCTTGATGGCTCCAACATATTCTTTTGTAATGTTAGGATTGCCCCAAGCGTTTTCGCCCCCAGGAGTTGCCTCTAAGGTATTACCAATATTAATTCCCAAGGTCATTTTTGCTGCCAATTCTACAGCAGTACTGCTCATCCCTGTTGCATCAGGAGCTAATGGTGATGTATTGTAGGAAGGATATAGATTTGCAGCCTGATCAACAGTCACTCTCCTTGCTTGACCATTCGATGAGTTTATAGTCAAAATACCACTCCTATGATTACCAGTATTATTAGCTTCAATTGTAACGTCAACCGAAGTAGTACCACTATTACCTGCTGTAACGCTTACTTGTACCCAGGTAGATGCATTATTATTTATTGTCCATTCATCACTACATTCAATAGTAAATAAATCCTCACCTCCATCGGGTTCTACGTTAATCTCAGTTTGAGAAACATTTAAAACTGACTCTACACCTGCCTCTTTCTTACATGAAAAAAAAGACATGATCGTAATAAAAATCACTAACCCTTTAAAATAAACATTTAACTTCATTCTCTTTTTGTTTCTAATTAATACATAATCAATACTACTTCAATATACTTTCAACTCGTTCCAAAGAAATCCTTGCATCATTTAATTAAATCCATAACGGTATTGAACCATTCAAAATCGAACTGTCCTTCGGCAGGCTCGTAACTATCTCATGCCAAATGTCTCTTGCAGACAACATTGAACCTACCTCTTTTATTAATTTAATGCTGCTGTTATTTTTCTCAATATTTTATCATCATAAGGATGATAATTTGTGTCCACATACAATTGCGACGCTTCGGAGAAGAAGTTTAAAAAGAAAGCAAATGCAATTAACAACATCACTTTAGTACTAGTCTTTCTCATTCCATTGTCATATTTTACAATTTCTATCATAAGCGACTATAATCTAACGACTTTAAAATTCTTTCATCCAAAACATTACACACCTGTAAGTTTCAAATAAACGACAATTTAAATATATCGTATTCTCCAAACTCCCAAGGGGCTCCATGTTTTACAAAGGGGGTATAAATGTATTATTTCCATTATTTTGCTATTTAGCAACAACCTCAGAGCAAATAGTGTTTGTTGAAACTAACTACATATTTATTCCTGCTTTAAGGCATAACTGTCCGAAAAAATAAAATAGAAAAAAAAGCCCGAAAATTCCATTTTTTGAAGTGTGAGCTTTAAAATTAATACCAAAACATTCCTTATCGCAATTATTAAAAAAAGGAGTTGCGGATAATTGATTTAACCGTATCGGCATTCATATTTTTTCTGACAAACTAATCCATTGTATATTTTTTACCATACAAAAAATTAGGCCTGCAGGAATTACTATCTGAAGTAAAAACCTACAGGCCTATATAAGATTAACTATTGTTTCAGTTAAACAGTTATTTAATTCTTATAATCCTAATGTTATCAAAAGCACCTCGGAAACCAGTTTCAGTTGCTACTTCAGTTTTATTGGCTGTATATATAGTTATGCCACCACTCCCGGCATCACCTAGCAAGTCAACTAAACTGGCAACACTGTCACCTTTGCCAGGTAGGCCATCGCTATCGGCTACTTTAAACATTGTTAGCGGTAAAGTTACTGTCACCCACTGACCAGCAGTAGTTGCTGAGAAAGTTTGGGCTCCATTAGCTACTAACCAAGGCTCCCAAAGCATCTGGTAGGATGGGTCCGCTTCAAAAGAATAATCTTTTATAACATACAATTGAGTTCCAATCCAATCGCCGGGAACATTAAGCTCAAACTTAAGGGCAAAATTATCAACAGGTAAGTCCAAATCTTCAACAGACACTAATTGCGTACTATTTAGATTAATACTACGACCACCGGACCACCAGTCGCCGGACCACGGAGCAAGAACATCACTGTTTAATACTGCAAAATTACCTTGATTACCAGGGAACTCTTGACTATCATTTTTAATTTCTGCACCCCAACTGAAAGTATTTATATCATCAAAATTACATAACATCCCAGTTTCAAAATCATTCACTGCAAAAATTGTAGAATCAACTCCTGATCTTGTAACAACTTTTACTGGCCCGCTTTGAGTCAATTCCGGAGCAGTAAATATAATAAATGTTCCGTCTTCGGATATTTGAAAATCCGCAATATTTGTACCTCCAAAACTAAAAGATTCAATTTGAAACAAATTAGTCCCACTAATGGCAACAACAGTACCTGGTGTTGGTAATTCATTTGAAACGCCAGTAATGGCAGGAGGCCCTGCAAGTATTGGAAAATCAAAACTTGTTTCTCCATTGGTGTTAACAAATCTAACTTTGTTTACATCTACCTCTGCCACCAAAGGAAAAGGAATTACATCAGGAACCTTTACCACCGCATAATTCCCGGCTAATATACCATTATCAATCGTGGCTGGTATACCATCAAAGGTAATCAACGATGCGTTCTGAAGGTTTGAACCTTCCAATACAACATACTGTCCGGGAACCAATACATCAAGAATGGTGTCATTGGGGGCAGGAGCGTAATTACGTATCCCTGTAATAACAGGTGAATTATCCTCTTCTTTTTCACAAGACGTAAGCTGTATTCCTAAAATGACAAAACAGACTAACATCGCGAAATGAATACGATTAAACATTATTTTTTTCATAATTATTCTATTTATTTTTCATTAAAAATAAGGTACCGGCTCATCCAACAACTTAGGATCTGCAGTGATTTCATCTGAAGGGATTGGTAGTTTAAATGTATTTATGTTTGCCGGGGTAATGATACCATATGCATCTTGAGGTTCTGCTACCCCAGCATCATTAAGTGTAAATATCACTCTTTCACCTCCATTTAAAAGACCAATAGCTTTAGTAGGATTATAATAAGAAAGTCTTACTAAATCCATCCAATATTGACTCTCTGCCGCCAACTCAATCCTTCTTTCTCGTAGCATTGCATCATCATTAATCTCAGTTACAGCTTCAAGGCCGGCTCTTTTATGTACTTTATTAAAGTATAACAGTGCTTCTGCATCGCTTGTTGAGCCGTTATTACCTAAAATAGCTTCTGCATACACGAGATAAACATCTGACAGTCTTAATAAAGGGGTATGTTCAGCCGAAGAGAATACACCCATTGTTGGCGCATTAACATCTTTTTCATTACCTACGATATGTTTCTTTAAACCAGCATCACCTGTATAGTCTACACCTCCCTTTTCTTGATTTAACTCAGCATAATGATCCCCTTTATACATAAAAGTAGCTTTACGCCTAACAGAATCTGCCTCTGAATACTGCAGATACATATCATAAGTAGGTCGAATACCGAACCAAGGTGTAACTCCGTTAATAGAGAAACCTGCACTTGAAAATAATTGAAGCATATTTCCATTCAGCCATCCTTGATCTACAGGAGACCATTGAAGAGAAAATAAAATTTCTTCGTCATCAGTAAATTCATACTTAAATACGTCTTCATAGCTATCCATTAACTCTAAGCCACTGTCATGACATACATTTCCCGCGTACAGTTTGGCACTATCAAGAAGCGCTTCGTTTCGTTGCCCTCCAGATATAGAATTCAACCCAGACCAAGTTAAATAAGTTTTAGCAAGCAGTCCTTGTGCTGACCAGGTTGTTACCCTACCCTTTTCATCGCTTACCGGCAAATATTTTGTAGCATAAGTAAGATCGTTTACTACAAACTGATATACGTCATCCGCAATATTCCTCTCCTTCAAAGGGTCATTTATCAAATCATTAAGATCCTCAATTATAGGAACATCCCCCCACAAAACAGCAAGATTTAAATAAGCATATCCGCGTATAAATTTAGCTTCTGCAATTGCTCCGTTTATTTCCTCTGCAGATATGGTATTGGGAGCTTTCTCTGTAATTGCATTAATCGTAATATTACAATGCTGAATTACAGCATACATTGATCTCCAGTAAGTAATAACAGCACTATTCAACCCAGTAACTGCAAAGTTATTTATCTGAACTGCATCATCATTATAACCAAGTATCATGTTTCCACTCATCACTTCACCGATTTGAAGGAACGAAAAATAACTCAAACTCCCCCATTGAGCACCAGCATATAAAGCAGCTGTTGCCAATCTTAAATCTTCAGAGGTTTGATAAAAGTTACCTGAACTGATGTTAGATAGTGGCGGACGATCTAAAAACGTATCGCTACAAGAAGCTAAAAGACCTGCAATAGCAACAGTTAAGTAAATTATTTTTGACTTTAATTTCATAGCAATTTATTTAATTATTTATTTGATAAAGATAAATTTACACCAAATGTAAATATCCTTGGCTGAGGATAATAACCGCTATCAACTCCAGCATTCCTAGGATTCCATGATCCAATTTCCGGGTCAAGACCAGAATAGTTAGTGATTGTAAATAAGTTGGTTACAGACGCATAAACCCTTAAAGAAGAAATATTCGCTTTACGAAGCAGGTGTTCTGAAAATCTATATCCTAAAGTAACACTTTTACATTTTAAGAATGACCCATCTTCAATATACCTGTCTGAAGTTCTTGTGTTTCCATTGGTATCGTCATTTCTAACCCCATGAATCTTAGTATCAGCATTCACAACATATACATTGTTCACATCACTGTCAGATCCTTCCGGGTCTACCAATGCAAGTTTGGCATAATCTTTCATTGAACTAAAGTAGGAGAGATTAGCACGTGGATTTTCTGTATTAATGCGGATTTTATTATATATTTTATTGCCATAGCTACCACTAAAGAAAATATTCAAATCAAAATTCTTAAAGGTAACTGAGTTATTAAATCCAATCTGAAATAGTGGAATTGGAGATCCAAGGTAAGTTTGGTCACTTTCATCAATGATGCCATCGCCGTTTTGATCCTTAAACATAAGGTCGCCATACCAAATACTACCTCCAGCCTTGCCATAAGGTAATATTTCTCCGTTTTTAGCCGGCCTTGCATGAGGAAGGATACCTTTTGCCTCATCACCTAAAAAGTCAACAGGGCTGGCATAAACACCTTCTACTTCATAGCCATAAAATTCACCTATTGCCCTTCCGGCAACAGTTCTGCTTAAATCACCTTTAATAAAAGCACCTTCTGAATTTAACTTAACAACTTTATTTCTATTAAGAGAAAAGGTAAAATTGGTCTTCCAGGTAAAGTTATTGGTTTTAATATTAGTGGATCCGATTTTAAACTCAAAACCTTTGTTTTCCATGGATCCCAAATTGCCATATGGCGCATCTATTGTACCTGGGACATAACCTATTCCTGTATCAGCATATGAAGGCAATGACACTTGTAAGGCCAGTTCATCAGTTTGTTTAAGATAAAAATCTAATCCAATATTTAATCGCCAATCAAACAAAGTAACATCAAGCCCTATATTGGAAGACTTCGTTTGCTCCCATGTCAAATCAGGGCTTCCAATTTTTGTGGTAATTTGAGATACGCCAGATAGAGCTGTTGGCCATGCAGAAAGCACGGATGCATAAGCATAATCAGTCCCCCCGGCTCTGTTCGTTAAACCATATCCGCCACGTAATTTTAAGGCATTAATCACATGTATATTTTTCAGAAAGTTTTCATTTTTAATGTTCCATGCAACAGATCCTGAATAAGACAAGATCCATCGATTTTCCTTAGCATAAATTGATGAACCGTCGTAACGAACATTTCCTTGTAAAATATATTTATCAAATAAACCTAGGTCAACCCGTCCAAAGTATGATTCTGTTGAATTATGCGTTTTACGACCATTATTGGTAGCTGTGGTTGCATCTCCTGCACCAATGGTTTTTACAGTATTTGAAGGGAAATCACTACGCCCAGCAGATACATCTTCGCCTTTAGAAAGCTGAGCCTCATGACCAACCATCGCTGTCAAGTTATAATGATCTGCAAACATATGATTATATGTAAGGTAATTGCTTACAGACAAATATTGACTCTGCCTATATTGATAAAATGAAGAATTTATATCCCTTATTGCATTTCCCAACTCATAAGTTGGTTCAAACTTATCAGCAGTCCAATCAGTGAAACTCACCCCAAATTCATTTCTCAACTTTAAGCCTTTTATAAAGTTAATTTCAGCATACGAATTATTCCGTAACACTCTACTTTTTTCTTTGTTGTCATTAATAAGCGCTAATGCATATGGGTTTGGCTGAGGTGGTACCCAACCCAAGTCTTCAGTTGAACCACCATAGCTCCCATCAGCATTTTGTACAGGGATATTAGGCCTCATCTCTAAAGCTTTCTGAATAACACCACCAGAGGACTCACTTTTATTTTCTTTAACATATGAAAATGACACATCTGTACCTATTTTCATCCATTTGGTTGTTTGGTTATCCAATTTAAGCTTGAAAGTCATCCTTTCAAAACTTGAACCCAAGGCAATACCTTCCGTATTATTATATGATCCAGACAACACATATTGTGTCACTTCATCTCCACCATTTACACTAATCGTATGGTCATGAGTAGGAGCCATTCTAAATAAAGCATCCTGCCAATCCGTACCCTCACCTAAATATTCTGGATTGGCAAACTCTGGTCTGGCATCAAAAGACCAAGTATTATCCTGGCTTCGTTCATTCAAAAAAGTTGCATACTCTTTTAAATTCATCAAATCGTATTTTTTAGGCACTTCGGATAAAGAATATTTATAACCATAAGATATGGTTGGAGCTCCAACATGCCCACGTTTGGTAGTGATAATAATTACCCCATCTGTACCATCAGTACCATAAATGGCGGTGGCCGAAGCATCTTTCAAAACATCAACCGATGCGATATCGTCCGTATTTAATCCTACTGTTGGATCACTACCTTTTGACATACGTACACCATCAATTACATATAAGGGCTGAGAACCTCCCAAAGAAGTGATACCTCGAATTGAAACACTATTTCCAGATCCTGGACGCCCTGATACAGCCTGCACCATAACTCCCGCCACTTGCCCTTGTAAAGCCTGAGTTAAAGTTGTAGGATTGGTTTTAACAATTTCATCTGCACTAATTGACGAAATGGCACCGGTTATATTTTTACGGGTTGTTGTTCCATAACCTATTACAACAACATCATTTATAAGCTGAGATTCATCTTTTAATGAAACATTAATCACATTTTGTCCTTTGACAGAAACCTCTTTCGTTTCAAAACCTATAAACGAAAAAACCAATGTTTCTCCATCTTCAACCTCTAAGCTATAGGCGCCATTGATATCAGTAATAGTCCCTTGATATGTCCCTTTTATGATGACATTTACACCCGGCAGAGCATCACCATCCGAACTCGACTTTACAACGCCCGATATTGGTATTTTTTGCCCAAAAACGGGCAACACAATTAAATTCATCAGCACAATGGCAAGAAGAACTCTATATTCTCCATTCAACCATCTCATGCGTACACTAAATTTCAATTTCATAATAAGATAGATTTTAGTTTAAAACAACAAGCCTCTTGGGCAACTCAATAAAAATACACCTAACCATAGTTACAAGAGGGTCTTTATGTTTCTCATTTAGGATGCTTTTGTATTTAATTCAATGGTATTATTTAAATTCGAGGGGAAGGAGTATTATATGAAGGGGTTATAATTTATTCGCAACACCATAACACTCATTCGGAATTACGAATAAACTTCCCCGGGAGAGCCCCGAAGTATTAGAAATCAAAAAGAGTAAGCTGAGCTTCATACTCTTTTTGATATTTTACTTCTTTGCCTTGATTTTCAATATGTTTTTTGATAACATCTTTGTTCCTGTATTGACCAACTGTGTTTGCATAGTAGCCACTTGTCCAAAAGTTCCCTTCCTAAAGCTTGGTCTTCACTTCCGGAAAATGTCTGAAAATTTCTTTCGCCATGATACTCTTTACTTTCATACACATTTCACTCACAGACAAACTGGGTACACTTTGTATTAAGAAATGAACGTGGTTTTCTTCATAACCAACTTCTATAAATTGTATTTCATGGCGTTATGACAATTCAATACAGATTTCGTTCAATCCAACTCCAACTTCATCTATAATAACTGGTATGAAAAACCATCCGTTTTTCAAACTTTTCCTCTATCCTCCCCGGGGCGGAGCTTCGAGCGAATAAAACTCTAGGATATCAGGGGTCAAAACATTTCAAAAGAAAATCCCACTTCAAACAAATATTTAAAGTGGGATTATTAATTAAAATCATTAAGAAACTTTTAAAATCAATTTAGTACACAAGGAATCTCAGTACTCGTCTTTCTTTTCCAACTATAATTACAACTGCATACACATTGTTTGGTCTAAAAATAGATCTATTATTGAAATCGAATTGATAAACCGCATTATTATGTCCTTCATCTGTATCTATTTTAAGAGCTCTTTCTACATCATATATTTCCAAGCTCACGTCTGCTGTTTTGCTCAAGAGAAGCTTTAAATGGAAATCGCCCCTATTTGGATTAGGATATAATTTTGCCTCAGTTATATAAACCTGATCAGGCTGAATAAATCCTGCTTTCCGTTTAGTACTGTTGCTTTCAACCCTAACTTGCTTTTCCATATAGTCACTGCATTCATTTTTAAAAATGGACATGCCAATTGTGTGGTTTCCCGCTTCCAGTACTCTCAACCAAATTGATGCCTCTTCTCTATTCACCACTTCTAATCCGTCTGGGAAATGCCATTTTACCGAATCGGGTTGCTCCCATGAAATATCAACTGCAACAATAGTATCACCAACAATGGCCTCAACAGGTATAATAAAATCAGCCACTACTTCATAATCAAGAAATGTTATTGCAAATTCGTGCTCTGCCTCACATCCTTTTTCTGTTGTTACAACCAATCGATAATCCCCTTCTTCATTGAGTTCTACCTCGTTGTTAACGCTAAATTGATTGCCTCCAAAAAACCACTTGCTTGAAGCTCCATCCACTCCAGAATTTACTGTTTCTGTTTGATTCCGGCATAACACATACTCGTAAGGCAATTCTATCTTAACGGGCACCGGTGCACTCAATTCGGCCTCTAAAGTTTTTTTACAGACATTTGCATCAGTAACCTCTATTTGCAAGTCCCCAGCTCCTAAATTAGGAAACCATCCGTTAATGTTTGATTTACCATTTAAATTATAGATATAGTCAGGACTTCCTCCAACAGCAATCAACAGAATACTTCCATCATCAATTCCAACACAATTTGGAGATTGTAAACTACTCACATATAATTCCAATTCTTCCGGGCCCGTAATTTCATATTCTGCCTCTGCAAAACAATTGTTTGCATCACTAACAACGAGCGAATACTTCCCTTTTCCCAATTGCTTGATTTCTCTTGGATTTAAACTTTCGAGGCCTTTCCAAATCACATCATATGGCTCTGTTCCATTTGTTATATCAATAGATATTTCCCCATCTGTGGATTCATGACAACTCACTTCTTTCAAGTCTATCAAACTAATTTCAGGGCCACTCTTTTCTACTATTGAAAATGATTGTGAAGCTACACATGAGTTGGCATCAGTAACTTCAATTTTATAATTACCAGTTGCCAGAGTGTTTGGTTGTAATTTGTTAGCCGGATAAAAATCACCCCAATTGATATAATATTCCGGCGTACCTCCTGTTATTTCAATCTTCACAGAACCGTTACTACTGTTACAGGTACTATGTGTTAAATCTGACAATTCTACCTTAAGGTCTTCCGGTTCATCAACATCAATATATTGATTTTGAATATTACCCAGCTTATCTTTTACAAAAACACGGTAATTTCCGGCTTTTAGATTCGTAAATTCATTCGATTTAGAAAAATCTACCGCATAATTAATTGCATAGGTATAAGGTGCAGTACCCCCAGTTGCGCTAACCCTTACACTACCACTTTCATCGTTAAAGCAAAGACAGTTACTCTTCTCTAATTCCATCAAAATTTCGTCAGGCTCTTCAATTACCACTTCTATTGAATCTTTTACTCCTTTACTATCTTTTACCCGTAGTTGGTACAATCCGGCTTTTAAATTTTCAAATTTACTGGTCACTAACCAAGCCCCCTGATTTAAAGAAAATTCATATCCCGGCCAAACGGCATAAGGCCATCCACCAACAGCTGAAACTTCCAACACTCCATCTTCAGCACCATAATAACTGGTCTTAACAGAATTGGCAACAATAGTTAATTTACCTCCTGGCTCCATTACACCAGCCGTCTTCTTCAAACCATTCGCAACTCCAAACTCATTATTACCATAGGGACAATTGTTCTTATCCCAAACTTCAACAGTATACTCTCCAGCATAAAGCTCTTCAATTTTTTTAAGCCTACCATTTGAGTATTTTTCACCTTTGTGATACCATTGGTATCGATAGTCTCCATTTCCACCACTAACTCTCGCCTGAACTGCTCCATCATTATTTCCAAAATCCGCAACGCCCATCACATCAAAATCGATGGCCATTTCGGCAGGTTGCTGTAATTCTTCCTCTTGTTTGTAGTAACAGCCTAAATCATCAGTTATTTCGAGAAGGTATTTGCCTTTGCCTAACCCATCCTGATTCCATTCCTTACCCGTTGTGCCATTTCTAAAATCCTGCTCATCTTTAGAAATAATAAATGAGTAGTTTCCCAAAGCACTTGTTCCACCTAATACTTCACTCGTCCAAAATCCATCTTTTGCTTCGTAACATTCCGGAATAACAGAATTAAAACTTTCAATATGCAACCAATCTGCTTGCTCCAAATGTTGTTTATTTCGTTCTGTCATACAACCATTAACATCAGTTACCCTGATAATGTATTCCCCTGTCTCCCGTTGAATAAATGTTGTATTTGAAATCGCTCTAATTGAATCCAACCGATCTTTTGCTTCGGCAAGTGGCATCTTATTTAATAGAAAATCATAATAGCCTCCTGAATAATTTACACCTCCTATTGCCTGCACCTTTATTTCACCGTCTGTTCTTTTCGAAATGTCCCCCATGTCCTTTGCGTGACATGTTGGTATTGTAAAAGCAACATCTGTAATTTGCAAAGAATCCGGTTTTACAAGCGTTACTATATTGCTAACAGAACACCCATTATCATCAGAAACTATATAGCTGTACATTCCTGCTTCTAAATTTTTAAATGCAAGATTCTCTCCGGCAATAATATTTCCTAACTGATGATTTTCATGTTCATCCGATTGTACGATTTTATATTTGGATGCATTCGTAATTGGCAATCCGCCATAAGGAGTGATCTTAACTGAATCTTTTAAATAAGAACATCTGATTTCGAACCCGCCTTCGTAATGCGATGTTTCAATATCAAAATGAAGTACTGTTGGTTCGGTTAATTCCGTATCCTTTACATACTCACAAGCTTTAAACTGATCAGTAATGCTTACTTGATATTTGCCTGCTGGTAAATCGCTAAAAATTACCTGACCATTTTTTACTTTAGTAAATTCCTTCTCGATTTCCATCCCCTCTAAATGAATGCTGTAGGGAGAGATTCCCCCCAAGGCTTCTACTTTAATAGTATCGGTTAATCCTTTACATTTTATTTCAAATCCATTATAATCGGACAAATTTATGTTTGCATTTATAGGATCTGGTTGTTTTAAGCTAATATCATGAAAAGCAGAACAGCTGCTATTATATGCCCCCGTTACCTTTACATGATAAAGACCAACAGGTAAATCTTCAAAAAATACTTCACCATTCGAATCTTTGCTTGCCATTAGGGTATTGCTTTCATCCAGCAATTCGAAAGTGTAAGGTGTTATTCCTCCTGTAGCTTTTGCCCAAATACTATCTGTCCCACCAAAACATTTAATATTATAATCGTCCGATTTATATTTATTTTTTGATAATTCAAGTTCCAATTTTAATGGTTCTAAAAGATCAGGGGTATAATTATTCTCACATCCATTACCATCTTTCACTAAAAACATTTGAGGTACTCCCCTTATACCAAAATCCACATAATTACCTTTAACATCCAAATGTTCAATTACTCCATCATGCTCAATAGTATATGGGGTTGTTCCTCCATTTACTGATATTCCCAAAATATCACTTACACCAAAACATGCATAATCAAAAAACTCATTTTTCGAATTACTATACTTAGAATCGCTCTTCCCAACTTTTAGCTGTGTCGGTTGATCTAAAGCAAATTTAACCTCAGCAGATTTACAATGTAATGTATCTGTAGTTAGAACAGAATATATCCCCTTACTCAGTTTTTTAGTATCCGGGAGATTAATTTTTGTATTGTTTGCCACATTAGAGAAGCTATGATAAAAACTACCATCTTTCTGTATTTCAATAGAATATAATGGATTTCCTCCATTTACAATAAGAAATGGTTGTACAGTTTCACCGAAACACCTAAATTTAATTTCTTTACCTCCTTTTAATACATCAATTCCAGCTATTTCCATACTATTTACAATAGAATCGGTCTTATCAACAATGATCTTTGTTTCGTACAAACATGAATTAGTATCTTTAATTTGAACATCATAGGTACCCGATGCTTTATTAGTTTGAATAAAATTCCGATTGGTATTCATCCAATCATCCGAATTATTTATAGAATATTCAAAAACATCTCCTGCACCTCCAATAATCTCACTAACCCATTTACCATTCTTTTCATTGTAACACCTAGGTCTAGTAGTAACAATATCCTTAATCAATAACAAAGGTGGTTCATTCAATTTCTGATTTTCCCTAAAACTTTCACAACCATTTTTATCTTTAACAATAATTTTATATGTCCCTGTAACCCGATTTTTAAATACAGCCGTCTTGCCCAAAATAGTATTTTGCTCTAAATTATTCCCATATGCATCTATCCCATCAATAACAAATTCGTAATCTGCTCCAATGCACCCGCCACTAGCACTCACCTCAATCTCACCATTCCCTTTCTCATTCAATACATGATCCATCATATCATGATGACAGGAAGGCTCTTTAAATTTAGGATCCCCAAGTACTAATTCTTTTGGTTTAGTTAAAATTGTATCTTTTACAAGCTTACAAGTATTCTCATCTATTACCGTATAGGTATAATTGCCATCATCCAAATTTCCAAATTCTGAATATGATTCAACATCATTATGGCTTGTATTAAATACTCCGTCAATATCTTGCTGAATATCATAAGGTCCGACACCTCCAGAAAGAGCAATTGTAACCAAATCTGTCGTATCTGAACATTTAATTTGGTAACCATTATAATCTGATACTTTCATTGTAAAATCCAATGGATATGGTTCATTCAAGACAATGGACTTTACAATAGGAACTTTATTAAACTTATCAGTTATTTTTAAATCATAAGCCCCTGCTTTTAATAATGAGATCCCAGCTTCAATAGTTTTAATAACAACATCCTCTCCTGATTTTGTTATCTCCAAAGTATAAGGTTCAATCCCTCCTGAAGGGATAGCATTAAATCTTCCGGTTTCTCCATTGCATTTTATCTGATAACTATTAAAATCATCTGGATAAGTAATACTAGTTAGGAGTGGGGCTGGTTCCTTTATCGTTATCGGATTTTCTTGTATACATGTAGGATATTTCCCATTAACAATAGCTTTATAGGTACCAGCGGTTACATCAAATTTATTTATTCTCAAACTAGAAGATCTACTCTCCACAAGCTTCCAAACTCCTTTTCCTTCATCATATTTCTGAAAAGTTATAGCATAAGGAGTAATGCCCCCTTCAACTATAACATCTAATTTATCGTTTCCTCCATTCTTTTTGATATGGTAAACTTCTCCCGTGCCAGAAGTATACTTATTTGGGATCATCTTAACAGTCAACTTTTTCGGCTCTTTTAAAGTAAGATTAAAATCAGGCTTACATCCCAATGCATCTGTAATAATGATAATCGGTGCTGTACCTTGCACATCAAACTCTGCAACTCCTCCTGAATTACTTATATTCTTATCCTCTGAATCATAACTTAATACATAAGGGCTAATTCCACCATTTACCTGAAGTTTAACTGTTGCATAATCTCCTAAACATTTGTAATTGTAACCCGAATAGTTTAGATAAGTAGGATTTACTTGCACAATCGAAGGCTCTTCCAATTTAAAAGTTTTGACCTCTCCTAACGAACATCCATTCTTATCAAGAATTGTTAAGGTATATTCTCCTGATAATAGTCCTTGAATAACAACTACCGTATTTTCACTTATTTCAGTTCCCGATTTTGGTGTTGGTCCAATTAGAATATAAGAATATTTTGGTGTACCTCCTTTTATTTTAAATTTTACTTCTCCATCACTAGCTCCATTGCAGCTAATATGAATTTCATTCCCCGCAATCTTTTCTGTTCGCTCAAATTCATAAATCTCAATAGGACCATATTGTTCAAATGTTCTTTCAACATCTGCTGCGGTACAACCATGTGAATCTTTTATTTTGAATGTATGTTTCTTTGCATCAATATCAGTAAAAGTCTTATCTTCAGCATAATCTTCAAGAGGGTTGATCTCACCATCCATTGAAAAATGATATTCTCCACTTCCACCTACACCTGAAACTGTATGAGATACTAACTCACCAAAACATACCTTCCCTATAGGTTCAGGAACTGCAAATTCCAATTTACTATCCTTAATTAAGCTAGACTTACCACTCTGATAACATGCTAAATCATCCATTACCCAAAGTGTAAACTCCTTCTCCTCCTCTGGTTGTTTATCTGCAATACTCACAATTGGTAATTCCGTTCTATACTCTCCATTAGATGTTAAACTATAAGTATAAGCACTTGATACAACACCTCCACTAGTGCTAGGATTAATAATCTGAAATTCATCACAATTCCCAGTAGATTCAAATCCAAAAGATGACAATTTTATTATCTCATTTTCCTTTATTGTAAAAGGAACTGTTTCATGACCCAACAAAAAGAATCCATTATATTCCGTTGAATCTTTATCTTCATAATTCTCAGTATTAGATTGATTAAATCCATTACTAACAGTTAATTCATAATCTCCCTCACTTAAATTATAAAAGGTAAACTCGGATGTTTCGAAAGTTTTCGAATCAGAATATGTTTCATCTATTTTCCTCACTGTTGCCCTATATGCCACAACACCTCCATTGCTGCCTAAATCCCCAACAACTTTTACTTTTAGTTCTCCATCACTTCCTCCAAAACATGTAACAGTCTTTTTATCGGCCTCAGAGATTAGCTGTATATCTGGATAATGCGGAAAAACATCCACAATCATCACTTTATCCTCCTCGATACATCGCAAGTAAGTTTTGGTTGCAGGGCGGACAATGGTTTGTACTCTAAATTTAAAGTTTCGGTAGAATTTATTTGATTCGGGGAGTAGGTAATCACAGGTTCCATCGTTTGTGATATTGGACTTTGTTTTACTATCTATTGCTGGAACAAAATAGGGAATATCAATTGTTTCATCTATCAAGTATCGCTCTATCATATCCTCCAATTCATTATCAGAAGGATCATCTTTAAGATAAAACATAACATATTGAGTAACATTCCATATTTCTTCCCGAGACATATTAGAATAAAACTGAAGATTATATCCGTCCTCTGGCTCTCTGCCAATTGCCGAAATCCAAGGAAATGATTCTCCGTATTCATAAAAGAAAAACGGAGCTAAAACCTTACGTTTGGTTTTTTCTGTAGTAGTAGCACCATCAATCTGCACCATCCATTCGTACTCAAAATTAGCACCTTCAGGTTTAACTACTTTTAAAGGAACTATAGCCCCCTCCTGAAAACTGGTATCATCTTTAGAAGGACTTGTAATTTCTACAGAGGGTGGCGTTATGGAATATTCTAAATCAACAGCCCAGTGTTTACCATCGCTTTCCACTCTATATATATGATAACCTGGACTATCATCATTATCGATTAAGGTTTTAATCGAAAAATCACGCTCTTCTATAAAATCATTATCATTACTCCCCCCGTCATGCTCCCAGACCTTAAATCGGAAAAATCTATCTTTGTCTTCTGTGAAATAATCAACTAAATTCTGAGAAGTAAGTTTAAACTTTTCTGTATGAAAGGTAGCTGGTAATGTTATGTTGCTTAGATTATACCATGCAACATATGCACTTGCTTTATTTACTCCATTTCCAGTAATTGTTTTAGTATAGAAATTGGAATAATCTGTCCCAGATTTCTTTTGAAAATTAGCCCTGCATTCTAAATCCCCATTTCCATGATCATCCATTTCTTTCTGGTAGAACTGGATAATCTTAATCTTAATCTCCACCTCCCCATTATACTTCAAGCCTTGTGCCTTTACCGAAAAGCTCCCCAATAAAAAAACAAGTATAAAAAACAGTAAAAATCTCAATTTCATAGTAATGGTTTTATGGATGATAAAATGATCTGGTATCTGAAAATAATTGTTTAGTAATGAATTTGCAGTAGTTCGGTAAAAGGAGATTTACCTCCATCTTTGTATACAGCCTGCAGTCGGTACTGATAGTGGGTATTTAACTCTACATCAACATCTTTAAATTCCGATTTATTTTGAATGAACCGATAGAATATTAATTCTTTTCCCTCTGCAGCTCTATATATATTTACCTGCACAACATCTTTGTCTGCTGCTTTCCATGTAAGAAGTACATGTCCCTCATTTATTTTTGCCTCTGCCTGTACTGCTTTTAATTCAGGACGAAATCCGTCATCGGCAATTTCTGCCTGCAGCCACTTTTCGGCGGGAGATTGATTTTTACCGGCATCTTCGGCAAGAATACAATACTGGTAAGCAATTCCTTTTTTAGGACTTTTATCCAGATAGGAACTTATAGAATCGGTACTAGAAAAACGAGCAATGGTAGCACACACTACACTTTCTTTTGATTTTCGTATCAGTTTCTCGTATTTAGTATCCACGCTAAAGCTATGCACCCAACTAAGATTAATTCCCTCATCGGTAATTTCGTAATTCGAGAATATTGGTGGTACTGGAGGAATGGTATCAGGTTTTTGCAGCAGTAATGCCTCGCTCAATTCAGATTGATTAAAACGTTGATCGACAGCCGCTACCTTGTAATAAATTTTAGGGGTTAAATTGTACAAATCGATGGAGTCTACAAAAAATGTATCGCGAGTATGTACTTTGGTGATCTGGCTAAATTCATCAATCATGAAATTGGATCGGAAAACCCGGTAACCATTTATATCTTTTTCTTTGCCTGCATCCCAACTTAGGTGTACCAAACCAGTAGAATCGATTCGCCCCTGCAAGTTTACAGGGGCAACCGGAGGAATACTGTCCTGAAGCTGCACCAGCAACGGCACCGAATAGAAGCTGTCGTCGTTTACTCCGGTTGCCTTAATTTTATAATAATTGGTGCTTAATGGTTCCATATCTACAAAAGACCGGGCTTTCCCATTCAACTCACCCGAAATATCCTTAAAATTTCCTGTTGATGAGCCAGCTCTCAGCACCTGCATATTCTTCACATATTGATCTCCGACAGAATCCAGTTTCCATCGAATTTCCACCTCTCCATTATCATTAATCTGCTGATCCAAATCTTCATATCCTATTTGATACTGAGGCTTTCCCATTGCGCTAACCACATCGGAATAAGGACCTGCTTCGCCAAAAGCAGTACGCCCATAAATTCGATATTGATATTCTTTCAACAATTCAGGCAAGGAATCGGGCTTCATCATATCCATAGGAATATCTCCATCATCGCCATAGGAAAGAACCATTGGCGATTCACTTAATGAGTGAAAAGAGTTTCCTCCATCATCCGATCGTTCCACCATATAAGCATTGTAAGTCGTTGATAATAGAAATTGATTCCATACAATTAATGCTCTTTTTCCATCTGCCTTAGCATGCAGTCCCAATGGTTTTTGCAAGGGTTGATAATCAGCTGCTCCCGTATATACATATCCCGTATCCACCTCAACAGTTAAATGGGTAGGATAAACCCGATACAAATACATTTCATTTTCCCTGATATCCGTATCGGTATAATTCAGGCCCATTGCCGCAGATACTCTGGCCGATTGATCGGCAGCAAACATGGCAAATGAAAACCGGTTCTCCTGTTCTCTGGTTTTATAAACCATCTGCATCATTGGATTTTGCTTTTCATCAATCATTTCGAACTCTTTGCCATAAAGAGCCTGAGCCGCTACGCAAAGCCAATCGTAATCGGCTGCAAGAGAATCCTGCATGGCATTTTCCCACCATTGCTCATTATTTGCTTTACATCCTTCCTGCAACAATTTGTATTCGGGCTGAGGCAATTGTTTCCCATCGCGATACAAAACAAATCGTTCCAAAGTATAGCCGTTTGTACTGGCCTGCTTCCAAAGAATATGATGGTTAGGAGCCCAACGCAACAACACTTTATCTTTTTTGGGCGAAGCCAAAATTGCGACACCACGTTTAAACTCAGCATCGTTTTCCTGCGAAAAAGCATTGCTTATGCATAAGCTCAATAAAAATAGGGCTATAAGATGTTTCATTAGTTATTAAATTGTTTGGTATTTTATGGGATGTGGTTTAGGGGAGTATACAATTACAACTCCCCTAAACTTTCTTTTCATTTAATAATCTGCAGGAGTAAATTCCCAAAACTCTAAATTGTCATTATCTCCACCTATATATATTTTCCCATTAATTACAAAAGCAAAATAATGCGGGCTATAATACCCTGGACAACATGTATTTATGGTTCTTATATCATTATCAAAACTGTAATTTGAAATTTCAAGTACACTTCTGTATTTTATTTTTGTATTGTCAGACGAAACATATACATAATTATCTGTCGTAATGCTATAAGCCTTATTATCTAACAATAATGAAACACCAAATGGATTAAATGACGACTCACTTTCTTTGTAGGTATCTGTTATATAGTCATATTCGAATTGCTCAATAATCACCTTATCTCCATTTACAAATGCATCTTCTTTATAAGTTAGAGAATGATTTCTTGACGGGCAGTCAGCAACTCGAGTCCATTCATCCTTATCTAAATCATATTTCCAAAGATCATTCTGAAATACGTCGCCGATGTATCCCAAGCCGTAATAGAAATTGTTATTCACAACAAAGCTTATAGCACCACTACGCTTTTCTCCGGGAAATTCTGCTCTTGCTTGAGAATAATCTCCATAAAAGTTGAAACTTTTCAGCGTCTTTCCCTGCAGAATCAATAATTCCTCATCGATCAGACCAATTGCATCAGCCTTTTTATTTTGCAGCGATAAAATCTCTTTGTAAAGGCTCCAGCTATCGTTGGTTGGACTGTATTGATAAAGTTTTTGATTACTTAAAACATAAGCAAAATATCCTTTGGTAAAACCAAAGCCGTCCCCCATTTGTTTCTCTGGCAAATTGTTTTTCTTAAGCCAGGTATCAGGTGGCAATACTGTAAGCGTATTATTCTTATTATAATATTTATACCCGCTGCCACTTGTCACTTCCAAATCAGCTACTCCAGGCTGAAGATCTTTTGGAGTTTGTACAGTTACCGTATACCCCTTATCACCTGGCCACTCAGAAATAACCTCGCATAGTTTCCCATTAATCTTGAAATTTATATCCGCTCTATTTGTTTCCGAATTCATAGGCAAATATCCACTAACAAAAACTCCTATTGATTGGTCTGATCTGATATACTCCTCATTTAGTGTAAAATATCTCAAATATTTAAATGTGATTTCACTTTGACTTGTCGCTCCATTTACAACTAAATAAAGCTCAATATCTTTATCTCCCGCATAACCATCTGGTGCAATAAACGTAATTTCGGTTTCGGAGGCTTCCAATATTTCGGCCTCATCTGAACCCAACTCTAGGGAAATAGCTTCCTTGTCAGTTGTAAAGTATTTACCAGTTATAGTCACCTTAGTTCCTCCGGAACCTTCTTTTGGGTTGATATCTGTAATTTCCGGTTGAGCCATACTAAATCCCATATCATACTTATTCATGTAAATATCTGTTTCGGTCTGAATAAAAGCATTGTAAGAATACTTTTTCCCTTGCTCTAAATTTTTCAATTCAAAAGAAATAACTCCTTCATTTGGGCTTCCCTCCAAGTATTGTATTGTGCCATCGTCTAGAGTTGAAATATCGTCGTATCCTTCTGCCCAAACAAACCCATATTTAAGAATAGGCTCGGAACCTGCCTCTGTAATTTCGGCATTAATAACTGCCGTTGTATTGGTTATATCTGATGCCGCCGTGGCTCTTATAACCGGAGGAACCATAGGCTCATCTTTTTGGCAACTGCAAACTACAAGAGCAATTAATAGTATAAAATAACAGCGTTTTAAGTTTTTCATTTATGTATTGTTTTATTATTTGATTTTTATTTTCAATTATTCCTTTTTCTCATTTACACCTATCTAGAAAGCTTTCGGAAACTATGAAGGAGACTTTCCAAACCGCACCAGTAAGCCCCTTTAGGGGTTTGGGGTAATAGGGATAAAATTTATTATTACGACTCATATCAAAATTTACTCTAAACAGTTAATCTTTACTACTTAATTGCATTACCTACCCATGTCTTTCACAAAACACACAATACAATCTCACCTTCTAAAATCCTTCACAAACCACACGATACAATCGTGCGGGAGCGGGGGTTGCTTTCTTATTTCCTATTTCTTGTTCCTCATCTTATACCCCTAAATCCCCTGAAGGGGACTTTCCCAAACCGCACCAATAAGCCCCTTTAGGGGTTTGGGGTAATTAGGGATAAAATTTATAATTACGACTCATATCAAAATTTACACTAAACAATTATTCATTAATACCTAATTGCATTACCTACTACATATCCTTCACAAACCACACGGAGGGCTTTGGGCAGCAGAGGAAAGATCACCTGTATGACTTAGAACGCGATACAATCGCGCACTAGCGGGGAACTAGCGGGGAATTCACATTACTCATAGACAAAAAACAACCAATGTACATAAGGAATTGTTTGCTCTTGTACTAATAAGGCTCTTTCACCAAGTTGTTTCCCAGAAATAATATCTCTAACATAAATAGCATCATTAACTCTGTAATAGATTTTATTGTCTTCTATCAAAAGAATCTCACTATCTGCTTGATTTTCATTATTCTGTTTTGCATCCCACTCAAAATATTGCTCTGTGTCGATATTATAAATAAAAAGTTTCCCTGTTGGAAATATTTCTTGAATAGAAAACCGAGTATCGGCATTCATGCCCCACATTGTCGTATCTTTTCTTCTGTATTTTTTACCTGGTATTTCAACACCATTATTAATTCGCTCCTCTTGCCCTGCTGAAACCCAAAACACCTCATGACCTGCCAACCATTTCCCATGTGCTCTAAGAGTTTGAAAAACGGTTGGTAATCCAACAGACTTCCATTCTTCTTTTTCTTTGTTATACAAAAAATGTAATCGTTCAAATTTATCTCCAATAAACTTTCCTTTATAGGGCATTACTATCATTTCATTGGTACAAATCATATATAACATCCTACCATACTTTGAGCTTAAGTTTCGCTTTGTAGAATCCAATTGAATTATCTGCTCATAATGCGGTAAGTCAAAAGGAGCTTTTCCTGTACTAGTTACAATTAATGTATCCCCATTAACTAATTCTCTTCTTAACTCAATTTTTTCTGTATAATTAGAATTAATTCTACTATAAGTATCGTCTAAACCTAATCCGTTGTAGCCTTCTGACCTATAAAAATTATAATCATTAGATGTCGTTTTATATTCTTTTTGCTCTTCTACATCAACATTATAACAATGCATCCTATTATCATTATCATATGTCCTATAAAAAAAATATGACTTACCCTCTTTTACTAGATTTAGACTTCTTAAACCGATATTGTTCGGAGTGTTAAATTGTCTTAAACCCAATTTATTTTTAAAAACCCCTTCAATAAAATAAGTTGTATCGGAATCGAATTGATCATACATTATTCTAAATAATTTTTGTTCCTGATAAATCCTTATCATTTTTGTTCGGTTCTTAACACTATCCAACGGATATGGTGTCATGAATCCTGTCTTAACCAAAGTATCAACAACTATTAACTTCTCATTATCAATTTTAGATAAACGAACTCCATATTTTATCTGCTGATCTGCATCCATTTTTGGATATTTATCATTAAAATAAAGAAACTCACTCATAGCCCGTTCAGTTCCATCATATTGCCCCTGCAAACAATAAAGTGTTCTTTTTTGCGCATTTAGGTTAATGCAAAAAAACAAGCCAAGATTTAATAGAATTAATTTTAATTTCATATCTGTTTATTAATTATTGCACACTTCATTGATATAACTTGTATTAGAAATTACCACTTCTTTTCTTTTGTAAGTTTCAACGACTTCCCAATGTGGAGGATGTAAAATAGGTTTCTCCTCATCCAATGGGTTGGGGTCCTCTTTACCTTCGTTCAATTTAAATAAAGTTACACCACCATTAAATTTCCCTATTAGTATTGCATCTAAAAATGAATATTTCCCCGAAGGGGCATTAGTATTTATCACATTCAAATTAGGAAAAATTGGACTTTTACTATTGGTAAATGTAATCTTACCAAAAACAATATCATCTAAAACCGCATAGCTTTCAGGATATTTTCCCAACCATTCTTTTATTAGTAATAATTCATCTTGCAAATTATTTATTACACTTTTAACTTTTGTACCAACAACATCAAGCCCCCCATCAACATTAGCTTTCCAATTCCACCTTTGTTCTGCTGAACATACTTTATCCACTCCATTTGATCGCCAATTATCCAATTGCTTCAATCCAAATCCTTTTGGTCCTCCATATAAGGGTAAGCCTTTTTGTCCTTTACCATTTTTAAATGGACTAACATAAACTGCTTTTTCATCAATAGGAGCCAATGATAAACTCTCTACCTTGTAATGATCAAATTGCATACTTAAAGACTCATGTTGAATTATTTTATTAAGAAACCAGTAATTACTATATCCTTTATTATTCAAATATGATTTAATTTGAGATTTCGTTGGGTTTTTACCTCTTATATGAAAAGTTCGTTTTTCAATATCATTCTCACAAACACAAGTTATTTCAACCGTCCCTCCAATAAATTCATCAAACTTTAAATGCACTTCTTCTTGAGGGCTAACATTTTTAAATGATGCAATTTTCTTTTCATCTAAAAACTCATAAACATCATTCGAATATTTATATTTTATCAAATATTTAACATTAACATCAAACTTTGCATTTATCTTACCAACATTCTTTATTTTAATATTTTTTGGCATTTCAGGCATTTCAGAAATATATAAGTAAAGAGAGCTATCTTGTGTAATTAAGTTATCATTATGATATAATTCCATAATACCTTTAACCTGATTTCCATCAAACTTCTCCTCTCCCTTCAAAACCTTAAATGCAGTCAATAACTTTTTAAATTCATCATCATCGTCGCTCATAAATTGAACTACCATTTCAACTTTTTCATCCTTGAAAAAGGCTAGAAGTAAATAATCTCCAATTTCAGTAACTTTAATTTGCTTATTAAGCTCCTCATTATCGATTAATTCACAATAATCCTTCAATTGTGCTTTCTTTATTACAGACTTCTCTTTATCACAATAAATTGCAAGATTATAATTTTCCTCCCCTATTTTAGCTTTCCCCAAATAGATTCCTCTTTCGGTAAGATTAAATTCAACTTCTTTATCGTTCTCACTTTCTTCTAATTTCTTTAAAATACGCTCATACAAAAAACCTTTTGCATTCTCATCTAAAGTAGATCCTCTTAAAGACCACCCTTCTATATTCTCAACCTCCTCTTTTTTCTCTGCCTTGGCATTTACTTCCAACTTCTCCATCAAATCATCAAAATTTGTATAGACACTATTGTAAATTTCTTTTCTAGATTCTAACATAGTCATACTTTCACTTTGTGTAAGAGTGAAATATTCCTTCAGCTTCGCAACAGTACATTCGGACATACTCGCATTCCCCTCTTCTTCCTGCCCCCACAGCTCCACATCCCTTAGGTTGTGAATGTCGTCCCACTGGTATTTGCGCAGTTGTTGTCCGTCGGCATAGTCCATTAGGTTTTGGGTAGAGTTTTCGGGAATGGAAGGAAAATCCTGAAAAGGGTGACTTAGGCGGAATTCGCCGTGAGCTACCTCGTGGGCAATGGTTCGGCACAATGCCTTGCTGTTGTTGTAATGAATATTGGTAAACACAAAACCCCAAGGCCTCTTTTTAGGCATAAAACCCGCTTTGTTTGCAGTTTGTGCTTTATCAACCAAAAACACGTAAGTTTTGTGTTTGTCGTAATCACCGGAGCGTTTCAAAGCCTTAATCACCTTGTTCATTTCCTTGGTGTAATTGCTCAGCATTTTCGATTCGCCATCATCCAATCCCTGACTCATGTCGTCGCTGTACTCAACCTGTACACCCGCATGCCGGCTCACCGTCCATCGCACATTGGCGGGGCTGTAAGTATCGTTCAAGTAGGTTTCGAGCTGTGCCCGTGGTATGCTTGTACTATTTCCATTAACCGACACCAGAACCAAATTCTTTTCTATTTGATCGTAGCTGATTACGTTCAGTGCGCCTAAGAGTACCTTCTTCGTGTTTTTGGTGCTGTCGTCTTTTACATTGTAGTAGGCCGTAATTTGCTGCACATCTTCGTGAAAGCTGCCACGCAGGTTCAAGCTGAAAGCATCGCCCTGTTTTTGCGGAGTAATTTCGGCTCCCATTGCATTCATAAAATGAACGGTATCGGCCTTCATGCCATTGCTTAGCTGCATTTTTACGTTCACCACATCGTTGCCGTTGCTGCCAATGCTTTTCCATGCTTTTAGGTAATACTGTTTGGTGGTATCGCCCAACTGCAGGCTTTCGTAATAAGGCAGATAGGCTTTTTTCTCTTCTTCTGTTAAGCCTTCATCGTGGCTGTCGAAACCATAGCTTTGGCTGCTGTGGGCAAAAAAGAAAATGCCGTTGGCGGTAATTTGAAAATCGCCGCTGTTTACCTGATCGAGAATTTGTGCCACCTTATCGGCTCCCTCTTTTACTAACTGAGCTCCTTCTTTATTCCCTACAGCCAACTGATCGCGCCCTTTCTCGATGGTTCTTTTGGCTTTTTCCAATTCATTATTCAGGCTGTTGTCGCCCATGTCTGTTTGCAGATTGCTGATTTCATCCACAATACTTTCGGCATCTGCAATGGCATCATCAACACTGTCCCAAATATCGTTGTTGAAAAAATCGTCGGCCTGGTCGCGTATGTCGCTGCCCAGAGCGTAAATATCCGAGCCAACCACACGTATTTCTCCGGCGGTTAGCTGGTAGCTTTCATTTACCTTAATATTATCGAAAATGGTTCGCAGTTCAATATTGCCCAACATGCCAATGCGCACCACACCGCTTCCGGTAAATGTACCTCTGCTGCCACTTGCCTGTTTTACTGTTACCTTAAAACCACCGGCATTAATTACATCTCCCGCAGTAAGCTGATTCAATGCCGGACTGCCGTCAATTTCAGGAATAGCTGCACTTTGTCCGCACTCCACCTCGGCCTGCTCTTTCGAAAGGCTAAACTGACTGATTGGGGTAAACTCACTTTCGAGGGTTTCGCATTGTGCCTGCACTTTGTACTGATAGGTAGCGCCCGGTTTTAGTTGCTTCAGCTCAAAATCGGGCTGATTCGACTGCTGGGAGTACCACTTGTCGCCTGCAACATCGCGAATTTGCACGGTAAACGAGCTGTGATTGCTTTGGGGTACAATACTCAGCTGCGCTGATCCTCCTAAGGCCGGATCTACATCAACCATCAAGGGTGGCTTGCATTCTTCGCCAAACACGAAGCTTACTACGGGCGAATAGCCTTCGTTTTTAAACATCTCTTTTTGCTGGCTGCTAAAGGCTCGAACACGGCAGGCATATTGGCGTCCGGGCACCAGCATGGGGTATTGTGCATCGTAAACAAAAGATGTGTTGCGAAAAACGGTTTTCAGCAATGGCTCTTTGGAACGAATTGCCTCTTCGGCCGACTGATTTACAGGCCAGATTTCCACCATTGTAAATTCGTACTCTACATCTGCCAAGGCATTTTGTGAGTTCATGTGCCGTGGCAGCCAATTGAAAAAGATGGAGGCCGGATCGGTAGCCTTCAGCAGTTTGTTATTGGCTGGTGCAGTAATTACCGGTGGTTCGTTTAAGAGCATCCAAGCCATGCTGGTGGCCGTGTTCGATACTTTTTCCTGTCGGCGGGCTTCAAATACTTCTACCGTAAACTTGTAAACGCCTTCGGGCAGGCGTCCGGTTTTCAGGAACTGCTTTTGGGTGATTCCCGAAAAATTCATGTGCTCGGGCGCCAAATACTCTTCCAAACGATCGCCGTACAACAGCTCGGGTGTACCTGCCTGAAGCAGAACGGGAGCTTTGGGAATAAAATCGTCTTTGGTAATCAGTTTAATGCCCTGTCCTTCGATGCTGATGCGTAATCGTACCGAAAGATCGGCGTGATTTAAATCTTTTAGCGTGAGATTGACCAATAGTTTTTGATTGCTCCCCTGATAATAATCGGCCAAATGTACCGAATAGGGTGGAATAAGCTGAACATTGCACTGTACCGGATAATGCTGCGCATTACTTGTACCTGCTGAAAACAACAGAACAATAAATAGTAAAAGAATGGAAACAATGTTCCGTGGTATTTGTTTATTCATAGTTCAATCAATAATTTCTGATCATTTTTTTTTATTCCTTTTTCCTTCTCCGCTCCACCTCATTTTCTCTACCCCTAAAGAGTGTCCAAAAAGTATCGTTCTATTGTCATTCTGATCCCGATGAATCGGGACGAAGAATCTTTCACTTTGAAAAACAGATGTTTCGTCCCGATAGCCATCGGGATCGCTCAACATGACAATCCAATACAAAATATTCCTTTTTGGACTCTCCTTCTTCCAAAACCGAACCAATAAGCCCCTTTAGGGGTTTGGGGTAACAGCTATTACTTACCACACGATACAATCGTGCGGGAGCGAGGGTCAGCCATTACTTACCACACGATGCAATCGTGCGGGAGCGGGGGTCATTTATTCATCTTTTACACAGCGAACGCAAAAGCCAGCACTCTTGTAAAGAGATCTTCTTTCTAACCTCTTTTCATCACCATTAAGTCCAAAATATCTATACAAGTACTTTCCAGACTCAAACTCTGTATTAGTCCAATATGAAGCACCTACAGGCCACAATAGTCCTTCTCCATCACCATTTTCATATCTATTTCCATAATAAAAAAACATATCGAAGCCCATATTATATATCCCTTGTTCAATATCCACATGAGTTAAGCTTTCTCTTTTTCCAATATTTTGAGATTCCTTATCATCCATTCCCATTGCTAATTCCAAATCAATCCATTCTTCATCGGTGGGTAAATGCCAACCTTCAGGGCAAGACAATTGAGCTGCAACCAAATTATAATAGACAAATCCATCTTTGTAATATTTTTTTTCTTTGGCTTCTTCTACATTAGTTCCATCATAAGCTCTAACATAAGCATATGCCTGAAGTGGGTTACCTTCTTCTATTGGGTAAACTTGTGGTAAATACTTTAAATTATCCACCATCCAGGTTTGAGACCCAATTTTTAACGTGCGATACACATTACCATCTCGCTCATCAACAAACGAACCGTAAATAGTTGGAGTTTCGAATATAATTTCTTCAGAATAAGTTGTTCCATTCTCATTGGTTGCATAAGCTTTTAAATGGTATGTTTTTTCCCATTTTAAACCTTTTATAGTAATCGAAAACTCACCTTTCCCCTTTCCTAAAACTTCTTTTATGATATTCGATGATAAATGCGGCGAATAATTTTCACCAATTACAATACCATGTTCTGAAATATCAAAACCTCCATCATAAGTAACATTCACTTTACAAGTGGCTGTTCTGGAGTCAAAACTCAATAATTCTGCCACTAATTTTGGCAGTTTTGAAGCGATAGTTGTAAACTCAACTTGATTTCCATATGCTAAGCCTACCTCATTTTTTGCATAAGCACGAACGTAGTATTTTACTCCATCCTCTAACCGATACTCACGTCCACTAAAAGCATCGCCACTACTTCGCATTTCTGCTTTTGTGATACTATCAGATAAAGTTGGAGTTGTTATTTTTCCGTAACAAAATCCATACTCAAGTATCCCATGTCCTCCATCTGATTCTAATGTTGCATGAAAATATGCTGAATCTTCATCTGCATCCGTCACTGCTTCTGTTGCTACAGAAGGAATTGTGTCCTCTTTCTTATCGCAAGACTGTATCAAGCCTATTAAACTTATTAAGAGTCCAATAATTAAATAATTTCGTTTTCTTTTCATATTTTATTGCTTAAAATTTCTTTACTCTCTTTTTTGCACTTTCCAATTATCTACCCCTAAATGGACTTCGTCGATTTCCACTTCGTTCCAATTCCCTAAAGGGGATTTTCCCAAACTGTTGCCCTTAAGCCCCTTTAGGGCTTTGGGGTAACAGCTATTGCTTACCACACGATGCAATCGTGCGGGAGCGGGGCTTTACTCAAACAAACCCAACTCATAACTCCTAATTCATAACTCCTCTAGTCCATTAAATAAGGCACAACCAATTTGTTCGAATAAGTTTCCTTATTGATTCCAGGCAATACATAACGAATGATTACTTCGTATTTTCCTCCCGTTTGAAATGGGAAATGCTTATTTAATAAATTACTCAAATTCTCTTTCTGAGGCGTTAATGATACTTTAGCTACCTTGTCTCTAAAATCTTTGAAATCGCCGTAAGCTACGGCAGCAATATTGTAATTCAGATTAAAATATTGTGTTCGCACCTGCGGATCTTCTCCCGTATAATTTGTTTCCGTAATTAAAGGATTCGTTATGTCCTGTGAGATTCCCACGGCAAAAACCGGAGGCGTTCCCAAAACACTGGCTTTTCTCCACTCTAAGCTGTATTTTCCGGCCAAAGGATATTCGCCATACATCAATGGATTCAAACCATTTTTAAACCAAGGGTTGTTTTGTTGAGCTTCGAACTGTATTAATGGTTTGTAATCGTCTCCCCCCTTCAATTCGTTCTTACCAAACACTTCAGGAGAATTAAACATTACGTTTGCCTGATAAACACCTATATACACAGGCCATTCCCAACTTCGTCCGAATTGTATTTTCTTGTATTTCTCTTTAAAAGTATTGTAGTTGCTGCTTCTAAAGAAGTTTTCGTACACCTGCTTTTCTTCTACAGTAGTAATACTTGACCCCTCCTTGGCTTTTTTATTATTTACAGTCGCATCCTCGTTCCCGCTTTCCTTAATTACAACATTAGCATCCATTTTACCGGCACTAAATTTTGGAATGTTTACCAGTTCCTGTTTGTAAACAGAGTTGGTAATCAATCCCTTTGGTATTTCAAAATTAACGGTACGGTCGGCATAAGAAATATCGCCCAGCAGTGCACTTCCATCTTTTCGGGTCATTCTCATTTTCTGATCCCATTTATCGTCCGGCTTAAATAAATAGGGTTGTCCCTTTCTGAGCTTAATGTAACCCAACTTGTATTCGTCTTTAAAGAAATTGAATTGGTTCGATACCGGGTAAGAGTAGGCAATATTACGTGCCGGAATATAATCAGGAGCCACTCCGGTAGTAAAACTGCCCTTCTCTTCCTGAGTCTGACCTTTCATTTTTTTCCATACGCCACCAATTTTCTCTTCAAAACTCACCTTTACCTTGTAATCAATTTTCGATTCTGGAGGCAGTATATCTAAGGAGTTAAAAATAGCCACATCCTTATTTTCATTCCACTCTATTTCTCCTTCTATTGATTTTCCATCAGCCGTTAAACTCATCTCATCCAGTTTAACACGGAAAGTTTTTTCAATCTCATCCAAGTCAACCATTTCGAACGGTTTTTCAATTTCCAGATTAAAAACAGTTTGAAAAGCGGTAAAAACATCTACTTCAGCTCTTCCGTTTTGAGGCGTAACATCCGAAATCACTTCCAGTTCGTCCAATACACTTCCTCCTACCAGTTCGCATTTATTGCCAATTTCCACTTCGAATTTGCAACGGCCTTTTACCAAACCACCCAAAACACTATAACGACCACCAACAATGCCTTTCATCCATAATGGATTTGGTAATTGCGCCTGAAGTAATGCGGCAGCACCTATGTGCAGAATGTGTATTCTTTTTCGTTTGTGAAATACTCTCACCTGAATGCCAATTTCTCCGTCGAGATAAGCGTAAGCCTGTCCGTTTGCATACCAGCCATCAATACCCGGCGATTTACCACTCCCCTTGCACCGCACTTCGTTACCATAATTCTTTAACATGATATCGAAACCGGCACCGGCATTAAAATAGCCGTAGAAAATAAGGAAATTCAGATTTCCGGTACTGATACTGACATTGGAGCCAAAAGCAAAGCCTTTCCCTGTTCCCAATGCATTAAAATCTCTCATGTAATCCAAGTCATCTGCACCCAGAATATCTGCAACTTCATCCGGAGGAGGCGGACTGCCCAGTATTTTTGTTCCCACCATAAAGTAGCTGCCTGTTTTTAGTATGCGCATGAGTTTGATGCCTACCCGGTCTTCGGGTGTTCCCATGTAGAAGTACCAATCTTTAGGATCGACATGCAATTCGGCCCAGCCTGCTCTTCCATTCGATCCTACCCCCTGAATAACTCCTCCCGGCACATTCATGAACAAATCGAATGTTCCGTGCAAACTTTTATTGGGAAAATCGTAGCTGACTTTTGCTTTTGCCGCCACCACAGATTTTCCGGCAATTTCACTTTCAGAGCCAAACATTTGCGTTTGAACATCCGATTGTCCCTTTAATCCCGGAATATTAACTGCATCTACCAAATTATTTAATCCTTTGTCCAGACTTTTAGACAACTTCATACAACTTGCCTGCATAGCATCAGCACCCGGAATATTTAAGGGAGATAAAAATTTCCCGTTTCCTTCAAATGAAATGTAATTCAATCCTCCATTGCTATTGAACGACATCTCGAAAATTGTTTCAACTGTTACTGCCGCTTTATCTGGTGAAGCCAGATCGGCTCTCGCTTTTAAACCAAGCCCGGCCTTTTTGTTTGGCACATAAACAATTCCGCTGGGAGTTGCCCCAATACTGCCTGCACCTAAAGCTGTTCCGCTATGCGACATCCTATTGTAAACACCACCTCCAAAAGAGTAAATACTTAAACCTGGAAATACAGGAACACCACTCGGCAAAGTAAACATACCATCGGCATACCAATATCGATATCCTTCAACACTGCCAAAAAGCGCTGAAGCCTGCAAAGCAATTCCGGGCGTAAATTTGGCATCAACCATTCCTTTAAAACCGGATCCGTACAGAGGATCATTCTTGTACCATTGTGCAAAACCTTTTAATTGATAACTGCCCTGATTTACTTCAATACCCAGCTTGCCGATATCCAATCCTGCATACTTAAATTTTATTCGTTCAGGATCTTTTTCGGCCAAAATAATAGCTTCTGCAATCCCACTAAAACTACTGCTAACATTAACGGTCATGTCCAAACCCAAACCGTATTCATTCGTTTTTCGTTTCGTTAATGTAATTCTGTTGAGTTGAATCGGTAAGAAACCTAACTTTTTAGGTGCATCCTCTCGTCCTAAACTAAAACGATCTGCATCCAGAAAGGGTTCCCTGGTAGTCACCATTAGTCCTTCAAAAGAAATGTCTCCAATATTTAAAAGCTTCGTCTTTGGCACCATTGAACCATGCAATACCGCTTTAGGATGAAAGCGGTGATCTTCAACATCAACCTCTAAATACGAAGAGGGAGCTAATTTCACATCAGCATTAAACAGCGGAAAATCCATATCTTCCTTTACTGTTGCTTTCACATAATATTTATCATCAGGTTGAATTAAACCATAATAGCCCAAATGATCTGTATCACCTGCAATTGGTATTAAAATATCACCATTGAACCATGCCTTTTGTAACTTATTGTACTTTAAACCCACTCCCAGAGTATCCAACGAATATGCCCAGCCACTCATGTCCCCTTCTTCCAAAGGAATTAAATTGGTTCCTCCGAATTCTCCTGTAAAGCCCATTTCATCAATAACAGCACTTCGCAAAAAGAGACTTATATTTTCCTCTTGATTTTTCTTGCGGTACTGACTTGGAATCTCAACATTTAAATCTTTTAAATAGAATCCCTGCCAAAGCGGACTATTTAATTCAGGCATTGAGGTAGATTGATAGCCTTTTGGGAAAACCATCCCTGAAGAATTTCGGGTATCACTAAAATCGAAAACAGCATTGCTAACCTTAAACTTAAAATCGGTAAGACCTTTCACCTGAAAAGGATCCAAGCTCACATCAACAACAAAATCAGAAAATGTAGTAATACTGGTTTCGAAAGCTGCAGAAACCTTTGCAGTATTTATTGTATCGGCAGGCAATAGTACATCGCGGCTAAACTCAAGCTTTCCCTGCAAACCCATCCCCCTGTATCCGTTGCAATCCCAATCTACATATGTTTTTTTATTCTCCCCTACAAATACCATTGTCATGTTCTTGTTAAGCGGAAAAGACTGATTCCCAATCAGCATTAAACGTGCATCGCCGGTAAATCCGCCACGGTTAAAGCCAATCCTGTTCCCTGCAAATCCTAATTGTTTTGCTAAACCGGGAACATCAATTAATGAAGAGGCACAAAGTTCGCCTCCTTTCGGAGTTAGAAAGACGGAATCAATGCATATTGTAACTCCTCCCACTCCCATTGACTGATCTTTACCCAACGGCAAATCGAATGATTTTGACGAATTGATTAAGTCCTGGAGCTTACGTGATTCGGTTCTGATTTTTTTTGCGGTAGCAATCAATTTCGCCATTCGCTTAACATCCTTCGGATTAACCAAAGATGCAGCCATCGAAGCTCCTTGCGATTGAACAGAATCCTCTTGAAAGAGTTTTATTTCATCAATATCATTTTCAACAGCAAAATGATTTGCAGAAAATCCAACTTTAAATACAGAAACAAGCAAAATCAGCAATATCAAATTTCGCAGCGATTGACTCATCGTTGCCCTGCAAATTCCATCTTGAACTAATTTATTCCCTATTGAATCGAACTTCATTTTCTGCTGTTTGTTTAAAAACTGTAATTGTAACCCATACTAAGCGTGAACTCTGCATATTTTTTCTCTTCGTGCCTATTCATATAATTCATGCTGAGAGTAAAACTATGCTTCTTTACTGCATAAGAATTATTGCAGCGAATCACATAAATCCGATTTGCGAAATCACCGTTCTGATAAGATCTGTTCCAGGATCCGCTCACCGAACTTCTCAAATTCTTTTTAAACCTTTTGGACAAACTCAGTGTTGGCCCAAGAGTTAAGGCCTCACCCGATTCCATATCGTTGTAATTCCCATTTATTGAGGAGGACAAAGAAACTCCACTGTTTTTCCAACTAATACTATGCGTTATTCCGGTGCTGTAGAATTTATTTCCAGGCTTTTTATCCTGCCCTTCCTGTTTTTCCGAAGCCATTTGCACATTCAGATTAACATTTAAATTTTGTCTGGCATCTGCATTTTTCACATCACCCAAAACCTGCGACAGAGTAAGTGACATATTCTGAGAAACCTGGGTAAAATCGAGGGTATCATAAACCTGTTGCTGATTCACTTCGTTTATATCTTCGAAATCGGATCGGATATTCGTGAAAGAACTATAGTTTGAGTAGGATAAATTCAGATTCGTTTTGGCGCCTGTTTGTATTCCAACATTTACAGCTCCAACCACATTATTCATCCTTGATTTTTTCTCATTTTTCAAATCATTCCTTTGCAAACCGGCATTTGCAGAGATATTTAAGTGTCCTTTAAAAAACTGTTTGGCAGTTGCCACTGAAATATTCTCCATATCATTGGTAAAATAATAGGCTCCCAATGTTTGATACTCCGGATCAACCCTTTCGTACAACATCGACACAGAAAAATCCTGACTTTGATAGGATACATCAGTTTTTATTGCGGTATAAACAGAACTGGATGAGTTGGCATTCATAATGCCATTGGTAAGTACGAATACACCGGTATTCTTTTCACCTCTGTTTTTAAGTCTTTTATCCTGGGTCAGCATACTATTGGTATATTCAACACCAACAAATATTTTACTGAACAGATTTTTACGAACATTCACTCCCAATACCAGGTTTTCCATGGGTGTGATTTCGGTGTTGTCTGGAATGAGTTTTACTGAATTCTCATCATCCTTAGCCCCAAATGCAATAACACTCAAATCATCCCCCTTGTCTTTGTAATTTAGCTTTAAACCGTAACCCATCCTTTTGTAAGAGAACAATGTTTCCTTTTCCGTACCTACTGGTTCTTCCGCTTTCCGAAGCCTTCCAAACATAAGGCTGGCGCTTAGTTTTATTGGTGGAGTCAGCTCAAGCCCTACTCCTAAAAAACTATGTCCGCTTAAACTATAAGGCGAGAAACTCATGGCAGAATAACCCGCATGCAGCTTCACCCACTTGTAAGTTGGAGATATACCTATCTGGTTAAAACTAACTCCATGCGATAATTCTACATCCTGATTGGAATAAGTGAAATTTAAAGGAATTGACCACTGTTCAAACAGTGACAAATTCAAACTGCCCGTAGCATAAAACGTATGTGCGTCTCTGTTGCGCTTAACTCCTATTGCCGAATAATTAACATTATTGGCTGAGATACTACCCGAAACACCAATCTTTTTTGCATTGATTACCTGCTCAACATCCTGAGCACAAACAACAAGAAATGAACTTAACTGAATAAACAGGAAACACAAGATCCGGGCAAACATCCGGGTTCTCTGATCTCTATTTCTCCTCAAACTTATTATATCGTGAACCCCTTTATTCATTTCTTACCGATAAATAATAAATTTGATTCGTCTGTTCTTTAATCTTTCCTGACCATATGCATTGGCAACAACAGGATTGGAGTTTCCTTCCCCAAAATAATCCACTCTGTTTCCTGCAATTCCATGCTGCTCGAAATAATCGGAAATAATTTCAGCCCTATGAACAGATACTTCCAGATTCTTCGCATCATTTACCATCATATCGGTAAAAACATGTATATGAACAATTGAGTTTTTATGCTTTTGCATCCGTTCAATCAAAGAGTCAATAAACTTCTTCAAACTCTTATCTATAATTTTGTGCTGATCAACGGTTGAATAATCCCAGTACTCATCATCCCAAACAAACTCCTCCTTCTTTTTGCGTACAAGTCCACTTGCATTTCTTATCTTATCAGAGAAGCCGGATTTCTTTTCCCGACTAAAATTCTTATTCAACGAAAGCATCACTTCATTGCTTGTCATGTAATTAGAATTTATTTTTGAAGATGTAATGGTACGGCCAACTCTTATTGAATAAAAGGATTGCGAAAACTCTAAAGCAAGTGCGTAGACTTTGTCCACAACGTACCGGGGAATTAAAGCAATACTTCCTTCCTTAAAAAAACCTCCGTTGGAATTCTTCCAATAATATCTCATATCCAAACCAAGATTTAACCACTCATTCTCATCCTGAAATCTCAAATCACCATCTGCTAACAGACTTAATTCATTCCCTAATAAAAGATTGTACCCAAACTGAAGACCGTATTGATAAGAAAGCTTCTCTTTTTGATCGTTCCCTGAAGTGTAAACAGGTCTATTTAAATTGGCCAGTGAGGCACCAACAAAATAGTTAAGACTATTATTTCGATACATTTTTTCGAGTCGAATTCCGGAGTTCCATGAAGAATATCCATCCGATACATCCTGAAAATTTTCATTAATAGCTAAACTTGGCCTAAAACCTTCCCCTAAAACATACTGACTCCCCGTTGTAAAACCATTGTTGTCAAAAAAACGCTGAAGCACATTCCAGGAAATACCCAAACCTAAATTTAATTGATCCGACACTTTCAACTTATAGGCCAATGAAACGGCAAAACTCTCTTCCTTCAGCAAATCATCAGACGATAAATCATCAGACATAAACGACACCCCTACAGCGCCCAAATGGCCTCGTTTCTTATCATTTAAAACCGGCAAAACACCAGTAACCAGAGAGGTCGTAAAAGCAGAACCTGATTTAATTTTCTGAATACGATTGTAGAAACTTACTTTTGCGTACGGTAACCCGACAATAGCTGAAGGATTGTATTGCAATGGAGATTCTGTATAGTTAACTAAGGGTATTTTTTGAGCCTTGAGGTGAAATGACACGACAATAAAAACCAATAAAATTATTTTCCCTCTCATTCTGGATTACTGTTTTATCTAATTCTCTAGCTCAGGAAATTAACCTTAACAGGTTGAAATGGCCTAAAACTAATAAATTTTATATGTTACATTATTCGGCCAACAATAATAAACACTAATATGTTAATACACAATATTTTTTGTTAATATTTATTAAATAACACTCAATTTTATCAGCCTTAAAATAAATATTCTAATTAACAAGTAAATTAGATTTTTAATATTATTTTATGTTGACACAAGCGAAAAAAACACCTCTTCACAAGTTTCGTAAATAATACATTTCACAGCTCACCACGCAACAAAATAAATTGACACATAACTCTTAAAAATAAAGATATACTGGCATTGCAGAATCACCAAATATCATTTTACTCACTCTAAAAACCTTTTTAAAGTGAATATTTTAAACAGAAAAACCTCATTAAAATAAAACACAACTATGATTAATTTAAATACATTCTAACTTATGGAAGGGGATAATATCACAAAGTTCTTCTCCAATTTTATTTTATTTGTCTATATTCGAACATAATTTTCAAAACAAAATCATGAAATCAATTTTTAAGTTAATCACATGCAGTGTTATTGTATTATTTTTCTCAAACAGCTCATTTACACAGGAGTTAAACAGAAAAGGGATACAATCCTTCTTTAAGGATGTAATCTCAAATCCTGATTCATATCATAATACGCCAAGTGATTTTAGTACAAATAAGCTTGAAATCTTAAATGATTTAGAAGTATACAGAATTGATTCAATTGACGCAGTTCGAAAATACGCTTACCTTATTGCCAATAACCTAATTAAAAATGACACAAATTCTATCCTTAAACAGGATGTGGTTAATTTTCTGTTAAAAGGATTTAATGACTCAAACTCCGGCATCTGCGGTATTGTAAGCGATTTACTGAAAGATTACGCTAAAAAATGCTATGACAATAAGGCCCGAAACAAAATTCTGGAATTACTCTACCTACCCCCCCCTTACTATCATGAACTAATCAGATTAGCTGGATATGTTAATCCTGACTCTACTCTAAAAAGCATTACAGAACTGCTGTTATCTGGAATTATCAAAAGCAATGAACCATACTGGGCAGCCAAACTGGCACTGGCAAGAATTGGAGATCATGCAGCAATGGAATTCTGTATGAAACAGATTAAGATGATGGAGGTAAATGATGATTTAGTTTATGATTACGTTCCTGATCTTATCTACACACATCAGAGAGAAGCTTTTGATTTTTTAATCGGGTTATTAAACAGCAATGAAAAAAACTGTGAATCTTCCAATGCAGAATCGACAGAGATGATCGTATGCGGATACAGAATCATGGAGTATCTGGCTCCTGTAATAAAAGACTTTCCTCTTAAAATAAGTGATAGCGGAGATATAGACACGAATGATTATACCGAAGCTCTTCAAATATGCCGCGATTGGTTTTTACAACATTCTGACTACAAAATTATAAACGAAGAATACTAATTCTTCCCATTCCTGAATAGTAAAAAAATGAAAAAAATATTTTTAATCCCCATAGTTTGCCTTTGTTTTAATTTGTGTCTGGCTCAGTTTCAGGAGAAAGTTTTCACCAACATTCCCAATTTGAATAATAGTAAATGTGTTTTGGGCGACATCAATCACGATGGGCGCCAAGATTTAGTATTAATGGGCGAACAACCAGATAAATATGTAACCAGCATATATATCAATAACAATGATCACTTTTCTAAAATGATTGTTCCCGAATTAATACCTCTCAGCAATGGTTCTCTCTCCTTATTGGACTTTAACAATGACAACTACCTCGATTTATTTTATACCGGAATGGATACAGATGGTATTAAACACACTCTCCTGTTTAAAAATATCAACGGAAACTCATATGTAAAAATGGCAACATCATTCGAAAATGTCAACCTTAGCAGCCATACTTGGTTTGATTTTAACAATGATGGGTTTCTTGATCTGGTTTTGTCAGGTTTGAATGATAAAAATCAAATCATTACAAAAACATATATAAACAACAAAAATGAAAGCTTCTATTCACAAGAACACAATCTGGCAAGTATTTATTCAGGAAGTACAACATCAATTGATTACGACAAAGATGGATGGACAGATCTTCTAATCACAGGAAAATCGGAAGGCGCCCGCAGAATTTGTTATTTATATCGAAATGAAAAAGGCATTGCTTTCCATAAAGTAATAGAACTGGATGGTGTGACAGATGGAGATTCAAAATGGGGCGACATCAACAATGACGGATTCCCTGACCTTGTAATTGCTGGATATGATGGTGAAAACTATCAATCAAGAGTATACACAAACAATAAAGGAACTTTACAGTTTTCTCAAAACTTATCTGTTCCACTTGGTGGCTGCGATTTAGAATGGCTGGACTATGATGGTGATGAAGATTTAGATTTGATCAGCATAGGAGGAATTAACAATACAAGCCCAAAAACCGTGCTGTATACCAATGACAACGGTCTACTTTCTAATTCCAACATCGTATTTCCAAATGTTTTTGCAGGTTGCCTTGCCGCTACAGACTTTAATGGAGATGGTAAAGCTGATATATTCATTTCCGGCACGCAAATCCCAGAAGGTCCTAAATCTCTTTTCTATACTAATAATTTCAGTTTCTCATACGAAAAACCAGCCCCTCCAACCTTATTGAATTCAGTAACAAGTTATCCTAATGTATCTTTAAATTGGAACAAAGGCAGTGATGATACATCTGCCCCAAGCAGTCTTCAATACAGATTAAAACTTGGAACCACAGCCGACAGATCTGAATTCTACCCTTTTTATAGTAATCTAACTACAGGCGAAAATTTATTGACTTCACAAAATGAACTGTCAGGCACAACTATCGAGTTGACGAATCTCTCTGAAGGCAAATATTATTGGGCTTTACAGAGTGTTGACATTGCCGGCAATATTTCTGAATTATCTGATTCACATACATTTTTCATTAATGCCCCAATAAGTTTAGGGGAAGATCTAAAAGTTTGCCCCGGAGAACAAATTCAACTATCAATTCCTGATGGCAATTACACCGCAAACTGGTATTCAAAAAGTAAAGGTGAAATTGCAAGCAATACGAACAAAATTTCTCTGTCAATTACCACTAATGATACCGTTTGGGTTAAATTGAACAAAAATTACGGAGGTGTTGTATACGACACAATTAATATTTTTTATCATGAAAACCCGATAATTGAATTAAATAATGAAACATACTCATGTTACGGTGAAAGTATAAGCTTACATCCCATAACAAATGGCACTATCCGGACATGGAAAACATTCCAAAACAAAATACTCAGTAATAATCTGAACTACAATGTACTTACTACCGAAAAAGACTCCTTGATTTTTGAAGTACAATCAGAATACGGTTGTGTTGCAAAAGATACAAGTTTTATATTTGTACACGAACTTCCTGTAATTGATTTAAAAGACAATTATTTTGCTTGTAAAAACCAACAAATCACAATTCAAACAAGTGACTACTATAAAACAGAATGGTTGAATCAAAATAAAAACTTACTATTTGAAAATACCAATAAATTCACTTATAAAGTCGACAAAGAATATGAATTTTATTTAAAAGTGGAAAACAAAGAGGGATGTTCATCAGAACAGAAATTTACACTCCATCCTTACTCTCTTCCATCAGCTTACGCTGGAAAAGACACCCTAATTTGCGAAGGTTCTGAAATTGAACTTGGACCGGATGTAATGGCCGAAGGTGGAAGATCACCATACAGATACATCTGGACTTCATCAAACAACAATTTCGTTTCCGAAGAAATGCACCCAAAGTTTAAGGCGCTTCAATCTACTGAATTTGCATTAAAAATTACTGACTCAAATGGCTGTGAAAATCGAGATACTACTGAATACAATATAAATCCGATTAGCAACATAGATGCAGGATTAGACAAATCGATCTGTGTTGGAGAATCATTAGAACTTGGCGGCAATCCTACAGCTCAAAATAGTCTTAGGGAGTATAAATATTTATGGATTCCTTCAACAGGACTTAACAATCCTAACATTGCCAACCCAACAGCAACGCCTTTGACAAGTACAGAATATCAATTAGTTGTTTCCACACACAATTGCGAAAACTTAACAGATAAGATAAAAGTCAACGTGCATCAAACACCAATCATCACAATAAAACCCGACACTATTGTGGGGGCTAAACAAGAATTCAAGCTTTGGGCAAAAGGTGCAAACACTTATGAATGGACTCCGGAATTACCATTAGATGACCCTTCAAGCAATTCTCCAATAGCCAGCATTCCAGAAAATACAATATTCTCAGTAATTGGCTATTCTGAATTTGGCTGTCAGTCAGACCAGAAAAATATTAGCGTTCATGTAAACAACGAAATTTTCATCCCAACTTTATTCTCACCAAATAAAGATGGTAACAATGACAGATTCCTTGTGTACGGCACAGGGCTATCGAAATTAACAATTAGAATCTACAACAACTGGGGAAAAGTTGTTTATAGCAGCAATAACAATTCCGAAATTCAGAAAACAGGTTGGGACGGAAAAAACAACGGTAAAAATGTACCTGAAGGCAATTACATATGGGAATTGGAAGGAAGCTATTCTGATGGCCGATACTTGAAAAAAACCGGTACAATCTACTTAATGAGATAAAACTCAGGCACTAAGATATTATTTTCTTTCATCTCAAATATTTTAGGTGAACGCAACTTTTTAGAACGGTCAAAACACCGTTACCAGAGCATTTTCAAATATTAGTTCTACTCCCTTTCTCTCTCCGCAACAAAAGAGAGTTTCATTCATTTGAGACTCTCTTTTTTTATGCGCAAATTTTCGAATTGATGAGAATCACCTATCTATTATCAAAATCACCGCAGAAAGTTTGCATGCTGTCCCTTCTGCGATATTTAATACATTACTGTTCTACATGTACTTCTAAAGTACCCTCCTGTAAACCATCCGACACAGCAGTTACTTTAATATTACCCGATACGTCTCCTGCTTTCAGTAAAACAGTTGCTATTCCGGCCTCGGCATCAACAGGATTTGCTCCAATAATCTCTGCTCCTCCATCAATCATAAATTGGATACTATTTTCGGCCAAAGGAAGTATGTTCCCTTCTTTATCGGCAACCGCAGCATATGCAAACACAAGATCGTTGCACCCGCTTGCTAATTTTTTACCACTCTCATCAATCCATAATTTCAAAGCCACAGCTTCGCCCGGGGTTTTCTGAACTGCTTGAGATACCACTTTGCCATTCACATATCCTTTTGCCATCAGTTCGCCTGGTGTAAATGAGGTTAACTGAAATGAAAACGGAGGATGCGCTAAATGAGTACTGTTTTTATCCTGATCAGGCTTTTGCTTTCCTGCACTTTTGCCATTTACCAACAGCTCCACTTCTTCGCAATTGCTGTAAACCTTCACATTTAAAAAGGATGGATCATTGTAATAATTGGCAATAGCCACTATTGGTTCGGCAAATTGTTTCAATTTTGATTCTCCGATATTTGTCTGACTTTTGTAAAAATAATAGGCGAATTTAGGCAGACGGAAAATATCCATGATTCCAGAAGATTCCAGATCCGGCGCATAGCCACGGTTGTAATCGAACATCAGCCAGTTGGCATCACCTATCGCTTTTCCCTGAAGATTACTGTTATGAGCCTCCTGATAATTCAAGGCTTGCTGCGCCAATCGTTTTTGACCAAAACCTCTTAACTGTCTGGAGTTGCGCTCCTCATCAGACAAATCCTGAAAGGCTTTTTGATTGAAACCGGCATTTTGAGCATAGTATTCCCAATCACCATACTCCGCAATAAAAAACGGTTTATCCTTTTCATACTTATTCCAGTAATATGGAGGCTTAGCGTGTTGACGTGCAGGATTAAAAACATCGTAAGCAAAATCTTTCCAACCGCAAGTATAAACATCAGTTCCCGGAAATTCTTCATGAACTGCTTCGTGCGACTTCTCCATAAAATCCTGACTCATTGCCGATTCATTCAAAGAAGATTCCCACATTATAACGGAAGGATGATTCCGATCAACCCGAACCATTTTACGTACGTCCTGAATTGCATTTTTCTGAAACTCCTCATTCCCGAAAAACTGCCAGCCGGGAATGGCATCCATTACCAATATTCCCAATTCGTCGCAGGCATTTAAAAATGCCTGACTTTGCGGATAATGCGACAAGCGGACAAAATTGAAACCTACCATCTTAATTTTCCAGGCATCTCTGTAATTGGCATTGTCTGAAATAGCATATCCCACATATGGATATTCCTGATGACGATTGGTTCCTCTCAAGTACAAAGGATTTCCATTTATTGTAAAACCCTCTTGTGCAGTGATGCTAAATGTTCTGATTCCTATTTTTACATCTTTGGTCTCCAACTCCTCTCCTTTCAACAATACTTTAATTCTGAGAGTATAAAGAGACGGAGAATCAGGCGACCAAAGTTTTGGTTGCTTAACTTCTATATCCGTGTTTACTTTTGCTGTAGAATTGGCTTTTAGTGCTTGTTTTTGAGAAGAGCTCCCAACTACTGCTTTAGTCTCATCAATTAATTCCAATTGAATTTCCACTTCTTTTTCAGTGGCTAAATCGTTTTTCATATCCACCTGAGCATGAACCTTAGCCGACTCTTCACTAACATTACTATAAGTTACAAATACACCTCCTGCAGCAATGTGATTCACCTCCATTTCGTTCGATATGTGTAAAGGATCTTTGACATCCAACCAAACATTGCGGTAAATTCCACTATAGGTATTGAAATCGAGTACTTTTAATGATTTCCCTGGTGGAACAACAGGATTGTCTTCATTATTCAGTTTTACAAGAAGACAATTATCAACTCCAAACTCAACACTTTTTGTAATATCCACATAAAAAGGAAGGTAACCTCCCAAATTGGTATAAAGCAGCTTACCATTCAGAAATACCTCTGCAACCCGCATAGCTCCTTCAAAATACAATCCCAAATGCTTCCCGGATAAATCTTTGGGAAGAGAAAAATATTTGCGGTAAAAACAGGTTCCCTGCCACTGATCGCCTTTAATCACCAAAGGTTCAATATTTGCAGTATGAGGCAAAGAAACTTTTTCCCATGAAACATCCTTGTCTTTACGATTCATCAATTCATCAACTGATTTGTTTACATCTTTAACAAACTCCCATCCCTTATTAAAAGAGTTTCTTCCTTTCACATACTCTCTCTTGTGTGTCTGTGCACACGACAAAAATCCCACACAGAGAACAAATACAAAAACTATTTTCAATCTAAATCTCATCATTATCTTCTAATCTTATCAAATATTGTTAGTTAGTTTATTAGTAATCCGGATTTATCCGTTGAAATGATCAGCTCAAAAATGAACCTTAGTTCCACGCATTTATACCGCAAACTAAAAGCCATTACCAATCAACCAAAGACATCCTAAAAAACCACAGGCTTAAAAAAGTGGTTCAAATGATCAAAAACAAGAAAGGTAACATTACCGAAATAATAAACAGTGTTGGATTCAACAGCCTTTCCAGCTTTTCAAAAAGCTTTAAAAGTATTTTTGACATTTCACCCAGCAAAGATCGGAAATTGGACTAAACCACACAAACCATCTTCTATTTACAACCTGTATTAAAAATAACAGCCTGAACCCAGGGAAGTGACTTCCTTCCTGATTTTTTTAATAAATGTTCCAACCAAAGGTTTTAATAAAAGTCATTCTAAAACCAGATAATTTTTAAAGTGGTGAAGAAATTATTCGAACATGTTCATTTGAATCATCCAGTTGCAAAAGAGTATGAAACAATTCCCTTGACTAAAGCCTATTCATTCGATCCAATCCCCGAAGGTCTGGATCCAAAATATGATTCCAAAATTCCAGGACTGGGATGTCAGATGTGGAGTGAATGGATTCCAACAGTTCAGAAAATGAATTTACAGATATTTCCAAGACTGGCTGCATATGCCGAAGTTGGCTGGACAATCAAAGAAGAAAAGGATTACTCTAAGTTTTTAGGTTCATTATCAAAATTAGAAAAAAGATGGGATCTACTTGAAATAAACTACCATAAGGATTAATTAGCGGCATTTATGCAATGATCTTGATTGGGAAAAATGATTGATCGCAAATGATGAAGCACTATTGAAAAAAAGAACAAGAGTTCTTCGGAGAAATTACACTAAAATCAATAACTCCATAAGATGTTAATTGTATTATTCTAATCTAGAAAGAGAGTTTCATTCATTTGAGACTCTCTTTTTTTGAACCTATTTTAAGATATTGAAAAAGGGATAAGAAGAAACCATTTGGGATTCTTAACGGTACTCATAACGAAAACAAAAAAGAGAGGCATAATCCCTCTCTCCTGCTCATCCAACAAAACCTCATTATTTAGAGATAACCTTTATTTCCACCCTTCTATTTTTCACTCTGTTTTCTTCGGATGTATTTTCAAAAAGGGGCTCATTTAAACCCCTGCTTTCTATTTCCATTTGAAAAGGAGGAACACCCAACTCAATTAATTTAGACTTTACATATTCTGCTCTTCTTAAACCAACTATCATATTTGTTTCATAATCTGCGATATTACATGTGTGTCCAATTATTTGCAACTGTATTTCCTGATTTTCTTTCAAGAGATTACTCAAGATCTGGAAATTACTATCTTGCTCTTTTATAAGTTCTATTGAATTAAAACTAAACTCCAGATTCATAGAGTCTGATATTTGTCTTGCCTTTTCAATTGGTGTTTCTTCTTTATTAACTGAGGTTTTAATTTCTGATTTTGCTGGTTCAATATCTAATTCTTCTTTTACCGAATCAGCGGGCAGTAACGAACCGGAATGTTCTGTTGTTTGTACCTCGTTCATTGATCCTGTTTTTGCTGATTCAATACCTAATTCTTCTTTTACCGAACCTGCCGGGAGCAACGAACCAGAATATTCTGCTGTTTGTACCTCGTTCATTGATCCTGTTTTCTTGCTAATTCTGCGCCTTACCTTATTTATTCGGAAACGGACTCCAACTTTAAGTCCAAATGCCAACAGATTAACCTTAGAAACCTGATCTGATGCTAAGATCCCATTGTAAACCCCGTCTGGCTGATAAACTATTTTTTTCTCAGGGCTTATTAAATTATTAAAACCATAGTTACAATAACATCCTGCATACACATCTATTTTCTCAGATACTTGATAAAACCCATCCAATTCTGCAATCGCAGAATAAGATGGATTTAAAGATATGTCGCCTTTGTATTTAGTTGTAATCGAACCTAAACCATGTTGCGGTAAATCGTATAACTCTACATTCCACTGACTGTAATAGGCAGTGGTTACCATTTCACCTCCTGTTGTTTCATAAGTGGCCTGTGCAGGAATAGATATTTGAGCCCCTAACCCAGCTAAAATCCCAAATTTTTTCCCTAACATCTTTTGATACTGTAAGGATAACGGAATGTCAACAAAAAAGACATCTTGTTTTTCCTGCCAGTTATCAAACCTGTTACGAAACTCATACGAATCGCCATCAGAATCAATTTCACTGGTACTCGACTGATAATTTAAGATTGCCTCAGTTCGACACTTCTGCATTCCAATACCTGTCTGCACTCCCCAATGTGAATTTAAAAAATAGCTGTAAGACAGATGGAAGCCATATCCAAACTGTCTTTTTGCTTTGCCATTTTGAAGAGAATATTGCATGCTATGCAGTCCACTACTCATATCAAGTGATAAAAACTGATCTGCTTTCTGGGCTTTAACTGATCCAAAAACAAAGAGGGAAAATCCAATTAGAACCTGTATTTTATATTTTTTCATTGATTGATTTCTTGAGTTTTCACGAATACTGTTGATTGTAATTTTTTTCTAATTATAAAATACACCTGTTATTTTTGAATAAGAATTTTAAATGAATACTTAGATCCCGTCTCAGTAGTGACATTTCCAACATAAACTCCATTTTTCAATTGAAGCAGTAATACATTTTCTTTTATCACATCTTCAGTATAAAATACTTTGGCTCCAAACGAATTGAATATTGACAATTGACTTCCCAGTAATTCGTCTTCTTCAAAACCATTCATACGAACAGTACATTTACCATTACTACTTATCGGATTAGGATAAACACTAATTGATTTATTTAATGGAATATTGAATTCCTTTGAGCAAGTTGTCAAATGCTGTCCGTCAATAGTTATTAAATCCAAAGAATACGAACCAACCAGACCATCAGGATCATTATAGAATTGATTAACAGCACCCGGAATCGCAACTCCATCTTTATACCATTGATAAGCTGCAAATCGTTCACTGCTGTTGTCGCACAGTACCACATCATCATACTTCGAAATAATATATTCTGCTGATACATTTACGATAAACTGAAATTTATACATCACAGACTCTACCCCAAAGTTATTTCTCAATTGCAGATTCCCTTCATACAAACCATCTGGAACCCCAACAGGCACTGAAAATCGAAACACTCTTGAATCCGATAAAATATCAGTATAATCTATATCATGAAATCCTGCAGTACTCGCTGATTCTTCGAATGTGATTTTATATTGACTTGGATTTCCAATTAAACCGGTATATGCGAGTTCAACCTCAGTATCATCACAAAGACTCAATGGATTATCAACATCATTTACTAGATCTAAAGTGATTTCAGTTGATTCGGAATCATCAATTACGCCATCACCGTTGGTATCTCCAGCTATTTCCGGATCAGTGATAACACCATCTCCGTCAGTGTCTCCGGCTATTTCCGGATCAGTAATCACACCGTCTCCATCAGTGTCTCCGGCTATTTCCGGATCAGTAATCACACCGTCTCCATCAGTGTCTCCGGCTATTTCCGGATCAGTAATTACACCATCTCCATCGGTATCTCCGGCTATCTCCGGATCAGTAATCACACCATCTCCATCAGTGTCTCCGGCTATTTCCGGATCAGTAATTACACCATCTCCATCGGTGTCTCCGGCTATTTCCGGATCAGTAATCACACCGTCTCCATCAGTGTCTCCGGCTATTTCCGGATCAGTAATTACACCATCTCCATCGGTATCTCCTGCTATCTCCGGATCAGTAATCACACCATCTCCATCGGTATCTCCTGCTATCTCCGGATCAGTGATAATACCATCTCCATCGGTGTCTCCGGCTATTTCCGGATCAGAGATAACACCATCTCCGTCAGTGTCTCCGGCTATTTCCGGATCAGTAATCACACCATCTCCATCGGTGTCTCCGGCTATTTCCGGATCAGTAATCACACCATTGCCGTCAGTGTCTCCGGCTATTTCCGGATCAGAGATAACACCATCTCCGGCAATGTCTCCGGCTATTTCCGGATCAGTGATAATACCATCTCCATCGGTGTCTCCGGCAAGTTCAGAATCATCAATTGTTCCATTGCCGTCAGTGTCTCCGGCTATTTCCGGATCAGAGATAACACCATCTCCGTCAATGTCTCCGGCTATTTCCGGATCAGTGATAACACCATCTCCATCAGTGTCTCCGGCTATTTCCGGATCAGTAATTACACCATCTCCGTCAGTGTCTCCGGCTATTTCCGGATCAGTAATCACACCGTCTCCATCAGTGTCTCCTGCTATCTCCGGATCAGTAATCACACCATCTCCGTCAATGTCTCCGGCTATTTCCGGATCAGTGATAACACCATCTCCATCGGTATCTCCGGCAAGTTCAGAATCATCAATTGTTCCATTGCCGTCAGTGTCTCCGGCTATTTCCGGATCAGTAATCACGCCATCTCCGTCAGTATCTCCGGCAATATATTTATTAACTGTTAATATTTGACTAACCTGAATTGCAGGATTGAAATTACTGTTACCTGCCTGATTCGCGTTAATCATACATGTACCTACTCCAATAATGTTTACAATTTCGCCATTAACTCCCGAACATACAGCAACATTTTGATCTGAACTAATAAACACAACTGGGTTACCAGAAATACCTCCTGTTGCAGAAATTGTAAATGGTGCATCACCGTAAACTTTTGTTCCCAAAGGATTGAAAATTATGATTTGGGATGCAATGGTAATATCCAATGAACCATCAGCAAATGTAATGGCATAATTGGATGAAGTCAATCCACCTGGAGTGATGACATATCCTGTTCCAACATTGATCGCTGTGCTTGCAGTACCCGTGAATGCCAGTGTGCCTGATAAATCAGTTTCATCTTCTCCACTTATAAATCCAGCGTAAGTAACAGTAAAACCAGTAAATACGGCTCCATCGTACTCTTTGGTTTTGTTTTCGGCTGTAACGGTCAAGGATTTTTGCGTGATACTAAAGTCTTTACTCACGAAAGTTAAATCGTAGTTCGATCCGGCACTCAGTGTTCCGATTGTAATAGCATAACTTCCTACATCTTCTCCTGTTGCTCTTGAAAGTACCCCGCTAAATGAGTCACCGCTTTCCAATGCTGAAGATGCCGTGTAAGTAAATGTCGGATCTGCATCTCCGTAAACTTTTGTCTGACCGGCATCAGCGGTTACAGTTATTTGTTTCTGTGTAACTGCAAAGTCTTTACTCACGAAAGTTAAATCGTAGTTCGATCCGGCACTCAGTGTTCCCTGTAAAATGGCATAAGAACCTACAGATTCTCCACTTGTTCTTGATAGTACTCCGGTGAAAGAATCGCCACTTTCCAATGTTGCTGACGTAGTGTAAGTAAATGCCGGATCTGCATCTCCGTAAACTTTAGTCTGACCTGCATCAGCTGTTACCGTTATTGCTTTTTGGGTGATACTAAAGTCTTTACTCACAAAAGTTAAATCATAGTTCGATCCGGCACTCAGTGTTCCCTGTAAAATGGCGTAGGAACCTACAGATTCTCCGCTTGTTCTTGATAGTACTCCACTAAATGAGTCACCGCTTTCCAATGCTGAAGATGCCGTGTAAGTAAATGTTGGATCTGCATCTCCGTAAACTTTAGTCTGACCTGCATCAGCGGTTACAGTTATTGCTTTTTGGGTTATATCCAATGAACCATCTACAAATATAATGTGATAATTGAATGAAGTCAATCCACCCGGAGTGATGACATACCCTGTTCCAACATTGATCGCTGTGCTTGCAGTACCCGTGAATGTCAGTGTTCCTGATAAATCAGTTTCATCCTCACCTATTCTAAATCCAGCATAAGTAACAGTAAATCCGCTGTATACTGCTCCATCGTACTCTTTGCTTTTGTCTTCGGCTGTAATGGTCAAAACTTTTAGAGTAATGTCCAATGAACCATCAGCAAATGTAATGGCATAATTGGATGAAGTCAATCCACCTGGAGTGATGACATACCCTGTTCCAACATTGGTAGCAGTTGTAGCAGATCCACTATAAACAAGTGTTCCTGATAAATCAGTTTCATCTTCGCCTGTTATAAATCCAGAGTAAGTAACAGTAAAACCAGTAAATACGGCTCCATCGTACTCTTTGGTTTTGTTTTCGGCTGTAACGGTCAAGGATTTTTGCGTGATGCTAAAGTCTTTACTCACGAAAGTTAAATCGTAGTTCGATCCGGCACTCAGTGTTCCGATTGTAATAGCATAACTTCCTACATCTTCTCCTGTTGCTCTTGAAAGTGCTCCGGTGAAAGAATCGCCACTTTCCAATGTTGCTGACGTAGTGTAAGTGAAAGTCGGATCTGCATCTCCGTAAACTTTTGTCTGACCGGCATCAACTGTTACCGTTATTGCTTTTTGAGTGATGCTAAAAGCTTTACTCACAAAAGTTAAATCGTAGTTCGATCCGGCACTCAGTGTTCCCTGCAAAATGGCATAAGAACCTACAGATTCTCCACTTGTTCTTGATAGTACTCCGGTGAAAGAATCGCCACTTTCCAATGCTGCTGACGTAGTGTAAGTGAAAGTCGGATCTGCATCTCCGTAAACTTTTGTCTGACTGGCATCTGCTGTTATGGTTATTTGTTTCTGTGTAACTGCAAAGTCTTTACTCACGAAAGTTAAATCGTAGTTCGATCCGGCACTCAGTGTTCCCTGTAAAATGGCGTAGGAACCTACAGATTCTCCGCTTGTTCTTGATAGTACTCCGCTAAATGAGTCACCGCTTTCCAATGTTGCTGACGTAGTGTAAGTGAAAGTCGGATCTGCATCTCCGTAAACTTTTGTCTGACCGGCATCTGCTGTTATGGTTATTTGTTTCTGTGTAACTGCAAAGTCTTTACTCACGAAAGTTAAATCGTAGTTCGATCCGGCACTCAGTGTTCCCTGCAAAATGGCATAAGAACCTACAGATTCTCCACTTGTTCTTGAAAGTACCCCGCTAAATGAATCACCGATTTCCAATGTTGCTGACGTAGTGTAAGTGAAAGTCGGATCTGCATCTCCGTAAACTTTTGTCTGACCGGCATCAACTGTTACCGTTATTTCTTTTTGAGTGATGCTAAAAGCTTTACTCACAAAAGTTAAATCGTAGTTCGATCCGGCACTCAGTGTTCCGATTGTAATAGCATAACTTCCTACATCTTCTCCTGTTGCTCTTGAAAGTGCTCCGGTGAAAGAATCGCCACTTTCCAATGTTGCTGACGTAGTGTAAGTAAATGTCGGATCTGCACCTCCGTAAACTTTTGTCTGACCGACATCTGCTGTTACCGTTATTTGTTTCTGTGTAACTGCAAAGTCTTTACTCACGAAAGTTAAATCGTAGTTCGATCCGGCACTCAGTGTTCCCTGCAAAATGGCATAAGAACCTACAGATTCTCCACTTGTTCTTGAAAGTACCCCGCTAAATGAATCACCGATTTCCAATGTTGCTGACGTAGTGTAAGTAAATGTTGGATCTGCACCTCCGTAAACTTTTGTCTGACCTGCATCTGCTGTTATGGTTATTTGTTTCTGTGTAACTGCAAAGTCTTTACTCACGAAAGTTAAATCGTAGTTCGATCCGGCACTCAGTGTTCCGATTGTAATAGCATAACTTCCTACATCTTCTCCTGTTGCTCTTGAAAGTGCTCCGGTGAAAGAATCGCCACTTTCCAATGCTGAAGATGTCGTGTAAGTAAATGTTGGATCTGCACCTCCGTAAACTTTTGTCTGACCTGCATCAGCTGTTACCGTTATTTCTTTTTGAGTGATGCTAAAGTCTTTACTCACGAAAGTTAAATCGTAGTTCGATCCGGCACTCAGTGTTCC
>NZ_WTCR01000002.1 GCF_009795715.1 Labilibaculum euxinicum | reverse complement strand
AACAGTTGATGCCTACGATACTTATGAATTTACCTGGACAGAGGTTAGTAATGGTTGTTTGGACAGTGATGCAGTGAATGTTAACTTTTATGAACAGCCAGTTGCAAATGCCGGCTCAGGGGGAAATGAATGTGACTTGAATTTTTCTCTTTCTGCAACACCAAGTGCTGGAACAGGAACATGGACAAAACAATCAGGTTCGGGAAATCTTAGTTTCGCTCCTAATGCCAATGATCCCAATGCAATCGTAACCTCAGATACATATGGAACTTTTACATTAAGATGGACTGAAGTAAATGGAACCTGTTCCGATTTTGATGATGTAGTTGTTAATTTTTATGAGCAACCAGTTGCAAATGCAGGTTCAGGAGGCGATGAATGTGATTTGAATTTTTCTTTATCTGCAGTTCCGAGTCTTGGAACAGGAACATGGACAAAACAATCAGGTACAGGGAGTCTTAGTTTCGCTCCTAATGCCAATGATCCAAATGCAATAATAACCTCAGATACATATGGAACTTTTACATTGAGATGGACTGAAGTAAATGGAACCTGTTCCGATTTTGATGATGTAACTGTCAATTTTAATGAGCAGCCAATGGCTAATGCAGGTTCAGGAGGCGACGAATGTGATTTGAATTTTTCTTTATCTGCAGTTCCAAGCCTTGGAACAGGAACCTGGACAAAGACAGGAGGTTCAGGCAATGCTGTTTTTTTACCAAATGTTAATTCTCCAAATGCAACAGTAACAGTTGATGCCTACGATACTTATGAATTTACCTGGACAGAGGTTAGTAATGGTTGTTTGGACAGTGATGCAGTGAATGTTAACTTTTATGAACAGCCAGTTGCAAATGCCGGCTCAGGGGGAAATGAATGTGACTTGAATTTTTCTCTTTCTGCAACGCCAAGCATGGGAACAGGAACGTGGACAAAACAATCAGGTACAGGGAGTCTTAGTTTCGCTCCTAATGCCAATGATCCCAATGCAATAATAACCTCAGATACATATGGAACTTTTACATTGAGATGGACTGAAGTAAATGGAACCTGTTCCGATTTTGATGATGTAACTGTCAATTTTAATGAGCAACCAATAGCTAATGCAGGTTCAGGAGGAAGCGAGTGCGGTTTGAATTTTACCTTATCCGCTGTGGATGGTGTTGGGGTAGGAACATGGTCACAAACATCAGGACCTGGTACAACAGTATTCAGCAATATTAATTCCGATACTTCAACGACAACTGTAACTAGTTATGGAACTTACACTTACAGATGGACAATAAGTAATGGAACTTGTACACCATCAAGTGATAATGTTACTGTAAATTTCTATGAAACACCTACAATTGCAACGGTAGGAACAGACCAATACATTTGTGATAACAAAGTTAGTAATGCATTACTTGGAAATACTCCAAGTGTTGGTCTCGGTTCCTGGTCGCAAGTATCTGGTCCCGGCACAACTACATTTAGTGATGTTAATTTCGGTGGTTCCACTGCAAGCGTAAGTGAATATGGCATCTACGTATACAGATGGACAATAAGTAATGGAACCTGTACTTCCAGTAAGGCTGAGGTAACAGTAACTTACTTTCAAAAACCATCTCTTGCAAGTGTTGGAGACGATCAGGATAATTGCAATAATCTTACTAGCACGAGTTTAGGTGGTAATACTCCTTGGGTTGGTACAGGAATCTGGTCACAGGTTTCCAGTCCGGGCACAACAACATTTAGCAATATTAATTTTGGAAATTCAACAGCAACTGCCAGTCAATATGGAGCATACACTTATAGATGGACTGTCAGCAATGGATCTTGCACGTCATCCGAAGCGGATATTGTTGTTAATTTTAATGAAGAGCCAACTGTTGCAAGTGTTGGTAGTGATCAAAATTATTGTGATGGATTAATAAGCGGAAGTTTAGGAGGAAACACTCCGACAATAGGAGTTGGTTCCTGGTCACAGCAATCAGGGCCTGGCACAACAACTTTCAATGATATCAATGCCGGAACCTCAAATGCTGCAGTAACAGATTACGGAACCTACGTTTACCGCTGGACAATTACCAATGGAACATGTGTAAGTTCCGATGATATAACCGTTAATTTTAATCAAACTCCATTTTCCTATGCTGGGGCAGATGATAACATTTGTGGTGGTGGCAATTATACTGTTACCGGCAGCAATTCTGCAAATGGCTCCATTGTATGGAGTACCAATGGAAACGGGACATTTGATGATAACACCATTGATAATCCGACTTATAATTTTGGAATTGGAGAATCAGGTATTATAACATTTACAAAAACGGTTGAGAACCCAGTTTGCTCTTCAGCTAGTGATGATATGACTTTAACATTTACGCAGGAGCCAATAGCCAATGCAGGTATAGGAGGTAATGAATGTGATCTTGATTTCAATTTATCTGCAACTGCAAGTATAGGTACAGGAACATGGACAAAGATCAGTGGATCAGGGAATGCCGTTTTTTCACCTAACGCAAATACCCCCAATGCGACAGTAACTGTTGATGTTTACGGTACTTATCAGTTTACCTGGACCGAAGTTCAGGATGGTTGTTCGGATAGCGACGATGTAAGTGTAAGTTTTTACGAACAACCTAATGCAGATGCCGGAGTTGGAGGTGATGAATGTGATTTAGATTATAATCTTTTGGCAACACAAAGCTCAGGTATTGGGACTTGGACAAAGGAATCCGGACCGGGCAATCTTAGTTTTTCTCCTAATGAGAACTCGCCGAATGCAAAAGTTACAGCTGATAGTTATGGATCTTATAAACTAAGATGGACAGAAGCAAATGGAAACTGTTCCGAATTTGATGAAATAATTGTTAATTTTTATGAGCAACCTATTGCAGATGCCGGAAATGGTGGCAATGAATGTGATTTAAATTTTATTTTTAATGCAAAACCAAGTGTAGGATCAGGGAAATGGACACAAGTATCAGGCTCGGGAATTTCAAGCTTTTTTCCAAATAGCAGTTCTTCTAATGCGACCGTAACTGTAAGTGATTTTGGATCTTATCAGTATTTATGGACTGAAACGAATGGAAATTGCATTGATTCTGAAATGATTGCTGTTAACTTTTACAATCAACCGGTAGCAAATGCAGGTGTCGGAGGAAATATGTGTGGCTTAACATTTTCTTTATCCGCAACACCTAGTTTGGGTACTGGCACGTGGACCAAAATTTCCGGTAATGGCAACGTAAGTTTCTTCCCAAATCACAATTCCCCGAACAGTGCAGTGACAGTAGATAGTTACGGAATATATTCATTTAGATGGACAGAAGATAATGGCACTTGCTCTTCGAGTGATGAAGTTATTGTTAATTTTTTAGAACAACCAATAGCAAATGCTGGATTTGGAGGAGATCAGTGCGGTCTTGAATATTCTCTTGCAGCAACTCCAAGTGCAGGCATAGGAATTTGGACTAAAATATCAGGAGTTGGGAATGCTACCTTCACTCCAAATGCTAATTCTCCTAACGCCACACTCGTGGTGGATGCATATGACAGCTACCAACTTATGTGGACCGAAACAAATGATGATTGTACTGATAATGATGTTATTGATATTACTTTTCAGGAACAACCAATTGCTAATGCCGGTATGGATATAAGAATGGAATATTCCGATCGGGCACAGTTAGGAGCTGTTTTATCAACTGCAGGTACCGGCGAATGGACTGTAGTAAGTGGATATGCTAATTTATACGATCAATATTCTCCTAATACAGAAGTAGATAAATTAGGGGTAAATGAAAACATTCTTCGATGGACAGAAACAAATCAATTCTGTAGTGATTACGATGATGTGAAATTAACGGTTGGCAAATTGTTCATTCCTACGGTAATAACACCTAATGGTGATGGTAAAAATGAATTTTTCCTGATTAGAGGTTCGGAAAATCTAGAGAATATTGAATTAACTATTTTTAATAGAAATGGGGTAGAGATATACTCCGATTCAAATTATAAAAACGATTGGAACGGACTGGATCGAAATGGAAATGAATTAGTAACGGACACTTATTTTTATGTGCTGCAATTAGAAACAAAAAAGGTTTTTAGAGGATGTATTGTTATAAAGAGATAGAATGAGAAAAACAATTATCATCATATTTTGGCTTCTTGTTCCTCTTTTTATATTAGGACAGAATACTCAATTCACGAACCAGTATATATTTAACCCTATAGCCTTAAATCCTGCTATTGCTGGTAGTGGAGATGCTTTAAGTGCTAATATGTTATACCGAAATCAATGGGTTGGTTTCCAGGGAGCACCCAAAACATTATCATTTTCGGCTCATTCACCAATGAGGAAACAAAATATGGGATTGGGAATTTCAGTCATCAATAATCAAATTGGAGTTAGTGACGAAACAAGTGTAATTGGCAATTATTCCTTTAAAATAAAGATGAGAGAAGGGAATTTAGCTTTGGGATTAGGTGGTGGATTTATCATGATGAACACGGCCTGGACTGAACTACGGGCCAATGATCCTAGTGACGAATTAATTCAAAACAATTCTCCTACCTATTTAATTCCTGAAGTAAGCTTAGGAGTGTATTATTCAACTGAAAAGTATCATATTGGATTTTCATTGCCTTGTATGCTTTCCTATACATTTAATTCATCGAGAGATAAATATCTGATCACTAATGATATTTCAAAATATAATTATATTCTTAGTGGTGATTATGAATTCGACTTACAGCAAAATTTCCAGTTTGTTCCAAGTGTAATGTTGAGATATCAGAAAGAAGATAAATTAGATTTAATTCTAATTAACAAACTAATTTACTTGGCGAAATATTCTGTTGGAATGGCTTATGACAGTCAGCAGAAGTTTTTCAAAGGAATGTTTCAAATTCAGCTAAACAAACAGTTTCAATTAGGATATGCCACCGATTTTAATTCAAATAAATTAAGCGAGTACAAAATTGGTTCGCACGAATTAATGATTCGTTATGATTTTAAATATACAATTAAAGTTCATAGCCCTAGAAATCTATAAAGAACAAAAGAACGAATTATGAATAAATTTTTTACCATAATACTATTAGTTCTCTTTACCCTTATTTCTTCCTTTTTTGCAAACGGACAAACAGCAAACTATGAGGTTAATTCAACTTCTTTTTGTTCTGCACAAGATGATGAGTATTCATCCGCTTACTACAAAGATGGAATTGTATTTTGCTCGAATAGAAGAACGGATCTTTTTGTTACATTCTCAACTCCTGAAGACAAAGAACTATTTAATATGTTCTATGTTCCTGTTCAAGGAGACAGTTTGGGTAAATCCCCTGCGATTCTGGCTACGGAACTAATGACCAATTTTAACGATGGACCTGCCTGTTTTGGTTCAAATGATTCAGTCATAATATTTTCACGAAACAATGAGGTAAACAATAAAAAAAGGGATAGTAAAGATGATAAAAATACATTGGGCTTATTCACTTCGCATTTAAATGGAATTGTTTGGAGTAATCCTGAACCTTTCGAATACAATAGTTTGGATCATCACGTAACCATGCCTTCACTAAGTGAAGATGGATCGAAATTGTTCTTTGTTTCTGATATGTCGGGTGGATTTGGCGGATTAGATATATATCTATGTGAAAAAATAAATAATACATGGAGTACTCCCCAGAATTTAGGAGCTGAAATTAACACCAATGGGGATGAGAGTTTTCCTTTCATTTCAGCTTCAGGAGAATTGTTTTTTGCCTCCGATGGTCATAAGGGCTTAGGTGGTTTAGATATCTTTTCAAGTAAAATGATTGATGGTGAATGGCAAGAGGTTTTGCACATTAACACACCGATTAATTCAAAATTTGATGATTTTGGACTAATTACTGATCGTAATTTTGAAAAAGGCTACTTCTCAAGCAATAGAAATGCCAGCGATGATATTTTTGATTTTAAAACAATGTTTCCACAATTCACCAATTGTGATACAATTAAAGAAAATCAATATTGTTTTCTGTTTTACGACGAATACTATACTCCGGTGGATACTGCAACGTCCTATTATGAATGGTTTTTTGGTGATGGTGTAAAAGTAAAAGGGAAAGAAGCAGAACATTGTTATGTTGGACCGGGAAAGTACACCGTAGAGCTAAATATAATTGACAAGCGGACAGGAGAAGTCTTTATGAGACAAACCAATTATGAATTTGAACTTCTGGATTTTGAACAAGCCTATATTAGTTGTGTTGATGAAGCTTTAACCAAAAATCAGATCAATTTTGAAGCATCCAAAACTAACTTGCCTTCAATTAATTTAGAGAAGTATTTTTGGGATTTTGGTGATGGAATCCTTGATGAAGGAATCAGTGTAAGTCATTCCTATGATAAAGCTGGCGTATATAATGTAGTTTTAGGGGTTTTAAGTGAAAAAGATAGTTTAGGAAATAGAAAAAAAATATGTGTTGAGAAAAATTTGGCTGTCGTTAAAAATCCAACAGCATTAATGCGGATGAAGTCGGAAAATAAACCACATAATAAGAACAACCCATCCACAGATGGGGATTTTGTTGTGCAACAAGAACTTTACGATTCCTTTATAATTCAACCAAAACTTATTCATATTGCCTCTGATGCAAGAGGTATATTGAAAGCATTTGATTTGGTCTTTTTTGAATCTTTTGAGAAAGAGAAGTATTTTATTAATTCTAATATAGAGGAATCTGAAGAGATTGATTTAAATAGTAATCCGGCAAAAGCATTGGCTCTGGAAAGCCTATTGAATTCAAGTAGAAAAAGTAATGCTAAATTACATTCAATTGAAAAAGAACTGCAAGTTCTTTCAGCTCAGTTTCAATATTCATTTATAGAGGTTGAAAAACAATCTTTTTCAGAATCAGCAACTCCAATATTGAATCGTCTGTTGGAAATTTTATTGTCAAATGCACTGCTTGAACTTAAAATAGGGTATCACGTAAACACGCAAAGTAAGCAAAGTTTTGATAGAGCAGGGAAGGCAACTCAAAGTATTGCGGACTATCTTATTGAACGTGGAGTTGAGAAATTCCGTTTACGAACTGCAGTCTATGAAATTACAAATCAATTGGGTGAAGAAAATAAAGACACAAATAGTCTGGAGTTCAAAGCAATAAAGGAATAGGCCTAACTAAAATTAAAAAAAGAATGACAAAAATTAAAATATTCATCTTTAGTCTTTTTATCTGCAGTGTTTTATTAAAAACAAGCACCGTTAACGCTCAAGCAGTTCCTGCTGCAGAAGAAAATATACCTTATTTAGTCACTTTTGGTGCTGATGCGGAAACTTCTTGGGGAGATGACGATTTTAATCAAATTTATTTTTTTCTAATCCCGGAAAATCATACCGAACCTGTTTATTTTAGAGTTTATGATCCTGAAATTGGAGGTATGAATGATGAACAAAAAGGAGAATACAATACTAAAGTTAATTTTTCTGTTTACGGAGGATTTGAATGCTGGTCGAATAAAGATGCTCAGAATATAGACCCTGTTGGGAAATTTGACAGCGGAAATCTTCTGACTTCGGTGATTTTTGATAATGATCCTAAATATGATAATGATTGGTATACTTTTGGCCCGTTTAATCCCTTTGAAGGAGAAATGATAGAAAAATTTGGAGGAAGGGTTTTCAAAGTTATTGTCACAGGGAAATCAGGTGATGATGGAAATCTCTACCGCTTTTTTTTGAGTACAAGCTCGAAAGAAAACAAGGAAGTTGAAGGAGGAAATGTTTTTACTTACGAGTACACCTTTCGCCTTTCGAATGATATGAACGATATTTCTCAAATTTATCCTTTTGCAGATGACAGAACTATTTCTGTAGAAGTAACAAATTTTGATTGGGATAATGATGGATACATTAGAATTAATTCTGTCGCAAAAAACGGGATGCTTTGCGATTTGTCAAGCGAAAATCAATGGATTAGAAATAAATTCCCAATAAGTGACCGAGAAAAAAATTCATCTTTGGAAATACAATTTATTAAACGTCGTACCGAATTAGTGAAAAATAATAATGTGGTTATCTCAATTAAAAATCAATACGGTGAGGCATTGCCATTCTTTTCAATACCAATTGGAGGTGTTCCTGTTTATACTCCAAAAATTAAAATGAAAGCAATTGGTAAAAAGAAGAAGAATTGAAAATATTTATTTGGATGGGACAATGTAAAATTTTGATTAAACTTTTAGGGCTGTTCTTAATAACAGCTCCTGTGTTTGTCTTTTCACAAGAAAACAGATTCATCAACTATAGTGTTGATGATGGACTGGCTCAAGCCTACGTGTATAATATCACACAAGATGCAAAAGGCAATTTGTGGGTTGGTACTGGCAATGGCTTATCAAAGTATGATGGTTATACATTTAAAAATTATACGGAACAAGATTCTCTTGGTGGAAATTTTATAACATGCAGTCTTAAAACAAGTAAAGGATTATGGTTTGGGCACTTGAATGGACGAGTAAGTTTCTATGACGGTATTTCTTTTAGATGTTATATTAACGAAACAAGTAGTGTTGCAGATCTTGAACAAGATTCAGATGCAAATATCTGGATTGCAAGCCAAAATAAAGGTTTTTTTAAATTAAGAAGGGAAACTTTCGAAAACAAATTGTATCAGAATTCCTTTACGCAACCTGTTTTTACTTTTAAGTTTATTGGTAAAGATAAGTTATTGGTGGGAACCTCCGAAGGAGTTAAGTTGTGCCAAATAACTAAGAACAATGAAATTGAAGTAAAGAATGATATTCTTGAAATCCCTCATAATAAGGTTGTTGATATAATTCAATCCCAATTAAATGATCAATTATATATTCTGACAGAAAATGAAGGTTTGTATCAAATTAAAGTGGATTCAAGTCAATATAAAGTCAATAGAATTGCAGGTAATTATGAATTCTCAAGGGCTCAGAATCTATTTGAGGACAAGCAGGGGAATCTTTGGGTAACGTCTCTGAACAGTGGCATTTATAAACTTAAAATTGCTCAGAATCATAAACTCATCGAAATTGAAAATTACGGTGAAAATAATGGCTTACAAACCAATGCAATTAAATCTGTTTTTGAAGACCGGGAAGGAAACGTATGGATTGGCAAGTATGGAGGAGGTATAAGCCGTTTAGTACCTGCAGCAAACTCATTCATAAATTTCGATGAAGAACGATACAGTAATAGCATCCATTCCATATATATTAAAAACGAAATAATATGGATCGGAACCGGAAGTGAACTTTTAAAAGTTGATGCAAAATCAAACAAAGTATTACATTCTTATGACGTGAATGGTGCTTTAGAAAATGAGAAAATTACAGCTCTTGCTGATTGGAATGATAAAGAACTATGGATTGGAACAGAAAAATCAGGAATTTATCGTCTAAATTATAAGACTGGAATTATAAAACCTCAATTTCTTCGTCTGGGGAATTTAGAGAAATCAATTAATTCAATTTTAACCGAAAACCAATACATTTGGATCGCAACACAAAAGGGACTTTGCAGGTACAATATTGACACCAATAATAAAAAGTGGTTTACGATGCAGGAAGAAGGATTGCCACATAATTCTGTAAATCATATTATAAAGGATCATCAAAACCGTATTTGGGTAGGAACACTTAGCAATACATTATCATACATTCAGAATGGAGAATTAACAAACATCAGCTTAGCCAATAGAAATAGTCTTTTAAATATTACTTCTGTTTTGGAAGATAAAAATGGCCTGATCTGGGTTGGAACTCAGGGAAATGGAGTTTATGTTTTGAATAAGGATTCAATATTGAATATTAATTATCAGCATGGATTATTATCTGATTATTGCTACTCCCTGAATTGTGATGAAAAGCGCGTGTGGGTAACTCATAGAGGAGGAATAAGCCAAATTCGACTCTCCGATTATCATGTAAAAACAATACAAAAAAATGCAGGAATCCAATCATCAATTGAGTTTAATAAAAATTCTACTGCTATAGGGAAAGGAAATACATTGCTTTTTGGATCTAATCAGGGAATTTACACTTATGCTGTTTCTCAGGAAATTAATAGTGTTGTTCCACCAAGTTTGAACATTTCATCATTACGCGTAAATGGGGATGATTATCCGGTTAATAAAAACTTGGTGTTGCCTCCTGGACATTATAAAATTCAGATTGGATTCAAAGGAATTAACTTGAATGAACCAGAACTAATTCAATATCAGTATGTGTTGAAAGGTTATGAGCAAGATTGGTCAAAACCTGATAGCAGACGTGAAACGGAATACAAACAATTAGGATCAGGAGAGTATGAGTTTCAATTAAATGCTGTGAATGGCAATGGAGTAAAATCAGAGGAACCCTTAAGTTTTAAGATCAAAATTAAATATCCTTTGTGGCAAAAATCATGGTTCCAAATATTGGCTCTTATTAGTCTTATTTCGGGAATATATTTATTCGTAGTACTTAGGGAAAAGAATTTGAGGAGAATCCAAAGGAAGTTAATTCAAAATCTTGATGATAAAACCAGAGAAGTTATTGCTAAAGAAGAAGTGATAAAAGAACGGAAAAGAACGGAAAAAGAATTAATTCTGGCAAAGGATAAAGCTGAAGAATCAGATCGCTTAAAAACAGCGTTTTTATCAAATATGTCCCACGAAATAAGAACTCCCCTAAACGCTATTGTTGGTTTTTCAACCATGCTTCAGGAACCAAATGTAAATCCCACTTCTAAAGGTAGGTATATGTCTATACTTAAGTCTAACACAAACGATTTATTGTCATTAATTGATGATATAATGGATATCTCAAGTATAGAAGCAGGGCAACTTAAAATGAAAATACAGGAATGCAATTTGCATGAAATATTTTTAGAATTGTATGAGGTTCACGTAAAGAAATTATCAGAGTTAAAAAAAGAAAATATAACGTTAAATTATATTGAAAAATTTATGGATCTTACGATTCTGTCAGACCCTTTACGATTGAAACAGATCTTATCCAATTTGATAGGAAACGCCATAAAATTTACTGAAGAAGGTTCCATTGATTTTGGTATTGTATATCATAAAGAAGGAATGGTTAAATTTTTTGTGAAAGATACAGGTATAGGGATTTTAGAAGATCAAAAAGAAGTGATTTTTGAGAGGTTTAGAAAAGAATTTAGAGATGGCTGGAAAAAATTATATCGGGGAGCAGGTCTGGGCTTGGCAATTTCAAAAAGCATGGTGATTTTGCTTGGTGGCGAAATAGGTGTAGAATCGGTTCCCGGCGAGGGCTCATACTTCTATTTTACGTTGCCTGCGAATAACTAAGTTCTGTTAGTAGCTGATGAAAATACAGTCGATACAATTTTTCAATAAATTTTTTATTTTATAAGTTGCAGTACAAATAATTGAATGAAAAAAACACAAAAATACCTATTACAAACATTATTACCTTTGCTAATACTTTTCCTGTTTCAGGAATTGCCTAAAGCTCAGGATAATAAGTTTATAACTTATGGGGTCGATCAAGGCCTTCCTCAGGCCTATATATATACTATAAGTCAAAATTCGGAAGGTTATTTGTGGATTGGAACCGGAGATGGACTTGCAAGTTTTGATGGAGTTAACTTTACTAATTATAACACATCTGATTCTCTCGCGGGCAACTTTATTTCATGCAATTTAAACACTCCAAAAGGAGAATGGTTTGGCCATATGAATGGTAATTTAAGCTGCAAAAGTAAAGCTGGCTTTCAGAAGTTTATTTCCGGCACCAATGCTAAAAGCAGTGTGACAGATATTCATATGCATAGCTCAGGAAACATTTGGTTTTCAAACCAAAACGATGGTTTAATGCAGATTGGCGAAAATAATAAGGTTGAACCAATTGATTTTTTGGAAGGTTTATTTCCTGTTTTTTCCTTTGAATTTATTAATTCTAATGAGCTTATAGTCGGAACCATAGATGGTTTAAAACATTGCCTGATCAATGAAAATAAACAACTGGTTGTTGTTAATGACATTGACGGAATCAATAAGAATAAAATAAATTGTATTTGCAAAGCTAGAAGCGGGAAGGGTTTCTTTATTCTAAGCGACACCAACAGTATTTATTTTTTAGAAATAACAAAAAATGGTTTTACTACGTCTAAAATTGGTGAAGATACCGGTTTGCAGATGGAAGGGATTCAAAACATTTTTGAAGATCAAGATTCTAATTTATGGATTTCTACATTTGGAGAAGGAATTCATAAACTAGCAAAAGATGCAAAAGGATTTCATTTGGTTAAAACTTATGATACAAGTAATGGACTTCAAAGTGACAATATAAAGCTCGTTTTTGAAGATTCTGAAGGAAATATATGGCTAAGCGTTTATGGGAAAGGTTTAGCGCGTTTAATTGATCCTGCATACACATTCTATTCTCCGGAAGGAGAGCAATACGGTTCTGAAATTTCAGCTATTTCAATAGATGGAAAATACGAATGGTTTGGCTCAGAGAAAGGCTTACTGCGAAGGAACATTTCCAATCACAACGAAATTCGTTTTTTCGATAGTTACAGAGGATTGCCCTTTGATAAAATTACAGCATTATATCCTAGAAATGAGAATGATTTATGGATTGGTACTGAAAAAAATGGTGTTTATCGATTAAATATCAAAAATGACAAATTAGTTCGTCAATTTATTGCCAATGGAATATTGGAGAATTCTATTAATTCAATTACAGGAACTAAAGATCAGATTTGGATTGCAACTAAAAAAGGAGCTTGCTCCTATGATGTGTCTGCAGATGAATTTAATTGGTATACAATTAGTAAGGGCGGATTACCTCACAACTGTGTTAATCACATAATGATAGATTCTAAAGGTCGAATTTGGTTGTCCACACTTAGTAATTCTATAGCTTTTATTCAAAATAATGAAATTGCAAAATTCAATTTATCAGCAGACAATTCGTTTATAAATATTCGTTCTATTGCAGAAGACTCAAAAGGGAATATTTGGGTCGGAACATTAGGCAATGGGGTTTTTATCTATCAGGAAGATTCCATTACAAATATTACCTCAAATGATGGACTTTTATCTGATTATTGTTATTCTCTGACTCCTGATAAGCAGAATAGAATGTGGGTAACTCATCGTGGTGGATTAAGTAGGATAAATATATCTGATTTTAAAATTAAACTACTCCAAGAAAATATTGGGATTAGTAAAAGTGATGAATTTCAAGTTAATTCTAGTTTTAGGGATAGAAATGAAAATCTGTGGTTTGGTCTAAATAAGGGAGTGCTAAGATTTAACCCTTCACTTGAAAAAGTAACAACTCCACCTCCGGTACTCAAAATTAAAGCTGTTAAAATAAATGATGAATTAGTACCTGTAAGCGAAAAAATAGTACTTTCTCCAGGACGATATAAAATAAAAATAGAGTTTGTTGGTGTATATTTTAAGGAACCTGAACTAGTCAAATATCGTCATACGCTTGAAGGATATGACGAAAAATGGACTGATTTTTCAACGACAAGTGAGGTTACCTACCATGGAGTAAGTGATGGTCGTTTCAAATTCTTATTAGAGGCCTCAAACGGTGATGGTGTTACGTGTGAATATCCTGTAAGTATTAATATTTATATTAAAACTCCTTTTTGGAAGCAGGCATGGTTCTATTTGGTTCTATTTTTCTTTTCACTATTAGTAATAGTATTTTACATTAAAAACAGAGAAAAAAAATTAAAGAAGGAAAACAGAATTTTAGAAGAGAAAATCAATGAAAGAACTATCGAAGTAGTCAGACAAAAAGAAGAAATTGAGAAACAGAAAGACCTTATAGAAAGTGCTAACAAAGACATCACCGATAGTATTAAATATGCCAGTAAAATTCAGGCTGCTGTTATTCCGCCCACTAAATATTTAGAAAAGGTTCTTAACGAAAGCTTTATAATAAATAAACCAAAGGCAATTGTAAGTGGTGATTTTTATTGGGTAACTAAAGTTGATGACAAAACTATTGTTGCCTTGGCTGATTGTACAGGTCACGGTGTTCCCGGAGCCTTTATGAGTATGCTGGGTGTTACCCTTTTGAACGAAATAGTAAACCACAAAAAGATTACCGACACAAGCGAAATTTTAAATATTCTACGTAAGAATATCATCATTTCACTTCGACAAAGCCATGAAGATACCACGCCAAGTGATGGCATGGACATATCTTTAATAGTACTTGACCATGCCAATAGTAAATTAACTTTTTCAGGGGCTTTTAATCCCCTTTTAATATTGCGAAATGATAAGATAATTACCTTGAAGGCAGACCGAATGCCTATTGGAATTTATCATCAAAATAATATAGATTTTACCAGTCATGAAATTGATTTAAATAGTGGAGATATGCTCTATCTGTATACCGATGGATATCCTGATCAGTTTGGTGGGGAAGAAGATAAAAAATTTACTACCCGTCAATTTAGAAATGTTTTGCTGGATATACATCAAAAACCTATGATGGTGCAGAAAATAATTTTAGAAAACACGATGGAGAAATGGATGAATGATACCGAACAATTGGATGATATCACTGTTATGGGTATTCGAATTTAAATATATTTCAAATTAACCAAGCTTTGATTTTTTAAATAAATATATGGTTGTTAGTTCATATAATTAGAGGAAGACAATCTATTTTGTTTTAACTTAGTTCAAAGTCATGAAAAATAAAAGGCTTAATTTTAGATGTCAATTACGAATCAAATCTATCGTAAAATGAAAAAACTAAACGTTTATGGATTGTTAATTTTATTTTTATTCATTTTTTCATCAAGCTATGGTCAGAAAAAAACATTTACAGGAACCATTTTTGTTTTTGATAGTATTCCAGTCATGAATGCAGAAATTCTGATTTCCAGCTCAAAACAGATTGTAAAAAGTGACTCAGAAGGGAATTTTAGTTTTGAAGGAATATTAAATGAAAAAATAAAAATAAGTGCGGATGGATTTGTAAATGAAAGTCAAAAATTAACAGGAGATTCAAATTTTTACAAAGTTAACCTTAACTTAAAAAATTCTAAAAAATCTCAGAAGTTAGCCATTGATTCCGGGCACATAAAGGATTCAGATCAATTTTCCACTTTAATACTGTACTTTAAAAACAACACTGATTATTCGCATTATACAGACGCTCTTCAGATTATTAAGGATAAATATCCTGGGGTAAGAATAGAAGATAACAGAGTTATAATTAGAGGAAGACAATCTATAAATGGCCCTATCAACGCTATTGTTGAAATTGACGGTATAATTGTTGATTTTGATGCTCTTACGAGTTTACCAACTGCGACAATAAAAAGTATAAAAATATTGACACCAAGCTCATCTGGAATGTATGGATCACGAGGAGGTAACGGAGTTGTTGTTGTTAAAACAAAACAAGGTGTTAGAAAATAATTGTTCTAATTAAAAAAGGAAGAGAATATTAAACTTGCAACATCCAAAATTTCATACTACTGTTGCAAATTTAATATTCTCTTTCCAGTCTAAAACAATCCGTCAATTGAAAGGTATCTTTCACCAGTATCATAATTAAAGGTGAGTACAGTGGCACCATTTTCAATTTCAGTAAGTTTTTTGGCAACTGCAGCCAGTGATGCTCCCGTCGAAATTCCAGCGAGAATCCCTTCCGAGACAGCTAATTCTTTCACTTTCATGAATGCTTCCTCTTTCCCAACAGAAATAGCACCGTCTAAAATCTCAGTATTCAGATTTTTTGGTAAAAAGCCCGCACCAATACCTTGTAATGGGTGAGGCCCCGGTGCACCCCCTGCAATAACAGGTGAAGCTTCGGGCTCAACAGCAAACACTTTTAATTTAGGAAATTTAGCTTTCAATATTTCTGCGACACCGCTAATGTGGCCTCCGGTTCCAACACCTGTAATAAGATAATCCAGACCATCAGGAAAATCAGCAATAATTTCTTTAGCGGTTGTAGTTCTATGAATCTCAACATTTGCTTCATTGTCAAATTGTGAAGGCATCCATGAATTTTCATTACTGGCAAGTAACTCTTCTGCCTTTTGAATAGCACCCTTCATCCCAAGTTCTCTTGGCGTAAGTACAAATTCAGCTCCATAGGCAGCCATTAAACTCCTCCTTTCAACCGACATGGACTCAGGCATTACCAGAATAATTTTATATCCCTTAACGGCAGCAACCATTGCTAATCCAACTCCTGTATTACCAGAGGTCGGCTCAATTATTAAAGATCCTTCTTTAAGGGATCCATCCTTTTCCGCTGTTTCGATCATTGACAGAGCAATTCTATCCTTAATACTTCCACCAGGATTAGATCGTTCCAACTTCATCCATACGTTAGCATTTTTACCAAAAACTTTATTAAGTTTTACTATTGGAGTATTCCCAATCGCCTCTAAAATGTTATTTATTTTCATACAACTAAAATTTTTATATTTGAAAATTTATAATTTTACTTTCATCAAGGTTTGTTCTAACCTTAGTCTCATGTTTATGATATACAATACTATTTGATTCTACACTTGACGTTAACCAAACATTACCGCCAATAATACTGTTTCTTCCAATTACTGTATCACCTCCTAAAATGGTTGTGTTCGAATAGATAATTACATTGTCCTCAACAGTAGGATGTCTTTTTTTCTTGGCAAGACTCTTCTTTACCTGCAAAGCTCCAAGGGTAACTCCTTGGTAAATCTTAACGTTGTTTTTAATAATTGCCGATTCTCCAATAACAACACCTGTACCATGATCTATAAAAAAAGATTCCCCGATAGTTGCTCCGGGATGAATATCTATGCCTGTTTTTGTATGCGCGTACTCACACATTAAACGTGGAATTAAAGGAACATTTAAAAGATAAAGTACATTGCTTAGGCGATAAACCATAATTGCAAAAAAACCAGGGTAAGCAATAATTACTTCACCTATACTTCGCGCAGCAGGGTCAAATTTCTGAATTGCTTCAGCATCCATTAATAAATCACGATATACTTTTGGTAAGGTCTTCATAAAATCATGAGTAATCTTTTCCAGTGGCACATCCAGTTCATTTTTGACCGGAAGTAACAATAATCTTAATAATGACTCCAATTGATATAATAATGACTCTTGTTCATAGCAGCTATTAGATCTGCGGGCATTAATTGGAAACAATGAATTCATTGCTTCTTCCACAAACCGGTGGGCTAAATCCCTTCCAGGCATATCGTATTCTGAATTTTTTCTGGAAGCTTGCAGTTCTTCCATAACTTTGGACAAATAGGACATTGTTTTCTTGATTTAGAAAGTGATGAAAACACGTATGGAAAACTTATGGAATACAAGAATCCCCAGTGCAATATTTAATTATTTTGAAGTGGTTTGTCTTAATATTACCAACAACAAGAATACAAGTTACAACAACAACAACATATTTGATTGTTATTATAGTTGAAAGCAAATAATCTATGGCAATGCATTGGAGATTGAAATTCAGTAGAGTGCATAACTAACTTATCCGAAGAGATTCGGATTTGATTTTTGTTCGCGATATGCTTTAATTCTCTTTCCATTTAGAAATTTCTTGCTACAAACTTATAAAAAAAAAATTAATAAGGAGTTATAGGTCTTAATTTTTCTGTTAATAGAATGTTATTAATTTAGATAATGAAAGCAACAGTACAATTTTGTTATTATATTAATCATGAATCAGACAGGCTATAAGTGTCCTAAATGCGGGAATTCAAATTACGAATCAGTTGAATTCAGAGTCGCTGGTGGCATTTTTTCAAATATATTTGATGTTCAAGATAAGAAATTCACCACTATGAGTTGCATCAAATGTTCATATACTGAAATTTATAAGGCAAGTAAGTTGTCAATTGGAAAATATATTTGATTTCTTCACAAATTGATTTAGTAAATTTTCATTTTAGAATTCATATTTATACTTTGCTGAATAAACTTTAAAAACTTTGGATGAAAAAACGATTACTTTTTGTTTGTTTGGGAAATATTTGCCGATCTCCAAGTGCAGAAGCTGTAATGAATGCATATATAAAAGAAAATCAGCTTAATGATGAATTTGAATGCGATTCAGCAGGAACAGGAGGGTGGCACACTGGCGATAGAGCCGATGAAAGAATGCGGCGACACGCTTTACGAAGGAATTATAATTTAACGAGTATTGCCAGGCAGTTTAATGAGAAAAACGATTTTGATAAGTTCGATCTTATTTTTGGAATGGATCAGCAAAATGTGAATGATCTTAAAGCTTTAGCAAGAAATGAATCCGATTTAAAAAAGATCAAATCCATTACAACTTATTGTTCCCGTTTTTTAAATTACAGCTCAGTCCCTGATCCATATTATGGTGGTGATGACGGATTTGAATTAGTACTTGATATTCTTGAAGATGCCTGCGAAGGTTTACTTAATGATTTAACATGAGAATTGAGGGAGTTTTTTCTAGAATTGAAGATTTAGTTGGTCAGAAAATTACTGGTTTTAAATCTATTTCTGGTGGGAGTATTGCCACAACAAATCAAATTCGGTTTGAGAATGGTCGTTACGCCTTTTTAAAAACAGAACCTTATTCTGATGATATGTTTTTTAAGGAAGCAAATGGCTTAAAGGAAATTCGTAAAACTACCTGCATAAGAGTTCCAGAAGTTTTATTGGTTGATTCAGACGTTTTATTGCTTGAATTCATTGAGGAGGGGAGAAAGGACAAAGATTTTTTTAGTCGTTTTGGTACACAAATGGCAAATTTGCATAAAATAAGCGCAGGTAAATTCGGATTTAAAGAAGACAATTACATCGGAGCTACACCTCAATTAAACATAGCTGTAAATACAGAAAGTGATAATTGGTGTGATTTTTACTATAATAAACGTTTATTGTATCAATACAAGTTGGCCGAAAAAAACGGGCTGGTTGGTAATGAATTGAAAAATGGTTTTTTGGTTTTAGAAGGACGAATAGAAGAAATTTTAGAAGGAAGTGAAGAAAAACCAACTTTATTGCATGGAGATTTATGGAGTGGTAATTTTATTTGTGATAAAGATTCGAATCCGTGCTTAATTGATCCTGCAGTATATTACGGTCATCGTGAAGCCGATTTGGCCATGACAAAGCTATTTGGAGGCTTCAGCAGTGATTTTTACAGTTCATATCAAAAAAGGAAGCCTCTTCCACAAGGATATGATTACAGAGAGAATATCTATCTTTTATATCATGTTCTTAATCATCTGAATCTATTTGGGAACAGCTATTATGGGCACGCGGTTCGGCTTGTGTGGTCTTATCTTCATTAAAATAACAAATCCATAATGTTTTTTTCGCCCCAATAAAAATGGATATAAGAAGCAATTGTATTGTTTTTTCTAAACAAAAACGTGTCTGATTTTTGATCTCTGGCCGAATAAATTTCGCCAACCGAGAATTTCATTGATGGATTAATAATGTGAGAATAATGAAATTCGTGTCCCAAAAATACATCCTCATTTACGTGAATTTTACGGTATCCCAATTTTAATTTCATGTTTTCCATACTGGTTTTTTGATCAAAATAGCCAACCATTGGGAATTCATTTGAATCTGAATCGATTATACTATCACCTAAATACATCATACCACCACATTCCGCTAACACACGTCCTCCTTTTAAACAAAACTCCTTAACGGCTTTTTTCATAGATTCATTTGAACTCAATTCATCAAGATAAAGTTCAGGATAACCGCCTGCAAAATAGAGCAAGTCCGTAGCCGGTAAATGCTGATCCCTCAGGGGAGAAAAGAAAGTAACTTCGCCTAATTTTTCTAACGCAGCTAAATTTTCATGATAGGTAAAATTAAATGCTTCATCTTTGGCAACTGAAATTTTAAGATTACCTCGTTCAATAGTTTCATCAATTTTCGGTTCATGAAATGGAATTGTAATTAATTCCAATAGTTTCTCAATATCAACTGTTTTAGAGATATGTTTGGCAATTTCTTCAATAGTAGAGTTATATTGCGACGAATCGGAAATCTGCAAACCAAGGTATCGGGAAGGCAGATGAAGCTTTTCATTTTTAGGAACGTAACCAAGCGGAGTCACTCCAACATCTTCACATGCATCTTTTAAAAACTGATAATGTGATTCGCTGCCTACAAAATTAAAGATTACCCCGGCAATTTTAATACCTGGATAAAAGTTTTTAAATCCAAATAGTAAGGGCGCAACCGAATAAGCCGTTGCCTTTGCATTAACCACAAGAATAATTGGAATATCTAACAATTCAGCAATTTGTGCAGAACTTCCTTCCATTTTCTTTGCCCCGTCAAACAAGCCCATTACGCCTTCAACTACAGAAACATCAGCTTCAATAGAATATTTACCGTAAATACTCTTAACATGACTCTGACTGCTCATAAAGGTGTCTAAATTGATTGAGACATTGCCAGCAGCCCAGGAATGATGTTTTGTGTCAAGATAATCCGGACCGCACTTAAATGGCTGAACTTGCAGCCCTTTGTTCTTTAAATAGCGTAATATACCTTGAGTAATAGTTGTTTTTCCTGATCCGCTGGAAGGTGCAGCAATTAAAAACTGAGGTTTCTTCTTCATATCTAACTTTCAAAAACGAAATGTCAAAAATAAATGAATATTCTTAGCATTAAAGCAAGATTTGGAATTCATTTCGAGAAAAGTTGAATGTTCGCGGTTAAGAAAACGATAAAATCTGTTGTATAATATATCTTAGGGCAATAAAAAATCTTCGGCGAGAGATTCCAATATCTTATATGAAATTAATTTTCCATTAGGATGATATTCCTCCATTCGAACCAACCCCACATTAATAGCATACCATTCAAATATCTTGGTTTTATTTTTTGAAATTCCTCCATAGGTAATTTTATCCGACGAAATTTTGAAACAGTTAAAGTTTCCTGCCGGAGTTCTTATATTTTCAATCGCATCTACCTTTCTATTAATAAGAAGAACATTCATAGACATCAAAACAGATCCGGTTCCTCTTAATATACTAGCCTCACAACCCGATTCCGGCAGTATTTGTCCAACCGTTGGTTGAATAGGAATAGCAACACTATCCGACGAAATTTTTATAACCATCTTCTGATAAGAATCCAATTTTATAGGATCCATATATCGCTCTGAACCCACAAAAAAAGTAGAGTCATTGCTAACCATGCGAAAATACTGATAAAAGGTGTTTTGCTTTCGGGTAGTAATCTCTGACTCAATGTTATACTGAATTAATCCATCTAGTTTTGATTTACCAACCAATTGCCAAACCTCTGAATATTGTCTTCTATCTTTAGAATCGTATGAAATGTATTTAATTCTGAAATTCCTTTTCGAAGGCAGATAAGTATTGTCCCTTTGTCCGAAAGAAGAAAGTGAAATTGAAAACAATAGTAATGTGGTGTAAAATATTCTCATATACAGTATTTTATGGCTTATCCATAGCTTATCAGTACTTAAAATTACACATAATCCTTCAAGTTGAAAATAATATTTTACATATTTCTGATAATTTAGAAAATCAATCTAAATTAACCTCTTATTGAATTAGAAATATAGAAAATATTTATCTTTCCTCAATATCAGAGCTAATGCGCAAGCAATATTCAAATTATTTGTCATGAATAAAACCTTTTTTACAGTTTCCCTGATATTAGTATCAGGTATATTTATTTCTTGTTCCAAAGATGATATCGATCTTAATGAACCTATTACTGAAAATAAAATTGATATACAAAAACTATTAGATTTAGTTAACGATGTAAGATCAGCAGGGACTACCTGCGGAACTACATATTACCCTCCGGTTAATGCAATTGTTTGGAATAGTAAACTGGAAGATGCAGCTCTAAAGCATAGTAAAGATATGATGGACAACAACTTTTTTAGTCACACATCATCGAATGGAGATAAATTTGTTGACAGATTGAATGCTGCAGGTTATTTCTACAACAGTGCAGGTGAGAATATTGCCAAGGGATATTTATCAGAGGAAAGTGTTATTAATGGCTGGTTAACCAGTCAGGGACATTGTGCCAATATAATGAATCCTGATTTCACCGAAATGGGAGTAGGGCGAATAGGCGACTACTGGACTCAGGATTTTGGAAAACCTAAGAAATAAAAAACCACTCCAAGCGTTAATCGGAGTGGTCTTAATCTGTCTGTTTGAAAAGATTTAAGTTTGTCTGTTATAAACTTAAATTAATTAATTATCGAAGCGATTATTCAGAAACAACGTCAAATTCGATATCAACCTTAACTTCTTTGTGAAGTTTGATAGTTGCGGTGTATTTACCAATCTCTTTAACTGCGTCTTTAATTGCAATCACTTTTCTGTCAATTTCAAATCCCTGAGCAGTTAATGCTTCAGCAATCTGAATGTTGTTAACAGAACCGAAAATTTTACCGGTAGTACTGGTTTTAGCACCTACACTTAAGGTAACGCCTTCAAGTTTTTTAGCAATTTCTAAAGCTTCGTTTTTGATTTTTTCTTCTTTATGAGCTCTTTGTCTCATATTTTCAGCATTCATTTTCTTAGCTGATTCTGTTGCCAAAACAGCTATTCCTTTAGGAATTAAATAATTTCTACCGTAACCGTTTTTTACAACTACGATGTCATTCATATATCCTAAACTATGAATATCTTGTTTTAAGATTACTTCCATTTCGTTTCCTCCAGTTTAAAAATTATTTCATCATGTCAGTTACGTATGGCAGCAATGCAATGTGACGAGCACGTTTAACAGCTGTAGCTACCTTTCTTTGGTATTTCAAAGAAGTACCAGTGATACGACGAGGTAAAATTTTACCTTGTTCGTTTAAGAATTTTTTCAAAAACTCAGGATCTTTATAATCGATGAATTTAATCTTGTTTTTCTTGAAACGACAATACTTTTTCTTTTTAATCTCAACTGACGGAGGTGTCAAATATCTGATTTCTGATTGATTCTGTGCCATAGCTTACTTCTCCTCTTTAGATTTAAGTTTTCCTTTTCTTTTAATAGAATACTCAAAAGCATACTTATCAAGTTTGAAAGTTAAGAAACGGATGATTCTTTCATCACGTCTGTAGTTAAGTTCCAATTTCTCGATTAGTTCGCCTGGAGCATCAAATTGAAGCAATTGGTAAAAACCAGTGCTTTTCTTTTGAATTGGATAAGCCAGCTTGCGCAGTCCCCAGTTCTCCTCATTAACCATCTCACCACCATTCTCGGTGATAAGGGCTTTAAATTTTTCTACCGCCTCCTTTACCTGAGCCTCAGATAAAACGGGAGTTACAATGAAAACGGTTTCATAATGATTCAACATAACTTTAATTGTTTAATTAATTACTTAATAAGTAACTGTTTTTTATTGAGCCGCAAAATTAACGATTCTTTTTTGATATTTCAAGAATGCCATAGATTTATTGCGATTTAGAACACATATTTATCCTACAAATCTATTTAAGCATGTATTTGGTGCACCATAATCCTCTTGTTAGCTTTGGCTTTTTTTTGTAACTTAAACGTAAGGATTAACTTAAACCCACAGCTATGAAGGACAGGATGATAACATTAGCAACTTATGGTTACGCCAGAGCACAGTTGCTTAAAACTCGTTTAGAATCAGAAGGTGTGGAGTGCTTTCTGAAAAATCTTAATTTAATTCAATCTGTAGTTGGAGGTGGCGTAAAATTAAGAATAAAAGCGCAGGATTTAGCTAAGGCTCTCAAAATAATTGAGGAATTAGAATTAAGCTATGCTCAGGAGGATTTTGAAAAATCATTTCCCCGAAAAAAAATAGATGTAAACCGCATTTTGGTCCCCGTTGACTTTTCTGACTTTTCGCCACGCTTATGTGAGTATGCAATGAATATTGCGAAGAAGTTTAATGCGGATATTTTGTTATTTCATACCTATTTTGCTTCAGCAATCGAGACAATTCCATTTTCTGATAGTTATACTTATAATGCTACCGTTGTAGAAGTTCTTTCGGAAGTAGAAAAAAATGCCAAAGCTAGAATAAAGGAATTGTATTATGATATACGCAATAAATTGGAATTAGAGAAAGTTGAAGGAATTGAAGTCGATTATGCTTTAAGCGGAGGAACAGCTTCTTCTGAAATATTGAATATTTGCAACACTTACCAACCCGATTTAGTAATTATGGGAAGTCGTGGTGAATCTGCAGGAACAACTAACCTTTTGGGCAGTGTTGTTTCCAACGTTATTGAGGAGTCCGAGGTTCCAATTCTAATCTTGTCTGATCAAGGAGAGAATATAAGCATTGATCATATAGATAACATCATGTATGCGACAAACTTTGATAAGGCTGATTTTAGAGCAATTGCCAATCTTAAGTTTATCACCAAGCCTTATGATATGAAAATTCATTGTGTCCATTTTAACGATATTGAGGATGACAATGTAATGGAAGAACATCAAATGGAAGTATTGAGGAAATATTTAGATAAAACACTTGGCGATTCAAATGTTAATTGCTCCATAATACAGATTGAGGAAAAAATGAAGGGAATTGAAGAGTACGTGCAGAAAAATGATATTGGTATGATTGCCATTTTAGCAAGAAAACACAATTTATTAGAGCGTTTATTTTTTGGACAAATGTCAAGAAAACTATTCATAAAAACTCATATCCCAATTTTGGTATTTCATTAAGTTATGGTATCAAAAAAGGGCACAATTTATAAATTGTGCCCTTTTTTCGTTATAATATTTCTCCTTTTAATACAGGGTCAGAGCCGTCTTCAATATCAGTAATCTTTACTTTATAGAATTGATTCTTTTCGATGTTTTCACCAGTGAACTGAACAGGAATATAATGTTCCCCGTAACCATTGGCAATATTTCCGTCAATCTTTTCAACCAAAACAGATTGGGTTTTCCCGATGAAACTTTTTCTATAATTAACTTTTATCTCATCAGATAGATTTCTAAGAATCTCACTTCTCTCAGTTTTTATCCTCTCATCTACCTGATTAGGCATTCGCTCAGCTCTTGTTCCTTTTCTAATGGAATATTTAAAAGTATGAACATGTCCAAAATTCAATTCTTTAATTGCATCACAAGTGGCTGAAAAATCTTCTTCACTTTCATTTGGAAAACCAATTATGATATCGGTTGTAATATTAAAATCAGGGTTTTTAGCTCTTACGGTTTGCACTATTTCTTTAAACCTTTTGGCTGTGTACATTCTTCTCATTTGAAGTAAGACAGGTTCCGATCCACTCTGCAAACACAAGTGCAAATGCGGTGTCATTTTAGGATGGTTCAAAAGTCCAAGAAATTTCTCTCCAAAACCATCAGGTTCTATAGAGGAAATACGAAGTCTAAAATCACCTTCAAGGTTAAGAATTTGCTCAACAACATCATCAAATTGATATCCTTCATACTCATATCGTCCAATATTTACGCCGGTTATTACAATTTCCTTCGCTCCATGAGAAATTACTTCACGAATATTTGTCAGAATATCCTGTATCGGTCTGCTTGCGGCTCTTCCGCGAACCGAAGGAATAATGCAAAATGTGCAAAAATTATCACAACCATCTTGTATTTTAATCATACTTCGGGTATGAAAACCTTTATCTGTAGCTCCATAGGAAAACAGATCCGCATTCAATTTCGAAGGATGAATAATTTCGCCATCAAAATGTGCTTCAACCAAAGAAAAAACAGAAGTTTTCTGATCATTTTCAACCACATAATTAATTTCTTTCCTATTTTCTAACTCTTCCTTAGCATTATTAGCCATGCACCCTGTAACAACAAGAACGGAATCTTTATTTCGTCTGTTTGCCTGATTAATAAAATTTCTCGATTTGTGATCGCTTTGATGAGTTACTGTACATGAGTTAATTACGTATACGTCAGCAGACTCATCAAATTGAACAAGCTCATAACCTTTATCTTGAAATTGAGATGCCAATGCATCCGTTTCATATTGGTTTAATCTACACCCTAAGGTTTTAAACGCCACTTTCTTCACGCTACACTTTCTTTTATCGTTATCATTTCACCTTCAACTGAAAAATCAGCGGCTGATGTAATTTTTACATCTACAAATTGGCCGATCAAATTCTCATCCTGTGATAAAAACCGTACATTAATTCTTCCCTCTGTTAATCCCGCAAGGTAACCATCATGTTTAGCCTGGCCTTTAACCAATACCCGATAAGTTTTACCCACCATTGAAGAATTGTAATTTTTAGAATGAATCTTCAAATCCTGAGTTAAAATATGGTGTCGCTCTTTCTTAATATCCAGACTTACATCATCAAACCAACGATGACTTAATGCTCCCGGACGAGGAGAGTACATTGCAATGTACGCCATATTATATTTAAACTCATTCATTGCTTTTCGGGTGTTTTCAAATTGATCATCACTCTCACCAGTAAAACCAACAATAATATCTGTAAAGAGGGTAGCCTCAGGAATTAAGCGTTTAATTGTATGAACAATTTGCCTGTATTTTTCCATACCATGCTTGCGATTCATGTGGATAAGGACTTTATCATCACCCGATTGAATTGGTAAGTGAATTTGTTTAGCGAGACATTTATACTGGGCAATTACTTCAATAACTTCATCTGTCATATCGCGCGGATGCGGAGAAGTAAAGTAAATCCAAAACTCTTTATTAAGTTGATTTCCCAAATTTCCAACTCTACGTAATAATTCAGGAAAATCAATTTCATCACCTTTTTTATCAAGACCATATGAATTTACATTCTGTCCAAGTAAGGTAATTGATTTAAATCCACACTCCACCAAACTTTGAACTTCAGTTACAATTTCATCGGAGGGACGGGAGACTTCTCGTCCTCTGGTATATGGAACCGCACAAAATGAACAAAACTTATCACAACCGTTTTGAATAGGGACAAAAGCCTCAAATTCTGAAGTATAACTAGGTTTTACATGCCAGAATTCAGAAATATTTTCATTCTGAGAATCAAACCCCTGCTGCAATCCTACAGGAGTGGTAATTCCATATTGCTGAATCATTTCCGGCAACTTTGGTAAATCCTTCATCTGAAAAATGATGTCAAATAACTTGAGAAATTTATCCAAATCGGAGGGGAGGATACAACCGGAAACAAAAGTGATTAGATTCCGTTTGTTTTTCCACAAATTCCACTTATGAATTTTAGAATAAACCTTGTCGATTGCCTTTTGACGCACAGAACAAGCTAAAATCCCAATTAAATTAGCCTCTTCTTCGTTATCTGTCCATTGGTAGCCCATATTTTCGATTACCGAACGAACTCTTTCTCCATCCGAAGCATTCATTTGACAACCTAATGATACAAGATGATATTTCATTTTTAATAATTATAAATTACAAGTTAAGAATTATGAATTTGGAAATATTCCACTGCTATATATTGAACTACCTTAGCTCAATTTTCATAATTCTTCATTCTCCGTTTAAAAATATACTTCAGTGTGAATTGGACCTAATGAAATTCCTTGCTTTTCAAGAATATCGTAAGCCTCATAAATCATATGACAATTACCACATAAATAACAAACTGTATCTGAGGGGATTGGATTTTTCATTAAATAATCAGTTACTCTTCCATGATAATCACCTGATTTTTCGCGGGAGGTACATAAAATATACTTTCCATTCGGATAACTATCTTTTTCATACGCTTCTTCTTCAATTCGCACGCCATGCAACACTTGATAATCCATTTCAGGATGCGTTTCAACAAAACTGTGAATTGGAGATATACCGGTACCAGTTGCTATAAAAAGGAATTTTTTCCTGCCGATTTCAGACTCCTCTAATGAGAAATGGCCAAAAGGTCCATCAACATCTAAATAATCACCAGGCTTACATCGTTTTAGTTTTTTTGAAACCAAACCGTTTTCAACTTCTTTAATTAACACTTCTAAAAAATTATCATTTTCAGAACTATATATAGAATATTCTCTTCGATCAATACTTCCGGAAAATCCAAGGGTTATGTATTGCCCTGTTTTAAATGTAAAATCATTTTTTTCCATCCTTATAACATAGGTGGAAGAAGTCAAATTTCTTATCTCAATAACTTTGTGTGATCTCATTCTTAATTTATGTATTCAATTTTGTTCTTCCATAAATTCATTCGCATTTAACTCAATAATAAACCGAATTATTTATATGGAATCGTTACAAATAAGCGAGTACAAAAAAAGATAAAATCCATCTAATAAACAAGAATAATAGGATCTTTAGATCTGTTTTAACAAAAATCAATAATATAATGTGTGAAATTCCGAAAAAAAAACCAATTTCTTCTAGAATGTACATAAATCAGACATTAGTAGATTCTATTTTATTTATTGATTATGTGATCTTTAATCTGCTATTTTTATTTTTTAAGCGCCTGAGAATTGAATAAATTACATGCTCGTTGAAGTAGGGTAAGACTATTTCTTTCTGAAAGGCTTTAAAAATAATCTGGATTTTGTGATATTACTCACATGCTATTATTCTGCAAAAAACAGTTTGCTAAAATCAACATTTGACAGTTCGTTTTTCTTCAATTCCGGAATCTCGATAATTGGACAATCAAATCCATATTTTTTCAAGTAAGTTTTAAAAACCTGAACAGAATCTTTTAAAATGAATTCACTGTTTGCAGGATATTGATTGTAGATTAATCCTTTAATTGGAATTTGTCTTTGTTTCGCAATTTCAAGACTGAGAAGAGTGTGATTAATACTACCAAGCTTTGATGAAGTAACTAAAATTACCGGATATTTTTTCTCTTCCATGAAATCAAGAAGCGAATAATCCAAAGTTATTGGAACATGCATACCACCAACTCCTTCCAAAAGAAGGTAATCAAATTGATCTTCAAGAATTGCAGTCGATATTTCAATTCTTTTAATATCAATTTCTTGATTTTGCATTTGAGCGGCAAGATGTGGTGATGCAGGATAATCAAAAACATACGGACAAGTAGTTCCGTCTTTATCAACCTCTTGAATTTCCATTCCCATTATTTCCCGATGCATTAAAATATCTTCAGAGATTCCTTTGCAACCGGTTTGTGCAAATTTTTGAGTTATCACTGATTTTTTCTGATCCGATAAATACTTGGCCATTAAGCCTGTTGCAAATGTTTTACCGGTATCAGTATCAATTCCTGCAATAAAATAGGTTGGCATTATTAATTTATTTTTTAGGTTTCGCAATAAAATATAAGGGTTGATAGGTGAGGGGGACACCCAAATCGGTACCAAACAAATCCTGATAATCCTCTTTAAAATTCTTCAAATCACTTTTTGTCCAAGCCTTTCCAGGAATTCCGTTTACACCTGTTTGCTTCATATGATAGAGGACTCCAAGAGGATCTGAAAAAAAACGGGTAATTATTTCTTTGTCACTCCAAATAATTTCAAATTTATCAGACAAAAGCCTTTCATGCTTTCCAAAAGACAAATAATTTAATCCTTTCCCATTCACTTCGCGTATTTCTCTGTAATTATCAGGACCAAAAGTGCTAAATACAAGTAACCCGTCAGGCTGTAAAGCTTTGTGTATTTTTGTCAAAAAACCATCTAAGTTATTGAACCATTGGAATGTTGAACTCGAAATAATTAAATCCAAAGAATCTGGTAAGTCCATAGACTCAATATCTCCACCCAAAAATTGTATGTCCGAATGAATAGAGCTAAGAATGTCTGAATATTCTTCTACAATATCATTTGCATAATACAAATCGGTATTGAATTTTTGGAAAAATTTATCAGTAAGTACAGCCGGACCGCACCCAATCTCCAGAACTTTCGAAAAATGGCTTACGGGTTGACGCAACAATTCATTAATCAATCTGGAGGCGATAGCTTCCTGAACAATAGCATGTTTACGATAGGTTTCGATACTTTTTACGAATCCTTTTTGTACTTTATCTTTATTAATATTTTGATGCTGCACTTTTACATTCCTCCATTAAATCATCCCACGAATTCCAACTGTAAAAACAAAAGTGAGGAGTATTTTCCATTTTAATTATATTATTTTGCTCACGCCATGCATTTTCTAAATTTTCAAATGGAAAAATTAAATCGTTTTGCCCCAATAATACCGAATCATATACATTCCAATCAATAAAATGATTTTGTACAAGCTCTTGAAGTACAATTAATTCTTCCTTTTGATCCTCAATATTCCGTTGTGGCATTTGCATTTTGAAACGATCAAACCCATTTTTACCGCCACACATTCGAAGCCAAAACTTCTCAATAGTTCTTGAATTCAATCCATTTATAGTACCCTGAAAAATAGCAGGAGGAATGCCTTTCAAATTATCAATTGCTTGTAAAGTTCCATTTATGGCAATTTTACTGGCGAATAGATCCTTCCATTGGTGGTAAAGCATGTTCGCGACATAAACACCAAGTGACCATGCAACCAAATGTACTTCCTGATAATTTTCAAACAGCCTTTCAACCTGTTTAGGAATTAATATGTCCCGGTAATCAAAACACATAAGCACATCGTACTCTTTTGAATTTATTGATTGAAAAGGATTTGCATCGCATCCCCAACCATTCATAAACAAAATGCACTTCTCGTTAGCAGATTTATGTAACCATTCACTTTTCATCGCAATAATTCTTTATCAGTTCTGGTAAATCTTTAAGATCTTCCCAATCCATATCTGCACAAACAGAAATACGCAGTCTGGCAGTATCTTTAGGCACTGCAGGTGGGCGGATAGGGAATACCAAAAATCCTTTTTTTTGCAAATACTCAGCTAAATTAACGCATTTTTGACTGTCTCCAACCAGAACAGGAATAATATTTGAGCTTCCCATTGTTTCTATTCCGGCATTCTTCAGGCCTTCTCTTAATTGTTCTGATATTGATTGTAAATGCTCCCGTTCCATTTTCATTTTTACAATGGTTCGCAACATGATATAGTTCCAGCTGATTACAATTGGAGGTAGAGCAGTGGTGAAAATCAAAGAACGCATTTTGTTAATTAAATACTCTTTAAGAATAGCATCACAAATAACATATGCACCAATTGAGTTCATTGCTTTACCGAAAGTGCCAATCAGTAAATCAATTTCTTTAAGACATGATTTCTCTTCCGATAAACCAAGACCTTTAATTCCTCTAACTCCTAGAGCATGAGCTTCATCAATATATAAAAAGCAATCAAATTGTTTTTTAATTTCAATCAGTTTTTCAAGATTAGCTTCGTCGCCATCCATACTAAAAACGGATTCACTTACAATAAAAACACGATTGTAATCTTTTCGTTTTGTAGTAAGAATATGTGTTAAGTGATTGTAATCAGCATGTTTAAAACGAACTTGTTCGGCACTACTTAAACGAATACCATCAATTATACTGGCATGATTCAACTTATCAGATATTATCAAATCATCTTTTCCTGCTAATGCTGCCAAAATACCAATATTAGCATGATATCCCGAATTAAAAAATAATGCAGGCCGGCCATACAAATTTTCGAGTTCAGTTTCCAGCAACTGATATTCCTTAAAGTTTCCGGTAAGCAGGCGAGATGATCCTGAGCCAAAAGAATTCCCCTTTGGCCGCGGTATATTCTTCTTACTAACCCCTAAATAATCATTTGAAGAGAGGTTAACCTTATAGTTACTTTCTGAAATCATTTTTAGGGCACGAAGGTTACCAGATTCCTCAAGCTTCTGTAATTCCTCTTTGTATTTAATCAGTTTTTGATCCATTTCGAATTTATTGCATTGCTACTACTTTAACCAAAGCTTTGCAAAGGAAAGATAAATCTTCTTCAGATATAATAAATGGAGGCATAATGTAAACTAATTTTCCAAACGGGCGAACCCAAACTCCATTCGCCACAAATTGCTTTTGAATAGAAGCCATATTTACCGGTTCATTCATTTCGATGACTCCAATAGCACCTAAAACTCGAACATCCTTTACTTGTTTTAATTCTTTCGCCTTCGATAAATTTCGTAATAATTGTTGTTCAATATTACGAACCTTCTCCAAACACGATGATTCTAATAGTAAATTGATACTCGCAACGCCAACAGCGCATGCCAAAGGATTTCCCATAAATGTGGGGCCATGCATAAAACAACCTGGTGCACCAGCTGAAATCCCATCACTTACTTTTTGTGAAGTTAAAGTGGCTGCAAAACTTAAATAACCACCAGTTATGGCTTTTCCTACGCACATAATATCCGGAGATATATCGGCATGTTCGCAAGCAAATAATTTCCCAGTTCTACCAAAACCTGTGGCTATTTCGTCGAGAATGAGCAGTATGTTGTAAGTATCACAGGCTCTTCGTAATTCGATTAAATATTGAGGATGATAAAACTTCATTCCTCCAGCCCCCTGAACAACAGGCTCTAAGATGATCGCAGCAAGCTCCTCATGATGCGCTTCAATCATATTTTGCATAGACTGAAAGGAGTTGGAATCCCATTCATCGTAAAACCCACATCTTGGCGATTCTGCGAAGTAATTAACAGGCAAAACTCCTCTGAAAATTTCATGCATTCCGGTTACAGGATCGCAAACAGACATGGCGTTAAAAGTATCACCATGATATCCTGAGCGAATGCTTAAAAATTTATTTTTATTTGGATTCCCTTTGGTGAACCAATATTGAAGAGCCATTTTCATTGCCACCTCAACAGACACAGAACCAGAATCGCAGAAGAATACTTTTTCCATTCCATCCGGACTTATATCAACCAATAATCTGGCCAACTCAATTGCAGGTTTATGAGTAATTCCGCCAAACATCACATGCGACATCTGTTTTAATTGGTTTTGAACAACTTCATTCAAAACAGGATGATTATATCCATGAACAGCACACCACCACGAGGACATACCATCAATAATATCTTGACCTGAATCCAATGTAAATCTTACACCATTGGCCGAAACCACAGGGTAGACGGGTAGTGGCTCATGCATTGAAGTGTATGGATGCCAAATATGTTCTCTATCAAAAACGAGATCAGATGGCTTAAACTGTTCCGACATAGGAGTTTTTTTTTCATGTAAATTCTTTGTAAAACTAGGGTTTATCCGTCTAAACCGTGCTAATTCTAAAGTATTTTTACAACATATGTTGTTTCGCTTAACCTTTAAAATGTTATTTGTTCGTTAAAAATCTGAAATCTTCTTGATTTCCCTTCAATTTAATTTAAATTGCTTCAAATTTAAAATGCAAACATGAAAACGAAAAAAATTGCCCTTCTAGTAAGTTTATTCCTTGTATTTAGCCTGACTACAATAGGTCAAAAGCCCTACGATCCATCTCTTAACGGGAAAGAAGAAATTGCGAAAGCAGTTAGTAAAGCTAAAAAAGAAGGAAAACATGTTCTGCTTCAGATAGGAGGAAATTGGTGTCCTTGGTGCATAAAAATGCATAACTACCTGCATAGTGAAACAACATTAAATAAGCTTCTCGAGGATAATTATATCTTCCTTGAGGTAAATTACAGTAAGGAAAATAAAAATTTAGATGCACTAGCAGAACTTGGTTATCCTCAGCGTTTTGGATTTCCTGTTATGATCGTTTTAAATGGAGAAGGAGAAAGACTTCATACACAAAACACTGGTAATTTAGAACAAGACAAAGCTTACAATTTCGAGAAAGTTAAATCATTCCTATACAATTGGCGTCCTGATGCTTTAAATCCTGAACATTACAAATAAATTTAGACTATCAACTCCTTTTTTATTTGAATAAAGAAATAATTGTACTTTCTTTGTACAGAATTCTCTGGTTTTAGGATTCAAATTGAGGATATAATACTAAAAAAAAGAAAATATTATGACAATTTCAAAAGATAAGGTTGTTTCAGTTATTTACGAATTAAAAACTGATCTTTCGGGAGAGATTATTGAAAAAGCAGTAGCAGAAACTCCACTTACATATTTATGTGGTGCTGGACAGATGTTAGAAAAGTTTGAAGAAAAATTGATGGGGCTGAAAGTAGGTGATTCTTTTGATTTCAAATTGGAAACTGAAGAAGCATACGGTGAGGCATCAGAAGAAGCAGTAATCGATCTTCCTAAAAATATATTTGAAGTTAACGGTGAATTTGATTCAGAAGTTATTGCAGAAGGAAATGTAGTACCAATGCAAGATAACTCAGGTCGCAGAATGAATGGAATCGTTCTTGAAGTAACAGATGCTACTGTAAAAATGGATTTCAATCATCCACTTGCCGGAGATGCTCTATTCTTTAAAGGTGAAGTTATTGAAGTTAGAGATGCTTCAGAAGAAGAAATGAAAGAAGCTTATGCACCTCAGGGCGGTTGTGATAGCGGAAGTTGTGAAAGCGGCGGATGTGGCAGCGGATGCGGATGCTAATTAGTTTCTGAAAAGATATTTCAGCCCGAAAGCCTTTGGTTTTCGGGCTTTGTTTTTCTAGTCTTATCAAGTATCTTTAAAGCAAAATAAAAAAACATATCGATTATGTGGAAAAGGCTGCCTCTTTACGTGAAAATTTTAGTTGGAATGGTATTTGGAATTATAGCGGGATTAATTGCCGTTTATTTTGAATTATCTGAATTAACCAACGATTGGATTAAACCTTGGGGTGATATTTTCTTAAACTTATTAAAATTAATTGCAGTTCCTTTAATTTTTGTGTCGCTGGTAAAAGGAATATCAAGTCTCTCCAACATTTCAAAATTATCACGAATAGGAATTAAAACCATTTCCCTTTACGTTCTATCAACAGTAATTGCTGTAAGTTTTGGGTTAATACTAGTAAATACCATAGAACCAGGCAATACTTTCCCCAACTATAAAAAGGTAGAGTTACAAGAAAAATACCATACAACAATTGATTTAAAGAAAAATCAGGCTTCAGATTTGAAAAATGAGTCTCCACTCAAATTTCTTGTAGATGTTGTTCCATCCAATTTCTTTCAGGCAGCCACAGATAATTCTAAAATGCTTCAGATCATATTCTTTGCGATTCTATTTGGCATTGCAATGGTTGTTTTGGAAGAAAAGAAAGTCAAGGTAGTCAGAGATTTTTTTGATGGGATAGATGCAATTATCCTTAAGATAATTGACCTCATTATGCTTTTTGCTCCTTATGGAGTATTTGCCCTTATTGCTGGTTTAATAGTCGATTTTTCCGGTGATCTTGATTTATTTTCGGCTTTAGGATTGTATGCAATAACTGTAATTCTAGGGCTTTTAATAATGATATTTGTAATCTACCCTTTATTCCTAAAAATCTTTACTCCAGTAAGATACTCTGATTTTTACAAAGCCATTTCGCCTGCTCAGCTGTTAGCATTTTCAACAAGTTCAAGTGCGGCAACCCTTCCGGTTACTATGGAGTGTGTTGAAAAAGAAATAGGTGTTGCTAATGAAGTTGCGAGTTTTGTACTTCCGGTTGGTGTTACTATTAATATGGATGGAACCAGTTGTTATCAGGCAATTGCTGCAGTCTTTATCGCCCAGGTGTTTGGTGTAGATTTAGATATTTACGACCAATTGATAATTGTGGTGACAGCTACACTGGCATCTATCGGAACACCCGGAGTTCCAGGCGGAAGCATTGTGATGTTAATTATTGTTTTAACATCAGTGGGAATACCCATTGAGGGACTGGCATTAATATTAGGTATTGACCGGCCGCTTGATATGCTTCGAACAGTGGTTAATGTTACAGGTGATGCTACTGTTGCAACAATAGTGGCCACAAGTGAAGGTAAATTAAATACTGCCCGGAAAATTCAAGTCGAAAAAATCTAGATAATAATAATATCAATCCATATTTTCAAAGGAACAAGGAAATTCAATAAGTGTTTATTATCTTTGTCATCGAATAGCAGTATCTTCTGTTATACAACTTATTCAAAAATATAGATATGGCAAGTAGAAAACGCTTAAAAAAGGATATCGATTACCTTAGCTTTGAGGTAATTTCAGATTGCTACAATTACAATTATTTACATCCTGAGAACAAGGATAAAGTAATGGAAATTGTAAAGAATACAATTGTTTCCCGTAATCAGTTAATTGCACGTGTAAATCATCCGGATGGTAAGGACAATCCTAAAATTGTTAAAGCTTACTACAAGGCTGTATATACTGATTTATTCAAGAATGTTGACGAATCTTTTACAGAATTGAGCAATTTAATTAAAGAGAAATAATTTCTTTCAAAAGATATTTCTGATAGCTTTGCGTATTGCAAAGCTTTTTTTATGCCCGAAGAAAAAATTATACTATTAGAGGATATTGGGGATATTCTCTTTAAAAAGAGTCGGAGATTCAAACGTTTATCGGTACGGATAGCACCTAAAAAAGGAATTTGGGTTAATGTACCATATGGTATAAGCTATCAGGATGCGATTAATTTTGCCAAGCAAAATAAAGCATGGATTATCAATAATAAGGCAAAAACAAAATTAAAAGAGAACAAACAAACAATTTTCACTCCTGAGATCCAATTTAAAACACGTTTCCATCAATTAAAGCTAAGTCCAGGAGAGGTGAGTTATTATTCCGCAAAACTCTCTAACGGAGTATTGGAAGTAAGGTATCCTGCCAATACCGAGATTCAAAATTCAGACTTACAAATATTCATTCAAAATTCTATTATAGAAACCTTGCGCAGAGAAGCAAACCATCATCTTCCAATTAGAATCAAGGAATTAGCAAAACTTGGTGGGTTTTCCTATAAATCCCTTAAAATTAAAAATACAAAAAGTCGTTGGGGGTCATGTTCACATGACAATAATATTAACCTCAATCTTCATTTAATGAGGTTACCTAATGAACTATGCGATATGGTAATTCTGCATGAGTTATGCCATACTAAAGTTAAAAATCATTCCAAAGAATTCTATCAATTACTGGAAATCCATTGCCCGGAATTGACCAGAAAAAGAAAAGAAATTAAAAAATACTCTACAACAATTTATTAATATGAATAAGGAAATTTATATTTTAGTTGGCATATGTGTATTAACATTCTTAATAGGACATAAACTAAAACAAAAATTAAGCAACCCGGAACCAAAGAAGCTGACAAAAAGAGGCAAAAAGACAAAAAATAACGTTGCTTTATCACCACTGGCTTCCCGCAGAAAAGAAAAGCTAAAAGTTATCTTTTTATACTTACAGCTTATTTTAGTATTTGGCTTGTTAATCTTTATGATTCCTGCCTTATCGCGCGATATCCTCGCAAACAATCATGATAACTACCAGAATTTAATACTTCGAATACTAATCGTTGCGTTCGCTGCTTACATTTTATTTATTGGTTTCTTACAACTTAGAAAACCTCCTGAGAAATAATAATTAATCCCCAAAAAATATTAGACTTTATTACAGAATATCCAAATTAATAGGAGAAAAGCTCTTTTTATCTTATTAACAACACTATGTGTCATAAATAAAACCCTCTCATTTGTTTAATTTTGTGACACTTACAAGAGAAATACCCTCCTTTTAACCTTCTTAGAATTTAATATCTGTAAACTAACGGAGTGTTATTTACAAAAATCACTTGAATTTAGTATGACAGTGTAACTAAAAGTTCAAATAACCCAATTCCAATTTTACAATATTCAACTTAATGGAGTTTAAGTTTGTAACTTACATTAATTTCATTCAATGATAATTGTAACCAATTCAAGAGTTGCACCTTGTAACTAATTTACAATGTAATTTACATGAGTAATACCATAATGAATACAAATGTTTTGTGTTTTAATTGAATTTACAATCCAAACAAGTCCCGATATTTTTTGATCTAACACCACGAACAATACACTATTATTCTAGACACCAGACATTTAACTGATTGTAATTAAGTAATACTTTAACTTATTAATTACAGATGTATAAAGTAGTATTAATTCATGTATAAAATGTAATTTATTAATGCATAATCATCAATAAATCAGTAAAATATGTGATTTACTTACAGTAAAATAATAAGTGAAATAACCTATCAATATCATTTAATTGTGAATATTTGTAAATAATGAGAATATAGTATTGTAAATCTATTAAATGGCTTGATATTCAGGTATTTTATAATTTCATTGCTAATGAATTCAATATTGTTCATCAAATAGAATCTAACAGGTTAATTAATTAAATATCTTTTAAAGACTGATACTACGTATAAACACTCTATTAGCCAGATAAATAAAATGTTTACAAAAGTAATAATGCTTGATGATTACAATTTGAATATGTCGTTTCATGTAGATTACATTAGTGAATTACTAATGTGAATATTCTTTTTGCATATATTTTGACTTTTGTAATTATTATTTTAAATTTGTAATGTTATTAAAGTTAACATCTGTAAAATTCACATATAAACAACTTAAGAATGAAGAATCGAATAGTTCAGCTGATTAATAGTGAAGGTTTAACCTCTTCAAAATTTGCAGACACAATTGGTGTTCAGCGGTCTAGTATTTCTCATATTCTATCCGGTCGTAACAACCCAAGTCTGGACTTTGTTCAAAAAATACTAACATCATTTCCTTCAATTGACCCTAATTGGCTTATTTCAGGAATGGGCAATATGTATAAGTCACAAGATTCACCTTCTTTATTTCAAGAACCGGAAACAAGCCGGACACCACTTGAAACTCAACCTAATCATCCTCCTAAATTAAATAAGGAAACAATTAATATTCCGCGCTCAAACCCTGAACCTATGCTGGAAATGAGTGCATTTACATCTGGAAAACAGATAGAGAAAGTAGTTGTGTTTTACACAGATAAAACTTTTAAAGAATACAATCCCTCTTAAATATTTTTTAGCTTATCTTTGCCTGCGTTTATACTTAACAGTTTAAAATACAACCAGGCAACATGAAAAAATTAGTACAGGACTTTGAGGTACTGCACAAGGAAGAGCTTAATGATGGGACTTTTGTTATTGATGTAAAGGCATCTGCGCCTTTGCCAGACATTAAACCAGGGCAATTTGTTAACGTTCTTGTCGAAAATGCAGCCAATACCTTCCTCAGAAGACCTTTGTCCATCCATTTTGTTGATTACGAAAAGAATATCATCAAATTATACATTAAAAAGATTGGAGAAGGCACTACCAAATTAGGCGAATTACTCCTTGGTGACAAGCTTAATATCGTTTTCCCATTAGGAAATCAATACTCTATCCCTAAGAACTCTAAAACTCTTTTAATTGGTGGTGGCTGTGGTGTTGCTCCTTTATTATACTTGGCAAAACATCTTAAAGACGCCGGAAATGAAGTAACAACCATATTGGGTGTACGGTCGGCCTACGATGCTGTTGAATTAGATCCTTACAAACAGTACGGTCGTATATTCGTAACTACCGAAGATGGCTCAATCGGCGAAAAAGGCTATCCTACGCAACATTCAGTTCTTAATGAGAAATTTGATTATACTTTCACCTGTGGACCAGAGCCAATGATGAAGGCTGTAGCAACTTATTCCAAAAGCAAAAATATTCCATGTGAGGTTTCATTGGAAAACACTATGGCTTGTGGATTTGGAGCTTGTTTATGCTGTGTAACTGACACAAAAAGAGGTAATATATGTACATGCACTGAAGGTCCGGTGTTCAATATAAATGAGTTGAAATGGTAAATTTGGAAGTTAAGCTTAAAGATCTGATTCTTAAAAATCCGGTAATGACTGCTTCCGGAACCTTTGGTTACGGTGAAGAATTTGAAGATTTTATTGATATCAGCCAATTAGGCGGCATTTTAGTTAAAGGCACTACAAGACATCATCGGGAAGGAAATCCTTACCCCCGAATGGCTGAAACACCTTCTGGAATGCTAAATGCTGTTGGTTTGCAGAATAAAGGAGTTGAATATTTTTGTGATAATATTTACCCCAGAATTAACCACTACAATACAAATATCTTGGTTAACGTTTCCGGTTCTGTAATTGAAGATTACGTAGAAACGGCAGCAATGATTAATGAATTGGATAAAATACCGGCAATAGAGCTGAATATATCTTGTCCGAACGTTAAAGAAGGCGGAATGGCTTTCGGAACTAGTTGTGCTTCTGCAGCATCTGTTGTTCGTGAAGTTCGTAAAGTGTATAAAAAGCATTTAATGGTTAAATTGTCACCAAATGTAACGGATATTACTGAGATCGCTAAAGCGGTTGAAGAGGAAGGTGCTGATTCTGTGTCTCTTATTAATACGCTATTGGGAATGGCTATAGATTCAGAAACAAGAAAGCCTCTTTTATCAACAGTTACAGGAGGTTTATCCGGCCCATGCGTGAAACCGGTTGCCTTGCGAATGGTTTGGCAGGTTTTTAACGCTGTTAATATACCCATTGTTGGCTTAGGTGGTATTATGAATGCAAAGGACGCCATTGAGTTTATTCTGGCCGGAGCTTCTGCAATTCAAATCGGAACGGCTAATTTTATTGATCCTCAGATAACAGTTAAGGTTGTTGAAGGAATCAAAGAATATATGATCAGACATCAGGTTGAAAATGTAACAGATTTAATTGGGGCGATTAAAACTCAATAAATCAACCCATTACAATAAAGAATTATTTCTTTATTTCACAATATCAGAGTTTACAAATGCGATTACATTTGTAAACTTTCACTGTTTAATTTAAGTTCTGTTCTATATTTTATAAAAATTTCAGACGCAATTAATAAATATATTTTACCATTAAAACCTATATAACAGGATGTTACACGGACATGGAGATGATGGTTACCAATATAAACAAGCAATTGTTGCTAATTTTAGCAGTAATGTATGGTTTGGTGGGAAATCCGAAAATCTAAAACAACACCTATTTGATAATTGGGATACTATACATTCTTATCCGGAAGCATCTGCTGAGAGTCTGGTAGATGCATTGGCGATTTGTTTAAATGTTAATAAGAATCAAATCATTGCAACCAATGGCGCTACGGAAGCCTTTTACCTTATTGCACAATGTTTTTCTGAATCTAATTCAAGTATCATCATCCCTACCTTCTCCGAATATGAAGATGCCTGCAGAGTCAATAAACACAAGCTATTCTATATTAATTGGGCCGAATTAACCAGCAAAACCATTTTTGAAGAAGGTTTGGTCTGGATTTGCAATCCTAATAATCCAAATGGGAATATTTTAGAATCGGATGAACTTGAGGAAATGCTAAAAATTAATTCGAAATCTATTTTTGTGATTGATGAAGCTTATATTGATTTTACTGATGAGATTAACTCATGTATAGATTTACTTGATAAGTACGAGAATTTCATTTTAGTGAAATCTCTCACTAAAAACTTTTCAATTCCCGGCCTGAGATTGGGATATTTGATTTCAAACAAGGTATTGGTACAGAATATTCAATTCTACAAGGCTCCTTGGACGGTAAATTCACTGGCAATTGAGGCTGGAAAATTCCTTTTGGCAAATAAAACCGATTTTCTCCCACCTGTAAATTACTATAAATCAGAAACTAAAAAATTTCAAAAAAATCTCCAGAAAATTTCAGGTCTGCAAATTCATCCTTCAAAAACTTCTTTCTTTTTGGTTGAACTAGAAGAATCATCTGCTTTTGAGCTGAAAAAGTTCTTAATTTTAAATTTTGGAATATTGATTCGTGATGCAGCTAATTTTCGTGGTTTAAGTTCTTGTTATTTCCGTCTTGCGACACAAACCAATGAAAAAAATCAATTATTAATCGACGCATTAATCCAATGGAGCAAATTAAACTCATAATCCTCCCTCTTGTTATAGGATACATTTTAGATCTTGTTTTTGGTGATCCAAGAAGCTTGCCACACCCAATCGTTTTATTCGGTAATACGATTTCCTTTTTTACTAAACATCTGAATAAAGGAAAATACCAATTATTCAAAGGAGCTGTAATGGCCTTAGGATTAGCAACAATTGTATATATTATTTTTTCATACCTAAGTATTGTCACTTTAAACTGGAATAGTACAATTTATATAGTGCTTACCTCAATAATGGTTTTTTACGGATTGGCGAATAAAAGCTTGTTGCAGGAAGGATCAGAAGTATTTAAACACCTTAATGAAAAGGGATTGGAAGCAGGTCGGAAAAGATTATCATGGATTGTTGGTCGGGATACATCCAAATTATCGGAACAGGAAATACGTTTGGCTGTATTAGAAACTTTATCAGAAAATTTATCGGATGGTGTTGTTGCTCCTCTTTTTTACTATGCCATTGCCGGAGTGCCGGGAATGATGTGTTATAAAATGATTAATACAATGGATTCCATGATTGGATATAAAAATGAGAAGTTCATTTTGTTTGGACGGGTTGCTGCCCGATTGGATGATGTTGCGAATTTTATTCCCGCTCGTATTACTGCTTTTCTAATGGTATTACTCACCCTCAATGCGAAAGGCTTTTTATACATTTTTAAATATGGACATGCTCATCTTAGTCCAAATGCCGGCTACCCGGAATCAGCTCTTGCAGGAATCATAAATTGTCAATTTGGTGGACCTCATGATTACGACGGGAAAAGTGTTTACAAACCATTTATTGGAGATAATAATCGGAAAATAACGAACGAAGACTTTTGTAAACTTTTTTACATCAACCATTCGGTGTGTTTTGCCAGTATTCTTTTCATTATTGCTATCTATTTTCCATATGGAATTCTGTTATAAAAAAGGAAAATTTAATTCCGGCTGGAGTCTTTAATTTGTAACTTCACACTTTAAATATTCCATATTAATTAAGGATACTGATCCTAAAAGAAGTTAGCAATGATTCATTTAATTACAGGAGGACAACGTTCCGGGAAAAGTTTATTTGCTGAAGATCTGGCACTATCCTTAAGTAATCAGCCTGTTTATCTGGCAACCTCACGAATTTGGGACGAAGCACATCGTGAAAGAATTGAAATACACAAAAAAAGACGTGGAAATCAATGGACTACTATTGAAGAAGAGAAGTTTTTGAGTCGACATGATTTTTCGGGGAAAGTAGTACTTTTAGATTGCATCACCTTGTGGATTAACAACTTATTTTTTGATAATGAAGAGGATGATAAAAAATCTTTGCAAGAAGCAATTCAGGAATTAGAAATACTATTCGACCAAAATTGTGATTGGATAATCGTTACCAATGAATTGGGATTAGGTGGACATCCCGAAAACAAATTGGCTATGAGGTTCAATGATTTGCAAGGAAGCATTAATCAATACATTGCAAAAAAAGCAGACCGTGTTACCTTAATTATATCTGGTTTACCACTTGAAATTAAAAATACTTTATAACAGAACCGATACTATTTTTGATTTGGAATAGACAATAAGACAAATTCGGAATACAGGGAGATAATAATTTATGATCTTGGTATTTTAAAAGCCATGATTAATCGATAATCAAATTCGAAAACTTTAAATAATTGTGATGGAATTTAAAATATCCTCCTTATCCACATCCTTGGATCAGGAGCTGTTAAATAAAATCAATGGGAAAACAAAACCCCTTGGTTCACTTGGAATGCTTGAAAAGATTGCATTTCAAATAGGGAGAATTCAAGAAAGTTTATCTCCGGAAATTAAGAATCCTGCAGTAGTTGTATTTGCCGGGGATCATGGAATAGCAGATGATGGTGTAAGTTTTTATCCTAAATCTGTTAGCTATGAAATGCTTTACAATTACATGCAGGGAGGAGCAGCCATAAATGTATTTTCCCGTCAGCATAATATTAATTTTAAAGTTGTTGACGCAGGTATTGATCATGATTTTGATCCATCATTAAATATTATCAATAAAAAAATTGCTTACGGAACTAAGAACTTTCGATTTAGCCCTGCAATGACAAAAAATCAATGTCTTGAAGGATTTAGGAGTGGAGCCGAAATTATTGAAGGAATTCATGAAGAAGGATGTAATTTTATTGCTTTTGGAGAAAAAGGCATCGGAAATACATCCTCGGCGGCGTTAATACTTAGCCTTTTAGCTGATATTAGCCTGGAAGAGTGTGTAGGAAGAGGAACTGGATTGGATAATAATGGCGTAAAATCAAAATTTGAATTATTGAATGAAGCCTTGCATAAATACAATGGTGGTAATAATCCCCTTGATGTACTGGCTCAATTTGGCGGATTTGAAGTGGTTATGATTGCAGGTGCCATGTTGAGAGCTGCAGAATTAAAAATGACTATGTTAATTGATGGATTTATCATTACTTCAGCATTGCTTGCTGCATCCAAAATCAACCCTAAAGTATTGGAATATTGTCTTTTTGCCCATAAATCGAATGAGCAAGCTCATATTAAAATGCTAAATTACTTAAAGGCTGAACCAATTTTGGATATTGGCATGCGGTTGGGTGAAGGAACAGGAGCCATGGTTTGTTATCCGATTGTAAAAAGCGCCGTTCAATTTATTAATGAAATGGCTTCATTTCAGGATGCTGGAGTCAGTGAATCAGAAGAAATCAAAACAATCAGCTAATTGTTTTATATTTAATTTTACATTACAAAAAAAATCGAATCCATGAATTTCAATATAAGTAAACCTAACAATGAGTTAAAGGAACAACTTCAAAGTAAAATTGATTTAAAAACCAAACCGATTGGATCGTTAGGTGTTTTAGAAAAGTTGGCCGTGAAAATTGGATGTATTCAAAACACTTTGAGTCCGGAATTAAAACAACCGACTATCATGGTGTTTGCCGCAGATCATGGAATTGCACTTGATGGTGTTAGTCCATACCCGCAAGAAGTTACCTGGCAGATGGTCGCTAATTTTCTTAGTGGCGGTGCGGCAATTAATGTTTTTGGTCGTCAGAATGGAATTGATATTCGGATTATTGATGCTGGTGTAAATTTCGATTTTGACAAAAGCTCCGGAGTTATTAATGCAAAAGTAAATTACGGAACAAAAAGTTATTTGAATGAACCGGCAATGACTGCGGAGCAATTTAAAACAGCAATTAAGCGCGGTGCAGATCTGTGCGATAAAATGCACCGGGAAGGCTCCAATATTATCGGTTTTGGTGAAATGGGAATTGGAAACACTTCGTCGGCAGCTATTTTATTACATATTTTAGCTGGAGTCGACTTAAAAGAATGTGTTGGCCGTGGCACCGGATGGGATGACGAAGGTTTGAAAAAGAAATATGAAATACTGAAAAATGCTGTTGCTAATTATAACGGCGATAATTATGTTGAAAATATTCTAACGCATTTCGGTGGTTTCGAAATTGTCATGATTGCTGGAGCAATGTTAAAAGCAGCTGAATTGAAAATGGTGATTCTGGTTGATGGTTTTATTATTAGTTCTGCACTTTTAGCCGCATCAAAAATAAATTCTGACGTTCTGGAATATTGTATTTTTACACACAAATCGAACGAGAACGGTCACAAACACATGCTTCAGCATCTTAAAGCGGAGCCAATTCTCGATTTAGGAATGCGCTTGGGCGAGGGCACAGGAGCTGCGGTTGCTTATCCAATTATTGAATCTTCGGTAAATTTCCTAAACCAAATGGCTAGTTTCGAAGATGCTGGCGTAAGTAACAGCGATCAAATTTCACAGGCATAGATGAGAAGAGAAATTGACATATTTTTTACAGGCTTATCTTTTTTTACAAGAATTCCATTTCCCAAATGGGCTCGGTTTGAGAAGGAATATCAACATGAAGCTATCAAATATTTCCCCATTTCAGGTACAATTATTGGTGGGCTGGCAGGTTTGGTTTTTTATCTTGCCAATTTGGTTTTCCCTTTTAATTTATCGGTAATGCTAAGTATGGGATTCACCGTTCTTTTTACAGGAGCATTACACGAGGATGGTTTTATGGATGTTTGTGATGGATTTGGTGGAGGCTGGACACGTGAGCGGATCCTTGAAATTATGAAGGATTCCTTAATTGGAGCATTTGGAGTTACAGGTATTGTTTTCCTGGTGATGACAAAGTTTTTTTGTCAGTATTCCATATCTGCGGCTCAATTGCCCTTGATTTTAATTGCAGCCCACTCAGTTTCAAGAATGTTTGCTGCTACCTTGGTAAATTCGCACCAATATGCACGAACCGAAAATTCAAAAGCAAAAGATTATTCCCAAAAACTATCTGCCAAAAATCTAATTTTCACAATTATTACAGGTATTCTGCCTTTAGCATTATTGGGAAATATAAAGTTTTTCCTTATTCTGATTCCTGTTTTTTTGAGTAAAGTTTTATTAGGCAGATATTTTAATAAATGGATAGGAGGTTTTACCGGCGATTGCATTGGGGCAACACAGCAGGTTTGTGAAATCGTATTTTATTTATCCTATATGGTAATTATTAATCAAGTTTTATAAGATGGAGATATATTTAATCAGACATACAAAAGTAAATGTTGAGAAAGGCATTTGCTATGGGCAAAAAGATGTTGATTTAGCTGAAAGTTACAAGGACGATTTGGCAGCTGTAAAAGAACAGTTGAAAGATATTGAATTTGATCTTATTGTATCAAGCCCGTTATCAAGAGCCAAGAGGTTAGCCAGTGATATTTTTGGAGAACAAGTAGTAGAGGATATAAGATTAATGGAATTGAACTTTGGAGATTGGGAAGGAAAAGTTTGGGACGAAATTAAAGATCCTTTATTCCCAGCCTGGATGGAAGATTTTGTAAATAGGAAATGTTCTAATGGAGAATCATTTGTAATGCTTCGCGATCGGGTTTTTGAATTTTGGAACGAAATCAAACTAAAAGACTGTAAAAAAATAGCGGTTTTCACTCATGGTGGTGTTATACGCACTATAAATGCTATAGTAAAGGATATTAAATTAGAAGATTCATTTAACGAGCCAGCAGTAGATTTTGGTGAGGTAACGATTATATCAATCTCAAAATAGCAATTGCACCAGAATATATGAAAATCAGAGACAAATTTGTTTCTGATTTTTTTGTTTCAAAACAAGTCTATTTAGTTTATATTAAATCTCGTGTTTCATAGAATTTATCTTATTTAAAATGTTTAAAAGCTAATTCTGAGAAAGAAATAGCTATTTTAGCAATCCTAAAATAACAATAACAAGTAATGCGCGTTGTAATTCTTTCCATTCTTAGCTTATTTATTCTTGTAAGTTGCAAAAAATCCAGCACCTTCACTCAAATATCTATTCTTCCTCAATTTGCAGTAATTGAGAATGTCGAGGATGTACATGCAATTTTAGACTCATGCGTAACCCCTTATATTTATACTAAAGTGGTATCGTTAAGAGGTTTACCTGTTGATGAGAAAAAGATGAAGTTTGTAGAAATGTTATTACCATCTATATTAGTTTCTCAATACTCTTTATATCAAAAAATTACAAGAGTAGAACACATCGAACATTGGTTGCTTTCACATCCGATAATGATGAAAAAAGATAGTCTTTTTCTTTACAAATTGTTTGAAACCTACAATTGTAATGAAATTCCGGAGTTAAAAATAAGACTGAAGCCACATCCTGCAAGTATCGTTTTGGGACAAGCAGCATTAGAGTCAGGCTGGGGATCGTCACGCTTTTTTAACGAAGGCAATAATGTTTTTGGTATATGGTCTTATGATGCAGGCGAAAACCGCATACAGGCACTCGTAGGAAGAGATTCAACAAGAATTTATGTAAGAAGTTATGCATCTATCGAAGAATCAGTAAACGATTACTTTGAAACAATTGCCAGAGTGAATGCTTATGATGAATTTAGACAAGAAAGATATATATCTGAGAAACCATTTGAATTAATTCCTTTACTTAATAAATATTCAGAAATAGGAGATGTATATACAGACAAGCTTAAGCAATTAATCGAAAGTAACGACTTAACTAAATATGATTCTTATGTCATTAAAAACGATTATTTTGTTGAAGAGGTAATTAAACTATCTCAGGCGATATAAAAATGATAAAAAAATATTGAATAATATTTTTCCATTATTTTTATTTGATTTTTATATGAAATCGTTATTTTTAGGCTTGTTTTAAAAGAAAATCAATTATATAATTAATCATAAAAGTAATTTAGTATGAAAAAATTTATTCTGATTCTTGCGATTTGTTTTAGTGCAGTTGGTGTGTTTGCTCAATCAGCAGCTCAATTTAAAAATGATGGCAATACCGCTCTGAAATCGAAAGATTATAAAACAGCTCTTGTAAACTATGAAAAATATTTAGCTGCTGAAGACACAGAAAAAGATCCTGCGTTGGTGTTTAATTTAGGATATTGCGCAATTAAACTGAAAAATTACGCGAAAGCGGAACAGTATTTTGGTCAATCAGTTGAAAATAAATACAAAACATCCATCGCATATCTGTACGAAGCTAAAGCTCAAAAAAGCCAGAAAAAATATGAGGATATGATTGTGACTTTAAATAAAGGCATTGCAGCTTGTCCAACAAAAAACTCTAAACTAGTTTCTGAACTTGCAAAGCATTATCTACTTGAAGGACAAACTGCTCAAAAGGCTGATAAATTTGAAGTTGCAGAAGATTTGTACAAAAAAGCCGGTAGCGTAAAATCTAAATTGCAAGTTGATGCATTGTTTAGCTTAGGTACTTTGTACTATAACAAAGGAGCTAAAATTATGCAGGCCGCAACTCCTACTGCAAATACTGATCCTGAAAATTATAAAGCAGAATCTGCGAAAGCTAAAACTTACTTTCAAAAAGCTATTGTTGAATTAAACAAAGCAAAAGCTATAGCTCCTGCCAGAGAGGATGTTACTTCTACAATTACAACTATCAAAGGTTTGTTATAGTAATTTCCAAAAAATATAATTAAACTGGGATACCTTTTTTGGGTATCCCTTTTTATTTGCTTTCGAATCTAATATTTCATTGCTCCATTAGGAAAGCCCACTGGAAATATCCTTAAAAAAGAGATCAATAGCAGATCCAATTCCATATGTAACAATCTGACTATATAAATCTAGAAATATTCCTTTATTTGCCATTTTTTCTAACCGGTAGAGTCCCAGTCAAATACTGATTTCATAATTATTTTGAGACGTTTCGCATATTAATCCGATACAATAATTCCCATCTTTGTAGCTAACAACAATAATAAACTATTGATTCAATATTTTAACAAAACACTAAGGATAATGTCAAAAAAAAACACAGATGCTTTAAAATATCACTCAGAAGGTCGCCCCGGTAAAATTGAAGTGATTCCTACAAAACCCTATAGAACTCAACGAGATTTAGCTTTAGCCTACAGTCCCGGGGTTGCAGAGCCATGTCTGGAAATCGAGAAAGATCCTGAGAATGCTTACAAATACACTGCAAAAGGTAACTTAGTCGCCGTAATTTCTAACGGAACAGCTGTTTTGGGATTAGGAAATATTGGTGCATTGGCAGGCAAACCCGTAATGGAAGGAAAAGGTTTATTATTCAAAATATTTGCAGATATTGACGTATTCGATATTGAAGTAGATGCAACAGATGTGGATAAATTCGTTGAAACCGTTAAAGCGATTGCTCCAACTTTTGGCGGAATAAATCTTGAGGATATCAAAGCTCCTGAATGCTTCGAAATTGAACAACGCTTAAAGGATGAGTTGGATATTCCTGTTATGCACGATGATCAACATGGAACGGCTATTATTTCAGCAGCAGGTTTATTAAATGCTTTGGAAATTAATGGAAAGAAAATTGAAGATATTTCTGTTGTTGTTAATGGAGCAGGTGCTGCAGCTGTTTCATGTACAAAATTGTATATTTCTCTTGGTGTTAAACCGGAGAACATAATTATGTGTGATAGTCGTGGGGTGGTAAATAAAAAAAGAACCGATTTAAACAGTCAGAAAAAACAATTCATAACCGAACGCAATATTGACACATTGGAACAGGCATTGGTTGGTGCTGATGTATTTTTAGGATTATCTATTGGAGGAATCGTAAATAAGAAAATGGTAAGTTCCATGGCTGATAAACCTGTTGTATTTGCTCTGGCAAATCCTGATCCTGAAATTGACTACAATGAAGCTATTGAATCCAAAGAAGGTGTAATTGTAGCAACGGGGCGCTCAGATTATCCAAACCAAATTAATAATGTATTGGGATTTCCTTATATTTTTAGAGGTGCTCTGGATGTTCGGGCAAGTACAATTAATGAAGAAATGAAAATAGCATCGGTTCATGCCATTGCAAAACTGGCAAAAGAACCTGTGCCGGAATCTGTACATGCCGCTTATAATGAATCAAATATCATATTTGGTCGTCATTATATTATCCCCAAAGCTATGGATCCACGTTTGGTCTCAAGTGTAGCAGTTGCGGTTGCTAAAGCAGCAGTAGAATCGGGTGTCGCCCGAAAAATAATTACTGATTGGGATGCTTATTCCGAAGAATTAAAACAACGCTTAGGAACTGAAAATGAACTAATAAGGACAATCTTCGACAAAGCAAAATGCAACCCAAAACGTGTGGTTTTTGCTGAAGGAAATAACTTTAATGTTTTAAAAGCAGCACAAATTGTTCTTCACGATGGAATTGCAAAGCCTATTATTTTAGGTAACCCTGAAAACATTCAAAGAATTGTGTTGGAAAATGAATTGGATCTCAACGGGGCTGAAATTATCGATATCCGTTCTCAAGCAGAAGCGGGAAGAAGGAACCATTACGCAAATGTTTTGTGTGAAAAACGAGGTCGTAAAGGTTTAACTCTTAAAGAAGCTGTTGAAAAAATGTTCGACCGCAACTATTTTGGAGCAATGATGGTTGAAAATGGTGATGCTGACGCTTTTATCTCCGGATATGCTACACGCTATTTTGAGGCTCTGAAAGTAGCAAGTAAAGTAATTGGTATAGAAGAAGGTATGAAAACTTTAGTTGGCATGAATATCATCATGACGAAAAAAGGGCCTCTGTTTTTTGCAGATACCACTGTTAATGCGGAACCCACATCAGATTCGTTGGTTGACACTACATTGAGTACTGCCCGAGCCTTAAAAACATTTAATATCGAACCGGTAATGGCTATGGTTTCCTACTCTAATTTTGGATCAGTGAGAAAGGGAAGTCCTGTAAAAGTTAATAAAGCAATTTCAAAATTACACACAAATAATCCTGATTTATTGATAGATGGAGAAATGCAATTGAACTTTGCTCTTGATAAGAATTTAAGAGATCAGACATTTGGCTTTACTAAAATTAAAGGGAAAGATGTAAATACCATAATATTTCCAAATCTAAGTTCCGGAAATATTGCCTATAAATTAATGAAAGATTTAGATGGATCAGAAAATATTGGACCAATTTTATTAGGAACAGCAAAACCATTCCACATTATTCCAATGGGTTGTTCGGTTCGTGAAATTATTAATATGACAGCCATTGCTGTTGTTGATGCTCAATCGTAACAATTAGGATATTTAGTAGATAAGGATGAGATTTATTAAATCTCATCCCTTTTTTTTCTCTATTCAATTATTTTATTGATTTTTGTGTGGCATTATAAATATGACTATGACGATCTTATACGGATTTGATTTATTAGGAACTCTTGTATTTGCTATCAGTGGCACATTGTCTGCGGCAAATAAAAAGCTCGACCTTTTTGGCGCTTACTTTATTGGATTCATTACTGCAATAGGCGGAGGAACACTTCGCGACGTAATTTTGGGAAATTTCCCGGTTGGCTGGATCAGTGACATTAACTACCTTATAGTTATATCTATTGGTGTTGCGCTAACTTTTCTTTTTAAAGAGCACATCATGACTTTAAAACGAACTCTCTTTTTGTTTGATACAATCGGTATTGGTGTGTTTACCATCATAGGAATAGAAAAATCCCTAAACTTGGGAATACATCCCTTTCTATCCATAATAATGGGTTTGTTTTCTGCTGTAATGGGAGGTGTTATTAGGGATACTCTTTGTAATGATATCCCGTTAATTTTCAGAAAAGAGATTTATGCAGTAGCTTGTTTGGTTGGAGGAATTCTTTTTATTGCTCTCAATTCTCTTGGTATAGCCTCTGCTCTAAATCAATTCATTACCATTGCCTGTATTATAATTATAAGAATAATCTGTATACGTTTTAAAATATCGCTGCCCGTATTAAAATACTAATAGTCAAGTGATACTATTTTACTAATAATTTTGTCACTCTTCTAGGACATGTTAATTAGATTTGTGAAATTGAGATATTTCCCAGCATCTTTTCCAAAGGAACTAACTTTTTCCTCCTTAATTTGATAGGTACATCTTTCTCCGTACACACCCGAGAATAGAATTTCATATTCCTGATCTTCAGCATCCTGCATTAAAATTTTGAAAATATTATTGTGTACCTTTGGATGTCTTAAACTTTTATGACAACAAGGGCAAAACATGCTGAGGCTTTCATTCTCCTCGATATCAAAATTGGAATGCTTTTTAATTTCATAATCTCCTAAATGAATACTAAATAATAGAATCCCTTTATATCCTCTCGCATTTTTAGCCGAAATAACAATTTTATCTCCAACATTTAGATAAGTTCTGCACTTCGGACATAAATAATTAGCCTTCATAACAATATATTTAAATGGATTATTCCATAAATAAAATATAAGGCTTTACTAGAAGAATGTCAATTTAAATCCACTAATATTCAACGAACTACACCATCTGTTTGATACTCAAGTATCCTTTTTTAATTTATTCTAGTGCCGTAATTTTCAATTACCTATTAATTCGGCTATATTTGATAAAAGCATATTTAAAAATCTTCCAAATCGTAAAAAGGACAAAACTTGAAACTATTCGTTACCATACTTCGTTGGATTGCACGTTTTTTAGGAATTTTCTTATTCCTATTTTTTATTTGGTTTGCAATCCAAATTGGTTCTCCCGATTTAAATTTGATGTCTGAACAAGAAATCAAGTTGTTTTCAGCCAATGTCATAATGCTAATGGGATTAATTGTAGTCTGGAAATTTGAATTTATAGGAAGCCTTCTTTTAATTTGGGGATACATATTTTTTGCAATAGCCAATTATTCCTTTTGGAACGGGCCTGTTTTTCCAACCTTCTTTTTTTTGGGATTATTACATCTATTATGCTGGGCTCTCAGCACTTTTAGAAATTTAAATAGTCATAAAATCTCATTTCTGATTTTTCTTAAATAATTCGAAGAGTAACATTTGAATAATTTCTTTTATCAAATCAAATTTTTATTATTTTTAAACCAATTACAACCGTAACAAATCTAAATTTCAGTACATGTTAAATATTGCACTTTTTGGCCCACCTGGAGCAGGTAAAGGAACTCAATCAAAAATGCTTATCGAAAAATACAATCTTGCCTATATATCAACAGGTGATATTCTAAGAGGTGAGATTGCCGAAGGAACCGAGTTGGGTCTGCAAGCTAAAGACATAATAAAAAGGGGAGGACTTGTTCCCGATGAAATTATCGTTCAAATCATGGAAGAACGTATTCAAACCGATACTGAGGTAAATGGTTTTCTTTTTGATGGATTTCCAAGAACAACTGTACAAGCCTATATTCTTGAAGGCTTGCTGTTAAAAATGAATACTAAACTTGACTGTATGCTAAGTTTAGAAGTTCCCACAGATCAACTTCGCAATCGTTTACTGGATCGTGCAAAAAAGGAGAATCGGTCAGATGATACCGAGGAAGTAATTAGTGTTCGATTAAAAGAATATGATACCAAAACTGCTCCGGTTGCAAATTTTTACAAGGAGAAAGAAATATATCATGGTATTGATGGGTTGGGTGGTATTGACCAGATTTTTGAACGATTGACCTCAGTAGTAGACCAAACTCTTCAAAAATCATGGATTAACCTGGTTTTATTAGGCCCTCCCGGATCAGGAAAAGGAACTCAAGGAAGAAAATTAGCCGAACAATTTAATCTCGAATACATTTCAACAGGACATTTGATGCGTCAGGAAATCAAAAAGGACACAGAAATGGGACAAAGCGCAAAGACATATATGGAAAAAGGAGATATTGTTCCTGATGAAATTGCTATTCGACTAATTGAAAGACAAATTCGGAAACATCCGGATGCCAATGGTTTTATTTTTAAGGGGTTTCCCCGAACAATTGTTCAGGCATACATATTAGATGGTCTGTTAAGAAAACTTGGCTCGGTTGTAACTTCTTCAATTAATTTGGATGTTTCTACGCTAGAATCGATTAAACGTTTGACCTACAGAGGAAAAACAGAAGGAAAAAGACTTTATGATGATACTGATATCATTATTCACAGACTTGAGCAATTTGAAAAAAGAAGTATAAAAGTGAGTAACTACTACTCCAAACAGGATAAATTTGAAATTGTAAATGGATTGGGAAGTGAGGAGGATGTTTTCAAACGACTCACAGATGTAGTCAATAAATCATTCAAAAAAATTAGATAACCTAATAGAAAACTGGCTTTGCATTCAAAAAGTCAGTTTTTTTTTAATTTCTCCCCTAATAATACAATTGAAAGCCTTGACATGACATTATTGATCTTTAATCAAAAGCAATCGGTTAATAGTCATAAATTCGCTAAAATTGTAATGAATATAATCGAAGAGGAGAGAGGTAATGTATCTGGAAAATCCATGTCTGAACGAAATACTTTATTTGTTAGAAACCAATACGTTTTCTAACAATGCATTTGCCTTCATCCTTATTGGGGAAGATTCTAAAATCCCGTTAAATGAATTAGTCAATTCCCTGAATAGTAAAAAGATAAGATTTACTGGTGGTGTTTTTCCTAAAATAATACACAACAACGAGACTTCCAGCACAGGATTCGTAATCAAGTGGTTACCCAATAACGCCATTTCAATTTATTTTGATTCATCTAAAACTTTTAGCCGGCAAATTTCTGAATTTAGTAACGTGATTTTTTCAACGGTTTATGTTCTAACTTCCGGTTTATCTTCTGATAGTTCAGAACACTTAAGATCCTTATATACTCATTTAGGAAATGATGTTAAATTTCTTGGTGGTGGTGCTGGCCGAACTAAAAAGCATAATGAAGGTGTTTTAATAAGTAATGATGGCGTTTTTAATACAGGAACAATCATTACACTAACAAGAAATAAGGCTACAACAGGCTCATTGCACGGTTGGACAAAGCTTTATGGTCCTTTTATTGCCACAAAAACAGATAAAAACTTTATTAAAGAGCTTAATTGGGAAAATGCATTTGTTGTTTATCAACGATTTTTAAAAACTGTATTAAATATTAAAATTAACAAAGAGAATTTTGAGACAAATGCAATTCATTATCCATTTGGAATCTATAAGGAAAATAGTGAATATATAATTAGAGATCCAATGAGAGTTTCTGAAGAAGGTTATTTACAATGTGTAGGTAACATTCCTGAAAATTCAGTTATTGACCTCATGACAATGGAAAAAGAAAATTTTAAATCTGTATCTAAGAATCTTGTTTATCAAAGTATCGATGCCGACTTGAAAATAGCGGATGCATTAATTTTCAATTGCATCTCAAGAGCAAATCATTTAAATGACGACTTCTATGTGGAACTCTCTAATTTAACTGAAGAAATAAAAACCAATCAAAATAAAGTTAATTTAGAAGGAGCCCTTTCAATTGGAGAGATATATTCAAGTGGGGAAGGATATCCAGAAATATTAAATAAATCAATAGTTTTAGGTTTTTCATATTAAGATAAGAATGCAAACTAACGATATTATAAAAGACATTTCATTTCTGTACGAATTATCCTTATCTATTGGTCAGTCATTAGATTTGAAGGAAAATTGCAGAAGGTTTTTAGATACACTAATGTCAATCAAAAACATAGAGTTTGGAGGTGTTTGGATTCGGAATAGTTATATTTCATTTACAGAGCAAGAACATGGATTAAAAGCGGTTTATTCTCATCCAATTATCAAACTTGAGAATTGCTCAATATGTAATTCTAATTTTATTGATCGTTGTTTTGCAAGCCAAAATTCATTTTCATGTATTCTTACTCAGAAAATTAGTAATGAAATTGGTTTTAAAGTAAAAGAAGGAGGAGCAATAACCTTTTTTCAATTGCGCGAGATCGGATTTCTGGTGCTATATTCATCTTCTGAGAAACGAATCTGGAGCCAAATCGACCAAACCAAATTAAAGAATGTTTTAGACAAATTTTCCGTATCTATTCAAGCATGTATTTCCCACACAACATCGGTGCAGGATTTAATAACGATAACAGAAACAAAAAAAGAACTTGAAAAAGCGAAAAAAGAAGCCGAAGAATCTGAAAAATTAAAATCAGCTTTTCTTTCTAACATAAGCCATGAAATTCGAACACCTATAAATGCCATGGTAGGATTTTCGAACTTGTTATCAGATAACAATCTAAATAAAAATCAACGAGATGGTTTCATTAATCACATTTCAGATAATGGCAAAAAACTTTTAAAACTTATAAATAACTTGATTGATGTTTCCAAAATGGAAACAAACCAATTGGCAATTCAAAAAGAAAATTTTGTTCTAAATCCAATCATAACTGACTTGTATAAAGTTTTTGAAACAAGTCACAGACTTAATAAAAGTCTTGAATTAAGACTTGTTTTGCCAAAGAACAGTGAAGAATTTTCTATTAATTCAGACAAAAACAAAATAGTTCAAATACTTGAAAATCTTATTGATAACGCAATTAAATTCACAACAAAAGGAATTATTGAAATAGGGTATTTCATAGAAGACGAAACTAACCCAATTTTTTACATAAAAGATACGGGTGTTGGTATTTCTTCTGAAAATCAACATGTTATATTCGATTTATTTAGACAAGGAGAAAGCAGTTCCACCAGAAAATTTGAAGGTTCAGGCATCGGATTAACTCTTTGTAAAAAAATGGTACAACTTTTAGAGGGGGAAATTTGGTTTGATTCTAAAATTGAAATCGGTTCTAATTTTTATTTTAAAGTACATAATTTGGGGCAGTCAAATCTTAAACTATTAAGAGAATCTTCAGATAAGTTTGAGTGCAGAATTGAAGGTTCAGGGGTAAAATCAATAGATTATACCAATCGTAATATTTTAATTGCAGAAGATGTTAAATCTAATTTCAATTACTTAAATGCAATAATTGAATTAACTGATGCAAATGTAATCTGGGCTCGTAATGGCAGAGATGCCATCGAAATATGTCAGGCAAATGATCCGCAAATTGACTTGGTATTAATGGATATGAGGATGCCTGAGATTGGTGGATTGGATGCAATAAAACAAATTAAAGCCATCAATAATAGAATCCCGGTTATAGTGCAAACAGCATTTACATTTAATAATGAAAAGGAAGAGTGTTTTAAAGCTGGTGCCAATGAATTTATTACAAAACCTATTGATCCTCATAAACTAATGGAAGTCTTACAGAAGTTTCTTTAAATCCAATTCTTAATTCATTGCGTTTTGTAGTGTAACTTTTGAAAACTCCATTTTGTCTTATAATTCATATTATGTAAAATAATATACATGTAATAAAAGGAAGCCTAAACTTCCCTTTATTTCTAACTTATTTTATTTACTCCATACCATCCAACTTATCTTTAATCTTATTGTATTTTTCTAGGTAAACTTCGTTTTCATTTCTCAGTTTGAAATACAATTCTTTCAAAGTAATCATTGAATTTTTCTCATCAGGCTGCATTTCAAGAACCTTTTCGAAATAAGGAATCACAGCTTCATACTCCGCATAAACAGCCTTAATTGCTTCGTTATACTTTTTAGCATCCATTATTTCATTGGCAACCTTATGCTTTTGAATAGCAGCATTAAGTTTTAGTAAGCCAAGATTATACTGAGAAGTAAAATCATTTGGATCCATGCTTAATGCTTTAGTATACATCTCTTCAGCCTTAGCAAATTCTTCAGTCTTTTCGTACAAAGTACCTTTTGCACGGTAAAAAGAAGCATTAGTTGGATCCAACTCAATCGCTTTATCTAAATAATCAGCCGCTTTTTGAGGTTCTCCACCTAACATATAATGGTTGATCAACTCAACCAACATCCATGAATCATTAGGATATAGCTCGAATCCTTTATGAAGATATTTAACTCCTTCTTCTTTATTCCCAGAATCAGTTAAAACTTTGGACAAATTAGCATAGGTTTTAGCTCCACCATAGTTGTATTCAATAGATTGCTTGTAATATTTTGCCGCTTTATCTAATTGATCTGCCTTTTGAGCAGTCATACCTGCATTAAAAATGACAGCAGTATCAATCGTAGCGTTTTCTTTAAACATATCCATTCCCTCAATTTCCAATACACGCTCAAAAGCAGCTAAAGCGCCAGGAAAATCTCCCGCATTATATAAATTAACAGCTTCGTTTGTGTAATCAGGAATCATGTTTGTCATCTGCGCTTTAACAGGCTTTTCCATTTTCCCTTTTTCATCTAACTCAAGAGCCTTCATATAGGCATCGAAAGCAATATCAAGCGGTTTTTCTGCCAATTTCTTGTACGCAGGAAGAGGACTTTCAAAAATTCCTTGATACACTTTTCCTTTTACAAGATATGCTTTAGCATATGCCACACATTTTTCGTCCTGAATCCCTTCATCAATAGCTTCTTTTGCTTTATCCAACTTACCAGAAGTAAGATAATTCTGGGCTCCAGTCACTTTGCTTTTCTGTGCACTTACACTTGCAACACACATAAGCATAACTAGAATGAATGATAATTTTCTCATAATCAATGTTTAGTTTTAATAACAATTTCGAACAAAAATATATTTTTATTCTATACCATGAACAAGATTGTTTTCTTTATATTTAGTCTAAGTATCTATTTTACACCTCTTCTTGAGTTGATTCCTCAATATCTAATTCTGAAACTTCATCTGAAGAGTTTACTTTAGCAACCGCTGCAATAGAATCGTTTTTCTTACTCAAGTTAATCAAACGAACACCCTGAGTAGCACGCCCCATAACTCTTAAATCAGAAACAGCCATTCTAATTGTTATTCCAGATTTATTAATGATCATCAAATCCTCATTATCTGTAACATTTTTAATGGCAATTAAATCACCTGTTTTCTCAGTAATACTAATGGTTTTAACCCCTTTACCACCTCTATTGGTAATTCGGTAATCATCAATCTTAGAACGTTTTCCAAAACCATTTTCAGAAACAACAAGAATATCCTCTTCTCCATTCTCAACACATATCATGCCAACAACTTCGTCGGTCTCATCTTTCAATGTGATTCCACGCACTCCTGAAGCTGTTCTACCCATTGGGCGAACTTGACTTTCGGCAAATCTAATTGCTTTACCGGAACGTCCGGCAATTAAAATTTCATTATTGCCATTAGTCAGTTTTGCCTCTAATAATTGATCTCCTTCGCGAACGGTTATTGCGTTTACTCCGTTAACTCGAGGTCGGGAATATGCTTCTAATGAAGTTTTCTTAATGACCCCTTTCTTGGTACAAAGAACAATGTTATTATTATTTATATATTCTTCTTCATTTAAATTAAGAACATTGATATAAGCTTTTACTTTATCATCTTGTTCTATATTTAATAAATTTTGAATTGCTCTACCTTTGGATTGCTTAGTTCCTTCAGGAATTTCATAAACTTTCAACCAAAAACATTTTCCTTTTTCGGTAAAAAACAACATAGTATTATGCATTGTCGCCATAATCATATGCTCTAAGAAATCCTCTTCTCTTGTTATACTTCCTTTAGAACCTACTCCACCTCTATTTTGTGTTTTAAACTCAGAAAGAGGAGTACGTTTAATATATCCCATTCTTGAAATAGTAATAACCATTTCTTCATCGGCATAAAAATCTTCAGGATTGAACTCTTCTGAAGAATAGACGATATCTGTTCTTCTTTCGTCACCATACCTCGCTTTTACATCTATAAGTTCATCCTTAATTATACCCATTCGAATGGATTCATCATTGAGAATTGAGTTCAGATAATCAATTAACTTCATCAATTCTTCATATTCTGCATGCAGCTTATCTCTCTCAAGACCGGTAAGTTTCTGCAAACGCATATCCAGAATAGCTTTAGCTTGAAGTTCATCCAATTCAAAATTAGACATTAAGCCTAATTTTGCCTCTTCTGGTGTTTTGGAGCCTCTTATTAAGGCAATAACCTGATCAATATGATCTAATGCTATAATCAAACCTTTTAAGATGTGCGCTTTAGCTTCAGCCTGCTTTAATTCAAATTGGGTTCTTCGAACAACAACATCATGTCTGTGTTCAACAAAATACATGATCAAATCCTTAAGATTCAGCATCTTTGGACGCCCTTTAACCAACGCAATATTATTTACGCTGAATGAGGTCATCATTTGAGTGTATTTAAACAATTTGTTTAAAACAACATTTGCAATTGCATCTCTCTTAAGATCGAAAACGATGCGCATACCGTTACGGTCTGATTCATCATTTACATTTGAAATCCCTTCGATTTTTTTATCATTAATCAGGTCTGCAGCTTTCATTATCAGCTCAGCCTTATTAACCATGTAAGGAATCTCTGTTACAATGATCTTTTCACGACCAGTATCAGTCGTTTCTATAATTGTTTTAGAACGAACAACAACACGCCCTCTACCCGTCTCAAAAGCATCTCGAACCCCTTGATAACCGTAAATTGTACCACCGGTAGGAAAATCAGGTGCCTTTACAATACTAATTAAGTCGTCCATCGAAACATCATTGTTCTCAATGTACGCAATAATAGCATCTATAACATCAGATAGGTTGTGTGGCGCCATGTTTGTGGCCATACCTACAGCAATACCCGAAGCACCATTAACCAAAAGATTTGGAATACGGGTTGGAAGAACAGTTGGCTCCTTCAATGATTCATCAAAATTGGGAATCATATCAACTGTATCCTTTTCAAGATCCGCTAAGATTTCTTCGGCAATTTTTTTCATTCTTGCCTCAGTGTAACGCATAGCTGCCGGGCTATCTCCATCAACAGAACCAAAATTTCCCTGACCATCAATGAGAGGATAACGCAAAGACCAGTGCTGAGCCATACGAACCATTGTCATGTACACAGAACTATCACCGTGCGGATGATACTTACCTAATACTTCTCCAACAATTCTAGCTGATTTCTTATAAGGTTTCGTTGAAGTCATTCCCAACTCACCCATTCCAAATAACACTCTTCGATGAACAGGTTTTAATCCATCCCTAACATCTGGCAAAGCTCTGGAAACAATCACCGACATTGAATAATCAATGTAGGCAGATTTCATTTCCTCTTCTATATTAATACGTATAATTCTCTCTCCCGTAGTCATTATATTTCTTTTAAAATTCTAAACATTTATCGGAATAACAAAAGTAACAAAATATGTAGATTTTGCGTAACAATGGAAGCGTTATTTACACATGGATTAAGATAAATATTTACTCAATTAAGCATTACAGCTTGATTATTAGATTAATTCATTCTTAAGATATAATTAGTGTAAAAAATTGATGGCCCATTTAGGCTTGTATCTAATTATTTTTCGTTATTTTAATGTTGCATTAAAATAACCGGAATCTATTTTCCGATTGATTTACCATTAATTTGTTAAAAAATTTAAAAAACCTACTATATGGATTCTAAATTTTCACCTCGTATTAAAGATGTACTTTCTTATAGCAAAGAGGAAGCTGAAAGGCTTGGAAACAATGCCATTGGAACAGAACATTTGTTTTTAGGGATTCTTCGTGAAGGTGAAGGTATTGCTGTCGACATTCTAATTTCTTTAGGAGTTGACCTTTACGATATTCGAAAAAACATAGAGAAAAATCTAAAATCAGATACTGTTTCTGACTTGGATCAAAATAATATTCCTCTGCAAAGGTCAGCAGAACGTGTTCTTAAATTAATATATCTTGAAGCTAAGGCATTAAAAAACAACACCATAGATACAAGTCACCTTCTTTTAGCCATTTTAAAAGATGAAAAAAGTTTGGTGACTCAAGTCCTAGAAGACAATACTATTGATTACAATAGGGTGAAAGAGAATTTAAAAACACTCTTCCCAAAAGCTCAGGCTGACTATACACCAGAAGACAGTGAAGGAAAAAGTGGGCAATTTGGTGGAGAATCCAAAAGAACAACTGCCAGAGGAAAATCTGAAACTCCTGTACTGGATAATTTTGGTATTGACATCACAAAATCAGCAGAAGAAGGTACACTGGATCCAATTGTTGGAAGAGAAATTGAAATTGAAAGACTTGCGCAAATTCTAAGCCGTAGAAAAAAGAACAATCCTATTTTAATCGGGGAACCAGGCGTTGGAAAATCAGCTATCGCTGAAGGACTTGCATTAAGAATCATTCAAAAAAAGGTATCGCGGGTTTTATTTGGAAAAAGGGTTGTCTCTCTTGATCTGGCATCAATTGTTGCAGGAACAAAATACCGGGGTCAGTTCGAAGAACGTATGAAAGCAATTTTAAATGAGCTCTCAAAAACGAATGATATTATTCTTTTTATTGATGAAATCCACACAATTGTAGGAGCTGGCGGTGCTACCGGATCGCTTGATGCAGCAAATATGCTTAAACCTGCCTTGGCTAGAGGTGAAATTCAATGCATTGGTGCTACAACCCTTGATGAGTATCGTCAAAACATTGAAAAAGATGGTGCTTTAGAAAGACGCTTTCAGAAAGTTATGGTTGAGCCAACTTCTCCTGAAGAAACAATAGAAATCCTAAATAATATCAAAGAACGATACGAAGACCATCATAATGTTTTCTATACAAAAGAAGCAATTGAAGCTTGTGTAAAGCTAACATCCAGATACATAAGTGACAGGCATCTTCCTGATAAAGCAATTGATGCTCTTGACGAATCCGGTTCGCGTGTTCACATATCAAATATTCATGTGCCTGTGATCATCGAGGAACTTGAGAAAAAAATTGAGGAAACCCGTCAAAATAAAATTAAAGCTGTTAAGGCTCAGAAATTTGAACTGGCAGCCAGCTTCAGAGATAAAGAAAAAAGCTACTCGGAAGATTTAGAGCGGGAAAAAGACAAATGGGAACAAGAACTTAGCCTTAAAAAAGAAAAGGTTTCAGAAGATGATATCGCGGAAGTAGTAGCTATGATGACTGGCGTTCCTGTAAAAAGAATCGCTCAGGCAGAAGGCTCACGACTCGTTAAAATGGCTAGTGAACTTCAAGGGAGGGTCATTGGACAAGAAGATGCCATTAGTAAAGTAGTTAAAGCAATTCAAAGAAATAGAGCCGGCTTAAAAGATCCAAACAAACCAATTGGTACATTTATATTCCTTGGACCAACTGGAGTTGGGAAAACGCAACTAGCCAAAGTTTTATCAAATTATTTGTTTGATAGCAACGACTCACTGATACGGATTGATATGAGCGAATATATGGAGAAGTTTGCCGTATCAAGATTAGTTGGAGCTCCTCCGGGATATGTAGGATATGAAGAAGGTGGGCAATTGACTGAAAAAGTTAGACGTAAACCCTACTCTGTAGTACTTTTAGATGAGATAGAAAAAGCTCATCCGGATGTATTCAATATACTGTTACAAGTGCTGGATGATGGCCAATTGACTGATAGTTTAGGCCGTAAGGTTGATTTTAAAAATAGTATTATCATAATGACTTCCAATATAGGAAGTAGAGAATTAAAAGATTTTGGAAAAGGAATCGGCTTCCAATCCGGAGGAACTGATGCTAATGATTACACTAGTAATATTATACAGAAAGCACTGAAAAAAGCATTTGCGCCTGAATTTCTAAATAGAATTGATGATTTGATCATGTTTAATTCTCTAACGCAAAAAGATATCCATAAAATTATCGATATCGAACTTGATGGATTATATAAGAGAGTTAATGACTTGGGATACAACATTAAATTGTCTGCTCCGGCCAAAGACTTTATTGCTGAAAAAGGATATGATGTCCAATTTGGTGCTCGTCCATTAAGACGTGCTATTCAAAAATATTTGGAGGACGAAATGGCTGAAGTCATTATTAGAGCAAATATTTCAGAAGGTGATACAATTTCTGTTGGGTTTGATAAAGCCAAACAAAAAATAACAACCAAAATTCTGAAACAACACAAAGAAGTTGAATAGAAATAAAGCCGGAATATCTTCCGGCTTTATTTTTTATATTTCAGTTCTATTTTTATTTAGAGTAATTCAAAACAATTATTACCTTTGATTGAAACGACAAAATATAGTATTATTATGAATAAGAACAATAAAAAAGTTGCATTTGCAGGAAACCCAATGACTCTCCTTGGAAATGAAGTAAAAACTGAAATGACTGCAAGTAATTTCACAGCCCTTAACCAAGAACTTGCTCCTGTTCAACTATCCGATTTTGATGGAAAAGTGAAGATTCTTTCTATTTTCCCATCAATTGATACCGGCGTTTGCTCAGCTCAAACTCATCGATTCAATAAAGAAGCTGCTTCTCTTGATAAAAATATTCAAATCATTACTTTATCCAACGATTTACCATTTGCATTAGGTCGTTTCTGTGGCGCTGAAGGGATTACAAATTTAGTAACGCTTTCGGATCACAAAGAACTTGACTTTGGATTAAAATATGGTTTTGTTGTAGAAGAATTACGCCTTCTTGCGCGTGGCGTTGTCGTTGTTGATAAAAATAACAAAGTAAAATACGTAGAATATGTAGCAGAAATGACTGAAGAACCTAACTATGAAGCAGCATTAAAAGTTGCTAAAGCATTGGTTTAACATTTACAGTAATTAATTAAAAAAGCTCCTTTATGGAGCTTTTTTTTAAAGAAAGAATATGTATTTATTTTTCGATACAGAAACAACTGGCCTGCCAAAACGCTGGAATGCTCCCGTTACCGATTTGGACAACTGGCCCAGACTCGTTCAGCTGGCCTGGCTTCTTTATGACAGCAGAGATAATGAAATTAAGAGAGCAAATAGAATCATCATTCCGGAAGGATTTATTATTCCTCCTGAAGCTTCTAAGGTACATGGTATTTCAACACAGAAGGCTATTGATGAAGGAATTGACTTGTCTGAAGTATTGAATGAATTTTCAAAAGTATTAAATGAGGCTGATTTTTTAATTGCTCACAACATTAGCTTTGATGAAGTAATTATTGGAGCTGAATTTCTGAGGAAAGATATCAAAAACAGATTGATCGACATCCCTAAAATTTGTACCATGAAAACCACCACCAATGTCTGCAAGATTCCGGGAAGAAGTGGTTACAAATGGCCTAATTTAACTGAACTTCATCAATTCCTGTTTCAAAAAGGTTTTGACGGTGTTCATGATGCTCTCGCTGATGTAAAAGCATGTGCCGATTGTTTCTTTGAGTTGAAGAAAACCGGAATGTATCAAGTACAAGGAAGTTTATTTAAAAAAATAAGGCAGACCAAACGATCTGCCTTATTTTTATATTATTTCTCCAAATAAATCGTAATCTTCAAAATCGTTAATTCGAACAGTGTAAAACTCACCAATTTTAAGATCGGCTCCATTTGTTGGAATTAAAACCTCAGGGTCAACCTCATATGAATCGAATTCTGTTCGTCCGTAATAGAAATCAACATCCTTTCTATCAATTACAACTTTTAATTCTTCCCCCACTCTTTTTTCGTTCACGACTCTCGAAATCTCCTGCTGTAAAGCCATGATATCATCCCTCCTGCTTTCCTTTATCTCTAAAGGAATATTATCATCATAATTGATTGCCGCATAGGTATCATCTTCATTTGAATATGGAAAAACTCCCAAGCGTTCAAATTTCATCTCCGACACAAATGCCATAAGATCCTTCATGTCGGCTTCGGTTTCACCAGGATGACCAACCAACATTGTAGTTCTAAGAGTAATTCCTGGAACCTCCGCTCTAATTTTAGCAATCAACTCAATAGTTTTCTCACGATTAATACCTCTACGCATCAAGTTTAATACATTATCGCTGGAATGCTGAAGGGCAATATCAAGGTAACGACAAACTTTAGGATTCTCCCGCATCAACTTAAGAATTCCGTATGGAAATTGAGTAGGATATGCATAATGCAACTTAATCCACTCTAAACCATCTATTTCAGAAAGCAACTGAACCAATTCAGCAAGTTTCGATTCGTTATATAAATCATATCCATAGTAGGATAAGTCCTGAGCAATCACCAACAACTCCTTTACCCCATCTTTTACCAGTCCCCTTGCCTCTTCCAATATATCTTCCATAGGTCTGGAGACATGCTTCCCTGTAATAATAGGGATGGCGCAATACGAACAGGATCTATTACACCCTTCAGAAATTTTTAGATAGGCAAAATGCTTAGGTGTAGTAATCATTCTAAAATTCTTAAAGTCAGGCTTATAATCCTTGTTTAATTCTTTCACAATCAATTGCCATTCAAATTTACCAAAAAAGTGATCTACTTCAGGAATCTCTTTTACCAAATCATCACGATATCGCTCCGACAAACAACCCATTACAAACAGTTTATCTATTTTTCCAGCTTTTTTTGCTTCTACATATTGCAGAATCATATCAATCGACTCCTCTTTAGCATCACCAATAAATCCACAGGTATTAATAATGATAGTTCTTGCATCACTATTCTCTTCATCACAACCAACCTGAAATTGATTGGCATCCAGCTGTTTCATCAACAACTCAGTATCAACTAAATTCTTTGAACAACCTAAACTAACAATATTTATTTTCGTCTGATTCATATATAGATTTCCTTTTAACAACTTAAATTTTGGCAAAAATAAGAGAAAAAACTCTTTTTTCCATTTGAATTGGGATTATTAGCGAGTTAAGAATAACGAAGGCTGTCTTTTGGGGACAGCCTTTTCAATTATTATCAAGAGATTCGCTTAACTAAATAACGAATCAACAAATTCGTTTCGATTAAATACCTGCAGATCTTCCATGCTTTCCCCTATACCTATATATTTTACAGGCACTTTAAATTGATCAGAGACACCAATAACAACTCCTCCTTTTGCAGTACCATCCAGCTTTGTAATAGCCAATGCATTTACTTCGGTTGCTAAGGTAAATTGTTTTGCCTGCTCAAAAGCATTCTGTCCAGTTGATCCATCCAACACCAATAAAATTTCATGAGGAGCTCCCGGAACAACACGATCCATAACACGCTTAATCTTACTTAACTCGTTCATTAAGTTGATTTTATTGTGCAGACGACCCGCTGTATCAATAATTACTACATCAGAACCATTTGCCTTTGCCTGAGTAAGAGTTTCAAAAGCTACAGAAGCCGGATCAGCGCCCATTCCCTGATTTACAACAGGAACCCCGACCCTCTCGGACCAAATTATTAACTGATCAACAGCAGCCGCACGAAATGTATCTGAGGCACCAAGTGTTACTTTTTTCCCAGCCTTTTTAAACTGATAAGCTAATTTTCCAATGGTTGTTGTTTTACCAACACCATTAACACCCACAACCATTATTACATAAGGATGATCTGATTTTGGCAAATCAAATGTTTCGTAATCACCCTTATTATTTTCCTTCAACAAACCCGCAATTTCCTCTTTAAGAATACGATTCAATTCGGATACCCCAAGAAATTTATCTTCTGCTACACGTTTTTCTATTCGCCCAATAATTTTCAAGGTTGTATCAACTCCTACATCTGAAGAAATCAGAACCTCTTCCAGCTCATCAAGAACATCATCATCTACGGTTGCTTTACCTACAACAACGCGAGTTAACTTCTTAAAAACACTATCCTTTGTTTTAGCAAGTCCTTTATTAAGATTTTCTTTTTTTGATTTCGAAAAACTTCCAAATAATCCCATTTCTAATTAAATTTTAGCCTGCTAAAGTACAAAAAAATGAGCTTACAAGCAATTAACAATAAACGTAATAGAGTTGAAAAGCAAACTTATGTTTTTAGATAAAAAAAAAGCTTCCTAATAAAATTAGAAAGCTTTTAATATTCAATGCTATATGAACATCTTTACTATTTAGCAAAGAAATCCTTAACGTTTTCGTTCGGTACGATTTCCTCTTTAAAAGAATATGCACCAGATTTAGGAGATTTCACCATTTTGATTACTTTAGCGAAACCACGGCCTTCACCTTTTTGTAGGGATGCTACTACTTTCTTAGCCATATCTCAATTATTTTATTTCTCTGTGAACAGTTACTTTTTTCAAAATTGCATTATACTTCTTCATCTCCATACGATCAGGAGTGTTTTTCTTATTCTTAGTAGTAATGTATCTTGAAGTTCCAGGTATACCACTGTCTTTATGCTCGGTACACTCAAGAATTACTTGCACTCTATTACCTTTTTTAGCCATTTTCTATGCCTTTTTAGTATTTTTTAATAAATCCTTTTTCTTGAGCTTTAGTAAGTGCACCTTTTACTCCTAATTTATTAATTAGTCGTACTCCTGCAGCAGAAATCCTTAGCTCAATCCAGCGATCCTCTTCAGGAAGATAGAACTTCTTATCGAAAAGATTTGGATAGAATCTTCTCTTAGTTCTTCTTTTTGAGTGAGAAACATTGTTCCCAACCATTACGCTCTTTCCAGTAATTTGACAAACTCTTGACATAGTCCAGATTATTTTTTTCCTTAAACGCTTTTCAAACAGGTCGCAAAATACGTAATAATTTTCTTGAAAATCAAATTATTTCACAACTTTTTACAGATATATTTTAACGCGAATGAAATTGCTCCGTGCATTACAAACACAATACAAGTCTAAATTGCAGAGAGTCTCTTTTAACAAACAATAAATTCATTTTCTTCATGACAATGAATAAAGCTACATTAGACTTAACAACAAAAATAAAAAAATCCCTCCATATTCGGGAGGGATTTTTAAAAATATTTAAAAATAATCTTATTCTTCATTTAGCGATTTAAAACCTTCACCCAAAATTTCATTCGCTTCGGTAACATTAACAAAAGCAGAAGGATCCACCTCTCTAATATATAGTTTAAGAATCTCTAATTCCCTACGGCTCATTACAGAATAAACCATTTTTTTCTCTTCTCCTGAATAAACTCCGGTTCCGGTAAAAATAGTCGCACCTCGTTTCAAATCATCTCTGATTTTTGAAGAAATAGACTCAAATTGATCGGAAACTATCATAACTGTCTTGTGATAATTTGCGCCACTAACAACCATATCGATAATCTTACCTTCAATGTAAATAATGATTAAAGAATAAATTGCAAACTCCCATCCAATGGTTCCTGTTTCGCTAGGTTGAGCAAGTGTAAACAGAACAATTATACCATCTACAATCATCACCAACTTACCCAGCGAAAGCTTAGTATATTTGGCCAAAATCATTGCAATAATATCAGATCCGCCTGAAGTTGCACGTGATTTAAATATGAATCCTATTGAGATTCCATAAAATACACCTGCTACAATTGTATTCAGCATTGGATCTGCAATAACTTTTGCGTAATCCGGAGAAACAAAGGTTTCCATAAACCAAACTGTGAACAAAATTACACCAATACTCACAATTGTTTTAACCCCAAATCGAGGACCTAGAATTATTGTGCCTAAAATTATCAATGGAATTTCCATTGATATTGTACAATAACTGATTTTCCAGCTAAACATTGTGTTTAGAACTGTCGCAATACCATACACACCTCCTGGTGCCAGTTTATAAGGTACTACAAATAAGATGTCAGAAACAGCAAAAATTATACTTCCCAGTATTAAGTAAGCATAGGCACTAAGCCATTCATTTGACAAAAATTTTTCTTTGGTTACAAAAGCCATTTTTTAATCGTTAGTTTAAGTGTTTAAAATTCGCCGACAAAAATAGACGCACCTCTTTTAATAACAAGGATTTTTGTCAAAATTCACAAAACCGCAACTGCCTGTAAAACAGTGATAAATATTGTTACAGCATATTTTTAAAAACATATTCATCCAAACTAAAGAAAAAAGACGTCAATTTTTCACTTATGAAAATATTCATGTATTCATTTCGCCTGATTAATATAATACTAAAACTCATAATTATCTTAATCGACTTCACTACTTATGTTCATTTATATTTTTGATCAAAAAAAAAAGCTGTTCTAAAAAGAACAGCTCCTATTTTTTTCAAGATTAATCTATTTCAGACCACTTCTCTTTAAAAGAGGTTCAATGGAAGGTTCTTTACCCCTAAATTTCAGGTAAAGGTTCATTGGATGATCACTTCCTCCCTTTTCAAGAATATTTTCTTTAAACGATTTAGCAACTTCTTTATTGAATATCCCAGCACTTTTAAAAGCGTCAAAAGCATCTGCATCTAAAACCTCGGCCCATTTGTATCCATAGTAACCTGCACCATAACCTCCGGCGAAAATATGTGAAAATGCTGTACTCATACAGCTTGTTTCTACCCGATCAAACAATTCTGTTGAAGTCATCGCTTTATCCTCAAAAACTGAAACTTCATCGGCCACGGGCTCTGTTACACTATGCCAAGCCATATCATTTAGTCCAAAACTAATTTGACGCACAAATGAATAACCACTTAGGAAATTTTCGCTGTCGATAATCTTTTGCACAATCTCGGCAGGAATCTTTTCTCCTGTTTGGTAGTGTTCTGCTACATCATCCAACCATTCTTTTTGTGTAGCAAAATTTTCCATGAATTGTGAGGGCAACTCAACAAAATCACGATACACATTTGTACCGGAAAGGCTGCTGTAGGTGCATTTTGACAACATACCGTGCAAAGCGTGACCAAACTCATGCAAAAAGGTAGTTACTTCATTAAAAGTAAGTAATGACGGTTTTGTTTCACTTGGTTTTGTGAAGTTACAAACAATGGAAATATGCGGACGATAATCCGTACCTTTTTTACGGTATTGATCGACGAAGGACGTCATCCAAGCTCCTCCTTGTTTTGAACTTCGAGGGTGAAAATCAGTATATAATAAGGATAAAAATTCTCCTTTATCGTCAGTCACCTCATACACATCAACGTCCTTATGATATTTCGGAAGATTAGGATTAATATTAAATTTTATCCCGTAAAGGCGTGTAGCCAAAGAGAAGATGCCTTTTTTAACCCGTTCCAATTCGAAATATGGTCGGGTAATTTCATCATTAACATCAAATTTTTCTGTTTTTAATTTTTCAGCGTAATAAGCCCAATCCCACCGTTCTAATTTAAAATCAGCGCCTAAACTTTTTGCATACACCTGCAATTCCTTAAATTCCTCTTTCGCCTTAGGCATTGAAGCATCCAATAATTCGGTTAGAAAATCTGTAACCTTACTTGATTTCTTTGCCATTCTCTCTTCTAAAACAAAATCGGCATAAGAAGTGTATCCGAATAGCTGAACTTTCTTTAATCGCAGTTCTACGATACGCTTTAGTATTTTTTGGTTATCGAATTTATCGTTAAAACAACGTGAAGAATATACCTTAAACATTTTCTCGCGTAATTCACGAATATCTGAATATTGCATAAAAGGAACGTAACTGGGAAATTGCAGAGTAAATATCCATCCTTCTTTATCTTTCTCCTTTGCAACAATGGCTGCTGCCTCGATAATTCCATCAGGAAGACCTGATAATTCATTTTTATCAGTAATGTGAAGCTCAAAATTATTGGTAGCAGCTAAAACATTTTCGCCAAACTGCAATGTCAATTTGGAAAGTTCTTTAGATATTTCCCGAATCTGATCCTTTTTTTCTTTTTCCAGATTTGCTCCGGATCTTACAAATGATTTGTATCGGTCAGTCAGCAATTTCTCCTGCTCAACCGTAAGTTTCAATTCGTTTTTTTGATGATAAACATCCTTCACACGGGCAAATAGTTTCTCATTCATGATGATGTCATTTGAAAACTCCGTTAGCATGGGCGAAACTTCTCTTGCCAATGCCTGCATATCATCATTTGTATTGGCATGATTTAAATTGAAAAAAATGGAAGCTACCCGATCCAATTGATGTCCGGAATACTCCAAAGCCTCAATCGTATTCACAAAATTTGGCTCCTCGGCATTGTCAACAATCTGATCTATTTCCTTTTTCGCAATATCAATACTCTCAGTAAAAGCAGGCAAAAAATGATTCAATTCAATTGATTCGAACGGAGCCGCTTCATATGGTGTTGTAAATTTGTTTAGTAATGGATTTGTATGTACAGTCATAGTTATTTTTTTTTAGCAGTAACAAAGATATAAAATTGAGAAGGCAATTAAACTGGAAAAAATAATTATTTGGAAAATATCTTAATAGTATTCTTAATCATTTCAAAATCGATACAATCAACTGATTTACAACACATAAAAACTTACTAATCTGATTAGTATTCCGCATGGAATTTTTAACGCAAACCTTTCCATATTATTCACAACACTCAACATATCAAGATGTAATGGAATCATCTCATGAAAAAATTCCTATATTTGATTGATTAAAACAAGGGGGATTTGTAATTATCAAGCATTAGCAAAATGAAAGGTATGAAATTTCTTATCTATAAAAGTTTACAAACAGAAGCAAAAGGCTCCGTCTTTTCTTCTGAATTACTGTGTCTGAATTTTTATTACATTCATCCCTCCCATCCCTTTGGGTATCTCTCAAAAAGCATCCTGAAATAAACATTTCTTTTTGCCTTTCATTATTCATTGAACAGGCACTTACCATTTTACTCATTCCAATTTATAAGTACCGAATTCTATTCCCGTACTTCAAATTGTCATATCCATATATTAAAGTATGAAACGAATTTGCATTAAAATAGGCTCTAATGTTCTTACCAAAGAGAATGGAGAACTAAATACATCCAGAATTAAAAACATCGTCTATCAAATTTCTTCGTTAAGAAATATGGGAATACAATGTATTCTTGTTTCTTCGGGAGCTGTTGCTGCAGGAAGAAGTAAGGTAAAACTGTCTGAAAAGATTGATACTGTTTCAGCAAGACAGATATGGTCTTCAGTTGGTCAGGTAGAGTTACTGAATGTCTATTCTGCCTTTCTTAAGGAGTTTGAAATTGAGTGTGCTCAAGTTCTTGTTACAAAACAAGATTTTAGAACACGGGAACACTATCTAAACATGAAAAACTGTTTAAATTCTCTTCTAAACAATAGAATTCTGCCAATTATTAATGAAAATGATGCCGTATCAGTTACTGCTCTAATGTTTACGGATAACGATGAGCTATCCGGATTGATAGCCTCGATGATGGATGTTGAAGCGCTTTATTTACTAAGCAATATTAATGGAATTTATACTGGAAATCCAGACGACAATAATTCCACATTATTACAAACTGTGCACGGTGACGTTAACAGGTTGAAACAATATATCACCACTAAAAAATCCAATTTTGGAAGAGGTGGGATGTTAACCAAATGCAGTATAGCCGGAAGAGTTGCCAAATCAGGCATACCGGTACATATTGCCAATGGAGGAATTGATGATATTGTATTGGAACTGGTTAATTCACCTGACGAAATAAACCACACAAGCTTCACAGCAAGCAAAAAAGCATCAACGGTAAAACAATGGCTGGCAGGATCGGATGGCTTTGAAAAAGCCAGATTAGTAATTAATAAAGGTGCTGAAGAAGCTCTGTGCTCAAAAAAAGCTACAAGTTTATTGCCAATTGGTGTTATAAAGATTAGTGGGGATTTTGAAAAAGGAGATATTATTAAAATTGTTGGTTTATCGGGTAAGGTAATTGGGCTTGGGAAAACTCAATATAATAAAACTAAAGCGGAAAGTTATATTGGAAAAACGGGAACAAAACCTCTGGTTCATTACGATTATCTTTTTCTTTATTAATGATACGTTTTGATTTCAGATAATTATATCAATTAAAAAATAAGGTATAACTTTTAGGTGAACTCCCAAATTCAAACAAAAAAACAAAAAACATGATCTGTACAGAACAATTACATAAAGTCAAAGATGCTTCCAGAACCATGTGTCTGCTTAGCTCTGAAACAATAAACAATCTTCTTGAACAACTTTCAAAATCTCTTAGAGAAAGCACAGAACAAATTCTTGAGGCCAATCAGAAAGATCTGGAACATATGTCTGAATACGATCCAAAATACGATCGTTTGCTGTTAAGCCGCGAAAGAATTAACGGAATCGCAGATGATATTGAAAATACAATTCAACTGCCTTCTCCTTTAGGAAAAGTGCTCTCTGAAAAAACGCTTGAGAATGGTTTAGCAATTAAAAAAGTTAGTGTTCCATTGGGAACTGTAGGTGTTATTTATGAGGCTCGTCCGAATGTTACGCTAGATGTATTTGCTCTCTGCTTTAAATCGGGTAATGCCTGCGTTTTAAAAGGAGGCAGCGACGCTGAAAATTCAAATAAGGCCTTGGTAGCATTAATAAAAAAGACGCTTGCAGATAATCATCTTGATCCTGAAATCATTCAATTGCTTCCTTCAGCCAGAGAAGCTGCTGCAGAATTAATGAACGCAGTAGGTTTTGTTGATGTTTTAATACCAAGAGGCTCTCAAAATCTCATCAACACAGTTCGGCAAAATTCTAAAGTTCCGGTGATTGAAACCGGTGCTGGTATTGTACATACCTATTTTGATAAGGATGGAGATTTAAAAAAAGGAAAACAGATTGTATTTAATGCAAAAACACGTCGCGTAAGCGTTTGCAATGCCTTGGATTGTCTTTTGATTCATAAAAGTCGTCTTGCTGATCTACCAGAATTAGTAAGTAAACTACAGGATAAAAATGTTGAAATATTTGCCGACGAAGAAGCTTATCATGCAATTAAAGCTACCTATCCTAAAAACTTACTCAAGAAAGCTGATAAATCATCTTTTGGAACTGAGTTTCTAAGTTACAAAATGTCGATAAAAACAGTAAGTGATTTTCAGGAGGCAACAGATCACATTTACAAGTACAGTTCCAAGCACAGTGAAGCCATAATAAGCGAGAACTCAAAAACCATAAGTAACTTTTACTCAGTTGTTGATGCTGCTGCCATTTATTCCAATACTTCTACTGCATTTACAGATGGTGCACAATTTGGATTAGGAGCTGAAATTGGCATAAGCACACAAAAATTACACGCCCGAGGACCAATGGCTTTAGAAGAATTGTGCTCCTATAAATGGTTAATTACCGGTGATGGGCAGACCAGAGAGTAGATCCGAGATCCAACTCCAAATTTTCAACTAAATCCGGTAAATATTTGTATTGTACCGGATTTTTTTATTGCCGTTTATTGCGGATTAGCAGATTTACGATATCTGAACAGACAGATTTCTAAATTAGATGTTTTAGTTGTAATTAGAATACCTAAAACACAAAAATAACGGTTATGACAAACAAACTATTTACGAAGATTAAATCTTGTTTTTATTCTTTTAAAGAAACGAAAACAATGATATTTTATTTCAATATATTTTTTTATCCTAATAATAATTCCAATAAAACAGGCAAAATACCTGTATTGCGAATACGTATATTTTGATTTAAACTTGCTAAATTCGCACTTGTCGCATGCTGGATTTAAGTACAAAAGAACAATTCCCTCTATTTATATTTCAAACATAGCGATTGGTTATATCCAAACTTAAATTGGATATTAATTTTACGAAAATGAATAAACTGCATAACAGATTCAGAATATAAAACACAATATTTTGTATAATTTTAGAATCCAAATCTCAATATATAAAAAATGAATCAAAAACTATCCTTTTACACCGATCGAATACATACATTTAAAAAGCAAACAGGCGATCTTCAAAAACAGAATCGAAACCTCTCATTTTTACGTCTTTTTTCTGCAATTGGAGCATTCGTATTTTTTTATAGTTTTCTATCCTATTCTGCATTAATTGCAAGTGCTGTGGCTATCACATTAGTATTCTCACTGATCTATTTTGTGAGAAGGTACAATCGAAACAGTAAAAACATAAAAAGACTGCAAGCTTTAATCCAAATTAATGAGGATGAAATTCGTTGTTTAAAAACAAGACACAGCGATCTTTATTACGATGGTGAAGAATATCTGAAGCAGAATCATTCCTATGCATCAGATCTGGACATATTTGGACAACATTCTCTCTTTCAATTAATCAACCGTAGCGTTACTAAAACAGGTAATAATACTCTTGCCAGCTGGCTCGAAAAGCCATCACCTAATCAAGAGATCATCAAAAGACAGAAAGCGGTTAAGGAATTATCAAAAAAGATTGATTGGAGACAAAATATCATTCAATATGGCTTTGCGAACAAACTAAAAAATGATGATCCCAGCTTTGTAATTGAATGGGGTAAAAAGCCCTCACCTTTTCATGGAAAGAAAGTATTACAAATCGCTGTTACAATTATGCCTTTGCTTTCATTGGGAGCCTTGGTATATTCTTTTATCGGCTCACAAGCTCCTATTACAATAATGATATTGGCTAATATTGGAATACATTATTTCAATAGCAAAAAGGTTAGTCTGGAGCATGAACAAACTTCGAAAAGAGGGGAAATGCTCAAAACCTACTCCTATATTATTGAGCAGTTCGAAAAAGAAAATTGGGGATCTGAAAAACTGAATGAGCTTAAAAAGACATTGGCAAGTGATGATAAACCAACAGCAAAGAAAATAAACCAATTGACCAGTTTAATAGAATTACTTGATCAGCGCTTTAATCTTGTTGTTCAATTTCTTTTCAACCTTTTGTTTTTCTATGAATTGCACATTTTGTTTCGTATTGACCTATGGAAGCAGAAATACGGCCATGACATTGAAAAGTGGTTTGATGCAATCAGTGAGATTGAAGCCATTTCCAGCTTATCCAACTTAAGTTTTAATCATGAAGATTGGGCTTTCCCGAAAATCTCTGAGAAACACTTTGAATTGGAATTAAAAGAAGCAGGCCATCCCTTGATTGATCAGAAAGCAAGAGTAAATAACGACTATCAACTAAATGGTCAGGGAATTGTTCATATTATTACAGGATCGAATATGGCCGGAAAAAGTACTTTCTTACGAACTGTTGGAGTAAATGTAGTAATGGCTTTAGCAGGAGCTCCAGTTTGCGCTCAGGAAATGACGGTTTCAAATGTGGAAATCAATACATCAATGAGAATTAAAGATTCGATAGAAGAAAATGAATCTTCATTTTATGCAGAGCTAAAACGAATTCAGCTAGTTCTTGAAAAGGTGAACCGGAAAGAAAAAACTTTACTTCTATTGGATGAAATTTTGAGGGGAACCAATTCGAAAGACAAACATACAGGTTCGAGAGCATTGATTAAGCAATTGGTGAAACACGATGCCGTTGCGATGGTGGCAACACATGATTTGGAATTATCGGTACTGGAAGAAGAATTACCCGGGCAGGTTGAGAACCGGTTCTTCGATATTAAAATTGATGGAGATCAACTTTATTTTGACTACAAAGTGCAAAAAGGATTTTGCAAAACCTTTAACGCTCCCATTTTAATGAAGAAAATGGGAATTGATTTGGAAATATTGAAAGAAGCCTAGCATTCAAAATGCTGCACAACAAAAAAAGCCGAATCGGAAAAGATTCGGCTTTTTGTTATACTATATTTGATTACTTCATCGGTTCTATTCTAAAAGATCGAATCAGAAAGAACAACCCGATTAAAACAAACGGAATGCTTAGTAACTGTCCCATATTTAACAACATTCCCTGCTCAAAAGCTTCCTGATTTTCTTTAATGAACTCAATAAAAAACCGAGCTGTAAAAATCATCACGAAGAAAGCGCCGAATAATCTTCCGCTGTATTGTTTTGCATTGGTTTTCCAATACATAAATGATAGAACACCAAAGGAAATCAAATAACAAATTGCTTCGTATAATTGTGCCGGATGTCGTGGTGCTTCCGGCTCATAAATAGAAGCCCTGATGAATTGAAATCCCCAGTCAGAATGAGTTTGAGTTCCAATAATTTCTGAATTCATCAAATTTCCCAAACGAATAAAACATCCTGCCAAAGCAACCGGAATTACCACGTAATCCAATATCCAAAGCATTGATTTTCGGCTCACTTTTTTAGAATAAAACCATAAAGCAACAAGAATTCCAATTGTAGCACCGTGAGATGCCAATCCTCCCCGCCAAATTTTAATGATTTCGGCTGGGTGTTGTGAATAAAATTCCCATCCGTAGAAAAACACATGTCCCAAACGAGCACCTACAACAGTTGCAATCATGGTATACAGGAATAATTTATCCAGCCATTCCAGTTTAATACCATCTTTTTTAAACATTTTTTCTACCAGATAATATCCTAACAAAAAGCCTAAAGCGAAAAGTAATCCGTACCAACGGACCGCGATAGGGCCGATTTTAAATATTTCCGGGTCGATATCCCAAAGAATTGAAAGCAACATATGTGTTTTTTTAAGTTTGGTAAGTAAAACTAAATGGATTGTTTCGACTTGCGAAACAATCCATGTGAATTTAGTATGATTTTTTTAATTATGGAAATTAAGCCGGAACTCCTTTTCCATGACATTGTTTGAATTTTTTACCGCTACCACAAGGACAAGGTTCATTTCGTCCTACTTTTTGAGCAACACGAACAGGTTCCTGTTTTTTGGGTTCCGGTCTTTCTCTGCCTCCTCCTACTTCTTCTTTTGTAGTTTTCAAATTGCTTAAATCGGTTCTTTTACGTTCTTCTGCCTTACGAACATCTTCAGGATCCGATAATGGAATATGACCTTTCATTAAGCTGCTGACAACACTCTTATTTATCGTTTCAATCATTGTTTTAAACAAATTGAACGATTCAAATTTGTAAATCAACAATGGATCTTTTTGTTCGTAAGAAGCATTTTGAACAGATTGTTTCAAATCATCCATCTCACGCAAGTGCTCTTTCCAGGCATCATCGATGGTTGCAAGAATAGAAACCTTCTCGAAAGAACGAACCAAATCTTCAGCCTTGCTTTCGTAAGCTTTCTTCAAATTAGTTACTACCTGAAACATTTTGGATCCATCAGAAAACGGAACAACAATGTTCTCATATATTTCTGCTTTTGACTCGTATACATTTTTAATTACCGGATAGGCTTGCTTACTAATGGCTTCCACTTTTCGTTTGTAGTTATCCAAAACTACGGCGTAAATTTTCTCAGTAATTTCTTCAGGTTTCTCCTTCATAAATTCCTCTTCACTTACAGGAGATTCGGTTGAAAAAGTACGAAGCAAATCCATTTTAAACTCCTCAAAATCACCACCATGATATTCATTTGCAATCAATTCTGATATGTCATACATCATGTTGGCAATATCTACTTGAATACGCTCACCAAATAATGCATGGCGGCGACGCTTGTAAATAACCTCGCGCTGAGAGTTCATTACATCATCGTACTCCAATAATCTTTTACGAATACCGAAGTTGTTTTCTTCCACTTTCTTCTGGGCACGTTCTATAGATTTAGTAATCATGCTGTGCTGAATTACTTCACCTTCTTTCAGTCCCATTCTATCCATTAACTTTACAATACGATCTGAGCTAAACAAACGCATCAAATCATCTTCCAAAGACACAAAGAATTGGGAAGATCCAATATCTCCCTGACGACCGGCACGACCACGTAACTGACGATCGACACGACGGGAATCATGACGCTCTGTACCAATAATTGCTAAACCGCCAGCAGCTTTTACTTCATCACTTAGCTTGATATCAGTACCACGACCAGCCATATTTGTTGCAATGGTTACAGTTCCCGATTGACCCGCTTCCGCAACAATATCTGCTTCGCGCTGATGTAATTTTGCATTCAGTACATTGTGCTTAATCCCTTTTATTTTAAGCATCCGACCAAGTAATTCTGAAATTTCAACAGAAGTTGTACCCACTAAAACCGGACGACCAGCATTCACCAGATCTACAATTTCATCAATTACAGCAGAATATTTTTCACGTTTTGTCTTATAAACCAAATCCTCACGGTCATCGCGACAAATCGGACGGTTGGTTGGAATTACAACTACCTCTAATTTATAAATATCCCAAAGCTCACCTGCCTCTGTTTCAGCAGTACCAGTCATACCGGCAAGCTTATTATACATTCTAAAATAATTCTGAAGAGTAATAGTAGCAAATGTTTGAGTTGCCGCCTCCACTTTCACATTTTCTTTGGCTTCAATTGCCTGATGCAAACCATCTGAATAACGACGACCTTCCATAATACGACCGGTTTGCTCGTCTACAATCTTCACCTTACCATCCATCATTACATATTCTACATCTTTTTCGAAAAGAGTATATGCTTTTAATAATTGATTGATCGTATGAACTCTTTCTGATCTTACCGAGTATGCCTGAATCATTTCATCTTTTCTGGCTACTTTTTCTTCATCCGAAAGATCTGATTTTTCAATTACTGCTACTTCTGATCCAATATCAGGCAGTACAAAGAAACCTGAATCTTCAACATCAGAACTAATCAAGTCAATTCCCTTATCTGTAAGTTCAATTGAATTGTGCTTTTCATCAATAACAAAATACAATTCATCAGTAATGATGTGCATATTTTTGTTATTCTCCTGCATGTAAAAATTTTCAGTTTTCAAAAGATTAGCCTTGTTTCCCTGCTCACTTAAAAACTTAATAAGCGGCTTCATCTTTGGCAATCCCTTGTAGGTTCTAAGTAATAGTTTTGCTCCTTCCTCCAGATCCTTCTTATCTTCGCTGTTCAATAATTTTTTAGAATCGGTAAAAATCTTCATTACCAGATCATTCTGAGCTTTCACCAATTTTTGAACCTTTGGTTTTAGATCATCAAATTGTTGGTGTTCACCTCTTGGAATTGGACCGGAAATAATTAATGGTGTACGCGCATCATCAACCAAAACCGAATCAACTTCATCGACAATTGAATAATTGTGACGACGTTGAACCAAATCTTTTGGATTTGTTGCCATATTATCACGCAGGTAATCAAAACCAAACTCATTATTTGTTCCAAAAGTAATATCACATGCATAGGCTTTTCTACGCGCATCTGAATTGGGAGAGTGTTTATCGATACAGTCAACAGATAACCCGTGAAATTGGTACAATGGTCCCATCCATTCCGAGTCACGTTTTGCAAGATAATCATTCACAGTAATCACATGAACTCCTCTGCCGGTTAACGCATTCAAAAACACAGGCAATGTAGCTACAAGAGTTTTACCCTCACCGGTTGCCATCTCAGCGATTTTTCCTTGGTGAAGAACAGTACCTCCAATTAGCTGAACATCATAGTGAATCATATTCCATGTAATTTCAGTTCCGCCTGCAACCCATGAATTAAAATAAACGGCAGTATCGCCATCTATTTGTATGTTATCGTAATATGGAGCTAAATCGCGATCGAATTTAGATGCAGTCACTTCCAGTTCAGTATTTTCGGTAAATCTACGGGCAGTGTCTTTCACAACAGCAAAAGCAGTAGGCAAAATCTCCTCTAATACCTCTTCAATCTTGTCATCAATTTTCTTTTCAATTCCGTCAATCTGATCGTAGATTTCCTCTCTTTCGTTGATTGATAATTCACCAACATCAATCTTATCTTTAAGACTCTGTATTTCGTCTTTTTCAGCTTGAATAAAATCCTGAATGCGTTGCTTTAATTTAACTGATTCTCCACGAAGATCATCATTACTTAAAGTAGTGATTCTATCGTATTCTGCTTTAATTCGCCCTAAGTAAGGACTCAATTCTTTAAGGTCTCTATCTGATTTATTACCAAACAGTTTACCCAATGTACTATCTATAAAACCCATTTTGATTTGTTGATTTCGATGTGTAAAACATTCTCAACCAAAAGGTTGAAAACAATATTATTATATAGTAAGTGATATTTCCTGTTGAAAAAAGGAAAGAAAAGTTAAGCTAAAACAGGGGCTCTGATATGAAAATCACCCTCAGGGATTGTACTAATAAGAACATCCCGAAAAACGGAACAGTAATGATAATCAAACCAGGCTGGAATACTTACCAATGGAATAACTTGATTAACTACAGGGAATTTAGGCAAATTCTCAAGTAAAGAAATATTTTCAACATTTGGAATGTATTTCCCTGCAAATTGATCCTGCTCTGCATGAGCAAGTATTGTTGATGAATAAGATTCATCAAGATTCTGGATATGATCGGCATACCAATCTGCAAACAGCTGATGATCAACAGTTAAATCCTGACCATTGGCCATAGGAACTGCTGCCGCACATCCTGTGAGCACACAAAATACTACTATGAGATATCTATTCATGTCCATTGAACTCAAAAGTAAATATTTTTATTGACTTAACAGTTCTACATTATAAAAAAAGCCTCACATAAGTGAGGCTTTTGAGTATATTTTGTTTTTAACTAGACTTGAGTTGAATCAACAAAAACTCTGGCTTTAAATTCTTTGTCCATCATATACAAACCGTGACCTTTTCCTTCAAACATTCTTAATTGGTCGATAATTTCACTAACAGTAGCTTCTTCTTCTACCTGCTCGTCAACAAACCACTGCATAAAATTCACTGAAGCATGATCTTTTTCTTCAATAGCAACATTTACACAACCATTAATTAAGGTTGTCACATACTCTTCGTGCTTTAAAGTTTCTTCGAAAATATTTAATACATCATTCCAATCAGAAGGAACTTCTTTAATTGGCTCCAGAATAACTCTTCCATTGCGTTCGTTTACGTAATCCGTCATTTTCATCGCATGTGAAGTTTCTTCCTGAAATTGTACTTTCATCCAATTTGCAAAACCCGGCATTCCATTCGCATTGAAATAGTTCGACATTGACAAATAAAAATAAGCAGACCAAAATTCAGCGTTGATTTGCTTGTTCAAGATTTCTTCTACTTTTTTACTAATAGCCATAACGTATAATATTTTTAAGTAAGTTCAAATTCTACATCAAATGTAAGAGAAATATGGTAATCTAAGTATTGCAAACCGTAGCTTTAATCCTAATTTAAAATCAAACTAAATACCACATTTTGTTGAACAAAAAAGGTCTTCCAGATTGGAAGACCTTAAATTTTATCCATTAAGGATATAAATATTTATTAAATAGCGTCGATTATCGCATTTAAGGTAGTACTTGGACGCATAGCCTTATTTGCCAATTCCTCGTTTGGCATAAAATAGCCGCCAATATTCATTGGTGCACCTTGAGCACCATTCAATTCAGCAATGATTTTTTCTTCATTAGCTTCCATATCCTGAGCTACTTTAGAAAAAATTGCTTTCAATTCAGCATTTTTATCTTGTGCCGCAAGTGCTTGAGCCCAATACATTGCTAAATAAAAGTTAGAACCACGGTTATCCAACTCATTCACCTTACGTGATGGTGATTTTCCTTCTTCCAAGAACTTACTTACGCCTAAATCAAGGGTTTCTGCAAATAAAGAAGCCTTCTCATTATTAAACGTATTAGCCAAGTGCTCTAAAGAAACACCTAATGCTAAATATTCCCCAAGAGAATCCCAACGCAGGTGACCTTCAGTCAAGAATTGCTGAACGTGCTTAGGAGCCGATCCTCCGGCGCCTGTTTCAAACAATCCTCCACCATTCATCAACGGAACGATAGATAGCATTTTTGAAGAAGATCCCAACTCCAAAATTGGGAAAAGATCTGTTAAATAATCACGCAATACATTACCAGTTACCGAAATTGTATCTTCCCCTTTACGGATTCTTTCCAATGAGAATGCAATTGCATCATCCGGAGTCAAAATGCGAATATCCAAACCAGAAGTGTCATAATCAGCTAAGTAAGTGCTTACTTTTTTGATTAACTGAGCGTCATGAGCACGATTTTTATCCAACCAGAAAATAGCAGGAGTATTCGTTGCTTTAGCTCTGTTCACAGCTAATTTAACCCAATCCTGAATAGGAGCATCTTTAACCTGACACATTCTGAAGATATCTCCTTTTTCAACTTTCTGCTCCATTACAATGGTTCCATCGAATTCCACAACGCGAATAACACCATCTCCCTGAGCAATGAAAGTTTTATCATGTGATCCGTACTCTTCGGCTTTTTGAGCCATTAAACCAACATTCGACACAGACCCCATGGTTGCTACATCGTATGCTCCATTTTTTCTGCAATCGTCAAAACAAACCTGATAAATAGTAGCATAACATCTATCTGGAATCAATGCTTTGGTATCCTGAAGTTCCCCTGCAGAATTCCACATTTTACCACCATCGCGAACAACAACAGGCATCGATGCATCAATAATCACGTTATTTGGAACGTGCAGGTTAGTGATTCCTTTGTCAGAATCAACCATCGCAATATCAGGGCGGGATTTGTACACTTCCATAATATCAGCTTCGATTTCAGTTCTCTTAGCTTCAGGAAGATTTTGAATTTTATTATAAAGATCGCCTAATCCATTGTTGAAGTTTACTCCTAATTCTTTAATAGTATCAGCGTGCTTAGCGATAGCTTCTTCATAGAAAACCTCAACAGCATGCTTAAACATTACAGGATCAGAAATCTTCATCATGGTTGCTTTAAGGTGCAGCGACCATAGTAATCCTTCTTTTTTAGCCCCAGCAATTTCTTTAGCATAGAAAGCACGTAATGCTTTCACATTCATTACTGATGAATCAATAACTTCATTAGCCAACAGCTCCTGCTTCTCTTTTAATACAGTTGTATTGCCTGCATTGTCAACATACTCGATGCGTACGTTAGTTGCTTTTGGCATGGTCACCGATTTCTCTGAACCGTAAAAATCACCCTCTGTCATGTGAGAAACGTGAGATTTTGAATCTGCAGACCACTTACCCATTCTGTGCGGGTTATTCTTAGCATATTGCTTAACAGAACCTGCTGCCCGACGGTCGGAGTTACCTTCGCGTAAAACCGGATTTACGGCACTACCCAAAACTTTTGCAAATCTTACTTGAAGTGCTTTATCTTCATCTGTTTTAGCTTCTTCCGGATAAGTTGGAATATCATATCCTTTTTCCTGCAACTCAGCAATCGCGCTCTGTAATTGAGGAATTGAAGCACTAATATTTGGCAGTTTAATAATGTTTGCTTCCGGGGTTAATGAAAGCGCACCTAATTCAGCCAAATGATCAGGAATTCTTTGCTCTTCAGTTAAATTCTCAGGAAAGTTGGCAATAATTCTTCCTGTAAGAGAAATATCCTTGGTTTCGATCTCAATTCCTGAAGTTTTAGTAAAGGCTTTGATAATTGGCAATAACGAATAAGTCGCCAAAGCTGGAGCTTCATCAATTTTAGTGTAAATGATTTTTGACTTCTGTGCCATGTTGGTTGTTGTTTTGAGTGATTTAATAATTAATAAAAAGTCTGTATTTACTTAATTAAATTCGAAATAATCACATCTCAAATTCAGAGTAAACATATGTATTTTTTTTATTTTCCGATTTAAAAGAATCTATTTTTTAAGGATTTTTTTCTTTAATTACAACTACCTAAAAATTAGGCTTCTGTACAAAAACAGAAGCCTAATTTAAACCATTATATATATGCTGTAAATCATATCTTCAATTTTTATTCAAAATCTAAGGAAAATTTTTGCTTAAGAAACCCTAATGCAGGATTTTTCTCACACAAATAGTTAAATCGATCCGAATCGGTATACATTCTTTTTGCTGTTTTTATTTGAATGATTTCTGTCTCAATCTGAATGTCTGAATTGTTTAATTCTTTTCTCAAATAGTTCCGCACCTCATTTTTCACTGAGACAACATCATCTTCCTGTAAAGGATTACTAACCATCAGAACAACACAATCGTCCCCAACTATTTTAGGCTTATTAACCGTAATAGCCAATCGAATACGATCACTTTTCCCCTTGACAATTATATATTCTTTTAGCTTTGCTTCCAGCTTTTCCTGTGTAATTGGTTCACTACCGATAACAATAGATTCAATAGTACTAACAGCCTTTTTATCTTTGGGTTTGCTTGCAATATTGGTACGCGAAATACCACTGTTTAAAGCTTGCTTGATAGAGACTGAACTTGCAAAGTTGGATTTTGAAGCAACACCTACGCCATTGCTCTTTTCCTTATTTCCGTTGTAAACACCACCAGTATCATTTACTGTTTGTATTGTTTGAACATTTGAATTATGAGTAGCCTCTGGTTTAACCACAGCACTTGTGGCCTCTCCATCAACAATTATTTTCTGAATTTTTTTTTTGTTCAGATTTAATTCAAGTCCTTTTTTTTTTAATTCAATTATCTGTGATAATTGAATTAAGCTTAATTCGATAAGAAGTCTTTGATTTTGACTTGCTTTAAAACCAATATCACATTGATTTAAGATTTTGAGTGCTTCATATAAAAAATCAAGCGGGCATTTTTTTGACTGCTCTACATATTTTTGTTTTACCGAATCGCTAACCTCGAGCAATTGAACTGTTGCAGGATCTTTTCCTACCAATACATCCCGAATGTGAGCGCTCAACCCGGCAACAAAATGATGTCCGTCAAATCCTTTCTCAAGAATTTCATTAAGCATGAGAAGCACATCACTTACTTTTCCATCCAGAAAAGCATCTACCATTTTAAAATAGTAGTCGTAATCTAAAACATTTAAATTCTGAATAACACTTTCGAAAGAGATCTCTTTACCGGAAAAACTTACAATCTGATCAAAAATAGAGAGAGCATCACGCATAGCTCCATCTGCTTTTTGAGCGATAACATTTAAACCTTCCTCTTCGATTACAACTGATTCCTTTTCTGCAATTTCTTTAAGATGTTTAACTGAATCTTCAACCTTGATCCTATTGAAATCAAAAATCTGACAACGCGACAGAATTGTAGGAAGTATTTTGTGTTTCTCGGTTGTAGCCAACACAAAAATGGCGTGAGCCGGAGGTTCTTCCAGAGTTTTCAGAAAAGCATTGAATGCCGAAGCCGAAAGCATGTGAACCTCGTCAATAATATATATGCTATAGCTGCCAATTTGTGGTGGTATTCGAACCTGATCAATCAAGGAACGAATGTCTTCAACAGAATTGTTCGATGCAGCATCTAATTCGTGAATATTGTAAGAGCGATTCTCGTTAAAAGCAACACATGATTCACACGTATCACATGCTTCGAAATCGGAACTTATATTTGAACAATTAATTGTTTTTGCAAATATTCTTGCACAGGAAGTTTTTCCAACACCACGAGGACCGCAAAACAAATAGGCATGAGCCAAATGATTGTTTTTAATGGCATTTTTAAGGGTGACTGTAATTGACTGCTGACCTACAACCGATGAAAAAATCGAAGGGCGGTATTTGCGTGCTGAAACAATATAATTCTCCATAAACTCTGACAAAAAACCAAATTGGTTTCATTTTTTTTAGAAATTCAAATATACTGAATCAATCTAAATAAAACACCAAAGGAGTTGCAGGATTTTCAATAAAAACGACTAAGCTTCTTATTAAAAGCCTGTTAATTAGGAAATCATCTTGAAGATATTTATCTGTATAAAAAAGGGATGCAACTTTACAGCGGCATCCCTTTCATATAATTATTTGTATACTGCTAATTTACAGGATCGTATCTTGTTACACGATGCACACCTTTAACACGTTTTAATTTCACAATTAAGGTATCAAGATGCTCGGTACTTGCAATTACAACAGTAACATTCCCTACAAAGGAGCCTGCGTTTGTATCTACAGAGATGGATCTCATTTGCACCCGAAGGTCTTTAGAGATAACATCGGATATATTACTTACAATTCCCAGCTCATCGTCTCCTGTAATGTGAAGTACGGCTTGATAAGAAGCAGAACCTTTATCAGTCCAATTTGCTTTTACTACCCGGTACGGGTAGCGCGTTTGCATCTCACCAGCATTTGGACAACCTAATCTGTGAATTCGAATGCCTTTACCGATTGAAATGAATCCGAAAATTTCATCACCAAAAATTGGATTACAACAATTTGCCAATGAATATTCAACATTAGAAACGTTCTCATCAACAATTAATACGTCTTCGCCTTCTTTCGTGATTTTCTTCGAAGAATAATCGGGACGTTCTTCAGGAACAGTCTTCTCAACTTCTTTTTTATCAGTAAGAATATCTTTTATTTCAGATAATTCATGCTGTTCCAAAGCAATTCCCTGATACAAGTCAGCAGCAATTTTGTACTTGTAGAAAGTCATTAACTTTCTAATATTTTCATCACAAAACTCGATTTTCCAATTCTTCATTCTGCGTTTCAGAGTCTCTTTTCCAAGATCAGACTCCTTAAGCATCTCCTCTTTTATCGTCTGACGAATTTTATTTTTCGCTTTTGTAGAAACCACAAAATTCAACCAATCTAATTTCGGCTTTTGGGAATTGGAAGTCGTTACCGAAACCTGGTCTCCATTATTTAGAACCTGCCTAATGGATACATTCTTCTGATTGACCGTACCACCTATACATTTATCACCAACATCGGAGTGAATTGAATACGCAAAATCGAGTAAAGTTGCTCCAGCTGACAATTGTTTTAAATCACCTTTAGGCGTAAATACGTATATTTCCTTGTGGTATAAATCAGCTTTAAAACTATCAATTAAATCAATGGAATCGCTTCCGTGACTTTCAATAACTTCCCGAATATCCTGCAGCCATGCATCCAATCCTCCTTCTTCGCTTTTTCCACCTTTATATTTCCAGTGCGCAGCAAACCCCTGCTCGGCAATGCGGTTCATCCGTTTGCTGCGAATCTGAACCTCTACCCAACGATTATCAGGCCCCATAACAGTGGTATGAAGAGATTCGTACCCATTTGATTTTGGAATGGTGATCCAATCTCTTAGTCGATTGGGATTAGGTCGGTACAAATCACTAACAGCAGAATAAACTTTCCAACATTCAGATTTCTCTTTTTTCGGCGTCGCTTTTAATATGATCCGAATGGCAAATATATCGTAAACCTCCTCAAACTCAACTTGTTTCTTCTGCATTTTATGAAGAATCGAAGCGATGGATTTTGTTCGCGCTTTTACTTTGTATTTCATTCCGAACTGATCCAATTCAGCTTTAATTGGATCCACAAAATCTTTAATATATTTCTGTCGTTGCTCTTCACTATCCTTCAATTTCTTTTCAATCTCGAAATAAACATCAGGATTTAAATAACGCAATGCCAAATCTTCCATGTCAGATTTCACATTGTACATTCCTAAACGATGTGCAAACGGAATATACAGAAACTCTATTTCTCTCGCTAAGGCTTTCTGAAATTCGATCGGTTTATGCTCTAAGTTTCTCAAATTAAACAAGCGATCTGCCATAATGATAAGAACCACGCGAACATCATCGGCAAAGCTTAACAGCAGCTTCCTGAAATTCTCTGACTGAAGAGTTGGATTTTGATTGTAAATATCAGTTACCTTAACCAACCCCTGTATTATCTGAGTTACTTTTGGCCCAAACAGCTCAGAAATTTCTTCTAAAGAGATTCGTTTTTTCTGAACAATATCATATAGTAGAGAGCAAATTACAGAAGTCCTTCCAAGTCCGAGTTCTTCTACAACAATCTGAGCTATCGAAATACTTTTATAAATTGCCGGTTCCCCGTTAGTCCTTCTTTCTCCCTCATGATCTTTCAAGCTTAATTCAAATGCTTTTCGAACTAATTTTATATCTGCCCTGGTAACAATATTTTTACACGTAACAAGCAAATGCTTGTACCGATACAAAATCTGTCTTCTCTCTTCTTCCCTGTTGAATTCAGTCATAAATATCTTTCTGATTTTAAATCTTTGCTTTGTTTTGAATTTTGATTAAAACTGATTCTTCATGATCTTTCGGCATTCGAAACAATGATCTCGTCCCATTTTTAAGCACACTAAAAGTATAAAAGCTATTAATGAATGGCAAGCAGGTTAATACTTTTTAACGATTCCAAATTCTTGTAATTCAAAGATACTCATCTGAAGATCTAATTTTCAATCAATTGATAAAATAATACATTTCAAGAGCATAAAAAATGGTCTGATTTGCTAAATTTGTTAGCTTGCGATCAGAAATCATTTTGAAATCTATTTATGTCTCTAACAGATAAAAAAAATATTCTTTTTACCAGATCTCTAAGTTCTGAACACATAATGTATGCTGAAAAACTAGGCCTGGAAGTTACCGCAAAGCCATTTATTCAAATTGATCTCATGCCTCTTTCTAAAGAAAAGACAGATCTGATTAATTCAAAACCGGAATCAAATTGGATTTTCACAAGTCAGAATGCGGTTAAGAGTATTGCAGAGAACCTAAGCTCGCTAATTGCTTTGGAAGAAAAAAAAGTATTTGCTATTGGAGAAAAAACAGCAGAAGAACTGCTCAAAATTGGCATAGAAGCTTTACTTCCGGAACAACACAACTCGCAATCTTTACTTCAGTTACTTGAAAAACAAAGCGCCTCCTCTTACATTCATTTTTCAGGAAATTTAAGACAAAATAATATTTCTGATTTTATGACTGAAAAAGAATTTGATTTTGAGGAAATAGAGTGCTACCAAACAAATTTACATCAACCGGATGTTACTATTACTGATTTTGATGCCATTTGTTTTTGCAGTCCGAGTGCTGTTTATAGTTTTTTTAACAGATACAAAATAAACGAAACTGTCCCCTGTTTTGCTATTGGAAGTACAACCGCAGTAAAACTGCTGGACTTCTCCGAACATGTTGTCATGTCTGAAAATACAAACGTTTATTCCTTACTCGAAATTTGTCACAATTACTTAAATTCATAAAACCTATACAATATGCATCAATACAAAAGAAGTTCCGAATTATTTACAGAAGCCAACAAATACATTCCAGGAGGTGTAAACTCGCCGGTTAGAGCATTTAAATCTGTTGGCGGAACTCCTGTCTTTATCAAAAAAGCAAAAGGAAGTATTCTTACCGATGTTGACGGAAATGAGTACATCGATTACATTTCATCGTGGGGTCCAATGATTTTAGGACATGCATATCCTAAGGTTATAGATGCTATCAAAGCAAAAGTTGAAGATTCAACATCCTTTGGTGCTCCAACAGAACTGGAAATTGAGATTGCCAAATTAATTGTGGACATGGTTCCAAATATTGATAAGGTGAGAATGGTTAATTCCGGTACCGAAGCATGTATGAGTGCCATTCGTGTGGCCAGAGGTTATACCGGCCGAAATAAATTTATCAAATTTGAAGGCTGTTATCACGGTCATGCCGATTCATTCCTAATTAAAGCCGGCAGCGGAGCAAGTACCTTTGGGGTACCAAATTCACCGGGTGTTACTCCTGGTACAGCAAACGACACGCTAACTGCCAAGTACAATAACATTGAAGACGTAAAACAATTAGCTGCAGAAAATAAAGGTGAAATTGCGGCTGTAATAGTAGAAGCAATTGCTGGAAACATGGGCTGTGTGCTTCCTAAAAAAGGATTTCTGGAAGATTTACGTGAACTATGTGATAAAGAAGGAATACTGTTGATTTTTGACGAAGTAATGTCTGGTTTCCGCCTGGGAAAAGGTGGTGCTCAGGAATACTTTGGTGTTAATGCTGATTTGGTAACTTTCGGTAAAGTGATTGGAGGAGGAATGCCAGTGGGAGCTTATGCCGGCCCCGACGAAATCATGAAGGTCGTTTCGCCTGTTGGACCAGTTTATCAGGCAGGAACCTTATCGGGGAACCCTATTGCTATGATTGCAGGATTAACCCTGCTAAAAGAGCTTAACGAGAACCCTCACTACTTCACTGAACTTGCGGATAAAACAGAATATCTTCACAAAGGATTGGATAAGGTGCTTTCGGAATCGGGGTTCGCTTACAAAATTAACCGTTGTGGCTCCATGATTAGTGTTTTCTTTACTGATGTTGATGTGGTGGATTTTGACACTGCAGCAACCGCTAACAACGAAAATTTCCCAAAATTCTTTCATGAAATGCTAAAAAGAGGAATTTATCTTCCTCCATCATCATTCGAAAGTTATTTCCTATCTAATTCATTGACCTATGAGATGCTTGATAAAACCATTCAAGCAGCAAAAGATTCACTTGAAGCGATGAAATAATTTCTTCTTTTGAAATACTTGCAAAGTGGAATTTCATTATAAGATTCAAGCTCATTTGTAACCCGGCTTTGGTCGGGTTACAATCACAAACCAAAAACTCCAACAAAATGATTATCACAAAAGAAAGTTTACAGGAAGCACACAAAAGAATTCAAAAATTCATTCATCGAACACCTGTTATGAGCTCTCAACTCATCAACCAAATTGTTGGAGCTGATATCTACTTTAAATGTGAAAATTTTCAGAAAATGGGCGCGTTTAAAATGCGTGGAGCTACAAATGCTATTCTTCAACTATCAGAAACAGAAAAAGAATTTGGAGTTGCCACTCATTCATCGGGCAATTTTGCTCAGGCAATAGCGCTTGCCGCAAAAGCGCAAGGCATTAAAGCATACATTGTAATGCCCTCGAATGCTCCTGAAATAAAGAAAACAGCGGTAAAAGGTTACGGTGGAGAAATTATTGAATGCATACCAACCCTTGAGGCAAGAGAAACTACTCTAAACGAAGTTGTCAATAAAACCGGGGCGGTTTTTTTGCATCCCTACAATGATTATCAGGTAATTGAAGGACAAGCAACCGCTGCAATGGAATTGATTGAAGATCATGATGATTTGGATGCAATTTTCGCTCCTGTTGGTGGCGGAGGTTTACTATCCGGTACAGCTTTAGCCGCACATTATTTTTCGCCAAACACAAAAATAATAGCTGGTGAACCTATGGGTGCTGATGATGCCTGGCAATCTATGCAAAAAGGTGAAATTGTTCCGCAAACCAATCCTCAAACTATTGCAGATGGTTTGCTAACCTCATTGGGAGATAAGACATTTCCAATTATTAAGGAACATGTTGAAGAGATTATCAGAGTGGAAGAAAAAGAAATAATTGCAGCAATGAGGCTGATTTGGGAGCGAATGAAGATCATTGCAGAACCATCCAGTGCAGTCGCTCTTGCTGCTTTAATAAAAGAGAAGAAAAAATACAAAGGCCAAAAAGTTGGAATTATTCTTTCGGGCGGAAATGTGGAGTTAAGGAGGTTGCCGTTTTAAGAAAACCAATAATTCTAAATTCAATGGAACTTAAGAAACTACTCGACCCTTTTCCGGTAAAAGAAGAAGCCAGATTGGTTGCTCGAAGTATCGCAGAGAATCCCACGTATATAAAAGAACTGTGGGATATTTGTATCAGCAATGAGAATCATTCCTGGCGGGCCACTTGGATTTTAGATAAGGTTTATGATATTGCTCCTGATTTGGTTCGCCTGTATCTACCTCAAATGATTGAGATAGTCCCTACTCTTTCCAACGAAAGCAAATTAAGGCAATATTTAAAACTGATTAGTTTAGAACCTCTTCCAAGCAATATATCCGGTGATTTCATCAATTACTGCTTTGATACTTTGATTTCCAGCACATCAGCCATAGCAATTAAGGTATATGCTATGCAAATTCTATACAATTTCTCTTTACAAGAGCCGGATATACAAAATGAACTAGCTCTCGTGATCGAAGAGCAAATGGAAAATGGAAGCGCAGGGTACTGTTCCCGTGCCCGCAGAATACTAAAAGCCATTAATTAATCAATAAAGAATTAAAGCCCTTTATTGATTTATCCAATTCTTATATATAGCTCCGGAGGAGCTTAAGACCAATTCAAAATAGTACGATAATCCGCTCAAATTTGGTTGTAATTGGTCTACCCCTGTATTTTAATACCAATTGAGGCAAAATTAATGTATTCCATTATTGTATGATAATTTCTTTACACAATTCTCACTCAATTGTAGTAACTTAGACTATGGACAATTTGTGAGATTTGGTATCTACTTTAAAAGATATGCCATGAGAAAGGAAGAAAAATTATACGAAGTATTTGGAGAATTACTGTATGCCCTGGCAAAAGCAGATGGAGTGATTAAGAAAGAAGAAAAAGAAACTCTTACACAATTATTGAAAAATCATGCTCTTGGCTCTGAAATATTATGGTCGTTTGAGTTTGAGGAGTCACACAACTCTTCGGTTGAAGAAATCTATAATAAGGTGATTAATTTTTGTCATGTATATGGCCCGGCTCCACAATACGATGAATTCATTACCGCCATGAAGATTGTTGCTGATGCCTCTGATGGAATGACAGCAAAAGAACACAAATTGATTAGTTCTTTTTCGGAAGATTTAATGGAAAGATTTCAACGTGACATTGATAAACTAAAACAGTTCGAAAAAAAGGAATACAGATAATTCCTTGTTTCAAACAATTACATAAGCCACCTGCAGGTGGCTTTCTCGTTTTTATAAAAATCCTGCTAAAACAGCAGCTCCGTATGCACCTACAAACTGAGGAGATGTTGGAATAATCAGATCATCTCCAAAAGTCTGTTTCAAGAGATGTATCATACATGCATTATTTGCAACACCGCCGGCAAATAAAATTGGAGTTTTTAAACCCTGACGTTTAATCATTCCAACAGCACGACGGCACACCGATTGATGAACAGCCAATGCAATATCAGCCCGCAGACAACCTTTCGCCAAAAGAGAAGTAACCTCCGACTCTGCAAATACAGCACACATGCTGTTAATTTCTATTCCCTCCTGTCCTTTTAATGCTTCCAAACCAAGAGTGTTTTGCTGATAACCTAGACTTACTGCCATCAATTCAAGAAATTTACCGGTACCTGCAGCACATTTATCATTCATCTCAAACTTAAACACTTTTCCATTTTCATTCAAAGAAATAACCTTGGTATCCTGCCCTCCAATATCAAGAATTCCCCGAATACCTGGATGTAATGTCGCTGCTCCTGTTCCATATGCCTTAATTTCCGTTATGGTCGGATAATCAAAGGCAATCTCAAGACTTGCGCGGCCATAACCCGTGACCATCACTTTATCGAACGAAATATCAGCAATTAATTCCTGAACACGCTCCACCGGATTGTAACCAGATTCGGACTGCCTGCTCACAACAACCTCTCCGTCTTCAATCACAACCAACTCTATGCTTCTGGAGCCAATATCTATTCCGGCATGTCTCATTCCAATAATTTTGTATATTGTTTCTGATGCAAATAAAAAAACTGAGAATGCAGCAGCCCTCTCAGTTTTTTTATTTCAATTCTATTTATTTTATTATTTCAACAAATGCTTCTACACGAGTTGACAATTGTCCCATATCTTCCTGGCTGTAATCAGTCTCAAGTCTCAATACGGAAACACCATCTTTTTCCAACGTTTTTTCTACAGAGAAAGATTCCATGATATACGGCTGACAGAATTGAAGTCCGTAATGAATCACACCGTCGGCATTTGTATTTTTAGCCATTTCTTTGATGTGCTCTACGCGCTCCTGATTTGGTGTAAATACTGCACAATCAATTTTAAAATAACGATCAACAACAGCATCAATAAGGCCATCAATTGTATCCGCAGAAGCGTCGGTTGTATTTCGCTGACCACGCTCACCAATACATGATTCTTCACCAACAATTACTGCACCTGTGGCTTCGATTACAGCAGGAACTTTCCAATTTGGAATTGCCATAGGACAACCAGAGATAACAACACGGGGAGCGTTTTCAACTTTTGCGCCTTTATTTTCTTTTACAAACAATTCCAATTCATCACATAAGGCATTAACCTTCCCGGTAAAACGAACAGGATTATCCAGAAAGGCAATTTGGTTAATTAATAACGCATCTAAACCCGAAATTGGACTTGGATTGGCCGTGCGAAGTTTAGACAGACGAGCTAATGCATTTCGCTTTGCATTTACAGTAGCAATTCCTTGTTTTAAATCTTCCAAACCGATTCTTTTGCCTGTCATTTCCTCTAACTTAGCAATAAAAGCCTCATATTCATGCTTTAATAATTTTCTTGCCATTGGAGCCTTGTTTTGAGGAAGATCCATTTGAAAGAAATTTGGCACCATCTGACTAAATATCTCGAATGATTTTTTCTTTCCATCGCAGGTATTCTCACCTACAATAAGGTCTGAAACTTCCATATATGGACAAACCTTACCTAATTTGAAACCAAAGAATGATTTGATTAACGAACAAGTATTACGAGGCAGTACTTTCTCAACTTCTTCCTGAGCAAAATCAGCTCCTGCACACAATCCTACAGATGTGCAACCTGCTGCAAGTACAAGCTCTTCAGGTACAAAAACACAAAAAGAACCAATTATTTTTCGCCCAGCCTCCTGCTCATCACGCAACTCCTGAATTCTTAACCCGTGAGCTTCGCTCATCACAAAATCGAAATATCCCATTCCTTCCGGACGATGTTCCTGCGACATGAAAATGGATTGATACGCACCACCTAAATTCTCTAGTAAAGCATCGTGATTATCAAGGTTTAAGCCAAGATCAGTCCACATTTTTGTATAATCTGCCATTGTTATTCTATTTTTATTGATTTTCGGCTGCAAAAGTAGAAATCATAAAAACCCATTCCTAACTACCCGGTAAGTTTTTCAACATAAATTTATTTGTTTTAAGATCAACTACTGATATAAATTATTCAGTAAACTCCAGTTTGCTTAATCTAAATCCAAACAAAAAAGAGGTGCCTATACTGACACCTCATTCTATAATTTTCATTCGAGAGTTTATCTTCCCCAATCAGATTCTTTCACCTTTTTCACAAGATATTCCACATTCTCAACCGGTATTGAAGGCAATAGCCCGTGTCCCAAATTGAAGATCCATTTGTGATCTTTTCGTCCATAATTCAGGAAGTATTCAAATTCCTGATCGATAGCTTGTGGTGTAGCCTCCAATATACGAGGATCGAAGTTCCCTTGCAGAATCATCTCTTCGCCAACAATTCCTCTCACCTCATGCAATGGCATTTGCCAATCAACACTTACACAATCGCACAAATCGTAGTTCACCATATTGATACCAGTTCCCAATCCTTTTGGCAGGTAAATGGTCTTCACTCCTTTTTCACGAACTGCACCTAAAACAGCCTTAACGGATGGTAAGAAAACCTCTTTATACAATTCAACAGGAATCAATCCAGCGTGAGTTTCAAATAATTGAAATGCCTTAACACCATGTTCAACTTGCTTTAATGCATAGTGAATACTCATCTCTGTAATTTTAGCAACCACCTTTTTCATAAGTGCTTTATCACGATAGATCGCAGGAACAAAATCAGGGAAATTCTGATTTCGACTGAAACCTTGATACATATAACACAAAGTAGTTAAAGGACCGCCACAAAATCCAATTAATGGAATCTCGTTTGGCTTGGTTTCTAAAATACGGTCAATCGCTTTATAAATATGCTCAAGTTTTTCAGGCTTGCCGGATAAAAATGACAGAGGATCCGAAACATCTTTTAAGGCTGTTGCAAAACTAGGCCCCTTTCCTTCAAAACTCAATTCCATTCCTAAAGCTTCCGGAATCACCAAAATATCAGAAAACAAAATAGCAGCATCAACTCCCAAATCATGAATTGGTAATAAAGTAACCTGAGCCGCCAATTCCGGATTCTCCATCATTTCTTTAAAACCATATTTCTCACGCAGTTTCATGTAGGAAGGAAGTACCCTGCCCGCCTGACGCATGAACCATACTGGTGGTCTCTCTCTCTTAATTCCGTTAATTGTATCTAAAAAAATTGATTGACTCATATGCTGGTAATCGGTAAATTGTTAATAGTAATTAGAATAGTAAACGTAAAAAATCTGCCATCGATTAAAAATAAATACCCGCTGGTAATTTACATCCTGCCATTTAAAATATCAGCAACCTCTTTAGCGTGATAAGTTATAATAATATCAGCTCCGGCTCTTCTGATTGAAGTCATAATTTCCATCATTACACGCTTGCCATCAATCCAATCGTTAGCTTCTGCAGCTTTCACCATAGAGAACTCACCACTTACATTATAAGCCGCCACAGGAATATTAAATTCATTTTTTACTCTGTAAATCACATCAAGATAACTCATAGCAGGCTTTACCATTACAATATCAGCTCCTTCAGCAATATCCATCTCAACTTCACGAATGGCTTCATCGCTATTTCTAGGATCCATTTGGTAGGTAGATCTATCTCCAAATTTAGGTGCGCTATCAGCCGCATCTCTAAACGGACCATAAAATCCAGATGCATATTTTGCAGAATAAGCCATAATGGGCATTTTCTCGAAACAATTCTCATCCAAAGCTTTTCTCATGTATCCAATTCTTCCATCCATCATATCACTTGGCGCCACCATATCAACTCCAGCTTCAGCCAAAGAAACAGCTTGTGCGGCCAATGTCACCAATGTCTGGTCATTATCAACATCACCATCAACAATAGTTCCGCAATGACCGTGAGTTGTGTATTCACAGTTACAGATATCAGCGATGATATACATTTCAGGGTAAGTTTCCTTAATGGCACGGGTAGCTTTTTGTACAATACCATGCTCGTGAGTTGCAACAGTTCCATCTTCATCTTTCGACTCAGGAATACCAAAAAGCAATACTGATTTTACGCCTGACTCCAATAATTCGCCACACTTTTTCACTAACATGTCTACCGATAACTGATTGTTTCCCGGCATACTTTTAATCGGATTTTGAACATTTTCTCCCGGACAAACAAAAAGGGGCATGATTAAATTATCAACAGAAAGAGATGTTTCTGCAACCATGTTACGAACTACTTTGCTATAACGCAATCTTCTTAATCGTGTCTCTGGGAAAAGAGGTCTTAAACTCATAATGTTGTATTTTTTGTATTTGTGTATAAATTAGTTGTCAATTTAAGTATATCAATCCTTTTGATAAATTATCACCAAAAATTAAAGATAGAAATTTATTCCTTTTTCTTTACAAATTGATTTCATCTTAATGGCTAATTCTTTCGCATTCTCAATCGATTCTTCTACAGGAACTTCAATTCCTTCTGCAATGAACTGGTTCGTTTTTAAATCACCTACAATAGCAACCATATTCAAAATATTGTCCGAAACAACGGCATGTGCAGCCAAAGGAAATTTACATCCCCCTTCTATTTCGGCCATAAATGCCCGTTCGGCCTTAACTGCAATTTCGGTATCGCGATGATTCACTTTTTGAAGTATTGCAATGGTTTCAGGATCGTTACTTCTGCACTCAATTGCAATAGCACCTTGTCCAATAGCAGGAATGCATAAATCAATATCCAGGAGCAAATTCTCATCATATTCTTTACTCATACGGTTTAAACCCGCAGCAGCCAAAATAATTGCATCGTATTCACCATCCATTAGTTTTTGAAAACGACTATCAATGTTTCCTCTGATTTCTTTAAACTCGATATCCTTACGGAGATTAGCAAATTGAACCCTTCTTCTTGGACTTCCGGTTCCTAATACAAATCCTTCCGGCATATCTTCGATGGAACTTCCGTTACGGGTCAAAAAAACATCACGTGCATCTTCACGTTCGGGAAAAGCTGCCAATTGCAAACCCTTAGGGTGTGCGCTCGGAACATCTTTTAAACTATGAATTGCAATATCAGCTTCATTTTCCAACAAAGCATGTTCCAACTCCTTTACAAACACACCAGTACCACCAAACTCTGTTAAAGAACGATTTAACACCCTATCACCCTGAGTGCTAAACTTTTTCACTTCGAATTCAATTTCAGGATTGGCATTTTTCAGTAATTCCACAGTTTGCATGGTTTGCGTGTAAGCAAGCAAGCTAGGACGGGTGGCAACAACTATTTTCATTTTAGAAATCATAGTCTTATGTTTTCAGGAAGTTTATAAATTTAATATTAGCTAAAATAAAAAAGCCATATAAAACAAGGTTTATATAGCTTTTTATCGAAAGCCTGCAAAGCTTTACGAATCCAAATCTTTAAAAATCATATCTATTGTTTCCATTGGACTGGATTGTTTTTTGTGATGATCTTTTAAGTGATTGATACATGCTCTGGCAATCTTATTCACAATGTTACTGGTGATGTGCTCCACTTTTTTCAGTTCATCATCAGTCAATTTATTTTTGTGATAATCCAACTCTTTCCGTTGAACTTTCTGTAAATTCTCTTTTAAAGCAATAATTACAGGAGACAAGTATTTCACCTCAAGCCAACTGTAAAATTCACTTATCGATCCATAAATTATACCTTCTGCCTGCGGAATGCAATCTTTTCTTTGCTGAATGGCATCTGAGATATGTTTCGATAGTTCATCAACAGTAATCACCAAAACGTGATCTAACTTATCTATTTCAGGATGAACATTTCTAGGAACAGAAAGATCCAAAATCAATTTGCATTGATCACTCCCATTAAAATGTTCCGGTAACAAGGTAGGTTGCGGAGCTCCGGTAGCTACTATGATAACCTCAGCCTTTTCTACCTCTTCAATTAATTTACTAACAGATTGGTACTTTACATTAAATTTGTCCGCAAGTGCCTCAGCTTTGGCCTCAGTTCTGTTTATTAAAGTCAACGAGCGGTTATTCATGTGCTTCAATAAGTTACCACAAGTATCCTTCCCTATATCGCCGGTTCCGTACAACAAAAAACTGCACGATTCCAAAGTTGAAACCTTATCCTTAATATACTGAACTGCTGCATGAGAAACAGAAGCGGCTCCTTTACTTATTTCGGTATTTGTTTTTATTTTTTTACTTGCCTGAAAGGCAAATGAAAACAAGCGATTTAAAAATGGATTCACCATACCCATTTCTTCTGCTAACTGAACGGCATTTTTGACTTGTCCAACAATTTGAAAATCCCCAATAATCTGAGAATCTAATCCTGAAGTAACCCTATATAAGTGGTGAATACAATCATTACCAAACAAAGTATAACCATGAGAATCAAAATCCTCCCGATTGCCTTCGCTGTATTTTAAGAATAAATCAGTAATAAACTCCGATTGGCTTGTGTGAGCATAGATTTCAGTACGATTACAAGTAGAAAGAACTACGAATCCATCGATTTGATTTTCTTTTGCCTCTTTCAGTAAATTTTCCTGCTGTTCTGCAGTAAATGAAAATTTCCCCCTAACATCAAGAGCTGTTTTCTTATAACTAATTCCTAAAACAAATAATTTCTGTAAATTTTCTCGTATTTGTGACGACATAAAACGAAATTTATTTTGAAACCTACCAAAAATTCATAAATGAAAGTCTGTGTATGCTGTGTCAAATATAAAAGTAATTATTTAAAAATCCTTGTGTTTTCAAATCCTTTACCCTTATTCTACTTAGCACTTTGTCCATTATGGAAAGCTCATAGGCGCTAAAAGGATTTTAATATCTTAAATACCAAAATAATTAGCTTCATATTCATAATTATATATTTCAAAAATATTTAATTGTTCAAATTAAATTTAAATTTGAACACCGATATATTTAGATACAAACACATGAATAAAACGCTTTATAAACAAGAAAAAACCATAAGTATTCTAGGATGCGGTTGGTTAGGCCTACCACTGGCAAAATTTTTAATGAAAAATGCCTGCTCTGTAAAAGGCTCTACTCCAACTCCTGAGAAAATATCCCGCTTGGCGCAAGATGGAATAACTCCATATCTGATATTCTTTGATCCTGAAATAAATGCTGATTTTGATGCTGATTTTTTTAATTCTGAAATATTGATTGTCAATTTTCCACCCAAGAGAAGAGAAGATATTGAAGAATTTCACCCTAAACAATTTAAAGCATTAATTGAACAGTTGAATCTTTCCTCTGTAAAAAAGGTGATTTTCATTAGTTCAACATCGGTATATGCAAATTTAAACAGACTTGTTACTGAAGAAGATAACCAAATTCCGGAAAAGAATAGTGGCAAAGCCTTACGTATTGTTGAGAAGATGCTTCTTTCACAACAAAATTTTCAAACCAGTATCATCCGATTTGGAGGTTTAATTGGCTATGATCGTAAACCTGGACGTTTTTTTTCAAAAATGAAAAATGCTGTTGAAGGTGACACTCCTGTTAATTTAATCCATCAGGATGATTGCATTAACATCATATCGCATTTGATAGAAAATAATTTATGGGGAGAAATTTACAATGCTTGTTGTCCCAAACATCCTAGTCGCAAGGAATTTTATGAGGAGGCAGCAAAAAAAGGAGGTTTTGAATCACCAAAATTTGTCTCGAACCAAAGCCCGTATAAAATTATCAGCTCTGCTAAATTGGAAAATACCAATTATAAATTTAAATTCTCAAACCCAATTGATGCATTAATCTAGATTGTCTGATTGTAATGTTTCAGCTGCATTTTAAATCATTCGTCAATTAATTTAATTGATAAGTGGAATGAATTTTCTTAAAAAAAATCAATTTGTTTAATTTTAACTAATCAACTAAGAGGTGCACTTACTATTTATATTAAAAAAAGATATAATCACCCTGTATTTTCAACCTGTAATCAATTAATTGTAAGCTTGTTTATTCTTTTTATTTAATTTAGAATTAACAACATATCCACACATAATGATATATTTACTAATAAAGCAGTCTATAAAAAATTACGTTAGCTGGAAAAATTCTTTTGACCAATTTCAGGAATACCGTAAAGTTGGAGGCGAACTTTCGTGCGAAATATACCAAGCTAATGGAAAACAAAACGAGCATATTATTCTTTCTCAATGGAAAAATGAAGAAAGTGCTCTTGAATTTCTTCAATCGCAATCATTTGAAATGATTAAAGAGTTAGGAGAGGAAGAACCGGTGGCAATTCACTTTCTCCCACCAAAAGCTGTTTGATAAGCAACTTCATAATAAATCATCAACCCTAACGATTAGGTTCGAATTAATTTTGAACAGTAAATCTTTTGTCAGTAAGGCTAGCTTCTCAGCAAAATCTTCTTCGTAAATATTGTTTTCCAAACAATCAAGAGTCTCTTTTATTTGATACAAATTACTTTCACCTCCGTTAAAGTTACGGTACAATTCCAATGCCTGAATCTCAATTATTCCGGCATTAGAATGTATATTAACAGGTACAAACACATTTATATCTTCAGGGAAAATCTTTTCTAATTCTTCTCCCACCTTACTTAAGTAAGAATTTAAAACATCAATGATATCTTCTAAACAAGCAGGTTCGCTTAAGCCGATGCAATCATCAATCTCTCTTATTGACTCTATGTAATGAGCGCTCATAAGAATCAAGTACTCCTCTATTTTCTCTATTTGAAGGTCTTGAATTCTTGGTTGAATTCTATAAAACTCAATAATATTCAAAATGGATTCGTATGAATCGGATGTACTGTTATTCAACTTATATCGATTAAAATTTACTATTCAACACCGTTTAAAGATAAAAGTGTCGTTTCAAAAAACTGAGGTCCCAGCTTACCCAAAATATTTCCGGCCAATTGAGCATTGCCCTCAATACCTAGTATCGCATACCCTTTTTGTCCTCTTTGTCCCAGTTTTAAATCTATTACATTGATATTTTGGGAAGCCAATGCCGAAAGCAAAATTAGCAAGATTCCTGCAGTATTGTTATGGATAGAAAGAATCATTTGTTTACTGATTGCAATGGGTAAATTCACTCCGTCAACTTCCAGCAAATAATTCTTATTTTTATCCAATTGCTGCATTTCCAGTATATCTCCTACCCTAATTTCGATAAAACTATCTCCCCCTGTTCCTTTCACAAACTCAACAGCTTCATGAACAGAATCATCATCTCCCGAAAGGGTTAAAAAAGCCGTTGCAGTGCCATCATTATTGGAATTTAAGTATGCCGTTTCAACATTGATCTCCTCCGATGCCAAAGCATTAAATATCATCGACAACACACCCGGTTTATCTTTATGATGTGAGAACAATCCTTTTACCTTCTCCTTTTGATTTTGAGGAATAGTATTGCTTATAGTGATGGATTTATTTCCTTTTCGTATACGTATCGCTTCAAATTCGCCCAAAGAAGTCGAATTTTTATGATGTTCCAAGAATGTTCTAAAAGTTCCTCCGAAAGAAAATTTTGGAATTCGTCGTTGCTTGCTATCCTCAAAACGAAGATTTAACATCTCAATTCCCAAGTTCATCACCTTGTATTCTTCCTCCTTAAAAGCCTGATTCCGCAAAGGTCTTTTCTCAGGAATGCACTTCGAAAAACTCAGATAATGCTTGTACCCGGCATCATGAGCATAATGGATACCTGTTTCGTGATGATTACCTAAATTTTGCAATGTATGAGTATCAGTACCTAATGCAATTGGGATATCAAGTTGCTTTGCTCTCTTCAAAATTGAGATATCAGGATAAATTCCACAACCTTTATTTATTCCAGCCAGATTTACATCCAATGCAAGATTATATTCGCTGATCATTTCCAGTAAAAACCGCATTCTACGTGCCAGAAAATGATCTGAGGTATCTAACTCCAGCAGAGGTTGAGGAATCGGGGCAAACAATTTTGGTAAATCTATATGACCAACAACCTGAATCATTTCCCAGGTAGAATCAACCATCTCAATCAATTCTTCGATGTATCCACCCCAATAATTTTCCAATCCACCTCTCAGTTTAATCAGTTCTTCAGTTTCCTCTATCGAACCATCATATGGAATTCCTTCCCGGGAAAAATGTAATGAACCTATCACAAAATCAGCATCTTGTGCCTGAAAAATTTTCGAACGGTTCCATTGCATTCCCAAATCAGGTCCTAACCATTCCAGTTCAATCCCAAAACGAATATTAATTCGATTCCCATATTTCAACTTTAGCTGTTCAATCTGATTTGGATAATTAAAATAGGCATTATCACCCCTTATAAACTTAACTCCCAACCGTTTCTCTGCAGCATACCTGTATCTGGTTAAACGTGGCGTGTGTATTATAAATGCAATATTTGGATGACCTTTTGCGATGGCTAATTCAGTAATTTTATCCAATTCGTCAACTCCATGTTTCACATGATCGTTACCTGTTCCGGTGTGTATTCCGTGAGTCTCCCAAATAAAATATTCGGGTGTGGCAATATTATTTTGTGGCATTTACTTTCTCTTTGTGGTTAATAGTTGAGTAAAAATAATCATTTGCACACAAAGTAAAGGTGAATTATTCTAAATTCTTTTTAGAGTTTTTAATCAGATATATTTTCTCTTATTGAAGTGTTCACAAAATAAATATGACTCCTGTTTCTTCTTCATTACTCATTACAAAGCAAACCAAGCTTATTTAAATTTTAGAAAACGTTTTAACCTTAAAAAACGTCTTCTTATCCACCGGTATAATGGCTTTACCAAGTCAATAACCAGAGTAAGAGTAATCCATTTCTTTGTAATTTGAATTGTATCGAAACTTTGCAATATTCCAATTAAATCATTGGCAATTTCTTTGTAGCATCTCCTTTTATAACGATTCATTCCATAGGTTACATGCTCCGGCGAGTATACAAACTTTCGTATATCAAGAAGGTAACAATTGGGAGTTTGTTCTATAAATTGATCCAAAGCAAGATTCATTATCCGGCTCCGCTCTATATCATAACTTTCCCATTCTGCCGAAAATTCAACTTCTGATCCATTCATGAAAATAATTGGAATATGTAAAGGAATTCCGGCGCGAATACTTGAAAGGTTTCTTCTAAAATCGTTAATTGATATTTTACCTCTATGCACAAAATTCTCAGTAAAGAATTGAAGGAATTCTTTACTTATCCCAATATGATTTCTTTCCCTGCAGTTTTTTATAAATTTAGCCCAATTGTTCTGATTTGTGATATTAATGTTATTTCCACCAAACGGAATTTTTAAATCCAATTTTTTGTGTTCATACATCTCCTGCGTAAAATCCATTATCAGGCTATAAACAAAAACGTTGTATGTATCAGTGAAAACACTGGAACGATAAGATTTACAATCAATAAACGGTAGTTTTTTCACCAAATAGTTAACTTGTTCTTTTGACATTTCTCGGCTGTCAATCAGCATTTGAGTATGTTCCCTGTTTATGATAAAATTATTTTTCCCGGTATAATTCGATTCTCTTATTACGTTGCAATCATAGTCCTGAAGATAAAAAAGCATCTGAAATAAGTCGCACTCGCCTTTAAACAATATTTTGCATTTCGATATATCATTCTTACTTTCAGATAGGTGAGTGCTTACTCGGGCTTTATCAATCACAGAAACCCAATCGGGTTTGGATAAATTTAGAGGAATGGCCACATCAGGAACAATATTAATTTTAGGAAAATTCAATGAAGAATAAACGAACTGCTCAATCCCCAGATTGATTATTCGGCACGAAAACACAAAGTGCTCCAATTCATTCTTTAACTGATCGACAGCATAAAATCCTACAAATCCATAATCACCATATTTATCGATTACTTTTATTAATTTTTTCTCAAGTTTATGATTTTCGATTAAACTTTTGACCTCTTTGCAGTCCAATCTTTTTTTTTGTGTAATTTAATTGATTGGTTCTATTTAAAATCTCAAAAAGCCTTTCGGTATGATCGGTTAAATCATCAATATATTGAATGCGAATACCAGATGCTTTTAGAAATTCCTCATTGCTGTTAATCTCGATTTTATCAACATCCTTACGTTCCAAAATTTTATAATGCTTCAATCTGCTATGAGAAGAATCGTCTTTCCCCGTAAAAGCCGGGTGATTTTTAATTTCGCATATAAAAGATGGTAATTTCGCGCAGATTCCTTTATTATAAAATTTCGCTTCCTCCAAATTCATGTGATTATCGTCTAAAAACAAGACATTAACTGATCTTAACTGACATTTTTCTATCACTCGCTGCACCAGCTTTCCTTTGGCTTCCCAAGCGATAACCGGGAATACAAAATAGTCCCAAATCCCAATTTCCTGAAGTTTTAATTTAGCTTCGGCAAAATTATTTTTGGACACAATGCTATTCATTATTCCTCTATCGGTTAACCACCTGACCAAATTGATGTTTTCCGGTATACTACTCACATCCTCTTCAGAAAGAGTTCCTTTCCAAAAGGTTTCATCAAGATCCCAAATAACAAGTTTAATACTCTCCTCCATTATCAATTGCTTTCTGAATTACTACCAATTAAATGATTAGGGTGAGGCGAATTTTTTATGAATAAAACACTTAACAATATTCGAAGAGACAAGAAATATATTGTTTTCTATAAATTACAAAAAACTGCTGGATTTATCAGAATATATAGCTCTGACCAGCATTAATACTATTCAGTGTATAAAAAAAAATGGCTGACAAATAAAATGCCAATCCTTTAAATATCCGATCATTATAACATCCTATCATAAAAAAGACCTGTAATAACAGGTCTCTTAAAAAAATAGTTTTTGTTAATATTTAGATCTTTCCCTTCGGAAGATAATTATCTTTATAATACCCGCTTTGATAACCAAAATCTTTTACATCTACACCATTAGCTCTAAAATCATTTAAAAGAATCGTAACATTTTTCACCGACCCTTTATCCACTAATTTATTGATGTAATTTACATGTTCCTTCCGACTGAAATGATGACGAAGTACAAACAAATTAAGATCTGCATATTTGCCTGACAACAAACCATCTGTGACAACAGAAACCGGTGCACTATCCAATATGATATAATTATATTGAATTCTTGCTTTTTCCATAAATCCTTTAAATTTACCGTTAGCCAGAAGTTCTGCCGGATTTAAAGGTACCGGCCCGGCAGGAATGAAACTTAGATTTTCAAATTTTGTCTGGGAAATAATATCATCAAAAGCATCCTCACCCTTTAAATAACTACTCATTCCATTCGATCGAACACTGCCAAACACCCTATTTAATCCAGGTTTTCTCATATCTGCCTCAACCAGTAAAACCTTTTCATTATTCATTGCCAAAATGGCAGCTAAATTTAAACTTACAAATGATTTTCCTTCTCCAGGCATAACAGATTGCACTGATATGACCTTTTGTTTATTTTCTGCAAGAAGATTTTCCAAATCAGTTCTAAGGCTTCGAAACGATTCTGTTATTCCCGAACGTGGACGGTTGCAAACCAAAAAATCTTTACGATGCCTATTGTGGGAAATCACCCCTAAAACCGGAAGAGAAGTCTCCCTTTCCAGTTCGTAAATGCTGCCTATGGTATTGTTAAAATAATCCCTTGTTTTTATAAAAATAAATGGCATTGAAATTCCAATTAGGAATCCAATAATTAGATTTAAAATGGTTTTCGGTCCTACTTGGTTGGTTGACATTAAACTTGCCCGATCCAAAATTTGAGAATTGGGAACATTGGAGGCAATGGTAATTTCTGCTTCAGCTCTCTTTTTTAAAAGAAAAGTATACAAATCATTATTCAGATCGTATCTTCTTTTGAAATTAATGAATTTTTGTTCCATTTTGGGTAATCGAACCAATTTACTTTTTACACCACTCATCTGTCGGGCGATACTGCTTAAATCATTTTCTGTGTTTACTAATAAATTTTGCAGATTTTCTTTCAAACTTTGTTTTGTATGCCTGATCTCCTTCTCCAGCACTAACATATTGGGTTCATTTTGCTTTACACTATATGATAATATCTCTTTCTTACCATATAGTTCTCCTAACTTCAAAACCAAATTGTTCAACCCCGGATCCGTAATATCAACTACAGAAGGTGACAAAATTGAATTATTTACTAATTCATTGCCAAAATCCTGCTGAAGATGATGTTCAACTTTTGAAAATTGAACGCTGTTATTTATGTATTGATTTAAATTCCTAATGTAATTTAACTTCCTTTCTGACAGGGCATACTCCTCTTCCAACCTTTTTAAATCAGCCATTGCCAGATCGGCCTCTCTTTCAAGATTTGAACTCTGATTTTTAGATTGAAAATCACTGAATAGATGGCCGGTTTGTTCTAACGAATCCACCACTCCTTCCAGCTGCATATCAATAAACCGAATTGTATTTCTAGATATTTTATTCTTTTCTGATAAGCAAAATTCAATATATTCTTCACTTAATTCATTTAAAAAGTCTACGATCCTCTGTGCTGTTATTCCTTTCAGTTCCAATTCTATTAAATTTCCTTTTAAATCCTCCAGCGTTACATTTAGATTATCAGCATACTGCACACTAAGATCTTCCATGTTATTAAAAACAAAAAAGAACTCTGCCTCTAAAGGCACAATAACATCGTTGTTTTTTTCCAATACAAAACTAAAATGCTCGTTTTCGAAAGGAACTCCAAATTTACCCTTTGCTTCAAAATATGATATTTCAGAACTTTCCAAAATTGTATTATCAGACCTGACCATATATTCTTCTTCCGAAATCATTTTAACGAATAAAGGGAAATCATTCGGATTTTCGCGCCTATCAGTTTTGTACACGTAAAAAGGTGCCAAACCGTACAAATCCTGATTAAAGAATGGCATTTTTTGATACCATGAAACATTCCAGTTTAGATTAATTAAAACCTGTTTCGATAACGAGGAAGACTTTAAAACACCTATATGATCCTGAACGTTTATTCCTCTCAAACTACCATCATCATCAAAGAATTCCTTCCCTCTTAAAGCATTGGATTCGTTCTGAACCAATATTGTGCACTTAGCCTGATACTTATGTGGTGAATAAAAAGTATACATTAAACCGCCTCCTAAACCAAGAATTCCAAATATTAGAAACCAATACCATTTGGATACTAATTTGTATTGAAAGGCTTTGATTTGTTGTTTTTCTTCGTTCACCAAATTTTTCAGAAATTCATTTGAACTTGTCATTGGATCATATTCTTTAGGGTAATAAATTCATTAAATAGAATATAAAAAGAACTTCAATAAACAATTGATTGCCGGATAGTTGACCTTGTTGTTGAATTGATTTACAATGTGCTTATTTTTAAAATCTTTACATCAAAACACCCGTTAAGTAAATCACTCTGAAAATGAAGCAATAACAAAGCCTTAACGAACTGTTGAATGGTGAGGAAGTCTCAAAAACTAATAATCAGGAAAAAAGATATCAATCTAATAGCTTCGTATTTTTTTGAAAATAATATTTTTGAAGGAAGCTATAAAATATTTTATATCAGTTTGTATGGGATTTTTTAAATAGGATTCAATATATTTTTTTTCTGACTGTTCAATTCCTTCAAGAGTTTCAGGAAGATCCGCATAGAAAGGTGGTATAATTCCAGGTTTTACTTTTAGTCTCAACTTTTGTAATTCGGGTGTGTATAAATTAAAATATGACTTGCTAATCGGACGCACTCCAACCAATTTCATCTCTCCTTTTAGCAGGTTAAAAAGGTTGGGGATTTCATCAATCCAATATTTTCTGAGAATTCTTCCAACAGGTGTTATTCGGCTGTCATTATTGATTTTTCCTCCTTTTGCCAATCGGTTTTTATTTATAAAGGCCTCTTGTAAATATTCTGAAAAAGGAACCATTGTTCTCAATTTGTAAACCAAAATTTCCTTTCCATCTTTACCAATCCGTTTCATTTTAAACAGCAAACCATAAGAAGAATATTTATCAAAAAAAGGTGCTTTCAGTTTTTCAGCTACCAAATAAACATATTCTCCGGCACTATATTTATTTACTAATTCGTAGCCACTGGCATATAGCCGACCAATTACTTCAAGTTCTCTTAATGATCTATTTTTACCTTTTGTTAGATTCAAATAGAAATTACGGGTAATGCTGAGTTTGGGAAACACCCTGCGGAAAACAAAGTAGGTTGCATATACCAGTTTATTTAATGGAAATGGATAACGGGTAAGTATTCTTCTTTCCACCTTTTCCTGTGGTTTAAGGCGACAAATAAAGATGCCTCCCTTTTCAAGTTTACAATTAACGGCTCCAAAAAACTCATTAATACTAATTAGATTATTGATAGGTTCTACACTCACCAACAACTGAAAATTTACTCCTGCCAATTTGCTGATATCTTTTGAACTTATTAAAACATGTCTGGAAGTAAAACGACAAAAATATCTGCTTATAAACTCAAACCCTTTCTGACCTAATTTCTGGGAAAGATCAATGAAATCGCTAGGTAAGATAACAAAACCGGACTGTTTCTGCGCCGATTCTATCCTTTGTCCTGTACTTTCCAAGCTGCTAATAGCATCAGATTCTTTCTTCATAACATAAAATATTGATACACAACAATAGATCATTAAACATTAGATTGATTTACAATGTGCTTATTTCCCAATCTTTACATAGAAATACTCATTGGACAAACCTCTCTAAAAATCAAACTGTTACAAAGCATAGACGAACTTTTGTGAATAAAACAATTATGTAATTAAGACTTTTTTCCGTCTGAAATTAATCAGTGCCCACTTTATAGGATTTTTAATATTTTGGAAAATTAACTCCTTGCACCAATCAATATTTAAATGATTCCAACGCTGCGGATGAAATGTAATCATTATTTTAGGTGGCAATACATTTTGATTTAATGCATCAATAAGGTCAAACGAGCTTTTAAATACCATGCCTTTTTCTCGCCAATACTTCTGTTGTCCGTTAATTTTATCTCTTATGCTAAAATTAAAACCATCCCAGCGTCTGCCGGTATCCGTAAGGTAAAAAACAGTACTAAAATCAAGATCAAAATAAGGTTCTCCAATAATGTTAAAATCGGAATATTGGTACTTTCCCCACAAATTTTTATTATCATATCTAGAAGTGGGAGCGCCGTGCATACAAATTGTTTCTACTGGAACCAATTGACGTAAACTAGTTAATTGCGTTTCGAAATCTTTCAGCCCATAATTAAGTATTTGATTAATATCATGGTACGATTTAAGCTTTTTTACAACCCTTGACAAATTCTCATAATGATAGCCAATTTCGTGTCCTAAATTATTAATTTGCTTTATTTCGTCCTCATCCCAACCTTTTTTCCGAGATCTAAAATAATAACTGCCGGAAATCCCGATGTCGGACTGAATGCGTGCAAATTCAAGTGAATTAGCTGGCAATCTATCCACATCATGCCTCAAAATAACCACTCTATCTTTGGGGTTCTTGAGATATGCTGAGAAAGTCTGAAAATGATAATTATTATCTATAAATCCTTTCAGTAATTTCTTATAAGTATCAAATGTAAAGTCTAGCTCCAAAATATTTTAATATTACAATCCATTAAATCAGATTCTCAATTGAACTTCTGCAAAGAAGCGGTTTTAATCCACATTGCTTAAAGCAAAGGAACTATCACCTACTTGAATGATATTTTTTTCCATAAATAGAACCCAAACTTCGCAATGAAAAATAGTATTGGACGGTTAATTTTTTCATACCTCCCTATATTACAGGTCTGTCCTCCAAATTTCATTTTATTTACCCGCACGCCATAAGGGACATGAGGACTACCAGCTCCGGCAAAATCATAAACAGTATAGCCATTTTCTTTTCCCCACAACATTACTTCCCAATTAATCAGGTCGTTGGCGCATTTTGGGTAATACTTACTAAGAGCTCCTGCATAAGAAATATAAAGCACATTTTTATAGGCCAATACATAACGAAAAGCTATTGTTTCTTTGTCCCATTTAGCAGCAAATACTAAAAATCTTGGTTCTACATCAAAATTCCTCTGCCATTTTTTAAAGAAGTCAATATCTGGATATGGCAATTGAATTCTCTTGTATAGCTGCTGTAGAATCGAATATGTGGCAGTTAAATCTCCATGCGGACTTTCCAATTCAACTCTCACGCCCTCACGGTAAGCTTTATTTATACTCTTTCGTTTTTCCCTGTTAATATTTTTCCAAATAACTTCTTCCGATTGTTCCAGATCCAATAGTATATTCAGATGATCTTGATACCTGTAACCACATTGCAGGAAAACCGATTTGTAATTCGATGTATCTGCCCAATTCCGAATTTGAGTTATCAGAGCTTTAGTTTGAATCTTTTCATTGAATTTTATCAAGATCTGATTCAGCACCTCCTCATCTTCATTATCAATTAATGGAGCCCCTCTAATAATTGCACGATTGGCTAGAATTCCTGGAACTCCTTTTATTTCCTTTTGGATTACTGCTAACAGAACCCCGCTTATTTTTCCATTCTTACGTGCAGCAATCAAAATTGGAGTAAAGCCTTCTGCTTGCTCAAATACGTCATACATTTGCGGCGTTTGGAACACATTCCCATGCAAGTTATTTCGAACAAAATCGCTCCAGGATTTTCTATCGATCATTGAAGAATCAGTGATGATTTCAAGATCTTCGGCTACCTTACCAAGAGACTCCTGTACCGTTGTGTTGAATGTCATTTAAATAAATTTCTTGAATATGGTTTTGTATTCTTCCGCAATATTCTTCCATAAATAACTCTTTTGCAATCGATCATACGCTTTTAGGGCAAAAATCTTCATTTCATCAGGATGATACGATGCATACTTAATTTTCTCTGAAAGATCCATTGCATCTTTTACCTTAAAAAACAGAACTTCCTCATCGTTAAAAACATCTCTGTTCTCTGGAATATCAGAACAAATTATTGGAACCTTAAGAGCCGCAACTTCCAATAACATCATCGACATGGACTCATTCTCAGAAGAAAACACAAAAAATTTACTGCTGTATATGATTTTAAACAGCTTTTTCTTCTCCTTGATTAATCCTGTAAAAAGAATGTTTCCTACTTTTTTCTGCAATTGCAGTAACTTTTTTTCGTAATCTAAATTTTGCTTTAAATCGCCCATAATTACAGCGCTTTCTCTTTTTTCGAGTAAATCCATTGCCTCCAGAAATGTGTGGCAACCTTTATCCGGTAACATTCTTCCTGCTGCAAAAGAGATATACTCTTCCTTTTCTGCTGTAATTTCAATTTCGGAATTTATCCCGTTGGGAATGTATTTCACCTTTTCAGAGGATATCAGTTTCTCAACTTTTCTTTGATCTTTTAATGAAACAGTAGTAATAAAATTGGCGTACTTAAGAAAGTACCGATCTTCAAAATCAAAAAAAAGTTTGTATCGCATCCATTTGGATGTCAGAACCATTCCATGCGTTGTCACTACTACAGGATAGCGTAATTTGAGAAGAGGAATCACAAAACTGGCATCGCGATGATGTAAATGAATCAAATCATATTTTCGAAACAAAAGCGCATCCAAGGCGGACCGAACGTAATAAAAAAGAGAATTAATGCTTCCGAAAGGCAACTTACGAATCACAATTTGAAAACTTTTTTGATAACATCCTGATTTCAAATTGGTATGGGAACTAACTGAATAGATTGTAAAATCAAAATCATTAGCCAGTTGAGCAATAATATTCTCTCCTACCGCTGCCGCTCCTCCATAAGCTGGAAGCCCTTTTAATCCGATAACACCAATTTTGAATTTATCAACTTTTTTCATGAAACACAGATACTGGAAATAAGCCTAACTTTCGAGAATCATTTTATAAAATTCAATTGTTTGATTAACTACCTTACCAGGGTGAAACTTTCTCATTGCCTCTTCTCTTGCATGTTCAGAGAACCTGGAATAGAGTCCATCCTCATTACAAAATTTTAACAGGAATTCTTCCAACTCCTGCGAATTATCTGCATTAAAAACAAAACCTGATTTATTGGCGGTAATCATTTCAGCAACACCACCAACATCCGCCGCAATTACCGGTCTGCCCGCAGCCATGGCTTCGGCAATACTAACCGGTAACGATTCCTGAAGCGAGGGCAAAACAAAAAGATCAGCCTTCTTATACAAGTCCAACAACTCACTTTGACTTTTCCACCCCAAAAAGTTGACTTCATTCTCCAGGTTATGGTCTTTAATAAAACTAAATATCAAGTTCTTATAAAATTCATCTTTAAACCCACCGATCACATCCAATTTAAATCCCCCGGTCTTATTTTTTAATCTAAGCATCGCTTTTAGTAAGCATAGGAGGTTTTTTCGTTGATTGATGACTCCAACATATAAGATCCGCTTTCCAAATTTTGAATGGGTTTTCAAATCAAAAAAAATTGGATTTACAGGATTAAAAATTAATTTCCCATAATAGTTCTGATTTCCTTTCAACTGCTCTAAAAACTTTCGATTATAACTGGAAATGAATATATAATTCTCAAACCTTGGATAAAAATAACGTTCAACAATCATTTTAAACCAAAATTTTAACTTGTCTGTTTTATTTTTTTGGTAATTAATTTCCTCCGCCATTATTCCATGTTGTGTGATTACAAGATTTTTCTTATTCAATCCCAATAAACAAAACAGCATTGGAGAAGCTCCTTGAATGTGTACAATATCCGGATTAAACTCCCGGATATGGTTATGGACATCCTTCCTCATTTGAAAAAAACTATTGAATAATTTTCCTCCAAATTGACTTTTTCTGAATAAATATTCAATTGTGATATTGCCGGCATATTTTACAGTTTTTCTGCAATCCGACTTCCCTAATGAAAGAATTAGCAGATTTACCTCTGGAAAAGACTCAAAACCCTTTAGCAAATTCACAACCACAGCATCAACCCCGCCTTGAATTGAATTAAGATTTACTGGCAGCGAACTTATCATTAAAACTTTCATCCAGGGTATATTTATCATTTCAGAAAATGATTCCTCTTATTATAGTGAAACCAGATCGGTAAAATAAGTAGTGGCGTATTTATAATCAAGTAAAATTAAAGCAAGCAAAACAAAGTATAAACCCTTTAAATATTCGTAACGAAGAAACACATTCGAATAACTCACTGTATCAATAAAAAAGACGATGGTTAGTACCAAAAAAGACAAATCGACAGGATTGCTTCTGTATTTTTTTAGAATCAGAGAAAATAATCGCAAATAGAATAGCAAAAACACTATGGTACCTAGGATGCCAACCTGCAGAAGCAACCATACTAATGTCATTCTTCCCCCATACCTCACTCCATATTCATTCTCCATTGATCCTTCCCGGGGATTGTATTTCGACTCAATAAGCTTACCTGCTCCATCTCCCAAAAGCATTTTATGTGAATCTGCATTTAATGTATAATTGATGAAATAGATCAAACCATCTTTTCTTCTCATCTCTGATTTATCACGACCTCCGGAGCTGGTGTAATTATTCACATAATTTGCAATGTAATTCAAATCAAAACTGCCCCAATTACTTTGTTCTGGATTTAAGGTTTTATTGGTTTTTGCTGTAAAGTAAAATATACCGGCTCCCATTAAACAGGCCACCAATACCTTACTTATAAATTTTCCTGAATAAACCCTTCTCTCTAACTTAACAAATAGAAAACCACAAATTATCAGGACTAATGGAATAAAAATGAGAATTGCCCGCTTGCTTCCAATTCCCCCAAGAATGCAAAAGCAGATAATATATATCAGATATTTTTTCTTGTTTTCGAAGAGATACAGACTGAATAAAATTGTAATGACAAATAGAGGGAAAATTGCAGACACACTTCCAGCATTTATAGATAAGGTTCCAATTCCTCCATGTTCGGATTGTCCTATCAAAAAGAATTTTATAATTACTGCAGGAATTTGAATTGCAATAAGCAGTTTGATAAAGGAAATCACCTTTGAAATTACCAAAATGCTGTTTTCATTGATCAGAACAATAAAATACAAATAGGACAAGCTAGTATATACCAAAAAGTAGAGTAAGGAAAAAGTATCAATTTTATTCACAAATGAACTGATTACCGCTAGTCCTGTAAATCCAACAAACCACCATACAAAAGGGTATTTTAACTGATTGCCTTTAGACACAAATGTGTAAATAAATAAGACTCCGCTGACAAAAGGTATTCCTATTTTATAAATTCCGGAATTAATTCCCAACAACTGAAAGATTCCAGTCATAAAAATCAAAGTCCAGTAAAGATTATGAAACGCTAATTTAAGCATTGTCCATCAATCTGTTTAGATACGGTTTAAAGTTTCCATTTACGATTTTGTCCCAACGGTAATCCTCCAAAGAACTTACAACAGAATCATATTTGAAGAGATGTCTCTTTTGGTGATATTCCTGAAGTGCTTCATAGAATGACTCAGACGTGTCGCGGCAAAGAATCCCATTTTCGTCATTTATTAAATTGGAATTCTCGACAGTGGCAGTACCTATGCAAACCATGCCTGCAAGAATGTATTCAAAAGTTTTAGTTGGAGGCTGAAAATCAAAATATGGAGTAATAGGAATGTAACAGACTCCAATGTTGGATTCTCTATAATAATCAAGAATTTCAGTTAAGTTTTTCCTCCCATGGAAGTGTACAATTTTAGAAAGGTTTAACTCTTTAATTGCATCCTGAAGCAAACGTTCTTCTTTTTCAGATCCAAAACCAAAAATGTTGTAGGAACATTCAATCTCATCGCCATATTCCTCATAAAACATTGAAAACCCAATTACTGTTTCCTGCAATCTCCGGTGATTTAAAGTTCCTACATACAACAACTTAAGCTTATTATATCCACAATTGCTATCCTTCAAAATCTCAGCTCCTAACGGCAACCAGTGACATTTTGAAGAATTGATTTTTAAATGATTAATAAGACCTTTGGAAATAATTGTGATATGATTGAAGAAATAACTTTCAAAACGAAGTCGCCAATTCTGAATTGTATTGACTAAATAGTTTTCTTTAACTGATCCGGTTCTTATATCTAAAACCAATAATCTACTTCCTGAAAATATTTTAAGCAAAGAACAGAACTTAAAACTATACAAAAAAATAATGTCGTAATCCCGTTGTCTGAATTCTTTGAATATAAATTTCAGCCACAGGACATATCGTAAAATCCGGTTGCCATCGACAGGTAAATATTTAACCGTAACACCTGATATGCTTATTTTCTCTAAACCTTCATCAAAACACAAAAATGTAATTACGTACTCATCTTTCAAGTATTTGCAGTAGAAATAATAATCAGTAAGATATCCAAACTGACTTGGTGAAATAAGGAGCAACTTCTTCTTTGTCATCTAGTATTTATACAAGAACAACTTAAAATATGAACTAGGATATCATATCATACATAGCTTCATAAGACGAAATCATTTGTTTATGAGAGAATTTTTCCATAACGATCTTTCTACCGGTTTTACCTAAATCCCTCATCTGTTTTTTATCGCCAGCCAATTCGACAATGCAATTTGAAAGCTCTTCAATTTGATGCAAACCTACAATTTTTGCACAAGTACCATTTTTGGTAATCTCCCTAAAAACGGGTATATCTGAAATTATAACAGGTAATTCACAACTCATCATTTCCAATAAAGCCAATCCAAGACCTTCATAAGAAGATGGGAAAATTCCGATATCTGCTTGATGCAAATATTTCAAAACATTATCCTGCACACCATGAAAATATACATTATCGATCAAATGATTTTCTTTACAATATTCCTCTAATTGCTCCTTAACTCCAACGCCCAGAAAATACATTCTAAAATTCGGAAATTTCTTTTTTAGCACAGGCAATGAACGAATAATATCCCAGTGGTTTTTTGCAGGTAAAAACCGACCAACATGAATTAACACCGGATAATTTGTACTCTTTTCCGCATTGCCATTAACAGGTATAAAATAATCAATGTCAATGCCATTTAAAATGACAGAGGAATTCGAAAGTTTTAATTTTTCCTTCATTGTTTTTCGAACTTCTTCACTAACACAAACCAATTTAAAATTCAACAATTTGTATGTTAACATCTCTACATTCCTGTCAATACGGGAAAACCAATAGGATGATTTGTAATGCCCTCCCGAAGTGTGAATAGTAGCAATTCTATTTTTTATAGGCAGGTCTTTAATAACGGACAGAATCCATGTTCCAACTCCCCAAAAATGAGAATGTATTGTATCCGGTGCAATCTCCTTAAGTATCTTTCTAAATTTCATAAACACTTTCGGGGAAAAAAGCCAGAATCTCGAGTTCAAAGGTACACCCATAGAAATCACCGTTACACTTGTATTATTCTTTAGCTTTTCAGCCAACGGAACAGCATCGAAAATTGTGATAATATACACCTTATATTTTTGCTTGTTTAAATGGTTACAAATAGTAACACAAACATTCTCTGCCCCGGCAACTCTCAGCGAAAATATTACATGAACTATTTTTTTCATAACAACATAAATTCACAAAAAACAACTCAATTAATTGATTAAAAATGTATTATTCTTGATTTCTGAAAAGCAATTAGATTAAGCTTTTTATTGGTGAGATACAGTTTTGAAATTACTACTAAAGATATTTGTACCAACTGGGCAATAAAAATAATTTCGAATCCGGCACTTTCGTAAAACAGAAAAATCAGCAGCAAATAAATTAGGGACAAAACAATAATAATATAGAGTATTTGTCTGTGGTACCCCAAAAAATTGGCTGCAGGATGAATACCCATAAATATTAATCCCACAAAGAGATTAAAAATGGCAAAATCCAAATAGAAAATATATTTCAAGTACTCTTCGTTAAATACTATTCGAACCATAAATTCATCTAAAGCAATAAAAATTATATAACCTGCGCTAAAAAAAAGAGCTAGGAATAAGAAGGATTTTAGCAATTTAGACCTGAGTTCTTTTAAATTATTTTCAGCAATTAATTCGCTGATTATTGGTGAAATTGTAATTGAAACCGGTCCTGCCATTCTATTGATTAATCCAGTAATGACTTTAATCATTTTAAAACAACCCGCATAACTTACCCCAAAAAAACCCGAAACAATCATTATATCAGCCTGAAATATAATCGTATCGAAAGATGAAATTAAATTGGAATAGAATGAAAATTCGAAAATATCTTTGTATTTATTTTTAATCAGCTTAGTGCTTTTTTTTAAAAATCCAGTTAAAGAGTCGGATTTTAAAACCTTGTAAAAAAATAGATTTAGTGTAAAATCGTAAACAATTTCTCCAAATGCAAAGGCAATTATAATATAAACAAAACCAAGATTGAGCCAAAAAACGATCAATACAAGGATTAATTTAACGAATCCGGCAACGAACTGTGATTTAAAAAACAAATTATACTTGTCATGAACACGAAGATAACCTGTTGCTGTTCCATTAAGTTTTGTTAAAATGCTTAACAAATGAATTTGGGCACAATACTTATACATCTCCGGCAAATTAATTGTACGGAAAATAATTTCCAGAAATATAATTCCAAAAACAAAGGCTATAATTGCGGTAATTAAATCGAGCCGAAAAGAAAATTTTAATAAGGATTGAATAAGATCTTTATCATCCTTTATTCTTGGATAGTATTTAATTATTGTTTGCCAGGTTTGAAAATTTAATAATGCTGCAACAGTCAGGGTGTAAGACTGAATAATACCAATAACTCCAAATTCATCAATACTTATATTTTTAGCAACAACTGCAAGAACCAGAAATCCCAAAAATGAGGCTACTATATTTGATGATAAAAGTATGGCTCCTCCCTTTAAGATTCTTGTATACATCTCATCAAATTCAAAAATTTCCAGTTCAAAATCAATACAATTATTTTATTGAGAAGAATAAAACAGTCATCGCACTTTCTCCTGTTGATTGTTTTTATAACCGTCCGTCTACAAGATGACGTGGATAGATTGCTTTAACATCATAAACAACAGAATCGTGGCCATTTTTCAGGTTCTTTATATCTACCTTCCGAATTTCATCGTGAGCAACCGCTGCAACAATAGCATCGTACTTATTCCCATTCAGGTAAGGTATTATTTTCAAATCATATCTTTCCCTAACCTCAATCGGATTGGCCCAAGGATCATAAACCTCAACATTACAGCCGAACTCCTTAAGTTCCTTAATTAAACCTATCACTTTCGAATTTCTGATATCCGGGCAATTTTCCTTAAAAGTTATTCCCATCACCAAAATATTTGATCCGGGAATACGGAAACCTTTCTTAACCATTTCCTTGATAACATTAAATGCAATGAACAAACCCATATCATCATTTAATCTTCTTCCTGCCAGTAAAATTTGAGGATTATACCCCACTTCCAAAGCCTTGTGAGCTAAATAGTATGGATCAACACCAATACAGTGCCCGCCAACTAAACCTGGTTTAAATGATAAAAAATTCCATTTGGTGGAAGCGGCTTCTAAAACTTCATTGGTATCAATCCCTAGTTTGTTAAAGATTACTGCCAGCTCATTTACAAATGCAATATTTATATCGCGTTGTGAATTTTCAATAACCTTTGCCGCTTCAGCTACTTTAATTGATGATGCCTTATAGGTTCCGGCTGTAATAATTGATTTGTAAAGCCGATCAACAAAATCAGCAATTTTTGGTGTAGAACCGGAAGTAATCTTACAAATTGTTGTAAGAGTGTGTACTTTGTCCCCTGGATTAATTCTTTCCGGAGAATAGCCGCAATAAAAATCTTTATTATAGACTAAACCGCTGTATTCCTCCAACACAGGAACACAATCTTCTTCGGTTGCACCTGGATATACTGTAGATTCATAAATTACAACATCGTTTCTTTTAAGTACCTTCCCAATGTATTTAGAAGCATCAAAAAGAGGTGTTAAATCCGGATGATTATTTTTATTTACAGGCGTTGGCACCGCAACGATATATACATTATATCCTCTCAACTGATCCGGATCGCTGGAGAATTGCAAATGAATGGATGATTTAAAATTATCAGCCCCCATATCTTTTCTCCAATCCAAACCCAATTTCAGGTCAAGCACCCTTTTTTCGTTGATATCAAATCCCAGCGTTGGATATATTTTACCAAATTCCATTGCTAAAGGCAAACCAACATACCCAAGTCCGATAACGGCGATTTTCACATTTTTCATCTGAGTATAATTTGTTTTTTAGTTGTCGGATAGCCTGTCCATATAAATCCGGAGAACTTATCATGAGGAAATAATCATGCTCGTGTGTGAGTTACTAATTATTAACTTATGAACGTTTCAACCATTACTTTATTTACACAAAAAATATCAGGAATATCACACATTTCTTATAGTGATTTGTATCGGTTTAACTAAGAAGCTGCTTATTTTTTGGAAATTTTATCAAAAAATAAATGAATTTTAAACAGTTTCTAAATATCATTCTGATTTACTCCATTTAATTTATAATTCCTTACCCATTCATTTTTTTGTTTTATTTCAATCAAATCTCTTAACTGATAAATTCGTTCAATAATATCAACAACTTTCAAACCTTCAAGTGCATTGGTGGCTATAACTCCATTATTCTGAATCTTATCAACCACATTTGCAATCACGTAATGATGATTTTGAGCAGATCCTTTATAAGCTCCATAATCTATTGGAGGATTAGATGGTTTTAGTTCCGGCATGGTGTAATTTTCTATGTCACAATAAACAACCTCATTCATATACTGACCAGCCACTTTAATCGTCCCCTTTTCACCGATAATGATTATAGAACTTTCCAAATTTCTTTTATAGACTGCAGTTGAATAATTTAAGCATCCGATTCCTCCATTAACAAATTCGAAACTCACAACACCCGAGTCCTCAAAATCCGTGAGCTTGGCGTGTTTAAAATCCTTAAATATTCCTTTCACATTCTTAATATCTCCAAACAGCCAATACACAATATCAATAAAGTGTGAAAATTGTGTAAATAATGTTCCACCATCCTCTTTTTGCCGTCCTCTCCAAGAATTTGGTCGATAATATTGTTCATCCCTGTTCCAAAAGCAACTCAATTGAACCATATAAATCTGACCTAAACACTCCTGATTCATAATCTCTTTCAGCCATATTGCCGGTGGAGAATATCGGTTTTGTTTTACAACAAAAATATGCCGAGAAACCTCGAGAGACTTATACAACATCCGCTCAGCATCAGATTTACTTAACGCCATTGGTTTTTCGCAAACCACATGATATCCCATATTAAGAGCATTTATGGACATGTTAGCATGCAAACCATTTGGCACACACACATTAACAACATCCATCTCTTTATGATTTAACAACATCTCATCATAATTCCTATAGAAAGGAATGCCTGGAATATAAAGTTCCAATTCTTCCAATGGCAACAGGTCACAACAAGCAACTATTTCAGCATCATTATTGCACTTGATCATCTCCAGGTGCCGCTTCCCAATGTGCCCCATCCCAACAATTCCAAACCGAATTTTTCTACTTTTCATCATCACCAAAACCACATTTTACAAACAAATCTGCACAGAGGCATAATGTTGGTTAACATCTATAATTCAATCATTTAACTTCTCTCATGATTGAATAAATTTAGATCCTATTCCAATATACTCACTCATTCCTCCACACCATTTCATCTTTAATAAGATATTCCTGACCACTTTCCCAGCAAGTTGCGAACCCATTTTCATCAAAATTCAACCTATGTCCATATTCACTTACCCAACCAATTTGTTTAGATGGGTTTCCTACAACTAAAGCGTAATCTTTAACAGATTTTGTTACCACCGCACCTGCTCCTACAAAAGCATATTTACCAATTTCAGTACCACAGATAATTGTTGCATTGGCTCCGATACTAGCTCCTTTGCGGATAATCGTTTCTTTGTAATCATTCTTTCTGATAATGGCTGACCGCGGATTAATTACATTCGTAAAAACCATAGAAGGTCCCAAAAACACATTGTCTTCACAAATTACTCCGGTGTATAAGGATACATTGTTTTGCACTTTTACATTCTCGCCCAAAATAACTCCCTTAGCTACCAATACATTTTGTCCAAGATTACAATTTGGACCAATTGTGCATCCACTCATTACATGGCTAAAATGCCAAATTTTTGTTCCTTGCCCAATACTACAGTCTTCATCAATTACAGCAGATTCGTGGGCAAAATAGTTTTCTTCCATTTAAATTTATTGTTTGAAATAGGAACATTTATCAGGATATTATTCATAATTGTCTTAATGGAATCAGTGATAAATTTCAATTCATCCACTTTTATTTCCGTATGTATTGGGATTGATAACACTGTTTCACTTAGTCGCTCCGACACAGGTAAACAGCCAGTTGGATAGTCCGGGTTGCAATATGCTTTTTGCAGATGAAGAGGAATTGGATAATAAATCATTGAAGGAATTCCTCTTTTTTTCAGTTCATTTTGCAGTTTATCTCTTATATACCTAATATGAAATCGATCACTTAAATCAATTTTAAGAGTAAACTGATTGTAAACATGCGTTGAGAAGTTTGAACAAGAAGGAGCTGAAATGCCCCGAACAGATCTCAGTTGACTATGGTAATAGGCTGCTGCACACCTTCTTTTTTCAGTAAATTCGTCCAGACAGCGAAGTTTAATTCGCAGAATGGCCGCTTGAATACTATCCAATCTGGAATTGCAACCAATAACATCGTGGTGGTATTTTATTCTTTGACCATGATTAGCCATCATTCCGGCTCTGGCTGCTAATTCGTCACTGTTTGTAAATAACGCTCCTCCATCACCAAAGCATCCCAGATTTTTTGATGGGAAAAAAGATGTTGTTCCAAAATCACCTATAGTTCCAGCCTTAACCGACCTTCCATCAGAATAATGGTAAACAGCTCCAACAGCCTGTGCTGTATCTTCAACAATCTTTAAATTATATTTTTCTGCGATATGGGTTACTTTTTCCATATCTACGCATTGACCAAAGAGATGTACTGGAATAATTAATTTAGTTTTTTCTGTAATTTTCTTCTGTACATCATTAACATCCAAGTTAAATGTGTTAGGATCTACATCCGCAAATACAGGCTTCAACCCAAGTAATGAGATTACTTCTACGGTTGCAACATAAGTAAATGATGGAACAATAACTTCATCTCCCGGTTGCAATTGCAGAGCCATAATTGCCAATTGCAAAGCATCGGTGCCATTGGCGCATGGAATAACATGCTTTATGCCCATCCATTGAGCGAATTCCTCAGAAAAACAGCTTACATCCGGGCCATTTATAAATTTACCTGATAGTAAAACTCTATTTATTGCTGAATCAATTTCATCTTTTAATCTGGTGTATTGCCCGATCAGATCAACCATCACAATCTCCCTACCCATCTGATTTTTTTTACAAAGTTTCAAGTATACAGCTACAACATCAAAATTGCATAATGATGTAATATGTTAGATTAAATTTAGAAGAGGGAGGGAGGAATAGAGAGAGGTTTATTAAGGCAATAAAATCCTAATAAAGGAAGAACTTGGGCACTACTTCGTTTCCTCAATCCCACGAAATAAAGAATGGGATTGAATTGTTTCTTTCTCCAAAGCTTTGCTTTGTGAGGTGAAATTCACTGAAACAAAATTGGGCTAATATTTTATTTCTTAATAAAATTATAAAGCAAACAATTACTTAATTTCGATCATCGCAGTTCATGTATCTTATTTATTTTCTGTTTGCAAGTAATACAAGTTCAAACCATTTTAAATAATAATCAATGAAAAAATTGTTAAATCTGTCGATTTAAATAAATTCTTTTACAAAATATTGTTTTCCTTCCATAAAACACCCTTATCATTCCATAAGAAAAATTAAACAAATACTCTGTAAACATAGTGTTTATACCGTTTTCTCATCTTTTGTAATTGATTACAAATGGATTTGAATCTAAAATTCCTTTCCCCTTTATCAAATATCTTTTATTCCTGAATTTATTAATAAGATATTTTCGTTTAAAATTAATTTTATACAGCAATTCATCAATAAAACTGCCTTCTCTCCAAACTTTGTCCTTCTCCGACTTTAGGTCTCTGTATACAGAATGTACCACATCCCATTTTTTGTAATAGTAGATCTCATCTAACCAATAGAGTTTTCCCCTACCCTTTTCTTCAACTTGCCTCTGAAGAAGATTTACATTCTCTCCAGGATCAGCTTCCAAATCATAGAGTTCTTCTTTTTTACCCCTCTTATTGAAGATATACTTAAAATTGTCCTTAACAACTGCTAATTTCCGGTTTTCCTGCAGAAAATATTGAGTATCAACAAATACATGATCATTATGAATTATTTTACCTTCAAGAATTATATCCATTAACTGAATATGGCTGGTAGGGAATTCAATTGTTTTGTTGCCATCAATCCTAGGTGTAATCAGAGGAACTTTAACCGCACTTTCATAAAGATGAAATCCATATACCGGAACCCCTTTAGACATATTCATATGACCATGATCAGAAGTAATGTAAATGGAATCATCACTAAAATGTTTCCGCATTTCACCAATAAACTCGTCAAAAACTTCAATATCTGAATCATAGCATGTTTTACCATACAAAACATGTGGAAAATGAACCCAAATAAACACTTTAGTCTCAATAATCTCTAAAACTCCATCGACAATTTTACTTAATGTTTCCTGAATAACAGCCTCCTCATCGATTCTCTTTATTCGTTCAGAGCCAACTTTTTGCTCAATATCCAGATTATGAAAATTCGTCTTCTCTCCGTATATTTTCGTATAAGGAACCACATTTTGAAACCAACTTTCACCCCAAAATATATGGCATGCATATCCCTTACTCTCCAGAATTCGAAATAATGATTCTCCTTTAAAAACTTCAACTTCAGTAAATTCCTTTCTGTCCAATTCATGACAGTATTTTCCTGTGAACATTGAAGAGTATGACATTGCTGAGGTTGCAGCGGCAGTGTAGTGCCGGTGAAAAATGGTTCCCTTATCCGCCAACTCATCAATATTTTTAGTTTTCCACAATTCACTGCCATAACAACCTAATGCTGCTGTTCTTAGCGTATCTTTCGAAATCAGAAGTATTTTTTCTTTCACATCAGTTCGTTTTAATATTCGTAAATTAGCAACACTATAATTATCAGTTTCTGCAATAAGTTATGGCAGATGATTTAATATCAGGGAATAATACCATTTTACAGACAAATTTGCACAGAGGTATAATGTCGTCCCGGGTTCTCGGGACTAAAACTCAATTATAATCAGATTCTTTGGGAGAAATGATTGAGTAAATTTAGATACTAATCGGTATAAATGCAGAAGAGGCAAAAAACATGGTTCAGATTCCTCCATTCTGTTAAGTAACTATTTTTAGAAATCATTTCTAATTATGCTACATACAAGTTCAGAACATATATTGTAAAAAACAAATATCAGCCTGACAATGGAAATTATCAAACCAATATTGTCCTAATTGATTTTAACAATTGGACTTTCCGCCCAAACCCGACATCATTTCTTGTCTTGAAACAAGAAACGAAGCAAAGAAATTCAAGGCTGCTTTTTAAAAAACTTCCTTATTTAATTCAAACCTAAGTGCGTACGGGCGATCTTCGAACAAGTTCTCAGCTTCCCGGTCTTACTAAAGGTTTGAACTAAAACGAAAGCTCTTTAAAAAAGATGCCAAGCAAATACCTAACTTAAATTGTACCCCTTAAGATTATCACGAGCTGTAAGTCTTTATAAAAGAAGTAATTAATACTTATTCTCAAAAAACGTTTAGGACGCAATTGTTATCAAACATATATTTTTTTATGCAAAAAGAGCCGTATCAATCAAGATACAGCCCTTTTCCATCCTATTATTTTGCGCTTGTTAATTATTTAGCTTCGTATGCTCCGGCATCTAAATCAGACGAGCTCCTATTTTTATCTTCCATATCCTTTCGAGGGAAATCAAGAATTCCAACTGCAAAATTGAGCGCTTTAGAACCTGAAATCAGATGAAAATCTCTATCTGTAAAGTCTGAAAAACCAAGATCCCCGCTACTTACCAGATTTTGAGATTCAATAAATGGATTCGATGTTGAAACATCAACATAATTAATATCTCCATCGGTTCTAATTAGTATATTTCCCAAAGATTCTAACTCACTTTCCATGCTTTTCCAGGTATTGGCATAAATAACAGGTTTGTTGCCGGATAATAAAGTATTAAATCGGACTGTAACTTTTCCAAGAGGTGAGTCTTCATTTGACATGTAAAGACTAATCGCATTTTCGAAATTATCAAAGATCACATTGTTTTCAATTAATAATGTGCCATAAAAAGCAGAATGATCACTTGAGAAAGATATGCCACTGGCTTTTCCATCATAAATTTTATTTTTCGAAATGGTTCCATAAGATCGTACACTAATTCCTACTCCTTTACCATCTTCCGAACCACATTTAGATATGGTATTTCCTTCAATCATAAAATTTTTCCCGCACAAATAAATACCGTGCGGAGTGTGTCCGTCTATATTAACAAGACCCACTTCATTAATTATATTACCCAAACACTTAGTATTAATATGATCTTCCCCAGCAAATATTCCTATTCCTGAAACATTATAAATCTCATTTCCTTCAATTAAAATGTCATCGGAGCTTTGACCGGCTTGTAAAAAAATCGCATGCGATTGCAGATTCCTGAAAATACAATCCCTAATAATCACGTGATCTACAGTCTTAATTAAAAGAGCAATATCAGACATGTTTTCAAATGTACAGTTACGTATTATCAAACTATCATTTTCATGACCATCAATAATCAAGGTTTTATTAAAAGTCTGATTTTCAATTATTGGTCTATTCTCAGTATTAGTACCACCAGTAGTGTCTGCAACTGTTGTGCCGTCATTATTCCCGTCAACTATTGGTTCAACAATCTCGGTTGAATCCTGCTCTTCAACTAATTCATCATCACAACTTGCAAACGAAAACCACATGGTCAATATCATCATTACTGCAATCACTCTACTCTTATTTCTCATTGATATTATTATTAAAGATAGTTTATTTTCTTATTATTTTTTTTGCAAAAAGACACCTCATTCCAAACTATTCGTTTAGATTATTAATCAAATATTAACCAAAGTTTGAGGAATAAAACTGCTGTAATCACTCTGGATGAATCAACATTAAAATATCGTGAGGGGTAAAAAAATGGATGATTTTGAGGAATTCAAAACCTTTCTTTTTATTGGAAGGATTATCAAGATGAGCTTTCTTTTGTAAGCTCTTAAAGCGGAATCCAATATATGATCCTTTCTCTTTCAATTTTGCCATCAGTAATTAATTAGACATTTTTCAACTTCACAACTCACTTAGAGAATTCTGTGCCAAAAAAATTTCATCCACTGGGTTGAAACTTTCTAAGGCATTTAACGGACGGGAAATGTGAATGTTACAAAAGTTTAAGTATTTTTAATCAATCTAAACAACAAAAATTCAAATTTATATAGTGTAGAAACAATCCACAGTGCGTGAAAGTACTACACGAATCGAAGTGACTAATTATCATATCAATAAGCATTCCATGTAAAACATTTTGTCAGCAACTTTAAGTACATGACTGATTCATTAAAATCAAGCAATATTCATATTGATGGATTTTTTCTTAATGTTGATGCAGGATTTGATGCGCAGGAATTTAGAAAACATTGTTACATCTGTGATGTAATTGATAATATTGATCAAAATAAACGCGCATGTGAAAATGACGTTTCATTCTTTGACAAATTACTTTATAAGCAACAGTTTGTTGTTGAAAGAATCAATGCATGGTTAAATACTTTTAAATCGATACCTGTACGTTTTGAAACAAAAAAACACATTGGTTAGCTCCGAATATCTTTGCTTTTATCATTATTTTACTTTGACATCTTTAAACAACTTCATTAAATCGAATCCATTTTTTCCCCAACGAAATATCAATTATTGATACATTTAAATTTATTATTGCTCTTCCATCGATTGCATAAGATTCTTTTTATTTTTTTAACATTTTTTAGTTCGGTTGAAACCGAACTAAATGTATATTTGTTCCAGAAAAACTTAAGAAAAATGAAAAGCAGTAAAGATTTGGAAGAGGAAAAGAAATATTTAGTGGAAAAGTTTGGTCTGTTTATGGAGGGACAAGAAAAGTTATCCCCTATCGGAGCGAGAATTTTCGCGACCCTTTTCATCAATAAAGAAAATGGAGCCACTTTTGATGATTTGGTTCATTTTTTAGGTGCCAGCAAAAGTACGATCTCCACTAATCTTCAGAGTCTCACCAAATCGAATATGATTGTGTATTTTACAAAACCTGGTGACCGGAAAAAGTACTATACCTTATCACCTGTTGGATTCATTTCTAGAATTGAAGAAAAAATAGCTGATTATAAAACAGAACACTTTTTGGTTGGACAGATATTAGAGTACAAAAAAACAGCCAATGGGATTGACCGGCAATATGGCTCTAATCAAGAAACGCCCTATTTAGACTACTTATCAAATACTGTAAGACTTCTGGAACAGCTTCGTGATCAAATAAAAGCGAAATGCCCAATAACTAATTAAATATGAAGTAAATAACATCAACACCTAAACAAATTTGGACTTGCACAATCAACAAGTTCGCTATATATAGAACTAAAGGAACTAATTAAAAACAATTTATACATTTATTCAAATCATGAAAAGAAATTACATCTTAGCAAGTATGGCCATTATCCTACTTGGTTTATCATCTTGTAAGGATTCATCGCAACCACAAATGGCTCGTGGGCCAATGCCATTCCCTGTACAATCAGTGAAAAAGGAGAACATTACTATTTACACAGAATATGCTGCAAATATAGAAGGAGAACAAAACATAGAAATTCGTCCTAAAGTGGATGGTTTTATTGAAAAAATTTATATTGATGAAGGCAGCCAGGTTAAAGAAGGACAGATTCTGTTTAAATTATCTGCCAAAACTTTAAATCAGCAGGTTAAAGCTGCCGAAGCAAATGTTGAAGTAGCAAAAGCTCAGGTGGTATCAGCACAAGTTGATGTGAATAAAATAAAACCTTTGGTAGAGAAAAATATCATTAGCGCGGTACAATTAGAAACATCAGAAAGCAATTTGAATGCTGCGAAAGCTCAGTTGATAGCTGCAAGAGCAGATTATATGAATGCCAAAGAAAATTTAGACTATACTATTATCAAGAGTCCGGTTGACGGAATTGTTGGAAGTATACCTTATAGAATTGGAAGCTTAGTTGGTCGTACAGAATCTCAACCACTTACTACAGTATCCAATATTAGTAATGTATATGCTTACTTCTCTTTAAACGAGAAACAATTATTACAATTCAACCGACAATTGAACGGCAATAGCGTTAAAGATATGATTAAGGCATTACCTGAAGTTGAGTTAATCCTTGCAGATGGATCAATTTACAATCAAAAAGGGAAAATTGAGACCATTAACGGAATGGTAAACCCAAGAACAGGAAGTGTTAGCTATCGTGCAATTTTCTCAAATCCAGACAATTTATTACGAAGTGGTATTAGTGGAAAAATAAAACTGCCATCTAACATAGATCAGGCAATTATTTTACCGCAAAAATCGACCTTCGAATTGCAGGGAAAACATTTTGTTTATCTTCTTGGTAATGAAAACAAAATAGAGTCTAAAGAAGTATTTGTTTCAGAAACTCTTGGTAATGATTTTATTATTGAAGAAGGACTTACTGAAGGACAAGTATTTGTTGCCGGGGGATTAATCAAACTTAGAGAAGGAATGCAAATACTTCCACAAACCGGCTCCTCAACTCAACCAGACAACAGAGCATTTTCCAAAAAATAATATCAGGTTTTTAAACTGTAAATAAAAATCACATTTCATGTTAAGAAAATTTATTGAACGGCCGGTATTGTCGACTGTAATATCCATACTCATTGTAATTTTGGGAGTTTTAGGACTCTCTACTTTACCCAGAGAGCAATTTCCTGATATTGCACCTCCAACCGTGCAGATTTCTGCTACTTACCCTGGTGCCAATGCAGAAACTCTGCTAAAAAGTGTTGTCGTTCCTATAGAAGAAGCCGTTAATGGTGTAGAAAACATGACCTACATGTCCTCTACTGCCAGTAACGATGGAAGTGCAACCATAAGTGTTTACTTTGAATTAGGAACCAATGCTGATATTGCAGCAGTTAATGTTCAAAATAAAGTAGCAACAGTAAACAGCAAATTGCCGCAACAGGTAATTCAAACTGGAGTAACCACAAAAAAAGTTCAGAATAGTGTTTTGATGTTCTTTTCCGTTTTTACCGAAAACGAAGATTTAGATGCAACATTTATTGAGAATTATGCTCGTATCAACCTAATCCCTATGATCAAAAGGGTTAATGGTGTTGGTGATGCCAACGTTTTTGGCTCACGTGATTATTCGATGAGAATTTGGTTGAAACCTGAAAAAATGGCCGCTTATGGTCTTACTCCTCAGGATGTAGTCAGTGCCTTGAATGAGCAGAATTTGGAAGCTTCTCCAGGTAAATTTGGAGAGAATTCATCTCAGTCATTCGAATATGTTATTCGCTACAAAGGAAAACTTTCCACAAAAGAAGAATACGATAATATTATTCTTCGTTCGGAAGGTAACAGTAATTTCCTTCGTCTGAAAGATGTTGCAAAAGTTGAGTTGGGTGCCTTTAGTTATGCTACCAATAATATTACCAATGGTCATCCATCGGTAGCAGTTGCGGTATATCAAACTTCAGGATCGAATGCTCAGGAAATTATCAAAGAAGTAGAACGCACACTGCAATCTGCTAAAAAGAATTTTCCTAAAGGTATTGACTATGTGATTCCTTTCAATACCAATGAATTCTTAGATGCATCAATCAGTAAAGTAATTACTACCTTAATCGAAGCATTCCTTTTGGTATTTTTAGTGGTTTTTCTTTTCCTTCAGGATTTTAGATCAACCTTGATTCCTGCAATAGCAGTACCAGTGGCAATTGTTGGAACATTCTTCTTTCTGAACCTCTTTGGCTTCTCTGTTAATATGCTGACACTATTTGCCTTAGTACTCGCAATTGGTATTGTTGTAGATGATGCCATTGTTGTGGTTGAGGCGGTTCACGCTAAGCTTGATCATGGTGCGAAGAGTGCTAAAAAAGCTACTATATCGGCCATGAGCGAAATTACCGGCGCAATTATTTCCATTACTTTGGTTATGTCGGCAGTGTTTATTCCAGTATCCTTTTTAAAAGGGTCAACAGGAGCTTTCTACCAACAGTTTGCAATCACGCTTGCAGTTGCTATTGTAATTTCAGCAATCAATGCATTAACCTTAAGTCCTGCATTGTGTGCTCTTTTACTTAAGCCACATAAACCAAGTGAAGAGCACAAACAAAATTTACAAAAAAGATTTTACACTTCATTCAATACGGGATTCGAAGTAATGACTAATCGATACGCTAACTCGGTCCGCTATTTAATTCAGAGAAAGTGGTTAACTGGTGTAATATTAGTCGTTTTCATCTCCTTAGCTGGATGGTTTTTCAAAACTACTGCAACAGGATTTATACCTAACGAAGACCAAGGAGTTATTTTCTGTGACATCTCATTACCTGCCGGAAGTACTTTGGATAGAACAGGCGAAGTTGTTACTAAGGTAGAAGCAATTATCAATCGTATTGATGTTGTTCAGGAAAAAATGTTTGTAGTTGGCTTTAGTATGTTAAGTGGCTCCAGAGGTGGCTCAAAAGCTTTCGCTGTAATTAAATTAAAAAACTGGAAAGAACGAAAACAGGACAATCAAAAAGTAGATGCAATAGTTGGACAATTATTTGGAATGACAGCAGGAATAAATGAAGCAACAATATTATTTTTTGCTCCTCCAACAGTCAGAGGTTTTGGTAATTCTGATGGTTTTGAAATGCGTTTGCAGGATAAGTCGAATGGAGAATTTGACGACTTGATGGCCAAAAGTGGTCTGTTTCTGGGTGCATTAAACCAACGACCGGAAATTAAATATGCGAGAACTTCTTTTAATACAGGATTCCCACAATATGAGATGGAAATAAATGTAGAGAAAGTAAAAGAAGCTGGCATTTCAGTAAATTCATTGTTTTCAACCCTTCAGGGATATTATGGAAGTTGGTATGCTGCCGACTTTAACCGGTTCGGAAAACAGTACCGTGTGATGATTCAGGCTGCTCCCGAAGATCGTGAAACAATTGAGTCAATGAATAATGTGTTTGTTAAAAATGCTCAAGGTGAATTGGTTTCGGTAAGTCAGTTTGTAAACATGAAAAAAGTAAGTGGTCCTGATGTTGTTAACCGTTTCAACCTTTTCAATTCAGCAACCATTAACGGCAATGTGAATCCTGGTTACAGTACCGGAGATGCCATTAAAGCCATTCAGGAAGTTGCAGCAGAAACATTACCATCAACCTACGGGTATGAATTCTCTGGAATGACACGTGAGGAACAAAAAGCAGGAAATCAAGCCATTTTAGTTTTTGCACTGAGTTTGATATTCGTGTATTTCTTACTTGCAGCGCAGTATGAAAGTTACATACTACCCTTCTCCATTATTCTATCACTTCCTATCGGAATATTTGGAGCCATCTTTTTTGTAAAGATGATTGGATTAGAAAACAACATTTATTTCCAGGTGGCCTTGATCATGTTGATTGGTTTGCTGGCAAAAAATGCGATTCTGATTGTGGAATTTGCCTTACAGCGTCGACGTCAGGGAATGGAATTGATGCAGGCAGCCGTTGAGGGAGCAAAAGCACGTTTACGTCCTATTTTAATGACTTCGTTCGCATTTATTCTGGGAATTGTACCATTGATGCTCGCAAATGGAGCCGGTGCAGTTGGTAACCGCTCAATAGGTACAGGTGCAGTTGGAGGAATGTTAATTGGAACCCTGTTTGGTGTGTTTGTGATTCCTGCCTTCTTCGTGATTTTCCAGACAATTCAGGAAAAAATTACAGGAGCTCCAAAACCGGAAGACAACGAATTGGAAACTGCAGAATAATATAGAGAAAGAAATGATGAAGAAAAGATATATAATACTTAGTCTGGTTGTAACAGCATTCAGTCTGCAATCCTGTTTTGTTGCCAAAAAATATCAGCAACCGGAGCTAGAGAATTCAGATCAGTACCGCAACGTTTCAACTACTGATTCAGCGACTCTTGCCAGCATGCCTTGGGAAGAATTGTTTACCGATGCGAACCTGCAAAATTTAATTAATAAAGCTTTGGATAACAATTTGGATTACTTGATGGCAATTGAGCGCGTAAATGCGGCCGAAGCCTATTACAAACAAGGAAAAATGGGTTATCTGCCTAGTCTTAGCATGAGTGCTAATGGGGGGCATTACGAAGCATCAGACAACAGCCTGACAGGAATTGCGGCAGGTGGAAATGGTGCCGAATACGAAAATTACCAGTTAACAGGTACAATTTCATGGGAAGCCGATATCTGGGGAAAAATCAGAAGCAACAAAAGAGCAAGTCAAGCAGGTTATTTACAAAGCGAAGCTTCGCGAAGAGCTGTAGAAAGTTCGTTAGTTGGCAATTTGGCATCTGCTTATTTCCAGTTAATTGCCTTAGATGCTCAGGTTGATGTTGCAAAACAAACAGTAACAAACAGAACTGAGAGTTTGGCAACAATGAAAAGCTTGAAAGAAGCCGGACAAGTGACCCAAGCTGCTGTGAAGCAAACCGAAGCACAGTTGTACAGCACTCAAATTCTTCTTTTAAATCTAGAAGAAAATGTAAATCTATTAGAGAACACTATTTCTCTTTTGCTGGGACAAAATGCAGGAACTATTGTTCGTGGAAAACTCGACGATCAAAAGATTACGGCTGAATTGCAAACTGGTTTTCCTGCACAGCTTTTAAGAAACCGACCAGATGTGATGGTTGCTGAATATGGCTTGATGAATGCTTTTGAGCTGACCAATGTTGCCCGCAGCAACTTCTACCCTAGTTTGAGTATTAGTGCAAGTGCGGGTTTGGAAAGTATCAATTTTGATGATTGGTTCAGTACGTCCTCTTTATTTAGCAATGTGATTGGGAATCTGACCCAACCACTTTTTAACAAACGAAACATCAGAACCCGGTATGAAGTTGCCAAAGCACAGCAAGCCGAAGCACGTTACAATTTTCAAAAGTCGATATTAAATGCCGGAAAAGAAGTATCGGATGCATTGTACAGCTATCAGTCTGAACAAAAGAAATACGAGATCCAGAAAATGGAATTGGAAGCTTTAAAAAAGGCTGTTGAGTATTCTGAAGAATTGCTGAACAACGGCTACCAAAACACGACTTATATTGAAGTGTTGACAGCTCGCAGCAATGCCCTTTCTTCGGAGATTAATACCATCGACACAAAATTCCAACAATTGAATGCCATCGTTAAATTATACCTTTCGTTAGGTGGTGGATGGAATCGTAAGTAAGATTTAATAGTGGGTAGATTTTGACTGGATTGCATCGGTAGGATGATTTTGAAGTTAGTTCTTCAATTTAGTAATCCAGTCAAATCTTATTTTATATTTGATTTAGCATATCAATTAAACAGCAGTATACTTAGCTCAAAGCTGGCATGCTGCTGTTTTTAGTTATACGGTTGGTTTCACTTTTGATGTCAGTCTGTTTTCATCCCTTGAATGTTGTTCATTCAATACTTCCAAACTTTACAATTTCATAGTAGAATCCTGTAGATTGCAAACCTGAAATTTTCATTATCAGGTTCCAGTCATCAGGAAAAAAAGCAACACTATCTGTCAGTTCAGTCAGAAATGATGTTTCGCTCAACTTATACAATGCTTCCGATTTGCCAAATGGCAGAAAAGAAACAAAAAACATGATTTTTTTTCCGTCGTAAGCCGAAATGTTGGAGACTATTGCATAATCATTCTGGAATACCGATCGATCAGGATTGTTTAGAGAAATATACTCTGTAGTATCTTGTTGTTCATTTAAAATAAAAATAGCCGGGGGTAAGTTGGAATAATGAAACCCGGTTTTTGCGAAAAAAGGATTAAGTACTCCCAAAGTGCCAAAATCGCCTACAAAAATCAGGTCATTCATCCGAACATCACTCAATGATAATTCCGAAGCATATTTCATACTGAATGGTTTGTGTGCTTTTTGGAAAATTTGTATCAACTGAAAAAAACAGTTGGGGATTTCTTCACCAAAATAACTTTGCCCCAATTTTTTCATACTGGCTTTTTGCTCCGGATTTTTATCCAGATATACCATAAAGTCGTTTTGGCTGTTTATTTCCGGATTACGAACATAATTGAAGCTGCTATCCGGGAATTGCGTTTTTTGCATCATAAAATAATCACCCAAAACGATCATCAGCGGGTTTTCCGATTGCAAATAGTAATCCCAAACCGGATTTTCATTTTCTATTTTTTGAGTGTTGAAGTTTCTATTGTCTGAGAAATAAAGGAATGCAAAAATCAACATCAGAATAAAAGAAACCGGAAACAAGAATTTGAGACTAATCGAATTTGGTTTTACTTCTTTCAATTCTGGTTTTTGCTCATTTTTTTTTGTTTCTGTCACCTCAAATACAACACGATAACTTCCCTTCGGAATTACAAACCGCACGGCATCATGATTTCCTTCATCCAGATAGTAAGAATTGAGCTTTTTACGCAGATTGTAAATGTTGGAACGCACAATAGAATCCGATCCGGGATCGAATGAAGCATCACGTCCGAAAACGTCAATGGCAATAACCGTTTCTTTCAGAATTTTATCTTCGCGTGTAGCGCTTACCAAATAACGAAGCAATCGAACATCGTTCGCAGATGTAAAATACTTGCTGCCGGCAATTTTATTCAGCCAGAAATTGTCATCGAAATTGTTACTCATGGTAGATATTACGGTTGTCCTGCGAAAGTTACTAAATCATTTTAAATAACACATAAAAACAAAAAACGAATAGGTCAATAACAGTTAATGACAGAAAATAACAGCCTGTTTATAAGACTTTCGCTTATATTAGCAAAAAAAAGTTATGCGACTTCCTATTTCATGTATTGCTCTTATTATGGCATTGCTGGCTTGTAACAGGCAAAAAGAAAATGCATCCAATGAATCGGTTCCTGAAAGTTCCAATGGCTGGGAATACGCCGATTCTGTCAGAAATGAAATACAGTCTGCAAAAATCCCAACAGATACTTTACGTCTGATCGATTTTGGATCTGAGGATGATTCTCAAAGAATCCAGAAAGCAATTGACCATGTTTATGAACTTGGTGGTGGTACAATTCTAATTCCTCCTGGAATTTATTATACCGGACCTATTGTTCTGAAGAGTAAAATAAATTTGTATTTGGAAGAAGGTGCTGAACTCAAATTTATAGCGAAACCTGAAATATATCCGTTAGCTTACAACTGGTTTAACGGCATTCCATGCATGAACTATTCATCCATGATTTATGCAAAAGATGCAAGCGACATACAGATAAGCGGCAAAGGTATTATCGACGGTCAGGGAAATGATCCTGTTTGGAAAAGCATGAAATTCCATGAAAGAAAGGATTGGGAATTATTGAAAGAGCTGGAAAATACTAATGTGAAACCCATCAACCGTAAATTTGGGAATGGCCACTCTATCCGTCCGGATTTGATTACTTTTTTGGAATGTTCCCGAATAAATATTTCGGGAGTAAGCATTAAAAATGCACCTTTTTGGGTTATTCACCCAATTTTATGCAAACATGTAACGATTAAAAATTGTTTGATCAGTAGTCATGGATATGACCAGATTGGAATTGGATTGGAAAGCAGTGAAAATATTCTTGTTGACAGTACAAAATTTCAATTTGTTGACGATGGAGTAAAGATTCTTTCGGGGCGGGTTAAAATCCCAAACAATCGTGCTTCAAAGAATATCGTAATCCAAAATTCAATTTTCGAAAATGTTCTTTATTCGGCAGTAATTATCAGCTCTCAAACACAAGCCGGAGCCAATCATATTTTCCTGTCTGATTTAAAAATTGACACAAGCGAAACTACTTTGCGTATTTTCGCCAATGCCGGACTAAAGGGAAAGCTCCACGAGATATTTTTAAAAAATATTCAGGCAAACCATATTACCGGTTCATTTTTACTTAGCAATATTAACAACAGTTCGAACCTATCCAATTCCAGTCCATTGTTATATAATATTCATCTCGATAAAATTAATGCCGAGAATTGTGGCAGGGCTTTTCTTCTTAACGGACATAGTAAAAATTTGATTTATAATGTAAATGTCCGTGATTCTAAGTTTTCAACCTTTAAAGGTTCATTTGTAAAGAATCTGCAAAACATGAGCTTTTCAAATGTTCGGGAAAATGAGAAAAATTATTCGGGAACAAATACGGTTGGGAACATTCAAATTCCAAAAATCCACCTGGAACATAACGAAGATGACATTTTAAATTCCAATAATATAAAATTCAATGATCTTCCAAAATCTGTGAAAAATACACTTGCGGCTAATTATCCTCAGATTCCTGTCAATAATATTGACCAAATGATAACCCAGTCAAATATTATCTACAACATTAATTTGAAACTCGAATCGTCAAAAGAACTAAAGCTCTTAGTTCTGGCCGACGGGAAGATCATGCGATCCAAATCAGATATTACATTTGGTGAATTACCAAAAGCAGTTATATCAGCTTTGCAAAGCTATTTAAAGATCACTCCTGCCCCCCTCATGATCAATGAAATAAAGAAAATTGCTTTTCAGGATTTCGCATATTTCGAAATTAAAGGAGAGTACAACCGAAAATTATTCGCCGTTGGAATCAATAATAACGGAGATATAATTGAAGAAAAACAGAAAATAATCACCACTTATTTTTCGCCTAGTCAAATAAAGTAAAACAAAAATCTATGAAACACCCCTGTAAAAAGTGTTACACACAGGAGAATGAGTGTAATTTGGGCGTTTTATATGGCAACAAAAAACAAATTATAATCATAAACACATGAAACGTCCATGTATAAAGCTTTCTACACACAGGGAGATGATTATATGGTAAGTTCCATCTGACAAAAACTTAAAATTATAAACAGATGAAAAATATTTATTTGATCTCAATGATCATGGTTCTGACAATAACTTCTGTTTCAGCAAAAAACAAGCAAACAATAACTCAGGATTATTTGAGTCTGAAATGGAAACAGGTATCAACCAAAATGCCTGCCAAATGGTATGGAACCGAGGATGCGAAATTGGTGGCAGAAAACGTGCTGCTTAGTCAAAAAGAAATTGGAGGATGGGAAAAAAACAAGCCATATCATCACGAATTTTCAGAATCAGAGAAGGCTCATTATATTCACGATAAATCTGAAATTGGCGCCACATTCGATAACGGTGCAACAATATCAGAACTACGGTTTCTGGCTAAAGTATACTCCCATTTTCGTGACGACCGATACAAACAGGCATTTGAAAAAGGACTTGACTATATTTTTATTTCGCAATACGAAAATGGCGGATGGCCACAGTTTTATCCTTACAAAGGTGATTATGCAGACCATATTACCTATAATGATGATGCGATGGTAAATACCATGAAATTTTTGTTTCAAATATTAGATGACAGTAAAGAATTTTCGTCCTTACAAATAAATAAAAACAGAAAGGACAAAGCCCAAAAAGCATTCGACAAAGGAATTCAATGCATTCTTAAAACCCAGATTGTTGTAAATGGTCAACCAACAGTATGGTGTGCTCAGCACGATGAAAAAACATTCGCTCCGGCTAATGCACGTGCATACGAATTGGCATCGTTTAGTGGTGGCGAATCGGTCAATATAGCACTTTTATTAATGAAGATAGATAAGCCTTCCAAGGAAATTATTGCTGCTGTAAATGGAGCTGTAAAATGGTTCGAGGCCAACAAAATAGAAGGAGTGAAATTAACGCAGGAAACAGATAAAAACGGGAAGAATAATCGAATTATTGTTAAAGATAAAAATGCTTCCCCATTATGGGCCCGTTTTTACGATTTAGAAACAGGCAAGCCTTATTTCTGCAGCCGCGATGGAATTAAAAGAAACTCTCTGGCTGAGATTAGCTACGAACGCCGAAATGGTTACGGCTGGTATACAAATGCTCCTGCCAAACTCTTGAAAGAATATCCTGACTGGAGAAAAAAAGTAAATGCAAAATAACTACCAAGCCAGTACCAGATTCTGCAGATAATAACTTTTTATAGAGAATTATGATTTCACTTAAAAATATCATTAAACTTTTACCTCAATTTTTTCTGGTACTGTCCTTGCATGCTCAGGAATGTGATGTTCCTTTTAAGGTACATTCTCTCTTTAAGTTTGATCAGCCCGAAACTCTGGGACTCCCTTTCGCCAAGGGGCTTGAAACAATAACAATATTTGCACCGCAAAACGGCGATAATAAATACAATCACGGAGTAGTACTGTTTCCGTTTAAAGGAATGCTTTATGCACAATGGCAAAGTTCATCGGTTGATGAAGATGGTGAAGATACTCAGGTTTTTTACAGCAGAAGTAAAAATGGAAAAGATTGGAGTAAACCTTCTGCATTAACCAAAAAATGGAAGTTCGGAATAAAAACAAACGGCGGATGGTGGAGTGACGGAAATACCCTTGTGGCTTATATTTGTAATTGGCCCGATAAAAACGAAGGAGCTAAAGAAGGTTATACCGAATACATTACATCAACCGATGGGATACACTGGAAATCGCCAAAACCTCTTACAAATAGTAATGGACAACCTGTTTTAGGAATTATTGAACAGGATGTTCATGCATTAAAAACCGGCCGGATCATTACGGCTTTTCATATGCAGCCCGGATTGATAGTTACACCATTTTATACTGATGATCCGCTTGGCATATCGGGTTGGACATCCGGAAAAATGATTAACATGCCGGCAAACAATAAAAATATAAGCAGGGAAATTGAACCCAGTTGGTTTTACAGAAAAGACAGCACCATTGTCATGATTTTCCGGGATCAGGACAATAGTTTTAAAAAACTTGCTTCAATTAGCAAGGACAATGGTTTAAGCTGGACTACTCCTGTAATTGTTGACACACCAGACTCAAGGGCGAAGCAGAGTGCAGGAAATTTACCCGACGGCACAGCCTTTATGGTTAATAATCCTTCGGGAAACAAAAGTCGGTTTCCTCTTGCAATCACTTTAAGTAAAGATGGTTTCACATTTGATCATGCTTACCTACTGCGCAGCGGTAACGAAGATCTTCAGCCCATGAGATGTAAGGGAAAATACAAACGAATTGGATATAGTTATCCCAAAAGTGTGATTTGGGGTGATTACCTCTACGTATCCTATGCAACCAATAAAGAAGATGCAGAGTTAACCAGAATTCCGATTGACAGTTTGCTCTGGCAACAGGATCTGCTGCTTAATGAGTAGCTGCATGCCCGACACTTACTTTCAATAAAAAAACGCATTAAAAAATAATACCAACCATTATTAAATAATAACAAGAATAGGATGAAACAGTTTGCAATACAAATAGCATTGATATTTTTACTGGTAAATACATCAATATCATTTGCTCAAAACCCACTCAATTTTGGCAGCAGCATTAAAACTGCAGATCCTTCAGGCCATGTATGGAAAGATGGGAAAATGTACCTTTATACTTCCCATGATGAAGAATGTCAGCCTGATTTTTTCATGAAAGACTGGCACGTGTTTTCCTCCTCCGATTTGGTAAATTGGACCGATCATGGTGCCTGTTTATCGGTTGATGATCTTTCTTGGGCCGATAATTTCGCCTGGGCACCCGATTGTGCCTATAAAAATGGCAAATATTATTTCTGTTTTCCTGCCGGCACTGGTTTTAAAGATCGTGTAAATTCTAAAAACAGCACAAAATGGATGGGATTAGGAATTGCAGTAAGTGATTCTCCAACAGGTCCTTTTGTTGATGCTATTGGAGCCCCTTTATGGAAAAAACCTTACGCCAACGATCCTTGTCTTTTTGTAGATGATGATGACAAAGCCTACATCTATTTTAATGGTGGAGGCGACTATTTTGCTGCAGAAATGGCTGACGATATGCTTAGCGTTAAAGGTGATCTGATTAAAATGGATATGGGCGGATACAATCCAAAAAGAGAAGGCCCGTGGGTGTTTAAAAGAAATGGAAATTACTATTATACCATGCCTGAAAACAACAGAATCCTTACTTATTATATGTCCAAATCGCCTATCGGCCCTTGGAAATATCAGGGTGTTATTATGCAGCAGGAAGGGGAAAGTAATAATCACCATTCAATTGTTGAATTTAAAGGACAATGGATTTTATTCTACCACCGCTGGCTTAAAACAAAATCAACCTGCGATAAAACACAACGTCAATGCTGTGCTGAATACCTTTATTTTAACGAAGATGGAACCATTCAGGAAGTAAAAAGAACAGATGCCGGTGTTGGGAAAACCTCGGCTGACTAACTATTAAAAAAATCGAATCTAAACCAATACAACAATGCAAAGAGCTTTTATTCTTTTTATTTTTATTTGTTTAGCCAATGTTTCAATGGCACAGCATGTCGATATTACGGTTGCACAAGATGGAAGCGGAGACTGCAAAACAATTACTGAGGCAATTGAACAACTGCCCGACACAACATACGGACGTGTTGTAATTTTTATTAAAAATGGCATTTACCATGAAAAATTCAGAATTGAGTATGATAATTTGAGCCTGATTGGCGAAAACAGAGATTCTACCATTATTAAATACAGCCTGTTACGAACCGATTGGATGAAAAACAAAGATGCAATTGGCGAAGCCGTTGTCAATATACATGCAGATGATGTAATCCTAAAGAATCTGACCATTGCAAACAGTCAACCCGAAATTGGGCCTCATGCATTTGCCGTTTACGGTCGGGGCACGAGAACAATTATTGACAACAGCACCATTACAAGCAAGGGAGCTGATACGGTTTCTCTTTGGGATTCGGAAAATGGAATGTACTATCATACCAATTGCCATTTTGAAGGCGCCGTGGATTTTGTGTGTCCCCGAGGCTGGTGTTTTATATCCAACTCTTCTTTTTATGAAGTAAAACAAACAGCCGCGATCTGGCATGCCGGATCGATCGATAAAAATCAAAAATTTGTAATCAAAAATTCTTTTTTTGATGGTATAGAAGGATTCCATCTGGGACGGCATCATTATGAGGCCAGATTCTATTTGATTAATTGCATCTATTCCAAACATATGGCTGACAAACCAATCTATCGGGTAACATATCCCGATAAGCCTGAAAAGAATCAACCCTACATTTGGGGAGAGCGAAAATATTTTTCGAACTCTAAAAAAGAAGGCCAAGCTTTTAACTGGTTAACCGACAACATTCAAAACGCGGATACAATTTCTGCAAAATGGACTTTTGATGGTCGGTGGGATCCTGAGAATGCAATTCCTCCCAAATGTCTGAAAATTGACGAAAGTAGAGACGAATTCGTATTGACTTTTGCAGAAGAAATGACCATACGCGGCGATTTGCAAATAAAAGCCACCGACGGAACTGTCTATTCTCTTAAAAACAAAAAAGATGCGAAAACCATCATTTTCAGTAAAAACGGACAAGCATTAAAATCCAAATCGTTTGCAGTTGCAAGCGGAGAACTACTGGCAAGCCAGGCAAGCCTTACCGAACGAAAAATGAATCAAATACAAATTGACAAATAGATAAATTATTTCCAAACACCATATAAAAATTAAAAACATTCAAAATGAAGTACCTATCCAAAACAATCATTTTATTGCTGATTCTGTTTGCATCTTCTTGCACACAGAAAAAAGAAACTACCATTTTTCTTGTTGGTGACTCAACAATGGCCAATAAACCATTCGCAAATGGAAATCCGGAAAGAGGCTGGGGTCAAATCTTCCCTCTGTATTTAAATGAAGGCATACATGTAGAAAATCATGCTGTAAACGGACGCAGTTCAAAAAGCTTTCGGGATGAAGGAAAATGGGCCAAGGTTTTGGAAAATATGCAAACCGGAGACTATGTGATTATTCAGTTTGGGCATAACGATGAAAAAATAAAGGACAGCACCAGATATACCAATGCAGATACCGATTACCGACAAAATTTGATTCGTTTTGTAAGCGAAGCACGGCAAAAAGGCGGCATTCCTGTTTTAGCCACCTCTATCGTACGTCGAAAATTTGATGAGAAGGGTGTATTTCAAGAGAGCCATGGCATGTATCCACAGGTAGTTAGGGAAGTTGCAGAATCAGAACAGGTTCCACTGCTTGATTTACAACAATTAACCAAAGAACTTCTTATAAATTATGGAGAAGATGCTTCAAAAAAATTATACTTACATATCAATGCCGGCGAATATGAGTCTTTGCCTGATGGTAGAAATGACGACACACATCTATCGGCAACCGGAGCTTTTCGGATTTGTGATCTTGCCAAAAGTGAAATCATACAAAAAGTGCCTGAACTTAGCGTGTATTTTAAAAAGTAAATAACAGGAATGTATCTTTCTAAATTGTTCACAAAGCATTTTTTCACATCCAGATTGTAAACACTCAATTTATGCAAAAAACCACACTGTTCACTTTATTTTCATTTTTACTATTGTGTTTGTCCTGCAATTCAAAATCAGACTCACTTACCTATCTGAAGATATCTGAAAACAAAAGATTTCTGACTACTGAAAATGGGGAACCTTTTTTTTGGTTGGGTGATACCGGATGGTTGCTTTTCACAAAACTTACGTGCGAAGAAGCAGAAAAATATTTTGAAGACAGACGTCAAAAAGGATTTAATGTAATACAGGCAATGGTATTGCATGATGTTACAAAAGCAGTGAATGTTTACGGAGATTCTGCCCTGATAAACTGTCATGTTGATCAACCGGATACCACCTTGGGAAATTCAGCCGAAAATTCAGAACAGTACGACTATTGGGATCACATCGATTACCTGATAAATCTAGCGAATCAAAAAGGATTGTACATGGCACTGGTACCGGTTTGGGGATCGAATGTAAAAAGCGGTAACGTGTCTGAGCAAGAGGCGCAAAAGTACGCGGCATGGTTAGCCCTTAGGTATAAAAACTGTTCGAATGTAATTTGGATGAATGGCGGTGATACAAAGGGCTGTGACTCCACATCAACCTGGCAGGCTATTGGATCAGCCATTCGGCAAAACAGTCCGAAACAGCTTATTACCTTCCACCCTTTTGGCCGGATGCAGTCTTCAGAATGGTTCCATAACGAAGACTGGCTTGATTTTAACATGTTTCAATCGGGACACCGAAGATACGATCAGGACACCGACGTTCCCTATCATGGTGAAGACAACTGGAAATATGTCGCTGATGATTATGCAAAAATTCCGGTAAAACCAACTCTTGACGGTGAACCTTCTTACGAAAGCATTCCTCAGGGGCTTCACGATACCACTCAACCCTTGTGGACCGACTCTGATTGCCGAAGATATGCTTACTGGTCGGTTTTTGCAGGTGGCTGCGGTTTTACCTACGGCAATAATGCCATTATGCAATTTCATAAGAAAGGTGATGAAAATCCGGCTTATGGTTCGAAAGAGTATTGGGAACCGGCACTAAATGCTCCGGGAGCCATCCAGATGAAATACCTGAAGCAATTGATTTTATCAAAATCTTATTTCGACCGAATTCCTGCACAAGATCTTATTGCAGATGAGCAAGGCGAAAAATACGATTATCTATCTGCCGCAAAAGGCAGCGATTATGCATTTGTTTACACCTATACTGGTCGGATAATGAATATCAATCTGGAAAAAATGGATGTAAGCGAAGTGAAAGCCTCATGGTACAATCCCCGAAACGGTTCCTATACTGAAATAGGAACATTCGAGGCCAAAGGCATAAAATCCTTTGATCCTCCCGGAGATAAAACAAATGGAAATGATTGGGTACTGGTATTGGAAAATGATTGATCAGAATTGATTCGTTTATTGAAACAGGGTAAATAATTAACAAATAAAACTTAAAAGGAAATGAAAAAGAATTTGATTTTTCATCAACGAAATCTCTTATTATTGATTTTGCTTTTGTTCGGTTGCTCTTCATTACAAGAAAAACCAGTGGTTATTTATCTAATCGGAGATTCCACCGTGGCTGATTATGCTGATAATTACGAAGAAGGTAAAGATTATTACAAAACCAGATATCCTGTAACAGGCTGGGGACAGGTATTTCAGGAACAATTTACAGGAACTGATTTAACTGATTTCAAAAACATTTTCGATTCAGACAGTGTTGTTATTGATGATCGTGCACGGGGAGGTAGAAGTACGCGAACCTTTTTTCAGGAAGGAAGATGGAGATCGGTATGTAAAACCCTGAAAAAAGGCGATGTTGTAGTCATGCAGTTTGGTCATAATGATGCAGCACAGAACAAACCGGAGCGTTATACTGATATTGAAAGTTACAAGGAGTTCCTAAGATTATTTGTATCTCAAACAAGAGAAAAGAACGCAGTTCCAATTATTCTTACCCCTGTATGCAGAAATTACCCATGGAAAGACAGTCATTTAGAAAATGTTCATGGTGAATACCCAAAAGCAGCCTTGGATGTTGCTGTCGAAATGCAGGTCTGTTTTATTGATTTAAATCAATTATCCATGGATACTTTTAGCGGGAAAGGTCAGGAATATGTAACTAATAATTATTTTATGAATTTACCCGCCGGCATATATGAAGCATACTCGGAAGGACAATCAGACAATACACATTTTCAACCTGAAGGAGCAAAAGTTGTTGCTAAATTGGTTTTTGATGCAATGAAAACTGTAAAGAAATGAAACCATTTCATCCGAATTCTCCATCATAACTGAATTAAAAACTTTTGACATTCATTTAGCAGATACAAAAAGCCACTGACGTGGCTTTTTTCATGCCCCTAGCCCCTTATTTTTTTGTTCTTACCATACTCCTGCCTTTAAAACCTCACCCTATCTATCTCCCTTAAGGAGAGGAGAATACAGCTCCTAATATCTGCACATTTTTTTTTGAAAGAAGGCTCCCTTCTCCTCGAGGAGAAGGGCCGGGGTTGAGGTGTCTGTTCCCTCCCATCTAGCCAACGCCTAAAATAGTGGCCAAGTTTATTTCATCCTTTATTTGGAATTATTCTGAGAATCGAAACTCAATCTTCTGAATAATGTTTTGTTAATTTTAGAAGATAAAAGTGTAAATTACGTTTACTATGATCAATGCTGATGCATTTATAAAAATTTATTGTCCAAAACAACCATATTATGGATACTCAAGAAAAATCAAAAAGTGATTTCATAAAAGAGTTGCATAAATTGCAGCAAGAGTTTAATTCCTTAACAATACTATACGATAAAAATATCGCCGAACAGAAACTCGCGAAACAAGAATTACTCCTTGCCAACAAAGAACTTGTCTATCAAAACGAATTGAAAGAAAAACGGGCTGCTGAGCTGGTTCTTGCGAACAAAGAACTTGTCTATCAAAATGAATTGAAAGAAAAACGGGCTGCTGAGCTAATCGTTGCCAACGAAGAACTTGCCTATCAAAACAAATTAAAAGAAAAACGGGCTGTAGAATTAGTGAATGCCAAAAACAAAGCCGAAGCAAGCGATCATCTAAAAACGGCCTTTATGAACAATATTTCGCATGAAATAAGAACCCCCCTCAATGGTATTCTTGGGTTTGCCCCCCTTATAATACAATCGGATATTACAATGGAAGAAAAAGAGGAATTTTTGGAAATTCTAAATTCCAGCAGCGACCGCCTGCTTAATACTATTAACGCCATAATGGATATATCACTGATAATTTCCGGAAATATGGAAGTACACCCTCAACCAATTAATATTTCCTCATTGCTGACAAACACCTATCATAATTTTCAAGAGTCCTGTATAAAAAAGAATGTGGCTGTTAAAATGCAATTCCCCGATAATGTTGATAATTTCATCCTTAATACGGATGGAGAATTACTGCAAAAAGCTGTATCTAAACTGGTATCTAATGCGGTAAAATTTACAACAAAAGGAAGTATTACTCTGGGCTTTGAACTAATAAACAATGAAATAGAAATCTTTGTAAAAGATACAGGAACAGGGATTGAAAAAGATTCGCAAAAGATTATATACAAGAGTTTTATGCAGGAAAATATTTCTGATACCCGTGGTCATGAGGGCAGTGGATTGGGTTTATCTATTTCCAAAGGCATAATACAATTGCTTGGTGGGAAAATACGTCTTGAATCCACAAAAGATATTGGAACAACAGTTTTTTTATCCATTCCAAACATTGCACCAGCAGTTTCTTCAAAACCAAAGAAAATAACAAAACCAATCAAAGAAAAAAAAACATCATTCATATTAATCGCTGAAGACGACAATTCCTGTTATTATTATGAAGAGATTTTATTGAAAAACGACAACAAAATTTTAAGAGCCTGCAATGGACAAAAAGCTGTTGATTTATGCAAGATGCATCCGGATATCACTCTTGTTTTAATGGATATTAAAATGCCGGTAATGGATGGTATTGAAGCAACTCATCTGATTAAATCATTCCGAAAGGATTTGCCAATCGTAGCGGTTACTGCTCATGCACAAAGTGGAGATGCATTTAAAATAAAAGAAGCAGGATGCGATGAATACATTTCAAAACCAATTAAAAAAGCGAAACTGCTTTCTTTAATTCAAAAATATTCCAATAATAATTCTGAATTAGTTGACAACTAACCAACAAGTAATAAATCGCACAGCACTATTCTTTTTCGTGCCTTAAAAAAACACAATCAGTAATAAACACAAAAATAATGACTTACGAAGATTTGGGATACAACCACATACTTGAAAGCTATAGAATCGAACAAAATTTAGATTCATTTGCTGTAGGTCGTGTTATATCGGAACACAAGGAAAGGTATGTTGTGAAAACACCAACAAAGGAGTTTGATTCTGAATTGATAGGAAATTTACGCTTTACAGCAGAAAGCAGATACGACTTTCCGGCCGTTGGCGACTGGGTCGCTTTTTCCGAATACGATGAAAAAAAAGCTCTGATTCATGCCATCTATCCCCGCAGTTCAGTAATTGAACGGCAAGCGGTTGGCAAATCAGGACAGGTACAAATAATTGCAGTAAATATCGATTACGGCATGATTGTACAATCTGTTAACCGCGATTTTAATATCAACCGATTAGAACGGTATTTAACCATTTGTTATGCTTCTAATGTGGAACCAATTATACTTCTTAGCAAAATTGATTTAATTACTGCTGCCGAGTTGGAAACTCTTCTTAATCTGATTGCAGAACGCATTAAAGATGTACGTGTAATTGCCGTTAGTAATGAATCGGATGCCGGATTGGATCAATTAACATCACTCATAAATACGGGGAAAACCTATTGTTTGCTTGGTTCTTCTGGTGTTGGAAAATCAACACTGATCAACAAGTTAAGCGGTAAGCAACTGATGAGTACAGGCGCTATCAGCGAAAGTATCGACCGAGGGAAACACATTACCAGCCACAGAGAATTAATTGTGCTTGAAAATGGCGGAATTTTAATCGATAATCCCGGAATGCGGGAAGTTGGAATTGCAAACACGGCCAGTGGTTTAGAAATGACATTTGATGGCATTATGCAATACGCCGAAAATTGCCGGTTTAAAGACTGCACCCACCAACACGAAAAAGGCTGTGCCATTTTAGAAGCTGTTGAAAATGGTGAAATTGATGCCAACTCGTATGCAAACTTTCAGAAAATGCAGCGGGAAAAGACACATTTTGAATCGACAGTGCAGGAAAAGAAAAACAAGGATAAAAGCTTTGGCAAGATGGTGAAAAATGTAAAAAAACAAAGAAAAGACAATAAGTTCTAAACAGTAATATGAACAAAAAAAGCCACCTCTCAGTGGCTTTTATCATCTCTTCCAGCCTGTCAGCGTTTCTTTTCGCCCCAATACTTTTCAAAAACCTCACCCTATCCCTCTCCTTTAAGGAGAGGAGAACACAGCTCCTGATATCTGCACATTTTTTTTGAAAGAAGGCTCTCTTCTACTTGAGGAGAAGGGCCGGGGTTGAGGTATTTATTCCCTCCCGCTTCACCAACATCTAAAATAGCTGCCATTCTATTTATCCTTTATATGGAACTATTATCACAATTAAACTCAGTGTTCCTAAATAATATTTTTTTACTTTTAAAAACGAAAAGATAAACACACTTACGTATAAACCCCTTCAAAACAGATAGCATTAAGATGATTAAACAAGAAATTGCGATAATATCAGATATTCACGGAAACTCATTAGCATTAAAGAAAGTTTTAGAAGATATCAATAATAGAGGTATTAAGACAATAATAAATTTAGGCGATAGTTTATATGGCCCATTAGATCCCAAAGGTACTTTTGAACTATTACAGAAACATAATGTGATAAGCATTTCTGGCAATCAAGACAGATTTATTCGTGAGAATTTAAGTGAGAAAACAGATTTTATAACTCTTGAGTATGTTAAGTCCCAAATTGATGATAAAGTAATAGAGTGGCTAAATTCGTTACCATTCGATACAATTTATGATGACAAGATCTATTGCTGTCATGCCAGCCCGCAAAATGATTCGATTTATTTACTGGAAAGTCTTGAGAAAGATTACGTAGCCATAAAGGACAAAAATGAGATAGATGCTTTGCTTACTCATGTAAAACAAAGTATTGTTATTTGCGGTCATAGCCATGTGTCAAAGATTGTTGAAACTGACAATAAATTAATTGTCAATTCTGGTAGTGTTGGATTACCAGCATATGATGATGATTTGCCAATCTACCATAAGATGGAGAATTATAATCCTTATGCCAATTATGCTATTTTGAGTTTCTATGACAATTCAATAAAAGTGGACAAAATTGCTATTAAATATGATTCTGAAAGTGCTGCAAAACTTGCTGAGTTAAACAACCGGGATGATTGGGCAACATGGATTAGAACTGGAATTGTATAGTGTTCCTTTACCAACACGAACATCAACAACACAAACCACCTTAAGGAATCCGCAACTTTTCAAAAACCTAACCCTATCCCTCACCTTTAAGGAGAGGAGAATACAGCTCCTGATATCTGCACATTTTTAAAAGAAGGCTCCCTTCTCCTCGGGGAGAAGGGCCGGGGTTGAGGTGTCTGTTCTCTCCCACTTCACCAACACCTAAAATAGCTGCCCATATCTTTCTTATGATTTTTTGCTGCAAATGGGAAAGATGATTATCAAAACACAACCACCTGATAACAAATAAAATGACCATACAAATCTAGAAGCATTTTTCTAATTAAAATCATTCTTATAAATTTTCCCTATCATGAAATATACATTTTCAATTGAGAATATTCTCTTTTGAGGAGAATAATAAATAACTTTATCAAATAAGAAATGGATAAATAAAATTTAAAACAGGAGGCTAAATTATGGGATGCGACACGGGTTTAAAACCCAGAAAAAAAGTTCACGTAGAAAATGCAAAAAATAGTAATCAATCAGTAAAGGAGGAAAAAACGATGAGTTCAACAATGGTAAGACAAGAAATGCCAAATTTCACAATGGATGCTTATGATGCTGCCACAGGTCATTTCACAACAGTATCGAGTGATAATTACAAAGGAAAATGGGCTGTAATATGCTTCTATCCTGCTGACTTTACCTTTGTTTGCCCAACTGAAATTGCGGCAATGAATGCTAAATATGATGAATTTCAGAAATTAAATACTGAAATCCTTGCTGTATCAGTTGATTCTAAATTTTCGCACAAAAGATTTGTTGAAACTGAACCAATCCTTAAAGGTTTAAGACTAACCATAGGTGCTGATGGAAATCAGGAAGTAAGCCGTGCATTTGGTGTACTTATCGAAGAAGAAGGTGTAGCACTGCGTGGTAGATTCTTATTTAACCCTGATGGAATTTGTGTAGCACAGGAAGTGCAAGCTGATTCTGTAGGTAGAAATGTAAATGAATTTCTACGTCAGGTGCAGGCATGGCAACATGCAACTAAAACAGGAGAAGTTTGTCCTGCAGGATGGAGACCAGGCAAAAAAACGCTTCCTGTTAATACTGATGCAGAAAAAATGACTGGACGTGTTGGTGATTACATTACAATTGAAGAAATTCTCGATTAATTCTTAATCAATACCAAAAAAGGCAGCTCCATAGAGATGCCTTTTCTTTTTACTTTATCAAGTTGTACTATTTCAAAAATTCCTCAATCTCAACAAGCAAATAATCCAGCAACTCTTCCAAAAATTTTCGAGTGGTATGTCTTTCCCATCAGCACTTCCGAACACCAACAAAAACAAACAATTTCCAACACAAACTACCTTAAGGAATCCGCAACTTTTCAAAAACCTCTTCCCTCTTCTAATTTGGAGAGGAGAATACAGTTCCTCATATCTACACAATTTTAAAAGAAGGATCAGCCGGGCTTAAGGTGTCTGTTCTCTCCCACTTCACCAACACCTAAAATAGCTGCCCATATCTTTCTTATGATTTTTTGCTGCAAATGGGAAAGATGATTATCAAAACACAAATTGACAATTAAGCCACCCCGCGGTGGCCTTATTTTTACCAATTCTCTACTACAGGATAGGTTGACTTTAGCATGTCAAAGCGATATATTTATATCTCAAACTAATGAAATCTAACAGAAATGAAACACACATGAAACTGATCTATGCCTCAGATCTTCATGGAGATGATCACCTGTACAATGAGCTGATTACAATTCTCGACCAGGAAAAGGATGTTGATGCTCTTTTGTTGGGCGGAGACCTATTTGCCCATACCCGGATAGTCACCGATCAGCTTCAATTTATAGATAACTGTTTTTTACAATTCGCAAAGGAAATTAAGCTTGATATTCTTTTCATTCCGGGCAACAACGACTGGCCGGCAAGTATAATGAAAATGGAACAGTTGGCTCTTCCAAACATCATCCAGCAACTTCACTTGAAAAGCTATCGCTACAAAAACATGAATCTATCGGGCTACCCCATGGTACCCCACACTCCTTTTCATCGAAAAGATTACGAAGCCCGAGATCTTGAATCTGATGCTATTCAACCTCAGGAAGGCGATTACCTCTCCTCTGCCTCCGGTACTATCAAACCGATTCCTCCAAACTACTTTCTAACAAAACCAAGTATAGAGGAACAAGTCCGGAATATCGATCCTAAGAGCAGAATATGGCTTTGCCATACTCCGCCTTATGGAGGTAAACTAGATATTAGCTGGGAACAAAATCATCTGGGCAGTAAAGCGCTGACAAACCAAATTTGGAAGCAACAACCCATTTTAAGCTTGCATGGACACATTCACGAAGCACCGATGCTTAGTGGCAGTTGGGTTGATAAAATAGGAGAATCTTACTGCATAAATCCTGGCCGCAATGCCAAACAACTTTACGCTGCTATAATTGAACTCGATGAAAATGAAATCCTTCACACTCTCCGGCATACAGTATTTGGAAACTTTAAATTGTAAGCCAATGTTTTGATATCTAAATAAAAACCGGATAATTATTTTTTCCTTAACTTATTCAACTGATTACTAACTGATAACACAAACAGATATGAAACGACTTATTTATTGCACTGCCTTTCTGTTGGTAATAATTGCCGGCAAACAGGGCTTCGGGCAGAAACAAACCTTTAAGCCTTTTAAAGTAGAAGTAGGTGGAATTTTAGCATTTCCACTTGATAAAGAATCCGGATTGGGTGGCGGATCATACATTGAACCCAGGTACAGTCTAAATGATAATTTCACCTTTGGATTGCGTTTAGAAGGGGTAAGACTTAGTTCAGGTGAAATTTCTGTTGGAATTGGTCGTGTAAATATAGATGCTTCCACTGTTACACCAGTTCTGTTTACTTGTGATTACTTCTTCAACAACCAAAAAACACGCCCATTTGTTGGTCTTGGACTAGGGCTTTACAAAAGAAACGATCAAAGTATTGATACTGATATTTGGTCGGTAAATATAAACACAGGTTCTGAAAATAATTTTGGATTTGCCCCACGAATCGGTCTTAATGTTGGCCACATGAGGCTGGCAATGATTTACAACTTTACAGGAAATAACATCAGCGATTACCTAAGCGTACAGCTGGGCATTGAAATTGGAGGCGGAAAGAAAAAACAATAAAACCTTTCAGTTAAAATAAACCCCTGATTACCAAAAGGGTGTCTAAAAAGGGATATTTTGTATTGGATTGTCATGTTGAGCGGTCCCGATGGCTATCAGGACGAAACATCTGTTTTTCAAAGTGAAAGATTCTTCAACAGGCTCAGAATGAAAATGGAACAATACTTTTTAGACACTCTCTTTTTTTTTTCCGCAATGAGTGCAGTTCTTAACTACTTCTGATAAATAAAAAATGTTCATCCATATAGAATTCTTCCGAACTAAAATGAACCAATGATTGGGAATTTTAGCTGACTGTTTTCACAAGAAAAGCCATTATTTGTGAACGAAAAATTCCCCTTGGTCGAGATACCAGAATTAACAGCTTGTTTCCTCAATGTAAGATCAAAAGATATTCTGTAAATCAGATATATTTTATTTTTTTGGTTATTTTCGCATCCTACCAAAGAATTGATGATGAAAAAAGTACTTCTATTCAAAATAGCCCTGTTCTGTCTCTGCTTTTTTTGCATTACATCCCCTTCAATGGCTCAAAACAGCGAGCAATTTCAAGTTGATTCCTTACAGAAGCAGAACCGAATTGAAGCAAATCAAGAACAGCTTGTAGATAATTACAACCAAATAGCCTATTTATTTGGAGATATAAGTATTGACAGCTCTCTGCATTACAGCCAAAAAGGAATGCTGCTGGCTCAGGAAATTAATTACGATCATGGTTTGGCTGTATCCCATTTATACACTGCCCGCGCATTAATTCAAGACGGAAAATTAAAGCCGGCAATGGAAAATTTCAATAAGGCTCTCAGTCAATTTATTCAGGAAAGAGATTCTGTCAACCTATTGGATTGTTACAGTGGCATGAGTTATTTGGCTTCCTATGAGTCAAATCAATTAAAAAGTCTTAACTACAATTTAAAAGCACTTAAAATTGCAGAAAAATTAAAGGATACAACCAGTTTGTCCATTCGCTGCAACAACATTGGTGCAATTTACAAACGACTCGATAATTACGAATTGGCTTTGAATTATTTTCAAAAATCCATTGCTTTGGAACAAAATTCCGCTAACGCAGGAAATTTAGCCATTTCCTATGCCAATGTTGGGGTTTTAAAAGTCAAACATCATAAGTTTAGTGAAGCCGAATCTGATTATCAAAAAATAATGAGCCTATTGCCTGCAATTGACAGCCATTACGTTCGAGCCTATTTGTACCTGTCCTTATCGGGATACTATAATGGCATCAACAATTTTGATTCAACAAAATACTATATTGATAAAGCCAGCGAAATTTGTATCAAAAATAATTATCGGCACATCTTGGCGCGTGTATACCGCAAACAAGGAGAAATGCTTTTCAAACAAAAAAGGTACTCCGAAAGCATTCACTTTCTCGATAAATGCTTAAAATTATCTGATTCTATTGGTGTACAGGAAGAATATCCTGAGATTTATAAGATGAGTGCCAAAGCCTATTCACAAATTGGAAATCATAAACAAGCCTACAAATCACTGCAAAAGGCAAATAATGCCATCGATTCTTTAAAAAGTGAGAAAGTAGCTGAATATTTGGTTGAATTTGAAGAACAAAAGGCTAAGAATGAAATAGAGAAGCAACAGCTTGAATTGGCACTTAAAAATCAGCAGGCAGAAAATGCTGCTATTATCATGAAAAACAAGTACACACTGGCTTTGCTTGCTATTGTTCTACTCATTCTCTCGATTTCAATTGTGGCATTTTACTTTTTAAGATCCAAAAAGAACAATATCATTTTAAAATCACAGCATAAACTTATTAATGAACAAAAATTACTTCTGGAGGACAATATCAAAAAATTAGAAGTAAGTGAAAAAAACCTTCAAAAGCTAAATGCGACTAAAGACAAGTTTTTCTCCATTATTGCTCATGATTTAAAAAGTCCTTTTGCTGCAATTCTGGGTTTTAATAATGAATTAACCAATCATTATAATGAGTACAGCGATGATGAGCGTTTGGAAATGATCAATCACGTTGGAGATGCCTCAAAATCGACCTATTCCCTGCTTGAAAATTTATTAACATGGTCCAGATCACAAAGTGGGTTTATTCAATTGAATAAAGAGGTACATCTGATAAAGAATCTGGCAGAAGAAGGCATCTTACCAAACATGGCTGCTGCTGAAATTAAAAAAATTAATGTCCTAAATAATATTGATGATGCACAAATAGTTTGGGCCGACAAGGAAACCATAAAAATAGTCGTTTCCAATTTATTTAATAACGCCATTAAATTCTGTAATGCAGGAGGTGTAATTAAGCTCACCGGAAAATTGAATCATGACGTGTTTGAAATTTGTGTACGCGACACCGGTATTGGCATGAGTGAACAAATAATGAATAATCTTTTTATGATTGAAAAGAACGCTCAACGCGTAGGAACCAACGAAGAAAAAGGGACCGGATTGGGTTTGATTCTTTGTCAGGAATTTGTTCATAAAAACGATGGACAAATATGGGTAAAAAGCAAGGTTGGCGTGGGCACAGAAATGTATTTTTCTTTGCCTGTTATCAAAAATAAATAAATTCAGCAATACTATCCCGAAGCTATTAATTTACTATTTCACGCAGGTTATTAAAGCTTAACGCTGCAGTGTATACCATTCCCCTTAATCAACAAACGGAACAACTTGACAACATAAAAAAATTCTCTGATCAACATCAACAGACTTGGCAAACTTGACATATATCAAAAACAATATCTTTTAGTACGTTTGCATGTCTTAATTTTTTTAAACTAAATCACATGAAAAAAATTGTACTACTATTTGCCATTATTGCAATTGGCACATCTTCATTTGCTCAGGATGTAAAATACGGAATAAAAGGAGGATTAAATCTTGCAAACTTTAGTGGCGATGATATGAGAGGCGATTCAAAAGCTGACATTTACTTTGGCGGTTTTATGAGAATGACTCTTACTGAATGGTTAGACTTTCAGCCAGAACTGGTTTATTCCCGTCAAGGATCATCTAATGATAGTGAAGGAATTGATGCAAAATTTAAAACAAACTTCTTAAACATTCCACTTTTAATGCGTGCAAAGATGATTGGTTCAGACAAGTTATATGCAATTGCAGGACCTCAGATAGGCATTCATTTAAGTTCTGAATATGAGGAAGACGGAGACACTGCTGATTTAGATAAAGCAATGAGCGTTTTGGATTTCTCAGTCGCTCTTGGACTTCAATATGACCTCAATAAACAATTTAGCATCGAAGCCCGCTACAATTTTGGATTAACAAAAATATTCGATAATGACTATTATGAAATAGATGCTAAAAATTCAGTTTTTCAAATTGGAATAGCTGCATCGTTCTAATTCATCCTGATTTTCTAAAATGCAAAACAAAATCCGATCCAAATTGATCGGATTTTTTAGTGTTTATAACATTCTAATTCAGGCTGGTTATTCAACCAACCGAACATTATTTTCTACTTGCCATAAACAAAAAACTTAGTTAAATTAGCAACTTCTGTTTAACCAATCTAAGTACAAATGAATACCCCTGCAATTAAAAACCGCCTGCACGTTGTAGATGCTTTAAGAGGTTTTGCCCTTGTCTCTATTATGCTCCTTCACAATATTGAGCATTTCGATGTTTATTTTTCGCCGGCAAACCTTCCTGCATGGATGGTTTCTTTAGATAAAATAATCTGGGATTCATTGTTTTTCCTTTTCGGAGGTAAATCCTACGCGATATTCGCCTTACTATTTGGCTTAACATTTTTTATTCAGACTAATAATCAAAACAAACGAGGCAATGATTTTAGAGCACGCTTTGCCTGGCGTTTGCTGCTTCTTTTCATTTTTGGGATTATAAACTCAGCATTTTACCAAGGTGATATACTTACTCTTTATGCTTTTGTAGGTTTGTTTTTGATCCCCTTGGTGAAACTAAACAACAAATGGATATTGGCTATAGCCTTACTCCTGTTTATTCAGCCTTACGAATTATTTAGCCTTTTTAAAGCCATACAAAATCCGGATATTAAAATAGCCAATCCAATATCATGGACCTATTTCGGCAAAATGGATGAATACGTAAAAGCAGATTCATTTTTAGGTACTGTATACGGTAATTTAACAAATGGGAAAAGAGCCGTTATTGCCTGGAGCTGGGAGAATGGTCGTTTTTTTCATATTCTTTCAACTTTTCTATTCGGGATGCTGGCCGGTCGTATGAATCTTTTTTCTAAATCAGATAAAAACACCAAATTTTGGACAAAGACTTTTATCATTTCAATCATTGCGTTTGTTCCCCTGTTTATACTTCAAAAAAACCTTAGCGGATTAATTGGCAGTGAAGCCATTCGCCGCTCAGTGCAAACCATCGAAACCTCATGGACTAACCTTTCATTCATGGTATTTTTGGTATCAGGATTTGTTTTACTCTTCAACACCAATGCATTTCGAAATGTTCTGACACCATTTTCAGCAATAGGTAAAATGAGTCTTTCCAACTATGTATTTCAATCCATGTTAGGTGCCGGCATCTATTACGGATTTGGTTTGGGAATGTATCGATACACAGGTGCGACTTACAGCTTGTTAATCGGTATCGGCCTTGCTCTAATTCTAGGTCTGTTTTGCACCTGGTGGGATAAGAAACATTCTCACGGCCCATTGGAGGCTATCTGGCACAAAGCTACCTGGTTGGGAGCAAAATAGGCTTTACTCTTTGCAAGATCAATTCCCCGGTAATTTCCAACATAATTTACTGGGCATGTGTACAATCATACATTTTTGTAGATTTTAAATATGAATCCCTACAAAAATGAAATTTTTCATGTCCTTACAATTCCTTAATCCTCTGAAATTGAACACCTATCTGTTTTAGGTACTTATTTTGATTGTTAGCTAGTATCTTTTTTAGAACGACTAACAAACAAATGGATTATGAAAGTATTGATACCAGTGGTTGATCATGAAAATGAAAAAAATAAGATTACTAAAGAATTTGATGATGCTGCCTCTTACTGCATATATGATAGCTTGAGTAAAACTTATGAATGGCTTCCTACGAATGCATTAACAAGCAAAATTGGCAACATCAGCTTTGCATTAAAACGTAAGGGTATCCTTTCGGTGATCATAAGAGAAATGCCAGTTATGGCCATTCATTTATTTACCGAAATGGGAATTGCCTTGTATCCCGCTCAGGGAAATAATTTAGAAGAAAACATTAAACTGTTCGACAAAGAAGAATTGCATCCTCTCACAATCGTAAATGGCAATGTGACACATGTAAGCGTTTCAAATTGCAGTACATCTTGTGGTTCATGCAATTCCGGATGCTAGTTATATTAGTTTCTATCACTAATCGTTACACGTAAATAACCTGATATGACAACAAGAAAATTAAACTGGAACCGATGGATGCAGGATGGAGATCAATTTCTAAAAGGAGCAACTCCAAAAGGTAAAAAAAGCATCTTGGGAAATACCGTTCGATACAATATGTTATCGATGTCTTTAGAAGGATACATCATGGCGATACTGGATTATCATCAAAATATGCCTCAAAATCACACTTACAGTGATCTTATTTATGGTCTGGAAGAGGTGATGCCAATTGATGCAACGCTTAAAAAGCGCATCTTAAAATACGAAAACATCCAATCTATTTGTTCTTTGGAAAAGTATCATCGGTCGGAACCTACCGACGAAGATTTAGTTGACTTATTTGGAGCAATTCAGGAAATAAGCAAAATTGCACATGAAACATGCATAGAAAGCGTATAATCACTTTACTATGTGCATTAAAACAGTTATACAATCTCTTCAATTGCATAGTCTTGATTATTGAACTGAACGGTATCTCCTTTTTGTTTGCCAATAAATTGTTTTGCAAGCGGAGATGTAAGAGAAACCAAATAGTATTCCTTTTTGTCTAATTCAACTTTTCCCAAAGCAACAGACACAAAAAATCGAAGTTTATCAGTAATTACAAGAGATCCAAGAGAAATAGAAGAATTTAAAATTTCAGGATCAATTTTAGCCAGTACGCTTTGCATGTTTTGATTGCCTGCAAATTGCTGAGCCATTTTCTCCTGTTCCAAATGAACCATTGCCCGTCCGGTTTCATGCTTATCACCCGCACTGCTTTTGGTTTCGCTTCCAGCTGATTCCTTTAATTCCTGCAAAGCCAGCTTATTATGCTGCAACTTCTCTTCTATTGTCTGATATACATACAGATACAACTCTTTTTTTATTTCTAAGTATTTGCTCATAGAATAAACATCTGATTACGACATATTCTTTAAACAACACTGTTTGTATTTCTTCCCTGAACCACATGGACATGGATCGTTTCTATTGATTTTTGTGCCTTGCTCAACCGGCGATTCCGAAGAAGCAAAAATATGCTCCATCTGCTGATAATGGTTCTTCCATTCCGCATCGCGCATTTCGCAAAAAGCTGTTCCTTTCTGAAAATCCGAAACTTTACCTTCCATCACATCAATATAATATTGTAACTCAATCGCAGTGTGCTTACCTTCGAATTTTGGTAGAATCTCTTTGAATTTTTGAAGAGTATCATTGCGCTGTAAATCACCCAATACACGAATGTAATGATCTACCCAATGAAAGTTATCTCTGTCCAATATGGAATGAATTCGGTCAAACTGTTCATCTGTTGCGTAATACAATGCCTCAAAACAATAGAGATAAGGTTTTTTATTATCTGATTTAATATTTTCTTCAATAAAATCGAGCACTTTCCCTACGAATTGTTCCGGATATTTTCTGGCAAGCAGTCCTGCCAAATATACAGCCTGTTCGTTCATTAAATCCCAATCTTCCTCAACAGTAAACAGTTCCAATAATGGCTCAAACAATTCCTCCGACAAATGTTTCTCTGCAACAATACAATACCATAATGGTGCCGGCAGCATCACTCTGTACTCGTCAGAATAGTATGCTTCACCATTGTAGGCATTTGTAAAGGCGAAAACCAATTTCTTTCTTAACTCTTCGCTATCTTCCTGATTTCTCAAGAAATCAATTGCTTCGTATGGAATTCCCTTAAGCTGGGTATCGATTATTTCGAATGCGTGTTCAGTAGATCGTATCATAATTCTGTATTATCCGGCAAAGATATAGAATATTAAGGCTTTTCTGGAATTTAGATTATTCTTTACAGCAGAATTCAAAAAAAAATAAAGCCCTGAATTTACATTCAGAGCTTTATACCCAAACTAGAATTAAAATGAATTAATTATCCATTTTAAAAACTTTCTTTAAAATATCATCCATCAGGCACCATTTGGTGATTGATGATTGCAACAGATTTAAACCAACAAAAGCAGTCAGCAGCAACCAGTTCATATTTACGTAAAATGCCAATAAAATGCTTACCAAAACTAATGTTCCTGCAATGCCTCTAATAATTCTCTCTCTCATCTTATTTTATACTAATCATTTAAATAAACTTTTCAACATCCAGCATATAAGCATGCATTGGATTGCAACAATCTATATCATTGTTGAACAGAGTAATTTGATTCAGTAATTCAGAACCTTTTTCGTCAGTTAAAAAGGAAAAAGAAGCGATAGAATCATAATAGTCCTTATTAGAGGCAAACCAGTTTGGTACCTGACCATCTTTAATATGTTTTTGAGTATACCCTTTTACATCAAACTCACTATAAGCCCCAACACCCGCAGTTCGATAGATTTTCTTCAAATCATCATAAAAGGAACTCACACAAAATATGATTACAACTTTCATAAGTTTTAAATTAGTTTAAGATTTATTCCTCGTCCTTAATCTCACTCGATTTAGGGTCAATTACAGGATATTTTTTCTTTTCAGTCATATAATAGATAAGTGGTACAATTACCAAAGTCAGAAATGTTGAAGCAATAGAACCTCCCATCAGTGATATGGCTAAACCTTGAAAAATGGGATCGAACAGGATTACAACAGCTCCAATTACCACAGTTCCTGCAGTAAGTAGAATTGGTGTTGTACGCACGGCTCCAGCTTCAATAACAGCCTCCTTTAACGGAATACCATCCTCCAAACGAAGATTAATAAAGTCAATCAATAAAATGGCATTCCTCACCATGATCCCCGCAAGGGCAATCAATCCAATCATAGATGTAGCGGTAAAGAAAGCGCCCATCAACCAGTGTCCAACCAAAATTCCAACAAGAGATAATGGAATTGAAATCATCATCACAAAAGGAACTTTAAAATTCTGAAACCATCCAATAATCAACAAATAGATAACCAGCAACACCACAGCAAAGGCAGTTCCTAAATCGCGGAATACTTCATATGTAATTTGCCATTCCCCATCCCACTTCAAACTGTAATTATCTTCTAAAAACGGTTGTTGAGTATATTCCTCTTTTAAATCATAACCTTCAGGTAGCTTAATATCACTTAGGTTTTTAGCTATGTTCATGATTCCGTAAACCGGACTTTCCAATTTTCCGGCTACATCCGCAGTAACGTAAACCACCCGTTTCTGATTTTTACGGTAGATACTTTTCTCCTTAATTCTCTCATGAACATCAACAATATCGCCCAAAGAAACTAACTGCCCCGATTGTGACAGAATATTGATTCTCTTCAGATCGGCAACACTACTTCTATCTTTCTCCTGCAACCGCAAATCAATCCCAACCTGATTGTGTTCAGACTCTTGGTACAATTGGGAAACTTCCTGTCCCTGCAATGCCATATTTAAAGTATGAACCACTTGCTGAGTCGAAACTCCGGCCAACATTGCCTTTTCTTTGTTCACATTAAACTGAAATTCGGTTTGATCATCTTCAACCAACCAGTCAACATCAACAACATCATCCGTTTTTTCAAAAAGAGTTTTTACCTGAGCTGCAATATTTCGTTGTTCCTCCAAATTAGGACCATAAATTTCTGCCACCAAAGTCGACATTACCGGTGGTCCCGGTGGAACTTCAACAACCTTTACATTGGCATTAAATTTCTTTCCAATCTCCTGCAACGCAGGTCTCATTAACTTAGCAATATCGTGACTTTGCTCGTCACGCTCATCTTTATGAGTTAAATTCACCTGAATATCGGCAACATTCGAACCACGACGCAAATCGTAATGACGAACCAAACCATTAAAATTCATTGGTGCGGCTGTCCCCACATAAGTCTGATAGTCAACTACATTTTCTTGCTGAGAAATGTAAGCCGCCAATTCTTTAGCAACCACAGCGGTACGCTCAAGGGTTGTTCCTTCCGGCATATCAATAACTACCTGAAATTCGTTCTTATTATCGAAGGGAAGCATTTTAACAGCAACCTGTTTAAAATAAACCAATGTAGTTGAAGCCAGTAAAAGAACAACCACTGTACCAATAAAACTCCACCTCTTCCATTTTGATTCCAGCATGGGCGAAATCGTAGCTGAATAAAGTTTGTACACCATCGAGTCTTCCAGCTTAAAAGCCTTCTCATCAGCATCATCTTTTTCTTTAAATCGTAACAAACGATAAGCCAGATAAGGAGTGATGGTAAGAGCTACCAGTAAGGAGAAAATCATTGCAATGGATGCTCCAATCGGCATCGGACTCATATAAGGTCCCATTAAACCAGACACAAATACCATTGGCAAAACTGCTGCAATTACAGTGAAAGTTGCCAAAATTGTTGGATTCCCCACTTCATCAATTGAACGCAAGGCCGCCTGCATAAACGGCAGCTGTTTCATTTTAAAATGCCTGTGCATATTCTCCGCAATAATAATGGAGTCGTCAACCACAATTCCGGTAACAAAGACCAAAGCAAACAAGGTAATCCGGTTCAATGTATAATCCAGAAAATAGTAACTAAACATGGTTAAGGCAAAGGTGATTGGTACTGATAAAAACACAACCAATCCACCACGCCATCCCATGGCCAGCATCACAACAAATGTAACAGCAATAATTGCTCCTAAAAGGTGCATCAACAGCTCGGAGACTTTGTCTGAAGCAGTTTCACCATAGTTCCTGCTAACCTCAACATGAACATCGGCAGGAATTAATTCCTGTTCCAAAACGGCTGTTTTTGTTAAAATTTGTTCCGCAACTTTCATTGCATCAGCACCCCGTCGTTTGGCCACAGAAATGGTAACAGCAGGGTAATTTCCTTTTACAAGTTCCTTAGCCTCATTTATTTTTCCATAACCAAAACTCACATATTGTGAAGGCACTTCCGGACCATCAACAACCTCTGCAACTTGTTTCAAATAAATTGGACTGCCATTGTATACACCTACAACCAGGTTTGCAACATCTTCTGAATTTTCAAGAAACCGACCTGTTTCAACTAAATATTCTGTGTCATGATTATTAAATGCTCCTGATCCTATTTGTTGATTAGATATTTCAATTTGCCGGGCAATACTCAAAGCATCAATATTATAGCCAGCCATTTGTGCCCGATTCAGAATAACTCTTACTTGACGGGAACGTCCGCCAATTATTTTGGTTTCCGAAACATCATTAACTTTTTCTATTTCGTTGTTTACTTCCTGTGCTATTCTCTTTAACTGAAAATCATCATAGTTCTCACTCCAAAATGTTAATCCCAATACCGGAACATCATCAATTGCACGTGTTTTAATTAGAGGCATGGAAGTGCCTTTTGGCATTTCATCCATGTGTTTCATGATCTCATTGTACATCTTAACCAAAGATCTTTCAATGTCTTCACCTACATAAAACTGAACAATTAGCATCGCCTGTCCCGGCATTGATGTAGAATAAACATATTCAACACCAGGAATATTTGCCACTACTTTTTCAAGTGGCTGCATAACTCTCGACTCAATTTCAGCCGGACTTGCACCCGGATATCTTAAAAAAATATCAGCAATGGGTACATCAATTTGTGGTTCTTCTTCTCTTGGCGTTAAATAAGCACTGTACACGCCAATCACCATGAAGGCAACCATCAAGAGCGGAGTTAATTTAGAATTTATGAATAGTTTGGCCATTTGGCCTGCAAATCCTGTTTTCATATGATTGTATTTTGATTGTAACTACCAGCTGTAATTATTGAATAGTAAGTTTTGCTCCATCCCAAATTTTTCCTTTAAAGGAGACGATGTATTTCTCACCATCGTTTAAGCCCGATAGAATTTCAACCTGATCACCAATAGTTTTTCCCAGTCTTAGCCATCGCAATATTGCTGTTCCACCCTGACTAACAGTATATATACCTGTTAATTGTCCTTTGTGAATCAAAACACTTGCAGGAATCATTATAGATGGCATGCCCCCTTTTTCAATCAAAACATTTGCATACATACCACTGTACAAATTATTTTTTTGTTCGTTGGCAGGCTTCAAAACTATTTTTGCTTCAAACTGATTTCCTGTATACTGAGAAGATGGATTAACTTCCGAAACAAAACCAGGTATTTTAACATCCCCCAATGCACTAATTTGAACCAATACAGGATCATTTTGTTTGATTTTTGAAATTTCAGATTCAGGAATTCGGGCCATCACCATAAATTCACCCTGTTTTTCAATCGCAACCAATGGCATTCCCGGAGATGCCAAATCACCTTCGTTCATATATTTTCTGGTAATTACACCATTGTAAGGAGCTTTAATCGTGGTATACCTAAGCATTTCCTCTACCTCAACACCCATTTCGTTAACAGCTTCCAATCTGGCTTTTGCCATATTGTATTGTGTTGTTACATCATCCAACTCTTTCTGCGAAGCACTCTTTTGCTCAAACAACACAGTAAAACGATCGTAATCTTTCTTTGCATTTGCAAAAGCAGCTTTTGCTTCCAGTTCATTAGCTTTCACCTGAGCTTTTTTCGCTTGAATATCTTTTGCATGAATTTCAACCAAAACCTGACCTTTATTTACTTTTTGACCTGTTTCTACATTAATCTTAGCAATTTGACCCATAATTCGTGTACTAAGATTCGAATGTGTTTCAGCTTCCAGTTTACCCGAAAAACTCATTGTTTCAGCTTGATTTGTTAATTTAGCTGTTCCTACCGTCACGCTAACATCAGCTTTCTCTGTCTCCTTTACCTTGCTTTCACTTCCACAGGATTGTAATGATAATCCACCTAAAGTGATCAGTGCTATAATTAAAAAATTCCTTGAGTTCATATCTGTAGATTCTTTAGTATGATTGTTTATTGTAATTCTTTTTCCAGTAATAATTCCAATTGGAAAACTGCAACATGATAGTTGTATAAACTGTTTATATAATCAAGATTCCGTGCCATCGAAACCGTTTCAGAATATAAGATATCAGTAGTTTTTTCCAATCCTTGCTTGTATCTGTTAGTACGTATTCGAAGTGCTTCTTCTGCCTGCTCTTTGGCTAATTTGCTCAATTCAATTTTATCATATGCCACTTTCAGATTTCTTTTGGCAGATTGAATTTCCATACTGTTTTTGGATAGGTATTCAGCGAAGTTCAACTCCGATATTTTTAACTCGGCCTTCGCCTTCTGAACCTTCCCAATATTTTTATAACCGCTGAATAAATTCCATGATAAACTTGCGCCAATCATGTAATTATTTGCTGATGTTCCAAAAAGTTTATCGTCATTCCATTCGTATGCACCAAATGCATTTAATCGGGGAAGGAACTGCATTCTTTCTGATTTCAGCATACTTTCTCTTGCTTCAACGCTCTTTCTATAGGCATTCAAATCCGAACGATTTTCAATTTGAAAATCTTGCTCCAAGCCATTTAACAAGGAAGGCTTTTTCTCCAAATAATCTGTAGTAACAATCACCACATTAATATCCAAACCCAAAAGGTAGGCCAAAAACTCTCCTGCACTCTTCTGATTATTACTTGCATCTGCTAACTGATTATTCAATTCCAAAACCCGCACCTTTGCAGATAACAGATCTGCTTCCTGCACAAAGCCTTGCGCCAAATTATTTTCAGTAACTTGTAGTGCTTCAGCAGCAGCCTTTTTTGATAATTGAAGAACTGAAACTGCCTCTTGAGCCAATTCGAGCTGATAATAGGCTTTCTTCACCTCAAACTTTGTAAAATTGATTGTTCTCTCTGTTTTGTAATCAACAGCCTGCATTTTTGCATTCGCGGCTCTTCTGCCATAAATTCCATCAATATTAATTAATGGCTGCTGAACCTCAATTTTAGTATTGAAATTTTTAGTCTGACCAGGATCATTTAGTAAGAGTGGATTAAAGTCAGCCTGTGTAGCTATCTCCTGCTTTAATTTGAATCCAAAACTGCTCAACGGATCGTTTGTTACAACTCCCGAATGTGAAAGATTCACTATCGGTAAAAAAACAGAATTTGTTTGACGGAATTCGGCTTTGGCAACTCTTCCCTCAGCCTTCGCCCTATTAATTTCCCAATTGTTTTCAGAAGCTTTTACTAAAGCTTCTTTCAAACTTAACTTCATTTCTACAGCTTGTGATTTCCCTTTTATTGAAAAGCCTGCAATTAAGAGTAAAATGAAATAAATTTTAAGGTTTCGCATATTTATTTGTTCTTTTAATTTCGGTTCAAATCTAAACAACAATATCCATATATCCAAATATCTACATGTTTGTAGCTTTAATATATTTCTATCTTAACTTTGATTTTATTTATAGTAACTGAAATTTAGATATTTAGGATGCCAATTGCAATATTAAACTTGGTAAAAGTGAAATTTATCACATTCAAAATTGATAAAAAAATAAGGCTCTCCACTAAACGGAAAGCCTCTCAATATAAAAACAATATTATCCTTTACTTTTGAAGTAAATTCCGCAGCATATTTAGTGCATTTAAAGATGCCACCTGAATATTTCGTTCTCTATTTTTATACAAATCAAATCGATGAGAAATAAGGTCATTGGATCCCGCAACAGCAATCCAAACAGTTCCAACGGGTTTTTCCTCCGTTCCACCATCGGGTCCGGCAACTCCTGATGTTGCAATTGCATAATCGGTATTCAGCACTTTTCTGGCACCAATAGCCATTTGTTCCACTACCTGCTGACTTACCGCACCATATTTCTCCAAATCCTCACCATTCACACACAAGATATTTTCCTTCACTTCATTTGAGTAGGCTACCACACCACCTTTAAAATAAGAAGAACTACCCGCATGAGATGTTATTAGGTGAGCAATTTTCCCTCCGGTACAGCTCTCTGCTGTGCCCAAAGTCTTTCCCTTATCGGATAAAAGTTTAGCTACGGTCAATTCCATGGGTTCATCATCATAGCCAAATATATTTGCGGAAATTATTTTTTTCAACGCAGACAACTGCTCCTCTATAATTTTCTCTAATTCTGCCAAATTATCTCCCAAAAGACTCATTCGTAATCGCAAAACTCCAGGAGAAGGCAAATATGCCAATTTTACGCAAGCTGGTAAATTCCCTTCCCAATCTTCAAGCATTTCCGCCATCACAGATTCTCCAATACCTTGAGTCATTACTGTCTTGTGCAAAATAACCGGTGTAGAAAAATGTTGTTTTAATGATTGTAAAATTTCGTCCTGCATAATTCCCTTCATTTCAAAAGGAACTCCAGGCATCGAGATAACTACCTTACCATCTTTCTCAAACCACATGCAAGGAGCTGTACCATGGTTATTGGTTATTATTCTTGCGCCATCGGGAACCAAAGCCTGTTCCCGATTGAAACGATTCATAGGAATCCCTCTCTGCCAGAGTCTTTGTTCAACTTTAGCAAATAAAAAATCATCCTGCACCAGATTCATTTCAAAAAGATCGCTCAATGTCTTTTTAGTAATATCATCATTCGTGGGTCCTAAACCTCCCGTAATTAAAACAAGGGAAACTCTTTCCATTGCCTGTTTCAGGGAACTTACTATATCAGCTTCCTGATCGGATATACTGGTTATTTTCCCAACATTAATACCTATTCCATTTAATTCTTTGGCCATCCATGCTGAATTGGTATCCACTATTTGACCAATCAGAATTTCGTCACCAATTGTAATTATTTCTGCTTGCATTTGCTTATTTTATTAACTGTAATGCTTTTAATCGTTGTAAAAGACTTGGATGTGAATAGTAAAAAAACACATAAACCGGATGTGGCGTTAAATTGCTAAGAGAACTAACAGATAGTTTCTTTAAAGCATCTCCTAAAGCTTTCCCATCATAATTTTTTAAGGCATAATCATCAGCCTCATATTCATTCTTTCGTGATAAAATATTCATTCCCAAACCTAAAAAGGTTGATATCGGAGAATACAAAATTCCAAAGGCAATCAATCCCAAATGAAATCCTTGCTGCTTCGCTCCCAATGCTTCCGAAAGTAAGGGATTGGAAATAATCAACGAAAAAATGTAAAACATCAGTCCGGTTTGCAGTAAGGATAAAAATATGCCGCTAAGTGTATGTTTCTTTTTATAGTGTCCAATTTCATGCGCCAAAACCGCAACAATCTCTTCCTTTGTCAGATCATTAATTAATGTGTCAAACAGGACAATTCTCTTTTTTGATCCAAGTCCGCTAAAATATGCGTTTCCTTTCGATGACCGTTTAGAACCGTCCATTACATAGACATTATCCAATTTGAAATCTACTTTACCTGCAAACCTGCTAATCTCATCTTTTAATTCTCCATCTTCCAGAGGTGTTTGCTTATTAAATAAAGGCACCAACAAGGAAGAATAAAACATGGCCATAAAAATCATGAAAAATGCAATTACCAACCACGCCATCCACCAGAAGTTTGTTGTGGTCTGCAAATAAATCCATATTAATAAAGCCAATATGCCACCACCAATTACAATACTAAGCAATCCACCTTTTAATTTATCCAATACAAAGGTTTTTAAGCTTGTTCTGTTAAAACCATACTTCTCCTCAATTACAAATGTTGAATAGTAAGAAAAAGGCAATCCCAGCAAACTGGAAAAAAACAAAATCACACCAAAAAAGGCTAAGGCAATTGTTATTGGATGTTCAAAATAACTCCTGACGAACTCATCAACCCATGCAAAACCACCAAGACTAATCATTAGTACCGTAGCAATGAAACCTATTCCCGATGAAATTAACGAAGGCATCAATTTGTCCTTCTGATAATTTTGTGACTGACTATATTTTTCCTGATCGTAAATCCCTTCTAATGCTTTAGGAAGAATGGGCGACCATTTCTTATGATTCAGAAATTCAAGAAATCGTTCTAAAATAAAATCTGCAGTTAAAATTCCCAGTATGATATAAAGCAGCATCGTTGATGTCATGTAGTTTTGTATTAAAATTTAAGCTCTCAAAATTAAACAAGCCTGATAGAATAATACTCATCAGGCTTGTATATTTTTTAAAATAAAATTACTCTCCAAAAAAAAGATCCAATTTCTCTTTGTTTTTGGTTCTCTCCAGAAGTTCTAATGTGTATGCCTTAACTAATTTAAATTCGGATGGCAAAGATTTCAATGTTTTATAATGAAAAATTGATTTCCGGATCCACCGATTTGCCTGCACATAATCTTCTTTAATTTCATACGCCACAGCTAAATTATAAGAAGCTCTTCCTGCAAGTTTATCATCTTTCTCATTTGAAATCTCAGTCCATAAGGAAATTGGAGTCTCCCAATCCCCTTGATCAATATAATATTTTGAAATGGCTAAACGATCATCTCCGGAGGCAAAATACTTTCTAGTTATATCAATCCATTTAGGTGCAAGCATATCTGCATATTGATTTCCAATTTCATAAGAAACATCCTTAAAAAGATCTTTTCTTTTAGGCAGTTTTTCTTCTATTAACCGATTGTATGAAGATGATGTAACTTCCGAAAACAAACTGTCAATTACGATTTGTTCATCCAGATATGTCTGATTTAAGGGATCATATATCCTCCACACAGCAAAATAATTCGCATCAGTAATCCCATAATTCAGTACATCTTCAAATACTGTGTATTTATTATATAACTGTACATCCTCCAAACAAATTAAAATATCAGATCCATTACTCTCGCAGATACTGTCAACAAGTTCCCATTTCATTGGTGTATAATCTCTGTCACCTGATATTTCCTTTTTATCCAACTGAATAAATGGAATAGAATCCATAGCTAAATACTCCGATAAGTTCTCAGTAAAACCCAAATAGCAATTCGTTGAAATATCTGCACTATAATCAGTTGTATCGGTAAGAAGATTACTATTAATAAGATAATACTGACTTACGGTATCAATCTTAAAACAGGTATTTCTATCAACAAAACCTATTGTTTTCACATCAGCAGGAATTAAAATTTTTGGTGCATTAAGTCCTTGAAAACTGTACAAAGAAAGAGTTTGACAAGATGATAATAAAAATAATGAGGTGACAATTAAAAATATCCTTTTCATGTGTCTAAATTTGTTTTTCATTGCCACATGGAACTCGCCAACTTAGTTATCCTCGTGTGTGAGAAAAGTCTTCTCATGGCTCGTTTCATATGATTATATTTACTGCTGATTACGATTAATTCGTTTGATTTTTTTTCAAATTTAAATCCCTAACCAATACTTCCTCAAAAACCATTCCAATATCATTAATATGATAATTATAATCAATACAAATAGCATCTCAGCTAAATTACCATACTTCGTTTCCTCTGATAAAATAGATTTCGCATGCTCATTTTCTCTAATGTTGGTCCGCATCTCTGATTGTTCGTCAAGTTTAAAAACCGTACCTCCTGTTAAACTTGAAATTTGCGAAAGTATTTTACCATCGGCCTGTAAATTTTTAGCTTCATTACTATTTAAGCTAACAATAAACTGTCCCTTTTGCTCCAAAACATTTTCACTATCCTGGGTTTTAACAACAAATGAATAATTGCCTTTTGGCAAAGAGCCTATTCTTAATTGGTATTTCTCTGAGCGTTTTTCAAAATTATAGTTGAAAGATTTACCTGCTTGATTTATCAAGGTAAAATCCAAATTCGCCTGATTAACCAGCTCATAACTTCTATTGTATATCTCAGTATCAAACACAATTTCATCCCCTTCGGAGATGTTTTTTGGGTAGTTAACCACCAGTTGGTTACGATTAATCTTCAAAGATAAATACTGCACCATTTTATTGATTAAATCAAAAAACACTTCAGGAGAATCATTCATTCGGGACAAGTGCAATTTCCATCGCCAGATTCCCTCACCAAAAATCCACGCAATTTTCTGATTATCAGCATATGAAAAAGCAATTTGAGGCTCTTCCGTTTGTACTGATTTAATACTCTGATATCCAACAATATGATGTTCCGAATTAAATTCACAACGCACTAAAGGAGATAACAAGGGCGGCATTTTCTCTAAAGTTTCCAACTTCGATTTCTTTAAATCAAACAAGTTAAAAGTTTCATCTCCTACAAAGGATGATTCAGTGTATAGACCTTCATTTCTTAACAAATTAACACCAAAATTCAACTTATTTAAAGCTTCAATATCCGAATTCCCTCCAACAACCATTAGAGCGGGAATTTCCTTTTGTTGAATTTGCTGTAAAAAACCTGAATATGAATTGAGATGAGATGGAATTTGATACAGAACTACCAGATTGTATTTCTCAAGATCAGCTTGTTTCTGTACAAGATTAATTAACTCAACAGTAAAATTTAAATTTTCATTAATCGCCGATTGAATAGCTGCTATGTCAGGATGATATTTATCAAAACAAATTGCTATTTTCCTCTGATTATCCAATACATCAACCACAAACTCGTAGTGGTTATTACTTTTGGAACTTTCCTTTTCTGTTGCAATTACTTCTACTCTAAACTTCTGTAAACCTGCTTTTTCCGGAGTAATAAAAAAATCTTTTTCGATAAAGAATGCATTGTTATTAATCTGAAATTCATCCTCAATCAATTTCGCCGAACCATTGTAAATTTTCAATCGTACTGATTCCGAATCTAAATTAGTTGCTTTAACGCCAATTCTAACGGGTAATTTACTTTTTATAAAACCTAATTTATTTGTTTTAACTGATATAACTGAAACATCCTCGATGCGCGCCGTGTCCCCTAATAGTAACGTATGAATGGGAAAATTCAAATCTTGTACATCATATCTGGGATTACCGCCTTTATTGTAAAGACCATCACTGGCAAGAAGAACCTGCACATTATTTAAATTTCCATAATTGTTTTTCAAAAATTCAAACAAATCTGAAAAATTTGTATTCGTCTCAGAATAATTATAATTAGATAGTTCCTCTACTTTATTTCCAAAACTAATTTTCTTAATCTCAAATTCAGAATTCAAAGTCTCAAGAAATTTTTCTATTTCAGAAGGGTATTCATTCAAATAAAATAAAGAATTATTATTTAATTTAAGAGACTTTGAATTGTCCTGGGCAAAAACTAATAATGGTTTTTCAATTTTTTCTGAAGCGTATTTAATTTTTGGCTCCAACAGTAGTATCAGAAGTAATAAAATGGAAAGACCCCGCAAAAAAGCTAAAATGTAGATTTTGGGCAGGGAAAGATCCTTATGGTATGGTTTTCTGAAAAAATAAACCAAAACAATAAGTAATAAAGAAACTAAAGTAAAGGGCAATACCCACCATAATGAGTATTCGGTAACTATGGTGATATTCAATTTTAGTAATTTTAGAATTTCAACAAATTTAACAAACAAACTTTAAATGCTGGTTTAAAATCCAACAATCTCTGCTAATAATCCAATGGTTTTTAATCTTAAAATAAGGTTAAATTAAAGATTTAATCTTCTTTAACACTTGTTTAGACCAATTAACTTGATTCATGCATACATTTGTAATGTACAAAAGAACAAAAAGTAGTTTTTTCATATAGTAGATTAAGGTTTAAAGTGAGTAGAAAAAAAGTCGGCTGGTTACCGACTTTTTTTGCGTTATACACTCTCTTATTTGGAGTAAAAACTATCTTCTAAATTCATTTGAATATGATGCAACGCTTTAAACGTCCGATACTATCAATTGCGGATTAATTAGATATCGAAACCAGGTCTTATAAAATCTCTTGATTCGGGGAATACTTTCTCGACTATAGTTCGTAAACCTGAAAGTATCAGTAACAATGGCAGCATTCGATCCTCTGTTTCAGGAAATTTCTGCATAAAACAAGTCCAGGCCTTAATCGATTCATCAATGGACAGCAATGCTACTTTTCCAGATGCGATACTGTCATGTTTATAAAATTCATTCCCTGTTTCTTCTGTATTTGTCTTACTTCTAAGTGAGCGAAAGAGCTTGCTCGGAATAATAAACTGATACCAGCGAATTATCTCATAAGAATTAAAGACTGTTTTTTCAATTTCACTCATCTCCTCCTCATCCTTATAGTCCAGCAATTCTTTTAAGCTAATACTTCCTATAAAAAGAAGTGCCTCAAATTCGGCAAACCATTGGTCTACTAATTCAGAATATTTATCGGCCTGTTTCATTATTTGGCCTTTAAATATCAAATCATCTTTTTTTTCTTCTTCTTCAACATCAAAGTCTTCATCCTGTTCAGGCATTTCCATTCCTAAATCCTTTGCGGCTTGTTTCAGCAACTCCATACTTAACTGAAACATCTCATCCAGATTATCCATTGCAGAAGAAGCATCGGTATTAGAAACATCTAAATCAGGCACACCCTCTTCCATCATTTTATAATTAAGACAATTACCAGTAAAACTGCATCTTTCACACCAACCATCACAATAATTATAAATACCGGGAATTAAGTAGGGATTTTGAATTAAGGCAAAGAGTAAATCTTTATTCATATTTGGAAAACTTCCTTTAAATCAATTTATAACATCTAAATTTATAATCACTTTCATTAAGCATTCCAGCCAAATGAATTCAAGTTTAAGCAATCATCACTGTATTGAAAAACACTGTGATTCTAAGCACTTGTACTTATTATCATCTGATTGGTTTCAATTTATCATTGTGATTTTTAAAAACAAAGCTGTTTTTCCTTATTAAATGAAAGGCGAAGCTCAATTCCAGATAAGCTTATCCCACTACATCACAGTAAAATACAGCGCCAAAAAAAATGATAATTTCCCAAAACAAAAGAGCCACTTAAAAAGCGGCTCTATATTCAATTAATAGCTTTAAATATTTAAATCATTTTCAATTTGGTTATTTCATTTACCAATAAAATTCTATTTTCGTCCACCATAACAGACATAGGAGATCTAAACTCTTCGCTTAACTTATTCATTATTGCCAAACCTGTTTTCACAGGTATTGGGTTCGACTCGATAAAACACAATTGAATTAATCTCAGATATTTAAAATAAATTTCTTTTGATTTAGCCAGATCACCTTTAGAGGCAGCCAACATTAAATTATGAAATTCCTTAGGTATTAAATTGGCAACAACAGAAATAACTCCGTCTGCTCCCATACAAACAGCTTGAAAAGCCAAAGCATCATCGCCCGAAAAAACCATAAAATCAGATGGTTTATCTCTCAAAATACAAGCCATTTGCTCTAAGTTCCCGGATGCCTCTTTGATGCCCACTACATTTTCAAATTCCGTTGCTAATTCCACAACCAAATCAGCAGGAATGTTGCCGCCGGTTCTTCCAGGTACATTATAAAGAATAATTGGAACAGTAACCGCTTTAGAAATTTGAGAGAAATAATCTTTCAAACCCTTTCTTGTTGGTTTGTTGTAATAAGGCGACACGACCAAAATTGCATCAACACCCAGAGATTCAGCCAGGCAGGAATTTTCAATTGCTTCAGATGTTGAATTTGTTCCGGAACCCGCTATTACCGGAATTCGTTTATTCACCTTTTCAACTGTATGTTTAATTAGTTCCGCATACTCCTTTTTAGTAAGAGTGGCAGCTTCCCCAGTGGTTCCGCAAACTACAATTCCGTCAGTTTCATTTTTCAAATGAAAATCAATCAAATTATCAAAAGCAGTATAATCAATACTACCATCAATATTAAAAGGTGTTACAATAGCAACAATAGATCCTTGCCAAGCTTTTCTCATTTATATATACTCCTTGATTATTACTTGCAGACATCCGCAAGATTTTGTTAACGGCTGCAAATATAGATTCTACAATAAAATGAACGAAATTTTTAGAAAATTTATTCATTAATTCTACCTTCTGTTAATTTTTGAACATCTTTGTATAGTTTTTCAACACAAACTTCAATTCATGATAACAATTCCACAAGTTGTAGAAAAAATAGTTAGCTCACAACCCTTTTTGGCAGAAGCTTTGGTAGATGGTTTAATAAACATTTCGTCATTAGCTCGTAAAATTCAGGATCAGGTTGAACAGAGCGTAAAAAAGCCGGTTAAACTCGGTGCAATCATCATGGCACTGAACAGATTAGCTCCAAGTCTGGAAGTGAAAATCAATCCAGGTTTAAAGGAAGTTATTACCAATGTAGGTGATATTATTGTTCGCTCACAATTAGTCGATTTCACTTATAAAAACTCAAATACCTTGATTGAAAAACACACAGAATTGTTAAAATCTATTGGTCCGAATCAAGAATTTTTCTACACCATGGTTCAGGGGGTTTTCGAATCCAATTTAGTTGTAAGCAATACTTTAAGAGAAAAAGTAGAACAAGTATTTAGTACTGAAATGCTCGTAAGTAAAAGCGAAGATTTATCATCTGTTACATTAAAATTACCTTCAACAAACAGTCAACAGCTTGGCTTTTACTATTTTATACTTAAGAACATCGCATGGGCCGGCATCAACATTCGTGAAGTAATCTCAACTACAAATGAATTTACTCTTGTTGTAAATGATACTGATATCGATAAAACTTTTTCTGTACTGAAGAATATGGGAAAGAATTAGAAATATATTTAAATGGAAATGGCTGTTTTATTGGAAACAGCCATTTTATTATTTCATTGTTATTTTAAGCAACACTTTTTAAACTTTTTGCCACTTCCACAAAAACACAGATCATTTCTATTTGGTAAATTCTCTTTTCCCTCCTTATTAAGCTTTGGATATTCACCGGAAACATAAACCCAAACTCCACTCTCCTTATGGAAAAAGGATTTTTCGTGCATAATTTGCTTCTGTCCTTTTTCTATAAAACCAGCCTGAAATTCTACCCATCCAACCGAATCAAATTCTTTTCCTTTCTCGGTGTGAATCACTTTCAATCCAAGCCATTCAACGGACTGAGTCCATTCTAGAATCTCCTTTTTCTGATCGGAAGGACATGTTTCAGATGAATAAGTAGCTAAAATGTAATCAACATCAGCAAGAACAAAAGCAGAATACCTGCTGCGCATTAGATCTTCTGCCGTAATCGCTTTTCTTTTGCCGGAATGAATTGCACCACAACACACATTGTATGCTATGTTATTGCCGCAAAAACAATTATTCCCCATCGGTTGCTAGCTATAAGATTCCTTAAAAAACAGATCCAATTTATCCAAATCCTGTTCCCCGATCAAACCTAAAAACTTAGCAAAATGTGGAGTTGTACTTTCTAAAACATCCTTTATTTTAAACATTGCATTAAACTCCGTAATAAATTCAGCACGCATATCGAAGGCACTTACCAGGGTCTCGTAGAAAATCCGGAACAAACTCCCTTCAGATTGTAAGGTTTGATCATCGATGGAGATTACCTTCATCAGATTCATTAATAAATCATAGTTTTTCAACTCAATGGCAACAGCAATCCCCTTTGTGAAATGAGCAAAAAGAACCTGCAAAGATTCCTTATCATTGTATTCAGGAATAGGAACCGGTATAAATTTACAATCGGCATAAACTCCTAATCCTTCTTCTCTTCTATCAGAATTTAAAAGCATAAATGCTTTCACATTTGAAAGACACAAATAATAAAAGTCGCGGTATTTATCGAACGGCAAATCAATTAGCGCCTGATCCAGAACTTTAATTCCATTGTTCATTGATTCGTGAATTTTCTCCTTACCGCGCTTAAACGAAAATTCTGCCATAAACTGCAGAGCCCAATTCAGACCATAAACCCACTTCCCACTTGTAGAACAAGATGAATATCCCTTACGATACTCTTCTCCGGCCTCATTTAATTCTCCAAACAAAGAAAATGAAGCCGCACGTAATTGAAGAATTTCCAAATAAAACCGAGCTTCTTCTTTTAGAAGATCTACGGAATTGTCATTTAAGAATTCACGAATTTTTTTTGGATTTTTCGATTGAATCCCATGATTGTACATCTCAATCAGAGACTGATATATTTTTTCTTTTTCTTTCATAATTAAATTTTAGTATTTGTTCTTATTTTTTGAACAAATCCAAGTGATACAAGACAAAGGATGGCGCCAAATACAAACGGAATTCTCCAGTTTACCATCCATAACAAACCTCCAACAACAGGTATAACTACTGCAGATATGTGATTAATCGTAAAACCCACCGCCATTGATGGCGCAATATCTTTTGCATCACCTGTTTTCTGAAAATACGTATTGATTCCCATCGAAAAACCGAAAAAGATATGATCCAAAATATATAATCCGGCTACAATAAGAGCATTTTCAATATAAGCATATCCTAAAAAGACGAAAACCAATCCAATATATTCCAGTGATAACATTTTTCGTTCTCCGTATCGATTGATTCCTTTTGCAATCATGGGTGAAACAAAATAGGCTATAACGTTATTTATTACAAATAGAATTGCTACATCCTGAACGGTATAATGATACTTCTGCACCAGCATAAAAACAGCAAACACAACAAAAATCTGACGACGGGCACCACTCAAAAAATTCAAAACATAAAAAAGCCAGTATCTTTTTCTTACAACCATCCCCTTATTTTGAAGTGGAATATTTTTATCTGCCGGATCCCAGAAAAATGCCCAAATGCCAAGACAAAAAACAACCGCACCAATTAAAATAAAGCTTGCTTGCAGTGAAATAAAATGCGCAATTGCATAAACAAAAGCACCCATACTAATATTTGCTATGGCTGACCAACTTCTTTGCTTAGCAAATACAACAGGTGCCTGCTCAATCGTAAAATACTGAAGTGTCAGTGATTTATTTGTTGTCTCGAAATAATGAAATCCCACAGACATAATAACTGTTGTAATTATTAAGCCTAAAAACGAAGGGAAAAAGCCAGTTAAAGCAACTCCCAAACCAACAATTAAAACTGATAATGCCGACAAACGATGTTCTTTAATTACCAACAATAAATACACAACTAAAAGAGCCAAAAAGCCAGGGATTTCTCTTACCGATTGAATGACACCAACCTGAAATCCGTTAATGCCAACTTCCTCAACTGCGAAATTATTAAATAAGGTTCTCCACCCCTGATGTCCAGCCGTGGCTGCTATTACCAATAACATCAGATATTGGAACATGATATTTTTCTTTAGCTCTTTCGTCATCTATATTCTCCTCTAAAAAATGATTGCCAAAGGTACAAAAATGTTGTGAATGGCACAGAACAAAACCAACATGCTAAACAAAATGAAAAATCATGAGCATCATGTCTTATTAATTTCACAATTTTGTACAAAGTATTAGAGCAGGTATTAATAAATGAAGAAATGAATTTTAAAGAACTTAGCCAGAAAAGATATTCAGTTCGCTCCTATCAATCGAAAGAGATAGAACAAGAAAAATTGATTAAAATATTAGAGGCCGGCCAAATTGCACCTTCAGCAGTGAACAATCAGCCCCGGCATTTTATTGTTGTTAGGGAGACTGAGAATCACAAAAAATTCTCTGAAATTTATCATCATGAATGGTTTAATGAAGCTCCTGTTTACATCGTAATTTGCGGTGATCACGCCCACTCATGGAAACGAAGTGAAGATGGTAAAGATCATTGTGATATTGATGCTGCGATTGCCATCGATCACATGACTCTTCAGGCAACAGAACTTGGCTTGGGAACTTGTTGGATCTGTAATTTTCACGTTCAGAAATGCATTGATTTTTTTAATCTGCCTGATTATATTGAGCCTGTTGCAATTTTATCTTTAGGATATCCATCGGACAGGATGCCTCCTCAAAAGATAAGGAAATCATTAGATGAAATTGTTCATTGGGAAAAGTTTTAAATGAATATGATTATGTCAAAAATTCCAGTTACTGTAATTACCGGTTTCTTAGGTGCAGGAAAAACCAGTCTGCTTAATCACTTAATATCGAGCTATCCTAATAAAAAATTCGCCGTTATCGAAAATGAATTTGGTGAAGTAAACATTGATTCTGAATTAGTTACCAACGTTAAAAACGAAAACATTTTTGAATTAAGTAATGGTTGTATTTGCTGCAGTTTGAATGATGAATTGTATGTCGTTTTAAAAAATCTGATTCAATCAAATCATCAATTCAATCACCTGCTTATAGAAACTACCGGAATTGCGGATCCGGGTAGTATTTTAGCTTCATTTATTACCGATCCGTTCATAAAAAAAGAATTTGAATTGGACGCAGTAATTTGTCTGGTTGATGCAGCAAATGCGTCAAATATAATAGAGAAGGAAATAGTTCTAACCAAACAAATTGCAATATCAGATCAAATATTAATAAATAAAACAGATGTTGCTGGTCGTGAAAAGACAAATGCGGTTAAAACAGAGGTTGAAAGAATTAACAAGTTTGCCCGAATTGAAGAATGTATATTTGCGAAACCTGCAAACAAAAATTTACTTGATTCTTTCTCATATGATCCTGCAAAGGTTTACCAATTTGTTTTAGGACTTGAAGCAAACTCAAGTCCCCCAAATAAAACAACGCATGGAATTGAAAACATGAGCTACACCTCTTCAATTCCAATGGAACAAATGAAATTAGGGATGTGGCTGGATGCTTTTCTGAAATTTAATCAGGAAAGTATCTATCGAATTAAAGGAATTCTATATCTGGAAGGTGTTGACAAACGAATTATACTACAATCTGTACATACTCAAATACAAGCAACCGTTGGAAAAACATGGGGAAAAGATGAGATAAGAGAAAGTAAGATTGTAATAATTGGAAAAAATCTGAATCGAAAAGTAATCGAACGAAATCTTGATGAACTTCTTGTAAAGTAAAAATGAGAGGAAATTTCCTCTCATTTTTATTGTATTTTCAACCTGTTTCGCTAATTCGCTCCAGTTGTCCGTAATTTAATATTTTCAATTTTCTGCCATCCAGTTCAATAATGCCTTCATTATGAAATTCTTTTAGAATTCTAATCGCACTATCTTTCGACATACCGGTAAGATCCGCAACATCTTGTCTTGAAAGATGCAAATCAAAATTCAGATCTTCATACACTTTACCGGAAAGATAAATAAGTCCATCGGCTATGCGGCCATGCATCTGCTTTTGTGATAAACTCACCATTTTTTCAAAGGAAAAGATTCCTTTTTGAGTGCAATTCTTAATAAATTCCTCGGCAAAGAGAGGATTTGTCTGAATTGCTTTTTTAAAAGCACTTATTTCTATAAAACAAGCAGTGGTATTATCAAGTGCTGCAATTGAATAATGATGTCTGTTATCAAAATACAAAGATGCCTGCCCAATAATTTCCCAAGGCTTAATAATCCTAATTATCAACTGTTTATCCTGAACTCCTTCCACGTATAATTTTGCCAAACCAGTTGTCAAAATTAATAGATGAGTTGCAGAAGTACCTTGTTTAAAGATTGTTTCACCAGCCTTAAACTTTACTTCAAATCTATTCTCATTCAATTCAATTAGTTCGGGGCGGGAAAGAGTACTTAACATCGGTATTCGCATATTGCAATCGAGGCAATTTTTGCAATTATCCGATTTTGAAAATTTAGCCATAGTAGTTTAGAGATATAGGGTACAAATTAGTAGTTAGTTATCAAATCTATCAGAAAATTTCCCAAAAACAAATAGTGAATTTCAAATAAAAATTGCTTTGCAACAGCTACTGAAAATTTGTTTTTTTTTCTAGCAACTATTAAATATAAAAAAAAGACTGAGATAAGCCTAGTAAAAGACTGATAAATATCGATTTGTATTAGACAAATTCCTTTTTTTCATAAAATAAATCTCGGCGTATCAAACCTATTGCGGTAAAGGCAAATATTTATCTTTAGTGTAGATGGTTTAATCTCTTTAATCACTAATTAGTACTTAAATTTAAAATCTCAATACTATGCAAAAGAACAACTTAGTAAGTCTTTTACTGGTTTTCCTAACAACTCTGTGTTTTGTTTCATGCGAATACGATATCATTCAAGTGGATAAAATCGTAATCCCGCCAGATCAGGAAATCTCGTTTAGTGCGGATATCGTGCCCATATTCACTTCTAATTGTATCAACTGTCATGATGGTGGAATTAATCCGGATTTAAGAGCATCCAATGCATTTAATGCATTAACAAACGGAGGTTATATCAATGTTGATCTTCCAGGCTCCAGCGAATTGTATACACAATTACAATCAGGATCTCACAGTACCCGAGCTTCAGCAACTGAAAAACAATTAATTCTTGAGTGGATAACCCGAGGTGCTAACGACAATTAAAACTATACACTATGATAAGATCTAAATATTCAATTCAAAAATTTATGAAAATGACTTTTTCATGGATGTTCCCATTCTTTTTGTTTCTTGCTGTCGTCCTGAGCGCATCACAAAATTGCTTTGCACAGGAAGATGAATTTGCAAACGATCCTGTTACCGGTACTTTTGAGTCTGGACTTCTTGGAGAAACTCAAACTACAGTAACACCATTCGCCGGCGAATTTGAATTACATATTCAACACCGTTTCGGATTAATCGAGAATGGATTGGAAGATGTTTTTGGTATTTATGCTACCTCAAACATTCGCATGGGGGTAAACTATGGTATTACAGAAAAATTCATGCTGGGCTACGGATATACTAAGGACTATAAATTGCAGGAATTCCATGGAAAATATAGATTTTTCACACAAACCGAATCCAATTCTATTCCAGTTTCTGTAGCATTATACGGAAATCTATCCATTAACTCACAAGATAAAGTTGTTTTTGGTAATGACTATGCATTCTCGGATAGATTGGGATATTTTTCTCAGTTAATAGTAGCACACAAATTTAATGATAATATCTCGTTGCAATTAGCTCCTAGTTTTACTCATTTTAATAAAACTGATTCTTTAGTTGAACACGATAAGGTGGCAATTACCTTTTCTGGCAGAGCTAAAGTTACACCTTCAATGTCTGTGTTTTTTGAATATGATCAGCCTTTAAACATTGATGATATGAGAGAATTTACCAATTCAGATCAAACCGATCCTGAAGCCAACTTAACTTTTGGTATGGAAATTGGTACTAGTACTCATGTGTTCCAGGTGTTTATGTCGAACTATGAGGGAATTACTCCACAAAGGAACATTTTATACAATAAAAATAAAATTGGAGACGGTGACTTTCTTGTAGGGTTCAATATCTTAGTAAGATTCTAGTTCATTCTCCTTAATTAAAAGAAATTAATTATGAAAAAGATGAAATTTTTTATCCTTATCGCAATTGCGGTTGTTGGATTTGCATTTACCGCACAACAGAAAAAAGCTGAAGTTTGGAAAGTACCCGCAGAATATAAAACCATGGAAAACCCATTGGCTAATGATAAAGCTAGTGTGAACACAGGAAAAATGGTTTACATGAAGCATTGTCGTTCATGTCATGGTAATGCAGGATTAGGAGACGGACCAAAAGCGGCACGTCTAAAAACATTCCCTGGTGATTTTTCAAGTGCTGAGTTCCAAGGTCAATCTGATGGTGAGATCATGTACAAAGCTATCTTCGGAAGAGATGATATGCCTAACTATGAGACTAAAATCCCTAGTAAAAAAGAAAGATGGGCTGTTGTAAACTACATGCGTACATTTAAAAAGTAATCGAAATTCGTGCAATTAAGAGGGTATAATAATTATACCCTTTTTTTCTGAAATTTTAATAAAGCCAAATTGCAACACTTAATAACTTAAGCATGAATCCAAGCAATTTTAAACATATTATTCTGATTGTTAGTTTCCTTTGTAATGTTTCTTTTGGTTTCGGGCAGGAAACAAATGAAAAAAATCAGTCTGGCAGCGACAAAAACCAAAAATGCCTTAAATGTCATGGAAATCACACATTCAAATATATGAATGAAGATTTTGGCCTTGAGATAAAAGAGGCAATGTGTAGCAATAGATTTATTGACACAATCGCTTTTGCTCAATCGAACCATGGAATGTTCAAGTGCACCGATTGCCATTCACCGGAATATGAATCATTTCCTCATGCTGGAAATTTACGAATGGGACTTATGTATGCATGTAATGATTGCCATGGTGGTGATCCTGAGTATGCTAAATTTCATTTTGATGAGATTGAAGAAGCGTTTTATGAGAGCATGCATTACAATCGGGCACCTGATGCATTCAACTGCTGGAGCTGTCATAATCCACATTCCTACAAAACACAGGCAAGCAAAGGTGGTAAAATTTCAGAAACAGTAACTTACGACAATAATATTTGTTTAAAATGTCATGCTGATATAAGTCAATTTGAATTACTTACCGAAAGGGAAAACATCAATATTCTTAAAACACACAACTGGCTGCCAAACCAAGAACTTCATTTTAAGAATGTTAGATGCATTGAGTGTCACACACAACTAAATGACAGCCTGCTGATAAGCCACGTTGTTATGCCAAAAGAAAATGCCATTCGTGAATGCACAAAATGTCATTCGGAAAACTCGCGCTTAATGGCCAGTCTGTATAAGTACAAAAGTATGGAATCCCGCAAAAGCAATGGTTTCATTAACGCGGTAATTATAAATGAATCGTACGTTATAGGTGCGAACCGTAATAAGTATTTAAATATATTAAGTGTAATTATTTTTGGATTGGTGCTATCAGGAATTTTCATTCACACCCTTTTCAGAATCTTTAAACGTAAATAATATGGCTAGCGAAAAACTTTATTTATATCCAATTTGGATTCGTATTTGGCACTGGGTGAATGCAATACTTTTTATTACCCTTTTGGTTACCGGGGTCAGTATGCAATATTCAAATCCTGAGAATCCCCTGTTAATTTCCTTTGAACGATCTGTTGAGCTTCATAACCTTTGCGGCATTCTCATCAGTCTGAATTACCTTCTTTTTATTATTGGAAATCTGTTTACATCAAACGGAAAACAATACAAAATGAAAACTAAAGGATTATTGACAAGAATCTTCAACCAATCGGTATACTACCTTTTTGGAATGTTTAAAAAACAGGATGCACCCTACCCAATATCGGCTGAAAATAAATTTAATCCAATGCAGCGTTTTATATACTCTACCGCCATGTATGTTGGATTTCCTATTATTATTGCCAGTGGTGCTGCTATGTTGTTTCCTGAAATTATTGTTCCTCAAGTATTTGGATTCAGCGGCTTATTATTAACGGCAATTGTACATGTGATTATTGGTTTTATTTTATCTCTGTTTTTGTTTATTCATTTGTATGTTTGTACGATAGGAAGTTCTATTAGCAGTAATTTTAAAAGCATGATAACAGGTTGGCATTAACAACACTATCTTAAATAAAAAACCGGATCCATTGGATTCGGTTTTTTTTGTGACTACACTTTCTGCATCATTATGCGAGATTCCAATTTATAGATAAATCTGCACAAAGGTATAATGCCAGCTCAATCATGAACGAAATTAAATTTAATGAGTAAATTTAGATACTAACCTTCATAAGTCATCTAATCATTTTCCAACAATTGGGTATAATCGAGTTTGGTTAACTCTTCAATTCAATATTTAGCTTCTTATCTAGCTGACAAGTAAATCCAGATAAAAGTATCAATGGGGCAAACCGGTTGAAGAATCTCAACTGGTTCAATATAATTTAATAAAATGGTTAATCATTTTCAGAACTTTACTTTTATAAACAGCTTCTTGTCTATAAAATATCCTTTCACAGCAAATCTCTCTTTAAATTACAACAGCTTTTGTTGCATAAAAAAAAGTTGCTCAATCTTTTCAGATGAGCAACTTTTTTATTGATTATATATTTTTTGAAAAAATTTAGCTTCCTGGAGTAGGCTCTGCTTCTAATGCTTCAATAGAATTTTGTAATAAAGCTTTCACATATTTTGGATTGTGTACTCCTAAACTACGATCTTCTTCTAATCCAGCCCAGTTAAAGAATGCACGTGCCTGAACCATAGGATAAGTTCCTACTACTGGAACGTATTCTCCTGGGTGTGCAACTAATTCAATAAGACCTGTCTCTTCATTTAACTCGTAAACAGACTCCTGAGCAAACTCAACAACACCTAAACGAACTAATTCATCTCTTAGAGTTTCAAGTTGACCTTCAACAATTGATCGTACTCCTCCATAATTAAAATCTGTCTCTGTAACACCATGACATGTATTACATGCTAAAAGAGAAGGATTATATGTATGCCCTCCTTGATCATTTTCATTATCAAATTCTGCCATATGACAACCAGTACAAGAAGCCTGAGCTAAGTGAGTAGCAGAACCTGGTTCAGGATAAGCAACAGTACCTTCAATTTCAGCAAAACCAACACCTGCAACAACATTTGCCTGTGCTCCGTGGTGAGGTCCGTAATGAGTACTGGTAATTTTGTATGTATCACCTGGTTTGTCAATAATAGGCTCAGCTCTTCTTGATTGATGACAGTTAGCACACAAATTAGAATTTCCTCCTAAATCCATAGTAATGGCAGGATCAAATATTGGATGTACCGGATCTTTTAGTCTTAAAGCATAATCTGTTGCTTCAAATGATTCATGTAACCCATGACAAGTAGTACATTCCCATGCGGTTGGATTTGTGATAGTTCCAGCTACAGTACCGGTATTGGCATACTGTACAAAACCTTGATGTGAATGACAGCGTGCACAAGAAGCATTTCCTCCGGCATAATCAACTGCATTGATACCGCTGCTGTGAACAGACATAGCAAATTGTGCTTCAATAGTTGCTTTGGTATCTCCTGAGTGGCAATCTAAGCAGGTTGAATTTCCATCGGTTCCATCAATTCCATTTGTACCATCAGCACCAGCTGGTCCCATAGGTCCTTCTTTTGTACAACCAGCTATTAGCAGAGAAATTGCAAAAACTCCAATTCCTACAAATTGAAAAAATAAGCGAGTTTTTTTCATAATAAAAAATATAAGATTAAATTTAGTAGTTCCTTTTTCGGCACAAAGAGTAGATCTCCTTATACTTTTTAAATATATATGAATGCAAATGCCTTATCAATAAATGGATGGCGAGATTTATAAACTACAGGAAAGAGGTTTGTTTTGTTTAAAAAACGAGGAATTTGGTTTTTAAATCGACATTTGTCACTCAAAGGACGATTTTTATCGCCCACACTACTAATTGCTTGATATACAGAATGCTACTACAAATACAATTGAACAAAATAATGGAATACATCTGATTTATAGCATAAAAAAATCAGCCGAAGCTGATTCTTATTGATAATAAATTAAAATAAGTTCTTCTAGTAATCTAATATTTCTGTTTCATTTCGCAAAATCATTCTACCATAATCACTAAGTGCACCCAATACTTCTGCTCCAGGATAAATGATAACAGGTGCAATTTTTTCAACTCTTCCTCTTATTTCTTTCACCAATGTTTCATCTTTGGCCATTCCTCCGGTTATGATTATTGCATCAACAGCATCAACTCCAAATACAGGATACATCGAACCTATTGATTTAGCAACTTGATAGGCCATTGCCGATAACACCTCTTTAGCTTTAGAATCACCTGCATCTCTCATCCTACAAACATCATATCCACTGTAAGTGTTAAAATAAGCATACAAACCACCTTCACCTGTCTGCATTTTCATCATCTCTTCCTGAGTATATTTTCCTGAAAAACACATTTGAATCATCTCTCCCATGGGCAAGCTTCCACTTCTAATCGGTGAAAACGGCCCATCACCATCGTATGCCTGATTTGAATCTACTACTCTCCCCTTTTTATGAGCTCCGATACTGATTCCTCCACCTAAGTGAGCAATAATCAGATTCAATTCTTCATATTTCTTATAAATACTCTGAGCATATTTTCTTGCACTTGTTTTCTGATCTAAAGCATGAAAAATAGAACGCTTTTTAAACTCAGGGCGACCTGTTATTCTTGCTATATCTTCTAATTCATCAACCACAACAGGATCGGCAACAAAAGCTTCTGCACCATTAATTTGTTCCGAAATAGTATAGGCGAGCAGTCCGCTAAGGTTCACAACGTCATTGCCGAACTCACAATTCGAAAGGTCTTTAATCATTGCCTCATTAATGCGGTAAACGCCCGATTTTACAGGCTTGATAAGTCCTCCTCTGCCAATAATGACTTTTATTTCATCAATAGAAATATCATTGGCCTTTAACTCATCCATAATCACCTTTGCCCGGAATTTTGTCTGATCGCAAAAGCATTTAAAATCACCAATCTCCTCTGGCTTATGGTTAATTTTCTTTAAAAAAACCGGAGAATTCATCCGATAAACAGCTATTCGTGTAAATTGCATTCGCGGATTTAAGGCAAGTATCAGTTCTCTACTCATAGTGTTAATATTAGTGTTGTTATATGATTTAAAGTTGGAGACAATTGTCTCTACCATTCGTCTTATACTCTATTTAGTTTGCATGCATTCTATTGCGATAGGTCTCAACATCCAATATACCTTGAAATAACCAATCTTTGAATTTCAGATGTTCCTTCTCCAATTTGAAGAAGACGCTGATCGCGATAAAACCTTTCTACCGGATAATCTTTCATTAAACCATATCCACCATGAATTTGAACTGCTTCGTCGGCAACTTCCTTTGCAATTTCTGAACAATACAATTTAGCCATGGCCGCTTCTTTTCCATATTCTTTCCCTGTATCTTTCAACCAGCATGCTTTGTACAACAGGTTTCTCGCTAACTCAATTTTCAATGCCATATCAGCTAGTTTAAAAGAAACAGCTTGAAATTTCGAAAGTGTTTTTCCAAATTGCTTTCTCTCTTTTGCATATGCAAGAGCCAATTCATATGCACCCTGTGCACATCCAAGGCCCATTGCGCCAATGGATAATCTTCCTGAATCCAAAGTTTTTAACATTACTTTGGATCCCATGCCACGTTCGCCCAATAGATTTTCTTTGGGTATACAACATTTATCAAAGAACATTTCTGAAGTATCAGAAGCCCTCCACATCATTTTTCCGTGCATGGCTTTGGATGTCCAGCCGGATGTTCCCTTTTCTACAATAAAGGTGGTAAATTCTTTCTCTTTGCCATTTATTGCTGTTACTGCCTGAACTGTAACACCAGAACACAAAGGGGTTGATCCATTGGTAATAAAAATTTTCGAACCGTTAATTTCCCAACTATCTCCTATGTCTTTCGCAAATGTTTTTGATCCCCGGGAATCAGAACCAGCCTCAGATTCTGTCAATCCGAAAGCCCACAGTTCTTTGCCGGAACAAAGTCCCGGCAGGTATTTTAATTTTTGCTTTTCACTGCCAAATTCATACAATGGACCTATTCCCAGCGAATTATGAGCAGCAAGTGTAGCTGCATGCGAACCATCAACTCTTGCAATTTCCTCAACTGCAATTACATAAGACAGATAATCGGTATTGTGTCCCCCATATTTTTCAGGAAGCGTCATTCCAAACAATCCCATTTCGCCCATTTTTCGGGTTAATTCAATAGAAAACTCCTCTTTCTCGTCTAGTTCCTGAGCCAATGGTTTTATATCCCGTTCTGCAAAATCCCGAACAGCCCTTCTTATCGTATCATGTTCATCATTCAAATATGGAAACATATATTATCTATTAGTAATTAATAATTCAGGAATGAAGAAATATGCCTGCAACTTCAATCTTTAGGCTTCCTCATTCACAAATATTAAGTTAGCAACTATCAATCATTTCGCAAATTCCATTCTAAATTTATTTTTGAAATTAATCAGATAAAATAGTCCCCAAGACTTCCTCTGGAACCACAACCTCTTGATTCAACAGTGCAGATGCAAATGTTTTACCCTGAGCATCAATCATTAATGATTTGGTTCCTCCACCGTCCAGAGCTTCATCCAATAAAAAATTCAATGCCAATAAATTGTCAATTTCGAATCTTGTGACTTTTCCTTTTGATAAGCCGAAAAACATATCTGTAATTCTTTCTGAAGTTAATTCCGTTTTTAAGAATTCATATACCGCTTTAGATCGAGCCAGTACACCGATATTTACGGTATCTCCTTTATCGCCGGAACGGGCCAGACAAATTTCCCGAAATGGAACAGCACACATTTTTACACCTTTCTTTTTTTTCACATTCTCCTGATAAGAATTCGATGATTGTGTTGCTGCTATTTCCTGTTCATTTCCTAAAACAGAAGGTATTTCTGATGTTTCTTTAATTTCTCCATCTTCATTTAAAACATATACTGTTGATGAGATACAAGTTTTTGGAATTAAAGTAGGCCAATACGTAATTACCTGCTGCATTCTTGCCCTGCCACCTGTTACGGCAACTCCCGGAGGTCCGCTTAAAATCAGCGGAGCAATACTCATAGAAAAGTCTTTGATTTTTGATACATCAGTATCATAAACAGATAAGCGCAGCAATATTTCATTGGGATCGATATCCTCAGCCAAATGCTGATGACAGGCATTGTATCCCACAAATTCAGTGTTTTTCTTTAGATAAGTATGCTTTAATCGCTCCCAAAATATTTTTTCAAACTCTTGTGCTTTAATTAAAACTTTTCCTCCGCTGATAACAATCGAGCTGGTTGCTTTGTATCCATCTTCAAACGCCATTGAAACTTTTAAATACGGCGTAGATGGATGACCTTTTGCATTCTTCACCAACACTCTATTTTCACCTTGCTTTTCCAGCACTAACTGACTAAAATCGGCTACAACATCGGGACTGATATATTGGGCCGGATTGCCCATTTCGTATACCAATTGCTCGCGAATTGTGTCAATACTGATTAAACCGCCTGTGTTCTCATGCTTATAGACGGTAAACTCACCATTTTTATTCATTTCAACAATCGGATATCCCATGTTATCCCAGCGTTTTACTTTTTGCCAATCAGTAAAATTTCCTCCCGTTGATTGCGCTCCACATTCGATAATATGACCAGCCACCAAACCTGCCGCCAATTGGTCCCAATCATCCAGTTTCCAGCCCAATTCATAGATCATTGGCGCCATGGTTACCGAAGTATCGGTTACGCGGCCTGCCAATATTAAATCAGCTCCGCTTTCCAAAGCTTTTAATAAAGGTGGCACACCCAAATAAATATTCGCACTTTGTATGTTTTCGAAGATATCCTTAAACTCATCTCCGGTATCCATGTTCTTAAAATTAGCTTTGGAAGGATAAAACTCATCTATCCGTTCAATGATATTATCACCTTCAACTACTGCTATTTTAATTGAAATCCCTTTCTTTTTGAGTTCCGTGAGAATTTTACGGGCACAACCTATCGGATTAATGCCTCCGGCATTTGTAATCATTCTTACACCTTTCTCTTTCATCAAATCAGCCACATCTACAATCTGATCCACAAAATCAGTAACATAGCCTAAAGATTCGTTTTTTAACTGTTGTTTACGAAGAATACTCATCGTTACTTCTGCTAAAAAATCAGAAGATATGTAATCCACATCTCCACCTTCCAACTGTCTTCTTAGTACTCCAAGGTCATCGCCCCAGAAACCACCGGCATTTGCAATTCTGATTTTATCCTTCATATTTTTTTGATTTGGCGTTAAATTCAAAATAATATATGCTTAATTTTCAGGTCAATATATAACCTGATCTGTTAAATCCATCATTAACTTCATCAATTCTGTTCTATTCTTAACCTGATCTCCTTCAGAAACCAATAAGTTCTCAACTTTCCCGTGAAACGGAGCCAAAATACTGTTCTCCATTTTCATTGCTTCCACAATAATCAAGACATCACCTTTAGCCACCTTCTGTCCCTCATTAACTTCAATTTTCACAACTCTGCCCGGCATCGGCGATAAAATACTTCCATCACCTTCTTTCTGATCAGAACCCCCAACATCTGCTATATTGGATTGAATCTCCGACCATCTCATCATTTCACGAACAATCCCCTGACAACTCACAAAGCTCTTTCCTTCTGTATTTTTCGATTGATAAAACAGATATCTGACACCATTAAACTCCAGCATCAACTGACTATCACCAGAAGTAACATTTTCAAATACATAAGGCACACCACTAATTTTTATTTCATATGGATCTTTACTGATTATTTCAATATCAAGTACTTCTTTATCTACAATTCTAAGTTTTATTCCCTGCTGTCTCCAATAGCCAATTTCTTCCCAAATTGAATTGACCTTCTTCCTTTTCAATTCAAACAAAACGAAACTGATTTGGAAAAGAGCAGCAGGTATTTCAAGTTTATCTTCCTGCATTTTTCGCATCAACTCATCATTATGATTCTGACAAAAATGTGTTGAGATTTTATTTTGCTTAAAATGATCAGTATTCAACAATGTATGCAAATACATGATGTTGTTCTTAATTCCATGTATCTCGTAATTGTGCAAGGCATGATGCAAACCTTCAATGGCCAGATCTCTGTTTTCGTCCCATACAACCAATTTCGCAATCATCGGATCGTAATCAGGATGAATTGTGCATGCCCCCACTATAGCAGAATCCAGACGCAACCGTCCATCAAACAATTTAGGTGTTTTGTAAAAACTAATTTCACCTGGTGATGGTATAAATTCATTTTCAGGATCTTCCGCATAAATTCTGGCTTCAATAGCATGACCTTTCATGTGAATATCTTCCTGTCTCAACTTTAGCTTTCGACCCGAAGCTATCGACAACTGTTTTTCCACCAAATCAATTCCTGTAATCATTTCCGTAACGGGATGTTCCACCTGAATTCTGGTGTTCATTTCCAAGAAGTAGTAATTCAAATCCTCATCAACCAAAAATTCAACTGTTCCTGCATTGGTGTAGTTCATTTCCTGAGCTAAAAAAACAGCCATATTGCCCATTTCCTTCCTCAATTCATGCGTTAAAGTTGGCGAAGGAGCTTCTTCAATCACTTTCTGAAATCTTCTCTGAATAGAGCATTCCCGCTCAAATAAATGTACCACATTTCCATGCTGATCAGCTAAAATCTGAACTTCTATATGTCGCGGATTTTGTATGTATCTTTCGATTAAAACGGTGCCATCGCCAAAATAGCTTGTGGATTCACGCGATGTCGACTCCAAAGCAGCCTGCAAGTCTTCTTTTTTATAGACGATCCGCATTCCCTTGCCACCGCCACCTGCAGCAGCTTTAATCAAAAGTGGAAACTGCATTTTTCCCGCTTCCTCTATCAATTTCACGGAGTCTCCAACAACACCTTCCAAAACCGGAACACCAATGGATTTGGCAAATTCCCGTGCATTCACCTTATTTCCCATTAACAGGATAGCATCAGCATCAGGGCCAACAAAATCAATTCCATTATCGACACATAATTGTGAGAAAACAGCATTCTCAGCTAAAAATCCATATCCCGGATGAATAGCATCCGCTTTTGCTTTTCGTGCAATTTCAACGATCTGATTTAAATTCAGATATGTTTCCTGTAAATTATTTCCCTTTAAAGGATATGCCTCGTCGGCCTGCAAAACATGCTCTGCCTGCCGATCGAGTTCAGTATATAGCGCAATAGTATGAATGCCTAATTCTCTTGCTGTTCGCATGATTCTTAAGGCAATTTCGCCACGATTCGCTATTAATAGTCTTTTGTAGTACATTCAAATTCACTTAGTAATTGACAATGAATAATTATTAATTACACATTATTAATTTTTAATTATCAAGAGTCCAATTGGGTTTCCGTTTCTCCAAAAATGAACTCATACCTTCCTGTCCTTCATCTGATTGACGCAATTCTGCAATCATTTTAGCTGTATTCTCCATCGCCTGTTCATGACTCCAAACGTTCTCAACATCATAAAGCAATTGTTTGCAGGTAGAAACAGCTATAGGTCCACTCGATTTTAGCTTGGATATCAGATCCTCTAACTTTTCTTTTAGCTTCTTTTCACCAAACGACCAATTGGCCAAACCCGCTTTCTGAGCTTCTTTTCCGTTGAATCTCATGCCTGTTAGCATCAACTCCTTCGATTTGTATTCTCCAACCCGTTTCATCACGTAAGGTGATATACAAGCGGGAACAATGCCAATTTTCACTTCGCTTAATGAGAAAACAGTATTCTTATGTGCCAGAACAAAGTCGCAGGCAGCCAATAAGCCATTTGCACCACCAATAGCAGCACCATGAACCATAGCAATCGTTGGAAACTTACAGGAATAAACAGTATTGAAGCACATTGACAGCTTATAACTCTCTAAATAGTTTTCCTGATAAGAATAATTAGCAACGCCTTTCATCCATTTCAGATCAGCTCCAGCGCAAAATGATTTTCCTTTTCCTTTCAGGATCACAACACGAATAGTATCGTAATTCATCTTCTCAATTTCTTCGAAACAATCAATAATTTCGCCTATCATCACCTCATTAAAGGCATTGTGTATCTCGGGACGATTCAACGTGATCGTTCCTATTTTGTTTTCTATATTAAATTCTATGGTTTTAAATTCTTTCATTGTTTTTTTATTTACCCCTAAATCCCCTAAAGGGGACTTAAAAAATTCAATTACATTCTAAACACCCCAAAATCAGGCTCACCAAACTCTTTATTAACTGAAGCTGCTATTCCCATTGCCAAGACTTTTCTTGTATCAGCCGGATCTATAATCCCATCGTCCCACAAACGCGATGTACTGTAATAGGCTGAACCTTCCTCTTCATATTTTGCTAAAATGCTGTTTTTCAATTGGTTTTGTTCTTCCTGTGGGAATTCCTTCCCTCTTTTCTTCAATTGTTGTTGCTTGACTTGAAGCAAAACACCAGCCGCCTGTTCACCACCCATTACTGAAATTTTGGCATTGGGCCACATAAACAACAATCTAGGTTCATAAGCTCGTCCTGCCATGGCATAGTTTCCAGCTCCAAACGAACCACCAACAATTACCGTGAATTTAGGCACCTGAGCATTTGCAACAGCATGAACCATTTTGGCTCCATCGCGGGCAATCCCTTTGTGCTCATATTCTTTTCCCACCATAAAACCAGTAATATTCTGCAGAAAGATCAATGGAATCTTACGAAAACAGCACAATTCAATAAAATGTGCCGCTTTAAGCGATGTTTCAGAGAAAATAATGCCATTATTGGCTATAATACCAACCGGAAAGCCCATAATCTTTGCAAATCCAGTCACGATTGTTGGAGCATAACGCTCTTTAAACTCCTGAAAAGAACTTCCATCCACAATTCTGGCTATCAGCTCTCGGGCATCAATGGCCTTTTTCAGATCAATTGGAGCCAATCCGTACAATTCTTCAGCAGGATATGCAGGATCTTTCACTTCTTCTCTTTCCAAAGCATTTTTTCTCACTTTCGGCATCGACTCAAATATGTTTCTGCATATTTGAACTGCATGTCGGTCATCTTCAGCCAAATGATCTGCTACTCCGGAAATTGAAGTATGCATTTCAGCTCCACCCAATTCCTCTGCAGTAACATCTTCACCAGTTGCTGCCTTCACCAATGGAGGCCCGCCAATAAAAATGGTTCCTTGTCCTCTTACAATAATAGTTTCATCACTCATGGCCGGCACGTAGGCACCACCTGCGGTACACGATCCCATTACAATGGAGATTTGAGGAATTCCTTTTGCCGACATTTTCGATTGATTAAAGAAAAACCGTCCAAAATCATACTTATCAGGAAACACTTTCGATTGTTCAGGAAGAAAAACACCTCCCGAATCAACCATATAGATACATGGCAAATGATTCTCCAGAGCAATCTCCTGTGCACGAATGTGCTTCTTAATGGTTTCCTTGATGTAAGTTCCACCTTTTACTGTTGCATCATTAGCAACAATCACACACTCTCTGCCTTGAATTACACCAATACCAGTCACAATACCAGCCGAAGGAAATTGATTATCGTATTGATCGCAGGCAGCCATTGCTGAGAGTTCCAAAAATGGAGTGTTTTTATCCAATAAAAGCTCAATTCGATCTCTTACTAAAAGCTTTCCGCGCTTCAAATGACGCTCTTTGGCTTTTTCATCAACACCATGCAATATGGATGTTAACCGATGGCGGTATTCTTCCATCAATTTCCCGTAGGACTTCATATTCGCCAGGAAATCCGATGAGTTTACGTTAATTTTTGATTCTATTTGATTCAAAGCTATTTTGTTTTTTATTTCTGTTTAATCAGATCTTTTATTCTTATTTATTTTAGAGATTTTTGTTCTTAGATTTGAGATATGAGACCTACTTAACTTCTTTTAAAATCTCATTTCCAATATCTAATGATCTCATTCCGGACATACGATAGTATGTCCCTACATTACATATTTCGTCTGTATTGACCGCCAACCTCGTACAATGCATTGGTTATTTGACCAAGCGTACAAAATTTGCATACTTCCATCAGGGAGGCAAATACATTTTCATTCTTCAAGGCAGTCTCTTTCAACTCCTGCAATGCCCTTAAAGCCTTTTCCTTCTGATTCCTCTGCACCAGCTCTTTAAATTTCACCTGATTAACTTTTTCTTGCTCATCGGAACGAATTACCTCCTTGGGTTGAACCGTTGGAGAACCTTTCGAGCTTAAAAATGTATTCACACCAACAATTGGCAACTCTCCACTGTGTTTCAGACTCTCATAAAGCAGAGATTCTGATTGTATTTTGCTCCTTTGATACATGGTTTCCATAGCTCCCAATACACCGCCGCGATCCGTTAACCGATCAAATTCTACCAGTACAGCTTCTTCCACCAAATCGGTTAATTCTTCGATGATGAATGATCCCTGCAAAGGATTCTGATTTTTGGCCAAACCAAGTTCTCTATTAATGATTATTTGTATCGCCATTGCCCTCCTTACCGACTCCTCTGTTGGTGTCGTGATAGCCTCATCGTAAGCATTCGTATGAAGCGAATTACAATTATCATAAATTCCGGTTAAAGCCTGCAATGTAGTTCGGATATCGTTGAATTCAATTTCTTGTGCGTGCAGCGATCTGCCCGAAGTTTGGATGTGATATTTCAATTTTTGTGAGCGACTATTAGCCTTGTAAAGATATTTCATGGCCTTCGCCCATATTATTCTCGCTACCCTACCAATTACGGTATATTCCGGATCCATGCCGTTCGAGAAAAAGAAGGAAAGATTCGGTGCAAAATCATCAACTTTCATACCTCTTGAAATGTAATATTCAACCAAGGTAAATCCGTTTGATAATGTAAAAGCCAATTGAGTAATTGGGTTAGCTCCGGCCTCCGCAATATGATATCCTGAAATAGAAACCGAATAGAAATTCCTAACCTCATTTTCGATGAAGTATTGCTGAATATCTCCCATCATTTTCAGAGCAAAATCAATAGAAAATATACAGGTATTCTGCGCCTGATCCTCTTTTAGCATATCTGCCTGAACCGTTCCCCGAATCTTACAAATGGTTTCTTCCTTAATTTTCTGATAAACCTCAGCAGGCAATACCTGATCTCCGGTTGTTCCTAATAACAACAGTCCCAGTCCGTTATTTTCTTTTGGCAAATCGCCTACATAGCATACTCTGTCTTTCCCAGCGAAGATTGCTTCAAGTTTTACTTTAACCTCTTCTTCCAGTCCATTTGCCCGAATGTACTTCTCACACTCCTGATCGACAGCTACATTCATGTAATAGGCTACCAACATAGGTGCCGGCCCATTAATCGTCATGGATACCGAAGTTTTCGGATCGCACAAATCGAAACCACTGTATAGTTTCTTGGCATCATCCAACGAAGCGACAGAAACACCTGCATTACCAACTTTTCCGTAAATATCCGGCCGGTAATCGGGATCAGCTCCATACAAGGTAACTGAATCGAATGCAGTTGATAATCGAACCGCAGGTTGCCCTGCAGCCAAATAATGAAATCGCTTATTCGTTCTTTCAGGCGATCCTTCTCCTGCAAACATTCTTGTTGGGTCTTCCCCTTCCCGTTTGAACGGGAAAACACCTGCTGCGTAAGGAAATTCGCCGGGAACATTTTCTTTTAGATTCCATTTTACGATATCACCCCAACTTCTGTAGCCTGGTAATACAATCTTAGGAATCCTGCTCTGTGAAAGGGTTTCAAAGTGCGTTTCCACGGATAATTCTTTACCACGAACCTTATATTTGAATATATCCTCTTTGTATCTCTTTTTCTTTTCTTCCCATGAATCTATAATATTCTGATGCTTAAAATCTTTCGAAAGATCAGTTACTTTATCAAAAAATAATCTCTTAACAGATTCTCCTTCAATAATTTTAACAGACTTATCTAAAGCATACAATTGATCTGCAATTTCAGATTGCTCTTCAGCCTTTCTATTGTATCTTCTTACCGTTTCTGAGATCTCTGAAAGGTATCTTACCCTGGCTGGCGGTACAATTTCAATTTTTTGGCTCGCCTCGAGGAGCGGTTTTCCATTCTGAGCAAAACCCGATGCATTACCTGCAATTAAAAACTCAATTAAGGCATGATAGAGCTCGTTTACGCCATGATCGTTAAATTGAGAGGCCACTGTTCCATAAACCGGCATATCGTCCGGATTTTGATCCCACAGAAGGTTGTTTCGCTGATATTGCTTTTTCACATCGCGCAAAGCATCCTGTGCACCTTGCTTGTCGAACTTGTTGATGGCAATTAAATCAGCAAAATCGAGCATATCGATCTTCTCCAACTGCGTTGCTGCTCCAAAATCAGGTGTCATTACATACACTTTCACATCGCTGTGATCTACAATTTCAGTATCCGATTGTCCAATTCCTGAACTTTCAAGGAAAATGCAATCAAATCCTGCCGATTTCATTAGAATCAAAGAATCATCAACATGTTTCGACAATGCCAGGTTTGCACGGCGTGTAGCCAAAGATCTCAAATAGATGTTTGGATGATGAATGGAATTCATGCGGATTCGATCACCGAGTAATGCGCCTCCACTCTTTTTCCTCGAAGGATCTACGGAAAGGATTGCCAGTTTCAATTCAGGATAATCAATATGAATCCTTCGAATCAATTCATCCGTTAAGGAAGACTTTCCTGCACCGCCGGTTCCTGTAATTCCAACTACCGGCGTATGATTCATTTTGACACTGTTCTTCAATTTAAGATACAAATCCGAATCCTGAAGGAGATCGTGTTCTGCCAATGTGATCAGTCTGGCTAACAAATTGACATTCTCACTGGTAATTTCTGATGCTTTTGGCAATTCAAACTCATTCAATGAATAATCCGATTTCTCCAAAACCTCATTAATCATGCCTTGCAAACCCAAATTACGACCATCATCAGGAGAATACAAACCAGCAATTCCGTAGGCTTCCAGCTCTTTAATTTCAGATGGAAGAATTACGCCGCCGCCACCTCCAAAAATTTGAATGTGTCCGGCATCTTTTTGCAGCAGTAAATCATACATGTACTTAAAGAATTCCATATGTCCACCTTGGTAAGAGCTTATGGCAATGGCTTGTACATCTTCCTGAACAGCACAATCAACAATCTCTTCGGCAGAGCGGTTATGTCCCAAATGAATTACTTCAGCACCCGTAGCCTGAATAATTCGACGCATGATATTAATGGAAGCATCATGTCCATCAAAAAGCGAAGTTGCTGTTACAATCCGAACTGTATTTTTAAGCTTGTATGTCGTATTTGCTGTCATGCTTTAGTTTAAAGTCTATAAATTCAAGGCTTTCTCAATAATTTCTGCGATATCTATATTTTGCAATTCCGCTTCTTTGTTTTTTAATTTTATTCCATCAGTCAACATCGTCATGCAAAAAGGACAAGCTGAAGCAACTTTATCTACTTTTCGTTCGATAATTTCTTCGGTACGCTCAATATTGACTTCCTTATTTCCTTTTTCGGCTTCTTTAAACATTTGAGCACCGCCGGCACCACAGCACAGACCGTAGCTTCTCGCCCGTTTCATCTCTTTCACCTCTCCAAAAACTGCTTTCACAACGTTCCTGGGAGCATCATAAATTCCATTTCCTCTTCCTAAATAACATGGATCGTGATAAGTGATACTTTCACCTTTAAACGGATTGTTCTCCAGTTTCAGTTTCCCGGCTCGAATCATCTCATCCAGAAACACCGTGTAATTAATCACCTCGTAGTTTCCTCCCAAATCAGAATATTCATTTTTCAGGGTATTGTAGCAATGCGGACAGGTACAGATGATCTTCTTCACCTCGTATCCGTTAAGAACCCCGATATTTTGCATGGCCTGCATCTGAAAAAGCATTTCGTTCCCGGCACGCTTTGCGGCATCACCAGTACAGCTTTCTTCCTTGCCTAAAACAGCATAACTTACACCAAGATGATTCAATATTTTGGCAAATGCCCGAGCAACTTTCTGATATCTGTCATCGAAAGCTCCGGCGCAACCAACCCAATACAAATATTCAGGCTTTTCACCTTTTGCTGTTACATCCGCCATTACGGGCACATCTATTTTTGTTTCTATTGTCATTTCAAAACAGTAATTAAAGTACAACTTATCCTAAAATACCTCAACAAACTACCTTACAATTAATTAAGGTGACTATTCAGCCCATTTCATTCTATCTTCAGGAGAGAATTGCCAGGGGGCACCATTGTTTTCAATGTTTGCAAACATGACATTTAAGCCCGTTGGCGCTGCAGATTCCTCCATCACCAAATACCTTCGCATATCCATGATTAAATTAGGGTGACTAATGTCTATAGGGCATTCCTGAGCACAGGCATTGCAGGTTGTGCAAGCCCAAATCTCTTCTTCGGAAATATAATCGCGCAAGAGTGATTTGTTATCTTCCTTGCCCGCAATTACCAAGGGTCCTTTCTCATTCATCCGCTTTCGCAGATCAACAAATATTTTTCGTGGCGACAAAAGTTTACCGGTAATATTGGCCGGACAAACATCCGTACAACGGCCACACTGTGTGCAGGACAAGGAATCCATGTAATTCTTCCAGCTCACATCTTCAATGTCTTTAACTCCAAAACGGGCAACTTCTGCATTTTCGTCATAGGCAGCTTCCGGATCAAGCATTAGCTTCACTTCACGGGTTATGCTTTCCAAGTTTGGATATTTTGTAATTGGTTCCAAATTCGCCAGAAACACATTCGGAACGGATAGAAAAACATGAAAATGTTTCGAGTACGGCAAATAATTAGCAAATGTGAATATCAATAATAAGTGCACCCACCAGCCCGGCTCTTGAAGCCAGCTAAAATCCCATCCAAACAAATTAACCAAAGCGGCAGAAACAGGATAAACCCCTTCGTAAGCATTTGGGTGACTACTAATGTATCCCATATTGAAACAAATCAGGGAAACCATTAAAAATCCAATAAAAAATAAAGACAATTGAGCATCCCAATTGGCTTTGGGAGTCATTTCCACTCCAGAAAAGCGTTTCACCTTTAAGAACATTCTGCGAATGCTGAAAAGCTTGATAAAAATGAGAATCAACAAGGCAAATACATCTCCGGAAGCTATCACCACATCATAAAACCATCCTGTAAAGGCAAAAGCCCTGTCCAATCCGCTAACGCCATCTACAACCATCTCGATACTGCCGAGAGTGATCACAAGAAAGCCCCAAAACACCAATGCGTGCATCAAACCGATGACAGGCTTCCGAAATATTTTGGTTTGCCCGAATGCCACATTCAGAGTATGGGAAATTCGTGCCCCAATATTTTTAATTGGATAAGCAGGCTTTGTCAGCTTAAAAAATCCCCACAAACGCTTTACAGAATAGGCAAAAACGCCAAATGTGATTAATAATGTGATGATGAAGAGGATTTGTTTTATCATGGTTCAGCAATTAATGTGATTAGTAACAAACTCTTGGCCCCCTTTCACAGGCTTATATTATTTTGAATTTCGGATTGCTTCTGTCAATTTTGGCAATACTTCCATAACATCACCAACAATCCCATAATCAGCAACACCGAAAATAGGTGCTTCAGGATCTGTATTAACTGCTACGATACATTTACTCCTGCTGACACCGGCAACGTGCTGTATCGCGCCGGAAATACCCGCTGCGAAGTATAAATTCGGTGCTATAACTTTCCCTGTTTGTCCAACATGCTCCTCATGTCCGCGCCATCCTTCATCCGAAACCGGACGCGAACAAGCTGTTGCTGCTCCCAACGCGTCTGCAAGCTCTTCCACAACACCCCAATTATCAGGACTTCTCATTCCTCTACCTGCCGAAACAACAATATCTGCATCAGCAAGGTTAACTTTATTTGTCTGCTTTTCTTCCTCCAGAACCTGAATTTTAAAAAGGGCAGCATCCAAATTCGGCGAAAATTCTTCAATTGAAACATCAACCTGATTTTCTGTAAAACCAAAACAATTTTTAGCAATGGTTATCACTTTTACAGGTGAATCAATTTGAACATGTTCGAAGGCTTTTCCTGAAAAAGCACCTTTTTTAACTACAAAGGGATTCATCGATATCGGAAGTTCCAAAACGGCAGATACCATTCCAGCTTTCATTTTAACTGAAATTCTTGGAGCTATGGCTTTGCCACTCTCATTATCGCTCATAACAATTGTGTCGGCGCCTTCTATTTCTGCTAATTCAGAAATTACCTGAGCATAAACACGGCTTGTTAACGTATTCATTTGTGGATCATTCACGGAAATAATTCTCTCTGCACCATATTTCCCCAAACTTTTCAATTCTTCCTCCTTTACCTCGCCGATAGAAACAACAATAAGCTGTGTATTTAATTGGCTGGCTAAATTTCTAGTATAGGATACCAATTCATAGGTGGAATTCTTAAACTTCCCGTTCCAATTTTTGGCAAATGCAATTACTGACATAGGCTTTTCTTTTAGATATGAGATAATAGATTTTAGATATGAGACTTAACACTAAAAAAACAAGGCTTTCCGACTCATTAATTTCTCATCTACCATCCATCATACTTGATTAAACATGGTAATCTTATCACTTATAACACCTTAGCTTCGTTTTTCAAAAGCTCAACCAGTTGCTCTACATGCCCGGCATCAATCATCTTACAAGCTCCTTTGGCTTTTGGCAATTCAAATTTCACTGATTTAGTCAGCATTTCCATCTCTTTTGCGGGCATTACCTCCAAAGGTTTCTTACGTGCCATCATTATTCCGCGCATAGCAGGAATCCTTGGTTCCTTTGCAATTCCTTTCTGAACCACAGCAACTAACGGTACTCCGGCCTTTATTTTTTGCTTTCCTCCTGGAATTGCCCGATAAAGAATAACATCATCACCCTCAATATTTACGCTGGTAACAGACGAAACTCCCGAATAATTCATGAACTCTGCAATCATTGCACCTACTGATGAACCATTGTAATCGCTTGATTCTATTCCACTAAAAACAATATCGAATGGATTCTCCTTTAGATATGCTGCAATTTGTCCGGCCACATAGTATGCATCTGCTGCACAGGCATCAATACGAAACGCCTTATCAGCACCAATAGCAAGAGCTTTTCTTAAGGTTGCATCAGTTTGAGCACCGCCGACATTAATAACAGAAACCTCATCAACCGAATTGCCGGCATCTTCTTTCAATTCCAAAGCACGGGTCAAGGCCAGCTCATCCCATGGATTAATGATCCACTGAACACCTGAATCATCAAACAGAGTATTATCTTCCTTGAACTTCACTTTAGTTGTGGTATCAGGAACATTACTTGTACAGACCAATATCTTCATATGTATTAAATTTTAGTATCTGGTACCGGGATTATATCACAAAGATTAATTACGGCCACAACAGTTATTATTAATCATCCACTTAATCTATTTCTTCAAAAAACACACATTAAACAACTCTATAAAAACCACTTACATCAAAATAAATACAGAATTCCAAATATTCTGTCAATCCATTAATCCTCTTGAAATTACAATCTTTTGAATCTCCGAAGTGCCTTCATAAATCTGAGTTAATTTTGCATCACGCATTAAGCGTTCCACATGATATTCCTTTACATATCCGTATCCTCCGTGAATCTGAACTGCCTCAGTGGTTACCTTCATTGCAGTTTCGGCAGCATATAGTTTGGCCATGGCACTTGCCTGTCCGTACGGTTTGCCCTGATCTTTTAACCATGCTGCTTTTAAACAGAAAAAGCGCGCAGCCTCAATCTCAACGGCCATATCAGCCAATTTAAATGCGATTGCCTGATGATGTATTATCTCTTTCCCGAAAGCTTTTCTTTCCTGTGCATATTTTAACGCCAATTCGTATGCTCCTGAAGCAATCCCCAAAGCCTGCGAGGCAATTCCTATTCTACCACCTTCGAGCGACTGCATGGCCAGTTTAAATCCAAAGCCTTCTTCACCCAAACGATTTTCCTTTGGGACTTTTACATTATTGAACATTACCGAACAGGTATCTGATGCCCGCATTCCCATTTTATTTTCATGTGGTCCAACAGTAATCCCCTCTGATTTAGAGTCGATAAGCAAAGCATTAATTCCTTTGTGTTTTAACTCGGGATGGGTTTGAGCCATTACAATGTAAGTAGAAGCTGATTTACCGTTTGTAATCCAATTTTTAGTGCCATTTATCAGATAATGGTCTCCCATATCAACAGCAGTAGTTCTTTGTGAAGTTGCATCAGAGCCTGCTTCAGGTTCCGATAACAGGAAGGCTCCTATTTTCTCACCACGGGCCATCGGTTTTAAAAATTTCTGCTTTTGGGCTTCAGTACCATATTTTTCAACCCCCCAACAAACCAATGAATTATTTACCGACATGATTACTGATACCGAGGAATCGACCTTTGAAATTTCTTCCATTGCCAAAACATAGGATATGGTATCCATTCCACCACCATCATATTCCAATCCAACAAGCATTCCCAGAAAACCTAAATCCGCCAAACGTTTCACCTGCTCGGTTGGATACTCTGATTTCTCATCTCGTTCTATTACTCCGGGCAACAGCTCACGTTGTGCAAAATCCCGTGCTGCATCCCGTATCATTAACTGCTCTTCAGTAAATTCAAAATTCATAGTTTTAATTTTTAGGTGTGATATTAAAAGCTATTAGTGATAGCAATTAGTTTTTAGCTGATTTACATGATGTAACAATTTAATTATTCAGTAATACATCCATTTATTCCCCCCGTTTGTAAACAACAGCAACTAAAGACTTGTCATCTCCGCCCATGTTTACAGACATTGCATATGGTTTTTCCTTGGTGATTTCAATTTGTGCCTCTCCGGCATTCCCTGTCAATTGCTCCCAAATGGTTACAGCCTGATGAACTCCGGTAGCACCGGTTGGATGCCCCCAACCAATTAAACCGCCCGTTGTGTTTACAGGTATTTTTCCACATCTGGAGGTGTGACCTGCCAAAACAAATTCAGGGCCTTTTCCTTCTTCGGCTAAACCAATAGCCTCAATAGCCATTATTCCGGCAATAGAGAAACAATCATGAACTTCCACAGTTCCTAACTGATCAACAGTAATTCCAGCCATTCGCATTGCTTTTTCTACGGCCACCTTCATGGTCGTTAAGCTGGTCATTACCTCTGGTTTTTGAGTAATATCTGCTGCAACATGAGCGAAACCAACAATTTCAACCGCATCTTTTGCATCTAATCCAATTCTTTTTAATCCTTCGTCTGACACTATTGCGATCGCCGAAGCTCCGTCGGAAACTTTAGAACAATCAAAAACATTTAAATGATCCACAAATCCTCTTGGATTTACAGGTGTGTTTGCAATCCCTTCCAAATCCTTATTTGTATTATGAAATTCTTGTGCTGTTTTGCACAAACGAGCATTTTCAATAGCATTGCAATACCATTTCGCCATAGCTTTGCGGGTAATTTCCCTGCCAAATTTTTCATAGTAAGCACCCGCCCGGTCACTAAATACACCCGGAAAAAAGTACGCATGTCCCTCTTTACGCGTTTTTTGCCATCCGGCACCAGCCAGAACATCCGCTCCATACATGGCTTTCATGCTATTCTGAACTTCAAAACCAAGAGCAAGCACCACATCAGCCGTTTCTGCAAGAATCGATTTCATTCCTGTGGTCAGCGCTAAACCGCCTGATGCACAAGCACCTTCCACACTAACGGATGGCTTGTACTTCAATCCAGCATCAATCATTGGCAAAAAAGCGGGCAAATTGGCCTGCTTGTTAAAGCGGGAAGCCATAAAATTTCCAATTACTCCTTCATCAACATTTTTAGCACCACCAATCATTTTTAAAGTTGCCTGACCGGCTTCCTGAATGTAGTGTTCCAGACCAGGACGAGGCTTCTTGGGATAAAATTCATTTCTGCCGGTTCCCATCGAAATGGTATTGTAACCGGCCAGCATGTATATTTTTTTGCGTAAAACGTTCATTCTTTTAGATATGAGATAATAGATGTGAGCTATGAGAAAATTTTCAGAACATCAAACAATCATCTAGTATCGGTTACAAATAAAATTTCGGCGATCCAGTAAATCAAACATTTATAATCCAGTTTAAAAATAATCGTTAATAGGTCCGTAAGCATGGAAGAAACCTGTTTCCAAAACGGTGTTTACATCGGCCTTTGATTCCGCAACTTTTGTATCAATAAGCATCTGACCAATTGCTTTGGAGTTTTTACCGTAGGCAATCGCCAAATTAGCGCCAACACTATCTATTTGATGCAGTTCAGTAAAAAACTTCTTTAAATGATCGGCTTTCTTTACATCACGAACAACAGATTTCCAATAGATTTTAAGGGTTGGCAATTCTCCCAGTAAGGCAGCACAATCCATTTCAATATCCTCAGTTGGAATGTACTTCGCATTTTCCAAATCATAAACTTCTGTAATTCTACCTTTCTGATATTTGAAAATACCGTTCTTTTGAGAACCATCAGCGAACTGACCACCTTTCACTTCGTTATCAAACAATTGATTCAAGGTTGCATGTGATAATTTTTCATTCGGAAATGAAGGCTGCATACTCTCCAAAATAAATCGGGTAACATCAATTCCCACATAATCCAGCAATTGAAAAATTCCCATTGGCCGAATCAACAAATCCCTGCTTATGGTGTCAATTAGGAAAAAAGCCTTTGCCCATCCTTCTGTTTTTGCTAATTCTTCAGCCAGATTGAGCGCATACAAAGCATCACGCATAAAGTGACCGTTTCCTATAAAACCGGCAACATCTCTTGACTGTACAACAATTTTGCGCATCGATTTGGCCAAGTTCAGCGAAAAAGCCACTAAATCATCATTCGTATGATCCTTTTTAATGATCTCCAACAATTTTTGAATTACCGGAGGATTGTAAAAATGATAACCAATGATATCTCCATTTAAACCAGCTTCCTTTTCGATTTCACCAATTGGAATGGATGAAGTATTGGTTAAAAACCAAGCATCAGGATTATTTTTTTTGATTTGAGAAAACAATTTTATTTTTAGAGCTTTATCCTCTTTTATGGCTTCAAATATCAATTGTGAGCCATAAGCCGTTTCTATACGGGTTGATGTTTGTATCATCTCCATCACATCATATACAAACTGACTGATAATTTCATCATTATCAATTAAATCCTCACGATCCTCGTACCAGGTTCGTAATTCTACTATGTTTTTTTCCGCGTGCTTTACCAATTGCGATTTTACGTAACCCAACAAGCTGTTTAAAGCAGATTGTGATACATCAACAGCGTTTAAAACAAAGTCTTTATCTTCTTTTTTGCCAATTTTCAATTTGGCCATTTCAAAAGATAATAAGACAAGAATACCGCTTCCCATTTTTCCGGCGGCACCTAAAACACTAACATTTTCCATTTTTCGGATCAAATCCATATTACTTATTGTTTAAATATTGATTTTACTATTATTTAATATGATACATGTTTCCCATTTGAGTTGAATCAAAAACCCATCTTCACTTTCTGCTTATTGCTTCGAAAACAATAAATCTCCCTGCAATTTTTGATTATTACCAGTTTGGTTTGCGCTTCTCTAAAAAAGCGCTAATGCCTTCTTCCCTTTCGTTCTGATCCTCCTTAAAAAGACGTCCAAATTCTTTGGATTCCATTTTGCCGGCATCTTTGCCCGGCAATTCCAAACCTTTGCGAACCATTACTTTTATTAACTTTACGGCATTAGGACCTTTAGAAGCTATTTTCTCAGCCAATTCCAAACTTACTTCCAGAAGTGTTTCCGGCGGCGCCAATTTCTGAACGATTCCTAATTGATAGGCTTCGCCGGCTGTTATGCCTTCTCCAAGCATCATTAAATACATAGCATTCCCGGCTCCAGCCAAACGAGGCAATCTTTGCGTACCATTAAATCCGGGTATCAGACCCAAATTCACTTCAGGCAAACCCAACCTGGCTTTTTCACTGGCTACTCGTATATCACATGAAAGTGCCAATTCCAACCCTCCGCCAAGGGCAAAACCATTAATTGCAGCAATAACTGGTATCTCCAGATTAGCAATCTGATCAAAAACCTGTTTTCCTATTTCAGAAAAATCGTAGGCTGCCTGCGGAGAATATTCCTGCATGGCTTTAATATCAGCACCGGCAACAAAGGCTTTGCCCTCTCCCGTAATTACTAATACTCTAATGCTTTGGATGATTTCTTTGCTGCTTAAAAAACAGGTCAGCTCTTTAAAAACACCCTCATTTAAGGCGTTCAAGGCTTCAGGACGGTTAAGAGTCAAAATTCCTATTTTGTCTCTCTTTTCAAATTTTAAATAATTAAAGTGCATGTGTATATAATTCAATTATAGTTGCCACATGGAACTTATCATGCTTTGAATTTTTAATTTTAAAACAAAATTCACAATTATTCAAAGATGAAGGTTTCATAGGTGTGTTATGAGACGTTTTTTCATCTACATATCTAAATATAATAAAAACTCTTAACATTCAAAAGGTAAGATTTCTGACTGACACGCCTTTAGCTCACACCCCCAACATTTACAAGGCTTTAAGAAAATAAAAAAAGTCAAAAAAAGACCCTTTATTCTTTTTATTCACTTTAGCAAAATAAAAAAGCCTGATCCGTTAAACGAATCAGGCTCTGTATCATGAAATTATATCTTAAACGGCGATTTTCTTATGCCATATTGTGGTAAACATTCTGAACATCGTCGTTGTCTTCCAATTTTTCCAGCAGTTTTTCAACATCTGCAACTTGTTCCTCAGTTAATTCTTTTGTATCCATTGGAATTCTTTCGAAACCTGATGAAATTACTTCAATTTCGTTCTCTTCCAGATAAGCTTGTATTTTTCCAAAATCAGGGAAGTTGCCGTAAAGCATGATTCCTTCCTCCTCTGCAAATACTTCCTCTACTCCTATGTCGATTAATTCGAACTCCAATTCTTCAATATCCTGACCTTTGTTTTCAATCTGAAAATGACATTTGTGTTCAAACATGAATTCAACACTACCGGCAGTACCTAAACTACCTTTGCATTTTGAAAAATAAGAGCGAACATCTGCTACCGTTCTGGTATGGTTGTCGGTTGCAGTCTCAACTAAAACAGCAATACCATGCGGAGCATATCCTTCGTAGATAATTTCCTTATAGTCCTTCTGATCTTTAGATGTTGCTTTTTTAATTGCTCTTTCAACATTATCCTTAGGCATGTTTACTGCCTTTGCATTTTGAATAACTGCACGCAAACGAGAATTCGTTGCCGGATCAGGGCCACCTTCTTTTATTGCCATCACGATATCTTTTCCAATTCGTGTAAAGGCTTTGGCCATCTTATCCCAACGCTTAAACTTTCGCGCTTTCCTAAATTCAAATGCTCTTCCCATAATTTATGTATATAATATTTTGCGCAAAAATAGCACATGTTATCCAATCTGTAAAACGAAAGTACATTTTTTTTAAAGGAGTAAATTATAAATGTTGTGTTTCAATGATTTATTTACAGCACAAAATGCATTTCATTTTTTTGTTTTCGATTCCTCTGCGCAACTATAAAGCATGAAAAAGCTCATTGTTTGAATGAGCTTGAATTCGTATTTTTAGCGATACTAAATCAAACAAATAACAACCCTAATCAAATGAAAAAGATTATCATTCTGTTTTCTGCAGCATTACTGCTGTCCTCCTGCGGAAATCAAGTAAAAATGGATAAAAAGGCTGATGTCTCTGCTATTTCGGCCAAAACCATAGCTCAGGTAATTGATGAGCTTGGAAATTCGAATTCAGGCACAAACAAATCCCTTATGGAAAAAGGCGTAAAACATGCCGCCAACCTGTGGCGCGGCAGTGATGGCTCAGAAGAAGATTTTAAAACCTTCTGTAAAGAAAACTATATCTCCGATCAGGCGGAAAGAGAACTTGTTTTTCAAAAGATTTCAAGAAACATCGAGGTTATCACCGGTAATTTCAACAAAATTACTCTTGAGTTACTGGAACCGGTGCACTTGAACACCTTCGAACAACATGCTATCGACAATGCATTTGGTGCTTACAGCGTAGATTCGCACTGGATGAATGATTTTTACCAAAACAAGATTGCTTTTATTATTGCCTTGAATTTTCCTCCGTTCAGTTTGGAAGAAAAAGAAGCAAATGCTAAAGAATGGACTCGTCAGCAATGGGCTTATGCCCGTTTGGGTGATTATTTTACTGCCCGGGTTCCTGCAGAACTTTTACAGGAAGTTGGTAAAGCTGCTGCCGAATCGGATGTTTACATTATGGATTACAACATTTATGTGGGTCATTTAACTGATGCCGAAGGAAATCGTTTCTTCCCTGAAGACAAAGTTCTTTTGTCGCACTGGAACCTGCGCGATGAGCTTAAAGCCAACTATGCCAACAAAAAAGATGGTTTAGAAAAGCAGAAGATGATTTATCAGGTGATGCAGCGCATTATTTCTCAGGAAATCCCTGAAAAGGTGATTAATAACGGGAATTTGGAATGGGATCCGTATTCCAATCTGGTTTATCAGAATGGAAAAACAATTGAAGCAACACCTGAACCAAATGAAAGATATCAGCAAATTCTGAATAATTTCCATGCCAATAAGGCAATCGATCCTTACTATCCGGATCAGAACACCTTCATCAAAAGACAATATGATGGTGCCAAAGAAATATCTGCGGAAGCAACTGAAAAAATCTTTACGGATTTTATGCGCTCCGAGGAAACCAAAAAAGTTGGTGAACTAATTAAACAACGATTAGGTCGTGATTTGGAACCTTTCGACATTTGGTACGATGGTTTTAAAGCCCGCAGCGGAATGGATGAGTCGAAGCTGGATGCCCAGACCCGTAAATTGTACCCTGACGCGGCTGCTTTGGAAGCTGATTTACCAAATTTATTGGTAAAACTGGGTTACGATAAGGAAAGAGCACAATGGTTGGGAGCTCATATTGCTGTTGATCCGGCAAGAGGCTCGGGACACGCCTGGGGCGGTGCTGCCAAAGGACAAAAGGCTCACCTGCGTACCCGAATTGGTGAAAAGGGCATGGATTACAAAGGCTACAACATTGCGGTTCATGAGTTTGGGCACAATGTGGAGCAAACCATATCGCTTTATGATGTGGATAACTTTGTGATGAATGGAGTTCCGAACACCGCATTTACAGAAGCTTTAGCTTTCATTTTCCAAAAAAGAGACCTGTTATTGCTGGGAATTCATAACGATTCACCTCAGGAAGATGCGTTAAAAAAGCTTGATTTATTCTGGAGTGCCTACGAAATAATGGGTGTTTCGGTATTGGATATCCGCATGTGGAAATGGCTGTATGCAAATCCGGAAGCCAATTCGGCACAATTGCGCGATGCTGCCATGCGAATTGCAAAAGAAGTTTGGAATGAGTTCTACGCTCCTGTTTACGGCGTAAAAGATCAGACTATTTTGGCCGTATACTCACACATGCTGAACAGTCCGTTGTATTTATCGAACTATGCATTTGGAAATATAATCGAGTTTCAATTGGAACAGCACTTAAAGGGAAAAAGCTTCCCAACGGAAATAGACCGAATCTTTAAACAAGGACGTTTGACTCCTAACCAATGGATGGTGGAAGCTACTGGTAACGATTTATCTGCACAACCTTTATTGAAAGCAGCTAAAGAGGCTTTGGAAGAATTGAAGTAATAAACAATTAAAATAGATGATTGAGACTGTTCCGCAAGGAATGGTCTCTTTTATTTTTAGGCCTAAAAAAACGTGTTTACTCCTTAATCACAACTGTATAATCATAAATATTGCATAAATTCAATGCTTAGTTGCAATGAATACATATCAAAAACCTGCACACTTCAAGCAAAAAGGGAAAGTCCATTAAAAAACACGGAAAAATGAAAAAATATTTCAAACTCACACTAATCATTTTAATCATATTAATCATATTAGCAATTGAACCTCTGTTAGATTCAATTTTAAATATTTCTGAACTGGAAGACTCCTTGCTAATTGATCAAAAAAACAATCTGTTAATAATCGCTTTTGCATGGCTCATAATTGAGGTAATCAAAAGAATTAAAACAATGTTTTTAAAAAGGTTTGATATCTCTAAGGAGGACAATCTTAAATCCAGAAAATTACATACGCAATTCAATATTCTGGAAAAGGTACTCGTATTTATTATAGTACTTTCGGCCATAGGATTGATATTGCTTTCCTTTGAGAATATCAGGAAAATTGGAATTGGTATTTTTGCCTCGGCAGGATTGGCAGGTGTTATAATAGGTATTTCGGCACAGAAAGTTGTTGGCACACTATTAGCCGGAATTCAGATTGCAATTACGCAGCCATTCAGAATTGACGATGCTGTTCTTGTTGAAAATGAGTGGGGATGGATTGAAGAAATCAATCTAACCTACGTAGTAGTCAGACTGTGGGATCAGAGGCGTTTGGTATTGCCATCAACGTATTTTTTAGAGAAACCATTTCAAAATTGGACCCGAAACAATGCAGATATTATTGGTTCCGTTTTTTTGTATACGGACTATACAATTCCATTTGATGCTTTAAGAAAGGAACTAACAAACCTGTTAACTAAAAGTAATTTGTGGGATAAAAAGGTAAATGTACTGCAGGTAACCGATTCGAAGGAAAATACCCTGGAGATAAGAATACTTGTAAGTGCCAGAAATTCGCCAACAGCATGGGATTTAAGAGTTTATATCCGTGAAAAAATGATCGAATTCATCCAAAACAATTACCCGGACAGCTTGCCTAAAACAAGAATAACTATTACTGATAAAAACAGCACAGAAACAGAAGGTCACGATTAAAGCAGTTGACCGTAAAATAAGACTTTTACATGTAATGATCTGGCAGCTATAAATGATACAGACTGTCCCGCAAGGGATGGTCTTTTTTGCTTTTACTTGATTGGAATTCGTTCTGATATGAAATTAGATTCTGGTAAAAGTACAGATCAACTTACTATTCTCTGTGCAACTCCGTACCCTCTGTGGTAGAAAAATCTGATAAATAGTACATAGAAGAGATTAAAATAGAATTGAGCACGGGGCACACGGGGAAAAACAACAAAATGGCTTTCGTTTTTGAATAAATAATCCTGTTGCTCAAAGCCCTCTGATAGCAAATCGTAATAGCCACTGGATGAAAAACATTTCACTAAAAGTTCCTTATTACTTTTTTTGTTAAATTAGACGCTTAAACAAAATTAAACCAACAAATGAAAAAACTATTACTTGGAATCCTGCTACTGTTCAGTGTTTCTGCATTTGCAAAAGAGTTTACTGAGGTAATCGAAGCTCCTGATAAAACTGCTGACCAACTCTATTCTTCTGCCCGAGGATGGTTTGCTGAAACTTTTAAATCTGCTGATGATGTTTTACAGATGGATGATCCCGTTTCTGGTAAACTTATAGGAAAAGGATTTAGCAAGGTTCCTATAAAAGCAGCAGGAATGATAGTTGAAATAAAAATGCAATACACAATTAAGATCTTTGTGAAAGATGGTAGGTTTAAATATGACATATCAAATATTAGAGTTGGCGAATTGGCAACATCAACACTAGAGGAATATGAATTAGCTTGTTCCCCAGAAGGGGCTAAAAAAGCTTTGATAGATGCAGGAATGAAAAACCCAGGAAAAAAAATAATTGAAAAAACAGCTAACAATAATAAAATGAACTACCCCAAATTTGAAGAAGCTATAAAAAATATCGTAGCTGATTTAAAAATAGCAATGAAAGGAGCTGAAGATGATTGGTGATATATTGAAATATCAGATTGGTAAAAAAGGAAAATAACTAAACTACGAAAGACGAATTTTTAGATAAATTATCCCACCCCCTAAATAAATCAACAGAAATGGAACCAGTATTCTTCTTTATTATTTTTGCAATAATCGTTACAGTTTTACTATCAGCAGTTTTTTTCAGTAAAAAAGCCATTATTAAACGAAAGCTAAAAAAATCGGAGCTTCGGAAAATTGCAGATTTTAAAGATGGTGAGCTGGCGAGAATTGTTGGAACAGTTGAATTTGTTGATGCTCCCCTTCTCTCTCCTCTTTCGAACCGTCAATGTTCTTATTACTATGTGCATATCGAGCAAAAAGTGGCATCAGGCAATAGTTCAAAATGGAAAACGATTATTGAGGAGGAAATATCAAACAAATTTTTAATTCGGGAAGAAACCAGCTATGCATTTATAAATGACGATCGAATTAAATCTTACATTGTTCAGGACGAAAGTTATTCTACCGGATTTTTTACCGACGCACCACAGAATCTTGAAAATTACCTGAATAGTAAAGGAGTTAAAAGTGAGAGCTCTTGGGGCTTTAATAAAACACTTCGGTACAAGGAAGGAATTCTTGAACAGGGAGAAAAAGTTGCTGTGTTTGGAAAGGGAGAATGGAAAGATGCGACAAGTGTGAACCTGCCTGAAAAGTACGGACGGATTCTTACAATTACATCAAGCACTAAGGATGCCGTTTACTTAAGCGATGATCCTGATACTACAGTAAAAAATGCCGCAAAAATCAGTTCTTCGGAAAAACCCAATACAAACACCAGAAGAGGCCGTTATAGAAAATAAGCTGCGGAGTTCTCTATTGAATGTGGCTAAGAAGAATTTTAAAGCAACAAAAAAACTCAAAATACAAACAAGAGCACAAGGCTTACCGTACAAAAGTTTATTGTGCATATTTACAGATATCTTAAGAACAAAAAATGACCCAGGGCAAACCTACATATCAAGATCTGGAAAAAGAAATAATCAAATTAAAGCTTGAATTAAAAATTCAGGATAAAATGATTAATACAATCCCGAATCCTTTGTTTGTAAAAAACAAAGACTTTATCTATACCAATTGTAATGATGCTTTTGCAAATTATCTGGGCCTGCCCAAATCAAAAGTTATAAATTCAAGTGTTTACGATATTGCACCAAAGGAACTTGCCGACAAATATTACAATGCAGATTGCGAATTACGTGATAATCTGGAAAATCAAACCTATGAATGCAATGTGAAATATGCTGACGGAACTTTTCATGATATCATTTTTCATAAGGCCAATATAATTAATGAGAAAAATGAGTTTTGTGGAATTGTTGGTATCATACTTGACATTACTGAATATAAAGATGCAGAACAAGCTTTAAAAGAAAACCAAAAGCGCTTAATAGAACTTAATGCAACAAAAGACAAACTTTTTTCAATAATTGCGCACGATTTAAGAACGCCGTTCTCGAGTATTTTGGGATTTTCGGAATTGTTGATTGAAGACGCAAATGATTTTGATGAGTTAGAAACGGAAGAGTATTTAAAATTAATAAATACAACTGCCAAAAGCACTCTTGTTTTACTTGACAATTTATTGAATTGGGCAAAATCACAAACTGGAACTTTAATTTATAAGCCAAAAAAAATAGTTTTATCATCCATTATCGAAGAGACAGTAAAAAACTCAAATGCAACAGCAAAAATTAAAAACATATCAATAAATCAGATTCAAACCGATAAGATTGCGGTTAATGCCGATGAAAATATGCTGAAAACTATTTTACGAAATCTTATTTCCAATGCAATTAAATTCACTAAACCCGAAGGATGTATTACCATTTCTGCAATTCCGAAACACACGTATGTCGAAATTTCTGTTTCGGATAATGGAGTTGGGATTAATAACAAAACTCTTAAAAAGCTATTTGATATTTCTGAAAATACAACTTCCAAAGGTACTAAAAAGGAAAAAGGGTCTGGACTGGGATTGATTCTTTGCAAAGAATTTGTGGAAAAACACAAAGGTGACATTTGGGTTGAAAGCGAAATAGAAAAAGGAAGTGTTTTCAAATTCACCCTCCCTTTATACAATAAAAAATAAGGTACAAACAAGCTCATCGTATTCTTCATTTTTTATAAAAACAATACTAATTTCATTTTTACAGACAATGTCAGACATATACAAATACTCGATTTTAAAGGATATTGGCCTGGTTATTCAATATCATCAAAATAATATCACTAAAAACAAGATGCAACAGCTAAAGAGTGATATTATTAACGACAAAGATTTTAATCCTAAGTTTGGTTTTATTGTTGATCTTAGAAACGCAACTATAAATCTGACAGAAGATGAATTGTTCGAATATGGCAATTGGGTGAAAGAAAACGTAAAGCTAACAGGACTAATGCGGCTTGTTTTATTAACCTCTACACCCGACCATGTTACGAAAACAATCCTGTTCACGTTAAACGAAAACATATCACCACTTCAGTACAGAACATTTAGTACTGTAGAAGCCTCAATTAAATGGCTTAACATTGACAATTGCCATTTGAACTATGTGACAAAAGAAATCGAAAAATTATTTGTCGGCTAATAATCTATTTTTGTCCTCCACTGCTCCCCAAAAAGATTTTGCAGATAAAAGTATTTATCATGGGCAGCCAATAAAAGATATCACTTACAAAGATTATCCCGACTAATTTTCTTATTATTAGGAATTGTTTTAAATAGTGATATCAAAGAATGGCAAGAACACATACAGCAGATACATCGAATGTTCCGAAAGGGAAAATAAATAAAAGTGGTTTACAAAGTGCCTTTAGACTTTACAAATACATTAAACCCTACCGGGGACAATACTTTTTAGGGATCTTTTTCTTATTGGGTTCGAGTTTGGCGAGTCTGGCTTTTCCAAAGCTCTTGGGTGATTTGGTGAACTCAGGCAATAACACTACCCTAGGCCAAAGCCTGAATCAAACCGCTGTTTTAATTGTTTGTGTATTGATTCTTCAGGCCACCTTCTCCTATTTCCGTATTGTATTGTTTGTGAACGTAACAGAAAGATCTTTAGCAGCACTGCGGCAAGCCACCTACCGCCACTTAATAAAGCTTCCCCTGCAATTTTTTGAAAGACGAAGAGTGGGAGAACTTAACAGCAGAATATCGGCAGATGTGGTGTTGCTGCAGGAAACAATGACCAGTACTTTGGCTGAATTCATCCGTCAGATTATCGTAATTACAGGGGGTATTACCCTTTTGGGGATTATCTCGATAAAGCTGACTGCCTTTATGCTGATTACACTGCCGCCAACCATGATTGTTGCCAGGTTTTTTGGCCGGTTTATCCGCAAATTCTCAAAAGATGTACAAACAAAACTGGCCGATTCAAACACAATTATTGAAGAAACACTGCAAGGCATACAAAGCGTGAAGGCTTTTACCAATGAGTATATTGAAATTGCCCGTTACAAAAAGAAAACCTTGGAAATAGCCGGTTTGGGCATCACCCGAGGCAAATACAGAGGGGCATTTTCCTCTTTTATTATTCTCGGACTTTTTGGTGCTATTGCAGCTATGGTATGGCAAGGCTCCCGTTTACTGCAAGCAGGCGAAATGCAGGCCGGAGATTTATTTTCCTTTGTAATTTATTCTGTTTTTGTAGGTGGTACTATCAGCGGCCTGGCCAATGTATATACCAATATTCAGAAATTTATCGGTGCAACCGAAGACCTGTTCAAAATCTATGATGAAGAACCTGAAGACATTCAGGATGTCAATGATATAGATCCCAAATTCAAAATGCAGGGAGAAATCAGTCTGAAAAATTTAAATTTCGCCTACCCTTCGAGAAGTGAGCAAAAGGTTTTAAACAATATCAATTTAAAAATTGAAAGCAATAAAATGATTGCTCTGGTTGGGCATAGCGGCGCCGGAAAAAGTACCATGGCCTCGCTCCTGCTGCTGTTGCACATGCCACCTAAAAACAGCTTATTTTTTGACCAGCACGATAGTCATGATTTCCCCTTATCAGCTTTACGAAGTCAGATTTCACTAGTGCCGCAAGATATTTTTCTGTTTGGTGGAAGCATCAGTGAAAACATAGCTTACGGAAAACCGGGTGCCAGCGCGCAGGAAATATACGAAGCCGCACAAAAAGCCAACGCCTTGGAATTTATTGAACGCTTTCCAGAAAAATTCGAAACCATTGTCGGCGAACGCGGCACACAGCTTTCAGGTGGTCAGCGCCAGAGAATTGCCATTGCCCGTGCGATTCTTAAAAATCCTAAAATTTTAATATTGGATGAAGCCACCTCCTCACTCGACTCCGAATCGGAAATGCTGGTTCAGGAGGCTCTTGAGAAACTGATGACAGGAAGAACATCTATTGTAATAGCCCACCGCTTGTCCACAATTAGAAAGGCGGATGAAATTGTTGTATTGGAACAGGGTGAGATTGTAGAACAAGGCACACACGAGGCCTTAATGAATATTACTGACGGGAAATACAATAAACTGATTCAGCTGCAGTATTCGAATTAAAAATTAAATAAGACGCAGATCCTTATGATTTTATAGGGTTTGCACTTATTATAAGACAAAAGAAATAAAGGTGCAGAGCACCGTGGTATTTGTAGCAACAGCCATTTTCATGATTTTTAGGTACAGAGTACCGTGGCATTATCTGTAAATACTAGTCATACCCTGACAGGAACGGCTTGCTTATAGTCAGAGCATGACGAAATATCGATTCGTATTAATAAAAGCTGCGGTGCGCTGCACCTTTTTTAAAATTCGGCTTGTAATTTCTATAAATACTTCGCAGCGCTGCTGCTTTTCCCTTTCCTTGAATATTTTTTGAATACAAATTACCGCATGAGAATAAGGTGCAGAGCACCGTGGTATTTGTAGCAACAGCCATGTTCATGATTTTTAGGTACAGAGTACCGTGGCATCATCTGTAAATACTAGTCATACCCTGACAAGAACGGCTTGCTTATAGTCAGAGCATGACCAAATAGCGATTCGTATTAATAAAAGCTGCGGTGCGCTGCACCTTTTTTAAAATCCAGCTTGTAATTTCTACAAATACTTCGCAGTGCTGCTGCTTTTCCCTTTCCTTGAATATTTTTTGAATACAAATTACCGCACGAGAATAAGGTGCAGAGTACCGTGGCATTATCTGTAAATACCAGTAAGAGCATGACGAAATACCGATTCGTATTAATAAAAGCTTCGGTGCGCTGCACCTTTTTTAAAATTCGGCTTGTAATTTCTACAAATACTTCGCAGCGCTGCTGCTTTTCCCTTTCCTTGAATATTTTTTGAATACAAATTACCGCATGAGAATAAGGTGCAGAGCACCGTGGTATTTGTAGCAACAGCCATTTTCATGATTTTTAGGTACAGAGTACCGTGGCATTATCTGTAAATACTAATCATACCCTGACAAGAACAGCTTGCTTATAGTCAGAGCATGACGAAATACCAAATTTCCCATAATAAGCGATGCACAAAAAAGCACAGCCTAAAAGTTGAAATCAACAATCGGGCTGTGCTTTATATCTTAGGGTTTTTTGGACTTAGCTTTTCACCAAAACACCTAATACTTCGAGGCGTTGCGGTGTGTCGTAAAAAGCAAGTTTTGCAAGGATATCGAAATCATCCATCCAATCGCTCAATTCGTTTAGAACTGCATTCTTTAATTCGGTTGAGGCCTGCGACTCTCCCATTTCTTTGTCGAACTCAGATCGAAGTGCAAGCACCGTATCGAGTTCTGTCAGACAGTCTGCAGCGAGCTCAGGAGTCAGCTTAATTACTGCAAGTTTTGCTTGAATAACTGGACTGCCTGCAATTGTCGTATAAAACAATTTCATCAGGTCGAAATACTCGTTGTATTGACCCGGCAAATGCCCTTTTATACCCAACTCCACTAAAATATCAGGATCTTTTGTGCAAAGAATCCGGGTTAAATCGCGGTGCCTTTTAAACTTCGCAGTCACCTCATTATACTTTGTACTGTAGGCGTTCGAAGCAAGACTTGTTTCTGCCCCTTCTTTTGCATTTAATTCCCAAATGCTTTTGGCTTTGTTATACACCGCCCAACCTTCGGCAAATTTTGCATCATCGATACCAAAAGGGATCAAAGCAGCTTTAATATCAGGTTGAGATTCGGCATTGCTTAAGGCAATACGGGTACGTTCTAAAAATTTGGATTCAGATCTAATAAAACTCATTACTTTATAAATTTAAATTTGTTTACGTTTAATTAATTTCCCGATGAAACTACCGATTTATAATTTAAAAAAGAAATATTTAAACAACATAAAATTGAATTATTTCTTCAATACAAAATTGACCAACCCCTACTATTATAGTAAAAACCCAGGGATACACAGACTGAAATCGATATTGTAAATAGTATGGAAATTCTTTAAAGCCGGAATGCTCTCATTAGCAGTCGAACCAGCTGTTGAAAAGATCAGAATGGCTTCTGTGAATCAAAAATGGATGCTGCAAGTGTAAAAATGCATTCTGCAGACCGGAAATGAGTTCTGCAGACCAAAAAATGGACATTGCAAGTATAAAAATGGGCTCTGTGGATCAAAAATGGATGTTGCAAGTGCAAAAATGCATTCTGTAGACCAGAAATGGGCTCTGCAGACCAAAAATGAGCTCTGCAAGCCAGAAATGGACTCTGCAGCAGTAAAAACGGGCATTTCCAGTTCAGAAATAATTATGTATCGATATTCTTCCGCAATAAATTGCACCTTCTTCTGCTTTTTTCACCTCAACTTATGTAGAGCAGTTCTTTTTTACAAGTACAAATTGATTTCTCTACCTAATTACTACTGTTTAGTGCATTTAATGCTTATTTTTAATGGCCTTTAGAGAAAGTTGTTGTTTGTCTGTTCTGTTGGAGGGATAGCAATCGTGCGGTAGCAAGGCACAAGACATACCATAAGACAATGTATTGTGCACCTTTTTTTGATATAGTAGAAATAAGCGCACCAGTGGACATTCTAATAAGTTGGCACCAATGCTAAAAACATGAAGAAACACATTAGATATATTTTACCTTTTTCATTCTTAATTGCAATTATATTTCTCACGTGGATATTATTTTTCCATCTTGAGTTAACTACAGATAATGAAAAAAGATTTGCAGGAATATTCTCAATTCTGGGACTTGGATTTGGTATTTTCCAATTTTGGATGAATGAAATAAACACTACGAATAGGAAATTGTTCGACCTGAGATATGAAACATATAAAGATTTCATTTTTTTAATTGATTCAATTTTGGAAACATTAAATAACGAAATGAAAATTCCAAAATCAAAGAATATACATGGTTTCGTAAGCTCTTTAATGAATCAAATTAACCGAATAGGATCCTCAGTAAACATGAATAAGGATTATTTGTTTCCTGGTCTTCATTTAAAGCCAGAAGTAAAGAAAGTTGAATCCATCTTGAGCAAAATTTTAAAACGAACTGATGAATATAGGCACAATATAGAGAAGGCTTGGAAGGAAGACGATGAATCCATAAAAGACTTTACTGAATCCATAGAAAACATGAATTGGCATAATGATGTTCGAGATGAATTGAAAATACTACATAAAGAAAAATATAATTTTTATAAAGCTCTGAGGAAATATCTATAACGCACAAGTGCCAGCAAAAAGCTAAATTATTATGGGTGTTGATAAGCTCTTTGAAAGTTTAGTGCAATTTGGAAACACCAGCAAGCCTTGTAAATTTGGCTTGTTCAAAATATAAATAAGTAAATTTAATCGGCTTGCTTCCTTGGCACATTGTTAAGGCAACTGTTTTAATTCACCCAAGAAGCTTTGCAAGACCGTTAACACACAATTTAAAAAAACATCGAAAATGACAGAAAAAGAACTGCTTAAATTGGGATATTTCCCGAAAGAACTTCCACCACCATTTGAAAGCAAGACTTTTTCAGATAAAATAAACACCATTAAAACACAATGGAATTCGATATCACGTCCATTTAGTAAACCAGAGCGTTTAAAATATTCTGATTCCAAATGGGTTGTTTTTTCAATTCCTAAAGTGCAATTATCAAGACGGATTATAAATATTCCAAATCCACTTCACCAATCTAAATTAACTTCAACTATTGCAGATAGATGGACTGAAATTGATGGAATTTTAAAAAAATCCACTATTTCCTCAAGTTCGCCGATTGAAGACCCTAAAAAGAACAGAGCATTAATTTCCAAACATAACTTTAGTGCATTTAAAAGAAGGCGCTCAAATGAATCATTTGCCAATCTCTATGAAGTAAAAACTGATGTTTCGAGGTTCTACGGAACAATTTACACACATTCCATTCCTTGGCTAGTACATACAAAACCAATAGCAAAAGCAAATAGAAGTGATATGACAATGCTTGGAAATGCATTAGATAAAGATTTAAGAAATCTTAACTCTGGTCAAACAGTAGGAATTCCAGTTGGTCCAGACACTTCGTTGGTTATAGCGGAAATAATAACTTGTATGATGGACGAACGAATTCAAGCAAAATTGAAAAATGTAAAATCCTTTAGGTTCATAGACGATTATTACTTGTATTGCGATAGTTATGCTGATGCTGAAAAAGCATTCAAATTTATTCAATCTCTTCTAACAGAATTTCAACTTGACATTAATGAAGAAAAAACAAAAATATCTAAAGCTCCTTTTGCTTTTGACAGTAAATGGTCGATTGAGTTAGGTTCTTTTACGTTTAGAAAAAGAGCAAACTCTCAATTAACAGATATTGAAAGATTTGTAAGCCTGTCTCTTATTCATTCTAACGAAAATCCAAAAGATTCTGTATTACTTTTCTCAATTCAAGTCCTCAAATATTTACAACTATTTGATGAAAACTGGGACACTTACGAATCACTTATATTAAAAATCGGAATAACAGAACCAAGAACTTTACCAGTTGTAACTGAAATTTTAGCATCTAATATTAGTCGGATTTCAAAAATAAAAATAAAAAATATTATAGAGAAACTAATTGATATTCATTTACCTAAAGGTCATAATTATGAAGTAGCTTGGGCACTTTGGATGTGCGTTGAATTTACTATTAAACTTAAAAATAAAATGGCAGAACAGATTTTTGCTTCAAATGATTATGTGTCAATATTAATAGCATTGGATTTAAAAAGAAAAGGTCATATTAACGCAACAGTTAGCACAGATCAACTTCTAACTGAATTAACCGAAGAATCTTTAATGAACGAAAATTGGTTGTTTACCTACGAATCAATTAAAAAAGGTTGGTTAGTACCAACTGATAATCCTATTGATGAAAACAAGTATTTCGAAATATTATTGGCTAATGGAATATATTTTTATAAAGAAGATGCTAAAGTAAAAACGTTTACTGTTAAGAAGCCTACAGAAGTAATAAGCAAAACTACCAATAAACCTGAAACCGAAGAAGCGACAACAATTGTTTCTGGAGGTGGTGGCGGAAGTAGTCAGTATTAAAAACTGTGGCAAGAACGTATAAAATTAATTGCTTGGTGCGAGCCTGCTAACATAAATCCTCGCGGATTTTCTATTTGGTTTTTATTTGCCGAATTTGGTGCTTAGCCACCCAAATAAACATCAAAACAAAAAAGGCAGCACTAACATGCTGCCTTTCATATAATTTCCTTTTTGCTACAATCAAAAAAGCCTGTAAACACTTTGCGGATTCTTTAACGCCACTCCTTTCGCAAACCGAGAGCATCGCAAACATTGGGTCTCTGATGTCTACGGTGCGAATATCAAGCTAATCTGTTGAAACATTAGCAAGTGTGCTCCCTCCCACTACAAATAAGTAAATTTATTACTCACGAATAATGATTTTAAAGGTGTTCGTGATTTGAAAATGCGACTTGCTTATGGGCGCATGACTCACTTCGTTTCGTGATCTCCCTTCGATCGGTAGATAAAATTACTCTTTGAAAATCCTATATTTGTAATGAATAAATTACTGTTTAACCCCGCTAGTGCGCGATTGTATCGCGTTCTTCTATAAAAAAATAAAAGCCACACGAAAGGATTCGTGCGGCAGCGGGGTGATTTCAACTAAATTCATAATTAAAAAAAGAGACTTATCATATGGAATACTTGGGTTCTTGTTTATGCAAAAAAATTAAATTTAAAGTTATAGGTGACTTTGAGAGTTTTTATTTATGCCATTGCAGATATTGTAGGAAAGACACAGGGACTGCTCATGCTGCAAATTTGTTTTCCACAACAGCTAAACTAGAATGGATAAAAACACAAACTGAAATTAAAATATTTCAACCACCTAAGAGTAATCATGTGAAAGCCTTTTGTACAAATTGTGGATCAGCTTTACCCAATATACAAATGGACGGTAAACTTTTAGTTGTTCCAGCAGGATGTTTAGATACTAAATTAGAAAAACGACCCAATGCACATATTTTTATCTCAAATAAAGCAAGTTGGGATGAGTCGTTGGAAGAAATAAAGAAATTTGGACGTTTCCCTGAATAAGAAAAAAGTCCTTTTTTACGAATCTTTTTTTTACAGCTCCATTTCAAATACAATTAAATCGCCTTTTTCCGTTAATCTTGTGGCACTAACTGCTACAAAATTCTCATCAGCAGCTGTTAAATCGTTTAGTTTAATTCCTTGTGGCAAACTAAATTCTTTTTCTGATTGAATAATCCCTGTTTCATCGATATGGACGACTTTTATTTTGTGATTAAATGTTCCTGCAATCACAAAACTATTATCCGGTAAGCTTATAATTTGTTCTATGTTTCCATTTCCGGAAACAGGAATAGGAGATTCCCAAATCTTTTCCCCATTTGTATTATATGCGCTTGCAAAAGCTCCTGTAGTATTTAAACCGGCAAAAACCAGTGTATTGTTCCCATTACTACCAACAGCGGTCGATTTTACATCTTGATCCAACAAAATATCCCATTTTAAATAACCTGCCTGGTTAACAGCAAATATCCAGTTGCCGGCAGCAGCATAAGCGATACCTGAGGTATCACCAGCTAAATTATAAAGCTTGCCCTTACTTGAGTAGGCACGGGACCACAACATTTTACCATTCGCATTCAGTTTTACCAAACCAGGCGTAAAAGTGGAATCTTTTGTGTTTTTGCTATAGCCTGCAACTAAAATTTTATTGTCGGGATCAACTACAAAATCAAGTACTTCATCCATATCAATTCTTTGATTAAATATATTTTTACCATTGGCATCAAGCTTATAAAGCCACGCTTGCCCCGCCACACTATCGACTATGGCATCAGTAATACCGGCAACATAAATTTCGTTCTGAGCACTTATGCTGACTTTATTTACAAGATCATCAAAACGGTTTCCCAACATCTTATTCCAAATCATTTTTCCACTAGCATCTAAGCCTAAAAGCCAAGAGTCATACATCTCTCCCTCTGCTTTGCACGACGATGCAGCTACTACAAGCTCTCCATTTGGGCGTTTGGCAATTCCACCCCCAAAATCGTTAAACTGCTGGTTATCGAATCCTTTTACAAATTGGTAATTTTCCTTTGGAAAATCCGTAAGGATCTCTTCTCCCAATACACTGGCTTTTAGATTAAAAATATCAACGTAACGACTGCCTTCGGGGAATGCAGACACAAATTTGTTGTAAGCCTCTATGCTATTTACACTTTTAGCCCATTCAAAAAGCAATTTCTGTTTTACAGCTTTAGCTTCCGACATTTTTGATGAATTGGAAAATTCGACCATAAAACGCTCAATAGCTTCAAGTGTATTTTTATCGGATGCTTCTTTAAAAGCCATTCCTTCCATTAATTTCTTAGCCTCATCAACTTGAGCAGCCTCAGGATATGTTTCAACAAAATTCCGGAAACTATTTAACGTTCCCTCATTTACAGCAGTTTTATAGGCTAATTGATTGCGCATCTTTGTTGCGATATCAGCTTGAGCTGATTCAGGATAATCATTTAAAAACTGATTAAATGCAGCAAGCGTATTTTTATTCTCGGCTTCACGAAACAGGATGTAATTCAGAATATGTGAAACATTGGTATAGTATTTCGAATCAGGAAATTCTTTTAAAAACCGCTTGGCATAATCTGTGTTATTTTCCTCCCGCACATATTTAATCAACTTATCTTCCACTTGCTGGCGCTGCCAGTCCATGTTTTTAATTACAGTTCTATTGCTGCGCCTTTTATCTTGTTTGGAAAACAAATCATTTAAAACATCGTTATCGTCTGCAGTAAACTGAGATTGTGCTTCATAAGCTTTCTGAAAGTATCCCCAGGCTTTAAAATAATCTTTGCCAGAATATTCATCATAGGAGTAAACAATGGCTAGTCCTAAATTAGCCATTGCCGATTCAGGTTCTTCTAACAAAACTTTATCGAAATCTTCTTTAGCCTTACCAAGTTCTTTGTCAATATCAGCCTTTGCACTTGCCTCCATGCCTTTGAACAGATAATTATTGTATATTTTTTTAGGCTTCTGTGCTAAACTGATAAATGATAGCAGCAGTGAAATGATTAGTATATTTAATTTTCTTGAATTCATAAGTAAGAGTTTATTTTTTGAGCACTAAAAATTCCACACGACGATTCTTTGATCGTCCGACTTCTGTTTTATTGGTATCTAAAAACTTAGATTCTCCATACCCAACAGCTTTGATTATTTGAGAATTGATTCCTCTGCCAACAAGATACTGAACCACAGACTCTGCCCGCTGCTGACTTAAACTTTGATTTAATTCATCAGAACCCACATCATCAGTGTGCCCGCTAATCTCAATCAAACTAACTGTTCCTTCTTTTAAAAAACCGACTACTTTATCAAGTTCTTCAAATGAAGTTGGCAAAAGCGTACTTTTACCCGTTTCAAAGAAAATATTATTTAAAATAAGAGCACCTCCTTCTTCAATATTTCTTAATCCTTCGGTAAAAGCATCTTTAGGCAGCAGGGGCTCTTTAAAAACAACAGTACCCTCCGAGTGGCAATTGTTTTGATCACTTACATGGTAAGTATATGTACCTGCTTTTAGGTTTTGGATTTTTTCTGCATTTTTTGTTCCGTTGCTCCAATCAATAGTATAAGGAGCTTCTCCTCCTGATATTTTTAAGCTAATGCTACCATCATTTATTATTTTACTGATTTGACCTGTAACCGGATTCAGACCTCCTGTGTAAGAAGAATCAATAACCACGGTTGCTAAATCTTTAGGAACGGATGCACACATCTTACAATCAACCAGCGGACAAATCTCAAAATCGTCGAAAAAGTAGTAAGCATAGGTCTTGCCTTTTTTGTTTTTAGTATCACGGCCAGTAACTACATAGTTCGTATTATCATAGTTATTAAAGTTACCCACAACAAAGAATTCCTCACCTCCTTTAGCTGTATATACCTGACAGAACTGTACCCATTCGTCTGTATTGTCTAAAAATAAACCTTCTTTGTTCGTTAAATGCGCCTTTAAGTTTAAAAATGTTTTATTGTCATTCTCTGTTTCTGAATCTGTAAAATGCATACTCAACTGATCAACAGCAAATTTACTTCCAGATGCTAATTTGTACCAAAATGAAACACAATATTTTTGACCAGCTTGCATAGAGCTGCTTAAGGTACCTTGAATGTATTCTCTGAAATCGCGGTTACTTCCACTTAAAATAGCTCCCACGTAAGCTTTACCAGATTTAGCCTTGCTGTATCCTGCAAAATTATCTGGTACTTTTACTTCATTAGAGCCGCACTCATTGAAATAATCGGGAGTAGTAGCTGTTGGATAGGTCCAGTTAGGAATTAATTTATGTGTGTGGTCCATAAAAGTGTAACTTTCCGGACATTTTTCATACACTTCAAAACCAGGGTTAAGTACCATATTCTGAACTTGGGCAGATGATCCAAACCATGTGAAAATAACACTCAATGCTATGAGATGCTTTAGGTAGAGCTTATTCATTATAAAATGGAATTATGTTTGTGTTGCGTAAAAATAAATAAATATATTGAATTGGTACGTTTAATGATGAAACCGCAACATAAATTATAGTTTTTGTTAAACTATTTGTTTTTTAATTTATTTTCTTTAAAAACTTACTAATGAGATACATTGTATTTATAATTATCTGGTGTGCTCCCTCCCACTAAATGGGAACGGTTCACCAATTTGGTGTAAACTCTGCTCTTTACCTTTTGCAAAGGAGCTATGCTAAAATCACACAGAGAAAAGAATATCAGGAACAAAAGATGGGATTTGATTTTATAGTATCATCTTTGCATGTAAGGTGAAAAAATATGCAGATGAACAAATATCTATATTCCTTTAATTGTGATAGTACCGAAAGGGAGTTGTGCACGCTCGAATCGAGATACATTTTTAACAAGGAAGAAAAGAACAAGCTGCTTTTTTCCGATCTAAAAATAGATCCTTCAAGCAGTGCTTTCATTAAAAACAGACTTGAACTTATTTCATGTTCTGAAGATTACCCGACCTTACTGAATGAAATAAAAAAGGAAAATATACGCGTTGAAGGTTTCAAAGTTGAATATTTAGTTGTTGACGGTGATGCAACTGAGTATACCGACAGGCTAAATAAGTTAAGGGATATTGGCTACCGAATTGAAGGTGTTCATGATTATTACAACCCAACAATTACTTATGCTTTGTGCTGTTGCAAGGGTGTTTGGTATTTTGGTGTTTCGATTAAAAACAACATAGCCTGGCACAAACACAAGCAAAAACCATGCTCGTTCAGTAACTCAATAGGTGTAAATATTGCCAAAGCTCTTGTTAATATTGCAGCAAAGGCAAACAAAGAAAAAAAACTGCTGGATGCATGTTGTGGTGTTGGCACAATCATGTTGGAAGCCTGTTTTGCAGGAAATAACATTGAGGGTTGCGACATTAACGAAAAGACATGTAAGAATGCCCGAAAAAATCTTTCCCACTTCAACTATACTGCAAATGTATATCACTCGGATATTAAAGACATTAGCAATAGGTATGAAGCTGCCATTATCGACCTGCCCTATAATCTGTTCACCAATGCAACTGATGCTGATATCTTACACATTATTGAGTCGACAGCAGAAATCACAGACCGGCTTGTTATTGTATCTACCTCCGATATTACAAACTTAATCAGCAACACCGGATTCAGGATATCAGATTGTTGCAGCGTTAGTAAAAGTAGAAAGGGAAATTTCGCCCGAAAAATATGGGTTTGTGAAAAGAATTAAGAGGATAAAGCTCCTGCGCAGAGTGCAAGCTTCGTAAAAATAAAAAAGGCAACACTAATATGCTGCCTTTTCTTATATTTTGGTTTTTGCTACAATCCAAAAAAGCTTGTAAATACTTTACGGATGTACACATTGTCTTTAACACCACCCGTTTCGCGAACCGAGTGCATAGCAAACATAGGGTTTCCGATGTCTACTGTACGGATATCAATCTGACCCGTTGAAACATTACCCAGTGTGCTGCCTCCCACTAAATCGGAACGGTTCACAAACTTTTGGTAAGGAACTTCGGCAATTTTACACAAGCTTTCGAATACGGTTCCCGAATCGCCGTCGGTAGTATATTTTTGGTTGGCATGAATCTTAATTACCGGTCCTTTGTTAATGTAAGGACGGTTGGTTGGATCGTGTTTATCTGAACCATTTGGATGAACGGCATGAGCCATATCTGCAGAAATCATGAAAGAATTGTAAATAGCCCGGTGAAAGGCTTCCATGTCTTTTCCCAGTTTAAAAACAATGCGCTGCAGCAAATGACGCAAGACAGGCGAGCCAGCTCCCTGCTTGGTTACACTTCCCACTTCTTCGTTGTCGAAAATAGCCAGCATTCTGGTTTTCTTCGATTCGCCTGAGGCCAATAACGCTTTTAATCCGGCATGCGACATGGCCAAATCGTCTAGTTTGGGTGCAGAAATAAACTCCTCATTCAAGCCCAGAATACAGCCTTTTTCCACTTCGAATAAACTAATATCAAAATCGATAATGGCTTCTGCATCAATCTTCAACTCCTCAGCCATCAGATTTACCAAACAATTGTCCTTTTCCAAATCATCAGTTATCATGGCCAGCAATGGAAGCATGTCCTTTTGCTTGTTTAATGCACCACCTTCGTTCACCTCACGATTCATGTGAATGGCTAAATTTGGAATCACCATCAAGGGGCGGTCAACCTTCACATACAAATGCTCCGGATTCAACGGATCGTTTGATTTTACAGATACTCTGCCGGCAATGGAAAGCGGACGATCCATCCATGTTCGTAAAATCGGGCCGCCATATACTTCTGTATTCAGCTTCAGATAATTTCCTTCTACTGCTATCTCCGGATTTGGTTTGATCTTAAAACCGGGCGCATCAGAGTGTGCACAAATCAATTGGAAACCTTCTTCTTCAATTTCCCCCTTACCAATTACAAAAGCAAAAAGAGCTGAACCATTTTTTGTTGTAAAGTACTTCCCTCCTTTTTCAAGAGTCCATTCTTCACGAAGATCCAATTCCTGAAATCCTGCTTCGTTTAATTCTTCACGGATATTATTTACAGCATGGTAAGTACTCGGACTTTCATGAATAAAATCAATCAGTTCCTGTGCCTGTTGTTTGTCGATATTCATAGTGTATGTTTATTTTGTGTTTTCTATTTCTGAGTCTCAAAACTACATTATTTTTAAGAATTAGGAATTATAAATGATGAGTTATTAATACACTTACATGTAAACTTAAACTCATAATTTCTCATTCATAACTCATAATTCCCGTCATAATTTCTTCAATAATATTATATTTGTTACCAATCAAAAAAAACTAAGCCAAATCAACCCATGACAAGCGACCCTATACTGGAACTTTACAAGCATCAATTTGCCGTTATTTCACTGGAAACTACTGGTATTTCACCTCAACACGGCGATCATTTAATCGAACTGGCCATTCAAACTGTAAATTGGAACGGCGAGCTTCTCGATAGTTACGAAACATTGGTTCACCCCGGAAAAGATATTGAAGGCTTCCAAATTCATGGCATTACGGATGAAATGGTAAAAAATGCTCCTTCCATTTCGGAAATTGCACCGGATATTTTATCCCGGCTAAACGGCAAAACACTGGTTGCTCACGACCTCGATTTTGCCATCCGTTTTTTACAACCTGCATTAAATGGAGAACTTACTGATTTTAAAGGCATCTGCACCCTAAAATTGGCCAATTTGGTTGCTCCTGAATCTGGCTTGCGCCGCCTGGAACAGCTATGTATTTATTACGACATCGATTTATCAGAACGACATACCGCTAAAGCTGATTCATTGGCAACAGCAAAGCTTTTCTCTATCCTTAAAAACCTGTACAACCAGCAATTTGAAATAGAAGATTTTGTAAAAGACTTTCTATATGTTATTACTATTGAAGATTGTCCGAAAGAACGTAATATTTTCATCAAGCGCAAAGAGGCAAGAAACATTGCAAATATTCAAAAAACGAGACTTTACGACCTATTAAACCGATTGACATCCAATGCCGGAGATTCAGTGCCTGTACGTCAATATTTAAACGTTCTGGACCGTGCACTTGCCGATCGTATTCTTAGCGAAAGAGAAATCGTTTCATTAGTAGAACTGGCTTCGGATTACAAGCTATCCAAAGATCAGGTCATGGAAATTCACGAGGAATATTTGCGAAAGTTAATTCGAATTTACCTGCTCGATGAGATTTTGACCAATACCGAAATGGAAGATATAAATCTGGTTTCTGAATTGCTGTGCATTCTGCCAAAGGATCTGAAATTGTTGATAGAATATGAACGGACTAAGATCCAAATCACTACTCCAGGCGTTCAAAAGCAGCTAAAATCATTAAAAGGAAAAAGTGTTTGTTTCTCCGGTCATTTAAATTGCAAAATAAACGGACAACGTATCGATCGGGAATTGGCTCAGCAATTGGTAAAAGAACGTGGTTTAATCGTAAAACGGGTAGTTTCCAAAAATGTTGATTACCTGATTACCGCTCAGGTAGATTCTTTCTCGGCAAAAGGCCGCAAAAACCGTAAAGCCATGGAATATCATGTAAATGTAATGGATGAAAAGATTTTTTGGGAGATGATTGGAGTGACTGTAGATTGTAATGAATAATTAGGAATTACAAATTAAAACCACTGTAAGGCATCGATTATCAAACCCACTATAGCCATAACCTTATTAGATAGAATTCTCCCTTTTCAGGGGATCCCGAAAGCTTTCGGGAGCGAAGGACAGAGGGGTGTTTTAAAAATAGATCAGTTCTTTGCCGTGCAGGTTTCTATAATGACTTTTCCTATAAAATCAGACGCTGACAGGATCTTCTAACTCTGTCAGGTATTCCAAAAGGGAAAATTTAATTTACGTAAGAAGTCTGCTAATTAACACTCCTAATTTCCAATTCGTAATTCGCAATTACGTTCATCACTTCTTTTAATGCAGAACCCGCAAATACCAAAGGGTACATATCCTCGAAATACCAAAGGGAAGCAAAATAGAGACCAATAGGTGTGGCTTTAATTTCAGATAAATCATTGGGTAAGTTTTGTTGCAGCCAATTAATCCCCTTGCTTATTTGCGGCCAGTTATCTGTACCACTCAAGGCTCTAATTGCCAGCGAAGTTTCTTCAATTGTAGAAATCAGCGAAGCATTTCCGCCCCATCCACCATCCTCATTCTGAGTAGAAAGAAGAAAATCAACTGCTTTAATTTTCACTTCACCTAATCCGAATATACATACTGATTCAATGCAGGTTAGGGAATACAAAACAATGGAAGTTCCATACACCGGATTGTGATGTTTTGCATCATCTTCGTTCCCAAACCATAGTGGCAGCCAGGAACCATCCTCTTGCTGTATTGATTTTATATACCGCCAGGCTTTTCTGAAACAGGCATGAACTTTTGCTCTTACTTCCGGATCCATTTCCTTATTCCAAAGAGCAAGTGCTTTCATGGCATGAGCCGTAATATCAGGACAGGAGCAATCAAAAGGCAATTTTCCCCAGCCTTTGCAGAATGTAGGCATGCCGCCATCCGAATTCTGCATTTTCAGCAACCAGTTTATTCCATCTTCTACCACTTTCTTTGGAATGTCCTGAAACCCTTTCACACGATGCAAGGCAACCAACACTCCCGAAGTATCATCAGCATCCGGCACTCCGCCTTGAAGGTGGGTCCATGCCCAACCACCCGGTTCTGCTTTGGTAAAAGGATGTGTTGCCTTCAGTTGCTGATCAAGAAAATAGTTCACTGTCTTCTCCATTTCGGGCAAACCTGCTAAATTCTCATCATCCAATGCATTTACCGACAAGGAAGTCACCCAAGTAGCCAAATGTGTATCAATCGGCCAGCTTCCATCCTCCCGAATGGATTTACTCAAGAAATCAGACGCTTTAGAGCAAATCTCAAGCTCTTTCTCTCCCGATCCCACCAAACTCATGAGAACGAATCCTGTTAGCGGTGCAGCCTCTAAAAATCCTCCGTTATCAGGTTGCTTTTCTGCCAGTACCTTCAACACCTTTGCTTTTACCGATTTATTTAAACTAGCAATGGGTTTGCTTGCTTTGGTATTTACTGATTTCACCAATCCAATAGCTATCAAAGCCGGAATGGCATAACTTACTACAGAAAGGTTCAGCAATTTAAACAGGCGATCTGGAAAAACCGCCATCTGAAAAGGCAGTTGCGGCACCAAATCCCAGCCTTTATCTCCCAGTCTGCCGGATAACGCACACATGGCCAAAATAGGAACCGAAAAGGTCTGATCTTTCTGATAATGATTGAGAATTGCAGTACTTATTGATTCGGGATCCAGTGTTTTCAATCGGTCAGTCAGCCAATTTTCAGCATTATGAATGCAATCTGCATAAATAGGATCATTTTTCACAATGGATAGACAAGCCCAGGTTAAAAGTGTTGTGCTCAAGTTACTTTTGCTTCGAATGGTATCTCCCCATCCACCATCCAAATTGGCATTGTTCACCAACCAGTTTAATCCTTTTTGGATATGGAAATTGTATTTCTTTGGATCGTACTTCCACAATGCAAATACCGCAATTGCCGTTGACAGAGCACTGCTTGACAACCTGCCATCCCAAAATCCCTTCTCATTCCGAAGAGAAATAATGAGAGCATCCAGTTTTTGTTTGAGGGATTGTATATCGTCGTAGCTTGGTGTCATTCTTTAAATAAATATCAAGTAATAAGAATATCTTCAAATTTAATAGATTCCCCGGGATGACAATGAAATCCGCAACTCATAACTCATAACTCATAACTCATAACTCATAACTCATAACTTAAGAAAGTACTCCTAAGCCCAAAAGCGCATAGTAGGTATATTCTACATCACAGGTCATATCGGCAATACTGCCGAAAAAACCGCCGGACTCGTCCCAGTGCAGATTGATGAAATTTACGGAATTTTCGGCATAATTCTGCATATTTTCTCCCGTTAACTGCAAAGCAAGCAATGCGGTTGAGGTAGATAACAAATCAGCAAGAGGAACACCTTCTGCTGCTTTGAACCCTCCTCGTTTGGTGAGCATTTGTTTCAGCCAGTCCTTTGTTTTCAGCATTTCTTCCAACTCACTGGTTGAACTCATGATCAGTCCGGCCGCAGTGGAGGAAGTCACACCATCAATGCTGTTCTCTTCATTGGCAAATGAGCCGTTTTCAGCTCTTAATAATCTATTTGCATCTGTGATCTCATCCAAAACGTCCTGCTCGGTTTGCAAGTCCTGATAAAGGGTCCACATCAGATAATTTGCGTAAATGGTAGATTTGGCTGCACCTTTTTTGTTGTGATTGTATCCGCTGTCGCTTGCTAAATATTCCTCCAATTCCCATAACAATTGAGAGCAATTATTCCGCAGGGATTTCACTACTCTTCCATGAACAAAATCTTTCGCAAAACTAATAGTCAGAAATTTAGAAGCAGACAATCTGGATCTTTGCTGCAAATCAATCAGATGCAGCAAGAAATCGCATCGAACAAAACACATTGAATGTACAAAATCCAGGTTTCCTTCTTGTTTTATCCTTTTTAGATATTTTCGTTCTTCCAAAACATCCAGTTTAACATCTAAAATCAGGGACAAAGTATAACCAAACACCGAATAATACAGATCTGCCTTTCCGGCTCGATCCATAAATCCACCCGCTTCGCTTTTCTGAGAACCCAAAAAGGATTTTATCTGATTTTGTGCGTCATCGCTTAGTACTTCTGTTGATTTTAGAAGTGCTTCGAGTATGAATTGATTGCAGCTTTTAGTGATTTGCTTATTTTGGAACATCTTTTAAGTTTTGCTGTTTAAGAGTAATTAGTACTTAAAACAATACTGAATTCTACTTATTTTTTACCCCTAAATCCCCTGAAGGGGACTTTTAAAAATACAATTCGTAAGTCAATAGCCCCCTTTAGGGGGTTGGGGGTTTATGAATTCTCCGGAACAATCCGATTCACCAGCCGCGTCAATAATATTTTCAATGTTGGATTATTTAATGATCGTAAGGCTTTCAGAGCATTTCGCTTGTAAATATTCAGCATTTCTTCAGCCTCCTTCATTGCCTGTTTAGTCTCAGACCATTGTAAAAACTCTGTATTGATGCTTTCATCTCCATTTTGGGTTCGTTCGAACCATTCCTGCATTTTTTCCGGATGCTTTTGGTTTAAAAGAGTTGAAACCAATGATGGCTGAACGGTATTAAATCCACTGACAATCCTTTTTTGCCTGAAATCATCCAAATCATCATTAATTTGATATGCGATACCCAAAGCCTTGCTATACTCCGATATAATATTTAAAACAGCTTCATCAGCATCTGCTAAAATTGCGCCGAATTGCAGTGCCACTTCAAATGCGGGAGAAGTTTTGTTGCTAAAAATACGCAGAATCTCTTCCTGTGAAAGCAGTTTCTCATGGTTTCTCCACAATAGCTCCTCTCCTTGTCCCAGCGACAAATCCCGATGTCCGTAAGCAGCAATTTTTAATAATTTTCGAATGTGTTTTGCCTCCGATTCAGCGATTAACTGATAACCAAAACCTAACAATAAATCTCCCACATTCAAGGCCACAGGAATATTATATTCCTTATGAAGAGCTGGTTTTCCGTATCTCTCATCATCTTCATCAGCAATATCATCATGAATCAAGGAAGCCTTGTGAAAACATTCTATGGAAACGGCCAATTTTTGAATCGTTTCGTCATATTCACAGGTATCTCCGCTTAAAGCATTATAAACCGCAAGCATGATAATCGGTCGCCAGCGTTTTCCATCTGTCTCCATCCAACGAACTGCAATATCCACAGTATCATCATCCTGTCCAAAAAGAGACTTTAATTGAGTTGTTGAAAACCAATCTTTTACTACTGATTTTATGGAATCCAGATCAATCCATCCTTTCCAATTTGTTTCACTGCGCATGGAAAGCACTTCATCCAACCAGATTTTATCCACTTTAGAATCCTTACAATTATTATTGTACAAAGGAATTGCAAGAGATGGAACAGCCTCTTTTACTGCCAACGGAAACGAACGCTCGAAAGAATGCAGGCAACCTACACCAATCACACATTCTACCTGACCTGAAGATAAAAGTAAACTAGCAGAAGTAGTTCCTTCAGTAACAATGGTGTGATAGGCCAATTCATCAGCCTGAGAAATGATTTCAGCCAAATCGCAGCGACCGCATTGCTCACAAAGTAAGCCTAGCTCATCGTACTTTGCCGGACATTGAGTAGAGTGACTAATGCACTTAGGCAATAAAAGAATTCTGCGGTTAAAAGGAATTCCGGCAACAATATGACTCCATGCATAATTGTTAATCATTACAGCCAAAAGCTTTTGATACAAAAACAACTCGGGATGCTTGCTGATCAATTCACCGGAATGAAAAATGACTTCTTCTTCCTGCAAAGGCGGTATCAATTCGCATTCAGCAGCGTAATCTCTGATCAAATCACGAATCTGCCTCAACTTTTCAGAATGCTGAGGCAAATCGTTTCCGAAGCTTATATTTGGCTGGTTGTTTTTTAAAATCATTTTTTACAATTAACAGTGATCAGTTAACAATTAGCAAGGTTTAGAACCTCACCCTAAATCCCTCTCCTAAAGGAGAAGGACTTTAAAAACTGCAATATTTTTAATTCGTAATTATTAATTCCTAATTCGCCTATCCGTATGCTCCAAAGCCAAAGAAAGAATGCTTTTTTGCAAATCGATAAACCCAACTTTTCTCTGGAATTTCTTTTCCTGGTATGTGATGACCTGCACAAGGCTTCATCTTATTTAATTCTTTAAATGAGGCATTCCTTTTCGATGAATCATAGGCATTTACATTTTTTAGAATGTTGTGCAATTCCTGCGGATTATCCAATAAAATACATCCTTGGGTACAGTCGTTGATGCCTTTTCGCATGCCTCCTATAAATTTCGAATTCTCGATGATATTGGCAATATCGGATCCATCGCCAACCGTTTCGCCTGCAAATTGAATTGGCGGACAAAATTCGATATCTCCGTAAGGGTTAATATGATGCGACAATCCCAAAGCTCCGGGACATATGGCTTTCCCTTTCTCATCCCAATACGTATCGATAATCATCAAAGGAGCTTTCACCCGGATATCAACCATAAATTGACGTAATTCCAAAATCTCTTCCTCAGACAAAGCCAAATCTGTAGTTGGACGTTCACCAACCGGACGATAAATGTAAAACCACAGATAGTGAATTCCTTTTTTGATGCAGGAATTTACAAATTCCTCGTTTACCAAATCCTTAAAATTGGACTTGCATACGCTTGTAGCTACTCCGGTGAATAATTTATTCCTGGTAGAAGCCTCAATTCCTGTCATGGTTCTGCCATATACATTATTGGCTCCTCTTCTTATATCACTCACATCCTGCAGACCTTCCACACTAATTAGAGGTGATACATTACCCAGTTTCCGAAGCTTTTGCGCCACTTCATCAGTCAGTAAAGTACCATTGGTAAACATCTGAAAATAACAATCGGGATGCCGTTCAATCACCTCCATTAAATGAGGATACATCAAAGGTTCTCCTCCCAATAAGCCGAAGAAATAAGAACCTTTCTTTTTACTGGAAACAATGATATTGTTGAGAGTTTCCATATCCATTCCTTTGGATTGATTGTTAATTGTTACCCAACAACCCTGACAATTTAGATTGCAATTATCAGTAATCGAAATCATCATGAAAGCAGGATACAGCTCACCTTTCTTCAGTCTTTTCTTGTGTTTCGAAACTGCTTTCATTCCCTTCCATCCCAAATTACAGCCAAGTTTCCAAAGCAATCGGGCATCCACCTGTTTTAGTATTCTTGTTCCGAGAGAAAATATCATTAATTAATAGATTTTAAATAATAGATTGAAGAACTAACAACAGCCCGATTTTGAATTACCGTCTTTACATTCACAAGATGAATTCGAATCACCATCTTTGCAATCGCATTTACTTTCCGAATCATCCTTACAATTGCAATCGCAGTCATATTTTTCAGCTTTCTTTTCTTCCTCTTTTTTATCAGTTCCACTGCAGCAAGCCCGGCGCTCCTCTTCCGCCATTTTGAACTGATCTTTTTTCAATAAAGAAACCTGAAAATTCTTTCTGCGGGCACTTAAAACAGAATAAACATCATCGTTCTGAATTTGTTCCAGAATATCTGTCTTTTCATTTTCGGTACCATCACCTTCGCCACCATCTATTGGACTTTCGGCGTGCTTTGGGAAAATAATTGCATTCTGAGGACAAACACGGGCACAAGCAGGACACATATCCTTACAATTCGCCGAAGCTGAAACCACAACAGTTCCGTCATCCTCAACAGAATATACACTAAACAAACAAAAGTTCAGGCATTTGCGACATCCGTTGCAACGCTCGTAATCAATTACCGGATACCATGGTTTCCAAGAATCAGAATACTTTATTTTTAAAGGTGCTCCGGTGTTCGATTCCAATGCTGAAATAAGCTCATCCCTACCTTCTTCCTCCACATGATGATATTCTGTGCCATTCCCATCTGCGTTTCGTCCTGAGTTGTCCACTAAATGTTTCATCGCACGAGTCTGACAACCAAAAACAATAGCATCTTTTGCATTGTACAAACTTTCCAAATCATCCGGGCTCTTCAAAATTGTACCACACATGTCCTCGATATAGGTATAAGCTATATTCCTATCTTCCAGAGTGCTAATCAACTTCTGAACCGAAGATTTTTCGATCTTTCCATCCTTCTCGCACCCGCAAATAAATATTTGTTTGCTCATTTTATTCGTATTTAGTACATGGTAATTAGTTTACCAACCTAATAGCTGCTTACTAATTACCTTTTAATGAAGAACCTGTTAATTGCTAATTGCCTTAATATCATATGCCAACAGAGCGTCTCCATGACGGATGTACAAAACTCCGTTGTTGATTACCGGCTGGGCAAAATGCTCTTTGGTTCCTTTGGTCACTTTAAATTTACTTACCAACTCCATACTTTCAGGTGTTACCTTTACCAAGCCAACCTGACCTCTTTCGTTGTAACAGTACAACATTCCATCAGCAGCAATGGTAGATCCACGACCAAAACTTAATGTATCCCGAGTCTCTCCGGTCTCAGCATCTACACTTTTCCAAACCTTCTTGCGATGACCTGATGCGATGATTTTGCCATTTAATTTTACAGCACCCCCCATAATGTTATCCAATTCCTTATTTCGCCACACTTCCGTGATTTGACTTCCGTCTTCAGAAACTTTCATTTTTACGGTTCCATTACCACATCCGGTAACGTAATACAGGTAACCATCTTCAAAAATTGGTGTGTTTCCATTAATATCGCAAAGCGTATCCTGCAGTTCTGTCCACAATAGTTTTCCTGTTTGCGATTCGATACCCATTAAAGCATTGTCTGAGAAAGTTACCAAAACTTTCCGAGATGGAAATTCCAACAACAATGGAGAACAATAAGCAGAAATCTCACCAACTCCAGGGTTAGTCCACGCCATTTCACCGGTAAATCTATTTAAGGCAATAATATTGTTTTCGGCCCCACCAGGTGCAGCAAATACCAAATCGCCATCTACCAATAAAGATTGAGAATATCCAAAACGAGTATTCTTGCCTTCATATTTTTCCAACATATTCACTTTCCACTTCAATTCTCCTGATTCAGCATGAATACAAGCAATATCACCCATTCCTGAGGCTACATATACCAAATCATCAACCACGGTTGGAGCTGAACGACTTCCAATAAAGTTTTCCATCCAATCTGTTCCAAATTCAGTTTTCCAAAGTATATTTCCCTGCAAATCAAGAGATATCAGATAAGCAAGGCTATCAATTTCACCATTTAAATATATTGTATTCTCACAAATTACCGGTGAACCATAGCCATTGCCAATACTATCAATAGCCCAAAGCAACTCCGGACCTTCAGCAGGCCATTCTTTCAGTAAATTAGTTTCGTTATAAATTCCTGAACGGTTCTCACCTCTCCATTCGCTCACTTTTTTCGATTTCGAATTGCAAGCAAAAAAAAGTACTGCAATTAATAAAATGCTTAAATTTTTCATTTGGATAGTTTTTGTATGATAGTTTAGTTTTATTCATTCTTTAATGATTCAACGATATTGTATTTTTTAATTTGTCGCGCAGGAATCCAAATCCAGATCAATCCACTGATTAAAATACCGAACAGCAATGTCAGGATATATCCTACCGGCATATGAAATGACGGAGATAACAGTGATGGAAGTACTCCAATTAGTGCCGCGCCTAATCCACAAGCCAATCCGGCAAGCAATAAAAACAGATTCTCGTAAAACAACAGTTTAAAAAGACTCTTTTGCTGATAACCGATTGCAGAAAGAAGAGCCAATTCTTTTTTGCGCTCTAAAATGTTTCGCATTAATACAATTCCCAAGCCTATGGTTCCGATGATTACTCCCAAGCCTCCCAAAAACATGAACATGCTTAAGTAGGTGTTTTCAACCGAATAAAAGGCGGCTAAACGATCAGAAGTTTTCATTCCTGAAACGCCCAAATCCTGAAGATTATTTTCAAACTCTTGCATCAACTGATCATCCTTATCATTCTGTGAATCAATCAGTAATATCTTTGACCCACTAATTGACGGAAAATGTTTTTGAAACTGATTATCAGATATTAAGATGTTACCCTGAAAGATGGAATTGTTCAAACCTCCCATAAGTACCAGTTTGATGTCTTTTCCGAATTCGTTTTGATAGATCAAAGTATCGCCAACTGCTTTTTTCAGTCCCCAAACAATAACTGTCTGATCGGCATAAGCAGGAATCACATTTTCTCCTAAATCTTTATTCAAGGCCTGCCATGGATGCTCTGAATCCACATTCGCAGCAAGTGCCGCGAATGAAAAAGCATCCTTTTTATCAAAAAGCATAGGATCAAATCCCAATATTCTGGGTTTCTGCACCTGATTTAAATTCAAACAACTGGCATCATCACCTTCCAAGGCTCTGAACTGTACAAATTGTGCGGTGGAATCGATATCACCTTTCCAAAATCCGGCTTTCTCAAGTCCTTCTGCAGTATTCAGATCAAATAAAACAGGCATCGTGCTTTCTATCCAATATTCATAACCACCTGTACCCGATTTGTCCGCATTTTCGGTATTGAAGAATGTTTTGCGGTTGGCTCCTGTAATCAGAACAGAGAATGTACCCAGAGCCAATAATGCTACACTTGCCAAACTTCTCCTGCGGTTGCGTGCACTGTTCTTTATTGCCAGCTGCAATAAGGAAGGGGTTTTACTACTTCTGGTTGAACTCAATTTTTGCAGATACATGTGAACAAAAGCACAGGCTCCAATCATAAAGAGACCTCCTGCAGACAGCAATAATTCGGCATTTTGATCCAAAGAGGATGCAAATGCATACGTAATTATAGCTGCAGCACCAAGAATAGAGATCAATGCGATCAATTTTGAAATACGACTGCCTTTAGCAAAGATATTTTCATCGGTTGTATTCTGAATTAAATTGCTTGCTGTTTTCTTTAGCTTTTTACGTGTAAGCCACCAAATACAAAGCATAGCCACCACCAAGCCAATTGCAAAACCTGTAAACAATGTCGTTCCGCGCAGATGAACATTCAGCATGTTGGTACGAACCACATCAGTCCACACCGAATTTAAAGCTTTTAATAGCAGCTGATTGTATAAAACACCGCCTAAAACACCAACCAATCCTCCAACAACTACGGTCACTAATGATTCGTAGACTCTAATTGGCAGTATTTGAGATTTAGGGAAGCCCAAACTCAGGAGAATCCCATTTTCCTGACTTCTGCTATCGAGATTTAAAGAATAAATTAGGATGGTTAAAAGGACTCCTGCAAATATGATGAAAAAGCTAAGACTTAGGAATAACTCTCCAAAATCGACCATATTATTTGCTGCCAAAACACCAGCATCACGAACAGATACAAAACTCAAATTAAGCAAGTTAGGATTCATTACCGAAAGCATGAGTTTCTCTAAGTCATTCTGACTCAATTCCTTTTCATTAAATCGGAAAGCAGTATATTTTCCATATTTATTGCTCCACAATTCAACTGCTTTTGTCGGTGAAATAAGTGCTTTGGGAGTTCCCTTGTACTGCTTCCAGTAGTCTTCATCTTTCGGACGGATTTTTGAAAAATCAACAGGAACCCCAGCTTCCCATTCGTTGCAGCTACCTGCATCTGATAGTCCCGGAAAGGATGGCATCATGTCTTGATCCAGCAAATCACTATCCAAAGGCAAAATTTCCTTAACAACAAATGTCTGCGTTTGCTTTTCAAGGGCTCTCAAGGCTCCTATCACGAAATAATCCAGAGATATTGAATCTCCTACTTTGACACCCAAGTCTTCAGCCAACCACTGATTGATAATCATTTCCCCATCAGACAGATCAGACAGACGTGAATCACCATTGATGGCTGACACAAACGAGTAAGGTGTTTCTTTATCCTTACAGCTGATTCGGTTCACAAAATAAGTGAGAAGAGTTTGCTGATTAACAGCGATTTTCTCTATTTCATCTGAAATTGGAGTATCGATAAACACACGATCAGAAATCAATTCCAACTGATCTTTTCCTTTAACAGAGCGGATTTCAAGACCAGCATCTTTCACATTCCAGTTCTTCTTTAAACTGCCTTCTACATCAGGTAAGGAAAGAACAGATTCGCCCGCAGAACTTGCCAGTAATAGATTTGCCCGTCCTTCCAATTCCATTTCTTTGGCCAGATAATCTCTGGAAAGAAAAACATTGTAGGGCGCAAGCTGATTGTTTTTTAAGCTAAAGCGACCCAGTTCGTGATCTCCGGCAATGGCTTTTACCTTTACACGCAAAGCGATTGTCTGATCTTCATCAGAAACAAAAGGAGCATTGGCGGGAATCAAACTCCCCTTTTCAATCCGTAACAGAAATTCATCACCAATTTTCAGGCTCATTTTATCTGCCAGATTCGAACTAACAGCTGCTTCCCCATCTTTCAGGTCAATTTGCTGAGCAAAAGAGAATTTCCAAAATTCCTGATCAACCCCATAAGCCTGAATATTGTTTGTGCGAGTCTGATTTTCGGGTTGAATTGCAATTGCTTTCACCTGCAAAAGAGCAGCTGCATTCCCATTTAAATCTGCCTGAATCTCTTTTGCCAATTCGGCACGAACATACCGATCGCCTGCAGGCATGGCATATTCCACCTGGCCCAAACGAAGGTTGACCAGATCGTGCAAGCTGTATTTTACCGAATCACCAATAATTAATGCTCCTGTAAGTACTGCTGTACTCACAATTGTGCCCAGAAAGACTGCGAAATGCTGCTTTCTGAAGTACCAGAGGCTTTTGGTGATGTATTTAAAGATATTCATGTAATATCAATTAGTAATTAAGAATGAATAATTGTTGTCTTTAATGAACTTCATCTTGTATTATTCATTGCCAATTTTTAATTGTTTTAATTTTCCATCTTCCAACTGGTAAATCTTCTTCATCTTTTTGGCCAAATCCATTGAGTGAGTGACAATAACTACAGAAACCCCTTGCTTTTCGTTAATGCTAACCAATAAATCGCCCAATTGTTCTGCCGCTTTTTTATCCAGCGAACCGGTTGGTTCATCGGCAAGAAGCAGATTTGGCTGATGAATTAAGGCACGAACCACTGCTGTGCGCTGACACTCTCCGCCCGACATTTGTCCCGGACGCTGGTAAATCAATTCTGATAATCCAACAAAATTCAAGAGCTCCAAGGCCCTTTTTTCAGCTTCCTGCTTCTGCTTTTTATCCTTTACAGGGATAAATGGAAGCAATACATTTTCAATCAGATTCAACTGAGGCAGCAAGTGATGCGACTGAAAAACAAAACCCAGATTCTGATTGCGAAAGTTGGCCAATTCCTTCTCATTTTTCTTCGATAAATCTTCCCCGTCGAAAATCACATTGCCAGAATTGGCTGTATCCAAAGAACTAATCACATTCAGCAATGTACTTTTACCCGAGCCGGATGGACCAACAATGGCGATGGATTCTCCCTTTTCGATAGCCAGAGAAAGATCATCCAATATGATTCTTTTCTCAGTACTGCCAACGTTTTGGTAATATTTGGTGATGTTCTTTAGTTCTACAATCATAATCTATTTCTTTCTATTGTAATCAGATCTTAAAATATCAATCTTTGCTCTACTATTCAGCATTTTTTCGTTCTATGCAGTTCCTGCTTCGTTGAAATCAACTTGTCCTTCGATGTATTTTACTTCCCATCAGTATAAAATCGTTTTCCTTCAAATAAAGTAAGGCTCCCTTCGCATAAAATGGTCGCCCTTCGCATAAGTGCCCTCTCTTCTCAGGGCTTTCAGCGCTTTTTTATTTTTCACCAAAAGCATAAATGCTTCCATCCATGCAGGCAACAACAATCATCCCTTCCACCACAGCAGGCGTTCCAACAATGGCTCTGCCGATTTCGTAGGACCAGATTTGCTGACCGGTTCTCCGATTCAATACATATATTCTTCCATCTCCCGAACCAATAACTACCGAATTACCAGCAATTACAGGCGATGCTTCAATTTTATTTTTGGTTTTGAACTGCCACTGAATGTTCCCGTTTTCTTTATCGAAACAGTAAACCTGTCTGTTTTCAGCGCCAATAATTACCTGATTGGCAGATACCGATGGAGAAGCCAAATAGGAAACCGCTCCTTCTTTCTTCCATTTCACCTGATTTTTAGCGTAATCCACACAGAAAAATTCTCCATCGGTATCTCCGAAATACGCCTGATTTCCATCCAAAGCTACAGATGAAGCAATATAAGTGGCAATATCCAATTTATTTTTTGCCTTCCCTGTTTTCACATCCACTTGATGAAGAAAACCATCGCAACCGCCAAACACGGCAATTTCACCATTGCAGGAAGCGGCTCCGTTGATGTAATTATCAGATTCATACTTCCATTGCAGTTTGCCTGATTTTGCATCAACACAATGCAGGTTAAAGTCGTAGCTTCCGAATAAAATCTTCTTCTGTTTTCTCGATTTATCGTAGAACCAAGCAGCAGATCCTGATATTTGACCATCGGTCGCATATTTCCATTTCAACTCACCGGTTGTTGCATTCAAACAATAGAAAATTCCTTCCAGAGAGCCAAAATACACGTTTCCATCCAGATACAATGGCGATGCTTCCACGGATGTTTTGGCATCGAACTTCCATTTCAGTTGGCCGGTTTTTGAAATTGCGTACAATTTCCCATCATTAGAACCTACAAATATATTTCCATTACTGATAATGGGTGATGATTTAACAGCATCTCCTGTTTTGAAGCTCCATAATAATTTGGGAGCTTTGGGCACATTGGCTTCTGTTATCCCGCAAAGGCTTGAATTGCCACGAAATGACAGCCAATTGTGTTTGTTTTGACTATAAGATGAAATTGATACACAAATAATCAAAACCAGCAGGAATAATATCCTTTTGGCTTGTCGATTGACAAGATGTGAGATATAAGATATGAGATGTGAAAATTTCTTCATTTTTAATTTCTTCTCCTATTTGTAATACTCTGACAGGTTCGCTGTCAGGTCTTTCCTTTAATTAAAACAAGATCTCCGGACTTCATGTCGAAATACCCTGCTTACTTTTTAATTCCTAATTCATTATTGTTTCTGACCTCATCCCCCGGCCCCTTCTCCTCGAGGATAGGGATTAAGGGTGAGGTTTTAACTATTAATTCCTAATTAGAGCGAAGCGATATAGCTCCCGTAGGACAAGCCTCTGCACACTCTTTTGCTGCAACAGTCAATGCTTTATTAATATCTTGATTAAAAGGTACCGATACTTTAACGGTAAAACCCCGTCCGATATTGGTCAACCCTGTTTCTTCCTTATGTTTGCCCGCAATTTCGATGCAAAGTCCGCACTTAATGCACTTTTCGGGCTCGTAAATAATACTCTCATGATTGCAATATTTCACCACATTGTTTCGCTCGCCGAATGAAAATCTTCTGCGATCGGCATCGTGTATGTCTGCACAAACACGAAGCTTACAATTGTCCAATTTGCGGCAATCGCAATGCAAACATCTGGCAGCTTCCTGCATGGCTTCCTCTTTTGTAAATCCCTTTTCGGATTTTGCCTCTACACGATCACCCGAAACGGACTCTTTCAAATACTCACTCAACTCTTCTTTTCGCAACGTTCCAAGTCGTGAATTGAATGCCCGCTTTGTTGCTTTTCCTTCTCCATTTCGCAAAAACTCATCCACCGACCATGCTGTTTCTTTTCCCATTGCCACCGCTTTCACTGCCATTTTTTGAGTACGGATTGCACTGCCTGTGGCAAAAATTCCCGGCTGATCGGTAGCGAACGCGTTGCTGTCTGCCCACAAGCCAGCCTTCGCTAATTTTAAGCCTAATTCCTCCCCATTTTCAAGACCACTTCCTGTTGCCAGAATTACAGCGTCAAAACCGGATTTGATCTGTTCCCAGTTCTCTTTTTCAATTTTTTTGCCGATGTGAAAAACCACGCCAAATTGTTTCAGTATTTCTATTTCCCTTGTCAGGATATCTTCAGACAAGTCCCCTTTTTCGATCGCTTCAAGCAAACTTCCTCCCAAGCGGTTTTCTTTCTCGAATAGCTCGCAGGTATGTCCATCTTTTACCAAATGATAGGCTGCCGATAATCCGGCCGGACCGGAACCAATAACTGCTGCCTTTTTACCACTTGCTTCTTTATTATCCGGAAAATAGAAAGACTCCTCTTCATCTGCCGAAATTCGCTTCAACAGGCAAATGGAAACTGCCTGATCGACATCCTTACGCCGGCAGACTTTCTCGCAAGGCGCAGAACAAATGTGTCCTAAAATCCCCGGAAGGGCAATTTCCTCTTTTACAATCTTTAAAGCCTCATCAAATTTACCCGCAGCAATGAATCTGTTCATTTTCGGAATGTCCATATAGGCCGGACAAGCCACACGGCAAGGTGCCTCGCAATCGCCAACATGATCGCTCAACAACAATTCAATTGCCTCCTTGCGTGCTTCAAATACTTCAGCATCATCGCTGGCCAAATCCATTCCTTCGGTTGCAATGGCAGCACAGGAAGGCAGCATTTGCTGATTCTTGTTGTTTCGCACCATACAAACCATGCAGGTAGGATGATTGCTGCATCCCTCCAAATAGCACATACTGGGAATCTCAATTCCTACTGATTGCGCTGCTTGCAGAACAGTTGTTCCTTCGGGAACATTGATGGCTATATTGTCTATCGTTAGTTTTGGCATTATATTTAGATTTGAGATAAGAGATGAGAGAATTCATTTGTCATGCACTCAATCCTTATTCACTCATTAACTATATTTAATTTTCTCATTCATCAATAAGACGCTGACAGGATCTTCGAACGCTGTCAGGTCTTTATTTTGAGATTAGAGATGTGAGATATAAGATTCTAAAAAAAACTGTAGTTCTTAACTGTACACCTCATTTACTCATTATTTAATTTCAACGGCATCTACCGGACAAATTTGTTTACAGATATCGCATTTAATGCACAATTCATTGTCCACCTCGTGCAATTCGTAAGGTTTTGCTTTGATTGCATCTACGGGACAACGCTGCGCACATTTTGTGCAACCTGTGCAATTGTCGTTTATTTCGTAGCGAATTAGCTCTTCGCATTTGCCAGACGGGCATTTGCCGTTAATGTGTGCTTCATATTCATGCCGGAAATACTTTAAGGTCGATAATACCGGATTTGGAGCTGTTCTTCCCAATCCACAAATACTTCCTTTTTGAGTATTTATTGCCAGCTGTTCGAGCAAATCCAAATCGCTCATTTTTCCTTTTCCTGTCTTTATCTTTTGCAGGATTTCCAACATCCGCTGTGTGCCAATTCTACAGAATGTGCATCGCCCGCAAGATTCCTCCTGAGTAAAGGATAGGAAATAGTGAGCAATATCAACCATGCAATCCGATTCATCCAAAACGATTAATCCTCCGGAACCCATCATGGCACCCACTTCTTTCAAAGAATCAAAGTCGATTGCCGTATCAGACATGGAAGCAGGAATACAGCCACCCGATGGACCTCCAATCTGAACCGCCTTAAATTGCTTTCCGTTGGCAATGCCTCCGCCAATTTCTTCTACAATCTGCCTGATCGTAATACCCATAGGAACTTCAATCAATCCTCCTCGATTTATTTTACCAGCTAAGGCAAACACTTTAGTCCCCTTACTTTTTTCTGTTCCAATTTTACTGAATGCTTCCGCACCATTTCGAATGATGTATGGAATCAAAGAGAAAGTCTCCGTATTGTTGATCAAAGTAGGTTGATCCCATAATCCTTTTTCTGCCGGATAAGGTGGCCGTAACTGCGGAATTCCCCTTTTGCCTTCAATCGATGCAATTAAAGCAGTTTCTTCACCACAAACAAAAGCTCCTGCTCCCTCAAACACTTTCAATTCAAAAGAAAAATCAGAACCTAAAATATTTTCCCCCAACAATCCTCTGCTTTTGCAGATTTTCAAGCCTTCCTTAATCCGCTTTACTGCAAGCGGATATTCTGCCCGTATGTAAAGTCTGCCTTCGGTTGCTCCAACAGCGTAAGCACCAATTAATATTCCTTCAATAATTCGGAACGGATAAGATTCCAGCAGCATTCGATCCATAAATGCACCCGGATCTCCCTCATCACCATTACAGATGATGTATTTTTGATCAGACTTTGCGTTCTGAACCATTTTCCATTTGATAGCAGAAGGAAAACCAGCTCCTCCGCGACCTTTTAGTCCGCTTTTTTCAATTTCCGAAATAATCTCATCAGCAGAAAGCTCATTCAGGCATTTCTTAAAGGCTTCGAAACCATGTTTGGTCAAGTATTCTTCGAAATCTGAAGGTTTTATTTCTCCCCGGAATTCGGTTGCAATGTTTACCTGTCCTTTCAGGAACTCTGCAATTGGCGTATGCTCTTCATTCGAATTGTATCGGTTCGAACTTTTAGGGATATCTGAAAAAGTAAAGTTCTCAGCGTAATTGTAAAAGCGGTTTTTGAAACGACTCATCCAATTCTCCGAGCGAAAGTGCTTCTCTATGATTTCGCCGACTTCATTTGCATTGATTTTTGTATAGTAGGTTGCTGCTTCCCCATTTTTATGAATTTCCATCATGGGAACCTGATTGCAAACACCAACACAACCAACTTGTTTCACATCTACTTTAATCTTATTCTCAGCCAATGTCTTTTCCAGTTCCTCTTTCACTCCGGAACTACCACTTGCAATACAGCATGATCCCAGTCCAATTCGAATTTCACCCTGAGAGATCCCGTCTTCAGTCACTTCTCTCACAATTTTTTCTTCGCTTGGTCCCAGATTTTTAAAATCCTCTATAATTTCAGCTACTTTACCCGTTTCAACATGACCGTAAGTAACCGCATCAATCTGAACCACCGGTGCGAGTGTACAACAACCCAAGCAGGCAACTTCCTCTACCGTAAAAAGTTTCTGAGCATCGGTATCTATGCCTTTTTCCAATCCCAATTCACGGCGAAAACCATCGTATACCTGCTTTGCCCCTTTTACATGGCAGGCTGTACCAACACAAACCCGAATAATGTGTTTCCCCACCGGCTGATGACGAAACTGCGAGTAGAAAGTTGAAATCCCGGTGATTTGAGCTTCTGTAATGGTTGTAATTTCACAAACTCTTTTCAAAGCAGATTCGGGTAAATAGTTAAATTTCCCCTGAATTGCCTGCAAAATGGGAATTACCTTATCCGGCTCTTTCCCAATATCAGCAACAACTCCATCTACAAAATCGATCATCTTCTCCATATCTATTTCCCTATGCAATAAAGATTTTTCTCTCCACGAATGTACACTCTGCCATCTGCGAAAGCTGGCGATGCATCAGATTTTTCTCCCAAGGATGATGTTGCAAGCTCCACATATTCCTTCTCTGCCTTAAAAATGTGCATTACTCCTTTTCGATCCATCAGATATATTTTGCCATCGGCCAAAATTGGTGATGCATAAAATCCTGCGTCAAACTCCTTTTCCCAAAGTATTTCTCCCGCTTTTGCATTGTAACATGCAACCGCACCGTAACTAGTCACCACAAACAATAAATCGTTGTAAGCAACCGGACTCGGAACATCGGAAAGATAATCATATGCCTCCCAAAGTATTTCAGGCTTTTCTCCCGGTTTTATTGCCACCAAACTTGCGTATTCGTTTAAGGCAAAAACAATTCCGTTTGCATAAGCAACCGAAGGGCCAACCTCACCGGTAATACAGTCTATTTTCCACAATTCCTTTCCTGTATACGCATCGTAAGAAGCAATGCAAGGATCAGCCGCAAGTATTACCTCAACTTGTCCTCCGTTATTTACAATCACAGGAGATGACCACGAAACTCTTACCTTACGCACTGTTTTCCAGACTTCTTCTCCATTTGAGGTTGACAAAGCCATTACTTTCGAGTTTTTTTTCTGATCGTACTGAACAATCAGCTTGTCCTCAAAAACAATCAAAGAAGATGAATGTCCGTAATGATTATCAGGGACACCTAAATTCTTAGCCCACTGCCTTTTCCCACTCATATCTACTGCAATCAGATCACCATTTGAGAATACGGCAAAAACCGAATTTCCATCTGTAGTTACCGTCGATGCCGCATGACCCGTATCCGGAGTAACTTCCGGTGGATTTGCCGGGGATCCTGGAATTTGATCCGCTTTAGCTGTCCAAAGTAATTTACCGTTGTTTCTATCGTAGCAATAAACTTCACGACTTGTTGCATTTGCTCCGGAAAGGAACAATTTGTTTCCCCAAATTACAGGTGAATTATAAGCATGAATAGGAACAGGCTGTTTCCACAAGATATTTTTCCCACTAGCTCCATCCCACTCATTTGGGATATTCTTTTGATAAGCAATTGCATTTCCTCCGGGTCCGCGAAAAGATGGAAAGTTTGCCATCATCTCTTTCGTTGGATATGTTCCTTTGTATGAATTGGTTTTCGCTTTTTCAACGGCGACTTCTTCCTTCTTAGCAACCGAAACCAGAGTTTCCTCTTTTGGAGTCTCTTCCTTAAACTCTTCTGCAACTTTTTCTTCAACCACAGGCTCAGCGATCTCTTCTTTTCCAACAACCTCAACAACCGGAACATCTGATTGTGTATTTTCCGTTTTTTCAGCTTTGGCAATTTTAGCGGCTTCAGTAAATTGATTTCCTAACTCTTTATGTGTTAAAAACGCAAATATCATAGTGATTCCGACCATTCCAAAACCACCAACCACAATCCATTTCCTTGCTTTTTCTCGAAATAGAATGATATTCTCTTCTTCCTCTTCAGATATCTGAGGTAACTGTCGCTTGCCTGCATAAAATAACTGCAAAGCAATGGCTGTAACAATAATGCCAAACAGAAATAAATATCCTCCGGCTTTTACCTGCCACTGATTTGTGAAATAGGCTTTACGAACCAACAAATCCATTTCACGGATTTGCTCCCGCAGTTGATCATCATTAGGATTATCATTCAGGCGATCAACCAAGCTGTTAATCACTTCGGTATTTACCGGATCAATTCTATTAATCTGAATGTAATTTACCAAAACCAACATGCAAATTATGAAGGAGAATGTTCCTGCCACCATTGCAATACCTTTCCACAGGGATAGGTTAGTACGATTTATTTTAAATTTGTTAGTCATATCTTTTACCACAAAAAAAGTTTTACCACAAAGAACTCCAAGTACTTCATAAAGGGACGCAAAGTATTTTTGAACTTCTTATTCGCATTTTATTATTCAATCTTTAAATTCTTCTTTTTCCTTTGTGCTACTTAGTGCTATCCTTTGTTTTACTTTGGGTTAATCCTTTTCCACAGGACAATATTTCAAACAGCGTGCACAACTCACACAGTCACCTTTGTCAGGCGTATAATCTTCTCTATATCGGTAAGTTGACAATCCGGATAAGGCCAAACCAATAACCAAACCGATAAAAGCACCGAGAATCCAACCGCCGTAATAAAACTGTTTTACAATATTCGAAGCTTCCAAATACAATTGCTCAACTGGTTTTCCTGAAGTTCTGAATCCTTCAATTTCCAGACTTTCTTTCATGGTTTTAGAATCGAAATGAAGCATTTCGTCTGCCAAACGAACTTTCGAGTTCACTTTTGCCAGATTTTCATGAAAATTTGCACCTGTCCATCCGCCAACAATCATTAATGCAGGAATAATTAAACTTAATAGAATAAATCTTCGCGTAGCAGATCTCTTGTCTTCCATTTGTTTCACCTCAACAGGTTTGTTGATGGCATCCAAAGGACATGAACTCTCACAAAGTCTGCACTGAATGCAATTGGAAGGTGTTATGGTCAAATGATTTTTGGAAACTCTGCTTACTAAATTCAAAATAACACCATATGGACAGAAAAACCGACAATAAGGTCTTGCTATAAAAATGCTGATTAGTAGAAAAGCTGCTCCGATGGCAAACATGAAAAATGTTGCATTGAATCTGAAGATTCCTACAAAAGGATCGTACCTGCAAATGATAAAATCGGTTGCTGTAGCTGCATATAAAACAGATAATCCCAAATAGATGAATGGAATCAAACCCAATACTTTCTGCAACCACTTTTTTAAAGTCACAGGACGCATCAAAAAGACATCTTGCACTGCTCCGAGCGGACAAACACCGGCACAAAATGTTCTGCCGAAAAACAATGTATAAATTAAAGGAATCACAAAAAATGCCAAAGCAGATAAAGGAATGTGATAACCAGGATTGAATAAGGCCAGAACAACATTCTGAACGGAACCCACAGAACAGACACATCCTTCCCTGAAAAAACCAAAATATAAAATGGAAAAAATGGATATTGCAACGACTCCGGTTCTTGATCTTTTCTTTAAGATAAACCAGGTAATCAGGCTAAGAGCTGCAATTAACACCAATACATCCAATAAAGCGAACATTCCATCACGTGGTACCGGCATTGATGTAACCGGCTGTGTGTAACCTGATTCAAATTCGGGTTTGGGGAAACGCTGCTGTTGTGAAAAGGCTGCAAATTCCATTCCTACAAAAAATATCAGTAAAGAGATAAAGGCTAAGCTTTTCTTCATTGTGATCGATTATATTTTTTTATTTGTTTTAAAACCGGCAAACTTATAGGCTTGCTCAATTGGCACTCTTGAAAATGCATCAGAAGGACAATCTCTGGCAATGGCGCACTGATTGCAATTCACACAAAGATCGTGACTAACCTGAAGCTGCAATGAACCGTTTCCAAATGCACCACAGCCCTTCACACATTTTCCACAACCAATACACAGCTCATCAATAATTTCATATTTGAAAAACGGATCTTCCACATAAGATCGTTTGATTGCTCCGGTAGGACAAAGCTGATTTTCGGCGCCGGTTGATAAATTCTTTACATTTGGACGAAAATATCCTCCACACAAATCACAATAGCCACACATATCGTAAACATGAATGCATTTCACTGCCGAAGGTGTCACCACACAACTAGTAGCACAACGTCCGCATTGCGTGCATTTTGCAGGATCTAACTGCCAAAGAAAATCTCCTTTTTGGCTTTTTGCCGCCAAAACTCCTGCAACACCCACAATACTAGCTCCCGCTGCAAAACGAAAACAGGTATTGAGAAAGTCTCTTCGATTCTTCTTATTTTCCATCATTGTTCAATCAAATTATTTTGAAAGCTTCGTTCTAAACTTTACCCCCTCCGGAAGTCGGCAAGCACTTAGTTTATTGCAGCCTTTGCATAGAAAATCAAAATCGCATGAAGCTTCTTCACCTCCGTAATTTCGAAGAATCAGAGTTCCGCTCATCACAGCCAAACCTCCTAAAAGCAAACCTCTAAATCCATTTCTTAAAAATTCTCTTCTGTTGATCATCGTTTATTTTGCTTCAAATATTCGTATCATTTTCTGTACAGGATCCAAAACCAGAATCCTATCCTTAGAATCAACTGCAAGGTCAATACCGACTGTTCCTTCTTCAAATAATTCAGGAGCCGCAACAACCGATTTAAAATCACCGGAAGGCAAATGAATTTTAACTCTTTCCAGCCCTTTCTCTGCCGTTACAAATGAACCGTCAGAAAGCATTGCAGCATTAGAAGGATTGCAACAACCGCTAAAACCTTCCAAACTCATAGAAGTTCGTTCCCATGAGGAAATTTGCTCTCCGCTGGAATTGTAGGCTTCGAAAGCATGTCTGCCCGGATTTACAACCCAAAGTTCGCCTTGTCTGCCCATCAATAAATCAAAATACGGACTTGGAATCACAAAGCCTTTGATTCCTGCCTCTGGATTTTTTCCACCAATTTCGTTTATTTTCTCTCCTTCAATATTGTAATGATGTACAATTTTTTGTCCTGCATCAGCTACGTAAACATTGTCTCCATCAATAGCAATTGAAGTAATAAATGCCTTTCCACCCCCAACTACAAAGCTGTTTCGCAAACTTCCATCCGGTTTTCTGATATCGACACGATTGCCCAGACCAACCAAAATATTTCCATTTTCCGCTACCGTTAGGCATCGGGCATTACCTTTCACTTTTAATGAATTGATTTGTTTTCCATCTGAATCTAAAACCAATATATTTTCATCGGTACTCACATAAATCTGATCTTTGCCATCAACTGCAATCCCATGAAGCCCGTTGGCCTGAATCTTAATTTGTTTTACTTCTTTATGACTAATTTTTGATGAATCAACCTTTCGTAATTCTTTTAAATCATATTCATAAACATTTTCCTGTGGCTTATTTTCACTTATAAAAAGATCTTTTGCCATTAAAGCAACAACAACAAGTAGTAAAACTACCAAAAGCCATAATATCAATTTATTTTTCATTGTCGATCTATTTAATTTGCTCTAACATCAATACACAAAAGATGCTTGGAATCCCGCATCAACAATCTTCCATCCGTTACAACCAAAGGTCCCCAGGCATCGTGTCCATCCAAAACTTTTGTTTTATCCAATAGTTCAAACTTTTCAGTGCTTGCTTTGGTTATAGTCAAAGTACCATCATCTTTCAGAATAAAGAACTTACCATCAGCAATAATATAAGGCCCCAAGCCAAAACGATCATTCGTTCCACTTGTCCATAAAATTTTAGTGCAATCATTTGGATCACAACAAACAAACCGATTTCTCATTCCTCCGGCATCCTTAGGTAAGATCGCGAACATACGATCTTTGTAAACAATAGGTGTTTGCTGCTCAGATGCAACACCGTCTTTCGGCTTGAATTTTTGAAGCGTAGCCACTTCATATGAATTTCCACTCTTTTTAACCTGAAATAGAATGGATCCTGCACCATAACCAGCAGTCATGAATATTTTGCCGTTTTTCAGTACAACAGGCGATGGAGCAACTACGGACGGAGAAAAATCTTTTGTTTTCCACAGAATTTGTCCAATATTATCCCCTTCACCAGATACACCAACAATTCCTCCAACAGCCGCATAAACCCACATTTTTTTTCCATCTAAAGTCATCGGCATAACCGATGAATGAGACATTTGCCAGTTATCTGGATTTGGAGTTTCCCAAAGCACCTTTCCTGTGGCACAATCAACTGCAATTAGCAATGATTTTCCACCAGGAGCGAGAATAACAACATTGTTATCAAGAATAGGACACTGTCCTGTATACCAAAATGGTATCTCTGCCATATATTCTTTTACCAGATCGAGTCCCCAAAGAAATTCGCCCGAATTAGGATCGGTGCACATAACATGACAACGCGGCCCCATTGTAACAATATATTTATCGTTAATTGCCGGAACCGTTCTCGACATTCCGTGATTTCGTTTGATATGAACCCTGTACCATCTGCGCCAAAGCTCCGCTCCCGTTTCCAGAGAAAAACAACGCAAGGCATCCGCTTTTTTCACTTCGTCGTAATCGAGAACATAAACCTTTCCATTATACACAACGGGCGCAGCATGTCCTTCCCCCAACTCAACCTGCCAGTCTATTTTGGGCCCGGTTCCCCAATTACTAATTAGCTTCGTATTATCAGTTGAAATATTATCAGAATTTGCTCCTCGAAATTGAGTCCATTTCCCAGTTAAATCTGAAGAATATTCAGAATAAAGATCAAATCCTTCTCCTATCAAAATTCTTTCAGAAGATTCACTTTGTTCCGGACGATTATCCATTCCCGGGATACTTGCATGAATATCCTTTACAGGATTGTAAGCCAACCAATACACAAACAATATGCCTGCTATAACAACAGACAAGAGAATTAATCCTTTTTCGCTCCTTTTCGACAGCATATTCAATTATAATATCAATTTGTTTTTTTTGCAGATTCCATCAACATCTGTCAAAGTAAATTACGCCTTTAGGTATCAGGTATTCGCTATTGAATACACATACATTCCATTGGCATATCTAATATACATCTTCCCATCTTTAATAACAGGATGAGCAATATGATCCCTCTTCATCCCCGGAACATGGAAACGACTCACTACCTCAAAACCATTCGCCATAGGTTGAATTAAAGCCAATTCACCAGAATAAGCGTAACAATAAATCATACCATCGGCAGCAATCACGGTACCAGGAGCCAGATCTTTCACCGTTTTCTTCACCTCACCGGTTTTCATATCAACACAAGAAAAACTCTTCGTCGTATAATCTGTTCCAAATAAATTCTCATCAATCAAAACAGCACCGCCATGCTCTAAATCGAATAAGCCACTTGTCCAAACCTCTTCTACCGCTTGTCCGTCATCTTTTATCTTTAGCATTACGCTTCCAAATCCCCAACCATTCATAGTAAATACATAGCCATCCTTATAAATCGGCGTATTACCATGAATACCATGAGGATACTTTAATTCATAACTCCACATTAATTTGCCATTATCCGGATCGATGGATATCAATGACTTCGCAGTATTGGTAATCAAGTATTTTTTTTCTTTATACGTGATTATCAAAGGAGAACAATAAGCACTTTTCTCACCCACTCCTGCACTCTTCCAGATAAGATCACCGGTATCTTTGTGCAATGCAATTACATTTGCGTCAACACCACCTGGCGTACAAATTAACTTGTCGCCATCAATTAACAAATTCTCAGTAATTCCATAAAAAACGTTTTGCCCGTCGAAATCACGAAATAAGTTCTTGCACCAAATAAAATCACCCTTTTCTGCATCAAAGCAGATGAGTTTTCCTAATCCGGTCAGTAAATATCCTTTTCCATCATAAATCTGAGGTGTTGAACGTCCACCGGGGAAATTCTCTGACCATTCTTTACCATATTCCTTTTTCCAGATTAAATTACCACTTAAATCGAAAGAGAAAATATAGCTCATACTATCGATGGTTCCTGTAGTATATACTTTTTCATCTGTAACAGCCGCGGAAGAATAACCTAATCCTAAATCCTCAAACTTCCACAAAATATCAGGTCCATTTTCCGGCCAAACTTTAAGCAGATTGGTTTCTGAATAAATTCCATTTCTATGCGGACCGCGCCATTCGCTTTGCTGAGCTGCATTCTTACACTGAACTAGCAATAAAGAACTAAACGCGACAAAAAAAATATTTATTAGTTTCATGGGATTTGGGTTAGGTTTCACAACATCTTAGTTTGCTTTAATCGAATAGGCCATTATCGCTGTGGCGTGACGAACATATAATACGCCATTATTAATTACCATATGAGCCCAATAAGGACCTTTTCCATATGGTACTTTAAACGAACTTATTACTTTAAATTCTTTCGGGTCTGCCTTTACCAAGGCTACATTACCATCTTTCTCATCATAGCAATAAAGCATTCCTTCTGCCGAAATGATTGAACCTTTATTTTCCCACTCAGTCTCATACATTTTCTTACCTGTTTCCCATTCCATGCAAACCCAATATCCGTTTCTATTATTGATCCAATTTGCACCGTATATATAACCATCCAGCAGAACAGCTCCTCCATGATGAACATCCAATAATGAATCTACATACGAAAGTTCAACCTCAGAGGCTTCTTCATTTAAATCCAGCATTACTGAATGATGATCGTAACCATTGGTTATAAATATTTTTCCGTTTTTGTACAATGGAGTATTGGTATTGATATTGGCTTTCCATTCTCCGGCGGCATAACTGCCGTAATCGAATTGCCAATCAATATTTCCATTTTCGGGATTAACGCCTATTGCATTGTTTTCGGTTACAGTTACGATTTGTTTCTTGCCATTTCTATCAATTAAAAGAGGAGAAACATAGGCGGATTTATCATCTAAACTTTTCGATTCCCAAACGGTTTCTCCGGTCATTTTATTCAACGCAATCATCATTGTTTTCTTTCCGCAGGGAGTATAAAAAACCAAATCCTTGTATAGGAGCAATGATTCAGAAATTCCCCATTCCCCGCACTCTCCTTCAAATATTTCATTGGCCTTTTTCTGCCAAATCAGCTCTCCGGAAAGAGCATTTACACAGGCTAAATCCCCTCTTCCGCTCGACAGATAAATTCTTTCATCCTCAATAGTTGGAGTACAACGGGAATCAACAAATGATGCATCCCATCCACGGCCATAAGGAATTTGCCATTTTAATTTTCCTTCCATATTAATGGCCACCAAGTAATCCATAGAGTCCTTTAATCCGGTAAGGTAAACAGTATTGTGAGCGATTGCAGCTGAAGAATAACCTGTAGGAATACTATCCAGATGCCAAAGCATTTTAGGACCTTCCTCCGGCCATTCCTTTAGCAATCCAGTTTCTGCATAAACACCAGATCTATTTGGGCCGCGCCATTCGCTTTTTTGTATTTCTGTTTTGCACTGAGTCAGAACACTTAATAATGCAATACTGACAAGTAGTAGTCGATTCATAAGTTTGATAGGTTTTGTATTGTTCTTAGTTTGCTTTAATTGAATAGACCATCAAGGAACTTCCATGACGAACATATAGTCTTTTATTATTAATCACTAAATGAGCCCAATGTTGTTTTTCACCAAAAGGAACCCGAAACGAACTCACTTTTTCAAAATTTCCATTGCTAACATCAACAAGAGCAACTTCTCCGCTATCGCCGTAACAATACAATTTGCCATCAGCATAAACTACGTTCCCGTTACTTAACATTTTAGCTGAATGCAATACTTCACCAGTTTTCCAATCCAAACAAAACCATTCACGATTAGTATGACCAGAACCATATATCTTACCATCAATCAGAACAGCTCCTCCCATCTGATTATCCATCAACGCATTTCGCCAAACCTCTTTTACACTCCCTCCATCTTCACCGAGTTCAAGCATTACTCCTCCTTTACCATATCCACTATAACAAAACAGATAGCCATCTTTATACAAAGGAGTATTTGGATGAATTGAATATTTATTAGGATGATCGAACGACCAAAGTAAAGTACCGGTTTCAGCATCAACTCCAATTATTGAATTGCTTGTATGAGTCACCAATAAATTTCGGTTTGCCAGCTTTATTAGCGCAGGAGAACAATAAGCTGATTTCTCACCATTTCCTTTCGCTTTCCAAATCAGCTGGCCCGATTTTCGATCTAAAGCAACCATACTAACTTCTGAACCTCCCGGAGTACAATATAATTTATCTCCATCTGCAACAAGATTCTCTGTTATTCCCCAACGGGTATTTTCAGAACCAAAATCCGTTAGTATATTTTTCGACCATAGAATGTTTCCATCAGCAACACTCATGGCTGTAATTTTTCCCAAACCACTCATCACATAAACGATACCATCATAAACCATTGGACTTGTGCGCACACCGTTATAAGAATCCATCCATTCTTTACCATAAACCTGCTTCCAAAGCTCTTTGCCAGAATGATCCAATGCAATTACAAAACCATTTTCAAGTTCAGTACCCCCTATATAAACAGCATCTTTAGTTACTGCTGCTGAAGAGTGTCCTTCACCTAAACCTTCAATATGCCATATTAATTCGGGTCCATCAACCGGCCATTCCTGCATCAATCCGGCTTCCTGATAGATTCCATCACGGTTCGCGCCTCTCCATTGAGCATTTTCCTGAGCAAAAGAAGTACTGACAACAATTAACAATACGAGTAGTACAAAATAGTTTTTCATTATAAACGTTTATTCAATATTAAATTACATTCTAACTTTCTAAAGATACAGGCTATTCTATTGTTTTAGAAATTAACATAGCACTTCAACTTAAATCTATTTCAGGTCTAAATAAAAACAAGACATAATATGCAACACTTTTCATGCCAGAAGAACCAAATCGCTTAACATCAAAAAAGTGTTAAATCCATAGTTATTTAGATTTATAAAAAAACGTACGCTTACGAACAATCACTGTTCAAATGCGAACTTTAAAGACTCACAGGTCTCTTTTAATTTACAGTACGTTTACTGTAAAATAAACTAAATCAAATAAATAAATTCGGATGGAATAACGCAATTAAATTATTCAAACAACCAAAAACAAGGGACGTTTAACAACTTTTTAACGCCTCTTTAAAATCAAAATAAATAGACAACTGTATAATTCCTTATTTTTCTATTTGATTTCTATTATCTTTAAAACATACACTAATACAAAAGCTACATGAAAAGATCAATATTACTGATGATTTTAGGACTTGCAATTTTTTCATTTGCATGTCAATCTAAAAAAACTGAAAATCAAGAAGCTACTCTCCCTCTTGGAGTTAGTAAAGTTTTGGTAAAAGAAACATTTAATGCTGGTGGTTATACCTATATAAACGGGAATAATGATTTATGGCTGGCCGTTGGTCAACGACCAATAGAAGTTGGCAAAGCATATTATTATAAAGGCGCATTGGAAATGAAAAATTTTCACAGCAAAGAATTAAACCGCGACTTTCCTGTTATTTATTTCTTAAACACCATTTCTGACACACCTATTGAAAACAATATGCCGATGCAAGCCTCTTCGATGAAGAAACAAAAGGCTAAAAGAATTGAAGTTTCAATAGAAAAGACGAAAGGAATAACAAGTATTTCTGAGCTCTTCTCAAAAAAGGATGAATTTTCGGGTAAGCAGATATCTGTGAAAGGAAAGGTTACCAAATTCAATCAAAACATTATGGGTAAGAACTGGATACACATTCAGGACGGTTCCGATTTTGAGGGCAATTTTGATCTTACCATTACCTGTAAGGATGTTGTTTCTATAGGGCAAATTATTGAAATGTCAGGAACAATTGCATTGGACAAAGATTTTGGAGCTGGCTATACTTATGATGTAATTATGGAAGAAGCTAAAATTCAGAACACAGAAAGAAAATAAATAACAATACGAATGAAATAAATATGTTTATATATTGTTTTACATTTATTTTCTACATAAATTTATGTTGAACACTTTTTTTTAACTACATACAACTATTTACCACAACAAAAAAGCGACTTTGGTCGCTTTTTTAATGACACAATTATTTGACTTAATTGTTGCTTTCAAGACTCATTCAGATCCCAATATTCATACATTGCAATTTTTGAACGATTTACATTCTTATCAACAACTTGTACAATATTATTTCTTAATATCTGTTATTAGTTTTCCATAATTTGTTACTTTTAAAAGCATATCAAAAACACCACAAATGAAAAAATGGTTTTTCATTCCGTCCCTGATTTTTATTACAATTCTACTCTCGATTGTAATTTTAAATCGATGTAATCCTGAAGATTACATTTTGTATCAATCTTCAGACTTTACAGTATTCCCTAATCGGATAGAGCAAGGAGAATATACTGCTATAGCACACAACAATTCGCACATCAGCTCTAATTACCCGGGATTGAATAGTAAAGAATGGCAACTTAATACCAACTTAAGCAAATACCCCAAATACGAATCGAATCATGTTTTACTCAATGCAATTTATCAGCTTTCGCTTGAGGAGATAGAAAAGAATATTGCTCCCGACACAACTTTTAATACAGGTGAAAAATGGAATGGTGTTTGGACCCGCGACATCAGCTACAGCGTGATTTTAGCCCTTGCCATTACGAATCCTGAAATTTCTAAAAAAAGTTTGCTAAAAAAAGTTAAGCATGGAAAAATTGTACAGGACACAGGCACAGGAGGTTCCTGGCCGGTAAGTTCTGATCGAATGATCTGGTCAACGGCAGCCTGGGAATTGTACAAGTCTACCGGAGACATGGATTGGTTGAGGAAGGTTTATTTCATCATTAAGAATTCTACTGAAGATGATCTTAATGTGGTTTGGGATTATCAGAAATATCTATTTAAAGGAGAATCCTCTTTTTTAGACTGGCGGGAACAATCTTATCCAAAATGGATGGAACCAATTGATATTTACAACTCCTATAATTTGGGAACTCAGGCCGTACACTTCCAAAGTCTGCAGGTATTGATAAAAATGGGAAAAATACTTGGAAAAGATGTGCAAAAATATCAGGATATTTCGGAGGCCTTAAAAAACAGCCTGAATGAAAAACTATGGCTGCCCGAAAAAAAATATTTTGGACAATATCTTTACGGAAGAAAGAATCAATTGCTTTCGGATAAATCGGAAACTTTGGGTGAGGCACTAATGGTTCTATGGGATATCACCAATGAAGAAAGACAAAAAGAGATTATATCAAATACTCCGGTTACCAAGTTTGGAACCCCATGTTTCTATCCTCAGATTCCAAACATACCAGCCTATCACAATCAGGCAATTTGGCCTTTTGTGCAGGCTTATTGGAATTGGGCTTCAAGCAGGACAAATAATGTTGAAAGCGTTCAATGGGGAATTGCCAACATGCTGCGGTCAAGTGCGCTCTTTCTCACCAATAAAGAAAATCTTTTAATTAAAAATGGTGATTTTAACGGAACAGAAATCAATTCTGACCGCCAGCTTTGGAGTGTCGCCGGTTCCTTATCTACCTTTTACCGAATTCTAATGGGAATGAATTACACAGCCGATTATTTAGAATTCAAACCATTTATTCCCAGAGAATACAAGGGTAAACAAAGCATCAAAGGGCTTCGCTATCAGAATGCAATTTTAGACATCGAAATTTACGGCTTTGGCAATAAAATTAACTACTACTCCTTAGATGGAAAATATTACCAACGCCCCATCGTGCCAAAAGAAATGGAAGGGAAACACAAAATTGAGATCAGAATGAACAATCAGCTGCCTACCAAATCAGAACTAAATATGGTCGATAATATGGTGTCGCCCGAAACTACTTCTCTCCGCTTTGCTAAAAATCAATTGTTATGGGATAAAAAAGAAAATGCTGATCATTACCGTGTATACCGTAACGGAGAACTTCTTCTGCAAACCGAAGACAATTATATGTCAGAAGTACACATTAGCAAACCTAGCGAATTTCAAATTCAGATAGACGATGGTTTGGGAAATTTATCGTTCTATAGTAAGCCTCTGTATGTATACGATTCCAACTATGAAAGACATATTGAAGCTGAACAATTTGACTCCAATGCCAAAACCTCCTATGTTGAATTGAGCAAGAAAAAAAATCGGGAATTCTATTTTAACATTCGAATTCCTAATGAAGGAAAGTACTATATCGATTTTTTATACGCAAACGGAAATGGCCCTGTAAATACCAACAACAAATGTGCAAATCGGAGTTTATGGGTGAATAACAGCTATACAGGAAGTCTCGTATTTCCACAACGTGGCGAAGCTGATTGGAATAATTACGGCTACTCCAACTCCTTTCTCATTGATCTGACAAACAGAAATAATTTCTTTAAAATTAGTTTTGAAGAATTCAATAAAAATATGAATCAGGAGGTTAACACGGTTCGAATAGATAAGATTCGAATAATTAGAATAAGATAAATATTTAAGGTTTATTACTACTTAAGTCTTTACAATTTAGTGCTCTCAATCAATAATGACTTTTCATAATGAACAATAAAAATATATGACTACATAAAGGAGAATTCGACAAACAGTTAGTTGGAAAAAACTAAATGATGAAAATGTTGCTGAAATACTTAATCTGGAAAAATGCCTTTTGAACTATTACTTTTTAAGAGATTTCAGTATGTATTCAAATTCCGCTTTTAAATCTTCATAATTTTCACTTGAACAATCAAGAATTAACTCCATTCCAACTTCATCTTGAAGAGAGTGTAGAACAATTGTTGTTCGTTCATTATCTTCTGAATCAGTATGGTTTCCTAAATAAGCTATACTTTGAGGAAGAAAAAACAGTTGTTTCTCTTTAGGGATAACTCTCTTTACATCAACAGAAAGACGTCTTCTTCTGTGCGAAGAGTAATCAATCAAACCAATATCTGATGGTACAGCCTCTAAGGAAATCAGACAGGATGCTAAATCTTCCGTATTCTCATCTTCATTCATTCCTAATCTGTAAAAAAGAAAACTTAATCTGTCGTCAACCTTGTACTTCTCCGATAAATACCACACTCCTTCCGGGAAACTAATATTTACCTTAGCTCCATCAATAAAATAAGTGTTTTGATATAACTCCTCGGCAACAGGCTTGCCATCTTCCGAAAGGTATGTCCAAACTCCAAACTTAATTCCCTTTTTAAACTTTCCCATATGGGATATCCCTCCATTCGGATAATAATAAATAGCCGGTCCGTTTAAAGTATCATTCAAAAATTTCACACTTAAACTAGGCTCTCCATTCTCGTAAAACTCTGAGTAAGTGCCATTCGCGATATTATTGACAGCAAAAAATTCCTTTTCTTTTTTCCCATTTTCCCGCCAAAAAGTCACCATCCCTTTTTGGTGACCATCCACAAATTCGAACTCCTTTTTTTTACTTCCGGAAGGATAATAATCGCAGCTTGGTCCATTTTCAATTGCATATTCATTAAAACCCACTTCGTAGAGTCTGGTCCAATCAATAGCAGACTGCAAACCTTTATAATAATATTCCGACAAAAGCACGTTATCAATTGTAAAGTCTTTTACCAAAAATTGATTCTCTTTAATTTTATTTATTATTGAAAAAAACTGAGCGTTCTCTTTCTCAGCTACCAGCCAATCCTGATTAAAATATACAGTATCCTGAGCTATACTTTTAAGCGGAAGCAATAGGATAAAAACAAAAAAGCAACGGGTTAATTTCATAAGAATTCAATTTTGAAATAATTATGTACAAAATAGATAACTTTTTGATATTATGCGAAGTATTTACCTACAATTTCTGCTTCGTTCGTGAAACTTTAAATGCGACAAACCATTTAACATTCCTTCGTCGCTGTAATAATTCCAATAGGTATCAAAACCATGTTCAACACCATGCAATATATCAAAAGAGTGATCTATCTCATTTTCTTTCAAGAACTGATGCATTTCAAAACTAGCTCTGCGATTCTTAGTCCGGACAAAACTATCTTCAGTACCAATTTCAAGTCTAAGCGGTGTTGATTCACCTTTTAAAATCTCTAAATTGTTTTGTCCAAGCAAGAAGTTGTTCTCCAAGGTATAATCACTTACATAACCCATCCCGACAATTGACGAAAACAAACCCGGATATTTCAAATAGTAATGAATCGCTCCGGCAGCTCCGCGTGAATGCCCTTCAATTGAAATCTGTTTCCCATGACCTCCTGCATTAAAAGAATTCTGACAAAACTGAATGAATTCACCACCCTGCTCTTTTACTAATAGACATTCATTTTGCTCTGAAAACCACTGAACGTTGTCGCGATCATTATCTCCACGAATTCCTGCAATTACAACCGGCTCAAGATCCCCATTGCTAATCCAGTCATTCAATTGTTCTGCCCTAACGTATTTCTTAAATGTACCTTCGTCGCCACCTTGCCCATGCAAAAACAAAACCAATGGATAAGTTTCCTCCACACTCCAATTTGGAGGTAAATAAACAAAATACGGTACACAGGATCTTTCTTCAGTCTCAAATATCGATATATTTATTTCTCCTGCACAATCCTTAAAATCAGTAAGTTCTATTATATTATCAAATACCCGCATTTCTTTCTTATTTATTAATCGGAGCTTTTCCCGAAACAGTTTAAATTTAAAAATATCCTCTTCAATACTGACAAGACAGTAAGATACTTTTATCCAAACTAAACCTGATAACTTCTACAAAACTAAAAATTATCATTCAAATAAAAACTTTATGAGCCTTTATCCTATACCTTACATTGGATTTGTCTGAAAGACTGAATGGTTAAAGAATCTATTAGTAATGATATTAATTCTCTCGATGCAGGTATAAAGATTATTGATTAATATAATTTGTGCCTTAGTCAAATCAATTCTACATTTGTAATCATTACAAAAAGCAAGATTAATAATCATTAAAACACAAAATAAAATGCAAACTTTAATTGGTAAAAAAGCACCATCATTCTCTGCCGGTGCTGTTGTTAACGGAAATCAGATTGTTGAAAATTTTTCATTGGATCAATTTGTTGGTAAGCAGGAAGTAGTATTCTTCTTCTATCCTTTAGATTTCACCTTTGTTTGTCCAACCGAATTGATTGCCTTTCAGGAAAAACTTGCAGAATTCGAAGCTAGGAACGTAGCTGTTGTTGGTTGTTCTGTAGATTCAGAATACTCTCACTTTGCATGGTTGAATACTGATAAAAATAAAGGTGGTATTAAAGGTGTTACTTATCCTTTAGTGGCCGATTTATCGAAAACTATTTCTGAAAACTATGGCGTATTAGCTTCAGAATACGATTACAATGAAGAAGGAAATGCAGTATCTACAGGGGCACCTGTTGCTTACCGCGGATTATTCCTTATCGATAAAAAAGGCACTGTTCGTCACTCGGTAATTAACGATTTGCCATTGGGAAGAAGTGTTGATGAAGCAATTCGTATGGTTGATGCATTGCAGCATTTCGAAGAAAATGGCGAAGTTTGTCCTGCAAACTGGAACAAAGGAAAAGAAGCTATGCAAGCTACTGCCGATGGTGTTGCAGAATACCTAAGCAAAAACTAATAAAAAAAAACAATCCTCTCATCCCTAATTTTACAGGGAATAAAATCAAAAAAACAAAACATGAAAATTAACAGGTACCAAGACATTAACACCATTGATGGTGAAGCTAAGAAAGATTATATCGACAGACATTCTGCATTTATTCACTGCGATGACTCAGCTAAAAAAGGTGAGAAATTTAAAGTGAAAGTGAAAATTGGTGATGCCTATTCTCATCCGGATGATTTCGATCACTATGTTGCTTGGATTCAACTTTGGGATGGAGAAAAAATGTTAACACAAGCTACTTTTACAACAGGAATTTTAGGTGGTGAAGCCAATCAGGCTGAAGTTGATTTTTACATCGTACCATCCCGTAAAATGAAACTAACCGCTGCAGCTTTCTGTACAAAACATGGCTTATGGCACTCAGATGAAAAATTGGTGGAAGTTGCAGAATAACTACTAATTCAAAATAATAAAACAGGGAAATCAATTGTGATTTCCCTGTTTTTTTTATACCACCCTACCTTAATTAAACCATTTAATTCCGGGGTCTCTTGCTCTTATTTTTTTAAACAAATTTAATTTTAGTTCCATCAAACTACGTTAAAATTCGCTTACGATCTAATATTCAGCCCTTCTACGCAAACGTTTGTTGCGTTTTTTCATCAATTACATCATTAAATAGAACCTGCAAACTTTTATTTAATCATAAATTATAACATTCTTCTTTTATAAACATAGAAGAGACATATCATGACTATAAACAACTATTTAAAATCAAACATTTAATTAATTACTAACTACTAAATTTTTATTACTTATGAAAAGGAGAGACCTGTTTTACCTAAGTTTAACTCTCATACTTAGTTTGGGATTAATGTTTTCCTCTTGTTCCAAAGATGAAATGACTGAACTTCAGCCAGAGGTTCAAATCACTAAAACGACAAGTTTAACCACCAAAACCACTAATAATGCCAGTGTTCTAATGCAAGCCTTTTATTGGGATGTTCCTGCAGGCGGTAATTGGTGGAACACACTTGATACTAAGGTTTCCGATTGGAGCAATGCCGGCTTTAATGCCATTTGGTTACCACCTGCTTCCAAAGCACAAAATGGAACTTATTCTATGGGCTACGATCCTTTCGACTATTATGATTTTGGACAATACAATCAAATGGGATCAATCGAAACTCGTTTTGGATCAACAGCAGAGTTACAAAATCTGATCAGTTCTGCTCATAACGAAGGATTGCTTGTGTATGCTGATATTGTTATCAATCACAATAGCGGAGGAGCATCAGAACAAAATCCATACACAGGAACAGATACCTGGACAGACTTTAATCCATTATCGGGTTTGTTCTATCGAAATTACAATGATTTTCATCCTAATGATATTGAAACAAATGATTTAGGTGCTTTTGGCGGATATCCTGACTTATGCCACAGCAAGACTTATGTGCAGGATTGGTTGTGGAACAACTCCAACTCTGTGGCCAAATACTACAAAAATGTAATGGGCTTTGATGGTTGGCGTTTTGATTATGTGAAAGGATTTGAACCATGGGTTGTAAGAGAATGGAATGCTTCTGTAGGAGGATTCTCGGTTGGGGAATTATGGGACAGCAATGTAGATTATCTTAATTGGTGGGCCAATGAAGCTAATTCTTCCGTATTCGATTTTGCCTGTTACTATGCAATGAACGATGCTTTTGATGGAAATGACCTGACCAAATTAAACAATAACATGATGTGGAAGCAGAATGCAACCAGAGCAGTTACATTCGTAACCAATCACGATACTGATGAAATTTGGAATAAAATGCTAGCATATTCATATATTTTAACTCACGAAGGATACCCATGTGTTTTCTATCGTGATTATGAAGAATGGCTGGACAAGGATAAAATGAATAATTTAATATGGATTCACAATAATCTGGCTAGTGGCACCACATCAATATTATATGATGATAATGATGAATATGTAGCACGTAGAAATGGATGGAATGGTCCGGGACTAGTTGTTTATATCAACAATTCAGATAGTTGGCAGGAAAGATGGGTTGAAACCAACTGGTCAAGCACAACAATTAAAGATTACACAGGAAATTCAAGTTGGGAACCTGTAACTCAGAGTGGCAAGTGGGTTAAAATTCAGGCTCCTCCTCACGGATATACCGTTTGGTCTTCAAAATAAACTACTATTTAAGCCATGGCTTTTTAACAGAAGTCATGGCTTCCACTTGATCTCTAAAAACTGCACAGCTATGCTAATTCGACTGTTATCAATTCTTTTTTTTATCCATCTTACAGCATCATGTTCCAATCAAGATAAATTAGCATTACCTGACAAACTGGAAAAACAATATCCTCTTAAATTTGAAACCCCAAGTATAATAAACTCAAACGGAATTTTTGTTAATTCCGGGCTATGTGCTAATGCAAGCGGAGATACTTTATTATTCTACGGACAAATCCGAAATAATAGAAAATCGTCAATTGTAATTTCCCCCTACTTACTTCAAATTCAAACACTGGAAAATCACCGAAGCAATCCTATTTCGGTTAGACCCAAAACTGTACTACTTCCCGATAGCTCACAATCATTCATCTATAGATTTACACCCATAAATAATAAATATTTATACTCACGAACAGAAAAAAGAGGCGATTTAGATAGTTGTTATTTTATTGATTTCAATTTCATTAGAGGTACAAATGGTCATTCAATAACAGATCAGGTTATTCGATTCAATGCAAACAAAAAATTATTTTCGAATTATCTCAATCGTTTTGCCAATGAACATTCAATTACACTATACGAACTAACAAAAGAAAATTCGCACATCGAAGCAATCCAACTCAATTATCTTAAAAAACTACACAAAAATTCATTAACAAACCATGCTGTTGTTAAAGAGAATTTACAATCAAGTCTTCAATTTTCTGAAACAGAAATTGTGATGAATGGAATTGTACTAACAACCAAATTTTACCATAATAACGACAGCCTTTTCTTGAATCTAAAATTAATTAATCACAGCAGCGAATATTTAAATTTTTCACCCGATTCAATACAAATAATCAGCATTGATCCTGAGATCGGAAAAGAAGTAAGGCATCAGGTGGTAAGTGCTGTTACAAAATCCGAAGGACATAAATCTATCCTTAAAAAAGGTGACAGACTGCAAACACAACTTAACTTTGGATACTTTAAACATCCTCCTTTGGAAATAAAAGTAGATTTTTCCACACTAAAAATTCATCCGCAAAAAATAAAAGTGTTTTCATTTAACCCAACATTTAAAATGATCAAAAAGGTATCTTAATACAAATTAAAAAGGGTGCCCAATTTTTTTGAACACCCTCATTTATTTCTATTCACGGTTCCGCTTATTCAGCCACCGGAACTTCTTCTTTCTTTAAATATTTATCCAGGAAAACAACAACCTGTCCATACCCTTTAATTTCATTTTCCTTTTTACGGAAACCATGTCCTTCATCATCAAACACGATGTATTCTACCGGAACGCCATTCTTTTTAACAGCCTCAACAATCTCATCCGATTCTGCTTTCAGAACACGAACATCATTTGCTCCCTGCAGCACCATTAACGGTTTCGTTACTTTATCAGCAAAAAACAAGGGAGATTTATTGTATAAAGCAACCGAATCAATAGTTGTAGGGTCGCCAATTTCAGCATACAAAGCATTACGGAATGATTCCCAGTACGGAGGTATTGATTTTAAGGTACGCAACCAATTGGTCACTCCAAAAATATTAACTCCAACCTCAAATTCTTCAGGAGCAAAAGTCAAAGCAGCCATGGTCATGTAACCACCATACGAACCACCAATAATTCCAATTTTTGATTCATCAACAACACCTGTCGAAGCCAAAAATTTCTTTCCCCAGATACAATCCTTTAAATCCTCATCACCATGTTTCTTATCATCCATTGCGTAAAACTTCTTACCATAACCGCTGCTGCCACGATTATTCACTGCCAAAACAGCATAACCATGATTCACCATAAACTGAATTAAAGAAAAGTAACTCACTCTTGATTGTCCTCCCGGACCACCATGCACCCAAACCACAGCAGGTACTTTGCGATCTGTTGCTGCAATTTTAGGTTGGTAGTAAATGGCCGGAATCTGAACACCGTCAAACGATTCGTAACGAATCACTTTCGCTTCCACTAAATTTGCAGGATCGATCTCCGGATTTAAAGTTTCAGTCAATTTTTTCGCTTCAGTATCTCCCAGTTCAAAAACATAAATGTTATTTGGAGAAACCGACGTACCTACAACCAAACGAACACGGTTTTCGTCTTTTGTTAAACCAACCGATTTTATATCACCACCTTTAATCTCAGGCAACTTAACTTCCTCATTCGTTGCCAAATCAATCATCTTAACATTGGTTTTTCCATCTTCATTAATCCCAATAATCCGATATTTTTCATTGTACGAATCGTAGGCATACCAAACATCCCAATTGGCCTTAAAAACCATTTCCTTTTCTCCCGATTCAATGTCGTATTTATTCAGATAAACAAAATCAGAATCTTCATTACTTAAATAGTACAAATACTTACCATCCAAACTAAAAAACTGTGGATTGTAAGTTGCATCACCGGAATGCTCCGAAATGTGCATTTTCTTGCCCGATTTTCTATCGTACAAATACATTTCGTTGTTGTTTGTAGTAATACTTTGGGTTAAGGCAAGATATCGATTGTCCTTACTTTTGGCAGCAACATCCAATCCGTCGTTATTTTCATACAATAACTTCGCAGTAAAATCACCTTTTTCAATGGATTCCAGACTAAGCTGATACAAATCCATAAACTTTGGATTGCGCTTGTTACTTTGGTAGTAAAACGATTTTTCATCACGGTCCCAGCCCCAGAATCCAGCTCTTGCACCTTCAAAAGGGGTTAAATCGGTTATCGTACCATCCACATCTCTCATATAAATATGATTGTTCTCGTTTCCCCCCTGATCATACGACAAAAGCACCTTATCGCTGTTCGGGAAATAAGCCAACCCAAAAAATGATTCCTTTTCCGAATTGGTTAATTGTTTGGCAGGAGAACCATCAACAGGAATCTCAAACAGATTGTAGATACCTGTTTCGTTACTACTCACCAACAATTTACTGCCATCGCTTGAGAACGATCCGCCACTCACATTGGTGTTTTTATAAAACTGTTCGATACTATAAGAAGGAATCTCAACAACTTTTTTTTCGGGCTGACAAGCTGCCAACACGAGTAAAAGGGCAAATAAAATCAAATAATTACGTTTCATAATTGTGATTTAATAAGGTTAGAAAATCTATTTAAGTACTTAAAAGAGTGGTGTCTATGTAAAAATAAGACAAAGTGACCGGCTTACAAAATATTATTTCACAGCAACTTACCATTCTACAATAAATTTTTGGGCGTTCCCCTATCCTGCGCACAAAGCATCGCGCTGGGCAGGCTTTTCGCTGCAACTCCTCACCTTCCTTTCTCACCGCTGCAGGAAGGTTCCGGGGTTTCCACTGCAATCCTTAACGCAGCAATTCAAATCACATTAGCACCTTACTCAACACAAAAAAAGTAAGTATAGTTCTCCAAATTCCTCTATCTTTGCCGGATCTTTAAAATAAAACATCCATTTATCCAATGAAAGAATCTGTTGTAATTCTGTGTGGTGGTGGTCCGGCTCCGGGCATAAACACCGTGATTAGTAGTGTAGGAAAAGTATTTTTAAAAAACGGTTATCGGGTAATTGGTTTGCACGAAGGCTACAAAGGTCTTTTCTCTAAGGATCGTAAAATGGTCGATCTCGACTTCGAAACTCTTGATGGAATCTTTACAAGAGGTGGTTCACATCTAAAAATGAGTCGCTTCAAACCAAAAAAATCAGATTTCTCAACCGATTTTTTCGTTGAAAACAATGTAAAACTATTGGTTACCATTGGTGGCGACGATACAGCATCTACTGCAAACCGAATTTCAAAATATCTGGAAGAAAATAAGATAAACATCTCTAACATTCACGTACCAAAAACCATCGACAACGATCTTCCTTTGCCGGAAGGGTCTCCAACATTTGGCTTTCACTCAGCAAAAGACGAAGGAGTTAAGATTGCAACCACAGTTTACGAAGATGCCCGGACTTCACAAAATTGGTTCGTATTGGCCGCCATGGGACGAGAAGCCGGTCATCTGGCTTTCGGAATTGGTACTGCCTGTCATTTTCCGATGATTATTATTCCTGAAATGTTCAACAAAACCAGCATTTCAGCTGAAAAAATTGCTCAGTTGGTCATCTCCTCTATCATAAAGAGAAGAATAATGGGCTTAAACTACGGAGCAGCTATAATCAGTGAAGGAGTTTTCCATTTTATGAGTGATGAAGAAATCAAAAGCACAGGTGTAAACTTTACCTACGATGCTCACGGACATCCGGAATTGTTCAACGTAAGCAAAGCGCATGTTTTCAATATGGTGATTCAGCGCAAAATGAAAACCTACAATCTGAACATTGGAACCCGTCCGGTTGAACTGGGGTTTGAGATCCGTTGCTGCCGGCCAATCGGTTTTGATCTTAGCTTGTGTACCTTGTTAGGAAATGGTGTTTACACCTTGTTCAAGCAAGGTCATTCGAAATGCATGGTAACTGTCGATCCTATAGGCGATGCTTCTCCTCTATTCCTAAAAGATGTAGAAGACGAAAACGGAAAGGTGAAACCTCGTTTGGTTGATGTAAACAGTCAGCGTGTACAATCTGTATTGAACTACAACCTGCATTATCTTACTGCCGAAGATGTTGAAGCGGCAAAAGCATATCTTTCTGATGCGGAAAACTATGTTTTCACCAGAATTTTGAATTGGGAGTAGAAAAGAAGTTCCAAGTAGAAAGATCCAAGTGTAAAGGATAAAAATCCTAGAGACTCTAACAATATATAACCCGGGGAATGCTCTAAAGCAACTGCAGCCCCGGGTTCATTGTATCATATTATGAAATAATACAGATCTAAAATGGTTTATTTTGTTTTATACAATTATTAATTCAGAAATCTTAATTAATAATTCTCCAAATTTTCTACTTTTACATCACACACTACTTACCTAACGGACAAATCGTTCAATATTGAAGCAAATTAGCAACTTGAACTTTAATTCACGGAATTTATTATTCCGATATCAATGAAATAACTATGTCTGAAAATAATGTAAACGCATTTTTACTCTTCACTTGTCCCGATAAAAACGGAATTGTAGCCAAAATCACTCAATTTATCTACGAAATAGGTGGAAACATCATCGATTTGGATGAGCATGTAAACCAAAACCAGCAGTTTTTCTCTTTGCGAATCGCCTGGAACATGTCCAACTCAACAATTCCTGCTTCCAAACTTCACGAAACGTTCGAACCATTAGCCAAAGAGTTTGATGCACATTGGAGAATCGAATTTTCGAATCAGAAGCAACGCGTAGCCATTTTCGTTTCGAAATACGACCATTGTCTGCAGGAAATTCTGTGGCGCTACAACATGAGCGAATACCACATCGAAATTCCTTTAATCGTATCGAATCATCCGGATTTGAAACCTATTGCCGATGCTGCCGGAATTCCATACCATGTTTTTCCGATAACAAAAGAAACCAAACCGGAGCAGGAAGCCAAAGAGATTGCCTTACTGAGAGAACACAATATCGACTTGGTTGTTTTGGCTCGTTACATGCAGGTACTATCACCTACTTTTATCAATGCATTTAAAAATAAAATAATTAACATACACCACTCCTTTTTACCCGGCTTTGTAGGTGGAAATCCATACAAACAAGCATACGAGCGCGGTGTAAAAATGATTGGAGCAACAAGTCACTTCGTAACCGAAGATCTAGACGAAGGACCAATTATCGAGCAGGATATTATGCGAATTACGCACAAAGACACGATTAAAGATTTAATCCGAAAAGGAAGAGATTTGGAACGTATTGTATTGGCTCGTGCCCTTGCCTACAAAGCAGAACACCGAATTATTGTAGATGGTACGCGTACGATTGTTTTTTAATATACCATAGCTTGGTGTTCTCACTTCAAGTGAGGATACCAATAAGGTCTTTTTATTGGGAATCCCACTTAAGTGGGAGCCCCAAAACAATTTCTACATAAATTGTAGATGGTACCCGTGCGGATTGTTTTTGATTAGATCATTGAAAGTTCTTATTATTGCATAAGAATTCACCCTTTTGAGGATCTCACTTCAAGTCAGGCTCTCAGTTCGATTAGAAAAGTTGAAAAACATTAGATTGATACATTCACCTATTTTATAGAGTCTCAATAGTATTATTTAAAATCTCAATTAATATTTTAGGCCATTTTCGAACATAGTATTCGTAGTAAAATTTGTTATTCTTTTCAATATGAATACAGTAATACCCCCATTTCCTACCTCCATCTATTATTCGTCCATCTTCAATTATATCAAATATTCCTCCAGCAGGTGTTGCATATGGCTCACCGGTATGGGTAAATGAATTTCTAACTTGATATAAAAAATCAATTTTTTTACTATCTGGAGGTGTATATTTTAATTGAATTCCAGATACGTTGTCAAATTTACGTATCATAATGTTATCTAGTAATAATTTTCTATTTTCATCTGAAAGAATTTCTGCAATAAACCGTTTAAATCCTTTAGTAACTCCATAAATCTTATTATAGCCTAGATATATATCATTAACACTTTCTGAAGTAATCTCATTCTTATTCATTTGAGCAAAAATTTCTGCCCTTTCATTTTTAGTATTGGAAGAAGTTAACCAATTTGAAAAGGGTAAATACTCCTTATTGGATCCTAAAATATCAAAACATGTTAAAATCAAATAGAATCTCAGGCCGTCAAAATGAATATATGGATGGTTAAAATCCCCATTTTCGCTCTTCTTTACTAATTCCGTTCCTCTAAAAGCTTCTTTGACAGAAGTGAGTTTATTAACAAATTCTATACGAGCTCTTACATTTTCAATTTTTCTATGCATTTGAAATAATAAATCTTAATTATTACTTTTTAACCGTTAGATTTTAAGTTCGCTACTGCTAACATATTAAATCTAAAACTCGTCACAATCTCCCCTCTTTTTTTTCAACAACACTCTCATTTAAAACTAAAATGCCAACCTAAAGATCTTTCAAAATAAATGTCTGACTGCACATGATCTTGTCATCATAGATAATCTCAAAAATCCATTCCCCCAGCTGCATTTCCCAGTCCAATTCAAACGTGTAGAAGTCATAGCCTAACTCATCAGTATAGCTGTCTTTTTCCTCTGTTGTTTCCATAAATTGTTCCTTACTAATTGGATTCACCAACTTAGGATGTCTTATCCTGCACACAAAATCAACAAGTTCCGCTTCCTCTGAATCAATTTCGAATTGATAACTTATTCCAAAACTCAAACCTACCGTAGGATGAATAACATCGGTTTTTTCCACAAACTCCATATCGTCAGAATGCAAAAAGTATCCTGTTGTACTACCCGGAACAATGTCTTTCTTCGTCTCTCCTACCGCTTTACAAATTCCGTAATCAACTATTTTTATATTCATTATTGTTGTTTTAAACTGATTGATGGCCTCACTTTGAATGAAAACAGCAAAACTACAGTTTTTTTTGTCACAACTCCTAATCAGAGTGGGCTTCAAGAAAAAGTATTCAGAGTTGTTATTCGTCTATTTTAAAACAATAGGATACAAAACAAGCAACTTTAAAATTTGAAGTTGCTTGTTTATAGTTAGCGCGAATACACGTCCCTACTAGTGAGTTGAACTATACAATCTAAAATAGCTGCAATGATTGATAATCATTTCATGAAATTTTGTATCTGAATAATCCTCCTTCAGAGTTTTAAAACTTTTGTAGTTCGGTAATTCCAATTCATTATACTTACTAAAATTAACTTTAAAAGTATCATCGCTTCCCTCATTGTAATAAGTATTCAATTCACATTTTGCCATTAAATAAAGACATCGGGCATTTAATTCCTTATCTGTTGATAATTCAATTACACGCTGATAAAACTCGAGGGACATTTCACTTAGCCCAAAATAAGTTTTGTTGTAGGATGTAATATCCGAAAGGTTGAACCCTTTTCTGTTTGCAATAATATCAGCGCCGTTTTCACTGGACTGATAATGATCACTCGAATAATGAATGTAATTATAATCACAACAGTTGGAATCACCAATTAAAGCCCCTCTGTAATATCCTGTATTTGAGATATTATAGTAATAATTAGCTAATAAATAGTTCGCCAATTTGGCTTTCCACTGTTTTTCGTTAGCGGTTAGCTTTTCTAATTCAATCAAATAAACCGCCAGATCAGAAATAGAAAAGTCTGGTTTAATAAAAGAGAACAAATCTGCTTTATAAACTTCATCATCCATCACTTCCTTTTCATCGCAGGAAAAACATTCTATAATATTATTACTAAATATTTTATTTGATAAAGATATTGTGCCACTCAAATTGGTACTCTTACCAAAATACTCCAATGCCGATTCTGCATTTTTCTGATACAAATAATAAATACCTTTCTGATAATTCAGATAATCAATAAACTTGTAGTTACTCCTCCTATTCTCCAAAAGTTCCTTTTCGTAAGCGCTTTTATCAGGCTTATTATAAAAGGCCTCCAAAGCATCTAACAGCTCCAAAGAACTAATACCTCCACCCGATTCCAATTGGTTATGAACAAGAAATGCTTTTGCTATTTGATTGTTTGCATAGTAAAGATTGGCGATTTTAGCTTTAATAAAACTCTTTAGATCTGAATTAAAATCAACTGGCCAAGTTCCCTTGTCAGGATATTTTGAAAGCACCTGAGAAATAAAGTTCTCATTTTCAATGGAAATATTCTCCCAGGAAAAAACTTCATAAACTATTGACAGAATCTTTTTCTGATCTGCAAATGATTTTACTGCCTCCAGTTTTCTTTTTGCTTCACCTATGTCATTCCTGATAAAAGACAAATACGAACCGGCCATTCTCCAGAAATCAGTATTTTTCACCTTCTGATTAGAAAGCTGTAGTTCGGCAATATTTAATAATTCGTTGTAATCCTCTCCTTCTTCCAAATTAGGTAATCTGCTCTCTCCTACACCAATATTTTTAGGCCATACATCGCGTTCAACATTATTTAATGCACGCATAAATAAAAGCTCAACTCTTCGATCATTAGCATCGAACCCAATAAACTTATTAATATTATCAGTCTCATTTGAGAAATTACGCAAACTTGTTATCAGGAGTAAATCTTTTTCATCTTCAATTCCATTTACAAAAGACCGCCCTTCAGCCTCAAAAGAGGTGCAAAAATTGAAACTTACAAATGCAGATTTTTTTCTATCGATACTATTACTCACTATTTTTGTGAACAGGTAAGCTGCCTTCTCATAATTTTCGGTGGAATAATAACAACCGGCAACTTGATCTAAAATATAATAGTAAATCTCATTTTTTTGTATTTTATTTTCAACTTTTGCTTCATAAAAGCCTATGGCTTCACCCCATGCTTTCGAATAATGCATAATGCGAATGATCTGATAGTAGTAACGCGCTTGTAATTGCGGGTCAGTCTCACTACTCAACAATAAATTTGCCTTTTCAAGTAAAGCTTCCGTGTCCACATCCTTCTCCTCTAAAATCTCATCGTAATCCCACGAGTTCCTTCTTGTTCTATAACTAAATGCTTCACTGCACTCTTGGGCAAAATCTACATAGAGTTTCGCTCTCTTTTCTGTTTCAGAATCCTTATTGATCCAATTAAAATCTTCAGGCTTGTAAATTGCCATTTCAATTTCTTCGGTACTCCACCCCGTAAGAATCTCTTTCCACAATTTTACATTCCCTTCAGGATATTCAGGTTCCTTGGATTCTGAATAAGAATTTTCTCCATAAAAAGCATTGTAATCATCCCTTAAAAAAGGATAGAACTCTTTGGCTGAAATATTTGTTTGTGCAAACAAGTTATAAAACCACATTCCTTCCCAATCACCTCCACCACATGCAAATACTGCAGATGATATAAATACTAATAACCCAGTTAAAATATTCTTCATAATTTTCCGACTAATTCGCTAAGATTGATATTCGAAAGAGATTTTTCATCCATATGATAAAATATAATCCCGTTCGTAATTAGTTTGCTTTCTTTTATTGTTTGGTACGAGTTCACAATTTCAGCAACAGATAATTCTTCCAATTTGATTTCATAACCTTCACTCAAATAAAACCCCTTGCAGAGCGTATCCTTTACCACTTGGAAATTTTTCACATCAACTTGTTTAAAATGCGGATCGTTTTTAAATATTGTTCTCTCGGCATTTTTAATAATTTTAATTTCATTATCCTTATTCTTAACCACTGTTTGCGAGAAAAGAGGCAAAGCAATATTCAAAGGCAAAGGATATTTGGTTTCAGAATCGATGTACTGTTTCACAATGCTGTTTTGCAGAATGGAATTCTGATTCATGTTTTTTAAGTCTCCAACATTATACAACATCAATGTACCTTTCTTCACGGGAGGAATTCCAGTTCTTTCTTTAAATTTAATTTGATGCAAACGAATGGTCACATCCAAATCAAATTCTTTACCTAAGTTTTCCAACAATTCAAAATAAGCGTATTTGGTACTTTCTGTCCAATCACAATCAATTTGAATTTGGGAAATTTGCTTGTTAAAATGTTTCAAACTGATCTGATTCACCAAATCTCTTATCCTATTGGATAATTTCTGTATTTCCAGATCTGATACCTGAAAAACTCTATTGGTAATGTATACAACCGGAACAATTTCAAACTCCTTGTACTCCTTTGCAACACTTTTCAATACATAAGTTGGAACAATACCATCATCATACCAATTGGGTTCGTGCTCCGATATTATATCAAAATAATGCAGATAGATTTTATTAGCATTTGCACTCTTTAAAGATTCCTGATATTGACTATTAAATTCAGCTTTCGATTTCCAATGATAAAAAGAGATTTCCTTCTTTGCGGTATCTTTTTGAGAACAGGAGGTTGTTATAAGAAGCAATAACATGCCTGACAACAAATGAGTTTTCACTTTCAAAATTTTCAGATTTATATTTTTATAGAAATTGAACAAAAATAGTAATTTTACTTAATTATGAATCATCATAATACCAAACTTTATCCCTTTATTGCTCAAACAATAGCTAAACTATTTAACTTCAAAGCCTATTTCGATCCAGTTCTTCTGCTAATGCCATCGCCTCCTTAATTACCAGCTCCGGAAAATCATTTATTTCAAGTATCCTGATTGCATTTCTGTTTTTCAGTTTTCCTTCCTTCAATTTGTAGTCAAAGTCCACCGATTTATCGCTCACAAGTTCACTGAAGTGATACAATTCATACTCCTTCTCCAACAAATCGGTTAATTCGATATCGTGAGTAGATACGAATACCCTATTGTTATTTTTTGCAAGCGCAGACAATACTGCTTTCCCCGCAGAAATCCGTTCGACGGTATTGGTTCCTTTAAAAATCTCATCGAGCAAAAACAAACTGACTTTTGCATTACACGACTTGTCAATCATGTTTTTAATGGTAAGAACCTCTTCAAAATAGTAGCTCTTGTCATTCATTAAATCGTCACTAATACGGATTGCAGAATAGATACAAATTCGAGGAATCATCATTGATTTAGCAAAGCAGGTATTCATCGTTAATCCAGTAAGAACATTGATGCCAATGGCTCGAATAAGAGAAGTTTTACCCGACATATTCGATCCGGTAAGCAATATGGATTTATCGTTTACCTCAATATCATTTCGAACACAATTCACAATTAATGGATGATAAATCTCACGAGCTTCCATCCGACTGTTCTCCTCATCAATTTTGGGAATACAGCAGTCGCCGCCTTTTCGCAAGGAAGCAATAGACAATAGCGCATCGATTCGTCCCACAAATGAGAAAACCTTCTCAATTTCCTTTCTTCTGGAATCCAAACGTTTCAATACGCCAAACAAAAGTAATGGCTCTAATAGAAATAAAATTTTCAACAACTCTAAAATGGACCAAAAGATTACTTGAAAATCACCTTCAATTTTCGACTCCAATTTAAAGATGAGCATTCTGTTTCTAATCTGATTGGTTGCTTGAATCGATTCATTCAAAAGGGGATTAATCCTTTTTAAATTTTTAGTTTGAAACAGTTTATTTGCAACTCGCTTAAGGATCAGGAGCTGAGGAATGGAGTCAGAATAGCTCGATAAGTTTCTTTTGTTCCATAAATGAAAGCAGATGTTAATAATAAAAACACCTCCTAAAACAAAAAACATTTTCAAATTAAAAGGCAAAAGAAGAACAGATAAAATGCTGGTAAAGGATAGCAATTGAATCACAAAAAACCATCTTGGCGGCTCTAAATACCCTTCCTGAAACAAAGTAGAAATGTAATAAGCCTCCCGATGATTTAGTTTCGTTAGTTCAGTTTGAATCTGAAGTCGAAAATTAGAATCAGTTGCAAATTGATTGATCAGCTCTTCGTCCAATTCAACATTTTTAGAATCAGAAGGAATCTCTCTCAATTTGTTGTACAGGTACTGTTGTCCAACTTTTGAATTTGTCCGATCCAGGAACATAAACAACTCATCAAAATCAAGATCGTTACAAGTTTTATCAGAAAGTTCCTGAAGAGTTGTTGAATGGTCTTTATTCCGAAAATACCTCTCTATTAATTCAAAATTGTAAGATTCATCTTTCAGCTTCCCAAAGGAGGCTTTTAATTGTTCTGCTTGTTTTTTCTTGAAGTTAGAGATCATATTGTGAAAATTATATCCTCGCTGTTTTAAATCTGAGCATTGTTGTTTTTTCTGATCATTAATTTAACAGTCCCAAAGCTAACAAATCTTTATAATTATCATAAACAATTCCAATCATAATAAAACATTAATTTAAGATCTTACATTTAGGCTTCCTCATCTGTAATCAGAAAACTAAGGGTGAATTTTAGGCAAACACAACTGCAAAGCCAATTTTATAAGTGAAAAAGGTCTTCGACAAGGCTGTTAATGCCAAATTAAAGGTCTAAAGTGTGTTCGAAGCACTTGTTGTTGCAAAATCGAAGGGAAATTGCAAGGCTGAGAAACTGAATTAAACAACAAAAAAGACGATACCGTACTTAATTATTGATTAAGGCTTAACACAGTTCCATGAATATATCCATCTCTCCTTGTTGATATCGGCATTCGAATCATTATTTAACAGATCGTTATTGAAAGTTTTTATATGATACAGGACTTACAGAGTACACGAGGGTGGCATTTTCGAAACTCCGAGGCATGTGTGTGTGACTAAAATGGGCATCCACAAAAAAACACAGGTCTTTTGTGTGACTAAAACCGGCATTTTTGAAACTCCGAAGGGCTTGTGTGGCTCAAAAATGGGCATCTACGAAAAAATAGGAGCATTGTGTGTCACTAAAATCGGCATTTTTGAAACTCCGAAAGGCTTGTGTTCCCCAATAACGGGCATTCCCAAAAAAATATGGGCATTGTGTGTAGCTAAAACACGCATTTTCAAAACTCCGAAGGGCTTGTGCATCGCAATAATGAACATCCACGAAAGTGAGAGGGCTTTGTATTTTGCTAAAATGGACATCCACGCAAGCAGATGCCCATTTTTATAAAATAAAACGGCCATATTTAAAACTGATCCTGCAAAGGGAATAATGCTCATCTAAATAATCAGAAGCCAGACGATACGAATTCAGAATTGATTCATTTTCTCCAAAAAACAGGAGCCGGCTTTAAACAAAGTACAGCCGGTTCCATATTGATATTCAAAATTCTTCCTCCTCTTTTTCAAAATGATAAACTTCGTTTTTACCAATTAAGGCTTCCCTGATTTTATCGTCCTTAAAATGACCTCCTTTAGTAAAATTGAGATCCATACTTACATGCTTTTATCATTTTTAACTGCGCACAGATTCCCGCACATGGTACAATGATCCTCTTCACTGCTTTCCGACTCCATTTTCCTCTTTCTGGCTAATTCCGGATCGATACTATTCGTAAACATTGTCTCCCAATCCAGATCGTAACGTGCTTTCGAAATCGTTACATCCCGCTGACGGGCACCTTCCACATTATTCACTAAATCAGCAGAATGTGCAGCAATCCGGCTTGCAATTACCCCCTCCTTTACGTCTTTAACATCGGGCAAGCACAAATGTTCGGCAGGCGTTACGTAACACAGAAAATCGGCACCGTGAATGGCTGCGATCGTACCCCCAATTGCTCCCACAATGTGATCGTATCCGGGAGCCGAATCGGTAACCAAAGGCCCCAGCACGTAAAACGGCGCTTCGCTGCAAAGTCTTTTCATCAATTTCATATTGGCTTCAATCTGATCCAAAGGCATGTGACCGGGGCCTTCTACCATTACCTGCACACCTTTGTCTCTGGCACGATCCACCAATTCCCCTAAAACCAGCAATTCTGCAACTTGTGCCCGATCGGTAGCATCAGCACCGGCTCCCGGACGCAAACCATCTCCTAAACTAATGGTTACATCGTATTGTTTGCAAATATCCAAAACCCGGTCGTATTGCTCATACAATGGATTCTCCTTCCCGTTTTCTTTCATCCAGCGCTTGAGCAAAGCTCCTCCCCGGCTTACAATGCCACACACTCGTTTATCATTCTCAAGAAAGGAAAGAGAAACCTTGGTTATACCACAATGTAAGGTCATAAAATCAACCCCCATTTTTGCCTGAATTTCAATTTCACGAAACAGATCTTCCGGATCGAGCTCTTTAATCGCTTTTCCTTCGGCCAGCAAACGTGTAGCTACACCATAAATGGGTACAGTACCAACCATTACAGAAGACTCCTTAATTATTCGTTGAAGAATAATATGCAGATCGCCGCCCGTTGACAAATCCATGATTGCATCGGCACCATATTGAACAGCCACTTTCATTTTTTCCAGTTCCTCTTGAAAATGGCAATGCTTTTCGGATGTGCCCATGTTGGCATTTACCTTAGTTCGCAAACCATTCCCTATTGCTGCAGCCGGAAAGTCATGATTTTTGTTTTTGGGGATTACAATCCGCCCCAATGCAATCTCATTTCGCAGCCATTCAACATCAACATTTTCGTTTTTTGCAACGATATTCATTTCTGCTGTGATAATGCCTTCTTTGGCTTTTTCTATTTGTGTAATCATTATTTCTTGTTTATTAAATTAGTAAACTCCAGAACTCTTTCATCAAACTGATCGGTTTGCATAAAATGCCGCACCATGGCAATATTTTTTGCTCCTGCACTTAGAATGGTCTGTATGTTTTCGGGAAAAATTCCTCCGATTGCCACCACAGGAATAGTCGCCATATTCAATACTTGCTTTAGTTGTTCAATGCCTACAGGTTGATCAGGCCTGGCTTTTGCATTGGTTGGATATACCGGGCCAAAACCTATGTAATCAGGCTTCTTAGCCAAAGCTTCCTTCACTTGCCAAATGGAATGCGTTGACAAACCAATTTTCATTTCTCCAACAATATTCCGGGCTTCTTCCATACTCATATCATCTTGTCCGAGGTGCAGAAAATCAGCATCACAAATTGCTGCAATATCCGCACGGTCATTCATCACAAAACTGGTTTCACTTCCTCTTGTAATGGCTCTGATTTCTTTTCCTATTCGTATTAATTCCTTATCGGATAAAAATTTTTCGCGCAGCTGCAGCATCTTAATACCCCGCTCAACACACGATTCGGCAATAGAACGGTAAGAGGTCTGCGGGTTTGTGATGATAATGTATAAACCAAAGTCGTCCATCTTATTTACTTAAATTTTCAGCAATTAAACCAGCTAATTTTTCACCGGAAAGAAGCATTCCTCCAAAGATAGGTCCCATTCGAAAACCACCGCTAACACCATTCGATGCCATACCCGACACATACAATCCAGGGTATACTTCTTTGGTGTTTTCTACAGTAGTTCGCTCAGCTTCATCTATCGACAAAGAGTATTCCCCCATCACTTTACCTGTTTTTGTGTTTAGCTTCACGTCGTTTTTACGTTCCAAGGTGCGGACAATGTCACAATCGTGCCCCGTGCCATCAACCACTGCTTTTGCCATGATCACCAAAGGATCAACATGCAATCCTTCTCTGCGAACAGGTGACCAATTTAAAACAACACCACATACCCTGTCATTTTGAAAAACAACATCTTCAATAGAAGAACAATTGAAGATTTTGACTCCTGCCTGCGTAGCATGGTAAATTAAAGCGGAAGTTGCATGCACAGAATCAAGCGTGTAATAATCTCCCTGATAGTTTGTGTAGGAAATATTTAATTCGTCGAGAATGTGCAGTGCATCTTTCTGAACTATTATCTCGTTAAACATCATGGCACCGCCCCACATGCCTCCGCCTGGAGCCAGTTTACTTTCATACAAAGCAACTTTAAAGCCTTTCTTTGCGAGATAATAGGATGCGATTAGTCCAGAAGGTCCACCTCCGACAATTGCCACATCAACCGATAAATTTTCTTTGAGTTTTTTAAAATAGGAATCGACGATTCCTGCAGATACAATTTGCTCCATTTTATTGTTTATTAAGTGAATAACATTAATAAACAGGGGCAGTCCTACTCCAAAAAAGCAGACTTTTCTTTACTTTCCTACGCAGGCATTATCCTGATCAGGTAAAGGGTATGATCTCAGCCTTAAAGTTAGGCACCCCTAGTTTATATAAATACAAATGTAAAATAAAAAACCGGAACAGGCTCTTCGCATGGGAATATTTTATGGATTAATTCCCGGGATAAATTATCTTTGCCTGCCAATAATAAGTTTGCAAACAATGTTAGATTTTAAGATAGAGGAAGATAAATGTATTGAGTGCGGTCTTTGTGCACAGGATTGCCCGGTTGGTATTATAGAATTGAATCCAAAGCCTGTCATCCGAAAAGAAAAGGAGACGAATTGTTTAAAATGCCAACATTGTTTAGCCATTTGTCCTACGGCAGCACTTTCGATATTAGGAAAAAATCCGGAAGACAGTGTTTCGGCAAAAGATGAAATGCCAAAGCCTGAAGCAATCAGCAGATTGATAAAAACAAGACGCTCGATCCGAAAATACAAAAAGGAAACCATTGATAAGGAATTAATTCAGGAACTGATTGAAACGGCTGCGCATGCACCAACAGGACATAACGACAATGCTGTTTTACTGTCGTTAATTGACAACAAAGAGGATTTGGACTTATTTCGGTTAAAAGTGTACGATTCACTGAAAAATGCCAGAGAATCAGGCACACTGGAGAAACGCTTTCAATTCCTGCTGTCCTATCAGAAATTATGGGAAACCAAAGGTATAGATGTTATTTTTAGAGATGCTCCACACCTAATTATTGCTTCTGCCCCATCTGCTGATGCTTCACCAATGGCAGATTGTTTAATTACATTGAGTTATTTTGAATTAATAGCCAACTCACACGGAATAGGAACACTTTGGAACGGAATGATAAAATGGGCAATAGATGATATTGATCCTGAATTACGCACTCTGATTGGCATACCAAAAGATCATACGATTGGATATGTAATGCTGTTTGGTAAATCTGCCGTAAAATATGCCCGGGGAATTCAATCGGAAGGCTTAAAAGTGAACCGGATAAAGCTTGAAAAATAAGAAGCCTGTATTCCTCAGAGATACTTACAATAGATTTATTCTATTAACATTTCATTAAAACAATTGTATTCAGTTCCTGCTTAATTTTACACTTTCAATTGGTGTAAACCAATCAATTTTCCACGAATCTGAAATCACAAAAACAATAAAACTTGCAAAATGAAGGTAGTCGCATTTAACGGAAGTCCGAAAAAAGAAGGAAACACTTACCATGCCCTTAAATTAGTAACAGAACAGTTGGAGATGCAAGGTATTGAAACTGAAATTGTTCACATTGGCAATAAAGGAGTAAAAGGTTGTACTGCCTGCGGTCTGTGCGCTAAAAATAAAGATGAGAAGTGTATAATTAAAGGAGATGATGTAAATATTTGGATTCAGAAAATGAATGAAGCCGATGGCATTCTGCTTGGCTCACCAGTTCATTATGCCTCTTTGGGAGCAAATATGAAATCGTTTTTAGACCGGGCATTCTATGTGAGTGGTGCAAACGGTAACTTGTTTCGCCACAAAGTTGGTGCTTCTGTTGTTGCGGTTCGTCGTTCGGGAGGATTGCCAACCTTTAACGAACTGAACAATTATCTCAACTATTCAGAAATGATGGTTCCGACATCAAATTATTGGAATGTAATTCACGGAACGACTCCAGGTGAAGTTTTACAGGATGAAGAAGGCATGCAGATTATGAGAGTTTTGGGTAGGAACATGGCTTATCTGCTGCAATTAATTGATCAGGGAAAAAATAAGGTAGAAGCTCCGGTACAGGAGAAGAAAATATACACCAGTTTTATTCGATAGAATAAGTACTGTCAATAAAAAAAAAACATTATTCCTGAACAAGAGTAATGGCTTTATTTTTTTAGCGATATTTCAAACACTTATTCTTTTTTCTCATGCTCCAGCATCCATGTAAAAATATCAGAGCTAAATGTATCATAGTCTGCATTTTCTTTCCCCATTCCGGTTCCCTCATATGTGTACGTCCATGAGTCATGTGCAACATCAGGATACAATGTAATTTTAGCTTTTTCTGTCGGATTGATGCTGTTTATTGCCTCAATCATGTTTTTTGATTTGGAAGGTGCAACCGTTGCATCACTCTCTCCGTGAAATGCCCAAACAGGAATGTTTTTAAATTTTACTGCCTGTGCTGTATTTCCACCACCACAAATGGGCACAAGAGCAGTTACATGAGATTCATCGCCACAAGTCCCCACATAACTAAAGCATCCAAAACCGCCCATACTTATTCCGGTCATGTATATTCTGCGTTCATTCACCTTGTATTTCTCTATAATGAATTCAACAAAGCGCTTTATTTTGTCGGCTTGCCAGCCATCGTCATGACATTGAGGAGAAATAACCAACATAGGATATTTTGGTGACCAACTTCCGTTTTCAATCATTTTAGGAGGCCCGTTTACCAAAATCCGATCTAAATATTCAGGATGTTTGGCGCTGTTGCCTTTTTCACCGGATCCATGCAGGAAAATCAGTAAAGGATACATCGAATCCTTATCATCATCGTATCCTGCGGGTTGATAAGCGTAGTAACCATAGGGAGCATTAGCTTCTGCCAATATGTGGCTGGAATGAGTTCCGCCGGTATCTAAAGGCAAATTGGAAAGGTTGTAGTAATCTGCCTTGGATAAACTATCATCACTGGAACAAGAAGCAGAACAAAACGAAATAAGAATACAAAAGGATACAAGAACACAGTTCTTCATGACACGAAATTATTTTATAATTATCAATAAATTTTAATTATGCAATAATACGAGATGAAATCACATTTAGACGAAAAGAATACTATAATAATGACTCTGTGTTAAATAATTCACACTTTTTAGCAGACCTTGTATTTCAGGTTTACTGATTTAACCATTTCTTGAACTCAGTACACCGGTCCTGACTAACAATAGCATCAATACATTCCGGGTGATTGGGTTTGAGATTTAATTTTATTCTGTTTTTTGAATAATAGTGCATATCTTCAATGGCCTGATAACTAACGATAAATTTGCGGTTAACCCGGAAAAAACGCTTCGGATTCAATTTGCTTTCCAAAGATGTCAGAGTGCCATCAAAAAGATAACGGTTCCCATCCAATCCAAATAGATAAAGCGCCTTACCGTCAGCCATAAAGTAGGCCACTTTTTCAACTTCCAATGAACTGAGTCTGTCGCCCCGACTCACCATGAATCGTTCCTGGTATTGATCACCAGTCATTAAGCTGTTTAAAGATTTCTGAAGAGCACTAAAATCAAGAGATTCTTTCTCCTGAAACATTGTCTCGAACTTTGTGATGGCTGCTTCCACATCTTCAGAATCCATCGGCTTTAGTAAATAATCAACACTGCATTGTTTAAAGGCCTGTACTGCATATTGATCGTAGGCTGTGGTGAAAATAACCGGTGTGGTAATTTCCAACCGATCGAAGATCTCAAAACTGTTGCCATCACCAAGGTGTATGTCCATAAAAATCAAATCAAGCTTATTCCCGGACAGATACTGTACGGCCTGCTCAACATTTTCCAGATGTGCTTTAATTTCAACTTTATCAGGACGTATATCCAGCAGCATTTTTTCCAGTTCCCGCGCCGCCAAACGTTCATCTTCAACAATAGCTACTTTGATCATTTTTATCTAATTTTTATCCGACCAAATTACAAAAGAAAAGGGGCAATCCGTAATGGAAAACCCCTAATTTCATTTTATTGATATGCTAATTAACCTAATTACTCAAATTTGGATTGTTGTTTATGGCTTCATCCGGATAACGGAGCGTATAACGGGGATCGCCCTGATTTAGAGTCGCTGACTCTGTTTTATAGGCATGATTAATTTGCTCTTGAGTTGTTCTTCGTAAATCGAACCAACGATGTCCTTCAAAAGCAAACTCTCTATATCTCTCATTTGCAATTTCTGCAATTAATTCTGCTTTGTTTAATCCAGCAATACGAGTTACTTCTGTATTGTAAAAATCAGTAAGTAAACGTTTTGCTTTCAACTGATTTAAATAGTTTCGAGCTTGATCCAAATCGTCTAGTTTTGCAGCACACTCAGCAATTGTCAAATACATTTCAGATGTTCTGAATGTACATTTGGTAGTACTTTGATGCTCTTTAGTGATTATAAATTCGCCCGCTACATCATCTGAATCTTTAAAATACATTCCAAAACGATTATCGTTATCGTGATTGAAAGCTGCTTTCATATTGTCAGAAATAAACGACGCATTTTCAACCATTGATGAAATTACATCTTCTAATGCCAAAATGCTTTCAACAGAAGTATACGCATAAGGTAATACCGAAGTATCAACACTAATATCCTGTAAATCGGCTTTCACTTTTAGAACTTCCAGAGCAAATTTTCTTGCATTTTCAAAATCACCCATATACAAATAAACTCTTGATTGAAAGGCCAAAGCGGCCAACTTACTGAAACGATAATTCAATCCTGTTTCGTAAGTTTCAACGTTCAACTTCGCTATTCCATCTGTAATATCTGATACTATTTGTGTATAAACCTCACCCACACTACTGGCAAAATATTCAGCTTCCGTATCAATTTTTAATGAAAGAGGCACGCCTTTATCGGTATTAGCAGTGGCTGAATTGTAAGGCAAACCATAAAGATTTACCAGATTAAAATGCATTAAAGCTCTCAATAAGTAAGCTTCTCCAACAATTTGATCAATTTCTTCAGAACTTCCTTCTGTTGCATCAGCACCAGCATCTATAATGTGATTGGCATACATGATCATTTTGTAATATTGCTGCCATGAAAAACCCAATGTGTTTGATGATTGGTTGACATCATTCCACAAATAGATATCCTGAACTTCTGTAAGATCATATTTTGTTTCATTCAACTTTACTTCATCGGTTCTAAAAGCAATTCTTCCTTTATCGGCAGGAATTCCATTGTATGCACTTGTCAGTAAAGCCCGAAAATCATCTGTTGTTGTTGGAATCAACCGGTCTTTTGGCTTTACATCCAAATAATTATCGCAGGCAGAAAAGCTCACAACCGCCAACAACAGGGCAATGTATATATTTAATTTTTTCATTGTGTAAGTCATTAGAAAGTTAAATTAACACCTAAAGTATATGATTTTTGCTGTGGCTGAGCGTAAATATTACCATATGATTCCGGATCAAAATAGCCATCATATCCATTGGAAATAACAAATGGATTTCGAGCTTCTAAACTGAATCGTACGTTTGATAATTTGATGCGCTTTAACATTGCATTTGGCAAGGTGTAACCCAAACGAATACTACTGATTCTCATGTAATTTACCTTTTTCAACCAAGTATCCAAATGACGGTATGTTCCTGCATTATCAATGTTATCGTACCACTGTTTTTCCATCCAATAGGCACCGTCAGCCGACGTAGAGCCTAATAAATTTGGCAGGTTTTTATTGGTTCCATTAATTACATCCAATAATTTACGTGATGTGTTTCTTCCTCGGTCATACTCGGTCATGCTGTAATCCGGCTGAGCCAAAATATTCATCCCCAGGTTAAAATTCGCTGAGACAGCCAAATCAATATTTTTATACTTAAAAGTATTGATAATACCACCGGAATATTTAGGATCTGAATCACCAGCATATGTGAAAAGCCCACGCACTTGCTCAGTTGTTAAATTTGAACCTGCATAATTGCCCGGCCAAAAATCAGCATATTGATCGTATAGATCAAAAAACTCTTTTCCTGTTACAGCCGTTCCATTCTTATCGAACAAAGGATATCCGTTCTCATCAAAGCCCTTTGTATTAATTACCCAAACTGAATTAGCCGAATATCCTTCGCGGGATGGTAAAAACTGATTTGCCGGAATTTTTTCTTTTAGTACTTTGTTCTCGTTGTGAGCAATATTAAAACTGGTATTCCATTCGAAAGTTTCAGTCTTAACATTACGGGTGGCAATGCTCAATTCCCAACCCTTATTTGTCATTTCAGCCCAGTTTACAGACATGGCACTAAAACCAGTCTCATGTGGAAGATTCTGAGTTCCTATCAAATCTGTTCCTTTTCTTTCGTAATAGTCAAAACTCATACGAATAGCATGATGAAATAAAGAGAGATCAGTACCAATATTGTAGGTAGATGTTTTTTCCCAACGTAATTTATCGTTTGGCAAACCACTTACATCAATACCATCTTCGCTGGTTCCCGGAAGATTGGAAACGGTAGTAGGTGTACCAATAATGTATGGGGAACTTTCTTTATCAATATTTCCCTGCAATCCGTAAGATGCACGAAACTTCAAACGACTCAACCAATCAATATCACTTAAAAAACTCTCCTCGCTGGCATTCCAAGCTCCACTTAAAGCGTATAAAGGCAAATATCTGTATTTCGGATCAACACCAAACAAATCTGAACCATCGAAACGAATGCTCCCAAAAAAAGTGTAACGCCTGTCGTAAGTGTAGGAAGCCGTCGCAAAAAAGGAAGCATAGCGGTTCTTTCTATACACTTTTCTGAACAATGGAAATGATTTTGCATCAGTTTCATCTCTAAAAATAACTGGTTTAGAAGTCATTCTTTCGGCATTCCATCCGTAAGCTGCAGAATAAATCTGAGTAAATTCATTTTGACGTAATTCATTACCAACCATCAATTCAACTTCATGTTTTTCATTAAAAAGTTGATTGTACTCTATAATATTTTTCCAATTATAAGAACTGTTATCCGCTTCCCAATTTTGAAGAACTCCTCCTTCTGGAATAAAATAGAATGGTTTTCCTCCTGAAAAATAGCGGCTTTTGTGACGTTCTTTTCTAGCAAAGAAAGTCTCCTCTTCCGCTTCCTTTTTAGTATTTGTTTTGTCTATTTGAATGCCGTATTGAGTACGAAATTTAAGATGAGAATTCAGATCCCATTCTAAATCTAAAATAGCGTTAATACTTTGTCCTTTTAATTTATTCTGTGTTCCTGCTCTTTCCTCTAAAATATTGAAAGGAATGTAGGCAATGTTATACAAGCCATCCTCATCAACATTATACACGTAATTATTATCTTCATCGCGCAATTTTAAATAAGGATTCGCTAAACGTACGTAGTTTGCAGGATTTGTTAATTTACTTGATCCGGTAAGGTAAGATTTACTTTTGCGTTCGTTGGCAAATAAACTAATTCCCAATCTTAAATTATCACGTAAGTTAAAATCGGTTTTTAAAGTTACATTGTAACGATTAAGCGATGTACCAATAGTTGTTCCTTTTTCGGTATGAGCACCTAAGGAAAAATAGTAGGTTGCCAAATCGCTTCCACCGGAAACACTCAAACTATGATCTTGATTCACCGCATTCTGATACAATTCATCTTCCAGATTAGCATCTACACTTCTTAATGCATTTATAGCCGCTAATGATTCCGGTGCAATTGCTGAAACACCACCTGTTTGGTAATTGTCCCAATCATTATTTGCATTCAAAATTTGTGATATACTGCCATACTGACTGTTATAGGTAAGATCGGTACGACCGGCCAAAGCCATCTCCAGATCCACCTTTTCATTCGAATTCATCAAATTCAACTTGCTAAAATCAGGTCGTGAAATAAAAGAAGTATTACTCGTCAAATTCACTTTCATTTGTCCGGCTTTACCCTTTTTAGTTGTAATCACAATCACCCCATTTGCCGCACGGGCACCATAAATTGCAGTAGCCGCAGCATCTTTTAGTATTGTAATATCAGCAATATCCTGAGGATTTAAACCACCAACAGAAGAATTGTACAACTGATCGATATTGTCTTTGTCGTTGTAATCAGGAACTTCGTTCCCTTCCAAAGGAATTCCATCCAAAACCCACAACGGATCTTGTGTTCCGTTTAATGACGCTGTTCCACGAATACGGATTTTTGCCGGAGCCCCAGGTGCCCCACCTTGAACAATACTGGTCACACCAGCGATTTGCCCACTCAACATCTGATCCACGTTTGGAACACCAGCTTGTCTGATATTGTCAGCATTCACTTTAACAACCGCCGAAGTCAGCTTGCGTTTTTCGATTTTCTGATAGCCGGTAACAACAACCTCACCCAATTCACTTGTTGAATCGCTAAGTTTAATTGTGATAAATGATTTTCCTGTAATATCAACCATTTGAGTTTCGAAACCCAAAAAGCTGCAGGCAATCGTATTCAATTCTTTAGGAACTTCCAATGTGAAGTTTCCATCAAAATCGGTAATTGTTCCCAATGTAATGTTCTCAATAATCCCTTTTATATTGGTTTCGGCACCAATGGTTGACTTATCAATGTAAACCGAAGCACCAATTAGAACATCTCCATCACTTTCCGAGAGAACCGTTCCTTTAATCTGCTTCATTTCCTGTGCCCAGCCAAAAGCGGGAAGCAAGATCAAAAGCAGGCTTAGCAGTCTTTTCATAAATTTGTATTTTTAATGGTTATTAAAATAGTGGTTAATTCATTCAAAAAAACAGACAGAGAGATTTTTTTTAATCTCCCCATCTGCTGGGTTTATTTTTAATGTGTATGTAATGCTTCTTCAATCCGAAGAATCAGATCCTGATAATGAAAGCGTGTTGCTTCATCGGCGATCTTCACCTTCTTCAATAATAATTCTTTAATCCGCAGCAGCTCACCGCGTTTCACCGACACATCATCCGACACCCGGTTCATTGTGGCGTAAAATAAGTTTCGGTTGGCGTATCGGCTCGACCGATCATCGCTTTCATGATCATGAAAAAGCTCACGGCTTTTTACTCCATATTCACACAACAAGGGCATGTGCTGATGCAACGGACAACATGCTGCATCCTGATTTTGGAGAGACTTTTTACTTGTCTTCTCTAAAGTCTTGTTTTGAGAAATAATTAAAACATCAACAAAGTTTTTTTGTGACTGACGGGTAAAAACATCCAACTTCTGATTTTTAATTGTTTTGCTAAATATTCCTTGATGCAGATCGCTCATCATTTCTGTTAAAGTATAAGCTTTATCCCCATTTTCAGCTTCGTTTTGCTGCATGCGCAACAGTCGTTCCTTTTCCAGCAAGGAGTAAAAAATACGTGCATGCAAATCTCTAAACAAGGTTGTTGGAGCGTATTCAATATCACCAACTACTGATTCCCTAATCGGATATGATTTTTTATAAATCTCAGCATTGGCAATCCATTGAGGAATATTAATCACTTCCTCAATCAAATATTTAATCGCGTCTTTCTGTTTTGCTTTTTCAACATGAACGTAGGCTGATTTCGTTTCACCAAATACCGGTTGATCTAAATAGATACCCCCCACATTTGCCACAACATGATTAGCATAAGTAAACCATTGTCCGATTACTCCCATCATCATTTTACCTGCTTTCTCGTAGCTTTCACCTTCTTCACAAGTCCATTTTTCTACTTCAGGAACAATTCGTTTCAAATTCGCCAGTCCGTAACGACTTGCTTTCATCGAATTGTCACCCAAATCTTCGCTTTGCGCTGATGGATCGATGGTATTCTTTCCGTCTTGCTGAGGGCCGTAATGATACAATGGATCGTTCTCATGCTTTCTTATCATTTGACTCAAAACCTTCACTTCGTCCCAAGGAGTATCTTCCTGAATCCATCGATAAGCCCAGGCAATTGCATATTTATCGTACACGCCAATTTGCGGGGTAATGTTTACCACTTCGTCGTTTGGCTGCGCTACATAGTTGAAACGGGCGTAATCCATAATGGATGGAGCCGTTCCGCCCATTTTATTTGTAAATGATCTGGAACGCAAAGAATCTACCGGGAAAGCCGCTGAAGCTCCCATATTGTGCATTAAACCAAGTGTATGTCCTATTTCGTGGGATGAAACAAAGCGGATGGCATGAGCCATGTGTTCATCGCTAAATTTATTGTCTCTTGCTTTTGGATCAATAACTCCGGTCTGAATACGTATCCATGAATGCAGAGCAGTCATTACATTGTGCCACCAAATAACATCAGCCTCAATAATTTCACCCGACCGGGGATCTACAACCGAAGGTCCCATTGCATTTGCCTGACTGGATGCCGCATAAGTAATCATGGAGTAACGAACATCATCACCGTCAAAATCAGGATCGTCTGTTGGTGCATCTTTTGCAATAATGGCATTTTTAAATCCAGCTTTTTCAAAAGCAGACTGCCAATCGGTAATTCCGTCTTTTATAGCCTGCCGCCACTGTGGCGGTGTTGATGGATCGATATAGTAAACAATTGGCTTTTTCGGCTCCACCAATTCTCCCGCTAAATATTTTTCTACATCTTCTGATTTTGGCTCCAATCTCCAGCGATTCACAAACTCTCTGTTTTCAACAGCTTGCTGATCATCACTATAATAAAAATGTTTGGTTGTAAAGTATCCGATTCTCCGGTCTGCAAATCTTGGTTTCATCGCTTTCTTAGCCAACAAAACCATATTCGATGTAACTTCAACCGTTACGGTAATCCCTTCTGCTTTGGTGGTCAGCAACGACTTCATTACTAAATTTTCCGGGAAACTTTTCGCTGCACTTATTTTCGACAGATCTTTTACTGCAGATCCAGGCATTCCAAGTACTCCAAACAAATCATTTAAACTTTTTTCCGATCCGTCGAATACCTTATTTACTTTAAATACATAGGTGGTTGAGTCTTTTCCAAAACAAGCCAAATCGAAGCATTCTCTTATGGAAGGCATGTAATTATCCTCTACCGACTGAGTAATCGCATCCCCTGCTTTCCCTTCGTAATATGGATGATAAGTTTTCACCCAAATTTTTTCAGTTAAAGTATCCACTTCAAAACGAATCAATAAATTTTGATAATTGATTCCTTTGTTAAAACCCAACTCATTAATCTCGGAAGGCACTTTAGAGATTTTATTGACCAAAAGAAAATCGCGGTTCAGCAACGAATCCGAAATTTCGAAATAGTAATCCTTTTTTACTCTGTGAATATCAATTACTCCTTTTTTCGTAATCGCATCCGAAGTAATTATTTCATCGTATTTTTTCAGTTTTGAATCTTTATCTTTTCCTTTCGTAGTGTCCGATTCGGTTTCTGTCTTTTTCTTTTTCCAGAAAGTAAAAATTCCATCTTCTGCAGAAACAGAAGTTCGTTCCGATGCTTGTGACGGCAAACTCATTCCCCCCAGAATACATGCCATCAAAAACAGTCGCGTAATTTTGTGATTTGGTGTGATTGTGCTTAAGTTCATTTAGTATATTTTGTTTGTAGTTGTGAGCATCGCCCCTACACGGATACTCACGTCACTACAAAATTCAGTTTTGTTCGTTTCAATACTGCCAAATGAATTTCATCGGGCAATAATTCGAAACAAAAATGAATTAATTTTGATCTGCAAGAAAAAAGAAGGGAGTGAACCGGAAAGATTAAGGAGTGAATGACAAAAAAACCGGTATGAAACCTTCGCACAGAATGGAAAAGAAATCTTTTGGGATTAAAACAAAGGCAGTTTTACCCTGAAAAACCCATTTTCAATACCATAAACAGGTTGTTTATCACCCAAAAAAGCATACAAAGCCTCGAGCGTTTTTAATCCGGTACCCGGACTGTGACTCATATCGGTGCGGGGCTGGTACGGATTTTCGACAATTAAATAATATTCGTCTGAAACAGATATACGAATAGTGAGTGGTTTTTCGCTTGTTATTATATTGTGTTTGATGGCATTTTCAACCAATGATTGTATGCTGACAGACGGCAGCTTTCGGTTTAATGCTTCATCTTTAATATCATATTCTAAAAGAAGATTGTCGCCAAAACGAATTTTCTGCAGGAAAAGATACTGCTTAATAAAATCGAGTTCCTGTTTTAAACTGATCAGATTACTGTTGTTGCTATCCAACAAATAACGGTAAACCTTCGATAAGCTCAGAATAAACTTTCTGGCCAGTTTCGGCTCTCCCTCTACCAAGGCATAAAGAGAATTTAGAGAGTTAAATAAGAAGTGAGGATTGATCTGATTTTTAATATTCTTTAGCTGTGCTTTTACTTTTTCTTCTTCCTCTTCGAGAGCCTTTCGCCGCAATTCAAGGGTTTCACTAATATCAAAGCAAAAACTGGAAACACCAACAACTTTGCCTTCTGCGTCGGATATGGCGTTAAATATCTGCTGATAATCGATGCCGTGCCTTTGAAATTCCACTAAAAAATGATCTCCTGCCAATGCCCGGTCCAAATGCTTTTTCATTTGAATGCGGAAATCACCATAATAAGTATCCAGTGAATTACTTCCCAGCCGAATGTTACCGCCCTCATTTTTCTCAAGATTCAATTTATGAACACTGTTAAAACTTGTGTACCTGTAATTTTTATCCACCGAAAAAATCATGATCTGATCGGTACTCTCCATGATCGAAGACAGTTTGCTTACCTCATTACGATGCTTCCTTTCGGCCCTTTGTCTTTTGCTAAATTCAAGAAACCATCTGCGCTGGGAAAAGTAAAGAAATATCATTAGTAAAAGAGCCAAAACCAAACCAATCAGAAAGGTTGAATTGCGGATTTCCTGAACAGATTCTTTCACATTAAAAAGAGGAACACTAACAGTTACCAGCCATTTTTTATCCAAATTACCAATTTTAACGGGCTGATATACTCTCATAACAGGCACTTGTAAATAATCAGACTGAACTTCTTCCTGATATTTTTTCCCCGAAGTCAGAACTTCATGAATCCGGGCTCCCTCTGCCAAAGTATCAATTCGCTTGCCAATCAAATTCTCATCAGGATGAGAAATACAGAATCCTTGTTCCGAAATAATAGTTACATAAGCTCTTCCCAATGATTCGTTGTCATAAAAATGCTGCTGAAAGTGATACAAATCCAAATCTGTTCCTAAAACCCCAACAATCTTATCATTTTTAATCACAGGCTCCAACACCGTTGCAAGCAAACGATTATCAGAACTCCAATAAGGTGCCGAAATCATCTCTCTTCCCTGAATCATCAGCTTTTCGATTAAATCCAGCTGCTTATCTAAAAGTGGACTCTTAACAATTTCATTCCCCTTCTTCCTAAAATACACATTCAATTTTCCCGGACCGGAAGCATCATTTTCATCAATTGATGAATACCAGCAAGCATTTAATTCATTTCTGATTTTTAATTCAGACTGCAGCGTTTTTACAATTACCTTTTCGTCCTGTCCGGGAAAATCAATAGACTCCACCAATGCGTTGGCCATTAAACCAGTGCGAAGAACACTGCCGTCCAACTCGTTTTTAACGATTAAAAAACTATTTTGCGCTTTAGAGACAGCCAGATCCAGACTCATTTTCCCGGCAGTAACGGCCATCTTCTCGCCTATTAAATAAGCGACACCTCCAAAACTCAGAATAATAATTATCCCGACCAGTATAATTGATTTGTTACGAAACTTCATTCTGCAGTATAAGTAAAGCACAAATGTAGCAGATCAAAAGAGTAGTATCCAAATCACAGCAAAAAAAAGATTACAAATCAATTGCGTCCTAAACGTTTTTTGAGAATAAGTATTAATTACTTCTTTTATAAAAACTTACAGCTCGTGATAATCTTAAGGGGTACAATTTAAGTTAGGTATTTGATTGGCATCTTTTTTAAAGAGCTTTCGTTTTAGTTCAAACCTTTAGTAAGACCGGGAAGCTGAGAACTTGTTCGAAGATCGCCCGTACGCACTTAGGTTTGAATTAAATAAGGAAGTTTTTTAAAAAGCAGCCTTGAATTTCTTTGCTTCGTTTCTTGTTTCAAGACAAGAATTGGAGCGAAGCGGAAATCATGAATACAAATAAAAATAGGCTTTAATGAATAAATGATGTCGGGTTTGGGCGGAAAGCCCAATTGTTAAAATCAATTAGGACAATATTGATTACAAATCTTAAAACCCATCTTAATTCCTATGAAATTTTATTTCTTTCTGTATAATCCATCTAAATAACATATTTCTCAACATATTTTCATCCGTCAGCTAAGTCATCTATAACCGGAACTTTTGTTTTTACAATATCGTTTGCGGTAAAAAATCACTATTAACAGGTATTGCGTGAGAAAACAGAAAAGAGTTTCTTTGCACCCTTACAGCAAAAAAGAGTTTTAACTCTTCTTCTTTTGCTGATCAAAAAAAACAAAGTAAGAGAAAACGTAATACCAAAATTTTAAGCGGACAAACACCAGGAGTCCTGCATTAATTCTGATTTTAAAAATCAATACAGGACTGATGATTGTTCCATTCAACCATTGAAATAAATCATTATTCGAATGAAAAGAATTCAATTTAAAGCCGGTGAATGGCAAAAAACGATTAACGTTAGAGATTTCGTTAGTAACAATTTAACTTCTTACACAGGAGATGCTTCCTTTTTAACAGGAGCAACCGAACGCACAAAAAAACTTTGGAATATCTGCAAAGAGGCTGTTAAAGAAGAGCGTGCCAACAATGGAGTTCGCTCAATTGATACAGAAACAGTGTCGGCTATTGCTTCTCACAGAGCTGGATATATCGATAAATCATTAGAGCTGATTGTTGGCCTGCAGGCCGATGAATTGCTTCGCAGAGCCATGAAACCTTACGGCGGCATTGCTGTTGTTGAAAAAGCATGCTCGGAACAAGGTCTTGAAGTATCAGATCGTGTAAAGGACATCTTCCGCAATTATGCAAAAACACACAACGATGGAGTTTTTGATGCTTATACCAGCGAAATCCGTAAATTTCGTTCCTTAGGTTTCCTTACCGGATTGCCTGACAACTATGCCCGTGGCCGTATTATCGGTGATTACCGTCGTGTAGCCTTATATGGTATTGATCGTTTGATTGAAGCAAAAAAGGAAGATTTGAATGGTTTAACCGGAACGATGACAGATCAATTGATTCGTCTTCGCGAAGAAGTTGCCGAACAAATAAAAGCTCTTGGCGAAATTAAAAAACTGGGTGAAAAATACGGCTTGGAATTGAATCGTCCGGCTGAGACAGCTCAGGAGGCTATTCAGTGGGTTTACATGGGCTATCTTGCTGCGGTAAAAGAACAGGATGGTGCTGCAATGTCGTTGGGTAATGTTTCAACTTTTCTGGATGCCTATATCAACCGAGATTTGGAAGCAGGTTTTATTACCGAAGAATTTGCTCAGGAAATGCTTGACCAATTCGTAATGAAACTGCGCATGGTTCGTCACCTTCGTATGAATGCTTACGATGAGATTTTTGCAGGTGATCCAACCTGGGTTACTGAATCGATCGGTGGTAACACCATTGACGGCAGAACCAAAGTAACCAGGACATCCTTCCGTTTCTTAAATACACTATATACTCTTGGAGCTTCACCGGAACCAAACATGACGGTTCTTTGGTCTGAAACATTACCTGAAGGATTCAAGAAATTCTGTGCTCAGGTTTCTATCGATACCTCTTCTATTCAGTATGAGAATGACCAGTTGATGTGTGATACCCGTAAATCGGATGATTACGGAATTGCCTGCTGTGTCTCCTATCAGGAAATCGGAAAACAGATTCAGTTTTTTGGTGCACGCTGTAATCTGGCTAAAACGCTTCTTTTGGCATTGAACGGCGGTCGCTGCGAAAAAACAGGAACTCAGTTGATCAATGGCATTCCTGCCATGAGCAGTGATGAATTGAATTTCGACGAAGTAATGAGCAACTATATGATTGCGATGAAGGAAATGGCTCGTGTTTACAACGATTCAATGAACATCATTCATTACATGCACGATAAATATTACTACGAAAAAGCTCAGATGGCTTTGGTTGATACCAATCCGGCTATCAATCTTGCTTATGGGATTGCCGGTCTTTCGATTGTTGCGGATTCCTTATCAGCAATTAAGAATGCAAAAGTAACTGCTGTTCGTAACGAAGAAGGTTTGACCTGCGATTTCAAAATTGAAGGCGATTTTCCATACTATGGAAATGACGATGATGCAGTAGATTGTTTTGCTGTTGAAATTCCAAATCTATTCAATAGCCTGTTGAAAGAACTGCACACCTACAAGAATGCAGAACCAACCATGTCGATTCTTACCATTACCTCGAACGTAGTGTATGGATTAAAAACCGGTGCTACTCCTGATGGCAGAGCAGCTGGTGTTCCTTTTGCTCCGGGCGCAAATCCTATGCACGGACGTGATTCTCACGGTGCAATTGCTTCTTTAAACTCTGTGGCTAAAATCAACTACGAAGATTCATTGGACGGCATTTCGAATACTTTCTCTATTGTTCCTAAATCGTTGGGAGCAACAGCAGCAACCCGTCAGGATAATCTGGTGACCATGATGGATGCTTACTTTATGAAAGGTGCTCATCACCTAAACGTAAATGTGTTGGACCGCGCGATGCTGGAGGATGCAATGGAACATCCTGAAGAATATCCTCAGCTGACAATCCGTGTTTCGGGTTATGCTGTAAACTTTGTACGTTTAACCCGTGAGCAGCAATTGGAAGTGATCTCCCGCAGCTTTTTCGAGAGAATGTAAAATATTAATAATGACATAATGAGCCCCGGAGCTTTCAACTGAAAGTTTCCGGCCTCTTTTTTGATCCTCATTCACGAAACAAGCAAATCATGTTAAACGTTCATTCTTTTGAATCATTAGGTACATATGATGGCCCGGGAATCCGACTGGTCGTATTTCTGCAGGGATGCGCCTTTAAATGTTTGTATTGTGCCAATCCCGATACCATTACTTTCGAAGGAGGAACACCAACTCCACTTGAAGAAATCATGAGAAAAGCACGCAACCAGCGTCCTTTTTTTGGGAAAATTGGCGGAGTAACCATTTCGGGCGGAGAACCGCTTTGGCAGGCAAAAAAACTCAAAATACTTTTCAGGCAGCTGAAAGAGGAAGGTTTTAACACTTGTATCGACAGCAATGGAAATGTTCTTACCGATGACGTTAAGGAATTACTGAAGTATACGGATTTGGTTCTGCTCGACATCAAACACATCAACCCTGACTGGCATCAAAAGATAACTGGTAAACGCAACGATACCACCCTTAAATTTGCAGCATACCTCCGCGAAAAAGAAGTGAAAGTGTGGATGCGCTACGTACTGGTTCCCGGATACTCCGATCAGCCTGAATATCTGCACGAAATGGGAAAATATTTTCAGAAATACGAAAACATTGAAAAGCTGGAGATTCAGCCCTATCACAAACTGGGAGTTCACAAATATGAACACTTAAACATGGAATACAAACTAAACGATGTACCTGAAAACACCCTGGAACAACTGCAGGTGGCAAAGGATATCTTTCTTCAGTATTTTAAAGAAGTAATTATTAATTAGCAGTTAGCAGTTAGCAGTTAGCAGTTAGCAGTTAGCAGTTAGCAGTTAGCAGTTAGCAGTTAGCAGTTAGCAGTTAGCAGTTAGCAGTTAGCAGTTAGCACAAAATTAAATTGCTGGGTGCAGAGCACCGCAGTATTTGTAGAAAATTAAATGGATTTTTTCTTGGTAAGTACAGAATTTCGCAGCCTTTATCAATAAGCTGCAGGTTTTATGTCATCCCGAGGAACCGAGGGATCTGATTACTGAAAAGATCCTTCACCTTGTTCAGGATGACAAACGATTCGAAATCGAATACCATATTGATAAAAAGAGGATATTCAAATTAATGAACATCCTCTTCTATTTTTTTTAACTCTCGACCTTTCAAGATTTTTGGACTTTCGACCATTTGACTCTTCAAGACTCTTTATTTGCAAGTGCTATGTCATCCCGAGGAACCGAGGGATCTGATTACTGAAAAGATCCTTTACCTTGTTCAGGATGACAAACGATTCGAAATCGAATACCATATTGATAAAAAGAGGATATTCAAATCAATGAACATCCTCTTCTATTTTTTTTAACTCTCGACCTTTCAAGACTTTTAGACTTTCGACCATTTGACTCTTCAAGACTCTTTATTTGCAAGTGCTATGTCATCCCGAGGAATCGAGGGATCTGTTTACTGAAAAGATCCTTCACTTTGTTCAGGATGACAGCTGGTTAGTAATTAAATACCATATTGATAAAAAGAGAATGTTCAAACCAATGAACATCCCTTTTTATTTTAAAGATTTTTGACCCTTCAAGACCCTTACTCTACTTATTCTTCACCCGAATTAAAGCCGCCATTTCTTTGGCCTGATCTACGCAGGTAAAAACATCTGTGCCGATAGAATTGTAAGCTAAAGTCACCCCCATGCGGCGGTATTCGCGGCTGGTTGGCTTGCCAAACAAACGCAAATCAGATTTGGGATAAATTGCCACTTGCTCCAATCCTTCGAAATATGGATGAGATCCCTCACTCTGTGCCAGAATAACAGCACTCGCTCCTACTCTTTCCAATGTAATTTCAGGTATTGGTAATCCTAAAACAGCACGGCAATGCAGTTCGAATTCACTAAAATTTTGAGTACCTGCAAGAGTAACCATGCCGGTATCGTGCGGACGGGGCGATAATTCTGAAAATACAACTCCATCTTCGCAAATAAAGAATTCTACTCCCCAAAGACCAGCTCCTCCCAGTTCGTTGGTAACCATTTCAGCCATTTCCTGTGCTGCTTTTACATCTGCATCAGAAATTGCAGCCGGCTGCCAGCTTTGCTGATAATCGCCACGTTCCTGAACATGACCAATCGGCGGGCAAAATAAGGTTGGACCGTTTTTCTGAGTAACCGTAAGCAAAGTAATCTCCGAAGTAAATTTCACAAATGCTTCTACAATCACATCTCCTGAATCGCCACGTCCTTTAGAGCCGGCAATGTTCCAGGCCTTTTCAATATCAGCTTCGCATTTAATTACCGACTGTCCCTTTCCTGATGATGACATCAGGGGTTTCACCACGCAAGGCATTCCAACCTCTATCACCACAGCATACATCTCTTCCAACGAGCCGGCATACAAATATTTTGCAGTTCTGATTCCCAGATCCTTTGCGGCCAAATCGCGGATTGCTCTTCTGTCCATCGTAAAATTGGCCGCTTTTGCACTCGGAACTACCTGAATACCCTGTTTCTCGTACTCATAAAAGCGTTCGGTACGAATGGCTTCAATTTCCGGCACAATTAAATCCGGTTGATGTCTGGCTACAACTGAATCGAGCGCATCACCATCGAGCATATTAATCACTTCAAAAGCATCGGCAACCTGCATGGCAGGAGCTCCCGCGTAACTATCAACGGCCACTGTATTTTGTCCCAAACGCTGCGCCGCAATCACAAATTCTTTTCCCAGCTCTCCTGAGCCCAACAGTAAAATCTTCTTTACCATAAAATTACTTTCGGTTTATAAATGGATTTTTAATGGTTACTAATGTAGTAAGAAGTGCAAAATTACATTCTATTTTTCGAAAACCAGGCAGAACAAATCGCTTTTTCAACCTTTAGAGGCATTTTAATGCAGACCAACATCACTCAAATTGCAGAAAAATGACGAAATTTGATTGATCAAACGAAACAGTATCTCAAATTAATGTTTAAATTTAGCGTGACAATTTATCTTCTTAAGTCATCCCAATATAAATAAAGCACTATGAGTAAAGAACACAATACCCTTACAGAGTTTTTCAACTTCCTTAAGACTAAAGAAAATTACCTGCAGCAAGACAGCGAAGAAGTTATACAAGACTATTACAATTTTAGAGCCGAACGGATTGCAAAGGAAAAAGAAGAAAAAAGAATCAAACAATTGAAAAGATTGGAATTAATTGTCCAAAAAAGAGAGGAACAACAAGCACGTGCCCGCATATATAAGCCTGTAAAGGCACAAAGAATGAAATCGCCCGGAAATACCATTGGGAAGAAAATAACAAATGACGGGACTACTGCAAAAACGATGGCCGATATACGGAAATTGATTGACCGCATTAGAGATTAAGACATCAACAAGTCCTTTTCGTATTTGTTTTTTTCCATAAAAAAAGGACGTTTAAAAAGTATAATTGCAAGCTATTCAACGACTTTCACCCTTAAATTTCCAAAGGGAAGCCGTTGAAATTCAGCCTCCCTTTAGATACTACCCTTTATACACATCTTGTTGGTCTGAAAAATAAAGAGCAACAAGATGTATAAAAAAAGAATTTCAAGAATCCGCACCCTTTTCCCAACGTGTCGGGACCGGCACTTTGTTCACAATATTATTTCAGATTGCGTTCACAATCTTCACTGCGTTACCGTACTCTTAAAAAGGAAGGACTCATTTATTTAAGGTGTTTCTCCATTTTTAAGGGAAGATGTTCGAAGAACAGAGGGGTGCTTCTATTTACAAACAAACTCTTTCGCGGTGAAACGGATTAAAGTCTGTTTTGAAATTAAATTGGTATAAAGTGCTGCTTTACATACAAGGGTAAAACTGAATTTCATTTTAGTACAAAACAATTCCTTCTTGATCCCCCTCTTTCTTTACTTCCGAAACAATCTATACCGCAACAATTTCCTCTCTCATGCTAAAAAGAACAAAAAGTACTTCTTCCTTTTCCCGCTGACCAACATTACTCATATCCATAGCTTTCATCACGTCAGCCATAACCTCAATAAACTCCTTTTCGCTGATATTCATTCCCTTGTGTGTAGTCATCATATCGGCACCTTTGTACAAATCCAAACCACCCGTGCCTGCCATCAGAAAAGTTGCAGCCCCGTTTTTCATCGCTTTCTCATCTGCCTTCGCATTTTTAAACCTGACAGCAATTGCCGGATTAAGCAAATGCAAATCAACAACATCATTGGCAATTTTGGTAATTCCCTCTGTTCCGCCCAATCGTTCGTAAAGTGTTCCGCTCATCTTCTCTCCTCCTTTTATAGTAAATAAACAAGAAGTTAAGCTTTCCGCCTGCCAAAGTCAATACAAGAATCTTATTTATAATACCAGATCCGCTCACTAATTGCAGCCTGCAAACAAAAGAGGAAGCATACTGAATCAATTTGGCTTTTTAAAATAGTTCCGGAAACAATTGCGTCCTAAATGTTTTTTGAGAATAAGTATTAATTACTTCTTTTATAAAAACTTACAGCTCGTGATAATCTTAAGGGGTACAATTTAAGTTAGGTATTTGATTGGCATCTTTTTTAAAGAGCTTTCGTTTTAGTTCAAACCTTTAGTAAGACCGGGAAGCTGATCCCGAAATAGAATTTGTAAGTATTTGTTTCACAAATACAACAAAATTCATAATCGGGAGAAGATCGCCCGTACACACTTAGGTTTGAATTAAATAAGGAAGTTTTTTAAAAAGCAGCCTTGAATTTCTTTGCTTCGTTTCTTGTTTCAAGACAAGAATTGGAGCGAAGCGGAAATCATGAATACAAATAAAAATAGGCTTTAATGAATAAATGATGTCGGGTTTGGGCGGAAAGCCCAATTGTTAAAATCAATTAGGACAATATTGTTCCGGAAACTATTTGTCCTGATTATTCGATGGGATTAAGAACCACCCGAATGATCTCCGATTGTTTGCCCACCTTTTTACCAGCATACATGTAATAGGCATAATATTCTCTAACCTCGGTAAGTTTTGGATTCACCCGCGGACGGGTATCTTCAAAATCCGATCCTTTTACACTGGTCTGAAAATCGTAATTTCCATCGTTTATTTTGCCGTACAGCATAATGCCATCCATGGGAAATTTAGTAAAACTGAGGTGAGGAATACCCCCCACTTCTCTTCCTTTCAGATCTGGTTTTTTGCTGGTGGTCGACTCTACTTTGTTTTCATTCACCAAACCTAATTCCAGTTTTAATTCAGGAGTAATGCCCGGCGTAAGATCAATAATTTTTTTGTACTCCCGCAATGATTTTTCAACAGAACTATGACCTGCAGCATAAATAGTGCGGGAATCACGGGCTATTTTCTGATCTGCATTTTTCTGGTCGCAGCGGGTTTTATCCACCTGCAGCTCTTGTATAATCGAATCAGTTGATTCTTTGGGCAAAAGTCCATCAGTAACCAATTGAGGCGCCTTGGCCAAAAAATTGTCTCTCTTACGGGCAAAACCAGCCTCATTGTGCTCTATAAAATCTTTTTTTATGACTATCTGTGCCATCTTATTAATATTTTTTGATTAAACATATTCTTAAGGATCCTGAACTAAAGCTAGAAAACATTTTTTATAAATATATATATTTTTATGATATTATTTTTATTCAGACTACTTAACATCGCAAAACACAGGGCTTTCAGGCTGAAAATTTATTGTTTTAGAAACGGCTCAATTGGCATATTTTTAGTGCTTTTTTTATAAATCAAAAAGTAAAATAATATATGGTTAAGTTTTGAAAATGCCTAAACAGGGCGATGCGCAATAAATCGCCACTTTTACTATTCACTACTACTGTTTAACACACAGACTTTTATCTGAGTTGTAAGTGAAAAGTCCAAAAAATGACGTTTTGTTATATTTAATTTGTTTTGTTAATCAATTTACGTATGCTGTTTGGTCTGTAATGCCTGTATTTATTGCTTGTTCACAATAAATTTCGTTTCTGTAAAAAAATATACCCTGTAAGTGTTTTTTCGAACAAATGGTACCATTTTGCAAATTGCAAAAGACGTTTTACAATTTGCAAAAGACCCGTTTGAATTTGCAGGAGACGTTTTAGAGGCTAATTTTGGCATTTTTGGTGTTTCAAATGAGCTAAATTGTGCCCATTTTTGTCAAGGACAAATCGCAAAATGCATTTTGAAAGTTGTAAAATGCCATTTGAAAGTTTTCTGAGAGCCAGATTAAAACGCAAAAGATGGTTTCTCCCCCTTAAAAGTCCCTATTGGCAGCAAGTATTTCAAAAGTATGCTCTACCCACATTGTACACATTTGCAAAAGAGTACAATTTACCCAACGCCACTAGTAAGATAATTGTACGTTTTTTATATTGAAAAACGAGATATTAGTTCTAATTTCGTGATTTCAATTCTGAAATATGATGAACAGAATAAAAGAAGTATTAGAAGAAAAGGGTATTAAGCAGACTTGGTTAGCTGAAAAGCTTGGAAAAAGTTATAACATGGTAAATGGCTATGTTCAAAACAGACAACAACCAAGATTAGAAGTGTTAAATGAGATTGCCAACATCCTTGATATGGATGTTAAGGACTTAATCGTTTCAAACAAGAAGTAAACTATGAATAAACAACAATTAGCAGCGAAAATTTGGGAATCAGCTAACCAAATGCGTTCAAAAATTGAAGCAAATGAGTACAAGGATTATATCTTAGGATTCATTTTTTATAAATACCTTTCAGATAAACAACTACAATTTGCAAGAAAAGAAGACTTTTCTGATGATGATATAAAAGCACTTTCGGAAGAAGATGCTGAAACGGTAGAGCATATCAAAAGTAACATTGGCTATTTTATTAGTTACAATGATTTGTTCTCCACATGGATTAAAATGGGTAAAGACTTTGATGTGTCTAATGTCACCGATGCTTTGTCTGCATTCAGTCGATTAATTAGTCCTGCACACAAGAAATTATTCGATGGTATTTTTAAAACCTTAGAGACAGGATTAAGCAAACTTGGTGATACTGCTGCCTCTCGAACGAAAGCAATAAGTCAGCTTCTTTACTTAATAAAGGATATACCCATGAATGGAAAGCAAGACTATGATGTGCTTGGTTTCATTTATGAATATTTGATAAGTATGTTTGCTGCTAATGCCGGGAAAAAAGCAGGTGAATTCTATACGCCACACGAAGTTTCCTTGCTAATGTCTGAAATTGTTGCCGACCACTTAAAGGACAAAAAAGAGATTCAAATTTATGACCCAACAAGTGGTTCCGGTTCTTTGTTGATTAATATAGGTCAATGTGTAGCTAAACATATTGATGATGAAAATAACATTAAATATTTCGCTCAAGAATTAAAACAAAACACGTATAACCTTACTCGAATGAATTTGGTTATGCGTGGCATTCTACCTAACAACATTGTCACCCGTAATGGCGATACCTTAGAGGATGACTGGCCATACTTTGATGAAAATGATCCTGTAAATTCATACAACCCTCTTTATGTTGATGCGGTAGTTTCTAATCCGCCTTACTCACAAAAATGGGATTCTGACAATAAAGAAACTGACCCACGATATGCACGTTTTGGTCTTGCGCCAAAAACAAAAGCCGATTATGCCTTTTTGCTTCACGATTTATATCATATTAAACCAGATGGTATTATGACCATTGTTTTACCTCATGGGGTTCTATTTCGTGGTGGTGAAGAAGGTAAAATTCGTAACAAACTAATTGAAGGCAACCATATTGATGCTATTATTGGCTTACCACCAAATATCTTTTTTGGCACAGGCATTCCTACAATTGTGTTTGTACTTAAACAGAAGAGAACAAATACCGATATTTTAATTGTTGATGCATCTAAAAACTTTATAAAGGTTGGTAAGAATAATAAACTTAGAGCTTCTGATATTAAACGAATAGCAGATACGGTTATTAATAGAGAAAACAATCCTAAATTTTCCAAAGTAGTTAGCAGAGACGATATTCGTGCCAACGAGTATAACCTGAATATACCGCGCTATGTTGATTCTTCTGAAAATGCAGAAAGTTGGGATATTTATTCATCTATGTTTGGCGGAATTCCCGAAAACGAATTGAACGAATTAAATAACTATTGGGAAGCATTCCCTGGTTTGAAAAACACCTTATTCACTGAAAAAACTGAAAGCGATTATGCTGCTTTAAAAGTGGAAGATGTAAAGAGCATTATTACAGAGCATAGCGATGTTAAAGCATTTACAAATAAATTCAATACCGCTTTTGCAAATTTCGATAGTTTTCTTAAAAAAGAACTACTCACCCAGATGGAAGTGGTGAATATCTCTAAAGAAGAAACCGTTCTTGGTGAAGATATATTTACACGCTTAAAAACTATCCCCCTGATAGATAAATATGAAGCTTATCAATTATTGGATGACGATTGGGTTAATGTTGCTATAGATTTAGAAATTATCAAGACCGAAGGTAAAGAGGCAACTAAAAAAGTTGACCCAAATATGGTAGTGAAGAAGGTAAAAGGGAAAGAACAAGAAGTACAAGAGGGTTGGATGGGTCGCATTATGCCATTTGATTTGGTACAAGAAACTTACCTTAAAAAAGAGTTAAAAAGCTTAAAACAAAAGGAGAATCGCCTTTTGGAAATAACAGCAGAATATGAAGAAACACTAGAGTCGTTTAGTGAAGAAGAAAAGGAAGAAGATTTGGTAAACGATGCTAAAGACAGCTTTGTAAATGCAGTAGTTATTAAAGAATCCAAACAGTTAAAAGCTGAAGCTAAGAAAAACGGAAAATTTACGGAAGATTCTTACGAAGCTAAAATACTTAAAGTTGAATCGCTGATAGCCGAAGAGAAAGAGCTAAAAAAACAAGTAAAAGCTGAAGCTGAAAAATTACATCTACTTACAAAAGAATGCATTGAAAAGCTAAGCGATGAGCAGGTTCTTGAATTGCTAGAACTTAAATGGATTAGCCCATTGGTTTCATCATTAAATAAGCTGCCACAAGTCTTTATTAATGAACTGACAGCAAAAGTACAAGCATTGGCAGACAAATATGCCATTACCTACGCCCATGTAGCCCAAGAGATGCAAAAAACCGAAAACTCTTTAGCATTGCTTATTGATGACCTTACAGGCAATGAGTTTGACATGAAAGGTCTCAGCGAGTTTAAATCATTTTTAAAAAGTGAATAATATGGCTAACAAAAAAAACATACCAGAGATTCGTTTTAAGGGGTTTGATGATGATTGGGAAGAACGGAAGATAAAAGATATTTGTTTGATATCTACCGGAAAGAGTAATACTCAAGACCGAATTGAGAATGGATTATATCCTTTTTATGTTCGTTCAGCTACTATAGAGCGGAGTAATAGATATCTGTATGATGAAGAAGCGGTTTTGACTGTTGGTGATGGTGTTGGCACAGGAAAAGTCTATCACTATGTAAAAGGAAAGTTTGATTTACATCAACGTGTTTATAGAATGTTTGATTTTAATAATGGTGTTTCAGGGAAATACTTTTATTATTATTTTTCAAACAACTTTTATAAACGTGTCATGTCAATGACAGCAAAAACATCTGTGGATTCTGTTCGATTGGACATGATTGCAGATATGTTGATAAATTATCCAATATTAACAGAACAGGAAAAGATTTCTTGTTATTTGGATAACCTCGACAAGCTCATCACCCTTCATCAAAATAAGTACAACAAGGTGGTTACCCTAAAAAAAGCCATGCTCGAAAAAATGTTCCCTAAAAATGGTGAGGCTGTTCCTGAAATTCGTTTTAAGGGGTTTGAGGGGGAGTGGGAAAAAGATGAGCTTGGAGAACTAACTGATGTTTATGACGGGACACATCAAACACCTGTTTATACAGATAGTGGTGTAATGTTTCTTTCTGTGGAAAACATTAAGACATTAAAGTCTAAAAAATTTATATCGAAAAAAGCTTTTGAAGAAGAATTTAAGATTTTCCCTAAAAAAGGTGATGTCTTAATGACAAGGATTGGAGATATTGGAACAGCAAATGTTGTAGAATCAGATGAGCCAAAAGCATACTATGTAAGTCTTGCATTGTTGAAACAAAAAGACCTAGACCCATATTTTCTTAAGGAAAGCATCTTTTCAGAGACAGTTAAAAAAGACTTGTGGCATAGGACTTTACATATTGCCTTTCCTAAGAAAATTAATAAAAATGAAATAGCCAAAGTGAGCATACCATATCCTAAATCAAATGAAGAACAAATACAAATTGGAAAGTATTTCAACAACCTAGATAAGCTTATATCCCTCCATCAAAAAGAGTTAGATAAGTTGAAACTCATGAAGAAAGCGTGTCTTGAAAAAATGTTTGTGTAAGATTGAACTTAAAGCATTTAAAATAAAATGACCTATACAGCAGAAGCCAAATTTGAAGAAGCCTTAATCCACGAACTTTCTAAAAAAGGATGGGAGAAAGAAGTGTTAAAATACACTACCGAAGAAGATTTGTTGAAGAACTGGGCAAATATTCTCTTTGAAAACAACAGAGACATCGACCGCCTTAATGACACGCCTTTAACCAATGGCGAAATGCAACAGATACTTGAGCAAATTATAGAGTTACGCACTCCCCTTAAATTAAATGGGTTTATTAATGGTAAAACGGTTTCTATTACACGAGATAATCCTAATGACTCCTTACATTTTGGCAAAGAAATTAGCTTAAAAATATACGACCGACACGAAATAGCAGCAGGTCAAAGTCGTTATCAAATTGTACAGCAACCTCAGTTTAAAAGCAAATCTAAAATATTAAACGACCGCCGTGGCGACATTATGCTTTTAATTAACGGAATGCCTGTAATACATATCGAACTGAAGAAAAGTGGTGTAGCTGTAAGTCAGGCATACCACCAAATTGAGAAATATTCCAACGAAGGTATTTTTAGCGGAATATTTTCATTGGTTCAAGTATTCGTGGCTATGGAACCAGAGGAAACCAAATATTTTGCTAATCCTGGTCCCGATGGAAAGTTTAACAAAGACTTTTACTTTCATTGGGCTGACTTCAACAACGAACCTATTAATAATTGGAAGGCTGTAGCTTCTACTTTGTTGTCTATTCCTATGGCTCATCAGTTAATCGGTTTCTATACTGTAGCCGATAATTCCGATGGCGTATTAAAAGTAATGCGGAGCTATCAGTATTTTGCTGCCAATGCCATATCCGACAAGGTTTCAAAAACAGATTGGAAAAGTAAAAATATATTGGGTGGCTACATTTGGCATACTACAGGTTCGGGTAAAACAATGACCAGTTTTAAATCCGCTCAATTAATTGCCAGTTCGAAAGATGCCGACAAAGTAATTTTTCTAATGGATAGAATTGAGCTTGGCACGCAGTCTTTAAGAGAATATAAAGGCTTTGCCGATGAAAGTGAAGATGTGCAAGCCACCGAAAATACAGGTATTTTAGTTACAAAACTTAAAAGTGAAGACCCTGCCAACACATTAATTGTTACCTCTATTCAGAAAATGAGCAACATTAATGAAGAAGAAGATGGGCTTAAAACGCATGATATTGCATTAATAAATGCAAAGCGGATTGTTTTTATTGTTGATGAATGCCACCGGTCAACATTTGGCGAAAACATGCTGCCAACAATAAAAAACACATTTCCTGATGCTATATTTTTCGGTTTTACAGGTACACCTATTCAGGACGAAAACCAAAAGAAAAAGAATACTACAACAGACGTGTTTGGCAATGAATTACACAGGTACAGTATTGCCGATGGTATACGAGACAAAAATGTACTTGGCTTCGATCCATACAAGGTAATGACCTATAAGGATAAGGATTTACGTAGGGCGGTTGCACTAGAAAAAGCAAGAGCTATTGATGAAAAAGATGCAATGGCAAACCCTGATAAAAAGGTAATCTTTAATAGGTTCATGAAAGAGGTGACGATGGCAGGTCTTATAAACAATGCTGGAAGATATGTTAAAGGAATTGAAGATTACTTACCAAGAAGCCAATATGAACGTGAAGAACATACATTAGGAGTTGTAAAAGATATAATTGATAATTGGATTACACTCAGTCAAGATAGTAAATTTCATGCCATTTTTGCAACAAACAGCATTCCTGAAGCTATCTCTTATTACCGATTGATAAAACATACAAATCCGGAATTAAAAATAACAGCACTATTCGACCCTAATATCGACAATGATGGCGGTGTAACATTTAAACAAGATGGATTGGTTGAAATCTTAGAAGATTACAACAGAACTTACGGTCAGGATTTTACATTGGCTACCCACGCAAAGTTTAAGAAAGATATTTCAGCAAGACTATCCCATAAAGCACCATATATAAGAATTGAAAGAACACCAGAGCTGCAAATTGATTTATTAATTGTAGTAAACCAAATGCTTACCGGTTTTGATTCTAAATGGATAAATACCTTGTACCTAGATAAGGAACTTCATTACGAAAATATCATTCAGGCATTTTCACGTACCAACCGTTTATTTGGTGCTGACAAACCTTTTGGAACGATACGGTATTACAGGTTGCCACACACTATGGAACAGAATATTAAAAAAGCCATTGAGCTTTATTCCGGCAACAAGGTTATGGGCTTATTCGCTGAAAAACTCGAAAGTAACCTAAAGAGGATGAATTCCATTTATGACGAAATATTTGAGCTATTTGATAATGCAGGTGTTGCAAATTTTGAAAAGCTACCTGCTGACCTTTCGGAACGTGGTAGGTTTGCACAGCTCTTTAAAGAATTTAATGCCTATTTAGAAGCTGCAAAAATACAGGGGTTTATATGGGGTAAAACAGAATATTCGTTTGGTAAAATTGAACTTAAATGTGATGAGAAAACCTATCTAATTTTAGCACTTCGTTACAAAGAGTTATCAAGTGGCGGTGGCGGTGTTGGTGGCTCAGATATTCCTTTTGAAATTGATGGTCATATTACTGAAATTGATACAGGTAAGATAGATGCAGATTATATGAACTCTCGTTTTGAGAAATTCCTAAAGACCCTAAAACAGGAAGATGCAGATAGCGACCAAATTCAAAAAACCTTAGATGAATTGCATAAATCTTTTGCTTCTCTAACTCAGGAAGAACAAAAGTATGCCAACATTTTTCTCCATGATGTGCAAAGTGGCAATATTAACATTGATTTAAAGAAAACCTTTAGGGAATATATAACTGAGTATCAATTCAAAGCTAAGAATGCCGAAATCTACAATATTGTTCAAGTATTAGGGCTAGATGAAGACAAACTTAGAAATATGATGAACACTTCTATAACGGAGTTAAACATCAACGAATATGGTCGCTTTGATGAATTAAAAAGTACAGTAGATAAAGGTAAAGCAAAGGTGTATTTTGAAACACAAGAAGGAACAAAAATACCACCATTCAAAGTAAATATTAAGGTGCATAATCTGCTACAAGAATTTATTATTAGTGGAGGGTTTGAAATATAGCCATCTCTATTTGCAAGCCCCCGCTAGTGCGTGATTTTTGATACAATTCTTGCAATTGTATGCATCCTTATTTTTGCTGCAATTGTTATCGCCTCATTTATTCTAGGAATATTAATTATAAGAAAGACTTCTAAATACAACAAACAGATTAAAGCTTTTGCCTACTAAAAAAACAAATAATAAACATATGCAGGCCAGAATTGAAAACATACAGGAGAAAAAATTTGACGTGAATTGCAAGCCTAAATATTTATTTGAATGGTACAATTAGAAAAGATTACAGGGCTAACGCCCCTATTGGGTTGGTGCGACTATCGGCTACGAAGATATTAGGGCTGCGCCCCTGTTTTTATCTCTGGCATAAAAATCTTACGTAGATGTTGGAGCTAACGCTCCTAAAAAAAATGATGCGGAAACTATCTGCGGCAAAGACATCAGGGCTGCGCCCCTGTTTTTATCTCTGGCATAGAAATCTTACGTAGATGTTGGAGCTAAGGCTCCTAAAAAAAAGGGGCGTAGCCCATGTATCTTCGTAGAAAAAGAATAAATTAAAAGAAAAAAAGGGCGTAGCCCTGACATCTTAAAAAACAAATATGGCAAAATACAGTTTCAGGGGCGTAGCCCATGCATCTTCGTAGAAAATGAATAATGACAAGAAAAAAAAGGGCGTAGCCCTGACATCTTAAAAAAACAAATATGGCAAATACATACACCCAATTATATACCCAATTCGTTTTTTCGGTTAAAGGGCGTGAAAACCTAATCAAAGAACGGTTCAGGGATGAATTAGAAAAAGTAATCTGTGGCATTGTTACCAACCAAAAATGTAAAACCTATGCCATCTATTGCAATCCCGATCATACACACATTTTTATTGGAATGCATCCGACTATTTCCCCATCAAAATTAATGGAGCAGGTAAAATCGGGTTCTTCCAAATGGTTGAACGAAAAAAAATACATCCCTGGAAAATTTTCCTGGCAAGATGGTTTTGGGGCTTTTACCTATTCTAAATCGCATATCGATAATGTGGTAAAATATGTATTGAACCAACCGGAACACCATAAAAAACAATCATTTAAAGAAGAATATTTATTGTTGTTGGAAAAATTCGACGTGAATTACAAGCCTAAATATTTATTTGAATGGTACAATTAGAGAAGATTACAGGGCTAACGCCCCTATTGGATCGGTGCGGATACTACCCGCTACGAAGACATCAGGGCTGTGCCCCTGTTTTTATCTCTGGCATGAAAATCCTGCGTAGATGTTGGAGCTAAGGCTCCTAAAAAAAATGGTGCGGAAACTATCTGCTGCAAAGACATCAGGGCTGTGCCCCTGTTGTTATCTCTGGCATGAAAATCTTGCGTAGATGTTGGAGCTAAGGCTCCTAAAAAAAATGATGCGGAAACTATCTGCTGCGAAGACATCAGGGCTGCGCCCTTGCTTTATCTCTGACATACTGCACCGCCTCAATGATATCTCTATCCAAGCTCTGTTGCAATCAACATTAAATTCCTCCCTCCAAACAATAAGGTTTTGCTCTTCAATATTCCACTTACATCCCGATATTACAGTCTTACATCGAAAAAATTATGCTTATCTGCGCCCATCATTTTATATTTATTGCTTTAACATCAAATATCTATTCAACTAACATTAATAAAGGACAATGAAAATGAATTTTAAACAAGTAGGAAAAGGATTGCTTGTAGCAGCCTTTACTACTACAATGTGTTTGCAGACAACGGCACAGGTGAATTACAAAAGCAGAGAAGAAATTCCGGAAAAGTACAAATGGAATTTCTCTGATATTTATGAAAACTGGGATGCCTGGGAAGCTGATTTTAAGGCAATTTCGGTTGACATGGAGGAAATTCTATCCTGTAAAGGAACGCTTGGCGAAAGTTCTGACAACTTGCTAAAGTTAATGACTGCGCAAGAGAACCTGATGAAAAAAGCTTACAAAGTTTATCAGTTTGTTTCGTTCCAAAGCACTGTTGATACACGTAATATGGATTTACAGGCAAAACTGCAGAAAGTTGGACTTTTGTTTGCCGGTTTTGGACCTGTAACAGCCTGGATTTCGCCTGAAATGATTGCAATTCCGGAAGCTACCATGAAACAATGGCTTGCTGAAAACAAAGAATTGGACGTTTACAAATTCGAATTGATGGATATGTATCGTTTACAAAAACATGTTTTGAGTGAAGAATTGGGAAAACTGGTATCCTATTACTCTCAGGTATCAGAAACTGCAGGATCGGTATTTGAAGCTTTATCAACCGCTGATATCGAATTTCAGGAAGTGGAACTGTCGGATGGTTCGAAAGTGACTGTAACACCGGGAATGTACTCTCAAATTACTACCAACAACAAAAATCAGGCTGACCGTAGAAAGGCTTACGAAGCAATTTACGATGTATACTACAAGAATAAAAACACCTACGCCGCTGTTTACAACGGAATTATTCAATCGGAATGGGCAAATGCACGGGCCAGAAATTACGAATCGTGTCTGGATGCTTCACTGGAAGGCAACAACATTCCGAAAGATGTGTATTTGAACCTGATTAAAACGGTAAAAGAAAATACGGCACCTGTTCAGAAATATTACAAACTTCGTAAAAAAGTATTGGGTCTGGAAAAATACTATGGTTTCGACGGTTCAATCAGTTTGGTTGATTTCGACAAGAAATACCCATACGATGAAGCTGTTAAAATCGTTACTGAATCAGTTTTGCCTTTGGGGAAAGAATATCAGAAAAAATTAAAAACAGCAACTGCCAGCGGTTGGCTGGATGTTTATGAGAATCCCGGCAAACGTTCCGGAGCATTTTCGGCCGGAGTTTACGGCGTGCATCCTTACATGCTGTTAAATTACGATGAAACGCTTGAGTATGTTTTCACCTTGGCTCATGAGTTGGGACATACCATGCACACGACTTTATCGAACGAAACACAGCCGTTCACCACTTCGAATTATACAATATTTGTGGCTGAGGTTGCCTCTACTTTTAACGAACGCCTGTTACTGGATCATATGATGGAAACAACAAAAGATCCTAAGGAACGCATTGCTTTACTGACTCAGTCTATTGAAGGAATTATAGGTACCTTTTTTGCACAAACCATGTTTGCTGATTACGAATATCAGGTTCATACTATGGTAGAACAGGGACAGCCTGTTAACGCAGAAATACTAACAAATACCTGGGGCGAAATTGCTGATCAGTATTACGGCGATGTTACTGAGAAAACACAGTATTCAAACTATCCATGGACAAGAATTCCTCACTTTTACAACTCTCCTTACTATGTGTACCAGTATGCAACCTGTTTTGCATCGTCGGCTAAATTGTACAAAGATGTAACCGAGGGAAGCAAAACTGAGAAACAGGAAGCCTTGAAAAGATACATCACTCTTTTACAATCGGGTGGTAACGATTTTCCAATGGAACAATTGAAAAAAGCCGGTGTTGATTTATCGAAACCGGAAGCGATGCTGGCCGTAATTAATCAATTGGACAAACTGGTTGATCAATTGGCAATCGAAATTGAAAAGATTAAGAATTAAATCTGTTTCGAAATAAATTTACAAAGGCAGTTCCGCTTGGAACTGCCTTTTTTTTTGAGGCGAATACTTCTCTATGCCAAGCTGTTTTCTTCCAATATTTTATACAATTTCCCATTCCTCAACACCGCCTTCAATTGCTCTGAAAAGCGGATGTGTCTCGATACTGGTTTCTTCTGCTAATTTTAAATATCTCTCGGCATCGCGCTGTTCCAGTTTCTTTAGCAGATGATTCCTTTCAAATTCTATTTGTCCGTTTGTTACAGGCAAAGCTGCAGGTTCATTATACAAATCGAACTTGTCTTTATTAAACTGATAGCCACGCCTGCACGATTCTTCGTAAACAGCTTCCAGATATTGATTGATACAATGAAGCGGCTTGCCGGAATTTTTAAACCGCAGTAACTGCGGATGATTTTTATAGCCTTTCGTTTTGCCTTCCAATACATTTTTAGCCAGCAGTGTTTCTCTCCAGAGCGCAAGCAATCCTTTTGTATCGAGATATTTAGGGTGTACCGACCAGATTCTCATAATAGGGATGTTATTTGTTGGTAATTAAGAAACTGCTTGTTTTATTGTGTTTTCTATAGTCCAAACAGTTTCATTTTCAAAAGAATGAGAGCGAAATTCACAATTAGAGATGGAACAATTCCTGCACAATTCGCTGTTGCAGGCATCCGTATGAATGGTGAAATCAATTGGATAAGGATAATGTTCTGAAATCTTTTGTGTTACAGAATCCCCTTCCTTATGGGCATCAGCAATATTCATATACCAAGGCAGTGTCAAATCACAATCAATATGATATCTGTCTCCGTATTTCAGTAATTTCAGATTGCTTACATCAATCCAATTTTCATTCCTGTTTTCCCACAGAATTTTACTGATATCTTTCAACAAATTAAAATCGGCTTCATCCATTAAATTCGATGTGGTCTCTTTTAGAATTTTGTAACCGGTATAGATAATGATCGAGCCAAACAGCATGGCAATAACACTATCGAGCCAAGCTTCTTTTGTCAGCCATAAAAAACCCAAACCAACAACCAATCCTATGGTAGAATAAGTATCCGATTGTAAATGTTTTCCCCCGGCAACCAAAGCAATTGAATTGTGTTTTTCTCCGGTTTTAATGCTGAAGTAACCCAATATGTAATTTAGTAATCCGGCCAGGGCAACAATCAGTATCCCAACATCCAATTGCTCCAGTTCACGCGGATTGAACAAACGTTTCACTGCCTCAAAAATAATAACCAGACCTGCCAATACAATCAATATTCCTTCAATTGAAGCCGATATTGATTCAATTTTACCATGTCCAAAAGGATGATCAATATCACGTGGTTTTAAGGCAAAACTTATGCTGTAAAGACTGATAAAACCAGTCATTACATTTACGGTACTTTCCAGGGCATCCGTTAAAATTCCAACAGAATTGGTTAAGAAGTAGGCTCCCGTTTTTGCAGCAAAAATCAGAACAGAAAAAAGTACAATTCTCCGTTGAACAACCAATTTTATTCTTTTATCATTTTCGCGCATATTTAAATTTATGGAATATATCGCATTTGTCCCATAAATAAAGTAGCTTTTATAAGGTATATACACAGTTATTTACAAATAACTGCCCGGTAAAAAGTATTTCTGATTGCCGCAAAAAAATAAAACCTTCGCCCAATCAGACGAAGGTTTTTGTTGAATTAGTAAATTTTATAAGACGGTAAAAAAATCAAACCAAATCGAAACGGTCAAGATTCATTACTTTGTTCCATGCCGCCACAAAATCTGCAACGAATTTTTCCTGAGCATCCGAACTTCCATAAACCTCGGCAAGTGCCCTAAGCTCAGAGTTCGAACCAAAAACAAGATCTGCACGGGTTGCTGTCCATTTTATTTTGCCGGTTTTTCGGTCGCGGCCATCAAATTTCTCTTTGTCCTCTGATGCCGGCATCCATGCTGTGCTCATATCCAAAAGATTTACAAAAAAATCGTTGGTGAGCACTTCCGGACGTTTTGTGAAAACACCATGTCCGGAATTGTCAAAATTTGTATTCAATACACGCATACCGCCAATCAGCACAGTCATTTCAGGAGCTGTTAATGTTAACAATTGTGCTTTGTCAATCAACAGTTCTTCTGTGGAAACTTTGTATTTTGTTTTTAAATAGTTACGGAAACCATCAGCTGCAGGCTCCAGTACTTTGAAAGATTCCAAATCGGTTTGTTCCAAAGAAGCATCCATACGTCCAGGAGTAAAAGGAACACTTACACTACTGCCGGCGTCTTTTGCCGCTTTCTCAACTCCAGCACATCCAGCCAACACAATCAGGTCGGCAAGAGATACCTTTTTTTCACTCTTTTGAGCCTTATTGAATTCCTTTTGAATCTCTTCCAGTTTTCCTAAAACCTTTGTCAGTTGAACCGGATTGTTGGCAGTCCAATCCTTCTGCGGAGCAAAGCGGATACGGCCGCCATTGGCACCTCCGCGCTTGTCGGAACCGCGAAATGTTGAAGCCGAAGCCCACGCCGTTGAAACCAATTGCGAAACAGTAAGTCCCGATTGTAAAACTTTCGTTTTTAATCCGGCAATGTCTTTCCCGTCAATCAAAGGATGATTGGCGGCCGGAATCGGATCCTGCCAAATAAGTTCTTCTGCCGGCACTTCATTCCCTAAATAGCGCAAACGCGGCCCCATATCCCGATGTGTGAGCTTGAACCAAGCCCTGGCAAATGCATCGGCAAACTCAAGAGGATGCTCATAGAAACGTCTTGAAATTTTTTCGTAGACAGGATCGAAACGCAAAGAAAGGTCGGTAGTAAGCATGGTGGGAGCATGTTTTTTAGACGCATCGTGAGCATCAGGCATTAGATCTCCTGCATTTTTAGCGACCCACTGCTTTGCTCCTGCCGGACTTGTTGTTAGTTCCCATTCGAAATTAAACAGATTTTCGAAAAAGTAATAACTCCACTTCACAGGCGTTTGTGTCCAGATCACTTCCAAACCACTTGAGATTGTGTCGCCGGCTTTTCCTGCGCCAAAATTACTTTTCCAACCCAGACCCTGTTCTTCAATGGCAGCAGCTTCGGGTTCAGCCCCTACAAGAGCAGCATCTCCTGCTCCATGGCATTTTCCAAATGTATGCCCGCCTGCAATCAGGGCAACGGTTTCTTCATCATTCATTGCCATACGGGCAAAAGTATCACGAATGTCTTTGGCCGCAGCAAGCGGATCGGCGTTTCCATCCGGTCCTTCCGGATTTACATAGATTAATCCCATTTGAATGGCTGCAAGTGGATTATCTGTTTCCTCTGTGTCCAGTTTACGTTCATCATTATCCAGCCACTCGGTTTCCGAACCCCAGTACACATCTTCTTCAGGTTCCCATACATCTTCACGTCCGCCTGCAAATCCGAAGGTTTTGAACCCCATCGATTCCAAAGCTGCATTCCCTGCGAGTATCATAAGATCGGCCCATGAGATTTTTTTGCCGTATTTCTGTTTAACCGACCAAAGTAATCTGCGTGCTTTATCCAGATTCACATTATCGGGCCAGCTGTTTAGGGGTGCAAAACGCTGCTGTCCGCTTCCTGCTCCTCCACGACCATCACCTGTACGGTAGGTGCCTGCACTGTGCCACGCCATGCGTACAAAGAATGGTCCGTAATGTCCAAAATCTGCCGGCCACCAATCCTGCGAGTCAGTCATTAACTCATACAGGTCATTTTTTATTGCTTTTAAATCAAGGCTTTTAAATTCTTTGGCGTAGTTAAACTCTTCGCCCATTGGGTTTGATTTTGCAGCGTGCTGCCTAAGAATATTGAGCTTTAGCTGATTTGGCCACCAATCACGGTTTTTTGTGCCGCCAACACCAAAACTGTGTTTTCCGCTTGCACCGGTTACCGGACATTTACTTATATTTCCTGAATCATTTTCCATACTAATTTATTTTAAGTGAAATTTTACTACTTATTAAATGTTCCTTTTACCTGAAGGACTATATCTTCTATTTTAAAACCCGGAAGATTCTTTTTTTCAAAATAATTCTGAAGCAGCTCATCCAGTTCTTCATCAACATAGTCTTTTATCACATCCGATTCCATGCAATATAAATGATGATGGCTTTTCATGACTCCATCGTAACGCATGATGTCATTTTCTGTTTTCACTTTCTTCACCAATCGATTGTCAACCAAAGCACCTAAAACTTTATATACTGTGCCTGTGGCAATGTTGGGGTGCATTTTTTTTATATAGTCAATTATATTCTCCGCAGTCGGATGATTTTTTAGATTATATATTGCTTCCAGAATTGCCATTCTTTGTGGGGTTACTTTTAAACCTTTTTCTGTCAACTTATTTTTAATATCTTCTGAACTCATTTTACATTTTTAATATCTAAATGAGAATTATTCTCTTTTAGGAATTACTAACTTACAACTTTTTTTTCTTTTCACGAATTTTATTTTCAGGTAATAATCGATGGATTGCTCATCAGAATGAACACTAAGAAGGAAATGGCCGGTACGCAGTAATCAATAAACGTTTCGCATAGGCTTTGTTGAATTTATTGAAAGTTAATTTAAGGACTGATCATCTGTCATCTAAACAAAAAAAAGGGAGGCAAAACATATAATAATGTTCTCCTCCCTACTACTAAACTTATGAAAAATATTTTTCTGCTAATTGTCAATTGCGCTTTATGCAAACAGTATCATTTATTTTATCTGAGAACTGTCAATTTCGGTTCCCGATAATTTAATCTGGTAGGGCCATTGCTCCTCCTGACTATCATCATCCGATGCTCCCCATTTAAAAACAACCGGCCAATGTTCAGTAGGTGCACCACTTACAACCAACCACAAGTATTCGGTATTTTCGGGCACTGTAAAAGATACTGTATCAGCTGCAGATTTAAATACATCTCCGTAAACACGACTGCCATCTTTCAGCGAAGCCAGAAATCCGTACCGCCACCCGGCTTTATCAGTTTTGACTGTACTATAACCTTTGGCACCTGCAATTCCTTTGAAATTCAGAACCACTTTTGTTCCCATTTTAGGAACGTTCAACTTGATTCCATTGTATCCGTAATTCTGAGGACAATTCGATGCTGCAATTTGATACCATCCATTTCCTATATCATTCAAAACGGTATAATGTTGATTGGCATATTGTTTTGCCACTTTCTCGATTCGCTTCATATCCCAAGTGATGAATTTCCGTGAAGCATCAAACATCTCATCATTAAACTGATCCTGAGTCAATGAATTCATCCTCTTATAGGTTGCAACAGGATCTTCACCGTTTTTGGTTGCACGGCACAAATCTCCAAAAAACTCTTTTCCATGCTTATCCGACCAATATTCCAACACATATGGTGAATGATACATGTTTGCCGGATGGAGAAATGCATAATGTGTTCCCTTCATAAAATCTACCAAATGATAATTCTCAAAAGTCATCCATTCCGGATACACCTGACATAACATGTACTGCGCAGACATCTCAATAATCGGTCCTGTAGGCCCCGTTCCGCTGTCGGCACAGGAAATGTATTGAAAACTATGACCCATTTCGTGAGCTAATGCTCCATACGGTGCACGGTTAATTCTTGTTGCAGGAGTCCATAAAACACCCACTTTATCCTCTTCTCCACCGCCAAATGCAGTTCCCTCTTTGCCTCCGAATACAAACATGAGTAACTTGTATTTATCTGACAATGATTTGCCTTTCTGCACGATCTTGAGATCATTTGCATAATAGTTGTAAAACCGTTCACATTCCTTAAGAGCTTCATTCGCATCAAAACGCTTTGTTTCATCAGCATTGGTCATCGGATCATCTCCAAATTCCTTATCCCAGAAAAGGGCTATATTCTCTGATTGTATCATTCGTTTGTAACAATACTTACTGGTATCGCTGTTGTAGTCATTACTATCGGGCACAAAATAAATTTTTGCAGGCAGATATAATTCCTTTTCGGCAGCAGTCTGTTTCGATCCCATATTGCTCTTGTTGGCACAAGATGCTGCGAATACAGTCAACAAAACTATTCCTGAAATTTTTACGAAATTTGGATGTATCATTCTTATCAATTAAATCGTTATCAATACTTTCACTTAAAAAATTCCACGCATCCAAGCGAAACATTACTTAATTCGAGCCACAAAACCGCCTCCCTTGACCATTTTTACAGTCAGTTTCGACTGATTGCTTACTGATTTTTCGATTCTTTGATAATCTTCCGCAAATCGATTTGCATTCAGACCATCCTGCATGATAATTGCTTTTTTTGATCCTGAAGAAAGAAATGATAAATCAATGGTAAATTCTCTTTCGGTCTCATTATCATTCATTGCTCCAATAAACCATTGATCTCCTTTTCGACGGGCAATCATAAGATATTCTCCGACTTTTGCTTCCAAAACTTTTAGTTCATCCCATGTATTGGGTACACTGGCTAAAAAATCTGTTGATTCCTGTTCTCTTTCGTAATTGGAAGGACTGTCGGCAAGCATCTGAATTCCGCTTTCGTAGGCAATAAAAAGTGCCAGTTGATGACAACGTGTACCCTGACTGCCCGGACGGTAAAAGTTGAATTTAAATTCTTTGGAGTTAAAATTACGCATCGCCCCCGGAGTAAAGTCCATCGGGCCGCATACCATTCTGGTAAACGGAAGTGTTAGCATGTGTTCGGGAGTTACGTTGGCTGACCATTTACAATGTTCATTTCCCTGAACCCCTTCGTAAGAAACTACATTTGGATAGGCCCGGTGCAATCCATTGGGTTTAAAGGCTCCGTGAAAATCAACCAACAACTCATTTTGCGCAGCTTCTTTGGCCACTTTTTCATAGTAATTCACCATCCATTGATCGGCTCTGTTCATGAAATCAACCTTAATTCCTGCAATCCCCCACTCTTTGTATTTCCTGAGTACGAAAAATTGGTCCTCAATGGCTCTCCAGCTAGCCCACAATATCAACTTTACATTCTTTTCTTTCCCGTAACGAATTAACTCAAACAGATCCAATTTTGGATTTGGTTTCGTGATATCTGTAGTTGACACCGACCAACCTTCATCTAAAATAACGTATTCCAAACCGTTGCGACCTGCAAAATCGATAAAATACTTGTAAGTATCTGTGTTTAAGCCAGCCTTAAAATCAATGCCGTACAAATTAGAAGCATTCCACCAGTCCCAGGCAACTCTGCCCGGTTTGATCCAATCGGTATTTTCAAGCTTATTCTCCGGAGCCAGTAAATAGACCAAATTTGATTCCATTAGCTGTGCATCTTTTTCTGAGATGACCATTAAACGCCAGGGAAAGCTTCTCTTGCCTGTTGTTTTTGCAATGTAATCGGCTCCCTTTACAATCTCACTTCCGCGATCGCCAATCAATTTCGTTTCTAACGGATAGGAAGGGAAAGTTGCGCTTAGCGTATTTACGCCTGTTTTCTTTAGAAACATGTGTGGATAATCTGAAACATCCGCCTCAGTCATCAACATTTTATATCCTTTTGAATGTTCAATCAGCAACGGTAAGAAAGTATTTTTGGAAGTCGAAAAATCATTTATTTTCACTTTTTGATAATCCGGTTCATAACTGCCTGCATATCCATCCAATGGAGAAGCCCACATTTTATAGTTATCTGCAAATTCAATTTTTGCTGTCTCATTTACTTCAACATTTCCTTTGCGGTTTGTAACAAATCGGTAAGCCACTCCATCATCAAAAGCACGAAATTCAAGGGTTAAATTGTTTTTAAAATCCAGGCTTAATTGATTGTAATTATTTCTGATACTACTTTCTTTTAAAGCAACCACAGGAGTTTCCAGCTTATCCTGATTTGTGTATGATGTTTTCTTCAGTTTTGCATTTTTGCATAAATCTATATCATTAAAAGATAAACCGATATCTGATCGTTCAACAAATATCTGATCGTTCAACGAAACAGAATAATGAATGCCATTGGAAACATCAACACTTACAATTATTTTTGCATTGGGGGACTTCAGTTTGTGTTGTGCACTAAGAAAGGTGTAGCTTCCAAGAAATAAACACAATACAATAATTAGTTTTTTCATCTGTTAATCATTTTAAGTTTTTGTCAGATGGAACTCTCAAATTACACTCATGCACCTGTGTGTAATAATTTTTATAGGGTCGTTTCATCTGTTTGGATTAGTATACTCAAAGTTGCATATTTAACACATAATAACACCAATACATATGTAAAAAAAAGATGCACATATGTGCATCTTCTGTTTAATTGAATGTTTTAGTAAATTACGATTAGCCACCAACAGTGGCACTTATGCCTTTTTCGGCGAAAATGGATTGAGCTAATTGTACCATTTCATCTGAGGGAGTTGCCAGTTCCTCTGCTTTGTAAGCCGAACCCAGTTTTTGATGTTTTCCCTTTGCTATATCATGATAAAGCAACAGGTTCACTTCTTTTCGTTCCCAAGGGATAGACGATAAAAACGTTGCTTCATTTCTTAGCGTTTGTTCGTCAGCATTCACCCCATCGATAAAGGGGATGCGAATGATAAAATCCTTACCTATTTCTGCCAACCGCTTTATATTTTTAAGAATTTGCTCATTGGGAACTCCCGTATATTTTTGGTGCACTTCAGAATCCCAGGCTTTCAAATCAACCAAAAATAATTCAGTTCGTTTGGCCACATCAAGAACAATATCCGTATTCGCAAATAATGTAGTATCCACTACCCGATGAATGTCCTTTTTACCACATTGATCGAGAAGTTCAATCAGTTTTTGAAAATGCATCAAAGGTTCTCCTCCTGAAAAAGTCACTCCACCTTGGGAATGATCAAAGAAAACGGTCTCCCTTTCAATAATTTTCATCAAATCAGCCGTACTGTATTCACGCCCCGACATTTCGATGGCCTTTGTTGGACAAACCTCAGCACATTTCCCACAAAGATTACACAATTCAACATCTGTTTCAATCCCATTTTTGGTTAAAGTCAGCGCATTATTCGGACAAACCTCTGTACATTTTACAGCTCCGATACATTTCGAAGCTGTGTACATCTTCTGCGCGTAATCCAAAATACTTTCCGGATTATGACACCAAACGCAGGACAAAGGGCAGCCTTTAAAGAAAATAGTTACCCGAATGCCGGGTCCATCGTTAATAGCGTATCTTTTAATATCGAAAATCAGTCCTTTTCCCATTTAAAAAGATTTAAAACGATTCATTTTCAGTACGATCGATCACTTCCTGCTGTAAATCGGCATTCATATCGTTGAAGTAATCGCTGTAACCGGCCATACGTACCAACAAGTCTTTGTAATCTTCCGGACATGCCTGAGCGGCCAGCAAAGTTGCTGAATCAACAATATTAAATTGAATGTGATGACCACCCAATGAAAAGTAGCTTCGAATTAGCTTGCTCAGCTTATTAATGTCTTCATCCCTTTTCAGTAAACTTGGAAGAAAACGCTGATTCAATAAAGTTCCACCCGATTTGGTCTGATCAATTTTTGTCAGGGAACGAATCACTGCTGAAGGACCGTTAATATCGCTGCCATGCGAAGGTGAAGTTCCATCCGAAATAGACTTTCCGGCTAACCGCCCGTTAGGAGTTGCTCCCATTACTTTACCAAAATATACATGACAGGTAGTCGACAGCATATTCAGATGATAAGTTTCTCCTTTAGTATTTGGCTTACCATCAATAGCTTCCAGTAAATCGTTGTAAACACGCACTGCAATGCTATCGGCGTATTCATCGTCATTTCCAAAAAAAGGTGTTTTATTGAGTATTGTCTGACGAAGAATCTCCTCCCCTTCGAAGTTTTTACCAACAGCCTCCAGTATTGAATCCATAGTAAAATCTTTCGACTCAAACACATGTTTTTTCAGTGTTGCCAAACTATCGGTAATAGTTCCCAAACCAGTACATTGAATATAGTTTGTGTTGTATCGTGGTCCGGCATTGTAATAATCGCGGCCTCTGGCAATGCAATCGTCTGTTAATACCGATAAAAGTGGTGCCGGTGCATATTTAGCAAACATACGGTCGATATAATTACTTACCCTGACTTTCTGATCAACCACAAAATTCAGCTGTTTCAAAAATGCTTCGTACAATTCTTCAAAGCTTTTAAAATTACGCGGATCACCGGTTTGAATCCCTGCTATTTTACCGGTTACGGGATTAATTCCGTTGTTTAAGGTCACCTCTAAAACTTTCGGAACATTCAGATACCCAGTTAAAACATAGGCTTCTTTCCCAAAAGCTCCTACTTCGATACAACCGCTGCAACCACCTTCGCGCGCATCTTCCAATGACTTACCTTGACGAAGCAATTCCATGACATACACATCGGGATTGAAAACGGAAGGATAACCGTGTCCCTGACGAATCACCTTACAACCCTCTTTTAAAAAACGATCGGGAGTACGTGTACTAACATGAATGGAACTTCCCGGCTGCAGAATATGCAAATCTTCAATGATCTCCAGCAACAAATAAGAAACCTCACTAACACCATCGGAACCGTCTCTGCGGACTCCTCCAATATTGATGTTCGTAAAATCGTTATAGGTTCCGCTTTCGCGTGCCGTAATTCCCACTTTGGGCGGTGCAGGATGATTATTTACTTTAATCCAGAAACAACTCAATAATTCCTTTGCCTCCTCACGGGATAAGTCTCCGCTTTCTATTCCTTTATTGTAGAAAGGTTCCAAATGCTGATCAAAATGACCTGGATTCATAGCATCCCAACCATTCAACTCGGTAATGGTTCCAAGATGCATGAACCAATACATTTGGATAGCTTCGTGAAAATTCCGGGGAGCATGAGCCGGTATCCAACGACACACTTCAGCAATCTTTTTCAGTTCAGTAAGTCTTTGAGGATCTTTTTCTGTTTTAGCCTGTTCTTCGGCTAAATCGGCATGACGTTCTGCAAATACAATCGCAGCATCGCAGGAAACTGCCATGGCTTTCAGTTCTTCCAGCTTATCAGTGGCCTCATCATCATTCATAAAATCCAAACGGTCGATGTGAGCCTGAATGTCTTTTTTAAAATCAAGCAATCCTTTTTTGTAGATCTTGCCATCTAAAGTCGTGTGACCGGGAGCCCGTTGCTCCATAAATTCGGTAAACAAACCAGCCTCGTAAGCCGCACTCCATTCTTGAGGAACGTAATTGAAAATGCGTTCGCGCATGGTACGGCCTTCCCAATATGGAATTACCTCACGTGCATAAGTATCAATATCTTCCTGCGATATGGTATAGCGTTGCAAATCGCGGGTATTTAATACATTTAAATCGTCAACACTATGGCAGGTCAACTCAGGAAAAGTAGGTACACATTTTGGTGATGGGCCACGTTCTCCCACGATCAACTCACCTTCACCCAAATAAATTGTTTTCTTTTTACAAATTTCCATGAAGGTTAATGCCCGCATCATTGGAATGGAATACTTACCATTGTTTTCTTTGTAAAAAGCGGTTTCGATCAAAGCTCTTTCGATATCGAGCGAAGGCTCTGTACCGACACTAATTTTGCGTAAATTCTGAATACGTTCGGTCATTCTTTCATGGGAATCCGAAGAATGGACATTACTAAAATTGCTTTCTGAACGAGGCGCACGCTCAGGAGTTTTATGTAGATTATTTGAATTCATTTTGTTATTAATTTTTGGGTTCAAAAACTAAAGTTGGGTATCTAATACACCTTTATCTACGGACCAATCCGTAAATAAATAAAAAGTGTGAATGTAGTGTGTGAGGAATTTACCTGTCAATGTATGAAACAGGTAATATCGATTAAATTGTCCGATTGTAGTACATCAGGCAATTGAATAGACGACGATATGAATGCGTTAACGTTTGAAGAATAATCATTTGGTCCATTTTCTAAAATCAAAAGTAGAAATTTTTTAGCCAACTGATTCATTTCCTCCGTATATTTTTTTTTAAATAAGATCCTTTATCAACCAAAACACAAATAGAAAAAAAGTCGTAACACATTCTATGCCACGGCAATTACTCTTACATCACAATAATCAATCACAAATCATTATGTGCAGTACAAATTTTTTCTTACATTTCCAGACTTATGGAATACTATTGCAATAAATAAAAATGGGGAATTTAATTTTACTTTCTCCTGCTCCTTTCCAGCCCACAATTCTTTTCCATAAAAGCTATTTTAATTCGTTTCCTATAACCAAGATCTAAGTATTTCCTGTTGTAATCATGGTATTATTTAAATGTTCAATCCCTCCTTGTCAGGAACCAATACCAATGAAAGTATAGCAATCGTAAGGAATATCACCAATGATATCAGAAACTATTTCATAAAAAAGACCTGCCGGGTTTTAAAAATCCTGTCAGGTCTGTTACTATAATAGGGTAAGCTCGAACGAAGTCTTTTATCACAAACGCTATTCCTGAGCGCCGTGATTCTTTGCAATTCCGATCCAATGTTCAACCAAACTTTTAGGATCAGCCCCTATACCACGAGCAAAATGCAAAGCTACTCCCATAATTAAAACAGAAGCTTCATGTAATTCTTGATTTGTTTGCAAGGCTCCAAATTCTTTCTGCGCTTTTAATTGAAGCAAATTATTGTGTTTTTGAGTAAATGCAATAGGATCGTCATCAGAAATTTCAGGAATCATCAAACAATCAATCCACTCCTGCCCTATCCTTTCTGCTAATTCTTCCGGAGGCTCATTGCCCATCTTTCTCCACAATGGCAATGTTTCCTTATCTCCGGATTCGGACAAACCAGTATCAAGCAATAGTTCAAACGCAATATCAGCTATATTTTGCATCATTTCTAAATATTGATCCTGAGCCTTTTCGAATTGATCCGTTTCCTGACCATTAAGATATTCTCCAACACTCATTTGAGGTAAATCTATAACTTCGGGACATTTTTCCAAACAAGGAAGTTTATCTCCCTGATACATATAGCGAACTTCGTTACTTTGCATTTGACGACCCAGTGGAAATAAGCGACAAGCCAATGGACGCCCCAAGTGGACACTGCACCCAAAATTATCGATATATTGAGAGCAAGCTTGTTTCCCTCCCCAACCTACCTTTCCATTAAATTGCAAACGAATCCCGCCGAACTCACAGTAAAGGTCACGAAACTCCCTTGTAGTCATTTCTTTCTCCCTGGCCAAACACACCAGCTCCCATGGATTAAGCAACACTTGATTACCATGGCAGCAAGCTCCGATTCGTGCACAGGTGAGAGGCAATATATTTTGAATACTCAGTATAGTTGTTTGCATTATTAATTACTTCATTTTTGATATTACACTTATATTACAACCCCATAATTAATCGGCTGCCAAATTGTTAAAACATTATTTAAAATCACAGATATATAAAATTTCCTGAGGATATATCTCCGATTGCTATCATTAATAGAATTATTTATTGGCCTGTCAGCATGCTTTTCGAGGATGCTTTTTTGATGTTTCGATCCATAAAACTACCAGAGAAAATTAAACCACCAATAATCCCCATAAAAATATAAAGTACCTGCGCTCCCATGTTGTTTTGCGCTCCCGGTGCATCTAGAAATACACTGCTTAAACCAATAAATGCTTTACTTCCCGGAACAAGCATCACAATTCCAGGCACTAAAAACACCAACTGAGGCGATCGTGTTATTTTACTAAACAGTTTGCTGATGCTTACGGCCACAATAGTTCCGATAAAAATACTGACTAAAATTCCTGTGAAGTCGAAAAGTGTAGTGGTATAAAAGCTAATAAATCCAGCAATTACACAATACAGCAAATCTCTTGTCCGCACTTTAAACACCACCGAAAGACTCAAGGCCAAAATTACGATGGCAAAGTAGTCGAGCCATTCGGGCACATCATTTATTACATTATTAGGTTGCAGGTCAACAAACAAAGGAAGAATTGCCAGACCCAAAACAACACCAAAAAACTGCTTAAAAAGCGATACCAAGGCATCGAACAATTTGGCCGTCCCCGACACCAAACTTCGGGAAGTGATCTCTTCCAATGCAGTAGTAATCGATAATCCGGGAATAAACACAATAATAGATGCCAGAATGGTCATGGAAATATTGATCTGTTCAAATTTCATGGACAATAAACCGGTTATTAGAGTGGCCACAAAGGCTATTAGTGACTCCAAGGCACTTCGAATGTATCCCGATTTATGAGCCAAAAGAGTAATACCATAAATTACTGCTCCAATAATAGATGCGGTTACTGCAGAAGCCCAGCTGGTATCCAATATCATGCTAAATGCCCCAGCCGAAAGAATAAAGGCTGCCAATTCGGTTAGTTTGCCATAAGCAAAAGGTGCTGTTTTTAATTGCTCCATGGCAATTTTGGCTTCTTCAAAACTGCTTTTATTTGAAAGAACATCGTTAGTGATTTCAACAATTCGCGACAAAGCACCCAAATTCAATTCCCCTGGCGGCACGCACTCTACGTAATTGTAGGTTTGCTCTTCCTCTTCGTAAAACACATAGTTGATCCAGGTTGGTGTATCCATAAAACTTCCCTTAATCCCTTTCTTTTCCGAAATCTCTGTCAGATAAATCTGCGATTTATAGGAGGGTACGCCATAAGTATGTAAGGCCTTACCCAACTGAACTATGAATTTATATTTTCCGGGAACCTGCATGTTCTTTTATTTCTGTTCTAAATGATTATTTGAATTTGCGGCGGTGCTCTTCGTCCAAATGTTTTATTTTTCTCTGTTCACCAACCACAATTCACTATTCACTGCTATCCGATGATTGCTATTTTAAAATCCGGACAAAAATACAATTTATTTATGCATCGAGACGTCCCGGAATCTTGTTATTCCCTGCATTTATATTCGGTAAAGAAAGAATACTTCTTGTTTTGTTTCATTTTCCTTAAAATATTCTCTTTTGGGAGAATAACGAGAACCTTTATGCATTACTTTTGCAACTCAAAACAATCAATAACGAAAAAAAAAGATCTGTCATAAATATTAGGGCTTCCTTTACGGATAAACCTAAACATGACGGCTTCTTCCTGAACTTGATCGGGACAACTATTATCATTTAAATTATTAACAAATGAACTCTATTTTTAGACCTAAATTATTCTCTGTACTAAAAGGTTACAATATCCAGGCTTTTCAAAAAGATTTATTTGCAGGAATTATTGTAGGTATTGTTGCTCTTCCTTTGGCCATTGCATTTGCTGTTGCATCAGGTGTTTCGCCCGAAAAAGGTTTAATTACAGCAATTGTGGCTGGTTTTATCATTTCTTTATTGGGTGGCAGCCGGGTTCAAATTGGAGGACCTACAGGTGCATTTATCGTAATTGTTTACGGTATTGTTAGCCAGTACGGAATTGATGGTTTAATGATCTCAACATTTTTGGCTGGTATAATTCTAATTCTATTTGGGGTACTGCGCATGGGAGCGGTTTTAAAATTCATTCCCCATCCTTTAATTGTTGGATTTACCTCGGGTATTGCTCTGGTTATTTTCTCTACTCAAATTAAAGCAGCCTTTGGTCTTCAGATAGCAGAAGTTCCATCTGAATTTATTGGAAAATGGGCTTGTTATTTCTCTAATATTTCCAGTCTCAATATATATGCAATCGCGATTAGCGGAGGTACAGTCCTATTGACCTTGTTCGCCGGTAAATTGATTCCTAAAATACCAGGATCCTTTATCGCAATTATTACAATGACCGCGCTTGTGCAGATTTTCGACATGCCTGTTAACACCATCGAATCGGTATATGGAGAAATTCCCAACTCATTTAGTTTCTCGGTTCCAACTGTTGACTGGACCAATCTTCCGAATTACTTTCAACCGGCAATAACTATTGCGATTTTGGGCGCGATCGAATCTTTACTATCCGCAGTAGTTTCCGACGGTATGATCGGTGGAAATCATCGATCCAATACAGAATTAATTGCACAGGGAATTGCCAACATCTTCTCTCCTATTTTTGGAGGAATTCCGGCAACAGGAGCTATTGCGAGAACTGCAACTAATGTTAAAAACGGTGGACGCACACCTGTTGCGGGAATGATTCATGCACTTACTCTATTGTTAATCATGCTGGTATTTGGACGATGGGCAAAATTAATTCCAATGTCGTGTCTGGCAGGTATTTTGATTGTGGTTTCCTACAATATGAGTGAATGGAGATCTTTCAAATCTATTCTTAAGGGTTCAAGATTTGACATTATCGTTTTACTCACCACCTTCTTCTTAACCGTATTGGTTGATTTAACCATCGCTATCGAAATGGGAATTGTACTGGCATCTTTAATCTTCATGTATCGAATGTCAAAAATCAATGGCGTAATTCAACATGAATCGGATTCGGATGAGATACAGAATTACAATCAAATCCCTAAGAAAATTGAGATATATGAAATTAGCGGACCGTTCTTTTTTGCCGCTGCCAAAAGATATCAGGAAACCCTTCGCAACCTGAAAAGTTCTACATCAGTTCTTATCATTCGAATGCGACATGTTCCTTTTATGGATACCACCGGAGTAAGAAACTTCACCGAAATCATTAAAAACTTGGAAAATAGAAAAACAAAGGTGATTTTATCCGGAGTAAATTCGGAAGTAATGGGCGATTTACTAAAAAGCGAAATTCATCACTTAATAAACGAAGAAAATATCTTCAACAATTTTGATGATGCTGTTGAAGCTGCTAAAAAATTACTATAGTTGGTAAGAAACTGTTTAAAAATAAAACCGGACAATAGGTATTCCTCCTAAAGTCCGGTTTTTTCATGTTTAATCCCCTAAAAAAAACATAAAAACTAAACTACTAATTGAAATTCGTTTTGCAGGGCACTCACAATCATGTCAGGAACTTGATGTGGTTTTCGGGTTTTACTATCCACAAAAACCACCGTAGATGTTGCAGTACATGTCTTTTCTCCTTTTCCGTTTTCAAATTCGAACTCAAATTTGAAACGAACCTTGGGCAATTCCTTTATTTTGGTTCGAACCGTTAATTCTTCATCATAGCCTGTCGGTTTTAAATATCTTAAATTCATTTCAATTACAGGAAGCATGACATTATTATCCTCTAACACCTTGTCGTTTATGCCGAATTGGCGCAACAGTTCCGTTCTGGCCTGATGACAATAATTAACGTAGTTGGCATGATAGACGTAACCCATTTGATCCACCTCGTTGTATCTTGGCCGTATTTTATATTCACCAATAATCATTGTTCAATTTTTAGTTCGGAAACATCAACTTTCTTCCAAAGTTCTAATAGTGCGTTGCCAATTTCCGAATCTTTATTGTACTCCAAAATTGTTTTTTTCTCTACCATCGAGTAAACTACCTCTTCGGAAAAAGGCAGTTTGCCCATCAGCGTAATTCCCTGTGTGGTAAAAAAGCTTTCCATTTGCATGGAAATTTCTAAATTGATATCATATTTATTGATTAGAGCATACATCGGTATTTGGAACGACTGCACCAACTCTACCAAACGCACCAAATCATGAAATCCTGATTTGCTGGGCTCTGTAACCAAAATTACTGCATCGGTTCCGGTAATAGACGCAATTGCCGCACAGCCAATTCCAGGAGGTCCATCGTTTAAAATAAAGTCAGCATTCTTTTCTATGGCAATTTCTTTAGCTCTTTTGCGGATTTGAGTCACCAATTTGCCGGAATTTTCCTCACCCGGTCCCATTTTAGCATGAACCAATGATCCAAAACGCGTATCGGACACAAACCAATGATTGTTGCGGCTTCGCTCTGAACTGATTGCTCCTGCAGGACAAATACGTTCACAAAGACGACAACCTTCACATGCAAAAGCATCGATACGTAAGCCTCCACCCGGTTTAAAATGGATAGCTTCAAATTTGCAATGCTGTCTGCAAAGACCACAATTGGTGCATAAATTAGTATCAATAGAAGCAACCCAAGCTCCCTCGAACACATGTGTCTCTTTATTTTCCGGTTGAAAAATAATGTGAAGATCAGCTGCGTCAACGTCAGCATCTACAAAAACAGTATTTTTAATCACCGAAGCCAAAGCTGCTGTAATACTGGTTTTTCCTGTTCCTCCTTTACCACTAAGAATAGTTATGTCCTTCATATTAATTCAATTTCTTCAAATACTCAACCACCTTGCGATACTCCTTCGCGAATTGAAGGGGAACACAGCTCACAATTTTCCCTTTTGCATACAAACCTGCATACTCTTTACTAAAAGGAATTTCACCCAACAAGTCAATATTTTCGGCCTTCAGAAACTCATACACTTCAGAATCTCCTAATCCGGCTTTGTTTACAAAAACACCAAAAGGTTTATTCACCTCACGCAATAAATCAACAGTAAGCTTTAAATCATATACTCCGAATGGAGTTGGCTCTGTCACTAAAATCACAAAATCGGCATCCGAAATGGTCTCAACAACCGGACAACTTGTACCAGGTGGTGCATCGTAAATCAGAATATCATGTTCACCAACTAAGTTCTTCTTTAAATCCTTAATCAACATAGTCTGCAATGGAGAACCAACCCGCAAATTGCCTTCCATCAGACTCAAATCATTACCAATATTGTAATTGGTCACAGTTCCAATGGCATTTTTGGTTTCGTGAATAGCATCAAACTGACAGGCCACAAAACAAGCACCACAAGAATGACACAAATCCTTATTCACAACAGCATACTGCATTGAGGGAATCATTACAATTGCGTTGAATTCACAATATTCCTCACATTTTTTACAAAATGTACATTTCGAAGTGTCTATTTTGGGAATCACCTGCTCTGATAATTTCTCGCTCTTAACCGAGAAATTCCGAAAAAACAAAAGGTCATTCGGCTCTTCCACATCGCAGTCAACCAACTGTACACTTCTTGTCCAATGCTCATTGATGGAAGAAAATAAATTAACAGCAAAAGTTGTTTTGCCTGTTCCTCCTTTGCCACTTGCAACGGCTATTTTAAACGCCATAAACTCCCCTCCTGCTTTTTTGTAATGATCAAATCTCCCTTATTCACACCCAACATCTCAGCCATTATATCACATTTTGCCATCAGCATAAAATAAAGTGATTTTCTTTTTTCATTTAGCAAACCTTCAAAATTTCCCTGTCCTTTAGAAATTACAACAGTTGCTTTTGTATACAGTTCCTGAAATTCTTCTGAACAATTATCCACTAAGGTTGAAGGTGCATCATGACCATTCGATATCACCCTGCAAACATCCTGCATTCCTACTTGCTCAGCATCCTCGAAAGTCACATCATTAATTATCGGATTTCCCCGAACAACATAAGTTAAGTTGGGATGATTCAAATGTTGAATAAAAAGCTTATCGAAAACTATTTCGCCTGCATTATCGCCTAAATACAAAACCGATTCTGCTTTTTTTACCTCAGCAAACATCTCATCTCTATCGTCCAAAGCAAAATCAAGAGCCAGTAATTCTTCTATTTTAGCTGGAATATCGGCTGGTACACTATGTGCTCCATAATCAACAATATTGCCAACAACAGCTAATTTTGCGGCAATATGCAGTGATTCATCATTTTCATTCACAAATGCAACCCATTTTTTATATTGCGAATACAAAATTGAATTGGCATGTTTCTTCTCCTCACGGTACAAATCATCATTTTGTATTTTCTTTTTCGCCAAACGATGAATTAGCAACGCCAGATAAGGATTTGAGAGGTGCTTACAATTTGTTAGTAAATGATTTACTTCAGAGGAAAAATCACCTGCGACTTCCCCCTGAAGATTAAATTTGTCAATTAGTAAATCCACCGTTTTGGAGTGGCAAGTCAAACACCTGTTATCCATATTTAGTGGTCGCAATAGTTAGCTGTAAAGCTTAAACTTTCATCCAAAAATCCTTTTACCAATTCTTTAGCATCTAATTGAGGTGCTCCAACAAATACATTTACATTGTGTTGATTAAAAATTTGTATGGCTCTGCTTCCCATTCCTCCGGCAATTACATCAGTAACCCCTAAGTCAGCTAAGAATGGAGGCAACAAACCTGGTTCGTGTGGTGGTGCAGCCACTAATTCTTCTGTAACAATAGCTTTATCCATTACATCAAGCAATGCAAAATGCGAACAATGGCCAAAATGTCCATCCAAAATTCCATCTTTAACTGGAATTGCAATTTTCTTTTTCATTCGTAATTATTTAATTTAACATTTTAAATATCAATATCTTATAAACCAGTTAGGATGTTTCATATAATATTTCAATTAATCAATCCCAAACAAGAGGGAACACTATTTTATTCTTTGTATCAGATACAGCACAAGAGCTATTGATATTATTCAAGAAGAATAAAATCAACAAGACCCTTATGCCTCTTACTAATCAGGATGCATTTTTTATGAAACCAAGGAATAAATATCTAATCATTTATTTTCCTTCGGCGAAGTCTTAGTCTTCCGGCACGTCCTCGTCCAAAACCAAATCCTTGTCCTTTGCCTCTTTCAATGGTTTCATCCTTAAATTCTGTCTCACTGTACATTTTCTTGCTGCTGTTACAACGCCCCATTCCTCTTCCGGTTCGGGCACCTTTTCCCTCCGGACCACTTCGATCTAAACCTGGCATTTCAACCTCCTTTTTTAAATTGATTTACTACTTTTCAATCTTTTTCCCTGCCCTTTACCGCAACCACTTTTTCGTTTCAAACCTAAACCTTTCCCTAACTTCTCCAATAGAATGTTTTGGTCAGATTCAGAACATTGTCCTAGTCCCCTTCCCGATTTTGAACCTTCTCCTTCGGGTCCTTTTCCATCCAAATGTGGCATAACATTTTATTTTAAGATTTCAATTTGTCTATAATGTGCTGCACTGTGCTATTATCATCTTGCAGCAACACCATTTGAATATTGAACTTTTCAAGCAATTCTTTTGCTTTAGGCCCAAAATCACCTGAAATTACTTTTTGAGCACCCAGTTCGACCACCTTTTCAACAGTTTTGGTTCCTGCTCCACTTTGCGAGTTGATATTTTCATTCTCAATGAAACTAATTTCTCCTGATTGATCATCATACAAACAAAACCAGCCTGCTCTTCCAAACCGCAAATCAAAAATTGAATTCAATTGATTTCCCGTTGATGTAATAATTGTCTTCATATTCTTATTTATTAATTAATTCGATGTGTTTGGAATTACAAGCCGGACAAGTTTCTTTGTCCATAGTTTCCGGAATATTAAATCTTGCATTGCATTTTGAACACAAATACCAATTCTTATCCATAACTGCATTCCCAAAAACAGTTCTTATTTCCTTTGCTTCTACCAATGCTGCAGCAATTTTTCTTCGGGCACTTTCGTAGATTCTCGCAAAAGTCGGCCTCGATATGCCCATTAAACCAGCAGCTTCATCATGTTTTAACAAATCGTAATCTGCTAACTTCAATGCTTCATATTCTTCATAAAGCAAATCAATTGATTTCCGACTCTTAGAATTTACACCAAAGGGTCTGTACCCCTTAAATCTTGGTGGTTCCACAACTTTTCGCAATCTGATTTTTCTTGGCATAGGGATTTATTTTTAACAAATATAATGAGAATATTCTCATTACGCAAATATTACCGGCCTTTACTAACAAAGCTATATAGCAAAAAAAGAGGCTCTGCAGCCTCTGTTAAATCTTTATCTCTTACAAACCTTATACTTCTTCTTCCTGAGAAATAAAATGGGCAAATTGTCTTTCAACAGTTATTGGTTCAGTCAAATACAATTCTCCAACCTGTTTCGACATGACATCCGGAAATACATATTCTTTACCCTTAATTAATCCTTCTACTATTTCTCTGGCAACATTTACAGGAGAATCTTTTTCCATTTCCAGATCTCTTGTCATATCAGTATTGACAGGTCCAGGATATACTCCCATAACAAGAATATTAGTCAAAAACAATTCTCCGCGCAAGCCTTGTGTAATACTATGAACGGCAGCCTTCGAGGCAGAATATACTCCTGCAATTGGCATACTAGCCAAGCCCAACAGCGAAGAAGTATTTACAATGGCAGCTATTTCCCTCTGTTTTAAATAGTCTATTAAAGAAACAGTCAACTTTACCAAACCCCAAACATTTACTTCAAAATTTACAGCCATACTGTCTAATGTTTCATCCGAACAGAATCCTCCGGATTCATAAACACCAGCATTATTAATTAAGATTTCAACATCCTTCGCTAATTTTGCAGCCCTAATAATTGATCGATCATCCCTTAAGTCTAAAAGTATCGGAACCAAACGATTCCCATACTCTGGTTTAAGATCATCCATAGATTTTAAATTCCGTACTCCCGCATACACTTTTTTTGCCCCCTTTTCGAGTAGCTCAATGGTTATTGCTCTCCCAATTCCTCTGTTAGCTCCACTTACAAAAGCTACCCTATCTTTAGGGGACACTTTGATTTCATTCATCACAACCTCCATTTTTGATTTAACTTATTTTGAATTGATTCTACTCAATTTACAAATATCCCACCCCAATAGCAATGCAAATTATCTATCCAAACACTATTTAGATACAATAGGATCATTTTGAACATATCCCGTACGAATCAAATGGACTAATTTTTCTATCTTTGTTTTTGTCTTTTAATTTTGGCAATTTCTTATCGGGGTGCGAGTAATCTATAATCTTTTCCAATAGTATTCCCGGCTGGAGATGAAAAGAAATTGAACGACACAAATAATAACCGGACTCTGGAGATACATCTTTATGGATCCGGTTATTTTATTTTAAACTGAAAACCACACGCAATTAAAAATAAATAGAACTATCATTAACCAAAATATTTACCAATATGTCAACGAATTATTTCAAAGCCTATCCTGACGAAAAAGGAAATTTCGGCCAATACGGAGGAAGCTATATTCCTGAAGTTTTAGAAGAAGAGATGAAGAAAATTAACGAGGCTTACTATTCAATTAGTAAATCTCACGAATTTATCTCAGAACTAAGAAGCATACGTAAGCACTTCCAGGGTCGTCCCACTCCTGTTTATTTCTGTAACCGCCTATCCAATAAATATGGTGGACGAATTTATCTGAAACGCGAAGATCTAAATCATACAGGAGCGCATAAATTAAACCATTGCATGGGTGAAGCTCTTTTAGCCAAATACATGGGCAAAAAAAAGCTGATTGCTGAAACCGGTGCCGGCCAACATGGAGTTGCATTAGCCACTGCTGCCGCCTATTTTGGATTGGAATGTGAAATTCACATGGGGGAAGTCGATATTGCCAAGGAACATCCAAATGTAGTGAGAATGAAAATTCTTGGAGCAACAGTTGTACCGGTAACTCATGGACTAAAGACATTAAAAGAAGCAGTTGATTCTGCTTTTATGGCTTACCTTAAAGATCCGGTTAATACAATTTATTGCATTGGATCTGTCGTAGGACCGCATCCATTTCCTATGATGGTTCGCGAATTTCAACGCGTAGTTGGAATTGAAGCAAGAGATCAATTTCAAGAAATGACCGGAGAACTGCCGGATAATATTGTTGCTTGTGTTGGTGGAGGAAGTAATGCAATGGGAATTTTCTCGGCCTTTTTAGAAGATGATGAGTGTAAATTGCATGGCGTAGAGCCTGCCGGACGTTCTTTTGATAAAGGAGAACATGCAGCAACTCTAACTTTTGGCAAGCCAGGAGTAATACACGGATTCAAATGTTATCTTCTTCAGGATGAAAATGGCGAGCCTGATCCTGTATATTCTGTTGCCAGCGGATTGGATTATCCTGGTGTCGGACCTGAACATTCTATGCTTAAAGATCTGAACAAAGCTGAATATCATTCTATTACAGACAAAGAATGTATTGATGCTTTTTATGAATTGAGTAGAGAGGAAGGAATAATTCCTGCACTGGAAAGTGCACATGCTGTGGCGTATGCATTGAAACTGGCAAAAGCAAATCCGAAACAATCTATTTTGGTAAACCTAAGTGGCAGAGGTGATAAGGATATCGACTTTATTGTTGATACTTACGGATTGCCCGAATAAATTACCATAAATAAATTTGTACCATAAAATCAAATGTCACTTTTCGAAGTGGCATTTTTTTATCCCTCATAATTGCTTTTAGTAAATTAATTAACTGAGAACATTAGAATTTAGTTTGTTCAGATTTATTTTTTTGACTTATATTTGCCATACTATGGAAACTAAATTTAAATTCACGAAAGATTTAACGAAAGAAATGGAATTCATTACTTCGAGGAGTAGTGGTCCGGGCGGGCAAAATGTGAACAAAGTTAATTCTAAAGTTGAACTTCGGTTTTCTGTTTTCGAGTCAGAAATACTGACGAAAAAAGAAAAGGAAATCATCTTTCTAAAATTATATCATCATATCAATAATCTGGGTATACTATCGGTAACTGCTCAAACAGAACGTTCTCAGGTTCAAAATAAAGAAATAGCAATCCAAAAGTTTTATCAATGGATTGAAATTGCTTTAACTCCTGTAAAACCTAGAAAAAAAACCAGACCAACAAGAGCTTCGAAAGAGAAAAGATTAGAAGAGAAACAGGCTCTTGCACAAAAAAAAGAAAGCAGAAAAAAGCCTGAATTATAGAGATATTAAAAAAGGGTGATCCAATGGATCACCCTATATTTTTGTTTGAGAACTTCAATTTACATGTTTGCAAAGAAGTCGTTTCCTTTATCATCAACAATAATAAATGCTGGGAAATTTTCCACACGGATTTTACGAACTGCTTCCATTCCTAATTCTGGAAAATCGATCACCTCGATAGATTTAATACTGTTCTTCGCCAATACTGCTGCAGGGCCACCAATTGATCCTAAGTAGAATCCTCCGTTTGCTTTGCAGGCATCAGTTACAGATTTGTAACGGTTCCCTTTGGCCACCATTACCATAGAACCACCAACCTTCTGAAAAAGATCAACATAAGAATCCATACGTCCTGCAGTTGTCGGACCAAAACTTCCTGAAGGCATTCCTTTTGGAGTTTTTGCGGGTCCGGCGTAATATACAGGATGATTCTTGAAATACTCCGGCATTTCTTTTCCTTCCTCCAACATTTGTTTGATTTGCGCATGAGCTATGTCACGGGCAACAATCAAAGTTCCTGTTAAACTTAATCTTGTTTTAATTGGATATTTGGTCAATTCTTTCAATATATCTGCCATTGGCTGATCCAAATTGATTTCAACAGCCTCTTTCAAATGCGGAGCTTCTTTTGGCAAATACTGAAATGGATTTCTTTCCAATTCTTCCAAATAGATTCCTTCCTCGGTAATTTTAGCTTTCACATTACGATCGGCACTGCAACTTACACCCAAACCAACCGGACAAGAAGCTGCGTGACGAGGCAAACGAATTACTTTTACATCGTGAACAAAATATTTACCCCCGAACTGAGCTCCAATTTCACTCTTTTGGCAAATCTCTTCTATTTTTTTCTCCCATTCCAAATCGCGGAATGCCTGACCACCTTCGTTACCTTCGGTTGGCAAATGATCGTAATATCCGGCAGAAGCCTTCTTCACCGTAGCCAAAGTTGCTTCGGCCGAAGTGCCGCCAATTACCAATGCCAGATGATACGGAGGACAAGCTGAAGTTCCTAAATCACGAAGTTTATTTGTTATAAAAGTGGTTAAGTTCTTTTCGTTTAAAAGAGCTTTGGTTTCCTGATAAAGAAAAGTTTTGTTTCCTGATCCGCCGCCTTTGGTTACAAATAAAAATTCGTAAGTATTCCCTTTGTTTGCGTAAATATCAATTTGAGCAGGAAGGTTGTTTCCAGAATTTTTTTCTTCAAACATCGAGAAAGGAACAACCTGAGAGTATCTCAGATTTCTTTCCTGATAAGTATCGTAAACTCCTTTAGAAAGGTGCTCAGCATCATCTGCTCCGGTATAAACATCTTCCCCTTTTTTTGCTACAACAATTGCAGTACCTGTATCCTGACAAGTAGGCAATTCTCCTTCAGCAGCAACCACCTGATTCAACAACATCGTGTGAGCAACAAAACGATCATTATCTGATGCTTCATTATCCTGAAGAATTGTCTTCAATTTATTTAAATGAGCAGGACGCAGGTAAAAAGATACATCTGAAAATGCTTCTTTCGAAAGAATTTCAAGTCCTTTCGGATCTACTTTTAAAATTTTTCTTCCATCAACTTCAACAGTTGAAACGTAATCTGTTGTTAGCAAACGATACTTGGTAGTATCCTTTGTTATCGGAAATGGTTTCTGATAATGAAAATCGGACATGATATAATATTTTAAATTTTGTATTTACAAGTCAAACGACAATAATCAAAAATGAATATTTTCGCCTTAATTAAAGTCATAGACAAATATAAGATAAATTGCAGTTTGAGGCTCTGGAAATTAGCTATTCTATAACATTGTCCTGCAACATAAACTCAATAATTTCAATTCTTTCAGATGGCATCAAAATCCCAATGAATCCAAAATTTTCTCATTCAGCTGTCTGTTTTTACCTATGTAAGGATAACAGTGAATGTGGATTGCCGGATTAAAATTCATTTCAATTATGGCATAATTGTCTTTTGCTGCCGGCTGATTCACATCCTCAATCATCATATCCAAACCTGTAATCTGAACACCAAGAGCTTTTGACGACTCTATTGCTATATCTTTGTATGACTGATGAATATCGTCCGTATAATCAATACTATCGCCACCGGTACTTATGTTTGAATTCTCCCGCAGGTAAACTACCTGATCTTTTTTAGGAACACTCTTGAAACATAAACCCTGTTCTTTTAAGAACATTTCTTCAGCCTCTTCCAACCGAATTTTTTCAAGCGGTGTCCGATATCCTTTTCCTCGCAAAGGATCCTGATTTTTGATTTCGACCAACTCGCGAATGTTTTTTTCACCATCTCCTTTTACGTTGGCCGGAACTCTGTGCAAAATACCACACACCTTACCGTTTATTACAAAGAATCGGAATTCCCTACCCGAAATAAACTCTTCAATAAGGATACTTCCATCGTGTTCAAAAGCAATATCAACAGCTCTTTTGTAAACCTCCTCGTCTTTATTTTCTTTTAAAATGGTAATTCCTAAGCCAAAATTTGTCGATTTAGGTTTTACTACAATCCCTTTTCCTTCAAACAAATCAAAATCAGAACGTGCTTGTCTGGCATCCTGATAATCTAATCCGGCAGGAACCCTAATTCCACCTTTTTCAAGAATTTTCTTCGTTACCAGCTTATTCTCCATCATTAAAACGCTTGAATAGTTATCTAATGATGTTCGGGTAGCCTGCATTACATATTCCGTTTTATCTCCCTGGCTTAAACTGATGAAATTTTCGCATCGGTCCAATATAGTAAACTCCACTCCTCTTCGTAAAGCGGCCTTCATAAGTAATTGAGAAGACAATTCCAGATCTTCGAATCCATGAAAGCGAAAACTACTCATCTCACTTTCTTCCTTGTACTGCTTAGCTTTGTTCAAATGGAAATTAATAAAGCCCTCCTCTACAATTCGTTGTTTTACTTTAAATGAAGTTCGCTGATCAGGATTTTCAATAAAATTTGAAATCTCGGCAAGAGATCCCTGATAATCAGAATCATTAATTAAATCGGCTGTTCTTGCAAAATCAGTAATGTCAGAAAATAATTCGTTCAACATCTTTTTTGCACAAGTTTCCTGTCCATCAAAATTCATAAGCATTAGCTCGGAATTCAAACCATGACATGCAACCAAATCCTGATTATTGGCAGCCACCTTTTGGACGGCTTCATTGTACTTATCATTTTCGGCGGTGAATAAGCAATACAACAGAAATAAATGTGTGAAATACAATCTATTTTTAGATACTCCCGATTTTTCAAAGGGATCTAAATCCAGAATACGTACTTCCAGATGTGATATTTTTTTGCTCTTTTCATCGAATTTTAACCGAATAGGAAGATAAAGCTCCTCTCCTGCCAATATTTTACCAGTTTGAATCAAGTTAGACACAGACTTTTTATAATCCTCCAGGCTGTTAAAATCGACATAAAACTCTTCTATATTTCTATATCCCATGGAACTGTTTCGAATCGAAATCGCATTTCCACAGCTCATGAAACTCTTTTTTCCTGTTTTTAACGATTTCATTTTAAAAGAAGGATCAGAAATCGGGCTTTCGCCAAATAACCAGATCAGCATCCATCGGTACCGCATAAAATTCCGAACCATTTTTAAGTAAACAGACTCACGAAAGCTTTCCAAATCGCTGTTGCAATGATTCGCCTTTTTCAACTTTCGCTCTAACCTGTCTGATAAAGAAAAATTAAAGTGAATCCCGGAAAGCATCTGTCTTTCCTTCCCATATCGGTTGGCCAATTCCTCTCTGTATTTCTCTTTATGAATTCCTTTCTCTCCGAATTTAGCAATTGGTATCTCTTCTTCCTGAGGCAATAAAGGAGGTAAGCTTTGCGGCCAAAGTAATTCATCGGTTAAATTTTCAGAAATTACATCCTGCAAAGTCTCTAAAAAACCATGAACTTCAGCAATACTATGCAAAGGAGGTGTTATCATCTCCACCTGACTTTCCGAAAAATCAGTTGTAATAAAAGGATTCTGAAATTTATCACCCAAAATTCCCGGATGTGGTGTCGTAGCCATCTTACCCGTGTAATCGACTCTCACATTTTCCTTTTCAATGCCAAATTTACCGTTCTTCAAGCTCTCACGAATCCCTTCTAACCGAAGCGCTTCGTTGATATTATTAATAAGATGATCCATATATCAGAATTTACCAAATGTATTATTTTTAAAATATGTTCGTAATAAAAAGTAAAGAACAATGCCTTTTAATATGCTGCTTCCAGTGATGCTCCACCAAACTCCATTTAAACTTAAGACCGTATAAAAACCAAGAAAATAAGCCCCAGGCAGTCGTAATGAAGTAAATATTACACTTACAGCAGCTGATATTTTAGTTTTTCCAAGACCATTAAAAACACCGGCACTAATCATTTCCAAACACATAAATAACTGCGATGCTGCCAATATCATTAAATAGTCCTTACCCATTGCTATACTTTCTGCCTCAGGCACAAAAATGGAAAATAATGTTTTAGGGAAAATCAAGAAAATCATTGTAGTTACAGCTCCTACGGCCAGGGATAATCGCAAACCCGCTTTATGAATATTAGGAACCTCGGTAATATTTTTTGCCCCGTAACTATGCCCAACCATAATAGTTACAGCTTGCATAATTCCTCCAACAATCATAAATGTAATCGACTCAATTTGAACACCAATTTTCTGAACAGCTATCGCATTTGGTCCCCAATCTGCAATAATTCTGGCAAGAAAAATGTATATCACCGAAAAAGAAATTCGCTGCACCGCAGCAGGCATTCCAACCTCAAATAAACTTTTTAATTTAGTTGCATAAGGCAACAAGCCTTTGAAATAAATGGTGTCAAATTTTTGATAGACAAAATTGAAATACATCAGGCTGCATGTTCTACCAATTATTGTCGCTATTGCTGCTCCTTCAACTCCCAGATTAAATACAAAAATCAATAATGGATCAAGTACAATATTCACCAAAGTTCCAATAACACTGGCCTTAAAGGAGATTTTTGTTTTACCATGAGCATTAAAAATACTGATAAACAAAAGGTTCACAAAACTGATAATAATTCCAAAGGAACTTATCACCAAATATGAAACGGCCATTTCATTAACATGAACATCTTTCATTTGAAAAAAAACAATGAATTGTTCCGGAATGGCTAAAAATACAGAAGTAAATAGAATGGCAATACCACCAATTCCCCATAATCCAGCGGTTGAATATCTTCCTGCCACATTCATATTTTCGGCACCCACCGAATGTGCGATTTTTATATTTGCACCTACTGTTACAATCGAAGCCATTGCCCAACCCAGCTGTAGAAAGAAACCTGCAGAACCAACTGCTGCCACAGCTCCACTTCCCAAATATCCCACCCAAATCATATCGGTAAGATTATAGGTCATGTGCAAAAGAAACGAGCCGATAATCGGAAAAGCAAGCTTTAGCAGCTTTTTCCCAACTTCGGAATATTTTTGTTCTCTTCTAAGTAAACTGGTGATGAATTTTAACATCTACTAAACTTCATGTGTGAGTGCAAACGGATATGAATCAAAAACGGATGTGATTTTAGCAAGATAACACATGCTCTATTTAAGCATTTGATTAATTAATATTTCCAATTCATTTTTCAAACACATTGCTTTCTCAACACTGCAGTTAAGTGATTTTGCCATTTCCAAGGGAATATTTTTAGCTTCTTCTTTTAGGTTTTTTCCTTTTTCTGAAAGATAAATGCGAACCTTTCTTTCATCTTGGCAACACTTTGTTCTTTTAATAAAAGAAAGCTGTTCCATTCGTTTCAAAAGCGGCGTTAATGTATTGGTATTCAAATACAATTTGCATCCAATTTCGTTAACACCAATCCCGTCTTTCTCCCATAAAACCAAAAAAACCAAATACTGAGGATAGGTAATCCCAAGCTGATCAAGATAAGGCTGATATTGTCTTGTCATGAGCCGCGAGGCCGCATATATAGTAAAGCATAATTGATTCTCAAGTTTGAGAGGATTGAACTCTTTGTTAGCTAAATTGTCCATATTTCTTATTTATGTCGCTTGCGATGCAAATTAACGAAATTGTCTGTTAAGATCAAAAAATATAAGCTTGTATGTCTGAATATACAAGCTTATATTTTTTGATTCACCAATTTAGTTTATTCTTTCCAAAATCCATTTTGCTTAATTAGTTTATATTTGCCTGATCCTAAAAACATTACAGCAAGCCCTCCAAATAAATACATTGCATTTAATTCAATTGCCAAGCCTCCGTATTCATTCAAATGAAAAATACCATCGGGGTAAGCTGCTGGTATAGATACCAACATCGTCAGGGCAATTATCAAACCTGAAACTCTTGTGTATGTGCCTAATAATAAAAGAAGTGGTGCAATTAACTCTCCCAGATAAACTCCGTATGAAAGCATTTCGGGCAAACCTGTTTTAACAATCAAGAATTTCACTCCGCCAATACCATCCAATAATTTCTGCACTCCATGAAACAACATCAAACCACCAACTGATAGTCGTAAAATTAGTTTTCCTAAATTTTCCATAAATGTATTTTTATTTGATTAATTTCGATATTCATTACAAATCTATGAGCTTTTATCCATGATATAAATGCACAATTTGTGTGTATTCATGTACTTTTTTTTCAATATACAATTGCAGAATATGTTACACAATCTTTTACAAGACAATTTTGGATTTTCTGATTTTAAACCAGGACAAAAAGAGGTTATTTCTACCATACTGGAAGGAAAATCAGCAATAGCTATTTTCCCAACCGGATCGGGGAAATCTCTTTGTTACCAACTTCCCGCTCTCCAACTTCCGGAACTTACAGTGGTGGTTTCCCCTTTATTGGCTTTAATAAAAGATCAAATAGATTTTCTGCAATCGAAAAATATATCTGCAGTCCGAATCGATTCATCTCTCTTGAAAGAGGAAGAACAGGATATCATGAATGGCATCCGTGCCAAACAACACAAAATTTTAATGATATCAGTCGAGCGTTTTAAAAATGAACGCTTTCGCAGATTTCTGAAAGACATTTCAATCTCCTTACTGGTAATTGATGAAGCTCATTGTATCTCAGAATGGGGTCACAATTTCAGACCGGATTATTTAAAACTGCCAGATTATCGTGATGCTTTTCGTGCCAAACAAGTGCTTTTGCTTACCGCAACTGCAACTCCCAAGGTTATTGAAGACATGACTAAAAAGTTTGCCATTGCCAAAGAGAACGTAACAGTTACAGGATTTTACCGATCAAACTTAGATGTAAACGTTGTTCCGGTTATTCAATCTGAAAAAAACAATAAATTACTTTCATTACTGCTTCCCCGAAAAAATGAATGTGGAATTGTGTATGTAACACAGCAAAAAACAGCAGAGGTGGTTGCAGGTATATTATCCTCTAAAGGAATAACGGTCAAAGCATATCATGCAGGATTGAAAAGTGAAGACCGTGAAGAAATCCAAAATCAATTTATGGCAGATCAAGTAAATTGTGTGGTTGCAACAATTGCTTTTGGAATGGGAATCGATAAATCGAACATTCGTTATGTAATTCATTACGATCTTCCAAAATCGACAGAAAATTATTCTCAGGAAATTGGACGGGCAGGCCGCGATGGTAAAAAATCAGATTGTATTGTTTTGGCAAATCATGACAATGTGAATGTGCTTGAGAATTTCATATTTGGAGATACTCCTGCCCTATCAGGCATAAAAGAAATTCTCAGCCGTATAAAAAAGGCTAAAACAAGCTGGGAAGTCAAGTTAAATACACTTCCTGCACATAGTAACATACGTATTCTTCCAATCAAAACCCTACTGGTTTACATGGAGATACGAGGAATTATAAAACCTCAGTACAGTTACTTTGCAGACTATCGGTTTAGCCTAAACAATGATGAAAAAAGTATCGTGGAAAAGTTCCAAGGAGAACGAAAGAAATTTATTCAGGCAATTTTCGATCATTCTGAAAAAGCCAGAAAATGGATCACAGTAAACTTCGACACCATCTGCCAAAATTATTCGACAGATAGAAATAGAATTGTTTCTGCTTTGGAATATTTTGATTCGAAGGAATTAATCAATTTGGAAGCAAAACTAATGGTAGATGTTTTTGCCGTAACAAATCCGGATTTTGATATCGATACTGTGGCGCAAGAACTTTACGACAGTTTTAAAAAGAAAGAAGCAGTTGAAGTCAACAGAATTCGGGAAATGCTAAGTCTGTTCGAATCGGAAACCTGCATCAGTAAAAATATGGCCAACTATTTTGGAGAATATCCCGAATGGGAAAAATGCGGGCACTGCTCGGTATGCAATTCCGGTTCTGTGAAAATTGCAAAATCACACCAGCTAAAAAGTCTGCCTGAGTATAATTATATGGAATTGTGCGAAACTGCCATCAATAAGTTTGGTGATCTGTTAACTGATGAATTGCTCGCAAAATTTTTATGCGGCATAAACACGCCCATTTTCACCCGTTTAAAATTGAAACAGGAAAAACACTTTGCTTATTTGGAAAATTATCGATTTGGTGATGTTCTGGAATGGGTAACATCAAACAACAAATAAAAGATTAAAAGGTATTTACATATATCACTGAAACATTTAATATTATTTTAAATTAGATCACATAAGATATAAATTCAAAATGCTTATTTTTACAGCCTCATAAAAGTATTCTCTACTATCAGAAAGAATACATACTATATCTATTTAAATTTATTGGTTTGAAAAGAAATCCGAACTTCCCGTTTGCTCCGGCAAAAATCCCGTTTTTTTACGGATGGATTTGTATGATTGCAGGTACCATTGGTATAATCAGTAGTATTCCCGGGCAAACAATGGGCGTTTCGGTATTTACCAATTACTTAATCGATTCGTTGAAATTAAGTCGTGATGCATTGAGTTCAGCCTATTTGATAGGTACTGTGGCAAGTTCTCTTTTCTTAACATATGCAGGTAAAATTTACGATAAATTTGGTGCCCGCTTCACAGCAATGATCGCTGCCTTAGGATTAGCCGTAACATTAATACTATTTTCCTATTCTGATCTTTTATCAGGGTCGTTATCAAACTTTGTCAGCATCGAGTTCTCAACAGCTTCATTTATTCTGATCTCTCTATTGTTTTTCTTCTTACGCTTCTCGGGACAAGGAGTACTAACCTTGGCCTCACGAAACCTGATCATGAAATGGTTCGACCAGCGAAGAGGATTGGCAAATAGTCTTTCCAGTGCGATTCAATCTTTTGGATTTGCCGTATCTCCACTTTTTATAGCACTGCTTATTACCCGCTTTAACTGGAGTATTACCTACCAGATTTTGGCAGTACTTACTTTTCTGTTTGTTATTTTCGCATTTATCTTTTACCGGGATAATCCTGAAGAATGTGGTTTAATTCCTGATGGAAAAATTATTGAGCCAAAACACAAAAGCAATCCTACATTTCAAACTAAAAAACAATATACTCTAAAAGAAGCACGAAACACATGGGTATTTTGGCTGTTTACTTTTGGCTTAAGTTTTAATGCATTTTTCATTACCGGTTTTACCTTTAATGTCATATCTATCTTCGAATCATGTGGATATTCGGAACAAAAAGCTTTAAGTGTATTTGTTCCTGCTTCCATCATTTCTATTGTTTCTGCAATTTTAGGTAATCTTCTAAGTGATTACATAAAAATGCAAAAGCTTCTGATTATTTTTCTACTTGGATGTTTGTTATCAAGTTTAGGGATTGCAATTTTAGGATCTGAAATTGGCTACTATGTATTAATACTGGGAAATGGTATTATGGGCGGCCTGTATTCAGTTTTAGTAGCAATTACCTGGCCTCGCTTTTACGGGCGAAAACATTTGGGTGCGATTAGCGGATTATCAATGTCCTTAGTTGTATTTTCAAGTGCAATGGCACCCCTTTTCTTCAGTAGAATATTCACATTAACCGGAAGCTATAGCATAGCAGGATACGCTGGAGTCACCTATGCTATTATTTTACTGATTTTCTCAATTAAAGCGAGAAATCCTCAATTGCAGTAAAAGCAGATACAAAACTAAATACAAATGGTATTTAATAATCAGTCTCTGGTGTTTTAGCGTCTTTATTATTTTGTTTATCCTGACGTTTTTAATAAATTCGGAACGGCTTACTTTTGCGTACTTACCAGCCACCACAGGTAAGTATTGGAAGCTATCATATTCCTATTTAGTTGATCATCTAAAAAACCAAAAGAAATGAAACATTTCATTGCCATCATTTGGCTTGTACTCTTATGCCAAAGCTCATTTAGTCAGAACGATTGGGAAAACCCACATGTATTTCAGAAGAACAGAGAAAAGGCACATGCTACTTTTTCCCCATACTCTTCCATAGAGAAGGCTTTAGCCGCTGATCCTTCAAAAGAGGAAACTATTCAGTGTTTAAATGGAAAATGGAAATTTCAATACAGCAAAAGTGCAGGCAAAAGAAATTTAGAATTTTATCAGGAAGATTTTAACGACAGCGATTGGGATGAAATTTCGGTTCCTGGAAACTGGGAAATGTACAATTATGGATTTGCCAACTATACCAATGCAGCTTATCCGTTTGAACAGAATCCACCATTCATTACTGATTCAATCAATGCTACGGGTTCATACATCTGTTATTTCACACCATCTTCGAATTGGAAAAACAGAGAAACATATATTCAATTTGGATCGGTAAAATCAGGCTTTTATATTTGGATAAATGGTAAAAAAGTTGGTTACAGCCAAGGCTCTAAACTGCCTGCTGAATTCAACATCACTCCTTATTTAAAAGATGGCAAAAATAAACTTGCTGTTCAGGTCTTTAAATTTACTGACGGCAGTTATCTGGAAGATCAGGATTTTTGGAGATTAACCGGCATTCAACGGGATGTAAATTTATATTATCGCCCCAAAACACATATTAATGATTTTTATGCCAAAGCACTCTTGGATGAAAACTATCAGAATGGTGTATTTAGTTTAGATGCTGAAATAGAAAACCATTCAAGAAAAAATACTGGTGTATATCATTTTAAATATACAATTCTGGATCGTGAAGGAAATGAAATTCTGACTGACCAATCTGAATTCAGTATGAAAAATCAGACTAAGAAAATTTCATTTACAGGTGAAATTCCCAATGTGAAAAAATGGTCGGCCGAAGAGCCAAATTTATATACCCTGCTGCTAACTTTAATGAACAAAGAAAATGCAGTAGTAGAAGCCACGTCGATTAAAATTGGTTTTAGAACCAGCGAAATTAAAGGAGGACAATTATTGGTAAATGGAACTCCAATCCTGTTAAAAGGAGTTAACAGACACGAACACAATCCTTATTTTGGACATGTTGTCAACAGAAAAAATATGCTGGACGATATCCGTACCATGAAAAAATTTAATATCAATGCGGTTCGTACCTGTCATTATCCTAATGATCCTCTTTGGTATGAGCTATGCGATGAATATGGAATTTATTTGTATGATGAAGCCAATATTGAATCGCACGGAATGGGTTACGAGCCAAAGAATACTTTAGCAAATAATCCGGAATGGAAATCGGCTCATGTAGAACGAACTTCAAATATGGTGGAAAGAGATAAAAACCACCCTTCGGTAATTGTTTGGAGCATGGGAAACGAAGCCGGAACAGGACCTAATTTTTTGGCTTGTTATAAAAAGATTAATGAAATTGATGGTAACCGGCCCGTACATTACGAACGTGCTGAAAAAATGACCGACGTAAAAGAAAGACATACCGATATTATTGGTGACATGTACCGTCCTATTGAAAGTGTAGAAAAAAGATGGATTGGTACAGATCCGGAACGCCCTTTTATTTGGTGCGAATATTCTCATGCCATGGGAAACAGCAACGGTAACTTTAAGGAGTATTGGGATTTGGTTCGTAAGAACCGACAAATGCAAGGTGGTTTTATTTGGGATTGGATGGATCAGGGAATTGCAAAGTACACTGAAAACGGAGAACGGTTTTGGGCATATGGCGGTCATTTTGAGCCAAAATGGGTGTATAATGACGGTAATTTTTGCTTAAATGGTGTTGTTGATCCTGATTTAACTCCGCATCCCGCTTTGTACGAAGTAAAAAAAGTATATCAAAACATTAATTTTAAAGCAGTTAATCTTTCTGAAGGACTTATTAAAGTTTCAAACGATTATTTCTTCAAAAATTTGAATAGTTACCAAATTCACTGGGAATTACTGGCTAATGGTATTGTTCAAAAGTCTGGAGAATTTACCCCTGCAGGAGTGGCTCCTCAATCTGAAAAAGAATTTAAACTCGATTTGGGTGATTTTAATCAAAGCGAAGGAACAGAATATTTCATCAACCTGTTTGCTTTACAGGCCAAGGAAACAGAACTAATACCATTCGGTCATGTTGTTGCTTCAGAACAATTTGAAGTCAGTGAATTTAAAGCCCCGGAAGATCTTTTGATTTCTGCTGATCTGATTTCAATTCAAGAGAATGCAGATCAGTTAAGCCTTACCGGCAAGGATTTTACAGCTTCATTCTCAAAAAAATCGGGTGCGGTCACTTCCTACAAATTGAATGGATACGAATTAATAGAAGACCAGTTAGTACCGGATTTTTGGCGTGCTCCTACCGATAATGATTTCGGAAACAAAATGCCGGAACGATGTGAAATTTGGAAACAGGCTATGAATGATGCAAATCTTCAGGAATTTACATCGAAACAAATCTCTAAATCGGAAGTTTCTGTTCATGCAAAATTACAACTGCCAAGTATTAAAGGTGCAATAGAACTTTCTTATACAATTTACGGAGATGGTAAAATTAATGTAAACTATAGCTTCGAAGCTAAACAGCAAAAGTTACCGGAAATCCCGCGTATTGGATTACAGTTTAAACTGCCAAAGGAATTTAATAATCTTGCTTATTATGGCCGTGGCCCTCAGGAAAATTATATTGACAGAAATACCGCATCGTTCATTGGATTGTATCAATCGAATGCAGCTGATCAATATTTTCCATACAACCGACCTCAGGAAAACGGACATAAAACAGACGTTCGCTGGTTAAGCCTAACCAATCAATCAGGTTTGGGAATAAAAATAATAGCCGGCAGTGAACCTATTGAATTCAATGCACTGCACTACACTACGTCTGATTTTGATCCGGGAACGGAGAAACTTGGACGCACAACTGCTGATGTAAAAGAGCACAAATTCGTAGAAGTTCACATCGACCACAAAATGATGGGACTTGGCGGTGATAACAGCTGGGGTGCAAAACCACACAATCCATATCTATATTATGCAGATAAAGTATATCATTACAGCTTTACCATTGTACCGGTAATAAAATAATCAACACCGGATTACCAATAACACACAATGCTTAAACTGATTTTAATCGGTTTAAGCATTGTTGTTTAAAGGAGTAAAACAACTAATAAAAACTGGTATTAAAAGCAACTCCTTCTTTTCAAGAGAAAGCTTAATTTTCTTATGGTCTTTCCAGAAGGTAGATTTAAGTCTCTTCATACTTTTTTTAAATTCGGGAAGGTCTTTAATATTATCAACCAATGGGTCTATTTCGAAGAAAAGAAGAAACCAATATTGGTAGTTATTCCCTTTCGAAAACAATTCCAAATGTTCAATCGCTTTTTTTGTATCGCCTTTTTGTGCATAATAAACGGCTAAACTTGCATTTTGCTAGATAGACAATACCATACTAAAATGGAGACGGTTACTTGTAAGCATTGCATTTGGCCTGTATCTTGTTCGTCTGTTGGCATTTGATCTTAAAACACCCAATTACTTACTATCCATTGAATCGAACATCTGGATTTTTGCGGTATTCGGTTTTGCCTGTAAATACCTGAACAAACCAAGTAAAGCACTTAGCTACCTAAGTCAGGCAGCCTATCCTATCTATATTTTACACATGGCATTTATGTTTCTGGCTGCAGTTCTTATTTTGCCTCTTGAGATGCCGGTTTTCGCAAAATTCGTTATGGTTATCGCCTTTACAACGGTAGGATCTTTTTCTCTGTACGAATTGCTTATTAAGAGAATTGGTTTTCTAAGACCATTGTTTGGTCTTAAAACAAGAAGTGTGCTTGAGCTGAGCGTAAAATATTAATATACTGAAAGCAAGAAAGTCCAAATCTCTTCATCATTAAAAAAAATGAGCCTAAATTGCAGTACACATGAATACACTAAGGCATTATTTTTGTGGCAATTAGACTGATAATTTTAAAATTTGTAATGATGAAGAGATGGATGTTTTTTGTATTACTTGGTTTGATGACGGGCTGTTTAGACGATTCGGACTATGTTTACATTCGCGAACACAAGCAGAGCATATTGCTGCTGCAGGTTGACTACACCAGTTACGAATTTGAGCAAGGTACGGAGCTCTTTCTGCATGCTGAATATTCAGATGCTGATACTATTCCTATTGGTGTAGATTACGATCCTCCGGGAGATTTTGGAAATATCAGTTTATTTTATGAACCAGGCCATGAGGTAATTTTTAATGGTTCGATAGTTTGGGATGGAACCGGACATTTAAAATTCCCAAAATGGTTCTATTATCCTTCACAGTTTGCCACTTTGAATACTCCGGTTGAAAAACCTGATGATGATGAATTTCAAATCATTTTTCCGGAAGAGGGACTTGAGTATCCACTTGATTCCATTTGGAATGCAGTTAATCATTTATCAATTGTATCAAGATATCTTAAAAGTGGTAAAAAAATCGGTGTTTTTCGTTACACTCCCAGTGTTGGTGCTGGAGATCCAAACGAATGGGACTGGTATGTAATAATGAATACAAATTAAAGATGAAAACAATTTTAGTTCACGAGTAATTTTGATCACACAAAAGAGGATAAGAAAGCAATCTTATCCTCTTTTATTAATGGCACAATCGTCTATTTTACAGTTTTCTTCAAGGTTCCCAAATAAGTCCAATTCAAATCTCTTGTTTTTACTGCTTCATCTATTTTCATTTGAGTTTCGGCATCAACATTAAATACTTCATTACGGCCATAGGCATCAAAATAATGAAGATAATCTTTAAACATATCAAAAGTCATATGAGTAGTCGGAACTTTACTGCCCGAAGGCATCAGTACTCTTGCCAAAGCCCAATGGCTCATACTTCCGGCTTCTACTCTTTCCTGATGCATTGGAAGAAAAAGATTTATCTCAGCCTTCTCATACTCATCTGTTTTACCTTTGGCAGCCTCCATAAAATTCATTCGCATAACAGTTCCTAAATCCATTTTAAAATTATCGTCCGTGGTCTTAATTACTTTTAAAAACATTCTTTTACTAAGTTCTCTTGATTTCTCACCATTCTGCAATGCTTTCCTTAATTCCTCATCCGACATGGCAGGATAAGCTTTTTTTGCTGCACTCCACACATCTCCATCCGATAAAGCTTTTACCGGATCGTCATAAATAGTCACCGTTACATACTGATAGCCCTGCTCTGTTCCACCAGGTTTTAATGACCATAAATCCCAACCTTTAATTTCTCCGCTTTTAAGGCGTTCAGCATGTATTTTTTCCCAAAAAGTTTCTGTCTCCCAATAATTCGTTTCCTGATCGTTGGGAACTTTCATGAATTCAAAAACCAGAAACCGCTCTTGCTGTGCAATACCTGCACCGCAAAACAATACCATAATAACAAATAGTAGTATTTTTTTCATAACAACCAGTTTTAGGTGAATAAAACTTAAGTTACAGCTTTTTATCACTTTGTACAATAGAAAATAACATCCAATCCTTTAAATAGATATTCATAACAAATCCAAATTAGAAACAACCAAGCCATTTTACCAATTAATTATACTGCACGTTTTGTTTATCAGAGAGCTTTTGATAAATTCGAAATCACACTTCATTTAAAACAAGTTAGCTGATCATGATTACAATAAAATCTTTGGCAGGAATTCGTTTTCCTGAGCTTTTCGAAGCTTTTAGCCAGGCATTTAACGATTATGAAATACAATTAGACAGTGAGGAATTAAAAACCATGCTGCACCGCAGAGGATTCCTTCCCGAACTATCTTTTGGCGCATTTGATGACAATAAATTGGTAGCTTTTACCTGCAATGGAATCGGTTCTTTTAACGGAACTAAAATGGCCTACGATACCGGAACCGGAACTGTCAAAGAATATCGGGGACAAGGATTGGCCGGCAAAATATTCAACTACTCCATTCCATTTTTAAAAGAGGCGGGTATTTTTCAGTACTTGCTGGAGGTATTGCAGCACAATACAAAAGCAATATCAGTATATAAAAAGCTGGGCTTTTGCGTGAGCCGTGAGTTCAACTATTTCGTTCAGAAAAATGAGGACATAAAAGTTGATTCCATGAAATTAAATCCTGCCTATGCTTTTAAGCCAATCGATTTATCGCAAGCCGAAAAACAGAGTTCATTCTGCGACTTCATACCATCCTGGCAAAATAGTTTCGAAGCCATATCAAGAAAACCGGATAATTTTACTCTACTGGGAGTATTTAAGGAAGAGCAACTATTGGCTTATGGTATTTTTGAAGCTAAATCGGGCGACATTACCCAAATTGCTGTTGAACCAATACACAGACGAAAAGGCATTGGCAGCCTGCTTCTTAAAGAAATGGTGAAATTGAATCAACACAACTCCATAAAATGCATCAATGCGGAAATAGAGTGCGGGTCGATTACGGAGTTTCTTAAATCAAACTCAATTTTAGTTAGCGGGAAACAGTTTGAAATGATAATGGAATTGTAAGTCAGCTAAAATCAAAAAAAAATGCTTTGAGACAGGAATAAAATACAACTCTTAACACCCAACAAATTAACCTATGAAAATCAGAATTAAATCTGCAGAAATAACTCTTTTAATCCTCGGCATTTACCAAATTATTGGTGCAATCATGGGATTCTATATAATTGCCGTCTTACTATTCCGAACTGGAACTATTAACGGCCCCTTACTCCTTATCTTATTTATTGCAATAGGACTGTACTTACTTTCACTAAAAGCAGGAACTTTACTATTAAAAAAAGAGTACAGGTCAGGAATAATCGTTTCTATGGTATCGCAGATATTACAACTAGTAAGTATAGCTTTTGGTGGCTACAAGTATTTCTTTGTATCGGGAGCAAAATTTAATGTTGGCTTTAATTTTACAGAAGGTTTTCTTTTCAATTTCGATCTTGGAATAACATCAACATTTACAATCATGTTGAATGTTTCGGATAAAGAGTATTACATCTATTTAAACCTGCTGACTGTATTCCTTTTGTATCTATTCAACGATTTGTATTTGGAAATTACATCGGACAAAGTACAAAATGCTGCAATAGAAGAAAGTATATCTAACATGGAAATCAATTAGTCTCAATAAATATAAACACCCCAATGCGCGATCTGTTTTTTGATTTTTTAGTCCAATTTATTGGAGCCTTTGTTGTTTGGCTTTTTAAAGGTTGTAAAGGAAAACTATCAGATGAAATGGCTGGCCCCTACGATAGCAGCTCTAAAACATGGCGAAATTTCGCGATCACTTTACTCATATTTTTAATAGGCTTTGCAATAGTTTTCAAAATTGGGGTATCGAATAGTGAAGTGGAGAAAAAAACTTATGAGATACATCACAAAAGATAGTGGCTCCTTTGTTCTTCGAACATCTCCCCTTAAAAAAAGAAGAAACCCGCACAAACAAAGTTTTCCCTTCTTGAGGGGATTCCGAAAGCTTTCGCGGAACCAACAGCCGAAGAGATTCCAATCCCAATAATTCCAAACGAAGTGCGAACGCAATACAAAGGACCTCACCCTATCCCTCTCCTTCTGGAGAGGAGAACACAGCTTCCTTATGTATGAAATTTGAATGTGGAATACTCCCTTCTCCTTGAGGAAAAAAAGCCGGAGTTGAGGTGATTTCAAAAAAAAAAAGAAGAAACTCACACAAACAAAGTCTTCCCATCATGAAGAGATCCCGAAAGCTTTCGCGGAGCCGACAGGCGAAAGGATTCCAATCCCAATAATTCCAAACGAAGTGCGAACGCAATACAAAGTACCTCACTCCATCTGGAGAGGAGAATACAGCTTCCCAATGCAGGAAATTTGAATGTGCAATACTCCCTTCTCCTTGAGGAGAAGGGCCGGGGTTGAGGTGATTTCAAAAAAAAAAGAAACCCACACAAACAAAGTCTTCTCATCATGAAGAGATCCCGAAAGCTTTCGCGGAGCCGACAGCCGAAGGGATTCCAATCCCAATAACTCCAAACGAAGTGCAAACGCAATACAAAGAACCTCACTCCTTCTGGAGAGGAGAACACAGCTTCCTTATGTATGAAATTTGAATGTAGAATACTCCCTTCTCCTTGAGGAAAAAGCCGGAGTTGAGGTGATTTCAAAAAAGAACCCCACACAAACAAAATCCTCCCTTCTTGAGGAGATCCCGAAAGCTTTCACGGAGCCGACAGGCGAAGGGATTCCAATCCCAATAATTCCAAACGAAGTGCGAACGCAATACAAAGAACCTCACTCCTTCTGGAGAGGAGAACGCAGCTTCCTTATGTATGAAATTTGAATGTAGAATACTCCCTTCTCCTTGAGGAAAAAAAGCCGGGGTTGAGGTGATTTAAAAAAAATCCCCCTTACAGCTAACCATCTGTAAGGGGGAACATTGCAATGTTAAAAAATCTATTCTGTTTCAGCAAGTTCTTCCGATTTGCGGCGGCCTCTCATATTTTGCGACATTTCCAATTTCAGAATGCTCTCATTAACTTTTTTAATCATAGTATCCAGTTCGCCACCCGAAACCAAACCCGACATAGATTCCATATATTTAAACATCCCATCTAAACTTTCAGTAAGTTCCTTACGAAATAATTTGGTGTCGTTCTCACGTTTCTGATCCGCATTTTTACTGTTTCGTTCATCAAGAATCAAAACAAGCGCATCCAAGGCAATTTGCACATTATCAACAATATCTTTAATTCCCAATTGCTGTATTGCCAATTTTGCTTCCTCTACATTTTCGCAATCGGCTAAAAACATTTTTGCTTTTGCATTTTGTTCCTGCAAACTCTCCTGATGCAAATTGTAGCCATGCGTTTTACTCAAATTGATTAAAACAGCAGCGGCTTTGCGCTTATCCTCATTCGGATGCAGCTCGTAACACAAACAAATGTACTTTAAAGCCCTCCATGCATTGTTAAACTGCTTGTCGGCAAGACCCGCTCCGGCAGTTTCTGTTGTCGTATTCAGTTTATTCAACTGAACCACCAAATTATTCAAACTGGTTTCAACCCGGGTATAAAAACCAGGAATACCAAGCCCTACCCAATCGTACGATTTGGTAATTGCAACTACATCACTTCCCAACGATACAAATTCAGCATTTCTGAATCTACTTATACTAAAACCCTCAATTTTCATTTTCTTATACTTTAAAATTCGATAAAAACCTTCAATTTAATTAGCGAAGACAGTAAATCAATACACAATACTCACTTCGCATTTGTTCCATTGCCCCATTTTTAGGACGATAATGCTCTCGCTCCAAAGCGAAGCAGGTATCAGTATGTCGGAAGTATCTTCGCACCAAGCAGATGACTCCATTTTCATTTCGAAACCCCCTTCGCATTGCTGCGAAACAGCTTTTGGATTAGAAAAAAGGCATTCGCACCAGTAAAAACCACCTTTTTTATGCCAATAATACCTCCGCTCCAAAGCGATAATACTTTTACAATAAAAAAAACGCCTTCGCAGTCTGCAAATGACACTATTATTATGCTCAAAACACCTTCGCTCCAAAGCGAGGACACTATTACCATCGCGAAAACCCTTTAAACATGGGCATTCCTCAATTTAAGCACAATAATATACCCTTCACTGATGATGCTTGCTGGTTTCATCCTCCCCCAACTTCTTCTACACTTCCTTTTTATGAAACTAAATGCCTCGGCCGAGTCATTCTCCTTAACAAAACGGTTTCTAAGTTAGAAAATAATAATTGAACAATATTAATTTTAATACATGTTTTTTTATTGCACACCCCAATTATTATGTCATATTTTTGCAAAAAACCAAGTAAACATGCGCTCTCGGGCAGGATGAAAAAAAAATACATTTGTTTTGTTTTTACAGTTAAACAGATGCCGAACCAACAAATAAGACTTAAAATCGAACCAATAAAACAAACAGCACAAAATTACTGACTAACAACACCATTCTTTCAAAACAAAATAATTGCCCCTTCATCAGAAATAGCGACAAACACTTTGTGCAAGTGCAAGCGGCCACTTAACCTGAAAACAATTATTAGGACTGATTCTAATAAACAAAAACACTTGTACTTTTATTTTTATGCTTACCTTGGGGATCGCATAAGGAAAAGCGTTGGAATTATATAATCCATTATTTCATTTTGAAAGTTGATTAACGATAGAGAATAAAAACGTATTGATTTTATAATCCTTTAATTAAATCAAATAAATATGTCAGAAAACTTACAAGTAGGCATTTATCGCCTCAAAAATGAAATAGTTGAAATAGATAAAAAAAATCTACCTAAAAAACAGACGGTTGATATCACTTATTTGACTAAACTATTCCGTGAGAAAAAATACAAATCGCAAATAGTTCAACCAAACCTATCTGACATTTTTGAAATTCATTTATTTTTTAAAAGAACACCCTCAAAAATTAGATGGAAAGATTTTATAAGTAAAATTGCTGATTCAAATCAAGATATCTTAAAACATAAAGGCACTAATAATGAAAACTACATTCTCCTTCTCCGCAATATAAAAAGCGATATTGTATATGCAACAACAGGTGGCTTTGGGCATACAGCTCTTCAAAGTGTTGCGGAAAGTGATTTTGGAATAGAAATTCTATCAAGAATAGTTAAAGCAGAAGATAAAACTTTGCGTTCCACTAAAGAAAAAAATTTAACAGGAGGTATACTTGGAGAAGTTAAATTTTTCAGAAATGAATATAATTTAAATGAAAATGAAAGTTTCGGAAACTTTTACCAAGAACTACATTCTTCTTTAAATCGAAAACTTTTAATTAAAATTTTTGGTTTTAGTCAGCAAGAGATTGACTCTGAATGCCTTTGTGTTGCAAAAAATTCTTTCAGTATTAAGAAATCGATTTCCTTCAATCAATTGATATCAATCATTGAAAGGTGTGAAAACCTTATAGATACAGTGGATCCGATTGTGGAAATCAATGCTGTTAAAAAACTGAACAAAACTGAAAAAGTATTAATTTCAAAACTCGAAAAAAAGATAAGTAAGTCCATCTTAGAAAAGTACCAAAACAAACAAAGTGAAATAAGTATTGAGTTATGTCATAAAGACTTTGATAAATACCTTCATGCAGATACTTGCTTTTTAAAGTACAAACTCAATAATAAAGAACTAGGAAAGGAGTTTGAAAAACCTTTACAAAACATCCAAACAATACTCGATGATATTAAATCTCATGATTCAAATTTATCAAAAGACAGATTGAACACTCTTATTTCAAGAGCACATATAGAATGTAAAACAAATGATGGAGATTTACTTACATCCGACTTGTTAAGCAATCATTTTTATACAGAAATTTATCATCAAAACAAAAGTTACTTTTTAGCAGATAAAGAATGGTATGAGATTAAAGACAGTTTTACGAAAAAACTAAATGAACAATGTCAGTCATTTATTAATGATAATAGATTTAATAAAGCACTGGAAAAATGGAATTACTCCTTAGAAAAAGAGAATGATTTCAATGCAAAACACATTGGAAAACAAAATTTTTTAGTATTTGACAAAATCACTCCTGAAAATATAGAAGCGTGTGATATATTACATTGGGATAGTTCAAATATCTATTTAATTCATGTAAAAGCAGGTTTTGATAATTCTATGAGGGACTTAAGTCATCAAATACATATTGCGGCAAGAAGAATCAAAGAAGATTCAAAAGACGGCTATTCTTTTTTAACTAAAATGTATAATAGCCTTAAAAATACTAAGGGAAAGTCAACATATATGTTGAATGCTAAAAATCAATTAAATAAAATAACAGAAAAAGAATTTATCCATCTTTTCAAAAAAAGAAAACTAATTTTTGTTTTAGCTGTATTAGATACTGCCACAACTAAAAGAGATTTTAAAAACATTAAAAAATATGATTCTAACATTGCTAAATTTTCTCTTCATGAGCTTGTTAAAAACATGAGAAGCTTAGCAATTGATTTTAGAATTACCGAAATTTCCAAATAACATAGTCATATTTCAGTAAAAAATATAAACATATATGGATTTTATAACTATTGACTTTGAAACAGCCACATCACAAAGAAATAGTCCTTGTGAAATAGGATTAACCTTCGTGAAAAATTTTGAAATTGTAGAAAGTAAATCATGGCTAATCAAGCCAATTAATAATGAATTTGATTATTTCAATATTTCAATTCACGGTATAAATCCAGAAGACGTTGCAAAAAAGCCAGAATTTGATGAAGTATGGCACGAAATAAAACCATTAATAGAAAACCAGTTTTTGATTGCCCATAATGCAAGTTTTGATTTTAGCGTTTTAAGAAAAACACTTGAAACATATAATATTCCATTTCCTGAATTAGAGTATTCTTGTAGTTATATCTTTTCTAAAAAAGTTTGGCTTGGACTCCCCGGCTATGATTTAAAAACCTTATGCAATCATAACAATATTAAATTCAAACATCACAGAGCGGAGTCAGATAGTCGGGCAACAGCGGAGCTTACTATTAAAGCATTAAAAAAGGCTGGAGTCCAATCAAAGGAAGACTTTCCTGATAAATTAAGAACAAATATTGGCAAATTGTTTTCAGGTGGCTATAAGCCATCAGATACAAAGAAATCGTCAAAAACAATAGATTTAAAAAAAATAATTGGTGACCCACAAAAACATAATAAAGAAAGCATTTTTTATGGCCGTACCATTGTTTTTACAGGAACATTATCTTCAATGATCCGAAAAGATGCACAACAATTGATTGCCGATATTGGTGGAATAAATGGAAACAGTATTACCAAATCAACAGACTATTTAATTGTTGGACAACAAGATTATAGAGTTGTAGGCGAAGATGGTATGAGCAATAAACAAGAGAAAGCAATTAAATATATTGAACAAGGATCAGATATTGAGATTTTATCAGAAAATGAATTTACAAGAAATATATAAAAATCCTAATTAGACTCTTCAACTAAACCTATTAGCAAGTTTAAATAATAGATATTGCTCAACAGTCAAGTCCAAGTGTTGGAAACAGAACCAAACACCATCCATTAACAATCAACAAAACTAAATGAAAAAATTAAATTTTAAACAAAGAATCATATTTGTCTTGTTATCTGGCATCCCCTATGGAATTGTACTGATGCTTCTGAATTACTTCTTTGACCTTTATACCATCAAGAGTGTTTTATATCAGACCCTGCTTTTCACAATTCTGTTTGGGATAGGCTTTCCTTTTGTAATGGAAAAACTCGTGCCAAAAATGCTTTCTAAGCTTAAAACTCCGGAAATGGAGGATGATGAAATTATTATTTATGAAGATGGTGCCAATTTGTTTAGCGGCACTTGGGTAGCTGTTGGCGGCAAGTTGTTTTTAACCAATAAACGATTGATTTTCAGCCCTCACAAATACAATTTCCAAAAGGGTGAAACATCTATCTACTTAAGTGAGATTACAGAAATCAGTAAAAGAAAAACAAGCCGAATTGTGGACAATGGCTTGCGGGTAGTAACAAAAGACAATACGAAATACGATTTGGTGCTGAACGATCGGGATGAATGGCTTAAACAATTGAAAAAGTGAAAATAAGTCAGTCACGAATTCAGAAAATCATGAAACGAACACTTAGTCTTGTATTAATGTGCATTTGCCTGCAACAGTTTGTTACGGCCCAGCAGTATGTACCCCAATATTTCGCAAAACAGGAAATGGAGCAAGATCTTGTGTTTTTACATCAGAAACTGGCAAATGTTCATCCTAAGTTTTTGAATAAGGATTTCGCCAAAGAGTGGCAGACAAAATACGATTTGTTATTCGGACATCTGTCCGATAGTATCAGTAAAGTGGAAAGCTTTGTAGCTCTATCGAAATTATTATCGGAGGTGGACGATGATCATACTGCTCTTTATTTCCCTTATTCGACAAGAATTAATTACATGAAGAATGGAGGCCTTAGCATGCCGTTTAGCATTCGGGTAAGGAACAACAAGCTGTATATAAACGAATATTTTGCCGAACAAGCCGTAAATGGAATTGCAGGTGCTGAACTTCTGTCCATCAACTCGATTGATTCGAAACAACTACTGCATGATGTAAGGGTTTTAGCAGGCAATAAAAACGGAACCAGCGGCGATAAATCGGTTGAGCGGCTTTTTGCAATGTGTTACTGGATGTTATACGGCGAAACCAAGCAATACGAACTTAAAATAGCAGGCTTCAATTCTGCAGTACTTTGCAAAGCGGTAACTAACGATAAGTATTTTCAGCTAAAGAATAAGTTCTATCCGCCTAAGGAGGAAAAGTCTTTCGGTCTGCAGTTTTCTGAGAACAATGAATTTGCCTGTTTAAAAATTGCCTCCTTTTACGATACTGAAAAATTAGCTTCTTTTCTCAGTCATGCTTTCGATAGCATACAGGAAAACAAGTGCGGGAAACTGATTATTGATGTAAGTGATAATCCTGGTGGCAGAAGCTCCAGTGTTGATAGTTTACTAAATTATTTAACAAGCAAACCTTACTCTCAGTATTCATCCATTTCGGTTCGCCCCAGCCTCGAACTAAAAAGCAAATACAAGAAGAGTAAACCAGACTTTTACAAACTGATTGCCGATATTCCTGTCGATTCGCTTTATCGCATAACTGACAGTTTGTTGATACAGATACCCCGCAAAACCAATTCTCCATTTACAGGTAAGGTTTTTGTTTTAGTAAATGGCAGAAGCAATAGTGCTGCAGCCACTTTTGCCGGAGCTGTTAAAAGGTATCACCTCGGACAAATTATTGGTGAACCTACCGGAGGAACAATAAAATATTACGGCGATTTTTTAACATTCACACTCCCCTGTTCAGGTCTAAAATTCGTTGTTTCGGCCAAAGAGTTTGTTCAATACGGAAACAGAAAACTTACTGAAGGTGTATTGCCGGATTTTATTCTGGCAGCGCAAAATGCTGAACTGTCAGAAATTATTTTTCTCTTAAAAAACACCATCAATAACTAACAACTGACTTCGCACATCAAACAATACATATTTCAGGAAACAGCATCAACCAATCCCCCACTCTTTATGGAAAAATTTAAAAATGCCCTTACTCTTGTGCTCACTATTTTAGTGGTAGTGGTGCTCTACTTTGTGGTATCGGGCAACAGTAAACTAAAAGAAACGCAGAATGCCATCAATCAGGTAAACAAAGAACTGTCTGTTTTAAAAGACAGCATCGGCAAAACACAGCAATCCTTAACACTTGTGCTTAACAAATTGGAGTTTACCGAAAACGAGCTGAAAATTCTGAAAAACGAACGCGATATTCTCGAGTTGGAAGAACTGCAAAGAAGAACCCGAAATAAGGAAGAACTGAAAGTTTTAAAAGAGCAGATTCTGGAAAAAGAAAAAATGAAAAAAGAACTGCAGAAATACGCCAACACATTCGAATTATGAAGAACACTCTACTATTGCTGATTATTTTAGCATTTAGCTGTACTGCCGGCGCTCAGGAGCACGTGGGTCTAAAAAAGGCTCCACTTCAGTATTGCACCTCGAACCAATCGCCCTTGCAGCTTGTAGTTGGAGATACATTGGTTGTAATGTGCGATACCATGTATCTGATTAATAAAACCAGATACCAGTTTTACAAGAGCATCCACAAAGCCACATTGGAAGACGATAATATAGAATGCAAAAATCTGCTTAAGGCTTACGAAACCCGTTTGGAGGAACACGAATTATCGTACAACAAACTATTGGCCAACTGCAGAAAAAGCGAAAAAACCACTCTCAATTTTATCGAATACACCCAAAAATCGTTGGAAAGCACGCAAAAAACATTGCAGTACACACAACAATCTCTCAATACTTCGATGCAAAACCTCGATCGAGCCAATGAGCTGATCCGCAAAGAAAAATGGAATGCCACCCGACAGAAAGTATTGACCGGAATTGCTGGCGTGGGTGTGGGAATTTTACTTGGGGTGCTGGTTACACGATAGGCGTACTATCGAAGTTGAAGCCCTTCGGGCTTCCTTTCCTTCTCACACATTCATAACCGTAGGTTGCACCTACGGTTATTCAGGTTCAATCCCTTCGGGATTATACCACGGCACTCAATCAGAACCACGAAGTGGTTCAAGCTCAATAACCCCGTATGAAATGCGGGGATGAATGCAAAGCACGAAAGTATGAAATGCGGGGATGAGTGCAAAGCACGAAGATAGCGGGGATAGTATGAAGCAAAAATAAAACAATAAAATATGAGCACCTATACACAAATCCTTTATCAAATTGTATTCTCGACCAAGTACAGAGATAAAACACTAAGAGAAAGCGATCGAGAAAGACTTTTTCATTTCATCGGAGGAATACTGGTAAATAAGAATTGCCACCTGTATCGCATCGGTGGTGTCGAAGATCATATCCATATTGTAACGCATCTTCACCCGGCAATTGCACTTTCTAATTTAGTGAAGGACATAAAACTTGGCACCTGCGATTTCATCAAATCAAACCATATCCTACCCGATTTTTCGGGATGGCAAGAAGGCTATGGTGCTTTCACCTATGATGTATCAGCAAAAGACAATCTGATTGCATACGTGAAGAATCAAAAAGAGCATCACTCCAAACTCAGCTATCGTGAAGAGTATATACAGCTACTGGAAGAGCATGATGTTGAATTTGAGGAAAAGTATTTGTTTTAGATGTTGAACACCTTTCGGGCTTCTTTCTCTTCTTTACTCTCATAGCCGTAGCTTGCACCTGCGCTTATTCAGGTTCAATCCCTTCGGGATTACGCACAATCCGAACCACGAAGTGGTTCAAGCTCAATAACCACGTATGAAATGCAGGGATGAGTGCAAAGCACGAAAGTACGAAGTGTGGGGATGAGTGCAAAGCACGAAGGAATACAAAGAAAATATGAACCTGCTCTATCCTTTTTCAATCCAACAATAATACTGGTTTAATTTAACCGTAAAAAGCCAGTCGTTGATCCATCTAAAAATGAAATTGATTTATAAACCCCTCGAATTATTATACTAGCAAATAATTAATGCCTATATTTGCACGCTATGGGATTAAAACCAAGTGAACTTCACGATAAAAGGAATACCAGAATCTATAGCTTTCAGTTTCTTATTTTCAGAATTCTGTCCGATAAATTCCTTCCTCCATCCTACAATTAAACATACTTATATATCCGTTTTGAAAATGGATACTCAATTGCATGCATGCAATATTCTGCATGTCATATTCATCTAATTTACATTTATGTTTTATTCAAAAACGTGGCTGGGGATTTGTTTCCTTATGTCCACTACTTCCGTATATGCACAGGAAAAAGCGACTGTTGACATTGGTGGTGCACTACGCTTCAATTACAATAATTCTACCTGGAAAGATGCCCAACAAAAACGTGGCGGCGATTTGGGTTTCGATGTATTCCGATTAAATGCCAAAGCAGAATACAAGGGCTTAAAACTAAACGCAGAATATCGGTTCTATTCCGAAAGTTTTGGTGGAGCCATGTTGAAACAAGGGTGGATTGCCTACGATTTTAATGAAAACGACGAACTGCAATTCGGTTTAACCCAAGTTCCTTTTGGTATCACAACATACAATTCAAACTCCTGGTTCTTTAGCTTAAACTACTATGTTGGTTTAGAAGACGATCACGATATGGGCTTGAAGTATACTCATCAGGGTGAAAAATGGGACTACAGTCTGGCATTCTTCAAAAATGCAGAAGAGCTTCAATTTGGAAATAATTCAGATGTTTCCAACAGCCGTTATTCTTATGATGTTGCCTCAATTAGTAATAGTGACGGCAATTTGATTCTCAGAAATAAAGAGGTAAATCAACTGAATGGAGATTTGTCCTATAAAATCAACAATACAAATGCAAAGCATCGTTTGGGTGTATCTGCACAATACGGAGGCCTCTATAATATAGATACTGAGGAAATTGGAAACCATTATGCACTTGCTGCATATTACGAATTGAAAGCAGGTAAATTTGGTGTAAAAGCTCAAATAGCCAATTACAAATACAGTCCTGAGAATCCAGATGGTGAACGTGATGATGTTGTTGCTATGACTGCCTATGGTGCTCCTTATTTGGTTGCTGCCGAAGCAAGTATCTATACGCTTGGATTAAGTTACTCTATTCCTCTGGAATGGGGACCTGTATCGAATGTGGTTATCTACAACGATTTTGGATACATGGATAAGGCTGAAAGCAGTTTCGAAAGTTCAATGATGAATGTAACGGGTGCAATGTTTACCGCAGGTAATATTTATACCTATTTCGATTTGGCTGCGGGTAAAAATCAACCTTGGTTAGGATCTGAATGGACCAATGCTTTGGCTGCCGGGACTCCGGATGCTGATTGGGAAATGCGTTTCAATATCAATGTTGGTTACTACTTTTAATTAGAAAAATGAGATGTTATGACGGATCAAAGAAAAATAAAAATAAAAGTTGAGGACTTAACCCTGATTTTCGGAAAACGAAAACAGGAGGCACTCGCATTACTTGATAAAGGGATTTCAAAAGAAGAAATTCTGAAGAAAACAAAATGTACTGTTGGGGTCAACAAGGTTAACTTTGAAATTAAGGAGGGAGAAATTTTTGTTATTATGGGTTTATCGGGCAGTGGAAAATCTACTTTAATCCGCTGTTTGAACCGACTTAATGAACCTACCGCCGGTAAAGTTTTTTTTGATGAGCATGATATTACCCGTGAGACGAATAAAGAACTATTGGAAACCCGACGTACAGAAATGAGTATGGTATTTCAGAAGTTTGGTCTCCTGCCACACAGAACAATTCTTGAAAATGCTGCTTTTGGATTAGAGATTAGAGGGGAAGAAAAGCTGGCGCGGGAAGAAAAAGCCCAACAAGCACTCGAAACCGTGGGCTTAAAAGGCTATGAGCACCAATTTCCATCAGCAATGTCGGGAGGTATGCAACAGCGGGTAGGTTTGGCACGTGCCCTGGCAAACGATCCGGAAGTTTTGCTTATGGACGAAGCATTTTCTGCACTCGATCCGCTCATTAAATCGGATATGCAGGATGAGTTACTGACCATACAAAGCAAGCTGCAAAAAACGATCGTATTTATTACTCACGATTTGGACGAAGCCATGAAAATTGGTGACCGTATTGCCATCATGAAAGATGGTGTTGTGGACCAAATTGGAACAGCAGAAGAGATTCTAACAAACCCGGCAACTGAATATGTTGAAGCTTTTGTGAATAAAGTGGATCGAAAAACTATTATTACGGCTGAAACTCTCATGTTTAAAAAGAATACGCTGGTTCAAATGCCTAAAGATGGTCCCAAAGGATCCATCCGTAAAATGCGTACTATTGGAGTTGATGTTCTTCCTGTGGAGGATGAAAATAAAGTATTTCTTGGTTATGTGTGGTTGCAAGACCTTCTGGAATTGGAAACAGAAAAAGAAACGTCTATTAAGAAAGCACTGAAGACAAATGTTCCAAGTGTATATAAATCCTATTCCGTAGAAGATATGTTACCCCTAATTACAGGGACTAAATACCCTCTGGCTGTTATCGAAGAAGAAACTGGAAAGTTATTGGGTCTGATCTCTCAAACTTCGTTAATTATTGAAGCTACGCGATTTGGAAAAAAGGAAATAAGTGAACTAAAAGAACGTGCAAACGAAATGTAATATGGAAAAATTAATTGATCTTGGTACCATTATAGAATCCGGAATTAACAAGCTGGAAGAAAACTTTTCGGGATTGTGGGGAGCTGTTGATGACATTATCTCGTGGACGGTTCATAGTATGAACGATGTATTGCTGGGCATTCCTTTTTATATCATTATTGCATTTGTAGCCTTGGGGGCTTACTACGCCAATGCCGGGAAAAATGCCTTTAAAATTGAAGGATTAAAAAAAGGAGGCGGACTGACACTATTTGTCATTTTGGGATTGTTTTTAGTATTCGCGATGGGGTACTGGGAAGAATCCATACAAACAACTACTTTGGTTATTGTATCAACCCTGATTGCCCTGATTTTTAGTATTCCTCTTGGAATTTTGGCTGCCCGAAGCAAAACTGCTGATGTGATTATTCGGCCCATACTCGATTTGATGCAAACCATGCCAGCCTTTGTTTATCTGATTCCGGCTATTTTCTTTTTTAGTGTAGGAAATACTCCCGGAGTTGTAGCTACAGTGATTTTCTCGCTTCCACCAGCCGTACGTTTAACTTGTCTGGGCATTCAAAATGTTCCATCGGATGTGATCGAGGCAGGACGTGCTTTTGGTGCAACCGAAAAACAAATTTTATTTAAAATCCAGTTGCCTTTGGCAAAACCAACTATTTTGGCCGGAATTAACCAAGTAATACTACTGGCCTTATCAATGGTGGTTATCGCTTCAATGGTAGGTGCTAAAGGACTGGGAAGTATTGTTTACCAGGGAATTCAGCAAAACGACATAGCAAAAGGTTTTGAGTCGGGATTGGGCATTGTGATATTGGCCATAATTTTAGACAGAATCACACAAGCTATCGCAAAAAAATAATTATAATAATCTATAAATAGAATTATGTTTAAATTAAGAAACTTAGGAATCTTGCTTGTTGCTGTACTATTAACTGTTTCAGTTAGTTCATGCAACAACAATGGCAAGAAAAAAGGAAAAAGTGAAGATAAAAAAGAAATCAGCATCTTTTATCCCAATTGGGCCGAAGGAGTTGCGTTCACTTATTTAGCCAAAACAGCACTCGAAGCAAATGGTTATAATGTAGAATTAACCAATTTGGCTCCAGGCATGATCTATGGTGAATTGTCAAAAGAAAACTCAAAAGGTGATGTATTTCTTGATGCATGGCTTCCGAATACACACAAAGATTACTGGGACAACTATGGTGATAAGTTGGTAATATTAGGCGAATCGTTTAGCGAGGGTACAACTGGTTTGGTAGTTCCTACGTATGTTACGATTAATTCTATAGAAGAGTTGAACGCCAATAAAGATAAATTTAATAGTGAAATTATTGGTATTGGTGCTGGTGCCGGTATTCATGCCAACACGCTTAAAGCTATAGACGCATATAAACTCGATTTCGAACAAATTACATCAAGCGGACCTGCAATGGTGGCCAGTCTTGAGAAAGCAATCAGGGATAAAGAGTGGATTGCAATAACCGGCTGGAAACCACATTTCGCCTGGACCCAAAACGACTTGAAATATTTAGAAGATCCTAAAGGAGTTTACCCAAAGGATGCCTGCACAATTATTTCGCGAAGAGGATTTGAGAAAGACCAACCCAAGGCGGCTGCTTTTTTCAAAAACTTTAACCTTAAAGAAGAGCAGTTGTACGAATTAATGACAGCCATTAAAGACAAAGGTGAAGAAGCCGGAGCTGCGGAATGGTATAAAACCAATAAAGTATTGGTTGATTCATGGATAAAATAATCTGAAAGTTGAAACTTTAGATTCACATATAAAGGGAAAGAGACGTAGCTGGTGCTGCGTCTCTTTTTTGTTACAAAGTTCCTCCCATCTTGTCGAACTCCATTTTTGGTTCATCTTACGAACAGATCCAGAAAATAATCAACTTCAATTACTTAAATTCAGTTTTAAGCTCATTCAACTCCTCGCGCAAAATAAGCTCATCAGATAAAATCATGCCTGAATTTTTACGAAGTTCAATCAAATCTTTTCCATATTCTTAATATCCTGATCAAATTCAATTGATTGCATGGTACCGCAACAATTGGATCTGTCCTTTTTCATGAGCAACAATTTGTATTGAAATGAACATTAAACACCAATATTGTCCTATTTTTTGTATTGTGCTATCCACCCAAACCTGACTTCATAGTTTTTGCTTTATCCAAAAAATGAAAAAAATATATCAAGGACGCTTTTAAAATAATTTCTTTAAATGTCTAATCCACAAAAGCCCAGCATAAATAGGCCAGCTGATGATGAAGTCCTTCCTAAATACAATGAAAAAATTAAATAAATGAATTACATTAGTGTTCATAAAAAGCAAACTACTAAATATTACAATAACAAAAACAGACAACTATCCTGTTAATTATAAGAACTCGATTAGATAAACAACATTAAAAATGACAAAGAAAAAACTTGGTGTTTTAGCTTCAACCGCTATTTGTGGAAATGACATTAGCTCTTCCGTACTATATGTATCTGCTTTATCTATTGGCTTTGCAGGCCAGTATGCATGGATCACCCTGCTTATAGTGGCTGTGGTTTTATTTCTTTTCCGGAAAATTTACGGAGAGGTAGTTGGTGCTCTTCCTTTAAACGGAGGCGCATACAATGCATTGCTGAATACCACAAGCAAATCGACAGCTTCATTGGCTGCAACTCTAACCATACTTTCGTACATGGCCACTGCGGTGATATCTGCAAACGAAGCAATGCATTACTTTCATCACGTTTTTACCCAGTTACCCATTATGATGGCTACAGTTGGTCTCCTATTGGTTTTTGCAGTCCTCACCATTTCCGGAATTACAGAATCAGCGAAAGTAGCTGCCGGCATCTTTATTTTCCATCTTTTTTCATTGTCCATATTGGCTTTATTTATATTCATCTATTTGTTTCAAAATGGATTTTCCCAATTCTTGGAAAACTGGAACCTGCCTATAGGAGGGAGTATTACCATGGCGATATTTTTGGGTTTCTCTGCCTCTATGCTGGGCATATCCGGATTCGAAAGTTCTGCGAATTTTGTTGAAGAACAGCAACCGGGAGTTTTCCGGAAAACACTTTTAAACATGTGGGTTGTGGTAAGTATCATCAACCCATTAATGGCATTCCTTGCACTAAGTTTAGTTCCTATTCCCGAAATAAGATCAGAATACTCAACAACACTATTGTCGCACATGGGTAGTTTATCGGCCGGAGAATGGCTGTCAACACTCGTTTCTCTTGATGCTGTTTTGGTGTTGAGCGGAGCTGTCTTAACTTCTTACATTGGTGTTTCAGGATTGCTTGAACGAATGACTTTGGATCGAATTCTTCCCCAATTTTTCTTGCGAAAAAACAAAAAAGGCAGTTCATACCGAATCATTATCATGTTCTTTATCCTTTCTGTTTCCGTTCTGCTGATTACCAATGGTAATGTTGGGGTTTTAGCCGGAGTTTACACCATTTCATTTCTATCGGTTATGTTTCTTTTCGGATTTGGTAATATCCTGCTAAAAGTTCGCAGAGCCAAACTTCCGCGTCCGGAAACAGCAAAATGGCTGAGTGTTTTCGTTGCCATTATTGCAGTAATAGTTGCTCTTGTTGGAAATATACTGATGGAACCTCAGAATGAAAATGCACCTTCGAATGTGAATGTGTTTTTAAGCTACTTTATTCCTGCTATTATTTTTATTTCTGTAATGTTGAATCGGGTTGCTATATTAAGAGCCTTATTAGGTGTCTCCATTTACATTTTCAATTACATTAAAAACTGGTTTCTGCAAATCAGTTCTCACCTGAATAATGTTATTAATTCAATTAATGCCCAGCAATTCGTCTACTTTGCAAAACGCGATAATATAGCCGTATTAAATAAGGTAATGTTATATATTAAAAACAACGAACACACTAAAAACCTGAAAATTGTTCACGTAATTGATCCTGCAAATGAAGATGAGTCTGAATTCATAGCAAGCTTTAAAAAGGTCGTTGAAATTATTGATGAAGAATATCCGGAAATTGATGTAGAGGCTTCAATTATTGAAGGAAAATTTGGTCCGGAACTAATTAAAGAACTTTCAAACAAATGGAATGTTCCAATCAACTTCATGTTCATTGCATCACCGGGAGATCATTTTCTTTATAAAGTGGAAGATTTAGGTGGCGTGAGACTAATCATTTAAATTCTTTTTAAAGATCTTATTTTACTTTTTAATTTAAATCACAGCAAACATGATCGAATTACAGGAAATATCAAACAAAACAATAGAACTACTTCCCAAAATTGGATTGGGAGGAATCATATTATTCTTGTTTATAATGTTTTCGTGGCTAATAAAGAAAATAGTAACTAAAAGAATTAAGCCTAAAACAAAAAATCCCTTACTCGCTGATTTTTTAGGTAAAGTTGTTGCTTTTATGATCAGCATAACCGGATTTGTTTTTTTTCTTCATATCATAGGACTGGGAGGAATCGCTAAAAACATTATGGCTGGTGCCGGAATCACTACATTTATAATTGGTTTTGCCTTTAAAGATATTGGTGAAAACTTTCTTTCCGGAATATTAATGGCATTTAAAAGTCCGTTTAAAGTAGGCGATCTAATTGAGACAGGAGGAACAATTGGTTACGTGAGTGAGCTTAATCTTCGGGAAAGTATTCTTAAAACACTGGATGGAAAGGATGTATTCATCCCGAATTCTCAAATTATAAAATCTCCGTTATTCAATTATACAATTGATGGTTATTTACGCTATGAAATAACTATAAAACTGGATTACAAGGTCGACTTTAAAAAGGTTTCAGACATTATCAATAGTATTTTAGCAGAAATTCCTGAGGTTCTGAGCGGTGATAAAAAACCCATGATCGTTATTGATGAACTTGCAGCAAATACTGTGAACCTGAAAATCTTGTATTGGATAAATACTTTTAAATCAAAATCCAAAGCTTATCATCTGCAGATTAAGTCGCAGATTCTCATAAAAACAATTGAGGATCTTACTAAAAACGGGCTTTATTAGCTTGTCAATATTGCAGAATAAAAATACAAAACCCCTCAGAGCTGAAAGTCTGAGGGGTTCTTTATCTACAGTAATTTACAACACTACTTCAACAAAAACAGGCAAATGATCGGAAGGATACCTCTCCTCTATCTGATCATCAATAATTTTAAACTGATTCACAACCCCATCGCCTTTGCTGACAAATATGTAATCGATGCGATCGGTAACCGGATCGGTATGCTTAAATGCGTTAAAAGTCCCTTGCGGACCGGAGCAATTTTCGCCAGCCAAACTTTTTGTTTCATCCAATACCTCACTCAAATATTGAATTGGCGGAGTTTCGGGAGTCAGATTCAAATCGCCCATTAAAACACAAGGATATTTCTCTGGATTGTGCTCGGTAATTTTACTGTAAATCAATTTAGAACTGTTCAGTCGGGCCAACTCACCTATATGATCAAAATGAGTATTGAAAACATAAAACCGCTCCCCGCTTTGTTTGTTTTCCAAAAGCAAATAGGTACAAATACGTTCCAAAGCAGCATCCCAACCTACCGATACTTCTTCCGGAGTTTCCGACAGCCAAAAAGTTGCCTGCTTAACTACTTCATATTTGGCCGGCTTGTAAAAAACAGCACAATACTCGCCTTTTTGTTTTCCGTCATCGCGCCCGACACCCACGTAAGAATAATCCGTCAGCGCACTGTCCAAATAAGTAATCTGATCGTTCAAACCTTCCTGTGTTCCAAAAACATCAGGTTGATATTTAGTAATCAAACCAACAACATTGGCTTTTCTTGCGTCCCAACAATTCACTCCATCACCGGGATTGTTATAGCGCAAATTGTAAGTCATGAATGTTTGAGACTGTTCTTGTTCTGTGCATCCAAATGCAAATAGAACAAGCAATAAGAAGAAATAATTTTTCATTATCGTTTTTATTAATTGTGTTGCAATTCCAATTTACTGGTTTTACTATTAAGCACCCAAAACAAACTTCAATTCTCCACCCTGCATCAGCTGTTGATGAGTAATTATCAACTCCTTATATTCTTCACCGTTTAAATAAACAGCCTGAATGTAATGATTTTGTTCTCCCTGATTTTCCGCAGAAATAGTAAAGATTTTTCCGTTTGGCAGATGAATCACTCCCTTACTTACCGAAGGCGAAGTTAAATCATAAATTCCGTTGGCCGGATTGGTTGGATAAATCCCTAGCGAAGACATCACCAACCAAGCTGACATTTGCCCGCAATCCTCATTCCCACAATATCCATCTGGTTTGTTTGTGTATTGAGTAGTAATTATTCGGCGAACCATTTCCTGTGTTTTTTCCGGCTGACCGATATGATTGAAAAGATAGGCCACATGATGACTTGGTTCATTGCCATGTGCATACTGACCGATCATTCCCGTACTAAAAATAGGCAAATCGTCGGTCGTTGCCGGATAGTAGGTGAACATAGAATCCAACTTGGCAGTGAATTTATCCTTCCCTACTGTGGCGATAAATTCAGGAATATCTTGCGGCACATACCAGAAGTACTGCCATGCATTGCTCTCACAATAGTAATTGGTATAATCTTTCGCTGCAAAATCGGGGATGAAATTGCCATGCTCATCTTTCGGACGGAAAAATGTAGATTTTGGATCGTATAAGTTTTTCCAGTTCTCTCCTCTCTTCAAAAAATATTGGTAATCATCTTCCTTGTTCAACGCTTTTGCAAACTGAGCAATGCACCAGTCATCATAAGCATATTCCAGTGTCTTGGAAACTGACCAGTTCTCTCCTTCGGCATCGGCAGGGACGTACCCCAATTTCATATACTCATCAATCTGTCTGCCTTTTTCCATGGCTGATTCTTTACAAGCAGTATAAGCTTTCTCAGCATCCATTTCAATTCCTTTGAAATACGCATCAACAATTACCGGCACAGCATGGTAACCAATCATCATATTCGTTTCGTTTCCTGCCAGCGACCAAACCGGCAGTAAACCTGTTTCATCGTAGTGAGCCAAAAATGATTTGATAAAATCAACAACTTTATCAGGACACAAAATAGTATACAAAGGATGAGCTGTTCGGTAGGTATCCCATAAAGAAAAGGTGTCGTAACGATCAAATCCTTCGGCTTTGTGATTCTTTCCATCTGCTCCTTTGTGCATTCCATCAACATCCGAAAGCAAGGATGGTGTCAAATACAAATGGTAGAAATTGGTGTAAAATATCTCCTTCTGAACTTCCGATCCGGTAATTTCAATCTGTGAAAGTACTTTCTCCCATTCCTGATCAGCGCTCTTAACTGCAGCATCAAAATCCCATGCCGGCAATTCAGCCTTCAGGTTTTTCTTTGCGCCTTCCACCGAAGCCGATGACAAAGCCACCTTTACCAATATTTGTTCCTTTTCCGTAGTGGGAAAATGGGCAACAATTTTGGTTTTTGCTCCATTCACTTCACTCTCTTCTGATTTTGTCTCCGCCTCGAACAAATCGGCACTTTTAAAAGCTTTCGAGAACTTCGCTGCGAAATACACATGCTGATCTTTCGCCCATCCGTTCGATTTTCGATATCCGGAAATGGTTGAATCATTTTCGATGGTAATTTGTGTGGCATACGGACTGTCCCAATTCATTCTGAATCCTAAATCCAGAATAATTTGTGATTTTTCATCTTCGGGAAAAGTATAACGGTGAAATCCTACCCGTTTGGTCGTTGTTAATTCGGCAACAATATCAGAACTTAGCAAATCAACTTTATAATATCCTGGTGATGCCTCTTCTCTGTCGTGAGAAAATTTAGAATAGGGACGATAATCGCCTTCAGGAGTTAAACTTTCAGTAAAACGACTGTTCATTGGCATGAACAACAAATCGTATAGATCTCCCGCTCCGGTGCCCGATAAATGTGTGTGGCTAAAACCTGCAATGGTAGAATCGGGCCAAAAGTAACCTGCTATGCGATCCCATCCAGGCAAACCATTATCAGGACTCAACTGAACCATTCCAAAAGGAGCAACTGCCCCAGGATAAGTATTGCCAGGCCCATCAGTCCCGACAAAAGTATTTACATAAGCAGTAAGCTTGTTCTTGCTTTCAACATTCTTTTCACTACAGGCAAAAAGACAAATCATTGCCCAACAGGTGGCGAATAATCTCATATTCTATAATAGTTTGAATTTCTGATTTTTCACAAGATCAGAAACAATATGGAAAATTTGGCTTTTGGAGATTATGCCGTCAAATATACGGAAAAGAACAACATCCTCTAATGGTTTGAATAAACAAGAACAAAAAAAGGATCGGCCACAGCCGATCCTTTAGATTATCCATTATCTTAAACCAATAAAACCCACCAACTTATCTATTAATTAGCGATAATGGATATAACATGTACAACTACTAACTAACTATTTTAAAATTATTTTTTCCACAAGCGTCCCATTTCCTCCAAAGTTTTTCCTTTGGTTTCAGGAACTACTTTCCATACGAATAATGCTGACAATAAACCCATTCCGCCATAAATCCAATAGGTAAATCCGTGATTAAACTGGTTGGTTAACCATGAGTTGTCATTCATCATTGGGAAAGTCCAGGAAACAATCATATTTGCAATCCACTGAGCAGCAACTGCCATCGACATGGCACTACGAATTGAGTTCGGGAAAATCTCTGATAACAACACCCAGGTAACCGGTCCCCATGACATGGCAAAAAAGGCAACATATCCTAACATGGCAAACAAAGCAACCAAACCCAACTGATTAAAATAGAAAGCAAAACCCAATGCGAACATACAGATTCCCATACCAATGCCACCAATCATCATTAACGGCTTACGTCCAAACCTATCAACAGTATAAATTGCCAATACGGTAAAGATCAAATTAATTGCCCCAACCAAAATGGTTTGAAGTAAAGATGTATCGGTATCGCTGCCCATATTTCTGAAAATCTCGGATGCATAATACAACACCACGTTGATACCTACAAATTGCTGGAATACAGATAATAATATTCCGATAACTATAATTAATCCTCCAAAAGTTAACCATGGAGCGTTATTTTCTTTTAACGACTCTTTAATATCGACTAACAGACCCGGAGCTTTTTCCGAACCAACAATCTTATTTAAAAGAGTTTTTGCTTCCTCTTCTCTCGATTTCATAATTAGAAACCGTGGAGTTTCAGGAACGAAATACAGCAATACCAAAAAGATAGTTGCAGGAATGGTTTCAGATGCAAACATGTATCTCCATCCTATTTCATTTAACCAACCATCATCACCACTTGAAGCAATAATGTAATTCACAAAATAAACCACCAACATACCAAAGATGATTGCAAACTGATTCCATGAAACCAATTTACCACGAATGTTTGCTGGTGCAATTTCAGCAATATACATAGGAGAAAGCATTGATGCTATTCCTACACCCATACCACCAATAATACGGTAAAAAATAAATGAAGTGATGGTTCCGGCTCCGAAAATATTCATAATTTCAGGCATAGCCGAACCAATTGCAGAAATAATAAACAGAACTGCAGCAAGAACTAAACCTCTTTTTCTACCAATATTCTGACTAACATATCCGCCAATAGAACCTCCAATAATACAACCTATAATGGCACTCGAAATCGTAAAACCATTAATCGAATTTAAGGTATTTTCAGAAATTTCGTTTACAGATACCCAAAACTGAGTGTACCAAACTATGATTCCTGCAACAATTACAATTCCACTGTATATCATTCCCTTCTTCTTTCCATACATGCGAAACATGAAGCTGGAAACCAACAAGGAAACAACTACAAAACACAAAGAAATGATAATCTTATATTCTCCAATAACCTGCAATGCGAGAGCATGATCAGACTCTAATGGAGTAACAAAAAATACTTTTAGTGCTTCAATAGCACCATTAATTACGGCAGTATCGTAACCAAACAACAATCCCCCAAGCGTTGCCACTAAGGTGATGGTTAAGATAAACGAATTACTCCCCTGGGTTTGGGCTTGAGACATGGATTTGAAAATTAGAATTAAACTCCCGCAGGTTCGATTGCGGGAGTTTATAAGATTTATTTAAATATACCAGTTAATTAACTGCTCTAACATTTCTTGTTTTCCACTTAGTTGTTTTGGTTCCCCAACTTCTTTTGCAATCTTTCTAAGATCTTCTAAAGAAAGGTCTCCGTTAGCAAATGCTTTTCCATTTCCTGATTCGAATGAAGAGTAACGGTCTTTTTTCATTTGTAAATATGGAGATTCGGTTCTGATTTTATCAGCAATAACCAATGCACGTGCAAAAACATCCATTCCACCAATGTGAGCAATGAAAATATCTTCTAAATCAGTTGAATTACGTCTGGTTTTTGCATCAAAATTGATACCTCCGTGAGTAAATCCACCATTCTCAAGAATTGGTAACATGGCCGCAACACTTTCATAAATGCTTGTTGGGAATTCATCAGTATCCCATCCATTTTGGTAATCACCTTTATTCGCATCAATACTTCCCAACATGTTGTTGTCAACAGCAGTTTGTAATTCGTGCTCAAAAGTGTGACTTGCAAGTGTAGCATGATTTACTTCAATATTAATTTTGAAATCGTCAGCCAAACCATACTTATTCAAGAATCCCATTACAGTAGCCGAATCAAAATCGTACTGATGTTTCATTGGCTCCATTGGCTTAGGCTCAATAAGGAAAGTTCCCTCGAAACCATTCTTACGACCGTAATCACGGGCCATAGTCAGGAATCTTGCCATATGATCCAATTCCTGTTTCATATCGGTATTGAAAAGAGACATATAACCTTCACGACCTCCCCAGAATACGTAACCTGTACCACCTAAAGCAATAGTAGCATCCAATGCATTTTTAACCTGAGTACCCGCATTAGCGATTACATTAAAATCAGGATTGGTAGAAGCACCATTCATGTAACGGGCATTCGAAAATACATTCGCTGTTCCCCACAACAATTTAACTCCTGAGTCAGCTTGCTTTTGTTTTGCATAGTCAACCATAGTAGCCATTCTCTTCTCAATCTCGAAAACTGTACCATCACCAGCAACATCGGTATCGTGAAAACAGTAGAAAGGCACACCTAATTTTGTAATAAATTCAAATGCAGCATCCATTTTCGATTTAGCAGCACTAATTGCATCAGCTTCATTTCCCCAAGGAAATTTTTGAGTTCCAGGTCCGAATGGATCTCCGCCATCGCCACAGAAAGTATGCCAGTAAGCCACTGCAAAACGCAAATGATCTTTCATAGTTTTACCTGCAACAACGCGGTTCTCATCGTACCACTTATATGCCATAGGATTTTTTGATTCCGGTCCTTCGTAAGCAATCTTACCAATTCCAGGAAAATACTCTTTGTCTCCTTTTAGAATAGTCATGATGTTCTTTCTTATTAAATTATCAATCTGTTTATTAGCTATCTACTATATATTTTTTTGCAATTCTTTGTTCCAGCGATCATATGCCTTCAACATTTCTTCACGAAGACTTTCGTCAGGCTTGATTGTACTGATTTTCTCCAATCCTGCGAAAGCTTCTTCCAGAGAAGAATAAATGCCTGCACCAAATCCTGCCCCTCTTGCGGCTCCCAACGATCCATCAGTATCATACAATTCAATGGTTGCTCCTGATACGGTTGCTAAGGTTTCCCGAAACAAGGGACTCAAAAACATGTTTGCATGTCCGGCACGAATTACATTTGGCTGTACGCCGATTTCCTTCATTACTTCCATTCCATAATAAAATGAAAATGCGATTCCCTCTTGTGCTGCTCTGTAAATGTGAGCATCGGTATGTCGGTTCAAGTTCAAATTCGAAATTTGAGCACCTATTTCACGATTGTTCAAAACACGCTCAGCTCCGTTTCCAAATGGCAGAATTGTTATGCCATCCGATCCAACAGGAATTTCCATTGCCTTTTCGTTCATTTCTGCATATGACAGTCCTTTCGCCACATTATGATTCAACCATGAATTCATAATTCCGGTTCCATTAATGCACAACAAAATTCCAAGACGATTATTCTCTTCCGTATGGTTCACATGAGCAAATGAATTTACTCTTGAATAAGGATCAAATTTCACCTCATCGCTAACACCATATACCACACCCGAAGTACCTGCTGTAGTTGCAACTTCGCCTGGTTTCAACACATTTAAAGACAATGCATTGTTTGGCTGATCTCCTGCACGATAAGAAACTACCGCACTGCTCGAAAAGCCTAATTCTTTAGCAATTTCAGGAAGCACCTGTCCCTGATTCGAGAAAGTATCAACAATTTTAGGCAATACATCAGCCGACAAACCATATGCATTCAGTACATCTTCCGAAACTGAATTATTTTTAAAATCCCAAAAAATTCCTTCCGACAAACCTGAAACAGTAGTACAGGTTTCTCCGGTTAATTGCATCGCAATAAAATCTCCGGGCAACATTATTTTATAAATTTTCGCAAATATTTCAGGTTCATTCTCTTTCACCCAAGCCAATTTGCTGGCAGTAAAATTTCCTGGAGAATTTAGCAAATGCGACAAACATTTGTCTTTTCCAATACTTGCAAAAGCTTTATCGCCGATTTCAACGGCTCTGCTGTCGCACCAAATAATTGAAGAACGAACCGGCTTCAAATCTTTATCAACACAAACCAAACCATGCATCTGATAAGAAATACCAATGGCTTTAACCATCTCCCCATCTATATTTGCTGTTTGCATTACACTTTTGATTGCCTGCTTTAGATTACTCCACCACATTTCAGGATCTTGCTCGGCCCAACCAATTTCGTGTGCCGTAATTTCCATTTCCTTTTTGGGAAAAAAATCAGCAGCCAAACATTTGCTGCTCTCAGCATCCAATAATGATGCTTTAACTGAGGAACTTCCTATATCTAATCCTAATAAATACATTTTCTATTCTTTTTTACCGTTCTGCCCTGTTCTGTTCTGATGCAAATTTAAAAATGTTTTTTTAATAAAAAAACATTTTTAAAAAACTATAAAGATTTTCTCATTACAAGTTGAGTTGGTACACAATAATAAACCCGTTCAGATGTAGTTACAAACTCTGCAACCTTTTTGCCCATTAGATCAAAATCTGTTGATATTACAGTAATTCCTTTGTCGATATATTTTTTCATTGGTGTCTCATTGTAAGAAACAAGTCCTATATCTACGCCAAATTCCAGGTTTTTCTCTCTTGCTTTATCCAGAATCTTAGCCATTGCCCGATCACTAACCGAAAAATAAGCCGCACCCTTTTTCACATCGATGGAATCAATATCAGTATAAATGGAATGTTTTATCTTGTTTTGTTTGCAAAAGCGCAGAAAAAACTCAACGGTCTCGTATGGATGATAAGTATAATCCGGGTAAATCATACTAAACTCTTTGTATTTCTTTATCTCCCCCAAACCAGACTGCAGAGAAGTAAGAACAGACTCTCCAAAGTCCTGAAAGATTTGAGAATGCTGATCATCAGCCTTAATGTTCCAATCAATAATCATTACATTCTTTGGATCCAACTGCTTCAAACAGGCGGCCACTTTGGGATGATCAAAATTCATGATAATGTATTTGCTGTACTTGCCAACACTCTCTCGAATCTGAGATTTAAATACATCGATATTGTAATGATGAAAATGCAGATCCACAATTACATTATCTGCTAATCTTTTCCTGAAACTATCGTACAAAACCTCTTTGTACGCTTTAAAAGTATCCAAAAACAAAAACACTCTGGTTATTTCACCCGAAACAAAATATCCTTTATTCGGAACAGATTCAATCACGTTCCTTTTCTTCAATTCAGCATATGCCTTAAATACAGTGTCTCTGGATAGAGAACACTCCCGGCACATCTCATTTACCGAGGGCAATACATCGCCTGGCTGGAATATTTTTTGGCTGATCGCATCCTGAAATGCTTGAATTAATTGTTGAAATTTTGGGATTGGAGAGTTGCTGTCCGGAGTAAATTGAAATGCTTTCATGCGTATTATCGATTCAAGTATTCTGTTCTGTTATGGCTCAAATGTATAAATAAATTTTTAATCGGTAAAAACTGAGCTTATTATTTAGTAAATTGATACTTCTTATCCTACAAATTCATTTTTAGATGAAAATACTACTTACAGGAGCCAATGGTTATATAGGGAAACGATTACTACCCGTCCTGCTGGAGCAAGGGCATACTGTTGTCTGCTGTGTTCGTAATAAGGAACGTTTCTCACCACAAGAAATTGATCATCCCAATTTGGAAATCTTCGAAGCCGATTTATTGGATTTACAATCTTTACGCAAACTACCAGTGGATATTGAGGTGAGTTACTATTTGATTCATTCCATGCTTCATGATACCGATGGATTTGAAAAATTGGAGAAAACCTGCGCACAAAACTTTGTAGAATTTATCGATAAAACACAAAACCGGCAAATAATCTATTTAAGTGGTATTGCCAATGTAGAAGTACTTTCGAAACATCTTGAATCAAGAAAACTGGTGGAAGACATTCTAAAAAAAGGCAAAAGTTACCACACCATTTTACGAGCTGGAATTATTGTTGGCTCGGGAAGTGCTTCATTTGAAATTATTAGAGATTTGGTTGAAAAATTAGCCATTATGACAGCGCCCAGATGGCTACTCACAAAATGTCAACCCATTGCAATCCGCAACGTTATTGATTTTTTAACCAAGGTTATTGATCACGATGAATGCCTGAACCAAACTTTTGATATTGGTGGCCCTGAGGTGTTGAGTTATAAAGAAATGCTGCAGCAATACGCCGAAGTTAGAAAGCTGCCAAGAATCATCACCACCCTTCCGGTAATGACTCCCCGCCTTTCTTCCTATTGGTTGTATTTCATCACTTCAACCTCCTATAATCTGGCCTTAAACCTTGTCGACAGTATGAAAATTGAAGTGATTTGCCGTCCGAACAATCTGGCATCAAAACTGCAAATTACTTTAATGCCCTACAAAGAAGCCATAGAGCGGGCAACCGGAAAAATTAAACAGCAAATGGTGATCTCTTCGTGGACAGATGCTTTGAGCAGCGGTATTCTGCCCAATGAAAAAATGAAGTATGTTGAACCTCCTGATTTTGGATGTTATACTGATAATAAACGTTATAAATTCACGAACAATCTGGAACAGGTAATTGAGAATGTTTGGGCTTTAGGCGGCGACAGAGGTTGGTATTACGGCAATTGGCTTTGGCATTTGCGTGGCTTGCTCGATAAACTTTTTGGTGGTGTTGGTTTGAACAGAGGACGAAGACATCCTACTGAAATTGAAATGGGTGATTCTCTTGACTTTTGGCGTGTTCTGCTTGCCGATAAAGAAGGCGGAAGACTATTGTTGTATGCCGAAATGGTTTTACCCGGTGAAGCCTGGCTCGAATTCACAATAAACAGAAAGAATAATGAAAATTTCATCTCCCAGAAAGCCACTTTTCGCCCCAAAGGAATCATGGGAAGATTGTACTGGGCCTTGAGTTATCCATTTCATCTTTTTATTTTCAGAGGAATGGTAAAGGGGATTATAAATTATCGGAAGAAATAATTAGACTAGTATCATAGATATGAAGATTTGGATTAAAAAAAGAGAATAATTAGCCGCTTTTTTCTATTATATTTTTGCTGATTCAAGCTTTGGTTGTGGCATCGGTTCACATAATTCCAGTGATACAACCTTTCTTCTCATTACACCCTTGTTACTAAAGTGTCTATATATTTCATAAGTCCTTTCTACGAAATCATTATCCTCTTCACTTCCGTGATAAAATATTTTTATAGACTTACAGTATTCCGACTCAAATATACTTCGAAGCATAGTTCTATCGGAAATCCCACATGAGTGACCATAAATATGGACTTGAAAATTATCAGATTCAATAAACGATAACAAGGAAGAATAATTCTGATTTTTTGAGTAATCGAACGATTTTATATGCTTAAAATATTCGTTACCGTCTTTATCTTCAAACTCTAGAAACTTTTTATCAAACTCATCACCAAACCCAAAAATTGGAGCACCTTTCGTTCCATCTAAATTTCCGTGAATGTAGTTAATTGAAGCAGTCATTTTCTTTTTACATTCGACTAAGTAAGGCTCGCACGTATTGGTATAGTTAAAATTTAAAAAGTATAATGATTCTGGTTTAACTATTGTCTTGGCTCTTACCCTTGAAAATTCACTATAGTCAATAAGTTGGGTGAAACAATTAACAAGTGGAGATAAATCAAAATCATTTGAAAAATCATCCTGTTGTTTCTTTAGATATGTCATTAATTTATTTTTGAGAAAATCAAATTCCTCATTTAACTCACCCACATCAATTTGATTTGAATCAGCCGATTTTCCTAGTAAATTAAAATACTCTTTCTCAATATCAACCCAGTTTTTTGTTTCTATCGATTCATTTATCTTTCTTAATATATCTGAATTTATAGAAATATCAACGCTCATGTGATTTTTAAAATCTTCAAGCACTTTCGGTAATTCGCTAAATCCACTCGTGCTAAAATAATTCAAATCATTACCATAATCTTGCTTATGCTTTATATTTAAAAGCTTATCTGAATAAGTCCTATCCCTACAAAATTCTTCAATAGCATTATTATAATAATCTGTGATGAAGTGGTTAAAACTGGTCTTCATTCCATGTGCAAGGTCGAAGCCATTACCTACAATGATTAGTCGATTCATATATTATAATTCTATTATTAAACATTAGGGTTATGTAAAAGTAACAAAAGAGATAAATAATGTCCTAAATTGTTTACAAAAACAACTTTTCGGAGTATAATATAAATATGATATTTTACTCGGAATGAAATAAATTAAGTAAGAAACTATTTCAAGAAGAAGGTTTTTCCAATGCCAATTTAACAACATCTTTGTCCAGAGATTTTTACTATATTTAATACTCGTACAATTTTAAATCAATTATATATCACTCTATGAAAAAACGAGTAACAGGAATCGGGGGAATCTTTTTCAAATCGAAAGACCCAAAGGCAAGCAGAGAATGGTACAACAAACACCTGGGCATTCAGTGTCCTGACGAATACGGCGGCATGTTCGAATGGCGAAAAACCAGCAAGCCAGAAGAAACCGCTTATACAATCTGGAGTCCTTTCGAAGAAAAAACAGAATATTTTGAGCCTTCGAAAAAAGATTTCATGTTCAATTACCGTGTTGAAAATCTGGTTGAACTGCTTAAGGTTTTGAAAGAAGAAGGCGTTGAAATTGTTGGTGAGATTCAGGAATTTGAATACGGTAAATTTGGATGGATACTCGACCCGGAAGGCAATAAAGTAGAACTGTGGGAGCCTATTGAAGGACCATTCAGCGAAATGTACAAAGGAAAATCTACTTCAGAATAATTTTAACTTATTAATAAAAGATTAAAAACATTACTTACTTTGTTTGGACTTTTAAATTAAACAATACACTTTCAGTTTAAACACACATGAATAAACCAATTGTAGAGTTTCACCCCCCTTTTAGCATTGCATCGGAAAAATTGAAGTATTCTATTGTCTGTTCTCAATATCAGAACAAATGGGTATTTGTGCGCCATCGCTTGAGGGAAACCTGGGAAATGCCTGCCGGACATATTGAAAAAGATGAATCGGCCTTAGCTGCGGCAAAAAGAGAATTGTATGAAGAAACAGGTGCTACTCATTTTAGTTTGCGTGCGGTATGCGATTATTCCTGCGATTGGCAGGGAGAAATAAAATCAGGTAGAATCTTCTTTGCCAACATTCAGCAATTGGGTAAATTACCCGAATTGGAAATTGCAGAAGTCAAGCTTTTCAAAAATCTACCCAGAGAATTGACCTATCCGGATATTCAGAATTTGATTTTTGAGAGAGTAAAAGAGTTTTTGAATAAGATCCAGACACTTTAATTTCAGAATTATTTGATTTACAAAAACGACAACAATTAAATCCATGTCTCAAATTCACTTTCACGAAGATTTTTACATTCCTGTTCTTAAAGGAAGTAAAACACAAACAGCCCGAATCGATGAAGCATGTCCCGAATTAGGTACTGGAACGGCAATTTTTGATCATGGAAAATCAATTCCCATTGAAATCACCTCTGTTTCGTACAAAAGCTTTGATGAAATGAGTTTGGAAGAGGCACACAAAGACGGCTTCAAATCGAAAGATGAACTATGGTACGCTTTGCTGACTTTCTATCCCGATCTGCAAAAATCGGATTTGCTGATGTTAGTTGAGTTTAAACGTGTTGTTATTTAAAGCTGGAAATTCAGTTTTAAAAAACTTCATGTCTCAACTTTTTTGGGTGAGGTTTCTTAGAATTAGCCATATTTATTGACGGGCGAAGCTTCCCCATTTTGGGCGGGCAATACACCACCTGGGAATAATTCTCTGCAAATCGGGCGGGCAGTCCCCCACTTCGGAATAACTCTCAGCAAATCGGGCGGGCAATCCCCCATTTCGGAATGACTCTCAGCAAATCGGGCGGGCAATCCCCCACTTCGGAATGACTCTCAGCAAATCGGGCGGGCAATCACGACAAAATAGTAAAGGCATTCCTGAATACAAGCTAATATTCTAAACAGCCTACTATTTCGCCCCAAAAAAGTTCAAGTTTTAACTTATTTTTTGCCGGAGCTATTGCTGAAATAGAATACAAACCGGACTGGGCGCTTTTATTTCATCAACGAAAGTTAGCTTTCCGGTTACAGAATCTCTTTTAAAACTCACAATATTGTTGGTATTTTTGTTGGCAACCAGCAGAAATTTATCGTCGGGCGATAAGCTGAAATTACGGGGATGATCGCCACGTGTGGATTCATGTCCAACCAATTTTAAAGCTCCGTTTTCCTGTACTTCGAAAATAACAATGCTGTTGTGCCCACGGTTCGATCCGTATAAAAATTTACCGTCCTTTGAAATATGTATATCGGCAGTATTGCTTACTCCATCGAAATCGGCTGGCAAAGTACTTACATTCCCAATCATACTAACTTCTTCATTATCTGAAATTGAAAAACCAGTAATGGTATTGTCAAGCTCATTAATCACATAAAATATTTTTCCATTGGGGTGAAAAGCCAAATGCCTTGGTCCTGCCCCGTCAACCAAAGAAACTTTTGCCTGATTTGCCGGCACAAATTGATTGCTGACAGTATCGATGCTTGAAATCCACAACTCGTTGGTTCCCAAATCGACTGCAATAATATGATTTGAATTGGGCTGAAACCAAACACTATGGGCATGTGGCTGATCCTGACGATTTGCAACCGTTCCTGAACCGGTGTGTTGCTGCACATCCAAAAGATCAGACAATTCTCCATTCTCATCAACTTGTAAGTATCCAACATTACCTCCTGTGTAGTTGGCAGTTAGTACTACACCAGCATCATTTGCAGTAACAAAGCAAGGATGCGCTCCTCCGCTCGGCTTACAACTAATCAATTTTAACGAATCACCTGTCTGGTAAGATTCAACACTTCCCATGTTATTATCTTTCACCAATTCGTTGATAGACAAAAGTGTTTTTTGATTATTCGCAAAAGCCAAAAACGAAGGATTGGCTGTTTCAGCAACCAAACCAATCATTTTTAAATGACCATCTGCTTCCATTTTCAACTTGTAAATTCCTTTGGAATCACCATCGGTGTAGGTTCCCAGAAAGAAGGAGTATGTATTTTGCTTCACAGAAGTTTTGGGTTTAGAGTTTTGACATGCTGCAATCATCAAAATTGAAGCAATTAGTACAATGTTTCGTTTGATCATGAATGTGGTTTTTTTTAGAAGTCTAAAGATAAGGAAATATCATGATTAGAAAGACGGATGCAATAAAGAAACATTTGAATTTTTTGTTGAACCCATTTAAAGGGTTCTAAATATTTTAAATCACTACAATCTTCTTCTTCACCGTTCTATCCAAAAAATGAATGACTAAAAAAAAGATCCCTGCCGATAAACCACTCAAATCCATATCTGTTCGGTTGCTCGTCTTTTGGTGCTGAGAAAGCTTCCGCCCCTCCGAATCGAAAATTTCCACTTGAAACTCTGTAACCGTATCGTCTTCAATCACAATGGTAAATTCTCCCTTATTGGGATTGGGAAAAACTTTCACTGCGCCCAAATCTTCTTCTCCCGGTTCTTCGGGTGTTGGGTCGGGATCAGGATCGGTACCCGGATTGGGATCTGTGGCAAGAGTGTCTCGCACAAGTATTGTGTGATTTCCACCTGGCAAATCCACTGTAGCCTGAAGAATTCCATCCGAATTCGTGTCTCCTGAGCGCTCTAAAACATCATCTACAAATATTCCAAAAGATGTTTTACTTATTAAATCGAGCGCAAATATTTTAATTGTCCGATCACCAACAATGTCTTGAACAGAATAAGACACAGATGCCGTATCTCCCTGAGCATTTAAGAGGTATAGATGATTCTCCCAATCAACACCAATAGTGCTTTCGTTAGAATAAAGTGTTCCTCCTGCAACTGCCGGATTCAAATTGTCCCCAATCTTAATCGTATGCAAAAAAACGGTGTTCTCCTTCACTGCAATTGGTTCCACTTCAATTCGCCAGAATCCAGGGTGTTCATCATCCAAATTAACATTTCGGTTTGGCGGATAATTGGTTCCATCCACCCAATATTCATATCCGCTGCCACCTATTAAAGTTGTTGCACTAACTGCCGGCAATAAGGTTCGAACCGCAACACTCCCCTTGCCATTTGCGGCTTTATAATCTTTCCCGTTATAGGTGATGATATGATTTGCAACCTTTGTATTCGTAACGCTTCCGCTGATATCCGGTTTATTTACAAAGTGATTGATGTACTTGGCTTTTCGCACTCTGGAACTTGTATTTAATAAATGAACATGATCCAAAACAATTACACGGTCGGGCTTATGAAACAACAACCGACGTTCAAAACGATCCAATTTGTTTGCCTGATAAGAATCTGCTGCATCAGCCACCTGATAGGAAAAATCGGCACCTGAAACATAACGAATCCATTTCCCTCTTCTGTGCTGAACAGAAAAAACATCATCTAAATTTTCCAATCTATCCGATTCTATTTGCCCTCCGTCATTGGAAACACTTCGCCCAAGGTTTCGATAACTTTCTGTTCCATCGTAAACACAAATGGAATTGTGCGCTATGGTCCGCGTGTAGTAATTATTATAATGAGAAGTGCCAAACGAATCGTAAAACCCGGCATCCAAAATCAAAGGTTTGTCTTTTATAATGGTAAATGTGTTGTTATCCCGGTGCTCATGATCAGCCCGTTTAGCAGGAGCATTGTAAAACCATAGCATTGCTGCATCTTCGTTCCAGGAAGTACGGCTCACCGACAATCCGGTTTTATCGGCCCAATAATTGAGTGGCGGCTGTGGATGCGGTACGTAAGAAGCTGTAAAATCCTTGTACATCAGTTTAATAAAAACCAATATTGAATTGTTTAGATATTGTGATTGATTAAAAACCTGAACCAGATACTGACTTCGGGCATCTTGATATTCTGCTGCATGACGATACATTGCACGATTTGCCTGATCCAATTTTACAATGGCGTCACCCAGATGAATGCAATAATTATTCGGACGAAAAAAATACCAATACTGATTGACCGACTCACGAATCCAAGGCTGGGTTTTATAATAGTCCCGATCGGTTCCGTACTTCATATCGTCGAAGAACTGGTATTGATTCGGTAAATTTATCATTCCGTAGGCCGCACCCCAATTCCATCCGCCATCATCATCACGAAAGTGTGCAAAAGCCGGTAAAATGCCATTTTCCCACTTTCCAAGCAAAGTTTGATACCAGGAATTTACTTGAGACAATTGCGAAGAAGAAAGGCCATCGGCTCCATGCAGTGCAATAGCTGCACGCATTGTCATGATACAATTGTTTATGTTGTGACTGGTTACATAACTATTTCCTGAACCTGTTAAAATATAGTTGTTCATGAAATACTCCAGAACCCGATAGAAGGAAACGGATAAATTTTGCCGCTGCGTTACAGGAATATAATCGTAAGTCCAATCGAGAAGAATAGCGCCAAACTCACAATTTTCGCGAAGCAAATTCTCTTGAGTATCTCCTGAATAATTGTCGAAATTAATTCCATCGATATAAGTAATGTATTTCTCAATAATAAATTCACACCTCGCCTGAGCCAAATTATCAGTCCCTAACTGCAGTAAAAAAGCAGTCATTTTAGATAGCATATAGGAATCACCATTCGTCCAATTATAAGTCCACTGAGCTGAATTTGAACCAGCTAAGTAGTGATCGGAATCTGTAATCCAATTGTTATTGTAGCTATTTATAAATGTATTGTAGGTACTGCCGCTATCTCCACCCGAAATATTCGACTTTAGCCAATCGAATCTTTCCTTCCCCAATTCTACTCTTGGCCTGTTCGCATTTACCTGCGAATAAACCTGATAAGAAGATTGAATAAGAAATAGAAATAATATGATTGTCCTGAAGCCCCTCATTGATCCCGTCAGTTTAATACAAACATCAAATTACAAAAAATCGGGGAATCGAAATCTAAAAAAGATACATCGGAGACTTATTTAGAATACACAACACTCTGCATTTGTATACTAAAACGTATTAAAAATTAGCCTAGTACAATTTATTATTGAAGTCAATTTCCCGATTTAACTTTCGTAATTCTCTTATCAGGAAAGCTCCCGCCACAATGGCTGCACCAATATCGGATATGGGACCGGCAAACCAAACACCATCCAAACCAAGAAAAGTAGGAAGAATAAAGAGAATTGGGATTAATAAAATAACCTGACGCATTAATGTAAGTACAGCCGAAATGCCGGCTTTTCCTATCGACTGAAAATAATTCCCAACAACAACCTGAAAACCAACCACCGGTAACGCAATCAATATAATCCGTAAACCGTAAGACCCCATATCCAGTAATTCTGCACTGGAATTATTGAAAGCCTTAACAATTAATTCGGGGAATAACTGAACCCCAAGAAAACCAACAATCACAATTCCTGTTGCTGCTTTAATGCACAATATCAGACATTCTTTAACTCTGGCGTAATTTTGCGCCCCATAATTGAAGCCAAAAATAGGTTGCGCCGCCATATTTAGAGCCACCACAGTCATTACAATCAGCATGGCAACAGAGTTAATTACACCCATTGCTGCTATAGCAATATCGTTGCTGTACTCTACCAACTGCACATTATATAATGCCTGAACAAAACTTCCGGCCAATTGCATCGAAAATGGAGCAAAACCTATGGTTAAAATGTAAAAAACAATCTCCCGGTTCAATTTAAAATTTGAGAACCGAAGTTTTATGACTGATTTTTCGCTTCTGAAATGCCTGATTACCCAGATGCATAAGATCAATTGCGAAATAATCGTAGCATAGGCAGCTCCTGCAACGCCCATATCCAAAACAAAAATAAAGATGGGATCGAGAATGATGTTTGTGCCGGCACTAATCAGCATGGAGTACATCGCTATTTTGGCGTTTCCTTCGGAACGGATCAAATTGTTTAAAGAAAAGCCTACAACACTAAAAACCGCCCCGTAAAGAATAATATTTAGATATTCGTTGGCAACGAACATGGTATCATCTCCAACTCCAAAAATCCTGAGTAATGGATCCTTTATTAAAAATCCGATTACAGTAATAATAACTGAAACGATAATCATGAGAACAAATGAATTTCCCAAAACCCATTCTGCTCTGCCCAAATCTTTCTTTCCCAGATTGATAGATATTCGAACGCCTGCACCAATCCCGATTAGCATGCCAAATGCCATCATGATTAACATGATTGGAAACACTGCACTCAGACCTGATAACGCAATTGCACCAACACCTTGACCAATAAAAATCCGGTCGACTACATTGTACAATGAGTTAATAACCACCCCGGTAAAAGCTGGTAAGAAATACTTCCAAAGCAAGCTTTTGATACTTGCACTCTCCAACTCCTGAACATTCTTACTATTCTTATCCATAAACTTATTTCGAGATGCAAAAGTATCAATAATGCTCGCTTGCACTCAATTTTATATATAAAAAAAGGTTAAAAATCGGTAAACGCAAGCTAATGAAGGGTAAAGCGAACAAAAAAAACATGTTAACAATTTGTATTCTTCGTATTCTCAGATGAATCCTTTTTGACTTTTTGCCTCAGTTACAAGCACAATATTTATTTATTATTAATATTCATGAAACTTTTGCAGATTATAAAAAAATAATAGTTCTTTTGCGAAATTTATTTCCGAAATTAAACTCTTCAATAAAATAACCTTCAAGATAAAACCAAATATGTTTGCATCAATTGATAAGATATTAAAGTATCAACTCTTTAGCATTGACAATTATAAAATCACAATATTTACTTTGCTTAGTATCTTACTGATTTATATACTAACTAAAATATGTCTTTATTTAATTAAAAAAACCCTTTTTCGTAAGCACAAATTTGTTAAAACAGACGAAGGCAATACATATGCCCTGTTCCAGATCATAAAATATGTGGTTTGGATCATGTCGATTGGTTTAATGCTTGAAGCCATACATATAAAAGTAACTGTGCTTATTGCCGGCTCGGCTGCCTTACTGGTTGGTGTAGGTTTAGGTTTACAGCAAACCTTTAACGATATGATATCAGGAATCATCCTCCTCTCGGAGCGATCGATAAAAATTAATGATATATTGGAAATTGATGGAGATATAATTAAAATTCAGAGCATTGGATTGCGAACCTCAAAAGGTTTAGACAGAGATGAAATTTCGATTATTATTCCCAACTCGCTAATTACTACAAACAAAGTGATTAATTGGAGTCATCAATCTAAAAAAACCCGCTTCCGGATTCCTGTGGGAGTAGCCTACGGCTCTGATGTTGATTTAATATTAAAAACCTTAGAAGAAAGTGCTTTTGAACATCCCGATATTTACGAAAGACAATCTATTGAAGCCCGGCTTGTAAATTTTGGCGCCTCCTCATTGGATTTTGAATTGCTATTTTTCAGCAAAAACATCTTTAGAATAGGCAAGGTGAAAAGTGATATCCGTTTAATTATTAATAAAAAATTTATTGAGAACAATATAACTATCCCTTTTAATCAATTAGATGTGAATCTGAAAAAAGAAATCTAATTGCAAATTGCTCTCATATTGCTGTTTTCATGGTTTTGCCTGAATTAAAAGTATAAATGAAAAAATGAATACAAGTTTGTATTGATTCTCCTTTCAGGAAATGATCGTACTATTGCATCATTTCCATTACAAGTTGGCATAAAGTAGATATAAAAGGGGAAACAAGCGTTTAAAATTAATTTCCTACATTGGAAAATTTTAAATTGCTTCTCAACGAGAAAAATAAAGAAATTACAATTACATGAAAATAATCATTGGGAAAATTGACAGGGCTGATTTTCCGGATCTGCACTTATCAAATATTGATTTAAAAGTTGATACCGGAGCGTATACGTCTTCTATTCATTGTCATCAAATTGAAGAGTGTCAGGTTGGAAATGAAAGACATTTAAAATTCAAACTTTTGGATCCCTCCCATCCCGATTATAACGAAAAAGAATTCACTGTTAAAAATTACAAGAAAAAAAGAGTTAAAAATTCTTTTGGGAAATCAGAAACCCGTTTTGTAATTGAAACAATTATTATATTATTTGATAAGGAGTTCCTTATTGAGCTTTCTTTAAGCGAACGCAGCGAAATGAGATATCCGATACTAATCGGAAGAAAACTTTTAAATGGAAAATTTATTGTTGATACTTCAAAACGCAATATTTCTTTCAAATTGAAACAAAAAAATCAGCAATAGAAAATTTAAAGTCCATCCAATAAATGTTAATTACATATTATGAAAATTGTTATTTTATCAAGAAATCCTAAATTATATTCTACCAAAAGATTAGTTGAAGCAGCAGAAAAAAGAGGCCATGAAGTACTTGTTGTGGATCATTTAAAATGCATTATTGAAATTGAAAAAAAGAAACCTAAGATCTTCTATGATGGCGCATACTTGATGGATGTTGACGCAATAATTCCAAGAATTGGTGCCTCTGTTACTTTTTACGGTTCAACAGTAGTCCGCCAATTTGAAATGATGAAAACATTTACAGCTGTTGGTTCTGAAGCTTTAATAAAATCGCGGGATAAATTAAGAAGCTTACAGGTTCTTTCACGCGCAGGTGTAGGCTTACCCCGCACCGTTTTTACCAACTACACAAAAGATGTTAATCATGTAATTCAATCGGTTGGAGGCACACCACTTGTACTTAAACTTCTGGAAGGAACTCAAGGATTAGGTGTTGTTTTAGCCGAAACTCCAAATGCTGCAACTTCAGTTATTGAGGCATTTAACGGACTAAAAGCCCGTGTGATTGCTCAAGAGTTTATTAAAGAATCGAAAGGTGCTGATATTAGAGCTTTTGTTGTTGATGGAAGAGTGGTTGGAGCTATGAAACGGCAAGCATTAAAAGGTGAATTTCGATCTAACCTTCACAGGGGAGGTTCTGCAACAATTATTGAATTGACTGATGAAGAGGAAAACACGGCAATAAAAGCAGCAAAGGCAATGGGATTAGGAATTGCTGGTGTGGACATGCTGCAATCAGCAAGCGGACCTTTGGTTTTGGAGGTAAATTCATCGCCAGGTTTGGAAGGTATCGAGATAGCAACCAAAAAGGACATCGCAAAACAAATAATTAGATTCATTGAAAGGAATGTTGATTGATAAGTATACCATACTAGGCAAAGAAATTCAGAAAGGTGAGCGTGCTTTCTTAGAATTGGAAGTTGCAAAATTGCATACCCGAAATACCATTAAGGTTCCCGTAATTGTGGAACGTGCGAAAAAAGATGGTCCTACCTTGCTTTTAATGGGTGGTGTGCACGGTGATGAAGTTAATGGAGTTGCCATTGTTCGAAATATCATTCGAAAAAAATACAACAAACCAAAAAGGGGAATGATTATCTGCATTCCCGTTTTTAATGTATTTGGATTCTTAAATCTCCGCAGAGAATTTCCTGACGGCAGAGATTTGAACAGAATGTTCCCTGGTTTTTTAAATGGTTCTCTTGCCAGTCAATTTGCATATCGTTTTACGAAAGAAATTGCACCCAAAGTTGATTATGTGATCGATTTTCATTCGGGCGGTGCTGACAGGTCAAATTTCCCTCAAATTCGATGCGTAATTAAGGAAAAAAAAACATTGAAACTTGCACAGGTTTTTAATGCTCCGTTTATTTTGAATTCCGATTACATTTCCAAATCTGTTCGCGACACCATTCGCAATCTGGGAAAAACAATTCTGCTCTTTGAAGGTGGAAAATCGAATGATCTGGATGAAGATGTTATTAGCTGCGGTGTAGAAGGCGCAGTGAACGTGATGAAATATTTAGGATTACAGAATGGAGATTTGCAATTAAAGCAGACACCAGTTGTGATTCCTAAAGCTCAATGGTTAAGAGCTTCCAATTCGGGTATGTTTCAATTACGGGTTGCTAATGGAAGTTGGGTCGTTAAAAAACAAATTTTGGGCGAAATAACAGATCCTTACGGAGGATATGAAAAAAAAGTGCTTGCTCCGTTTGATTGTTATGTGTTTTGTGTAAACACTGCACCTATGGTGCATAAAGGAGATGCTCTGTTTCACGTTAGTCTTGAAACGGATAAATTAAATTCGGACCTTATCTCTTCTGACTATTTGGTAGAATAAAAAACCCTTTATTAATCTCTATTCAATATAAAAAACAAACTATAAAAGCCTATTACTTTCAACAACAAACAACTCAATAATTGGCACATCACAGCAGGCTTACACCTCCTAATAAACGATAAACCAAACAATAGCTAATCCCTTAAAATAAAGAGTCATACATTCAGAATAAGTTAAGACACTTATTCATGTCAATCACAGATCATTCATTCAACAAATCGGATTTCATCAATTTATTTTGCATCTTCAATAAATATTTTAAAACCTGATGATGAATCCAATTAAATACTTTTCCATACTAATCGGTATTTTTACAATCCTTTTTACATTATCGCCACAGTGCTCTCATGCTGAGGAGACTGATCCAAACAGGACTCAAGTTCCATTTTCAACAGACACACAAAATTTTACCGTTTGGAATGGGGAAAACTATGTGCCTTTTTTTATTAAAGGAATTAACCTTGGCGTTTCAATTCCCGGAACATTCCCAGGTGAACTGGCCGCAAGCAAAGATCAATATGCTCGCTGGATAGAGGATATTCATGATGTTGGATTTAACTGTATTAGAGTCTACACACTTCATTACCCTCGTTTTTACGAAGCTTTAAAAGAATTTAACGATGCAAATCCGGCAAGTCCGATGTATATAATGCATGGTGTTTGGCTAGAGGAAGAACTAAGTGGGTACACCAATGATTTGTATCAGCTAAATGATGCATTCAATCAGGAAATTAAAGACGTGGTTAACTGTATTCATGGAAATAACAGTATAGATCACCGGTTTGGGAAGGCCTATGGATTATATACTGTTGATGTATCGCCTTGGCTTATGTCTTATATTATTGGAAGAGAAATTCATCCGGCAGAAATTCAGGAAACAAATAGTAAACATTCTGATCAAACTTCATTTTCAGGTACTGCTTTTAAGTTGGCAAGCGCCTCTCCATCCGAAGTTTGGGCAGTATCACATCTGGATGAACTTGTACGATACGAACGCAACAATTACAATACGGAGCGTCCTGTTAGTATTTCCAGCTGGCCTACTTTGGATCCCTTAGCACATCCAACAGAAACTACAACAGATGAAGACAAGCAATCATTGGATTTAGCCAACTTAGATTTATCGGGAGCACCTGCCGGTTATTTTGCCAGCTTTCACGCATACCCATATTATCCTGATTTTATTAGCGAAGATCACGGCTATAAACAATACTCCGATCCCCTTGGTCCGAACAGTTATTTGGGTTATATCAGCGATCTCAAGAATCATTATAAAAATTTCCCGGTTCTTATTGCCGAAATTGGAACCCCTTCAAGTTGGGGAATTGCACATTATGCATCCAATGGAATGAATCATGGTGGTTGTTCAGAAATTGAACAAGGACTCAATTTCCTAAGACTTCTTGATAATATTGAGGAAGCAGGTTGCGCAGGAGGAATACAATTTTCATGGATAGATGAGTGGTTCAAACGAACCTGGATTACCGATGCTTTTGATTTCAATCCTGAAGCAAGAATACTTTGGCACAATATTACCGCTGCAGAACAAAATTTTGGTTTAATCGCATTTCGACCGGCAGAAACCACCTACACCGAATTAGAAGATTTTGGCACCAATAAACCCATAAAAAAAATCCTTACTTCTGCAGACTATGATTTTTTCAACATTCGTTTGATGCTTGAAAAAGAGCTTTCGAACATTGATACCATTTGGATGGCAATTGACACCTATGATGCCAACTTGGGCGAATCAATATTGCCTTCGGGAACTACGATTACCAACAAAGCGGAATTTGCCCTACGTATCACCAACTATTCTGCCGAATTATTTGTAACTCAGGCTTATGATTTATTTGGTTTATGGCATGGTGTTTCAGAAGACAAGCAGCTTTATCATTCTGTTGCAACAGATGGAGCTCCATGGAATCTGGTTCGCTGGAAGAATAATGACGAAAACTATGAAATACAATACGTTGGAAATTTAAAAACCCGCAGAACAGAATTACCTCCTTCAAGTTTGGATGCTGTCATCATCTCAAATGATTCAATTGACATTCATCTTCCCTGGTCGTTATTACAGGTTACCGATCCTGCCAATGCAAAAGTAATGAATGATGACCGAGCCACACCTGAAACAGAAGAAGCCATCTCTGATGGCATAGCCCTAAGCGTTCTCCATAATGATGTATTATTGGAAGGAAATAATAGATTCATTTGGAGCTGGGGTGTACCAACTAACTATGTAGAAGTGAAAAAGCAATCTTACTATGTTGTAAAAGATGGATTGATTGAATTTAATAATGTACCAATTGCATATACTGATAGCTATTCCACAAATCAGGGCGAAAATCTTGTCGTTGAAGCTGAAAATGGACTCTTGGCCAATGATTTTGATTTTGACGGCAATACATTCTATTCTGAACTATCAGAATTCTGCGAAAACGGCTTTGTTTTCCTTTCGGAAGATGGATCCTTTGAATACATTCCTGATACTGGCTACAGTGGTGAAGATTTTTTCACATACCGCGCTTTCGACGATAGTGGCCACTCAATTAAGACAAAAGTGACTATTAATATCACTCCTGTTACTGCTGTTGATGATTTTACAAAAGAAGATTTTGCACTTGCTGTTTACCCAAATCCCGTAAGCACATTTTTACGTATTGATTTGCCAAATAATCGACCAACTCAATTGCGAATAATCAATCTAAAAGGATCTATTATTTACCAGAAACAAATAAGCGACACAAAGCACATCATTGATGTTCATTCATTTTCAAAAGGTGTTTACTTACTCAATATCCAAACAAGCAATAATCTACTGAGCAAAAAAATCATCATCAATTAAGGAAAACAATGAATACAAAAAAAAACCTCGTTCAACGAACGAGGTTTTTTTTTACCTGCTAATATTGTTAGATATCTTTCTCTGAGTGCTGGACTCCACTTCCTCTTTTTTTAGTTTTTAACACATTGTACTTTTTACCAAAATTATATCGGAAGGTCAAATTTGCCACCCTATTTTCAAAATTGTACTTCATTCTTTGAGTAAAACGATCTCCTGAAGTATTTACATTATACTTACTGCTATTTAAAACATCGTAAATCCATAAAGATATACTTGCTTTGCCTTTCATTATTCTCTTACCAAAAGCGAAATCTACTTGAAAGGATTGATCGTAATTTCCTTGAACAACAGGCATATCAGAGTCATAACGCAAAGTTGTTTGAAAATTGAACCACTTAGGTATTCGCATAGTTGAAGTTAGCTTTCCAAAAAAACCAAAATCGTCATTGGTAGAAAAACTCACTTTAGCAGAGGGTGTATACTTTTGATAGATTCCGGACAAGTAGGAATTAACACTCCACCATTTGTTAAATTTTGTAGATATATTAAAATCAACACCTGCATATTGTAGATTTCCAACATTCTCATAAGTCACAATCGCCACATTGCTTTCATTAACAGAACGATACTGTCTTATGATATTATCCTTGTACTGATAATACAAATTTGTAGTATAGGTTATCTTATCTCTTTTGTAAACAAAAGTTAACTCCGGCATATGCGTATAATAGGCTCCCAATTCTTTAGAACCCAATCTCTGATTTTCCGGATCTTGAAGATTTTGAAATGGATTCAACATTCTGGAATCAGGACGATAAACCATTTTAGAATAAGTCAGCAATACCTGCTTATTGTCGGATAATTTATAGGAAAGATGTACGCTGGGGAAAAAATCTAAATAATCGTCATTATACGCTTTATTCGTCTCAATATCCGAATACTCAGACCGCAAACCAAACTGATATCCGAAATCTCCTTTCTCTCCACTAAATTGAAAATACAAACCATGAATGCTCTCTTTATAATTAAACGCAGTAGATAAATCGATAGGCTCATTGTACTTTATCTCATTCGTTCGGTACAAATATCCGGTTTCTATCGAACCCACTTCACCTAAAGGCTGTTTGTAATCCATTTGAATAATTGCTTCCTCGCGGTTAGAATTGAAAAAGTCACTGGTATTCCCTTCTACTTCATCAGTATAATTTCCGTAATTTTCTGCTTTATTCCTTGTATAGCTTGCATCAAAAGAAAATTCCTGTCCTTTTCTATCAAACTTACGAATATAAGAGGCGTTGTACACCCAGGAATTCAAATCAATATCAACAGCACTTTCACGGGATGTTTCATTTGAAAAAGTACTACTGGTAATTAAATTTCGTGAATAGTTATAGATTCCATTCCGATTTTGCTTCACATTTCGATTGGTAACAGAAAAACTCACGGTGTTCTTATCATTTATTAAATAATCCATGCCCAATTGTCCAATGTGACTTCTATCGCCTAAATCGACATCGGCACGGCTATTCAACATCTCAACATTATTGTCTATTTCTGTAAATCGTGATAATTCATAATCTCTGCCAGACCAATCGTTTCGATAGCTGTATGATCCTGACAAATTGAGTTTTCCGGTTCGTAAATTAAGTGCAGTCCGACCCGAATGCTTGTTGATCGTACCAATGGTGGCGGAAGCATTTCCATTAAACCCCTTGGCTCTATCCTTCTTCATAATAATGTTTACAATCCCAGCTGAACCTGAAGCATCATATTTTGCGGAAGGACTTGTAATTACTTCTACACGGTCAACATCTGCTGCCGGCATATTACTCAATACATCTCCGGGACTCATTCCAAGTAATCCACTCAGTTTCCCATCGATTAATATTTTCACATCAGAACTTCCCCGTAATTGTATTCCGCCATTGGCTGTAACATTTAATTTAGGAATTGTTGCTAAAACTTCATTTATAGTACCTCCATCTGAAACAGGTGATTTTGACACATTGTAAACTGTTTTGTCCAATTCGATTCTGGCAAAATCACGATTCCCGGTAACTTCCACTTCCGTTATCCTTTGAGTATTGGCACGTAAAGTAAGTGGTTTAGACAAAAATAGCTTTTCATTTTCTTTTAAAAGAATTGGCTTACTGCTATAGCTCTCAAATCCAAGATATTCAACTCTGTAATAGCAGTTTAAGCTCTCTAATCCAGCTAATTCAAACTCCCCTTTTCTATTTGTGATAGTTCCCTTAACCAATAAAGAATCAGGTAAGGAATAAATTGATACTGTGGCATACTCAAGAGGCTTTTGATGTTCATTATCGACAACTACACCATTCAAATATGAATTTGTTACAGCTTTTGTAGAATCCTGAGCATAGGAATGCACAGCGGGGCTTAAAAAAAACAGAAGGACCGGCAATAATCCATTTCTGCAATCAAGTTTTAGACTCATTAGTAGTGTGTAAATTAGTTAGTGTATATAGTAACAGGTTGCACAAAAGTAGAAAATTTATGTTACGAATCAATTAAAAATCAAAAAACTTTTCCGCCAATTCACAAACAGAAACAATCAGTTTGTCATCAGTTTACATGTACTCACACTAAAAACCTTATTAACACTGGTCATTCGACTAAAACAACAAAAACTCAGCACAATTTAGTATAAAACACACTTAACAAAAGAAGCCCTAAAAAAACATATGGCTTTTGACATAAAAAAAGCATCTTTTCGTGAAAAAATGATGCTTACCATATAAAAACAGATCAATGATTAAATTTCCAACTGCAGTTTTAATTGCTTAAATCCATTTCGACTGACGTTTAAACTTTCCCCGGTTTTTAAAATTACAATCCAATGATCCTTCTCGTAAGGCTGCAATTGAGCTATCTGATCAATCTTCACCAAATAAGTTCGATGTATTCGACAAAACTCTTTCGGGCTTAAATGACTTTCAAAATATTTCATTGTCTTTTGCTTCAGATACCTTCCCTCATTGGTATAAATCATCACATAATCGTCCTGAGCCTCAAAATATTTTATTTTGTCAATTGCAATTACGTCAATTTTATTTCTTGATTTCACCACCACCCGGGTCAATAATTCATCCGAGGAATCGTTATGATTTTTTATTTTCTCAATCTGATCTTCACTCGTCACCGAATTTGAAATGCGATCCTTCACCTTGCGCACGGCATCCTGGAAACGTTCATTTGAGAATGGTTTGAGCAGATAATCAATTGCATTGTGTTCGAATGCTCTGATTGCATATTCGTTGTAAGCTGTTGTAAACACAATATTGCAAGGTTTATCGAGTAATTCCAACATTTCGAAACCTGTCAGTTTAGGCATCTGAACGTCTAAAAACACCAAATCCGGCTCCAACTCATTAATTGCTTTTAAGCCTTGAAATCCATCTGAATACTCACCTAAAATTTCAATATCCTGACAAGCTCCCAAATAAGAGCGAACCAAATCTCTGGCCAATGATTCATCATCAATAATTATTGCTTTTATTGCTTCCATATCTTATAAACTTTGTGGAAATTCCAGATAAACAGTAAATTGATCTTCTTTCTTAACAACTCGCATCAAATCAGCACGGCCATAAATTAAATGCAGGCGTTCCTGTATATTTTGTAAACCAATACCATTTCCCTTTGCAGGAACCGAATCCGGATCAAAATTATTACTGATATTAATTTTTAAAATATCATTCTCAAAACGACACTTTGTTAGTACACAAACAGGCTCAAGGCTTTCATGCACTCCGAATTTAATCGCATTTTCGTATAATGGCTGTAAAATTAGATTGGGAATTTTTAGTTTCCCGCAGTCGGGTGAAAGATCAAAATGAAGCTGCAGACGATCACCAAAACGAACTTTCTCAATTTCCATATACAAACGAATATTACTCAATTCGTTACTCAAATTATTTAACTCTTTTAAATTCTGAGCCAGAGAATAACGAAGGTAGGTTGACAATTTAACAAGCATCTCTCTGGATAACTCTGGCTTTGATAAAGTTAAAGAACTTACCGAATTTAAACTATTAAAAAGAAAATGCGGATTAATTTGAGATTTTAATGCTGTTAATTCTGCCTCTTTCACTAACTCTTTTAGCTCAGATTCACGAACCAATTTATCTTGAAAATTACGATAATACATTACTAAATAATACACAATTACAATATAATCGTACATCCCAAAGGCCATAAAAATCTGCCAATGCACAGGAATAAGATAATCGAAACCTTCACTGGTGGTGCCAAACCACATAGTTCGTAATTGATATGCGGACGATATCCAGATTCCCACCACAATTAAACCAGCAGTTAAATGATGTAAAAAAAAATGGAAAAACCCCAGACTTTCGATACTGGTATACATAACAATAAACCAAATACATGCACCTAATATCAATAATGGAAATGAAAAGCTAAAGGCATTTACGGCAGAATCATAAATAGTCCTTCCCTCGAAATACCATCCAATCATAAATAACAGCATCGCAAAAAATACCCAGGCTGCTATATAAATTGGAATGGCAAAACGATTTTTCAGAAGAGGATGCTGCATTTAAAATTATTTATATGATTTAATTTCACAACCACCCAGAGCGACAAATCCTTTAATGATTAGTTCCTTTTTAGGTTCAACTATATAATTAGTGGTTGGTATTCGTTTGTCGGAAACACCGCCTAAAATAGCAGAGACTTCAACCTTAACCTCCCAATCGGATGGAACAACCAGAACACAACCACCAAACATTGTAAATACGTCAATTATGTTTGTGCCTTCGGCCAGATCGGCATTGGTGAGATTTAATTCTGTTCCTCCAAAAACACAGGTAACTTTTCCACCTCTAAAATTTTTGGTGTTAATTACTTTTTCACCACCGCCAAATATATTTAGCTCATCGATATAATCAGAATCTGATCCTACCGCCGATCGCTTGCTAACATCACATCCGTTTCGTTTTCGGATAACCACAACTCCTATTACAATTAGCATTACAGGCCAAAATAAGCCTCGCCAGTTAAAGCTCCAATCGAATACAATAGGCATTAAAAACACCCCTCCCACTGCCATTAGAACAATTCCTGTAGTTTTATCATCTTTACCAAAAAAGAAAAGTGCCCCTAAACCAAACAGTAACATTGGCCACGAAAAGATAACATGCCTTAAGTCATAGGGAATAAAATCCAGATTTTTAAGAACCAATAAGCATCCAAATAGAATTAAGAAAATACCGAATATTGCACGGTTGTTTGGGTTTGATTTATGTTGTGATCTCATGATGATATATTTTATGATATGAATTTATTTATTTTTACAACAATATGGTGAATCAGGAGAAAAAATAAACGCAATGCCTCCTAAAATAAGTAGTACAGGAAAAAACCATATCTCCCAATTTTGTGGTAGAAAATACAAATCATCCATAAGGAAGTATCCTCCGACAGCTATAGCCATCAGACCTCCAAAAAATCTCCGACGAACCAAAATCTGCAGTACGCCAATTAAAATTAAAACGGATTCCCACCGATACAAATAGGTTTCGATAAAATCAGACTGATAATTGAGCCGTTCCAAAATAATTACGATTCCAACTATTATTAACCCAAGCCCAACAAACAGACTTTTATTTTTTTTATTTTCATCCATGATATTGTTGTTTAAGATTAGTGTATCCTTTATTTCTAAAACTAAAGTAATGCAATATAATAGCTTTTAATTCTTGAAATCGGTTAAGTGTGCTCAAGAATCGGTAAATGGTGCGAAATGAAAATGATCTCCGATATCACTTGGGAACGTCATGTCCAGCGAAGTCAGAACATCTGTTATTCAAAGTTAAAGATTCGTCGACACCACCTCTTCCTACCTGTAATTGCTTTCCATATGGCTGTACTTTACAACTCATAATCAGACAGTTCATCAATTACAGTTTTCGATCTCAAAAATCATTGAAATCACCTCAAGGTTTACTATTTTTACCATTCAGGGCTTGTTATAAAAAACACAGCTCATCTATTCACACAACGATAGACTTTTACAACTATGAATCAGGCAGAAGCAAAAGCTCGCATTGCAGAATTGCGCGGGCAATTACATACATACAATCACAATTACTACGTTTTATCGCAGCCAAGCATCAGCGATTACGACTTTGATATACTCTTGAAAGAGTTGATGACTTTGGAAAATCAATATCCTGAATTTTATGATCCCAATTCGCCAACCCAACGAGTTGGCAGCGACATCAATCTGGAATTTAATCAGGTAGAGCACAAATACCCGATGCTTTCGTTAGGCAATACCTATTCGGAGGAAGAAATCCGCGATTTCGAAAACCGTATTAAAAAGTTGATTGATGGTGATGTTGAATACGTATGCGAAATGAAATACGACGGCACATCAATTTCTTTAACCTACAAAAATGGAAAACTGGTTCAGGCAGTAACCCGTGGCGATGGTGTAAAAGGTGATGATGTTACGGCTAATGTGAAAACAATCAGATCGGTACCTTTGCAATTAAGTGGTGATGGATATCCTGAAGAATTTGAAATACGAGGCGAAATATTAATGCCTTTTACTGTTTTTAATGGCTTGAACGAGGAACGCGGGGATATTGGAGAAGCGCCGTTTGCGAATCCTAGAAATGCAGCTTCGGGAACATTGAAAATGCAAAACTCATCGGTAGTTGCAAAGCGAAAGTTGGATTGCTACCTTTATTATTTGTTGGGCAAGGAAATTCCAAGCAGAAACCATTACGACAATTTATTGGCCGCTAAAAACTGGGGGTTTAAAATTCCTGACAACACAGCGCTTTGTAAAAATATCGACGAAGTAATTGCATTCATTAAAGAATGGGACGAAAAACGCAACTCGTTGCCGGTTCCTGTAGATGGAATTGTAATAAAAGTGAATTCGCTGGATATGCAGGAAGAACTAGGTTTTACTGCAAAATCGCCTCGTTGGGCAATTTCCTATAAATACAAAGCAGAACGGGTATCTACCAAACTGGAAAAAGTGACTTATCAAGTAGGCAGAACCGGATCGATTACTCCGGTAGCCAATTTAACGCCAGTGCAATTGGCCGGCACAACAGTAAAAAGAGCATCACTGCACAATGCTGATATCATTCAAAATTTAGATCTGCACGAAAACGATACTGTTTATGTGGAAAAAGGCGGCGAAATTATTCCAAAAATTGTTGGTATAGAACTGACTGAAAGATCTGCGGAAGCACAAGCAATTCAATACATTGAAGAATGCCCTGAATGTGGCACTCCTTTGGTACGTAAAGAAGGCGAAGCGAATCATTATTGTCCGAATGATATGGGCTGTCCGCCCCAGATTAAAGGGAAAATTGAACATTTCATCAGCCGTCGTGCTATGGATTTGGACGGATTGGGCGAAGAAACCATCGACCTGCTTTTTCAAAAGAATCTAATTCGTGATGTTACAGGTTTGTACCGATTGACTAAAGAGGATATGATTCCTTTAGAGCGCATGGGTGATAAATCTGCAGAGAGAATATTGACAAGCATTACAAATTCAAAAAATATTCCTTACGAAAGGGTTTTGTATGCTTTGGGCATTCGGTATGTTGGCATTACAGTAGCGAAGAAATTGGCAAAAGCGATACCTTCTATCGACAGATTAGCAGAATCGACGCTTGAAGAATTGATTCAAGTAGACGAAATTGGAGTAAAAATTGCTGAAAGTATAGTAGAATACTTTGCCAATGAATACCATAAGAATTTAATTGCCCAGTTAAAAGAATTTGGCTTGCAATTGGAGACTGAAATTGTGGAAAATGAGAGTGCGAGCAATACACTTGAAGGTTTATCCATTGTTATATCCGGAAGCTTTTCAAAATACTCCCGCGATGAATTAAAGGAAATGATTGAACTGCACGGAGGAAAAAATGTAAGTTCTATATCGAAGAAAACAAGTTTTCTTTTAGCAGGAGAAAAAGTGGGACCAAGCAAATTTGAAAAAGTAGAAAAATTAGGAATTGGAATAAAAACGGAAGATGAATTTTTGAAGATGATTGGGATGAGCAGTTAGCAGTTAGCAGTTAGCAGTTAGCAGTTAGCAGTTAGCAGTTAGCACAAAATTAAAAGTTTTAGTCCTTGTTTCTTTACTCTTTTATCTTAAAAAAAAATGAATTTTACCGCTATAGATTTCGAAACAGCAAACGGACAACGAAATTCTGCCTGTTCGCTTGGTTTGGTCCGTGTTGAGAATGGAATTATTGTTGAAAGCAAAGATTGGTTGATATCGCCTCCTGAAATGTATTTTCATCCGATGAATGTTAGTATACATGGAATTACAGAGGAAGATGTAATGAACGAACCCAGCTTCAATTACATATGGGAAGAAGTGGAAGATTATCTTCATGGTAAAATGGTGATTGCCCACAACGCCAGTTTTGATGTATCGGTACTTCGCGCCTGTTTAGACACTTATGGCATTCGTTTTCCGGAATTTGATTACCTATGCACCGTACAAATCAGCCGTAACATATGGCCCAATATGCCAAACCACAAGCTGAATACAATGGCTCACTTGTTCGATATTCCACTTAAACACCACGATGCATTAGAGGACACTTTGGCTTGTGCTAAAATTGCAATAAAAGCATGCGAAGTAATGAATATGAATAGTCTCTTCGATCTGGCAAATGAGTTACACATTGCCCCAGGCAAACTGAATCCAAATGGTTACAAGGCTCCAAAAAAAATTAAATAAGCTTAATTTATGATTTACAAAATGATTTTTTTCATAACTTGTGGTTTCAAATTGTGATTGCCTGTGCAACCCATAAATACAAGCCTTCAACTTAACTATCGAATATAAAATGAGTTTTTTTCAAAATATTAAAAATCAGCTTGCCGGCTTAAAAATCAAAAGCAAGCTAAAAAAAAATACGCGCAAAAAGGAGTTTCACAATTTAGAAAGTTCTAAAAGTATAGGGATCCTGTTTGATACTCTTCAGGAAAAGAATCACTCTGTAGTAAAAAAGTTCGCAGAAGATTTAAGCCAAAAAGGCTATAAAGTGCAAACCGTTGGTTGGGTTAACGCCAACGAACTGCCTGATTTTGGTGTGGCTCAAAAAATAGTTTTCTATACCAATAAGGATGTGAAATGGAGCGGAGAACCAATCATTCCCGAATTAATTGAATTCATCAATACTAAGTTTGATTTACTCTTTGTTCTTACTAAATCGGAACATCTGTCGATAAAATACATTACACAAGTTTCATTGGCATCCTGCAAAGTTGGTTCATTGGTGGACAACTGTGAACATCTTGATTTAATGATTGATCAGGGGAAAAACAATTCTATGGAAAATCTAATCAGCGAAAGCTTAAAGTATCTTTCACAGATTAAAAAGTAATAAGGATGAACAGCAACAAATTTACAGGAACAGGCATAGCTCTTATTACTCCATTTAAAAATAATGGAAGTGTCGATTATACTGCACTTAGCGACACTGTTAATTTTCAGATTAAAAATGGTATTAATTATTTAGTAGTGCTGGGAACTACAGGTGAGGTATCAACACTTTCGTGTGATGAAAAAATTTCCGTCATCAACCACATTATTGAGGTGAATGCGAAGCGCGTTCCTTTGGTGGTTGGCTTTGGAGGAAACAATACACAGGCTGTTATTCAGCAGATTCAGGAGTTCGCCGAATTTGATGAAATTGACGCCATTCTATCAGTTGCTCCTTACTACAACAAACCCAGTCAGGAAGGCTTGTTTCTGCATTATCAGGCCATTGCAAATGCCAGTCCGGTTCCGGTAATTCTTTATAATGTACCAAGCAGATCTGGTGTTAACATCAGCGCTGAAACCTGCGTAAAACTGGCTTCGGAAATTGAAAATATAATTGGTGTAAAAGAGGCTTCAGGTAATATGGAACAACTTATGAACATTCTTAAAAACAAACCAAAAGACTTTTTAGTGATATCAGGCGATGATGCCATAACCTTTCCTCTTATTTCATTAGGAGGCAGTGGTGTTATTTCTGTACTTGGGAATGCTTTTCCAAAGGAATGGAGCCAGATGGTAAGATTAGCATTAGATGGCAAAAACAAGGAAGCTCTTCAGATTCATTATAAGATGTTTGGAATCATCCAAAACCTTTTTACAGAAGGCAATCCTGCCGGAATTAAAGCAATTCTAAGCATGAAAAAACTCTGTGAAAATTGTTTGCGTTTGCCTCTCACTCCAATTAGTGAATCGCATTACCTAAAACTATCAAAATTAGTAGAGGATTTATAATCATATTGGCATAAAAATTGTAATTACCTGAATACAATTCACTTCAAAAAATTAGAATATTATTTATAACAAAAAATGAAAATATTATGAAGTATTCATTTCGCTTATTTGTTTTCGCACTGGCTGTATTAGCTGGCGTTTCGTGCTCGAGACAAGTTACCCGGGTATCTCCTGATCAGCAAATTGATTTAAGTGGTCGATGGAACGATACCGATTCAAAATTGACTGCCGAGGCTTTAATTGATCAATTACTTAATCAAAATTGGATTGAAGATTATCAACAGGAATTTAATCGTAAACCTGTTGTTATTGTTGGCTTAATCACCAATAAAAGTTCAGAACACATCGATTCGGATACTTACATTAAAGACATCGAAAAAGCCATTTTAAATGACAGTCGGGTTCGCTTGGTACAAGCGGGTGCCAAACGAGAAGATCTTCGTCAGGAACGTGCAGACCAACAAGATTTTGCATCCAAAGCAACTCTTAAAAAATGGGGACAGGAATTAGGTGCTGATTTCATATTACAAGGTGACATCAATTCGATTATAGACAGTTATAAAAAAGAAAATGTTCGTTACTATCAGTTAAATCTGGAGTTAACTAATCTTGAAACCAGCGAACTGGTTTGGATGGGTGATAAGAAAATTAAAAAGTACGTAAACAAATAAATTAGTACTCAACAGGAAGTCATTGGTTGGCTTCCTGAATTTCTTTATTCCTTTTTCGATGAAGCAAAAATTATCCTTACATATATCGGGTAAAATACTCCCTGTTTTTTTATTTGGTGTTCTTCTTCTATTATCTGGTTGTGCTACCTATTACATGCAAAATGAAGCTTTTAACAACTATTTTTTGCAGGGCGACATAGCGAGTGCCGAAAAAGTACTGGATAAAGATAAAAAGAGCAATCGAAACAAAAATAAAGCCTTGTTTTTACTGAATAAGGGAACCTTATCGTGGATGCAGCAAGATTATGTTTCGGCGACTAAGTATTTTAACGAAGCGGATCTTTTCATTGAAGATCAACGTAAAAATATTGGTTCGGAAGCATTGGCAATGCTTACCAATCCAATGGCCAGACCCTATGTTCCAGAGGATTTTGAGAATGTAATGCTCAATTTCTATAAAGCGTTAAGCTATTTGGAAATGGGCGATACGGAAGCGGCTTTGGTTGAATGCCGAAGAGTAAATGAAAAATTGTATGCCCTGAACGATAAATATCCAAAGAATTATCAGAACAGATACAGCGATGATGCCTTTGCCCATACACTAATGGGGTTAATTTACGATTCGTCGGGAGATTCGAACAATGCCTTTATTGCTTATCGGAATGCTCTTAAAATTTATGAGGACAATTATCTAAAAAACTTTAATACTCCTGCACCGCAGCAATTGAAAGAAGATCTTCTTCGAACTGCCTATAAAACCGGTTTGATGGAAGATTATGAATTTTTCAAAAATAAATTTGGCTTCGATTTCCAAAAGGCCGACAAGACTGAAGGAGATGTAATAATCATCTGGTTGTCGGGGCTTGGTCCGGTAAAAGCAGAATGGAGCATCAATTTTAGCGCCGTTAATGGTCGCGATGGCTATCTGACCATGGTGAACAATGAAGAAAATGTTACGTTGCCTTTTTTTGTAGGAAATATGGATAGCCGGACACAAAATTCTTTTAGTGATCTGGATTTTGTTCGTGTTGCTTTTCCAAAGTATCAGGAACGAATTCCCTACTACACAAATGCCGATATCATTATAAATGATTCGCTTAGCTATCCTTTGGATAAAGGAGAAGACATAAACGCAATTGCTTTTAAAACATTAAAAGACCGAATGGTGCGCGAAATGGCAAATTCTTTACTTCGACTTGCCACCAAGCAGGCAATTGAAAGTTACACAAGAAGTAAAGATGAAAATTTAGGTGCTATTATCAGCATTTTTAATGCCGTTACTGAAAAAGCCGACACCAGAAATTGGCAAACCCTACCCAACTCTATTCACTACACCCGAATTCGATTGAAAGAGGGAAAACATACCGTTACTCTTAGAGTAAATTCTCCAAACGGAGATAGCAAAGATCAGCAATTTGATCTTGAAGTGAAGGCCGGGAAAACCAAATATTTCACCTTTCACAATATGGAATCAAACTAACACCTCATTTTTTGAAAGGGTGAAACAGACCAATTTGTTTTTCTCTGAAATAAATTCAGTATTTAAAGTCAATTCTTCATTAAAAAACCTTTGACAGCCCATAAATAATCCAATGGCCAAATCAATCAGTAATTTTTCAGTCTGATAACTCATCTGAAACGTGGAATCATTAATTTTCACCACTCTAAAACGTGGAATTTCAACCGGAGTAAAGCGTTCCTGAATTTTATTGTGGATGAACTCATCTATCTGATCCAAGAAATCGAATATGCTGCTGTTACCGGCAAAACTGGGTCGAAACAAAATTACCAAACGGGAGAAAAGATATTCTCCAAAGTTTTTTGCGACATCGGGAACTGAACTTTTCACTTCGGAACTAAGCAAATTACACAACTCAACAAATTGACTGTACGGATAATCGGCTGTTGCTTCGTAAACACCGTTATTTCCTGTTCCCAAATCAGAAATGATCTTTTCGGTTAAGATTAAATCATACTCCTTCTCTATCATTTCCAAAAACTCTGTGAAAAATATTCCCTTCATCGTTCCTCCGCTTTTACTATCGACCAATGCAAATCAATTGTATCAGTAAAAATATATCACTATTATTATAGTGTGTAACGGACTAGAATAAAAGTAATTGTGTAGGAGGGTAAATAAATTTAAAGGAATTAATATTTAATACTTCGCCTTGCTTTACATTATAAATCTATATTGTTTTGAGTTTTATTTTCAAGTTCAACCAATAATTTCTGCATCGCAATAAATTTATTCTCATAATCCCATCTGCCTTTGTCTTTGTTATGCGCAATCTCATAAAACTTTACTGCTTCCTTAGGTTGATTAACTTTTTCGTAGATCTCACCTACGTAATAAAATGACTCTGCTCTTTCAGGATAATTGGAAATAGAATATTTTAAAAAAGCCATTGCGTCATCATACCGTTCAGCATCTTTAAGCTGAATACAAACATTCTCAAGCAGAGAATAGGGCAATTTTTCATTTCTGCCATAACTCAACAATACTTTTCGTTGATAAGTTTCAGCAACCTCAACACCCTTTTCAACTAAAACCTGTACATCAGGATATTTGTATTCCGCGAAAATAGTTTCCATGCCCTGCATTAAACTTTTACGATAGAGGGTGTAATGACTTTCGTCGGGCATCCATGCATAATTCCATTTCAGATCAGATGGTGCTTTTGTTTCTAAGGATAGAATTAAGGATTTACAGGATTTTAACATCTCCGTAGCTTCCTCGGCAAAAGAAACAAACAGTTGTTTTCTAATGGATGAATTGTTGCTTAAGAACTGGTCAATATCGTTCACAATCGCCTTATTATTCCACCAAAGAATCGGACTAAAGGCCAAATATTTATCAAATAAGTCGGGTCGTGTAGAAAATGCATATACTACGAAAAGACCACTATAACTGTGTCCCATAACCAGCCGCTGAGTACTCGCTCTAAAATTATCTGCAATAAAGGGAAACACATCCAACTCGAGGGTTTTAATAAAATTATCGGCTCCTCCCCGGGTTCGAAAAATATTTTTATTCATAATTGAATCAACAGGAGTCATATCGCGAAAGCGATCGGTATTCGGAAGCCCTACAACAATATGAGGCGGAATAAAATGATTATCCATGAGAAAACTTAAAACTTCGATTCCCATATCGAAGTTCGTCTCTGCATCCAACAAATAGATTGTTGGGTATTTATAATATGTGTCGTTATATTCGTTGGGAAGCAAAACTTTTACATCGCGGTATTCTTTAAGAACTGTGGAATAAACACGGGAACTATGCAAATTTTTTAAGTTTACTTCAGCAGAAGTATTCGAACAGATCAGTAAGGCAAATAAAGTTGAAAACAAAATTCGCATCATAATAACATTTGGTTTAGGTTTAAAGCGTTAACAAATTACGATTATTTACAGTAAGATCAAAGATTTAGCGAGACTTTACAAAAGCATCAAAACTATTGTTCTTATTAATTACACAATACAATTCCATATAAAAAGCCGAAATAAGAATATTCCGGCTTATGCTTCTAAAAAAAAAATCTTTACTCTAAATATAAATCTAAATTTAATTCAAAATCATCATAAATTGTTTTATCTCCCAGATTATCGAAGAAAGAACCGGATCCGTAACGAACGTTGAACTTTGTTCTATCGATAGTCATTTTTCCACTTACATGTACACTCGCATCATGTTTGTGTAAATTCGCCATAAATTCAATGGGTTCAGTAATTCCTTTGATTGTAATATTTCCTTTTACCTTGTAATTACCATCTTCCATTTTCTCGGCATTGGTAATTTCAAATTTTGATTCAGGAAATTTTTCCACACCAAAAAAATCGTCGGATTTTAAATGACCTTCCAACTTTGCTTTGTAATCAGCATCCTTCAGGTCTGTATTCGCAATACTTGTCATATCAACAACAAAACTTCCTTTAACAATTTCACCTTCGTCAAGTACCAAGCTTCCACTCTTTACTTTAATGGTTCCGGAATGTTCTCCTGTCACTTTTTTACCTAACCATTCAATTTTACTATTTTCAGCATTCAATTTTAAATTGTCTTTTTTTGCCAAAGCCGTGCCTGGAGTCGAAACAACACTGACAACAAGAACTACTATCATTACTAAACCTAATCTCTTCATAACTTCAAATATTAATTAAATTTCTTTTATTCGTTTTAAAATATCTGTAAGAACCTTACAATTACAAATTTAGCACGTAATTGTTCATCGGTAAATGGACAAATTCCCTTTATTGTTGGATTATTTTCTAATCAGACTCCGATAATCGCTTAATGTTTGACTGGTGTATTTTTTAAAGAAGCGGCTAAAATAAGCCGGATCATTAAAACCCAAATTATAAGCTATTTCCTTGGTATTCAAATCAGAACTATAAAGCATTTTTTTTGCTTCTTTTATCACTCTGTTTCTGATTAATTCTCCTGCTGTGATACCGGTTGTTTTCTTCGTAATCTCATTCAAACATGTTGCTCTCAAATTAAGCATATCGGCGTAGGAAGAAACATTTTTTTGTTCCTTGTAATTATCATCTATCAGCTGTTTAAATTTAATAATGACCGAGCCAGGATGCTCTTCGTCTAAACTCACATCCAAATCGTGCTGCTCTTCATAAATTCTTCTTGATTCCAATAAAAACAACTTCAATTGCTGCAATAACATCTCGTGACGGTATCGATCATCGTTCTCAAATTCTTTTTCCATCAATTCTATAATTCCCTTAAAAACCATTTGCTGCTTTTCATCCAATGTAATAATTGATCGGAAATCGGGGTTACTGAACAATGTTGAATCGGAAACTGAATCTTCACCATTCTCTTTAACAGCAAAAAATGCTTCGTTAAAGGTTATAGAATAACCTGTGCAATGTGCATTACTAATAAAACGATGCATTAAGCCCGGCGGCACAAAAAGAATCGAATTTTTACGCAATGTGTACTCAACATATTTGGTGGCATGTATTGCTTCTCCTTCCTTAATCCATGTAATGGTGTAAAAATTATGCATATGATCGTCCCCATTCTGCTTTCTTACCTCATTACACATGTTCTGAAGTTTATGAATGTGAAATAATGCCTTGGATTCTTCAAGGTCCTCAAATAATTCTGAAGGTTCTCTGTTCATATGATTATAATTGTGTGTGTTTGCCATATGAAACTCCCAAATTACACTCATTCTTACTGTAATTCTTTTCACATGGTTGTTTCAACTGTTTCTTTGTATTCTAGTAAAATTATACAAATAATTCCAGACAATTATATCTTTTACTTGTTAATCGCTTGTTAAACTTCGCCAACATTCATATATCCTTAGCTAAATTTACTACTAGCCAAGACTTCTTAGCTAGTTGCAGTAAAAATTCTTCTATTGTAAAATCCTACCTGTAAAGTTCTTAGCAAAACCATTCGTTTTTGTCTCTAAAAAAACATTAAAACATTTGGAGAAATCGGTCTAAAACCCCTATATTTGCAGGACAAACAAGAATAAAGGACGCGTAGCATAACTGGATAGTGCACCTCGTTACGGCCGAGGAGGTTGGGGGTTCGAATCCCTCCGTGTTCACAGAAAACTCATCAAAAAATTGATGAGTTTTTTTTATGGGCTAATTTCTCAAATTTAAACCGGGATGAGAACCCAATTGGGGTTCGTAACTTGTTCATGACGAGGAACGAGGAATAATCCCTCCGTGTTCACTGAAAAACTCATCAAGAAATTGATGAGTTTTTTTTATGGGCTAATTTCTCAAATTTAAACCGGGATGAGAACCCTTTATAGCATGAGAATTAACAAAAAATGTATCGAGTACCGTTTTTAATGGTGCTTTTTTACCATTAAACTTTGATAAAATACTATTAATTCCTGTAATTCAAAAAGGGTATATTTATAACCTTTACGTATATCAAATTAACTGGAATTATTTATGAAATCTATTTCTCTTAATCGATTTTTTTTCTTTTTGGTATTTTCAATACCATTTTGTATTTCAGCACAAAAGCACACCGAAAGAGAGCTGATTTTAATTGATAAAGACTGGCGTTTTTCGTTTGGTCATTTATATGATACTCAGAAAGATTTTAATCATGCAACAGGATATTTTTCCTATTTAGCCAAAACCGGATATGGAGATGGTCCGGCAGCTCCAGCTTTTGATGATCGTGCGTGGCGAAAATTAGATTTGCCTCACGATTGGGCTGTAGAGCAATCGTTTAGTGAAAAAGCCAGTTTTAGTCACGGATTTAAAACTGCCGGGAAAAATTTTCCTGAAAAAAGCATAGGCTGGTATCGAAAAAAAATCAATATTCCGGAAACAGATAAAGGACGAATTATTTCTTTAAAATTCGATGGCGTTTTTAGAAATTCAAAAGTTTTTTTTAATGGACATTATCTCGGAACAGAAGAAAGCGGTTATAATGGTTTTGAATATGATATTACAGCATATGTGAATTACGGCGGCAAAAATACAATTGTTGTGCGTGTTGATGCTTCGATGGAAGAAGGCTGGTTTTATGAAGGTGCCGGAATTTACAGACATGTATATTTAAAGAAAACGAATCCGATTCATGTTGCAGAAAACGGAACTTATGTTACCTCAGAAATAAAAGAAAATAATGCGGAAGTTACGGCTGATGTTACTATTGAGAATAAAGGCAGTTATAAAGGTATGATTGAAGTTGTCCAGACTATTTTGGAGGCTTCAGGAAAACAAATTGCAACTATTTCTGAAAATACAACGACTCCTGATTTTTATAAAACAATACATTACACTTCAAAATTACAAGTAAATAATCCATTGTTATGGGATATTGAAAATCCGAATTTGTATCATTTAATGACTCAGATTAAACAAGACGGAAAAATTATTGATCATTATGAAACAACTTTCGGAATAAGAACAATAAAGTTTGATGCCGAAAAAGGTTTCTTCCTGAATGGAAAATCAGTAAAACTAAAAGGCACCAACAATCATCAGGATCATGCGGGAATAGGAACAGCTTTGCCGGACGAATTGCAGTATTTCAGAATCAAAAAACTGAAAGGGATGGGTTCGAATGCGTATCGTTGTTCGCATCATCCGCCAACTCCTGAATTGTTAAAAGCTTGTGATGAATTAGGGATGCTGGTTATTGATGAAACCAGATTGATGGGAATTAACGATTATCATTTAAATAATTTAAAACGAATGATCGAACGCGACCGTAATCATCCGAGTATTTTTTGCTGGTCTGTTGGAAATGAAGAATGGAAAATTGAAGGTGGAATTGTTGGTGAGCGTATTACGAACGTCATGCAGGGTTTTACAAAAAGTATCGATACTACAAGACCTGTTACAGTTGGAATTAGCAGTGGTTTTAAAAGCGGAATATCATCTGTTGTAGAAATTATGGGCTATAATTATTTGGGTAACGGGGATATTGATGCCCACCGAAATGAATTCAAACAACAGCCTGGAATGGGAACAGAGGAAGGTTCTACATTTGCAGCACGAGGAATTTATTTTACAGATGATACCAAACATTATCAAAGTGCCTACGACAGAAAACCTCGTCCGACATTTTACAGCATTGAAGAAGGCTGGAAATTTTATGCAACGCGTCCGTATTTAGCAGGACTATTTATTTGGACGGGATTTGATTATCGCGGAGAACCAACGCCTTACGGCTGGCCATCTGTAACTTCTTATTTTGGAATGATGGATGTTTGCGGTTTCCCGAAAGACAATGTGTTTTACTTAAAATCATGGTGGGGAAATGAACCTGTTTTGCACATTATGCCACATTGGAACTGGAGTGGAATGGAAGGCAAGGAAATCGACGTTTGGGCCTATTCAAATTGCGATGAAGTAGAACTTTTCCTGAACAAAAAAAGCTTGGGCAAAAAGAAAATGAAGCAATACGGACATTTAGAATGGAAGGTAAAATACACGCCGGGAACTCTTGAAGCGATTGGTTATAAAAACGGCAAAAAAGTACTTTCAGAAATCCAGAAGACAACTGAAAATCCCGAGAATATAAAGCTTTCGGTTGATAAAGAAAACCAGACAAACAGCAATGTTGTTGTGGTAACCGTTGAGACAACAGACAAAAATGGTGTACATGTACCAACTGCAAATCATGAAATAACATTTTCTTTAAAAGGTGGAAAAATTCTTGGTGTTGGCAATGGAAACCCGACATCTTTAGAAAAAGACCAATTTATTGATAATATAGAATTACTGCCAATAACTGATTTTGAAGAGAAAAAACTGGCTTCAGCAGATTCAAATCAAAAAGTAACAGATTCTGAAGATAACTGGCTGGAAGGGTTTAAAGACAGAGATTATAAAAATCAGGCTCCGGCTTATGTTTACAGAGGTAAATTTGATTTAAAGAGCAATCTTAAAACAAATACGGTTACTTTCTTTTATAAAAAAATTGGCGCAAACGCAGTAATTTCTGTCAACGGAAATAAAATTGCCCCGAGTACAGAAGATGATCAAAAATATGTTTTTAATACCAGTGTTTTAAAGCAAGGAACAAACGCCATTCAGATTATTGCTCAGCCTTTGCAAAAATTAAAAGAGTGGGATGTTATGAACACAGATCCCGGAATTATTCAGGTAATAACACCGTCTGAACCCTGGAAACGAAAGTTGTTTAACGGATACGCACAAATCATTATTCAAAAAGAGGATAATACAAATGAAGTTGTTTTATCGGCTGCAGCCAAAGGTTTAAATGCCGGGAGTTTAACTTTGAAAAAATAATTTCAGGTTAGTTTAACCGCAAAAAATAGAGGTTACAGGTGGCCTTACAATTAATATATATCCACACAAAAAAACTGAGTATTTGTAAATTAAGTAATTTGTTTAAAGTTTAAAAAAATGCCACCCGAATTATCAAGTGGCATTTCAAAATTATTAAGCTTCTAATTATTTGACAACTATGCCCAAAACTTCTAATTTCTGACGCTCGCTACCCTCGTAAAACAAATCGAGACAGGCACGCAAATCGGAGCAATAGGCCATAAATTCGACATAGTACTCTTGTTTTTGAGCGGTGGCTTGCTGCGCTTCTCCATCCTCTTTTTCAGCCTTCAGCTTTAAGTCATCCAGTTTGACCAAGTCTGCCTGCAATGCTGTAATTGCCTCGGGCGTTAAACTAGCCAGTGTCAGTTTTTCCTGAATAGCTTCATGTGTAATAATTGCACTTACAGTATCATCAGCTAAAGATTTCCACTCAGGATATGCCGCCGGCACTTCCTTATTTAAACGCAAAAGGGTTGATAATTCAAGATCATTTTTAAAAAAGTAGCGCCCCACCTTACGAATACGAATCAGCTTATCGCGCAGCATCGTGTAAAACCCGTTGAATTCCCGAGTTGCCTGACTGGATTCAATACCTTCGATATTTTGAAGCTCGAAAGCTGTTTTGGTTTTTGTATAAAGCGACTTTCCCAATTCGATACGCTCTTCGGAATAGATTGGCTGTATGCATTCCTTAATGGATTCAGCAGCCGAAATACCATAAACCAATAGTCGTCCTTTTTCCAGTTCTTTTAAATAACTTTCTTTCATCTGTTTGTATTTTTTTATTTTTGGTTAGATGGAACTTTCCATGAGTAAATAATCATTCCCGAGTATGAGTTAATAATTATTGAATCATGAACGTTTCATAACATTACTTTATAAATGCTCTTTTTTTTATTTGCCATAATGAAATTATTATTCTCAAGTCTGAAAAGCAAAAACTATTCAATAAATTTTTTATGATATATTTCACACTTTAGGAATTCATTTTTTATGACTTTCTGTCACTTTTTGATGATTCCCCCGGCTTTTTAGCTTTTCCCTGCACTTTTCTCCGACTTTCTGTCACTTATGTTCAATCTCCCCACAGTTTGGAAGTGTTCCCCTCACTCATCTCTAATTTTATTGCACTTGAGTAGGATTTTCCTGAGCTTATTAGCTCCTCTCCTCTCTGTTTTGAGATTTTATGCTGCTGATGTGATGCTGAATTGTTCTTTTATGGGATTTTGGAGGGATTTGGAGAGTAGAAAACTGGTGTGACGTGGTTTTTTTCTTGGGGTTGAAAAAAAGGACGCGTAGCATAACTGGATAGTGCACTACCTTACGCCAACATAGGTTGGGGTTCGTAACTTGTTCCCGACAAGGAAGAATCCCTCCGAGTTCACTAATTGTAAACAATCAGCTAGTTGAGACTAATTGGGTGTTTTTGGGTTAAATAACTCCTCTCCCATTCCATAACCTTGTATCTTGCATAAGATCTGCACAAAGGGTGTATTTTCACACATTTCCCTGTTCAAACTCGATTTCAACAAAATTGATCTCGCAGATCGATGCGTAGCATTACTAGAAGTTTATGATAATCGGTACATATATGTATTTAATGGATACAACTTATATGAAGAAAAATAAATGACTCCCTTAAAATAAAACAGGTTTGAACCTGCAAAGAGAAGTAATTACGAAACTCTGACAGGTATTATACGCTGTCAGGATATCGTAATTGGACTGAACTGATCAACGAGTTTTTATTATTATTTCGGGTTGTAAATCCTATTGCTCAGAACTCCTGATTGCAAATCAGGGGCAGCAGCGGTAATCTTTAGTCATACCCTGACATTTACAGCTTCTCTATAGTCAGAGCATGACAAGAAAAATATTTTAAGGCGATACGGCTGGCCCAGATTTGTTATCTGGATTTAATTAGTTGGCGATTTATAATCGCCTAAGCTGTAAATAGAGGATTGAAAATCCTCAACTCGAAACCTGCAGATTTGTAATCTGCAGGAGCACGGGAAATTATAAGATGTTGTATTTGTGTGATTTTTCAAATTATTTCTTCTGTCCTATAGAATGTTTGCCTTACTTATTTTTGTATTTCTTTTGCAGTGCATTCAAAAAATATCTTAGGTACTGATCTAAAAATTCTCGATAGTGTTTATGATCTGGATTACGGAAAAAAGCACTCAACTCATGTTTGCTTATTTTTTTATCTATTAAGGCGAGCATATCTAAGATGTCATCTGATTTCAAGTCCAATGCAATTTTTAGTTTCCGAAGAATCATATTGTTACTTAAAGGATCTTCTGGCTCTGGTAGTGGGCCTTCTCTTTTTCCGCGTTTTTCAATGATTAATCCGTTGAGGAAAATAGCCAGTTCTTTATCTGTGATTTCTACTAATAATGGGTCATCATCTTTTTTAAACCAACCATCCAAATCCGCTTTACTGACATCGTAATTGGCTAATTTAAAAAGTTCAATCATTTTGAGATCACTAAAGTCAAACACGTAACGAACACGTCTTAATATATCATTATTGGTCATATTGTCTTTTATTTAATTTTCACTTCATTCATAATTTTCATTTTCCTAATCTACCCCCCGTTACTTGTGAGGCAGTTGCGCTAATCAACTCTTATTGTATTCAGGTTCCCGAAACTACAAAACAATAAGTGCTTACCAAAAGAAACAAGAAGAAATAAAAAAAGACCACCCCTTGCGGGATGATCTTTACCTAAATGAATGAAGGGATTACTTCTATTTCCTTCGGTATGCAAAAACGATTTAAGTCGTTGTTTCTGCCAGTGGAAATTCCTCTGGTCTACATATTTGTAATCGTTATTATGGATTATAAGTAAAACCCTTACATTTCTCGACCAATTCCATTACTTGAGCATGAGATATTTCGCCATTGGTTATGTAAGGATATTTTATCATTGGATGATCGACCATAAAGCCTGGGAAATCTGCATTATAACCTGATTTTCCTTCTCCTGTGAAGCCTTTGATCCAATTTGGAACTAATTCCATCAGCAATGCCCGGGTTTGCTTGTTTTTCCAGTATTCGCTAAAAAATGTGTACTCGTCGAAAGCCAAAGGAACTTGTTGCGTTGATTGCAGGGCAACAACTTCTGATAATCTGATATCGCGTGATGATGATGCTGCAGAAATTGTAAATTCGCCGCTTTCAGCAATCCACATCTCTCTTTTTCCATCGTAGCAGGAGAAATCCCGGGCTTCCAATTTAAAAGTCACTTCTTTTTCTTCTCCCGGCTCTAAGTCAATTTTCGCGAACTTCTTCAACTCTTTTTTAGGGCGAAATAGTGTACTTTTATTATCGGTAACATACAATTGCACAACTTCTTTCCCTTTTACATCACCTGTATTTTTAACTGTTACTGTTGCGCTTACTCCTTCTTTATCGGTCGTTTTTTTAGCCGATAGTTTAAGATTACTGTATTCAAAAGTTGTATAAGACAATCCAAATCCAAAAGGAAACAGAGGTTCAATTTTCTTTTCATCGTAGTAACGATAGCCAACAAATATGCGCTCTCCGTAAAGGACTTCGCCTTGCTCACCCGGAAAATTTAAAAATGAAGGAGTGTCTTCTAATTTCACAGGAAATGTTTCGGCCAGTTTGCCTGATGGATTTATTTTCCCAAACAAAACATCGGCAACAGCACCAGCTCCGGCTTGTCCGCCCAGCCAGGTTTCCAAAATACCATCCACTTCATTTATCCATGGCATGGTAACTGCGCTTCCGTTGGTAAGTACGGCAACCGTGTTTTTCTGAACTTTCGCAATCTCACTAATTAGTTTGTTATGAGATACAGGCATATTAATATGGGTTCGGTCTATGCCTTCGGATTCGTACTGCAATGGTAAACCTGCAAATACCAAAGCAATATCGGCATCGGCAGCTGCTTTTTTGGCTTCATCTATTAGCGACGTATCATTATCATCAGATAATTTATAGCCTTGCGCATAGCTTATTTTTATGTCCTTGCCATATTCTTTTTTGATGATGTCAAGCGCTTTATCAAGCCGGGTAGGTTTCACTTCAGAGCTTCCGTTTCCCTGATAACGGGGAGCTGAGGCAAATTCTCCAATAATGGCTACACGCTTGTACTTCTCTTTTGTTACAGGTAATATCTGATTTTTGTTCTTCAAAAGTGTTATGGCTTCTGATTCAACCTGCCGTGCATAAGCGTGATGCTTTTCAGCATTGAGTTCAGCACCTTCTTTTTCGAGAGCTTTTGCTTTAAATACAATTGTCAGGATCTCTTTTACCAATCCATCAACAACGGCAATATCCAAATCTCCGTTTTTAACTGCTTCCACTACAAGAGAATCATTTACACCACTAACTCTGGGCATTTCGATGTGCATGCCTGCTTTCATTGCTTCAACCCGGTTAACCACTGCAAACCAGTCTGAAATAACAATGCCTTTAAATCCCCATTCCTTTTTAAGCATATCGGTTAACAAATACGGACTTTGAGTGCCGTAAACGCCCTGAACCCGATTGTAACAGGCCATAATTGTCCATGGCTGTGCCTTTTTAACCGCTATTTCGAATGGAGTGAGGTAAATTTCGTGCAGGGTACGATTATCCATATTGGAGTTGTTGTACATGCGCATGGTTTCGACATTGTTGGCTGTATAATGTTTTAATGATGTTCCCACGCCCTGGCTTTGAACTCCGTTGATATAGGCGGCTCCCAGTTCGCCTGATAAAATTGGGTCTTCAGAAAAGAACTCAAAATTTCTTCCGCCCAAAACTGATCGTTTGATGTTGACACCCGGCCCTAGAATTACATTCACATTTTGCGCCTGGCATTCTTCACCTATGGCTTGTCCAACTTTATTGACCATATCTAAATTCCATGTTGCAGAAAGTGCCGATGCAGTTGGAAAGCAGGTAGCCGGCAACTGATCGCCGTAACCAGCCTTATTGGTTGCCGGCGCCCGGCGCAGACCATGGGGACCATCTGCCACCCAAATCCATGGGATATTCAGGCGTTCGACCGGCTGTGTGCTCCAGTCATCGCGACCGGAACAAAGAGCAGCTTTCTCCTCTAAAGTCAATTTAGAAACCAGTTGGTCAATTTTATCATTGACATCCAGGTCTGATTTTTTAGTCTGTGCTTTCAATACCATATTTGATAGTATTAGGATGGAAAACAATAGTAAATTTTTCATGTTTTATTAATTACAAATTATAGGGTTTAAGGTACAAATAATTATCATTATACACATTTAAAATCCGGCTTAAACAATCAACATAAAAGATTGATTTAAAAATCATTTGACACGAAAAAACTGATTTTAAACTTACCAATTATACCAAATTAACATCAAAATTGATCTTATAAAATAGTGCTTATAGAATCAAGTCATACCCTGACAAGAACGGCTTGGATATAGTCAGAGCATGACAAGCTGATATTTTAAGCAGGATTTTGAAATTAAAACTGATTTTAAACTTGCCAATTATACCAAATTAACATCAAAATTGATCTTATAAAATAGTGCTTAGAATCAAGTCATACCCTGACAAGAACGGCTTGGATATAGTCAGAGCATGACAAGCTGATATTTTAAGCAAAATTTTGAAATTAAATTGGTATTACAAGGATATAGTTGTGCCATAAAAATTAAAACAGTTCCTATTTCACTGCAAACTCAGCACCCAAATCGGCATTGGAATTTCCTCCAATCCAAAGCATAAATTTTCCAGGCTCAACAACATTCGTCATTTGCTGATTATGAAATGACAATTCGCTTGCCGGAATTGTAAAACTCACCCTTTTGGCTTCTCCTGCCTTCAGTTTCACCCGATCGAAAGCTTTTAGTTCTCTTACCGGTCTGGTAACATCTCCAACCAGATCACGAATGTAAACCTGTACAACTTCTTCGGCAGTACATTCGCCTTTGTTGCTTAACAAAACGGATACTTTCAACTCTTCTGTTCTTGCAATCACCGGTGTTTCAATCCGTAAGTCTGAATATTCAAAATCAGTATATGATAATCCAAAACCAAAGGGATATAAGGGTTCAAAACCTTCATCCATGTAATGAGAAGTATTTCCCAATGATGTTTGATAGGCCTTTACGGGAATTTTATCAATTGAAGGCCAGTTATTGGGATCAACAGGTCGTCCGCTGTTTTTATGATTGTAGTGCATGGGAATCTGTCCAACCGATTTTGGCATTGTAATAGGCAATTTACCTGAAGGTGATACTTTTCCAAACAAAATATTTGCCAATGCTGTTCCTCCCATAGTTCCCGGATGCCATGCATACAGCACTGCATCTGCATTTTCGTATACATCTCCAATACTCAATGCTCTTCCTGCCATTACAATCAGAACGACTGGCTTGCCTGTTTCCGATATTTCCTGTATCAGTTCTTTTTGAATTCCAGGAAGATCAAGTCTGGCCCGGCAATGAGCCTCTCCTGATAATATCGCTTCCTCGCCCACGCATACAACAACAACATCAGAGGATTTTGCAGCCTTTATTGCTTGTTTGAAACCATCTGAATTTTTGTCTCTTGTGTATTTTAATCCTTTTGCAAAATTCACCTTCGCATTTCCCAGTAAATTTCTAATTCCTTCGAGCGGCGTAATTGATAACAAACTGTCGGCATCGAAGCTCCATGTTCCCAATTGCTCGTATTTTTCATGAGCCATCGGGCCAATAACTGCAACTGAATTTATTTTTGTGGAAAGAGGCAACAGCTTATTTTTATTCTTCAAAAGAACGATGCTCTGTTCGGCTGCTTCCAGAGCTGCTTTTTCTATGTCTTTTTCTCCAATTTCGCCCTGTCTGTTTTCATCAACATATGGGTGCTCAAATAAGCCCAGTTCAATTTTGATTCGCAGTATATTTCTTACTGCATCATCAACTAAATCTATATTTATAAGACCCTCATCCAAAAGTTCCTTAATATGATTTTTGTAACAGGTGGAAGCCATTTCCATATCAACGCCTGCTATCAAAGCTTTTTTTGCTGCATCTTTTTCATCAGAAGAAAAACCATGACTGATCAATTCATGAATTGACGCCCAGTCGCTGACCACCATTCCATCAAATTGCCACTCCTCTCTTAAAACCTTACGAAACAAGAATTGATTTCCTGAAGCCGGAACGCCATTCAAATCATTGAATCCTGTCATAAAAGTTCTGATACCGGCATCCTTGGCTGCTTTGAATGATTTAAAATAAACATCCCGCAATTCTCCTTCAGGAATAAGTGTTGTATTATAATCCCGGCCTCCTTCTGCGGCACCATAGCCGGCAAAGTGTTTTGCGCAAGCGGCTATTTTACCATTTGAAAAAAGAGAACCATTGGTGCCCTGAAAACCTTCGGTAGAAGCAACAGCCATTTTTGAAACCAAGTATGGATCCTCTCCAAAACTTTCTGCAATTCTCCCCCATCGGGAGTCTCTGGCAATATCAATCATGGGTGCAAATGTCCAGTTAACACCAGCTAAAGAAGCCTCTTGTGCTGCAATACCTGCCCCTTTTTTTACTATTTCAGGATTCCAGGTAGCTGCTTGCCCCAAAGGAATTGGGAATATGGTTTTAAAACCATGTACAACATCTCTACCTATTAGCAAAGGAATACCCAACCGACTTTCTTCAATTGCTGTTTTTTGAATTTCATTTACTGTTTTTACGTCAACTTCGTTCAAAATAGAGCCAACATTTCCAGCCTTTATTTCTTCTTTTATCTTATCCGGAATTTGTCCGGAAAAGCCATTGATCTGACACATTTGTCCTATTTTTTCATCAATTGTCATCTGCGACAAAAGTTTCTCAATCTTCTGATCATTAATAGATAAAGAAGATACACAAGACTGTAAAAGGCAAAGACATATCCCTAATACGTAAAATCTATTTACCATTTTTTCATTTTTAATCGTTCTTGAAAACCCAAACGGAATCAACTTTCACCTGTGTGAAAATTGAATTAGTTTAGCCCAGAGTTTCTTTCTCAGTCCCTTCAACGGCAAACTTAAAAAAGGGGCGCTGCACAAAGAATTCCAATGCCTTCCGAATGCAACGCCCCATAAACTATTCTAATTTATTATAATCATGAACTCTTCCAGATTTAAATCCATGAGTATATAGCCCAAACCTGACAGAGGTGTTATTGAATTGAACGAATTTCCACATTATCAATAGTAATTCCTTCCTTCATATCACCACCGCCACCTCTTATAACAAGATATACTGTTCCTGCAGTTGCTGCGGTAAAGACCCCATTGGTTTCGGTTGAACTTCCTACCTTAGTAAATTTCCCTGCAAATGGAGTTGTTCCACTTCCATCCCATGTATTTATGCTCAATAATTTTTCTCCTTCATTGTAATCGCCGGATACTGTTTCCGGATCACTATAACCACAATACACTTCGAACCATGTATCAGAACAGCCTGTAGTAGAACTGATATACATATCGATTTGATAACTACGCCCTTCCTCTACCTGGATGGCTTGGTAAATTCCATTACCTCCCCAGCTGGGCGTTGTTAAGTTAGCATTACCGTCATTAAAATTCCAGGTGCCGTTACCTGCACCCGTGCCACCAATTGTCCATTCTGCTATATCATCTTCAGAAGTAAACTTACCTCCTCTGATTAAATTTCCAGAAATTGGATCTGAAGTTTCAACATTCACCACGCTTGATGCTTCGCTGCTTAAAATTCCACCTGCTACAATTACCTTATGCTTTATTTCATATTCTCCTGCATCTGGTAAGAACAATTCAAATGAATTACCGCCAGTAGAAAAACCTGTTCCATCTCCTAGATCCCAATAATTACTAATAACATATTTGTTACTATTGGTCGTAATTTGATATCTATTTGCAGAAATTTCATCCACTGAAAATCTTACATCTATCATTTGTTCTGTTACATGTTCTTGATCGTCGTAAGTATCCTGAGTACAGGAAACCATTCCTAAAGAAGTTAACAAGACGAATAATCCTATATATATTATTTCAATACGTTTCATATGATTATATTTTTGTGTGCTTGCCATATGGAACTCCCAGATTACACTCATCCTCCTGTGTGTAAGACTTTTTATAGGGGTCGTTTCATATGATTATATTTTGTTTTTTAATAAGGATTTTGAGTTAAACCGCTATCTGAATCCATCTCGGCCTGCGGAATAGGCAGATGTTTTTTATTCTCTGTCCAAGTGTTTTTTCTGTATTCGTTTGGAGCAAGTACTGTTGCTGCCATTCCGGTACGAACCAAATCCCAATAGCGCTTACCTTCACCCACAAACTCAAGATGACGTTCCTTAATGATATTATCAACAGTAGCAGTAATGCTACCTACACCTGCCCTATCCCGAACTTCATCTAAATAAGTTTGAGCACTTCCTGTTCCTGATACTCCACGTGCTAATAATTCAGCGGCGTTAAGTAGTGTTTCAGCATATCGGTAAACCCTAAGGTTATTGTTGTAATTCATATCCGCAGAACCTGCATAACCGGCATTTCCGTTAGCTCTTGGAAGGTATTTTTTCAAAAAGTTTCCTGTGTCCTGATAACGTCCTTCGTAAGTAGCTCCAGATTGAGCTGCATAAGTTGCAAAATTTAAAATTCCACCATTTTTACGTTGGTCATTATCCTCATACAAATCATATGCTTCCTGACGGACAGGTTCAAATCCCCAACCTCCATCAAAATCATCACTTCCTGATAAACTATTAATACCAATCAATTTAGGATAAACAGTACCCCCATCACCGATGGCACTCCCCCAATCTTTTCCTCCATTAACACTAAAATAGTTCACTTCAAATATAGATTCCTTAGTCCATTCTCCACTTTCTTCCCAAATTCCTGCAAAATCATCATTCAAGATATATTGGTGACTTGCAATAATTTCATTCATGTAAGCCAATGCTGTTGAATAGCGGCTTTCATCATTCTGATACATCACCACTTCAGTATATACCATATAAGTCATGGCCAAGGACACTCGTCCTGTATTTTCAGAAGTAGTTTTTATTGATAATCCACCATTGGCAATCACATCTTCTAATGTTGTGATTATACCTTCATAAACTTCATCGGCAGTTAACTGAGCTGCTATATATGGAAAATCGAGATTAGTTTCATAATATGGAATATTACCCCAAAGTTTCCATAACCACATATAATAGTAAGCCCTTAATGCTTTAGCTTCAGCAATGTAAAGTGCTTTGTTTGATTCGGAAATATCCTGTACATTATCCATATATTCCAAAACAGCGTTAGCACGCTTTACTCCTGAATAAAAAGTGGTCCATAAATCGCTGCAAACAATTTCCGGTGTCGCTTCGTAATTGAACATCTTATGCAGAAAAGGCAAATCACCCTGGTCATTTCCTCCAACATACACATCATCTGACATTACATCTGACACTAAGTTAAGTTGAGTATATTGTCCCCAGGCATAATCTGTCCAGGATAATGGATCATAAGCAGCAACAAGTGCTTCAAATATACGATCCTCTGTTGTATAATAATCATCTATCAATACGCTGCTTGCCGAATCTACTTCAAGGAACTCCTCTTTACAAGAACCCAAAAGGATAAAAAATAAGCTGCAAATTAAAATATATTTATTCTTCATTACTTTAAGTTTTTAATCGTTAAAAAGACAGGTTTAAACCAACTGTATATGTTCTTGCCTGAGGATATATTCCGCGATCAATACCAAGAGAAGTACCTCCTGAAGAAATTTCAGGATCAAAACCGTCGTATTTTGTGAAAGTGAAAAGATTCTCTGCTGCAACATAAAAGCGCAAACTATTTACAAATGCCTTATTGACAATATTTTTGGGTAGAGTGTAACCTAATGTTACATTTTTTATGCGCATATAATCGCCATCTTTAACATAGAGGTCAGATGATAACCAGTTGCCGTTATTGTCTGAAAATGAAAAGCGAGGAATTGTATTGGAAGTTCCTTCTCCTATCCAACGATCTAACATATAGGCAGGCAAATTAATATAACGCAAGTCTGTACGTCGGGTAGCATCATAAATATCGTTACCAACAGTTCCCTGCAGCATCATGCTAAAATCAAAGCCTTTAAAATCAATTCCAAAGTTTATACCGTATGTCCAGTCAGGCATACCCTTTCCAATCATTGTACGGTCATCATCTCCAATAGAGCCATCTCCATTCAAATCCACAAACCTTACATCTCCAGGAACTGCATTCGCCTGGATTAAGCCACCTTCATTATTCACATGTGAATTAATTTCTGCATAATTTTGGAAAATACCATCTGTTTTATATCCATAAAAATAGGGGAATGGCAACCCATTTTGGGCTCTCGAAATAGTTCCTACATTAGCATAGCTATCGTAATTAGCAAAACCATCTGCATTTCCCAGATTAACCAATTCGTTTTCAAGATAAGAAGCGTTTCCTCTAATGCTAAAGTTGAAATCTCCAAGCTTGAATCTATAGCCTAAATCAAATTCAATACCCCAGTTTTTCATATCTCCAACATTACCAGTTGGTTTTGATTCTCCCACATAAGAAGGAATCGACATCGTCATCAACATTCCATTGGTTTTCTTCTCATAGTAATCAACTGTAAATGTCAATGCACTATTTAAGAATCCGAAATCAAGTCCTATGTCGGTTTGTTCCGATTCTTCCCATGCTAATGAAGTATTAGCCAGCCCAGATGCTTTTGTTCCATTTACTAATGTTCCATTCCCTGGTCCAAAAGCATAATTATTACCTGTTGAAGTAAGGGCGGTATAACCAAAAGCCCCGATATTTTCATTCCCGTTTTTACCCCATGAAGCTCTCAGTTTAGAAGAAGTTAACCACTCTGGACGTGATTCCATGAATGCCTCATTTGTAATATTCCATCCCAGTGAAATTGAGGAGAACACACCATATTTTTTTCCCGGACCAAAATTAGAAGAACCATCTCTACGAATAGTGGCCTGAAACATATATCTCTCTGAAAAGTTATAGCTTAACCGGGCAAACATTGACGCTAAAGTATGTGGGCTCCAAGCTCCTCCTCCAACTGTCTGGTCTCCATTTGCAGCTGTTCCGGTAGTAAAATCAATATTGGCTTTGTCTCCATTTTCTTCAACCATAAATTTATTACTTCCGCCTAAACCACGACCTGTTACTTTTTTAGCTGATTGCCCTAACATTACGTTAAAATTATGCTTGTCGGCAATACTCTTTTCGTATGATAAGATATTTTCTACCTGCCAGGTAAATCCGCGATTCATACTCGACCAAACTTTTGAATAATCAGAATAAGCAGATTTACCTAAATAATATTCAGGTGTCCAACCATCATTACCCCAAAATGCAAGATCAGTTCCAAATGAAGATCTAATCTTTAAATTGTCCCAGATCGTTAATTCGCCCCAAAATGACGACACTAACTTGTCCGAGTTATTCTCTTCTCCCGGTAAAGCCAGCTGAGCGACCGGATTAGTGATTTCGTTATAGTCATCACCAGCGATTGTATAAATTAACCCATTCTTTGGGTCACGAACCGCCGTTGGGTGAAGGGCTGCAGCCGCTGCCTGATCCTCTTCATACAAACCTAACAATGGTGAGAATGAAATTGCACCTCCAAGTGCTGAACCATACTCGGAGTTTGTTCCAATACCTTTAGAGTTTATTCTTGAATAGGCAACATTAATTCCTACTGTTAATTTATTTAAAAAATTACGGTTCATATTATCCAAAAGATGGTATGTTGTATTTGACCTTAATGAGATTCTCTCATAATTAGAACGGTCAAAATTTCCACCAACGATTCCATCCTGCTTATAATAACCTGCAGAGAAATAATATAGAACTTTATCGGATCCGCCGCTAACACTCAATTGATGGTTTTCAACAGGGGCATTGTCATAAAAAACCATATCCTGCCAATCTGTACCCTTACCCAATGCATAAGGATCATCATATCTTGCAGTTTCCCCTGAATTAACTAAACCTTCATTTATCAGTAAAGCATATTGTTGGGCATTTAATACATCCCTTTTATTCCATTTGCTTTGCCAACCTCGCGAGAAATCATATTTTACAGATAATTTGCCTTTATCTCCACTTTTTGTAGTTATCAGAATAACTCCATTAGCAGCACGGGCACCATATACTGCTCCTGATGCAGCATCCTTTAGAACTTCAATAGACTGAATGTCACTTGGATTTAAATAATCTATTCCTCCATCAATTGGCATACCATCAACAATATATAATGGATCACTATTATTAATCGTACCAATACCACGAATTCGTACTTGCGAAGAAGCTCCCGGCTGTCCGGAAGATGATGTAACGGTTACTCCTGAGGCCAATCCTTTCAGAGCATTATCGATGCGAACAGGTGCAATACTTTCTAAATCATCTGCTGAAACTTTCGCAATTGAAGCAGTTAAAACACTCTTTTTCTGCACTCCGTAACCAACAACAATAACTTCGTCAAGTCCTGTTGTTTCCACATTTAAAACCACATTCATTTCTGAATTGTTTCCCACCACAATTTCCTGTGAGCTAAAACCAATCAGCGAAAATACCAGTATCCCATCATTTGAGATCTCAATCTGATATTTTCCATCCATATCGGTAGTAGTACCGATTGTAGTACCTTTAATCACTACCGAGGCAAACGGCAATGGTATACCATCCTCTGCTGAGGCCACTATACCTGTTACGACATGCTTTTGTGCAAAGGATTGCAAGCAAAATAATGCCAAAACTAAAAACAAGACTGTTTTTTTCATAGATAATTAGTTAAGATGATTAGTTAATTATTTTCAATAAATGGATCTGTCTGTTAGCTTCCGGATCCACCGTAATTATATTCGGGTAATTGCAAACCCAATATGTTTTTCCTGCTGATTCCCAGCTTTGTAAGAAACAATAACAGTAAGAGAGCAGCTTCCCTCTTGTGCCTTTTTGGTGATGGCAATTCCGAAATTAAGTTTGACTTTTTTCCCTGAGATATTTGGTGAGGAATTGCCATTGAAATCTGTATTACTATTGAAGCAAAACACTTATTTAACAATCAGAACCTTCACGGTTTTGTTTATGTCTTCACCTGAAACTGTAAGCAGGTATATACCTGTTGCATATTCATTTACATTAATGGAATGACTTTTTTCGGAACTCAACTGAGAAAACAACTGCGTTCCGCCCATCGTAAAAAGACTAATTTGCCTGCTGGAAGAGGATTCAAAACTGAGGTTTAAAATATCGGACGTCGGATTGGGAAATACTTCAAATTTCGACTCATGAATTGGATTCTCAATTCCTGTAACAGTGCCGTCATCAAAAGAAATCCAATTCAGATTGTGTTCTCCTGATTCAGACAATAAGCGTAAAACTGTTTTGCCTTTCGGGAGATCTATTGTTATGGATTTTGTTTGCCAGGATTGCCATCCATTGGTACTTCCAAAAAAAACAGATTCATTGGAAACCATTTCTCCGTTCACTGAGTTCAAAACAAGAATTTTTGCATTTTTTGCTGTAGCAAACCTGAAATTCATAGTGAAAGTTCCCGCTGCCGGCACATACAGCAGATATTCCAAATAATCACCATCCGAAGCATAGGAAGTGTTTCTCCCTTTTCCTGTGTCGGTACAATCTTCCAACTCAAAGCCACTATTGATCATGAAATTTTCCGCTTCAATTTTTCCAGGTATTTCAAAATGCCTGTTGAAATTATTTTCGACAATTACATTTGCAAAAGACTCCAGTTCTTTAGAACCTGATTCTACACTGTTTCCTGTATAGGAAAGTTTGATTTCATGATTATAAAACAAATCCTTCTCAGTCATTAGAATCATCTTTCGGCTGTTATTCGGATCCAAAATAAAATCTGAAATGGGAACTGATTCTCCATCAACCGTTAATTCAAATTCATTGATATTAATATCGTTTTCAACCGATGTAATTGGCCGATTTACATCAAGAAATATTTCATTATCAATTTTTGCAGAACCGGCTTTTAACAGCTTAAAAGGAACAGCGCTTATTTCGACTGGTTCAATCAATGAAAAGCGGTTTACATTCAGCTCACCGCCATCAAACACAAGTTTAATTTTAACCATGCCTTTTGGCAGAATAATGTTATTTATTGTGCTGGTTATATAGCTGGTCCAACTGCCTGTAGAAGGAAGTTCAAACGTTTCGGAAACTATCTGACCGTTTGCCTCAATATGCATAGAGGCTTTCCCGGTACCAGCTGTTCTGATTTCTAATTTATAGGCCGCATTAGCTTCCGAATTAACGGTATACTGTAACCACTCACCGCTTTTCACAAAACCAACATTGTAACCATTGGTTTCCGTATCATTACACTTCTCAATATCCACACCGTCATTGCGGTATTCCCAACCCTGATTCCATGCCTTATATTCACCGGTATTTAGATGATAATTTGCAGTGTCTGTATCGAAGTAAGCATAGTTGTTTCTGCCCAGATCATAATCGACGGCAAATATTTTCTGACTTGTAGTATGTGTTTTAAATGGTTTTGTTTCTGTTGTGTGAGGCTGACGAATAAGGGCATCAATTACATCGTACTGAATCGTACAATTTTCAAATTTGTGATTGTTGGCAAAGGTCATAACCGCACTAAATGCTTCATCCGAAGTCATTGTACCATTGCCTTTCCACATCTCAATCATTTGTAAATAATCAGCATTCGTTTCAACCTTTAGTATGTTATTAATGCCTGATTTTTTCACCGGCCACCATGACCATCCCACATTGTTGCTTTCTGCTAATGCCGCCAAATTTGTGAACCATGTATTCGAGTTTTCTCCTGTTTCACCCAACCAAACCGGACGATTTTGCTCTTCTCTAAAATCTGTTATCCATTTTAGTGCATTTACATCATTATATGTCCAATATTTATGAAAACTGTAAACCATGTTATCATCCCAGGCAGGAGTCAAACCAGAAAAATCATTAGCAAACGAATTCCCTTCAATAAATAAAATGTGATTGGTATCCACCTCACGAATGGCATCGGTAATTTTGCCATACAAATCGCGAATTTTCGAATTGTTGCCCTCGGGAAATGTCCAATTGATCTCATTAATTAGATCATAACCTCCAATCCATGGCTCATTACTATATCTTTCAGCAATTTTTTTCCAGAGTGCAACTGTTTTGTCTTTGTTCAATTCACTTTCCCATAAGGATGGCTTCGAAGAATCGTAGTCAGAAATTGCAGCATCTTTCCCTTGTCCTCCTGGTGCTCCATGCAAATCAAGAATCAAATACATCTGATTATCGGAACACCACGAAAGCAAATCATCTATCATGTCGAAGCCTTTGTTTGTCCATGTTATTTCGCCTTGTACAGGTTCGTTTTCGATGGCAGGAGTAAACCATTTGTAATGCATTGCAACACGTATACAATTAAATCCCCATGCAGACATCGAGTCAACATCAATTTTTCTAAAATGATTTGAAAGCCAAACATCATAAAATTCGTTGGTGCGGGTCTCTCCTACTGTTTCAATTAATTTATTTCTGAACTCATGCTGAGTGTTAGCTACATCTGAAGACTGCATCATGTAACCTTCCTGAATCATCCAATTCCCGGTTCCGATACTTCTGATTATTAAATTGTTTCCATTTCCATCAACAATACTTGTTCCATTAACATGTGCAAATCCCTGCGAAAAAGCAGGAGCGGAAAAACTAAGGAACAAGAATATAAAAAAGGAGAGATTGAGAAAAATCTTCATTTTACAATTCCCGTATTTTCCTTCTGATTGATATTCAAGTCGTCGTAACATATTTTTACTATTTAGCAGCAGTTTCATTGGTATAGATTTATTCCTGTTGGATTTGTGGTTATTCGTTAATAACAATTGTTGCAATTGAATGAGCAGGAAGAACAGACAATGCACCTCTTCCTTCTAACCATATTTTAAATTCAAGTTGCTTATCGGTTTGATTCATTGCTACAACAGCAATGCTATTGTCTTCATTTACAAAAGCTGTTGCCAGAATATTGTCATCATTCGAAGAACAAATGATACGCTGTGCACCTGGACGGATGTATTTTGAGAAATGCCCCAGGTAGTAATAGGAATTCATGTAGACAATTTCACCCGTTTTTGTATTTCCGATAATTGGTGCGTAACAATAATTGGCAACATGATTCGGACCTCCTTTTTCATCGAGTAAAACATTCCAATCAACCCAGCCCGAAGCCGAATTATTAAGATCATGAATAATTGACTCTCCATATCTTTCTCCCCAACTCCATTCACCCAGCTTACTGTAATCGAACGGGAATACACATCCTTCAGTGAAAATGGTTTTCTTATCAGGGAATGCCTCGGATACAAGTTTCACGTTTTCAAAATGATCTCCGGTATACCAATGAAAACCAGTACCCCAAATATATTTTGAAGCTTCAGGATCATCTAAAACAACTTGAGCACGCTGGTACATTAATCCTCGGTTGTGATCCCAGATAATAATTTTCTTGTCCCCCATTGAACTATTTTCAAGAGTTGGCCCCAGATATTTTTTTACAAAATCTCTTTCTTCCTCAGCAGTAAAAATGCAGGATTCCCAGCGTTGAACTGCCAATGGCTCATTTTGAACTGTAAGCCCCCAGAAATCAATCCCCTGCTTTTTATAGGCATCAAAGAATTTAACGAAATAATCAGCCCAAGTCTGAAAATATTCCGGTTTTAAACTTCCTCCTTCCAACATGTTGTTGTTGGTTTTCATCCACGCAGGAGGACTCCAGGGTGAAGCGAAAAGTTTCATTTCATTCCCTGATTTGGCCAAAGCTTCTTTGATGAAAGGTATTTTATATTGATTGTCGTGTTCTATGGAGAAATTGTCTAAAGCCGTGTCGCCGCCTACTTCTGCATAAGAATAGCTTTCACTTGAAAAATCACAACTATGAATATGAGTACGACACAAACTATAGCCAATTCCCTTTTCACGATCGAAATAAGCCTCTAAAATTTCGTTTTGTTTGTTTTTGGGAAGCTTATAAAAAGTTTCTGCGGCAGCATCGGTAAGTGCACCACCAAAACCTTCAATAATTTGAAAACGCTTTTTTGCATCTAGTATAAGAGTGGAAAAATGTTCTTCCGGCTGATTAAAATCCCCAACCAACAGGCCATCAGATTTTGAGAATCTTAAATCCCCTTCTTTTGCGGTAGTATATTGAATTGCTTTTTCAAGAGTAATCTTATTATTGCTTCGACTATTCGTCTGCAAATTTTGATCTCCATTCTGTTGATTGCTTTGTCCTGCAATTGGATTACATGCATTAAGTATGCCTATGCTAATAACTGCAAATAAAAAATATTTCAATATTGTGCTTGTCATCTATTTGTTTGTTTGATTTTCAAAACAAATATATATGCGCACAATAGGGTAACATGAGTTTGATACCTCTCAAATACTCCTCAAACGTTTACAGACACTACTCAAAACTACTCTGACAGTTGTAAATATCTTATAAACTGATTCTTATAAAAACAATAAATTGCATTAATTTGATGACAAAAATGGAGATAAACCAAACGAAAAACTTATAAATCCATTAAATATCTCTGTAATGACTCATTGGAATCGAGTTCTAATTTTTTTCGAAGGCGATAGCGGTCGTTTTCGATTGCTCGTGTCGTCTTATGCATAAATTCGGCAATCTCTTTTGAAGAAAGATTCATTCTTACATACGAAGCAACCTTTACCTCAGACAAAGTTAAATCCGGATATTCATTGCGTAACTTACTTATAAATTCATTGTACATTTTATCCAACCGAGGCTCAAGGTATTTCCACTCCTTATCATCGTTGATTTCGTTATCAATCTCATCAATTACAATCTGCAAGCCACTTTTTACTGCAGGCATTGCTTTGGCCGCAAGACCAAGCATCCGATTTTTATAATTGATCAGTACCCTGTTTCTATTTACCGTGTAAAAGGTCAGTTTTTCCAATTCCGATTCAATATTTTCCTTTTCAAGTTCTGTTATTCTTTTTTCCTTTAAAGCCTGTTCCTGCAGGAATTTTATTTTTAAAAGACGCAATCGATAATTATAAGCTGCCACTGCTACACCAACTATTAAGCCAACAACTAAGAAAATAAACCATTTGGTTTTCCAGAAAGGAGGAAGAACATGAATGCTAAGCTCTGCTATATTATCCCCCCACTTTTTATCATTATTTGAAGCTTGAACTTTAAATGTATAATTTCCATTTTTTAAATTTGAATAAGATACAAAACGATGTTCGGAATCGGAATCGTACCAGTTTTCATCAAACCCTTCCAATTTATATTTGTACTGACACTTTTTAGGATGTGTATAATTCAAGGCCGCAAATTCAATTGAGAAGACCTTATCGGAATAAGTTAACTCAATCTCTTTGGTGTGTGTGATATCATTTTGCAATTTAACCAGCTGATTAATTGAATCACCCGGTAAAACTTCCTGGTTCTGGATTTTTAGTTTCGTAAAATAAACTTTTGGAATCGTAAGATTTAAGGACAATTCTGAAGGATTGAAAATGTCCAGCCCATTTTTAGATCCGGTTAAAAAAGTACCATCTTGTAATTTAATAAAAGCCTGAGCATTAAACTCATTCGATGATAAACCATCCGATTTATCAAAAGACATAAATTCCTTCGAATCCTTACTTAGCACAGCAATTCCATCATAGGTCGTCACCCAAATTCCACCGGCTGCATCTTCCTGTATACCAAGAATAATCATAGATGGCAAACCATTTTTTAATGTGTATTGAATGCCTTCCTTCTCTTTTTTATTGTATTTAAACAGGCCATTCCCTTCTGTTCCAATCCAAATATTTCCCCACTTATCTTGAAATAAATCTTTAATTACACCTTCGGTAGTAATATTTGAATTTGTACTAATTCTCAATACATTATTAGCTTGCTTGTCGTAAACATATATTCCGTTGCCTTCGGTACCAAACCATATATCTCCATCGGAATCTTCCATAACAGACATCACATTGGAATGATCAATTTTAATCAATTCTCTGGAAGATGGTCCTATATTTTTGAATGTCTCTGTATCTGAATTAAAAAGATCAACACCATTTCCCAAAAGTCCCAGCCAATTTTTCCCCTGACTATCCACCAGAATGGTCCAAACATTTTCGGAGTGTAAACTTAAATTGTTTTGAGAATTCTGATGAAAATGCTTAAAAGATTTCGTTTTATAATCATATATATTTAAGCCCGCGTTGTAAGTACCTATCAGTATATTGCCATTTACATCCTCTGCCAAACTAGTGATAACATTACCCGATATACTGGTTTCATCTGAAATCTTAGAATAAAAATGAGTTAATTTATTTTCTTTGCTGATAACATGTAAACCTGATCCATCTGTACCTATCCAAACATTTCCTTTACTATCCTGTAAAATGCCAAGCACCGATTTGCCTTTAAAAAAGGAACAAATATTATCAGGCAAAAGTTTGTTTGCAAATTTCTTCGCCAGAGGATCATAATATGCTACACCTTTATCGTATGTTCCTACCCAAATTCTGTTGGCATTGTCCTTATATAATGTATATACCTGATTACTTGGCAAACTATTAACATTTTCATCATCAAAATTCACATAATCAAATGTTTCATTTCGGGTATCCAATATGTTAATTCCTCCCCCATCTGAAGCAATCCAGATTTTACCATCCGAATTTACAATCATATCTCCAGTCAGAACTTCAGAACTCAGACCATTTTTTTTAAAATAAAATTTTGATTTTTTCGATTTCCGGTTGTATTTGCATAAACCGTGCTTGTCAGCAGATATCCATAAATTACCTTCTCTGTCCTCAAGAAGACGCTTTCGATAATTCCCTGAATTTAATTCTAAATTGTTGTAGGATATCGAAAAAAACTTACCGGTTTTTCTATCCAGACGCTGAATATCCTTTTCAAAAGTTGCAATAAATAACTGTCCATCGTGAGTCTCCAAAATATCACTTACTACGTAAGAGTTTATACTTTGAGGCTCACCGTTAGGATGATATACTTTAAATGAATCCGTGCTTTTATCAAATAAAGCAAGACCACTGTTGCTGCCTATGACAACTGTCCCATCTTTTAAAACTTTTATTCGATAAATCTGATTGCCTATACCATTCCTGATGCCGTATTTTTTGAATTGATTTGTTTTTGGATTGAATCTATTAACTCCATTTTGATAGGTTCCCACCCAAATAAATCCATCTTTATCTTCAGCAACAGATAATATCCTGTTTCCGGAAATAGAATTGGTATCTTGTGTGTTTCGATATACTTTCACTTCGTAACCGTCGAAACGACAAAAGCCATCCCGAGTACCAAACCACATAAATCCAGAAGCACTTTGCAAAATGCATTCAACATTGTTATGAGGAAGTCCTTGTTCCTTTGTGATCCTATTAAAACTGTATTGGGCAAAGGAAAATTTAAGGCATAAAATTAACAACGCGCTTAAAAAAAGCTTTTTGTTCTTTAAAGTTTTTATCATCGGTAGGTGCTATGAATTCTCAAATATACAATAATTCACATATTTTAAAAACAGACTAAATATCAATTACTTTCAATATATTCTATTTTAGAAATAGGTAGAATAAAATTCACAACAAGCATCTTAATATTTAGATCTGTAATGTGTTGACATTTAAAAGATCACCCCTTTTTCGAGATGATCTTTACCAAAATGAATGAAGATAATACTTCTATTTCCTTCATAAACCAAAAACAATTTAAGTAGTAGCCTCTGCCAATCTCCTTTGATCCAGATCCGTTTTTATAACAACACAAGTTTCGTGATCGATGGTATAGAAGTACAGGAGAATTGCACATGACATGTATAAGATTCCGGGAATTACCGATATCATGAGTTTTATTCCTGTTATGGCAGTTGCTGTTTGCTCAATATTGGGTGTGAATTTGAATATGGCAAGCAACCATCCTGCCAAAGCTCCACCAATTCCCCATCCTGCTTTTTGGGCAAATGTAGCTGCAGAAAAGACCAAGCCGGTTGAACGTCGTCCGGTTTTCCATTCCGAATAATCAGCTGTATCGGCAAGCATAGTCCAAAGCAAAGGCACGGCAGGAGCATAAGCCATTTTTGCAAGGATATTAAATGCATAAATCATTGTCAAATTATTGGCAGCAGGCAGATACAAGCAGATGAAGAAAAATCCGGAAAGCAATGAACTAGCCAAAAACACATTACGCTTACCGAATTTTTTTGCCAATGGTTTTGAAAATGGAATAGCAACAATCAGTGCTACTGTACCAATCACATTAAACAACTGAACATTTTCTTCCTTGCCTATATAGTATTTAAAATAGTATGCAATGGACAAATTCTGCATTGCAAACATGATGAACGAAATAATCCCAACAAAAAACAGAATCATCCAAGGTTTGTTCTTAAACAAATTTCTAAAATCCTCCTTTAAGTTTTCTTTCTGCTCTTTAGGCGGTTGTACTCGCTCTTTTGTCGTTTTAAAAGTAATCATGAATAAAATAAAACTGATAATGGAAAACAGAATTAACGTGTACTGATATCCTTTTGCATTATCGCCTCCCCCAAAATACAGAGCCAATGAAAGGGCGGTACCTGAAACAATAAATTGCCCGACGAATGCAAAAATAAACCGATACGAATTGAGCCCCGCTCTTTCGTAAGAATCCGAAGTAATTACCGCTCCCAATGATGAATAAGGAAGATTTATAGCTGTAAATACACTCATTAATAAAATATAAGTAACCCCAGCATAAATCACTTTACCCGTTGGTCCGAGATCAGGAGTGGTAAAAGTTAAAACGGCAAGAACACTATATGGCAAAGCCATCCATAAAATGTAAGGCCTGAACTTACCCCAACGTGTATTTGTTCTGTCAGCAATAATTCCCATAATAGGATCACTTATCATGTCCCAAAAACGGGCAATCAGCATAATAGTTCCTGCGGCCGCTGCGGAGATTCCAAAGGTATCGGTATAGAAAATCAGAATCCAGAAACCTACCATATCCCAAACAAAATGAGAGGCTGTATCGCCTAAACTATATCCTACTTTTTCCTTTATCGATAATTTTGAGTCTGTTGTATTCATTGTGATATAATTGTGTAATTTATTGACTCTACATCAAGCCTTTTTTAAAATTAATCTAATGGTTTCTCTATTTATATTATTATCCTAAAGCCGGATGGGCTCTTACTTTTCTCCTTAGATGAGAAAAGTAAGCAAAAGAATCAAGCCTCTCGGAAGCTGTTCGGCTTTTCATGGCAACAGACAACCCAAATCGCGCCCGATCGGCAGTCCCTGCTCTAATTATTTCAACTAAAATTATTTTCTTCAATTCACAATACTCATTATTAATTGTCAATCTCATAGATATCGTATTTTCTGCTCCACTCAATTTCCTGATCTGGTTTTAGGTTTATATCAAAGAATAGTTCTGGACTAATAACATGTTTCCAACCCCAGAGGTTGATCTTGTCTGTTTTAAAACTTCCTGTTTCGCTGACACCAATTTTACTTTTGGTATTGATTAATTCCCAGTGAGCATCCACATTCTTGCTTCCTGAAAGGTTGCTGAAAAAGAATTGTTCATTTGGCATATTTTTAAACGTAATTTCGTTTTGTCCAAGCTCCACTTTCTCTTCAGGATTTACTGTTGCACCTAATAATTCCGGTTTGATATCAAATGGGAATTTTAAGATGTAATTACTTCCCATTAATTCTTTATTGATGGCTAAAAAATTGTGGCAGTATTCATTCGTAGAAATGATTTTTCCGCCTGTGTTATGTAAGTAATACCGAATAACAAAACTGCTTTCCAATAATTCGATTTCCTTTTTCAGCACATATGAATATCCATTAACATTCGGAGAGATACATTCAATGAGTAATTTATTTGTATCAGTAATAATTTTAAAATCGGCAGGTTCAGTTTCATAAGCCTTGCTGAAACTGTATTCAGCCCCCTCTTTTTTTAATGCTCCTACACCTATTTTTGGAAAATATTCTCCCTCTTTTATTTCATCAAAGCCGACAGGCATTTCAATGCCAAATTCATTGTAAAAACCTTTGCCATAAATATTTTCAACATCCCCTTCTATTTTTTCTTGAGTACAAACAGGAATTCCTTTAAATTTTACCGAAGTAATTTTACTTGTCCAATCGAATCTTGAAAACTGATAATTTTCCGATGGCAAATCGATGTGAATTTCCAGATTCTTATTTTTTAGGATGTATGCCATACTGTTATCTTTTTTAGGCTGACCAATAGTTAGTAAGGGTAAAATTGTCAGTAAAAACAATGCTGTTTTTTTCATTCTTATGGATATTGGATTGGACTATTTCGAAACCGGTAAGTTTGTATATTTTTCTTTTACAACAGAGAAAGCTTTTTTCTTGTTCCTGTCAATATCTACTATTTTCGTCGCAAACAAGGATTCTACTCCTATCAAATATTGTAATTGCGACGATTGCAATTGACTTTCATACCCAGGGCGATGCCCCGGGCTATTATATTTAAGGCTTTCAGCCTTATTGATTTTTACCTAACAATAATTGTTTGCAGAGCTTGCGCATTGATCTGTATGTTAACAGAACGATCGCCTAAGGAGATCTTCATATTTTTTGCTTCCTCTTTCATATTCAAAATTACAACAGCGATTATTTTGCTTTGTATTACATCCCATCATAATAAGTAGGAATAAAAAGGATAAGTAATATTTAAAATTTTCCATTTGTTGCTTTTATTGTGTTACTCTAGAGTCAAATTCATCGTAAATTAAATTGTCCCTCCCGCATAATTCGGAGTGTTATTTATAAGAAATATTTTTATCAAAAAATCCTAATGCCTTGCAATAACCCTCATTCGGATAACAATTTTCAAACCTGCTATTTTCTACAAACTGCTTTAATACAGCCACAATTTCTTCTCGTTTTATTCCACCAATACTATCTCTCAGAGCCCTTATATTACGAAATGAGCTTCTATCGCTTTCGGCGTATGTTATAAAATTGTCATAACCAATAGGTTCATTAAAGTTCATTGGACCACGTGTATTATCCATTTTCTTGTATGGCCAAAAGGTCCAATGAATATCATTCTTATCTAACAGCTCTCTAAAATCTTTAACCCAGGCATCCTCATTCTCACCACTTTCACCCATCAATAATGGCACTTTATATTTATCTCTGAAGTCTACATATTGCTGTATTTCCTTTTGTTCAGGTGGCATCCAGTACTTATGAAATGTATAAGCTAATTGATCATCAAACGGTTCAGAAAACACAGAGAAATCTGTCTCCCAAACAGCTCCTCCTAAAAATACAATATGATTACTATCGACCTCTCTTATTGCTTTGGTAATCTTTTTATACAGTGGCTCTAAATATGGTTTTAAATTATCATCATCAAAATATTGAGGGATGGGCTCGTTCAAAAGGTTATACCCTATAACAGCAGTATTATTTGCATACCTCTTTGCAATTTCCTGCCAAATATCAGCGACCTTTTGTTTCATTCCTTCATCCACCATTAACCAAGGATAGCCATCACTGTTGTCTATATTATCACCTGTTTGACCTCCTGGAGCTGCATGCATATCCAGCAATACATAAATATTGTATTTCTCACACCAACTAATGGCTTTGTCCAAATATTTATAACCATGCATATCTCTTCCCAAAAAATCATCATGAGTCAGTAAGCGATAATCGAATGGTAAACGGATAATATTTACTCCAGCTTCTGATAACCATTTTATATCGGCCTCAGTGATATAAGTCTCCAAAAAAGAGTCCCAAAAAGCCGTAGCAGCACTATCCCCGATCAATTCGCGTATGCTTTGGTCTATTTGGCGTGGAGAGTTACAATCTTTCAATTTGAACATATAGCCCTCTGGTAATAACCAATTTCCCAAATTCACCCCTTTTAGGTGCAATAGATCACCTTTCGCCGAGTAAATATTTTCACCATCCACATAAACGAATTTTTTTTCTGCTTTCTGACAAGATGTAAACAGCAATACTAAAATGAAGAATATCCAGATTTTCGACATCATATTTATTGATTTAGCATCGTGTACAATATTCATATTTTTCATATCAAAATGTGTAAATCTCCTTGTTTTTGAGAACCTTATTTATTTGATGAAATAGATAGAATTAAATTCACCTTAAATGAATTGTCATTCACAACTATTCAACTAAGCTTATTTTATATTTTATCAGGTATAATTTCGCCTGTAACATTACTGATCACATCACCTTCATGTTTTACCTTACCTCGACGTGCGATTAAAGCTTCTCTTATTTCATGAGATCTCGTTTCTGTAATATCATATTTCCATATCAATACAATTGCAAGAAATGCTGTAGTAATTGGAATCAGGATATCTGCTAACCTGAGGTTTGTAATGGTCTCTGCAGACTGAACATCAACACTTTCATCGAAGCCAATATAGTGCAAAACAACACCACTGGTAAGCATGGCAATAGCTGTTCCCAGTTTCACCATCCACCAGTAAATAGCTCCGAATGTAGCTTCTCTACGTTCTCCATTATTCAGTTCATCCAAATCGCAAACATCAGCAGTCATCGACATCATTAAAGTAAACAAGCCACCTATCCCGAATGACAAAAACGGAATTGGCATGAACATCAACCAAGGGTATTCAGGATTAAATCCCCACCATTTTAATGCATATCCCACCACTGAAAGAAGAGTGGCTATGATAAAAGCATTCTTTTTTCCAAAGTTCTCCGAAAGTTTGGTAACAATAGGAATTACAAGAAATGCAGTCGCCATTGCACTTATGGTGCCAAACCATGCCGGCCAACCTCCTGCTGCCACTTTATCTCCCTGAAAAAGATAATAGACAATAATAAAAAAGGCAAATTGAGCAATAGTCTGAAAGCCATTAAAAATGAGAAAGGTAGACCCGCAAAGCTTCATGAATGGCTTGTTTTGAATGGTTAACTTTATCCCTTTTATAAATTCTTTTGTGTTGGCAGCCAATTCTTTTGCCGACAAATTTTTCATCTTATCCTGATCGGGAACGATCATTTCATTGTTAAAAAGGGCTGGAAGAATCCCCAGAACCATGCACAAACCACCTACCCAAATGGAAAGAATTCGTGCCCCTTCAGGCGCGGAATCGAAAATCGATGGATTGTATATAATCACCCAAAACCAAGGGGCTATCATCCATGCAATTTGTCCCATAAACTGAGATACGGCCATCAATCTGGTTCTTTCATTGTAATCGGGAGTCATTTCATAACCCAAACCAATTAAAGGTGTCGCAAAAATGGTGTAACCGATATAAAAAAATATGGATATCACTAAAAAGTAAAAGAAATTGTAAATCTCAGAATTTTCAGGATTCAATTGCCACATAATCATAAATGTGACTCCTGAAATAACGCTCCCTATTAAAATATAAGGTTTTCTTCGTCCCCATTTCGATTTTGTATTGTCTGAAATAAATCCCATAATAGGATCAGTTAATGCATCCAAAAGTCTGGGTAATGCACCTAATAATCCGGCAAGGATAGGATCCATTCCCAAAGACATAACCAGTACGACCATAAACACACCCAGAGCAGCAGGAAATAACTGATTTGCCAGATGTCCTGATCCAAATGCCAGTTTTTGTCCAAATGGGACAATGTCTTCCTTTGCTGTTTTATAATGTGTCATGTTTTTATAGATTATGTGATGTGAGATTCTAGATATGAGAAATAATTATTGCATTACTTTTTTTTGTTTTCTATCAACAGTGAATAACCCCCAGTGCTTTTCTGCTCCTAAAGGATTTGCTGTTTCTCCTTTCCAATCTTCATCGAAAGCTTCAAAAAAGAAGCTTGTAATGTTCATGTCTGCAGACCATTTCATCAGGTCGTTATAATATTGTTTTTGCTTTTCTTCGCTGGCTCTTTCTCCAAATTCTGAGGCTACTGTTGCCCATCCTGCTTCTGTTATTACTATTTTGCTATCAGGAAGTGCATTTCTAACTTTTTGCACATTCTCGATGGTGTAAGACATTGCTTCGGCAATATCTTTGCCTTCCCAAACAGGATATACATGAATTGATATAAAATCAACAGCTTTAGATAGTTTTTCACCCTTTGCAGCCCACCATTCGTAATTATCGGCAACAGTAACAGGTTGTTGAATGGCTTTCTGAACTTTCTGCACATAAGAGATGATCGAATCTGTATCTACTTTGTGATCGTTCCACTCAACCAAAGCTTCGTTGCCAACATTAACCGCTATAACAGTTTCGGGATATTGAGTGGCCAAACGAATTCCTTCTTTTATTTCCTTCTGGTTTGCAATATAGTTTTGCTCTAAAATTGCTGCTGGAATCGGTTCAGTTAACCATCCACAAGTTTCATGAGCACTCAATTCAGCTTTCAACCAAATTCCCAACATTACTTTAATGTCTAGCTTATTTTCTTCGATAATTCTCAATACGGCTTCCGAATTTTCACCAGAATCGTATAACCGAATTAAATTAAAAAGAGAATCATGAGAGATAATCTGAAGATCTTCGAGAATCTGTTCATCCGTTGGATTAACGGCTCCTTCGCCTCTATCGGGATGTTGGCCTGTTCTAAATCCAGAATAGCAAACCGCTTTCGAAACTCCGTTCAATAAGTCCTTAGTAGTTTGCTTGATTTCTATCTTAGTTGTCTTGGTTAAATCTGATTCTTTTTGGGACACTTTCTTTTCATTTTTACAGGATATCAAAAGCATTGAAATCACCAAAGTGATCATCATGCCTGTGCTCCTGCTATTTCTTACTGAGTTTTTCATAGTTCTTTAGGTTTCGGGATTTCATACTATTTTGAATCAGCAAATAATTTTGCCATCACCTTTTTTGGTTTTCGGTCGACCGTAAAAAGGCCCCAATGTTTTTCCGGTTCCAATGGTTCTTGCGAACCTTTCCAAGGTTCATCAAAAGCTTCAAATACAAAAGTGAGTACGTCATCTTCCTCGCTCCAATTCACCAAATCGTTGTAATAAATTTCCTGCAAATCCTGACTTACATTTCCTATAGAAATGCCTCTACCGTTTGAATTGGTTGCCCAACCGGCTTCAGTTATTACAACTGGCTTGTTAGGATACTTATCGGCAACACTGTAGTAATTTTGCTTGGTGTATTCCATTGCCTCATGAATATTTTTATATTCCCACACCGGATAAGTGTGAATGGATATGAAGTCAATTTCCTCAACCAAACCTTTCAATTTATCCAGCCATGGCACATAATTTTCACAAAATGTAACGGGCTGTTTTGCTCCTTTTTTAATCATTCGAACATAGCGAATCACATTTTCTAACGGCACATAATGATCAGTCCAGTGAACTAATGCTTCATTTCCTGCTGATAATGAAAAAATAATTTCAGGATATTGATTGGCCAATTGAATCAGCTTTTGAATCTGATTCAGGTTTCTTTCCTTATTTTCATTCAATTCTTCTTCCGAATAGGTACCTCCCCAAGGGCATCCAAAATTGTTCATTTCAGCACCTATGTAGGCGCCTAACATTACTTTAAAATCGAGCTTTTCTTTTTGAATCACCTCCAACACAATATCCGTTTGCTTATCGCAGTCGTATAACCGAAGATATTTCCAATGATTATTCAATATTAAAAGATCTTCTTTAATCTGCTCATAAGTTGGATAAATCCCTGATTCAGGGCTTTGTCCTTCTCTGAAACCCGAATAACAAATTGCTTTTCCGGGTGCTATAGTAAGTGGTTTGTTTCGATTCATTCTGTAGTGGTTCATGCAGTTTCAATTCAAGGAATCAACTATTTCGAAAATTTTAAGTTCTCATCCTTATCCCAAATTCCCCAATAAGCTCCAACATCACCTTCGTCAGAGGTTTTCCAAGCTTCATCGAAGGATGAAAAATAGAAAATGTCGATATTCTCTTCCTTAGACCACAATTGTGTATTTATAAAATATTTAAGAGCATTTGCTTTGGAAGGTTTTGCTCCATGAAATTTTTCACCAACATTTGGCCAGCCGGTTTCAGTGATAATTACTTTTTTACCATTTCCTGCTTTTAATGCACGATTGTACATGTCTTTCATATACAGATATGAATAATCGAGGCTGCATCCTTCCCAAAATGGATAACAATTGGCCAATATCACATCGCAAGCGGTAGTTATTCTAGGACGATTGCCGAATTCATAATAAGCATCAACATACCCGACAGGAATTCCCGGAAGTGCTTTTTTCACCCTATAGATGTAATCCAACAATTCATCTTCGCTTAAATCCTCGCGATACAGCACCTCGTTTCCAACTGCAACAATATCGGCATGACCGGCTTTAGTTACTTCAATAAGACCCGCAATTTCATTTTCGTTAATGCTTTTGTATTTCCCCAACCAAGCACCTACTAAAGTTTTCATCCCATTTTCTTTGGCAATTTTAGGAATGAGTTCATTACCTTCTGTACAAGAAAATGATCTTACCCATTTGGTATGTGGCTTGATGATGTCAATTCTTCTTCTAATTTGCTCCTCACTCAACAATGTTCCAGGCTCCTGCCCTTCTTCATAAGGACTAAAACACAATCCGTGCATTCCAGAATTCAACAATTTATTATAGAGAGAAACTAATTCATCTTCCGTTTTACCGGAAAGATCCATTCCGGCAAGAGACATTAAATATTCACTTCTTACTGACATCTGTTTAAGCTTTTAAGATTAGAGTTTAAGTTAATCTGTACAATCACAATCTTGTTTGTGATTGTACAGATTGTATCAAATATTATTTTTTACCGATTAAAAAATCGATTCTCTCCACTTCTCCACTTCGATTAAAAATCAAAGCACTTGTCTCCCCATCTATTGTATTGTTTGGAATCACTTTCGTTTCTCCATTTTTTAATGTAATTGTAATTTGATTTTTATCTGCTAAAGAATAGATTACAGGAACCTTACAGAAAGTAAAGGCTAACTGACCGCGATGGATGGCAATTTGTTTCTCCTGTCCATTCACATCGTAATAAACAAACAGCTCATCATGATTCAATATCTCTTGATCGTTAAACAAAGATGTCCCAAATACTATTTCGCCATTATTCACATGGATGCCCAGCTCAGCAATTCTTGATATAAAATCTTCTTTTACCTGACCGGTCATGCCTGGTTGTTGAGCACCGGCATGAGAAGGTGTATGAGAATAAGCATCCGTTGGGAAAGCTCCATATAACTTTGGTGATTTATACAATCCAATGCCTGCTTTAATTTCGAAATAATGATCCTTTATTTTACCGATCACCACTGGATCTGCTTCCTGTTCGATGGCGTTAAAATAGCTTTCCTGTGCAGCAAGCAGGAGTTTTGAAACCATGTGCCAATAGATACTACCCAAACCTTCAAATCCATAAAAAGTACCCGAGCGACCAGTAAATGACTGATGATCGAACATCTCTTCGAAAATATCAAGCACCTTCTTTTTTTCCTCTTTAACAAGCTGTCCGTATTTATTTGTATTCAGATTATTGATCGCATTTTCCAAAACCTGGGCATTCCTAAATGTGCCATCAAAATGATAACCGCCTAATTTATCTACATTCAGAATTGAAGAATCCTGATCAGCAAGCAGCTGAGATAATAATTTAGATTCTTTCACCTGATTGGCAGGAATGTTATTCTTTTCTATAAACAGAGGTAACTGTCTGTTTGGATAAAGAAAATAACTGTATTGATCTTCCCGAAACAATGCACTTGCTTTTAAGGCATCGAGTATATCGAGACTTTCTTTAGAGTTTAAATAACCAGAGCTTAAAACAGCAACCTGTCCTTCGAGCATTTGGTATAAATAGCGAACCGAAACACTTTTATCGGTAAATGAAATCAGATTGTAAGCATGATACAAACCATCTTCACGTTTGTTTACTTTAATGGATTGATCCATGTAAACCAAAGCCAAATTGGTGAAATCTAACAATTCACTCACTTTCACAGTTTTTTTCAATCCTGAGAAAGAATTGGCATAAATTCCATTTCGGTAGCTAGTTCCGGCTTCTCCCAATACATCCGCAAAACGGCGTCTGTCTTCATCCGAAAATCCTCTTTCCAATAGAGATGCATTTTCAGAAAACAAATTAAAAATGCTATCCAATAACGTTTTCACTTCTTCGGAAATTTGAACTTCATTTATTTCTAAGCCCTCAAATTTTACAGACCAAAACTTCAGGAATCTTCTTAGGTAACACAAAGTAACCATCGAAACACCATTCCCCACTAAGGCATTGTTAGCGTCGTTCCACTCTGGACGCTGTGTGTTTAACCAGATACCCGCTTCAGGAATAAAATTGCTCAATTTGGCCAATAGTGTTACCAAAATCTTTTCGGTAAGATTCACCTGATACAATTGATCGCCTCCATTTGTTAGCATGCGGGCATCAGCTCCAATCAGTGCTACCCTGCTTCGAATCTGATCATTTAAAGCAAAATCGAACTCTATGGTATCCTGTGGATTTTTTACAATATCCTGGTAAGATTTAATTCGATACGGAACATTTGCATACACAAAATTCTCTTTCGAAAGCATCTCATCTAACTTTTGCGGATGATATTCATTGGATAACTCCAGAAATTTCTGAAGATAAATAATCTGATGATCTCCCCAGTAGCCAATATAAGCCCATGGATCATTCGGATCCGGACATTCCCAATCAATTCCCTCTCTTGTTATTCTGTATGGATTGTAACCATCAGGAGTAGATGCATTTACAAATTTACCAATCATACCCTCAATGAATTCAGGATACGACAAACCTAGTGCTTCCCAGTTTTGAAAGATATCACGCCAGTTTCCCTGATAATTCAATTTTGGTGAGCCATCGTCATTTTTTGTTTCGATAGAAAACTGGTTCCATGGCCGACTTGGATCACCATGCCTTCTGCTGAATGTTAACGGAAGATATTCATAACAGATTCGAATCAAATCAGAATTACCAGTCTTTTCAGCCTGTTGATTCAATTCTGTATAGGTGATTTTTGATGGCAATTGATCAATCCACGATTTAAATTCCTTAGCAACCAATTTATTGGTTTGCTGAACGAATAGCTTAAAATCATCTGATCCAACAAGGTAATTATCAGTAAAAATACCTCCCCGCATTACATTAAAAAGCGTATTTGAAAAGTGACGAGCATAAGCCAAATCATCATTACTCATTTGCAAACCATCCGCGTCTGCAACAATTTGAATTAATTTTTTTGTGCCTAAATCAATATCATTTGCTACTGATTCAAAGATGTTCTTTTCAATATTGATAAAATGATTTAGATTGGCAACATCAGCACTGTTCTGATTTACTTCTGCAACAATTATCCACTCCCGCGAATCTTTTGCCGCCAATTCCAATTCTGCATTTAAAATATAGGCTCCTTTTGTTGCCCTAACATCAAATTCAGCTTCAACCTGAAGTCCTTCCTTAAACCGATCACATTGTTTGCTTGACAAAAGAATTTTCCTTTTGTCATTTAATCCATGCGACCATACAGTAGTTGCATTTAACGATTCACTTGGTTCAGCTCTGTCAACAGGAATTGAACTCAGCATATATAGTCCAAGACCACTTTCCACAAGCAATTCACTTTTCTTATAAGCATCTAATAAATTGCTGTATTCATTCTGAAAATCGTAATCCAAACCACAAGGAAGAATATTTTCAATACCATCAAGTATCTCAAATTTTACTGCTTCATCACTTATATTACTGACAATCGATTTTTTTACCCAGCCAAATTTTTCACTGTTGCTCCAGCCGTATTGGAAACTCATTCCCAAATCGAAATTTACCTCTTCAAAAATGACTTTGTTGCCATAAATACTCTTATACAAATTCCGTTCAATCTTGTATATATGTCGCAGACCATCAGAGAAAGGTTTCCATAGAAAGGCTTTCTCATCCTTTTCAACCAATACAATTGTTTTACTCCCTGTTTTATCTCTGTAATCGTGAATTTTATCAACGGTATAATAAGGGAACAATGCGCTATTCCTGTCTTTTCTTCCTGCCGACAAAGAACCATTGCTCGATATGAACATCCAGTGATCCGAATCACTAACTATACTCATAAAGAAGTCTGACATTTGATCAGAATTGCTGATCTTGTAAAACTTTTCATTATGTAGTTCTACGAATTCCCCCTCAACGTCAGCCTTACTGCAATTCAAACTCGTGTCTCCCAAATAAATGTTATTCTTCTTCATTCCAATTTTAATTGATTCTACTTCAATTACTTTTTATAGTAAAAACTTCTGATTCTTATATTTATAAGTCACAATCAAATTCTTCCGATTGTAAGCATTCATTATTCTTTTACAAGGATCAACTCTAAAACGAAAGCAATTATCTTTTCTGAAAGATCCTCACATAATCAACCTGCATCGTCTGAGGAAATGCTTCAGCATCTATTCCTTCCACACTACCCCAGGCTCCGCCCACGGCAACATTTAATATCAAGTAAAATGGTTTTATATATGGCCATTTAGATTCGCCCAAACCTTCATTTTTATATTCAAAATAAAGTTGATCATCAACATAGGCTCTCATTACCTCAGGTGTCCACTCCCAGATGTAGGAATGAAATTTTTCAGCTACATCAGAAATCATAATTGTATCTGTTTGTTGTGTGCCTTTTTGCCATTGATAATCAGTTGAATGAGCGGATGCATGAATTGCACCTAAATTATGTCCCACATGTTCCATGATGTCGATTTCACCAATATTTGGCCAATCTCCATCCTTAAAAGACCAGTCTTTCGGCATCATCCATATAGCAGACCAAGTACCTCTTCCCTTTGGAAGCTTGGCATTCACCTCAATTTTTCCGTACAGCCAATTTGCTTTTGAATTTAATCGGGCAGATGTATAATCCTTACCTTCGTACTGCTCTTTTAATGCAATAATGTTAAGAACACCATCCTGAACCCATGCATTTTCCTTCTTTGCTTTTGTATAATATTGAGCTTCATTATTTCCCCAACCTTCTGAATTTCCTTCTGTATCGTACATCCATTTTGTTGAATCAGGAAGGCCTGTATAATCAAATTCATCACTCCAGACCAATTGGTAATTGTCGGAATCGCCTTCACTTTTTTCCGAAGTTTTAGATTTCTTTGAATTACAAGCAGACAAGAGAAATATTGTCCCTAATGATAGGATGGTATGTTTTAGTAGCATCATTTATGTTTTGTTTTTTCGATTACTGATATACACGCACGTAGTCTATTTCCATTGATTGAGGAAAAATGGCATTATCGATTCCCTGAGCACCTCCCCAGTTTCCACCAACAGCCACATTTAAAATGAAGAATTGATCTTCATTAAATGGCCAATTGCTTGCCGTTTTAGTTGATGGTGCATAAGTATGAGTTACATTATCAGGAGTATCGATATAAAACACCATCTCTGTTTCATCCCATAACAAACCATAAATGTGGAATTCTTCTTCGGCAGTTGTCAGTGTTTTACTGCTGCCATCACCATTAGAACCAGAACCGGCAGTTGTGTGAACTGTAGCATGAACAACATCAGGTTGATAACCTACATATTCCATGATATCAATCTCACCACATGCAGGCCAGCCTGCTGTGTTGAGATTACTTCCCAGCATCCATATGGCAGGCCATATTCCTGTACCGGAAGGTAATTTGGCGCGAATTTCATATCGTCCGTATGTAAATTCTTTTTTGCCTTTAGAAATCAACCGAGTTGAAGTGTATGAACCGGCAACTTTATCATCATTCACTTTTTTTGCTGTAATAATCAACTTGCCATCTGTTACTTCAGCATTATCACCATTGGTGTAATTCTGTAATTCGTTGTTTCCCCATCCACCGGCTCCGGTTTCAAAAGTCCAATAATCTGCATTAACCGAAGTTCCATCAAACTCATCAGACCATACTAGTGTCATATTATCCACATAGTTAGGATCATCTTGAATTATGGTAATTGTTTGTTTTGTTGAAAAGGTATCATTCCCTACAGCCACAATCAATTCTATTTCATACTGTCCGGATTTAGGAAAATAAGCAATTGTATTCTCCTCATTATCAATCTCCATATTACGATATACCCATTTGAAAGAATCGTAATTGCCTATAGTTGTATTTATCAAAACTACATTATTGGGATTGGTTGGATCAATTTCTGCACTAAAAGAAATTTCGAAATCGGTATTTGAAATGCTAATTATTTTGCTGACCTCTGCTTTATCCCCAGTAAAACCAAATAATGTAAGAGTTACGTTGTACTCTCCTTCAACAGGATAATATATACTAAAGCTTTTATTTTTGTCTGTTGTAGTCACAGGAGTCTCACCATTTCCAAAATCCCACTCCATAGAATAGTATTCTCCTTCAGATTCATTTTTAAATTCCACATGATTACCATCAGTATAATCAAAGGTGAAATTCGCATTCATTCCTGATTCTGAATCGTTGCTTCCGCAACTTGCGAGAAGAAGGAAACCAAAACAAACAAAAATTATTTTCAATATATCTATCCTTTTCATAACCATTATCATATTATTGCGAAACTCCTCATTTACAATTCTAATTTCAGTAAACAAGAAAGATTTGTATTCAATCTTTTAATTGGTAAAAGACGTTGCACAATAGGTATTAAAAATCCAAATATGCAACGTCTTGTTTTCTATATTTCCTTATACCTGATCTTGTGATAAGAATTCTAACCTATTTAGTTAGTAAATTCGTTTTAACAATATCAACTCCATATTATTGCACAGGTTTAACTGTGGTAAAAGTTTGATACCAAGCATATGTTTCATCCTCTTCAACTCTAACTTTCAATAAGTTTTCTGTTACCTGTATGATTTCATAAGTACTTGCTCCAACGTACCATGACATAAAACCACCATCACTTAAACTAAAGCTGGTTCCTCTGTATCCCCCATCAATTGTTGCAACAGATGATGCTGGTCCGAACGAGACGCTTTTAACCCCAAACATAGTGGTAACAACATCTTCACCATAACATAAATCGCCATCAACTCCTATCTTACCTGCGTAGGTTCCTGGAATATATGCAGATCCTGTAGTTTGTTCGAAAGTTAAACCTTCAGCAGTTTTGGTAAACACAAATTCAGCATCATACATACACGATTTTTCGAATGGTGCTGCACTAAACCATGCTCCATATGCTTTGCCTGCATCTTCATAATTAGGGCCTAAAGCGATGTGTCCTGGTTGATCTGCTGCCCAATACCACGTCTTAGAGCTTCCTCCTGTCAGGAATTCTGCAGCTTCATTATCTGTGAAGGTGCTTAAAACTTCAATCTTTATGGTTTTACTCGAAGAAATACCACCTGTACCAATAGCGATTACAGTAACATTGTATGTGTTAACACCTGTTTTAGCAAAAACATGTGATACATTACCATCCGCAACAATCTCACTATCTTTTCCATCACCAAATAAATAATTAAAGGTAATTTCATCATTTGCTGATGCCGAAAAATTTACCGCACCACTGCCATCACCATATGGATTTTCATCATCCTGCCCAACGATCACATAGGAAAGGTCAACATTGCTTGGTACTGTTAGTGTACCTAATTCATACTTCTCTTCATCGCAACCAGTAAAAATTAGCAGCGCTCCCAGAAGCAGAGTGGATATATATTGAATATTTTTTTTCATAAGTTATTCTCTTAAATTAATAGAAATAAAGGTTGTCTATAAAAACCATTGCACCAGAAGATTCGAAGAGCAACTGGGTTACCCCTGTTAAGTCGGTAGAATAATCTGCTAAAGCGATATCAACACCTGCCCAACGACCTAGAATTATGGATGGTACCACCTCAATATCTTCGTTATCTACGATGGTGTTCACCAGTTTTAAAGCAAGACTGGTTGCATCATTTGTCCAATAATCAAAATGCACATAAGTCTTGCCGGACAAATCAGTTGGATTGTCGTAATCTGTAACAATTCCTGTGTAGTTAAGGGCTTGATATAAGAGTACATTATTTCCACCAAAATCAACATTGGTTAATGTAGTTGTTTGTCCCCAACCTGGATTCCATTCATTTACTGTAATATTTGTATAGGCATCGCTAAATATGGAAATCACATCTGCAGCATTAGCTGTTGGTGTTGGCGCAGCTTCTGTCGGTGCCTTATAGAAATATAAGTTATCAATATATACTGTTGCACTCGAAGATTCGAAAAGCAACTGCGTTACCGCTGTCAGGTCAGTAGAATATTCTGCTAAAGCGATATCAACACTTACCCAACTTCCAACAGTAACATCAGAAACCTCTACAATATCTTCACTACCCGCTACTGTGTTCACCAACTTTAACGCCAGCTTATCGGCATCACTCGTCCAATAATCAAAATGAACAAATGTCATTGCTGATAAATCAGTTGGATTGTCATAGTCAGTTACAATACCAGTAAAGTCTAATGATTCGTACAACAAAACATTATTCCCGCTAAAATCAATACTGGTTAATGTTGTTGCCTGTCCCCAACCAGGATTCCATTCATTTACTGTAGTATTTGTGTAAGCATCACTAAATATGGAAATCACATCAGACACATATCTTGCAGGTGGTACTGGAGCCGCTTGTGTTGGCGATGATGATTTTGCTTTATAGAAATAAATATTGTCTACAAAAACAGTTCCTGCAGCCCATGGATCACCAACTAATTTTAATTGAATAATATCTGCAACTGTTAATCCCTGATCCGTAAATGCAGATATCGCAAGATCAATACTGGTCCATTCAAAAGCTGTTAAATCGCTCGAAACTGGTTTTTCACCATTTGTACCGCTTATCAGTGAAGTTTCTAATTTGGTAACATCAGGTGTCCAAACATCCATATGTAAAAATTCCATATCAGTAATATCTACAGATGTTCCATCAGCTAAAGCAATTCCCTGATAGCTAAGATTGATGTATTGAAGCATTTTATCACCATTCAGATCAAATTCTCCATAGCTGCTTCCCTGACCCGATTGTCCCCAATCCGGGTTGTAGTTAATTCCTTCAATATCATCATAAGCAGAACTGTAAATTGAAATTACATCTTCTACATTTCTGGAAGGAGGTGTTGGTGCCGATGTAACCGGAGCTAAAATCTCAGTAACTGTAAATGTGAATGTAGAATCAGTAGTCGCTGCTCCTGCACTTTTTGCAATTACTCTAATCTCATAATCACCTGCCACTGGATAAATGTGAGAAGCAACCACATCAGGCATTGCTGCTGTAGGCTCTTCATCTACTGTATCTCCAAAATAAATTTCAAAAACAGCAGCATAGTCAGCAGTTGCACTAATGTTTACCTGCTTCGAAATGCTCAAATCGTTTTCGATTTTGATTTTGAGATTTTCCGGTGCTTTGAATGAGACATTGACTTCTTGAATAAATTCAGTAGAAAGACCAGTAGAACCAATAGCTAAAATGCTAAGCTGATATACACCTTCGATATAAGTATGCGTTGCCTCTTGACCCTGAGTATATTCTTCAACTTCAGAACCATCACCAAAATCTATTCTATAAGATGAAGCACCATCTGCATTTGGTATAATTGTTACTATACCCGTATTATCCTGAGTAATATTGAATATGGCTGACACATTAATTGGTGCAGTCACATAATCCAATGAATACAACTTATCTTCATCCGTTTCGCAAGCAAAAACGACAGCTAAAATGAAAATAAATGCGCTTATTTTATTTAGTATTTTCATATGATTATAAATTTTTTTTTAGTTGCCATATGGAACTTACCAAGCAGGAATAATCATCCCCATGTGTGTCAAAATCACTTTGGCATGGACGTTTCATATGATTATAATTTGTTTTTATTTGCCATATGGAACTTACCATGCTGAGATAATCATCTCTCTGTGAGTCAAAATCGATTTGGCATGGACGTTTCATATTCTTTTAGTTTTAATAATTTGGATTTTGTTCCCAGTTCCCGTTGGCAAACTGAATTTCTTCTAATGGAATAGGAAACACCTCATTTTTACCTGCAACAAATCCATCTATTTCACTGGCTGCTCTGCCTGTTCTCACCAAATCAAAGAAATGATGTCCTTCTCCTATTAATTCAACTCTGCGTTCATGATAAATCGCATCGGTTAAAGCAGCTCCTGTTAATGTAACATCGTGATTCGTATCGCCAAAAGCTCTGCGTCGAACCTGTGAAAGATATTTTTGTGCTTTTGTGTCTGAGATTCCACCTCTATTATTGGCTTCAGCGGCCATCAATAAAACATCAGCATATCTGATTGCTCTGTAATTGTTAGGATTGGTCAAGTTCAAGTCACCTTGTGCGTCAGCACTCCTTTTTCGCGGAATGTATTTTCTATTGAAGTATCCGGTATGTTCAAAACCAGTAGTATATTCTGCTCCTGTTTCTGCAGCCCAGGCTTCGATATCCAGTATGGCAACATCTTTACGGTTATCACCTGGTTCGAACTCATCTACTGCATCTTGTGTCGGCAGATTAAAACTAAAACCAGACGTATATAAATCACCAACATAACCTCTTACTCCACTAAATCCAACCGCAACATTTCCTTCACTGCATTGCAGACAACCAAAACCAGCACCTTCAACATCAGTATATTGAACTTCGAAAACCGATTCTACTCCATTTTCACCTTCTGCCTCGAAGATTGTATTGTAATCAGATACTAATGAATAATTTTCATCCATAATCAGCTCATCAAAAACTGCAGCAGACTCAGAAAATTTATCCTGAAACAAATATGCTTTACCAAGCAAAGCCTGAGCGGCACCTTTTGTTACACGTCCGGTTTGACTTGCAGTTGTTGGCAACACTTTGATAGCCAAAAGCAGATCTGCTTCAATTTGTGCATATACATCAGATACCGGTGAACGTGGAATTGAAGTTTCATCTCCTAATTTATATCGCTCATCGATTTTAAGTGGAATTGCTCCAAACCATTTTACCAATTCAAAGTAATAATAGGCTCTTAAAAACCGAACTTCACCAATCATTATTTCTCTTCCATCAAAGTCGATATTATCTTTAAATTCCATAAAGTAATTGCAACGCTGCACTCCGGCGAACATCCAGTTCCATATGTCTCCCAGATTACTATTTACAGGTGTATGAATCATATCATCAACCTGTTGCCATCCAACAACATCAGTAGCACTTTCGCCACCACAAAGAGTATTGTTTGAAGCTATTTCTCCTAATATTACATTTACATACGTTGATTGTAACATATCGTAAGATGCAATGAGAGCATTGTAATAATCATCTGAAGAATTAAAATAATTCTCAGAGTCAATTGAATATTCAGGTGATAATTCTACAAAGTCATCAGAACAAGAAAAAACTAATGCTGATAATGAGATAAAAACCGTGAATATAACTTTGTTGTATAATCTATTTTTCATTTTCATGGCTTTTTAAAAATTAAGGTTTAATCCGAATGTAAATGTTCTGGCTGCAGGATAGAAACCATAGTCAATTCCACCACCAATTGGTGCGCCGGTAGATGCTGCCGGATCAAAACCTGTATAGTCAGTAAACGTATATAGGTTGGCAACAGAGCCATAGAAACGCAGTTTAGAGATTCTTAATCTTTCAGTGATACTCTTTGGGAATGTGTACCCAAGTTGAACATTCTGAATTCGTAAGAAAGAGGCATCTTCAACAAAATAGTCTGAGAAAATATTGTTTGCAGTTGCAGCAGTTGTCAACCGTGGAACAGAATTGCTTGTTCCCGCTCCAGTCCATCTGTTAAGGCTGGTACTTAATCTATTTACATTTGAATTGGATCTCTCGTAATTACGAACCATCTCATTTCCAATTGAAGCGTAAGAATATGCTACGAAATCAAATCCTTTATAATTCACTGAAATATTCAAGCCCATTGTTACATCAGGAATAGGATCTCCCAAATTCGTTCTGTCATCAGAAGTTAACTTTCCATCTCCATTGATATCAACATATCTGATATCTCCAGGTGATGCTTCGGCTCCCAGTGCAGTTTGAGAAGGATGTGCATCTACTTCTGCCTGATTTTGGAAAATACCATCTGTTTTATATCCATAAAAGTAACCAATAGCTTTTCCCACTTCCATTCTGGAAGGCGCTGGCTGACCGACACCAAAATTTCCACCTTCAATAAATCCAGAACCATTATTTACTTCAAGAACCTCATTATTTAATGTCGTGAAGTTGTAATTCACTTTAAAACTTAAATCTTTGGTAATGTTGCCTCTGTATCCAACTGCGAATTCAAATCCTTTGTTGCGTACAGTACCCGCATTTACTGTAGGACCAGCTGCTCCAGGAGCAGCTACACCAAGAATACCGGAAACAGGAATATTTCCAATCAGCAAATCGTTGGTAGTCTTAATAAAATAATCGGCATTAACATCTATTTTATTGTTCAAAAGTTTGACATCAACTCCAACATCAAACTGTTCTGACTCTTCCCATTTCACAGTTGGATTTGGATTTGCACCAATAGCTGTTCCCGGAGCCAAAACACCATCAAAAACATAGGTCGCTTCACCATCTAACTGCGAAATGTATTTATAACTATCAATTTTGTCAGATCCTAACAAACCATAACTCGCTCTCAATTTAATAAAATCGATTTCTTCAATGCCGCTCATGAAATCTTCATCCGAAATAACCCAACCCGCAGTTGCAGAAGGGAAGTAAGCAACACTTTCATCAGGACCAAATTTTGTTGAGGCATCCCTGCGGATCATTGCTGACAGCAAGTATTTTCCTTCATAATCGTATTGAATTCTTGAGAAATACGACAATCTTCTTTGATCAAAAGTCCATGATCCCACTGATTTGGAATCACTAACCCCATTAGCTAATCCTATGTCTGCAAAATCCCATGAATTATTTGGAACATCATAACCTGTCGCATCCAAATGATTTCCCCACTCTTTAAAAACGGTAGTACCAAGTGTTGCTGATAAATGATGCTTTTCGTTAAAAGTATTATCGTAAGTAACAAATGCATCAAAAGTATAATCATTGAAGTTTTCGGCATTCTGATTTACACTACTTCGTGTTTTATCGAACACTTTTCCTCCGTAATCAACAATTTTACTAAATGTCTTAGACTCTGAATTACTAGTATTAAAACCAATCCTTGCTGTAGCTTTTAGATGTTTGGAATATTCGTAATCCAAACTAAAATTACCATTCAACTTCTTCAAGTTGTAATCATTATAAGTATCAGCAATCTGTGCTAACGGATTAATAATTTCGATACCAAGACTGGTTGGAGCCAGGAAATAATTTCCATTTGAATCGTAAACCGGCATTGTTGAAGGCATATTTAATGCATTAAATAATACAGATCCAAGACCATTTTCATTAATCGATTTTCTTTTGATATAGGTGTAAATTACAGATGACTTCATCTTAAAATTATCGGAAAGATCAGCTCCTAAATTCACTCTGGCTGTATTACGTTTATAACCCGTTTTATCCTTCCCTACTATTCCTTTTTGGTCCAAATCAGAAGCACTTAAAGAGTATACAATTTTATCAGAACCACCATTAACACTAATATTGTTATTTAATACAGGAGCTCTTTCAAACAATTCATTTTGCCAGTTTGTTCCTTTACCTAAATTTGCAACATTCAAAAAAGGCAAAGCCTCACCATTAGCCGCATAGGCCTCATTTAATAAAACACCATATTCTGTTGCATTTAAAACAGGCAATTTTCTTGATGTTTCCTGAATACCAATAGAACTATTAAAGCTTACAGTTGCTGCTGTATTTTTTCGACCCGTCTTGGTTGTAATCAAAATGATTCCATTAGCACCAACTGTTCCATAAATTGCGGCTTGCGCATCCTTAAGAACAGTAATAGTCTCGATATCATCAGGATTAAGAGTTCCTAAATCACCTTGATATCCATCAATGATTGCTACCGGAGATGCATCACCGTTTGTAGAGATTCCTCTAATACGGATGTCTAATCCTGAACCTGGAGCACCGGAAGCAGAAGTAACTGTTACTCCTGCAGTTGTTCCCTGTAGTGCCTGCTCTACCTTAACCGGTTTTAAAGCTTCAATTGTTTTAGAGTCAACAATGGACACAGCGCCAGTCACATCCCGTTTCTTTTGAGTACCATAACCTACTACAATTACCTCATCAAGACCTGTTGTCTGAGTAAGTAGTATAACGTCAATTACAGTTTGACTTTCGACAAGAACTTCTTTAGTCTCAAATCCTATCATTGAATAAGCAAGTATCGCATCTTCAGTTACTTCAATAGAGTATTTACCATCAAAATCAGTTGAAGTACCAATAGTTGTTCCTTTTACCACTACTGAAGCAAATGGTATGGGCGTACCATCCTCAGCTGAGGAAACGACACCAGTCACAACATGCCTTTGCGCGAAGGTTGTCATGCAAAAGAATGTGAGAAATAAAAACAAGACCGTTTTTTTCATAAATTAGTTAGTTAAGATTAGAAATTAGTTCGATGTTCTGTTTTTACAGTATACACCTACAACGATTGCAATGTAAGCCCAACATCTATCCTAATCAAAAAAAACAATACATCACAAACTCTACATGCTGGAAACACCAATACATCATTACTACATCACAGCGCACATAATCTTTTATAAAGCTCTATTTTTTAGAATTTTAACTTTCCTTAACAATTCAATATTTTTTAAATCCACCATACATCAAATTAAAAAGAGGCTAATGATTTTCATCACCAGCCTCTTTTTAGACAGAATAAATTTTATTGATTAGACGTTTAATATGAAGTCAATTAAATTTTCTTCCCTTGCTATATTAAATTTTTTACGCAAACGATACCGACTTATTTCTACTCCCCGAACAGAAATATTCATCAGTGGCGCAATTTCTTTTGAGGACAGGTTCATTCTTAAATAAGCACAAATTCGTAAATCTTTTGGTGTTAATTGCGGATGCAGCAATCGTAACCTTTTCAGGAAATCTTCGTGCACCTGATCAAAATGCACTTCGAACTGCTCCCAATCCTGATCGCTGTTGAATTCAGCATCAATAGTTTTCATTAATTGCCTCACCTGAACAAGAGCTGTTGGATCTTTAATTTTTTTCAGAGCTTTTTTCAATTCTCCAACCGAATAGGAAAGCACCTCATTTTTATGGATGATATTCATAGTAGATCCGGCCAACTCACGGGTTTTAAACTCAACTTCGCTTCGTAATTTATCATTCCTAAGCTGCACAATCTCCTTTTCTGCAATAAGTGCCTCTTCCCTAAATTTTTGTTCCTTTAGTCTCAGCTCTTCCTCCTGCTTCTTTTTTAACTGGTTTTGCAAATACTTAATTCTATATCTTATAATACTAACAGCAACGTAAATGCAGAACAATACAAGTAAAACATATATAACAAGCGCTGTGTGAGATCTATACCAAGGAGGTAAAATGGTAAAATGAAATGTATCCTTAGCAGATTTAACTCCATATTGATTCTCTGAAACCACTTCAAATACATATTCTCCCTCCGGAAGATTAGTATACTCTTTTTGAGAATTATTTGCCCATGGTGATGGAATTTCATCAAACCCTAATAATTGACACTGATATCGAATTAATTCCGGATTGCTAAATTGAGGCGCAGAATATTTAAATCGGATGGCATTGCTCTTATAAGGCAGCTCAATCCTATTTTCATTATCCGAATTAAATTGAATTTCATTAGCATTGGAATAAGTTCCGTAATAAATAACAGAATCTGTTTTCCCACTGATACGAACTTCTCTAATGATAGTCTGAAAAGTATCGTTGTATTTTTTTTCAACAGTAGGATCGTAATGTACAAATCCATCCTCATTCCCAAATAAAACATTTTCCTTATCAACAACCGTAACATTCTCAAAAGCTCCAATAAAGGAAGATTTTAGGGGTGCGAATGGCTTTTTCAGTATTTCATATGAATTGTCTACTTGTGACTTTAATAAACCTATGTTTTCAGCTTGAAAAAACCAGACATCACCATTCTTTTGCTCAAACAACTTATTAACAGGTTCTTCGCTGTCAAATATATTATTTAAAGACTGATGAACTTCAAATCGATCCGATTCAGCCACATATTTATAAAAACCATTACTGGTTGAAAAAACAATTTCATCCCGGAGTTTGTGTACATCTATACCCAGATTTGACTGAAAGCCGTCTTCCACTCCATAAAATCTGTACTTTGTACATTCATCAAATCCTTCATTTAAGAGCAGACGATATACACCTTTGTAACCGTGACACATCCAAATCGAATTGTCGTCGTTCCAAACCATTTCTCTGCATGATTCATTGAAACCTTCAATTCTTTTGCTAAATTTCCACTTATTATTCGTTTGTTTCGATTTCTCATAAAGTACTAAACCAGTATAGGTTCCACCAATCATTACATTCGGAATCTCTTTTTTATAAATGTAATTCCATCCCCCGGCTATGTCAGAAATTAACTTTCCAACCTTTTTATCAATACTAAATGTTCCTTTATTGTGTCCGCAAATCAGCTCCCCGTCTACTACTTGTAAATGCCATACCTGCCCCGAAGTATTCTTAACCAATTCGAAGGCCTCTTCTCCATTCCTTATACCCTGCGAAAAATCATACTTCCGCGCAAATAATCCAGTGTTTGTTCCCAGATACAAATACCCATCATGATATATTGATGCATAACCTGCTCCAAGATCTTTTTCTTTTGGAAAAATGGAAAGAGGAGAACTAATTTCCAGATAATCGATTCCATTGTCCAATCCAACCCACAAATTTTCCCTTCGATCCAAAAACAGACTTAGTACTGTATTGTTCTGTAAACCTTTTTCAGTATTAATATTTTGAATTATTTGTCCATCCTTGTTAATGATATAAACACCATTCCGAACCGTACCAAAAGCAAATTTTGAATTCCCAAGTGATATTCCTGTATATACCTGATCAGTTTTGAATTTTTGACTCAAATCATTGTTCCATGTGGTAATCTGAGTACCATCATACAAAAACAAACCATCTAATGCAGTAGCAATGAGAAGCAAATGATTTGACAAGGGAAGCAAACTAACAATTTCTTTATCCGCAAATATTTCACCACCTTTCACTACATCTACAGACCTGCCGTCAAGCACACAAAGTCCTTTTCTTTGTTCTCTTACAAAAAACTGATCATGAACAAGAAAACCAAAATGAAATTCATTTTCATTCTGAATTTGTGAAATTGCACCGTCTCTATAATAGAATATCTTTTGAAACGAATGAAACAGAATACCCTTTTTATAAGGAAAAATTTGCCAGACTTCATCAAATTTCCGATCATTATCAGGCAAAAGATCAACGAGAGAATGATAGCTCAACTTCCCTTGATTATCGGGCTTTAGATATCCAAATTCGTTATATGCACCAACAAATATCTGTCCCAAACTATCTACTGCCAACGAACGAACAACTGAATTATTCGGCATTGGAATCACACGCCAATTGTTTCCATCAAATTCCAATACCCCCTCGTTATTAGCAAAATAAAGCAACCCATTGGGTGCTTGTGTAATGTCCCAATTCTGGGTTCCTCCTTTATAATGGCTTCGGGGAAATTTTTTTATAAAAGGAATTCCATTGTTCTTCACTTTTGAGAAAGCAAAAAAACTGCTAATGGAAATTAAAAGAAAAATAATTGAAATTCTTTTCAAGATAGGATCTGTTTGTTTCGCTGAAATTTAAGATGATTCTAAGAAATATCCAAACCAAAAGAAAATTGGTTCTTTTTATTCTATATTCAATCTTCTCAATTTTAATGCTTCAACTAAAACAAATCAGGCATTATGTCACTTATTTCCTTTACTAAGGATAAAACGCCCATCAAAAAAATATTGATGAGCGAATAAATTATTTTAATTTTTACTGTTTACGAAAAAGAGGCAATCCCAACCGTTGACCTAAAACGTATACATGTCTGAAATATAAGGGATTGCCTGCTTTACTGAAATTTGCACCATAAATAATGGAAGTTATTTATTTAGCCGAAAAGGTGCCTTTGGCTATGTTTTTTCAATTCATTTCTGCAAGATATCTTTCTGCCTCGATGGCCGCCTGACATCCTGAAGCTGCTGATGTTATTGCTTGTCGGTAATTCGGATCCTGAACATCGCCACAAGCAAAAACGCCTTTAATATTTGTCATCGGAGTGCCTGCCTGAGTCAGGATATAACCTTGTTCATCGGTATCAACGTAATCAGAAAACACATCTGAATTTGGGTGATGACCAATTGCCAAAAAGAACCCATCAATAGCAATTTTTACTTCTTCTGGCGAAGAGGTACCTGCATTTTTAATCAATGTGCATCCCTCTACCCCATTTTCTCCTGTTAATTCCTTTGTAGTGTGTTCGAATAAAATTTCAATGTTCGCAGTTTTAAATACTCTTTCCTGCATTGCTTTCGAAGCTCTTAAAAAATCCTTACGAACAATTAAGTAAACCTTATTACACAAACCAGCTAAGTATGAAGCTTCTTCGCAGGCAGTATCGCCACCACCTACAACAGCAACATCTTTTCCTCTGTAGAAAAACCCATCGCAGGTTGCACAGGCCGAAACACCCGATCCTCTATATTTTTCTTCGCTCTCTAAACCCAAATATTTTGCCGTAGCTCCTGTTGCAATAATTACCGAATCGGCTTCAATATCCTTATTCCCATCTACCTTTAATTTAAACGGTCTTTCGTTCAAATTTACTTCGGTAACAATACCCCAGCGGCAATCGCAGCCAAATCGTTCGGCTTGTTTCTTTAGTTCACCCATCATAACATTTCCTGTAACTCCTTCAGGATATCCCGGGAAATTGTCAATTTCAGTAGTTGTAGTTAATTGTCCGCCTGGCTGCAAACCTTCATAAACAACTGGATTTAAATTTGCTCTTGATGCGTAAATTCCGGCCGTATACCCTGCTGGTCCCGAACCAATTATCAAACACTTTACTCTTTCAATATTCTCTTTATTTTTCATCTTTTTTCTTTTTCTTTATTCTCAAGAAACTTTCTTCATCTTTTCCAACATGGTCTTAAGAATAACCTCGTCGGTTACTTCCATTCCCTCATTTGCCAAACGACCAATATTCCGAATAGTAGCTTCCACATCATCATCAATAATACCATTCATTCCATTTAAACAATTGTGATTCATAGCTAATAATGATGATTGAATTGCGGCACTTACACTTGCAGCAATCTTATGAGAACAACCATATTTTGCTCCATCGCAAATCATACCGGTTACACCCCCTGTCATATTCTGCAATGTCATCCCCATTTGTTTGAAATCGCCTCCCATAATGTAAGTAATTCCGCATCCTGCACCGGCAGTAGACAATAAAACGCCGCAAAGTGCAGATAGTTGACCAACGAAAGATTTCATATAAATAGTAACCAACAATGCCAAAGCCAATGCTCTTAGTAATGTTTCATTACTCACTTTAAATTCCTCTGCTGCAACTACCACAGGCAAAGTAACGCTTATTCCTTGGTTTCCGCTGCCACAATTAGACATTACAGGCATTGCGCTTCCGGCCATTCTTGCATCTGAAGCGGCTGCTGTAAGCATTATGGATCGATTCATTAAATCCTCTTTAAGAATTCCTTTCCGGATATTAATCATCATCGATTTACCCACCTGAAGTCCGTAATTCCCCTTTAAACCTTCCTCCGCAATGGACTTATTAAGCTTTACTCCTTTTTCAATGAAAGCGATATCGGCTATGTCAACAGTATTAATAAATTCATAAATACTACGGAAGCTCCAGTCTTTCATATTAAGGACAGCATCGGTTGCTGATTTTGAAGTATTTTGGTAGATAACAAAACCATTTCGTTCGGCTAGAAGAATATTTGTATGTCGATCCTGAATAATAACCCGACCTGAATTTTCACCCTTAAAGCAGATGCATTCAATGTACAGTTTAGCTACACCATATTTTACATCTACCTGAACTTTTCCCTGGTTCACAAAGGTTTGCGCCAATTCAACAATATCAGGACTAATTCCATCCAAAACTTCTAATCCTGCCATAGGATTGCCTCCCAAAGCACCCAAAGCTCCGGCAATGGTTAAGCCGACCATACCTGAACCTGGAATTCCAACTCCCATTCCATTCTTAAAAATATTTCCACTTACATGAAATTCAATCCGATCTGGTGATTGATTCAAAATTTCCCTTGCTTTTGCTGCCGCATAAGCAACTGCGACTGGTTCTGTACACCCAAGTGCCGGAACAAATTCTTCTTTTAGTTTTTGCAGATAAAGTTCCTTCATTACTGATTTTTCAAGAAAAACAAACTGTATGCTTTTCGATAATTTACTAGTGGTTGGTTAATAGTTTAAGACAAAAGAGCGGACCGGTCAATCATTCTCACCAACCGGTCCTAACTAAATCAAAACAGACTAATGATTTTGTTTTACTATTTTTTAGGATTCATGATCACTTCAACAGTATTCACGTTTTTTAATATTTCTTTTGCAAAATTCTGAATCGAGTCTGCATCGATATTTTCAATCATTTTTATGTAATCTTCTTTAGACGTCAGTTCCGAACCCAGCATCAGGTTCTTTTGAATACTGCTCATCCAGAAAGAGTTTTGTAATTCAGCTTCTTCTCTGCTTTTAATAAAATTGTTCTTAATCTCATTTAAGTCAACTGCATCACAAGCTTCATTTTGAATTTTAACAATTTCCTCCTTAACAATTTCAACCAAACGATCACGCTTTTCAGGATTACAATCGAAACTGATATTCAATGAGAATTCCGGTGTTGGTAATTTAGATGATGATGGACTTACTCCAACGCCATAAGATCCACCTTCCTCTTCACGAATAGTTGTCATGTATCTTTTAGACAGAAGCTGAGACACTACACTAAGCAGCACTCTGTTCTCTAAAGTATAATCGAAATCGCCCTGCAAAGCATAATTCACAGTTGTTTTAGGAACTGCCATTTCACGATCAAAAATTCTGCTTGTTTTTCCTTTGGCAGGACCCACTTTATGATCTAAATATGTTTCTTTTTTGTTCGTAGAGCTAATGTTACCAATATACTTTCGAATCATTGGTAAATGTTCCTTCTCGTTAATATTACCAACAAAAATGAAGGTAAAATCACTGGCATCAGAGAAACGCTCACGGTAAATTTCCGAGGCTCTGTTAAAGTCGATCTTATTAATAAAATCTTCTCCAAAAAGCAAAGTACGTGGAGAATAATTTGTCGATAATAAAGCTATAGTATCCTGAAGTGCTTTATTATTATCTACTTTTATGTTTGCAACATAATCTCTCATACGTGCCATCTGCGCACTAAAAGGAGCTTCTTCGAAACGAGGCGCTTCAAAATTCAGGTAAAGCAATTGTAGTAAAGTCTCAAAATCCTGAGGAGAAGCAGAACCTGAAAACCCTTCTGTCAATTCTCCTAAACTTGTATTCAAACCAACAATTTTACCTGCTAATTTTTTCTGTAACTGAGTTGCATCAAACTCCCCAACACCTGACATTTCAACAATACTTGCCGCCATATCAGCGGAAGCAAGATCTTTATCAGCAATTAATGATGTTCCTCCAAAACTGAAAGAAGACATTGAAATTTCATCCTTACTGTATTCAGTAGGAAGAATAACTACTTTTGCTCCATTATCAAGAACATAACCTTTAGCATCAGTTCCCTCAACTCCAAATTGGCTTAAAATCTTAACCGGCTTCAACTTCTTAGCAACAAGAGGCTGATTGCCTGCTTCATCAATATAAGCTTCCACATTCGAAGATTTCACTTTAGCTGCAACAGCCAGCAGTTCTTCTTTAGTTGGGTAAACTTGTGTTTCATTATCAGGACCTTGTAATATTAATGCTGAATTATCAACATTAGAATAAGACTTTACAAACGCATTCACCTCATCGAGTGTGATGACTGGAATTGTTTTAGCTGCAAATTCCATTTCCCACTCCAAAGAAGGAAATGGTTCTGCTTTTAAGAACAAGTCTGCTAATTGCTCTGCCCACTTATCATTTGTAATTTTGCTGTAATTTGCAGCATATGACTCATATGATCTCATGTATTGCACCTTGGTTCTCTCAAGCTCCGAAGCAGTAAAACCATAACGTTTAACACGTTCCAACTCTGTTAATGCTTCAGTAAAAGCTTCCAGTTCTTTACCAGATTTTGGCACAAGGTAAATATAGTCAGCACCTTTGGTACGCGCTAAATCATATCCTCCAAACTCAATACCCATAGCCGAACATTCCAATTTCTTGGTTTTTTCAGAGATACGGGCAGCAAGCATCTGATTGAACATACCCTTGGCCAGATCGTTTCTTTGAGTGGTTTCATTCTTAACGGCATCCAAATCGCGGCGGAATAGCCACATAATACTAAGATTTTTAGCTTCCTTGTCTTTAGCGGCAACATAACCAACTTCTTTTGAATCCTCAATCTTAGTATAAGTGCGCTCTGCAGCATTTTTTTTCATTGGAATTTTTGAAAATAAATCCTTTACTTTCTTCTCAATATCCTCTGCATCTACATCTCCAACAATAACTACAGCTTGTAAATCCGGACGATACCACTTGTCGTAATATTCGCGAAGTGCTGAATGTTCAAAATGATCAATCACATCCAAAGAACCGATCACATCACGTTCTGCATACTTCGAATTATTATACATCACCGATGATGTTTGATCTCCCAAACGCTTACGAACATTTCTTCTGGTACGCCACTCTTCATGAATAACACCACGCTCCGACTCAATTTCTTTGCCTTCCAGCAATAATCCTCCTGACCAGTCATGCAAAACCAATAAAGCCGAATCCATCAATCCTTCACTCCCTGTAGGAATATTACTGATATTATAAACAGTTTGGTCCTGGGCAGTATAAGCATTAATATCACGCCCAAAAAGAATACCATTTTTCTCCAAATAATCAAGCATGTTCTTACCTGGAAAATTTTCCAAACCATTAAACGCCATGTGCTCTAGAAAGTGAGCCAAACCATTTTGAGAATCTTCTTCAAGAATCCCTCCAACGTTTTGTACAAAATAAAAACTGGCACGGTCTTTTGGTTCCTCGTTATGCAATATATAGTAAGTCAATCCATTTGATAACTTACCTTGCTTTACCTTTGAATTCAATGGAATCGTTGTTGTATACTGAGCTTTAGAGACCAAACCAGAGCATAAAAAAACACTCGCAAAGAGTAATAATACAATCTTATTCATACGTTAAATTTTACTTTATAAATTCTTCTCATTAATAATTCCGAGAGAAAAGTGTTCTCAGGTTGCCCATTAATTCCTAATTGATAAAACTTGTAGTGTTCAATTGGGAATCGATAGGTGGTTTTCATAGCATGAAATTAAATTTCTAAAAAAAAGAGCAGGGAGTTTTTCAGATCAGATATTGGGGTAAATAACTTGACGTCCCTGCCCTTTTTACCACTAACTAAAGTTTGTTGTTGTTTATCTAGATTTTGTTTTAACCACTAAAAAAAATATTCAGGTTTGATGATGAGATGACAGGGATTGCCGACCCTGCCATCTACATCTTCCCTACTAACCACGTTTTCATAATTTACACATGAAAACTCACGAACTACTAACTTACTAACTAATGTTCTTCTTAAATATCTTCCTGCCGTCTTGCTAAAACAAAATAATTTCTCTTTTAATTTAGTTAACTCTTACTGCTACTGTTTTTTTTTGCTTGAAGTTTTTAATTCCTTCATCAAGGAATTCAACAAATTTACCTGCATCCAAATCATAGGCTCTTGGTGAAGCAATATCTTCCCCATCCGAATTAAGCAAACAATAGTAAGGCTGAGCATTAATATTATAATTCGAAATTTGGAAATCGGCATTTTTCTTTCCTAAAGTCTTCTTCTTTTTACCATCATAACTGGAAACAATCCATTCTTCTTTAGGCAATTTTGTTTTATCATCAACATACATTGCAATTACCACATAGTCTTCACGCAAGCGCTTCAACACTTGTGGATCTGACCATACATTGGCTTCCATTTCCCGGCAGTTAACACAACCGTGACCTGTGAAATCCATAAATACAGGTTTGTTTTGCTTTTTAGCAGCATCCATTCCTTCCTTGTAATCGAAATATCCGTTTAAGCCATGAGGTAAATGTAAAAAGTCTGAATACATAGCAGTATGGGCTTCCTGATGAACTGCACCGCTATTACCTGCATTATTTCGTACAATCTGATTGATATCAAAATCCTGAGTTGCTTGTGGTGGAATGTACCCTGAAAGAGCTTTTAAAGGAGCTCCAAACATTCCTGGAATCATATAAACTACAAACGAGAAGGTCGCAACCGCCATCAAAAGACGAGGAACACTAACAAATTTCAACTCACTATCATGAGAGAATTTGAGTTTACCTAATAAATACAATCCCAATAAGGCAAATACTACTATCCAAACAGCAAGGTAAATTTCACGATCCAAAATTCCCCAATGGTAAGTTTGATCAGCAATACTTAAAAATTTAAGACCTAAAGCCAGCTCAATAAATCCCAAAACCACTTTTACTGAATTTAACCATCCACCGGACTTCGGCATTTTATTCAACCATCCCGGAAAAATGGCAAACAATGTAAACGGCATCGCAAATGCTATTGAAAATCCTAACATTCCAACAATTGGCATTAATACTTCTCCTCCTGCCGAGGCAACTAAAATGGCACCCACAATAGGTCCTGTGCATGAGAACGAAACCAAAACCAAAGTAAATGCCATAAAGAAAGCACCCAATAATCCACCTTTATCTTCGTTTGATACGGACTTATTCACCATCCAGCTTGGCATGGTAATTTCGAACATTCCAAAGAAGGATGCAGCAAACACCATGAAAATTAAGAAGAAGAAAACATTAGGAACCCAATGTGTTGAAAGGAAGTTGGCAAAACCAGGCCCCATAACAACGGCAAGTAAAGTCCCAATAAAAGTATATATCGCAATAATAGAAAATCCATAGAAGAAAGCCTGCATTCTACCTTTGGCCTTGTTTTCACTGCTGTGCATAAAAAAACTAACCGTCATAGGAATCATAGGGAATACACAAGGAGTAAAAATTGCAGCTAAACCACCTAAAAAGGCAAAAATAAATACTGCCCAAAGTCCTTTCTTATCTTTTGATTCTTTTACCGGTGCCGGTGCTTCAGCTTTCACTTTTTGTGTAACTGCAACGGCTCCGCCTTTAACCTGTAAATCGAAATTATCATCCCCCATTACACATTGTCCCGTAGCATCGGAACAAGTCTGGTATTCGAATGTTCCTTTTACATGCAAGGGCAATTCCTTCACCAAAATACTTTGGCGCATCTCAGCTTCATTTTCGAAATAGCTTACTTCACCGCCCCATATTTCATCGTGGTGCTTATGAGCATTTATAGGTTTTACTTCACCAATTCTTTCGTAACTGGAATTTTCTGTAAAATCAAATTTAATTAATACCGGCCCCAACTCAGGGTCGAAATCGTTTGAGTACACATGCCAGGTCTTATCAATCGCAGCCTTAAAAACAACATCCAGCTGATCACCTACCTTAACCTCTTTATTCGAAAACTCAACTTTCCATTTGGCTGGTTGTAAAACTTGTCCAAATGAAAATTCGCTAAACATTACCACTATAATGGCAAGAAATGTAAATTTCAATTTCATTTTTTAATCTTTTTATTAATTGGGTCCTCCCACAGAAGTATTACCCAATGTAATTGAGTTGCTTTAGTTTATTTGATTCTTCTTTCTAATTCTGTATTGTTACTGTAAAGACAACCAAAATACACAATAGGGTGAAAGACAGAATGAAAAAATTCGCTAATATTTGTTAATTACTAAGCTTTTACGAGACATTAGATTATCATCTTCATAATTATTTTGTTTATTAAATTCAATGTAATTAGTCTGATAATCTATACGAATCAAAAATGCTTTCAATCTAGATTAGATAAAAATTACGATTCGATTAAAAACTCCCCTTTTTAGTGATATTTTTAATCGAATCGTAACTAAAAGGTGTGTTTTGGTTCGTTGTAATTAAATATGCCTGCGTTTTGCTTGTGAAACTAACTTCTTCCTGATTTTAAAATGATCATCTCAGTCTTTACCAATTAAATAAATTAATTTTCTAATGGATAGGATACGATATCCAAACTTATGTACAAATGAAAAAGCCACCTGACAGGTGGCTTTAAATTCAGAATTTAATCGATATGCTAATTAAACTCTTGTAAAGTATTGGTGTGATTAAAAATTTTGGCAATAATTCTATTTTATTTAGCCGGATATGTAATATCAAACTCATCATCTCCCATTACACACTGTCCACTTACATCGGAACAGGTTTGGAAGTCAAAGGTTCCCTCCACTTTTAATGGCAGGCTCTTCACCTTTATTTGCTGACGCATTTCAGCCGTATTTTCAAAATAGCTCACTTCCCCATCCCAAATCTCATCGAAATGCTTTTTTGCATTGATAGGTTTCACCTTACCAATACGCTCATAACTTGCATCCTCTTCAAAATCAAATTCAATCAAAATAGGACCTAAGTCAGGATCAAAATCATTTGAATACAAATGCCATGTTTTATCAATTGTCGCCTTAAAAACAATGTCAATTTTGTCGCCCACCTTAATATCTTGCTTTGACAACTCTACCTTCCATTTCGATGGAGTTAAAATTTGTCCGAACGAAATGCTGCTTAGCATCATGAGTAAGAGTGCAGCAAGTGTAATTTTTCTATTCATTTTCATTTGTATTTAAATGTGATTTTTACTCTCAGACTACTTTTAAGCCTTCTTCTTACCTTAAAGACAATCTAAAGTGTAAATAGGGTGAATTTGCAGGCATAAAAAAATTTCTATTCAACAAACGATTATATACTATCAATATCTGCTTTCAATTTGTCTACACGAACATTTGCATTCTTAGTCAGAAAAGTATTGAGGTTCTCTAAAGCTTTCGCTTTATCACCAAAATCACCGTAAAATGATGATGAAACTCTCTGCATCATGTTACATGGCAAATTATTCCATTCTTATCAACTCGTATGTTAGAAATTAATCTTTTGCCCGCTTTTCATCATGTCCAATAACTCTTCCATATTTCCCTTATCGCTATCTTCAGCAAACAAAGCTGCCTTTTCCCCAAATTCTATCGCTTCTTCATTCCTTCCAAGTGTATAAAGCAAAGCAGCTCTAGTCATCAGTGAAGAAACATCTTCCTGATTTTGCTTCAAAGAAATTTCACTCCATTCAAGCGCTTTTTCCAAAAAATCCTTATCCTTACAAGAGGTAAGAATAGTCCAAACATAACCATTGATATCTTCCTTTAAATATTCATTATCCTTTATTTGTAACCATCCTTCAACTTCCTTCACAAAATAGTTCCATTCCTCATGTTCTCCAAAATAGATGATCCTGGCCTTTGTTACCAAAGCATCACTGTATTCAGTATATGTAGAATTTATTGATTCTCTTATTTTATTCCAATCCGGGGAAGATTGATCAGAAATCAATGGCAAAACCTCTCTATAAAAAATAGTCCCCTCCACAAGAGACCTCGATATCTTCCTTCCTTCTACCGAATCAATGGATGCTCCGTATTGGCGGAATATTTCAAAACCCTTATCGCTCACATTATGAGTGAATCTCATCATAAAATCGATATTCTCCTTTGTAAGAAGATCTTTAACTTTCGATTTTGAGATAAACTCATTGGCACATTGCTGCCCCATATCTCCTTCTCCGTTTTTTGTATCACCATTATGCGAAAAAGCTATTGCCATACTTCGCAACAAAGAAAGATCAGGATCCAATGTACTCTCAAACTTCTTTTTTAAGCTGATATATTGAGTGGAAGAATCGAGTGCTGCTTTAGCGTATTCAATAAACTCATTTGGCTCAAATGGAGCTCCCACATAGCGATGAATAAGTTCCCCTGCCGGGGTGAAATATAAAAACGTCGGGTAATTTACCACCTGACCAATCTTGGCAATTGTATCAACATCAGAATACCATGCCTTAACATCTTCCTTATCATGCGGGGTTTTATCCATCTGTACTTTAACATTAATAAAGTTTTGATTAAAAAACTGCCCGACTTCCTCCAACGGAAAAATTTTTGTGCTTACCATCTTGCATGGGCCACACCAGGTTGTAAAACAATCTACAAATATATACTTGTTTTCAGCCTTTGCTTTTGCTTTTACTTCTGTCCATTTAAGACCATGTACAAACTGAACTCCCTTTTGCTGAGCCATTGTACAACAGGAAATGGAAATTAAAAAAAACAGAACAATCGTCCTTCTCTTCATTTTCATTGTTTTAGAATATTATTTTGCCATCTCAGCAGCCATTTTTTCTAATTCCGCCTCTGCAGGGAAAATTCCTTTATCCAAAGAGTCGGAAAACATTTTTAATACATTGATGCCAGTTTCCGGAAGGTTCTCCTTAACCGCCAATTCAAGAGATCTCTTCACCATTGTTTTTGCATACTCCTTTTCGTTATTCGCCCAAAACATTTGAGTGACTAAAGCCAGATATCCGAAATCCAACTGATTTTCCTTCAAAAATTTTGAGGCAACATTGTAAATGGCATCGTCAACAATCTTTACCATTGGAGTTACTGGGTAGTAAGCGGCTACCACAATGGTAGTTTTCAGAAGATCACTATCAGTAGTGCTGTTTGAAACCCGATTGATAAATGCAACAAGTCCTTTATAATCTTTTTTAGCGGCATAAGCCTGATATCCAGATGCAACGATATCTCCTGCAGCAGAAGTATTCTCCAATAAAGCTCTGTCAAAATCAATATTTACATACTTTATTAATTGATCAAACTTCTCCTCTTCCATAAGAATACTATATAGCTGAAACAGCACGATCGGCAAGAATTTTTCCTGGCGTCTTTTTTCAAAATATGCAAGAGCCTCTTCAGGTTTTCCGCTTCTTTTAAGCGCTACTGACTTATAGATTAATGCGATTTCCTTATCAGGGTCTTCGAGCAGTATTTCATCGAGTGCAGCTAAAGCTTCGTCATATTTCTTATCATCAAATATCAAGTTCCTTATGCTTACTATATTGCTTCCGGAACTAAGTTCCTTAAGTTTTTCTTCCGAAAATTCTTTATTTATAAGCAAATCAATTGCTTCATCTGTTAATTCATCAGGGTGAGTCATCCAAATTACTCTATTGTTCTGAATTACAATTGTAGTTGGAATCGAATTAATTCCTGCAGGCTTCAGCCATTTTTTAGAAAAATCACTCTCTGTTCCTCCACTATAAGTAACCCGGTACGACATTTCATCCCCTTTACCGGCAACAAACTTTTTAACCCTGACTAAATTGTTTTCGAATACATTTTGCCCGACAATAACAATTTTATCTCCATATTTTTTGTGAAGCTCATTTAAGTGAGGCATAGCAGCTTTACACGGGCCACACCAAGTAGCCCAACATTCAATAATGTAGATCTTATCCTTATCAAATTGAGTAATTGAATCCCCTTTTATCCATTGTACCTCCGGATAATCGTACACTTCGGTACCAATAGTGAAGGTGATCTGGCTGGTGTCTTGTTCGGTTTGTGCAAGACCGTTATGAGTAAAAAAGAATAAACTCAATATGAAGCCAAGCTGCAATTTTATACTTGATTTTTTAAACATTATGCTGATTATTAAACATTTTTAGCTGTTCTCAATTAGAAACCACTGATAAACCTTTAAAATATTTATCAACGATATCCTAATTATTTCAACTAACTATTTTATTATTATGTTAGTTATTATACCCTGGATTTTGCGTAAGCTTAGTATTAATTTTTATCTGACTCTCGGGTATCGGATACAATATGGCAGTAGAAGTCCAAGTCGGTTTGTTTTCGGACAATACATCATCAGCCCTTGTTTTATTCGTTGGATCAACGATACTCGGAGTCCGTTTTAAATCCAGCCATCGATGTCCCCATTCTCCAAAAAATTCAAGATTCCGTTCTTTTTCAATGGCAAGAAACATTGCTGATTGAGTAGAAGCATCTGTATTTTCAAGCCCTGCACGGTTTCGGATCGTATTTAAATCAGCTTCTGCACTATTTGCTCCGGTAATACGATTCAAATGAGCTCTGGCTTCGGCACGAATTAAGTATTGTTCCGCCAAACGCATAACAATATCGTATTCATTACCTGTGCCGGATTTTACTTTGTATTTGAATATTGTACCGAATTCCTGACCATTAACAGTTACTTGTTTTATCCACATGCTCTTTCTTAAATCATCATCACTAAATGAATTAAACAAGTTATCGGTTAAATAAAAAGATGGCATGGATTGCTCGGATACAGGAACATACATCTCTCCAAATTTTGAAACCCCGGTTGTGTTGGCAATTTGTAAAATGGTCTCTTTACAAGAATTCACAAATGTTTCATCCAATGCTGACAGTTCATAAGCGGAATTACTTATCACCAGACCTGACTCTGACTCTGCTTTTACCCAATCTTCCCGATAAAGATAAACCCTGGCAAGTAAGGCACTAACGCCTGATTGATTAACCCTTACTCTATCACCTAAAGAGCGATCATCCATTCCTAGTAATTCTTTCGCATCTGTAAGATCTGTAATAATCTGATCGTAAACATCTGAAGCTGCTGTTCTTGGCAACGACGCATTTTCTATTACATCGGTACCCAACGGCATAGGAACATCTCCAAACATATTTACCAAGTAAAAATATGAAAATGCCCGCCAAAATTTAGCTTCTCCCAACAATTGGCTCTTAACTGAAGAAGATGGCATTTTGGATTCATTCAATCCATTAATTGCATAATTAGCCTGTAATACGGTGTTATAAGTACTACCCCAAAGATAATAAGATGAATAATAACTATTAGTAGGTATAGCATTACTAACGAATGAACCATAACCATTTGTATACGGCAATACCCCATCGGCACTGCATTCCATACAAGCCACATAATGTTCATCATAAGCACTTAACCCTGCATATAATCCCAAAACGGCACCCGTAGCAGACGCTTCATTGTTAAAAGCTTCCTCTACCCCAATCTGCATTTCCGGTGCACCAATATCAACAAAATCATCACAGGAAACGAGTAACAATAAAGCAATCGCAAAGGTGGAAACAGAGGTGCATTTTAAGGTGTTAATAATATATTTTTTCATGGTTTTACTAATTAAAATGAACAATTAATACCTAAAACAAATGTTCTTAATGGTGGCATAGTGCCAATTCCAATTCCGCTGGTTTCAGGATCAAAAACATATTTATTCTTCGTTGCTGTATATAAATTTTGTCCTTGGAAATATATTCTGGCCGAAGATATTTTCAGCTTTTCAATCCATTGATTTGGCAAATTGTATGCTAAATTTATTGATTTGAATCTTACAAACGATGCATCACCATAATTTGCATTAGAATATGAATAATTGTCGTAACTATCATAAATATCTGTACCGTAATTTGCTGAAGCTCCCGGGAAGCGGGTATTTTCATCTCCAGGAGATCTCCATCGATTCAAAGCTGAAGTGTTTTGGTTAGCCATAGTTCCCAATACAGATTCATATTGATATTCACTTATATTATTGGTCTGCCCTTTTCTATGCGAAAACTGAATTAAAAAATCAAAAGACCAGTTTTTATAAGTAAACGTATTACTTAACCCACCATAAAAAGGAGTGCCGACCGGAGCATATTCATAATCAGCTTCTCCATCATTATCCTTATCAGTATACAAAACCTTACCTGTTGAAGAATCTATACCGGCATACTGATAATATTTGCTGGCATTAATAGGTTTACCAATCTCGTACAGATCGCTGAAATTACTTCCTTCGAGCCCTGGGAAAGAAACTAACTTATTCTTAGGGAATGAAATATTAAAATTAGTAGACCATTTAAAATCCTCACCATCTATATTTGTAGAAGACAGATCAAACTCCAGCCCCGTATTTTGAACTACAGCATCCAGATTTTGAATGGAATAATTAAAACCTGACTGCGAAGCTGTTTTTACATTCACAATTTGATTGCTTGATCGATTCATATAATAATTAGCAGCAAGAAGCAGTCTGTCTTTAAAAAAACCTAAATCCAAAGCCATCTCAAACTTACGTGTTGTTTCCCATTGTATGTTTGGGTTTGATAATGTCTTCAAATTAAGACTTGCTGAATTGTTATAGGTCGTTCCAATATCGTACAGCGCTAAATAGAGATAGTTGTCTATTTGATCATTTCCTGTTACACCATAACTGGTTCTCAATTTTCCGAAACTTAAAAACGGCACCCCTTCCTTAATAAATGGTTCACCGCTAAATAACCAGGCCACACCGGCAGAACCAAAATTTCCGAATCGATTATTGTCACCAAATTTCGATGAACCATCTCTGCGGTAGTTCACATTCAAGATATATTTCTGCTTAAAATTGTAGGTAATCCTGCCAAATAGAGATGCAAAACTATATTCCGAACTATCCTCATACAAAGAAGAAATAAGACCTGCTCCCGATATTGCACCTAATAGGGCATCAGAGCTGTAATTGGATCCTTCCAAAGAACTGCCGCTGGTAATATTACGTTGCAGCGAAGCTCCCAAAAGGGTATTTAAAGTCCAATTATCTCCGGAAATAGAATAACTGCCGGTAGGTTCAATAATATAATTTGTCATCTTATTATTCGCAAACATCGCAAAACTAGTCATGCCATATGAAGGATTAAAAGATGAAACTGGATATTTACTTTTTTGTTCTAATGTTGTTTGGGTGTAACCCAGATTTACCTTTAAATATAATTTATCAATTGGGCTATAACTAAGCGTCGAATTACCCATTAAATTGTTAGTAATCCCTTTATATGTTTGCTGTAAGTTAGCGATCGGATTATCTTGGTAATAATCCCAGAATAAGGTTCCATCTTCATTATACACTGGATAATTGGGAGGTAAACTATAAAAACGTGTTAAATCGTTAGCGTACATATCAGTTTTATCGTTTGAAAACGCGCCTGAAAATGTAGCTTTAAACTTCCCGTCCTTCGAGCCATAATCAAGATTCATCCTTGCCCCAGCCTTAGTAGATCCTTGATTTCCAGGAAAAACAGTTCCTTCATTTCTAAAGTTGGCATTCACCAAAAACTTTACCATTTCGCTGCCTCCATGCAGGGTAGCCTGCACATCGGTTGTGTGAGCAGTTCCTCCGATAAGTAATTTTTGCCAATTGGTATAAGCTTTTTGATCGTAAGCCATTAAATCCGGTGCATTGTACTCATCTGGTTCAACGCCGTCATTTTTAAATGCCTCCCGTCGCATACCAAGATATTCATCTGTATTCATCATAGGAATAAAATGACCTACTTTCCCAGCACCTGTGTATACATTCACATCCAGTTTTGCCTTTCCTGTTTCACCTCTTTTTGTGGTAATCAGAACAACACCATTGGATGCTCTGGCACCGTATATTGCCGTTGCATCCGCATCCTTTAGTACATCAATCCGCTCAATATCCATGGGATTTATCACACTAAAAGGGCTAATTCCTCCACTAGCTGCGCCAATTCCAAAGCTGTTAAGATTCTCGTTGGAAAAAGCGACACCATCTATTACGTATAATGGCTCTGTACCCGATGAAAGGGAACTTCTCCCTCTGATTTGTAATGAGGTACTACTGCCTGGCAAGCCATTATTTTGTTGAATGACCACACCTGAAACCCGTCCCGACAGTGCATTCATAGGATTGGCAACAGGCTGACTGGTTAATTTGTCCGATTTAACCGAACTTACCGAGCCGGTATTTAACCGTATCGAAGAAGTACCATATGCTATAACCTGCACCTCGTCAAACACCTGACTTTCGGCAACCATTACAACATTCACCACAGATCTTTGCGCAATTTTCACCTCCTGCTTTTGCATACCTACAAATGAAAATATCAAAACAGGATTATCATCTACTTCTATGGAATAATTTCCATCAACGTCGGTAGATGTACCAATCATAGTTCCTTTAACAACAACAGATACTCCTGGCAGAGGAATACCATGTGTATCCATAACACGGCCATGAATTTCCTTTTTTTCTTGCTGAACCGGCTTAGGTGCAACAATTGGTTTCTGTTTAACGATTACTACTTTATCGACAATTTCGTAGCTTAAGTTCGTATTCAGAAAACAGTTATCAAGAATCTCTTCAACAGTAGCCCCTCTTTGGTCAATATCCAGATTGTTAACTGTTTCTACATCTTCTAAATCATACACAAAAGTAAAATCGCTATTGTTTCTGATCTCTTTAAATACTTCAACCAATGATTGATTGGTCATGTTCAAATCGAGTTTGGTATTTTGCGAATAGACACTAGCAGACAACTGCATAGCATTCAACACTATTAGCATCAGGGTAATCTTCATTGCTAATAAAGGTTTGCAGAGTTTCTTACGCCAAAAACTCCGGGTTTCACTTTTTTTCATAAATTTGCATTTAGGGTTAATAATTTAATTCCGTGCGGGAATTGGGTTACTACTCACCGGGCAAAAGTTATCTCACTAACTTTTGCTCTTTTTTTATTTTAATTTTTAACAATTACTACATTCTTATTTATCTCGAAATTTACTTTGTTTGTTCTCTCCAACATATTCAGCACATCCTCAATTTCTTCGTACCTTTTCACTTCAACAGAAAAGCGTTTCATCTTTATTGTTTGATTCATATAGAATACCTTTATTCCGTACCATCTTTCCAATTTTTGCATTATTGTTCCCAAGTCAGCTTCTTCAAAACAGAACACTCCATCTTTCCATAGTACGTAATTTTTAGCAACTACATTTTTCACTGCAAACTGTTCTCCCCCATCCGAAATAAAGGCTTGCTGATCGGGCTTAATAGTGACACTTTCCTGTCCTTTTCTTAGCTCTACACTTCCCTGAACCAGTGTGGTCACCACCGATTTCTGATCATTGTATGCTTCTACATTAAATTCGGTTCCCAAAACCTCAATTTCAACATTCTTAACATCTACAATAAACGGCTTGTTTTTATTGTGCGCCACATCGAAAAACACCTCCCCTGCAATCCAGACTTTTCTCTTATTCTGGTTAAACTGAACAGGAAACTTAATTTCCGACTCAGAATTCAGCATTACTTTAGTTCCATCTGAAAGTGTCAATTGATACTCTCCTCCAACCGGAACCTTAACCGTATTATAAATTGTTTGCAATGCAACATCTTCATTTGCGGCATAAGATAACTTTCCATTTAAATTACTAATGAAGGTTCCATCTTTTTCCACAATGCTGTCATTACTTTTATTCTCTAACTGCAGCGTTTCACCGTTATAGAGCTGCAATACAGCTTTTGAAGATCCTGGCTCAATGGTCGAAGAGACCAATTCAGATTCATATTTTAGATCTTTCGTTGAAATATGATAAAGTGTTCCAACCAATACTCCAATTACCAAAACAGCAGCAATCCTCAATCCCCATTCCTTTAAGCGAATGATTTTTTGCTGTGGTTTAATTTTATCTCTTACCTTACCAAAAGCCAACTTCACATTCAGATTTGCTGCATAAGAATTTCTTTCAACTCTTTTTTCTCCCCTTTTAATAATTTCGTATAGTTCTTTGTTTGCCTTCGATTCGGACTTCCACGTCTCAAGTTTTTTCACTTCATCAGCAGAAAGTTCATCAACAATCTCTTTCGAGATCAATTGAGCAATTTGATATTCACGGTGCAATTCTTTCATGTTTAAGGTTTCATTTCTAATTATAAAAACAATCGGGGTTTAAAAGTAGATGAATGGGATTAAAAAAAATATTAGCTAATACCATAAGCATAATGGTTGTAATAATATTGCTTAAAGAAATGGATAGAGAATTATTTACTCTATAGAGTGTAGAGAAGATAAACAAACGGCTGTTGCAGCAAGCTGTAAATCTGAATTTAAACCTGTTTATTACAAATAAACAAATTAGAAATTTACTTCGTGAGAATTATTCCTTTGAATAAATTAAATTTCCCCGAGTAAAAGAAGAAGGATAAAAAAGTAGTTTTTTAATTTAACTCTAAGAGTTTTCATCGAATTATATTTCAGCGTTTTTACAGTATTAACCGATATTCCAAGTCGTTCGGCAATTTCATGATTTCGCACCCCCAGCAAGCTTAGATTCATAATAGCAGCACTCCTATGCGGCAATTCATCGATAGCTTGCTGCAAAATCCTGTATGTTTCTTCTTCTACAATACGGTTATTGAAATAATAATAATCTTCTTTGTCGAGACTTTCTGTAAATTTGCTGCCCAACTTATCTCTTTTTAAAGAGTTAAGACTCAAATTTTTAACCATCACGTACAAAAATGATTTAACAGAGGTAATATCTTCGTATCGGTCACGGGCATTCCACAATTTAACAAAAGCTTCCTGAGCTATATCTTCAGCCATTCCATCGTCCTTCACATATTCGCGGGCCAGCACACACATCGAAGGATACAACTGATTAAATAATGCTTCGAATGCTTTGGAATCTCCCGATTTTATTTTTTGAAATTGGCTTTTTGTGGTCATGGATTGTGGGTATGGGCTGTGGTTAAGATTTTTCAAAAGTAAAAATAGAAATGGTATTTCCAAAATTGAAACTGGACCGCATGTCGCTTAAAAGCAGCAAATAAAATGAGTTCACAAGGACAGTAACAATCAAAAAAGACGCTTGTACAGTTAAATAAGAATTAATCATTATAAATTGCCGGCATAGATTTCATATTTCCTGTAAAAATAGTTGTAAGCACTTCAAAAAACAGCTAAAAACACAGGGTTGATAAGGCATAGATAATTTCATGAAAAATTTACCGGCACATGCTTCATGCAATAGATCGCTGAATATCAGACATGAAATATTGGATTGATTTACAACACGATTACGTTTCAAATTTTTCGCCGAAACATTCAATAAGCAAATCACCCTAAAAATTGAGAACCTGAAAAACTTTACCGGCAATACCAAATTAACATCAAAACATGCCTTATAAAATGTTTCTTTTCAGCTATATCTTCGTTAAAAAAGATGCATCGCAACATGGCTGTGCTTTACTTTTTTGCCTCGATACAGCTAAAAATTAATTCATATTATTTAAAGTCTGTTTTGAAATTAAATTGGAATAAGACTTAGAAAGATTTTGCTCTGTATATACAGATTTCTACAAAATAATCTATTCTCAATTGGCTTAAACCTGGCTCAACCTATTAAACATTTATACAAACTGAATTCAGTTCTGAAATTTACCCTATTTTACATCCCCTGCTGCCAGCACATCTGCAAATGCATATTATTAGTTCAACCTCTAATAAAAACAAACATACACACAGATAGCTCACACCTGCTCACAAACCAAATAAATTCCATTAACAGTCTCCCAAACCATTTGTTAAATTTCATTAATTTCACTGAATCGGTAAAACTTGGCAAACTTGACACTTTATTAAAATGTAGATTTTACTTAATTTCACACTTGTTGAAATGGAAAAGATCTGTTTCGGGTAAAAACAGACAACCCATCGGCTGGTCATCAACCGGATCGTTTTGAGACGCGAGTTTGGAAGAGGAGGCCGATGGGCTCTGAAATATACAAACAAAATCGTAATTGATTCTGAAAAAGTTAAATCTTGAAAAAAGAGTTCGTTTACGATTTAAATTCAAAAATCAAATGGCAATAAATTTTAAAGTCATTGAAAGAGGCCAACCAGGTATAGTAGGTGGCGGTGAAAAAAAGTACTATGCAAGCAACATGATCAGTGGAAATGCTGACATTGAAGGTTTAACTGAGGGCATCGAAAAAATCAGTACCGTGAGTGGTGCAGATATCCGTGCCGTGCTTTATGCTCTAACCGATGTAATTCCAAACATGCTTGCCGATGGAAAATCGGTGAAACTTGGTGAAGTGGGAAACTTCAGGGTAAGCATCAACAGCGAGGGGAAAGAAACCCCTGAGGAGGTAAATGCCAACTGCATAAAGAAATCGAAGATTATCTTCACGCCCGGCAAAAAATTAAAGGGGATGTTAGATAGTTTAAAGTACCACAAATTGTAGATGCTAAATTTCATGCTTATCGCAACTTTTTGCAATCACTATTGCAACTTTTTGCGGTAAGCATCGCAAAAAGTTGCAGTAAGCATAATTCTAAAACGGGATAAGCATTCCGCAATTACGCACTACCGATCCTCTTTTTTAAATCTGCCTATCACAAAAACAAGCTCGTGGTTTACCTGGAAGTAAGCACATTTGTGTAAATGTAAATATCTTAAATAATAAAGCAAGGCTTCATTTCTTCAATTACTCTTTCCTAAAACCAAATCCCGATCTTAATTCAAAATTTCAATCGTTTAACCGATTATTTTAGAGTAAGACCCCCATTGATGAAACTCCATATGATATCGCTGCCGTAAAAAAAAAGCAGCCACACAAATGCGGCTGCTCAAATAATATTTCAAATTTAAAACCTATTTTTAAAAAACCTAATGAAAGGGACCTGTTTTGAGATACTCTAATTTTAACCCTATGTTATTCTAAAATGCCCCAACGTTTTTCAAAAAAACTATTTTATTTCACTCAACAGATATTGAACATATTCTCTTGTTGATACAGATCTATAATCACTTTCCCCTTCTGTCGATTTTAAGTAATCATTCCCAATTTTTTTAGCACGATTAATATCGCCTGCAATAACATAAGCATAAAACTCAGGATAGCAGAATTGATCAGGCTCCATCATTTTTTTCTTAAATTCATTAGCCCAATCAATTACTAAATCAGGATTATTGAACTTCGAAAACTTTTCTTTTCCAACACCATACAATTCCCAAACCAACTCATTGCGCAGATAATTATTGGGTTTTGAAAATTCCTGCAGGTACTCTTTTGCAGATTTTTCGAATGATAAAAAATCGGATTTGTTTAAATAATACTTCCATTCTGCTCTTTTCATAAATAAGCCCAACTCATCGAATCCAATTTGCTTGTATTTAAGAACAATCTCTTTATATTTCTCTGTTCCAAAGTTCGACTGCAATTCATAATCAATTTCCTGGTCAATAGCTCTTTCAATTTTAAAATCATATGCTACTTTCTGATAGTCTTTTCGATGACGAACTACAAAGACAAACACTTCACCGTCTGTATCCAATCTCACATCTGATATCATTTCAAAAGTTAAGCTATCCAGCTTTTGTTTTTCGGGCAGGCCTTTAAAATATTCCTCGAATTCACCTTTAGAGTTTTTATCAAAAGCAAAGTAGTTCATAGCTACCGGCAAAGAGCGATCGCCATTGTTCCATTTTGTTATACTTGAACCTACTCTCTTATCCTCATCGAAGACTTTTTTTGCTTCTGTCAATAATTTATCAACCTCATGAAAACCTACCGCCAAATGCAGTAATTCCCCTTCGCCATCAACCCACATTAGTGTTGGATAGGCTGTCACATGATATCGATCAGCAATTTCCTTATTATCAGCTTCCTTTTTATCTGTCTGCAACTTAAAACTCACAAATGATTTATTAAAATAATCTCCTACTGCTTTTTGAGGAAACACTTCTTTGGATAGCTTTTTACATGGGCCGCACCATGATGTAAAAACATCTATAAACATTGGTTTATTTTCCGCTTTTGCTTTTGCCAAAGCCTCCTTGAAGGTGCCGTGTTCAAAGTTTATTCCTTGTGAGAATACATTACCGCAAAATAAAATTGCAGCAATAATTACAAATAAATTTTTCATTATTTTTTAATTAATAAAGGTTTTATCTTAAGATTATTCCTTACAGGTTATTATACAATTTTCTTTATAGAATTCTAAACATTGATCTATAGATTAAATCCGTCATTTCAATTCAGTTTTCTTTTTGACAAAATAGCTGATAGACAAAATTGAAAATGCCAACATAGGTTAGAAATATCAATAAATGAACGGATACATCTAAAATGAGCGATTTCTCTTTAAGAAATTCATCTAACACAAATTTATTTACAGAAGCTAAAATATTAGTTACAGCAACCAGCAGTATAAAAACAGCTGTTTTTTTTAGTGCTTGACATATGGGTTGATGATTAAAATTCAATAAATAAAAGGGTGTCCTAAAAGTTCAATCTCATTGTTATTCTGAGCTTACTGAAGCATATTTACATCTGAATCACAGACATTTAAACTTCAATAAAAAGATTATTTTCAAATGAAACTTTACTTTTCGGACATCCTCTTGAGTGCTGTTTACCGAGGGTTTTGCTCAATTAAAGAATTCAACTCGATCACTTTACGTGGAATTGGAAGCACATATCTTTTGCTTCCAGGCTCCAAAGTGTAGGTCTGACCAAACAAAGTATGGGTGATTGTTTTAGCAGTCTTGGAATCCTTGTTTAATCGCTTTAAATCGAACCAGCGAAGTCCTTTAAATATGGTTTCTCTTCTTCGTTCATCCAATATTATCTGCAAAAGTGCATCTGGATTTGTTTCTGTGATATCAGTTGTACCTGTTACATACCTCTTGGTTCGCAAAGCATTTAATGCTTTAAGGGCTCCATCAATATCATTATCCCGCAATTTCGCTTCTGCTTCTGTCAGGTATACTTCACCAAGGGAAATCCCCCTATTTACATCTGCTTCATCTGAATACCGATAACCATTGGGATCCTCAACAAATGAGTAGTATTTATAATTGGTAACAAAATTTTGATACCTCAGATCGGATGTTGGATCCATGAGAGTCATTAACTCATCTGACACGTAATATTTGCTGGATAAATCGCTGTTTTCCTTGTAAAAAACAACATCCGGCTTTTCCCAACCCGAATAAGGAGCCCAGTTGTCGAGACCAAAATCCGGTTGTCCGGGCTCATACTGCTCAATTGTATTGTAGTCTTTCAGTTCCGGCACAATTTGCAAAACCGAATCTGCGTACTGCCAGGATTTTTTATATTCTCCCTGATATAAATAGAAACGAGACAGAAGACCAAAAGCTGCTGGTTTTGCAGCTTGAAAAGTATACTCAGATTTGTTGGAAAGTAACTTCGATGCCTCTTTTAGGTCTGTCAGAACCTGAGCGTAAACATCAGCAACAGTAGCTCTTCCATATCTGATATTAATATCGGATTCCAACGGCAATGGTACACCAAGAGCTGCTGAAGCCGTATTTTCATCATAGTGTTCTGCATACAGATTCACCAAAATGAAAAAAGAATGAGCTCTGTTCAACAAAGCGGAACCTTTCACAAAATCTCTTGAATACTCGCCTGATCCTTCCGGAGCATCATCAATTTTTTCCAAAATATAGTTACACAAATAAATCACATGATAGAATCCTTCCCAATTCCCATCATTCTTCGAAACATCGAATAAGTGATCCGCCCAAGTATAACTTTTCACAACAGCCGGATTTGCAGAAGAGGCAACATCTTCAGGAAGCTTGCAGTCATCAGTCATTAAAGTCTGATTTCCATGACCAAACGCAATTGCATTGGGTTCAAAGATATCGAAAGCATCCAAAATCATTCCCATATCGTCAACTGTCTTAGGAATCAAATTCCCTTTTGGTGTTTCATTTACAAAATCCTGACAGGAGAAAAAAAGCAGGACAATAAGGATTATATATATATTTCTCATAACGAACATTTTAATTTTACAGATTCAATTTCAAACTTACTGTATACTTAGCTCTGACGGGCAAACTAAACGGTGAGCCATAACCTGACGCAGATAAATAATCTGTGTCCAAATTATACCTGTTGGCAGCCCAATACCAAAGGTTCTCAGCATTCAGACGGATAGAAGCATCTTTTACTGGTAACTTTTCAATTAATTTGTTCAATTTATATTCCAGACTAATGCTCTTCAATCGGATGATATCCCCTTTGTCTACAAGATAATCGCTGTACTTCACAGCATCACCTCTGTCAAATGAAGCATATCCCGGACTTGCATCCAACTTAGGCGCCCATTTTGTTAACTCGTCTCCAGGTTTGGTCCATCTATATTTCTCCGACATCCATTCTGTAGGGGTGAAATCATCAAAAAAGGAATTGTCCGGCGAAGGCATTCTCACCTTATGTCCAAGTTTATAGGTTATCATGATTCCCAAACTTAGATCTTTGTATCGAAAGGTGTTGGTAAGGCTTCCAAATACAGGAGGTGTACTTCTGCCCATAAATCGATGATCGTCAATAGTAAGCTTATTCAAATCAGTATAAGGCAGAATTGCATCATCCCCCTTCTTTTTGATTTGCGGCTCACCGGCAGTATCCAAACCTGCATATGGAATGGCTGCAATGTACGAAATTGCTTTTCCTTTCAATGGTGATTGAAAATACAAACCTCCTGATGAAGGAGTATAGTTAATGTCTGTAACTTTATTGTAATTGTACGAAAAATTGGCTCCCAAATCCCATAAGAAGATTCGGTTGAGAATGCGTGCATTTAACGAAACATCGAGTCCTCGATTCAATACAGATGCCGCATTTTTTAATACTGAGCCCCAACCAGATGTTGCATCATTATTAACGGTACTTAACAGATCTCTGGATCTTTTCTCATAGAACTCAAAAGTACCATACATTCTTCCACCCAAAATTGAATAATCCACTCCAACATTAAGCATATTTGTCTTTTCCCAACCCAACTCTTTATTTTCAGGATTTGTAATTGAAAGAAAATTCAAACCACTCAGGGAGTAAGATTGATCAACTTTACCTACAATATCAGGTCCGGTAGATTTCTCAATATTTCCGCTTAAACCATATGATACTTTTACTGCCAGATCATTGATCCAATCACTTTGGAAAAACTCCTCTTGTGACAAATGCCATTTTCCTCCTACTGACCAGGAAGGATTGTTTCGGAATTGACTTGAATTGACCAACATATTGGTCTGATCTAAACGCACACTTGCAAACAGATCATACTTGTCCTGATAAGAGAGATTCGCAGTACCAAAATAGGAAGCATATTTCTCCAAAGTTTCTTCCAATTCCGGAGAATAACTTAAATAGCTTCGTTTTCCGGTATAACCTTTAAATTTCCCTTCCTGAAGAGAAGCCAGGTCAATTGCCTCGTGAGCCATGGTGCCTTCATCATAACCAAACAAACGATTACTGCTATATTTTGTTTTCAACGAATACAGCTCATTACCTACCATAAACTTTATTCTGAAATTGTCTGGATTTATTGAATATTGCAGTGTATTTCTAATGGCAAAAGATTTTGTTTGATCAAAAGACAGGTCGAGAATTCCACCTTTTTTAGGCAAATGGCAGGCTATAATTTCAGGAGTTTCAGTATCGTCCACTTCGGTATAACTATTCTTCAAATCCCTCACATAGTCATGCTCTGATCTATACAAGTTACGTCCTTCAGTCCTTCCGGTTTCATAACTTCCAAAACTAGTGAATTTCAAGCCCTTAATTAACTCAATATCTAATTTTAAACTAGTAGCGACATTAGTTGTCTCCTTTGTTTTGTCATTCAGTCTTACCTTCCGGAGGTTATTTTGGCTCCAATCCAGAAATCCGCTGGCATCCAAAAGATCTCTATAGTTTTCGGAAATACTATGATTCTGATCAACATATGCCCCATCTTCATCTAAAATTCTTTGGTAGGGTAACATTTCCCACGCACTGCCATTACCATTATTATTGCCTTTTTGGTAAGTTCCACGTAGTCCAATCTGAAGATCGATTCCTTTAGCAAGATTTACATCTGTATTTCCAATAAAATTGATTTTATCAGCAGAGTTCCCCACCAATTCCTGATCAGTTTTGTCATAGTTAACTGAAAAATAATGAGATGCTTTATCTGTTCCGGTAGTTAATGAGATATTGTGCCGCTGCACCGTTTTTCTTTGATAGAATAAGTCTTCAATCTGAGATTCATTATCGAAGGCTCCGATCTCAGCTATTCGTGCCCTTGCCTCATCCAATGAAATACTTCCCTGCTCCTCATAATCAATCCATACTTTCTGTACCTGATTGTAGCCATCGGTATCCGACCATCTGAAGATTCCTTTCCCCAAACTTCTCTCAAACTCCAGTTCTGCATATTCAGAAGCATTCAATCTATGATAATCACCGATATCAACTTTATCTTCGATACTGTAACTGCCCGAATAACTTACAGCCAATTTACCATTCTTTGCTCCCCTTTTCGTCGTAATTACTACAACTCCATTTGCAGCACGAACCCCCCAAATTGAAGCTGAAGCAGCATCTTTTAATACTGATATCTGATCGATGTCATTAGGATTTAGGTTTAACTCAGAACTTTCCAATGGAATACCATCCAATACAATAAGAGGTTTTTTATTGCCTAAAAGAGTTCCCTGTCCACGAATCATTAAATTATTATCCTTATCAATATAAACACCCGAAGCGGCTCCAATTAACTTTTCCCGAAAATCTGTAGATACAACATTGTCCATATCTTCGTTTTTCAGAATTGTAAACGATCCTGTTGCACGTCCTTTCTCAATTGTTTGAAGTCCTGTTACCACAACCTCTCCCAAAGTTTCAGAATCAGCTGACAAGATTACATTCTGCACAGCTTGCCCATTATAAGCTACCTCTTGCGATGTCATACCCACAAAAGAGAAAATCAAAAATGCATCTTTGTATTCAACTTTAATGGAATAATTTCCATTAATATCAGTAGCTACACCATTACTGGTTCCTTTAACAACAACTGATACTCCTGGCAGAGGCGAACCATCTTTATCGGTAACCTGGCCAGTAATTACTTTTTTCTGTTGTTGTACAGGAGTCGAAATAGATTCCTTTTGCTTAGGAATTACATTCTCGCGAGGAAACAAAACAATCATTTTGTCTTCAACACGATAATCTAAATTGGTGTTCTTCAAAACCTCGTACAAAACGTTGTCAAGACTTGCATCTTTAAAATCAACATCAATAGCTTTTAACTCTTTCACATACTCGTAATCGTATATAAAATCGTAATTGCACTGCTTCTGAATTTGCTCCAAAACTTCCTCTACACTAGCATTCTCCACATGAATACTCAAAGAGGTTTGAGAAAAAATCTCGTTGCCCTGAGCACTCAGAATTCCAAATAAAAATAAAAATACACTTAGTTTCATGGTCAGTAGTATTTTTCGCAGCCGAGAGTATCTGTTCTCACGACTGATGTAAACACATTTTTTTTTCATAAATTTGAATTTGGGTTAGACATTCGTTTAACTTGACATTTATTGAGTCTTTCGACTCGTGTTTTCGGGGAACCTGGTCCGTTCCCCGTTTTTTTTATTCTGGTTATTTTCCGCTGACAAACAATCCTTTTTGATTCAAGCTGATTTCAACTGGCGAAACCTCTTCAATTAAACTAATTAGTTTGTCTATATCTTCATATTTGTTGAGTACTCCTGATATTCGTCTGTTTAGCAATGCATCATCTTTACAGTTTATTTCTACTCCATACCATCTCGACATTTTACGAAATACACTTCCCAATGGCTCCCGGTTGAAAACAAACTTTCCATCCTTCCATGCCGAATACTCGTAAGTTTTCACTTCACGTACCCTAATTTGATTCGAATTACGATCTAATCCAGCTTGCTCTCCGGGTGCAAGCAACACTTGGTTGCCACCATAAGCAAACTTTACTTTCCCTTCAACCAAAGTAGTTTGCACCTCTGCTTCATCGTCATAAGCCATAACATTAAAAGATGTTCCCAACACCTCAACATCGGAACCATCATTCATGTGAACCGTAAATGGTCTTGCTGCATCTTTTGATACTTCAAAATAGGCTTCTCCCTTAAGCGTAACCCCGCGTTTCCCTTTTCCAAACTTTACCGGATATTCTAGTTCTGTTTGTGCATTCAGCCATACTTTTGTTCCATCGGACAGTACCATTGCATATTCCCCTTTTACCGGAGTAACAATGGTATTGTACTCCAACACTTCCCCGCGAGTCTCTCCTTGCTGATAAATTAGATTGTGATTTAGATTTGTTGCCAATTTCTCTTTCCCTGATTTGATCTCTTTTCCTTGAAAATCTTCGAGGTAAATGGTTTTGCCATTGGACAATTTTAAGCTGGCTTTGGCACTTCCCGCTTCTACAATAACCTGATTGCTGCTCCAATACACCTCATTCAACAAATAAGTTGTAGCAAGCAAAGGCAACAGAATCACTGCGGCCCACTTTAGTGCTGTTCGAATGTAAACAATCGGACGATTGACCAATTCCGGAACCTGATCGGTTATTTTACTCCACGATTTTTTGCGATCAACTTTTGCATACAAATCATGTTTCTTACGGATCTGTTGCGAATCCGATGCTTGATGATATGCTTCCTGATTGCTCTTCTTTTCGCTTATCCAATCTGCCAGCAACATCTCTTCCTCGTTGGTCAATTGACCAACTTTCTGCTTGGTAATAAGCTCAGCTATGTGAAAAATATTCTTCATTTATTGTGTGTGATTTATTAAAGAGACCACTATGAAGAAAAAGAGTGTTAGTGAAAAAGTATTTTTTTTCTAAAAATATTATTAGCAAAGGATGTATCGATGAACTACGCAGGAAATCGTGTATACACAAATGCTAAACTCACTGGGAAAATGGGTTAAATTAAAACCAAAAAATATAACTCTTTAGGGACAGAGAGATTGAGCTGCCGGGTATATTTTTCCCCTTGCATGAATTTTTAAAGATAATTTCAAAACATGGTTTTAGGCCTGATTAACTATTGATTCCCAACAGCAATGCAATAACAAAAGCATGCTCTCCCAACTTCTCACGAAGTTCTCTGTACGCATTTAATTTGTGCGATTTAATGGTATTCACTTTTAATCCCATTATATCGGCAATTTCCTTATTTTTTAATCCTAATAAACTGTATCGGATAATCTTTTGACGTTGCAGAGGCAGTTCTGCAATAAATTTGTAGAGCAATCCGGAGACCTCTTCGGAGAGTACCTGATCCAAAAAAAACTCCTCTGACTCCAATCGAGGCAAGGTTTCTTCTTTGTAATTTCTTCTTACCTGTTCGTGTTTAATCTGGTTCAAACACTTGTTTCGAACAGCACGATACAAATACACTTTTAAACTTGTTTCGTTTTGGTATTCATCCTGCTTTTCCCACAAACGAACAAACACATCCTGAACTAAATCCTCACTTAAATCAACGCTTCCCAAATAAGAATTGGCAAAACCAACTAAGCCTGCAAAATATTGCTCAAAGATCTTTTTAAAGCTCGATTTGTCTAATCTTATTTTATTTAGATGATCCAAGGGCATAGGGGAGTTTAATTCGGCCTCTAAAATAATCAGATTTCCTTACAATCAAAAAATCTTTGTTTTTAATTCCATTTCCTTATTCTACCTATTGTTTTCATAAGTAACATTTCAATATAAGCCTTCGATCCCAAATACATTCTCAGCAACCAAGCTCCCTCGGCAGCAACAAACAGCCCTCCTTTTTGGCAATGCAAAACAAACTTAAAAAAGGGGAAAAAAGCATATACCAAGCAAAATACATTGGCACTACCAATTATTGAATCCCTGCAAATTGAATTCACCCTAACCTACTTTTCCCTGTTAAATACTATTCCGAAGACTAAACTGATGAACTTGGCAAACCAGACAATTTATCAAAATGCAGGTTTTACTTAATTTTGCACTTATTGAAATGGAAAAGATCTGTTTCTGGTAAAAACAGACAACCCATCGGCTCGTAATATTTATTGAGGAACTCCCTCCTCTTTGGTTAATGCTAAATTTGTTTCTCTTTCTTTGAGACATAAAAATACCCCAAATGTTGTGTCTAACATTTGGGGTGCAGTTCAAAGGTAAAGGTGAGTTTGGCTTGTATGAGTAAAAAAATCAGCAGATTTAATTTTTCTCATTCAAAAATATTGCTGACCACAAGTCTTTCTTTTGATCTTCGGGTGCCAACTCTATTGATTTTGCAGCCTGAATTTTCGCCTCTTCTGTTCGTCCTGCTTTATTCAATATGCAGGCATATGTATCTATATTCGCAAAATTGGAATTCAATTCAACAGAGCGTTTGGCCATTTTCACAGCCTTGTTTACCAATTCTTTATCAAGATCCTCTTTTGCTTCAGCAATAGTCCATGCATATTGGTTCAAGTTCTCGAAGTTGTCAAAATCATACTTTATTCCATAATCAGCCACTGCCTGATAAAATTTTCTCTGATCAGGATCACTTTGAAGCATATTCATATCCAAAAATGCAACCACCTTTGTTCCAACTTCTTTGTCGAGAGCAATTAACTCTTTCTTTTTAAGACTTAGAGCCTCCATATCGCCTTTACGAGCCAATTGTACCATTTCACCGAACATGGTATTCTCCAAAAACTGGTCAATCTGGGCTTTATCAGCTACAGCATAAAAACTGGCCTTATTTTTCAACACAAAGTGAAAAACAGGATTTGATGTGCTTTCAATCGTACTGGCAATTAACTCGGCATCTTTTGCATTAATCAGCTCTTCAGGTTTTTTACTTGAAAAATAGCTGTCAACAGCCTCTTTTGCATCAATACCCGCGTTTGCAGAGGTCATGATGTACCTTTGCATAAATTCGGAACTACGATCTCCTTTTTCGAATTGTTTGTTTAGTGCAGCCCAGTTATTTTTAGGATCTAAAGCTAACGTAGCTGCCGCGATAAGTGATTGTGTATCGCCTGCTCCCACCATTTTGTGCTGCAGCTTGCCATCGGCATCCAACCACAATAAAGTAGGAAAAGCAGATATCTGATATTTTTCCATTAAAGGTTTTCCTGCTTCCGATTCCATATCCATTTTCACACACACAAAATTCTTGTTAAAGAAAGCTCCGACTTCATCTTGGGTGAAGATATTTTTCGCCAAATATTTACAAGGACCACACCATGTGGTGTAACAATCCATGAATACAGTCTTATTTTCTTTTTTTGCTTTTGCCAGGGCCTCTGCAAATGTTCCGTGTTCAAATGCTATGCCTTGCGAAAATGCGCTGACAAAAACGAATATGCTTACTAATGATAAAATTATTTTCTTCATGTGTTTTATTTTTTTACTTGGTGAATATTATTAAAGATCAGTCTCTAAATATTTCTGTCTTGTTTATAAGACAACTAAAATCTATAATAAGGTGAAAGATCAAGTATAAAATATTGTTAAAATTTATTAACGATAAAATTGAAAAACCGACTGCAATCAAAGAACAAGTTGCTATGCTTAAGCCTACAATAAAAAAGGATCAGACTTTGATTAATTCTGACCCTTTTAATTGTCTTATTTGTGTCAGGATAAAAATTAAACCCGGAACATTAAAACACTACTTATTTTAATTCAATGTCTTTGTTCTTATAAATAGTCCTGCCTGATTGGGCTAAATACATCGACAAGCTCACCTGCATCAATAATTTCCATAGAATGTTCAACATTGGCAGGAATGGAATAAGTATCCCCTGTAGTTAATAAATAATCCTGATCTCCAAATTTCAATTTGTACTTCCCTGAAATAACATAACCGCTTTGCTCATTAGGATGTTTGTGAAACGGTACAAAATCGGTTGATTTATACAGCATCTTCGTTACCATAGTGTCTTTGCCAATGGAAAGAACTACGAAATCAACACCCAAAAATTGTTTTGAAACCGCATTTTCTTTTTTTACTACATTTTTCATATTCTTAGATTTTATTATTTATCACTAATTCCATTTGAATATGACAAGGTTTTTAAGGTTTTGTATCACCACATATTTTTAGAGAATCCAACCTGTGAAGTGCACTTCACAGGTTTAATTATTTTCTTTTTCGATAATCACTCAAACACTTTTGAAGAGATTCATAATTACCTTGCCAATCCATATTATCAATAGGGAAATTCTCTGAAGTTTTACATGAAGAATCTTCTTCAAAAAAATCGTTAAATGCTTCAGGGAATTCAGTCTTATATTTAGTAATGTCTCTGTTTATACAATACACAACAGCCTCTATTACCTCTTGTAACTCTTCTGAAATATTGATCTGACTTCCTTTGTCAATCTTATAGCAAACAGTCTTAGTCTTAGCATCTTTAAATATATATTTACTGGCTCTTTTATAGGCCGAATACATTATCTGTGAATTTACCGTATTTAAATCAACTATTGAAGTTTTGGTTTTATTATCAGTAGATTGAAGCTTAAGAAATGGTGCATCTTTATCTTCGATTGACACCATCTGCACTTCAGGTTTTAAAATTGGTTTTGATATATTATCACAAGCTGACATCAATATGACTAGCATGATTACCTGCAAATTAATTGTTCTTTTCATGGCTTTATTTAATTAGTAAAAAAATATAAAATTTGCATTTCCCAAATTGTATACACTACAACTAAAATCCCAACTGACTCGCCTATCATGTACAAGGCCTGAATTTGCTTCAAAATAGGATGTTCGGTAAGGAAATAGGAATAAACTCAAATAATTCGAATAACTACTTTTAAGCAATCTTCACGAGGCAGTGTTAGGGTGATTTATCGCTATCTTTGCAAATGTTGAAGTTGCAAATAGAGCTGTTGCTTCCCCTTCAACTCTACCTATTATTTGTCCACCACCAGAAGAATTACCGCCCTGCAGAAAAGAGATACTACAAGTTTCACCCCATCCAACTAAACAAGCTATAGGGACACCATGTACTCCTGGGCCAAGTTTAATTTTTGACTGCCCAACAATTATTTTACAATCACTCCTTGGATATGCAACAGTTAAAAGCACTTGCTTATCTTTAATTTGTTGAGCACTAAGAAATGTTTGAGAAGATATATCAACAACTCCTTCAATAATTTCTGCTCTACTTAAATTAGACGCTCCCGCATCGTATCCATAACCAAAATCTACTCCTGCATTTAGACCCGCTTCAAAAATAGTTTCACTAGCTTCACAGGTAAATTCATAGTCTGCATTTCTTAAGCTTAATTTCACATTATAGCATTGGGAGTATGCTGAAACACCATAACAAGCAAAAAACAATAAAAAAAAACTCTTCATTCTTATAAATTTTATTAGTACATATTGTACTATTCAAAAAAATTAATTTCAGAAATAAGTCAGTAAATTTTCATCATATGAAAATGTGTTTTTATTTGCCGCAGGAAACTTACCATACTGAGATAATAATTCCCCTGTGTGTCAAAATCGCTTTGACATGGACTTTTCATACAACATTTTAACTTGTTTCTTCTCATCAATTCACCTGACTATTCAACTCAGATTCTATTGCATCTCCCGAAGACGGTACTGGTGCGTTGGCATTAACAATGTTAAAATCTTTATCAATAATCAGGAATCTAGGAATGCTCTTAATCTGCCAATCATCTGCCACCCGATTGATGTCCTTCACCAAATATTCTACCGCATTGGATTTTTCCTCTTCCACACACTTTACCCATCGTTCTTTCTCCTTGTCCATAGAGATAGAAATAAAAACAAGATCTGGTTGGTTGTATTTCTCTTTTAACCTAGAAAAATACGGCTTTTCGCACATACAGGGACCACACCAGGTTGCCCAAAAATCAACATATATCATTTTTCCTTTGTAATCGCTTAAATGAGCTAACTTCCCATTAACATCCTCTAATTCGATATCAAAAGCCTGATTTCCTGCCAAAAGCTTAGAGGCCTCTTTAATAGCTGCAGCCAGATTATCGGCAAGATCTTTACTTTTAAAAGTTGCCAGAATATTTGTTGCTTTGATTGTGGCTTCCTGAGAACGATTCTCGACCAACAAGTCCTTCATGGTTAGTAAAGACGCATAATCATATACATTCGATCCAACCGATACACTCAACAGATTATCATCAACCGCACATTTCTTCACAACTCGTCTTACATCGGGATGCTCAATAGAAATGTCATTCATAAACTCCTTGGAAATATTTTCTATTTCAGGTTTAATTTTCATTAAATATTGTTGGTGTTCTTTCTCAATGTTCCCTCTGCTGTAAATTCCATCCTGACTATAAAAATAGTGAAGATATGAATTGGCCAAATGTGCAAAAATTCGGGACCTTTCTACCTTTCGAAATTCATCGGAAAGTTCTTTTGTTGTATTTAGCGTATTAATTTTTGATGCAGCCAAAGAATCAACAAACCCTTTGGTCAACTCAAATGTAGACTTGGCATTACGACCGCCATTTAAAAATGAGTGAGCCTTATCGCCATAAAAGTACAGTTGAAAATCCGCCAAGTAGCGATTCGCCTCGGCTCCGGTTCCATTGTATTTGGTTTGAGTGCCGTTGTCAAGTTGAAAGTAAATATCCAGATCGTCCCCAGGACTTAAATAGAGAAGATTAGTCCCGGTTCCATATTCTTCAAAAACATTATAATATCCTGACGAAGTAAGCGTGACAACAGTATCAAAACTATTCTTTTCATCTAGTTTTAGAATAATGTCTTTCGTAGAGCTTACTTCACTCAACAAGCCTTTATACTTAATAACAAACTCGTCACCTACCTTTTCTGAGAGCTTCCCTTTTAAGTGAATCGTTTGGGAAGATGTTATTGTTTTCAACAAAAACATTCCTATAATTAGTAAAGCAACAATGGCTGCCAATGCAATTTTTTTATTCATTTTATTATATTTTTTTTAGTTACCATATAGCCTGTCCCGAACTTGTTTCGGGAGAACTTACCATGCTCAAATAATCATGATCCTGTGTCAAAATCGCTTTGCCATGGACGTTTCATATGTTTATAATTTTAAGTTTTTGTCATATGGAACTTACCATATAATCATCTCCCTGTGTGTAGAAAGCTTTATACATGGACGTTTCATATTGTATTCTCTTTTGTTAAAATTTATATTGCAATTCTTAATTTAACAGCTTATTAAGCAATGGTTCAATTTCGCTATCGGAAGGACGGGGAGCAAAAGAATTCACAATTTTAAAATCTTTATCGATGAGAATGAATCGGGGAATCAGACTGATGTTCCATGCAATTAACTGATCCAAAGTTAAATCTCTGTCGGCATGATATTGAAGCACAGCTGTTTTTTCTTTGGTTTGCATAAACTTTAGCCAGGCAGCTTTTCTTTCGTCTATAGAAACCGAAATAAAAACAACATCCTGGTATTTTTCTTTCAACATAACAAATGAAGGAAACTCTCTTTTACATGGTCCGCACCATGTAGCCCAAAGATCCAAATAAATCAATTTCCCTTTAAAATCGCTCAGATTCACCTGTTTGCCCTCCATATCTTGGAGAGTCAACTCTATGGCCGGCTTTCCACTTTCAAGAACTTCTATTTTTGCAACGGCAGGTTTTAGAATCGCCACAAAATCGTTACAGGTAAGTGTTGTAAGCTTTTCCCTTGCCTCGGCTATTAACTCAGAAGAAACACCCTCGTCAAACTTTTTCAACAAATCCCTAAGGGTATAAAATTCGGTCCAAATCGATTTTTCAGGAAAAAAAGCCAAACTGTCTTGCCTGCACCGGTCAACAACCCAACGTATATCAAACTGATCGATACATGCATCAGCAACAAGATTACGAATAGCAGGCTCAACAAGCGTTCGTATGTTTTCAATAAATTTCCGCCCAGGTTCTGTTTTATACTCATCCCCCAAACCATACTTTTTTCCTTCATCCGTAAATAAGTAATAGTTTAAATAACTATTTACCTGATGTGCCTGAATACGATTTTTTTGCACATTAACAAAGTTTTTGTCCAAGCCTTCTGTCTGATTAAGAACCGTTAATTTTTCAGCGGCTATGGAATCAACAAGCAGTTTCGTTTTTTCAAACGACTCCCGAACATTTTTCCCTTCATCTAAAAAAGACAAGCTCACATAAATATGCATTTGGTTTGCATTCAGGAAATCACATTCCTCTTTTGTTGCACCCTTAAATGAGTAAGTACCTGTGGTGTTATCAAACACAACATCCAAACTTTCGCCGGGAATAATATATATGCTTACCCCTTCTATTGTCCAGAACTCCGGTTCACCAGCCATAAGAATCGTTTCAAAGAAACCATCTTCACTAATCTCTATCTCTTTTTGAGTGTATTCATTAAAATCTAAAGCTGCATTCTCTTTTTGGAATCTTACTTTACCTTCTCTTGATGAAAAATGATATCCTCTAATTTTCACTGGTAAATCAGCAGAAAAAACCTGCAGACAACAACACAAAAAGACTCCTGTTAGTAATATATATTTCGACATTTTCTTAAGTGTAAATTATAATGAACTATTTATTTTGTTCCCGATAACTTCGCCGGATGACGGACGATCAGCAAATGCATCAACAAAAGTGAAATCCTTACTTACAAGTGCAAAACGAAGAATTCCTTCTACTTGCCACTGTTTACTTATTGACTCCATATCTTTTGAAAGGAGTTGAACAGAACCAATGCTTTCTTAATGAATGATTGCCATTTTCCTTTGTCCTGATCGACTGATATGGAAAGAAATACAACATCCTTCCCGATTAACTTTCCATAAAAAGGCAGCTCTCCCAAACAAGGTCTGCACCATGTATCCCAAAAATCGATGTAGATCAACTTGCCTTTAAAATCACTTAGTTTTACATTTTTACCATGCATCCTCGAGTTGTAAATAGAATTCCATGGAGAGATTTTTTCTCCCCATGAAATAGATCTGTTTGCACCAAATTAGTAGGTGTTTTGTTTGATCACTCCCCTGCTCGCAGTAATGTCATCAGCCGGAATGGGAAGAGCATAACGTCTTGAATCGGGCGCCAGTCGATACTCCTTAATTGGATCATTTTTTAAGACTCCAAATTCGTTAACCGGAAAAAATGTTTTCACCAATGTGATATCGTCGTTAGGATCATTATTGCTATTGCATCTTCTTATATCTAACCAGCGTTGGGTAAATGGCATTTCGCGTTGGCGTTCATCCAAAATAAGACTGATGGCTTCTTGCTTTGTTGATGCAGTAAGGCTCAATACATTTACCGGAGTTTCGGTGCTGAATCGTGTTACCCGCAGTTGATTCACCACATTCATTGCTTCGGTATAATCACCCAATCGTGCCAAGCATTCTGCTTTTATCAAAAGCATTTCAGCAGAACAAGGACCGGAACTTATTTGATACGACCATTGAACGTAACCGGGATAACTATAGGCCGGATCATCCATTCCCCAATCGTAAGATAAATTTTCTACAATATGGTATTTATACCTTAAATCGTAAGTTTGATTGTAAAGACTCAATAATTTTGCACTGGGCACAAACCACCCATCATTACTATGATAAACGTTTCTGTAGTAATAGTTCCCTTTATAATTCGCAACCAATAAAGCATCAGCACCCGTACTAATATCCCATGTATGAGGATAATTAATTGTAACATACTCGTAATCATCAGTAGAACCATTTATCATGACTTCCTCTTCCTCGAAACTCATCTCGGTATTGTAATCAACCAATTCAGAATAATCGGCAAGTGCCGTATTTGCATGTATCATTGCTTTTGTATAATCTCCTTTCAGTAGATAAAAACGTGCAGCCAAACCATTTGCAGCTGCAACATTTCCCCTCCAATTTCGTTTGGCTGTTGCACTCATTTTTAGCTTTAAGGCTTCCTGAATATCATCTTCGATAAACTGGTAAGTCGCTTCCAAAGAAACTCTTGTTAAATCTTCTTCGAACGAAGTTGATTTTTTGATGGGAAGCCCCATTTCGTTTTTGTTCTTTTCGGTGTAAGGTAAACAAAATGTATTTACAAGATTAAAGTAGCTGTAGGCTCTTATCAAATAAGCCTCCGCCTTCATCTCTTCCTTCTGTTCCAGAGTTCCTGATACATGATCAACATTGGTTAATACTAAATTTGCATTGTATATGATTCCAAAATCGCCCCCCCACGAGCCCTTTGCAGAATAACTATCTGTTAAATACTCAACTTCCCACAAACTTTGACTCATTCCATCATCACTAAAATTGCTGGGGCGTGCTAAATACAGTTCAGGACTCACCTCGTAGCTGTCGCTGGCCAAAATCAATTGCTTATTTGCATCAGTATTAAAAGAAGAATAGCGAGAAAGGATACCACTTAGCTGCTCATAAGTAGTAATGGGAATTCCTGCACCTTTTGAAGGTTGCTTATCTAGATAATCGTCACACGAACTGAATAACAGCAAAGAGCTAACTAGAACTCCCAGCTTCCAAAATAATATATTTTTACGTTTCATAGGTTTATAATTTTAAGTTTTTGCCATATAGCCTGTCCTGAATTTGTTTCGGGAGAACATACCTCATAATCATCTCTCCGTTTGTCGAAAAGATTTAACCATGTATCGTTCCTAATTGTGTTTTAAAAATCGAACTTAAATCCAAATGTATAGGAAGGCAGTAATCGTTGAGATCCTCTCCTAAAATCAGGATCCTCTTTGGCTCCTTTTATTGTAAGCAGATTATTTGCCTGCACATAAGCAACCACTCTTCGCAAATTTAGTTTTGAAATGATACTTTTGGGCAATTGATAATTTAAATTGACTTCCTGTAATCTAATATTCCAGGCATTGGCAACCATATAATCCATATAATTTGTTCCCCAATTACCATAGTCATAATCATATTCGTCATATGGAAGCTCAATCGATCCTGTATTTCTTATCGGCTCACCATTGGCAAACAGGTGTGAGAGATACCCATTGGGTAAGTTTCTCCCCGATGAAGTTGGATAATTGAAACCTGAACGAAGGAATTTATGACCAAACACTCCGGTAAATACGAATGACAGATCAAAGTTTTTGTACGAAAAATTATTCGAAAAACCCACAGAATAAGGAGGAACTCTTGTGCCTGAATTCTTCAAGTACTCCAATCCATTTTCACTACGGAATTCATGGATCGGATAAAATGCGCCGTTAACACCATGGATCACCGGCTGCAGATTGGGTGAAGTTTCAGACCCCATATTTTGTATGCCTGCATACTTGTACACCCACAATGAATTGGCATCTTCTCCTTCCACTTCGTAACCAATCGTTAAATCATAACCACTATACGAAGCGATGTACAGTTTTTTCACTTCATTTCTGTTGTACGAGAAATTTAAATTCCCGTTCCAGCTAAGATCTTTAGTCAATTGTTGATTGGTTCCGAAGGACAATTCAATCCCCTGATTCAGCATTTCGGCATTATTCATCCTTGCACGACCTGAGCCATTGGCATTTGGAATGCTGATATTCGTTAAAATGTCTTTGCCGTGTTTGTTGTACACATCAATTTTACCATACAGCTTACCCTTAAATAAGGAATAATCGATCCCTAAGTTAAGGGTTCCTGTTTTTTCCCATCGTAAAGTTGGATTTCCCCGACTTGAAATCATGACAAATAAATCCCCGGTCTCTGCATTGCGGTTTCCAACACTAACCAAAGGTTTAAATGAGGTGGAGTTGTCAGAATTTCCATTGTATCCAAAAGTAGCTCTCATGGAAAGTCTGTCAATCCAAGACACCTCTGACATAAACGACTCCTCACTAATTACCCAGCCAGCACCCACTGACCAAAACGGAGAATATCTGTACTTGGGATCATCACTAATAAAATTGGAAGCATCGGTACGATAGCTGCCTGATATATCGTAACGGTTCTTGTACGAATAAGCTATATTTCCGTAATAGGAAAAGTAACGTGTCGTGTAATCAGAAAAATAATTTGTATAATTAAAATTGGTACTGTAACCACTCCAATTGTAAATTCGATTCGGATAACCTGTTCCGTTGGGGAACGGAGAACTGTTCAGGGTTTCATTACTATATCCATAGGTGTCTGAATAATTAAAAGTCAATCCTCTTATTTGACTAACTTCGGTACCTACAAGAACATTTATACTGTGTACCTCATTGAATGTTCTGTTAAAATCCAATTGATTCCGGAAATTGTAATTTCTTGATTCAGAACGGTCTTGTTTTAAAATATCTCCTTTGGGCAGATTGGCAACAACTTCACCCGTTTCTCTATCCCAGGAAGATGCCTGATTCACAAAAGATCTCACATAAAACGATTTCTCTCCGTAATGCGCCTTACTCCAATTGTTATAAAGTTCGTACTGAATTTTTGTTGTATAACGAAGTCCTTTAAAAAGCTTAACATTAAGCCCTGCCTGAATCCGGGCATTTAAATCTTTATTTGTTTTATTAGTATTGTTTACCTCCTCAATGGGATTGTATCCCCAATTGGTATAAGGAAATGAACCGGTTGGCACATGCCGTTCAATATTAGGTGCATAATATCTATTAATGTTGTTGTAACTCCCATCAGGATTTACCAACATCTCGTAAGGAGCCAAAGTCGTAATGTCTCCTCCGCCAAAACCTCCGTTTTCAGCATCTCTGTACTGAACCATACTGCTAATATCAAGATCCAACCACTTGGCCAGTGAAGCTGACACATTGTAGTTGAGCATATAATCCTTCGATTCATTTCCCTTGAATGCAGATCGGCTGGTATTGTAAAGTAAGGACAATCGGTTACTCATACGTGAAGTTGATCCGGAAAGGGAAAAATTATATTGTTGACTAATGGGTCTCTGTAAGATATACTTACGTATTTGTCCCCGGTTATCAAGGGTTTTTAGTTGGTTCAATCCTGTTTGCAATTCTTCATCGCTTATTTTTCCAAGCCGATGCTCACTTAGTAAGGTTACAGCAGGAGTTCTGGCATTATTCAAATTACTCCAACTGTCTGTATCTCCAATCATTCTTGAACCCCATTTGCCAAAAGCGTACTTTTCGAACTCGATGGTTTCGGCCGAGGAAGGTTTGTTGTTTGAATAATTTAAATCGTATTTCGCACCCAACTTAATAAAAGATGAAAACTCAACCCGAAGAGGGGTGTCTTTACCGGCTTTCTTTGTGGTAACAACAATCACCCCATTGGCAGCTCTGGCTCCCCAAATTGAAGCCGCTGCGGCATCCTTGAGCACACTTACCGATTCCACTTCGTTTGGGTTGATCGAATTGAAATTTCCTTTTACCGGAAAACCATCCACAACAACCAAAGGTGAAGAATTGGTTTCAAAACTGGTTTGTCCACGAATTTCGAATCTGGGATTGCCGTTCCGATCCAAGTCGGCACGCATTCCTGCTGTGGTTCCAACCAAACGGGTTGCCAGACTCATACTTGGTTTATCCAGAGTTTTTTTGTTGATAATGTCAAAAGAACCCGTTGCCCGCTCCTTAGAAATGGTTTGAAATCCTGTTACAACCACTTCGTCTAAATTAGCCGTATCATAGTTCAATACAACATTCAAGTCTGCTTGCCCGCGGTAAACAATTTCCTGCGGAATCATCCCCACAAATGAAAAAATCAATTGAGGATTCTCTTCTTCAACCGAGATGGCATAGTTACCCTCAATATCAGTAGCTACACCAGTATTGGTTCCTTTTATTACAACCGAAACACCTGGCAGAGGCGCCCCATCTTTGTCGGTAACCTGGCCGGTAATTTTCTTTTGCTGAACGGGTTGATCAATTACCGGAGCTTTCTTTGTAATTACAACAAACTCTTCGATTATTTCATACTTTAAAGGAGTTTGCCTGCAGATTTCATCCAGAACTTCTTCTAAACTTCCTCTATCCATATTCAATTCAACACTTACGCGATCATCAACATCCTCTTTGTTGTACATGAAAATGGTTCCGGTTTGATGATTCAAATCCTCCAGAATAGTTCCCAACAAAGATTCTCCAGATTGAACACTAACTTGTTGACCGAGGGATACCGATGCAGAAAGCTGCAAGGTACAAACCAACATTAATAGTAAACTTAGCTTCATAGCCAGCAGGGTTTTTCTAACAGCTGGTGATAAACACCGCCATTTCAGGTTTTTTTTCATAACTTTATGGTCTAGATTAATACTGCCATTGATTTCATAACTCAATGGATAGTTTCTACTCAAACAGGGAATGTGTCCGCATTTCCTGTTTTTTTATTGATATACCGTCAAAATACCGCAACTCCCGGCAAATTGACATTTGCTAATTGGGTTTTCCTACTATTATTTTACCTCCCTTTACGGCAAACTTAACATCAGCCATTTTTTCAATTATTTCCAAAGTAAAATCGAGCGACCTGTCCTTCTTTGCAGCACCTGCAAATCGTAAATTCCGATATTGATTCTCGGTAAAAAAGAATTCTACATTGTACCATCTGCTTAACTGATTGCAAATTTCTTCTAAAGACTGATTCTTGAATTGAAACACGCCGTTTATCCAGGAAGTATACAAATCGGCATTTACCTTGTTTACCTGAAACTGATTGCTGCCTCTTTTAACAACTGCCTGGTAACCCGGCTCCAATAATTCAGAATTGCCCAGACTACTTACCTGAACGCTTCCCTCAACCAATGTTGTTGTAATATCCTCTTCATCATTATAAGCCGATACATTAAACTTGGTTCCCAACACTTTCACCTCGGTACCATGCGATTCAATAATGAAAGGTTTCGACTTATTATGAGCAACTTCGAAATAGGCTTCCCCGGTGAGTTCCACCTTACGGATTTCACCAATAAACTGCACCGGATATTTCAAGGACGATTCTGAATTCAACCAAACTTTGGTTCCATCGGCCAGTGTTAACGAATATTCTCCTCCACGCGGTATGTTAATCTGATTGTAGATTAGTTTGCTTTGCAGTGAACTGCTCTTCTTATAAGTTAAAGCGTTGGACGCATCGTTTTGAATCAAAGTTCCATCAACTTCAGCAATTACGCTATCCAGATTCTCTTCCAGATTCACTGCATTGCCGTTGTTCAATATTAAAACTGCTTTTTTGGAACCAATAGTTGATATTTCGGCAAAATTGTAATTTCCATCGAAATTGTAATCTTTTTCAACTTGATACACCATTAAATATCCTATCACACACATCACGATCACTGCTGCAGCATATGGCAACCAATAATGTAATTTACTGTTTTTCGGCTGCTTCTTAGCTACTGATACTGCCCCAATTATTTTAGACCAAGCCTCTTGTGTCTTTATTTCCGTAAGACTGCTTATCGCTCCACTCTCCTTAAGCAAAGCCAAATAGTTTGCAAATTCTTCGGCATTTGTTTCATTTTCTGCCAACCAATTCTCTAAATGTTTTATCCCTTCATCTGAAATCGTGTTCTGATGATAGGATGCGATAAGATCTATAATATGTTCTTTTGAAAAATTCATTTTATTGTTCTTTTAACTCTATAAGTGAAAATGATAAAAAAGGGTGACAAGAATTTTTATTTTTTTTTATAAATTTTCCTGAAAGGGTAAGAATTTAGAGTTAATTCGGGTCTGGAAGAGTCTTGAATAGTCGAATAGTCGAATAGTCGAATAGTCGAATAGTCGAAAGATAATTACAACTGGTTAAGAACCCCTAATCCTAAAGAGGACTTTAAAAACAATCTGAAATCTGAAACTCCGAGCAAAAGCACGGAGCAATACATTTTATACTTGATACTTTAGACTTGGAACTTTAGGGCAACATGATCATGATAAGAATATCCAAATTGCTGCGCAATTGTTTTAAGGCTCTTGAATAATGTGTTTTAACGGTATTCACCGATACATTTAACTCGGCAGCAACCTCAGCATATTTCATCTTTTCAAAAACAATGGCTTCAAACACTTTTTTGCATTGCTTTGGTAATAGATCAATTTCCTGATACAATTTAGACTTACGTTCGTCCAATTCCTGGGATTCAAATTTATCTTCGATAATCCCATAAGCTTTGTTCTCTATTTCTTCAAACCGATATCGATTCTCTTGTTTAATTTTATTGATGGAATTATTTCTTACTATACTAAACAGGTAGGCTTTAATAGAGCCTGTAAAATGAATCAACCTGTTTTTTTCCCATAATGTAATAAAAGCTTCCTGAACAATGTCTTCGGCCTGATCGATGGAATCAAAATATTTGTGGGCATATGCACAGAGTGGTACATAGTATAAATCGAACAAGAGGCGGAGTCCTGATTCGTCTCCACTTTTAAACTTACTGATGATATCTTGTTCGTGATTTTCCATATTTCAGTCTGTAAATGTAGAAAAGCATAAGGAAAATACAAAAGAATCAACAATTCACCCGTTTATCAGGTGGATACAAAAAAACAATCATTGATTTACAAATCAAATCCTGGAAAAAATAAATAAATCATTATGAACTATTATTTCATTAAGTTTTTCTTTCGTAAAAGCTTCTTCAATATTTTTTTGAATACAAAAAATAGTACTAGTGTAATTATACAAAATGCGATAATGCTTCCAATTACCCAAAGAGAAGTCAATGACTAGTCTTAAAATAGCGTTACATAAAAAGAGGATGAGCCAATCTGCACATCCTCTTTTTCAATCTGCATTATTTTAAATTAACTTTAGTTAAAAACTAAAATTTATTTAAAACAACTCTTAATTAATTTTCTACTTAATTATTTTACTAAAAATAATATCCAACGCCCCAGGATCATGCCCAACATGACGAATTGTTCCGCTTTTATCTACTAAAATAAAAGTTGGCACGCTCATTAAATGATAAGCTTTTTCGAGTTGATCCATGGTTGCAGTATCCCGCAGCAATTGCGGCCATTCCATGTCCTCTTTTTCCAATGCTTTCCGCCACTGTTTTTCATCCTTATCAATAGAAAGGCTTACAAATTTCACCTTACTATTGTATTTAGAATGCAACTGTTTTACAGTAGGAACAGCTGCAAGACATGGCATGCACCACGAAGCCCACACGTCAACAAATAGAAACTTTTCCTCTTCCATAAAATCAGACAGTCTTAACTTTTTACCTTTTCCGGTTAAAACATCAATATCCTGAAAAGGCGTTCCTGTTGTATACGGCGCCATTTCATCCAGCTTCTTTTTAATTTCAGATACCCGAATCGAATCTCCTTCTACCACACCCGCAACCTTTCTCCATATGGCTAGATCTTCCTGTGAAAAGCTGTATTCTGCATCTAAAAATTTACTCATTATGAATAGAGAAACAGAACCTCCTTTTTGTTCGATAAACGATTTGTAAGCCGCAAGAAGTGACTGGTGTGCATTGTGTAATTCATTGTACAGATTTTCCTTGGAAACTTCACTCTTTTCATCCCACGAATAATATCGCATACTTTTCTCAGAATAATCAATTTCATAAGGGCGCAACTGATTGCGAAATGCTGTAAACATTTCCTCTCCTTTTCCTCCGTCAACACTTACATTCGCCTCCTTGTACAGTGGCGAAGATAGATATACATACGAAAGAGGGATACTATCCAAATGAGCCGCTTTGTACTGCATTTTAACATTTTCCACCCATAAGGAAGTAGTTGTTTCGAATTGTTGTCCATAAGATGCATCCACTGGAATCAACGCCCGGTTAGTTATAACCAACTTAGCAGCCACAGGTTCCTGCACACTCCCATGCAAAACAAAAGATTCATTTTCAACAGTATCAATTGCCATCAGAGAATTATTCCCATCCTCATCATTAATCAATTCAACAATTAAACCATTGTACATTCCCGGTATTTTTGCTGTAATCTCAAATTCCTTCTTTGAGTCTTTGCACGCATTTAAAGAAAGTGTAACGATCCCTAAAATTAAAATGGTAAATCTGCTCATTTTATTTTTTTTCATAAGATCTGTTTAATTTTTCCTCCAACATTCGACCTGTTTTGTTTTCTATTTTCATTGTTTCTGAAGATTCTGAAGATTCTCCCCAAACTAAATGCAAAGATTTCATAAGCACATCGTAAACTTCTTCGTCAACAGGGAACGATAAAATTTTGTTAAAATCTCTTTCATAAGCAATTTTATCATTCAAGAACTGGGCTTCAGAAAGATCTCCTAATGCTAAATAAAAATCTCGATCCGGAATTGCTGCATTTTCAAGCAAGCTTCTGAACGAAGGAATTTCATTTTTCAATTCAGCCCCATAATTCTCTTCCGGAGTTATCATTCCTGTTAAGTAATTATAAAAATGAGACCACAATGCAGCCATTTTCACATAAGCAATACTCTCTTTATCCATCATAGGTGTAATCTCCTTGTAATGCTGTAAATAGTATGCATAACGGGCACTGTTCCAATCGGCATAACCGATACAATTATACAATATCAGATAATCAATGCTTACTCTTTCCTTTTCAGTTAAATTCTCAAAAAGCTGATTTGCCACTTCTGCGACTTCTTTTTTTGAAGAAGCATCCGTTAAAGCATTAATATAATCTAACATCTGTTTTTTACTCAGTTTTCCCTGTCTGTAATTCTGTTCTAAATAATCCAATGAAGTCTCTTTAGTAAGACCGCGTTTGACCATATTTATAAAGATAGATAGTGTATCAGCCCCAACCACTTTATGCTGGATTTCTCCATCAGGACGAATGATTAAAAACGTTGGGTAAGCTGTAATTTCTTTTTTGTATTTCTCATCCAAAGTTTTTCCTTCTTTTTCCATATCGAATTCCAGAAAAACAAAGTGTTTGTTAAAAAAAAGACCGGCTTCAGCAGATTTAAACTGCTTTTTCATCCATTTGCAAGGACCACACCATGATGTATATCCATCTATAAGAACCAATTTTTTTTGTTGCTCTGCTTTAACCAAAGCTTCTTTAAATGTTATTGATTCTATCTTCACCCCTTCTTGTGAAAAAAGAAGAGATGAACAAAACAACAAAATCACCAATAAAATATTCTTCATAATTATATTTTAAAAAATTTTAAATGGATTTTTATTCATATACTACTATTCCGTACGATCCCAACACTTTTATCAGCTCTTCCATCTTTTCAATGCAAATAGGATATTCAGCATATTTTGTTCTGAATTCTTCTTCACTCATTGCAAAAACTTCCTCAATATAGGCTCTCAGATCATACTTCGCAGTATTAAAGGTTACTAACCAATCATCAGCATAAGTCATTAGTAATCCTACTGATTGGTATGGATTTGGAACATTCCACGGGTAGATATCATAGTACTCATTACTGTAATTGTAAAACTTTTCAAATTCTGCTGCAGGAATTTTATCTATCTGCGCAATAATTAGATTTTTTAATAGATCCGAGGCCAAAGATTTTCTCTCGTTTTCATTTAAAATACTTAAATCACCCAGAGCAACAGCAGTACCCTGCAAGCCGTTATAGAAATTAGTTAATTCCGGTTCAGAATAATATCCATATTCTTTTTTGCTTACTAACATGCTATTTGTTAGTAAAAATGAAAACGGATGCATTTCCTTTGGGATTTTGGGAAGAATTTCCTCTTTGACGAAATCAGATGCGAACTTTTGAAGTTCGATATCATCATAGTAGTTAAATTCAAATTTATTACCTGAAGATGAACTGGTCATAGAATAGCCGGGATTAAAAACCTCATTTACAACAACTGATTCCCCGGCCAAAGATGTAACAGTATAGGTAGTTAAGGTATCATTAAAGAGTAGGTAAACTCCCGTTGCATTAAAAAATTCCCTCCTAAGCAAAGATTCTTCATCCATAGCTCCCTGGGCAGGCGCAAAAATATTCTCTTGAGGATAGTCTGTTTCAAGATAGGCTTCGTCTTCACTACACGACGAATTACATAAAATCAGACAAAACAAAATTATATATATATTTTTCATATCAATCGTATTATAAACTTTCATTAAAACCGTCTCTGGCATCTCTCCTATTGTCTTTCATTCCTTTGTTGTACTCTAATTCGACCTGAGGAATAGGCAAGGTATAAGCAGGATCATTGGGAGGCAAAACATATGATCTTCTCGCTGAGGGAATATATTTGTATGTATTGGGATCTTCCTCAAAATAAGTATATGATGCAGTTAGTGTCTTTGTATTGGGATATTCCGAAACCACATTGTACCGGCGTAAATCAAACCAACGATGTCCTTCGAGACACAACTCCCTGCGACGCTCATCCCTGATAAAATAAATTAACTCGTCATGAGTAAGGTTATTTACTTTTGAATTATCATACAAATCACTGGCAAAACGATTGCTTCTTAATTCATTTAGAGCTTGTTTTGCCACATTGTCATCATTCAAAAAAGCAGCAGATTCAGCCAAATTTAAGTAAGCCTCTGAAGTTCTGAGAACAAAATTATCCGATAAATCTTTGGTTTCAAAATCAGCTCCTGTCATTTTTTTCAGGTATGTAATTTGCCCTTCTTTTACCACATAATACGTTGTTCTTAAATCTCCTGGCTCATAAGAATTGTACAAATCTGCAGAGATTTGAAAATTATTGGAAAAAAGAGAGGTGCTTACAGCAATATTTCCTGGAATTGATGCTGCCCCCATGGAAAAAATCAGTTCGGGAGAAGATGGATTTAAAAATTCTTCGCCTGCAAATATGTTTAAATCTTGAAGCGCACTTTTTGCATCCAATACTTTTTGTCCATAAATCTTTGCATTCTCATAATCCTGCATATACAAATAAACCCGACTTAGCAATAATCGAACCCCATTCACGTCAACTCGATATAATGATTGATGCTCAACTCCTTCCAATGCTTTTTCTGCATCCAATAGATTTTCAACAATAAACTGATATACTGTTGCAACTGTACTTCGTGTATAAGTAAGATCTTCGATATAGGGTGTAGTTTTTAAGGGGACCGCTAATGCAGTTTCAGCAGAAGATGGATTGTAGGCCTCTCCGAAAAGATTTGTCAACACAAAATAGTATGCCGCCCGTAAAAATAAACTCTCTCCTTTTATTCTGCTAATATTCTGAATGTCGGTATCTGTTTCTCCTTTAAAATCATTAATCGATGAAAGAATAACATTCAAAGAATTAATATGACTGTACAAATTATTCCAATCTGCAGAATCGTCCCAGCTATCGCCCCCATCGGGATTCCGTGTTACTTTTTGCTGCCAGGTATAATATCCAGATAAAGCATAACATGCCGCTTTAGGGAGATAATCATCACCCTGTATATATTGCTCGGTTTCATCTGCCATAAAGTGTATATAAGGGTAATAAAGACCTTCCCGAACTCCCCACTGATAAGATTGCACATCGTTACGTGACATGTAGGCATTGCCTAACAGCAATTCATCTAGATCGTTGTACCCTTTAACATATGCCTGATCCTGCGAGTATTCCTCTAAAAAATTAGAACAGGAGGCCAGTGCAAACAGAAGGAATATTATTAAATATTTTTTCATATGATTATAATTTGTTTTTTAATTGCCATATGGAACTTACCATGCTGAGATAATCATCTCCCTGTGTGTCAAAATCGCTTTGGCATGGACGTTTCATAATCGTAAAACTTTTAGAATGATACACTAAGGCTCAAAGTAAATGCAGGACGCTCTGACAGCTGAATATCAGTAAATCCACTTTGCGTTGGGGTTTGTCCTTTTAATTTACTTGAACAAAGAATAAATGGATTGGAAACCAGGAAAGAGGTTTCTAATCTGGATAGCGCCCAGTGTGAAATCGTTGATTCTGGGAATGAATACGTTAAAGACAGACTTGAACATTTTAAATAATCGGCGCTCACTACCCGTAAATCACTATAATCATACATTTCCCACAAGCTATTGGCAATAGTAGGAACCTGCCCAGATGTGAATCCTGACCAATGGTACTGATAATCAGTATATGCACTTGAGTTCGGACTAATAACAGCAGGAATATTGGTCACATTTTCATCACCAGAATGTTGCCATCGGTTAAGCATCTCCCTGTTTATATTGTCTTCTGGTCGAATTTCTGATCCTGTTTGATTGTACAGACGAAAAAGGCGGGTCTTTGCCCCTAAACTATAGGCAAAATTAGCGTTCAACCTCAGGTTTTTATACTCTAACGTTGTATTAAAACCTCCTGTTACGATAGGTTCTCTACGTCCGCTTGATTTCATTACCTTCATGAATACATCATAATTGTCGATGCCATACAAAGTTTCTTTCTTATCCTGCAAATCATTAAACATTGGTCCCCCATCGTTTGGGTTTAAGCCAATAAAATCGTAGGAATAAAAGGAACTAACCGATTTCCCTTTTACCGTAGCGGTTCCTTTTAAAAAATCTGTATAATCGTATTGCTCTGCAGAAGGAAGTGTATTCACTTTATTATCCATGTAGGAACCTGAAGCAGACAAGTACCATTTAAAATTTTCAGTTTTTACAGGTATCGCGGTAATTGAAACATCATAGCCCGAGTTAATAATCTGCCCCCCGTTTACTACAGTCGAACTTAAACCATTCACGCCGGATATCTTCTTTTGCATATAGGCGTCTTTTGTTTCTTTATGATAATAAGAACTGCTTACCATTACTCTGTGGCTGAACATCGAAAACTCCAGACCTAAATTAAAGGAACCCGTACGCTCCCATTTTAAATTCTCGTTAGGGAATATAGAAACTTTCGATACATATTCATTGTAATGTGTATCATATGGCTGTTTTGAAATAATCATTTCCGGTGATTGACCACTCAACATATTTCCCTGATAACCATACGAACTTTTCAAAAGCAACTCATCAAAAATTCCTGTAAAGCTTTTCAAATGCTCATTCAGATTGTATGAAAACGAAGCCGACCACACAGGCAAAAGATTGTCGTTACTTTTGCTTCCAAATTTATTTGACCCATCGTAACGCATGTTACCATTCACGGTAAACAAATTTTTATAACTATAGGAAACACTCGAATAGAAGGAAAGTACATTAGAAAGGTTATCACTTACAACAGGTAAATTCTCACTTTGCCAATTTGCATAGGCAGGATATAAAGCCGGAGAAACTACAGCAAACTGCATTCCTCTCTCAGGATAATAGCCCCTTGTGCTATTAACGTACCCTTTGTACCTGTCAGAATTCATCTCGAAACCCACAGTGGCATTAATATTATGCTGTTCCGACTCTCCCCAATACTTATTTGCATTAGACTGCAAACGTGCAGTATAAGAATTGTTCCGGGTTTGATTCATTGTGTATTCACCTCCAAATGGCAACTCGCTGTATTCTGAATCAATTTTATCACCAAGGTTAGCTCTACGTAATTCCGAAGCATGAAAAGTAGACTCCCCCCAATAAGAATTAATGTCAGTATTGGACTGTGTATATGAAAATATTCCATTAAATGATAACCAATCTTTAGGAGAAAAATTCATATTGATACGATAGGTAGAGTTATTGCTCTCCTGTTTACAGCCACTGTTAGCTAATTCATTCAAGATATTATACACGTAGCCATCACCAACAATATAATTGTCTTCCGGAGTTATTAATCTACTTGTATTGTAGGCATAATTAACAGGTGAAATTTCATCTTGATAATACTTGCGCTTTCCTTTATTTGCATTAAAAGCAAATGAGGTAGAAAAAGCAGGAGAAAATCTCACATCTAAATTTAGAATCGCCGTATAACGTTTGCTCGTATTGTCTTTAATAACATCATTATTGTTCGAGTATCCAAAAGAAGAATAGTAACGGATATTATCTGTTCCACCTGTAACACTAACTGTATTGTCTGACGAAAATGAGTCTTCAGTCAATTCTTTAAACCAGTCGGTATTTGTATTCTTCAACGAAGAGACCTTTTTGTTAAATTCATCGTAGCCAATTTCTCCTGCGTATAAGCTTCGTAACGCACCTTCGTAACCGACCCAGGAAACCGTATTTGAATACCCATAATTATCATTTAAAAGCTCACGGGAAAAATTTACTCTTTCCCTGCCAGTCATTAAATTAATATTGCGGTTCGAATAACGAGGTCGTAACTTATAACTATTATTAGTATTGAAGGAAACAACTGGTTTTCCTGCATGACCTTTTTTAGTGGAAATTACAATTACACCATTGGCTGCTTTTGTTCCATACAAAGCCGTAGCCGAAGCATCTTTTAAAACATCGATCCTTGCGATATCCTGAGGATTCAAGCCTGAAATAGCATTTCCAATGCGATTTACGTAATCAGGGTCATTCAACTCTTCCGGAGATATTTTTACCGGATCAGAAACAACAATACCATCAATAACCCACAATGGTTCACGATTCCCGATCAAGGTAGAAGTACCTCTGATTCGTATTTTTGGTACAGCTCCAACCTCTCCTGAATTTGTACTTACAGCCATACCTGAAATATGTCCCTCAAGCATTTTATCAATAGTATTCCCTCCTGTCACCAAAATATCTTCTGCTTTAACAGAAGCAACTGCACTTGTCAATTTTCTACGATCGATCACTTGATATCCTGTTACAACAACTTCATCTAAATTTGCTGTATCATATTTCAAAACTATTTTTAAATCGGTCTGTCCATCATAAGTGATCTCTTGCTGCAACATTCCAACAAAGGAAAATAACAGTACCGCATTTTCATTTTCAAAAGAAATAAAGTAATCACCATTTGCATCAGTTGCTGTACCATTTGTAGTCCCTTTAACAACAACTGATACTCCTGGCAGTGGAATACCATTTTCGTCGGTAACTTTACCTTTAATCTCTTTCTTTTTTTGTTCTGCTTCGTTAACTGGTTGTTGTGTTCTGTAGCTTATAATTACTACATCTCCATCTGTAGTATAAGTAAATGGTAATTCTTGAAATAGATTACTGAGGCACTCCTCCAATGTTGCAGATTCCAAATCAACCGATACCTGGTAACCTTCTACATCATCGTAAGAGAATACAAAATCGTAATCTGTCAATTCTTCAATTTTCTCCAAAGCCTCGGAGAGTTCTACCTCTTCCAATTTTAAATTCGAAATGATCATTTGAGAATTTACCCGCGCATAGGTCGTTAGTAAACTCATCAACAAAATCATTTTTAATACAGTAAGTCTCATAAGCCACTGTCGGGTTTTTGCCCTATCCCAATTCGGAATAAGGTGGGTTAGTTTTTTTTTCATAAATTTGTGATGATGATTAAACAATAGTTCATCCCTCCAAGGATGAACGGTTAAATTTTGAGGGATAGCTCCAACTATCCCTTTTTTCACTCCTAAATCCCCTGATGGGGGCTTCAGCATTATATCATTTTTAGGGGTTATCTATTAACATCAGAAACCACAATTACATTTCCTTTCAATTTCATGCTTATCCTGCCGGTTTGCTCCAGCCTTCTGACAATTTCTGCAAAATCTTCATTCCGGTCAGCCCGCATTCGAAAGGTGTAATCTTTCACCGCCGGATTTTGATAAAAAACTTTAAAATCGTACCAACGTTCCAACTTTGTTAGTATATCTTCCAAGCGTTCTTTTTCGAAATAGAAATACCCGTCTCTCCAAGCAGTATATTTTCTCACATCAACTTGTGAAACATAAATTTTATCACCTCCAATTTTCAAGTTGGCATTATCGCCTGGTATCAATTGCACCTTACCTGAGATTTGTTTTGAATTGAGCACAATACTTCCCTCAACCAATGTAATATTTAGTTCCTCGCTGGGATAAGCACTCACATTAAACTCTGTTCCCAAAACACGCGTAGTTGTACTCTTTGTTTTTACTAAAAAAGGTTTGTCGGGATTTTTTTCAACATCAAAGTATGCTTCCCCAAGCAATTCCACTTCTCTTGTTTCGCCGGTAAACTTCACAGGATAACGAAGTTCTGATTCTGAATTTAGCCAAACCTTTGTTCCATCAGATAAAACCAGTTGATATTCTCCCAGGCGCGGCACCTTCAAAGTATTGTACATATCAGCCAACTTGCTTTCGTTACTCTTTCCTGCAAAACCTGCATACTGAACTACATGGTTTGAATCGGTGTGAATTTGCACCCCTTCCTTTTCGGAGATTATTTTATTGATGCCCTCATCTAAACGATACTCATTCCCACCGGACGTAATTAATAAAGCTTTGCTGTTTCCTTTTTCTATTTGTACAAGCTGATTTCCATCCTGATCCAGTCGTCCGACAATTTTATCAAATTGAAAAATGAATGCACAGGATAATAAAACAGCAACACTTGCAGCTATCATCCAACCTCTCTTTCTTCTTTGCTGCTCTTTCAATTTGTAATTTAGCTTTTGCCACTCCAAACCAATATTTGGAGCATCAATCTGCTCTAACTTCTGTCCGGATTCTTTGTATTGCCGCAACTCTTTGTACAAATCGAGCATTTGCTGGCTGCTCTCGTATTTTTGAAAGAAGTTAGATCCATATTTTTGAGGATTTTTCAGTACTTGAAAAACCTCCTCCAATTGATCATGATTATATGATTTTTTCATCTTTCTTATAATATTATCAGATTTGAGACATGTAGAATATCCTCGTCTTACAAAAACAACACAAGGAAAAAATAAAATGGGTGAATTCTTTTTTATTTTTTCTTCGAAACATGAAGAAAAAACAACAATAAATCGCGGTCCAGATCGTGACGCAATTTTTTTAGGGAATTGGTTACATGTGTTTTTACGGTATTCACAGAGATATTTAATTCTTCAGCAGTTTCCTTATAACTTAAATTTTCGATAAAGCATTTTTTAAATACACTTCGGCCTTGGGGGGGTAATTCCTCAATGGCTTTCCTAATTTCATCCAGTACGGAATCATAATCCTGATATTCGTCTTCACCATATCCGGAACTGTGTAAGGTTCTGCTGATGTATTTTTTCTCCACTTCTTGTCGTTTCAGGTAATTTAAAGATCTGTTCCTGACCATACTATACAGGAATGATTTTAAGGAATAGGAAATATCCAATTGATTGCGCTTGTTCCAAACTTCCTCAAAACAATCGTTCACGATATCTTTCGCAACTTCGGAGTTGTTTAAAAAACTTTGGGCATGATAATACAAACTGTTATAGTGTTCCTTAAACAATTCTTCTAAAATGGTTGTATTTATGAGTAGTTTAGCCAATCTTTCACTATTCTATTTGAAATTAATTCACCCTAATGACGCTCCTAATTTACTACTTCAAGTAATAAACTCACGCAAATTAGAAAATAGGTGAAGTAAATTTTCATTTTTTAAAATTTTCAACACTCTTTTTTGATTAAGCGTTTTATGCAAATGACAAACGATTTTTAACATTTGATTCGAAAAAATAATAAAAACAAAAAGCTGCCCCATAAGACAGCTTGTTTAAAAATTGGGAAACACAATCCTACAGAATGTGTGATTGATACTCTTTTCGGGAGTTTTTTTATTTACTCATAAATACTATGTAAGCAACATGATTAATGGAAATGCCATTCCCATCATTCTTCGAAACATCAAATAAGTGCTTCGCCCAAGTATAACTTTTTACAACAGCCGGATTTGCAGAAGAGGCAACATCTTCAGGAAGGTTGCAGTCATCAGTCATTAAAGTCTGATTTACATGACCAAACGAAATTGCATTGGGTTCAAAGATATCGAAAGCATCCAGAATCATACCCATATCATCTACTGTCTTAGGAATCAAATTCACTTTTGGTGTTTCATTTACAAAATTCTGACAGGAGAAAAAAAGCAGGACAATAAGGATTATATATATTTCTTATAACGAACATTTTAATTTTACAGATTTAATTTCAAAGTTACTGTATACTTAGCTCTGACGGCAGTTTGTCTAAAACCAATCAAACTGCTCAATTCAATTTTAAATATAGCAGTTTTAAGGATACATAAAAATGAAAAATCCTTTTTAAGCCTTCAATAATTTAAAATCTCTGGATTTTTAACCTAAAAAAGGAAGCTCTAAAAACATGTGAATTCACATGTTTTTAGAGCTTTAATTATATCTATTTTGAAATATTAGTTGGTTGTGCAACGGTTACTTTTGTTGTGGTTAGTATTATTTTAATAAAAGACTCAAGCTGTTATATTCACCTTGTAATTTTATTATATCTTCTTCCGTCATTTCTCTTGTTTTAAACTCCTTATCCTTTAATTTGATTCGGGCTTTATTGGATTCTTTAAAGGAACCTATTCTAATTTCTCTTTCCTTTACTATTCCATGCTGATTGTTTTTAAAATAATAAAAAACCTCGAAAACTATTGAATAAAAACTATTACTCTTTGTTTCAAATCTGCTTTCTAATCCTGAACATTTATATTCTAAGAATACAGAATCCCTTAAATAGAATTCTGTTTTTGTTTGCATAGTAGTTCTATTAAAAAACTCCGTCTTTAGAAGCTTGTATTTACCAGATTTGAGCAATTCCATTTTCATGTAACGGTCTTTGTTCTTGATATCTTCAAATTGATCAACAAGAATACTCTCCTTTTTAATTTTTTCAGTAAGTATTTCAATGTTTTTTACCCATGAAGATTTGAAACTAACTAATGTTAAAAGGGCAATAAAAATTAATATTGTTGATGTTCTTTTCATTTATACTTTTTTTAGGTCTGGGAAATAAAAAGCACCACTTTTTATTGTGCCATTATACACAGTCTTGGTATTTGTCCCAATCCACCCCCAATCTTGTGATGAGTCACATTTTGCGGAAAGAAAATCAGCTATGACCTGTAATGACCAATTGTCTGTTAGAATATTTGTTCCTGAGTAAATAGTTTTCTCCATGCATTCATTTCTAAAATTGGCGGTAACGGCAGTCTGTCTAAAAACAAATCAAACTGCTCAATTAAGTGTTAAATATAGCGGTTTTAGGGATACATAAAAATTGAAAATGCTTTTATTTAGAAATAGAATTTGGGTTCTTATTTGGGCTACTTTTAACTCTAGCATTACGATTAAGAAGATGGGGTGATTGCCTCACAGACAGCCTT
>NZ_WTCR01000029.1 GCF_009795715.1 Labilibaculum euxinicum | reverse complement strand
GCGAAGCCTTATCCGTTTGGGCGTTCAGCAAGGACAAGCCTATGCATGGTCTCGTTCACGCAATGAGGAACGAATTCATGAATGCCCATAAAAATAAGTATTTATGAATCATGGGGGGATGGGCGATTGCTCAGAGTCCTATTTTGGTAACTACTATTACTCTTGAAAGATTGCGGAAACGTGGTTATGAATCTATGCTCGACATTTACAAACAAATCACGCCTGTTCGACGTGATTCCTTATTCCCCATAACTTAATCCCGATTCCTCGGGACCGTATACGAGACCCGCTTGGTTTATGCTGAGCTTGCGAAGTATCTGGTGGTGTGAAAGCCTCTCCCTGCTAATGATTACTAGCGGGGCGGGCTATTCGATTGTGTGCAGTTATTATTTCAACAAGGTATGATTCATTGCTAATCTTCGCCGAACTTAAATCAATAGTTTCGGAAATTGGATTTTCTCCTTCAATATCATAAACTCTTTCAAGTCGATATTTTCCTATATTCTTTTTATAAAAATCATACTCATTCGATGACAGATGAAAACTATTGGCCCCAAAATCATCTTTTGTACGAGTCGTTGTTTTAACTTCAATGAATATTTCATTTTCGTTTTCATCACAAGTTTTAATATCATATCCGTAACTATCAGATACTAATGCAACATGCTCTAAATATTTTTTGAAATCAATTCCCAATCTCTCAAGTTTCATTTTTTCTTTGTTGAAAACGAACTCTTCTCCTTTTGCTCCAATCAATGCCCGTCTTTCTGCTTGTTTAGCTCTTTGTTCTGGAGTCATTGGTTTTACAGTTCTATTCGTGCTGCTTGTTCCAACTGACGGAATTAAACTCATTAAGAACATTAACATTGAGACATAAAGATTTAACGTAGAAGCCTCAATATAACCATCTTCGTTAGGAGCTAGTTTGTAAATAATTTGTGAATTTTCAGGATTCGTCTTTATAATCTGTAACCATTCTTTACTTCCAACCTTTTTGTTTGATGAGTAGGTTTGAAATCCAAAGTCAATTAATTTCTCAAACTTATCTGTTAATTCTTTATCCGATAAAATTGATTCTGAAAGTGTCTTTCCTAAAAATATCAATCTGTCTTTATCCGTTGATTTTCCTCTCGAAGATGCCCTACCAAAATAAAAGCCGACATCTATACATTTCCTAGACTCATCAATTACAAAACTTATTTGCGCAGAATATTGCTTGTTATCTGCTCCTTTAAATATTCCAGACCAAACTCTGTTTAGTCTTGTACCATTGAATTTTATTGGATTACCAGAAGAAGCACCCGAAGTAAAAACACCAAAATCACTATTGTATTGATTTTTATAATCCTCTGCAATTGATTTCAATTTTTGTTTAAAATTCTTAAAATCTAATCGTTCTTTTTCAGAAGAATTAGTTGCCATTGAATTATCAGAATAATCCCGAGAACTCAAATCGGTTATTAAGTTAAAATCTGATTTTGTTATTATTTTCATATTCAAATCAATGTTTCTTCGAATCGCTCCTTAATTCCGACTAACGGTAAAATTATGAAATAACTTTATATCTGTATTTCAGACTTTTAACGTTAGCAGAAAAACTCACCGAGTTTTCTTAATATCTCGGAGTGGGATTGCATACAACGGTTGGCGGTAAGAAATCGTTGCGCACTTAAATGCGTTTCAGCATCAAGCCGCTAAGCCGTTTATTAAATGTTATATTATTGCAATTTAGCACGTTTCGCGCAATGTTTTTTACCGCGTGTTGTAAACAGTTGCTTATTCATACTGTCTTGATATAATCTTTCCAGTTTCGTTTCCTTCTTGTGTTCCATCAAGAAAACATAAAATGTAATCGAACATATCATCCATATTTTTAGTCACTTCTTGTCCAGCTTTTAAAGACCTCACTATTTGTGGGTCATTTTGAAGAAGTCCTTTTATTTCTTTATCATTCCACTTCACAACTTCAACCCACATCCATTCTCTTTCACCTGCAACATTTTCGAATGGGAACTTAATCAACAAATGAGTGCCAACAGGCAACCCTTTTGAAAATTTATCATATAGTTCTGGAATTTTTTCCTTTGCTTTTTCACTTGCAGCAAGTAATTCATCATCGTGACTTAAATATGTTACTTCGTCTTTTGAGCCAAAGACCTTTGCTATTAATTCGTCTTGTTTAATCTGTGGATTATTCTTTGGAAATCCAATTTCTATTATTCTATTTTGTGGGTCACCTTCCTCCCAAATTCCTTGTTTTAAATTAATTTCCGCTTTTTTCTCTGCTTTCTCTTCAAGTGAATTAAGCAAATCGGTCTTTAATTCTTGATTTGAAAGTGCTTCAATGTCAATTAATAATTTTCCTTTTTTATCAATAGTTTTTTTGTCAAGAAGAGTCTGTGCTGTAAGATTTATCAAGCTTGCAACACTTTGATTACTATGACACGATAAATTTTCAATACAAATATCAGGTAATCCAAATTTTAACATTCCTAAAGTGATTGCTCTACAATAATCATTTTTGGGATAAAGATGTATTGTAATATGCTTGCTTACATTTATGGAATTGTCATTAATTAATCTGTTTTCATCCCAAAGGCCTTTTGTAAAGCATTCTCTCGTCTCCGAATCCCATATAATATCATTCTCGTTTACAATAAGTTCAGTAATCAGCTTATTTGCATTAATCATAGATGAAAGCAATCTATCCTCAGCGCATAAAAAGTCAAGAAGTATTACAAAATTAGATGTTTGTAAAATCTCCTTTTGCTCATCGCTTAATCCTCGACTGCAATGTCTAAGAAAATCAATGTCGGGAGCAGCAAAATCTTCCTTTACATTTAAAATTTCCTTAATTACAATTTGAGAACCTTTTACATTCTCAGGATTTGGAACAGAATCAATTATTTCAAAATCGGGATAATTCTTTTGTACTAATTCTATTACATCTGATTTTGTCATGTGAGAATCAGGAGTGTAATAAATCCCATATTCAAAAAGTATTTGCTCATCGTTTAAATTTCCGTCTGGTACTTTTTGCTGCTCAGTTGAACAGCTTGAAATCAAATTTGAAAAAATCATTCCTAAAACTATAATCTTGTTTCTCATATGCAGGGTATTTCTTGCAATTGTTTACAACGTCAGTCTGTCTAAAAACGAATCAAACTGTTCAATTGAATTTTAAATATAGTGGTTTTAGGGATACATAAAAATTGAAAATGCTTTTATTTAGAAATAGAATTTGGGTTCTTATTTGGGCTACTTTTAACTCTAGCATTACGATTAAGAAGATGGGGTGATTGCCTCACAGACAGCCTT
>NZ_WTCR01000028.1 GCF_009795715.1 Labilibaculum euxinicum | reverse complement strand
TTTTTTTGAAATTTTTTCACTTTGGGATTAGGATATAATGAAATAAATGATTTATCTTTGCACCCGCTTTGGGAGCTAACGAGCTCGTGAGTCCCTAGGAAACTTGGGGATTACAGCGAAATTGTCCTGAAAAAAAAAGTTGAAAAAAGATTTGCAGGTTTGGGATTTATTTCTTTATCTTTGCACTCGCTTTTAGAGACAGTAACGACTGTCTTGTTTAAGAATGAAATTTTAGAACAGGTTGCCTTTTTAAGTAAGGGGTATACGGCCGACAGAAGTTCTTTGAAAATATTGGAAACAACAAGTTAGGTAAATACAGGGAATAAAACCTTGTCAGTAAGAATTACGATAACTATAAATACATCCAAGAGCAGAATTATAACAAAAGTTTTTATACAACGAAGAGTTTGATCCTGGCTCAGGATGAACGCTAGCGACAGGCCTAACACATGCAAGTCGAGGGGTATAAGCAGCTTGCTGCTTAGAGACCGGCGCACGGGTGAGTAACGCGTATGCAACCTACCTTTTACTGGGGGATAGCCCAAAGAAATTTGGATTAATACCGCATAATATATTTTGATCGCATGGTTTGAATATTAAATCTACGGAGGTAAAAGATGGGCATGCGTAGCATTAGTTAGTTGGTGAGGTAACGGCTCACCAAGACTATGATGCTTAGGGGGTCTGAGAGGATAGTCCCCCACACTGGTACTGAGACACGGACCAGACTCCTACGGGAGGCAGCAGTGAGGAATATTGGTCAATGGGCGCAAGCCTGAACCAGCCATGTCGCGTGCAGGATGACGGCCCTATGGGTTGTAAACTGCTTTTTTACAGGAATAAACTTTGCTACGTGTAGTGAACTGAAGGTACTGTAAGAATAAGGATCGGCTAACTCCGTGCCAGCAGCCGCGGTAATACGGAGGATCCAAGCGTTATCCGGATTTATTGGGTTTAAAGGGTCCGTAGGCGGGTTTTTAAGTCAGTGGTGAAATCCCGGAGCTCAACTCCGGAACTGCCATTGATACTGAAAGCCTTGAATTTAGTTGAGGTGGGCGGAATACGTTATGTAGCGGTGAAATGCATAGATATAACGTAGAACACCGATTGCGAAGGCAGCTCACTAAGCTAACATTGACGCTGATGGACGAAAGCGTGGGGAGCGAACAGGATTAGATACCCTGGTAGTCCACGCCGTAAACGATGATTACTCGTTGTGCACAATACACCGTGCGTGACTGAGCGAAAGCATTAAGTAATCCACCTGGGGAGTACGTTCGCAAGAATGAAACTCAAAGGAATTGACGGGGGCCCGCACAAGCGGAGGAACATGTGGTTTAATTCGATGATACGCGAGGAACCTTACCTGGACTTAAATGTAGATTGACCGGCTTAGAAATAGGCTTTCTCTTCGGAGCAATTTACAAGGTGCTGCATGGTTGTCGTCAGCTCGTGCCGTGAGGTGTCGGGTTAAGTCCCATAACGAGCGCAACCCCTATCGTTAGTTGCTAACAGGTTAAGCTGAGGACTCTAGCGAGACTGCCACCGTAAGGTGAGAGGAAGGTGGGGATGACGTCAAATCAGCACGGCCCTTACGTCCAGGGCTACACACGTGTTACAATGGCCAGTACAAAGGGCAGCTACCAGGTGACTGGATGCTAATCTCAAAAGCTGGTCTCAGTTCGGATCGGAGTCTGCAACTCGACTCCGTGAAGTTGGATTCGCTAGTAATCGTAGATCAGCAACGCTACGGTGAATACGTTCCCGGGCCTTGTACACACCGCCCGTCAAGCCATGGAAGCCGAGGGGACCTGAAGTACGTAACCGCAAGGAGCGTCCTAGGGTAAAATTGGTAACTGGGGCTAAGTCGTAACAAGGTAGCCGTACCGGAAGGTGTGGCTGGAACACCTCCTTTCTAGAGATTGGAAGTATTGTACTATAGGAATTGAGATTCGATAAGAGTTTTAGACTGTATTTCCTGACTGATTGTTTTCATAAATTTATTTATACCATAACCCATAGCGTTAGGGTGTTTTCACCGCTAAGCTGATAGGTAGTAATAGTCCTGTAGCTCAGTTGGTTAGAGCACTACACTGATAATGTAGGGGTCCGCAGTTCAAATCTGCGCAGGACTACTATTTAATTATCCATTAGGAGTTATTGATTACGAATAGAACGTAATTAAATGATTTGTAATTTGTAATTGGAGTGAAACGATTATGGGGGATTAGCTCAGTTGGCTAGAGCGCCTGCCTTGCACGCAGGAGGTCATCGGTTCGACTCCGATATTCTCCACAAAAATACGATGGTGTATTTAAAGTTCTTTGACATATTGAAACAAAATTAAAGTAGAAGTAACAAAAGTAAAGAAACAGGGATGAATTCCGGTAACGGGATTTAATTTTTGTTAACACAATAAGAAGTAATTAAGAGCGTATGGCGGATGCCTTGGCTCTCAGAGGCGATGAAGGACGTGATAAGCTGCGATAAGTCATGGAGAGGTGCAAATAACCTTTGACCCGTGAATTTCCGAATGGGGCAACCCACCTATTTTAATAGGTATCCAGCAATGGAGGCAAACCCGGAGAACTGAAACATCTAAGTACCCGGAGGAGAAGAAAACAAAAGTGATTCCCCTAGTAGTGGCGATCGAACGGGGATCAGCCCAAACCTATATTGTTTCGGCAATGTAGGGGTTGTAGGACTGCAATAAGAGAAATGGCGTGAAGTGGAAGTGTTTGGAAAGACACACCGAAGAGAGTGATAGTCTCGTACACGTAAGCAAAATGCCTCCAGCAGTATCCTGAGTAGCGCGGAACACGAGAAATTCTGTGTGAATCTGCCGGGACCATCCGGTAAGGCTAAATACTCCTGAGAGACCGATAGTGAACAAGTACCGTGAGGGAAAGGTGAAAAGCACCTCGAATAGAGGAGTGAAATAGTACCTGAAACCATACGCTTACAAGCGGTCGGAGCACCTTTTGGTGTGACGGCGTGCCTTTTGCATAATGAGCCTACGAGTTACTCCTCACTAGCGAGATTAAGGGCTTCAGGTCCGTAGTCGAAGCGAAAGCGAGTCTGAATAGGGCGTAAAGTTAGTGGGGGTAGACGCGAAACTTGGTGATCTACCCATGGTCAGGCTGAAGCTCTGTTAATCCAGAGTGGAGGGCCCAACCCGTTGACGTTGAAAAGTCTTGGGATGAACTGTGGGTAGGGGTGAAAGGCCAATCAAACTGAGAAATAGCTCGTACTCCCCGAAATGCATTTAGGTGCAGCGTCAGAGTCGAGAGTTATAGAGGTAGAGCTACTGATTGGATGCGAGGGCTTCACCGCCTATCAAATCCAGACAAACTCCGAATGCTATAACTTATATCTGGCAGTGAGCCCGTGGGTGCTAAGGTCCACGGACGAGAGGGAAAGAACCCAGACCATCAGCTAAGGTCCCCAAATGTATGTTAAGTTGAACTAACGAGGTGAGATTGCATTGACAGCTAGGATGTTGGCTTGGAAGCAGCCATTCATTTAAAGAGTGCGTAACAGCTCACTAGTCGAGCGATCTTGCATGGATGATAATCGGGCATAAAACATACTACCGAAGCTATGGATTTAGAATTTATTCTAACTGGTAGGGGAGCATTCCAGCGGCGCAGAAGCAGTGTGGTAATGCATTGTGGAGCTTCTGGAAAAGCAAATGTAGGCATAAGTAACGATAATGCGGGTGAGAAACCCGCACGCCAATAGACTAAGGTTTCCTGATCAACGCTAATCGGATCAGGGTTAGTCGGGACCTAAGGGGTAGCCGAAAGGCGAACTCGATGGACAACGGGTTAATATTCCCGTACCGGCTTTAACTGCGATGGGGTGACGAAGAGATGAAAGCACCGCGAACTGACGGAATAGTTCGTTGAAGACCGTACGTGATGAGAGATGCAGGTAAATCCGCATTTTGAGCTGAAAGTCGATAGTACTGCAATGCTACGGCAGCGCAGATAGTGTGCCTAATTTTACTTCCAAGAAAAACCTCTAAGCTTCAGGTTAAAGCTGCCCGTACCTCAAACCGACACAGGTAGTCAAGTAGAGTATACTAAGGCGCTCGAGTGATTCATGGCTAAGGAACTCGGCAAAATAGTCCTGTAACTTCGGGAGAAAGGACGCTCTCAGCGATGAGAGCCGCAGTGAAATGGCCCAGGCGACTGTTTATCAAAAACACATGGCTTTGCAAAAACGAAAGTTGAAGTATAAGGCCTGACACCTGCCCGGTGCTGGAAGGTTAAGTGGAGATGTTATTTTCGGAGAAGCATTGAAATGAAGCCCCAGTAAACGGCGGCCGTAACTATAACGGTCCTAAGGTAGCGAAATTCCTTGTCGGGTAAGTTCCGACCTGCACGAATGGTGTAACGATCTGGGCACTGTCTCAGCCATGAGCTCGGTGAAATTGTAGTATCGGTGAAGATGCCGATTACCCGCAACGGGACGGAAAGACCCCGTGCACCTTTACTGCAGCTTCACATTGATTTTGGGTAAGTAATGTGTAGGATAGGACGGAGACTATGAATCGGGTTCGCCAGGACTTGTGGAGTCAACCTTGAAATACGTCCCTTTGCTTATCTGGAGTCTAACGTCTGACGACGGACAGTGTGTGGTGGGTAGTTTGACTGGGGTGGTCGCCTCCAAAAGAGTAACGGAGGCTTCTAAAGGTACCCTCAACACGTTTGGTAATCGTGTGTAGAGTGCAATGGCACAAGGGTGCTTGACTGTGAGACATACAGGTCGATCAGGTACGAAAGTAGAGCATAGTGATCCGGTGGTTCCGCATGGAAGGGCCATCGCTCAAAGGATAAAAGGTACGCCGGGGATAACAGGCTGATCGCTCCCAAGAGCTCATATCGACGGAGCGGTTTGGCACCTCGATGTCGGCTCGTCACATCCTGGGGCTGGAGAAGGTCCCAAGGGTTGGGCTGTTCGCCCATTAAAGTGGCACGCGAGCTGGGTTCAGAACGTCGTGAGACAGTTCGGTCCCTATCTGTTGTGGGCGTTGGAAATTTGAGAGGATCTGACTCTAGTACGAGAGGACCGGGTTGGACGAACCTCTAGTGCATCTGTTGTGGCGCCAGCTGCATTGCAGAGTAGCTACGTTCGGAAGGGATAAGTGCTGAAAGCATCTAAGCACGAAGCCTACCTCAAGATGAGATTTCCTTTAAGGGTCGTTGGAGACTACGACGTTGATAGGTTGCAGGTGTAAAGGCGGTGACGTCAAAGCCGAGCAATACTAATTACCCTAAAACTTCTGAGTGCGGTGTTCATTTCTGAATTTTTTCGGATGTTATTTTTACTTTGATTTTTTTGATATGTCTATGATATTATCTTGAGGGTGTAAGCTCAATATTAGATGAATGATTTTAGGTGTCTATTGCATCGGGGTTCCACCTCTTCCCATTCCGAACAGAGAAGTTAAGCCCGATAGCGCCGATGGTACTGCCAACTGGTGGGAGAGTAGGTCGACGCCAACTTTTAAAGAGTCTTGTTCCAAT
>NZ_WTCR01000027.1 GCF_009795715.1 Labilibaculum euxinicum | reverse complement strand
TTGGTTTCAGAACCTATTTTGGCATAGAACACAATGTGGAGCAGAATATCGCCCAATTCTTTCTTTATTTCCTGATTTTCACCCTTTAAAATGGCATCGGCCAGCTCGTAGGTTTCTTCAATGGTCAACGTTCTCAGACTCTCAAAGGTCTGCTTTTTATCCCACGGACAGCCTTCGCGAAGCTGATCCATAATATTTAGTAAGCGCTCAAAGGCTTTTAGTTTTCGATCCATTTGTTCTGCATTTTATATTCGAAGATCAAATTTACAAAAGTATTTGGGAGTTTTGAGATTAATTTGGATTGTAAATTGACAGGAGGGGTGTGAAAGCCTCTCCCTGCTAGTAATTACTAGCGGGGCGGGCTATTCGATTGTGCTTTCGTGCTTTCTATTCTCTCATTCATTTGTGTGTCGGACAGACAAGCTCTTTTGCAAGTTTTGGCTGTGCGATTGCATGTGCGACTTGCAAATGTGCTTGACTGAGAAGGGAGAGCTATATAATATCAACATTTAATTCCTCCAATTTTTGAATTGTTGCATCATCAATCTGCTCCAAGCAACCTATACATAATAATTTTCTCGCCCTACTAAAAGCAACATAACCAAGCCGAGAATAATCAGTCATTTCTTTATCCCTGTACAAATCTCTAATATCAAAATTCATTTCCAACCATAGTTTTAGTTCTTCATGAGTTTTAGCTATTGCAAATACTGCATCAGATTCTAAACCTTTATAATTATGAATATTTGATGCTACTACAGCATTATCTATTTTATCAGGAGACATATTAATTCGTAATCTATCAATCTTCACTGGAACCTCAGAATTAAGTTCAAGTCCAATTTCATCTTTTACGAATTTCCCGAATGTATTTTCATTTGTAATAACTCCTTCTCGAATAGCTTTAAATATTTTCAAACTATATTTTATGACACCGAATTCATCTGTATTGTATTTTTCGCAAAATTGGGTTTGATTCAATCCTAAAGTTGATAATAAAGTTGCTTTAATCTCTTTTATAGGATTTAAGTTACCACTTTTCTTAGGAGTAATTATATTATGGGCTAATGAGGCCGAAATCCTTTTTATAACATCATTTTTCTTAGCAATTAAGCAACGCTCATTACTCGAAATTGATAATGTATCACATTGTTCAAAGAATTTTGGAGACATTTTAGAGATTTCTCCATAGTCAGAAATGAACTTTATTTTTTCGCCTTCAGTATCCGATTTGCTTTCTTGTTGAAATATTTCCCCATTAAATTTCCGAGCATTAAAATGATTCAAAAAAGAAGTGATATTTTGGGTTGACCTATAATTATCCGTATTTAAAACAACTTTAAATTGGGAACTGTTCGCACATTTCAATATTGGAATATTTTCAAATATCTTTATGCCAGAATCAAAACTCTGTATATGTTGTTCTGGGTCTCCAACGCAGTATATATTGGTTTTTTTCCCTTTTCTGAGACCATCTATAATCGCAAAGATACTATTACTTGTATCTTGAAATTCATCGACAAAAAGAAATTGTATTCTATTTGAAAGAATCCTTCTAACCTCCTTATTTCCAATGCAGTCTTTTGCTAAAGAAACAGTCTGGTCATATGTAATATAACCATTAGAATTCATCTTAGCCTTTAGTTTCTTTTTAATAAAGTTAGCAGTTTTGAAATTTACACTTTGACCTTTAGTCGCTTTGGCAAAAATATCATTGGTTTGGCACTGGATAAATAATTTCTCGCCACTAACCTCTTTATTATGGAATGATGAAAATGGAATAACGATAAACTTATTTAGAAAGGAATGCATTGTACCTATAAATAGGTTCTTTGGAATTTGAATCCTTTTTGCAAGTCTACTTTTAATATTATCAGTTGCTGAATTAGTATAGGTTATTACAACCATATATCTGGCTGGAGATAAATCGTTCAGGGATGAGATTATTTCATTTACCATCCCATATGTTTTACCCGCACCTGGTCCAGCAATTATGAGTTTAGGTTTAGACATTCTAAGTTGTTAAATAAATTATACCATTTAAAATATATTCAGGAACATTAAAGTTAGTAGAATCCTTCTCTAGACGAATCATTAACTGATATGCAAAATCAGATTTAAACTTTTCTATTAATTGGAAATAACCTTCAACCTCAATATCATCTTCCCCTAGTTTATCAGCATATTCTTTACCCGCATTTGGTCTAACTATTTTAATTACTTCTAATAATATATTCTTGCTTCCACCTGTGTTGTTTGAAGCAATTAAATCTTTTTCAAAGGTTGATTTAGAACTTACCCTAATATCAATTTCAGGCACACCCTTATACTCTACATCTAAATTTTCTGCTCTGTCTTCAGCCTTTGTGTCTTTATCACTATCAGTTAATACAAGGCACTTTGTATGGAAACCATTTCTTATAATTTCAAGAAAGTTTTTAAATGCAAGACCATTTACACTTACCACACTGCAACTCGTTTCTTCGATTGTTTGGGTAGTTTGAATTTTATAAAATATTGGGAACAATAATTTCTCTGAAATTCCTTCCACCAGAACAATTTTCTTGGAATAAAAAAGATTGATATTTTCGGCATCTAAATATTTGCGAAGATATCTAACCATTTTAGTACTATGTGCATCTTTTTTAAACCCTGATAAGATATAATGTGGTGTTAATAAATCCCCTTTATGGTATAGGACAACAGTATTGTCGAAATCTATTTTTGTAGAAATATGGTTTGAATGAGAAGTAAGTATTAATTGTATGTCCTTTCGATAATCCTTACTATCATTTTCTTTTATTAACTGCTCAATATTATTTGCTAGGTGATTTTGAAGGTTAGCATGCAAATGGGATTCGGGCTCTTCGATTCCTACGATTCTGAAAAATGAAGTTTGAGCTTTTTTAGGGTCTTCAATAAATGAAAGAATCAGAGATATAAACAAAAGATTGTTTCTTCCTGTCCCGTTTCGCTCTATTCGAACGGGGTCTTCCCCATATATTAGACTCAGCTTCTTAAGTAGGTCTTCTATATTTGGTATTGAAAAAATAAGGTCTACAATGTTTTTAGAATCATCGGTGCTTAGTGAAATTTTGTCCAACTGAGTTGAGATTCCTTCCTTAATTGATTTTATAGCATCATTCTTTTCGATTGCATCTTGTAATCCTACTAGTTGTGTTTTTAAGTCTTGATACTCGTTTTCATCTTTCGAGTTTAAGACCCTAAATAAAAGTCGATTATTATGACTTGCAGTCAATTCACTTTTTGCGTCTCTTAATGCATCTAACAACTCAAATTTAAGTTGATTTAAATGGTAAATGTTTGCTTGTGTATCATTTTGATTACCTCCAATAATAGAATAGTGATATCTTGAAATTGGGAAATTAATTAAGTCAAGGACTTCTTTTTCTTTAAGTTTCGAAAATTTATCTTCTGATATTTCCTCTTTATATTTTTGAATAAAATCTCTTTGTCCTTGAATTTCCTCAGCCTTATTAAATGTTGACACAGGAGAAAAAGTATAAGTTAGTTTTGCTTCTGTATAATCCTCGTTACAAAACCATTCTGAAATAACCGATTCTTGGTCTAGATTCCAATCAGTTAAGGTTGCTGAAATTTTAATAAACGGATATTCTATATCTTCAATGGGAAAAGCAGAATCAAGGATTTTTCTTTTTAAAGCAACAATACTATCGTAGTTAAAATCCGAAACCTCAAGTGTCCTTTTTTTGAAGAATGACACTTCCTGACTAAAGATTAATCCCAGTGAATCAAGAAGGTTTGATTTCCCAACATTATTTTCCCCAATTACTAGAGTCAGTGGTTTTAAATCTATTGAGAAGTTCTTAAAATTCCGATAATTTTCAATTTCTAGTCTATTTACATACATAACTCTAATCTGTGTGTTGGCAAATAATAGCTCTTTTACAAGCTGAAGTATCAGCCTGTGCGGCAGAGCTTGTAAATGTGCTATTTGTGCGTTGGGTTATCAATATTTCATATAAGCTGTATCGTTCTTTTGGCATGAAGCACAACGTATGTGCAAAGTACAATGTACTTTACATCACTTATCTGTTGCTTTTTGTAAGTTGTTGTTATTCTTCTCTTTATTGTCTGAAATTGTATCTAAAGAACTCTTGATTTTTGCAAGAGATCTTTTACTCCCAGGAGTAAATCCTATTTGTTTTTTACAGTCGCCCTTTAAAAGTAAGCATAAAATAAAAACAGGAAAGCAGATTTGCTTATTCGGTATTAATATAAATAGTAAAGAAAGGCTTTGTTTGCAGATGCTAATTGATCTTGTACCTGTTAGTTAATTATTTTATTGATTGTTATAGAAGCCAATTTTTTACGAATTGGCTTTTATTTTGTCAGGATATTACCACTTATACCTGTTTTTAGAATAAGACCAGTACTTGTCCGATGCCTGTACAAGTACTTGTCCGATGCCTGTACAAGTACTGGTCCGATACCTGTACAAGTACTTGTCCGATACCTGGACTAGTAGTAGTCCGGCAATCGAACAAGGAATTCAAAAAATGCAGTACAAAAAAAAGACTCTTTCGGGTTCTTTCAGTGTTGATTCTAAAACCAGATAGTATAGGGGCGAAGTGTTCCCTTTAAGATGAAAAGATTTTGTGAAGTTGCTGCATTTATATGGACACAGAGTTAAGATATGATTATTTAAAAATTATATCATAGAATTATGAAACAAGAGAGAAGAACATTTAGGAGGGAGTTTAAAGTGGCACAACAATTAGTAATTAAAAAGGAAGAGTTTTATTTTAACCCTGGGCTAAAGTATTTGATTATTCTTATTTTAAGACAGTTTGACCTTCAAGATACCCCAAACCCCTAAAGGGGCTTAAAAAGAATACCGAAATTAAAATTAAGAAGAGGGAAGTCCCCTTTAGGGGATTTAGGGGTAAAATTAGTGATCTTTCGACTATTCGCTCTGACTGTAAGCAAGCCGTTCCTGTCAGGGTATGACTAGTATTTGAGCTCGGCACTTTTATTTTTCCAGTCTTATAATCAGTTCTATTGTCATCCCGGGAGGATCTGCAAATTTATTAGTTCACAGCACTGTAAATGTCTATTTCCTTATTGTTTTGATGGGTGTAGTAAATGGAATCTTTTCTTAAATTGTCAATTTCGTTTTCTTGGTACTCAACAGGGGATAATAATTTGTTATTGCTTTGTGGAGGTAAGCTATTTTCTTGTTTTTGGCTCAATCTGTCGACATAATGACACAGACTTAATAGAATAATGATCATTACTGATGTAAATGTTTTCATAATACGGGTAAGTTTTAAAGCAAATTACTTCATCTCTATACTTGATGCAGTAATGAGCAATTGGTTGCGTATAAAGCAATAATTATGCCAGCTTACGAACTTTAAAATTGATATGTTATGCCGTTAATCTTTGCTTTTTGAATGGTATCACCAGCGCCCCAAGCCGGCGAATAGATACTGATTATACCTATTCCGGGTGCAAACACATAAACTTGCTCTTCATCGGCCCAGCCAGGAACATCGTAGTAGAAGGGCTTGCAATTGTGAAGAACGGTGTTGCCAAAATCAAAGTCGATTTTTTCTTGTACCGTAACATTCCATTGGTCGCCATTCATATTTTCTCCTGTGTATTTCCAGGATTCTCCTTCGGCAAGGGTAAAATCAGCAAAAAGAAATTCATCCGATTGATTGGTGTAGAGTTTATAAACCTTCCCATTTTCTACTCTGTAAAAATCCTCTCTGGTATCGTATAGAGTATCTGCCCTAAATATTTCACTAGTGATTAATGTATATTCCTTATTATTGATCGTACTGCTTACGCTTGCTTTCCGGATGTAATTTTTATATTCCCATGTATCGCCAATATGCAGTGGGAAGTAATCGTTAAAACATGTTGGTATTTTATCAGGATTAGAATCCTTGTCGCACGAAACTATGGTTACGAAAATAAATAAGATGGCTAAAAGTGTTTCTTTTGTTTTCATGGCAATTTAGATTTATGCTTTTGGTTACTTCTTAACTGGTAGATGAAAAAAGAGCTGTTGGTTGCTCTAAATAAGCACAAAAATTATACCATGGGGCTGGAAAAGTCTTGAAGAGTCGAAGGTCCAAAGTCTAAAGATGATTGCGATTGTTTACTGCTTATTGCGGTAATTTTTATTTAACCACAAAGTACACCAAGTTTCTTCACGAAGTAGCACAAAGTAAAAACGTAAATGCTTGACTATTGTAAATAAATATTATTTTTTAATACTCTGTGTTCTCTGTGTTCTCTGTGTTCTCTGTGTTCTCTGTGTTCTCTGTGTTCTCTGTGGTGAATTTTGTTTGATAATGTCTGTGTTAATGGTTATTTATATAACCACAGAGGTCACAGAGCGAAAAAGTATTGATGGAAATAATTTTTTTTGTGTTACTTCGGGTTATCCTTTTGAGTACTTAGTGGTTAAACTTTTTAATAAATTGTTCCTTGATTACTGTTCATTGTAAACTGTTCAAGTGCCTCGTAAACTTCTTCTGCATTGTGTGTATTCATTAATACATTGCGCAGGGCCGAGGCACCGGTAAATCCGCTGGTGTAAATTTTGAAAAAGCGCCGTAGAATGGCAAAATTCTTCTCACTTCCCCAGGTTGTATCGAATACACGGGTGTGTTCTTTTAAAAGTGCCAGCTTTTCGTTCATGCTCACTTCTCCCTTACCGGGATAAAAGAACCAGGGATTTTTAAAAATGCCACGACCTACCATCACGCCATCAACACCATATTGCTTTGCTTTCTGGAGTCCTTCTTCGTAACTGTCTACATCGCCATTGCCAATAATTTTTATCTGTGGAGCGAGTTCGTTTCTTAATTGCACCGCTTTCGCGATTTCGTTCCAATCGGCCATTCCGTTTGACAGTTGTTTTTGTATGCGGCCGTGAATTGCCAGCGCATCAATAGGTGTGCCCAGCAAGTGGGAAATCCACGATTCGGTAACCACCTGCTTAAAGCCAATGCGGGTTTTTACGCTCAAAGGCAGATTGGTGGCTTCTTTGGTGGCCAATATAATTTCCTTGGCCAGATCGGGCTGTGCAATAAGTGCCGAACAGCAACCGTTTTTCACTACATTTTTAACCGGACACCCCATGTTGATGTCTATGCCGTCAAAGTCGGTTTCCCGTGCAATGTATTGAGCAGTTTTGTAGTATTTCTCCGGATCTTTTCCCCAAATCTGTGCAATTATCTTCACGTTTTTCTGCTTCAGCAATGCTTTTTCCGAATCGTTAATCCGCAGGCGGTGCTTTACTTTCTCGTGTCCTACGGGATGGCACATGCCGTCAACCGAAGTAAATTCTGAGAATAGAATGTTCAGTTTCCCTTCCTGCATGGTTTGTAAAACGATCTCGCGAAACGAGGTATCGGTTACGTCCTCCATAGGAGCGAGTGAGAAGCTGGGAGTTGGTATGTTGTGCCAAAAATTGCTCATGTTTAATTATAAATTAAGAATTATCAATTATTAATGAAAAAGATTTATTGTTATTTATAGATTTCTCATTATTAATTTTTCTTGTGCTGGTGCGCGATTGTATTGCGTTAAAAAACTCAGTGAACCTCAGTTCTCTGTTGTGAAAATTGTTTAACCACAGAGGCCACAAAGCAACACAGAGAAAAAGCATTGTGTTTTATCCTTTGCTCACCGGTCTAAAGCACGGTGCAGATGATGGTTTGTGTTCCTTACTTTTTTCTTGTTCTTTTCTACTTCTCTCATTATTAATTTTTCTTGTTCTGGTGCGCGATTGTATCGCGTTAAAAAACTCAGTGAACCTCAGTTCTCTGTTGTGAAAATTGTTTAACCACAGAGGCCACAAAGCAACACAGAGAAAAAGCATTGTGTTTTATCCTTTGCTCACCGGTCTAAAGCACGGTGCAGATGATGGTTTGTGTTCCTTACTTTTTTCTTGTTCTTTTCTACTTCTCTCATTATTAATTTTTCTTGTTCTGGTGCGCGATTGTATCGCGTTAAAAAACTCATTGAACCTCAGTTCTCTGTGGTGAGAATTGTTTAACCACAGAGGTCACAAAGCAACACAGA
>NZ_WTCR01000026.1 GCF_009795715.1 Labilibaculum euxinicum | reverse complement strand
TACATTACCTGTTTCTGCCTCGCTTAAAATGGCTAGTTTTTCTTCTAATGTCCAACGTCTTTTCATACCCTAAATTTAACTGTTTTAAATGTGAAATTTTACTCCAGTCTTTTTCGGGGCTAAACTAAGGGATAATAAGAAATTAGAATGATTGCAGGAGTAAAATGATGCTAAGCAAAACATCTATTGCAGTTTGGCTTTAGCCAACTGACAGCAAGAAATTAGTAAATAGGCTTTAGCCACATAAAAAACAATGGGAGTAATAGGCAAACTAAGCTTTGGACTAATCTGCCAATTGCTTAGCTTACCAATACAAATTCCATGTGCTGAATTATAAGAAATAAAATGATGCTAAAGCAAAAGACGAGAAACTTTTAAATTCAGTTGGCTAAAGCCGAACTGCAATAGATAAAAAACACAAAATTTTTACTGATGCAAGGAGCAAAGCTGAGCATTAGCTTAAAGGATAAATATGCTTTATTCTAAGCAAAAAATTTTTATAAAACATTCTGATTTTCTTACGCACACGGCAAACAGAAAGTCTGAAGTTGCTGGCAGAGAAAACAAAACAATTAAATACCCATAGTTCCGGTGTGATTGTCCAATTCTATTTTATCCTTTATTTAGAACTATTCTCAGAATCTAAAATCAGTATTCTAAATAATGTTTTGTTAATTTTAAAAAAAACGAAAGAATAAAACATTTTTACGTTCTTAAGCCATTAAAATAACAAAGTAGCATGAATCAAATACAAGAAACTAAAAACTTATACATTTTTAAGGAAATATCAGGTTCAACTTCGACCATATATAGACAACATAAAGAAGATGAATCAGAAGAAAAAGTGAAGATATTCACAAAAAATGGAGAAACGTTTGAATATGAATTCGAAGGTAAATCAGTTAAGTTAATTGTATTTGAGGGATTTAAGGAACTTCCAAAGATTATTACACCGTTTGGGTATGGTTTTGAAGAAAGAAGCCTTAATAATTTCTTTCGGTATAATTTTGTAGACAAGCGAATCAATAAGATTCTAATTTCAGAAAGCACCGAATCAAAACGAGTAGGGGCTACACTCTATTTCAACCTTGGAGAGATTTCTGATGTCGTTGGGGCAATTAATCAAGAACAAAGAGCATGTAATGACACAAAAAAGATTTTGATTAAGAATTATTTAGTTACTGTATTTCCTGAAATTAACTTTGATCATCAAGAAACAAATAACAATAAAAAACTGATTCTTAGAAATCTAAATGATAAACTCATAGAGCAGTTGACAGCAGAAGAAATTGAAAAAATAGGCTCTTTCTATGTTAAAGCAGCTAGAAAATTTAAAGCAGCTCATATCATTAAAAGAATGTCTGCTGGTTTAATGAAGAATGCTCAACTTATTACCCTCCAGGAAATTATTACTAAATACGAATTCCATCTTGAAAAGAATCCTCCAGAGAGTACTTGGCAAGCATTCTTTGATGAGTACATTACACTTTTCGACAGTAGATATGTAAGAAAGTTGAATTATAAGAATATAGCTACTGCTTTAACAAAATATCCTGACTTAGTTTTAGTTGATATTTACGGATATTTAGACTTTTATGAGTTGAAAAAGAGTGGAACAAAACTGTTACAATATGACAGTAGCCACAAGACCTGGTTTTGGTCTAAAGAAGTTTCAATGGTAATTTCACAAGCATCTGATTATTTACAGAAAGCTAAAGAAAATGCGTTTAGCTACTCTCAAGCAATTAAAACAGAAACGGAAACAAAAACGGAAGATGGTTTAGAAGTTAATATAATTAACCCAAGAGCAATTATAGTAATAGGTTCAAAAAATGAGCTCGATACAGAAAAGAAAAGACACCAATTTAAAAACTTAAGAGAAAGCTTAAAGGATATTGAATTTGTTCTTTATGATGAATTATTGGATAGATTAAAAAACCTTTTTGATACTATAAAGATTGAATAATATCGGATTAGAACACGCGGTATAGCCAAATCAGGGTTTTAGTGGTATGCGAAGGTTTATTACCCGATTCAACTTTTCTGCAATTTGACAGGAAAGTCGAAGCAATCGACAACTATTTATAGTGTCAACTGTCATGTGGCATTCTGGAGATCTAAACTCTTCAAATTAGAAGGATATATGAATTTTGAGCGATGAATTGATTTTATGCAACAATGCGAATTGAGGAAAAAACTAATTTTTAAAAATAAAACTAATTGAATAGTTGCTGTTTGGTTTAAAATTATTCAGAATTTTTTTAACTATAAAAATATAAATTATGGGAAGCACTGGTTCAGGTAGATTTACGGATTATCAAGGATATTCTGGAAGCAATCCAAAACAAGGAGGAGAATCAAAAGAAAATGAATGTGGAAAAGCGTTCAGAACAGAATTGGAAGATGTTGATGTGTCTGAGTATTATGATTCTATAGGACAATTACCAGATATGAATACAGTAATAAGTATCGGGTTTAATGGATCTAGGATTATAGCTATAGTTGACGGTCTGGGAATAGGCAATTTACCAACTAAATATAATTATTTGCGAAAATGTATGATTGAATTTAATTATTCTGGAATAATTTCAAATACATCTTCAACTCCTATTAACTCTATCATTATTAATGTTTCTCCTGATGAATAAGATTTGTTTAGTTGGAGATATTTTAGTTGATGTAACCTTAAAAAATAATAGCGAGGATTTAAAGATGAGATTTGGAGGAATAGTTCATTCCGCAAGAGCTCTTTGGGCAATTTCATCATTTTATAGTATTGGTTATGTTGCACCAAACTATCTAGATACTCGGATATTTGATTTTTTTACACACATGGATAGTCCTGCACTTGTTAAAGTGGCAGAAACTTTAAATGCTCCTAATTTAATTTTAATCGAAGAGGCTCGGGAAGTTGGAAATCAAGGATATGAACTAATACTAAGAGAAGGGATAGAATACAAATATCTTGATTTCAATTTCCCTAAAAGTGATTGTGTCTTAATTACTTCTGGGCAATATGAGATTCCAATGATATTAGAAAAGATAGATGATATACCTGTAAGTTTAGAATTAGCCAATTTGAATTTTAAAGCTTTAGAAAACTTGAATTTCAAATTCAAAAATATTTATGTCTCAACATCAAGTGAGGTTTTTCAAGCACACATTAAGCATAGTAAATTCAATTTTATTGATTTTGCATTACAGTTTAAAGAGTTTTGTGACGTATTGATATTTAAAGAGAATAGAGGAGGTACTCGTTTATATAGTTTTGCTGAAAACAAAATTTACCAAGTATCTTCACAGACAAAGCCAATCCTGCATTCTGTGGGTGTCGGTGATGTTTTTAATGCTATTTTCGAATCTAATATATTCAATAATGTTCAGAATAATTTAGCTTTTGCATCATTTGTAGCAATGGAGTATGCAAGCACAACATTTCCACAGAATTTTAAACAATCGGTGGAACAATTGTTAAGTACTCCAATCAACGATCTGGTTAATTTAAAAGGAACTATTTTAAATTGGGAACACAGGAATAATGTCAATATTTATATTGCGGCACCTGATTTCGACTTTGTAGATACTAGTTTAATAGATACTCTGGAAAATAGTCTAGTCTATCACAATTTCAGACCAAGAAGGCCTGTTAAAGAAAATGGACAGATGAAAGAGGATGATTCGCCTCAACAAAAACAACAATTCTACTATAACGATATCAAAATCCTAAATGAATGTAGTATTGTAATTGGTGTACTTTTATATAATGATCCAGGCACTTTAGTTGAAATAGGTATTGCATCAGAAAGACAAATTCCTGTATTACTTTATGATCCTTACAATATTGCCAAAAATTGTATGCTAACCCATTCCTGTCATATTGTGACCAACAACATGGATGAAATTTTATGTGAAGTTTTCAATAAAAGTTCTAAATTATGAATGATTTTAAAAAAGGTATTATACTTGTTTCTGGTGGATTAGACTCTACTACTTTGTGTTATTTATTTATAAAAAAAAATATAGAATTTATTCCATTAATAATTAACTATGGACAACATTGCTTCGACACTGAGTTAAAAAGGTTAAAAAGTGTACTACCTAATGATTATGTGGAAAGAGTCGAAATAATTGACGTGTCTCAAATTTATAAGTATTCAAACTCAAAATTTATAAATGCAGGTAATCTGTGGGAAGAAAAAATATCTGCTGACGATTTATATATTCCATATAGAAATGTTCTAATCTTAACCATAGCAGCATCTTTTGCAAGAACATTAGACTTGAATAATGTATATTCTGCTTTCATTAATAGTAATCATGCAAAAGAAATTGATTGTTCAAATGATTTTTTTAATAATCTTGAAAATTTAATGAGTGAGTATGGTTCTGTTAAAATTGAAATGCCTTTTAGAAATTTTACTAAATTTGAAGTGGCCAAATTAGGTGTTGAGTTAGGTGTACCAATTGGTAAAACCTTTTCTTGCCAAGCATCTCCAAGTATACCTTGTGGTGCTTGTCCTAATTGTGTAGATAGATTAGATGCATTAAAAAAGCTTAGTGAATGAGTCATAGCGTAGAAATAAACAAGTTAGTTGTTTTTATTGAAAATCATCAGGAATTCAATATAATTAAAAGCAATTATTGCTTTTATAACACTCATTTAGGAGCTGTATTAACAGATATTATATTGCAAGCTGGATTAAACTATAAAACTGTAGTATTGCCTAGAGTGCTAGATGTATATAATGATTTTAATGACGCTCATAATTTAAATGGATTAATTAACACAATTAATGAAATTGGAATAGAAAGATTCCTTAATTGGACAAATGAGATAAAACTCAACAGATTTAAATTGGTTTTAGAATATTTAGAGGAGAACTCTATTCAAACGACAGGAGAACTTGTTGATCATCTATGTGAGTATAATAACATAAAGAGTTTTCTTTCAATTCATGGCATAGGCAATAAAACAATTGATTATTTTTTTAAGTTAATGCATATAGAGACAGTTGCGGTTGATAGACATATAATCAATTTTTTAAATAGAGCTAATGTAAGTTTTACAAATTATCATAGTGCCAAAAAAATTGTAGAATATACAGCTGATATTTTAGATATTTCTAGAAGAGACATTGATTATAGTATTTGGAATTATATGTCTGAAAAACCTAATCAGAGAGTTTTAGAACTTGATTTCTAAGTAATGTCCCCCACTAGCGCGAGCTTGTAGCTCGTGTTCAGCGAGGCAGAAGTAAAAACAAAATAAAGAAAAAGACCCATCCGGGTCTTTTTTTATGCTCATTAGTCCACTAAAAGAGGGCGTTGCGGGATAATTCCGATTATGTATAATCATTCTAGATTTGCTTTTGCTGCAAGTTGGCACATTTGACAGAACTGATACGAATTGGGAGCAAGGGAATTTCCTGAGAACGGTTTTTCCAATGAAAACACAAAGTGGTTCCTGAGCTTTACCAAGTGATCAAATGAAATTACAAAGTGGTTCCTGAGCTTCACCAAGCAGTAAAATGACTTCATCAAGTCGTCCCTGAACTTCACCAATCGGTAAAATGACTTCACCAAGTTGTCCCTGAGCTTCACCAAGTGATCAAATGAAATTACAAAGTAGTTCTTGAGCTTCACTGAGTGATCAAATGAAATTACAAAGTGGTTCTTGAACTTCACCAAGTGATCAAATGAAATTACAGAGTAGTTCTTGAGCTTCACTGAGTGATCAAATGAAATTGCAAAGTGGTTCCTGAACTTCACCAAGTGATCAAATGAAATTACAAAGTGGTTCTTGAACTTCACTGAGTGGTCAAATGAAAAAATAAAGTGGTTCCTGAGCTTTATCCTCCTAAAAACGGTTGAAAAACAAAATTACCGATTCCGCAAAAAACAGCTAAATTTATGCTGTTGCACACACAAGAAAGAGAATGATGATAGAATCAAATCCAAATTTGAATAAAACGATTCTGCTGGCTGTTACCATGGCATCCAATTTCTTGAATCCACTAATGGGAGCTGCTGTTAATGTGGCTTTACCCCGAATTGGGGAAGAATTATCGATGTCGGCCGTGGGTTTAAGTTGGGTAAGTATGTCCTTTTTGCTGGCCTCGTCGGTATTTTTAGTCCCTTTTGGTAAAATAAGCGACAATTGGGGACGTGTAAAAATGTTTCTGTACAGCAATATATTATTTGGTTTTGCCACTTTATTCTGCGCCTTTTCTTTTTCATCCGAAACATTACTAATGGGGCGTTTGTTGCAGGGGATAGGTGCTGCAGGTATCTTTGCCTCGAACATGGCCATTGTAATATCTGCTTTCGAACCTCACGAAAGAGGTAAAATGATTGGATTAAATGTGATGGCCGTTTACGTAGGCTTATCCATTGCTCCGGTTTTGGGCGGCATTCTAACAGAATCATTGGGCTGGCGTTCCTTGTTTTTTATTAATGCAGGAGCAGTCTTGCTGATAATACTGGCCATACTCACAAAAATTAAAGCCGAATGGGCAGTTCCAGACAAGGCGAAATTCGACATTAAGGGGACTTTGATATATATGTTTTCCGTTTCGGGATTGATGTATGGGTTTTCGCATCTACCAAAAACGGAAGCAATCGTGTTCACCTTATTGGGAATTGCAGGCTTACTTATTTTTGTCAGATACGAGTTAAAACACCCAAACCCGGTTTTCGAAATGCAGCTGTTCTTTAAAAACAAGTTGTTTGCCTTTTCCAATTTATCCGCTTTTATTAACTATGCAGCCACCTTTGCCATCACATTCGTTTTTAGTTTGTATTTGCAGTACGTGAAAGGTTTATCGCCAAAAGAGGCAGGTTTTATTTTAATTGCACAACCTGTAGTGATGGCTGTAGTAGCATCCTTCTCCGGCAAATTGTCGGACACAAAAGACCCGCGGATTTTGGCATCTTTAGGGATGGGAATAAGTGCAGCAGGGCTGTTGCTGCTCACTTTTATCAGCAAGCAAACGCCCTATGCCTATATTGTTTTTGCTTTACTGATTTTAGGATTTGGTTTTGGGGTGTTTTCATCACCCAATACAAATTCAGTTATGAGTTCGGTAGAAAAACGTTTTTTAGGACTGGCATCGGCAACAGTTGCTACCATGCGAACCACAGGAATGATGTTTAGTATGGCTGTTGCGGCTCTTTCGGTACATGTTTTTTTGGGGGATGCTAAAATTCATGCCGGCAATCTCGATTCATTCATACTAAGCATGAGAGTGATTGTCATTAGTTTTACAGTTTTGTGTGTAATCGGAATTTTTACATCGCTGATAGGAAGGCGAAAAACTACGGGCAATTAAGTTCTGGCGGATGAGTACAGAAATATTCTGTTGGTTATTTGCCACATCTTTTCAGTGTTGAAGACTTGTAAGCGTTTTGGCATTTTTGTTTTATCCCGATTATCTTTTTGTTACGCAATTATTGTTTTGTAGATTCGGGGACAAAATGTAATTGGGTGTTATTATGAACTAGTTGTAGAGCAAATAGTATAAATCTTACTGATAATGGAGAAATATAAAATAGTAAAAAATTATTTGTGCTGTGCAGGCATTGCCTTGTTGGCATCCTGTACGTCAACAGAAATATCCGGCAATTATACAATTTATCCTGAAAACCAAGAAAAAGACATTCATCCGGATACTCATCTTAAAATTACATTTGCCGGTCAACCCATCATAGGAAGCAAGGGCAAAATAAGGGTATTCGAAAGTCAGACCGATTCGTTGGTCGATCTAATTGATATGAGTATCCCGGCAGGACCAACCAAACCTGTCAAAAACCCGGAAGCGACTTATACAAGCATCCCTTATCAATATTTGCCCGGTAAGTTTACCAATGCCAATACCAAGCCGGGTACTCCATCAGGCACAGCCTTAGCAACTGCAGATACATTTCAGTTGACCATTATTGGTGGTTTTACCGATGCTTTCCATTTTTATCCCATAATTGTTCATGAAAACACTGCCATTATCTCTTTGCACCATAATCTTTTGGAGTACAATAAAGACTACTATGTTTTAATTGACAGCAGTGTGGTTTCTTCAGCTAAGGGAAGCTTTAAAGGGATTTATAACAAAAATGTGTGGCGGTTCAGCACCAGTAAGAATCCTCCTGATTTAAGGTATAAAAAAATTATAGTGGATGATGAAGGGAATGGTGACTTTTCTTCTTTGCAGGGAGCCCTTGATTACATTCCCAATGATTACAAAGACACAGTTGAAATTTTCATCAGGAACGGTTTGTATGATGAGCTGATCTATTTCAGGAATAAATCGAATATCATCATCAAAGGTGAAAACAGGGAGAAAACAGTAATTCAATATGCAAACAATGAAGTGTTCAATCCCCATCCATGGAATGTAAAAACCAATGAATGGCCGGGTACTTTTCCTTCAAGAAGAGCCGCTTTTGCGATTGATAACTGTACAAATATTCAGTTGTTAAATTTAACAGTTAAAACTTTACTGCAAGGGCAGGCAGAAGGATTACTGATTAATGGAAGTGAAATATTTGTTAAAGGAGTACATATTGTAGGCTCAGGCGATGCTTTACAAACCAATGGTTCGGCCTGCTTCGAAGATGTGAAAATTGACGGTGGCGGTGATATGATACTTGGACGGGGGCCTGCATTTTTCAAAGATTGCGATTTTTATTCTCCCGGACCTTTTATGTGGACAAGAAATACCAAGGCCAATCATGGGAATGTATTTCTGAATTGCCGTTTCACCGGTACAAATCCTAATGGAAGTACATTGGCCAGGGCTCCTGTTAATAAAGGTTTTGGTTATCCGTACAGCGAATGCGTGTTCATTAACTGTTCTCTTAAAAACATTCTGCCTAAAGGCTGGGGTACTGTTGGCGGAGAAACAAAAAATATGCACTACTGGGAATATAACAGCACCAATATCGATGATGGAAAACCAGTTGACCTTTCTCAGCGGGCTGATTTTTCGCGTCAGTTACGTTTGGATACTGATAAAGAATTGATTGAAAACTATTCCAATCCGCTTTTTGTTCTTGATGGCTGGAGTCCTTTTCTCAACAATTAATTAGATGTAAATTATCGGCGGGCACGATGCGCGTAACCGGCTATTGTCCGATGCTTTTTTTTATGAAATAAATGGAACTAAATAAAATTGAAAATATTATTAAAGGGATCAGACGGTATTATCCCGTATCTGATGATTCGATTGAAACACTGGCAGGTTTATTAACCGAAATACATCTGCCTAAACATCATTTGCTGACCAAAGCAGGGGTTAAAGACAATTTTGTATACTTTATAGAACAGGGATGTATGCGGACTTACTTTTTGGTTGACGGGAAAGAAATTACCAATTGGTTTAGCCGGGAAGGTGATATTACTTTTTCTTCAAGTTCATTGTATCACCGAACCCCGGGATTCGATTTTGTGGAGCTTCTGGAAGATTCGTGTGTATTTAGCCTGCCAATTGACGCTTTAAACAATTTGTACAAAACAGATATCGACATTGCAAATTGGTCCCGCACCATTCATCAGGAAGTATTGCTGAAAATGCAGAACCTGCGTATCGACAGGTTAAGCTTATCATCAAAAGAACGCTACGAAAAGTTTTACAACGAAAATCCTGATTTGTTTAGCCGGGTAAATTTGGGATATATTGCTTCCTATTTGGGGATGACCCAACAACATTTAAGTACCATACGGGCGAATGGATGATTTTAAGATAGATGAAAAAATAATCGGCTGTTCTTCTCTATTTTTGAATTTCAAAAACAAATGAAATGAAAACTGAAATGCAAAAATGTTTGGATGGTGAAGTCTTTAACGCATCCAACGAGGAAAATCAAAGTCTATGCTTAAAAATTCATTTGTATTGATTGTTACTATTTTGTATCTTATATAGTCAAGCTGAAAAGAAAAACGCACCAATTTTAAATTGGTTTTTGATTCGTATGGGATTATAAATTAACAAAAAATAAAGGATGAAAATTTTTAGGACATTTGAGGAAATTATTGATTATGCAATCGATAAGGAGATGGATGAAGTTGAGTTTTACTCTGAGGTTGCAAGTCGAATGGACAAGAAACATGTGAAAGGCCTTTTTTGGGATATTGCTTTAGAGAAAACAGCCAGAATGCTTCGACTGGAGAAGATGAAGGATGCGAAACCGGAATTGAACCTGGATGAAATTAAGGATATGAAAATTACTGGTAGTCTTGAGGATGTAGATCATACCAGAAATGATTTAACCTATCAGGACGCACTGATTATTGCTATGAAAAAAGAAAAAGCAAAATTTAAATTTTACTTGAATATGGCGGAGAGTGCGGTTAATAAGGAGTGTAGAGAAGCTTTTTTGGCTTTGGCTAATGATGAGGCACGACAAAAATTGAAATTTGAAATAGAATATGACGAACATATTTTAGTAGAGAATTGATTCAAAAAACAGTATTGAGGAATTGTTGTTTTGACGTATGATAAAATCGAAATTCAGGCGAAGAATTTCGATTTTGCTTTTTTACGGTTCAATTATTGTAGATATTTTGTTTTCCAAGCGGACTTTAGTATTTTTGTTAGCTATTGTTAGTGAACTATAAATATTTGAAATACAGATAATTAATGCATTATTTTTTTCGAAGTATCCTTCTGATATGTCTCCTTATTGGAGCAGTAAATTTTACGAAAGCTCAAACTACAAATGTTGAGTTGTCTAATAATAAGGTTGTTGTAGGTGGTCAAACCTGTTTTTTACATCTTGTAAAAGAAAAGCAAACCTTGTTTTCTATTAGTAGGGCATATGGTGTTGACCTTGCTGTTATTTTGCAGGTGAATCGAAAAACGGAAGCAACAGTTAATGTTGGTGAGGTTTTAAGAATTCCGGTTGTAGATTCAGAAACTGTTCTTTCTCCTGTTTTAGTGAAAAAGGAAGATGAGAAGTTCTTTTATCATATAGTAAAAAAGGGAGACACATTGTTTTCTTTGTATAAAAAATATGCTGTTGATATTGCATTGATAAAGGCCTCAAATCCAGAGATGGGGAATAACTTACGTTTGGGTACAGTCGTTAAAATCCCTAAGATTGTTAAAAAGCCACAGCTTAATACTGTTCCTAAACACGATAAGAATTATTACTATTATGTGATAAAACAAGGGGATACAGAGTCTTCTATATCCCGTCGGTTTTTTATGAATCTGCGAAAATTCAAAAAGTTAAATCCAAAACTGAAAAGTACATCTTTAAAGATTGGCGATTGGGTTCGGATTCCCAGGTATTTGGTTCCTCCGGAATATTTTATGGAGAAGGAAGAACAAAAGGATACAATCGCAAAAAAATATCAGGTTGCAGATACTGTTGTTCCTAAAGTTGATTTAAAACCACTAAGTCAGAATAAAATACGGATAGCATTGTTTTTGCCTTTGTATTTGGATGCGAATGATTCCATAAACAGAAGTATTTCCTATAAGGATACTATTGAAATTATTACGGAGAGAAATCCACGGATTTTATACAGTAAATCGCATGATTTCATTCGTTTCTACCAAGGTATTCTTTTGGCTGTTGATTCTCTCCAAAAAGAGGGGTTATCTGTAGATCTTCATGTTTTTGATACCGAAAAAAGTCCTGAACGAGTTCAACGAATTGTAGCTGGACTGCAGTATACTGAACTGGATTTTATGATAGGACCGGTATATCAAAATACATTCTCGATTGTGGCAGATTTTGCCCAAAAAAGACGAATCCCTGTTATTTCACCTCTTTCGCCAAAGAATTCAGAGCTCACAACAAATCCGTTCGTGATTCAAATGAATACTTCTATCCAGTCGATTTGTGGAAAAATATCCGACTATGTTTGTTTCGATTTGGATACAAGGAATTTAGTTGTTGTTCATCCTGATCGTTATGAACATTTGAATGAATTCCAGTTGGTTACAGACATAGAACGGAATATGTTCGAAAAAGGAAAGTACTGGGAAAATGGTGACATGACTTATAAGAAGATCTCATTTGATGAATATGGGCTTTTTGGAATTGAACGTATGTTGAGTGATACATGCGAAAATGTAATTTTGGTACCTTCTACCAAACAGCCATATGTTGAAAATATTATTTCCAATTTAAATGTTTTAAGTCAACGCTTTGATATTCGCTTAATGGGTTTTCCTGTATGGCAGCGATTTAACAGTTTGGATGCCGAGCTGTTCTACAATTTAAATCTAAGTGTAATAACTCCATACAATATTGATTATAAGGAGGCTAAAATTGATTTGTTTGTTTCGGATTTTAGAGAGAAATTTAAATGTGAACCGAATGATTTTAGTTTTAGGGGATTTGATTTGTGTCGATATTTCTCCAAGGCTGTAAGTCGGTATGGGCATAGTTTTCCTGATCATTTGAATGAATTGAAATTGGATTTGTTACAATCAAATTACCATTTTAAAAGAGTAAATGCGTTTGGAGGACTCGAAAATCAGGGTGTTCATCTTGTAAATTATTCGCGGGATTTTAAGATAAGACATTCCATTCCTAAATTTCAAAATACTTTTAACGTATCAGAATAGGGTAATTAAATTTAAAATAGGGAGCCGAATCTAAGTGATTCGGCTTTTTTTTATCCGAATACGGATAAATCATCCACAATAGGATGTCTTTTTTTAATAGGGAGAAAAGTCGTGTATTTACTGACTTTTTTCTATTTGTTTGAGCTTTTATCCAATATCGTAGATATGTGAGAATTTGCAGGTTTAGTGTATGGGTCAGATTGTGAGTCTGTTGTGGGGTGTGGTACGCGCTTTGGTTCTAACTATGTGTTAGTTATCTAAAGTCCTGTAATTATGAAAAAATATCTACTCTTGGGATTCCTATGGGTTATCTCAGTCATTATTGTACAAGCTCAAAATGCACCGCCAGTCTTAAATTCGGTATCGGGAGTTACGGTTGATAATTCTTTCACTTTGTTATTTACTGATGATGGTACATGGCAAAGTCTTATTTCTGAAATACGATATGGAGATGATGTTGTTGATCCATCTGCTTACGATGCAGGTACAACTTCAGGAGAAATTGTTTTTACTCCTTCTGCAAGTGTTTATTTTCAAAATGACACAACCTTAAATATTACTATTGTAACAGATGGAACCTACTTTGATGGTGTGTTTTCACAAACGATAGGGCATGGTGCTGCAACAAAGTTTGTTATAACTACTCAGCCGACTGCTCCGGCTTCCAATGGCGGAGTTTTGGGAACACAGCCTGTAGTAAGCCTGCAGGATCAGTATAGCAATACTTGTACAAGCGATGGAACAAGTTCTGTGGGAGTTGTTGCCAGTGGGGCAAGTTGGGTTTTAGGCGGAACAACGCCTCAAACAGCATCATCGGGAGTGGTGACTTTTTCTGGTTTAACAGGGAGCAGCGCTGTTGCTGTTACCGGAGCTGCAATCACTTTTTCCATGGATGGATTTTCCCTGATCTCCGATCCATTTGATATTCCAGTCAATGCTTATCCAACACTTACTGTACCAACAGATGCTGCTGTTGATTCTGATTTTGATATTACTTTTACAGATGATGCAACATGGAGAACCGGCATCAGTGAAATTCGATATGGCACCGATGTTCTTCCTGTTGGAGCTTATGATAAGACAA
>NZ_WTCR01000025.1 GCF_009795715.1 Labilibaculum euxinicum | reverse complement strand
TATTATCATCATAGGCAAAGCTTCCGGCTACAGATGCTGTACCACCGCTTAATGTAGCCAATGACAGGTTTTCACCATAAGTGATTCCTGTTGCTGCAGGCCAAACGGTAACTGTTGGTGTTGCTTTAGCCACTGTTACATTTATATTTTCGGCAACCGTATTGTAATTACTTGCATTTGTTGGGGTAAATGTTAAATCAGCACTGTAAGTTCCAGCATTAGGAGTAATGGTATTATCATCATAGGCAAAGCTTCCGGCTACAGATGCTGTACCACCGCTTAATGTAGCCAATGACAGGTTTTCGCCATAAGTGATTCCTGTTGCTGCAGGCCAAACGGTAACTGTTGGTGTTGCTTTAGCCACTGTCACGTTTATATTTTCGGCAACCGTATTGTAATTACTTGCATTTGTTGGGGTAAATGTCAAATCAGCACTGTAAGTTCCAGCATTAGGAGTAATGGTATTATCATCATAGGCAAAGCTTCCGGCTACAGATGCTGTACCACCGCTTAATGTAGCCAATGACAGGTTTTCACCATAAGTGATTCCTGTTGCTGCAGGCCAAACGGTAACTGTTGGTGTTGCTTTGTTAACGGTTAGACCTTGAGAAATTTGTGTTGCAGCATTGTAAGTTGCATTCCCTGGCTGATCTGCGTAAATGGTGCAGCTGCCTGCTCCTACAATATGGATTTGACCGTTTACGATAGATGCTACGCTGGTGTTTGAACTGCTGTAGGTTACCGATAATGTACTACTGGCAGTAGCACCCGGATTAACATCAGAATTCCCGTAAGTTACTGCAGAAAGTGGTGTGAAGGTGATCGTTTGAGATTGTTTTGGAGTTGTAAAATTTTTAACTCCTCCATAAGAAGTGCCTACAGAATTAATAGCATAAGCTCGTACATAATATGTTATACCGGGAGAAAGACTCGAAACGGACTGTGAAAAGATGCCAGTGCCGGAACTAATCGACACTTTGGTATCAGATAGAATTGATGGTGTGCCAGTTGTGTTGTAAACGATTCCTCTTTCAGACACGGTAGCACCGCCATCACTTGTTACCTCTCCTCCCAGGGTTGCAGAAGTTGCATCAAAAGTTGAGATAGCTGTGGTTGAAACTGTGGGTAAGCCTATCACATTTAATGTAGCAGTATATGTTGAAGAACAATAATCCGTTCCATCATTTACATCAAAAGTAAAGGAAGAACTTATCGATGTGGTTGTATAATATTGTAGGTTACCTGCATCTAAATCAGCTTTGCTTATTGTTCCTCCATTAGATAATTCTTCGCCACTATCATAGTCATCACCATTATCGGCATCTACATATAAAGTTCCATTTACAGGAACGGCTGTTACCCTTATATGATCTATAGGATCACTATCTCCATCATTATATCCAAAATCAGATGTAGAGAATGTATATACCTGATTTTGGTAGGGGCCTGTTGAGGTTGAGAAACTGGAGGCTGTAGGTGCTGTGTTGCCTGCCGGAGCACCTAAAATTCTTATGTTATCAAAAGCAACTTCTTCACGTCCCTGATCAATATTCGCCATAATCCTTACTTGCAAACTGGAACCCACATTAGGAATGCTATAAGTGAACTCTGCAAAATCTGGACTAAGCCCGACTCCGTCCGTTATACCATCCGCATCCGCATCTTCTGACATAAACGTTACATTTGGAGCAGATGCTATAAATTGTGATAAAGTTACAAACGAGCCTCCATCAAATGCATATTGTATTCTAAGGTACTCTTCCTGCTCATAATTACTATTAGTAGAGTTGTTGCCTGCCACTAATAGTTTTATTGTAAGATTAGAATATCCAGTTGTAGCGACTGAGTTCAGGGTACAATAAACAGGATCATCAATTGTTCTTTCATTATCAGTATCTTCTGCATAGAAAAAATAAGATCCCTGATATCCAGAAAGAGGATTATCTGGGGCTACTTCGCTTAATAATGCTCTTTCCCACCAGTCATTGCCAGGGATGATGCTTGTTTGTGCACCCGTAAGTGTATATCCTGTAGTGGTTTCAAAATCTACAGTTTGTAGCACCGTTTGACCTTTGGCAAAGGTTACTATTATGACCATCATAAGGGTCATAAATAGATTCCTTCTCTTTTGTAGAAAATTGCATATTTTAAGCAATTTACCTGAGAGTAATTTTTGTTTCATATGATATAAGTTCAATAATTAAAAGTTTTTCCCTCTTTAAGTCCGGCATATAGTAGCATATAAGATAGAATATCCGGCTTCAAAGAATGTATGTAGTGATGTAAATGACTTAGCGACTTTATTAAAAGCCCATTTACATGCTGAATATGTTGAATTAAACATGCTTAATGAAAGGTGCATGATATATGGACTTACATCGGCTTTTAAAAGAGGATGCTCTCCTGAATTAAATATGATCAAAGGAGTTTTTGTTTGCTGAATAAGTGGTTTTACTACTGTAATTGAACAATATTCTAAAAAGCCAACAATGAAATCAACGTTATCATATAAAACCAATTCTTTTATCGCTTTCTGATTATCGGCAGGAATGGCAAAGTTTGTATCTTTTGGGATATATTGGCAGGCATCATCCAAAGTAAGTTTTAAACTATTATACAAATCACTACTTGTATACGAATGGTGACCAGAATTAGAGAGTAGTAAGCCAATTCTCATACTTTTATTTGATTAAATGATACAAATTTAAGGAACAAAAGTAATACTTTCATTTCAATAAAAACTACAAATGTTAAATAAAACAAGAGGTGTTCGATTATTAATTTCGAACACCTCAAATAAGTCTTAGTTTCTAGATGGAACACCCCAACTTTACAAATAATCCAGTTAATGGTTGGATGTTTGTAATTTGAAAACCATTCTTGAATTCTGGATGCCAGATTCTGAAGTGATTTTTAAATGTTATTTTTCTCCAATGAGACGTGAGTCCTTCTGTTATTTTCTTTCTATCAAAAGAATTTGCAGATTCTTCAGTTGCGTCAAACATATTTGAAGCCGTATGAGTCACGCACGTACTGTGAAATAGGCTTTTTAGTCAAGGCAACAACCTGTCGGCAGTATCAATTAGCTTTAGTTGTTACTGTTTTTTCAGTATTTTATAGGTCTCAATTCCTTGGTATGGTTCAAAACCCAATTTTCTATAAATTGATTCTCCCATTAATGAAGCATGAAGAACACAGAAATTCATATTATTCTTTTCCGCTTCAATAAGCAATCTTTCAGTCATACTTTTTCCTATTCCATTCCCTCTTCCTTTTGAAAGAGTTCCTATCATATGCAATCCTGCATTATTATTAGAATCAAAGAATACTATTCCACAGCCTAAACATTCACTTTTTTCTTGATAGATAAATAATCGGATAGTTTCTGTGTGATTAACAATATTGTAAATCAGATTGCTGTCAACTCTATACCCAAATGATTCCGATGCTGTTCTTGCAAAATCAATCGAATTTTTTTTTGTTTTCACTCGCTTAATATTTGGGTTTGCAAATAACTCATTTGTCTTTGATTGTAAATTTAGAGCCATGTTTTTTTGTCCGAATAGAAATTTAAAGTTAGGATTACTCCTTAAATCATTGGGTTTCGTAATTGCTATTATTTCAGGCAGTTTTCCCTCCTGACTCAGCCGAAGTGCTTCCTCTAAAGCATGAGTATTGTTTTTCAAATTAAAGATTCGGTTTGGCCAATCAGAATCATCCATTGAAACAGTGGAATAATTCTCTGTCTTGGATAGTTTGTTGGTCAAATTGCCGATTTGCTCCCAAAGCTCGTATAGATTATTAATTATTTTTTCGTTCATGTTTTACTTTAAATTAGTTATTAAAATACCTGATATCATTGCTAAAATTCCTATGCTTTTTTTCAAAGTTATTGGTTCCAGTGGCAAATTCATCCATCCAAAATGACCAGCTATAGCAGCAAATATCAATTGGCCACAAAGACCAATTGAAATCATTGTTGATATTCCAAGTTTAGGGATTGTATACAAATACAGTCCAACACCTATCATACTTAAAAATCCACCTGTGAACCACAGGTAAATAGGGATTCCTTTTATTTGATCTGTTGTAGGGAAAGTTTTAGTACCTAAAAGAACGAAAACAATAGCAAAGATTGTACTTGAGAAAAACGCAATAACAGAGGCTAGTAATGGATTTTTTAAGGCTGTTCCTAACTGAGAATTTAATCCACCTTGCACTGCTAAAGCGGTTCCGCCTGTAAATGCTAATAATAAGAGTAATAATTTATTCATAATGCAAATGAAGCATCAAAAATTCTTATCCACATTTACATATGTTGATTTTGAAGTTATTTCTTTAAATTTTTTCTTATTCTGCTTAATTGGGTGGGGGTAACTCCTAAATGCGAAGCAATGTGTTGTTGTGCAATTCTCGTATCAATATTGGGATGAGTGAGACGTAACTTTTTATATCTTTCTGTGGCATCCTCAAGAATTAACGAAACTTCCTTTTGCTCTTTATCAATTACCCAGTTTTTTTCTAAGTATGCGATATAGAATTCCTTTAAATCATTCTCCTGATTAATTAATTTCCTGTAAGATTTATAATCTAATGAGATTAGAATAGTATTTTCTAAAGCTTCAAGAGTAAATTCAGATGGTTTTTCAAGCATTGAGGAGACAATGGAACCTGCAATGTCATTTTCAAGGAATATATTTTTTGTATAAATATCTCCCAAAGGGTTTGTGAAATATGCTCTAAGCACCCCTTTACATACGAAATAGATTTTTTTAGAACATTCACCATTGTTGAGTAATATGTCATTTTTTTCTAAGGAGATAAATCTTATAATTGATTTCAACAGTTCCCATGACTTTTTACTAATAAATGAATATGATTCAAATTTATTTTTTAAATCCAAAATGTATTTATCTCTATCTGTCACCATATCCTTTTTATTAATTTTTCTGAGAGCAAATGTCATTTCGCTTCAATTAAAACTGATTGCAGTTTGTCTAAAAACTCATCAAACTGCTTAATTAAGTCTTAAATATAGCGGTTTTAAGGATACATAAAAATTGAAAATGCTTTTATTTGGAAATAGAATTTAGGTTCTTATCTGGGACAATTTCAATTCTAACAACAACATTAATTCAAGAAAACAGGATAAAAGACGGTACATAAAACTCGTGTTTTATTACCTACATCATCGTCTGATAAAGTGGATATTGAACAAATACAAAGGCTTAAAGCGTAGCAAGGTGAAAGCTGTGAGATGGTTAAGGCATGTCTGTAATTGTTATCCCAATCTATTTTATCATTGGACATTAGGTTATCAGTTGACCTAAGATTGAATTGACTGCATAATAAGAGCCGTATGAATTGAGAGATTCACGTACTGTTCTGTGAGAAGTTAGGGGTGAAATTCCCCTAGCTTACTCGACTGGCAACAGTATTTATTTAGTTTTTATAAATTCATCTATTGCTTGTGCTACAAATTCAGGATTTTCTTCTGGCCCAAAATGTGCACTGTCTGGAATTGACTTTCCTATAATGTTATTTATCCCACTTTCTTTGAATCCTTGAATGTAAGTAGCAATATCTCCATAATCTTTAGCTCCTTTGAGATATAGTAATGGAGTGTTTACAGGAAGATTTTGCGAATTCTCTTTCTCATCAGTATAAAATGTCCGATACCAACCTAATCCTGTTTTAAGGCTATGTTTAGAATCATATGCTTCAAAATATGCTTCTTTATTTTCCTGATTTATAGCTGACTTATTGTAAGATATGGCATTATAGAAATATTCAAACAATATTGAGTGTTTTCCTTCAATAAGTGATTCTGGAAGTTCGGGAACGGAATAAAACGCAAAATGCCATATATAAGGGTTTCTTTTAACTTCTTCCCACGGATTAACTCCTGGTATTGCTGTACAAATTATCACAGCTTTTGAAAGAAAATTTGAAAAATGCTTTACAAATGGATAGGTTATCATTCCACCGACATCGTGTCCGACTAAAACTATATTTCTCAAATCAAGGGTTTGCAATAATTTTTTTATGAAATCTGCAATTGATAACTTATCATATTTATCAATCGGAGCAGAAGCACCAATCCCGGGAAGGTCGATTGCTAAGACATAATAGTGACTCTTTAACAAGGTCATTACTTTTTCGAACTCTTTCCAGTTCTCAGGATACCCATGTAAAAATAGTATTGGTTGATTTTTATTATTCCCAGCTTCTACAACATGAGTAGGAATGCCATTTACATGTACTTCTCGGTGTCTAAATAATTGTTGCTTCATTTTTTGTTTTATTTCCAAAATTATACCTCCATACTGACAATCCTATGTCAGTAGTGTTTGCAATATTGTTGTCAACGTTGGCAACATGCGGAGTCCGGGATTTTGAAGCTCCAACTTGTCAAACCGTTACAAATTTAAGTAAGTGTACAAAAGTTTAAATTATTCACGTCCCCCGGTTTACGTATATTGCGTGTTATGGGGTCGTTCTTATCCTATCTTTATTATTAATTTACCTACGGTTCTTGACTTTTCAATGTAATCATGAGCTTTAATTATATCGTTGAGTAAAAACTCTTTGTCAATTTTTACTTGTAGCTTATCTTCTTTCATTAATTTCAAGAGGTCTTTAAGTGCTACTTGATTTGGATGCACTGATACAAATTTTGCTTGTTTATATCTTAACATTTCTTTTATCATTGTTCCTGTTGGAGTTGTTCCTATATAAACTCCTTTCGCTTTTAATAGGTGTTTAGTCTTTTTATAAGATGCATTAAAGACAACATCAAAAATAATATCGAAGGTAGATGTACTTTCTAAGAAATCTTCATCTTGATAACTAATTGTAACGTCGGCTCCCAGCTGTTTACAGAAATCTAAATTCTTGGTACTTGATATACTTGTAACCTCTGCCCCGTATGCTTTTGCTATCTGTATTGCTAAATGACCAACTCCACTACTTCCTCCATTAATTAATACTTTATCTCCCTTTTTTAGACCTCCTAATTTCAAGAGTGCCAGCCAAGCTGTTGTTCCAGCCATTGGTATTCCAGCTACCTGATTAATTGGAATGTTATCAGGGATTTTAACCACACTATCTGCTTTTACAACAATATATTCACTAAAAGAACCTCCTTCAAAATTACCTAACAATCCAGCAATTTTATCCCCTAAATCAAACTCCTGTAAATCATAGGACTTTTCTATTACTTCACCAACTACATCAAACCCTTGTTTTGTTCTTGGTTTTATTAAACCTGAGACTAGCCTAAAATCTCCCTTGCGATTTTTCCAATCAATTGCATTTAAAGAAGAGTAGTATATTTTAACAAGCAAGGAGTTTTTCTTTCCAATTCGAGGTTTGTCTACTTCATCGACTTTTAATACACTACTATCTCCGTAATTACTGTATAAAACTTGTTTCATCTTTTGTTTTTTACAAATATAGATTCAAGATTTAATGTAATTCTTGGTATATACCAACTAGTCTATTATCACTTTGTTTAATAGTTTTGAGAAATTTGTTGGATTTATACCTAAAAAATTAGCAATATCTTTATGGGGTATGGAATTAATAAGGTGTGCATTATATCGCATGAAATCTTTATATTTTTCCTCGATAGAACAAGTTGACTGCTTAATAAACCTATCTGTTATATTGTTTACTAACCCCATTAGTGCTTCAATTAAAAAATCTTGGATATCTTTATACTTAGCAGTTTGATCAATAAACCGATCATATGATATTCTATAGAACTTGCTGTCCGTAATGCATTCAAAATAGTACTTCGATGGTTTTTGTGTTAGAAAAGATTCAGGAGCGCAAGTAAAATGATTGTCTTGAGTAAATGAAATAATGCATTGTTTTCCATCAACTAAATAATAGGCTTTTTGAACACCTGATATAGTAAAATATAAATATTTATCTTTTTTTTCGGGTATAGATAAAATAGATTTTTTAGCGAACGAAACAATCTCCCATTGAGCAACAAAGTCATTAAGAGCAGTAATAGACACTTTATGTGTATCTGTTATTATTTTTTTAAGTTCTTCCATATTTCAATTTCAGTTAATCGCCTCTCCGAATGCACTACAACGGATGGGTATATGAAACGTTTGGCATTTCAAAGCGATTTCCTATCAAACCGTTGCAAAGTTTATTAAATGTACCGCCCTTAAAATTAGCACTCCCCGCCAAATGTTTTATATACCTTGTTAGCAAGTGTTTTACTTATTTTTTAATTGCTTTAAATCCTCTATAAATTAAATATTCTTTGCCCATTTCGTCTTTAATGAATTGAAGTGCAGAACCACTTACTTTTCCAAAACCATAAACTATTGCTAAGTTATCATTAATTATTTTCATGGGTCTAAAAGATAAAATCAATAAATCATGGTCTATTTTTAAATTGAATTCTTTTTCATATGCTGTAACATTGACAACTTTATAAGTTCCCAATCTATCAAGCCAAATCTTATTAATTGGTTCATTGATTATTTTTGTGCCCCATATTTCCTGATAACCATTCTTGTACACCCGAATTAGGTAAGTATTATTATCATAGTTTTCAAAATAGTATCTCTCTTTCGTATTTAAAATTAAAGAGGTGTCAGCGTCAGCCGGAACAAATTCATTATTTCCTAATGGTAGCAGGTACTTTTTTCCATAATCACCATAGTCTATTACTAATTTTTTACCGTCCATTCTAATTTTATAAGCCAAATCACTGGCAGCATAAGTTCCTAAATATTTGTCAAAATCCTTCTCTGAAAGGGTTAGGGTTTCTAAATTATCATCATTTTCATATATAAAATTATGTTCTTTATGTATTGGATTTCGTATTATTTCGAATTCAGGTTTATTTGGCTTTATCCCTTTTATATTAGCAAGTTCACTTAATATTATTTCCGAATAATAAAATATTTTATTTGCAGTGGCAGAATTTGACAACATTACTATTCCCAGACCTGACTCGGGCGCAATATAAATAGAGCCTCTATGATAAAGATTGGCAGATTCATGACTGAATGTTTTTCCAACCTTACTATAATAAACCATTCCAATTAAACCCATCGTAAAACCTAAATCATAAAAAACATCATGGTTTTGAACCTTTGTCATTTCTTTTTGGGAAGTTATTGTTAAAATTTTTGAATTACCAGTTTTCCCGCTTGAGATAAAAGCTTTCATGAATTTTCCCATATCTGTCGCTGAAGAAAAAAGGCTTCCAGCTGGCATATCGATTATAGGTAATTCATTAAATTGCTGTTTATTTTCATTGTAGCCCAGCAAGCATGAAGGAGGCTGATTCGTACTTGTAAAAAAACCGCTGTTCTTCATTCCCGTTGGATTTAATATAAATTCATCTATGTGTTCAAAATAATCATCATGGCTGACATTTTCTATTAGATTTCCAAGAAGCGAAACTCCAGAATTCGAATATCTAAATATGGTATTAACAGGATTGGTAGCATAATCATTATTAATATAATCAAGAAGTTTTGTAAAGTGTTCAGGTTCTTTTGAAAATTTATTTGCATCAATTGCTGGGATACCGGCATGATGGGTCATCATACTTCGGATGGTAATATCATTAATACTACCATAGATACTTTTCATTTTAAACTCCGGTACATATTTCACAAAAGAACTATCAATATTAATTAATCCTTTTTCCTGTAGTTGCATTACAGCAATCCCTGTAAACAGCTTTGTCAATGAACCTATTAGAAAGGGTGTCTCAGCGGATACTTTCATATTCTTTATCGTATCGTACGAGCCAAAGCCTTCGCTCCATATAATACTATCATTATCAACAACTGCTATGCTTAAACCAACTATATTGTTTTTTTTGATTTCATCAGTCAAAATCGACCTATATTTCTCAATTAGTTTACAAACTTCTGATGTGTCATTTTTTATCTGGGCACTGCAATCTAGAAAAATGAACTTCATTATCAAAATGAAATAAATAACCCTATCTTTTCTCATAGTTGATGGTTGATGGTTTAAATACTTGCTAATGGTGGCGGTATGAAATCGTTGGGGATTTCGGAGTTACTTCACTATCAAGTCAAAACGACCGTTGATGCGAGAACCGAGCCTCGAATAACCACTTCGCCCCCAATGTTTTATGACCGCGTGTTAGCGCTTGTAATTATTCATTTCTTTAAAATATAATATTAATCCATCTGAGTATGTTTCTAATGCATTTGTTAAATGATTATTATTCTCGTTTAGCTGATATTTCCATATCAGATTAGAAGGCGCTTCCTTTTCTAATCTTTGCTTGAATTTTTTTACTTTATCATACATATCGCCCATGTAATTATCACCCTCATCGCTTCCAAATGTCAAATAATAAAATACTTTATCCTTCTTAGCCAATTCTTCAAATGCATTTTCTTTATCAACATAATCAGGCATCCATTTCAAGCTTGGACTTGAAGATAGTATCCCATTAAATTGCCTATCAGGCCCTAATAAAGCATATGTACAAAAAATTCCTCCTAGTGCTGAATGCGACCATAATATCCTATCCTTCCCACAATTATAGAGTGAATCAAGTAAAGGAAATAGTTCCACACTATAGAACTCTAACATTTTGTCAGCATTTCCACTTTCAGGATGTTGACTAATCTTTGGCGCATATTCTAAATGTTTGTTATAGAAAGGAATTCCAACAACAATACATTCCGGTATTTCATTTACTTCAGCCATTAATCTTGTTACAGGTGCAAATGTCTCAAAAACTACCTCTCCTTCCAGTACAAGAATCATTGGATAATTAGTTGAATCATTAAAATTTTTCGGTAATCCTATAAATATTTCTTTGTCTTGGTTCAATATGTGTGAATGAATAGTGAATTTTTCTCCATTTTCAGTTTCATATTTATCAATTTGTATTGATTGGTTTAAATTCTGTGAATAGGTTGAGAAGCTTATGATTAATAAGCAATTCAGGATGAATATTTTCTGTTTCATTTTTTTGATTTTTTTAAAATTAATAATAATTGAGGTGTCAGTTTGTTTGTCCTTATAAGCGCTAACGGCTCGAATATACGTAGTGCGGGATTACAAGACACTTCACTATCAAACCGCTACTTTGTTTATAAAATGCTTTTAAGTTTAAATTTACCAAATTGCCCCGCATTACGTATATCTATTGTTATGGCCTGGCCTTTCTATCACCAAACGTTTTTATATAGTTCAAAATTAATCTTCCACGTATTTTCTGAAACTTTTTATCATCAGGATTTAAAACTCTATCCCTTAATTTCATAAAAGGTTTCTCAATCAAAACATGTAAAGTCAATCCTCCAATTAAGGCACCTAAAAGACAAATCCAGAAAACATTTTGTTGAATAAATCCATTATCCATGTCTTTTGATATGATTTTAACGAAGTGATAAATCTGTTTATGAGTCAAATAAATAGCGTAGGATAATGTTGCAATAACAAAAGTAAATCTAGATTTTAACTTATATATTATGCAAGTCGGACTTATTGCTCCAACTACAATAAAACCATAAGCTAATGAAATCAATGGCAATCCATAAATCATTGCTTTATATGAGATTAAGTTTTGACAAACTTGATAAGCAATCACAAATTGAATAAGCCCAAATAACAAGACTATGTTCCCATATTTCGTTAGGAAATCTTGCACTCTTGGTTTGAAATTGAAAACTGATGCAATCATAACACCAATGATTAATCCATCCATTCTGTTATGACTAGGATAATATACTTTCTCAAGAAGCCCTTGTATCATAAGTCTCCTACTACCGCTGTCAATATATGGCTGTACAAATTCATTCCAATTATGAATCCTGATTAAAATCCCAATTCCAATTAGTCCAACCATTAAATACGGTGTTAGCTTTTGCAACCGACTTTGGAACATCAAAATTATCGTAATAGGTAAAAGTAGATAAAACTGTTCTTCTACGCATAAAGACCATGCATGAGAAAATGTTTTCTGTGTTGGAGTATCTAGTCCAAAATTCTGAGTAAATGTTAAGAATCTCCATAATGGTGGTAATCCTGAACCTTCTCTTAAACTGCCGATTGAAAAATACAAAATCAGGACTGCTAAATACGCTGGAATAATCCTAAAAAATCGTTTTAGATAAAATCTCTTGAAATCAATTTCTTTTTTGTCTTTGAATTCTTTTAGTAGTTGAAATCCTATCAAGTATCCACTAAGCACAAAGAACAAATCTACACCAGTCCAACCAATCTGTTGAATTGGCTCTAACCATGAAGGAATCCCTCTACCATAATGAAAAATCATTACAAGTAGGATTGCAATTGCTCTCAAATGGTCTAATCCATGTAATCTATTGGAGTTGGAACTAAATATCTTAATCATTCAAATTTTATTGTATTGCACTTCGGCTCTAGGCTTGGGCATAACGGTCACTTGTATGTGGTCGGGCGAGATTTCGAAGAGAAATCCTGTCAGACCCGCAGGAAAGTGGACGCAAGGTCTGACTTGTCAGACCGCTAAGTCCCCCGCCTGCCATATACAATTTGTTATAGCCCGTTATTTTTATTTCATTTTTCATGTTTTAAAAACCAATCATATATTTCAGTTTCAGGATATACTAACCAATGAATCGAATGACCAACATCTTTTTCTCTTGTATATTTGATTTGGTTATTTATTTCGGATAGTTTGGTTATCAAATAATCTGTTTCTTCAACTGGAACAACATTGTCTGATTCTCCATGAAGAGCCCAAATAGGAATGTTTTTTTAATTTTCAATATTTTCAGAAATATAATCCATGTGTCTGGTGAAACCACTCATTGGGGCAATTGCAGTAAATTTGTCAGGATATTTTGTTGCGAGATACCAGGTTCCAGAACCACCAAGACTAGCTCCTGTTAAATAAACTCTGTTTGTATCAATCCTGTATTTTTTTATCAAGTCAGAATAGAAATTTTCAAACCAGTTTTCAGTCGACCAGCGAAGATGTTTTGGACATTGTGGAGCAACAACTATAAAAGGGAAATTGCGTCCTCTATAAATTTGGTCAAATGGTCCCGAACTATATAAATCAAGTGTATCTTTTCCACGAGCAGAGCCTCCATGAAGAAAAATTAATAAAGGATATTCTTTAGATAAATCATTGGCATAATCGGCTGGTAAATAAGTAATGTATTTGTAAAAAACTGTTTCCGGGGATTGATTAATGCCATTTTTGAATGTTATTTCATACTCTAAATTGCCTTTCTCATTCCAATATTTACAAATACCATTTAATTGCCCATTACTCCAGTTTTTTTCAGATTCTATAATCCCAGTGTTGTACCATGAAACGGCTAATCCGTCTCTTAGTCCATTTTTATATTTGGCATCGTAAATAAGCTGTCCATTCTTTGACCACTCTTTGTAATTTCCTTGTTTTGTATTTGTTCGGTAATTACATTGAAGTTCCTCTTTTACCTTTTTATTGAAATTTGAGTAAGTTGCATCCATTTGAACCTGTCCGTTTGGATAATAATCTTGGACATGAATCAAATTGTTTTTATCCAATTTTTCAATTATTCGTTTGTAAACAACCGTATCGTATTTTGAAATCGAATATTGCAAAAGAAATGTGTCAATCGTTTGGGCTTGCAAACCAATCGAAGTCAAAATCAGGATTATTATAGTTGTTAGTTGCTTCATTTATAATGGGCTATAACGGTAAATTGTATGTTACGTAGCGGATTACGGTGCGATTGTCTGTCCGCTAGGACTGAGACAATCGGGGCGAGAATTCGCCCCACGCAAACCACAGCCACCGCTATGAAATATACAAAATGTTAGCGTGCGTTTTTATTTCTCGATTATCTAATTTCATTTGAGTAGGACACACATTAAAATCCATATTTACCATTTATTAAAAGTACTTTTATTCTTTCTTTGTCAAATTGTCCTTGTATTATGGTATAATAGTTACATATTTTATCCACGGATTTACAATCCAGACATATTCCGGTTTTTGTACACGGTGTCTTTTTGTTTAGTCTTTTTGCATCAATCGGTGCAGCGATATTTTTTATTCGCGAGATTGCTTCTTCATCATTTTGAACTATTTTATTTGTTCCACATACAAGAAACACTCGTTTGGGACCATAAATAATTGGAGCAACTCGGCTTCCGTTCCCGTCTAGATTAAAGATTTTACCTTCGAGCGTAATTGCGTTGATTCCACTCAGAAAAATATCAGCCGAAAAATTATCCCTATAGAGTTGCGACCTTTCTTCTTTGGTAATATCAGGCTGATATTTATCGAGAAAACGAATACTGCTTTGACGCAAATAGTCGAATAATCCAAGCTGTTCAATTGTCAGTGAGTCTCCGATACCCACAGTAATACCTGGTTTCAAATTGTCAATAACGAAATTGATCAGGTCGGTTTCTGATGAGAAATAGATTCCTTCAATTCTATTCTTTTTTAGTGATTTGATAAGCTGTTCTATTTTTTCTTTCTCCATTGTATTAGTCCAAGTTGCTTATGCTGTTTTAATGTCGCAGTTTAAGTGATTAATTCTGACTAACGTCAAATTTTGTTGCTTTTATCTTGTATCTCTTTATTCATAACACTTTTAGCTTTATTTGTCTCTGAAAATTTTCAAAAAAGTGCTAAAATTTTGTCGTTAGCAACAGTATTTAATAAGCACTGGAGAAATAGATAATTTGCGTTTAAATCTATTTCGGAAGTGCTTATGTGGCGAATGCATGCTAACGTTCAGTATAAGAATAGTAGCCGATTGCGTGGCACTTTCCTGTCAAGTTACAAGAGAGTTGAAGCGGGCTACAACCCTTGAATTTACTACTGTCTCGGCTATTATTTTTATACATTGTGTGTGCCTTGAATGGTAAATTTAATAAAAGTTCTTTTATAATGTTAAGTTTTATAAAAGAAAGTCCAGAGGGTGCAAGTCCCTTATACACTGGGGTGACTCCTGGAAGCATTAGCAAGTGGCAAGGTGGTTTGGGGTGACCCATGCACTGAAGTAAGCCAACCGGCAAAAGTCTGAACTGACGAACAGGAACGGGATATGAGGCATTGTTATTCGGGTAAGTAGGCACATCACTGCAAAGCCCCACGAGTACCAAAAGGATAGCGATGTAGATTCCGCAGGATTAGATGGAAGGACATTTACCTTACCAAGGGAGATCTCATCAACCACGAGTTGGCTATGATGAGAAGTCAGCTGAGGCCATAGTAGCTGTGACCATGAGCCACAAATAGAGACTGTGGAGGACTCATAGAGCAGTGAAGGGTTGAACGTTAAGTTGTTCCAAATGTTGCAAAGAAGCTGTTGTTTTTAGGCTCTAGCTTTGCATTAAGCGGAACAGGGAAAAGAAAAAGTAAACTAAAATGATTGAACAAATACTAACAGGAAAGAACCTGCTGCGGGCGATGTATCAAGTCCAAAAGAACAAAGGTTCGGCAGGAGTTGATCACATGCCCGTAACTAAACTTTCAGAACTCATGTCGATCAATCGGGAAGAGCTGAAAGAAAAGGTTCGTTCGGGTAACTATTTGCCTCAAGCCATTTTAGGAGTAGAGATTCCAAAAGGGAGCGGAAAGATGCGCTTATTGGGTATTCCGACTGTAACCGACCGTTTGCTTCAGCAAGCGGTACTGCAAATTATCACGGCAAAGTTCGAGTTCGATTTTTCGGACAATAGCTTTGGTTTTAGACCCAATCGGAGTCTGCATCAGGCAGTACTAAAAGCTCAGGGATATATCAACGATGGGTGTCAGCATATCGTCGATATTGACTTGAAGACCTTTTTTGATGAAGTGGATCACTGTCATTTGTTACAACTGCTTTACCGTAAGATTAAATGCCGTGAAACGATGCGCTTGATTCGTAAATGGCTACGTGCCCCGATTTTAATCGAAGGCAAGTTGGTCAAACGCAGAAAAGGCGTACCGCAGGGGAGTCCATTGAGTCCGCTACTGTCCAATATCATGTTGCATGAACTGGATCGGGAACTGGAAAAACAGGGACTTAAATTCATCCGCTACGCCGATGATTTTAGTATTTATACCAAATCGAAAGCTACCGCCCGACGAGTAGGCAACAAGGTTTACAAGTTTTTACGAAATAAACTCAAGTTGACAATTAATCGGGAAAAGAGTGGCATTCGGCGACCTGTTCATTTTACCGTTCTGGGTTTTGGTTTTGTGCCGACCTACAAGAAAGGTGAACGGGGTAAGTATCAATTGGTAGTATCGGACAAAAGTTGGTGCCGAGCGAAGCGAGACCATGAACACCTTTAAAATTGGATTTTGTGAATAACATGCTGAAAGAAAAGCTCAAACTAATCACTCGGAAAACGACACCGATGAGCTTTGAGGAACGCATCCAAAAACTGAATGAGGTTCAGCGGGGTTGGGTAAATAACTTCCGTATGGCAAGTATTTTAGTCAAACTTCAAGATCTCGACGGTTGGCTGCGCAACAGGCTCAGATATTGCATTTGGCACCATTGGTACCGAACGGAGTGAGATCATGAACACCTTTTTTAATAGAATTCGTGAATAAAAGCCCGAAAAGAAAAGGCGAAGCCTTATCCGTTTGGGCGTTCAGCAAGGACAAGCCTATGCATGGTCTCGTTCACGCAATGAGGAACGAATTCATGAATGCCCATAAAAATAAGTATTTATGAATCATGGGGGGATGGGCTACGGCGAAGCCCTCTCGAATACCTTACTATAAAATGATTTTATGAGTCATTGCTCAGAGTCCTATTTTGGTAACTACTATTACTCTTGAAAGATTGCGGAAACGTGGTTATGAATCTATGCTCGACATTTACAAACAAATCACGCCTGTTCGACGTGATTCCTTATTCCCCACAACTTAATCCCGATTCCTCGGGACTGTATACGAGACCCGCTTGGTTTATGCTGAGCTTGCGAAGTATCTGGTGGTGTGAAAGCCTCTCCCTGCTAGTGATTACTAGCGGGGCGGGCTATTCGATTACCAGCAGTTTTTATTCTTTAAAATATTCCCACCCCACTGTACTTAAAATATATCCATAGCTATCATTGCTCAAGTTTACTTTTAAAACATTGGATGATTCGGGACATGGTTCTATTGTCTTGTATTTATATTCATTTTTTAATCTTTCTGGTTGCCAAACTCCCCAGAGACTATCTTTTTTCACCATAAAAACAGGCTTGTTATTATCTTTTTTTAATAGAAATCTAACATCATTAAGATCAGTCTCAAAATCACCAAATTTAGATCCCTCTTCTCTATGGTATAATGAAATTGAATTGTCGTTATATGCAAGAAATATGTAATTCTTATAAACCAGTATAGAATCATAATTACCCGAAATAAAAGACCAGGTTCCTTCATGAAGCCTTAAACTATTATCTTGATTTATTGAAATATAAAGAGAATCATACTCTGTGTACTTATAGGCTTCAATAACATTATTTTCATCAACGAATTTTGGCCAATTTTCTTTTTTTATTTTTTGAGTGTAAACTTTTAACTCTGAGGGTAAATAATAAACATCTGTTATTTTACTTGGTGTAAAAGAATCATTACTTGCTTTTTGACCGAATTCATTTATTACATATTTTTCTCCATTCTTTGACACTTGAGCAAAACCATTATTAAAGCTTGTTGCGTCATCATAAATAATTGGAATTTCAACAGAACAAAATCGAGACTCTATAAAACCATACTTATTATTGAGTTTAACTCTAGCAAGGTTTTTAGATGTATTGTCATATACAAAGGGTGAGATATCATCATATATCAAACCTAGTTTTGTCGAACCTGTAAGGCTAACAACGCCCCATTTCTCACCGTCCTTATACGGAAATCGTTGAGCATAAAGAACTGTCATTTCCAGTAAAAGAAGAATAATTATTGTAAGTCTTTTTGTTGTAGTAATTGTCATATTGTTAGCATGTTAGTACACGTGTGTTTAAATTGCTGGTAACGTCAGTCTGTCTAAAAACTCATCAAACTGCTCAATTAAGTGTTAAATATAGCGGTTTTAAGGATACATAAAAATTGAAAATGCTTTTATTTGGAAATAGAATTGAGGTCTTATTTGGGCGACA
>NZ_WTCR01000024.1 GCF_009795715.1 Labilibaculum euxinicum | reverse complement strand
AAAACGATACCACTTCCGACTAAACATTAAGATAATGCAAATTCGCAGGTAGTGCCAGTAAGTCGTATCGATTTTTTTAGGCAAAGTAAGATCCGGATATTCAAAAGTCTGCAGATAGGGGATTAATAAAAAAAATGCAGAATGTATTAAAAGATATTAATTATGAATATTATAAATTATAAAACAAACAACGCCATTTTAGCATTACTTCTGGAACAACAGGAAATAGAAGAGGTAAAGCAAGACATTGGGCTTGTTTCGAATGGAGATGGGTATGAAACGCATTCCGGAAAGTTCTTTACGACTGACGATGTAATCACATTGCGCGACAAAGCGACAATAGGGCTGGGTTCCACTAAGTTTACAGGGATTGTAGCCAAAAAATATGATGGTTTAAATGATGGACAACTGGTTTTTAATGCCGATGGTTATGCGCGGGTAGGTGATGAGGGCAGTTTGCAAATGATAGCCACACGTGAAGATGCACCTATAAGTAATGGCATAGCTTACTATGATAATAGCACAAGAAAGTTTAAAACCAAAGCCGAATCTTCATTGTCAGTTGGGTATGCAGATAATGCCAATAAACTGGACAACATTGAGGCTTCTCGTTACTTAAGAAACGATATTAATAATCCAAAATTAAGTGTAACCGGAGGGTTAATATTTACTTTGGAAGCTGATACGAATAGTTCCAATGAGTCTAATAATGTCGCTCTGATCCTTTCTCAAGATGGTGGAGGAAATACAGCAAGTTTAGGATTAAATAGCTCAAACGATCTTTATCTACATCACGGAAGCACTCAGGTTTTTAAATACGACGAAGGTGAAGATGATGTAATATTCAATTCTACTGTTCACTCCTCAGCTAAATTTAATAAACATGCTATTTTTTCTCCTGATACACCAGATGATGTTTTGAACCTTAGACGCTATGGTGCTAATCATACCCTACTAAATATGATGAGTCCTCCTCAGAAAAGTTGGGGAGGTGCAAAAGAGTGTACTTTGGCATTGGTAAGGGGTGATGGGAATGAGTATTTTATGGATATCTATAATATGGATTATGGAGATGCAGATGCTGGTAATTATTTAGATTATGGTGATGCTAGAATGGGGATTAGGTTACAGAAAAGAGGCATGGGACATTATACACCCTTTAATATTGAATATAGTGAAGGTGCAGAAGAATTTCCAGCATTAACAATTTTACCGAACGGAACAGATTCAACCAACAAAACATCAGTTGAAGTAAACAGATTGTTGGCAAATTACGATACTGTTAGAAGATTTGAGACTACTGCACTCGGAACTTTAACAACAGGTGAATCTTTAATCGATGGTGTCATTAAAAATAAAGGGACTTTTATTGACGGTTTTAGTGGTGAAGGTTTCAATATAGGTTATGGTTCGGGAAAAGCTGATGCCACATTTGATAACCTGACTGTGAGGAAAGGTGCTAAGTTCTACGAATTAATGATTCAAAAGATTCGTACAGGAAATGGTTCTTATTGGTTTTCGGATGGTGCTAAGGTTGTAAGAATATCGGATGAAACTGTTGACTACTATACATTAGAGCTTGACAAAGAACTTGGGAATCCATTTTTGTACGGTCAAAAACTAAGATGTCAAGTATGGAATGGTTCGGGAGTTAAATTTTATGAAGGAGTAGTGTCTTGGGCTGGGAATACTGCATACCCTAACTACATTAATCTTAGGAAAAGTGATTTTGTCGGTGATAGACCTACGCCTGGTGATGAAATAGTTCGTATTTCCGGCGGTGCTGTGTATGTTACATCAAATGATAATGAGTCACCCTATTTAGATGTTGTTTATGATATGAGTACTAAAGTTAGGTTAGGGAAACTAACTGGTATTAATGATACTGATTTCGGAGGAGCACTTACTGGATATGGGTTATATGGAGATAATGTATATCTCAAAGGAATAATGAAGCTATCTGCAGGCTCTTCAATTTCATTTAGCGATGTTGTTGGAGGGCAAGATAAGATAGATGCAGTACAGGGAGATGCAGAGAGAGCTATCGTAAATGCAGGGTTGGCGCAAACTAAAGCTAATTCGGCTTATACACTTGCAGATACTAAAATAACCTCAGAACAGGCAACAACAATAACACAAAGTACAGTAACAGCATCCTATATTAATGCGTTTGAATTAACGGCTACAAAGGGAACTGTTGGAGGATTTACGATTTCAGCAAATAGAATAAGTACAACAAATGTTGCTTGGGGTTCTGCTACCTCTGGATTTTGGTTATCTTCTTCTGAGAGGGAAATGATGCTATACAAATCTACTTCTGAATATATCAAGATGTATTACACAAATGATAATGATTGGGGTATTTATGGAAGGGATGCAAGTGGTAGTGTGTTAAGGCTTGGAGCGGTAAACCAGATAGCCCACTGGAATTTTGACACTTCCTATATTTGGTCAGGAACAAAGCAAGTTTCTAATGCTTATTCTATTTCGGGTATGACTCTTGCTAGTGCAGGAGCTATTAGAACAAAGGAATTCAGAGTTGATACAGATGGTTCCGCACACTTTAAAGGTATTTTAGACGCACCAAGTGGTAATATTGGTGGATGGACTATTAATCCTACCGCTATTACATCTGCTGATGGAGTTATTAGTATGACAGGTACTTCTGGAGCTGCTAAGTTTTTAATTAAGACTAAGTATAAAAATGCTTCTGGTACATTATTAGATGAAACTTCTAGTATTGATAAAGACGGTTTCCATTTTAATGGTCTTAGTGATAAAGCTTTCTCAATGACATCAACACCAGCAAAAATGTACGCTAGTATGAGTTCGGTTGTTAGTGACTATCGAATGGAAGTAGGAGCAGGAGTCACTAGTATTTACGCTAAAGGTACTAATGGTTATGAATCTAAATGGGGTTGGGCTATTGTATCAGATGGTTATTTAAGAACAAATGCTTTACAGTTCAACACAAGGGCTACTTCATTTACAGGAACATCAACAAACCCATTCAGATTAGATACACTTAATTATGGTTACTTCTCTATTTATACTAATTCAGGAGGTCAATATTGTTCGCTTGGTGGTGGACGTACAGGACAGATAGTCTATATATGGAACAGAAACGATAATCAATCATTTGAGGTTTGTGGAGTTGTTGGTGATGATAGTTTTACAATAGCTGGAGGCCAGATGTGTGCATTTATGTATGACGATAATTATCGTTATAATTTTGGTGGTAGTACGGCTTCTCGCTGGGTTAGAATTTCACAATATGATAGTAATTAATATGGCTTCTTGCCATTAGCATTTCGCTGTACTTACAACAGAGTAGATACAACAACAAAGATAATGAGTAGTAGGCTAGAGATACTATATGCTTCTAGCTTGCTGTTCTCACTCAATGTAGATAGAGTAGAGGTTTTAGTAAGTCTGTTAGTCGCTAGAATGAATACTATTTTTTGACTAAATCCCATTTTCCCAATAGATAAAGTTGATCAACTATCAATGGATTTAGTTCGAATTAACAAAAGATATCACCCTTAATTTTCAGTAGGATAATTGAAGGCCAAATCTTCTCAGCCCTTTTTAAAAGGATGACATAAAATAAAGAATCTTTTTCATCAGACATATTGAAATGCCTTCTCTTACTATTCTGAAAAACAATTAGTAAGACATTATAAATTGTTGTTTTCAAAGTAAAGAATGTCAATATAAATCAAACTAATAACCTTTCAGTGTTGTTCTTTAATGTCTGATTTGCAGGGTGTTGTATTAGTGCTTATGTTTGTTTCAGAATTTAAATCAGAGGCTTTGGTTGAATTGAATTTTAAATATTAAAAACCCAAAAAAATATTTCTCATGAGTTTATAAGTAATGCTAAAGCAGTAGGGAAAACTGCACTAAAACGATACCACTTCCGACTAAACATTAAGATAATGCAAATTCGCAGGTAGTGCCAGTAAGTCGTATCGATTTTTTTAGGCAAAGTAAGATCCGGATATTCAAAAGTCTGCAGATAGGGGATTAATAAAAAAATGCAGAACGTATTAAAAGATATTAATTATGGATAGTATAAATTATAAAACAAATAACGCCATTTTAGCATTACTTCTGGAGCAACAGGAAATAGAAGAGGTAAAGCAAGAGGTTGGCCTTGTTTCGAATGGAGATGGGTATGAAACGCATTCCGGAAAGTTCTTTACGACTGACGATGTAATCACATTGCGCGACAAAGCGACAATAGGGCTGGGTTCCACTAAGTTTACGGGGATAGTTGCCAAAAAGTATGATGGTTTAAATGATGGACAACTGGTTTTTGATGCCGATGGATATGCACGGGTAGGTGATGAGGGCAGTTTGCAAATGATAGCCACACGTGAAGATGCACCTATAAGTAATGGCATAGCTTACTATGATAATAGCACAAGAAAGTTTAAAACCAAAACCGAATCATCATTGTCAGTTGGAAATGCCGATAATGCCAATAAGCTGGGGGATGTAGCTGTTGCTAATTATGCAAGAACTGATATAGACGAGATATTTAATGAAAATATTACAATTGAAAAATATCTAGATGTTAAAAAATGTTTGAATCTATGGAATTATGCAGGTGACAGCTATGGATTTTTAAATAATGATGATGGTAAATTGCTTTGGCTGGATGAGGATGTTTACACAGCTTTAAATTCAAATAAATCAGATGTGGACTGGACTGCCGATAATGGTGTTTTCTACGGTAATGTAAGTATAGGCACTAATACTCCTTCAGGACTTTTACATATTGAAGGTGATAATAATGCCAGATTGGTTGCCGAAAAGCATTACGCGGAAGCGGCAATGGGTAGTGGGCATGATGCCATAAGATTAAATTTTTTAGGAGATGTGGCAATGGGGCCTGATCCGTTAGGTTGTGTTGGATATATTCAACACGACAAATTCGGAATAACCTCAAATAGGAATATTAGGTTGTCAGCCACTGGGGATGGTAGTCGAGACGATATTTTTATTAATTATATGTCGGGTGTGGTTAGTTTGGGATGTTTGGGAGTTAAACGCCTGGAAACTACCAGTGATGGAGTTAAAACTACAGGAAATCATACTGTAACAAGCACTACAATTTCACCCATTTATCAGGTATTTGATGCTAATACCCAGTTAACGCAAGGGGAGAGTGGTTCACTTATGATAACTACACCTACAGGTGAAGGTACTTTGGGTTCACAAGATGTTGGTTATTTCCATATACAAACAGACAGACCTAATTTCCATTTTAACAAAGGGATTCACGCAGTTGATAGATTTACTGTGTATGGTACTAATACCTATCTGTCAAACAACATACTTAAACTTAACTCAAACGACTGGATTAAGCATACAGATGGAGTAAATGAAGGTTGGGAAATAGTAACCGATGGAGCTAAGGATATTGAGATTCTTAGAAATATAGGGATTATCAATCACAGAGACACAGTATGTAAGGGTGTGATTGGAACAGCGCCTTATATCTCAGGTTTAGGAGGCAAAGGTACCTGGAGAATCTCTCAAGATGCGAACGCTGAGTTTGACAATTTAGATATCAGGGAAGGCTTAACCTGTAATACTTTCACTAACAATAAGATTAACATCTCAAATGGTGATTTAATTGTATCAGACACAGATACTATTGAGTACATAGATGGAAACATTCTCTACTTCTCAAAAGAGCAGCCATTTAGAGTAGGTGATATTTTAAGATGTCAGGGCTCAATCTCTCCAGGTAACATTAAATCATATTATATCACAGTAGCAAGTGAAGGCACATCTGAAACTCGTGCAGATGAAGAAGGTGTATTAATGAAGTTTATCACTTTTACAGATAAAACAGGCTCAGGTACAATAGAAACAGATGATATTCTCTTACGTTGGAACAGTTCAGATACTGATAGAAAAGGACTTTTATATATGTCCTCTAGTTCTACCTACTCTCCTTTTTATGATGTAATTTATGATGGTCAGACTAAAGCCAGATTTGGAAGATTGGATGGCATTACAACCTCTACAGGCAAGGCACTATCGGGTTATGGCTCTTGGGCACAGAATGGATTTTTTGAAGGATGGTTGAATGCTAAAGAGGGTTTAATAGCTAACTGTACAATTAATTCTAACTCTGTTTCTACTTCAGGTTGGACTTTAAATAGTGATGGTTCAGGCGAATTAGCAACAGGCAATATCAAATGGGATAAGTACGGTAGCGTAACATTTGCAAATGATGTCTCTCTGGACTGGTCGCAAGTCAGTAATACAGATAATATAGCTTCAAAATCATATGTTGCTGAAGAAGCCAGGTTAGCACGACTTACAGCAGAAGCTAATGCTGCTGTTGATGCACAAACCAAAGCCACAACAGCACTGAATGCAGCAAAGCTGGATGCAACAACTAAAGCTAATAAAGCTGAAGCTGATGCCGTTGCTGCAGCTAACGCTAAGGCTGAGGCTGAGACAGTTAAATCCAAGGCATATGCAGATGGGATTGTGACTGAGGCAGAACAGCGAGCGATTGATGATGCTACGACGAAAGCTAATAATGCCGAGGCAACAGCTATTAGTTCAGCTCAAGCTGATGCTACAGCCAAGGCTAATGCTGCCAAAGCTGCGGCAATATCAAGTGCAGCAGCAGATGCTGCAACAAAAGCAGCAAATGCGAAGAATAGTGCTGTTAGTACTGCTGCGACTGATGCAAAAGCAAAAGCTGATAAGGCATTGGCTGATGCTAAATTATATACCGGTGGATTGATTGGCAGCAAACTGACTAAGATTGGTGCAACAGGTATATATACAGGTACATTAAGTGCAGACCAGATTCTGGCAACTGGTATCAAAGTCGGTACAGGAGGTATTCAACTTGATTCATCTGCTGTTATCTCGTGGAATAATGTATCGAGTAAACCTTCATTAGAAACTCCAAGCGGAGCACAAGCAAAAGCTGACGCTGCTTTGAATAGTGCTAAATCGGATGCTGCTACTAAAGCGACTGCTGCTCAAACTGCGGCTACTAATGTAGCTAATGCTGCTCAATCTACAGCAAACACAGCTAAAGCTAATGCTGCTACAGCACAATCTACAGCCAATTCAGGTGTATCAAAAGCAAATACTGCTAATTCAACAGCAAATATTGCTAAAACGAATGCGGCGACAGCTCAGGTTACTGCCAATACAGGTGTTGCAAATGCCGCTATAGCCTTATCAGAAGCTAAAGCTGCTAGAAGGAATCTAATAGCTTATCCATATTCTGGCAGGGGTTGGGGAACAGGTGGAACTGTTTCACCGTACATATCACATTATTCTATAGATGCTAATAACGCTGTTGTAAATACCCCTGAATCATATGGTGTTACCGATACTAATTTTAAAGGTCGTTGGAATTTGATGACTAGAAATAATGGAAATTCATCTACTAGTAATTGGTCAGGTGGTTTTATATTGGGAACCAATGTAACATTTGATGTTAGAAATACTTACATGTTTACTATGTGGGTCTGGTGTAATGGAACAAACGGAACTACTTATTTTGGTTTCGATGGTGGTAGGGTTCAAAATCTATCAGGCTCAAATAATACTAATCCATATTTTACAGCAAGAAGTTCTAATACAATGAGAACGGAAGGATGGCAATTATGGGTAGGATATGTGAGAGGAAATGAAACACCTGATTCAGGAACAATAAATTGGGGAGGTAGATATGATAGATTTGGAAGAAAGTTAGAGGAATGCACCGATTTTAAATGGAGAGATGATTTAGGTTCTACTACAACAGCTTATGCTAGGATAGGATTATATACTTGTAGTTCAGGTTATCAACACATTCAAAATCCACAAGTTTATTTAGTAGATGGTTCAGAACCGAGTGTCGCCGATTTAGTTAATATGGATGGTAGTAAATTGACTGTGATAACAGAAGATACTATTAAAACTACAAATGTAGAAGCTGTAAATTTAAAAGTAAAATCTGCCAATGTATCAGGTAAACTGACCGCAGCAACAATTGATGCTACAAAAATTGATACAGGATATTTAAATGCTGCCAGAATACAAGCAGGAACAATAACAGCATCTCACATCGCGGCCAATGCAATTACAGCCAGTGAACTTTCTGCCAATGCCGTGGAGGCCACGCATATCAAAGCCGGAGTTATTACTGGCGATAAAATTGCGGCGAATACTATTAGTGCTTCTAAGATTAAAACCAATGAAATTACATCATTAGGAGCTGTAATAGGTGGTTCATTTTATTTAGGTAATGGTAAATTTCAGGTAAGTTCTAGTGGTTATTTAACAGCAACTGGTGCAAAGATAACTGGTACAATCAATGCAGACACTGGGAAAATTGGAGGGTTTAATATTAATTCTGATAAGCTAGAGGCGGATAGTTCTGATATTATGTACACTTACACTGGCGGTGTAGAGTATGATGTCCTAACAAAAATTAAAGTTGATGCTAACCAAGCGGAAATTCGTTGTTCCCACAGTTCTAAAGGGAATATATCTAGTGGAACTGCTTATATATCATCGCAAGGAATTTTAGCCAATTATGCAGGTACACAAGCTGTTCCTTATTCTTCTGGTATGGAAATTAAGGCATCTGTTGTAGCTTTAGGTTTTGGTAAGCTAAACTATTCGGCTTATTCAAATACAGCTATTCTAACAGGCTTGTATGCTACTGGTTATAACTCAGTATCTGCTGCTAATCGTGCACCAACCTATGCAGCTTATTTGAATGGTGCAGTCTATTCTAAAATGCAAATGGGTGGGGCTTTGTGTTCTACAACTCTAGGCTTTACTACATCTTCGTCAGGAACAGAATTAAAGCCCTTTCAGAATACGTCACACAGTTATAATACATACTACTGTACGGCTACATCTGGTTCTAAGTTGTATGTTAAATTACCAAGATCATACTCACCAACACAAAAAATACCAGATGGTACAATTATACGTATCGGTACAATGGGACGAGATATTGGAATAGTGGCAGACTATTATAGTCGCTTAAGATGGGAATCCAATACAGCGAGAACTTCTGGCACATATTCTATTGGATCGGAAAATGATTGGGTTCAATGGATTCTACTAAATGGTGCATGGACTAGATTAACTAGTGGAAATTATTAATAAACTAATGTGCAGTTTGCAATTAAAATTTAAAAATTATTAATGATAAAATAGAATACTGTTAAAATGTATTTAAGAAAGTTTAATCATAATTTTATAGAAATGAAAAACAAAAATTTGTACGAATTAAAAGAAGTAATCAGCCGTGTAAACAGTAAAGGCAACAACAAGTTCAAACTTGCTTTGTTACTGAATGAAAAGATGATTGATGAGCGTATCGAGGCAATCGATAAATTGCGTGAGCAATCGGATGAATTCAAAGCGTTCGAACAGAAACGGCATGAGTTGATTACCGCCCATGCAGAATTGGACGAGAATGGACAGGTTATTGTTTATTCACAACCAGAGGGTAATGGCGGGAAATCAAAGGACGGTTATGGTTATCCGAATATTGTGAAAGACAAAAAGAAGTATGAAAAAGAATTGATCACATTACAGGAAGAATACAAAGACGTTATTGAGGCCGAGGTAAAAAAGCAATCTGACTTTGTTGAAACGCTTAACCAAGCTTTAGAGCCTGCAATTGAGTTCAGTTCAATTCCCTTTGACAGTGTGCCGGAAATTGCATATGAAGAAATGAAGGTGTTAATGCCTTTTATAGAAAAGTAAAAAAAATGATTAGATGTGTTACTGTTAATTAAATAACACATCAGTATTATCCCTTATCTGTAGACAAAAATATCCGGATCTAATTTTGATTGACTATATCCTGTTTCCCCAATAGAAAAGTTAATCGACAATCGAGGGATTTAGTTCGAATAAACAATTTAGATTACCCTAATTTTCAGTTGAATAGATTGAAAATAGGCGGACTGGCAGCAATGTGTGTTATTGGTCTGCCCTGGGTATTCTATGTAATAAATTTAAACGTTTAATGCTGCAGATATATAATGTAGAAGTAGTATTAATTAAACAACTATTAATATGAGTGAAGCATATAAATATTATTTAGAAGATGATATAGCCCCTGGGGGTGAATTAAAATTTGACCTGCCAACGAAAGGAAAACGTTTTACTTCCTACATGATTACAGGTCGTGTTTTCGATCAGGCAACAACAGGACTTGGTGGTGGATTGTTTGTGTGTGCATATCAACACAACACAGAAAAACTGATATTTAAAAAGAAAGTACGCTGTAAGGCTGATGGAAGTTATAGTATTAAGTTTTGGGAGAATGAAGTTATAACCTTCGATTACAGTAATCCTCTTGAGCTCTTTGTATATCAGGGGAATACACAGTTAGGTTTGGTCAACGATGGTCAAATTGTGATATCGGCAACTCAACCGCTCTACTTAAAAGATCTGTTTATTGCATCAAGATCATCTGTTAAAGGCATTGTGAAACGCAAAAATTTTGTAAATGCAGCAGGTTGTTTGGTTGAACTATACACGGATAAAAACAATGACCAGGGAAGTGCAGAATTGATTGATGGTGCAACTGCTTTCACCAACATAAACGGAGAATATAAAATACCTTATTATGGTAGTGAAACAAATTCATTGCGATTAAAATTTTATAACAATGAAGACATTGCTTCAAGCGATAGTGTACCTGGTATTACAGGAAATGCTCCGGTTGAAGTCGCGGATGAAGTTGAGCCGTTGGTAGGTGAAGCTCCTATTGTTGGAGAACTGATTGAGGATTCAAACAGTGGTAAAATTTATGAAGTTATTGCTGTAGATGTCGCAAATATAACCAAGAGGCCTGTTTATTGGAACGATGAAACCAGCTCGGGAGAGAAATCCTTATGGAAATACATTTGGGATGGAGACAACAATAAAAATTATCAGGTCCTCGATCGAAAAGTTACTTATAACTCAGATGGTAAATCAAGAGTATGTTTAACACGTGTTCCAGATGCATTATTTGACCCTGCGAAGCAGACCATTCATAATAAAGTAACAGAAACTTACAATTCTTACTGGTCTCCGCAATTGGTTACAGCCGAGCAGGAAGAAGAATTGAGTTATCAATTTGGTAAGAATACTCTGGATGACTATACCCGAATTATAAATCGTGAGGAGGAGTTTATTTCTGCAAAAATTTCTGGAGACAATACAATTCCTGTGCGTAGCATGCTTAAAGGTTATAGTGCTGAAAATACGCCATATGTTGCATCATTAATTGGTACTACAGAGGAAGATGTGCAGGATTTGAGTCAGGCGCGTGATTTTAACAGCCAGATGAAACTGGAGCATGAAGATATTCTATTTGGATTGGTTAAAAAAGATGTAAAACTGGATATTGCTGTTTTCTTTAGCATGTCGGAGACCACTTTACAATCAAAAATTCAAGAAGCGATTAATGATGGTATTATTCCTTCTCAGGATATTCTTACAGTATTGAATATTATTAAAACCAGACTGTTAGAGGTGGTGTCGGAGGAGTTTACTGATGTTTTTCAAGGTATTGCTAGTACCGCTGTTCAAGCGGTTATGAGCAACCCAACAAAAAGATCTGATTTTGTTAAAATGATGGCTCAGTTCTCTTATGAAAACACCGATTTAGTAAAAGAATTAGATGGAGATTTCTGGTTAGCATTGAATTTTGAGGTCGCAGAAGAAGAGCAATTGAGGAGTGCTATCCAATACAGTGAAGTGTGTAATGGCAACGAACAATTTATCAACCGCTTTGTTGTATCAGGAACTTTGCGACCATTCAGTCAGTTATTAAACATGACTAAGTCCGATATACTTGGCAAAATTGCAGCGGATGAATCCAATATTTTAGCGTCTGAGGATATGCCGGAAGGTATCAGTACTGCCGAAGCATATGCAGATTATATCTACAATCAGATAGAAGATAAATTTGCAACGGAGTCACTTCTTTTTGACCTGGCAAACGCAGGAATAAGTTTTACGATTGAAGGGGATACTGATCTGACTACTAAGTTTAATGCGTTAAGAGTCAAATTGATTGATGCAAGTATGAGCAGTAGTACCCATTTTTATGGTATTGCTGATGCAGCAGGCTTTACCTTTAATATTGAACAAGGACCAGCACGCGATTTTCTTGAAACCAGTGAGGTCGATATTGCACTAAGTTCTTTTTACAGTGGCTTAAGTCCATATACCAAGAAGGACTGGATTAACTTTATGACTATTATTCAGCGCGTTTACAGTATTACCTCAGAGGGTAAGTTTGAAACGATTAAGGCATTAACTGAGAAGGCTTATTTTTCCGCTTACGATATTGTGAAAGCCGGCCGAAGTAATTTCATCAACAAGATGAATGGTAAATTGGCCGAGGACAAATGCATTAAGATTTATAAAGCTGCCGAGTACAAAGTAAATAAAGCTCTTGCCATTCTGAACAAGTATTCCGGCAATTCGAATTCCGGAATGCCGATAGTTATTAATGATAAAAAGTTTGAGTCCGGTAACGAAAAGAAAATTCAGTTACTGAGCTTGCCTGAGATGTCAATGCTCTTTGGCGATCAGGATGTAACAGATACCAAACATGGTGAATCTGTTTTGGGGCCGGCCGCTTATCTGGTAGATGTATTAAATGTACTGAAGCAATTTAAGGTAAGTGATGTTGCCGGCAAAGAAAGCTTGTATGATAAATTGGTTGAACGTCGTCCGGACATTGCGCAGATACCTTTGAATTGTACCAATGCAGTAACTCCCTTGCCATATATTGATTTGGTGATGGAAATACTTGAAAGTGCTATTTATTACAATGAAAATGGTCGTTATGATATTACCAATTGGGATACCACAAAAACAGAGGAACAATTAAAAACAGATCCTGAGTATACGCAGTATGCTGTATATGATAAAATCAAAAAAAATACAATAAGTTCTTGGTTGTCCAAACCATTTGACTTGTTTAGTGAAGAATTGAAGTTGTATGGGAAGGCCTTGGGCATTAACCGAACTAAGCTTGCAGAACCTTATAGTAAAGTAAGTAATGCAGCCAATCCGTATTTTGATGCACTGGGATTGACAAAGGAGGAACAAGTACTTTTTCCTGAAGATTCCCTTGCAACAGCTCCTGCTCTTAATTTTGTTTTTGAATCTGTTTTTGGGGTGAGTCCTAGTCCTGTACCTACTAAGTTGCCGGTTAAAGATTTTCTTGATAAATCAATTATGACCCTTGATGAATTCAATGCTTTTATTGGATCTTATTATGTGAATCCTTATATTACAGATGGAGCGGATTATCAAAGATTTACAATTCACTACGATGGAAAACAGGAGTTAAGTACAGCTTATCTTGATTTTGGTACAGAAACAAGATTGAAAGCCTTTATGATGCGTATGTTCCAGTTCCGCCGCTTAATGATGGTTACGGAATGGTCGGCACCAGTATTGGATGCGCTCATATTATCTGATACAGATTATAAATCTTATTATAATACTACAAACAGTACTAATAATTTGATCACTTCTGATGCAGTTAAGCGTATCGGCCATGCCAAAATGAATCAGGAATTTCTTGACTTAACCGATGATCAGGCCGCTGGTGTGTTTGGTAAAGCTTCCGTATTGGAATATGAAGGAATCACATCAATTATCAATCGTTTCTTTGTTGACAATGATCAGGCTGAAGAGCATAAGGCGACATTTAAAAATTGGTTAGCCATTGGAGATGAAAGTGGAGTTCCTGCTAATGCTCCTGCTTATATATCAGAAGGTGAACCTCATGTATTTACGGAGTACCTGCAAGAAGCAATGAAACTGAATGCAGATGAACTGTTGGCCTTGTCATCCTTGTTGGATCGAGGAGATAACGATGTACCAATATTAACAGCCGCGGGTATCCAGAATATGGTAACTGCCTGGCAATTAGCCGAGGCGTACGGATTGGATATTGATGAGTTGATGAATTATTGCCGGTTAATCCAATTTGATGCCTCAACGTCTTTAGTTGATAGCGTAGATACATTGACGAATGCTCAAAAGATTGTAATTGCGAATCAAGCCAATGCAGCAGAATTATTGTTTTTATTATATCATCAGGGAACTGATGAGGTGTTTGAGGAATTTGATGAGAAAGCACTTAAAATTGTCAATAATATCATCGACAAGAAAGATGAATTTGAGCCAAAAGTTGAGGAAGAAGAAACAATGACTCAAGAACAAAAGGATGCCTGGGCAATTGCCTTAAAGCCTGTGATTGAGGAACAGCTGAAAATCACTACAAGTTTGGACTCAAGCTTTGTTGCAAAAGTAATCGACCTGAAATCCATAAATGGGAAGGAAGCAGCAATATATTTAACCGACCCGGGCAGTGATACTCCATCGGATGTAAGAAATAACTTAACTTCAACTATTAAGCATTGCTTAAAAGGACTGGCTTTATGTGAGAAAATGGGTGTTGAATTGGCAGACCTGGATCATATTAGCAACAGCCCTGTTGCAATCTTTGCATTACCATTGAATGCGGCACAAGCTGTATCGTTTGATAGTTTCAATAAGCTTTCGGCTGTTTGCAAGGCCGGGCAGTTTCTTTTGGAAGGGAAAAACCGTTTTGAGTTTTATAAGCAGGTTGTTACAAAAGATAAGGCGAACCTCGTACTTACTGATTATATTGATTGGACCTCAATTTTAACCGATTGGCAGCACAATGATGAATTGGAATCAAGCAAGTATAACAGCAATCTTAATTGGTTCCTGCAGGCAGGAGAAATCAATCAGTTCTTAAGTCGATATGGTATTGCTTCTTCGGATGCTCTTCAATTGATTAAGTGGGATTGGGCTAATGCTGCAGAAGCCGAGGCAAGTGTAAAAAGCATTGCAGCCATTGCTCAAGCCAAGGCCAATTCTGGAGTTTACAAGGCAGAAATGACTTTAGGCCGCGATAAACTTAGAATGAAGCAACGCGATGCACTGGTACATTATTTATTTGAGAAAGACAGTGGGCAATTTAAGGATATCTATGATCTGTATTCATATTTTCTGATTGATACTCAGATGACTTCTGCTGTTTCCAGCAGCCGTATTTTACAGGCCACATTAACTGTACAGTCATTTATTCAGCGCATTCAGTTAGGTCTCGAAACGGACATTGCATTCACCAAAAAAGATGTTCAAAAGTGGGAATGGATGAGCTTGTATCGTGTATGGGAAGCTAACCGTAAGATATTCCTGTATCCTGAAAATTGGCTCGAACCAGAGTTGCGCGATAATAAAACTCCGTTTTTTAAGGATCTGGAGAAAGAGCTAACTGGTAAAGAAATTACCAAAGAAGCTGTGGATAGTTCTTATATGGATTATATTTCCAAGTTTGAACAAGTAGCCAATATCGAGATTTGTCAGATGTATAACGAAGAGCATGATAGTGTTTCTGTTTTACATGTCATTGGTCGTTCACGCTTTGAACCACGCGAGTATTTCTACCGTAAGCTGGTTAACGAATCGTATTGGACACCATGGGAAAAGATGGGAATTGAGATCAACAGTGAGCACATTGCTCCTGCTATTATCAAAGACCGTTTGGTAGCATTCTGGCTTGATTGCAGCGATGTGGCCAAAGAACCATCTGATGATGATCTGTCAGTAGATCCAAATTCTACAACAACTATAAAACCTAAACGCGCTCAAAAGCAGTTGCAGATGCAGGTGTGCTGGAGTGAACTGGTTGATAACAAGTGGACACGTAAACGCAGCTGTGAAGAAAAAGTAGTACTTGATGATTTAAGTACCAATGGAAAATTTGATTTCCGTTTGGTATACGAGGAAGGGGATACTAATTATCTGCACATCTTAAAAGCGCCAAAATCATATCTTGGAGAGAATACAGGGCATTCATTTTCTGTTGAATGTTTCAACCATGTTTACCTAACGAAACAAAGTAGTTTTAAGGGCAACGGGTATGTGATGCCACAAGATATGAGTACCTATGGACAAAAAGCTCAGATGAGCAATGCCAGGAATTGGTTATCATTACCGGTAGCAGCTACAAATGGAATCGCCTATGCCAATAATGTGGTGGAGAACATCAAGGGACGCACACGTTTGGTTTATCCGCATCAGTATAAAAATTTCATGTGTAATGCACCTTTTGTTGTCGAAACCAACATGCAATCGGTCGTTTTAATTCCGACAGTGAAAGCCAAGCGCAGTTCTGTATTGCTTAAGAAAGTAATTCGATACACCTATTCACAACCAAAGTTCAGGCCAATAAGAAGATATTACCGACCTGAGTATTCTTGTCGTTACATAAACGAGGACAGATACTACCGTGATGACAGATACTATAATGATTATAGGAGAGAGGAACGTCGTGAGTACAGGATACCGAATTTTTATACGCATGAGCATGAACGTCTGTGTGTGATTAAAGTGACACCAAGCCGTAAGGTGATCACTTTTGAGCCGGTGAATAAAGATCTGTTAATGCTTGAAGCAGTAACATTTAAGCCAGAGATGAATGCCGGGTTAGCTTATCATCCATATATGGAGACTTTACGTTCTAACCTGCAAAGATATGGTATCGAAGGCATATTGGATCCATTAGGTATCGACGATGCGAATCATCAATTATTGCCGCAACAAGCCAATAAAGCTTATCTAAGAGATTTTGAATTGAATAGTGAGGTGGTGAAAAATGTACTTCCGGATTTAATAAACTCTGAAGACAATATGAAGTACATTCAAGAACAATTTGAATATGGGTTAAGTGGAGCCTACTCCTTGTACAATTGGGAGTTATTCTTTCATATTCCTTTCTTATTGGCTAACCGATTCTTAATCGAAGGTAATTTTGAAGAAGCCTTGAGGTGGATGCATTTTATTTTTGATCCACGCGAAACAGAGGGGAAAACTTCAGCCAAATACTGGAAGTTTAAGCCTTTTGCCGATTATAATTCCACTAAGGGTATTTACGATTTGTTGTTCGACTTGAATATGAACGGTAATGATGATTCTGCAAATGTGGAGTTGAATAAACAAATTGAATTGTGGAGCAGCGATCCGTTTAAGCCGCATAATATTGCTCAGATGCGTCCGGGTGCTTATATGAAGGCAGTTGTTATGCGTTACCTTGATATTATTATTGCTCATGGCGATGATCTGTTCCGTATTGATACAACAGAATCCATTAACGAAGCTACGCAATATTATATGATTGCAGCTCAATTATTAGGACGTAAGCCTGAAGTGGTTGAAACAGAGATTTTAGTTCCTAAGACTTATGCCGGGATGGAGACTGATGGTATGGGGAATGCGATTGAATACTTTGAAGAAGGAATCATTAAACCGGAAAATGCAGCCTGTTTTGAGAAGTATGTTGAGTCGAATGAGCTGGAAATCGCTTCCAAACCATTTAGCAAAGACAAGGATTTTAAAGGCATGCTTACCGATATATATGGTGCTCTTGAACATGAAGAAGACGTTGCCAAACTATACTTTGGGATTCCAAAGAATGATAAGATGCTGGCTTACTGGGATCGTGTAGGCAATCAATTGTTTAAGATACGAAACAGCCTGAACATTGATGGCATTAAACGCACCGTTGCCTTGTTTGCACCGCCTATTGATCCGGGATTGTTAATTCGTGCTCGCCTGGCTGGTATTAGCATTGGTGAAGTGATGAAACTGGCAGATGCCAATTCAACAGATTACCGTTTCCAGACTTTATTGCAGCGTGCCTTGGAGATTTGCAGCGAAGTGAAATCGCTTGGTTCGCAATTATTATCTGCACTTGAGAAAGGAGATACGGAGAAAATTTCTGTGCTGCGTGCCAGCCATGAAAAAACGTTGACTGACTTGGTGACAGGAATTAAGGAAAAGAGTATCGAAGAAGCCGAAGCCGCCATTGAGCAGGTGAAGCTGCAGCAAGAGCATACCCAGTTTAGGGAAAGCTACTACCGCAAAAAGAAAAAGATTAGCGGTAAGGAGCAGCAGCAGTTGAACTTTATGGATAAAGCCATGAAACTGCAAGTTGCTTCACAGGCACTTCAGTTGATAGCGGGAAGTTTAAGTCCAATTCCTGATGTTAATGCAGGTGCGAACGGATTCGGCGGTTCACCTGTTTTTACAACTACATTTGGAGGAACAAAGCTCACTCTTGGTGGATCTACAATTGCTTCGGCTGTAGGTATTTTAGGAACTATTACGAGCCATAAAGGCTCTAAAGCAGGTCTTATTGCCGGCTACGAACGCCGTCAGGAAGACTGGACCTTTCAGGCAGATGCAGCCAAGCACGATTTGGAGCAGCTGAAACAACAGGAAATAGCTGCTGAGATTCGTAAGAATATCGCTGAGTTGGATCAGACAAACCATTTGAAACAGGTTGAGCAAACGCAGGAAAGCTATGATGTATTAAGCAGCAAGTTTACCAACGAGCAATTGTACTTGTGGATGGCTGGCGAGATTAATAGACTTTATCGCTCTGCTTTTGATATGGCTTATAAAATGGCGAAACAGGCTGAAGGGGCTTACAATTATGAGCTCTGCCCTGCTAACCCAAGAATGCCATTGGCCAGCGATTTCTTCAGCGCGCAGAACAAGGGTTTACTGGCTGGAGAGAAATTGTTTATGGAGTTGAAGAAGATGGAAGCAGATTATCTGGCGGATAACAAGCGAAAGTTTGAATTGACCAAGCATGTGTCATTGGCCATGCTCGATCCTCAGAAGATTCTGGATTTACGAAGTGGAGGAACTTGTCAGATAACTATTCCTGAGGTACTATATGATTTGGATCATCCGGGACATTGTAATCGACGCATTAAGAGTGTATCGTTGACTATTCCGTGTGTTGCCGGAGCTTATACGTCAATTTCAGCTAACCTGACCTTATTAAATAGTTCAACAATAGTGTTAGAAAAGCCAGGGAATTTGCGTAAACTGGTTCCGTTAGCTAAAAAAGTAGAAAAAATGGCTGCCAGTTCTGCTGTTAACGACAGTGGTTTGTTTGAGTTGAATTTTAATGATGCCCGCTATCTGCCATTTGAAGGATCTGGTGCAGCCAGTGAGTGGAGTTTAACACTGCCTAATACCATTCGTCAGTTTGATTACAACAGTATCAATGATGTGATTATGCACATTAACTATACAGCAGAGGATGCTGGAGATAGAGTTGTTATTGAGAATAAATTGGTTGACGATTTAATTGACTTATCAAAGGGTGAGAATTTAGCATCGATGTTTAGTTTGAAAGCTCAATACCCTGAAGCATGGGCGAAAGTTGGAACAGAAGATGTGATCATTGAGATTAAAAAGTCGCAATTGCCATTCTATTTGCAAGGGCAAAGTATTGACATCACCGGAATTGATAGAATTATTCTTTCCGGTAAGGATCAGTCTGAAGAGGCACTTACAGATGTTGCCGGATCTATGGGAACTTCCAATTCCATAACTATACCGACTGCTGATGTTAGCAATGCTGATGATCTGATGATTGTATTGAAATACAAGGTCGAAGCTTCGTAATTCAATATATAAAACTTGATTAAAAGCTTTCTCCTTTGGTGTGTTTCCGGCTTAAGTGTGAGTCCTCTCGCATGAATATGCAACAGGTTGGATGGTAATAATTCACAAGATGAAATCCTCCCGTATCTGGAAGCAAGTCTTTTAATCAAGTCTCTCCCAAGAAGTCCCGTTATGTATTATTACATATTGCAAGAGCATCCAGCTTTTGCAGCGGGGCTTCTTTTTGCTATAAATCAATGAATTCCAATCATTAATTTTTATACACATGAACTTCAATACATCGGAGCAATCCGAACAACATACAAGTACTCAGTCATCTTCGGGCTTACCACAGTCGAAAGCAGGTGCTGAGAAAAATGACGGGGCTCAAAAAGGGCCTCAATCATTGATTAATTTACCCAAAGGAGGTGGTGCTGTTAAGGGGATTGGCGAAAAGTTTGAAACCAATCCGGTAACCGGAACTTTCTCAATGAGTGCTCCCCTGGCCATTAGTCCGGGGCGTAATGGCTTTACTCCACAATTGGGACTGGCTTATGATTCAGGTAGTGGTAATTCCGCTTTTGGTGTGGGCTGGGGTGTTGGTGTCCCAAATATTACCCGCAAAACCGCCAAAGGTTTACCGCAATACGACGATACCAACGGGTCGGATACGTTTATTCTTTCCGGTGCCGAAGATTTGGTACCTGTTGATGAGGTACCGCGAACCGAAGGCAATTACAGTATTAAGCGTTATATGCCGCGTACCGAAGGCCTGTTTGCCCGGATAGAGCAGTGGAACAATACTGCAAATGGTGATGTGCATTGGCGCACCATCTCCAGGGAGAACATTACATCGGTATATGGACAGGATGCCGGTGCCCGCATTGCCCATCCAAATGATACTCAAAAAGTATTCAGCTGGTACCTGCAGGAAAGTTATGATGTTAGGGGAAACCTGATGCGTTATACCTATCTGAAAGAAAACAGCAATAATGTTTCGCCTGAGGTATATGAAAAACATCGTCTCGAAAACAACAAAGCTTTTACCAACATTTACCTCAATCAGGTACAATATGGTAATACTGTCATGTATAATCCTTCAACGGGTGTTTATGATGGTGACTGGCTGTTTACACTGGCTGTTGATTATGGAAACTACAATACATATACAACTAATGGGGGTACGGTAAATCCAACAGCTGTATGGGATGCACGTCAGGATCCTTTCTCCGTTTATCGGGCAGGTTTTGAAATGCGTACCTACCGCTTGTGTCAACGTGTGCTGATGTTCCACCATTTTAAAGATGATTTGGCTGCTGATGCCGTCTTGGTTAAGTCGACCCAGCTTCATTACAGCAAGGATGTGCATATGGCACAGCTCGTGCAGGTTGAACATAAATCCCATGATGGCGCACAGGCAGCTTCAATGCCGCCTCTTAGCTTTACTTACAGCCAGGCGGAGGTAAGCAATCAACTGCACAGCGTTGATCACGCTATGCTGGATAATTTGCCTAATGGTCTGGCAACATCCGGGTGGCAATGGGCCGACCTGTATGGCGAAGGAATCAGCAGTCTGTTAAAAATGGACAACGAAGCCTGGTATTACAAACCCAATTTGGGTGATGCCCGTTGGACTGACAATTCGATTACTGCTCCAAAACCGGTCTTTGGAGAAATGCAGCAATTGGACTTGAAACCCAATGCGAAACAAACTCGTGCAGCTTCTTTTTACCTGGGTGATGTGGACAGTGATTCGCAGTCCGAATTGGTGATTCATGCCCCTGGCATAAATGGCTACTACTCTTATACAGATGGAAAATGGCAGAATTTTCAGGCATTCGGCAACATGCCGAATGTAGACATGAGTCATCCGGATGTGAAGCAAATCGATTTGTCTGGTGACGGATTGGGCGACTTGCTGATCAGCCGCGGCAACTATTTTGAATTGTATCTCTCAGCCGGGAAAGAAGGTTATAAAGGCTACCGAAAAGTGGACATGGGGCACAACGAAGATATGGCGCCGGTAGTGCTGTTTTCCAATGCTGAACATTCTGTTTATTTAACAGATATGACGGGTGACGGACTCAGCGATATTGTGCGGATTACTCACAATTCTGTATGCTACTGGCCAAATTTGGGTTACGGACGTTTTGGCGAAAAAGTATTGATGGCAAATCCTCCTTTGTTGGATTCTCCCGACCACTTTAACCCGTCGCGGGTACTACTGGCCGATGTTGATGGAACGGGTACCACCGATATCATCTATCTGGATGCTTTGAAAGTTGTTTACTTTAAAAATCAGGCTGGTAACTCCTGGAGCGAAGCATTCAATATTAGTGCTTTCCCTGCCATCGATAACCTATCTCAGGTTTCTGTAACAGACCTGATGGGGAATGGTACATCCTGTTTGGTTTGGTCATCTTCTTTGCCGCATCATCAACATCACTTGCTTTTTGTTGAGCTAACATCCGGCAGAAAACCTTACTTGCTAACTTCCTTTGAAAATAACATGGGACGTAAGGTAAGTCTGCAGTATGCTCCATCTACTAAATTCTTTATGCAGGATAAATTAGCTGGTACCCCTTGGATTACCCGTTTGCCGTTTCCTGTTCATGTTCTGGAACGGGTGGAAGATCACGAGCAGGTGAGCGATACTAAATTGGTGAGCCGTTATGCTTATCACCACGGACACTATGATGTGCATGAGCGTGAATTCCGGGGTTTTGGTATGGTAGAGCAATGGGATACAGAAAATCTTGCCGATACCACAGAAGGCTATCAGCCTCCTGTTTACACAAAAAGCTGGTTTCATAACGGTATTTACGATAAAAAGGAAACCATCACTACCCAATTTGCGCAAGAATACTTTAGTGGGGACAGTGAAGCTTGGCAATTACCAGACTCAATATTGCCAACAGGCTTGACTCCTGATGAAGAACGTGAAGCATGCCGGGCCTTGCGCGGGCAATTGCTGCGCTCCGAAATTTATGCCAAGGACGACTCAGCTATGGCGGACTTCCCTTATGTGGTAGAGGAAAAAAATACGTCGGTAAAGATGTTGCAGCCCAAAGGACAGAACAAGCATGCCGTATTTTTGCCAATTGCCAATGAGGCCATTTCGTATCATTACGAACGCAATGTTTATGATCCGCGTATTGCCCATTCTGTAACATTAAATACAGATGAATATGGTAATGTGCTGGATGCTTTCAGTATAGCTTATCCCCGTCGTTCTTATCTTGCTGCCGATGAGCAAAAAAGCCTGAAGCTTGTGTGTACGCAAAACAGCTATATCAACCGTTCAGAAACCAATCTACAGATTATTGGTGTTCCTTGTGAGAGTGAGCAGCTTGAATTTACCGGCCTGGTATATACCGGAAAGCCTTTTACTAAGGAAAGTCTGCAGGCAGCATTGGATTTTGCTAATGAAATAGATTATGCAGCCAGTCTGTCAGGTGGATTAGAAAAACGCTGTTTTCAGCATCAAAAATCTTTTTTTTACGATGAAGCACTAACGGGCAGCCTGCCATTGGGTGAGATTGCATCGCATGCTTTGCCTAACAAATCGTTAACAGCCGATTTAACCGAAGATTTGCTAAGCAGTTTGGATCCTTCAGGCGATAAATATTCCATAGAACGTCTGGCCAATGAAGCAGCCTACGTTTTTGAACCCGGTGTGGGTGAAAAATCCGGTACCTGGTGGATACCATCAGAAGTGATCAGCTTTAATAAACTTGCTTTTTATCTGCCATCGGCAAAAACTGATGTTTTTGGGAACAGAACCCAGTTGGCATACGACAGCTATAAACTGATGTTGACCGAAACCACCGATGCGCTTGGGTATACAAGCACTGCTGCCCTTGACTACCGTTCATTGCAGGTAAAAAAACTGACAGATCCCAATGGCAACAGTCAGGAAGTGGATTTTGATACCCGTGGTATGGTAAAAGCCGTGGCCTTAATGGGAGCAAACGGCGAAGGTGATAGTCTCAGCAATCCGAGTATGAAATACAGCTACGACATGGAACGTTGGATCAACGAACAGAAACCTGCGCAAGGCCATGTACAAATGCGTGTTGAACATGGTCCAACCAATACAGATTGGATGGAGTCTTACGAATACACCGGTGGTTGGGGCAATCTGGTGATGACCAAAGTACAGGCTGAAGATGGCCCCGCCATGCAAATTGCTCCCAATGGATCGGTGGAAACTGTGAAGTCGACGAATCGATGGGCAGGTACCGGGCGTACAGTATTCAACAACAAAGGAATGGTGATAAGGCAGTATGAGCCTTATTTTAGTACTACTCACGAGTTCGAAAATGAGAATGTACTGGTACAAAATGGTGTAAGCCCTGTACTTTACTACGACCCGGTGGGGCGTAATATCCGTACCGAACTGCCCGATGGTACCTTTTCCAAAGTGGAGTTTACCCCCTGGGAGCAACGCAATTACGATCAGAATGATACAGTTCCGGAAAGCCAGTGGTATGCCGATAATGGCAGTCCTGCCCCTGAAGGTACCGAACCTACTGATCCGAAGCAAAGGGCTGCATGGCTCACAGCCAAACATGCCAATACACCTCAGCTGCGGTACCTCGATAATCTGGGGCGCGAATACATGGTAGAAGACGACAATGGCAGCGAAGGCAAATACCGTGTTCACACACAGTTGGATATTGCCGGGCGGCCAGTAGCCGTAACCGATGCCAAGAATAGAGTGATGACCACCAATACCTTTGCGATGCAGCAGGCATTGCAGGTGCATAATATTGATTCGGGCACGCGTACCATCCTGAACGATGCAGGCGGGCAGCCTCTTTATTCATGGGACGACCGAGGGCACCAGTTGCGCAGCACTTACGATGCCTTGCGGCGGCCTTTGGCAATGTACATGACAGAGGGGAACAATGCCGAAATAAAAGTGCAGTGGCAAGTGTATGGAACATCCGAAGCTTTGAATAACATCGGTCAGTTGGAATACCAATACGACCAAAGTGCTTGCACGCATTTGGTGAGCTACGATTTTAAAGGCAATCCTGAAATGACCGGACGTACCTTTTATACCGATTATCAGGGCTATCGAAATCTGGATGCCAACCCGGCCTTGCAAACAACAGTTTATGTTTCAACCATTTCTGTAGATGCACTAAACCGCCCTGTAAGTAAAAGCCTGCCCGATGGCTCGGTGGAAACTTACCAGTACAACAAAGCCGGAATGTTGGAAAGTCTCAGCTCAGGTGGGCAGGCCTACATAAACAATATCAATTACAATGAAAAAGGGCAGCGCACCGACATTTATTATGCCAATGGAAGTAAAACTCGTTACGTGTACGATGCAAAGACTTTTCGTTTAA
>NZ_WTCR01000023.1 GCF_009795715.1 Labilibaculum euxinicum | reverse complement strand
ATCAGCATTTAATTAAAAAGCGAGGGAAAGCAGCTTAGTAGTATTAAATTTTGACAGAGCCTGAATCACTCTATAAAATGAAAATTAAAAAATAGAATAAAACTCTAGGATATCAGGGGTCAAAACATTTATGTTGATATCGTGCAAATTCAAACTACTCGACAATTCCACTTTTTTCACAAGATGGGTAAAAGCATCGATAATTATTTTTTTATGATATTCTCTTTCTGACATCATTATTTTTTATGAAGTTTGCTCATTTTAACATTGGTGAAAACATATTAGAAGTATGTATATGACCGCCAATTATCATCTGTTAGGCTTTGAATACTGCTTTGTTAATTTAATAAAAAGTGTGCTTGTCTATCCATTGAGTAGTAATGAATGATCATTATGATGATAATTTAAAACTAATGGAATAATTTCACTAAAGTATTAAATCTAAACTAAGATTCATACTGTCAAATCTGCCAACTTTATTAAATTGGAATATTTTAATGAGATCATTACCTCAATAACGTGATAAGCAAAATTAATAAGCTAAGAGAAGTGAATTTTCATTCGCCATAAATTAATGTTGGTATTAAAATCAGCCTATACAGGGAATTGCACCACATTAAGGATACTATTTTGCCAGCTAATTAACCGTTTAGACGGATAAATAGGTAGTCTCTGTTGGTAAAAAGCCTCGTTCTGGCTAAACCGGGTTACGGTATTTTTAAGTAAAAAATCAGCTTTTTCTCTTAAATGCTTAAATATTAATATGATATATTAAATATATTTATTAAATTGGAATGCATAATACATTATTATTTTAATTAAATCAAATAAAATGAAAAAATTATTAGGATTAGTATTTGTTTTTTTTATTAGTATTTCGGCTTTCTCACAGCAGACTGGGAAATATGTTCCAGGAGACCAAGGCGGAGGCAGCACAGGATCAGGAAATTTTACCTCAATTGATAAGGCTGGTGATTGTACGTCTGGGTATTTAAGATTTACTTACCAAGGATATTTAACTATTGCGTTGGATTACAGTAACAATACTGTTTCAAATTTTACTGTCACAGCTTCTGGTTCGGGCTCAATTATGACCAATACTATTACATCAAAAAATGCAACAGTTTCTAATGGTAAAATATCAATTATTGTTTCTGTTTTAAATAAGACAACTGACGGATCCCAAGAAAATCCTTATTTTACTCACATAACAGAGTCTTTCATTTTTAACATATGTACTCAAGAATTGAATTAAGAATCTTGATTCTTCTTAAAGACCTATAAATTGAATATTTATAGGTCCTTATCTTGCGCTATTTGTAAGTTCTCTAATCCTATTGCATTTTGAAGAGATGTTTAAACCTGTAACTGATTAATGTTATTCTCAAAACCAGAAGTCCTCTTATTAAAACCAATATTTTAAATTGGTATTAGTTATTTTTGTTAAACCAACATTCATGGAATATTTTTGCTAAAGTCAAATTGATTGAGTAGTGGCAGATTGCATGGCAATTTCCTATCAACCAATGATGAAGTTTTAGCGAGAAACAAACCTCAATATGTGCCATTCTGCAATTAATTGCACAAAATGTTGTGCCGTCGTATTTAATTTTATACATCAACACTCCACCAAAACCCTTTATTATCTGTATCTACAAAAGATGTGATTTTACCATCTTTGTGCTTTACCTTTTGGAGTTTCTTTAATTTTTCGATTAATTCTTTAGAAGACCACTGCTTTATCTCCTGAATATTTTTATTGCTTTTTTTAGATTCTTCAGAAATTTTCTTATTTATATTTTCGAGTATTTTCTCGTCAGATACTTTTTTAAGTTTTTGATTCTTTTCTAATAATCTTAGTATTAATAATGTTAAGAATTCATCATCTCCTAATATTGCTCCCTTTTTCTTCGCATTTAAAAAGAAATTTATCAGTAATATTGAGACACCTATGATTTGTGTAGGGATTGCCCATTGCTGAATAAAAATCATAGAGACAAATGGTAGAAGAGAAAGACTTTTATCTATAAACTTTAAGTCATCATCATGTATAACCCAGTTGTATTTTCTTACCAATCGATTTGCAACTCTTTTTACATGAATTTTCCCATTTTCGTCTTTTGTTATATTTGTAGAACATTTATTTTTTGCATTCTCAAAATAAATGTCAAAGCTGTCTTCCTTGAATAGACTCATCGCTTCATCTTTATTCTGCAATTCTATATTATTATCTTTTATAATTTTTATGAATTGTTCCTCTAATAATTCATTTGCTTCATCAAGTCTATAAGTTTTATTATCCATAGTGTTAATTTTTATAGGTTCTTCTTATATGTGGCATAACATGTTATAATGTATATTATACTATGAAAGTTACATAAGCTAATTAATGAATCATAAAATAATTATTACTCTGGCGCAATATAGAATACATCTAGATAGTGCTATTGGGAGGAGAAACAACCGTCAATTTTCAACATACTCTTTTCTGATTCTCTTTACTGTTATCAATTGCGCCTACTTTTTTTACTAACCATTTGAAATGGTATGTCGGGAACAGCCAAGCATATTCTGAATGTAATTGTAGCTTTTGCCATCAATGAGCATACTCTCAATTATTGCATGGTACATTTTATGTAGTTCTTTAATTGTGTTGCATTAAACATTGATTTTTGTCCTTAATGCATCATTTCATAAATGAACTTTTGGGAGTATGTGCTAATTGCCATTATATCGATAACTGGAACATAAATCTTATTTTTAACAAACTTTAAGTCTCTGCCCGATCATATTTTTATTTTAAAATGATTGATAGCGGCTTATTTTTTTATATTTGTTATACCTAATGTTGATAATATCTGAATTGATATTTCATCGACACGATAAACATTTAATTTAAAATTTAAGCATATGTTCTTTTTTAAAAATAATGATAACGGCCCTAAAACAAGTTACACTGCTCTTGAGCTAATGAACGAGATGGAAAAGCGAAATGATATTTTGCTTATCGATGTTCGCGAGCCTCATGAATTGGCGAAGGAGGGTATTAAAAATGCCATGCATATTCCTGTAAATCAGATACCGGATAAGCTTCCTCTTTTGCCGAAGGACAAAGACATGGTGATTTTTTGTCATGTAGGATTTAGAAGCAAGCAAGTAAGAAACTACCTGCATAAACTGGGTTATCACCGAGCTGCGCATTTAAAAGGCGGATTGAACAGTTGGAATAAAGAGCTGAAACAGAAAGCCAGTCAGCTTAGCGAGGTTGAATAGCTTGCAGATATAAAAAAAAAAGGCTCAATAATTTAGTTTAATGAGCCTTTTTTCTTTGTGTTCATAGTTGATTGGTATCCTATACAAATCGTTCCCGCTTTTGCATATTAATTAAACTCCATAAAATTGATATGACCGCACCAACTACCAGCATCATTCGGTTTTGAGAAAGCACGTTTTGCCAAATACTGTAACTCATATCACCCGGAACATTGAAGGGGTTTAGGAATATATTCCATTTGCTGGATGCAAGAGGTTCTGCAAGGATCAGAAATGCCAGACCAATAATTACCATAACTACTGCGGCTCCACTCGCATTCTTGATTAGAGTGGCCAAAAGGAATGCAAGACTGGCTAAAAACAGCAGACAATACATCAGTTGGTAAACCATATGAAAAACGGATATGCGGATAATTGCAAACACCGTTATCCACGACATCAGACACATTGTTAAGAGCAAAAGTAATAAGCTAAGTGCAAAGCGCACCAAATACACTTTATATCTGTAATTGGGGATTCCAAACAGAATTTCGAGCATTCGGGTATCTTTATCGCTTTGTATGTTGTAGATAACAGGGTAGAATAAGATCAGGACTCCCGGAAAAATCAAGCTCCTATAAATATCTGCTTCATCGGGACTCGAATCCGAGAACAACATGATACCGGTTACCATCAGGAAAAAGGCGAAAGCTGCAATCAGAAAATAGATAAATTTATTCGCAAATATAATCTTGATGTTGTAGCGTATAAAATCGGCTGTGAGTATCAGTTTTTCTTTCATATGATTATTGTTTTTTACCGTAAAGTGCACCTTCCATTTTCTTTGTGATCTTCGTGGTTAAATCTTTTTTATTTATTCCTTAATTTCCCTTTTGGGTTAATCCCTTTCTTCCTTTTCGTTCAGCAAACACAAATAAGCATCTTCTAAATTTGCTTTTGTATTTACCGCTCCGTAACCCGGATTTTCATCGGCCAAACAGCGAACCCGAATCTGATCTTTGTCGCGCATATGATGAATAATAACATGTTTGGTTTTTAAATCTTCAAACTCTTCGGTTGATACCGTCAGCATCCACACTTTTTTGTCGGCGATACCTGCCATGTGAATCGGTTCGCCCAAGTATTTTAGTTCTCCTTTTTTCATCACAGCAACCCGGTTACACGAACTGGCTACATCTTCAATAATGTGAGTGGAGAAAATCACGATTCTGTCCTGACTTAGTTCTACCAACAAGTTTCTGAATCGAATTCGCTCGCGTGGATCAAGTCCGGCGGTTGGCTCATCAACCACCAAAATTCTTGGTAAGTGAAGCAGAATCTGTGCAATCCCGATTCTTTGTTTCATTCCTCCCGAAAAGGAACCGATCTTATTGTCTTTTTGATCGAGCATGTGAACGGCTTTAAGCACATATTCCACACGTTCCATTCGTTCTTTATTATTATTCAGTTTTTTCAGAATTCCCATGTAGTTCAGGAAATCCCATGCGCTCATGTTTTCGTACATGCCGAATTCCTGTGGCAGGTATCCAATTAAACCTTGCAGTTCTTCACGCTTTTTGCGAACATCAATGCCGTTAATGGTGATTTGCCCGTAACTCTGTTCCAGAATACCGCAAATAATTCTCATCAAGGTTGATTTACCAGCACCATTGGGCCCCAGTAATCCGAACATCCCGTTTTTAATATCAAAGGAAACACCTTTAACGGCTTTAAACGGAATTTTCTTTTTCCCGATTATTGGGATGATTAAAACAAATCGGTAGAAGAATTTGCGGATGCCGCTAAATCGGCCTTTCACCCGGTTGATGTTTATTTTTTCATGATAAATTTTATCAGAAGACACTTTGATCAGTAAAGCCAAATACCAGAAAAAGGCCAAAGGAGCAATGAGTCCGATTAGTTCGTATTGCTGATAAAAATATACGAACACAGGTACCGGGAACAACCAGTATATGATTTTATGCAGTGCATAAATAAATCGGGGCATCCATTTTTTACTGCTCTCTTTTTTTAGATGATTACGGTATTCCATAACGGGAGACATAAAATTCAAAATCAGAATTTGGAATAGTATGGACAAGCCAAGTAACCAGTATTTGTTTTCGAGATGGATGTAAATGAAAAAGAACAGGAACGCAAGCAAAGGCAATTGCCAGATTAAGGTGACAAAATCGCGGATAGATGAATAGGATTCCTTTAAACCCAATCGCTCTCTAATTTTAAGTCCCGATTTCCATTCCCTGATAAACCGACCATCCCATTCGTATATTTTTACCAAATTTCTAATTTCGATGTGTAAAGCGTCATCAGGAGCAATTAGTTTTTCGTTGGCTTTTCTTAAACTGGCCTGGATAAAATAGATGCATGCCGGTACCGATAACAGCAAAATCAGGAATGTGATGATCTGCCAAATTTTGCTGTCTACTTCTATGTAAATGAAGTAGGTTCCTATCATCCAAATAGCAATTTGAATAGCTTTTACCCAAACAGGCTGATTTTGTATCCAGTTTAAGCTGGTTCGCAATCCGGCATATAGTGTTGGAATAAAAACCAAGGTAAGAATTGTACTGAGGCTTAGCCCGCCAATTACGGTTATGGCAAAAGGAACTCCTATTGTAGTTACATACTCGGCACGACCAAGAGCAAGTGGCATTAAGGCAATAATGGTAGTGATAGCTGTGATCAGGATAGGGCGGATACGTGCCAGTCCGGCCATAATAAGAGCTCTGGATTCCCGGTAGCCGCGTTTTTGCAATACGTTCGAATAATCGATCATGATAATTCCGTTGTTCACAACAATACCCAGCAGAATAATTAATCCGGTAAATACATTGGCGTTCATTAGAGAGGTTCCGGTAAGGATCAAGGCAATCAGCGATCCGATTGCAGCCATAGGAATGGAAAACATCATCACAATAGGCATGGTGAACGATTCAAAGACTGAAGCCAGAATCATAAATATCAGAATGATGGCCATCAGAAACAGAAAGCCAAATTCAGCCAGATTGTCTTCTTCATGAACAATTTCCAATGCAATTCCCGATGGAATATTCATCCGTTCAACCAATTCATCAACTTCTACCCTCGATGCAGTTAAGAGGTCTTTCTCATCGTTCACTTCATCAATAAACTGATATTCAACTTCGAGTTGTTTTTCCTGATTCGTTCTTTTGATCGTTGATAATCCGTCGGTGAAATTTAGATTGCTGATGTTTTGTAATTCGAATTCAGCGCCTTGAGTACCCCTTACGGTAAGCTTACGCAGATCTTTTGCATCTCTTGTTTGCTGCTCGGTATTGTCACCAAGTGTTTTAATAATAATATCGTACTCTTCGGTGCCTTGTTTGAACTTTACACCACTCGAAAATTCTTTCTGAAAGGAATTTAATTCCGACAATACCGATGTAACAGGAATATCGTATACCGCCATGATTTGTTTGTCTAATTCCATGACCATTTCGGGACGTTTGGCAGGAATTCGAACCGATATATTTTTAATGGAAGTCAATTGATTTAGGTAGTATTCCAAATCTTCCGATACGTCGAGCATCTTATTAAAATCCTGACCTTTAATAATCAATTTTTCTTTTTGACTGCCCATGCCCAACATTTCCATAAATGGATTGTCGCCGCCAAAACCTCCGCCACCGCCAAAACGACGACCTGTAGCCGGAGGATCCCAGCTGAAAGATGCACGTGGCAAATCATCCAAACGTTCCAGAATGTTTTTCTTAATGCCGGGAATGGAAAGGTTTTGCTTCTCGCGATAATCATCAAGCAATGTGATTGTTAATACAGCTTCTTCTTCATAAACCTGACTGGTGATGTCTTTTTTCTCCTGAACAGAATCAAGTTTTTGCTCTACTTCCCGAATGAATAAATCGGTGTTTTCGAGAGTGGTTCCGCCAGGAAGTGTTACATAAAGATTCAAATCTTTCGTTTCGGTTTCTTCTGTCGAAATCATGCTTAGCCCCAAACTAATCAGTAAGGTGACAAAAAACAGTCCTAAGGCGCCAAGAATAGTTCTTCCCGGATACCGCATACACGATTTCAGCGTTACCAGATAAATCTGCACCAATCGGTTGTGGAGCGAAATGTTTTGGAAATTAACGGCACGGGCGGCATTTTTTCGTTTCAGAAAAGTGTGGGTAATCATGGGAATTAATAGCAGGGCAACAACCAGCGATACCAATAAGGTGGAGATAATGGAAACACCAATGTGCTTGCCCAATAATCCGATAAAGAAATTGGATGTAAACAGAAAAGGCAGGAATACGGTGATTGTTGTTAGTGTGGCAGCAAAAATGGATCGCCATACTTCTTTGGTTCCCTGAATAACTGCCGTGTCCGGATCTTTCTTTTGGGCGGCCAGACGGTAAATATTTTCGAGCACCACAATGCTGTTATCGAGAAGCATCCCAATGGCAAGTGCCATCCCCAAAAGGGTGAGTGTGTTGATGCTGATATCGTAAGCATAGAAAAAATTGAACGCTGTGTAAACCGAAATGGGTATTGCCAGTGCAATTGCGGTGACCAAACGAAGGTTTTTCAGGAATATCCAGAGAACGAAAATTGCCAGAAGGCCTCCAATTAATGCCAGTTCAATAATCAAATCGATATTGGTTTTCATGGTTTCGGCAGTGTTGGTTTGCACCACCACAGCAATATCTTTGCTTGCCAGTTCCTGATTGATTTCTTCAATTTTCGCAATTACATTGTCGGCCAGTTCAATGATGTTCGATTGAGAATCGCGGGTTAGCTGAAGGGTTACTGCTTCTTTTCCGTTTACACGGCTGTATGAGGTTTCTTCCTTTACTCCAAAACGAATGCTTGCGATATCTTTCAGTTTTATATTGCCTGCTTCTTTAACAACAAGCTCGTTTAATTCTGAGATATCAGTAAATTCGGAGACAATATTCACAAAGTGCATTTTGTTATTTTCAATCACTTTCCCGGCAAAACTTCGCATGTTGCTGTTCTTGCTTAGAACGGAACGAACATCCGACGGACTGATGCCATAACTCTTGCAAACATCATCTCTTAGAAGAATATCAATGGATTTTTCGCGCCCGCCAAAAAGAGCCACATTGGCTATGCCATCGATATTTTTAATTTTATCGACGATTTCATTCTCAGTAATTTGCCGAACCCGGTCAACACCTCCACTTCCACGAACCTGAATATTCATGAACATGTTGTTGAGTTGTTCCATATCGAATTTAAATACCTGAACCCTGAACTCTTTTGGAAGATCTTTCTTCTTTTCTTCTACTTTTTCAGCAAGTTTTAAATAAGCATATTTAAGATTGGTTCCCTGTTCGAAAGAAATCTCAATACTTCCTCGTTGCTGTCCGGCAGTAGAGACTATCTTTTCAACGCCTTCCATTCCTCCTGCAATTCCTTCCAGAGGAATGATTGCTTCACTTTCCATATAGCGGGGATCTACTTCTATAGTAGTTCCTACCTCTACAAACAACATAGGAAGCTGTGCATTTGGAATCAGTTCAACCGGCAATTGTTTGTAGGAGAAAAATCCCAACATGCTAAGTCCGGTGAAGAGCATTGCTATTAAAACCTTTCTTTTTATAATGAAGTTCATATAATCTAAGCTTAATTAGCTGTTAGCTTGTTCCTGTTTATTGATGTTCTGTCAGATTATTATTTAAATCTGTTTATTTCACTGTATTGTTTGATGTTCTATTTTCCTGATTTCGAAAAATAGCTTTGCATGTTATCGAAAATATAGTACACACAAGGAATAACGACCAGTGTTAAAAGGGTTGAGGTGATCAAACCTGCAATTACAGCTATTGCCATTGGAGCCCGTAAAGCTGCACTTTCACCAAATCCAATGGTTAGTGGAAGTAAGGCTAAAATGGTTGTGATACTGGTCATTACAATTGGGCGAATTCTGTTTTCACCTGCCATAATTATCGAATCGCGCAAGGAATTCCCCTGCTCCTTAAATTGGTTAATGGCATCAACCAGAATAATGGAATCATTCACCGCTATTCCTCCCAGCATAATAATACCAATGTAGGCCATGATGTTCATAGGCATTCCCAAAAGGAAAAATGCCCAAATGGCACCAACTCCAGCCAATGGAATAGTGAGCAGAATGGTGAAAGGATGAATGAGTGATTCGAATTGAGAAGCCAAAACCATATATACCAATATGATCGAAAGAATCAAAGCAAAGCTTAAATTGGAAAGTGCTTCCTGACGTTTCTGTTCTTCGCCAATCAGATTTACCTGATAACCCTGCGGCAATTCAATATTGGCGAGTTTGGTGTTTATTTTATCGACAACCTGATCGAAAGCCACTTCTCCGCGAATATCGGCACTGATTTTTCCAATTCTGGTCTGATTTCTTCTTAACATTTGTTTTGGAGAAGATGATTTTTCGATGTGTGCTACTTCATAGAGTGGTATTTTCTGATCTCCGCTTTTTAGCAGAAGCGTATTTAATTCGGACAGACTCGTTTCAGGCATCTGAATGGTAATGTCATTCATTTCTCCGCCTTGTTCGAATTTGCCTGCATTTTTCCCCATCAAAATGTCTTTTAGCTGACTGGTAATTCCTTCTGTACTTAGGTTAAAAAGACCTGCTTTGTAACGATCAATCACCACATTAACTTCCGGGGCTCCTTCTTCAATGTTGGTTTTTATATTTGTCAAATCGGGAACCTGAGTCAGGAGTCCTTTAATTTCTGCAGAAAGCTGTTCCAGAACTTTCGTTTCTTTTCCTTTTACCTCAACTTCAATGGGAGCACTTTCTGTTCCAATGGTCGATTGTAAAGCTGTTTCATCATGGATAATGGATATTTCCGCATCGGGAATATCACCAACCAATTGACTTACGTTTTCGAGTATTGCTTCCGATTGAGCAGTGTATTCGCTTTTTAAACGAATTTTTATGCTGGCGGTATTTTCATTTTGAAATACGGCTTTGTCGGCAGCAGAACTGCTTCCCGGACCAATTTGAGTGTATACAGTTTCGAAATAATCTCCCATAGATTGTTTCAGCATGGATTCGATGGCTTCAACTGTTTGAGAGGTTCTTTCCAGTTGAGTTCCTTCTTTCAATTGAATATCCAGACTGAATTCGCCGACTCCGCTTTTGGGTAAGTATTCATTTCCAACATAGGGCAAAATAAGTCCTGTCAGTACAATTAACAAACTTGCGGATCCAATTACCAGGCTTCGTTTGTTTAGTAAATTGGCCAGTAAAGTTCCGTACCAGCCTATTTTAACCGATTTGAATTTTATATTTTTTCCTTTTCCCTTGTAGGCATAATGAAACAACATGGGAATCATTAAAATTGCAACAAAAAGAGAGGCTATCAGCGAAAAAGCAACCGTCCAGGCCTGATCTTTAAAAAGTGCGCCGGATGCTCCGTGCATATACACAATAGGAAGAAACACAACAATTGTGGTAAGAGTAGAAGCTACAATTGCACCTCCAACTTCCGAAGTTCCTTCTATGGCAGCATCTTTCACCGAGAGCCCAAGCTCCATTTTCCGAAAGATATTTTCGATTACTACAATGGCATTGTCGACCAACATTCCGGCTCCTAATGCCAAACCGCCCAGTGTCATTACATTCAAACTTAATCCATTAAAATACATTAGATTAAAGGTGGCGATGATAGAGACAGGAATCGCAAAACTGACAATTGCGGTCACCTTTATTCTTCGCAAAAAGACAAAAAGAACCAAAATGGCAATAAGAACACCAATTAAAGCGGTTTCTTCTACTTCATCAATTGCTTTTTGAATGAACTGACCTTGGTTTTGAACCACGATAAACTGATATCCGGGCAAGGCTTTACGGATAGAAACCATCGTTTTTTCGAAATCTTCAACTGCCTGAACTGTATTCGATCCCGTTTCTTTGTAAATAGACAAACCGATGCATCTTTGGCCATTGATACGGACAATATTTTGTGCTTTTTTTGCCACAAAACTTACTTTAGCTACGTCTTTTAAAAGAATTGGGACTTTGTCTTTCACTAAAACCTGAGTGCCTGTATTTACAGGAGCAGACGATGAGGCCGAGGATTGTTTGGTTCCGACAATTATATTTTCGATTTCCTGAATGTTTCGGATTAAACCGGCACCTTTAATAATGTACTTGGTTCCCATCTCAACAATGCTTCCACCTGAAACATTTTGATTCAGACTTTTTATTTTCTGTACAATCTGATCGATGGTTATTTTGTGGGCATCCAAAAGGTATTGGCTGGTTTCGATGCGCACTTCCTTTTCCTGTGTTCCGGTCAATTCTACCTCAGCGATTCCTTCCAAACGAATCAATTCGTTACGGATGTAATTTTCACCCACTTTTCGCAACTCATCCATGTCTTTAATTTCCGGATGAAGCATTCCGATAATTAGAATGGGAGATGCATTGGGATCGTGTTGTGTAATGGTAAATTCATCAATTTCGGCATCCTGACTGTAGGCTGTTAATGCTTTTTGTAATTCCAAAAAAGCTTCATCCATATCACTCCCCCAGGAATATTCCACGGTTACCCGAGCCGAACCAACCATACAAACCGACGAAACCTGACTTACGCCTTTTTGTCGAATGGATTGTGCTTCAATGCTTTCTATAAATTGCTTTTCGATTTCTTCCGGAGGACGTTCGCCGGCTTTAATTTCCACAAATATGCGGGGAGCGTTCATTTCCGGGAACAGGTCAACATTTAATTTGCCGAGTGACACGTATCCCAAAAGTAATATTGCCATTACAATCATGGAAACTGTTACCGGATAATTGACCGAAAATTGAGTTATTTTCTTCATTTTGAAAGCAATTTATAATTGAATGACAAAGATTGCCATGTTGTTTAGGATATGATTTGAATCAGGTCTGTAAATCAATCTAATATCTCATGTCTGGTGTCTAAAGATCTCTTGAAATTATTTTACCACCTTTATTTTTGATCGGTTCCGAAGAGTTTCAAAGCCTTTTACTACCAGTCGGTCTTTTTTCTCTAATCCGGAAATTACCTGTACTTCGTTAGGATTTTCCAATCCAAATTCAATTACACGCTCTTCTGCCAAGCCTTTGTTTACAACAAAAACAGTGTTCCCTTTTTGTTTGTTCAGAATCACATCTTTCGGAATCACAATGGTCGAGTCGGCTTTTGCAACTACAATTTCAGCTTTCGCAAACATGCCGGGGCGCAGCAAAAGTTTAGAGTTGTTAATATTAATAACAGCTTTAAAAGATCTGGTTTCAGAATCGATAGCCGGCGATAATTGAGCCAGAACGCCGTTTAGTGTATCACCGGGAATCGTATAGTTGATAATATTTACCGGTTGTCCTTTTTTGATCGAAGTCATGTTTTTTTCTGCCAAATTAATCTCCATATGCAGTTTGCTGTAATCCATGATGCTTAGCATGTCCGATGAGGCTTCAACCCGTGTATTGTCGGTATAGTAGTTTAGATTGGTAATGATTCCTGAAAATGGAGCTTTCACCTTTAGTTTAGCCAATCGAAATATGGCATCTTCGTAAGAATATTTGGCATTCATCAGGTCTATTTCGGCATTTTTTACTTCCGAAAGGGTAACGCCACCTTTTTCATATAGCGATTGTTGCTTTTCGGATACTTGCTGAGATATCTCCAAACGAAGTTCCAAGGACTTGATTTTAATGTTGTTCTCGTATTCCTTGTCTTCCAGAACGATTACATCGGTTCCCTCCTTAACGAAATCGCTCAAGGCAAATTGGCGACCGGTTGCAGGATTGATCTGCAAGTGGTATTTGCCGGCCACTTCGCTTTTTATAGCAACTGTTTTTATAGGATTTACAGTTCCTGTGGTGCTAATAAATTTTTCGATGTTTTTGGATGTAATTTCCTGAACGGATACCTGAACTGCGATGTCTTTGTTTAGATCAGTTTCCCTGTCGTTACAAGCGGAAAAAATTGCAATGCTTAGAAGGTAGAATACGATTCGTTTCATGTTTGTGGACTTAGTATGGTATATCATGATTGAGTTTTTTTTTATTCAATGATCAAATTTTCCTGCAATTCCTGTGGCACAAAGGATCTGTCGTTTTCAAAATCCCAAAGTGATTGTATTTTTAAATTCAACAATTCCAACTTATAGTTGATTAAAGAGTTAGCCAGATTCATTTTCTTTTCGGACAACTGATTTTGAAAGCGTTCCAAATCGATACTGGTTAAATCACCGTTTCGGTATCTTTCTAAATTGATATCATAAGTTAGTTCTGCATTTTTTTGGTTTTGCTTGGAGATTTCGATTTGCTGAATCAAATTTTGAAGATTGCGATATATTTTTCTAATGTTGATGGTGATATCATCGCGCAGGCTGTTTTTATCTATTTCGCGGCTTTCTATTTCCAATTCGGCTGCTCTGATTCGTGCTTTTCTTTCTCCCCAATCAAATATTGGAACAGAAAAAGTGATTCCAACCCGTGGACTTCTGGTGGGTTTGTCGTATACATCGGCCAGATTTTCATTGTTTCCCATGATTCCAATCGAAAGACTCACATTTCCTTTAAATTCGTTGGTTGCTGAAGTTTGAATCAAATCAAATTTGGCATTGTTTAAGTCTATTTCTTTTTGTGTTAATTCCAATCTTTGTGTCAATCCGTTTTCAATGGCTTTCTCGAGATTTACAATTACAGGAACGTATTGGATATCTGTATTTACAGATACGTCATCGTATAGGGAGATTCCCAACAAAAATTTAAATTCATCTTTGGCATTCTCCAATTCTACACGATTATTATCGAGACTCGATTTACTGGTTGCATAGTTTAATTCAGCCTGATAAAGTTCTTCTTTCGCAGACAAGCCACCTTCAACTTTACTTTCAATGATTTCTTTACTTACTTTCTGGTTTTCAAACTCTTCCTCCGATATTTTCAAGGCCATTTGCTTCTGATAAATGGAATAAAATGCCTGATTTACCCGCCTTTCCATATTTAGTAATTGTATGGAGTAGGCCAAAGTTGCATTTTCAAGATTTAACTCGTTTCGGGTCAAATCCATTTTGGTTTTATTAAAAGTGAACAGTGGCTGATCGTATTGCAAGTAAAGCGAGTTGTTGTATCCCGCATAATTTGAACTGCTGGCTTCAGAGTAATTGTCCTGATAGCCAAACTCATTTTGCAGGGACAATCTACCATCAGTTAATTTAATTGGCTGAGAAACGGTAAATGTTCCACTTGCTTTTTTATTTTCAGAAGTATTCCAGGTGGAAAAATATTCATTGTACGATTCTGTTTTGTCGTACGATAAAGGAGTAACATCAAAAGAAAAACGAGAGCGTAAAGAGGCCAGTTGGGCATTCAGCTGTTCTTTGTTTTGCTGCATGTTTATTCTCGATTTTTTAATGTCCGGACTATTTTCAAAGGCTATGAGCAGAGCCTCATCCAGAGTGATATTCTTCTGTGCCTGCGAGTAGAAAGAACTGAATAGAATTGCTCCGGCACAGATAAAGATTCGTAACAATTTTTGTTGTGGTATAGTTGTGATCATGCCTTATATAATTAGTATATTTTATTTATTTTCAACCCATTTAATTGCATCTGCAAAGAGAAAAGAGCCCGCCGATTTGTTGTTCAGTTCTACTTTTGCATTTTCAGGTGTGATAAAGAAAGTGCCCAGATAATTCCAACCGTTTTCCAGTTCCTGATCACTTTTATTGATTTCTTCAACTCCTGATTCATGATATACTTTAAAATTATAATCCGTTTTTTTCTGTTGTCCTCTTCGTCTTCCCCATTGTTCAATTTTTTCGATATGACAGTAAACATCGTATTGTGCGCTGTTTTTTAGTTCCGCAGTCCAAATTGCCGAACGTTCACCTTGTCCGGATTTCGTGAAGAGCGCAGATCGTACATATTTTCCGAAAAAGCCGGAACGTAAAACATTTTTCCATTCGTTGGGCGGATTCCACGTGCGCAATCTCGAATATTCATGCTCAGTAATTCGTTTGTCATCCATCCATTGTTTTAAATAACTTTTGTTCGAAACCTGTACATATTCAAAGCCTTTATCCTCGTTATCAACTACAAATTCATTCGCGGCTAAAATCCCGTCAAAGGCTTCGCAGGCTCTTATATCATTAAAGAAATTGCCTTTTTTAGTCTCGTCAAACGAACTGAAATCATAAACTAAACTATTGGGAAGATTCTCTGAGATATGTGTTGATACATTCATTCTGCTTGGTTGCGAAGGGAATACAAATCCCACATCGAGAGCTGAATTCGCCGGCACAAGAATTGTTTTTGTAAAAGCCGGTTTGTCTTCCCCCGGGTTTCTTCGGTTTCGTCTTCGGTTTTGATCATTTAATTCGATACTAACCGAAATAATTCCATCTACCGATTCGGGGTTGGAGATTTTGTATCGAATCTGGTATTTAATGTGATCGCCATCTTTCACCTTGTAGGTTTGCAGATTTTTAATTAAAAAGCCTGGTAACTTGTTTGTTGTATACCATTTTATTACATCGGACTGAATTGATTCGCCGTTGTTCGCGATAAGCAGACTATCAAAACTGGTAAAGCTAAATTTCCGATGTTGGTTTTCTGCGATATAATTTTTTAGCAGGGAATTAAACTTGTCTTCCCCGTATCTGGCTTTAAAAATTGAGAAGAGATGAATGCCCTTTACTCTAAAAATATCATTTAGGTAGATCTGTTCATTTTCTTCTTTGGATGCTTTAATACCCGATTTTGTGATGTCTGTTAATGATGCTTTCTTTAGTTCAAGATTAATGCGCTCTTCTTTACTGATTCCATCAAATTGCCAACGGTTTTGTGATTGAGAACCGGCATTTTGTTCTTTCAGATAAACTCCCAACGCAATATTCAGAACCGGAAATTCCTGCGAATACATCTGGGTTGAGTAGCCATAATAGTTGGGGAAAGGAGAATAGGTATTTCTATCAACATTATCGAACTGATACCATTCTGTTGCAGGAGGCATAAAATTTGCACGTACAAATCTTTTAAAAATGCGAGCCTGCAGTTCTTCGTCCGAGACTTCTTCATTATCCCGCTTCATTCTTTTTTCGAATCGGTTCTTTCGCTTTTTAAAATCAGTTTCTTCCATCACAACTCCCTTTTCAGGATAAAAAATAATTTCGGGCTGTACGGCATCACTGCTTATCGACCAAATGTGTTTGTCCAAAGCAAATTGAATCGGCACTTCGGCTAAAGCGAATCGTTTGAACGGATATTCCAGATCTATTTGGGTTTCGTACTCATTTTTTAATCCTCTGATTAGTGAAGGCAAACTATCCTGTATTACATCAAAATGCTTCAGGAAAAATTCATTTCCCCGAATGCTGTAAATTGAATATTCAACGGAATCAACTTGAATGCTGTGTTGAAGATAATCACCAATCAGCAGACTGATTTTGGGTAAGGCCGATTCCGGATGAAATGCAAAAACACCATCTTCAATTTTTGTTACCTCTCCCTGCGAAACGGGAATCAGATTATTCGATGTTTTAACTTTTAAAGTAAAATTTGTGAAATCTGGCGAATGTAATGCTGGATTACCGGAGGCATATCCAACTCCTGCGATAGGATACCATAAAGCATCACTGGTGAGACATACAAAATCATCTTTCAGGTAAGAGAATCGCTTTCGAATGCGAAACATCTCTGCGGTAAAGTTGTCTTCGGTTAATTCAGGATTTAAATCCAAAAAATGAGTTCGTTCATCTATTGATCCATTGTAAGTAATATCTAATTTTGTGCTTTCATTTTTTAGTAAATATTGGCTGGGAATAATTTTCAGCAGATGCTTTTGTCTTGTAAAATCAAGATTTTTACCATTCTGAAGAACAGAGCTTACTTTCAAATCAGGATTTAAACTAAAAAGAAGCGTGTCCAAATCTGAACCGGAATGATTACAAATTTCAAGCTTGACTTGTACAGCTATTTCTTCATTGGTATGTGTAAGATCTATATTGCAGGAGGTAACTTCAGGTTTTGGAAATGCAGCATATTTGTTATTCAGAGCAATCATTTCGTTTTTAAACTCCTGATTGCTGATGTTAATATCGATGTATTTCTTCGCTAATAAACCCCCGATCAGAAAACTGAATAAAGCCAAATAAATGGGAAGTGAAACCAATTTTTTCGATTGAGGCAAGCGATTTAATTTGGATATGGTAAAGAGGATAAAGCCGATTCCCAGGAAAAAATAAATTCCCCGGTGAATAGCTACTTCTTTTAAATTTCCAAATCCACCAATGGTCGAATTCATCATTGGCACCTGGTAGGCAATGTAATCGAACAGATGATAGAATTTGGTATTTAAGTAGAATATACTTAGAGCAATGTATCCTAACAGAATGATGAAAGTAATGGCTTGGTTTTTTAAAATGATCATTAAAAAGAACGCAAGACCGAGAATGTAAACGAGGGTAGGTATTGATATTAAAAGTGGATAGTAAAATACTACCCATGCACTTTGTGAAGAATCCTTACTTAAAAAGGAGAATCCTATTCCCATTAATAAAATGATAAAATTGAGGATGACGAAAACGCTTATAATTCCGAGGGTTTTTCCTAGAATATATTCACTGTTGGTCATCGATCGCGCATAGATTACTTCTACGGTATCGTTTTTACTGTCTTGTTTCAGAAATTCAGAGGCTAAAAATACGGCAACAATTGCCTGACCCAAATTTAGAATGATCAGATTGGCATAAGGAATTGCTGCAGGGAGTGCACGGTAGATCCAAGGCGCTCCGCTATTTTCTACAAATGCAGCAACATTAAAAATACCAATAAACAGGACGGAGAGTCCGGCAAATATTCTAAAAAACCAGGATCGAAGAAGAGTTATGGTTTCGTACTTGGCTACGGTGCGTATGGTGTTGGGAGAGATCATTTTTAAATTGCTAGATTAGTGCCGAAGACATTTCCATGAAATAAACGTATGCATGTTCCAGATTTGGTTCCAGCTCAATTGCATTGGTAAATTGACTGCCGTCTCCAATTAATTGAACTTCCCAACCTTCTTGAGTTGGAATTGTGGAAACTACAGGATATTTATCTTTTATCAGGTCATATTCATAACCAGATGTATTCACCTGCCAAACATGTCCGCGGGCATTTTCAATAAGAGCTTCAGGTGTTCCTTTAAAAGCAACCTGTCCGTTGTTAAGCAAGGCTAGGTTGTTGCAAACGCTGGAAATGTCTCCAACAATGTGGGTTGATAAAATAATGATCACATCTTGCTGGCTCAGCTCCGATAATATATTTCGAAACCGAATTCTTTCTTCCGGATCAAGGCCGGTTGTTGGTTCATCAACCACGATAATTTTTGGATTCCCAATCAAGGTTTGGGCAATTCCCAATCTTCGTTTCATACCTCCGGAGAGTTTATTAGCATCCCGTTCCCGAACATCAAATAATCCAACCTTGTCAAGCCATTCATCAACTTTATCTCTTCTTATGTTTTTGTTTTTTATTCCGGAAAGTGAGGCCGCATAATCTAAAAACTCCCATGTTTTCAGTTTTGAGAAAAAACGAAAGTCTTGTGGCAGATAGCCCAACATGCTTCTGATTTCTTTTCTGTTTTTTTCCAAATCAAACGAATCAATGGAAACAGAACCCATGCTTGGTTTCATTAAAGTCACTAAAATTCTCATTAAGCTTGATTTCCCCGCACCATTTGGACCCAGTAGTCCAAACATTCCAGTACCAATTTCCAGATTTACATTGTCCAGTGCTTTTTTTCCGTTTGGATAAATTTTACTTAGTTCCTGAATATTGATTTGCATCTGTTTGTTGGTTTCAAAGTAAATAAGCTAGAATAATCTTAGACAATAAATAGTAGATAAGGTTTAAATAAATTTTTGTCTATCGATCAAATTTACAATTTATGCTTAGTAATGCTTTCTCATCCATTCGTTTTTCGATAAACAGGATAGTTTACCTGTTCTACACAAAGTATGAGACAAGAAATGCGAACAATAGGTTACAGATTTTATTAATTTAATCTTCTTTCAATTATAAGATAGAATTGGAATAATATTTATTTAAGCGGAATTAAATTCAGCTATTCTAAATAGCTGGCGGAAAATGATTTTTTTTGATTGCTATATTATGATTATAATATTAGGAATGGGAAGTGTTCATAAACAAATATTGTTATTTGAAGGATAAAAGAATATATTCTGTGTTATATTGTTTTTTTTTGTAATGTGGTTGTGGTGTATGTGTCTAATTTAGAATCGATTACTTCATTGACTTTCAATGAGTAAAGTTGTAAATTTAATCTTATTAAAAATAAGGAGGAAATCATGAAGAGGAGAAAGATTTATGACGAAATTGAGCAAATGTTCGGTTTAGTGCCAACAATGTTCAAATCAATTCCTGATTCAACACTGGAATTGGAATGGGAGTTATTTAAAAGACTTCAACTGGAAGATGGTGCAATTGGTGTTAAAAATCGTGAGTTAATAGGATTGTCAATCGCAGCAGTTTCAAAATGTCGTTATTGTGCATATTTCCATACTGAAATGGCCAGATTAAATGGAGCAACAGATGAGGAAATTGAGGAAGCCATTCATTTTGCAAAAGCATCAGCAGGTTGGAGTGCTTATGTTAATGGAATGCAGTTGGATTTTAATGATTTTAAAAAGGAAATTGATCTTGCTTGTGATCATGTCCGTGATTTGCATCTACAGCATTAATACAATAATTAATTTGGTGTAATTGATTATTGATTGTGAAAATAATAGAAGGAGATCTTTTTAATAGATTTCCTTCTTTTTGTTTATTATACTTATCTTTATTAAGATTAATAACAAACAACAGGAACGACAATGAGAGTTTTTTTTAATAATGATTCATCGGATAAGCTGGAATATACACCCTTGGAATTGGCACAGGAAATGGAAAAAAGGCAGGATCTTCTGATGCTTGATGTGCGTGAGCATACAGAGATACAAATTTGTCATTTGAAAGATGCAATGCACGTTCCTATGGGACAAATTCCTAATAAACTGGAAGATTTGCCTAAGAATAAGGATTTGGTTGTATTTTGTCACATGGGAGTGCGCAGTAAACAGGTGATGAATTATTTGCGAAAAAATGGGTTTTCCCGTGTATTTAATTTAAAAGGAGGTATTGATCGTTGGTCGGTTGAGGTGGATCCAAAGGTTCAGAGATATCGATAAAGTATACATTTTGAGGAGCCTCATTCATAATTGAAATGAGGCTCTTTTATATGCTGTGGTTTCTATTTTATAAATATGCTTTGTTTGAGAACAATGGGTTCACCATTTTCAGAAATTCCTTCAACAATTAATTCATACTCACCTTTCACATCACTTGCTGTAAATTCTAACTTAAAATCCTGTTCTTTGCCCAGTGTAATATTTGGCTCCCAGAGCAAATCAGTTCTGAAATCGGGCATAAATTTATCAGAAGAACTTGGTTTGTTAGCTAAAGAATAACTTGATGTGAATAAAGGAAGATAATATCGTTCTGTGTTTATTGGCAATTGGTCTATCTTACAATCTTTATCTTTGGAAATGACATGTATGATTCCGTAAAAATGGGATTTTCCATAAAAATATTCATATGGCATCACCTCAATTCTGTCAATTTCCGAGGGTCTTTTATTTAGAATAATTCTGGGATTAGATACTATTAGTCCATCGTAAAGAATTAATGGAGCAGGCTTCATAACTTTTAATTGATCAGGACTATATACATTGAAAAAGGTTTCTTTTTTTCGGTAACTAATTTTAACGGGAGAAATAAATTCATGGAAGTATTCCTCCAAAGAGTCCAAACGAATAAAGTTGTCGATTTTTGTTGAAGAATATGGTTTCCCAAAGAAGTTACTCTCTCCGCGATACAAGCATGTATCTTTTAATTCTGTATAAGTTTTCTGATTATAGATGGTTCGGATTCTATAATTTTCATAAAGTTTTTTTAGAAAGTCTATTTGGTCTTGATTTAAATCAGATTTTTTCCATTGTACAGATGCAAAACCTTTTTGGTTGAATTTTTCTTTTAGTTGGATAGAGCATTCTTCGAAGTTATTATCGTTAAGTTGAATGGAAATATCATGCAATCCTTTTTTTAATGGAAGCTGAAAGAAAAATTTACCATCTTGATGTGTTCTAAATGTGCTTATATCAGCATATTCGCCAATTTTTGACAGGTAAATATTTTTATTGGCAATAGCTTCTTTTGTTTTTCGACTTTTTATTTGTCCTTCCAAAATATAGGCTTCCTCTTCAGGATACTGACTTGAATTAACGAAATAATTGGGGTTACTACGTAAGTATAAGGATTTAAGTCCATCTTTTGAAATCCAATCTTGTTCCGGTATTTTACTGAGTTGTTCAAAATAGCTATTCATTGAAGCACCAAAATTACTGTAGATATTGAAGAATTCAATAATATTAGCCGATGTATGAAAAGGTTCTTTTAATTTGATACTTGCTGAGAGATATAATAATTCAGCTTTTTTTGTAAAATCCTTACTTGTAAGATTCAATTGAACTTTCTCTCGGGGGGAAACAGTAATACGTGAATTTTCAAAAAATACTCCTTTGTTATTGCTTGCTAAATGAAAGACAGCTTCTGTTAAAATTTCTCCATCTGGATTTTTAACACAGATTCCATAACTTGGAGAGTTTAATTCCTTTTTATGAATTCGAAACTCCCAATTGTTATTAGTTAACTTAAATGATTGATCTACAACATTTCCTTTGCTCGAAAAGATTTGAAATTTGAGTCCTTTATCAGGAACCGATGATGCATTGTTTGATGAAACTGTAAAACGGATGTATCGATCCAGATCTTCAACTGAAGAAGTAATCGTATATGGTTTCTCCTCATTCGTATTGCTTTTAGTTCGCAACACAGTTCGGTCATTATCTTTCAAATCATAGAATTGAGTTGATCCGTTTGTAATTTTTTGGTTGTCGATACTATTTTCTGCAAGCTTGTAATTATTAAAAACAAAAATTGGGGTTACGCTTGTTAATTCTTTTGAAGTAGAGTTCATCCAATGCGTATAGGCATTAATGGCGTAGTTTCCTGTTGATAATTGATCTGTTATTAGAAAACCACCGGCTCCAATTCCTTGATTCAGGATTATCTTTTCCTGAGCAACAGCATAGCCATTTTCGTCAATTAATTCCAGGTAGGCGACTTTACTTAAATCGGACAGCTTCTGTGTGACAGAATTGATGCAATACAATTTTAATAGGACTGATTCTCCGGCAAGAAATATATTTTTTTGAATGTGAACATGAATTCGTTCACTTTCATGGCTAATATTTTCTCCCTTACCTGCAAAGTTAATAGCTAGTGAAACAGTCAAAATAAGCAATATGTATATATAGTTTTTATTTTTCATAGCTTTAAAATTCAATGTTATATGAAACTGTAGGGATCACGTTTCCAAATACAGATAGTTTATATCCAGCTACAGAAGAATCTTCAGATCTAAAATAAACGGAGTAAGCATTATTGCGTGCTGTAAGATTATACAAACCAAAAGTCCAGGATGTGTGATAGGGTTTGTTTTTGCGTAAATTTCCCTCAACCAGCAGAGAAATATCAGTTCTAAAATAGTTTGGAATGCGATATTCATTTCGTTCGGAATAGTAAATAATTGGAATTCCTTGTAGGCTGTATTTAGCAATAGGATAGGTAGCAGGCCGACCAGTGTGATAAACTAAATTAGTTGAGAATATAAACCGTCTGGAAAGTTTAAAGCTGAAAAAGGCTTTGATATTATGTGGTTTGTCGTACGGTGCTCTATACCAATCACCATCATTAACTGCAAACTCGCCCGTATTATCTTTTGATTTGAGGTAACTTCTCGAATAAGTATAGCTCACCATTGTGTTAAACCTGCCTTTGTTTTTTCGGATGAAAAGTTCTACTCCGTAATTCTTCCCTTCTGCGTTAAGCACCTCATTTTCCGTATGCTCATTTAAATACAGTTGTGCACCATCCTTGTAATCTTTCGCATTTTGAACCTTTTTAAAATAGGTTTCTGCTGATAATTCAAAGTTAGAATTGAAAATGTTCTTGTAAAAACCTAAAGAAATCTGATCCCCAATTTGAGGTTTTAAATACTTGTCAGAAAGTTTCCATGTATCTGTTGGAGAAATAGATGTTGTGTTTGATAAAAGATGTATGTACTGACGGGTTCTATTGTAACTTGCTTTTATAGATGTGCTTGGGTTTAATGCATAATTAACCGAAATACGATATTCAGGACCATGATATATGTTATTCAAACCAGTCGATGTAATGGTGTCCAAAATATTATAACGACTTGTAATTCCATCTAAATAAGTTAATTCTTCCCTTTTTCCGACATTGCCATATAATGAATATCTAATACCTGCTTCTGCAGTAATATTTCCCATAAATTCCCTTTTAAAACCTAAGAATAAGGCAGCCTCAAGACCATTTTCTTCTGGCAAATTGTTATTACTTACTACAGAAGCTTCAGAATAAGGTTTCATGTCTCCCGGACTGATGTTGTAATATTTTAGTTCGGTTCCCATGTCTATTTTTGTATAAAGATCTTTCTCGTAATTGAGGAAAGACTTAAAACCTCCTTCATTAACTCTATGTGTTAATTTAAAGGCATTGTTAGCAATTTCAGTAGCACTCATGTCATAAGAGAAACTGGTGAAATATCCACTGTTATTCATTTTTAGTCTTTCAGAAAAACGATGTCTCCAATTTATTGAGCTAACAAAATTATTAAAGTTATAAATTGTGTCAGAATGCAATTGGAATTCATCTTTGCTCTTGTAATAACTTAACTCAAATTGATTGTTTGAATTGGGTTTGTAGAGAATTTTTCCATGAAGGTCGTGAAAGTTCGATTTAGAGTCTACTAATTCTTTTGAGTCTATCTTATCAACTATCCAGTCGGAATAGGTGAATCGGAAAGAATTCATTATTGACAGCTTGTTTTTGAGTATTGGTAAATTCAAAAATGCTTTTGTAGTAACTGGACTAATTCCAACTTTACCATTTATTTTGTCGGCTATTTTATTATTTGAATGGATATCGTAAGTTGAAGAAATTCGTCCTCCAAACTGAACAGGAATGCTTGATTTATATAAACTGGCCTCCTGTATCATGTCGTTATTAAATGCAGAAAAGAATCCAAAAAAGTGAGCAGGATAGTAAATAGGTGCATTATCTATTAGTATTAGGTTTTGATCGGCAGAACCTCCTCTAACGTTGAAACCAATTGATCCTTCCCCAGCGCTTTCAACACCTGGCAACATTGTGGTGCTTTTTATTATATCAGGCTCCCCCAAGGCTGAAGGTAAGGATTCTATATCTTTTGCCTGAATATATTCTATACCCATTGATGTTCTCCTCACCTTATCGTCTTTTGCTAAAACTCTTACTTCCTTAATTGTCTTTGTTTCACTTAATAGTTGAACGTTAATCCGGCCATCCCCTCTAAGATTAATTTTTCTGGAACTTGGTTTAAGTCCCATGTATCGAAAATTTAAAGTATAAAATCCAGGAGGAAGATCCAGTTCAAAATAGCCATCTTTATCAGATGTTACTCCTTTAGTAAGATTAGGAAGAAATATTGAAACGCCTTTAAGTGGTTGAGAGCTTTCAAAATGGCTTACCTTACCAAATAGTTTTACTTTTTTCTTACCTAGGGCAGTTCCAATTTCATGAATTTTGTACTCTTGTTCCTGTAAGTTCGAAAAGTCTTTGTCTTCCTCAACCGATTCGACCATTTTTGTGGTACGATCTACTTTTTCCCGTAGACTAAATTCTTTTCCAACGTCTTCATATTTCGTGAGAACAATTGAATTATTTCTAACTAGAAATCGAAATTGTGTTCCTGCTAGTATATCAGATAGTATATCTGTAATATTTTCATTTGAATAAGACTTTTTTAGATGAATGTTTTCAACCCAACTTTTATCAAAAAATACTTTTATTTGATATTTCTCATTCAGATCATTTGCGAATTCAACAAATGTCATTCCTTCGTGGCCAATACTTATTTCTTGTTCGCTTATAGCCAAACAAGGGAAAAGTATGAACAAACTATATAGTAATAGGAGTGCTTTTTTCATTTTCCGTAATTTTATTGGTCAAATTTTATTAAAAGAGGGATTGCATCTAATGGATTGTGTCTGTTTATCTTTAACTTACTGAAGCGAACGAATTGCTTGATTTCTTTCTTTTGGGATGGAAAGAATTTGATGAGATCAGCTTTGCTTTTTATCGTGCTTAACTCTTTTTTATAAATGGCATACATATTAGTATCATCTATATAGTTGAATTTTTCAGAACCTGTTTTTGAACTAAGAACTCGTAATTGAGTACGTTTAATAACGTAGGTTATTTTTGAAGCAGTAAAAACTTGGTAGTAGTTGGCCGGACTTAATTTTTTATGAATCAAATCACCTCTTTTAAAATGATAAATCGTCTGGTTATCTAAAACTGTAAATTCTTCTAAAAAGAATGGATTTACAACAATATTGCAAGTTGTATTGTTCTCGGTTTGAATGGGGGTTATTATTTCTTCTTTTGAGAGGTCGTAGAAGAACTTCAGATTATTGAAATTCTGTCCATTAAATTTAAAACTTCCGTTTAACTCCAGTTTTTTTAAGAAAAATTGCTTCCCTTGGGCAACAGAGAATGTTGGTATCCAGATTTTCCCGTTTATAATTGTTTCGGGATTTGTAGATAATTTGGGTTGCCCAAATGTGTTTGGACAAAATCCTGCAAGTAGCAGAATAAATGTGATCAAGCTTAGTGATTTAGTTTTCATGGTATATTTTTTAGGGCCAAAATGAAGGTTTAGTGGGAGAATATTTTACGCTGCAATCGTAACAATAATTGTATCTTACAATAAAAACGTGTACTTCACCTTCGAAATAATCTTTCAAGATATGGAATTTGCTTTCATCGGGATGCCAATCTCTAAATCTCATCTCAATATCTTTGCAGTCCTGAGGGAAATCAATGAATTTCATCTGGAAATCTTGAGTTGAGAATTTTGCTGTCATAGTGTTTACACTCGATGCTTCAAAATATCCAAGAACGGTAGCTTTTGAATCACAAGCATAAACATTTCCTATCGTATTTGCTGGAATTACATTATACAAGCCTCCGTTTTGTTGAATCGATTCTTTAATATTTCTCCAGAATTCATAGTTTTCAAAATTTACAGAATACATTGCTACATTGATGAAATATTCATAATTTAGTTTAACTTCATTTTCTGTTATGTAAGAGGTTGGGAGGTGCTTGAATTCCTTTATTTTTTGACCAGATCCATCAAAAACGAAAACATTATCTGAACGCAGAAAAGGATAGCATATTTTGGATGGATTTGCAGTTTTTGGTTCGAAATAAGGATTTCGCCATTCCCAACTTTCTCGATACTCCCACCTAACATAACTGCTTTGATTTGTTGGATCAGAGGCATCAATATATAATTTGGCAGCATTTACTGTACTTGCATCTTCTAATAATAATTTTTTTTCTTCACCATATATTGATTTAATGATTATCTCGGGTTGAATTGTTTCCGGATTGGATTCATATTTCTCACCGGAATTTGTTTGAATTTCAATCCAATAGCTTCGACCTATTTGACCTTGAAAATTTGAATTTTGAGTTCTATAAACCCCGGGAGATGTTTCCCATAAAATTTCAGAATTTCCGAGATCGTCATTAATCATTATAATTGCGCCTTGTTCGGGTTTCAATGTATCGACTCTTATGAGATCAACAGTTCTAAATAATCTTACCTCATACGGACCAGGTTTATTTGTAATCTTTCCGTCAACAACTAAAATTGAAATATCAGCGTCAATTTCTGGATAAAACTTTTCTGTACACGCATAGATAAGCGTGAAGAAAAATGAAAGGATAATAAATTTTATTTTGGATTTATGCATAGTATTTATAAAAATCAGGGCCAAAAAGAGGGCTTGTTAGTTGGATGAACTACATTGCACTCATAACATTCATTTCTGCGAACAACATATATAGTAGTGAATTTACCTCCGGGTCTCGTGGTAATAATATGATATTTTTTGGGATCGGGAGCCAATGTTAATTCTATAGTTTCACATTCTTTAGGATAATTTGCAAATTCAAGTGTGAAATCATCTTTGGAAAAGAAATTTTGCGTCCTGTTTACTGAAGAAACTTCAAAATATCCAATGGCTTTACATTTTTCATCACATCCGCTTATATTTCCTTCAATATTTGCAGGGGTGATATCGTAAAGAGCACCTTCTGAGAAGTTAACAGATTTTATTTTTTTCC
>NZ_WTCR01000022.1 GCF_009795715.1 Labilibaculum euxinicum | reverse complement strand
TGTCGCCCAAATAAGACCTCAATTCTATTTCCAAATAAAAGCATTTTCAATTTTTATGTATCCTTAAAACCGCTATATTTAACACTTAATTGAGCAGTTTGATGAGTTTTTAGACAGACTGACGTTAGCACAAATACTGAATAAAGGAGAAAATGAGCACTTTTAAAAAATATATCATCATAATACTTCTAAACTTTATTTTCATTGAAAGTTATTGTCAGATGAGCTTGTCAACTCATTCTCCGATTAATATCAAATCTATTACGTTGGATACAATAGAAGTAGGAAAGAAGTCTATAAGCATTAATGTTTTATGGTTAAATGACACTATAAGAGTAAGTGTTTTAAATCAAGAAAGAATAGACACTCTTTCTGACAATATCAATCACGCGGGCTATTTTGCTTCAAAAGGTTATTTTCTCTCAAATGAAACAGCCATACAGAATTGCTATTCATATGCACTGGAAAAGTATTTTGAAAACAGTAAGACATATAGTCAAAATATTTTTAGAAAAACAACAAATACAGATAGAGTATCATTAGAAAAAATTTTGAATAATTCTTTTACAAAAATTACTGAATTTAGCACAAAACCCAGAAAAAATCTAAAAATAACTATTCCGAATGATGTAATACTTGCTTTTGTCAACGATTTTGGCTGGACTATTCACACTGTATATTACTGTGATGAAATATTTTATACAAAAAATGGGATGTTTAAACCTGATATATTTAGATCATTAAATAAGTTTATAAAGAAGAATTACTGGGATACAAAAGAAATTATTGTCTATAAAATTGATGAAAATAAAATAAAAAATACTTGTGCTAACACTTTGTATAAGTAATGGCAGGTAAAGTGCTAAATATCAAGGTTTGTAGCCTACTCAAACTGCGTAGCGGTTTGACAGGAACCTACCACGCAATCTGCCACTACTCATCATACAATTTACCGTTAGGTGCAAGCATAAAAAATAGAATAACCGTAAATTTCAGATATATGATTAAAAAGATATTTTTTCCCACGATAACAATTGGATTAATTGCTTTTCTTATGACATCGTGTTCTAGTGAAAAGAATGACACTTCAATTGTTTTGAGTAAAAACTTAATTGAATTAATTGCTGGAGCTAAAGATACTGTTGCAATTTTATCAATCAACGGTGAATATACTGTGGCAACAGACAATGAAAATGTTGCATCTGCAATCATCGAAGGGAAAAACATAATCATCACCACTTCCGAAATGGGAAAAGCAATCCTAACTATAAAAGACAAGTTTAATGACTTTTCCAAAATCACTGTTTCAGCAACAGGACCGAGAATTGGAGGATGGCAGGAATACTTCCCAATTGGTATTGAATTCATTTTTGTAGAGTCCGCAAATAAAGATATCTCAGAACTAATAAAGACCGAACTAGTAACAAATGCAGAAAAAAGAGTGGATTCAAAATATAATTTTAGCTATCCAGATGGTTTTTCTTATCAGTCTCAGGACGGATCGGCTACTGAAAATGGCAGCTATAAAGTAAAAGATTTAATTCTTAAGCTAAGTTATGGTGGTAGAAATGAATCATATGAAATTGTAGGCGGAGGAAATATGATGACATTAAAGCAAGATTTAACGACCTACTATATGAAACAATATCCAAATGCTGAAATAACAAAAGTGGAAGAATATCGAAGATTAAAATACATAACCTACTGAAATGCCAGCACCTAGTCGAGTAAGCTAGGGGAATTTGACTTCGTCGATTTTCAATTCACCCCTAACTTCTCACAGAACCGTACGTGAATCTCTCAATTCATACGGCTCTTATTATGCAGTCAATTCAATTTTAGGTTAACTGATAGCCTAATTTCCAATGATAAAATAGATTGGGATAACAATTACAGATACGCCTTAACCATCTCACTGGAACCACTGCTTTTTACTGAACAATGAGTTCAACCTTCACTGCTCTGTGAGCCCTCCACAATTTCTATTTGTGGCTCATTGTCTTGCAGCTACTATGGCTTCGGCTGAGTTGCTCATAAAATAATTCCATGCGAATTCGCGATTTCCGCTTCGCTCCAATTCTCACCATAACCAACACGTGGTTGATGAGACCTCCTCTGGTAAGAGCATTTTATTCACGTAATAATTTTAATATAGTGTTCATGATCTCCCTTCGCTCGGCACCTTCCTCCAATGCCTGCCTGATCTACTATTTCGTTTATTCTCTTAAAAAAAAGAACTGGGACGTCGACATGATGTGCTGTCTTATCCAAACTTATAGCCTCATATCAGGTTGGTTCATTCCTGCTATCTTAAATGGCATTCACAATCTCACAAGTTCGGTACTGTTCGTCAGTACCGGATTTTGCAGTCTCGCTTCCTTTACTGCATACTTCACGGTAAACCAGCTTGCTACTTACTAGAGCTTCTCAGAGTCACCCCAGTGCATAAGGGACTTGCACCCTCTGGAAAAAAAAATACATCCCTCCGATAATCTTTGTTTATGCTAAATTTGTATATTTAACATTTTCAATGACCTTTCGGTGGGTGTGGTCATGCTCATGCAGGGCACACACACGCGGTAAAAAACATATATGTCTCCTACTAAAATATTGAGTCTATGAAGGAAACAAACCTAAAAGATAAAACCATAGCAGTACTTCCATTTATAAATATTAGTGCAAACGTTGAGAATGAATATTTTTGTGATGGAATTACTGAAGAAATTATCAATGCACTAGCCAAAATCGAACAATTAAAAGTCATTTCCCGAACATCTTCATTCTATTTTAAGAACAAAGAGTATACGCTAAAGCAAATTGCAGATCAACTAAATGCTGAAGTCATTCTTGAGGGAAGCGTTCGTATTGCAGGTAATAAAGTGAGAATAACGGCTCAGTTGATTCTGGCTGCAAATGATTTTCATTTTTGGTCGGAATCATGGAACAGAAAGCTGGAAAATATCCTGGAAATTCAAGATGAAATCAGCCTTATAATTGCGGACAAGCTCCGGGAGGAGCTGGGACATCTGGAAATTAAAGAACATTTAATAGAAAGTAAAACCGTTAACCTGGATGCTTACAATTATTATTTGAAGGCAAGATATCATTTCAATAAGTGGAACCCCGTGGATGTAAAGACTTCTATTGAGATGTTTAATCGGGCCATTGAATTTGATCCAGATTATACAGACGCCTATGTCGGACTTGCTGATGCATACAGCTTTATGGCCACAACTCAATTTATGCAACCTGAAAAAGCATGGAAAAAGACAGTCGAGTACACACATAAAGCATATACATTAAATCCTGAAAATGCTGGTGTACATTATCTATTGGCCAATCTTTCGTTTTTTACTGACTGTAATTTTGCGGATGCACAAAAGCATATACTGAAATCCTTACAGCTAAGACCAAGTTACCCTGAAGCACAGCAATTTATAGCCTTTCTCTACCTTCTTTCCGGTGAAATAGAAAAGGCAGAACATCATTTGCAATTTGCATTAGGGATAGATCCTTTAAATCAGGAAACACTTTTTTATAAAGCTTATTATCATTATCGAACCAGAGAATTTGAAAAGGCAATGATAATTTTTCAGGAATTATTGCAGAAGAATCCCAAAAATATTCCTGCTTTTGTAGTTCATTCCTATTGCATGATCTTTCAAAAAAGGTATGATGAATTGCTACAAAAAATTGAAGATATACCCAAAGACATATTAATTCCGCATGAACAACTGGGGATAGTTTGTCTAACCAATATTTTAAAAGGTGACAAAACGAATGCTAAAGTTCAATTAAAAAAGTTAGAGAAAGAAGCTGAAAACCCGGCAGCTTTCCAGGCACACTCATACCTGTTTCTGGCTTATGCAAATCTTCAAATGTTTGATAAAGCATTTGACTTATTGGAACGTTCGTTGAAAATGAAATCTTCGGTATTGCTTTTAAGTTTTTCTGATCCACTTGTGAATGACTTAGTAAAAGATGACCGATATTTGCGATTTCATGAGCAATTGTTCGGACATATTAAAAAACCCAAGACTATTCCGAGAAAGAAACCTTTACTAGACAAAAAAACGGCCACTGAATTTGCCAATAAAGTATTTGATTTTACACAAACTGAAAAACCATATTTAAACCCATCTGTTTCCTTGCGTGATTTAGCCAATCAAGTTGAAATTCACCCAAATCAACTTTCATGGTTGTTGAATGAATATGTTGGGAAAAAGTTCAACGAATTTATAAACTATTACCGTTTGGAACATTTTAAAGAACTGGCAAAAAATCCTGAAAACGCACATATTTCCATTATCGGACTTGCTTCTGAAAGCGGTTTCAATTCGAAAACCGTTTTTAATACCTTCTTCAAAAAAGAGTTAGGAATAACGCCTTTAGAGTATCTGAAAAGCTTAGATCAAGAAAAAAACAGTTCGCATTTATAAATCCGAATTCATTTTTAGTTTTTCAGAACTTCTTAACCATTCCTTGCGCGTAGATTTGCTTTAGAAATTTTTTTTTTGGAGTAAAAATTATGGAAGCAGATACAATGAAAGCAATTATAGCTGAGGGATACGGTAATCATGATGTATTAAAATTAAAAAATATTGCAATTCCAAAACCAACAGAAAACAAAGTTTTGGTAAAAGTTCATGCATGTTCAGCTACCAGAGCTGATGTTATGATGCTCTCTGGGAAACCCTATTTTAGCCGTTTGTTTTTAGGAATCAGAAAACCAAAATATCCTATTCCGGGAACCGGATTTGCAGGAGAGGTAGTTGAAGTAGGTTCAAGTGTTCTAAAGTTCACTATAGGAGATGCTGTCTTTGGTGAGACTACATTAGGGTTTAGTACAAATACCGAATATGTAACTGTTCCTGAAGATGGTGTAATTCTTCATAAACCAGAGAATTTATCTTATGCCGATGCAGCTCCATTTTGTGATGGCCACCTGACCTCCATTAATTTTCTTAAAGAAATAGGGAATATTAAACCCGGACAAAAAGTTCTGATTAACGGAGCTTCTGGAAGTCTGGGGATGGCAGCTGTTCAACTGGCAAAATATTTTGGAGCAGAAGTAACGGGTGTTTGCAGTACTGCAAATGTGAGGCTGGTAAAATCCTTAGGAGCCGACCATACCATCGATTATAAAAAGAATGACTTTACAAAATCTGAAAATCGCTACGACATAATTTACGATACCATTGGAAGTAGCTCATTCAGAAAATCTAAACGCATATTAACGAATAAAGGAGTATACATATCACCGGTACTAAAATCTTCATTACTTCTACAAATGATTCGTACTTCAATACTTGGCAGCAGAAAAGCAAAATTTGGCGCATCAGGCTTAAAATCAAAGGACGAACTTCGTGCATTGCTTTTAGAATTATTGGAGATTTTTAAATCCGGAAAACTTAAAACAGTTATTGATCGTCAGTTTCCTCTTGAGAAGGTAGCTCATGCACATCAGTATATTGCAACAGGGCATAAAAAAGGAAATGTTGTAATTATTGTTGAATCATAAATACAGGCGACATGAATAAAAAAGAAAAAAAGCAGGATTAATTGCTGGTATTTCTCTTATTATAATGGCAATAGCAGCAGGATTCTCATATGGATATGTTTACACTAGCCTGATGGCAAAAACGCCATTGGCAACTGCTCAAAATCTGGCTGACAATAGTGAATTGTTGTTAGCCGGAATAGCAGGATGGATCGTAATTATTAGTACCGATTTAATTGTAGCCTTCTCACTTTGTACATTTTTTATATCTACTAATCGAAAAATATCGATGATAACTGCTGGTATACGTTTGATTTATACCGTATTTTTGATTTTGGCAGTGTATCAACTGGCAGCTATTCGTTTCATTGAACAACCAACTGTTTTCGCAAATGATATTACCGAATTATTGGGGTTTTTTGAACAAATATGGTCGTTTGGGCTTATTCTTTTTGGCCTGCACTTGATTGGTTTAGGTTATTTGTCAATAAAGTCAACGCATGTCCCCAATGTCTTAGGATACTTACTTTACCTTGGAGGTGTCATTTATAGCGAAATCAATATTGTAAAGAATAGCTCATTATTGGATGTGCAAACGGTTCAAATTTTAGTAAATGAATTAGCCTTACCAATGGCTCTGGGTGAGATGTTATTGGCTGTCTGGATGATATATATGCATTTGAAAAACGCAAAGCCGGCCATAAATTAAAATTGTATTATCATGAAGAAAACACTCAAAATTATACTAATCATACCACTGGCTTTGCTTTTACTTGTACTAATTGTGCTTTCGGCAAAATATTCTCCGGCATATGTTTATCGATTGCTAACCATGAATGTGGCTGATGTATATGATTATCAAAATTTTGAAAACCGTAAAATTAAAGGATCTGGAAATACATTTGAATTTGAAAAGAATCTGGATGAATCTTATGTAGAATCATTATTTTCCGATAGGGTTTTGCAGTCAAAGTTCAATAGCATTGATGAATGGGCTAAAAAATCCAAAACTACTGCATTGATATTTATCCGAAAGGATACCATTCTGTATGAAAAATATTTCAATGGTTTTGCACGAGAATCTTATTTTCACTCGCAGTCAATGGCCAAATCTTTTATCTCATTTTTGATAGGTGCCGCCTTAGATGATGGACTGATTTCAGGCTTGGACGATTCCATGACTAAATATATACCTGAGTTAAAAGACAGAGATCCCAGATTTGAAAAAATATCCATTCGTAACCTGCTCGAAATGCGCTCTGGTTTGAAATATTATGAAGGCTATTTTCCAGGAACTCATATACATCTGCCTTGGCACGACGAAGCTGTTGGATATTATCACCCAAAGGTCAGAAAATTATTACTGGAAAAAGTTGACATTGCACAAGAACCCGGTAAAACATTTCAGTACTGCAATTATAACACAAGTTATTTGGGATTAATTATTGAACGAGCCACAGGCAAAACTGTTTCGGAATATCTACAGGAAAAGCTTTGGACTAAAATGATGAAATACAGTGCACTTTTCTCTATCGACAGTAAAGAATCCGGATTTGAATACATACCTAGTCGTTTGATTGCAAGAGCTATAGACTATGCACGCTTTGGACGTTTATACCTTAAAGGTGGTAACTGGAATGGTGAGCAAATTATATCACAGAACTGGGTAAATAAATCAACAAAGGAAAATGCCAGTATTCCACGTAATATTTATCCCGTGTGGTTGGGTGGTGAAAATTGCAATCACACCTATTACAGTTATCAGTGGTGGGGGCATACGGAATGCGATTCTACATTTCAGTTTTTTGCCAATGGAAACCTCGGACAAGCTATTTATGTGATTCCTGATAAAGAAATCATTATTGTACATTGTGGAAACTCAAACGAACTATTCAGCGCTTATGATTTGTGGCATGTAGCAGATTGTATAAAATTTAATGATTTTCATAAGAAAGTCAACCAGAAAGGAGTAACCGAAGCAATTAGTGAGTACTATGAAGTAAGAAATGACTCAATTCATCCGTTTAGTGAGCGCTTCTTAATGGATAAAGGATATGCCTATCTGAACGGAGGGAAAATAGACGATGCAAAGAAATTATTTGAACTGAACCTTAAAACTCACCCTGGATCGTGGAATGCATACAACAATCTAGCTGAGGCTTTCTCCTTAGCTGATGAAGTGGATTCTGCAATTGTGTATTACAAAAAATCTTTACAACTAAAACCTCAAAATAATTGGGCAACAGAGAAACTTAAAGTATTAGATTAATTATAGTTTATAAATTTTAAAATCAATCAATTATGAAAAAAACAATCACATTTTGTTTAATTATTGTCCTTTTCCAGACAAGCTACGGACAAGACCATATAACTAAAGGAGACAGCCTAAAAAACATAGGGCTTCTTATGCCTGCATTAATGGAATACGGAGGAGCAATGATGCAAAATCCTTCTGCTGAAATATCATATAAATTAGCTTCAACGTCCGCACTTTTGTGGACTTCTAATATGAGAGATACTGCTTTCTATTTTCTTAATCATGCACTCCAGGATGATTCAACATTAGAGGCACTATACAATCCTGAGTTCTTAAGTTTAATTGATGACCCAAGGTGGGAGAAGATTAACGATGCTCAAATTAGAAAATATGAAGCTAAAAATGGTGCTATAAGAAATGAAGCATTTGCCAGGGCACTTTTCCGAATGATTATTAAAGATCAGGGATTGATGTATGCTGGAAATATCGAAAGAAGAAAATATATGCAAAACGGCGGTTATTTTAGCACACCTGCTATTTTTCCTGTACTTGCCATGGAGGAAAAGAACAAGAAAGAAAATGAGGAGATGTTGCCAAATCTTCTTGATAAATATGGATGGCCGACTGCATCAGAGGTTACTGAATATGCAGCTGCCGGGGCTGCTTTGATTATCAACCATTCCTCTTACGAAGTTCGTAAAAAATATTTCCCAACGCTTGAAGAAGCCTTTAAAAAGGGTGAGGCACAACCTTTGCGGTACGCTAAAATGCGGGATAGGTTGTTGGTGGAAGAAGGAAAAGAGCAAATCTATGGAACCCAACTAAAATTTGAAGAAAATACACGTGTGCCTCAGCCAATTGAAGATCCTCAAAATGTAGATAAGCGAAGAGCGGAAATTGGACTTGAGCCTTTAAGTGTATACCTGAAAGAAAGATTTGATATCGATTGGCAGCTGACTCAGGAAAAATAGGAGTAGTATAAGAAACCCGACAAATACATTGTATAGTTTTAATTAAGAATAATAATGAAAATTAATAAAGAGAAATTTTTACGTGAGTTTATTTTAGAAGTATGGAATATGCAAGGCTTTAACAAAGTCGAAAAGGTCTGTCCACAACGAATATCCCATTCATGTTGACTATGCTGATCCATGGGAGGGCAAAACGTTGAATAATGCTGAATTTAAAGAACGACTGAAATATTCATTTGATAGTTATGCTGAATTACTAATGATAAATGGTGATTTAGAAGCTTCCGTTAAGAACTATCAAAAAGCGGTTGATATTGCCATTGCAAATGAAGATAGGGATCTCGAATTATTTCAGAAAGATTTAGAAATAGTAAAACAGAAGTTGAAACATAAATAATATTCAAAACAAAACAATTAAGCTTTCTAAAATTTTAAAAATGAATTTCAAACAAACATCAATTTTGCTGATACTATTGTTAACCAGTAGCTTTTTCATTTCTTGTACACAAAATGATCCGATCGCAGAAGAGGATACCTGTGTTGGAGATAATTATACTATAACTCTTGGCAGATACATTAAGAAAATGAACCGGACTCCAGTGAATAATCAATCTGCAGTTCGTACCTCTGAATTTACATACAATGAATTCAATCTTTTGGCAACGGAAAGAGAATTTACATCTGCATATGATGAAGAGTACATTTTCGAATATCAATGCAATAATAATGTAAGTGAAATGTATAGAGATTTCTATACCTATAATTCAGCCGGAGAAATAATTTCTTTTGAAGCCGAGGGCGGTTCTCATTCTTATGTTTTAACGCACAATGGACAAACCATTTTGGCAAAAGGAAAATTTATGTCTGCCAATCAAGAAATTACTTTAGAGCTAAATGCGGCAAATTTGATTAGCAAACTATCTAGAGTCGATTCTTATTCTACCTTCGATTATGACTCGGACGGCAATTTAACCAATGCTAAAGACTATGATTCAAATGATTCATTATTGAATGCATATGAGATAAAATATGATCAAAATCCAAATCCTTTCTATGGTCAATTAAAATCAGCTTACCTTGTCCGTTTTATAGACTTTTTTAGTGATTCGGCAGCTCTAGGAATGAGTAACCTAAGTGCTTCTGGTGATGATTTTAGGTTTCCATATCTAAAAAACAATATTATTAGTATAGAGGAAAAAACAAGTCCTGCACCCTATAAATTTCTTCTTGAGAATGTATTTACATATGATACTCTAAATTATCCGACTAAAATTAAAGCCATTGCGAATGGCGCATACAATAGTGATACAGAATACAAATACTATTAGAACTAAATATTAAATGGAAATAAGAAAACATTAAATGGAATATTCTTTAGTAACTTTTGACTTTGACGGATACGAAGGAGTTATTTATGAGCTTAGAAAATAAGAAACAAGAAAACCCGGACCGCTAACACCAATGAAAATTTCTATGATAGTTGTGCATTTCTTCCATCAAAATATGAAATCAGGCTTTTTGGTTCGTAATTATAATCCCGAATATTTATGCAGAAGATTGTTGTTACTTTTGCTTCAACAATAAACAGAATTTATTAAAGGAAGTAAAACCGGAATTAATATCCTTTACTACACGGGAATCAGTGTATAATAATTACAACAAATGAAAAATTTACTGATATTATTGATTTTAGTAAACCTTAGCATAACACTTAAAGGTCAGTCAATAAAATTTGAAAAAGCAGCGTTCTCCGACACCGTATCTTTGACAAAGGCAATGCAAAATCTGGCAACAGATTATTTAAAGCAAAGTAAAATCAGAGGCCTGAAAATCGAATCAAACGACCTTTTCTTAATAGAAATTCTGGCGGGGATGTATGAGCGCGCCATCAAAACAATTCAATCGACCAGAAAAGATGTTTCCGTTCAAAACGGTCACCCCGACAAGCTTCCTTATGAGCTATTTACTATGGCAAAAATTGAGGAGTCAGCGAAGCAAATCCCTTTTGAAACCACTTACCGAAAGGTATTGTCTGATTATTTGCAGAACTGTAGTGATCAGCAGCTCTCTTCGGTCAATATTGTATTGACAACTTATGATCAGGTTGCTCAATTTACGAACCGATTTAAGGAAAACTATGACAAAGCTTCAGCACCAGGGATCACTCAGGAGGAAGCTTTAACGCTGTTGCGATCCTATTTCCTTTACCAGGTGTTTCATCATACCGAGCCTATTGTCTTCGGGGAGATAAAAAGGGAACAAAAAAGAAGATATCATATCGAACAAAAAGTGATCATTTCCCCCATAGATAGCGCTGAGATTTCCGTTACTGTTGTTCGCAAAAGGCGGACTGAACCCCTTCCGGCCATCCTAACTTTTACCATTTATGCGGATTCATTAAATATTAATCAGGCCTTAATACCTGCATCTAAAGGTTATGTTGGGGTTTTAGCTACTTCCAGAGGTAAGGGCCTGAGTAATGAAGCTATTGAGCCTTATAAGCATGAGCACAATGATGTTTATGCAGTGATTGATTGGATTAGTAAGCAACCTTGGAACAATGGTAAAGTTGGAATGTTTGGCGGTAGTTACAATGGTTTTGCTCAGTGGGCATCCATGAAAGATAGTGTACATCCGGCTTTAAAAACAATTGTGCCTTGTGTTTCGGCTGCTCCGGGAATTGATGTACCTATGGAGAATAATATCTTCTACAATTTTCCCTACAAGTGGATTTCGTATGTTACTGAAAACAACTATTTGTTTAATACCAATTACCAACGATGGGAAAACCTTCAAAATACGTGGTTTCATTCTGGTGCACCTTATAACAAAATGGATTCTCTTGATAGAACACCCAATCCTTTATTTCACGAGTGGATCAGCCACCCCAGCTATGACAGTTACTGGCAAAGCATGATTCCCTATAAAGATGAATTTGCGCATATTGATATCCCAATTCTAAGTATCACTGGTTATTATGATGACGGACAAAGGGGTGCCATGTATTACTTTAATCAGCATTTAAAATACAATCCCAACGCAGAGCACTATTTATTGATAGGACCCTACGATCATTGGGGAGCACAATCAACTCCCAGTGCCAATCTGCGAGGTTATCAGCTCGATAAAGCTGCGCAGATAGATATCCAGAATCAATTGATCTTCGACTGGTTCGATTGCATTCTCAAAGGGAAGGGAAAGCCTGAAATCTTGAAAGACAAAGTAAATTTTCAGGTAATGGGTATGAATAAATGGATGCATAAGCCGTCGGTTTCAGCAATGAGTAATGAAACCTGTACTTTTTATTTAGGCGGCTATAAATCAAACGGTCATTACACTTTGCTTAGCAAGAAACCAAAAAAAGAATATCTAAAACTTGAGGTTGATTTCGCTGACAGAACAAAAATGAATAATGCGTACTATTATCCCTGGCCGGTTATAAAAGATAGTATCCTTTTAAATGATGGTCTTGTTTTTATCAGTGAACCGTTCCAAAAAGGAAAAATCATCAATGGATCTTTTTCAGGTAATTTAGAAATTTCAGCCAATAAAAAGGATTTTGACTACTCGGTTAATTTGTATGAGTTAACACCAGAAGGCAGGTATTTTCAACTGAGTTATTATATCGGTAGGGCCAGTTATTCAAAAAGTAGGGAAGCAAGGGAGCTTCTAACTCTCAATAAAGAGACAACAATCACATTTGACAACACAAGAATTGTCAGTAAAGAAATATCAAAAGGAAGTCGACTTATTGTTATTGTCAATGGTAATAAAAATCCAGACGCTCAAATTAATTACGGAACAGGCAAGGATGTCAGCACAGAATCGATTGAAGACGCCAATGATCCCTTGCTTTTAAAGATTAGTTCCAACAGCAAAATAAATATTCCCATTTATAATGAAGATTAAAACCGGCAAGTAGAGCATTATCATAAGTTTCAACGAATGTTAACATCAATTAAAATTACTGCCATGATAAAAAAAGTAATATTTCAAATAACAGCATTGCTATTGTTGCTTGTTAGCTGTTCACCTTCAACAACAAACAAACCAAGTTTAAATGATTATCAAAGTGGAGAAAAATGGGTCTGGAATTGGAAACGTACTGTAGAAGGTGAGGTACGTGCGCAAGGAGAAGATTTACAGGAAGTGGTCGACTATAATGGAGTTTTAGGATTGTGGAATGGTGTTGATACCGTCCGGATTTCGACTATATTAGACCAGAAACAAAGTAACACACCCTTTCGTGATTGGCCCTTATTTGTTGGAAAAAAATGGAAATATGAATCAGAATGGGAAAATGATGAAGGTACCAAAGGAAAAACGAGTCAGGATGTTGAAGTTGTTTCATATGAAGAATTAAATGTTGAAGCAGGGAATTTCATGGCTTACAAAATAGAATACAAGGGAATGGTAACTAATTCAAGAGGTTATAAAGGGGAGATGTCGGATACGTGGTGGTATTCCCCTGAATTAAAAACATATATAAAGCATGTAAATAATGATGGTTATGGTGTTTATGTCAATGAATTAATTCACTACACAAAAGCCCGTTAGAAAAAACTATGCACAATTAAATCCTTTTTAATTATGAATAAACTGAATTCAATTTACCTCCAAATATTATTAACCTTTATTTCAATAAATGCTTTTACTCAAAACAAATCGACTGACGCAGACATACTGAAACCTCTTACAACCGAAAGTGAAATTACTATTGACGGAAAATTAAATGAAACTATTTGGCAAAAAACAATATTCACAAATGAATTATATGATGAGAATGGTAAATATGACAATACAGAAGTTCTTTTCACTTATGATTCAGATAATCTGTATGTTGCTTCCAGGTGTCACATAAACGACACTTCTAAACTAAACAAAGAGCCATTGGATAAGGACAACGAACTAATGTTAACCAATGACTGGATTGCATTTTGTGTTGATACTTATGATGATGGAATCAATGCATATGCATTTCTTGTAGATGCTGCCGGCAATGAATTGGATGGTGCTTTAAATCCGCCAACAAGGGATTTGTCATTTTCTTTTTCCTCAAAATGGACTTCTGCAGTTGAAATAAATCAAGATGCATATACTGTTGAAATGAAAATTCCACTTGAGAACCTGCCCATAAGGTGGAACAAGGATAGTGTGACAATGGCCATACAATTTATAAGAAACGATAAGCAAAACAACCAAATGGTTCAATGGCCGCCGACCAAGAATATTAGAAAGTATCAAGCCATAGTTCTACATGGAATAAACCAAACACATCCTCAAAATTTGTCAGGTGTAAATATTTCGGACAGGTTGACATATAAAAAATCGAAAATTGATGTTACCACCTTGTTGGGAAGATGCCAGGGCGGGGATGCCTCAGTAATGGACTATTTAATATTTAAGAAGAGGGATATTAGTGGGGCTGAACATCCCAGGATACTTCATTACAACATGCAAACAGAAAGGGTTAAGAGAATATTTGAAAATACCTCGTATTTCAAAAATTTAAATACAAATATAGACTTCGAAACCATGTTAGAAAGATCCCAGACTACAGCATTTATGGTATTGCAAAATGATACCATTATTTACGAAGACTATTTTAATGGTTTTAATAAAGATTCCATATTCACATCATTTTCGGTGGCCAAATCGTTTGTTAGTACACTGGTAGGGTTGGCTATTTCAGATGGATATATAAAAAACGAAGATGATAAAATAACAGAATATCTGCCTGAGTTGATGAAAAAAGACACCCTTTTTTCAAAAATCACTATAAAAGATTTGTTAGGAATGAGTTCAGGACTTGCTTATTCACATGATGGTTTTCCTTCAGATGATGAGTTTACCTATGTAGCTCCCGATTTAAGGAAAACCACTCTTGATCATGTCCGCATCTCGGAGCAACCAGGAAAACATTGGCTTTACAATAATTATAACCCTTTATTGCTGGGTATGATATTGGAACGAACTACTGGCAAGTCAGTTGCTAAATATGCAGAAGGAAAATTATGGAAAAAAATGGGTGGAAGTAATGCAAGTTGGAGCCTTGACGAACATGGTTTTGAGAAAATGGAAAGTGGAATAAACTGCAATGCTTATGATTATGCACGATTTGGGTTGATTTTGCTTAATAAGGGAAAATACAAGGGTATACAAGTAATACCTGAAAGCTGGGTGCAAAAAGCAACGCAACCACAAAAAAAACCAAAGGGATATTACGATTATCTTTTAGAAAATAATACATATTACAACTATCTCTGGTGGGGAAAATTTCGTGAAGGACAGGAAAATGCCAATGATTTTTTTGGCATGGGAAACAAGGGTGAATATGTTTATATCTGTCCACAAAAGAAGCTTATTATAATAAGACTGGGATTTGAATATGGTTTTACTCCCGGATCAATGTCGTGGCCAGATATGTTTTATGAATTTGCTACACAGTTTTAGTGAATATCAAATTCGTGAATAATTATTAGAATATAAACAATGCAACCAAAAATATTAACACGTTGATTTATTGATGCTTATGCTTATTTGCCGATAAGGAATGACAATTTATCATTTTTAAAGACGACCTGATTAATTGACACACCCAGGTTTTCGATAGAATAACCGTAATGAAGCAATTAGGGTTTATTTAAAAATAATTATATAAAATACTTTTGGTAGTCGAGTAAGCTAGGGGAATTCCACCCCTAACTTCTCACAGAACCGTATCCCGAAAAAAATCGGGACAGGCAATAAACCTCTCAATTCGTACGGCTCTTATTATGCAGTCAATTCAATTTTAGGTTAATTGACAGCCTAATGTCCAATGATAAAATAGATTGGGATAACAATTACAGATACGCCTTAACCATCTCACAGCTTTCACCTTGCTACGCTTAAAGCCTTTGTATTTGTTCAATATCCACTTTATCAGACGATGATGTAGGTAATAAAACACGGGTTTCATGCACCGTCGATGAATTCTTCCATAATAATTTAACCAGCCACGTATTTTAGGATTGAGCAATATTGCCAAATCCTGAATTGTATGCTGACTTTTATTGTGAAATTTTAAATCGCGCAGAACACCGGTAAGTCTCACTTTTGATTTTCAACTCATGATACAATCAAATTGAAGAAAGCTTCCGCCCCGTTTCAATTTCAGATGTATGGGATGAAAACCGCTGTATTTGAATCTTAATTGAGCTGTTTTATAAGTTTTTAGACTGACTGACCTTGGTCAGAATTTTGATTGAAACAAAATGAAATAGAGTTTATTGATATTACCTGCTGGTATTTTTGCAAAAAAAGACCGGAAAAGCTCATGCATGGCAGAGCCTACACTTACCTGAAACAATTGGTCGGCGAAATCCGCACTTACGGTAAATACGCCTTCTGGAACAACGAAGAGAAACAAAAGAGGTATTTGAGTGAGTACGGAAGACGAAAACATACAAAAAATAATGAAACCGAAACATCTGTTGTTCAAGGAATAAAGATTTTTCGCCAAGCTCACAATGATCCTAAAATTTTACTCTTTGGACAGCCTCATTTTTTTACGCCAGTTTTTCGCTGATGATGTAACGGGCAAAGGCAAAGCTGCAGGTGAAAGCGGGCGAAACCGCATTCAGGATGTGCAGTGAATGTTCATCGCCTTCGAGCAGAAAATCCATCTCCAGTTTCAGGGTTTCGGTGTTCAGCAGTTGAGCCCTGATGCCTGGAGCCAGCCATTCGTTGAAAGCATTTGCCTTGCAGTTGTGCGTGAGATCTTTGGCCAGACCAACGAAATGCTTTCGGTTGTATTTTCTGATTTCGTGGATGGCCAGTTTTCTGAAATTGAACGAATTGAACAGGAACAATTTGGCTTCGTAGTAAAGTATTTGCAGGAATTCTCCCCATTTGAAACCTTCGAAACCGCTGTAGTTTTCCCTCCAAAAGGCAGGAATGGAAGTTGGACCCAGATTCACCCGGTTGTGTACGGTAAGGGTGTAGTGTACGCCCAAAAAGGGATTCAGTAGATTTGGTACCGGATAGATGTGAGTTTGGCAGGGCAAATCGTTTCCGTTGTATTGCAGATAAATTCCCTTAAAGGGGAGGATCACCCGGTGTTTTGAAAAGCCAAAATCGCGGGCAATTTTATCGGCATACAAACCCGCTGCGTTGATGAGTCGTTTCGCCTGATAGGCCGAACGATTGGTAAGGATCAAACCGCCTTTTCGCCTCAGGTACCGCACAGCAAAATGAATACGCACCCCTTTCTTCTTTAGCGCCTCGCTCAGCTTTTCGCACACCAAAGCCGGATCAACGCTCGCGGTGGTGGGCGAGTAGAGCGCTTGTTTGTGCGTTTTTGCATTGGGCTCGATGCGTGCAAGTTCATCGGTACCGATCAAGCTGACCTCCACACCATTTCTTTTTCCGCGCCGCTCCAACTCGTGCAAACCTTCCAGTTCAGCCTCATTTGCCGCAACCACAACCTTTCCGCAGCGTTTCACCGCAATCTCATGCTCACTGCAAAATTCCTTCATCAGTCGATTGCCCTCCACACACAGGCGGGCTTTCAGGGAATCGGAAGAGTAGTAGAACCCGGCATGCAACACCCCGCTGTTGCGTCCACTTGCATGACAGGCCACCCGGTCCTCCTTCTCGATAAGGACAATGTGTTTTTCGGGAAAGCGGTTTGTTAGCTCGTAAGCCAGACTTAAACCAACGATTCCGGCACCAATGATCAGGTAATCGCAAACAATGGGTTCCTTCATGACAAGTTTTTTTTCGATTCGCGAATGATTCCATCAAGTTAAGTCAATCCTGACAATTCGAGAAACAATTTTTGCAAAGAAAATCAACAGAAGCAGCCCATGGAGTATTTTCCCGGTGAATTGAAGCTAAGTCAGAGTTAAAAACTTCCGATAGCTAATGCTTCCGGGAGCCACCCCAGTGCATAAGGGACTTGCACCCTCTGGACTTTCTTTTACAAAACTTAACATTATAAAAGAACTTTTACTAAATTTATCATTCAAGGCACAAACAAATTGCATTGCGGAGTTCGTGCGGTGCGTTGTCTCCGCTCCTTTCCCGACCGTCATCTCCTGCCGGATACTGATGCTCTTCGAATTCCGCAACGACAACAAACAATTTATCGTTTGGCATCAATACCGATGATACAGAAACTTAAATAGAATGAGGAAATGAAACAATTAAAAGAAATCTTAATCCTTTTATGGATTTTATTGAGCTTAAATGCTTGTGTTAGAAATAATGAAACTGTATTTAATGAGATTTATGAATTAACTGAGCAAAATAATTTTTTCAAAGCCAAAAAACAGTTTGAATTAAACAAAAATGCTTTGTCAAAGCCTTATCAAAAATTTATAGTAGCAGTTTTAGACAACGCTTTTAACAAACTTGGTGCATCAGAACAAACTATTGAGAATTTAATAAAAAATGAGAATTCTATTCCAGATTCACTTCAATTTAAATTGTATGAAACAAAGTACGACAATGCCTTGAAACTATATAATTATAAGGAAGCAAAAAATACGGTTCTAACCATATTGAATGATTATAAAAAGTATTTAGACAATGAGCAAACAGACGACTATGAAAATAGTCTTAAAATATGGACTGCATTAGAAAACGCTCCCGCACAAAAAGTTGATGTTAAAAAAATGACAAACATTAAAATGGAGAAAGATATTGCAGGCTTGAATACGTTAAAAATGTTTGCTGATAACGATTCTCTTAATTTTATTTTTGACACAGGAGCTAATTTATCAACCACATCTCTGTCGGTTGCAAAACAGCTAAATATGAAGATAATTCCTGTTGATATAAAAGTCGGGACAATCACAGGGGATAAAGTTTTGGCAAAGCTAGCCGTATGTAACAAGTTAACAATGGGGAATATTGACCTATTTAATGTAATTTTTCTGGTTTTACCAGATGAAGCACTTTCTTTCCCCCAAATTAATTATCAGATATATGGTATATTAGGTTTTCCTGTGATTGAAGCACTGAAGGAAATCCGAATAACCCAAAACGGCAACTTTATCGTTCCACTTGTAGAGTCTACCTCTTCGGAAAGTTCTAATATGGCAATGAATGGATTAACTCCATTAATCTATATCAACGACAAACATTTTACTTTTGATACGGGTGCTGACCAAACCATTTTATATCAAATATTTTATACGGAGAATCAAAAGGAAATAGATGAAAAATATCAAGCTGAAAAAATCAGTTTTGGAGGTGCAGGCGGAAGAAAGGAATTTGACGGGTACAATATTGATTACATCTTAAATATTGGAGGAGAGCAAGTAAAACTTGAGAATATAAATTTGTTAAAAGAAAAAATAAAAGAAAGTGAGACTGTTTATGGAAATATTGGACAGGACTTAATTCAAAAATTCGACACAATGATTATTAATTTTGACAAGATGTTTATCAGATTTGAATAAGTACTGCTGCCAATTAAGCAGCAATCTACCAGGTCATTAGCCTAGCGGAAAATCTCTCACCCAAACCAGCGCAAGAGTAACATACTGAGCGGTTCGTTAAGTTATGGGAATAAAGAATCACGTCTGTTAGGCGTGATTTGTTTGTAAATGCCGAGCATCGATTCATAAGCACGTTTCTGTAATCTTTCAAGAGTAATTGTAGTACCCAAAATGGAACTATCCACAACAAGTGCAATTCCTGCAAACTGTCCTTATCCCTAAACATTAAAAATTAAACACATAAACCTTCATTAAAAAAATAGTCGGCTTATGGTACTCATAAAGCAAAATAAAGGACTGTACGTAAATTAAATAAAGTTTGTTTTTTTAGCTTTGTGAGCGTAAAACCAAGAAATGACTAAAAGAAAATTAAAACCTAAAGTTCGTAAAATCTTGCTACTTGCTGTGCTGGCAACAGGCATTATATTGTTACTATTTATTGCCAAAAGCTTACGGCCTAAAGGCAAAACCGAAGCTCAGGTATCTGTTCCCGTGCTAACAAAAGATGAAAGCAGAGCCTTGCGTCGCTATAACAATACTTACCATCTTGATCTGGCTCAGGAAAAGGGATTGGAAAAACCTTTAGTTTCGAAAGCCGAATACAAAGAAAACCCTGACGATTTTGGGGATCGCTATGATCTCGAAAAAATAAACGATAACGAATTCTATGAAATACCGCATTTAACTAATTCACTGCCTTACCTGCAGGAACCTGCCGTGAAATTCTTAGACCTGCTTGGGGAAGAATTTTGCGGGCAACTCGAAGAATTGGGAATGAGAAAGTATCGGTTTTCAGTTACCTCCATATTACGAACTCTGGCAGATCAAAAATCGCTTCGTAGAAGCAATGTAAACGCTACGCCAAATAAATCATCGCATTATTACGGCCGAACCTTTGATATTTCGCAAACGCGTTTTTTTGAGAGAGGGAATAGTAAACCCGTTTATTCCTACCGCCTTCGAAATGTATTACTGCGCGTATTAATTAAAATGCAGGATGAAGGCAAATGTTACGTTCTTTTGGAAGGTCAAACAAAGTGCATTCATATCACGGTAAAGTAAACCCATAAAAAATCCGGTAATCAATTTTAATTACCGGATTTTTCTATTTTTTTTCTGCCTTAAATTGACTTCGAAAACATGTTGTCTCCGCCACTTTTGGCAGCACGCAGTTTGTTATCGAAGAGCTTGGCAATATTTCTTAGGAAGATCATACCCAAATCGGTTACCACCAATTTTTCATCATCAACAATAATAATTCCCTCATCGGCTAATACCTGCAGTTCTTCATTAATGCTTGCCGGCAAATAAGCTTTTAAATCATCGGTAAAAAGCAATTCGCGCCGACAGGTAATATCCAATATTGCACGCTTTACAATCACATCCTCATCGCTTAGGAAGTAACCCTTTTCCAAATCAAGTTCATTCTTCATTGAAGCCTCTTCGTAAGCCTTAATCAGCTTTACATTTTGTGCGTAAGCATATTTAGCATCTGATATGGAAGAAGCCCCCAAACCAATCAGTAATTCGGTGTGCGAAGTATTGTATCCCATAAAATTACGGTGCAAGCGCCTGGCTTCGCGGGCAATGAACAATTCGTCGTGAGGCAATGAAAAATGATCCATTCCCACATCACTGTAGCCCAATTCAGCCAGTTTCTCATTTCCCAAATCGTACAAAGCACGTTTTCCTGCACTATCCGGAATATCGGCATCGGTAAAAATGCGCTGACCTTTTGTTTTCCAAGGCACATGAGCGTATGAATAGTAAGCAATCCGATCTGGTTTCAGCTCCGCTACCTTCTCAAAAGTATCGCTCACCGATGTCAATTTCTGCTTAGGCAGTCCATAAATTAAATCAAAGTTTACCGAATGATATCCTATCTCGCGTGCAGCTAAAGTTACTTCCTTAACAGTTTCGAAACTTTGCGGACGGTCAATTACCCTTTGTACCTCGGGATCGAAATCCTGAACCCCAAAGCTCACTCTTCGAAATCCAACATCATACAAAGCCTGTAAATGCTCACGGGTGGTATTATTCGGATGCCCCTCAAAGCTAAATTCATGCTCGGGATGCAGTTTTGCATTCTTTTTCAGGCCAATGATTAACTTTTTCAGATTTTCAGGATTGAAAAAAGTTGGCGTTCCACCACCCAAATGAAGCTCCCGAATAATTGGCTGCTCCTGAAAAGTATTCAGATAAATTTGCCATTCCTTCAATAAAGCATCTATGTATTGATCTTCTACCCCGTGATTACGGGTAATCACTTTTGTACAGGCACAATAAGTACAAAGCTTTTCACAGTAAGGCAAATGAATGTAAATACTAATTCCTTTCGAAGCATTCGATTCATCAAAAGTCCTTTTTACAACTTTTAGCCAATCTCCCGCTTCCGGGCGCTGATCTCCCCAAAAAGGAACAGTAGGGTAACTTGTGTACCGAGGCACCGGCACATTATATTTTTCAATTAATAATTCTCTGTCCATAACTAAACCATCTTTCGGATTAATACCATACAAATATATCTTTTTTTATAAGATAACGCTCCCGAAGGCCTTTACAAATGCATGAAAGCTTTGTAATTATGCGAGTTGATCGATTTTTATCGTGTTTCGGATAATGACGTATTTATCCTTAAAAATCTATTCATTTCAGTTGCCGGTCCATCAAACAAGTCTGATATTTGTATAAGAACCAATCTGCTAAAGCTATGAAAAAAGAACTTCAAGAAGAATTTACTGCAAAATGGGCGAAATATTTCGGAAGCGAAACCGAATTGCCTATCTGCTTTTGGTACAGCAATGAAAAGGTTCAGGATCAGGAAATAGTTGCCAAATCGTGGAACTGTATCATTGCCCTTCTGCACAAAGTTCGAAAAGGAACTGCGGCCAGTTTTTCTGCCGATTCATTTGGGTGTATGGGTGGAAAATGCTATTCCGGTTTTGCCGGTCGTCCTGCCGGATTAAATATGTTTCTTTCCACTGGTAAAGAGAAATATCTGAAGACTCCTGAAATCGCTCAACAGGCCATTGATCAGTTTCCGGTATTCGCTGCAACGGCAAAATACATTACATTTAAACGCTGGGATCTGCTCAATGAAAAGGATGAACCCGATGTAGTGATTTTCTTTGCTGCTCCTGATGTTCTTTCCGGCTTGTTCACATTAGCCAACTTCGATCAAACAGATCCTTTTACGAACATTGCACCATTTTCATCGGGTTGCGGTTCAATTATCTCCTACCCTTATCTGGAAAGCAAAAAGGAGAATCCGAAGGCTATTTTAGGGATGTTTGATGTTTCGGCCCGACCTTATGTTCCCGAAAACACATTGAGTTATGCAGTCCCAATGAAAAAATTCAAAAATATGATACAGAATATGGACGAAAGTTTTTTGACTACTGAGGATTGGATGAACGTAAAAAAACGAATTTAATGCAAAAAAAACTTATTGACCACGATTTAAATCCCGAAAAATACTTTGCATGATTTCATGATTGAGTTTCTTTTCGTACTTTCAGAATCATATCTTAAACTCAACTCTCCTACTCTATGAATCCAAAGGAAATTGTCATCGTAATCAACCCAGGGTCAACATCTACTAAAATCGCATTATACAACAGATCAGAGCTTATTAATGAACATATCATCCGCCATTCGCAAAAGGAGCTCGATCAATTTCATAAAGTTACCGATCAGTTTGAATACCGGTACCAAATGGTAGAAGCCGGATTGGATAAAATGTTATCAGAAAAGGATGTAATTGTGGTTGGCATCGTAGGCCGGGGTGGCATTGTAAAACCTCTTGAAGGGGGAACTTACACAATCAGCAACAGCTTCCTTGAAGACGCAAGAACAGGTAGCTTTGGCGATCATGCCTCGAATCTGGGAAGTATGCTTGCCGATAAACTGGCTAAACATTTTAATCTCGATGAGAGTTTTACTGTTGATCCTGTTTCTGCCGGCAACATCTGGGAAAAAGCACGTATATCAGGTGTGCCGGGCATTGAACGAAACCGAAGAGGGCATCCTTTAAATATGAAAATGACTGCCCGGAAAATTGCAAAACAACAAAATATACCTTTCGAAGAGGCCAAATATGTTATTGCTCATTTGGGAGGCGGAATTTCCATTGCAGCAGTTGACGGTGGCAAAATTGCAGATGTAAACGATGCTTTGATGGGAATGGGACCTTTCTCGCCTAACCGGGCCGGAGCTTTGCCCACACGTGGTGTAATGGATTTATGTTACTCGATGCCTCGAAAAGAGGTTGAAACGCTGCTAAGTAAAAATAGCGGACTTAAAGCCTACTTAGGTGTTGATGACTTACGTGATGTTTTCAAACTAATTGATGAAGGGAATGAAAAAGCACAGCTGATTTACGATGCTTTTGTCTATCAAATTGCCAAAGAGATTGGTGCTTACCATGTTGCTCTAAAATGCAAGGCGAATGGAATTATCATAACTGGTGGGATAGCCTATTCGGAGCGCTTTATTTCTGATTTAAAAGAATATGTTTCAGACCTTACTGATTTCTTTGTTTATCCAGGCGAAAACGAAATGGAAGCTCTGGCAGAAGGTGCTTTTCGGGTAATTGACGGAATTGAATCAGCCTTGAAATATTAATACTGCAATATTGCTTTACCTAATAGGGTTCTTTTATGTATGATCAGTTCTGGAAACAAAGAATTCAATTGCATTCAATCCAATTAAATAACCTGAAATAAAGCGACATAGCCTGTTATTTTTTGTATCTTAGTAAGCATTCAACCAAAATGATTGTGCAATGACCATCCCCAACCAAAAGCACGCCAATTTATACCGATCCTTAGTCCTTAATTCAGGAGACGCAATGTATTTGTTCAATCTTGATGGGAAGTTGGTTGAGGTGAACAAACAGGCTTGTGCTAATTTGGGATACACAAGAGAAGAGCTTCTTGCTCTATCTTTATTTGACGTTGATACTGAGTACAAAACCAAAGAAAAACTTCTCGAATTTTTCTCAATTCTGAATCGTGAAAAAAATTACAAACAAACTACCTATCACAAACGAAAAGATGGTTCAACATTTCCTGTTGAAGTTAGTATCTCTTTATTAGATGAAAACGGCAACAAACTTATACTTGGTATTTCACGCAACATATCTGAACAGGTTGAGGTGAAACAAAATCTTTTCACCTACATTGATACACTCGAGAAAATACACCAGATTACTCTAATTTCAAAAGACATTGAAAAAATGATTTCCGATGTACTTAATGTGGTACAGGAAGTGTTTAAAGCAGACCGAACTTTTTTTATTTCTTCTGACAATACAAAGGATCAATTTCATTTTCCACCTGTTGAAATTATTAAACCCGGTGTAGCATGTATTTCAATATTTGACGAAAACGAGATAGCAAACAATTACCGGCAAGAACTTTTTGAAAAAAGAAAATATCCCGGCGATAACACTTCCGTTTCAACCTACTCTGAACCAGAAGAAAACAAATCTTATATTGAGGAGCTTCATATTAAATCGGAAATGATTACTGCCATAACAATTTCAAATAACACTAATTATTTAATGGGAGTTCATCAATGTACAAAAATACGGGAGTGGACTCAACTTGAAAAAAAATTATTTATTGAAATCAGCAGAAGATTAGGGGATACAATAAATCGCTTGCATTATTATCACCACTTAAAGCAAAGTGAGAAAAAATACAAAACCCTTTTCGAAAATGCGCCTCTTTCCTATCACTCTTTAAACAGCGATGGCAATATAGTTGATGTTAATAATACCTGGTTGAAGTTTTTAGGCTACAAAAAGAAAGATGTAATTGGCAAGAACTACGGTGATTTCCTTCATCCTGATTGGAAACATGTTTTTGATACAAATTTTCCAAAATTTAAGGTTTGTGGTTATGTGAATGATGTTCATTTTAAAATCAGACATCAAAAAGGGCACTACAAATACATCTCGCTGCAGGGTTGCACAGGTTGCCACCCTGATGGGACATTTAAAAAAACATATTGTGTATTTCAAGACATTACTTCGAGAAAAAAAGCGGAAGATGAACTAAAAGAGAGTGAAGAAAGATACAGACTGTTAATGGAACAATCTCCATTTACTGTGGAAATATATGATTTAAATGGATTACAGATTTCTGTTAACAAAGCGTACGAAGAACTTTGGCAAATACCCAAAGAAATAACTTTATTCAAATTTAATATTCTTAAAAGTCCACAGGTTCGCTCATCGGGCATGTTAAACTATATCAAGCGTGCTTATACCGGAGAAACACTAGATATTCCTGATTATCAGTTTACATCAGAAATTGAAGCCGGTTCTATTTATAAAAGCCAAAGTCGATGGCTGAGAACCCGTGTGTATCCTATAAAAAATGAATTTGAGAAAGTCACCCACATTGTATTGGCTCACCGGGACATAACCGATCAAAAGGAAGCACAAAAAGCATTAAGAAAGAGTGAAGGTCAATTTAAAACTTTTGTTCAGCGGGTTCCAATACCTCTTAGTCTTGTGAACATCACAAGCGGTAAAATTAAATATCTGAACGATCGTTTTTTAAATACTTTCGGCTATACTCTGAATGATATTCCTCACCTGGATGATTGGTCGCAATTGGCATATCCTGATCCTAAATACAGGAAATGGGTAATGGACAACTGGGAAAAAGCCATTGACTATGGAATAAAATATAAAACTGACATTACACCGGATATATACGATATAACCTGTAAGGATGGAAGTATAAAGAAAATTTTAATATCCGGAATTGTATTGGGTGATGACTTCCTTGCAAACTTTATCGATTTAACTGCACAAAAAAACATTGAAAATGAGCTGATTGCTGCTAAAGAAAAAGCAGAAGAAAGTGAAAAATTGAAAACAGCGTTTTTAGCCAATATGAGTCATGAGATCCGGACTCCAATGAATGGCATCCTTGGGTTTGCCGATTTGTTAAGCACACCAAAATTAAGTGGCGAAAAACGCGAAAAATACATTAAAATAATATCGCAGAGCGGGGAACGAATGCTCGCAACAATCAATGCCATTATTGAAATTTCGAAAATTGAAACCAATCAAATCGTTAAATGCATTTCGCAAGTAAATGTAACCGAATTGCTCCAAAATCAACTTCTTTTTTTCTTACCCGATGCAAACAAGAGAAAAATTACGCTAAGAGTCAAATCATTACTGCCGGTCGATGAATCTTTCATATTCACTGATTACACAATGTTGACCTCTATTCTTACCAACTTAATTAATAATGCCCTAAAATATACTAATTCAGGCTCAATTACATTTGGCTGCACAAAAAAGGCCGATTTACTGGAATTCTTTGTAAAGGATACCGGAATTGGAATACCACAAAATGTACAAAAAAGCATCTTTGAACGATTCACTCGGGTAGATCTGGAAAACACCAAAGCAATTGAAGGTTCTGGTCTTGGCTTATCGATAACCAAAGCCTACGTAGAATTACTCGGAGGTGAGATATGGATGGAATCGGAAAAAGGTGTTGGCTCCCAATTCTTTTTTACCATTCCTATTAAAGGTTAAATACCATATTTTTCCTGCAAAGGCTTATTAATTACATTCCGCAGCTTTTCCGATAATGCTTCCGCATCCTGTTTGGTTAATCCGGTAGTTGGAATTAACGGATGAATAATTACCTCGGCAATACCAGGACTCGCATTGCCTTTAAACATAGTTCCCCGCTGCAATCTTTTCCAATTGGTAGTTTGAGTAATTGGCAATATCGGAATCCCCGTTTGTATGGCGATGGAAACAGCCCCAGGTTTAAATTCTCCCAAATTAGGAGCATTTGGAGGAATGGTTCCTTCTGGTAAAATTACCAATGGATACCCCTCTGCAATTACATCCATCATTTTCTTAAAACTTTTTAGTGCCCCCAAACGATTGTGTCTGTCTACCAAAATATTCATCCCTGAGGTATAAAAAATGTGAAACAAAGGCCATTTTTCAATCTCTTTTTTACCTGTAAACACAAAGTGCTGATCGAAAACAATATACAATGTTGCCGGATCGATAAAAGAGCTGTGATTGGAGCAGATTAGAAATGGCTGACCGGTAATTATATTCTCTCTTCCCTTCACCCGAAGAAATATTCCTGATCCGTAAAGCCATACCTTTGCATACACTTTTATCACCTTAAAAGCCTTTGGGAAACGTTCTTTTTTGGATAACAAATACTTAAATACCGGATAAAAAAGCAATAATGTTATTACGAAATAAAGAAAGAAATATAGTTTGTATAAGAACCTGATTGGAAATATCAATATATTCATTTTTAAAATCTAATATTTGATTGTAATTACATACATTTTTAGGCTATAACCACTTGATTGTATCTGTTAACCCAAAAATTATACCTACTGTTTAATGAAGCAAAATTAAGATTTATTATCTTGAATCAGCAAATCAAGATAAAATTCTAATCAATCCCTTTCATTTTTTGTTCATTCTCATTAATTAAAACGATAAATTTTCGACGATATTTTAATTGCAAAACTTACCTCCTGTTTATAATTCAAATCCTTCAGTTTTATCCCTCAAAATCCAATTTCAAAGTATGTCCGTTTTTAGAAGGCTAACAAACAATATAAATTTTAAGTATGTGCAAACGCATCACAAGTTACCTCTACGTTAAACAGTAATCCGGCAAAGATAATTACTTGCAGAATATTCGCATTGCGGCATAAAATTAATTTAAACTTTAACCGGAAATTCTTGATTTAACCATAGAATTCGGGAAAAGTGCTTGCCCCTCAACCTATTTTTTTTGCGAAGCAATTCATAAATTAAGAAGTGAAAACGAAAAGTCCGCTCCAATATGAAACGCCCTGGAAAAGAAATGCCACTCCGTACGGAATGGCATTTTTTATATCTGTATAATCGTACTTTTTAGAATTTACGAAAACCAATTAACCTGCGAACCTCTTCAAGAGTTTTAGCTGCGCTTTCGCGGGCTTTTTCGGCTCCTTGCTGAGTTACTTTTCTTAGGTAAGCATCATCCTGAGAGATATCAAGAAAACGCTCTCTGATTGGTGCTGTAAAGTTGATGATATCTTCGGCCAACTGCTTTTTGAGATCACCGTAACGAACCTCACAGTTGTTGTATTTATCGTTGAAGAAATCGTAAGTATCTTTGGTCGAAACCACGTCCATTAGAGTAAATAAATTTTGAATTGCTTCCGGTTTTTCCTGATTCATAGTTGTTGGACCACTATCCGAAACAGCTTTCATTACTTTTTTACGAATCTCTTTTGGATCTTCGACCAAGCCGATTGCATTTCCTTCCGATTTACCCATTTTCCCGGATCCATCCAATCCCGGAATTTTCACAAATTCTCCGGTGAACGAATAAGGCTGAGGAATTGGGAAGGTTTCTTCCCCGTATGTGTTATTGAATCTTTTTGCAAATTTACGGGCCATCTCTAGATTCTGCTCCTGATCTTTCCCCACCGGTACTCTTTGCGCTTTGTGAATTAAAATATCTGCCGCCATTAAAACCGGGTAGGTTAACAAACCGGCATTCACATTCTCAGGGCTTTTACGTGCTTTATCTTTAAAAGAAGTAGTTCGTTCCAGTTCTCCCAGATATGCATTCATGTTCATCAGCAAATACAGCTCAGGAATTTCAGGAATATCACTCTGCACGTAAATCGTTGCTTTTTCAGGATCGATTCCGCAAGCTAAATATTCAGCCAATACACTTCTAACATTTGAGTGAAGATCAGCAGGAGTCGGATGTGTAGTCAAGGAATGCCAGTCAGCTATAAAGAAAAAACAATTGTTATTGTTCTGCATTTGAACAAAATTCTTTATCGCTCCGAAATAGTTCCCCAGGTGTAAATTTCCTGTAGATCGAATTCCACTAACTACTGTATTCATGATCTGATTTTATTAATAGCCCAAGCATTGAGCCGTTTATATTTAAAAAAATTATCCAGCAAAATTATGAAACGAATCGAACAAAAAAAATATTGAAGGCCTGAAAATAGTGGTAATCTGCTAATATGAAGAAGATTTGTTCTTATTTGTCTTGCTTAGGCATTAATTATTTGCAGTGTAATCCACGCCCACACAATATACCTGCACAATTTCCCTGCTGCCATAAAAAGGGCAACCCAAACAGGCTTACTTCTCAATAAGCCCAATCCCAAAGGAATAATATCCCCAACAAAAGGCAGGAAAGCAAAAAAGGCCAGTGCACTTCCTTTATTCTGAAGAAACAGTTTTGTTTTTTCGGCCTTCGCCTGATTTATGCGAAGAAATTTTTCGATCCATTCCCACTTTCCCAAATAACCCAAATAGTAGGTTAACACTCCTCCCAGCCAATTCCCAAGACTGGCAACAGCAATGGTTACAGATATATCGTAACCAGAATAAACAAAAAGGCTTAAAATTGCTTCGGAACTAAACGGCAATATAGTAGCTGCCAAAAAACTTGCCACAAACAATCCCCAATATCCATATTCAAACAAATCTGCCATAAGGCGCAAAGGTAGCTATTCAATTATAAATTAAGAATGACGAATTAATAATAGAGGAAAGTGCACTAATTTAATTCCATCCACATTTTACTATTCAAGACTTTTACTACTTTCCCACTCTTCCAGACTTTTATTCTATCTTTGTAAAAAAATTAGAACATTATTTATGGAAACTACAAGACAAAGCAAAGTTTCAAGATTGCTGCTAAAGGATTTAAGTGAGATATTTCAGATGGAGTCGAGAAATCTTTTTGGTGGTAAAATGATTTCGGTTACTACTGTTCGTATTAGTCCGGATTTAGGACTTGCAAAAGTATATCTTAGCATTTTCCCTTCCAGTGAAACTGAAGAGACGATGAAATTAATTAAGATGAACACAAAGAATGTTCGCAGAATTCTTGGAAATAAGGTTGGGAAACAACTTAGAATAGTTCCTGAATTGGCATTTTTTGTTGATGATTCGTTAGATTATATCGAAAACATCAACAACTTGCTTTCATAATGCAGCTCACAAACAGCAGTACTTCTCTTAAGTCAATGTAAATTACTTGAACCTTCCCTTCCATATTGCCAAACGTTATCTGTTTTCGAAAAAAAAACAGAATGTAATCAATGTCATTTCGATGATATCGGTTATTGGTGTTGCAATTGGAACTATGGCTCTGGTAATTGTTCTTTCTGTATTCAATGGTTTTGATGGATTGATTCGTGACCTTTTTGGCAGCTTCGATCCTGATTTAAAAATTCTTCCAAGAACAGGTAAAACCTTTGTTCCTGATTCTACTTTCCAGCAAATCAGGAAAATGGAAAATGTGGTTTTCTACTCCGAAGTGCTGGAAGAAAATGCCCTTCTTAAATACGGAAACAAACAACGCCCTGCAATCATAAAAGGTGTAGATGAGGAGTTTACCTTAATGACCGGCATCGACACCATGATGGTTGAGGGAAATTTTTTGCTGAATAGTGGAAAGCATCAGTTTGCTGTACTTGGCTACGGTGTTGCCCGGGATCTTGGTGTGGGGCTCACTTTTACCAATTACATTAAGTTTTATGTACCCAAACGCAATGCAAAATTGGGATTGAACCCAATGAATGCATTTTCGACTGAATATCTGTATCCTTCAGGATATTTTTCCATTCAACAAGATTTTGACTCTCAATATGTATTGGTTCCTCTGGATTTTGCCAGAAAATTATTCGACTACACCAATGAGGTGAGTGGTATTGAACTCTCCATTAAAAATCAGGATGAAGTAGAAAATGTAAAGGAACAAATTCAAGTTCTTTTAGGTGACGATTTTGTAGTAAAAAACCGATTCGAACTGCACGATGTTTTATTTAAAATGATGCAATCGGAAAAAATGGCCATTTTCTTTATTTTAGCTTTTATTCTTGTCATTGCATCCTTTAATGTAATTGGTTCGTTAACCATGCTTATTTTGGATAAAAAAAATGACATTGCTACGCTAAGAAGCATGGGTGCTGAAGAAAAAACGATCCAAAAAATATTTCTGCTTGAAGGTTGGCTTATCTCTCTGTTAGGTGCAGCTATTGGTGTCGGATTGGGACTTGCTATCTGCTTTTTACAGATAAAATTTGGCTTGATTACCCTATCAGGAAACGGAGCTTTTATAATGGATTCCTATCCCGTTGATGTTCATTTTACCGATATTTTTATCATCTTTACAACTGTTGTTTCAATTGGATATGCCGCATCGCGCTATCCGGTTCGCTACATCACCAAACGTTTCCTGCAATTCAATTAATTTGGATTGTCAGGATACCAAACTACCTGCTATACCGTTTTAAATTTCTGAATGGACAAATTGTCCATTTCAAGAAGAACTTTTTAATAATTATTGAAATGAAAAAAATTATTGTTGTTTGCTTTTTTGCATTTGGGTTCTCCTTACTTGCCAACGCGCAGGAAACTGCTCTTACTTCGAAAGGAAAAGTTGTGATTCTTTATGAAAACGGCACATGGAAATATGCTGATGTAAGTGTTTCAGGAGAAAACCCAGCTCAGCAAACCGGAAATACAGTACAAGCTGCAATTGAAGAAACAAGAATTTCAGATGAACCTCTTGTACTAAAAGAAGCCGATGTTGAGAAAATCACTTTTATTGAAGGCCCAAGTGCAAAACTTCTAAAGTATTTTAAGGATAAAAACATTGTCCGATGCGATTTTACTCTTCGCTCTAAGGATGGAAAAGCTACTCTTCAAACTGATTGGAAAATTATGACCGGCGAAGCGTATTCGTACTTTGGCTATATTAAAAAAGAAACCAAACTAAGTCTGGAATTACTTGGAGGACAAATTGTTGATTTGGTTTACATGAATGAATTTGAGCCAAAGGAATTTAGTCAATATGGATTTTCTACCTATTCTGCTCAACTGGATTTAACCGAAGATCAGCTTAAATTACTTCAAAACAAAATTGTAATGAAAGCCACAATGAACTGGAGCCGCAGAGCTGAAGAATATAAGGTTGTGAATCCTTCTTATTTCATTAAAGCAATCCCACAAATCACTGAATAATTCAATTGCATGAAAAATATTTTAATTCTGTCCATTCTGCTCTTAGGCACAATCAGCCAGATAAATGCACAGCTAAAATTAAGAACTCCGGAAGGAAAAGTCGTTCTTTTGTTTGATAACGGCACCTGGAAATACGAGGAAATTAAAAAGGTAGAAGAACCTGTTGTTCCAATAAAATCTGCTGAAGAAATTGCCAAGCCTTTAGTAATTATTGATGCTGAATTGGAGTCTCAGACTGTTATTAAAGGCATTAGCGAAAAATTAAATAAATTCTCGGATACCAATAATCAGGTCAAAGCTGATTTTCAAATCATCTCTAAAGAGGGAAAAGTAATACTAAAAACCAATTGGAAAATTATGGATGCTGAAGGGTTTCGATTTTTTGGATTCATCACCAAAAAATCGAAAATGCTGTTTAGCCTTTCGAACGGAGAGAGTATTGAACTACAGTATGCTGAAGATTTTGAACCGAAAGAATATCCTAAGTACAAATTCACCACCTTCACGGCGGAACTTGAATTGAATGAAGATCAGATCCGGAAATTACAGAATGCCTATCTCGAAAAAGTGGAGATGTACTGGAGCAGGCGAACTGAAAGTTATGAAATTTTCAATCCTGACTATTTCGTAAAAGAACTTCCCAAAATAATCAAATAACAAAAAAGACGCTGAAGCGTCTTTTTTTATTCATCATCTATTTGGAGATTGCCCCATTCCATCGAAATCCGATCCAATATCGGCATTAAATCGGCATAATGATTGGCTCTAAGCATATCAATCCGGGTTTGCTTAAAATTCACCAAACCTTTAAACATACCCGCCATATGTCTTCTCATGTGCAAAATACCGCGCTTTTCATCAATCCACTCAATGGCAGCATCAATTTGCTCTTTTAGCATTTCCACCTGTTGCGATACTGTTGCAGGAGGCAACAATTCACCTGTATTAAAATAGTGCTTTATATCTCTAAAAATCCATGGCTTACCTACCGAAGCACGACCAATCATGATTGCATCAACTCCGTACTTATCGAAAGCTTCCTTTGCTTTTACAGGATTTGTAATATCACCGTTTCCAATAATTGGAATGTGCATGCGCTGATTATTTTTCACATCTCCAATCAAAGTCCAGTCTGCTTCCCCTTTGTACATTTGGCACCGGGTTCTGCCGTGAATAGTTAAACCTTGAATACCCACATCCTGCAATTGTTCTGCCAACTCAACAATGATCTTTGAATCTTCATCCCAACCCAAGCGGGTTTTTACCGTTACCGGTATATTTACCGCCTTAACAACTGCTTCGGTAATTTTCAGCATCTGCGGTACATTTCTCATCATGCCCGAACCAGCTCCTTTAGTTGCCACTTTACGCACCGGGCAACCAAAATTCAAATCTAAAAATTCCGGATTGGCAGCTTCAACAATTTTAGCAGCCTCAGCCATTGGATCAACATCTTTACCATAAATTTGAATGGCAACAGGGCGCTCCTCGTCCAAAATGGTCAATTTTTTCATGGTACGGTTTACCGAACGAATCAATGCATCCGCCGAAATAAATTCAGTATACATCAAATCCGCGCCATAACGCTTGCACAAAACCCTAAAAGGCGGATTGGTAACATCCTCCATTGGTGCCAACAATACCGGCCGTTCTCCTAAATCCAGATTTCCTATCTTCACTTTCTTTTCTTTTTTATCTGGCTGCAAAGATAATAGAAAGTCTTAATAGTCGTAAAAGGTCGAAAGTCGAAAAGCCAAATAGTCCGGCAAGCGACAAAATGAATTTCTTAAATGCGCTTTGTCTGTCTGTAAATCTTGATACTATTTGCTACTTTTGTTCATCAAACTAAAAACAGAAACTCTATGCTAAAAGGATCGTTGAGCCATTACTCCCCGCTTTCGCAATTAATGATGAGTCTACTTGTAGTAGTTGGTTCTTTTATGTTGTGCATGTTTGCCGGCAGTGTACTGGCCTATCTTATTTTTGATGTCAATATCTTCACCGACGCGACAAGCCTGGATATAAATGGTGCTTCTGTGAACATTTCTGTTCTTAAATTTTATCAGTCGATCTACTCTACAGGTATGTTCATTATTCCACCTTTTATCATCGCCTGGTTACTGAATAACAAAGTGCTGACCTATCTTTTTTTAGACCGAAAGTCTTCGTCTTCTCAATACCTGTTAGCAACACTAACAATTATTGCGGCCTTGCCGGCGATCAATCTACTTGCAGATATCAACTCTCATTTGCAGCTGCCTGAATTTCTTTCGGGAGTTGAAGAATGGATGAGACATAGCGAAGATCAGGCCGAAATCATCACCAAGAAATTTTTGGTGATGGAAACACCTTTTGATCTGCTTGTAAATTTGATTTTAATTGCGGTAATTCCTGCCTTGGGAGAAGAACTTTTGTTTCGGGGAGTTATTCAGCGAATCTTCTCTAACATGACTAAAAACGTGCATTGGGGAATCATTATAACAGCTTTTCTTTTCGCAGCTCTGCACATGCAATTCTTTGGTTTGATACCAAGAATGGCAATGGGAATTCTGTTTGGCTACCTACTGGTATGGACAAAAAGTTTATGGGTTCCTATTTTAGCACATTTGATCAATAACGGAATGGCTGTTTGCGTGTCTTATTTCATCAATAAAGGGAAATTACCCGAAGACATTGAAAAATTTGGTGGCAATGATGCAAGCATCTGGATTAGTGGATTTATCTCAATGATAATCCTTACACTGTTGCTATTCAGCCTTTATAGATCGAGAGAAAGGCAAAGTGAGTGAGACTTCTTCAGCTTGTTTTATTTGTTTCAATTTCTCTTTTTCACCTTTACGCCAAACATAAACAATTCCATATTCCGATGATTTCTCCCTTTTCTTTTCATCCGGCAGATCAGCAAATTTAGCTTCCACCTCGTTCCAAAGAGAAAGAATCAAACTATCAGCCTCATCGCGATATTCTGCCACTTTTTCCGAAAACCGATGTGTATTATTCTGTAATGTTTTTTGATTGTTAAATGCCTGTTTAAAGTTCTCACAATTTACTCTTACCAATGCAATCGAAGGACTGTAAATTGGATTCCCTCCCATTCTCATTCGCTCTTGTTCTCCTTTTATCAATTTCTCTCCCCACTCAATTACTTTTACATCCTGTAATAAGGACGGAGCTGCTTTCGAACTGGTTTTTAATCCGTAAAATTCCCGAATCTCAGGTTTCATTTCACCTCTGATAATTGTGAAATTCAAAACCTGAATAAAATGAGAAACATACAATCGCGCTTTACGCAGCTTCTCGTTGTATTCTTTACTTCTGATGGATTGCTGACTAAGTGCCTGACGCTGATTTCTAATTGCCAATTCGTAATGAGGCAAAAACGTCTCTATTTTCTGCAAAAGCAGAAAAGAAAAAGCCAGTTCAAAACGATTTATTCTGTAACTAATATCAAGGGCAGATTTTAAAGCACGTACACGTGCAGAATCAGTATTTGGTAGTCTTCTGTAAGGCATCTAAGTCAATATTTAACAATTAATGTGGCAATGGTTAGTACGAAGATACAAAAAATAAGGATATCAAATTTGGCATTCGCATACAGACACTTTCATTTTTTACCAAATCCTATTTAACTGATATCAACCTTCGTTTAAAGAGGGTTACTTTCCTTAAATAATCTGAAATATGTAAATAAATATTATATTCGTACCCTATTATTAATAGGAAATACAAATTCATGAAGAACATCCTTACCATTCTTATACTGTTTATCGGAGCTCAGTGCGCACTTGCACAACAGGATACTATTGTTTATTATAAAAAGCATGTGCCGCAAGCGACTTCCGAAGGTGCAGATTATCAATACATCGTACGACAAAAAAACAAGAAGACTTCTGTTGTGCAGAAGTGCGCATTTAGAGATGGTAAATGGAAAGTGACTCAAACCGAAACCATAAAACTAAAGAAACCTAACACTTACTATGTTGATGGTGGAAAATATCAATATCAACGTAAGTTTGAAACAATACCCGGAGGATATCAAATTCAAGATAATATCAAAAAAGGAGAGCAAAGCACCAAAGGCATAAGTAGAAGTCTTTTCCCCCTGCATCGAGAAGGACAATGGAATGTATATAGCCACGGCAAACAAAGAAGCGTCAATCTATACAAAGAAGCTGTACTCACTTATTCTTGTTTAATTGGAAAAAATAACGCGCGATTTCCGACCAACACCTATGCAAATGCAGATACCCTGGCTATGTACAAAAAAGGTGCTAAATCATTTTCTTCGGACTTATCCAAGAAGATTGTATATCCAGACATTTGTCAAAAAAATAAACTCGAAGCACTCGTTCTAGTTCTATTCGCAATAGACACAAACGGAACTCCATCTGATTTTCAGATTCTATCAGAAACCAATCAATATTTTAATCAGGCAGCCATTACTGCAATTAAAGATTGTGAGAATTGGAAACCTGCCTTTAAGAACAACAAACCAGTGAAGGTTTACTCAATTGTTCCGGTCAATTTTAAGTTGCGATAACAGATAAAACTATTGCTTAGCCAACAAGAAAACAGTCCAATGAAAAAATACCCTATCTTCTTCCTTCTATTGCTATTAACTGTCAACTCCTACTCCCAGGATATTTTAATGGAACAGGACATTTGCCTTCGCTCCTACCTTTCCGACAGAAGAGATGTATATCCTGTTTTAGATGATTTGTCGGGTAAAATAGCCTTATTCTTACTTGACAATGATACGATAAACGCTCTTACTTACAGCAAAAATTATGAACCATTAAATTCCTGTAAGTGCCCAAGACCAAACGGAAAGTTTAAAATTTTAATCGGAAATACAGTTGTCCAAAATGAGTGCAATCTGTTTTTCACCAACAAGAGGAAAACGGAGTTTCTGGTTAAAACCATTGATTTAAATAACAATACAAGTAAGGAATACAAAATCCCTCTCAAGCTCAATCGCGAAGAATATCTTGAATCTGTTTCTTACAAAAACAAACTCTATATTTTGAGTCGTATCTATTACTCTTCCATTTACAAATTACGTGTGTTTGAGGGATGCGAACCTGCTGTTTGTATTGAGCATGATTTTACAAAAATTCTTTCGGCAAATTCAAAACCCGATCGAATTGCCGATGATCTTTACGATACTCCCAGTGCAACAACCACTACCAACATTAAAAGAATTGAATGCAGCAATCCAAATTCACTGGATATTACATCCGAAGAAAACAAACTCTACTGCTACGATGATAAAATAGTATTGAGCTTTGACGGAGAGAAGGACAAAACGACCCTAATTACCATTGACCTTAACAATTACACCTATACATCAAAAAACTTTAAGCAGGGAGAACTTGAAAAAACAAATAAGCTGGCAACTTTATCGAATTCTTACATCCATGGTAATAAGCTTTATCAACTAATAGTAAATAAAACCGGATTGTGTTTTACGGTTCACAGCCTTAAAACGGACAGCTTACTTAAAACATACAGCGTAAAAAGCGAAGAGGAAATCTATTTCAGAAACTCTGCTTTACTTCAAAAAATTGACGGAAATGGATTTAGCACTTCCGAAAGGGAATTAGACAAAACAAAACAGGTTTTGAGAAAGCTGCTTACGGGATATTTAGGCATTAGTGTATACGAAACCGGTAACAATCTGGAAGTGTTATTGGGCGGGATTAAGGAATCTCCTTCAACGGGAAGTTTGATCGCCATGGGACTCGTTGGAACTGTTGCGGTTCCTTTAGTATCCGGCGGAGCATATTATGCCGTTCCAAATTATACTATGAATTCTTACTCATCCTATGCAAATAGTCGTTCGGTTTATTTCAAATGCCTTTTTGACAAACAAAATTTGGAACATGTAACCGGCAATTCAAGCCCAAATCCTTTTGACAAAATAAAAGAATTCGTCGGCACAATTAAAACGCCTCAATCAACTCAAACTATATTCAAGGTAAACGATTACTTCGTTTTAGGTTATTACTCTTCCAATGAAAAAAAGTATTATCTCCGTAGATTTGAGTAAACAATTAAATCCAAATCTTTTTAAATTACAAAAGCTGGTTAAAATAGGTAAGCAACGGCATTTTTAACGGATAAATAGTTCCTTAACAATTCGAGCACTCCCCCATTTTGGCACATCCTAAATTCAGAAAAGACGGGTTCTCAATAAAATTGGCCATTCTGATTTATGAATTACAGAATCGAAGAATAAAACAGAATGTTCGGGTATCAGAAAAGCTTATCGGATGAAACAAATTGGCAATTCTGATGCCAGAATGATGAATTCTTTGGTGCAAATTGCTATTTCTACAAACAGAAAGTGGAATTTTACAGATCGCTTGCTAAATCGGGTATCCGAATGCTTAATATTGATTACCGGCTGCCAAATTCCAATATCAGAGTGCGCAATTCAGATAAACCTGCAAATAGTATCAACACAAAGTAGTTTAAAAAAAGCCGGCATCGCGCATTATCTTGAATAACCAACACATGCCGAATCGTAATTTATCATCATAAATCAATATATTTCATCTGTTTTGATAATTTTATGTAATTTAGTTTTTTAGTTGTCAAAAATTAATCGTTTCCCCACTTATGAAAATAAATTCTAACTCCTCTACAAAACATTGTGCCGAAATTGGTAACAAGCTTATCTCTTTATTTCAAAAATATTCAATAAAAGAGGATCACTATTACACGGATATTTTTAAAAAACTTTTGCTTATAACCAAGGAGTTGATTGACTCGATTAACCGGGGAGGTGTGCACAATGACAGGAAGGAGAAAGATGCAATACGCGACGCAGATGTACGTGCCGTGTTTTATGAAGTAATGGCCAGATGCAACCGAAGACCAGATGAAAATCAAAAAAAAGCTTTGCGGATAAAAAAGATATTGGATCGGTTTGGAATAGAGATTACTGAGTACACCTATATCAACGAAAGTGCGAACATTAACGCTATGTTAGTCGATTTAACGGCTCCCGAATTAGCCGAAGAAAGAGCTTCGATACCCGATTTAGACAAATTACTTGCGAACCTGCAAAGCTCTCAGTCCGATTTTGAATTGTCTAACCTGGAATTTATTGAAAATACGGTTGATCGGAAAAAAACAAAATCGGCAACTGCTCTTGCCAAAGATCTGAGAGATTTAATCAACAATGAACTTTCTGTTTATCTTCAATCAATGGCAAAGGCAAAACCAAGCCAGTACAAAGAATTTGCCGGATTGCTGACTACAATTATAGAGGACAATAACAAATCAGTAGCAGATCATTTGGCTGCAGTAAAGCGCAAAAAGGAACAGATACAGACTCAAACAATACAAAAAGAATAAAATTATCATCCTGCTTTCACCTTATTTTTATACCCATTTAATTTCAAAACAGACTTTAATTAAAATGAATTAATTTTAAGCTGTACCGAGGCAAAAAAGTAAAGCACAGCCATGTTACGATGCATCTTTTTTAACGAAGATATAGCTGAAAAGAAACTTTTTATAAGGCATGTTTTGATGTTAATTTGTATCGGAATCTAACCTCTTAAAACAAATACATATGCTTGAATGGAAAGAATTAATTCAGGAATGTAATAATTGCACCAAATGTAATCTCTGCAAAACGAGAAACAAAGTAGTAATTGGTACAGGCAACCGAAATGCCCGGCTAATGTTCATTGGCGAAGGCCCCGGACAACAGGAAGATGAGACGGGTGTTCCCTTTGTAGGAAAAGCCGGACAACTCTTTGATAAAATATTACAAGCAATAGATCTAAAAAGAGAAGATGTTTATATTGCCAACATTGTTAAATGCCGACCACCCAACAACCGGGATCCGGAAGAAAATGAGAAAAAAACATGTCTCCCTTACCTGCGAAATCAAGTACGGCTTATTCGTCCGAAAATAGTCGTTTGCTTAGGGAGAATTGCAGCTCAGGAAATCATTGATTCATCCTTCAGAATTACACGTGAAAGAGGAGTCTGGTTCGAGCGAAAAGGCTTCTTGATTACCGCTGTTTATCATCCTTCGGCTCTTCTTAGAGATCCCTCGAAAAAACAAGTCTCCTGGAAAGATTTTAAAGAAATAAAGCGCAGATACGATCTACTTGCCCCCATAAAATAAATCCCATTATTCACAATGTTGATTTCACGGTCAAAACTTACTGAATCAAAAAATCTGCTGTTGGATTCCTGACTTTCTTGTGTAGACTTATTCTACACAACTGTCTCCAATTCTCCACAAAACGAATTTAAATTTTTCTTTAAAACAATTTTACCTCATCCGAAACAAAGAATCTTATCATTTAACTTTCAGTGCATTACATTTCATACTTTAGGAGAAACAAACCAAATAAAGTGAATTGGTATCCTATTTGCATAAGTAAGTAACGTTAATTTAAAATGATTCTTTAAATCAATCTAAGTTGGTTTTATATTGATTTCAAAAACTTATAATTTAAATTTTTAGATATGAAACGAAACATTATTGCCGTTGGTGCATTATTATTTTTTTCTGCAGTTCTTTTTAGCTGTTCAGACAATTCAGATAATAATCCGGAGAAGGGTCTTTCTTTAGAGCAGTCCTTAAAAGAAAAGACTGTTAGTTTAACTACTGCAGTTGATGAAATTACCAGCTCGAAAGGATTTGATATCATTACAATGAACGATCCGGAAACTGTTGCCGGTACAACAAAACAAGGAGACGATACCAGATTTTCTGCAAATATCACTCTTGATGATGTAAAAGGTGTTTACGAATACAGTGCAGCTATACCTGCTGCAACTACCGAAACAAAAATGGGTTACAACTCAAAGTTTGAAAAAACAGGTGACAGTGAAAATTTCATTGTTAAATTGCCTAAAGAAAAAGCTGGAAATCCTTGGAAACTGTATATGACAGAAGATGGTGACAGCGTATTGGTAAATGATTTTGTGATCACTACAACTCAGTACAACTATTCATTTTCTGCAGGAGAAGGATTTAGCTTTGATTATCTTTTAAATTCAGCTATTGAGGTGGATAGCGTTCCTGCCGGTGAATTATTCGTTGATTGGTCTATAAACAACAACCTAAACTTTGAGTACGAATCTAAATTTTCATTTATTGATGATTACTCTGTAGGTATTAAATTCTCACACGGAGATACTGTTTCTTATGCTTACAACCTTAAAAACGGGGAAGATGTTCTTTTTAAAGAAGAAATGCAATTCACAAAAGGAGATAGTACAAACAGCAGAGCCTACGAATACAAACTGGCAATCGGAATTATCGAGATTGTTAAGAATTCAACCAGCGATTCGTACATGGTATACCGCGATGGTGTTTTAGAGGAAGGTGCTGTTATTGAAGTAATCAACAACAGCGGCGAGTCAACCGAAGCTGATGCTGTATTCTGTAGAAAAGGCCGTGATTTAAAAATTACTTTTGCTGATGATTCAGTTGTTGTTCTTTCAGAACTATTAGGACAAGATACCCGCGATAAAATGGCTGAGATTTTCAGCTCGATGTACGACATGTATTTCGTGAATCACGTGGTTAATAAAGTAGCTCACGAAGCATATTATATGAATCAGGCAGGCAGCTAACAGTTGTTCATAAAAAATTGAAATCCGGTCGTTTGTCCGGATTTTTTGTATTAACGCAAAAAGCTTTTAAATATGATGTTTCGTTTGTCTATGATAATTTGCTTCACCCTGCTGCAATTCAATTTGCATGCTCAAAAAACGAATACAGCGGTTCAAATTGGAAAAGCCAGTTTCTATGCCGACAGATTTGAAGGAAAACGAACTGCTTGCGGAGAAAGATATCATCACAAAAACTATACTGCAGCTCACAGAAGCCTTCCTTTTGGCACTTTGGTAAAAGTGGTTAATCTGGACAATAAAAAGGCTGTAATCGTTCGTATTAACGATCGTGGGCCATATGCAAAGGGGAGAATAATAGATCTATCCAAATCGGCAATAAAAGAGATAGGCAATATCAATCAGGGAGTGTTTTCCGTTTCGGTAGAAGTTTATCAGAAGGATCTGGATATGATTCCAATACAGTATATTTTTAATCCAATACCAGCAAAGGAACAAATGTTGTTCGGCTTTTGAATAAAGCCACGGTGCGATGCACCTTAAAAAGATAAACTCACGATATAACTACAAAGACTGCGCGACTCTGTCGCCTAAAAACTTCAATCAGCCTATAAATCTACCATAAGCATTTTGGTGCAAAGCACCGAAACAAGCTTAGCTTACCTATTATCATCGCAAAAAAACAATCAAATCAAAAACCCCGGTGCTCTGCACCTTAAAAAATCAAACTTACGATATGCTGCAAAGACTGCGCGACTCTGTCGCTTAAAAAACCAATTACACAATTTTGTTGTTAAAGTGCAAAGCACTTTGGTGTTTGTAGTATAAAGCGGTTGATGAAATGAAACAGGTGCAGA
>NZ_WTCR01000021.1 GCF_009795715.1 Labilibaculum euxinicum | reverse complement strand
AAAGGTGGTATCAACGAAATGACTGATGTTAGTATTTGTGACGATTGTATCGTGTAAGTACCCAATTGACCAAATCCAAATTTCCTATAGTAAACCTAGTATTGACCAATAAAACCAAACAGCAATGAAAAATTTTGAAATAGTATCTCAGGAAGAATTACAAAACATCAAAGGTGGTATCAACGAAATGACTGATGTTAGTATTTGTGACGATTGTATCGTGTAAATAAGTATCTCTTCAAAATATTGACAAAGTAGTTTGAATAAATTATATTTACTGAGCCCATGAATAATTTTGAAGAAGTATCCACAAAAGAATTACACTTAATTAAAGGTGGTGTAAACGAAATGACAGATATATGTATTTGTGATGATTGCATTGTTTAAATAAACCCAATATATATTTCCAATAAAGATTTTATCAATAAGACTTAGTGTACTTGTTTTTAAATAATGTAAAAAACAAAAGACTAATTAACTCTATTATTGAGACCTAATTCATTTGCATGGAGAGACGTCCTACATATAAAGAACTGGAGCAATTACTAAAAGAAGAAAAAGCTAAAACTGCCAAGGCAGAAGTGCTTAAAAATTCTTTTCTTGCAAATATGTCACATGAAATTCGAACGCCAATGAATGCTATTATTGGTGCTTCAGAATTATTACGTGATGATTCTCTTTCAAAAATAGAGCGAAATGAATTTACTAACATTCTTAATACCAGCAGTAAAGAATTGTTGGATTTATTTAATAGAATACTTGAACTTTCCCAATTAGAAAGTGGTTCTATGAATTTCCACGAATCGGAAATATCAGTTCACACTTTATTTATCCAATTGTATTCTATATTCGAACAGAATATTAATGATTCTCAGAAAAATTTAATTCTAAATTTTACTGAAGATCTTCAAGAAATTAAAATATTCACGGATCTTGACAAATTAACAAAGGTTCTATCCTATCTTCTAGAAAACGCAGTGAAATTTACTGAAAAAGGAGAAATTGATTTTGGTTGCGCAATTCAGGATAGAAATAATATTCTTTTTTACGTAAAAGATACTGGTCCCGGAATTAACAAAAACGAACAAGAACAAATATTTAAAAAATTCACGCAAGTGGATAATTCGTACACAAGAATTTATTCAGGTGCCGGATTAGGTTTGAGTTTATGCAAAGAAATTGTAAACTTTTTGGGTGGTAAATTATTTATAGATTCACACCTCGGACAAGGTTCCATTTTTTATTTTACAATTCCTCTAAAATATTCAGAATCGAACATCATTTTAAAAGAAAAAATTGAAGCTATTTTAAAGCTTAATATTAACGATATATATTCTTTATCTACTATTAAAAAGAATATTGCTATTTAGGAAAATTACTAGGTAATAGAAAGGAGCTTGCTGGTCACAAGCTCCTTTTTTTTTTATTTCGATTTAAAGGATATTTCTTTTAAATTCAATAGGAGGTCAAATACGATTGTAAGTATCAAAAAGTTGAACTTTTGATTCCAGTCGTAGAAAAATCCTGCACAAGCCACAATCATAAACAGAATATTTGCCAAACGCAAAACCTCCAAAATTTTAGATGATTTAACGCTTTCATAATTTAGTGTACTAAATCTGTAAAATACATTAAGAACAAGTCCCAGACTTAAAACAGCCAATCCGTATTTCTCAGCTTGTAAAATAAATAAGGCACCAATAATAATTAGTATTGTTGCAATGGTATAAACAATTGGTAATATTTTATTCATCTGTTCTTGCTATTAAAAAAGTAATTCAGGGTCAGTAAATTTGTTTTTACCCAAATGTGCATACGCCAGAGGAGTTACTTCTCTTCCTCGAGGCGTTCTTTTAATAAATCCTTCTTTGATTAAAAACGGTTCGTAAACTTCCTCGATTGTACCACTATCTTCACCAACAGCAGTTGCAATTGTAGAAATACCAACCGGCCCTCCATTAAATTTATCAATCACAGTATTTAGAATTCGATTGTCCATTTCATCCAAACCGTGTTTATCAATATTTAATGCTTCCAAAGAGAATTTAGTAATACTCAAATCTATATTTCCATTTCCCTTTACTTGAGCAAAATCACGAACCCTTCTTAAAAGTGCATTCACAATTCGTGGTGTTCCTCTGCTTCGTGAAGCAATTTCGCCTGCAGCTTCATGAGAAATCTCTACATTTAAAATTTTAGCAGATCTTTCCACAATTTTAGTTAAAATAGGAAGGTCGTAATACTCTAAGTGACAATTTATTCCAAAACGTGCACGCAAAGGTGAAGTTAGTAAACCCGAACGAGTTGTTGCACCAATTAACGTAAAAGGATTTAATTCAAGTTGGATGGAACGTGCAGCGGGCCCCTTATCAATCATTATATCGATCTTGAAGTCTTCCATAGCGGAATACAAATACTCCTCTACAATCGGACTTAAACGATGAATTTCGTCAATAAACAACACATCGTTAGGTTCAAGATTGGTTAAAAGCCCGGCAAGGTCTCCTGGTTTATCCATTACCGGACCCGAAGTAATCTTTAATCCAACACCCAATTCGTTGGCTAAAATATTTGAAAGTGTTGTTTTACCCAATCCAGGAGGTCCATGAAGCAGCACATGATCCAAAGCCTCTTCCCGCATTTTTGCAGCTTTAACAAATATGCTCAGGTTTTCAACTGTCTTTTTTTGACCTCGAAAATCACTAAATTCAAGAGGTCGTAATTTCTTTTCATACTCTTTTTCGTTGTCCGAAAAATTATTATCTCTGATATCCAAGTGATCCTCCATTAGAAGCAAAATTTGACTACATTCATTTGTAAACAATGAAGTGATTTATACAAAAAAGGGTTACGGAAATTTATTGATAGCTCATCCAGAATAAGATTAAATCCTTTTCAAGGATAAGACTGAAGCTGCAAATTTATTTAAAGATCTAAACTTTTTAGCACTTTAAACAAATTATCAATTTCAAAAGGTTTCGCGATATGACCATTCATACCATTTCTCAGACATTTTTCTTCGTTGGCAATCATGATATCTGCAGTTAAAGCTATAATTGGAATTTTCTGACCATTCTCCAGATTTCGAATTGCTCTCGTTGCATCTAATCCATCCATTTCAGGCATCATGATATCCATTAAAATAAAATCGTAATTGCCTTGTTTAAACATCTCAATTGCCTCTATTCCGTTATTGGCAACATCAATTAAATAACCATATCGTCTTAAAGTAAATTTAACAACGGTTTGATTTAACTTATTATCCTCAACTAATAAAATGGAATAGTTTTTTGTTTCCCAGCTCATATTGTATTTCGTGGATTTTTCAATGCAATGCAAGATAATAAAATCATTACAAAAACCAGATATTTGATCGAACTAATGATTTGAATATATTTCAAGTTTAAAGAACCCAATTAACACTTATCAACAAGTCTAATATTATTATTTATTTTTTAAAATTTCTTAAAAGAATATAATGATTAATATATCCTGTTAATACTGTTGGTAAGAGTTTCCGTATTTTATTGATTTTTAATTAAAATTAAACCTAGTAACAGGAAATGAACAGGTATTGTTAATTTTATCATATTTGATTTTCAGTGAAATACTAATGTTATTAACAAGTTGTTAATAACAATAAATATTAATAAAAATTTATCTTATTGATATTAACAGTCTGTTGAAAACCTGTTGAGAGATGTAAATCTTCAAATGAAAAATAAACTTGTAATGGAATAATATTTTTTCTATACAATCAGGAAATTGTATGATCCAAAGAAAAGATTGTAAAATTTAGTAAGGAAAAATCAACAGTATGTTAACTGAATGTGAACAAAAATGTTGATAGTTGTGATATTTTAATGTAAGTGTCAGATTTACAGCATTATCATTCATTGTTTTTATTCAGTTGGATGTAGATATATTAAAATCCCATTTTTTCAAGCAAATGAGTAATTTTAATTAGTTTTGTATCCTTAAACAATGAAATATTTTTGTGGATTTTAAAGAATAGATTAAAAATTAAACACTTTTTAATCTACTTTATTTTGAAAAATTGCAAATATGAAACGTCCATGCCAAATCGATTTTGACACACAGAGAGATAATTATTTCTGCATTGAAAGTTCGATATGGTAAATAAAAAAGAAATAATAAGTATATGAAAACACTAAAAATAGCTATTGCATCAGATCATGCAGGTTATCAATTCAAGAATAGGCTTGGAGAATTTTTAAAGAAAAACGGTTATTTGGTGACTGATTTTGGTACCGATTCGGAAGCTAGTATGGATTATCCGGATACAGCTCATCCATTAGCAGAAGCTGTCGCGTCAGAGAAATTTGATTTTGGATTTACTCTTTGTGGTAGTGGCAATGGAATTACCATGACAGCAAATAAGCATCAAAAAATTCGTGCGGCATTGTGTTGGAATTCTGAAATTGCTGAATTAGCAAGGTTGCATAATAATGCAAATGTGTGTGGAATTCCAGCTAGATTTATTTCTTACGAAGAAGTAGAAAAGATTGCAAAAATATTTTTATCAACTGATTTTGAAGGAGGTAGACACCAAACTCGAATAGATAAAATTCCTTTAAAATAGAGTGTTATTTTTTTGATAAACAGAATCTAAATAAGGAATTAAAGAATTAAAGATGCTTTATTAGTAGTAAATATTGTTATATTTGTGCTGATTGTTAGATGAATATGAGAGTAATACTAAATAGAAAGAATGTTATCGAATACCTGTAAATATGCAATTCGTTCAGTAATTTATTTATCGCTGAATGGCACAGAAGGAAAGAAAATTGGAATCAAAAAGATTTCGGAAGATTTAGAAATTCCCACTCCATTTTTGGGCAAAATATTGCAAAGTTTAGCCAGACAAAAATTGCTTACTTCAACAAAAGGGCCTCATGGTGGATTTGGTATGGGCAAAAAGCCATCTGAAATAACATTAATGAATATTGTTGAAATAGTTGATGGATTGGATATGTTCGAGAACTGTTTGATTGGTATGAGACCCTGTAAAACACACACAAATAAACAATCACCTTGTCCGGTTCATAATCAATTTGGAAGTATCCGACAAACCATTTATGATTTATTTAATGGAAAAACGATTGGTGAATTAATAGATGAAATGGGAACAGCCGAAGAATTTATTAGTTTATAATATTTTCTTAAAAAAAGATATCTTATTAAAGGGCTTGCGGTTCAACAGCAAGTCCTTTTGTTTTTTTAGCCAAGGATACATTATTATAGCAAAAACACCTCCTAAAATATCAGCGAATAAATCCAAATAATCGCCGCTTCTATGTACGAAATAGTTTTGCTGAAGGTACTCTATTAAGCCTCCGTAAAAGGCAATTAATAATAGTATAATTACTGCATTATAAATACGTTTTAATTTCGTTTGAATACTTAGCTCTGCAAATAAGAAAATTCCCATTATAAAGAACATTCCGAAATGAACAAGTTTATCGAAGTGTGGTATTGATATTAGTGGAGTGTTGGGAAGATCATCTCCAGGAATTGAGCATAGAATGAAAATGACAACTGCCCAAAGAATGTTTCTCCAAAATAATTTAGTATTCATAAAGTTTTGCTGAATTTTATTCAAAGGTAATACGCATTTTTAAGATTTTTATTTTTTCAGGAGAATACTTTCTTTTCTCTTAAAGGAGAATTTTCACTTTGAGGTGATTGTAAAGAAGAAACAATTGATCCGGCATTTGTAAAATAGTGTATATTTATGATATGTAATTTTGAGTGTTTGTAGTTTTATACGGTAATTATTGGATACAAAAAAAGGAATCAATTTGATCCCTTTTTAAGTTAATATGCTGTTTTAATCAGTACTTTTTTAAGCTACCCAGAAAAGAAATATCACTTGTAATTTTAGGTTCGCCCTTGTATTTAACTGAACCAATTCCTGAGATACTTACCCGAAGATCTTCTTCTACACAAACTTTACCACTTCCAACTCCACTAATATCAATACTGCCTCTTTTTACAATCAGATCGTAGGCGCTTACACTTCCTGCGCCGGAAATATCAATTGAAACTTCGTCGCATTTACCAGCTAATTTAATAGTTGAAGCACCACTATTATCAATTGTTAATCGATTGGCCGAAAGTTCTAAATCAGCAGAAGATGCACCGTTTATTTCAATATCTAGCTCATCAAAACGAAGCATTTGATCACACTTTAAAGAAATTGCACCATTGGCTTTTAATCCGCTAAGATGTTTAAAACCAATGTATAATTTTAATTCTTTTGATTTGTAAATACTCTTTTCGGTTGATATATAAAGTACGTCGCCCTTAACCCTGGTTTTAATAATATCCATAAGATTTTCATCCGCAACTACTTTTAGGCTGTAATCATCATCCTGAGAAAGAATAATAGTAAAGGCACCGTTAACTTTAATGGTTTCGAAGGTGCTTACTTCTCTTTCCTCTGTTTGCACATTCCCATTGCCTTTTACTCCATCTGCCTTAGCAGGAAATATACATATAAGGCTGATAAACAGAATCGATACTAATGAAAATATTTTTCTAATTGGATTCATAACTATTATTTTTAGGTATAAGTTCACTTTAGCTTTGTTGATATAAAGACGTTTTGGGAATATAAGTGTTGCATTTTTTCTTAACTGATTGTTTTAGTAGCTAACAAAAGTTAACAAGATTTTTAATTATTCGCTTGTTGAAGAGGAAAATTTGTCAAATGAATTTACCTTGCAGAAAAATAGATTGATATGTCGGGAGTATATTTTCACATTCCATTTTGTAAACAACTTTGCCACTATTGTGCTTTTCACAAAAGTATTTCATTGCAGGCAAAAAATGATATGTTGGAATGCTTAAAGCTTGAATTAAAACTTAGAAAAGGATATTTAGGTGATACAAGTTTAAATACCATATATTTTGGAGGAGGAACACCATCGGTGTATCAACCAAAAGAAATTGAATCGTTGATTGATGAAGTGGTCAAGTATTTTACTATTGATGCTAATGCTGAAATTACATTAGAAGCCAATCCTGATGATCTTACTGAAAAATACCTGCAGGAGCTGGGTAAAACCCGGGTAAACAGACTTAGTGTGGGAATTCAATCGTTTCATGATGAAGATTTGATTCTGATGAACAGAAGACATACCGGTAAAGAGGCTTTTGATGCTATTCGCAGAGCTCAGAGTTTTGGTTTTGACAATATATCGGTTGATCAGATTTATGGTGTTCCCGGCCTGAGTATGGAAAAGTGGAAGGAGAATTTAGAGCTGGTTTTTGACTTGGATATTCAGCATATTTCATCTTATCATTTAATGTATGATCCGAACACAATATTTACAAAAAAGCTGGAAAAAGGACAGCTGGTTGAGATGGATGAAGAAGAGAGTTTTGAGCAGTTTAATTATTTGATTGATGAAGCCAGAAAACATGGTTTTATTCATTACGAAATTTCCAATTTTTCGAAAGAAGGATATATTTCCAAACACAATTCAAGCTACTGGAAACAGAAAAAATATCTGGGAATCGGCCCATCAGCCCATTCCTACAATTTGGAGCAACGAGAATGGAATATTGCCAACAATTACAAATATATAAAGGCAATTAGGGAAGGTAAGAGTTTTTCTGAAAAGGAAGAATTGAGTGAATTCGATCGTTTTAATGATTTTATTTTGACTTCGCTTCGAACTTATTGGGGAATGGATTTGGAATTGGTGCGTAAGGATTTTGGCGAAGATCTTTATCAGCATTGTATCACAAAATCTAAAAAGTATCTTTTATCTGATCATGTAAGACAAGAAAATAATTGTATCATTTTAAATGATAAAGGTGTGTTTGTTTCCAATGATATTATGTCCGATTTTTTTTGGATTGAAGAAGAATAATAGAATGTAAATACAAACGTTGTTAAAGAATATATAAATTACAATTCTATTTTGGATGAAAGCAATTACTTCTTTTTTACTTGTGTTTATTGTATTAGGCATTTCAAATGTTTATTCGCAAAACGATTCAATTCAGGTTTTGAGTCCAAATCATTTTAACAGGGTATTACAGCTAAATCCAGACGTTGTACTAATAGATGTAAGACCAAAGAAGGAATTCAAAAAAGCTCATATTAAAGGCGCTTATTTAGCTCAAAATTCTGAGGTGTTATTTCATTTGATTGATTCTTTGGGAACATCGAAAGTATACTTGCTTTATTGTAAGTATGGTGAGCAAAGTGTTGATGCCGGGAAGATGATTTACGAAAAGTATAAAATATCTGTTTGTTCCCTGGAAGGAGGATTGGATGCCTGGCTTCAGGAGGGAAAAGAAATTGAGAATTGATATTATTTCTGCAGCAATAGGTTCAAACAGATTTGGTTTGAGTGATAGGACAGAGTCAGGTCTGTAATTCTTAAATTGTTTTGGTACTATTTCTTAAACAATTGTTCAATTCTAAGTTTAGATTGTAAGAATTTCTGCAGCAATAGGTTCAAACAGATTTGGTTTGAGTGACAGGACAAAGTCAGGTCTGTGATTCTAAAACTGTTTTGATACCATTTCTCAAACAATTGTTCAATTCGAATTTTAAATTGTAAGAATTTCTGCAGCAATTGGTTCAAACAGATTTGGTTTGAGTGACAGGACAGAGTCAGGTCTGTGATTCTAAAACTGTTTTGATACCATTTCTCAAACAATTGTTCAATTCGAATTTTAAATTGTAAGAATTTCTGCAGCAATTGGTTCAAATAGATTTGGTTTGAGTGAAAGGACAGAGTCAGATCTTTAATTCTTAAATTGTTTTGGTACTATTTCTCAAACAATTGTTCAATTCGAATTTTAAATTGTAAGAATTTCTGCAGTAATTGGTTCAAATGGATTTGATTTGAAGGAGTAGGGCTGAGATAGATCTGGCAATTAGAGATGTCTTTCAAAAAATTGGAACATTCTAAACAGAGAAATAGAAACAAAACAAAAGGCAGATCTTCACGGATCTGCCTTTCCTAATTATCTGAATTTATAGTGAACTATTGTACAATAGTAGTTCCGTTGTAAGCTTTGTTCAAAGCATCCGACAACCAAGTTGGTTTTGCAGTACCAGCACCAGCACCTGTTGCATCAGCATTTTCGGTAACAGTTAGACCAGTAATGGCTTTTACATCGTTACCAGTTCCCATATCAACAAATTTGACATTGGTAACAACAATATCGCCAGCATCGATTCTAGCATGTGCGGCAGCATCTTTTGTTGCGTCATCAGCATAGAAATAGGCTTGAGCTTTGTTAGCTGCCAATCCGCCAATTACAATGTTATCAATGTTCATTTTACCAGCACCTTCTTTCAAATAGAATGGTTTTTCGCCCATTCCGTAAACAGTAAGGTTTTTTAAAGCAGCGTTGGTCATAGGAGTTGCAGTACCGTTATCACCATTGTTTGATCCTTCAATTCCTGATTTTGTAGAATTGATTGATAACCAATACTCTCCGGTTCCATTCCATCCGTCAGCGAAATCAATTCCATCATCTTCACTGTCAACAGAAACAAAGTGAGTAGCGTTTACAGTTCCACCAAAGAATTCCATACCATCATCACCACCTTTATAGGATACGATATAATCAAGAACAGTAGCAGAACCAACAGCGAATAAAGAAAGTCCGTTAAACTCTTTAGTATCGGTATATTTATAACCTGTATATTCCAAACGCAGGTAAGTAATGCTTCCTGAATTATCATCAGCAACATCGCCGCCGTAAGTTAAACCGGAAACCTCAGCACCAGCACTTGCATCGGCTTTGTTGGTTGGAGCGTATCCGCACAATACCAATCCACCCCATGCTTCTGCTTCTTCTTTTGCGCAAGTCATAACAACAGGAGCATCAGCAGTACCATTTACAAAGATTTGAGCACCTTGTTCAACAGCGATATAACGAACTGCAGCATTGGCCTGAGTTACTTCCGAAGCGATAATTACAGTTCCTGCAGGGATAGTTAATTTTGCACCTTTTTTAACAATTACAGGACCATCAAGAATATAAGTAGTATTGGCATCTAATGTTTTATCTGATGTGATATCTTCGTTTAACACCAAAGTAGCTTTTACTGCATCACCAAAAACAGTTGTTGTTGCATTAATTGTATTTAATGCGTCCGGCATCCAGTCTGGTTTGTTGATACCATTACCAGCTCCACTAGCAGAAAAGTTTTCTGAAACGGTTAAACCAGCTACAGTCTTAACTGTATTTCCTTCACCCATGTTTACGAATTTAACGTCGGTAACTTTAATATCACCAGCATCAATTCTAGCATGTGCGGCAGCATCTTTTGATGCATCATCAGCATAAAAATAAGCTTGAGCTTTTCCGTCTGCTAAACCACCAATAACGATATTATTGATATTCATTTTACCAGCACCTTCTTTCAAATAGAATGGTTTTTCGCCCATTCCGTAAACAGTAAGGTTTTTTAAAGTAGCATTGGTCATAGGAGTTGCTGCTCCGTTATCGCCGTTGTTTGATCCTTCGATACCTGATTTTGTTGAGTTGATTGAAACCCAGTACTCTCCGGTTCCAGACCATCCGTCAGCAAAATCAATTCCATCATCTTCACTGTCAACAGAAACAAAGTGAGAAGCATTAACGGTTCCACCAAAGAACTCCATACCATCATCACCACCTTTATAAGATACGATATAATCTAAAGTAGTTCCAGAACCAACACCGAATAAAGAAAGTCCGTTGAATTCTTTTGTATCGGTATATTTATAACCTGTATATTCCAAACGCAGGTAAGTAATGCTTCCTGAATTATCATCAGCAACATCGCCGCCGTAAGTTAAACCGGAAACTTCAGCACCAGCACTTGCATCAGCTTTGTTGGTTGGAGCATATCCGCACAATACCAATCCACCCCAGGCTTCAGCTTCTTTTACATCACTGGTCATTACAACAGGTGAATTAGCAGTACCATCAATATTTATTTTTGCTCCTTGTTCAACAGCGATGTAGCGAACTTCGCTATTTGCAGAGGTTGGTGTTGTGGCTTCGATTCTTGTTCCCGCGGGAATTGTTAAAGTAGCTCCCGATTTTACAAGAAGTTTTCCTGATAACTTGTAAACTTTGCTGGCATCTAATGTCATGCTTTCGGTAACATCCCCCTTAAAATTTTCAACTGTAAATTTATCAAGCGGGTTGTCAGTCCCATTGTCATCATCTGAACAACTTGATAAAGCAATTATAGAAATCGCTAACATCGATAACAATAAATTTTTCATTTTTTCTTTTTTTTTAATTATAAAATGGAATTTTTTTAAAATGTATAGTTTACTCCCAAACTGAATTTCACTCCTTTTTTATGGTGTTTAACTAACCAGTTTTGGGTTTCGTTTTCCTGAATTCTATCTATATTCTGGTTTAATATATTTTTTACAGAGAGGCTTACACCGAACTTTTTTAATTTTGATTTTACAACAAAATCAAGATTGTGAATTTCCTTGTCTACCTGATTTCCCAGTGATGCATATCCAATTAGATTTAATCGGTCAGAAACATAATTGTAGGAAATGGTAGAGGTTATTGAATTAACAGTGTTCCAAGAATATTTATAACTTAAATTTGCATTTGCAATAAGCGGAGCAGCACCTTGTAATTCTTCTTTATCTTTATTGAAATTTGCATTTACAAGACCTTGAGATTGTTCGTTAATTTTTTCACTATCCAATGTCTGCTCAGTTTTCATTAAGGTAAGATTGGCAGTTGTGTATAATTTTTTAGCAGAATTTCCGGAAGAAATTGTGAGAATATCTTTTTTAGCTTCCAGCTCTACTCCATATACATAAGCCCAATCTCCTGTATTTGCATAGGTAAAATCGTTACTGGCTGATGCCATTACAAATTTGTTGATTGGGTCGACGATGTATTTACCAAAAACAGCAGCAGAAAATAATTCATTTGGTTTCGGGTATACTTCCCATTTCAATTCTCCATTGTAGTTTTTTGAAGGAGTTAAATATGGATTTCCTAATGATTCTTCGTCTTTATCTTGAAATGAGAATAAGGCAGTTTCTTTAAATTGCGGAAGCGTATAAGTTACACCTGCTGCAAATCGCAGGTTCGATTTATCAGTTAAAGCATATCGTAAAGATAGATCCGGTAATACGTTTAATTCCGTAAAATCATTTTTATCGCTTCCTAAAGCCGTATTGTATTCAATTTGCTGATAAACATTTTCAAGTCTGACTCCTAATAAAAGCAACAAGCGGGCAGTAAAGTTGTATTCCAAGGAAGCAAATCCGGCATTGATAGTCTGTTTTCCATCGTAGGTATCAAACACTATAAAATGACTTGATCTAACCCTTAAGTCAAACAGTTTATTTTGGAGACCTTCATTGTTAAAATAGGAATCAATATCATCAACATTAGTAAGTCTATTGTTCAAAATTTTATGATTGAACTGAACGGCTTCAAAGCTTCTTGTTTTGAATTTTCCAGAATAACCTACACTTAATTTTCCTTTGTAACCGGCATCTTCAAATCCTTCTCCAAATTTGTAATCCAGATTAAAATTCCCAGCTATTTCATCCTCCACCAAGTCATGATAATATCTGCTGTTATTGGCCGGATCGTTGGTTGCAAATTCTTTTTCTGTATCAGTACCATTTTCCATGGTAATATATCTCCTGTCAGGTACAACGTTGTTTACGTTGTTATAGGTAACTCCCCAATGAATATCTGTTTTAGAATTCAGTTTATGATCTCCCAGCAACTGATTTACGAGTACGGTGTTTTTTTCATATTCCATTTTACGAACAAGTGCGCCCTCTTCAGCCAAATCTTTAATGTATCCTGTGCCACTTCCAATCCAATCTTCCGAAGTATTTAAGAACATTGAGTTCAAATAAATATTGGAATTGCTCCAATTGTAATTTAAATTGATCATTCCGGTTGTTTGAGTATCGTATTGGTACTCCTCACCGGTTAAATCCTTTCTTAAATCATTGCTGCCGTTTATTTTTCTTTCGGCAAGTTCTCCATAGTAGTATTCGTTATCGAATGACAATGTTCCAAAAACATTTAGCTTTGAATTTTCAAAATCGAAAGTTTTTCCTCCCGATAAGGCTAAACCTAAATTCGGATAGATTGTTTTCTCCTGAGGATTCCATTTGTTCTCAAATTTGTAATTTGAAAAATCAGTTGGATAATCTGAGTTATAAAATCCTGTCAAATTAGGTCCGTCACTCATATAGAATTTATCAGCATCCAGTGTGCTTGAGTTCAAACCTGTTTTTACACCTACCTTAAAAAAGTTTTCACCACTATGCTTTTTCGAAACAATATTGATGTTGGCACCGGCAAAATCACCTGATAAATTCGACATTGAAACTTTTTGAACATCAACAAATTCAATAATATCGGTTGAAAATAATTTTAAATCGATATTTTTAAACTGAGAATCGTTGGATGGTAAAGGCAATCCGTTTAGGGTGGTTGAGTTGTAACGATCCCCCAATCCACGAACGTTTAAACCATTAGTTCCTTCTTGTTTTGAAATTCCCGTAATTTTAGCAGCTGCAGCAGCAGCATCGGAAACACCTTGGTTGGCTAATTCCTGAGCACCAATAGATTGTTTAATTACTGCAGATTTTTTCTGATCCAACAGCAATACAACTTCAGATTCTCGTTTCGCTTTGGCAAACACCTTTACATCATTTAACTCTACTGTTGAAGATCCCAATACAAAATCCACACTCACCGGGTTTCCCTCATTAACGGAGATGTTTTCTTTTGATAAGGTTTCGTAGGAAATAAAGGAACATTTAAGAGTTACAACGCCAGCTGGAATATTTGGCAGTGAATAATTACCGTCAAAATCGGTTACGGTTCCAATAGTAGTACCGTCTACATATACCGATGCTCCAATTAATGCTTCTCCGGTTTTTCCATCCTTCACATTTCCTGTTGCGCTTCCCTTTTGCGCAAATACACTAATTGATGAAATGCTTAGTAATAAAACTAAGATTACTTGTTTAATCATTTTTTGAAAAATAAGTCAATACGTTTTTACTTTCTAATCACATTGCGATGTTAGGGAAGAACTGTGATTAGAATGATAAGTGCGTTTTAAATAAAAATTATCAAATTAAACTGCTGGTGTTAATTTTAAGTTAGGGATTGATTCGTTTGTAAAACAAATGTGAAGTGAATGTAAAGATGATATTTACATTGATAATTGAGCCAGTAGGTAAGTCAAATGTAATTAGTGTGTTATTTATATTTGCTTCGTTATTATTACAATGAGATTGCGAAATTATTACAGTGTTTTTTTAAGACAGTTTTTTTGATTTATTTATTTTTTCGAGTAAAAATGATCGAAAATTTCTCACGAAATATTTCTCACTTTTTTAAGACGAAATTATCGGGCTTAATTATTTTTATGTCTTAATTATTAAGATTTTATTAATATTTAAACAATTGAACTACAATAAGATTAATGAAAACTTAACATAGATTTCAAAGATTATCTTACTTTTATTTAAATATTTGCTGATCGAAAAAAGAGTGATTCAGTAATCCTTATTTTACGTCATTATTGTTGGTTTACTTACTTTAAATAGCGTTTTAAAATTTATATGAAACGTCTGTGACAAGGATATTTTGACACACGGGGGATAATTATTGGTACATGGCAAGTTCTCCCGATAAATTCGGGACAGGCTATATTGCAATTAAAAAACATATTATTATCATATGAAATTGATTTCATCAAAAAAGGTTACAGTCTATCTAAGTTTATTTACTGCATTGCTAAGTATATTACTATACGGGCTCACCTATTTTTTACCCTTTAATTTGTTGTATCTGATTATATTTACAATTATTACAGGTTTGCTGGTTTATTTCATGACAAAGTATCTCGTTGATCGATTTTTATATTCTAAAATCAGAATACTTTATAAAACAATTCATGATACTCAGTTAATTGATAAGGATTTAGCTGAAAAAGTTCAAAATACTGATGCTTTGCATGCCGTGGAAATGGAAGTGATGGAATGGAGCGAAAACAGGGGATCGCTGGTTTCACAATTAAAAAAACAAGAGAAATACAGAAAAGAATTTATTGGTAACGTCTCTCATGAGCTTAAGACACCTATCTTTAATATTCAAGGTTATGTTCTTACCTTGTTGGATGGAGGTCTGGAAGATCAATCCATAAACAGAATGTATTTGGAGCGAACTGAGAAAAGTATCAATCGTATGATTACAATTGTTAAGGATCTGGAAGTTATTTCAAAACTGGAATCAGGAGAATTAAAATTGTGTTTTGAGCGGTTTAATATCGTCGATTTGATAAATGAGGTGCTGGAGATGCAGGAAATTAGAGCTAAAAAGAATAATATAAAGCTCGTTTTTGCGCAAGAGAATGATAGTTCTAAATTTGTGTATGCAGATAAAAAGGAAATTTTCCAGGTTGTAAATAATCTGCTTGTTAATTCTATTAAATATGGAAAAAACAAAGGAACAACGCATATTGAAGTAATGAGTATGGATAAAACGTTTCTGATTGAAATTCGGGATAATGGTATCGGAATTGAACCTGATAATCTTCCCCGGATTTTTGAACGTTTTTTTAGAGTAGATAAAAGCCGGTCCCGAAATATGGGTGGTTCTGGATTAGGACTTGCAATCGTTAAACACATTATTGATGCTCATAACCAAACTATTAATGTTAGCAGCACGTATGGTGAGGGTGCAAGTTTTACATTTACACTGGACAAAGCAAAATAAACAAAACTAAATAACCAAAAGTATAATGGAAAGCAGTAATTACAAGATTTTATTAGTAGACGATGAATCTGATATTCTTGAGTTTTTGAGTTATAATCTGAAAAAAGAAGGTTTTCAGGTTGCCACAGCTGGAAATGGCGTTGAAGCCATTGAAAAAGCTAAAAAATTTCATCCCCATTTAATTATTTTAGATGTGATGATGCCGGAAATGGACGGAATTGAAACATGCGAAAAAATCCGTTCGATACCCGATTTTCAAGATGTGTTGATTTCTTTTTTAACTGCACGTGGAGAAGATTATTCTCAAATTGCCGGTTTTGAAGCAGGAGCTGATGACTATATCAATAAACCAATTAAACCAAAGGTATTTATAAGCCGGGTAAATGCTCTTCTAAAAAGATCAGGACGAATTTCTGATGATACTTCGAATCCATCAACCCGATTAATTACGATTGGGAATTTATCGATTGACAGGGAGCGTTATCTAATTATTCAAAATGGAAATGAGTTCTCATTGCCAAGAAAAGAATTTGAGTTGTTATTATTGTTGGTATCGCGTCCGGAAAAAGTATTTACCCGCGATGATATTTATGCGGCCATTTGGGGCGAAAAAATTATTGTGGGAGATCGTACAATAGATGTACATATTCGAAAATTGCGTGAAAAAATTGGCGATCGTTTTATTCAAACAATTAAAGGAGTAGGATATAAATTTGTTGATGTAGATTAGGCATATGCCAGGGTGGCGATACTAACTTTTGCACCCTCGGCTTTTAATAGGGCATGAGCGCACGCCTCAAGGGTTGATCCTGTGGTTACTACATCATCAACCAATAAAATGTGCTTGTTAATTAGATTCGATGGCTCTATCAGCTCAAAGATGTTATCCACATTTTGCCATCGTTCTAATTTGTTCTTTTTAGTTTGTGATTCGGTATGAATCTTTCTGATTAAATTTTTTGAATCAGTAGGTTTCAGCATCGATTTTCCAAGGCCAAGAGCTACTAATTCTGCTTGATTGTATCCTCTTATTTTTTCTTTCTTTGGATGCAGTGGAACAGGAATAATAACATCAATATCTTTAAAAAATTCTGAATTTTTTAGACTTTCACCAAAGTGTTTTCCCAATGCAAATCCAATTTCTTGTTTATTGTGATATTTCAATTTGTGAATTAACTTCTGAAACTGACTCCCTTTACTAAATGTATAATACGAAGCGGCATAATTAATATTTACTCTACCCCAAAACAATATCGAGACAGGATTGTTTTTATTCAGATGAAAATCAGTCTTGGGTAAATGAAATAAACACCTGGTACATATTGTTGTTTCATTTTTAAAAAGATAACTACCGCAAGCCTCGCACAGTCTGGGGTAAAACAAATTGAGGAAATCATTAAACCATGTTGATATAGAAAGTTTTAATGTCATGTTATTTGAGCTGTAATAATTTCTCAATAAAAATTTAACTCTTACTTAATGGTTTGATAAGTTTATTCTAATCTCTTTCAGATTATACTGAGCTATATTTGTTGTGAAAAGAGAATGGTAAATAAAAGAGTTATTAATTACCTTCTAAAATAAGAAAATTAAGTTAATTAAAAAATATTTGAAGATTGAATGTTCATATTAAACTGAAATCAAAAAAAATGAAAAAATTAGTATTCCTTTTTGTTGCGCTACTTGTTTTAGGTCTTGAAAGTCAAGCTGTAAATGTAGTTACGCCTGTGGGCGATAAAGAAATGGAAGTTGCCGAAATGGCAGCCATGACAACAACGAGTTTAACTGGTGTTGTTTTGGATAATGAAACTGGTGAAGCATTAACAGGAGTTGCTATCCGTTTCGAAGGATCAAATGAAACAGTTTACACAGATTTTGACGGGAATTTTAAAATTGCCAATGTTGTTCCAGGAAATTACAACATTTTATCAAGTTACATTTCTTATAATGATAATAAATTAAAAGATGTAAATGTGAATGGTGTAAATAATGTTATTCGCCTGGTTCTTAAAAAGGATTAATTTTTATAGATGAGTAGAAAATTACCAATTGTTTTAGGCATTTTATTTTGTCTGATTACAAATCACTCTATTTCCCAGGTGATTAAGGAAGTTGAAGGATTGTATTACAATGCCACCGGAGATTTGTATACGGGAACATATACCGAATTTTACGAGAGTGGTAACAAACGAATAGAAATGAATTTAGTAGAGGGAAAGCGAAATGGAAAAATTACGCTTTACTTCGAAAATGAAAAAATTCAGGAGGTTCGTTCTTATTCGGACGGACTAATGGATGGTACCTGGATTACCTGGAACGATAATTCTGTAAAAATTGCGGAAGCAACTTATAAACGGAATAAAAAACACGGGAAATGGTATATTTGGGATGATAATGGTGTTAAAAGATACGAGATGGAATATAGTGAGGGTGAGAAAGTTGGAACCTGGTATATTTGGGATGAAAATGGAAATCTTCTAAAAGAACGTAAGTTTTAGTAAATTCACAATAATAGTTCTCTGAAGTCGCTTAATGAAAATTAAGCGGCTTTTCTCGTTTATTCTAATTGTTTGTAATGAATACATGAAAATTGTTAATAATTTTGCAATAGAAGCGTTACACTATAACAATAGTAATCTGAAATAGAATAAAATTTAATGAATTCCTTTTTCCAAATAGTAGTAAATGTTAAAAACCGACTGGTTCAATTTTTCAGTTTTCTTTATTCTGAATTTGTTGGTTTTTTGAGAAGGAATAAATATGGTGTGATGGGCACACTCGCTTTTCACATGCTTTTGATTATACTGCTTCTGGCCTTTAAACTGAATACGAAGAGAGAATTTTTAGAATCGGAAATTTTAATTGATATTCCTCCCGAAGTGGCCGAACAGTTTCTAAAAGAAGAGAAGGAAAAAATTGAAGAAGCCCTCGAAGAAAAAAAATCTGAAATCTCTAAAAGCGTAGACGAACTTCTTCGCTCAATTGCCGTAAACCAAAACGTTGCAAAATCGAAAACGGATCCAAAACGAAACGTCGATAAAATGATTGAAGAGATTCGAAAGGACTTGGATGATTATAGTTCCGACGATGCTGCAGATGGTTCAGGGGACTTAAAAGAGTTTAAAAAGGATAGTTTGACCGATGCCGAGGCAAAAGAAAAACAGAAGCTTTTAGATTCTTTGGAAAGTATTGAGTACAGTGGTCCAAGCAGTGTTTATTACAGTTTAGAGGGCAGGCATAAAATCTATTTGCCTATTCCGGTATTTAAATGCGAAGGCGAAGGCTTGGTTGTTGTTCAGATTGCTGTTAATCAGGCAGGAAGAGTGATCCAATCCAAAATTTTGAAACAAGAATCAGGAGTGCAGGATAATTGTTTATTTGATGCTGCATTACAAGCTTCCCGAAAAACCAGATTTAATATCAGTACGAGTAGTCCTCAGCAGCAAATTGGTACAATTACCTACCAATTTGTAAAGCAATAAAACTGTTGTATTGGTTTACTGATATAGCATAAAAATATATTCTTGATTATTAAGCAATAATATATAAATTGGAAACTCATTTTATAAAAAAAATAATTTCGCTATGAGCTTTTTTTTAGCATACAAACTTCACAAAGCTTCTGATACTCTTGGTATTGAAAATAATAGAGATACTCTTAGAAAAGACTTTGAAGACTTTAAATCTTTTTCTGTTTCGGAGGAATTGAAAGATTATTATGATTTGGAAGCCTATATTCAGTCTGAGAAATTCAAATCAAACAGGAAAACAATAGAAAGTAAGTGCTATAAAAAGAGTGATCTTTTTAAGGATGAAAAGGATTTTAAACGTTTTCAGCGATCTAAAAAATTCAAGACTTATTTTCGATTAAAAGGTTCTAATGAATTAGCCACTTTTGAACTAACCAAAGTATCAGATGAAATTGCGCGATTCAAGGAATTAGATTCTATTGTTCACTCTGCAGATTTTAATAAGAAAGAACAATTGGAAGAATTGAAGGAGTTTAAGCTGATGAAAAGTTCTCAGCATATTAAGGACTTTTTTAAGTTTGAAAAATCGAAATCCTATAAAATTTATAAAGAGCTTGAGGATTCGAAAGAACTGGAAGAGTATTTGAAATTAGAGGAAAAGATTAGTTCTGATGAATTCCGGGAAGAAAAAGCTGATTTGCTGGATAAAAAGAGATTCGAAAAGACCGATGATTATAAGAAGCTTCAGGAATATCTGGCTCTGAAAGAATCCGACCGATATAAAAAGTACTTTGAGCTTAAAAATAAAAATCCGTTTGAAGAATTAAAAAAATGGGAACTTAGCTTTTCTGAAGAATTTGATTCCAAACAATTGGATGAAGAGAAATGGATCAATAAATATTTTTGGGGTGAGGAATTGCTGAATAAGGGATATAGTTTAAATTCAGATTTACACACTTTCACCGAAGGTAAAAATATAGATCACTCGGCTTCTTCAATTCTACTGCAGGCGCGAAAAGAAAAACATCAAGGTTTGTTGTGGAACCCAACAATGGGTTTTGTGCCTAAAGAATTTGATTACACATCTGCAATTATCAATACCGGAAAATCATTTCGCCAAAAATACGGTCGGTTCGAAGCCAAAATAAAGCTTACAAATCCAAATCAGGTTATGCATTCATTCTGGATGGTTGCTGATAAAAATTCTCCTCATATAGATGTTTTAAAGACTTCCGGCGATGGAAAATTGTTGATAGGAAACTATTGGGGGAGTGAAAGCCAAATTCATTCAAAACATTTTAAAATAAAGGGAATTGACCTTTCGAAAGGTTATTTTATTTACACCTTGGATTGGAATAAAAATGAATTGGTTTGGAAAATAAATGATGTGGTGGTAAAAACTCAGACCGAAGGTGTTCCGCAAGACCCAATGTATTTAAATTTTAGTATGGGCATTACAAAAGAACAGGCAAACGTAAATGCTTCCCTCGAAATAGATTGGGTACGATGCTACAAAATAAAGGAATAAAAAAAGTGCCCCGGTTGCGGGCACTTTTTTAATTTAATGATGTTCCTACATTAAATACACTAAAGTAGTTATCTATTGAATCGGCAAGTTGAGATTTCAGGTCATCCAATTCTTCTTTTTCCATTTCTTCTTCATCCCAATAGGTAAGGACGATATTAAGGTAGTCTTTAATTAGTTCAGGAGATGTTTCAAGACCCAGGTCGCTTCTTAGCAACAGATTAAACTCGGCAAACCACAATAAGGCTATTTTGTGTTCATGAACAGTCCCTTCAACAAATGAACTTAAAGATTTAAATTCCAAAAATTTCTTGATGGTTCGTTCTGAAGCTAAATAATACAATTTGGTTCCTAATTCCAAAAATTCTTTCTGTAGTTTTTTAAAATTACTTTTACTTTTCTTTTCGCACAATATCTTCATGAAAAATGCATTAATCCGAAGAAATTCCTCACGTTTTTCGTTAGAATTATTTGCAGAAGTATGAGATTTGCTCAATTCATTTTTTATTTCAATCTCACCAGAATCCCTTGTGGTATTTCTCCTTTCCTGAATTAAAAAGGAAATTAAGAAAGCGAGTGCCGCCAAGCTTAAAATCTGTAATATCATTGAAGTGATTTCCATGAGTAGTGTTATTATAAAGATGGTTAATATAGCAGAATGTCTGTAACAAGTTTGTAATGAAAAATTTACGAATTATTATGTTCTTACACAAAACAAGAATGTCCGTTTTTATTTATCTATGTTTTTATTGGACAAACAGGCTGTTTTTCGAGACTAAAAAATGATTTTAAGTTTTTATAAATTTCCCAGTAAAATCAATAGAATCAGGCCTTTTCAGATTATGTTTACAGGTCATAATTTATATCATTTTCCTTTGGTTATTCAATCTTTATTTTGAAGCATAAATGAAATATTAGTTATCTTCAATTAAACAGTACGAGCATATGATATTTTATAAAAAAAAAGCTGACCCTTTGGCCAGCTTTAATTGGATGAATAAAATAAACTATTTTTTAGAAAACATATCGTATAAACGATGTTCAATTTGAGTTGAAAGGCGGAACATGACCGGCGCAATAATTAGTGTTAAAAAAGTTGCAAAACTAAGTCCGAAAATAACAGTCCACGACATAGGTCCCCAAAATGCAGTACTATCGCTGCCGAATGATAATTGCGGATCGAATTCACTAAACAAAGTGAAGAAATCGAAATTCATACCTACGGCAAGAGGGAACAGACCAAGAACTGTTGTGATTGCTGTTAGCATAACCGGACGTAATCTGGTTTTACCTGCTTTTGCGATACAATCAACCTCTTCGGCAGAAGTCAAATATTTGCGTTGGCTTCTGTCAATGGTCTCTATTTTGCGTTTCCGAAGCAAGTCAATGTAATCAACAAGCACAATTCCGTTGTTTACAACAATTCCGGCAAGTGAGATAATACCGATTCCCGTCATTAAGATGACGAATGGCATATTGAAAATACCTAAACCAAGGAATACACCGATTGTACTAAAGAGTACTGTAATCATTATAATTAGCGGCTTAACTGCCGAATTAAATTGTGTAACCAATATAAGGGTAATTAATGCAAGGGCAATTAATAAAGCCTGAGTTAAAAATGCTGATGTTTCATCCTGTTCTTCCTGTTCTCCGGTTAACTTGTGAGTGTATCCTTTTGGCATTTCGGAATCGGCTAAAACTTCCCTTATTTTAGCATTTATTTCATTGGCATTAAACCCTTCTTCTACGTTTGAGTAAATTGTAACAACACGTGTGTTATCAATTCTATTAATTCTTTCGTAGGTTGAACCATAGTTGTAGCTTGTAACAGCCGATATTGGAATCTGAACCATTTGGTTACTTACCGGACTCATTACATTAATTTTCTGGTTCATAAGAGAGGGAACGTCATATCTGTATTTATCTGCCAGACGGAGCATAATGTCATATTCATCTTCACCATCTTTAAATTTGGATACTTCCAAACCATATAAGGAATTACGAAGTGCACGTGCTACCTGATTAGTTGATAAACCAAAGCGTCTCACCTTGTCCCGATCGATATTAATCAGCATTTCTGGTTTTCCCTGATCCAGATCTAGTTTCAATTCTTCAATACCGGCAATTCTTTCGTCATCTATTTTCTGTTTGATACGATTTGCCTGAATCAACAATTGTTCAAAATCATCACCTGAAACCTCAATATTGATTGGATGTCCAACAGGGGGACCTTCAGAATTTTTTTCAACAAATATTTTAGCACCGACAAAACCTTTAAAATTTGCAGTTAGTTTCTTCATTAATTCGGAAGTACTAACTCCACCTCTTTGTTTGTATTCAACGAACGAAATACTTGTTAATGATTTATTTGCTGAACGGGAACCTTCAAACATGCCGCCTTTACCTGAACCAACATTGGTTGAAATGGAACGAATGATATCTTTATAGGGTTCCATTGTTTTCTTTACAATTTTTTCAACCTCAACGGAAATTTCGTTGGATTTGTGAATATCAGTTCCCAATGGAAGTTCCATAGTAACGTAAACAGACTTGGGATCGTTATCCGGAAAGAAAACGACTAAAGGCTTGGTTCCAAAATAAAACATGATGGATACAATCATTAAAACAAAAGTTCCAAGAAAGAAAAGTAAGGGACGAATACCTTTAAGTGCATACCTCAGGGTTCTTTCATACGAGTTTTCGAGTGCAACCAGAAATTTTAACTGAAACCAACGTGCAAAAGGTTTTAGCACCAATAAATTTGTTACGATTAGTAAGCCTATGCATGCCAAAAGATTTGCCATGATATAAGTATCCAGTATTCCAAATGCTTTTGATACGTAGAATGGAAGTGAGGCAATTAGGAAAGATCCTGAAATAATAAGGTACTTTTTGGCGTCAATCTTTTTCGAAATATTATCGATTTTTACAAAACTAGCTGTAAATACAGGATTAAGAATTAATGCCACAAACAGCGATGATGACAATACGATGATTAAGGTAATAGGCAGGTATTTCATAAACTCACCCATGATTCCACCCCAAAGCAATAATGGGAAAAATGCGGCAAGGGTTGTTGCTGTTGATGAAATAATCGGCCCTGCAATTTCACTTACCCCTTTTTTGGTCGCTTCTAGTTTCGAAAGGCCTTCTTCATGCAGACGATATACGTTTTCGACCACAACAATTGCATTATCAACAAGCATTCCCAATGCCAAAATCAAAGAAAACAGAATCATCTGATTTACTGTATATCCCATTTGATTGAGAATAATAAACGAGATAAACATCGACATAGGAATTGCTAAACCTGAGAAGAGTGCGTTGCGCAATCCCATAAATAAATAAAGGATCAGGATAACCAATAACATTCCCATAATAATGGAATTTTCAAGGTCGCTTACCTGACCACGAACATCTTCAGATGTATCATCGGTAACCGTTACCAGCAATCCTCGTGGCAAATTCCCCAACTCTTTCTCTTTCGAGATAATTTTATAGATTTCATCGGTTGCAGCCAAAAGGTTTTCACCGGATTTTTTAGAAATTGAGAGGGAAACTACGGGATTGTTATTCAATCTTGAAATGGAAGAAAGTTCTTCGTATCCATCTTCAATTTCGGCAACATCCTTAAGATAAACCACTTTACCATTGGTAACTTTTACAATAGTATTTTCGATTTGCTGCATGTTGGTGTAATCGGCACTGGTACGAATGCTTCGCCGGGTGTTATCAGTGATTAAAGTACCTGCACTCACTGTAACATTTTCATCGCTGATGGCAGTCTCAATATCCTGAAAGGAAACACCGTTTGCTTCCATTTTGTGCAAATCGGCATTGATCTTAATTTCTCTTTCATCAACCCCTTTAATATCAGCCTCAGAGACTTCAGGCAAGGCTTCAAACTTATCTTGAAGATCTTCTGCAAATTGTTTTAATTCGTTCAATCCAAAATCGCCCGAAAGGTTAATGTTCAGGATTGGAAAATCAGCAAAATCTATGTCTTCAACAATTGGATCCGTATCCAAATCATCAGGTAATTCGCTTAAAGATTTGTCTACTTTGTCTTTTGTATCCTGAAGAGCTTGTTTTACATTTACATCAGTGTTAAACTCAACAACAATCAAACTCATATCCTGATAGGAGGCAGAAGACATTTTCTTAACTCCTTTTAAGGATTTTAACTCCTTTTCAATGGGTCTGGTTATCAGATTCTCGATATCAACCGGAGAGTTTCCCGGATAAGGAGTTGAAATTAGAATGTTCGGAATCACTACTTCAGGAAAATATTCCCGAGGCATACTTTGGTACGAAAACCAACCAAACATGCAGAGAATTGCAGTTAGAATAAAAATGGAATTCTTATTCTTTAATGCTCCGAATGTTGGTTTAAACTGCCTTTGATTTTCTTCGGCAGCGCCTGTATCTTTGATTTTATCCATTTTATTTGAAATTATTTGGTGCTAATCAGCGATCCGTTCACAACTTGAGAAAACCCATCTGTTATAATTTGGTCTCCTAGCGAAAGACCAGAATCAATCATCGAAACATTGTTGTAGGTTTTGGAAACAGTTACATATGTTTTTCTCGCCACAAGGTTTTTTCCCTCCTTTTTAGCTATGTACAGATAGTTTCCTTCAAAATCTTTTTTAATAATAATTGAAGGAACAACCATGGCATCCTGAACTTCATAATCCTTGATTTTCATTACAGAAATCAAATTTGGCTTGATCATGTGTTTTGGATTGTTAAGGTTGATTCGAATTTTGAAACTTCTGTTTGCAGGATCAATTACATTTGATGTGCGGTAGATATTTGCTTTGGTCTGGTAATTAATAGCCGGGAAATCCAATTCTACAGCTTCTCCTGCTTTAATAAAATTTAAGAATGTTTCAGATACATCACCTTCAACATAGACTTTATCAATATTAACCAATTGAGCAAATGGAATAGAAGGTCCTGCTAATTCTCCTTTTTTCTGATGTATTTCATCAACAATACCATTAAAGGGAGCCATGATAATTGCCATATCTTTTTGAGCTTCCAAACCTTCCAGTTTGCGTTCGAATCCTTCTTTATTTGCTTTTGCCTGCAAGTATTCTATTTCAGAACCAATCTTTTGGTTCCATAAACGCTCTTGTCTTTCGAAGATTGTTGTGTTTAGTGCAAGATTGGTTTTTACCTCGTCAATTTGTTGCTGAATTTGAGATGTATTCAATTTCCCTAAAATATCACCTTTGTTCACATGCTGTCCTTCACTTACATCAACAGAAATGATATTTCCGGCAGTTTCCGGAGTTATCGTTATGTTTTTATCGGCTTCCACATTACCGGTTACTTGTATATAATGTTCAAATTTTGATGTCGCTAATTTTTCAACAACCACATTTATCGTTTCTTCTTCGTTACTTGTACTTCGAATTTCATTTTCCAAATCTGCTATTTTGGTTTTCAAAATAGAAAGTTCTGATTTATACTGTTTTAATTGTTCGGATTTGTTCTCATTTTTTTCCGAGTTCTTTGCAGAACAGGCAAAAAGTAATGGAATAATACAGGCTATAAGTAAGTTTTTCATTTTATAATGTTTTTTGTAGGATGTTAGTATTACAATTTACCCAAGGCTTTTTCAAAGGCAATTTTCGAATTTAAAAGCGAGAGCGTTGAATTAATATATGCGGAATGCGAATCCAGGTATTGTTTTTCGTTTTCAGATAATTCTGTACTTGTAGATATTCCTTCCTTAAATTTGATTTGGGTTCTATCGAAAATTCGTTTGGCAATTTTTAAGCCTTCTATATCATTTTCATATTTCTCCTGAGCATTCAACAAGTTGGTAAAAGATAGAGTTACATCCATTTTAAGATTTTGTTGAGTCATCTCCTGTTGATTTTCCAGCTTCATAAAATTGATTTTCTCTTGCTTAATTCTTGAACGCTTTTGGCCTGCCGAAAAAATCGGCATTTTTAATTGAAATCCAAGAACTGATGATTTAAACCAGGGAACATCAGATCTGAATACATTGGTATAATCTGAACTGGTGTTTTTACCATAGTTGTAAAAGGCCGAAATAGTTGGTAAATAAGCCGCTTTTTCATTTTTTATAATCAATTCCTGTGCTTTTAATTGGGTCTCAATAATTCTGAAATCAATATGATCAGACATATTAAAATTTGAAATTACCGGCGATTCTGTTCTAATAGGATCAACCAGTTCTTCCAGGCTATTGGTCAACTCAATTTTTTCATCAATTTCTATCCCTAAGCCAAATTTTAATATAATTAGTGAAGTTTGAATAGCTCTTTTGGCATCTGCTAATTGATTTTTATTTGTATTGAGCATCAGTCGAATTTGATCTACATCCAATTCTTCTCTAAAACCATTTTGGTGATACGCATCAGTTTCGGTTAGGAGTTTCTGATTAATTTCGAGATTTTCCTGAATGGTTTTGTAATTTTCTTCGGCAACCAAAACGGTAAAGTAGGCTTGAGACACAGTATTTTTAATCTCAATTTCTGATTTTTCTTTTTGATTCTGAGAAAGTTGTACAAAAACTTTGGCAGCCATTGTTCCAACAATGTAAGATCCGTCGAAAATTTTCTGACTAACACTAACTGAAGCAGAGCTGGTATATCGCTGACCAAATTTAATTGGAGTATAAGTTCCTGGTGTGCCTCCAAAAAATTCAGAAGGAAGCAAGGAAACTGATAAATTTAGATTATTGTTGTAATCAAGTGCTGCGTCAATTTGAGGCAAACCATCGGCAATCGTTTCCCAAACCTTTTTTCTGGCCACTTGCAAATCATATTCAGTTGATTTTATCGAGTACGAATTTTCCAAAGCGTACTGTTGTGCTTCGGCTAAGGTAAGTTTTAAGTTGGATTCAGTTTGTGCTTTTGCGGGAGTACCGAGTCCAATAAAAATCACCATTAATGCTGGTAGGATGTTTTTCATTGTATTATTTAAATTTATTTTTAAAATATTCAATTCCTTTATTTGTACAAATACCATAAAGATGATAGAGGGTCAGTTCTATGTGCATATCTTTATTAAAAACTTCATTGCTTGAAAACACCTGATATTCGGTTGTGTTAAGATTTAAATAAAAACTAACCAGATTTTTACTTATAAACAGAACATCTAATTCCGGCCGATACAGGCCTTCTTTAATTCCTTTTTGCAGATTGTAAATTATCTCTATTTGGAAATTTTTAATTTTCTCCTCTTTAATTTTCAACCATATTTCAGGGTAGTATTTTTTTAGATCATAGTCTAACGAATCACATTTTTTAAGAATCCTCTCATTAATAAAATTAAAAAATTCAAAATACTGATCGAGTGCGTTTAAATTGATTATTCGATCAGATTTAAAGGAAAACTGAGGGTTTTTGATATCCCATTTACAAGCTTCATTTATTAGTTCATTTTTGTTGGTGAAATAATTATATAATGTTTTTTTAGACATGCCCATTTTTGAAGCAATGTCATCCATGCTTATACTTTTAATACCATATTGGAAAAATAAAGCCCAACTAGTAGTAATGATATTTGTTTTTTGCTCATTCATGCAGCAAATATAAATCAATAAAAAACTCCGGAAACTATCTTTGTGTTAAAAGTTTCCTTTCTTTTATTAACTCTTCTTAACACTAAAGTCATTTTAATTCTATAGGTTTAATATTGCAACAATAAAAATATAGATCTTGTTTTATTTCAGATCAACTTATTAGGTAACTCTTCATATTTTATCGGTAAAAGGATTGAGACAAGGTGTTTTGCAGAAAGGATTCTTTGTATTTGTGAACCAAATAATAAAATGTGAATTTTGTGGTTATTTAAGGAAAGATGATTTGTATGAAGAATTTATTATGGCTTTTTTTGCTACTTGTTGCCGGCAACAGCATGGCTCAAGTTTCCTTGGTTGGAGGAGAACGTATTGATTATTTCAGCAGTTGGACTGAACGGGGAGCTAAGGTGGTTCCCTCGGGTGAAATACATCTAAGTGCATTAGCAGTAAGCAGATATGGGAATTATCCCAAAACGGAAATTAATTCTCAGTTATTACTGTTTCCATTTGCTCCTAATGTTGGAGTAAAACATGAATGGTTCGGGCAAAACACAATTGTTTCAACCCAACACAGCTTTTATTATCCAACGCTTGGTCTTAAATGGGCAAGAAGTAGTGGATTTCAAGATCAAATACCTAAGTCGGCAGTAGTTCCTCATATTTTCACCTTTAGAAATGAATTGATTGTTAGTCATATAATTAATCCCCAGCCTAAAGATTGTTTTATTAAACTTCCCGATTTAGTACTTACAGGAAGGCTTGGTTTTGATTTTTCGTTAACAACAGGAGACTCTCAGTTGCCATTACTGGATTATCATTTTTTATACCACAGAACAGCATCCTGTCATAACAGCCAAAAGCTTTATTTTGCAGGAGTAGAATTGGATGGAAATGTTTACCGGAATTTTAACTTTTCGATCAACGCAGATTATTATTCTATCGATTTTAATGGTGAATGGGCTGCTGAGAGTCAGGGGAAAATTCATTGGCACCGCGACAGTAAATTTTCTGTTTCGGGAGGGTATAAATTATACTACCTGAACACCAATTACGGGTCTCAGTTTTTAGTGATGCCGGTTATGGATTTTGTCTTTAAATTGAATCACACAACCCGCCTTCAGAATGGTTTATTTAAAAAATAGAAATCCATTCTTTAAAGGAATGGATTTCTATTTTTATTCGTGATACAAACTAGTGTACAAATATCTTTTTATATTTCTTTTGGGAGTTTTCTTAAATTCCTCGGGAAATACAATAACCCGTGATATTTTCATATAGGCAGGAAAGCTTTTGTTTAAAATTTGCTTGTCCTTATTAAGAGCTTCTTCAATTTCGTCTTTGCTTAATCCTTCCGCATCACAAGCTTCGTAATCCGGATAGATCAGTGCAATTAACTTGTGATCTTTATCATCAGTAACAATTGATTCCTGAATAAACGGCATATTATTTAAGCATGCTTCAATTTCTTCCGGATAAATATTCTGTCCGGATGGACCAAGCAGCATATTCTTACATCTGCCTTTGATGTATATGTTATCGTCTTTATCAATGATTCCAAGATCACCTGTTCCCAACCAACCGTCTTTATCAAGGGCTTCTTTTGTAGCTTCAGGATTTTTGTAGTAGCCCTTCATTACATTGGAGCCCTTCACCTGAATTTCACCTACAATATTAAACGGGTCGTCAGATTTGATTCTAACCTGCATGCGATCAACTACTTTACCACAGGAATGTGCACGAAATTTACTGTTTGAACTATAACTAATTAATGGACCACACTCCGTCATTCCGTAACCAACAGAAAATGGAAATTCTATTTTTAGAAGAAAATCTTCCACTTCTTTGCTTAAGGCCGCGCCTCCAATAATCACTTCGATAAATTTCCCGCCAAAGGTTTCAGTGAGTGAATTTCGAATCTTTTTGTAAATTTTCTTTTCCAGTAATGGGATCTTCAGCATTAGTTTCACTCTTCTGCTTTCCAATACAGGCAATATTCTTTTTTTATAGATTTTCTCCATTATAAGAGGAACCAAACAGATTAACCGAGGTTGTACTTCCTGAAAGGCCTTGGTTATTATTTGAGGAGTTGGCACTCTCGAGAGAAATATAACATGACAGCCACAACAGAATTCGGTGAGGAATTCGAACATACAGCCGAATACATGTGCCAATGGCAAAAATGAAACGATCTTGTCCTGAGGACGAAAATCCATATAATCGAAGCCAATTTGTATATTCGAATACAGTGACTCATAGGCCAGCATTACCCCTTTCGAAAATCCGGATGTACCTGATGTATACGATAGAACTGCAATATCTTCATCTTTAGGATTGGCGTAATCCAGTTTGTTTTTATCTACCTTATTTTTTAGTGATTCTGCATTGGCTTTTTCAACTGCTTTTTTCAATTTGTCGCACGATGAACAAAAAACGTTATAATCCTCCAATGAAATAATACCTTTCAGTTTTTCAATTTTTGAATCATCAATTTTATTGAAAATATTTTCGGTTGTAAAAAGTAATGTAGATTCGGAATGATTAACGATGTGATGAATATCGCTGGAATTAAAATCAGGAAGAATGGGTACAATTACAGCTCCATAAGTTATGGTTCCCAAATAAGTAACAGCCCAATTGTTTAAATTACGACCAATAACTGCAATTTTGTCTCCTTTTTTTATTCCTAACTCTTTAAAAAGAAGATGCATCCAATGTATTCTTTGAGCAACTTCCTGATAAGTTAAGGTGTCTTTTTGGTAATTGGTAAATGCTGGTTGCTCCCAGTTTTTATGTATGGTTTTTCGAATCTTTTCGATTAACTTATTCTCAATCATATACTTACTGATTATTTGAAGGCCTTAAAGATACTAATCTTGACAAAAAATCATAATCATACTTGTATTAAATTCCTTTGTGATATAAATAAGTATCATTAAATCAATCGTTTGCACTACTGCTTTAATGTTGAAAAAAAAAGGTATTTCAGTTTATTAAGAGAATAAATATCGAGTTTGTCTTACGATTTTGGCTGATTATTTACTTAATAAGACCATAATTGAATCCAATTTTATATTTTTGTAAACTTATTATCTCATTAACCAGTAATATAAAATGGAACAGAAAAGAATTAAGATCAAAAAGCTGTTGATTTCAAATGAAGTTGGCAGTGAAGTAAATGTGAAAGGTTGGGTTAGAACCAAGCGTGGAAACAAGCAAATTAATTTTATCGCTTTAAATGATGGTTCTACTATTAATAATCTTCAGATCGTTGTTGATGTTCCAAATTTTAATGAGGATTTATTAAAGAAAATTTCTACAGGTGCAGCGATTTCTGTTGTTGGAGAGGTTATCGCATCGCAGGGAAGCGGACAAAGTGTTGAGATTTCTGCTACAAAAATTGAGGTTTTAGGTGTTGCCGATCCCGAAAAATACCCACTTCAACCAAAGAAACATTCTTTGGAATTTTTGAGAGAAAAAGCGCATTTACGTTTTCGTACCAGTACATTTAGTGCGGTTTTCCGTATTCGCCATGCAATGGCTTTTGCGGTACACGAATTCTTTAATAAAAAAGGTTTTTTCTATATGCATACGCCGCTTATTACAGGTTCGGATGCTGAAGGTGCCGGTGAAATGTTTAGAGTAAGTACTTTGGATGCTAAAAATCCACCTTTAAACGAAGATGGAAGCATTAATTATAAGGAAGATTTTTTCGGAAAGGAAACAAATCTTACAGTTTCCGGTCAGTTGGAAGGTGAATTGGGAGCAATGTCTTTGGGAGAAATTTATACTTTTGGTCCTACATTCCGGGCTGAAAATTCAAATACAACCCGTCATCTGGCAGAGTTCTGGATGATAGAACCTGAAATGGCTTTCTATGATATCACCGATAACATGGATTTGGCCGAAGAGTTTTTAAAGTATATGATTAAATATGCTTTGGATAACTGTATGGAAGATCTTGAATTTTTGAGTAAGAGATTAAAAGAAGAGGAAAAAGGGAAGAAAGCTGATGAACAATCAATGGAATTGATTGAGAAATTGAAATTTGTTTTGGAGAACGACTTTGTTCGTTTAACTTATACGGAGGCAATTGATATTCTTCGTAACTCTCAGCCCAATAAAAAGAAGAAATTTCAATATTTGATTGATGGTTGGGGAGCTGATCTGCAGTCAGAGCATGAGAGATATCTGGTAGAGAAGAAATTCATGAAACCGGTTATCTTGATTGATTATCCAAAGGAGATTAAATCTTTCTATATGAAACAAAATGAGGATGGAAAAACTGTAGCTGCTATGGATATTCTATTCCCGGGAATTGGTGAGATTATTGGAGGATCGCAGCGTGAGGAAGATTTGGATAAATTGGTGACCCGTATGAAAGAAATGGGTATACCTGCTGAAGATATGGATTGGTATTTAGATACCAGAAGATTTGGAACAGCTACTCATAGCGGCTTTGGGTTAGGATTTGAAAGAATGATGTTGTTTGTTACCGGAATGGGTAATATCCGCGACGTAATTCCTTTCCCAAGAACACCAAAAAATGCTGAGTTTTAAGAGGGTAAAAACCAAATGATATTGAAAACCGTATTGCATATGTAGTACGGTTTTTTTGTGCTCTAAATTATGAATGTTGAAATTGAAATTTGGAGTTTTATCCTGATAAGCCAAAGCCTGACAGAATTATTTATAAAAAAAACGATAAACTAAGCTACTTATTTTGAGCTTTTTGAGCATGCCTGTTGTGCTTAAGATTTTGATACTTACCACTTATGGCTTGAAAATTGTACTTGAGTGATGATCTTCTTGTAAGTTCACAAGAGAATATGTACCTTGCTTCATTCAAAAAAAAGAACGGAATCAGTATGCTAAAGCAAAGTTTACAGCAAAAGTTATTACAGAAATTATCGCCTCAGCAAATTCAGGTGATAAAATTGTTGGAGCTTCCAACTTTGCAGCTTGAAGAGCGAATTAAAAAGGAGTTGGAAGAGAATCCTGTTCTGGAAGAAGGAAATAATGAAGAGGATTATCAAGATGATAATCAATCTGATGAAGCTCCCGAGAAAGATAAGGATCAGGAAGAATTTTCTTTGGAAGATTATATGAATGATGAAGATACTCCATCTTATAAACTTTCTGCACAAAATTATTCGCAGGATGACAAGCACGAAGAAATCCCTTTTTCGGGAGGAACAACTTTTCATGAATTGCTGATATCACAATTGGGATTGCGCATTCTTACTCCTGAAAAATATGCTTTAACGGAATATCTGATTGGAAATATTGATGAAGACGGATACCTGCGAAGAGAGATTGAAAGTATTGTGGATGATTTGGCTTTTTCGATGGGTGTTGAAACTTCTTATGAAGAATTAGTGGAATTGTTACGGGTAATCCAGGATTTTGATCCGGCAGGAGTTGGTGCACGCGACTTACAGGAGTGCTTGCTTCTTCAGATTGAACGCAAAGGGAAATTTAATCCAGATGTAAAATTAGCTAAGCTGATTCTGAAAAAGAATTTTGAAGAGTTTACCAAAAAGCACTACGATAAAATTCAGAAGAGAGTTGGCGCAAGCGATGAAGATTTTAAATGTGCTGTTGACGAAATTTTAAAGTTAAATCCAAAGCCGGGAAGCACATTTAATAACCCATTAGATAAAGCATCGCCTACTATTATTCCCGATTTTATATTGGAAGAGGAAGATGGCGATTTGTTATTGAGCCTGAATTCACGAAATGTTCCCGAACTGCACATTAGCAGAGCTTATTCCGAGATGCTAGAGGATTATTCCGGCAATAAGAAAAATCAGTCACGAGAGAATAAAGACGCCGTTATGTTTGTGAAGCAAAAGCTCGATTCTGCAAAATGGTTTATTGATGCAATTAAACAAAGACAAAATACATTGTTGATAAGCATGAACGCGATTATTGATTTTCAGCGGGAATATTTTCTGGAAGGTGATGAACGTAAACTCAGACCAATGATTTTGAAAGATATTGCTGAAATAACAGGGCTGGATATTTCAACCATATCACGGGTATCAAATTCGAAATACATACAAACTCATTTTGGTATTTTTTCCTTAAAGTATTTCTTCTCAGAAGGTTTGCAAACCGATTCGGGAGAAGAGGTGTCGACTCGTGAAATAAAGAAAATATTGCAGGAGTGCATTGATAATGAGGACAAGAAGAAGCCATTAACTGATGATAAGTTAGCGGTTATTTTAAAGGAAAAATCGTATCTGATAGCCAGGCGCACTGTAGCTAAATACAGAGAACAATTAAATATTCCTGTGGCCAGATTGAGAAAAGAATTATAAATTTTGTTAAAGAATAAACGAGTTGGTGCAAAGACAATTATCTTTGCACCTTTGTTTTGTTAAAGGGCTTGGATAAATGATGTAATCTTTTTTCACATTTTCTATTCTGCATTTTAAATCTACTATTATGAATTTCGCTCGAATAATATCAGGAGTGGCACACCCAATGTTAATGCCATTAATTTCTGTTTTTGTAATATTTCATTCAGGAACTTATCTTGACTTTGCGCCCCATCAATTGGTACGTGTAATTTATATGATTGTAGTAATTTCAACGGTATTACTTCCCTTAAGTATTTTGCCTTTACTGAAGAATCAGAATATCATTTCAGATATTGGTTTGGAAAAACGTCAGGAAAGGCTCATTCCCTTAGTATTAACACTACTATTTTACTTTTTAGGCTATTACATGTTGCTTAAATTTCCAATCACAAGGATTGTTGCTAATTTACAACTGGCCGCTATTATTTCTATCGTCATAGTTACTCTTATCTCACTAAAGTGGAAAATTAGTTTGCATATGGCAGGTATTGGGGGCTTTTTAGGAATGGTAATTGCATTTACCATACTTTATTCCAGTTCTCTAAAACTTGTATTTATGGTGGGGATTATTTTTGCAGGATTAATTGCGTATTCCCGGTTAAAATTAAACCTGCATACTCCATCTCAGGTTTACGCAGGTTTTATAGTTGGTTTAGTAACAATCTGTTCTTGTATGCTGTTAATATAAAATTCTATTATTTATTGGTGCAACAACCACAAATCCGGTGTTTTATTCAACTTCCGTAATCGAATCAGTTCTTTTACTGCAGTTTCTTTTTTATTAAATGATTGCATTACAACACGGAACTTGCCGTTTTGTTCCATTACAATACTTGGATATCCTTTTTGGTACAATTTACCTTTAAAATTTTCAGCCTGACTTAAATTATTGTAGCTGGCGGCTACAATGTGATAATCAAAAGAATTCCTGTTTTCAGCAATTTGCTCACTTGTAAATTTTGGATCTGGCTTGTTTGGTTCAGGTGTTAGTTCGGGAACCAATCGTTTTGCTGTCTGTTCTACAACCTTACCTTTTTCAATCGGAGTTATTGTTTTTTTATCTTTACATCCGGAAAAAAGAAGAAATACAAGAATTAAAAAGAAGTTAAATTTTACCATTTCGATTTCAAGTTTCAAATCATCGTTTAATATAAAGCCAGTTTTCTTTATGCTCTTCAGATGCTCTAGCCGATTTTAGTTCCTGAAAAGCAAGAGTGCGATCTGAAAAAGCTTTGTAAGAAACCCGGTGAAAACCATTTGCAGCTTCAAAAATTTCAGAATTATAACCATCCTTGGTTAATTTTTGCTGCAAACGTTCTGCATTTTTTATATTTTGAAAACTAGCTAAAATTAAAAAATATTTGTTCGGAACCTGTTCAACTACAGGTTTAAGTTTCTTTTTAGCTACTACGGGTTCTGCCTTGGGTTCAGTTTTTGATGATTCTTTTTTTGCCTTCACCTTTTCAGCAACTTCTTTTTTTACGGGAGTCTTTTTTTCATCCTTGCAGGCCGAGACACCAATTGAAAGAATGAGTGAAGCAATAAATACGGTTTTAATATATTTTTTCATAAGTGTAGGATTAATATTATAGTAACAAATTTACAATTTTATTAATGATTTCAATAATACTTCGTTTATTTGTTATTTCATTAGTGTCAGATCAACTTATTCGAATCGGGCTTTGGTTTCTGTCATTTCATAAAAACACGAATATTTTGCCAAAACACGAATATAAGTATGAATTTTTGATTAAAAAAAGGATTCTTAAGTCATGCTTCGTGAAATATATTAAATTACAAAACAATTAAAAAATAAATGTATGAAGACAATCGCGTTGGTTGCTCACAATGAAAAGAAGAGTGTGATGCTTGCCTGGGTAAAAAGACATAAGGATGAGCTTAAAAAGCATAAATTAATAGGGACTACAAATACATCTGAATTATTGAATTCAGTTTTGGATCTTGAGGTTAAAGGCTTTGGTCATGGTCCTAATGGTGGAGATATTCTTTTAGCTGCTCAGATATTGGAAGGCAAGGTAGATGAAGTAATTTTCTTAATTGATGCCGAAACACCGCACGGACATGAGCATGATATTCAAACTTTAATAAGAACATGCGTAATAAATAATGTGCCAATGGCCTTAAATGTGGCTACTGCAGATTATTTGGTAAAACTTAATCAATCAGAGGCATAAAAGTGTTAACGTTAAATTAACACAAAGATAATGTTTGAGAAATATTAGCGTCTCCATGTGTTTGTATGTTTGCGGGGAATTTACGAACTTATAACATGGAGAACTTTTACTTAATTATTGTAGTAGTGCTTTTTGCACTGGCTATTTCTGACCTTATTGTTGGGGTTAGTAATGATGCCGTTAATTTCTTAAACTCTGCATTTGGCTCCAAGGCAGCCCCGCGTTGGGCGATTTTAGCGATTGCCAGTCTTGGAGTTTTGGTTGGAGCCACTTTTTCCAGTGGAATGATGGAAGTTGCCCGTAAAGGGATATTTCATCCCGACCAATTCTACTTTGCAGAAATCATGATCATCTTTATTGCGGTAATGCTAACGGATATTATTCTGTTGGATTTTTACAATACCGTAGGTTTACCAACGTCGACAACCGTGTCGATTGTATTCGAATTACTGGGTGCCGCTGTGGCTGTGGCCGTTGTAAAGATCATGAACTCTTCTGATCAGACAATACTTGACTTAGGAAGTTACATTAATTCGGCAAAAGCACTGGCGATTATTACAGGTATCCTGTTAAGTGTGGTCATAGCCTTTTTCTCAGGGGCTCTTGTGCAGTATGTTAGCCGTTTGATTTTCACTTATAAATTTGAAAAAACATTTAAGTATTTCGGAGCACTTTTTGGTGGGTTTGCAATTACTGCAATTACCTATTTCATTTTAATAAAAGGAGCCAAGGGATCTTCTTTTATAACGAAAGAAACTCTTAGCTGGATAAAAGAAAACACACTAACAATCATTTTTGTTTGTTTTGTAGGTTGGACAGTAGTTCTGCAGGCTTTGGTGTGGTTTGTCCGTTTAAACATCCTGAAAGTAATTGTTTTGGTCGGAACCTTTGCTTTGGCAATGGCTTTTGCGGGTAACGATTTGGTAAACTTTATTGGTGTTCCGTTGGCGGGTTTCAAATCGTTTCAGGCATTTATCGCAAATCCAGGTACAGATGCTTACGGAATGACAATGGAAATTCTAAACGATAAGGTGAAAACAGAAACTTATCTGTTGATTATTGCCGGTTTAATAATGACAATTACTCTTTGGTTTTCTAAAAAAGCCAGAACAGTTACCGAAACAGAAATAGGATTGAGTAATCAGAATGAAGGCGAGGAAAAATTTGGATCGTCTTTTTTTGCCCGTCTTTTGGTTCGACGTTCTTTGTCTGCAAATAGTAGTTTAAAAAGTATATTACCTGTTAAGTTTCAGGAGGGGATTCAAAAACGATTTGCCAAGCCTTCAGCTCCGGCAGGTATCGATAAAAAGGATGTACCTGCTTTTGATATGATTCGTGCTTCGGTAAACCTTACTGTTGCAAGTATCTTAATCTCTATAGGTACATCTCTAAAATTACCTTTGTCTACAACCTATGTTACATTTATGGTTGCAATGGGTTCTTCACTTTCCGATAGAGCATGGGACAGAGATTCTGCAGTTTACCGAATTACTGGAGTACTTACCGTAATAGGAGGTTGGTTTTTTACAGCATTTTTTGCTTTTACCGCAGCTTTTATTTTCGCAAGTTTAATTAATTGGCTTGGTGGATACGCGATCATTGGCTTATTAGTTGTAGCTGTTGCATTTGTTGTGCGGTCACATGTATTCCATAAACGCAAATCGAAGGGGCAAGACTCAGCCGAAGAAATTGACGAAGAAGATGCTTCTATTATTAGTAAAGGAGAGATTCTTGAACAGCTTACTCATGCAGTGTCGGTTGTAACCACTAAGATTCCTAAGGTTTATGCTAAAATTGTTAACGGTTTGGCTTTTGAAGAACGTGGTACTCTTAAAGAATCTCTAAAAAAAGTAAGGAAGCTCGACAAGGAAGCTAAATCACTGAAAGATCAGGTTCCTTTTGTTGTTCAGAAACTTTCTGAGGACAGTATAACAACAGGTCCATTTTACGTTCAATTGCTTGATTACTTAAGAGAAATTGCTCACTCGATTAATTTTATTGCTGAACCTGCTTTCGATTATGTGGACAACAATCATAAATCATTGGTTCCTGAACAAATCAATGAGTTAAATATAATTCAAACAAAGCTTGAGGATTTCTTCAAAACCATAAACCGTTTGTTAAATGACAATGATTATGATTTAAATCAAATCGAAAAAGCTTTTGGAAAGCAAAAAGATTTACTGTCATCTTTAAGTAAGTTTAGAAAAGAGCAAATTAGAAGAATTAAGGCTGAGAAAGTTGGAACCAGAAATTCGGTTCTTTATTTGGGAATTATTAATGAAACCAAAAACCTTGTGCTTTATTCCGGAAATCTTTTGAAAGCATCCCGCGATTTTACAACGACAAATGGCGTGATCGATCTAACAAATGACGATTTGTAATTAGACTATTGTTCAAATAATATAGAAAGGGTTATCCGATTTTTTTGGATACCCTTTTGCTTATTTTATTTTTCGCTCGAGAATGCCTTCCACATCAAAATATTTTTCAAATTCTTTCGTATGTGTTTCAATATACTCTTTAAAGCTTTTCGAGTTGGGAAATACCTTGTTAAACTGATCTTTTGATAAAAAGAAGACTTTGTAGCGATTCCCGGCAATTGGCTTGTAACGATAAATCATAAAACCCTTATCGCTGTCTGCACCAACAAATTGCATATTAAAATAAACATTCTCGTTTACTTCCGACGAAAACATTCTAATGTTGATAATCGATTCAATATTCTTCGTTGAGTCTGCAATTTCTTTTAATTGAACAAGGTACTCTGTATCATTAAAAGGAATCACTTCGATATAACCTGATGCTTCTTCTTTTTTATTCTCGGAACTAAGAATCCATTCTCCCAATAAACTTTTTTCGATTACAGAATTACCCGAAGGCGATATTGGTACTTTCGATTCATAATGATTACAAGAAGTCAAAACTAATATTCCCAATAGTAGTAACAGCACTTGTTTTTTCATAACTCAATGGTATTTAATGAAGAAGTTCGAACAGTTTTTCCATTCCAACACTCGCCTTTTCTCTAATATAAGTAATATTTCTGTTTGATTGCATTAATGGCTGATTAGGATCGATAACATAAACAGGTGTTTTATTTGGAATATAGTCGATTAAACCTGCTGCCGGATACACATTTAATGACGTTCCAACAATCACAAAAACATCCGCTTTACTAACAATAGCCACCGCTTCGCTAATTGCCGGAACACTTTCGCCAAACCATACAATATGAGGCCTCAATGGTGAACCTTTTTCACAAGTGTCGTTTAAAGTTAGTTCCCAATGATCCAGATCATAAATTAATTCAGGATCAGCTGTACTTCTAGCCTTCTTTAACTCACCGTGAAGATGTAATACATTTGAACTTCCAGCCCGTTCATGCAAATCATCAACATTCTGAGTAACAATTTCAACCTCATAATGTTTTTCAAGTTCCGCAATAAGCAAATGTCCCTTATTGGGAAAACAATTAAATAACTGTTTACGGCGCTCGTTGTAAAATTGATGCACTAAATGCGGATTTTTTTTCCAGGCATGCGGACTGGCAACTTCCATTACATCGTATTGGTTCCAAAGACCACCCATGTCACGAAATGTTTGGATACCACTTTCAGCACTCATGCCGGCACCACTTAACACAACCAATTTTTTCATACAATAAATGGATCTTTTCGACTCAATTTAGTCATAAAATAAGGTCGTTCAAAATTTATCAATTCGGGCAATTATCTCTTTAAACAAATTAAAGCAAGTATGAGCATATATTTATTTTGCTAACTTTTTAAAATCACTCCCCAAAAATCTGTCGGTTTGCTTGCCTTTTACCATATGGTAATCGAAATAATAAAACTTTGAGTCGCCGGCACCAATAAGTATTTTAAAACATCTGGCCTTATTTTTTGTTTTTTCGGGGCCAACTTTATGCAAAAAGAGAATATCGTTGTTCTTATTTCGAATGGCTTCCTCAATTTCATTGGCTTCTACCAATTTCACTTTGCCAGGATATATTTTTCGTATTTTAGCTGCGGAATTAACGTCATCATCCATTTCATTCTTTAGCAAATAGAGAGTTTTGTCTTTAGTTTCGGAACTGTTTTTATTGTAGTATTTCAGTATGTTTTCAGATATAATGTCAGGATTTTTAGTTACCAGCGCAATATGATTTTGCATAAACAGAACCAAAGAGGTGAGTTTATAAATGTAACTTTCTTCATCAACCCGCACATACGATAATGGGATTGAACACAGGTCAGGCATATCACCAATAACATTTGCCTGTCCACCCAAAAGCAGACTTAAAAAATTGTATTTGGCATTGGTTTTGTCTTTATTAAAAGTAACAATACTTGTTACTAAAAATGAATACTTAGGATTGAATCGTTGTTTTTCGAATTCTGCGTTCGAAATAAATTCATACTGGGTAATGGTCCAGTTTTGTTTAACTGCTTCTTTTATCTTGTCATTAAAATCGGAAAACAGATTATCTTCCAAAACCACAAGTGTTTTTGTGTTGTGAAATCTATTGTAGTCAGATGCGCTTGGTAAGTGTTCTTGTGAGAATAACTGGATTCCTGCCAGACAAATTGCGATTGTTATAATGATTCTATTCATGGTTTTACATCTTGATAATGTGTTGACTTGCTTGTTTTTTTATGGTTTTAATACAATTCAAGTATTGAATTTAATCAAATAAATTATGTCCATCAAAATGTAGAACGAATTGTTGTTGGTATTATTTTCGATTCCGGAAGAATTTTCAAGAGAATGATTACATGGTTTTGTGATTGGGTTTAATTTAGAATTTCTAAAATCTGCCGATCTTTCCATTTTTATCAATCTTGTTTCCTATTTTTGTTGCTATGATTGATCAGTCAACAGTTGCACGAATTTTCGACTCTGCCGAAATTACCGAAGTAGTTTCCGATTTCGTGACTCTAAAAAAAAGAGGCGTTAATTTCCTGGGATTGTGTCCTTTTCATAACGAAAAGTCGCCATCCTTTACCGTTTCTCCTGCCAAAGGCATTTACAAGTGTTTTGGTTGTGGAAAAGGTGGAAATTCCGTGAACTTTATTATGGAACATGAGCATCTCGATTATGTAGGTGCATTAAAATATCTGGCGAAAAAATATCACATCGAGGTTGTTGAAAAAGAGCTTTCGCCCGAACAGGAAAGACAAAAGAATGATCGGGAGAGTATGATGATTGTGAATTCTTTTGCTCAAAAATCATTTACCCAGAATTTGTATGAGCATGCTCAAGGCATGGCCATAGGAATGGGATACATGCGGGAACGCGGGTTTCGAGATGATATTATTAAGAAGTTTCAGGTAGGTTATTGTTTAGAGGCTTGGGATGCTTTTTCGAATCATGCTCTTGATTGTGGTTATAAAAAGGAATATCTGGTGAAAACCGGATTAAGCATCGAAAAAGAAAACCGATTGCTCGACCGCTTTCGCGGAAGAGTTATTTTTCCGATTCACGGAATTGCAGGCCGGGTTCAGGCATTTGGTGGTAGAATACTTAAAAATGATGCCAAAGCAGCCAAATATTTAAATTCCCCCGAATCAGAAGTATATCACAAAAGCCGGATTTTGTATGGTATTTTTCAAGCCAAGAAATCCATTGTGCAAAACGAAAAGTGTTTTTTAGTTGAAGGGTACACTGATGTACTTTCATTCCATCAGGCAGGAATCGAGAATGTTGTTGCTTCATCCGGAACGGCTCTTACTGCTGACCAAATACGTCTGATTAAAAGATTTACCAATAACATTACCATTATATACGATGGCGATGCTGCAGGTATTAAAGCTTCACTTCGGGGAATCGATTTGGTATTGGAACAGGAAGTGAACGTAAAAGTTCTATTATTGCCTCAAGGCGAAGATCCTGATTCATTTTCCAGAACTATGGGGGCAAGTGAATTAATGGAATACATCGAGAAGAATGAGAGTGATTTTATCGTTTTTAAAACCAATCTGCTTTTAAAAGATGCAAAAGATGATCCGGTAAAAAGAGCCAATCTCATTATTGATATTGTGCGTTCCATAGCCATAATTCCCGACGGTATTGTTCGGGCAGTTTATGTGCGTGAGTGCAGTAATATCCTAAATGTAGATGAAAGAGTATTGTATACCGAAATCAATAAAATAATTCATAGAGTAAAAGAAGATAGCTGGAAGAATGAACAAAGATCCAATTTACCGGAAGATCAGACTACAGATAAGTTGTCGGAGAATTCTGCATTTCTGCGTTCAGCAAATGAATGCGATTTGGAGGAGCGGGCATTGGTTCGAATATTGCTCAATTTTGGAAGTGAAATTCTCTATAGTCAGAAAGATGAAGCAGGAAATGAAGAGCAGTTGCTGGTTGGACAGTATATTATTACAGAGCTCTCCAATGATGAACTGGAATCAGTCAATCCATTGTATCAATTGGTATTCGATCAGTACGGTGAAAATATGGAAAAGGAAGCTTTCAATACAAAAACCTTCTTTCGCGATCTTCCCAACGAAAAAGTAAATCAGTTAGCTGCCGATATTCTTAGTGAACCCCATCAATTAAGTGGTTTGTGGACGCGTAATGAAAGCGTTGTTGAATCAGAGGAAATGAAACTGAAAGAGATCGTTCCTAAATTGGTGAATGAATACAAAGGGAAAAAAGTTCGTTTGTTAATGAAGGAAGTCATGCAGGAAATGCAGAAAGCTCAGGATACCGGTAATGCAGATCGAATGATGGAACTGATGAAGCAAAAAATGGTGCTCGATCAAATTAAAAATGCGATTTCAAAAGAACTGGGAAATCGAACCATATCATAGAATCTAATAAAACACATATATATGAAGACCATATTTATTGAATCCAAAGAGCAAATCGACGAAATTATCAACTCATGCGATACCTGCTTTTTGGGAGTAGTCGATCCGGAAAACAAACCATATGTTATTCCTATGAACTTTGGCTTTCACGATAATTACATTTATTTACACGGAGCAGGTTTTGGAAAACTAATAGATTGTTTAAAATTGAACCCGGAAGCATGTGTTACTTTTTGCACACCTCCAGTTTTGGCTTATCAGGATGTTCACATGGCATGCAGTTACCGCATGAAAGGAAAAAGTGTTGTGGCACGTGGTCCTATCGAGTTCATTATCGATTTGGATCAAAAAGTTGATGCGCTGAACATTACCATGGCTAATTATACAGATCACAAATTTACCTACAACACGCCAGCCGTTCGTAATGTAGAAGTATACCGTATGAAAATTGACGAAATTACCGCTAAGGAATTTGGTGCGCCGCATGGCAACAATTTCCCCTGGCAAATGAAAAGAGACAATAAAGAATCTTAAAAAGACCTATAATACAGCAAGCCTTCTCATCTCGGGAAGGTTTTTTTTAGTTTAGGGCGTTTCCCTCATAAATTCGGGTCAGGCTTTCCGTTCCTACTCCTCGCTTTACTCTTCTCTTATAGCAGCAAGTAAATTAATCAACCTGCCTCTTCCAATTTCTCAAATGATTTTATGCATCGCTGTGGGGTATCCACTTCAATCCTTAACGCAGCATATTTCATGTTTTGTTGTTTTTAATTATCCTTCACACTTCTTAGTACGGCTTTACAAATACCACCCATATCTTTATTTCGAAGATTAAAGTAGTTTTATTCCCAGAAGAAGAAAATGTTTGTTTTACTCAGCACCATCAGGAATCATTGGTTAATTTACTTTTTATAAAAAATAATTATTCATGTTATCAGTTAGTTAAGTTAATGTTTGGAAAAACTTTATGGAATGGTTTGGAATTGGGAAAAATAATGGTTTATCTTTGCACCGCTTTCAACGGAAAGTGGGCAGGATTTTGGGTGATTTGGGGAGTAATTTTTTTATCACCGGAACGGGCTTTATTTTTTTGAAATT
>NZ_WTCR01000020.1 GCF_009795715.1 Labilibaculum euxinicum | reverse complement strand
AGGATGTGTACATTTACTGGCCTGTACAGGTAGCTATATACACTTACACCTCTCTATGAGATGGATAAGTGTATGTTTTAAGATTGATAAAAGAAATATAAGTGTACATACACATTCACAAGCGTTAGCACCAATTTTAAAAACCAAGAAAAATATGAAACATATTGCACCAACTTTAAACCTAAAATCTTTTCATTGTCCACATTGTGGCGTATTAGCTGAACAAACATGGTCTAGCCATGGAGTAAACTGTAGTTATGTTCAAAAACAGCCTAATGGGAATAACGTTGTCAGTACATACCCCTTAGAAGAGACATTGACAGCAAAATGCAAACACTGTAATTTGTTTTCATTATGGCATAAAGAAAAAATGGTTTATCCATTGACAGGTAATGTTGAATTAGCTAATCCTGACCTACCAGATGATATCAAGAATGATTATAACGAAGCAAAAGATATTGTTAATATTTCCCCTCGTGGAGCTGCTGCCTTATTAAGATTAGCCATTCAGAAGCTTTGTACTCACCTTGGAGAAAAAGGAAAAAATATTAATGAGGATATCGCAAGTTTAGTGAAGAAAGGTTTACCAAAAACCATGCAACAAGCACTAGATAGTGTACGTGTCATTGGAAATAATGCCGTTCACCCTGGAACTATTGATTTAAATGATAGAATTGAAATTGCATATGCATTATTTGGATTCGTAAATATTATTTGCGAAGTACTTATTAGCCAACCAAAAAAAATTCAAGAATTCTATAATACTAACATCCCAGAGGGAGCAAAAAATGGAATTAAGAAAAGAGATAATTAGGGGTACAATGAAAAAATTATTACATAATATTTTTGAATTATCGATTGACATATTCTTTACTGAAGAATTAGAGAATATTCTAAATGATGTAAACGAAAGGAACCTTTGCGGAAGACTGGCTATTTATCTTGAAAACATAGCAAAAGAGAAAAAAATTGAGGGCTATTATGCTGACCCTGAATATAACCGTAAACAAAACGGACAAGTAAAAACGATTTTAGATGAAGAGATGAATGTTGTCAATATAAATTGTGATATAATTCTACATAGTAGAGGAAATATTGTAGCACAAGACAACTTGATTGCAATCGAAATGAAAAAATCGAATAGACCTGAAAAGGAAAAGGAAAGTGATAAAAAACGTTTAAGAGCCTTAACAAAAGACAACTATGATGACATTTGGTCTTTTGATGGTGTTGTATTACCTGAGCATGTATGCGGGTATATTCTAGGATTTTATATGGAGCTGAATATAAAAACTAGAAATTGTTTATTCGAATGTTATCAAAAAGGAATAAAAACTCATGAGTGGATAAGGAACTATTAAAAAACAGGTGCTAACAAAATGTAAATGTAATGCGGGTTTCAGTGGTTTTTCGGGCTGCGGCTCGTTGTTGCAACACCGCCAATTCGTCTTCGACGATTGACGGAAAATTTGAAATATTGAATAAACGAATTGGCTACGTGCGGTTTTGAAAGTTCATCACTTTTAATCCCGCACTCCACTTACATAAACCGTTAGCCACAATTCACCACAGCATTGAATATTATTTATAAAACTCTATTAATAATAAGATAATGAAACTAATAAACGACATTATAAACGAACTTGTTGATACTCAAATGTCGATAACTTCACCACTCCTTAAAACGAAAGTATTGGCAAGCAGATTGCAAAATGCAGAATTGCTAAATTGGGTGAGTAAAGAATTAAAGGGTTATGATAGTAACGACGATTTACCCAAATACAGAATATTTCATGGCGCTCTTACTGGCACCTACATAAATGGTGAGATGCAATACAATGACCAACCAGTTCCAACTATTGGTTTAAATAAGCAAATGGAAAAATCAATTCGTTCAGTAAAGTTGGCTCAGAGTATTTTAAGTCTTGAAAACATGAAAGGAGAAAGGACATCAGGGTTGCTTGAAAGTTTATTTTCTTCTGAAATAACAGCAATGATTCAGCAGAATTGGCGCAATATGGGAAACCCATATTTACAATTAATTAACTGTAAAATTTCAATTTCAGTAAATGCATTAAACGAGATCTTGTCATATGTTCGAAACAATCTTTTAGATTTTATGCTGAAAATTGATTCGCAATATGGAAATATTACAGAAATCGAAGAATTAAAAACAAAACAAGAAGAAATAGCAACGATTATGAACCAAACGATAATTAATAATATTGGTGATGGAAATGTTCTCAATACAGGTGATAAAGCAAATATATCGGCAGATATCAATATAAATAAAGGAAATAAGGAAGAACTCAAAAAACACTTGCAAACTAGTGGTGTCTGCGAAGAAGATATAGTTGAACTTTCTGAAATTATCGATACGGAAGAACCAGATTTAGAGAAAAAAACTTTTGGACAAAAAGTTAACTTATGGACACAAAAGATGTTTGGTAAAGCTCTTGACGGTTCTTGGAATATTGGTGTTGGTGCGGCAGGTAGTGTACTAGCAGAGGCTATTAAGAAATATTACGGAATGTAAGAACTGTGGCTAACAAAAGTAACCGTTGCACAACCAACTAATATTTCAAAACAGATATAATTAAAGCTCTAAAATCATGTGAATTCACATGATTTTAGAGCTTCCTTTTTTAGGTTCAAAAATCCAAAAGATTAAATTATTGAAGGCTTAAAAAGGATTTTTCATTTTTATGTATCCTTAAAACTGCTATATTTAAAATTGAATTGAGAAGTTTGATTGGTTTTTAGACAGACTGACCTTATAGCCAATGCTGAGAGGTTGCAATAATTCGACATTAAGAGTCAAAAATGGATTTGACCAAACAATATGATGCAGCTAATTTGACTGGAAACATAAAAACAAACAACTACCTGCACTTGCTCTATTGATAGGTTTTTACAATTAGATGATATACTATGCGAATCAGGGGATAACTAATTAATATTTATTTGGATATTTTAAATAAATTTTACATTCTGTTAAAAAAATCAAAGCTCTCCTATTTTCGTTATTTTTATTACGTATTGAGCTTCAGTGGTATAGGGGGCAACTAAAAAATCGAAATATGATTAATTTCAATTCATTGCGAAACCTACACTTTCTTTTCAAAAAGAAAAGAGACAAGCCCTGTTTGGATTCCGAAGTAAAATATCGTGAAATAGTAGAACATTTGCTTGTTGGAGTATATATCATTCAGAATGATTGTTTTAGATACGGTAATAAAAAATTCTGTGAGATTTTCGGATACTCATACGAGGATATTGTGGAAAAAATAAGCCCTGCATTTCTTGCTTTCGGAAGTGATAAAAATATTGTGAAAGAAAATATTAGAAAACTAATTTCCAAAGAATCAAAATCGATGGAGTATGAGTTTCGTGGAGTAAGGAAAGACGGAAGTATAGTATGGATAAAAGCTCTTGGAAATTTAATATCCTATAAAGGAAAACCTGCCATTAGCGGAACACTTATTGATTTTACGGATCGCAAATTGGTTGAAGAAGCGTTGTATATTGGAGAGGAACGCTTCCGTGTAACTCTGGAAGCTACAGAGATTGGAAATTGGGATTGGGATGTGAAAAATGATATTTGGTATGCCTCGCCCATATATTATACGATGCTTGGATATGAGCCGGTAGCCGAACCATCGGACCGAAGGGTTTGGCTTGCCAGAATTCATCCCGAGGACAGGGAATATGTTCGGGCAAAAATAAAGGATATATTAGCTTATAAAGAAGATCGTTATATTTATGAAGCCCGGATATTACACGCTGATGGAAGTTACCGATGGTATCAGGTTATAGGCCATATTATTGAAAAAGACAACCAAGGTAGAATTAAACGTATGGTTGGCATAAGAAAGGATATTACTGACTTTAAACAGGCTGAAGAAGAACTCAAAATAAGTAAGAATCGTTTACGGGCACTAATTGATACGCTCCCCGACCTTATTTGGGTCAAAAACCCGCACGGCGTCTATTTGCAATGCAATCAACGATTTGAACAGCTATATGGAGCTGCAGAAAAAGAAATTGTAGGAAAAACTGATTATGACTTCGTGGGCAAAGAACTGGCCGACTTTTTCAGGCAAAAGGATAACGAAGCCGCTGTTTCAAATAAACCAAGCATAAATGAGGAAGAATTGACTTTTGCCGATGGACATAAGGAAATAATAGAAACAATAAAAACCCCGATATACGAGAGCGATGGAACATTTATGGGCGTATTAGGAATTGGCAGAGATATTACCCAGCGCAAAAAATCAGAACAGGAATTAATCAAAAACGAAGCTTTAATTAGTACTGCTGTTGAAAATCTGCCTATTGTATTTTATTTGATAGACAAAGATGGCATCTTCAATCTTTCCATTGGGGCAGGTCTGAAAGGTATTGGCTTGTTGCCCAATCAGGTAGTCGGGCAATCTGTTTTTGATTTATACAAAGATTTTCCCAAAACATTAGAAGCAATAAATAAAGCGCTTTCAGGTGAATCTGCTCTTTTTGAATCAAATGTTAACGGAGTACACTATTTGAGCATAGTTAATCCTATGTCAATGTCTGATAATCGGGCTGGTATTGTCGGGGTTGGGTTAGATATTACTGACCGAAAGGAAGCAGAGTTTGAATTACTAAAAGCCAAAGAAAAAGCCGAAGAAAGCGACCGGTTAAAATCAGCCTTCCTGGCCAATATGAGTCATGAAATCCGTACTCCCATGAACGGTATTCTAGGCTTTGCCGGCCTGCTTAAAGAGCCGGAATTATCTGGTGAGCAACAAAAGGAGTACATTCGAATTATCGAAGAAAGTGGTGAGCGCATGCTCAACATTATAAACGACATTATTAACATTTCCAAAATAGAATCGGGAATAATTGACATTCACCTTTCCGAAACAAACATAAACAATCAGTTGCAATTTGTTTACGATTCTTTAAAACTCGATGCCTATCATAAAAAACTCAAACTCTCCTTTGTTTGTGAATTGCCTGAATATAAATCTATTACAATAACCGATAGTGAAAAGTTCTATGGAATACTTTCAAATCTGGTTAAAAATGCCTTAAAATATACCGACAAGGGAACGGTAGAGTTTGGATATGCAGTAAAAGGAGAAAAAATGGAATTCTATGTAAAAGATACAGGGATAGGAATTCCAAAAGAAAAGGTTGAAGTCATTTTTGAACGTTTTATTCAAGCTGATATTGCCGATAAAATGGCACGGCAAGGAGCAGGATTGGGATTAGCTATTTCAAAGGCTTACGTAGAAATGTTGGGTGGTAAAATCTGGGTAGATAGTGAAGAATCCAAGGGCTCAACTTTCTTTTTTACACTTCCCTACTACGTTTCTTCAACCTTTTAAGAGTAATGGTCGTTCTCAAAATTTGACTCCCGTTGCCGCACATTTTTATCGGGTGATTTGCTCATGATAAGTAAACCGAAAGAATTGAGTGAAATTTTGAATAACTTTGTAAATGAAATAAATCAGCAACTTGAAAACAGACAAGATACTATACATAAAAACAAGGATTGAATGGAGAAACTGGCTTCAGCAAAATTTCAACATTGAGAATGAAGTTTGGTTGGTCTACGCTAAAAAGTCAACCGGTGAACAACGCATACAATACAATGATGCGGTTGAAGAAGCTCTCTGTTTTGGTTGGATTGACAGCACAAATAAAACCCTTGACAAAGACCACACAATTCAGCGGTTTACTCCCAGACAATCAAAGAGCAGTTATTCACAACCAAATAAAGAACGGCTGAAATGGTTGGCTGAAAAAAATCTGATTCATCATTCCTTTCTTAAAACGGTTCAGGAAATTATTTCAAAAGAGTATGTTTTTCCTTTGGATATTTTAGATGCAATAAAAAAAGACAAAACAGCTTGGAAAAACTTTAAAGATTTTTCAGACTGTTACAAACGAATACGAATTGCATACATTGATAGTGCCAGAAAGCGGCCCGAAGAATTTACCAAACGACTGACAAACTTTATTCAAAAAACACAGGACAACAAACTTATTTCAGGCTTTGGAGGTATTGACAAATACTATTAACCCACACAATGACAAGTAATACTCGACAGAGCTCAAACTGCATAGCGGTTTGATAGGAAAGCTTGCCTGCAAATATGCTGCTACTTATACAATTTAACGTTCACAAAATAGAAGACATCAAATAATTATGAAAATTGATAACCTACTTAAGCAAGTCGAATTCATTAAAGAAATTGATAAGATCAAATACATCCAACGAAAAACAAAACTATTCAATAGCGACAGACATGAAAATGACGCTGAGCATAGTTGGCACCTGGCTATGATGGCTATTGTTTTGTCGGAGCATGCAAATGAGCAAATAGATGTATTGAAAGTATTAAAAATGGTTTTGATCCATGATATTGTTGAAATAGATGCTGGAGATATCTTTATTTATGATTCTGTTAAGAATCACTCTAACACAAAAGAAGAACTGAAAGCGGCGAAAAGAATTTTTGGGATGCTGCCCACTGAACAAGCACAAGAGTTTATCGCGATTTGGGAGGAATTTGAAGAAGGCGAAACCAATGAAGCCAAATTTGCCAAGGCAATGGACAGATTTGAACCACTATTACAAAACACCTCTAACAATGGTGGGACGTGGTCTGAATTTAATGTTAAATATGAAAGTGTTTACGACAAAAAGAAGCTTATAAAAAAAGGCTCTAAGTCAATTTGGGGATTTGCTGAGGAACTCATAAACGAAAGCGTAAAAAATGGAATCCTGAAAAAATAGCGTTATATAAATCAGCTGTTAACAAAAGTAACCGCTGCACAACCAATTGCGATTTTTAAAAAATAAGATGTGAGCTTTAAAAACATGCTGATTATCGGGTTTTTAAAGCTTCCTTTTGTAAGTTTTGCTGAAGTTGAATGCTTGGGTGTGTTGATCAGGAATGATTGAGGTGATGCAGTAAGCAGATGCTAAAATCGTGGGGCAGTGGGGGCATTGCCCAATTTTATTTTATCCTTTATTTAGAATTATTCTCAGAATCTGAAATCAGTCTTCTAAATAATGTTTTGTTAATTTTAAAAAACAAAAGGATAAAATACTTTTACGTTGTATTTAAGTGGAATAAACAACACAGCAGTAACATGATTGCATATTTGGAAAAAGGAAAATCCAGCCTGCAAAAGCAGGAGTGTGTGGCTGTAAAACATCCCTTCGCAGCCACACACATTATTTTTTGCCAATACACCCCTGATTAACGATGTAGCATTTTGATATTTAGTCCTTTTTGTTTTGACCATCCTTCTTTGTCGGTAAGACTTATAAAAAAATGATAATCACCTTCATCAAATAGCCCGTTTTCATCACCGGATGGAATTGAAATGGACAAGTTGGTTTGATATTCTGTCTGACCGGTGGGAATATCATACTCTTCAATATATAAAAATGGAGTAACCGGGGTTTTGATTGGGTCAGGATTGCATTCCGCAACTTCGGTGCTATGCGAATGGTGATCGAAGTTGTTGTGTATGTCAATGCTGAAAGAACCCAATTCAACATTATCGGAAAACAAAGCTTTCAGATCAAAGGATTCTCCAAAATAAAGGGTATCACAACTTAAGGGAAATGCATTCTGAGCTGTCAAATTAATTATTGGTTTTTCTTTATCTATTTCTTCATCTTTCCCACAAGAGTTAAAAATAATGAGCAGAAAAAGAGGGATAAATATAGCTGTTAAATTTTTCATGCCAGATTTATATTAGAGAGGGTGTCCAAAAAGGAATTATTTGTATTGAATTGTCATATTGGGCAAAGTCGAAACATCCGTTTTTCAAAGTGAAAGATTCTTCGGCCAGCTCAGAATGACAATAGAATGATACTTTTTTGGACACCCTCTAATGATTCTAAAGATTTATTACTATTGGATAATGATTTGAGAATGCCCAGTTTCCCATTGCATCTTTGCTTTTTACAAGGATATAGTAGTTGCCGGATTTCCATGCATTATCTCCCTGAATGGCAACAGGAGTCATATTGTTGTCGTTTGCAGCGCCCACTTCGATAGTGGCTGAGAAATCAGATTCATCTGGATCTTCAAAATCATGGGTGTGAAGCATTACAATTACCTTAGTATTGGCAGCACCTGAAACATCAGCATCAGCAATCTTATCTGTTTCATAAACCAAAGCTACTACCAAACCAGCCAACGAAATATTATCGGTAATTGAACCTGAAATGGAAATTGTTTCACCATTAGCAAAGTTTTTTCCATTTTCCGGTGATGATGAAATGGTTATTACCGGAGCTTTATCATCAACCATTGACTCAATTGATACTTCTTCTTCTACCGTTGTCGAGTTGCCATCCATGTCGGTTACAGTAATGTGGCAATGGTATGTACCGGCAAACGTTGTGGCAGGAATATCAACATGCTTATGAAAAGTAGTGTTTTTGAGCCCGGCAAACTCATCATATTCAACTACAATTTCGTCTGTGCTACCTTCCTCCTGGTGAATTTCGACAGTTATTTTGTCTATTTTCCCTTCAGCAACAATTTCTGCTTCGATGTGCAAATCAGCACCTATGTAACCGATATGACTGTCACCTATTCCCAATTCTAAATTACTGACAACAGGTTTTTGAACAGTTTCATCATCATTATTATCACAGGAACTAAAAAAGACAATCCCCATTACTGCTAAAATAAAAGCTATTGATTTAATCTTTGTATTCATAATTTTAAATTGTTTAATATATTTACTTACTCTTTATTTTTCCTGAAAAAGGAATGGAAATATTCGCAATAAAATTTCTTCCTGGTTCAGGTACATTTATCAGCCGATAATAGCTGGTGTGATTAAAATACTTAGTGTTTAAGAGGTTTTTAATCTGCAATGAAATAGTTATTCTTTGCTTTTTCACTGCAATATCTCCCCCCAATCCAAGATTGATTACCTGATACCCATCGGTGGTTTTTTCCGGTGGTACAATATTATTTTGAGCTGCTGTAATCCTGTAATCAAAGGATATATAGGCTTGTTCAACAAACTTTATCTTATCCCTGTGATATCTGATATTGAAAATACCGGAAGGAGGTGGTGAAAAAGGCAGGGTAAATCCTTTCTTCTCACCTGAAAGCTGCTCTGAATAAACATATTCACCGATAATGCCGAATTGCAGGGATTTCAACAATTCGTAGTGTGCATGTATTTCTGCTCCGTGTCTAAAAACCTTAGCCTGGGTGTAAAAATAAACCTGGTTTCCATTTCCGTAAAGTCTGTCGTGTTCCGAACTAGGGTTCAAATAAATGTAATTGGAAAAATAATTCAGAAATGGTGTTATCCCAATCGCAAATTTCTCTGAACTGTATTCTATGCCTGCATCAAGTTGATATGATATTTCAGGAGATAAATCAGCCTTACCCACCTCGTAACTAAAATGATGGTAATTGACACCATTTGTGGCCAATTCTTTAGCAATTGGCATACGGAAACTTTTACCAATATTGGCTTTATATGACCACTTCCCGGGATTGTAATTATACCCAACAGACCATGTTAGGTTTGAAAAACTACGGTGAATATTTCCTGCTCTTTGCAAATACGGCATGCTTGTACTACCATTTTCAACAACCGGGGATGGAAACCAATCAAAATATTCGTCGGTAATTATATGACCATAGTCATAGCGAATACCCAATTGAACCATACTTTTGTCTGAAATTGAATGTTTTGCAAAAACAAAACCTCCTATTCGCATCAGCTGGTAAGCCGGAATTATAAAACCACGGCCATCAATACAGTTGTCCTGATGTTCACTGTTTATTCCAAAATTAAATTGCGTTTTATCACTCCATTGATAGGACAACTTTAGATTCACCGAATACACATATTTTTCAAATTGTCGTTCAAGGTCGGGATTAAAATTTAATGTGTCAGGAAAAATTGGTGGCATATAACCATGATTAACGTATTGACTCCATTCCTTCCTGAAATTACGCTGAAAACCCAAATCCAGATCAAATTTCAATTGTTTCCACTGGAAATTACTTGAATTCGTGACCTTTAAATGGTTTACTGTCTGATATGGGTAATGAATATCCCTGTCTGACTTATCATGTAATTCGGCATCTACATTGCGGGGTTCCAAACCATGTGCGTTGGCAAAAAATCCGCTTTTACTATTTACACTGCTTACATAAAATTTGCTTTGATACCTTTTTTGCAGAATCCCAAAAGATAAATGGATGTCTTTTTCATTACCAGCTGTATTCCGCAAATGGTTTTTATACAATGCTGCCCGATATGAATAAATATCCACACTGTCAGCAGGAACTTTATAATCACCGTAATCAATTATGGTTGCACGCACATCTGCATAGAACCATTTTTTTCTACCATATAATGAAATGGATGTTCCCAGAAAATCATTATTCGTTTTGCCAGACAAATCAATTGTTCCACCAAAGGAATTATTGACAGATATTTTTCTGTTTGTTATGTTTACAATGCCGCCAATAGCATCAGAGCCATACATAAGGGAAGCAGGACCTTTTATCACCTCAATATTATCAACAGCATATTGGTCAATTTCAAGCCCATGGTCTGCGCCCCATTGCTGAGCTTCATGCTTGATATTGTTTTCAACCACCACAACGCGGTTAAACCCAAGCCCGCGAATTACAGGCTTCGATTGTCCTGAACCAATATCAATGCTTGTTATACCCGGCAACCTTTCAAGTGAGTTCATAAGACTACCGCCAAGGTTTTGTTTCAGATAATCGTCATTTACAATTTCAATATTGAGTGATTCTTCTTTTTTACGTGTTTCGGAATAATTACTGGTTACAACGATCTCTTGCAGGCTAAGTGCAGAAACATTTAATTGTACATTGTATGTTTTATTTCCTGTTAGTGAAATAGTATCAACAAGAGTTTTGTAACCAACAAATGAGATTTCCAGTTCATATTTACCTTTTGATAAATTATCAATGGTAAAATTACCTTTAGCATCAGTAACCGTACCTTTTTTTATAGGAAATAGAAACACAGAAGCACCTGTTAATGGTTCATTGTTTTCATCAGCAACGATACCTTTAAGTTCAAAAAATGTTTGCCCATACAAAAAACTACATAACATGCTCATGCTCAAAAAAAGCATGAAAAATTTGCTCATATAAAATTTATTGAGAGTTTAACCGCCTGAAAATTAGAAGAAAATTATTCTATGAGACAAGAATGGGTGGTGCTCTTGGAGTTTTATTGGTGAATATTTGGACGTATTGCTGTACTGAAGCTGCTTGATTGTAAGAGAAGGCCAATACAGGAATTTCTGATTTTATAACGGAAAGTTCAGGTAAATTATTTATTAAAAATTGATATTCACATATTGAACATGCGTTTTCTTTTTCTGATAAATTTTCAGTACTCGTATGGGAATTCTTATCAGATGATTCTGCACGACAAAGGTGATGTCCGCATTTATAACCATGCGCATGATGCCATACGATATGAACCGATTGAAATGTAATTGGAAAAAAGAAAATTACAAACAACATGAAAGCAATATGTTTTCTAAGCTTTATCAATTGTTTTTTTGATTTTTACAATTTGAACAAATCCCTTTTATTAAAACCTCTGTTTCAACATCAGAATAACCATCTGGTAATTGATATTTTTGTACAGGAACATCATTCATACATTTTACAGTATTACATTCATTGCAATAAAAATGGGCATGTTCATCTTTTTGTGTTACAGTATTATCCAGAGCATACTTGACCAATTGATTATCTACAATAATTTTATGGATTATTTTATGCTCTTCAAGTGTTTTGAAAGAGCGGTAAAAAGTAGTTCGGTCGTAATTACCAACCAATTGTTCTCTGATTTCATTTTCAGACAGAGCTTGGTTTGCTGCTGTTATTACATCAATAATTCCCTCTCGGCAACTTGTTCGTTTTAGATTATATCTGTTTAGTATATCAACAGCTTTCATAAATGCAGACATGTTTTAATTGCAACAATGATGCAAATGTAAAAAAAAATATTGAAAAAACGATAAGAAAAAATATTAATCTTAGCACATTATCCCTTCACATCTAGGCACATGCTGTAAACGCTCTATTCCAGCACGAAACCAAATTTTTAGAAAGAGCCTTTAGTCCGTCGCGTTCCAAGACAGGAAAGAATGATGAGACTGCAAAATAAAATTCATAATTGATAAACGGTTAGTATACAATCGCAGGTTTCACTAAGCTATTAGCTTAGTAGAAAATTTCTCACACCAGGCGCTTCAAAAGATTAATATAATACAAGAGGGTTTATGTATAAATAATTTTTAACATCAGGTATTTTTAAAGGCTTCTCCCTACACATAGAGCCCCGAATGATCAGGATTAGGTTGTGAGAAGATTCGATTAATATTTTCGACAGCAAAAATCGGTAACCAATTACCGGTTATCACTTTTCTGATTGTTATCAACTAGGGTTTCATCTCCTATCTCACTCTTGTACCGTATGATAAGTAAAATAATAAATGTGGGTACGAGCCGTAATTATAAATTTTGCAATCCGAGAGAGATTTCACAGGCTTTGATATTATCGTGTGGTTGAGTTGTATTAGGAGAGCTTACTGATACAGCTTACAAGTTACCAAGTATTTTATCCATAACCCAACTGGTATGGGCTGCAGTTTCACCGGTAGATGGGTGTTTGCTGTAGCCTAAAAGATCTTCTTTCATATTTTCAACATGATAAATCTGAATGTTTTCCGGATTTTCGATGAATAGTTCCTCTGTGCCATTTTCGTTTGTCAGCAAGAGTGCGGCATCGTCGAAAATAGAAAATTCAATTTTGCCTTTACTGCCAAATATTTCCACTTGATCTTCTCTTTGACTGCAGCCAAAATTCCAACTTCCTGTTCCCGTAATGCCATTTTCGTGCAGCCAACAAGCCGTCACAGCATCTTTTGCATCATACAGGCCTTGCTGATTAGTACTGAGGCCAGCTACTGTTTTTATATTTCCCAGCAAATAAATAAACAAGTCGATTCCATGGCTGGCTAAATCGTCGAAGTAGCCACCTGGTGCTATTTTCGAATCGGTTCGCCAATTGTATTTGCCAGACAGATCCGTTTCGTTTGCCGGTTTACTCAAATGCCATCGGATATGTCTTACTTCTCCAATTGAATTATTTTCAAGCCATGTTTTTACCTGCTGAAAACGAGGCAGGGAACGGCGGTAGTAAGCTGCAAATAAGGGGAGACTTTTTATTTTAAATGCTTCACAGATTTCCAGACAGTCCTGATGACTTGGAGCCAGTGGTTTTTCTATGCAGCAGGTTTTCCCTGCTTCAGCAACTTTTAGAGCGTAATATTTGTGCGAATCAGGAGGTGTTGCAATATATATGGCATCAATTTCACTGTCATTAATTAATTCGTCAGCATTGGTATAGAACTTAGTAATATGATGTCTTTTTGCATAATCCTGCGCTTTGTCTGCATCGCGGCGCATAACAGCCCTAATTTCGAATCCGTCCGTTTTTTGATAAGCCGGGCCGCTTTTAACTTCGGTTACATTGCCGCAACCCAATATTCCCCAACGTATTATTTTAGTATCTGAATTCTTCATTTTGTCTGGTTTGATATGTGCATTTCAATGCTAATTAGCTACGCAAGATAGGGATTTTTTGTATTTTGAAACAGAAGCCCTTCCATGTTTTTATTTTGAATTATAGATCCCTTAAATTTGTATGGCGGAGCTATTTTAGAATGCGGAATCTTTGAGAATATCATATATTTTGTATTTTTGAACGCCATTCAATTCCGTTGAAACAAATCAAAACTTTAAACGATTCTAATGATTCAATTACGAGTAAAAATTTTAGCTTTTAAAGAGGCTGATGCTAAATACCTTGATCTGGGAAAGAAAAGACTTTTAAATATGCTTCCTGAATTTGTTGATCATTTTCAATTTGTTGAAGATGATGCGGATATCTTATTTATTTTGAGTGGCGGGAGCGAGCAAGGCGCTAAATTATTGGCAGAAAAAAACAGATTTTATATTCTTCTGTCGAATGAATTGGACAATTCGAATGCAGCCGCTCTGGAAATTAAGGCGTGGATGAACCGCGAAGGGATTGGTTCTGTATTGCTGTCGAATCCGGAGGAAATGAAGGCATACATGTCTAGTTACCTGAAAGTAGTTTCGGCCATTGAGGCGTTAAAGGGAAAGCAGCTGGGGTTAATTGGCAATGTTTCCGATTGGCTGATTGCTTCAAGTGTTGAGAAGAATGTCTTGATGAGTAGGTTGGGAATCAATTTGAAACAAATTGATTGGAAAAGCCTTTGCAGCTTCGGGGATGCTGAAATTAACAATGATTTTTTAAACAAATTTGAATATACAGATCATCAGGAGAAACTGAATGCTTCGAAGATTTACAATATCCTGAAAGATTGCGTTGAGAATGAGAAATTGGATGCCTTAACCGTTGAGTGTTTTCCTTTGGTCCGTCAGAAATCGGTAACTGCCTGTCTGGCGTTGTCTCTTTTTAACGATCAGCAAATACCTGCGGGCTGCGAAGGCGATTTGGCCAGTATTGTGGGAATGATGTTTGCCAAAGAACTTTCCGGTTCAATTCCGTGGATGGCAAACGTTGCCAAAATATCTGCAGAAACTGCTTTATTCGCTCATTGTACAATCGGAACCAATTTATTGTCGGATTATGAGGTAACAACCCATTTTGAAACAGGTTTGGGAACTGCGATTCGGGGAATGTACCGTTACAATGACATTACTGTTTTTCGTTTCAACAGCGAATTAAACAAGGCTTTTATCACCACAGGTGAGGTTTTGGATCGTCCGAGATATGCAACAGCATGCCGCACGCAAATTGAGGTAAAACTGTCTCTGTCTGCAATTACTAAATTAAAGGAAAATCCTTTAGGAAATCATCATCTTATTTTACAAGGGAACCAGCTTGAGAAACTACAATTGGCCTGTGGTTTATTGGGAATTGAATTGATCTAGACAATTCAAAATACGAAAAAGGAACACCATTGTGATGTTCCTTTTTTCAATTGAAATTAGTCTGTGTTTATTTGGTAGGAGTAGTTTTTACTTTTATGCATGATTTTCTGAGAGATGATTCATTTTTTCTTTGATACAAACTAATTCTGTTATGTCTTCCAGAATCATAATAATGTATTTTTCTTTTTGATAGGGAAACAGTCGTGTTGAAAACTGTAAATGTTTGTCAACCTTTACACCTTCAAAATTAAAAAACGGTTTCGTAATTTTCTCGTTGAAAACAGCTTCATTACTAGCGTAAGAGTTAAGTGCTGAGATTCGTAATTCACAGGTTCTGCACATGCTGGTATTACCGCATAGTTCCTGTTCTTCTATTTGATACGCACAGCCTATTACTTCACCACATTTTCGATATAATAAATTTTCATTTTTTTTATTGGAAAATATGCTTAGCAATGGATCGTTATAAGCCCGTAATTTAAGATCTTTATCCAATAGCATAATACACGAACTAATGTTATTTAGAATCAGATTTAAAAATTCACTTGATTCGCTCAGTTCACTAAACCGCTCATTTGTATGTGTGATGTCTGTTTTCATGGCAATTTTTTTATCATCAAAATCATTGGATTTATACCCAATTTGGATAGTTCCATCTAAATTACGAAATTTTATGATAATCTCAAAATGTCAGAAGGCAATATTGTATGTTGTGGTTTATTTCATATAAGCTGACATTAATAAATTAAAGAGGGTGTCCAAAAGGGAATATTTTGTAATGGATTGTCATGTTGAGCGATCCCGATGGCTATCGGAACGAAACATCTGTTTTTCTAAGTGAAAGATTCTTCGTCCCGATTCATCGGGATCAGAATGACAATAGAACAATGCTTTTTGGACATCCTCATGATAAATTAAGGGACATTGCTAAAAATCTTTGATTGGATGATTCCAATTATTTTATATTCATTACTTGTACTTGTCTCTTTGGAAAAATTAGAGATTAGTGCTTTTTCAGAATTTGATTTATTGAGCTGAATAACTAAACATGAGTTAGTAATAAATACAACGATGTTGTTCCAATGAAAATCCAAAGTAGAATTCCCATGATAAAAGCATTGCTGCCGGTTTCCCTGATTTCGGAAACAGAAATACTTGAACCGATAAATAGTAGGGCGATAATCATTCCTTTTTTGCCCAACCAATTTAAGATTGCAAAACCATCGTGCCATTGTGGAACTAAGTGAGCTGTAATAATTGCCAATACAAACACGCCGATGAACCAAGGTATTTTTATTTTACCGGATTCTGTGTTTTTGTTGAAAATTGCAAATACAATTGAAACAGGAATGATCCAAAGGGCTCGGGTTAGTTTAACCGTAGTCGCAATTTCCAAAGCTTTTTCACCATAAGCAGATGAAGCACCTACTACAGAACTGGTATCGTGAATCGCAATTGCCGACCAAAAACCAAATGTTTCCTGACTCATTTCAAAATAATGTCCGATGATTGGAAATAGGATCAATGCGACAGAGTTTAGCACAAAAACAACAGCCATTGCAAACAAAACCTGCTTGTTTTTTGCATTAATAACAGGTGCAACAGCTGCAATGGCACTACCACCGCAAATAGCAGTTCCTGCCGCAATTAATATGCTTGTGGCTTTCTCCACCTTAAAAAGTTTACCGAGTAACAAACCAATACTGATGGTTGTTATTACCGACATGGCCGTAAAACCAAAACCTGATTTAGATGCTTCTATTACCAGGGTCAGATTCATGCCAAAACCCATTAGAATGATGGATGCCTGTAAAACAGAAGATGTGTATTTGGTAAACCGGGCGGTTTTAATCCCAAACATAGAAAAGAAGAGTCCGGTGATTAGAGCAATAGCTGGTGAAAAGCCGGGCATAAAGCAAAGTGCAATGCCGATTAAGAATAAGTAGCTGGTTTTTTTAGAGAATTGATACATTTGTTTTTGTTCTTTGATTTCAGGAACAAAAATACGATGTATGAATAGCTTATGGAAATTGTAAATTATTATTATATATAACTAAAAGTTATGGTGATGAAGTAGGTCTATAAATAAACCGGGGATTTTTAACTCAGAGCCCTGACGCGATGCCAGTCTTAGTTTCCGATGAATATTTAATTCACTTACATTTAGTTTGCAAAGACTTTTCAGCTGCATTTCCTTCTTAACAGACTTTTCGGATATCAGAGCAATACCGTCAAAATCACAAAGAAAATTTTTAATTGCTTCGGTACTTCCCAGATGAATCAGAATGTTTAGTTTTTCCAGATCTATATTTTGCTTAGCGAGTGTTTTCTGAATAACCTGCAATGTTCCGGAACCTTTTTCGCGCAGTACCAAAGGTATTTCCTGAATGTCGATTAGTTTAATGTTTTTGCGTTTTGCGTATACACTTTGTGTTCCTGTAACGGCAATAATTTCATCATCCAGAAAATCCATGTATTTGATGTTGGAATTGGACGTTTCATTTTCTACCAGAGCCAAATCTATTTCATTATCGAGCAGTTTTTGCTCCATTTCAAAAGAATTGCCGTTGAATAAATCGAGTTTGATTTTGGGATATCGTTTATGAAAGGATGCAATTACCGATGGAATAAGGTATTGGGAAATTGTGGAACTGGCACCAATTCGCAAAGAACCATTAAAAGCCTCATTTAATCTGCCCAATTCATATTCCAAATCACGATACTGCTGTTTGATTTGTTTAAGACTGCGATACACCAATTTGCCGGACTTAGTTAAATAAACTTTGTTTCCTTTTCGTTCGAAAAGAGCGGTATTTAATTTGCTTTCCAATTCTTTAATGTGTTTGGTAACTGCAGGCTGGCTGATGAACAGTTCTTCGGCGGCTTTCGAGAAATTTAGGTTTTCTGCCACAGCAATAAATACTTCGTCCCGATAATCCATGTCTTATCTTTTTAATTTTGTTTTCAACCATTTCCAGGGGAACAGTATTGATACATTTTTTTGATAAATCCGGTACTGTTCACCGTATTTTAAAACTAGTTTTTTTTCTTCTAAAAGACAGCCAATAATCAAATAAATACTAAGAATTACATTCACGATCAATGAGCTGGTATTTAAATTTCCTGCCCATATAAATAAGAAAGTTGCAGTATACCAAGGATGGCGGATTACACCAAGAATTCCGGAAGTATTTATATTTTCATCATCAGATATAGTTTTGTGATGTTCTTTTTGCTGAATCTGGCGAAAGCCTAAAAAGGACGATAGATCGTATGTACGGGAACCGGCAAAAAACAAGTAAAAGCTGATTAGGAGAATAAAAACACGTACAACCATAAAATTACCTGACCAGGTAAAAATCATCTCGCTTTTTATTGAATAGGAATACCAAATCAGTGGTAAGAATGTAATTAGTGAAAATAGATTGTAGAGAATCCGGTAGGTTCTGAATTGTTTGCCAAGTTTAGGTTTTATATAGCTGATGAACTGATTCGAAATTAAACTGCTGTGAAAAAAGCACCATAACAATAGAAATATACAAAGCAGAATATGTTGTGTTGAGATCATTGCGTAAAAGTAGGAAATAGATTTCTTTTTAATCTATTTCCTGCACTTTGAACGAAGATATTCTATCTTGTTATATCAGTTATCTTATTCGCCAAATCAGATGAATGATCAGTTAGTGAATACTTTAGGTGGATTTTTAGGGTCTAATATCTCAGAGAATCTTTTTGATTCACTTCCGGTTTTTATTTTTTCCTTGCAGAGATAATAGTTTTTTTCATCAATTTTAGTCGCAGGTATAAAAAATAAAAAGTACAAGAATACCTTTGTTTTATCCATTTACGAATGAGTTTTGCTTTCCTAGCTTTGTTGAGTAAGAAATAGTAAATGTGTTGAATTAATAGTAAAAGATATGAGTAAGAAATTTTTATATGTTAGCGCAAACCCAAAAGAAGAAAAGGATTCATATAGCTTAAAGGTAGGAAGAGCTTTTATTGAGCAATACAAAAAGCAAAACCCCAATCACGAGGTTACAGAACTTGATTTGTTTAAAACAGATGTTCCCTATTTAAATGCAATGGTTTTTGATGGTTTTTCGAAGTTGCAGAATGGTGGCAGCTTAAACGATTTGGATCAAGAGCAGATGCAGCAGATTGGAAATCTAAATCAACTTTTGGAACAATTTATGGAAGCTGATGCCTATGCGTTTGTTAACCCGATGTGGAATTTTTCTATTCCTCCTGTACTTAAAGCATATATTGATGTCATATTGCAGGCAGGAAAAACATTTCACTATACAGAAAATGGCCCGGAAGGATTGATGAAAGGAAAGAAAGCTGTTCACATTCAAGCATCAGGAGGAGTTTATTCAAATGGGGCGGGAAGTGAAATGGATTTTTCGCATCGTTATTTAAAATCAGTTTTGGGATTTATTGGAATATCAGAATTGAAATTTGTTCCTGTTGAAGGAATTGCAATGGGACTGGATATTCCGGAGATTGAAAAATTGGCAAAAGAAAAGGCGATTGAATTCGTGTCTGAATTCTAATTGTATCATTGAAAAATAGAATTTCAAGAAATTTTACTTGAATTGTGTGCGGGTCGATCATCCTTTGGGAATGTCTTCCCGCACTTTCGTATGGTAAATCGGGTAACTTTGTTAAAATTCCTTTAATTGTCAGTTATCGGGCACGCTTTAATTTTTATGTAGATTTAAAAACAACTACTTTAGTAGTTCTTAACAGTACATGGCTAAAAACAAATACATGAAGTTGGATCAGTTGAAATTAAATATAGATCATATTCCATTCAAAAAATCATTGAGTTTTCTTCCTTTAATTAATAAATTAAAGAGTGAACAAAGAAATGGAGCCGGAAATGATTCACTGGCAAACATTATTTTGGATGTAGTTAACAGGAATCCCGATTTAGCAAAAACCGATTTTAATATTGAGGATGTTAGTAAGTATGAGGATGAGATTCATACAATAATGTCTTATTTTTTCACACCATCTCAATACAAAAAAGATATAGCTGTTGCAGCAAGTCCGTTCGACGATCATAATTTTTATTTCACTCCAAATTACTTAAAAATTTATAATGATCAGAATATTGAAATTGAACATGTAGAGCAGAAGAATCAGGATAATTGTTATCAGACTTTTACGAAGTTAATATATGCATATCTAATGATTCTTCCCAAATACTATAATTTTCAATTGGATATGGATTATCTGTTTTTGTATCGTATGACAGATAAGTTGAATGGTTTGGTGAAGTATTATAAATTGGAGTATGATGAGTCATGTATAGAAGTGACTTCTAACGGGAAGCCGCCGGAAGCCTCGGAGGAGGATATTAGAGAAATGATTAACGATCCAATGAATATGGATTTTTGGATGAAGACGATTCCTTTGGATAATTTTACTTTTTGTGGATTTATGTCATTCAAATATGTAGATGTTACTCAGATCGAAGTAATCTCATCATTAAAATCTCAATTGCTGGAAAAATCTTCAATAATTAACAGGGCTAACTTTGAAGCTCTCGAACAGAATATCCGCTCATTATTAACTCTGTCAAATTTAAATTTAGGAGTACTTGCTTTGGGGATTTCTCAAGGTTGTATTGAAAATCCTTCTAATTTTTGGCATGGATTCATTGATTCTAATAAATACTCGTGCGATGCATACCGGAGAACAATATATGAAGAGGCAGGTCTATCCGGTTATCCTGTTTTAATTAATGACCTTTCTCAAAAGGCTGATTTAAAGCCTGTAGAACAAGAATTGCTAAATCAGGGCATTAAAAATATTTGTATTATTCCTCTTTATTACGAGGGAGAGTTGGTGGGCATGATGGAATTGGGATCAACAAAGGCTTTTGATATCAATTTCACGAAACTGCGTGTGATAAAAGATATCATTCCGGTATTTTCTATCGCCGTTCATCGGACGAGTGAGGAATTAAAAAATAGAATAGAGGCTACGATTAAAGAAGAATGTACAGCAATACATCCAAGTGTAGAGTGGCGGTTTCAGCAGGCGGCCAGTAATTTGTTAGCCAAAAGAGATTTGGATGATCTGGTGCAAATGGAAGAAATCGTTTTTCGGGAAGTATATCCATTGTACGGAGCCATTGATGTCCGTCATTCCTCGGTGATTCGAAACCGGACAATTCAGGATGATTTGGTGGAACAATTGCAATTGGCACGTGAAGTTTTGAAAGAAGCATTTTTGGATTGTAAAATGCCTGTTTACGATCAGTTAATATACAAAATCGACTATTTTATTGATGGGATTGAAAAAGGACTTTCTTCGGGTGATGAAATGAACGTTCTTAGTTTTATTCGTCATGATGTAGAATCCCTTTTTCCGCATTTTAAAGAGAATGGATCTGCTTTAACTGCTGCGATTGCAGAATACAATAAAAATATTGATCCAGACTTAAATATAGTTTACAAGCAAAGAAAAGATTTTGAGGATAGTTTGGCGATGATTAATGATTGCGTTATCTCTTATCTTGAAAAAGAGCAAGAAAAAGCACAGAAGATGTTTCCTCATTATTTTGAGAAATATCGTACAGATGGCGTAGAGCATAATATTTATATCGGACAAAGTATTTCAGCACAAAAAACATTTGATCGAATCTATTTAAAGAATCTTCGCTTGTGGCAGTTAATTGTAAGTGCTGAATTAGCCCGGAAAACAGGTGCTTTAAAAAGTTCATTGCCAATTGAACTGGAAACCACAGGTTTAATTTTAGTACATAGCCAACCTTTGGCAATAAGGTTCAGACAAGATGAGAAAAAATTTGATGTAGATGGGGCTTATAATATTCGTTATGAGATTGTTAAAAAAAGGATTGATAAGGCAGTAATAAAAGGAACCAGTGAGCGCCTTACTCAGCCTGAAAAATTAGCCGTAATATTTAGTCAGGAATCTGAAATGGCAGAGTATCAGAGGTATTTGGAGTATTTGGCTGCTAAGGGCTACTTCGAGAACAATATTGAACATTTGGAGTTGGAAGATTTACAAGGAGTGTATGGATTAAGAGCGCTAAGAGTTCAAATTAAGAATGGTGAAGAACCGAATGAAGTGCTTACTGTTGCTAAGGAATTGAAGCTGAATGAATAGTTTTTGTTGCCAATAATCTTAAAAAATTAAAATAGAATACAAGTAGAATAAATTTATGCAATTTAAATCTTTATGTCTTAGTCTGGTTTTATCCACAATAAGTTTCTTGAATTTTGCTCAATTGGCAACAGATAGTTTGCCCAATATGGCTCGTCCAAAAATAGGGCTTGTTTTAAGCGGTGGTGGTGCAAAAGGTTTTGCTCATGTTGGTGTTCTTAAGGTTATTGACGAATTAGGTATACCAATAGACTATATCGCGGGTACTAGTATGGGAGGCCTTATAGGTGGTTTTTATGCAATTGGATATTCCGCTGTTGATATTGAGAAAATGATCTTGAGTCAGAATTGGGAAAATCTCCTCTCAGATAATGTGTCGCGAAAATTTGTACCTATTTATGAGAAAAAGGATTTTGAAAGATATATCCTTTCATTTCCGATTAAACCGAAAGGAATTCAATTGCCTAGTGGTATTGTTGGGGGGCAAAACGTGATCAATTTATTTGAACGGTTAACGATAGAATACCATGACCAGACGGATTTTAATAAATTACCCATTCCTTTTTTATGTATTGCTACTGATTTGGAAACAGGGAAGGCTGTAGTTTTGGATAAGGGTTATCTGCCTCTGGCTATGCGAGCCAGTATGGCTATTCCAACCTTTTTCTCTCCGGTAGAGATAGATGGCAAATTATTAGCTGATGGGGGAATGATTAATAATTTTCCGGTAAAGGAATTAATTAATATGGGTGCCGATATTATTATTGGAGTAGATGTACAGTCTGGTGTTAAGTCCAAAAAAGAATTAAAGTCTATTTTGGATATAATGAATCAGACGGTTTCATTAATGGCATTGAATAATTTTAAAGACAATCTGAAATACTGCGATATCTATATTAAACCTAAAATAGATGAATACACGGTTGGGAGTTTTCAGGATGCGGATTCATTAATTCATAGAGGAGAAGCAATTGCACAAACATTTATTCCAACTTTACTCGATTTAAAGAAGAAATATAATCTGGAAAAGAAAAAAATGAAAACATATGTGCCTCCATGTGATTCATCCACTTATTTTATTAAGGATATGGAGGTTAATGGGTTAAATGAAGTGAGTTATTCGTTGTTGTATGGTAAGCTGAATTTGGAGATGAACAGTAATGTTAGTTTATACAAATTACAGGATGGGATTAATCGTGTGTATGGCAGCCGGTACTTCGATCGTGTAGATTTTCAAATGAAAGGAGAGAAAGAAAAGACTCTTATTGTAAATGTGAAGGAGCGAACCACCAAGAGATTTAATGTTGGACTTCATTACGATAGCGATAATAATGCTGCCGTATTACTAAATACAACATTTCGGAATAAACTAAAAAGTGGATCCCGTTTATCGTTTGATTTAAAACTAGCAGAAAATCCGAGATTTAAAACGACTTATACTGTTGATAATGGTTTGAAGCCGGGCTTGAATGTGGAAGCTGAATTTAATGATTCTCAGGTAGATGCTTTTGAGGATGGTAAAAAACTTGCAAGTTATGACTTTAACTATCTGAAATTGGATGTAAATACACATTCTATATTTCGGGAATCATATTCTGTTGGATTAGGTGGCAAGTTGGAATACTACAATATTAATTCAGAATTCAGGACTTTTGATTTAGTGGATACCCGGGATGAAGATTATTACTTTACCTATTATGCGTTTTTAAATCTGGACTCCCATGATAAGGCTTATTATCCAAAGACCGGAATGAGTCTTTATGGAGAATATAAATTAGTAACAAATAACGGATTTAAACTTGATGGTATGAACCGACCAGCGTCGGTGGCTTATCTTAAATTTCAAAAGGCAATTAGTGTAAGTTCTGCATTTACGGTTTATCCAAAATTTTATGGAAGGGTTGTATGGGGTAAAAATATACCTAATTTTTATATGTCTTATACCGGAGGAATCGATCAAACAGATTATTTTGATATTCAAATGCCTTTTGTTGGTTTGGAACGTATGGAGTTGGCTTCAGTAAATTCTTTTGTTTTCCGGGCCGATTTTCAGTATGAATTATTTCGGAATAATTATTTAATTCTGAAAATCAATGCCGGTAAATTGGTTGAAGATGTTAATAATGTATTAACAAAGGGTGAATGGATTAGAGGAATAGGATTAACATATTCGTACAATAGTTTAATTGGCCCGATAGAATTTTCGTTGATGTATTCTGATAAGAAAAATGGTATTTCAAACTATGTGAATTTAGGCTTTTGGTTTTAATCGATTCTCGGCTCTAATTTAAAGGTTTTATAAGTTCAATCTTACTACTTTCCTGACAGGTAAACCTGATTATTATGAATAAAAGTATTTTGTTTTTAGCGGTTCTTTTTTGCAGTACTTCAATTGAAGTGTTCGGTCAGAATATGGGTGATACTTTAAAGTGCAGCTGGAATCCTGGAATAATAGGAACGGGTCCGGTTCGTGGTCTGGAAATGTCTTATCAAACAAATACAAATTATAACATCCGATCGTCTTCAGATGTATATGGAAACGGGAAATCTGAAATTGATTACAATCGTGTTTTTACGGCAAAGTTACACTTTCCGATATTTCTTAATCAGAAATTGAAAATTGCAGGTAGTATAGAGTATAGTGATGAAGAATTCCATTTTGATGATATTCCAGTCAATAATTACTCTTTGTATAAAAGTCTGAATGATAAAAACCTAAAGAGTGTAGGAGGCAGTCTCTATCTTACTGCTCAGCTAAAAAGGAATATGTTTTTCATGTTTCGTTTCAATGCCAGGTTAAAAGGTGATTACTGGAAAGAACACATTGGTGATGTGAGTAAATATACTTTTCTGAAAATGGAGATGTCGCCTATAATTGGGTGGAAAGTGAATTCTAAAAAATCATGGGGTGTTGGTTTGGCTTATTCCTATACTTTTGGCGACCCATTGCTGTTTCCTGTTTTTGTTTACAATCATTCTTTTGCTGATAAATGGGGTGTTGAAGCTTTACTTCCTGCCAGGATAAAATTGCGGTATCAACCATCAAAACTTTGTTTTATCAATGCAAAAGCAAGATTGCAGGGGGGTAGTTACAGCATTCATTTTAACGATCCTGAATTGAATGATTTTAAGACATTGGAATTAAGAAGAGCTGATTTGAACTTTTCACTGGAAATAGAAAAGGGAATTGCAGACTGGCTGTGGACTTCTTTTGAATGTGGTTACCGAACCAATATTAATTTTGATGTTACCAACAGTAACCATGGATTTAGTCTGTCTGGAAGCAAATTGACCAATAAGAACAGTATTATAGATTCATCCGTTGGAGGAGGAGTTTTTTACAATTTCTCAGTATTTATCGTACCCTCAAAAACACTTCTGAAACGTCTTGGTTTAAAATAAGGGAATATAGAAAAAAGGGCGGCATTCTTTCTGCCTGGTCTAAAATTAGTAAAAATACCGCCCTTATCGTTTAGTTTAGTTTAGTTTAGTTCATTCGAAAATATCGATGGTGCGATATCTCTTAAATTATATCTGGATGCCATTGCTTCTCCATAAGCACCGGCGGTGCGAATTGCAATTAAATCGTTTCTTTTTGTAGCCGGTAAGCTGACTAATTTACCAAAGCAATCAGATGATTCACAAATAGGTCCAACCACATCATAATTTTCAGTTTCACCATTCGAACTTAAGTTTTCGATTTTGTGATAAGCCTGATAAAGAGCCGGGCGCAGCAATTCAGTCATGCCGGCATCTAAAATTGCAAATTTGGTTTTCACACCATTTTTAACGTATAAAACTTTGGAAATTAAGCTGCCGCATTGCGCTACCATTGATCTTCCCAGTTCGAAATGAAGTTCCTGATTTGCCTCCAGATTCAAAAACTCATTAAAAATGCCAAAAAAGGTCACAAAATCAGGGATCGGATTTTGATCAGGATGCTTGTAGTCCACTCCAAAACCACCGCCAACATTGATATGATCAACAAAAATTTGCCGGTCGGAAAACCACTGCTTAATTTCATTGATGCGAAGACATAAGCCTTTGAACACACTCAAATCGGTAATTTGAGATCCAATGTGAAAGTGCAGGCCAATTAACTCTATGTTTTTATAGGATGCAAGACCTTCCAGAACACTGTCAAATTCCCATCGGCTGATACCAAATTTATTCTCTTCAACCCCTGTTGTGATGTAATGATGCGTATTTGCATTAACATTTGGGTTGATACGAATTGCAATTTTTGCAATCTTATTGGCTTTTTCTGCCATTTCATTAATCAATTCCATTTCGGGAATTGATTCGCAGTTGAAACAGAAAATGTCTGAATCAAGTGCGGTTTGAATTTCCTGATCGGATTTTCCAACACCGGCATATACAATTTTATTCGGTGGATATCCTGATTCCAAAGATCTCTTTATTTCATTTCCACTTACACAATCGGCACCAAATCCATACGACTGAATTTTGGTCATAATTTTCGGATTGGCATTCGCTTTTACTGCATAATGAACATGATATCCATATTTGGATGATTCTCTTTTAACGATCTCCAAAGTGTTTTGGAGAATCTCCATATCGTAATAGTAGAATGGAGTAGGTATGTTTGAGAATTCGTTGATTCTTGAGCTGTTAAACATGATAAAAAAATTGTGGAAACAACAACTAAAATAAATGACTACTTAATGCCTGAAGGGCTGCTACTTTATTCTTCTGATCTACCAAAACGGAAATATTGTGTTTGCTGCCTCCGTAGGAAATCATTCGCAAAGGAATAGATTCAAGTGCTTCCAGTACCTTTTTAGCACTGCCTGCCGATTCGGATATAAAATCACCAACAATACAAATTATCGATTGATCCTGATCTATCTCTACAATACCAAACTTCAATAATTCCGATTCTATTTCAGAGAGATGAGTATCATCATCTATTGTGAGCGAAATGGCTACCTCCGAGGTTGTAATCATATCAATTGGAGTCTTGTATATCTCGAATATCTCGAACACTTTACGCAAAAAGCCATAAGCTAACAGCATCCTTCCCGATTTAATTTTTACTGCCGTAATCCCATCTTTTGCAGCAACTGCCTTAATTCCTTTTCCAACTAAATCGTCGGTAATTAGAGTTCCTTCGTCCGATGGACTCAGTGTGTTTTTTAAACGAACAGGAATACTAAATTGCTTGCATGGCATGATGCTTGAAGGGTGCATAATTTTAGCACCAAAATAAGCAAGCTCGGCAGCTTCGTCAAAAGACAATTGTTTAAGAGCTCTGGTATTTTCAACAAAGCGGGGATCGTTATTGTGAAAACCATCTATATCGGTCCATATCTGAACCTCGTCCGATTGTAGGGCAGCACCAATTAAAGAGGCAGAATAATCGCTTCCTCCACGCTTTAAGTTGTCAATTTCTCCATATGTATTTCTACAGATAAAGCCCTGAGTAATAAAAAGTTTATGGTTAGGATATTGAGCGAGTTCACGTTCCAGATTTTCTTTGATATAGTATGAATCAGGTTCTCCGTCCTTATCAATCCGCATGAAATTAAGTGCAGGAAGAAATATCGATTCAACACCAATTTCAGTCAAATAGTAATGAAAAAATGCAGTCGAAATTAATTCACCTTGTGCAAGAATTGCTTTTTCCTGCAGAGCTGTAAAACTGCGGTAAACAAAATTGCGGATGTAATTAAAATGAGATGTGATTAGCTCATTTCCTTTGTCTTTTCCATTTTTGCTTGTGAATAGTTCCTCAATTCGCACTCTGTATTTTGCTTCCAGCTCTGTGATTTTCTCATCAGCTTGTTCCATCTCCCGTTTATACAGAAGATCAGCTATCTCAACAAGAGAATTTGTTGTTCCGGCCATGGCTGACAGAACTATGATTCTGGATTCATCACTTTGAACCAGTTGTGCAAGATTTTTAATTCTTTCGGGCGATCCTACCGAGGTACCACCAAATTTTAAAACTTTCATTGATTAATATTTTAGTTTTGCCATTTCTTTCGGAAATGAATGATGTTTAAGCTAAAAACAATACTTTCAGCTTGTGGTTCTTTTATTTTCCTCAAAAAAAGCCTGCAGAATTTCTGCAGGCTTATATCTCTTATCCGATAGCTTCACATCAATTCACATCACATAACGTCAAAAACGTTTATTGCGTTTATAATGCTTCTTGTATTTTAATGCAATCGCCATCATTTATTTCTTTTTTTTATTTGACGGGGTAAAGTTGTGTAAAATTATTTATTAATCCAATTGAAATTATTCAATTTGTTAAAATATTAACTAATAAAGAAATAATTACACTAAAATAAGATCCCATTCCAGCCCCAGAAACCTCTGGGAACATCCATAAATTCAATATAAACCCGGTCTTTTGCGATCTCTAACTTTTCGGCAGCCAAACAAGCAAACTTATTGGATAGATCTTTTGTTTTTGTATCCGGCAAGCCAATACTTTTTAATTGCAGAAACAGAGAAGGCTCTTCACTTCCGCCAAGAGTCATTTCAACTTTTGGAGCAAATGCAGTCATTACATATTTCTCAGGTTTACTTAATTCTATCGATATTAAAGTTGAGCATTCTTTTAGGAAAATTTGTTGTTCTTTGCTTGAAAAGCTCTTGTTTGTCTGAACTTTTAAATAAGGCATAGCTAAAAGTTTTAAGATTAAAATTCTTCATGAATAATAACTGATGAGCACTAATTTATCAAGAAAAAATACTTGGTTAGAACGCTTAAGTTATTATTAAATAAGAGAACTACAAAATTAGGGAAATGCTTTTCTATTTTTTTTGCAGCTCTTTTTCAGCACTTTCTACTACTTTTTTAGAGTTTCCTACAAAAATTTTCTTTCCAATAATTATAACTGGTCTTTTTAAAAATGTGTACTCGTTCAATATATAATTTTTGTATTCTTCTTCGCTTAGATTTTTCTCTTTTAAATTGAGCTCTTTGTATTTAATTGCCCTTCGGCTGAACAAGCTCTCGTAACTGCCGGATAATCCGGCCATCAGATTTAGTTGTTCTTCAGTTATCTTTTCTGTTTTTATATCCTGTAGTATAAAACCGGCATCCGGATTTAGTTCTTTAATTATTCTCTTACAAGTTGAACAACTTGATAGATGGTATATTTTTCTCATAGTCCTTATTTATATTGTTACTGATTTGTGTTATTGGTAATAATCTGAATTATTTCTTCTGCCTGCTTTAGGTTTTTACTTTGCATTTGTAAGGCAAAGTATTTTGTGGAATAAGTCGTTTTTACTCCCTGCCATACTTCTTTAATTTCTTTTTTCTCAATTAAATCTTTACACATACTAAAAGGCAATAAACACAATCCATTGTTGTGCTGAATGGCATCGAGGATAGCATTCAAATTAGGGATCACGTATCTTGGTCTGAAATAAGGATACTTCTTAAAATTATCAGCCCAAAATGATTTTATGGTTTCCATTTTGTGAGAATAAGAATACCAATCTTGCTCGGAGAGCCACTTTTCGGCTTCATCCATCTTTCTTTCATATACTAATTGATTAAAAGGAATGGTATCTAAATTTTTACTGCTGATAAGAAGTAATTCTTCTTTGCAGAATGGAGCGTATCTTATATCCTTATAATTACTTTGATCTGTGGTGATGAGTAAGTCAAGTTGTTTTCGAAACAATTTATCCTGTAATTCTTCTGTTTCACCAAAAAGAAATTCTACATCCATTTCAAGTTGGTTTAAAATTGGGGCAAAGGCATAGTGGAATACTTCCAAGTACATTCCAACCTTTATTTTAGGCCTGTTTAATAGTGTTTTTCTCTTAAAATTCTCTTCGGTTTTTTCAAGTTGAATAATTGCTTCTTCAATCTGATTATACAATTGAATTCCATTAGGGGTAGGAAGCATTCTTCGTGGTTTTCGCTCAAACAGCTTAACTCCCATATAAGCTTCCAGCGAAGATAGTTGCTGACTAACACCAGGTTGGGTAATCAGCAGACTTTCTGCAGCGCCGGTTAAGGTGCCGCGTTCATAGATTGCTTTAAAGGTTCGGTACCATTCCAGATTCAACATATGATATAAATTATTTTATATAAATGTATAAAAAGAATAACTTTTTTTATAGAAGAACAGACTTTAACTTTGTTTAAATAATAAATAAGAACCATGAGTAGAGTTTTATTTGCAGTAACCAGCCATTTTAAAGATGCTTCCGGTTGGGAATCTGGTTGCTATGTGTTGGAAGTTGCAGTTCCGTATTTTTATTTGGTGAAAAACGGAGTGGAAATTGATTTTGTTTCTCCTAAAGGTGGAGCTGTTCCTGCAAAGCAATGCGATTTGGATGCCGCTAAAGTGAAATCTTTTTTTGCAGATAAAATGGCAAGTGAAAAATTTTACTCTTCAAAAGTTCCTGAGGAAATTGACTCAAATGACTATGATGCGATTTATTTTCCGGGAGGACATGGCGTTGTTTTTGATTTGCCAAATTGTGAAAAAATTGCAAAAATAGCAGGAGAAATCTACGATAAAGGCGGGGTTGTCTGTGCGGTTTGTCATGGTGGAGCAGGATTACTCAATGTAAAGTTAGCCGATGGTTCTTTCTTGATTGATGGCAAAAACCTGACTGCTTTTAGCAATAAAGAAGAGGAAGCAATAGGAATGGATCAGAAAGTGCCTTTTCTATTAGAGACAGCCTTGGTTGAAAAGGGCGCAAATTATTCTTGCGCTGCAAATTGGCAGCAATATGTGGTGGTTGACGGCAGATTAATCACAGGACAAAACCCTGCTTCTGACTTAGAAATGGCGAAAGAACTGGTGAAATTATTAAAGGAAAAAAATAGATTAACTAATACAACAAAATAAGATGGAAAATTTTGATTTTTACAATCCGGTAAACATTCTTTTTGGAAAAGGAAAAATTGCAGAAATAAACAAGCACATTTCTAAAGGTGCTAAGATTTTAATGACTTATGGTGGTGGCAGCATTAAGAAAAATGGTGTTTATGATCAGGTTGTGGATGCCTTAAAAGGTTATGAGATTATCGAATTTGGTGGGATTGAACCTAATCCTCATTTCGAGACTTTAATGAAAGCTGTTGAAATAGTGAAATCTGAAAAGATAGATTTTCTTCTTGCAGTAGGTGGCGGATCTGTTTTGGATGGAACAAAATTTATTGCGGCGGCAACCTACTTTGAAGGCGATGCATGGGATATTTTGGCTAAGCGGGCGCCAATTACCAAGGCTGTTGAGTTAGGTGCAGTTTTAACTTTGGCTGCAACAGGTTCCGAAATGAATAATGGAGGTGTTGTTACAAAAGCTGCAACAAAGGAAAAAAAGGCATTTGGAAATCCATTGCTGTTTCCAAAATTTTCAGTTTTAGATCCTGAAACAACTTATTCATTGCCGAAGAGACAAGTCACTAATGGTATTGTAGATGCCTATGTTCACGTAATGGAGCAATATCTCACTTATCCGGTAAATTCTCCTGTTCAGGATCGCTTTGCAGAGGGAATACTTCTCACTTTGTTGGAAGAAGGACCAAAAGCCTTGGCTTCGGATACTCCTGATTACGAGAACAGAGCTAATTTAATGTGGGCAGCTACTATGGCTTTAAATGGTTTAATTGGAATGGGTGTGAAAAGCGACTGGGCAACGCATATGATTGGTCATGAGCTGACTGCTTTTCATGGTATTGATCATGCCGTGACTTTGGCTATTGTTTTGCCGGGATTACTGACCCAATTAAAAGAAAAGAGAAGTGAAAAATTGCTTCAGTATGCAGAAAGGGTTTGGAACATTACCGAAGGTTCTGATGAGGAGAAAAAGGCTCTCGCAATTGATAAAACAGAGGCATTCTTCAATCAGGTTGGAATTAAAACCCGTTTGAGCGAACACAATGTGGGACAAGATAGTATTGATGTTATTGCCAATCGTTTCGAAGAAAGAGGTTTTGTTGGCATGCTTCCTGATGTTGAGGTAAAGGATGTTGCTGAAATTCTTGTATCTAGGTTATAATAACTCCATATAATTCACATTGTATGGTTTAAAGCAATATTACAAATATGAGTAAGAGGGTGTCCAAAATTAAGGACATCCTCTTTTTGGTTTATAAGTTCAAAAAGATTTTTTTTAGCAGACTACTGCTAATTCAAATTTACAATGATTTAACAAGTCAAAAATTAATTTAAATCATGAGTGAAAATTTTATTTTTAGAAGAAATCTTGATCTTTCCGGCAATTTTAGTCAAACAGAAGCCTGTTGCACATAAGCCAAATTCAAGGCTTGCACTATTTAATCCTTTCATTGCAAGTCTATTAAACCCCTTATTTTATTTATTCAAATACAGCTTAAGGTTTTTCATGTCTTTTGCTCCTGTGTTTTAGATCTTTATCATTCATCAGATTCTCTTTGGAGGTTCTAAGTTTGTAATTTATTTCGATGGTTCTGCGGCTATATCTTTGTTTCTAGAAAAAATGAGATGAGTAAGTTTTAACATGTGAATATTGACAATTGTATGGTTTTTTTATGCGAATGTTGTAAATTAAATGATTAAGAGTGTGTTGTGAATATTGAGACATGTTGAAAGAAAAATAATCTACCGTTAAAATTAAAGGGATAATGGAAACAAATAACTTTGAAAACATCGAAAATTTTCTCTTGGAAGAATGTGCAGCAATGGTAAAGTATCTTGCGGGTGAAGGATTATTAATGCCATCAGATGTAACTAAATTAATGAATCAAAATTTAGAAAATGGCAAGAGTCTTAAACTGGAAAATAAAGAGATTTTGGAATTGCACAATCATTTATCGGCAAAAGTATATCCCGCTCAACCAAAAGCAATTAGTCTGCTTTATCGCGAAGCTCAAAAAAAGAGTTTGTTTCGTCTTTTTGGTCCTGTGGGGCTAATAAGACGTTTGATGTTAACTACAATTTTATCTTTGGCTTGTTTTATTATTGTAGGTTTATCACCAAGTGTTAATTCTGATTCTGTTCTAAAGGGAATTTTAGATGATCATGGATGGGAGTTGTTGCTTAATATTATTTTTTTTCTTTCAGCAGCAGCGCTTGGAGCATGTTTTAGCAATCTATTTCAGGCCAATAAATACATCATTCAAGGAAATTATGATCCGAAATATGAAAGTTCATATTGGATTCGTTTTGTTTTAGGACTTATAGCAGGTTTAATGTTGGCCATTTTATTTCCTGATTTGGTAACTTTGGAGACACAACAAAATTCAGATATTCGTTTCTTTACGGTACCTCTAATTGCAATGCTTGGAGGTTTTTCTGCATCTCTTTTCTATCGAATAATGAATAGAATGGTAGTTACTGTTGAAACTTTATTGGTTGGTCAAACTTCTAAAGAGGAAGATGGTAAAACATCTGAAATTAAAAAGAAAGAACAATCAGTTATAGATAAAAAGCAAATTGTAGAAGAATTATTAAGTTTAAAATCACAAGTGAAAGAAGGTGATGTAGATGGAAAAATAAGCAAAACAATTGATAATATTTTAATGAATTGAAAGTTGTTGATTTTTTCAGAAGTTTTATAAAATGAAAAGACACAGAACCGGGCCACTTGTTGAAGGTTGTAGTTCTGATTAAGGATAATAATTAAAGTATATATGCGTTTTTTGACTTGAAAATAAGAGAACGCATAATTTAAAAATCAGCATACAATATTGGTTTAAATTTTTCACCCGGATATAAGCATAAATAGTCATCTGTTTTAAAATTGAATATCGCGCCAATATGAAGTGTTCAATTTTGAGTTGAGATCCATTCCGCATCTTTTCAGCTTTTAATGTTATTAAAACATTAATTTTTTTTCATTAATTTTTTATTTGTAAGTCTATGTCGTATGTTTGCGTCATTAGAAATAAGGAGGATTGATATTTGTTAAAACTATGAGGAAATTAGATTTATTCGAAAAAGGCCAACAAGAAATAGCTGCAATTGCAAAAGTAATGTCACATCCGGCACGAATTGCAATTCTGCAGTTTTTAGCTGCAACACCAACTTGTATCTCAGGTGATATTTCTGACTTTCTACCGCTGAGCAGAACTACTGTTTCTCAGCATTTAAAAGACTTAAAACATGCCGGTTTAATAAAGGGAGAAGTAGAAGGCTTAAAAATCAAGTATTGTTTGAACAAAAAAGGGATTGAAAAAATGAAGCAATTATTTGGTGATCTTTTGGAGGAAATAACTCCTGAAGAAGAAAAGAATTGTTCATAAATAAGTAATATAAATCAGAATGGGAAAAGAGCAGACAGAATACTGAGATGCACTCATATCTAAGTTTTCGCATCTCTAGTTAGAAATATGAAACGACTTTATAAAAGAGTTGCTCGCAGGAGAGTGAGCGTAACTTGGAAGTTGCATATGACAATTAAAAAACAAATTATAAGCATATGAAACGTTCATGCCAAAGTGATTTTGACACACAGAGAGATGATTGTCTCAGCATGGTAAGTTCCATATGACAATTAAAAAACAAATTATAAGCATATGAAACGTTCATGCCAAAGTGATTTTGACACACAGAGAGATGATTGTCTCAGCATGGTAAGTTCCATATGACAATTAAAAAACAAATTATAAGCATATGAAAGTATTGGTTTTGTGTACCGGAAATTCATGCAGAAGCCAAATGGGTGAAGCAATTTTACGTGAAATTAACCCTGAATTGGAGGTTGTTTCGGCAGGTACTAAAATTGCAGATCGGGTACATCCTTTGGCAGTGAAAGCTATGGCTGAAATTGGAGTTGATATTAGCTCATTTCGCCCAAAAATGGTCGATGAATTCTTGAAAGATGGAGTTGATTTTTTAATCTCAGTGTGTGGTGGAGCAAAAGATGCTTGTCCTGCATTTACTGGACCAGTTGGAACCCGGTTACACATTGGATTCGACGATCCGGCTTATGCCGAGGGAACTGAAGAAGAAATTTTCAATGTATTTAGAAGAGTACGTGATGAAATCCGCAGGGATTTCGCAAAATTTAATGAGGAATACATCCTAAAAAAAATAAAACATGGGAGCTTTAAATAAGAAATTATCGTTTTTAGACAGATATCTTACCGTATGGATATTTGCGGCGATGGCAATTGGTGTTGGAATGGGGTATTTTTTTCCTGCCATGTCTGGATTTTGGAACAAATTATCGGTTGGAACCACGAATGTTCCAATTGCCATCGGATTGGTGATCATGATGTATCCACCACTTGCAAAAGTAAAATATGAAGAACTAAAGGATGTTTTCAAAAACCGGAAGATATTGATTCTCTCTTTAGTGCAGAATTGGATCTTGGGACCCACTTTGATGTTTGCTTTGGCTATTATTTTTCTTCAGGATTATCCAGAATACATGACAGGATTAATTATGATTGGTTTGGCCAGATGTATTGCGATGGTAATTGTTTGGAATGATTTGGCAAAAGGAGATCCTGAATATGCCGCGGGTTTAGTAGCTTTTAACAGCATCTTTCAGGTATTGTTTTTCTCTGTTTATGCCTATGTATTTATCACTGTGCTGCCCGGATATTTTGGATTACAAGGTTCTGTAGTTGATGTTTCCATGGGAGATATCGCAGAAAGCGTAATGATTTATCTGGGAATTCCATTTTTTGCCGGAATGATTACCCGATATTTCGGAATTAAAGCAAAAGGCAAGGATTGGTATCAGAAGAAATTTATACCTAAAATAAGCCCTCTTACCTTATTTGCCTTGCTGTTTACCATTTTTGTGATGTTCTCGTTAAAAGGAGAATACATTGTTCAGTTGCCATTTGATGTGGTTCGAATAGCGATTCCTTTGGTCATTTATTTTGTGATCATGTTCGTAATTTCCTTCTTTATGGGAAAGAAATTTAAAGCAGGATATGCCAAAACAGCTAGTTTATCTTTTACAGCAGCCAGTAACAATTTTGAATTGGCCATCGCAGTAGCCATTGCCGTTTTTGGTATCAATTCGGGTGTTGCATTTGCCGCAGTTATTGGGCCACTGGTTGAAGTGCCGGTATTAATCGCCTTGGTAAATGTTTCGCTGAGATTAAAAGACAAGTACTTTAAAGGGAAAATAGATGTTGTTAAGTGTGCTGATAATTAATAATTAACAAAATCTTATCAATAAAAAAAAGTCACGGCTCGTATGGAACCGTGACTTTTTTTATGCTTTAATCATATTGAATACAATCGGTAATATTCCTTATATTTGAAATACAAAAAAACAATTATATGATTAAACCTGGATTGAAAATAGGCATACTCCTTACCCTTATATTGGTTTTGCCTTCCTTGTTTTTCTCTGCATACGAGATCAGTAACATCAATCAAAATGAGGCAGTTATTGATTCTGTCTATTCCAGTCAGTTAGAGTCCATTCTGTTTTCTGTCAATCAGTATTCCGATGATGTGATCAGTGGTTGGGCCAATCAGCTTGATAAAGGAAAATATGGTATCGAAACAGAAATAAAATTATTGGTGTCTAAAAATTATTCGATAGATGCTTTTTTTCTGATCGATTCTTTAAAATATCAACTCTTCGCGAAAGAAAAAATTCCTGAAGACAGCATCATGATTCTCAAAAGGAATCTGGAAAATGCTTTTACCAATAATGCGGGCAATGTTGAAAGATTACAAGAATACATTAAAAGCGGTTATCAGAAAATAGGTGTTCTGGACTTTAACAGGAAAGGAAAAAGTCTGTTTGCGTTTGCAAGAACTGTTGATTCTTTATCCGTGGAAACGCTTTTACTGCTTGTTGACACCGAGAAGTTTATTAAAGAAAATCTGGGGCCTAAAATTCAGGGAATTGCACAAGATCAGTTTTTTATTTCGGTGATTGATAAAAAGTTGAATACTGAAATTTATTCCAATGTTGTTTTCGATGAAGGTGAAAAGAATATTCAGCAACGCAGACAGATTTGGCTGTTCCCGGCTTACGATTTGGGCATTCAGATGAAAGGAAATACCATTGAGGATTTAGTACGTGAAAGAACAAATACCAATATAATTATGCTGATTGTGATGGATCTGATTCTTTTGTTGGGCGCCTGGTTAGTTTATCGGAACATCCGACAACAAATGAAGCTGACCCAATTGAAATCGGACTTTATATCTAATGTATCGCACGAAATAAGAACGCCGTTGGCACTGATAAATATGTATTCGGAGACCTTGGAAATGGGACGTCTGCCATCTGAAGAAAAAAAGAAGGAATACTATAAGGTGATTAACACCGAGGCCAACCGTTTATCGAACATGGTGAATAATATCCTCAATTTCAGTAAAATTGAAAGCGGTAAACGGGAATATCATTTTAAGGAAGCGGATATTAATGACGAAATAGAAACAATTCTCGAAAATTACGGACAGCACCTGCATAAAAAGGGCTTTGAAATTAAATTTGAAGCTTTCGATGAGTTACCAAAGCTAATTATTGACAAGGAAGCCGTTTCCGAAGCAATTATCAACTTGATTGATAATGCTGTAAAATACTGTGGCGAGACCAGGAGGATTGAGATTAAATGCCATACCGACCTGGAGTTTGCCTATATAAATGTGATCGATTTTGGAATAGGGATTTCGAAAAAAGATCAGCCCTTGATTTTCGATAAATTCTATAGAGTGAGCTCGGGTGATTTGGCCAATAAGGTAAAAGGCTCGGGAATCGGATTGAGCATTGTAAAGCACATAATGGATGCTCACAACGGGCAGATAACGGTTCAGAGTTCAAAAGAGGGTGGAACTTGTTTCACGCTAAGTTTTCCTCTGAGATAGAAAAATGAAAGATTTGAAATTGTAAACACATGAAACGTCCATGTATAAAGCTTTCTACACACAGGGAGATGATTATATGGTAAGTTTCATCTGACAAAAACTTAAAATTATAAACAGATGAAACCAATATTAATTGTGGAAGACGAGCCCGGCATGTTAATGGGATTGAAAGATAATATGGAGTTTGAGGGATATCAGGTTGATGTTGCCGATGATGGCGAAATTGGACTGGATAAAATCTTAGGAAATGAATACTCTCTGGTGCTTTTGGATGTAATGCTTCCAAAAATTTCGGGATTTGATATTTGTAAACAAGTCCGAAAAAAAGGAATTGCGACTCCAATAATTCTGCTGACAGCAAGAGGCGAGGAGATCGATAAAGTTTTAGGATTGGAGTTTGGCGCTGATGATTACATAACCAAACCATTTAGCTTGCGCGAATTATTGGCACGAATACGTGCAGTGTTAAGGCGTACCGAAAACAGGACAGAAAGCAAAGCTAATCATTCAGTTGAAATCGGAAAATTATCAATCAATTTTTCTTCTTTCGAAGGATTTGTCGATCAGCAGGAAGTGAAAATGTCGCACAAAGAAGTTGAGATATTAAACTATTTGTGGGACAACAAGAATACAATTGTTAGTCGTGATGATCTTTTGGATCATATCTGGGGAACGGATTATCAGCCAACATCCCGAACCATTGATAATTTTATATTGAAGCTAAGGCATAAGATTGAGCAGGATCCAAATCATGCAAAAATAATACTAACCGTGCACGGTGTTGGCTATCGTCTGGTGGTTTAGGAAAGTCGAACAGTCTGGAAAAGTCAAAAGGTCTTGAAAAGTCGAAAGGCAAAAGGAATATTTATTGCACTGTGCTTTAGCTCGGTGTTTGTAAAAGTAAAAGGGGAAACAAGTTTTGTAAATCAAGCAACAGAGTTGCGTAGTCTTTGTAGAAGAAATGAAATTAATAAAGAAGGTACAGCGTACCGTAATTTAATAGGAATTGTAAATATCTATTGCCGCGTGCTTTAGCTCGGGTTTTGTGAAAATAAAAAGCTGAAAATAAAAATCCCCTTTAGAGAATTTAGGAGTAGTTTTGTAATGGCAAAAGGTCGGTAAATAGAACTATTAGATAGCTTTATCATCTTAAAATACAACTGATGACAATTGATGACATCTTATAACCCGGGGGTGACACAAATGATTTTTCAGCAGCCTAATTTTACCAATAGAAAGTTAAGATAGATGGAATGGTGGGCGTACGACTCCATTCTCTTTTAAAAACTAAAACGATTGGTAACTTAAAAATTAGGATGATGAGAACAATAAGAACAGCATTTTTCGCATTGGTATGTTTACTGTTAGCTGCAAATTTGGGAATGGCAACAACTCCCGATAAACAAAAAATAGAGAAAGAGAAAAGTATTTTACTGGATAAAATCCATAAATCAGTGTCACAAACAAATTTTGCAGATGTAATCGACCCTGGAGAATCTGAATTAATAGTTTTGCGTTGCACAATAAATGAAAACAATCAGGTTGTGGTGAGTAAAGTAATTGGTTTTAATGAAGAACTGAAAAAAGCCGTTCGCAAAACAATGGAGGATTCAAGAATTAAGGCGATTCCCGGTCTGGTTGGTGAAGAATTAGCCCTTAAGGTTAAATTTAAAATGCTGAGATGGTAGACCGGAAGTGTTTGTATAAATTAGAGGAGATAAGAAATGAATAGTATGATCTATAAAAGCCAAATTTTGAAAGGATGTATTCTACTTCTGTTTTTGATTTTTCAAGTGGGTACGATACAATCCGAGAATCTGAAAAGTTTGGTGAACCTGGAAGGGAACTGGAAATTTTCAATTGGGGATGACCCTGCAAGAGCCATCCCTGATTACAATGATTCCGATTGGAAAAATGTATTTGTTCCCAATAGCTGGGAGGATAATGGCTATGAAGATTACAATGGTTTTGCCTGGTATCGTAAAAGTTTTCAAATAAGGGAGGCCTTTAACCGAGAGTACCTTTATTTATACATGGGTTATATTGATGATGTGGATGAGGTGTACCTGAACGGGAAGCTAATAGGCGCATCGGGTAATTTTCCGCCAAGAATGAAAACGGCATACAATATTCCAAGAATGTATCCTGTGCCAACAAATTTGCTTCGTAAAGGAGGCACTAACGTAATTGCAGTGCGGGTTTATGATGGAATTCACAATGGAGGAATCACACAAGGACCAGTTGGTATTTTTATAGATAAAGATCAGGAGAGAATGGATATAGACCTAACGGGCTACTGGGATTTTGAATGCGGAAACTCTGTTGATCAAGGAAATTTAAAGTGTGTAACTTATCGAAAAGGAAAAATATTTGTTCCCGGATTTTGGGAAGCCCGAGGTTATAATGATTTAGACGGGAAAGCCAAATATACTAAAGAATTCAACTATCCATCAGATAGGAGCACTTCAGGAAAAGCATTGATCTTGGGAGTGATTGACGATGAGGATGTAGTGTGGCTGAATGGAGAGAGAATCAAATGGATGGGGTACAAAAGAGGTAATAATTGGCATGATAATTCGTACCACAGCACTTTTCGGGCTTATCCAATACCCAAAGGCGTATTGAAGAGCAGTGGCATGAATGTGATAGAGGTGATGGTTAAAGATTATACCGGACCAGGTGGAATTTATCGGGGGCCAATCGGGATTACCGATATCGAACTGGCTGAGGAAATGGTAAAAAGAGAACACAAGAACAACCGATCGAATCTGGAGAAGTTTTTTGATTATTGGTTTGATTAATTACTGCAATAATTTTGGGGCTGTACAATAGCCTAAACTGCTTTGTAAATAGTGCAAATAAAGAAAATATGAATAGAATGGGTGAGCATATAATTCAATGGATGAAGTTTCTGTTTGTAATGATGGTTGTTTGTGTATTTAACAATGAAATTATAGCGCAGGATTATCAGAAAGTGGTTGACTTAAACGGTCGTTGGGAATTCTCAATTGGAGACAATCCGAATTGGGCAGATCCTAATTATGATGATTCCAACTGGGAACGGGTTGATGTTCCCTCGGCATGGGAGAATCAGGGATTTCATGGTTACGATGGATTTGCATGGTACAGAACCAGTTTTAGTTATTCGGCATCGCTAAAAGGTCAGAGTCTGTTTCTTAAATTGGGAAATATTGATGATGTGGATGAAGTTTTTGTGAATGGAATACGAATCGGACAATCGGGCAGTTTTCCTCCCCGTTATTCTACCGCTTACAATTCGAACCGGATGTACAATATTCCTTCGGCCGTTTTGCGAGGTAATAATGTAATAGCTGTTCGTGTTTACGATGACGTAGGAGAAGGAGGCATTGTTCGTGGTGATATCTCTGTTGTAGTAGACCGCGATGCAATACCCGTTGATATTGATTTACAAGGCAAATGGAAGTTTAAAACGGGGCGTTATGCGCATGAAGATCTGCAAAATGCATCCAATTGGGATGATATTATTGTTCCCGGATTTTGGGAGAATCAGGGTTATAAAAATTACGATGGATATGCCTGTTACGTTCTCGACTTTAATGCCAATGATAAGTTTTTGGCAGAGAGAATGGTTCTTGTTTTGGGCAAAATTGATGATCTCGATCAGGTAATTGTAAACGGAGTGTTGGTTGGCCAATCCGGTGAATTTGATCCTTCAACGGTGCAGCATTATTCAAATACTTATAAGCAGTTAAGAGGTTATTATCTGCCTGTAAATCTGATTAAAAAAGGAGCAAACAGAATTGTTGTGCGTGTTTACGACGCCACACAGGGAGGCGGAATCTATACCGGTTCCATTGGCTTAATTTCACAAGATCATTACATCAATTACTGGAACAGCAGAAGAAGACGAAACTAATTATCACCTTTAATTAGAATTTACGCTTGAAGAAGTGAAAGATCTCCTGTAAGAATCAAAAGTCATTTATGTGGAATTAGTAACGAATAACAACAGATAAATGATATGAAGTGCATCGTTCTGAAAAATATGATATTATGGCAAAGAAACAAATAAAACGAATACTCAGAATAGCATTTATTCTTGCAAGCATATCCTCTTTGTGGTTCGTACCATGGATTTTGGTAAAGGCTTGGATTTTGCCACTGCCTGATACGGTTCAGGAACAAGTAAATGAAGCCATTGATCATGGATTTGATGGAATGATTGTTTATGTAGATCAAGCCGGGAAGCCACCGGAATTTTATGCCGCAGGCTGGCATGACCGAAAAAACAAAATTCCTGCCTGCCCGCAGGCATTATTCAAAATTGCCAGCATTACCAAGCTATACATCGCTGTTGCTGTTGCTAAATTAGTCAAAGACGGACGTTTGTCCTTGGATAAAACACTCGCTGATTACTTTCCGGAACTTGCGGGAAGAATTGAAAATGCTGATAAAATTACCTTGAGAATGATGGTGCAGCATCGAAGTGGCATTCCCAATTTTATAGACCATCCTGATTATTGGAAAAAACCGCCCAAAAACAGACAGGAAACACTTGAATACGCACTGGACTTACCCGCAGACTTTGAACCAGGTGAAGATTATGGCTATTCAAATACCAACTATATGTTGATTGAGGATCTTATTGATAAAGTGCTTGGTTATAGTCATCAGCAATATATCAAGGAGGAAATTTTGATTCCTCTCAAACTCAACAATACCTTCGGTTCGCTTCATGATGTGGATATAGATGATGTGATGAGTGGCTATTATGTTGGAGTTGAAGAGGATCTAAAAACAGAATATACAGGTTTAATGCTGGCAACAGCAGAGGATGTGGGTAAATTCTTAAGAGCTTTAAATGATGGTTCAGTGTTTAATGAAGGGGAACAGGAAATTTATTCTTCTATTTACGTGTACGAACATACAGGTCTGCTTGTTGGCTATCAGAGTATTGCCAAATACCACAAAGACATTGATACAGTTGTCATTCAATTTAATAATACAACCAACTTTGATGGATACGACTGGAATTTAGCGGAAATTGTATACAATCGTATTGTAAAAATAGTGAGAAGTAAAAAAAGCTCGTAATAATATATCGAAACAATAATCGAAACAGCTGTAAATTCAACGGTAGCAGTCGGCTTTGTTTTTTTTCGTAACGTGAAAGAAAAGTGCCGTGCAATCAGCAACGCAGCATTCAATTTGCCCTTAGGCAAAATTTTAGCAGATACGAACAGTTAATGGAATATTTAATCAGACATATTGAAGACTACGCCAAGTTAAGTGAGTATGAAAAAGAAAACATGCTGCTTTTCGTAAAAAAGAGACATTTTGAGAAAAACGAAATAATTTTTAGCGAAGGAAAAATAGCAAATGAAATATACTTTGTAACCAAAGGCTGTGTTCGTTTATTTTATAATGTTGATGGGAAAGACCGGACTGCTTTCTTTTACACCGATGGTCAATTTATTTGTGCAGGAGAGAGTTATACATACAATGTTCCGGCAAGAGAAAATTATCAGGCAATAGAAAAAACTGAGATTTATGTTTTCGATAAAACCAATATTGAAAAATTATTGGAAGTATCTTCAAAATTTGAGTTAATTGCCCGAATTGCCACTGAAAATGAATTGATAGTCTGTCAACGAATTATTGCTTCATTTGTCACAAAATCGGCCGAAGAAAGGTATATTGAACTTTTGGAGACTAATGGGGAATTATTTCAACGTGTTCCGCAGCAATACATCGCTTCTTTTTTGGGCGTTTCACCTGAAACGTTAAGCAGGATAAAAAAAAGAGTATTATCCAAAGGAAATTCTTGACGAACATCAAGAGCAAAAAAATGCTCATTCTATATTTTTGAAAAAAAATAAATTATGGAAAAGCAAAGAATATTATTAGCTGGAGCAACAGGCTATCTGGGGCAATACATAACCAAAAAATTAGTATCAGATGGGTATGATACAAGCATTATTGTTCGCGATAAGACAAAAGTTCAATTGGAGCATGATAATTTGAAAATAGTTGAGGCTCAAATAACTAATTCTGAAACACTAAAAGGTATTTGCAGCGATATAGACATTGTAATTAGTGCTGTTGGAATCACCCGTCAAAAAGATGGCCTTACCTATATGGATGTCGATTACCAGGCAAATGCAAACTTAATTGATGAAGCCAAAAAAAGCGGAGTGAAAAAATTCATTTATATATCGGTTTTAAACGGAGAAAAGCTTAGGAACTTAAAAATTTGTGAAGCCAAAGAAAAATTAGGCGATTATTTGACATCTTCGGGATTGGATTTTTGCATCATCAGACCAAACGGATTTTTCTCTGATATGGGCGATTTTTTAAAAATGGCAAAAGGAGGAAAAGTTTATCTCTTTGGCAATGGGAAACTAAAACTAAATCCGATTCACGGTGAGGATTTAGCAAAAATAGTGGTGGGTGCTATAAGTCAGACAACAAAAGAAATTAATGTTGGAGGTCCCGATATACTTTCACAAAATGAAATTGCAGAATTGGCGCTGAAAGCTTATTCGAAGCCGGTAAAAATAGTCCATCTTTCAGATTGGATAAGAAAATTTGCTCTTTGTGCTGTTCGAGCAGTTACTAACTCAAAAACATACGGGCCTATTGAATTTTTTATGACAGTAATGGGAATGGATATGCAGGCACCACAATACGGCAAACACAAATTAAAAGACTTTTTTAACGAACAGGTAAATAAAAACTTAGCCTGACATTTTGTGTGAAGAATGGTGTGAAAAGTGCTGAATGTCAATTTTTGCAGTTCGTTCAGATTTCATTGCAGATGGAAGGAAAACGACTGTGTAATCTGCCGTTGTCCGGCCAATTAACCAGACAATGGCATGGTTCTAAACAGAAATTTTAAGCTGATTTTAAGTTTTGCTTAAGCCAATTTAAAAGAGGAAGTACTAATATTTGTATAAACTTTTAAAAACTGAAACGATGTTTACAGCGACACATTTACATGCAATGATTGTTCATTTCCCGGTTGCCTTGGTATTGGTGGCATTTGTATCGGAACTAATTGGACTTATATTTAAGAAACAATTTTATCTTCAGGTTTCGTTTTATATTATAGTATTGGCAGGTTTAGGGGCTGTTGCAGCCTATCTTACAGGCGATGCTGCCGGCGATGGTATGGATGGAGGCTCTTTACAACGGGCACTGGAGGCTCATGAAGAATCTGCAGCCTTTACTCTATGGTTAACCATGGCAGCGGCGGGAGTAAAAATTGTTCTCTATTATATTAAAAATGAAATGCGTTGGCTAAAAATTCTGGCTTTTACTTTATTGTTCGCAGCTGCCGGTAGTGTTGCCCGTACAGGTTATCTGGGCGGTCAGTTGGTGTTTAAACATGCAGCAGGTGTCGAATTAGGTATTGGTAATTTTGATACCTTACAGAACGATGAGGAGGATGATTAGTCCATTTTGGTAGAACGGCTTGATGAAAATGAAGAATAATGTGTAATACTTAAACAAAACATATGCGAATTTTATTAGTCGAAGACGAAACCTCCATTTCCAATTTCCTTAAAGATGGGCTGGAAGAGGAGGGTTTTGCTGTTGATGTGGCCGATAATGGAAAAACAGGTCTGCAGTTAGCTCTGGATAATCTGGAAGAATATGATACCATAATTCTTGATTGGATGCTGCCAGGTATGAGCGGAATAGAAATATGCCGGAATATTCGTAAAGAGAGTCATGTGGTACCGGTTATTTTCCTTACTGCGCGTGATACCACCGACGATGCTGTTTTTGGGCTTGAAGCCGGGGCCAATGATTACATTCGGAAACCTTTTGCCTTTGACGAATTACTAGCGCGGATTCGGGTACTGATGCGCGGAAAAAGCGGAGAAAATTCGGTCTTTCGATACAAGGAGATCATTCTCGATGTAGATTCGCACCGTGTAAGTAAAGCCGATGAAAATGTGGAACTGACTCAAAAGGAATTTGCCCTGCTTGAGTTTTTACTGCGCAACAAGGGGAAAGTAAGTCGGCGCACCCGCATCATCGAGAAAGTGTGGGATATACATTTCGATTATGATACCTCGGTAATTGATGTGTACATCAATGCACTCCGCAAAAAACTCGATGATAAAAACAGCGAATCGTTTATTGAAACCATTCGGGGAGTTGGATACCGTATAAATGAGGAAGCATGAACCTGCATTTTAAAAACCGGATAGCCCTTTTTAATACCGTTGCAGCTGCCATTACCATGTTGGTGGTATTCGCTGCGGTGTATGCTGTGGTTTACATCACTACGTACCGGCACCTCGATAGCAATATCCTGGAAGAAAGGGCGGAATTGTTTTCGCAGATAAGCACTGTTGGTGATTCTCTGGTGTTTAGTCTGAATGCCGAGTGGGAAGAGATGGAACACAATAGGGCAGAAGTGGATCCCATTTTTTTACAGATGGTGGATGACCGGGGAACTGTGATCTTTCATTCGCGGAATTTAGAGAACGATAAGTTGCAGTTTGCCGATTCCCTGACTGAGGAGCTGTTTTTTAATGTAGAGTTTAACGGGAAAAAGATCCGGCAGGGACAATTTCCCATCAAAACTGAAGGTGGTAAAATAATCGGACAACTCGATATTGGAATTTCCCAGGTCGATTCCATATTAATTCTTACCAATCTGCGGAATACCTTTTTTGCAGCGTTTCCGCTGATGTTATTGTTTTTTTACGGGGTAACATCGCTGGTGGCATCTCGAAGTATAGCTCCTGTTAAGCAGTTGATTGCTTACGCTGAAAAAATGAATTACAACAATATTGATCCACGTTTACCTTTGCCGGTTCATCACGACGAAATTTACCATCTTACGACTACTATTAATGCCCTGTTGGAACGAATTGAAACCGGACGCAGCCGTGAGAAACAGATTACAGCAGATATTTCGCACGAACTGCGCACGCCGCTTACCAGTATTAAAGGAACTCTGGAAGTACTTATCCGCAAAACCCGGGAACCGCAGCAATACGAGGAAAAAGTGAGGCAGGTAATTCTCGAAGTTGATTCGATAAATCATATTATTAATCAGTTGCTTTATTTAGCCCGGTTGGATTCGGGAAATCTCTCAATTGTTAAGAAACCTGTTAATCTGTATGATATGCTGCTTGCCGTTAAAAACAGATGGCGCCTGCAGATGAACAGCAAGCAGATGATTCTGAAATTGGATATTCCGGAGGATACAGTGGTTCAAGCCGATTTTGGATTGCTTGAAATGATTATGGAGAATCTGGTTAGCAATGCTGTTAAATACGGATACAAACAGGGGCAGTTGGTTTGTAACTGGCAGGCCGATACCGGAATTTTATCGATTAGCGACAACGGACCTGGCATTCCGCAGGAACATTTGCCTCATATTTTTAATCGTTTTTACCGGGTAGACGTTCCCGGAAGTACTTTGGTGCAAAGTACCGGATTGGGATTGTACATTGTTAAAATGCTTGCCGGTATTCAGGGAATACAAATACAGGCAGACAGTCAGATAAACCGGGGAACTCAATTTCATCTCCATTTTAATGGATAATTTTTAAGCTGATTTTAAGAAAGGCTAAAGGAAGCTTTAATGGTATGCGTGCCATATTTGCATTGTATATTATTAATTAAAACAAAAAAGAGAATAAAAATGAAAAAGCTTTTATCCTTATCAGCATTAGCCGTAGTGATCGGCATCCTCAGTTCATGTAACACAGGAAACAAAAAAGAGACAAAATTACAAAACCCCGTAGCTGCCGAAAGTAAAGAAAAGCAGATAGCACCTAACGAAGCCAAGGCAAAAACAATGGCAGATCTGCAGGATGCATTTAAAGGGGAAACCACGGCATCAGCCAAATATGCAGCTTATTCTAAAAAAGCGGAGCAGGAGGGAAATCATAACATCGCTTTGCTGTTTGCAGCCGCATCGAAGGCCGAAAAGGTGCATGCCAATAATCATAAATCTGTTATTGTGGAATTAGGAGGAGCAGTTCCAAACATCACACCTGAATTTACGGTAAAAACAACCGGCGAGAATCTGCAGGATGCCATTGAGGGGGAATCGTATGAAGTGACTACCATGTATCCTGATTTTTTGCAGGATGCGGCCAACTCGAAAACCCAATTGGCACAAATAAGTTTTAATTACGCCTTCGAGGTAGAGAAAAAACATCAGGCAATGTACAGGAATGCTTTGCTCGCACTTAATAACAACACCGTGAACGAATTGCCCAATGTTTACTATATATGTCCTACCTGCGGAAATACCTACGACCAAACACCTTCTGAACGTTGCGGTATTTCAATGACCGGTTCCGAAAAATTCATTAAAATAAACAGTTTATAATTTATACAGCAACACACAAACAAGGTCCGGCAGAATGCACCAATGTATTCTGCCGGACTTAATTGTATTTCTATACCAAATCAAAACATGCCTTATAAAAAGTTTCTTTTCAGCTATATCTTCGTTAAAAAAGATGTATCGTAACATGGCTGTGCTTTACTTTTTTGCCTCGATGCAGCTAAAAATTAATTCATTTCCCATGATCCAAATTCAACAACTCCCTGAAAAAAATTAAGAATTCAGATTTGTTTGTAAAATGGGATCATATCTACAATAAAAAAAATCCTGACGAGCATTTACGCCGTCAGGATTTTACTATTCCGCTTGGGGAAAATCCCCGGTTTTTCATTGTGCAATCAACAAAATCAACGAATTGATCACAGCTGACTGTTTGCTGGTTTTCTTGTTCTTTGTTCCTTTCTCCTTTTTACTTGAAACTTGTTCACTCTATTTAATCTCTTTAACATTCTCCTTAAGCGATTCCGAAATCAGCTTTTTCAGACGTAAAGTTTGCTCCTCCAGTGCTCCTTGTTTTTTAGGATCGTACAAGTGTTTGTACTTGCATTCCACAAGGTCGTATTTCAGGTTATCCATTGTTCCGGTTACATTCAGTCCCAATCGAACAGGTAGTGGAGTATCTGTTACCGATATGTGATAGTTAAAGCTGTTATCCATATTATGACGTCCCGAAATAACAGCTTTGTACTTGTCCATTACAATAAGGAAAGGATACAAATCAATTTCGTCTTTAAACAGAGTCATTTCAACACTAAGGCTGTCTATCACATTTGCTGTTTTTTTCTTAAACAGTAGTTTTTTAGCAATCATGTCGAAAGTTTCGGTATCCATAAGGGTTAGTTCCTGTCCCTGAAAAGCCGCCGCACCACGAATTGTAGATTGTTTCAAAGAATAATCGCTCTTAAGATAGGTTTCTCCGGCCAAATGAAATTCACCTTTCCCTTTGAATGATTTCAGCATGGGAATCATTGTATCAACAGAAGGAATCAGAGCAATTAATTCAGCAATATCAATATCTAAAAGGTGAAAGTCGATGCCGCTAAAGAGGTGGTTTTTTCTGTCGGAACGGTACATGGCCGTTAACTGCATGTTGGCAGCCCGGCTGGTGAATCCCATCTGATCGAGAATAAGAGTACCATCTTTTACAGTTAGTCCTCCTTTAATGTTTTCGATTACATTATTATTTACTAAAGTCTTCGCAATTGTTGTGTTCAACCGAATTTCGACACCTTTTGGCACCATAAACGGATCGTCTTCGGGGGCAGTATCTTTATTGCCGGCAAGAGTTGAATCCTGACTGCCCATGCCGTTAAAAATGTCCATCAGCTGATATACATCGGTATTTTTAGAGACCAAATTAAAGTTTCCTTTCAGCAATGCCTGATCGTTTAAATAGTTGGAGATGTCGGTAAGCTGGCCCGTAAGGCTAAAGTCGGAATTGCCCAAAGTTAAAGCCGCTTTTTGAATCTCCATCGTGTCTTGATTAAGTGTAAACGAGATGTTGGGAATTTTACCCTTTAGCTGTTCACTCAAATCATAAACTGCATCGGAGAAACTGATTGCCACTTCGGGCTGCCATTTAAGAATGATATTATTTTGCGAGTCGTCGTACTTCAGATTCGTTTTTGCATACAGCTTTTTAGCATCAAACAGAATAGAGTCTTTGCCGGCTACTGCAATTTCATCACTGTTAATTGTTGAATTGATAAGAGCAATCTCTTGTTTTCCGTTACGGCCTGGAACGTATTCGAATCGTCCGTTTGCATTGTTTGCGCTAACCGATAAAGTATCCGACACAGCAGTAAGACTGCCCAATTTAAAAATACACGACGTTATGGGTGCCGGGGCTCCTTTTGCCGGATGATTGATATCGACAGAAAGCTCAAGATTCTCAGTCACCGCACTTACAGTAGGAGATAGGTGCATTGTAAAGTTCGGAGCATCCATTTTGATGTTTGCAAACAGAAGGTTTTTGTCTGCTCTGGCTTGGCTCGGTAAAGTAAGCTTAATTTTTGCCGAAGGGAGATTTACCTTTGTCGTGTCGTTATAAACGGCATCAAAATCCCGGGTGTTGAAATCGCCGGTTAAATAGATACGGTGATATGCCTCCTGATCCAAATCAGACTGAGAAAACCGGGTATGCAGATTTCCATTTACCCAACCCCGAACAATTACATTCTGATCTTTGGGTACAAACGACTGAAAATCGGCCAGGTTAACATCACCCTTCGAATAGATGTCGTAGCGGGTCGTTTCCAATATGTCCGATATATTTCCTGCAACAGAAACTTTGCTGTTTCGTATTTTGGCAGAACTGCTGTTTACAGTGATATCCGAAGTCTGGTTTTTATTTAGATCTACCTTCGCCGACATCGATAATTTGATATCCTTCACTTTTGGATAGGCTGCATAGTTAATTTCGCCCTTATTGTACTCTATGTTTGTGTTTACAAGAGGGTAACTTGTGTCAGAATACAGGCCAGTTACCGATCCGGATAATTGTGCATAACCCTTAGCAATCAGATCTTTTAGCGGAGCCGAATAGGCTTTGGGAACAAGAGCCATAATTTTTTCGATATCCAATTCGTTGGTCGAGTAGTTTATGTTGGTGGCAATCGAATTATCGGACTGTATTTTTACAATCCCGCTGCATACTACTTCTTGCTCATTGTTCACAATCAGTTTTGCCTCTTTTAAATCAAAACTGTTTTCGGCGATGTTTACAGCACATGGCAGATGTGTGTCCAATTTCATGTTTGTTAAAATTGTATCGCCAGCCATAGCGAGAAACAATTCCTTACAAACAAGCTTTGCATCGGAATTGAATCGGTTTTTGTCCGCAGCCTTCAAAGTCATTTTCAGATCGCAGTTTTTGGCATCAATACGAAGAGCCATCGAGTCGGATGTTGTAAACAGCAATCGGCTGACTTGCAGATCCAAATCAAAAGACTGTTTCCCCTTGGTATATACAAAGCCGAGCGCAGCATTTCCGTTGATAACAGCAGCCTTTCTAAATGTAGTCTCATCCGCATAATTGGCATTAAAATTTGTAAATTCTACATTGCTGATGTCGATATCACCCAACGAAGAGGCTTCTGAATCAGCTTCTGCTGCATCGGAACTGCTTTTAAAAATATCGAAATTAGACTGCCCGGATGAGTCTGTTTTGAAATTCAAATACCCATTTTCAACCAAAAACGGGTTAAGCTTTATATCGCCGTGGAATAAATACGACTTAACATTTAGCGAGGCAAAGCATTTTTTAGCATACAACAGAGTATCTGTTTTCACAGAATTGTTATTTCCGGTTAAACAGAGATTTGTCAGCTCTATGCCAAAAAACGGATAGGTACTAAAAAAAGTGGGTTCAACTTTTTCGATGACCGTATTGCAGGCTAAATAATTTTTTGCCTGTTTATTAACTATTGGTGTTAATTTTTCTGGCGTAAGAACATACCACAAGGCTATTGCTGCAGTTATTATTCCTACAAAAACCAGTACCAGTAAAGCTATTCCTGCCTTTTTTACTATCCGCATTTTACTATTGTTTGCTAAATGATTTTGTTTTTCCGTAAGCGTCTTCGTACTCTAATGATGATGCCGTTAAATTCGTAATGGTGTATACTTTAGGAACGTTACCGCCATTTTCGATAATGTGGATCTGCTCCAGCTGATCTTTTGTTATTGTCCAGGTAAATTTCTGAGCTTCTGATTCCTTAACATCATCGGCAGTATCCCAGGTAGCACCCGATTTGTCAGAGTCGTATCTTTCGAACAAAGTCCCGCTTTTCCATTTGCCGATAATTAATGACTCATCAAAACTGGGGTGAGTTTCTTCTTCAGAACAAGAGGTTGAGAAAAGTGCTGCTGCAGCAATGCATAAAAAAAATAATGTGATCCGTTTCATATGTTTATAATTTGTTTTTTAGTTGCCATATGGAACTCCCAAATTACACTCATTCTCCTGTGTGTAACACTTTTCGTCGGGTCGTTTCATATGTTTATAATTTGTTTTTTAGTTGTTATATGGCTTGTCCTGAATTTTTCAGGAGAACTTACTATTATCAATAATCATGCCTTTGTGTGTAGCACTTTTTACAGGGGCGTTACACCTGTTCGTTACTTAAAATAAACTTCAAAAATAATACTTTATTGTTGCAAAATGCACGAAACAGTATTTGGTTATTATGAAATATTATTTTCCATAGTTTCAGTATTTGTTTTCGAACTGCTAAAGCATGAAATATAAATGATTGAAGAAATGAAAATGATGCTTAGCAAAGCATCTATTGCAGTTTGGCTTAAGCCAACTGACAGCAAGAAATTAGTAAATAGGCTTTAGCCACATAAAATACAATAGGAGTAATAGGCAAACTAAGCTTTGGACCAATCTGCCAATTGCTTAGTTTACCAATACAAATTCCATGTGCTGAATTATAAGAAATAAAATGATGCTAAAGCAAAAGATGAGAAACTTTTAAATTCAGTTGGCTAAAGCCGAACTGCAATGGATAAAAAAATACAAAGCATTTCCTGATGTAAGGAGCAAAGTTGAGTGTTTATTGTGATTGTTTTCAAACAACAGATAACCAGGAATTAAAATGATTGAAGAAATAATATGATACTTAGTAAAACATCTATTGCAGTTTGGCTTTAGCCAACTGATAGCAAGAAATTAATAAATAGGCTTTAGCCACATAAAAAACAATGGGAGTAATAGGCAAACTAAGGTTTGGACCAATCTGCCAATTGCTTAGCTTACCAATACAAATTTCATGTGCTGAATTGCAAGAACTGAAAATGATGCTAAAGCAAAAGATTGGCATATTTTGAATTCAGTTGGCTAAAGCCAAACTGCAATGGATAAAAAAAGTACAAAGCACTTACTGATGAAAGGAGCAAAGGCAAGCATTTATTGCAATTATTTTTGAGCAAGGGATGTTTTGACCCCTGATATCCTAGAGTTTTATTCTATTTTTTAATTTTCATTTTATAGAGTGATTCAGGCTCTGTCAAAATTTAATACTACTAAGCTGCTTTCCCTCGCTTTTTAATTAAATGCTGAT
>NZ_WTCR01000001.1 GCF_009795715.1 Labilibaculum euxinicum | reverse complement strand
TTGTCCCCTGCTTCAGCCGGGGCATTAAAAACACATCTCTTCCATAGACCTCATCCTATCCTTCTCCTAAAGGAGAAGAGAAAACAGCTTCGTTTTTTTTTGAAAAGGATTGTCAAAACTCCCTCGCCTTCAGGAGAGGGCTGGGGAGAGGTTTAAGAATTATCCCAATACCTCATCCTATGCTTCTCCTGAATAAGAAGAGAAGATAGCTTCGTTTTTTTCAAAAGGATTGTCAAAACTTCCTCTCCCTCACGCTGGTGCGCGATTGTATCGCGTCCCTTAATATTATAAAGTTAGTGCCACACGATACAATCGTGCGGTAGCTGTGCAGCTGTCATGTTGAGCTTGTCGAAACATCTTATTTTAATGAAAGGATTCTTCGGCTGCGCTCAGAATGATGATGGTTCGGTCTTTTTCCATTGTCCCCTGCTTCAGCCGGGGCATTAAAAACACATCTCTTCCATAGACCTCATCCTATCCTTCTCCTAAAGGAGAAGAGAAAACAGCTTCGTTTTTTTTTGAAAAGGATTGTCAAAACTCCCTCGCCTTCAGGAGAGGGCTGGGGAGAGGTTTAAGAATTATCCCAATACCTCATCCTATGCTTCTCCTGAATAAGAAGAGAAGATAGCTTCGTTTTTTTCAAAAGGATTGTCAAAACTTCCTCTCCCTCACGCTGGTGCGCGATTGTATCGCGTCCCTTAATATTATAAAGTTAGTGCCACACGATACAATCGTGCGGTAGCTGTGCAGCTGTCATGTTGAGCTTGTCGAAACATCTTATTTTAATGAAAGGATTCTTCGGCTGCGCTCAGAATGATGATGGTTCGGTCTTTTTCCATTGTCCCCTGCTTCAGCTGGGGCATTTCAAGAAAAGCAAATCAAAACCTCTTGATCAAATTCAAATACAGTCGGGAATAATTCTGCGAAGACTCGAATGTTCCTTCGTAATTGGCCGAGAAAGAGAGTTTTTTATTGATTCGCCACGATACATTTGCTTCACCAATGTGCTGAATCAATTCATTATCGTTGAATTTGTACTGGTAATTCACATAGCTGTAGTTGAGACCTGCAAATAGTTTTCCCGGAATAATATCGCGCGTTAGTCTTAGTTTGTAAATTATTCCATCCAGATAATGAGTCTGCAAAACGGAGGTTGACAGGGTGGCATTGCTGTTAATTCCCGGAACGTTGCGGTACGATACAAAGGCATACAGGTTTTTTGAATCTTCCACTTCGCTTTTACGGGAACGATGGCCGACATTTGCCCCCAGCGAAATTCGATTCGTGGGGCGGTAGTTTACCCGAAAGCGAATTCCCTGACGGGTTTCATTTTCCAGTATCTGAAAGGCAAGGCTTTTAAAGGTTTCGTAGTACACCACATTCTTGCGTCTGTCGAGCGAACCCGTAAGAGAAAGTTGTTTGGATACCCGATATCGCAAAGAAAGATACATGCTGGTGAGGTCGAAGGTGTTTTTCGAAACTTCCTCTTCCAATTTGTACAGGTCAACTTCGAAAGAGGCAAACAGGAACAGGTTTTTTAAAAGCGAATTGCTGTGCTGATAGTAGGCAAACCGTCTGTCGGTATTCGATTTGTATTTTTGTTCGAAAAACGACACCGTATTTTGCATGCTTCCCACTTTGGTTTTCATGCTGTGTTCCAGGTATCCACCAAACTGCATCAAGTCAAAATTGAAGGAATAGTTTTCGTAATCGGGCCTCGAGCCTGCAATAGCTCCCAGCGAGAAATTGCCAATTTTTTTTTCTACCTGTACACCATCAACAGCGCCAATGTTCGAAACTTTCCGATTTATTTTTCGCCCCAACCAAATGCTTGTGCTCTGGTTGGCATCGTAACAAATGGCCAGATTGTAAATTTTAAGTGCATTAAAAATATCCGATTTTACCTCATCCCACTCGCCCGAATTGTGCGAAAAGCGAATGTAGGTTTCGGCTGAAAATTTCGAATTGTCGATGTTTTTGGCATTCATTGATAAGCTGTAACGCATCCGGTGATTACTGCCTCCCGATGAGCTGGACAGGTTGGAATAGGACGAAGCTGAAATTTTACCACGGATTTGTTCCTCCCGGTTCAATTCCTGTTTGGTTCTGGGTGCTGGTGTTGTTTTTTCAACAATCTCAGTATTATATTCGGGATCTTCAGTCAGAATAATATCTTTTTCGGGTGTTTTTTTAGCTGTAGGAAAGGCAATAATTTTATCGCCTTTGGCAAGCTTGATATCTCCAACTGCCATTCCAATTACCGATATCGACGATTTGTTGTTCACCACTAATACGGGAACGAAATCAGAATCCTTTTTCACATACAGCGTATCGCCAACGGAAATTGATTCGGTATTTGAGAATTTCACATAGGTGTTTTGTGAGCTTTTGTAGGAGATTTCACCTTCTAAAAACTTTTCCTGTGCCCGAAGCGGGGTGCTTAGGCAAAGCAAAATAATTACGACAATTGCTGGTAAAGTTCTCATTTTTATCTCTGTTTAGCTCTATTAATCATCTTTTTGATATCACCTTACAACCAGGTTTGTTCTTTATGCTTTTGCGAGGGTTAATCCTCTCTTCCATCTGGATGACAGGACAAACAAGAGGTGCTGTTGTACACGTAGTTGTTTACATCACTGTGATGTCTGTCGGTATCGGATTGGTTGTGTTCATGACAGGTAATGCACGAAAAAACAGCATAATTGCTTGTGTTGGTATGACAATCGGTACATGAATTCCACTCATCGCGGTGTTTTCCGCTGTAAATTGGGAAATACTGTCCGTCGTGGTCGAAAGTGGAAGGCTCCCAGGCATTTTCGGTATGGCAATCGGTACATTCCGTTGGGAAATTAGCTGCTTGATGAGCAGGATCAGCAGTTTGATTGTAATCCGCAGAATGACAACCAAAGCAAGTGTTTGGTGTGTTCACATAGCTTCCCTGATGGCAGGCAAAACAATCTGTTGCAATTTTTGTATGCGCTCCTTGTATCACATAAAAACCGTTGTGATCGAAATTGGCAGGTTCCCATGCATTTTGAGAATGGCAGGTTACGCAATCAGTAGAGAATCCTGAGGTGCTGTGCGCCGGATCCGAAGTTTGATTGTAGTCGGCCTGATGACAACCAGCGCAGGTGTTTGGCGTGTTGTCGTATGATCCTTGATGACAGGCAAAACAATCTGCTGCAATTTTGGTATGTGCTCCCTCAATCACATAAAAATCGTTGTGATCGAAATTTGCTGGTTCCCAAACATCCTGCGAATGACAGGTTTCACAATCGGTAGAGAAACCCGATGTGCTGTGCACCGGATCTGAAGTTTGATTGTAGTCGGCCTGATGACAACCAACACAGGTATTTGGTGTGTTGTTGTAGGAGCCTTCGTGACAGGCAAAACAATCTGTTGCAATTCTGTTGTGTGCTCCCTGTATCACATAGTAATCGTTGTGCGTATCGAAACTGGCAGGTTTCCAACCTGGTTTGGTTGTATGGCACAATTCACAATTTTGCGGCAAGCCGGCCGATACATGGTTAGGGGTGGTGCTGGCATTGTAATCAGCCTGATGACATGAAAAACAATCGGTGGACAGCGATGAGTAATTGTTGTTTGTGTGACATTGGAAACAATCGCTAATGGCATGACCATCTGTTAAAGGGAAAAAATCGTGGTTGAAACCTCCCGATGACCATTGGAAAGCACCCATTTCATGACAATCTTCGCAGTTGGTAGAATAATTACCGGTTACATGGTTTGGTTCAGTAGCCGCCATATAATCTTTTCTGTGACAGTTGATACATTCAACCTGTAAAGGCTCGAATTGTGCAAAATTATTGGAGGTATGGCAGTCGAAACAATCGGCTGTGGCATGAGCACCAACAAGCGGGAAGCTGGTTTGCTGATGAATTTCGGAGATATTGGTCACCAGCCACGATTGTGTTGTGTGACACAGCATACAATCCGAACCCAGCGTGCCGGTATGCACATCGGTATGACATTGCATGCATTCGCTTTTAGCTTCGGAAAATACCAAATTGGTATGGCACGACTTACAGTCTGTGGCTTTATGCTGACCTTCGAGCAGAAAATTCGTTTTGGCATGATCGAAAGAAAATGTTTCTGGGTTCACCACCCATCCTTCCTGAGTATGACAGGTTGCACAATCTATTTTCATGTCTTTTCCGTGAGGTGATTGGGAAAAGACATTGAGCGAAAATGATAAAATCAAGATTATTGATGACAAGTAGCGCATGAGAAATCTTTAAATTTATATTGTGTATAAAAAGTTTGATTCATTTCCAGCTGTTTGTGACATGCATTACAATCAATAACAGCATGTTTTCCTTCCAGTTTAAAGTCAGTTTTATCATGATTAAAATTGGCAATTTTCCAATCATCATGATGGTGGCAGTTTAAACAGTTGGTTGTGCCTTTTTTCTCGAATTGCTTCTGATGTTCATCCTGATGGCAACTTAGGCACTCCTGATCGAAACCAGTAAATTTTTGAATGGCTTCGCCTTGATTGTTCTTAGTAAAATGACAGGCGCGGCAATCTTGTTTAGTGTGCGCGCCCTTTAATTTAAAGGCGGTTAAATTGTGATCGAATTCGATTTGGTTCCATGTATTTTCCTGATGACAGGCAGTACAGTTTTGGTTTGGATAAAATCCATCGCTAATGATATTCTTGTGTATGTTTTCATGGCAATCGACACATGTTTTGCCAATGTTTCGGAACTGCCATTTTTCATTTTGCTGATGACAGGCAAAGCAAGGAGTCGCCAAATGGGCTCCCTGCAAAGGAAACTGACTCTTGTTGTGTTGATCGATGGAATAACTCGAGCCTGCAAATCCGTTTACACTATGGCAATTCTTGCAATCCGGCGAAAGTTTCTTTGCTGTAAATTGTCCTTGGTGATAATCCTGATGGCAATTGGAGCACCTGTTGTGTGCAATGGGTGTGGTGTATGAGCCTTTGTGGCAGCTTTTGCAATCTACATTCTTGTGTTTTCCGCTTAATTTGAAATTAGTACTGTTGTGGTCGAAATTACTCAGTGCAGTTACGCTTCTAAATGAGTTTACTGTATGGCAATCGGTGCAATTGGGGCCGAATTTGTTGTTGTGAACATCGGTATGGCAGGAGGTGCAGGAATTGAATTTGATGCCGGCAAAATGCTGAAACTTCTCGTTGTTTTTTATCTCTGTCTGATGGCATTTTTCGCAGTCCACATTCTCATGTTTACCCAGTAAAGGGAATTGGGTGCTTTTATGATTGAAATTTGAAGCAGGCACAAACTGATTCTGATCATGACAATCATTACAGCTGGACGAAAGTGTTTGCTGATGAACATCAGTGTGGCAAACGGCACATTTGGGTTCCAGTCCCAGATAGGAATAGTCCTTTTTGGCAATTTGTTTATTCGTAATGAATTTGCTTTGGTGGCATTCTTTACAATCCAGTTTCTGATGTGCACCCTGTAGTTCGTAACCCGTTAAATCATGCTTAAAAGTATTTTTATCGAAGCGGATCATTTCAAATTTTCGCCCATGATGATCGCTGTGACATTCAACACACTCTTTTCCCTTAATTTCGCCCGAAGCGTGATAGCCTTTGTTCGAAACAATGCGTTCATTAAGTAATGTATGGCAATCCAAACACTTGCTGTTACTTACCTTTTCACCAATAACATGACACTGGGTGCAATTCGAAAGACCTTCCAAATTGGCATGTGCTTTTGACAAATCACCCGGCGACAATTGAGCAAGGACAACTTGTGAAACAAGCAAGAGTAATATGATGAGGGAATATCTGTGCATTTGTTTTATTAATGATGAGTTGTCAATTAAGAGTTATGAATTATAAGTTAGGAGTGAAATTCATCATTCATAATTTGTTCGACCTTTCGACTTTTCAAGACTCTTCCAGATTTTATTTGTCAGTGTTTTAGCATTGCATCGCCAAATTTCCTGGTGATTTGTATGCCTGAGTTTTTCAGGAATTGAGAGGGTAATTCGCCACCGGCAAAAATGTAGACCAGATCGTTATCAAGGGCAATTTTGTCTTCCGAATCAGTAATCGAAAGTGTAAGAGAATTTTCCTGTATCAGATCGATATTGGAATTGTAGACCACGTTTATTTTGTTCTGAGCGATTGCATCTTGAATTCGCTCACTGTTTTTAGGTTTTAGGCGGTTAAAAGAATTATTTCGGTACGATAAGGTTACCTTGTTTTGATCTGCCAAAAGCAGAGCCGATTCAATGGCCGAATCGCCGCCGCCAACCACCAAAATATTCTTGTTGGAGATGTTTTCGGGCTCGAGTAATCGGTAGGCTACCTTTTCCAGCTGTTCACCATTTACATTCAGCTTGCGCGGACTACCGCGCCGGCCAATGCTGATTAGTACTGTCTGAGAGGTATATTCTTCTCCGTTTTTTGTACGAATACTAAAAAACTCGTGCTTCTTTTCTATCGATTCAACCTTTGTATTTTCGCTTACGCTGATTTCATTTTTGTTCATTACGTCTCCCCACAGTTCGAGCAATTCTGTTTTGCTGGTTTCGTACAATTTCACTTTTCCGTAAAGAGGAAGATCCATAGGGGAGGTCATTACAATTTTTGATCGAGGGAAAGAAAAAACTGTTCCGCCCAGACTATCCTGTTCCAGAGTGATGAACTTCAGATTGTTCTTTTTTGCCATTAAGGATGCTGATATTCCTGCGGGTCCTGCTCCAACAATGAGTACATCATATTCCGCTTTGCTGTTTTTTTTGATGCAGGAAGTGAGATTCTCGATTGCCTGCCTGCCTTGCTCAACTGCATTTCTTATCAGTCCCATACCACCCAATTCGCCGGCAATAAAAATGCCCGGCACATTGGTTTCAAAATTCTGATCGACATGAGGTAATTCTACGCCACGTTTTTCGGTACCAATGCACAAACTAATGGCTTGGGTAGGACAGGCATGAAAACATGCACCATGCCCAATGCACTGTGATGCGTTAATTACGGTAGCTTTTCCGTTTTGGATTCCTAAAATATCTTTCTCGGGACAAACCGTTATGCAGGCACCGCTCTTTATGCAGGAATGCTGATCGACTACCGGATGGAGTGATACCGGTTCGTACAATCCGTCGGCTTTGGCTTGCGTAATTTTTTGCTCAACAATGCGCGATTCTCTTTTTTGCTTTCGGATGTAAATGAACACAACCAACAAACAAAGTAAGAAAACCGAGCCGTAAATTATTATCTCTTCCAGCAACAAATCCATTTTATATAGAATGTTTTTTAATAAGTTTCTCTTATCCATCTTATGAAGAAAGATATTGGAGTTTTATTTGAGTATATCAATCTCATTTCTCACAGCTGGAATCTCATATCTATTAATATCAGAATATCCATTTGTATCCAAAAATGATGGTAACTGCTACATGAATGAGTAAAATAACCAACATCACCAGTGCAAAAGGCAGATGGGCAACATGCCAGTATTTAAAAAGCTTTTGCATGTAGTTCAGTCGATCAATCTTACGGTTCAAAGTAATTTCATGAATCACCAAACGCTTAATTTTTTTCCGTTCGGCTTGGGAGAGTTTGTTTCGTTTCAGTTCAGAATCTATTTTTTTATAGGTCTTTCTATCTTTTGCCATTTTTCTTAGTAATCGGAACAGAAGCAAACCTGAATTGTTATCAGAATTTCCGGCTACCGATGCCACAATAATTTGATGGCTTTCTTCATTCAAATTGTACTCTTTCTTCAGCAGTGCACCAACGTCAGTTTTTGTATCTCTTACTTCTAATAAACTCAATTCCCGGCCTTCTATTGTTCTGGGAATTTGAATATAGATGAATCGCCCAATAATACCGCTAATAACAACTGCTACCATACTCCAAAACGAAATGGAGACAATTCCTCCAAATTTAAAGGCTGTATGAAAGAGAATCAAAACAGGTCCGAGCGAACACAGGAAAATATGAAATTCGAGCCAGTATTTTAGAATTCCAATTCTCGAAAAACGCGCAATTCGTTTTCTAACCATATACATAAACACACCTATAATAATCAGCAGCGAACCAATAATTCCCAAACCATGCCCAACAATACCACTTGGTTTCAATATTTGATGATCGGGATGATAGAAACGCTCCTCAACATTCAGATGATAGTAGGTGAATCCATAGTAGCAAAGAACTGCAATTGCAATTAAAACAATCAGTACAAATAAGACTAAGGATAGAACATGTATAAATCTCGACATAGGTATGGTTTTAGATGAATTTACGGAATTCGGATTAAAATATTGTTGGGCATCAGTAATTTAGATAGCGTCTATTTCTAAATAAGATTATAAGGTCAAGAAGTGAAAGGGGATATAAATGAGGTGGGGCATGCCGTGGCATATCTTGAAAATTACAGTCATACTGATCAATTTTGAGATTACTAAGCAGGATTCCCACTTTTTACTATATTTGTTTTTTTTATAAAACAGATAGATATGAAACGTCCATGCCAAGGTGTTTTTGACATTGAGGGATAATTATTCCAGTATGGTAAGTTCCATATGGCAAATTAAAAACAAATTATAAATCATATGAAGTATAGCTTATTAGCCTTGTGTTTTGCCTTTTTAGTATCATGTTCGGGTTCCGATGATGAAAAAGATTACAGGGCAGAGAATGAAGAAGAGATTGCAGCTTATGTGCTCGCAAACAATTTAGCTGCAGAAAAAACTGCATCGGGTCTGTATTACGTAATTGAGGAGGAGGGTACAGGAGCCTCAATTACAAGTACTTCTAATGTAACAGTTACCTACAAAGGTTATTATGCCAACGGTACGGTTTTCGACGATAGTAAGGAGAATTTAGTTTCCTTCAATTTACAAGGTGTTATTCCTGGTTGGACCGAAGGACTTACCCATTTTAAAGAAGGCGGTAAAGGAATGTTATTAATACCTGCCCATTTAGGATATGGCAGTAAAGATTACAATGGTATTCCCGGAGGATCTGTACTGATTTTTGAAATTGAGGTATATACTCCTGAAATGATTGCTGCAAAGAATGATGAAGATATACTGGCTTATTTGGAAGCAAACAGCATAAGTGCAACCAAAAGCGATTCAGGTTTGTATTATACAATTGAAGAGGAAGGAACAGGAGCACAGCCAACAGGTACGTCGAATGTAACTGTGGCCTACAAAGGCTATTTTTTGAGTGGATCTGTTTTTGATGAAAGTAGTTCTGCTGGAGTTTCTTTTGGATTGGATGAGGTAATTAAAGGCTGGAAAGAAGGTATTACCTATTTTAAAGAGGGAGGTAAGGGAAAGTTGTTTGTTCCTGCATCCTTGGCTTATGGTAGCTATAACTATTCAAAAATCCCTGGGGGATCAGTTCTTATTTTCGATATCCATTTGATCTCTGTAAACTAAACGGGAACCAAACTCCATTCGATTCTATGAAGATAAAGGATGCCAATCAGGTAATTGATATTGTATCGAAGTACATCGATCTTTCGGTTGTTCCATTTGGACAGGACAAAAGGTCGGTTGTTCGTGTAGATACCCGTCAGCCAATGTATGGCGGCAATGGCATTGTTTACCTCTTGCAGATGTTTGATGCGGATGAGTTGATAAATAACAGGATTGGTTGCTTCATGGTCTTTTTAAACAAGTACGATCAGGCCGGATTTCACAATCACGGTCCCAGAGGAGAAGAAGAAATTTATGTAGTGGTGCATGGCGAAGGAGAGTATTCCGATAAGGCAGGTGAAGATGGTAAAGTAAGAACCCATAAAATCACGAAAGGAAGCATCACTGCAGTAAGCAATGAGGGATTTCATTCGGTGCAAAACACTACTGACGAGCCACTCATCATTTTTGTGATTACTACGAATAAAGCATAAGTAAATACTTTTATTATATAGAAAAGGAACCCCAACAGGTTCCTTTTTTGTTCTTTTGCTCAAGCCGCAAGGCTTTTACTTTTCTCCTTAGATGAGAAAAGTAAACTGCCGAACAAAGTGAAACCATGAGTACCAAAATAATATTTCAAGAATAAAAGAATCAAGTCAGCCTGATCCTTGTCATTTCTGTGTGGTTGCATTGTGGCAAGCCTTACGGCAGGCTGACAAAGCACGCTCAGATTATAGGAGTTACTTGTTTAGGAGTATTGCAGAAGCCCGTCCAGTTTGAGGACTATTATAAAAAAATGAAAAAGAGCCTCACCTAAGCGAAGCTCTTTAAACTTTGAAATATATTTATTTTATGCCTCCACCTCTTCTGGTTCGGTATTGTATTTTTTGTAATTGAAGTAAGCAGTTAAACTTAGAATCAGAACAATTGCAACGGTGTAGTACACCCAGGTTGGCACCGGAACAGGATCGCCTTTTGCGTACGAATGCATACCAGCCAAATAGTAGTTTACACCAAAATAAGTCATTAAGATTGAGCTGTAGCCCCAAACCGAAGCAATATTAAAGGAGTAAACCGATTTTAAGCCGGGAATAAAACGCATGTGCAATATAAAGCTGTATACCAAAACACTTACCAGTGCCCATGTTTCTTTAGGATCCCACCCCCAGTATCGTCCCCACGATTCGTTTGCCCAAATACCACCCAGAAAAGTTCCGATGGTAAGGAAATACAAGCCAATGGTCATAGTCATTTCACTAATCCGGCTAAGATCTGTTACAGTGCTTTTAATTCTATCAATGTTATTCTTATTCTGTAAATTGAACAGGAAGAGGTTGATCATTCCTAAAATTGCCGCCAGAGCAAGAAATCCGTAACTGGCAGTAATAATGGCTACGTGAATGGTTAGCCAGTACGATTTAAGAACCGGAACCAAATTGGTAACCTCTGGATTCATCCAGCTTAAATGTGCAACAAAAAGAGTTAAACCTGCAAGAATAGATGTTGCAGCTAAGGCAAAATCCGATTTCTTCACAAATATAAATCCTGAAAGTAAACATGCCCATGCCACATAAGTCATCGATTCAAAACCGTTGCTCCAGGGAGCATGACCGGAAATATACCATCTGGCAGCCAATCCGGTTGTGTGTAAGATAAAGCCAATTCCTAATATCAGTATGGCTGCACGCATAATCCACTTTACCGAAAATTTCGGGTTGATAATCTGGATCACCAGAAACACGACTAAAAAGAAACCAATTAATAAATAGTAGGGGAATAACCTTTTAAAGATATTGGTATTGTTGTATAGAATCTCAATTTTTTGTTTGGTAGGCGATGGAATTACATTTTGGGCAAAACGGTTTTGATAGGTTTTTATTCCTGCAATATAATTGTCTGCATTTGTAAAATCGCCGCTGTTTAAGGCTTGTCCCAGCAGCAATATTGATTTTTTTACAAACAAAGAATCATCGCCGGAAAAAGCCAGTTCAGCAGTAGGATTGTACCAGGCATGCATGTCATCGTTCGGATCAGGGAATATTTTTAAGAATTCACCAGTAAACACCATATAGCTGATGTTAACCCTTTCGTCAACCGAAATAATTTCCTTATCGTAACCTGTGCGCTGCGATGGTTTTCTTGAATAAGCATCCTGTACTTTCTTCGAAAGTTTGTACTGACCTTGTTGGTCTAAAAAGTGTCCGAACGATCCGTATTTGCCCGAAATGCCAAGTTCCTTAGCTAATTCCGAATTCCCAACCTTAATCATGGCAACCGTTTGCCACTGTTGTGGATTTACAATCATGCTAAGAAAAACCTGCTCGGCAGTATATCCCTGAAACTTGCTTTTCTTTGTGATTTTACGAATCACCTCGCTGGCCATGGTATTAATGGGTTCGAAACGACCGCCGTTATCTTGCACCAACAATGCTCCAAAATCCTGCGATTGCTTTAATGGAACAATAGGTAATATTTCATTTTGTGCCGAAGCAGGAAACAGACTGCCTGCAATCAGGAAAGCCGTTACGGCAATAACTTTCATACTTTTCGATTTTGCCCCCAATGCTTTAAAACGGGTAGCCGGACTAATCAGCGACCAGGCCATACCCAGCATCAGAATAAAATAACCAAAGTAGGTGATTCTCATTCCCCACTGGTCGTGATTTACCGAAAGAACAGTTCCCTTTTCGTCCGTATCATACGATGCCTGAAAGAATCTGAATCCTTTGTATTTTAGAATGTTATTCATGAAAATACGATGGTTTTGTTCAATCCCTTTTTCATTATCCACAAGAGTAACTTCACTTGCAAATGATGATGGGCTGTTTGAGCCGGGATATCGGTCTAAGATAAATTTGTTTAGTTTCAGAGAAAATGGAATTTCAATTGTTTTTGGACCGTAAGCTACTGCAACATCAATACCGTTTATCATCAAATTACTGGGTACGCCAACATAATTACTTGATCCTTTCACAATCATTTCCTTTTGCTCATTTCCACTTTTTACATCAAATACCAATACCGTAGGGGCATTCTTATCTCCGCCTTGTATGTATTTGTAAATTGCTGCAGGGAAAAAGTTTTTGATTACTATTTTGGTGCCGTTTAAATCGTATAATTTCTTAGGGAATACCACGTGCCATTTATTAGCTTCCATTGGAATTGGATCTCCGCCCATCATACTTACTTCCGAAAATTCAAAGGGAGAAATTATTCTTAAACTATCCGAGTAATCGAAAACAATAGTATTTGCATTGGGACTACCTCCAAATGCGATAAGATTAGCACCTATGTTTTTTTGTTCGCTGTAAGCTATAGTAAAATTCTGCATTCCTGCCATTCCAGTAGAACCAACCGCAACCATCTCAATAATGGGTGTGCCATTCGGATCCTGTGCAATGGTCGATTGAGCATTGGGAATCATTGTTTTAAGTGATACCTCAACATTTTTATTGTCGATATTCAAATCATCACTAAATTCCGTTGTTTTTACCGATGAAACAGTAATTTTTTCGCTTAATTGACTGATCTTACTATTGGTTCGTGCCTGAATATTGATGTAGGAACTCATCGTGGTAATCTGATTGGTTGATTGCCCTTCGCGAATGTGCATATTGCCTTCGTAACCAATATATCGGGTAATCCCCGAGCCTATGAAAATGATAATGAAGGCTGCATGAAACAGGAATATAGACCACTTTTCCTTTTTGTAAAGCTTGTATCTGAAAATATTTACCACCAAATTAATGGTTAGTAAAAGTAACATTAACTCGAACCACCAGGCATCATAAACCAATACACGGGCTGCTGAAGTACCAAAATCATTCTCTATAAAGGTTGCTGTTCCAATTGAGAAAGCAAATAAAATGATGAGTACTCCCATCATTTGCATAGAGAATAGGAAATTCAGAAACTTATTCATAGTTGATAAAATTTTATTTCGTTTAAAAGAATTTTATTGAAATTCGGATGAAAGCCTTATGTTTCGTCAGTTTCCGAATATGAGAGTTCAAGGTACGCTTTTCTTTATAATTTCAAAATAGCTCAAGTTACACTTGCCATTTGCATTACAAACTATTTTTTCATGCAAACATGTAACTTGTTGTAAGTAAGTAAATCTCTTTTTTGTCTTGTGACATTTATCTTTAATAAGGCAGATAAATGTCTGTTTTGATTGTGTAAACTCTTCAAGATTTTACAGTCAGATTCTGTAAGAAATTAGAACATACAAAAAACGCCGTTTCAAATCGAAACGGCGTTTTTTGTATGCTTGTAGCTAAAATATTATTCTTCAATTTTATGAAGAACCATTTTTTTGGCAACTTCAATTGCTTTTTCCAGTCCCTGAGGATCTTTACCGCCAGCTGAAGCAAAGAATGGTTGTCCGCCACCACCGCCTTTTATTTCTTTGGCAGCTTCACGAATAATAGCTCCGGCATTCAAATCGTATTCTTTTACCAGATTATCCGAGAACATGATGGTAATGTTTGCTTTTCCATCCAAATCGGCACCCGAAATAAACACAAGATTATCAACTTCTCCTTTTAGTTGAAATGCAATATCTTTAATGTCACCCGCGCTGGCAACAGCAATTGATTCGGCAATAATATTAACATCATTCGTTACCGAGATATTTCCTTTCAAATCATTCTTAACGATTTTCAAACGGTCTTTTATGAAACCATCCAAATCTTTTTTCAAACCTGAATTCTCATTCATCAAATCAGTAATGTTCTTAATCAGATTCTGATTTGATTTAAAAATGCGTTCAATCTCCTTTAAGGTATTCAACTTATCGTTGATAAATTGTTCAGCCTTTACAGCTGTAATTGCTTCAATTCTTCTAACACCGGCAGCAATTGCACTTTCCGATGTAATTTTAAAATACCCGATTTGACCAGTAGCTTTCACATGTGTTCCTCCACAAAGCTCAACTGAATCGTTAAATTTAATAACACGAACCAAATCGCCGTATTTTTCACCAAATAAAGCCATTGCACCAAGGTTTACAGCTTCAGTCATTGGTATGTTATTCTTTATTTCGATAGAGATGTTCTCACGAATTTTAGCATTCACAATTTCTTCTACCTTGGCAATTTCTTCCTCGGTTAGTTTCTGAAAATGCGAAAAATCAAAACGCAAATGATCAGCATTTACAAGAGATCCTTTTTGTTCCACATGCTCGCCCAATACTTCACGGAGTGCGTGGTGCATTAGGTGAGTTGCTGTATGGTTATTTGCAATTAAAGTTCTTTTGCTTTCGCTGACTACAGCCTTAAATACTACAGTTGGATCTTTTGGTAATTCTTTTGTAAAATGAACAATTAATCCATGTTCCTTTTTTGTATCTACAATAGAGATTTTTTCTCCATTCGCTTCAATGTATCCGGTATCTCCAACTTGTCCGCCACTTTCACCATAAAAAGGAGTAATGTTGAAAACCATTTGATACTGGTCTTTATCTTTCGAAGAAATTTTGCGGTAACGGGTAATTCTTACCTCAGTAGTCAGGTAATCGTAACCAACAAATTCTTCTACATCATCTTTTAAAATCTCAATCCAATCGCCGGTATCAACAGATGTTGCTGAACGTGAACGATTTTTCTGAGCTTCCATTTCTTCGTTAAATTCTTTACGGTTGATAACCAAATCGTTTTCTTTCAAAATCAATTCCGTTAAATCCAACGGAAAACCATAGGTATCGTACAATTCAAAAGCCACTTTACCCGATACAACTTTGTAATCTTCCGATTTTGTTTTATCAATAATTTGATCCAAAAGGCGAATTCCGTTTTCGAGAGTTCTTAAGAAAGAGTTTTCCTCTTCCATTACTACTTTTTCGATTAAGTTTTGCTGCTTAATCAGTTCAGGGAAATGTTTTCCCATCACCTCAATTAGTACCGGAATTAAACGATGCATAAATGGCTCTTTAAAGCCAAGGAAAGTGTAGCCGTAACGAACAGCTCTTCTCAAAATTCTTCGGATTACATATCCTGCCTTATTGTTCGAGGGCAATTGTCCGTCGGTAATGGCAAAAGCAATGGTTCTAATGTGGTCGGCAATTACTCTAAGAGCAATATCAATTTCTTCATCTTTACCATATTCCTTCGCACTCATTTTTGCGATAGTCTGAATAATTGGCTGGAACACATCAGTATCGTAATTTGATGTTTTTCCCTGCATAGCCATACACAAACGTTCAAAACCCATGCCTGTATCTACATGCTGATGAGGCAAAGCTTCCAAAGAACTATCCGCTTTGCGATTGTATTGCATAAATACAAGATTCCAAATTTCAATTACCTGCGGGTGATCTTTATTTACCAAATCACGACCGGCAACTATTTTCCGTTCTTCATCACTACGTAAATCAACATGAATTTCGGAACAAGGTCCACATGGGCCTGTATCACCCATTTCCCAGAAATTGTCTTTCTTATTTCCGTTTATAATTTGTTCGGCAGGAAGAAACTTGGCCCATAATTCTGCAGCTTCATCATCACGGCCTAATTTATCATCAGCACTTCCTTCAAAAACAGAAGCGTACAATCTATCTTGCGGCAGTTTGAATACATCAGTTAGAAGTTCCCATGCCCAATTGATGGCATCTTTTTTAAAGTAATCACCAAACGACCAGTTACCCAACATTTCAAACATGGTATGATGATAGGTGTCGTGACCGACTTCCTCTAAATCGTTGTGTTTTCCTGAAACGCGCAGGCACTTTTGAGAGTTGGCAATTCGCTTGTATTTAATTGGTGTGTTACCCAAAAATATATCCTTAAATTGATTCATTCCCGCATTGGTGAACATTAAAGTTGGATCATCTTTAATAACCATTGGTGCCGAAGAAACAGTCTTATGTTGTTTTGAGGCAAAGAAATCCAAAAATGCCTGTCTGATTTCGTTAGAATTCATGCTATTATGTTTTATATCAATCTGATTTGTATACTTAGCTTGCAAAGTTAGATTATTTCCTTAATTTTGTTAGCTGTGGAGGGAAAAAGTTTAGGCTTTTTTCTATAAAAAAAATCTAAAAATATTACATGGCGAAGACTAAGTATCAGTTTAACCCAGAGTCTATTAGTTACGAAAAAGTAGAGGCCAATTTTAAGACGAAAATAATTAACGTTCTAAAACATATGGCTTCAAGTTCAGTCCTTGCCATTGTAATGGTTGTGGTATTGTTCTATTTTTTCGGATCCCCAAAAGAGAGATCTCTCATTCGTGAAAATCAGCAGTTAATTGCACAATATACCCGTCTTAATTCAGAGTTGGCAAAACTTCAAAACGTTTTAACGGATCTTGAACAGCGGGATGATAATATTTATCGTGTAATTTTTGAGGCGGAACCGATTCATTCAAATATTCGAAAAGCGGGTTATGGAGGAGTAAACCGATACAGTAATTTGGAGAATCTTGAAAATTCTGAATTGGTTATTTCAACCAATAAAAAGATTGACCGTATTGCCAGATCGATGTACGTTCAGACTAAATCTTACGATGACGTTGAAGTAATGGTAAAGAACAAGTTTAAAATGCTTGCATCTATTCCTGCTATTATGCCGATTGCAATAAAAGATTTTGGAAGAATTTCATCCGGTTACGGATGGAGGATTCATCCAATTTATAAAACCCGTAAATTCCATGATGGAATGGATTTTAACGGAACCGTTGGAACGCCAATATATGCAACTGGTGATGGTGTGGTTACCTATAAGAACACAGAGAGGGGATACGGCAAAAAAATTGTAATTGACCACGGTTTTGGATATAAAACCGTATATGCCCACCTCAATGGCTACAACGTGAAAGCCGGACAGAAAGTAAGACGGGGAGAAGTTATTGCCTTCCTTGGAAATACTGGTTCATCAACGGGACCTCATATCCACTATGAAGTTAGGAAGAATAACAAAACGATCGATCCGATCAACTATTTTTTTAACGATTTAACAGCCGACGAGTATGACAGTATGGTTGCTTACGCTGCTAACACTGGTCAAACAATGGATTAGTTCTATCGAAAGAAAATAGGAAAGCATAAAAAAGTGGCACGGAAAATATTATTTCGTGCCATTTTATTTGTTACTTTAGATAATAAATTGTCCTAATCGGTTCATTTCTATACAATTTATTTGGCTTGTGAAACTTAAATCGTAACATCGGTGCCTTACAAAGAAAAAAAAATCGAAAAATTATATTATGCCATTGGAGAAGTAGCTGAGATGTTTCAGGTAAATACTTCTTTGATTCGATTTTGGGAAAAGGAATTTGATATTATAAAACCTAAAAAGAATAAGAAGGGAAATCGGTTTTTTACACAAGCGGATATTGAAAATTTTCATTTGATATTTCATTTAGTGAAAGAAAAAGGGATGACTCTTAAAGGAGCCCAGCTCAAGTTGAAAGAAAATAAAGAAGATACCGAGAATAATTTTGCTGTTGTTACTCGTTTACAGGAAATTAAAGGTCTGCTTCTTGAGATTAAAGAAGAATTGTAATTCGTAAATTTTATTGAAATTGAAAGTAAGAGATATTGTTTCATCTATCGAAGAGATGGCTCCTTTGACCTATCAGGAATCGTACGACAATTCAGGTTTACTGGTTGGTAGTTATGATTCAGATGTTACCGGTGTTCTTATTTGTTTGGATGTTATAGAGAGTGTAGTTGAGGAAGCCATTAAGAAAGGGGTAAATTTAATTATTGCTCATCATCCTATCGTTTTTAAAGGGTTAAAGCGTTTTAATGGGAGTAATTATGTCGAGAGAACAGTAATTCTTGCCATTCAAAATAATATTTCAATTTATGCTGCCCATACCAATTTAGATTCAGTAAAAGGCGGGGTGAGCGATCGTATTTGCGATTTAATCGGACTTCAAAACAGGAGAATTCTATCTCCGGTAAGCGACGATCTTTATAAACTGGTAACATTTGTACCCAATAAGTTTGTTCAAAAAGTTAGAGATTCTTTATTTGAGGCCGGTGCAGGAAGCATCGGAGGTTATGATTCCTGCAGTTATGCTGTTGAAGGTACCGGAAGCTTTAGAGGCGGAGAGAATACCGATCCGTTTGTTGGTGAAAAAGGAGAATTACATTTAGAGGCTGAAGTTCGCATCGAAACTATTTTCCCAAAGCATTTAAAGGGGAAAATATGTTCGGCACTTCTAAAAAATCATCCTTACGAGGAAGTTGCTTTTGATATTTATTTGCTCGAAAACGACAACAAACAGGTAGGAATGGGTATGATTGGCGAACTTACAGCACCCGAAGATCCACTTTTCTTCTTAAGCAGGGTAAAGGAAATATTCGGATCGGCATGTGTAAAACACACCCAGATAAGTAAGAAAAAAATAAAAACCGTTGCAGTATGTGGTGGGAGTGGAAGCTCCTTGTTACGTAAGGCTATCAGTCGGAAAGCTGATGTTTTTGTGTCGGGAGATTTTAAATATCACGAGTTTTTTGATGCTGAAGGTAGAATAATAATTGCCGATATCGGGCATTACGAAAGTGAACAATTTACAAGAGATATTTTTTATGAGATTGTTACAAAAAAATTCCCTAACTTTGCGGTTTATATTTCAGAGATAAATTCGAATCCAATAAATTATTTGTAAAACATATGACTACACAAGATCCAAAGGCTTCAGATTTTAAGGATATTTCAGTAGAAGATAAATTGCGCACAATGTACGAAATGCAGTGTGTTGATTCTGAAGTAGACCAAATTAGAACGCTAAGGGGAGAGCTTCCATTAGAAGTTCAGGATTTGGAAGATGAAATCGCAGGTCTTGATACTAGGATTGCCAACCTAAACAATGAGGTAAAAGATTTAGTTGAAACTGTTGCGAAGAAAAAACAAGAAATTAAAGAAGCGGGATTACTTATTAAGAAGTATGAAGCTCAACAAATGAATGTTCGTAACAACCGTGAATTTGATTCTATTTCAAAAGAAATTGAATTTCAAAATTTAGAAATTGAATTGTGCGAAAAGAGAATTAAAGAATTTACTTCGGAAATTGCCAACAAAAAAGCGGTAATTGAAAACTCAGATAAAGTTTTTGCTGAGAGAAAAGCTGATTTGGAAGGCAAAAAGGGTGAGCTTGATGCAATTGTATCAGAAACTCAAATTGAAGAAGAAAAATTGGTTGCTGCGTCTGCTTCGTATAGAAAAAAAATAGAACCAAGATTGTTAACAGCGTATACAAGAATTCGTTCAAATGCAAGAAATGGTCTTGCAGTTGTAACAGTTGAGCGTGATGCTTGTGGTGGTTGTTTTAATAAGATTCCACCTCAACGTCAGATGGATATTCGTTCTCGTAAAAAGATTATCGTTTGTGAATATTGCGGGCGTATTTTGGTAGATCGTTTTATTGTTGATTATGACAATAGTCTGGAGGAAGCAGAAAAAGCTGAACAAGCTGAAAAGCCAAAAAGAAGAACTCGTAAAAAAGAATAGTACTATTCTTATATCATATAAAAAGCTGTTTCATTTTTTTTGAAACAGCTTTTTTTAATGTGAATATTTTCGTTACAGTTGTACTAATTGTCTGTATTTTAAGAAATCTCCCCTGTGTTTTTATTATTTTTGCAATCTATCTTAAAACAGAATTTGCTTTATGAACTTATCATTGTCCGAATTGGAAACACTTAAAGAGAAAAGGGAATCATTTTATATTTACTTTTCGGCACCTTCCTGCGGAGTATGCGAGGTGTTATCACCTAAACTTAGGTACATGATGAAGGAGCAGTTTCCAAACTTGAAAGCTTTTCATGTTGATAATTCGCTACAACCGGAAATTGCTGCACAATTAGGCTTATATACCAATCCCAGTTTATTGGTTTATTTGGATGGAAAAGAAGTTTTGCGTAAAAGTCGATCAATAGGAGTATCGCAAGTTGAAGAGGAGATAAGACGTACCTATGAGCTTCTTTTTAACTAGAGACGCTAAAGAATAGCGCCTCTCTGCATTTATTCATCTAATAAACTCCTGTGCGAAGCATTACCAAAGGACAGGCTTCTTCTGTTTCTATTCCCAGAGCATTTGCTTTGCGATAGAATTTCGGATTTTCTGTTCCAGGAGGGAATAAAATCCGTTCAGGTTTCAAACCTATTATATAATCGTAATAGGTTTCTTGATTTTTTGGAGAAAGGTAAACAGCAACCGTTTCAACTTTTCTTTCGTATGGATGCCCTACATTAATTTCAACATCGGCAATTTTACCTTCTTTGTTTCCAACAGCAATGGTTTCGATATTATGCTCACGCAGCAAACGCACGCATTGATTTGAATATCTTTCCTCGTTTAAGCTGGCACCAATTACAACTGTCTTTCTCATTGTGGAGTAGTTTAAGTATTTATATATCTATATACAACAAATATAGTAAAATGAATAAATTATCAAAGAGGAGTAGTTGATTATATAGATTTTATTTAATGCAAAAAAAACCTTCCTGAAATTACTTCAGGGAAGGTTTTTAACCAATTAAAACTACTGAGTGTGCTTATTTTTGAATTAAAACTGTGGCGTAAGCGGCAATACCATCTTCGGTACCAACAAAACCCAGTTTTTCTGTTGTTGTTGCTTTTATTGCTAAATCTTCCAAATCAATTTCCATAACATCCGAAAGTACTTTTTGCATTTCAGGAATGATCGGTTTAATCTTGGGTTGTTGCAGTGCTATTGTTGCGTCAATATTTCCAATTGAAAAACCCTTCTCGGCGATTAGCCTAATTGTTTTTTTTAAAAGTATTTTGCTGTCAATGTTTTTAAAGTCATTAGAGGTATCCGGGAAATGATATCCAATATCACGCATGTTGGCCGCTCCAAGCAGAGCATCGCAAATAGCGTGAATCAATACATCTCCATCCGAATGGGCAACACAGCCTTTATTATGAGTTAATTTTATTCCTCCCAGCCAAAATTCTTCTCCTTCGGCTAATTGATGAACATCGTAACCAAATCCAACTCTAATCTTCATCTTACTTTATAATTTTATCAATATTGGCAGTAAGTGTAAAACGCAAAGTATTCTTTAACGGATTATTTTGAGTTGAAGGAATTAGGTACGAAAAATCCAAATCAAACATGTTTAGTTTTACGCCTAATCCAGCTGTGAAATATTTTCTGTTTCCTTTTTCTTCGTGTTCGTAATAGTAACCTGTGCGTAATGCAAATTGTTTTTGATACCAGTATTCAAGACCAAGCGACCATGTAATTTCTTTAAATTCCTCACTCATTCCGCCGGGAGCATCTGAGAATGAACCGAAAATACCACTCATTACTGATTTATTAGATGCTTGTCCGCCAACTATAACGGTTCCGTTATCTTCACCATCTTGAAGAGAACCATTAGCAGGAGTTGGAACTAATAATTTGTTAAAATCGGCAGCGACAGTTAACGAATTGTAATTATCCAATTCAAATTTAAGTGCAGAACCAAGTCTGAGATTTGTAGGGATAAACTCCTTTTCATCGTCGGTTGTGTAGCTTATTTTGGAACCGATATTTGAAATATTCAATCCCCACGACCAAAGAATTTCTTTTCGGTTTCTTTTAAATTCCTTCTGATAATAAACAGAAATATCTGCAGAGTAAGCATTTCCGGCTTGAGTTTCCACTCCTGCAACATATTGAGATTGGGTAAGATCGGAGCGGATGTATCGAAATGCAATGGCTCCGGATAGATTATCGGTTAATCTTCTTGAATAGGCAATATCAAAAGCCCACTCATTTGGGTTTCTTGAAACAGCTGTTGCATTCTCACTTTCTAAAAAGATGATTTCACCCAAGGTAAAATATCGAAGCGAAGAGGCAAGAACTTGATTCTTATCCAAACGATAATATCCGGTTAAGTAGGCAAGACTCATATCATCAACCAGGTCTCTTAACCAAGGTGTGTACGATGCTGCAACCCCGTAGTTACCATCAATCATGGCAAATTTAGCAGGATTCCAATGCATCGAATTCGCATCAGGCGATGTGGCCACACCAACATCTCCCATCGCACCAGCACGGGAATCTGGAGTAATGGTTAAGAAAGGAACAGCTGTTGAAATGTAATTAGCTCCCGATGTTGAGGTCTGTGCCCAACTTGTTTCCATGTTTGAAAATAGCAAAATGGATAAAAGGCTTGTGATTAGAGTTAGTTTGTAGTTCATAATGATTTAATATAATAGTCTGCAAATATATTCAATAAACTGTTAAATTTGGTTTTTATTATTTTAGGATTACTAATTTTTGAAATTTATTTACCACTTTTCCATTATCGGCTCTAACTTTTACACGATAGAAGTAAACTCCGCGACCAATGGAATTGCCAAAATCGTCTTTCCCGTCCCATTGAATAGGACCAACACGATTTCCGGTTGAATTTACTGTTGTTTCAATAGTCTTAATTAATTTTCCTGATATGGTGAGTATCTGAATTAAAACATCCAGTTCTCTGGAGGCTTGATTGTGCTCAAAATAAAAACCTGTATTAGTTGTAAAAGGGTTTGGATAATTTAGTACGTGTTTTAGAATAAGGTCAGCATTATCTGCAACAAGAAATTCAAGTATATTTTCGGATGAATTATTTACGTTATCCCAAACTTTAACTTGAATTTCATGTTCACCTGTTTCCAGATCGGAAAGTCGGTAGCTGATCTTTCCTTTTTGGTAATTATCCAGATCCGATTCGTAGAAATCAGTAAGCTCATAAGGCTGATCTGTTTTTTGATCCAACACAGCGATAATATCATGTCCAATGGAATTACCAACGGTATTTATCCCGCTGGAATCCTGAACGATTGCTAACAGAAGAGGAGATGTGCCTGTCATACCGCCCGGAGTGAATTGCTCATCGTCCATATAAAGTTCAATTTCAGGACCAATTTTATCTTTATCCGCATTTGGATTTGTACCTCCAACCACAATACTATTGGTGTATCCGGCCGCATCAGCATTCATACTGTTTGCGTAGTAGGAGATTTTCCCATTTCCATATTGATAATTAATATCTTTAGGAACGAAAAAATTAAAATTAAAGTTTCCATTGGTAACACTGGCTTTTCCTTTAAAAAGGACACTGTTTTGAACCGTGTATTCAAATGGTTCACCATCATTTCCACGTGTCGATTTAGTTGTTGCTTTATCGTATATTGTTGGATAAACAGTTCCTGAAAAATTATTCAAAATCGCACCGCTGTTTGCAATTATATCACCGGAAATATGAACCTTACTCAATGCTTTTAAAGTATCTGTTGGTTGACTGATATCTACATTATTAATTAGAAGTGTTTTGGCCGAATGAGTAGGATAATTCAGTCTAAGAGCCGGATCTCCTAAAAGAGTAAAGTTTCTTTTATTAATGCCAGATCCTGTTTCATTTTTCGTTTTTCTCATGATATCACCCAAACGAAGATAGTTTCCATCCGAATCTTTATCAAAAACATGATGATAAAAATTTTGGTTTAAGCTGAAATTCGGAGATGAAAAAACCAATCGGGTGGTTGTGAACAGACCGATGCCACCACCGTTGTCACGAAGAAGAATCATCTCGCCTGAAGAGAGTTTTTTGTAATTATCGAAACGGCTGAATTCACAGGTAGCAGTCATGAACAAAGGAAGTTTTGTCGGATTTTTCCAACTTAAAATATCGTTGAGCATTAGAATGTGTTCATGTGCCAGTCCGTTCTCATTTCCATGCCCGGTGTAGTTCATAAGCAGGCTTCCTTTGTTTATACTTTCACTGATTGCTAAATTGACATCAGGATATTCCTGCCCGGCAGAGCTTGTTATCTGTTCATAATCATCAAGGAAAATTCTTTGTATTTTAAATTGAGGATAGTCTGTTTCTACCTGCACAGCCAGCTTATTGGCATCCCTCATGTGAGTATTATTGTCTTCATCGTCTCCAATAAAACAGATCTTGCTTCTCCAATCTCCCCACTCTGAATTGTTGTAGTTTAAAATTTTATTGGTGACAATTTGTGCTTCTTCGGCCGTATTCACAGGCAAACGTCCAATGCCAATATCTACCATGCCAATTGCCTCTCCTTCATCATCATCAAGTAGTCCGAAAAAATCATCAGTAACAAAAGATTGAGTCGGACTTAAAGAATTTTCCGATTGATAAGTTGGAATTTGGTTTGTGTTGTTTTCGCGGTCAGATTTATTATCAAATGAGCCATCGCCAAAAAGTAAAAGATATTTGGGTAGATTCTCTTCACTTGTCGATCGATCGTAAAACATTTTTACAAAATTACGAATGGCGCTCGCGTCAGGAGAACCGGATGAAAACTCATTGTAGATCTCCTCCGGATCAACAATAGTCACTTTTAAATTGTCCTTGGTTCTGTGAAAATCTGCAATTTGACTGGCGTAAGACAAAAACTTGGAAGGACTAATGATAATCATATCTGTTTGAGCTAAAGCATGCAAATTTTGATTTTTAACCGATCCAATAATAATTGGTGTAGGGAAATTTCCATTTGGATCACAGGCAACATATTCTTTTAAAGAATTTGCATCTGCAGTAAAAGATGTTGTATTGTTACTGTAATTAGCAGATATGAATTTTACAGATTGGGGAGAGGTGACATCCCAAATTTGAGTTTTGTCATTTGTATTTTGAAGCGTAAATTGTGCCTTGTTGCCAACACCAATGGTTTTGGTATCTCTAAATGCCATTTGATTGTTAGTGAAAACCATATTTCGTCTGGCATTTACCCGAAGAAAGTTTAACCATCCTTTTGAGGATGGGGAACTTTTATCATAGTCAATACTCAATTTAAAATCAGCAGATGAAGGAATGAAATTAATGAATTTCTTCTCTGAAACCGATGCGTAGTTAGCTGTATAGCTTCCTGTGTTTACCGATGGCATTTCAATATCTCCAATTGAATTCGTTCCAGAAAGCAGATTGAATTTTGTTGCGGACGATGATCTTGCCACTAAATTTGTACTAATTAAAATAGGTTCTCCTGTTTTTAGGTTTGGGAATGAAAAATTGAAAGAGTAATTTGTTGTAACATCAAAAGTATTCCCAAGCCAAAGTCTGCCACTCTCCAAAAGATTGATGTTGTCCTGATCGAATACAGCGTAGTCATCAAATCCGGTAACATTTATATTAGAGGAAGCTAAGGATGCTGCCGATTGAATGAGCGTCGGACTTCCCATATCAGAACTAAGAAAATAATGTGAGAAATCGGAGTACAAATGATTTTCGTGGACAAATTCATTGGAGGTTTCATCGAATTTCCATGATCTTGGTCCTTTGGCATAAAAGAGAATAAAATCGCCCGAATTAAAAATACCATCACTTCCTTTATCCATGAAAATGGGATTGTTAGGCAAATCATCCAAACTATCTTCAGAGTTCATTTTAGGAAGCATTCCTCCCCCGGATCCATAAATTCGTATGTTTTCCGGATTGGAAATTCCCATATCAATTAATTGGGAATAGGTAATTTTATGCACGGCAGTGGTGTCAATTGCAATTTTCACCCATTTTCCTGATTGAAGAACAGAGCTGGCGACGTAAGATTTGCTTTGTTTTAGCGATTTAGTCTGACTTTTTTTTTGAAATCTCAGTGAGAACCGAATCAATTTTTCGAGTTGGCCTGTTAAAGGATTCTTCCGTATGGGCGTAAATTTAACTTGTTGGTAATTTTGTTTTCGAATAACAACTGTGTTAATTGATGGTTTTATTGTATTGGAGATTGTTTTATTTCGTAAAATCTGCCTTTCAGTGGAACTTAACAATTTGAATTGCGTATCAAATAACTCGACTGTGAATAATTCGTTGGTTGAGCTTGTTAATTGTAGGTGTGAATATTCTGGTAACCATGAGTTTTCCTCATTCAATGAAGCTCCTGTAAAAGTTAGAGTGTTAATTTTTTCTCCTGTAGGATAGACAATTAAACTTTCTGTCCAATCCAAATTAATTGGAGTTGTAATTTGTGAAAATGAACTAACACTTATAATGGAGAATAATAATATTACCAGATAACGCATAAACAATTACAGATATTTTACATCTAAATTAAACAAATTGGCGATTTGCGAGAATTGAAGGTATGCAAAATAAGCAAAACTTAAGACAAAGTCGAGAAAAGATATTAAGATAAAAGGAAGACTTTTCTTGGGGATTGAACCGGATGGTTTTTAAAAAAATGTTTTGTATCAGATAGTTAGGGTAGTAGGGATGTTTAAGCTGTCATGCAACATGCGATTAGTGATTTTTTTGAACTGAATTATACCCTTGAAATGTTAAATAATTTTGTAAAAAAGTAAAATTAAATACAATAAACTCTCTACTCTTTTAGTTATATTTGTTGAGTTAAGTATTTTTGAGATAAACTACATTCAATCTATTATGAAATTAAAATCGAGCATTATTCTCTTTGTTTTTGCAATTTCACTGATGATTTTACCATCTTGTTCGAAAGTGAAAAATCTTGTTGGAAAGGGAGAAAAATCTAAAACCACTGGTTGGGCTTACAACGAACCTGAGAATGGGGGTTTTGAATATCATAGCGGTTTTCAGCAAGAAACTGGTCCTGGTCTGAAATTTATTCAGGGAGGTACATTTACTATGGGAAGAACACAACAGGACGTGATGTATGATTGGAACAATGTTCCAAGAAGAGTTACAGTTCCTTCTTTTTATATTGATGAGACAGAGGTTCGAAATGTTGATTATTTAGAGTACTTACATTGGATTAAGAGAGTATTTGTTTCTTATCCGGAAGTTTATAGAAAAGCATTGCCCGATACTTTGGTTTGGCGTGATGAACTGGCTTACAATGAGCCTTACGTTAATAATTACCTTCGTCATCCTGCTTATGGAGAATATCCTGTAGTTGGTGTAAGCTGGGAACAAGCAGTTGATTTTTGCGAATGGCGTACCGATCGTGTAAATGAAAGAATTCTTATTGATAAAGGAATTTTGAATAATGATCCTACTCAACGCGATGAAAATAATTTTAATACAGAAGCCTATCTGGCTGGACAGTATGAAGGTGCTGTTAATAAAAATCTTACAGATTTAAATCCGGATAACGAAGAAAGATCGGTTCGATGGAGTGACGGTATGTTGCTTCCTAAATATCGTCTTCCTTCCGAAGCAGAGTGGGAATATGCTGCGGCTGCTTTAATTGGAAATTCACAGGATGAAAGAATTACTGACCGTAAGATTTTCCCTTGGAACGGGCATTGGGTTAGAAATGATCAGAAAAAAGTTCGCGGTCAGATGATGGCTAACTTTGCACGTGGACGTGGGGATTATATGGGAACAGCCGGTGCATTAAATGATGCCGGTGATATTACCGTTCCTGTAAATTCATTCTGGCCTAACGATTTTGGATTGTACTGTATGGCTGGTAATGTTAGCGAATGGGTTGCTGATGTTTATCGTCCTATGTCTCCTGAAGATATTTCGGAATTTAATCCTTACAGAGGAAATGTTTTTAAAACTGCAGTTAGAGATGAAGAAGGAAATATTGCAGAAAAAGATAGTTTAGGAAGAATTCGTTACAGAAATCAGAAAGATGAGGAGTTAGTGGGGCGTGAGAATTACAAAACTGCAGATAATAGAAATTATCGGGATGGTGATGTTGAATCAAGTATCGTTTCAGATTATACCTGGAATAATCCAGAACATCAGGCTGCAGGTTCTAGTCGTATGTATGTTCAGGGCAGAGGTCAGAACGGAAGCGATTTTAGTTCTATGATAACTGATGATTCCCGGGTATACAAAGGTGGTTCATGGAAAGATCGTGCTTACTGGATGTCACCAAGTGCACGTCGCTTTTTAAATCAGAAAGAAGCACGTGACGATATTGGATTCCGATGTGCAATGACTCATGTAGGACATCCTGCAAATAAAAAGACAAAGTAGTAATCTTAAATATTTTTAAACCCCATCTCTAAAGGATGGGGTTTTTTGTTGGAAATTGCTAATTTCGTTTGTCTAACTAAATCTGAAAAAGAATACAATGCAGTTGTCAAATATTTACCTTCTTTTTAAGGAACATCCAATAGTCGTAACAGATACCAGAAAGATTGTTCCCAATTCAATTTTCTTTGCTTTGAAAGGCGATAATTTCAATGGGAATAAATTTGCCATGTCTGCGGTTGAAAAAGGCTGTAATTATGCAATTGTTGATGAAAAGGAATATGCTGTTGATAACCGTTTTGTTTTGGTTGAAGATGTATTGACGACACTTCAGGATTTAGCCAGAGAACACCGAAGACAGTTAAATATTCCGATTCTTGCTATTACGGGAACTAATGGAAAAACGACTACGAAGGAATTGGTTCATGAGGTTTTGAAACGAAAATTTCAAACGGCAGCTACAATTGGGAATCTCAATAATCATATTGGTGTTCCGTTAACTCTTCTTTCTATGAATGAGGAAACTGAATTTGGGATCGTTGAAATGGGAGCTAATCATCCGGGAGAGATTAAGCAGTTATGCGAAATTGCTGAACCCGATTATGGAATCATAACGAATGTTGGAAAAGCACATCTGGAAGGATTTGGTTCATTTGAGGGGGTTGTAAAAACAAAAAAGGAGTTGTACGATTTTCTTTTTAAGAATGGAGGAAAAGTGTTTATTAATGCTGATAACGACTACCTGACTGAAATGTTGAATGATCAGGAATCTATTAGCTATGGAAATTCGGAGAATGCATTTTCTAAGGCAAAATTTCTGCAGGCTGAACCATATCTGGTTTTAGAAATAAGATCAGCAATTGGTAAATTGTATATTAAAACAAAACTGATCGGCGCCTATAATTTTGAAAATGCTTTAGCTGCTGTAACTATAGGACGATATTTTAAAATTGATGAGATTGAGATAAAGGAAGCGCTCGAAAAGTACGTGCCCAGCAACAATAGATCCCAATTGAAGAAAACGGAGAAAAACATTTTGTTCCTGGATGCATACAATGCGAATCCAACCAGTATGAAGGCTGCAATAGAAAATTTTGCAGGTATGTCGAGGAAAAATAAAGTCATTATTCTGGGTGATATGCTGGAACTGGGTTCTGATGCCCGCAAAGAACATTTGGATTTATTGCAGTTGATTCAGGATAGACAATTGAAATCGGTATTTTTGGTTGGAGATATTTTTACAGAAGTGAATTCTAATGAGCAGTTCAAAACCTTTAAAAATACTTCCGAATTAATAAAGGAACTTGATAAGACAGAGCTGCTGAACCAGTATATTCTGATTAAAGGATCAAGAGGAATTCGTTTGGAACAGGTAATTGAAAAATTGTAAGTATGGCTATTGCTTGGGTATATTTGATTATTGCAGGATTGTTTGAAGCTGTTTGGGCCATTGGGCTCAAATATGCCGAAGGGTTTACTAAACTTTGGCCTAGTGTTATTACGATTGTTGCAATGGCGGTAAGTTTGTATTTTCTTGCATTGGCAATAAAAACATTGCCTGTTGGAACTGCTTATGCTGTTTGGACAGGAATAGGAGCATTTACAACAGCAATTTTGGGCGTTGTTTTATTTAGCGAGCCAATTCATTTCTCAAGAATATTCTTTTTACTTCTTCTTCTTGTATCAATTATTGGCCTTAAATTCTCTGCCGTGAACTAATTAGTAATTCTTAATTTTTAGAAGGTGATGTCGGAGAAATGTTTTTTCTTTCTTAGGTAGAAATCGAAAATAATGCTGTTTTTATACATTTCCTTGTGATCTGTTTTAGTGACAAAAGGAATCATCTTTGTGCGTTTTTCTCTCATTTTTGAGAACATGGAATAGTAGGAAAGATGAGCTTTAAATACAGCGCCAAAATTTGAAAATTCGCCACTCAAAAGAAACTTCATCGCTGCGATACCATCCAATACCATTCTTTTCAGGAGAATGGAACAGAATTTATTTTCAGGCAGATTTTTGTGCAGCATGAATAGGTTGTTGCGGAAATTTAAATAGAGTTTCTTTGAGCTATGGTTTGGCAAGGTCGCTCCTCCAACATGATAAACTGTCGATTTAGGTTCTGAAATGATTCGGTATCCTTGATTTTTTATTCTCCAGCACAAATCAATTTCTTCCATGTGAGCAAAAAAGTCACCATCCAATCCTCCTGATTTTTTATAAACATCGGCACGAATGAAGAGAGAGGCGCCACTAGCCCAGAAAATATCAAGTTCTGAGTTGTATTGATTGCGATCACTTTCGATTTGATCCAGTATTCTTCCACGGCAAAAAGGATAGCCTAAATAGTCAATAAAACCACCTGACGCGCCAGCGTATTCAAATTCCGTTTTATTGTGATAAGCTTTAATTTTGGGTTGTGCAGCCGCAATGCTTGGATCTTTTTCCAGATGATTGTAAATCGGGTCAAGCCAATTTTCTGTAACTTCAACATCCGAATTTAAAAGAACGAAATAGCTGTGTGAGAGTTGCTCCAATGCTTTGTTGTAACCATCAGCAAATCCGTAATTCTTATCCAGTTGAATGACCTGAATGTCAGGGTATTCTTTTTTTAAAAATGCAATGGAATCATCACTGGATGCATTGTCTGCAATAATAACATCGGCCCATTCACGTTTTGAGTGAGCAACAACAGATGGAAGGAATGTTTCTAATAATTTTTTCCCGTTCCAGTTTAGTATTACGATTCCAATTCTATTCATTTTTTTTTAAACTGATGTATTACAATATAATTACTTATTGTGAGTCTTGTTTTGTGTGTTTCCATCGTTTATGAGACCATAACCAGTATGCCGGCTCCTCTTTGATTATATCTTCTAACACGCGCGTATGTTTTTCCGTGATTTCAAACTCAGCCGTATCTTTGGGATTATCAAAAAGAGGAATAAAGTGTGCTTCGTAATATCCCCTTTTTACTTTCTTCATATGAACAAAAATTACTGGCTGGTCAAGTTTTTTTGCGATACGTTCAGTTCCCAGCAAAACAGGAGTATCCTGATTGAGAAATTTCGTCCAGTAGTTAAGGTTTCTTTTGTTTGGTGTCTGATCACCAATAAAAATAGTAGTTGTAAATTTGTTTTGATTTCGATATGAAATCATGGTTCTCAAAGTATCATTTTTAGCTAATGGCCTGGATCCAAATCGTTTTCTTATCTGTAGAAACATTTTATCAAAAACCTTATTGTGAAGAGGTTTGTAGATAGGCAGATAGTACGCTTCTATCCATAAATTAATGGATGTCAGCCACTCCCAATTCCCATAATGTCCAAATACAATAACAACGCTTTTACCTGATGTTTTATATTTGTTGAGAATTTCCGGGGCTATAAATTTGCAGCGTTTTCTAATTTCTTTTTCACTAATTGTCCAAAGTTTTATGGTCTCAATAAATGTATCACAGAAATGACAGTAAAATTCCTTTCGTATTGCCTTGATTTCTTTTTCAGATTTTTCAGGAAAAGAGTTTTTAAGATTTGAGGTAACAACTTTTCTTCGGTATCTAAAAATGTGGTAAACAAAAAGAAAAAGAATGTCTGAAAAGAAATACAGTATTGAAGATGGCAAGTAACTTATTAGCCTTACCACACCATACAACATATAGGAAAGAAGCTTTATCATTTAGATGAAATGTGTTTTTATAATCTGCTGAAAGCAGGAAAATTCATTTAAGTTTATTTTATCATGTGTTGAATCACAACATTTTTAAACTCATCATGAACCATTGTATTACTGGCAATAATTTCTCTTCCGAATATGAAATTCTTATCTCCTTTAAAATCGCAGACTTTCCCGCCGGCTTGGCTTACCAAAAATGAGCCGGCAGCAACATCCCAGGGCTGAAGACTATATTCGTAAAAAGCTTCGAATCTGCCACAGGCAACATAAGCTAAATCTGTTGCAGCAGAGCCGGGGCGACGAACGCCGTGCGAATTAATAATGAAGTATTCCAAGGAAGCCATAAATGTTTTCAATTGGTCGTAATTGGAATAGGGAAAACCTGTTGCAATTAGACTTGAGTCGATCGAATTTGCCTTCGATACGGAAATTGTTTTGCCATTTAAATAAGCTTCTGGAGCTCCTTTCCACGAATAAAAGCATTCGTCATGGCTAATTTCATATATTACTCCCAATACAATTTCATCGTATTCTTGCAGCGCAATACTAACAGCAAAAGGGGATAATCCATGAATGTAATTTGTTGTTCCGTCTAAAGGATCAATAATCCAATTGTAACGTTCTGCACGATGCGTCTCTGTACCTTCTTCAGCAATGAAACCTGCATCAGAAAGAATTAGTTTCAATTCGGCAACAATTTTTTCTTCCGCAGTTTTATCAACGTAGGTTACAAAATCGTGTATTCCCTTTACTTCTATTGCATCTGATTTAATCTTGCTTTGCTGTTCTTTTATGAATATGCCAACTTTTCGGGCTATGTCATTTGTTTTAAAACAAAGTTCTTTAAGATCGATCATGCTTTTATATTTTATTGCGAAACAGGCTTTAGGTTGAATCGTATTTTGTCAACAACAGAACCTGAAACATTGCCATTTGAATTTATCTCCTGCAAGGTAGCAAATGTAAGTTTGTTGCTAAGGTTTTGGTTGTACGGAATTTCTATTTTAATGTAATTTTTAGTGAATCCATACATTTTACCATGATCATTAAAAGATTCGAACAGGACTTCTTCTGTTTTGCCCAAATTTTCACGGTAAAATGCATTTAATTTTTTCTCAGAAAGAATTTGAAGTATTTTTGCTCTTCTTTTTCGCTCAGGAATTGGAACAACCTCTTTAATTTCGAGAGCTTTGGTGCCTTGTCTTTCCGAGTAAGGAAATACATGTAGTTGGCTAATGGGTAATTCTTTGATAAATAAATATGCATCTTCGAAATCTTGATCACTTTCACCGCGACTTCCGGCAATTACATCAACCCCAATAAATGCATCTGGAAGTAAGGATTTAATTTTTTCAATCCGTTGAGCAAATAATTCTCTATTGTATCTTCTCTTCATAAGCTTTAAAACTTTATTGGATCCAGCTTGAAGAGGTAAATGAAAATGATTCACAAATTTTTCTGATTGGGCAACAAATTCAATAATCTCGTTGCTTAAAAGGTTGGGTTCAATGGACGAGATCCGAAAACGACTGATTCCTTTTACTTTTTCAAGCTCTTTAATTAAATCCAGAAATGTTTCGTTTGTACTTTTTCCAAAATCACCGATATTTACTCCTGTCAGGATAATTTCTTTTGCACCTTGTTTGGCAACTTCCTCTGCCTGTTGTACCGTTTCACTTATGCTCATGTTACGGCTATTGCCTCTGGCAAATGGAATGGTGCAATAGGTACAATAGTAATTGCATCCATCCTGAATTTTGAGAAAACAACGTGTTCTGTCTCCCATTGAGTAGGAAGAATGAAAATCTTTAACCGATTCGACTTCACATGGATGCAGTTCTCCGGTACCTTTTTTCTCAAGATGATCTATGTATTTGTGGATGTTGAATTTCTCATTGGCTCCTAAAACGAGATCAACTCCAGGAATCGCGATAATTTCATCAGGTTTAAGTTGCGCGTAGCATCCAATTACGGCAATAAATGCATTAGCATTGGTTTTAATAACCTTTTTAATGGCTTGTCTGCATTTTTTGTCAGCATGATCTGTAACAGAACAAGTGTTTATGATGTAAATATCAGCTTTCTCCGTATGCTTAATTGTTTCGAAGCCCATTTCTTTAAATGAACGGCCAATTGTAGAGGTTTCCGAAAAATTAAGTTTGCATCCTAATGTGTAGAATGCTACTTTTTTACCTTGTAACATAGTTTCTTCCCTTCTTGCTGATATTCAGCTTCTAGCTAAAATAAATGAACTATTTCAAATTAAATTTGAAATAGTTCAAAATGTAGAAATAATTTAAAGCGCAAATTTAGGAAAAAGAATTACTTTTTTACCCCAATACAAGGCTGTTGGAAATATATTCTTTATACAACTGATGAACAATACCATCGGTAACCCCAATTTTGGGTACGTGTATCTTATCTGCATTTGCCCATTCCATAATACTTAGGAAAATTGTTGCTGCAGGAATGATAACATCAGCCCGGTCAGGATTCATGTCGAAGTTGATCATTAATTCCTGATAGCTGTATTGTTTAAGGTCGTAGTAAATGCTTTTAAATTCTTGGTATGTAATGAATTTTTCTTTTTTGGGTGCAGCGAGTTTAACCAATCTGTTGATGTTACCACCTGATCCGATAAGTTCAATGTTTTCGCAACTAGGACATACATCCAATAAACACTCTTTTATACGAACAAATTCATCTTTTGGGACACAATCCCGAAGAATTTTAATGGTTCCCACATTAAATGAGGCGGAGAATTTGCAAATCCCTTTTGAAAAAAGAGTTAGCTCGGTACTGCCACCACCAACATCAACATATAAATAATCTTTGCTTGGATCGAGAGTATCGGCAATTTTATTATCAAAAATAATGCTTGCTTCTTCTTTTCCATTAATAACGTCAATTTTTATCCCAGATTCATTCTCAATTCTTTGAATAATTTCAGTGCCGTTAACAGCCTCCCTCATTGCTGATGTTGCGCAAGCACGGTAATTCACAACCTCATGAACGTCCATAAGGTTGCGAAATGCTTTCATGCTTTTAATTAATTTCTCGGCTTTATCTGCAGAGATAATCTTATCTATAAAAGTGTCAGTTCCCAAACGAATTGGAACCCTTACTAATGATGATTTCTTAAAGTGAGCATTACCGCCTTCTTCAAGCACATTCATAAATAACAACCGGATGGCATTTGATCCGATATCTATGGCGGCAAATTTCATTATTTTCATAAAAAGTATATTTAGATTTTCAGTGAGCAAAAATAACTCAGATGATTCAATTTCATGTAACGCCTTTTTGCGATTAAATGTACATATTCAGGAATATAATTTAAATGAAATTTCCCAGTAATGCAATAAATAGATTTTATAGAAGGTGACTTGCCAGTTCTGCAAGGTGACTTCTTTCTCCTTTTATTAAGTTGACATGAGCAAATATATCCTGTCCTTGCATCCTGTCTGAGAGGTATGCTAATCCATTCGATTTTTTATCCAGATAAGGTGAGTCTATTTGTTCAATATCTCCTGTGAAAATCATTTTAGTACCTTCGCCTGCACGTGTAATTATTGTTTTAATTTCGTGAGGGGTAAGGTTTTGAGCTTCATCAACAATGAAGAATGTATTCGAAAGGCTTCTTCCTCTAATGTATGCTAATGGAGTAATCTGTAATCTTTCTTCCTTTAAAAGTTCGTCAATTTTGAGATACTCTTTACTATGGACGTTAAATTTATGCTTGATTACACTCAGGTTGTCGAAAAGGGGTTGCATGTAAGGACCTATTTTTTCTTTGGCATCGCCCGGTAAATAGCCCAGATCTTTATTGGCCAAAGCAACAATTGGTCTGGCAAGGAAAATTTGATCGTACATGTCGATTTGCTGAAGAGCAGTTGCCAAAGCGAGTAATGTTTTTCCGGTTCCAGCTCGTCCGGTTAAAGCGACTAAGGATATTTTTGGATCCATGAGAGCATGCATGGAGAAAGTCTGTTCTGCATTTCGGGGATAAATTCCGTAAGCATTTGGTTTTTCAACCCGGGATACTATTTTCTCAACGGGATCGAAATGTGCAAGCGCACTAGATGAATTGTTTTTCAGAATAAAATATTCATGACCTTTAATTGGTTTTTCAAGTCCAAATTCTTTTTCAGGAATTCCTTCGTTTGACTTATAAAGAAAAGTAATCTTTTCATCATTAAAATCTTCAAGGGTTGTTATTCCCAGGCTAATTACATCATCAAGATCCTTAACCTGATCGTTTTTATAATCTTCTGCAGGAATCCCTAACGATTTCGCTTTCATTCTAAGGTTAATATCCTTGGTAATAAGAATGACCTTTTTTTTACTGCGGTGGTTGTGCAGATACTCTGCTATAGCCAGAATTCTGTGGTCGGGGATGTTTTCCTGAAACGAACTTTTCATTTGAGGAGAAAATTCTTTTCCCGTTTCAACGGATAATTTCCCCAAGTTCTTTCCTAGAGGAACACCGGCAGTAAAGAGCAGGTCTCCGGAAATACGGTCTAATTCTCTGCTGAATTCACGTGCGTGGTAATTAATCTGATCATTACCTTTTTTAAATTTATCCAGTTCCTCCAGAACGGTTATGGGAATAACAACATCATTTTCTTCAAAATTGTAAATTGAATTAAAATCATGAAGAATAACATTTGTATCAAGAACGAAAACCTTTTTGAGTTTTGCCATAATGAATGGTGTTAGAGGTTAATTTCGGCAGGCATTTAGAGCCAGGTTTTATTTTATCATAATTATAAAATACTACTACTTAAATTGTTAGGTGCTAAAAGTGATTCTATATCTCTTGATTTTAGGAAATATACCTAATGCTTTTGATTAAATAGTAGCGTTTCATAGTTTTAATTTAGCAATTTTTGCAGGAAATTCAACCTGTTAACACAAATTTTAAGAAATTTTATTCTTCTTTGTAAAATCATCAATATTAGTAGAAAATACAAAATGAATTATCAGGAAACTTTACATTATATGTTTACTAAACTGCCTATGTATCAGCGTACAGGGCAGGCTGCTTATAAAGCCAATTTAGATACAACATTGGTTTTGGATGAGTATTTTAGTCATCCTCATAAGAAGTTTAAATCGATTCATGTTGCAGGAACAAATGGAAAAGGATCAGTTTCTCATACTATTGCGTCTGTTTTGCAATCAGCGGGCTATAAAGTTGGTCTGTATACTTCGCCCCATTTAAAAGATTTTAGAGAGAGAATAAAAGTTAATGGTGAGCTTGTTTCTGAGGATTATGTAGTTGATTTTATTCGGAAGCATCAAAATAAATTTGAAGAATTATGTCCTTCTTTTTTTGAGATGACAGTTGCGATGGCTTTTGATTTTTTTGCTGATGAAAAGATTGATGTTGCTGTTGTGGAGGTAGGCTTAGGTGGAAGATTGGATTCAACTAATATCATTTCGCCTGAACTTTCGGTGATAACTAATATAAGTAAGGATCATACTAATTTGTTGGGCTCGGAGCTTGCACAAATAGCTACAGAAAAGGCTGGAATTATAAAGAAAAATGTTCCTGTTATTATTGGTGAGAAACAGGAAGAGATAATTGAAGTTTTTTTGAGAATTGCCTCAAACAACAAATCAGATCTGATATTTTCAGAAGACAGGTATATGAATCAGTCCTCTGAATTGATTGATAACAAAAGAAATCTTGTTTACCAGTTTCTTGAAAATAATTCAATAATCAATTTATCGTGTGATTTATTAGGTCTTTATCAGATTAAGAATATAAGAACGGCTTTATGCGTGTTTGATGAATTGAATAGCAAGGGGTGGGGTATTTCCGAAGAGGCTATTCAGCAGGGTGTTTCAGGAATAGTTAAAAATACAGGCTTGTTAGGACGCTGGCAGACAATTGGTAATGCTCCAAGAGTAGTGTGTGATACCGGACACAATGTTGCAGGAATTAAAGAAATAATAGAGCAAATTGAATCGATAGATTACGGAAAACTGCATATTGTTTTTGGTGTTGTAAATGATAAAGATCTTACTGATATTCTTGAATTAATGCCGAAGAATGCGAGCTATTATTTTAGTCGGGCAGATATTCCCAGAGCATTGGATCAGGAAGTTCTTGCTGCAAAGGCAAAAGCTTATGGATTGCTTGGAAATACATACTTATCTGTGAGGGATGCTTTAAAGGCGGCTAAGACAAATGCTTATGAAAATGATTTGGTTTTTGTGGGTGGAAGTACTTTTGTTGTTGCAGAGGTTGTATAAACAAAACTAAGGTTTTTATTGCTGTGGTAATTTTTTCTGTTTATATTTGCAGTCGTTAAGGGCGATTAGCTCAGTTGGTTCAGAGCACTTGGTTTACACCCAAGGGGTCATAGGTTCGAATCCTATATCGCCCACATTTACAAGAAATTAATGTATTGTTTTTTGTAGTGTCCCCAGCGCCATTTATTTAAAATTAAATTTGTATAACAAAATAATCATTAGAGAAATTTTTCTTTAATGGAAACTTGGTTATTTTTGTTTTCATTTAAGGTGTAAGTAAGAAATTATGGTTCAAAGTTCTAAGAAAATTCAGGGAGTTCCTGAGCCGACTATTAGGCGCATGCCTTCATACTTAGCATTTGCAGAAGGCTTGTTAAGGAAAGGACAGCAGTTTGTTTCATCTACGCAGATAGCAAACTACATGAATATCGACCCCACCCAAGTCACAAAAGATTTATCCTATACAACTATTGTTGGAAAAACAAGAGTAGGTTACGAAGTTAAAGCGTTGGTAGATGTTTTGTCGGAGTTTCTTGGATTTACTATTATGGATAATGCTTTTCTTGTTGGTGCTGGATCTTTGGGGTCCGCATTATTGCATGATAGCGGATTGTCGCATTTTGGATTAAATATCGTTGCGGCTTTCGATGTTAATTCTTCGACCATAGGGAAAAAATTTAATGATATTGAAGTATTTCACATCGATCAATTTCGTGATTTATCACAGGAAATGAATGTGGTAATGGGAATTATTACTGTTCCTGCTGAAAATGCTCAAACAGTTGCCGATTTGATGGTAGCATGGGGTATTAAAGCGATTTGGAATTTTACGCCGGCAAGAATCAAGGTTCCGGAAGATATCATTGTTCAAAACACAACACTCTATTCTAATCTGGCAATTATTTTTAATAAATTGCATAACGATAGAAAAGAAGTTCTGTAAGATATAAGATCAATTAAAAGACAGGGCTGTTGAAAAGTTTCAACAGCCCTGTCTTTTATCTTATTGATGTTTACAATTTAATCTTCCAGAATGCTAATGGCGTGATCTAAAATAGTTGTATCATCTAGTTCAACAATACCACCATAAGGGCCTTGTTCAACATGAATTCCTGTGCATTGGCCTTCATCAAAATTGGTTCCACCAAAATAATTTCTAACGGTTTCTACTTCTAATTGTAAATCTTCTGCAATCCTTTGCATACTACCTTCAGGTAAACTATCTTTAATTTCTCTTAACTTATTGAATGTGATTGTTTTAGTCATATGCTTTTAAGTTTTAATTAAAGGTTAGAAATTGATTTGCTCCTTAAATTTAACGAAAGTAATTGTTAATTTAAAATTATTAGGGTGTTAAATCATGTTAAAAAGTAAGAGTAAAACTGGTTTTTTCGTTTGGAATTGACTGTGCGGTAATGGTTCCTCCGTGCAATCGCAATATCTGTTTTGACAGGCTTAATCCAATACCAGAGCCTTTAGGCTTTGTTGTGAAAAATGGAATAAATACTTTGTCAAGCACTTCTTTTATAATGCCTTGTCCATTGTCGCTTATTTGAATTGATATTCGGCCTCTTTTGTTCATAAAGGCTTTCAGTTCAATTTTTGGATCGGTTGTGTGTTCGAGTGCATGAATAGAGTTTTTAATCAAATTGATTAAAACCTGTTCAAGCAGCTGTTCGTCGGCAGAAAGCTCCAGACTTTGAGGGTTGATACTAATCTCACACTTGATGCCTTTCCTCTTTATTTCCTCCTCCATCAGGCGATGAATGTTGTCAAATAGCTTCTCTATCTGAAAAATACCGAAATTTGGCTTTGGAATTTTTGTAAGATTCCGATAAGTATCTACAAAATGCAAAAGTCCGGAACTTCTTTTATGGATTGTTTCAAGAGCCAGTTTAACCTCGTTCAGTGTCTCCAGATCCTCATCTTGAAACTTATTGGTGTTGTTTTCCCCAAAATCATCAAGAATTGTTGTTAGCGTAGTAGAAAGGGAAGAGATTGGCGTAATTGAATTCATAATCTCATGAGTCAGTACCCGAATTAGTTTTTGCCAGGATTCAATTTCCTGTTCTTCCAATTCGTATTGGATGTTTTTAATTGACACAAGTATTACTTGCCGGTTGTTAATTTTAAACTCGGTAGCGTAAATAGCAAGCTTTAGGATATCTTCGTTGTCAACAACTTTAACTAGTGTGTTTTCTCCATGCTTAAGGCTTAACAGGCAATTTACAAGCTCCTCACTAAAGCCGCTTAAGTCTTGTATTCTTTTAAGGTTGCTTACCTGAAAAAGTTTCTTAGAGGCATTGTTAATCATTTCTACTTTTCCATCGCGGTGAAATGCAATTAAGCTAATTCCAATGTGTTGAATTACGGTTTGTAAATAGAAATAATGTTCTTCTTTTTCTGCTCTTATTTTCTGAAAATCAGTAATTACTGCATTGAAAGATTCCTGTAGCTTGTCGAATGAGCTTCCAAGACCCTGAACCTGAAAATTTCGTGTGAAATCAGAATATCGTATGGATTCCAGAAAATTCTTTAGCAGGCGGTTGGTTTTTTCAACGTACTTAATAATTTCATATATTTGATAAATAATCGCAATAAAAGTAAGGCTTGCTGTGAAGTAGAGGCTCTTTTTTGCAATCAAGTAAAATAATAAGAATATCGTTGCTGAGAGCACGATGATTCTTATTATAAAATTAATCCGGAAGCTTTTATAAACCATATTTTTCTAGTCTTCGATAAAGAGATGTGCGCGTAAGACCTAATTCTCCAGCAGCTTTGGAAATATTTCCTTTATTTGTTTTCAATACTTTCTGTATGATGTTCTTTTCAACTTCCTCAAGGTTATAGGAATCAAATTCAACATCATCCTGACCATTTCTTTCAATACTTACTTGGAAATCGGCCGGGTCCAGATTTCGATCGTCTGCCATAATGATTGCCCGCTCCATTAAATGTTGAAGTTCTCTCACATTTCCAGGCCAACTGTAATCGTAAAGTTTGTTTAGGCATGCTTTTGATAGAGGGTTGATGCCTTTTTTATACTTTTTAGAATATATTTCAAGAAAATGATTTGCCAAAAGTGGGATGTCTTCGTATCGTTCTCTTAAAGCAGGAAGACTTATTTCAACAGTATTAATTCTGTACAGAAGATCCTGACGATATCTGTCTTCTGATGCCATTTGTTTTAGTGGCATATTGGTTGCACATATTAAACGGATATCGATAGGAATTGGTTTGTTTGATCCAACCCGAATCACTTCTCTTCGCTCTAAAACTGTTAATAGTTTTGCTTGCATCGGCAGGCTTAAATTCCCAATTTCATCTAGGAATAGTGTTCCGCCTGAAGCAATTTCGAATCGGCCGGGACGGTCGGCGCGGGCATCTGTAAATGCACCTTTCACATGTCCAAACAGTTCACTTTCGAATAAGTTTTCATTTATGGATCCAAGGTCAACGCTGATAAAAACTTCATCTTTTCTTGATGAGTTTCGGTGTAGTGCTCTTGCAACCAATTCTTTGCCTGTACCGTTTTCGCCAAGAATCAAGACGTTGGCATCTGTTACCGCCACTTTTGTGATGGTTGAGAATACCTGCTGCATTTCAGGAGATGTACCAATAAAGTCATTAAATGGTTGGTCAAGAACTGCATTTAATTCTTTTTGTTTTGTCTTTAGTTCTTTTACTTCATCTTTCGATCTGCGTAGTTTTATTGCTGACGAGATGGTGGCAAGAAGTTTTTCGTTCTGCCATGGTTTTAATATGAAGTCTGTAGCGCCCGCTTTTATAGCTTTTACCGATTTTTCGATATCACCATATGCAGTAATAAATAGTACAACTGCCTGTGGGTCAATTTCAAGTATTTTGTTTAGCCAATGATATCCTTCCTGACCGCTAATTGCGTCTTTTGTAAAATTCATGTCAAGCAACACAACATCGTAATCATCCTGTTTCATGAGTTTGGGAATCATTTCCGGATCAGACTCTGTGTGTATTAATTCTACGTGTTGTTTAAGCAGCAACTTTAAAGAAAACAGGATATCTTCGTTATCATCAATAGCTAATATTTTGCCGTTTTTTTGATTTGCCATAATTTGAATTAATTTGTCGTTTCAGGTTTTAGTATCTTAAATAGGAATCCAAGTTATCATTTAAATTTTAATATTAAAAGAAAAATGTTCGCATACGTACAGTTCTTGTATTGTTTTCGTTCACAGATGCGTGGAAATCAATAGGTTTTGGTTTTTCAAGGAGTTGTTAATCAATGTTAAAAGTGTTTTGGCATGAAAGTGGCTACATTGCGGTTGTGTTTGAAAAAGGATTAAAAAAGTCAAATTATAATGGATAGAATTATTGAAAAGAAAGCCTGGTATTTACTAAGGAAAAATTGGTACTTAGCGGGAGCTGTTCTAGGCGTCGTTGTTTTGTATGCAGCATTTTTGGGAGAGTCAGGATCCCGATTACGTGTTGATGCAGAGAAAATTTCAATTGGAGATGTGAAGACTGATTATTTTCAGGAATACATTGCCCGAACGGGAACGGTCAATCCAATTACCACTGTTTATTTAGATGCTATTGAAGGAGGCCGGGTTGAAGAGATCCTGCTGGAAGAGGGAAGTATGGTTAAAAAGGGCGATGTGATTCTTCGTTTAAGCAATTCAGAGTTGAACTTACAAATATTAAATTCGGAAGCTGGCTTTACTGAGCAAGTAAATAGATTACGGGATACCCGTTTGAGTATGGAACAGGATCGTTTAAATGTAAGAAGAAGTTTGTTGGATATTGATTTAAATTTGGCAAAGAGTAAAAGGGCTTATCAGAGAAATAAAATTTTCTTTGAGAAGGATTTAATTTCCCGGGAAGAATTCGACGAGTCAAATGATAATTACAATTACTATAAAAAAACCAGGGAGTTGCTTTTGGAGAGACAAAAAACCGATTCTCTTGCGCGAACAATTCAAATTCAACGATTGGATGCCAATTTGAAAAACATGGAAAACAATCTGGAAATGGTTCGTGCAAAACTCCAGAATCTAAATGTAAAAGCACCTGTTGATGGTCAGTTAGGATCTTTAAATGTTGAATTGGGAGAGTCAAAGTCAAGAGGGCAGCGTTTAGGACAGGTGAATGTATTGGATAATTATAAAATAAATGCGATGGTTGACGAACTCTACATTGCACGATTAAATAAAGGATTGAAGGCTAAATTTAGTTTTAGCGGCGTTGATTATAATTTAGTGGTTTATAAAGTTTATCCGGAAGTACGTAGTGGTCAGTTCGAAATTGATATGAAATTTGTTGGTGAACTTCCTCCTGGAATTAGAACCGGGCAAACATTTAGAACAAAAATTGAATTGGGAGAGCCCAGGGAGGCTGTGTTGATTCAAAGAGGAGGTTTTTTTCAAAGTACAGGAGGGCAATGGATATTCGTTGTGGATCCCAGTGGTGAGTTTGCTACAAAACGTGCAATTAAATTGGGAAATCAAAATCCGATGTATTATGAGGTTCTTGAGGGCTTGAAACCGGGAGAGAGAGTTGTAACAAATAGCTATGAATCTTACGGGGATGTTGACAAATTGGTTTTAAAGTAAGTGGATGTTAAAAATTCTATTGAATACCGTTTTACGAAGTTTATATCGGCAAAAAGCCTATTCTTTAATGAATATTTTAGGATTGGCAACTGGTGTGACTTGTACGTTACTCATATTAATATGGGTAGAATATGAAACGGGATTTGATAAGTTTCACGAGGATATTGATCAGGTTTATAGTGTTTATGAGAATCAGAACTATGCAGACGGGGATGTGTTTTCGGTATATTCAACACCTGCGCCATTAGCCGAATCAATAAAAAGAACATTTCCGGAAATTAAGTATTCCACCAGAATGGTTACTACCTGGGGGCAATTGATTCTTTCTGCGGATGGGAAAAGTTTTGTTGAGGATGGCGGGAAAATTGTTGACGCAGATTTCTTTCAGATTTTTACTTTTCCTATCGTAGAAGGAGAAAAAGAGAATCCTTTTAAGGAGGAAAATTCAATTGTGCTTACAGAGAAGCTCGCTCAGAAATTGTTCGGCGAATTGGATCCGATTGGAAGAAAGATTGAAATAAATTCCAAATTTGATTATGTAGTTTCGGCTGTGATTCAAAATCCGCCGGCTAATTCATCAATAACTTTCGACTTTATTCTTCCTTTTCAATTTTTTGGGAAGTTGTGGTCTTATGATTTAAATGATTGGGAGGCAAATACTTTTCACACTTTTATTAAAGTAGAAGAAGGAGTTGATTCGGATGATTTGGCGGCTCAGTTACAAACGTATATTAAAGATCGTATTAAGAATTCAAATGTAGATCTTGATCTTCAGGCTTTCGTGAAATATCATTTGTATGCCATTAACACGAATAAAGTGGGTTCAATTTGGTATGTGAGAGTATTCCTGCTGGTAGCTGTTTTGATACTTTTAATTGCCTGTTTTAACTATATGAATCTGGCAACTGCCAGATCAGAAAGAAGAGCAAAAGAAGTGGCTATCAGAAAAGTAGTTGGAGCTCAGCGAAAAGGATTAATCGGTTTGTTTCTTGGCGAATCGATATTTTTTACATTAATATCCTTAGGAATTGCCGTTGTTTTGGTTGAATTATTACTGCCTGTTTTTAGTGATTTAACGGATAGGGATTTGTCATTGGGGATAAATAATATAAAATTTTTATTTAGCGTTTCGGGCATTGTACTTCTTACAGGAATTGTGTCAGGAAGTTATCCTGCCTTGTTTCTGTCTTCTTTTCTGCCAATTCATGTAATTAAAGGCATTTCAAGAAAAGATTCTGCTCTGCTCAGGAAGGTGTTGGTAGTCATTCAATTTAGTATGTCGATATCTCTGTTTATTTGTTCAGGGATTATTTATCAGCAACTGAAATTTTTAAGGGAATCGGATGTTGGTTACAATAAGAGCGATTTGATTTATATTGAGATGGCAGATGATTTTAATTCGATTTATCCTAAGTTGAAAAATGAGTTGACTAAAATCCAGGGAGTTTACTGGGTAACTGCAGCAAACCAAATGCCGGTGAATTTTACAAATTCAACTTGGGATGTAGATTGGCCCGGAAAAATAAAAGATTCTGAAGATATCTTGTTTCAATTGTCTTTTGTGGATTATGATTTCATTGAAACATTTGAAATGGATGTGATTCAGGGAAGGGGATTTTCCAAATTGCATGGCGGGGATAGCTTGAAATTTATTATTAATGAATCGGCGGCAGAAAAGATGAATATGGTCCATATCATTGGAGAACCTTTGCAGATTTGGGATTATTCGGGCGAGGTGATAGGTATTGTTAAAGATTTTAATTTTAATAGTCTTCAGGTTGGAGTGGAACCCTTAATCATGATGCGAAACCCGGCAGCATTTAAATATATAGCTATTCGAATTGGAGAAGATGTGGAGCCAATTCTAAATAAAATAAGAACAGTTTGGGACTCAACAGTTCCTGATATTCCGTTTACTTATCGATTTTTGGAAGAGGACTTTAAGTATTTTTATACGGCTGAATCACGAATGAGTAAAATATTTATTTCATTTACAATAATAGCTTTTATTATTTCATATTTGGGCTTGTTTGGGCTTGTTTCCTTTGTTACAGAACGGAAATCCCGTGAGATGGCACTAAGGAAGGTCTTTGGAGCTAATATGGATACTGTATTTCAATTGTTGTTAAAAGAATTTTTTAAATGGGTAATGCTTTCCAATTTCATTGCTTGGGTACTTTCATTTTTTGTGATGGAGTGGTGGTTAAAGGGGTTTGCCTATCGAATAGATATTGGAATTGGAATTTTTATCTTGTCAGGATTTGTATCTCTGTTGATAACCTTTCTTACAGTTTATCAGCAAATATGGAAATTGGCTTTAAAAACTCCGGTGCGAGTGCTAAAATATGAATAAGTGATTGTATAAATAGATATGGCTATGATTAATACTAAAAATTTAATTAAAGTTTTCAGAACCGACGAAGTGGAAACTACGGCATTAAATAATGTCAATCTGGAAATTAATAAAGGCGAATTTGTTGCGATAATGGGGCCATCGGGATGTGGCAAGTCAACTTTGCTGAATATTATTGGCTTGCTTGACAATCCAAGTGAAGGAGAGCTTCATTTTAATGGCTATCAGGTAGAGAACTACACTGAAAGGCAAAGAACAAATTTGAGAAAAGAAAACATTGGTTTTGTTTTTCAAAGTTTTAATTTGATTGATGAATTGACCGTTTTTGAGAATGTTGAGTTGCCTCTTTTGTATATGAAAGTATCTGGGGCAGAGAGAAAAAGAAGAGTAAATGAGGCATTGGAAAGAATGAATATTGCCCATAGAGCTAAGCATTTTCCTCAGCAATTATCTGGAGGACAGCAGCAAAGGGTTGCAATTGCACGAGCAGTTATTTCCAATCCCAAATTGATTTTAGCGGATGAGCCAACGGGTAATTTGGATTCTGCTAACGGAGAAGAGGTGATGAATCTTTTAACTCAGCTTAATGAGGAAGGAACTACAATAATTATGGTCACTCACTCGCCATCAGATGCCGATAGAAGTCATCGTATTATTCAATTGTTTGACGGACATATTGTAACTGAGAATATGAGACAAAAGCTTTAGAACGAAAATATTATCGTTATTAATCAATTCTTAGGTTCATATTCTGAAAATTGAGCTGCATATTAATAAGGCAAGTATGTTTAAGAATTTCTTCATTACACTTTTTCGAAATTTTTCCAGAAATAAATTCTATACAACAATTAATGTTGTCGGTTTATCTGTAGGATTAATTTGTACAATTCTGATTTTACTGTTTGTTCAGGATGAATTATCATACGATAAGTACAATGTGAATCATGAACGGATCATTCGTTTGGGATCAGATTTTACTTTGAGTGGAAAGAGAGACCGTGTTGCGACATCGCCTTTGCCATTCGGGCCAACCTTTGCTGAGGAATTTCCTGAGGTGGAGCAGTTTGTTCGGTTTCAAGGTTCAGGAAGACAGCAGTTTAAATATGATGATAAAGAGTTTTATGAAGAACATATCGCCTTTGTTGATTCTTCTGTATTTACTATTTTTAGCTTTCCCCTGCTTAAAGGAGATCCAAAAAAAGCTCTTACTCAACCATACTCAATAGTGCTAAATGAAACTCTGGCTAAGAAGTATTTTAGCAACGAGGATCCAATAGGAAAGATATTGCTTGTTGGTGAAAATGCAGCCTATACTGTTAGTGGAGTAATGAAAGATCTCCCTTCCAACAGCCACTTTAAATATAATGCTTTCTATTCCATGAAAACATTGGAAAGCATAAGGGGAGCGGAGCAATTTAACAGTCAGCAACCAATTTCATTTTGGTCTTTTAATAATTATACTTTTTTGTTGTTAAAAGAAAATTCAGAGGCTGATGCTATTCTCGAAAAGTTTCCGGCTTACTATGAGAAATACATGAAGGAGCTTGGAGATCAACTGGGGGTTTCCTACAAATTAATAATTCAGCATCTTGGGGATATTCATTTAAGATCACAATTGCAATGGGATGCTCCAACCGGCAATATAAAATACATTTATATTCTAACAGCAATTGCCATTTTTATCCTGTCCATAGCCAGTATTAACTATATGAACATGGCAACTGCGCGATCTTCAAAGCGGGCAAAAGAGGTAGGTATTCGTAAGGTGGTTGGCGCACAAAGAGAAAATATCATTCGTCAGTTTATGATGGAGAGTATATCGTTAACAGTTTTTGCCCTTATTATAGCCTTAATATGCGTTGAGTTGTTGCTGCCACTGTTTAATCAATTGGTAAATAAGGATCTTACATTGAGTTTTTTGGATACTCCGGAGGTGATTTTGTTTAATGTAATTCTTGCCGTCCTCTTAGGTCTTTTCTCGGGGAGTTATCCTGCTCTTTACTTGTCTTCAATTCAGCCGGTTTTTATTCTAAAAGGAAGAAATGGCAGAGGTGGAGCAAATGGTTTTTTGCGAAAATTGCTTGTGATTTCACAGTTTACAGTTTCAGCCATGATGATTAGCGGAACTATCATTGTTGCATCTCAATTCCTGTACATGAATAGTATGGATGTGGGATTTAATAAAAAAGATATTGTAGTCTCGGTTATTCGCGATTCAGTATTGCGGACCAGAATAGATGCATTGAAAATGGAGCTGAAGAAAAATCCCAACATAAAGGCTGTTGCAACTTCTAGTTCATTAATTGGTTTTGGAGGATCGAAAACGGTGCATTTGTACGAGAGTGATGAAGGGATGCAGCAATATGCATTAAATTTCAATGTTATTGATTTCGATTATATCGATTTAATGGAAATGGATATTCTGAAAGGAAGAAATTTTAGTCGTGAGATTCCATCAGATACAATCAATGCATTTATCGTTAATGAGTCGGCCGCAATTAAATTTAACTGGGGCGAAAATGCCTTAGGGAAAAAGCTTCAGTTGGGAGTTGAAATTGATGGTGTTGATGAAGGAGGAGAAGTTCAATTGGGAGAGGTGATTGGTGTAATTCGGGATTTTAATTATCAGCCTCTTAAAGATTTAATTGAGCCGATGAACCTCATTGTTTCGGAAAATCCTGATTACCGAAGGAATTTGCACGTGAAAATTAATTCTGAAAATAGAAAAGAAACGCTACTATATATTCAGAAAGTATGGAATGAGTTCTGTCCCAATATGTCATTTGGTTATTCCTTTTTAGATGATAGAATGAAAGAAAATTATGAACCGGAAGAAAGACTGACATGGATTTTTTCAATATTTTCTTTGATAAGCATTTTAATTGCATCCATGGGGCTTTTTGGATTGTCCTCTTTTATGGCCGAGCAACGAACCAAAGAGCTGGGTGTTCGGAAAGTATTGGGTGCATCGGTAGCGAAGTTGGTGTATTTGCTGACTCGTGAATTTATCAGGTTAATTGTAATTGCGAATATCATAGCTGTTCCAATATCTTATTGGGCTTTAAGTGCTTGGTTGAGCGATTTTCCTTATCACATTTCAATAGGCATTTGGATATTTGTTGTCACCCTAATTGTTTCTTTAGTGATTGGGCTGTTTACTGTAGCATGGCAGTCTTACCGGGCAGCAAGTTCCGACCCAATTAAGGCAATTAAATATGAATAAACTCAATATGGTATAAATCTTCTAAATCATTTACTCATGAGAGAAATATGTGTGCCAATACCACTTGGTGATGATAATGAAGTTGCAGAAGTGGAAGTTAAACTTGCGAATAAGAAAATATCTGTGTTTTTTAGATTGGAATCATTTTCTTGGGATGTATCCAAAGAAATGGCAGATAAATCAGATGATATAACAGAGAAATTACTCAAGATCTATAATTTAAAAAAGCTCATCGCCGACTATGATTCAGATTGGGAATTAATACAGATTTTTACTCCTTCAGAGTCATCAAAGAACATTCAGGTTCTTTTTCGTAAAAAATAGCTGAAGATATATTTATTTCTTGTGTAACTTTTGTTGTGTCTATTCGTCATACGAGCGGAAAGAACAATAAATTTAAATCAGGAAGTATGGATCGTCTAGCAAAAAATCTCGTATTCTTTTTTCTTCTAATTCAACTGTTTTTTGGCTCATACTCTGTTTTGGGTCAAACATATCCATGTTATTTATACGGTAGTATCACTACAATTGATGGTGATGTGTATAAGGGTGCCATTCGTTGGGATGATGAAGAGGTGTTTTTAACAGATGTGTTTAATGCTGACAAAGAAGAAAATCCGTACCTGAAATACCTTCCGGAATCCAAAATTAAAAATAATGAAGAGAGATACAGTAGAAATAGAACATGGGATCGCTTCGAAGTCACAATTAATGATGAGAGGAGAAATTTAACCAGTGTTTACGATCGAAAATTTCAATGTCGGTTTGGCGATATAAAATCAATATCTGTAACTGGAAGCGAATCGGTAAGTTTAGAACTTAAAAATGGAAAGTATATTAACTTAAGCGGCGGTTCAAATGATGTGGGAACAAAAGTTTGGATCATTGATCAGGAATTAGGCTTGTTGAAAATTGATTGGGATCGTATTGATATAGTCAATTTTGAAACAACACCTACTGATCATATGGAGACTTTTGGAGACCCAATTTATGGAAAGATTACAACAACGAAAGGAGAGTTTACAGGTTTTATTCAATGGGATCACGATGAGCGTCTTTTGGGAGATAAATTGGATGGAAGAAGCCGTGATGGAGACGTATCCATCTCTTTTGATAAAATAAAAAAAATTGAAAAAACAGAAAATGGAAGTCTCATTACTTTGCATTCCGAACGACAGTTCGAATTGACCGGAGAGAATGATGTTAATAAATACAATAGAGGAATTATAGTTAGTATTCCTAATGTTGGAAGAGTAGATTTTCCCTGGAGTCACTTTCTTTCTTTAGAGATTCTTCCTCTTTCCAAAAATACAGATTGTTTATCTGAATTTAGGGTATCGCAAAGGTTGTTTGGTACATTAGTTACAAAGGAAGGTAAATCGTATAAAGGAGTAATTGTTTACGATTTAGATGAGGCAATGGATTCGGAAATTTTAAATGGTTTAAATGATAAATTGGAATTTGCTATCCCTTTCAGAAATATTGGCAGTATTAAACCAATGGCATACAACTACTGTCTTGTTGAACTAAAAAATGGGATGAAGCTGTATCTTGGCGACCAAACCGATGTTTCCAATAAAAATGCGGGAGTAATTATTTTTGTAAATGAAGATGAATACCAAAACTTTAAATGGGAAGATATCGAACGTATCGATTTTATGTGAAAATTGTCATATTTAGAATAGATGTCCCATCTTGATTTTTTCAAAATGGGATATTTTTTTGTAATTAACTGATATTCATACTGACTTAAAGAAAAGCGTGCAGATTCTAAGAATCCATTGCGAGTGTATTGGGATGCTGTAATTTGGGTTAAATCAACATATAACACTGATATTGAATATTATAGTTTAAGAGCTTATATGACTAAACACTTCAAGTGCAAACTTAAAACTCCGACAAAATCTCATTACAAAAAAAAACGAACAGACCATTGATGTCTTTAAAAAACTACCTGATTGGTTACATTCAAATAGAATTAATCTTGATAAAGATAAGCATGAGTCAGTTAATTTATATTATCAAGATGAAAGCAGATTTGGTTTAATGACACTTATTGGGAAATGTTTAACAATAAAAGGAATAAAGCCAGTTGTGAGATATCAACTTGCTTTTAAGAATACTTACCTATATGTAAGCTTCTCTCCTATGAATGGCGATTCTTTTGTCTATGAAATTTAAGGCGTTTCCAGCGATATCTTCTACAAATATTTAGAACGATTCTCTCAATACAAACCAACAGAACTAAAGATAGTGGTAATTAACAATACTGGCTTTCATTCCTTTAAGCATTGCACAACACCAGAGAATATTAGATTAATACGAATCCCTCCATACATGCAAGAGTTAAATCCTTCTGAGAAAATATGGCAATACATAAAGCAATATTATAAAAATAAAGTATTCGCAACATTAGATGCTGTGAAACAATGGCGGCACAAATTCACTGAAAATAAGCTGAAAAAGAAACTTGTTAAATCAATTCCTCAAAATGCTTTTTTCTAAATTGCTTTAATGAATGTTTTGATTTTTAATTGGTGTAATTTCAAGATAATGCTTAAAGAAAATAGAATTATTTTCAATTTTTCTTGATTGCAATATAAAAAGAAAACCGCTCAAACCTTTTGGTTTGAGCGGTTTTGATGAAGTTTGAGGTTCTTCTGGTGGAGCTGCAGGGAATCGAACCCTGGTCCAAACACGCGATCAATAGGCTTTCTACATGTGTAGTGATTTATTGATTTTCGTACAAAGTTAGGGAAAGCACACCCGATACTTTATCTTATCTTTTTAATTTCGCCTACTCCCCAAAGCCTGAAGCAGACTAACCCTGAATTGATAGCATCCAATTACTTACCGGAACAAGGTGGAACCATAAGTTGGATGTCTCGTCTCCACTCCTGGAGTGGTGATGAAGCATTAATCTACTTTATTCGATTAAGCAGCAAGAGCGTAGTTATTTTCGCCAATTAAAAAGTTTGATATCCGATATTTACGAGCTGGAATAACAACGCTCGACATGCTTACATACTAATTCATCATGCTGTCAAAATCCACGTCAGCCCCAGAATTGTTGTAAAATTAGTAAAATTCATACATTTTACATGATTTTTTCATAGAAACCTTTTAGAATATGTATTAAATTTAAGTTTGTATCGATAGACCTTAAGTATCAATTACAAATAAAGAGTGCTTAACGGTCTTTTTATAATGTATAGTGGGAAACAATAGGTTCGGGAATTGCTAACGAAAGAGTTTGATATCTGGAATGTTCGTAAATCAATTCGGTTGGAATGTGGATAATCGTTCTTTTTATTATTATCTTAATACTCATTACCTGCATAAAATCACACACTTGCATATAAATAAGGAATCGTATGAAAAAAAGAATTAGAATTGGAGTCCTTCGGGAAACTAAAAATCCACCTGACAGAAGAGTTGCGATACCACCGCTAACAGGCTTACAAATTCTCAATAAATATCCTAATGTCAGTATATTCATTCAGCCGAGTGATATTCGTTGTTTTACTGATTCGGAATATCGGGAGCAGGGATATTTTTTAACGGATGATTTGCGAGATTGTGATATCTTGATTGGAGTAAAGGAAGTTTCTATTCCAACTCTGATCCCAAATAAAACCTATTTGTTTTTTTCTCATACAGCAAAACAGCAGCTTTACAATCGTGAATTGCTGCAACAAATAATTAAAAGAAATATAACTCTTATTGATTATGAATATTTAACGGATAACAAGCACCAAAGGCTTGTGGCATTTGGTCATTGGGCTGGTGTTGTGGGAGCGTATAAAGCACTTAGAGCCCGCGGTGTGCGTACTGATTTTTTTGATTTGCCACCAGCCAGTTATTGCAAGGATATGGAGGAGATGTATTTACATCTTAAAAAAGTTAGTTTAAAACCCATAAAAATATTAATTACCGGAGGTGGTCGTGTTGCCATGGGAGCAATGCAGACCCTACGTGTTTTAAATTTGAAAGAGGTTACACCGGAACAATTTTTACATGAAAGTTTTAACGAACCTGTTGTTTGTCGGATTGATCCTGAATATTATGTGGAACGTAAAGACAGAGGTGAATTTAATTTAAAGGATTTTTACGAGAATCCGGAACAGTACCGATCAATATTTAAGCCTTTTACTAAAGTGACAGATTTATTTATTGCCTGCCATTATTGGGATCCAAAATCGCCTAAATTTCTAATTCCGGAAGATTACAAAGAAGATGATTTTAAAATTTCGGTAATTGCCGATGTAAGCTGTGATTTAAATGGTCCAATTGCATCAACATTGAGGGCTTCAACAATTGCTTCGTCGTTTTATGGATATGATCGGTTTAACGAAGAAGAAGCAATTCCTTTCGTGGATAAAAAAAACGTAACAGTTATGGCTGTAGATAATTTACCGGGTGAATTACCTCGTGATTCATCAATTGATTTTGGAGAGGCTTTGTATCAGAATGTGTATGAAGCCCTTTTAGACGATGATTCGGATGGAATAATTGAGAGGGCAACAATTGCAAAAGATGGCAGGCTGACTCCTCAATTTGCTTATCTTCATGCGTATTTGGAAGGGAAAGATGTTGCGAAAGTATAAAAAGAAAGACCAAATGTGTGTGCATTTGGTCTTTTGTATTTTATAGTTTTTTTAAGTCGGATATTGTTTGATTTGGATCATTAGCTCCAAAAACAAAACTTCCGGCAACCAAAGCATTGGCTCCGGCTTCAACTAATTTTTTTCCTGTTTCCAAATTCACACCTCCATCGATTTCAATTACGACAGAAGCATTTTTTTCTTTGATCAATTCAGCCAGTTTTTCAACTTTAGCATAAGTGTTCTCAATAAAACTCTGTCCGCCAAAACCAGGATTTACGCTCATTAAAAGAACCAAATCAATATCAGTAATAATTTCTTCTAAAACAGAAACCGGGGTATGAGGGTTTAGTGATACGCCGGCTTTCATTCCTTGACTGTGAATGTTCTGAATAGTACGGTGAAGATGAGTGCAAGCTTCGTAATGAACTGTTAGAATGTCAGCGCCGGCTTTTTTAAAAGCTGCAACATATCTATCCGGATCAATAATCATCAGATGAACATCCAACGGTTTTTCAGCAATTTTGTTTATTTGCTCTACAACAGGCAGACCATATGATATGTTAGGTACAAAAACCCCATCCATAATGTCTAAGTGAAACCAATCGGCCTGACTGTTGTTTACCATTTCGATATCGGCCTTTAGATTTGTGAAATCGGCAGCTAACAGTGAAGGTGAAATTAATGTTTGCATTTGGTTGTTTACGTTTCGTTTAAATATGGCGCAAATATAAGTAAAAAAGGATAAGAGGAGGTAAATGAAAATTCACCATCTGTTCTTATCCTTTCTTTTCACCCTAAAATAAATATTATTCTCCTAAATAAGTTTTTAGTATTTTGCTTCTAAATGTTGTCTTCATTCGCTTGATTGCCTTCTCTTTAATCTGGCGAACACGTTCCCGCGTTAAGCCAAATTCTTTTCCAATTTCTTCGAGAGAGTATGGTGGCTTTTCATTTAATCCAAAATACAATCTAATAATCGCAGCCTCCCTTTTTGAAAGTGTTGATAAAGATCGGTCAATTTCTTTGCGAAGTGAGTCCCGAATTAGCTTTTTATCCGGACTAATTTCATCATTGCTAAGCAATATATCGTAAAGAGTATTCTCTTCATCAGGGTTTATAGGAGCATCCATAGAGATGTGTCTTCCTGAAGCCTTAAGTGCTTCTTTTACATCTTTTGGACTCATTTCCAGTATGGTAGCAATTTCTTCAGGTGAAGGTTCCCGCTGATACTCCTGTTCCAATTGAGCGAATGTTTTGTTGATTTTGTTAATAGAACCAATTTTGTTTAACGGCAGGCGAACAATTCGGGCTTGCTCGGCCAATGCCTGCAAAATGGATTGCCTAATCCACCAAACAGCATATGATATGAATTTAAAACCTCTGGTTTCATCAAATCTTTGAGCCGCTTTAATTAGTCCTAAGTTTCCTTCATTAATCAAATCGGGCAGACTAAGGCCTTGGTTTTGATATTGCTTTGATACGGAAACAACAAAACGTAGATTGCATTTAATAAGTCGATCCAGAGCTTTTTTATTACCTTTTTTGATCTCTCTGGCAAGTTGAACCTCTTCCTCTGCAGAAATAAGATCGACTTTCCCAATTTCATGAAGGTACTTGTCCAGTGACGGAGTTTCTCTATTGGTTACCTGTTTAGTAATTTTTAGCTGTCTCATAGTGGGTTTTGAATGGTATTTATATACGAGTTGACTATTCTCGTTTATATTTAAATATAGCAAAATCATTTTGAAAAAGAAATTTGTGGTACTTTCAAGAGGTTTATTTTGAGATTAATAAACTTATATAGCGACTTCAGGCATCAATTTGAATAATAAAATCATTTATTTTTTGTGATTTATAACTAATTCCGTAATATTGCAATTGAATTCAGATTAATTCTTCTCATTTAGAGGTCGAAAGATCAGGTTCCCAATTGTTCAAAACAATTTCTATCTAAAAAAATCACCCGAAAAATATTAATATATCATTTATGTACGATATTCTTGAATTAAACAAGAAGCTTGTGCCTGAATTACGAGAAATCGCTAAAGAACTCAATGTTAAAAAAATTGAGTCTTTTAAGAAACAGGATTTAATTTACAGAATCCTTGATCAACAGGCAATTGTAGCTTCTGAAAGAAAAACACCAGAAAAAAAGACTCCCCTAAAAAGACCTAAGAGTCCAATGGGAGATAGTAAGGCCGATGAAGGGCGATCCAGATCGCTTCTGCACAAAAGAAAAAAGCCGGAACAACCAGTTAGGGATGCTGTAAGTAATGAGACTACTCAAGAAGAAGATACAGCACCAAAAGACGCCCCAAGAAAACCCATACGAGGAACAAGACCGGTTGTTGAAAAAGCTGAAAGTACTCCTGTTGAGGAGAAAATGGAAGAGCAATCACAAACCTCAGTTTCAGTGCCTCCTGTTGCAAATGAAAATGCACAGAGAAGCGAAAGATCTGCAAGGCCACCGAGACCTGCTAGACCACCAAGACCGCCAAGAACAGAACGTCAGGATAAACCAGAGCGTCAGGATAAGCCTGAGGGGGCGGATGTTGCTGAAGAGCTGGTGAAAACAGAAGGCCGGGAAGTGTCTGATAAACCAGAGAAGTCAGAGAAGACGGAAAGACAAGAGAATCCAAGTAGAAAACGTTTTGAGAAACGTGAGAAAGAGAAATTGTTTGAGTTTGATGGAATAATTGACAATTCGGGTGTTTTGGAAATTATGCCTGATGGCTATGGTTTCCTGCGTTCGTCGGATTACAATTATTTAAATTCTCCCGATGATATATATGTGTCGCAGTCGCAAATCAAATTATTCGGTTTAAAAACCGGAGATACTGTTAATGGAACAATTCGTCCGCCGAAAGAAGGTGAGAAGTATTTTCCATTAATTAAAGTTGCAAAGATTAACGGCAGACTACCTGAGGTAATACGGGATCGTGTACCTTTTGATCATTTGACACCTTTATTCCCGGATGAGAAATTTAATTTGACAGGAAAAGGAATGAATTCAATGTCAACACGTCTTGTTGACATGTTTGCTCCAATTGGTAAAGGACAAAGAGGACTGATTGTTGCACAGCCAAAAACAGGTAAAACTGTTCTTTTGAAAGAGATAGCCAATGCTATTGCAGCTAACAATCCAGAAGCTTATATGATTATTTTGTTGATCGATGAGCGTCCTGAAGAGGTTACCGATATGGCTCGAAGCGTAAATGCTGAGGTTATTTCATCTACTTTTGATGAGCCGGCTGAACGTCATGTTCGTGTTGCTAATATCGTTTTAGAGAAAGCAAAACGAATGGTTGAGTGTGGTCATGATGTTGTAATTCTATTGGATTCAATAACAAGATTGGCTCGTGCTTACAATACTGTTTCTCCTGCTTCAGGTAAAGTGCTTTCGGGTGGTGTGGATGCTAATGCATTGCACAAACCAAAACGTTTCTTTGGTGCGGCAAGAAATATTGAGAATGGTGGATCGCTTACAATTTTAGCAACAGCATTAACTGATACAGGTTCTAAAATGGATGATGTTATCTTTGAAGAATTTAAAGGAACTGGTAATATGGAGCTTCAGTTAGATCGTAAGTTATCTAACAAACGAATTTTCCCGGCAATTGATATTACAGCATCAAGTACTCGTCGTGATGATCTGCTTCTTGATCCAAATCAATTGAACCGCATCTGGATTCTTAGAAACTATCTGACAGATATGAACTCTATTGAGGCAATGCAATTCTTGCAGGATCGCTTAAGAAAAACAAAATCGAACGAAGAATTTTTAATCTCAATGAACGATAAGTAAATCGCTTTTTGTGTTAAAAAGATATAAAAGGGTAATGATATCAGTCATTGCCCTTTCTTTTTGTGTTAAACTTAAAGTGTTAATTTACAATGAAATTTCATAAATTAATAAGACTAGTTTTAAAAATGTATTTGAGCTTAGTTTTCTTATTCCTAGCAACTTATCAATTTGTGGTATCTTATTTTAAATAAGTATAAATAGCAAAAAGAAAAGCTTTTTGTAATCTCTAGATTGCAAAATGCCGCTTTTATTCTATAAATTTGCGAAGTAAATTCGACAGAAAATGAACACTTTAGTACAGACTCATAATAGTTTGTTGAAGCATAAGAAAGGCACCATTAGACGTGAGTTGGCTGATGAAATTGATTGGTCACAGCGCTTGATAGCCATTAAAGGATCCAGAGGAGTTGGGAAAACAACTTTTTTACTGGATTATATTCGTGAGCATCATGCCAACGATAAGAGTTGCTTATACATCAACCTAAATAATTTATTTTTTACTGAGAAAGGATTGGTTCCCTTTATCGATGAATTTTACAAAAGAGGAGGTAAAATATTACTTCTGGATCAGATTCATAAATATCCGGAATGGGCAAAAGGTCTGCGAACTTGTTACGAGCAATATCCCGATTTGAAGATTATTTTTACCGGTTCATCTATTCTTCGCATTAAGACGAATGAAGATTTGAAAAATTGTGTGAATGTCTATTACCTAAATGGCTTGTCTTTTAGAGAATTTTTAAATTACGAGTCGGGAAATCAATTTACTCGCTACACACTGGAAGAACTGTTAGAGAATCATGAGGGCATTGTTGAAGAAATTCTTGGCAAGGTTCGTCCGTTAGCTTATTTTAATGATTACCTGAGGTTTGGATATTATCCTTGTTATCAGGAGGAGAAAAGCTTTATGGATAATCTTTTGAAGATGATCAATTTGATTTTAGAATTTGATATCACTTACTTAAACCAAATTGAACTAAAATACCTGTCCAAGTTAAAGAAACTTCTGTATATTATTTCCTGTAATGTTCCTTTTCAACCAAATGTAAGTAAGCTGGCAAACGATGTAGAAACATCCAGAGCTACAATTATGAATTATTTGAAGTATTTAAAGAATGCCAGATTAATTCGTTTGTTGAATTCTCAGGGGAGTTTTAACGATGCGTCGAAGAAACCAAATAAAGTTTATCTGCACAATACGAATTTATTATATGCAATTGCACCGGAAAATGTAAATGAAAGTAATCTAAGGGAAACTTTCTTTTACAATCAGGTGGGACCTAACAGAAGCATTACAAGCACCGACAGAGGTCATTTTTTAGTGAATGATAAATTTAATTTTGAAATTACAGGTAGTGATGATACGTCTGAATCGAAATTTAGAACAGAAGACTTTTTTATTGCTGCCGATATGATAGAACGTGGAGAGGGAAATAAAATACCTCTTTGGTTGTTCGGCTTTTTGTATTAGAGAATTAGATAGAAAAATAAAATACCAAATAATAAAATTTAATCGGAGGAGTAAAATGGCAAGAGAAAAAAAATTCATTACCTGTGATGGTAATGCCGCTGCCGCTCACGTAGCATATATGTTTAGTGAGGTTTCTTGTATTTACCCAATCACCCCATCTTCGCCAATGGCTGAGAATGTTGATGAGTGGGCTGCACAAGGACGTAAAAATCTATTTGGAGAAACAGTACAATTAGTAGAAATGCAATCTGAAGCCGGTGCTGCAGGTGCTGTTCACGGTGCATTACAAGCTGGTGCATTAACAACTACTTATACTGCATCTCAGGGATTATTGTTAATGATTCCTAACATGTATAAAATCGCTGGTGAATTATTACCATGTGTATTTCATATTAGTGCCCGTGCTCTTGCTGCTCAGGCATTGAGTATTTTTGGTGATCACTCTGATGTATATTCTGCACGTCAGACAGGTTTCGCTATGTTGGCTTCAGGTTCGGTTCAGGAAGTAATGGATCTTTCTGCTGTATCTCACTTAACTGCAATTAAATCAAGAGTTCCTTTCATGAACTTCTTCGATGGATTCCGTACATCTCACGAAATTCAAAAAATTGAAGCTGTTGATATGGAAGATATGAGAGATCTTGTTGATCAAGAGGCTCTTCAGGCTTTCCGTGATCGTGCTTTGAATCCGGAATCTCCTGTAACCAGAGGTACTGCTCAGAATCCTGATGTTTACTTCCAGTCTCGTGAAGCTGCTAACCCATTTTACAATGCGGTTCCGGATATTGTAGCTGACTACATGAAGGAAATGACTAAAATTACAGGAAGAGAATACAAGCCTTTCATGTATTATGGTGCTGCTGATGCTGAAAATATCATTATTGCAATGGGGTCTGTTAACGAAACCATTAAAGAAGCGGTTGACTATAAAATGGCAAACGGCGAGAAAGTTGGTCTTGTTTGTGTTCATTTGTACCGTCCATTTTCAGCCAAGCATTTCTTAAGCGTTATTCCAGAATCAGTAAAACGTATTTGTGTACTTGATCGTACTAAAGAAACTGGTGCTAACGGAGATCCTTTGTATCTTGATGTAAGAGAAGTGTTCTACGGAAGAGAGAATGCTCCAATGGTGATTGGCGGACGTTATGGTTTAGGTTCAAAAGAGGTGACTCCATCTCAAATTGTTGCAGTTTACAAAAATCTTGCAATGAACGAACCTAAAAATCAATTCACTTTAGGTATTGTTGATGATGTGACTTTTACTTCACTTCCAATGTTACCAGAGGTTAAGATGAATTCAGAGTCTCTTTACGAAGCGAAATTCTATGGTTTGGGTTCTGATGGTACTGTAGGTGCTAACAAAAACTCGATTAAAATTATTGGTGGTTCAACTGATAAATATTGTCAGGCATATTTTGCTTACGATTCTAAAAAATCAGGTGGATTTACTGCTTCTCACCTTCGTTTTGGTGATGAACCAATTCGCTCAACATATCTGGTAACTACTCCTGACTTCGTTGCATGTCACGTTCCTGCTTACGTATATCTTTACGATGTGCTAAAAGGATTGAAAAAAGGTGGTTCTTTCTTGTTGAATTCAATTTATGACGCAGAAGAAACTGTTAAGAATCTTCCAAATCATATGAAAAAGTACTTGGCTGAGAATGAGATTAAATTCTACATTATTAACGGTACTAAATTGGGTGAAGAGCTTGGTCTTGGTAACCGTACCAATACTATTATGCAGGCTGCATTCTTCAAAATCACAAATGTGATTCCTTTCGAAAAGGCTGCTGAAGAGATGAAGAAAGCGATTGTTAAATCGTATGGTAACAAAGGTGAAAAAGTTGTAAACATGAACTTCTCAGCTGTTGATGCTGGTGGAGAAAATGTTGTTGAAGTTAAAGTTTCTGCAGATTGGAAAAACTTACCTGAAGAGAAAGAAGCTGCAACTACGAATAATCGCCCTAAGTTTATTGCTGAGGTTTGTGATCCAATGAACGCTCAAAAAGGTGATGACCTTCCGGTTTCTGTTTTCGCGGGTCGTGAAGACGGAACTTTCCCTGCAGGTACAACTAAGTTTGAAAAGCGTGGTGTAGCTGTTAGTGTTCCTGAATGGCAAGAAGAAACTTGTATTCAGTGTAACCAATGTGCTTACGTTTGTCCACACGCAGCTATTCGTCCGTTCATTTTAACTGAAGAAGAATTAGCTGCGGCTCCTGCTGGAACTGCTGTTAAGCCTGCAACAGGTAAAGAATTGAAAGGTTTACATTTCAGAATTCAGGTTGCTGTTGAAGATTGTACCGGTTGTGGTAACTGTGTTGATGTTTGTCCTGCTCCTAAAGCAAAAGCTTTGGTTTTAAAGCATCTTGAAACTCAGGATGTTGAGAAGGAAAGATGGCATTATATGGACGAGAAAGTAGGTTACAAAGATTTGTTGCCTAAAAATAATGTGAAAAACTCACAATTTGCTCAGCCATTATTCGAGTTCTCTGGAGCTTGTGCTGGTTGTGGTGAGACTCCATATATTAAATTAATCACTCAATTGTTTGGTGAGAGAATGATGGTTGCAAATGCAACAGGTTGTTCTTCTATCTACGGTGGTTCTGCTCCTGCAACTCCATATTGTAAAAACAATAAGAGTGGTAAAGGTCCGGCTTGGGCTAACTCATTATTCGAAGACAATGCTGAGTTTGGTTTTGGTATGAACGAAGGTGTACGTAAAATGCGTAACCGTATTGCTCTTCGTATGGAAGCTGCAATGGAAGCTGTAAATGCTGAAACAAAAGCTGCTTTTACTGAGTGGTTAGAGAATAAAGATAACGGTGAGTTGTCAATTGAAGCTTCGGCCAAAGTTGAGTCTGCTCTTGCAAATGAAACTCATCCTGTTGCTAAAGAAGTTCTTGATCTTAAAAACTTCCTGATTAAGAAATCTCAGTGGATTTTCGGTGGTGACGGTTGGGCTTATGATATCGGATTCGGTGGATTGGATCACGTATTGGCTTCAGGTGAAGATGTAAATGTATTGGTAATGGATACTGAGATTTACTCTAACACAGGAGGACAAGCTTCTAAAGCAACTCCTGTTGGTGCTGTTGCTAAATTTGCTGCTGCAGGTAAACGTATCAGAAAGAAAGATCTTGGTATGATAGCAATGTCTTACGGATATGTTTACGTAGCTCAGGTGGCTATGGGAGCAAATCAAGCTCAATACATGAAAGCTGTTAAAGAAGCAGAAGCTTATCCAGGACCATCTTTAATTATTGCTTATTCTCCTTGTATTTCTCACGGATTGAAAGCATCTATGGGTAAATCACAAGCTGAAGAGAAGAAAGCTGTTGAGGCAGGTTACTGGCATTTGTATCGTAACAATCCAGCTTTGGAAAATGAAGGTAAAAACCCATTTACTCTTGATTCAAAAGAGCCTGTTTGGGAGAATTTCCAGAATTTCCTATTGGGCGAAGTTCGTTACACTTCATTACAGAAATCATTCCCAGAGCAAGCGAAAGAATTGTTTGTTGCTGCAGAAGAGAATGCTAAGTGGAGATATAAAACATATAAGCGTCAGGCTTCTATGGATTATACTGAAGAGTAAACATTATTCTGAATATATAGTGAAGGGGTTCCAGTTTGGAGCCCCTTTTTTTTATGCGTATTTGGGGATAGCGGCAAATGGAAATATTTGCTTGATGCCTCTTCTACTTATTATATTGTATAAAGAGAAGTGTGATATTATCAGACTATAATTAGTACGATCCCGCTGATATAATCTGTAGGTATTGAAATGAGAGGATAATTAGGAGGTGGGATTTTTTTAGTTATATTTCTAATAAGACTCGCAAGTCCTTTATTTGTGGGCTTTTAATTGTTTTATATTGATTTTCAGATTATTAAATTTGATTTTTGGTTGAATATATCAAGTCCATTTATTAAATTTAGTAAGAACAGAAATTTAAAATCGAAAATCATATGGCAAATTTAAACGTTGAATTCATGGGATTGCAACTTAAAAATCCCATAATTGTTGGAGCATGCACCCTTTCAGCTACCGTAGAAGGAGCCCGGGAATTGGAAAGAGCGGGAGCCGCAGCAATTGTTTACAAATCTCTTTTCGAAGAGCAAATTCAAATGGAACGAGCGCAATTAGCCGACGAACTTGATGAGTATACAGATAGAAATGCAGAGATGATCTCCATTTTCCCTGCAATTGAGCATGCTGGTGCCAAGGCTCATATCATGAGGTTGTCTGAAGTTAAGAAGGCGGTTAGTATTCCTGTAATTGCCAGCTTAAATTGTATTTACGATGTTACCTGGTTCGATTACGCCAAGCAATTGGAAGATGCCGGTGTGGATGCTTTGGAATTGAATTTTTACCAAATGCCGGGGACTGTAGATAAAACAGCCGCTCAATTAGAAGATGAGAAAGTGGAAATTGTTAAAACTCTTAAAAAGAGATTATCAATTCCCTTTTGTATCAAATTAAGTCCATACTATACAAATACATTGAATTTTGTAAATCGTTTAGATCAGGCTGGAGCTTCGGCTTTTGTGTTGTTTAATCGTTTATTTCAACCGGAAATTGATATTCATACAGAGCGTCATGTCACTAATTTTAATTTGAGTCATCAAGGGGATTATAAATTGGGATTGCGTTATGTTGGTTTGCTGTATAAGAAGATTGCCGGAGGATTGTGTGGTACCAATGGAATTTACACTTACGAAGATGTATTGCAAATGTTATTGAGTGGTGCCTGTATTGTTCAGATGGTGAGTGCACTGTACAAGAATGATCCTGCATACATAGCACAGATTCTTTCGGAACTGGAGCAGTGGATGGATAAAAAAGGATACAAAAGCATTGACGAATTCAGAGGTAAACTGTCCGATAATGAATTAAAAGCTTCTGATATTTATTACAGAGCACAATATTTGGATTTTATTCTTCATCCTGAAGAAATAATTAATAAGTATCCAATGAGATAAAGGTTTGATAATTTGATGAAACAGCCGATCAAAAGATCGGCTGTTTTTATGGAATAACCTTCCGTAAAAGAGTGTATAAATGTGCTGCAAACGTTTGAAAAATAAAAGTCTAAATCATTTGGAAAAAGACAGTTAGATTGTCAGTCCTTTACTTCCTTTTTAAAAAAAAGAACACTACTTTTGTGTACAATTTTCAGGGCGTATTATTGAATAATGTCTTGAAAATTTATGTTTTTGAAGATTATAAGTTAATATATAATTGTTATTGAATGCTTTAATTTATTGCATGAAAATAACATTAAAACTAAAAAGCGATAATTATGAGTACTAAGTACGTTTATACTTTTGGTGACGGTAAGGCCGAAGGTAAAGCAGACATGAAGAATTTGCTTGGAGGTAAGGGTGCTAACCTTGCTGAAATGAACCTAATTGGTGTTCCTGTACCTGCAGGTTTCACTATCACTACTGAAGTTTGTACTGATTACAACAATCTTGGAAAAGATGCTGTTGTAGCAATGATTAAAGAACAAGTTGAAGCTGCTGTGAAAGATACAGAAGTTGCAATGAACGCTAAATTCGATGCTAAAGATGGTTCGTTTCCATTATTGGTATCAGTTCGTTCTGGTGCTCGTGCTTCTATGCCAGGTATGATGAACACTGTTCTAAACCTTGGTATGAATGATGATACCGTGAAAATTGTTGCTGAAAAATCAGGTAACGAAAAATTTGCTTACGATTCATATCGTCGTTTCATTCACATGTACGGTGATGTAGTTATGGGTGTTGAGGCTGAAGAAGGTCATCACAACCCATTCGAAGTTGTTTTGGATGAGTTAAAAGCAGCTAAAGGATATAAAGTTGATACAGAATTAACTGTAGAAGACCTTAAAAATCTTGTTGAAGGTTACAAAGCAGTAGTTCGTGAGCACGCTGGTGTTGATTTCCCTACTAATCCTTGGGATCAACTTTGGGGTTCTGTTTGTGCTGTATTCGATTCCTGGAATACTGAAAGAGCTATTCTTTACCGTAAAATGGAAAACATCCCTTCTGAGTGGGGTACTGCTGTAAATGTACAAGCTATGGTATATGGTAACATGGGTGATACTTCTGCTACAGGAGTTTGTTTCTCTCGTGATGCTGCTACTGGTGAAGACCAATTCAACGGTGAGTATTTGATCAATGCACAAGGTGAAGATGTTGTGTCTGGTGTTCGTACTCCTCTTGAGATTACTAAAGTTGGTTCATTGCGTTGGGCTGAGCGTAACGGTACTTCTGAAGAAGTTCGTCAAGCTGAATTCCTTTCTATGGAAGAAGCTATGCCTGAATTATATAACGAATTGAATACAATTCAACAAAAATTAGAAGATCATTATTCAGATATGCAGGATATGGAGTTCACCATTCAGGATGGTAAACTTTGGATGTTGCAAACACGTAATGGTAAACGTACTGGTGCAGCTATGGTAAAAATGGCTGTTGATATGTTAGCTCAAGGTATGATTGATGAGAAAACTGCAATCTTACGTCAGGAGCCTAACAAATTGGATGAATTACTTCACCCTGTATTTGAGCAATCAGCTATTGATGCTGCAAAAGAACTTTCTAAAGGTCTTCCAGCTTCTCCAGGTGCTGCTACTGGTCAAATCGTATTCTCTGCTGAAGTTGCTGAAGAGTGGGCTGCTGCAGGTAAAAAAGTAATTTTAGTACGTCGCGAAACTTCTCCAGAAGATTTGAAAGGTATGTACGCTGCTGAAGGTATTTTAACAGAACGTGGTGGTATGACTTCTCACGCTGCTGTTGTTGCTCGTGGTATGGGTAAATGTTGTATTTCTTCTGCTGCTGGTGTTTTGGTAACAGGAAAATCAATGACTATCAATGGAGTTGATTTTAAAGAAGGTGATTTTATCTCATTGAACGGTACTACCGGTAAAGTTTACGAAGGTAAAGTTGCAACTATCACTCCTTCATTAGATGGTGATTTTGGTAAATTGATGGACGTTGCAGAGAACAACACTCGTATGTACGTTCGTACTAACGCTGATACTCCTGCTGATGCTAAAGCTGCCCGTGAATTCGGAGCTAAAGGTATTGGTCTTTGTCGTACAGAGCATATGTTCTTCGAAGGCGATAAGATTTGGAAAATGCGTGAGATGATTCTTGCAGAAAATGTGGAAGGTCGTAAAGCTGCCTTGGCTAAATTGCTTCCTGTTCAACGTGAAGATTTCTCTGGAATTTTGGGAGCTATGGACGGTTTTGGTGTAACTATCCGTTTACTGGATCCACCATTGCACGAGTTTACTCCTAACGATGAAGCTTCTCAAATTGAAATGGCTGAAAAATTAGGTATCGATGTATCTATCGTGAAAGCAAAAGTTGAGTCTCTACACGAATTCAACCCAATGTTAGGTCACAGAGGTTGTCGTTTAGGAAATACATATCCTGAAATCACTGAAATGCAGGCTCGTGCTATTATCGAAGCTGCTTGTGATTTGAAAGCTAAAGGAAAAGATCCTAAGCCAGAGATCATGGTTCCATTAATCGGAACTTTGAAAGAATTCCAAATGCAGGAAGCTATCATCAGAGAAACTGCAGCTGCTGTTTTCGCTGAGAAAGGTGTGAAAGTGGATTTCTTAGTAGGTACTATGATTGAGATTCCTCGTGCTGCTCTTACTGCGGATGCAATTGCTGAATATGCTGAATTCTTCTCTTTCGGAACCAATGACCTGACTCAAATGGGATTTGGTTATTCTCGTGATGATGCTGGTAAATTCTTACCTATCTATATTGAAAAAGGAATCTTGAAAAATGATCCTTTCCAAGTATTAGATCAAGAAGGTATCGGACAATTGGTACGTATGGGTTGTGAAAAAGGAAAATCTACTCGTCCAGATATCAAATTAGGTATTTGTGGTGAGCATGGTGGTGAGCCATCTTCTGTTGAGTTCTGTAACTCAGTAGGTATGGATTACGTTTCTTGTTCTCCTTTCCGTGTGCCTATTGCACGTTTAGCTGCTGCTCAAGCAAACTTGAAGCAAAACTAAGAGAATTATATTCTCAATATATAGAAAGGTTGTCCCTCGGGGCAGCCTTTCGTGTTTTATGGTATCCTTATTGTGATATTTATTTACAAGTCAAGCCAGTCATCCTCTGGCCATACCTAGTCGCCATTGTTAATTTGTGACTTGATTCTGAAAGAACTGATTTGTAAAATGAGTTTTGATATTAATTTGGTGTAATTCAGCAAGTAAAATGCTCAGGTTCATCAATAAAAAGAAAAGCTTGCCTCAAATGAAGCATGCTTAGTTGTTTATTGAAGTTAATGGTTTAATCTAATTTTGGAGCAATAGTAATAAAACTAAGCAATTGAATGTTATTGATATCCGAGTAATCGTATTGGAACAAGCCTTCCGGAGATATCAAAACTAAAATTGAACCCAAGGGAATAACGTCATAAGGAGTCATGTCAGAGTACACTTTCACTAAATTGGAACCTAAGTTTAAGGGATCCGAAGCATCGTAAATTTTCAATCCGGCAGTTCCGTCGCAAACAAACAACATATCATCATCAATACCCAATCCGTACGGATTTTCCATACTGTATGATTTTAGCAATGTGGGAGCAGTGATGTCACTCAAGTCGACAACATCTAGCTGACTGGTATTTTGTCCGCAAAAATTTCCTGCACGAAGTGTGATGTATGCCAAATCATTGTGCACCACCACAGGGTCGCAACTCATAAAATGAGAATATTGTGAAACGAATTGTGGTGCAAATGGGTTTGTGATATCGAAAATATACATTCCATTTCTAGCTCCTATATATAGGTTTGATTCATAGACAAATAATGTTTCCATTCCCCAGCCAACGTTTAGTGTGCCGTTTTTCGATATTTGATCCGGATTAGAGATATCAAACAATCGAAGTGATGAGCTGGAGTCAAGCGTATAAAGAGTGTTCGAATTTATCATGAATTTAGCCATAGAGCCGGCTTTTCCTGTTCCTCCAGCGGAGGCTTTTGCACCATTCGACATAGATGCTTCTGAGAACATGATATCATCATAGTAAGGATAGTATTTAGGCTCTACGTACTTTTCGCTGATTCTTTTCACTTTCCAACCAACTACGACACCTTTTTCTGGATCAATTTGCCCAATTTGATAATTATTGTCGGTTGGTGGTAATGAAAACGGGAAAATATCGGCGAATCGTTTTTCTATTGAAATGGTATTGATATCACTGATATCTATAGCTATTAAATCGGTGTAGGAGTCAGCATAAAGAATATCATCTTTTATGGCCATGTCGATGTTCCCCGGAATAGAAATGAATTTTGAGTTTATTGGTTTTGTAGGATCTGAATTATCGATAACATGAATTCCTTCGAATTTCTCATTTACTAAAATATAATCCTGATAGAAATAGATTTTTCCGGTAACCAACATTTCCTTGGCACTTTCTGTCTTAACAGCATTCTTAAATTCCTCAGTTGGCATATAGACTGGTTCATTTATTGTGTATTCATGCTCTAATTTATCTTCGCAAGACCAAATTCCTGCACATAATAAAATAAGCACCGATAGGAAGGTGAAATATTTTGTAGTTTTCATGTGAATTTATTTAAAATCGATTTAGTGGTTTGTTTTATTTCATGATGCAAATAGATTCAGAGGGTTGCGTTCTTCTATTTCATTTTTATTGTTTTATTCAACGCAACCATTACCGTGATGCATCATCAATAAAAAAAAACAAAACCATGATTATGAAGACTCCTAACGTATTAATTAAGCCAATTTTAATAATGGCTCTTGTTATATTATCTGTTGCCGGAACAATGGCACAGAGAAATGTAGATGTAGTTACCTTAAAAAATGGTAATGTTCTGAAAGGAAAAATTGTCAGACAAGTTCCTGGTCAATTTATTGAACTGGAAACCAGAGATAAGAATTTTTGGCAGTTCGATATGGAAGATATTTCGGATATACGCTTTGAGGCTAAAAGAATGCAAAAAACGGCTAAGGATAGTCTTCCCATGAAGAATGAGGGAATGTTTTATGAAGTTCGTATGGGGGCACTGGTTGGAAATAACGATAATAAAAACAATGCTCCTTTTAGTGTGTTACTATCTGGAAGCTACTTGTTTAAGAGTGGAGTGTCTTTTGGAATAGGTGGTGGCTATGAAGCGTATGATGAGGCACAAATGCCTTTGTTTGGAGAGGTTAAATACCATTCCAAGATTAAAGGAGTTAAAGCCTTTTTGTATTGTCAGTCGGGATATTCTTTTTCGTTAGATAATATTGATGGTCAAAGCTATTATTACATTACTAATGAAGATATCGATTCGAAGGGCGGTTGGTTGATTAATCCCGGAATTGGTTTTGTGTTAGGAAATAGCTCTAAAACTAATTTTACTTTAAATATTGGTTATCGCTATCAGAAAATGGAGCACAAATGGCACAATACTTACTCGGATGATACGGAATATTTAAAACAGGAAATTAATCGACTTTCTATTCATGTTGGTATAATTTTCTAAAAAAGTACTCTGGATTTGAATTGTTTCGGAGATTGTATTTACTTTCAAAAATAAAATCAGGATGAGTCCTGATTTTTTTTATTTAGTTCTATGGATGGTAGATTTTTTCTCTATATAAGCTTCACTGCTCTTCATTTTTGTAGAAATAGATAAAATTTAATCAGTTTCTTATATCTTTGTAATTCAAAATTAGTTTAAATAAGAAATTTGGCACGAATTGTAGCGATTGATTACGGAAGGAAAAGGGTTGGGCTGGCTGTTACAGACCCATTTCAGATTATTGCAAACGGTTTGGATACTGTTGCAGCAAAAGATGTATTGACTTATTTGGAGAAATATTTTCAGACAGAAGAGGTTGAATGCATTGTTGTAGGCTATCCAAAGCAAATGAATAATGAGGATAGTGAATCTGTAAAATATCTAAAACCTTTTTTGGGGCAATTGAAAAAGAAGTTTCCCGAAATACCAATCGAATTGGTAGATGAACGGTTTACCTCTAAAATTGCTTTTCAAACCATGATTGATGGTGGTTTAGGAAAAAAGGCAAGAAGAGATAAAGCGATGATTGATAAAGTGAGTGCTGCTATTATATTGCAATCGTATATGGAAACCAAAAGGAATCTGTTTTAGGATTTATTTGGATTTAGATAATTAGAGAGAGAAAAGAATGATTTTACCGATTACCATTTACGGTCATCCTGTTTTAAGGAAGGTCGCTAAAGATATTGATAAGGATTATCCTGAATTGCAGAAATTTATGGATGATATGTGGCAAACCATGTATTTTGCCGATGGAGTTGGATTAGCAGCTCCACAAGTTGGGCGGTCAATAAGAATGTTTGTGCTCGACTGTTCTTCTTTTGCCGAAGATGAACCCGAATTGGAAGGTTTTAAGAAAATGTTCATTAATGCGAAAATTACTGAACGTACGGGAGAGGAATGGTCTATGTCTGAAGGATGTTTAAGTATTCCTGGCATAAATGAGGATGTTATTCGTCCTGAAACCATTAAAATTGAGTATTACGATGAGAATTGGGAATTTCATGAAGAGGAGTACTCAGGATATGCAGCCCGGGTTATTCAACATGAATACGATCACTTGGACGGAATCTTGTTTACAGATCATTGTGCACCTTTAAAAAAGAGGCTCTTAAAAGGAAAGTTAACAGGTATATCGAAAGGGATTTTTAAAGCTAAATATCGATTTACACTCGCAAAATAATTTCAAAACCTTACCATTTCGGTAGGTTTTTTTTTATTTGGAAACGGTTTGTTTATATTTTTAGGGAAATCCTGAAAATAGGTGTTGTGCTGCAGAATATTTATAATTTAATTAAACAAATACTAGAAACCTCCGTATTAGCAGATGTTGACTGATAAACTAACTTAAATCTCTTAGGATGAAAAAATTATTACTACTACTTATTTTTCTTGTTCCATTTTTAGGTAAATCCCAGGATATTGAACAATTCTTATTGGCAGGAACAGAAGACGCATCTAAATTGACTGAAAATTATGTGAATCCGGTTGCTAAAGGTTTTATGTACGGATTAAATAATGGTTGGTATTCAACTGGTCGAACTCACAAGAAATTAGGCTTTGATATCACTTTTGTTGCCAATTTGGCAAAGGTTCCGGGAAAAGACGAAGTGTTTCAATTTGTTGCAAGTGATTACAATAATATTAGTCTAAAAAGTGGGGGAAATTCTGCTCAAATTCAAACTTTAATGGGAGGAAATAATAATGAAACTTTGCTTGCCAGAATTGAATCAGGTGATGGAAGTTTTGATGTTGCTGAATTTAGTGTTCCTGATGGTATTGGCAGTGATTTACCCATGAATGCAGTTCCAACGGCTACATTGCAGGTAGGTATTGGAATTCCTGGAATTGATGCCGATTTAAAATTGAGATACCTTCCTAAAGTCGGATCATCAGACTTAGAAGTTGGAATGTTTGGTATTGGAATTCAGAAAAGCTTAACGAAAATCTTGAAAATTGATAAAACTCCGGTGGATGTTTCCGCACTGATCGCTTATACAAAACTGACCTCAGAATATGATATTCAAGGAGATTCAGGTTTTGACGGAAAGGGTCAGTTGATGGAATTTACAACCAATGCCTATACAATTCAGGCAATTGCTTCGGTGAATTTAAAATTGATTGAGTTTTATGGTGCAGTTGGTTACAATACAGCAAAAATGGATGCAGACATTAAGGGAACATATAAATTAGAATATACTGATGTGAATACAAACATTAGTGGCGATGCCGGTACTTTAGTCGATCCGGTTTCTGTTGATTTTAAAGCAAGCGGTGTAAGAGCAACCATTGGAACTCGATTAAATCTGGGTTTCTTTAAAATTTTCGGAGATTATACTCTTCAAGAATACAATACGGTTACTGCAGGAATTGCATTCAGTTTCAGATAATTTTTTTGAATGTATTGCAGCTTTCTGTTTATTAGATAAATAAGTCCTTGTTCCTGTGAAGTGAACAGGGACTTTTGTTTTTTAAGAAGATTAGTGTTAAATTCAATTAACCATAAATTGAATTATTAATGACTTTTAGAGAGTTGCTCCGTCAAAATCCTTTTCTTCGGCTTTTACTTCCATTGGTGTGTGGAGTTATTTTGTCTGATATTGTTAGTATCCCTCAAATTTTAAATTGGATTTTGGTTCTGTTTGGTCTTTTGGGAGTTGTTCTTTTTGCATTAAGTGAGAAACTCCGTAAATCATATTCATTACGCAGTTTATTTGGGCTTTTTATATTTATTCTGTGTTTTGGATTTGGAAATATCCGTTACAATGACATTCAGTCCCAAATGTATCTGCCCATTTCAAAATCTAAAATTATTTTAAAGGGTAGGGTGCTGGATACACCTGCAGAGAAGGGCAGGAGCTTTGCTTTTGTATTGGATGTTCAGAGTATTAAAGTTTCAGATAAGTGGCAAAATGTGTTGGGTAAAACAATGATTTACCTTCAAAAGGACACGAAGGCCAGGGAACTTGGAATAGGTGATCTGCTTGTACTAAAAACTGAACTTCAAAGAGTAAAAAACGCTGGTAATCCGCATGAATTTGATTATGCATCTTATCTTAAAACTCAACACATTTTGTATTCTGCCTACGCCGACTCTTTATCATGGAAACAGATAGGAAATGCTTCTGATTTTTCAATTAAAGTGATGGCTTCAAAATGGAGGGATCATTTATTATCGATTTACCGAAGAAATGGAATGCAAAATGAGAGTTTTGACATTCTGGCAGCCCTTACATTAGGATACAAAACCGGAATGGATCCGGAAATTAAAAGAACTTGGGGTGATGCCGGCGCAATGCATGTTCTGGCGGTTTCCGGCTTACATGTTGGGATTATTTATATGATTATGAATTATTTGATTCGGTTTTTAGCTCGTTTCAAATACGGACGTTATTTGCAGGGTATTCTTCTTTTACTAACGCTCTGGACTTATGCACTTTTAACTGGAATGTCCCCATCGGTGATGAGATCAGCAACCATGTTTAGTTTTATTGTGATTGGAAAAGCACTTAAAAGAGACGGAAGTATTTATAATTCCTTAGCTATATCGGCATTTTTTCTGTTATTAATTGATCCTTTTTTACTGTTTACAGTGGGTTTTCAGTTCTCGTATCTGGCAGTTGTAAGTATTGTGTTTTTTCAACCTCAGTTCGATAAACTTCTTTATATAGGAAATCCAATTTTGAAAAAGTTGTGGCAACTCACGACGGTTTCATTGGCTGCACAAATTGGAACATTCCCCTTGGCTGTTTATTACTTCCATCAGTTTCCATCTTACTTTTTACTTTCCGGATATGTCGTAATAACTATGGCAGGGATACTTATTTATCTCTCTGCATTATTGCTTATTCTGTCTCCAATTGGAATTCTTTCCGAAGGTTTAGGGTGGATATTGCGAAATCTTGTTGAAGGAATGAATTTTCTGATTGTAAAAATTCAAGCTCTGCCAGGTTCGGTTATTAGAGAATTATCCTTAAGCCAATATCAATTGTTGTTTACTTATTTTCTTCTCTTTTCATTGATTGCGCTTTTGTCATTTAAACGAAAAAAAGCTGTTTATGCATTTGTAGTTATTTTAATTGGCATTCAATTACCAATTACAATTCGAATTTTTCAGATTCCTAAAAATGAAATGCTGGTTTTTAATTCCAAAGGGCATAGTGTTATTGGTTTTGTTGAGGGAAGCAAAGGATTGTTCTTGGTTGATGGGAAAATGTCATCAGAAATAAGTGATAGAATAATTCAACCTTTTGTTCTGAAGGAAAATATTAATAAAATAAGCTTTGATACATTAAGACCTATCGATATTAAGTTGGTGGGTAAAGATGTTGTTGCCATAATCGGAAAAAGGGATAATAATTTGGAGAAAATATTAAAATTAATTCAGCCAGACTATATTATTTTGCGTTTGGGAGGTTTGCAATCTAAAAAAATGATAACAAAAGAATTTCCAAATTGTAAAATGATACTTGATGCTTCAATTTATAGCGGAGACCGTAAAAAATATCTTTCAAAGGAAAACGAGGGAGAAACGAATCTTTTTGATGTACAGAATAATGGAGCTTATTTTTGTGTTTTGTCAACTGTGAATTAACTTTCATCATTGAAAGAAAAGCTTTCGGATTCCCTCTTTGATTTCATAAAGTCTTTTGGTAATTTAGAGAGCTTGGCTAATTAATAATTTTTAACAAATAGCTTTAGATTTTGCTTGATTATGTGTTAATTTGCCGCTTCGAATTCCATTTATTTAACGGAACAAAGTTATGAAGATTGTAATTGCTGGCGCAGGGGCAGTAGGAATACACTTGGCGAAAATGCTGAGTAATGAAGATCATGATATTATCTTATTGGATAGTGATGAAGAGAAATTAAAGGAGATTGATTCCCATCTGGATTTATTAACCATTGTAGGGTCAAGTTCATCACTAAATGATCTTAAAGAAGCTCGGGTCAAAAAAGCAGATCTTTTTATTGCTGTAACTCAATCAGAGGAGACCAATATAACGTCATCTATTCTTGCTAAAAAGTTGGGTGCTATTCGAACAATTGCCCGTATTGATAATCAAGAATATTTGATTCCTGAAAATAAAGAATACCTTAAAAGTTTGGGAATTGATGAATTGATTTATCCGGAGCGATTGGCTTCAAAAGAGGTAATAAGTTATTTATCCAGATCGGGAACAAGACAATTGTATGAGTTTTCAGGAGGTAAACTTCTTTTGTATGGAATAAAAATAAGCAGCAAGTCAGTATTTATGGATAAAACCATGGCTGAAGTTGCTGAGATGACTGCTGATTTGGATTTTAGAGCCGTTGCCATAAAACGTGAGGATGTAACGATCATCCCAAGAGGGCACAATCGTTTTTCCCGCGGCGATTTAGTTTTTGTGGTAAGCAAACCCGATGCAATGGAGCGGGTGATGAGTCTTGCCGGAAAAGAGAAATATGAAATTAAAAATGCGATGATTTTGGGAGGTAGTCGTATTGGTCAGAAAACAGCGATGGAACTGGGCAAGAAGATGAATCTTAAATTGATAGAAATTGATAAAGATAAAAGCTTAAAACTTGCAGATTTACTTCAGGATACATTAGTTATTAACGGTGATGGCCGTGATAAGGAATTGCTGAAAGAAGAAGGGATTCACAAAATGGATGCCTTCGTTGCTGTTACAGGAAATTCGGAAACGAACATTTTAGCTTGTTTGTTGGCTAAAAAAATGGGGGTGAAGAGAACCATTGCGGAGGTAGAAAATATTGATTATATCGATTTGGCTGATAATATTGGTGTTGGTACCATGATTAATAAAAAATTATTGGCTGCCAGTTATATCTATCGATTTACAATGGATGCCGATGTTCAACATTGTAAATGGCTGACTGTTTCGGAGGCTGAGGTTATTGAATTGGTGGCTAAGCCCGATTCCAAAATTACCAGAGGTATATTAAAAGATATGGATTTTCCTGATGATGCCAATATTGGTGGAATTATAAGGGAAGATAAAGGTATTATTGCAACAGGTGAAACTCAAATTCAGGCTAATGATAAGGTTGTTGTGTTTACTCTTCCGTCTGCAATTAAAAAAGTTGAGAAGTTCTTCAAATAATAGTACTAAGAGCCGAATTTAATAAATTCAGGCTCTTTTTTATCTTTTTACAGAACGAATTTTAAACAATATTTTTCCTTTTTGGAAATTGTAAAATAAGCTGGTTCGAAATGCTCAACTGGAAATTTGTTTTTTATGTGATGTCGGTTTTAATGATCGTGGAAAGCTTTTTCCTGATTATTAGTTCCGCAGTAGCCCTTTTATATGGAGAGGGTGATTTTATATACTTTGTACAATCGGCGGGTATTTGCTTTATATTTGGGGGCATTGTATATCTATATACCCGGGGTTGCAGCAGAGATATTGGTAAACGGGAAGCATTTTTGGTTGTAAGCTTGGTTTGGGTTGTCTTCTCTGTCTTTGGAGCATTTCCTTTCCTTTTGGGTGGCTATATCCCAAATTTCACCGATGCTTTTTTTGAAACCATATCTGGCTTTACCACTACCGGTGCTTCAATTGTGAATGATATAGAAGCCTTACCTCATGGCATCTTATTTTGGAGATCTTTGACTCATTTATTAGGAGGAATGGGGATTTTGGTGTTGACTGTTGCTGTTTTACCCGTTTTTGGAATTGGAGGAATGGCTATGTTTAATGCTGAGGCCGCAGGTATTACTACTGATAAATTACACCCGCGTATTAAAGAAACAGCGCAACGTCTTTGGGGTATATATATGCTTTTGGTTGCAGTCGAAACCTTATTTTTGGTGTTTGGAGAAATGGATTTGTTTGATGCTGTTTGTCATTCATTCGGAACATTAGCTTCAGGTGGGTTTTCTACTAAAAATTCGAGTATTGCTAATTATTCTCCTTACATCCAGTATGTGATTATTGTATTTATGTTTTTAGCCGGGGTAAATTTTACCCTTCATTACTTTGCAATAAAAGGAAGGTTGAAAAAGGTCTGGAAGAATGAGGAATTTAGAGTATATACCGGTTTAATTATATTGGTAACAAGTATAATTACTTTGACCTTGGTCTATTTGGATCACGGGCCCTTCGAGAAATCATTTCGTGATGCTTTATTTCAAGTTACTTCAATAATTACAAGTACAGGTTTTGTAAGTGCTGATTACACACAATGGCATCCATATTTGGTGTTTCTCATTTTTGGCTTGATGTTTACAGGCGCTTGTGTTGGTTCTACATCGGGGGGAGTTAAAATTCTTCGCCATTTACTTCTCTTCAAAAACAGTATACTGGAATTTAAGCGAATGATTCATCCTTCGGCAGTATTACCGGTTCGTTATAATAAAGAAATGGTGGGACAGGATGTGATTTCTAAAATTCTGGCTTTTGTTATTTTGTACATAATGGTTTTTTTTATTGGTTGTTTTGCGATGACACTAATTGGTTTGGATCTAATTTCGGCTATGGGTGCAGTGGCAACAACTATGGGAGGAATTGGTCCTGGATTAGGAGTTGTTGGCCCCATGAATAATTTTGCTTCAGTACCGGAAGCAGGTAAATGGATACTTTCATTTTTAATGATATTAGGTAGATTAGAGTTGTTCACCTTTTTAATTATTTTTATTCCTTCTTTTTGGAAGAATCAATAGATATTATTAAAAAAAGCCTTAGAATTATATCTTTGGTTAAATATTAAGGCAATCAAAGTGGTAAAGCACAAAATAATACTAAATATTCTTGGTAAACTCCTGATTGGGGAAAGCCTCTTCTTGTTTCTGTCACTGTTGGTTTCGCTGTTGTATCAAGAATCTGATAGTATGGCTTTCGTGAAGTCTGGTCTGATTACTTTTACTGTTGGCGGCATGAGTTATATGCTTTCAAAAGGTGTTGGAAAAGACCTTGGGAAACGAGAAGGCTATATTATTGTAAGCATTGTTTGGGTGGTTTTTTCAATATTTGGATGTTTGCCATATCTTTTTAGCGGTGCTATTCCGTCGGTTACAGATGCTTTTTTTGAAACAATGTCTGGTTTCACAACTACTGGTTCTTCTATACTTAATAATATTGAAGAATTGCCTCATGGGATTCTTTTTTGGCGATCACTTACTCAATGGATGGGTGGAATGGGGATCATTGTGATGTTTCTTGCAATACTTCCAACTTTGGGGATAGGAGGACGAGAATTGTTTATCGCAGAAGTCCCGGGTCCTGCACCTGATAAATTAACTCCCAGAATTAAAGAGACTGCTCGCAATTTATGGGGATTATACATTCTGTTTACCTTCGCTGAAACGATTCTGCTTTTTATTGGAGGAATGAATTTTTTTGATGCAATTAACCACTCGTTAACAACTATGGCAACAGGTGGTTATTCAACCAAACAAGCCAGTGCGGGATTTTTTACATCCCCATATCTGCAATATGTTATTATCTTTTTCATGTTTGTTGCCGGAACAAACTTTACCCTTGCTTATGCGATGGTAACGGGAAAAGCTACAAAGGTGTTTAGGGATGAGGAGTTTCGTTTTTACGCATTGGTAGTTCTGTTGTTTACTGGTATTATTACACTTGTTTTGGTTGTAGGAGATAATTTTGGACTCGAACGTGCATTTCGCGATAGTTTGTTTACGGTAGTTTCAATTATAACCACAACAGGTTATGCAACTGCCGATTATTTGCTTTGGACACCATTTTTAGGAATGTTGGTTTTTGTATTGTTCTTTGTTGGAGGGTCAGCTGGATCAACAGGAGGAGGAGTAAAAGTAGTGCGGATTTTATTGCTTTTTAAAAACAGTTTTTACGAACTAAAACGTTTGGTGCATCCAAATGCAGTAATTCCAATTCGTTACAATGGACATGTCGTAGATCAAAAGACAGTTACCAACATTCTGGCGTTTTTTGTTTTTTATATTATCATTTTCATGATCTCCTCAATATTAATGTCTTTATGGACTCCTGATATTTATTCAGCATTTAGTGCTGTAGCAACAACGCTTGGTAATATTGGTCCTGGATTTGGTGAGGTTGGGCCAATGGAAAATTTCTTTCACTTACCTGCATTGGCAAAATGGTTTTTATCCTTTTTAATGCTGCTTGGTCGATTGGAATTATTTACAGTGCTAATATTATTTTCTCCTTCTTTTTGGAAACATTAAGCATTTGAACAGCAGAATTATTTTGGTTATACAATTATCAATATATTATGTTTGTTGCGGGCTATTTTGGTAAGTCTGTTAATGTAATTTTTGTGTTTGAAAATCATCTGTTCGTGTAAGAATTTGAATGCTTTAACATGTTTTTTTGCAATTATTTTGTTTAATATTGATCAATATTTCGTCTTATTCATTTTGAATAACATTACAATTAAAAATTTATGAAGAACATTACAGAGTACAATCATCTAATTGAGAAAGAGATGGCAAAATACAGGCAGATACGCGGAAAATTCTTGAGCAATTTGAAAATAAATTTAACAAGGGAAGTATTGTTGCAACTCACCATTTTAACAATGCAAGTCCGGAGTTAATAAGTTTGGTAAAATCAGAGCTCGAAGAAGTGGGATTCAGACCCGAACTGATAGGTAATAAGCCAGATGGTCATGTAGCGCTTCGCGTTAGTTTGCTCAGATCATCAGAGATTGCAGCTTCCAGATAATTACTAAAAACAATGCCGTCAATATTCAGTTGATGGCATTGCTTTTTAAGTTTGGTTTTATAGTATTAACTCAGCAATTCCTGGTCGGATAATTTCAAAGGAATCAGTAGTACAGTCAACAATTGTAGAAGCAGTGTTTCTGCCGTAACCTCCATCAATAACAAGATCAACTTGTTTGCTGTATTTCTCATGAATTAATTCAGGATCGGTGGTGTATTCAACAACTTCATCCGGATCATGAATTGAAGTAGTTAGTATTGGATTCCCTAATTCCTCAACAATACTTATCGGGATGTAATGATCAGGCACACGAATACCAACAGTTTTCTTTTTACTCTTGAATAATTTAGGAACATTACTACTTGCCTGTAGAATAAATGTGAAGGCTCCAGGTAAATTTTTCTTCATCATTTTAAAGGTTGTATTGTCTACTTTGGCGTATTCCGACAGGTTGCTTAAACTACTGCATATTAAGGAAAAATTTGCTTGTTCAGCATTTATTCCTTTTAAATTAGCAATCTTCTGTATGGCCTTATTATTGTTTATGTCACAGCCAATGGCATAGACGGTATCAGTTGGGTAGATGATAATTCCGCCATCCTTTAAAATATCAGCAATTTTCCTGAATTCCCGATGGTTGGGGTTGTCAGGATACAATTTTAAAAGCATTTGTAGTGGTTTTGGGTTATTACGGATGATAAAGATAAAAGATTCTTTGAAATAGCTAATGTACTGATGCCTATTTATTTTGCCGCTTGAAAAGGAAAGAGGTTGGAGTACTGCCGGATTGGGATTTGATACAAACAAAAAAGGAGTGCCGAAGCACTCCTTTTTTATAATATCATCTAATGTTTAACCATTTAGTTTGTTGTAATCAGCAAGGAATTGCTCCAAACCTTTATCGGTTAAAGGGTGATTTAGCAGACCTGTAATGGCACTAAGCGGACTGGTTGTAACATCAGCACCAGCTTCGATACATTGAACCATGTGCATGGTGTGACGAACTGAAGCAGCCAGAACCTGAGTTTCGAAACCATAGTAGCTGTTCATATCTACAATTTGACGAATTAAGTCAATACCATCAGTACAAATATCATCTAAACGGCCAACAAAAGGAGATACATATGTTGCTCCCGCTTTAGCTGCCAACAATGCCTGACCTACTGAGAATATCAAGGTACAGTTAGTTCTGATATCCTGTGAGCTTAGGTATTTTACTGCTTTAATACCATTTTTGGTACAAGGAACCTTCACAACAATTTGTGGATGAAGAGCGGCTAATTCCAAGCCTTCAGAAATCATTCCTTCAAAATCGGTTGCAATAACCTCAGCACTTACATCACCATCTACAATTTCGCAAATATCAACATAGTGCTTTTTGATGTTTACTTCCCCTTTAATCCCCTCCTTAGCCATAAGAGATGGGTTAGTGGTAACGCCGTCAAGGATTCCTAAATCCTGCGCTTCTTTAATCTGATCAAGATTTGCTGTGTCGATAAAAAACTTCATTTTACGATTTTTAGTTTGTTATTTGTTCAAAACGAAAATACACTAATTTCTTTTACATACAAAGAATAGCATATGTTTTGAACTCAAGAAATAAAACATATAGACGCGAAACTATTTTCGCATCATAGAGATTCGAAAAACATGAAGTTGGTGGGGGTAAAAAAAGAGCCGATGGAGGGATTCGAACCCACGACCTGCTGATTACAAATCAGCTGCTCTGACCAACTGAGCTACATCGGCGTTTTGTTATTTTTAGAAGGTAAAACGATCCTTCAAATAATCTTGTAAAGAACGAAAACAAGCCCGGAAGCTTTCTTTATAGTTTTAATTGAGCCATTGATGAGAATTGAACTCATGACCTCTTCCTTACCAAGGAAGCGCTCTACCCCTGAGCTACAACGGCAGTAACAAAATAAAAGGAGATCATCTTCCTTAAATTGAGCCGATGGAGGGATTCGAACCCACGACCTGCTGATTACAAATCAGCTGCTCTGACCAACTGAGCTACATCGGCGTTTTGTTACTTTTTTGAAGGCTAAACGACTCTTCAAATAATCTTGTAAAGAACGAAAGAAAGCCCGCAAGCTTTCTTTTAATTTTATTGGAGCCGATAGGGGGATTCGAACCCGCGACCTGCTGATTACAAATCAGCTGCTCTGACCAACTGAGCTATATCGGCATTTTTATACAAATAATTAAAGTATAAAAAGTGGGTAAACAGCTACGTCGCACTGCTTCGACCACCTACCCTTGCTGCCTTCCGACCCTGGGGGGATTCAGTAGGAGCTAGTCGCATAGTGCTTACCCGACGACAAAAGTAGAAAAATCCTGATTCCTCGCAAACAAATTATGCAACTTCTTATCTAAATTTTAGGTGGTGAATAGCCAATGGTTTTATTCTCAGAGAAATAATTTTTTTTAAAAACGATGTTTTTTTTCAGGAAGCATTCATTTTGGATATAAACAATGAGCAATTGAAATCAGAATTAAGCTTTTTTGAGTACGGCTTTCTTGTAAAAACGGATATCTTTGTGCTCGAAAAACAAATTTATCTTTCATGCAGATTTTTAAAAATTCATTACTTAGACACACTTTTCTTTTTGGGGCATTGGTTGGAGGAGCACTAATTTTAGCGGCCTTTGTGGTTTACCTAAAAGATTTATCGGTTAATTTTGATCCGAATCTTCGATCCATAAATCTATTTTTAATAGTTAGCGGGATCTTTTTTGGCGTGAAAAAATATCGCGATGATGAATTGGGTGGTGCAATTAGCTATGGTAAGGCATTAGCAACCGGAGTTCTTATTATAGGATTTGCATCTATGTTTTATTCCATTTTCATTTATGTTTTAACAAGTTTTTTTGATACGGCTATTATTAAAGAAGCTATAATTTTTCTGGAAAAGGGCCTGCATGAAATGGGATATCAGCAAAAAGATATCGATTTGCTGATGGGAATCTATAAGAATATCACACCTGGATTATTTGCTTTTGGACAGTGGTTCAGTAAAGCATTGTCAGGGCTGCTTTTTTCTCTTATTTTGGCCTTTTTCTTTCGTCAGAATAGAAATTTGTTTAATAAGAACTCTATTGATAAATTTAACGAATCGAATAATCAGTAAAATTTCAATATGGATATCTCCGTTGTAGTTCCTTTGTATAATGAGGAAGAATCGCTTCCTGAATTACTGGCCTGGATTGATCGGGTGATGCAGGCAAATAGTTTTAGCTATGAGGTTGTTTTAGTTGATGATGGAAGTAATGATACTTCCTGGACTGTGATAGAGGATTTACAAACTAAGTATTCTTCTGTTAAAGGAATTAAATTCCGACGAAATTACGGGAAATCGGCAGCGCTTTTTAGCGGATTTGAAATTGTTAAAGGCGATGTTGTTATAACTATGGATGCAGACCTTCAGGATTCTCCGGATGAGATTCCGGAACTGTACCGTATGATAAAGGAAGAGGATTTCGATTTGGTTTCAGGATGGAAACAGAAGCGTTACGATCCAATTTCCAAGACAATTCCAAGTAAATTTTTTAATAGAACAGCAAGAGCCATGTCTGGTATTAAACTGCACGATTTTAATTGCGGTTTAAAAGCCTATAAGAAAAAGGTTGTGAAAAGTGTTGAGGTGTATGGCGAAATGCACAGATACATTCCAATTTTGGCTAAAGAGGCGGGTTTTGTTAAAATTACTGAAAAAGTAGTGCAGCATCAGGAACGAAAATATGGTGTAACCAAGTTTGGTTTGAGTCGCTTCATCAATGGTTTTCTCGATTTATTATCCATTAGTTTTATCAGCAAGTTTGGTAAAAAGCCAATGCACTTTTTTGGATTGCTGGGAACATTAATGTTTCTGGTCGGTTTTTTTGCTTCTGCGTGGATTGGCGCTCAGAAACTGTATAGCATGAGTTTAGGAGAAATAGCCCCCCGCGTAACCAACAGTCCGTACTTTTTTATTGCATTAACAACAATGATTATTGGAACTCAGTTGTTCCTTACCGGATTTATAGCTGAATTGGTAAGTCGCAGCTCATCAGAGCGCAATACCTACCAAATCGAAAAAGAAATTTAAATAATCAGTGAATGTGTAAAAACTGATAGCTGTTTACTGATAGCTGTTTACTGATAACTGTTTACTGGAAAAATGATAAAGAGAATCATTCGAATTTTACTGCAAATATTTCCTCGTCCGATTTTGATTCGAATGAGTCTGATAATAAATCGTATGCTTGCCGTATTTCTTATTGGAAATAAAGTTGAATGTCCGGTATGTGGCGGGCATTTTCGTAAATTTCTTCCTTACGGATACACTAAATCCTCGGGGCGTGATAATGTTTTGTGTCCGAAATGCCTTTCTTTGGAACGTCATCGGTTAATGTGGTTGTATCTAAATGAAAAGACAGAGTTTTTCACGAAGGAACTTAAGGTTCTGCACATAGCTCCCGAACAATGCTTTTACAAGCGGTTTAGAAAGTTGCCTAATTTGGATTATACCACAGCTGATTTGGAATCTCCCATTGCTGATGTGCATTTTGATGTGCAGAAAATCCCCTTTTCCGAAGCATCATACGATGTGGTGATCTGCAACCATGTTTTGGAGCACGTAACAGATGATGCAAAAGCCATGAGTGAGATTTACCGTGTGTTAAAACCTGAAGGATTTGCCATTTTGCAAGTTCCTATGGACACCAAAAATCCGTTAACGATGGAAGATCCAACGGTTACCGATCCCAAGGAGAGGGAAAGACTGTACCGTCAAAAAGATCATGTTCGTTTGTACGGATTAGACTATGCCGATAAATTGTCCAAAGTGGGATTTTCTGTTTCCCAATCTCAGTATGCAAAAGAAATTTCTTCCGATTTGGCCGAAAAGTATCGCTTGCCAATGAATGAAATTTTCTATTTCAATCAAAAACGATAAGATGACCGAAGAAATTAAATTTTCAATTATTATTCCGGTGTACAATCGTCCGGATGAGATGAAAGAATTGCTGGATAGTTTATCCGAGCAGACTTTTAAAGATTTTGAATTGGTGGTGGTTGAGGATGGTTCATCGATAAAAAGTGAGGAGCTTTGTGATACGTACCGCGATCGAATACATATATCGTATTTCTACAAACAAAACGAAGGACCCAGCATTGGGCGTAACTACGGATTGGCCAGAGCAAAAGGGAATTATTATCTATTTTTTGATTCCGATTGTATTCTTCCTCCTCAATACATGCAGACCATTCATAAGGAGCTAAGTGAGAATTTTGTGGATTGTTATGGTGGCCCCGATGGCGCGATGGACGATTTCTCGGATTTCCAGAAAGCGGTTTCCTATGCCATGACTTCCTTTTTCACCACCGGAGGCATTCGGGGAGGGAAGAATCAGGTTCACAAATTTCATCCGCGTAGTTTTAATTTGGGCTTTTCGAAAGCTGTTTATGCAGATACTGGTGGATTTCCGGTAACTACCATGCATCCGGGCGAAGATATGGTTTTTGCCATAGAGGTAATTAAGCGTGGTTTCGAAACTCGTTTGGTGCACGAAGCGTACGTGTTTCACAAGCGGAGGGTTTCCTTTAAAAAATTCTACAAACAGGTTTTCGGATTTGGAAAAACCCGCTACATCATCTCAAAACATTACCCGGAAACCTTCAAAATCTTCTTTCTGTTTCCATCTTTGTTCGCAATTGGGACAATTGGAGCATTAGTTTTAGGAATAGCTGTTCACCGAATTTTTGCATTTCCAGTTCTTTTGTACGCTTTCCTTGTGTTTGCTGATGCACTCACGAAGCACAAATCGTTTGCCATTGCAATAAAAGCGCTTGCCGCAAGTTTTGTACAGCTCTTCGCTTATGGCATCGGATTTATGGATGCCGTTTGGAAACACAAAGTTTTGGGGAAAGATGAGTTTGGAGTATTTGGGAAAGGGTTTTACTAGAGCTGAACACGAAATAATACGGATTTTTACAGATTTGCTTAGTATATCTGTGTCATCAGCGTTCTTTTGATTTAAAAACACTGACAATCGGAGAGAGTAATTTTTCAAGCAATCTGTGTTCTCCAATTGTTATTTTTGCATTCCCTTTCAGGTTTGGATAAAATGGAATGCATTTGTTTTGAGTGCTTTTCATTCCATTGATTAATGTTGCTTTTACAATAAAATAGCTTTTTTCATTCGTTTCTAATGGGGTAGGGAATACCTGAGAGACTTCTCCTTTTAGCAAACCAAAATTATTTGCAGGATAACCTTCCAGTTCAATATTTACTTTTTGTCCTGATTTTATCTTTCCAATAAAATGATAGGGCAAGTTGATATTTGCGAAATAGAGAGAGCTTGAATCGGAGTGCAAATGCGCAGCCCCTTTTAGAGTATCCGGGTAACGAAAAAAGTAGCTGCCAGTCAAAAGAATCATTACAACTATAAATAATGTGGTTATTCCACTCCGAATTATCCGTGAAGGGATTTGCCCTATGATATTTCTTACCTTTTCACTCCTTAGTTCTATATTATCTTTTTGCTCTGCCATATCTTTCACTTTTAATGGAACACGAATAGCACTGATTAAACAGATTTCCACGAATTTTTTAATTGATTTTTAGGTAATAAATTCGTACTATTCTTGCCCTATTGTTTTTCGGTCGTTGGTAAATATTTTTCTTCTGAATTGTGGTTCTTTTCCAAAGTTGAGTAGTAAGCCTACTTCAATATTGGTTGCTTTTAGATAATTGATCAATTGGCATTCATGGTCATAACATAAATTTTCAGCAGCTTTTAATTCTATAATAACTCTGTTTTCTACAATAATATCTGCAAAGTATTCTCCAACTTGTTTGCCATCGTAAAACACTTTAATTCGTTCTTGTTGCTTACAAAACAAAGCCTGTTTGTGTAATTCTAAACACATTGCGTTTTCATAAACCTTTTCAAGAAATCCATAACCTAATGTGTTGTACACTTTATAGTAGGCTTTGATGATTTTGTTTGTTATTTCTTTTTCGAGCATAGATTAAAGATAAAAATGATGGAGCACTAACAATATTGATTAAACAGGTTTCTACAAATCTTTTTATTAGAACACAAATTACACAGACAATACGAATTAACACGAATCTTTTTATCCGTGTTCATCTGTAAAATTCGTTAGATCTGTGTTCTCTTTTATTGAAGCGCGAATCACATCGATTTCCACAAATCTTTTTATTAGAACACAAATTACACAGCCAATACGAATTATCACGAATTTCTTTATCGGTGTTTATCCGTTAAATTCGTCAAATTTGTGTTCCCTCGCTTAATTACCCAACTCAAGTTGATTTTTCACCAATTCATAATAATGATCTTTATTTCTGGTCAAATCAGTATGGGTTCCTTTTTCTACGATTTCCCCTTTATCTAAAACAATTATTTGATCTGCATTTTTAACAGTACTTAAGCGATGAGCAACGATAACTACAGTTTTTCCTGCCACAAAGCGATCCAAATTTCTGCTGATTTCTTTTTCGTTGTTGGCATCCAAGGCATTCGTTGCTTCATCCAGAAAGAGAAAATCAGGATTTTTGTACACAGCTCTCGCTATTAATATGCGCTGTCTTTGCCCCTGACTAACACCTTGTCCCTCTTGTCCTATAATGGTGTTGTATGCTAAGGGCAATTCGCTGATAAAGTTGTGGCTATTGGCAACTTTAGCCGCATGCAATAATTTCTCCTTATCTATTTCTTCGTCCGATACAGCTATATTTTTGGCTATTGATTCTGAAAAGATAAATCCATCCTGCATTACAGCTCCACACTGGTTTCTCCACCACCGCAAATCATATTCAGAAAGCTGATGCTGATCTATCTTTATATGGCCATTTGTGGGCAGATAATATCCCAGTAATAATTTTACCAATGTGGTTTTGCCACTTCCGCTGGCTCCAACAATAGCTGTTACTTTGCCTTTTGGAATAGTTAGATTGATATTGTTTAGAACTTTGGGCGAGTGGGGACCTTCATATTGAAAGCACATATTTTCGATTTCGATGCTTCGGTTTCCATGAGAGAAATTCTGAAATTTTGTTTCGTTTTTCTCATCCTCATTCTCTTTTTGATGAATTTCGGACAAACGGTCGAGACTGATTTTCACATCCTGCATGTTGTGAATAAAACCGACCATCTGTTCTAACGGACTATTCAATTGTCCGATGATATATTGTATGGCAAGCATCATTCCCAGTGTAAGGGAGCCATTGATAACTGCTGTGGCGGCTACAATGGTAATTAGAATGTTTTTCAATTCGTTGATAAATACAGTTCCGCCTTCCTGTGACTGTTGAAGCGATAAAGATGCTATATTTACATGAAACAAATCGGCTTGCACATCTTCCCATTCCCAGCGCTTCCGCTTTTCACAGTTTTGAAGTTTGATCTCCTGCATCCCATTAATTAACTGGTAAGTTTTGCTCTGATTTAAAGCTTGCTGTTCAAAAAACTGATAATCGAGAGTACGTCTTTTCTTTAGAAAGATGAAAATCCATAAAACATATAAGATACTGCCTGCTAAGAATATTAAAAATATTTTAAGGCTGTAAATCAACAGAACAATACCAAATATAATAAAATTGAAGAGTGAGAAAATCACACCTAATGATTGTGCTGTTAGAAAACGTTCAATGCGCCGGTGGTCCTCAATACGCTGCAAGATATCACCTACTAGTTTGGTGTCAAAAAAACTCATGGGGAGTTTCATCAATTTTATTAGGAAATCGGAAATAAGAGAAACGTTTATTCGTGTACTGATGTGCAAAAGAATCCACCTGCGTATAAAATCGACCGACATGCGACTAACGAACAGAATTAGTTGTGCAAGTAGTATTAGATAGATGAAACTAAGGTTTTGGTCGGATATACCAACATCTACAATTGCCTGAGTTAAAAAAGGAAAGATGAGTTGCAATATACTGCCCAAAAGTAAACCCAGAAGCAATTGGGTGAAATACTTTTTGTAACGTCCAAAATAGGAGAAAAGAAGAGCAAAACTTCCTGTGTTTTTTTTCTCTCCTTCCTGTTCATAAAACCTGGGCGTTGGTTCTAACAGTAGGGCTACTCCTTTATCTTCGCCATTGGTTTTGGTACTAATCCAGTTTTCCAGAAACTCATCTTTACTATATTTTATGATGTCTTTACCAGGATCGGCAACTATAATTTGAATTTCTGTTTTTTTAAATAATGATTTTTTCTTCCTTAGAGCATATACCACCACAAAATGATCTTGTCGCCAATGAACAATACAGGGCAGGGGAGCTTGCTCTGCCAATTTATCGAACGTAAAACGACCTGCCAAAGTATGAAAACCTATACTTTCGGCACAATCGCTAATGCCTAGCATCGAAACACCTTCGCGGGTAACGAAACTTTTTTTTCGAAGTTGCTCCAGTGAATAGTGCCTGCCGTAGTATTTGGCAATCATCCGTACACAGGTTGGCCCGCAGTCCATGACATCGAATTGTTTGTAGAAAGCATATTTCATTGATTACTCATTTTTTAGAACGGAACACGAATTGGACGAATGAAACGGATTTCCAAAGATTATTTTATTCGTTACATCCGTGTCCTTTTTATGAAACACGAATAACACAGATGGCACGAATTTTCACGAATCTTTTATCTGTTAGATCTGTGTTCACGCTTCATAATAATTTTCTTAGGGTTTGAGGTTCTCTACCATTCTGTTTCGGTTATTTGTCCTTAATTTATCGTTCCAGATTATTCCGTTCTGGTTTATGACTCCAACTTTTAGGTTTGCGAACCTATTTTTTTACGTATGCCTACCATTCTTTTTCGGTTCCTTATGTTTCCCCTTCGGTTCCCCATATTTCCGTTGGGATTTAGGAATATAAGTTAGGGGTTACAAACCTGAAATTTCAGGTTCTTTAACCTCTTCTGTTTGGTACAGAACCTCTTGGTTTCGCTTTCTAAGCCCAAGGTTTAGCTTCGCTAACCTGAATACTTTGGTTATGAAGCAAAGTATTTCGATACAGAACCGAAGTCTTTATGTTGCAAAGCATATTTAGTATAAAAACAAACGATCAGACATCTATAAAAAAATAACCTGACAAGTTAAATTTGCGAGATATAAATTAATCCAGTCAGGTTTTAAGCAGTGTCACTTAAACTAAGTATCACTTCTTATCCGCTGTTTCCTTTTCATCAACTTTTTTGATACGGCTAAAGAATTGTTTCAGTTCATTGCGTTTGGCCTCGTAGCCCGGAGCAGATGTTCCTGTTTTGTAATTGGTATAGGCATAATCGTCTAAAGCGGCCTGGTAGTTGTCGTAGTCGTGCAGAGTTTTCGCATTGTTTATGCCTGTGAGCAGATTTTGCAAACGTGAAATGGTTCCTTCCAAAACAGTACGACTATTAAAGTCTTTGGCAAACTCATCCCAATCAACATCAGGACTTCGCAATGCAGTTTGATTCATGGCATAATTGTTTACCTTATTTACAAACAGTTTGTTTTGCTCGCTTATACTGCCATATTTGCGACGTTCATCTCCACTAAGGTTACTCATCTTAGTAGCCAAGGCTGTTTCTAAAGTTGCTAAAGCCGTGTTCACACTCTCTACTCGTTCTGCACTTAAATGGATGTTGATTAGGTTTTTTATTGTACTCATGGTGTTTTTTTTTTGTTATTACTAAATTTATTAAGGTATCATCACACTGGAGTTGGGTTAACCATTCCTCAGATCGACTTACTTATTCCTAGGGGCCTTATTTAGTTTCATAAAAGTGTTTTGTTTTTATGGATGTTTTTACTTTAGGTTCATGTATTGAAATAGATATCTAACTTTATTAGCACAACGAATTCATTCTATAAGCGATTCAATTCTTCACTATTCATATTTTTTTTATTAAAAACATTTTTAAAATTGTTGAAATTATAACGAATATATAGTCTCAAGTAGGAGGTATCATGATCTCTAAGTTGTCCACTTTTAATGTTCTGATATTTGTTATACCAATCAGCATTATAATTATTGAGGATATCATTTGCTGATAGAGATATGAGCAGTTTTTTTTGTAAAATTTTTGTTTGTATGCCACATGATAAATTATATCTGTTTCGCATTATTGTCAAATCGTAATTAGTTTTACTTTGATATTTAAACTTGCAATAAAGAAGTATGTTTTTATTTAAATAGATGTCATTTTTTATCTGGCTATACCAGGATGCTCTTCTAATCTTTATTTCTGAATTTAGGTATGGTGCATTGATTATGGGGAATTCAACACCATTACTAATAAAAAAACTGTAATTATTAACAGAATAACTGTAATTCGACATGAAATTTATTTTTTCAGATCGGTCTATATTAATGGCAGTATGTTTAATGATATCTGGATTTACCGGATCGTTTATACCTGTAAATAAAATTGTGTTTTTTAGATTTGTATATTCTGCAGAGAAAGAGAGTTTTTTTAATGGACAATAATCTAGTGCAAATGAGTGATATATTGTTGGCTTCAATAACGGATTACCTTGTTCGTAAGAAAGAGAATCTATATAATCCAAAGAAGGGTTTAATTCAGAAAAAGAAGGTCTGCTATTTTTTTTTGCATAACTGAATGTAATATGCTTGTTTTTATCAATCTGATAATTAATCAGTAAGGATGGGAAAACATCTGTTGAATTGCAGTCAACAACAGTTTCACGATTGCTTTTAATTTTGGTTATTGAATGTTCTAATCTTATTCCTACATCGAAATTTACATTTCTTAATTGTTTGTTAACAGTAAAATAACCTGCAAGAACTTTGTCCTTAATTACATTTCGCCCTTGGTAGAAAATATCATTATTGGGTAGATAAGTTGATTCCGTATTACCACTATTTTCTATTTGAGCCAGTTTTATTCCTACCGCTGATTTGAATTGACTTAACAAAGAATATTGGTATCTACTGTTTAAGGTATAAACGTGATAAGTATTTGAATTAAGAATTTTCGATTGTAATTCTGAGTTTTGTGTCGGGTTCAGTTCTTGAATGTTTGATTTGCTTGGAGCTGATATTCTTGCAAAATCCATAGATAAGCTATAGTATGAAATACTATCAATTTCTAACTTATAATTGATATTAGAATTGTGCTGTTCTCTATCTTCATTGGTATGATTGGTAATTCTACGTATATCTTCCAATTCATTGGTCTTATTGATTTTTTGAACTGAAAGTGTATTATTTTCATCATATAATCCATTATAGCTGTATTGAAAATTTATTTCATTCTTAGTGTTGATTGAATACTTACTTCCGAGAAATAAAATATATCTATTTCTTTTTAAATTTTCAGTGGTATTAGAATTATTCTGAATGGTGTAATTTTGCTGATAGTTGTATTGAAAATTCTCTGTTGGTGTTTTAAGCTTCGTGTTTTCATAAGCAAATTGAAAAAAATTGGACAACTTCCCCTTTGTATTATTTACTTTAACACCAGTAAAATTCTGAAACTTTCTTGCGAAAGTAGCATAATTGTAGGCTTGTACGTTTAATTGATCTCTTTTGGCTTTTTTCGTTTTAATTCTGATAACCGAACGAGCATTGGAACTATAAACGGCAGAAGGATTTCTATCAATTTCTATACTTGCAATATCATCTGATTGTATACTTTCCAATTCATTGTTTACAACGACTTCTTTATCATCAATAAAAATTAATGGTGAACCTTTACCAAATACCGAAATATTGTTTTGGTTATCAATTATCACACCGGGTGCTCTTTCCAACACATCTATTGTTGATCCAAGATCACTTATTGAAGTGTTTACAACATTCATTATTATCTTACCCCGTTTTTCCTTAAAACTTGGCCTACGCGCTGCAATGTTTACTTCCTTGAGATTTAAATTTGTTTGTTTTAGTCGTATTTCTCCTAAATCTGTATTTTGTGTAATACTCATATTCTCATGTCTTGATTGATAACCCAAACATGAAAATGACAAAATGTAATCTCCTTTATTAGGGGCAATCAATTCGAAATTACCATCTAAAAATGCACCTCCTACAATTAGAATAGAATCATTTGACGAGAGGAGCATTGCGTGAAAATACTCAATTGGGTTATGTGTCTGATCATTTAAGTTCCCAGTAATTGTAATTTTCTGCGCAGAGCTAAAGAAAGAGACGGAGAATACAATGTAAATACTGACACAGTATTTGATTAAATTATTTGTATAAATGGTCTTCTTTCCGAAGCAAGAGAAGACCATTTTTGAAATGAAATTAGATTTCATAAAAGTAGCATTTGAATGACTATTAGTAGTATAGTTTCTTTATAGCATGCAAGGTTTACCATAAATATTGTCTTCCAGAATAAATGCTTTTGCTCTACAGTTTTTTAAAGAGCATGTCTCATAAAAGGAACAATCAATACATTCAGTTAATTCTTTATATTTAATACTACCTCTAAAAGGACTATTATGATCTGGCTTTTGCCACATTTCTGCTATTGAATTTTGATTTAAGTTACCAACCTTAAAAAAAGTTGATTTTGAAGCTACCACACATGGATACACATCTCCTTTTTCATTTATGAATAATGTTGATGTTAGTCCAGTACAAGAAACACAAGATTCTGGATTACTACCCGCATTCTCACCTTTTGGATCTCCAGATATAAAGTTTATTCTAATAGACGACTCGTACTTATCAATAAGTTTTTGAGTTTTAATTAAATCTGATTCTTTATCATCATTATGGAGGAAAGGGTTTTCCTTACACCTTCCAATATTTGACAGCATAATTAAACTTGCAACGGTAGCATTATTTTGAATACAGAATTTTAAAAAACCTTCAGTTTCATGTTTATTTACTTTAGAAATAGTAAAGCATAAATTGAAATTTACTTTATTTTTTAGCTTGTTAATAATTTGAATCAATCTGTCAAAACTCCCTTTACCTCTTATTTGGTCATGAGTCTCTGCAGTTATGCCATCCAAGGATATACTTACAGACATATGAGGATGAGATAGACTCATAATAATCTCATCATCAATTAGCATACCATTAGAGATAAGAGTAGTTCTTATTCTTTTTTTAGTAAGATAATTTAGCAATTCTTTCATGTGAGGATAAACTAACGGTTCTCCTCCGGAAATATTTAAATTGGGCACTTTTAAATATTCTATTTCATCAATAATTTCTTTCCATTTAATTAATGGTAGGGAATCGCCAAAACCACTTTGAGGTGAACTTTCCATGTAGCAATGAGGACAGTTTAGATTGCATGCATTTGTTGGGTGAATTTCAACTAATGATGGAGTATTACATATTCTTACTGGTAAATCATGATGATAATCTGGAAGAGAGTAATATTTTTTAGGATTGCCTTTATTCGATAGAAATCTAAAATATTTTTTTTCGTTGAAAATCTCTATTATTTCTCCTTTTTTGATTTTATTATTATGCTCAGTTACATACTCTTCTAATTCATTCAACGTAATTTTGTTATATTCTAGAATATTTAATATTCGATATAACGACTCACTTAATGTTGTAACCTCATCTTTAGTTATATCGTGAAGAGTGAATTTTTCTCTTTTATTACCATTAGCATAATCATCTCTTAATAAATAATTAGAGGATAAAGTATATTGAGTATTAGGATTGATATTCATATTTTGATTCCTGAAATTTTAATTAACACACTAACATAATCTAGGAACATACCTAAAGTGGTATGCTCCTATTATTTTCTTAATATTTACTTAGTCCTTTTTTGTTGGTTCAACAGGAGTAGTACCTGTATTACAACATGTATTCCAGCCTTCAAGACCTGGTGTCGCTTCACTTGTATTCGACCAAATATTTTTTCCACCTTTAAGGTTTTTCAATTGTTCTTTTGTTAATGGGTTGGTAATGTTAATTTGCTTTTTCATGATATTTTTATTTGTATGTTTAATTGTATTAAATATCCTTCCTTTCACAATTGCAAAATTCACCTCTTTCTAGTAGCTTTGTCCTTGCTTACAGGTAGCTATGGCTACTATAGCCACCTCCGGTAGAGGATGGATTTATATTCATGCGTAATCCGGGGCGGCTACTTTCCTAAGTTATTTTTTCCTAAAAAATAGATTGTCATATTATATTGGGTTAATTTCTCAGTTTAGTTAGATTCTTTTTTACTACACATATATTCTTACCTCTTTTCCATCAATAATAACTGTGTAGTAATCTCTATCTTCTCCGCCTTTTACTTGGCCTAATTTGTTTCGGTTTAATACCTCCATTACTTTGCTGTCTTTTTTCGTTTTCATGATTTTTACTTTTTTAAGTGAAGTATTCATTTGGAACTCTTTTAAAATTAGAACATAAAATCTAAAAAAACGATTAACTTTCTAACTGCTTGCAATTAGAAAGCTAATCAAATAACAGGCGGTTTTCTAATCAAAAAAAAGTCGAAATGATAAGTTTTTAAACAAAATAGACATTGAATAAAATAGTGAAGAGAGACAGGAGATCCAATGAAAATTACAAATAGCAAGTGTTGGTTCTTGTTTAATCATCTGATTAGATTCCTATAGCAACTTGATTGGAAAAGAGGTCTGCTTTGGTTAGAAAGGAAATGTATTTTTTTGATTGAAAACACAATTTAGAATTGTTCTAATGATAAAATAATGATTTTCTTATGAAAAGTAATATACCTTTATTTTGTGAAAAGTCCGTGTGTAAAGTTTTTTGCATGCAGGGAGATGATTATAGGATAAGTTCCATCTGACCTTAACAAGAAAATCATTAACAGATGAAAAGCAAATTGTTCAAACGACTCAGTATAATGGCAGTACTGGTGCTTGTAGTGCTTATTGGTTCGCAGGCTTTGTGGCTATGGCGACAATTGGAGCAGGAAAAACAGACGTTTACATCGAAGCTGGAAAGCACCTTGCAAGGCATGATCAATTTTCATGCTTTACAAGGATACAGCACTCCTAATCCTACAAAACCAGATATGGCTACTGTTTTAATGGACGAAACAGCAAATGAAGAAACAGATAAAGATACTTCGGTTGAATTGGGTAGATCTGAAATTAGCACAAAAAAATATATGCCTGATTTTGCATTAGGAAAATTGATCGAAGCTTCATTTGCAGATAAAAGTTTAGAGAAAGAAAAATTTCATCTATGTATTGTAGACTCATTGTTTCAAAATAATTTTCATGAAATCGGAAGGATACGAGCTTATTGTATGGAGCTCGTGAAAAATGGTTTGTCCATTGATAGTTTGCATCAGGGGAAATGGATGGGGAAAGTAAGTATAAACTCACCCTCCACATTGCATGTACGTATTCCCTTAGGCACAAAAGAGACCTATATTTTTACCGCCGATTTTCAGTTGAAAACCTTTCCTTTTTTACGGGAAATGGTATATTCTATAGGCATATCAGCATTAGCTGTTATTTTAGTTGCTGTTTTTATGTTGTGGCTTTTGTGGGCGTTGCAAAAACAGGTGGCGCAACTGTTGTGGCGTGAACGAGCCGTGAGTGGTATGGTACATGATTTAAAAACCCCTTTATCTTATGTCTATACATTATTGGATTATCTGGCCAGCAAAGAACAACAGCCCGCCATACAGCAACAGCTCAGGAGTGCAAGTAGTAATGTCTCCAAATTGACACACAAAATGGAGATTTTATTAACCTTATTCCGTGCGAAGAAAAAGAAAATTGTATTGGAGGCTGCGCCATTCAATCTGGCGCAAAAGTGCAGGGATTTATTCTTGGAATTTGAGGTCGTCTATCAAGACAAACAAGCTGAATGCAAGTTGTCCATTTCTGAAAATTTGGATATTTATGTAGATCCACTTTATTTCGAAGCAGCCTTGCGAAATTTGTTGGATAATGCCTTTAAGTATTCAGATGCAATTGCAAAACTGGAAATTAAAGCCATTCGGGAACAAAAACAATTACACATCTGTATTACAGATTCGGGCAAAGGGATTCCTCAAAAAGAACAACGGAAAATTTTTCAGGAATTTTACCGCGCAGATAACAACAGCAAAGGACATGGTATTGGTTTGGCTTTTACCCAACAAATCGTAAAAGCCCACAAAGGGCGCATCAGATTAGAAAGTAAGCTTGGAAAAGGCAGTACATTTTGGATTGTTCTTCCTGAAAAAGTTATTGTTTAAGCTATTAAAAGAAGTGTAAATGGAACAATTAAAAGTATTATTTGTGGATGATGATCTCAATTTAGGAAGTTTTGTTACGACCATACTAGAGACAGATTATAATTATAAAGTGCATTTTCAAAACACACTGCTGGGAATTGATTCGATTGTACAGACTCTTATGCCGGATATTATTATTTTAGATGTGGAAATAGGTAAAGAGAACGGAATGGATAAAGCTCAGGATATTATCGCAAAATACCCGCAAATTCCTCTGTTGTTTGTGTCCTCGCATACCGAAGATGATTTTATAACCAAGGGAATAAGCATTGGGGGGAACGCATATCTGCCAAAACCTTTATCTATACCTGTACTAGTATCCTACATTCAACGTTTTGCTTTAAAAACAAGCTTGCCACAGATAATAGAATTGGCTAATTATCAGCTGAATTTGCGAACAAATGAGTTTTTTTATAAGAAGCAGTTGATTAAGAAACTGAGTCCGTTTGAGAAGAATGCTTTGGCAGTACTAATGGAGCATCCCAATGAAATAGTAACTAAAGAGCAGTTGGCTGAAAAGCTATGGAATCATTCTTTGGAAACGCACAACAGTGCCAGTTTAAACAATATTTTATCGAAATTAAGAGATTTGTTTAAAGATAATTCTTCTCTTAAAATCAGGAACATAAGAGGAGTAGGGTATATGATGAATTCCTAAGGATATAAGACCTGAATGATTCGTGTTTAGTATTGACTCCTACTAAAGCTGCCTTTTTAAATATTGCATAATTTCTTTTTCCTGATCAGGATGAAACCATTCAATCTCTTTGTCTCTGTTGAACCAGGATAGTTGACGTTTGGCATATCTTCTCGAATTTCTTTTAATCAACTCAATGGCTTCATCAAGATTGATATTTCCCTCTAAATATTCAAACAGTTCTTTGTAGCCAACTGTGTTTAGCGAGTTGTAATGACGGTATTCAAATAAGGTTTCTGCTTCTTCAAGTAAACCTTCTTTCATCATTAAATCAACCCGTAAGTTGATTCTTGCATACAATTCTGCTCTGTCCCGGTTTAAGCCGACTTTAACAATATTGAAATCTCTCTTTTTCTTGGTGTTTGTTCTTAGTTCGGAATAGGGTTTACCAGTCATTAAACAAACCTCAACCGCATGAATCACTCTTTTTGCATTTTTCAAATCTACCTGATCGTAAAACACCGGATCGAGTTTTTTTAGCTGTATGCGCAATGATTCAATTCCCTCTTTTTGGGCACGCTCTGCAACTTCATTGCGCAAATCCGGATCAATAGTCGGAATTTCATCAATACCATTGCAGATAGCATCGATATACATCATACTTCCACCTACTAAAAGGACTTCATTTTTTGTTTTAAAAAGATGATCCAGTAAGTCTAAGGTCTGTTGTTCGCATTCCCAGGAACTAAAATAGTCGTGAATGGAATGAGTATGAATGAAATGATGTTTTACTGCCTCCAATTGCTCTTTTTCAGGTACTGCAGTTCCAATGCTCATTTCCCGGTAAACCTGACGGCTATCGGATGATGAGATTACTGTATTGAAATGTTGCGCGATTTTAATGCTTAAATCGGTTTTGCCAACACCTGTAGGACCCAGTAAAACAATCAGGGTTTTAGACATCTAAGGTTAATTATGAATTGCAAATTATGAGTTGTGGCCTTTGCATTTATTAAACGCAAAATTTAATTTTGTGCTAACTGCTAAAGAATGTCTTCGTAGTCATCCAGACTTTCAAATTCAGGACCTTCGTTAAATTCGTCATCGAAATCGGCCAAATAATCGTCGGCAGTTTTTGTTTTTTCAGATTGAGATTCAAATTCGCCGAATCCAAGACCTTCAAAATCTTCTGCATCCATTTTAATTTGCTCGGGAGCATCGCCTTCAGATAGAGTGCATTTAGGATATTTTGTTTTGGCATTTGATATTCCCTTTTTAATTAACTGAACATTGAAAAAACGATCAGAAAAGAAATCAAAAACATAAATTAACTCAGGTCTTTCAGAGGAAACAAATTCACGTATCATGGCAACATCCATTGCAACAACATTAAAATTGTCATCGTCTTCGGTATTCATTTCGAAAAGAGCTATTTCCAATCCTCTTTCATCATTGGCTCCAACCTGATAAAAAGAAGCCATTTGAGAATTATCATATCCAATCGTTTCCTGAATGGCATTGTGGAATTCTAAATAAGTTTGTTCATGATCAATTTCGATTTCAAGAACAAAATTTTTGACCTCTTGAGAGGTTATTTTAAATTTATATATCATGGTTTTATTTTGATTTTAATTGTGATAGAAACTCCATTGTATCCACATTGTCAGCATAATCCCATAGTTCTGGCTCTTGCGCTTTCCCAAATGGAATTGCATCAGGGATTTTATTCCCAACAATGCATTGGATAAGTTCTGAATTTGTGCTTAAATTGATTTTCAGATCATTAATTTCGGAATAATATTCATAGTTTACAACTCCTATTGGAGAGGCAATTGCTGTATTTTCATTTAAAAGAACAAAACCGGTATCAAGGTGTTCTATTCTATTCATTAAGAACATTGAGCGCTGATAATCGTAGTTGTTTGCGTATTTATTGTGATCGTTTACAAACGAATAATTTTTCCAGCAGTCAAGAAGGTGTACCAAATCATATCCTTTCGGGATATATAACTTTGAAACATTTCGGCATCCCAATCCAAAATATAAAAATACATCTTTTGCAAGTGCTTCCAATTCTTCATTGGTTTCGCTACCTGATAGTACTGCAACTGAATTTCTATTTCTGCGGATGATATGATCATACTTTTTGAAATAGGCTTCGAAATATCTGGCTGAATTATTACTTCCGGTAGCTATAATTGCATCAAATTTATTTTCGCCGCTTAATCTTTCTGATTGAAATGAGATTAGTTCTTCGAATTCAGAATTGATTTTAATCAGTAGTTTTGAGACAAAATTAAGTAATTGGTTGTCTTTTGAAGATAGTTTCCCAATAAAAGAATGACCTGATATTAATACAGATAGCATATCGTGAAATCCAACCATTGGTATGTTTCCTGCCATAATTACCGCAACTTTTATTTGCGTATTTTTACCAGAAACAGAGTAGCGGTTTAACCATTCATTCAGTTTTTTCTCTTTTAAAAAAGTGCAAATACCATTTATGGATGCATGAACATGGAGTGGGGTGAACCACAAATTCTCATTTGAGACTCTGCTAAGCAAGGCTTCAAATTCATCATAATATGTTGAATTTAGTCTGTGTTCAGCACGTTTTGCATCTTTTGATGAAAACTGAGATAGAAAATTACCTAACTCAACAAATGCCCTTATTCTTTCCGTTTTGTTCATGGTATAATTCAAAAAAATCTCCAATTAACCTTACTTTAAAGTTATATCTGGAGAATTTGATTTATTTATTATTCCGCAAAGATAAAAATTGTTATCAAAGTATCTTAACTATTTTAATTCTTATAGAAAGTTGGAAAGGAAACCTAATGCAAATCCTGCTCCTATGAGAATAATAATTACAGATAGTAGAAAGGAAATAGCAAGCAGAAGTCCGATAAATGCACATGTTTTACCAGTAGTAACATTATTCCATTAGCTTGAGGTTTACAAAAGAGGTGTTTCCTGATACAATTTAGTCGCTTGCTTCGATAAAATTAAGGCAATTATCGCCATTATTAAGCTGATAATTCCGGCAAAGCAGAATAAAAAGACGGAGAGAATTCCAAGCACCAAAATGGTTGATGAGTTAGGCAGTACTTCTTGTTTATTGTCTGAGGTTTGATTACTATTTTCTATACTGATTTTTAGTAATAGGAACTGATTCTATAAATGTATGAGAAGAGTATTAACAGTACTGATAGAAAGAAAAGATATTTCAAAATAACTGTGCCCCATGAAAATTTGAACTTTAAATGCAAAAGTAAAAGAGAAAGCATGCTCAACATAGGAATAAGTGCAGGATACAAATGTATTGATTCCCAGATATCACCTTTGAGCAGGGCAAGCAGAGAAGTTTGCAAGCCACAACCAGGACATGCAATTCCAAAGTGTTTCTGGAAAGTACAGGTCGCCAGATTGTTTTCGAGCCAATTGATGATGTTTTGCCACATTCGATTAAAGATATGGTCTAATTTATAAAAACAATGGCGCAAAAAAAAGCCGATGCATAAACATCGGCTTTAGAATCCAACATGTGAAAATATAATTACAGATCTCTTCTTTGATAAAGAGCATCCTCCATATCCATTTCGTCGAACTGCATGTATTTGTAAATTTCCTTTTCGTCCGCTTGAATCTTTTCCGTGTAAATTTCCATGTACTCAGCAGGAGTAGGTAATTTACCCAAAACTGAAACAACAGCACCAAGTTCCGCAGAGCCCAAATAAACCTGTGCACCTGTTCCCATACGATTGTTGAAGTTACGGGTTGAAGTTGAATAAACATTTGCATGATCAGGAACACGAAGTTGGTTTCCCATACACAATGAACATCCTGGAGTTTCAATACGAACACCTAATTGAGAGAAGGTTGCAAAAGTTGCTTCTTCTTTCAATACAGCCTGATCCATACGGGTAGGAGGAGCAATATATGTTCTCACCTTATCGCTTGGAGTATGTCCTTTCCAAACTCTTTCACAGGCGCGGAAGTGACCAATGTTTGTCATACAAGAACCAATGAATACATCCTGAATTTCAGTGTTCTGAACATCAGAAAGTAATTTTACATCATCAGGATCGTTAGGACAGCAAAGAATAGGTTCGTGAATCTCTGAAAGATCGATTTCGATAGTTGCTGCATATTCAGCATTTTCGTCTCTTGACAGCAACACAGGATTTGCCAACCACTCGTTACAAGCATCAATACGGTTCTGAATAGTTGCTGCATCATCGTAACCCAAATTAATCATTGATTCCATCAAGGCTATATTTGACTTCACGTACTCGATAACACGAGCTTCGGATAACTTGATACATCCAGCCGCAGCAGAGCGCTCAGCGGTTGCATCGGTTAATTCGAAAGCTTGCTCAACAGTAATGTCCTCAAGACCTTCCATCTCGATAATTTTACCGTTGAATATATTGATTTTGTTCTTTTTAGGTACAGTTAATTGTCCGTTCTGAATCGCAAAATAAGGAATTGCATTTACCGCATCACGTAAAGTGATACCTGGATTTAGTTTACCTTTAAATTTAATTAATACAGATTCAGGCATATCCAAAGGCATAAAACCTAAAGCTCCTGCAAAAGCAACTAAACCTGAACCGGCAGGAAAAGAAATACCCAATGGGAAACGTGTATGCGAGTCACCACCCGTACCAACTGTATCAGGAATCAATAAACGGTTCAACCATGAGTGAATTACACCATCACCTTGCTTCAAAGGAACACCTTTACGCTCAGAAATGAACTTAGGTAAACTTTTGTGCATTGTAACGTCCGTAGCTTTAGGGTAAGCCGCAGTATGACAGAAAGACTGCATGAACATTGGTGCTTCAAATTTCAAACATGCCAATTCTTTAATCTCGTCTCTGGTCATAGGACCAGTAGTATCCTGAGATCCTACGGTTGTCATTTTTGGAGCACATGATGATCCTGGCAATACACCTTCAACACCACAAGCTTTTCCGACCATTTTTTGAGCCATTGTATAACCTTGGTTAGGATTTGGCTGCGGGTTATTTGCAACTTTAAAGATATCTGTTGCGGGCAATCCTAATAAAGCACGTGATTTCTCAGTTAATGCTTTTCCAATAATTAAAGGAATACGACCACCAGCTCGGTACTCGTCTGTCAATGTATCAGGAGCTAAGGAGTAAGTGCAAATCACTTCTCCATCGCGGGTAATTTCACCTTTTTTGTTGTTGATGATGATTTCGTCGCCTGTGTTAAGAGTTGAAACATCAGTTATAATTGGCAATCCACCAGAATCTTGAGTTGTGTTGTAGAAAATTGGAGCAATGGCACCACCAATTACCACACCAGCAGTACGCTTGTTTGGTACAGCATAAATATCTTCACCAATGTGCCATAGTAATGAGTTTGCAGCAGATTTACGAGAAGATCCAGTACCAACAACATCACCAACAAAGGCAACTTTGTGACCTTCTTTTCTCCATCCAGCGATAGTTTCGATACCATCTTCGAAACGGCCGGCACCCATAGCTAAAGCGTGCAATGGAATATCAGGACGCGTAAAAGCCTGAGATGCAGGAGAGAAATCATCTGTGTTGATTTCACCTTCTACCTTATAAACTTTCAATTTAATTTCTTCCGGCAATTCAGCACGTTTTGTAAACCATTCAGCATTTGCCCATGATTCAAGCACACTTTTAGCGGCTGTGCTGTTCTTTGCAAGATCGGCAATCGTTTGGAACGAATCATATACCAGAATTATTCCTTTAAGAGCTTTGGCAGCTTCCTCAGCTAACGATTCATCTTTTAATGCCTCAACCAATACGGTTACATTGTAACCACCCATCATAGTTCCTAAAATTTGAATTGCTTCAGATTTTGTGATAATTGGTGAACTCAATTCGTCTTTTAAAAGCTGTCCTAAAAATTCGGCTTTAACTTTTGATGAATCATCAACTCCGGGAGCGATTCTTTCTTTGAATAAATGCAAAAGAAAATCCTCTTTTCCGGGAATAGGATTTTGTAATAATTCGCAAAGTTCTGCGGTTTGTACTGCATTTAATGGCAAAGCCGGGATACCCTTGGTAGCGCGGGATGCTTCGTGTTTTAAGTAGGCTTCAATCATTAGTTTGTTGATACGATTAATTTTTAAAAGTAACTTGTGAATTTTGAATAGAGAATTACTCCTTTATTCGTAACAAACTTATGGTTTTTCTGAGTACACGATTCAGAAAAAACTGTATTTTACATCATGTTTTAGGGCATAAAAAAAGCTCCCCAAAGGAGAGCTTTAAATTCTATATCTAAATAAGGATTACTTTACAGAATCCATATATTGAATCAATTCACATACTTTAGTAGAATATCCCATTTCATTGTCATACCATGAAACAACTTTCACGAAATTAGGAGACAATTGGATACCTGCTTTAGCATCGAAGATAGAAGTTCTGGTATCACCGGTGAAGTCGTTAGATACAACCATATCTTCAGTATAACCTAGAACACCAGCCAATTCGCCTTCTGAAGCTTCCTTCATTGCAGCACAAATAGCTTCGTAAGTAGTTCCTTTTTCCAAACGAACAGTTAAATCAACTACAGATACATCTGGTGTAGGAACACGGAAAGACATACCAGTTAATTTACCATTTAATTCAGGAATTACTACACCTACAGCTTTAGCCGCACCAGTAGAAGAAGGAATGATATTTTGACCAGCTCCACGTCCACCTCTCCAATCCTTAGCAGAAGGACCGTCAACAGTTTTTTGAGTTGCAGTAGTAGCGTGAACAGTTGTCATTAAACCTTCGATAATACCGAATTTGTCATTCAACACTTTAGCTACAGGAGCTAAACAGTTAGTTGTACAAGAAGCATTAGAAACGAAAGCCATATCGTTAGTGTATGATTTGTTGTTTACACCCATAACGAACATTGGAGTATCATCCTTAGAAGGAGCAGACATCACAACTTTTTTAGCACCTGCATCGATGTGACCTTGAGCTGATTCTTTTGTTAGGAAAAGACCAGTTGACTCAACTACATACTCAGCACCTACGGCACCCCAGTTAATATCAGCAGGATTTCTCTCCGCAGATACACGAACAGTTGTTCCGTTTACTACTAACATACCATTTTTTACTTCAACATCACCGTTGAATTTTCCATGAGTAGAATCATATTTTAACATGTAAGCCATGTAATCTACATCAATAAGGTCGTTAATTGCAACAACTTCGATATTGCCTTGTGCAACTGCCTGACGGAATACGAAACGTCCGATACGTCCAAATCCGTTGATACCAATTTTAATCTTTGACATTGTGTATAAATTTTAATTTATAAACCCTTTGTTTCTCAACGGCAAAAGTATGTATTTTAAAAATATTTTGTATCGAAAAAGTGAAAAAAAATAATTTATTTATTTTCCACCTAAATAAGGTTTAATATCTGAAAATAAGTGTCTTATATAGTGTTGTAACGATTGCAATTAGAAATTTCAGGACAAAAAAAAATCTCATTCCGTGAGATTTTTTTTTGATTTAAACCGTTTTGCTCGTACAGCTTGTATTTGTTTTTGTATAAGCAGGACATCTTTTATCAACTGCGCATGATGTTGAAATTATTCCAAGAAGGAATAATACTGCTAATGCGTAAAGTGTTTTCTTCATAGGTAATAAAATTAAAGGTCAAGTATATTCGTTTCTAAATTCGTGAAAAGATATAAAAAAATGTTGTGAAACTACAAATCGTAAATATTTGTGTTTTGTTAAATTTATACTGTCTTTTATACCTTCTCTGTATTATTTTTGTTTGGGAAATATCGAAATTATTTAATGAAAAAACTATTTCTTAGCTTATTTATCACATCGTATTTTATTTCTTTTGGTTTTTCCCAAGAGAAATCTTTCGTATTGAAAGTTGTTACATCCATTAATAATAGTGGGGTACAAAAGAACGCTCGTGACAATTATGAGAAGTTTTTTGTTGAGGAAATGGCATTTAAGCGACTCGAAAATAAAATTTCGAAATTAAAACAGAAAGGGTATCTGGAAGCCAGTGTCGATTCCGTTTCGGTCAATAGAGATACCATTATTGCAGAAGTTCATCAAGGGGGCAAGTATGAATGGGCGGAAATAAATTTTTGTGGAATTGATAATTTGGACTTATCAGCATTGGGTTTACGGTCGGTGAATAAAAGAAGAAAATTTATCAGTTTCCCTGATCTGGAAATTTTGCAGACTGAAATTTTAAATCATTTAGGCGACAACGGATATCCTTTTGCTACATTAAAATTATCAAGAATCAGCATTGCAAATAAAAAGGTAAGTGGCGAGTGGGAAATTGAATCTCATGATTTTATTCGATGGGACAGCATTGTAATAAAGGGAACATCTAAATTAAAACCTAAGTTTTTACAAAGATATTTGGGTATTTATCCAAATAAAACATACAAGGAAAGCAGCAGTAAATTGATTTCTGAAAAAATTGGCAATCTTGGGTTTGTGAAGGAAATTAAAGCGTCAGAGATTGAATTTGAGAGAGGGAAAGCAAGACTGTATACATATCTTGAAAAGGAACCGGCCAATCAGTTTGATGGAATAATTGGTTTTCAAACCAATAAGGATAATAATAAGCCGGAGTTAACCGGGGAGGTTAAGTTGGCTTTGGAAAATATATTTTCAGCGGGAGAGAGTATTCGCTTTAATTGGCAGAAATTTGCAGAAAGCAGTCAGAACTTGTCGTTAGGAATGGTTTATCCCTATTTGTTTTCTTCCGGTTTGGGGATTGATTTAGGTTTTGGTATTCAAAAGAAAGATTCAGCTTATTTAAGTACTGCAATTGATTTAGGTTTTCGGTTTACTCAGTCGGGTAAAAATTTCAGCAAGCTGTTTTTTAAAAGAAATTCATCATCATTACTAACGACGAACCATTTGGCCGGCGCTTCAGTGCTTCCTGATTATGCGGATGTAAAGTCTTGTTTGTATGGATTTGCTTACCATTTTGAAAATTTGGATTATTCTTTTAATCCTAAAAAAGGATGGAACTTTAATTTTTCTATTGCTACAGGAACACATAAAACAAAAAAGAATTCCGGCATTCCAAGTGAGCTATACGATAATATCGATTTATCGGACAACTTAATTGATACAGAATGGATCTTGGAATATAACATTCCAATTCAGGAAAAAGTCAGTTTCCGCCTTAGAAATAAGAGCGGACTTAAAGATTCAAAGAATTTATTTCAAAATGATCTTTTTAAGCTGGGAGGTTTAAACTCCTTAAGGGGGTTTAATGAAGATTCATTTATAGCTTCAAAATATTCTGTAATGACTACAGAATTGAGATTTATTCCTCAACAAAACTCAAGTTTTTACTTGTTTTGGGATGGCGGATATTACAGTAATAATTACTTAAAGGATAAAATTGATGATTATCCTTGGGGAATTGGCTTTGGGTTAAATTTTGCTTCAAAATCGGGGATTTTCACCTTAAATTATGCTGTAGGAAAACAACGTAATGCAAAGGTTGATTTTAAGGAAGCTAAAATCCATTTTGGATTTGTAAGTCGTTTTTAATTGATATGTGTTTAAGCTTTGCTGTTTATTTTAACCAATAAATAATAACTAATTAAAATTGAAGCTCCGGTAATACAGGAAGCAGCAATGTTTGGCAGTTGACCTTCAATTAAAAGATTAGTTGCGAAAATAATAATCAGCGCAGTTATTATTCCAATAGGAAATGATGTAGCGATGTATTTAAAGTTCGATTTAGAAGTTTTATTGGCTAAATTTTCAAGTTGCTCAACGTCAACTTCAAATTGTTCAATGGCCTTCGAAAAGGCATTGATTTCTTCGTTGAAAAAATCATTTTCTTCTTGAGATATAAAAAATAAGAAAGAGCTAAACTGGTAATTAGCATAAACATTGTAATCCAAACGTTCCTTTTTTACAATCTCAATTTCAACGATAGTTTTCCATTTAATAGGATTAAGGGATAGAAGATTGCCAACAATACTTCCCCTGTGAAAAATCATTCCTTGCGCATTGGCATCTACAAGAGTATAGCCTCGGACTTCATAGAATTTTATGATATCTGAAACTAATAGTTTTTTATTTCGTTTTATATTGAAGCCAATTAGCTTTTTCATGAAAGAAAATTAGGTATTTCAAATGTATTAAAAAAAAAGAGATACGCCAATTTTACCAAGTTAAATAGGTGTTGTAACAACATATTGTTCTCTAATAGAATAACATTTTCGTGTTTTTTTTTATGCTGTAATTGAATAATTTGTAAAGGTGTTAGTTATTGTTTAGCAGTGCTGTGCAATAATAGATGATGATCCGGGAATGAGTGAAAAAAAGTTGTGTTTTTTATAACTCAAACTTCAAAACCAGAGTATAAACATTGTGTTCTGCCATTTTACTAATGTAAACTTTCACTATGCTGAAGAATATTAACTCTCTCAATCATCCTGTAAATTCATTGATTGATAGTGTTTTGAATTGTTTTTTAGAGGTTCCTATTCCTGAAAATATGGATTCTCTTTTGGATGGTTTTTCGTCCTTAAGTGGATGTCCTTGTTTGTTTATCGATTTTAAGAATCGATATGTTCGTAGTAACAACAGTAAGGCAATTACACTTTTGGATAGTGAGCTGACTCGGAACAGTAATAATCTTTTTGCTGATATACAAAAAATAAAATCAGTAAGAGAAGATGAGAGTGTTGAGTTTGTTTATGGGAAACATGCCAGAGGCGTTTTTGTGCCTGTTAAAGTTAAAGAGGTGATTTTAGGGTATTTTGCTTATGGTCAGTTTATTGAAAAAACAGATCCTTTGGCCTTAAAAATAGAACAAGGGATTCAGCTCACGAATGAAGAAAAAGAAGACGCGAAGCTTCTAAAAATATTATCAAGAGAAGAAATTGAAGCGAATATTTACACATCAATTCGTTTTGTAAAAGGAATTTCTTCACAATTCGAAATGAATTATGATTTAAAGAATGAGATCAAAAAGAATCAGGAAACAGCAAATCAACTTCGGGTTCAAAAAATTTTCTTTGAAAATTTATTTGAGAACTCTCCGGAGGCAATCGTTATTTTAGATAATGAAGATAAAGTAATTCAGGCAAATCAGGAATTTCTTCGTTTGTTTGAATATACACAGAAGGAGATTATATCCCAAAAGATAAATGATCTGATTGTGCCGGAAAGGTATAAAGACGAAGGAGCCAGTGCTACAAGAGATGCTTCTGTTGGGCAACTGGTTGACATGACAACAATTCGTCAGACTAAAACAGGAAAGCAGATTCATGTGCAGGTAATGGGAAAACCTATTGTTTTGGATAATGATCAGCTTGCTGTTTATGGAATTTACCGAAATCTGACTCAACAGGTTTGGAATCAGAAAAGTCAAAAAATAATACATCACATCTCAGAAATTCTGAATTCTTCTATGAATTCTGTAGAGATGATTAGTAAAATAGGAGAAGAATTAGTGCAGATTGTTGGAGCAGGAAGATTATTTCTTGAACTGATTGCCCCTAACAGGAGATCTTTGAACTCTTTTACTGAAAATGATGAAGCCTTTAAAGCTATTCGTTATTCAGAGTCGTTAAGCAGCGTTGTAATTCGAGAAAAAAGAATGCTTTATTTGAATGAAAATCAGATAAATGATGCGATTGTTTCAAATAGACTATCTTTGGAGATAATTCCAAAGACTTGGTTAGGTATTCCTCTTATTGCTGAGGAGAGGGTGTTAGGTGTTTTTGGAGTTGCTGGTTTTGTTGAAGATTCAGAAATGAATTTGGAGAGCATCAAATTACTTGAATTTCTTTCGGTTCAGTTAGCCACAGGAGTAATAAAAAAAGCAAAGGATAGCAAATTGAGGATGCTGCAACGCTCCATGCAGCAAAGTCCTGCATCTATTGTTATTACTGATTTAAAGGGGGACATCGAATATGTTAATCCAAAGTTTTGTGATATTACTGGTTACAGTTTGAAAGAAGTAATAGGCAAAAATCCCAGAATTCTTAAGTCGGGTATTACTCCTGATAAAACGTATAAAGATTTGTGGAATAGTGTTTTGTCTGGTGATGAGTGGCATGGTGAATTTTTGAATGTAAAGAAAAATAAAGAATTGTTTTGGGAAAGAGCCAATCTTTCTGCCATAAAAGATGAATTTGGTACAATCACTCATATTGTTGCAGTAAAAGAGGATATTACGGACGCGAAACATTTTGAGAAGGAATTGCTTGAATCAAAAAATAAAGCTGAAGAATCAGATCGATTAAAATCTGCGTTTTTAGCAAATATGTCTCATGAATTAAGAACTCCTCTAAATGCTGTGATCGGGTTTTCTAATTTATGTGATGATTCATTATCAATGACTGAAATTCTTGAATTTGTTGGTCTAATAAATAAGAGTGGCAATCAACTTTTAGGCATTATAGAAGATATTTTAAGCTTTACATCTATAGAAAGTGAAGTTTTTCAGATTAGCGAAGAGGAATTTTTCATGTTCAATTTTATTGAGGATGTTAAGGAAATTTCTAAGGAAAAGCGAGTTCAGGAGAATAAAGAGCGTTTGGGATTACTATTTAAAAAAGATGAGAATTTTTCCAGAGTATTGGTTAAATCGGATTATCAGAGATTATTGCAGGTTGTAACTAATTTGATAAAGAATGCATTTAAATTCACAAACGAAGGGCAAGTTGAGTTTGGATATAAGGTTGATGGTGAGGAGTTATGCATATATATAAAGGATAGTGGTGTTGGAATTAATGAAGATAAAAAAAATGTGATTTTTGATCGGTTTAGACAAGCTGATGATTCCATCACCAGAACTTTTGGAGGAACTGGTCTGGGATTAGCTATTTGCAAAAAAATAATGGATATGTTAGGTGGCTCAATAGAGGTCGAATCGGAGCCTAATGTAGGATCAGTTTTTACTTTAAGATTAAATTGTGTAATTTCTAAAACCGATACTAAGAAAGAATTTAATAATACAAATGGTATGCAAACATCAAATTCACCATTAATATTAGTTGCCGAAGATGAAATTTCGAATTTCAAACTAATAGAAGCCATATTAAAACGAAATAGTTATGAGGTTGTAAGAGCCGAGAATGGAGAAGAAGCAGTTGAAATGTGCAGGAAAAATACAAATATCTGTTTGGTGCTGATGGATATACGAATGCCTGTAATGGATGGATTAATTGCTACCAAAAAAATTAAGGGTTTTAGTCCTAACCTGCCAATAATTGCACAAACAGCTTATGCTATGGATGGTGACGAAAATAAAGCAATTGAGGAAGGTTGTGATGATTATATTTCAAAGCCAATAAGAAAAGAGCTTTTGCTGGAAAAAATAAAAGCATTGATATAGTTCTTTAGAGTTGCTTTGAATTTAAAAATCGTCTCTTGACGGTTTTTCTTTTTTTAATGCCTTTTTGGAATAATTAGTCATGTTGAGTAAGGTGATGTAATTGAGTTGTGTTTTTGTTTTTAGGATAAAAGGTGTACCTTAATTATATTAATTGAATAGTTGGGATTTGAGAAAAAGAGGGAACCTATTATTTGCATTGTTGATACTTATATGTGTCATTGAGATTCATTCCTGTAGAAATGATCTTAGCCTTATTGTGCATGAAAGGAAAATCTCCAAGAGAATAAAAGACGGACTATTTAATGTAAAATACCCTGAATTAAAATATAGTGGCAATAATTCCCAAAAAGTATGTGATTCAATTAATTCAAATATTAAGAGCTTTGTGAATTCACTTATGAAAGAAATGGATTTCAATGAGAATTGTGAGTTTAAATTAGAGCGAAAATCTTGTGGCAGGGAATTAAAAATTGATTACAATCTGGATGTTTTTGACAAAGACTATATAAGTGCCCGATTTACAATTTACTCCTACCAAGGTGGAGCTCATGGACTAACCTATTACAAGTGCTTTAATTTTAGTGTGCAGCGAGCAGAACAATTAAAATTAAGCGATTTGCTGTATTTAAAACAGAAGAAGGAATTACAAGTGTTAAATAAATTGTTGGTTAAATATTTTGAGAATCCCGATCAGTGTTTTAGTGAAATGCCTTCTATTACGCCTGATTTTGAATTTTTCTCATATCAGAATGATAGTTTTATATTTTCCTTTTCCGATAACTCATTAGGAGATTATGTCTGTGGAACAGCAGAGATTAAAATTCCATTATGGGAGTTGAAACAGAACGGATTATTGAGATTATAGCCACTGAAAAAATATTTTATGAATGTCCATGCATAAAGTATCTTATAAACAGGAAGATGATTATTCCAGCATGATAATCCCTAAGGCTTTTGGGATCATGTGGACATAAAAAATAAACAGATGAAACGAGCCATGAGAAGACTTTTCTTACACACGAGGAGGACTAAGTTGGCAAGTTCCATGTGGCAATAAAAAACAAATTTAGACACATGAAAGCACTCGTCATTGGAGGATCGGGTTTTACAGGAAGGAAATTAATTGAACTTCTGGTAAAGGACAGCGATTATACTCAGGTTTGTGCATTGGTACGAAGTGAGATTGACCTTGTTGATGAAAAATTTATCCAAATTAAGGTAGATTTTGAAGCTCTTTCATCTGAAAATATTCCTGAGTGCTGCGATATTGCTTTCTGTTGTTTCGGAACAACCATTCGAAAAGCTCAAACGAAGGATAATTTTCGAAAAGTAGACTTTGAGTACATTACGCATTTTGCGAAACTTTGTGAGATGCATTGCATAAAAGAGTTTCATTTAGTAAGTGCAATATGGGCAAGTCCTCAATCCATTTTCTTTTATCAAAAGGTGAAGGGGGAGCTTGAATGTTTTATTAATTCACTGAATTTCGAAACAGTAGTTATTTATCGTCCATCAGTGATTTACGGAAATAGAAAAGAATTTCGGCCTTTCGAAGCATTTGCTGCCTGGATCAGCCGAAATTTGAATTTTCTTTTTGTAGGTAAATTGAAAAGAATTGCAGCCGTTACCGGAGATCAACTGGCGAAGACAATTCATCAAAATTCTAAAAAAAATATTTTAGGCAGATGTATTATTGAATCTGAAGAAATATCCAAAAACCAATAATTAACCCGGGGTATCTAAACTCTGTTAACATCTCTTGCCGAGGCCTGGTTAGCAGGCATTATCAAAATGTCATTGATGTTGACGTGAGTTGGTCTGGTGGCAATAAACTCAACTGTTTCGGCAATATCTTCGGCATAAAGAGGTGTGAATCCATTATATACCTGCTCTGCTTTTTCCTCATCACCTTTAAACCGCACCAGAGAAAACTCTGTTTCAACCATTCCCGGAGCAATAGAAGAAACCTTAATATTGTGGGGTAGTAAATCAATTCTCATTCCTTTTGTGATGGCATCAACCGCATGTTTTGTTGCGCAATACACATTTCCACCCGGGTAAACTTCTTTTCCGGCTATTGAAGTAATGTTAATAATTTGTCCTTTTTTTCTCTCAACCATTAAAGGGCTAATTGTTCTTGTTACGTATAGAAGGCCTTTTAAATTGGTATCAATCATTCTTTCCCAATCGTCAATTATTCCTTCCTGAACAGGAGATACCCCAACTGCTAATCCTGCATTGTTTAGCAGTAAATCAATTTTAATCCATTCCTTAGGCAAAGAGTTTATCTTTGATTCAACTTCTTTTTGATTTCTTACATCCAATTCAATTGCTAAAACCTTTACGTGGTAATTTGCAATTATTTCTTGTTTTAATTTTTCCAGATTTTCTTTTCGTCGTCCCGAAATAATTAAGTCAAATCCTATTTTGGCTAATTTTTTAGCACAAGCTTCACCAATGCCTGCAGTCGCTCCTGTTATAAATGCAATTTTGTTCATTGTATTTGAAAATTTATTCAGATTTCACTTCAGAATATCTTATGATTTTTATCGAGGTAGTAAAGTTAAAAACTACTGGGATTATTCGTGTTACTATCTTATTTTTTTTAATTTTAAATATTATCACCTAAACTCTTTACCATGATAAATCAGGACGTTTCGATACAATTAGCAGAAGATTTGGGAATTGACCAAGAGGGATTTGAAAGGATTTCTAAAAATCTTGGACGACTACCTAATTTATTGGAATTACAGATTTATTCTGTAATGTGGTCCGAAAATGTTTCTTACAAGAGTTCTTTTAATTGGATAAATTCATTACCAAATACAGGAACGAATATTATCTCCGGAGCTCGCCAGTCCAATGCCGGGGTTGTTGATATTGGAAATGGGGAATATTGCGTTTTTAAAATGGGAACGCACAATCATCCCAGTGGAATAGATCCTTATCAAGGAGCCGCAACCTGTGTAGGTGATGTTTGTCGCGATATCGTATCTGTTGGGGCAAAACCGATAGTTATTTTAAATTCACTGCGTTTTGGTGAAGCTTCTTTGGATCGAACCAAATGGTTAATGGATGAGGTGGTGAAGGGTATTCGTGATTATTCTTCAGTTCTTTATATGGAAAAAATGGGAGGAGAGGTTTGTTTTAATTCCTGCTATGATACGAATCCTCTTGTTAATATTCTGGTTGCTGGTATTGTTCAAAAGGAAAAATTACTGCTTAACAGGAAAATGATTCCGGGCCAGTTGATTCTGATTGTTGGTAATTCGACTGGTGCAGAAGGTGTTTTTGGTCAGGATGAAAATTTCACAATCCCAAAAGGGAATCCGGATATCGGAAGTGTATTAATTGACAGTATTCTTAAACTGAATGATGAAAATGCAATTGTTCGTATCGAGAATTTAGATATGGCCGGCATTGTTAATGCTGCAGCATCTATAAGTGTACACGCAAAACATGGCGTAGATATTGATCTAAATCAAATACCTCTTAATCAGTCAGGATTAGGTTTGGAACAAGTTCTTTTATCAAGAACGCAAGAAAGAATGATGCTGGTTATCGATAAAGATAAGCAGGATTTGGTTTTTAGTGTATTTGAGAAAGCCAAGATTCCATGTAGTAAAATTGGAGAGATAACTGATGATAAAACGATTCGGTTTACTGAAGCATCAAATGTAGTGGCGGAATTAAATGCGCATGATTTAGTGATGGGATATGGCGCTCCTCAATCAAATAGAAAGCATCATCCTATCCTCAAAGAAAAAGATGTTGATTTTTTAGAGATTGTTCCTGAACCTGGTAATTACTGGAAGGTGATTAATCAAATGGTCAATAATCCAAATTTGATAATTAAGGAATCTTTACAACTTGATTTTGAAGAGGAAACTAACCAGTCGCCGTCTGATGCTCAGATATCAATGAAGAATTCAAATGGTAAAGCTCTTTGTTTTACAGTATCAGGCAATTCAGTTTATTCATTCAATAACCCAAATTTGGGGGCGCAAATTAATATTGCCAGAGCAGTTAGACGTATTGTTTGTTCGGGGGGAAAGCCTTTGGCACTTAACGATTGTTTGAATTTTGGCAGCCCTTTGGAAGAAAATGTTTTCTCACAATTTGTAGAAACGATTAAAGGAATTTCCAATGCCAGCGAATTTTTCGATACTCCGGTTGTCGGAGGAAATGTGAGTTTTTATAATGAAAGCTCAGTGCTTGGAAAACGGGTTGCCATAAATCCAACCCCAATAATTGGTATGCTTGGTGTTATTAGTCCGAAGACGAATCACATGTCGTATATGTACAGAAATAAGGGTGATGTAATTTTTTTGGTTGGTGAATCCCGAAATGATATTTCGGGTTCTGAATACTTGTGCTCAATTCATAAGAAGTGTAATGTTGGTGTTCCTTACTTCAATCTTGATGAAGAGAAAGCTATAAATAGGACTGTTGCCAATTTGATTGAGAAGAAATTGATTAGTTCTGCTCATTCCGTTGAAAGAGGTGGCCTTTTCTTTAATTTAATAGAATCATCTATGCCATTAGGATTTGGTTTTGATATTACCTCTCCTGCTGAAATACGTCAGGATGCATTCTTGTTTGGAGAAGCCCAAGGGCGAGTGGTCGTTTCTGTCTCTATGGAAAACGAAGATCGTTTTGTGGACATGATGATGGAAAGTGGAGTTCGGTTTTCTACTTTAGGTCATGTTACCAAGGGGGAATTAAGAATTGATGATATTTCATATGGTTCCATTGACGAATATAAAAAAGGATATCAACAAAAAGCAATTAAGTGAGTTTTTAGAACAATATGGGTGTTTAACTTTTTAACAAAGAATCAAGTAATGGTTCTTTGTTTTTCATTCACTATATTTGTGCCTTTATAATTAAATTGGTCTGCGGGCTGTACATTTTAATCATTAGATTTTTTTATTCGTGGTAAATCCCTATAAAGATTTAGATAAGAGCAAAAAAGATCAGGTTGCCCTGATGTTTAATAATATTGCAAGGAAATATGATTTTTTAAATCATTTTTTATCCATGGGAATTGATAAGCTTTGGAGAAGGAAAGCTGTTAAATTATTGCAATCGATTCAGCCCAAACAACTTTTGGATATTGCAACAGGAACGGGCGATTTTGCCTTGGCTTGTTTGAAATTAAATCCTGATAAAGTTACAGGAATTGATATTTCAACTGAAATGCTTGCGGTTGGCCGTGAGAAGATTGCCAAGAAAAATCTTCAGGATAAAATAGAATTATTTGAAGGAGATTCAGAAAATATTAGGTTTGATGATAACTCATTCGATGCAATAACTGTAGCTTTTGGTGTTCGTAATTTCGAGAATTTGGAAAAAGGATTACAAGAAATGAATCGTGTTGTGCGTCCGGGAGGAAAAGTGGTTGTTCTTGAATTTTCAAAACCTAAAAATTTTCCGGTAAAACAATTTTACAATTTTTACTTTTTTAATATACTTCCATTCTGGGGTAAAATGGTTTCTAAGGACAGTTCAGCATATACCTACTTACCAGAATCTGTAGGAGCTTTTCCTGATGGAGAGAATTTTCTGGAAATATATAAATCCTGTGGTTTTGTTGAAGTTGAGCAAATAAAGTTGAGTTTTGGAATTGCCTCTATTTACATTGGAACCAAACCAGTACAATAAAAGAGTATTTTGTAGGTTTATACTTAAAAGCATTCCGAAATTTGAAAAGAACACTATTTATACTGTTGTTATTGCTTAGCTTTTTATCCTGTTTTTCACAGAGAAGATATAAAGCTGAGAGCATTTTAAACTATCAAAAAATAGATCAGAAATGGTTGCATTTTGGGTTTACTTTGGGTGTGAACAGCATGGATTTTGCGATATATAATTCCGGAAAAGGTGATGCCCGTGCAGAACAGGTTGTTTTTTCTCCGGGCTTTACGGTTGGAATTGTTTCTGATTTGCGTTTGCATGAAGATTGGTCTTTGCGATTTCTGCCTGGTTTGGAATTTGGACAGAGAACCATAAGATATTCTAATCTGGATGTTGAAGAGGTTAATGTTGAATCTGTATTAGTAAATCTTCCTTTATTGCTAAAATATAGAGCCAGACGGCTGAATAATTATCGCCCTTATTTAATTGGAGGTGCAAGTTTTAAAATTGATGTGCAATCGCAGGATGCTTTAGATCCGGAAAACGATATGTTGGTGCGACTAAAAAATACAGATCTGTATTTAGAGTTGGGAGCGGGTATCGATTTTTATTTACCCTATTTTAAGCTTGCAACAGAGTTGAAATTTGCAATCGGATTAAAGGATATTATGAACCATGAATATGATATTGATAATCCAGGATATGAAGCTTACACAGATGCTTTTAGGAAAGTGAATTCTAAAATTATTACTCTTTCATTTCATTTCGAATAGGGATTTTCATCTCATAATATTTTCTTAGAATGATTACCGAATTAGATATAGTATTAAGTCCGAAGGATGCTTCAGACAAAAAATATTACCAACCTATCTTAGCTAAAAAATTAGGTGTTCCTGTTTCGCAGATTCATGGAATAAAAATTCTGAGAAAATCGATTGACGCACGTCGGAGAAACATTTTAGTTAATCTTCGGTTTCGTGTTGCCTGTGGGGAAGAATTCCCTCAATCCGAAGAATTTGCATTCGATTATCCTAATGTTACAGGTGAAAAGAAAGTGATTGTGGTTGGTGCAGGACCCGCAGGTTTATTTGCTGCTCTTCGATTAATTGAACTGGGATATCAGCCAATTGTTTTGGAAAGAGGCAAAAGTGTTGAGGACAGAAAGAAAGATTTGGGAGAATTACATCGGACTCGAACTGTAAATCCTGATTCGAATTATAGTTTTGGCGAAGGAGGAGCCGGAACATTCTCCGACGGTAAATTGTATACTCGTTCCAAGAAGCGCGGAGATCTTAAGAAAATTTTGAACGTTTTGCATTTTCATGGTGCTCAGGATGACATTTTATTTGATGCACATCCACACATCGGTACTGATGTTCTGCCAAAGGTAATTGTTCGAATACGTGAAAATATTCTAAAAGCTGGTGGACAGGTATATTTTTCAACGAAGGTGGTCGATTACATTTTGGATAGGGATCGAATTTGTGGTGTTATTACTGAAAGTGGTGAGGAAATTGTTGGAGAGGGAGTAATACTGGCAACAGGCCATTCTGCCCGTGATGTATATCGAAAGCTCCACAAACAGGGAATTGAGTTAGAGGCTAAATCATTTGCAATGGGCGTTCGAATTGAGCATTCGCAAGAGTTGATTGATCAAATTCAATATCACAATCCTGCAGGGCGAGGCGATTATCTTCCTGCAGCAAGTTACAGTTTTGTCCATCAGGTGGAAGACCGGGGTGTGTATTCATTTTGCATGTGTCCGGGAGGCGTAATTGTTCCTGCAGTAACAGGAGACAGACAACAGGTTGTCAACGGAATGTCTTCTTCGAATAGAAATACGGCTTTTGCAAATTCGGGTATGGCTGTTGAAATTCGCACCCAGGATTTGAAAGAGTATCAGCAATATGGAGCTTTAGCGGGTTTGTATTTTCAGGAAGAGTTGGAAGAGAGAGCATTTGTTGAAGGTGGCGAAAATTTAACGGCTCCTGCTCAACGAATGAAGGATTTTGTGAATGGGAAAAGGAGTAGTTCTTTGCCCAAAACGTCTTATCAACCTGGAATTGTATCGTCTCCCATACATAAGTGGTTGCCGGAGCATATTCGATTCCGTTTGCAGGAGGGATTTAAAATGTTTGGACAAAAATCCAAAGGTTTTCTGACTAATGAGGCTGTGATTTTAGGTGTAGAGTCAAGAACATCATCACCTGTGCGAATTCCCAGGGAAAGAGAAAGTTTTCAGCACATCCGAATTCAAGGGTTATTTCCTTGTGGCGAAGGTGCTGGTTATGCCGGAGGAATTGTATCTGCTGCAATGGATGGAGAGCAATGTGCCGATGCATTCGACAGATATCAAAATCCCAATAAATAACTAGAATTCTTGTCTCCTGAATTCTGAACAAATAATAGAGGCAGCAACCGATACGTTAAGAGACTCTGAAGTGGCTTGTCCATTTGGGAAATCAGGAATGTAGAGTTTGTTGGTTACTAATTTTTGAATCGTTTCAGAAACACCTTTTCCTTCATTTCCCATAATGATAAATCCCTTTTTTTGAAGTTGACAATTGTAGATGATTTCTCCTTCGAGAAAGGTGCCGTAAACAGGGAAATCAGGTGTTTTATATTTCAAAATTAATTCTTCAAGATCTGTATAGATAATATTTACATTTGAAATGGCTCCCATTGTAGCTTGAATCACTTTTGAATTGTAAAGATCGACGGTGTTGCGAGAACAGAATATGTGCTTTATACCAAACCAGTCGGCTATTCTTATTATGGTACCTAAATTTCCGGGATCCTGAACATCATCAAGAACCAGAGACAATGAATCCTGAATGATTGTTTCGTTTATAAGTTGAGATGGGATTTTAAAAACAGCAACTACCGTTGATGGAGTTTTTAAAGAGCTGATTTTTTTTATTTGAGTCGCATCTGTTTCAATCCGATTACTGATTTTTGCTTTGTTGTAAATAGAATTAGATTCTTTCCATTCTTTGGTGTAAATAAGAAATTCAACTTCGGTTTTCGCCTCAACAAGATCTGATACTAATTTATTTCCTTCGGCTACGAAAAGCTGATGCTGATCCCTGTATTTTTTCTGTTGAAGGCTGGTTATCAGTTTGATTTGATTTTTGGATAGCACGGTTTTTATTTTGAAAAATTATCATTTAAAGGCTGTTAAAGCCAAGAATATATCATTGAAGTTAAGTATCTTTGTCGTATTTTAAACCGAATAATACTGTTATTATATTTGAAATCATACGAGAAATACAAAAGTAGTTATAATTTCCCTATTTTATTTTTTTTGGCAGGCCTGCTTTTAGTATTAGGTGCTTGTTCTACTACAAAATATGTTGGTGAAGGTGAATATCTATTGAATAAGGTTGTTGTTAATTCTGACGATAAGTCTATTCCAACAAATGAATTAAAGCGCAATGTAAAGCAAACTCCTAATTTAAAGATTTTAGGTGTTTGGAAATTCCACTTGGGGTTATATAATTTATCCGGCAAGGATAAAGAGAAAGGATTTAACAAATGGCTAAGAAGAATTGGTGAGGAACCGGTTATTTATGAGGATTTTCAAACAAAGCGGTCTCTGCGGCAATTGGAGATTTATTTGCAGAAAAAGGGCTACTTCAATGCCGAAGTTCGGGATTCTGTAAGTTTTAAAAGGAAAAAAGCCAAAGTATATTATTTTATAAAATCAAAAGAACCTTATCGTTATCGGAATGTTTATCGGGAAATAAATGAACTTCCTTATAATTTTCTTTCCCCTTTTCAGGAGAAGGGAGAGATGCCTGATTCCACTCTAATTCGTAAATATATTGTTTCCGATAAAAGTAATTCGGATGTTCAATTGGGAGATAAAGTGGATTCTGACGTTTTGAATAAAGAGAGGATCAGAATTTCAAAATTGTTAAAGAATCAAGGGTACTTTAATTTTTCCAGAGAGTATATTCATTTTATTATGGATAGTACTAATAAAGCCAGCAAAATGGATGTTTTTGTTGGGGTTAAAACACCTGAGGATGGTAAGGCCGTTAAAAAATACAAAATCAACAAAGTATCAATATTTACCGAGTACGATCCTAAATTGATGTTGATGAATGATGAAAAGTATTTAATGGATTTGGATACCATTCAACATGAGGGAGTTGATTTTATTTATAGGAAAAAGATTAAAATTAAGCCTGACGTAATCTTATCTTCAATTTTGATTCGTAAAAATGAACTCTACAATTTAAAATCAGTAGAACAAACATACAGCCGCCTGCAATCTTTAGGTCAGTTTAAGTTTCTAAATGTGAAATTTGAAGAGAATTCAGAATCTAATGACGAGGAATTTGGTAGTTTAAACTGCATTATCCAATTAACTCCTCACGATCAGCAGTCTTATTCCATCGAATTAGAAGGAACTAATTCATCCGGGAATATAGGATTTGCTGGAAATTTAAATTACCAGCACAAAAATTTATTTGGTGGGGCAGAAATTTTTGATCTGCAATTTTCGACAGCGAAGGAAACCTTAAAATCTAATGAGCAAACAAATTTTAGTTCGTCGGAATACGGAGTTGAATCAAAACTGAGCATTCCGAAATTTTTATTCCCTTTGTTAACTGCCGATAAATTCAGGAAATCTTACAATCCTAAAACAGTATTTTCTTTGTCGTATAATTTTCAGGAACGCCCTGATTATACCCGAACTATTGCGGATGCTAGTTTTGGTTATGTCTGGAAGTCTTCAAAATACTTACAACATACACTTAATTTGGTTGAGTTGAATTTTGTCGACGTTAAAAACTTAAGTGAAGATTTTCTGGGATCAATAAGTAATTTATACATTAAAAATTCATTTACAGATCACGTAATTACTACCAGTAGATATTCATTGATATATAATGATCAGAACATTAATAAGCCTGGGGATTATAACTACCTCAGATTTAATTTTGAGTCGGCAGGAAATAGCCTTAAAGCAATTAATAGGTTGATTGGGAAAGCTGAAAAAAATGACTACAACGATTCGGGAAATATAGAAGGTACCTATTATGATTTTATTGGAATTCGATTTGCCCAATATTTAAAGAGTGATATTGAATATCGGTTTAGTCATCATATCAATAAAGCTAATACAATGGTTTATCGGGTTTTTCTTGGGGCGGGTTTGCCTTATGGAAACTTAGAGGTATTGCCATTTGAGAAAAGTTATTTTTCAGGTGGAGCAAATGGTATAAGAGCTTGGCAAGTACGTTCATTAGGTCCGGGCTCGTATTCTTCAGATGATGCAGCAATTTATCCAAACAATTCGGCAGATTTAAAACTTGAAGCCAATTTGGAATATCGTTTTAAATTATTCTGGGTTTTGGAAGGAGCCCTATTTGTAGATGCCGGTAATATTTGGGCAATTTCGAAAAAAGATGATCGTGTTGGAGCTGATTTTAAATTTGACAGGTTTTATAAAGAAATTGCTTTAGGAACAGGCTTTGGAACTCGTGTTGATTTGAATTTTATTCTTTTCCGTATTGATTTAGGTTTAAAACTACACGATCCTTCTTTAGGAGTTGGGGAAAGGTGGATTATTGCTCACCGTCCGTTTAAATTTAGTCAACTTACCTTTAATATTGGAATTGGATATCCTTTTTAAATCGCATTCGTTTGCGTAATTTTCTTATATCCAAAACAGTGCAAAATCTATAATTTCTTTTTAACTTCGTGGAAAATTGACTTCCCAGCCGATTTTATTTAGAACTATCCGATAAAAAATATTATTATGAAACGAGTATTAGATGTAGTTAAGCCAGGTGTTGTAACTGGTAACGACGTGCAAAAATTATTTCAAATTGCTAAAGAAGAAGGATTTGCTATTCCTGCTGTAAATGTTACTGGAACCAACTCAATCAATGCCGCTCTTGAGGCTGCGCGTGAAGTTAATTCCCCAATCATTATTCAGTTCTCAAATGGTGGTGCTTCATTTTTCGCAGGAAAAGGAATTGCTGCAGAAGGACAAGGTGCAGCTGTTATTGGTGCTGTTGCAGGTGCTAAATATGTTCACGCAGTAGCAGAACATTATGGTATTCCAGTTATTCTGCATACCGATCATGCGGCTAAAAAACTACTTCCTTGGATCGATGGATTATTGGATGCAGGTGAAACCTTTTTTGCAGAAACAGGAAAACCATTATTTAGCTCACACATGTTAGATTTATCTGAAGAGCCATTGGAAGAAAATATTGGTACTTGCGCTAAGTATTTAGAGCGTATGGATAAAATGGGTATGACTATTGAAATTGAATTAGGTTGTACTGGTGGAGAAGAAGATGGTGTTGATAATTCAGATATGGATAACTCATTATTGTATACACAACCTGCAGATGTTGCTTTGGCTTACGAAACTTTATTAAAAGTTTCTTCTCGTTTTACAATTGCTGCTTCTTTTGGTAATGTTCATGGTGTTTATAAACCAGGTAACGTAGTTTTGACTCCAAAAATACTATTGAATTCTCAATCTTTCATTTCAGAGAAATATGGAGTTGCGAAAAATACAGTTGATTTTGTTTTCCATGGTGGATCAGGTTCAAGTGTTGAAGAAATTCGTGAAGCAATCTCTTACGGAGTTGTTAAAATGAATATCGATACTGATACTCAGTGGGCATGTTGGGACGGAATTCGTGCTTTCGAAGCTAAGAATCACGATTATCTGCAAGGTCAAATTGGAAATCCTGAAGGAGATGATAAGCCAAATAAGAAATATTACGATCCCCGTGTATGGTTGCGTGCAGGTGAGGTTTCTATGAAAAATAGATTGGTTAAGGCTTTCGAAGATTTAAATGGAGTAGGACGTAACTAAAATTACCTTCTCTCAAAATATTTAAAACCCGGATTTTTTCCGGGTTTTTTGTTTTCAATGATTCTAAACATCAATCGTGTTTTTGAATTTGAAGTTAATTTTAGCAAATTTGGAATTCCTCGAATTAAAATACAGGCAACTAAAAAGAACAAATGAATAAAGATAAGCTCTCTTCCCGCGATGTGTTTTCAAGTAAATTTGGTGTAATTGCGGCCGCGGCAGGCTCTGCTGTTGGTTTGGGAAATATCTGGAAGTTTCCATACATCACCGGAGTGTATGGTGGAGCTGCATTTTTATTCGTGTATTTAGGATTTATAGCTCTTATTGGATTGCCTGTTATGCTCTCAGAATTGTCAATTGGACGTAAATCCAGACGAAATGTATTCGGAGCCTTTAAGTATTTAGCTCCAAATTCTCCATGGAAACTTGTAGGAATGCTTGGTGTTGCTGCTGCAGTAATGATTTTGGCATTTTATGGGGTTGTTGCAGGTTGGAGTATCGATTACATTGTTAAGGCTGCTACAGGTAGTTTCGCTGCAAAGAGTCCAAATGAGATGGAGTCCATGTTTGTGAATTTTATTGAGGGTCCTGTATCACCAATTCTATATCAGCTTTTATTTATGGTCATGACAATGGCCATCGTTATAATTGGTGTAAAAGATGGAATTGAAAAATATGCTAAGTTCCTGATGCCACTTCTTGTTGTGATAATCATTGTTCTTTGTATTAGGTCGGTTACCCTTGATGGTGCTTCAGAAGGGTTAAGGTTTCTTTTTAACCCAGATTTTTCAAAACTGACAGGGGATGGAATCTTGAGTGCTTTGGGGCATGCGTTTTTTTCTTTGAGTTTGGGGATGGGAACACTGGTAACTTATGGCTCTTACATTGATGATAAGAATAATATAGCTGTTACAGCTCTTCAGGTTACTATTGCTGATACTGTGATTGCAATATTAGCAGGAATAGCAATTTTTCCTGCGGTATTTGCATTTGGAATTGAGCCGAGTAGTGGTCCAGGCCTTGTGTTTATGACCTTGCCCAATGTTTTTCAGCAAATGCCAGGTGGTTTCTTCTTTGCAATTTTATTTTTTCTCTTACTAACAGTTGCTGCCTTAACGTCGTCAATATCAATACTCGAAGTTGTGGTGGCGTATTTTCGGGAAGAACTTAATTTGAAACGGAATTTTTCAACTATTTTGGCAACTGTAATGATTTCTTTTATTGGAGTATTTTGCTCTTTGTCAATGGGGATGTTAAAAGAGTACACAATGTTTGGTTTGAACTTTTTTGATTTATTGGATTGGATTTCGGCCAATATACTTCTTCCGCTTGGAGGATTATTTATCTCTTTATTTGTGGGATGGTATTTAGGAAGAAAAAAAATAGAAGAGGAGTTCGTGAAAGGGGCACGTATTGTAAATTGGTTAGTTATGGTATTTATATTTCTGGTGAAGTTTATAGCTCCAGGTGCCATCGCAATAGTTTTCTTACATGGATTAGGTCTGTTTAATTTTGGATAATTGTCATAATAATGTGATATTGTTAAGTGTTATTCACACACTTCAATACCGATGAAATTTAAACACATTTTTAGAGAATATTTTTCTTATTCAGCTTCAGAGAGAAATGGAATAATAGTACTGGTTGTTTTGTTGATGGCAATGTACTTTTTACCTTTGGTTTTTCAGTCCGGCGAAGCTTCTGAATTTGTAATTGATCGAAAAAAACAAAATCAAATTGATAGTCTTATCTCTTTGATTGAAAATAAAGAGGTAAATAAGAAGGAACAAATTAAAATAGCAAGTTTAGATTTCTTTGATCCCAATAAGGCGAGTAAAGAAGAACTGATCAATCTAGGTTTGACCTCTTTTCAAATCAACAATCTAATTAAGTTCAGAAATAAAGGCGGAAAATTTAAGGCGAAAATTGATCTTCTTAAAATCTATGGAATTAATGAATCTGACCTTGAGTTATTAAGCAATTACATTCGTATTTCTGGTGATGAAGATATTAAAAAAGAGAGCCCGATAAATACTGGAAAAAAATACCATCTATTTGCTTTTGATCCAAATGTAATATCCTTGAAGGAATGGGATAGCTTAGGTGTTAATAAAAGGATAAGCGTTCGTATTAAAAATTATCTTGTAGCCGGAGGAAATTTTAGGCAGGCAACCGATTTAAAAAAGATTTATGGTTTTGATTCTGTTAAGTTTGTGGAACTTCTGCCTTATGTGAAGATAGTTGTTAAATCTAATAGTGAAATTCCTTCCAATAAAATACTTGTTCAACTTAATAGTTCTGATACGACTCAACTAAAGCAATTACTGGGAATCGGTTCTGTACTTTCATTGCGAATTGTTAAGTATCGGGATTTGTTGGGAGGATTTGTTTCGAAAGATCAATTGCTGGAGGTTTACGGTATAACAAAAGAAAAATTGATTCGAATCGAATCCAGTATTTGTGTCGATTCCATTTCTATCAGAAGGCTAATGATAAATTCTTTTGATGCTCTGCGATTAAGAAAACACCCTTATATCAATCAACGAACTGCAAAAGATATTATCCGTTATCGGGAGCGAAATGGCAATTTTACCTCTGTTGATCAATTACAAACTCATAAATTAATCCCCGATTCAATATTTTTAAAATTGACTCCTTATTTGGAATTAAACTAGAAAGTTGTCTGTAAGTGGAGAAGGGATTGGTTATTTGCTATCTTTGTGCTCCCGCTTAGGACTGTAATTTCTTTATTTGAAGTAAATTTGTGTACTTTTCTTCGAATATATTTGAATTATAGTGAATGAATTGATAAATTTGCGGCTCAGTAAGAAAAATTAATATTTAAAGGAGAAAATTATGATTATTATTCCTATGAAAGAAGGCGAAAACATTGAGAGAGCCTTGAAAAAATTCAAAAGAAAATTCGAAAAGACTGGAGTAATCAAAGAACTAAGAGGAAGACAGGTTTATACAAAACCTTCTGTGAAGAAAAGAGTAGAGAAACTTCATGCTATCTACGTTCAGAACATGCAGCAGAACGAAGATTAATTTCTTTTTATTCCTTGATATCTTAATTTTTTGTATCTTGGATTATCCTGTTGGGTAAATATCCTGGATGTATGAGTTATAAGGAATCTTTTCTGTCTTATTTACAATTTGAAAAACGATATTCGGTACATACTATTATATCTTATGATTGCGATTTAACTCAGTTTTTTGATTTTATGTCGAAAAATGAGGTTGAGGAAGTCAAAGATGTGGATTTTAAAAGTGTGCGGAAATGGATCGTTTTTTTAATGAATGAAGGTAACTCTTCACGGACAGTAAATAGGAAATTGTCTTCTTTGAAATCCTTTTTTAAATTCTTATTGCGGGAATCTGTTGTTGATACCAATCCTATGGATCGGGTTGTTGGGCCACGGCAAGGGAAGAAGCTCCCTGGGTTTGTTGCTGAACATGCAATGCAGTTGTTGCGGGAAGTTGAATTTGGTGAAGGGTTTGAAGGGGTTAGAGATAGATTAGTTGTTGAAATGTTTTATCAGACAGGCATGCGATTGTCCGAATTGATGAATCTTAAAATTACTAGTTTTGATCGGGGAACCTCTTTAGTGAAGGTCTTAGGTAAACGAAATAAGGAAAGGATCATTCCGGTAAGCAAAGGTCTGGAAAAGCTTCTTGATGAATATCTTGAAGAAAGAAACAGAACTTTTGAAGAGAGGAGTGATTTTCTTTTTGTAACTAAAAAGGGGGTGCCTGTATACGAAAAGTTGTTGTATCGGATTGTGACAAAACACTTGTCAAAGATTACAACGCTTGCCAAGCGAAGTCCTCATGTGTTGCGTCATACGTTCGCTACACATTTGCTAAACAACGGGGCTGAATTGAATGCGGTTAAAGAATTACTTGGTCATTCCAATCTATCTGCGACCCAAATTTATACTCATACTACATTCGAGCGTTTAAATAAAGTATATAAACAAGCTCATCCAAGAGCATAATAAATGTGGAGGTATTAGTATGGTAAATATTCAATCAATTGGTTTTGTTGCTGATAGTAAGCTTGAAGCTTTTATTCAGAGTAAATTGGATAAATTGATGAAGCTTGATGATGATATTGTAGGGGTTGAAGTTTTTCTTCGTTTGGAGAAGTCAGTTACTACAGAAAATAAAGTTGTGGAAATCATTTTAGATTTGAAAGGCGCTGATTTGTTTGCGAAAAAGCAAAGTCAAAGCTTTGAAGAGTCTACAGATATGGTGATTGAAGCTCTTCGTCGTCAGCTTGTGAAACACAAAGAAAAACTTCGCGCAAAATAATCGTAAAAAATGTTCGATTAGCTTGTGATAAATTTAAAATATTTTTACATTTGCAAACCATTTTCAGGGAAAAGTATGCCTGTTAAATAGATGGTTTGTAAGTTGCCGATGTAGCTCAGTTGGTCAGAGCAGCTGATTTGTAATCAGCAGGTCGTGGGTTCGAATCCCTCTATCGGCTCGGTAATTTTTTTTTGGGGAGATACCAAAGTGGCCAACTGGGGCGGACTGTAACTCCGCTGACTTCGTCTTCGTAGGTTCGAATCCTGCTCTCCCCACAAAATTATAGAAGGAATAGTAATGTTTCTTTTTTGCGGGAATAGCTCAGTTGATAGAGCATCAGCCTTCCAAGCTGAGGGTCGCGAGTTTGAGTCTCGTTTCCCGCTCATTTTTGTGATTGCCGTTGTAGCTCAGGGGTAGAGCGCTTCCTTGGTAAGGAAGAGGTCATGAGTTCAATTCTCATCAATGGCTCAGAAATATATTGTATTGTTTTTAATTGTTGTCTAATTTTAATTAACTTTTTGAGTTATGGCTAAAGAACATTTTGACAGGTCAAAACCACACGTAAATATCGGTACCATTGGTCACGTAGATCACGGTAAAACAACCTTGACTGCAGCGATCACAACTGTGTTAGCAAAAAAAGGATATTGCGAAATAAAGTCTTTCGATTCTATCGATAACGCACCTGAAGAAAAAGAAAGAGGTATTACTATTAATACTGCTCACGTTGAATATTCAACTGATAATCGTCACTACGCTCACGTTGACTGTCCTGGTCACGCGGATTACGTAAAGAACATGGTAACTGGTGCTGCTCAAATGGATGGTGCTATTTTGGTTTGTGCTGCAACTGATGGTCCTATGCCTCAAACTCGTGAGCACATCTTGTTGGCTCGTCAGGTAAACGTACCTAAAATGGTTGTTTTCTTGAATAAAGTTGACATGGTTGACGATGAAGAGATGCTAGAGTTAGTAGAGATGGAAGTTCGTGAACTTTTAGATTTTTACGAGTTTGATGGAGATAATACTCCTATCATTGCCGGATCTGCTCTTGGTGGATTGAATGGTGAGCCAGAATGGGAAGATAAAATTCTTGAGCTTATGGCTGCTGTTGATTCATGGATTCCACTTCCTCCTCGTGATGTAGATAAACCTTTCTTGATGCCAATCGAGGATGTATTCTCTATCACAGGTCGTGGTACTGTTGCAACAGGACGTATCGAAACTGGTATTGTTAAGACTGGTGAAGAACTTCAGATTATCGGTTTAGGTGCTGAAGGTATGAAAACAGTTTGTACTGGGGTTGAGATGTTCCGTAAGATTTTGGATGAAGGTCAAGCTGGAGATAATGTAGGGTTATTGTTGAGAGGTATTGAGAAGTCTGCTATCAAACGTGGTATGGTTATTTGTCATCCTAAAACTATTACTCCTCATACAAAAATCAAAGCTGAGATTTATGTATTGAAGAAAGAAGAAGGTGGACGTCACACTCCATTCCATAATAAATATCGTCCTCAGTTCTATATTAGAACTCTTGATGTAACTGGAGAAATTACACTTCCAGAAGGAGTTGAGATGGTAATGCCAGGTGATAACGTTACTATTAATGTTGAATTAATCACTCCGGTTGCTTGTGCTATAGGTTTACGTTTTGCTATGCGTGAAGGTGGTAGAACTGTAGGTGCTGGTCAGATTACTGAAATTATAGAGTAATAAATATATAGAGATTGATCTGGTTTTTTCCGGATCAATCTTAATATAGACGGGTGTAGCTCAGTTGGTAGAGCACTGGTCTCCAAAACCAGGTGTCGGGAGTTCGAGTCTCTCCACCCGTGCAAAGACAAACAAGCCTTATGAAACTAAAAATTTATTTTGAAGAAGTTTATAAAGAACTAGTTCAGAAAGTATCTTGGCCATCATGGTCTGAACTTCAAAGTAGTGCGATCGTTGTAATGGTTGCTTCCGCTATTATTGCAACAGCGATTTTCGCTATGGACTTTGGGTTCAAGAATTTGATGGATATTATATACAGTATGTTTTACTAATTCCTGAAAGAAAACATGGTTGAAATTGATAGAAAATGGTATGTTCTTAGGACTGTCGGAGGAAAAGAGAAGAAAGTCAAAGAATATATTGATAGTGAAATTTCTAATCTAGGTCTGCAGGAGTATGTATCACAGGTTCTAATTCCTACCGAAAGAGTATTTCAAGTGCGCAACGGTAAGAAAATCAGCAAGGAAAGAATATTCTTGCCTGGCTATATTCTTATTGAAGCAGCGCTCGTTGGCGAAATTCCTCACATCCTTCGTGGTATCACGAATGTGATTGGCTTCCTGGGGGATACTAAAGGCGGCGACCCAACACCAATGCGAATGTCAGAAGTGAATCGTATTCTTGGAAAGGTTGATGAATTATCCGGTAAAGATGAGGAGATTAGTATTCCTTATTTTGTTGGAGAAATGATTAAGGTAACGGATGGACCGTTTAATGGTTTTACTGGTGTGATTGAAGAGGTGAATGCTGAGAAGAAGAAACTAAAAGTTATGGTTAAAATCTTCGGAAGAAAGACTCCTCTTGAATTAAGTTTCATGCAAGTAGAAAAAGAATAATTAAATCCTTAGAAAAGAAAGCTATGGCTAAAGAAGTTGCAGGATTAATAAAATTGCAGATCAAAGGTGGTGCTGCAAATCCTTCACCCCCAGTTGGACCGGCATTAGGGTCTAAAGGGGTTAATATTATGGATTTTTGTAAGCAATTCAATGCAAGAACTCAAGATCAGGCTGGAAAAGTAATTCCAGTTGTGATTACAGTTTATTCTGATAGTTCTTTCGAATTTATTACGAAAACTCCTCCCGTTGCTGTTCAAATTCTGGAAGCTGCTAAATTAAAATCTGGTTCTGCTGAATCAAACCGTGTTAAGGTTGGTTCTATTTCCTGGGATCAAGTTCGCGAGATAGCAGAAGGAAAGATGAAAGATTTGAATGCTTTTAAATTAGAAAGCGCCATGAGTATGGTTGCTGGAACAGCAAGAAGTATGGGTGTCACTATTAGTGGTGATAATCCTCTTAATCAATAATTATAAATACTGCAAGTAAAATGGGTAAACTAACAAAAAATAGTAAGTTAGCTTCAGAGAAAGTGGAGACTGGTAAGCTATATTCTATCGACGAAGCAGCAAAGTTGGTTAAGGAGATTACTTTCACCAAATTTGACGCCTCAATGGATATGGATGTTCGCTTAGGAGTTGACCCAAGAAAAGCTAACCAAATGGTTCGTGGTGTTGTTACCCTTCCTCATGGTACTGGTAAAAATGTTCGTGTTCTGGTTCTTTGTACTCCTGATAAGGAAGAAGAAGCCAGAGCTGCAGGTGCTGACCATGTTGGCCTTGACGATTATGTTGCCAAGATCAAAGGAGGATGGACTGACATAGATGTTATCATCACCATGCCAACTGTTATGGCAAAAGTTGGTGCTTTAGGACGAGTTTTAGGACCACGTGGTTTGATGCCAAATCCTAAATCTGGTACTGTAACAATGGATATTGCTAAGGCAGTTACCGAAGTGAAAGCTGGAAAGATTGATTTTAAGGTCGATAAATATGGTATTATTCACTCATCCATTGGTAAAGTATCTTTTGATGTAGACAGAATTCATGAGAATGCTAAAGAATTTGTTGGCATGATCAATAAATTGAAGCCCTCTGCAGCCAAAGGAACTTATATCAAGAGTGTATACCTGTCAAGTACAATGAGCCTTGGTATTCAGGTGGATGTCAAGTCTATTCTTGACTAATTTTAATTTTTAATCAAGACCTTAGTAATCATGAAAAGGGAACAAAAAATTCAGATTATTGATAGCTTGACGGAGGAAATCAACGCTTCAAACCATTTTTATCTTACTGACATCTCAGGAATGAGTGCAGAAAAAACATCTTCTCTGCGTAGAATTTGTTTTGAAAAAGAAGTAAAATTGGTTGTAGTGAAGAATACACTTCTTCGAATTGCTTTGGAAAAAGCAGAAGGTGATTTTGAAGGTTTAAATGTAGCACTTAAGGGATCTACTTCTCTTATGTTGGCAGAAACCGGAAATTTACCTGCAAAGCTTATCAAAGAGTTCCGTAAGGGACATGATAAACCTATCCTGAAAGCGGCATTTGTTGAAGAATCGCTTTATATTGGAGACAATGAGTTGAATGCTCTTTGTTCAATCAAATCTAAAGAAGAACTTATTGGTGATATCGTTGCATTGCTTCAATCTCCAATCAAGAATGTTATTTCTTCCTTGGAATCAGGAAAGAATATCCTAGCTGGTGTTGTGAAAACACTTTCAGAAAAAGAGTAATATATTTAGTAAATTAAATTTTAAAAACTGAAGGAAAATGGCAGATTTAAAAAAGTTTGCAGAAGAATTAGTTAATTTGACTGTTAAGGAAGTAAGTGAGTTAGCTACTATTTTGAAAGATGAGTACGGAATTGAGCCAGCTGCTGCTGCTGCTGTTGCTGCTCCTGCAGCAGGTGGTGCTGAAGCTGCTGCTGAACAAAGTGAATTCGATGTAATTCTTAAATCAGCAGGTGGTTCTAAACTAGCTGTTGTGAAATTGGTTAAGGAATTAACTGGTCTTGGATTAAAAGAAGCTAAAGCTGCAGTTGATGCTGCACCAGCTCCATTGAAAGAAAAAGTTTCTAAGGAAGAAGCTGAAGCACTAAAAGCACAATTAGAAGAAGCTGGAGCTGAAGTTGAACTTAAATAGAAGCGCTAAAACCTATATATAGGGTTATTTTGGTTTAGAGTTCCTAACCGGGACTCTAAGCCTTTTTGTTGTTTATTATCGTTTAGGTTCAATTAATTTTAAGTAAATGTCTTCAAATACAATTAGTCAAAGAATTAGTTTTACTTCAAATAAAAATCAGCTTGCATATCCTGATTTTTTGGAGGTTCAATTAAAATCTTTTCAAGACTTTTTTCAGCTGGAAACTACCCCGGAGAAAAGAAAGAACGAAGGATTATTTAAGGTATTTAGTGAGAATTTCCCAATTACTGATACTAGAAATAATTTCGTATTGGAGTTTCTCGACTATTTTGTTGATCCACCCCGCTACGCAATCGAAGAATGTATCGAAAGAGGCTTAACTTATAGTGTTCCACTAAAAGCAAAGCTAAAACTTTACTGTACCGATCCAGAACATGAGGATTTTGATACTGTGATTCAGGATGTATATCTTGGAACAGTTCCTTATATGACGGAAAAGGGTACTTTCGTGGTTAACGGAGCAGAACGTGTTGTTGTTTCTCAACTTCACCGTTCACCTGGTGTGTTCTTTGGACAAAGTGTACACGCTAACGGAACCAAGTTATATTCTGCCAGAATTATTCCATTTAAAGGTTCTTGGATTGAGTTTGCAACTGACATTAATAATGTCATGTTTGCTTACATAGATCGTAAGAAAAAACTTCCTGTAACTACATTGTTACGTGCAATTGGTTATGAAAGTGATAAAGAAATTTTAGAAATTTTTGATCTGGCTGATGAAATTAAAGTTTCTAAAACCGGACTCAAAAAAATTGTAGGTCGTAAACTTGCCGCCCGTGTTCTTAAGTCGTGGATTGAAGACTTTGTGGATGAAGATACAGGAGAGGTTGTATCTATTGAACGTAACGAGGTCATTATAGATCGTGAGACCATACTTGAACCAGAACATATAGAAGAAATTCTTGAGTCAGGTGCAAAGACTATTTTATTGCATAAAGAGGAGCAAAATCTTGCCGATTATGCAATTATTTATAATACTTTGCAGAAAGATCCTTGTAACTCTGAAAAAGAAGCAGTTCTTCACATTTATCGTCAGTTAAGGAATTCTGAGCCACCAGATGAGGCTACAGCCCGTGACGTAATTGATAAATTATTTTTCTCTGACAAGCGTTATGATTTAGGTGACGTTGGTAGATACCGTATCAATAAAAAATTAGGCCTAAATACGGCTAATGATACTAAGGTATTAACCAAGGAGGATATTATTGAAATTATCAAGTATTTAATAAAATTATTGAATGCACGTACTGATGTTGATGATATTGATCATCTTAGTAATCGTCGTGTTCGTACTGTTGGAGAACAACTTCATACTCAATTCGGTGTTGGTTTAGCCCGTATGGCCCGTACTATTCGTGAAAGAATGAATGTTCGTGACAATGAGGTGTTTACTCCAATTGATTTGATTAATTCAAAAACATTATCTTCTGTAATTAATTCCTTTTTTGGAACAAATGCTTTATCTCAATTCATGGATCAAACGAATCCATTGGCTGAGATAACACACAAAAGAAGAATGTCAGCACTTGGACCAGGTGGTCTTTCCCGTGAAAGAGCAGGTTTTGAGGTTCGAGATGTACACTATACTCATTATGGACGTTTATGTCCTATTGAAACTCCTGAGGGACCAAATATTGGTCTGATTTCGTCTTTGTGTGTTTACGCAAAGATTAATAATCTTGGATTTATTGAGACTCCATACCGTAAGGTTGTAGATGGAAAGGTTGATTTATCTCTTGAAGGAATAAATTATTTATCGGCGGAAGAAGAAGAAGGGTTAATAATTGCTCAGGCAAATGCACCTATAAATGATGATGGATCTTTTGTTAATGCAAAAGCAAAATCCCGTATGGATGGTGATTTCCCTTTTGAGGAAGTTCATAAGCTGAATTTGATGGACGTTGCTCCTAATCAAATTGCATCTATCGCAGCTTCTTTAATTCCATTCCTTGAGCATGATGATGCTAACCGTGCTTTGATGGGATCTAATATGATGCGTCAGGCTGTACCGGTTATTAATCCTGAATCACCTATTGTTGGAACAGGTTTAGAGGCGAATCTTGTAAGAGATTCAAGAACTCAGATTTGTGCCGAAGGGGATGGAGTAATTGAATTTGTTGATGCAACAAAAATTGTAATTGATTACGAACGTTCAGAGGAAGAGGTTTTTGTGAGTTTTGAAGGAAATAGTAAAACTTATTTACTTCCGAAATATGGCAAAACCAACCAGGGAACAACGATGGATCTTAAGCCGATTGTGGCTAAGGGCGATCGAGTTGTTGCTGGTCAGATTCTTACTCAGGGATATGCGACTCAATTAGGTGAACTTGCTTTAGGCCGTAATCTTAAAGTGGCATTTATGCCTTGGAAAGGTTACAACTATGAGGATGCGATTGTAATTTCGGAGCGAATTGTTAAGGATGATGTATTTACTTCGGTTCACGTTGATGAGTACACACTGGAAGTTCGTGATACTAAACGGGGTATGGAAGAGTTAACCTCTGATATTCCTAATGTTAGTGAAGAAGCAACACGAAATCTTGATGAGAATGGATTGATTCGTATTGGAGCTACAGTTGAGCCTGGAGATATATTAATTGGTAAGATTACTCCAAAAGGTGAGTCTGACCCTTCTCCGGAAGAAAAATTACTTCGTGCTATTTTTGGTGATAAGGCTGGTGATGTAAAAGATGCTTCATTGAAAGCTTCTCCTTCATTACGAGGTGTAATTATCAACAAGAAGTTGTTTTCCCGTTCAATGCGAGATCGTAAATCCAAGCAATCCGATAAGCCGTTAATTGCTAAATTGGATGAAGAACTTGCTAATCAGATTCATGAGTTAAAGATTCGATTGGTAGATAAATTGTTTGTTCTGGTAAATGGAAAAACGTCTCAAGGGGTTAAGGATTACTTAAACGTTGATGTAATTACTAAGGGAGTTAAGTTTACTCAGAAGCTTTTGATGGATATCAACTACTTGGAAATTAATCCTAGTAAGTGGACTACCGATAAAGATAAGAACGATACAATTAAGAAATTACTGCACAATTACATCATTAAGTACAAAGAACTTCAGGGTGCTAATAAGCGTAAGAAATATAATGTTACCATTGGAGATGAAATGCCTGCTGGTATTATTCAGATGGCTAAAGTTTATGTAGCTAAGAAGCGTAAACTCCAAATTGGTGATAAAATGGCAGGTCGACATGGAAATAAAGGTATTGTGTCACGTGTAGTACGTGAAGAAGATATGCCTTTCCTTGAAGACGGAACTACGGTGGATATTTGTTTAAATCCATTAGGTGTGCCATCTCGTATGAACCTTGGTCAGGTGTTTGAAACTGTACTAGGTTGGGCAGGTAAAGAACTTGGATTGAAATTTGCTACTCCTATTTTTGACGGGGCAACTCTGGATGAAATAACTGAATATACTGATAGAGCTGGAGTTCCAGCCTTTGGTAAAGCTTATTTACACGATGGTGGTACCGGACTTAGATTTGACCAGCCGGCAACAGTAGGTATTATTTACATGCTGAAACTGGGTCACATGGTTGATGATAAGATGCATGCACGTTCTATCGGACCTTATTCATTGATTACCCAGCAACCTCTAGGAGGTAAGGCACAGTTTGGGGGTCAGCGTTTTGGAGAGATGGAGGTTTGGGCTCTGGAGGCCTTTGGTGCGGCTCATATCTTACAGGAAATCCTTACCGTTAAGTCGGATGATGTAGTGGGTAGAGCGAAAGCTTATGAAGCTATTGTTAAGGGTGATCCAATGCCTAGTCCTGGAATACCGGAATCTCTTAATGTATTATTACATGAACTAAGAGGTTTAGGGTTGAGCGTTAAATTAGTATAAGCCTTATTATAAAGCGAATGTTGGGTTTCCCGGCATTCGCCTTGCTTGAAACAAAATTGTTAATTTCCTAATTTTCAACATATGGCATTCAGAAGAGATAACAAAGTAAAGAGTAGTTTTACAAAAATCTCTATCAGTCTCGCTTCTCCGGAAGAGATCTTAGAAAGATCCAGCGGTGAAGTTTTAAAGCCTGAAACCATCAACTATCGTACTTATAAGCCAGAACGCGACGGATTATTCTGTGAAAGAATTTTCGGTCCTGTAAAAGATTATGAGTGCCATTGTGGTAAATACAAACGAATCCGATACAGAGGAATTGTTTGTGACCGATGTGGTGTTGAGGTAACCGAGAAAAAGGTTAGACGTGAGCGAATGGGACACATTCAATTGGTCGTACCTGTTGCCCACATTTGGTATTTTAAGTCGTTGCCAAATAAAATAGGTTACCTTTTGGGTTTACCTACTAAAAAGCTTGATTCTATTATTTACTACGAAAGATACGTAGTAATTAATGCCGGAATTAAAGCGGCTGACGGAATTAAATACCTTGATTTCCTTACAGAAGAGGAATATCTTGATATTATTGATGAACTACCTGCAGATCAACAGCATCTTGATGATGATGATCCAAATAAATTCATTGCTCAAATGGGTGCTAACGCTTTATTTAGCCTTTTAGCCCGTTTGGATCTAGACGCTCTTTCTTATGATTTGCGTCATAAAGCAAATACTGAAACTTCTCAGCAACGTAAAAATGAAGCTTTAAAAAGACTTCAGGTTACTGAGTCTTTCCGAGAATCACAAGGAGTAAATCGTCCTGAATGGATGATTGTTAAAGTTGTTCCTGTAATTCCACCGGAATTGCGTCCTTTGGTTCCATTGGATGGTGGTCGTTTTGCAACTTCCGATTTGAATGATTTGTACAGAAGAGTTATCATCCGTAACAATCGTTTAAAAAGACTTATCGAAATCAAAGCACCCGAAGTAATTCTTCGAAATGAGAAGCGTATGCTTCAGGAAGCTGTTGATTCATTATTTGATAATTCACGTAAATCAAATGCAGTTAAGACTGAAAACAACCGTCCGCTTAAATCACTTTCAGATTCATTGAAAGGTAAGCAAGGTCGTTTCCGTCAAAACTTATTGGGTAAGCGTGTAGATTACTCTGCACGTTCGGTAATTGTTGTTGGACCTGATTTGAAAATGCACGAATGCGGTTTGCCTAAAGATATGGCGGCTGAGCTTTATAAGCCATTTGTTATTCGAAAATTGATCGAACGCGGTATCGTAAAAACAGTAAAGTCGGCGAAGAAGATTGTTGATCGTAAAGATCCTGTTGTTTGGGACATTCTGGAGAATGTACTAAAAGGACATCCGGTTCTTCTTAACCGTGCTCCTACTCTTCACCGTTTAGGTATTCAATCATTTCAGCCTAAGCTGATTGAAGGGAAAGCAATTCGTTTGCATCCTTTAGCGTGTACTGGTTTTAATGCGGATTTTGATGGTGACCAGATGGCGGTTCATTTGCCTTTAGGTAATGAAGCTATTTTGGAAGCCCAAATGCTGATGTTGTGTTCTCACAATATTTTGAACCCTGCTAATGGTGCACCGGTAACTGTTCCTTCTCAGGATATGGTACTTGGATTGTATTACATTACCAAGGCACGAAAAGGTGGCAAAGGGGAAGGATTAAGTTTTTACTCAGCAGAAGAAGCGATGATTGCTTACAATGAAAAAGCAGTTGATCTTCACAGTCAGATTAAAGTAAAAGTTAAAGATCTAAATGAGAACGATGAATTAGTTGATACAACAGTTGAAACAACCATCGGTAGAATCATTTTGAATGAAGCAACTCCTCTTGGAGCAGGTTTTATTAATCAATTGATTACTAAAAAAGCACTAAGAGATATTATTGGATTTATTTTCAAGAAATGTGGTGTACATGCTTGTGCCAACTTCCTTGATGATATTAAAGATCTGGGATATCTTAAAGCTTTTGAAGGAGGATTATCATTTAACCTTTCTGATGTTACGGTACCTGAAGAAAAAGAGGCTTTAGTAGCTGATGGTTATGCTCAGGTAGAAGAGGTGTTGAGTAACTACAACATGGGTTTTATTACGAATAATGAACGTTACAATCAGATTATTGATATTTGGACGCATGTTAATGCGAACCTTACTCAAACTTTGATGACTCAGTTGGCTGATGATAATCAGGGATTCAACTCTGTTTATATGATGCTTGACTCAGGAGCTCGTGGATCTAGAGAACAGATTCGTCAGCTTGGTGGTATGAGGGGATTGATGGCTAAGCCACAAAAATCCGGTGCTACAGGAGGTCAGATTATTGAGAATCCAATTCTTTCTAACTTTAAGGAAGGTTTGTCAGTTCTTGAATACTTTATTTCAACTCACGGTGCTCGTAAAGGTTTGGCGGATACGGCTCTAAAAACTGCGGATGCTGGATACTTAACCCGTCGTTTGGTTGATGTAGCACAAGATGTTATTATCAATGAAGAGGATTGTGGAACCTTACGTGGTTTGACTACTTCTGCGATTATGAATCAAGAAGAAGTTGTAGCTTCATTAACTGAGAGAATTCTTGGTCGGACTACAGTTCATGATATTTTCAATCCTATTTCAGGAGAATTAATTGTTGGGGCAGGTGTTGAAATTACTGAAGAGATTGCTCAAGTAATTGAAAATTCTCCAATTGAAAAAGTTGAGATTCGTTCAGTTTTAACATGTGAATCTAAACGAGGTGCATGTGCGAAATGTTATGGGCGTAATTTAGCTACAGGTATAGCCGTTCAAAAAGGTGAAGCTGTTGGTGTTATTGCAGCTCAGTCTATTGGAGAACCGGGAACACAGCTTACGCTTCGTACTTTCCACGTTGGGGGTACAGCAGGTAACACTTCCGCAGAGAATTCTGTTGTATCTAAATACAATGGTTACGCTGTGTTTGATGAGTTACGTACTGTTGAGTACAAAAGTGAAGACAATAAAAAGTACGATGTCGTTATCGGTCGTTTGGCTGAATTACGTATTGTTGATAGAAGTACCAATATTACATTAACTACACATACAATACCATACGGATCTAAATTGTACATTAAAGATGGTCAGGATGTTAAGATAGACGATCTTCTTTGTGAGTGGGATCCATACAATGCAATGATCATTACTGAGTTTTCAGGAAAAGTTTCATTTGATAATTTGATTGAAGGGATTACTTTCAGTCAGGAATCTGATGAGGCAACAGGTTTTGCTGAAAAAGTAGTAATAGAATCAAAAGATAAAACGAAAAATGCCGGGGTTAAGATTTTAAATTCCAAAGGGGATGTTTTAAAATCGTACAATTTACCAGTAGGTGCTCACGTTTCTGTTTCTGAAGGTGAAATGGTTTTGGCAGGTCAGTCGTTGGTTAAAATTCCAAGAGCTGTTGGTAAAGCTGGTGATATCACCGGTGGACTTCCAAGGGTGACTGAGTTGTTCGAGGCACGTAATCCTTCTAATCCTGCTGTAGTTTCAGAGGTTGATGGAGAGATTAGTTTTGGAAAAATTAAGCGTGGTAATCGTGAAGTTATCGTTACAACCAAAGGAGAAGATGTTAGAAAGTATTTAGTACCACTTTCAAGACAAATTCTTGTGCAGGAGAACGATTATGTAAGAGCTGGAACTCCATTATCTGATGGTGCAACAACTCCTGCCGATATTCTTGCGATTAAAGGACCAACCAAAGTACAGGAATATATCGTGAATGAAGTTCAGGATGTATACCGTATGCAGGGTGTGAAGATTAACGACAAGCACTTTGAAATTATCGTTCGTCAGATGATGCGTAAGGTAATTATCGATGACCAAGGGGATACAAGATTCCTTGAAAAACAAATTATCGATAAAATGGCTATCATGGAAGAAAATGATGAAATTTTCGGTAAGAAAGTTGTTGTTGATGGAGGGGATTCTGAAGAATTGAAACCAGGAATGATTGTTACTTCCAGGAAACTGAGAGATGTTAACTCAGTATTGAGAAGAAGAGATTTGAAACTTGTTGACGCTCGTGATGCAATTCCTGCAACTTCTACTCAGATTCTGCAAGGTATTACCCGTGCTGCTCTTCAGACTAAGAGTTTTATCTCAGCTGCTTCTTTCCAGGAAACAACTAAAGTTCTTAATGAAGCTGCAATTAGCGGTAAAATTGATAATCTTGAAGGTTTGAAAGAGAATGTTATTTGTGGTCATCTTATTCCTGCAGGTACTGGTTTACGAGAGTACAGGGATATTGTTGTTGGCGCAAAAGCTGAATACGAAAAACTGTTAGATTCTAAGTCTAGAGAATATTAAGAGTTACTCTAAGTTATATAAAGGGTGTTTTCAATTTGAAAACACCCTTTTTGTTTATCTATTTAATCGGAATAGGGAATATTTTCATAATTTAGCAGGAAGACAAATTTTTTAATTATAAAAAACAATCATGAACGATAAAAAACAATCTAATCAAATAGATATTCAATTGAAGGAAGATGTTGCTCAGGGAACTTATTCAAACCTTGCCGTAATAACTCATTCCAGTTCAGAATTTGTTGTAGATTTTGTGAGAATTATGCCGGGAATTCCAAAAGCTGATGTTAAATCACGAATTATACTTACACCAGAACATGCAAAGAGACTGATGCTGGCTTTACAAGATAATATTCGAAAATTTGAATCGCTTCATGGAGCGATAAAAATTGAAGAAAACCACGGATCACAAGGTACTGTAATGCCTATGGGGTTTGGTCCTACAGGTGAGGCCTAGAAGTGATAAATTAATTTGAACCGGAAAACAGCTGCTGTTTTCCGGTTTTTGTCATTTGATTTGGCTTGTAGTAACACTAGTTGTTTTATTTTTTATTGATTTTTGATTGCTGTGAACAAGAAACCAGATAAATATTGAACTTGCTATGAATATTCCTAGCAGAATTCCTAATTGTGAGTCTATTGCAAGGCCTCCATTTTTGTTTGGTGCAACTAATAAATAGGTAAAGCATATTGCAGTCATAAATAAGGCTGGAATACTAAGGAGTAGATGATTTTTGCCTTTTTTAGCCAAATATACAGCGGCTGTCCATAACATAACCATAGAAAGAATTTGGTTGGATAAACCCAGATATTTCCAAATGGTAGAAAACTCAAGTTGAGACAGTATAAATCCAAGAGTGAATAGAGGTATCGATACTAACAATCTGTTTTTTATCGATTTTTGATTGTAGTTAAAGATATCAGCTATTGTAAGCCGGGCACTTCGAAATGCGGTGTCACCGGTTGTAATAGGGCAAGCAATTACTCCAATAATTGCAAATATTGCTCCCGTTTTTCCCAGCCAGGTATTGCATATTTCATTAACAATCCAGGCAGGATTGTGGCCGGAAGAGATTGTATAATTTAATTCACCGGTATTACCAAAGAAGTTCATGGCCGCAGTAGCCCAAATAATAGCAACGATTCCTTCTGCAATCATCGCTCCATAAAATACAGGTCGCCCAAAACTTTCCTTTTTCATACAGCGGGCCATCATTGGTGATTGGGTGGAATGAAATCCTGAAATGGCACCACAGGAAATTACGATAAACATCATTGGATATAGTATATTCTGTGTGGGATTTACATGAAGATTTTTTAATTCTCCAAATGATATCTCATTCAATATTAAAGCTCCTGTTGCACTTTTGAAAATCATTATACCAGCTATACTTACTGCCATCAGCAACAATGCGAATCCAAAAAGAGGATAAATTTTACCGATAATTTTATTAATTGGCAGTAGAGTAGCAAGAAGATAATATGCGAATATTCCATAAAGCCACCAGTTTAGACCACCTCCGGTAAAATCAGTGAGTAATCCTGCAGGACCGGTTACGAAAGCCACACCAACAAATAAGAGTAGTAAGATTGTGAAAATCCGTATAAAATTTTGAATGCCGGAGCCTAAATGTTTACCAACAATCTCAGGAAGGCTGGCTCCTTCGCTCCGAATGGAAAGCATACCTGAAAAATAATCATGGCTGGCTCCCATAAATATACATCCTAAAACAATCCAAATATATGCAATGGGTCCATACATGGCTCCTAAAATAGCTCCAAAAATTGGCCCCAAACCTGCAATGTTTAGAAATTGAATGGTAAACATTTTCCAGGTTGGCATGGGGATAAAATCAACACCGTCTTCCAGTCTAACAGCTGGAGTTTTAATTGTGTCATCAGCACCGAAAACTTGTTCGATAAATTTACCATAGAAAATGTATCCAAGTATTAATGCCAAGATTGCGCTTAAAAATGTAATCATGTTTTTGAATCTTATTTTTTAAACAAAATTAAAATGAAATACTATTTCATCGATAATAAAGTGTCATAAGTTGTAAATTTTTTTTTCCGGATATCCGAAAGGCGGATTGACAAAAGAAATTTGGATTCGAAGAGTTTTGGTTAAAATTGGTAATGAAATGAAATGTTATCATTGGTAAAATATAAAAAAATGTTGAATTATTTGTCATCGTAATGTTTGTGATGTGTGCTTAATGATTAATATATCAATGTGTTGCGACGATCCTAATTGTCACTAAGACTTGTTTTTTTTTGACGAATAGCACCTGTTGTGTAACTCGCAATCTAGATTTGTTTTAAGTACTCTAATCTTTATATTTGCTAATCTCTGATTTTGAGAAATTCAATCATTTTGGAGCAAACCTGAATAAGGAAATATTAATTAGTGATTTAATGATTTATTTAACTTGGAGAATTACGTATAGGTAGTTTGAAAATAAGTTTTTGTATAAATCTGAATTAGTTACAGATATTAAAATAGATATTACAATGAAAGGATTAAAAATTGTTGTTCTTGCTAAGCAGGTTCCCGATACCAGAAATGTTGGGAAGGATGCTATGAAAGCTGATGGAACTGTGAATAGAGCTGTATTACCAGCTATCTTCAATCCTGAAGATTTAAATGCACTTGAGCAAGCGTTGCGTTTGAAAGATAAGTACCCTGGGACAGAAATTACACTTTTAACTATGGGACCTGGCAGAGCCGCCGAGATTATTCGTGAAGGTCTTTACCGTGGTGCTGATAATGGAATACTTTTATCGGATCGTGCTTTTGCGGGTTCTGATACATTGGCAACTTCTTATGCTCTTTCTTGTACCCTAAAAAAAATGGGTAAAATTGATATTATTATTGCAGGTCGTCAGGCAATCGATGGAGATACCGCTCAGGTAGGTCCTCAGGTAGCCGAGAAACTGGGATTTCCTCAAATTACTTATGCTGAAGAAGTGGTATCAGCAGAAAAAGGGAAAATTGTAATTAAACGCCGTTTAGAGCGTGGTGTTGAGACTGTAGAGGGAACTTTACCTATGGTGGTAACAGTAAACGCCTCAGCTCCTGAGTGTCGTCCGCGAAATGCTAAATATGTAATGAAATACAAGCATGCAAGAGCTGTTTCCGAAATGCAGAATGCTGATGAAGATTACATCTTGTTGCATAACAACCGCCCTTATCTGAATATTGGCGAATGGAGTGTAAACGATATTGAAACTAAAGCAGAAGAGCTTGGTTTAACTGGATCTCCTACAAAGGTAAAAGCTATTGAAAATGTAGTTTTTCAAGCTAAAGAGGCTAAAGTTCTTGAGCCAACTGATGCTGATATGGGTGAATTAATGAAAGAATTAATCGCTAACCATACCATCGGATAGCAGTTAACAAGGTTACAGTTACCGGTTTCCAGTCGTCAGTTATTTTTGCACTGTACACTGTTTACTGATTACTGTTCTCTGTAAAAGTGGAATTTAAAAATTTGAAACCGTGAACAACGTATTTGTATATTGTGAAATAGAAGAGGGACAGGTTGCAGATGTAAGCCTTGAACTTTTAACCAAAGGTCGAAAACTAGCTGACGATTTAAAATGTGAGTTGGAAGCTATCGTAATTGGAGCTGACCTTAAGGGTGTTGAGAAGCAGATTATGCCTTATGGTGTGGATACCGTTTGGATTGCCAGTGATAAGCGTTTGTATCCTTACACTACATTGCCTCACACATCAATTATTGTGAAATTATTCGGGGAAGAAAAACCGCAGATTGCCTTGATGGGTGCTACAAGCATTGGTCGTGATTTGGGACCTCGTGTATCTTCAGCTCTTCATTCAGGTTTAACTGCTGATTGTACCAGTTTGATTATTGGTGATCATGAAGACAAGAAGAACAACAAAGTATATAAGGATTTATTGTATCAGATTCGTCCTGCTTTTGGAGGAAATATTGTAGCTACAATTGTCAATCCTGACTGTCGTCCGCAGATGGCTACTGTTCGTGAAGGAGTCATGAAGAAAGAAATTCTTTCGGATGCTTACAAAGGAAAAGTGAAACAGCTCGATGTTGAGAAGTATGTAAATGCTGAAGATTTTATAGTGAAAGTTATTGAGCGTCATATGGAAGCTTCAAAAGTAAACATCAAAAATGCAGGTATTATTATCGCAGGTGGTTACGGTGTAGGTTCCAAAGATAACTTCGATAAACTGTATGAATTAGCTGATGTTATTGGTGCAGAAGTTGGTGCTTCCCGTGCTGCTGTTGATGCTGGTTATGCATCTCATGAGCGTCAAATTGGACAAACAGGTGTTACTGTTCGTCCTAAACTATATATTGCCTGCGGTATTTCGGGGCAGATTCAGCATACTGCAGGTATGGAGGAATCCTCAATGGTTATTGCAATTAATACTGATAAGAATGCACCAATAAACAATTTCGCCGATTATATTATTACCGGTGATATTGCTGATGTGATTCCAAAAATGATTAAGCAGTACAAAGAAAACACTAAGTAAGAAACCTATTTAAGGTAATGGTGTTCGCTAATCGCTTTAATTTTTAACAAAAAACATCCAAAGAAATGGCTAATTTCTATAATGATAATGATGATTTGAAGTTCCACTTGGATCATCCTTTAATGAAAAAAATTGTTGCTCTTAAAGAGCGCAACTTCGAAGATAAAGAAACATATGACTATGCTCCTCTTGATTTTGAGGATGCAATGGATTCTTACGATCGAACACTGGAAATTGTAGGTGAGATTTGTGGTGATATTATCGATCCAAATGCTGAAAGTGTTGATCAGGAAGGACCAAGAGTTGAAAACGATCGTGTAATTTATGCAAGAGGAACTCAAGAGAATCATGATGCTTTAACAAAAGCGGGTTTGATTGGAATGAGTTTGCCTCGTGAGTATGATGGTTTGAATTTCCCGTTGGTACCTTACGTAATGGCTGCGGAATTGGTATCTCGTGCAGATGCTGGTTTTGCTAATATTTGGGGGCTTCAGGATTGTGCTGAAACAATTCATGAATTTGCTTCAAAAGAGCAAAAAATGAATTATTTGCCGCGTTTTGCCAAAGGAGCAACTGCAGCTATGGATTTAACTGAGCCGGATGCAGGTTCCGATTTGCAGGCTGTTCAATTAAAAGCTACTTATAATGCCAAAGAGGATCAGTGGTATTTAGATGGTGTGAAACGATTCATTACCAATGGTGATGGTGAGGTTGCATTGGTTTTGGCTCGTTCTGAAGAAGGAACCAATGATGGTCGTGGTTTGTCTATGTTTATTTACGACAAAAAGCACATGGCTGTTAAAGTTCGCCGTATCGAGCACAAAATGGGTATTATCGGATCTCCTACTTGTGAGTTGGTATTTACTCATGCTCCTGCCGAATTGGTAGGAGACCGTAAAATGGGATTGATCAAATACGTAATGTCATTAATGAATGGCGCGCGTTTAGGTGTTGGTGCTCAATCGGTAGGTATTGCAGAAGCTGCATATCGTGAAGGTTTGGCATATGCTAAGGAACGTCGTCAGTTTGGAAAGGCAATTATTAAATTTCCAGCTGTTTACGAAATGTTGACTAATATGGAGGCGAAGTTGAATGCTTCCCGTTCCATGTTGTATGAAACATGTCGTATGGTTGATGTTTACAAGTGTTACTACCATATCTCTCAGGATCGTTCTTTGGATAAGGATGAGAGAAATGAGATGAAGAAATACCAAAAAATAGCTGATGTACTGACTCCAATGTTGAAATTATTTGCATCGGAGTATTGTAATCAAATTGCTTACGATTCATTACAGATTCATGCTGGTTCGGGTTACATGAAAGATTACCCAATTGAGCGTTTGGTGCGTGATGCCCGTATTACGAATATCTATGAAGGAACGTCTCAGTTGCAGGTTGTTGCAGCTGTTCGCGGAGTTACAACTGGTCAGTATCTGGCTCAGATCAAAGATTACGAAGCTTCTGATTTAAACCCACAATTGGAGTATATCAGAACCATGCTTAAAGGAATGACTGAGCAGTACGAAATGGCAGTAGCCAAGGTTAGTGAGATTAATGCAACAGCAGATCATAACGATTTTATGGATTTCCATGCTCGTCGTTTGGTTGAAATGGCTGGTTATATTATAATGGGATATCTTACTTTATTGGATACAACCCGTGACGATAAATACCATGAGTCATGTGAAGTTTATGTGAAAATGGGTAAGTCGGTTTGTGCTGGTCACCTTGATTACATTCAAAACTCAGATTTGAAAGACTTAGGTATTTTCAAAAAATAAAACCTAAACAAATTATAGATAGCGGAAGTTCCTTAAGTGGGAGCTTCCGTTTTTTTTGTGTTTATCTACGCGAAGTAAAAGAATTACCCGTATTTACAAAAGTGTTTCAATCATGTTAATTTTTCGTTAAGCCGAATTAACGTTTATTTAAAACATTTAAGAGTGTGACTTCTTAGAAAGGAATTAGTTTTGCCGTCAGTTATTAAGAAAATGTGTCGACTTAATTGCAAAAAAATTACATACTACTAAAACAAACCAAATGAAAAGGAAAAAATTATTAATTGGTGCTATAGCATTATTCTTAGGATTTACTGCTACAGCACAGGATAAGGCAGATTTTACGCCATCAGGAGAAGTGAATGGTAAAGTGTTCTTTAACTATCATTACAATATGACTAAAGGAACAGAAAAAGAAAGCAGCTTCGAAATTAAAAGAGCTTACTTCGGATACGATTACAGTATTGCAAAAGGATTGAAGGCAAGTATTACTCTTGATGTTGATAAAAATGACGGCGGTAGTGATTATACAGCATTTCTTAAGAAAGCTCAATTAGAGTGGAAAGCTTCTTCAGCAGTAAAAGTTTCTTTAGGTATGATTGGTACCGTTCAGTTTTCAGATCAGGAAAGTTTTTGGGGATATCGTTACATCATGAAATCATTTAATGATGAATATGGTTTTGGATCGAGCGCTGACCTGGGGATTAAAGCAAATTTTAAATTAAGTGATTCTTTTTCTGCAAATGCATTTGTTATTAATGGTGAAGGATATAAGAAAGTGCAGGACGATGATGGAAAACAAAGAGTGGGAGCAAGTCTGATTTATCAGAATAAGGGTTTGATTGCAAAAGTATATGGTGATGTAAATTCAGCCAAAACAACAGTTGCCGGAGGAACAGAAAAAGATGTTACCGCTTCGGCTTTAGCAACATTTATTGGATATAAATTTTCAGATAAATTTAGATTGGCTGCAGAATATAACTTGTTGACCAATGGAACTAAGTATTCAAAGGTTTCAGATAATCATGATTTAGAAGGTATGTCGTTTTATTCAACCTATACTTTTGATAAGAAATGGGAAGTATTTGGAAGATATGATTACCTAACTTCTAATACTTTGGAGGGAGAAACTGAAAAATGGAATCTTTCTAATAATGGTAACGCTATTACAACAGGTGTTCAGTATGCGCCGGTAAAAGGTGTTAAAATGGCTCTAAACTATCAGGGATTTATGAAAAAGGATTCTGCTTCGGAAGACAACTCAATGGTATATGTAAATTTGGAGTTCAAATTCTAAGAGAAGAGATAGATATTATGATATTGAAAGACTGCCCTTGGGTGGTCTTTTTTGTTTTTGATTTAAACTCATCAGGTATTATTTATTATTAGTCTAATAAATCTATTTGTTAAATTTACATTCTGAAAAATACTGTACTAATCTTTACCAATACCTAAAATGAAAAAACACTATTTATTAATTTTTTGCCTGTTGCTTGTTGCAGGGAGTTTGTTTTCACAGGATGTTAATGATTTAAAGTTAAGAGTCGAAAAAGGATCCATACAAATGGCCACTGATGACGGACAGTTTAAATTTGGAATAGGAGGTCGTATATTTATGGATGCTGCAGCTTATTTTGATGATAAAACAGATTTGGGAAGTGGAAGTGAAATTCGGGATGCTCGTTTGCTTTTTAAGGCTACTGTTTGGAAAAACTGGGATGCAAAAATAAACATTGGTTTCGATGGAGGCAATGCTTCTCTTAAGGATGTATTTCTGCAATACAATATCAACACGAATAGTTTTTTTAGAGCAGGACATTTTTTGGAACCATTTGGAATCGAACAAACAGAGAGTTCCAAAACAATTAAGTTTATGAATTTTTCAAGTACTGTTGAAGCATTCAGGCCGGGGCGAAATTTAGGTGTTTCGTATGACAGATGGGGCAAAAATTATTATTGGGCTCTTGGATTGTTTGGAAGCGATACGGATAATTGGTCGGAAGGTGATGAAGGTTTTGGTTTGACTTCCAGATTCGTATTTGCTCCTATAAATGAAGATGGAACTATTTTTCATATCGGGATTTCGGGTAGCTATCGCAGTACAGATGAGGATGAATATTTAGGACGTGGGTATAATAAAACTGTAAAGTATAAATCGAGGGGTGCAACTCATATCGAAAGACGATCTTTTATTGATGCGGAAATTGAGCACGCTAAGGATCAATTCAAATATGGAATTGAATTGATTACATCTGGCGGACCTGTTGTTTTACAAGCTGAGTATATTAAAACTAAAGTGAATATTGATATGCCTGAATCGTGGGGAAATTATAATTTTATAGAAGAGTATAAGGCAAATGGTTATTATGCGCAATTGGGTTGGCTCATAAAAGGTGGTAATTATAAGTACAAAATGAAATCTGCTCGTTTGGCAAACCCAAAGCCAGGATCTATAGAATTACTTGCGCGTTATAATAAAACCAATTTAAATGATTCGGATTCGAATATCATGGGAGGAGAGCAAAAGGATATTTCTTTAGGATGTACTTGGTATGTAAATCACAATGTGTTGATGAAATTAAATTTTACGAATGTTGATTTAGATGAGAACGCATTGAATGGAGAAGAGAATTTTAATATGATTCAAACTCGCCTGCAGTTTTCATTCTAAACAAAGTTATTTCGAATTCTTAAGAACAAAAGCATAAGCCTGATTCACAATCAGGTTTTTTTGTTTCTTCATCCGGTTAAAGCTTGGTAAGATTTTATATGTTTTTTATTTGCTTTCTGGTTGTCATACCAATTTAATTTCAAAATAGACTTTAATTAAAATGAATTAATTTTTAGCTGTATCGAGGCAAAAAAGTAAAGCACAGCCATGTTACGATGCATCTTTTTTAACGAAGATATAGCTGAAAAGAAACATTTTATAAGGCATGTTTTGATGTTAATTTGGTATTATATAGCCTGTCTTTAATTTGTTTCGGAAGGACTTACCATGTTGGAATAATCTCTCTTTGTATGTGAAAATATCCTTGTCATGGACGTTTCATATTATCTATATATCTTTGCCGTATGGACAAAGAAAAAGCTGAGGAAGAAAAGCTGTTTATTCGCAAGATTTTCATTGATGAAATTGGTCGATTGCAAAAAGAAGGATTTTATTTCTTCTCATTTATAATGATGGGGCAGGCAATAGAGGCATTGGGATGTTTTCTGGATGATAAGCCTTTAAAAGCCAAAGCTCAATCCTCCAAGCGTTTTTCAAAATCTTTGAATATATTGATGGGAAACGATTATCGTGCTGTAAATAATGATCACTGGCTGTACGATAAGCTGCGCAATCAGTTAACTCACTCTTTTGTTCCAAGCAAATCCTTACTGCTTTGTTCGCGTAAAAATCAACCCGAAGGAGTTGAGCACCTGGAGCAATTAAACGATAGACTGGTTTTGGTTGCCGAAGATATGTATGAAGATTTGGTGAAAGGCTGTGAAAAGCTGTTTGGTATGATTGACAGGGGAAAAGTGCCCTTGAAACGTATTGCTGCATCACCGGAGGAATTGGGCATAATATAAAATCAGAAAAATGATTCGAAAAGTAGTAATGATTGGTGCAGGTAATTTGGCAACACAGCTGTCTCTTGCTCTTCATGAACATGGAATTGAGATTTTGCAGGTTTACAGTAAAACTGTTGAATCTGCGAAAGCTTTGGCCGGGAAATTGGACTGTTCGTTTACTATATCAGTAAAGAAAATAGAAAAGAATGCTGACTTGTATGTTTTTGCTGTAAGCGATAAGGCTTTACCGTCTGTACTTGATGAAATTTTGGTTCCCATAGGAAATGTTGTTCATACTGCGGGCAGTTTACCTGCGGATATTTTTGAGAACTATGCTGAAAATTATGGGGTTTTTTACCCTCTGCAGACTTTCTCGAAGGAGCGTAAGGTCGAATTTTCAAACATACCTATTTGTATTGAGTCAAATAGTTTGAAATTACGAACAGATTTAATTGAGCTTGCCGGACAGATATCAAAAAGTGTTCATCTAATTAATTCGGAACAACGAAAACAACTTCATTTGGCAGCGGTTTTTACTTGTAATTTCACCAATCATATGTATAGCATCGGACAAAAACTACTGGCAGAAAAAGATGTTGATTATGAATTGTTAAAACCTTTAATTCTTGAGACAGCTCAAAAGGCTTTGCAATTAGATCCGGTATCTGCGCAAACAGGTCCTGCAGTGCGTTTCGATGAAGAAATAATGTGTGCGCACGAGAAGGCGCTAAAACATTCTCCGGTGTTTCAAAAATTGTATAGATTTGTGAGCGAAAGCATCTATAAGATGCACAAAGGAAAATAAATTTGTTGTATTTGGAAGAAGAAAATGGGAAGTAGAATCGAATGTTTTTCTCACATCTCATATCTTGTTTCTCAATTTTAAATAAAATGGCGTTTTTTAAGGAAGATTTAATGAAAGTTTCTGCATTCATTTTTGATGTGGATGGTGTTCTTTCCAATGAGTGTATTGTTATCGATTCATCGGGAGAAATGTTGCGCACGGCAAATACAAAAGATGGATATGCTATTCAGTATGCAGTAAAAAAAGGCTATCCGGTTGCAATTATAACCGGTGGTGTTTCCGATGCTGTCGAAAAACGTTACAAAGGTCTTGGAGTTGCAGACATTTACATGGGATCGAAAAATAAGATTAAAGATTTTGAAGATTTTATCGCGAAATATGATTTGAATCCTGATCATATAATGTATATGGGCGATGATTTACCTGATTATGAGGTGATGAAAAGAATCGGAGTGCCGACTTGTCCGTGTAATGCTGTGGAGCAAATAAAGGCTATTTCCAACTATATTTCGGATAAAGAGGGCGGTTACGGTTGTGTTCGTGATGTAATTGAACAAGTATTACGCGCACATAGTAAATGGCTCGAAGCCGATACAAATATCCAAAGTATATAAAAGCAACCTTAACACAAACAGCCCAATGAACAGTTATCTGAAATTGATCCGATTACCTAATCTGATTATTATTGCACTGACCCAATATGTGATGCGCTATTTTATTATTCAACCTATTTTGGGAATTAATAGAATTAAGCTTCAATTAGCCGATTTGGATTTTGCAATATTGGTTTTTGCAACTGTTTGTATGGCTGCGGCAGGCTACGTTATTAATGATTATTTTGATACGAAAGCAGATCGAATCAATAAGAAAGATGTTATTGTAGGTAGAAAAGTTACGCGAAGAGTGGCCCTGTTTCTGCAACAGATAATTGCTGCAATATCAGTTTTACTGGGAGGGTATGTGTCTTATAAAATTGGTCACTGGCAATTTGTGTTCATCTTTTTTATGGGAGGAGGCTTGCTTTGGTTTTATTCAACATCCTACAAATATTACTTTTTATTGGGTAGCTTTTTAATTGCTTTTATTGTTGCCATTATTCCTTTTTTGGTTGTTATTTACGAGATTCCTCCGCTTATGAAAACTTATGCGGAAGTGTTAGTTGCCTCAAAAACCAATTTTAATTATCTATTGTATTGGGTAGGAGCCTTTTCTTTTTTCTCCTTTGTTGGTGTTCTAATTGCACAATTCATCAGAGATTTACTTTCCATAAAAGGAGACCGGGAAATTAACCGCAAAAGCCTGCCTATTGTAGTTGGTTTAAAGTGGTCTAAAATTATAATTATACTGCTTATACTATTTTTATCCGTATCTGTTTTTGGAGTTTGGTACCAGTTTTTAAATGCTCCAATGGATCAGATTACACCTTGGTATTTTGGCATTTTAATCATTTTGCCATTATTTTTATTGGCTTATCGGGTTTATCAGTTTTCGGAAGGAGACAAATTTAAGACTGGAATTTTTCTAATACGATTTGCCATTCTTGCTGGTATTTCCTATGCTTTTGTGGTAAACTATATAGTTCATAAATTATGAGTCTTGAATGATAAGTTATGAACGAAAACACTATTAAAGATAAATCTTTTCACTTTGCAGTTCGGGTAGTCAAGCTATACAAACATCTCTATAATAACAAGTGATTGGTATATGCATGGAAATCATAATGGCTGCATCCCATTTTATAATTTATAACTCATTATTTAGAATTAACAAGCATGCTGAATAATCTCAAAGATTATCAATTAATATTAGCCTCTCAATCGCCTCGAAGACACCAAATGTTGAAGGAATTGGGTTTGATTTTTGAAATAAGAACAAAAGAAGTAGAGGAGATTTATCCTGAAGGATTAATACCAGATCAAATTCCGGTTTACCTGGCCGAATTAAAAGCAAAAGCATTCGGGGCGGATTTTAAATCCAATGAGTTGGTGATCACAGCAGACACAATTGTTTGTGTTGATGATTGGATTCTTGGAAAACCAAACGACAGAGATGATGCTGTTAAAATGCTTAATGCATTGTCCGATAGATCGCACCAGGTAATAAGTGGAGTTTGCCTAATGAGTAAAGACAAGAAAATAAGCTTTTCTACAACTACCAATGTTCATTTTAAAGCCTTGTCGGAAGAAGAGATTGATTATTACATAGATAATTACAAACCTTTCGATAAAGCGGGTGCATATGGAATTCAGGAATGGATTGGTTTTATTGGGATTGACGGCATTGAAGGATCTTATTTTAATGTAGTGGGTTTACCTATTCAACGTCTTTATCAGGAATTGTTAAAATTTTAAACAGCACAACTATTACGAATTACGAAATTTAAATTACGAATGAAAAAAGATAATATCGTACAACAAAAAAGTTATCAATTTGCAGTTCGAATAGTGAAAACCTGTAAGTATTTACAACAAGAAAAAAAGGAATATATATTATCCAAACAGTTGTTACGATCCGGAACTTCAATTGGAGCTAATATTGAAGAAGCAATTGGAGGACAAAGTGAGAAAGATTTTTTTGCCAAGCTAACAATATCGTATAAAGAAGCAAGAGAAACACATTATTGGATCAGATTGCTTGGTGATACGGGTTATCTTACAAAAGAAGAATGTCAAAGTCTTCTAAGTGATACTGATGAATTGCTTAGAATAATTGGAAGCATCCAGAAAACGATAAGGGTACGTAATTCGTAATTGAAAATTCGTCATTAATAAACAACAACACAAAATATATTTATCATGATTAAAAAATTAAGTCTACTTCTCATGGCAGTTTTACTGTTTATGGGAACTCAGGTAAAAGCAGATGAGGGGATGTGGATTCCTATGCTTTTGGAAAAATACAATATCGAAGACATGCAAAAAGCCGGATTTAAGCTTTCTGCAGCTGATATTTATGATATTAATAAGGCATGTTTGAAAGATGCAGTAGTTGGTCTGGGACGTGAAGGAAGTCCGTTTCATCATTTCTGTACCGGAGAGCTGATCTCTGATAAAGGACTGATTGTAACAAATCATCACTGTGGTTACGGAGCCATTCAAGCTCATTCTACTTTAGAGCATGACTATTTAAAAGATGGTTTTTGGGCCATGAGTCAAGACGAAGAATTAGTTAATGAAGGAATAACAGCTTCATTTTTAATTCGTATGGAAGATGTAACTGCGCAGGTTTTGGATAGTATTACCGATGATACCAAGGAGGAGGTTCGTCAGAAAATGATTACCAGGCATATTAAGAAAATTCAGGATGCAACAGAAAAAGATTCGGACTATCGTGCGAGTGTTAAAGCCTTTTTTAATGGGAATCAATATTTTCTATCGGTATATGAGATATATAAAGATGTACGTTTGGTAGGTGCTCCTCCATCGGCAATTGGGAAATTTGGCGGTGATACAGATAACTGGATGTGGCCTCGTCATACGGGTGATTTTTCGATGTTTCGGATTTATGCCGATAAAGACAATAAGCCTGCTTCTTATTCAAAGGAGAATGTTCCAATGAAACCAAAGCAGTCATTCAAAATTTCTCTTAAAGGTGTACATGAAGGTGATTTTACGATGGTTTTTGGATATCCGGGAACTACAACAGAATACCTAACATCTGATGCATTGGATTTAATGACAAAGGTTGATAATCCACATAAAATCAAAATCAGAACAAAGAAATTGGATTTGATGAGAGCAGATATGGATGCTTCACCAATGGTTCGAATTCAATATTCAGCAAAATATGCAGGTGTTGCCAATTCATGGAAAAGATGGCAGGGTGAAATCACAGGTCTAAAGCGATTGAATGCAATTTCAAAGAAAAAAGAATTGGAAGAAAAATTTGAAACCTGGGCAAATAGCAGTGACGATTTGAAGAAAAAATATGCTGGAATTGTAGCAGAAATGGGAGCCTTGTACAAAGAGTTGACTCCAATTAGTCTGGCCCGCGATTATGCCATTGAGGCTGGTATTCGTGGCTCAGAAGCTGTGACTTTTGCTGTTAAATTTAAGAAACTGGCAAGTCTGGCCAAAAAAGATCAGGATCAGCTTGCTGGTCTTGTTGCTGAATTGAAAAAGTCGGGTGAGGAGTTTTTTAAGAATTATAACAATCCAACAGATAAAAAGCTTTTGGCTGCTTTGCTGAAAATGTATAGCGGGAACCTGACGGATGAATATCTGCCAAAAGAGATTGTAAATATCCGGGAGAAATACAATGGCGATTTCGAAGCTTATGCAGAGAAGGCAATGTCTAAATCGGTATTTGCTGACGAGAATAAATTGAATAATTTACTGGATAATTATAAATTGTCATTTGGTAAGCGTTTGACTAAAGATCCTATTTTTGTTTTAGCAAACAGCATTTACTTCTTTTACGAATCGGAAATTTATCCGGTTTACAGCAAAATCATTACAAAAACGACAAAGCTGCAACGCACCTATATGGCAGGTTTAATGGAAATGCAAAAAGATAGAACTTTTTATCCTGATGCTAACTCCACATTCAGAGTTCATTATGGAAAAGTAGCCGGATACAAAGCCCGAAACGCTGTAACTTACGATTATTATACCACATTGGATGGAATTATTGAGAAAGATAATCCTGAGATTTTTGATTATGATGTTCCTCAAAAGCTAAGAGACCTTTATCATGCAAAAGATTTTGGAAATTACGCAAATGCAAAGGGCGAAATGCCGGTTTGTTTTGCAGCAACCAATCATACTACCGGAGGAAATTCGGGCAGTCCGGTTTTAAATGCCAATGGTGAGTTAATCGGTTTAAATTTCGACCGCGCTTGGGAAGGCGTAATGTCTGATTTAATGTACGATCCTGAGATTTGCAGAAACGTATCACTGGATATTCGCTACGTATTATTTCTTGTCGATAAATTTGCCGGAGCAGGATATTTATTGGATGAGATGAATATTGTGGAGTAATTATTTCCTGAGGGATACAAGAAAAATGTATTTCTCTTGTTGTTTTATAAGAATTTCCTTGTACAGTACAAAGGGGTTTCCTTGCATTAGGGAGCCCCTTTCCCTTGTACAAGGAAGAGGTTGAGCGCAGTGCAAGGGAAGTCTTGAGTCTGGTGCAAGGGAGAACATGAGTCTCGTGCAAGGGAAAACTTGAATCTCGTGCAAGGGAAAAAATAATCGTTGCAGTAGAAAAATATTTGTGACAATACCAGAAGTATAACAAACAAAATAAAAGAGATTGCTTCAACAAAAAGTTCTATTTTATTGTGATACTGTACTTTTAAAATGGCCTCTTTTTTATTAGTCAGAATTCAAGTTTCGGAAATGAAATAAAGGGGGCATATCTGCAATGTATTTTATTAATTACAAGGCAAATAGTAGTCTTTCAATGGATTGATAAATAGGATCGGATTATCTTCTTTCTTGAGGATGCTTTTTAGTTGATTGGGGCCGGACCAGGACGCAATCCAGCCAGGATTACGATTCGACATGAGTACAATTAAATCTGAATTTAGATTTTTTGAAAATTGAATTGCCTTCCGGTTGATGTTTCTGCTTTTGCACTCCGTTTTAACAATTTTGTATTCGAACTTAAACTGTTCAAACATTTTTTTAGTGAAGAGCAATGTAGCCTTTATGGTGCGATGATAAGCTTCGGATTTTTCATTGGGAGCAATCAGATGAATGATTGCATTGTTGAATCTTCCAAAATAACTGGCCCAGATCATTTTCTCTTTACTTTCTTTTTTGTAATCTATGGGAACGATTATATTCTTGTATTCACAATCTGTATTTGTTTGCTCTGTTACCAGTATAGAGGGAATTTTTGCTTTCAGTATCCATTTGAAAATGGCATTTCGTTTCAGAAAATGAGTTAGTGATCCTATAGGGAATTGGGTTACAATAAAAATTGCATCCAATTCTTGAATGCTGAGATTGGGTTCCCGCTTGCTGTTTTTTAGTTCTATTATTTTGTAAGGGATTGACTGAAGATTAAATTTTTCAATCTGATAATGACTTATGGGGGGATGAGTTTTCCCCTTTAGTGTAGGGAAATTAGCAAAGGCAGCTTCCGCTTTAAAAAGTTTTGCCAAAGTGAAAGCATGTTTAATCGCGGCGTCAGAGCATTCAGGATCTTGAATTAAAACGAGTATATGTTGCTTCTTAATGCTCATAAATAGAGAAAAAAATAAGTAATTGAGTTCTTGTATTCTGCACTTGTATGCGAATATAACCAAAAAAAACTTGTCAGTTTGATTCTAAGACCTACAAGAATTTTGAACAATGGTATTGACATAAAATGCTTGCTGATTTATGATTGTATTGAAGTGTTGAAATTGAAATTTATCAAGATCTGTTTTGTCATTATGAAGTTATTTAGATTTAATATGTATTTTATTTTTTTGTGTCTATTCCGTTATATATCATTTATTAATCCTGCTCAAATACTTATCTTAGCACAGTCGGAATAGAATAAATGATAAACATAAGTTAGTACTGCGATATGGTGAAAGTGGCTGATCTGGTTGATAAACTTAATGCAAGTGTTATTTGTGGAAAAGATGATCTGAATCAGGACATAAGTTTTGGTTTTGCATCAGACTTGATGAGTGATGTACTAACTTTAGATACAGATAACCTACTCTTAATAACAGGGTTAAATAATCTTCAGACAATTAGGACATCGGAAATGTCTGACATTTCTTACATTTTATTTGTGAGGGATAAGAAGGTCTCACAGGAAATGAAAGACTTGGCTTGTGAGAATAATATTACGCTGATTGAATGCAGTTATTCAATGTTTAAAGCATGTTCTATTTTGTGTGAAATGGGTTTAGAACCAGTATATTAAAGGGGATGGTATTTACATTTTGTATTGAGGGTGGCAATTTTTCTAAAGCAGGATCAGCTTCCAGTGAAGTGAAAAAAATATTGAAGCAGTTGAATGTTGATTCGAAGATAATTAAACGAACTGTGGTTTCATTGTATGAGGCTGAAGTAAACGTGGTCGCACACGCTTTCGACGGAGACATGATTGTGGAAATATTTCCGGATAAAATTGCAGTGAGAATTGAAGATAAAGGACCAGGGATACCTGATATTGATAAGGCAATGGAAAAAGGCTTTTCAACAGCAACTCCTAAAGTCAGGGAAATGGGTTTTGGTGCCGGTATGGGATTGCCGAATATAAAAAAGAATTCAGATGAAATGAATATTAGTAGTAAAGTTAATGTTGGAACAAAATTAGAAATCGTTAACTATCTGAAATAAAAAGAAGATGGAGAAGGCTCATTTTTATCATGCTCTTAAAGTGGTTGAGAAGGCTTGCATTGGTTGTACGCATTGTATGAATGTGTGTCCAACTTCGGCAATCCGTGTGAAAAATGGAATTGCTGATATTAATAAAAATGCCTGTGTTGATTGTGGCGAGTGTTTAAATTCGTGTCCGGTTAATGCAATTATCGTTGAGCAGGATGACTTTTCTCAAATTTTCCATTATAAACAACGGGTTGCTCTTCTTCCAACCGTTCTTTTAGGGCAATTCCCTGATGACATTTCCGAAAAGCAAATCTACTCTGTTATCCTTGAGTTAGGTTTTACTCATGTATATGAGGTGGACGAAACTGCCGATATTCTTACGGAAGTTACTAAAACTTACATGCAGAAGCATCATCAGGAACGTCCGTTTATTTCCAGCTTTTGTCCTGCAATCGTTCGCTTAATTCAGGTTAAGTTTCCTGCCTTGGTTGAGCATATTATTCACTTAAAGCCGGTTATTGATATTTCAGCAATATTTTATCGTGAAAAACTAAAAAATGAAGGGTTTAGTGATGATGAAGTGGGGATTTTCTACGTGACTCCATGTGCGGCAAAAATTGCGGCAGTGAAAAGTCCTGTTGGTGAAGATAAATCTTTTATAGATGGTGTTATCAATATGGATTTCATATACAATAAAGTATTGCTCAGTATTAAGCAAAACAAATCGAAAGAGCTAAAATATGAGTTGAACAAACACATATCCAGAAGAAGCATTGGCTGGACATTAACCAATGGAGAAGCATCACAATATTCCGGCAGATGCTTGGCTATAGATGAAATTCATAATGTGATTGAGGTGTTGGAGAAGCTGGAAAATGAGGAGATAACTGATGTTGATTTCGTGGAACTACGGGCTTGCGACCATTCTTGTGCAGGTGGTGTTTTAACTACAGAAAATAGATTTTTAGCCATAGAGAGATTACGGAAAAGAGCAGATTGGTATCATCGCAATAAACCGATAATACTTGAGCCGAAGGAAATTGAAGAGTATAGACCATATCTGTTGGAGAACATTTCCATTAAGAGCATTGAACCCCGTTCAATTTTAAGTTTGGATACTGATATGATGGAGGCGATGAAAAAAATGGAGAAGATCAATCGCATTCTAAAAGTTTTACCAAGTATCGATTGTGGTGCTTGTGGTGCTCCGCGTTGTCAGGCTTTAGCAGAGGATGTGGTACAAGGAAAAGCCAAGATGACACAATGTGTTTTTTTACAGAAGATGCTGACAAAAGAAGGTTTGATTACTCCTCAGGAGTCTTTTGATATCTCAGAAAATACCTGGGGGGTAAAAAGATTCGAAAAGAAAAACATAAACGATCATTAAATGATGAAAGTACAAGACATAGTTGATAAGCTGGGATTAAAAGTGTGCAGTGGATCTGCGGGTTTGAATCGCGAAATTGAAGGAGGATATACTTCTGATCTTTTAAGTGATGTGATGGGAAACGCAGATGAAAATCAGGTTTGGGTTACTTTGCAAACTCATAAAAATATCATGGCAATTGCCTCTTTAAAGGAGTTGGCGGCAATAATTCTTGTGAAAGGATACGAACCGGAAACTGATGCTGCTGAACAAAGTAATTTAGAGGGAATCCCTATTCTTTCATCAGAGGAGGAGGCTTTTGAATTAACTGGGAAATTGTTTGAGATGTTGAAGAAGTAAATGAATTGAAATGAAAGTTTTTCGAGCTGATTTGCATACTCATACTGTCCTGTCTCCATGTGGAGATTTGGAAATGAGTCCTGTGAATATCGTTCGGATTGCAAAAGAACGTGGTGTTGACATTTTGGGAATAACAGACCACAATTCAACCTTGCATGCTGCATTAATCAGGCAGTTGGCAGAAAAAGAAGGAATTATGGTGATGATGGGAGCAGAGGTTACCACCAAAGAAGAAGTTCATTGTTTGTGCTTTTTTGAAACTGAGCACTTGCTTTCTGATTTTCAAATTTACCTTGATCAACATTTGCCTAAGATTCCAAATGATACAAAATACTTTGGATATCAGGTTGTGGTGAATGAAGAGGAGGAGATTGTACAGGAAATAGAAAATTTGTTGATATCAGGCTTGAATCAGGGAATCAATGAGGTGGAACAAAAAGTTCATGAACTTCAAGGTTTGTTTATTCCAGCTCATATCAATAAAGCACAAAATAGTATTATTAGTCAACTGGGTTTTTTGCCGCCGGATTTAAAAGTGGATGCTTTGGAAATTTCAATGCATATCACGAAAGATGAGTTTTTAAGTAAGAATGAATATCTGAAAGGCTATACTTTTATCCAAAGTTCCGATGCGCATTATGTCGATAATATTGGTAATGTTTGCACGAATTTCTTTATGGAAGAGTTGAGTTTTGCAGAAATAAGGAAGGCTTTGAGCTTGAAAGATGGTCGGAAAATTGAATTAGAGAAGGAATGAAAGACTTGTCATTGCATATACTGGATATCATCCAAAATTCGGTGAGAGCTGAAGCGTCCAATGTTGAGTTGGAGATCAGGGAGGATTTGGAAAAAGACATCTATTCAATTTTAATTAAAGATGATGGATGTGGAATGTCGGATGAAGTTCTGAGCAAAGTATTGGATCCCTTTTTCACTACCCGAACCACACGTAAAGTTGGATTGGGTTTATCGCTGTTAAAGCAAAGTGCGGAGCAAACAGGAGGTAAGTTGGAAATTCATTCTAAAGAGGGAGTTGGAACAGAACTTCAGGTTTTGTTTTCTCATAAAAATATTGACAGACCCGTGATCGGGGATATTGCCGGAGTTATAGTGTTGTTGGTGAGTGCAAATCCAAATATGGATTTTGTATATAAGCATCATACAATGAAGGGCGAATATATTTTTGACACAAAAGAAGTAAAAGAAATACTGGAAGATGTTTCGGTAACAGATCCAAATATTATGCAGTATTTGAAGGAATTAATAAACGAGAACCTAAACACAATAATATAAATTTTAACCTTTAATAATTTGAGATTATGGCAAAAGTTAAATCCCTTGCAGATCTGAAGAGAATGAAAGAAGAGCTTCAGTCGAAGATGGATCTTAGGGAGAAAAGCAACGATCCGGAAGGCCTTGTGCAGATTAAAGTTGCAATGGCTACATGCGGAATTGCCTCAGGAGCTAAAGAGGTAATGGAATTCCTTATTGAAGAAACAGCAAAAAGAGGAATTCGGACTGTAGTTACCCAAACCGGATGTATGGGATATTGCTATGCAGAACCTACAATTGAGGTTCAGATTCCTGGGAAAGAGCCCATCGTTTTTGGCGATGTAGATATTAAAAAAGCTGACCAAATTGTTGAAAAATACATTAAAAATGGTGAATTGGTCGACGGAATAATACCTGTAAACTACAAAACTCTAGACTAAATCTAAACGAAACAACAATTATGGAAAAGTACAAAATGCATATTCTTATTTGTGGAGGTACCGGCTGCCGGGCTTCTGCCAGTGAGGCTATTCAAAATAATTTGCAAGATGCAATTAAAGCCAAAGGACTTGAAGATGAAGTACAGGTTGTAATGACCGGTTGCTTCGGATTTTGTGAAAAAGGCCCTATTGTGAAAATTCTTCCGGATAATACTTTCTATGTGGAAGTAAAACCTGAAGATGCAGAAGAGCTGATTGAAGAGCATATTATTAAAGGTCGTAAGGTGATGAGATTGCTTTATGTTGATCCTGAGAATAAAGAAACGATTAGTGATTCGAAACACATGGGATTTTATAAAAAGCAAATTCGAATTGCGCTTCGAAATTGCGGTTTTATAAATCCTGAAAATGTTGATGAATACATTGCAAGAGATGGTTATGCAGCCTTAGGTAAGTGTTTGGCTGAAATGACTCCGCAGACGGTAATCGATGAGATTAAGGAATCAGGATTACGCGGACGAGGAGGAGGAGGATTCCCAACTGGTTTAAAATGGGAATTTGCAGCAAAAAATGAAGCTGATCAAAAATATGTAGTTTGTAATGCTGACGAGGGAGACCCCGGAGCGTTTATGGATCGTTCTATTCTGGAAGGTGATCCGCACTCGGTTCTGGAGGCTATGGCTATTTGCGGATACACCATGGGAGCTGATAAAGGTGTGATTTATATTCGTGCTGAGTATCCTTTGGCGATTACCCGATTAAAAGTTGCGATTAAGCAAGCTCGTGAATACGGTTTGTTAGGCAACGATATTTTAGGTTCCGGATTTAATTTCGATGTTGAAATGCGTTACGGAGCCGGAGCATTTGTTTGTGGTGAAGAAACTGCTCTGATTCACTCGATGGAAGGTCTTCGTGGTGAACCTACCGTTAAACCTCCGTTTCCTGCTGAATCTGGGTACAACGGAAAACCAACGAACGTAAATAATGTTGAAACCTTTGCAAATATTCCTGTTATCATTAACAAAGGAGCAAGTTGGTTCAATAAAATTGGAAGTGAAAAATCAAAAGGTACCAAAGTATTCGCATTGGCCGGAAAAATCAACAATGTTGGTTTAATTGAAGTGCCAATGGGAACTACTCTTCGCGAAGTAATTTACGAAATCGGCGGAGGTATTAAAGATGGTAAAAAATTCAAGGCTGTTCAGACAGGTGGTCCTTCAGGAGGATGTTTAACAGAAAAACATTTAGATACTCCTATCGATTTTGATAATTTGATTGCTGCAGGTTCTATGATGGGATCGGGTGGTATGATTGTTATGGATGAGGATGATTGTATGGTGTCGATGGCTAAATTTTATTTGGAATTTACTGTTGAAGAATCTTGTGGTAAATGTACACCATGTCGTGTAGGCAACAAGCGTCTTCACGAATTGTTGGATAAAATCACCCTGGGGAATGGAACTAGAGAAGATCTGGATCTATTAAGAAATTTGAGTACTGTAATTAAAGATACTTCTCTTTGCGGATTGGGACAAACATCCCCAAATCCGGTTCTTTCAACACTTGAGAATTTTTATGACGAGTATATTTCTCACGTAGAAGATCACAAGTGTGCAGCAGGGCAATGTAAGGCTTTAATGCAATATGTAATTGATCCTGAATTGTGTGTAGGTTGTACTCTATGCTCACGTAATTGCCCTGTTGATTGTATCGCAGGTGAACGTAAAGAAGCTCATGTCATTGATGCATCGAAATGTATTAAGTGTGGTGCGTGTATGGAGAAGTGTAAGTTTAATGCAATAAGCATACAGTAAGGAGGATCTTGAATATGGAAAAAATGATCAAATTAACCATTGATAAAAAACAAGTAGAAGTACCTCAGGGAACTACTATTTTGGAAGCCGCCAAAGGAATAGGTGTTGATATCCCAACTCTTTGCTATATGCACCTTGGTGATATGGGAATTGAACACAAGCCAGGCGGATGTCGAATTTGTGTTGTTGAAGTAGAGGGGCGTCGTAATTTGGCACCATCTTGTAATTCGAAGTGTGAGCAGGGTATGGTAATTCATACTCATAACATGAGAGTGCTAAATGCACGTAAAACTGTAATGGAGCTGATGCTTTCGGATCATCCATTCGATTGTTTGGTGTGTGCAAAATCAGGAAACTGTGATTTGCAGTCAACAGCTCAACAATTAGGTGTTCGTGAATTGCATTATAAAGGTGAGCAATCAACCTATAAAGTTGATTATTCTCCATCAATTATTCGCGATATGGACAAATGCATTATGTGTCGCAGATGTGAAACCATGTGTAACGATGTACAGACTGTTGGAGCTCTTTCTGCTGTAAACAGAGGTTTCCAATCTGTTGTTGCTCCGGCATTCGAAATGGATTTAGAGAAATCAACCTGTACTTACTGCGGACAGTGTGTTGCAGTTTGTCCTACAGGAGCTCTTACCGAAAAAGACCACACCAATCAGCTGATTAGAGATCTTGCAGATCCTAAGAAAACTGTTGTTGTTCAAACGGCTCCCGCTGTGCGTGCAGCTCTTGGTGAAGAATTTGGAATGGAACCGGGAACTTTGGTTACCGGAAAAATGGTTTCAGCTTTACGTCAGTTAGGTTTTAACAGTGTTTTTGATACCGATTTTGCTGCCGATCTTACCATTATGGAAGAAGGAACAGAATTATTGGATCGCTTAAAAAGACATTTAGATGGAGATAAAGATGTTAAACTACCAATTTTAACCTCTTGTTGTCCGGGATGGGTGAACTTCTTTGAGCATCATTTTCCTGAAATGAAAGATATTCCATCAACCGCACGTTCTCCTCAGCAAATGTTTGGCCCTATAGCTAAAAATTATTTAGCGAAAGAAATGGGAATTAAACGTGAAGACATGATTGTTGTTTCTATTATGCCATGCTTGGCTAAGAAATATGAATGTCAGCGTGATGAGTTTAAAGTTGACGGCGATCCTGATGTTAATTATTCGATATCAACCCGTGAGTTGGCTAACTTGATTAAGCAGGCTAATATGGATTTAAAAACTCTTCCTGATGAAGAATTTGATAATCCACTGGGTGAATCTACTGGTGCTGGTGTAATTTTTGGTGCTACGGGTGGTGTAATTGAGGCTGCTGCCCGTACTGCTTATGAAGTTTATACCGGAAAAACATTAGAGAATGTGAATTTTGAGGCATTGCGTGGTATGGAAGGCATTCGAAGTGCTACAGTCGATTTTGACGGACTGGATGTTAATATTGGTATTGCTCATGGTTTGGGGAATGCCCGTAAACTTCTTGAAGATATCCGCGATGGTAAATCGCAATATCATGCAATTGAGATCATGGCTTGTCCTGGAGGTTGTATTGGTGGTGGTGGTCAGCCATTGCACCATGGTGATTCTTCAATCTTGAAAAAACGTGCAGCAGCTCTTTATCGTGAGGATGAAGGAAAAGCTATCCGTAAGTCTCACGAGAATCCATACATTATTAAATTGTATGAAGAGTTCCTGGGTAAGCCATGCGGTGAATTATCTCATAAATTATTGCATACTCATTACTTCGATAAGAGTAAAGATATTGAGATTGAATAGTTTTAAATAGAAATGAGATTATAGTCCCGATAACTATCGGGATGAGTAATGAGAGAAAAGAAAAAACCTGAATCTCAAATCTTAAGTCTCACATCTAAAATCTTTAAAATATTATGGCAAAAATTAAATTAGCAAAATCCAAAGTGGATAAACTTGTGGAGATTTGCAAATCATTTGATAATGAAGGAAGCGAGTTGATTAATGTGCTTCATAAAGCTCAGGAGACCTTTGGGTATCTTCCAGCTGAAGTTCAGGAAATCATTGCCCGCGAATTGAACGTTTCTGTTGCTCATGTGTATGGTGTAGTTACATTCTATTCATTTTTCTCGATGGTACCCAAAGGTGAATTCCCAATTTCTATTTGTATGGGAACAGCTTGTTATGTTAGAGGTGCTGAGAAGGTGTTGGAAGAATTCAAACGTCAGTTGAGTGTTCCTGTTGGCGAAACTACCGAAGATGGTAAGTTCTCAATAAGCTGTTTGCGTTGCGTAGGAGCTTGTGGATTAGCACCGGTTGTTACTATCGGAGAACGCGTTTACGGACGTGTTTCTGCTGGTGACGTAGCTGATATTATTAAAGAATATCAAAAATAGAACCGGATTATAATTTTAAGCCTTCGGCCAATGGTCGGAGGTTTTTTATTATTGCAGATTTTTATTGTCAATTTAAATTATATCTGATCTTGAAGCAAAAAAAAACACTGCATTTTTTGCAGTGTTTTTAAATTAAATATTTTAAGATGATTTAGAAATTATCATCATCAGTTTCTTTCATAGTTGGATTGAATTCCCACATGTTGCTAAGGTAACCGTTACCGTAGCCAGTTACAATAAATCCTCTGTTGTTTAAAGAGAAACCAACAGCACCTTCTCTTACGCCAACTTCATATTCTAAAGATGTTTTTTCGTTCCAATCATCAGTTGCAGGGTTGTATTCCCATACCTCATTTGTATAAGATCCAGTTTTACCTGTAGCCACATAACCTTTGTTGTTAATCACAAAAGAAACAGCCTCAGAACGTTGTACATCTTCCCATTTGTTATCTTTATTCAAACTTTTTTTGGCTGTAAACCCTACTGCCGGATCAAATTCCCATACGTCATTGGCACTGCCTTCCCCTGAGATAATATAGGCTTTTCCATTAATAACAAAGCTGGTTGTATTTTTACATTTTTCGCCGTTGAAGTTAATTTTAGACCAAACTCCGTTCTCAAATTTGTAAAAATCTTTAAGAAGGCTTCTGTCTTCTCCTTCAAGGAAACCGTACCCTGTTCCAACATATCCAACGTTATTGATTGAGAATGCTACAGCATCTTGTCTTTTACTGCCAGGAAATTCGTTTGTTACTAAAGCCCAGGTTCCAATTTCGTTACCTTCAGCATCAACAGCTGGAGTATATTCATAAAAATCAGATAACCGCTGGTCTTCGTCATCTCTACCTGTACCTACGTAACCTTTACCGTTAGCTTCAAATGCAACAGCTTTCATTCTTGCTGTACCTGGGAAATCTGCAATTTTCTCCCAATCTCTTTCAATTGTATATTTGTAGAATGAAGTTAATGCATCTTTACCATTAAAACCTGTTCCAACATAAACAGCATTATCGATAACAAAGCTAACAGCTCCACTACGCTCAATACCTGGAAAAGTTGAGCTTTTAATCCAGTTTCCATCTAGGTTGTCACTGCTGCCACAGCTGGTTATAAATAGAGATAATGCGAAAAATGCAAATAGTAATCTTAGTTTCATTTGTTATGAGTTTATCAATAAATATTGTAATTATTTAACTTTAAAAAAGAAGAGAAAAAAGCATTCTCATCCGTATTGAGGACAAATATAAATAAAATTCAATAGGATTGTTTTTCTGTTCCTGAAAATATTAGGTTGTTTAGAAAAATTAACATTTAGAATAACGATATTTTATATACATTTGCGGGTTGTCTGACAATTTTAGTTACTTGTTGGCATATTTTTTTGTTCATGACTTATCTTTTTCCTATATGATTAGTAAACCGTATTTATTAAAAATGAGAAAACTTATTAGTATACTATTTGTTTCTGCTCTTTGGTTTTTTACCAGTTGCAATTCAGATACTTTTCAGGAACACGAGATTGGTGACAATTTAATTGATAAATCGACCGAAGTGCATTTAATAGACACATTTACTGTGCGAAGTGCAACTGTGAAATTAGATTCGTTACTAACTTCAGGTTATAGTAATGTTTTATTTGGAGGATACCATGATGAATTTTTTGGTGAGGTTAGCTCTGAATTTTATACTACATTAGGGTTGGGGGGTGCTTTTGAAATGGGAGCTGATGCAAATGGGAAGAAAAATGTAAAATTGCAATTTGACTCTTTGGTCTTTATAGGTTTTCCGGATACACGTTATTATGGAGATACCTTACAGGAACAAACAATTAGCTTTCATAAACTAAAGGAAGAAATCGATTTGCCGAATGGTCAGATTGGATTCTACGGGCATCATACTATTGCACATGATGAAGTTGCATTTGGAAGCGCGTCATTTTATCTTAAACCTAGAAAGCAGTCGGTAGAAATTAAGACAATCGGTGATAAAACGATACCTGAGATAGAGAGGGAAAGAGACGGTTTGCGTTTGAGGATAGATGATGCATTTGGTTGGGATATTATAAACCGGGTTAATGCGGATGATGATACGTTACAGAATATTTTCAAGTGGAGAAATTTTTTTAATGGAATGGTTTTGAAGCCAGGTTCAGAGAATTCAGCATTGTTTTCGTTTAAATTAGGGGCGCCGGGTATGAATTTACGTCTATATTTTACTTATGAAGGAGGTGATAGAGGTTATCATGATTTCCCGGTTATACTAGCTGCGCCCAGACAAGGAGAAAATGGTTTAGCATATTATAATTTTTCCAATTTTGTCTCCGATAAAAGTTCTACACCTCAAGATTTGGGACGAATTGTTGAAGAAACGGAAGAATTGAAATCGGAAGAGACTGATGACCTTGCATTTATTCAGGGAGGAATTGGATTTTATGCAAAAGTGAAAATTCCTTACGTTGAAAATTTAAATAACCTTGGTGTTACAGGTGGTGTGTTGAAATCTGAGTTGATTTTTTATCCTTTAGAGGGAAGTTTTGATAACTCCATTTTCAGGTTGCCATCATCTGCGATTAGTGTGTATGTTACAAACAGAGATAACAATAGAGTTATGGCGTTAACAGATTCAAGAGGTGCAGCTTTAAGGGCTGTATATAATAATTACACCGAACATAAAAATGAATCTTATTATTCTATCGATTTAACAAGCTATGTTAATGATATTCTTACTAATGGTCAGGACTATGAAGATGCTTTATTAATAGGTTTTCCTTATGAAAGTATTGGAAATACAATCGATCGGATGATTATTGAAAATGATCCTAATTCTGACTTTAGAATTCGCCTTAAAACAACTTACGTTGTACAAAATTAATTACCAAACGTTGAATAATATTAATTGCAATTATATGTGGAACGTAAGAATGAATACTAACTTTTTTAATTCTACCGGAAAAATTACAGCACTGCTTATTTTAGGTCTGTTACTAATAACTTCGAATGTTTTTTCTCAAAATAATACAAGCTCTCCTTATTCTTATTTTGGATTGGGTGAGCGAATGCAAAATATGAATGGAAATAGTGCTGCAATGGGCGGTGTTAGCTATGGTTATAAGAGAGGTGATGTTCTTAACTTAAGTAATCCGGCATCCTTGAGTAGTATTGACAGCTTAAAATTCCATTTTAATATTGGTACAACTTTTAAGTTTAGCAAATTAAATCAAGGGGATAAGAGTGATCACTTTAATGATTTTAATTTGTCGAGAATAGCATTTGGTTTTAAAGTTTCTCATAGATATGGAACAGCTTTATCTATTTCGCCTTATTCCAGTTTAGGTTATGATATCACCAAACGTGATAAAATACTTGGAGATTCAAGAAGTGTGATTAGATCCCTGTTAGGAACCGGAGGGCTAAATCAGTTTGTGTGGTCGAACGGAGTTCAGTTAAGTAAAGATTTATCATTGGGGGTAAATGGTATTTATTTATTTGGAAACAATACCCGAAGCGAAGATGTCGTAATTGAAGGTGGGGCTTCTACGGTTTATAGTGGAAAAACAGAATTAATATCTAAGGGCTTATATTTTAATTTGGCTTTGCAATACGAAAGAACCTTTGGAGATTATAAAATTAATTTTGGAGGTATGTATCAGCCGAACATTAGTGTGGATGCTAAAAAGATTACAAGTGTCTATGTTTCAAATAGTTCTGCAAGTAGATTTGAAGATGAGGATCGTGGAACTTTTGATGTTCCGGAAAGTTTTGGTGTGGGTTTTGGATTAAATAAGGGAAAACACCTTTGGTTTGGCGGCGATTATACTCATGAAAAATGGAGTGGAACAAGAATTTTTGATGAAGCTACGGATCTGGTTAATCGTGACAAGTTTAGTCTTGGAATGGAGTATAATGCCAATGATGGTTATGCAAGGAAATTCATAAAGAAAATGACTTATCGGATGGGCGGATTTTACGATAACGGCTATATAAAAGTTGGAGGTAATAATATTGACTCTTATGGGCTTAGTTTGGGACTTGGAATTCCGATGGCACAACAGAAAGGAATGTTGAATATAGCAGTAGAATTTGGTAGTACAGGAACCTTAAATAATAATATGGTTCGTGAAGATTACACGCGGGTAACAATCGATTTTAATTTGTTTGAAACTTGGTTTGTGAAGCGGAAGTATCAATAAAAAAAATGTATTAAATTATAGATAACCCAAGGTATTAACGACCTTGGGTTTTTTTATGGATTGAGAAAAGGAACAGAATAAATCTTAAACTCTAAATTATTATTGAATCAGAATAATAATGTTTAATTTTGATCTGGAAACTAACAAAATACATGAAAATACAGGGTCGTATATACTATCCGTTTTTCGTGACAATACAGCGCAAAACATGAAAATGATCTACAAACCTCAGGAGTATCGGATTAAAGATGAAAGGATGAAACCTTTTATTGATGAATCTGAAATTTGGGAGATTTTGGAAGAAGCCCAGCCAACCGAAGAAAATGTTCGTCGGATTATTCAAAAATCATTGGATAAGAATCGATTAAGCTTGCAGGAGACTGCCGTTTTGTTAAAGGTTGAAGATGAAAAATTAATCGAAGAGATTAAAGCTGGAGCAAGAACACTTAAGGAAAAGGTATATGGTGACCGTATCGTTATTTTTGCTCCTTTGTATATTGGGAATAAGTGTGTAAACAATTGTACATATTGTGGTTTTAGAGCCTCAAATATCAAACAAAAAAGGACAACCCTTGCGCACGAGCAAATTAAATCGGAAGTTAAAGCCTTAGAGGATTCTGGTCAAAAAAGACTGATTCTGGTTTATGGTGAACACCCAATGTACGATGCTGATTTTATTGCTGATTCAGTAAAAACAGTCTATGATGTGAAATCGGGTAATGGTGAAATACGGAGAGTAAACATCAATGCAGCTCCTCTTGATATTGAAGGGTTTAAAATAGTTAAGGAATCTGGGATTGGAACCTATCAGATTTTTCAGGAAACCTATCACCGGGAGGCATATGCTAAATATCACTTAAGTGGCAAAAAGAGAGATTTTAATTGGCGCTTAACTGGTCTTGACAGAGCGCAGGAGGCATTAATTGATGATGTTGGTATTGGTGCATTGTTTGGCTTGTATGATTGGAAATATGAAGTGTTGGGTTTGCTTCGTCATGTGAATCATTTCGAGGCTTGTTATAATGTTGGACCACACACGATCTCTTTCCCACGAATTAAAGCCGCTTCCGATTCTAATATTGATCCTGAATTTGAAGTTAGCGACAAGGATTTTGTTAGACTTGTTGCGATTCTTAGACTGGCAGTTCCTTATACTGGAATGATTCTTACAGCCAGAGAGTCAAAGGAAATCAGGCAAGAGGTAATTAAGCTTGGTGTTTCTCAGATTGATGCGGGTACTAATATTCAATTAGGAGGATATTCCGAAGATAATGCTAAAGAGCAAAAATTAGAACAGGAACAATTCGAAATTGGAGATCCCCGTAGTTTATCGGAAGTGATTGATGAGCTTCTGGAGAAAAAGTATTTGCCTTCATTCTGTACTGCTTGTTACCGGAAAGGTAGAACGGGGGAGCATTTTATGGAGTTTTCGGTTCCTGGTTTTATAAAACGGTTTTGTTCTCAAAATGCCATTTTAACTTTAGCTGAGTACTTGGAGGATTATGCCACACCAGAAATGAAAAAGAAAGGATATGATTTAATTGATGTGAAAATAGACGAATTGAAAGATTTCCAGAAAACTGAAGATTTGCACAAGCGCTTAGAGCTGGTTAAGCAGGGTGAGCGTGATCTTTATTATTAGCAAACTGAAAAGGATTTTGATTTTTGGAGATGAGATGTTTTTTGTAACTTGTTACTAATCCGTCTGATAACTCTAAATTCGTTCTTATGGAAACATCATCTATTTGGATATTTGGTATTCTTATCCGCGACAAGGAAAAAGAAGATGGTTGTGTACAGAAAATTCTTGTTCAATACGCAGATTCTATTAAAACCCGCTTGGGTTTATTCGATGTGGAACATCGGAAGAGTCATCCTCAAGGGTTGCTGTTGATTCAGGTGATTGGATCAGAAAAAGAAATGGAACGATTCGAAAAAGAAATTTATATGATTGAAGGAGTTGAAATTCAGCATATGATGTTTGAGTCGTAACGATTAAAAAAAGTCCGGTAATGCCGGACTTTTTTTAATTCGCTTTCTCCAGATCAATATAAAAATGAGCACCCTTGCCAGTCTCACTCTCACACCAAACTTTTCCTTTCATAGCTTCTATATATTTTTTCACAATGGATAATCCCAGGCCGGTTGATTTCTCTCCTGCAGTTGGTTTTGTACTTAAAATCTGGAATTTTCCAAATAGTTTTTTCTGATCTTCTATTGGAATTCCCGGTCCTTCATCACTAATAACCGATCTTACCATTTGTCCCTCTTCCCAAATTCGGATATTTATATTTTTATTAGAGGGAGAAAATTTTATCGCATTCGAAATTAAGTTTTCATATACTTGAGTCATATAGTTTCGGTCTACCATGGCATAGGCATCATAAACATCAAGCTTTAGCGTTAACTGTTTTCTTTTAAGATGATCTTTAAAGTTGAAATTTACAGCTTCTATTAATTTTTTAAGATTAGTTTTTTCCAATTGTAAATTGATATTTTTTGATTCAATCATTCCAATATCAAGTATTTTAGTAATCATGTTATTCATGCGTTGAAGGGCTTTTAGCATGAAATTGACATTCTCTAAATTTTCAGGATGATTGCTTTCCTCCATCTGCGATTTTAAATATTCTGTAATAGAAATGGTTGATGTTAAAGGATTTTTTAAATCATGAGCTATGATTCCAATCAAGTGATTCTTTTCATTATTTAGCTCTGTTAGTTCATTGTTTTTTTGTTCAATTTCCTCTTTTTTGATTTTAACCTCCTTGTTGGCTTTCTGCAATCTTCTGCTTTGAATTTCGATGTTTCGATACGATTGAGCATTTTCAATTGCGATGCTCGCATATACAGCAATATTTTGCAGCAAGGAAAGATGATATTCCTGAAATGCATTTTTAGCAAAACTTTGAACAGTAATAACTCCTGTAATTTTGTTTTTTATTTTTAAAGGCAAATAAATAACCGATTGAGGAGTACCGGTTTTTTCGATAGGTATAATTTTAGTAATGTATTTTCGGTATTCCTTTTCAAGATCAGATATGAATAATTCTTTGTCGTTTTTAAAACAATAAACAGCTAACCGAGTGTCATCTTCAAGAGCAAATTCTACCGAATCAAGATCTTTTCCCACTTCTTTAATTCTTGGGAAAATAAGGCAATTATTCGCTGCTTGGTAAATACCTATCCCAAAAATTGAAGCATCCATTAATTCATTTACCGACTCGTAAACCGTGTCAATTATTTTCTCAACAGATAAGCTGGCTGTAACAGCTTTACCTATATCATTCAAATGAATTAGATTCATATAGGATTTTTGAAGGTGTTGAGATTGTATCAGTATTTCATCTTTCTGGTTTTGTAAAACCTTATTTTTTGATTCAATTTCTGAGTTTTGAAGACTTATCTCTTGCGTTTTTTCTTTAACTAGTTTCTCCAGTTCTTTCTTTTTTTGCTGAATGTTTTGAATGCGAATTCTAACAATCAGGTAAATAGATAAGCCAATAAGCAGAAGACCAATGCTTCTGGCCCACCAGGTATTCCACCATGGCGGACTTATTGAGAATTTATATTCGTAGGCTTTGGGAGTCCATACTCCATCACTGTTTGATGCCTTAACTTTTAAAGTGTAATCTCCCGGAGGAATTCGAGAGTAAACAGCTTCATTTTTTGAGCTTATTGGTGACCAATCCTGATCCAGGCCTTCTAATTTCCATTGATATTTTACTTTTTCAGGTGCTTTGTAGCTGAGGGCTTCAAAATTAAAACTAAGATGGTTCATATCGTGAGTTAGTTTTAAATCCTGAGGAAGAGGAAACCATGAATTTACACCGCTAAGATATTTGCTGTATTTTTCATCTCTCCAATTCACCGTCTTGAAAAATAGTTTGATATCGGTAAGTTGAATGGTTGGTGGAATTTTGTTGATCTGATCTTTACTCGGATTGAACATCATTGCTCCGTTAATGGTTCCGAACCAAAGGTTTTTATTTGCATCGATATAATTACAACTTCCGTTGTTTTCAATACCAATAAAACCATCATATTTATTATAGTTTCTTATCGAAGATATTTCTCCAGATTTAGAGTATTCTACTTTATCAACACCATTCTGAACGCCGGCCCAAACAGTACCTTCTTTATCAGTAAGAATTGAGTAAACTATGTTAGAGCTTAGGCCTTTTTCAGAAGTTAGATAGGTCCAGTTGATACCGTCCCAAATATTGATGCCGCCACTAAATGTGGCAGCCCAAATTCGACCCAAAGAATCTTCTGTTACCTGCATCACCCATTTGTAATTCAGGCCATTGGTTTCATCAAAATTGATTACTTTTTCTCCATCATACATCGATAAGCCTTGGAAATGGCAAAACCAGGCCCGCTTTTTGGAATCTACATAAACACTGGTGATAAAATCAACCTTTAATCCATGACTCTGATTTGAAATCTGAGTTCTCTTTTTGTTTTTATCGATGTGAATAACGCCCATTCCTTGTGTTGTAAGCCATAATTCATCATCAACACTTAAAATGTCAATTACTCCGGTACCAATAGGAAGACCATAGCGTTCTGAAACCTCTTTAAATGAAGAACCGTTAAACTCAAATATGCCATTGAAGCCTGCCATTAATAATTTTCCGTTGGGAAGTTCATGAAAATCCCTAATGTTTAGCAGACCGGGATTGTCTTGCGGAGTAAAAGTCTTTTTGTGGTTTTTTCTGAATTGAACGACTCCTTTGCCGGCAATACTAAACCAGTAATTTTTTTTAGAATCTTGAAAAATTGCTCTGACAATATTTCCTCCAATATCATTAACAAAGCTGAGTGAAAGAAACTTGTTATCGCCATATTTTACCAGACCATTTCCATTGGTTGTAAGCCAGATATTTCCTGAATTATCTTCAACGATAGTATTGATAAATGGATTAATTAAGCCCCGACTGCCATCTATTATTTTTACATTTTCTCCATCAACCAAAACAACACCGGTTCCGCCAACACTAACCCATAATATTTGATTCGAATCAAGCATCATATTTCCAATGTTTAAGGGGGGTATTTCATCAGGTAATTTAATTTGGATCGGTTTTTTATTTTCAATTCTGTAAATTTTATTGCCATATCCAGGAATGAAATTTCGAAACCAAATCTGATTACTCGCATCCTGAAGTACAGGAATAATAATTTGATCAGCAAATTCAGGCAGATTGTTATAGTCAGATCTGGAAAGTTTTTCGTCTATGTAAGTGTAAAGCCCATTTCTGGTCGTGATGAATAAAGTTTTTTCATTATCCATGAAAATGGATAAAACCCGATTGTTTTTATTTAATTCCGGGTGCTTATCTCCAAAATCATAGAAATGCCCATTGTTGTAATGCATTAAAAATCTGTTGTTTTGATCGGCTCCAAGAGCCCATATTCTGCCTTTGTTGTCTTCAAGTATTTGAAAGTAAATTGCGTTTGGGAGACTGTCTTTTTTATCGTAATTATGGAACGAGACACCATTAAAACTGGAAATGCCAATACTGGTTCCTATCCATAAATTGTCTTTTGTGTCTTGCAGTAATGATCTGATATTGTTGTCGGCAAGACCATGAGTTTTGTTGTAGGAGAAAAATTCTTTGCCATTAAACCGGGATATTCCTCCTCCGTTTGTTCCCATCCATAGGTTTCCCTTTTTATCCTGAATTAAACTGAATACCTCAGATTGAGGCAGACCTTCTTCAAGAGAATAATTCTTAAAACTATATTGTTGAGCCTGACTAGGATTATTAGGGATCAAAGTCAGAAAAAAGGAAATTAAAATTGTAATAGAGTACCTCATGTATCCTTATTTTCGATATGGTGAAACTTAGTTAAGATACAATTTTTTTTTGAGGTAGTAAAGGCTTAAAATCAGGAACTGAGTATGTGAGTTGTTGGTTTTTCTTGAGCAAAAAAAAAGCGACTTAGGCCGCTTTTATTTGTTTTGTCGCTTTCGAAAATGTTGTGAATCTCCCCATTCTCCGTAGCCTATAACTCCATCTGCCATATTAATTCTGGCTTCCATGCAGTTGGTGCAATCATCCGCACCTTCATCAATGCAAGGCTTGTTTTGATAAAGTAAATAGTTTGCTCTTTCGGTGGTTGGTGTAATATTGGGCATAATAATATTGGCTCCAATTCGCAGTGCTTTTTCTCTTCCCAGTGGATCAATAGCCTGCAGGGCAGTGGCCGAAGCTATATTAATATCCTTCATCATGATTCTAAGTACAGCAATCATTTTTAGTGTAAGTCTGAATCTATCATTCAGGCTCATTAATTGATCTTTGTACTGATACATTGGGGTTTGATCGTGTTCAATAAATGGTCCCATGCCAACCATGTCGATATCAAACTTTTGCATAAAAAGCAGATCGTTGGCTAAATCATCGTAAGTCTGAAAAGGAATTCCAATCATCACTCCGGTTCCGGTTTGATAGCCAATTTCCTGAAGATATTTTAGACATTTCAACCTTGTTTCGTGTGAATGGTCTTCGTTGTTAGGGTGGATTTTATTGTAGAGCTCTTTATTGCTCGATTCAATGCGCAACAAATAACGGTGAGCACCAGCATCAAACCATTTTTGATAGGTTTCTTTTGTTTGTTCTCCTATCGAGATGGTAATACCGAGTTCATTATTACTGACTTTTTTAATCTCTTTTAATAAGTTCTCAATCCGATCAATAAATTTTTGGTCCGATCTTTCACCCGATTGCAATACTAAAGAACCATACTTGTTTTCGTAAGCAAATTTTGCTGCTTTCAGTATTTCTTCGTCTGCAATATCGTATCTGTTTACGGCGCTGTTGCTCGCACGAATTCCACAATAAAGGCAATCTTTTTTACAGATATTTGAGAATTCAACCAATCCACGGAAATGCACATTTCTTCCAACATATTTTAGTTTTGTTTCTGATGATTTCGCAAATAATGCTTTTTCATCTTCATCTTTCGATTGTAATAATCGAATAATATCGTCTTTGGTGAATTGATCTTGCATCAAGATCTGTTCAATACTTTTAGTCATTTGGAATTAGTTGCTTTTAATTCGGAAGTAAAATTACAGATAAAATTTTAGCTTTTTGTACCAAGTGATACAAAATGGATATTTGCATTGTAAACTCCGAATTTAATTGTTTTGTAATGCATTGATAAAAAAATGCTTATCTCAAATTTGCGAATTGTCAGTTTTTTACGTTAACGTTTGTTTTTGCTTACAGTTTGTTGGGTAAATCGCTCTTTTGGGAATAGAATATTATTATATTTGTCGCAAAATAGCAAAACACTAAACAACAAAAAATGATAAACGAACAGTTACTTAACCCTAAAAGTATTGTAGTTGTTGGAGGTTCCGATGATGTACAAAAACCAGGAGGTAAGGTCTTAAAAAATTTAATTGATGGTAATTTTAAAGGTGATCTTTATGTTTCAAATCCTAAAATGGACGAGGTTCAGGGAGTTGCGTCATACAAAGATTTGAAAGATTTGCCACAGGCTGATTTAGCAATTATAGCTATTGCTGCTAAATTTTGTCCTTCAACCATTAAATTTCTTGCTGAAGAAAAAAATACGAGAGCTTTTATTATACTTTCTGCCGGATTTAGTGAAGAAAACGAGGAAGGTGAGAAACTTGAAAAAGAGATTGTAGAGATCGTTAATTCAGTGGGCGGATCATTAATTGGTCCAAACTGTGTTGGCGTATTAAATTCTAATTATAATGGTGTTTTTACAACGCCTATTCCGAGTTTAGATTCCAAAGGATGTGACTTTATTTCAGGTTCGGGAGCAACCGCAGTTTTCATTATGGAATCTGGTGTTCCCAAAGGATTGTCTTTCTCAAGTGTATATTCTGTAGGAAACTCCGCACAAATGGGTGTTGAAGAGATTCTTAAATACATGGACGAGAGTTTTAATCCAGAAACAAGCAGTAAGGTTAAATTATTATATATCGAGAACATCGATAAGCCAGCTATGCTTTTAAAGCATGCTTCTTCTTTAATCCGTAAAGGTTGTAAAATTGCAGCAATTAAATCGGGTAGTTCGGAGGCAGGAAGTCGTGCAGCTTCTTCGCATACCGGTGCCTTGGCCAGTCCGGATGTTGCGGTTGATGCCTTGTTTAAAAAAGCAGGTATTGTTCGTTGCAAGGGGAGAGATGAGTTGGCAACGGTTGCCTCAATTTTTATGCACCCTGAGTTAAAAGGGAAAAATATTGCTGTGATAACTCATGCAGGAGGACCGGCAGTGATGTTAACAGACTCACTTTCGAACAATGGATTGGATGTTCCTCATATCGATGGGGCAAAAGCTGAAGCTTTGCTTGAAAAACTATATGCTGGATCATCGGTGGCTAATCCTATTGATTTTCTGGCAACAGGAACCGCACAGCAATTAGGAGATATTATTGATGCTTGTGAAAACGACTTTGATAATGTTGATGCAATGGCCGTAATATTTGGCAGCCCTGGGTTATTTCCAGTGTATGATGTTTACGATCTTTTGCACGAGAAAATGAAGCAGTGTAAAAAGCCAATCTATCCAATTCTACCTTCGGTAGTTAATGTTAAAGATGAAATTGAGCATTTTCTTGCTAAAGGACGAATTAATTTTCCTGATGAAGTAGTATTTGGTGACGCATTGGCTAAGGTTTATAATACGCCAAAACCTCAGGCAGAAGAAATTGTAATACCGGAAATTGATAAGCTTGCTATTCGTACGATTATTGATGAAGCTGAAAATGGTTATTTGAGTCCCGAACAGTTGCATAATTTATTGGATGCAGCAGGAATTAACAGAGCCAAAGAAGGTGTTGCCGATACTGAAGATGAAATTGCAGCTATGGCAAAAGAAATTGGTTTCCCTTTAGTGATGAAGGTTGTTGGCCCCGTTCATAAATCGGATGTTGGCGGTGTAACCTTGAATGTGAAAGACGAAGAAACTGTTCGTTCGGAATTCAGAAGAATGATGCAGATTAAAGATACTTATGCCGTTATGTTGGCACAGATGCTAAAGGGTACCGAAGTGTTTATCGGAGCAAAACGTGAAGAAAAATTCGGACACATGGTGTTGTGTGGTTTAGGAGGTATCTTTATCGAAGTTTTAAAAGATGTGAAAGCTTCATTGGCACCAATTGCTAAACAAGAAGCTCATGATATGATTCAAGGATTAAAATCTTATGGAATCATTAAAGGAGTAAGAGGACAGGAACCCGTTAATGAAGATAAATTTGCTGATGCAATTACTAGGGTGGCAGCTTTAATGAAAGTTGCTCCTGAAATTTTCGAAATGGATTTAAACCCTCTTTTAGGAAATAAAGAGGCCGTAGTTGCGGTTGATGCACGTATTCGAATTGAAAAATAATCCCGGATTTATTCGGAATAAAAACTTATAATTTTGTGATGAGAAAGTTGAAAGATCTAAGTTTAAATGAGAAGTTGATGATCAGTTTTGTGATAATCCTGTTATTAGGAATTGCTGTGAAATGGAATGGAGTAAAGGAAGGTTTTTTCAAAGGATGGAGTAAATACTCAGAACAAACAGATAAATAGTATGGATAGCATGGGAATTTCTCATGCTATTCGTTTAGAATAAAACGATACATGAAAAGACAGGATATTATTTTTGCCTTTGGCTTCATTCTTTTGTTTTTGCCGTTTTTTATTTCCCAAAGCGTTTTTGATTTCTATATCGACTTTAATAAGGCGCATGGAATGATGACCAGCTTTGTGAAATTTGCAGTTTTGGCAACATTAGGTGAACTTATAGGACTTAGACTAAGAACAGGGAATTATTATCAAGCCGGATTTGGAATATTACCACGAGCAATAGTTTGGGGATTTTTAGGATTGACCATTAAATTGGCTTTTGTAATTTTTGCAACAGGAACGCCAATTTTTTTATCCTATTTGGGTGTTCAAGGAGCTGTTGATGCAATGAAAGGCGATTTTTCTCTGGTGAAATTATTGGTGGCATTTGCAACTTCTGCTTGTCTTAATTTAATCTATGCACCGGTTATGATGACACTTCATAAAATTACCGACACGCATATTCTTGATAATGGAGGAACATTATCAGGATTTATGAGACCAATTCAGATTTCCAGAATTTTCATCAATCTTAATTGGGATGTTCAGTGGAATTTTGTCTTTAAAAAAACCATTCCTTTTTTTTGGATTCCTGCCCATACAATTACCTTTTTATTACCTCCTGATTTTCAGGTTTTGTTTGCGGCCTTATTGGGGATCGTTTTAGGGGTTTTACTTGCCATTGCAAGTTTGAAAAGTTCCAAATAATTTTAACTTTGTAAGAACGTTAAACACACAAACAAAATTGATATCACTAAACACTGTATCCTATGAGTAAAATTGGATTGTTTTATGGCCCGGAAGGTGGAAATGTAGAAAGAGTAGCTAAACTGCTTGCTGAAAAAATAGGTTTTGATAGAATTGTTGTTCATAAGGTTAAGGATTGTGAGGCTGAAGATGTAGCTCAGTATTCCAATATTATTATGGGGATTTCGACTCTTGGCAAACACAATTGGTCTTCGGATAATTCAGGAAACGATTGGGATATTTTCTTTCCTAAATTGAATGGATTAGATTTAAAGGGGAAAAAAGTGGCTCTTTTTGGTTTGGGTGATCATATTGCTTATGCAGATTTTTTCGTCGATTCAATGGGCGATTTGGCTGACAGTATCATATTAACCGGAGCCGAAATTGTAGGGCAGGTAAGCGATGAAGGATATGAATTTGGTGATTCTAGAGCTTTTAGAGAGGACAAATTTGTTGGTTTACCTTTGGATGAAGATTTTGAAGATGATTTAACCGAAGAAAGAGTAGAGAATTGGGTGAAATTAATTCTTCCTGAATTTGAATAATTAGAGGAATATAAATATTTAGGCTGACGGTTTACCGATCAGCCTTTTTTTTTGTTGGTTGTGACGATTCAGCATTTCGACAACGATTACTTTGTGTGAATTGTAATTATAACATTGTTATTAGTTTTAAATTGTAATGAATTTTCGTAAAATTGCAATGGTCAAAAATTACACTAATTTTTAATAAAATACTTAAACCAAAAATGATGAAAACCCCAATAAACTCTCAAATTGTTGATCAAAAACTTGCTTTGTGTGAGATTCATAAAATGGAGGATGCCACAATTCGTGATGTGGTTCGTGTTGTTAATATGATTGAAGAGGAAAGTGGCGAGAAGTTCATTCGCATGGAGATGGGAGTTCCGGGACTTAAGCCGGCAAAAGTTGGAATCGAAGCAGAAAAACAAGCTTTGGAAGATGGCGTTGCTTCTGCTTACCCTATGTTGGAAGGAGTAAGAGCATTAAAAGAGGAAGCATCAAAATTTGTGAAGAATTTCATGAATGTTGATATTGCACCTGAAGGTATTGTTCCGACAGTAGGTTCAATGCAAGGAGGTTATGCTGCATTTATGACCATAGGTAATTGTGATGCTAAAAAAGACACCATATTATTTATTGATCCAGGATTTCCGGTTCAAAAAACTCAGTTAGAGGTAATGAATCAGAAATATGAATCTTTCGATGTATTCAATTATCGGGGAGATAAGTTGAAAGCAAAACTGGAAGAGTTTTTGGTAAAAGGAAATATCGCGGGTATTATCTATTCGAACCCAAACAATCCGGCATGGATTTGTTTTAATGAGGATGAGTTGCAAATAATAGGAGAGTTGGCGAACAAGTATGACACAATTGTTATGGAAGATTTGGCCTACTTTGCTATGGATTTCCGAACCGACCTTAGTCAGCCCGGCGTTGCTCCTTATCAGCCAAGTGTTGCTAATTATACCGACAATTATGTGTTGATGATTTCCAGTTCAAAAGCATTTAGTTATGCTGGTCAGCGTATTGGATTGCTGTGCATTTCAAATAAATTATTTCACACGCGTTTCGAAAATTTAAAACCACGCTTTGGGGCTGATGAATTTGGTTATACTCTTATTTATAGAATTATCTATACTTTATCATCAGGAACTTCTCATTCTGCACAATATGCTTTACGAGCAATGTTAAAAGCGGCTAACGAAGGCAAATTCAATTTTATTGAAGAGGTTAAGGAGTATGGAGAGAGAGCCAAAATCATGAAAAAGTTATTTTTAGAAAATGGCTTTGAGTTGGTGTATGAGGGGGATATTGATTTGCCTTTGGCAGATGGATTTTATTTTACCGTTACTTATCCGGGTTTATCCGGGCCTGATTTAAATAAAAAACTATTGTATTATGGCATTTCAGCAATTTGTTTGAATGAAACAGGTAGTTTAAAAGAAGGACTTAGGGCTTGTGTTTCGCAAGTTTCCCGAAAACAGTTTAAGGTATTGGAGTCTCGGTTAAAAGAGTTTCATAAACACCATCAGATATTGGCTTAACAAATTGGTGCTAATGATGATAATAAGGAGAATATATTTGTTTGATAGATAGTAATTTGTGCGAAGTACAGATTAAAATTTCAAAATAACAGCACTTAAAGTTTTATGGATTTGTATTCATGAAACTTTTTTTTTGATGTATATTTAAATGTTAGAGAATTGATTCTCGTAACAATAACATTGTTTATGTCAGATTTCAATTTGTAAGCTACAATTGGATAATACAAATGAATTGTTACTTTAAGTTGTGATATTTATTTAGACTGATTGTAAATTTCTCAAAACCCTAATGAATCGAAAGCAGAATGGTGAAAAGTGCTTTTGATTTGTTACCTTTATCAAGTAAAATAAAATGTAATTCTTAATTCTAAATACGCTATGGCAAAATTCAAAGGCGCTATTGTTGTTGATACCGAAAAATGTAAAGGTTGTGGCTTATGTGTTGTAGCCTGCCCTACAAAGGTTATTGAACTTGCGCGCGACGTGAATGGCAAAGGTTATCATTATGCACATATGGCCAATGCTGATGCATGTATTGGTTGTTCAAGTTGTGGTTTAGTTTGTCCGGACACTGTAATTACCGTTTACAGAGTAAAAGCAAGCTAGACTAAGCTACCTTATTCTAAATCTGAAAAATTTATAAAAATATTTGTAATGGGAGACGTTCGTTTAATGAAAGGAAATGAGGTTATTGCTGAAGCAGCTATTCGCTGTGGATGTGATGGGTATTTTGGTTACCCGATTACTCCTCAATCCGAGATAATGGAAACCCTAATGATCCGCAGACCTCAGGAAGAAACAGGGATGGTGGTTCTACAAGCTGAAAGTGAAGTTGCGGCCATCAATATGGTTTATGGTGGAGCTTCATGCGGAAAAAAAGTAATGACTTCTTCATCAAGTCCTGGTATTAGTTTAAAAGCAGAAGGGATTACCTATTTAGCGGGTGCCGAATTGCCTGCTTTGATTGTTAATATCGTTCGTGGAGGACCAGGTTTAGGTACTATTCAGCCGGCTCAGTCAGATTATTTTCAGGCCGTAAAAGGTGGAGGTCATGGTGATTATAAATTGATTGTATTGGCTCCTGCATCAGTGCAGGAAATGAACGATTTTGTAGATCTTTCGTTTAAATTGGCCTTTAAATATTTAAATCCGGCAATGATTTTATCTGATGGTGTTATTGGTCAGATGATGGAAAAAGTTGAATTGTCAGATTTCAAACCACGATGGACTGCTGAGGAAATAAAAGAAATTTCAGGATCATGGGCTACTGTTGGTAAACCTGCCGATCGCGAACGGAATATTTCTACTTCTCTTGACTTGGATTCTGCTAAACAGGAAATATTCAATCATAAATTGCAGGCGAAATATCGCGCAATGGAAGAAAATGAAGTGAGATTCGAAAAGATTGCATGTGATGATGCAGAATATCTTTTTGTTGCTTATGGATCTAGTGCCCGTATCTGCCAAAAAGCAGTAGAGCAAGCTCGTGAAAAAGGAATTAAGGTTGGATTGTTACGTCCGATTACCCTCTTCCCATATCCTACCAAAGCGATTCAGGAAATGTTGAAGGATGTGAAAGGAATTTTATCCGTTGAGATGAGCGCAGGCCAAATGGTTGAGGATGTTCGTCTTGCCGTTAATGGTAAAGTGCCTGTTGAGCATTTTGGACGTTATGGTGGAATCATTCCTACACCAGAGGAAGTAGTTGAAGCATTGGAACAAAAAATTTTAGGAAAATAAGTTATGACAGCAACGACTGAAATCAACAAAATAATTAGCAAAGAGAATCTGGTTTATGGTAAAACCAGTGTTCTTTTGGATAATGAAATGCACTACTGTCCTGGATGTACTCATGGAGTAATTCATAAAGTAATTGCAGAGGTTATTGACGAGATGGGGATTCAGGATAAAACAATTGGTGTTTCGCCTGTTGGATGTTCTGTTTTAGCCTACAACTATATTGATATCGATTGGCAGCAAGCCGCTCATGGCCGTGCTCCTGCATTGGCAACAGCAACTTCCCGTTTGATGCCGGAAAAATATGTTTTCACTTATCAAGGTGACGGTGATTTAGCATCTATAGGTTGTGCTGAGATTATTCACGCTTGTAACCGAGGTGAAAATATCGTTGTGTTTTTCGTGAATAATGCGATTTATGGTATGACTGGTGGTCAAATGGCTCCAACTACATTGGAAGGTCAGGTTACTGCCACTACTCCTTACGGACGTGATTGTAAAGTCACAGGATTTCCAATGAAAATTACTGAAATGATTGCCATGTTGCCAGGTACACGCTTTGTAACCCGTCAATCAGCAGAAACTCCTGGAGCAGTAAGAAAATTAAAGAAAGCAGCTCAGAAAGCTTTTGAAAATACACGGGAAAACAAAGGATTATCTTTTATCGAGATTGTTGGTACTTGCAGTTCCGGATGGAAACTTTCACCAGTTAAGTCTAACGAATGGATGAAAGAAAACATGTTTCCATACTATCCGTTGGGTACATTAAAAGATGAGTAAAAATCCTTTTTAATCAATTAAACTGTAAAAAAATGACAGAAGAAATAATAATTGCAGGATTTGGTGGTCAAGGTGTACTTTCAATGGGTAAAATTCTTGCTTATTCCGGAATCATGCAAAATCAAGAAGTGTCTTGGATGCCTTCTTACGGACCGGAAATGCGTGGAGGAACTGCAAATGTAACTGTAATCTTAAGCGACGATAGAATTAGTTCACCTGTTTTGAAAAAGTTTGATACTGCAATCATTCTTAATCAGCAATCTATGGATAAGTTTGTGAATGAGGTGAAACCGGGTGGTACTTTATTATATGATCCAAATGGTATTACGCATCATCCGGAAAGAAAGGATATTAATATCTATAGAATTCCCGGAGCTGCTCTTGCTGCAGAATTAGGAAATCCTCAAACTTTTAACATGATTATTATGGGAGGCTTTCTAAAAGTGAAGCCAATCGTATTATTGGAAAATGTTAAAAAAGGTTTGGAGAAGTCTTTGCCGGAGCGTCATCATAAATTAATACCTTTAAATATTGAAGCAATTCAAAAAGGTAGCGATTCTGTTGAGACAGTTCACACTCTTTAAGAAATAACACAACAATACTAAAATAAGGATAGTAAAAGGAGAATTCCATACGGGATTTTCCTTTTTTATTTCACGATTGTAAGTAGGGGAGTTAATGTTTATTGTCGTTTAGGTATACATTGCTGATCATTTATATCTTGTCGCAGAAGCTTTTCTGCTAGATATAAAAAGCCTTGTTTTGTTTGAAATACCAGTTGATGAAGATGGTGTTTGGAGTCATTGTTTTCTTTTTATAAAATGTGATGAAATGAGCCATGAGAAGACTTTTATCACATACGAGGATGACTAAGCTGACAAGTTCCATGTGGCAATAAAAAACAAATTTAGACACATGAAACGTCCATGTATAAAGCTTTCTACACACATGAAATGATTATATGGTGACAAAAACTTAAAATTATAAACAGATGAAAATAACTGAAACTTTAATTTGAAATATCTTTGTAATTTTAAATTAATGCTTACCTTTGCACTCCGATTCGGGAGTGTAGTGGTTAGGCATGATGATCGTATCGGAATTTCCTTATGAATAGTATATGGTTTTAGGGTTAAAACTTCGTATTGGAAATCATTTTGGGTTAGATAAAAGGCTGGTGGGGACCAGCCTTTTTTCATTTTATCACTTTTCGTAAAAATGCATCTCCTTCAGGTAATTGTATGCCTTTTCGGGCATAAAATAAGGAACTTCTTTCTTCTCTTTTACAGCTTTACGGATGAAGCTTGAAGAGATTTCTATTAAAGGGGCATCTACAGTATGAATGTTGCCTTTTAAAGTAATGTCTTCGCTCTTGAAATTGGGACGAGGATAAATAAATAAATCATGATTTTTTAAAATTAACTCATGATTCTTCCATTTTGTGAAGTTTTTCAAATTATCAGAACCAATAATCAGGCAAAATTGATGAGACGGGTTCTTTTCTTTTAAATAAGTAAGAGTGTCGATAGTAAAAGAAGGTTGAGGCATCCCAAATTCAATATTTGAAGCTCTTAAATTGGGATATCGTTCAATGGCTCTATTTACCAATTCAAGACGATGGTAATCGGCTAAAAGACTGTTTTTTCTTTTGAAAGGATTGTGAGGACTAACCACAAACCAAATTTGTTCCATATCGGTGTATTCTGCCATGAAATTAGCAATAGCAAGATGTCCAATGTGTATTGGATTAAATGATCCGAAAAACAATCCTATCTTCATCCTTTTTTTTGTGTAATATGCTTATTTACTAAGAAAATTGTGCAAGGCTGTTTCAGCTTCAGCGAGAGCATCTTCCAGTTTATCGTTAACAATTACTTTATCAAACTGATCGGAAAAAGCTAATTCAAATTTAAACTTTTCAATTCGTTTGGCAATTACTTCATCCGAATCAGTATTTCTGTTACGCAATCTGTTCTCCAATTCAGTAATTGACGGAGGTTGAATAAAAATAGCTAATGCTTCATGTTTGTAAAATTTCTTGATATTTGTTCCACCCACAACATCAACATCAAATATTACGTTTTTACCTTTTTTTCTAATCTTGTCAACCTCACTTTTAAGAGTTCCGTAAAAGCAACCTTCATAAACTTCTTCCCATTCAAGAAATTCATCATTTTCGATTCTTGTTTTGAATTCTTCAACAGATAAAAAGTGATAGTCTTTGCCGTCTGTTTCATTGGCTCTTTTGGCTCTGCTGGTGGCCGATATTGAGAATTCTAATTTGAAATTCTGTTTTAACAGATGTTGAACTATTGTTGTTTTTCCAGATCCACTTGGAGCGGAAAATATGAATAATTTACCAGACATTTGATATTGAGTTAGAGAGATTAGTATTATAAAAAAGCGCAGAGTGACTAACCCTACGCTAAAATATGATTTATTGTAATAATTACAAGACGTTTAAAAGTTGTTCCTTTATTTTTTCCAATTCATCTTTCATGTCAATTACAATTTTTTGGATGTTGGAATCATTGGCTTTTGAACCCAGTGTGTTGATCTCACGCCCAATTTCCTGAGCAATAAAACCTAGTTTTTTGCCCTCAGAGTTGCCTGCATTTGATGTTTCTATGAAATATTTGCAATGGTTAGCCAAACGAACTTTTTCTTCTGTAATATCTAATTTTTCAAGATAGTAGATGATTTCCTGTTCGAAACGGTTTTTATCTACATTCTGTTTTTCAACAAAATCTTTAAGATTATCATTAATTCGGGTACGGACCGTTTCAATTCGGTCATTTTCATATTGAGGAACTTGAGTCAAAAGATTCTCGATATTTGCTATTCTGGCAAAAATATCTTCCTGAAGTGCATTCCCTTCTTGATTACGGAAATCCATAATTCCTGCAAGGGCAGTTTTAAATCCTTCAAAAATCAGGTTCCATTCTTCTTCGTCAAGCTCTTGATATTCTACTTTAAGAGCATCCGGCAACTTCACTATGGTTTGCAAAATAGGCTCTTTGTCTATTGCGATTCCAAGATCCTGAGCCAGCTCATTTAATTGCTTGTAGTACGCTTCAACAATAGGTTTGTTGATTTTTGTTTCTTTGTCAGTACCAACACTTTCAATGAAAATGGAAAGTTCTACTTTTCCTCGTTCCAGCTTATTTTTAATCTCATTCCTTATCACCAAATCCTTTTCTTTGTAAAGGTTTGGTATTCGGGTATTGATATCTAGTTGTTTACTGTTTAGGGATTTGATTTCGATTGAAACCTTTTTGTTTTCCAGTTCAAGAATGGCTTTACCAAAGCCTGTCATCGATATTAACATATTTGGGCTATTTATTTCGGCAAAGGTAAGGGTTTGAAGTGGATTTACCAATCAAATCCTTTAGAAGCTCGAAGTTGATTAATTATTAATTCTATTTAATTATTCGCAGATAAGATTCTGTTTATGAGTATTCCTGATGTGATACAATTGATTTTTTTTTCCATCGGCCAGTGCGGTAGTAAAGATATGAGAATATTGTTCCCATTGACCAGCCAATAGGTATTGACCACCAAATTCCGGTTTCTCCAATATGTGATGAAAGAAAATAGGCGCAGGGAATACGTATAAGCCAAAGGGAAAAGAGTGTGATAAACATCGGTATTAATGTGTCGCCGGCACCTCTTAAAACTCCATTGGTTGTGAACATTGTTGAGAACAGAAGATAGAATGAGCTCACTATGATCAGGTACTTTTCACCAATAGCAATTACATTTGCATCTGTAGTAAATAGTTTCATTAAGTGACTGCCAAATAGGATTATTATAGCCGTCATCATCAGGCAAAATACATTTGACATGATGAATGTAACCTTAAATCCTTGCCGAACCCGGTCAATTTTATTGGCTCCTAAATTCTGACCAACAAATGCAGCTACAGCCTGTGAAAAATTCATTGCCGGCATCATCGCCAAGGAGTCAATTCTTCCTGCAGCTGTGTAGGCGGCAATTACATCGGTTCCAAACGTATTTACAATTCCGAGTAAGGCCATCATTCCAAGAGCAACAAAAGTATGCTGAATCCCCGATGGAATTCCAATCTTTAAACTCGTGATGAATATTTCCTTATCAAAAACCAATTTGAAAAGTGAAAATTTAATGATGTTATGGTTTCGGTTTAAATAAATAATACCGGAAATAAATGCACCACTTTGAGCCAATACTGTTGCCCATGCTGCTCCTGCAATTCCCCATTTAAAAACCATTACAAATAACAAATCGAATATGATATTGAAGATAGAAGCCAGTATTAAAAAATAAAGCGGTGTTTTGGAATCTCCCAGTCCACGAAGGATTGAACTTGTTCCGCTAAAGCCAAAAAACATGATCATTCCGGCCATATAGACATTCAAATAGCTTGTTGCCTGAGGTATTAGTTCTACAGGTAATTGCAGTAAAAGAAAAAGATCTTTACTAAAATAGATTCCGAGCACGGAAACTAAAATACCGGCACCGAATAAAAACAGGTACATGGTATCAATTGCTCTTTTTACTTTATTGATGTCCTTTGCACCGTAAAATTGAGAAATTACGATGGAAAACCCGGAGCCGATTCCGATAAGTAAAGCAATTAAGGTGAAAATAATCGGAAATGATGCTCCAACGGATGCCAAAGCTTCTTTGCCCAAAACCTTCCCAACAATAATACTATCCACAATGTTATAGAGTTGTTGGAATACATTTCCCAACAACATCGGTAACGTGAAATTTAGTATTAGTTTGGTAACATTTCCTGAGGTAAAATCTTTCATTAAGTTTCTTGTTAGAGCTGTAGCGCTCTGCTGATTTTATGTGGTTCTGAGATTTAAGCGCGTTCGCTCAATTCCAGCCATCGGAATTCTTTTTCGTCAATTAATTCAATAACTTTTTCAATACGACTCGCTTTTTCCATCAATTCATCGTTTGATAAGTTTCCTGAACTCATGGCAATTTCTATTTCTTCTTTTTCAGATGTTAACGTTTCAATATCTATTTCCAGTTGCTCAAACTCTCTTTTTTCATTAAAAGATAATTTTTTTGTTGGTTCCGATTTTGGTTTTTCCTTTTTAGGTGTTGATAATTTTTCTGTTTTTTTGATTTCCTTTTCCTGCTGATCTAAAGAATCACGGTAAATGGTGTAATTTCCCGGGAAATTCCTGATGATTCCATTGCCTTCAAATACAAATAATTGATCCACAACTTTATCCATAAAGTATCTGTCGTGAGATACAATAATCAGACATCCGGAAAAACTAAGCAGATAATCTTCCAGAACATTCAAAGTCATAATGTCCAGATCATTGGTTGGCTCATCCAGGATTAAGAAATTCGGGTTTTTCATCAAGACTGTCATCAAATACAATCGTCGTTTTTCACCGCCGCTTAATTTAGCAACCTGATTGTACTGAGTTTTAGTTGGAAAAAGAAAGTATTCCAGAAATTGAGAGGCCGACATCATTTTTCCATTGCCTAAATCAATAGATTCTGCAATTTCTTTAATTACGTCAATGATTCTTTCATTCTCATTAATTGTAATGCCATCTTGCTTGTAGTAGCCGTAAACTACAGTTTCTCCAATTTCAATTGAACCTGAATCGGCTTCAATATTCCGGGTAATCATGTTTAAGAAGGTTGATTTTCCCGTGCCATTTTTACCTACAATTCCTATTTTTTCTCCCCTTTGGAATTTATAGCTGAAATCTTCCAGTATTTTTAAATCGCCATAGCTTTTATACAGACGATCCAGTTCCAGAATTTTATTTCCCAACCTTGCGGATTTAATATCTAAATCCATTTTTGTTTCTTTAAATCCAGAGCTTGCTTTTTTCTTGATATCCTCAAAGGCATCAACTCTGTACTTAGCTTTCGTTCCTCGGGCTTGTGGCATTCTCCGTATCCATTCCTGCTCAGTTTTCATTAGTTTTTGAGCCTTACCAACTTCAGCATTTAAATTCTCAATTCTCTCAGCTCTCTTTTCTAAATAGTAGGAATAGTTGCCTTTGTAGGTGAATATGGTATTGGACTCTATTTCGATGATTTCATTACAAACCCGATCCAGAAAATATCTGTCGTGAGTAACCATCAATAATGTGCCTTTCGATTTGTTAAGATATTCTTCAAGCCATTCTATCATTTCCAGATCCAAGTGGTTGGTAGGCTCATCAAGAATTAAGAAATCAGTATCAGTGATTAAAACTTTTGCTAATCCAACCCGTTTTTTCTGTCCCCCGGAAAGTTCGCCAATAATTTGATCGAAATTGGTGATTTTTAGCTTGGACAAGATTTGCTTTACCTTATTTTCGTAATCCCAGGCCTTGAATTGATCCATTTTTTCAATGATATCTGACATTGCTTCCTGATCATTTTCATTGATTATCCTTTCGTAGTCACGAATTACTGAAAGAACAGGATCGGTGGAGTTAAAGACTTCATTAAGAATTGTATTGCTGTTGTTGAGGTCGGGGTTTTGTTCCAGATATGCTATTTTTAAATCACTGCGAAAGCTGATATCTCCACTATCCTGACTGTCTAGTCCCGAGATAATATTTAAAAGTGTAGTTTTTCCGGTACCATTTTTTGCAATTAATGCAATTTTTTGTCCTTGTCCAACGCCAAAACTAATGTTTTCAAATAGTGTAAGCTCTCCGTAACTTTTGGTAAGGTTTTCAACCTGTAAATATGATATCATGTAATCTGTTCTTAAATTTTTGAAGCTCAAATTTACGAATAAGTACTGATACATTACTAATCTGTTCTTGAATTAGCATTAACTTGTGCAGGAGGGGGTGAATTACACTCGCAGAGAGAACTTAATTGAGCAAAAAAAATCCTGCTATTATGCAAATAGCAGGATGTAACTGACTTTGTTTCAATGACTACAATTTCAATTTTTATAATTCGTTTAATACATAGGCTTCCGACCATACTTTGGTCATGATGCTATAGGAAACCCATCCAAATCCATTGGTTCCCCAGTTTGTTCCCCAGGAGTTCATTACAAGAAAGGCACCTTTACTGTCGTCGTAACCCACAACACAATAACAATGTCCGCCGTAATTTCTAACTGTTTTGGTTTGGATCTGATCATAGCCCAAATAGTAAAACTGACGATAAACAGGTCCGCCAACAACAATTGGTTTGCCTGCAGCAAGTTGATCTTTAAATGCATCGACTGTTTTTGGCACGGTGTTATAGCTTGCTGCTTTGTAATTTGCTGCTTGTAATACTTGGTAATTGTCCGGATATACATCGCAGGAAATATCAGTGTACGGCATATCATTCCAAACACAAACTCCTTGGTCTACAACCAAATCTAAACCATCAGTTACGTAGGAGCCACTGGCACAGTCGGTAACTTTAATTTGATTGTAAATGTATTCAGGGCTGAAAATATTCACGCTATAGTTGTATGAACCACCATATAAAGCTTGCCAGCTAATACTTCTTCCAGCGTATCCAACTCCCCAGGAAACGCAAGATCCTTCTCCGCCTTGATTAAGAATTGGAGGACAGGAAAGATTTACTGAAAGTGGGTATGATTTAGTTGTGCTGATTTGTTTAGCACTGGGAATTTTATTGTATTGCTCAATTGGAAGCGGCAAATAACCCGAGTTTATGATGATATTTTCATCCTGGATTTGCTCTTGATTTGCAATCGAATCGTCGTTGCTATTACATGAAGGTGTTAAAAACAGGAAGCTCAATGCGAATACAGAGAGTAAGGTGATTCTGATTAAATTCTTTTTCATAAGTAAATTGTTAAAAGTTTGTAATAATGGTTTTGTAGTTTTATTGAAACAGTAAAAATATCAAGAGTATCAGTCTAATACCTTGCTGCAGTTTTAAGTTGGTGTGAATTTACGATAAAATGGTTATATGTAAAACTAATTGAGGGTGTCGAAATGTGATTTATTTCACATTAGTGTAAATTATATGATTGTTAGTGTATTTGTTGTGTTGTTTGGAAATGATGACAGGTATAATTAGGCCTTGTGATGATATGCGGTTTGATATTTTTTTGTTTTGCAGGAAGATTCATTAAATTTCACGCAATCGCAGAATTTTCAATAACAAAGAGGGGTTAATTCTTTGACTTTATTAAATTCGTATGATCCAAAGATGGATAAACGTCATTTTTATTTGAAAAACTTAATTTGAAAATAGGCATGATGGATTTACAAATTGAATATTGATCAGAAAGGATAAATTAGCTATGCGAAAGAAAGATAGATTTGAGAAGATAATATTATGGTTTAAAGAAAACATGCCGGCTGCAGAAACAGAGTTGAATTATTCAAATCCATATGAATTATTAGTTGCTGTTATCTTGTCTGCTCAATGCACCGATAAAAGAGTTAATATGATGACTCCGTTTTTATTTGACAAATATCCTACAGCTTTCGAATTATCTCATGCAAGTCAAGATGATATTTTCGATTTAATACGTTCTTGCTCCTATCCAAATAATAAAGCGAAACACTTGCTGGGGATGGCGAAAATGTTGGTGGCTGATTATAAAGAGATTGTTCCCGATGATATCAATAAACTGCAGAAATTACCAGGGGTTGGCAGGAAAACGGCAAATGTGATTGCTTCGGTAGTATACGATAAGCCGGCTATGGCTGTAGATACACATGTTTTTAGGGTTTCAGAAAGAATTGGTTTAACAACAAATTCGAAAACTCCCTTGGAAACAGAAAAGCAATTGGTGAAATTTATTCCAGAGGAATATATAGCGACTGCTCATCATTGGCTAATATTACACGGAAGGTATGTATGTGTAGCAAGAAAACCAAAATGTAAAGCTTGTGGGATTAAAGAGTATTGTAAATATTTTGAGAAGGAAGAAAATAAAAATAAAAAAGCCTCAACCTGAAGCTTTTAATGTCTGGTTATAAGAATAGGAGCAAGCTTAATGCCATAACCGCCATTCCAGCAATTAAGCCGTAAACTGCAATATGGTGTTCTCCATATTCTTCAGCTGTTGGTAATAACTCGTCTAAAGAAATGAAAACCATAATCCCAGCAACGCCACCGAATAATACTCCAAAAACAGTATTGTTTAAGCCTAAAAACGAATAGATTAAAACAAATCCGATTAGTGCGCCAACAGGTTCTGCTAATCCGGAAATGAAAGAGTAAAAGAATGCTTTTTTTCTACTGCCGGTAGCATAATAGATAGGTACCGACACTGCTATTCCTTCTGGAATATTGTGTATCGCTATCGCAACAGCAATTGGTATTGCAATCGTAGGGTCTGCTAATGCGGCAGCAAATGTTGCTAATCCTTCCGGGAAATTGTGAATTCCAATTGCAAGTGCAGAAAACATTCCCATTCTCATTAATTTCTTGTCCACAGGTTTTTCACCTTCAAGATCTTCTATCTTTTTCACCTCATGAGGATTCTCGAAAGAGGGTATCATTTTGTCGATAATTGCAATAAATAAAATTCCTCCAAAAAATGAGATAACTGTATACCAAGTACCGGTAACTTCACCATGATCAAGAATTAATGCATCTTTTGCCTTTTGAAATATTTCTACAAGTGATACGTAAATCATTACGCCGGCAGAAAACCCTAAGGAAAGTGCCAGAAATTTTGTGTTTGTACGTTTGGCAAAAAAGGCAATTGTACTACCTATCCCGGTAGCAAGACCTGCAAATAAGGTCATTCCAAATGCGATTGCAACGGTGTTAAATTCAAATTCCATATGTAGATTGCTTTTTTTTGGATTGATATATTATGGAATAAATATAGTGAATTATTTGGAATGTATCTAAATAGTATGTTGAGATGTTTACATCTTGTTTTAAGAGATGGCAAGTGGTAAATTTAATTAAATCAGATTGAGTTGATTAAATAACTTTTAATTTAAATAATAAAATTATGGCTTATATTATTTCAGATGACTGTACTGCTTGTGGTTCTTGTATAAATGAATGTCCGGTAGATGCAATTTCGGAAGGAGATATTTATGTTATCGATCCAGACACTTGTATTGATTGTGCTGCCTGCGCAGAAGTATGTCCGGTTGAAGCAATTTCTGAGGGGGAGTAAATATCATTATAAACTGTCTAAAGAGAGAGTTCATGATATCTGAGGTTCCCAAAAATAGGACGGATATAGAAAATTATGTGATTGAGTTCGGTATTTCTTACCGGACTCAATTCGTTTAAATGCGTCTTTATTATGAATTTATTGGAGAATATTTAAGAATAACATGTCATTTATGGTTTGTCAAAATAAGGTGAGGTAATTGTTTTATGAAGTTTGATAAGGTTAGTATTTACGTTTTTCTAACGAGAACCCTCCATCGATTATTAATTTCTCAAGAGTAAAGTTAATATAGATGGAGTAACAAGAGCTTGTAAATTATTCAAATTCTTTGTTGTACACTTAAAAGCAGATAAAATAAGTGGAAGAAGAAGATACAGTATGTGTTTCTTTGTTAAGAAAGTAAGTGTTTAATGTGTTTTGATTTGATCATAAGGTAGTTATGTGAGGAGTAATTTATAATATTTTTAAATCAGATAAGTTTTTATAGTAATTAATTGTTTTTGTAAATATTTTTATTATGAAAATTTGAAATGTCTTTATAATATAAGGATATGTATATTTTTAAATATCTGTACTGTTAATTGTTATTGTTGTTTTAGTTAGTTGAATTGTTGTACTACGTTGATTAATAGTACTTAACAAGTATAAAAAATTTCGCGAGATCGTTAAAATTTGTTAAATTAATCTCCGTTAACCACATGTATTTTTACTAACTAAAAATTTCTTTTATGAAAAAACTAACACTTATTGTTTGTGTTGTATTACTATCAATCCAGATAGTTAGTGCGCAAACAAGACAGGTTACTGGTATTGTCACCAGTGCCGATGATGGATTTGGTATGCCTGGCGTATCCGTCGTAATTAAAGGGACTACATCAGGAACAAGTACTGATTTGGATGGGAATTATTCTTTATCCACAAAATCAGGTGATATTTTAGTATTTAGTTTTGTGGGGATGACACCACAGGAAATTTCTGTTGGAAATCAGACCGTGATTAATGTAATTATGCAAGCCGAAGCAATAGGAATGGATGAGGTTATGGTTGTAGCTTATGGAGTATCCAAGAAATCTAGTTTTACTGGTTCGGCAGCAACAGTTAAAGGTGACGATATTTTAAAATCTTCTGCAACGAGTTTCGAAGAAGCTCTTCAGGGAAGTACAGCAGGGGTGCAGGTCGTTAGTACTTCTGGTCAGCCAGGATCTGCAACAACTGTTCGAATTCGTGGTATTGGTTCTATTAATGGTGTTGCTACTCCTTTATATATAATTGATGGCGTTGCAATTAATTCGGAAAATTATAGCCAAGTTGCTGATGCGACTAATTATGGAACCTCTGCGAGCCCACTTTCCTCTTTAAATCCTTCGGATATAGAGAATATAACTATCCTGAAAGATGCATCAGCTTCTGCATTATATGGTTCACGTGCAGCTAATGGTGTTATATTGATTACAACGAAACAAGGATTGTCTGGAAAGACCAAAGTTAACTTCTCTGCAAAATATGGCTTTTCTGATATGGCGGTTGATCAGCATAAAATAATGAATGCAGGGCAGTATTATAAAACATTTTTTGATTATTACTATGCTGAAAATGGCGGGGATGCTACAGCTGCTAATGCTTCTGTTATTAGTGATTTTAGCACTAGTGGAGCTACAATAAATCCATATAATATTGATAATCCTTATGGAGCAAATGGACAATTAGACCCAAATGCAAAGCTATTATATGATACAGATTGGAGAGATGAGGTTTATCGAATTGCTAAATCTGAAGAATATAATATTAGCGCTACCGGAGGTAATGACAAAACTAAATTTTATTTGTCTGCGGGATATTTGAATCAAGAAGGAATTGCAATTGGTTCTAGTTTTGAGCGACTTTCAACAAAGTTAAATGTTTCCAATGATGTAACAGATTTTTTTAAAGTTGGAATGAACAATACGATCTCTATTACAGAGCAGAAAACACCTCCGGGTGCTGGTGGTGGTGCTAGTCCTGTCAAATTTGCAGATTATGTATCTTCAGTGTATCCATTATATGTTTGGGAAGATGGAGTGAAAACTGATGAGTATAACTATGAAAATGCGGTTCAATTGGATTTCAATCCAGTAGCGTTAAGAAGTTTGGATAAATATACAAGTGAAACTTTTAGAGTATTATCTTCATCATTCGCTGAATTGAAATTTTTAAAGGATTTTAATTTAAAGACTCAAGTGTCTTACGATAGATCTGATTTAAAAGAAAATAGATTTTATAATCCGGAACATGGTAATGGAAAGTCTGTAAATGGTAGGGGAGATCGTTATAGTATTGTTGAAACTACAAAATCTATTACTAATACACTTAATTGGTCCAAGACGTTCAATGAGATTCACACAGTGGGTTTATTGTTAGGTCAGGAAGCAACAGAGACTAAGTATGAATTACTAAATGCTGAAGCAACAGACTTTGTTTTTCCTGGAACGGATGAATTGGTGGCTACTGCACAGCCTGTTACTGCACTTTCTTATTTTAGAGAAAAAGCTTTAAGTTCCTATTTTTCTCGTTTAAATTACGATTATGACGGTAAATACTATTTCAGTGCTAGTTTCCGACGTGATGGATCCTCCATTTTTGGATCTGATAATAAGTGGGGAAATTTTTGGTCTGTTGCAGGATCATGGAGAATGTCGCAAGAAGACTTTATGTCGAATTTGCAATGGGTCGATGATTTGAAAATTAGAGCAAGTTATGGTATTAATGGTAGCGATGCAGTTCGTGTATATGAACGATACATTGCTATGGCTCTTTTTGATTATGGTCAAAATTATGGTGGTAATGCTGGTATAGCTTTCTCTCAAATGGCAAACCCAAATTTAAAATGGGAGAAACTTACAGCATGGGATATTGCAGCGGAATTTCGTTTATTTAATCGTATTAGTGGTACTGTTGAATATTATAGCAAAATTTCTGATGGTCTGTTGTATGATCAAAAGTTATCATTTACGACTGGTGTTCCTACGGTAAAAACCAATATTGCAGAAATTGAAAATAAAGGTATTGAAATTGAACTATCAAGCGAAAATATGAGGAACAGTATTTTTTCTTGGACAACTAGTTTAAATTTTTCAGCAAACAAGAATAAGATTAAAAGTTTACCTGAGGAAAAGGTTATTGATGGTTCCAAAATCTGGGAAGAAGGAAGTGATCGCTACCAATTCTATATTCAAAAATTTGCAGGAGTTGATGCCACTGATGGATCTCCAACTTGGTATGTAGAGGATGAAGCTACGAAAGAGATTACTACTACGAAAGTTTATTCGAAAGCAACTAAATTTAAATCAGGATCTGCTTTGCCAGATTTTACTGCGGGTTTAAGAAATAATTTCGAATATAAAGGTTTTGATCTTTCTTTTATGCTATATTTTAGTATGGGAGGTAAGATTCTTGATTATACTGAGGCTGATCTATTACATATGGGATCTTCACCAGGAACTCAGTTATTAACAAAGGTGATTGACAAAGCTTGGAAAAAACCAGGTGACATCACTGATATTCCTCGATTTGAAGTGAATAACTCTTTTCAATTTCATGAAAGATCGACAAGGTTTTTGCACGATAACTCATTTGTTAGATTGAGGAATATAACTCTAGGATATGATGTGCCTAAGCAATTCCTTGAGCGCTATAAGCTTTCAAGTCTCAGATTATATGTACAAGGAGATAATATTTGGACATGGCAAAATCATAAGGGAATTGATCCAGAACAAAGTATCGCTGGAACATCAAATAATAACATGCCAAATATTAAGACTTTTTCATTTGGAGTGAAATTAGGATTGTAAGTATTAATTGAAAAAATTGAAGACATGAAAAATAGAATATTATTATTATTACTATTGACACTCCTGTTTGCTTCTTGCGGAGAGGATTTTCTCGAACTGACTCCATCCGAGTCGATTGAGGCAAGTGATGCAATGTCGACCCCAGCTAAAGTAAATGCTGTTCTTATTGGTGCATATGATCAAATGCAATACTCATATTATCTGCCATATTTTATAATGGAAGGAGATGTAAAGGGTGAGGATGTGTTTGTGAAAAGTTCTGGTAATTACGGAAGGCATGTAGAAACATATGCTTATACAGAGCTACCAACAATGTATTATTGTGAGGATGTTTGGGCGTATGCTTATAAGGTGATAACCAATGTGAACCTTGTTATAAATGGATTGGAAGCTGTTGATATGGATGAGGCTTCAAAAGTTCAATTAATTGCAGAATCCAGAGGGCTTCGGGGATATTCATATCTTAATATGATTCAGGCATATGCGATGCCATATGCTGTAGATCCTTCCGCCTTAGGAGTTCCTCTGATTCTTGAACCAGTATTGCCGTCCGATCCGGGACCTTCTCGTTCTACAGTTCAGGAAGTATATGCTCAAATTATTAGTGATTTGACTTATGCTGCAGAGAATCTTGTTGCATCAGAAAGTTATAGATTAACAACTGCCGCAGCAAAAGGATTATTGGCTCGTGCATATCTTAATATGGAGGATTGGGCAAATGCATCAAAATGGGCCAAAGAGGCACGTGATGGTTATTCATTAATGACAGCAGATCAATTACTGGAAGGTTTTCAGGATGATAGTAATTCGGAATGGATGTGGTCTTTGCGTTCCGTTGCTGATGATAATAATGGTTACCTGCATGTTGCTTCATTTTATGATGCACTAAGAACATTGGGGTATAATTCTTTTAGAATTGATGTTGATTTTCGTGCATTATTTGGAGCAGATGATACTCGTTTACAACAAATTGATGATGGTGTTTATTCAGGAGGACATGTGTCATTAAAATTTGAACATGTAAGTGGTTGGGTTATGGATCAAGTTTTAATGCGTGCATCTGAAATGTATTTGATTGAAGCAGAAGCAGAAGCGGAATTAGGTGCCGGCCATGAAACAGCGGCTCAGGACGCATTATTTGCAATTCAAAGTAGAGCAGATGCAACAGCAGTTAAGTCAACCAGCACAGGAGAAACACTAATTAATGAAGTATTGCTTGAGAGAAGAAAAGAATTATGGGGTGAAGGATTTCGTTGGTTCGATTTGAATAGACGAGGACTTAATGTGACCAGAACAAGTAGTTCGCATTGGGCATTGTTGGATTTACCGATAACAGATAATAAAAGACGTTGGCCGATTCCACAGGATGAAATTGATGCTAATCCTAATATGGTTCAGAACCCAGGGTATGCTAAATAGAGCTTATATAATTAGTTTTTTATATTGCTTTTAATGAAAGGATATCTCAGGACGGACATTTAAATTTTAAAGGGCCTCAATTCAAAATTGAGGCTCTTATTTATGCCTGAATAATTTTGCGGTTAAAACCCATTCAGTTCCATAGTAACGGTCGGAATCAACAATAATAAACCCAATAAAATCAGGATAGCCATAAAACCGCCGATCCATTTTACCCATTTGTTGTAAGGAATTTTGGCAACACCCAATACACCGATCAAAACACCGGAGGTTGGTGTAATCATGTTGGTGAAACCGTCACCAAATTGAAAAGCCATTACGGTTGCCTGACGCGATACACCAATTAAATCGGAAAACTGCGACATCATTGGCATGGTAAGAGCTGCTTTTGCTGAACCGGATGGAATGATGATGTTGATGAGGTTTTGAATTAGATACATCATGCTCACCGAAGCCATTTTTCCAAAATCATTCATCGATTGAGAGATGTAGTAAAGAATGGAATCGATGATGTGACCTTCTTTCAGAACGATTAGGATTCCACCTGCCAAGCCAACAATCATGGCTGCAGAAAGAATATCACGGGCGCCGTCAAGAAAAAGGTGGGTAATTTCGTTGGCTGTGTTATTGAAGGCAATACCTGAGAAAATTCCCATGGCAAAGAAAAGGGTGGCAATTTCCATGATGTACCAACCGTAGCCCATTACGCCGACAATCAGGAAGATAATTGTGAACAGAAGTAGGTTTAGGATATAAAAATGAACCGATTTGCGTAGTGTCATTATTCCTGAAATGGCAAAAAGAGCTGTGATAATTGGCAGTACCATAAAAGTACTTTCGGAGTTTCCGATTTTCAGGGTACTGACAGGATAGTAGTAGGAAAAGCCAATCATAGAAACCAAGAGAACGATATAGGTTAGCCATGCTGATTTTGGTGTGTAATATTTAATTGCCTCCATATCGGTATCGTGATGCTTTCTCCAGTATTCATCATCGGTGTAAACCAATGATTTTGCAGGGTTTTTGCGAACTTTGGCCGCATATCGTAAGATGAAAGCAAAACCGATAAAATTAATCACCACCCAACAAAATAATCGGTACTCGATACCCGAGAACAATGGTAAGTTCGATAATCCTTGTGCAATACCAATGGTGAAAGGATTTAAAAGAGCTCCGGCAAAACCAAGTCCGGCAGCAACAAAGCAGATGGCTACACCTACAATTGAATCGTATCCCATTTTAATGGCCATGGGTACAAATATAATGGTGAAGGCTATGGTTTCCTCACTCATGCCGAAGGTGGCGCCAAAAATGCTAAATATGAGCATAATTAGCGTGAGAATAATGTTGTTGACCCCAATTTTTCGGATCAGTTTATTTTTCTCCAGTTTCTTGGTGAATTCCAGAAAAGAGTAGATTCCAATATCGATAGATTTGCTCGCATTCATGATCCAGAAAGCGCCGCCAATAACGAGAATAAACATGATGATGTCGGCTTTATCAACAAATCCTTTGAAAAAAGAAGAGAATATTTCCCATGACTGACCCTGGCTTTCGATTTGTTGGTAGGAATCCTGTACAATAACCTCGCGGTTGGTTCCATTAACATTTACGGCAGTTCGTTCGAATTCGCCTCCGGGAATCAGCCACGTAAGAATGGCTGATAGAACGACTATTGCGAATACAATAACATAAGTATGTGGTATCTTTTTAAACATGATTTGTAGGTTTGTTGTAAGTTTTGATTGTTCTTGTAAAATTGAATGTGTAAAAATAGAAAAATATGAAGAGAATGGAAGCTTTGAATTTATTTTAAAAGGCAACTCGAAAAGGTTTGCAATTTGCTCTTTTTTCCCTAATATTTGCATTGTGATTTCTCAACTTTTTAGATTGTGAAAAGCAACAGATAGAAGTTGAGCAACTGAGCAATGATACAGTGCGTTAAGGATTGAAACGGATACCCCGAGTTGTGGTGGATTTTGTGGGGAAGAACGAGGAGTAGAAGTGAAAAGCCTGACCCGACCCAAGGAGGGAAACGCCCGGAAAGAAATATTGAGTTAAGAAAATATAGAGAATGGGAATTTCTCATGTCTCACATCTAATATCAAATATCTATAACATGAAGTTGTTAATAAGTAATATAAAAACATTAGTTCAGGTTGATACGGAAGCTCGTAAATGGGTTGCCGGAACCGATATGGCCAATTTGAATTGCATTGATGATGCCTACTTGCTGATTGAAGGCGATAGAATTACTGATTTTGGTAAGATGGAAGACATTCCTGACTTTGATGACAAGGAAGGTTTTGATTGCATTGAGGAGTATGACGCTACGGGAAGAATGGTTTTTCCTAGTTTTTGCGATTCGCATACTCATTTGGTGTATGCGGGAAGTCGCGAAATTGAATATTCCGATAAAATTAAAGGTTTATCGTACGAAGAGATTGCCAAACGTGGCGGAGGAATTTTGAATTCGGCCAAATTGATGCACGAAGCAACGGAAGAGGAGTTGTACGAATCGGCCATGGAGCGAATTCACGAGATTATTAGTTTGGGAACCGGAGCTGTTGAAATTAAAAGTGGTTATGGCTTAACGCTTGCCGATGAATTAAAAATGCTTCGCGTGATTAAGCGCTTAAAGGAATCAACACCGCTTACTATCAAATCAAGTTTTTTGGGAGCACATGCTGTGCCTGCTGAATACATAGGCAGACAAGCTGAGTATGTTGATATGGTGATTAATGAAATGATACCTTTGGTTGCTGCTGAAGATTTAGCAGATTATATTGATGTGTTTTGCGACAAAGGATTTTTTACGGTTGAAGAGACCGACCGGATTTTAAATGCAGGAATGAAACATGGCATGCGGGCTAAAATTCATGCCAACGAATTGGATTATTCAGGCGGAATTCAAGTAGGAGTGAAGTACAATGCACTTTCGGTGGATCATTTAGAGTTTGTTGGCGATGCCGAAATTGAAGCTTTAAAAGGATCGGAAACCATGCCTACAGTATTGCCCGGAGCGGCATTTTTCTTAAACATGGTGTGCTCACCCGTTCGCAAAATGATGGATGCAGGATTGCCAATTGCTTTGGCATCTGATTTTAACCCGGGATCGTCGCCATCGGGAAATATGAAGTTTATTATGTCGCTGGCCTGTATCAATTATAAAATGCTGCCACAGGAGGCTATTAATGCCACTACCCTAAATTCGGCTTATGCCATGGGCGTTGAGGATGAATTGGGAAGTATTGCCAAAGGGAAAATTGCTAATGTTTACATCACCAAAGAAATTCCTTCGGTGGAGTACATGCCCTATGCCTACGGAAGCAACCTGATTGATGTCGTGATTTTACGTGGGAAGGTGTTGTAGAAATAGATGTGAGAAATGAGATTGGAGATATGAGAGAGAAAATATCTCAATTTTTATATAACAGATTTAAATATAAACACCTCACCCTAAGCCTCTCCTGAAGGAGAGGGAACAGAGCAACAAACCGGCTCTAATACAAAAATGAAGAGAAGCCCCCCTTCGTCTTTAGGAGAAGGGGTTGGGGGATGAGGTGACAAGAATAAAATATTAAAAACAACGAACAGTAACAACCAGACAGAGAGTTATGATTAAGGAGCTTGTTGGGGAAGAATTGAGTTTTCTCGTTTCTCACATCTTATTTATCACATCTCATGTCTAATATCTATCACAACAATGAAAAAACTAATCGAATGTGTTCCTAATTTTTCTGAAGGGAACGACATGAATATCATTAAGCAGATTACCAACGAAATTGAATCTGTTGAAGGCGTACGTTTAATCGACGTTGATCCTGGGAAAGCAACCAACCGTACCGTAGTAACTATGGTGGGTACGCCCGATGAGGTTTGCGAAGCAGCCTTTCGGGCTGTAAAAAAAGCAGCCGAGTTAATCGATATGAGTAAGCACTCGGGTGCTCATCCTCGTTTTGGAGCTACCGATGTTTGTCCCTTGGTACCAGTTGCCAACATCAGTATGGAAGAGACTGTTGAGTACGCACACAAGTTGGCAAAACGCATTGGCGAAGAAGCAGGTGTTCCTGTTTATTGCTACGAAAGTGCAGCACGCACACCAGAACGTAAAAATTTAGCAGTTTGCCGTGCAGGCGAGTACGAAGCGGTTAAAGACAGAATTGGCACCGAGCAGTGGAAACCCGATTTCGGACCTGCCGAATTTACACCTGCAGTTGCAAAAAGCGGAGTAACTGCTGTTGGAGCGCGTAATTTTCTAATTGCTTACAATTTCAACTTAAATACCACCTCAACCCGTCGTGCCAATGCCATCGCATTCGATGTTCGCGAGCGTGGACGTACCTTGCGCGAAGGAAATCCGGCAACGGGAAAAATAGTGACCGATGAAAAAGGAAATCCGGTAATGATTCCAGGAACTTTAAAAGCGACCAAGGCAATCGGATGGTTTATTGAAGAATTTGGTGTTGCTCAGATTTCCATGAACATGACCGACCTTACGGTAACCTCTATTCACAAAGCATTCGACGAGGTTTGTGCCAAGGCTCAGGCTCGTGGTATTCGTGTTACCGGATCGGAGTTGGTTGGTGTTGTGCCCTTAAAAGCCATGTTGGATGCCGGTAAACATTACCTTCGCATGCAGGAACGCTCAACTGGTATTGCCGACCGCGAAATCATTAAAATCGCAGTTAAATCTTTAGGATTGGATGAGTTGTACCCATTCGATGCCGACAAAAAAATTATCGAGTACATCCTCGAAGACAAAGATCAGAAGAAATTGGTTGACTTAAGTTTAACCGATTTTGTAAACGAAACAGCTTCCGAATCGATGGCTCCGGGCGGCGGATCAATTTCTGCATACATGGGAGCTATGGGTGCCGCTTTGGGTTCAATGGTGGCTAACCTGTCGGCTCACAAGCCGGGATGGGATGATCGTTGGGAAGAGTTCTCCGATTGGGCTGAGCAAGGCAAATACTACCACAGCAAGCTGGTTCATTTGGTTGATGAGGACACCAACGCCTTCAACAAAATTATGGATGCCATTCGTTTGCCAAAGGGAACCGATGCTGAGAAAACTGCCCGTGCCGAGGCAATGGAAGAAGCCACTAAATTTGCTACCATGGTTCCGTTCCAAACCATGGAGCTTTGTTTGGGATCGATGGATGTTGCCAAAGCAATGGCTGAAATCGGTAATCCTAATTCGGTGACCGATGCGGGTGTTGGCGCATTAGTGGCTCGTTCGGGTGTGTTAGGTGCTTTTATGAATGTGAAAATTAATGCAGCTGATTTACAGGACAAAGCCTGGGCTGCCGATATCATCGCTAAAGGACAGGCAATTGTTGATAAAGCCATTGCTCTCGAGAACGAGATTGTAGCTATGGTAAACGCTAAAATTTAATACACTACATCATCATATTGGGGGATACGTTACGGCGTGTCCCTTTTTTTTAGGTCACGCCATGGCATGACCCTACTCATTTCATTCCCAATTGTTAATTATTTGGGGGGGTTCCCTTCGGGTCAGGTTTTTCGTTGAACTATACGGCTAGACTTCGTACCTCAGGCAATCCAATTTGAAGTGACCCCTAAAAGTTGGATGGTTATAAAATAAATTAATAAGATTGAGTTCGGTATAAAAGCAAAGCTGTTCTGTCGTTACCATCCAGATTGTAAAAAAGCCTCACACAACCTTTTCGGCTTGTTTAATGGATAAAACGCTCGAACTTGTGCCAGATATATCGGAGCAAAGTGTGCCACAGATTTCGGTCTAACTTGTGCCACTTTAGCTTGGAGGTATTTCGGAGCAATTTGTGCCGCTTTTGATAAAAAAGAATTATTTTATCGGAAATGTTCCGTCTTTCTTGGCTTTTCGGGTGTCTAAGTTGAGATTTATCGCTACCATAATTTGCACGTTTTTTGCACGTTTTTATACTTTTAAAGCTACAAAAAGCATCTTAAATCGCAATATCCATGAGAAAATAAGGCGAAAAAAAAAGCGGCTACTGTAGTTGTAACCGCTTGATAGTCATTAATCTTACATTGTCGGGGCGAGAAGATTCGAACTTCCGACCCCGCGCCCCCCAGACGCGTACTCTAAACCTGGCTGAGCTACGCCCCGATATTGTTGGCAACAAATATAGTTTATGTCTAAGAATTGTCAAAATGAAAACAGCTGAAAGATTCGAGTTAATTGATATGAACATCTACTTTTTCTATGAATAAACACACTTGTAGTTATCTAGATATTTTGTAGATTTGCTACTCGAAAACTTATTTAGAAACAGAATAATTAATATATATGGAATTTAAGTCAATGAATCTGAAGGATACCAATCCTTCTACACCTGAAGGGGATATGGAAAATGTAAAATGTCTGATTGTTGGATCTGGTCCTGCCGGATATACTGCAGCAATTTACGCCGCAAGAGCAAATTTGAATCCTGTTTTAATTGAAGGTTTGCAACCCGGAGGACAATTGACAACAACAACAGAGGTAGACAATTTCCCCGGATATGCAGATGGAGTTACCGGCCCGGTTATGATGGCTGATTTAAAAAAACAAGCGGAAAGATTTGGCACAGATTGTCGTTGGGGACTGGTAACGGAAGTAGATTTTTCTTCTTATCCTCACAAGATAATTGTTGATGGGAAGAAAATTATTATGGCAGAGACTGTTATTTTGGCAACAGGTGCTACCGCTAAATATTTGGGTTTTCCAACCGAAGAAAAATATATGGGCTCGGGAGTTTCAGCTTGTGCAACCTGCGATGGTTTCTTTTACCGTGGATTGGATGTTGCAGTAGTTGGAGGTGGCGATACAGCAGCAGAAGAAGCAACTTATCTGGCTGGTTTGTGTAAGAAAGTATATTTGATTGTACGTAAAGATTATTTAAGAGCTTCTAAGGCTATGCAGGATCGTGTTGCCCGAACAGAAAATATTGAAGTGCTTTATGAGCACAATACCAAAGAGCTTTATGGCGACGGTGTAGTGCAGGGGGCTAAGTTGATAAAGCGAATGGGAGAGGCCGATGAGACAGAAGTGGACATCAAAATAGATGGTTATTTTGTCGCAATCGGGCACACACCTAATTCGAAGATATTTAGTAAGTATTTAAAAACTGATGAGCAAGGATATGTATTGACAGAGCCGGATTCGACCAAAACAAATGTTCCCGGAGTGTTTGCAGCAGGAGATTTAAAAGATCCTCACTACCGTCAGGCAATTACTTCAGCAGGTTCAGGATGTATGGCAGCTATGGATGCTGAGAGATTTCTTTCTGAAAGAGAATAAATGCAAATTTTGTTAGATATAGATTACCCGATTACTTGTTAGTCGGGTAATTTTTTTTGCAAAAAAAAACGACATTCGAAAGAATGTCGTTTATATTGTATTGTTTAGAATGCTATTGATTAAAAATATCAGCAAATTTCTCATTGCTGTATTTACCATCTTTCAATTTTTTAGCAACCTCTTTAAATGCATTAACAGTGTACTCAACATCTTCTATAGTGTGTATTGCAGTAGGAATCAATCTAAGCAGTAATTGTCCTTTAGGAATTACAGGGTAAACAACGATAGAACAGAAAATATTGTAATTCTCTCTTAAATCCATAGTTACCTGAGTTCCTTCAGCCACACTACCAGATAAATAAACTGGTGTTACAGGAGATTCTGTTACGCCAATGTTTAATCCGGCTTTAGTTAAACCAGTTTGCAGAGCATTGGTTACGTTCCAAAGTTTCTCACGCAATTCAGGAGAGTTTTTAAGTAACTCCAAACGTTTAATAGATCCTTCTACGATAGGCATTGGCAATGATTTTGCAAAAATCTGAGATCTCATTGTGTATCTAAGGTAAGTACCAACTTCTTCGCTGCAGGCGATAAAAGCACCAATACCAGCCATTGCTTTTGCGAAAGTACTGAAATGCAAATCTACTTTGTCTTCAACACCAAAATGCTCAATAGTACCAGCGCCGGTTTTTCCCATTACACCAAAACCATGAGCATCGTCAACAAGTAAACGGAAATTGAAATCATCCTTAAGAGCACAAATTTCATCCAATTTACCAAGGTCACCAGCCATTCCGAATACACCTTCAGTAATTACAAGAATTCCACCACCGGTTTTTTCAGTCCATTTGGTAGCTCTGTCTAATTCTTTACGAAGATTATCCATATCGTTATGAGGATAAACGAAGCGTTTTCCAACGTGAAGTCTCAATCCATCCATGATACATGCATGTGATTCAGAATCATAAACAATCACATCATGACGACCAACCATTGCATCAATAATAGAAACCATACCTTGATATCCAAAGTTCAGAAGGAATGCATCTGGTTTTCCAACAAAATCAGCCAGTTGAGCTTCCAGCTCTTCATGACGGCTTGTTTGTCCGGACATCATACGAGCTCCCATTGGATAGGCTAATCCCCATCTTGCAGCAGCTTCAGCATCTTCTTTTCTTACTTCAGGGTGATTTGCTAATCCGATATAGTTATTCAAACTCCATGTCAAAACTTCTTTCCCACGAAATTTCATTCTTGATCCTATTTCACCTTCCAATTTAGGAAATGCAAAATATCCATGAGCTTGCTTAGCGTATTGCCCTAGATTTCCTCTTTTTGATGTAACTTTGTCAAATATATCCACAGTCTATGCTTTTTTGAAATGTTTTAATTGCAACTGTGCAAAAGTAATGTTTTTTGGAATTTTAGCAATAAATTATAAAGAATTGTATAATATGAGTGGAAAGTATCCTATTTTTCGCTTGAAAACTATATCTTTGCAAAATGCAAAAAAATAGAGTAGCTATACCTATGAGAAAAATTGTTTATGTTTTTTTACTGTTCGCCTTTATTTTAGGTGGATGCAGCGATTACCAGAAATTGCTAAAGAGTAACGATAATCCTTTGAAATATAAGAAGGCTGTTGAATACTATAATGCAGAGGAATATGTAAAAGCTGCAACTCTTTTTGAGGAGTTATTGCCAATTTATCGGGGAACAAGCAAAGCGGAAACAATCAGCTACTATATTTCTTACTGTTCTTATGGTTCGGGAGATTATATTTCTGCTGGATATTTCTTCAGGAATTTCTTGAAAACATTTCCGGATAGTCCATACTCAGAAGAGAGTTTGTATATGAGTGCATATTGCTACTATTTGGAGTCACCAAAACCAAGATTGGATCAGACATCAACAAAAGATGCGATTGATGCTTTTCAATTATACATTAACCGCTATCCGAATTCTACCAGAATTCCAAAGTGCAACGATTATATTGATGAGATGCAGGATAAGCTGGTGCTGAAATCATTCTTAAGTGCAAGAAACTATTATGACAGAGAACATTTTCCTGCAGCAATTGTTTCCTTGCAAAATGGATTGAAAGATTACCCTGGTTCTTCTTATCGGGAAGATTTAATGTTTATGTTGTTGGAATCTCGATATGAATTGGCCTTATTAAGTGTTGAAGACAAAAAAAGAGAAAGATACAATCTCGCAAAGGAAGAATATTTTTCTTTTGTTGATGAATTCCCTGAAAGTAAGTATCGAAAGCGTGCTGAAAAAATGATTGAAGGTATAGAAGCCTACTTGAGTAAGTTTAATACGAATATTTAAAATAGATCTAATTCTTTTATAGTATGGATTACAAGAAAACAAATGCAGCAAGTTCTACAATTACCCGTAACATGACTGAGTTAAGTGAAGAAGTGGGTAATGTTTACGAATCTGTAGTGATTATGGCAAAACGTTCTAATCAGATTGCTGTTGAACTGAAAAGTGAGCTGAATAAGAAGTTGCAGGAGTTTGCATCTTATACAGATAACTTGGAAGAGGTTTTTGAAAATCGCGAGCAAATTGAAATCTCTAAATATTACGAGAGATTGCCAAAGCCATCTTTAATCGCGGTTGAGGAATTTATTAATGGAGAAATCTATTACAGAAATCCTGCAAAAGAGGTACAAGCAGAAGATTAATCACAAAATAGTTTATTAGTTCCCTTTGCAGCAAAAGGGAACTTTTTATTTTTAAGTCTGATTTATGTTAAAAGATAAAAACATTATTCTTGGAGTTACCGCAAGTATTGCTGCTTATAAAGCGGCTTCTTTAGTGCGTTTATTGGTGAAAGAAGGAGCCAATGTAAAAGTGATCATGACTACCTATGCAAAGGAGTTTATTTCTCCTGTAACCATGGCCACCTTATCCAAAAATACCGTATTATCAGATTTCTTTAAGCATGATGATGGATCATGGAATAGTCATGTAGATCTAGGTATTTGGGCAGATTTATTGATTGTTGCACCAACTACGGCCAATACAATGGCTAAAATGGCGAATGGTATTTGTGATAATTTGCTTTTAACAACTTATCTGTCAGCCAAGTGTCCGGTTATTCATACACCTGCAATGGATTTGGATATGTTTAAGCATCCTGCCACATTGCGAAATATGGAAATTTTAAGATCCTACGGCGATTTGTTTATAGAACCTTCGAGTGGTGAGTTGGCTAGTGGACTTTACGGAAAGGGAAGAATGGAAGAACCGGAAATTATCGTTAAGAAAATTATCGAATTTTTCGAATCTAAAAAAAAAAACTAAGCAATAAGAAGATTTTAATTACCACAGGACCAACTTACGAAAAAATTGATCCTGTGCGTTTTATTGGTAATTTTTCATCCGGAAAAATGGGCTTTTCAATAGCCGAAGAATTAGCTTCCCAAGGAGCTCAGGTTATCTTGGTAAGCGGACCTACCTCTTTAAGTACTCAAAATCAAAATATAAAACGTATTGATGTTGTTTCTGCTCGGGAAATGTACGAGGCATCGTTACGGGCATTTCCGTCTTGCGATGGTGGAATTATGACCGCTGCAGTGGCTGACTTTACACCTGTAACAACAGAAAATACTAAGGTGAAAAGAGGAAAGGAAAATTATACCATAGAGCTTACTCCCACAAAGGATATTGCTGCATCTTTGGGTAACATTAAAACAATAAATCAATTTTTGGTCGGTTTTGCATTGGAGACAAACGATGAAGAAACCAATGCCAAATTGAAGTTGGAGAAGAAAAATCTGGATTTCGTAGTTCTTAATTCTTTGAATGATAAAGGTGCCGGTTTTCAGTACGATACCAATAAGATAACGATAATAAATAAGCGTGGAGAGTGTAAAAAGTTCGGGTTGAAAAGTAAAGCAGAGGTGGCAAAAGATATCGTTAATGAATTGATTGCATATTATGAAGAATAAATATTGGTTCACTTCCGTTTAAATTTTTAACTTTAGCTGTTAACTTTTGAAATCGAATTATGCGAAAACTCATTGTATTGCTATTTGCTTTTATCATCTCCATTCCTTTGTTTTCTCAGGAGTTAAGGTGTAATGTTCAGATTGTGAGTCAGCAAATCCAGGGAACCAATAAACAGGTATTTAGAACGCTTCAGACTGCGGTTTACGAGTTTATGAATACCACGCGATGGACAGATCATGTTTATAGTTACGATGAGAGAATTGAATGTACGATTCTAATTAATTTAACCAATCAAATATCTGCCGATGAGTTTAAGGGCTCCGTTCAGGTTCAGGTTAGCCGGCCAATATTTAATTCTTCTTACAATAGTGTATTGCTAAATTTTAAGGACGATGATGTTCAGTTCAAGTACGTAGAGTATCAAACTTTAGAGTTCAACGAGGCAACTACACCGACCAGTTTAACTGCATTGTTATCTTACTATGCTTATATTGTTTTAGGTTTGGATTACGATACTTATTCGATGGATGGCGGGAGTGTTTATTACGCAAAAGCTGAGGCGATTGTAAATAAGATGCAAAATTCAAATGTAAAAGGTTGGAAGGCTTTCGAAAGTAGGAAAAACAGATATTGGTTAGTCGAGAACATATTAAACAATGCTTATAGCCCGGTTCGAGAGTGCCTTTATCGCTACCATCGTTTAGGGTTGGATAATATGGCAGAGCGTTTAACTGAATCCAGAGCTGAAATAGCAGAAAGTTTACGATTACTTCAGAAAGCATATAGAACAAAACCAGGATCATTTATTCTTCAAATATTTTTTGATGCAAAAGCCGATGAGTTGGTGAATATTTTTTCAGAATCCTTTACGGATGAAAAGAAAAGGGTTTTTAATATACTCAGCGAAATTGATCCTGCCAATATTTCAAAATACAATAAAATAATAGGGCAAAAAGAAAAGTAATTCTATTTTAGGGATAAGCTTGTTTTGCCGAGTTACCATGATCATTTTTTAGATTCCTATGCTTCAATCCATATCAATTCAGAATTATGCTTTAATTACAAAGCTGGATATTGAATTTTCAGATGGTTTCTCAGTAATAACGGGAGAAACAGGTTCTGGTAAGTCAATACTTTTAGGAGCCTTATCCTTGGTTTTAGGTCAAAGAGCGGAGGTGAATGTACTTAAGGATAAAGAACAAAAGTGCATAATCGAAAGTTCATTTTCAATTGAAAGGTATCAATTAGAGAAGTTTTTTGCTGACAACGAATTGGATTACGAAAAGGAAACTCTGCTACGAAGAGAAATACTTCCTAATGGTAAGAGCCGGGCTTTTGTGAACGATTCACCTGTAAGTGTAAAAATTTTAAAAGAGTTAGGTTTGCGCCTGATTGATGTGCATAGCCAAAATCAGAATTTGGTGATTGGAAGTTTCGAGTATCAGGTAGGAATTGTAGATACTTATGCAGGCAATTCGGAGATCTTAAAAAAGTATCAAGAGTACTTTGATAAATTCCAAAAGCTAAAGCAGGAGTTGCGTAAACAAGAAGAATTGGCCGCCAAGGAAAAAGCTGATTTGGATTATTTTCAGTTTCAATTGGAGCAATTGCTCGATGCAAAATTAGTTGCCGGAGAACAGATTGAAATGGAAGCTGAGTTGGAAACTCTGACTCATGCCGAGGAGATTAAGTCGGGTTTGGTTAAAGCGTACGAAAATCTGTCGGAAGGTGAATTTCCAATTGTTACGCAGTTGAAAGAGGCGCGGAATGCAGTAGCTCAAATCAAAAACGTATTCCCGGATGCTGAAAGTTTTTTTGAACGACTGGAGAGTGCATACATCGAATTGAATGATCTTGCACAGGAATTGGATCGAAGTAATGAGTCTGTTGAATTGGACCCTTCAAGAATTGAATTTTTAAATCAGAAATTAGATGCTGTTTATTCCCTGCAACAGAAACATCATGTGAATTCTGTTGAAGAGCTAATTCAAATCAGGGAAGAATTGATACAAAAAGTGGATAAAATTGTTTCTGGTGATGATTTCATTGAAGATTTGAAGAAGCAATTAAAAGCGCAGAAAGAATTGGTTATTAAGTCAGCTAAAAAGCTTACTGATAGTAGGGTAAAGGTAATTCCCGCTATTGAGAAAACAATCGTTTCGCAGCTGGTTCAGCTCGGAATTCCCAATGCAAACTTTAAGATCTCTACACAGATTAAAGAAGATTTTCAGTATTTGGGATGTGATTATTTGAGTTTTCTGTTCAGTGCCAATAAGAATGGTCAGCTAGAGGAAGTGCAAAGAGTTGCTTCAGGGGGAGAGTTGTCCAGACTCATGTTGAGTATCAAGTATTTAATATCTTCGTCGACAGCATTGCCATCCATCGTTTTTGATGAAATTGACACGGGTGTTTCCGGTGAAATTGCAGCCAAAATGGGAACTATGATGAATAAAATGGCAGAAAATATTCAGGTAATCAGTATTACTCACCTTCCTCAGATAGCAGGAAAAGGAAAAAATCATTATAAGGTTTATAAGGCAGATGATGAGTTGGAAACCTATTCAAATATTGTACTTCTCGACCAGCAAAGCCGCATAGAAGAGCTTGCTAAAATGCTAAGCGGAGCTGACCTCACTCAGGCAGCTTTGGACAATGCTAAGGTGCTGTTATCTAATTAATTGTTTCACATTTTATCGAATTAAAGAATTTATTCAGTCTTAATTAATGAGCTTATTTAGGATCATTCTTAATTTAATGTGTTATCTTTGAAGCTGAAAAAAATGATAATTACTAAGTATGTCGTATAATTTATTAAAAGGAAAAAGAGGGATTATTTTTGGTGCCTTGAATGAAATGTCTATTGCATGGAAAGTTGCAGAACTTGCCGTGGCAGAAGGAGCTGAGATTGTTTTAACAAATACTCTTGTTTCCATCCGAATGGGTACAATTGATGAATTGGCTAAAAAATGTAATGCTCAGGTAATTCCTGCTGATGCTACAAGTCCCGAGGACTTGGAAGTGTTGTTTACAAAATCAATGGAGATTTTGGGTGGTAAGATTGACTTCGTTCTTCATTCAATTGGTATGTCGCCAAATGTTCGTAAAGGACTTGCTTACGATGAATTGAACTACGAGTACTTGAAAAAAACATTGGATATTTCGGCCATTTCATTTCACAAAGTATTGCAAACTGCAAAGAAACTTGATGCAATGGCTGAGTGGGGATCTGTAGTAGCATTATCTTATGCGGCGGCACAAAGAACAATGTACGAATACAACGATATGGCTGATGCTAAATCGATGTTGGAATCGATCGCCAGAAGTTTTGGTTACATCTATGGACGTGAAAAAAGTGTGCGTATTAATACTATTTCGCAATCACCAACAATGACAACTGCCGGTAGCGGAGTTAAAGGATTCGATTCATTAATTGATTTTTCGGAACGAATGTCGCCCCTTGGAAATGCTACTGCTGAAGAATGTGCGAATTATTGCATCACTTTATTCTCAGATCTGACAAAGAAAGTTACCATGCAGAATTTATTTCATGACGGAGGTTTCTCAAGTATGGGCATGAGTTATAGAGCTATGAGCCAGTACAATAAGAGTTTTAATCCTTGCGATTGTAAAGAATAATAAAAAGCTAAATATTATCTTTTGAATCCGGATTGAAAAATCCGGATTTTTTTTTGCGAAAAATCATGAATTCAAAAATGCGTAGATTTTTAAAATCTACTGATAATATGTACATTTGCCCTTACTTTTCAAAAATCAGAATTGTAAGAAAATAGCAAAACAAAAAATAGTTAATGACCACAAAGGCAACAAATATCCATCCTGTGTTTGATCGGATTTTAGGAAGGGAAGATAAAGAGGGGATTTTAAATCAGAATTCTAAGGTTATTTGGATGACTGGACTTTCCGGATCAGGTAAAACCACTATTGCTATCGGATTGGAGAAGGAACTTCAGAAAAGGGGGTTTTTAACCCAGATTCTTGATGGAGATAACATCCGAACAGGAATCAATAAAAATTTAGGCTTCTCGGAAGAAGACAGAACTGAAAATATCAGGCGAATTGCCGAGGTATCTAAGTTATTTCTGAATTGCGGTGTCATTACAATTAATTGTTTTGTGAGTCCTACTATTGACATTAGGGATGTAGCAAAGGAAATAGTTGGGAAAGAAGATTTTTTAGAGGTGTATGTAAATGCATCTTATAAAGTATGTGAAGAGAGAGATGTAAAAGGATTGTATAAAAAAGCCAGAAATGGGGAAATTGAAAATTTCACTGGCCTTGATTCTCCTTTTGAAGCACCTGAGAATCCTTTTTTGGAAATCAAAACCTCTGAAATGACGCCTGTGGAGTCGGTAGAAAAAGTTATTGAAGCTATTTTACCTCGGTTAATAAGAAATTAGTGAAGTTGAAAACTAAGTAGACTTTGTTGTAAATGACTGTTTCAATAAATAGTCCGTTAGAAAGCAAATAAAATATTTTCGAATGAAGGAATACAATATTAATCATTTAAGAGAACTGGAAGCTGAATCTATTTTTGTGATTCGTGAAGTTGCTGCTCAATTTGAAAATCCGGTCATGTTATTTTCCGGAGGAAAAGATTCTATTATCATGTTTCACTTGGCTCGTAAGGCTTTTGCTCCTGCAAAGGTGCCTTTCCCAATGATGCATATTGATACGGGACATAATTTTGCAGAAACCATCGAGTTTAGAGATATGCTGATGGAGAAAACAGGAACCCGTATTATTGTGCGTTACGTTCAGGACTCTATTGATCAGGGAAAAGTTGCAGAAGAAACTGGATTTAATGCCAGTAGAAATAAGTTGCAAACAGTTACACTCTTGGATGGTATCGAAGATTTAAAAGTAGATTGCGCAATGGGCGGTGGTCGTCGCGATGAGGAGAAAGCAAGAGCTAAAGAACGTTTTTTCTCTCATAGAGATGAGTTCGGTCAGTGGGATCCAAAAAATCAGCGTCCTGAATTGTGGAACCTGTTTAACGGGAAGAAACATATTGGAGAACATTTTAGAGTATTTCCTATTTCGAATTGGACTGAAATGGATGTGTGGCAATACATCTATCTTGAAAATATTGAAATTCCTAATCTGTATTTTTCACACGAACGTGAAGTGTTTCAAAGAAATGGAACTCTTTTGGCTAAAAGTGATTGCATACCAATGCGTCCAGGAGAAAAGACGGAGAAAAGAATCGTTAGATTCCGTACCATTGGAGATGCTACTTGCACCGGAGCTGTTGAATCGGAGGCACATTCTTTAGAAGAAATTATCGAAGAAGTTGCAGCTACAAGAACAACCGAGCGTGGAACAAGAGCCGATGACAGAAGGTCGGAAGCCGCGATGGAAGATCGTAAGAAAGAAGGATATTTTTAAAAATTGAATGTGAGGCTAAAAGCTTGAAGCTGGAGGCTAAGAGAAAAATATAGTTATGTCAGAGAAATCAGCAGGATATTTAGATATGGAACTTTTACGATTCACCACAGCAGGAAGTGTTGATGACGGTAAGAGTACCCTTATTGGAAGATTATTATATGATAGTAAGGCCATTTTCGAAGATCAAATGGAAGCTATCGAAATCAGCAGTAAAAAAAGAGGTGATGAAGAAGTCGATCTCGCTTTGTTAACAGACGGTTTAAGAGCCGAACGTGAACAAGGAATAACCATTGATGTTGCATACCGTTATTTTGCAACACCAAAACGAAAGTTTATTATTGCCGATACTCCAGGACACATTCAGTATACCCGAAACATGGTTACGGGTGCGTCTACTGCGAATGCCGCATTAATTTTGGTTGATGCACGTAATGGTGTAATTGAACAGACACTTCGTCATTCATACATCGCCAATTTACTGCAAATACCACATATTATTGTGTGTATCAATAAAATGGATTTGGTTGACTATTCGCAAGAGACTTACGATAGAATTAAGGCTGATTACCAAAAAACGATTGTTGATAAATTGAACATTAAAGATGTTCGTTTTATTCCTATCTCGGCAAAATTGGGTGATAATGTGGTGGATGCATCAACTAAAATGGATTGGTATTCCGGTACTCCATTGTTGGATCTTCTGGAAAATATTAAAATCGTTGATGATCGTAATCATGGAGATTCAAGATTACCTGTTCAGTATGTAATTCGTCCGCAATCGGATGAGTTTCACGATTATCGTGGATATGCCGGTAGGGTAGCAAGTGGTGTTTTTCATCCTGGCGATAAGGTTCGGATTTTACCTTCGGGAATTGAAACAACTATTGAGGCTATTGATTCTTTTACCGGAGAACAGGAGGTTGCTTTTACTCCTCAATCAGTAACATTACGATTAAGTGACAATATTGATATTTCAAGAGGAGATATGATTGTTGACGCGAATAATGTACCGAATGTTAGTCAGGAATTTGAGGCAATGCTTTGCTGGATGAATGAACGGGCTATGATGCCTCGTGGAAAGTATACAATTAAGCACACTACCAACGAAACCCGTTGTATGATTCGTGATGTGAAGTTTAAAGTTAATGTTGATACTTTGGATGAAGTAACAGATGATAAAGTAGTTGGGTTAAATGATATTGCGTGCGTATCTTTTAAGGTTGCCAAACCATTGTTTTTCGATTCGTATAAAAAGAACCGTTTAACGGGAAGTTTTATTCTTATTGATGAAGGAACCAATGAAACGGTTGCTGCCGGGATGATCTTATAAAATCCAATTGTTGGATTACAAGATGGCTGAGACAATTGTTTCAGCCATTTTTTTTGCAATAAAAAAGAGGTTGCTATAATAGCAATCTCTTTTAGATATAGTAGTAGTGTTCTTAAAATTTGAATCCAAAGGTCATTCGAACCTGATGGTTTGTATTGTTCAGGCTAACTATATCATTACTGCCTGAGTAAAGAACAAAATCTTCATCGTACTCTTTATATTGATAGGCCATATCGAAGAAGAAGTTGTTTTGTTTAATTCCAAAACCTGCAGAGTAAGTGTTGTAGCCTTCATCAATAAAACTCTTGTAAGGATCTCCGATTTTAGCGTATCCACCGCGTATACTTATATTAGGAGTAAGGCGGTATTCGGCACCAATTCTTAAATTAGAAGTTGAACGGTACGAGTCAGCAATGTCTTGATTTTCGTTCATTAAATCACCTGCATCACTGTCGTTAAATTCGGCATTAGAGTAATCAATCATTTCGTAATCCACGCTAAGTACACCTTTTTGGCCAAATAGGTAGGCCGCACTAAGAATTGTTCTAAACGGAGTTTCAAGATCGTAACTGGTTCTTGATACAAACTCCGATTTGAAGGCATGATATGCATCTCCGTCTTCAGGAAATGCATCAGGAATATTTGGATCAAATTCTGAACTTACTGATGTATCATAGGTTTCGTCAAGATTATAAAATGTAGGAGTATGAATTGCCGCACCCACTCTTAAACTGTTTGTGATTTTATAGATCGCTCCAAATTTAAAATTAACACCAACACCCGATGTTGTCATGTATTCATTAAAAGTAAATTCATTTAATGATGTAATGTTATCAGCAAGAGAAAATTCTGAATAAGAGGTTGTTGATTTGTGGTATAAATCTTGAATGCCAACAGTTGCTCCTAAATACAATTTGTGTCCGTAATTAGCACCAAAAGAGAGTACGTATTCACCAATGTATCCTTTCTCGTCAACACGTTTTTGCTGATCCATACGATCATTTCCGAAGAGTACCGATTGATAATTTAAATCATCATCATTGTTGATGAGATACGTATCGTAAGCAAGTTTTTCTTCAAAAGAGTACAGGTTGTCCGGAGAGTTGCCGGCGGCCAAATCGGCCCACTTATCAAGCAATGAAGTTCCTGAATTTAAATTGAATAAATATCCTTCACGATTGAAATTTGCAATTCGGTTGTAGCCAATTCCAAAGTTGAAATTTTGCCATCCTTTTTCAGGTGCTATTCTAGGAACATAACTAGCTACGTAGCCGACATTGCCTATGGTAAAACTATACTTATCTTCAGAAAAACCATTGTTTTTTGATTCAGTATATTCAATGGAAGGAGTAAATGTAAATTCAGAACTTCTGTAAACACCAATACCTGCAGGATTTATACTTAGGCTTGAAAAGTCGCCTCCTAAAGCGCCAAAAGCGCCGCCCATGGCGGTTGAACGCGCAGTTCCGTTAAATTCTTGTCTCGAATATTTTAGTGCATTATCTACACTCTGAGAATACGAAGTTCCTGCTATTAGGGACAAGATGAGCAAAAAAGTATATCGTTTCATAAAAAAGTATTTTAAAGTAATGTCTTGTGTTATTCTGATCAAAAGTTGCAACCATTCAATTAAGAGAGTAAGCTGAAAAGTTATATCAGATTTAGGGTGATCGTAAATTTGTTTTTGTTGGTTTTTTATATCCACCGGAGTATGGAGAACAAAACTCCGGTGATTATATTTTATCTTCTTCTTGTATTTCCCGAATTGCTTGAATTCGAACTTCCGCTTGATGATCTAGAGCTTCCACTTGATGATCTTATTGAACTTCCTGATGATCCGGAGCTGCTTCTGGAAGAGCGAACCGATGACCCAGATGATCTTCTTGTTCCGCTGTTACTGTAACTGGAATTGGATCTAGAAGAACCTGATCTGTATGATGGTCTGGACGAATTATTTTTCACTTTAGAATAAGACGATCTTGTCGACGATTTTGAATAATTCGATTTGTTCGAATTTGAAGATCGGTTATAAGAAGGTCGTGTATTCGTTTGTGGTTTATTATAACTTGGCGACGAACTTCTACGGGTATTAGAATAACTGTTTCTATTTTGATTGGTATTTCCGTTGGAATAATTACTTCTGGTATTTGTCCTTGTTCTTGTTGCAGGAGTAGTTCCATAAGTAGATCTTCTGCCTGATGTGCCATTTAATACAGTTCTTCTTGTTCCGTAAGAATTTCCATTGCCTGAGCTGTAACGAGCTGCAGCATTACTCCTTCTGATATCATTGGCAACTGAGCTTGTTGATCTTCTGCTTGTACTTACAGTACCAGCTTTCGTGCTTGAAGCCGCAGACCTTCGGGTTGAAGCCGATGCCGCACTTGCGTTTGTTCGTCTGGAGGCACTTGCATTAGTTGCAGTTCCTGCCTTATAATTATTTGATCTTCTTTTTCCATCATAAGTTGAAGAGGCATAATTATGATATCCGTGGTGGCCATAATATCCATGATGCCCGTAGTAACCATAGTGTCCATAGTATGGATAGTAGCTTCCGTAGTAGTGATTTGAGAATCCCCAGCCGAAATTCAAATCCCAATACCAGCTGTCGCCGAAGCCCATGTTAAATCCCCAATAGGAATTATAGCCATAGTTTCCGTATGGATAGTTGTAAGCAAACAGATTACCGTATCTCATTGTGGAATAATTATATCCATTGTAAAAGCGGTAATTTGTCCATGTTGGTGTCCACCATACATTGTTTCCGTCAACGTAAACATTCCAGTCAGGATCTCCGGCCAGCCACATGGCGGTATTGTAACCACTGTTATCGTAGTAACCAAATCCCTGAGGATACATGTCCCGTAAACGTTGAGCTTCTTCCTGATCCCGTTCCGAACCAGAAAATCCACCTAAGTAATAACCAGAATCACCTTCGTAAATCACTGTGTCAACACTACCAATTGACTCATCATTTAATATTTCGGTGTATTTTTGTTGTAATGCATCAAAATTACGATCATCAAGAGCTTCCGATTCCATGTTTGGATTGGTTTTTGTTGATGATTGTGTTGCAGTTGCCGGAGCTAAAGAATTGCTCTTTTGAACAGCAGGGGAATTGGCTTCAACTTTTTGAACTAATAAAGGAGCCTGATTAGGATTGTAATACAAATCATCTTCGTAAACCGCTGTTCCCATATAAGATGGGGAGCAACTGGTTGCAAAGAATGCTGTAATGAGTAGAATTTTTAAATAGGTTTTCATCGCTTGTCCTCCAATAATGAATTATCTAAGATTATTTTTTACTTTTGTAAGGAATTATAACTACCCTAAAAGTAGCAAATACCATACCAAAACGATATATAATGGCAAAAGTTTTAACCAGTAGAAGCGAAAATTACTCGCAATGGTATAATGACTTGGTGATCAAGGCAGATTTAGCAGAAAACTCTCCTGTAAGGGGATGTATGATTATTAAACCTTATGGCTATGCTATTTGGGAAAAGATACAGGCTCAATTGGATAAAATGTTCAAGGAGACAGGTCATCAAAATGCATATTTTCCTCTTTTAATTCCTAAATCATTTTTGAGTAAGGAAGCTGATCATGTGGAAGGTTTTGCAAAGGAATGTGCAGTGGTAACTCATTACCGTTTGAAAAATGATCCGAACGGAAAAGGAGTGATTGTTGATCCGGATGCTAAGTTGGAGGAAGAGTTAATTATTCGGCCAACTTCTGAAACGATTATTTGGAGTACTTATAAAAACTGGATTCAATCGTACCGCGACTTACCAATTCTTTGTAATCAGTGGGCGAATGTTATGCGTTGGGAAATGCGGACCCGTTTATTTTTGCGTACATCAGAATTTTTATGGCAAGAAGGCCATACGGCACATGCAACTAAAGAAGAGGCATTGATCGAGACCAAACAAATGGTTGATATTTACGGTGAATTTGCCGAGAAGTGGATGTCTGTTCCTGTGTTAAAGGGACATAAAACAGAATCTGAGCGTTTTGCAGGAGCATTGGATACTTATTGTATTGAAGCCTTAATGCAGGATGGTAAAGCTCTTCAAGCTGGAACATCTCACTTTTTGGGACAGAATTTTGCAAAAGCATTTGATGTGAAATTTACTAACAAAGAAGGCAAAGAGGATTATGTTTGGGCAACTTCATGGGGTGTTTCAACCCGTTTAATGGGTGCTTTAGTTATGGCTCACTCCGATGATAATGGCTTGGTACTGCCTCCAAAACTGGCTCCAATTCAGGTTGTGATTGTACCCATCTACCGAAAAGCTGAAGAGCTCGAAAAAATATCAGAAACTATAAATCCTATTGTAGCAAAACTAAAAGCCAAAGGCATTTCAGTTAAATTCGATGATAGCGATAATCGCAAACCGGGATGGAAATTTGCTGAATACGAATTAAAGGGTGTACCTGTTCGTTTGGCAATTGGTGCCCGCGATTTGGAGAATGGAACTATCGAGTTGGCCCGTCGTGATACCCTAACAAAAGAAACAGTTTCTATTGAAGGTGTAGAAGATTTGATTGAAAATTTAATGGAAGAAATTCAGAATAGTATTTTCCAGAAAGCATTAGATTTTAGAACAGAAAAAACGACTAAAGTGGATACTTACGAAGAGTTTAAGGAACTTTTGGAAAGCAAAACCGGATTTTTCCTTGCTCACTGGGATGGTACAGCCGAAACAGAAGAGAAAATTCAAACGGAGACAAAAGCAACTATTCGCTGTATTCCTTTCGAAGGAGATGGAGAAGAAGGGATTTGTATGGTAACAGGAAAACCTTCAAAACAACGTGTGGTATTTGCAAAATCCTATTAATTAAGAAAAGTTAAATGTAGATATTATCAAACAGTCATCAGGTATCTGATGACTGTTTTTTTGTATATTTACTTTTCAATTCTAAACAATAACACAATGAATATCTTAAACACAAAAGCTGCTATACTCTCAACAATTATGGACAAAGCTTCATTAAAGCAAGTTGTTTATAAAAATACCAAGGAGATATTTGAGGAATTACGGGCTGTAGTTGAAAATTTAATTGAAGAGTATAATTCAGAATTAGGAGAGGTTGATGAAAATATACTTCTTTCTTTTGAGGACAAAGGAGAATTTGAATATCAAATTAAGATTGCATCCGATATTTTGGTTTTTAGTTTGCATACCAATGTATTTCAATTCAACAGAGATCATAATGTGTGGAAGCAAGCTTACGTGAAAACAGATCCTGATAATGCTTACTCAGGCATTATCAATGTCTATAATTTTTTGGCCGATTCTTTTAAATATACTCGATATGAGGATTTAGGATATTTGGTTGCCCGAATTTTTATCAACAGAGAAAAGCATTACATTGTTGAGGGGAAAAGACAATTGGGTTTGCTGCAAACGGATTTATCGGTTTCTACTGCCGATCATGATAACCTGCGAAACATTGTGGAAACTGCCATTAATTATTCTTTGAATTTCGATTTATTGGTTCCTCCATACGATAATGTGAAGATCATGTCAGTAGGACAGATGTTCGAGAAAATTCAGAATGCAAGAATACCAACGGGTAAACGATTGGGTTTTCAGTTTAAATCCGATGATGTATAACAGTTAAGATTCGCAATAAGAAAACAGGAATCAAATTCATTTTCAAACATCATTTTAGTAATATTGCAACGCTTCACCAAATAGTTTTAGGAAGTGGTTATGTGTGCATTTTTTAATATAAACACCAGATATGAGTGCCTTAATAGAAAAATTTATACGATACGTAAAATTCGATACTCAATCGGATACCGAAACCGGGTTAACTCCCAGTACACCCGGACAAATGTTTTTGGCAAAAGAATTGACCCGGGAATTGGAAGAGATGGGATTGGAAAATATCAGTCTTGACGAGAACGGATACATTATGGCTGTTCTTCCTTCCAATTTGGATCATGAAGTTCCTGCCGTAGGTTTTGTAGCTCATATGGATACAAGTCCTGATTTTTCTGGAAAACATGTGAAGCCTCAGTTTTGGGAAAACTACAATGGCGAAGATATTGTTTTGAATGAAGAAAAGGATATCGTGATGAAAGTTGCTGATTTTCCGGAATTGAAAAAATACAAAGGTCAAACGATAATAACAACGAATGGCATTACGCTGTTGGGGGCGGATGATAAAGCGGGTGTTGCAGAGATCATGACTGCGGTAGAATATCTTACCGAACATCCTGAAATTAAACACGGTTCTGTTCATATTGGCTTTACGCCTGATGAAGAAATTGGAAAAGGGGCTGATTTCTTTAATGTGAAGAAGTTTGGAGCTGAGTTTGCTTATACGCTTGATGGTGGTGAAATTGGCGAGTTGCAGTATGAGAATTTTAATGCTGCATTTGCAAAAATTAGCTTTCAGGGCCGTAATGTTCATCCAGGAATGGCGAAAGACAAAATGATTAACTCGATGTTGATTGCCAATGAATTTCTTACACGTTTACCTGTAGATGAAGTGCCCGACAAAACAGAAGGTTACGAAGGCTTTTACCATTTAATTTCTATGGCGGGAAATGTTGAGAATTCAAACCTTCAATACATTATCCGCGATTTTGAAATGAAGAAGTATGAAGAGAGAAAACAATTTGTACAATCTCTTTGTGATGAATTTTGTGAGAAATATGGTGAGGGAAGTGTAAGCCTGGAAATAACCAATCAGTATTACAATATGCGTGAAAAAATTGAGCCGGTGAAATACATTGTTGATATTGCTGAAGAAGCAATGAAGCAAGTAGGAGTTGAGCCAATGATCATTCCAATTCGTGGAGGAACTGATGGAAGCCGCCTTTCCTATATGGGTTTACCTTGTCCGAATATATTTGCCGGCGGACATAATTTCCATGGAAGATTCGAATACGTTCCGGTAGAATCAATGGAAAAATCGGTAGAAGTAATTCTGAAAATTGTAGAATTAATTTCGAAACGATAACAGAATAAAGTATACAAAGAGAAAGGCAATCGTTTGGTTGCCTTTCTTATTCCATTAGTTTTTCGAACATCCTTCCGCCTAAAAACATGGCTTTTAAAATGGGATGTATCTCTTTTCCCAAATCGGTAAGGCTGTATTCCACTTTAGGCGGAACTTCAGGGTAAACCTTACGGATCACCAAACCATCCTCTTCCAATTCTTTTAGGTTTTTGCTAAGCATTCTGTCGCTGATGTCCGGCAAAAGTTTCACCAATTCATTGTACCGTTTGGTTCCTTGTATCAGATGCAAAATGATGGTTGCTTTTCGTTTTCCTTTAACGAAATTGATAAATGTATCTATTGGACAATCTCCTTTTTTCAAAATAAAAAAGTTTTTACGCGTTGATAATCAGCAATTACGAACAAAATGTTAGTAGCCTGCCAAAGTGTAAGTTCTTGATTAGTAATAAAAATGCTTGTATCTTTGGTACAAGATAAGAATTAAATCAGGATAAGATATGGATACAAAAAGAGAATTTAAAGCACTTCGAATTTACGAAGAAGAAGGGAAATACATTCGAAGAATTGAAAAAAGGAAAATTGAAGATCTTCCGGATGGAGAGGTAATTGTGAGAGTGAAGTATTCTTCTTTGAATTTTAAAGATGCACTTTCTGTATCTGGAAATAAAGGGGTGACACGAAAATATCCGCATACGCCGGGTATTGATGCTGCAGGAGTTGTGGAATATTCAGCGAGTGAAAGGTTTAAAGCCGGCGATGAAGTAATTGTAACCAGCTACGATTTGGGCATGAATACCGATGGTGGTTTTGCAGAATATATTCGGGTGCCGGAATCTTGGGTTGTTGCAATGCCAAAAGAATTGGACTTTAAACAAGCCATGATTTATGGAACTGCTGGATTTACAGCTGCTTTATCGGTGTATCGCTTGTTGTCAGCAGGACAAACTCCAAAAATGGGGCCGGTAGTGGTTACAGGAGCCTTAGGTGGAGTGGGTAGTATTGCTATTAGTATATTGGTTAGTTTAGGCTTTGAAGTAATTGCGGCGACTTTCGAAAACAGTGGTGGTGAAGATGAATTACACGAATTAGGTGTTGCTAGTCGCATTAGTAGTGAAATTACCGATGATCAATCGGGAAGACCATTATTAAAGCCACTTTGGGCTGGAGCCATTGATGTTATTGGTGGAAATACTTTGCATACACTTCTTAAAGCTTGCAAACCATTGGGAAATGTGACCTGTTGTGGTAATGTTGGCTCAGGAGATTTAGCAATGACGGTTTACCCGTTCATTCTAAATGGAATTAGTTTAATTGGTATTGATTCTCAGAATTGCCCAATGGAATTGCGCCAAAAAGTTTGGAACAAGTTGGCTTCCGATTGGAATGTTTACAGCAACAAAGAGCAGGTTATTGAGTCATCTTTAGAAGAATTGGATACCTATATTGATTTAATGTTGGCAAAGAAGAGTCGCGGGAGAGTTATTGTGAAACTATAGTTTTTTAAATATTAAAAGAAAAAAGGCAGCCAATTGGTTGCCTTTTTTGATTTAAAAGCAAATTTGTCTTAGAGGTCTGTAGTAAGAGAGTGCTTTTAATGTATTGTTGTTGGCAATACAAGTCAAATATTTAGCAGAAGAATAGTGATAAAAAAAATAGTTAATCATTTAAAAGTATTGATTATGCAAGTGATTGAAACATTGGAGTCAAGAGTTTTCAGTCTGAAAGCAACTATTTTTTTGTATCTTGCCCCCTAAATTATTGAGGAAATTAGAATGAGTTCAATTCAGGCAATAAGTATAGATAATTTGGGGAGGGATAAATCCCAGCTAAAGCTTGTTGAAGAGGCTGAAAACAAAGCCGTTTTAACTCATTATCTGCATAATTATCAAAATGGTGTGAAAAAGCACTATGAAAAGGATGCTCTGTTAACTCTAAATAATTACTTGGAATGCGAACAGCAAAGCGATAATTTCCCTGTTTTGCTTGAAAATACATTACAACAACTCTTATCTGAAGTTGAAAATGTACCATTCCCAACTCCAAAAAACTACAAGTTTAAATTTATTGATCTTTTTGCCGGTATTGGCGGGTTTAGACTTGCATTGCAAAATGTTGGAGGGAAGTGTATCTATACCAGTGAGTGGAATAGTAATGCTAAAAAGACTTATCGTGCGAATTTTGGAGAGGTACCGTTTGGAGATATAACCAAAGAGAAAAATAAAAATTACATTCCCGATCAATTTGATATTTTATGTGCGGGCTTTCCTTGTCAGGCATTTTCAATTGCCGGGAACCGAAAAGGTTTTGCTGATACCCGGGGGACTTTATTTTTTGATGTGGAACAAATCATTGAAAGGCATCAGCCTAAGGTTGTTTTTCTGGAAAATGTTAAAAATTTGGTTTCCCACGATAAAGGAAATACGTTTAAAGTAATTCTTGAGACTTTAGAAGAAAAGTTAGGATATAAAGTGTTTCACAAAGTTTTAAACACAGCAACACATGCAAATGTTCCTCAAAACAGAGAGCGGATTTTTATTGTAGCTTTTGATCCGAATCAGGTTGAAAATTATTTGAATTTTGAATTTCCCGAAGAGATTAAATTAACAAAGACCATTCACGATTTTATAGAAAAAGGGAAGCAGGATGATATTTATTATTACAAAAAAGATCATAAATATTACCCGGAACTGGAGAGATCAATGATATCGAAAGACACAATTTATCAGTGGCGTAGGGTTTATGTGAGAGAAAATAAAAATAATGTTTGTCCGACCTTAACTGCAAATATGGGTACCGGCGGACATAATGTGCCGCTTATTAAAGATGATTTTGGAATCAGAAAACTTACACCAAAAGAATGCTTTGCATTTCAAGGCTATCCTGTTCATGATTATATCTTGCCCAAGCTAGCGAACAGTAATTTGTATATGCAGGCAGGTAATTCAGTTACAACAAGCTTAATTGAGCGAATCGCTAAGCAAATTTGTATGGTTTTATGATATCATTTGCAGGAAAATAATTAATGAAAACGAATACATATATTGAATTTTGCCAAGATGAATAAAGTACTTTTAAATCAATTAGTTTATTTTAAAAGAGTAAATATCCCTAAATATATAGAAGCTAATATTCAATCAATAGCACTAAAGCATCTTGAATTGTCTGATATGGGCAAATTAAGGGATAGAATGGAAGGGCAGCTATATTATAGTCGGTTGAGAGATGATATATTCTCAGAATATGCTTTTGAGAATATAATTGGTCTGAGGAAATTTGATTGGGATAAACGAACTAAAAAAAATTACAAGAGAAAAAAGTATGTTTTCGAAAATAAGACTCTGAATTTAGTTTTATTCGCGGGCGATTCGTTACCAAAATTCAGTGCTGATCATGTAAGTAATTGCATTTTTGTTCATGTTAATACAGATAGTCGTGTTCTTTTAAGTGGTTTGGCAACAAAGAGTATGATTGATGAAATGACTGTTGAACAGGATTCAAAAATAATTGAGTTTGCTGATTTTAAAGGTTTATTAGAGTACAATTCAATGGAGGAGTTAATCATGAAGATGGAATAAAATGTTATTCTTATTACTTTAGTCTTTAATTGATATTTTGACAAAATACTCGTTTGTATTAAGAAGGTAAATCAAAAAAAATAGGAATGAAAGAAGTTGAAAAGCTATCAGAAAGTACTAATTACAGTGCAGTTAATTTGGGTGATTTAAAAGATATAATGGATTACTCTCTAATACATCCTGCAAGTAAAAACTTAATAGAAGGCAAAGTTTTTTTAAAAGATGCGACTAAAGCAACCGGCACTGAAATTTCGTTTAATTCGCTTCCACCGCAATCTGAGCAATCTTATTTTCACATTCACAGAAAAAATGAAGAAACCTATATAATTATTAAAGGTTCTGGTTTTTTTCAAGTGGACGAAGATTGTTTTAGTATAAAAGAAGGAAGTACAATACGGGTTGCACCGCAAGGGAAACGTGGTATCCGTAATTCTTCTAACGAAACAATGATATATATGGTAATTCAGTCTAAAGAAAATTCTTTGGAAGAGCATACTGTTGCCGATGGAGAAAGGGTTCCTGTTGAACCAAAATGGAGATAAGAACAAATAAGAAATTGTCTAAAGTTGGTGATGGCGCGATGAAAATTCTTCGTAAGCCATATTGCTGATGATAATGGGACAAAAAGCCAAAAAATATCTTCTACGCAAGATGTAGAAGCCGTCCAAACAAAAAATGTCTTCTCTGAATTTCAGAGAAGACATTTAAACAAAATGATCATATTTAGTTTCAGGAAGATCTCCTAAAATTAATATTCACTTCATATCGTATAGCAGTATTTCTTCTATTTTGTAAAGAGAAGAGATTCTACGCATCTTTTCTTTAAATTTGCCACATGCGAAAAAGGATTACTTTCCACATATCCGACACAACAAAATTTAAAGAACAATTGCTTTTTTGGAGCAAGAAGTTTCAGTGCGTATGTATTCTTGACAGTCACGAAGTGAATTTGAAGGAGAATTCGAAAATGGAATACAATACATACGAGTTGGTTGCCGGCATCGATGCCCTTCAAATTATTGAACCGGAGCAGAATTGCTTCGATAGCCTAAAAGCTGAGATTGATTTTGCTAAAGATTGGTGGTTTGGTTATTTGGGTTATGATCTTAAAAATGAGATTGAGAATTTAAGTTCAGACAATCAGGATGGACTGGACATTTCGCAAATGAATTTTTTTCGTCCGTGTTGGGTGTTTCTTTTGGATGTGGATACTTTATTGGTTCATTATTTCGAAGAGGAATTTTCCGAAGAGGATATTTATAATTTGGTCATGAATATTCAGAATATATCTGTACCAAAAGAGAAAGAGGTTACTGTTGCGGAAATAAAATACAGAATCAGCCGGGAAGAGTATTTAAAAGCAATCAGGCAATTGAAGGAACACATCCGAATAGGCGATATATACGAAGTCAATTTTTGTCAGGAATTTTATGCGGAGGATACTTATATCCGGCCAAGGCAAATGTTTCGAAAATTAATGAAGGTTTCGCCTACGCCATATTCATGTTTTTACCGAATGGGAGAGAAGTATTTGTTATCGGCAAGTCCGGAACGATATCTTAAAAAAGTGGGGCGGAAAATTATATCTCAACCCATTAAGGGAACAGCTAAAAGAGGTGCGAATGAAGAAGAAGATAAGTTCATTAAAGAGAATTTATTTTCTGATGCTAAGGAGAGAGCCGAGAACATCATGATAGTGGATTTAGTTCGCAACGATTTGTCGAGAACTGCAGCAAAGGACTCTGTGATTGTTGAGGAATTGTGCGGTATTTATACATTTCCGCAGGTTCATCAAATGATATCTACCATAGTTTCGGAGCTGAAAGAAGATGTTCATTTTGTAGAAGCAATTCGTCAGACTTTCCCAATGGGATCGATGACCGGTGCGCCTAAGGTTAGAGCTATGAAATTGATTGAGAAATACGAATCAACCAAAAGAGGACTGTTTTCCGGAGCAGTTGGTTATGTCACTCCTGATGGTGATTTTGATTTTAATGTGGTAATTCGAAGTATTCAGTATAATGCAATGAACCATTACCTGTCTTTTATGGTTGGTGGGGCTATCACCATGCAGTCAAATCCTGAAAAGGAATATGAGGAATGTATGTTGAAGGCAAAAGCCATTATGAAAGTGTTAAAAGAGTAAGGGATTTTTTATCTTTAAACTTTGAGCAAAAACTCATTGGTTACAATTAAATACTATTTGATGCAACGTAAAATTGTTCGTTTTGTAGAAGAGGAAAATTTATTTTATCGCGACGAAAAAATCTTGGTTGCGGTAAGTGGTGGAGTAGATTCCGTTGTTTTGCTTGATCTTCTTTGCAAAATGGAAGTAGAGTGTGGGGTTGCTCATTGTAATTTTCATTTGCGGGACGAGGAATCAGATGGCGACTTTGAGTTTGTGAAGAATTTGGCCAAAGAGAAAGGTTTGGCGTTTTACTCGATAGATTTTGACACTAAAAAGTATGCTGCGGAGAATAAAATTTCTATCGAAATGGCTGCTCGCGACCTGCGTTACAATTGGTTTGAACAGGTAAGAGAAGCTTCTGAATACAAATACATTGCTGTTGGCCATCATGCTGATGATGTTGCAGAAACAGTGCTGATAAATTTAGCTCGCGGGACGGGGATTCATGGTTTATCGGGAATTAAGCCGAAGTTAGGTAAGATTGTGCGTCCACTGCTGCCATTTCCGCGTAAGCAGTTGCTTGAGTATGCAAAAAAGAATTCTATTGATTTTCGTGAGGACAGAACAAATGCGGAAACCGATTATGTGCGGAATAAAATCCGCCATCAGATAATGCCTGTATTGGAGGAGATTAATCCGGCCATTCGTGCTACCATGACCGAGAATGTGCAGCGTTTTCGTGAAGTAGAACAGATTTACAACAGGGTAATTGAACAGAACCGTTTGCACTTGGTTTTTACACGGGAGAATCAGTTGTTAATTTCAATTCCTAAGTTGAAAGAGCTTTTGGCTCCTGTGTCTCATTTGTACGAACTGCTTTCTCCATATGGCTTTCATCATCGTGATGTTCGCAAAATTGCGGAATCTATTCATGGAATTTCCGGTAAGTTGTTTTCTTCGGCAAGCCATCAATTGTTGCGCGATCGGGAATATTTAATTCTTACGGAGATTTCAGAAGGAAATAATAATGAATATTTAATTGCGGATGAGGAAGTTAAACTTAAATTACCAGTAGAGCTAAAGATTTCATTTTTGGATCGAACGCCCGGATTTCAATTCCCCAACAGCACTAAAATTGCCTGCTTTGATGCGAATAAACTTCAGTTCCCGCTTCAGTTGAGGAAATGGAAAGAAGGAGATTATTTTCATCCTATCGGTATGAAGGGTAAGAAGAAGATTTCCGATTTCTTTATCGATCAAAAGTTCTCTCTTCAGGAGAAAGAGAACACCTGGTTGTTGTTGTCAGGCACTAAAATTGTATGGGTTGTTGGGCACCGCATGGATGATCGATTTAAGATTACAGGCAACACCACCAAGATATATCGATTGGAGTTGGAGTAGCTTCTAAAAAGAACTTGTCCATTATTGAACAAGCTCTTTTGTTTAGTCTTAGTTTTAAGCCTCAACTTTTTGAAGTAAGCTTTCTTTTAAATTTTTGAGTAATGCTTTTTTTACTTTGCGTGGTTTTTCAGCACTAATTTCTTCCAGAGCAATTAGTGCAAGATTACCAATTTCGAAAAGACCAACAGGATTTTTGTCGAAGTTGTAGCTGCCAATTACATACTCTAATTTTGATTTAAGTTCGTTGTATGCATCGTTTCCAGGTTTATTCAAACATTCCAATGCTTCCTGACAAACATCTCTAAGTTCTTCATTTTTAATATCCATAGCTTTCGGGTTAAATCGTTAATATCTATCTAATTTACGAAATCATTCATTTATTAGAGTTATTTGTATGTTAGCTTTTTATTTCTAATTTATATAGATCAATATTTACCTTGTCGAAATTGTTTTCGTCATTGATAAAAATCGTTTGCACTATTGATAAATGAAGTTGTAGGGGTGGTTTTTCAGTATTTTATAGTTTGTGCTTACTTCAATTTACGGGTAAATCTTAAAAAGAGAAAGCACAGCTAATAGCCGTGCTTTTCTTTAAAAGTGTGTTATAATTTTAATTTACAATGGAATGTTACCATGTTTTTTCGGTGGATTCTGTTCGCTTTTGTTTGCACACATATCCAAAGCCTGTACCAATTTGTGGCGGGTTTGTTTGGGTTGAATAATTTCATCAATATATCCCAATTCTGCAGCTTTGTACGGATTGGCAAACTTATCACGGTAATCTTCAATAGCATCTGCTCTTTCCGATTCTGTAAGTCCTTTGTGCATAATATTAACAGCTCCTTCGGCGCCCATAACGGCAATTTCGCCGGTTGGATAGGAATAATTAATATCTGCCCCAATGTGCTTCGAAGCCATTACATCATAAGCACCACCGTATGCTTTACGGGTGATTAAAGTTATTTTTGGCACAGTGGCTTCTGCGAAAGCATATAATAGCTTAGCGCCATGCTTAATAATACCACCAAATTCCTGAGCAGTTCCCGGAAGGAAACCAGGCACATCCACGAAAGTGATTAAAGGAATGTTAAAAGCATCGCAGAAACGCACAAACCTGGCTGCCTTAACAGAGCTGTTGATATCTAAAACGCCAGCCATAAAAGCTGGATTATTAGCTACAATTCCCACGGGTTTTCCGCTCAATCTGGCAAAACCAATGCATATGTTTTGTGCATATAGCGGCATTACTTCAAAAAAGTTGTGATCATCTACAACCGTCTCGATAATATCTTTGATGTTGTATGGTTTGTTGGGATCAACAGGAACCATAGTTTGAAGTTTCTCATCTTCGCGGTGAATATTGTCGGTACAAGGCTTTATTGGCGGATCTTCCATGTTATTTGACGGAAGAAAACCAATCAGCTCACGAAGCATCATCATGGCTTGTTCGTCGTTATCGGCAGTAAAATGCGCAACGCCACTTTTAGAATTGTGAGTTATTGCTCCACCTAGTTCTTCTTTGGTAACTTCTTCGTGTGTAACTGTTTTTATCACATCGGGTCCGGTTACAAACATATAACTTGTATCCTTCACCATCATAATAAAATCGGTAAGAGCAGGAGAGTAGACTGCACCGCCTGCACATGGACCCATAATGGCAGAAATCTGCGGTATTACTCCGGAACCTCTTACATTCTGATAAAAGATATCAGCATATCCGGCTAAACTCTGCACGCCTTCCTGAATTCGGGCTCCTCCTGAGTCATTCAAACCAATAATAGGAGCGCCCATTTTCATGGCTAATTTGGTGATTTTAACAATTTTATCGGCGTTGGCACTACTCAACGAACCACCAAAAACAGTAAAGTCCTGGGCGAAAACATAAACCAAACGACTATCGATTTTGCCATAGCCACAAACAACACCATCGCCAAGTATTTTGTTTTTCTCCATACCAAAATCGGTAGAACGGTGCGTAACCATTTTGTCTACTTCCACGAAAGTTTCGGGATCCATAAGATCCATGATTCTCTCTCTGGCAGTTTTTTTACCACCAGCATGATGTTTTGCAATTCTATCTTGTCCGCCACCAGCTTCGGCGGCTTTATTTAATTCTTCAAACTTTTTAATTTTGTCTTCAAGTGTCAACATTTCTTTATAATTATAAATTTTGAATGATAAATTATGAATATCTTTTCAAGTTGGGGAATTCATAAGTTAATACCCATAATTGTTAATTCGTAATTTTACTTAGTCAATAAACACTAAAGGTTGATTTCCGTCGATGATATCCTCTTCATGAACATAGATTTCTTTTACAATACCATCTTTCATGGCTTTGTATTCGCTCTCCATTTTCATTGCTGATACAATAATTACGGTGTCTCCCTTTTTCACTTCGCTTCCCAATTCAACAGGAATCTTTACTACTTTTCCCGGCATTGGTGAGGTGATTGTACTCTCTGTTGCTTCAAGGTTACCCGAATTTCTTGCTTGCAGATATTTGGTTTCAGCATCGATAATTTCCGCATCATAGGAATGGTAAAATGTGTTGACTGAATACTTTTTTGAAGAATCAGTTTCAATTAATTCCACATTATAGGAGCGACCTTTATATAGAACGGAGTACACGCCATTTTCAACCTGCAGCATATCCAGATTGTACTCTTTTGAGTCAACCATTATTTTGATTTGATTTCCCTCTTCGGCTAAAAGTTCAACTTTTGCCAAGCGTTCGCCCAATTTTATTTCAATTGCCATTTTATTATTTTTTTGTTTGTCCTTTAGTTTTCACTTGCTCTAAACATTCCCCTTCTGCGTCCAAATTCTTTCCACTTGCTTTGCAGTGATGATTTTGGACAAATTTGAGTGTTTTTCAGTTTGTTGTGATAATTGATAAAGGCGGTAACTATGGCCAGATCTTCAAAAGACTGCTTTGCTTCATCAGAAGCAAGAAGAAAATCTTTGTTATTTTGAATAAAGTGAGTATCGTAGGTGCCGTTTCTAAAGTCAGGGCAATCCATTATTTTTTCAAGATATTTGATTGAGGTTTTTACGCCGGTAATTTTGTATTCGAAAAGTGCCCGCCGCATTCGTTCGATCGCTTCCTCTCTTGTTTTGGCCCAAACAATTAGTTTGGAAATCATTGGATCGTAATGAATTGGAATTTCATATCCTTCATAAACGTAGCCGTCGGTTCTAACTCCTAAGCCCATTGGCTCGGTAATGTGGGTAATCACACCCGGACTCGGCATAAAGTTATTATCGGTATCTTCCGCATAAATTCTGCATTCGATTGCATGTCCGAACTGAAAAATATCTTCTTGTTTCATTTTCAATTCTTGTCCTTCGGCAATTAAAATTTGTTGTTTCACAAGATCGTATCCGGTTACCCTTTCGGTGATAGGATGCTCGACTTGTAATCGAGTATTCATTTCAAGGAAATAGTAGTTGTGATCATTATCTACCAGAAACTCAATGGTGCCTGCTCCATGATAATTAACTGCTTTAGCGGCTGCAACAGCATGTTCTCCCATTTGAGCTCTTAACTCAGAAGTCATTAGCGGAGAGGGCGTTTCTTCTACCACTTTCTGGTGTCGTCTTTGAACGGAGCATTCTCTTTCGCAAAGATGAATTACATTGCCATGTTTGTCACCAAGGATCTGAAACTCGATGTGATGAGGAGAAGAAATGTATTTTTCGATGTAAACAGCGTCATCACCAAATGATGCCATGGCTTCCGATTTAGCAGCTCTTAGCCCTTCCAGAATATTCTCTTCTTTGTCGATCATTCGCATTCCTTTTCCACCACCTCCGGCTGAAGCTTTAATCATTACCGGTAAACCAATTTCCCGAACCGTTTTAAGTATTGTCGATTCATCTTTTAGGTTTTCTTTAGTCCCCGGAACTACAGGAACACCACTCTTAATCATGGTTTGTCGAGCGGTAATTTTGTCCCCCATTGTTGCAATTACTTCGGGAGTTGGACCTATAAAAATGATACCTTCTTTTTCGCAGCGTTTTGAAAATTCAGCATTTTCGCTTAAAAATCCATAACCAGGATGAATGGCGTCAGCCTTTACCAGTTTTGCTGCGTTTATTATTTTATCAATATTTAAATAACTTTCGGCTGATGTGGCAGCTCCGATATGAATTGCCTGATCGGCATATCGCACATGCATAGATGTTCGATCGACATCGGAGTAAACAGCAACAGAAAGAATTCCCAATTCTCTGCATGATCGCATAACACGCAGAGCAATTTCTCCTCGATTTGCAACAAGGACTTTTGAAATCTTCTTGATCATATTTTGGTCTTCGTTTAAAAGCCTGTAAAGGCTTTGTTTTTAATCAACTAATCCATCTGATAGTTAGAAAAATATTTTTCCAAAAAGAATAATATACAGCATGGATGTGTTGTAGAACATCTAAATGTAATCAAAATTTCGAAGTTTTCAAGTAATTAAATATAAAGATGTGTGCATGTGATGATCATAAATCACACATGCTTTGGCGTGATTAAATTAACTGAAGATCAGCAGTTTGCGGGGGTAGTGTTTGGCAGTGTGAGAATTTCAGTTCAAAAAAATCGTAAAATGGGTGAAAACCGCCAATTATGTTGCAGAACAAGGATTGTATTTGTAAGAAATTATGGAATTTAAGCAATAATATGCATGAAAACGAGGAGTTTTTAAGTCGTATTTACAAATATTATTTTTGCCAAATGAATATTTGAAACCGGAGAGTGACTTAGTTTTTGTTTTTCACCTCTCCGCCAAATTCGAAACCAAGGCTTTCCAGTTCTTTTTTTATGATTTGTAAATCGATATTATTTCCCTCTAACTGCAAAAGTTTTTGTTCCAGATTTACTTCTGCCAGAGTAATGTTTTTCATGGCTCCAATGTGTTTTTCCACACTGTTTTTACAATGATTACAGCTCATCCCATTCACTATTACCAGTTTTTTATTAACAGCTATTTCAGGATCAGTTGATTTAAGCTTGTTTTTGCCGGAAATATATTTTTGTAAATAGCCATTGATAATCAATAGAACTAATGCAATACTGCTTCCCCATCTTAGCCAGTCGGGAAGCATCCAATGTCCTTCATGTGCCCCCATATGATCATGCAATGCGCCCATAGTAAACCATTCTCTGGGGAAAACATTATCGATTAACAGTCCAAAAAGCAGTGCGCCGGTAACAATTGACAGTAAGTAGGACCACATTGTTTTTTTGCCCAGAACTTTATTTAGTACGGTAATGGTTGCGGCATTGGTTGCCGGACCGGCCATTAAGAATACCAAGGCAGCACCGGGAGAAATGCCTTTCATCATTAGGATAGCAGCCACTGGTACCGATGAAGTTGCGCAAATATACAGAGGGATAGATGCCACAAGAATTACCAGCATACCAATAAAATCATTTCCAATATAAGCAGAGAAAAAATCGTCTGGAATTAGTACTGAAATTACAGCAGCCAAAAGAAGTCCAATAATTAACCACTTCGAAATGTCCTGCAGAAAATCTACAAAAGCATATTTGAACATGGTATAGAGTGGTGATTTTTTCTTTTTAGTTTCTGTATTGCATTCTCCATTACATCCGCAGTCCGATTCTTTTTCGGTAGAGCAGCAAGAATCCGTGTTTTGTACGGGAATTTCCTTCTCATCTTTATCAAAATGATTGGTGAGCATTCCGCCAAACAGTCCGGTTAATAATGCTATAAAGGGACGAATGATTGCAAAAGGTAAGCCTAATAAGGAATAAGTAACTAAAATTGAGTCTACACCAGTTTGGGGAGTTGAGATCAGAAATGATACAGATGAACCTTTGGAAGCGCCGCTCTTATAAAATGAAATACCGGTAGGGATAACTCCGCAAGAGCACAATGGAAGTGGAATACCCAGAAGTGCGGCATATAAAACGGATTTTCCGTTTTTCTGACCTAAATATTTGTCGATAAATTTCTGCGGAAATGCTACTTTCAAAATTCCTGCAAATAAAAAACCAAGCATTAAGTAGGGGGACATCTCGTTTAAGATATCTATAAAATCTATAAAAAACTGATTGATATATTCCATAGTTGAGCTTCTCTTTAGTATCCGAAATGCTATAAGTAAATAGCGAATCCGGAGCTTTTTCAGACTCAAAAGTATTAAAATATTGGATATATATATAGAGTATATCAGTAATAAAAGAGCTGACAGTCTAAAAATACCAACATGTAGGTATTTATGCTTATTGAGACTTAGTCTAATTTAGCCGTCGAAATAATGCTTGTTATTCGAGCAGAAAAACTAAAACCTAATTGTTTTAAACTGATGAAAAAAGGATTACTATTTGTGGCTGCGATTGCTGCGTTTTTTGCAGCAAAAGCACAGGATGCTCAGGAATCAAAAAGTATTGGAACAACTATTTTGGACAGAGTTAAAGATGAGAAATTAAGTATTGGAGGTTATGGTGAGGTTCATTACAATCAGCAAATTAGTGGTAATACCCGTTACAATGGAAATATGGATGTTCATAGAATGGTATTGTTCTTTGGATATCAATTTAATGATAAGACTTCGTTTGTTACCGAAATTGAATACGAACACGTAAAAGAGTTGTACGTTGAGCAAGCATTTCTAAACTATAATGTTCGTCCAAACACAAGTTTGAGAGCCGGTTTAATGTTGGTGCCAATGGGTATTGTAAACGAATATCACGAACCAACTACTTTTAACGGCGTGGAGCGCCCAAGTGTAGATAACAGAATTGTTCCAACTACATGGCGCGAAATCGGGGTCGGACTTAGCGGGCGTATGCCTTCATTTCCTTTAAAGTATCAATTGTATGTAATGAATGGTTTTATTGGATACAATGGTACGGGTGTTCTTAGAGGTTCTGATGGATTTAGAAAAGGCCGTCAGAAAGGCGCTGAATCTACATTTACATCACCTTCTTTATCTGCTAAATTGGATTATTACGGAGTGAAAGGCTTAAATATTGGTTTGGCAGGATATTTCGGAAAAACTCAGTCATCTGCCTTTAATGGATTGGATAAGAATGATGATTTTGCTGAGGAAGTTGCAGATTCAACACGTGTTGGAATAAGCATGTTTGGAATGGATGTTCGTTACAAGGTGAACGCTTTGCAGTTAAAAGGTCAGTATATTCATTCTTTTATCAGCGATGTGGCAGCGTATAATGATAAAACAGGTAAGGATCTTGGAAAGCAAATGCAAGGTTACTATTTAGAGGCAGGATATGATTTATTAGATGGAAAAGAGCAGGCTTTGGTTCCATTTGTACGCTACGAAAATTATAACACACATCACAAAACGGCTGGGAATATGGTTGCAAACAAAGCTTACGACCGGGAAGAGGTATTCTTTGGGTTAAGCTATCATTTGGCAAAAGGTGCTGTTGTAAAAGCTGATTACCAAATGTCAAAAGACGGTAATGATGAGAAAAAGAATTTTGTGAATTTTGGTGTAGGCGTTTGGTTCTAGAACTAAAACAATTAAAATATTTTACTTCAAGGCATTTTGGGTTTCCATTGTGCTTTGAGGTTTTTCAAGTAAAGGAGATTTGTTGATGAAAAGATGGATAAATATTATTCAGCTAGTAGTTATTTTTGTTTTGATTCATGGAACATTTGCTGCAAATGCAAGTGAATTCCCTAAATCCATACAGAAAAAAATAGATAAAGAAGTTCAAAAAATATTCCCCGTTGAAGATTTGATAATGGACGATATTGACAATCTAAATCTGGATGTTTTTAATTGTGAAGGGGTAAGGGATTTACATTTGAGTACACTAAAGAAGGCGGATAAATTAATGGGATTTGCTTGTTTTGCATCATCAAAAGGGAAGAATGATTTTTTCGATTATATGGTTCTGTTCAATGAAAATCTCGAAATTCAAAAAGTAGTGGTACTAATCTACAGATCTTCCTATGGCGGCGAAATTATGGCTAAATCGTGGTTGAAGCAGTTTATTGGGAAGATAAGAGGAGAGGAAATGGAATTTGGAAAAGATATTGATGGGATTTCCGGAGCCACAATTTCAGCTCCGGCAATGGCTAAGGGAGTAAAATCTGTTAGCTTGCTTTTAAGTGAATTGAAAGCAAACGGGAAAATTTAGATTTGAAAAAATAAATCTTCAATCAGAATTCTTAGTCCAATAAGAATTAGAACAATGCCTCCAATTACTTCAAAGCGTTTACTCATTTTACTGCCAATTTTTTTACCCAGCAACATTCCAAGCATGCAAACAATGAATGTTATTATGCCTATTATAATTGCTGGAAACCAAATAACAACATCAATAAGAGCAAGGCTTAAACCTACCACCAAAGCATCTATACTCGTTGCTACAGAAATACCGATAAGGACGAACAGTTTTAATGGATTAAATGAGCAATCCTTTTCTTTGGCAGTTATGCTTTCATAAATCATTTTACTACCCATTCCTGCGAGTAGAAAAAAGGCGATCCAATGATCAAAATCTTTGATTAAATCCCTTAATTCCCATCCGGTATACCAACCAATTATTGGCATTCCTCCTTGAAAAACAGCAAGAAAAACAGCAATTTTAACTGCTTGAAAAAAGTGAATTTTTTTAATAGCTAAACCACTGCACACCGATGCGGCAAATGAATCTACAGATAGTCCAAGGCCAAGAAGAAATATGCTTATTAATTCCATGTAATCGTAATTTTAGGACTGCAAAGATATATGCTTCCTACTTAAGAGGCGAAAAAAAAGCAATTTCAGATAAAGAAATTTCCTATTTAAAAGTATTCTAAGAAGTTAAGCCGATTTTAAGGAGAAAATGAACTTGCTTCCTTTATTTTCTTCACTTTCAACCCAAATTTCACCGCCGTTTCTCTTCACAAATTCTTTACAGAGAATAAGACCCAGACCGCTTCCTGTTTCTTCTTTAGTGCCGGTAGTTGTAAAGTTACAATCTAATCGGAAGAGCTTGTCCTGATTGTTTTTACTAATTCCGATACCACTATCTTTTACCGAAAGATGAATAAAATCACCATCTAATACCGAAGACAGGAATATTTCGCCATTTTCATCTGTGAATTTTAATGCGTTGCTAATTAGGTTTCTAATTATGGTGTTTACCATGTTTATATCACCAAATGCTACCGTGTTGGGTTGTATATCTGAAAATAATTTTATTGATTTATCTGCAGCTTTTAATTTGAAAAGAGCAAGATTGGATTGAATTAATTCATATAAATCAATTTGAGTTGGTGTAAATTCAAGGATTCCACGTTGATCATTAGCCCATTGTAAAAGGTTTTCAAGTAGTGTAAATAAACTGTTTGCAGATTCATTAATATTGGCATTATACTCTTCTATGATCTCTAAATCTTTTCCTTTCTTTACTTCCGATTTTATCAGTTCCGAAAATCCTAATATGGCGTTAAAAGGTGATCTTAAATCATGTGCAATTATTGAAAAGAACTTATCTTTTGTAGCATTCATGATTTTTAATTTGGAATTAGAATCTTCCAATTTGCCATTTATATTCTTTATTTGGTTGTTTATCTTAATTTTAGAGCGAAATAGGATAATTATTAGAAGGATAACAGCAAGCGCTAAAAAGGAGAAAATATAAAGGTATTTTGCTCTCATTTTTTCTTGTTCCAGTTTTTCTTGAGTAAATTGGTTTTTCACTCTTAAAATTTCATTCTCTTTCTCTTTTTTTTCAGAATCAAACTGCGTTTGAAGTTCAACTATCTTATCTGTTCTTGATTTTTGTTGTATGCTATCCTTAAGAGAGTTGTATGCTATCATGGAGGAATAGGCTTTTTGGTATTTCCCTGTTTTATTGTAATATTCAGCAAGGAGTTTCAATAAATCACTTCTTTTACCTTTTATCTTTAATTTCTTAGTTAAAGAAATTCCTTCTTCAAGATATTTATATGCCTGATTGAAATTACCTAAGCTAAGGTGTATTTGAATTAAGGTCTCCAAATTATAAATAATCTCAGTATCAAGTTGTAATTGTCGATTGGTAGATAATGATTCGCGCAGGAATACAATTGCTTTATCTGTATTCCCCATTTTAAAATAATTTTCACCAATATTATTCAGACACAATGCAACGCCTGCTTTATTATTTTCTTTCTTATTTATTGCGAGACTTTTTTCGTAAAATTTTAATGCTTTATTAAAATTTAAATCGTTTTGGTATATAATTGCTAAATTATTGTAAAGAACTGATAGAGTGTCTTCATCCTTTAGCTCTATCGCGATTTCCATAGCTTGATTGTAATAGGATATTGCCTTTTCCCTTTGATGTTCATCGGCATAAATATTTGCCATACTAATGAGAATACTAAGCTTAGTATTCTTGTTGTCCTGTACTTTATTATATTGAAAGGCTTCTACATATTTGCTTAGTGCTAATTCAAAATCTCCTCTTTCATAGTACACTTGTCCAAGCCCGATAAGATTATTAATTTTATTTTTGTTATTCTTGATTGCCTCGCTTATTTCAAGAGATTTATTGTATTGGGCAATTGCACTGTCGTATTTGCTGGCTAATACATAATAGTATCCTAAACAGGAATGTACTCTGCCAATACTTAAAGAATCATTTATTATATATGCGATTGATTTGGCTTCATCAAGGACTTCTTTTGCATTTGTCAGATCTCTGTTCACAGAATAATTGTAAAAACATTCAATCTGCGAATTGATGATCAATTTTTGGTTATTACTCTTTAGAGATAGTTGCAGCGCTTTATTTGCAAAATAGATTGCACTATCAGTTTTTACCGTATAGTACGTTCTTGATTTGGTTAGATATCGTTCTATCTTAATACTATCCTGATTCTTTACGTCATCTGAAACCCTATTTGCAAATAGAGTGTTGGAGAACGAAATATAAAAAAGCAAAACAAGTGGTAGGGGAAATTGCATTGTGGTTTTGGATCTTAAGTTTGGATGCTATTATTAAATCGGATTGTTTTAATTGTTTAGTTGAGGTTTTTTGTGGTATTGTTTATTCATAATTGTCTAATAATGAGTCGAAATATAGTAATATTAATTAGAATAATTTTGACTGAAATAATAGTATTATTATTTTGATAGATGACAAATAGAGTGTATTAGACACTTTATTTTTATTTTGTAAAAAAGTGTTTTGAATTGGATAAAGATTGTGAGTAATACGTATTCAATTTCTGATATATTTTTTGATAATAGATCGATTTAGTTGAAATTGGCTCAGGGACTTTATGCCTTTAATTGGTAGTGTTTAAGCACTTTGAGAAAAAAAATAAAGTTGGAATTCCTTTGTTGATGTGTAAATTGATTTTGAATGGCAGAGAGTTTATTATTTAGATCAATTATAAATTACAAACTCATACAACAGACACAATTCGTAAGAAAAAATGGATTGCTTTTTTGCCGCGCCTTTATTGTGTTCGAATATTTTTGCAGGAAAAAATATTCACACTCAAATTTTTAATATTTCTTCCTGTAATACTTCTTTGGAATACTAAAGAATAATGTTTTGACTGATATCTAATGCAATTACAGAATGGGTGAGAGCACCAATTGAAATAAAGTCTACTCCTGTTTTGGAAACTCCGGCAATCCTCTCCAAATTCATATTTCCAGATGCTTCAATCAAAGCTTTGCCATTAATGAAGTCAACAGCTTCTTTCATTAATTCATTACTCATATTATCGAGCATGATGATATCTGCGCCTGCAGTAACAGCTTCTTTAACTTCATCTAAGTTTGTTGTTTCTACCTCCACTTTAATATCCGAAGGAATTGCTTTACGAACCTGTTCAACAGCGGAGGTAATGCTGCCGGCAATCTTAATGTGATTGTCTTTAATCATTACCATATCATATAAACCAATGCGATGATTGGTTCCTCCTCCCATTTTAACTGCATATTTGTCGAATGTCCGTAAGCCGGGAACTGTTTTTCTTGTATCCAGTATTTTCACCTTTGTCCCTTTAGCTTTGGCAACATATTTAGCTGTTTCGGTAGCAATACCCGACATTCTTTGCAGTAAATTTAAGGCTAGTCTTTCGCCGGTTAAAAGAGCCCTGAATGTTCCTTTTATTTCAAGAATAACGTCTCCTTTTGATACTCGGTCACCATCCTTAATTTTTGGATTCCATTTTAAATTTGCATCCAATTTACGAAACACCATTTCGGCAATATCCAAACCTGCAACTATTCCATCAGCTTTAGCGGTCATACTTGCAGTCGCGGATGTATTTTCGGGTACTATATTATTTGTGGTAATATCACCACTTCCTATATCTTCCTGAAAAGCATGATTAATGATGAGTTCAATTTCCTGAACGTTGAATCCTGATTCTTTCATATTTGATAATTTAATCTTGAGATCGATGATCTACAGGAACAAAATAAATTTCTTTATTAATTTGTTGAATCGAGTGGGTAAGGAATCTTGATTTTTCTTTTGGGAAATCTTCTCTGTAATGACCTCCGCGACTCTCTTGTCTTGCCAATGCTGCAGTGGTTAGCAGATGACATACTGTTATAAGGTTTTGCAAACGAACACTGTAATATTCATAAGCTTCAAAAGGGAAATTGTTTTCAATTAATTCTAAAAGTGAAATAACTTCCTTCAATTCTGTATGGTTTCGTACTATTCCTGCCTTTAAATTCATCTCATTTGCAATTTCATTGCAATGATTTAGGAATGATTGTTCCAGATCTGTATTAATATGCAGTTCGGTCTGATTCAAGGGAAACGGATCGGTAAGCAAAGTAGTTTCCCTGGCATGATCGACAGCTCTTTTACCAAATACCAAACATTCAAGCAATGAGTTTGAAGCAAGTCTGTTGGCTCCCATAACTCCTGATGAAGCTATTTCCCCACAGGCATACAGTCGCGATATATTGGTTTCAGCGTGTATTCCGGTTTTAATTCCTCCAACCATATAATGCGCTGCAGGAGCAATTGGAATTTCCTGAGTCATATCAACGCCTGAAGATTCGCAATTTTTATTAATAGACGGGAACCGATTTTTTATTTTCTCTCCATCAAGATGTTTAAGGCTAAGAATCACATGATTGCTTTGACTTTGTTTCATCTGATTGAAAATGGACCGGGCAACGATATCGCGGGGAGCTAATTCGGCTAAAGGATGAATTGCCGACATAAACCGTTCTCCTTTTGAATTTATAAGATGAGCACCTTCACCACGAACAGCTTCGCTAATCAGAAATGTATATCCTTCCTTAGAATAAAACGAACTGGGATGAAACTGAATGAATTCCATATCCGCTACTGTAGCACCGGCCTTATAAGCCAGGTTTATTCCATCGCCAACTGTAGTGTGCGGGTTTGTTGTTCTTTGATAGACCGCAGAAGCTCCGCCCGAAGCAAGAATTGTATTCTTAGCTTCAATTAGGAGATTGGTATTGTTGGTGATATTGTAGCTTTTTGCTCCGGCACAAATTTTATTTTCAACAAGCAATTCAAAAACCATATGGTTTTCAAATATTTCTATATTGGGATTATTCACTACCTGTTTAATCAAAAAAAGAGTCATTTCTTTTCCTGTTGAATCACCACCGGCATGAAGAATCCGCCTTCGGTGATGCCCTCCTTCAAGTCCCAAAGCCAGTTTGCCGTTCTCTTTATCGAATTGCATGCCCAAATCGATTATGTCCTGAATACGATCCGGCCCCTCGTTAACGAGAATTTCCACAGGAATAAGGTCACACAAACCACGACCTGCGGTTAAAGTATCTTCTAAATGATATTGAGGAAAATCTTCAGGATCGGTAACAGCAGCAATGCCTCCTTGTGCGTAGTAAGAATTGCTAACATCAATCTTCGATTTTGTTAAAATGGCAACTTTCCCAAAGCGGGAAGCATAGTAGGCTGAATATAAACCAGCCAGTCCACTTCCGATTACTAAATAATCGAACTGTTTGTGTAGCATTATTAAAAATCTTGGTTCGTGCGAAATTAGGGAATTTCATTTTATTTCGTTGCAAAATTATACGAATTTTAAAGAACAGGAATAGTATTCGTTGATTTTTTGTGTGATAAAGCTCTTTTAAAATACATGAAAAGCTAAAAAAGGCGGTAAATGAGAATTTACCGCCTGCTATTAGCTTCTAATTATTTAATGAATTCCGAAAGTAGTTTTCGAACTGAAGCAACAGATTCAACTTTGTATTTTGCTGCTGTGTTTTTAAGTCCAACCTTTATGGTATGAGTCGATTCCGGAAGTTCACGGAACATGTATTCATCAGTCCAGTCGTCTCCTATGGCCATCACGAAATCGAAATCTTGGTTTTTAAGAAATTGCATAGCGGCAATCCCTTTGTTTATCCCGCCACTTTTCACTTCTATTACTTTATTGCCTTCTAATATTTCGAGGTTGTGATTGGCGATCATTGTGGTTAACTCGTCCCGAAGCTCATTTGCTCTAAGTTCTCCTTGTTCAGGTTCTGCTTTTCTGAAATGCCAAACCAGAGAATAATTTTTTTCTTCGATAAAAGACCCTGGTGTTTGGTCAACAAAGGTTTCTAAAGTAGGACGAATATTTGGTTTCCATATATCCGAAGCATTGCTTAGCATTTTCCACTCTTTTTGATTTTTTCTAAGCCAAACACCATGTTCAACAATCAAATTGATTTTGTGTCCGTCAAACCATTTCTCCAGACTAACTCTGTCCCTGCCACTTATAATTGTAATTACATTACGAGGATCTTCTTCCAGTTTGAAAAGAATTTTATGAAGCTCTTCATCCGGTTTTGCATCATTTGGATTCGATCTGAAGCCGGTTAAGGTTCCGTCGTAGTCAAGGAATATAGCCCTGCTTTCTGCAGAATGGTATTTCGAGCTAAGATTTTCCATGATTTTACTATTAATTTTCTTCGCATAGAAGGAGTTTTGTATTTTTTCAACTTTTGCTAAAGATTTTACAAACTCACTGGACCATTTGAAAACATCATATCGTTTTATCCTATCCTGAAGAAAGATCATCCGTTCCCGCTGCTCATCAAGCGGCATGATTAAGGCCTGATTAATAGCACTTGCAATTTCATTAATATTGTTGGGATTAATTATCAGAGCTTCCCCCATTTCTTTGGCAACACCTGCCATCTCACTTAAAATGATAACACCTGTTCTATTTGTTCTTGATGCTACATATTCTTTCGCAACCAGATTCATTCCATCGCGCACAGGTGTTACCAGAGCAACATCACATGAACTGTACAATTCAATCAGGTTTTCGAAGGGTAGCGAACGGTAAAAATACCAAACCGGCGTGTAGTTAATACTCCCGAATTTACCATTTACAGTTCCAACCAATTCATCCACCTCTCTCTTAAGGTTGATATAGTGTTCCACGGTTCCACGGGATGGTACCGCAAGCATTATCAGTGTTACTTTGCCTATAAATTCAGGATAATCTTCTAAGAATTTTGAGAAAGCCCGTAAGCGGTTTGGAATTCCTTTCGAGTAATCCATTCGATCGATCGAGAGAATTAGCTTTCGTTCAGGTGAAACCAGAAAATATTTTTCCAGCTCACGATGAAGCTTCGATTTTTCCTGAAGCGGCTTTTGAAATGTTTGATTTGCAGCATCTCTAAATTTATCGTAGTCAATTCCCATTGGAAAGGAATCAACAAGTATAATCCGGTCTTCGATGTGAATTTGGTTGAATGAAATCTCGTACCCCATTAAACGACGCACCGAACTGCAAAAATGTCTTTGATAATCGAAAGTATGAAAGCCTATCAGATCAGCACCCAGAATGCCTTGTATCAATTCTTTTCTCCATGGCAAAATTCGAAAGACTTCAAAAGAAGGAAAGGGGATGTGGAGAAAAAAACCAATGGTAACACCAGGTTTTTTTGATTTTATCATTTCAGGAACCAGTAATAATTGATAGTCGTGAATCCAAATGGTGTCACCTTCCTCTATAGTTTCCAGTGCTTTATCAGCAAATTTTTGATTCACGCTTACAAAAGCGTCCCATAATTCATGATCGTAATCAATATATTGCGCGAAATAATGAAATAGCGGCCAAATAGTCCGGTTACTAAAACCATCATAGTACAAGTCTATTTCCTGTTTCGACAGATGAACAGATATACAATCTTCTTTAATTAATTCTTCTTCAATTTTTGCAGTTAATTGATCATCAAGATCATCGCTTGGTAATCCCGGCCAGCCAATCCATTTTCCATTGTATTCTTTGTAAACCGACCTCATACCTGTTGCAAGCCCGCCAACACTCGGAATTAATTCGATGTTGTCATTTTCTACGTTAATACTAAAAGGGAGTCTGTTGGAGACAATGTGAATTCGATTCATAAAAAGGAAATTTAAATTTTGGTTTAAAAACAGTCTAAAGTCATGGAAAATCTTTATTTTCCGTGGAGTTTTTATGGTTAAGCTCTAAAATAGCATTTTTTTATGAAGAATTTAAATTACGGGGTAATAGGAAATTGTAGAAGTGCGGCACTGGTTTCGGAAAAGGGGTCGTTGGATTGGGTGTGTTTGCCACAATTTGATTCATCTTCGGCATTTGCTAAGTTGTTGGATAAGAGTAAAGGTGGTAGTTTTGAAATTTTACCTGAGAGTGCAACAAATATTACACAGGAGTACCGAAAAAATACAAATATTTTAAAAACAAGATTTGAGTGTATCGATGGAGTTTTTGAAGTTTTGGATTTTATGCCCAGATATGTAACAGAGAAAAATGATTACTACATGCCTCCTGATGTAGTTCGTTTTTTTCGATTGGTTTATGGAAAACCAAAGTTTCGGATTAAATACAATCCTCAACTGGATTATGCCCGAAATACAACTAAAAATAAATTGTCCAGTGAGAAATTTATAAAATCGTATACAACATCAGGTAATTACGATTCTTTGTATTTGTATTCCAGTTTTAAAGGTTCTGATATATTGAATCAGGAAGTCATTGAATTGGAAAAAGATGAATTTTGCGAGGTTAGTTACAATCAGAAGTTACTGGAACAAACACTTGACCGAATTTATTTGAAATTACAGCGCACAAAAACATATTGGCTGAATTGGAGCGAAAAAACCAAAGTACTGCCTAAATATAATGAAGAATCCAATCGAAGTGCATTGGTTTTGAAATTGTTAAGTTATCAAAAAAGTGGAGCCGTTCTTGCTGCATTAACAACATCTTTACCCGAAACAATAGGTGAAGTTAGAAATTGGGATTATCGTTTTTGCTGGATTCGTGATGGTTCTATGGTTGTTAAGATTCTCACCCAATTGGGACATTATAATGTGGCAAAACGATACCTGAATTTTATTATGGATATTATTCCTGAGAAGAATGAGAAAATTCAGATCATGTATGGTATTAATGGTGAGAAAAAGCTTTCGGAATTCGAGTTGGAACACCTTGCAGGTTATGAAGGATCGAAACCGGTTCGCGTTGGGAATGCTGCCTACAAGCAAAAACAGAATGATATTTATGGAATTTTGGTGGATCTGATTCATCAGCATTTCGAAATGTTTGAAAATTCTCTCGATCATAGTGAGGAATTATGGACCATTGTAAGAAGCATTGTGAAGGTTGTAGAGGAGAATTGGAAAAAGCCGGATCGGGGAATTTGGGAAATTCGTGGTAGAAGTCTTCATTTCACTTTTAGTAAAGTGATGTGCTGGGTGGCTTTCGACCGGGCGGTTAAAATTGCAACTCTTTTGAAGCGCGATTATTATGTGGGGAAGTGGACCATTCTTCGACATTCGGTGAAAGAAGATATCATGAAAAAGGCCTGGAGTGAAAAGAAACAGGCGTTCACCCAATTTTATGGTTCTGAGGATATGGATGCATCTGTATTGTTAATGGAGAGTTATGGTTTTATCAATGCCGCAGATGAGAAGTATAAATCGACAGTACTAACCATTCAAAACGAATTGGAACATGATGGTTTAATGTATCGTTATAAAAATAAGGACGATTTTGGGACGCCAAAGTCAGCTTTCACAATTTGTTCTTTCTGGTTGATAAACAGTTTGTATAAAATTGGCAAAAAGAAGGAGGCAAAACAGAAATTTGATAAGTTATTAACCTATTCAAATCACTTGGGTTTGTTTGCTGAGGATATCGATTTTGTTTCGAAACGAATGCTAGGTAATTTTCCACAGGCCTATTCCCACTTGGCGATTATCGAAACAGCATTAAATTTTTCAGATTCTACTTTCGATGATGAGGATAGTTTGTTGGATCAGTTGAGTAGTTAAGAAAATTTTAAATGATTGTTTGAACAGCACCATATTGACATCGGTTATTTGGTGCTGTTTTTATTTTCTGATTTAACCTTTCAGTAAACTGATTACCTCTTTTAAGGTTTTGTTTTCGTTTTCGAGTAACTCGATTCTTTTTTTAAGGCCATCTACTTCTGCATCTATCTGAGATAGTTCCATGCCTTTTTCTACAGCCTTTTGTGATTGATTCTCTCTCTCCAGTCTATTCGCAATTTCCTGAAAAATATTTAATTCAAGAGCCTGACAGATACTCCATAGTCTGTTTACCTGAAGTGTTGATCTGTCCAGTTGTTGGTGAAGTGAAATAGGGCGGATATTAATTTTTCGTGCTAACCAGCTTACCGTTAGGTTTCGTTTCGATAAGTTTTGTCGAATCATTCGGTGAATGCTGAAGGGGATTTTTTCTGATTTTGGGTTCATGCGTATGTGGCGGGTTTAAAAATTAATATTCTTCCTGATTCAGTTCATCCGTTTCTTTTACAGAAATTGTAAACCTAAGAGCAAATATGCTTCCTACAAGTATAAAGTTAAACCTTATAGATAGTAAAATCAATAGTTTAGTCATTAAAATACATCCTTTATGATGTAAAAAACGTAATAATTTAAGTAATAAAGATAATATGAGATGTAAATTACCTATCAGATTAGGTAAAAAGATAATAAAAGATGTAAAAAACGATTTACAGTAAGTAAAATACCTGATTTATGATGTAAAATTCATCATGCAGATAGTAAAATATATATCAGGAGATGTAAAATACGTCATAAGGGGTATATCGTGTCCAGCTAAGAAGCTTTGTTGGTGTCTGAGGAGAAAAAAGAGCTTGCCGAATTACGACAAGCTCTCACTAAAATATCTATTTGATCTTCTTATTTCACCAATAGTTTTCCCTTGTATATTTTTTCGCCCGAAAGGTTGATGATATGTACACCGGGTTTCAATTGTTCCCGGTTTATAATCACGTTGTTTCCTGTAATATTTTCAATAATCCGAACCACACGGCCACTGGCATCCACAACCACCAACCGGTATTTCTGATTGGTTTTGTTAGGGAAGACTACATTACTTTTGTACACCAGTGGGTTAGGATATATCATTAGCTTTTCAACTTCTTCGCCCAGTTCATTAATTGCTGTAGCCATCTCAACGGTTATATAATTTTCTTTGGTATTGGTATTGGTATTGGTATTTGATGTACCATTTGTGCCGTTTACCGTTAATGTTACGTCATAAATCCCTGCTTCACTATATGATACAGTAGGATTCTGCAATGTATTATCGTCAGCAGTACCACCTGCAAAATTCCATTCCCATGATGCAATTGCGCCTGTTGATAAATCAGTAAAGCTAATATTGTCTGCTGTTGTTGTGGTAGTTGAGTTTACGGTAAAATCAGCCTTCAATGGAGGTGCAATATTTTCTTCATATCCAACTAATGCTTTAATGGCTAATGCTGAATTGGCAGCATAGATACTTCCATCCGAGAAACTTTTCCATTCACCTTCATAGGTAAGGTAGGCTGAATTGTCCCAAGTAATATCTCCATCTAAAGGAAGATGCCAAACAGCAAATGTATCAACAGGATTTTCATAAAAGACTTCGTAGCCAACAAAGAAACTAGAGTTGACTTCAATTGGAGAGTCAAGAATAATTTCATTAAACTGGCGGGCCTGCAGTTCAGAAAATGCAATTTCTTTTGAATAAATTTCAGTTTCGGGTATGCTTTCACCATTCCAAATTTTGATTGCAATTTTAGGATCTGAAGATTGTGCTTCTACAAAAACCGGATTCAGCTGAATACTTCGTACAACGTTTAAGTTAGGATTAACCATCTCAAATTTCTCAGCAAATTGAGACATGTTATAATTGTTGTGTCCGGATGTATATCCCCAAGTTAAAGAATAAATGGACAATTTTGATTCATCTTCAGCTGAAATATTGTAAAGTAAAGTATCATCAAAATCGTCAGGATCAAGAACTGTAATGTATCCAACTTTTGTTTCTGTATCATTATACTCATTATCGCTGATAGTAAGCGTCACGTCAAATGTACCAACTGTATTATATGTAATTACAGGATTTTGTTCTGTTGAATTGTCTGGTGTTCCACCAGGGAAACTCCAATTATAATTTAGATCAGAGCCTGTACTTTGATTCGTAAAAGAGACTTGTGTTCCAACATTAACATTTGTTGTATTCGCAATAAAATTAGATTTAACAGATTTAACAACTATTGCTGAACTGATTTCCTGGGTAGTTTCTCCTGCAGCATTTGTAGCAGTTAAGCTAACTTTATAAACGCCGGATGTGTTGTAAGTAATTCCACGCGGATGTTCGTCGGCGGAAGTTGTTGTTTCTGCTCCTTCAAATGTCCATTCCCACTTGGTAAACCCATCGCCAATACTTCTGTTCATGAAATCAACTGCTTCTCCTATTTGAATAGAATCTTTTGTCATTCCAATTAGTGCAACAGGAGCAGCAGAGCTAAAATCATCATCAGCTGTAAATACCCCATTACCATGAGTTGCAACAGCAAAGAATCCATCTCTGCGAGCTTTTATCATTGAAACAACGCTGGTTCCGATTTGGTTAATTGCTTGCTGTGTCCAGATTGTAGAACTTCCCTCAAGTTTTGTTGTACTGTACAAACCGGTACTGGTACCTGCATAATAGGTAGTGTCAGTTGGTGAAACCATGTAAGCTACTGAGCGGATGGACGGACCATTATTCTCACCATTTATTTCTTCCAGATTTCCACTTACAGGAGTCCAGGTGGTTCCCCCATCGGTAGTACTAAATATACTTTCAATTCCGTAATTGGAAAATCCGACCAATACTTCATTCGCATTTAAAGGGTTTGCATCAATAGAAATTACATTTCCAGCTGGCATATTTGTTCCTGTAATGTCATTTTTTTTTGCCCATTTCGAGTGCGAATTTTCAATTTTATAAACTTTTCCTGTTGATGTTCCATAATACAGAATGTGAGCAGGGAAGGTTGAGGATTCCATTGCTGATACAGTTCCGCTTGCTTTTGATATTTCCAGTTTTTCCCAATTTATATTGGCTTCATTGGATTGTAGTTTTGGAATTTCAAAAATATTGGAATTTCTCCAGATGTATTGTCCTGCAGCATAATATAAAATTTCACTGTTGTTGGCATCCTCAACAAATGGATTGATAAACAATTGTCCGGTTGCTCCCTCAGGATCAACACGGGTCCAATAGTAACTTGCCTCATCTGTTACGTTATTTTCAAGGTAAGTGGTGCCGCTTTGTGAAGAAGAGTAAATACTGGTACCTAAATTAAAAATACTGCAGTAACTGCCGTCGCCTGACCCCCAGGCTAACCAATCTTTATCAGGATCGGAAGTTTCAGCAAGCCAGGTACCGTTGTCCTGAAATCCGGAAAGCAATACTTTGTTTGTTCTAATATCGTTATCAACAGCGACTGTATAAGCTTGTGTTGTTAGGTAGCCATTGTTCAGAAATTCCCAATCAACAGGCATGCTTTTGTCTCCTGCTGTTTCAGAAAATGTATCGTCTGTTTGTTTATAGTTGTTAGTAATGCTAATTCCACCATCGTGTCCGCATAGTAATGTTGCATTATCATTCTTAAATACTAATGCATGTACATCCGGATGATGATTTGGATACTGACTAATATTATTTTCGGTAGCGTAGCCTCCGATCCAGTAGGTTTTTGATTCATCGGTCGATTTCCCAACACTTAAAGGACTTGCTTTTGTTGCAAAAGCATCATCGGAACGAAGCAGATTAGTGCCGCCGATAAATACCATATTTTCATTATCCGGAGCAACTTTTATTACCATATTGTAAGACCCCTGTGAGTTGTAACCATTTACATCTGTGTCCCCGTCGCCACCTTCCGGTAGATTTTGTGACCGGTCTACCCATGTTGCCGGAGTTGTTGCGGCAGGATTATAAGTCAATTTCCAAAAACTGTGATCCTGAAAACCTGCTCCTATTGTTTCACCTAAAATATAAACAATATCATTGGTTGTATTACTTGGTGCATGTGCTAGTACCACTCTGTTATAATCTGCAGGAAATCCACTAGGAGTAATGTCTTCCCAATCATTTAAATTTCCTGTTACCGATCTGTAGATTCCTTTTGTTGTACCATCGGCACTTAAAGAAGTGTACTTAATCCCGCTGGGAGTACAGATAATATCTTCATAATAGGAATCTGATTCGATAACATCAGTCCAGCTGGTCCCTCCATCCGTTGAGCGCTTAATTCCATCTGATGTTGCAACATATACATCGCTGTTGATAGGATCAATACAAATATTCCAGGCATAATCAAAAGCATCATATATTTCAGATGTGTTGGAAGCAGTAGAGGTTAAAGATGTCCAGCTGTCGCCGTTATCGGTAGATTTAAACAGTCCGTTTCCCCGGTAAGGGGCACTACCTGCCGATGCTGAATTACCTATTAGTTCTCCGGTTGTATAATACCAGATTGCAGTGTTGTTTGGATCTTGTGCAATAGAAGTTACACTAGGGTGGTCTTCAAGCTTTGTTGTTCGGGTCCAACTAACACCGTTATCGGTTGATTTCCACATTCCGCCGGTTGTTCCTCCCGCTAATATTGTATTTCCTGTTGCATCATTCATGTCAATAGCTAAAGCTCTGGTTCTTCCGCCAACATTTCGAGGTCCGCTATTGATATAGCTTAATCCTCCTGTTTTTAATCTGCTTTGCAAACCTGAGGCTGAAGAAAGGACATATGCCTTTTCCAGTTCTTTAATGTTTAATGGGATCTGTCCTGTAAGAGGATTTTTCAGTAGATTTCTTTCGTACAAGGCTCTGGCAATAGGATCATCCGCACGTTTTGGCTTTCCTGCTTCTTTGTCCGCAATTTTAGCCAACTTTCTTTTGTTTAATGTGGGATTGGTTAAATCATTGTACGTTTTTTCGGTTATTACGATATTTTTCACTCCTAGTGTAGAGTGCTTTTGTGCTGTTAGTTTTTTATTTTGCGCAAGTATTGGAAAAGAAATCGCTATTGCGAGTAGTATGGTGAAAATTGATTTCATGTGTTTTGATTATTTAATGCCGAATACGTGCAAATTAAGTTTTCTTATCAAAGAGGAAGCAGACATATTACGTTTTCCTAACTTATTTGTTAGTTGAAAAGTAATTTTTATTTCCAATTTTTAAATTACAATTGGGGCTGTTCTCCTGTATTCTAGGAACCAATATGAATAAGATAAGGACTAAATTGAAATTAATTTTATTGTTTTGTTTCTGATTTATAATCTACCAGTTTGTAAAGGGGTGTGTTGTGTACTCCTTCGATGCTGGATATTAAACAAGAAATGCTTTTTGCAGATTTCAAATTAATAAATTGTTGTTCTGTAATTTTTATTTGAATGCTTTGTTCCTTCTGGAAAGTCGAAGTAAAGCCTGCACCATAAGCTTTTATGGAAATCACTTTTCCGTTTAGCAGGAATTTATTGTTCTCTGATAAAAATTTAAAGTCACTTATTACAAGAGAACAAGTACCGGGGGCAATTTGTTTTTCAACGGGGATTCTTTTTTCCTTTTGGATTGAGTCTTGCGTTTTTTCAGTGGAAGCAAGTTTATTAGGTGGGGCACACGCTAATGTTAATCCCAGAATGGCAATAAGGGGTAAAAAATGTTTCATATACGTTGTGATTTCGTTAGTTGTCACAAGTTATGAAAAATGTATTAGTTTTTACCTTGTACTTAAGCAAAAAAAAATACCCCCTTGAAAAGGAGGTATTCAATATTTAAGTTATTGATATTATTTGTGTTCCATGATCCATTTTTTCGCATTTACAAATGCTTCAATCCATGGTGAAACTTCGTCATCAATGCGGTTCTCATTGTAATGAGCCCAGTTCCAAGGGTAAGTTGCTCTTTCCAGATGAGGCATCATTGCTAAATGGCGACCATCATTTGATGATATCGCAGCTGTTGCAAATGGCGAGCCGTTTGGATTGGCAGGATACTGATCAATGTTGTATCTCATAGGAATCTGATACTTGTCTTGTCCGTATGGCAAATCAAATTTACCTTCCCCGTGAGCAACCCAAATACCTAATTTACTTCCGGCCAAAGACGAAAGCATAATTGAGTTATTTTCTGGAATTGATACACTTACAAATCCCGATTCGAATTTGTGTGATTCGTTATGAAGAAGTTTTGGATGTTTTTCATGATCAGGATAAATTAATCCCAGTTCAGAAATTAACTGACATCCATTACAGACTCCAAGACTTAAAGTATCCTTTCGGGCATAGAAATTATCAAGAGCTTTTTTAGCTTTTTCATTGTAAAGGAAAGCTCCGGCCCATCCTTTTGCAGAACCCAACACATCGGAGTTAGAGAAGCCTCCAACAAAAACAATCATGTTGACATCAGAAAGATCTTCACGTCCGGCAATCAAATCAGTCATATGAACATCCTTAACATCCATTCCTGCCAAATGCATCATCCAGGCCATCTCACGATCTCCGTTTACACCTTTCTCACGAATAATAGCAGCTTTAACACCTGATTTTTCTTTTCTTTTTGGATCAATTCCGAATTGTTTAAATTTCCCTGTGAAGTTCTCATCGAATTTGAATTCCAGTTCATTCTCTTTGTAAGATTTGAATCTTTCCAAAGCCAATTCTTTGCCTGATTGATTTCTATCCAAAAGATAAGAAGTTTTGAACCAAAGATCACGTAAGGATGCTATATCAAGATCAAGAGTCTGATCATCTTTTGATATTTGCATCTTTCCTGCCTCGCCAAGAGTTCCAATTACATGGAATTTAATTCCTTTACCGGCAAGATCCTTTGAAATAGTTTCAAGATCTTTCACCTGGAAAATAACACCTGGGTTTTCGCTAAACAATACTTTAACCAAATCGCTTTCGTCAATCGATGAAAGATCAATATCAGCACCAAGTCTGTTGTCTGCAAAACACATCTCCAACAATGCTGTAATCATACCACCAGCTGAAATATCGTGACCGGCAAGTACTTTGCCTTCCAATATTAATTGCTGAAGAGTTTCAAATGCTTTTGCAAAATATTTTGAATCCTTAACATCAGGAGTCTGTGTTCCTAATTTATTTACAATCTGAGCAAAACTGCTTCCTCCCAATTGGAAATCATCTTTCGAGAAATCCATATATATTAAATGAGAACCAGCTTCGTTTTTCAGAACCGGAGAAATCATTTTATTGATGTCGGTTATTTCGCCAACAGTTGAAATGATAACTGTTCCAGGAGAATAAACAACATCGTCTTTTCCATATTTTTGGGTCATGGAAAGTGAATCTTTTCCTGTTGGGATATTGATTCCCAATTCAATGGCAAAATCACTAATTGATTGAACAGCCTGATACAAACGGGCATCTTCACCGGCATTTTTACAAGGCCACATCCAGTTTGCAGATAATGAAATGCCTTTAAGTCCCTGTTCAATTGGAGCCCAAACCATATTTGTTAATGATTCGGCAATAGATAGGCGACTGCCATTTTCAGAGTTTACCAAAGCTGCAATTGGTGTATGACCAATAGATGTAGCAATTCCTTTTTCGCCTTGAAAATCAATTGCAACGGCGCCTAAATTATTCAATGGCAATTGAAGCGGGCCCGCACATTGCTGCATGGCTATTTTTCCAGTTACCGACCTGTCTACCTTGTTGGTTAACCAATCTTTGCAGGCAACAGCCTCTAATTGAAGAACATTTTCGATGTATTCTTCTATTTTATTACCATCATATTTAACAGCTTCAAATTTTTCATTCAAAGTTGTATCTGTTAAGACAGTTTTTGGTGGTTTTCCAAACATTTCCGAAAGACCAAGATCAATTGGATTTTGTCCGTTTTTTTTATCCTCAAAAGTGAATCTCATATCACCGGTTGTTTCGCCAACCTGGTAAATTGGGGCTCTTTCTCTCTCTGCTATGCGGGTTAAAAGGGCAACATCCTTTTCTTTAATAACCAATCCCATTCTTTCCTGAGACTCATTTCCTACAATTTCTTTAGCCGAAAGAGTAGGGTCACCAACAGGAAGGGCATTCAAATCAATTTTACCGCCGGTTTCTTCAACTAGTTCTGATAGGCAATTTAAGTGTCCGCCTGCTCCATGATCATGAATAGAAACAATAGGATTCTCATCGATTTCGGCCATTGCCCGAATTGCATTACAAACTCTTTTTTGCATTTCAGGATTTGAGCGCTGAACAGCATTTAACTCGATAGAGTTTGTGAATTCACCGGTTGCAACAGAGGAAACGGCTCCACCGCCCATTCCAATTCTGTAGTTGTCACCACCTAAAAGAATTACTTTATCGCCTTTTTCAGGAACATCTTTTTGAGCTTGTTCGAATTTGCCATAACCAATTCCTCCGGCCTGCATAATAACTTTATCGTAACCGTATTTTTTATTGTTTTCGAAGTGTTCGAAAGTAAGAACAGAACCACAAATAAGAGGCTGACCAAATTTATTTCCGAAATCACTGGCTCCGTTCGATGCCTTAATTAAAATTTCTTCAGGAGTTTGATACAACCATTTTCTGGCATCAGTAGCATTTTCCCATGAACGGGAAGCTTCCAGTCTAGGATAGGAAGTCATGTAAACAGCAGTTCCAGCCATAGGAACTGAAGCTTTTCCTCCTGCAATTCTATCTCTAATTTCACCACCAGTACCTGTTGCTGCACCATTAAATGGTTCAACAGTAGTTGGGAAATTATGTGTTTCCGCTTTAAGAGAAATTACAGTGTTAATGTCTTTGGTTTGAAAGAAATCTGCTTTATCATGAGTAACAGGAGCAAACTGTTCCATTTTAGGTCCTTCTAAAAAGGCACAATTGTCTTTGTAGGCAGATACAATTCTGTTGTGATTTAATTGGGAAGTTTTTTTAATCAATTGGAAAAGTGAAGATTCTTTTTCTTCACCATCAATAACAAACACTCCGTTAAAAATTTTGTGACGACAGTGCTCCGAATTAACCTGAGAGAAACCAAACACTTCGGAATCAGTTAATTTTCTGCCGATTTTTTCTGAAACTCCATTTAAATAATCAATCTCTTCACTGCTGAGAGCCAAACCTTCTTTTTGGTTGTATGCAGCAATGTTTTCAATATTTATAATTGGTTCCGGTTGCTTTTCAATGGTGTAGATGTCTTGACCAATTTTTTTATAAAAAGCTTGCAGCATAGGATCGTATGCTGCTTTTTCGTTTTCCGATTTATGAAATTCTTCAATGCGCAAAATTCCTGAAATTCCCATGTTTTGGGTTATTTCAACAGCATTAGTACTCCAAGGAGTAATCATTTCCTTTCTTGGGCCAATAAAAAATCCCTCTATCTCATCTTCTTGAATTTTTTCGGCATCTCCGAATAGCCAGGAAAGCTTTTCAAAATCCAATACATTCAATTGGTTAGTTGTCTGAACAACAAAGTGTACTTCGTCTTTTTTGAAGAATAGTATCATCTTAGAGTCTACTTATGAAATTTATAATAATGGTTGAAACCTGTTTCAAAATGCAAATATAGGTAAAAGACTTTACACAATGTAACAAAAAGGATCCTCTAAGCTTGTAGAATTCTTCTTTGCTCTTGAATGCAAAAAAAGTATGAAATGAGAATTGTGTGAAATAACAGTTGTGGACGTGGTTTTTTGTACGGATTAACTAAAAAATCATGAAAATATATTTGTGTTCGAATATGTTGAGGAATAGTAAAATATATTTCTGTTTTATCGGAAAAGAGATTTTCTTTGATCTCGCAAATGTCAGGAAGCGTTATATGAGTTCGCCTAATTATGCAAAGGTTTGCGCAGTGTGAATTCTAAATAAGAATTTAGAAAAGTAGTTTTTTTGTTATTTGTTTGATTGTTAGGAGGAAAGTGAGAACTTGCAGTTTTTAATACATGTTGAAAAACAACTTTTATAATGTTACAGATCATTGATTACCGTTTTTCAAATCGATATTTTTGTAACCTTATAATTTAAAATATATCTATAATGAAACCATCCCATATTGAACATATCGGTATAGCCGTAAAAAGTTTAGAAGAAGCAATTCCATTCTACGAAAAAGTATTAGGATTAGAATGTTATGCAGTTGAAGAGGTAGTTGATCAGAAGGTTAAAACAGCTTTTTTCAAAGTTGGAGATACCAAAATTGAGTTGTTGGAATCAACAGATCCAGAAGGTCCGATAGGTAAGTTTGTTGCGAAAACAGGTGGAGGAATGCATCACATGGCATTCGCAGTAGAAGATGTTCAGCAAGCATTAACTGATGTTCAGGAAGCTGGTTGTGAAGTAATCGATAAAACACCACGTAATGGTGCCGAAGGTTTAAAAATTGGATTTTTGCATCCAAAATCAACTCAGCGTGTGCTGACTGAAATTTGTGGCAATAAATAAGGAATACTCAATAAATAATAATAACTCAATTAGTTATGGCTAGTCAGGATAAAATTAAAAAGTTAATTGATTTAAGAGCAGAGGCTAAGCTTGGTGGAGGTGTGAAAAGAATAGAATCTCAACACAAGAAAGGCAAGTTTACAGCTCGTGAAAGAATCGATATGCTTCTTGATGAAGGAAGTTTCGAGGAATTTGACATGTTTGTATCGCACCGTTGTACTAACTTCGGTATGGAGAAAACGAAATTTTTAGGCGATGGTGTTGTTACCGGTCAGGGAACAATCGACGGACGTTTAGTATTCGTATTCTCTCAGGATTTTACTGTTTTTGGAGGATCGTTATCTGAAACTTTCGCTCAGAAAATTTGTAAAATCATGGATATGGCAATGAAAATGGGTGCACCGGTTGTGGGTCTTAATGATTCAGGAGGAGCTCGTATTCAGGAAGGTGTAACTGCTTTGGCAGGTTATGCTGAGATTTTTCAGAGAAATATTATGGCTTCTGGTGTAATTCCTCAGATTTCAGCAATTTTCGGTCCTTGTGCGGGTGGTGCTGTTTATTCTCCGGCTCTTACCGATTTCATCATGATGACAGAAGAAAAGTCGTACATGTTTGTGACTGGACCTAAGGTTGTTAAGACGGTTACCGGTGAAGATATTTCTGTTGAAGATTTAGGTGGTGCTAAAATGCATGCCAGCAAATCAGGTGTATCTCACTTCATGGTAGAAGATGAAGAAGAAGGTATCATGATTGTTCGTAAGTTGTTATCTTACATGCCATCAAATAACTTGGAAGAAGCTCCAATTACAGCTTGTTCAGATCCTATTGATAGAATGGATGATATCCTCAATGAAATCATTCCAGCAAATCCGAACATGCCTTATGACATGAAGGATGTAATTTATTCGATTGCTGATGATGCTGAATTTTTGGAAGTTCACCGTCATTATGCAAAGAATATTATTGTAGGTTTTACTCGTATGGGAGGAATGTCTGTAGGTGTTGTTGCCAATCAGCCTAGTTTCCTTGCTGGTGTACTTGATATTGAGTCTTCAAGAAAAGCGGCCAGATTCATTCGTTTCTGCGACTGTTTCAATATTCCAATTTTAACTTTGGTTGACGTTCCTGGTTTCTTGCCTGGATCAAGTCAGGAATTTGGTGGTATCATTACTCATGGTGCGAAATTAATGTTCGCTTATGGTGAAGCTACAGTTCCAAAAGTAACTATTACTCTAAGAAAATCTTACGGTGGTGCTCATGATGTAATGTCTTGTAAGCAACTTCGTGGTGATTTGAATTATGCATGGCCTACAGCTGAAATTGCTGTTATGGGAGCAAAAGGTGCAATCGAAGTACTTCACGGAAGAAAAATGGCTGAATTAAACGATGCTGATAAAGCTAAGTTTATTGCAGAAACTGAAATTGAGTACAACGAAGCATTTGCTAATCCATACAATGCAGCATCATATGGTTATATCGATGATGTAATTGAGCCACGTAATACACGTTTCAGAGTGATTCGCGCATTCCAGTCTCTTCAGACTAAGAAGCAAATGAATCCACCTAAAAAACATTCTAATATTCCATTATAAAAAAAACGTTCTATGTTAATGAATATTTTATCTATAGGAAGTCAAGGTGGATGGACTGTTGCCATTGTAGGTTATTCCATTGTATTTATTGCATTGGTACTACTGGTAATTGTTTTTGTCAATCTGCCGAAACTCTTACATCTTAACTTAAGAAAAAAGTTGGTGAGAGAAGGTCGATCTGGCTCTGAAACTGATGATTTAAACATCGAGGGAGGTGTTAATGCTGCTATTGCAATGGCCTTGCATATGCACTTTAACCAGAATCACGATGATGAAAGCAATATCATTACAATTAAAAAAGTTACTAAGAATTATTCTCCATGGAGTTCTAAGATTTATGGAGTAATGAATCAACCAAGATAAGCAAGATGAAGAAGTTCAAATTTACAATACGAGGGCAGGAATACGATGTTGAAATCAAAGATTTTGAAGGATCGAATGCCAAAATTGAAGTGAACGGAACGAGTTATGATGTTGATGTGCATGTTGCAGATAAATCATCAAAAACTCCAAGATTGGTTCGCAAGCCGGTTGTTAACAAACCTGGTGAAGGTAGCATCAAAAAAAGTGGAGGCGGAGCTTCAACAGTTAAGGCACCGCTTCCGGGTAGTATTATTAAAATTAACATTGCAGTTGGTGATTCTATCAACCCGGGAGATACTCTTTTGGTGATGGAGGCAATGAAAATGGAAAATAATGTGTTAGCCGAAAAAGGAGGAACCGTTAAAGCCATAAAGGTTGCAGTTGGCGATAGCGTACTTCAGGATGACGTACTAATTGAAATAGCATAACATCTCAAGAATAAAAGGCAAAAACTATATAATGAGAAAACTTTATTCATTGGTATTCTCAATGATTTTGGTAATGGGGTTAGCTTTTAACTCCATTGCTCAAAAATCATCGGATACCGCAGAAAAATTAACAACGGGAAAATGGGTTAATCATGAAGATGGTTATATTCCTAACCCGGTTGGAAATTCCGATATTACTGTAAAAAGATATAAAATTTTCGAATTCAAAAGTGATAAAACATTTATCATGGATTCGGTAAAGCAACGTTTTACTGGTAAGTGGAAAGCAGAAGGGGAAAATGTTATAATGACGTTTAATCCACAAACTGTAACACACTTGCAAAAAAATATTGATCCGAACTCTAATTCGAATAGTTATCTTACAACTTCAGAAATTCTAAATCTTGGTTCGCGTATAGCCAAAGTAGATGGTGAATTTCTTAGGTTTGCTAACTCTAGTCTTGATTGTGAAAATAATTCAGGCGCGGTAGTTGGATTAATGAATTTTTACGAATTTACTGGTTTTGCGAATGTTACAGGAGGTAACTTGCTGATGGTGTTGATCGGTTTGTTTTTTATCTTTTTAGCCATTAAATACGATTATGAGCCTCTGTTGCTGATTCCAATCGGAATGGGTGTAATTATTGGTAATATTCCTATGTTTCAGGCTGTAGATTTTAATTTGAAATTAGGAATTTATGAGCCTGGATCAGTAATGAATATTTTATATTCGGGTGTAGTTAGTGGCTGGTATCCTCCATTAATATTCCTTGGTATTGGAGCTATGACTGATTTTTCATCTTTAATTAGTAATCCTAGATTAATGATTTTGGGTGCAGCAGCTCAGATTGGTATTTTTGTTACCTTTTTGGGAGCTCTTTGGTTGGGTTTTGCGCCACCGGAAGCGGGTGCAATTGGAATTATTGGTGGTGCTGATGGTCCTACCGCAATTTTCTTGTCATCGAAACTGGCCAATGGAATGAATGTGATGGCTAATGGAGAAACGGTTAAAAATCTGATTGGACCTATTGCAATTGCAGCCTATTCGTATATGGCTTTGGTTCCGGTAATTCAACCTCCGATTATCAACTTGTTAACAACTAAGAAAGAGAGAAAAATTAAGATGAAGCCACCACGTGCTGTGTCTCGTCTTGAGAAAATAATTTTTCCTATCATTGGATTGTTGTTAACTGCATTTATTTCTCCAACAGCATTGCCTCTTTTGGGTATGTTATTCTTTGGTAACTTATTAAAAGAATCAACAGTAACCAATCGTTTGGCTGATACGGCAAGTAATGCGTTAATTAATACAATTACAATTTTATTGGGAGTTACTGTTGGTGCTTCTACGCAGGCTGATGTTTTCTTAACTAAAGATTCGATCTTAATTTTCGGATTGGGTGCAGCTTCATTTATTGTAGCTACAGCTGGAGGTGTGATTTTTGGTAAAATTATGAATTGGCTTTCGCCAAAAGATCGTCCTATTAACCCAATGATTGGAGCCGCAGGAGTATCGGCAGTGCCGGATAGTGCTCGTGTTGTTCAAACAATGGGGTTACAAAATGATCCAACCAATCACTTGTTGATGCATGCTATGGCACCTAATGTTTCCGGTGTTATTGGCTCGGCAGTGGCAGCTGGTATTTTATTGAGTTTCTTGATGTAATAAACATCAATACAGATATTGTAAAGGGTTGTCGGTTTCGACAACCCTTTTTTTGTTTGTTCATGAACTTGAGTACTGTCATTTTTTTTTCACGTCTAAAATGTTATATTTATATACATTAATTGATCAGATGTAAAATGGTAATAAAGGAGTGGTGGGAACTGATTATTTAGGTTCTTGCTTCTCCTTTTTTTCTTTGGAAATTTTGTCGATCTAAATCTCATTCATTATGGAACTTGGAGAACAAATTAGCAGGTCTGGAAATTGTGATTCTAATAGCAAAGGAGATTGTTGTATTAGTATTGAGTTAAAACAATCCGGAGGTGTAGATTTTGAATTGGAATCAAAGGTGAAAGTTTTCTACGGAAAATCAATCGAAAGGCTTTGTAGATCAATACTTGCTTTCTTTTCAGTTGAGAATGCTGTTATTGCAATTAAAGATAATGGGGCATTGCCTTATGTTATCGCAGCACGAATCGAGTCGGCAGTTAAACAATTAATTGTATCTGAAAAAGAATTTCTCTTCGATTTTCTCACAGATAATTTATATCAGTCAAATAAGGATCGATTTCGGTTTTCCAGGCTGTATCTGCCCGGAAACACGCCATATATGATGATAAATGCAGGTCTTCATAAACCTAATGGTATTATCCTTGATTTGGAAGATGCTGTTGCTGTCTCTAAAAAGAATGAAGCAAGATATATCGTGAGAAATGCTTTGCGTTCTCAGAATTTCAACGGTGCAGAGAGAATGGTTCGAATTAATCAAGGAGAGTTAGGTATTGAGGATTTGGCCTTTATTGTGCCTCACAATGTACATGTAATTTTGGTGCCAAAATGTGAGTTTGCTGCTGATATTTATAAGATTGAAGAAGAAATCAGAAGAATTAAGAAACGCGAAGATTTGATACAGGATATTTTTTTGATGCCAATCATTGAAAGTGCTCTTGGAGTTGAAAATGCTTATGAAATTGCAGCTTCATCACATAATATTGTTGCTGTGGCAATTGGTCTTGAAGATTACACGGCAGATTTGGGTGTTCAGCGAACCAATGCAGGCACAGAATCTTTGTATGCAAGAATGCGGGTTGTGAATGCTTGTCATGCAGCTAAAATTCAGGCAATTGATTCTGTTTTTTCAGATGTAGGGGATATGGAGGCATTGGCTGAAAATGTAAAAAGGTCGAAATTATTGGGCTTTCAAGGGATGGGCTGTATTCATCCCAGGCAGATATCAGTAATACATGAAAATTTCGCACCAAATTGGAATGAAATCGAAAGGGCAAAGAAAATTGTGAATGCTTTTCATGAATCAGAGAAGAATGGGCTTGCAGTTGTATCTGTTGGAACAAAAATGGTTGATCCTCCTGTGGTAAAAAGGCAGTTAAAGGTACTTGAATTAGCAATTAATCTTGGAATACTATCAAAGGATTGGAGGAGCAAATATGTCGGTTAAATTGATTGAAAATGCTGTCGGACGAATGGTTCCGACAGAAATTAATGGTCAGAAAGCAATTCCTTATATGGGAATTGGAAAATTTATACCTAAGAAGAGAAAATATAATTCTTATATCTCTACCAATGCTGAGTTTCCTGCCGATGGTAATAAAAAAGTAAAGAACTTAAAAGAAGCCTTACAAAAAGCAGGTTTAGCTAATGGTATGAGGATTTCTACTCACCATCATTTTAGAGATGGAGACTTGTTGGCCAACATGGTGTTTGATATTGCGCATGAGATGGGGGTAAAGGATCTAATTTGGTTTCCGTCAGCATCATTTCCTTGCCATGAACATTTAATTCCATATTTGGAAGATGGTACTATTTCCCGTATTGAGGGAAGTATGAATGGCCCTTTAGGTAAATATTGTTCTGAAGGCAAAATGAAGGGTGTAGCTGTTTTGCGTTCTCATGGAGGAAGGTATCAGGCTATTCAGGATGGAGAAGTTCATATTGATATTGCCGTTATTGGTGCCGCTTGTGCTGATCCTTTTGGAAATGCAAATGGACTTAACGGTAAGTCAGCTTCGGGTTTACTCGGATTTGCTTTGGCTGATTCTCAGTTTGCAGATAAGGTAATTGTTGCTACGGATAATATGGTCGCTTTCCCTTGTGTACCATGGCAAATTCAAGGAAATTACGTCGATTTTACTGTTGAAATGGATCAAATAGGTATTCCAGAAAAAATCGTTTCAGGAACAACGCAAATTACCAAAAGTCCGGATCGTTTATTAATAGCAGAATTGACTGCACGATTTTGTGAGGAAGCAGGAATCATTAGGGATGGATTTTCGTTTCAGGCTGGTGCAGGAGGAACGTCACTTGCCATTGGTAAATTTTTTGGCAGGATCATGAAAGAGAAAGGTATAAAAGCCAGGTTTGCAAGAGGTGGCAGTAACAAATACTTGGTTCAGATGCTTGAAGAAGGTCTTGTAGAATACATATTGGATGGTCAGACTTTCGATTTGGAAGGAGTGAGATCTATGCGGGAAAATCCAAATCATGTGTGGACCAGTCCTTTCACAAGTTATAATTATCACAGCAAAGGGAATTTTGCAGGAATGGTTGATGTTGCAATTTTAGGGGCGACTGAGGTTGATGTTAATTTTAATGCAAATGTAGTTACACATTCGGATGGTTATTTGCTGCATGGCATCGGTGGTTGGCAAAATTGTTTGTTTAGTAAGACTGTCATTTTACCCATACCGCTTTTCCGAAATAGAATTCCGGTTGTTAGGGATGAGGTAACAACCATTTGTGGTCCGGGAGAATTAATAGACGTTATTATAACCGAAAGGGGAATTGCAATTAACCCTTTGCGTAAAGATCTGTTTAGAAAGTTGAAGGAAAGTAATTTGCCTATTAAATCTATCCACGAATTAAAAAGGGAAGCAGAAGAAATATGCGGTATTATGGAAAAATGTGTTTTATCCGACGAGATTGTAGCGGCTATAAAATGGGTTGATGGAACCGTTATTGATGTTGTGAGAAAGGTTTTATAGGAAGAAATATTAAATCCAAAAAAGAAGCTTCGGGATTTCCGAAGCTTTACTATTTACCAAAGTTTAAATTTATTTTGTGTTGAATTTTCTACTTTCGCTGCAATTTTAGGAACTTCAATATCTAATATGCTGTTGATGTAACTAATACATTTTCCGCAACCGGTATTAGCTCCGGTGTACCTTCTTATTTCTTCAATTGTAGTTGAATTTCTCTCATGAATTGCCTTATCTATGGTTTTTCTGTCTACCATCTGACAGTTACAAACTATATCCCTCATTGTTTTTTGCTCTTTTAATAATAATCTGCTGTAAATATATACATTATTCAATTTAAACCATCAAGTCTGAGAGTGTTATTTTAAATGATTCTAGATAAGATTGAAGAGGAATGGTTTGTTACAGCTGATTTTCAAGGTATATTTTCATCTGCCTGTACATGTCAATTACAAGATCTTTTTTAGGTAAAGTTTCGAATATTTGTTTTAAGTAAGTTTTTTCACTTACTATTTTAAAGCTCTTTTTATACTTAAGGTCAAAAATTAAAGACATCTGATAAAGCTTTAGATCGTTGAGTGTTAGTACATCTTTAAAGTCAACATGTTTCTCGTCAATAATGCATTGATAAAGCTTTTTAGAAATTTCCGGTTTATCCGATAATTCCATTTCGAGTCTTTTATTACTACCCTGTTTGTTGTTTGAATAATAATCAGAGACAACATGAAGTATATCTATTTTATCGGCATCTCTTAAAATTTGAACAAAAGGCAAAAGCTTAGGATCAATTGATTTTGGAATAAGTGATTCATTGTGGTTTCTAATACTTTCAATTACCACATTCGTTTCTTCCTCTGTAAGCTCCGATAGAATATTGTTTTCGGTGATGGTTGAAATTCCGAGTTGGATATGATTTATTTCTTCTGTGTCGGAGAATGTACCAAATTTTGTCAATTGTTCAAATCTACCAACATCATGTAACAATGCAGAGATTTGCGCCAAAATTACATCAGACTCATCTAAACCTGATTCTTCACCAAGTTCCTTAATTAAATTAGCTACACGAAATGAATGATTTCGTTTCAAATTAATATTAGACTTAATCTCTTCGATTTCATTTTCAAAACCTGCAACATAGCTGTTAAACCATGTTTCTATACTATTGTAGACTTCTTGCTTCACTTCTTAGTCATTAAAAATTGCCCACAAAACTACTCTTTTTATCTAATTTTGGAAAGGAATTTGGAGAGTATTGGTTTGTGAAAAATTAACACATATAAGACTACTTGATCAATGCGTTGTATTTCGCTGTCAATGGATTCTAATTAAAGATGAAATAGGTTTAATGATCGGATACAAAATATGAGAATGATAGACATTAGTATCCATCTAATGAAATTGGCACCCCAATTTACGGCAAAGTGAGACGCTGTATAACCACCAAATACATTACCTATAGCTGCAATAGCACCAATACCATAATGTATTTGATCATTCATCATGAAAACGATCAAAGCAAAGGGACTGTACAGTAAAACAATAAATACTTTTAAGGCATTTGCTTTAATCAGGTCGTAACCCATTTCCAGAACCAATATACCTATTAAAAAAATCCCTACTCCGATATGAATAAATCCACCATATATCCCAATTATAAAGAAGATTGCGAATTGCTTGAATCCAAATTTTTTATTTTGAAGAATTTTAGAACCGGCAAGCCATCGATTTGGTTTGAAAAACAGTAAGCCCCCCATTATTAGCATCACTCCAGCTATTAATATCTCAAATAGATCCTTGTTAATACTTATAGCAATTTGCGCTCCTAAAACAGATCCAAGAACTGTAGGTAAGGCTGGAAGAACTCCCTTTTTTAGTTCTAAAACATTTTGTTTTTTGAAATTATAAGTGGCAGCAAGTGTTTGCATAATCACACCAAATCGAATTGTTCCATTGGCCAGTGGAGCCGAGAGGCCTAAAAACATAAATAGGGAATAGGAGATTACGGTTCCACTTCCAGCAATTGTATTAATAAAACCCACCATAAATCCTGCCAGCAAAAGTAAACATATAATGGGAAAGGAGTAAATGTCCATTTCGTGAAGGTTAGCAAATAGTTCAGTCATGCCACTTGTTCTATAATAAATGGATTAATTGATTGAAGGTATAAAAAAAACGGCAATTCTGAATTCAGAATTGCCGTTATATGGTGTTGAAGAGGATAGATCTCTTTTACTTTACAGGAGCGTTTTTGAGGATATCAAGAAGGTGTTTCCAAAACTTATCTACCGTTTCAATATTAATTTTTTCATCAGGAGAATGTACATCTCTGAGTGTAGGGCCAAATGAAATCATATCCATATTTGGATATTTCTCAAGAAAAAGGCCGCATTCAAGCCCTGCATGAATAGAACGGACAACAGGATCAATTCCAAAGAGTTTTTTGTAGGAATCTACAGCAACAGTTAGTATTTCTGATGAGGGGTTTGGAGCCCAGCCCGGATATCCATCAGAATGTACTATTTTTGCATTTGCCATAGTCAGACAAGTGCCGACCATTTGAGCGATATTGTATTTTTCACTATCTACATCACTTCTTTGCGATGTGGTAATTTGAATTTTATTGTCGTCTGAAAATTTAACAGATGCCAAGTTTGTTGAAGTTTCAACCATTCCAGGTATTTTCGAACTCATGGAAAAAACTCCGTGCGGACACGCGTAAATTGCATCCATTAGGTTTGAAGAGCTTTCTTCATCAATAACAAATGTTGGTTTGTCGGTAGATTCAAGAGAGATTTTTAACTTAGGCTCAGTAATTTTCCAAACCTCTTCCATTTCTGACGCATAAATATTCAAATCAACTCGAACATTCTCTTTGAACTCAGAAGGTAGCGTAATAATAGCGTAGGCCTCACGGGGAATAGCATTTCTTAAATTGCCACCTTCAAAACAGGCAATACGAATACCATATTTCTTATTTATTTGCCAAAGAAAACGATTCAAAATTTTGTTTGAATTACCACGACCTTTATTAATTTCATCACCTGAATGTCCTCCAAGAAGACCTTTTACATCAATTCGTACTGAAAAATGCCCATTTGGAACATCTTCCTTGGTATATTCTATTGTTGCCAGGGTATCAATACCTCCGGCACAGCCAATAAATATTTCACCTTCATCTTCAGAATCAAGATTTAATAGTATTTCTCCATTAAAAAAGCCTGATTGCAGGGCAAATGCACCAGATAGCCCTGTTTCCTCATCTACAGTAAAGAGACATTCAATAGGCCCATGTTCAATATTGCTTGAGGTCAGAAGTGCCATTTCTGCAGCCATTCCGATGCCATCATCGGCACCTAGTGTTGTTCCTTTTGCTTTTACCCATCCATTATCAATCAAGGGAATTATAGGATCCTTATTAAAATCATGAACTGTTTCATTGTTTTTTTCGCAAACCATATCCATATGTGATTGTAAAACAATCGTCTTTAGGTTTTCTTTTCCAGGAGTAGCAGGTTTGCTGATTAACACATTTCCAATCTGGTCTCTCTTTGTTTGTAAGTTGTGCCTTTTGCCAAACTCCATCAAAAAGTCGATTATTCGATCTTCTTTTTTTGAAGGTCTTGGAACTTGACAAATATCTTCGAAATATTTCCAAATTTCCGTAGGCTGTAATTCTGCGAGTATTTTTTTCATGTTGTTTAATTTTTCACCAAATGTAGCAAATTATGAATTTTGTTGAGGAATGTCATTCAATTTTTCGAGAATGCACATTTTATGTTTTTTTTAATACCCCTTCATCTGATATGACACCATGTGTGGTTTATGTGTGTTTTTAATCAGGTTGATTGTTATATTTTGGGGGTGTCGGCTAAAATTTTGAGTTTATCATGTTGTTTTCAAAAAAAAACATATTTTTTTTATTTTTTTTGAATTTAATATGTTGTATCCTTTTTTTATAAGCTATAGTGTTGATTTTTAAAAGTAAATAGACAACACTTCCAATTGAATTATTTACGTAACTCCCCGAGAAACACATTAAAACATGACATAAGTCATAACTTGATCAAGTGTTAAAAGTGTGTTAATTTTTGTTAAAAGCTTTTTTAATGCTATTTTTAGGATCTAGAATTACCATTAACCATTTTGCATCTTTACTTAATTACTAACTAAAAAGTTTTTTTATGAAAAAAATGATTGGACTATTTGCATTACTCATTTTTATGGGAATGCAATTAGTAAATGCGCAAAGCAAGCAGATTTCTGGTATTATTACCAGTGCTGAAGATGGTCTGGGCATGCCCGGAGTATCCGTTGTTTTAAAAGGTACTACAATTGGTGCCAGTACTGATATTGACGGACGATATTCCTTGGAAGCTAAATCAACAGATGTATTGTTGATTAGTTTTGTTGGTATGGTTACCCAGGAAATTAAAGTTGGTGACAAAACTGTCATTAACGTTGTAATGGAAACTGAATCCATTGGTATGGATGAAGTTGTCGTTACGGCATTAGGCGTTACTCGTGAAAAAAAATCACTTGGTTATGCTGTTACAGAAGTAAGTGGCGAGAGCATGAGCGAAGTTAAGGAAACCAATATTGTGAATTCCCTTTCAGGTAAGGTTGCTGGTGTTCAAGTTCGTCAGGCAAATACAATGGGTGGTTCTGCAAATATTGTGATTCGTGGTTCTGCTTCAATTACTCAAAACAATCAGGCCTTATTTGTAGTAGATGGTGTACCTATTGATAATAGTAACACTAATGATGCTGATCAGACAGATGGTTGGGGTGGTTATGACTATGGAAATGCAGCTGCGGATATCAATCCTGAAGATATTGAGTCTGTATCTGTTTTGAAAGGTGCTGCATCAACAGCTTTGTACGGTTCTCGTGCAGCTAATGGTGTGATCTTAATTACTACAAAAAAAGGAAAGAGTCGAAAAGGTATTGGTGTAACAGTTAACTCTGGTATTACTTTCAGTACTATTAATAAAGAGACAATGCCAGAATATCAGTATGAATATGGTGCTGGTTATGGTCCTTATTATGGACCTGATGAGGATGCTTATTTTAATGAGGCAGATTTTGGGAATGGCGTTCAATTAGTTGTTCCTACAATGGAAGATGCTTCATGGGGTGCAAAGTTTGATCCAAACTTGATGGTTGTTCATTGGGATGCTTTAGACCCTGCTGCAGATAATTATGGTGAAGAGCGTCCATGGGTTGCTCCTAAATCGAAAGTTTATGATTTTTTTGAAACAGGAATAAAGTATGTGAATAGTGTTGCTTTAGAAGGTGGTAAAGAAGGTTATAACTTTAGATTGGCTTATACTAATTCTGATGAAACAGGTATTCTTCCAAACAGTTCGATTAAAAAGAATAGTCTTTCATTTAGATCGAGTTATGAATTAAACGATAAATTAACTGCTGAATTTAGTGGTAACTTTGTGAATACTAAAGGAAAAGGTCGTTATGGAACAGGTTATGATGATAATAACCCAATGCAGAATTTTGCACAGTGGTTCCAAACCAATCTTGATTTTGGTAGAATGAAGAATAATTATCTGGCTCCTGATGGTGATCAGCGTACATGGAATGCTAAAAGTCCAACAAATCTTGATCCTATTTATGCAAACAATCCTTATTGGACTCGTTACATGAATTACGAGGATGATGAGAGAAACAGACTTTTTGGTTATGCTTCATTAGATTACAAATTTAATGACATGTTCTCTTTGACTTTCAGAACTTCTATGGATTATTATAGTGAAGAGCAGAATGAAAGAATAGCTGTTAATAGTAATTCTCAATCTGAGTTCTCAAACTACAGAAGAACTTTTAGAGAATTGAATACCGATTTAATGTTGAAATTCAAAAAACAAGTTAATGATTTCAGCTTAAATGGTCTTGTAGGTATCTCAAATAGAGATAATGAAAGTTCTGATATTTTCTCTTCAACGTCTGGAGGCTTAATTGTTCCTTTATTGTATACTGTTGCAAATTCTACAGTAGCAACATCTCCTACTGAAAATCTTTACGAAAGCAACATAAATAGTGCTTATGTTAATTTTTCTGTTGGTTATAAAAACTTTGCTTACTTAGAAGGATCTATTCGTGTTGATGAGTCTTCTACTCTTCCTGAAGATGAGAACAGTTATTTTTATCCTGCTGTTTCTGCAAGTTTAATACTTTCAGAACTTGGTGGATTAAAAGACTTAAGTTTCTTGTCATTTGCAAAACTTCGTGCTAATTATGCTGAAGTTGGTAATGATACACAACCGTACAATTTAAAATCTACTTATACTAAGAATGTGAACTGGGGTAACAATGCTCCATTTTCAGTAAATAGTACTCTTCAGAATCCTAAATTAAAATCAGAAAGTACTGAGAGTTACGAGGTGGGTTTAGAAGCAAATTTCTTTAATAGCCGTATTGGATTTGATCTTGCTCTTTATAAAGCAAATTCATTTGATCAGATTATGCCGGTAAATGTTTCTTTTGCTACGGGTTATTCTCAGGCATATGTTAATTCTGGTGAAGTGGAGAATAAAGGTATAGAACTTGGTATTAATGCATCTCCAATTAGAACAAATGATTTCTCGTGGGATATGAATATCAATTGGGCTAAGAATAAGAATGAGGTTAAATCTTTGTATGCAGGAGTTAATAATGTTTTGATTACTTCAGCATGGGATATCACTCTTAATGCAGCTGTTGGACAGCCTTATGGTGTGCTAAAAGGCACCGACTTTGTTTATACTAACGGTAAAAAAACAGTTAGTTCAAGTGGATACTATTTAAAAACAGATGAGACTGATGAAGTTATTGGTAATATTCAGCCAGACTGGAATGCCGGTATTACTAACACATTTAGCTACAAAGGGTTTTCTCTTCGTACATTAATTGATGTACAACAAGGTGGTGATGTTTATTCTGTTGATCGTAAGTATGGTTTAGCTACCGGTTTGTATAAAGAAACTGCTGGTTTAAATTCATTGGGTAATCCTAAGCGTGATGCAGTAGCTGATGGTGGTGGTATTTTACATGCCGAAGCAGTATACGCAGATGGAGCACAAAACACTACTTTTGCAAGAGCAGATTCTTGGGGTGGAGATCAGTATTACGGAAGAACTCCTACTGCAAGATACATTTATGATGCTTCATACGTTAAGTTGAGAGAAGTTGCGTTATCATATTCTCTTCCTAAGAGTATTCTTGGTAAAACATTCTTAACCAAAGCTGTAGTTTCAGCAATTGGACGTAATTTATTAATTCTACATAAGAATACTCCTGGTTTTGATCCTGAAACTGGTCAGAGTTCTGGTAACAAGCAGGGTATTGCCAACTCTTCTTACCCAACAACAAGATCTTATGGATTTAACATTACATTAGGATTCTAAATTAACTTATGAAAATTGACCAAATGAAAAAAATAAAATATATATTGATTGGCGTCCTATTGATGGGCGTGGGGTTCTCTTCATGTGAGCTGGATGATAACATCAATCCAAAGAGAGCTACGGAGGTTCCTGTAGGAACACTATTTACAGCAGCTCAGCAACAATTTGTTGCGCAATACGATAATATGAGTGTAAACAGAAATATATCTCGTTTATTGGCTCAGTATTGGATGGAAACTACTTATACTAACGAAAGTCGTTATGATTTTCAGGATCGGGGTATTCCAGATTCTTTCTGGGGTGAGATGTATCGTGATGTATTGATGGATCTTAATGAAGCATCTATGATTATTGATGCTGCGGGATATACTGGTGGCCTTGCTGATATAGCTACTAATCAGAAAGCGATTATCGAAATTATGACTGTTTACACTTATGCTGTATTGACTGAAACATTTGGAGATGTACCTTATTCTGAGGCTTTGGTGGGATTGGATAATACTCTTCCTAAATATGATGATGCTGCAACTATTTATGCAGATCTTTTTGTTCGTTTAGATGCAGCATTGGCCATGTTTGTTGATGAGGCTGATTCTTTTGGAGATTCAGATCTACTTTTTAGTGGTGATATTGATAAGTGGAAAACTTTGGGCAATTCGTTGAAGCTTAGAATGGCTATGAGAATGGCCGATGTGCCGTCTTTTGATTCTAAAACGAAAGTTGAAGCTGCTATAGCATCTTCGAATGGCATTTATAGTGCTAACTTAGAAGGAGCTTTCTTTGCTTACATTGGAACAGATCCTTATGTGAACACAATTTATCAGGGTTATTTTATTGATAATCGTTCGGATTATGTTCCTTCTAATACATTGATTGATATCATGAATAACTTGAATGATCCTAGACGTGCCTTATGGTTTACTCAAGTTGGTGGTGAATATAAAGGTTTGACTTATGGTTTAACTGCCGGTGGTGCTTATGCTAGTTTTTCACACTTTACTCCAATGTTCTTTGAGCCTACTTTAGAGGTGGTTTTAGCAGATTATTCAGAAATGGAATTTTTCTTAGCTGAAGCTGTTGAAAGAGGTTATTCTGTTGGTGGTACTGCAGAAGAGCATTACAACAAAGGTGTTACTGCTAGTATTCTTTATTATGGAGGTACTGTTGCGGATGCTACTGCATACTTAGCTCAACCATCTGTTGCTTATTCGACTGCTGCTGGTACATGGAAACAGAAAATTGGTACCCAGAAATGGTTAGCAATGTATAACAGAGGTGTAGAAGGTTGGGCTGAATGGAGAAGATTGGATTTTCCTGTGTTAAATGTACCTGAGGAATTAAATTATGGTGATATTCCTGTTCGTTACCCATATCCTTATGATGAGAATGATAAGAATATTGATAGCTATACTGCCGCGGCTGCAGCTATTGGTGGTGATAAAGCAACGACTAAACTTTGGTTTGACGTAAATTAAATAAAATTTAAAATATTGAAGGAGCCGGACTTTTGTTCGGCTTTTTTTTTGATTAATACCGAAAATAGTGGTTGTTGTAAGAATTAGAAATTGTGATAATAATTTTTAATTCGAGCTAAAATTATGTTGTTGTATTGGAAGTAATCTAGTCATGTATTTTGATTTACTCATGTCAATTATTGAGAGGTATAGATGATTACTGTGTTGTAGATATTGAGATAATTGTAATTGACTATTGCTATTTTAAAGCCCATAAGAAAGCCCCAATATAAAATTCCTGCTACTAGCACTAATTCCAGATGAATAAGGTCGGTATCGCTTATTTAAGATGTTTTCCACACTTATATTAGCAATAAGCTTTTTGCTTATTCTAATTTCATTGTTAAAGCTTACAATCATCCAGGAAGGGGAGTAGGGCATTCCATTTTTGTCTTTTGCATACAAATAGGCTTTGTCTCTTTCTGTATCAGCAAGATTCTTATAGCTGATTTCATCATTAAATTCAAGGCTTAGTTTTGATGTTAAGTGTTTCGAATTATAGGTTAACGACGTATTTCCAAATAATGGAGGAACATGTCGTACAGGGGTGCCATCTTTGTATTTCCCTTTTGTAATCGTAAAACTTGTATTGGCTGAAAAATGATCAGTTAACTTCAAAATTGCGCTGAAGTTACCTCCCCATATCTTTGCATTATCTGCATTTACGATGGCTTGAATTGAGCTTTCCTCGCCGTCATAAATTAGATTAGTTTGTCCGTTGTACGAAAATTCTTTCCTAACCATGGCCTTATCTAAGAAGGAGTAGAATCCATTTAAGTCAAGGAACAAGGTGTTGAAAAAATTTTTGCTCAGGTTTACTTCAAAATTATATACTGTTTCAGGTTTTAAATTCTTGTTCGGAACAACAACTTTTCCTGGTTCCGAATCAAACACTTTTGCAACATCATCAATATTTGGAGTTCTGAATCCTGATGTAGCATTTATTTTGAGCGACCATCCTTTATTGGATAAATGACTTATACCGATACCACCATTTACTGCACCAGAGGAAAGATTTAAGTTATCGAAAGGAAAATTGTAAAAGCGATTGTCCAGATTAGATGTTATCCAAACATGAGAATATCGTATTCCTGTATTTAGTATCCATTTTGAGTTTAATTTCCATTTTAAGTTGGAGTAGAATGCCAAACTGGTATACTTGGAATTATCAGGGTAACGACTTGATGTTTCTAACTTTTCATTGGAAAAAATATTCGTGTTATTTCCGTAAGAATTTAATCGGTTGTGAGTCCATTCACTCCCATAAAACAATTGAGAGGACGAATTTATTTGCTTTTCAGCATCAGCATTTACTGAATATATTTTAAGATTCTCTTCTCTGTTAGTCAGTGTTGAAGAATTGAATTTCCTACTATTTCTACTTTCCTGATAGTTTTGATATCCAGCTATTACTTTAAAAGAATTATATAGAAATGTTGGTTTGGAATTATTAATTTTTAAAGAATGCAATTGAAGTTTTTGAGGGCCGTAATACCATTCAGCATATTTTAACTGACCACCTGAATATTGTATTAATCGGTCGTATCTCGGAATGTTTGATGTTTCGGAATGTTGAAAATTGTATTGAAAATCCATTGTTTCTGAAGCTTTGAAACGTATTTTTTGCAATACATTGATCTGGGAATAGCCACTGTGTTTTTGATTTTCAGGATTTGGATTTTGGATTATTTCATCTGTGCCATTTCTGCTGATAACATATTGAGGTCGCATGTAATCATCCGGACCGTGTTTTCCCATTTTTAGATCCGAGAAATCAGAATAGCTAACACTACCTGCTAAACTCAATTTGGAAGTCCCAAAATTGTATTTGCCATGATTCATTACTTCATTATTAGCAGATGAATATCTGGATTTGAACGAGAAGTTAATATTGGGGACTTCAGAAGTTGAAAGACGCGGTTTAATCGTGTGAAAATCCATTACGCCGCCAATTGCATCACTTCCATAAATAATAGAGCCTGGTCCCAAAATTACTTCAGCCGATTCAAGACTGTTTGGATCAATATTGAGTACATTTTGAAGGTTACCACTTCTGTAAATGGCATTGTTGAGACGGATACCATCCAATACAATGAGAACTCTGTTGGCTGCAAATCCTCTGATCATTGGACTGCCTCCTCCTAATTGGCTTTTTTGAATATAAACCTGATTACATTCCTTTAATAAATCTGCACTGGTTTGAGATGTACTTTGTTTTATCTGGTCTTTGTTTATTTGTATCACCTTTATTGGTATCTCATTACTATTCTCTTCCCATTTATTAGCAGATACCACGACCTCGGATATTGGGAATATGTTGGATTGTAAGGAGATAATAAATAATTTATTTTCTATTTCTGAAAAAGTAAACTGAAGATTTTTATAAGAAGGATGTTGAAAGTGAATAAGTTTGTTTTTTGAGAAGCCAGCCAAGCTTGCTTCTCCCATGTTGTTTGTTATTATTGATTTTTCCGAATCAAATATGTATACATTTTCTATTGGTTTGTGAGTTTTCGAATCGGTAAGTTTAACTATTTGAGCAAATGTGCTCATGTTGTAGAGAAGTGAAATAATTATACAAAGAAATAGACGGATCATTTGTGTATGATTTTCAGAATTTAGTTTAGAATTCAAATATATGATAAATATTTCATCTGCGGAATGGAAATAAAAAAAGGCATCTTTATGATGCCTTTTTTTTTATTAAAAATGAGAATTAATTACTCGAAATAATAACTTTTTCACCCTGATCGTAAACGAGATCTTTAGGAACTTTAGCCCTTTGAATTCGATATAAGTCTTGTAATAGTTCATTATGAATAAACCCCTTTGTTTTAATTAGCTGATCAGCTGTTTCATAATCACCATTTCCTTCTATTTCAAGAACTAATTTTGATAATGATTCTATGGCCTTTTTCATTTTGTAAAAATTAACCTTGTAAGTGCCACTCTTTGGGTTGTATTTAAAGGCCTCATTTTCTTCGAAATAGTAAAATCGAATCATATTGGCAACCCCTTGCGAATCCTTCACTCCAAAACGAATAGATCTAAATACATCAGCCATATAGGTAACGTAATTATCCATTAGTTCAACATCCTCAATTTGCCCCATATCAGTTAGTTGTCCAAGAAAAAACATTCGAAGCACATCATTTTTCACTTCATTTATTACATTGTAATGTTCTTTTAAAGCTTCTTTTACGCTTCCTTTCCCATTTATAGTTTGTGAGATTCCAAGTCCATCACTTATTTCATAAAAAATTGTGTTTAAAAAAAATGACTTAAATGAAACATGCTTGCGCTGTTTTTCTTCGATAACTAAATTCGTGATCGGTTGAAGAATTTGTTCAAATTTGGCTTGCATTACATTCTTGAAATGTAATTTTTTAGCACTGGTAGTTATACTGTTGCCAATAGGAAGGTTCAACCCAATTAGTTTATTACCAGCATTACAATAACCCGAATTGTATAAAACATCATAAATTACTATTTCTGCCGATTCGGAGGGTGTTTCATTTTTATATTCATCAGAAACAGGAAGGCTTTTTTGTAAATAAGGAAGTAGTAAAGAGTATTTCTCAACATCCTTGGTCCATTGTATATTTCTTAACAAAATAAATGCGCCGTAGGAATATTTTGTCCAGATAAAATGATCTTCAGTATTAGAAATAGGTCCTGCAATAAAATCAATTGGATTGGTTTTCAGATTCATCCACAAATGATCACTTTTCTCGAAATTATCTGAAAGTAAATCTTCAGCACGTTGCAAAAGGTATTCCTTAAAATCTTTAGTTTCGCAGAGCTCTGCGGCACTTTGTAAGGCTGAAACAGCATTATTTATGTGACTTTGATAAGCTATGTGGTAAGGTAACACTTTTAGCAATCCATTTTCGGTACGGGTTAATGTTGTGTATGCGCTGTATTTATTGTCATTTTTTAAAGAGAAGAATTCTTCCTGAGTTATATCGTCAGGAAAAAAACCAATTCCTAAGGGACGAGGAGGAAAATCATCGGTGAAGGGAGCAAATCCATCTAAACGATCCCATGGACCATAATTGATCATTGCATACTCCCTCATGTCTGGATCAGTAATCTTATTTAAAAGTTGATTTTTATCACCATATGCCTGCAACCAATAAATTTCATCAATTTCATTTGATACTCTTATTAATTGAGAAAATAGTTTTATTTGATTTGCAGTGAGATTGCTTAAATCGGCAGAGAGTTGAACTTTTACATAGTTTGCCAATTTCCGTTTCATTACAGAGTCGTATTTTTCTTTCTCTTCAGTTTTTTTATTGGGTTGGCAGGAAAAAGCAAATACGATCGAAATGATGAGTCCAAATAAAATTATCAGTTTCCGATTCATAACAATAAGGGTTTGAATTTAAAATACTGTGATTAGCTTATATTAATTTTATGCTTCCTTAACAAGTGAATATGGATAAGTCGTTTGAAAACGATTTGAAGAATACTCTTAGTCATAAGTTACAAAAAAATGAATAGGAAAAAAAAAGAAATTCAAGATGTTTGTGTGTGTTTAATAGCCATAAAATTAGATGTTTATGTTCTGTTTGTTGGTTATGGGTACTGCAATTTTGATTTCAACCTATTGTCAGGCAATTGAAAATAGATTGAAATCAAATTATTGAGGAAACAAGGTTAAAATTTTTTATTCATTCTCTTTTGGATACTCAATTCGCGCATGATAAACGTTAATAAGAGCATTTGTGAAAATTTCTTTGATCTGATTGATATTTTTAAAAGTTATATCAGCATTTTGGAAACGGTTTTCAGCAATTTGCTTGTCAATTATTTTGTCGATAAGAGCACGTATCGTTTCGGGCGTTTTTTCTTTTAAACTCCGCGACGATGCTTCCACTGAATCTGCCATCATTAATACTGCGGTTTCTTTGGTGAAAGGATCCGGACCTGGATAGGTGAATTTTTCTTCATCAATTTCCTTGTCAGGATATTTATTTTTAAATGAGGTGTAGAAATACTGAACTCTTCCGGCACCATGATGGGTTTCAATAAAATCTATAATTAGCTGAGGAAGCTTGTGTTTCTTCGCAATTTTAACCCCAAATTTAACATGATCTGTTATAATCTGAGCACTTTTATCAAAATCTAATTTATCATGAGGGTTTGAGTTGGTTAGTTGATTTTCAATAAAATAAGCTGGGTGTTTCATCTTTCCAATATCATGATATAAAGCTCCTGTGCGAACCAGCAAAGGATTTCCTCCAATTTTGTTGATAGCAGCTTCGGCCAAATTGGCTACCTGCAGGCAGTGTTGGAAGGTTCCTGGTGAGTGTTGCAATAGTTGGCGTAAGAGCGGATGATTTTGATTCGAGAGTTCAATAAGAGTTACATCCGAAAGAAAACCAAATAGTTTTTCGAAAATGTATATCAGTGAGTAGGAAAATGTTATAAATAAGCCGTTTATGGCAAAGAACATAAAGTTCACCCATTTTATATCAGCGATATTTGACTCTTGAGTTATGGCAAATGCAAAGTAGACAATACTATAAGTTAAGAAGGTAATGATTCCTGTTAATACCAACTGTCCACGACGCTCTAATCTTGGGAGGCTGTAAATTGCCATAATACCAGCTGAGAGTTGTAGGAATACAAATTCAAAGCCATTTGGAGCAAGAAATCCGGTAAGTAAAACCGTTATTATAAAAACAAAGAGGGCAGTTCTGCTATCCATCAGCGTTCTCACAACTATTGTTATTAACGCGAACGGAATGATGTAGATATTAACTTTAGTAAATTTAAGAACAAGAGTTGTTAGTGCAACATAGAGCAGTACAAATAAAAGTATAAATAGTAATTTTTTGTTGTCATGTAAAATCTGTTTTCTAAAATTTCGCAGATAAAGAAACAGCAGAAGGATGCATGAAATAATTAGCATACATTGTCCGATTACAATTAAATAATGGTTCTGCGACGATCCTAGTATATTTTCATAATCTTTTTTTAGTGATTCCAAAACAAGAAAAGTGTGATCATCTATAACATCTCCAACAAGAACAATCCGGGTTCCGGATTCTATAATACCTTTTGAAAGGGATACCATGGACAACATGCTGGCTTTAACCTGTTCAGACATTGCTGCATCGTAAAACAGATTAGGCAAAAGATAAGAATCAATGTTTAATTCCTGAATAAAACTCTGATATGCTGAAGAGGGAAAATCTGTTTTTAATTGATTTGAAATAAATTGATATGCACTTTTGGGTGTATATATATTTTCAGTAGGAACAACTTCGTTTAGATTATTTACCGATTTATTTATGAAATCAGGGCGTTTGAAGCCTAATTCTTTCTGTTCATTTTGAAAATCGGCGATTCCAAATTCATAAATTTTACTGAGATTAAGAATAAGGTATTCTTTGAGTCGTAAGAACTCTTTTTCCGTAGTTTGGTTGGAATTATTTAATTTTTTATACGAGCCGGATTTTGTGAATTGACTCCATTTCTTGTCAAAATCAGAATTGAATTTGTTCGTAATTTCTGTAATTACAGCAGTGTCTTTTTTAAAGAAAGGATAGAATTTATTCAAAATACTGTCCTTCTCCTGCGAAATTTCACTATCTGTTTTTAAAAGAGCAAAATCAAAAGGGGCAATTAAGGTTTCGTGCATCCATGGTTTTCCTTTTTGGTATTCGTATTTGAAGTTGCCAATATTGGGAAACAATAGGGTGATGAGAATAATGGTCATTGATGTAATCAAAAACCTGTAGATGTTGTTTAAATTCTGTCGAATCCACCTGAAGTATTTACTCATTTCTGTTTGCTATTTGTGAGTGCGGTTATTACTGAAATTCTGTTTATAAAAATAATGTAATATTTTGTGCTTGAAAACTATTCCTTGTTTCTTTTAGAAGACTTATTTTATTGGCAATTTTGTGAAACCAAATGTAAAAGCATAATTTTATTCTTTATATTTGGTTTGAATGCTAAAATAGAACAATAAATGAATTACGGAATTTCCGATCTAAGTATTATCCCAGTCCGAAAAGAACCGGCTGAACGAAGCGAAATGGTGACTCAATTATTGTTTGGGGAACATTTTGAGATTCTTGAAGAGAATGAAAACTGGTCAAAAATCAGATTGGCATTTGACAATTACGAAGGTTGGGTGGATACTAAAATGATTACTGCGATTGATGAAGAACTTTTTCAGATTTTAAATAAGGAGCTTCAGGTTGTAGCTAATGATACGTTTAATTTGGTTTTTCAGGAACAGGATTACTCCAATAAATTGATTGTACCTGGAAGTTCATTTCCATTTTGTGATTTGGAGAAGAAGTCATTTAGAATTGCCGATAAGGATTATTTCTATCAAGGCAAGGTTTCTGAAAATTCTTCTGCCGAACACTTGCGTGATTCAATAATCGAAAGTGCGTTAAAATATTTTAATTCACCCTACTTATGGGGAGGAAGAACTCCGTATGGAATTGATTGTTCCGGCTTAACCCAAATTGTTTACAAGCTAAATGGGATTGTATTGCCAAGAGATGCAAGTCAGCAGGTTTTAATTGGAAATACGCTAACTTTTGTAGAAGAGGCTTTGCCAGGCGATTTGGCTTTTTTTGATAACGAAGAAGGGAAAATTACTCATGTTGGTATTATTTGGGATCGGCATAAAATTATACATGCTTCGGGCAATGTCCGTATTGATAATGTAGATCATCAGGGAATATTCAATGTTGATAAAAAGCGTTACACGCACAAGTTAAGAGTGATTAAAAGAATTATTAACGAGTAGATTCGATTCAGTAACAATTTTAGGAATCCTGTTATATGTACACTTACCAATATCCACGGCCGGCACTAACTGTAGATTGTGCTGTTTTTTGCAAATCCAATAATGTGCTTTACGTATTGCTAATTCAAAGAGCCAATCCTCCATTTCAGGATATGTGGGCGTTTCCTGGTGGTTTTGTTGATATGGATGAAGAGATTGAAGTGGCAGCCTATCGGGAACTAAAAGAGGAAACGGGTTTTGTTGGCTTTGGTTTAGAACAATTCAGGACGTATGGAGCTGTTGACCGTGATCCCCGGGGAAGAACCGTATCGATTGTTTATACTGGAACAATGATGTCCGATGAATTGCCGGTTGTTAAGGGAGAAGATGATGCCAAACAAGCAAAATGGCAAGCTGTTGAAAAATTGCCACCTCTGGCTTTTGATCACGATCTTATTATGTCAGATCTGCTGAAACAACTACAAATTTGAATTGATTGATTCAAGGTAGCTTAGACTGTCTGGTCCCAAATTGAAAATTAAATCTAAAATACTCAGATTCTCAATAAAACCATATTTGTCTCCAAACACTTGTGTGTATTTTCTTGCTGTGAACGAGTCGTCTGTTTCTAATTTTGAAACTTTAGGGTGTATCTTTTCCCGGAAATCATCATATTCAGATGTACCAAAATCAATAAAGTCCTCAGAGAATTTAATAATTGGGTCAATCTCAAGAATACCAAATATTTCTTTCTGAATTTCATTATTGTATTCAAGTAAAAAATCCCATTTTTGAGTGAAGAAGCGCTCTAAATCATCAATATAATATTCATAAAAAGGAGAAGATTTGTAAGCCGCCTCAATTCCTTTCCAGTGCAATTTCTGCCAATTGGTATCATATGATATCTTAACATCTTTAGTAAACACCTTTTTATTTGTTGCCTTTACAACCGGAACAGATAGAGGTAAAACACCATTTGCTCCATAGATATTGCAGCGGTTTCTGTACGATTGTTTTGAATAATGCTCCCATTGTTCAATTATGATTTCAGGGTATTGAATTAATTTACAGTAATATTGAATGGGTGCAAAAAAAGATGTTGTCAGTAAGGCTTTGGAGTTTTTCATAGATTATTTTGAAGCTGTTGAAACGTAAGCACAAAAATAGAAAAATAAGGAAAAGAAAAAGACACCGCAGTGGGTGTCTTTCATATAATTTTAGTCTTAGCCGATTAGTGAATCCATTTAAAAACTCTGTTCCATCTGATTTTGCTGAAAGCAGTTTTGTCTTTATCCAATGAAAGCCATATAAATGAAGCCTTTCCTACAATGTGATCTTCAGGAACATATCCCCAGTATCTCGAGTCGGCTGACATGTGTCTGTTATCACCCATCATCCAATAGTAATCCATTTTAAATGTAAATTCTGTTGCAATTTTTCCATTGATATAAATGGTAGAATCCTGAACTTTTAAATCATTACCCTCATAAGCATTAATAGCTCTTTCATACAAAGGAAGTGTTTCCAAATTAAGGGAAACTGTTTGTCCTTTTTTAGGAATAACTAATGGTCCAAAATTGTCTCTGTTCCACGTGTAATGGTCACTAAAAGGGAAAACATCTTCAGAAATACCTTGAGTTGAATTTCTTCTAATAATTGAAACAACATTGCTCAATTTTTTCAATTCTTCAACTTTACTAAGCGAGAGAGGAAGATTGTAATCAGATCCTCTGTGGTCAATATCTGCTTTGGCAATGTTTAGTTCTTCCAGTTTTCTTGGATTGATAGGAGTTCCATTTGTGCGAACAACATAATTGTACTGCATATCCTCAATTTTGTCCTGAGGTTTACCATTAACATGTAATTCACCATCGATGCACAATAGAGTATCTCCCGGAAGTCCTACACATCGTTTGATGTAGTTCTCTTGTTTGTCTACCGGACGAGTAGCTATTTCTGTGTTTTGAGCCAGATACTTTCGTGCCATATCAATATATTTTTTCTCTGACTGAAGAGTCCGTCCTTTTTTCATGTCATCAGACATAAATTGATCACCTATACCTCTTAAATTTGTGTAATAGTCTGGGTTTTCTCGGCCTACGATAATAGTATCACCGGCAGGGAAATTGAATACAACAACGTCGTTTCTTTTCACTTCGCTGATACCGGCAAGGCGTTTGTAAGGCCATTGAATCCATTCCAGATACGATTTAGTTGATTTGGTTAATGGCATTGTGTGATGCGCAAAAGGAAAGGATAGCGGAGTGTTTGGGATTTTTGGCCCGTATGCTACTTTGCTCACAAAAAGATAATCTCCTACCAACAAAGATTTCTCCATTGATGAAGTAGGAATTGTATATGCTTCAATAAAGAACATTCTTATAATGGTTGCAGCAACAACTGCAAAAATAATTGCGTCAACCCATTCTACTGTTGCACTTTGTTTTTTTACACCTCTTTTTTTCCAGAAAGCCCAATGTACTTTTTTACTGATGTATACATCAAAAAGGATGGGAAGGCCCAAAATCAGCCAGTAATTACCTATCCAAATAATCATCAAAAGGCAGATGATTAGAGCTATTGAAAATTTAAACCATTTGTTTTTTAGTATACTGCTCATTCAATTTTTTTTTAATGATTACTTAATTTCTTTTTATTCCAGCTGTTGTGCTGAACTATAGTTTTAAAAGATCTTTCATACAAAAAAAACCTTTCTTTTCAGGCATGAATTCTGCGGCTAACACAGCACCAAGAGCAAAGCCTTTTCTGCTATAAGCCAAATGTTGAATGCTGATCTCATCGACTTCAGAGTGCCAGGTGATGGAGTGTGTGCCAGGAACGGAACCATGTCGTTTAGCAAATATGCTAAGTTCGTCTTCCTTCATACTAGCAGCTTCAATCCATTTTGTTTTTTTGGGATGATTTTCAATAATACCCTCAGCTAAAGTAATTGCCGTTCCACTTGGCGAATCTAACTTGTGAATATGATGAATCTCTTCCATGTCAGCATTGTATTCGCTAAAAGGCGCCATTAGTGCCGCTAGTTTTTTATTAAGTTCGAAGAAAAGATTTACTCCTAAACTAAAATTAGAGGCATAGAAAAAACCACTTCCTAACTGACATTTTTCTTTAATTAAATCTATTTTATCCAGCCATCCTGTTGTGCCAGATACAACGGGTACGTTTGCTTCAAAGCAAATTTGATAGTTGCCAAAGGCTGAATCAGGATTTGTAAATTCAATTGCAACATCAATATTTTTAAGGTTCTCAGTATGCAAATCGGCTTGATTTTCCTGATCAATTATTAATCCTATTTGATGGCCTCGGCTTAGTGCAATTTGTTCAATTTCCTTGCCCATTTTTCCGTAGCCAATAAGTGCTATTCTCATGTGTGGTTTTTTAAGGAGCTTGTATGGTTAATAGTATTACTCCTGCTTAATGATTTCAAAAATAATAAATCCAAGGCATATTAAACTACCGGAAGTGGATTATTGTGCCATTTGAAAATGCTTTTTCGATAATCAGTATAAAGACCCCATTAAGCATTTGGATTTAGGAGATAAACAAAAAAAAACGGGATTGTACAAAACAATCCCGTTCTAAAGTAAATAATTTATAATATTATTTAGCTGTTTGTGCTTTTCCAACAACAGCTTTAAATGCTTCAGGATGATTCATTGCTAAATCAGCTAAAACCTTACGGTTAATTTCGATGTTAGCTTTATGCATCAAACCAATCAATTGTGAATATGACAAACCTTCTAGTCTGGCAGCAGCATTAATACGCTGAATCCACAATGCTCTGAAGTTTGATTTCTTCTTTTTTCTATCACGATATGCATACTGCATACCTTTTTCCCATGTGTTTTTTGCTACCGTCCAAACGTTAGCTCTTGCTCCAAAGTTACCTCTGGTTTCTTTTAAAATCTTTTTTCTTCTAGCTCTTGAAGCTACAGAATTTACTGATCTAGGCATTGTTTTTGTTTTTAGAATGTTAGCGTTCCATTTAAGGACTCTTTTTTTGCTAAATCACCCGGTTAATAAACTTTAAAAATCAAATACTGATTTTTACAACATGTTAAGCATTAACTTAACATTTTTCTGGTCTGCTTTATTTACAGAACCAAAGTAAGTAAGATTTCTCTTTCTTTTAGTGCTTTTTTTAGTCAAAATATGACTTTTAAAAGCGTGCTTTCTTTTGATTTTTCCAGATGCAGTCAAAGTAAATCTTTTCTTTGCACTGCTATTTGTTTTCATCTTAGGCATTGTACAACTAATTATTGATTATATATAAATTACTTTACTTTTTCTTTGGTGTTAAAAACATGGTCATACGTTTTCCTTCTAATCTTGGCAGTTGTTCAACTTTACCAAGCTCTTCAAGATCCTGAGCAAATTTTAATAAAAGAATCTCACCTTTGTCTTTAAAAAGGATTGACCGGCCTTTAAAGAAAACATAAGCTTTTACCTTCGAACCTTCTGTTAAGAATTTTTCGGCATGCTTTAGTTTAAAATTGTAATCATGTTCGTCGGTGTTTGGTCCGAAACGAATTTCTTTCACTACAACTTTAACCGTTTTAGCCTTCAATTCCTTTTGTTTCTTTTTCTGTTGATAAAGAAACTTTTGGTAATCAGAAATCTTACAGACTGGTGGATCGGCATTTGGTGAAATTTCAATTAAGTCTAATCCTTGATCTTCAGCAAATTTTAATGCTTCAGCAATAGAATAAACTCCTGGTTCTACGTTCTCTCCAACAACGCGAACGCTACGTGCCCTAATTAATTTATTAATTTTGTGTAGAGCTTCTTGAGGTTTTCTTGGCCCCCTGTTGTTTTTATGTTGAAATCCAGCTATGTCTAGGTCCTCCTAATTAAGTTAATATTGTTCAATAGAAGATATTTGATCTTCTACTTCTTTATTTATAAAATCTGTAAATTCCTGAATGCTTTGAGAACCCAAATCACCTTCTCCTTGTCTGCGAACAGAAACTGTACCTTCGGTTGCTTCCTTTTCGCCTACAATTATAAGATATGGGGTCTTTTTCAACTCACTATCACGGATTTTCCGACCAATTTTCTCGTTGCGATCATCTAATACGGCGCGAATATCGGAATTATTTAACGAATTTAAAACTTTTTCGGCATAATCGTTATATTTTTCGCTAATTGGCATAATTACAACCTGTTCAGGTGTTAGCCATAAAGGGAATTTACCACCGGTATGTTCCAGTAAAACGGCAACAAATCGTTCCATAGAACCAAATGGAGCTCTGTGAATCATGATCGGGCGATGTTTCTGATTATCGCTTCCAACGTATTCTAACTCGAAACGTTCCGGTAAGTTGTAATCAACCTGTATGGTTCCCAACTGCCATTTACGGCCAATTGCATCTTTAATCATAAAATCGAGTTTCGGACCATAAAAAGCGGCTTCGCCATATTCAACAACGGTATTTAAGCCTTTTTCTTCAGCAGCTTCTATAATAGCCTGTTCTGCTTTATCCCAATTCTCGTCACTACCAATATACTTTTCACGTTTTACTTTATCGCGTAAAGATATCTGAGCAGTGTAGTCTGTAAAGTTTAGTGCTTTAAAGATAATGAAAATGATATCGATAACTTTCTTGAATTCATCTTTCAATTGATCTGGTGTACAGAACAAGTGAGCATCATCTTGTGTGAAACTTCTAACACGGGTTAAGCCGTGCAATTCTCCACTTTGTTCGTAGCGATATACAGTACCAAATTCGGCATATCTAACAGGCAGATCTTTATATGAACGAGGTTTGAATTTGTAAATTTCGCAATGATGCGGGCAGTTCATTGGTTTTAGCAGATATTCTTCTCCTTCTTGAGGAGTTTGAATTGCCTGAAATGAATCTTCACCGTATTTTTCGTAATGACCTGACGTTTTATACAAGTTTATGTTTCCAATATGAGGAGTAATAACCTGCTCGTATCCAAATTTTTTCTGTACGCGTTTCAAGAAAGTTTCTAAACTTTCTCTTAACTGTGCACCTTTTGGTAACCACAATGGCATTCCCTGACCCACATTTTGAGAGAAAGTGAATAGTTCCATTTCTTTCCCAAGTTTTCTGTGGTCGCGTTTTTTGGCTTCTTCCATCATTATCACGTATTCATCAAGGTATTTCTTTTTAGGGAAAGTAATTCCGTAAACACGTGTAAGCTGCGGGCGTTTTTCATCACCTCTCCAGTAAGCTCCCGCAATAGAGTTTAATTTGATGGCCTTAATATAGCTGGTGTTAGGCAAGTGTGGTCCTCTGCACAAGTCAGTAAAATTTCCTTGTTTGTAGAAACTGATGGTGCCGTCTTCCAGATCATTGATTAACTCCAGTTTGTATTCTTCGTTTTTTTCTTTAAAAAACGAAATAGCTTCTTCCTTGGTAACATCTGTACGCTGATATTCACTCTTGTTTCGAGCAAGTTCGAGCATTTTTTGTTCAATTTTAGGAAGATCTTTATCGGAAAGAACCATTCCGTTTCCTAAGTCAACATCATAATAAAAGCCCATTTCAATAGCCGGACCAATACCAAATTTCACTTCAGGATATAATGCCTCCAATGCTTCTGCCATAAGGTGAGCTGAGCTATGCCAAAACGCATACTTACCTTCAGCATCATCCCAAGTATGTAATTTAATGTTTGAGTCTTCGTTTATTGGACGAGAGATATCCCAAATTTCATTATTTACAGTTATAGATAAAACTTCTTTGGCAAGGCTGTTACTTAGACTTCTGGCAATACCAAGGCCAGAAATCCCTGCTTCAAACTCTTTTACAGAATTATCCGGAAATGTAATTTTAATCATTATATAATTTTAAAAATTTGTTTTTTTTATTCAATCCACAAAGATATAACTTTCTCCTTAATTTTCAGATGAATTTGCTTGCCAATATTTGTGTGTTGTAAGAATAATGTCTGAAATTTTTTACGGTTTTATTCTTAACAGTTGGAAGCGGAGTAGTCTTTTTACCCGATAAGGAAGAATGACAATTAGTGAAATCTAAACAAATGATGCGTGATAACAAATAATTATCAAGTAGTAATTTTTCTTTTCTGTAAAAAAGTGGAATCTTTGAGAGATTAATAAACAACCGATACTAAAATTTAAAATTATGAAGATAAGTCGACAGATATTAACTTTCTGCATCCTTATGTGTTTTGGTTTTTTGTCTTTTTCACAGACTGAAAATCAGAAGATAAGCATGGAGGATTTGATGCTTAACGGCACTTTTAGTCAGAAATCTGTTCAAGGATTACTATCGATGAAAGATGGTATTCATTACACAACATTAGAAGAAGGTGGTACTAAAATTGTGAAATACAGTTATGCTACGGGAAAGGTTGTAGATACTTTGTTGAATTTGAATCAAATAAAAGATGTGGAAATAAAGAGCATTAATGAATATGAGTTTAGTGCTGATGAAAGCCGTATTCTATTAATGACAAATCCGGAGCGCATATACCGACGTTCTTTTACTGCTGATTATTTTGTGTTCTCTTTTAAAAACAGAGAGTTGGTTCCTTTGTCGAAGAATGGAAAGCAGCGTTTGGCTACTTTTTCGCCGAATGGCAATCGGATTGCTTTTGTTCGTGATAATAATCTGTATATTCATAATGTTTTGTTTGGTTCTGAAATTAGAATCACAAAGGATGGGGAATGGAATAAGATACAAAACGGAACACCAGACTGGGTTTATGAGGAAGAGTTTGAATTTAACAGGGCTTTTGAATGGTCTCCCGATAGTGAGTTTCTTGCTTATATGAAATTTAATGAAGGCGATGTAAAGATGTTCAATATGAACAAATTCGAAGGTTTATATCCACAGATAAAAGAGAATGCTTTGTATCCCGAAAATTATACTTATAAATACCCAAAAGCAGGAGAGAAGAATTCAACGGTTGAGGTGTTTGTTTATAATATTGAAGACCGAATTACGAAAAGAATGGATGTGGGTGAGGAGAAGGATCAGTACATTCCCCGCATTAAATGGACTCAGGATCCTAAAATGCTAAGTATTTATCGATTGAATCGTCATCAGAATAAATTGGAACTATTGCTTGCTAATGCTAGAACCGGTAGTTCGAATATAATGTATACACAAGAGAATAAATATTACATAGAGGAAGGGAATTTTGATTATTTAACCTATTTGAATGATGGAAAGCATTTTATTTATTTGGACGAGAAGGATGGATTCAATCATTTGTATTTGTATGACATGGCCACGGGTAAATCGGTACAGCAAATTACAAATGGAGATTGGGATGTAACCGATTTTTTAGGCTTTGATGAAAAAAATCAGGTTTGCTACTATCAATCTGCCGAAGTATCACCAATGGATAGAAATGTTTATTCCGTAAAATTAAATGGAACAGCAAAAAAATTACTAACTCCTGAGAAAGGAACTAATAATACTGTTTTTAGTAACGGATTTAAATATTATATCAATTATTTTTCAAGTGTTACTCAGCCAAATACTGTTAGTTTATTTAATAGTAAGGGTAAAATGATTCGGGTATTGGAAAGCAACGATGAGTTGGTTGCCAAATTAAAGGAATATCAGTATTTGCCAAAAGAATTCACAATGCTTCCGGCTGCTGATGGAATGACGATGCTGAATGCATGGATGATAAAGCCATTTAATTTTGATCCTTCGAAAAAATATCCTGTAGTAATGACACAATATAGTGGGCCAAACTCACAAAGTGTTCTTAATTCTTGGAGTTTTGATTGGTATCAGTATTTAGCTCAGGAAGGATACGTTGTTGTTTGTGTGGATCCTAGAGGTACAGGTGCCCGAGGACAAATGTTTAGAAAATGCACCTACATGCAATTAGGAAGGTTGGAATCAGACGATCAGATATCCGCAGCCCGTAGTTTGGCTAAGGAAAGCTTTATAGATGAAAATAGAATAGCTATTTGGGGATGGAGTTATGGTGGCTTTATGTCTACTCTTTGTTTAGAGAAGGGAAGTGATGTATTTGCGGCTGCAATTGCCGTTGCTCCGGTAACGAACTGGAGGTATTACGATTCTGTATATACCGAGAGATTTATGAGAACACCTCAGGAAAATCCCAAAGGATACGATGATAATTCACCAATTAATCATGTTGATAAATTGAAAGGATCACTGTTGCTTTGCCACGGAACGGCAGATGATAATGTTCATATTCAGAATACATATGAGTTGACTGAACGTTTGGTGCAGGCAGATAAGCAATTTGAAATGCAGGTGTATACCAACAGGAATCATAGTATATATGGTGGGAAAACAAGATTGCATTTGTATAATCGATTCAATAAGTTTTTAAAAGTTAATTTATAGTCGGTAAAGTGGCGTATGAATTGGGAAGAGGAAATTGGTTTTGATGATTTCCTCTTTTCTTTTGCTCAAATAGTCAGTTTTTTAGCTGTGTTTGTATTCTTTTTTTTGATATTTTTTTTTGAAAACCTCTTGTCAAAAGCATTGGAATATCTATATTTGCAACGCTGATGTTAAGAGCAACGGTTCTTATTAATATGCGAGAATAGCTCAGTTGGTAGAGCACAACCTTGCCAAGGTTGGGGTCGCGAGTTCGAGTCTCGTTTCTCGCTCAACGATTATTGAAGTTTATCCTTTTGTTCAGTAATCAGGGTTTTGTTAAAAGGGAAATGCGAGAATAGCTCAGTTGGTAGAGCACAACCTTGCCAAGGTTGGGGTCGCGAGTTCGAGTCTCGTTTCTCGCTCAGTTGAAACTGTTTCATCAATATGGAACAGTTTTTTTTATGCCCTATTTTTGAATTAAAAAAAAATGGACTACTTATAGAAGCAGTCCATTCACTATTAAATTGGTATAATATATCAGTTGTTAGAATGTGAATCCAAAATCTAAGCTAACTAACCAGGCATTTAAACCATCACTTCGGTCATAGTAGGCAGTTCGCAATCCAATTCTTTTTAATTGACCAGTTTTATTTTTCCGCAGAGGAGATTTAAAATTGCAAATTCCCATAACCGGTGAATATTGAAAGCCAACACCAACTTTATAGCTGTTAAAATCCGATAAATCGTAATCCGAAGTATAAAATTCAGGGGTGTTTGATGCGCTGGCTTGTCCGAACTTATAAAAATCATCAGCAGCAGTTTGATTGTGATATCTAAAAAACGGCGAAACGATAAACGATGGACTTACCGTCATTGGAAGTTCTATGCTTGCCGTGTGAGCTGAGATTCCCCATGAATCAGAATAGTATCGATAGAAGGTTTTTAATCGGATAAAATCGCTTAAATAGTAGTTCCATCTTATCGAGATAGGGATTTTGGTTCGACTGTCATCAAGATGTTCTATATGACTCCTTGTTGCCAACTCATTTTTGTTATCTGCAAAAGCAAAAGCATCATCAAAAAATACCCGGTGAAATGGAGTGGATAACAGTCCGCTTTGTGAAACTACTTCCATTGAAAATAAGGCCTGTGAACGTTTATTGATTACTTGAGAGTATGATAAGCCAAATTTTAAGGTTGCACGCACGTCATCTTTAAGATTTGCACTGCTAGTACCTCTTAATTCTGTAGGATAAAGTAATTTCCATTTATCGCTCATATACAATCCATCAATGGTAAGAGATCTGTTCTGATCTTTAGAATTGATGGTGTATGAACCACCTGCATGATATGAGCTAACATCAAACTCCTGCGAGAATCCGGCTAGAACGCTGTAAGCATTGCCCGAATTAGCTAAAGTGTGGGAATAAGATGCATTAATATGAGCTCTTGCATCCATGCTCGAAGCAGATGTTTTGTGAGTGTCGAAGTAATCGATATTGTCAGTCGAAGCTGAGGAATAGATATCAATACCAAAATTTAAACCCAGACTCGATAAGGAATCAACAGGAATGTGAACCACAAAGCTTGGGGCTACATTAGTTAATTCTTCGGTTCCTTGTCCGCCGGTAACAGGAGAATGATCGCCATCCTGCTCGTAGTAGTTAAGCAGGAAATCCACTTCGGTCTCTTTGTAATCTTCCGATGATTTTACTTTTTTACGACTGTTTTCTTGTTTGTCGTCGATGCTATTTTTATCTGTTTGGGCATTTGTTACAAATGTAACTGACAATAGCAATAGTAGGGATAGAATAGTCTTTAGTTGCATCCGCATCCTCCTCCTGATTTTCCTCCATTGGCACCTGCCGCACCTTCGCGGTAAGCCTGAAAGTTTGATTCGTAAACTTCAAGTTTTTTGGCCTGAAGTGCCATTTCTTCATCATTTAAATAGGTTTTTTGATAAGCTGCTACTGAAACACAGCTGTTCATTGCAATCATCGCAAATAAACCCATGATGATTAAGTTAATTTTCCTTTTGTTTTTCATTGGTTTCTCCAATTTGTATTTGATAATTATTTTTTTTGTTATTGTTCTGATATTCCAGTTTTAAATTGCTTGAAGTAATCAGTTTTTGATCATCAGTAACTAGAATGCACTCAATACCATTTAAACGGTTGATTAATTCAAGTCCATTGTCTTTTCCTAAAACAAAAACAGAGGTTGCCAGAGCATCAGCCAGTTCTGCATTGGGACAAATAACTGTAACACAGCTTAAGCCCTTCACAGGATAACCGGTTCTTGGATCGATAATATGACTGTATTTTACACCATTGAATTCAACAAACTTCTCATAGTTTCCTGATGTTACAACGGCTGTTTCTCCAATTGTTAACCAGGAGTAAATCTGGTTTTTGTTCTTGGGGTTTGTGATACCAATTTTCCAATCTTTACCACCTTCATCTTTTCCCCAGCTAATTAAATCTCCTGATGCATTTACAAGTGCTCCGTCTAAATTCATTTTCGCCATCAATTCAAGAGCCTTATTTGCAGCATATCCTTTACCTATGGCTCCAAAGCCTATTTTCATTCCTGCTTTTTTTAGGAATACGCTGTGTTTTTCTTCATCAAGAATAATGTTTTTGTAATTTATTTTTGAGACTGAAGCAGTAACAGATACTGAGTCGGGCATGCTTTTCATACTGCCGTCAAATTTCCATATTTTATCCATTGAGGCGTAACTAATATCAAAAGCACCATGGGTAAGATTAGAAATTTTAATCGATCGACGAATCAAATTGAAAAGTTCCTGATCGACCACAACGGGTTTGATTCCAGCATTGGCAATTATTTTACTGGTTTGTGAATTTGCATCCCATGATGAGATTAGGAGCTCAATTCGTTTAATTTCATCAATACCTGTTTTTATGGCCAGTCTGGCTTGATTTTCATCACTTGTTACAGCTGTCATTTCAAAACGGGATCCCATCAGTAACAATACTTCGGTATACGATTTATTATTTTGAGATGAAGCTGAAAGCAAGACTCCTGTCAACAGAAACAGTAAAATGCCAAATTGTTTCATACTTTACTGTGTGATAAGAGATTGGATGTGATCAATGTATTCTTTTGGTGATATTTTTTTGTATCCGGTTTTCCCGATGACTTTTGCATCCGAATTCATTAGAATGACGGTTGGGAATTGCCCTTTTGAATTGTAGTTGGCGGCTAAAGATTCATTAACCGCAGTTTGCTCTTTCGATAATTTATTTTTCTTCAATCTAGGGAAGTCTACATCTAGGATGACTAAATTTTTTTCTGCAAATTTTTTGAATTCATCTGTATTTAAAATTGTTTTTTTTAGCAGAATACAGGATCTGCACCAATCCGAACCAGAGAAGTTAAGGAATATGGTTTTATTTTCAGTTTTTGCTTTTTGCAAGGCTTCTTCCAAATTGTTTTGTGCCATTGCGGATGCACCATAGAAAAATGTTAAGCAAATAAACAGTAGTGATGTTTTTAAAAGATTATTCATAAAAATAATTATTTATTATAGGTAATAGATGCTTTAATTTCAGTATTTATTTTTAATAAATCAAATCTATGAAAAATATGTCTTGTGCGATGTATTTTAATTGTTAAAAGATGCAAAAAGATATATATTTAGATTACAACTGTTGTTAGTGGTGAAATTTAAAGCATCTACAGGCTAACGCCGTTGTTGTGTAAAATGCTTTTAACCTCGTTTCCAATTACTGATTTAAGGAGAGAAACTAATTTATCAATTTTATCATTGTTAATATCCAGAAGACCAAGAAGTATATAGGCTGAGTTGCGGTCTATGGGAGCATCTTTTACTAGTTCTATTAAGATTTTGGCTCCGGAGCTATATTCTTTGTTGGATATAACAGATAGGTTTACGAAAAATTGACTTGCTGTTCGTATTACATCTCCTTCTTCTTCAACTTGAATAAAAGGAAACAAAGCCATAATCGCTTTTGGTTTATTTTTTCGGATGGAAGCACTTAAAGCAGTCAGCATTTTAATTCTTTCAACACTGCTGGTGTTCGACTGAAGGTGATCGTACATTTGGAACAGAACAGGGATCATCTTTTTATTTTGACTTTCGCCATATAAAAAACAGGTTCTGAATGTCATCACTTGAAATTCATTTTTGTCTAATTCATTCCATTTTTCAGGTTGAATTGCCAATTTATCTAAGTAGGAGTAATCCTTTTTATTTTCTGCCATGTGTCTGTAGTAATATCTTGCAAAGATAGAAAATGAATTTCATCTCCAAAGAACAATGAATAATGGGTGATTAATTTTATTTAGAAATTTTATGAATGTTTAATTTCGCTTTGCATTTGTATCTTTTTTGTTAATTTTGCTAGCCCTTGCCCAGGTGGCGGAATTGGTAGACGCGTCAGCTTGAGGGGCTGGTGGCCGTATGGTCGTGAAAGTTCGAGTCTTTTCCTGGGCACCCTATTATTGTTAGATAAAATTAAAAGCGCTTATTCTCAAGGGATTAAGCGTTTTTTTGTTTCTTGAAAATGCCATTTAAAGGCAAATAAAAGCATGTTCTCAGGGACAAAATCGAGACCATAGATTATGTTATAAAAATGGTCTCGCTGAGGTGTAACTCACTGTAGGTGAATGTTTAAAATGATGCAAATTAGTTTATTTTAGTGTTTGAAATAGGCTTTTTTTGTGTAAATTAGAGATGATTGTTTCATAAGTCGTCGTTAACTATCAATTAAACAGTGATTATGAGAGTTGTAATTGTTTTTTTAATACGAAAAAGTAGACCGAGATTAGATGGGAAAGCTCCTGTCTACTTGCGTTTCACAATGGATGGCCGGAGGGTTGAATTGTCAACAGGGATTTTTGCCTCAAAAGAGGAATGGGATGAAGTTGGTCAAAAATTCCGTGGTAATACTAGTTCTGCTCAAGTGATAAATGCCAAACTGAATAAAATTAGAACTGAAATTTATGACATTTACAATCAGTTAAAATCAGGTGGTGATGAATTTGATGTTATCAACATCAAAAATAAATTTCTGAAAATTGATATTAAAAAAGATGTCGGAATATTAGAGGTATTTGATTATTACCTTGAAACAATGCTTGCAAAATTAAAGCGAGGGTATTCTATAGAAACCTACAAGCATTACAAATCCTCCCGAAATCGGGTTGCTGAGTTTATCAAATATAGAATTAAAAGGAAGGATTATTCTTTAGATAAGATTGATTATAAATTTTTGGAGGCGTTTGATCAATATTTGAAAAATAAATACAAGGTGCATCAGAACACGGCATGGAATTATCACAAACATTTCCGAAGGGTTTTGAATCTTGCCATTTCTCTGGACTATATTGAGAAGAATCCCTACGGAAAATACAAGGTCGCCTTGGAACCTACCCATCGTGAATTTTTAACTCCGGATGAGTTGGACAGAATTGAGAAATTGGAAATTGAAATGGAACGATTAAAAATTGTTCGTGATTTATTTGTTTTCTCCTGTTATACTGGTCTTTCCTATGCCGATATGACAAAATTAAGTAAGTCGCATCTACAAACAGGTACTGATGGTAAAGAATGGATTGTTATTGACCGGAGCAAGACTAATACCAGATGTAGAATTCCTATTCTCATGAAAGCGGCTGAAATACTTAAGATATACGAGGATTACCCGACGGTTTATGATACCAGTAGAGTATTGCCTCGTTTAACGAACCAGAAATTAAATAGTTATTTGAAGGAATTGGGTGATATGTGTAAGATCCGCAAAAGTATTACCATGCATATGGCAAGACATACTTTTGCAACAACGGTCACCTTATCTAATGGGGTACCCATAGAAACAGTTTCGAAGATATTAGGCCATACTTCATTGAAAACAACACAGATTTACGCAAAAATAGTAGATCAGAAAATTTCGGAGGATATGGATAACTTACAGTTGAGATTGGAGGAGAATAAACAAAAGTCGAAAGGAGTTTAGCTTTTTGAGAAAATCCAGATCTTCTGTTGTGACAAACTTACTTCAGGACGAGATAGTATAAAATTCACCTAATATAATTTAGTGTCAATACTTAGATTTTATATTATAGCACACTCGAAGCAATAGCTAATATATTAACTGGAAAAGATCTTTATCTGTGTGTTTAGCTAATATTTTAGCTGTATGTGTTCCGTATCAACTACACCAACCGAAGTCAGTGAAGCCTTGATAGAACGTCATAAGGCTTTGTGCAAGCAATTAAATTTGTCTCAGTCTGAGATGGCAGAACGCTCAGGAGTATCATTAGGAAATCCTCAAAATGAGAAGGAAAAGCTCATTAGGGAGATTCTCAGCCAACTTCCTCAAATCACCAGGGAAATGCACCTTTTTGTGAAATCATTGGATGCACATAGCCAAAACATTAACCACTGGCTCAAAACGATCACTCCCGAAATCCCTCAAGAGAATATCCATTTGTACAGACGTAGCACTGCTGCGTCTCAAAAAAATAGCACTGCTGTATCTCATAAAGGAAGTACCGCCTCATCTCAAGCAAATAATAAAAGAGAATCATCAAAGGAATTCAAAGAGAAAATCCTCGAAAGCTTTAATCACTATGCCCGTACTTTTCAGCTAATACATAGCACCAGGCAAAATCTTAATTTTACAATTCAGAATTTATTTTGAACTTGTATGTCTATTCAAAATCAATAAAAAGCTTATCAACAGGCATCTTAGGCTGTTATAAGGAAGATGATATTTATTAATTGAATTCTAAACAATCTAATTTATGTAAGCTTTATAAATAGATTTCTCACTATCTTTGTTCTCTTCAGAATAAAAATAATTCGCCATGCACATCAGTGAAGCCGACACAAGAGCAAAGTTTATTGATCCCGAAATTCAAAAAGCTGGATGGGAAAATTTTGTAATACGTGAACACTATTTTACCGATGGTCGCAAATTAGTGGGAGGAAAAAGGGGGAGAAGATTATTTGTCGATTATCTACTAAGGTACAAGAATACAAATCTTGCAATTATTGAAGCCAAACGTCTGGATAAACATCCAACCGAAGGATTACAACAAGCTATTAATTATGCACAAAAGTTGAATGTGAAGTTTGTATTTGCCACAAATGGTGAATCTGTTTACGAATTCAACATGCAAACAGGAAAAGGAAAATATATCGAAAACTTTCCTACTCCTGAAGAAATTTATAAATGTACTTTCTCAAACCTAACATCTGAAAAAGAAGAATTACTATCTGTTCCCTTTTATCTTACAGGTGATAAACAACCACGATATTATCAGGAAAATGCAGTTAATAGGGCAATTGAGGCAATTACAAATAACGAAAAACGTATACTCTTAACTCTTGCAACCGGTACAGGAAAAACTTTTATTGCCTTTCAATTGGTTTACAAACTGATTAAAAAACGATGGAATCTTGATAAGGCTGATAGAACACCTAAAATTCTAATTCTTGCAGATAGAAATGTGTTAGCAGATCAAGCAATAAATACATTTAACGATCCTTTTGAAAAAGACTTGGTGAAAATTGATGGATCCGAAATTAAGGCCAGAAATGGTAAAGTTCCTACCAATGCACACATCTTCTTTGCCATTTACCAAGCTATTAGCGAAAAAGAGAACATTGGAGGATACTACAAACAATATCCCAAAGACTTTTTTGACCTTGTAATTATCGATGAGTGTCATAGGGGAAGTGCTAATGAAGAAGGTTCATGGAGAGCGATATTGGATCATTTTGAATCTGCTATCCATCTAGGATTAACAGCTACTCCAAAACGAAAAGACAATATCGACACCTACGATTATTTTAAGAAACCCGTCTATCAATATTCCTTGAAAGAGGGTATTAACGATGGTTTTCTTAGTCCTTACAAAGTGAAGAAGATCAGAACAAATATCGATTCTTACATTTACACAGATGACGATTTGGTATTAATTGGTGATATTGATAAAAAGAGAATTTACAAAAAGAAGGATTACAATAAAAGCATTATCATATCTAAACAAGTTGATCTGATAGCTCAAGCAATCATAGCAAACATCAGACCAATGGACAAGAGTATTATTTTCTGTGTAGATCAGCCTCATGCACTTAACATGAGAGATGCTATTAATAAATACAAAAAGATAAGTGATCCTAACTATTGTGTGCGAATTACCAGTGATGAGGGAAAAGATGGACGAGAACTATTAGAACTTTTCCAGAATAATGACAGGGACATCCCCGTAATTCTCACATCCTCCCAAATGTTGACAACTGGTGTTGATGCCAGAAACGTACGAAACATTATTCTAGTGCGTGAAATCAACTCAATGGTCGAGTTTAAGCAGATTGTTGGGCGAGGGACACGACTTTTCGAAGGAAAAGATTTTTTTACAATTATCGATTTCTCAGAGGAAGCTACTGATAAATTTTACGACCCTCAATGGGATGGACTCTCTGAAGAGAAAGAAGTAGTTCAAACTCCTTGTGGCGATCCTAATGAAGGAAAAATAAAAGATGGTTCTGAAGGAGATCTTAATGAAGATGAAAATAGGGAAAAAACACAAAAACCGAAGAAAATAGTAGTTGAGTTATCCAATGGACGCAAACTGAAAGTGATCGACGTTGAAATTAGATACATCGACGAAAGTGGAATTCCATTAACAACGAATCAATTCTTAGAAAAATTAATTGGGATTATCCCAAATCTATACAATAGCGAAAAACAACTTAGAGACTTGTGGTCAAAACCAGAAACAAGAGAAGGGTTACTGCACAAATTAGCTGAATTAGGAATTGCAGAAGAACAACTTAAAACATTAAAAGAATTGCTTGAAGCTGAAAATAGCGACATATTCGATGTTTTAATGCATATCTCCTATTCTAACGACATTATAACTCGTAAGCAAAGAGCTGAGAAAGCTCAAGATAACGAACCATTTTTCGAAATCTATCAAAATTTAAAAGCTCGCGATTTCCTAAAGTTTGTTTTAGATAGATACGAGAAGGATGGCATAAAAGAATTGAAACGCGATAAGCTAGCTGATTTGGTTGAACTTAATAAACTAGGAACAACAAAGGATGCCGCTAAAGTTTTTGGAGGCATTAACGAACTGATTGAAGCTTTTTACAAGCTTCAGGAACAATTATATTCAGCGTAAATTATGATCGATATAGATTTTGAAAAAATACATTGGGTCAATGTAATTAAAACAAAAAGAGGACAAGACTGGGCCTATTTCGATGATTATTCTGCAACGCAAAATGTGTTTCCCATTCATTGGAGCGATAAGCAAAAAGATTATGCTGTAAAACCACTACTAGGGGATGTTATATTATTGTGTCAGAACTACAACGGACAGGGGATAAAACTTACACATTTAGTTCGGGTTGTAGATGATGCTCCATTTACAGATGAGGAATACCTTGCCGAATACCAGACGGCAAGAATGGTGAAATTAATTTGTCGAACCAAGCTTATTGCAAATGGAATCGGGGTCAGTTATTCCTTTCGTCATTTCATCCATTCAATCGGAATGTTGGACTCATCAAGAAAAAAGGAAGTTATTCAAAAAGAGATTTATAAACTTTTTAATCTAGATTATTGTTCTACGTTTCGAATTTCCGCAAAGCAGAATAATACGTTAGTAAATCTTCCTCCAAATAAAATTTTTAATCAATCACAAAGAATATCCAAACAGTCAAATGTAATAACGCTCATTGGTGAAAATGGAAGCGGGAAATCAGCAATATTAGAAAGTATTTTTAATTCATCTCTGTATGCAGAAGAAAAACGTTTTATTTGTTTTTCTTCCGGACAAAATGAGATTTACTCTAAAATTTATAATAAAATACTTCTGATCAATAAAGTAAGCTTACTTAGCAAAAATAGGGTAAACTCAATTAATTTTGAAGATGAAAAATTTGATGTTCCTGTTAAAGCATTTTACTTTGACAAGTCATGGATAAGACTACTGATTTTCTTTGCCAAAACCTTTTACCCAAAAGGTAAGGTGAGCAAATTCATTGACTCTAAAACCTCAAATGGAAACGATAATAAAATAATACTAGAACTCCCTTTTCGGATTGATTGGAATTTTGTCACGAAAGTTCGTCTCGAAAGAGAACGAGAAGAACATGGTCAGTTTTCCGAGTTTTTACAAACAAAATTTTTCAAGAAATTAACTTGGTTATTAGAAAACATTTTTGATAATGAATACGATTATCAAGCCCCTATTCGAAAAACGACATCTTCTCTATCAATAGAAAAAGCTCTTAAGGTATTTCAGGAAAAATCTTCAGACCTTGTTTTTAACTTTTTCTGGTTAGCTTCCTCAGGAGCTAAACCTTATTTTGATCTATCCAATACTCAATTAAAATTCAACGATATTGAGCTTGATGATTTGAGCGATGGTGAATTTCAACTACTTGCAATTTATGCCTTAATAGACCATTTTGACAATGCAAATACAGTATTTCTTTTCGACGAAATTGATTCTCATCTTTATTTTCAAAACATTGAAAGATTATGGCATTCTCTTTCTTCTCTTAAAGCCAATGTAATAACAACGACACACATTTCAGATTCAATTCTGCACAACAATTTTTGTGATATCAAATTAGTCAAAGAAGGAAAGGTGGAACAGGAATTAACTCTGCGAGAATTAGCCAAAAGGCTATCCTCTGTTGTGGGAAACAACAAGTTTGAATACCAACTAGTTAGAAGAATTAAAAATATTGTACTCCTTGATCACGAAGACGATTGGGTTATTTTTAAAAAATTAGTACAGAAGAAAACCGAAGAAGATGTCGAAAAAATATTCAGTCAAATAGTTCCTTTTCAGAGGTCTTCAAGTTATAACAACGACAGTGAAATATTTGGGAAAGGAAAATTAATGTTTGTTGAAGATTTTAAGGAACATTTAAATGAAACTGAAGTCGAGACACAAAATTTCTTCTTAATTTGCGACCGCGACAAACTTTCAAAAGGATCAATAAGTAAAGATCTTCAGGTAAAGATAAATAATTTAAAGAGGTTAAAAACTTTAATGGTATCAAAACACATTTACTTTGCTGGCAAAGATTAGAAATCGAAAACTACCTGCTAAGTATCTCCATGTTGGCGAAAAATAATTTACTAAATACCCTTCAGGAAAAGTTCCCTCGCTTAATACTCGAGAAAAATGATAACCTCGATAATATCGCAGATATTGAAGAGTTTGATGCAAAAAAATTATTACATCCATTATATAAACCCGAAGGTTTTGACGAATCACTTCTGAATGAAATAATCGACTTAATCCCTAAAGAAGAAATCTCTGAGGACATTCTTAAGATGTACATTTTTTTAAAAAATAATATTTAAACCGAATGCAACTACAACAAAAAATAAATAGAATCACCGATATACTTCGCCGTGATGATGGAATCAGCGGTGCCATGCACTATACTGAACAAATTTCATGGATTCTTTTCCTCAAGTTTCTTGATGATTTCGAAGAAGAAAAACAAGACGAGGCTCAATTAAACGGAACAGAATACAAAAGAGTAATCGCCGAAGAATACCAATGGAAAAAATGGGCCTGTCCAAAAGATAGTGAGGGGGAATTTGATATAAAGAATGCAAAAACAGGTAAAGACCTTACTTCCTTTGTTTACTCTAACCTATTTCCTTATTTAAAAAGTTTCAAGGAAAATATTCTCGATAGAAAATCCTTAAAATATAAAATTGGAAACATTTTTGAATTTCTAGATAATAAAGTTGCTAGCGGACACACTTTACGTGAAGTCCTAGACATCATAGATTCTCTAAATTTCCAATCACAAACAGAACTGTTTGAATTGTCACAAGTTTACGAAAACCTTTTGCAAGGAATGGGGAACGATGGTGGTAATTCTGGTGAATTCTACACTCCTCGTCCTGTGGTTAAGGCAATGATCAACTGCCTAGACATTCAACCAGGAGAAAGCATTTACGATGGAGCTGCAGGTTCCTGTGGTTTCCTTATCGAAGCTTTCGAACACATTAAAGAAAAATACAATGGGAAACTAAGTACTGAACAGTGGCGCTTTTTGCATGAGGATACATTCTATGGTAACGAAAAAACACCACTTGCATATATCATGGGCATGATGAACATGATATTGCATGGTATTGAAAGTCCAAATCTATACAAGCAAAATACCCTTACAGCCAATATCCGCGACATACAGGAAAAAGACCGATACAATATTATCTTAGCGAACCCACCATTTGGGGGTAAAGAGAAGCCACAAATACAGCAAAATTTTCCAATTGCCAGCAATGCAACTGAATTGTTGTTTTTACAGCACTTTATGAAGTCGCTTAAGCAAGAGGGAAAAGCGGCTATTGTTGTGCCCGAAGGAGTATTGTTCCAAACAGGAAATGCCTTTGCAAAAGTAAAGCAAGAGCTTTTGGAGAACTTCAATCTGCACACCATACTAAGTTTACCTGCAGGTGTATTTTTGCCTTACAGTGGAGTAAAAACCAACATTATCTTCTTCGACCGTAAAGGATCTACATCAGAAATCTGGTACTACGAGTGTGTTCCACCACAAAAATTAACCAAGAATAAACCCGTACAAAACGAGCACCTTGCCGAATTTGTGGAGTTATTTACCAAGCGAAGTGAAACTCAAAATTCATGGTTGGTAAAAGCAGATACACTTGTTGGAAATAGCTACGACATATCTGCGAAAAACCCAAACAACAATACAAAGGTAATTCATTTAGCACCTACGGATATCATTGATAATATAAAACAAAATGATGCCAAAATCACCCTCCTACTAAACGAAGTTGAATCCATTTTAAAGGAGGGGTACGATGAGTAAATTACCGCTAGGGTGGAAAGTATATTCTTTAGAGGATATAAAGGTTAAAAGTGAAATAGGTCTTGTTAGAGCCATAAAGGATCAAGATCATGATAAAGAATATAGGTATATTAAAATGAATAATATTTCTATTGATGGCAAGTTGAACATAGAGAATGTTGTCTGTATTAACGCTTCTCAAGAAGAAATAGACAGGTATTCACTTGTTAAAGGTGATTTACTATTTAATACACGTAATAGTGTTGAGTTGGTTGGTAAAACTGCTCTTTTTGATTCTAATGATAAAGAGATTTTGTTCAACAATAATATCATGCGTCTTCAATTTAAGGATTCAATTTTGCCTTATTTTATTAATTATGCCTTTAAAGCATATGTGATTCAAAATCAACTAGAAAACTTTAAAAGTGGGACGACAAATGTAAGCGCAATCTATTATAAAAACCTGAAAACCCTTCAAATTCCATTGCCTTCCTTCCCAGAGCAAAAACGAATCGTATCCAAGCTCGATGCCCTTTTTCAGCGCATCGACAAAAGCATTGCCCTGCTCCAAGAAAACATTCAACAAACAGAAAAGCTCATGACTAGCGTCTTAGATGAAGTGTTTATGAAAAATATAGATATGATAGAGATATTTAATTTTGTTGATAAAGCTTCGACTATTAATCCAAAGAAAGCACAAGATGTAAATTTCACATACATTGATATTACATCAATTAATAAGGATATACATGTAATTGAAAATCCTAAAACATTAATTGGTAAAGATGCCCCAAGCCGTGCTAGAAAAAAAGTACAATTAGGAGACGTTCTTTTTGCGACAACTCGTCCAAACTTGAAAAATATAGCTATGGTTACTGTAGGTTATATCAATCCTGTTGCCTCTACAGGTTTTTGTATTTTAAGGGCTAAAAAAAATATTGATAACGAATTCCTTTATCATTGTCTTTTATCTGATCAGATTCAACAGCAAATAATACCTTTAATCAGAGGTGCACAGTATCCAGCAATTTCTGATAAAGATTTGTTAAAATGTAAAATTCCTAATTTAAAATATCAAGAGCAAATTCAAATAAAGGAAAAACTAAATAGTCTACGCTATCGTCAAAATAAATTGACTAAAGAACAACAAACCAAACTCACCAATCTAAAAGCCTTAAAAGAGAGTTTACTTGATAAAGCATTTAAGGGAGAATTATAGATATTTAAGATGACATTACAAATTCCAAGAGAATTACGAACAAACATATACGGGTTCGAAGAGTTGAACTTATTATTAGAAAAAACTGAGGTTTTTCGTAACTCTACCATTGACCTTGATTTTTCTAAAAATATATGGTTTGATGCAAATCTTTGTGCAATTTTAGCTGCAGTAAAAAGTCATTCAGAAAAATATGGAAATAAGATCAATGTTAAAAACTGCAGTCAGTACTTACACCGGATATTGCAGAAAAATCATTTTCTAAATGAATTTGGATATGAGCCAATTCATGACCAATACGGAACAACCATAAAGTTTATGAGCTATCTCCCAAATGAAGAAAATCTTTTCAAACAATATCTGGACAATGAACTTTTAGCAAAAGATAGTATGCCAGGTTTTTCTATTCAGCTACAAAAAAAAATGAATGAAAGTATTTTTGAGATATTTGAAAATGCAATCTTTCATGGTAAAACGAACGAAGTCTATACTTGTGGTCAATATTTCCCAAGACATCTTCCTCCTCACATTGAGTTCACTATAGTTGATTTAGGACGCACCATACAAGCAAATGTTGGTGAATATTTAAATAAGGCAATCATTGCTAAAGATGCAATAGAATGGGCTGTGGAGAAGGGGCACACAACTAAAACTGGTGATACGCCCGGGGGCTTGGGCTTGAAGTTAATTCGAGAATTTCTTAAGTTAAACAAAGGACAAATACAAATTGTATCTGGAGATGGTTATTGGTGTGAAAATAATAATACTATCTTTGCACAATCTATGAAAACATCCTTTCCAGGTACAATCATAAGTTTAAATATTCGAATTGACGGTGAATCTTATTGCTTAAAATCAGAACAAAAGAACCTAACTGAGGAGGACATATTCTAATGAAAGAAAATATGATAAAACTTATTGATGTTCTAAATTCACCTGCCGCTGTTTCATCTGGTGGAGGTCAAAAAGTTTTCGAGATGATTGACCAATCATTTCAAAAAAAAGAAACTGTAATATTAGATTTTAATGGAATTAGCTTATTAACTTCTGCATTCCTTAATGCCGCAATAGGCCAATTGTACAATAAATACAACAGTGATATTTTAATCAAGTTGTTAAAGTTGGAAAACATTTCTAACACTGACAAAATGTTGTTAAAACAAGTTGTTGAAAGAGCTAAGGAATATTTCAAGAATAAAGAATCACAAGACTCTATTTATAAAGATTCGCTAGGTGATGAATAAAATAGATATTACTACTTACCAACCAAAATCTACGGACAAATTCTTTTTCGATAACAATGTGTGGATGTACATTTTCTACCCAATGGGCAATTATAACAAATTGGCAATAGATAAATATTCCGAATTTCTTGGCAAAGTCCTAGATGTTGGTGCACGAATCTATGTTTGCTCTCAAATCTTATCTGAATTCTATAATTCTTGCTTACGCTTAGATTTTAATCTTTGGAAAGATGAAGACTCAAGTAGAAGAAAGTCTCAATTTAAAAGAGATTTTCGACCGATTGAACGTTGCAAAGAAACGAGTAAAATACTTGCCATGTCAATAGAGAGCCAAATCGTTGGTGCAAGTATCAGAATAGATGATTCTTTTTCGAAAATAGATATTCCTAACATTATGGAACGTGTTGGAGAACTAGACTATAATGATAGTTACTTTGTTGAACTTTGTGAAAAAAATGATTTGACTATGGTAAGTCATGATCGTGACTTTCTAAAAGTTAAAGAAGATATCACACTTGTAACATTGATCTGAAATAGGATATCCTATGATGATTCTCCCGCTCCCTCCGCTAGCGCAAACTTATAACTCATGTTCTGCGCAAGCATTTAAATAGAGTTCTCTCCTTGTGCTACTATGAAAAGAGACTAATATTTTGGAAACAATCCCGCTCCCGTAAATTTATAATTTACACGTAATGAGTTTAGGATTTTTAATACTGAACATTTTGCAACAGGGAATATGAAAGAAGCGAAAAAATTGAGTCACCTTTTAAGTGTATTTGAATAAAAATGATAATTTCGCTTGCGATTGGAGTGTATGGAAATAGTCATAAATAACATCGTAAATTTAAAAAGAGGAGTCCCCCCCGAGGTCCGGCACCTCACAAGCCAATCCTATTATTGGCCGTATTTGAGTCTTTCGAAAAAGGAGGGATCATTAGCAAGTGGATTGATCCATCAGGAGAACTATTAGTGCGTTTCAGAAATATTTGGGATCAATTGGTACATATTGATCATACGTCCAATTTCTCTGCCATTTTTTCACTCTGAAAGCGTAATTTTAAAATCATTAAAAAACTGAATTCATCGGTATTATTTTTAACTTTGAATATGCAGGATGTATTTTACATATTCACAGATGAATCTGGTCAGGATGCCGATAATCGTTTTGGCTGTATTGCAGCAATTTCAGGGACAAAAGAAAATGCAGAAGTTTTGAATTCAGAATTACAAAAAGTTCTCTCCAGCTATTCCAAAAAGGAAATAAAATTCAAGAATATCAAAAATAGCAACTCTGTTAAAATTGCCAGCGAATTCTTCGAAATTTGTATAAAATATCTATTGGGCAACAAAATCAAAATTCATGTCTTAGTCTGGGACAAACAAGATGCCAGGCACAAGGTTCAAAATCGTTTAGACAACGAAAATTTAAAACGTATGTATTACAAATTAATGAAATACATTCAGGAAGATTGGCATCACAAAGGGAAATGGTGCTTTTATCCTGATGAATATTCCGCAATTGATTGGAGAAAAGATATCGTGCTATTTCTGGAAAATACACCTTTAGGTGAACCAAAAGATAAAGAGCATTTACTTTTCGAAGAAATGTATAAAAGCTATTTTGCCAAATTTAAAACCGTCAAAGAATTAGAATCGCACCAATATCCTATCATTCAATTGGCTGATTTATTCGCGGGTTTAGTCAGGACATCTCGCCAAAACCCGAATTTTTACACTTGGTATAAAGAAAATGAGAACACTGACCAACACCTACTCTTTCCTCAGGAGGAAAACACAAAAGTAAGTAACAGTATGCTTCCTAAATTTAAATTAATGAAAGAATTAAAATTCTTAGCATCGAACTCAAAACTAGGCATCAACTTAAGTAAGAACAAATACTTTACCACTTTTAATAAAAAAAATAACATCGTCTTTTGGCATTACAAACCCACCCATGAATTAGATAAAGCCCCTACATATTTCTAAGAATTACATGATCGGTTTTTATCGCTTCCAGTGCGGAATGGAGTATTTTCTTTCAAATGTTTAAACAGCATTATAGTGATTTTATAATGTGTATGGCTTTTGTTATTTTAGAGAGAGACAATTAAACCTCAGCTCCCCGCTGGTGCGAGATTGTATCTCGTATCGTGCGTAGCAGAAAAAACTCCCGCAGATCTGCAATCTGCGGGCAACAAGTTCAGGATTTTCAATCCCATTTAACACCAAATAGGGCACAGTATTCACAGGAAACATCGGATTCCAATCACCCCGTCAGTGGCTTTTCGCCCTGACGGCGGTTTTCAATCCTACCTGTAATTGCAGGGAGGAACAGCTTGTCCCGAAATTCGGGAACCTGGCAATCTGTTCAAAATCATACTCCCCCAAATTTGTAATCCGTGGCCAAAGAGTTCTGGATTTTTAATCCATACAAAATAACCTCGTCAGTGTCTTTTTTCAGAGTTTAAAATAAATTCAGATTTATTAAATTCAAACTATACCCGGAAAGGTATAAATCAACCCCTTGAAAATGATTTCATACCCGATAAGGTATAATTTCCAGCTCTCTCAAATTTGTAATTTGCAGGCAACGAGTTTTCGATTTTCAATCCCCTTTTAACACCCAATAGGGCACAGTATTCATAGGAAACATCGGATTCCAATTCACCCCGTCAGTGGCTTTTCGCCCTGACGGCGGTTTTCAATCCTACCTTTAATTGCGGGGAGGAACAGCTATTCCCGAAATTCGGGAACCTGGAAATCTGTTCAAAATTTTGCGCCTAGCCCCCTCAAATTTGTAATCTATGGGCAAATAGTTCGGGGTTTTTAAGCTGTTCTGTACATTCTCGAAACCAGGCTAAGTCTGAAACAACACCATGATAAAGAGGATGTAATTAATAAATCCAATTAAATACAAGAGATGAGTTACTATTTTCTTAGTTCTCATCGTGTTATTTTATGTGTTAATTATTAGAATTGGTCATTTCTAAATTACTATTAATCACAATTGGCAAACTTGACACATTTGGCAAGTAAATTTATCAGTGAAATTCATTACTTTGTATTTCACTAAATAAATATTTAATGCTGAGAAAAGTCGGTCTGTATATTTTATCACTTTGGTTACTGTTTCTATTTATTACAGTGCTGACTATTGACATCCCTATCAATTTTGGAGAAGGTGCTGAATTTGTAGGCTTAATTCCTCTTCTTTCCAATAATATTGTTGCTTTTACTTCTATCGTACTACTATTTGTTGGAGTCGGGGTGTTTCGTTATTTCAGATTTACATTGAAAGGTTCTACTCATATTCCTTTCGAAATAACAAAGGTAGAGAGTATCAATTATGAGCATCTTACCTTTTTAGCTACTTATATTATTCCATTAATTTGTTTTGATCTGGAAAGTGCGAGATACTTAATTATCCTTGTATTATTGTTGGTATCCATGGGAATGATTTACATTAAAACAGATTTGTTTTACGCCAATCCCTCTCTTGCTCTTTTGGGTTTCCATATCTATAAAGTGGATGGTAATTTCAAGGGTGACAGGCAAAAGCAAGGAATAATTTTACTTAGTAGAGCAAGATTGACACAAAATCAGAAAGTGAAATATATCAAATTAGATGATAGAATTTTTTACGTAAAACCTGTTTTATAATGACTAAAGAAGAATTGTTAGTAGGACTCGAGTATTTTTACAATGGAGCTCCAATTGGTATTACCGTTTATGCAATACTTAAGGATCAGGAAATTCCTAAAAAATTAGATATTGAAGATGTGGCTTTACCGAATCTTCAGGAAATCTTTTTGCAAAATATAAATGAGAATATAATCTCCAAAGAGGAATTAGATGTATTGAAACTCTCCGATTCTGACGAAAGGAAAAATGTGATTTATGAATACGATCTGGAAGTTCCTGAAGAATTGAAAGCTTTGAACCAGATAATCGAGAATGAAGACATTCCTGCCTTTAATTTTAAAAGCGACAATTTTTCAGATGTAAAAGCCTTACTAATAGAGATTGGTGATAATGAGAATCAAATTGTTCTTTATAAGAAAATGGCTACGGTAAATGTTTTTGGACGCGCAAGCTATTTCCTGAAAAAGGCAAAAGAGCGATTTGAACAGATTAATGATGAATTTATTCGAATAAGTTCGGGGTTTCAATTGATGAAATATAATGATACGCTTTTTGTTATTGATCTAAGTACCATTGAAAAATTCTTTGGTTTTCACGATGTAATAATTAAAGAAGCAGAGGCTAGCATGGAGGTAATTGAACAACTGGGTATATTGGAAAATCCTGAGGCACTTAAAGAGTTGGTAAGCGATATCTCATTTGCCAGAAAATTGACTAAGGTTGCCACTTCATCACCAGTGTTAAGAAAACATATTCCTAATGCAGATATTATTGCATTTGCATCTTCGTATCCAGCATTAAAAAATAAAATGCGGCTTAATGCGGATCGTTCAAAATTTAATTTAGATACAAGAGTTTCAAAAGATTTATTTATAAAGCTTCTAAATGATGATTTTTTGACATCACAACTTACTAAATTATATTATGAAAGTTTAGCAAAAGATGGTGTCGAAGAGAATGAAACTCCTGTTGAATAAAAAAAAATTGTCTCCTTTATGGAGACAACTTCTTGTAGTAATCCGTTTAGCTTAAATCAACGATAGGTGCATTAGGTGCGTTCTGTTTTACAGAAGAAATACCGTTTTCTCTTCCTTGTTCACTGGTATAACTTTCACTTCTACCAATAATTTCACCATTACTAGCCTTGAGATTAAATGTATAGGATAACCCATTTTTTTTTCGTTCATAACGGGAATCGTCTGGCGCATTTTCTTTTACTGAAGCGATACCGTTTTGGCATCCCTGTTTGCTTGTGTAGCCTTCACTAGCTAAAATAATTTGACCATTACTAGCTTTCAATCTAAAGTAGTATTGGGAAGTCTTAAAAATTTCAAATTTTGAACTCATTTCAACTGATTTTAAAATAATTAACTATTCTTGACCAAGTTTCAGGTCCAGTCAAATAACCTTAAAAATCAACACGAAGCAATTAAATACTTCGTGTTGGGCGATTGATGATTTACGGTCTATACTCTGTATGACTGCATTTTGGACAAGGAGGAAGTGTATCCGTCCTGTCATCCAAAACTACTTTTTGGCCACATTTTTTACAAGTATATGTTCCTTTTCCTGGTTTTTCTCCGGTACTTGACATACTATATGTTTTTAAAAATAAAAAATGGAAGGGGCTTACTTCCAGCAGTTACGATTTCTTTTTTTATTCAGTCTAAAATGATACTTTTGTATCGCTAAAAACAAATGTCATTTATGACAAGCAGCAGACCCTCATAACTTTTGAGGTCTGTTATCTTTCGTCAAAAGTCTTGCCAAGTATTATGAAAATCAAAGTAGAATAGTGTACGCTTTGATGAATGTTTCGTAAAGCAAGGTGATTTAACACTAATAGTTATGTCAAGGGCATGTATTGTTGGTTCGTTTAAATGGCAGGATATGAATGCTCTGTCATGACATTGTTTCTTCTCAAATAAAAAGGTCTGATAATCTGTAAATTAACGAGGTGTAAAAATTAATACAGCTCCTGCAGCTTTGTAATCTGCAGGCAAAGCGTTCAGGATTTTAAATCCCCATTTAACACCAAATAGGGCACAGTATTCATAGGAAACATCGGATTCCAATTCACCCCGTCAGTGGCTTTTCGCCCTGCCGGCGGTTTTCAATCCTACCTGTAATTGCGGGGAGGAACAGCTATTCCCAAAATTCGGGAACCTGGTAATCTGTTCAAAATCATGCGCACAGCCTCAGCTCCTGCAGCTTTGTAATCTGCGGGCAAGGAGTTCCGGATTTTTAATCCCCCAAAATAACCTATCAGCGTTTTAAATAAATTTAGATCTATTAAATTCAAACTATACCCGGAAAGGTATAAATCTCCCAACTCCCGAAAATTTGATGGCACATTAATAATATTGGGTACGGCGAAGCCCTCACCGCATATAATCATTAATAGGTAGGGAGTTTAGAGTTGATGAAAAAGCATTACCCTTATAATATTTATCATTCTGGGCTGTTTTTGAAGCGGAAAAATCATCACTAACTTTAAGGAGGATTTTAAATCTCTTTAGTCATGGAATCAATTTAAATAACCCGCAAAGAATTATATGACCTGGTATGGTCTAAACCAATAGCTCAACTTTCGAAAATTTATAGTGTTCCTGAATCAATACTAAGGAAAACATGTCATGAGAATGATATACCTCTTCCTGCAAATGGCTATTGGTCCAAACTAAAATTCAAAAAGACCCTTGTGATTGAGGAGCTGCCTAGTCAGGTTAATTACAAACAAAAGATTGTCCTAAATTATCAAGTTAGGAGTAAGCGACTAAAAGTGGAAGATGATGAAGAGAAAGATCAAGGTGAGGTCTTAAGGTCTGAAGAACTTGAAAACCTTAAATTCATAAAGCCTAAATTTTCAACAAGTTGGGGTTTTATTGTTTTTAGGTGTTGCCGTATTTGTTGCCGTTTTATCTTTTTACCCCCAAAAGAGCAGTAAAAAATTGGTGTGCACTAGTAATAAAAAAAATATTCGTTTGATTTTTTAAATATGATATTTTGAGGTAGTAGCCCCAACAGAACCTAAAACGAAAAACTTTGAACATTATTAACTTAGTGGTGATTGAGCGTTTTAATGTCCCCTTATTTTGTCCCCCTCTGTAAATATTATTTGTTCATTAGGACTGAGCTGTCAATCTAATAACTATTTTAAAGCCTCTGAGATTCGATTATTTCATAATTAGTTCCCCAACTTTAAAATCCTAAATGCACCCCTTACTACTATTAAAAACACAATCGAACCAACTATCAAATCAGGATACTTTGATTGAGTAAGTAAAACCATAAATCCTGCAAGAATTACACCTCCATTTATTATCACATCATTGGAGGTAAAAATCATACTAGCCTTCATGTGAGCTTCATTACTTTTTGATTTTTGTAGAATATATAAACAGGCTAAATTTGCTATTAATGCAAGGATTGAAACGCCAATCATTATTCGATAATCAGGCATGGTTTCAGAACTGATAAACCGCCTGGTTACCTCAATAATACCTAGAAGGGCTAATGATAGTTGAAAATATCCACTTAATCGGGCTACTTTCTTTTTCCGTAAAACCGTTGAACCAACAGCCCACAGGCTTAATCCATAAACGAATGAATCTGCCAACATATCTAAAGAATCTGCCACAAGACCCATTGATTTAGAAAATATTCCGGTGGTCATTTCTATTACAAAGAAGACAAAGTTGATTATCAGTACCGACCAAAGAAGTTTCGATTGAACACCGGAACTTTCGATTACAACTTCACTCTCTTTTATTGTTGTAGTATTTGAAAGTTTTGCCCCTAAATTAAGTTCCTCTAATTGACTTGTTATCTTTTGATTTTCTGCTGAATGATATACAGTTAGATTTCTGTTTTCAATATCAAAGTCAAGCCTTTTAATTTCTGGAAGTCCATCTAACTTCATTCGTATTAGGTTTTCTTCTGATGGACAATCCATTTTCGATATGTGGTATTCTGATTTTAACATTCCTTGCAATTTAATTGAATATCTTCTTTTTCTATTTGTAAAGTCAAATGGTTTATGTTGTATTTCTTTGACAAAATATCCTGAATATCCTTTAGTAGTTGGTCTGGATTAGAGTTGGGAGCAATCAAATGAGCAGATAAGGCATTTTCTGTGGTACTCATTGCCCATATATGTATATCATGCAGGCCTTTAACTCCATCCTGGTCAAGTATCGTACTTTTCACTTCATCTAATTTTATATTCTTGGGTACCGCATCAAGGGCAAGTCTTATGGATTCAATAAATAGTTTCCAGGTACTCCACATAATCACGAGTATTATAATAAAACTCATAATCGGGTCAATCCAATTCAGTCCGGTTTTTACAATCAATAGTCCTGAAATTACTACGCCTAATGATACACCGGCATCGGCTGCCATATGAAGAAATGCACCCTTTATGTTTAAATCGTCTTTCTGTCCTTTTAGAAACATAAGGGCAGTAATGGTATTAATTAATACCCCAATTCCAGCTACAATCATTACTTGCGTACCCGCAACTGGCTCCGGGTTATTTAATTTACCGATTGCACTCCAAGCAATTGCAATTACAGCTCCAAAGAGCAAAAAGGCATTTAGCACTGGAATTAATATGGTTGTTTTTTTGAAGCCGTAAGTAAACCTGCCTTTTGGTTTTTTTGTAGCTAACCAAATAGCAAACCATGCAAAAATCAGACTAAGGACATCGCTTGCATTATGTCCGGCATCTGCCAAAAGAGCTGAGGAATTAGCAATTAAGCCATAAAATACTTCTACAAGTACAAAGAGTATGTTTAAGCTTATGCCAATACTAAAAGCTTTGTTGTAATTGGGTTTATGTGAATGTTCGTGACTATGATTATGTGCCATAAATTAGTATTTTAAATTAAGCATCTTTTTGTTTTATTCCTATAAATATAAAATTTCATAACCCAAAGTATTAAAATACAGGTTGCCAAATCACAGGCAACCTGTATTATATATAATTAATCTTCGACTGTTAATCCTGTTTTTACCCGAAAAGCTTTTTCAACATCTGACACATAAATAATTCCATCTCCTGGATGTAATGTTTTCCCCCATTCTGAAATAATACTAACGATAGTGTCAACATCTTCTTTAAAAACTACCATCTCAATTTTTGCAATGGGACTGTCTGTAACAGAAAATTTTTGCGAAACAGATGCGTATTCATCCTGAAATTTTCCGATTCCTTCAGCCAACGAAATTGTTGCATTCTCAAAGCCTTTTTCTTTAAATTGTTGAATAATTTCATTCACTTTATTTGGTCGTATAAATGCTTTTATTTCTTTCATGATTCTAATTTTAATGGTTATGTTCAGTTTCTTCTTTACCCATGTCCGATAGTAAATAATATGCTGCGTTCATTACAATTTGCGTATTTTCCGGTAATGAGTCAATCAGTTTTATTTCGGTATAACCTTCATCTTTAAGACCAGTGATAACCTCTACCATGCGGAAAGTCATTTCACGGTTCTCATCATTTAATTCGTTGGCATGCTCATCATGGTTATGACCCTCGTCGTTATCATTGTCATGATTTGCCACCTCTTCATGACTTTTATTTCCTTCATCGTGTGCATCATGCTCTTCCATTGATTCCTTGTCTAATACAAAAATGAATGACTTGGTACCTTCGGTTACGATAGCATCATTGGGTAATGTGCGTGTATATTTCTCATCGGTATGTAAATGACCCGAGATATACATACCCGAAATTAAACCAGAGACCTTTTCATTTATATCAGCATGAATATGTACTGCCCTTGATTTGGCTTCAAACTCTTTTCCGATAGCAAAGACGGTAGCAGTTAATTCTTCATCAGGACGATTTGAAACAGTAAAATGAACCTTTTGACCTTCTTTTACAAGATGAACGTCTTTTTCATAAATCATAAAGTCGGCATGAATGGCACTATTATCGGTTATTTCAAAAAGAATATCTTTTGCATCAACATAAGAACCTACTCTGATATTTATATCATTAACAAATCCATTAATGGGTGAAAGAATATTTACAGTATTCGAAATAATCCCTTCTTCAATTTTATCGGGTGAGAGATTAATCAATTGCAAACGAGATTTTAGTCCGGCGTACTTTGCTTTTGCCGTGTTGTATTCTGATTTTACTTGTTGGTAATCTTTACCTGCTCCAACATTGTTTTCAAATAATTCTTTCTGACGTTCGTATTCTTTCTCCAAGTACTCCAGTTTATTTGCGACTTCTGAAAACTCTTCTTGAAGAATTATATAATCTGGATGTTCAAGAATAGCCAGGAGCTGCCCTTTAGACACTTTATCTCCATGAAACACCTTAATGCTTTTCACATTCCCTCCAATTATTGCGGTTACATCCGCACTGCTAGATGGAGGAACTTCAAGTTGACCATTGGTTTTTACTACAGTGGTTAAATTTCGCATTAAGAAACTACCTAGTTTCAGGTTAAGTGCATCACGTTGGTTCTTTTTTAATATAACTACACCTTCTGCGCCATGCTCTTCATGTTCTTCCCCTTCATGACCTTTATTATTGCTTGAATTACATGACATCAAACTTGCAATGGCTATAAATGCTATAAATATTTTTGTTTTCATTATATTCTTGTTTAATAGATTATTTACCTGTTATAAATTTTAATTGAGCAGACAATTCAAAATACTCTACTTGTTGCTTGAAAAAATCCTGTTTTGTTTTGATAGCCATTTCCATGTTCTGAATAAACTGGATATAATCAATACTACCTAGGCGATACGCCAGATTGGAGGCCTGAATTTGTTCTTCTGCTAATGGTAATGCTTCCTTTTGATAGTAATCTAGAACTTCTTGTAAAGTAAGATATCTACTAATCTGTTGATTATATCCTGCTTTTATTTCCAGTTTCTTTTGCTCGTATTGCTGACCTACAATCTGCATATTTATTTTTGTAGCCTTGGTTTTGCCTGACTGGGAAAAGAACAATAAAGGAACAGATATTCCCGCTTCCCATCCATAAAAGCCTGAGTTGCCATCAACTGATTGCAATTTATATTCCAAATTTAATTTAGGTAGAAAATTAGACCTTTCTGCTTTCCAAGCTGATTCTGCAACATCGATGCCAGTTGAGTAATAATTTAACATCGGACTACCATTTAAGGAATCTCTCGCTGAAATAATATCAAAAACATGCTTTTCCAAATTCAGAATATTAACATCAAATACATTAGGATATAAAAGGTATTGATTTAGAATTTGCAAGCTTGCATAATAGTTACTTTCAGCTTTCTTAATATTCACCTGCAATTCTTTGTATTTGGCCGATGCCGAAAGATATTCAATTTTAGAAGTGGCCTGAGTCTTGTATCTTAACTCCGCAGCTTTCTGGAAATTTGCGTACAAGCTATCAAGCTGTTTGAAAAGCTGAAATTGTTGTTTGGCATAGACGGCATTGTACCATGCCATACTCACATCACGAGCCAATGAATATTCGGTAAGCTTCTGTCCCGATTCAGCTTGTTGTGTTCGGGCATTGGCCAATTTACTTTTTGAATAAATACCAAATACATCGATATCCGACTGAGCAATTCCTAATTGGTTTTGAACTCCTGGCATGCCATTTCCCACTTCTTCCTTGCCTGTATAAACTGAAGTGCTTCCAAAATCATAAGCCGTAGCTTTCAGAGCTTTTTGTTTATCAACCTCCAATTGAGCAGCTTTTATTGAAGGATAATTCTCCTTTGCCCTTTCTATTGCTTGTTGCAAGTTTATTGATGAATCTTGAGCACTAAGTTCATTTGGAAGAACTGAAAACGTTACAATCATTAATACGGCTAAAACAGCTGTTCCTACTTTAGGTAGTTTAATTGTTTTTTTACCTGATTCAACATACTTATATAAAATCGGCAGTACAATTAGCGTAAGTAAAGTAGATGTGAGCATACCTCCAATTACAACAGTTGCCAAAGGACGTTGTACTTCAGCTCCTGCGGAAGCAGATATTGCCATTGGCAAGAATCCTAGAATATCCGTTGAAGCAGTCAATAAGATTGGTCGGATACGTCTTATCGACCCCTTCTTAATGATATCGTTGATGTGAAGTTTGCCTTCCGCTTTAAGTTCGTTAAATCCACTAATCAATACTAATCCATTGAGGACCGCTACCCCAAACAGGACAATAAAACCGACTCCTGCAGAAATACTTAAAGGCATATCCCTTAAAAACAATGAAAATATTCCACCTACAGCTGCAAAGGGTACTGCAACATAAATCATAAGCGTTTGCTTGAATGATTTTACTGCAAAAAACACCAACATAAATATTAAAGCCAAGGCAAGTGGAACAACAAGAGTCAACCTTTTGGTAGCTCTTTCCAGATTTTCAAAAGCTCCCCCGTACCGAATATAATAACCAGTAGGGAGTTCCAATTTTTCATCTAAAGTAGTTTGGATTTCCTCCACGAGCGACTTAATATCCCTGTCTTCAACATTAATCCCTACATAGGTACGCCTGTTCGTATTGTCGCGACTAATTTGCATCGGACCCGGCTGATAACTTATTTCAGCAACTTCCTTTATTGGAATTTGATTTCCATCTTGTAAAATGACATATAAGTTTCGAATATCATCTATACTTGTTCGGTGTTCTTCATCTAACCTTACAACAAGGTCAAACATTTTTTCACCCTCATAGATGCTTCCTGCAACACCACCACTAAATGCAGTTTCGATAACGGTATTAAGTTCAGTAATATTTAAACCATACCGTCCCATCTTATTACGGTCGTAATTTACAGTGATTTGTGGCAGTCCTCTGGTTGCTTCAGCTTTAACAGCAGCCACACCATCAATACCTGCCACTAAGCCTGCAATTTCTTCTGCTTTATCCGCAAGAATGTCTAAATCATCACCGTAGAGCTTAATGGCTAAATCTTGACGGATTCCTGTTAATAATTCATTAAAGCGCATTTCAACAGGCTGGCTAAATTCATAATTGATACCGGGCAATACACTCACTTTTTCTCTTACTTTATCAATTAATTCCTTTTTTGATTCAGCCCGAGTCCATTGGTCTTGTGGAGTTAGTATTACAAAAATATCAGCAATATCTATCGGCATGGGATCCATTGGTAGGTCTGCCACCCCAATTCTACTTTGAATACTTTCAATTTCATCGGGGAAATTCTCCAGGACAATTTGCTCCAATCTTGTTGAAGTTTTTGTAACCTCAGTTAACGAAGTTCCGGGTTTTAAAAATGCTTGGAATGCAAAATCCCCTTCATCTAGTTTCGGAATAAATTCGGCTCCCATTCTCGTAAACAAAAAACCGCCTGAGATTAGTAATACCAAAGCAATTGCAATTACAATACGGCTTTTATTAAGTGCCCAATCAATTACAGGGCTGTATATCTTTTCGAGTTTTCCAATAAATTTATCACCCCATGATTTTTTATCGGTTTTAGGTGGTTGAAGAAATGAGGCAGCCATCATAGGTATGTATGTAAGACACAATACGACAACACCCAACACGGCAAAGCCGAATGTCATGGCCATTGGGATAAACATTTTTCCTTCGACACCTTGTAGAGCTAAAACAGGGATAAAAACAATCAAAATGATTAGCTGTCCGAAAAATGCTGAGTTCATCATTTTACTTGCTGAATTATAGGCGATCTCATTACGTTTGGGTTCGTCGAGCTTTGTTCCTATAAGATTTTTTCTATGAAGGTAAAAAATCATACTTTCAACAATAATGACTGCACCATCGACCAATATTCCGAAATCAAGAGCTCCCAAACTCATCAGGTTTGCCCATACCCCAAAAAGATTCATCATGATAAAAGCAAATAATAATGCCAATGGAATGGTTGATGCGACAATTAACCCGCCTCTTAGATTACCCAAGAATATTACCAGGACAAAAATTACAATTAGAGCTCCCAATGAAAGGTTTTCTGCAACAGTCGAAGTTGTACTTTTAATAAGCTTGCTACGGTCGAGAAAAGGTTTTATTATTACGCCCTCAGGAAGTGATTTTTGAATTAAGGCTATTCGTTCTTTTACCGCTTTAATAACATCGTTTGAATTTTCCCCTTTAAGCATCATCACAATGCCACCAACTGCTTCACCTTTTCCATTTTTTGTAAATGCTCCAAAACGGACAAAACTACCGTATTTAACTTCTGCTATATCCCTTACAAATATTGGTTGACCGTCAGTGTTTGCGACTAAAGTATTTTTGATATCATCAATTGACCTCATTAATCCTTCGCCCCTGATAAAATTAGCCTGAAAGTTTTTTTCGATATATGCCCCACCTGTATTTTGGTTATTGGCTTCAAGAGCATCAAAAATATCAGTAATTGTTAGTCCCATACTGCGTAGCTTGTCAGGATTAACAGCAACCTCATATTGTTTACTTCTACCACCAAAAGAGTTAACCTCCACAACACCCGGCAACATAGCCATCTGGCGTTTCACAATCCACTCCTGCATGGTTCGGAGTTCCATGTCGTCATAAACGGTATCGAAACCTTCTTGTACTTCAAGTGTGTACTGATATATTTCTCCTAAACCGGAACTGATCGGAGCCATGAAAGGTTCTCCAAATCCTTCGGGGATTTTTTCTTTTACTTCAGCTAAGGCTTCACTTACCAATTGTCTTGGTAGATATGTTCCCGCACTTTCTTTAAATACTATGGTCACAACTGACAGCCCAAACCTCGATACACTTCGTATCTCAGTAACATCAGGGAGGTTTGCTACAGCCAATTCTACCTGATAGGTTACGAACTGTTCAATGTCTTCTGTACCTAAATTGGGGGCAGTTGTGATGACCAATACCTGATTGTTTGTAATATCGGGCACAGCATCAAGTGGCACTTTGTTCATGGAATATATTCCACCTATAATCAGACCGATAGTCATCAGCCAAATTAGTGCCTTATTCTTTATCGAAAAGGATATAATACTATTTATCATTTCATGTTTGTTTTACTTGTTTTAGCGATATAAAAATTTTTGAAATTCTCAATGTTTTCAAAATAAACCAACATCGGTTGGTTCTTCTCTTTTAAGCCTACTATAGCATCTGATTTACAGATGATTTTATCTGAATATGCATCAGTAACAAAAGCAACCTCTCTATAATGGTTAATAAAGTGTTGATTGCACCTTGAACTACAAATATAGAATGCTTTGTTTTTATGCATAATTTTTGAACTTTCATGATATTGCAATCGATTATCACTCATACAGACCAATTCTTTAGGAACTTCCTTGCGATACAATGCAAATTTTTCATAGGCATATTTTGTATCGCACCCATAAGTATAAAAAACAAGGGTCAATATTAGAGTCAGAAGAAGCAAACTAAAGCTTATTAACATCGTTTTGTTAAATTGCTTGTTTTCAACAATTTGCTTTTCCCTCAATTGCTTTTTATTTAGTTTTCTTGAAGCCATAGAACCAAATAATTACTTTTAGATCAATATTTTTTTTGATATTTATTAAGTTAAAGCTGGATAGGAAATCCAACTTTTTATTGCAATAATTCTTATAGGATCTTGAACATGATTATACTTAGAACGGATCATATTTTTATGAAATGAATAAATACAATTCGCTAAGACACAAGAATTGCTCTCATGCCCTCCGAAAGAGGAAATAAAACTGAACTAAACTTTGGGAGGTCGAAAGAATGAAATGATACATTTCCTTTCTCTGAGAACTAATGAAGGTGTTATTAGATTAAAACCTACAAAATCGTTTTGTAATGCATTATAGTATACAACAGGTTGAGAAACTGTTTGACAACAAACGCAAATACAAAAAGGAGAACATAAATCAACATCGATCGGTTGACTATGACTTTGTTCTAGTAACACCAAGTCAACAGAAACTTTATCAGCAGCATCAGCACAAGCCACGGTCGTTAAAACCATTACATATATTGATAATATGGCTGCTATAAATTTCATCTTTTAATAATCAGTTGCTTTAATTGCACATTGACAAATGTAAGACAAAATTTGTGCAACTGAGTTGCAAAAGTTATTTTTTACAATTAAAACAGATCCCTTTTACAACCATATTCACACTTTTAAGCAAAAAACCATAAGGAAGATTAATATCCGGAATTTGAATTTCATTTAAACAATAAGTTTGATTGCATTTTGCACAAAGAAAATGCACGTGTAGATCTTCCGGGTAGCAGTTGCATTTTTCATGGCACAAAGCATATTTAACCGCTCCAGTTCCATCCTCAATGCTATGGATTAGTTTATTTTCTTCAAAGGTTTTCAAAGTCCTGTAGAGGGTCGCCTTGTCAGCTTTTTCAAATTTCTGCTCTAACTCAGGCAGACTAATAGCTGTCTTTTGATCGATCAAAACCTGTAAAACCAACTGTCGCATAGCAGTTGGTTTAATGTTCCTTGATTTGAGTTTGCGATCTAATTCCTTATTCATCCTATCCAATATTAAATTGTAGGTAATGACTCAAAGGTAACAATTTAGCATAGGTGCTGCAATGTGCACTTGGGTTTAGTCTTATTTTTTGAGGGGGAAAATAAAATAATTGGGAATAACTATCCGTTAAAAATTTCCATTTCACTAGGGAAATAAAGCCTTATAGGGAATCACATCCTATTAATGAATGCCCCCCGTAAATTTGTAATTTGCGGGCAAAGCGTTTTGGTATAGTAATCCTATTGGATAAAGAAAAAAATGAAAAGGAAAAATGGCGTTCTCTCCTCGGGCCTCGGCAAAAAGTTTGCCAGGGGTTCCAAAATCCTTTTGGTCGTTCCGCTTGTTTTCCAAATTGGCTCTATTTCTTTAAGAAAGGAGCTGCACAACCAAAAGGAATTTATCACAAAATAGCTGTAGATTTAATAATTTAGGAGTCCCACTTTTGTTGGGGCTCCTAATTGTTTTTAACTGCAATACTAAAATCCGGTAAGTTTATTCTCTTTATTGCTCTGCAATTAAAGTTATAAAATCCGTCTCTAATTAGTTTTATTAGTATAATCCTTCATATTATAAAGTTGATCCTTTTAAAAATGCAATAAAATTTCTTCTGCTTAGGTTGATACTGTCTCAATAGTTTTTCTTACTTTGTTTATTTAGTAATGCATCACAATATGGATGATCTTAATTATTAATAAATTCATTTTTGTGGTACGTAATTGCATATGATTAAAACTTAATAAATGGAAAAAGGTAGAATTCACATTAAGAACATGGTGTGTCCTCGATGCATATCTGCGGTAAAAGATGTTCTTGAAAGATTGAATATTAAGTATATTGAGATTGAACTTGGAACTGTTCTTTTTCAGAATGCAATAAACGAATTGGAGTGCAGTGAACTTAAAAAGGCTTTAAATGAGATTGGATTTGAATTGTTGAATGACAAAAAAGCCCAATTGATTGAACAGGTTAAGAACGAAATTATTAAAATGGTACACCACCAGGAATCATCCGAACATTTGGGGAATTTAATAGAGTACTTGCCAAATGCCATAGGGCATTCATATTCATCTTTAAGCAAATTATTCTCTGAAATTGAAGGAACTACCATTGAAAAATATCTAATTCTTCAGAAAATTGAAAAAGCAAAAGAGTTACTTTTTTATGAAGAGTTAAACGTTAGCGAAATAGCCTACCAATTAAATTACAGCTCAAGTCAGCATTTCTCTCGTCAATTCAAATCCATAACTGGGCTAACTCCCAGAGAGTTCAGTAAGAATAAGAAAATAGGACGAAGCCCTATTACAGAGGTGTAAATCTAAGTAAATCCCAAAATTGTGCACATTTTTTAAAAAATTATACACACTAATTGGATAAACTATTTTTAAATTTGTGTTATAAATTAATTTCAATGCTGAAAAAATTCATTCATACATTACTTGCTTTAGTTTTATTTGTTGTTACAACAGGTATGACTATCTCTACACATTATTGTGGAGGTAATGTAAAGGATGTGTCTTTTTTCTCAGCACCTCAGTCATGTTGTGATATTCCGGAAGGATGCTGTCACGATGAGGCTTTTACAATTAAAATTGAAGATGATTTTTCTATTTCATCTTACACTTTTGATTTCTCTCAATTAGAGATTGTTTTACCAATTTCAATTGAATTAATCGAGCTGGAGGCTCCAGTCAAGGCAATAGGATATATTTTCAGAAATTCTATTCCGCCACCCAAAATTCAAACCGTACTTTCTCGCTTGCAGAATTACAGATTATGATTTGTAACTTATCTTTATAAGATGCGTTAGAATAGCTATGCCTTATAGTTTCTGACGTATCAGGTATTTTAAAGTTAAGATTAAATCATAATTGAATAACTATGCTTAATAAGATTATTCGTTTTTTCCTTGAGAATAAACTAGTTACTTTTTTGGTGCTAATTGTCATGATTAGCTGGGGAGTTATAAATTCTCCTTTTGGTTGGGATACCGGTTTTTTGCCAAGTGATCCTGTGCCTGTTGATGCAATTCCAGATATTGGTGAAAATCAACAAATTGTATACACGGAATGGCCGGGAAGATCTCCTCAGGATATTGAAGATCAGATCTCCTATCCATTAACAACATCTCTTTTAGGGATTCCTGGTGTAAAAACCATTCGTAGTAACTCCATTTTTGGCGTTTCAAGTATCTATATTATTTTCGATGAGGGGATTGAATTTTACTGGAGCAGAACTAGAATTCTGGAAAAACTAAATTCCCTTCCTGCCGGTACGCTTCCTGAGGATGTATCTCCCGCTTTAGGACCAGATGCAACGGCTTTAGGTCAGATTTATTGGTATACCTTAGAAGGAAGAGATAAGGATGGAAATCCTGCAGGTGGTTGGGATCCGCATGAACTGAGAACCATTCAGGATTTTTATGTTCGTTACTCTCTTACATCAGCAAAAGGAGTTGCCGAGGTTGCTTCCATTGGTGGTTTTGTAAAAGAATATCAAGTAGATGTTGATCCTGATGCTATGAAAGCGCATGGTGTTACTATTAGTCAGGTAATGGCCGCTGTTAAAAATAGTAATCTGGATATTGGAGCCCGAACCATCGAGTTCAATAAAGTAGAATACTTAATTCGAGCTTTAGGATATATTAAAAGTCTGGAAGACATTGAAAAAAGTGTTGTTGCCGTTAGAAATAATGTACCTATTAGAATAAAGGATGTTGCCAAAGTTAATTTTGGGCCTGCAACTCGCCGTGGAGGATTAGATAAAGGTGGAGCCGAAGCAGTTGGGGGTGTTGTGGTGGCAAGATATGGCGCAAATCCTTTACACACTATTGAAAGTTTAAAAGCAAAAATTGCAGAAATTGAACCTGGTTTGCCATCAAAAACATTGGCTGACGGTACCGTATCTAAAATAACAATTGTTCCTTTTTACGATCGAACAGGATTGATTAAAGAAACCCTGGGGACACTGGAAGAAGCTATTTCCTTGGAGCTTTTGATCAGCATTTTAGTGGTTATTGTGTTAGTGCTAAATCTCAGGGCTTCTTTCTTAATATCTAGTTTGTTGCCACTTGGAGTATTGATCACTTTTATTGCCATGCGTCAGTTTGGAGTCGATGCCAATATTGTTGCCCTATCTGGTATTGCGATTGCAATTGGTGTTATGGTTGATGTGGGGGTAGTATTTACCGAAAACATTATCAGGCATGCCGAGGCGGTTGAAAATGTTGGTGCCAAGGGGCGAAGGCTTTTGGAAATTGTTTATACTGCTACAACTGAAGTTGCAGGTGCGGTTGTGACAGCTTTGGCAACTACCATCATAAGCTTTTTTCCTGTATTTGCGATGGAGGCTGCTGAAGGGAAACTGTTTAAACCACTGGCGTATACCAAAACCTTTACCATGCTGGCGGCCTTGCTGATTGGTTTAATTATTATTCCAACATTGGCACATCTGGTATTTTCTATTCGTTTTGATAAAAATAAATATTCTAAAATTTGGAACAGCCTGATTATTGTGGCAGGTATCGTTTTGTCGATTGTTTCGGGGAACTACGTCGCGCTTGCTTTGGTTGCATATGGCTTAAATGGTTTATTTGCCGATAAGTGGGTTGAGTCGAAAAAATCATGGGTGAACCTAATTAATATTGCAATTACAATTGTGGTAGTAGTCTTTTTCTTAACAAAGGCCTGGTTGCCACTAGGAGCAGAGAATAGCCTGTTTGAAAACTTCTTATTTGTAATCGTTATTGTAGGAACAGTATTGGGAGCACTTTCTTCGGTAGTATTGTTTTATGCTAGAATATTAAAATGGTGTTTAGATAACAAATGGAAATTTTTATCTTTTCCGATTTTAATCGTTGTATTTGGTATCTCAGTTTGGCAGGGTTTTGATAAAATGTTTGGTTTTATGCCTGATTTTGTTCAAAATACCAGCGTTTATAAAAAATTGGATGCTTCTATTCCAGGAATAGGTAAAGAGTTTATGCCTTCGCTTGATGAGGGATCATTCTTATTTATGCCTACAACAATGCCACATTCAGGCATACAGGAAAACCTTGATGTAATTGCCATTCTTGACAAGAAGATTAATTCGATTCCAGAGGTTGAAAGTGTAGTTGGAAAATGGGGGCGGGTAAATTCGGCTCTCGATCCGGCACCAACCTCGATGTACGAAAATTTAATTAATTACAAATCGGAGTATATGCTGGATGAATTCGGACATAGAATGCGATTTAAAGTCAACAAGGAAGATGCATTTGTGTTGAAGGATGGTTCTACATTTAATCCTAAGGAAGAGGAAGTTCGTTCAATAAATAAAGAAAATCTGATTGAAGATAAGAATGGAGAGTATTTCCGACAATGGCGTAAAGAAATAAAATCACCAAATGATATTTGGGATGAAATAGTCACACAAGCCTCAATTCCTGGTCTAACCTCTGCTCCTAAATTGCAGCCAATCCAAACACGATTGGTGATGTTACAAACCGGGATGAGGGCCCCAATGGGAATTAAAGTTTTTGGTCCCGATTTGGAGTCAATAGAGAAGGTTGGATATGAGATTGAAAAGCACCTAAAGCAGGTAGAAGGGGTGCAGGCAATGTCTGTTTTTGCCGATCGTGTGGTTGGGAAACCTTATTTGGAGCTGGAAATTGATCGGGATGCTATTTCGCGATACGGCATTTCAATTAAGAATTTGCAATCGGTAATTAGTAGTGCTATTGGAGGAATGCAATTAACCACAACGGTTGAAGGAAGAGAACGATTCCCTGTTCGCTTGCGTTATGCAAGAGAGTTTCGCGATAATCCTGAAGATTTAAAGAAGATATTGATTCCAGCATCGGGTGGAGCTCAAATCCCATTAGGCGATTTGGTAACCATTAATTACATCCGAGGTCCTCAGTTGATTAAAAGTGAGAATACATTTTTAGTTGGATATGTAATCTTCGATAAAAAAGAAGGTTTTGCAGAAGTTGATGTGGTTGAAAATGCACAGGACTACTTGAAAGAAAAACTTTCCGAGGGCGAATTTGAATTGCCTGCAGGTGTTAGTTATGTCTTTACAGGTAACTACGAAAATCAAATTCGAGCTACAAAAAAATTGATGATTGTTGTCCCAATATCATTATTGGTCATTTTTCTAATTCTTTATTTCCAATTTAAATCTGTTGTGTCAACGAGTTTGATTTTCACAGGAATAATTGTTGCCTTGTCGGGCGGGTTTATAATGCTTTGGTTGTATGGTCAGCCTTGGTTTATGAACGGTGAGTTAGGTGGCATTCATCTGAGGGATTTGTTTCAGGTACGAACCATAAATCTAAGTGTCGCCGTATGGGTTGGATTTATTGCTCTTTTTGGAGTGGCAACGGATGATGGAGTTTTGATCAGTACTTATATCATGCAATTGCAGGAGAAAAAAGCTCCTAAAACAGTTCAAGAGGTACGCGATTTGGTTCTTGAAGCTGGTTCAAAAAGAGTTCGACCTGCAGTTATGACAACTGCAACGACCATTATTGCACTGGTTCCAATCCTAACATCAACCGGAAAAGGTTCCGACATTATGGTACCAATGGCAATACCTCTGTTTGGAGGAATGACAATCGAGGTGTTAACCATGTTTGTTGTGCCTGTTCTGTACAGTATGTGGCAAGAATCGAAGGTGAAGAAGGAGTTAAAAAAACTAAAGGAATAGTATCATGAGAAAAGTAAATATAATTATCACAGTCCTGTTTCTTTTGACTTCCTCTGTTGTTTTTGGCCAACAGGAACTGTCATCTTATTTGAAAACAGGAGCAGAAAACAATCCGGGATTGCAAGCCCGATTTAAAGAGTATATGGCGGCTTTAGAGGTAGCACCTCAGGTGAAAGCTTTGCCTGATCCTCAGCTCGCATTTGCTTATTTTATTAAGCCTGTTGAAACAAGAATGGGACCTCAGGAATTTAAATTCTCAGCTTCGCAGATGTTTCCGTGGTTTGGAACACTAAAAGCAAAAGAAAATATTGCTATTCAAAATGCAAAAGCAAAATATGAGGTTTTTCAGGATGCTAAATCAAAACTGTTTAGTGATATCAGTGCAAACTATTACAACATCTATTTTAATAAGAAAGCGATCTCTGTCACCAAGGAGAATCTTGAAATTCTAAGTGCATTTCGAAAGTTGGCTATTATCAAAGTAGAGGCAGGTTTGGTTTCTGCTGTTGATGAGTATCGAATTGAAATGGAAATTGGTGATTTACAAAACCAATTGGATCTTTTAACAGATAAGCAGCAGGTGTTGGAAATTGCTTTTAATAAGCTCTTAAATGCTGAGAAATTAAATGTGGTAAATACACCCGAAGTATTGTGGGAAGATGACATTCCTTTTGCGAAAGAAGTTTTGTTGGATTCTGTAAAAAGCAACAATCATAAATTGCTGGGAATTGCTCTTCAGCAAGAGTCTTTAAAATACAGAAAGGTATTGGCCGAAAAGCAAGGCAAACCTAGTTTTAATTTAGGTTTTGATTATACCATCGTTGGAAAGGGAGATAATAATTTGGCTGGAAAAGATGCCTTTATTTTTCCGAAAATTGGGATTACAGTTCCTCTTTACCGGAACAAATACAAAGCAATGATTAATGAAGTTGTTTTGCTGGAAACCGCCAAAGAAATGGACAAAGCCAATACATTAAACATGTTGGAATCCATATTCGAAAATTCATGGAAAGATTATAAAGATGGACACAGAAGAATTGCTTTGTACAACGCTCAGTTGGAATTGGCCAATATATCTTTAAATCTGTTGGAAACCGATTATGCAACAGGGAATAAGAATTTCGAGGAAATTTTAAGAATGGATAGAAAAGTTCTCAAATACAATTTGGAGCTGGAAAAAGCCAGGGCAGATAAACAAGCTGCAATTGCATTCATCAACTACTTAATGGGTAAATAAATCGTTCTGTTATGAAAAAAATAATCAATAATATAAAAGAGAATTACAAGTTAGTAATTGCAGTTTTGGTGATTGGAGTTGTTCTTGGACTCGTGTTTTCTGGATCGTCTGATAAAACTGCAACACCTTCGAATGGTATCGAAGGGCACGAAGGACACAATCATGAATCTGAAGATCCAACGACCTGGACATGTTCAATGCACCCACAGATTAAGCAGGACAAGCCAGGGAAGTGTCCAATTTGTGCTATGGATTTAATACCTCTTACTACTATGCAATCAGCAGGAGATGATATCGATCCGAATGAAATTGTTATGTCTGAATCTGCAGCAAAATTGGCTGACATTCAAACCATGATGGTTCAATTTGGAGTTCCTGAAAAATCAGTTCGTTTGCAAGGTAAAATTCATGCCGATGAAAGAAATATATCAGAATTAACAGCTCGTTTTGGAGGTCGAATTGAAAAATTATTTGTCAATTTTACTGGACAAACTGTGCGTAAAGGGGAAAAACTGGCTACCATTTATTCTCCAAATCTGGTAACTGCACAGCGTGAATTGTTAGAGGCAATTAGTTTTAAATCTACACGTCCTTCACTTTATAAAGCATCTAAAGGGAAACTTAAATTGTGGGATCTTACCGATAAGCAAATTGAAGATATTGAGAAAAATGGAGAACCAATGTTATACTTTGATATTCTCTCTCCAATCTCAGGAACTGTTACCATGAGACATGTTGCGATTGGGGATTATGTGAAGGAAGGAACAAAATTATTCGAGGTGGTTGATTTATCAAGACTTTGGGTGATGTTGGATGCTTACGAAAGCGATTTGCCTTGGGTGAAACTGAATGATAAGGTGGAATTTACCGTGCAGGCAATACCGGGTAAGAATTATGAAGCTAAGGTAACTTATATCGATCCATTTATTAATGGAAGCACAAGAGTTGCAAAAGTACGAGCAGAAGTGTCCAATAAGAGTCAACAGCTTAAACCTGAGATGTTTGTGAATGGCGTGGTGAATTCAAAAATCGCTGAGGATTCACGCAGAATATTAATTCCAAAATCATCTATTCTTTGGACAGGTAAAAGAGCTGTGGTTTATGTGAAAGTTCCGAATCGGGAAACACCATCATTTTTGTATCGAGAAGTTGTTTTGGGCCCGGAAGCAGGAGCATTCTTTGTTGTAAGTGAAGGATTACAAGAAAATGAAGAAATAGCAATTAATGGAGTCTTTAAAATTGATGCTGCATCTCAGCTAATTGGACTTCCAAGTATGATGAACCCAAGTGGTGGAGCAGGTTCTACTCCTCATGATATGTCCAAAATGGATATGGGAGCTTCCAAAAAAGAGAAGAATACAAAAGTCGATTCTAAATCTGTTGATACAAAGTTTAAGAGCCAACTGACATCAGTATATAAGGCATACTTGAACATGAAAGACGGGTTTATTGATTCTGATGCAGATAAAGTTAAGAAAACAGCCAGGCTGGTGAAAGAAGATTTGAATAAGGTGGATATGGCTCTGTTAAAAGGAGATTCTCATATGCTTTGGATGGACGAATTACCTACTTTGAAAACATCTATTGACAAGATTCTCAAATTTGATGATATTAAAAAACAAAGAGAGGCATTTGTAACTTTTAATCAAGCGTTCTATAATACGGTAAAAGCCTTTGGATTAAATAAAGTGACTACCTATTATCAATTCTGTCCTATGGCTAATGATAACAAGGGTGCTTATTGGTTCAGTAATTCTGAAGAAATCAAAAATCCATATTTTGGAGAAGATATGATTGGGTGTGGTGAAGTTAAGGAAACCATTAAATAAGGTTTTATAAAAAGGAGGGAGTGGGAACTCCTTCCTGAATTTCAATCTTAAAAATAGTTGGTCATGAATATTATTAAAATCACAAATATCCAAATAAAGAACAAAGAGTTGTTCATTCACGCATTTGTTGGTCTGTTAATCGGCTTTTTTATTCTGCATCCAATAAGTATGGCTATTTATTGGTTCGACACAAATGGAGCAGAGTATAGTTTGAGAAACCTTGGAAAGGTAACTACTGATAGTATGTTGCATGCTTTTAGTTTTCATATGATTGGAATGGCAATAGCTTTTTCTTTTCTGGGAGCCTTAATAGGTTTAGGATCCGGATTATACTACAAATCACTAAAAAGAAAAGATGGACTGTTGCATGGAAAAAGGAAGTTACTGGAGCAGAGTATTCCCATACTCATAAAAGAAGGTGAAAGCGATTTTGTTGAATTCAAGTCTTCTTTAAGACATGATTACCGACAGGTTAAAACGAATAAGAATCTGGAAATGGTCATAATGAAATCAATTGCAGGATTTTTAAATGCCAATGGGGGAACATTACTAATTGGTGTGAATGATTTTGGAGAAGTGCTGGGGCTCGATAATGACTACTTTTCTTTGAAGAAGAATGATAAAGATGGTTTTCAGCAGAGGCTTATCACCTTGGTTTCTAATACTTATGGTAAAAATATTTGTGCTTTTTTAAACATTTCATTCCACACTATAAATAAAAGAGAAATATGTATTGTGGTCATTCAACCATCTATAGGGCCAGTTTATCTTAATGAAAATACTCGAACGATTTTTTATTTAAGAACAGGTAATGTCACAAATCCTCTGACTACTAGCGAAACAGTTAGGTATCTACAATCAAGACAAATCATTAAAAATTAAAATTATGAAAATAAATACGTTATTAACCATTCTTCTGCTTTTTATAGCTACAGTTGGTTCTACCCAGATTAAATATGAAGCAAAAATTGATTCAAAATACAAATCCATTCAGTTGGATGACGGATCTTTTAAGTATGTGAAATATGATAAGAAAAAGCAAACTATTTTCATCTATAATATTGATAACACCCTTTGGAAAACTGTTATGCTACCTCTGCCTAAAAACCATCTTTTAGATGAGGTTAAATTAATTTCACAAACAACTTTCAATAAAGACGAAAAAGTTGAGGTTGTATATTCTTGTTTGGAATTTACAGTGCCAGATAACTTTGAAGATCCTAATGTTGACTATAGTAAAGTCAATTTTACACTAAACGTAATCACCGAAACAGGGGAATCCTTGTTAAAGGTTGATAACAGTAATATGATGGAAATAATCCATACAAAAGGACAAACCAAAATGCTTATTTACAAACATGTTGGAGAGAGTTTTAATAATAATGATGAAACTCTAATATATAACCTACCATAATTTATAGTTATGAGCGCCATTAGATGTTTTGAATTCCATGCTGATCTGGATTTGACTTTATTTGAAATAAATTCAATTAACATTCTATTCTCTGGAATAGAAGAGGTTAGAAAGGTTGTTTGTTCAGAAAATAGAATACAGTTATTCTACGATTCATCGACAATTAGTATAATGGAAATGGAACAAATAATTTCAGATTTAGATATTAAAAAGGAACCAGTAATTGCTGGGTATAGTAACGGATCTCGGCTGTTCAGCTTTCTAAAGGGATTTTTTTTAAAACTGTAGAGCTTAGGTTTTTCATAGTTTGGTGACGTGTTTAAATGGAGGTTTGGACACTTGGGTTTTATTTTTGATCAGATGGGATCAGACCTTGCTAGAGTATTTTATTCAAATTGGCTTGATTCCATCTATCACCAACTAAATATTTAATCATTAAAAAAGGAAAGTTATGAAATCAAAAACAATAGTAGCGGTACTGCTTAGTTTGGTCATTTTTGTTGCTTGCGGCAAAAATGATGATGAGCAGTTAAATGAAATTACAGGAAAATATACTGGAACTTTATCAGTGAAAAGTTTAGTGAAATCGGGATTATCTTCAGATGATCACGCGTATGCAGATGTAATGATTATTGGTGACCAAATTCAGATTCATTGTTCTGGAGGAGAATTAGACACAACATTTATGCTTGATTATTACCAGCATAGTGATAGTGTTTTCGTTTGCCACACAGGAGAGGAATTTGAACAAATCTATGGTCATATGAAAGGCGAAAATCATATGGCAGGTGGAATGATGAGTGACCTTCAGAATGGAGAAACAGAATGGATGCATCATTTAAGTGATGAACATGAGGAAGACGATGAGCATTTTGGAAATTTCGATATGCGACACAATACCTTTAACTATTTATTTAAAATGAGTGATGGAGACTACCAATTTATGGGTACTAAATAGGCTTTAAGAGGTTTGTACATCAATTGAAAATAAATAATACTATACACTATGGAAAAGAAGAGTAAAAAGGATCCTGATTGTTGTTCGGGGCACGCTAAAACAGTGGATACGATTCATAAGGTTTATTCTTGTCCTATGAAGTGTGAACGTGAAAAGGTGTATTCCAGTGAAGGACGTTGCCCGGTTTGCAACATGAATCTTAAGGAAGTAAATATAGATCTGAATCATGTTCATGACAGGCATGAAAATATTCAGAACACACACTCAGAAGCAAATGGTAAATATTTTTGTCCGATGCATTGTGAAGGAAATAAGATGTATGAAAAATCGGGTGATTGTCCTGTATGTGGCATGCATCTGGTGGCTGCAGAGGTTGAGGGGGCTGACGACGACACTACTTATGAAGTGATGAAGCGTAAGTTTCGCGTTGCACTTTTTTTAAGTATTCCGGTTTTCATTATTGCCATGTCGGAGTTTTTCAGTTTTTTGAATTTGGATCTAATAGCTACTAAATATACTTGGGGATGGGTTGAATTTGTTTTAGCAACACCTGTTGTTTTTTATTCCAGTGGAGAGTTTTTTATCCGTGGATGGAAATCCATTCGAACATGGAATCCAAATATGTGGACATTGATACTAATAGGTGTAGGTAGCGCTTATATTTTTAGTGTAATTGCACTCCTTATGCCAGGTATTTTTCCTGATCAGTTTAAGGATTCGGTGGGGAATGTTCATTTGTATTTTGAAGCAGCCGCTGTTATATTGACTTTGGTTTTGCTTGGGCAAATGCTTGAACTGAAGGCACACAGCAAAACTAACTCTGCAATAAAAGCACTTCTTAATCTGGCACCGCCTATTGCTCGTAGGGTCAATAATGGCGAAGAAGAGGAAATTCCACTTGAAAATGTACAGGTTGGTGATATTTTACGTGTAAAACCAGGAGAAAAAGTGCCGGTGGATGGAATCATCATAGCAGGAACAGCTTTTATTGATGAAAGCATGATAACAGGAGAACCTATTCCTTCTGAAAAATATAATAATGATAAAGTTACAGGTGGAACAATTAATGGTAAGACTTCTTTCGATTTTAAAGCAGTGAAGGTTGGTTCCGACACTTTATTATCTCAGATTATTGAGATGGTAAATGAAGCAAGTCGTTCTCGGGCACCAATCCAAAAACTTGCAGATGTGGTAGCCAGGTATTTTGTGATTACAGTTATTGCTATATCACTGCTTACTTTTGTTATTTGGGCGGTATGGGGACCTGAGCCAGCCTATGCATATGCTTTTATAAATGCTGTTTCAGTACTTATTATTGCTTGTCCCTGTGCATTGGGTTTAGCAACTCCAGTTTCAATAATGGTTGGAACCGGACGGGGTGCTCAGTCTGGTGTCTTGGTGAAAAATGCCAGATCGATTGAAGAAATGAATAAGGTAGATATTCTAATTGTCGATAAGACAGGTACGATAACAGAGGGAAAACCTTCTTTACAATCCTATGAATCCTTCAATAAATTAACAAATATCGAGATTCTTCAGTTGGCAGCATCTGTTGACACCTACAGTGAGCATCCGGTTGCTGAAGCCATTGTAAAGGGAGCGAAAAAAAGCGACATTGAATTTTTACAGATTGAAAGTTTTGAATCTGTTACCGGTAAGGGAGTTAAGGCTGAATATCAGGGAGTGAGAATTGGATTGGGCAATAAACGTTTGATTGAGGATTTTGGTCTTAGTCTAACTAAAGAACAGGAAAATATATCAAGTCAAAAACAATTGGTTGGTCAAACTGTAATGTATTTGATTGTAGGTAGTCAGGTGGAAGGAATCATTAGCGTTTCGGACAAGATTAAGCCAACTTCAATTGACGCGATTAAAAGACTGCAAAAAATGAGCGTAAAGGTATTGATGTTGACTGGTGACAATGAGAATACCGCTAAGGCTGTATCTCGAGAATTAAATCTGGATGGATACGTGGCAGATTGCTTACCGGAAGATAAATACAATAAGGTAAAAGAACTGCAAGAAAAAGGTCACATCGTGGCAATGGCTGGAGACGGGATTAATGATGCACCTGCTTTGGAACAGGCTAATGTAGGCATTGCTATGGGAACAGGTACCGATATTGCCATGCAGAGTGCCGAAATAACTCTGATTAAAGGTGATCTTAATGGTATTGTTCGTGCAAGGGAGTTAAGCATTCAGGTAATGAGAAATATTAAACAAAATCTATTTTTTGCCTTTGTTTATAACGCTTTGGGGATTCCTATTGCCGCAGGTATATTATTTCCATTTTTCGGTATTCTTCTTAGTCCGCTAATTGCGGCTGCAGCAATGAGTTTTAGTTCAGTCTCTGTAATTACAAATGCTTTGCGTTTAAGGAAAGTTTAATATTCACATAAAAATAAAAAAAGGATGTCGTACTATAATTCCAAAGCACTGAATTCAAATTTCGAAAAAGTAGAGGCACAAGTTAGAGAATCGCTGCACAAGGTGGGATTTGGGATTCTAACCGAAATTGACATTCAACAGAAACTCAACGAGAAGTTAGCTGTCGAATTCCATAAATACAAAATATTAGGTGCATGTAACCCCAAGTTTGCTTACGAGGCTCTAAAATTTGACAGCAGGATTGGAACGATGTTACCTTGTAATGTTATCATTCAGGAACTTAATGACGGTAAAATTGAAGTTGCTGCAATCAATCCAATAGCCTCGATGAGTGCCGTTAATAATGAGGATATTGAAAGGGTTGCAATAGAAGTGTCAATACTTTTAAACAAGTTTATAGCTTCTCTTGAAGATTAGGTCAACTATTAAAAGGGGTAATGGTAAAAGGGGATAAATCATGAAAAAAATAAATAGTAAGAATAAAACTAAGATTCGATTAGAAAGTAAAAGCAGAACGAGAGGATTGCTACTGTTGGGAGGAATAATAGTAATTGCAGCTATAGCATTATATGGTCCTCAATTGAATAGTAAATCAATTCCTGAAGTAATTAATTATTCATCTTTTGAGGGCGAAATTATACCTGATAGTATAATCTGTATGGTGAGAGGTGATATAAAAAGTAAAGGTAGTTTGCCAATTCAAATTGGAGCTAAGACTTATTATGGTTGTTGTGAGAAATGCTTGTTGAAGCTGGAGCAAAATATAGATAATATTCAATATGCAGTTGATCCGGTATCAGGTCAAACGTTTAGCAAAGCAGATGCCATAGTAAGGCAAGATCCGCAAGATCATAAAAGAGTATTGTTTTTTAAGTCAGATGAGACTTATGATCAGTATTTGAAATTAATTAATAAAAAATAAGCTGATCTGTAATGGCTTTAATTCTAGTGTCATATTGGATTATTTAGCCTGTTTTGCACTGCCGGATTGTTGCAAGTATAAAAGAGAATCAGTAAAAAAATGGATGTTGTAAGTAATAAATAATTTAAAAATTAAAGAAGATGAAAATTAAAGCAATTTATATTGTATTAGTAATGGCCTTTATGAGCTCAGGATCAGTGTTTGCACAAAATAATGCTGAGAAATTTAAAGTTTCCGGTAACTGCGGAATGTGCGAGACAAGAATTGAAAAAGCTGCGTTAGAAGTGGATGGCGTATCTGTTGCCGACTGGAATAAAGAATCACAAATGATTGACGTGACTTTTGACAGCTCTAAGACAGACATCCATAAAGTGCATATGGCAATAGCAAAAGCAGGTCACGACACTCAAATGCATAAAGCGAAAGATGAGGTTTACAACAAACTACCAGGATGTTGTCAGTATGAAAGAGGTGCTCTTACACAGGCAACTAGTCATGAAGGGGATGATCATTCAACTTGCAGTCATAAATTAGAAAAGAAGGATTCAGATCATTCAGAGTGCACTCGTCCAAATAAGAAGAAAAGTGGCTCTTGTTGCAATAAATAGTTAAATGAATTAGTAACGATAAAAATTAAACATTATGAAGTTAAAATTAGTAGGATTAATCGGATTGTTTTTAGTGAGTAGCCTTGGTTTATCAGCTCAGGAAACTACCAAAAAATTTAAAGTATTTGGTAATTGTAGTATGTGCGAGAATCGTATTGAAAAAGCGGCTTTAGCTGTTGATGGAGTATCATTAGCAGATTGGAACAAAGAGACAAAAATGATTGAAGTTGCTTTTGATACTGCCAAAACAGACATTCATAAAGTGCATATGGCTATCGCCAATGCGGGCCATGATACTGAAATGCATAAAGCTAAAGATGAGGTTTACAATGAACTTCCCGGATGTTGCAAATATGATCGTGCTAAGAGTAAAATGGAAGGTCACGAAGGACATAGTCATAATTAGAAAAAAGGAATTTCTTAAGGCTCGTTCTGCAAATGATGAGCCTTAGGATAAATATTGTTTTGATGATTTTTAAAACAGTATTCTTAAAGTGCTTTAAACTTGAAGTAATAATAATTTGCCTTAAAATGGGAAAAATAAGGAGCGATTTGGGGATACAGATTAGGCAAGTAAGGATGTCAAAAAAGATGACACAATCTAAATTGGCCGAACTTATGGGATGTAATCAAGAATACATTTCAAAGATTGAAAATGGATTAGTGAATACAACAGTTGAATACCTTATTCATATAGCCAATGTGCTAGAGCAAGATTTGAATTGTAACTTTATACAGAAGAGCGATGTGTATTGAGATGAAAGTAATGGAAACTTTCCTTGGTCAGATATAAAAAAATGACATTTTGGATACCGAAACGAAACAAGTGTCCCAATTGGTTTCGCTTTATTTCCACCCATCCAAGTTTATTTCCATTAGTGTTTTTTATCCTAGTTATCAGCCTTGACGGTAAAAGTGAACTTATGGAGGTTTTCATATACCTGTTTCCCTCTTTTATGGATGAGGTGTGTTATTGTATAGTAAACACATTCATTTGAGGGGAATATCTATGAAAATGTAAAGATGGTTGATGTTGCATGAATTGTAATTTTTAAAAACTAAATGTGATGGATGTTGTTAAGCTTGTGATATGGGATTTGGATGATACGTTTTGGTCTGGAACACTTTCAGAGGAAGAGATTACTCCCATACAGTTCAATATTGATTTGGTGAAAGAATTGGTGGAGCGGGGAATAATGAACTCGATTTCTTCAAAAAACAACCAATATGAAGCAAAAAAGAAACTTCAGGAATTAGGGGTTTGGGATTATTTTATATTTCCTCGAATAAATTGGCAACCTAAAGGGAAGAGTGTTAATAGTATCATAGAGTTGGCACAGTTACGACCTCAAAATGTGTTGTTTTTGGATGACAATCATTTAAATTTAAAAGAAGTGAAATTTTATAATGATGCCGTGTGGGTTGAGGATCCTAATTTCATTTTTAAGATTACCGATCATGATGCTTTTATTGGGAAAGAGGATAAAGAACACAGTCGTCTTCATTATTATAAAATCTTAGAGAGAAAAAATCAGGAACGAACTAATTATTCTGATAATAAAGAGTTTCTTCAAACGTCAGGGATTCAACTTGCGTTTATCAGCGAAGTTTTATCTGGTAAGGGCCGGATATTCGAATTGATTCAAAGAACAAACCAAATCAACTATACGAAAAAGAGGATTGCCGAACATGAGCTTGATGAACTCCTTGAAAATACAGATTACGAATGCAAAATGGTTCGGGTAAAAGATCGTTTTGGAGAATATGGTATTGTCGGTTTTTATGCTCTGCAATTATCTACAAACAGACTGGAGCACTTTCTCTTCTCATGCCGTGCAATGAATATTGGATTAGAACAATTTGTTTATGCACATTTAAATTATCCTGAAATTATTAGAGTTGGGGCGGTTACTGCAGAACTGACCAAAGAACCTAAGCCTGATTGGATAATCGTATCAGAGGATTGGAAGCAGATTATTGATGAGGATAATGAAACGAAATCTATTCGCTTATTACTGAAAGGAGCTTGCGATCTGAATCAAATGCTGCATTATTTGAATTATAAGAATTTGAACTTACAGTCGGAATTCAATTTTGTGAATGTAAATAATCATCCTGTACCACAAGCTCATTCATTCATATTATTACAATCGGGAATTGTTAGTGATACTACAAAGTCATACCTAATTGATAAATTGCCTTTTTGGGATGAATCGATTTTTTCCACCAGCGTATTTGAACAGGAGTATGATGTACTGGTATATAGTCTGCTTGCAGACTACACAATGGATTTGTACAGCTCAAAAAGAACCAATGCTCTTGTACCTTATGAAAGTTATTCTGATTTTATAAATGAAACGAAAGAACAGTTTGTTTCACGTTGCAAAAGGCATGGTTTTGTAGGTATGGATGGAGATTTTTACGATGATTTTAAAAGTGATTTTACATTTCAGGGACAGATTAGTCCTGAGGATCTCAGAAATAATTTGGTGAGTTTGAGGAGTCAAATAAGCAAACCAATCATTTTTATTAATGGAGCGGAAATAAGCAGTCCGAAAAACAATGCATCAGAATTCGGAAAGGCACAAGATCGACACAAAATACTAAACAAAGTATTGGATGATTTTTGTGCTGAACATGACAATGCATTCTTGTTAGATGTGAGAAAGTTTGTAAATGATGAAGATATTAATCATAGCATCCGACATTACAAAAGACATGTGTACGAGTTAATGGCTCAGGAACTTATTCGAATTGTAGGCGAAATAAGCAAGGTTGTATATAAAAGGGATGAATTTAGGTTTAAATTTAAAAAAATATCAAAAATCGTTTATGAAAATGCCAAGGATATTTTTTTAAAATTTAAAAGGGTATTATTGGCTAAATGAAATTTAAGGCTCTATAAATTGATTTAAAACAAATTGCAAAAGCCATAAAGCTATCCAAAGAAACAATGCGTACTATTCGTCAAAATCTGTTTTGGGCATTCATTTACAATGTAATAGCCATTCCCATTGCAGCAGGAGTACTGTACCCCTTCAACGAATTTCTTTTGAATCCGATGATATCAGGAGCGGCCATGTCTCTGATTTACATGTCAGTACTTATTAATAGTTTGAAATTAAGAAAATATTCAATCAATTAAAAAAGGATAGTAATGGATTTAAATAAGATAACTATAGTTAATACCGGTATTAGATTCTTATTAGTTGCATTTTGGGCTGATAAATTTCTTCCAGTCAAACGAAAGGTAGCACATGCATCATTATCTTCAGGAATGGAAGCTAAAGCAAATAGCATTTCCCTAACTAATTTTTTAAACCGGAAGGGATTCTGTTCAAGTTCTTCATTTGATATCAGACGTGATCAAGTTAAATGTAATTAGGGAGGATCATAATTTTCATTTAGGTATCCGAATAGGTGTCTAGTTTGGGAGCTGTTTGCGTAACATAATGAAAAATAAAAATATATAAACCAACTTACAGATAACACTTTGAGTTGGTCTTTGTGTTATAAATAAAGTGGAGCTGAAGGGAGTCAAGGTTCGGGAGTAAGTGTTTGTAAATGAGTACTAGGAGGTTTTTGGTGTCCGAATAGGTGTCTGGATTTAGTTTTTTAATGAACTAGAATATTTCTTCATTTTAGGGTCTTATTGTAAAATAAATAGTGGAGCATAGCCAAAATATCCAGAAATGGCACCAAACCATTACTCTCGAAATTGAATGTGCTTTTGTATAAAACAAGGGTAGTAACGTCTCTATACTGCACCAATGAAAAATCACTACAGGAATCAAAAGAAGAGATCGTCAATTACATTAAGCTCAGCATGCAACTCTTTATCTTATCTATAAGGCTTAAGATCTTTCGTTCAACATCTCTTTATTTGTGCATGAGATTACACTTCTAATTTTAAAGGGTTTTTTTTGTTGTGCCTCATAGTAAGTTCTCATTTGTATTTCAGAAATAATACCAATTGTAACCAATTGAATTCCTCCTACAACTAGCAACAATCCTAGAATCAGTATTGGTTTACCCCAAATGTCTTGGCCCATTACTTTTAGTACTAAGAGGTAAATGTTTATCAAGGCGCCAATTGAAAATATAAGTATCCCAATACCACCAAAAATATGCATAGGTTTTTGCATATATCGAGTAAGGAAAACCATCAGGATTAGATCGCTGATTACTTTAAAAGTTCGTAAGATATTGTACTTTGTTTTTCCATGAATTCGGGAATGATGCTTCACCGAAACTTGAGTAATACTGGCTCCATTTGCACTAGCAAGTATTGGTATGAATCTGTGTAATTCACCATATAATCCCAATTCTTTAGCTATCTCATTTTTATATACTTTTAGAGTGCATCCATAGTCCTTTATGTTTATTCTTGTGAATAATCGAATAAGGTAGTTTGCAATTTTACTTGGTATTAATCGTAAAAATAAACCATCTTTTCGTTTGTTTCGAATTCCTGCTACTAAATCCCAATCTTCAGATTCAGCAAGATCCAACATCATTGGAATATCAGAAGGATCATTTTGTAAATCCCCATCTAATGTAACAATGTATTCTCCTGTAGCGACTAAAATACCAGCTGCCAAAGCAGAACTTTGACCGTAGTTTTTTCGAAGTTGAACTAAAATGAATCGATCATCCTTGATTTGTAGAATATTTTTTCGTGTTTTATCTGTTGAGCCATCATCTACAAAAATTGCTTCATATTCATATCCAGATAATGCTTTGATAATCTGTTCATGCAAGGGTGCAATGTTTTGTTCTTCGTTGTAAACACAAATAACCAAACTTAGTTTTTTCATGGTTTCATTTATTTACATGTTTATTTTTTAGGATAACTGTGATTCTATTTTCGAAAATGTCTTTTTGTTCAAAGGCAATGAATGCGAAATCAGAATAATCGACATTTTGCAAGCTCTTTTTTGTGGAGATAACACATGCGTTTGAATTTTTTAGCAGAAATTCTCTTATGTTTTGGATATTTTCGAGTGGATCAATTTTTTTCTTTAGGTAAAAGGGATAGGATGGATTAAATTTTCTAAAATATGCAGTAGGCTCATTTTTATCAATTATTGGAATTGACATTGTTACTGGGTTTTGTTTTTGTATTTGATTGAAAACGATATTCGAAATGCCAAACGAAACGATAATAAAGGAATACCCAATTATTGGGATTATAGTTTTCCCATTTTTTCTTTTATATAGAATTAATGCGATCGAACTACCTATTACTCCCGTTAATAGAAATACCAATTGTGTCTTAAATTGTGCAAGATAATTTTCAAGGTGTAATGCAAAATACCCAGTTGTTACAATTAGTATAGAAAGCATAAATAGAGCAATGAGTTCAGGGGCTAATTTGCATTTTTTAAAATTGGCTATGAAAGCACCCAATACAATTGCGACAAAAGGATAGCTTAATGCCGTATAATTGGGCATACGAGTTGAGGATGTCATGAAAAAACCAGTAACAATTGCCCCAGCAGTAAGTGCGAACAGTACTACATTTTGTTCTTTTCGTCTTATTATTTGGTAGGTTGCTCTGGGAAGAAAAACCGAAAAGGGAAATAAGCCAAATAAAATAAAAAAAGGAGCCATTAAAAAGGTGCCTCCATGACCTTCCTTGGTATTTGAAAATCGCTCAAGGTTGTGCTCTAAAAAAAATCCCCGAGTCCATTCTCCATTGGTTTCACGATCGACTAAAAAGTACCATGGTAAACCAATTAATAAAACGATAAGCAAGCCCAGTAAAGGTTTTAATTTAATTATTGTTTTAATATTTAAATTTCTATTAATCAGCAAATAAAGCAGCATAATCAGTCCGGGCAATAAAATAGCAATAGGTCCTTTTGACAGAAGGCCAAGCGCAAGACAAAAATACATTCCAATTGCATATGTCCATTTGTTGTTCTGAAGGCATTCAAAAAATAAAAAGAGCGAGGATGTAAAAAAGAAAATGAGGTAAGGATCGGGCACCGACATATGAAAGAGAACCCCATAATGAAGAGATGAAAGAAGTACTAGTGATGTGCACCATGCAATTTTAATTCCCAACCATTTTTTTGTAAAAAAGTAAGTGGTAAACAATGCTAAACATCCAAAGATAAGCGAGAAGAGGCGAGCTGACCATGGAGAAACTCCAAATATCTTATAAGATAATATCATGAAGAAGTAATGCAGAGGGGGTTTGTCGGTGCGTAGTTCGTAATTAAATGTTGGAACGATTAAATTTCCTCTTTCCAGCATTTCTCTGGCACATTCAGCATTTTTGGCTTCATCTAAAATATAAATAGAGCCATTAATCCCTACTGTTGAAATGAACAGATATAACAAAAAAATCAGAAAAGGAATTCTGACTTTAATTGGGATCTGTTTTTTAAGGCTAATCATTTATTAAATTTTAACTAACAAATACAAATAGTCGTGAAATCTGATATTAATAGAATGTAAAAGAGCAATTTTGGGTTAAGGAATTATATCAATACGATCAAGTATAGTGTCTTAAGTTTTATAAAGTGTCAGTTAATCAGAAACTTATACTACTAAATGTAAGGCAATGTTTTTGTTTTTGCAAAAACTTAAAATAATAAGGAAAAAGAATTCCTAACTCACCTGTCCTTATTCTGTCTCGTCAAGTTTATATCAATATCTCAACTTTAAATTTCCTTTAGATTTCATACCTACTTTTAATATGATTAAGGATCTGCTTTGTTTCAGAACTTTAGAAATAGTCAAAAATGAAAATCTATAAATACTGTATTAACTCAAATTTTCAAAAAATATGAGATTTTATTTTCTTTTTCTACAGTTTCTTCTTCCTCCTTATCTTTTTGCAAATTATCAGGTAAGTGATACCCTTACTAAAGAATACAAGTATGAATACGAACATAATTTAAATCTAAAGAACACTGCTTTTCCACTTGGTTTACTTACTCTTGGATTCTTTGGAATCGAAAGCGATGGTATTCAATTCGTGAATAAAAAAATTAGAAATGGAGTAACAAGAAGTAACGATAAACACTTAAACGTAGATGATTTTTTACGACATGCCCCTGGTGTTGCTGTATATGTAAATAATTTATTGGGTATAAAAGGGAATAATAATTTGAAAAATCAATTGCTGATACATGCAACTTCATTGCTAATTATGAGTCAAAGTGTTTCTGTATTAAAAAAAGAGACACACGTCAAAAGACCTGATGGTGGTTCCTATACATCTTTCCCATCTAGCCATACGGCTTTGGCCTTTGCTAATGCAGAATTTCTTTGGCAGGAGTACAAAGATGTATCCATTTGGTATGGAATTGCTGGATATACTTTAGCCAGTTCTGTTGGGGTATTAAGGATATGGAATGATAAACATTGGACAACGGATGTGTTGGCTGGTGCCGCAGTTGGGATTTTAAGTACAAAATTAGCCTATTTCGTTCACGAAAAGGTTTCAATAAAACTAAACAAGAAAAATAAATCAGTAGTTATTTTTCCACATTACAACACAAAGCAATTAGGACTTAGTTGCTCAATTACACTTTGAAAATTTGTTCAGGAGTATTCCCGTTGTTAAATTAAACCTTAATTAAAATAGCTTTTGAATCGGTAAAATTCAGAATTAATTAAAACAATACATTATGAGATTTATACTATTTTCAATTCTCTTTATCCCTCTCAACCTGTTCGCAAGTAACCAAAGGAAGGATAGCCTGCAATATAAATATGAATACGAGCATAAATTAAATTTAAAGAACACAGCTATTCCGCTGGGTTTAATTACTCTTGGAATTATTGGAATTGAAAGTGATGGACTAAAAATATTTAACTCAGAAGTACAAGAAGAAGTGACAGAAAATATTGATCGACGATTTTCCATTGATGATTTTATGCAGTATGCTCCTGCAGGTGTGGTTTATGCGAACAACTTACTGGGAGTAAAAGGCAAACACCGTTTTTCAAATCAGTTGTTAATACAAGGAACTTCTTTGTTTATTATGGGCGCCGTTGTCAACTCTCTTAAATATACAGCCAAAGTGGAAAGGCCTGATCATTCTGGATTTACATCTTTCCCATCGGGACACACGGCCATGGCTTTTGTTAATGCGGAACTGCTTTGGCAGGAATACAAGGATGTTTCTGTTTGGTATGGAGTTGCGGGTTATACGCTGGCTACCTCAGTAGGTATATTTAGAGTTGTGAATAACAAGCATTGGGTGACTGATGTTGCGGCAGGAGCTGGAATCGGGATATTGAGCACTAAAATATCTTATCTGATTTATGAAAAAATCCTGACCCGAAAAAAGAACAGAAAACAAACTGCCCTTGTGATGCCATTTTACAATACAAAGCAAATTGGTCTTAGTTGTTCCATTACATTTTAAGACTTTTGGTAGTGGGATTTAGTTGTTAAAGAAACATTAACGTTTGGTTTTTATCACAAAAGCTTATTCGTAATTTTTGGATACCTTTCAATTCCAATTTGAGATAGAATAAATTAGCAAATATGATTTATGAAGATTCTTATTATAGAAGATGAGCTGGAATTGCAAGGGATAATTAGCAATTATCTTAATCAAGAGAAATACATCTGTGAATCAGCCGATAATTTTCGCAAAGCAGACGAGAAATTATCCATTTATCAATACGATGTAATTTTATTGGATATCGGTTTGCCCGATGGCAACGGATTAAATCTACTTTCAACAATAAAAAAGCATCAATTAAAGGGAGGGGTAATCATTATATCTGCGAAAAATTCAACGGGCGATAAAATTGCCGGTCTGGATCTGGGTGCTGACGATTACATGACCAAACCCTTTGAGTTATCGGAATTAAATTCAAGAATTAGAGCCGTAATAAGAAGGCGCCAGATGAATGGCGATAATATTATAGTGTTTAATGAAATTAGCATCAATACCAACAGTAAAACAGTTTTGGTAGACCATAAAGAGATCGCTTTTACAAAAAAGGAATATGATTTGCTTTTATTTTTTCTAATTAATAAGAACAGAGTTCTTACCAAGGAAGTGCTTGCTGATCATTTATGGGAAGATAATATCGATTTGGCTGTAAGTTTCGATTTTATTTATACTCACCTAAACAATATTCGAAAAAAAATAAGGAGTGCCGGTGGTTGCGATTATATAAAAACAATATACGGTATGGGATATAAATTTACAGACTTATGAAGTTTTTGGATAAAATTAACCGGAGATATCTTATTCTGCTAAGCATTATATTGGTAATAGGCTCTTGTGCCGGATATTTTGGGTTGAGATATATTATTGTGATCGAAACAAAAGAGTCTTTGGTGAATAAAGAGCTTCTAATAAAAGCACACATCTCCGAATTTAATGAAATACCCAATCTGTATCCCATTATCGAATTAAAAAAAATAGATCAAGCATCCAATAAAAGTCCAGAATTTAAAGAGATTGAAATCTTCAATGAGATTGAAGATGAATTAGAACCCTTCCTGGAATATTCAACATATGCACAAATAAATGGTTCTAACTATTCTATAAAACTGCGTCAGTCCATTTTCGAAACGGAAGATTTGGTACTTATTCTGGTCTTTACTTTAGTGGTTATTCTTTTAGTTTCATTCGGAATTTTATTTCTGATTTCAAAAAAAATAAGTCGTACAATTTGGGCTGATTTTGAATACAATTTACTTCGAATTGAGAATTTCAATTTTACGAAAAGAGACAATTTTCAACTTCGAAGATCGAATACTGAAGAATTTGACCGGTTATATAAGGTAATTGAAAGGCTTACGGCAAAGCTTGAGTCCGACTACCTTTTGTTAAAGGAATTTGCCGAAAATGCCTCGCATGAAATTCAAACTCCTATTTCGATTGCGCTTTTAAATCTGGATGAAATTTTGCAACAGGAATTTGATGAAAAAACATTTAATAAGGTTTATTCTACGATCAATTCGTTAAAAAGGCTTTCTTCTTTGAACAGTAGCCTTATTCTTCTTGCCAAAATTGAAAACAGACAATTTGTTGCCGATCAGGAAATCTCATTTCATCGAATGAGTAAGAAGAAAGTTGAGGAGTTTAAACCGCTTTTTGAATCCAATGAGCTGAAGGTCGAGATTAAGTTCAGTCATGATTTTTGTAATAAACTAAACGAAACTCTGGCCGAACGACTGTTCAATAATTTGTTTTCTAATGCCATTAATCACAATAACAAAGGAGGAACGATTCAGATTGTAATTTGCGAAAATGAATTTAAAATTTGCAATACAGGTTCGGATCATCTCTTAACCAATGAAACTATTTTCGGACGGTTTACCAAGGGGAGCTCCAAATCCTATGGTTTAGGACTGGCAATAGTTAAAAATATTTGCGATACCAATAATTTGCAAATTAAGTACACAAAAAACGGAATGCATTGTTTTAAAATCTGTAAAAATAAAGAAAATGGATAAAATTAGAATTTTGTGTGTGTTAATTTTGATGACCCCATTACTTCTTAATGCACAAACCCGGGACTTAAACTATTACCTTGAACAGGCAAAAAAGAACAGTCCTCTGATTCATAAAAATAAGAATGAAAACTTAATTTTGGATTTGGATTTAAAACAGGTTCGTGCCATTTTAAGACAACCGGAAATCAGCATCGAAAGCAATGTTTTACTAGCACCCATTATCTCCCACAATAATAATTCATACAATTTGGAACTAATATCTAATGGAGCTGATCATTACACTGGATATGATCTGGCGCTTACTGATGGAGGACAATATCAAGCAGGAATTTCGCTTAAACAACCAATTAACACTCGCTTTAAAGTTAAGTCATACACTAAAAAAACTGAAATCGATAAACGAATTAATGAGAATAATATTGATTTAAATATTCATGAGTTAGAGCTTCTTATTGGTTCACAGTATCTGCTGTGTTTAAAAACAAAGCAACAGGCACAGAATAGTTTGTCTCTGGAAAATCAAATTGCCGATCAGGTAAGTGTTATGCGAAAACTGATTGAAAATGGCGTTTACAAACTATCCAACTTAATGCTGTTGCAAATTGAACAGAGCAATTTTGAAGCTGAGCGAAAAATATTTCGTTCAGAATATACAAGCAACCTTTACGACTTAAATTTGTTGTGTGGAATAAAAGATACTGCTAATGTTGAGATACAGGATTTTCGCTTTGTTATGGAATCCAAAAATAAAGGTGATAATAAATTTTTACGCTCATTCATGCTGGATAGTCTCAATGTTTTGTCAGAGCAACAAATTTACAATCTGAAATATAAACCTCAATTGTCTTTTTATGCCAATGCAGGTTTAAATGCTGTTTATCAACCATCATTTGACCGTCTGGGGTTTAGTGCAGGATTAAGTCTTAGCTGGACGATTTTTGACGGTCATCAGAGTAGATTACAAGGGCGAAAAGCGGAAGTAAATCTGAATACCATCGAATTTGAGAAGAATAATGTAATCAATCATGCTGATATTAGGAAATGTAAGATTATGGCTCAAATCCAATCCTTGGAAGAAAGGGTGAATATGATATCGCAACAATTGGAGAAATACGATATTCTGGTGGAGACCTATAACAGAGAACTTTCACTTGGCGAAGTATCTATTATGGATTTGAAAAATTTACTAAGAGATCTTGCCGTGAAAAAGAATGAACTGCTAACCTTCAGTATGGAAAGACAAGCTTTAATTAATAGGTATAATTATTGGAATTATTAATATTCGGTTTATGCTAAATTTCATAGATCTTCAAATTGTAAATCACAGACAAATGAGAAAACTAATTCTAATTTCTTTACTAATTTTTTCAAATATAATCCTTTTCTCATGCAGGCAGAAAAGCAGTAATTCTAAAACACGAAATCCAATAATATCAGTTAAAACAACGTCAATATCACAAGGAGATATTGAAAAGTACGTTGATTTAAATGGAAAAGTGGTTTACCTGAAGAAAAACAAAATAACCGCACCTTTCTCGGGATATATAACTCGTGTTGCCACGGAGTATGGAGATATTGTTAAGAAAAATAATCTTCTATTTGAGATGCAAACCAAGGAAAGTAAAGCTTTAAATAATACACTTGGCAAAGTGGAGATTTTAGCCCCTTCCGATGGTGTTATTAGTGAATTAAATACAAATGAAACAGGCACTTTTGTTACCGAAGGAGACTTATTATCTACTATTGTTGAGAACAGCAAGATACTAATTCAGCTAAATGTTCCCTACCAGTACAACGGCTTTTTAAAGACCGTTACGAGCTTTAAAGTGATGACCAGCGATGATAATTGGTTTTACGCAAGACTTTTTAAAATTATTCCCTCTGTAAATGAAATCAATCAAACTCAGATCGTTTTATTACAGCCAATTGAAAAATCTCAATTGCCCGAAAATTTAAATGTTACAGTAAAGTTTATCATCGAAAAAAAAACCAATAGCCTATTGGTTTCAAAAAAAGCAATTCTAACCAACCAAAAACAATCTAACTATTGGGTGATGAAAATTACTAAGGACAGCCTGGCTGTAAAAATACCAATTGCAAAGGGGATAGAGAACGATAGTGTTGTTGAGATTTTATCGAAAAATATAAATTTAGACGATGTGATTATTTGTGAAGGTGCATATGGTTTATCGGATAGTTCAATTGTAAGAATTTCGAAGTAACATGGAGAAAATATTTGTCAGATTTAAGAGTCCTATAGCAGTTATTTTATTACTCATATTAATAGGAGGAGGGTTTTCCTATCAAAGTATGAAGACCTCATTATTTCCGAATGTGACGTTTCCGAAAATAAAAATAATTGTTGACAATGGCGAACAGCCAGTAGATAAAATGATGGTTGCGATAACCAGACCAATCGAAAATGCAATTAAAAAAGTTGAGAATCTCAATTTAATACGAAGCATTACGAGTATGGGAAGTTGTGAAATCTCTGCTTTTATGAATTGGGATTCGGATATCGATTTGGACAAACAACAGGTGGAATCTCAGATTGCACAAATTAAAAATAGCTTACCCAGTGCCGCGCAAATTACCATCGAGAAGATGAATCCATCCATACTACCGGTAATTGGGTATTCGATTCAGTCGGATCAAAAAAGCCAGGTGGAACTGAAAAGGATAGCTGAATATATTGTGAAACCTTATCTGTCTAGAATTAAAGGGGTAGCGGCGGTTGATGTAATTGGCGGGAAAGTAAAAGAATACCGGATTGTATTGGATGAGCAAAAACTCAATTTGTTAAGAATCAGTCTTCAGCAAATTAGCAGTGCATTGCAACAAACCAATTTCATAGAATCAAATGGTTATACTGTAGATTACAAGCGTTTGTATTTAACGGTTACCGATGCCAGCATAAAAAATAAAGAACAACTTGAGAATTTAGTGTTGTTTAACGATGCTGTTCGTAGCATTAAAGTCTCAGATGTTGCAAATGTAGAAATTGCTGAGCGCAACGAATATGTAAAAATTAAAGCCAATGGCAAGGATGTTCCACTGATTGCAGTCTTAAAGCAACCGAACAGTAATCTTATGGATGTGTCGGATCAGGTGGCAGAGAAAGTTAGTGAGCTCGCAAAAATATTACCCGATGACGTGATTTTGACATCCTACTACAATCAGGGCGATTTTGTAAATAGGAGTATCCACAGTATAATTGATGTGCTTTGGATTGGATTGTTATTGTCGATTGTTGTTGTAATTGTATTTTTACGTTCGGTAAAATCAAGTACTGTTATCCTCATAACCATTCCGCTCACACTTACGCTTACCTTTATTATTTTATCAGCCATTGGTTTCGATTTTAATATCATGACCATTGGAGCCATTGCCGCTTCTATTGGATTAATTATTGATGATGCGATTATTGTGGTTGAACAAATCCACCGCACACATGAGGAATTTCCTGATCGGAAACCGAATGAGCTGGTTGGTAAAGCCATCCGTTTTCTGTTTCCATCAATGGTAAGTTCTTCGCTCAGCACAATTGTTATTCTTATTCCCTTCGAATTAATGACCGGTGTGGCTGGTGCTTACTTCAAAATTTTGACTGAAACCATGATGATAACATTGCTTTGTTCCTTTGTTATTACCTGGCTTGGCTTGCCTGTAATTTATTTGCTGTTGTCTAAAAATAAAGGCTTGGGTAAACATTATGAGAGTAAGCATTCCACACATCAGTGGATTCGTTTCTTTCTTACAAAACCATATATCAGTATTCTGTTTTCGCTGCTGCTTATTTTGAGTATTGTATGGATCATGCCAAAACTTTCCACAGGTTTTTTACCGGAAATGGATGAGGGATCAATTGTATTGGATTACAATTCGCCTGCAGGAACATCTCTTGAAGAAACCGACCGAATGCTAAGCGAAGTGGATAAAATTATTGAATCCATTCCCGATGTAAAAACCTATTCCAGACGAACAGGAACACAAATGGGCTTTTTCATTACAGAATCCAACCGGGGCGATTATTTGATTGAATTAAAGAGCAACAGAAAAAAAACAACCGAAGAGGTTACAGATGATATTCGTTCTGTGGTGGAGCAAAAAGTGCCGGCCTTAAATGTTGATTTTGGGCAGGTTATATCTGATATGCTTGGGGATTTAATGAGTAGTGTTCAACCCATCGAGATAAAGATTTTTGGTGATGATCACGACAAACTAAAACTTCTTTCGAAACAAATTGCAGATAGTCTGGAAACTGTTAAAGGAACAGCTGATGTATTTGATGGAATTGTTGTTGCAGGACCCATCCTTCGAATTTTCCCCAAAGAGGGCAAATTAAAACAATTCGGACTTAGTGCCTCTGATTTGCAGGCGCAGTTGGAAACCCATTTGACTGGAACTGTTATTGGAACAATTCAGGAAGAGGAGCAACTCACAGATATCCGGATGATTTTTCCAATGAATAATAAAACAGCAATTGAAAAAATAAAGGACTTTACTATTTGCATTCCTTCAGGTACTTACCTGCCAGTTAAAACATTTGCAGATTTTGATATACAAAGCGGCGTGTCGGAAATAGAGAGGGAGAACCTTCAAACAATGGGGGTTGTAACGGCTCGTTTAAATAACCGGGATTTGGGAAGCACAATGAAAGACATCAAAATTAAACTGGCGGAAATTAATTTGCCTCCTTCCTATCAGATTACCTATGGCGGCGCTTATGCCGAGCAGCAAAAATCGTTTTCTGAACTTCTAAAGATATTGATTGCTGGAGGGTTGATGGTTTTTACTGTGGTGCTGTTCATGTTTAAAAAACTGGCAATTTCCCTTGTCGTTCTTTTTATAAGTGTTCTTGGAATATCAGGCAGTTTAATTGCCTTGTATTTTACCGGAACTCCTCTAAATGTAGGTAGTTATACCGGGTTGATAATGATTATTGGCATTATAGGTGAAAATTCAATTTTTACCATACAGCAGTTTTATTCTGAATTAAAAAATACTTCTGTCTCTGAAGCTTTATCCTATGCTATTTCAACTCGGCTTCGTCCTAAATTAATGACTGCATCGGCAGCGGTAGTTGCCCTTAGTCCATTGGCTCTGGGGATTGGTACAGGAGCTCAAATGCATCAACCACTGGCAATTGCTGTAATTGGTGGATTAATTATTGCCTTGCCTTTGTTGCTCATCGTGTTGCCAGGCTTGTTAAACCTGATACTAAAAAAGCAAGTGTCGTAATTTTTTTTGCAGGCAGATAATAACTTCAAGATTTCTTTAGATTATGGACTTATCTTGATCATGTTATTAATTTAAAATAGATCAAAATGAAAAATTTACTTTTAGTGATTGTTGCTATTGCAATAACTTCAGTGTCCGGTTGTGCACAAAATAAAAAGGCCGTTCCGAATCAGGTTAAAACCGCTTTTGCTCAAAAATTTCCAGATGCATCGAATGTAAAATGGGATAAAGAAAACGATGCAGAATGGGAGGCTGAATTTAAGATGTCGGGAAAAGAATATTCTGCAAACTTTAACATGGAAGGAGTTTGGTTAGAGACAGAATTCGAAATTAGTTCAAATGAAATTCCAGATCAAGTTAAATCTACAATAGAAAAAGAATTTTCAGGATATAAAATTGAAGAATCTGAAATGTCGGAAACTGCAGATGGTAAGTGCTATGAATTTGAATTGAAAATGGGTAAAACCGAAGTTGAAATAGCCATTAACTCAAAAGGCGAGCTGATCAAGAAAGAATCGATAGAAGAAGATAAGAATGATGAAGACTAGAAAAAAGGAATACTTTCTTTAAGGAAGTCGTTCCGCAACCAACAGGCACTTTGGTGCAAAACTACTACATATTTACTGCTTTAGGAGTCTCAATCTTTTTGAGGCTCCTAATTGTTTTTATTAAGCTCATTTATATGGACCGCGACGGAGTTGCACAAATTAACAGTTTTGTAATTAAACTATTATGACAATATTTTACTTTTTTTAATTAGAATAATATTTCGGATATAGATGATTGTGCCAAGACCTTGCCCCATGAGTAGTACGGGATCTTTTCGATAAACGGCATACGATAAAATCATAATAGCCCCTATCAAACTGATTACCCAAAAGCCTAAAGGAAGTATAGATTCTCCTTCTCTTTCAGAATAAATCCACTGGTAAATAAAACGAAATGTGAAAATTAACTGACCTAAACTTCCCCATATCAAGAGCCAAAATGGAATGTCTTGATTGTAGAACAGAAGAAGAATTTTGCTTTCGTAATTGATTGCCATATAAGTAAAAGCAATGATTGGACTTAGTAGACAAAAAACTCGACTCAAAAGAGGGAGTTTTTTCCAATTCCCTTTTAATTGTAAATTTCGAATGTAAATAAAGTAAGTAATAACCTGCCCCAAGATAATTGCGAAGTCGTTTCTTAATAAACCATATAAGAATAACAACCAAGAGGCAAGAATGCTTAGTTGCCAAAATAGAGTTGGTGAAAGAGATTTCTTTGCATTTTCCGATTTGATCCACTGAACAATTAGACGACCTGCAAATAAGCCTTGAGCTAAAAACCCTATTCCGTAAATAAGTGTATCGTTCATTATCCTTGTTCTGAAATTAATAATTAATATTCCTGATTTTTCATCCATCTGCACGTGAAACAATCAATAAAAGGTTCACTAAATATAATAAACAAATGGTATTGATGTCCTCTTATTATCCAACAGACCCTAAAATAGAGAAATGTGGCTTCTTAATCTTCATTCCCATTGCTGTAAGAGTAATGTACCCTTTCAACGAATTTATTATGAATCCAATGTTTGTATGGGTATATATGTCCATGATTACCAATCCCTGTACCTATTAGTGGTTTGAGATTAAGAAAATATTCAATCAATTAAAAAAGGATAGTAATGGATTTAAATAAGATAACTATAGTTAATACCGGTATTAGATTCTTATTAGTCGCATTTGGGGCTGATAAATTTCTTCCAGTCAAACGAAAGGTAGCACATGCATCATTATCTTCAGGATTGGAAGCTAATGCAAATTGATTTGGTGTTCGTGAATGTTTTACATTTAGCATTTCCCTAACTAATTTTTTAAACCGAAAAGGATTCTGTTCAAGTTCTTCATTTGATATCAGACGTGATCAAATTAAATGCAATTAGGGAGAATTATAATTTTCATTTAGGTATCCGAATAGGTGTCTAGTTTGGGAGCTGTTTAGATAATTCAATGAAAAATAAAAACCAGCTAATAGACAACACTTTGAGTTGGTTTTTGTATTGTAAATAAAGTGGAGCTGCAGGAAATCGAAAATTAAAAACAAGTGCCTTTATTTGATTCCGATTGAACCTACAATTCACCTCCCATCAATTCATTTATTTCTTTTGAGATGAATGTGCCCAATCCATCACCTCTAAAATTTCGGGTAGAATGCTCTTCTGCCTAACGGAAATGCTCAAAGATTATTTTCTATTTTTTCCATTCCAATTTTTTATTAAAGTGCTTGGCTAAATATTTTTTTGATTTCCATAGAAAATTCGAAAAACACAACAAAGTCTTCTTAATTATCGAGTAAATTCCTGAAATTCAATTTCAGAAAAAATCTTCTATGCTTCTGATTAGGTTTGGTCTTGCATCAGAATCAGCTTGACAACTCGTTTTAGGTCTTAGCACATTTGAATTGGCAAGTATTTCGGATGGGGCAGTCAAAATAAAATTGAATTAGAATCATGAAAATATGCTGATCTGTTGTCGGTAATTCTGATTCAATGATTCAGTATCTGTATTATTGAATCAGATAGTAATTCTTTATGTTGTTTTAAATGGAATGAAGTGAAAATCTAAAACCCTGATCTTCAGATTGTTCGATTGGTTTTTTTATTTTTGCATTGAATTTAATGTTTTGGTATATTTATAACTACAGTATGATATTTATGGTGTTCGTTTTGAGCTGAAATGTTAATTGAAATAACTGATTGTATAATTATAAATATATGAAATATGTTTACAGAAGAGATTTTTTTCAGGCTAATAACAGAATTGACAAAGGCTGTCGTTGTTTTCGAGAAAAATGAGGTTGGGTATAAGCTCTATTTCGACAATCATTTAAGTTTTAGCGAATTCAAGCATAATGTGAACCATTTGTATTGGAATTTCATTCGTGAAGTTCGAAATAATTTATACAGTTTCAAAACGAACGGGGAGGTACGTTTATATCTGGATATGTTAATCCATATTTTTGAAATGCTGGATGAGCAGATTGGTGAAAATCCAGATTTTGTAAATCCATCCCCAAATTATAAAATAGTAACTAAAACCATTAATCGTTTAGAGTGGATTCATATACATCCTGAAGATCTGTCGCAAATGGGGGCCTGTTTTCAACTGCAAAAGGACATCATTCAAAAATCATCCAAATTCATTCGTGTTTTTCGTAAAAATTGCAGGAAATCAGAAGTTTATCTGTTAGGTCCTGATGCATCCTGGCTGAATGAAATGAAAGAATTCTATCCTCATATGACCAGGATAAAGGATGTATTGCCAATGCACAAATTACTTCCTGATAAAATTTACTTTCTGCATGAAGAACGGCAAAGGTTATCTTTGGAATATCTGGGGAAAGGTGAAGATATTTATTCCTCTCCGGCGAATATGTATTTTGAGGTAAAAATTGAGACCTACAGGGGATTGCTTTGTGAATCCCAATATAGTGATTTTAAAGGGGTGGATTTCAAAGACCAAGAGATGAAGGTTTTGTTTCTGGAAATGCACTCGATCCTGGATCAACCCAATTCTTCTGCATTTTTGCAGGATTTAAAAAATGATTTGAAGAAAATGATTGAAAAGTTTAAACTCCTTTCCAATGGCAGTAAGCAGGAGAAAAGCTCCAGTAATTCTCCTGTTAAATTGAGATGGACAGACAAGAAAGTGGCATTGGTTGAGCTTATTTATGCTTTGTTTTGTTCGAACTCTCTTAATGATGGTGATGCGGAAATCAGGGAAATCACCGAAGCATTTGAAAATTTGTTTTCTGTGGATTTGGGTGATGTTTACCATGCTTTCTCAGAGATTCGTGGCCGGAAAATAGAACCAACAAAATTTTTGGATTTGTTGAAAGATTCACTGCTCAATAAAATTAAAGAATTCAAAGACAACTAATTGATGAAAAAATAAAAAAAAGAGACCTGTTTCTGAAAATAATTCTTTCCCAAGTTGGGAGCATCTTGGGATAAAATATTTTTTAAAAATCGCAACTTGAGGCGTAAGTTATTTTGTGTCATTTTAAAAAATAAATTATGCCTGCAGAAATTATTACCACAGATGATTTGAAAGAGTTCAAAATTGAGCTGCTGGATGAATTCAAAGCGATCCTGAAACAGCAGAATGGTCTGCCAAGCAAGAAATGGCTAAAATCTCACGAGGTTCAGGATCTATTGGGAGTATCACCGGGAACTTTACGATCCATGAGAATCACGGGAGGCTTGAACCACACCAAAGTCGGACGCGTTATTTTTTATGATTTGGAAAACATTAAAAAAATGCTGGAGAAGAATCAGGTGCAAAATGGATTTCCTCTAAGATCTCATTGATGAACTACATCCGGCATCTCAATGGATTTTTTCAAAGACTGGAACAGGATGAACGAATGACTGCCTATCACATTAGTCTGTATTTGTCCTGCTTCCAGATTTGGAATGTGAATCGTTTCAGAAATCCTTTTTCGGTGGACCGCTTTCAGATGATGAGGCTCTCCAGAATTGGATCCGTAAACACCTATGCTCGCTGCATAAAAGAATTGAATCAGTGGGCTTATATTGAGTATTTTCCTTCAGCCAATTTACATTCCGGCAGTCGCATTAGCTGTATCAGATTTGATATCGCAACTGATACTGGAACTGATACCGGAACTGATACCGGAACTGATACAGCAAGTGATACACTTTTAATAAACATTACAAACAAAAACAAACAAGGGAATCCGGAAAGTTTTAAAAATGAAAGAAGGAAAAATAGAAACGAAAAAAACCGATTGAATGCCAGTCTCGACAAAGATTATTCAGAACCCTTATGAGGATGTAGCCAAGCTGAAGGGGGAAAGCTACCAGTTCGATTTTCCGGTCTGCCTGAATTGGCTCGAGAAGGTGGGCAGGAAGCAATTTGGTTCCCATTTTACCATTCATAGGGAAGATGTTGGATTGATTTACAAACTGCTGGTTTATGCCATTGGTGATGAGCTAAATTGTAAAAAGAAGGGACTCAACTTACACAAAGGAATTCTATTAACAGGACCAGTTGGCTGTGGGAAAACCTCCTTGATGAGACTCATTAATCAGTTCTTTCCTGCAGCCAGACAATTTCAAATGAAATCTTCCCGTGAAGCGAGCTTTGAGTTCGAACGGGAAGGATACAAGGTGATCAGCAGGTATGGGAATACTTTTCTGCACAGCATAGGAGGTAGGATTACATCGGGAATCATCTGTTTTGATGATCTGGGTGTGGAACAAAGTCAAAAGTACTATGGGAATGAATGCAATGTGATGGCTGAAATCCTGCTTAGTCGTTATGATCTTTTCATGCAAAAGAGAATTGTGACCCACCTGACAACAAATTTATCGGCTTCAGAGTTGGAAGCACTTTATGGGAACCGCGTTCGCAGCAGAATGCGGGAATTGTTTAATCTCATTGCATTTGAGAAGACTTCCAAAGATAAAAGGCTCTAGTTTTTACCCCTCATGGGAAAGGCCTGTTCCTTTTATTCATTTCAGCTTGCATTATTCTCACACGTATACTCTGCCGTGTGAAGTAAGTATTTGCATGTCTTTTCGGAAAAAGCCTTTCCCATCCCTCCAGTAAGAGCATCCCCTTCATTTCATTCCAGTTCTGCACTTGCTTTTTCCTGCCTTCAGGAAGAAGCTTTTTGTTGTTGACAACTCAATGGTATCTGCCTGGATATTTAAGGCTTGAGGCCTGTGTGCCGGCCTGTTTGGCTCAGCTTTTTATCAGCTCCCATGCTGTTTGCTGCGCTCATCTTAGGGAAGCTGATTTTACTTCTTTTCCAAACAAGCCTTGGACACTCCGCAGCAAGAGCATCCCCTGCATTTCATTCCGGTTCTGCACTTGCTTTTCCCTGCCCTCAGGAAGAAGTTTTTTCTTGTTGTTAATTCAATGGTATCTGCCTGGATATTTAAGGATTGAGGCCTGTGTGCCGGCCTGTTTGGTTCAGCCTTTTATAGCTTCCCTGCTGTTTGTTTCGCTCAGCTTAGGGACGCTGATTTCGTGGCTTCTTCAAACAAGCCTTGAACACTCCGCAGTAAGAGTATCCCTTGCATTTCATTCCAGTCCTACACTTCCTTTCCCAAAGCTTTAAAGAGATTGTTTTGGTTTAAAAATCAGTCAAAGTAAAGACAAAAAGAAAGCCCAATATAGCCGATGACCCCGCAGGCTTCCCCCTTTTAAAATACAAGGCCAGGCTTTGTGCCACAGGTAAATTGTGTTTTTAGCTGGTTCCCTATTTTTTATTGAGCTGTGGCAGCCTTGTATTTTAGCCTGTCATCGGCTGGCGAATTGACTTTCTTTTCTTTTTTTGACCGTTTTTTCTCTTCTTTTTTTGAAAAACAAAAACAAACAAACAAACAAATAGAAATAAATAGAAGCAAACAGAAACAAACAGGAGCAAGTTGAGTGGTTTAACAAGTCAACTTGGGATGGAAGATGATTTTTTGAGGTCAATTAAGATGAAAATAGATCAAAACCCTACAAATCACCTGATTTTTATTAAACAATAAAAAACTCCCAAGTTGGGAACAACTTGGGAGTTTTCTGTATTTGAATTCCAGATATTTATCCTGTCGATTCAAAGGGGATTCTCTTTGTTTCGAGTAATTATCAGATGGTTTAACAAAAACAGATAAGCATATGTTTGGATTCGATCACATCAGTTGGGCCGGTTTTTTGAAATTCACGGCCTTTGTTTTGATTACATGGTATCTGGGATTCATGGTTTTGGCCTGGTTGAAAAGCAGGCTCAAGGATCAGCAGATCCAGTTTGAAGATCAGTCGGAAGATGATTTTCAAAGACAGGAGTTTCAGCCCATACTGGTCTCAGCAAAAGATTTTACCACAGAACTGATTCCACCTCTTTCCCTGTCGGAGATTTCACCCATGGTCACCATTCAGGAAGAGATGGGCATGGATGAAGGTTACGAGCTGGATGCTTTTCTGCAGCCTGATGAATCCATTCTTTCTGAAATTTTGAATCAAATTCAATATGAACAGTAAGTACTAAAAATTAGTTTCCATGAAAAAAATCAATTTGAAAATTGATCAAAAGGGCACGGCTCTTTTGGTTGGGATGCTCTGCATGGCATCACTTGTTTTGGGTCAAAGTGCAACCGGAATTGATCAGGCTACCAGTGAAATCAATTCCTATGTGGATCCGGTATCCAATCTGATCATTGCCATTGGGGCAGTGGTGGGATTAATTGGAGGCGTTCGCGTCTACATCAAATGGCAAAGCGGGGATCAGGATACTCAAAAGGCCATCATGGGATGGTTTGGAGCCTGTTTGTTTTTAATTCTGGTAGGTGTTGTCATCAAGGCTTTCTTTTCCTGATGGACAGCTATCAAATACAAAAGATAGACACCAGCTTGTATGTAAAAGGCTTTTCAGGTGAATTGGTTTATTTAGCTCTGTACACCATCATCGGTACCTTTATCCTGTTTGTTTTGCTGTACATACTGGCCGGTGTTTTTCCTGCTGTAGCCATCTGCTGCCCCTCATTTTTTGTCATTCTCTATCGCCTGAACCGAATCCAGAAAAAATACGGTCACAAAGGCTGGAGCAAAAAGAAACATGCCAAAAAACTACCTCAGTTTATCACCGTGAAAAGAAGAATCTGTCAAAGCTAAGTCATGAATGTAAAATCAATAGAAAAAAGTCTGCCGGTACTGGGCTTCAATGGAGATTTTTTAATTTCCAACAACCTGGATCTCAGTTTTGGTTTGAAACTGCAGCTGCCGGAACTTCTCTCCTGCAGTCAGGAAAAATTATACCTGCTGCATGATACCTTTCAGCGCGTGGTAAACCTTTTGCCGCAAGACAGTCTTTTGCACAAACAGGATTTCTTTTTTGTGGAGAAATTTAAGGCAGAAGAGTCTGCAGCTGGCAGCAAAGCATCAAAACTGGATGAAAGTTATGGAACTCATTTTACAGGAAGAGAGTACCTGAGACATGAGTGCTTCCTTTACGTCAGTCTGCTCAACAAAGGTCTTTTGAAAAATTACCTGTCTTCCTCTCTGATCTTCTCACAGAAAGTGAGGCAGGCAGATCAGTACCGAAGTGAAAAAGCGCTGGAGCTCCGGTCCAATTTGATGGCTCTGTTTTCCCAATCGGGCATTTCCTGTGATGTTATCAGCCGGGAGCAGGCCGTCGGAACGGAAGAATCTACGGGACTCATAGAATCCTATCTGACCCTTAATTTTCAAAGGGAAAATACCGTACTGGGCGGAATTGATTTTCGGGACCGGCTGAGGGTGATGGATCAGTTTGTGGAAATCCTGAGTCTGAGTGATTACTCTCATGTCCCTTCCCTTGTAAAACCTGTGGGCGGACATCCCGGGACGGAATTGCCCTGTTCTTTTGTCTATCCGCTGACCTATCACCTGCCGTTTTCCCACATCACCAACCAGTTCATCTACATGCCTGGACAACAAGAGGTGAAAGCCAATCTGGAGAGTAATTACAAGAAAATTTACAGCCTGTCCCGTTTCTCCTCCGAAAACAAAATAAATTCTGGACTGATCGAAAACTTTCTGGATACGGTACAGACTTCGGGAGAGAAAATCGTGAAAACGCATTTCAATGTGATGGTGATGGATCAGTCCATCAAAAGGCTCAAGCAAAACAAGAGTGAGTGCAGTTCTGCTTTCTCACTCATGAACTGTTTTCCCTACCAGCATACCTTTGATTTGCCCCTGCTGTTTTTTTCCTGCCTGCCGTTTTCCACCCAGCTGCCGGAAACGGAACTTTTCATTACCCAGGTTCCTCAGGCCTGTTGTCTGTGCAATTTTGAAGGGGAGGTGAGCAATTCCAATTCGAAATTTACCCTTCAGTTTTCCAATCGTCAGGAGGGCTGTCCGGTGAAAATAGATCTTTCGGATGAACCCATGGAAAAGCACCTGATCCACAACCGGAACAAACTCATCATCGGCGGATCAGGATCCGGGAAATCATTTTTCACCAATCACCTTTTGCGCCAATACGCTGAGAGTGGTAACTGTCATGTGGTGCTCCTGGATGTGGGCAGAAGCTATGAGATGCTGACCCGTTACCTGAATGAGAGTCTCAAAGAGCAGGGAGGAGCCATGATGGTGGAGTTCACAACGGAAAACCCCATCTCTTTTAATCCTTTTGTGCTGGAAGGGGAACTCAGTGTGGAACGCAAACAGACCATACTGTCAGTCATTTACACCATCTACAAGGAACAACTCTCGGACATGGAAAAAGATGTGATTGCACATTCGGTTACGGACTTTTTGCAAACGCCGGGCCTGGAACGCTCTTTCAATGGCTACTACAGCTTTTGCAGGGACTATATTCCTGATTTGGTGGAGAAGCAGTCCCTGGAATTCAACAGCCATGAGTATTTTTTTATTCTCAGCAAATACTTTGAGGGAGGAGAGTATGATTACCTGCTGAATAAACCCATGAAGACGGATGAGTTTTTCAATTGTCCTTTTCTGGTGTTTGAACTGGATAACATCAAGGATCATCCGGTGATTTTTCCGGTAGCCACCCTGATCATCATGGACATTTTTCTTCAGAAAATGAGACGACTCAGCGGCGTGAGAAAAGTGATCTGCATAGAAGAAGCCTGGAAGGCGATTGCCACTCCTCAAATGGCTGCCTATCTGAAATATTTTTTCAAGACCATCCGCAAGTTCTTTGGGGAAGCCATGGTGGTGACTCAGGAAGTGGATGATATCATCTCTTCTCCCATTATCCGGGATGCCATCATCAACAATGCAGATACCAGAATCCTGCTGGACATGAGCAAGTTCAAAAATAAATTTGGACAGATCAGTCAGCTTCTGGGACTGTCAGATTTTCAGAAAGAACAAATTCTATCCATCAATAAGAATCTACCGGGAGACCGGAAACTCAAGGAGGTATTCATTGCACTGGGTTCCTATTCCCGGGTCTTTGCCCTGGAGGTGAGTCGTGCTGAATACTTCTGTTATACCACAGAACAGAAGGAGAAAGAAATGATCCTGACCAAACTCTCCGGGGAGAATTCCCTGATTGAAATTCTGACAAATATGTAATCAAAAATGAAAAGAAGATGAAAACAAAATTAATTGTACTGGGAGTGCTTGTACTACTCATGGGAAGCAGCTTGCAAAAAGCTCTTGCTCAGGCACCTGTTACCGATGTGGGGGCAGGAATCCAAAGGGAAGCTCTTTGGACCAAGGAAAAAAGCATTCTGTCCAAAATCAATTGGTACAATGTGCTGATCAAAGCCTTGAACGGAGACATCAAAGGCCTGACCGGAGAAATGCTGGGCATCGACCAGAAGATGCTGGAAAGCCTGGAGAAAGTATCTGCTCTGATCAAGGACTACAAAAGAGTGCAGGAAACCAAAAATATGCTGGGCAAGATCACGGACATTTATACCCATAAATTGCCACAGCTCATCAAGGATGAGAACTTCACCAATCAGCAGGCCGTGGCCATCGTTCAATCCTTTGATTTGATTCTGGACGACAGTAGTCAACTGGTGAATACCGTCCTAACTACCATTCTGAAAGACAATCTTCTGATGATGGATGACAAGCAGCGCTACGATACTATCAATGGGGTGTACCTGAATGTGAAACAGCATTACGGAACCATTTGTTACCTCTACAACAAGCTGCTTTATGCTTCCTACCTGAAAAGTTATGAAAGCAATACGCTGGAAGGCTTTGCCATGTATTACTCGTTGTACAAATAATTTGATTCTCATGAAAAAATCAAAATTAGCCGGCATCCTGTTTGTTCTGTTTTTGCTTTTTCAATCAGCAGGAATAGTAAGCGGACAAGCCGTTGCCATCAAAAAATGGAAGGGTAGATACCCACAGATGAAGAATGATTACCCACTAACTTTTATTGCCTTTAAGGGGTGGTTGCCTCCCGTGCCTCACTTGTTTATCAAAACACCGCTCACGCATTACTACTGGAAAGTGAAATCCATGCCGGTAACGGATTCTGAGGAATTGGTAGGAAAAACAAAAACGGGATTGATGCGTCTGGCAGCAAAACTCATGGAGCGTTCCCAGTTCAAGGGAAGATACCAGGAAACAAACTGGATTAAAATACTGAATGCAGGGCAAAAAGAAATCGGCCAAAAATTATTCGACAGCCGCTTTGATCAATTGGAAGACCTCTATGGCCTTACCGAAACATTCATTGCCTTGTATGAGAATCTGGATCGTTTGGATCATCTGGAAAAAGGAGGGGCTGTCAAGAAAGTGCTCAAACAGGAAGCCAATGAAATGCTGGAGCAGTTTCTAATGGTCAATTTTTTGGAATCCGAACAGGGAGAGAAGCTGCAGGCTTTCACAGATCTGAAAATGGCTGTACACAAATTCAGTGGTGAGCTGGATTATACCTACAACAAACTGAAATACTTCAATTTATTTACGATGCAGCATAGCGGTTCTTATGCTTTTTTAACCCAATAAAACGAATGTCATGTTCTTACAAGTACTCACAACAGATGATTTTTTTGCCTTTACAGATACTTTGATTGTCGGCGGAATCGACCATGCCCGGCTTTTGGTGGACATGGCCAGAGCCATTGGGGGAATTGCAGCCTTCTTTTACATCTCCAAACGGATTTACGAGGAGCTCATTGCAGACAATCCCATTTCCCTTTTGCCTCTATTGCGTCCCTTTGCCTTTGTGTTGATTCTAAGTTTTTGGGGTGTTTTTGTGAATCTGCTCCTCGTGCCGACCAAAGGCCTGGCTTCCCTTTCAGAAAGCATATACGCCAACAAAAAGGCGCTGGTGGCCCTCTTGCTGGAGCAGAAACAGGATGCCATGCTGGCATCGGATTTACCCATTTTCTATGAAAATGAGGAGAAGGAAGCAGCTCTTTGGGACAAGGGTATTAATCTAATGCTGACCAGCTACAACATTATCACCGGAAGGGCCATTCAAAACCAGATTAACTTTTACATCATGGATGCCATCCGGCAGGTGCTGGAATCCATGTTTGAGGCTATTGTTTATCTGATTGCTTTTCTGCGAACGGTCTTTTGTGTCCTGCTGGTGATCTTTGGCCCCCTGGTTTTTGCCCTGTCCATTTTTGATGGATTTCAGGACAACTACCTGCAATGGATCGCCCGTTTTATCAATGTAAACCTCTATCTGCCCATTGCTCTTTTGATTCTCTCATTGGATCAGGAGGTGCTAATTTACATGCTGGAATGGGAGATCATTCAGATCAACAGCATGCTGATTTATCAGCCTCAAATGCTCTATGTCTCCAGCCTGATTGTTCCGGTTTGCGGAATCATAGGCCTGAGTATGGTGCCCAGGATTGCCTCCTGGATTGTACAGGCCTCGGGAACAGGTTCCGGAGGAGGAAGAATGGTCCGGACTGCTGCCACCATGGCAATTACCAAAGGCATGTTGAAATAAATACCAAAGGAAATTATGCGAAAAATATTCGACATTCAAAGAAAATTCCGATTCACCGTTTATGTGCTGCTCCTTACCAGTCTCTCCCTGATCGGGTTAAGCGTTTATGTGTTCTCCATTTCCCTGGATCTGGTGGAACGTTCCAAGCAAAAAATCTATGTGCTGGACAATGGAAAATCTCTTTTGGTCGCCCTTCGGGAAGACATCACAGAGAACCGGAATGCGGAAGCCAGGGATCATGTGAAACGCTTTCATGAGCTGTTCTTTACCCTGGAACCCGATAAGGAGTACATCGAAAACAATGTGCGGGAAGCCCTGTATTTATCGGATCGTTCGGCCATGGATCAATACCAGTCCTTCAAGGAGAACAATGTCTACAATCAGGTGATCGCCTCCGACATCAGCATGACCCTGCAGACCGACTCGATTGATCTGGATTTTTCAGCCTATCCCTACCGCTTCCATTTTTTTGGAAAGCAGAAGATTGTCCGCAAGTCCAACATCACCATTCGGAATTTAAGCACTTCCGGAGCTATGCGGAACATCTCCAGAACGGATAACAATCCCCATGGCTTTTTACTGGAGAACTGGAGGATAGAGGACAATAAGGATTTGGAAACCACCAGAAGAAAACAATTCTAAAAAAACATCATTATGGAAAAGAAGAGATCTACTAGGCAGATCAAAAGTCTTACAATGCTTTTTGATGACTGGCTAAGCAAAGCCGATGAAAAGGACAAGGCCTTGGCTCCGAATGTGAGAAAAGGAAAATGGGCACTGATTCTGTTTGCATTTTCCCTTCTGTTTGCCGGCTCTTTTGTCTGCTTGCCGGTGGCGCAGTTTTTAGGGACCAGGTTGGAATCACCCTCTGGAAATGCCTGTGAAACAAGAGAGATAGAATCCGGTACGGCAACATTTGAGATGCCGGTGGATTCATTTGAAAATCAACTTAAACGAAATTTACATGAGAACTTACCTGAAAAAAAATAAGGCCTTGCTGATCCTGCCTTTGCTACTGCTTCCCTTTGTGATCCTCATTTTTTACATTCTGGGAGGCGGAGAAAAGGCGCTGAATCAAAAGGTCCTGGCAAATCAAAATGATGGAAAAGAAGGAGCCAATTACATTCTTCCCGAAGCGGAAAGGAACATTGTGATTTTTGATAAAATGGAGGCCTATCAGCAGCAGGATCTGGCTGTTCAAATGGGAAATGAAAACTCCCAGGAAGAGCTGGATTCTGCAGAAAGCAGATTGTCCGGCAGTGAAAGACTGAAAGAGCCGGACAGTCTTTTGGTCCTTCTGAAAAAAGGATCCGAAGAAGATATTTCTGAACCCTTGCTGGCACACATCCGGCAAAAGCAGGAGCTGATGAAAGGGGAACTGGAAAAGGAAGCTTCCCGGGAAGAATTCCCCAATCAAAAGAAGATCCAAAAACGGCCTGTTAAAGAGCCGTTTACCGACATGCATCAGGAAAAGGAGTTGACAAGAAGTTTGCTGGATTCGGAAACAGGGCTGGAGGAACTGGAACAGGTCTTTGAGGAGAACAGCCGTCTGAATCAGGAAAATGATTCCCTGAAATTTGATCTGGAGCTGTCAAAAAGGCAGCTTTCCCTGCTCAAAGAAGAAGGACTCAGCAGCTTTAACCTGGAACAAAAAGAGGAGGTGAACTTCAACGGAAAGAGGACTTCCCATGCCATGATCCGGGCCGAAATTTATGAAAGCAGCAAGGTGCTGGACGGGAACCGCATCAAAATGCGTCTGCTGGAAGATGCCTGGCTGAACGGACAGAAAGTTTCCGGGAATACCTTTTTATACGGGATTTGTAAAATCAATAATGAGCGCCTGCACATCCGGGTTTCCAGTTTTCCCATTGCAGATTATTTTTTGCCCGTGGATTTGCAGATTCATGATTTGGATGGTCTGCCGGGTCTCTATATTCCGGACAATGCGGCCAGAAAGGTGAGCAAGGAGGTGGGGAGCAGAACCAATGCTTCAACGCTATGGGGAATGAGCAGTGATCCGCTGGCCAATATGGGTATTTCAGCAGCTGACCAAACTACGCAAATCCTCCTGAAAAGAGTCAGACTAAAAAAAATCAGCATCAAAAAAAATACCCTTGTTTATTTAATCAATCAAAATCAGCAGCCATGAAAAAATACAGCATTACCTTTTTTCTTTTGTTTCCCTTGATTCTGTTTGCAGAAAATCAGATCAAGGTCTGTGAGAACAAAGTCATCCATCTGATTTCAGAGGAGAAGATCACCTATCTGCAGCTGGGCAATCAGGATGTTGTCTTGGCTGAAATTGTGCCGGAACATCCCAATCTGGTCCGCATCAAAGCTTTGGGCGGATTTGAAGGAGAAAGCTCCATTACCCTGGTTTCTGGCGGACAGCTCTATACGTTGCTTCTGACTTATGGCACAGACCCGGAAAACGCTTATCTGCTTCAGGAATTTGAGTCCCGGGAGGCCGATCTGTACCTGGGCCAGCTGATGAGCAGGGAGGATCTGGATGAGAACTGCAGAAGGATTTTGGCAGATCAAAAGCGAAGCGGCAGAAGCCACAAAATGGCCAAAGACGGCATCAGTCTGCACTTGAGGAACATCTACCTGAGCAATGATGTCCTGTTTTTTGAAGTCGGTATTACAAACCATACGGACATGGGCTATGATGTGGAGAGTTTTCAATGGTGGATTGCTGATAAAAGGCAGTTTCGGGCCAGCAATGCTCAGGAGTATCAACTGCATCCCCGCTTTCAGTATTACTCGCAGGCTTACATTCCTGCTCAAAGCTCTGTCCGGGAAATCTTTGTGCTGCCCAAGCTGAATGTTCCCGATCAGCGGATCCTGCGCATTGAAATGCTGGAAAAAGCCTTGGGGAACACCGGACGAAAGCTCAGCCTGGAGCTTGAAAACAGGGATATTCTAAAAGCCGAAAATTTATAAGTCATAAAGGACAGGAAACAATGAGTGATGAATCCAGAGAATTGGTAAAGCTACATGAGGGATTTCGGTTTTTTTCCTACTCCCTTTTGATTCTGTCTTTGTACCTGAGCCAAATGACTTTTTTTAAAGGCGCAGGGATCTACCAGGAAGAATTGGAAGCCCTGTTCACCAAACTGATGAATCTTGAATTTTTAAGTTCGCCACTTTACTCCAAAACGGTCTGCCTGGTGTTTTTGATCATCACCTGCATCGGCACCAAAGCCAAAAAGGACAGGGAACTGAAGATTTCCACTCTGATCTTTCAGGTTCTGTTTGGCTTGCTTTTGTACTGGGGAAGCTTGCTGCTGGTCAAATGGCAGGCAGGACTTTATCTTTTGTTTTCCTTTTGGGGCTTTGTGCTTCTGAACATTGCCTTTGACAACATTTCCAAACTGATCAATGTAAATCTGATGAAAGATCGTTTCAACAAGGAGAATGAAAGTTTTCCACAGAACCAGGAGCTGAAAGAAAATGAATATTCGGTCAATCTGGCGAGTCTGTTTCAGTACCAGGGAGAAGTGAAACAGGGATGGATCAATGTGGTCAATCCATTTCGGGGAAGCATGGTGATCGGAACACCTGGATCGGGAAAATCCTTTTCTGTGGTACTTCCTTTTATCAAACAGCACTTGAACAAGGGCTTTTGCATGTGTGTGTATGATTTTAAATTTCCGGATCTGTCTGAGGTGGCTTACAATCATTTTCTGAAGGCCAAAAAGAACCGGAAACTGCCGGCCGCTTCGGCTTTTTACATCATCAACTTTGATGACATCCGGAAATCCTATCGATGCAATCCCCTGGCCCCGGAACTCATGGAAAGTCCCATTGATGCCTTTGAATCTTCCAGAACAGTTCTCTACAATTTGAATCGGGAGTGGATCCGAAAACAAGGGGAGTTCTTTTCCGAATCTGCCGTCTCCTTTTTTGCCGCGGTCATCTGGTTTTTGAAGCGCTACCAGAATGGGCAGTATTGCACCCTGCCTCATGCCATAGAACTTCTGCAGCTGGACTATGATGATCTGTTTGAAGTGCTTTCACAGGAAAAAGATGTGGTGAACATCATCAACCCTTTTCTCAATGCGCACCATAGAGGAGCCAGTGAACAGCTGGAGGGACAGTTGGGGAGTTTAAAGATTGCCATTTCCAAGATCAGCAGCCGGGAGATTTACTGGATTTGTTCCGGGAATGATTTCTCACTGGACATCAATGATCCCCAACGGCCCAAAGTAATTTGCCTGGCCAACAATCCGCTTCGCATTGAAATGTACGGAGCCGTACTTTCCCTCTACATCACCAGAATGCTGAAGGTGATGAACCGAAAGGGGCAGCGCAAATCCTCTTTGATTTTTGATGAGCTGCCGACCATTTATTTTCGGGGTTTGGATACCCTGATTGCAACGGCCCGAAGCAACCGGATTTCCACCCTGCTGGGCATGCAGACCATCGATCAGCTGATCCGGGACTACGGGAAGGAGCAGGCCAATGCCATTCTGACCAACATCGGGAATGTGTTTGCCGGTCAGTCGGTTGGGGATACGGCCAGGTTCATTCAAAGCCGAATGGGTAAAATTCTGCAAGAGAGACAGTCCGTTACGATCAACAGAAACACACAATCCACTTCCTTCTCCACCCAGATGGATTATCTGGTTCCGGAAGGGAAAATTGCCACCCTGCCGCAAGGAGTGATGGTGGGACAGATCGCCGATAATTTTGGAGAGGAGGTCGGCCAAAAGAATTTCAACAGTTTGATTCAGGTGGATGCCCGTCAGGTGAAAACAGAGGAGAAGTACTATCAGTCCATCCCTGATATTTATCAATTTGATAATGTGGAAGCTGTGCTGGAAAACAATCGCAGCCAAATCTGTGAAGACATACAGAAAATCTTATTGGAAAGTAAAAGAAATACGCAATAAGTGAAGCCTGTGTAAGTAGAATGCTAACAAGTAAAATTTGAAATGATGGAACAAACAACAAGAATTACCAAGGAAGAGATCCCTTTTGAAAAGCTGGAGAAAGCCGGGATCAAAAAAGATTTTGTGGACCGCATGGAAAGTCAGGAACTGAAAGATTTCTTAAATGGCTTCCGGTCTGCCAAACTCTATACGGTCAATGCCAACATCAATGAAGAGAAGTATCGGATTCCTGCGAAAATCAGGTTGCAGCAGGCAGAAGATGGCAGCGTGAACGTAAAGGTGCATCCCATTCAACGCCTGCACATTCCCGATGAATATCTGGGACACAAATTTACCAAGGAAGAAAAAACGGCTCTTTTGGAAGACAAACATTTGGGAAAGACCATTGAGATGACCAATCAGAAGGGAGAAAAGGACAATTACTATCTGTCTTTGGATGCCAAAACCAATGAGCTGATTCCACTTCGTTCCAAGCACATCCGGGTACCGGAAAAGATCAAGGGAGCAAGTCTTTCCGAAGAACAAAAACAGCAATTGGCAGCTGGAAAGAAAATCCATCTGGATGGGATGACCGGGAAAAACGGAAAGAAATTTTCGGCCTCTCTTCAGGTGGATGCAGCCAATCGGAGCATCAATTTTTCCGGTTTCAAACAGGAGAAAGAAAAGGAGAGGGAGCAGAAGACCGAAAAAAAGAAAGGAACAAAACAGAAAGTAGGATAAGATAATCGTGGTTGAGTTAAGGTGAGGGAGGACAAATCCATTTGTTTGGTGGTCTTCCCTTTTCTGAAAAAAGGAGCTTCAAACTTGACGACTAAAAAAATGTAAAGAGGGGAATGCAAGATGTGTTTTTGTTCCACAAAAACTCTTGTGCCTTCCGGCAGGGACTTTTCATCTGGGGATGAAAAGCTTGATTGTCCATAGGACAAGGAGGAATAGATATGAGACCTAAAACAGAAGAATACGATAAGTTGGAACATGGAGTTCGGATTCGTTTGACCCAACTGGAAAAGAAACTACTTCTAAAAAGATGCAAAAAGGAAGGCTACCGAACGCTGAGTGATTTTTGCAGGGCAAAGTTGGTGAAGAAACGAGAAATCCGAAAAATTGAGGTGAGTGAAGACTTTGTTCAGATCACCAAAAAACTGGATTACCAGCTCAATAAAATTGGCGTGAATCTCAACCAGGTTTCCAAGAATATCAATTCCGGTCAGGTTCATCAATTTGGAGCTTCGGATCGCGAAGTCTTTCTAAAAGTTTTGCAGGAACTTCGAAACTGTTTTTCCGTTTTGCAAAAGTACATGGATGTTATTGAATAAAAGCAAAAGCTTCACTCATGGTTATCGTTATCCATCAAACTGCCAGTACCGAGAATGCCTTCCTTTATAACGAAAAAAAGGTGGAGCAGAAAGCAGCCGTTTTTTTTCACAGCAGGAATACCAAAGCTATTAATCCCTTTTTTTTCGATAAAAGCCATCGTTTGAAAGAGCTTACGAACATTGAAAAGCTAAATCCTAGAGTGAAAAACAAATGCCTTCACATCTCCGTAAATCCATCTGCAGATGATTCTCTGAAATTAAATAATCCGATCATTCGAAAGGAAATTGACCAGTTTATGCAACACATGGGCTATGGCAATCAGACGTATTTCGTCTACAAACACAAAGATTTGGAGAGGACTCATTTTCACATCGTATCCACTCGGATCGACAAACAAAGCGGTAAGAAAGTCAAGGACAATCATGAGCGGCAGAAGGCTCAGAATTTCATTAAAGAATTAGAACTTAGACATCTCTTGGATAATCGTAAAAGATCAGAGAAACCTGTTTTTAAATTTTCAGCCCAAAGCCGAAACATCAAACAAAGCCTGGAGAGCCTTTTCTATCATATCAACCAAATGTCGGAGGTAAATTCCAAAGCACTGTATAATGAAACCTTAAAACTATTTAATGTGGAAATCAGAAAATCGGGTAGAGGACATATTGTGCTTGTGACCGATGGGAATGGAAAAGTAATTCGTTATCCGATTCGCCTGTCGAAGTTTAAAGAGAAGCCGAATTTTTATCAGGTGGAAAAAAAGACATCAATAAAAGAGAGAATTGCCACCAGTAAAGATGAAAGATTTAGTCAGGGCTTTAAAAGTGCATTTATGAAAGAATTATTGTTGCAAATTCGAAAGAAGGACTTAACTAAAGATATTTCTAAGCAATATCGATTAAAGAGAAAATCCAAAAGAAAATAAAACTCATGCTACCAAATAAGGACTTTCTGTTGAACACACCTATTTTGTACAATGCTAAGTTGTTTTCTCTGACTTATACAAGGGCACACTCTAAAAAGAGCACAAACAAGAAAAAAACTCATTCAGAAATAACAAGACTGCAAAAAATGGAATACAAAACAATGAACCGAAAAGAGCTTGCCATGAAATTAGATATTTCCACTTCAACTCTTGGGCGAAGAATGAAAAAATTGAATCCTGACTTTTTGGAACACATCAAAGGACATTATCTCTTACTTGAAAACGAAGTCAAATATATTCATGAAAATGTGGAGTGGAGAACTCAGTGGGAAATTGATACAGGTGCAAAATACCACTCCCAAGAAAATTAGAATCAATAAAATAAACCAACAACTAAAAAAGAACCAGAAAATGGAATGTGAAATTTGTGGAAACCCGATTGAAAATAAAAGGCGCGATAGTAGATGAATTTGGTGCTTATCCGATTATGGACATAGACAGTAGGGGAAATCACTAAATGATCAAAAAAGCTTCGGCAGAATTAAGAACCGTAGAACGGGAACATTTTAATACAATCCTTAACCTAAGAACCGAATACGGGGATAAGATCAGAACTTTGGAAGATACGAATCTAAAGCATGAATTTACGATTGAAAAGCTAAATGATAAAATAAGCGACCTAAAGGACAAACACACCTGAGATATTGCCGGGGCAAGTACTAGCACAACCAAGGATACTGTAACTGCAATTACTCAAATGCCTGCAATTCAATCGGTATTAGGGGCTTTTGCGAACAATCTGGTTCCTAGTAAAACAAATGCTTTAGGCGGTGTCGAAGATCAATTCAATGTACAGGAAAAACAAATTATTGATGCCATTCGAAGAATGCAACCCGATGTACAAGGCTATCTGGTTCAAATGCTCTATGTACTGTTTGCAAAATCTCATGAAGAGCAACTGGAAATATTCAGCACCTTACAAACTTACATGATGCAATCCGAGCAAAGCTCGGATGTGTAATTGCCAGGCAATTTGTATTCGAGCCAAATAATATTTTAGACTTCGGGAAATTGAGACCTGAATCACTAAAATATTAATTGGCTTTTTTCATACCCTCCGAAACGGATAAGCGATCTAGATAAGATCGGGATAGAAACTATTTAAGACCTAGATAAACACCCTTAAAACCCCTTTATTATAGCTCTATTTGTAGCCTTTATTCTCTGCAAAGGCTTCTTTTACTAGAGAAATAGAAATTTCCATCAAATTAATTTGTTTTGCTATCAGAAAGATCGTTTAAGTAGAATAAACGATCGAGATAGAATAGATAAGATCTGGATAAATACCCCTTAAAAACTCTTTACAAATAGCTCCATTATTACGTTTCACATTCTGTTTATGCCTATTAATCTACAGAGGTAGTTTTTATCACCGAATAAAAATACATCGTTTCTTGATTCAATATTTAGCTTATCCAGTTTTCAAAATAGCGACTTATTTAAAATGTGATTTCCCATGTCGGAAAGTTGACAGGTTTGACAATATGAATCTTAGTTTAGATTTAATACTTTAGTAAAAGTATTAGTGTCGTTTTATTGATGATTTTTAATATTAAAAGCATAATAATTGTAGACTCCCGCTCTATATAGGTCCGGAAATAAACTTTTATTATAAATATGAACGCCATTGCGTTTATTTAGAAGTTGTGCTTAATGCCAAAAAACAGAATGCCAGAAATTGAGAACCTAAAATATTTTGCGCTTTTAGAGGAATTTGAAACCTCTGACAAGTTGATTAAATTAGGTTTTGGCGAACTTCAAAATATCAATCTCAACAACGATTTTTACTTTCTTCCTTTTCAACTTTTATCGCAAGAATTTGAGAGATTTATGAAAGCCTACATTTGCTTGGGTTACTTCCACAAACACGAAGAACTTCCGAACTTTAGGTATCCTAAAAACTTAGGGCACGATTTAGAAAAATTACTAAAGGAAATAATCGACAATTATTACTTCGATTTCGACAGCCCTCAGTTTGATTTATACAATGAGTTTATCCAAACAAATTCTGATTTAAAAGAACTTCTATTTATACTTTCTGAGTTCGGTAAATTGGCAAGATATCACAATTCCGATTTGATTCCTGACAATGCGCAAATTGGAATCAATACAAAAAAAAACTACGGGAAGAGACTGAAAACGAGGCTCTTGATCCAGGAGATTATCGAAAGATGATGGGTTTTAATTTAAGTCACTAAGTTTATCAAAAAATATCCACTTACATAATTGTAGTCTTTGAAAAGTATATTTCCGCAATTCCGAGACAGTTATTTTTAAATGTTTAGGTCAAAAAGGTTTACAATTATCATCATTATCGTTTTTTGATTTTGGAATATCATATGAAAAAGATTTCGGGTAAAAGGATTATCGAAGTCAAACCACAAAATATTAAGAGACACCGAAAAAGGTTCATAAGAGAACAATGCTTGACGAAGTTCAGCGAAAAGTAAATCCTGAATATAAATCAAAGAAAATTTTGAAATCCGAATATAAGGGAGATTGGCCTTTTTATGCTGAAGAAGTAATTATTGAGTGTAGGCGAAGTCATTGGTGTATAGTAATAATTGATGGATTCGACTATGCTTCAAATGGTTTGGCAAAATGATGCTATAAATTGGAAAATCCTCACGATGCAGGAATGGCAGTTTTAGGAAAAAGCATATCTGATTTTATAAAAATGACTTTGGAATTAAGCAAAGCGGAAAAGCACTAAACACTAAGCATAACGTGTATGAAACATAGCTAATATAGGCTTTTAGAGAGGTTTGTGTATATTTACGAAGTTCGCCAAATTTTTAAATTTGGCTTTTAAGATTGATAAATTAAAAACAAAATATAAAAATTCGGCTCTGTGTTTATCCGAAAAGTTAGCGTCTTTTTATACGCTACGTTTCATACACAAGACCGTACCTGTAAATACAATTTTTGACATAGAAACATAGCCGCGTTTCTTCAACCTTTCCAATGTAATTGTAGTAATAAGAATTGGACTCTGAGCAATCGCCTATCTACCCTTTTGAGTTCTACTCCAAGCATAGACTTGCCCAGCTTCAATTCCCAATCTGATAAGGCTTCGCCTTTTCTTTTCAAAGAAGAGACGTTTGGTCAAATTTTTAGTTTGCCTGCCATTATCTAAATTCAAAATAAATAAAGATTTTTAGTTTATTTTTTAAAATGCATGAAGATCTTGTTTTTTTTCACTTAAAATCGGTGCTAATACAGGGGGTTGCTGCATTGGTGAGCTAGCATGGTTGACTAGAATCCTTAACTATAAGTGGATTTCGATTCATCATTAAATTGTTATGAATTTGGAAAGACGGTGAAAGCACTTTATGTTTGTGTCGTCAAATTCAATTAGAAATAGTTGATTTATACAGAAGAGTGGAGAGACAGGTTCGATGAAACTCTTGCAACCTGACACCAGTTAAGCTGCTAAGTCCTGATCCGATAGCTTATGGAAAATATAAATTAAATTAGAGATAAAAAACACATTCAACACTTTCGATCGCAACACTTTATTTAAACTCTGGGGATTATACCTGAAATCATAAAAAAAGATTTGCATTCCGAAAACATTAACATATTGTTGCTAAAACAACATCAGACACCTTAGACAAAAATGAGAAAAGTAAAATTACATATCGTGAAATTGAAACAGAACAATTGTTGCTGCTGCATGTACATACCTATCGACAAAGGATGAGCTCATAACGTGTAATTTAAATAATTATATACTAAGCCTTTCTGTGTCATCAGAAAGGCTTTTTTTTTTACAGTTAAATTTCAAAAGAAACATCCGCTAAATAAAAATTTAGATGAAAAGTACAATACAAAACATAGTTAAAAACCGTATAGATTCTTCTAACACAATGATGTGCTGCATTTGCTGTATGTGCTGTTGTATGCGCATTATTTTGACCTATCCGGGATATTATAACTATGATTGTACTATGTTCTAAAATCAAAACATATCACTTATAGTAAAGTCTTCCGGATACTCGGAAGGCTTTTTTTTTGCATAAAATCAAACATCCAAATATTTTTTTAATAAATTAAAAACATGACTATTCTAAATTCGACTAATCCATCCCAATCAGTAAAAAATGATATAAAAGAACTGGAATCAAAAATCCAATTATTTAAAAACGGCAGTATTGACCAAGAGAGTTTCAAAGGATTTCACTCCATAAGAGGTATTCATGGTCAGCGTCAAAAAGGAGTACAGATGGTTCGAATTAAGATTCCTTATGGAAGAATAACCGGACAACAGCTGACTAAAATCGCTGAACTTGTAGACCAATTCGCTAATGGCATGTTACATATCACCACAAGACAGGATATTCAGATTTATTCAGTAAAAATTAAAGATACTCCAGCTATTTGGAGTGAACTTGATAAAGTTGGATTAACAATTAGAGAAACCTGTGGTCATACTGTTCGAAACATAACAGCCTCCCCTTTTTCCGGAATTGATCCAAAAGAAATATTCGACGTTTCACCCTATGCTCAGGCGCTTTACGAATACATATTGTGGAATCCTTTTGGGCAAAAACTGGGAAGAAAATTAAAATTCTCTTTTTCATCAAATGAAGAAGACGAGGGACTGAGTTTTATTCAGGACCTTGGTTTTATTCCGAAAATTAAGATTATTTCAGGAGAAGAAAAAAGAGGTTTCAAGGTCATGATTGGTGGCGGGCTGGGAGTCTCTCCAAAACTAGCCGATGTTGCGACAGAATTTATTCCGGAAGACGAACTGATACCCTTCACTGAAGCTGTTATTCGTGTATTCGACAGATATGGAGAAAGAAACAACAGAGCAAAATCGAGATTGAAATTTCTAATTAAAGAGCTTGGTCTTTCGCTTGTAATTCAATTAATAAATGAGGAAAAAATAGCCGTTAAACATGAGAAATTCGTTATTAGCAGAGAATCTTACAATCAAATTGTTCCCAATTTAAAAGCAGGCAATACAAAAGATATCGAAATTTTAAATGAAGACAAATATTTATTGTGGTTACAAACGAATGTATCGAAACAAAAGCAGGAAGGATTTAATGCCATTCAAATTAAGCTGACGATGGGAAACATCGATAGCGATACAGCTAGAAAATTAGCCGGTATTGTAAAGCTATACGCGGCTGATGATATCAGACTAAGCATTACTCAGGGACTTATTCTGAAGTTTGTAACTAATGAGAATTTAAAAGGAATTTTCAATTTGCTAAACGAGATTGGATTGGCTGAGCCTGGAGCCGATAGCACTGCAGATGTGACATCATGTCCGGGTACAGACACTTGTGTCAGAGCCATAACAAACACAAGCAAATTATCTGGAGAAATTGAAAGAGTGATTATTGATGAATTTCCTGAGCTTATCGGAGATAAGAATTTAAGGATTAAACTAAGCGGATGTCCAAACTCTTGTGGGCAACAGTCAATAGCATCAATTGGTTTTCACGGAACAATATTTTCTGTTGATGGTAGACAAGCTCCAGGAAGCCAAATAATGTTAGGCGGAGGTATAACAGGTGACGGCAATGGTGTCTTTAGTGAAAAAGTAATTAAAATACCTGCCAAGAGGGTACCTGATGCACTTAGGATAATACTTTCAGATTTCACTAAGAATAATTTGGACGATAAAACATTTAATGAATACTATAACGAAAAAACTAAGACGTTTTATTTTGAGCTTCTTACTCCCTTAACAATTAAAACAAATCTTATTGAAAGTGATTTTTATGACTGGGGAAACGATAAAAAGTTTGAAACTAATAAGATTGCAACTGCCCCAGTAGTTGATATCAATTGGGCAGAAAGATTTACGAATGAGGCAAAAAATAGATTTGAAGAGTCTGATATTGCTTACGAAAACGAAGAATACGCAGATGCAATATTTCATAATTATGCTGCTCTTATTTCAATCGCAAAATCGATTCTTATAAAAAACAAGATTGCTGTAAACACGGAGATTGAAGTAATAAATGACTTTGATAATTTAATTACAAGTAAAAAGATAACAAGCAAGGAAAATAGCTTTAAAGACACAATACTTCTAATTAATAAACAAAGGCCAGCCAAAGCGTTTGCAAACAAGTATATAAGCAAAACAAGGAAGTTTATTGAAATCGACTTTTAAGATAAAGACATGGAAGCCAAAACAAATAAATATGACAAACCGGTTCTGACATTAGTAGGTGCAGGACCGGGAGATCCTGAACTAATAAGTATAAAAGGAACAAATGCACTTAAAAGAGCTGAAGTAGTCCTTTACGACGCTTTGGTTAATCCTGAAATTCTGGAATATGCACCGAAAAACAGCCTGAAAGTATATGTAGGTAAGCGAGCCAATAATCATAGTCACACTCAGGATGAGATAAACAAATTAATTGTTGACTACTCATATAAATATGGTAATGTAGTCCGATTAAAAGGAGGAGATCCTTTTATTTTTGGTCGTGGCAAAGAAGAGGCTGAATATGCTGAGTTGCATGGAATAAAGGTCGCCGTAATCCCAGGACTTTCATCAGCAACAACACTACCTGCACTTAAGGGCATTTCTTTAACCAGCAGGGGAATCAGCGAAAGCTTCTGGGTTTTAAGCGGGACAACACAAAATAATCAACTGGCTAATGATATTAAACTGGCAGCAAAATCATCTGCAACTATAGTTATACTAATGGGAAGAAATAAACTTTCCGAGATCGTTGAAATTTTTAAGAATAATAACAAATCAGGAGTTCCGGTTGCTGTAATACAAAACGGTTCGTTAGCAAATGAGAAAACGGCCATTTCTACAATAGAAAATATTGAAAAGCTCGTAGAACAAAAGAATGTGGGAACGCCAAGTATTATAATTATTGGAGAGGTTGTAAGGCAACATACCGAATACGTGTGTGAATATCTGCATTGCAATTTACTTCAGAACCAAATTAAAGAAAATGAAACGAGCCATGACTAGTGCTTTCGACACACAGGGAGGTGCTTATTGGCGACTTTCATATGGCCTTAACTAGAAAATTATAAACATATGAAGATGACGGATAAAATAAATATAAATCCCCTGTTGCCAATATTTATAAACCCGCTAAAGGTTAAATATTTAATTATTGGTGGGGGAAAAGCAGGAACAGAAAAATTGTTTTTTTTATTAAAAAACAGTCCTGACGCAAATATTACGATTGTCTCTCTTGAGGTTTCACTTAAGATTTATGAACTGTCAAATAAACATTCAAATGTTAAAGTTCAAAATAAGAAATTTGATCGTTCAGACCTCATTGATAAAGATATTGTGATAATTGCGACAAACCATTCAGACTTAAACCGCGAAATCAGACTTGAAGCTAAACAAATGCGACTATTGGTAAATGTTGTCGACAAGCCGTTGTTATCCGATTTTTATTTCGGATCTGTTGTTACCAAAGGAAATCTAAAGGTAGGTATCTCCACAAATGGGAAATCTCCAACATTCTCAAAAAGATTCAGAGAAATTCTTGAAAGCATTTTACCCGATGAAGTGGAGAGTGTTCTTGATAATCTCAATAAGCTTAGAAACAGTCTAAAATCGGATTTCACTGTAAAAGTGAGAGAATTAAATAAAATAACTTCAAATCTTATCATAGACAATGAAAGAATCTAAACAAAGAAGTATAATAAAGGGGCTTTCGTATCGCTTTATGGCAACATTCGCAACCATGAGTGTTTTACCTACGCGTTCACTTCAAATATCAGTTCAGCCTTTCATATTGGTGTTGCCTATTTTGTTGTGAAGCTTATTCTTTATTTTACAAATGAAAGAATATGGGCACGCGTTCGCTGGAGGTATTAAGCTACCAAAGGATATAGTCAAATGCAAAAACGGCTTTTAAAATCATAAACAATATTATAACTAATCCCAGAACAAATGAAAGCTAATATTAAAGAATTAAATGCAAAATATTCCCCACTGACGCCTGATGAAAGGATTCATGAGTTATATAAAGATTTTAGTTCCAATGAAATAATGATTACATCATCGTTTGGAACGTCTTCAATTCTGCTCTTGCATATTATTAATAGTATTAACCCACAACAAAAAGTTCATTTTCTGGATACTTCGTTTCACTTTCCTGAAACATTGAAGTACAAAGAGACATTAAAACAGCTATATAAACTTGATGTTGTTGATATAAAACCTGATGAATATCAGAATAGTTTTACCAAAAAGGAGAAAGTATGGAAAAGTGATCCCGACCTGTGTTGTGCTGTAAATAAAGTTGGTCCACTTGCCTCTGTAAAATCGGGATATAAAATCTGGATTTCAGGACTTATGCAGAATCAAAATAATGTAAGAGAAGACTTTGGAATTTTTCAGGAGGCTGACGGAATAATAAAATTTCATCCTTTAATAGACCTGACAGAGGAAGAAAAGAATAAGATAATTAAAGAAAACAATCTTCCTGAACATCCCCTTTTTGCCAGTGGTTATGAATCTGTTGGCTGTACACACTGTACAATAAAAGGGAAAGGACGTTCAGGCAGATGGTCAGGAAAATTAAAAACAGAATGCGGTTTACATTCTAAACCATCAAAACCAAAAGAGTAAATCACAAAATTGGAGGTAATCGTGAAAAAAGCAACAAATATATTCCCCATATTCGAAAAAACGGTCCCTCGTGCTTACAAGGAATCTGTTCTGAATCAGAGGGCAAAAGCAGTCTGGTTTACCGGACTATCGGGGTCAGAAAAATCGACAATTGCCATTGAACTGGAAAAAGAACTTTTCAAACTTGGCTATTTTTCCAACATTCTTGATGGTGACAATATAAGAAGCGGTATTACCCAAAATCTCGGTTTCTCCGATAACGACAGACTTGAAAACATTAGACGTATCTCTGAAATTTCAAAATTATTTGTTGAATCAGGTATTATTACAATAAACTGTTTTATCAGTCCAACTGAGGATGTTCGGGATCTTGCCAAAAATATCATAGGCGATGATTTTATAGAAGTATTTATCGACACGCCACTACATATTTGCGAACAGCGCGATATAAAAGAATTATACAAAAGGGCCCGAAATGGAGATGTTAAAAACTTTCCAGGCATCAACTCTCCTTTTATCAGCCCGAAGAATCCTGACATCGTGATAAAAACTGAAGACAGGAGTGTCAAAGAATTGGCAGAAGAAATACTTGAACATATCATAGATAAAATAATCGAAAAAAGATATTGAACCCCTTGAGAATTAGCTGAGTTTTAAGATCGAATACTGCTGTTTTGAAATTTCAATTTATATTAAAACGATACAAGATTTACAGAATAAGAAGCTGAATCGTTTTTGAATTGATCCCCTTATTATTTAACAAACTAAAAAAAAATACAACATGAAAAAATATAAGCTATCCAATTTACAGGAATTAGAATCCGAAGCCATATATGTCATCCGGGAGGTGGATTCTCAATTCGAAAACCCAGCCCTTCTTTTCTCAGGAGGAAAAGATTCTATTGTCATAGCACATCTTACACGAAAGGCTTTTTGGCCAGCGAAGATCCCTTTTACATTGGCACATATTGAAACGTGCTATTGTCTGATGGTACAAAACATGCTATGAAGGTTCCTAGTGGAGCGCAGACGGGTATTAAGATATTTATAAGCCATCTTTGAAATAGCTGGAGGGCTGACATCTGACTTACTTCTTGATTTTGATGTAAGTAAATCATTCGTAGTGCAGGGAAATACTAATTCACCAGCAGGTATTAAAGGATTTATTTTTAAGCCAGTAATAAAAGCTTCAAACTTGTCTACAGCAGGACGATTAACAGGTACTGTTTTTGATGCAGAGGAGTTGGCTATTGATGGCGCACAGGTTTCAATTATTGCTGCTGACACTGTATATACCACCTCTTTTACTGATGTTAATGGTGATTATACAATTATAGGTGTTGATGCCGGCACTTACAATCTTGAATATGCAAAAGAAGGTTACCAAATTACAACTATCGAGGGCGTTGAGGTTGTTGCAGGTAATGCAAATACTCAGGATGCTCAATTACTTACAAACTAAAAGCTAATTATAATCTTAATATCAGGCCTGTTTTCAACATTGAAAACAGGCCTCTTCTTGTATACATGTATTAGGTCGAACTAAGAGGCAGTATGAAAATTGAGAAAGTAACTAAAACAGTTTAAATCTAAGCCATAGAACAACAAGGCGGATTTTTCTTATCTGATATGTGTTAAACTTCAATTTTGTCATGCTCTGACTATTGGTAAGCTGTAAAATGTCAGGGTATGACTATTCAATGATTTTTAGGCTTTTGTCATTTTATTAGTCTTAACTGAAAATTGATGGCTTTACTTTAAGCTTGTGTATTTCAGAATAAGGATGTTTAAGATGACGGTTAATGTATATGCCTAAATATCGGTGCATATTTTGCCTCTGTGAAAGATTATAAAAGAAATAACATCAATCTGATCTTATTAACTGGTTCAGACATAGAACCAATAATGTAATTGAAATATGACTCTTTATCTAAAATTTATATGATTAGCTTTTCTTTGAGAGATTCTGGAATATTTTATGTTGATTTTTCTGACACTGTTACTGTGGAAGATATAAAGAATTATCTGTTCGAATTTGAGAGGCTTGATAATTTGCCGAAAAATATTTACTTACTATATGATTTAAGGGAGGTTGATATGAACCTTGAAATTGATGATATATCTTTTATTTCAAAATTAGCTGAAAAAGGGACTTCTTCATACAAGACAATTAGGACAGCTTTTCTTGTAGACACACCAAAGATAACCGCTTATTCTATTCTGTTTAATTTAGATACTTCTTCTGAAAAAGTATTAATAAATGTATTTTCTACAGAGGAAGCTGCATTAAAATGGCTTAAACAGCAAGTATCATATAACAATTATCTAAGAGAATTTTAGAGCTTTAAAAAGCCCAGGCAAGCTATTATGTGTAAATAACCTGTCCTAACAATGCATAAAAAATCATTGGCGTAAAATTTGAATAAGAATAGTAACGGTTTTGAAAAGTAGAAGCAATATAGTGCCAAAGATTTTTATACTAACCAGTTGAACTCAATAAACACTGAATATTTATTAGGGGACAAATAAGGGGGATATTAAAATATATTTAAGCAATCCTAGATTGCTGGCATACACTGCTTAATGCCTTTCGGGTTAGGTTCTGTTGGGACTATGACCTACCTTAATTCGTGTTGATATTATAGGTAAGGTTTAATTTGCACTTCAAATTTAAGTAAAGACTTTGTTCCAGCTATAGAAAATACAATTATAGGGCCTTAAAATGCACGATAATACTGGAGAGTAGCTTTAACTTGTTAACTCAGCTAAAAAGAGTAGTATATTGCACAAATCGTGGTATTTTAATGGAATAATGTTATATTTACACTTAAAAGAGCAATATAATGCACAATTACGAGATAATTCAAATACTAAAAGAACGCCGAATTATGATGCAGGTTACTCAGGAAACTTTGGCCGAAATTTCAGGTGTAGGATTACGAACTTTAAAAGAGTTCGAAAGTGGAAAAGGAAATCCAACCTTGCAAACCTTGCAAAAATTGGCAGATGCATTGGGCTTGGAGTTTTGCTTACAAGTTAAAAAAACTCCTAATCTATGAGACAGGCTCGTGTATTGTACAAAGAGAAGGAAGCGGGAATTTTAGCTCAGCATGATGATGCATCATTCACATTCCGATACAATGATCTTTGGATGACAGATGATGGTAAGCCAGGCATAAGTCTGACTTTACCTAAAACAAAACAGGAGTATAATTCAAAATACTTATTCCCGTTTTTCTATAACCTGCTTCCTGAAGGATCAAATAAGCAGGTAGTCTGCAAACTTTTGAGAATAGATGCAGATGATTATTTTGGTTTGCTGTTAACGACAGCAAAAACCGATACCATAGGAGCTGTTCGAATCATTAAAATTGAATAATGAAATGAGTTTACTTGAAATTAAATACTGCCCTGGTACGTTGGCAGAAGGTTATCAGACCTACAGCAGAACTTGTTTAAGTAGGGTTTTTAATGGAAAAAAGGTTCATCATGTTTTACCATATGATTCTCCTGCAAGTAATCAACTAACAGATGAATTATTCGATAATAGCAGAAAACAAATGTCTATTTCCGGAGTTCAGCAAAAGTTTTCCGTATTGCTTGACAAAAATAAATTGAGACTAATTAATCCAGGGGAGCGAGGAGCTTATATTCTAAAACCTATTCCTGGTGTTGGCAATAGGGCTGATCAGATGCCCGCAAATGAGCATTTAACGATGCAAATTGCTCGTCAAGTTTATGGAATTGAAACAGCCGAAAATGCTTTGGTTTTTTTTAAGAATGGATCACCATCATATATCACCAAGCGATTTGATGTAAAAGATGATGGAAACAAGTGGGCACAGGAGGATTTTGCATCATTAGCTGGAAGAACTCCTCAAACCCACGGAGAACATTATAAATACCAGGGGAATTATTTGGACTTGTTTCAATTGATACAAGCGAATGTGCCGGCTTATAAAATTGAAGCACCTAAATTATTCAGGCTGATATTATTTAATTATCTCTTTTCAAATGGAGATGCCCATTTAAAGAATTTTTCTTTATTGGAAACTCCAATGGGAGATTTTCGATTGAGCCCGGCATATGACTTATTAAATAGCCGAATACATATTGAGGACAGTGATTTTGCCCTTGAAGATGGTTTGTTGCCAAAGAATCTTGCACAAGGAACAATTACAAAACAGTTTTTTAAGCTGGCAGAGTTGGTTGGTTTAAAAGAGCAACAAGTAAAAAAGATATTTGATTTATTAAGCTCTGGTTCTGAAAAAGTAGAAAAGTTAATTGCAGCTTCATTTCTTGATGATAAAACCAAGCGCAATTATTTACAGTCATATCAGACTAAATTAAAAAAGCTTACCAGATAGTAAGACATTTGTCCGAAAAATAAAAATTGGATCACTGTCAATAAGTTGGTATCTTAGAGTGTGATTTATGTACAGTAAAAGAGTCGCTTTTAATTGTAGAGAGACAAAATCGAGACCTTTTAAATTTAAAGATTTCTATATGGCTGGTAATGAGATGATAATGAAGCCTGTCGTGCACTTTTCCTGGGCACAATTAAGATAAGCAGAGGGGTAACCCTCTGTTTACAAGACGTTCCCCAACGTTCTGGCGTTAGGTTCAATCAAAAGTTTAATCACTTTTTTTTGAAAATCAGAACTTAAATGATATTCAACAGCCTGATACACTAAGAGTTATGGTTTTTGCATTCCGATTTACTACCCAACACAAGTGATAGTAAACAATTTCAAGGAGATATCAATCACCACAAATCAAAATAAGATCGTATAATAGAATGAACTTTTCGATGCTGTACTTTGCTTGTTAAAGATAAAAGAGGAGTTGAATCCGTTTATTGATGAAACAGAAAAGGAATATAATCGCAAGACTTTACATGATTTTTTTAGAAGACGTGCTTTTATTCCTAAAACAGCAAGGCAATTTACCGATTATTTATTGACTGAAGGAAAGCATCAGGAAAGATCTTTAATTCAATGATCGGATTTTTAAAGACCTTTTTTAATGTACTTATTCCTTGTGAACTTATAGAAAATAATTCAGTTTAAACTCTCTTGTAAATGTTCTTCTTTCATAATTATTAGATAATCATATCTTAAGTCTGTGTCTATGCAAGGGTTTTACTTTCAGCAAATTGAAATAGTCAGAAAGTATACAAAATACAATTCCATCATTATTGGAAGTGTTTCATAAGTCTGAAAGTAGTTAAATGAATAGTATTATTTATTAAGTTGCTAAAATACTTTTAAAAACACAGAATTGATTCTTTTTTAGTTGGCATTTCTTTGTATTGTATGTTTTTATTTTATCTTTAAATTGGCATTTTGAAAATTTAACAACAAATCATGAGCTCGTCAATTCAACATATAGATTATCATTCTGTGAAAAAATTGAAGAGTGGAGATACAAATGCATTTGATGATTTATTTAAAAAGTATTCTTCACGTTTATTCAAATTCTCTGTTAAATATTTAAAGTCAAGTGAAGAGGCCGAAGAGGTTGTACAGGAGGTGTTTCTGTATATTTGGGATAAAAGAGATGGTTTAAAACCAGAACATTCTTTTAATGCTTATATTTTCACAATAGCCTATAATATTATTAAGAAATACTTCATCAAAAAATCTAAGGATAATGCTTTTAAAGATGATTTGATTTATTCATTACTTAAAGAGGAAAACAATCTTGATAAAACGATAGATTATAAATTTCTTCTTGAAAAAGTTGAGCTAATTATTGATGCTTTACCGAAAAGGCGTAAAGAAATTTTTATCAAAAGAAAGTATTACGGACTTTCAATTAAACAAATTGCCGAAGAACTTGAAATCTCTCCTAACACCGTAGAAAATCAGTTGGCTTCCGCCCAGAAGCAAATTCTAAAAGAACTTTCAAAAAGAAAATTGGCTGGAGCACTCTTTTTTGCTTTTTTTGTTTCAATTTAATGAAAATATAATGTACTGATATTTAGTGTCATATGTTTCTTTTTGATTTTTTTATCTTTTTTTTCACCTTTTCCGATAGTGGATATTTCGCTTAAATGGACATTATAGATATCATGCAAACAAATAGGGAAAAATTAAATCGCTTTTTATCGGGTAAATATTCATTCAATGACTATTTATCCATATCCTCTTATTTCAAAAATGAAGAGTGTAATGAAGAATTAAAGAAACAAATGGAGGTGGAGTGGAATGAAACTAAACCGACTGAGGATAACAAGGAACGCCTGGCTGGAATTTTGAACCGTTTGCATGATCATATAAATAGTACAGGCAGAATAAAAGAAACTGTCTTTCAATCGTTTTACAATGTATTCTCAAAAATTGCCGTTGTTTTACTGATTCCTGCTTTAATTACCGTCGGTGTTTTATCTTACTTTTCAATTAATTCTCCTAAAAAGGTTGAATCCTGGGCTGAAATTCATTCTCCAATTGGATCCAGAGTGAAATTCCAGTTGCCGGATGGAACTCAAGGATGGCTGAATAGCGGATCCTCCATTAAATATCCAGTCAATTTTGCACAGAATCGGAAAGTTGAGATGTCCGGCGAAGCCTGGTTTGATGTTGTACATATCAATTCGGATGGATTTAGGGTACTGACTCCATATCTTGATGTTAAGGTATTGGGTACTCAATTTAATGTGAATGCATATGATGATGATATAACTACCGGGGTTATCTTGGAAAGAGGAAAAGTAATTGTTCTTGGTAAAGATGAAAGTGTGAAAGGGGAACTTGATCCTAACCAGCAACTGATTTATAACAAATCAACAAAAAAACTTGTTAAATCAAGTATTGACGCAAAAAGCTACACAAGTTGGAAAGAAGGATTGCTGGTATTTAAGAATGCTACTATGGCAGAAATAGCAAAAAGACTGGAACGAAGATATAATGTGGAAATAATTCTTCATGGTGATGCGTTGAAAGCCTCTATATTCAGAGCTTCATTTCAAGATGAAAATCTCGAAGATATTTGCAAAATGTTATCAACTGTGGCTCCCATACAGTATAAAATTCACAAAAGACTACAACAACCAGACAGCACTTTCCTAAAAAAGAAAATAGAAATGTGGTTAAAATAAAATATAAAACAAAAAAAATGCCTATGACAATGTTATAAAAAAAACAGGGAGGTATTTGCACTACCTGCCCTGTCGATTAATTAGAATTTAACTTTAAGAAGTAGTAAATCCGTTAATTACAAATTTATGAAAAAAAACAAAACCTACAGGCTGCTGGAAGACAACGGCTTGTTAAAAATGCTTAAGATTATGCGTTTTACCATTTTTATCTTATTAGTTTCTGTATCGCAAACGTTCGCGGTTAAATCTTACGCTCAATTGACTAAAATATCATTAGACATGACGAATGTAAGTGTGGAAGAAGTTATTGATCAAATAGAAAGTAACTCAGAGTACTTTTTTATGTATAATAATGATTTGATTGATGTTAGCCGTAAGGTAGATATCAAGGTCGAAGAAATCAAGATTGATCAGGTATTGGATAAACTATTTGAAGATACTGATGTTTCTTATTCGATTCTCGATCGCCATATCCTGCTGGTGAACAGTGAGGGAAAAGAAAAAAACAACTTGCAGCAAAAGTCAGTTTCTGGAAAAATCAAAGACTCTTCCGGTATTCCGCTACCAGGAGCAACTGTACTTGTAAAAGGTACTACAAACGGTACAATAAGCGATATTGACGGAAATTATGTTCTTTTAAATGTTCCAGCTGACGCAATTCTTGTGTATTCATTTATTGGAATGAAATCGCAGGAAATTTCTTTTGATGGAAGTGCAAACGTTAATGTAACATTAACCGAAGAAACAATCGGGTTGAATGAAGTGATAGCTGTTGGTTATGGCACACAGAAAAAAGCAAATTTGACTGGAGCCGTAGGAAGTGTTCAGATGGGGGATATGGAAAGCAGACCTTTGACTAATGCCAGTTTGGCTTTACAAGGTACTGTTTCTGGAGTATATGCTTTGCAAAGTTCAGGAAAACCAGGAGATGATGATGCGGTTATTTCCATTAGAGGTGTTGGAACATGGACTGATAATTCACCATTGGTACTGATTGATGGATTTCCTGGCAATATGTCTGATGTTAATGCAACTGACATTGAATCAATATCAGTATTAAAAGATGCAGCATCTTCTTCCATTTATGGAAACAGGGCTGCCAATGGAGTTATTTTGATTAGCACAAAAAAAGGAACTGCCGGCAAGATGAAAGTGAGCTATAACGGCTATTTTGGCGTACAGAAAGCAACCCGTTTGCCAAGTGTTTTAAATTCGGTAGAATATGCCACTCTTCGTAATGAGGCATCGGCAAATTCAGGGAGTGTTCCAAATTACACCGATGAAGATATTCAAAAGTATGCAGCACACAATGACCCAATGTATCCTGATATTGATTATTTTAAAGTTTACTATGGTCAGGCAAATACACAGAATCATCGTGTAAATATGTCTGGTGGTAATGAAAATGTGCAGTACGCGTTTATGCTTGGGCATTTAAATCAAGATGGTATTATGGTAGCAACCAGTTACAAAAAGACCGATTTTCGTTCGAACATAGATGCTTTTTTCTTAAAAGATAAAAAATTAAGGCTGTCTACTAAATTGGCTGGTAACCTTGGTGTTAAAGGTGAGCCTACCAGTGTTTGGAATGCTACATGGTATGCCACACTCGCCCCAATATATCCCCTTAAAAACGCAGATGGAGAGTATATGAGCGTAAACGGGGAATTAAATCCTTATGCCGAAATTAAAACTGGTAGTACAGCAGAAACGAAACGCTATAATTTTAGTGGGCAGGTTGAAGCTGAATATGAAATTGCTAAAGATTTAAGTGCGCAGGTAACATATGGATATAATGTTGTTACATCAAACGGGAATCGTTTTAATGCGAATGTAGTATTAGCAAATAAGGACGGAAGTTCAAAAACAGAATCATCAGATTTGGATGTTCGTAATAATACAGATGTTCAGACAATGTTGACTTCTTTATTGAAATACAACAAAAAATTTGGAAAACATGAGTTAAAATTGTTGGCCGGTTATTCTGAAGAAGAGTTTACTTACGATTGGCAAAGTGGCTATAGAAAAAACTTTGTTAACAATGACCAGCGAGTACTCAATCTTGGTGATGCTGCTACTCAGAAAAATAATGCCGGAAGTTACGACCTTGGTTTGCGATCCTACTTCGGGCGTATAAATTATGTATTTGATAACAAGTACTTGTTTGAAGCTAACATTAGAAGAGATGGATCTTCGCGATTTGCTTCAGGAAATCAGTGGGGAACGTTTCCATCTTTTTCAGGCGGTTGGATTATTTCGAAAGAAGATTTTATGCAAGATGCTAATTGGCTTAATTTCTTGAAGCTACGTGCCTCTTGGGGACAGCTTGGAAATGAGAAAATACCAAACTATTATAACGGGAGTGATATCTTGCAGTCAGGTAAAGATTATTCGCTTGGAGGTGCCCTATATTCAGGTGTGGCTTTAGAAGATATGATCAATAAAGATTTATCATGGGAAACATCAGAACAATTGAATTTTGGTATAGATATGACATTGAGAAATGGCATGGAACTGACCGTTGATTATTTTGACAAAAAAACAAAAGGTTTACTTTTAGATCGACAAATTCCATGGACTATGCAATTGAATGCACCTTTCGTAAATGCCGGTGAAGTTCAGAATAAGGGAATTGAAGCTTCTTTAACCTACCGGAAAACGTTTTCAAATGGTCTTAAGTTCCGTACTACGTTTAACGCATCTCACGTTGTAAATAAAATTACAAAAATGGATCCGGAGAAACTTACTTCTCCCAAGGCTCAAAAAGTGGGGGACGCCATTAATTCATTTTATGGCTACAAGATGGATGGAATTTATCAGGTCTCTGATTTTGACTATGATGGAAGTACGTATACTTTAAAGCCTGGTGTTGTTTCTGTTTCAAACTATGTTGCGCAGCCGGGAGACATTAAGTTTAGAGACCTTAACGGCGATGGCGTTGTAGATCAGAATAACGACAGAACAGTAATTGGGAAACAATTCCCGGATCTTACTTATTCGTTGAACCTAAATTTGGAATGGAAACAATTTGATTTTAGTGCATTCTTTCAAGGTGTACAAGGCATTGATGGCTATTTTTATTATGAAATTGCTACGCCATTTAGTGGTGTTGCCAATCTAGGCTCATGGTGGAAAGACAGATGGACACCTGAAAATCCATCCAACACTATGCCACGGGTAACTTTAGACGAATATCGTACGAATGTTCATTCGTCTTTCTATGTGGAAGATGCATCCTACCTCCGTTTGAAGAATATTGAATTGGGGTATACCCTTAGTCCTGAAATTGTTTCCCGAATCGGATTAGGTTCCGTACGAATTTATGGAAGTATCCAAAATGCTTTTACCATCACGAATTTTAAAGGTTTTGATCCTGAGCAAAAAGTTGATCAAACCAGAGCTGAGGCTTTTCCTCAGGTTCGTGTGATGACTATGGGTATAAATGTTAACTTTTAAAAGATCCTAACGATGAAAAATACAAATAAGATCATTACTATATTTTTTCTTTTATCAGTTTTGTTTGGTTGTTCAGACGATTTTCTCGATAAAACGCCTCTTGATAGGTTGTCCCCTAACACATTCTATAAAAACGAAACCCAGGCTAAAATGGCACTGATGGGTATTTACAATGCCATTCAGCCAAATGCCACACCAACTCATTTTTATCAGTTTGAATTTATGTCGGATAACGGTTATTGTCAGGCAGCATGGCAGGGTTCAAATGAAATTGGCTCATGGAGTACCAATTCAAACAGCTGGGCTCCGAATGCAAAATGGCAACAAGATTATAAAATCCTTACCAGGGCAAATCAATTTATGAAAGACATCAGCACAGCTCCGGTAAGCGACGAAGTGCGAACTCAGATGGTGGCGGAAGCAAAATTTTTACGAGCTTATGCCTATTCTGATTTAATTACTTTTTTTGGAGATGTGCCACTTATAACCGAGGTGCTGACACTTGATGAAGCCTACGTGTCACGAAATGCTAAAAGTGAAGTTCTTACTCAAATTCTTTCTGATTTTACTGATGCTATCGCTGTATTACCAAAATCTTATTCTGAGGTAGGACGTGCGACTAAAGGTGCAGCATTGGCCTATAAAGCAAAAATCTTGCTTTATAATGAACAATGGGATGAGGCTGCACAAGCAGCTAAGGATGTTATGGATCTTGAGGTTTATGATTTTTTCTCAGACTACTCTGGTCTTTTCACAGAAGCCAAGGAGAATAATAGTGAAGTTATTTTTGATATTCAATACACAACAAATCAACCCCAACCATGGCCGGCAGAGCCATTTGTTCTGGGTACCTGGCAAACATCGAACATTACAGCCGATATGATTAATTCATATTACATGACCAATGGGTTGCCGATAACAGATGCAACATCCGGTTACAATGATCAGGATCCTTATACAAACAGAGATCCAAGACTTGCTAGTACTGTAGTTCTGCCGGGTTCAACATATGGCGATGCTACTTTTATTCCTGCCAGTTATGCTGAATACCCTTGTGGCGCCAAACCACGTAAGTATGCGGAGTATGGAGTTGCCGACGTTAACACCAGTACCCTGAATACGATCTTGATGCGATATGCAGACATCTGCTTGATGCGTGCTGAAGCGCTAATCGAATCTGGTAGTACGGATCAGGAAATTTATGACCTGATTGATGCTGTTCGTGCAAGAGTGGGAATGCCTGCTGTTGAATCTGTTGAAGGAACCGGGCTTAACCAAACTCAACTTCGTGAAATAGTAAGACATGAAAGAAGAGTCGAATTTTGCATGGAGGGAACACGGTATGCAGATATGCTGCGTTGGAAAGATGAATCCTTAGTACATGATGTGTATGGTTATGACAAATCGAAATTGTCTGATCCTTCAGATCCTGCTAATTGGGTGTTTGAACAAATTAAAATAACTACCATAAATTTTAATGCAGCCAAGGGGTGGTTGTGGCCAATACCTCAAGGAGACATTGATATTAATGAAAATTTACTCCCTAATAATCCCGGGTATTAAAAATATCAATTAATAAGGCTAAGCCAAGGTCTTTTTTAAGATCTTGGCTTTTGTTTTTGAACTAATTCTTACGCTTTTTGGTTCTTATTGATCCACAAAATAAACCACTGACAAGATTTGCAAATGGAATCGATTTCATTCATTTTAAAATCAAATTTCCGGGAATTTTAAAATAGATATGAATCGAAATTAATAAGTATAGATTTTTAATAGTTAATAAAACTTTTATTGTCGAATAAAAAAACATTTCGACAAAAACATCGATTAATGAGAGGAAATTCACAAATGGGTTCGCTTAAAACTTGCAAATTCCAAAAATATACATTTCAGAAAATCAATTTGTAAATTAAATGGTAAGGTCTGTATTGGTTGTCGCATGGTGTATAATACGCATCTCCAAATTATAAGCAATAATTTGACCTCCCTGTGTGGCAACTTCCTATATTTTTTATTTATTTTCGGAATTCGTATATTAAAAAGTATTTTAAACCTTTTTTTTTGAAAGTGTGAATAAATCAAAACTAATGGACAGGTCGTATGGTAAATATTTGTAATGGAAATGTTATTTCTGCGAGAAAAATTCACTCTTAAAGCAATACTTTCAGCTGAATCTGTTAAATACAGTTTCTCGCTATCTGTTTTTAATTCGTTTGTCCAACAAGCTGCTGCAACCCAAAAACCAATAGTAACTCAAAGAAACAAATTATGCGAAAAATTATTTACCTGTCTTTTATTTGCTTGTCAATATGGATGGTTTCTTGCGCTCCTGACGGATATGAGAAAACTCAATTTGGAATAAAAGCAGCGGTTGATTCAACCGAAATTGAAGTACAGTTTTTCTCACCTGAAATTGTTAGGATTATCAAATCGAAGCAAGGCTTCAATTTCGAAAAAAAATCTCTTTCGGTAATTAAATCGCCGGAAGCACAACTACTGGAAATAAATAAAACAGATCGGTTGATTATTGTAAAAAGCAGCGCACTTCAGCTGACCCTCGATCTTGTAAGCGGTAAGATTGAATTTGCTGACCTGAACGGAAATGAATTGCTGGCAGAAAAAGAAGCCGGTTCCAGATTTACTCCGTTTGATGATGCCGGCAAAGCCAGTTTCACGGTAAAACAAGCCTTTGCATTGGAAAATGATGAAGCACTTTACGGACTTGGGCAGATTCAAAATGGCAAGCTGATGCAAAGAGGCCAAACCCTCGAAATGAAGAACTCAAATCTGAATATTACGATCCCTTACTTCTATTCCTCAAAAGGTTATGCTCTTTATTGGGATAATTATGCCGTAAACACTTTTGTAGATAATGATGAAGAAACTTCGTTTGAGGCAATTGGTGATTGTGCCGATTATTATTTCATGTATTCAGGGATAGGAACAAAGGCAGTGGCACAAATGCGAGACTTAACAGGTCAGGCGCCCATGATGCCATTATGGACATTTGGATATTGGCAATCCAAAGAACGCTATAAAAATCAGGACGAGCTGGTAAATGTATTGAAAGAATACAGAAAATTGCAGGTTCCGATTGACGGAATGATTCAGGATTGGCAATACTGGGGCAAAGACAGTATGTGGAATGCCATGACTTGGAAACCAATTGAATATCCTAACCCGAAAGTCATGGCTGATCAGGTTCACGGAATGAACGGTCACCTGATGGTGGTTGCATGGCCTGGATTTGGTCCGTTAACCAAGCAATACAAAGAATTTGAGTCGAAAGGCATGCTCATCAATTTTGATACTTGGCCACCCAATGGAGGCGTTAAACCTTATGATGTTTATAACCCGGAAGCCCGCGATATTTATTGGGATTATTTGAACAAGGGTGTATTCTCGATTGGAACAGATGCCTGGTGGCTTGATTCTACAGAACCTGACCATATTAATGTGAAAGAGAGCGATTTTGTAGAACCTACTTTTCTTGGGTCATACCAATCGGTGTCTAATGCTTTCTCTCTGGAACATACCAAAGGAATTTACGATCATCAACGGGAAACGACCTCTGAAAAGCGGGTGTATATTTTAACCCGTTCATCATTTGCCGGACAGCAACGAAATGGTGCCAATTCATGGTCGGGAGATACCGGTTCCAGTTGGGAAAATCTGGGAAAACAAATTCCGGCTGCCGTAAACTTCTCATTGAGTGGTGTACCATATTGGAATGCAGACATTGGGGGTTTCTTTGCCGGCAGATTCAATAAAGACGGTGGTGCTAAAAATCCTGAATATCAGGAGCTTTATGTGCGTTGGGCTCAGTTCGGTGCATTAACTCCAATGATGCGTTCGCATGGAACAGATATTCCTCGTGAAATTTATCAGTTTGGTAAACGAGGAAATTGGGCTTTTGATGCCATTGAAAAGATGATTAAGCTGCGTTACCGAATGCTTCCTTATTTGTATTCAACAGCTTGGCAGGTAACCAGCAATTCAGGTTCGTTTATGTATGCGTTGCCCTTGCTTTTCCCTGATGATAAAAAGGTTGCTGATTTGAATGATGAATATGTATTTGGTCAGTCTCTGTTGGTAGCACCTGTTATAAAACCTATGTATACCGGTAAAAATAATGATAAGGTTTTCAGTAATTTTAGTAAAACCGATATTCGCCGGATTTATCTGCCTGCCGGGACTGAATGGTTTGATTTTTGGACAGGCGAGAAATTGGCTGGCGGTCAGGAAATAAACCGAGAAGCACCAATTGATCTGATCCCATTGTATGTGAAAGCCGGTTCTATTTTACCATGGGGCCCCGAAGTGCAATATGCATCAGAGAAAAAGTGGGACGATCTGGAGATTCGTATTTATCCCGGTGCTGATGGTGAATTTACTTTGTATGAAGATGAAGGAGACAACTACAATTACGAAAAAGGAGCTTATTCAACTATTTCTTTCAAATGGGACGACGCACAGCAAACATTGAGTATTTCAGACCGAAAGGGAGAATTCTCAGGCATGTTGTCTGAACGTCAGTTTCGTTTGGTCTTGGTGAATTCAATTTCAGGAACTGGTTTGGCAGAAAATACTCCTGTGAGAACAGTAACATACATCGGTAAAGCTCTGTCAGAAGAACTTTAAATCATTGTTTAATATGAATACAAACCGCAGAAATTTTCCAAACAAGCCTGTATGGCAGAAGGATTTTTCTGTGGTTTTTTCTTTTGGGGGTTTGATTTAAAGTCTAACTCTCTTTTGGGAAATTAACAGGCGACTTCATTATTTCATCATATAGATTATTTATCTGTTGAAATAATGAGATATGGGGATAGAGAAGAATTTGGTGATCTGTTTAAAAGTGTTCTTCACGTTTATAGAATTTGTGAATATTAATATGTTTACATGCAGCTATTTTTGATTAAGTGACTTTTTTGTTTTTCGAATAGTGGAAATTGATCTTAAATGGACACTATAGGTATGGCATATTCAGAGTGCCATTTAGATTTTTGCATTGATTCTTTTCTTTATTCTGAAGAACATCCAATTAAAGTTGTGCAGATATTGAAGAAAACGTATTTTGTACTTTTATTTTGAACTTTACAATTTAATAGAACCTAAACCCAAAACTGAAATGAGATCATCTATTTTTTTCTTATCCATTTTTATACTGGCTTTCTTTACTTCCTGCCAACCTAAAAAGACGATTAAAACTTTCAATAAAGACGAATTTAAATCCTGGGCACAAACTCCACCTATGGGTTGGAACAGTTGGGATTGTTATGGTCCAACCGTTGAAGAACATGAGGTGAAAGCCAATGCTGATTATATGGCTGAAAAACTAAAAGCTTATGGTTGGGAATACATTGTGGTGGACATTCGCTGGTTTGTCGAAAATGACAAAGCAGGAGGATACAACCAAACCGATCCACACTATGTGATTGATGAATACGGACGTTACCAACCTGCGGTAAATCGGTTTCCTTCAGCAAAAGACGGTAAAGGGTTTAAAGAACTAGCTAACTACATTCACAATAAAGGTTTAAAATTTGGGATTCATATCATGCGTGGAATCCCGAAAGTGGCTGTGGAAAATAAATTACCGATTAAAGGAACAGATGGAATTACAGCCGATCAGGTCTATTCTACTGAGATGCAGTGTAAATGGTTGAAGGACAATTATACAATTATAGCAAATAAACCAGGTGCACAGGAATATTATAACTCGATTTTTGAATTGTATGCCGAATGGGGGGTTGATTTTATTAAAATTGATGACTTGTCGCGCCCATATCATCAAGGGGAAATTGAACTGATTCGAAAAGCGATTGACCAGTGTGGTCGTCCGATTGTACTTAGCACTTCACCGGGCGAAACACCGATTGAAGCAGGGAAACATGTGCAAAAGCATGCCAATATGTGGAGAATGGTTGACGATGTTTGGGATACCTGGCCACACATCACTCATTTAATGGATATTTGCCAAAAATGGTATCCTTACATCGCACCTGGCACCTGGCCCGATTGTGATATGATTCCATTGGGACGCATCTCTATTCGCGGGGAACGTGGAAATGACCGCATGACCCGTTTGAGCAAGGATGAACAATATACGCTGATGACTTTGTTCTCAATTTTCAAATCACCTTTAATGTTTGGAGGTGATCTTCCAAGTAATGATGAGTTTACACTTTCCTTGCTGACTAATAAAGAAGTGTTGGAAATGCACCGCGTAGGAATTAATGTACATCAGCTTTTTCAAAAGGATGGAAAGCTTGCCATTACTTCTAAAAATTCCATTACCGGTGATGTATATCTTGCCCTTTTCAATATCTCGGATTCGCCTGTGGAAGTTGCTGTCGAGATAAATGAAATTGGCGTAGATTCAAACTGTAAGGTGATTAATTTGTGGACGGGCGAAGAAATCAGTACGACTTCGGATACATTTGGCCGTGAATTAGATGCTCATGCTTGTGGATTGTTCAAATTAAGACAGTAAATAATTTTAAGACAGAAATATAATACTCTATGAAACGATTTTATTTATTGCTGAGCCTGATTGTTTTATCGTTATTTCAGACCGTGTTCGCTAACGAACCCGATTCAGCTTATGTGTTTTCTTATGCTACAGTTAAAAATAACGGCAGCAACGGATTGCATTACGCCTGGAGTACCGATAAAAAAAACTGGCATGGCATTGGTCCGGAATATAGATTCCTTTTCAGTGATTTTGGGCGTTGGGGAAGTCAAAAAAGATTGATCACACCCTATCTATTTCTGGATCAGAAGGAACAGTGGCACTGCATTTGGACTTTAAATGAAGAAGTCGGGCAGTTTGCACATGCAGCCACCAGCGATTTATTTACCTGGGGCAGACAAGCCTATCCTTATGTAATGGACAAAGGCAATGTTCTTTTGCCGGAAATTTCCTTTCAGACTGGTTCAGGAAATTATCTGATTAGCTGGCTGAGCGATCAGGATGGAAATCAAAAGGTATATAAAACAACGACTACAGATTTTAGAACCTATACAACGACAGTTGAAGGAAGCGAAAGTGATCGTTTAAACGACCGCGTTGTTGTTATGATTGATGGTGAAAAACAAACAGGTATCATTCAAAAAACATCATGGAAAACAATTGATGGTTTGATTAAACATTATGAATGGAGTCAGTACCATGAACAACAAAGAAATGAAAGTCTGAGTGAAGATTCTCAACGATTCAAATCATTAAAAGCGCTGGATGCTGAAATTTCCATCGATTTGGAAAAAAGTAAGTCCATTAGCGATTTATTGATTGGAATATTTTTTGAAGACATCAATTATGCTGCCGACGGTGGTTTGTATGCCGAATTAGTTCAAAACCGTGGATTTGAATATACTCTTAGTGACAGAGAAGGGCATGACAAGAATTGGAATAGTACAACGGCATGGAATTTCACCGGTGATAAAAACAGCTTCAATATTGATACGGTCACTCCAATCCACTTCAATCAAAAACACTACGCTGTTTTATCTATTAAAAAGCAGGGTGAGGCCTTGGTTAACGAAGGTTTTGATGGCATTCCTATGAAAGCCGGTGACAAATACAATTTTTCTGTTTTTGTTCGCGGATTGGATGGGGCTAAAGGGAAATTACTGATTCGTTTGGTAGATGAAAACGGGAAAGTATATGCTGAAGCTTTCAGCAAAAGCATTAGTGCTGATTGGAAAAAACAGGAATTTGTGATCATTGCAAACGGTGATTGTGATAAAACTCATCTGGAAATAGTTCCGCAATTTACGGGCAAAGTGGCATTGGATATGGTTTCTCTTTTTCCAAAGAATACATTCAAAGGGAGAAAGAACGGCTTGCGGGCAGATTTGGCTCAAACAATTGCTGATATTCATCCTCGCTTCATCCGTTTCCCGGGTGGTTGTGTGGCCCATGGCGACGGTCTCAACAACATCTATCGCTGGAAAAACACGATTGGCCCGCTGGAAGCCCGGATGCCGCAACGGAATATCTGGGGGTATCACCAAACTGCGGGCTTGGGCTATTTTGAATATTTTCAGTATTGTGAAGATACCGGGGCTGAACCATTGCCGGTGCTGGCTGCAGGTGTGCCCTGTCAGAACTCCGCAACCGGAGGTGACGGACAACAAGGCGGCATTCCAATGTGCGACATGGGTGATTATGTGCAGGAAATTCTCGACCTGATTGAATGGGCCAATGGGGATAAAAATACCACATGGGGAAAACGAAGAGCTGAAGCCGGCCATCCTCAGCCTTTTAATCTTAAATACATTGGAATTGGAAATGAAGATCTGATTACTGATATTTTCGAGGAACGTTTTACCATGATTTTCAAAGCTATTCAGGAAAAATATCCTGAAATCACAGTGATTGGTACTGTTGGCCCAACTTATATGGGCACCGATTACAGAGAAGGCTGGGAATTGGCTGTAAAATTAAATGTCCCAATGGTAGACGAACACTACTATCAGTCTCCTGGCTGGTTCTTAAATAATCAAAACTATTACGACAAATATGACCGTTCCAAACCCAAAGTTTATTTAGGAGAATATGCAGCACACATAGCCGGCCGTAAAATGAATATTGAAACAGCACTTTGCGAAGCATTGCACCTGAGTAACGTTGAACGCAACGGCGATGTGGTTAGCATGACATCTTTTGCACCGTTACTGGCCAAAGAAGGACATACGCAATGGAATCCGGATCTGATTTATTTCAACAACACAGAAGTGAAGCCTACGGTTGATTATTACATACAAAAGCTTTATGGTCAAAATTCAGGCGATGAATATATTCCTTCAACAATCACTTTGTCTGATAACCGGAAGGAACTAAAAAAACGAATAATTTCATCGCTGGTGCACGATAGTAAAACAGGTGATTATATTTTGAAACTAACTAACCTGTTGCCGGTTGAAGTGAACTCAACGATTAATTTGGAACAACTTCAGATAAAAGAAACAGAAGCAGTTGTAACAATTTTAAAGGGTGAACTTATCAACGAAAACTGCACTCCGGTAAAAAGTTCAATGGTTATCAATAAACAGTTTAATTATCATATACCTGCGCACTCCTTCTCTATCATTCGAATTAAATCAGAATAAAAATAATATTTACTAAAATGAAATTAAAAAAACAGATTAAAAGGCCGTTGATATTTATATCACTCTTCATTCTACCTTGTTTTTCGATCTTCGCTCAGAATAATTTTGTGATTGATGTAAAGAATGTTGGTGCAGAAATACAGCCTGAAATGTACGGCGTGTTTTTCGAAGATATCAACTTTGGTGCCGATGGCGGATTGTATGCAGAGTTGATTAAAAATCGTTCTTTTGAATTTGAACATCCCTTTTTAGGGTGGACCCCTTTTGGTGATGTAAAAGTTCAGCAGGAATCGCCTTGTTTCGATAAAAATCCAAATTATGTCCGTTTTAACGAAAAAGGTCTTAGAACAGGTACCGGACTCGAAAATAATGGTTTCACAGGCATTGGATTTCATCAGTATGATGAATATTTGTTTTCATTTTATGCGAGATCAATTAGCAATGATGAAAATAAATTTAAGGTAGAATTACTAAATGCCGGCAATGCTGCAATTGGAACCAGCGAAATTTTAGTACAAGGAAATGCCTGGAAAAAATATACGTGTACAATAAAAGCTAAGGAAACTGAAGCAAAAGGTAAAATCCGATTTATTTTGGAAACAGCAGGAACAGTTGATGTAGACCACATTTCTCTATTTCCGAAAGAAACATGGAAAGGCAGGAAAAATGGATTGCGCAAGGATCTTGCTCAGGCATTATATGACTTGCACCCGGGCGTTTTACGTTTTCCAGGTGGATGTATTGTTGAGGGAAATACCTTAAAAACCCGTTATCAATGGAAAAATAGTGTTGGTCCTGCTGAGAACAGACCTTTGAATATCAACAGGTGGTTTTATACTTTCAAATATCATTTCTTTCCGGATTATTATCAAAGCTACGGTTTAGGCTTTTTTGAATACTTTTTGCTTAGCGAGGATATTGGAGCAGAACCTTTGCCTGTATTAAGCTGCGGTTTGGCTTGTCAGTACGAAAGTAAAGAGTGCGTTGCGGTTGACAGCCTTGATTCATATATTCAGGATGCTGTCGATTTAATTGAATTTGCCAATGGGAAAGTTAGTACTAAATGGGGAAAAATGCGGGCAGAAATGGGACATCCCGAACCATTTAATTTGAAAATGATTGCTATTGGCAATGAGCAATGGGGAGATGTATATGTAGAGCGACTGGAGAAATTTGTGAAAGTAATACGGGAAAAGCATCCTGAAATTAAGATCGTTGGAGGTTCCGGTCCTTCTTCTGATGGCAAGCAGTTTGAATACCTGTGGCCTAAAATGAAAGAATTAAAAGTTGATCTTGTTGATGAGCATTATTACAAAAATCCTGAATGGTTTTATAAGAATGCAAAGAGATATGATACATATGACCGAAAAGGGCCAAAAGTTTTTGCCGGTGAATATGCAGCACACGATTCAGATAAGGCAAATAATTTGCGTGCAGCATTGGCTGAAGCGGCATTTATGACAGGATTGGAGCGAAATGCTGATGTCGTTCACATGGCAACTTACGCTCCGTTATTCGCCCATGTTGATGCATGGCAATGGCGTCCGGATATGATCTGGTTCGATAATCTTTCTGCTGTTTGCACTCCAAATTATTACGTTCAAAAAATGTATGCTAAAAATGCTGGAACAAACGTGCTTTCAATAAAATCGAAGGATGAAAACATTACAGGACAAGATAGTTTGTATGCAAGTGCCGTATTGGATCATGAAAACTTAGAGATAATCGTTAAAGTGGTAAATATATCTTCTGTTAATCATGAAATAAATATCAAACTGGATGGATTAAAAAAATCATTTGAAGACAAAGAGGTGAAAATAACTTGTCTGCATTCTAATAATCCTGACTCACAAAATACATTGGCTGCTCCATTGGCAATTGTACCGGGAAATTATTCCATTAGCTCTGAAAAAAACAGCTTTAAACTTTCGGTAATGGGCAATGCTTTTTATGTGTGCCGTCTAAAAATTAAACAATAAATCTAAACTTGAAATATATGTTTTCAAAACCAAAAAAACACATGATATTAATTTCCGGACTCTGTTTTTTTGTATTCAGTGTCTTGTTTGGCTGTAGCTCTGATAAAACAGGAAATGATACCAGTGCCTATTTATTTGCCTATTTTACAGGCAATGCTCCCGGCGAAGAAGCCATTCATTTTGCAGTAAGCGAAGATGGTTATCACTATCGGGCTCTCAATAACAATAAGGCAGTAATTGATTCAAAACAAATCAGTACTTCGGGTGGTGTGCGCGATCCTCATATTTTGCGCGGAGAGGATGGAAAAACCTTTTATATGGTAGCTACCGATTTGTATGTGCCGGAAATGGGTTGGAAAAATTATGCTATGGTACTGATGAAATCTACCGATTTAATTAATTGGACTTCTTCAGTTGTGAATATTCCCAAAGCTTTTCCTGATCAGTTTGGCGATGTCTGGCGAGTTTGGGCTCCGCAAACCATTTATGACGAAGAAGCCGGCAAATACATGGTTTATTTTTCGATGATTCAGAAAGATGGTCCTGATATAATTTATTATGCCTATGCCAACAGCGATTTTACGGCTTTGGAAGAAGCACCCAAACAGCTGTTTTTTAATCCTGCAAACAATGCCTGTATTGATGCAGATATCATAAAAAAGGACGGTAAGTTTTATTTATTTCATAAATCGGAAAGTGGTGACCCTGGCATTAAATTGGCTGTTTCAGATAAATTGACTGAAGGTTATGAGTTCGTAAATACAGATAGAGTGGACAGAGAAACGGAAAATGTTGAAGGTTCTGGTGTATTTAAATTAAATAATTCCAATGAGTGGATATTGATGTACGATGTATACGGACTTGGGCGTTATCAGTTTACAAAAAGTTCAGATTTTGAAACCTTTACTGTAATCGATCAGGATATTTCGATGAACTTTCACCCAAGACACGGTACGGTGATGCCAATTACTGATAAAGAATTAAAATTACTGGTATCAACTTACAGCAATTACGACGATTTACTGGTTGATGCTAAATCTCCAGTGCTGAAGAAAAACAATGTCTGTTTTAAAAGTGAAGATAAAACAATCTATTTGCCTGTAAAAACCGGAGCAGACATGAATCATTTCGATCCGGAATTCAAAGCCTTTTCAGGAATCTCTTATAGTCCTAAAGGGCCACAGGATTTCTCGAAAGGATCGGTGAAATACACGTTTAAAATTGATGGAAAAGAAAGTCAAAGCTTCGAGGTATCGGTTTCTGAAGATCACAACCCTGTTTTAGAAGGTTACAAAGCCGATCCTGACATTCTGTATTCTGAGAAAACAGGCAAATATTACATTTACCCAACCAGCGATGGTTTCAATAACTGGTCGGGTTATCAATTCAGTGTGTTTTCATCGGATAATTTAGTTGACTGGACTGACGAAGGTGTTATTATCGATCTGAAAAAAGATGTTAGCTGGGCCAATCGAAATGCCTGGGCGCCCTGTATTGTCGAAAAGAAAATTGACGGACAGTACAAGTATTTCTATTATTTTACTGCAGCACAAAAAATAGGTGTGGCTGTAGCCGATAACCCTACGGGGCCGTTTGTTGACAGTGGAAAAGCATTAATTGATAAAAAGCCAAAAGGAATTACAAATGGGCAGGAAATTGACCCGGATGTATTTACCGATCCAAAAACCGGCAAAAGTTACCTGTATTGGGGGAATGGTTATATGGCCGCAGCCGAATTGAATGATGATATGGTTTCTATCAACGAAAAAAACACAAAATTGATGAATGTTGATAACACTTATCGTGAAGGCAGTTATGTGATTTATCGCAATGGTACGTACTATTTTATGTGGTCGGAAGATGATACCCGAAGTCCGAATTACAAAGTACGTTATGCCACTTCAGATTCGCCGATGGGAAAATTGACGATTCCAGAAAATAACATTGTAATCCAACAAGATAAAGATCAGGAGATTTATGCCACAGGACACAATTCAGCCATTCAAATTCCAGGCAAAGATGAGTGGTATTTGGTATATCATCGTTTTACCCGTCCGAAAGGAATTACAATGGGACGAGCCGGTGGATTTCACCGCGAAGTGTGTATTGATAAATTGGAATTTGATGCCGATGGAAGTATTAAAGAAGTAAAGCCAACTCTTTCAGGTATCGATGCTGTTAATTAAGGATGGATTGCTGAGTGTTTAATTATCAAATACTGTACACGATGAAAAAATTGTTTTTATATACGATCCTTTTGTTCACATTCTTACTGAATGCTTGTTCGCCCCAAAAAAGTGAAGGAACATTTGAAGTTGGAGATAAAACATTTCTGCTTAACGGGAAACCATTTGTTGTTAAGGCAGCCGAAATGCATTATCCCCGCATTCCGAAAGAATATTGGGAGCAGCGCATCAAGATGAGTAAGGCTCTAGGCATGAATACAATTTGCCTGTATGTTTTCTGGAACATTCATGAACCTGAAGAAGGTAAATACGATTTTACCGGAAATAATGATGTGGCAGAATTTTGTCGTTTGGCTCAAAAGAACGGGATGTATGTGATTGTTCGTCCCGGACCATATGTGTGTGCCGAATGGGAAATGGGAGGTTTGCCCTGGTGGTTGCTTAAGAAAAAAGATATTAAGCTGCGCGAGCAAGATCCCTATTTTATGGAAAGGGCAAAACTATTTATAAACGAAGTAGGAAAACAGCTGGCCGATCTCCAGATTACCAAAGGTGGAAATATATTAATGGTGCAGGTTGAAAATGAATACGGTTCTTTTGGTACAAATAAGCCCTATATTCAAGATATCCGCGATATCGTAAAAGGTGCAGGATTTAATGATGTCCTATTATTTCAGTGCGATTGGAGTTCCAACTTCCAGAACAATGCATTGGATGATTTGCTGTGGACCGTTAATTTTGGGACAGGAGCCAATATCAATGAGCAGTTTAAAAAACTGAAAGAGCTTCGTCCTAATACGCCTCTTATGTGCAGTGAATTTTGGTCAGGCTGGTTTGATCATTGGGGAGCAAAACATGAAACCCGAAGTGCAGCCGATTTGGTGAACGGAATGCAGGATATGTTGGATCAGAATATCTCGTTTAGTTTATATATGACTCACGGCGGAACCAGTTTCGGACACTGGAGTGGTGCCAACTTTCCTAATTTCTCGCCAACTTGTACATCGTACGACTACGATGCGCCAATTAGCGAATCAGGAAGAACAACTCCCAAATATTTCGAAGTTAGAAAATTGCTGGAAAAATATTTGCCTGAAGGTGAGTTGCTAAGTGAAATTCCCGATTCAATACCAACCATTAGCATACCAGCTTTTGAATTGGATGAAACAGCTCTCTTGTTCGACAATCTTCCTGAACCAAAAATGAGTGAAGACATTAAATCAATGGAATTTTTTGATCAGGGATGGGGAAGTATTTTATACCGGACCAAGCTTGAAAAATCGGATAAACAGCAATCTTTAGTGATAACTGAAGCTCATGATTGGACACAAGTTTTTATCGATGGTGAAAAAATAGCTTCTCTTAGCCGGCTAAGAGGAGAAAATACAATTTTATTGCCTCCTGTAAAAGAAGGTGCCGTTCTTGATATTTTAGTTGAGGCCATGGGACGGATGAATTTTGGCAAAGGGATTTACGACTGGAAAGGGATTACAGAGAAGGTTGAAATAAAATCGGATAAGGAAGTAAAGGCACTAAAAAACTGGCAGGTATACAGTATTCCTACCGATTACAGTTTTGCTAAAAACAAGCATTATACCAAGCTGACAAATTCTGAAAAACAACCTGCTTTTTATAAAGGAAGGTTTGTGGTTGATAAAAAAGGAGACACTTTTCTGGATATGAGCAACTGGAGCAAGGGCTTGGCCTGGGTGAATGGACATGCCATTGGCCGCTATTGGGAAATTGGCCCACAACAAACACTTTACGTTCCGGGATGTTGGTTAAAAGAAGGTGAGAATGAAGTGATTGTTTTTGATTTGGCATCGCCGACAGAAGCTAAAAGCCAAGGATTGCGCCACCCAATATTAGATGTTTTAAAAGGAAATGGAGCTTATGCCTGCCGTAAACCAGGAGAAACTCTTGATTTAGCGAATGAGACGCCGATTTATAAGGCTTCATTTACAAAAGGAAATGGTTGGCAGCATATTAATTTTAATAAACAAGCGAACACCCGCTACTTTTGTTTGGAAGCCTTAAATTCCTTTGGAGACGATAATTTTGCTTCCATTGCCGAACTGGAAATTCTTGGTAAAGATGGCAAACCCTTATCGCGACAGCATTGGAAAGTAATATATGCCGATAGTGAAGAATTAGATGCGGCCAATAATACGGCAAGCAATGTATTCGATTTACAGGAGTCAACCATATGGCATACAAATTACTCAACAACCAAAGCAGGTTTTCCACATCAGATTGTAATTGATTTGGGAGAAGAAAAGCTTGTTACAGGGTTCTGGTATTTGCCTCGTGCCGAAGAGGGGAAACCGGGTATGATAAGAGATTATAAAGTATATCTAAAGCAAACGAGGTTTAAATTATAAAAGCAGAAAAAACACAAGATGAACAACAGTAAAAACCATTATTCCTTAGCTGGAATAATGGTTTTGTTTTTTCCTCGTGTATACGGATAAACGAAAGTGAGTTCTCAGAACTAAATGAATACCATCACCACAAAGAAAGTCTGATTTTGTTTCGTTTTTATATATTCACTTAATAATTGTTTTCTTCAGCAGATAAATTAAGGTGCTCCGCTAAATCATCACAATAATTATTTTATTAAATTACATCATCAGATGATAAAATTCTTTCTTCTGCTGAATAAAATAACACATTAGATGTCATCTGATATAATTATTCTTACAGCTGATATTATAATTTAATTCGCAGATTATATAATCTATTCATCTGACTTATATATTTATTACGCAATAGATGTTATTTTATATGCTGATGCATTAATAAGATCAGCAACAATTCTATAATTCCTAAATTAAAAGGAAAAAAGAAGCCAGCATTCCTGCAAATTAGGGACAACTGGGATCAATCGATTCACTCTCTGTGCTACTCTGTGTTCTCCGCGCACTGAAAATCAGAGATTAACAGCAGAAATTAAATAGAGCTGACCACAAAGGACAAAGGGGTGCGCGGAGAAGAAAACACCATTTTCAGAACTGAACAGAGCATCTGTTTGAGGAAAAAGGAGAATGTTCATAATTCTGTGTCAAACTATTTCAGGATAAGTCACAATCGGTATTACTGTTTTTTTGAAATTCACTTGGCGTGATGTTGAACTCCGCTTTAAAGCAGGATGCAAAATATTTAGGATCTGAGAAACCTACAGAATATGCTACTTCTGAAATGCTAATGTGATTTGATTTTAACATTTTGGAGGCATGTTTTAGTTTAATGTTACGAATAAATTCAATAGGCGATAATCCTGTAATTGTTTTAATTTTCCTATATAGTGTTGATTTGGATAGGTTTAGTTGTCCGGCAAAAGAGTTGATGTCAAACTCTGTTTCCGTTAAGTTTTTTTCAATAATGAGAATGGCATTTTTTAAAAATTGTTCATCCATTGACGGATAATCTAATGAAGAGATATTTATTTCTTGATTAGATTTAAATTCCTGTTGCTGCTGTTTCTTTTGCAAAGTGAAATTCTGGATTCGTGCCTGTAACACATTTATTTCAAAAGGTTTGGAGATGTAGGCATTTGCTCCGGCATTATAACACTCAATACGATCATCTATGCTGTTTTTGGCGGTAAGAAGAATAATCGAAATATGATTTGTTTCTATATTGTTTTTTAGTGTTCGGCACAGCTCGAGGCCATCCATTTCGGGCATCATTACATCACTAATAATTATATCTATATCCGTTGATTTTACGAGCTCAATAGCTTCTAAACCATTTTGGGCCGTTAATACGTTATAAGATTTGAGCAGGCGTTTTTGAATTATTTTAAGTAGTTCAACATTGTCTTCAACCACCAAGATATTTATGTTGCTGATTTTTGAAGATGTTTCCGGATATTCCTGAAGTTTATCATCTATATTATTTAAATCTAAACTTTGTGCTTCCGGATATATTTCTTCAATTGTATAACTTTTTTTATCAATAGGAATCTCTATGCAGAATGTGGAACCAGTTTTTGGTATGCTATTAACGGATATTTTCCCGTGATGAAGTTCTACTAAATCTTTTGTCAGAGATAAGCCAATCCCATTTGTTTCGCTTACATCAGTTGTTTTGTTATTATAAAATCGCTGAAAGATATGTTCAATATCTTCGGGTTGAATTCCTATGCCTGTATCTGATACTTTAATCGAAATAAATTCTGTGTTTTCTCTGATGAGAAGAGTAAGCTCAACAATAATTTTTCCATTTCGAGGGGTATATTTAAAAGCATTTGATAGAAGATTAAACAGGATTTTATCCATTTTATCAGCATCAAAATAGGCGCTTATTTCTTGAGGTGTTGAATTTAATTCAAATAGAATATTTTTTTTATCAAACATTGGTATAAAGTGGTTGTAACAGATATCATTTATAAAGGATGAAATGTCCGCCTTTGCAACACGCAATTCCATTTTACCACCTTCCACTTTTCTGTAATCAAGTATTTGCTGAAGTAATCTTTTGAGTCTGACAATGTTCGATCGTATAATTCCAAATTCGGGCATGTTTTTTTGAACTGTGGTTTCAATATCATCTATCAAACAATTAATTATCGTTAAGGGGGTTAACAGGTCATGAGAAATATTTGTAAAATATTTTAGTTTTGTTTGGGTGATTTCCTCAGATTTACTTTTCTCTATTTGGGTGATTTTTACTTCATTTTTCAATTTACTTCTACCCAGAATTATTTTGAACAGCAGGAATATTCCTAGAGTGAAAGACGAAAAATACAGGAGGTATGCAATGTTTGTTTCATAGTATGCCGGTTTACGGTCAATCGTAAGTTTTGTGATGTTAGTACTCCATAGGTTATGTGCATCAGTAGCTTTAATACAGAAAGTGTAATGTCCTTTTTTTAATTGATTGTAAACCGCAAATTGTCTGTCGTTTTTAGGATAAACCCAATCATTATCTACTCCTTCCAATTTATATGCATACTTTATTTTTTTTGCATTTATATAGTCGAGAGTAGAAAAATAAATTTCAATGTTTTTATCCTCTGGTCTTAAAACAAGAGAGTTGTTTTTGCTATCGAATTCAACCTCATTGTTTTGGCTAAGGATCGATTTGTTTTGTACTTTTATATCTGTAATTTTTGTTTGTACTTTAGTTAAGGGAGAGTTTAATTTTTCTGAAGGGATAAAACGTGAGTATCCTCTGTTTCCACCAATATATATGTATTTTGAATCTATTGTTTTACAGAAAGATCCTTTGAGATGTGAATTGATTTGAACTCCATCAGAGGCTGAATAGACAAAATAGGCATTGTTTTTTGGATTAAATTCTATTATTCTTTTATAGGTAGTAATCCAAATATTATTGTATTTGTCTGAAATAATATCTAAAATAGCTTCTCCTTTTAGTCCGCAATCTACAGTTCTGTTTGTAAATGATTTATCAGTAGCATTGTATGCAATTAAACTACCTTCTTTTGTGCCAATCCAAATGTTTTCACTCAAATCGGCAGTAATGGATTGGATATGGTCACTCAATAACTTACTTTGAATGTTTTCGATTTCTAAATTGGAAATTTCATCTTCTGTTACTATTTGCGGGATAGCTATTTTATATATTCCTTTATTATTAGAGATTATCCATAAGTTATCATTTGTATCCTGCGTTATTTCGTTTATTGAACCGATTTTCTTATTTATCAGAAATATATTCTCAGATCCTCTTGGTTGAACAAATAAGGCGTTCTTGGTACCGATCCAGATATTAGACTTATTATCTTCAAAAATATGATTTATCTGACCAGGGGCTTTGTATGTATTATTTAGAAAGCTTTCTTTTAGAGAAGTAATGTCAGATCCCTTTTTTTTAATTTTTACAATTTTCGTGTTTTGATCATTTGTTATCCATATTTCATTTAGGCTTGAAATATAGATGATGTTATTCGTTTTGAGTAATTCCGGTATATTTTTTAATTTTTCGAATTCTGTGAAGTATCTAATTGTTTTTGTTTCTGGTGAATATATAAATAGACCTAACCTATTTTGGTTAACCCAAATATCCTTATCGTTATCAACACATATTGAGGTGAAAGAGGGGGCTATGTTGTTTTTGGTATTAAGAACATCTATTGGGAAATTACTAATTGCAGGTTTGTCAAAATCAATTTTAAACACCCCTTCGCTAAAGGCTCCAATCCATAAACTACCATCTCTGTCTTTTATAATTTCACTAAAAATATTGTTGGTGTTTTTAAGTAATTCCTGTGTGTTGACTGGAATAAGATCACCTGATTTGTCATACATATATGTACTTAATCCAGACAGAGACATTGACCAAATATATTCAACATTATCGTCCTGAGTAAAGCTAAAGAAGGTTTCTTCTTCCTCAGAATAATTCGTCTTAGGAATTGTTATTTGTGTATACAAATCATCATTTTTTGCATTAGGGGTAAATTTATACAAGCCATCATTCCAGGTACCTATCCAGTAATTATTCTGATTATCCTGAAATATTTTAAATGGATTGTTTGTACGTCCAATTTTAGGGTATTGGATAAATCGATCACTTTCCGTATCATATTTATGTAATCCTTCTTCCCATAATGTTAACCAGATATTATGATATGAATCTTCAAAAAGTTTATTAATTCCGCCATTAGGAATTGATTTTGAGTCATTCTGATTATGCGTATATCTTTTTTTTCTTGAAAAATCAGGATTGTATCTGTACACAGCATTTGATGCTCCAACCCAAATGGTACTATCACTGCCAATTAATATATCACGAATGACCATCGATTGCAATATACTATCAGGATGAGTTTTAATTTGATAGGTGTTTCTGTTTAGAATACTTAAACCTTCATTCGTTCCTATCCAAAGGTTATTATTGTTGTCTTCAGCGATACAGGAAATTTCGTTACTGGCAAATAAGTTTGGAGAATAAATATCTGATCTGAAAATTTTTATTCTATTGCCATCATATCTGCACAGTCCTTCGGGAGTTCCAAACCAAATATACCCTTCGCTATCCTGAAAAATTCGATGAACAGAATTGGAGGGTAATTGATCCATTATTGGCAGTTGAGAAACTGAAATATTCTGCGATTTCACATGATTGTTTGAAGCATATAATAATATCAGGAATGATAATGTTAGTATTTTAAATTTCATGGCTGCGTTTATTTTACTCTTGAATAAGCGATATGTAATTTATGGAACTTTTCTCCTCTGTTAATTAATGTCAAATTCCCCTGATCAAATATTACGATGTTGTTACGATATGGGAAATTAGAGGTGAAGTATATTTTAATTGAAAGTTGATAATACGATTCTTATCTGGTTTTCTAAGGTGAATAATCATTCAAAAAGGATTAAATATCTGTCTTTTTATATCTGAAAGCCTCTGAAATTAAGCGTTGAATGAATTCTCCCCCATTCGGAATGATCTTTCAACTTTTATCCTGACAAAGATAGACATATTTGTAATGTTAATTTTTCCTAAAAAATATAGCTAATTTAAATATGAGGCGAATTGCACTTATTATTATATCTCTTTGTTTGTTTGAGAATATTGCATTTTCATCGAGTTATTATATTGACTCCCGTAGCGGAAACGATTTAAATAAAGGGGTGAATATTTCGAAACCCTGGCGTAGTTTAAAAAATGTAAATCTTTTAAAATTTAATGCTGGTGATTCTATTCTTTTTAAAAGAGGGTCCGTTTTTAATGGGCAGTTAGTTCTTAATTTGGAAGGGGAAAAAGGGGCATTAATTGTGGTTGGAGCTTATGGAAATACATCGCTTCCTTTTCCCCAAATTAATGGAGCCGGTGATAAAAAATATACACTGTTATTAAATAACCCAGCCTATTGTAAAGTATCTCAGCTTGAAATAACAAATAACGGAGAAAATAGAGCAGCTGGCAGAGTGGGTGTTTATATAAAAGCTGAAGATTCTGGTGAGCGTTTTGATGTAACATTAGATGATTTGGTAATTAGAGATGTAAATGGAAGTTTAGCGAAAGAAGAAGGTGCTGGAGGGGGTATTTTCTGGGAGAATAAGGGTTCTAAAGTAAAATCAAGATTTGTAGGATTAACAATACAAAATTGCCATATCATAAATTGTGGAAGGAATGGCATTTATTCTGGGGGGTATGCTAGTCGGGATAAATGGCATCCCAATTTGAAAATTCTTATATCACACAACCTGATTGAAAGTGTACCCGGTGATGGAATTGTACCTATCGGATGTGATGGTGCTGTAATAGAATATAATGTCATGCGAAATTGTCCTGACATTTTATCACCAAATGAAGCTGCAGCAGGTATTTGGCCATGGAGTTGCGATAATACGATTATCCAGTATAACGAAGTAAGTGGGCATAATGCCAAATGGGATGGACAAGGATTTGACTCAGATTATAATTGTCACAATACTATTATTCAATATAATTATAGTCATGATAATGCGGGTGGATTTTTATTAGTGTGTAACGATGGAAATTCTCTTGGGAAGAGCTGGAATAAAGGCACTCTAAAATCTACTGTTCGTTATAATATTAGCGTAAATGATGGAATAAGAAATTACCCGACCAAACAAAGTGGGTGGTTTACGCCAGTTTTACATATCACAGGGCCTGTTAAAAATACAACGATCTCTAACAACTTGATTGTACAATATCCAAAAGAAAATGATTCCATTGATTCGCGGATATTAAAAATGGGAGATTGGGGGAATAAATGGCCGGAAAATACTCAATTTAAAAACAATATATTTTACGCTGACAGTGGCTTAAAAAGCAAATTTGACTTTGGTGGAGATATTAACACTTCCTTCATCGGGAACTCATTTTTGGGAGATTTTGAAAACCAACCTCAAGGAACAGATCTTACTATTTCAAAAAAAAATATCTGTGAAATATTGCAATCCAAATCTATAGAAGCGAAAATTTCGAGATTAAAGAAATTATTTGATGAGCCGGAACAAGAATATCAATCTTTTCATCCTGGCGAATTATGGTTAGATGATCAAGGAAATCATATCAACGCACATGGAGGAGGTATTCTGTATTATCAAGGAAAATATTATTGGTTTGGAGAACACAAGAGTGCGAATACCAGTCAGGCATTGGTTGGGGTAAGATGTTATTCTTCCAGTGATCTGTATCACTGGAAAAATGAGGGTGTAGCTTTATCTGTTGAGGAAAATAACAAATTAAGTCCAATTGCAAAAGGGTGTACCATTGAACGCCCTAAAGTAATTTATAATGCAGTCACAAAGCAATTTGTCATGTATTTCCATCTGGAATTAAAAGGGCAAGGTTATCATGCAGCGCAAGTAGGAATAGCAGTAAGTGATGATATGAAGGGACCATATAAATTTGTAAAATCATTAAGACCAAATGCTGGTAAATGGCCTGTAAATATGAATCAAGATCAACGGACATCAAGGTTGACGGCTAATGATTTTAAAGAATGGTGGACTCCCGAATGGCGTGCTGCCATTGTAGATGGCCTATTTGTGCGACGGGACTTTGAGGGTGGACAGATGTCGAGGGATATGACATTGTTTGTAGATGATGATGGAAAAGCATATCATATTTATTCTTCCGAAGATAATTTAACCATTCATATTGCAGAGCTAACTAATGATTATTTGAATTATACAGGTAAGTATGTTCGTTTATTTCCTGGCGGGCATAATGAAGCACCTGCTTTATTTAAAAAAGAGGGTAAATATTATTTAATCACATCCGGATGTACAGGATGGGCGCCTAATGCAGCACGTTCAGCTGTAGCTTCATCCATTTGGGGACCGTGGGAAACTCTTGGGAATCCCTGTCGTGGAGAAGGATCGGAGTTGACTTTTTCATCGCAAAGTACCTGTATATTTCCTGTACATGGAGAAAAAAAATCATTCATTTTTATGGCTGACAGATGGAATCCTAAGAATCACTTGGATGGCCGTTATGTTTGGTTGCCAATTTCGTTTGAGAACGGTAAGCCAATCATTAAATGGGCAAAAGAATGGGATAAATATGTTTTTGACTAAACTGGAAATGAGAACTGTGTATGTTTTTGTTGCTGGTTTTAAGATAGTTGAATAAATAATTTACTAAGTAAAAATTTTAATTTATGGAAAAACGATTTACAAGGTATTGGTTTCCTTTGGGAAGCAGTACAAAAACCTTGTTGCGATTAACGTTGACTAATCTTTTTGTTTTTGCAACAATGCTTACCGGATGGGCGGATGATCATAATCCCCAAGGTGAGGGGTATCAGCTGTTATCTGATAATAACAAACCCTCTCTGTATGAAAATTCGTCGCTGGAAGTTCAGAAAAAAAAGGAGATTAAAGGATCTGTTAAAGACAAGAGTGGAATGGGAATACCTGGTGTTAATGTATTTGTTAAAGGTACATTCATTGGTGTAACCACTGACATTAACGGTTATTATGCGATAAGTGTTCCAGCAGAATCTGAGCTTCTGGTTTATTCTTTTGTGGGGATGCTTGAAAAGGAGATGGCTATTGGAAACAAACTTACGATTGATGTTGTAATGGAAGAATCAAGCATTGATCTGGATGAGGTGGTTGCCATTGCCTATGGTTCGCAAAAAAAGACTACAATTACTGGAGCTGTGTCTACAGTTTCAGGAGAGCAATTATTAAAAACTCCAACAGGATCTTTGTCTAATGCATTATCTGGTTCGGTAACAGGATTGTCATCAGTACAATATTCCGGAGAGCCGGGAGCGGATGATGCTGAGATTTATATTAGAGGTGTTACGACATTGAATAATTCGTCTCCTTTGATTCAGGTAGATGGTGTTGAACGTGAGTTTTCTCAGTTAGATCCGAATGAAATAGAAAGCATTACTATTTTAAAAGATGCTTCGGCAACGGCTGTTTTTGGTGTGCGTGGAGCCAATGGTGTTATATTAATTACTACCAAACGAGGAAAAGAAGGAAAGGCTAAAATATCTTTTTCATCTTCTACTGGTTATCAAATGCCCACAAAATTACTTGAATTTGCAGACAGTTATGAATATGCAAGTTATTATAATGAAGCGCAGGCTAACGATGGTGTGAGCGCTGGTAGTTATAAATTTCAGCCTGATGTTCTAGAAGCTTTCAAAACACATTCTGATCCAATACTATATCCGGATGTAGATTGGCTCGATCAATTATTAAAGAAGGGAGCAATTCAAACTCAGCATAATGTAAATATCTCTGGAGGAGCTGAGAAAATAAGATATTTTGTGTCTTTAGGAGCTTTTACACAAGAAGGTTTATTTAAAACTTTTGATTCGGGATACGATTTTAATTTTGATTTCAAACGATATAATTACCGTGCTAACCTTGATTATGATATTTCAGAAAGCACTCTGTTAACTCTAAATTTAGGTGGCCGTATTGAAGATAAAAACACGCCGATTTCTAACGAAGATCAGAATCAGTTATTTCGCCAGCTTTATTGGGCAACTCCTTTCGGAGGTGCAGGTATAGTTGATGGCAAAAGGGTTGTGACAAATACTGATTATTTGCCGGATGCCGGTAGTGATGGACTTTCTCCTTACTATGGAAAAGGATTTAATGCTAAATCAACCAATGTTCTTAATGTTGATTTGGCTTTAAAGCAGGAACTTGATTTTGTTACAGAAGGTTTATTTTTTAAAGTTAAAGGATCCTATAACAGCACATTTTACCATACAAAAACCAGAAGTTCATCCACTCCTTTTTATACTCCGATTAAGACAAGTGATGGGGGAGTTGAATACAAGAAAAGCGGGGATGACGCAGAACTGAATTATGGTGAAAGTTTTGATAAAGGACGTAATTGGTATGCTGAAGCAAGTATTAACTACGATCGTAAATATGGAAAGCACACTATTGGCGCTCTTGCTTTGTACACTCAATCTAAAAAATATTATCCAAAACAATATACAGATATTCCCTCAGGTTATGTGGGAATGGTTGGTCGTATAACATACGATTGGAGTACCCGCTATATGGCAGAATTTAATGTTGGATACAATGGGTCCGAAAATTTTGCACGTGCTAAGCGATATGGATTCTTTCCTGCTGGATCTTTAGCTTGGGTTGTATCTGAAGAAAACTTCATGAAGGAATTTAAAAATGTCATTAATTACATGAAATTGAGAGGTTCTTATGGAGTTGTAGGAAATGATAAATACTATGTAGGAAATACGCAGCAACGATTTATGTACATTCCTGATTCCTATGTACTTGGTGGAAGTGGGTATAATTTTGGAACCAATGTAGGTTCAAATCAACCAGGAGCCTATGAAAGTTCAAAATCGAATAAAGATGTAACATGGGAAAAAGCTTACAAGCAAAATTATGGAATTGATTTGGCATTCTTAAAAGAGCGTTTTAAAGTGTCTGTAGATGTATTTAGTGAGCACCGAGAAGATATTTTAGTGAAGTCTGAGACGACACCTAATATTGTAGGCGTTTCTTTGCCAGTTATAAATATGGGGGTGGTTGATAGCCATGGTTATGAGATTGCCTTGAAATGGAGTGATGAGATAGGCGAAAATTTTAAGTATTGGGTGAACACGAACCTCTCATTTGCAAAAAATAAAATCATTGAAAAAGGAGAAGTTAAGCCCAATGAGGATTATATGTGGCAAACCGGCAGACCAGTGGGATCTAATATCATTCGTAAATTTTGGGGTTTCTATGATGAAACAGCTAATGACCGGTATAAAGCACAATATGGGCAGGATATTGCTGTACACGCAGGAGGTTTAGAGCCGGGAGATGTTGTTTATGTTGATTTAAATAAAGACGGAACAATTGATTCGGATGATGTAACAAAAGCTGGTTATACCAATAATCCGGAGTATGTGGCAGGTATGAATCTTGGCTTTTCATGGAAAAATCTGGATTTTAGTATGCAATGGACTGGTGCTTGGAATACTTCCCGCTTACTTCAGGAAACATTTCGTAATCCGATGGGAGATACGAATACAAAAGGTTTGTTATCGTATCAATACAAACAGCGTTGGACTCCGGAAACTGCTTCAACAGCAAAATTACCGCGTGCTACTCTTGCTCATAAAACAAATAATTATCAAAGTTCTGATTTGTTTTTAGTTGATGCCAGCTACCTGCGGTTGAAAAATATTGAAATAGGCTATAAGTTAAATCTTCCGGTGTTTCAAAGAGCTGGTATAGACAATTGTCGCTTATATCTTAGTGGTTATAACTTACTTACATTTTCAAAATTTAAGTTAGGTGATCCGGAATCAAAAACGAGTTCCCGACCAGCGTATCCATTAACAAGGGTGATAAATCTAGGATTGAAATTGGCTTTTTAATTCTTTAATGTATACTACTATGAAAAATATAAAATTATTACTTGTGTCATTTGTAATTGGCACATTAACAGTTGTTTCATGTGTTGATGATGTAACAGTTGGAGATGACTTTTTAGAAAAGCAACCAGGTGTTGATGTTACTCAGGATACGATATTTAGTAATGCAGAATATTCACGACGTTTTTTGTGGAATACATATAGTAAACTGTATTATGGACTGCCAGTTTATTGGAATAGTATTGACAATAAAATGAACATGGGAATGTTCGAAACTTTGTCTGACTGTTGGCATAGCCATTTAAGTTGGGATGGAGTTAATAGGAGCTATTATTCGGGAAGTTATAGTGCTGGTACCGAAGAGTCGAGTGATGCTACCCGTTTTGGTTTCACAAAAGAGGAGGTATGGGAAGCCGTTCGTCAGGCTTGGTTATTTATTGAAAATGTCGATAATGTACCTGATATGGGAACGGATGAAAAAGAAAGGTTGAAAGCCGAAGCAAAAGTAATTATTGCATCAAGATATTTTGATTTGTTTCGTCACTATGGAGGTTTACCTATTGTTGATCATGCATTTGAAGTTAGCAGCGACGAAGCGGCTTATTATACCAAACGTGCTACAGTGGATTCCACAGTTCTGTTTATGACTGGATTATTGGATGAAGCAGCAAAAGTTTTGCCATGGTCGTTAGATGCTGAAGATATCTCAAATTGGGATGGTCGTTTTACATCAGCATCCGCAATGGGTTTAAAATGTAAAGTTTTATTATTTGCTGCCAGTCCTTTGTTTAATGATAGTGAGCCTTATTGTACTGAAGGAACCCAAGATGCAGTAACTAACCTTCAAGTTTGGTATGGAGGATATAAATCGGAGTTATGGGATGAATGTTTGTCTGCTTGTACCAGCTTTTTTCAGGAATTAAGCAATAATGGAGTTTATTCTTTAGCACAGGCATCGGGAACTGATGTTGATGATTATCGAGATGCTTTCCGATCTGCTTATTTTACACGTGGAAGTGGCAGTAACAATCCTGAAATGTTAATATCAACACGCATACGTTATACCTATGGTAACAATAACCAATGGGATTATTACTTCCCGCAATCTTGCCAAAATGGGGCTTTTACTCCAACACAGGAATTTATAGAAATGTTTCCTATGGCAGATGGAACTGCTTTCAATTGGACTGATCATGTATCAGATATGTTTACAAATAGAGACCCTCGCTTGTATGAAACTGTTTTGGTCAATGGGGCTAAATATCAAGGACGTCAAGCAGAATTGTGGGTAGGTGGTCGAGAAGCTCAGCAAAATCCGGCGCAAGAAACCGGACAATACGCTACCGGTTATGCAAATTTCAAATACGTACTTGATTTTTCAGATAACTTAAACGAGCCAACCCTTTGGCCATACCTTCGTTTATCGGAATTATATCTAACATATGCCGAAGCGTTAATGAAAACCGGAAATTTTGGGGAAGCGATTGCTAAAGTGGATGAAGTTAGAGCCCGGGTTGGACTAAAAGGATTGGTAGAATCAAATCCTGATAAGAATATGTTTAGCGAAAGTGTACTAATGGAAGAAATTCTTAGAGAACGGGCTTGTGAATTAGGTTTAGAGGATGTACGTCTTTTTGATATGACCCGTAATAAAAGGGCGGATCTTTTTTCCAAGCAACTTCATGGTTTAAGAATTTATAGAGCTGACGGAATAGAAGATTCATGGTCTGATAAAAGTTCAGATACACGAGGCGATCGTCCTAGCGAGTTTACTTATGAAGTTTTTGAACTAACAAATGCAACCCGATCTTGGTGGACAAGTTTCTCTCCAAAATGGTACTTGTCAGCTTTTCCTCCCGAAGAAGTGAACAAAGATTATGGGTTAACACAAAATCCGGGATGGTGATAAATCAAAACTGCACATTAAAAAAGATGATTATGCGAATACAATATAGATATATCATACTGAGCTTGTTTGTGCTTTTGACCATGAAAGGATGGTCGCAAACAGGAGACACAACAGGAAAAATTATTGATCGGAATGGAAATCCAGTTTCAGGAGCTGTTGTTTCCATCGAAAGTAATCCGGAAAATAAAGTATATACAAATACTAATGGTGAGTTTAATATTTTTGTTCAAGATTCAGCAGGCTTAGTTGTTCAAACCTCAAATAATGGATTTAAAAAGGTTTCCGTTAAAAACAGGGAATCTATAACAATACAGATGGATTTTTTCTCTGAGGCAGTAGAATTAGGTTATGGAATTCATCAAACAATTGGGGAGTCTACAGGAGCTATTTCTTTAACTACTCATGAGCAAGTAAATCAGCGTTCTGCGTTTAGTGTGTCCAATGCATTATATGGTAATGCACTGGGACTAACAGCAATGCAAAATAGCGGACCTGTTTGGGATACAGGAGCTACTCTGTCAATCAGGGGCTTACAGACCTTATCGAATAATGGTATTTTAGTTGTGGTTGATGGAATAGAGCGAGATATTCAATACGTTGTACCCGAGGAGGTTGAATCGGTATCGGTATTGCGTGATGCTGCAGCTGTTGCATTGTATGGCTATAAAGGTATTAATGGAGTCCTTTCAATCACCACTTTGCGAGGTAAATACCAGACCAGCGAAATAAATGTTAGTTATGATCATGCCTTTAACTGGCAGTCACGCCTGCCAAAGTTTGCAGACTCATATACATATGCAAGTGCTGTAAATGAAGCATTGAGCAACGATGGTAAATCAGCTCGGTATTCTGAAAATGAACTTGGTGCTTTTAAAAGTGGAGAATATCCAAATTTGTATCCGAATATTGATTGGATGGACGAAGTGTTTCGCGAGAACGGTTGTTCGAATATGTATAATGTGAATTTTCGTGGAGGAGGTAAAAAAGTACGCTATTTTACTATGCTTAACTTACAGGGAAATCAGGGGTTTATTGATAATTCTGAACTGAACGATGGATATTCTACCCAAATGAAGTATTCAAAAGGTAATATTCGAACCAATTTGGATATTGATGTAAGTTCAACAACTACTGTTCAGGTTAATCTTATGGGAGTGTTAAATGAATTTTCACGTCCAGGGCTTGGATCTGATAATTTAATATCCAAGTTATATTCAACTCCATCTGCAGCTTTTCCAATTAAAACAAGTGAAGGAATATGGGGTGGAAGTGAAACTTGGGGAAGTAATATGAACCCTGTTGCATTAACACAGGCTCGTGGATACTCTAAAGGACATACTCGTTCATTATATGCTGATGTAAAATTAACGCAGGATCTTAAAACAATCACTGAAGGTTTAAGTGCTTCGTTGCGTGCAGGATATGATAATGTTGCGGCTTATTGGGAAGGACATACTAAAAATTATGCCTATGCCAGCGAGAATGTTGGCAGTTGGGTAGACGGTAAACCATCTGATGTTTCTACTTATTCTGCAGGAGCGGATAGTGGTATTGACTTTGGAAGCAAATTAGATTGGCAGGATCGTCATTCAAACTTGTTTGCAAATGTAGATTACCAAAAGGAATCAGGAAAAAACAAGATTTTTTCGTCTTTAATGTATTCGTACGAGCATCATGTGAAAAATAGTCAAAATCATACCTATTATCGCCAAAATGTTGCGGGATATATACATTACGTTTATAACAATCGTTATGTGGCTGATCTTACTTTGGCAACTTCAGGTTCTAATAAATTGGCTCCCGGCGAAAAATGGGGATTTTCACCAACAGTTTCAGCAGCATGGATTATCTCAAATGAGAATTTTATGAAAAATGTAAAGCCTGTTGATTTTCTTAAATTAAGAGCTTCCTGGGGAATTATTAATACCGATTATATTCCAACTGAAGATTACTGGGAACAAACTTTTGGCAGCGGTGGCTCATATCCTTTAGGAGGAAGTTACTCCGATTATGGTGGTATGTGGGAAGGACGTTTAGCTTCAACCAATACCAGTCGTGAAAAAGCGATAAAATATAATTTAGGTATAGATGCCGGTATATTAAATGGTGTGGTTATTACAGCGGATACTTACTTTGAAAAAAGAAAGGATATTTGGGTATCGGCCGGAGGAGCAAATTCTGCTGTTCTGGGAATATCATCGCCTTATACAAATGCAGGGATTGTTGATAGTTGGGGACTTGAAACCGGGGTAAATTATAATAAACAATTGGGTGATTTTAAAATATCTTTGGGTGGTAAATTTACTTTAGCTAAAAATAAAGTAAAGGAAATGCTTGAGGAACCAAAAGCCAATGAATATTTGAGACAGACAGGAAAATCTGTCGATCAGATTTTTGGACTTCAGGCTATAGGATTCTTTGTCGATCAGGCAGATATTGCTAATAGTCCGGCTCAACAATTTAATGAAGTAAAACCCGGAGATATTAAGTTTAAAGATCAAAATAATGATGGCGTAATTAATGACTACGATAATGTGGCGATGGGCTATAATACAAGCGTTCCTGAAATTTATTATTCTTTCGATTTGGGTTTTGAATGGAAAGGTTTAGGTCTTAGTGCTACTTTTCAAGGGGTAGAGCGATATACTGCAATATTGAATACACAAAGTGTGTATAGGCCATTGGTTGATAATACGACTATTTCAGAGCATTATTATAATAATCGCTGGACACCGGAAAATCCATCCGCAAAGTATCCTCGCCTGACAACAGAAAGCAACGACAACAACTTTCAAACTAACTCAGTATGGCTCGCAGATGCATCTTTTCTAAAACTAAGAAACTGTGAAATTTACTATAAACTGGCTGAAACTTATCTTTCAAAACTGAGATTGAAATCAGCTAAATTTTATGTGCGTGGTATTGATTTGCTCTGCATTGATAATATCAATTTGTCAGACCCTGAATCTGTAGGAGTGGCATACCCGATGACTCGTTCAATAAATGTAGGTTTAGCCATTGGGTTTTAATAATTCATTATTTAAATTTTTTCGAATTATGAAAATTAAATATATATTAATTGCTTTAGGTTTTCTCATAACGTTTAATGCGTGTGATGATGAAATGAACTATGACGAATTTGTTAGTTTAGATGAAGAGCAAGTGTTTTCAAGCTTCAGTCGTACGATGAGCTTTGTTTCCAATATTTATAATTATCTCGATTATGATTTTGGAAATTATGGAGGCGCTATGTTATCCTCGGCCTCCGATGAGTCTGATTATGTGTGGACTTCTTCTGATATTCATGATTTTTATAATGGTGCGTGGAGTGCCGGTAATGCTAAATCAAATATATGGAATAAGAGTTACGAAGCTATTCGTGCTGTCAATTTTTATCTGGATGCTTCAGAGGGGCAAACGTTCTCTGACTTTAAATACAATGAAGATTATAATGAGCAAATGGAACGTTATGAGCGTTACCAATATGAAGTACGTTTTTTGAGAGCTTATTTTTATTTTAATCTTGTGAGACAATATGGCGATGTTCCTTTGGTAACAAAAGTGCTGACGGAAGATGAAGCTAATTCAGTTCTTCGCACCGATAAGTCAGAAATATTTGATTTTATTGTTGCTGAGTGCGACAGAATTGTGAATAATTTACCTGTTACATATGAGGACTTATCTTACACTGAGACTGGTCGTGTTAGTAGAGCTGCAGTATTGGCATTGAAAGCTCGTACGCTTCTTTATCAAGCAAGTTCACTTTTCAATACGAGCAATGAGTCGTCTTTATGGTATAAGGCCGCTTTGGCGAATAAGGCCGTAATAGATTCTTGTTCACAATATGGTATTGTATTGGGCAAATACTCTGATTTATGGGGAACAGATAATTATAAAAATTCAGAAATGATATTCGTTCGCAGGGTAGGTTCATTAAATTCTTTGGAGTCTTATAACTTTCCTATTGGAGTTGAAGGGGGAAATTCAGGTAATTGTCCTACTCAAACTTTAGTGGATGCTTATGAAATGAAATCTACCGGATTATTGTGGAATGAAGATGGTAGTGGATACAATTCTAATAAGCCCTATGAAGGGAGAGATCCACGTTTTAATATGACTGTCGCTAAAAATGGAGATACTGGCTGGCCTACTTACTACAGTTCTGAATTGCAGATTTTTGAAGGAGGAGCAAATGGATCACCTATTTCAGGCGCTTCAACTACAGGCTATTATTTAAAAAAATATATGGATGCTTCTGTAGATTTGCGTTCAAATCATGTGACGGACAAGCGCCACTCATGGATTACATATCGCTTGGGTGAATTTTACTTAAATTATGCCGAAGCTGTTTATCATTATTTGGGATCTCCGGATGCAACAAGTGCTGATTTTGATATTTCTGCTGTTGATGCAGTAAATGTAATCCGACATCGATCAGATGTGAACATGCCTTCTTTGTCTGCAGGTTTAACAAATGTTGAGTTTGAAGCTAAATATAAAAATGAGCGCATGGTTGAATTAGCCTTTGAAGGACATCGGTTTTGGGATGTAAGACGATGGAAAGAAGGAGAAGTTTTAAAAAGTGTTACCTGTATGAAGATAGAACAAAAAGAGGATGAATCTTTTAAATACAGCAGATTTGAGAAAGAAAGATCTTGGGATAACAAGATGTATCTTTTTCCTATTCCAGATTCTGAAATTAGGAAGAATCCAAATCTAACTCAAAATACAGGATGGTAGTGCTAAGTATAAAAATTATAAACTAGTATCAATATGAAACGTCCGTGCCAAGGTGATTTTTACACACAGTGGGATGATTATTCCAGCATGGTATGTTCCATATAGCAACTAAAACAAATTATAATTATATGAAACAACAATCGTTTATATATGCAACAATATTGCTTGCAGCTGTTTTTTTTAGCAGTTGTGATAAAAAATTTGAGGTTTTTGAAGATACAGTGGATGGAAATGATCTTCCAACTAATGTTGAGTCTGTTACCTCGGAGGCATTGCCGGGTCAAATTTTGTTAAAATGGGATGTCCCTTTGGATTCCAATTATTATTATCTTCAAATGAGTTATTATGATCACTTAACTGAAAAAAAGGTATTTGAAGTGATATCTGTTTATGCTGATTCGATATTAATTGATAATACAAGAGCTAAATATGGAGATTATGAATTTGCATTTCAGGCGTTTAATAAAAACGGACAAGGAAGCGGTAAAATAAATGTTGTGGCTAAATCTGGTATTGCTCCAGCAACAGAAACCATTACAGCGACTAAAATAGAGCTGGAAGCATCTCAGTTGAGTACGAATAATCAAGAGCCAAAAGAAGGGCCTATTGCCAATTTAATTGACGGCAATTCAAGTTCTTTTTTTCATACTCGATGGAGTTCTCCGCAGATACCAATGCCACAGTACATTCAGATTGATTTGAATGAACCTATTGACGATTTTCAGTTTTATTTGGTGAACAGAGAATGGTCTCAGCAAGCGCCAAAAATAGTAGAGATACAAATTAGTAATGACGGAGTTAACTGGGAAACTGTTAAAACTATTTCTTCAGGGTTACCTTCTGCAGGAGGTGCTGATTATACTTCTGAAATTTTTAGACCTGGTCGTACGTTCTCTCATTTTAGATATAATTGTTTAGAAACTTTTAATAATAGAAATTATTTTAACTTAGCGGAATTTGTATTGTATGATGTCGATATTGATACATACGATCCTGAGTTGTAGTTAAAATTTGTATTATCAGCCTACTGCTATATTAATTTATAGCAGTGGGCTTTTTATGGTTATGAGTGGGCGCTTTTTATATGGAACGTTGGATTGTTTTTTGAATTCACTGTTTTAATTTGATTATTGATTCTGTTGGAGAAGAGAAAGAATCTCAAGTTATATTTCGTTAGATATATAATTGATGATTTTACTCTTTCCTAAAAAACGATAATGAGTTAGGTGCAGAAAGATGTTTAGGTGTGTTTTGAAGATTTAATAAAATAATAATGAAGAAATATGTTTTAATATTCCTGTTAGGATTGATACAGGTTCAATTGGCAACAGGACAAATTAACGATTGGGAAAATCCACGGGTTTTTGGCATTAATAAGGAAGCTGCCAGAGCTACTTTTTTGCCCTATCAAAGCAAAGAGGCTGCTATTGCTGATGATTGTCAAAAATCAGATTGGTATTTGTCTTTAAATGGAACTTGGAAATTTAACTGGGTGTATAAACCAGAAGACAAACCAAAGGATTTTTATACAGAAGAATATGATACTTCGGATTGGGGTGAGATGCCTGTACCGGGAAATTGGGAGTTAAAAGGGTATGGTACTCCAATTTACACCAATATTAACTATCCTTTTCCTAAGAATCCTCCGTTTATCGACCACAGTCACAATCCGGTTGGAAGCTATAAGCGAAATTTTACATTACCGGAAGGGTGGAAAAACCGCAGAGTGTATATTCATTTTGAGAGTGGAGCCGCGGCTATGTATGTGTGGGTAAACGGACAAAAGGTTGGATACAGTCAAAATACCAAAAGTCCTACCGAGTTTGATATCACAAAATACGTAAGAAAAGGGGAAAACAGCATAGCCATAGAGGCTTATCGATGGAGTGATGGATCTTATTTGGAAGATCAGGATTTTTGGAGGCTATCCGGCTTCGACCGAAGTATTTACATGTATAGTCCGGATCAAATTCGTATTGCAGACTTTTTTGCGAAAGCAGCTTTGGATGCAAATTATAAAAATGGATTACTGGATGTAGATATTGATCTTGCGAATAAGCTTTCCGAAACAAAGTTAGTTCGTGTAAATGTGAATTTGATTAATAACGCAGGCAAACAAATTTTATCGACCAGCTCTTCAGTTGAACTGAAAAGTGAGAGTGAACAACAAATTCATATTAAAGATAAAGTAAATAAACCGTTGCAATGGAGCAATGAGACGCCAAATTTATACACACTTTTAATTACATTATCGGATCGTGATGGAAAGCTAATTGAAGCTGCATCGTGTAAAGTTGGTTTCAGAAATGTAGAGATAAAAGATGCTCAGTTAATGATTAACGGAAAGTCCGTTTTGGTGCGTGGAGTTAATTTGCACGAGCACAATGCATACAATGGACATGTTGTTGATAAAGAAACGATGTTGAAAGATATCAAACTCATGAAACAGCATAACATTAACGCGGTGCGTATGAGTCATTATCCTCAAAGTCCTTTATGGTATAAATTATGCGACGAGTATGGACTGTTTTTAGTTGATGAGGCGAATATCGAGACTCATGCGATGGGTGCAGAATGGCAAGGTTGGTTCAATAAAGATGTACATCCGGCATACTCACCAGAGTGGGCGCCAGCACATAAAGACAGAGTGGAACGTTTATTTCAACGTGATAAAAACCATCCGTCGGTAATTATTTGGAGCATGGGGAATGAATGCGGAAACGGCCCTGTCTTTTATGATATTTACGATTGGTTGAAAAAGGCAGATCCAACCCGTCTGGTTCAGTTTGAGCAGGCCGGGCAGAATCGGAATACAGATATTGTTTGTCCAATGTATCCAGGCATGGAAAGTATGAAAAAATATGCTGAACGTACTGATGTAACCCGACCTTATATTATGTGTGAATATTCACACGCAATGGGGAATAGCAATGGGAACTTTCAGGAGTATTTTGATATTATTACTTCAAGCAAACAAATGCAGGGTGGTTTCATCTGGGATTGGGTAGATCAAGGTTTGCATGCTGTAGATGATTCAGGTAGAGATTACTGGGCTTATGGTGGAGATATTGGAGGTTACAAATATACAAATGATGAAAATTTTTGTGCCAACGGTCTTGTTTCTCCTGATAGAATACCACATCCAGGTTTAGAGGAAGTTAAAAAAGTATATCAGGACATATTATTTTTTAATCAGGATATTGAAAATGGTATTGTAACCATTCAGAATCGATTTCTAACTCGAAACTTAAAAGAATATGCTTTTAAATGGATACTGAAAAAGAATGGTGAGATTAGTGCAGAAGCTCCGTTTAAAGTCTCTTTAAATGCCGGGAAATCAAAAGAAGTTAAATTAAAGCTTCCTAAAATAGTTCCATCAAAAGGAACAGAATATACATTGGGTATTTATGCTTTTACGGCAAAAGAAGAAGCTTTACTTCCCGTTGGATTTGAAATTGCAAGGGAACAATTTGTTTTTAAAGGCAATGATTATTTCGAAAAAGAGCATGCAGTAACAGGAGATATCTCCTATGAGGACAAAAACAACCGGATTGTGATATCAGCTTCAAATAGTAAGATTACTATCGATAAATGGAGTGGTTTGTTGTCAGGATATCAATACAAAGAAACAAATTTGTTGAATGGAAGTGTTGAACCTGATTTTTGGAGAGCTCCAACCGATAATGATTTTGGAAATGGAATGCCTTCGAAATTAAATATATGGCGAAATGCAGGACAAAACAGAACCGTAAAAGATGTAAAAGTAACGCAAACGGATCATTTTGTTACGGTTGAGTCTGACTTGTGGTTAAATGACGTTGCAAGCCCATATCAATTAACTTATACCGTGTATGCAGATGGCAAAATCAAAGTAGATGTTAAATGGGTTGCAGGCAGAGAGGGACTTCCGGAAATTCCCCGTTTTGGTATGCAGTTAAAATTAGACAATCAGTTTGATCAGTTTAGCTATTATGGCAGAGGTCCATGGGAAAATTATTCAGATAGAAATACTTCAAGTTTTATTGGAATCTATTCAAGTACTGTAGCTGATCAGCAAGTTGATTATATCAGACCTCAGGAGAATGGAAACAAAACGGATGTGAGGTGGTTGACATTGACAAATAACGAGGGAATAGGATTAGAAATTAAAGGATTACAGCCTTTAAGCGTGAAAGTGTCTCATAATCCGGTAGAAGATCTTGATTCAGGTTTAACTAAAAAACAAAGACATCCAAGTGATGTTACTCCTCGACATCAGGTTTATCTGAATGTTGATTTTAAACAACGTGGATTAGGAGGTGATGATAGTTGGGGACGTTATCCGCATAAACCATATTTATTATTGGATAATACGTATAGCTATAGCTATACAATTAGTGCCGTAGAAAAGGCGAATTAAATCTATTGTTTGATCTCCCATATCTGCTTGCAAATATGGGAGACAACTTTAAATAGAAATTTTTGTAGAAGATAATTGTATTATCTGGAATAATTCATTTAGAAGTATTATGAAATTTAAAAATAAAAACATTTTACTGATAGGACTTGCAGCATTGTTTGTTGCTTGTTCTGCCACAGGTTCAAAGAGTAAGGATAATGCAGCAACTTTATCTAAAATTAAAAAAAATGATGTCGTTTCAATTATCAAAAAGGTAAATGATCATTGGCAATTGACCCATCAAGAATCTGGATGTGCTTTTTGGGACAATGCAGCTTACCATACTGGCAATATTGCGGCTTATAAGCTTACAGGAATAGAGAAATATAAAGCTTATTCTGAGGCTTGGGCGAATAAGAATGAGTGGAAAGGCGCAAAATCAGATAATAAGGCGAATTGGAAATATACATATGGAGAATCACATGAGTTTGTGTTGTTTGGCGATTGGCAAATTTGTTTTCAAACCTATATCGACTTATATAATCTTTCTGAGGAAAAGGATTCTTTGAAAATAGCCCGTGCCATCGAAGTAATGGAATATGAAATGAGCACAGAAAATAACGATTATTGGTGGTGGGCCGATGGTTTGTATATGGTAATGCCTGTAATGACTAAACTTTATAAAGTTACCAGTAATGAGCTTTATCTGGAGAAGTTATACGAATACTTTAAATATGCGCAAAGCATTATGTACGATGAAGAAACCGGATTGTTTTTTAGAGATGCAAAATATGTATATCCAAAACACAAATCTGTTAATGGATTAAAAGATTTTTGGGCAAGAGGCGATGGATGGGTATTTGCCGGATTGGCAAAAATAATTCAGGATATGCCTGATAGCTATGCACATAAAGCTGAATTTATTGATATTTATAAAAAGATGGCATCAACTTTAAAAGATTCTCAACAGCAAGAAGGTTATTGGACCCGAAGTATTTTAGATGCAGAGCATGCGCCAGGTCCTGAAACCAGTGGAACAGCATTTTTTACGTATGGCTTTTTATGGGGGATGAACAATGGAATTCTTTCAAAAGAGGAATATAGCTCAGTTGCTGCTAAATCCTGGACTTATTTAACCACGGTTGCTTTGCAGGATGATGGAACGGTAGGATATGTTCAGCCTATTGGTGAAAGAGCGATTCCAGGTCAGCAGGTTGATGAAAATTCAACATCAAATTTTGGCGTTGGTGCATTTCTTTTAGCTGCTTCTGAATTGGCAACTTATATCGAAAATTAATACAAATAATGCCCTGCCTGTTATGATTTATCTATATAGGCGGGGATTTTTAATGTAAATTGCATTTTTCACTTTTATTGAAAATGACAAATAAACCTTATTAAATGTTCCGTTATTATATACCCTTATTAAGTGTTTTTCTTTTATTTGCGAGTTGTAATGTTTGTGCTCAGAAATTAATTCCGGTTTCGAAGGGATGGTCTAAAAATTCGGTTAATGCAGTTGTATTTCGGCAGAATTCGTTGGTGACTCAGAACGGGATGCAGTTTATAGCTTACTATAATTCTGAAGGATTTTTAGAATTGGGGAAGAGGAAGTGTAAAACGGATCAATTTACAACCTATACTACCTCTTACAAAGGGAATGTAAACGATGCGCATAATTGCATTAGTATTATGCTGGATGGTGATGGTTATCTTCATGTTTCCTGGGATCATCATGGGAATCCTTTACGATATGCCAAAAGTATACAGCCCTATTCGTTGCAGTTAGGCCCTAAAATAGAAATGACTGGTAGTAATGAAACGAATGTAACTTATCCACAATTTTTTAGAATGCCAAATGGCAATCTCATATTCATGTTTCGTGACGGGCAATCCGGAAAAGGTAATTTAGCGATGAATTCCTATGATTGTAAAACTAAAATATGGGTTCAAATGCAAAGTAACCTTATTGACGGCGAGGGACAGCGAAATGCTTACTGGCAGGCTTGTGTCGATCAGCAAGGTATTATTCATGTTTCCTGGGTATGGCGCGAATCTCCTGATGTGGCTTCCAATCATGATTTGTGCTATGCACGGTCCAAAGATGGAGGAATAAGCTGGGAGAATTCTCAAGGCCAAAAATACTCACTTCCCATTACAGCAGCTACAGCAGAATATGCCTCACATATACCTCAAAACAGCGAGCTGATAAATCAAACATCAATGACAACTGATGAAAGAGGACAGCCGGTTATTGCAAGCTATTGGCGTGAGCAGAATTCTGATATTCCACAATACCATATAGTTAATTGTAGTAATGGTAAATGGAATACAATCAACCTAAACTTTAGGAAAACGCCGTTTTCATTAAAAGGAGCCGGAACCAAACGTATTCCTATTTCCCGACCTCAAATTTTAGCAAAAACAAAGCATAAAACATCCACCTTTTATCTGATTTTTAGAGATGAAGAAAGAGAGGCAAAGGTGTCAATGGCGATTGGGAATACATCAGAACAAGGAAATTGGAAAGTGGTTGATTTGACTGACTTTTCGGTTGGATCATGGGAGCCGTCGTTCGATACGGAATTGTGGAAAAATAAAGGAATAATTAATCTTTTTGTACAAAAGGTGGAGCAGATTGATGGAGAAGGAAAGGCTGATTATGAACCTAAGATGGTGAATGTTCTGGAAGTAAAGAAAATTGACAGATATTCAAAATGTGATACTGTGCCGGTAAAACTTAGAAAGTAAATAAGTTAAAAAAAGCATTGATTGATTGATTTTAATGAATTTGTCTTAAAAAAATCAGCAAACCTGCTTAAACCGAAACGTTATAATGTTTTAAAAATAGCTGCAAGTGTTGGCTTTAACGATTTCTTATACATTTCAAAATAAAAGCGATTCATACTTAAATATGAATCGCTTTTAATATTTATCTGTGTTTTTGTTTTACTTCGTGTTCTGATCGATAATCAGCTTAATAGCCCGTTGACAAGCCGGACAAAATTTATCGTGACGGGTAAACATGATACAATTGGGAGCGCTTCGGTATAAGCCTGTTGACTTGTATTGAGCTCCTTCAAAAGCACCAACTTTACCGCTGTATTCCATGTTTGCTAAAAGCTCATCATCCCACGATCTTTGCTTCATAAAGAAATTTTCCATTATTTTTTCATCAACCTTTGCTTTTCTTAGCTCAACTCTTTTTTTCTGAACAGCAATGCTGTGTTCATCGTACTTCTCCTTTTCCCAGGGAGTTGGTATTGGAGTGTCTGGTGTTACAATATCCTTCCATTTTATAGTTTCAGGATTCGTATTCGCAGTTACATTTAGTTCCCAAGGCTCCAAATGCTTGGCATCCATTTCGTAAGCCGTTGCCGAAGTGTAGTATTCATCAGCCAAATCAGCAAAATGGTGTCCGAATTCATGTACGAATAAATATTCCTGAAAAGCATTGTCAACAGCTGCTGTGATATACAAGTTATAGATACCGCCACCGCCATAAATAGAATCATTCATTAAAATAGCTGTAAATTCGTAAGGAACTGCCGCCGCCGCATTGCGAATTGTTTTGTTGTCGAAACCTAAAGCGTATCGTTCCGAATCGAAAGCACCGTAAGTAACCGAAAGTGCCGAACGTTTATGAATATCCTGATGAGGATGATTTACTCCTGAATCGGGAGATGGTGTTTCCACAGCTCTGATCGAAAATTTATCCTTAAAGGAAGCATATGGCTCTGTACTTAAAAGAACTTCCGCAAAACGTTGTGCGTCCTTTTTAAATTTACCCATATCTTCTTTGGCGTATCCTTCTCCCAAAACAACAATGTCAACTTGATTTTCAGGCTTACCATTCACAACAATATCAATCGTATTATAGTGATTTTTTACTGGGCTGGAGAAAGAACGGTAATGCTTTGGATTTACTTTATAGGTCCATACAGGATCAAAACCATTATTAATATTGCGTTTAAATACAGTGATGTCTACTTCATTTTTCGGCCATGGAAAACGAAGTGATTCCTGAAAACTTCCCCATTCGGTTTTTGCCTCGGGCGTAGTTTCCCATTCGCCGTAGATGCTTGCAAATCCTCGGGAATAAAGCAACTTACCTGTTATTGGATCTTTTACTTCGAAACAATATTTCCCCAGATTTAGTTCGTCGATTAGTATGGTTTTACTGCCAGACCATTCACCATCATTTACCATTTGATCGAAGGCGAAGTGTTCTTCACCTGAATTCCCTACATGGTTATAGTCAAGGCGCATAGTAGCACTCGTAAAATAATCAGCATATTGAGCCATTGATGAGAAGGAGATGCCAATTAGCATAAGAGTAAATACAAAAATCTTTTTCATATGATTATAATTTGTTTTTTTAGTGTTTCGCAGATGTTGCAAGTTAATGATTATCTGTTTTCCGAAAAATGCGATTCGTCATATCTGAACGGAGGTCTTAAATTTGATAATAAATTAGGAATTAAAAGCTTTCTTGTTTCAAATCATTGACTTTACTGATTTTCTATTAAATTTAGTTTTTCAAAAATAAAATCATTTTATGATAGGAACACTGGTTAATGTAATTGCCATATTGATAGGGGGAAGTTTGGGACTTTTGTTTCGGGCCAGGATTCCCGATCGAATGTTTAAAATTGTTTTTCAAGCCATTGGTATTTTTACACTTTACCTTGGCGTAAACATGGCTCTAAAAGCGAACGAGCTGTTGCTGATGGTGTTCAGTTTGGTGGTTGGATCATTAATTGGCGAGTTTTTACGTTTAGAGGATCGGGTTGAGTATTTGAGCGAGTTGTTGAAACGGAAAATAGGAAGTAAGGATGATAAATTTTCAACCGGATTTGTTACATCATTTATGCTGTTCTGTTTGGGAGCAATGACAATATTGGGAAGTATGGAAGAGGGAATGGGCAAGGAGCCGACTCTGCTGTTAACTAAATCGATGATGGATGGATTTTCGGCTGTGGCTTTAGCCGCAGTTATGGGAGTGGGAGTTTTATTTTCGGTAATTCCTTTGCTGATTTATCAGGGAGGATTAACCTTGTTGGCGGCCTTGTTTGGGGGAGTAATACCGGAAGCCATAATCACCGAAATGGCAGGTGTTGGCGGCGTTTTAATCATCGGATTAGGCATTAGTATTTTAGAAATAAAAAAAATAAAGGTTTTAAATATGCTTCCTGCCTTATTAGTGGAAGTGCTGCTGTGCTATATCTTTTTAACTTAGAATAAGTTTGATATTTGTACGGATAGGTTTTGAAAGATTAGAAGAGTAGCATATACCAGTCGGTATAAGATCTTTTCGTAGATTTGTAATCAGAAGAAAACGCTTTAGGCAATCAAAATACATACGATTTGAAAGAAGAAATAAAAACTGCTCTAATTCAGTTATTTGAAGAATGGGCTGATGACAGAGTAATTGAAACGGAAATTTTACCTCAATCAGGTTCCTATCGCGAATACATCCGGTTAATAGGAGAAAAGAGAACGGTATTGGGAGCTTTTAATGCTGATAAAAAAGAGAATGCTGCTTTTCTTAGTTTCAGTAGGTTTTTTGCAGAAAAAGGTCTTTCAGTTCCGGAAATTTACTGCGAAAATAACGAACAGGATATCTATCTTTTACAGGATTTAGGCAATACAACTCTGTTCGATTATATTTTGCATTTAAGAGTTGGAGAAGGTTTTGCCAACGATTTGGTGCAGATTTATAAAAAGATCATTTCTCAATTGATACGTTTTCAACTCGAAGGAGAAAATGGATTGGATTATAGTGTTTGTTATCCTCGGGATAGTTTCGATAAACAATCTATGATTTGGGATTTGCACTATTTTAAATATTACTTTTTAAAATTGGCAAAAATTCCATTCGATGAGCAGCTGCTCGAGAACGATTTTCAAAAATTCTCGGATTACTTGTTGGATGCTCCCCGTGATTATTTTTTGTATCGGGATTTTCAGTCAAGAAATATTATGCTGGTAAATGGTGAGCCTTGGTTTATCGATTATCAGGGAGGAAGAAGAGGAGCCCTGCAATACGATTTGGCTTCCTTGTTATATGATGCTAAGGCAGATCTTCCGCAGGATGTTAGAGATGAACTGTTAGCCTTTTATCTAAAGGAGATTCAGAAAGTACAGACAGTAGATCCAAAAGCTTTCACTTCCTTTTTTCAGGGATATGTGTTGGTTCGCATCATGCAGGCAATGGGAGCTTATGGATTTAGAGGTTTTTACGAAAGAAAAGATCATTTCTTAAAATCGATTCCATTCGCATTAAAAAATTTGGAAACCATATTGGGACGAATGAGTATTCCTGTTGAATTGCCTGAATTGGTGAAAGCACTAAAAGCTGTTATTTCTTCAGATTTTTTGAAAAGCGTAGGTAAGGAAGAAAAACCAAAACTTCATGTTGAAATAAATAGTTTTTCGTACCGAAGAGGAATTCCATTAGACAAAACAACCAATGGCGGAGGTTTTGTTTTCGATTGCAGAGCCATTCATAATCCGGGGAGATATCAGGAATATGTTGAGATGACGGGGAAAGATCAGCCGGTAATTGACTTTTTCAAGGAGCGCAGCGAAATGGATGAGTTCTTAGGTTCAGTATATAGTATTGTCGACATGAGTGTTGATAAATACATCAGTCGAAATTTTGCCAATTTACAGGTGAATTTTGGCTGTACCGGAGGAAGACATCGTTCCGTTTTTTCGGCAGAGAGTTTGGCAAAGCATTTACGGGAAAAGTTTGATGTGAATATCAGTTTAAGGCACATTGAACGAGAAATAGAAGGAAGTTAATATGGGCAATAAACGTTGTAAATTATCACCGAGGGAATACGCAGAAAAAGTATGCAATTCGGAAAATTTTGTTTGCAAAAAATGCAATCGGGTGGCTAAAAAAGCCAAAAGTTTGTGTGATGCGAAAAAGAAAAAGTAATAACTCTTCACTGATAATTGAAAAGATGTTGAATGCAATGATTTTTGCGGCAGGTTTGGGAACCCGCCTAAAACCTTATACCGATTCGAAACCAAAAGCATTGGTTGAGTTGGCAGGAGCACCTCTTTTGGAAAGAGCAATATTAAAATTAATTGAACTTAAGGTAGATCGTATCGTTATTAACGTGCATCATTATGCAGATATGATTGAGGGTTTTCTCCAAAAGAATAACAATTTTGGTGTTGATATTCGTATTTCAGACGAACGAGAAGAACTACTGGATACAGGAGGTGGATTAAAGAAAGCCGCTGATTTATTTATTCCTGACGCACCCGTTTTAATCTATAATGTAGATGTTTTTTCTTCCTTGAATTTATCTGAATTAATCAATTTTCATAAACTGACCGGGGCATTGGTAAGTATGGTTATGCGCGAAAGAACCAGCAGCAGATACTTGTATTTCAATAAAGATAATCAGTTAACAGGTTGGAAGAATTGTAAAACCGGTGAGGTTAAAGTTGCCAGGGAAGAGATGAATGAATCTGAACCAATGGCTTTTAGCGGAATTCATTTGATTAGTCCGAAACTATTTCCCTTAATTACAGAGGAAGGTAAATTTTCCATTATCGATTTGTATTTACGCTTGGCAAAGAATGAAAAGATTCTGGCTTTTAAAGACAGCTCAAAAATCTGGACAGACCTTGGTAAACCTGAAGATTTGGCTTGGGCAGAAGATCATCTGAAATAATTTGTCTATTTTTGGGCTCAATTTAATAAGAACTGGAATATCGATATCACTTCCTAACAGGAGATACTAGAGCCGTGCACCAATAATTTATATGGAAAAAATAAACTTACAGGATATCATTTTTGTTATCAATCCTCACTCCGGGACCAATTCGGGTAAGATTCTTGAGAAATTTAAAGAGCTTGCTCCTAAAGTTGATTATTTTGTCAGTAATTCTTTGGAGGAATTTGATGTTTTTTTGACCGCTAAAGCGGAAAAATACAAAGTACTTATTATTTGCGGAGGCGATGGTACCATAAATACGACACTTAAATATCTGATTAAATATTCCAAGCTAAAATTAGCTGTTTTACCTAATGGTTCAGGCAATGGTTTCGCCCGTGAGTTAGGTTTTGATGGCAATATTAAAAAATTACTGGATCAGATTTTAAAAGGTGGAACTGAAAAAGTTGATGTCATAAAGATAAACAATGAACTATGTGGCAACATGGCTGGTTTAGGCTTTGATAGTTATGTGGCAACTGAATTTGAAAAGATGCCTGCACGAGGACTAAAGACCTACGTGTATTGCACCATTCAAGCGCTTTTAAAATACAAACCCATACAGGCGAAAGTCAATGTTAATGGTTCTGTTATTGAGGGCAAATATCATATGATCAACATTGCTAATACCCGGCAATTTGGGAACAATGCTTTGATTGCTCCAAAGGCTGTCTGCAACGACGGCTTGTTCGATTTGGTTTTGATAAAAAAAATTCCTTTTTATGTAGTGCCAAACTTCGTAGTTCGTTTGTTTTTAGGAAAGTTGAAGAATTCAAAATATGTGCAGTTTGTAAAAGCCAGTAGTTTGGTAATTGATTCAAATTCTGAAACTTATCATGTAGATGGCGAGCCTAAAAAATTGAAGGAGACTCTAAGTATTGAAATTTTGAAACAGATTGAAGTGGTGAAAATGAAAATGTAACATTATAAAATAGAGAAGCATGTTAGATTGGTTGCTTAGTTTAGACAAAGAATTGCTGTTGTTTTTCAATGGCCAGCACAATCCTTTTTGGGATACATTCATGATGTTGACATCGGGGAAAGTAATTTGGTTTGTATTCTATTTTGTGATAGTTGCTGCTGTAATCAACACATTTGGCTGGAGAAAAGGAGCTTTAATCATCCTAAGCATACTTCTGGTAATTGTTTTAAGTGATCAAATTGCTTCGGGAGTGTTTAAACCTATTTTTAAACGATTCAGACCTTCCAGAGATCCATCATTTAGTCATTTAGTGCATATTGTAAAAGGATATACGGGTGGAAAATATGGTTTTGCATCATCGCATGCATCAAATTCATTTGGCTTGGCGGTGTTTGTTTCCTTGTTGTTTAAGAATCGGGTAACAAGTGTATTTGTAATTTTCTGGGCAGTTTTGGTATCCTATTCGCGAATTTATTTGGGGGTTCATTATCCTGGAGATATAATTGTTGGCGCATTAATAGGAACTTTATCAGCCTATTTTGTGTATTCATTGCTGCAAAAATATTCTAAGCCTAGTTTAATTTGCAAACCGAAGCAGCGAACTCATCCTATTGCGGGAATTCATCAAATTGCACTGTTGGGCAGTCTGCAAATTATAGTAATGCTTTTGTCGGTTTTTTATATCCTAAAATAACCATAAGCATATTTTTAAGTTGATTAATTGAATGATTTCATGAAAAATAGATTGTTTTATTTACTGTCAGCCGGATTGTTTTGGATGGCGTTTTTCTTTGTTTTCCGATTGCTGTTTGTATTGTATCAATGGGATTTGCTGGAGGGGCAGTCTTTTTTCGAAATAGCAAAGGCTTTCGTTTCCGGTGCACGTCACGACTTATCCTTAATGGGATATATTCTTCTTTTGAGCGGACTGATTTTGACTGTAACATTCTGGTTGCCGGCGAAAAAGTTAAAAGGTCTGTTTACCGTTATCTATTCGGTAGTTGGTCTTATTTTCATCATGATTTTGATTCCTAATTTGGAGTTGTATCGAAATTGGGGCTTTCATTTGGATGCAACAGTGTTAAGTTATCTGAAAACTCCAAAAGAAGCGATGGCTTCAACTACACTTTCAACACATTTACTGCTGTTTGTTCTGTTCATTCTTACATCAACAGCCTCATACATCTGTTTAAGGAAGTTTGTAATTGTAAACCTTGAAAAGATCAAACCGATCAATTACAAATGGATTCCCGTTCTATTATTCATTACCGCCGGTATGATTATCCCGATAAGGGGAGGTTTTGGTATTGCTCCTATGAATGTTGGATTTGTATATTTCTCTCAAAGTACTTTTGCGAACCATGTAGCGGTAAATCCGGTATGGAACTTTTCTTACTCATTAAAGAAGATTGGAAAAGATGGGAAACAGTTTAAGTTCCTGAACGAAGATCAGTTGAAAAGTACGATTGCCGGCTTAAAATGCAATCCCAATTCTGAACGGCTGCAGGTGATTAAAGGCAAGAAACCTAATGTTGTTGTGGTAATGCTCGAGAGTTTTACCAGTAAGGCAATTGGTTCATTGGGAGGATATCAGGGAGCAACGCCTAATTTCGATGAATTGACCAAAGAAGGTGTTTTGTTTTCTAATTTTTATGCAATTGGCGATCGTTCAAAAATCGGAATTGTTGGATTGCTGAGCGGATACCCATCCTTGCCGCAGCGCAGTGTTATTTCCTATACCAAGAAAACTCAAAGCATTCCAAGTTTATGCCGGAAGTTTACGAAGCAAAATTACTCTTCAGCATTCTATTATGGCGGCGATATTCGTTTTGCGAATATAAATTCATATCTCATGAATACCGGCTTTGATCGATTGGTTACCATGTTTGATTTTTCGGAGGATTTATACAATTCAAAATGGGGTGTGCATGACGAATATGTATTTGAAAGATTGCTAAAGGATATTAAATCGGAAACGAAGCCATTCTTTAAAGTATACTTCACCTTAAGCAGTCATGAGCCATTTGATGTTCCTATGGAAAAGGTGATTAAAGGAAACAGCGAAGATGAGCGGTTCTTAAATTCGGTTAATTATACCGATAAATGTTTGGGTAAATTCATTGCTGATTTCAAAAAAACAGAAGCCTGGGAGAATACAATACTGATATTGGTTGCCGATCATGGTACCAGATACATTGATAAAAGTGTACCAAGTGATTTTATAAAGTATCAGATACCCATGTTGTGGTTAGGTGGTGCTTTAAATCAAAAAAATCTTGTTGTTGACAAATTTGGATGTCAGCCGGATATGGCAAATACTCTCTTGTCTCAGTTAAATATAAATGCCGATGAGTTTATTTTTGGAAAAGATTTATTGGCCGCAGATCAGAAAGGATATGCCTATTTTGATTACAACAACGGTTTCGGTTACATCGACGAAAATGAAAGAAGTGTATTCGATTTAACTTCGAATAAATACATTCATGAAGAAGGTGAAAGTGCAGATAACAGAGAAAATTGGAAAGCCTTACTGCAGTATCTGAATGAAGATTTTCTGGCTAGATAGTAAGCCATACAGCAAACAAAAAAGCCGTTCAATTTGAACGGCTTTTTTTGTGTCTTATACCAGCTTAACTTTTGCCAACCGCCTGTTTCCGAAAGCTGTTTCCCAAAAAAAAATAAGGAAGAATTGGCCGTTGCTGAAAATCCTGCTTAAAATATCAGCTTGTCATGCTCTGACTATATACAAGCCGTTCTTGTCAGAGTATGAATTGATTTTAAAGGGACTATTTTATAAGATGAGTTTTGATCTGGATTTGGTATTTCGCATAGCTTGTTTCCCTAATGTTTCTATGTGTTGAATGTCTTTTAATGGATGATGAATTGACTTTTATTTCGCTTAAGTTGATAATTTGGAATTAATATTCGACCTGCATATTTGCATGTTAAATAAAGATGTATTAAGTTTAGGGGTGATCATAAAAATAATTAGTAGATAAGTAGGGGAGAAGGAGGATAAAGATTATTTGTAAGAGTTAAGAGGCGTGAGATGGATCGGATTAAGAGATTGGGATTACAAATCACTCACATAGGTGAGATTTTATTAATAATTTAAATCAGATAACAATGGCAGGTAAATTAAATGATGCGATGTCCTCCGAAGTGCACATAAACAGTGCGCTTCGTCATTCCCGAAGATGCAAACAAACAAAAGGAGCCACTGAATTGGCTGGTGCAATTGATCCTTTTATCACCGATTTGGAAACAAAAAGCAGCGAAACCAAAAAGGAAAAATTATTGCACGACAACTCTTATGATGATTTGGTGTTTAATTCGGGTGGGTTGGATGATCGGATCAGAACCATATCGGATACGGCCAAGCAATACGACAGGGAAAATCCAGGTCGTCCGGTTCATAAGCTATTATTTCCCAACGGAGGATATTCCACTATTCTTCGCTTTCCGATCACAAAAAAGGTAGATGCAGCAGAAGAAATACAAGAGCGCATCAAATCGTTGGGCGAAGAACATGTTTTGGTTGCTCAATTGCCTCTTTTAAGCGAAGCTATAAGCAAAGTGCGAACTTCCATCGCTGCATTACAGCAGGCCAATACCAAAGTGCGAACTGCTGTTGCCAACGAAGAAGTGGCACAGGCCAACTTGCGCAGGCAATATGAATTCAATTACCTCGATGCCATAAAGATGTTTGGCAAAACTTTTGCCAACCGCCTGTTTCCGAAAGCTGTTTCCCGAAAAAAAATTAAGGAAGAATTGGCCGTTGCTGAAAATCCTGCTTAAAATATCAGCTTGTCATGCTCTGACTAAATACAAGCCGTTCTTATCAGTGTATGACTTGATTTTAAAAGGGACTATTTTATAAGATGAGTTTTGATCTTAATTTGGTATAAGCTCTCAGAAAAAAAGAAAAGTATGCCGTGTAAACTTGCATGGCATACTTTTCAAAAATAAAATACCTCTTGCAAGTTTTCATAGCATACTCTCAAAAGTAAAAATGGCTCGTGCAGCATTACAAAGCCTATTTTAAAAATACAGAATGTTCGATGTAAGCTTACACGTTATACTTTTCAAAAAAAAAATAGTGCATGTAAGCTTGCACAGCATACTTTCCAAAATGAAAATGCACTGTGTAAGCCTACAAGTATAGCTTGATAAAAATAAAATGTGCTTTGTAAGCTTGCAGTTGGTGTTTGATAAAAAAAGATATTAATAATTAAAACAACTTAATGATGAAAAAATTATACTTGATACTAAGTCTCGTACTGTTTAGTTTTATTGCTAATGCTTCTATTACAGGCGAGAGTCAAGCTCGTTGTCCCAATTATAGTTATTTGTACAAATGCAATTATCAAAATGATGATTTATATGAATGGGTATGGACGATTAAGGGAGGCACTATTATTAGTGGCATGAACGATTCAGATGCTTGGGTTTCATGGAATGACTCCAATGAAGAACATTATGTAAGAGTAAGAACATATAGGATTGCGTACGATAATGATGGCAATAAGACTTTGCATGAAATAGGTAACAGTAAAAAGATAGTAAGAGTTATGTCGCTAAAAGATGTGCTTCCTGCGGGTTTCACAAAAGGCGACTTTAGCATTAATCCCGGTGATAATACTCCTGTTACATACACAATTCCACTTTTGTATTATCCTGAATGTTATGAAAATATTGAGAAACCAGTAAATGATTATGAATGGATAATTCCGGCTGGTTGGGAATACAACGGTACAATTAGCGATGGAACTACTCCAATAAAAACTCATAATATTAGTATTACAGTTATTCCAGATAATTGTACTGGAGGTAAAATAAAGGTTCGTGGTGTTCCTGAATGTACTGGCCAGTCTAAATCGGAATATAGATCAAAAACAATTATAAGAAGTGATAACAATATTGTAAGTTCCATCTCCACAACCGTATGTGGCAAACCAAAAGAAATTACTTTAAATATTGGAAGCGTTCCAAATGCAACATACCAATGGACAAAACCTGCAAGCTGGACTTGGACAAGTGGTACTAATTCAAATGTTGTTAAAGTAATGCCTGATGGTCTTTCAGGAGGAACTATATCGGTTATTGTGAATGGTTGTACTAGTTTGAAAGAAAGTAAAACAATCACGCTATATAATTGGGATCCAAATGAACCAGATCCATCGCTCTCAGGTTCTAATATGGTTTGTTCTTCTGGCTCAATATATAATTTAAATAATTTGCCTTCAGGAACAAGTGTAACATGGACTTCCAGTCCTACAATAAATTTTCCAAATGGTAATGTGGGAGAGACCGTAACTGCCAAACAAGTTGGTTTTAGTGGCACTGGTTGGATTGAGGCTACAATTAACAGCGCATGTGGTGAAGTTACTCTACCACGGAAAGAAGTTTGGGTTGGATCACCTTTAAAGCCATACGATATATCATTTTATCCCAATGAACCTTGTTTAAATCAAATTGCATATGCCATAGTAAGGGCAAATAATCCTCCAGAGTCCCAAGTTCATTACAATTGGCGTAATTACCATATTTATGTTGATCAAAATTCAACTGGTTCAGAGGTGCATTTTCAAACTAAAACGCGAATTCATTATACTACCTATGTAAGAGTGAAGGGTACAAATGAATGTGGATCCTCTCAAGAATATTCAAAGCTTTTGAGAGTAAAAGATTGTGGTGGCGGAGGAATAGAGCCAGTTCCCCTAAGCATTAATTCAGATCCATTAATTGTATCAAAAGTTGGCTTGTCTGAAGAAGGAAACTCTAAGCAACTTGCCGATACCCAAATGAATGTTGGATCTGCAATTACGAGTATTACAATTTTTCCTAATCCAGTAGAAGATATAGTTAATATTCAAATCCCTGGAAATTTAATTGCAGACAATAATTGCTCCATTGAAATTTACAATTCAACAGGAAAACTTTTACTTAAGAAAAAAGTTACAAGTACCACAAATTCTATAGATTTGAGTAATTCGCCATCTGGTACCTATGTCGTTAAATTAATCACAGATCAGGAAATCATTACAAAAAAAATAATAAAGAAATAATAGATTATACTATATTTAAAGAGGCTGTCCATTATTTTGGACAGCCTCTTCTGTATGTAATTGTTTTCAATTCTTTAGTCAATCACTCCTGAACCAATCAGTTCCCCTTCATCGTACCAGGCAGCAAATTGTCCTGAAACAACAGCTCTTTGTGGCTCATCAAAAAGTATGTACAAACCTTCTTGTTTGAAGTAGATGGTTCCTTTTTGCAAAGGCTGTCGGTATCTTATTCTGATATCGTATCTTCTTTCGCATTCCTCAGTTGGCCTTAAATCTTCACGAATCCAATGCACTTCATTTTTAGGAATAAATAAAGCCTTGCGGGTTAGTAACGGATGTCCGTGTCCCATGCCAACGTACACAATGTTTTTCACCACATCGGTTCCAATCACAAATAATGGCTCTTTTTTTCCGCCAACATTAAGTCCTTTTCTCTGACCAACAGTAAAGAAATGGGCGCCGTTGTGTTCTCCAACAACAGTTCCATGTTCCGGTTTAAATTGATAAGGAGCAGAAATAGCAGCCAAAGCTTCTGATTTTGGAATGATCTCATCAGCTTTGTCAGGCATAATTTCAATGATCTGTCCCTTCATGGCTTTCAGCTTTTGCTGCAGGAAAACAGGCAGATCAACTTTCCCAACAAAGCAAATGCCCTGAGAATCTTTTTTCTCGGCAGAGGCCATTTTTTCGCGACGGGCAATTTCCCGAACCTCAGGTTTTATAATGTGTCCGATAGGAAACATCGCTTTTGACAATTGTTCCTGCGATAACTGACAAAGGAAATAAGACTGATCTTTATTGTTATCAGCTCCGGCAATTAACCGATGAATCTCTTTTCCATCCTTTATAATGGTTTCCTTTTGGCAGTAGTGTCCGGTAGCCACATAATCAGCTCCCAGTTCCAATGCTTTTTTCAGGAATACATCAAATTTTATTTCGCGATTACAAAGTACATCCGGATTGGGAGTACGCCCTTTTTCATATTCCGAGAACATGTAATCGATAACTTTTGCACGGTATTCCACACTTAAATCCACAAAATGAAATGGAATTCCCAATTTTTTAGCCACCATTTGAGCAAACAGTACATCTTCTTCAAATGGACATTCTTCGGATTTTAACCCAACCGTATCGTTCCAGTTCTGCATAAAAAGCGCTTCCACCTCATATCCCTGCTCAATTAGTAAATGCGCAGCAACACTGGAATCCACTCCACCCGACAATCCGATTACAACTTTTTTCTTCATTCGTAATTTCTCCTTCTTTTCAGAGAGCAAAAGTATTCAATTTTTGGCTTAGTGCCAATTGTGCCTGATGAATTGCCTGTAATTTAACGCCTAAATTTAGTTATGTATTTTTTTCTGATAAAAAAATAAATTAATTTCGATATCGTGTTATGTATGGGGGTCTATTTTATAAATCCGCATTTATTTAGAATAATAAAAGTTAAAAAATATGAAAAAACTAAGCTTTACTTTACTGCTGATTTGTGCCGCTATATTTGTTTCCGCACAGGAAAAACAAGATACTTCTTACTGGAAAAAAGGCGGTCTTGCTGCAATTTCTCAAACATCTCTTACCAATTGGTCGGGAGGTGGTGATAATGCGATCTCAACGAATGCGCAGCTAAATTTGTTTTCGAATTATAATAAAGGAAAAAACAGTTGGGAGAACACTCTAAACCTGGAATACGGTATGGTTAAGCAAGGCGACCAAGGTATGCGGAAAAGTATCGATAAAATTGATTTTACAACCAAGTATGGTCACAAGAATGGTGGTGAATGGTATTACAGTGCTTTGTTGGATTTTAAAACACAATTTGCAAAGGGCTACAATTATTCAAATACTGAAGGAGAACCAGATGTGAAAGTATCTAATTTTTTGGCTCCGGCATACATTACTCTTTCTTTGGGTATGGATTACAAGCCAAGTGATGTGTTTTCGGCTTATTTATCTCCTGTTACTGGAAAAATGACGATTGTTAATGATGATGAATTATCTGCAGAAGGAGCTTTTGGTGTTGATCCGGGCGATAAATTCAGAGGAGAGTTTGGTGCGTTTACCAAGTTGGCTTTGAATAAGGATTTGGTTGAAAATGTAAATTTGAAGAGTACCTTGGGTTTATTTACAAATTATTCTCAAGACTTCGGAAATGTTGATGTTTTATGGGATGTGATGATTAACATGAAGGTGAATGATTTTTTAACAGCAACAGTTAATACTTCTTTGGTTTACGATGATGATGTAGAATATGTGAATAAGGATGGCGTAAACAAAGGTCCAAAAATTCAGTTCAAGGAAATTATTGGAATCGGATTGGCCTACAAATTTTAAGCTGAACTATTAATAGGGAGTACACTTCTTAAATGAGTAAAAAGCGGAAGAATCATTATTTGGATTCTTCCGCTTTTCTTATCGGCGAACTAATGATATGCCGGTTTTTTCTTCTACAAACTGAAAGTAATTGTACAGCTTGTAATTAATTTCGAAACCATAATCTTCCAAAGGATCATACTCTATATAATTGTCCATATTAGGATTCCCTAGCATGTATTGCTGATTCCACTCCAAAACGTAAATCTGATTCCAGTTTTTGTAATAGTTATTTGTATGTGCCGTTGCCATCATGTTTCTGGTTGTAAACCACGATTCAAATCCTGGATCTAAAATCAGTAATTCGTACTCTACACTATCCGTTACGGCAATTTCATTTTCGTTATCCTGAACAGGAACAGGAGTTTTGAATGCGGAATATGTTGAACACCCATAAACAATGCTAAGAATGAAAAATAAATAGATAATCTTTTTCATGACGAAACTAATTAAGAGATCAAACAGATCAAATCACAGTAATGAGAGAGTCAGTTATTTAGAGGATGTAATAGTTGTTACGTGTATGATAATTAATTTGTTACATTGTTTTGTGGGTAAAAAAAAGGACAGGCTTTTAAACCTGTCCTTGAATATGCCAATTCGAAGTGAATTTATAATTTAATTAACTTTTTAGAGATAATTTCATCACCATCTTCAATAGAAATAAAATACATACCTGAAGGTAAATTTGAAATATCAATTGAATTACTCTCCTGATCAAGAGTTAGAATTTGAATTGTTTTTCCTGTTAAGGAGCTTATCCTTACTTTTGATTGAATGTTGCCTTGAATGTAAAGGGTTACAAAATTCTTAGCGGGATTTGGATACAGCTTTAATTCCTCTATAGGAGGAGTTTCACTTAGCGGGTTGCCAAAGGCTAAGCCAGAAGATTTAGTTGCTGGGGCAGGAGCCGTGTTGCTTATGTCTACGGTATAATCCTCAACTTCTCCCTGACTAAATATCTCGCATCCGGATTTCGCAGCTCTTCTGTGTTTTAGCATAACTCTCATCCTGGTTTTTCCAATTGCGGCATTCGCAGGAATTGTTATGTTGGAAGATGAAATTCCTGCACTGGCAGTATAGCCTGAAACTATTATTTCATTACTGGTAAACTCACCATCACGGTTAAAATCAATATATATTCTCCAGTTTGCAGTATAAGACCTCGATTTGTATCCTAGAGAGAAATTCAGAGTATAGCTGTTTCCTGGTTTTACACTTGCAGTCATATTGGTATAGTCGCCGTAACCACCGTCATCACCCGACGGATTATTCATATTCGCCAGCTCTACCAAATCGATGTATTCATAGCGGGTAGCTTGTCCGTAGGATTCACAATAATCGGGCGTGGTTGATTCGGCAAGTGTAGTGAATGATTGAATTGAAGTATAAGCACTTGATCCGGAACTGTTACTGGCAAGAACCTGATATTCGTAGGTTGTTTCGGCCATAGCAGTTGAATAGTCGAAACTTGTTGCCGATGTGGTGAAAAGTTCCCAGTTACCACCTTGTTCTCTTATTTGAAGATCGTAATTGTCTGCAAATTCGATGCTGTTCCAGCTTAAACTAAAGGAATTTGATGTAATATTCGATGCAGCTAATCCTGTTGGTATTTCCGGTACCGGAATCTGATCCGTTGTTAATGATTCAATACTGGAATAATCACCAGAGCCGATTTCATTATTCGATCGAACCCGAAATTCGTAGTTGGTTGAAGCCAGGGCAGAGGTGTAATTATATGTGGTTAAGCTTGTGTTGAAGTTTGACCATGTACCACCTGTTACACGAATATCCAAATCGTAATCATCAGCATTGACAACAGCATCCCAACTAATTGTAAATGAGTTGTAGGTAATGTTTGAAGCCGCCAAATTAATTGGTGTTGCTGGTGCCGAAGGAGCAGCAAGAGTTGTTGCGGTTTCGATGTTTGAATAATCACTGGAACCAACAGAATTGTTTGCTCTCACTTGAAACTCGTAGTTTGTTTCAGCATTCAAACCGTTGTAATTATAGCTTGTTGTACTTAAGTTTATTGTACTCCATGTTCCTCCCGCAGGTCTTACATTTAAATCGTAATCAACAGCATCAGTAGTAACATCCCATGTAATGGTGAATGAATGATATGTAATGTCTGAGGCAGTCACATTTGCCGGAGCTGTGGGGGCAGTTGGCGCAGCCAAAGTAGTTGCAGATACCAAATTTGAATTAACACTTGAACCAATGGAATTATTTGCTCTCACCTGAAATTCATAAGTTGTTTCTGCATTAAGTCCGTTATAATCGTAATTTGGGTTGCTTAAATTTACCGTAGTCCACGTTCCGCCGACAGGTCTTACATCAAGATCGTAATTATCAGCATCTGTTACAGCATCCCAGCTAATGGAAAATGAATTATAAGTAATGTTTGATGCGGTAAGGTTTGCAGGAGCCACAGGCACAGTTGGTGCAGCTTCGGTTACTACAGATGCAATTGCAGAATAACTGCTTGATCCTGCGTCATTATTCGCTCTCACTTGAAATTCGTAAGTAGTTTCGGCAACAGCTCCGGAATAATCACAGGTAATTTGTGATGTATTGATAGTTTGCCATGCACCGCCTTGTTCTCTTATTTGAACATCATAACTAACAGCACCACTAACGGCATTCCATCCAATAGTAAAGCTGGTTTGAGTTACGTTCGAGGCGGCTAAACCAGAAGGAACAGATGGTAAATTATCATTGGTAAGTGCCTTGTAGGCATTTAGTCTGCCACTGCCAAGTTTACCGGCGTAACTAGTATTTAAATCGTCAATGGGGTCAGTATTGTCCACTAATTTAGTACGTAATTCGGCAGGAGTAATGTTTCCTGCATATTTTGAAACAACAAGAGCTGCAACTCCTGATACATGCGGGCAAGCCATTGAAGTTCCCTGGAATACTCCGTAAGTGTCATTGGGAAAAGTGCTAAGAACAGCCGTAGGATCCTCATTAGTTGTTTCCAGTTCTCCACCGGGAGCTGCAATATCAACCCATGTTCCGTAATTGGAATAGTACGCTTTTACATCATTTTTATTGGTAGAAGCAACTGCAAGTACATTGCTGTAGTAGGCAGGATAGTATCTGCTCTGAGAGTTGTCATTACCGGCAGCAAAAATTACAATACCGCCGTTCATCGGAGCATTTGCACCACCCGCATTGGCAATAAAATAGTCAATACCATCAAGAACAGCCTGGTCGTATTGATAAGGGGAAGTATAACTCCAACTGTTCTGCGAAATAACTGCTCCATTATCTGCCGCATAAGAGTATGCTTCAGCAAAACCACCGCTTGAGGCACTAAAAACATTACAAGACATTAATTTTACACCGTCATTGTTTCCGCTTCCGCCTGCAATACCACTAACTCCAATTCCGTTGTTGGATACAGCAGCAACTGTTCCGGCAACGTGAGTTCCGTGATCACCTACGTAAATGTCACCGGTATTGTCAGCAAAGTTATATCCGTAGATATCATCAACATATCCATTGTTATCATCGTCGATACCATTGCCGGCAATTTCACCAGGGTTTATCCACATGTTTGCGGCTAAATCTTCATGGTCATAATCGACACCGCCATCTTCAATTGCTACAATAACGTTCGGATTTCCTGTCTCTACCTGCCAGGCATCCAGTAAACTGATATCGGCACCTGGAGTTCCATTGTTCTGGCCTGTATTTTCGTAATGCCACTGATCAACAAAACGGGGATCATTGGTTCCTGCCGGAAGAGCAGTTGGGGCAGGAGTATTATTACGTTCAGGAAGTTTAACCCCTTCAATTTGTTTGGTAGCATTAATTCCTTCCGCCATCGAAATCTCAGCAACATTCTGATAAGATTTTATGAGTTGGGATACCGGAGTTGACGTATTAAATTCCACTTCGTACCAAAGGTGCAGGCCAAATTCTTTATGTTTAGCCTCAAATTTACCTGCATCACGAAACACACGACGCATTTTATTTGCCTTAAACTGTTGGTTTACTTTGTCAAGATTCGCGATGTTGGTGCGAACAAATTCTTCAGTACTTTTTGTTTTTGACTGACTTCTGTTTATAAGAAGTTGGTGTAACTCATTTACCTTTTTATCGGATTTGGGAGAGAATTTTATCCGGATAATTCCTTTGTATTTTCCATCATTGTCTATTTCCCTTTTTTGGGAATATCCAGAGGAAAGAATAAAAATACAACAAAGAAGAAGAGTAAAGATTTTTTTCATAACTATTGGATTATAGTGAATATTTTGATAATAAAGCAGAAGTTAGGAAAAATAAAAGATGATGTCAATAGTTATTTGTTATGATGAACGAACATATTGTTGTATTTGTATGTAATTATATTTTTATGTTAATATTATCTTTGTAAGAGATAAAACTTTTGTTTTGCATATAAATTAGCATGTTTAAATTTTTACCCGATGTTTTTAATGTTGTTTTAAATTAAACTGTATTTGTTATTAGGTTAACTGTAAATAATATTGCATTTGTTTATTATTTAGAATTGCAAGATGGTTTGGAGTTAAATGATTATTTTATTTTTGCATTGCTTCCCACCTCATAATTATTATTGCTATTTTCGGAATAAATAAAGATTAAAATATGTCCGAACTTTCCATATATCGAGCTTCTGCAGGGTCAGGAAAGACCTATACGCTTACCAAAGAGTATCTAAATCTAGTTTTTGAAGATCCTTTAAATTATAAAAGTATTCTTGCTGTTACTTTCACCAACAAGGCTACAGATGAGATGAAGTCTCGAATTGTAAAAGAAATTTATCTTTTGTCACAATCTGATGATTCGCCTTATGCCATAGAATTAAAAGAAAAACACAATCTGAATTCTGTTGAATTGGTTTCCAGAGCAAAAGAAATTTTAAACAGACTTCTTCATGATTATTCCCGGTTTTCTGTCACTACTATTGATAGTTTTTTCCAGAAAGTGGTTCGTTCCTTTACCCGCGAAATTGGATTACAAATGGGTTATAATATTGAACTGGACCAACGAAGGGTATTGAATGAGGCTGCTGATTTACTTTTTACTGATGTAGATAAGGATGGACAATTAAGATCATGGCTTACCGATTTTGCAGAATCGAAAATCAGAGAAGGAAAAAACTGGAATTTTAAACAGGAAATTTTAGACGTTGGGAATGAAGTTTTCAAAGAAGATTTTAAAAATTTCTCTGATAAATTAATTGACAAACTTTCGGATAAAAATTTCCTAAGTTCCTATCGTAAAATCTTAAAGGAGATAAAAGATGATTTTGAAGGGTTTTTCAACAAAATTGGAGACGAAACAAGGAAGGTTTTGGCTCAACATGCTTTGGATATTACTGAGTTTGCTTACGGGAAATCTGGTGTGGCAGGTTATTTGTCGGGTTTGGGAGCCGGAGGGAAAATGGAGCCGGGAATCAGAGCCAGGTCGGCTGTCGATACTCCAGAAAAATGGACAACAGGGAAAGCAAGTTCTTCAACGAAACAAGCTGTTGGAGAGGCTTGTAATGCTGGTTTGAATGATTTGTTGAAAAAGGCTGTTAATCATTACGATGAGCAGTCGATGTTGTATAAATCAACGGATAAAACCTTGAGTTATATTTATACTTTGGGCATATTAACAGACTTGTCAAAAAAAATACAGGAGTTTTCCGAAAGCGAAAACATATTTCTTCTGTCGGATGCGAGTCGTTTGCTCCGAAGCATTATTGGAGATAATGACACGCCTTTTATATATGAGAAAATTGGGAATGTTTACAAGCATTTCATGATTGATGAGTTTCAGGATACATCGTCGATGCAGTGGGAAAGTTTCAGACCATTGGTGACAAATTCTTTGGCCGAAGGGAATCACTCTCTGGTTGTTGGAGATGTAAAACAATCCATTTACAGATGGCGGAATGGTGACTGGAAAATCTTATCGGAACAATTGGATCAGGATTTTGAGGGTTTTGGTGTGAATGGCATGACTCTGAATTACAACTGGCGAAGCTCTAAAAATGTGATCAATTATAATAATTCAGTGTTTGCGCTTGGAGCGCAGATTTTGCAGAATGAATACAATGCCTCTATTCCTGCTGACATTTCGGAAGGATTAGCAGAGGAGCAGGAGAAAATTACAGGAGCTTATCAGGACGTTTATCAGCACTTTCCGGAAAGTAAAGAGAAATTTCCTGGATACGTAAAAGCCCATTTTATTGAAAAAGAGACTGATTCAGATTGGGTTGAGAAGGTGCTGGAAGATTTGCCGTTAAGAATTGAGCATTTTCAGGAAATGGGTTATCAGGCAAGAGACATTTCCATATTGGTTCGAAATGGAAAAGAAGGAGGCCTGATTGCTGATACTTTAATGGCGTATCGCGCAAGCGAAAATGCAAAAGAAGGAGTCAATTACGATGTGATCTCAAACGATTCACTCTATTTGAAGAACTCTTCAGTTATTAGTTTTCTAAGTCATTTACTGACTTACTTTGTATATCCTGATAATAAAATAAATCTTGGCTTTTTAAAGCAGGAATATCAGGTTTACATTCAAAATCAGCAACAGGAAGATAAGGATAAATTGTACACAGTTTCTAAAGATGAAAATACATTTGAATCTGTTTTCCCCGATGAATTTACGGCCAATATTCCTGCTTTAAAAAGGCAGGCTTTGTATGATTTGGTTGAGAAATTAATTCATATTTTTAAATTGAATGAGCGTGCTCAGGATTTCCCTTTTTTAGAGGCTTTTCAGGATTTGGTTTTGGGATTTACAAAGACAGATGCTCCGGATTTGAATTCTTTTGTGGATTATTGGGCTGAACGAAAAGACAAGGAAGTGATTTCGGTTTCAGATCAACAGGATGCAATTCGAATCATGACGATTCACAAGTCGAAAGGTTTGGAGTTTAAGGTGGTGATTTTACCATTTTGCAATTGGGATCTGGACAATGCACGGCACACAAACATACTTTGGTGTCAGCCTAAAGTAGAAGGTTTTAATGTTTTGGATGTACTTCCTGTTCGATATAGCAGCAGTTTGAAGGAAACCATCTATTATCAGGAATATTTCACTGAAAAGTTGCAGTCATATATTGATAATCTGAATCTTTTGTATGTTGCCCAAACCAGAGCCGAAGAGGTTTTTATCAGTTATTCACCACTTTCGGCCAAGAGAGATTTGAAAAATATTTCGGACTTACTTTTGTTCATCTTCGAAAACTCAGACAACTATTCTTCTGATTTTAATGGAAATAAAATTGTGTCTTTAGCTCAGAATTGGAACAAGGAAGGTAAATATTTCGAATTGGGTGAATTGAAAGTCAGAGTTTCCGAAGGGCCTCAAAAAACAAAAGAGAAGAGGAGCGAGTATCCTGCTTCTTTGCTCGATGACCGGTTAAAGTTACGGGCGCATTCGGCAGATTATTTTGATTTCTCGGAAGCAGAATCGGTTGAGACCTTTTCACCGGTAAGCAGAGGAAATATTCTGCATCAGCTGTTTCAACTGATAGAATACAAAGAGGATGTTAACAAAGCGGTGAGTCAATTGCAATTTGAAGGGAAACTGGATCAGATTCAAGCTCAGGAAGTTTCACTTTTTGCTAAAGAATTATTAAATGGCCCAATTGTGTCTGAATGGTTTTCGAAAGATTGGACGGTGGTTAATGAGAGAGATATTCTTTTGGGCAAAGGGGAGGTGCAGCGACCAGACAGAGTTATTTACAGAGGAAAAGAGGCAGTTGTTATCGATTTTAAGTTTGGTAAGAAAAAAGAAAATAGCCACAAAAAACAGGTTTTGGCTTATAAAAAATTGATTCAACAACTTGGATTCGAAAAGGTGAAAGCATTTGTTCTCTATGGAAAACTATCTGAAATAGAGGAAGTATAATTATTATTGCTTCCAAATTGAAATCCTGTTACCTTGCACAGTCAAAAAAAATATCGATGAAAAATATTGTATTACTGATAAGCGTTTTACTCCTACTTAATTCCTGTGATTTACTGACGGGGAGATCGAAAGAACAAGCAGATAGTAAGATGATTGAAACAAAGGACACTGTTAAGTCAAACGTGAAAAATGGAATCAAAAAGTATTATTTTGGGACTGGGGAATTGAAATCCTTCGTAGAGTACAAAGACAATAAAAAAGTTGGTGTCAGTAAAACCTTTTATAAAACGGGTGAAAAACAGTATGACATTCCCTATGTAGATGGGATGAAACACGGCGCTGTTTTATGGTATTATAAGGATGGAAAAGTTTATCGGGAAACCAATTACGAGAAAGGAAAAAAGAATGGATTTCAGAAGAAATTCTGGGAAAACGGGAAATTGAAATCTGAACTTTTATACAAAAATGATATGCTTTGTGTGGGCTTGAAAGAGTATGCCAAGACAGGGAAGGAGAAGTCGGAACCTTACATTAAAGTGGAGAAAATTAATCTTTTAAAAACAAAGGAGGAATATGTTCTTAAATTCCGGTTGAGCAATGGGCGGAATAAAGTACAATTTTATCAGGGTAAATTAATCGATGGGAAATTTTTGCCAATTGGTACCCGAGGTCTTGTTGAATTGAAAACCACTGCAGGAGTAGGCGAATTAAGAATTCCTATTTCTAAAGGTTTTAATATTGAAAAGAACATTTCTATTGTGGCAGTGGAAAAAACCACGTATCAAAATGATCGGCTTTTAAGTATTATAGTTCCTGTTTCCATTCGAAATCCTAACTAAAGATTAATTTTGTTATTGATATAAAGCTCCTTTAGGGGCTTTTTTTGTTGAAATAAACACTGATTTTCCTCATAAGATAATGTTTGTAATTTGGTATATTTAAGGTGATATATCACACTAATACCAATTTAATTTCAAAACAGACTTTAATTAAAATGAATTAATTTTTAGCTGTATCTAGGAAAAAAAGTAAAGCACAGCCATGTTACGATGCATCTTTTTTAACGAAGATATAGCTGAAAAGAAACATTTTATAAGGCATGTTTTGATGTTAATTTGGTATAAACTTACAAAACAGAAACTTATGACCAGGAGAACTATTGTTGCTATGCCCGGTGATGGAATAGGCAAAGTTGTACTTAACGAAACCATTAGGATCTTAAATTCTGCGGGATTTGAAGCAGACTACGTAGAAGGTGATATCGGCTGGGAATTTTGGTGTAAGGAAGGGAATCCTCTTCCTAAGCGGACGGTTGAACTGCTCAAAAAGCATAAAATAGGATTGTTTGGTGCCATAACGTCCAAACCAAAGGATGATGCAGCGAATGAATTGGCTCCGGCTTTGCAAAATAAAGGATTGGTGTACTCAAGTCCAATTGTAGGTTTGCGTCAGTACTTCAACCTCGATATCTGCATTCGTCCCTGCAAAACCTATAAAGGAAATCCGTTAAATTTTATCCGCAGAGGCAAAGGAGGGGCCATTGAAGAACCAATAGTTGATGTCGTAATTTTCAGACAGAACACAGAGGGTTTGTACGGCGGGGTAGAATGGTCAAATCCCGATAATATTGTTTATGCAGCACTAACTTCACATCCTAAATTTGTGAAGAATTTTGGCAGTGTGCCAAGGGAAGATTTATCCATTTCCACAAGAATTTTCACGAGAACCGGTACCACCAGAATTTTAATGGCAGCTTTCGAGTACGCCAAAAAGAATGGATATAAATCGGTTACGCTTTGCGAAAAGCCAAATGTTATTCGCGAGACTTCAGGAATGATGTTTAAGCTGGCACAGGAAATTCAGAAGAAAAAATTCCCTGAAATTGAACTTTGGAACACAAACATTGATGCTCAAATGATGTGGTTGACCAAAAATCCTGAAAATTACGGAGTGATTGTCGCGGGGAATATGTTTGGAGATATTGTGTCTGATGGATTTGCAGGACTTATTGGAGGTTTGGGATTTGCGTGCAGTGCACAAATGTCTGATGAAGGAATTGCTGTATTCGAGCCAACTCATGGTTCTGCTCCCAAATATGCCGGTTACTCGGTTTCCATAGTAAATCCTATTGCGATGGTAGAATCAGCTTGTATGATGTTGGAGTACCTGGAAGAAAAGGAAACAGCTGCAAGAATTAGAAAAGCGGTTGCTGAAGTAATTGAAGAAGGAAAGGTACAAACCTATGATATGATGAAGATGACAGGCAGTGCAGATGTGCTTGCTAATGGTGCTGCATCCACTCATCAAATGGCAGATGTAATTATCGAAAAGTTAAAAACGAAATATTCCAACAATCCTGATTATGAATATGAGAAAAATAGTTAAGGAATTGTGGCCCGAACTCAATTGGATTGAAGATGAGGTGCTAAGAGAAAAAACGACTAAAGTATGGGAGATTGCTTTGGAAAGAAGTGTACTGTCCGCTGAAGATCTGGAACGAATTCCTTTCACGCTTTTATGTGGACCTGATCTTAAAGTGAGTTTTATGGATCACAAGCAATGCGTAGTTCATATAGCAAAAGAAAGCGGCGAAAAAATGAATTCCTTTTTTAAAGACGAGTTGCCTGTGGATATGGATGTTTTACTTTCCGGAGCCATACTTTGCGACGTAGGTAAGTTGTTGGAATATGTTTTGGATGAGGAAGGTAATGCAGTTCAGGGCACATATGGAAAATACATCCGTCATCCGTTTTCAGGGGTTTCATTGGCTGAGGAGTGTGGTATTCCACCCGAGGTTTGCCACATTATTGCAACCCATGCAGGAGAAGGAAATATGGTGAAAAGAAGCACCGAAGCTTACATTGTTCACCATGCCGACTTCATGACTTTTTTGCCTTTTAAAGAAAGATTAAAAGTGTAATGCCAATTTAATTTCAAAATAGACTTTAATTAAAATGAATTAATTTTTAGCTGTATCGAGGCAAAAAAGTAAAGCACAGCCAAGTTACGATGCATCTTTTTTAACGAAAATATAGCTGAAAAGAAACATTTTATAAGGCATGTTTTGATGTTAATTTGGTATAATTGTCTAAGAAATAAAATCATACAAATAAACTCCGGCCAACTAATTTGCCGGAGTTATTTTTTTAATATAGCTCCAACACTGCTTACAAAATCAGGTATTTGATCTTTCGAAGCCCATTGCAGTTCGTGTTGAAACAGATCGGTCATTATTTTGCTTACGTTAAAACCAAAGGCAACCAAATTGTAACGCATTTTTTCCGGGATATGACATTCCTTTCCCAAAGCAAGCCCGCAGGTAGAGCAAAGCTCACAACTATTTGCAGCAATCATTTTTCCATTCGCCGGCTCAATTTTTCGAAGATAGGTTTGCAGTTCTTCTTTAATGAAATTGTAAGAGTACAGGGCTTTGTCATCATTTTTTTCAAATTGATGAGGCGAGGTGTAAAATAAGTAAAGAGATACAATAGAATAATCTTTGGAATAATTTTCAAAAGTTGGACAGTTTGGTGGGCAAGTCCATTTTTGAGAATGATTTGGACAGCCGTTTTTGCAATAAATATTAAATTCTTTCGGATTTAGATAGGAAAGAATTTCGCTTGTTTTGAGGTCAAGTTGCTTGTAATGAATTGTGATTGTGTTGTTGTGAAATTGTTTCTCAAAGGTGCCTGTTTGGTAATTATCCATATTTGATTTGTTTTAAGCCTTACAAATTTAATGGTTTTGATAACTTTTAGTCGGGTGGCTTGAAGGTTTATGAACAAAAAATTGAACAGTTTAATAATTCAGGTGTGCAAAGGATTGAAAAATGAGCTTTCAGCTTACAGTATTTTTGTATCTTCGTACCTTAAACTCAATCCAAAAACCTTATTTATGCTCTCATTTAATGCGATCGTTGTATTAATCGTGTTGGTTTTTATTCTAATATCATTCTATAAAGAATGGGTTGGGCCTGCTTTTACTTTCCTGATTGGAGTTGTTGTTCTTGGGATTTTTGGGATTCTTACTCCTTCAGAGATACTTGGTGGATTTGCTAATGATCAGGTTTTTGTCATTTTAATGCTCTTGTTGATTGGAGACATTATCAGGGATCTGGGTATTGTTGAAACCCTATTTGATAAGGTATTTCAAAAAGCCACTACTTATCGGCAATTCATGGCACGAATGATATTTCTGGTGGGAGCTTTTTCAGCTTTTTTAAATAATACACCTCTTGTTGCCGTTATGATGCCATATGTGCATAATTGGAGCAAGCGCAATAATATTTCTCCATCGAAATTATTAATTCCATTATCATACGCAGCTATATTAGGAGGATGTATAACTCTAATTGGTACATCCACAAACTTGATTGTCAATGGTATGGTTATCGATCAGAAAATTATACCTGCATTGGGTTCTCTTGATATGTTTAGTTTTGCATATGTCGGAATTCCAATGATGCTTATTGGGTCGATTTACCTTTTATTGGTAAGTAAGAAATGGTTGCCGGAAAAAGAGGATGTGTTGGGCGAATTTTCTGAAAATTCACGAAAGTATATTGTTGAAGCGCATGTCAAATCCAATTCTGGTTTAATTGGAAAATCAATTGAAGAGGCTGATTTAAGAAATTTGAAAGGTCTTTACCTTTTTCAGATCAACCGGGGTGATGTAAGAATTGCGGCAGTTTCGCATGAATACAGACTGGAAGAAGGCGATCGTTTATTGTTCGCTGGCGATACCGAAACCATTGCCGATTTGGTGCTTCCCAATTCAGGATTAACGCTTCCTACGGTTGGGATGCTGACTCATAAAAAGCATATAGAGGTGGTTGAAATTGTAATTTCTCATAACTCAACTTTGATATCCAAAACAGTTAAAGAGGCTAATTTTAGAGGTCATTTTGATGCTGCAGTTATTGGTATTCATCGAAATGGAGGTCGGGTAAGTGGTAAAATCGGAGAAGTAAAACTTCGTGCCGGTGATGTATTATTGCTTTTAGGAGGAGACGATTTTGTTGATCGTTCTCATTTGGTTCAGGATTTCTATTTTATATCGAAAGTAAAAGAATTCAGAAAGCAGGAAGCTTATAAAATATGGTTGTTGCTTGGAGGAACTGTGTTGGCTGTTGTCTTGTCAGCACTAAAAATTGTGCCTTTGTTCATGACTTTAATTGTGATGATTATTGTTATTCTGGCTTTAAAAATTTCTAATCCTAAAGATATTGCATCGAGAGTTGATTTTAATCTGGCTTTAATTATTTCTCTTGCCTTGGCATTTGGCACAGCCATGATAAAATCCGGATTGGCGGAGATCATTGCGGACCTGTTAATTTCAGTCTTTATTCCGTTAGGAAGAGTCGGAGTTTTATTTGGAATTTATTTAATTACATCGGTACTTGCTGCCTATATAACCAATAAGGCTGCTGTTGCTATTGTATTTCCTATATCGCTTACAATAGCTTTAAGTCTTCATTTAAATCCGGAACCTTTTGTATTGGTTGTAGCATTTGCTGCAGCCGCAAATTTTATGACTCCAATTGGTTATCAAACCAACTTAATGGTATACGGACCAGGAGGATATACCTTTAAAGATTTCTTCAAAATAGGATTTCCTCTGACCATTATTTATATGCTGGTTACTGTATTGATACTGTCATACATCTATTTTTATTAATTGATAATTCCACAATCCTTAGGGATTGTTAAGCATAAAAACCTATGAATTTTAGTAAAAGAAAAGAACTTCTTTTTGCGGCGATAACTACATCGTTAAAAGCCGGAAAAGAGATATTGGAAGTTTATAATTCCAAAGATTTTGAGATTCAAATTAAATCGGACAATAGTCCGTTAACAATTGCTGATCAAAGGGCGCATCAGGCTATTGTGTCGATATTGGATGAGCTGGGTTTACCTGTTTTAAGTGAGGAGGGAGAGCATTTGGGTTTCGAAATTAGAAAAAACTGGGAATATTGTTGGATCGTTGATCCGCTCGATGGCACGAAAGAATTCATAAAAAGGAACGATGAATTTACTGTGAACATTGCTTTAATTGAAAATGGAACATCAATTGCGGGTGTTATTTATGTACCTGTTTATAAGCAATTGTATTTTTCCGATAAGGAATTGGGAGCATTTAGAATGGATGATATTGTGGATTGGTCTGGTGATTTAGATTCATTAGTCGTGCACTCCATAGCGCTGCCTCTTTCTCAGGATCGAAAGTCTATTCGGGTGGTGGGATCTCGTTCTCACATGAATCAGGAAACGAAAGATTTTATTTCGAAGCTGCAAGAGGAACATGATAATGTTGAGTTAATATCAAAGGGAAGCTCTTTAAAACTGTGTATGATTGCAGAAGGAGAGGCTGATGTTTACCCTCGGTATGCTCCTACAATGGAATGGGATATTGCTGCGGGACATGCAATCGTATCGGCTTCAGGAGGAAAGGTTTTGCATTTAAACTCCGATGATGAGATCTCATACAACAAGGAAGACCTTTTAAATTCTTGGTTCATCTGTAAAAGAGAATACTAAACAAACAATACATACAAACACAACGAATTTAGAAATGAAAAAATCAATACTTGCCATATTGTTTTGTCTGTTTATTGGCAGCTTATTGGCACAAACAAATAAAATTCCATTAAGTCATGCCGATTATGATCATTGGAAAAACCTTAAAAATCAACAGATATCTGCTAACGGAGAATGGATCACTTATGAAGTAAATCCTCAGAAAGGAGATGGATATCTTTACCTGTATCAGGTAAGTACGGGGAAGTTGGATTCTGTAGCCAGAGGATATCAGGCGATATTTTCGCCGGAAAGTGAAATTTTAAGTTTCAATATTAAAGCTCAGTTTGATACCATTCGACAAGCGAAGGTGAAGAAGATTGAAAAGAAGGATTTGCCAAAAGATTCGTTGGGGATATGGAATTTGAAGGAGAATAGCATTTTGCATTTTGCGGAATTGGAATCATTCAAAATACCTGAAGAGAAGGGTGAATGGATGGCCTTTTTATTGAAAATGCCTAAGGAAAAAAAGGATTCTTTGGCTAACGATTCAATTGAAAAACCTGAAACGAAAACTAAAATTGAAAAAGGAGAGCTCGTAATCTTAAATTTCCTGTCGGGAAAAGAGTATCGATACAAAGATGTTTCCGATTATGCCTTATCTGAAAATGGAAATGCTGTTTCTTTTGTTCAGGTTGAAGGGGATAGTATTCAAACCTCGAAGGTGAATTGGTTTACTGCTAATAAGGAGCAGGTTAAAATTGTATTTGAACAAGAAGGAATTGCAAAGAAAACATCTTTAGCACCTAATGGTGATCAGCTTTCTTTTATTTTTTCTGCTGATACACTCAAGAATAAAACTTTTGCTTTATACTATCAAAATATAAAACTTAATGAGCTAAAGGTTTTGGTGGATACCTTAAGTAAGGATATTCAGAAAGATTGGACGGTAAGTGAGAATGGAGAAATATATTTCTCGAAAAATGGAGAGAAATTGTTTTTTGGAGTAGCTCCCAGACCGATTAATGAACCAAAAGACACTTTGCTTGACGAGGAAAAATATCATGTTGATGTATGGAACTGGAAAGATCCTTTGTTGCAGCCTCAACAGAAAGTACAAGCCGAAAAAGAGAAGAAAAGAACTTGGTTAGCTGTATATAATCCATTGGAAAATAAAGTTTTGCAATTGGGAAATGAAAATTTACCTGAGGTGAAACTGTATGATGATGGAAATTCAAAATTAGCACTCGGATCTTCGTCATTGCCTTACCAGCAATTGACTTCGTGGGATGATTGGTATTCCGATTACTATGTAATAGACACAAAAACGGGAAAGAAAGACATGGTGCTGGAAAAGAAAAATTCACGCGTGAATATTTCCCCTGCTCAGAAGTTCTTGATCTGGTTCGAGACTCAGGATAGTATTTGGTATTCGTATCAAATTGAGAATCGCAAAACGGTGGCATTAACAAGGAAGATAAAAGCTAATTTTTACGATGAAACTCATGATACTCCGAGTGATCCCAGTCCGTATGGAGTAGTGGGATGGACAAAAGGAGATGAGGAGGTAATTATTAGTGATAGATATGATTTTTGGAAGTTGGATCCGACAGGAGTGAAAAGTTCTGAAAATATTACCAATAGCTTTGGTCGTAGAAATAAGATTCGCTTTGATTACGTGAAATTGAATGAAGAGGAACTATTTATTGATTTGAAAAAGCCGGTTCTTTTGAGTGCATTTCATGAGTTCACAAAAAAATCGGGTTTTTACCGCTTACAGCAAGATGAAGAACCCGAAGAATTGGTTTTTGAGGATGCAGGTTTCAATAGTCCTCTGAAAGCAAAAAAAGCAAACCAATTGATATGGAAACGATCTACTTTTAAAGATTATCCAAATTTGTGGACTGGTAACATGAGGTTTACAAACCCAAAACAAGTATCGGATGCGAATCCACAGCAGAAAAATTACCTGTGGGGAGATGTTGAGTTGGTGAAATGGACTTCGGGTGATGGCGAAGAATTGCAAGGTTTATTGTACAAGCCTGAAAATTTCGATCCAAATAAAAAATATCCAATGTTGGTTTATTTTTACGAGAGAAGTTCCGATGCATTGCATCGTCATCATGTACCGCAACCCAATTGGTCAATTATCAACCCTAGCTATTGTGTAAGTAATGATTACCTGATTTTCATGCCTGATATTACCTATCATAAAATCGGCTATCCTGGCGAATGTGCATATAGTGCTGTTGTAACGGGAACTCTGAGCATGATGGATCGTTATTCTTTTATCGACAAGGAAAACATTGGCTTACAAGGGCAAAGCTGGGGCGGATATCAAATTGCTTATTTGGTAACAAGAACAAATTTATTCAAATGTGCAATGGCCGGGGCTCCCGTATCAAATATGACATCGGCTTATGGTGGAATTCGTTGGGGAACAGGTATGAGCAGAATGTTTCAGTACGAGCACACACAAAGTCGTATTGGAGGAACTCTTTGGAACAGCACATTGCAATACATTGAGAACTCGCCGATATTTTATGCACCAAAAATTGAAACTCCCTTACTAATGATGCACAATGATCATGATGGTGCAGTGCCTTGGTATCAGGGAATAGAATTGTTTGTAGCAATGCGCCGTTTGCAAAAACCTTGTTGGTTGTTATCTTATAACGATGAAGATCATAATCTAAAAAAGCGACCAAACAGAGTGGATTTATCCATCAGAACCATGCAGTTTTTTGATTTCTACTTAAAAGGAAAACCAGCTCCAGAATGGATGGTTGATGGGATTCCGGCTGTTGAAAAAGGAATTACAGATGGTTACGATTTAAAGAAATAGATTTATTAAAATAGTTATAATGCGTTCTGAAAAGGACGCATTTTTTGTATTCTGATATTTCTATCAATTGAAACATGGAAAAACGCCTCGATTCCGGATGGAAAAGAGGCGTTCGAATTAGTGTTTGTAGGTGTGTTGTTGTGTGTTTGTTGTTGTTTTACTTCGGCTGTTAACCTATATTTTTAAGATCAACTATTTACAAAAAAAACTGATGTTTGCATTCGTACTATTTGCTAGCAAAGTAAAGATGTTTCCATATTATTTCATATATTTCTTAAATAATTAAGTAATAATTATTGAGAATGTAAGTTTTAGACCTTTTTTTTACTAAAGGTGATTGTGCAAACGTTGTAAAAGGAGTAATTTTTTCTGATATGGAGAATTTAGATCAAACGGATAAAACAATTCTGAGAATACTTCAGAATGATTCAAAGAAGACAGCCAAGGAAATTGCGGCGATGCTAAATATTACGGTATCACCTGTTTACGAGAGAATTAGGAGGTTGGAGAATCAAGGCTTCATTAAAAAATATGTGGCTATTCTTGATAAAATGAGAATAGGAAAGGCAGTTACAGTAATGTGTCAGGTTTCCATGCGATATCATAATGAGGCTTTTATTGATGAATTCGAAGAACAAATTCAGGATTTACAAGAAGTTCAGGAATGTTATCATGCGGTTGGTCAGGTCGATTTTATTCTTAAAATTCATGTCGGAAGTCTGGAGGAATATCATGAATTTTTACGTTATAAACTTTCTAAAATTAAAAACATAGGAGTACTGAATAGTATATTTTTGATTAAGGAAATCAAACAAACATCTGAGTATTATATATAATAGGTACTGTTGGGCTAAAGAATTTATACTTATTTCTAATAAATTCCTGATGTTGTTTTAGTAACTTGTGATAAGCTAATTCGGTTTTATTAGGTAATATCTTAATTTATGACTGATAACAATCAACATATGTCCCATGATGCATTCGAAAGAATACTTTCCGAATATAAGGAAAGAATTGCTGAGTTGGAAAAGCAGGTTGGTAAATTGAAAAAGGAAAGAGATCATTACTCTAAAAGCCTTAAAAAAACAGATGCTGTTAATAGGGCTGACCTTCTTTATAATACTACAAATCAAGGAATAATAATTCGAAATAAGGAAGGGAAAATAATTTATACCAACCCTTCTGCATCAAGAATTTTAGGTGTTGAAAAGGAATTTTTACTCAATATTGAAAGTTTTGAACCAAGAATTAAGAACATCCTTGCAGATGGTTCTTTAATGACCGCGGAAACACATCCTGCAAAAATTGCCTTGATGACGGGTAAAGAGGTGACTAATTCAATACTTGGTGTATATAATCCTCAAAAGCAGGTGTACATCTGGATTAGTATTACTGCAACACCTTTAATGAATAAGGAGACTGGATTCAGTGAAGAAGTCTTTACCATATTTGAAGACATCACCGAAAGGTTAGCTGCAGAGAAACGTTTGAAAGAAAGCGAGGCAAAAGCAAAAGCCTTGCTGGAAACAATTCCTGATTTAATTTTAAGAATATCAAGGGATGGAAAGGTGATAGATCTCCATGGTGAGGAGAAAGGTTTATTCCGAAATGAAGAATCAATTGTTGGTTTGGATATCCGAAAAGTATTTGAGGAGAATTTGACTAATGAGTTTATGCATTCTTTGGAGGCTGCTTTAGATACCGGAAAGGTACAGGTTTTTGATTATCGGCTTAGAATTGAAGAAAGAGGCGTTTGTTATTTTGAGTTCAGAATCAGCAGCAGTGGAGATAGAGAAATTACCGCAATTGTAAGGAATATTACAGAGCAAAAAAAAATGCAGCGTAAATCCATCGAGGCCACCAGAAGGTTATCTACTTTAATGGGTAATCTTACGGGTATGGTTTATAGATGTTTGGCAGATGAGTTTTGGACCATGTTATACGTTAGTCAGGGAGGCTTAAACTTAACTGGTTATGCGCCCGAAGAACTTAATTATAATTCACATGTTGCCTACAATGATATAATACATCCTGAAGATCGGGATTTTGTTGCACAAGTTGTAAATGAAGCAAGCTCAAAAAATAAAAGATTTACAATTGAGTATAGAATCATTAGTAAAGGCGGGATACTTAAATGGGTGTTTGAGCAGGGAATTGCAATAAAGGATAAAAATAATAAACCTTTATTTATTGAAGGCTATATTGCTGATATTACGGATAGAAAGATTGCTGAGCAGAATTTAATACAAAGTGAAAACAAGTTTAGAATACTCTTTAATTCTTTAAACGATGCTGTTTTTGTTCATCCATGGCATGAATCTAAATTTCAAAAATTTGTTGAGGTTAATGACGCCGCTATTAAGCGTTATGGTTATTCCCGGGAGGAGTTTTATCAGCTTACTCCTGAAAATTTAAGCGTAAAAGGCGAAAAGTTAGACAAGGGGATGAATACCATAAGAGAGACTTTGGGAAAAAAAGGAAAAGTCTCTTTTGAAACGAATCATCTAACCAAATCGGGTGAAATTATTCCAGTTGTGATTAATTCTAATTTAATTGATTTAGATGGGACCAGATTCGTTCAATCTATTGTTCGGGATGTTGGTTATCGGAAGATATCAGAGGCCCGGTTAAAACATAAAACGGAAATAGAAAAATTGCTGATTGATATTTCTGCCGATTTTATTGGTTCATCTTTAAGTGATGTAGATCAGTTAATTGACCGTGCATTAAAGAACATAGGTGAATTTACGAATACAGATAGAAGTTATGTGTTTTTGTTTGAGGAAAATAGAATTACATTGAGTAATACTAATGAATGGTGTCGGGATGGTGTTGTTTCCAAGAAAGAGATTTCTCAGAATTTGGCTGTTGAAAATTTCGATTGGTGGATTGAGAAGTTTAATCAACGGGAACACCTTTATCTTCCTTTATCTAAACTTTCATTAAAATCGATTCAGAAAAAGATTGGTAATTTTCATTCCGATCTTAAATCATTATTAGTTCTTCCAATATTATCCCATGAGTCCTTATTAGGTTTTGTGGGCTTCGATTCCGTTTTTCATGATAAAGAATGGGATTCGGAAGACATCAATTTACTCTATACCTTCGCTGATGTGCTGGCTGGTGTAATCAGCCGGAAAAAATTTGAGCAGAAACTCATATTTGCAAAAGAAAAGGCTGAGGAAAGTGACCAATTAAAATCTACATTTTTGGCATCTATGTCTCATGAATTAAGAACCCCTTTAAATGCTATCATAGGATTTAGTGGATTGGTAAACTCTAAGTCTTCTATTGATAAAATAGTAAAACGCAATGAGATCATAAAATCAAGTGGACAACATTTGTTGAAAATAATCGAATCGATATTTGATGTATCGCTTCTTCAGGCGAAAGAAGCTAAAGTTAAAAAAGAGGATTTTTCTCTGTCTGAGTTGTTCTTAACATTACAGCAATATGTAAAGTCAGAGATAAATAAGAGCAATAAGTTTAATTTAACAACGCGGTTAAAATGCATTCCCGATGATGATAGTCTGTATTTGTATTCGGATAAAACGAAATTGATACAATTGATAACTAATCTTTTGAATAACGCAATAAAGTATACACAATCAGGAATAATTACATATGGATATCAGATTGAAGGATCGGATATTACCTTTTATGTGTCAGATACTGGAATTGGTATTTTACCGGAGCACACAAAAATTATTTTTGATATATTCAGACAGATTGAGGAAACTGCTGTGGGCATGCAGTCAGGTGTAGGTTTAGGATTGGCAATTTGCAAGGAGATTTCGAACTTGTTGGATGGAGAATTATGGCTTACCTCAGAAAAGGATAAGGGAACAACTTTTTATTTTAGATTAAGAAATGCGGTTCATTCACAAATTGGAAAAATTACAAGCTTCGAAACCGGACTTGTACCACCTTTATTGAAAAATGAAACGATTCTTATTGTTGAAGATATTGAAATTAATTATCATCTGTTAGATGAAATTTTAACACCCACTTCTGCCAAAGTGATCTGGGCAAAAAATGGAATGGAGGCTGTAAAAATTATAGAAGATAAAACAGATGTTGATTTAATATTGATGGACGTTAAAATGCCTGTCATGGATGGGTATAGGGCATCAAAGCGGATATTAAAGATGAACCCAAATATTCCGATAATTGCTCAAACTGCATATGCTTTGAAAGAAGATAGAGAGAAGATGATCAAGAAAGGTTTTAAAGGATACATATCAAAACCAATCGATAAAGATGTCCTATATAAGCTTTTGTATGAGTTTCTTCAGCCCGGGATGATGTCGGAGAAGAAAAAATAAAGAGCAGACTTTTAAAGCCTGCTCTTTTTAGATTATACAGTCCGCTATTTAGCTGCAATGCATTGAGTGTCAATATTTAGTTTTGGCTCGAAAAGATTTGCTATTTTTTCCCATCGTACCATTTTAAAGTTCTGGGCAATTGATTTTTCATCCTTTTTATTAAACCCATCCTGAACAACAAACATCCCTGCCGGGAATTTTTCTCCGAGATTTAGATTAATGGCCTCAACACCGTCTGTTTCTTCTGCACCATCAATCACCCCGTCACCAATTCTAAAACTTCCTAAATAGTTGTGAGGTGCTTTTCTTTCAAATACAGCATAAGAATAGTTTCCCTGACTGGAGGCAATTAAGTATCCGGATCCATTCGATTGTTTGTAAATGCACAAACCTTCGATATCCTCATAAATGTTTTCATTTTTATCTACCGTACTCTGGGAAAGAAGCTCAAATCCTTTTGTACTGTTTGGATCTATTAATATTTTCCAAATTCCTTTGGCTTCCTCTCCTATAAAAAGTATACCAGCCTCGTCGTCGGAAACCATTCCTTCTGTTTTACTGGCAAGTTTTAGTCGTCGAACCAATTTCGCGGAAATCTTTTTGCCTTCCGGCACGATTTTCCATTGTTCAATATTTCCAAAAGTGCTGTTCACAAAGGCGTAAAGTTGATCCTGATTTTTAGACAGGCAAAAACCATAAACTTCATCTTTCATTTCAACAGGAATGGCATTTTCAAATTGATGTAAACTGCCGTCTTTTTCGATGCTGTAGAAATCCAGAGTGTTTGAGCTTCGGTTCGAACAGGCTGCAATGTCAATTGAACCCTGCCCAGTTTTAATATTTTGACGGATGTCAACATTATTCATATTACCATCTGCATAGTAAAATAGTTCATTGCCATCTAAATCATATACAGCTAAACCGCCTTTTTTATCTGTACCTATAATTCTGCTTTGTTCTGGAGAGTCATGGTTTACCCATATTGCAGGATCATCAGCAGCATCTTCAGTTGCCAATCTATTTTTCAGTGCATCCGTTTCGCCGTCTGCTTCAGTAACTTTTTCAATCAGTAAAGAAGCTTTTCTCGAACCTTCGCTTGAGCGATTGCATGAACAGGCAATTAGGAGCGATGCAGTTATCCCTAGTAGAATTATTGTATTTGGTCTTTTATGCATAATAAAATTTGTTTTTGCTTAGAAATTCATTTTTAAACCAATATTCGCTTTAGCGCCGTAGTATTCAGCTTGCTTGGTGTGACTCTTGTCTCCTTGGTAGTAGCGTAAAGGTTCGTTTAAGATGTTGTTTACCGATGCGAAAATGCTGAAATTGGAATTGATGTTGTAGCCAGCGCTTACATCCATATGTGTTACTTTATCATAGTAACTGTCGTAAAAAGCAGATTCTCCCCACTCATCAATAAAATCATCAGCATATTGCAATGATACACGTACATTTAGTTTTTTACCTTCGTAAAATAAAGATAAATTAACGTTGTTTTCTGGTGTTCCTACTATCGATAAATCTTCATTTTCTCTACCCGAAATATTCACGTTTTTCATTTTTGAATGAGTGTAGGTATAGTTGGCATAAAATCCCATATCACTTAAGAAACCAGGTAGAAAATCCAATTGTCTTTGAAAAGCAAACTCAAAACCATAAAGGTCAGCATCACCAACATTAATAGGTTGGTAAAATTTGTCCCAGGTCTTCCCACTGTAGCTGAAATCTCTGTGTTCAATGGTGTTCGAAATATCACTTAACGATTTGTAAAAGAAACCACCGGAAAGTAATCCAACATTTGAGTAGTAATGCTCAGCCATTACATCAAAGTTCATTGAGTTGGTTGGATCCAGTTTAGGATTCCCTATTTCAATTTCATTATCTTCCTGTTTAATTTTGCTGTGCGGAACCAAATCGTAGTATTTCGGGCGTGAAATAGAGTTTGTCCAGGCTAGTTTTAGTTTAGTATTCTCGGATAGCGACAATTTTGCAATTACACTGGGAAGAATGTTGGTATAGTCGTTCTTTTCTTTTGCAGTAGTGCTAATCGTTGGATCGCCGTCAGCAGGGATATCCAAAATTCTACCTGAATATTTTAATTTTGTTTGTTCTGCACGAAGACCAAAAATCATTTTAAGTTTTTTTCCAAAATCCTGATCCAAACGAACATATCCGGCGTAAACATCTTCTTTTGCTTCAAAGTTACCGGCTTCCTCTTCAACATTTCGGGTTTGGTTATACTGATTATCGAAATTTAATCCTCCAAGAAATTGTTTGGATACAAAGTGTCCGGCAGCATAATCTCCGGCCATAAAATCACTTTTACTGGCATCATATTGATTATTTAAGGCATTACTTATAAAGCCGTTTTCATCATTTGGCTCAATATCATTAAAGCTGTTGTCTCTGTTTTTCTCTTTGCTTTTTAATCTGAAACCAGTTTGAAGAGAGTTCTTGTTTTTTCCGCTGAGGATAGGAAATTTGATATCAACTTTTAAATTTTTATCAATATCCTCTGTGTATTGAAATTGTTCTGTAAGTTCTTTTAAACCAAATTCGCTGCTTAAATCTGCTAATTGAGGATCGTTTACTGAAAATGCTGGTTTTTCTGTAAGAGATAAATTAGGTGTAATCGCAACTTTTTTAGCCCGTAAAGTAACGTAACGTTCATTGGGGCGATCTTCAGAAGCCTTGGAATAACTACCTTTCCAATCAATTTCGATAGCTCCAAAGTGGTGTTCTCCATTTAAAGCAAAGTTCATTGTCTGCTGATCTTCCAGTCTGCGGTTCTTGTTGGTTCCCCCTTTGGTTTGGCGACGAACTTCGCTAATCCAACTTCCATCTTCTTTTTGCTCAATGTCTTTGTATTGTAAACGAAAACGGTTCTCCCAGTCTTTTCTGTGATTGTAAATGGCTTTGAATTCGATTTTATGATTTGGGTTAAAATTGTAATCAAAAGAAGAAGAATAACTTTGGCGAATCCGCTGAACGTAATAGGTTCTAATCTGAAAATCGGATGCGTAAATGGCTCCCTTGTCATCCTTTTCCCACTCAGTTTCAATATTGTCCGATCCCAATTGATTGTCCTGGTATGAGGCAGAGAATACCATACCAAGATTTGATTGTGTTCCTGTTTTAAAACGGTTGCCATATAGAGCCGAAAGAATTAATTGAGGATCATTACTTAAAAAATTATATCCGGTTCCAACACGTGCAGAAATTTGTTGTTTAAAAGGATTCGAGCGGGTGATAAGGTTTACAGAACCACCAATTGCATCAGCTTCCATATCCGGAGTTATCACTTTGTTCACCTCAACAGTTTGAATCATATCCGAAGGAACAAGGTCAAGCTGTACCGATCGAATTCCAGCTTCGGCAGAAGGGATACGTTCGCCATTAATGGTAACTGAATTGTATTCTGAAGCAGTACCGCGAATGTGACCAAACCGGGCTTCTCCTTGATCGTACTCCACGTTAATACCTGGTATTCTTTTTAGGGCATCCCCTATATTATTATCAGGAAACTGCCCAACCTGATCCGAAGAAACTATATTGGTAATGTTTACGTTGCTTTTTTGCTGATTCAAAGCACGTGATTGTTCTTTTAGGAGTCCTTGAATCACAACTTCCTGCAATGCTACACCTTCCGAAAGACTAAAGTTTTCGGTTAGGGTAGTTGATTCTTCAAATACTATTTTTTTCTCAACACTTTCATAACCAATGTACGAAATCTTAAGAGTGTATTCTCCCGGGATGATATTGTTGATGCGATAAACTCCGTTATTGTCTGATGCAACACCTTGGTTTGTCTCTTTTAATACTAATGTTGCCCCTGGTAATGGGTAGTCTTCAGAATCGATAACACGACCGGTTATTGTTGCTGTTCTTTTTACGTTAATTGCATTGTTTTCGGCAATAGTGCTTGTGACCGAAAATAAGAATACAACAAAGAGATTTAAAGTAATAAATAATGTTTTCATTTTAAAGATTTTAATTTATTGATGAGCTTATTAGATATTTTTCCATAGATTTTTAAACACTCAAAACTAGGTTTTGATTTACGGGTAAGGATTAGCTTAGTATAATTATTTTGTAAACTTATTGTGAAATGAAAAATACATTCATTAAGAGAATGTTATCAATTTGGAGGTTTTTAACTGATCGATAGGAGCGGGAGAATTGTTGGTGTTAATTCTAATTTTGAGAATTCATTTATTTTGAACAGATTTGTTATGTTCTAATATTAATTATATCGTGAAATATTTATTCTATTCCAGTTTATTTTCATTTCTGTTTTTAGGGGCGTGTCGTTCCAACAAATCAATTAATGAACAATTGAAAGTTTCTAATGCTTTAATTGTTTATCAACCCGTTTTGGTTTCTGATTCTCTGTCGGTTAAGGTAAATGAGCAGTCGGGCTTGATGTGGTACAATAATTTGTTTTGGATAAACAATGATAGTGATTGTGAACCAATGTTATATGCCTACAATAGGGATGGAGTAATTAAAAAAGAGTTTGAAATCACTAATGCTAAAAACATTGATTGGGAAGACTTGGCTGCAGATCAGAACTACATTTATATTGGGGATTTTGGTAATAACTTTGGTAATCGTAAAGATTTGCGTGTATTAAGACTAAAAAAAGAAGATCTGGGAACTTCTGAATTTTCTAAAGCCGAAGCTGATGTGATTGGAATTGAATGGGCTGATCAAGAGGATTTTACCAGACACTTACAAAAACATGATTTCGACTGCGAAGCTTTTTTATCATATGGTGATTCTCTTTTCTTTTTCACAAAAAACTGGGCCAATTACAAAACCAGATTGTATTCGGCTACTAAAAATATTGAAGCTCAGAAATTAAAGGTAAAGGCTGAATTTAATGTAAATATGTTGGTTACTGGTGCTGATGTCAGTTCGGATGGAAAGTTGTTGGCGTTGGTAGGCTATAAAGATTATTTAAGTTATATAATCTTATTTTATGAATTTGAAGGCACTAACTTTTTTGGAGGGAAAAGTTTACGCATAGATCTAAGTCCTCTTGGTGGAGCACAAACCGAAGGTATTGTTTTTGGTGAAAACGACTCTTTGTATATCTCTACAGAGCAAACTAAATTACCCCAATCAATTTATAAAGTGGAGTACGAGCAGTGGATGAAAAACTAAAATGACCAAAGTTATTACCTTGATCATTTTATATTTTATTGTTTGTAAAACAATTATTTCATTCTAAAGTAACGGTCGCAAACAGGATAATCCACCTGGTTGTTAATATTTTGCAGATAAGAAATCACAGTTTCTGCATCTGTCATGTTTTGAACTTGACCAGATTCAGGGAAGTATTTGTCATATACTGCCGGAACGTAATCGTTTAGTCCAAGTTTTAGTATTGTGTCATCAGATAATCTTTGCCCTTGCATATTTCTTATTTCAATTTCTTGATCAACCTGTTGAATCTGAATGCCTGAATAGTAAAATCCTGATCCGCTTCCTGCCAGAAATTTTTTAATGTCAAGAACTGTCATTTCATAAATAACTGTTCCGTTGCTAAAAGGAGTAATTTCGTAAATTTCTCTTTTGGTGATATCGCCTTCGTTTAAGTTTGACCGAATTCCGCCAGTATTCTGAAAACAAACATCAACACCCATTTGAATTCGTAATGCATCCGTGTAAAAACAGCCAACCATACTAGTATTATGATCTCTTTTTGAAACCCCGATTACTTCTGTTAAATAGTCTTGATTGTTGTATCCATCAATTGTTGTTTTTAATTCAGAATCATATTCTTGATATGTGTTTAAATTAATTAGTTCGTCGGTAATTGATTCTATTTTTTTGTTGACAATGGTAACTGATATCTTTCCAAGATAATTTAGATTGCTGCCAGCCTGATAAATAGGTATCCCATTTACTTTAGTGTTAATTTTATCGTGACTATGTCCTCCAATAATTAAATCGAAATAGGGAAACTTGTTGGCTAGCTGAACATCTCCTAATATTTGGTCATTGCCATTGTATCCTAAGTGACTAAGAGCAATATATATATCTGATTCCTCCTCATTTTTAACGTTTGAATAAAGAGAAACAATGTCTTCAGGCCGGTCGAAATGAAATTGTTTAACTCTCCATGGATGAGTTGATGGGATTGTTGCATCTTTTTTTCCATTGGTTTCAATTAAACCCAGAAAAGTTATTTTGATATTTTCCTTGGTAATGGTTTTGTATTCAAATGGCTCAGGAATATCTGTAGTTCCCTTGTCTACATTTGCACAAACCCAGTAAAAATTGGACTGTTCCATTCTGTCTTTTAGAATTTCGGGCCCGTAATCAAACTCGTGATTCCCCAATACGGCAACATCAAACCCAATTTTATTCATCACATCAATCATTGGATATCCTTTTTCAGGATGATTGTCAACAGTGGGATTTCCTGAAAACAAATCACCACCGGAAACTACGATCACATTGGTTGATTCTCTCTCTTTGTCAACGATTTGTTTAATTTTTGAGAAATTATCCAATTGACCGTGCGCATCATTTATACAAAAAACGGTCAATTCCTTTGGCGTAAAGTCAGTAGGATTATCTGGCGAATTACTGTCTTTGGAACAAGATGCAAACGCGAGAATAAGCAGGTAGAGAAATAAGAATTTAATGTTTTTCATTGTGTGATTTGATCTGTAAGTATAATTGTGTGTTATTTTTTGTAAGATTAAAGAAAAATTTAAACTAATCATAATGATTTAGTCTTTAAAGAATATATTTAAAAGCATTTTTTCTAAACGAGAATCAGTTTAAATAATATTCCTATTTGATTTTGAAATCCTTAAAAAGCGTGTAATTTTGTAGCCCAGTTTACTGAACAACCAAAAATTAGGATTTTATCATTGGTTAAGAAGAACGATTTGAAAGACAAGTACAAAGAAATATTCGATAAAGGAACAGATTTACCTCTGGTTGAGGATTTCTATACCATACAAGGTGAAGGATATCATACTGGAAAGCCAGCTTATTTTATTCGCATTGGAGGATGTGATATCGGTTGCCGGTGGTGCGACAGTAAGATTTCATGGAATCCGGCAGAACATCGCCTTATTTCTGTTGAAGAAGTCGTTCGAAAAGCTGTTGAATCGCCTGCTAAAGCAGTTGTTGTTACAGGAGGAGAGCCTTCGCTGTACAACTTGGAACCGCTGTGTACTGAATTAAAAAAGCACAATATTGAAAATTTCCTGGAAACTTCCGGAGCATATGAGATAAGTGGAGAGTGGGATTGGATTTGTTTGTCGCCAAAGCGAAATAAATTGCCTGTACCATCTTCTTATGAAAAAGCAAATGAGCTGAAAGTTATCATTTTCGATTTGGAAAAAGATTTTGAATGGGCTGAGGAGTTATCAAAAAATGTAGGAGATGATTGTTTGTTGTATTTGCAGTCGGAGTGGAGTCAGTATGTTCACAATATAAAGCCAATTGTAGAATACGTAAAGAACAATCCAAAATGGAACATTTCCTTGCAGTCGCATAAGTTTATGAGAATACCGTAACGGGCAATATAGGATATTGAAAAAGCTGAATCAACAATTGATTCAGCTTTTTTAGTTTTGATAAAGAAATACAATTCGAAAAGTTAATTGAATTATTTTTTCTTGACTACTAATTAGTATAGGACAATAAAATAGAAAAAGGCAATCAGAAAATCTGACTGCCTTTTTACCAGCTTCCAAAGAAGCTTCACTTTGGGTTAGTGTGGTTATGTGGTTAGAACGAAACTCCAAATACAAGGAATAGATTTTCTGCCATTGGGTTAGCGATAACAGAAGCTGATACTGGTAAAGAGAATTTATCGGTAATTGCAATTTCTTTTGATGCAGTGAATCCCATGTTTACAAAACCTGCAGTATCTCCGTAAAAACCTGACTCACCTTTCGATTCGTCGGCATCTATTGGAGTAAAACCTGCAAATAAATCAATAGCTACTTCTTTATATTTAAAGCCATAGCCCAATTCAATATAAAGTGAGTTTTGCTGATCACCATTTGTATCTTGGTCAGCACCCCAGAAATTCATGGCAGCTAATATGCTAATTGGAAATCCGTCACTCCCGTTAAAAGCTAAAGTAGCTTCCATGATATGTCCGGTAGATGCTTTTTTGTAATCAAAATAACTGTTGTTAACAGCAATTCCATCGGTTGGGAAAAAATAGTCAGTAACAGTAGCAGTGAATAGATCGTCTGCAAAAGTGTAGGATGCATAAAGATCGGCTTCGGCTCCGTCAGCACCATTCTGTGCGTAAGATCCCCAGGCGCCAAGAGCAAACCCGCCGTTGCTGTATTCAACAGAAGGCTGGATTACGGGGCCTGTTGAAAATTGAGTTCCTCTCCAAACATATCTGTTCATTAAATCCGCTCCAAACGAAATTTCTCCGTTTCCTGATCCTTCCTGTGCAAACAGGCTTCCTGTTACTACAAGAGTACCTATAAGTAATGCGAAAAATTTTCTTGCTTTCAACATAGTAGTAGATTTTAGATTAATAAATGTGGTAATAGTTAATATGAATAAAATGTGGTTTCTAATTGTTTTATGAATTTTGCTAACCCACCCCCTCTTTTGAAGGGGGTGGTGTTGGCTTGAATCAACTAATTTCTATCCTAACCCTATTATGATGGGGTTTCGATTTCAAAAGTATGAAAAAAAATTACAATTACTATTTTAAAAGGGGGTGTTTGTTGAAAAAAATGCAATTTTTTCAATGCAAAGGTTTTAAATGAGGGGGTGCTGTTGAAAAAAAGTATTTTAATCAATTGTGGGGTGTTTTTAGGATTAAAATTGATTAGCTGTTGATGATGTTCAGGGGAATGGGTTAATTAAGTTTGTGCTTGTGGAACTTTTATTTTGGGTTTGTTTTGGTGCAGGACTAAAATTGAAGTTTAGGAGAGCCTTATTTTTTATTGATTATAAATTATGATGTTTTAGCAGGAATCTTTATTGTGTCTTGTTAAAAATCAAGATATTCGTATAGTGAAACTATATTCAATAAATAGAAACAATGGAAAAATCGATTAAAGGAACTCAAACTGAAAAGAACTTATTGAAAGCTTTTGCTGGAGAATCTCAGGCAAGAAGCAGATATACTTATTTTGCAAAGCAAGCTAAGAAGGAAGGGTATGAGCAGATTGCTGCTTTGTTTTTGGAAACAGCAGAGCAGGAAATGCAGCATGCAAAACGATTCTTTAGCTTTTTAGAAGGAGGAGATGTAGAGATTACAGCTTCTTATCCTGCAGGAAAAGTGGGAACTACAGCTGAAAATCTAAAGGCCGCTGCAAATGGGGAAAATGAAGAATATACAGAGTTGTATCCAGAATTTGCTCGTATTGCAGAAGAGGAAGGTTTCAAGAAAGTAGCTTCTGCTTTTAAATTGATTGCCAAGGTTGAGCAGGTGCATGAAGAGAGATATTTGAAACTATTGGCTAATTTGGAAGAGAATTCTGTTTTCGAAAAAGAAGAAAATGAAAAGTGGTATTGTCGAAAGTGTGGATATGTTCATGAAGGTAAAAAAGCACCAAAGAATTGTCCGGCATGCGAGCATCCTCAGGCGTACTTTGAGATTAAAGGAGAAAATTACTAGTATATTATATATGAAAAGAGACTCAATTGAGTCTCTTTTTTTTATTCTTTTAACAGGTCCGGGCGCAATCGCCTCGTCCTTTCGTAGGCTTGTTCTTCTTGCCATTTTTCAATTTTTTTATGGTCTCCTGATATCAATATATCCGGTACCTTCCATCCTCTGAATTCTGCAGGCCGAGTGTAGAGAGGTGGAGAAAGCAGATTGTCCTGGAATGAATCTGTGAGAGCAGAAGTTTCATCGCCCATAGCACCAGGTATAAGCCGGATTACGCTGTCTGCAATAATGGCGGCGGCTAATTCTCCTCCGGTTAAAACAAAATCACCAATCGAAATTTCTTTAGTGATAAAATGATCACGAATTCGCTGGTCAATTCCTTTATAATGCCCGCAAAGGATCATGATGTTTTCTTTTATCGATAAGGTATTTGCCGTTTTTTGATCGTAAAGATCACCATCGGGTGTGGTAAAAATGATTTCGTCATAGGTTCTCTGAGCAGTTAAAAACTCAATTGCTTTAACGATTGGCTCTAGTCTCATAACCATTCCCGCTCCACCGCTAAATGCGTAATCATCAACCTTTTTGTGCTTGTCTTCAGAGTAGTCGCGAATGTTGTGGATATGGATTTCGGCAATGCCATTATCCTTTGCTCTCTGAATTATGGAGTGATTAAGGGGGCTTTCCAGCAGCTCTGGAACAACGGTAAGTATATCGATTCTCATTTTTTAAATTTTGTGTAAAAGTATGCAACCCAAGCTTGGCTTGCAAGAGAAATTGAAAGACGATCCATGTAATTCTAAAAACAGGACAATATGTCATTGTGCTTTACGAATAAGCAGACAGGTTGTCGTAAGTTTCAGGGGTTTTTCTGTCATTAATCAGTAAAAATACCGGTTGGTATAAACTTTGGAAATAACAGGATGAAAATGAAAATTATTTTTGGATTCCGGAGCCCCAAGAAGATAGTATTAACTTATAAAAGGTAAACGTTATGACAATTTTAAGATACTCAAAAGGAACAAACGATTTTTTTACAAATCAAATAATGGATCAATTGTTTAGAGAAACAAATGGTAGTTTGCAAAATTCAGCACAAAGAGTTGCTTCTTTGAATCCACGTACAAATGTTGTAGATGAAAAGGAAAAATTTGTGATTGAAATGCTTATCCCGGGCTTTTCAAAAAAAGATGTGGCTATAAAAGTTGAAGATGGTTTTTTAAAAATTACCGGAGAGAAAGAGGACGTTGCAGATAGAACATACTTAAGAAAGGAATTTGGTGCAACTAAGTTGGAGCGAGCCTTCAAGCTTTCGAAAGGAATAGATCAGGAAAGTATTTCTGCAGAAGTTCGGGATGGAATTCTGTTTGTTAGTCTTCCAAAATTTAAGGAGGAAGAGCTTAAAGTTAAAGAGATTACAATTCAGTAATTTAAAAAAAAAATCAGATAGTTGTTTAGGCTTTTGTCAGGTGTGAGAATGCTAAGTAGGAAGCCGTAATCTGTTGCATGAATTGTTTATTTTACAAATAAAATAAAAATGTTAGATTTATTAATTTGTTAGTTTTAGTTAAGGGGTTCGTGTAGTGCATGAGCCTCTTTGTTTTTATAAGGAAAAGAAAAATGTTGAAAATCTTTGAGGATTAACACTTAATTAGTTAAATTCGTAAGGAATGGACCTAAAATTCCTTTGAAAATTGTATTGTTAACAAGGCACTTAAATTATTGAGTTGCTACTCTAATGCAAACTACATGAAAGCAAAAGATCTATCGAACCTCTCACATGAGAATGAAGAGAATGAAAATTTAGATACACCTGAAGCAGGTGGTGATTCTCATGAGAATGAATCTGTTGAAGAAAAAGCGACAGAGGATCAGTCTGTAATAATGGAAACTCCTGAAGATAAAAAGGAATCTTCCGAAATAATAAATGAGGATATGGAATCAGAAGGGGAGGTTCCCGAAATAGAAGTTAAAGACGACGAAGATGTTTCTGTGGCTGAGGTTGCAGAGGAAAAATCTGTTGATGATTCAGAAGATCAGAAAGAGATAGTAGAAGTGCAGGCAGAGCCCGATTATACAATAATGGAAAAAAGTGAGTTGGTTGACCGCTTAACTCTTTTGCTGGAGCATAAGCCTGCGAAAGGTTTAAAGGGCAAACTGGATGCAATAAAACACAATTTTTATAAAAAGCACAATGAAGAGGTTGCCGAAGCCAAAAAGAAATTTTTGGAGGAAGGGGGAAAAGAGGAGGATTTTGATTTCGGAAAAGATGAATTAGAGCTGAAAATGAAGGAACTGCTTCATGATTATAGAGGGAGCCGGATCGTTCAGACCCGAAATTTGGAAGAGGAAAAGGAAAATAACTTACAGATTAAGTATCAGATTATTGAGGATATAAAGGATCTGGTAAATAGAAAAGAAGCTTTTGATAAAACTTTTCAGGAATTTAGAGATTTGCAGAAAAAATGGCACGATACCGGTATGGTTCCTCAGGCAGCTCTTAAAGGTTTGTGGGATACATATCATCATCATGTTGAGAATTTTTACGATTATATAAAAATTAATAAAGAGCTGCGTGATCTCGATTTAAAAAAGAATTTGGCAGCTAAGGTTCGTTTGTGCGAGGAGACTGAAAAATTATTGGAAGATCCGTCGGCAGTGAAGGCTTTTAATACTTTGCAAAAATATCACGAACAGTGGAGAGAAATTGGACCGGTTCCCCGTGAACAAAAAGAAGAGATTTGGGAACGATTTAAGGAGGCCACAACAATAATTAACCGAAATCACCAGGAATTTTACGAAGGCTTAAAATCAGAACAAAAAACGAATCTTGAGAAAAAAGAGGTTCTGTGTGATAAAGTGGAATTAATAGCTAATTCTAATATTGAATCTCATAAAGATTGGAACTCAAGTTCTAAGGAGATTTTGGATTTGCAAAAAGAGTGGCGAACTATTGGTTTTGCACCTAAAAAAGACAACAATAGAATTTATCAGCGATTCAGAACTGCCTGCGATCTGTACTTCGATAAAAAGCGTAAGTTCTATTTGAATCTGAAGGATCAGCTTGGTGATAATTTGGAGAAGAAAACTGAATTGTGCGAGCTGGCAGAGAGTTTGCAGGACAGTACAGATTGGAAGGAAACAACAGACAAGTTAATCGCTATTCAAAAAGAATGGAAAAAGATAGGGCCTGTACCTCGTAAGGTTTCAGAAGAATTGTGGGTTCGATTCAGAGCTGCATGTGATAAGTTTTTCAGCAATAAATCGAAACATTTTGATCATGTAGATACTGATCATGCTGAAAATTTGAAACTTAAAGAGGAAGTGATTGATAAGATTCGAAATTTTCAATTTAGCGATGATGATGAGGAAAATTTAGCCGTTCTTCGTGAACTTCAGAAAGAATGGACACAAATAGGGCATGTTCCTTTTAAGAAGAAAGATAAAATACAGGAGGATTTTAGAAGAGCATTAAACGCTGTTTATGACAAGATGGATCTGGAAACAGAGGATAAGGAAGTTCAGAAATTTCAATCAAAAATTGATAATTTCCTAAGCATGAATCATTCTGAAGACAAAATTATTGGCGAGAGAAATAAAATTGTCGGTAAAATTAAGCAGCTGGAAACTGATATAGGCTTATGGGAAAATAACATTGGATTCTTCTCTGCCTCAAAAACATCTGATTCTATAGTTCAGGAAATTGAAGAGAAAATCGAAAAAGGAAAACAGAGTTTGAAACTTCTTCAGGAAAAATTGAAAGTTATTGATGGGTTGGTTTCATAGAATAAATTGATCGGAATAAATATCATCCTCCATTTTTTACAGTGGAGGATTTTTTTGATTAAATACAAAAGCTTTGAAGACTCTAACTATCAGATATATTTCAGGTTAATTTAGGGAAGAGTAAAACGTATGTATTTTCTCATTTTCTATATGGAAAATATCTGAAAAGCAGGATTCTCTAAATTTGATCTTGTGAAACATGGAAATAGTTTCCTAAAAATGCATAAATTAACTACTTTTGCACCTTTAATAATTCATAAAACGTTCAGCAAGTGTCAACAACCAAATACATCTTCGTTACAGGTGGGGTAACCTCCTCATTAGGAAAAGGAATAATAGCATCATCATTGGCTAAATTATTACAAGCCAGAGGTTATTCTGTTACCAATCAGAAACTGGATCCTTACTTAAATGTAGATCCAGGTACATTAAATCCTTACGAGCATGGTGAGTGTTTTGTAACCGATGATGGGGCTGAAACCGATTTGGATTTGGGACATTACGAACGTTTCACCAACATTCCTACTTCTCAGGCTAATAATGTTACAACAGGTAGAATTTACCGTAATGTTATTAATAAGGAAAGAAAAGGAGATTTTTTGGGAAAAACAGTTCAAATCATTCCTCATATTACCGATGAAATTAAGCGAAATATCAAAATGCTTGGTTCCAAGCATAAATTTGATGTAGTAATTACTGAAATTGGTGGTACTGTTGGAGATATTGAATCTTTACCATACATCGAAGCTGTTCGTCAGTTAAAGTGGGAATTGGGACGCGATGCCATTGTAATTCACCTTACGTTGGTGCCATATCTTGCTGCTTCGGGCGAACTAAAGACCAAACCTACTCAGCATTCTGTAAAATCATTGTTGGAAACAGGAGTGCAGCCGGAAGTTTTGGTGTTACGTACCGAGCACGAATTGCCTAATGATGTTCGCAGAAAGGTAGCATTGTTTTGTAATGTTGAACCAAATGCAGTTATTCAGTCGATTGATGTGAAAACAATTTACGAGGTTCCTTTAAAAATGAGAGAGGAAAAACTCGATGTAATTGTTTGCGAAAAGCTTGGTTTGGATTTAAGAAAAGAGCCTAAATTAATTGAATGGACTAAATTTTTGAATCGTTTACAAAATCCTAAATCAGAAGTTAAAATTGGTTTGGTAGGAAAATACGTTGAATTACACGATGCTTACAAGTCAATTGCCGAGTCGTTTTTACATGCGGGTTCGGTAAACGAATGCAAGGTAAATATTCAGTGGATTCACTCCGAAAAATTGACCGATAAAAATTATCAGGAAGAATTAAAAGACCTAAAAGGAATTTTGGTTGCCCCGGGTTTTGGTCACAGAGGTATAGAAGGAAAGATTCTTGCCACTAAATATGCCAGGGAAAACAACATTCCTTTCCTTGGAATTTGTTTAGGTATGCAGGTTTCGGTAATCGAATTTGCGCGTAACGTATTAAAATTGGAAGATGCCGATTCCTTAGAGATGAATCCTAAATCTCCTTATCCGGTAATCGACCTTATGGAAGAACAGAAAAACGTAACTGAAAAAGGCGGAACTATGCGTTTGGGAGCTTACGATTGTGTTTTGAAAGATGGTTCGAAAGCATTAAAAGCATACGGACAAAAGGAAATATCAGAACGTCATCGTCACCGTTACGAATTTAACAATGAATATTTAGAGCAATACGAAGCAGCTGGAATGAAAGCCACAGGAATGAATCCTGATACAGGTTTAGTTGAAGTTGTTGAGTTGGAAGGACACAAATGGTTCGTTGGGGTACAATTTCACCCCGAATACAAGAGTACTGTTATCAAGCCACATCCTTTATTTGTAGAGTTTGTGAAAGTGGCAATGGAGGAAAAATAAGAGTGTCACGAGTCTTTATGCATTTAAGGATCTCCGGGGAGGTGTTTTGAGAAGCATATGTACTCGTTACTTTTAAGAACATAAGATTAAAAAAAATACAAAATGGATAGAAATTCGATTTTTGGCTTGTTGATCATCGGAGCGATTTTGATTGGGTATACGTACCTGACAAAGCCATCTGAAGAGGAAATCAAGGCCATAAACACCAGAGACTCAATTGCGCGGGTTGATCGTTTGCACAAAGAAGAGGTCGAAGCTGCCAGACTGGAAGGCTTAAAGGCACAATATGCTAAAGTAAAAGAGGATACTGTTGCAATGAAAGAAACCTATGGTGCTTTTTCAGGTGCGGTAAATCAGAAGGAAGAATTCATTACTCTTGAGAACAAATTTGTAAAGCTAACTCTGAATACCAGAGGAGGACGAATTCAGAATGTTCAGTTGAAGGAATTCCAAACACACGATTCATTGCCATTGTTATTATGGGCTGAGAAAAACTCTAAGTTTGGATTAACCTTTTATGCCGAAAACAAGCCGATGAGTACTCAGGACTTGTTTTTTGTTGAAGCAAATGGTGCCACTTCTGTAAATGCAACTACCTCGGAAAAAGGGGTTAGTATGAGATTGATGGTTGGAGATGATAAGTACATTGAGTATAAATATACTTTGGCTCCCGATTCTTACATGGTTGATTTTACCGTGAATCTGGTAGGAATGCAGGATGTGATTTCGCGCAATTCAAATTTCGTTACTTTCAATTGGCAGGAAGATATCCCAAGACAGGAAAAAGGACGTAAGTTCGAAAACCAATACACAGCTTTGTATTACAAATTTTTCGAAGATGAAGTTGATAATTTGTCTGCTGCAGGAGAAAAAGAGGAAGATTTGGCTACAAAAGTAAAGTGGATTGGATTTAAGCAACAGTTTTTCTCTTCCGTTTTAATTGCTGGTGATGCTTTTAAAGGAGTGAAGTTGAAGTCTGTTGATATGGATGAAAACTCTACAATTTTGAAGAATTTCTCTGCTGAAATTTCGTTGCCATACGCAGGAACTCAATTGGAAACACATCCAATGAAATTCTATTTTGGCCCCAATAAATTTAATACTTTACGTGAGTACGGTAAGAATTTAGATGGTCATGATATCCAATTGCATAAGCTGATTAATTTAGGTTGGTCAATATTTGGATGGATAAACAGGTATTTTGTGATTCCAATCTTTAACTTCCTGGAAGGATTTATTTCTAATTACGGAATCATTATCCTGATTTTAACCATCATCATTAAGTTGCTTTTGGCTCCATTGACATACAAGTCGTATATGTCGACAGCAAAAATGAAGGTGTTGAAACCTCAGATTGATGCGATTAATGAGAAAATCCCGAAAGACAAAGCAATGGAACGCCAGCAGGCAACTATGGCTCTGTATAAAAAAGCAGGAGTAAACCCAATGGGTGGATGTTTGCCAATGTTGGTACAGTTCCCATTCCTGATTGCCTTGTTCCGATTCTTCCCGGCATCATTCGAATTGCGTCAGCAAAGTTTTCTTTGGGCAAGTGATTTATCGTCATACGATTCAATCATGAAACTACCTTGGGATATTCCATGGTATGGCGATCACGTAAGTTTGTTCTGTTTGTTGATGGCAGGTACCAACTTAGTGTACACCAGTATGAACGGACAGATGCAATCATCGAATCAGATGCCAGGTATGAAATACATGATGTATTTAATGCCGGTAATGTTCTTAGGATGGTTCAATAATTATGCATCAGGTCTTTCTTACTACTACTTTATTGCAACCTTATTTACTGTTCTTCAAACCATAGCCATTCGTAAATTTATGGTTGATGACGACAAGGTATTGGCCATGTTGGAAGCAAATAAGAAAAAGCCGGTTAAGAAATCGAAATTCCAACAACGTTTGGAAGAAGCCGCTAAGCAAAGAGGCAAAAAATAAGATCTTATTACATTGATATATAGAAAGAGCTCCGGTATTGGAGCTCTTTTTTTTTGTTTTGCAGTTCCCTCTCCTTCAGAAGAGGGCTAGGGTGTTTTTGCCAAAGGGCCAGGGTGAGGTGTTTCGAAAAGATCAGTCTGAGGTTTTTATATTGAGAGAAGTTTTACAATTAGTAAAAAGTAGGGAGAGGTATTATTCAATAATAAACGATTAAACACAGGAAGTTTAAGTTGAATATAAAAAACACTTTAACAGAAGATTATTTGTTTGTTATGATTTTAAAATGTGTCAGGCTGTGGCACTCCAAGTAAACAGTGAAGATGTAGATTTGTTGAATATAAATCATTGAAAAAAAAGTATAAAATATGATTAGCCGATATCCGATGGTGAATTCACTGTTTGCAGGTAAGCATCTCATTATTTGTGATGAAATGATTAGTTCCGTAAATAAGCAGGATAGTTGCTGTTGATTGTTATTTGTTTGTATCGTTAGATAGAAGGTGTGGTTATTAAGAGTCGGTCATCTTCTTTTAAATGAGAATGAATAGGGAATTATTTTTTTTGGTTGCATTAAATATGATTAACTTAAGTATTGCTAAAAATGAATAATCTCATACCTGTTTGAGCAATATCTTTAAAGCGAAAATAATTTGAATGAAAACCGGGATAAATGGTGTTGTAAGGATTACTTGATTCGTTCACGTAACATTTTACAAACGGGAAAATTGAATACAGCCAAATGTTGTCCCCTGATTATTTGTAAAACACGAAACAAACTATATCTGTCAAAATCAAAAATAAACAAGCATGGAAACTAAATTTGAAGCTTTTGAAAGTATTGGACTTTGCTTTAGTGGTGGAGGATATCGGGCCACGTTTTTTTCATTAGGAGTAATATCTTATTTAAATAAGATAGAATTTAAGAAAAAGCCACTCCTTAGCAATGTTGAGGCCATTAGTTCGGTTAGTGGAGGCACGTTGCTGGCAGTGGCTTATGCAAAAGCAGTTCAGGATCCCAATTTCAAATTCGATTCTTTTTACGATCGTTTTTATTCAACATTTACTCCCGGGTCAGACCGGCTGCTCGAAAATGCAATTTCAAAATTGGAGGATAATTCAGTCTGGAAGAACAGCTCGTACAAAAAGAGATCATTAATCAATGCTTTCGCTCTGGCCTATTCCGATCTAGATATATTTAAGGGGAAATTTGAGATGTTTAAAAATATGACCTCTTTAAATTTAAAGCATGTTTGTTTTAATGCTACTGATTTTTCTTTCGGATTGGCCTTTCGGTTTCAAAGTACCGGAAAGTTTGGAAACAATCCATTGAATTGTGCTGAGCTAAATAAGATGAACGGAAAAATTGACCTTGCAGACATTGTAGCGTCATCATCATGTTTTCCGATAGGTTTTGAACCATTGCTATTTCCTGACGATTACTTTAAAGACAGGAATGATTTAGACTATAAAGCTTTAAAAAGGCTGGACAACTTTGCCAAAGGTGTTGGTATAATGGATGGAGGAATCGTCGATAATCAAGGCATTGGCAGCATGATGAACATCAACAAATCCATGGAAGGGAAACGCGGTAAATCATTGGATTTAATTATTGTGAACGATGTAGGGAGTTATAAAATGGTTCCCTGGCTGAGCGATTCTTCTACCGATTCATCCCAGGTAACAGTTCAGAAAATGGCGCTGAAATGGCTAAACTACTTCAGGTTTCACTGGGCATATTGGGCAACTCTGTTGGCAGGCATTGTGTTGATGCTGATTAATTCTTTGGAATTGATTAAGGGCAGAGCCTGGCCGTCCATCTATGTGTTGGGGGGAGTAGTAACAGGTATCGGTTTTTGTTTATCCTTAATCGGTTTTGCAGCAGGGCATCTAAAGAGTGATGTGCTGGGAAAAGTGAAGTCAGTATTCGAGAAGAATGTTCCGGAGGAGTTGTTGGACGAAGTGATGTCTTTTCAAAGATTGGATATTGATTTGGTGAAAAGAATGCTGATTGAAAGAGCCACATCGGGGGCTAAAATGGTAAGTGATGTTTTCCTGAAACAAATCAGGCGGTTAAATTACAATTTGATTTACTCCAAAGAGGAATTGAAAAATAGAATCATTACATCCACTGTATATAAACTGAACGGCAAAGAAACCTTGTACAAAAACAATTTCAAGCACAACATACAAATCACCCCGGCGGGAAAACAACTGAAGCAGGTTGCATTAATAGCCTCTGAAGCTCCAACATCACTATGGTGGGATAAAGAGGATGTCTCTACCGACAGAATGGATTCTCTCATAGCATGCGGTCAGTTTACCACTTGCTACAACCTGATGAATTATATTTTAGAGCTGAAGGAGAATGATATCTCTTCGAAAGAAATAGATGACATGTACAAGCTGCTCGAAAAAGATTGGAGAAAATTCAATAAGAATCCATTGTTTATGGTGTAGCAAATTATCACCCGTTGAAATGGTTGATGCGATTTCATGAAAGTCAAAAAATCATGAAAAGCATCCGCCCGCAATTATCAAATTAAATAGTTTCAAAACAAACAAACCCAAATCATGAGAGTGAAAAATATAGGAGTACTGGCCGCATTGTTTCTGTTTACCGCCTGTGCCTCAATCCCAAAAGAGACAGTACTATTATCTCAAACCCTCGGCAACGATCTACAGATATTGCATCAATCGCACAACGATATTACCGATCTCTATTTCAAAAAAATTGAAAATGATATTAATTCTTTTGTTGATGATGTTTATGTGCCTTTTGTAATTCATTATGCATTAAAAAGTCAGTTACAGGATTACAAGGACGGAAAACCATGTTTGTACAGTGTAATTGAGCTGGCAGGAAAACAAGAAGGAGAAGAAGAAGCGAAAGCTGCAATTAATGATATGCAGGAATTTCTTGAAGCCGCTCAAAATCAGATATCCGGCAAAAGAAAAGAGTTGCTGTTGCCGATAAAACAGCAGCATTCCGAAATTACCAAATCAATCAATCAGTCGTACGAAAATGCGCTTACTGCCAATCGTACCATTACAGCTTACCTGCAGTCGTTGCGAAAATTAAAAGGAACACAGCAGGAAGCACTTTCAATGATCGGTTTAGAGGGGGCAGATACCCTGCTTACAAATTCATTAGTGAAAGTTTCGGAACAGGTTGAGAAGGCTGTTGCAACGGGGAAAAAAATCGATGCACAAAGCGATGATGCCTACAAACAAATCCAGAAAATAACGAATCAGATAAAAGAGATAACCAATAAAAAACAAAGCAATGGCGAAAAATAAATATGATGATTTATTTGCTGAAGCTGATGCAGCTTTTACCGGCAAATACCAACAGGAATTAAATAAATTAAAAGGATTATCGAAAGAAGAAGTTGATGCTCTTATCCCTAAAACCACCGATCCAAAAATATATTCAGATCTTATAAATGTGGTTGATCAAGCATCGAAAGACAATCTGTCGCAGGCCCAATTAATCCATAACATTAAAGAATTGGGAGATGTAGCTGTTAAAATTGCAAAGAAAATACCACAGTTCGCCGCTTTGCTGTAGCTTATTAATATGCTGATGAGTAGGTGTTTTGCACCTTGACGGCGGTTCTGTTTGAATGGATTTTTTTCACCCTGTCCTTCGTCCCGAATAGTTTCGGGATTCCCTTAAAAAAGGGAGAACAGAACCAGGCCGTTATTGCGAAGCCGAAGCATAAGGCAGTGGCAATCCCTTTCAAATTGAGTGAATCCCCGTTTGAATAAGACCTTGTCAGTGATTTCATATCTTCACAATGGTTTTACCTGCTCCTAAATTGTTTTTGTAATTTGTTCAACCGTAGATAGATTAAAGAACAATACTACTATCTTAAATTAAGTAATAATCTGTCAAGCTATTTCAGGAGAAGACACTATTGCCATCAAGGATAATGCTTGACATGCCAAAAGAGGAAAATCGTCCATTAAGTAGTACTATTAACTTCTGGACAGAGTGGAATGAAAACGATAAAAAAACAGACTATAACAAAGCTGTTGAGAATTATAGAAAACAAAGTAGAAAATAGCCAATTCTTTGTAACCTGTTATATTGTCAAGTTCAACGAGCAAGAACTTAAATCAAAATTTACCATAGAATAAGACTGCTTAAACAAGTGAACAAAATGTGACGATATTACTAGTAGCGGTAAATGATTATAAAGTCTCCTCCCACCCGAGGAGATTTTTTTATGCCTCTATCTGATAATATCCTCCCATTAAGTAAGCACTGTCAGGGCGAAAAGCCACTTACGGGTTAAATCGGTAAAATGGGAAGAAATGAAAGTTCGAAGCTAATTTGCAGCATCCCCCTTCTCCTAATTGCGCATATGTAGTTCTCTCTCCTTCAGGAGAGGGTTAGGGAGAGGTATTTTGATCTGGGCGGTTTGGTGTGTGGTTTTTAAACTGGATAGGTTGGGGAGAGGTATTTCGAAAATGCCAAACAGAGGTTTTTTGATTTTGTGCATGAATGTTTTCTGGTTTAACACCTCATCCCCCCAGCCCCTTCTCCTAAAGTAGAAGGGGGGCATTCCCCTGATTGCGGATTTGCAGTTCTCTCTCCTTCAGGAGAGGGTTAGGGAGAGGTATTTTGATCTGGACGGTTTGGTATGTGGTTTTTAAACCGGATAGTTTAGGGAGAGGTAGTTCGAAAATGCCAAACAGAGGTTTTTTGATTTTTCGAATGAATATTTTCTGGTTTAACACCTCATCCCCCAGCCCCTTCTCCTAAAGTAGAAGGGGGGCATTCCCCTAATTGCGCATTTTCAGTTCCCTCTCCTCCAGGAGAGGGTTAGGGAGAGGTATTTTGATCTGGACGGTTTGGTGTGTGGTTTTTAAACCGGATAGGTTGGGGAGAGGTATTTCGAAAATGCCAAACAGAGTTTTTTTGATTTTGTGCATGAATGTTTTCTGGTTTAACACCTCATCCCCCAGCCCCTTCTCCAAAAGTAGAAGGGGAGCATTCCCCCGATTACGCATTTTTAGTTCTCTCTCCTTCAGGAGAGGGTTAGGGAGAGGTTTTTTGTTTTTCCCTATTTAGCTTTCTTCTAAATAAATTTTGGCGGAAATTATGGGGTGTAAAACTCTAGTGAGCAAGCCAGTGAAGTTGGGAAGTTTTCAAATTATCTCCGCAAAGGCTTCCGTCTTTTAGTCCTCTTCTCATACGCAGTAAACAAACAATCTCATTTCCTAAATCAAATTAGCCATGGCTAAATTTACCAAAGAAGATGCGCTTAGCTATCACGAAGGCACACGTCCCGGAAAAATTGAAGTAATCCCAACCAAACCCCATTCCACCCAATTGGATTTATCGCTGGCCTATTCGCCGGGGGTTGCCGAACCCTGTTTGGCCATTGAGAAAAACCCAAAAGATGTGTACAAGTACACCGCGAAAGGAAATTTGGTGGCGGTGATCTCGAACGGAACGGCTGTTCTGGGTTTGGGCGATATTGGTCCCGAGGCCGGCAAACCGGTAATGGAAGGAAAAGGATTGCTGTTCAAGATTTTTGCCGATATCGATGTGTTCGATATTGAGGTAGATACCAAAGATGTGGATGAGTTTGTGAAGATTGTGAAGGGAATTGCACCCACCTTTGGCGGCATTAATTTAGAGGACATAAAAGCACCGGAGTGTTTCGAGATTGAGGACAGGCTAAAAAAAGAGCTGAAAATTCCCGTAATGCACGACGATCAGCACGGAACAGCCATTATTTCGGCAGCCGCATTGCTGAATGCGACCGAAATTCAGAACAAAAAACTGAGTGATATTCAACTGGTGGTAAACGGAGCCGGGGCATCGGCAGTGGCCTGCACGCGTTTGTATATTTCGCTGGGCGTTAAAAAAGAGAACATTGTAATGGTCGACAGCAAGGGGGTAATTCACGAATCGCGCAGCGATTTAAGTGCCGTTAAAAAGGAATTTGCTACCCGTAAAAATGTTCACACACTAAAGGAAGCCTTAGTAGGGGCAGATATGTTTTTGGGTTTATCGGTAGCCGATGTGCTCGCACCCGGAATGATTATGTCGATGGCAGCCAGACCCATTGTTTTCGCCATGGCCAATCCAAATCCCGAAATTGATTACGATTTGGCCATGGAAACCCGTAAGGATTTGATTATGGCTACCGGCCGGTCCGATCATCCCAATCAGGTAAACAATGTGCTGGGTTTCCCGTTTATTTTCCGCGGCGCATTGGATGTAAAAGCAACGGCAATTAACGAGGCCATGAAGATTGCTGCTGTGCGGGCTTTGGCAGCATTGGCAAAAGAGGATGTACCCGATATGGTGAACATTGCTTATGGCGAAATGAATATGAATTTTGGCCGCGATTACATCATTCCCAAGCCACTCGATCCAAGATTACTGACCATAGTTGCTCCGGCAGTTGCCAAAGCGGCAATGGATTCGGGCATTGCGCATGCTCCCATTACCGATTGGGAGGCTTATAAACTGCAATTGGAAGAGCGTTTGGGCCGCGACAATAAACTAATGAGGGCTTTAACCGATAAAGCCAGAAGGAGTCCGAAACGGGTGGTATTTGCCGAGGGAACTAATTTTAAGGTTCTGAAAGCAGCTGAAACCGTATTGCACGAAGGAATTGCTCAGCCTATTTTACTGGGAAATACGGAATACATCGAAAAATTAATTCAGGAAAACGATCTGGATTTGGGAAATGCACCTGTTATTAATTGGCGGGGAGCAGAGGAAAGAACCCGAAGAGAGGAGTACGCAAAGGTATTGTTTCAGAAACGCAGCCGAAAAGGTTTAACCTATTCCGAGGCCCTCGATAAAATGACGGATCGTAATTATTTTGGTGCCATGATGGTTGAAATGGGAGAGGCCGATGCTTTTATCAGCGGATCGACTTCGAAATATTCTGAAGCCATTCGACCAGGAATTCAAACCGTTGGTATTAAACCCGAAATCAATCACATTGCCGGCATGTATTTAATGATGACCAATAAGGGACCCATTTTTTTCTCTGACACAACGGTGAATCCCCGGCCTGATGCACAAACTTTGGTAGATACTACCTTACTGACTGCCGAAGCGGTTCGCAAATTCAATATCGAACCTGTAATTGCAATGGTTTCCTACTCTAATTTTGGATCGATACGTGAGGGAAGTCCGGTGCGGGTGCAGGAGGCGGTGAAAATTTTGCACCGCGACCACCCCGATTTAATTGTGGATGGTGATATTCAGATGAATTTTGCCTTGAATAACGAACTCAGAACCAAAATGTTTCCGTTCACGAAATTGGAGAACCGGAAAGTAAATACGATTATTTTTCCGAACCTAAGCAGTGGTAATATTGCTTACAAAATTATGCAGGAGTTGGGTGGAGCAGAAGCAATCGGGCCAATTCTACTGGGGATGAATAAATCAATTCACATTGTTCCCCTCGAAAGTTCGGTTCGCGAATTGGTGAATCTGGTTACCATTGCTGTGGTGGATGCGCAGGGACAGTAACAGGTGACAAGTACTTCAAGTGACAAGTAACAAGTAACAAGTAACAAGTACTTCAAGTGACAAGTAATAAGTACTTCAAGTAAAAGTAACAAGTTGCAAGTACTGCAAGTAACAAGATGCAAAACAGTTGAAAAGCTTCAGTTGAATATTTTAGGATTTTCGCTGAAGCTTTTTCCATTAACCGATTCATTTGTTGGATGAATGGTCGATAAATAACTTTTTTTTTCTGCATTCAATCCATGTCTGGAACCGACGGAAATAGATTTGTTTAAGGTTACCAATACAGGATTCTATCGGAATGCAAAAATTAGATATTAAAATTAGATAAACAAAGCAGGCTTGTTTAATTTTCCTTATCCATTGAATATCAGTAAAAAAGATGCATTAGTCAGATAATAGTCTCCTCTTACCAAAATTGTTTAGATTCTTTCTAAGTAAAGAACCTTCAAATTTGTTCTTTAGCAAAAATCTCCCGAAATTTTATTTACCGTTCAAAGAATATGTGAATGGCATTGAAGAAAAAAAGCAGTCTGATTTTTTTTGATGAACAAAATCATTGTTTTTCGAAAGTTTTACTTTTCGATGAATTATTAGATGTAAAAAGATAAGGGTACAGCATCTTTCTGTGACTGAGGAAGCGAAGCTGTGCCCATAAACCAACCACTCCTCCACGAGAGTAGATGCAATAGTCTTCAACCAACTATAGTCTATTTTCCTGCAGACCTTATTTACTTGTCAACCTTAATTCAACTAACATGCAAGCCTTCAAAAGACCTTACTTTTGGCATGCGATCTATACCCGGTCGCGGGCTGAAAAGAGACTTTATAAAGAATTGTGCTCAAAAAATATCGAGTGCTACCTTCCTTTACAAAAAGAGCTCCGACAATGGAGTGATCGTACAAAATGGGTGGAAGAACCCCTTCTTCGGTCCTATTTATTTGTGAAAGTCAGCGAAAGAGAATACTACAATGCTGTTAACTCTGTTTTTGCAGTCAGGTATGTAACTTTCGGTGGCAAAGCTGTGTCTATACCCGAACAACAAATTGAAGCACTCCAACTTTTTTTAGAAGATAAAAACCGCAAGGTTGATCTTTGTTCAGATCATCTGGAAAAAGGAGAGTTGGTTGAAGTTGTTGCAGGTCCTCTAAAAGGCATTCAAGGCGAAATCACACAAATAAAAGGAAAGAATCGGATTGTTATCCGCTTCGATTCTTTAGGAACTTGTGTTTATACAGATATTAGTCTGGATACCATTAAACAAGTTCAACCAGTCACGCACTAAAATTCCAGCAAATCTTATGAATAAAATAGAAATAGTTACCACAATAGGTATGGGGTATATTGGCCTGCCTACGGCTGCTCTTATTGCAAACAGCGGTATTAGGGTTCATGGAGTGGATGTAAACCCAAAGGTAGTTGAGGCCGTGAATGAAGGCCGGATTATTATTGTTGAGCCCGATTTGGATGGTTTGGTAAAAAGAGTGGTGGAGGATGGTTACTTAAGTGCTCACCTGCAGCCTGTGGAAGCCGATGTATATACTGTTGCTGTGCCAACCCCTTTTAAAGGCAATCATGAGCCGGATATTTCCTATGTGCTTGCGGCAGGCAATGCTGTTATTCCTTTACTGAAGGCGGGGGACTTGTTCATAATTGAATCAACATCTCCGGTAGGGACAACTGAGAAGGTAAAAAATTTGATTTATTCAAAACGTCCGGATCTGGAAGGAACAATTTTTATTGCCTATTGTCCGGAACGGGTATTGCCCGGCAATATTATTTATGAATTGGAACACAACGACCGGGTAATTGGTGGTATTAATGAAGAATCGACGGAACGGGCCTGCGAATTCTTTCAAAAATTTGTGACCGGAGAATTGCACCGGACCAATTCAAAAACTGCTGAAATGTGCAAATTGGTTGAGAATTCATCCCGCGATGTACAAATTGCTTTTGCCAACGAACTTTCAATTATTTGCGATAAGGCAGGTATTGATGTTTGGGAGTTGATTGAATTGGCGAACAGGCATCCGCGGGTTAACATTTTAACTCCCGGTTGCGGAGTAGGAGGACACTGCATTGCGGTTGATCCTTACTTTATTGTTTCGGAGTATCCCCTGGAAAGTCAGATTATTGGAAAAGCCAGAGAAATAAACAATTACAAGGCTTTTTGGTGTGTTGAGAAAATTAAGAATGCCAGTCTGCAATTTCAGCTGAAACATGGATACGAACCAAAAATTGCTTTAATGGGAATGGCATTTAAGCCAAATATTGATGATTTGCGCGAATCGCCTGCCAAATACATTGCGCAAAAAGTAATCGGATCCGAACAGAACGGAATCCTGCTTGTTGAACCCAATATTGATTCACATCCTGAATTTGAACTCTCTGATTATAAAAATGCTTTTGATGCTGCAGATATGATTGTTTATTTGGTAGCACACAGTGAATTTTATTCGCTGCCCAAAACAAAGGACAAACTAATTTTAGATTTCTGCGGCGTTACCAACAAGCAAACAGAAGAGATTGAAGCTGTACCTGTAGAAATTGTTGTAAAAGCTTCGAAGCATAAGTAAACAGTTAGCAGTAATCAGTTACTATCTATCAGTTACTGCCTGCCAATGTACCGCTCAGGAACAACCACATTTTTAGGAGCGGAGCAGTAAAAAATATTCACTTTTAAATGAACCGAATTATGAACGGGAATGGAAAATACAGGGTGTTGTTGGTTTTTGGAACCCGCCCCGAAGCCATAAAAATGGCTCCACTGGTAAAAGAATTTCAGAAGTATCCTGATGATTTTGAGACGATTGTTTGTGTAACCGGCCAACATCGCGAAATGCTTGATCAGGTACTTGATTTGTTTGATATTCAACCCGATTACGATCTTGAAATCATGAAGTCCGGTCAGGATTTATATGACATTACCAGCAGGGTGCTTATTGGAATGCGCGATGTGCTGAAAGAAGCCAGTCCCGATTTAGTATTGGTGCACGGCGATACATCCACATCTTCGACAACGGCTTTGGCGGCTTACTATCAGCAAATAGCGGTTGCACATATCGAAGCCGGTTTACGAACCAATAATTTGTATTCGCCATGGCCCGAAGAGGGCAATCGTCAAATTACCGGAAGATTGGCACAATGGCATTTTGCACCTACCATTATGGCTCAGAGAAACCTGATGGATGAAGGAATCAGCAAAAGCAGAATTGTTGTTACCGGCAATACCGTTATCGATGCTTTGCAGTTGACCCTTACCAAAATTCACCGTTCTTCGCGGGTGGTAATGAATATAATTAACGTGCTGCAGGCCAAAGGAATTCCTACCAGTTTAGTGGCCGACTGGGTATACCGTGCACGAAAAATGGTTTTGATAACCGGACATCGCCGCGAGAATTTCGGGAAGGGATTTTTAAATATCTGCGAATCGATTAAATTTTTAGCGGCGAAATATCCTGATGTCGACTTTGTGTATCCGGTTCATTTGAATCCGAATGTGCAGAAACCGGTTTACGATATTTTGGGTAAGAATCCGGTGAACGGAGATGTCGGTGCAAAAAACATTTTCCTGATTGATCCGATTGACTATTTGCCATTTGTTTACATGATGGATCTTTCATACCTGATTTTAACCGATTCGGGAGGAATACAGGAAGAAGCTCCGTTTTTAGGGAAACCGGTTTTGGTGATGAGAGATACAACCGAGCGTCCTGAGGCCTTGTCGGCAGGAACAGTAAAATTGGTTGGAACTGATTCTTATCGGATTATTGAAGCTGTGGAAATGCTTTTCGAGGAGGATGCCATTTACCGAAAAATGTCAACCGCCAGTAATCCTTACGGCGATGGAAATGCATGTATTAGAATAGTACAGGAATTGAAAAAAGCGATTGCAGTTCGGGAAAAAATTGTTGCTTAACTACATTATAAATGTCCGAATTAAAGAGTCAAACCATTAAAGGTGTATTCTGGAGTTTCCTTGAAAAATTTGGAAGCCAGTTCATTCTCCTGATTTCTCAGGTTATACTTGCCAGACTGCTGGAGCCGGAAGATTTTGGTTTGATAGGGATGCTGGCCATCTTTATTGGAGTTTCCCAGGCATTTATCGATAGCGGATTCGATAATGCACTCATTCAGAAAAAGGATGTGAATCAGACCGATTATTCAACGGTTTTTTATTTTAACATCGCAATAGGTTTTGTACTCTACTTCCTGTTATTTGCTGCCGCTCCTTATATTGCCGACTTTTTTCATCAGCCTTTGCTGATAGATTTAACGAGGGTTGTTTGTCTTGTTTTGGCAGTAAACTCTTTTGGCTTAATTCATTTGGTGAAGTTTAAAATTGAAATGAATTTTAAGTCCATTGCTCAGGTGGTAGTAATTGCCAACTTTTTATCGGCTTTTGTAGGAATAGGAATGGCTTTACTCAATCTTGGTGTTTGGGCGCTTGCTGGTCAAATTATTGGCATCTATTTTTTTAGAACTGTTTTGTTTTGGATAAAAAGTTCGTGGCGGCCTTCATTTATTTTTTCCATTCAATCTTTTAAGCAGCTGTTTCGTTTTGGTTCTAAACTGCTGCTGTCCGGCATTATCAGTCAAACTTTCGAGAACATTTACTTAATGGTAATCGGACGAATGTTTTCAGCATCAGCTTTGGGTTTTTACACGCAGGCAAAAAAACTGCAGCAGGTTCCGGTTACTACATTGGCACAGGTGGTGGGAAATGTAACCTTTCCGGCTTTTTCGAAAATTCAGGACGATAACGAAAAGTTGAAACAAGGATTTAGAAAACTGATTAAACTTTTGGTCTTTATTAATTTCCCTCTTATGCTGGGATTGGCTGTGGTCGCCAAACCATTATTGGTATTGGTTTTAGGTGCAAAATGGCTGCCGGCAGTACCTTACTTTCAGTTGTTGTGTATTGCAGGAATGATCTACACTTTGCACGCTTCTAATTTGAATATTTTAAAGGTAAAAGGCCGTTCTGATTTATTCTTGTACCTCGAAATCGTTAAAAAATCGATTGTGATACTTGCAATTATTATCGGATTGAATTGGGGAATAATGGGTTTGGTGATCGGCCAGATCTGTACCTCTTTCATTAGCTTTTTTATCAATGCTTTTTTTACAGGGAAATTGATTGCCTATACCATACCCAATCAACTTAAAGACGTTAGTCAAACCTTTTTAATCAGTCTTTTAATGGTTGCTTTTATGATGACAGGTTGGTTGATCGATAATGAAATTCTTTCTCTCTCTTACCAGATACTTATAGGTATCGGATCTTATTTACTGTTGGCAATAGCAACAAAACAAGAAGCTTTGACCGATGGATTACTGATTTTAAAAGAAGTAATACCCCTAAGAAGATGGAAAAACATAAAATATTAGTTACCCGGCCGCAATTGCCGCCATTAAATGAATTTATCCCTTTGTTAGAGGATATCTGGGACAGCAGGTGGCTGACAAATAATGGCAAATACCATCAGGAATTTGAAAAACAACTGGCCGTTTTTCTTGGAGTACCTTACGTATCCTTATTTTCGAACGGAACGCTGGCCTTAATGGCAGCCTTGCAGTGTCTGAAAATAAAAGGAGAAGTAATTACTACGCCATTCAGTTTTGTTGCCACAACCCACTCTTTATGGTGGAATGGAATAAAACCTGTTTTTGTTGATATTGAAGCTGATTACTGCAATTTGGATGCTAAATTGATTGAGGCCGCAATTACGCCTGAAACAACCGCAATATTGCCTGTTCACGTATATGGAAATCCGTGTGATGTTGATGAGATTCAAAATTTGGCCGACCGATATGGCTTGCGGGTAATTTATGATGCCGCTCATGCTTTTGGCGTGAAATACAAAGGATCCAGTGTTCTGAACTACGGCGATTTATCCATTCTTAGTTTTCATGCAACCAAAGTTTTCAATACCATCGAAGGCGGCGCCATCATCTGTCATGATTTGAAAACAAAAAAGCGAATTGATTATTTGAAAAATTTTGGCATTGCTGATGAAACAACCGTTGTTGCACCTGGCATTAATGCTAAAATGAACGAATTGCAGGCCGCTTACGGAATTCTGCAATTGAAATATTTCGATTCGGCAATTGACGGCAGACAGCACATTACTGAAAAATACCGCGATGGGTTGAAAGATATTGAAGGGGTTCGTTACCTCGAAAATCCGGTGGATGTTGATTACAACTATTCCTATTTTCCCGTTTTCATTGACGAATCGGAGTTCGGCAGATCGAGAGATGATGTATATGAAGAACTGAAAAAGCACAACATTTACGGCCGGCGGTATTTTTACCCTTTAATCAGTGAATTCTCAACATACCGGGGATTGCCGTCAGCAAAAGGTTTGGATATTGCTTACGAGATATCACGACAGGTAATTTGTCTTCCCTTGTATCCTGATTTACCCGATGAAGTGGTTGATACTGTTGTGTCTGTTCTTAAAGGGATGGCGCGGGTTGAGAGCAGAGAAATTGCTGTGAAGATATTGAGTCAGATTAAAAGAAAAATGGAGTAAAGCTATGAACAAGAAGAAGATATTACTACTTGGAGGTTCTTATTTTCAGGTGCCTTCTGTTCTTTCTGCAAAGAAGTTGGACTATCACGTAATTACCTGTGATTTTGCGCCTGAAAATCCCGGGCATCAATATGCCGATGAGTATTACAACATCAGCACTACGGATAAAGAATTGGTGCTCGAATTGGCTAAAAAGCTGGAGATAGATGGTATCGTAGCCTATGCCTCGGATCCTGCAGCACCAACTGCTGCATATGTATCCGAAAAAATGGAGCTGCCGGGGAATTCATACCAATCGGTGAAAATTTTGGCAGAGAAAGATTTATTTAGGAATTTTCTTCAAAAGAATGGATTTAACCTGCCAAAATCGAAAGGCTTTGAAAGCCTGGCAGATGCCTTGCTCGAAATAGATGATTTTACATTTCCGTTGATGGTAAAACCTGTTGATTCATCGGGAAGTAAAGGGGTTCGAAAGATTCATTCGGCGGGGGAGCTGGTAAGTGCTTTTGAATATGCGATGAGTTTTTCCAGAACCAAAAGGATTGTGATGGAGGAGTTTCTTGTTAAGAAAGGACCGCAGATTCATGGTGATGTATTTGTGTGCGGAGGGAAAATATGTTTTTGTTATTTGGGTGATCATCATTTCGATGAAAAAGTAAATCCATTTGTTCCTTACTCTACAACATTGCCATCGATCCATTCCACGGCTGTTTTGAGCCGTATTGAACTGGAACTGCAGCGCTTATTCGATCTTCTTGCTATAAAGCAGGGAGCCTTTAATATTGAAGTTAGAATTGATGAGGATGACCGAATTTTTTTAATGGAAGTCGGTCCTCGCAACGGAGGGAATTTGGTTCCTCAGCTGGAGCAGTATGCAAGCGGATTTAATATGGTGAATGCGACTGTTGAAGCAGCCATGGGAAAGAAAATTATTGTTGATCACATTCACAAAGAAGGCTTTTTTGCTTACTATGTTTTGCACAGCGATCGGGATGGTCTGTTAAAAGAAATAACTATATCTCCGGATTTAACTGAAAATATTCTGGAGAAGCACATTTTTAAAAACATTGGTGATTCGGTGATATCTTTTCAAGGATCGAATGCAACCATTGGCGTTCTTTTACTTCAATTTTCGTCGGAGGATGAGATGTATGAAAAGATAGACAACAGCGAAAAATACATTCAGATTGAACTCGAATCGGAAGGAATAATTTTTGTGAATAATGCGAACACAAATCGCTTAGCTATTTAAGTATGAAAGCAATTGGCGGCTATTTTGAGTTGGAAGTGGTTGGCGGACCAGGATATTACCCGGATCTGCTGCACTTGAATACCGGCAGAAATTGTCTCGAATATTTGCTTCGGGTCGGTAATTTCAAAAAAATATACCTGCCAAAGTTTTCCTGTAAAGTGCTTTTTGAACCCATAAAAAAGTTGAATGTAGAAGCTGAGTTTTATTCAATCGATCAGAATCTGAATCCTGTTTTAGATTTTTCACCAAAGAAGGATGAGGCGGTGCTTTACATCAACTACTTCGGAATTAAAGATGCTGTTCTTGAAGCTTTGAGTTATCAGACCGAGAATCTGATTGTTGACAATTCGCAGGCATTCTTTTCAGATAAAACATCGGCTTTTGGAACATTTTATTCGGCCCGTAAGTTTTTTGGTGTTCCTGACGGCGCTTATTTGTCAAGCAATTTGGTTTTAGAGGAAGAATTAAAAATGGATTATTCGTGGGATAGAATGTCACATTTGCTAAAGCGTTTGGAATTGGGTGCAGAAAGCGGCTATTCCGATTTTCAGAAGAATAGTTTAAAGCTGTCGGGGCAGCCGATTCTGCAGATGTCGGAGCTAAGCAAGTCTCTTTTAAGTCACATTGATTATTCCAAAGTAAAACAAATCAGAGAAGAAAACTTTCGGTATCTGCATCAGCAATTGTCCGGAGTCAATCGATTCAATTTTTCCGATTTGCTCGTAAATGGCCCAATGGTTTATCCTTTGTATGTAGAAAATGAAAATGTGAGAAAGGAATTACTTCAAAATAAAATATTTACAGCCTGCTATTGGCCAAATGTGTTGGAGGAATGTCCGGCAGACAGTTTGGATTACAAGCTGGCAAAATACATCCTTCCTCTTCCTGTCGATCAGAGATACAACAGAGAAGATATGGAGCGGATTTGTAATGTATTACTGGCTGTGTTGTAAAAAAACATTCAATAAATTCATAAAATATGACGACCCCTTTTGTTAGTATAAAAACGATTACCTACAATCATGAAAAATTCATTGCGCAGTGCATTGAAGGAATCATGATGCAGAAAACCAATTTCCCGTTTGAATACATTATTGGTGAGGATTGCAGTACGGACGGTACGATGAAAATTGTTCAGGAATATGCGGACAAATATCCTGATGTAATCCGGATCATCACCGATGAAAAAAATGTGGGCGCAGCAGCAAATGATCATAGAACTGACCTTGCCTGCAAAGGGAAATATGTTGCTTTTTGTGAAGGTGATGATTTTTGGACCGATCCGTATAAACTGCAAAAGCAGGTTGATTTTTTAGAAGCCAATCCTGATTACGGAATGGTACATACCAATTTTTCGTGTGTTAAAGATGGAAAAATAATAAAGAGTCTTCGGGGTGAGGAAATGTTACCTACGGGTGATGTTTTAGATGATGTATTAAAGGGAAATCATATTGCAACTGCAACGGTGTGCATGAAAAATGATTTGCTTCAGAAAATTAATATTGGGAAGAAAATTGTTGATGAAAAATGGAAAATGGGGGATTATCCGTTATGGATTGAAACAGCCGCCGCAACAAAAGTTCATTACATGAAAGACGATACCATTACTTATCGGATTCACGACGATTCGGTGACCCATAAATTAGATTGGAATGGAGATTATCGATTTTTTAAAGACAGATACATTATTAAAAAATATTACATCGGGAAATTCAACCGCAGGCATTTACTGCCTTATATATTAAATATTTATCATAGGGAACTTTTGAAATATGCTATTTTCTTAAAAAAAGAGGATTTAAGGGAGGAGTGCAGTACCTATTTTAAAGAAAAAGCCAAAGGGAATGAATATTTGTACCGAATACTTTCCAGATACAAAATGTTCGATTCTATTTTTTGTTTTTTGTATACATCCAGAAAGAAACTGAAGATTATTGCTTAGGCTAATTTACTCCTCTGTGACTGGTAAATATTGTGATGCGGGATAGTTAAAAATAAGGGTGATATGTGTTTACAAGGAAAGAGATTGTTAATACTTGGTGGTGCTTCTTTTCAGATCTCAAGCATTCTGTATGCAAAATTAGCTGGTTATTATGTAATTACATGTGACGATACACCTGAGAATCCGGGACATCAGTATGCCGATGAATATATTAATTTGAACACTGGCGATTTAAAGGGAGTATTGAATTTATCAAGAAAATTGGAGATTGATGGGGTTTTGGCTTGTGCCTCCAATTCAGCAACAACTACAGCAGCTTATGTGTCCGAAAAAATGGGACTTCCGGGGAATCCATACAAATCGGTGAAAATTCTTTCGGAGAAAGATTTGTATCGTAGTTTTTTACTCACGAATAAATTTAATACACCTAAGTATGGCGGATACAGTACTTTAAATGATTTTTCAGAAAAATCAGATGAATTCACCTATCCTGTTCTGGTAAAACCAGTAGATTCTTCGGGAAGTAAGGGAATTACTTTGGTGAAAGATTTATGGGAAATAGGCAAGGCAATTGATTATGCAATGAAATTTTCGCGAAGCAAACGCTTTATTGTTGAGGAATATATCGAAAAGAAATATCCTCAGCTCGATGGAGAAATTTTTATTTACAATGGTAAAATTACAACATACTATCTGGGAGATCAGAAAAATGACCTTGAGGTCAATCAATTTGTACCATCCAGTATCAATTATCCTTCTCTTTTGCCCAATGAGTTACACGAAAAAATAAAAGAAGAATTACAAAGAGTAATCGATTTGTTAAAAATCAAATTTGGTGGGGTTAATATCGAGGTGATTATTGATGAGAACGATCAGATTTATTTGATGGAGATTGGAACTCGTAACGGAGAGAATTTCATTCCGGAAATTATAAAATGTGCAATCAATGTAGACATGATAAAAATGAGTGTGGATGCCTGCATGGGAGTGGAACCAGAGATTAACAACCAAGAAGGGATCAATAAGTATTTCACAACTTATGTGATTCATTCCAATAAAGATGGGAAATTCAGATCGGTTAAATTGGATGATTCGATAAGGGATTATGTGCTTGAAATTAAATTGATGGTTGAAGAGGGGGCAGATGTTTTTCGGTTTTGCGGTTCGAATTGTACGGTTGGGATAGGTTTACTGGAGTTTCCTAATTTGGATACACGGGATCGGATCATGAATAAAATAGGAGAACTAATTGCAGTTGAATTGGAATAATGGAATTTGTTAATTCGCTGATGTAAATATGAAGTACATTGAAACAGGATTTTGGATGCTGGCTTTTTTTATTGCTCTTTTTTTAAAGAGTTATACAATTGGTGGTCAGGAAATGGCTTACATTTGGAAGTTGCCTTTACTTATTTTTCTATTTGTTGGTGTTCTGGGGCAGAAAGTCCATTTCAATTTTTTGATTCTCGGCTATCTTTTCGCGATTAAGAATCTGGTGAATACTTCTTTTTTCGATTATCCGGTTGATTCCATTATCAATTTCTCTAAATACTTAACCATACCCTTGGTGGTTCATTGGATTTATTTGAATATCAACAGTGTTGAAAGCCTGAAGAAATTACGGATGCTGCCGGTTTATCTGGCCAGCTTTCTAATTATTTCAAATATTCCTTACTATTTGGGTGTTTTTTCGGCTCCGGTAAGTAAAACCATGCTTTGGATGGAGGATACCTCTTTGGATGGTTTGGTTGGAATATTGGGAGCGCCGCATTATACCTCGGCTTTATTATCCATCGCCTGCATTGTTATTCTTGAGTTTATCGTTAAAAAAAGAGGCGGTATGCTGTTGAATTTAGTATTGGGACCTCTTTTAATTTTAGGATTATTCTTTCTTTTCAAAACCTACACACGAACCGGCTGGCTCATGTTTGTGGTTGGAGTCAGCATCCTTTTTGTACGAAAAATTACCTTTAAGGAAGCGGGTAAAATATTGGGTCTTATTGTTCTTTTATTTGTGGGTCTTATTGTGTTGTATCAAACCAACGAAGGCTTTCGCCGCAGAGTGATGGACGACAGGGCAGGGCAGGAAGATAAATCGGCTTATGAAACTGTAGGTTCCGGGCGTTTGCAAATTGCTCAGGTATATTTGGAAAATTTGTACGAAAGTAATTTTGTGACCTATTTGGTTGGGATGGGCATGCAGGAATCACAAAACAGATATGAGAAAAAGGATGGAATGCCTCTTTTTGCACACAATGGTTTTGTTCAGACTATTGTTGACAATGGAATACTCGGTTTTCTACTTTATCTGGTGTTCCTTTATTCAATTTTCAGGGAAATTTCCAAATCGAACAGTAGTCACAACCAATTGACTGCGGCAATTTTTTTTATGTTTATTTCCTGTTTGGTAACACAGCAGGCTAACTACTTTTTATTGGATCTGATTCTTTCTCTGTTCATCGGAATTTCATTGATCGAAGATAGGATTAACCGTTACATTGAAATAAAACAGCGGCTTTCATCAGTCGATTTGAAGACTCACTCAGCAACAATTTAAAACATGTATCATTTTCGCTTTATCACTTTAAATGATCTGAAGGAGATTGATTACTTCGGGAATTTTCCCAGTAATCAGTTCAACTGGATTTACAATTGGTTTTCTGTTTTCGAAAAGGTTGAAAACAATGTGCTTGGATATAACAAAAAAGCATTTATCGTTGCAGCTTATAAAGATGATCAGCTTGCTGCTGTAGTTCCTCTTGTGAAATTGTACAGAATCTATTTTAAAGTGGTTAAAATTGAATTTTTAGAGTTTATGGGACAACAATGGTCCAGTCTCGGGAATGATATTTTGAAGTTTGATGATTTGGAAGAATGCTTTTCATCTGAATTGATTTCGTGGATAAAAACAAATATAAAATTTCACTTCATCTTTTTTAAATACTTGCCCGAATCATCGGTTTTAGCCAACAAATACCGGTTGTTACATTACGCTGGTGCGCCTTTTGTTCGTGTAGATAAATACAGCAGTTATGAGGAGTTCTCGGATGCAGTATATGCAAGAAAATTTCGCGAAGATTTGCGAAGAACTTTGAGGAAAATTAAAAAAGAAAGTTTTGAGATCGAAGTTGGTTTTGAAGAGATAAACGAGGCTGGTTTAACCGAAATTAGACGAATAGCAAAAACGAAAGAAAGAGATGGGAAAAGTTTTTTGTACGGAGATGCTGAAAAAGAACAGTTTCATTTAAAAATGTATGAAATATTTCCTTCGCAGGTAGTATTCGTGAAATTTAATCAGCAAGTGGTAGCTTACGCAACAAGTATCGATTGGAATGGAGTAAGAATTGGGATTGACGCAGCCTTTGATCGGGATTACCGAAGATATGGTGTAGGAATCCATTGTGTTGATTCAATTATTCAGAATAGTTTTAAAGACGGCAAGCAGAAGATCTCTTTTGGTATGGGACTGGACAGCTATAAATTTCAGTTTACTGATCAGGTTGATCGATATTTTATGTGCTACGATTATAAATTTCGATTAAAGTCTTTGCTTGCCTTGCCTTATTTTTTGTATTGCTTAAAGAAAGAAGAGCAGCAGGTAATTAAAAACCTTCAAAATATAAATGGCAATGGAAGGATTTAAGAAAATACTTGGAGATATTTTGGGTATGGTTCTGCTTTTACTTTTTAAAAGTTATGGACTGAAAAAGTTTGACAAACATGTTTTGTCTATCTATTTTCACAACCCGTCTCCTTTTTTATTTCAAGGAATAATTCTGTTTTTAAGAGCTCATAATTTTCATTTTATCAGTGAGAAAGAATTGTATGATTTTGCGCTTGGCAGAGATGAGTTGAAGGAAAGGAAAGCCTTTGTTTCGTTTGATGATGCATGGAAAGGGAACTTAAAATTGATTCCAATAATTGAGAAATATCAAATTCCAATTTCAATTTTCGCACCCGTTAAACCGGTTGTGTCGGGGAATTATTGGTGGGAATACGTTCCTTATTTAAAAAGTAAGTATCCCGAAATAAGTGGTGCTGAGGATTTAAAAAGGATGAAAAACAGTGAGCGAATGGAATATGTTCGAAATGCTGCTGCCGAACGAATTTTAAAGAGGTCGGCTGTAAATCTGAAAGAACTGGAATATTTGCACAAGCATCCGCTTGTTACCATCGGATCGCATACCTATCATCATCCAATTGGTATTCAATGCAGCAATGAGGAACTGGCATTTGAGTATTCCGAATCGAAAAAAATTTTAGAGAGCTGGTTGAAAACGGAAATTAATTCATTCGCATATCCAAACGGCGATTACGATGAAAGGGATTTTGAATTCTTAAAAAAGAATGGCTATAAAATGGCTTTTACTACGAGTCCGGATCTAAGTAGGAAAAATAATGGCATGTACGAAATTCCCAGAGTTTCCATCAATACAAAAGGAGGGAAATACGAGAACATTGCACGCATGTTAGGTTTGTGGCATCAGTACATTCAACCTTTGCAATTGAAATTAAAATCAGAAAACAGAAAAGTCAGCGTTCAAATCGTAGATCAGTATTCTTGAAAATGAAACTGTTTTTCACCTTATAAACTTCATATTACATTTCTAATGAAAGAAGTATTATTTATTGCTCCTGGGAATACAAAAAGTAAAGGTGGAATCGGCTTGTGTGTAAATAATTATTCGAAACACATCAAACCATTTAAGCTGATTGTTTCGCATCGATTCAGCTCAAAAGTGTTGAATAGTATTTGGTTTCCTGTTTGTGTAATTGAATTGATATTTCGCCTTTTAAAAGATTCAGATATTAAAATTATTCATATTCACGGAGCATCGAAAGGTAGTTTTTACCGCAAATACATTCTGTTCTCGATAGTTCACAGGCTGTTTAACAAGAAACTGATCTATCATATCCACGGAGGTGGGTTTCGCGATTTTTATTTGGAATCACCGGTATTTATACAAAAGAGAATTCGTTACGTAATTCAGTCTGCGGATGTTGTTTTTTGCCTGACTGAAAAGTGGAAGCATTTCTTTTCCAGCGCTTTTCATCCGAAGCGTGTGGTGATTTTAAACAACATGATTATTCCTCCGGCTGAAGCCAATAAAATAGTGTTGAATGGCAAACTTCAGTTTCTCTTTTTGGGCTTAATTGGTGACAATAAGGGAATATTTGATTTATTAAAAACCATTTCGAAAAACAGAACCAATTTTGAGGGGAGACTAAGCTTAAAGATTGCCGGTAATGGAGAAGTGGCCCGGCTAAAAAAATATATTTCGAGATGGAAATTAGAGAATCTGGTACAATTTGAAGGTTGGGTAGATGCAGAGAAAAAAGATCAGTTGATGCGCTCATCGCACATTTTTATTTTGCCTTCCTACAAGGAAGGATTGCCCTTATCTATTTTGGAAGCAATGAGTTATTCACTGCCAATAATATCAAGTAATGCGGGAGGAATCCCTGATTTAATTTACAAATACAAGAATGGCATTTTAGTTGATGCCGGAAATGAGGACGCGATAAAAAAAGCCATTTTAAAACTACTAAACAACCATAATTTGATACAGATTTACTCTGAAAGGTCGGCAAAAGGGAGTGTTGACTTCTATCCTCAAAGCGTTTTAAAAACTCTATTTTCAATTTACCATGAACTACAGAGCACTAAGGGATTACTTATTGAGCAAAATTAAGTTTGGTTACCGGTTTTCAAAAGAATTACAGCGGATAGCCGACTTGTACTCAATTAGCGAATCTCAATTATTAGAACTTAAAAATCAGGAATTTGTAAAGCAATATCAAAATGCATTTACCAATTCTAAATTTTATAATAAGCTTTATCAGGAGCACGGATTGAACTTAAATTCAATCCAGTCAACTGATGATGCAAAATTGATTCCTATCATCACAAAAGAAGACATACGCCATAGGGTTGATGAATTGCTAACCTGTAATAAATTGTTTGTTTATACCGCTTATACCAGCGGAACAACCGGATCGCCGTTAAAGCTGTACCGCGATTATCAATCGGTTTGTAAAGAATATTCTTACGGATACTATTTTCAAAGTATGCACGGGTATCAGTTGGGCGATAAAGTGATTTCTATCAAAGGAGATTTAGATCAAAGTGAAATTTCCAGATACGATCGTTCATTAAATACCCTTCATTTGTCGAGCTATAATCTGAATGAAAAAAATATTAAGAAGTATTACCGGTTAATTAAAGATTTCAGTCCCAAGGTAGTAAAGGCATATCCATCCTCTCTGCAGATTCTTTCGGTAGAATTGTACAAAGCAGGACTCGATTTACAGATTCCGCTGGCTTTTACTTCTTCCGAAGTGCTGCACGATTTTCAACGAAGCATTATTGAGAAGGTTCTGCACACAAAAATTTTCGACTGGTATGGGAATTCCGAACAAACCATCTCTTTAGGTCAGGTAAAGAAGGATTTGTATCAGGATATTCCTTTGTATGCTCATATTGAGGTGCAGGAAAAGTGCATTATTACTACGGGTTTTATTAATAAGTCTTTTCCGTTGATTCGTTACAAAATTGATGATGTGATAAAATTGAAGTGCGACAGCAGCTGCATTCGTTGTTGTACCAGCCGAATTTTAGGACGGGATAATCAGTATGTGTTGTTGAAAAACGGGCAGCAAATCGGCCTTTTGGATCATGCCTTTAATTTTAGCAACGTAAAGAACATTCTGGGAGCACAAATAGTTCAGAATGCAGCAGGCGAAATAGATTTGAATATCATTCCGGATTATAATTTTACGGAGACGAATAAAGCAAACCTCATTAAGAATTTAACTCAGCTTTTGGGTGCTGATTGCAAGATTAATTACAAAGAAATCGGCGAAGACCAAATTATTCGAACAGTATCAGGGAAGTATAATTTGATGGTTTCGAACCTTAATTCTCAGAAGGGAAATCAGGTGATCAGAGAAATTATGCAGGAAACTTAAACCATAAACTTCGAATATGACTTATCGATTAATCAAAGATTTGATTGCTTATAAAATTAAGTTTGGAAGTGGTTTCGAAAAAGAGCTCAGAAAAATTATTGATTTGAACACTTGTTCGGAACAGAAATTATTGGATTTAAAAGAGAAGGAAATTGTAAAACAATTTCGAAATGCTTTTGAAAATTCAAAATTCTATAAAAATCTGTATCAGTCTCATGGATTAACTATTGATTCGGTTAAAAATTTATCGGATATAAATAAATTACCAATCATCAATAAATCGATTGTTAAAAAAAACAGTGCCGATATTTTAACCAAATCAAGGTTAATGGTTTTTAAAGCCTATTCGAGCGGTACAACAGGAACACCTCTCCAGGTCTACAGGGATTTTTTATCAACAATAAAAGAGTATGCATACGGACATTTTTTCCAGCAAATGCATGGTTATCATTTGGGTGATCCTGTTGTTTCTCTTCGAGGTGTACTGGATCGGAATACAGTTTCTTATTTCGATAAAAGCAATAATGTTTTGTACATCTCCAGCTTTCATTTGGGGGCGGATGAAATTGGCAGGATTCATAAAATGATCACTAATTTTCAGCCTAAAGTAATAAAGGCATATCCAAGTTCTATGCACATATTGGCCACAGAGTTGTACAAAGCCAATTTGGAATTAAACATTCCGCTTGCATTTACCTCTTCGGAGGTACTGCACGATTTCCAAAGAGAAATAGTAGAGAAAGTTTTCCATACCAAAATATTCGATTGGTATGGAAATGCAGAACAAACAGTTGCTTTTGGACAGTTTAATGATTCTTATTATCATGAGTTTCCATTGTATTCTCATACCGAATTTGCCGACAATCATTTAATAACAACCGGATTTATCAACAGAGCATTTCCTTTAATTCGTTATAAGGTAGATGATATAATTCAACTGGCACCCACAAGTAACGGAGCCTGTGTGGTTCAAAAAATAGAAGGTCGTGATGATGATTATGTGATTTTAAAAGATGGTCAGCGAATTGGACGATTGGATTTGGCATTCAAGAAAATAAATCAGCTTCTGGCGGCTCAAATTATTCAAAATACCGTGGGAGAAATAACTGTAAATCTGGTTCCAGATAAAGGGTTTACAAACCTAGACTGCACCCAATTGGAACAAAACTTAAGAGCTTTATTGGGGGCTGATTGTAGAATCAGGTTTGAAAAAATTGAAACGCAGGGATTGATCAGAAGCCACAGAGGGAAGTTTAATTTAGTTGTATCTCAAATTGAAAAAAAATGAGCCTGATTCAGAAGCAGATTGTGATTGTTGGTGCGGGACCACAAGCTTTATTTTTATTGCGGGAATATAGTCGGATAGGATATTTGGTTACTGTACTGGGGCGCAAAAACGAAATTGCCATGTATTCCCGTTACGGCATAAAATTAATTGTTGATACAAAAGAGGATTTGATTGGCAAATTGACAGATTTAGCCTCGAAAAATCAGATGCAGGATTGTATCGTAGCGAGTGGTTTTTACCTGTCTTTTCTGATGAAGAATTTTCCCGGGTTTTTCACTCTGTTTAATGTTGTACCTAATGATAAAGAGGCTTTATCTATTTTTTTGAACAAACTGCATACCTACCAATTGGCTGAGGAGATTAATTGCAAATACCCAAAATCAATTCTTCTGAGTCAATTGAATCACGATACCGATGACAGGCGTTTTACATTTCCGCAAATAGTAAAGTGGAATGAGGATATCTATTTGTATGAAAAACCAGCTTTCAAAACTAGTTTGGTGCACAATATAAAAGAGGTAAAGAATCTTTATCAAACTCTTGGCGAACGCGAAAAACAATCGCTGGTTATGCAGCAGTTTTTGGGAGCAGATTTACAAAATAATTACTCCTATGGAGCTTATTTCGATCAAGGAAATTTAGTGGCAGGCATTTGTGTGAATGAAGTCCGGCATTATCGTTCGGGAGTCTCTTCGGTTGTGGAAGAATATCGCGGCGGATTTGCCGAAATTATAGAAGAAAAATCCATTCAATTAATTGGCAAAACATTATTTACCGGTTTTTTAGATGTTGAATTTAAAATTTTTAATGGCGAGCCTTATCTTTTGGAGGTGAACCCCCGGCCGTTTGGTTTTATCCGGATCATGAAACTGAAATATCCTGATTTGATCCCCTATATTTTAGGAGAGTGCGTTAGTAATCAAAAGAATTCCAAACAGGTTCAATGGATGAATGTTCTGCGCGACATGGTTTTAATTGCTAAAAACCCGAGAAAGATAATGCACATGTTCTCAGTCCTGTTCAACTTCAGCAGCAGAACTTTTGATGTGTGGGATATCGGTGATTTGAAACCGTTTTTCCGACAGGTGAAACGCTGAAAGAAGACCAACAAAGAAAATATTCAATCAGATATACAAGGGAAATCGCAAAAGCAATGCGAAGAAATGCAAGAGCAACGTGAAGAAATGCATGGGAACGTCGAAGAAATGCCTGATCAACGCGAAGAAATGCATGGGAACGTGGAAGAAATGCAAAAGCAACATGAAGAAACGCATGGGAACATGGAAGAAACGCAAGAGCAACCTGAAGAAATACAAAAGCAACCCGAAGCAATGCAAGAGCAATGTATCAATGTACAAAGTCTGCATCTGAAATAAATACCAAACCAGTTAAACCATCAAAATCTCATGATCTCTCTTTGCCTAACACTCGACTACGAACTTTTTGGTTCTGGTCGGGGCGATGTTTTCAAGCACATCATTGAGCCAACCAATAGAATGTTGGGTATTTGCGAACAGCACAAGATTAAACTGACTATATTTTTTGAGGTGGTAGAATACTGGAAGCTGAAGGAAGCTTACGAGAGTGGCATTACAATGGGATATTCGTTGAATCCTGCAACTGCCATGAAAGAGCAAATACAGAGAGCTTATCAATTGGGGCACGATGTACAATTGCACCTGCATCCGCAATGGATTGATGCAAAATATGAAAAAGGGGAATGGTTGCTGAATTTGGATTACTGGAGGTTGCCTGAGGTGCCCGATCAGCCGGACGAAACCATTAGCATGGGATTGCCGGAACTAATCCGAAAGGGAAAAGAGACTTTGGAGTCCATTCTGCAACCGATAAATTCTGAATACAAGTGCAACATACTTAGGGCAGGAGGATACAATATCGATCCATCTGACCGATTACTGAAAGTTCTTAAGCAGCATTCCTTTATTGCAGACAGCTCGGTTTATTTTGGTGGAAAAGCGGAAGGCAATTTGTCGAGATACGATTATTCAAATATTTCAGAAACCAAAGCTTACTGGTATGCATCCAATAATTCTTTGATGAGTTCAAACGGCATTAGCAGTGGATTTTTGGAACTGCCAATTTTTGCTCAAAAGCGAAGACGAATCCTAAAATACGATGCAGTACGAATAAAATCTGCAATGCAGAATAAAGCCAATTCCTTGGAGAAATTTAAAAACAACAGCGCAAAGAAATCAAAATGGGAGACGGTTCAGTTTTTGCTTCAGGAAGAGGCCTTAACCTGGGATTTTTGTTTGTTCTCGAAAGGGAAAATGAGAAACTTTTTAAAAGCGGCAATCAGGCTTCAGAAACATTCAGCAATGCTGTTTCATCCCTTTGTTTTGGTCGGACATCCAAAGGATTTCTACTATCCGGATGCCTTGCTTTATTTGGCCAAACAAGCAGGAAAAAGGGAAATAGCATTCCATACTTTAAGCGAATTGCAGGAAAAAATAAAGCAACAGTAAGTAAAAACACCTCAAAATTCCCTTAAGAGGACTTTTCTCACGGAACAAGTTTTCTCAGCACATCTATAATTCAGAATATATGTACAAAGCAAGTTTCCAGAAACTTAGAAACTATATCGAAAGTCAGGAATACAAAGGCTGGGATCCATACGATGGCCTGAATTCCAAACTTTTTCAGTCCATTCCTTTTGTGAAAAACAGCAGGTTAATGCGATTGATTTGGATTCAGGCATTTAAAAAAAGTCCAATAAATTTCCGGGGTCTTACCAGAGTTGAGAAGGATTACAATCCAAAAGGTCTTGGTTTATTTCTTAGTGGATATTGTAAGCTCTATCAATTTGATCGAACACAGGAGGTAAGATCCCGGATTCATTTTCTGAGCGAAAAATTATTGGAAATGCAATCGAAAGGCTGGTGGGGCCCCTGTTGGGGATACAATTTTGATTGGCAGGCAAGAGCCTTTTTTCAACCCAAAGGCACACCATCGGTAGTTGTTACAACTTATGTAGGCTGTGCATTGCTGGACGCCTACGAAATATTGGGAGATGAAAAGTTGTTGGAGACCGCCATACGAATCAAAGATTTTATTTTGAAGGATTTGAACCGAACCTACGACGGAAACGGGGATTTCTGTTTTTCGTATTCTCCATTGGATCAAACTCAGGTTTTTAATGCTTCTCTTTTAGGAAGCCGGATGCTGTCGAGAATCTATCATTATACACAAGAGGAGGAAGTTTTGAATTGTGCAAAGCAATCGGTAAGGTATTGCATCAAGCACCAAAACTCCGATGGATCCTGGTCGTATGGTACTTTGCCTTATCATCGCTGGATTGATAATTTTCATACCGGATTTAATCTCGAGGCCTTATCCGATTATCGAAAATATGCTAAGGATTCTTCCTTCGACCGGCAAATTCAATTGGGATTGGATTACTATTTAGCCAATTTTTTTGCCGAAGACGGAACGCCAAAATATTACAGCAATTCAGTTTATCCAATTGATATACATTGTCCGGCTCAACTACCCATTACACTATGCAGCTTAAATGTGTTGGAAGAGAATCAGGAATTGGTTGATCGGGTTTTACAATGGACCATCAACAATCTTCAGGATCAATCCGGTTATTTCTATTTCCAGTTAGGGAAACGCGGAAAAAATAAGATTCCTTACATCCGATGGGCACAAGCCTGGATGTTTTTGTCCTTATCGAATTATTTAGTTGAAACTATAAAAATACCGGAATATGAAACGAGTCATGAGAAAAAGCTCACAAACACATGAATGACTGTTTGGCGAGTTCCATATGGCAAAAACTTAAAATTATACTCATATGAAAAAGAGAATTACGATAATGAACTCGCCGGTTGACGTGTTGACGATGAAGGAAACTCTTCATCTGATCGACGATTCTATTCGGGATAAAAAGCCAATTCAACACATTGTGGTAAATGCGGCCAAACTGGTGCACATGCAAACCGATACCGAGTTATACAAATCGGTAGTAGCCAGCGATATTATTAATGCGGACGGAATGGCTGTTGTTTGGGCCGCGGGATTATTAGGAGAACCTTTGCCGGAAAGAGTTTCGGGTGTTGATTTGATGCAGGAACTGGTTATTTTGGCTGCTAAAAAAAAATACAGAATCTTTTTCTTCGGAGGCAAAGAAGAAGTGGTATCCGAAGTGGTTCGAAAATACACGTCTGTTTTTGGAGAAGAAATAATTGCCGGTTTCCGAAATGGGTATTTTAACAAAGCTCAGGAAGCAGATATTGCAGCACAAATTGCAGCATCGAATGCAGATATTTTATTTGTAGCCATAAGTTCTCCAACCAAGGAGATTTTTCTGAATACCTACAAAGATCAGCTAAAAGTGTCCTTTATTATGGGCGTTGGCGGTTCGTTTGATGTAGTAGCAGGGAAAGTAAAAAGAGCACCTCTTTGGATGCAAAACTCAGGTTTGGAATGGTTTTACCGCTTTTTGCAGGAGCCCCGCCGAATGTGGAAAAGATACTTAACAACCAATTCTCTGTTTCTCTACTACATATTTAAAGAACGAATTCAAAAATTTTTCAGATAAACCCACACTTCTATTTTACAGAAGCAAGTGTGCATCTCTATTGTAAAAAATACTCAACTCAGAATACAGACAGCCGTTGACCAACCATCAACTTGAAAAGCTGGCTGTGGTCTTTTAAAATTTCACTTTAAAACCTTAAAACCATGATTAAAGGAAGAGAACAAACCCTTGCACGTTTGAGTACTCTCATGCAAGTAGGTTTATCAGTTGCTTGTTATTGGGTGGTGGCTTGGGCAGTTACTACCTATTTAAGACCGGTAAATATTGATATTCACGATAACAATACAATTTACCTGCTGATTATCGCCATTTGGTACACGCTGATAAAGGAGCTGAATCTGGGTAAAATGCTTCGGGTAAAAACCTACTCCGAATTGTTTGCCGAATATTTTGCCATGGTTGTAATAAGTTCAGGATTGCTGCATTTAGGAAGTTTATTCCTCACTGATTCCGTACCAACATTAATTCTGGCTTTGTTTGCCTGTTTAAATCTTGTAGTGCTTTTTGGCTTTCGGATGTTAAGTTACCGGATATTTAAATTGCTGAGAGGGAAAGGCTTTAATACCAGAAATGTTTTAATTGTTGCAGATGATGAATCGTATCTGCACTTTATCGACCGAATGCTTTTTATTCGCGATTGGGGATACAATGTTTGGGCGATTATGTCGGATGGAAAACACATCAAAAATAAATACGAGTCGCACGTTCGGGTTTTGCACGAGCATTTTCAGCTAAGCGAAATTATCGATGCCAATGTGGTTGATGAGGTAATTTACTGCAAGGGAAAGTTTGATAATGAAGAAGTCCGGGCTTTGATTTATGCCTGTTCCGAGGTTGGAGTTACGTTTCGTGTTTATTCCGAATTGTTAAGTGTTGTTAGTCAGCGATCTCATCTTACTTATTTTAAAGAACTTCCTTTTCTTACGTTCGCCAATAATACGAAAAATTACTTTGCCCTTAAGGTGAAGGAAATGCTCGATTTCCTGTTTTCATTTGTTATTGTGGTATTGATTTCTCCTGTCTTGTTAGCCATATCAGTGGCAATAAAAATTGAAGACGGAGGTTCCGTTTTTTTCCGTCAAAGGCGGGTAGGCCTGAATGGACGTATTTTTCATTGTCTGAAGTTCAGAACAATGGTTGAAAATGCTGAAGCCTTACGGGTGAAACTTGAAAATCAGAATGAACAATCGGGGCCGGTTTTCAAAATTAAGAATGATCCGAGGGTAACCCGTGTAGGTAGATTCCTTCGAAAAACATCTTTGGATGAGCTGCCTCAGTTCTTTAATGTTATCAGAGGCGAAATGTCGATTGTTGGTCCACGGCCGCCAATACCTTCCGAAGTTCAGCAGTATCAACGTTGGCAGCGCCGGCGATTAAGCATGAAACCAGGAATAACATGTATCTGGCAAGTGTCTGGCCGCAATAATATTCCTTTCGAGGAATGGATGAAACTGGACATGCTTTACATCGACACCTGGTCGTTAAAACTGGATTTAATACTATTTCTCAGCACCATTAAAGTTGTGTTCACTGGTGAAGGGCAATAGTTAATCTCAATATATTTAAACTAGAATCAACAAAAAAACCAAGACCATGAATAAAAAATATTTATTTCTGATGAGCCTCATTTTAGTAATGAGTATCATTTCCTGTCGATCAAAAAAAGATTTGGTTTACCTGCAGGACACCGGTGCTGAGATATTGGCAAGCGAGTTTACAACAAAAGTTCCCGAGTATCGGATCAAGACAAACGACAATCTATTTGTGAGTATTAAATCCTTAAATCCAGAGGTGAATCAATTGTATAATCCTGCACAAAGCGTTGGCGGAATAGGAGGCTCACAGCAATTATACAGCCAGCAATCCGATCAGTATTTAAATGGTTATCAGGTAGATTCAAATGGAAATATTTCTTTACCAATTCTGGGTGCAGTAGGGATTGCAGGACTTAGTCAGGCCGAGGCTCAGGCTAAGGTTCAGGAGAGGGCCGACGAATACTTAAAGGATGCAAGTGTTAAAGTAAAACTCTTAAATTACAAAGTAAGTGTTATGGGAGAAGTTGCTACTCCAGGCGTTTACTACAATTACAATAGCAGCTTAACTGTGCTGGAAGCCATTAGTATGGCGAATGGAATCACTGAATATGCAAAAATTGACCGTGTTTTGGTGATGCGAACCTCCGAGAAACAAAGTGAAACATTTCGTTTGGATTTAACAAAGAAGGATTTTCTAAAATCGAAAGCATTCTTTCTGCAGCCTAATGATGTTGTTTATGTAGAACCTCACAGGATTAAAAATACGAATATGAATTCGGCCGTTTACAGCATTTTGCTGTCAACAGTATCAACGGCAGTATTGATAACCAGTTTAATAATAACCAACAAATAAGCTGTTTCGCTTGGTGATTATTCTAACACAAAATTTATTTCAATGAAGTATGTAGATGAAGTAATGGATTATTTTGATCAAAAAGATGGTCCGGATGTGAAGGAATTTCTTTATCGATTGTTGTCGAAATGGAAGGTATTTGCAGTGTGCGGAGCCTTGGGGATATTGCTGGCTTATTTTATCAGCAAGTATTCGAATCCGGTTTACATGATGCGGAGTACTCTCTTAATTCATGTTGATGCAGGGGAAACCAGCGCACAAAGTATGTTTGATGGTTATAAAATTCAGGACAAAGCAAACATACAAAACCATTTAGAAATTCTTAAATCATATACCATTAACCGAAAGGCAATGAGAAACTTGGCTTGGAATCAATCATGGTATAAAAAGCAATTGTTTTCCAACAGAGGTTTATATAGACATGAACCATTCGAAGTTCAGCAAATGGACGGGGTTAATATAACCAACCTGCCAATTTCTATTGTTCAGATTGATGATAAATCTTATAAAATTAAAGTAGATGGGAAAGCTGATTATAAGGGTGATGAAGTACATGTTAAATTTGAAAAGGTAGCTTTTTTCGATCAGCTGTTTAAGAACAACTACTTTCATTTTATACTTAAGAAGAAAGAAGAGGGAATTGATAAGAATGAAAATTATTTTTTCGTTTTCAATAACTTAGATGCGCTTACTCTCGCGTATATGGAGAGTATGACTATTAGTGTAGCTGAGAAAAAGGCTGAATTGATTCATCTTCGAATAGATAATTCGGAACCGGAAAGGGGAGTTGATTATTTGAATGAATTGAATTGGGTTTACATTCAATTTGGTTTGATCGAAAAAAATAAGAAATCTGAAAGTACGGTACGTTTTATCGATTCTCAACTGGAGGGAATCGTGGATTCTCTTCAAATGGCAGGCCAGAGCTTTAGCAATTTCAGATCAAAAAACAGAATTGTTGATTTGGGGCAGGAGGCTGGTGTGATTGTAGCAAAAGTGGAGGATCTTGAAAGTCAGTTGTCCAAGGCTCAAATTACTTTGGATTACTATAAAAATCTGTTGCGTAATTTAGACGATGTAAATCAAATGAAACAAGTTATAGCACCTTCCATAACAGGTGTTACAGATCCTTCGTTAGATGCATTAGTGGCTAAATTGACTGATTTGTACGGAAAACGGGAAGTGCTTTCTTATAGTGTTCAGGAGAAAAATCCGAGTCTGGTTATCCTGAATAAGGAAATTCAGTTAATTCAGCAAAGTTTAGAGGAAAATCTTCAAAGCCTGGTGGCCAACTCTCGAATCGAAGTACAGAGTTTAAGCGCAAGAATGGAAACCGTTAGAGAGCAATTGGCCCGAATGCCAAAGCATGAGCAAAAACTGGTTAGTATGAAAAGGAACTTCGACTTAAACAACGAACTTTATACTTTTCTACTGAAAAAACGTGCGGAAGCAGCCATTGCCAAAGCATCTAATGTGTCCGATTCGCAAATAATCGATCCGGCAAGATTGGCGACTATTGTTAAAATAAAACCCAAAACAGCAATTAATTTACTAATAGGCATGTTTTTGGGGATTGGACTTCCTTTTTTAATCATTATTCTAAAAGAATTCTTTAATGATAATATCCAGAATAAGGAAGAAATCATGAAGAAGACACAACTTCCTATTTTGGGGACTATTGCTCATAATAAATACAACGAAGCAGTTCCTGTGTTTTATCATCCCCGATCGGCTATATCTGAGTCTTTTAGAACCTTGCGGACAAATCTAACTTATGTACTGCCCAATAATCCGACTAAAATTATTGGGATTCATTCAACAATACCCGAAGAAGGAAAATCATTTGCGGCAGTTAATCTGGCAGCCATTGTTGCCATGAATAACAAGAAGGTGTTATTGATTGGAGCTGATTTACGAAAACCAAAAATTGAAATCGCTTTTGATTTGGATAATGCGCTTGGTTTAAGCACTTATTTAATCAGTCATAGCAAATGCAGTGAAATCATTCAGAAAACACACATCAAAAACCTTCACTGTGTAACCTCAGGACCTGTGCCGCCAAATCCGGCTGAGCTATTGGAAAATGGCAGGTTTGAGCAATTGTTATGCGAAGTGGAAGGGAAATACGATTATATATTTATCGACAATGCGCCTCTTTCCATGGTTACGGATGGAATCATTACAGGCAAATTTACAGATGCTAATTTGTTTGTTCTTCGTAAAGGATTCAGTCATCGGGAACAGATTAGTTTTGTGAATCAGTTGGCTGTAAAAGGCACTTTGTCGAACGTTTCATTGGTATTAAATGATGTTTCCATGAATGGTTATCAAGGCAAATCCTCAAGAAATACAAGTGGAAACGGTTATTATTATGAAGACAGTTCGCCGGGAATAGTTCGAAGGTTGTGGGAGAAAGTCTCCAGTAATTAAAAGAGTAAATAAATGGCCTGAACAACAATTCAGGCTATTTTTGTTCGTTAATCATTGAGAAAGAATAAAAGAATTCTATATTTTTATAAGTGATTGATACTTAAAATATTCTCTTTATGATTATAGCTGTAGATTTTGATGGAACCATTGTACATCATAAATATCCTGAAATTGGAAGTGAAATTCCATTTGCTGTCGAAAGTCTGATCGCATTGCAAAAGGAAGGTCATCAAATTATTTTATGGACATACAGAACGGAAGAAAATCTTTATGAAGCGGTTGATTACTGTGAAAAGAGAGGATTGGAATTCTATGCTGTGAACAGCAATTATCCTGAAGAGGAATTTGATGACACCATTAGTCGTAAAATTTATGCTGATTTATACATTGATGACCGCAATTTTGGTGGATTGCCGGAATGGGAGCACATATTCAGAAGCATTTCCACACAAAATTATATTTCGCATAAAGAATCAAAAACTAAAAAGATGTTTAGTCGGTTGCTCGATAAAATTTTTGGTGATTGATTATTCTATGTTAGCTAATTTAACTTTCTAAAAGTCATATTAGCGAACGATGAATGTTTGGTTGCTGATTTTTTTCCTATTGAAGAACGCGTTAAAGTTTCTCTTCATTTAAAGTGTCAACAATCAAATTCAGATCAATAAGAAACCTGAATTTTAACTTTCTTCTTTTTAATAAGTTCGTTTTTAAGTTTCCGGGCCAATTTTTCTCCCATTCCTCTTTTTACAGCAACGAATGACGAGTGATCGAGAACATCAATTTTTCCCAATTCCTCTTTTTTCAGATTTCCAACCTTACAAAAGAATCCAACCAAGTCAATTTTATTTATTTTCTCTTTTTTTCCCAAACAAATGTAAAGAGTCTCCCATTCAGGTTCTGCCGGTAATGGTTGATCTTCTGCCAGTTCAAGCACTTCAATGTTTTCAGGAATAAATTCCGGAGGTGTTTCGTCCTGAGCAAGTACCAGGTAGGAAGTTCCTTCGGCATTCATTCTGGCTGTTCGTCCGTTTCTATGTGTAAATGCTTCTTCTACTCTTGGCAGTTGGTAGTGAATCACATTTTTAATTTCAGGAATATCCAATCCTCTCGAAGCAAGATCGGTAACAATCAGCAGGTAATGACTTCCATTTCGGAATTTTAGAAGGGCTCTTTCCCGATCATCCTGTTCCAATCCGCCATGAAAAACATCACATTGAATGCCTTCATTTAAAAAATGTTTTCCAATTCGTTCCACAGCATCACGGTGATTGCAGAAAACTAAACTTGGCTGATTTCCCAAATGACAAACCAATTGAAAAAGAGTCGCCAATTTGTCTTTTTCTACAGATATTACTTTCTTTTGATCCAAAGCAATCGGTTTTGCATTGGGAATAAAGTCCAGTTCGATGAGCGAATTTAGCCTGGTAAAATCCGGAATATCGATATTATTGGTAGCAGAGGTTAGTATTTTTTTAATTTTAGACGGCAGAGCTAGTGTAACTTCCTTCATCTCTTTCTGAAAGCCTAATTCAAGAGATTTATCAAACTCATCCAGTATCAGAGTTTTAATATTTCTGCAATCAAAATTTCCTCTTCGAATATGATCGGCTATTCTTCCAGGAGTACCAATAAGCACGGCAGGAGGAGTTTTTAAGTTGTTTTTTTCGGTTGACATTGGATGCCCGCCGTAGCAGCAGTTTACCTTAAAATCAGTCCCCATACTTTTAAAAACACTCTCTATTTGCAAAGAAAGTTCTCGTGCAGGAGTTAAAATCAGGGTCTGAACAGCATCTGTTTCAGAATCCAGTTCAGCAAGCATTGGCAGCAAAAAAGCCAAAGTTTTTCCCGACCCTGTTGGGGATACCAAAAGCAGATCGCTGTTTTTGGTATAGGCTTTCGCGCATTCCTTTTGCATCTCATTCAATTCCTGAATAGATAGCTTTTCTAAAATCTTTTTAGTATCCATGTTTTTTGCTTGCATGGCGCAAAGATAACAAAAACTCGATGCCCGAAAGTTTGGGATCCCGAATAGTTGGAAATAACTTTTGAACGTGTATTATTTAGTGCTTTTTTTGCTGGAAATCAAGATTTGGAATTTTTATTCAAGACTGAAAAGTTGTAGGTTTGTGAAACAAATCACATTACTTCAGACTTGTTATTATGCAAGGAAAAAACCTACTCTCTTTTTATCAGAAACAAAAGAAAATAAAAGAGCTGAAAAGTCTTCTCCCGGAAGTCTTTGCAGGAGATCAATTAGATATTCAGAAGCTTAAAATTTATTTGGAAACTAATCAGTTCGTTGATGAATCGAACTATGGCTTAACATGGTTCGGAAAAGAGAATGCAGCAATGCAAGCCCGAGAAGAAAGTACGGACAAACTGGTTTTTGATAAAGCAAAATCTGTTCAGCCAAAAACGACTCAAAATCTGTTTGTAGAAGGTGATAATTTAGATGCTTTACGTTTACTGCAGAAAGATTATTCGGGTAAAATCAAATTGATTTATATCGATCCGCCCTATAACACAGGTAATGATTTTGGTTATAATGACCGGTTTAAAATCCGCTCGAATCAGTACCTTGAATTTTTGGATGGTACCGGCATTGAACGGGTTGATTTTGGACTGAAAAATCAAATTGAAAGTGGCGAAGTTCACACCAATTGGTTGAACATGATTTATCCGCGATTGATTTTATCCCGACAGCTGTTAACCAATGATGGTGCAATAGCCGTTTCTATTGACGAAAGTGAGAAGGCTAATGTGCAGCTGATTTGTAATGAGGTTTTTGGAGAGGATAATTTCATTGGGTGTTTTATATGGATCAATCGAACAAACTCTAATGTTTCGGGTAATTTATTTGCCGCAAATCATGAATATATTTTGCTCTATGCCAAAAATACAAAGGAAGTTAAGTTGAAAGGAGAGCTCAAGGATTTATCCAATTATTCAAATCCTGATAACGACCCAAATGGAGATTGGATTCCTGATAATCCGTCAGCAGCAAGCGGCAATTCCAATTCCCGTTTTGTGATTGCCAATCCCTTTACAAAAGAGGAATATTTACCTCCATCGGGACGATATTGGGCTTTTTCGAAACTGCGTGTTGCCGAGTGGTTCGATTCAGGAAAGTTGATCTTTCCCAAAGAGGAAGGAAAGCGCTTTTTGCTGAAAAAGTACAAGTCGGAGCTCAAGAGTATTTTTAATCCCATTTCATCAGTTATTACTGATATTCCAACAAGCAAAGGAACCCGGGAATTGAAAGAATTATATCCCGAAGGCTTGCCCTTTAAATATCCAAAACCAACCGATTTACTACTTGTGATTTTGGAGCAGTTAAGCGATGATGGCGATTTGATTTTGGATCTTTTTGCCGGCTCGGCGTCAATGCCTCATGCTGTTTTCAAATTAAACGAAAAGCAAGCTTCTAAGCGCCGTTTTATTTGCGTTCAGAATACAGAATTGGTAAAAGAGGATTCTGATGCTGGCAGAATGGGTTTTTCTACCATCTCAGATTTGGCAAGAGATCGAATCGTGCGAGCCGGAAAGTTGTATCCTAAGCTTGATACAGGGTTCCGATTTTATAGAATTGAGAAATAAAACAAAGAGAGTAATGTCGGTATATTTTTGAAATTCAAACCGCTTTCATTCTTCATTGGGCTTGCTCTGATATCGTTATACAGAAAGCTTTTATTGAAGTGATACGGATCGGGATATTTTTACAAAATGGATATTGAAAATCTAATTTAGTTTTTATACTTTCGAGATAGATTAATCAAATATACAACAAGCATATTTGCAGAGATTTAAATACTTACACAACAACAATATAACAAAACGACAATGACTAAAATGAAGGCTCTTGTAAAGTCCAAAGCAGAAAAAGGCTTGTGGATGGAAGAAGTTGATGTTCCTAAAGTAGGAGTAAACGATGTTCTTGTAAAAATTAGAAAAACAGCTATTTGCGGTACCGATCTTCACATTTATAAATGGGATGAATGGGCACAGAATACCATTAAACCGGGAATGATTATCGGGCACGAGTATGTTGGAGAGGTAGCTGAAATTGGAGCCGGTGTTACTGGTTTTAAAATTGGCGACCGTGTAACAGGCGAAGGTCATATAGCTTGCGGACACTGCCGAAACTGCCGACGCGGACGTAAACACGTGTGTGAACACACCGTTGGAATTGGTGTAAATATCGACGGTATTTTTGCCGAGTATGCAGCCATACCATCGTCGAATTTGATGAAAATGAGCAATGACATTAGTGATGAGCTTTTGGCGATCATGGATCCATTTGGAAATGCAACACATACTACTCTTTCGTGGCCTATTATCGGAGAAGATGTATTGGTTACAGGTGCAGGTTTAATTGGAAGTATGTGTGTGGCAATTGCAAAATTTGCTGGAGCCCGCTACGTTGTGGCAACCGAAACTAATCCTTACAGAATTGAGTTGGCTAAGAAAATGGGGGCCGATCGTGTAATTAATCCTTTAACAGAGAGTCTTGATGACGCAATTAAGGATTTGGGTATGATTGGTTTTGATATAGGGTTGGAGTGTTCAGGTGCACCAGCAGCTTTTGGCGATATGGTTTCTCATATGTACAACTCAGGTAAGATCTCTCTTTTAGGTATTTTGCCTCCGCAAACAAAAGTAAATTGGAACGATATCATTTTCAAAGGACTTCAGTTAAAAGGAATCTACGGACGTGAAATGTACGAAACATGGTACCAAATGGAGCAGATGTTGATGAGTGGATTGGATTTGTCTCCAATGATTTCACATCGCTTTAAAGCTGATGAATTCCAAAAAGGATTTGATATTATGGAAGAAGGAAATTGTGGGAAAGTGATTCTCGATTGGGAATAAATTTTCTTAAAAATATAGTTTAAAGCTCAGGCATTGCCTGGGCTTTTTTTGTAATCTGAAAATATTTGTCTTGCACAGTAAGCTTGTTTCATCGATTTATGATCGTTTTTGGAAATTTTATTTCGATTTTGATTCATCCATTTATCTTTTTTAAGTGTCTATTAGTTAGAGTCTTTGTAAGACCTTGATTAGTTTGATGTAAAATATAGAGGGAAATTGGTTATGGTGAATATGCGATATTGCTCTGAAAAAAACATATTGAATGTAGAATTGATTGGGAGAATTGATTTTAAGGAGATGAGTGCTTATTGTGAAAAAATCAGTAAGGACAATAACTTGCCCGGTTCATTGCGGATTTTAGAAGATGCTACTCTTGCAGTATTTGATTTTGACATCGATAAAGTGGATCAGATTAATCAAATTATGGTGAGTCAGATTGCCGGCAACAGGATTATTATACACGCTCTGTTGCGCACAGAACCTATTTCAACAGCATATGGAATGATAAGTGAAATGGCTAATAATGATCCTCGTTACAATGCTAAGGTGTTTTCAACATGGCAAATAGCTATGGATTGGTTGCAAAGCAGGTGATTTTGTATTAGATCATTTATCAAAATTAAGAAACAGCTATTTGTTTAAATATTATTTCCCGTTTATCTATAGAAAAAGAATGCATGCTCAAATGAGCCAGAATATCCGTATTTTAATGCAGAAACTATATAAATCCCGGATATTATGGAACAGGAATTTTACCGCATACCTATAGCTGCAATTCACAAGCCAATAAAAGAAGCTGTAACACTGAGCTTTCAAATACCAGATGAACTGTTATCGGTTTTTAAGTTTCATCCGGGACAACACCTTTGTTTTCGGTTTGATGTAAACAACAAGGAAGAACTTAGAATGTATTCCCTGCACAACTCGCCGTATGTAAAAGGTTTGTATCAGGTAACAGTAAAGATTCAGAAAGACGGATTGATTTCCAATTACATAGCGGACAATTTAAAAGCAGGAGATATTGTAGAAATATCCACTCCTCAAGGAGATTTTACGGTAAATCCGGATGAAAAGGCCGGTAAGTCCTATTATTTGTTTGCTGCCGGAAGTGGAATTACGCCAATTTACTCAATGTTAAGTTCCATATTGCTGGCAGAACCAAATAGTAAGGTGTTTTTGCTTTATGGAAATAGGAGTATTCCCGAAATTTTATTTTACAATGAATTATTGGAGTGGCAGGCAAAATATCCTGATCGTTTGAAAATTACTCAAACCCTTTCGAAACGATTTCTGGATTTCTCACTGACTCCATGGGATGGTAAACGTGGCCGGATAAATGAGGAGTTGGTAGAATCTTTTCTTCTTGAAAATGCAGCCGCTCCTGAAAATTCAGAATATTATATCTGCGGACCGGATGGAATGAATCAAATGGTTAGTGATACGTTGATTGATATGGGAGTCTCGTCAAAATTCATTCATTTTGAGTATTTTTCCACTCAGGCTATTGAGTACGAAGAGGGACTAACTGCAGTGGAGAATGCTTTGGTGGATGCAGCAATCAGGAATGAAAAATTTCAGCTGCACTTAGCGCAGGGCGAAACCATTTTAGAAGGATTGAAAAGAATTGGCGCCCCTGCTCCTTATTTTTGTCAGGGTGGTATTTGTGGTACCTGCAAAGCTCATCTGATTGAAGGGGAGGTGAAAATGAAGGCAACAATGGCTCTGAGTGCCGAAGATGTAAAGAACAATGTAATCTTAACCTGTCAGTCGCTGGCGCAAACTGCCAAAGTGAAAATAGAGTTCAAATAATATGAAGCGGTGAGTCTGCGCAAAAACAGCACAACACTCACCGTTAATTTATTCTTGAAACAGTTTCGATGCTTCCTCCAGTAACTGTTCGGTAACTTCAGCGATATTGTAAAGCAAAACCAATTTTTGGCGTTCAGTTCCCCGTTCAATTTCAGTAATTTTTTGTCCTAAATTATCAATGAATGTTTTAAGACTTTGGGTCGGGTCACAAGCTTCCGACTTTTGTAAGCCACTGACAGCTTTGCTTAATTCTGATTCTATACTTCCAAACATTTCCCACTGATCATCGCTGATGTAGTTTTTGATGTCGCGGTGTGCTCCTAAGGCCGATAAATAGGATAGTAATGCATGATTGAGATAAGTTAAAGCAAAGGCATGTTTTTGAAATTTCTGATGTTTTTTTGGCTCCAGTTTCATTCCCCGCCACGATAAAGCAAGTGCATTATCAGCCTGATTTGCACGATACCTGGCAATGCGGTAATTCAAATCATCCTCATTTAATTCTTTGTATTCCTGCAAAATGGAGGTGAAATAGTTTCGGTTCTTTTCCAGGGCAGTTGAAAGTAAGTTGGGCAAACGCTTGTATTGCCAATCGGGCCACATAAAGCGAACCACTATTATAGCCAAAACGGCACCAATAATAGTATCCATTACCCGCGCTTCCATAACAACAATCCCTTTTCCTGCAATCAGATTAAAAGCCGCGATGACAAAAATGGTAACAAACACAACCGCTAGAGCATAGTTTTTTCGCAGCCACACAAAAAAGGCATAAGCAGCTACCAGCAGCAAAATTACCTGTCCGGCAAGAGTAGGAAGTATTTGTACAAACAATACACCAGTCACAACACCACTCAGAGTTCCAATAATTCTTTGAAACAGTCTTTTCCGGGTTTCACTGTAACTTGGCTGGCATACAAATAAACTGGTTAGTAAAATCCAATATCCTTTTTCCAAATGAAAACCCAAAATCAGAAAATAGCCAATCAAAAAACAGGTACTCAACCGGATGGCATATCTAAATCGCGGATGTGACCAGTTCAATTGCTCTCTTAGTTTTTGCCATAAGCTTTTGGTATCTCTGTCAACCTTAGGAAGTAATCCCGAATCTAAATAGTAACTCATGTTTTGTAATGAAAGATGAGATTGTGTAAGATTTTGGAGCAGCAAGCTAAGATTAGTACTTTTTGTTGTAGGATTTTGTTTTTTAATTTTATCCTTCAAGGCTGCAATTGTCCATTTGAATGAAATCGGATGCTGATAAGTTGTTCCCATTAACAAGCTTTTCGAAACCTCGTGGCAGGCAAGTGATAATTGCAGTAATAATTGCCCCAAACCTTCCAGAACTTCCGTGTTGTCTGCTTCATCACTTATCAGGTCGTATCGTTCGTGACTCGAAGAAGCTCTTTCGTGCAAACTTTGCAAGAGTACAAATTTATGCAGGTAAGGGCGCAGTTCGTTCGGATTATCCAAAGCATCGGAGTAGGAGTTGAGTACATTTTTGCACCTTTCCAACGAGTTGATGAATTGAATATTTAAGGTAGCCAAACGACCTCTGATTTTTTCCTGCGACTTGGAATCACTTGGGAAAAGCCGGGCTTTTTCCTTCATGTACAGGCTCAGATCTTCGAATCCCTGAGCCAATTGCTCTTCCAATAGTCTGTTTGGACGAAGAATAAGTAAAATAAGAGACAGTATTCCATAACACAAGGCACCCGCAGGCAAAAGCAAAGGTTGCCAGTACCAGTTTGGCGAAATCTCAGCACCCAACATGGTATAAATAGCAACGAGTAAAGCACCAAACGTAACGCCTCTGTATCGCTCACCCAGTCCACCCAAAACAATAAATGTAATGGTGGAACCAATTAATCCAATGCCAAACAGAATTGGATAAGGAAGCAGTAATTCGACCGATAAACTCGAAATAATGAAACTAATAATGGTAAGAATCAGCGTTTTCACACGTCCTTTGGGATGATCATCGGTTTCGGAAAGAGCACCAGCCAGAGCACCCAAAGCCAGAGTGAAACCCATATTTGCAGAACCAGTAACAACAAATGGAATCAGCAGCATACTCATGGCAATTGCTGCTTTTAGCGCCAGCAATCTGTTTGGATACCTCCATAAATTCTTAATCATGAATTCATACCATCCTTTTCCCTGAAATCTGTCAAGTGTCAATTTGTTCTTCATGTATCGGTTTTTGTTTTTCAAATACAAAGATAACAGAAGCAAATAAGTATACTGCCCGATCGTATTAATTTAGCTTTGCAATTTGCTAAATCCAAACAGTATCTATGACCTGCAAGAGTTTTAATAAATCCTTTTATTGAAAAGCTTCGGGCAATATGCCAGCCAATAAAAAAAGTCTGCTACTGGTTTTAGATATTTTGTACACACCTCCCCCAAAAATATGTCTTCTATGTGCAGCGAAAAAGTCGTTTCAGCTGGCTAAAGCCACAAATATCCAGTTATTATATTGTTCCTTTAACGTAAGGGATATAAGACTCTTTTTATATGATGTTTGAATGAGCTTTATGTGCTGATAGATAGCTCGTAATCAAAAAGTGAATGTTAATCAAAAGGATACATAAACTTAACATTGATATGTTCGGTTATTTGATATTTTGTATATTTTTGATGCTCAAAACAACCATTTTGTACACGCTTCTTGAAAAAGTTCATTTTCAAACTATTTTTTTAATTACTACTAAGCCTATGTTTTCATTTTACACATGTAAGAGGTGGTGTCTGGTGACATTACTTACTTTATTTATGATGTCCGCCCAAGTCAGTTTTGGTCAGGGATTGGAAAATTTTGATACTTATCCATATTCATCAACGTCTTATTCTAATGCCATCCCAGATTGGATTGGAGTTAATGAGATTACATGGAGTTTGGATGTTGGTGCAAAAGGTGCAAGTATTACCGGCATCACGCCATTAATTGGATCAAATGGAAAGAACGGATTTCCGAAAGGTGGAATTTTAACTTCGTCATCCATTACTAAAGGAGTAGGAAATTTAAGTTTCAAGTACAAAAAAGCTTTTTCAAGTAATTCTCAAATTTCAATTTACATTAATGACATTTTAATAGAGAGCATTAGTGCTGAAAGTACTGATGTTGCTAACTATTCCAAAGAAATAAATGTAGATGGAGACTTTACTTTTAAGTTTCAAACAACCGAACGAACTTTAATAGATGATATAGAATGGACTGCCTATGGATCTGCTCCGGTTCAAAGTTCGGCAAAGACCATAACATCATTTGTGATTGATGGCAAAGCCGGAACCCTTAACGAAGGCGAACATACAATTGGTGTAACTTTACCGGAATCGACTAATGTAACAACCCTTAGTCCTGTAATTGAAATATCCGATAAGGCAACTGTTTTGCCGGCAAGTGGTGCATCTCAGGATTTTACAAATCCGGTGACTTATACTGTAACTGCAGAAGATGGATCGAGTCAGGAATACGTGGTGACAGTAAGTGTTGAAATACCAGTAGTTTCGAGTTTACTGATTAACGAATTAGATTGCGATCAGGCAAGCACAGACACAAAGGAATTTGTTGAATTGTACGACGGAGGAGCCGGGAATACTTCTTTGGATGGATACGCTTTGGTTTTTTACAATGGGAGTAATGATTTGTCTTATGCAACTTATGATCTTGCCGGGCAGACGACCAATGCACAAGGTTTTTTTGTAATCGGAAGTACCGAGGTTGCAAACGTAAATTTGTCTCCATCAGGTTTTTCGCTTCAGAATGGAGCCGATGCTGTTGCCTTGTATAAAGCGCCGGCAGCAGATTTTCCAAATAATACAGCTGTAACAACAGAGAATTTAGTCGATTTTGTAGCTTATGATACCGATGATGCAGATGATCCTGGATTGTTGGCAGGAATAATCGAAGGCGGACAAATTAACGAGAATGCTTCGGGCGATATGGTAAATCATTCCATATACAGGGCAACTGACGGAGAAGGCGGAGCTAGAAACACTACCGCTTTTATTGCAGGAATTCCAACTCCCGGAAAATCAAATGCCAGCACTGGGACTGCAATAACTGTTGATTTGGCTTTATCTGCCGCAACAGCCAGCGAAGCCGATCAAACAGTAATTACTTTAACAGCAACTGCAAGTGAAGCGGTAAGCGAAAGCCAGACTCTTGATGTGAATATTTCCGGTACGGGAATTACAGCAGGAGATTATACGCTGTCAGCAGCACAATTTACATTTGCGGCAGGCGAAAGTACGGCAAGTGCAAGTCTTACCATTGTTGATGATGCTGATGTTGAAGGCACTGAAAGCATGACGGTTTCCATTACGAATCCTTCTTCAGGAATTCAGTTGGGAACAACAGTAAGTGCAGTTCTTAGCATAGCAGATAATGATAGTGCAGGTAATGACGGAACGGAAACGAGTCCTTTTACTATAAACGAGGCTTTGGCTTTGTCCGAAACTTCTGCCGAGTATTATGCCTATGGTTATATTGTTTCGGTAGGTACTGATTTTGAAGCACCATTTACAAACGCTTACTATATTTCTATTGCTGATTCTCAGAATGAGACCAATTTTGACCATTGCCTGAATCTTAAATTGGAAGCAGGAGCAAATCGTGATACCTGGAATTTACAGGATCATCCTGAAAATTTGGGCAAACAAATTAAATTTGACGGATTTAGAGATACGTACAGTGGTCATGCTTCCTTCGAAGGAAATTCGGTAATTGTTAATCTATCAGGGGAACCAACATTGACTTCTGTAAATTTGGCTTTATCTGCCGCAACAGCCAGCGAAGCCGATCAAACAGTAATTACTTTAACAGCAACTGCAAGTGAAGCGGTAAGCGAAAGCCAGACTCTTGATGTGAATATTTCCGGTACGGGAATTACTGCAGGAGATTACACACTTTCAGCAGCACAATTTACATTTGCGGCAGGCGAAAGCACGGCAAGTGCAAGTCTTACCATTGTTGATGATGCCGATGTTGAGGGCACTGAAAGCATGACGGTTTCCATTTCGAATCCTTCTGCAGGAATTCAATTGGGAACAAATGTTAGTGCTTCAATTAGTATTGCTGATAATGATGGAAGCACCGGAAGCATTTTGGCTAACTACGTTTATTTGGCTCCGGAAACCAATGGAGATGGAAGTGTTGTAGTGAACCTAACACCAAAAGAATATGTACAGACAGTAAGTCCAAGTCATCATATGGGAAGTGTGAAAATTCCGGCCGATTATTACAGCAGTGCTGTTGGATTTAACGGAACTGCATTGCGTGAGCATATTCATACCATAATTGAGACCGGAGCAGAAGCTCAATCGTACAGCACCGTTTGGAACATGTGTGAAGATGGCGATCAGAATCCGAAAGATGCTTCACAAGTCTGGCAAATGTATATTGAAGAAGGTATTGCAAAAACAGCTCACGTATCGGGTAGTACAGGATGGAACAGAGAACACACCTGGGCTAAGTCGCATGGCGGTTTTGGGACTTCAGATGGGCCAGGTACCGATGGTCATCATTTAAGAGCTACCGATGCTCAGGAGAACAGTGTGCGTGGCAGTCGTGATTTTGCCGATGTGGCTCCGGGATATACTCCACCTAAATCAGCAAGAGGTGATGTTGCCCGTATGATTTTCTACATGGCAACCCGTTGGGATATGACCGTTGATGATCAGTGCAAGGAAACTGAATCGGCAGCCCGTCACGGAAAGCTGTCCGATTTATTGAAATGGCACGAGGAAGATCCTGTTGATCCGTATGAAGTAAGAAGAAATAATGTGATTTATGGGTATCAGCACAATAGAAATCCGTTTGTTGATCATCCTGAATTGGTGCAGTACATTTTTGGAGAAGCCAAGGCGCAGGAATGGAATGGCGGAATTGGTACAGAGCCTGCTAAAATTAAAATTACAGGAACATTGGCCGATTTCGGCATGGTGAAATTTGGTGAAGAGTCATCCGTTCAGACTTTTACGGTATCGGCAAATTCCTTAACCGAAAATGTGAGCATAACATCTCCGCAGCATTTTCAGATATCCAAAGACGGCACCAACTATTCTTCCTCATTGGCTTTAACCGTTGCGGATGGAACTATTGCAGAGACCACAATATCTGTGAAATTTGTTCCCGAATCAGCTGTTTCAGCAAAGGTGACAGGAGATTTGAAAATTACAAGCGGCGAAAATTCCAAGTCGATAGCTGTATCAGGTACCGAGGGAGATCCGGCATTGGTTCCTCTTGCATTTTTACACGAGGATTTCGAAACGGATACGCACAGCAATTGGATCTTGAAATCGGAAATTGGCGACAGAAATTGGGCAATAACAGAATTTTCAAGTAATAAGTACATGCAAATATCGGCCTACAAAGCCACTGGTAAAGTGGTTTCGTGGTTAATTTCTCCAGAATTGGATCTGGATGCCTATAATAATGAGAAACTGACTTTTAAAACCAAGAATGGTTATTTTAAAGGTCTTGCGTTAGAAGTGTTAATTTCTACAGATTACGATGGCGGCGATGTAAGTGCAGCCACCTGGCAAAAATTGGATGCCGCAATTGATGAAAGAAACAATACTGCTTATGGAGCCGACTTTGTAGAATCCGGCGATATCGATTTGTCTGCATACGAAGGAACAGCATACATCGCTTTTAAATATACCGGCGACGGCAGTTCTGTTACTACAACCTATCAGGTAGATGATGTGGTGGTTGAAGGAAATAAAATTCCATTAACTGGAAGTTTGGGAAGCAATCTTATTGCTGATTTGGAATTTCCGTTTACTGAAGTTAGAGCTGTTAGTGAGCCGATGTTATATGAATTAAATTTTGATAAAATAGAGGGAGATATCAGCATTCAGGCCAGCGATAATTATGAAATTTCTTTAGATGGAAGTACTTATGAATCAAAGCTAAGTATTGACCAATCAGAAGTTTCACCTGTATTGATTACAGTTCGCTTTGCTCCAAAAACAGCTGTTATTAACGGATCTGCAGGAACGATTACTCACAAAGCAAAAGCGGCCGAATCGCTTGTTGTCGCTGTAAGCTCTTTGGCATCAACCGAAATTGCTGACGCTTCAACTTTGGGTAGAGATAAAACCCTTGATATTGTATCGTGGAATGTGGAGTGGTTTGGATCTCCAACAATGTCGAAACATGCATCTTCTTTCGATGAGCAGTTGACTGCTGTTTCCGAGAAAATTATTGAATTGGATGCCGATATTTATGCCATTCAGGAATTGGTTTCCGATAATGTAAATGGTGATTTTCTGCAGCCTTTGGTTGAGAAGCTAAATGTTTTGGCGGGAGAAGATTTGTATGCGGCCAGTATGGGTGCAAGATATTCTCACGACGATTCAGCACCAAGTACAGACTATCCGGCTCAGCGCATTTGTTACATCTACAACCAAACAACAGTGAGTAACTTAGGCGATTTCTCGATGTTTACGGATTTATACCCCGATACATCTACCGCATCCATTGATGGGTACACAGGCGATGCTTCCAGTTTCTGGGCTTCGGGACGTTTGCCATATCTATTCGAAGCAGAGGTATTCATTGATGGCATGAAAGAGAACATCAAGTTGGTGAACATTCACGCCAAGTGTTGTCAGGATAGTCACTCCCGAAAATTGGCTGATGCTAAATTCCTGATGAATGAGTTGAATACCAACTATTCCAACGACAATTTGGTGATTTTGGGTGATTACAACGATTATTTAGAAGGAAGTATGACCAGCGGGGCTTCCTCTCCTTATGCATCATGGTTCGAAACCAAAGATTATTTCGATCATGTAATTACTTCAAGTACCAATATCGATCACATTACCATTTCCAATGAATTGTACGATGAATATCAGGTTCTGACCAACAATACAAGCGAGGAGAATGTCAGCATATCCGATCATCATCCTATATTGCTGCGTTTAAAATTACGTTCGGACAAAATCAGTAAAAAATCGCAAACAATCACTTTCGAGGCTCTTGCTGATAAAACTTACGGTACTGCTGCTTTCGAATTAGTAGCAAGTGCTTCATCAGGATTGGAAGTCAGTTTCGAACTGGTATCAGGCCCGGCAACCCTATCCGGAAAAGAACTGACACTTACCGGAGCCGGAACAGTTGTTGTAAAAGCGGTGCAGGCAGGTAATGAGAACTACGAAGCAGCAGAAGCAGTAAGCAGAACGTTTACCGTAAATAAGGCTTCTCA
>NZ_WTCR01000019.1 GCF_009795715.1 Labilibaculum euxinicum | reverse complement strand
CCAACAGATGCTGCTGTTGATTCTGATTTTGATATTACTTTTACAGATGATGCAACATGGAGAACCGGCATCAGTGAAATTCGATATGGCACCGATGTTCTTCCTGTTGGAGCTTATGATAAGACAAGTGCGGATGCAATCACCATTAAGCCGTCTCAGTCAGGATTTTTGCAAACTCCCGGAACAAAGAATCTGACCATTGTGTCCAGTGGATATTCGGATGCTGTTGAATCTTTGGAGATGAAGCATGGTGCTGCAACAAAGTTTGTTATAACTACTCAGCCGACTGCTCCGGCTTCCAATGGCGGAGTTTTGGGAACACAGCCTGCAGTGAGCCTGCAGGATCAGTATAGCAATACTTGCACAAGCGATGGAACAAGTTCTGTGGGAGTTGTTGCCAGTGGGGCGAGTTGGGTTTTGGGCGGAACAACGCCTCAAACAGCATCATCGGGAGTCGTGACTTTTTCTGGTTTAACAGGGAGCAGCGTTGTTGCTGTTACCGGAGCTGCAATCACTTTTTCTTTGGATGGATTTTCCCTGATCTCCGATCCATTTGATATTCCAGTCAATGCTCATCCAACACTTTCAGTGCCAACAGATGCTGCTGTTGATTCTGATTTTGATATTACTTTTACAGATGATGCAACATGGAGAACCGGCATCAGTGAAATTCGATATGGCACCGATGTTCTTCCTGTTGGAGCTTATGATAAGACAAGTGCGGATGCAATCACCATTAAGCCGTCTCAGTCAGGATTTTTGCAGGTTCCCGGAACAAAGAATCTGACCATTGTGTCAAGTGGATATGCTGATGCCGTTGAATCTTTGGAGATGAAGCATGGTGCTGCAGCTAATATTGTAATGGTTACTCAACCAACATCTCCGGCTTCCAATGGAGGTTTATTGGGAACACAGCCTGTAGTTAAATTGCAGGATCAGTATGGTAATGACTGTACGGGTGATGGTGCAACACAGGTAATTGCAGCCGCTGATGCTTCCGGAGATTGGACTTTGGGGGGGACAGGCACTACTGTTTCTGCGGTAGGAGGAACTGTTTCGTTTTCCGGACTTACGGGAAGTAGTAATTTGGTTGTTAGTGGGGCATATTTAGTTTTTTCATCAGGCAGCTTGCCAACGCTCAATTCTGCTCCTTTTGATATTCCAGTCAATACTCCACCAACACTTACTGCTGCTACAGGAGCAACTGTTGATGATGTTTTTGAAATTTCATATTCAGATGACTCTAGCTGGGAATCAAGTATTGATTCGATTCGATTTAATGGAACAACTATATCTGCAAGTGCATATTCTATAAATTCAACAACAAATAAAATTGTTTTTACACCTTCGGTAGATCCTTCACTGCAAACTGCTGTATCTGCCAGCTTGGAAATTTTTGTTGATAGCTACAGTCCTGCGAGTACAACCCAAAATATAGGACATGGTGCAGCAACTAAAATAGTTGTACAAACAGAACCTGTACCGTCCGGTGTGAATGGAAGTCTATTTACCATGCAGCCTGTTGTTGCTATTCAGGATCAATATAGTAACATTTGTACTTCGAATAGTACTGTTTCCATTACTGCCGGTGAAAATGATCCTGTTAACTGGACTTTGGGTGGAACTCCAATGGGCACTGTTGCGTCTGGAGTATTAAACTACACTGATTTATCTGCTAGCAGCGATGCTGCAGTTACAGGAGCTTATATTTCTTTTACAGCATCTGGATTAACAGGAGTAGCCTCGGCAACATTCGATCTGGGATTAAATTCACCTCCTGTATTAACAGCAGCTTCAGGTGTGACCGTTGATGGTGCATTTACGGTAACTTTTGCTGATGAAAACAGTTGGCAAAGTAAAATCAGTAGTATTAGTTATGGTGGTACAGAGATTGATGCTTCTGCTTACAATAAACTAACAAGTGGACAAATAATATTTGATCCATCCTTATCAACAGCATTGCAAACTGCAGGAACACAAGATTTCGTTTTTATTGCTGCAGGATTCTCAAATGCAGCTTTATCACAAACGATCGGTCATGGTGTACCTACCTCAATTAAAGTAAGTGTTGAACCAACAGCACCAACAAGCAATGGTGGTTTATTGGTGCAGCAACCAGTTGTTATTAGTCAGGATCAATATCTTAATTCATGCACTTCAGATAATGCAACGGCAATATCTGTAGTGAAGGGTGATACTGGAAACTGGTCGTTGGGTGGCTCACCCAATCAGACTTTAGTGGGAGGATCATTTACATATACTGATTTGTCGGCTACAAGCGATGCACCGGTTATTGGAGCTTATTTAACTTTTTCATCTGCTGGTTTTGCGGATGTTAATTCTGCAACTTTCGATATTCCTGTAAATGCTTCACCTGCTCTTTCTCCCGCAAATAATGCTACGGTTGATGGAGAATTTCAGATCACTTTTACAGATAATGCAACATGGAGGGGAAGTATAACTGATATTACATTTGATGGCAATTCTATTCCGGCATCAGCCTATGATGCCACCAATGCAACTCGAATTATTTTTAAGCCTGTTGAATCAAATATATTACAAACTGCAGGCACAAAAGAAATCATTGTTATTTCCAGTGGCTTTGCTAATGATACTTTAAGTCAGGTGCTTGAGCATGGGGTTGCTGATGAGCTGTTCATGTTTACACAGCCAGTTGGTCCTTCAGGCAATGGAGGTCAGCTTGCTACCCAGCCAGTAGTTCAATTACGAGATCAATACGCAAATATTTGTACTACAGATAATACAAGTACTATTTCGGAAACAACCAGCGGTGGAACCTGGACGTTGGGAGGAACAAGGGGATTAACTGCGGGTTCAGGAGTATTTACTTATACAGATTTAACGGCAAGTAGTAGTGTTGAACTGACTACAGCCAGCATTACTTTTTCATCAGGAGTTTTAACCGATGTTGTATCTGCTGCGTTTACAATACCCTCTTTGGATTCATCACCAACACTACTTGCTTCTTCAACAGCAACAGTAGATGCAGGTTTTGAAATAAGTTTTGGTGCAAATGCAACTTGGCAGCTTGCCATTGATTCGATTAAGTACAACGGGAATTTAATAGCAGCAAGTGCTTATGATAAGACTCAATCCGGGAAGATTATTTTTGATCCGGCATTAGATTCTGATTTACAGATTTCGGGAACAGCTGATATGATAGTTTATGCCAGAGGATATGATAATGCGAGTGTATCACAACAAATAAAGCATGGTGTGGCTACTGATATGGTAATTGTTTTGCAGCCGACAGCTCCTGTTGAGAATGGAGCATTGCTAGCTAATCAACCAGTGTTAACACTTCGGGATCAGTATGCGAATGATTGTACGGGTGAAAATACAATTGAAATAACTGCAGCAAAAGGGGATGCAAATGTTTGGACTTTAGGAGGAACGTTGGTGAAAAAAGTAACCAATGGTTCAGTTAGTTTTACTGATCTGACAGCATCAAGCAATGCAGCTGTTACAGGAGCCTTTATTGCTTTTTCTACAACCGGATTAGCAACGGTAAATTCAAACACATTTAACATTCCTGATTTAAGTGCTTCGCCGGTATTAACTGCTGCAGATGCTGTTACCGTTGATTCAGATTTCGACATTACTTTTACTGATAATGCGGTCTGGAGAAGTCAGATTACTGAAATTAGATACGGAACTCAAGTATTGCCTGTCGGAGCATACGATACTTCAACAGCAGGCGTAATAACTTTTAAACCTGCAGAATCGCCAATTCTACAAACGGTAGCCAGCGAATATATTTTTATTACTTCTACCTCATTTTTGAAAGATTCTGTTCTGCAGGCAATTGGTCATGGTGCAGCAACATCTATTGCAATAACAACTCAACCACAACAGCCTGCAAGCAATGCGGGTTTGCTACAAACCCAACCAGCTGTTAAAATACAAGATCAATATTTAAACGATTGTACTACGAACAGTGTACAAATAATTAATGCAAATGCAACAGGAGGAAGCTGGGTAGTAGAGGGAACTACTTCGTTAATGGTAACTAATGGGATTGTTGATTTTACCGATTTGACCGCCAGAAGTACGGATCTGGTATTTGATGCAACAATCACTTTTTCTGGCACAGGACTAACAAGCCAGGAGTCGGCGACATTTATTATTCCAGCACCTCTTATTGCTCCACCTCTTATTGCCTCAACAACTGCAACGGTTGATTCATTGTTTGATGTTACTTTCTCGGAAAATGCCGCTTGGCAGGGAGAAATTGATTCAATTTCTTATGGAGGAAACTTGCTGGCAACTGATGTTTATGACAAAAGTCAAGCAGGAAAAATTGTTTTTGATCCTTCAAAAAGTACTGAATTACAAGTAACTGGAACGAAAGAAGTTTTAGTTTATTCAAGAGGATATCAAAATGCAGCAGTCAATCAGGAAATTAAACATGGTATTCCGGATACTATTTTTATTGACAGGCAGCCAACGGCACCGTTAGTGAATGGTGGTAATTTAGATACACAGCCAAGGGTTTCACTTCGGGATCAGTACAACAATAGTTGTTCAAGCAACAGTACATTTGAGATTTCTGTCGAAAATGGAGATGCACAGGCGTGGACATTAGGAGGAACTTTAACTCAAACTGTTTCGTCTGGTGTGTTCACTTATAGCGATTTAAGTGCTTCAAGTGAGACAGCCATTGCCGGAGCTTTTTTGAAATTTTCCGGTGCAGGAGTGGCTTCAGTGAACTCAGATCCTTTCGATATTGTAGAGCTGTTAAATCCGCCTACTATTAATCCTGCATTTCTTGTAACTGTTGATGCCGATTTTGTATTAAACTTTTTTGCCATTGACGATGCCTGGAAAAACAGCATTACGACCATCACCTACGAGGGAGATACCTTACCTTCTTCTGCTTATACGATAGCTGCGGAATCAATTACTTTTCATATTTCACAGGAAGTATTGCTGCAGAAGGCAGGAACATTCACTATTGTAATCCATTCTTTGGGTTATACTAATGTAATTGTGGAACAAGAGGTTGGACACGGAGCAATTGCAGGTATGGAGATAACCCAGCAACCCTTAGCTCCATTAACCAATGGTGATGTTCTTGATCAGCAGCCTGTTTTGCAATTTTTGGATCAATATGCAAATGTATGCATTTCCGAAATTCAAAAGAGTATTGCTGTTGAAAAAAATGATAGCGGAGAATGGACTTTAGCTGGAACTGTTGAGCAAACAGCAACAAATGGAATTGTTACATTTACGGATTTGTCGGCATACAGCACGGCTCCGGTAAGTGGTGCTGAATTGAAATTTATTGCTGCGGATTTAACTGCAGTTGTCTCTGCACCTTTTGATATTCCGGATGTTAGCAGTTCTCCGGTTCTAAGCGTTGCAATTGGTGCAACTGTTGATAATCCGTTTAAAATTACTTTTACTGAGGATTCCGTTTGGAGAAGCCGTATTAATGTGGTGACTGTTAACGACAGTGTATTGAGTGCTGCGAGTTATAATGCGGGTCAGGCCGGAGAGTTGGAGTTGATTCCTTCTGAATCGGAGTTTCTGCAAAAAAGCGGATCATTTCAGATTATTGTGCAGTCCCGGGGGTATGCTCACGATACAGTTCAGCAGGAGATCAATCACGGTATAGCAGATAGTTTACTGATCACAACTCAGCCGTCAGATCCTGCAAATAATGGTGAATTATTATCTCGGCAACCTGTTTTAAAATTAAGTGATCAATATCTAAATGACTGTACCGGAGATAATCTTACGCAGGTAAATGTGGTTAAATATGATCAGAAAGCCTGGACTTTATCAGGAACTCTTCAAGCTCAATCGGTAAGTGGTGTAGTTAGTTTTACTGATTTAACTGCAACAAGCGAAATTGCAATCGACTCAGCTTACCTTCAGTTTTCATTCAATAAAGACACAGTAATTTCTGCTTTGTTTAAGATTCCTGTTCCGGTTATTGAGCTGACTGCAGCATTAAATGTGACAGTGGATAATGAATTCACAATACAGGCTAGTGACAATGCCAGCTGGAGGGATTCAATATCAGCCATATCATTTGCCGGCGAAACTTTAGTCGATACTTCTTACTTGATCGAAGCCGGAGGTATTACTTTCTATCCTGATAGGGATTCGATATTACAAATTGCAAGAACTGATACAATCATAATTGTTGCCAATGGATATGCAAATGCATTGGTTGAGCAAGAAATTGGACATGGAATAGCGACAGAAATGGTGATGATCGACCAGCCTATTGGTCCTGAAAATAACGGAGATACTCTCGCACAGCAACCCAAACTTCAATTGAAGGATCGGTATAAAAACAATTGTGAAAAAGACAATGTAACTCAAATTTTAGCTTCTAAATATTCCGATGGTTCGGAAGCCGATGTGGTTGATTTGTGGGATTTAGGAGGAACCAAAACCATAACTGCTGTTGGAGGTTTGGTAACTTATCTGAATTTGACTGCAACCAGTGAAAATCGGGTAGAAGGAGCGCGTTTGCTGTTTACTTCCGATGCATTACCGAATGTTGTTTCTGATAGTTTCGATATTGTAATTCCACCACCGCCGGTTATTGTGGGAGCTGTTGATGCTAATGTTGATGAAAGTTTCTATGTAGAATTTACTGATAACAAAACATGGCGGTCACTGATTTTTGATATCCGATATGGAATAAGAAGTTTGGAGGGAAATTACGATATCTCTGAGCCGGGGAAAATTACGTTTGATCCAACCGTGACTTCTATCCTTCAAAAATCAGGAGTTGATTCGATGTATATTTATTCCGGGAACTATGATACTGTCCGGTTTGAACAGACAATACATCACGGAAAGTCGAAATATCTGGTAATTGTTAAAGAGCCATCTGCTCCCCTCAAAAATGGAGAGGTATTGCTCAGACAACCACAACTTAAGTTGCAGGATCAGTTTCGAAATAATTGTGTTACCGATAATGAAACACCTGTAGCTGTTAAAAAAGGTGACGATGGAGATTGGTCACTTGCAGGAACTTTTACTCAGATTGCTGTTGATGGTATGGTTAAGTATACAGATCTAACTGCAACAAGTGAAAGGGAGGTGGAAGGAGCACGTTTGGAGTTTGAAGGAACAGGAATAATTCCTAAATTATCTCAGTCGTTTACAATTCCAGAACCGCAGGTCAATAGGGCAGGCGAAGCCAGGGCAAATCCTGAATTGGTTTGTTATGGTGCCAGTTCAAGTATTACCCTTGTTGGTTTTGATGGCCTTATTCAGTGGCAAAAGTACGATGAGTTGAATGATATTTACGAAGATGTTGCCGGCGAAACTTCTGAGATTTTTATATCTGATGAAGTGGTTAAAAATGCCAGATACAGAGCAATGGTTTCGAAAGATGGTTTTACAACTCAATACTCTAATTCTGTAAGTGTGAGTCCAATTGAGCCGCCTTTAGCTGATTTTGCATTCAATATTGATTACAATCGGGTTGATTTTACAAACTTAAGTGTTAATGCAACAGATATAGTTTGGGATTTTGGTGACGGAATCATTAGCAGTGAGTTTGAGCCAAGCCATTCGTTTGTTTTGGATAATGCAAATGGATCGGGGTATGTGGTTAGCTTAACGGCTTCGAACGATGCATGTCCTGATAGTAAAAAATCTCAGCAGGTATTCATTACAACTGGTATTGAGGATTTAATAGCAGAAACCGGGGTAGTGGTTTATCCAAATCCAAGTCGGGGAGAATTTTTCATCGAGATTTCAAATTCTGATCAGGATGGAATTTTGAGAATATTCGATCAGGCGGGGAAATTGGTTGCTGCCCGCAATATTGAGAATGGCCTTCGTGCAAATAGAATGGCTTTCGATCTGAAAAATCTGACGGGAGGTATCTATTTCTTAACAATCCAGTATCCTGATAAAGTGGTTCGAACAAAATTGATTATTCACTAAGAAACTTTAATAACTAATTAAGACAAATTACAATAGTTTTGAATTAATTTACTAACAGCAATTTTATTACATTTTGATCAAATTTGTAATGAAATTGCTGTTTTCTTATATAGTTTGATTTCCTTTTTGTTATTTTAATTTTATTTTGATTAGTATTATGTTGTTATATATTTGTTATTAAAGTTTTTTTAGCATAAATTTTCATACTCAATTGTAACCTACTAATCTAATAAGAGAAGATGAACAAAATTATTTTAATCGTGTTTTTAATTTTTTCAGGATTTCAGTTATGCGCACAATCTGAAAATTCAGGAGAAGCTGAAGAAGTTGTGGAAATAAATTTAGGGAATTTAATTATCCAGACGATTCCATCAGAGTTGATTATAGAAATTCCTAAATTAGGTATTGATGGAAATAAAATCCAGGACTCTATTATTTTAGAAGAAATAAATACGGGTGTTTATGATATAACTTTTATACTTAAGAAAAAAAAGTTTAAATGTTCTGTTGAGGTATTAAATCACAAAACAACCCATTTAATGGTGGATGTGAAAGAAAAAAAATCGGAATCCAAAGAAATTCAGTACATTCCTCACTTGCCAGATCCTATTCCAGTACCAGTAAATACAGGTGAAGTCTATGTTATCGTGGATGACATGCCCGAATTTCCAGGTGGTAATTTGGAATTACAAAGGTATATTGCAATGAGTGTTAGATACCCTATAGAAGCACAGCAAAAAGGAATAACTGGTAGAGTTTTTGTAACATTTGTTATAAACAAGGACGGGAGGGCTGTAGGTGTCAGGATTATTAGATCTGCAGATCCACTTCTTGATGCTGAAGCAATTCGAGTTGTGCGTTGTATGCCAGAATGGAAACCAGGAAGACAAGAAGGTGAATTAGTTAATGTATCGTATACAATTCCGATTACTTTTGATTTGCAATGATATATATATTTTTACGGTAGTTTATAATAAAAAAAGGCTTTCCATCGGAAAGCCTTTTAAATTTTATTGAGAATTTTTTTATTCGAATTCAGCCATTGTTTTCTTAATGATATCAATAGCTTCTCTCAATTGTTCTTCGTTAATTGTCAGTGGAGGCGCAAAACGGATAATATGACCATGAGTTGGTTTTGCAAGCATTCCGTTATCGCGTAAACGCATGCAAACATCCCATGCTGTTTTACCACCTTTAGGTTTGATTACAACTGCGTTAAGTAATCCTTTACCACGAACAAGTTCAATCATGTCTGATTTAACCGCCTGTAATTCTTCACGGAAGATTTTACCCATTGCTTCAGCATTTTCAGCTAATTTTTCTTCTTTAACAACGGTTAATGCCGCCATTGCTACTTCGCAGGCGATTGGGTTACCACCAAATGTAGAACCGTGCTCACCTGGTTTGATGCATAGCATGATTTCATCATCAGCCAATACCGCAGATACAGGCACAACACCACCTGAGATTGCTTTTCCAAGAATTAATACATCAGGGCGAACACCTTCATGATCAACCGCTAATAATTTACCTGTTCTGGCAATACCGGTTTGAACTTCATCGGCAACAAATAGTACATTATTTGCTTTACAAAGATCTGATGCTTTTTTCAAGAAACCATCCTCAGGAACGTAAACTCCGGCTTCACCTTGAATTGGTTCAACAAGGAATGCACATACATTTGGATCTTTCAATTCTTTTTCAAGAGCTTCAATGTCGTTGTAAGGAATTACAACAAAACCTGGAGTGAAAGGCCCGAAACCTTTGTATGAATCCGGATCGGTCGACATAGAAATTATAGTAATTGTACGTCCGTGGAAGTTCCCGTCGCATACAATAATTTTTGCTTCGTTGTCAGGAATACCTTTTACATCATATCCCCAGCGACGCACTAATTTAAGTGCAGTTTCGTCGGCTTCGGCACCGGTATTCATTGGCAATACCTTGTCGTATCCAAAATATTTAGTTACAAATTCCTCGTATTTACCTAAGTTGTTGCTGTAAAAAGCGCGAGAGGTAAGAGTCAGTTTTTGAGCTTGTTCAATTAAAGCGTTCACAATCTTTGGATGACAGTGACCTTGATTAACGGCAGAATATGCAGACAAAAAATCAAAATATCTTTTCCCGTCAGTATCCCAAACATATACACCTTCTCCACGTTCAAGAACTACTGGAAGTGGATGATAGTTGTGAGCACCAAATTTGGATTCCTTCTCCATGTAATCTTTCGCAGTCATGGATGTTGTTGCATTTGTCATAATTACAATGTTTAAAAGATTTGTTTGTTTGGATTGAGTTCTTGCAATCCAGTATGCCAAATTTGCAATTATTTTTTTATAAACCAATACTTTTGAGATATTTTTTAATCTTTCCAATAAAATTAATTTGAAAGAAAACTCTTATCATAAGGTCATTTATTAAAATGTGTCTGATTTTATGATTAGGAGTTAGAGCTGTTCTCCCAATGAAAACAGTCTGTTTGATTTATGGGAGGAATTTTGCCATTGATTCCAGTAAATCTCCTTTTTTAATCGGTTTTGATAAGTGGTCGGAACAGCCTGCTTGAATTGATTTTTCTTTGTCCCCAATAAGTGCGTACGCTGTTTGTGCAATAACAATTAGGTTAGGTCTTTTTTCTTTGATGATTGCAGTGGCCTCTAATCCATTGATTTGTGGCAGGTTAATATCCATTAATACAATGTTTATCTCAGGATTTTGCAGGCACGAATTAATTACTTCCTGTCCGTTTTTTGCCCATAGAATATTAATGTTTGTTCTTTGAAGATAAGCTTCAAGGATTTTAAAATTGGTGGTTTGATCTTCGGCAATAATAACGGTGTAGTTTTCCCAGTTGTAAGACTCTGGAGAGTGATCTTCTTCGTGCTGGTTGTCAGAAGTTAAGATGTTTGGAATTGTAAAGTTAATTGTTGTTCCTAAATTGTTTTCAGAAACAAACCAAATCTTTCCACCTAGTAATTCCAGTTCCAATCGTGAAATATACATGCCTAAACCAGTGCCGCCATAATATTTTTGTCCTGATTCATCAACTTGTCTGAATCGTTTAAATACTCGATTTTCATATTTGGAAGGAATACCAACTCCGGTATCGGTAACCGAAAAGTGAATTGTGTCTTTTATTATTTTGTAGGAACATGTAATGCTTCCTGTTTCTGTAAACTTTATTGCGTTGTGTATTAGGTTTTTAAATATGCTTCTGATTTTAATCTGATCTGACTTTATCACATCGTTTGTGGAATCAAGATCAAAATTAAAAATTAGGTCAATATGTTCTTTGTTGTTTTCTTTCAGCAGGTTTAGGCTGTTCTCTTTTATGTCCAAAAGCATTTGATTGAGATGAAAATTTCTCTTAATTGGTCTTGATACGCGACTTTCAAGCATCGATACTTTTAATAGGTCTTCAATAATGCGCAACAGTTGTAAGCCTGATGTTTTTATTGCAGTTGCAAATTTACTAACGTTGTCCTTTTCATTGCTTGTTTCCAATAGTTCTGAAAAACCAATAATTGAGTTTAAAGGAGTTCTTAGTTCATGGCTCATATTTTCCAAAAAAGAATTTTTTAGATTTTCGGCATCAAGAGCTTTGCTCCAGGCTTTTGCAATTTCAAACTCTTTTATTTTAGTTTCGGTAATATCTTGGAAAAGAACTTCTTCTATTAGGCCTTCCAGATTGTCATTATATACTTCTCCGGTTATTTTACCAAGTCTTAGTTCTCCATTTTTAAAAAATCGAAATTCAATCTCTATTGTTTGCTTTGCCATTTGTTGCAGTGAGACTAAAAAGAACTCAAGATCTTCAGGATGGATGTGTTTAATTAAATTTTGTCTGTTAGGTGTAAAGTTTGGGGTATCGTAGCCTAAAATAGAATAGGTGATGTTTGACCACCACATTTCATTTGAGTTATAAGTGTAGATCCAATAGCCAATACCAGCAATCCTATGAATTTTTTCTAGTTGCCTAATTTGTGTAGAAGTATCAAGTTTCATGCTGATTAAATTAATTTAGTAATTATGTCAATGTGTGTGTTGATATTGTGTTTTATACTTGTTTGTTACGATGTATTTTACTGTAAGGTTATGATTATTGTGATAAGTTTATTCGATGCAACAAACTTTCTGAAACAATAAGTAAAATACAAAACAGAACAAAATGTTTCCAATATTGCTTTCCATTACTTTGTTCGTTATAAATGTCAGATAGTTTCATTTTTTCGGGAGAATTAAGCGAAATGGGTAATAATTGTGACTTTATTTGTGATTTTAGTTCATCTGGTGTGAAATATTCAGGATCTGATTCTGTTCTTGAGTAATTAAAAGAGCAGGAATAGATTATTGAATCATTTCTGGATATCAAATAGTTTTCGGCTTTAGTAATTTGTTCTCGAGTGTAGAGAAGCGTTCCCTTATCAAAGTTATTTTCTTGATCGGGGATGATATCTGTCTGATTCTTTTTGTTGATGATATGAAACGATTCGTTGGATAAGTTATGCTCAAATGAATTGATTCTTATAGGTGTTTTGTTGCCCAAAGTGTAGTATAAAGAATGATTGTTACTACTGTAACGGGTTAAATTAATAATTGTAGGTACGAAAATTGGATGTGTAATTAAATTGGTCCATTCTGGGTTTAACTGCATGGTAAGCTGATAGAAATAACCGTTTCCATATTTTATTTTTAGTAATAGATTGTCGCCGGCCTGAGTTCTCCATATATTTTCTACTAAATTATTTTTTGACTGACCTAATTTGTAATGCTTGTAAATATCCGGTAGTCTGGCATCAGTCTTAATTTCCTTGAATACATTTTGGTAAAGTTCAGAGTTTAGTTCAATAATTGACAGCTTTTGTTTGTTTGAATCAATTTCTATTAATTGAGGAGCCGAAATTTCATCAAGCAATGCATTTACTGACTGATCAGGCTCACTGCTTGGAATAAACAGAACATGCCCTCCGTTAGACAGGTAATTTTTTATGGTTTGACTGAAACCACTTTCCATTTCTTGAATTTCATTCAAAATAAGCAGTTGATAATTATCTAAATTTTCATTGAAAATACTGGATTTGTCATGGTTTTTAAATTCAAATGTTTCTGCGCCTGAAAATAATTTGTTCAGATATTTGTTGGGACTATTCTGATTTATAGATACGATTTGAATCTTATCATTAATTGAATATGAGAAATAGAATTTGTTGTCGTAGGTGATAGGAAAGTCATTGATTTCAACCATTCCCTGATAAATTCCTGATTTGTGATTTACGTATTTCAGGCTGATAATTTTCTTTGAATTTCTATCAATATCAAAGCTGGAAACGGATTTTGTACTGTCGTTGATACTTAGTTTAACAGGTATTTTCTGATAGTTTTGATTCGAAGTATTTACAACTCTGATAAAGAGTTCCTGACTTTGTTTTATTTGATGATATGGCTTGTCAAACCAACAGGAATCAATTAGTAAATTGTTTGATCGCTGTACCGAAAGAGGTAGGAAGGTGATTGAATTTGTACTGTCAGTTTTAATATTTTCAATATCGCTTTGCGCTTTTTGAAAATCGGAGAACACGTAGAGATGGTAATTATTACCGGCATTATTAATTTGTATCTTTTTAATTTGTTCTGAAAGTAAAACGGGGATTGGCGAAGGGTTTATGTCCATAACCCTGGCTATCGCCTGTTGTTTGTTTAAATTTGAGGTGAAGGGAAAAAAATTATTATTGTAAATTCTAATTTTAGAATAGTTGGGGTAGCTGTTAATTAATTCAATGGCTTTATTTTTTGCTGCTTCTAAAGCATTGCCACTTTCTGTTTCGGCATTCATACTAAATGAATTGTCGATATAAATCGTAAAGTATTCGTTTTGCTGCAATCCCTTATTTTGATTGTTTTCGTTGGGAATATAAGGTTGTGAAAAGGCAATAATAATGCAGGCCAAGGCAAGAAGTCTAAGCAGGAGAAGCAACCATTTTTTCACTTTCGACCGGCGCTTATTTTCAATATTCAGGTTTTTAAGAAACTTTAAATTGCTGAAATATATTTTCTTAAATCTCTTGAAATTAAAAAGATGTATAATAATAGGAAGTAGAAGGGCTAATAGAGCCCAAAGAACCTCGGGATGTAAAAAATGAAACATATTTAAGCTTTGTTTTTATCGTTACACTAAATTACTGATTGATGATAAGCTATTGGCTAGAATTTAGCGGTAAGCTTCAAGTTAATTTTTCTTGATGTAAGGTAATTAGGAATCGCATATTGATTTCCCGATACATCGTTAATCCATAAATAGGATATTGTATTATTTATATCCAAAACATTGAAAACTTCCAGACTTATCCACATCGATTTAAAATGTCTTAATAAACCAGTTTTGTATTTGGTATTCTCATCGAGCAATATTTTAGAAAAACCTAAATCAATCCTTCTGTAATTAGGCATTCTAAAGCTCTCACCATTCTTTCCTTTTTTAGGAGTCCAAACTGGTAGTTTTCCTCCGTAGAATAGACTTAAATGCATTTTATAGGATGGGTTGTTTGGTAAATAATCTTGAAAAAACATCGAGAAATTTACCCGTTCGTCTGTTGGTCTGGGTAAATAACCAAGTTCATCGCCTATGATATCTTCTTCCGTTTTCATTATTGATAAACTCGCCCATGATTCAGTTCCCGGAACAAATTCACCATTAATTCTTAAATCCAAACCAGTGGCATAGCCTTTCGATTTTTTGTCACCATAGTATCGAATCCGAACATTTTCAATGTCATAAGGAGTTAATGATTTCAGATCTTTATAGTACAATTCGCTTGAGAATTTGAACGGGCGGTTCCATGCTTTAAAGTAATATTCCTGACCTAAAACATAATGAATTGATTTTTGCAGATTCACATTGGTGCTAATCTGACCATTGTTAATCAGCATTTCGCGGTACGATGGCGTTTGCTGGTAGTAACCGGTGGCAAAACGAAATTTAACTTTCTTTTGCCAGTTGGGAATGTAGTTGACAGATGCCCGAGGAGAGCAGAAGCTTTCAGTATTGTAATCCCAAAAATGATATCTCAGCCCTCCGGTTATCTGAAACTCGCCTTTGCTGTTTTGAAATACATAAGTGCCCTGAGCGAAGGATGTAATGTGATTGCTGCTAATTTTATTAACTGCATTTTTCATGTATGCCAGTGATACTTCAGAATCTGAAACGGGAATTGAATAACCTGCTGAATCCTGATATTGCCATTCGTTAATCTGATCATCAACTTCTTCATGTTTTCCACCAATTCCCCATTGAATAAATAAATTGTTTCTGTTGTGATCACCTTTTATATCAATTGTGCTCACTTTTTTACTCAGTTTATTTCTTGCGTGATCGATAAAAGTTCCTACACCCAGATTCTCTAAGCTTTCCGATGAACTTCCTCCTTGCGATACAAATAAATCACTGAGGTAATATTGTCCCATGATATCGAAAGTTTCTTTTTCTGTTGTTTCGTATCTGCTGGCTATAACACGGTACAAGGACTTACTGTTCGGATGGAATTTTAATGTGAGTGCTTGAATATTAGTTTCGTATTTGTCCTTTTCCTTGCCATCGAAATAGATTTTAAGTTGCAGTGCCTCACTGATTGTTCCAAAAGATGTATTTCTGGTTTCCGGCTTAAAATTGTAATTGTTTCGGCTTAAACTTCCCCACAAATGCATGCTGAACGATGAGGAAAAACGATAATTTACCAGTGCCTGAACGTCTGTGTAATTTGGTTTGTATTCCCCTTTTGTGTCCAAAGAATTTAGCAGATATGCATTTGTTTTGTATCGGATACCAGCTAAATAGGTTAGCTTGTTGTTTTTACTGCTGTTGGCAAAGTGAAAAGAACTCCCCAGCAAACTAGCTTCAGCAGAAGCTTCAAATTTATTTGGTGTTTTGTATTTTACATCCAAAACAGAAGAAAGCTTATCTCCGTATTTTGCATCATATCCTCCGGAAGAAAACTGAATGGATGAGACTAAATCGGGATTAATAACACTCAATCCTTCCTGCTGACCTGATCGAACCAAATTAGGACGGTAAATTTCTACATCGTTAATGTATACAAGATTTTCATCGAAATTACCTCCTCTAACTGAATACTGAGAGCTTAATTCATTATTTGAACTTACACCCGGCAGGGTTTTAATTATTTGTTCTACAGCACCATTTCCTGTTACAGGAAGTTGTTCCAGTTGCTTGGTGCTGATACTAATGTTTTTATCTGTTATGGTTTTTTTTGAATCAACAGTAACTTCTTTTAATTGTTCCTGTTTTACTATTAATATAGGATTGAACAATTTTATTTCCTCATTCAGTAACTGGAAATTCATTTCAATATTTTGATAACTAATGTGCGATATTTTTAAGGTAAATGTACTATTTGAGGGGACCTTAATGGAGTAATTTCCATTTGTATCGCTGATTGTATATTGTGAAATTGGTTCAATTTGAATATGAGCGCCAGCAATCTTGTTCTGTTTGTTGTCAGTAATTTTTCCTTTAATAATAGCATTCTGTTGCGCTTCTAATTGTAGTGGAAGCAATAAGCAAAGTAAAAGAATTAATCGATATGTTGATTGAACCATAATGGTATACAGCCTGTTAAGTTCTGATGTCAGATAAAATATTGAGAATTACTAAAACACCAAGATACAAAGCAATTCTAAATAAAGGAATAGTTTCCATAAAATATAAAAAAATCAATATTCTACTTTTTTATAGATTATGAGTTTATCTTTACAGATTATCTAACCCAAAATTGAATAAAATATGAAAAATATTTGTTGGACAGGTCTGTTTATTACCCTAATAACAGTTTTGTCATCCTGCGAAAGTCTGGATCAAAAAGCCGCCAAGATTCACAATCATGCATTTACTGTTGATACTCATGTGGATACGCCATATCAGTTGTTGGAAAAAGATTTTGATATTGCGGTTGCTCATCCTTATGTAAATGGAGGAAGTTGTGTTGATTTTCCGAGAATGAAAGAGGGAGGTTTGGATGGAATCTTTTTTGCTGCGTTTACTTCGCAAAGAGAAAGAACTCCGGAAAATATACTTGCAGCTCGTGCCAAAGCAGATGAATTGATAGATTCCGTTTATTCTGTTTGTCAGAGAAATCAGGATATAGCTGAGGTGGCATTGAGTGTTGAAGATGGTTATCGATTAGAGAAGGAAGGAAAAAGAGCTATCTATATTGGAATGGAGAATGGTTTTCCTTTGGGAAATGAAATTTCTGAAGTAGAAAGGTATTTCGAAAAAGGAGTTCGCTACATTACTTTGTGCCACACATCCAATAATGATATTTGCGATTCATCTACCGACAAAAATGGAGTTGAATTTAACGGATTGAGTGCTTTTGGAGAGCAAGTGGTTCCCAAAATGAATGATTTGGGGATAATAATTGATGTATCGCATATTTCGGACAGTTCATTTTTTGATGTTTTAAAACTTTCTAAAACTCCGGTTATCGCATCACATTCCTGCGCAAGAGCAGTATGCGATAATCCAAGAAACTTATCGGATAAGATGCTTAAGGCTTTGGCTAAAAATGGTGGTGTAATACAAATGTGCATTTTGGATGATTACGTTAAGGCTCCGGATACTACTACTATCGGCTATAAAAAGGAGATGGAACTGCGGGTACGGCACAAAAATTCAGGAAAAATATCGATAGAGGAAGAAAATAAAATTTGGAACGAATGGCGTCAGATTCAAATTGATTATCCCAAGGATAAACCAACTGTGGCTGATGCAGTTGATCATATCGATCATATCGTGAATTTAATTGGAATTGATTATGTAGGAATAGGTACCGATTTTGATGGTGGAGGAGGCCTAAAAGATTGTTCCGATGTGAGTCAAATGATGAATATTACGAAAGAACTGTTGAAGAGAAACTATTCCGAAGAAGAAATTGCTAAAATTTGGGGTGGAAATTTTATGCGTGTTTTTAAAGAAGTAGAGGAATATGCCGGAAATAAGAAAATGACATTGAATTAGACCTCCTGCTGTTTTGCAGCTTATTCTATTTGTGCACAAATTTTTAAATTTGTCATGAAAATATTAAAAAATTGAATGGTGAAGAAAGTATTGGTATTAAGCGATAAAAATGTGGCCCGCTCGCAAATGGCTGAAAAGTGGCTTAACTATTATGGTAAAAGACATATAGAGGTATGGAGTGCAGGACTTGAAAAAGGATCTATTCAGGTATTGGCTCAAAAAGCAATGGCCGAAGCAATAATGGATATCCCTGAATATAAGTCGAAAGCACTTGATGAGCTTAATCAGAATACTTTTGATTTTGTGTTGTGTTTCGATAAAGAAGTTGAAAATAAAGTTCCTGTACTCAATGGAAATCCTAAAATTTTGTTGTTTGAACTGCCTGATCCGGCGAATGTGGAAGGAGAGGAGAATGTCAGATTACAAGCCTATAATGCAGTTTGCAATGCTGTAGATGATATCTGTTTTAGTTTTGTTCAGGATAATTTTCAAATTGTAGAATAGAATAGGACATTTTATTGATAAGTGATAAGAGCGTAGTTTTTTTGAATAGAGAAAGCTTAACGCAGATTTAAATATACAACGGGATTCAGAAATGAATCCCGTTTTTGTTTTCAGGCCTCCCTGTTTTGGCAGGTTTGGTTTCGTCTCAACTTTATTTTTCATTTGTTGATTGTAATTTTTTAGGAGATTATTAATGAGTAGTATGCTTGTAAGTTATTGATTTAGTATTGTATGAATAGTGGGGGTGGTCAATCTTTAATCTTGACAAGAGGCTGTAAATTTCGTAAATTTAGATTAGATCAAATAAGAAGAACATACGCTTGATAATTCTAAACGTGATATGATAATTCATCTTTATAATATGGTAAGAACCTTGTTCTATCAATTCAGATCACACTTCTCTTATTCCTGCCCTTTACGAACTGTTTCAAACTAGTTTAAATTCTATTTATTAAAAGAAAACGAAAATGAAAAAAAACATTGGAGTTTGGTTAGATACCGAAAAAGCCTACATTATTACCATTGAGGATAATGGAGCCAGAGTTGATAAAATTGAATCAGAAATTGAATCACGATTGCGTTTCAAGGGAGAAACAAAAGCTTATTCCCGTATGGGCAATCAGTTTATCAATCCTGCAACCAAAATAACACATAAAAGACGTCATCAATTGAAACATTATTTTGAAAACATTACCGATCATTTATCCGACGCAGAAGAAATTTATTTGTTTGGTCCAGCCGAAACGAAGGTGCATCTTGCTAAACACATAAGCAAAGAGCCGATTCTTAAAGACCGCATTCGTAAAATTGAGTCGGAAGATCATATATCTGAAAAACAAATGATTGCCTGCGTTAAAAAAGTGTTCGATCAGAAGCCTATTAAGGTGAATGTTCGTATTCGTCATTAGTTGTTTAGTACAAGAATTATTAGGCAGTTCCTATAATTGGATCGTTTAGAGCTCCGGTTATAGGAATCTGCTTTTTTTGAGGATTGTGCTGAATACACTATCTTGTGTTAAATTACAGTTGCCAATTTAATATCGACAGTATTTTTATAAAAAAGAATAGTTTAAAGGTTTTGATATTAATTTGGTATAATACCAGATCTATGATTCAACAATTAGAAATTACTTTACCGGCTTATGGCAGGGGGTATCACCTTATCGATTCTGAGATTGCCGGGCACTTAAGCAATTTGCCGAAAATAGGAATCCTTCATTTATTTCTGAAACATACTTCAGCGGCCTTAAGTATAAATGAAAATGCCGATCCTTCGGTCCGCGATGATTTTGAATCAATCATGAACAAAATTGTGCCCGAAAACCAGTCTTTCTATACTCATACTTTGGAAGGCTCAGAGGATATGCCTGCACATGTGAAAACCTCGCTAATTGGTCCGGAACTTACAATTCCAATTACGAATCATCAGTTAAACATGGGAACCTGGCAAGGGATTTATCTTTGCGAGTTTAGAAATAGAGGTGGCAGAAGAAAGTTGGTTGTTACTATATATTCGTAAAAAAAACGCCTCATAATTGAGGCGTTCCTTATTTTATATCGCTTTGGTTTTTTCTTTTAACCAGTTCTGATGACTTTCATCCAGTTCGGGAGACAATACATCGTAAACTTTCTGATGATAATTATTCAACCATTGTCTTTCTTCCGGAGTGAGAAGTTCGCAAATAATTCCTTTAGTTTCGAAATGGCATAAAGTGATCGTTTCAAAGTTTAGAAATTCACCAAATTGAGTTGTTTCTTCCTGACAGCATAGAATAAGATTTTCATGTCTGATGCCGTAGAATTCTTCGCGATAAAATCCTGGTTCATCAGAAGTTATCATTCCAGGTAATAAGGCCTGATCTTTAATTTCCTGTCGGATACTTTGCGGACCTTCGTGAACATTCATAAAACATCCAACACCATGCCCGGTTCCGTGGCCGTAATTTTTACCTTTGTTCCATAATGCCTGACGAGCTAAAATATCCAAATTGCAACCGAGTGTTCCTTTCGGGAATTTAGCCATTGCCAATTGAATCATTCCTTTCAAAACCAAAGTGAAATCAGTTTTTTCCTCTTCGTTTAGTTCGCCCATCGGAATGGTTCTGGTTATGTCTGTAGTACCATCCAGATATTGTGCGCCCGAATCAATAAGAAGCAGCCCTTCAGCTTTAATTTCCACATCCGATTCGGGTGTGGTAGAGTAGTGAGGATGAGCACCATGATCTTTGTACCCAACAATACTTCCAAAGCTTTCTCCTTTAAAATTTTTCTGAAGAGATCTGAATTCTTTCAGTTTACCCATTAACGTAAATTCGGTAATCTTAGTTTTGCCAATATTTTCTTCGAGCCAATAGTAGAATTGAGTAAGAGCCACGCCATCCTTCTTCATGGCATTTTTCATTCCGTCTATTTCTATGTCATTTTTTATACTTTTCAGCAGTTGAGAAGGGTTTTCTCTTTCAACGATATTAGCACTTATTGAGTAAAATGCATTTAAATTGGTTCGGTTTACATCAAGCAGAACACTTGCAGATCCCGGGATTTTATCTAAATCGTTAAATATCTGACCGTAATCTGCAATGTAAATCTCATCTTCGGCTAATTTTTGAATCAAATCATTGGAAATTTGATCTTCGCCCAAATAAAGAGTCGCCGATTCGATTCCTATTATGGCATAGGCCAAGACAAGGGGATTGTAATCTATATCATTTCCTCTGATATTGAAAATCCAGGCTACGTCATCCAAGCTGCCCACAAAATGAAAATTGCATTCGCATTCTTTCATTTTTTTGCGGATTTGCAGCAATTTACTATATCTGGTTTGACCGGAATAGGAAACTTCATGATCGAAAATTGGTTGGTTTGGCAATTTGGGACGACTTTCCCAGATTTCATTAACCAGATCGAATTCTTCAATGATATTAATGCCCAAATCACCTAATTTGTTTTTTAATTCTCTGGTTTGTGCTACAGAAAAACAAGTTCCGTCAAATCCAACATTTGGATTAATAGGTAGTTCGCCGGATAACCATTCGTTTTGAGTAGGAGTTCCCGCCGTTCCCATTTTAAAAAGCTCAATTCCACTTCCTGCTAATTGGGTCTCCGCTTGTAGAAAATATCTGGAATCTGTCCACAGACCAGCTTTTTCCTGGGTGATGATAAGTGTTCCTGCCGAGCCGGTAAATCCAGATAACCATTGACGAGTTGTCCATCTGTCAGGAACGTATTCACTCATATGAGGATCGGTACTGGTAATAATATAGGCATGAATATTTTTTTCATGCAATAAAGAACGCAAAGCGTTTACTCTCTCAGCAACAGTCATTTTTGGGTTTCTAGTTGTTTACAGGCTAAAATTACAATATTATGAATTATATCGGGCGAAAACCAGATATATTTTTTACTGTTTTAGGTTCTTTTAATAAAAAAATCCCCCTTTGCCTGGCAAAGAGGGATGGTGTATGACTTGTTGGTTAGCTATTTAAGACTCACATTGCCGTACTGGCTGTTAATGATAACTTTTCCTTTTGGTGATGCAGACTGTCCTACAACAACTTTTAGTGAAGTTTCTGAGTTGTTAACAATTTTTTGAATTACCTGAGCATCTTCAGGATAGCTTATGCCACAATATTTTGTTTCTGCGTCCAGTGTGTAGTTTGCTCCTTCTTCAATCGCAATTTTGCTGGCAACATATTGATTGTCAACTTTAATTGATTCAAATTCTTTAGAAACATTTTCAATTTTACAATTTCCGTAACGAAGATTCAATTCCAAATTCCGATTTACATTTTCAATTTTGAAATCGGAATATTGTCCCATTGTAACTAAAAAAGTATTGGTGTTTACAATATCGAAAGCATCGTATTTACTATCAGCAAGAACGGTTTCATTGTTATCAAGATGTAATTTTGAGTAACGGCTAACCACAACTAAAGCCTTACTTGTACCAATATTCATTTTCGAATACTTAAGAGTTAATTTGGTTCTGTTGCACTCACTTATTGTTGCTTTAGCATAACTCAGATTAATAGTACTAACAGGTTTATCTTCCGGATAAAGAAAATTTTCGCCTTGAAGGTTTCCGTAGCTTAAATTAATATTTGCTTTCGCACGCAAAGTATTGATGTAAATGTTACCAAACTTATTCGAAATATCCAGCTTGACATATGCAGGCATAAATATTTCGTAATCGATACTGAATTTGTTACCTGTTTTGAATTGATGCGACATTTCGGTTACGGCGGTTATTTCATTCCCCGTTTTATTGAGTTTTATGTCGATACTCTTAAAGAGTAATTTGGCTTTTTCTTCACTCGAGGTTTCTAACGTGATGACAACATTAATGGATACGGAATCACGATCCCAATTTTTAATGTTAACATCGCCGTATTTGTTATTGATACTGAATTCTGTGCCTTCTGCAGCAGAGAACACTTCTTTAATCTGTTTCTCGAAGTCATCTAATGCAAAGGCATTTGTTGTAAAAGCAAGAAGTACAACAAATAAGAGAGCAGAAAATTTGAATTTTAATGTCTTCATAGTCTTTTTATTTAGGGTGTATTTTTTTTGTATGATATTATCTTAATTATACTGCTGTATTCAGGTTGTTTCTGTTTTGTTTTTTAATCAGATATAATTGTTCGATTATACGATTTAAAATACTCGTTTTCACCTGATAATATTCAATCATTGCCTGAATAATTCTATCGTCATCGGGATGCAATTTAAGTTCTTTTTTTAGCTGCGAATATCGTTCATCCATATCTTTTAATTCTTCACTCAGTATACTTTGGTGTTGTTTCTTATCAAAATTACCAAGTTGTTTCAACATGCCTAGCTGATTGTTGATGTTTGCAGTGTAAAATGCTTCAACTTCCTTGTATTCAGGAGATATTGCTCCCAATCCTAAATGATCGCCCTGCATATTTCGAATCTGATATCCAACCAGTCCCGAAAAGATTACAAAAGTAATTATTACAGCCACTTTTAAAAAGTTTGGGATGCTTTCGAATACATTTCTTTTCTTTTGATGGTTTAGTTTTTCAAGAAAATTTTCGAAATGACCATCCTGTGGTTCATAATCATCGAATTGATCTTTATGATCTCGTAAAATTTTTTCTAAGTCTTTCATACTTACAAATTTTCATTGATTGTAGTATGTAACCTTCTTTTCATTTTTATCTTCTTCAATTAATTAAGCTCAAAAATTGAGAGCTATTAATGTTCATAAAAAGAAGAGAAGGATTCATAGCATTTTTTGGTTTTCTTTTTCCGAAATTATCTGAATCAGTTTTTTCTTTGCCCTTAGGAATTGTGATCGAGAAGTGGAAGAGGTAATGTTAAGAATACTTCCTATTTCTTCATGATCATAGCCTTCAATTAAATACAGATTCAGGATAATTCGATAGCCTGTTGGTAGCAGGTCTATTCCTTTTTTTAATATAGCAATTTGTTCTTCTGAATATTCTAAGTTATGGTTATCTTCTTCTTCTTCTGATAATTTATACAGCTCATTGTCGATAGGAAATAATTCCAGTTTTTTCTTTTTTAAACTATCCAAAGAACGGTTTACAACAATTCTTTTTAACCATGCACCAAAACTAACCTTTCCTTTGTATTTTTTAATGTTTCGGAATGCAGCAAGAAATGATTCCTGCATGATATCTTCAGCTTCCGCAACATCCTTTACTATCCGTAAAGATGAGTTATACATTGCTTTGTAGTATAACTTGTAGATTTTGAATTGGGCTTTGGGGTCATTTTTTCCGCAAAGCTCAATCAGGTCCTGGTGAATGTTCTTGTACAATGAGCTCATTAATCGATTTCTATTCTAATGACGAATGCGGGAATCATGCGTTGCATGTATATTGAAATTATTCCATTAAATATAAGCAAAATGTTTAAAGAAAGCAGGCTTTTGTTTATCGCTGTAAAATGGAAAAACCATCAAACTTATTTGATGGTTTATTTGTGATCCCTCTGGGGCTCGAACCCAGGACCCCATCATTAAAAGTGATGTGCTCTGCCAGCTGAGCTAAGGAATCTTTTTATTTAGGATATTAAATTTACAATAAAATTTTAGAACGGGAAAAATTCATTTTAATTCAATGGTTAATCTAATTTGTTAATTAAATGGATGGGTTTGGCTATCCATAACAGGAATATGTACCTTTATGACTTACTTTGGTACTTATATTATTTAAACAGGAGCATGAGATTCATGAATAATAAAATTCTTGCATTTGTATTTTTGTTGATTTCACAGACTGTATTTGGACAAATACAACTTAAATTAACTGTGGAGATGCCCGATTGTAAGCAGGAACAGTTTCTGCTTGTGAGAGGCGATGAAGGTGGTTCATTTGTTGTGGGACAGGCAAAAGTAGGCGATAATGGAATCCTTTCTTTTTCGTGGGAAGGTAATTACGGTTTTTACAGACTTGCCGGTGAATTAGGAAATATTGATTTTCTGATTTCGGATCCTGACTTTCATTTTTCACTGGATGGCAAGCCAGTTCTTGGAGAGCTTCGTTTTCCGGATAAGGATGAAAATAATCAGTTCCAGTATTACCTTTCAGAATTTAATGTATTGAATCAAAAAATTGGAACTTTGAGGGAAACCTTGGTGAATTTAAATGAGAAAGATTCTTCCTATAAAGAATTGCACGCTCAATTTAAGTTGGTGCAAAAAGAGAAGAAGATATTGTTGAAAGAATTATGGAGATCTCATATTGATTCATGGCCGGCGCGCATGGCTCTGGCCAAACAGGAGTTGGAACCGGATTTAAAATTAAAAGGAAAGAATTACGATGACTATTATCAAAAGCATTTTTTTGATTATTTCGCCTTTTCAGATTCGGTATTACAAGCTACGCCTGTCTATTATGAAAAAATTGGGAAATACTTAAAAGCCAATTATATTGAAGATCTGATAAAAGAGGAAAATTATACGAAGATAAATGATGTGATAAGTAATCTGTTTTGGCTAACAGAACTGGATCCAAGCTCACAAAAATATCTGGCGAACTATTTAATGAACCGATACCCGGAACAAAAGCTTCCTGAAATATATCATTTAATTGTTGATGCGTATAAGGTTTTGAATACCTGCGAATATGTAATGGGAAATAAAATCATACAAAACCGAATGCGAAATTCGCATGCAAATAACACAGTTTGGCTGGTTCCCGATGTAGAATTAAATCATTGCCTTGATGGCAAAATACAATCATTATCTGATGTTAACAGTGATTTAACGTTGCTGATAATTTGGTCGGGGAGTTGTATTCACAGCAGAGAAATGTTGGAACGCATTAAGGATTTGTATCCTGAATATCATGAGATGGGGTTAGAGGTTGTTGCCGTATCCTTAGATAGTAATCTTGGCTTTTGGAATGAAATGGTTTCGCAAAACGATTACCCTTGGATAAATGCCTGCGATACCGATGGATTAAACGGGACAACTGCAAATTTGTTTAATATTTACGTTACACCCAGCATGTTTCTAATCGATCCATCCTTAAAAACAGTAGCTGTACCTCAAACCTTCTTTCAATTGGAAAAAGAATTGGGCGAGTTTTTTAAGTAAGTTTATAATCAATCTTAGTTCTGTTTTGAATTATGAATTATTTGGTTTTGCCGATTTACAATTCAAATATTATTAGGAATTATTCTGTCCCTTCTGATTTGGATTTGTTAATTTTCTTTAGTTTACTTGGCGGATAACCATATTGAGAGCTAAATTGTTTCGAGAAATATTTTACATCAGTATAACCTATTTTATGGGCAACTTCGGAAACCGAAAAGCCTTTTTCTAAAAACTGCATGGCAATTTTTAGTTTAATTTCCCTAATAAATTCCAGAGGACTTAGTCCTGTTAAACCTTTAATTTTATTGTAAAATACAGTTCGGCTTACACAACAAAAGCCAGAGAGACTGTCAACACTTAATTCTGTTGCGTAATTTGTCTCTATGTATGTAACTAACTGTTTCAAAAAGTCTTCGTCTTTTGAGTTAACCTTTAATGTTTTTGGATCAATGGTTTTATTATCCCGGTATTTTGAAATAACCAATTTTCTTTGAGTAATCAATGTTTTTAGAACAGCCTTTAAGTAAGCCATTTGAAGCGGTTTTGTGATGTAAGCTTCTGCTCCCGTTTCAAAACCAGTAATTTTATCTTGTACATCTACTTTTGCGGTCATCATAACAATTGGTATGTGACAAGTAGTAAAATTTTCTTTTAACAGACGTGTCATCTCAATGCCATCCATTTCCGGCATCATTATATCTGTAATAATAACATCAGGATTATGAATTTGTGCCAATCGAAGCCCTTCTTTTCCGTTATTTGCAACAATACATGAATACAGTGAAGACAGAGAATCTTTGGTATATGCCAAAATCTCCTCATTGTCTTCAACAATAAGTATCACCTGATCATTTGTATTATCAGCACTGATTTCTGTAACATTATTATCATCTTCTATTTCTACATGATGATAAATTGGTTGCTGGGATTCATCGCTTATCGCTTGTGTGTTAGGCGACTGCATTAATTTTTCTTTATTCAAAGGCATTGAAAAACAAAAAACACTGCCTTCTCCTACTGTAGATGACAGTTCAATACTTCCATGATGCAGAATAGCCAATTCGTGAGCTAATGACAATCCTATTCCTGTACCCGCGAAATCGTGGTTGCTGAGTATAGTGTATCGATTAAATATTTCGGAGATGTTCTTTTCCGGAATTCCAGGGCCTTCATCAGTAACAAAAACTTCGGCTTTATTTTCGGATGAATTAATTTTCACACTAACAATTACTTTTTTCCCTTTTGGTGTAAATTTGATAGCATTTGAAATTAGATTGTAAATTATTGAATCTAATTTTGACCGGTCTCCCCAAATGTTAATTGGTGTACTTGAATTTTGAAATGAATAAAAAATTTGTTTGTGATTTGCTAAGGGGATGAAACTTTCAAAAATGTCTTTTGTGAATTCGTTCAGGTCTACTTCCTGTATTTTTAATTGCATTTTATTGTTCTGAACTTTTCTGAAGTCTAGTAATTGATTGACAAGCTGCAACATGCGTTTTGCATTTTTACGAATAATCCGCAGCTTTTTAGTTGGAGCTGCATCCAGATTGTCTTGCTGCAACAGGTCTTCAATAGGTCCAAGAATTAGTGTGAGAGGAGTTCGTATTTCGTGTGAAATATTTGTGAAGAACCTTAGTTTTAGTTCATTAATAGTTTTTTCAATGGTTAAATCATTGCGAAACTTATTCATTCGCTTAATTATATATCTACTGAAAATGATTAAACCAATAGAGAATAACAAATAAGCAAAAAATGCGAGTTTGGTTTGCCACCAAGCCGGAGAAATGGTTATTCTTAATACACGTTCATTTTCATTCCAAAAACCGGTTCTGGTTGTGCTTTTCACCTTAAACTTATATTCCCCGGGAGCGAGGTTTGTATAAGTTGCTTTGGTTTGATTGCCAACATAATTCCAATCAGTATCAAAATTCTCCAGTAAATAGGCGTATTGATTTTTTTTCGGATCGGATAGGTTAAGAGCCGAATATTCAATACTGAAACTTGATTGACTGCTGAGTAAAGTTATATCGTTCGTATATGAGATATTCTTTTTTAATGGAGATTTTGGTGCGCCAACAATTACATCTTTATTAAATAGTTGAAAATTAGTAAGTTCGATAAAGTTGGTCTGTTTAGATGGTTTTATTAACTCGGGCTGAACAACTTCGATTCCGTTTGAACCGCCAAATAGAATTCTTCCATCGGCTAACGTATAACAAGTATTTTCTGCGAAATTATTGAAAGCCAGTCCGTTCGATTCATTATAGATTTGAATGCTTTTATTTGATTCGTCGTAGCGGCTTAATCCGTTTTCAGAACTAAACCACAAATGGTTTGAATTGTCTTCTTTGATTCCAAATATCACATCATTTGAGAGTCCTGACTCGGATGTTACGGATGAAAATTGAATTGTATCAACAATGGGTAAGCTTAGTTTATTAACACCTCCGCCAAAAGTGCCAAACCATACTTGTTTTTTAGAATCTTCAAAAACCTCAACTACATCATTGTAATTAATACTGTTTGGCTTCTCGGCTGAATAATAAAAGTTTTGAAAGATGATATTGTTTTGTTTCAGGTCATTGGCTTTTACCAGATTCAAACCAAACGAGGTGGCGACCCAAAGGTTGGAATCAGAATCATTGTAGATACATCTTACCAAATCGCTTGATAATTGACTGTTGTTTGTTGAATAGGATTGGAAGACTAAAGGCCTGGAATGATCGGTATTGGTTTTGCAGATTCCATTTCCAAATGTACCAATCCATATATTTCCCCTTTGATCCTGAGAAATCGAATAAATATTATTACCTGCTAGTGAGGTAGAATCCTTTGGATTATTTAGATATGAATTGAACTTGATTTTAGTATACTCTGCCGGATTATTTGGAATTGGAGTTTGGCTTATTAATAAACCTTTTCCTTTAGTTCCCAGCCATAAATAATTCTGATGGTCGATAAAAATGCTATATATATTATCCTTATAAGGATCATTTTTTGTTGGGTGAAAGGACTGAATTGTGCTCAGTTTTTTTAAATTAGGTGAGTAGATATGCAAATCACCTGCTTTGGTACCAAACCAAATATAACCGTTTTTATCCTGACAAATGGAACGGACTACATTATCAGTAATTTGATTAAATTCAGGAATTGGTAGAATTTGTGTAAAAGCAGGATCCCGTTTAATTATTTTTTCAAGACCACCTTTGTATTGACCGGTTCCAAGCCACATTTGCCCGGATAAATCTTCCGTTATGCAGTGTACAATACTCGACGAGATGGAATTGGGATTTGAAGGATTGTTTTGATAGTGAATAAACTGGTCTTTTTCACTATTATAATATGTTAAAGCTCCTCCGTGCAGCCCAATCCATAAATTTGAATCCAGATCTTCATAAAATACATGTCGCTCCAGATCTGTTATAACTCTCTGGTTTTTAGTTGTTAGTTCGTAATATTTTGACTTTAGTGTGCTGAGTTCAATTTTGGTAATTCCAAATTCTGTTGCTGTTATCCAGGCATTGTCTTTTTTATCAAAATAAACATTCAAAATTTTATCGCCATGAATTTTTAGTTTGGTCCATTTATTAGAGTCAGGGTTAAAGGCTAATACGCCTTTATTTACGAAAGTCGCTAAGATTATTCCATCCTTTGACTGATATAGATTGGAAATTTGATTTGACTTAAAGCCGGCGGTGTTGGACATGTCCAGAAATCTGAACGATGATTCATTTTTGTTGTACTTGATTATGCCGTGATTATCGGTGCCAAGCCAAATCTCATCATTTAGTTCGATAGCCGAATTAAAGGAATAATTGATAAAAAGATGTTGAAAATTAAATATTCCGGCATTAAGATCCTTTTTTGTAAGAAGATTAACTCCCTTTTTTGTACCCACCCAAACTGAAGAATCCTTACCCGAAACAATAAAGCGAACTTCTTTGTTTGTAATGCTGTATCTTCCTTTATCGCTGTGTTTTGATTGAGTGTAATTATTTAATTTGGAATTGTATTTTAAATAAAGGACACCTTCGTTTGTGGTACCTACCCAAATCTCTTCAGGAGAGTACTGTAAAAAACAAGTTGCCATAGATTTTTTGGTACTTTTAATTTCAACGTATTCAGGTATGGTTTTAAATAATTCTAATTCAGGATTCAGGTAATGATAGTACCCATCATAGGTTTTCATCCATATAAAACCTTGGTCATCTTCCCATAGATCTATAACCCTATTGTTCGTAAAAACATTACTATCTCCTTTCTTGCTCTTGTAAATTTTAAATCGATAACCATCATAACGATTTAAACCATTCATTGTTCCAATCCATAAAAATCCTTTTCTGTCGCATAGTAAACTGGATATAGTATTTTGAGAAAGTCCATTTTCTGAATTAAAATGTTCAAACCTATAAATGTCTTGAGATAAAGCACAAAGACTTTGCAAAAGAGAGAGGATTATTATTATCAGTATTCTTAGTTGATGCATATGTTTTTTCTTATTCATGCAAATATAATAATTTAATGAGTTTTTTTACATTTTTTAAGATTTAAGCAACGATTTCAATTTCTTAATAGATTGATAATGAATGCATAGATGATTTGTCTCCGTTGCGGGCTGATGATTTGACCCCGTATTTTAGATAAATTGTAATCTATAAGTTTAAATAAAAGAACATATTTTGCAAACGTTGTAAATGCGGAATGATTAGTTGCTCTGATAGAGAAGAAAAAGCAGAAGTTAACTACTGCAGGTTATTTATAAATTGTATTTGAATTAGTAAGTATTAAATTAATAAGTATGAAATTATTTTGTGTTTTTCTTCTTTTCGTTTCTCAATTAACTTTTGGGCAGAATAGTGTTGTGGATTTGAAAGATGCAGGTGCGGATAGTAAGGGGTTAGTAAACTGTTCACCTATTATTGATAAAATTGTTGCAGAATTGAGTGAACAGGGAGGTGGAGAGATTTATATTCCATCAGGAGTTTATTTAAGCGGGCCAATAGAATTAAAAAGTAATATAACCCTTAATATCGGATCGGGAGCTGTTCTTAAATTTTCAGATGATTTTGATGAATACCTTCCAATGATTGATTCAAGATGGGAAGGAGTTCGGGTGAGGAATTTTAAATCCTGCATTTATTCTCATAATGCAAATAATGTTACAATTAAGGGGCGTGGCCTGATAGATGGCAATGGTGAGAAATGGTGGGATTTATGGTCGCGCGTAAGAAGTGGAGAGAAAACAAATACCAAATGGGAAGCAATATTTAAAAAGGAAAATGCAGAGATGCTTAAAACGAATGAATATCTGCAAGGAATGGGGAGTTTTTTGCGACCACCTTTATTTATGCCATATAATTGTACCAATGTAAGGGTTGAAGGGGTAACATTTACAAATCCACCCTTTTGGACTTTGATGCCTGTTTTTTCAGAAAATGTTACTATTGATGGAATTACAATATTGAATCCGGGAGACTCACCTAATACAGATGGAATTGATCCCTCATCATGCCGAAATGTAAGAATCAGTAACAGCCACATTAGTGTTGGTGATGACTGTATTGTAATTAAATCAGGCCGTGATGCTGATGGCCGTGATGCGAACAGACCAACAGAAAATATTACAATTTCAAATTGTACTATGCTTAACGGGCATGGAGGTGTTGTAATAGGCAGCGAAATGTCTGGTAGTGTGCGTAGGGTTGCCATTTCAAATTGTGTGTTTGAGGGGACCGACAGAGGTATCCGTATTAAAACCATGAGAGGAAGAGGTGGTGTTGTTGAAGATGTTCGGGTTTCAAATGTTATTATGCACAACATGTTAAGAGAAGGTGTGATGATTAATATGCATTATCATGAAACACCGGAGGAACCGGTTTCAGAACGGACTCCGGCTATTCGGAATGTGTATCTGTCAAATATTAGAATGACTAATGCTAATAAAGGCATTGCTATTTATGGATTGAAAGAACGTTCGGCTGAGCAAATAAGCTTTAACGATATTCAGATAGATGCGAAAACAGGTGTCACAGGTGATTACGCTTCTAATATTGATATGAAAAATATTCGCCTTTCTGTGAGTAATGGAAATGCAATTGAATTTAATCATTCGGAAAAAATACAGATCAGCGATCTAACCGTTTATAATTTGTCCGCCGATGCATCGGTGATAAAGTTGGATAGTTGTTCTGATATATTGGTTAATAATTGTTTTCAGCCAACAGAATTGCCTGTTTTTATTGAAGGCAATCAGTCGGTAACAAATCTATTTGTAATAAATAATATTCTTTCAGGTGTAGATTTATTGGTTGAAGGTGATGTGCCGTTTTTGACAGAAAAAGGGAACATCATTAAGAAGGATATGGAAAAGAATGCGCAAACTGCTGTGAAAAAATAAAACACTTATGAAAAACATTTCATTTATAATCATCTTATTGGTTTTTACCAGTTGTAAGTCTAAGTCATCTGCAACGGGAAATAATCAAACGAAAGAGGTACAAAAATGGTCAGTAAAAATGGCCGATGAGGTGATGAGAGAATCGGATAGCCTTATTCATTATTTAAATCCTAAAGCTATAAAATGGCAATACGATATTGCTTTTTTAGGACAGGCGATCGATCATTTAGGAGACATTGATTCAAAATATTCCCGTTATATGGAAGATTATGTGAATTATTTTGTGCAGGAAGATGGCAGTGTAAAAGGCTATAAGATAGAGGAGTATAATATTGATCGAATAAATCCAGCTAAGAATATTATTACTCTTTACAAAAGAACCGGCGAAGAAAAGTACCGCAAAGCACTTTACTCATTCGTAGAGCAAATGCAAAATCATCCAAAAACTAAAAGTGGAGGTTTCTGGCATAAGAAAGTATATCCGAATCAAATGTGGTTGGATGGTATATATATGGCTTCTCCATTTTTAGCTCAATATGCAAAGGAATTCAATACTCCGGAACTATTTGATGAGGTATGCTTACAGATTGAATTAATCTATGAAAAAACTTTAGATGAAAAGACGGGCTTGTTATATCACGCTTATGACGAAAGTCGTGAACAGCGATGGAGTAATAAAGTAACGGGTTGTGCACCTAATTTTTGGAGCAGATCTATGGGGTGGTATGTTATGGCTATTGTTGATGTTTTAGATTATTTGCCAGAGAATCACAAGGATCGGAATGAACTTATTACGCTTCTTCAAAATAGTTGTGAAGCTTTGCTGAAGGTACGCGATAAAGATAGTGGGTTATGGTATCAGGTTCTTGATCAGGGTAACCGGGAGGGGAATTATCTGGAAGGTTCTGGTTCTGCAATGTTTTGCTACGCGTTTGCCAAAGGGGCATCCAAGGGATATCTAGATAAAGGATATCAGGATATAGCCAATTCTGTATTTGATTCTATTATTAAAAACCTTATTAGTACGGATGAAAATGGAGGAATAACGATGAAGGATATTTGTGGCGGTTGCGGTTTGGGTGGCAATCCATACAGAGATGGTTCTTTTGAATATTATATTAGTGAGAAGAGGGTTGTAAATGATCCTAAAGGAATTGCACCTTTTATTTTGGCTGCAATTGAACTGAATAAATAACTGTGATTTTCACTTGTCTATGTCAATATTTAGACTGGGAAACAAGAGTATGTGTATTGTGGAAAAAAACGAACCTTAAGTTGTTCGTTAGACCGTTGGCGCAAACGTTAGAAGTTGACATAAAGAGCGTGGCAGTCAACCTGCAAAAAATGTTCTGATGTTTAAAATTTAATTTGAGCGGGAATTGATGGCTCGAAATGTTGTGAATATGAAATTTCTAATCTTAATCAAATATATTAAAGTGTATTCTAATTTTTTACTAAACTTATCTAAATGAAGAAAAATCTGAATAAAATTAGCAAACTTTTTATGCTGGGCTTTTTTGTACTGCTGTTTTGCAGTCTTGATAGCTATGGACAAAAAGTAACAGGAAAGGTTACTGATGGAACAAATTTTCCATTGCCAGGAGTAACAGTTACGGTAAAAGGCAACCAAAGCCTTGGTACAATTACTGGTATTGATGGAATTTATTCAATAGAATTACCAAATGCTCAATCAGATGTACTTGTAGTTTCTTTTATCGGAATGGAGACACAAGAAATATCAGTATCCGGGAGATCTGAAATTAATGTAGTGATGCAGGAAGCATTTACTCAATTGGAAGAAATTGTGGCTATTGGTTATGGGGTTGTTAAAAAGAAAGATCTTACGGGGGCTGTAGCTTCGGTTAAAGGTGAAGATTTAGCAGCTATTTCAGTGCCAGATGTTGCTCAGGCATTACAAGGCCGTTTGTTGGGAGTAAATGTGGTTAGTCAGGATGGACGTCCTGGTGCTGACGTATCTATCAAAATTCGTGGAGGAGGTTCTATTACTCAATCCAACGATCCTCTATTTGTTGTTGATGGTTTTCCAGTAAGTTCTATTTCGGAAATTCCTGCAGATCAAATTGAATCTATTGATGTGTTAAAGGACGCATCTTCAACAGCAATTTATGGTGCCCGTGGAGCAAATGGTGTTATTCTGGTTACTACAAAAAAAGGTAAAGCAGGAAAGCTTCAAGTAACTTATAGCGGGTACACACAGGTTAAAAGTGTAGCAAAATCACTTGAAACTTTATCTGCACAGGAATATGTGAATCATACTTGGGCTTATGCTACTGCTTACGGCGCCAGTAATGGAAGTGGAATAGCTGAATATTTTGGATTAGGAAGTGCCAATGGTAATCATTATGCTGATTACGCCAATGTAAAGGCTCATAACTACACCGATGATGCATTACGTACTGCATTTACTCAAAGCCATACTATTAGTTTGTCTGGCGGAACTGAAAAAACAAAAGTATTTGCTTCTGTTGGATATTTAAATGATGAAGGTATCAAGATTAATTCAGGTTATGAGCGTTCAAATGCTTCTTTCAAAATTGATCAGGAATTAGCTGAAAATTTAAAAGTAGATTTTGATCTTCGTTATTCAGAATCAGAATTAAGTGGAAAAGAAGGCAATACCAATGGTAGAGGGTCTCTAATTTCTTCAGCTTACTGGTTTCGTCCAATTGACAATCCATTAGGTGGTGTTGATTATACCGATGTTTCTTCCAGTTTTGGTAATGGTGATGCAAACATCGACGAAAGTAGTAATCCTATTGGGTTAATTAATGATATTACAAATATTACAAAATCACAAAACTTACGTGGGTTTGCTGGATTAACATGGGAGATCATAAAAGGACTTAAAGCTCGTAGTGAGGTAGGATTTACCAGAGTTAATGATGAAAGTAATTACTACGAAGATGGATTGACCAATGGATATAAAACTGCAACCATAAAAAGAAAGGGCGCGGAAAGTTTTCGTTCAGTTACAACTCTGAATTATGAATTTAATTTAGGAGAATCAAATAAATTATCTTTTTTGTTGGGTAATGAAATTTTGAAATCGAAATCTACTACTTTAGAAGTTAAAGGTAAGGGATATCCTGAAAACTTTGATTATAAGACAACAACAGGTTTAATTCAAACAGGAGAGACTTTAACTCCACTAAACACGGTTGGAACTCCTTCACATTCATTGTCTTTCTTTGGTCGTGCAAACTACTCATTAAAAGATAGATATCTTTTTACAGCTACGGTTCGTGCTGACGGTTCATCTAAATTTGCGTCAAACAATCGATGGGGATATTTCCCGGCAGTAGCTGCAGCATGGCGTATCTCTGATGAGCCTATGTTGGAAAGCACAAGGGATTGGTTAGATAACCTTAAATTAAGAGTATCTTATGGTGCTTCGGGCAGCGATAATATCAGCTCTTCATTATGGAAAGAAACATGGGAAAGTGGAAGTAGCAGTGATATTCATTATCCTATTAACGGTAGTATTGGATCTTATTACAAGCCATCAGGTCTTTATCCTAATCCTGACTTAAAATGGGAAACAACTGTTTCCAGAAACTTAGGTATAGACTATGGAATGTTCAACAACCGTATTTATGGGGTTGCTGAAGTTTATTGGAACACAACTAACGACTTATTAATGGCTGTTCCAGTTGACAATACAACAGGATATTCTTACCAGTACCAAAATTTTGGACAAACCTCAAATAAAGGGGTCGAGCTTTCTGTTGGAGTCGACATTATTCGTTCTGATGATTGGGATTTTGGAGTAAATCTTATCTACAACTACAATAAAAATAATATTGATAATCTTAAAAACACTGATCAATATCAATATGCTTCTAATTGGGCTTCTTCAGCGACTAAGCCTGCGTATGATTATGCACTTGTTGAAGGCAAATCAGTAGGAGTGATTCGTGGTTATGTAAGTGAAGGATTCTATAAGGTTGATGATTTTAACTATGCAAATGGTATTTATACACTAAAAGACGGAATTGCTGATTTTGATACAGGTTTTACAGGAAGTTATCCCAATCCGTTTAATGTTGCCGATGGTCAGAATGCTTTCCCAGGTGCTGTTAAATTGAAAGATGTAGATAAAAGTGGAACTGTTGATGCTGAGGATTATACAGAATTGGGAGAAGCAACACCAAAACATACAGGGTCGATTAACTTAAATTTGAGATATAAAAATTTTGATTTAGGTGCTAATATGAACTGGGTTTTGGGAGGAAAAATTTACAATGCTGCAGCTTTGGTAAGTAGTTATGGAAATAAAGATGCTAGTATTGGTGCGAACCGTTTAGCCTTTGTAAAAGACGCTTATAAAGTTTATGACGTTAATTCTTCTGGAGATTTGACAGCTGTAACCGATCCTGCGGCATTAAAAGCATTAAATGCAAATGCTAAATATGCTCTACCTTACAATGAGAATGGTGTAACCTATTCTACATTTGTTGAAGATGCATCTTATTTGCGTTTACAAACAGTAACATTGGGATATAATGTTCCAAAGTTGGCTTCTCAAAAAATAGGAATTGAAAGAATCCGTGTATACTTCACAGGTAATAATTTATTTACAATAACAGGTTATTCAGGAGTAGATCCAGAGGTGAATACAACTCCAAAGAGTGCAGGCAGCGCTTTTAGCAGTTTGAAAATATTCCCAACAACTAATATGGACTGGGGTGCATATCCTCGTGCAAAAACTTTCACTTTAGGAGTAAATGTTACTTTCTAACATGAGGAATATTATTGTTAATTTGATAATTAAATTAGGTATGAAAAAAATATTAATTATAGCAATTATTGGTGTATTCACCTTATCGCTTAATTCCTGCGAAGAATTTTTAGATACATCTTCTCCTTCGGTTGTAGATTCTGAATTTGTATTTTCAGGAGCTACTTCTGCAAAGGGAGCTTTACTGAATGCATACGAAAAATGGAGAGGTAATGCATATGTGCACTCTAATGGTCTTTTTTACGATCTTGCAGTTGTTGGTTCTGATGTTGAACATCATCCGGAAACATTTTCATCACAAACACGTCACGTTCCTGAATATTTCTATCCAGGAGGAACTTCAAGTTTTGACATTTCATTTACGGATAGTGAAAAAGCTTGGACAGCTCTTTATGGGATTGTGTCAGTAACGAACTCTTTGATTGAGGCGTTTGAAGGAACAAGTGATTTTGAGGCAATGATGAGTAGTGGAGAAGTGACTGAATTGTCGGATATATACGGACAAGCTGTTGCACTGAGAGCTACTGCATATTTTGAATTGTGTCGCTTTTATGGTGATGTACCTCACGTACTTTCTATAAGTGATACAGAGAACAAAGGTCTTGTTTCTCGTGATGAAATTTATGAATATCACATCAACCAATTGATGAAGGTAGAGCCTTATATGTACCGAGTTGGTGAGGGAGGAAATAATGCTGATGTAATGACCCGAACTTATGTACAGGGATTAATCGGACGTATGTGTCTTTATGCCGGAGGTTATGCTACCCGTCGTACTGATCTTGGAAGTGATTTTTATAAAAAATTGGATGGAAGTGCAATTTCATTTGAGACTATGGGAACTGAAAAGGATGGAGCAGTTTATTCCCGTCGTTCTGACTGGCAGGATTATTTCAATATTGCTAAAACATATCTGACTAAATGTGTAGAAAATTCTGGTTCTGCTTATTTAATTACAAGTGATCCACGTTCTGCCGGAGGAGCAGGACAAGAATTTGGGAATCCATTCCAATACGTATTTCAGATGATGATGACTGGTGAACAACTATCGAAAGAGTCTATTTATGAGATTCCGGAAGAGTATGGGCAACAAACAGAACGTCCTTATGCATTTGGTCGTCCTTCAAATGGTGGTGGTTCCAAAGCTTTCCCTTGTAAGAGTTATGGGCAGTCACGTTTCCAGGCACATTATTATTATGGTTCTTTCGATCCTAAGGATTTGAGACGTGATGTTACCGTTGCAGTAACCGCAAGTAAAGGAGATGGTACTGAAGTAATAATCGATTGGATTCCTGGTTCTAAGTCGCACGGAGGTATTGCTAATAATAAATGGGATGAAAATCGTATGAGCAATCCATATGTAGCGAAATCACGTAGATCGGGAATTAATTGCCCATACATGCGTGTATCAGATGTTATCTTGATGCTCGCTGAGGTTGAGGCTGCTTTAGGCAATGATGGTCCCGCGAGAACAGAATTAGAGAAAGTACACAATCGTGCATTTACATCACCTGCAGATGCCGATTTAAACGGTTTTATTGCAAAAGCGGGTAGTGTTTATGAAGCTGTTTTGGAAGAGCGTAAATTAGAATTTGGTGGTGAAGGAATGCGTCGTTATGATCTTATTCGTACTGGTAAATTACCTAAAGCAATAGTAGATAACAGAGAATTGATGACTACTATTATTAGTGGTTTAGAGGCTAATGGATATTATCAATTTGAGAATGGTAACCAAATACCAATGTATATTTGGACAAAAATGGTTGATGCAAAAGCAACTCATGGTTATCGTTTGACTACGCAATGTGTAGACGAAACAGATCCTGTATCGTTCCCAGGTTGGAGAGGACAATATGATAATTGGGAAAGTTTTGCAACTGAGATTGGCAAAACTGTTAATGGACCGGAAACTAACGTTGCGATCAAAGGATTGTTCAATTATATCGCTCCTGGAAGTGCAGAAGCATTGGCTCTTGAAGCTGATGGATATGTTCAAACAAACTGGGGTGCTGATATCGTAGCTAATGCTGCAGATTACTCAACTGATCTTTTTAAGGGTTATAGTGATGCTGACTTTAGTGCGGGTAATCCTCCAGTCTATCTAGTGCCATTGAATTCTACAATTTTAGAGAATTCAGGAATAAGCAATGGTTATGGATTTAATCAATAAGAATGCTTTAAATTCTTAATAAGAAATAGGATAATCCGTTGATTCGTTGACGGATTATCTTTGCTTTTTATCTCTGAATTTAGGTGAACGGTAACAAAACATGAAGCTAATCTCTGTTATTTAAATAGAGATTATAATATAAGTTCTCAAATTGGATAAATACTATTTATTACTTCCCTTTAAAAGGAATTTGAGATGAATTTTGTTGAGTCCAATAAAAAAACAGACAAATGAAGATTACTCCAATATTACTAGTCTTGTTTTTTATGTATTTCCCCTTCTCAGGGAATGGTCAAAACTCAGAAAAAAATTCCACAGTAAAATTTCATACAGAGTGGTTAGTGGCGGATTTACTGCAAAAGAACTCAAAACAAATAAAGATACTTGGTCAGCCAAAACTGGTTGATTCTCCTTATGGAAAAGCTGTTTCCTTTAATGGAAGTAGTGATGCTCTTATTTTACAGGAAATGCCTCTTAAATCGATGAAGGAATTTACCGTAGAAATGATTTTTTGTCCGGATATAAATGCATCTTTCGAACAGCGGATTCTTCATATTGGTGAGGTCTTAGGTAATAGAATGTTGCTGGAAATCCGTGCAGTTACGGATATCTGGTATTTCGATGGTTTTGCGGCTTCCGGAAATAACAAGAAAGCCTTAATTAACGAACAACTTACTCATCAGCTTGGACAATGGTATCATGTTGCATTAGTTGTGAGACCTAATAGCTTGACAACTTTTGTTAACGGAAAACAGGAATTGTCCGAGTCGTTTTCTTATCAGCCAATTAAGACAGGGAGTTGTTCCATAGGTGTTTGCCTGAACAAAAAGTCTTGGTTTAAAGGAATGATTTACAAAATCAGAATAGTATCTAAACAACTCAAGCCCGATGATTTTATGACTTATTAGTTAACTCTGCTAAGAATATAAATACCATGAAACCTACTAAATATTTAATTTTACTTCTTTTATTTCTTGCTTTTGGATTGAAGTTAAAAGCTCAATCTGAAATTACAAAGGAACAAATTTGTGAAACAATGCTGAAAGCCACTCAATTTATGGTTGAAGAGGTGAGTACTAATGGAGGCTATGTTTGGTATTATTTGCCTGATTTATCTCGTCGATGGGGCGAAATGGAAGCTTATAAAACCATGATTTGGCTTCAACATCCTGGAACAATTAGCATTGGACACTTATTTTTAGAAGCTTATAGAACCACGAAAAACGAATATTATTATCAAGCTGCGCAAAAAGTTGCAACAGCTATTATTTGGGGGCAAAGTAACGAAGGTGGCTGGAATTATATGATCGATTTTGCCGGAGACCGCTCTTTAAAGAAATGGTATAATACTATTGGTAAAAATGGGTGGAGACTTGAAGAATTCCAGCATTATTACGGCAATTCTACTTTCGACGATGATATTACATCTGATGCAGCAAGGTTTTTACTAAGAATCTATCTCGAGAAATTAGATCCGGTTTATAAACCTTCTCTTGACAAAGCAATTGGCTTTATCTTAAAAAGTCAGTATGCATCAGGTGGCTGGCCACAGCGTTATCCGTTAAAATATGATTTCAATAAACAAGGTCATCCTGATTATAGTTCGTTTTACACATTTAATGACGATGTAATTTGGGAAAACGTTCATTTTTTGATTCAAAGCTATCTGACTTTGGGGGAAGAACGGTTTTTGGAACCGATTCGCCGGGGTATGGATTTTTATCTGATTTCTCAGGATGCTTGCGGAGCTTGGGGACAGCAGCTTAATTTGAATATGGAAACAGAAGGTGCCCGAACTTATGAGCCCGCAGCTTTTTTGCCATCTACAACATGCAAAAATGCAATGCTTCTACTGAAATTTTATCAATATACGGGAGATAAAAAATTTATTTCCCGAGTTCCTGATGCAATTCGTTGGTTGGACAGTACACGACTTCCCGAAAATCAGATAGAAGGGGCTCGTTCTCATCCAACTTTTATTGAAGTAGGAACCAACAAGCCCATATATGTGCATCGGAAAGGGGCGAATGTGAAATTTGGAATGTATTATGTCGATAGTGATGATAAAAAGTTATTGGCTCATTACTACGGCAAGTGCCGTATTCAGCTTGAGGAGCTGAAGTTTAAATACAAAATGCTTAATGAGCTTGACTTAGATAAGGTGACAAAAGATTCGCCTCTAAAGGAAGCATGTTTCAAGGAAAGTGATACACCTCAACGATTTTACGACCTAAACCGTAATGTATTTACTGGTATTGCTTCGGAAGCTGAGGTAAAAGATATTATTGCATCTCTCGATCAGCAGGGCAGGTGGTTGGTGAAACATGCTTTTATTAGCCATCCTTACATTGGGGATGATCAGAATCAGAATCAAAGTGATGAGTATTCAACAACTCGTGTTGGTGATGAAACAGATACGTCTACTTATCCTGATCTTTCTGATAAATATTATATCTCAACTAAAGAGTACATCCAGAATATGAATGTTCTGATTAGTTACTTAAAATCGAATCAGTCTCGAAAATAGAGCTGTATATAAACAACAGACAGGAAAAGTTGCTTTATCAGCACTTATGATAATTATCATTTCAACAGATTTGGGGCACTGAGAAAGGTCTGTATACATTAAATAAAAAGGAATAGAAACTAAAAAGGTATTGAAAAATGAAAAGCAAATTAATCTGTGTCCTTGCAGCTGTTTATTTGTTGGTTTCGGCTTGTTCCGAGCCAACCACAGCTCCTGATTATAGTGGAGTTCAAGTAACACTCAAAAGTGCCGATAATGGAGATGGCACCTATACCAATCCAATTATTCAGGCTGATTACTCCGATCCTGATGCCATTAGAGTGGGGGATGATTTTTTCATGACAGCTTCTAGTTTTGGATGTGCACCAGGTTTACCCATTCTTCATTCCCGCGATTTGGTAAATTGGCAGCTGATTGCTTATGCTTCACCCAAAGTAATGCCCGAAGCTCATTATAATAAAATACAACATGGTAATGGCATATGGGCTCCATCTTTACGTTACCACAATGGAATATTTTACATCTTTTACGGCGATCCCGATTTTGGAATTTTTATGTTGAAATCTGAAAAAGCAGAAGGTCCGTGGAGTGAACCACTCTTAATTAAGGAAGCTAAAGGATGGATAGATTCCTGCCCGTTTTGGGATGAAGACGGACAAGCCTATTTGGTACATGGCTACGCTGGTTCAAGAGCAGGTATTAAAAGTATTTTAGCGGTTAACCGAATGAAACCTGACGGAACTGCATTGTTGGACGATGGCATTTTGGTTTTCGATGGTCATGATGGAAATGGAACTGTTGAGGGGCCTAAATTCTATAAAAAGAATGGATACTACTATATTTTTGCTCCCGCAGGTGGAGTTTCTACAGGCTGGCAATTGGTACTTCGTTCTAAAAATATTACAGGACCATATGAGTCGAAAGTGGTTATGAGTCAAGGCAAAACAGAAATCAACGGACCTCATCAGGGAGCTTGGGTTAGTTTGGCCGGTGGTGAAGATTGGTTCCTTCATTTTCAGGATCAGGAAGCTTACGGACGTGTTGTGCATTTGCAGCCAATGAATTGGAAGGACAATTGGCCCGTGATTGGTCATGATGCTGATGGCGACGGAACAGGAGAGCCTGTAATTACATATCGTAAGCCTGTTGTTAAACAGACAGAGATGATTTCTCCTGAAAGTATGGATGATGAATTTAATGGGGATGCACCTTCTTTGTTATGGCAATGGCATGCCAATCCTGCTCTCGATTGGGGAAAAAGCTTTCCAGGGAAAGGTGTTTTCAGAATGTATTGTCAGTCGTCTGCTGAAGGATCTGTTAATTTATGGGATGTACCTTCATTGTTTCTTCAGAAATGGCCGGCTGTTTCTTTTGAAGCTGTCGCAAAAGTGAAATTGTCACTTTTAAATGATGGCGAAAGATTCGGATTGATAATAATGGGACAGGATTATGCGTCAGTAGTAGTAGAAAATAAAAATGGAGAATTGGTTTTGAATGAGATTACTTGTTTGAATGCACGCAAAGGATCAGAGGAGAATTATGCAGGTGATTTTCAGCCCGTGTCTTCCGATTTGTTTTTGAAAGTTAAAGTTGAGGAGGGGGGAATTTGTCATTTTTCATATTCCGAAAATGGATTGGATTTCAAATCGGTTGGTTTACCTTTCACAGCCAATACAGGAAGATGGATTGGTAGTAAAATTGGTTTCTTTGCTCAAAGAAAGAATAAAATAAATGATTCAGGTTTTGTAGATATTGATCGGTTTACCATGAATTAGTGTTTAACTTTATTGACTGGTATTTATAAAATTAAATCATTAAAAAAAGATATGAAACGTCCATGACAGGCAATTGTGACCGAAGGGGAATGATTATTTGTTTATGGTAAGTTCCATATGGCAAACACATAAAATTATAATCATATGAAACGTAATAGTGAGAAGTTTATTTTGACAGAAGAATTAGAATGGGAAGATTTAGGAGCTGGTGTTTCCCGTCAGTTTTTAGGTTACGACAATCAAATTATGATGGTGAAAGTGAAATTTGAAAAAGGAGCTGTTGGCGCTTCTCATCAGCATTTCCATACACAAACAACCTGTTGCGCAAGTGGTCAGTTTGAATTTACTGTTGGTGGTGAGAAAAAAGTGATTGGCGTAGGTGACGGCGTATATATTGAGCCAAATATGTTACATGGTGCTGTTTGTTTGGAACCTGGAGTATTAATAGATGTATTCAGTCCGGTTCGGGAAGATTTTCTAACAGGCAGCGGTGTTTCTTATTTAGGAGGCAAAAAGTAATATTCAAAATGCAGAAATCTTATCACTGAATTTAAAGATAGGATATCCTGAATTTGTTTAATGCCCTTTAATTTTTGATCGAAAATGACAAGAATGTTAAAATATAAAATAGCACCGCTTCTTTTTTTACTGCTCCCAATATTGGGTTGGGGGCAAAATGAATTTCCTAAGGACACTTCGTTTTCGGTATATTCTGCAGGGAAAAAAATAGAGAAAGATTTTCCACAAGCTTCACCGGTTAAAGAAATTGTTTCCAGTGAGTTTCTATCATTACCAAATCAAGTTTACCGGATAAGACCAAACAGAAAGCTGCGCATGGATGTTTTTCTTCCGAACAGAGAAGGTGGGCAGAAACGTGCAGTTGTTATGATGATTCATGGTGGTGGTTGGCGATCGGGCAATAAGTCGCATTTGATTCCAATGGCGCAGCAGTTGGCAGTAGATGGTTATGTAACAGCCTCGGTTGAGTATCGTTTGTCAATTGAAGCGATATACCCGGCCGCTATTTATGACTTGAAGGAGGCCATTCGGTTTTTAAAACACAATAGTGATTTATATGGTATCGACACAACGAAAATAGCGGTATTGGGTTGTTCATCGGGAGCCACGCTTGCAAGTTTTATGGCTGCTACAGCAGGAATCAAGAAGTTTGACGATCCTGAATCGGTTTATTCGAACTACTCGTCAAGAGTACAGGCCTTGGTGAATGTAGATGGTGTTGTTGACTATACTGACCCAAATGAAAGCCGAAAAATAACTAATCCCAATAAGCCATCGGCAGCAAGTCTGTTTTTTGGAGTTACTTACCAGGAAAATCCGAAACTATGGGAGGAAGCATCTCCAATTAATTACGTGGATGAAAATATGCCTGCAACTCTGTACATAAACAGTGCTTTGCCACGTTTTCATGCCGGAAGAGATTCTTTGTTTCATATCCTCGATAGGAATAAAACGTATCACGAAGTACATACAATTGAAAAAACACCTCATCCTTTTTGGCTTTTTCATCCATGGTTCGAAGAAACGCATGGCTGCATTCTTAATTTTCTTAACACTGTTTTTAGGTGCGATAGAAGCTAGTGACAAATTTATAAATGATTTAAAATAGAATAAATGAAATATATCTGGATCATTGCATGGTTGACAGTTTTTACAAACTGCGCTATTGCAGACAATAAGGGTGATATTGTTGTTGCCGCTGATGGAACCGGAGATTACATCTCTCTGACAGAGGCAATTGATCATTTGCCATTTTACAATTATCAGCGTTTGGTAATTTTTGTAAAAAATGGTGTGTACAATGAGAAGATAAGAATCAAACAGGATTACCTGACCATTCGCGGAGAAAGCCGTGACAGTACAATTATACAATATGCTCAACTACGGGAAGATTGGCAAAAGAACAGAGATTACATTGGCCCTGCGGTTATCAACATCCATGCTGATGACATTATTTTAGATAATCTCACCATAAAAAACACTCAACCCAGGTTGGGGCCTCATGCGTTTACCATTTATGGTACAGGAACACGCACGATTATAACAAATTGCAATGTAACCAGCAATGGTGGCGATACTGTTTCTCTATGGAATTATAAGGAAGGAATGTATTATCACGACAACTGCTGTTTTGAAGGAGGTGTTGATTTTGTTTGTCCCCGGGGATGGTGTTATATTTCCAACTCAAGTTTTAAAGAGTTGATGAATACCGCAGCCGTGTGGCATGCTGCAACTACAAATAAAAATCAAAAAATGGTATTGAGCCATTGTGAATTTATGGGAGTGGATAGCTTCTATTTAGCCCGTCATCATTACGATGCGCAGTTCTATTTTTTGAATTGTATTTTTCCTTCAGAAATGAGAGATAAATCGATTGTTCATGTTTTTTATCCGGATAAACCAGAGAAAAGCAGACCTTACTTGTACGGGGACAGATACAATTTTTACAATTGTAATCGTAAAAAAGGTAATTATTTATGGTTCGCCAATAATATTGATTCCAGCTTTGCAGCTAAAATATCTCCGGAATGGACATTCGATCAAAAATGGAATCCTGAAGATACTTCTTCTATTAAAGTGGTTAAAGCGGAATATGAAAACCAATCTCTTTTTTTATGGTTTGATGAAATTGTAATGCCGGTCGGCGATTTAAAAATCCAGACAAAAAGCGGTAAAGTTTTCTCCTATTTTAATGGAGTGGGACGGGAACGTTTCGAATTTAAAGGAGAAAATACTTTAACTGAGGAAGAATTACAACAGGAGTTTGAGTTGGTAAGTGGAACGATTCAAAGCATCAAAGCAACAGTAAAGCCCCGAACATTTAAATAATACAATTTAGTTTAGTCGTTGTAAATGAAAAACCCGATTGTTCATGCAAAATGCATAAGCAACCGGGTTTTATTGTGGTATCGTAAAATTATTACGGGTTTATAATAAATGATTTAAGCTGGTAAATCTTACAAAGACACACCTCTTTTCCAGGGAATAAAATCTTCCTGATTCAATTGATCTGCTTTGCATTCAATTTCTCCGCTGGCAACTTTTATAATATGCTCCAATATGCTTTCTCCCAATTCGTCTAAAGTTTGAGTACCATCAATAACAACACCAGCGTTGATATCGATAATGTCCGACATTTTTTTCGATAGCTCAGTATTCGAAGAAACTTTTAGCACAGGAGCAACTGGATTACCTGTAGGTGTTCCTAAACCTGTAGTAAACAAAACTACATTGGCACCAGATCCAACCAATCCGGTTGTCGATTCAACATCGTTACCTGGTGTGCACAGCAAACTAAGACCATCATGTTTTACGTATTCGGTATAGTCCAGCACATCATTAATAGGAGAGGAACCTCCCTTTTTTGAAGCACCAGCCGATTTCATCGCATCAGTAATCAGGCCGTCTTTTATATTGCCAGGCGAAGGATTCATATCAAAACCAGATCCTGCATCAATTGCTGCTTGTGCATAAGCACGCATGATTTTTAGGAATTTATCAGCGTGCTCAGGATTTCCGGTTCTGCTCATCAATTCTTGCTCAACGCCGCATAATTCAGGAAACTCCGATAGAATTGCCTTACCGCCTAGGGCAGTAATTAAATCAGCAACCCGTCCCAAGGCAGGATTGGCCGAGATACCAGAAAATCCATCAGATCCACCGCATTCCAAACCAATGGTTAGTTTTGAAAGAGGTGCAGGTTTGCGTTCAATTTTATTGGCTTCAACCAAACCTTTAAAGGTTTCCTTAATGGCTTTTTCAAGCATTACGGCTTCATTGCCAATTGTTTGCTGATCAAAAATTAAAATCGGTTTGTCCAGGTTCGGATCCAGATTTTTAATAGCCTCTTGTAAAATGCTTATTTGTGCATTCTGACAACCCAAACTCAATACGGTAGCTCCCGCTACATTCGGATTTTTTAAATAACCAGCCAATAATCTACACAAGCTATCGCTGTCCTCACGGGTACCACCACAGCCACCTTCATGGGTGATGAATTTGATGTTTATCTGATCGAAAACCTGTTTTTGATCAACATCTTCTTCTTTAGCCAACGACAATCCTTCGAAAGAAACACCGGATTGATAACCGGCAGCCATATCCTGAACTAAATTTTCGTATGGATTGGTCTTTTTCTTACCCAAAACTTTTTCAAAAGCTTTTTTCAGGGTTAAAACATTTCTGTTTTCGCAAAATACCAAAGGCAAAACCAACCAGTTATTGGCCGTGCCAACTTGTCCGTCAGCCCGGTGATAACCCATGAAAGTCTTATCTTTGAATCGCTCAACATTTGGAGCGGTCCAATGAAACTCGTTTGTTTTATTTGGATCGTATTCGGTTGCCTTGTGTTCTGTATTATTTACGGTAATTGCTTCGCCGCTATTGATTGCTTTGCTTGCTGTACCTACAACCAAACCGTACATAAACATTTCATCGCCAACAGCAAGATCATTAATCGAAAACTTGTGTTTCGCCTTAATATCTTCCTGTAAAGTGATATTGATATCATTAACACAAATAACCTCACCTTTTGCAAGGTTTGTAAGAGCAACGGCAAGATTGTCGCTGCTGTTTATCGTGATTGCTTTATTCATGATTGTTAAAATTTAAAGTTGCTGATTGCTGCATCTTTATTCAATTTTTCCAACTGACTGGTCATCATTTCTGTTAAACCGTTAATTTGATTTAAATCAGTATCCCAGAATGAAACTTCGCCCAATACTTTACGGATGATAGCTTCCGGTGTTTCAGCTGTGGCTGAAAGAGTAGAGAAGAAGGCAATTACTTCATCATTGTCTTGAATGGTAAATGATTCAGATAGATACAGTTTAATTAAGTAGGTAAATGCCAAAACCAATCCTTCAGGCAACTTGTTGTTTGTTTTTAAAGAGTCAAGCAGCGAAGGCAATACACGTACTTTGTATTTTGATATTGAGTTGAGAGCGATAGATTTTAATTCATGATGAATGTATGGATTCATGAATCGTTCCAAAACCTCTGTTGCATACAATTCCAATTCGGCTTTTGGCAGATTTATAGTTGGTGCAATTTCATTGAAAATGATGTGACGAACAAATTCACCTACATTATCGCTTTCAACCGATTCGCGAACTGTTTCAATACCGTTTAGTAAAGCAACAGGAACCATTGATGTGTGTGCACCATTCAGAATACGAACTTTTCGGGTGCGGTAAGGCGATAAATCTTTTGTGTAGATTACGTTCAAGCCACATTTGTCAGCAGGAAAAGCTTTTTGAATTTCTTCGCATCCTTCAATTACCCACAAGTGGAAAATTTCAGAGGATACTACTAAATTGTCATCAAAACCGATTGATTTTTTAATTTCGTCAATTTCGTCTTTTGGATATCCTGGAACAATACGGTCTACCAAAGTATTTGCAAAATAATTGGATTTGTCAACCCATTGAGTAAACTCTTCCGATAAATCCCATAATTTGGCATAGTCTAAAATCGCTTTTTTAAGCTTCTCGCCATTTTTGTCGATCAATTCAACAGGAATAAATTTCAATCCTTTTGCAGCATCACCATTAAAATGATTAAATCGACTCAAAAGAAGCTGTGTTAATTTTCCAGGATAGGTAGCAGCAAGTTCACCATCTTTAGGACAGTCGTCCGCTTTAAAAACAATACCAGCTTCGGTTGTGTTCGAAATCACCAATTCCAGTTCATTCAGAATTGCCAAATCATCGTATTCTTTCTTTTGTTCGAATGGGTTGATTGCTTTTTGTACACAGGAGATCAGTCTGGTTTCGCTGATTGCTTTTCCGTCTTTTAGTCCGCGGTAAATATGATGATATAGATTATCTTGTTTTCTTAGAAGATCAGTCATACCAAATTCAATTGGTTGAACAATAGCCACACCCGAATTGTAATTGTGTTCTTTATTCATGATGTCAATCATCCAATCAACAAAGGCTCTCAAAAAATTTCCTTCTCCAAATTGAAGAATTTTAATCGGTAATTCTTGTGATGGTACTGTTTCTCTATTTAACTGTCTCATAACTTAATTTTTAAAAATAAATGTGAAGAAATTGCGATTCAATTTATTTGCGGTAACGTTACCGCAGATTTTCTGAAAAAAACCTTTACTAATAAAGGATATATTTTGCGTGTACGTTAACACTTTGTGACAAATATAGTAAATTGTGCCTACATTTGCATAATAAACAGAAGTTTTTTTCAGATGGTGAATCGAATTACAATAAAAGAAATAGCCCGAAAGGCAGATGTATCAATTGGTACTGTCGATAGAGTTTTGCACAATAGGGGACGTGTTGCAGAAGCAACCCGCGATAAAGTGCTCAAAATTGCCAAAGAAGGGAATTATTCCTCCAATGTAATGGCGCGTCATTTAAAGCTAAATAAGACCTATCGGATTTCGGTAATCTTGCCCGAGGAAAACAATTATTGGCTGATGCTTAAAGAGGGCATTGAAGAAGGCTGCGAAGAATTTGGTCAAATGGGTTTTACAGCCGGTTATTGTTTTGTGGCCAACGATGGTTCTCAGGCAATGCAGCTGAATCAGATATTGGATTCCGATGCAGATGGTTTTATTATTGCACCGTCAGCATTTCATCAGCAAACCGATTTATTAAGCAAATTAAGAGAAAAAGGAAAACCATATGTGTTTGTCGATTCAAATATAATTGATGCAGGACAGCTTACTTTTATTGGTCAGGATTCCTACCGAAGCGGCGTTTTGGGAGCTTGCCTGCTGCACGATAAATACTTGTCGGATTATGAGATTTACATCACCACCTTCAGCGAATCGGACATTAAAGAGCAAATCATTAAAAATAGAATAGAAGGCTTTCGAAGTTATTTCGACGAAAATCAGATCAGTCATGTAAATATTCATGAAGTAAACCTCGAAAAAGATCAGATTACTGCCGATGATTTCTTGAATGTACTCTTGAAACATGAAAATCCGGTTCATCTCTTTATTCCCAATTCAAAAACCTATAAGCTGGCCGAGCAGTTGATTCAGTTCAAAGAAACAAATCAATTGCGGGTTGTAGGTTACGATTTACTGCAATCAAATTTACGATTGCTAAATAGTGGAACTATCGATTATCTGATTCATCAAAAGCCTAAAGTGCAAGGCTATTTAGGCATGCAGTCTTTGTACAAAAACATTGTTTTAAAAACAGATGTTCCTTTGCATCAGTATATGCCGTTGGATATTATTAACAAAGAGAATGTAATGTATTGTCAGTAGAGAAGTTACGGGTAGTGTTTTTATGGTATTGGTATTCTTGATAACTATAGTCGCCTGCAATAAACACAAAGGCTTAAAGCTCTCATTTTATTTTTGAAATACTATAGGAATGTGCAACGGTTGCCAGTGTTGGAGATGGTTTTTAATCATTTTTCCTTTTCTATCTTCCGAATCATTTTTTTCAACGTTCTTTTTACAATAAGTTGATGAAATGGCTTGACTGGGAAAAAATAAAGTCGGCCGAATAGATTTTTAAATTCAACTCCGGTTGTTAATGTAATCCTCTGTTTTATAGTACCATCATTTATATTCTCAAGCAATAACGAAAATCGAAAGCTTAGGTGTTTATCATCCTCACCCATAATAAGTTCATTTTCAGTTCTGGTATAAAGTTTAAAAATATCGAGTTGCTCTCCCGGCTCAAATTGAAAACTATCTGTGTTCCTTTGTTCGGCAGTAAGCTGAGAAGCTGTTTTTAATCCGAACAGTCCTACTATCTTATCTCTGAAAGACATTAAGTTATCAGCCCATTTGGGACCGCTGGTGAAGAATAATTTTCCGATACTAATTATGTCATAATCCAATCCTCGATTCATATAATCACTTTGAAAACTATCAATATAGTGGAATAAGGTCTTGTTTTTATTCAGAATTGATTGATCGGGAATCTTTGTCTGTTTTTTGATCATTTATCTCTGTATTACACGGTTGTTTTTTGTAAGTTGTTATGTCCTGAAAGGACAAAATATAATAACGATGGATTAAAATCCATCGAATAAGCGATTCCATCGCAAAAGGAAAAGCCCTGCTTTTTGATGTTTTTGTAATCTTCAATCCAAATGTACAGACATTGCATGCTATGTCTTTACGATTCGCCAATGTAGCAATCTGTATTCAATTAACAAAACAATATAAGCACTGCTTTTTTGTGTGTGAAATGCTTGTGTTGTTTGCGCATTTATGCCTGTTTTATTTTTATTTGGCACACCTTAGCTTGTGGCATCTGTATTTTGTTTTTTTGTTTGACACAATTGTTCGGGAAATTGTATGCTTTTGTATTTGCTTTGTTACCTGCCGCTGTGTGAGATCTGTATTTCGAATCTTAAAAAGATACGATTGCTTCAGAAACGCATTAATTCTACCCGTAAAACGAATGTATTTCCCGGGAAATACCACCAACTTACTTTTGTTTGACTCCATTTCCGGGGCAATGCAAGCTTTTAGCGATTCGGAATACAGTATTGCTCCGGAAATTCAATCAAGTTAAATTGTTTTGAGTGCATTGTCCGGGAAATTGTATCTTTTTAAGATTCGAAATAGTGCATTTCTGCAGCTGTAGAAGCTAAAAAATAAATAAACTTATGAATTGTTATGGAAATAGTATCCTTTGCTCTGATTTTTGGGACAATACGATTTGTATGTGTCGGGTATTTTACATCATGAAGCTAAATAAAGTACATAGAAAATTTGTTTTAGTTAATTCGATTACTAATTTCAGTTCATCATAAAACAAAACAAAGGGTTATAAACAAACTAAAAATCAAAGAAATGATTGACAAAATTAGATTTTACCGAATGTATTTACAGGATTACCTGCTGTTGGGAACAAAAATTTTGGATATTCTTGGTAACGAGGATGAGGTGGCTTTGCAGTTGGGTGTTCCGGTAGCTAAAATAAGAGAAGCGTTAAATAAATTGAGAGAGGGACTAAAGATATTGAAAGCCAATTTACGTACCGAGGAGTTGGCTCGGTTGGATAACCGCCGTGATGATGCATGGATGTGCTTTTATCATTTGGTGCTGTCGCAGGTACGTTGTATGGATGATGAGGTTCGTGAACATGCTCATAAGCTGGAAGTACTGATTCACATGCCGGAAATGCGTATTCATAAAATGGGCTATCAGAAGCAAACAGCAAGTATGATTAACTTCTTTAACCGAGTTGATTCGAGTTCGGAGCTTACAGAGGCTTTGGTAAAAATGTCGGGAGAGCAACGCTATTCCGAAATAAAAATTACTCAGAATGCCTTTGTAACCAAAGAATCCGAAAGGCTGGACCAAGAAGCTGACAAGCCCAGTAAAGATGGTCTCGAATCGGCGAAAGAGCTGCGCAAATCTATCGAATATTTGGGGCAGTTTTTGTCGGTAATGTCGGAGCAGTCGGGGAAAGAAGATTACGCCAAAATTGCTGCTAAAATAAACGAAGTAGTGAGTGAGATTAATACAAGGGTATCGGCAAAGCTTACCCGCCTAAAAAGTGCAAAGGAAGAAGATGCTGTTATTGAAGAATAGTATCCGGTTAATCATCAGGAGGCTGTCTCAAATGAGATAGTCTCTTTTTAGTGATCCCAACCGGAAATATGTCGAATTTTTTGGCTGAAGATTATGAGGCTGTGATGAAGTTTATGAGATAGTGCTTTTATCAAGTTGTTTATCGTTCCTTTTTTCAGGAAAAGTAGTTTTACATATAACTGTTGCATATTTGCTCTGGAATCCCTTCCTATTTTAGGGCTCCGGTGATTTGAACAGTAAAAAAGTATTTCAGAATTTGTTGTTTCCTGAAGGAATCTACTATAACCGAGAATTTGACCTTGTTCGATTTCTTCCTCTATTTTTGGACGAAAAAAGCGGCAAGCAAAAGTTTCGGGAATATTGAGCCATGTTCCCCTATTGCAAGCCGCCTTCTTCGAAACGAAATAATACTTATTCTCAAATTTCCCCGCTAATAAATGGTCTTAATTTATCTTTATCGGTTTGAGATAATCCATTATAAAACCCGATCATTTTTGAACGAATATAAGATGCCCTCACGATCCGGATAATCTTAGGTGCATTTGCCGTATCACTGCCCCTAACCGCAATACCCAACAATTGTCCTTTTGAATTGAATGTCCCACCTCCGCTCATTCCGGCTAACGACCGGGCTTCAACAAAAAATTCGGCATCTTCGTTGTACGGAATATCACCTTCTGAATCTCCGGCAGCCTGTAATTCTTTAATTACTGCTTCTGCTTCCGAATTCGACAGTATATTTCCATAAGCAACACCTCCATTGGGGTAATTAACAACGTCCTGAGGGTAACCAACCACTATAGCTTTTTCTCCTGCATTTGGGACATTCCATGTTTGATCGGCTTTTGTCCGATTATCTGGATCATACATCTGCAACGGAACATCGGTTTGAACCAGCTCGGGGCTATGTGCCAATAAATCAGACATTATCTTTTGATTATCAACAATACCTAAGAAAAAATCCTCGGCAGGCAAAATAGTAGTATCTGTAGCTGATGAAGAAATATCAAAATGGATTAAGGGAAAATCGGCGATTAATGTATCGCCCAAATCCACTTTCCCACTTGACGGCGGAATTTGCGAAGAAGTAAAAATGCCATTGTCTTCAGATGTAATATCAAAATACGCTGCATTGTTCGAACTCCAGGAACTTAACCCAATAACATGATTAGCGGAGATATATAATCCCAAACCATAGTCATTCTTTCTACTCCAAATCGTTTTTGATCCATAATTTCGTTTCCCGATGCTTCCCCTTACTTTATTTAGCAGATCAATCAGCTCCCTGTCGTTTCCATTTAATACATCTTCTATTTTAGAGGGGTTTTCCGGGTTATTATTCGGAGATGGGTTTACATTATCATCTTTTGAACAAGCGTAAAAAAAGATAATTACACCTGCAACAAACAGGTGCTTTAATAATTTTGTCAGGATTACCATAATATTTTATTTTTTTGATTTGAGCTATCTTAGAGATGGTCGTTTCTGGAAAAGGTTGCTCAATTGTAGGCAAAAAAATGAAATCAGAATACAAAAAAACGCTAGCAATACGCCTAAGTTACTATCCTTCAAGACTCTTATGGGATCAATTCAAAAAGTAGGTGGTTCAAAAGGAATCAATAATGCCAAAAAAAAAGGTATGAAGACAAATCATACCTTTGTGAAGCCAAATTGACTAAGTGATCCCTCTGGGGTTCGAACCCAGGACCCCATCATTAAAAGTGATGTGCTCTACCAGCTGAGCTAAGGAATCATCCTTATTTTTTGAAGACTTTGGTTGTCTTTGTGATCCCTCTGGGGTTCGAA
>NZ_WTCR01000018.1 GCF_009795715.1 Labilibaculum euxinicum | reverse complement strand
GAAGAAACTTCAAAATATCCAATGGCTTTACATTTTTCATCACATCCGCTTATATTTCCTTCAATATTTGCAGGGGTGATATCGTAAAGAGCACCTTCTGAGAAGTTAACAGATTTTATTTTTTTCCAGAATTCATAATTGGTTTCTGAGATTGAAAATAAAGTGATGTCAATTAGATAGTTGTATAATAATTTTACTTCATTAGTATAGATAGCTGTAGTTGGTTGTTGAGTAATAAATTTTAGATTCAGGTTTGAGGCATCAAAAATATTTACCAAAGGAAAAGTGGTAACAGGGTAGCAGACTTTACTCGGGTTTTCAGTAAATTTTTCAGAATTTAAATTTTCAGGAGATCTCCATTCGTAACTTTCCCGGTATTCCCATCTTATGTAATTGGCATCTGTACTATTTGCTTTTGCATCAAAATAGATTTTTACTGCGTTTTGTTTTTCGGAGGTATTAATAATTACCTCTTCTTCTTTTCCGTAGATCGATTCAATTTCAAAAGGAGGGGGCATTTTTTCCGGAGTTGATTCATATTTCTCTCCTGTCGCAGTTTCTATTTCAATCCAATATGTTTGTCCAATTGTTCCTTTTATTATGTTGTTTAAAGTTTTGTATACACCCGGCTGAATTTCCTGAAAAAGTTCACTATTTCCTAAATCATCTTTAAGCACAATTTCAGCATTTGCCTCTGGTTCTAAAGTGTCAATTTTTATAAGGTCAACAGTTCTAAATAATCTAAGCTCATAAGGGCCTGATTCATTCGTGATTTTACCGTCAACAACTAAAATTGAAATATCGGAATCAATTTCGGGATAAAATTTTTCAGTGCATGAGAAAAGGCATACGGGTAGAAAACTAAAAAAAAGAAGTGAAACTTTAAATTGGGACATATTTGTGTTTTTTAGAGTTTAGGCCAAAATGATGGTTTATTAGATGGATGAACAACATTGCATTCGTAACATTCATTTCTTCGAACAACATAAATAGTGGCCCGTCCTTCAGTATAGCTTGAAAGAATATGAAATTTGGCAGGGTCAGGAGCGCTGTCTTCCATTCTCATTTCGAAAGGTTGACATTCTTTAGGATAATTTGCAAATTCAAGTGTGAAATCATTTTTGGAAAAGAAATTTTGCGTCCTGTTTACAGAAGAAACTTCAAAATATCCAATGGCTTTACATTTTTCATCACATCCGCTTATATTTCCTTCAATATTTGCAGGGGTGATATCGTAAAGAGCACCTTCTGAGAAGTTAACAGATTTTATTTTTTTCCAGAATTCATAATTGGTTTCTGAGACTGAAAATAAAGTGATGTCGATCAGATAATTATACAATAATTTTACTTCATCAGTATATATCGTTGAAGTAGATTGTTGAGAAATGAATTTTGAACTTAGGTTTGAGGCATCGTAAATATTAACCACAGGGAAAGTGGTAACAGGGTAGCAGATTTTACTTGGGTTTTCAGTAAATTTTTCAGAATTTAAATTTTCAGGAGATCTCCATTCGTAACTTTCCCGGTATTCCCATCTTATGTAGTTGGCATCTGTACTATTTGCTTTTGCATCAAAATAGATTTTTACTGCGTTCTGTTTTTCGGAGGCATTAATAATTACCTCTTCTTCTTTTCCATAGATCGATTCTATTTCAAAAGGAGGGGGCATTTTTTCCGGAGTTGATTCATATTTCTCTCCTGTTGCAGTTTCTATTTCAATCCAATATGTTTGCCCAACTTCGCCTTTTATTATGCTGTATACAGTTTGGTAAACACCCGGCCGAATTTCCTGAAAAAGTTCACTGTTTCCTAAATCATTTTTAAGTATAATTTCAGCATTTGCCTCTGGTTTTAAAGTGTCAACACTTATAAGGTCAACAGTTCTGAATAATCTAACCTCATAAGGGCCTGAGTCATTAGTAATTTTACCGTCAACAACTAGAATTGAAACATCAGCGTCAATTTCAGGATAGAATTTTTCAGTACAAGATGTGTTTAGCAGTATTAGTGCCAAAGCCCAACAAAACGGGGATTTTATAGGGGACATGAGGTTAGAGGTTTAGATGATGGCTTTAAAAGTAGTATTTTAAGTTTATAAATAAGACATTATTGATGAGTAAATTACAATAGATTCCCAGTATTGATAATTATACAATATAAAAAAGTTTAAAATGTAAAGAATAACTGCTATACTTAATTGATATAAATAATATGATTGGTTGCGAAATAGTTAGACTAATTGAAGTAGTTGGTGGATTTTGTGAAATCTGGATCTAAAATCAAAATTCTCATTTTACTGCAAAACTCACCTTTCCATACCTTCTTCCATTAATCTGAATCTCAATTTCATGTTGTCCAAAATAGTATTTTCTTGTAGTAATTGGTCTAAAAGAGATTTTTTTCTTGAAACAAATATTTCCATTGGCAGGGATTGATTTTTTTGAAAGCTTAAAAACTTTTGGAGCTGTCCTGCCATTTGCTTTCATGTAATGAACTATAAAATCAATCATTAAATTTTGCTTGTCAGCAGATGAGGATTGTATCTCGAAAGAGAATTCAATTTCATTGCCTAATTGACATGTTGGAGTGTTGACATTTAGATTATTTACTGTAATTTGTACGTTCTGCGGAAATCCTAAAAGCTCCAGTGCTTTTGGATGGCCTTGCTTAAGCAAAGTTCGGGAGGCGTGACCAATAATCCATTGCGTGCCTTTGTTGTTGGTTTTATTCCAGCGAGTTAATGTTTTAATAACTAAATCAGGATGATCTTTTGCAATGTCATTCAAATTATTGGCAACTGATCTACGCACATAGAGTTCATCATCTTCTTTTAATTTTTCTAATAATTTCAGTACTGGTGATGGATCTTTCTGGAATTCTTTGAGAGGTGATGCCCAAGGCAATTTAGGCCGGCTTCCTTCCGAAACTAATCTGCGGACATGTGCGTTTTCATCTGTTGTCCAGAGATGAAGGTATTCTAAGGTTTCTTCGGGATATTTTCTAATGAATGGGCGTATGGCAAATTCTGAAGTGAATATTTTTGTTATTTCCTTTAAGGCTTTCATCGAAAGATGAAAATCTTCCTTTTGCAATCCAAATTGAGACACATAACTAGCAATAGGCATATAGTAGAAGCCTTCAATTTCTTTTTTGTCAGTTGTATTGTTTTCTTCTGTAATTGAGTTTATTAAAATTGCCAGAGCTTTTGGGTACGATGCTGGAAGATGATTGAATAATTCGGTACAAATTAGTTGAGAACGCTCAGATAAGCTAAGAGGTTTAAGCTTAGATATGATTGCATTGACGAATGAAGAGGTGTTGAATTCCCCCCAGGATTTGACAATATTGGAAGCCATATTGCCGACTAATTGATTGTTATATACATCTTTAAATAGAAATCCTTTTTTCATAAAGTATTGGCTGATTATGAGTTATTTTGAGCAGAATAAATTAATCATTATTGCGAACTAAGCAAAATAAAAGAAAGGCTGGACGATAGCATCCAACCTTTTCTGGTTTTAGTGTGTTTTATGATTGCTAGATCGTTTTTACAATAATAACAGAGTAGTCTATATTTAAAACTTTAACAAATGAATCTTTGGCAATTATTTCTCCGAATTGTGATTTGGCTTTCCATGTCGATCCGGAAAGAACTACTCTCCCTGTTTTTTTCCGGTCGTTAATTTCTTCCATAACAATAGCTTCTTTCCCAATCAAATTTTTGTGATCGTTATTGGGTTGGTATCTTTTACTTATGGAGTGTTTTGTAATGTATGGTTTAAGAAGGAGCAAACAGATTACTGAGCATGTAATAAGTACAAGCAATTGTTCCGGGATAAGAAATCCCAAATAGGCAACGATTCCGGTCATTAAGGAGGCTATTCCATAACATGCAGAAACAAAGTTTGATATGAAGATCTCAATTACAAAAAGACCTACTGCAAGTAATAACCAAATATGCCAAAGTTCTAATTCCATTTCATAATTTTTTAAGATGAAAGTAAATTTACATTGAGAATATGTTAATAACAAGTGTCAAATGTGCCAAGTTTGTCAATTTCATACCTGAATTGTTTTGTTAAATCGAGAAGATGCTTTATTAACAGGAGGCTTGAGGTTTTTTCAGAAGAGGAATACAGGTAGTTGGTTTTGTCATTATTGAAAATGGTTCTAAATAATTTTAATAAAATGAACTTTTTAATTAGGTTTGCGCTCTTATTAAAGAGTTGAAGGTCTTAAAATACATTGTAAAACACATAAGTATGAATCCATACCTGACATCAGAACACAAAATAATTCGAGAAAAAGTAAAGGCATTTGCCCAAAAAGAGGTAAAACCTGTGGCTTTCGAATTGGATGAAAAAGAAAAATTTAGTCCCCAACTTACTAAAAGAATGGGTGAGTTGGGCTTATTCGGTATATATTTGCCTAAAGAGTATGGGGGACAAGGGAAAGATTATCTTTCATTATTGATAGCTGTTGAAGAACTTGCCACGGTGGATGCTTCTCAGGCATCTACTCTGGCGGCTCATAATTCTTTGGGAATTGGTCCCATTTATTATTTTGGAACCGAGGAGCAAAAACAGAAATATCTTCCAAAATTGACAAATGGTGAAAATGTTTGGGCTTTTGGACTGACAGAAAACAATGCGGGTTCTGACTCTCGGGGAACAGAATCAATAGGAATTTTGAAAGATGAGAATTGGGTGATAAATGGAAGCAAGAGATTCATTTCAAACGCATCTTCCGATTTGTCCTTAGGAGTAACTTTGCAGGTTGTAACAGCTAATGATAATGGAAAAAAAGAATTATCTGCTATATTAGTAGAGCGAAGTGCAAAAGGGTTTCATGCTGAGCCTGTAAAAGGGAAAATGATGTGGCGGGCTTCTGATACAGCTCAGTTGACTTTCAGGAATTGCAAACTTCCGAAAGAAAATTTGTTGGGAAATTTAGGCGATGGAGCCAAAATAATGTTGCAAACACTGGATTCCGGTCGGCTAACGATTGCCGCAATGGGACTTGGATTGGCTCAGGGAGCTTATGAGCTGGCTTTGTCTTACTCGAAAAAAAGGGAGCAGTTTGGCAAACCGATTTCGAAATTTCAAGCCATTGGATTTAAATTAGCCGATATGGCTACGAAAATTGAAGCGGCCCGACATCTATTGTATCATGCCTGCTGGTTGAAGGATAATGGTCATTCGTTTGGGAAAGAAGCTGCCATGGCGAAATTGTTTTGCTCTGAAGTGGCACAGGAAGTTGCAAATGAAGCCGTTCAGATTCACGGTGCGCACGGATTAATTAAGAATTCGGAAGTGGAGCGTTTTTACCGTGATCAGCGAATACTGCAAATAGGCGAAGGAACATCAGAAATTCTTAGATTGGTGATTTCAAGACATATTGGTTGTTAATTTGTAATTATGACAGACAGAAAAAAAGATCACATTGAATTGGCTTTTCGTTCTCAAATGAAGGACGCTTTGATTGATGAACGTTTTTATTATGAGCCTATGCTTAGTTCTCATCCTAAGGCTGATGATACAACGTTTACTTTCTTGGGGAAAGATATGCAAACTCCGATATGGGTTTCCAGCATGACCGGCGGAACAGAATTGGCAGGAAAGATCAATCGAAATTTGGCTCGTGCTTGTGCTGAATTTGGTATGGGAATGGGGCTGGGTTCTTGTCGTTCTCTTTTAGATAGTGATGAGTATTTTTCTGATTTTGATGTGCGTTCAATTATTGGTGATGATTTGCCTTTGTACGCAAATCTAGGAATCTGTCAGCTCGAAGAATTAATTCAGAAGAAAAAAATCAGTAAGATTATAAGATTGGTTGGTCGTTTGCGTGCTGATGGATTGATTATTCACATCAACCCTATGCAGGAATGGTTGCAGCCAGAGGGCGATCGAATCAATCAATCGCCGATAGAAAGTCTGGAATATTTACTTGATGAGGTTGATTTTCCAATTATTGTTAAAGAAGTTGGCCAGGGAATGGGACCTGAAAGTTTAAGGGCTTTATTGCATCTCCCGCTTCAGGCAATTGAATTTGCTGCATTCGGAGGAACCAATTTTGCGAAAATAGAGTTGTTGCGTAATTCTGATTCTCAAATTCAATTGTTCGGGCCTTTAGCTCAAATTGGACATTCGGCTAATCAGATGACAGATTGGGTGAATGAGATTGTTGCCGGTGATGATCAGGTAAAGTGTAAGGAAATCATCATTTCAGGAGGAATACACAACTTTCTGGATGGCTATTATTTAATGGAGAAATCTACACTTCCTGCAATTTATGGTCAGGCATCTTCACTTTTGAAGCATGCAAAAGAATCATACGAAGAGTTAAGAGCATATTTAGAATCACAAAGGAAAGGATTACAACTGTCAAAGAGTTTCTTACGTGTTCGAAAATAATAGTTTTACCTAAAAAACCTTCTGTTTTTTGGGACAACTACTTAAAAAATGTAATTTAGGACTTCAAAGTATTTTATTATTTTGTTGGTTGATTCAAAATCAGCGAAAGAATTAAGATGAAAAGATATGAAGCGGAAAGCAATCATTTCAGGATTCTCCAAACTATCTCGTGAAGAGAAGATGGAAAAAATGGGTGAGTTAACTGGCAGTGCCGAGCGAATTAAATCTCAGCTGGATAGTTTTCGCCTGCAAAATAAAGAGCAGCAAGATTTGTTGGATGAGATTAGTGAGAACACTCTTTCTAATTTTTATCTTCCTTTTGGCGTTGCGCCAAATTTCCTGATAAATAATCAGTTGTATCACATTCCAATGGTTATCGAAGAGAGTTCTGTGATCGCGGCGGCTTCAAGATCAGCTAAATTTTGGGCAAGTCATGGCGGATTTACTGCTCGTGTCGTTTCTGTTGTCAAATCGGGACAGGTTCATTTTATTTGGAAGGGTGATTCGAACAAACTGAATGACTTATTGCCTGAATTAAAATTTGATTTGTATCGGGCAACCAATGAATTAACCGGAAACATGCGCCAAAGAGGTGGTGGAATTCAAAGTATTCAGCTGGTGAATCTTTCTGGTGAAATGGAAAATTATTATCAACTGCATGTGACTTTTGATACTGCAGATTCGATGGGAGCTAATTTTATTAATTCCTGCTTGGAGAAAATGGCTCATCAAATGAAACGATTCTTTAAACATTACGAAGGACTTTCGGATGTGGAGCGGGAATGTGAAGTAATCATGTCAATTCTTTCCAATTATACACCGGATTGTCTTGTTGAGTGTTCTGTGGAATGCAGTCTTGATGAGTTGGATGAAATTCATCCGGGGCTTAGTGGAAAAGAATTTGCGCATAAATTTCAGAAAGCTTCTAGAATAGCAGAATTGGATGTATATCGCGCAACGACGCATAATAAAGGAATTTTTAATGGAATTGATGCTGTTGCTTTAGCTACAGGTAACGATTTTCGGGCTATCGAGGCAAACGGACATGTTTACGCATCTAAAACAGGGAAGTATAAAAGTCTGACTCAGGCCAGCGTTTCTCATAACCGATTCCGGTATCAGTTAACCATGCCTTTGTCGTTAGGAACTGTTGGCGGTTTAACAAGCTTGCATCCTTTGGCGAAGTTTGGCTTGGAATTGCTTGGGAAACCATCGGCAAAGGAGTTAATGATGATTACGGCTGCCGCCGGATTGGCTAATAATTTTGGTGCTTTGCGATCTTTAGTAACAACGGGAATTCAGCAAGGACATATGAAAATGCATTTGTCGAATCTGTTGAATGCTTTAAAAGCAGATTACGAAGAAAAGAAACAGGCCTTGGAATATTTTGCTCACAAGACTGTTTCTTACAGTGAAGTGGAAGCATTTATTAAATCACTGAGAACTAAGCTACAATAGAATTTGAAGCCTATATATAAATATTATTCGAACGCTAAATTATTGCTTACAGGCGAATATCTTGTATTGCACGGAGCTTTGGCTCTTGCAATTCCCTTAAAATATGGGCAAGTTTTGGAAGTTTTTGAATCTGAGGAATCGGATTTGGAATGGCTGGCCTACGAAAAAGGGAAACTATGGCTCAAATTTTCAATTTCAAATCAGGACATTACAAATCAAACCGTTGAAGGAGAAACAGAAAAAGATTTTGTGTGCTTTCTTTTGAATAGAGCCAAAAGTTTAAATCCTTCTTTTTTGAATAGCTGCAATTTTAAAATACGAACAGAATTCGATTTTGATCGAAACTGGGGTTTGGGCAGCAGTTCAACTTTAATAAATAATGTTGCTCAATGGGCCGATGTGAATCCATACAATTTGCATTCCTTGGTTTCAAACGGATCTGGTTTTGATATTGCATGTGCAAATTACTGCAAACCAATCTTGTTTCGTAGAGATGGTGCTCATCCTTTAATATATCCTGTGGATTTTCCGGAAAAATTTGTGACTCAACTGCACTTTGTTTACTTGGGTAGAAAGCAAAAGAGTGCTGATTCTGTTAATAGTTTTCTTAATGAACGTAAGTGTACTGAGGAAGAATTGGATAGAATTACTCAATTAAGTAAGGATATTCTTTCTTCTAAAGATTCAAAGGAATTTGATCATGTGATTAAAATGCACGAGCTTTTGGTGTCTGAATTATTAGGGCAGGAATGTGTGAAAGAAAAGTTATTTTCTGATTTCAAGGGATCTGTTAAATCACTTGGAGCTTGGGGAGGAGACTTTGTAATGGTAAGAAGTGATTTGACTAAGAAAGAAATACAATCCTATTTTTACAGAGCGGGATTTACAAGTATTTTTTCCTGGAACGAAATGATACTGGGAACAAATTAATTTACGGCTAAGCGATGATAGATTATAAAAATTCAGGATCGATTGGCTGGGAAAGCCCTTCAAATATTGCATTAATTAAATATTGGGGAAAGAAAGGAAATCAATTGCCTTGCAATCCTTCCATAAGTATGAGTTTAAAAAACTCGCTTACCCGAACTGTACTTTCTTATGAGCCAAAAGGTAATGGGGATCAATTGAGTTTTTTGTTTGAAGGTAAAAGACAAGTTTCATTTGAGCAGCGAATAACAAAATTCCTCGGAAACTTATCAGATCATTTTAAATTTCTTACCGATTATCAATTATCCGTTTCCTCAGAAAATACATTTCCACATTCAACAGGAATTGCAAGCTCTGCTTCGGCTATGAGTTCTCTTGCTCTTTGTTTGTGCAGTATGGAAGAGGAAATTTCAGGAGTGAAAATGGCTGAGGATGAGTTTTACCGAAAAGCTGGTTTTATTGCCCGATTAGGGTCCGGAAGTGCTTCTCGATCTGTTTATGGCGGTTTTGTTGCTTGGGGAGAAAGCAATTCTTTTTCCAAATCTTCCGATGAATATGCTGTTCCTTTTTCGAAATACACACATCCGGTTTTTCTGGATTTTCAGGATGCTATTCTTTTGGTGAGTTCCAAAAAGAAAGAAGTTTCCAGTTCTGCCGGGCATCAGTTAATGGAAAATCATCCTTATGCATCTGCCCGTTTTGCTCAGGCAAATAAACATTTTGAAAGAATGTTAGGTGTACTGAGATCCGGTGATTTGGAAGAGTTTATTGAAATCATGGAAAATGAGGCATTGAGCTTACACGGATTAATGATGAATTCGACTCCTTCGTTTACTTTGTTGAAACCAAATACTCTGGAATTAATTGAGAGAATAAGATCCTATCGTTTAAGTAGCAATGTTCCTGTTGGATTTACTTTGGATGCAGGACCAAATATACATCTGCTGTATCCTAAATCAGAAAAGGAAAGAGTAGTTCCTTTTATCGATTCTGAACTATCTCAGTTTCTTGAAAACGGAAAGTATATTGTTGATGAAAAAGGGGAAGGACCACAAAAAATAAAAATGTAGAGAGCTGTGAGAATACATCCTGACTTATTTTATGCGAAAATATTACTCTTTGGTGAGTACAGTGTTTTACTGAACTCGATGGGGTTGAGTATTCCTTATACCCATTTTAATGGAGAGCTAAATTTTATTGGTGATGATAAATATACCGATCGGAATTTTGCCAAACGATCCAATAGGGAATTGTTCAAATTTTTAAATTATCTGATTGATAATTCGGATAAATATAATTCTTTGCTTGATTTGAGAACCTTTGAAAATGATATTAATAAAGGTTTGTATTTCGAGTCAAGTATTCCGGAGAGCTACGGCTTGGGAAGTTCAGGAGCACTGTGTGCCTCTGTTTATAAGAAATATGGAATCAATCCAATTGGGAACAGTAAGAAGTTAAAAAATGGTGAAATTATTCAATTGAAGAATATTTTGGCTCAGTTGGAATCTGGTTTTCATGGTAAAAGTTCTGGTTTAGATCCTTTGAATTCTTATCTGAAAGTCCCTTTGTTAATTTACAATCAGAATGAAATTGAACAGGTAAGTTTGCCAGGGAAAAAATTTGGTGAAGACAGTGCTATCTTTTTAATTAATTCTCAGAAATCGGGAAATACAGAACCATTGGTTCGTTCATTTTTGAAGAATTGTGAGAACAAAGAGTTTTCGACCTTAATGGAGCAGGAGTTAATTCCAATGAATAACCAGTGTATTCAAGAATTGGTGAATGGAAATGCTGATTCCTTTTTTGCAGAGTTAAGCCAATTATCAAAGTTTCAGTTGACTAATTTTAAGTCGATGATTCCAGAGAATTTCCTTGATTTATGGACTGAAGGATTAAGCTCACAGCAATTTTGGCTGAAACTATGTGGATCCGGCGGTGGAGGCTATTTATTGGGTTTTACCAGAAATTATTCTACAACAAAAGGTCTTTTACTTGAAAAGGGATACGATATTGTGACTGTGTATGAGAATGAAAAATAGATTTCTGTTAAAGTTTGAAATGCATTTTAAAACGCTAATTCAACTTAAAAACTAGCTCTCACAAATATGTAAAGGAATGCTATATGTTACTTGGGTTCCAGATTGATTTGGGTCGTTATTCTTTAAATCAGCAATTTCAAAATTCATTTTTTTAGCAGATTTGAAATTATAAATTTTAACACGGTCAAGAGCTATAGATGTAGCTATGGATTTATGATTTGTATTTATGCGTGATTTTTTGGCCTCGTTTATACCAATTCCATTGTCTTTAATTTGAAATTGTACCGAATCCATATTTTTGCCAAGAGAAACCTTAACCTGTATTTTTGCATGGGGATTATTTCTCAACATACCATGTATTAAGGCGTTTTCTACAAATGGTTGAGCAAGCATAGGAGGAACTAAAACCTGATCCAGATCGATATTTTTATCAATTTCAAAACTGTAATTTATTTCATTTTCGAATCGTAATTTCTGAAGACCAATATAGTCCTTTAATGTATTGAGCTCAGTTCGAAGGGGAACAAACTCCTCTCTGGAGTTTTCCAGTATCCCTCTTACCAAACTAGCTAATCTAGAAAGATAATTGTTAGCTTCTTCATTCTTTTTATCGAGTATAAAACTCTGAATGGCTGTTAATGAGTTGAATAAGAAATGCGGATTCATTTGTGTTAAAAGAACCTTTTGGCGTAAATTTAATATTTTATGGTCGGCTCTTAATCGGTTAATTCGCAGGGAGACCACAATGGCAACAGCACCCAATATCATCACGATCATTAGAATAATGATCCATGCATTTTTCTTACCTAATTCAAGGTTTTGAATTTGACTTTTCTGAGTCAAAAGTTCAAGTTCTTTTTCTTTCTGTTCCGATTCATATTTCGCGGTCAGTTCTTTTACTGCTTTGTTTTGAAAAACTGCAATTAGAGAATCATTAATGAAATGGTATTTTTTTAAATAATTGATTGCTTCTTTTGGATGATTTCTTTTTTCTAAAAATTGGGAATAGAAGAAATAGCTCTCTTTTAAATCGTCAAACAATTGATTTTCTATGCAAGCTTGAATGGATTTTTTAAAATATGCTTCTGCTTTTATATTTTTATTAATCTTCTCGTAGGCTAATGCTTTTAAAATGAATACTTTGCTCATTCCCCAATGGTCGTTAAGTTGGATTCGCAGTTTTTCACATTGATCTAAATATCCTAATGCTTTAACGGGCTGATTTGTTGCAAAATAAGATTCGCCAATGTTCAAAAGAATGGTTGACTTGAGTTGAGTATTGCCTGTTTCTTCATTTAGGTCTAAGGCTCGAAGGCGATATGAGAGCGCTTGATCAGGATTTTTGAGTTCGCTGTAAAGGGAACCCATATTAATAAAGATATTTATTAGTTTTTTTCTGTTTCCTAATTTCTCATAAATTTGTTGGGCATACTTATAGAAATCCAAAGCTCTGTCAAAATCTCCGAGCGTTTGGTGCAGTCCTCCTATATTAAGGTAAACACTTGCAGTGCCATCTTTGTAATCAACAGCCTTGTAGATGTTTAAAGCTTCGTAATATTGTTTTAGAGCTTCGTTGTATTTTCTTGTTCTTCGATAAATAATTCCAATGTTTCCAGTTATTTTACCAATATTCAGACTGTCACCTATTATTTTATATTGTGCTGCAGCCTCTCTGTAATAATATTCTGATGAATCAAAAATACCTTGGAGCAAATAGGTTTCTCCTAAAGATTTATAGGTGCTTGCTAAAATGTTGGAATTGTTTGTTTCAAGAGCTAATTCAAGGGCTTGTTTTCCTATTTTAACACTCTGGTTATATGATGAGTCTCTTAATTTTTCAGCCTTATTTAAAATGCTGATTACTTGTATTTCACTTTGCGATTGAACTTTGCGAGTCTCGTCAGTAGTGAAAAAATTACTTGAGAATAAATTGCTGGGTAGTATGCAATATATGAGGGATAATAAAATAAGACGTTTCATCTCGCAAAAGTAATAGCGATAAAGGGAAAATAACAATAATTATATTGTTATTTCTATATTATAAAACATTTGCAGGTGTTAAAAAAATATGAAATAACGAGAGCATAAATCGCAGATGAAATAAGTTTTGTCTCTAAAAATTTCATGAATTAGGATCTGTTGCAATAGAGGAGTAAGGGAATTGTGTAACAGACTTGAGTACCGTGAGAATTTTGATCAAGATGGTTAAGATCTATTATTTCGAAATACATTTTTTTAGATGATTTAAAATTGTAAATCTTAACTCGGTCAAGAGCTATTGACGTAGCGATAGATTTATGATTTTGATCTTGTCTGTTCTTTTTGGCTTCATCAATACCAATTCCATTGTCTTTAATTTGAAACCGAAGCAAATCCAAATTCTTGTTTAGTGATATCTTCACTTGTATCTGAGCGTTAGGATTGGTTCTCAACATACCATGAATTAAGGCATTTTCTACAAATGGCTGAGCCAGCATTGGTGGAACAAGTACCTGATCCTGATCAATATTTTTATCAATTTCAAATTCATAGCTTATTTCATTTTCAAACCGTAGTTTTTGCAAGCCAATATAATCTTTTAAAGTTTCAAGCTCTGTTCTGAGAGATACAAATTCTTCTCTCGAATTTTCCAGTATTCCCCTTACCAAACTTGCCAATCGGGAAAGGTAATTATTGGCCTCTACATTCTTCTTATCGAGTATAAAACTCTGAATTGCCGTTAATGAATTGAATAAAAAATGAGGATTCATTTGAGTTAACAGAACTTTTTGGCGCAAATCCATAATTTTATGATCTGCCCGTAATCGGTTAATTCGCAGGGAGACCACAATGGCAACAGCACCCAATATCATCACGATCATTAGAATAATGATCCATGCATTTTTCTTGCCTAATTCAAGGTTTTGAATTTGACTTTTTTGTTGTAATAGTTCCAGTTCCTGTTGACTTTTCTCTGTCTCATATTTTATTGAAAGTTCTGCAAATCGATTAGACGTTTCGATTTTATTTATTGAATCATCTACTTGAATCCACTGACTTTGGTGGATAAATGCCTTTTTGAAATCTTGTTTTTCACGATATACATCAGTTAAGGAACTTAGAATTTCAGATCGCCATTTAAGCATGTTATTTTCAATTGCTAATTGGTCAGCTTCCAGAAGGTATTTTTCTGATAAATTGGCGTTGTTTTGGCTCATTTCGATTTTAGCCAGTTCTAATTTTGCACTAATTAAACCATCCTTATCACCAATCTGAATTCTTATCTTTTCAGCTCTTTTCACATAAGCAGTGGCAGAATCAGGCATATTTTGAGAGTGATACAAATAGCCAATATTGAAAAGTAATTTGGATTCGAATAGAACATTCCCAATTTTAGAATTTTCGTGAAGTGATTTGTTATAAAAGTCTAAGCTTTTTGTGAAGTTCTTATTTTGTTCAGCTATTGCGCCAAGGTTGCAGTAAGCATTCGCAATTTCTACGGTGTTTTTAAAATTCTTAAAGTTAGAAAGGGCTAATAGATAATAGTTTTCGGCTGTTGCTAAATTCTCCTGTAAATAATAAAGATTACCAAGATTATTGAAAATACTTCCTAGACCTTCGCGGTAATTAATTTCTTTATAGATTTTTAGGTTTTGCAGATAATACTCCAGAGCCATGTCATACTTGGCTTGTCTTTTATATAGAAGGCCAATATTTCCCAGTACTTTTCCAACATCCGATTTTGAATTTAAAGCTTCGAATTGAGGAATAGCTTTCTGGTAGTAAAGGAAAGCTGAATCGGTGGTTCCAGAAATGTAATAATTGATTCCCTGTGCTTTATAAGCTTTTGAAAGGAAGTTTGGATTTTGAGTTTCTTCAGCTATTTCAATAGCCTTTTGGCAAATAGTAATACTCTTGTTTATGGAACTGTTGCGAAAATAAACAGACGAGTCTAAAAAAAGAGTGATTTGTTGCGTAACAGGATTTTCTTCTTGCTTATTATTTGTACTAAATATGTTGGCGAATGCAGAAGAATAGCAACAAATCAATATAAAAATCAGATTGGCACGCAATAGCTTCATAATTATGAATTTGTAGTGACGGGAATCAGTAGTTTAGATTGATTTCATTCTTGTACAAAATAAAGAAATTGTTTCGATAATTTGTACTAAAGATTTATTAATCTTAATCAAAGTCGAATGTATAGAGAGTTAGGAGTAGACTATTAAATGATTACTTTAAGTTGTAGAGAAGAAAAAAAGCCTGATCTTTCGATCAAGCTTTTCAATTATAATGAGATATGTATGTAATTACAAGTTGTAGGTGATTCCAATTCCGGGTAAGAAACCAGTGTTTTTGTAAGCTCCTGTGAAACTACCACTTGGGTCGGTACCGGTGGTTTTCTCACCTTCGATGTATAATAAAGAAGCATCAAGGCTTAATTTATCTGTCAGCATGTAAGAGAAACCTGCTGAGATACCAATTTTATTAGCTCCTGGAGTTTCAGGAGTGTAAAACTTTTTGTTGGTTGGAGTTTCATCATAGTAGAAACCGGCACGAATATCTAATTTTTCATTAGCCGAATATTGTGCTCCAATCCTGTAGATCTGGGTGTTACTCCAGTTTCTTGTGCTTTTAGAGTCTAATACATTTGCAGGATCATTTTCAAAATCAAAATCCAGTGATTTGTATTTATTCCATTGTACGAAATTTACATCGGCAGAAACCAACCATTTTTCGTCAATTTTGTAAGCAAGTCCAACATTGAAGCTAGCAGGCAAGGGTAAAGTTGCAGCAAGTCCACCATCAGGAAAAACTCCTTTGATTTGTGCTGGTAAGGCTTCAGGTATTGTAAAGTCAGCTTCACCATCTGCATAATCTAACTCGATATCTACTTGTGAGCGATACGAAAGACCAATATTTAATTTTTCAGTTGGTTGTAGAAAAACACCTAGATTGTAGCCATATTTAATTTTACTACCACTTAGTTCTACTGCACCGTCTGCAATATAGGACCCGTCTGCAGGATTTCTAATTGGAAAAGCTTTATTTAAACTAAATTCACCATAAACAATATTTAGTCCGGCTCCAACACTAATCCAATCAGCAAGTTGATAGGATACGGTAGGCTGAATATAAATAGCTTTCAATTCAATGTCTTGAATTAAATATTTTCCAGACCATGTTTTACCCCAATCTACCTTATTTCCAAAAGGAGTATAAACACCCAAACCAATTGCAAGCTTTTCATTTACTTTCATCGATCCATACAAATAGAATGGTGTTCCTGTTGGGTTATCTGTTTTTTCTTTCCCTAAAGCTCCTGTGAACTCAGTTTTAATTATGGTTGCAAACCCTCCTACGGAGAAACTATATTTTTGATCTAGTGTAGCTAAAGCTCCTGGATTCCATTGCATACTACTTGCATCAAAATTTAATGCAGTACCAACATGCCCCATACCAGTTTGTTTATTCCCTTGAACGTTAACGGCGTAACCCTCAGCCTTTACATTAACAGCCATAACAATTATCGCAATGGCTAAACATATTTTTCTTATCATAAGTAGATGATTAATTAATTCGTGGGAAATATAATCCAAATTATAGGTATTGCAAGTAAAATATCAAAACAACAAGAGAATAAATCTTGTGTGTCCCTTTAAAAATGGCATGTATAGATGTATCTAAATTTATAAGTAAGATGCATGGTTTTGCTTCTTGTATTAGTTTTTATTAAATTATTAATACTTTTAACCTGAATAATAATTCCTTATTCAATTATATGAGCGTTAAGCTGAATAAAAAAACCGGAGGAGATTTCGTTTATCAAAGTTTTAAGGAAGGCTACAAAAGTGTTACGCCCTCTTTAATTAACCGTTCATTTGAATGGAACGACAAACAAATAAATATACTTTTAGAGTCTGCCATGCTTGAATTGGGGGAGTTAAATGCCTATTCTAAATTTTTCCCCGGAATCGATAATCATATTCCTTTATTTATAGCTCAGGAAGTTATTGCATCGAATTTAATTGAGGGAAATAAAAGTGACCTGTATCAAGTTTTCGTTCCTGATGTTTCTCAATCGTTTAAAAGTCAGTATGCACAAAAAGAAATAGTGAATCATATTAAAGCGATTCACTGGGGTGTAAATGAACTGCAAAAGTTTCCATTGTCAGTTCGTTTGGTGAAAGAGGCGCATAAAATCCTGTGTTCCGATCTTCCTGCCAAGGAAGAATTTGGAGGAAAGTTAAGATCGTTTTTTCATGCTCATGAGAATTCTTTTGAAGAGGAGTCGAATTATTCGCCACCCAATAAACATGAATTGAAAATATTAATTAATGATGGTAAAAAATTCTGGAGAAATGACGATTTGGAATTACCACAGCTCATTAAAATGGCTATTTCTTTGTATCAATTTGAAAATATTCTGCCTTTTTTGGATGGAAATGGAAGAACTGCCCGTATTTTAATTTTGTTTGAGACTATAAGTTTAAAATTTGTGGCCCGTCCAATCTTCTGTCTATCCGTTTTTTTTGAAAAGAATCGTTTGGAATATTATCACCGTCTGAATCTAATACGTTCAAAAAATGATATTGAACAATGGATTAAATTTGTACTTACCGGAGTAAAGGAAACAGCTTTGCATAGTAAGAATCTTTTGGGAAATGTAGAAGGTCTTACTAAGTATTATGAGTCAGTCATTGAAGAAAAAATGAGTAAAAAAAGAAAGCAATCTGCCAAACAATTGCTTTCAGAGTTTTATTCGAACCCATTTATGTCTGTTAGTGATGTGAAGGAAAAATTGCAATTGAGTTTTCAATCGGCGAACTTACTGGTAAAAGAGTTTGAAACACATAACATTCTTAAAGAGTATGCCGGTGCCCGCAGAAACAGAGTTTTCTATTTGTGGGAATACTTAAATTTATTTGAGTTGTAATAAAATAAATGATATAAAAAAAGAGCTTGATTCAAAGGTGAATCAAGCTCTTTTTATATTTGTGAAGTTCTTATTTACCTAAAACTTCTTTCATTTTCTTACCAATATCCGCAGGAGATTTCACAACATGAATTCCGGCAGCAGCCAAGGCTTTCATTTTTTCTTCGGCAGTTCCTTTACCACCGGCAATAATAGCGCCGGCATGGCCCATTCGTTTGCCTGGAGGCGCAGTTTGACCTGCGATAAATGCAACAACCGGCTTGTCCACATGTTTTGCGATGTAGGCCGCAGCATCTTCTTCATCCGATCCGCCAATTTCGCCAATTAAAACAATGGCTTCGGTTTTAGGATCTTCATTTAAAAGCTTTACTGCATCAAGGTGCTTGGTTCCTATAATTGGATCGCCGCCAATACCAATAGCTGTTGATTGACCTAATCCGGCTTCGCACAACTGATGAACAGCTTCGTAGGTTAACGTTCCTGAACGGGAAATAATACCAATTGTACCTGGTTTGTGAATAAATCCCGGCATAATTCCTATTTTAGCTTCGCCCGGTGTGATAACTCCCGGACAGTTGGGGCCAATCAATGTTGTTTTAGGGTATTTTTTAAGATACTCATGAACCTTTAACATGTCCAAAGTAGGAATGCCCTCAGTGATACAAACAACCAAAGCAACACCTGCTTCTGCAGCTTCCATAATAGCATCTGCAGCAAATGGTGGCGGAACAAATATTACAGATGCATTTGCACCGGTTTTTGCTACAGCACCTCTCATGGTGTTGTGAATCGGAATTTTATCCATGAACAGCTGACCGCCTTTTCCAGGAGTAACACCGGCAACTACATTTGTTCCATATTCTATCATTTGTTGGGTATGGAAAGCCCCTTCAGAACCAGTGATTCCCTGAACCACCAGTTTAGTATTTTTATCAACTAATACACTCATTATGCTTCAATTGTTTTAAGGGTGGCTACTACTTTTTCGGCAGCATCCCGCAATTCTGTTGCTGCAATAATATTCATTCCTGATTCTTCCAAAAGCTTTTTACCTTCTTCAGCATTGGTTCCTTGTAAGCGAACCACAATCGGCACTTTAGTATCAATATTCTTTATGGCTTCGATAACTCCTTTGGCAACCCGGTCGCAACGAACAATACCACCAAAAATATTAATCAGAACAGCTTTAACGCTGCCATCTGAAAGGATAATTTTAAAGCCTTTTTCAACTGTTTCTGCAGAAGCAGCACCTCCAACATCAAGGAAGTTAGCCGGTTCACCACCTGTCAGTTTGATAATATCCATGGTTCCCATTGCCAGTCCGGCGCCGTTTACCATACAGCCAATATTTCCATCCAGTTTAATGTAATTTAAGCCTGATCTGCCTGCTTCTATTTCTAAAGGCTCCTCTTCATCTAAATCGCGAAGAGCAGTAATGTCTTTATGACGATACAATGCATTATCATCGAAATTAGCTTTTGCATCCAAGGCAATTACAGCACCTTCTTTGGTTACAACCAATGGGTTGATTTCAAAAATGGAAGCATCAGTTCCTATATATGCTTTGTAAAGAGCCATCAGGAACTTAACCCCGTTTTTAAAGGCATCTCCGGTTAAATTTAGAGCAAATGCCATTTGTCTGGCTTGAAATGCTTGTAAACCAACAGCGGTATCAACGGCAACTTTTACAATTTTCTCAGGAGTTTCTTCTGCAACTTTTTCGATTTCCATTCCCCCTTCGGTTGATACCATAAAGGTAACTTTTGAGGTTGCACGATCCATTACAATTCCGGCATACAACTCACGATCAATATTCGAAGCGGCTTCTATTAAAACTTTCTTCACCAAATTTCCTTCCGGACCAGTTTGGTGCGTTATTAGAGTCATTCCTAAAATATCGTTTGCGTAACGAGTTACATCTTGAGCTGTGGGTGCAAATTTAACACCTCCGCCTTTTCCTCTTCCACCTGCGTGGATTTGGGCTTTTACAACTACGGGCAGACCAATTTCGGCAGCTGCTTTTTCAGCTTCCTGAACCGAAAAAGCAATCTTGCTTTCGGGAACAGGTACACCAAACGACCGTAAAATTTCCTTTGCTTGATATTCGTGAATCTTCATTATTACTAATTTTTTGTTAGGCTTGGAAAAGACCTGCTATTGATCTGTGTTTATTGTTTTAATTGATTTTGAACAAGTAAGCAAGTCGGTAGCTATTAATTATAAATGATTAATTTTTTGACGAACCTAAATATATAAATATCTGCATGAAATAAAAAGTACATTTACTGTAAATTTAAAAGAGTTTTGAATCTTTTTATTTTCTGAATTTTTGAAGTACCTGGAATGGTTAAAAATTAACTGAACTTAGTTGAGAACAGAAAAACATGTAAAAACTTCCATTTATCGAATAAAATGAAGATTCTCCCTATAAAATGAGGGAAGAGACTCTCATATTTAGTAATTTCAAACTCAAAGCAAAAAATCCATAATGTAAAGGATGTTTATCGAAAGTGGCCAATGATGGTAAATATTTTATTAGGTTAATTATTTGTTTTAATTTTAATCAGAAATTTAAAAGCACAGAAAAATGAGCACATATTATAACAAGGTAAAAGATTACCTGTTGAATTTAGAATTCAATATTATTAAAGAAGATAAGACAGAAGAGCTGTTTGTGGTTGAAAATCCGGAAGGTGGAATTGCAAATCTGATTGTTGATTGTGAAGACCCGATTTTGATTGTTGAAGGTGTATTGTTTGAGCTGACAGATGATAATCCTGAAATTTATAAAGCTTTACTGAAAAAGAACAGAGAAATTATTCATGGTGCGTTTGTTCTCGACGGATCAGGAAAAAAAGTTCTTTTTAGAGATACTCTTCAGTTAGAGAATTTAGATCAGAATGAATTAGAAGCAACACTTAATTCATTGGAAATGTTATTAAGTGAGTATTCGGAAGAGATTATTTCATATTCAAAATTGTAACCTAATAAATCAATATACAAATGGGAGTTTTTAGTAGATTATTCAACGTGGGCAAAGCAGAAGCTCATGCCGCTATAGATAAGTTAGAAGATCCAATTAAGATGACCGAGCAGGGAATCAGAGATCTGAAAAATGATTTGGATAAGAGTTTGCAGGCTTTAGCAGAGGTTAAGGCAATGGCAATTCGCAGCAAAAGAGAATTAAATGAGCAAAAATCAGTAGCTAAAAACTACGAGCAAAAAGCAATATTATTATTGCAAAAGGCAGAAAGAGGCGAGCTTGAGATGTCGGAGGCTGAACGTTTGGCAACCGAAGCCTTGGCAAAAAAAGAAGATGCAGTTTCTACCGCAACAAGATCGCAGGAAGAAGTGACTAAGTTTGATGCCAATATTAGCCAATTAGACACGAATGTAAAGAAGTTGAAATCGACAATTACTCGTTATGAGAATGAGTTGAAGACTTTAAAAGCTCGTGCCCGTGTAAGTCAGGCTACTCAAAAAATTAACAAACAACTTTCCGGAATTGATAGTTCGGGAACTGTTGGGATGTTGGAGAAAATGAAAGATAAAGTGGCGCAGCAAGAGGCAATGGCCGAAGCATATGGCGATATTGCTTTTGAAAACCGTAGTTTGGATGATGAAATTGATGCAACTTTAAACGAAAGCAATGTGAAAGCATCCAATGCGTTGGAAGAGTTGAAAGCGAAAATGAAGAATAAATAATAGCTGTTTTTACAAATTTGAACGAAATTAAAAATGGGATTTACCGATTTTTTTAAACGGAAACAGCCGAAGTATGACAGCACCAATATCCGGGTTACCGACCTGGATGTTGGTTTTGTTTTTGAATACGATCTGGACAGTTGGGAAGTGCAGGCGAGTTATGAGTACGATTGGGGGGATAATTATTTCTCTAAAGAATACAAGATTAACAATGGCAGTAAAACACTTTTTCTTTCGGTTGAGGAGGACGATGAAATAAGTCTTTCCGTTTGCGATAAGGTTAAGGTTCGTGAATTAGGCGATAATGTACTTGCTGATTTGTTGTCTAAGCAAAAGCCTCCAACGACTTTGTTTTATAAGGATAAAAAATATTTCTTTGAACAGGAATCACCGGGTTATTTTAATGATAAAGCCCGTGGAGAGGATTGGGTGGAATTTATTTCATGGGATTTTGTTGATGAATCCGGAGAATATATTGTTACCATTGAGCAATGGGATGAAAAAGAATTCGAAGCTTCGGCCGGTAAGGCAATTAAGGAGTTCGAAATATCTAATATTTTACCTAAATAAGTTAGTAAGAGTTATTAGTGAAAAACATCTGACTTTCATCGATAACTCTTAACTCGTAATTATAAACTACAATTTATGAACACAGTAACTAAAGTAATCATTGGGATTATTGTAGTGTTTTTTATAGCAAAGACTTGTGGACGATCAGGATCTTCCTCCTCTTCTTCAGTTGCAGAAACATGGCAAAAATCTCCCGTTGATAATTTGATTAAGGAGTTGAATAATGAACAGAACTTCTCGATAATTCTATTCGATATGGACGCTAGTGAAGGTTCTGACAATTACCGTCATCAATATCAGGTGATTATTCAGCGTCCGGACACGGTAGTAGAACAAAAAACCACTTGGAAAAAAGTGAGTGAGCCGTTCTTTTCTCAGAATTTGAATAATATGGGAATGGAAATTGTTTCTAAAAAGGATGGGGTTGTGACCAAGCAGGCTGTGCCTGCAGGATACAATCACTATGTTGGAAATGAGAAATACGGACGATGGGAAAATCGGGGAGGATCTTCTTTCTGGGCGTTTTACGGACAATATGCTTTCATGTCGCACATGTTCAATATGGGATCGTACCGACGTTCGTACTGGAATGATTATCGAAGCGGTGGATATTATGGAAGTTCAAGAGGATATTACGGCCCTCGCGGAAGCAGTCCTGTTTATGGAACGAAATCTTATACCTCTTCCGGTTCGGGAAGCAGCAGTAAGTGGGGAAGCAAACCTTCTACATTTAAAGATAAAGTCCGGAGTAGGGTGAGTCGTTCTTCAAGTTCAAGCAGTGCAAGATCTTCACGCAAAACAACAAGAAGTTCATCTAGATACCGCACAAGTTCAACACGCTCCCGCAGCGGTGGATTTGGAAAATAATTTTTGACGTAACGAGTATTAGTCCATAGTCTTTAGGCAAAATGCGATATTTCTATTTACTAACTACTAATTACTAATGTACTAAAACAAATACTTATGATATCATTATCAGAAATTTCGTTTATCGTTTATGATGCTGTGGTTTATATCATGGCAGCATTTGTCATTTTCCTGATTGGAAAATTTATTTATCAATTGCTTCACCCTTCTTTTAAAGTGAAAGAGGAGTTGGTGAAGAAAGATAACTTTGCCTTTGCCATTTCTCATGTGGGGTACTATATCGGCTTATTGTTTTCAATAGGAAGTGCAATCGTAGGACCATCAAATGGTTTGGTAAATGATGTGATTGATATTGCCGTTTACGGTTTATTGGCCATCGTACTTTTGAACATTTCTATATTTTTATCTGATTATTTAATACTTCGAAAATTTTCAGTTCGTAAGGAGATTATTGAGGATCAGAATGCCGGAACCGGTGTTGTAGAAGGTGCAGTTTCGGTAGCATCAGGTTTAATTATTTTTGGAGCCGTTTCGGGCGAGAGCGAAGGACTTTTGTTTGGGATTCTTACAGCCGTTGTTTTTTGGGCATTTGGTCAAATTGCTTTAATTGTAACTACACGCATTTATAATTGGATTACTCCATACAATTTGCATGAACACATCGAAAAAGACAATGTTGCCGTTGGAATTGGTTTCGCCGGAGCTATAATTGCGATAGGAAATTTAATTCGTTTTGGATTAACCGGAGATTTTGAAGGATGGTTGCCAAGCTTTGCCGAAGCTGGTTTTGAGCTTGTTGTGGGAATTATTCTATTGCCGGTTATGCGTTTAATAACAGATAAGATATTACTGCCGGGTGAACGGTTAACCGATGAAATTATTAATCAGGAAAAACCCAATGTTGGAGCTGCTTTAATTGAAGCATTTGCTTATATCGGTGGATCGGTTTTAATCACATGGTGCTTATAAAATTATGAATTATAAATGTTGAATTATGAATTAAAGATCATGAGTTGGATAATGTCGGTTTGTGCATTCCAATTCATGATCGAAAATTCGTAATTCATAATTCTCTGAAAGTGTTCAAGAATAAATCAACATTATTAAAAGCGGCAATTTTTGCTACAGGATTTTCAGGTGTGGTGGCAGAGTATATTTTGTCCACTTTGGCACAGTATTTCTTAGGTAATTCTGTTTTTCATTGGGTGATGATTATCTCACTCATGTTATTCTCAATGGGTTTGGGTAGTCGAATTACTAAGAATTTTGAAACCCGTTTATTGAAACGTTTTCTGATCTTAGAATTTGTGTTATCGTTCATCGTTTCGTTTGCTGCTTTACTGGTTTATACGGCTTCTGCATATACTCAATCGATAGGAATTCTTATTTACAGTCTGGCAATTTGTATTGGATTGTTGATTGGAATGGAAATTCCTTTGGTGATCCGCATTAACGATGATTACGAGAAATTAAGGTTCAATATTTCGAATATTTTAGAGAACGATTACTATGGAAGTCTGCTTGGAGGGATATTTTTTGCCTTTATCGGATTACCCGTATTTGGATTGATTTATACTCCTTTTATTCTTGGGTTTGTAAATTTCTCTGTCTCGATTGTGGTGTTGATTTTTCTTTGGGATCTTTTGAAATCCTCAGAAAGGCAAGCCTTGATTGTCTTAGGCACATTTGTCATGATTTCGCTGACAACCGGGGTTTTTGTTACCGATCCTATCATTAAATATGGCGAGCAGCAAAAATATTCCGACAAGGTAATCTTTGCGGAGCAAACTAAATATCAGCGTATTGTAATTACGAAATGGAAGAATGATTACTGGCTGTACCTAAATGGTAACGAACAGTTATGTACGCGTGATGAATTGATGTATCATGAGCCTTTGGTTCATCCTGCAATGAGTTTGCATCCAAATCCGGTTAACGTGCTGGTATTAGGTGGTGGTGATGGTTGTGCTGTTCGGGAGATTTTAAAATATCCCAAGGTTGAGAAAATCACCTTAGTTGATTTGGATCCAGCCATGACCAAATTGGGAAAGACGAATCCCATCTTGACCAAATTGAACCAAAACTCGCTGAATAATGCAAAGGTTGAGGTATTGAATGATGATGGTTACAAGTATTTGCTGTCGAATGATGATTATTATGATGTAATAATTATTGATTTACCAGACCCGAGAGGTGTAGAACTGGGACGTTTGTATTCGCATGAATTTTATAAACTTTGTTATCGTCATTTACGTCCCGGAGGTGTTATTGTAACTCAGGCAGGCAGTCCTTATTTTGCAACGCAGGCATTTTCGTGTATTTTAGAGACAATGAAAAGTGCAGGTTTCCAAACAGTTCCAATGCACAATCAGGTGATAACTTTAGGCGAATGGGGGTGGAGTTTAGGGGTAAAACAGCCTGCTGATACCAATGTGAAAAAGCAATTGCAAAATATCGAGTTTCGTATACCAACACGTTGGATCAATAAGGAAGCTATGACCTTGATTACATCTTTTGGTAAGGATATTTATCCTTGGGAAAAAGACAGTGTTTATATCAATAGAATTCATGAACCTGTGCTGTATAAGTATTATTTAAAAGGCAATTGGGATCTTTATTAATAATAAATCAGATTTGAATTATTATTGAAACAGAATCCTCAACAGAGAAAATGTACTGATAAAACAGAGGTAGAAATAATCAGCTTTTATCTTATACAATCATAAAAATCAGCGTCTAAAATTAGTGTCGAATGAAGACGAAAACAAAAATATTAGTAGCAAAAATTCACAATCTTCGATTTTGGGTTTCCGAATGTGAACCTAAGGTTTTGCAAGCTCAGTTCCAAGATTATTTGGAGCAGGTTGGCTTTGTGATTTTGAATTTTACCGATCATCATTTTCCGGTTCAGGGATATACTGCTTTTTGGTTGCTTGCTGAATCACACTTAGCCATTCATACTTTCCCAGATAAAGGATGGTCGTATGTTGAGCTGAGCAGCTGCAACCAGAAAAAATCAGAAGATTTCCGAAGTTTGGTAAATGCCGGTAAGCTTGACATTAAATGGAACGGTGATGGTGTAGAGATTTGTGTACCTGAATAAGTAGAATCACATGAAGAAAAGGCTAAGTATTTTTATTGCATTTTTAATATACGTAATTGCCATACTGGGAATTAAATATTTTGAGGGGCAATCGCCTGATTCAAATATCAAGACAGTTGGAGATGCTTTTTGGTACGCTATTGTAACTCTTACAACAGTAGGATACGGTGATTTTTATCCGGTAACATTTGCGGGTAAAATTATTGGTTTACTTGTGATTATTGGAAGTTTGGGAATATTGGGATTTGTTATTGGTGAAGTAACTGTTAGATTTAATCAGTATATGGAAAAGAAAAAAAGTGGTTTCTGGGGAAGTGATTTTGATAATCATTACATCATTATTGGCTGGAATGAATTTGGACAAAAAGTAGCGAGCCAAATTATTCAGGCAGGACAAAAGGTAGCTTTTGTAACCAATAATAAAGCTGATCTGGATTTAATTGCTGATTTATATCCTTCTAAAAATACATTTAGTCTTTTTGCTGATTACTCCAATGTTGAAGCTTTAAGTAAAGTGAATGTTGAGCGTTCAAAACGAATATTTGTGAATTTCGATGACGATTCGGAAACCTTGGTTTTTGTGATCAACTTAAAGAAAAGATACCCTGAGGCAAATATTGTTGTTACTTGTTTAAACCCTAGTTTGAGGGAAACTTTTGTGAATGCTGGTATTGTTCATGTAATTGCACAGAGTGAAGTTGCTTCAAAATTGGTTGCATCTTACTTGTTCGAACCTTATGTAGCTACCTATACCGAAGATTTAATTTCTACAAGTGTTGCTGATGAAGATTCGGACATTCAGCAGTATATAATTACAGAAGAATGCGATTTTTCCGGTGAGGAATATATGGCTGCTTTCATGAAACTGAAGCTCGATCATAATGCAATTTTGATAGGAATGGTGAAGGAGGGCAGGTTAATGAAGAATCCGCCAAAGGGAACAATGGTTGCAACGGGTGATTACTTGATTTTAATCTCCAGCGGAGAAACGAAAAAGAATCTGGAAGATTTCTTTGGCGTGAAGGAAGGTGAATAAAGCTGAATTATTCAGGATTATAACCAACATCATCGGGAAGATTTGGCGCTTGGGAAGCCATAACCGCTAACTGATCGGCACGTTCGTTGCCCGGAATGTTAGCGTGACCTTTGATCCAAACAAATTTCACATTGTGTTTTTTGTAAACTTCCAGGAATCTCATCCATAAATCTGCATTTTTTTTCCCTTTAAAGCGCTTTTGCACCCATCCAAAAACCCACTTTTTCTCTACAGAATCAACCACGTATTTCGAATCGGAGTAAATCGTAACATCACAACCGGGTGTTTTTAATGCCTCCAGTCCAACAATAACAGCCATCAGTTCCATTCTGTTGTTTGTAGTAAGCTTAAATCCCTGATTTAAATCTTTTCGATGCTTTCCCGAAATTAAAACTACACCATATCCACCCGGTCCGGGGTTTCCACTTGCAGCTCCATCAGTATACATAGTTATTTTAGTCGACATATTATTGGTTTGCGGTTTTCAAATCAAAAGTAAGAAAAAATGAGATGCAGAAAGGATGTATAAGAAAATTGGCTGTCGAATTTGTTCCTGATTTTTTCAAGTTGTAAGCAACTCAAATTATTTTGTAAATGGTGTAAGATGATTTTGGATAAGGAAAAGAGATTTCAGGTACCGGTACAAACCAATTGGTGTATGCTTACTTACTATTTTCGCTCTGCTTACTGCAACTTTTTGCATTGCTTACCGCAAATTTTTGCGGTAGTGTTCGCAATTTATTGCGATAAGCAGGCAAGAACAGACTATTAAATTTGGATATTTTAATTTCTCCTTTGTATCCTTTAAAATCCTTAAAAAAAGGATGTCCGAAAATTCGAACATCCTTGTTAATCTATTTTGATATGATTTTAAAATTATCATGTATGTCAATCTAATTACTCACATCTAAAATCTCAGTACTATTTATTTCACAATAGTCATTTCGTCAATCAGATTTTGAGCACCGGCAAACTTATCAATAATGAAAAGTGTGTAACGAATGTCAAGATTGATACATCTTTGCAGATTTTCTTCAAAATCGATGTCTCCTGACATAGCTTCAGAATTACCATCAAAAGCAGTACCGATTAACTCACCGTTTCCGTTAATTACAGGAGATCCTGAGTTACCTCCGGTAATGTCACTGTTGGTTAAGAAACAAACAGGTAAGTTGCCGTTTTTATCGGCATACTGACCAAAGTCTTTTTTATTGTACAGCTCTTTTAGTTTAGCAGGAACAACAAATTCATCATTTGTAGGATCTTCTTTTTCCATTACTCCTTTAAGAGTTGTGAAATGTTTATAGTAAACACCATCTTTTGGAGTGTATCCACCAACATTTCCGTAAGTTAAACGGATAGATGAATTTGCATCCGGAGCCAGATTTTTCTTTTTATTGATTTGCATTAAACCATCAACAAACAGGCGTTTCCCTTTTTGCAGTTGATCAGATCCTTTTGATAATTCAGCTCTAATCTCTTTGTATTTAGCAATGATTGAGTTACCTATTTTGAAAGCAATATCATTTTCAAGAGTTTCCAGTTTTGGGTCATCAAGAAATTTATTGAAACTTTCAGATGTAGCAAAAATGGAGTTTGAATAAACGTCAGAAGCTAATTTGTTAAAGTCGTTGTTGTATTCTTCGCTAAAAGTTTTGAATATCTCCGGCTGTTGATCTGCCGGAATATTCTCTGCGTACATTTTGTACATGCCGGCCATTAGTTTTTCATCGGTTGGAGCATTGTAATCTTTATAGAAACCTTCAGCGGCTTGACGGTAACCAGTAATTGCCTTTTCAATTGCCGTTGTATCTGGAGTTTCAGCCTCAAGTAACGATTTTAGACCTCCTAGTTGAATCGCAAAAACAGGCATTTCCGCACCACTTAGCAAAGCTTCTCTTAAGTAGGAACTGGCATTCATTACTTCTTTACGTTCTGCATAAACCTGAGCAATCATTTCAAGAGCTTTTCCATATTTAGCTTCTCTTTTTGATTTTTTATTTGCCCATTCAAGATATTCCTTTTCAATTTCTTTTTTGTGCCCCATTGTATTCAACTTTGTAAGGGCTTTGTTTTGCTCGTTTGAATATTTCCAATAGTTGGCACTCTGAGCATGTTTGGCCGCATATTGAATACGAACTTTTGCATCTTTAAGCATATCTTCCTTCATAATATCCAATTTTAAAGTACGGATATCGTAACGGTTTTGGTTGGTGATTTTCATTGTTTCTTCCAAACCAAAAGAAGTAAGATAGCGGTCGGTAGTTCCAGGGAATCCCATAATCATTGCAAAATCCTGTTCTTCTACGCCTTTGGCAGAAACAGGAAGGTGATGATTTGGTTTTAATGGAATGTTATTATCCGAGTAATCAGCAGGTTTTCCATCAGGTCCTGTATAGATTCTGAACATAGAGAAATCTGCAGTGTGACGCGGCCACATCCAGTTGTCTGTATCACCGCCAAATTTACCCATTGATTGTGGAGGAGCTCCAACTAAACGAACATCTTTATAAATTACATATACGAAAAGGAAATATTGGTTTCCTTCAAACATGCTTTTAACATTCGCTTTGTAATCTGTTCCTTCTTCAGCTTTTTTCTCCAATTCTACGGCAACTTTTTCAATTGCTTTGTAGCGCTCTTCCTCAGTCATTTCGTCATTCACTGCCGAAAGAACTTCTTTCGATACATCTTCCATGCGAACTAATATAGAGGCTGTAACACCTGGATTGGTGAGCTCTTCATTTTTATCGTAAGCCCAAAATCCATCTGAAAGATAATCATGCTCTGTTGTAGAGTGTGATTGAAGAGCACTGAATCCACAGTGATGATTTGTAAGAAATAAACCTTGATCAGAAATAATTTCACCAGTACAGAAATGACGGAATGGTCTTCCTTCAAATCCTAAACCTACAATCGCATCTTTTAAACAACTTTTATTGATGCTGTAAATATCATCGGCAGATAATTTTAAACCTTTTGCCTTCATTTCGGCAACGTTCTTATTTAATAAAGATAAAAGCCACATGCCTTCATCTGCTTTTGCATTGGAAAAGCTAAGTAGTAAGCTTAATCCCAAAATTAATGATGCAAATTTTCTCATTTGATTTACTTTAAATTTTTAATATAACCGAACTGGTTTTTGGTAAACCAGAATGGTTATCAGTTGTTATAAGTATTTAGTCGAATAGCAAAGTTAATATTAATATACGATTCCATTTTTCTTGGAAAAGTGCTAAAAAGCGCATGAAAAAACAATCAATTGCTAATCAGTGTGTTGTGTTTTTATTGGATGCTGAAAATTAGATGAACCCTGTGTTTTTCTCGTTAAATAGAATTGATAATTGCTTGTTAATGAGCTGTTTTTCCTCAAAATTTCAACTCTAATTGATTTGGCAGGAGAGAAAAGGTTTTTCGGTGGATGGGATTGATTCCGTGTTCCTGAATGGCCAAGCGATGTTTTTTGGTTGGATAACCTTTGTTATTTTTCCAATCGTAACAAGGAAATTTCTCATGCTCGGATAACATGTAATCGTCGCGATAGGTTTTTGCCAAAACAGAAGCGGCTGCAATCGATAAGTATTTCCCATCTCCCTTTATGATACAGGTGTGATTGATATTCGGATAAGGAGTGAAGCGGTTTCCATCAATAAGCAGATGTTCAGGTGTAATTTTGAGTTGCTCAACAGCTCTGTGCATGGCTAAAAAAGAAGCATTCAGAATATTAATCTGATCGATTTCGGTGTGGCTGACAATTCCAACTGCCCAGGCAATTGCTTCTTTCTGAATTACTTCGCGAAGCAAATATCTGTTTTTTTCAGAGAGTTTTTTTGAATCGTTTAATATTTTGTTCGAGAAATTTTTAGGTAAGATTACTGCCGATGCGAATACGGGGCCGGCAAGACAACCTCGTCCTGCTTCGTCGCAACCTGCTTCAATCATATTTTTGTGTAAATAGGAGGCTAATTCATTCATAGATGCAATATTTGTCTGTAAAAATAGATCGAATTTTCTATGGAATCAAATTGCATCTGTTAAATTAATTTTTGTATTTAATAATTCGGGCGCCGTCAATAAATTCTGATTTTACACTTCTAGGATTGTCTATTATTTCATAGAATTCATCGAAATAATTCAAGGCACGTTCTTTTTCTTTATCATCCAGATAAGGACAATTTGTGTACAGCTTGTATAAAAACTCTTTTTTCATTCTAAATTCCCTGAAAATACATTCCAGTTCTTCAGCGGTTCGTTGATAACCTCTGTAAAGCCGTTCGTGAATAGACTGAATATCTAATTTTGCATTAGGGGTGGCATATGGAGCATCTACCAAACTGGCCCAGTCAAAATCATAGGGTACTGTTATTAAGCGAGAAGTTGGTGTCTTCGAAATAAGTTTGATGTTATGAAGGGTTGGAACTCCCCAATCTGTATTCCCAACCATGTATTGAAAGATAGCAAGTTTGGTTACCTTACTGATGTTAGTACGATCCTGATGAACTTTTTTGTCGTAACGTGCTATCTTGCCATTCCTTGCAGCCATTTTTTTAAAGTCTTCTATAAAGAATGCAAATTTTTCTAGAGGTTTCATCTCTCCTTTACTGTCCTTGTAAGATATTTTTACCAAACGAACCCTAAAACTTTCAGGTGTGAAAATATTATATGCTTTGTAGATCAGGTATTCATGGATAAGCATTTGTTCATACCTATCGTTTCGATTTTGACAATGAGAAACCAGTTTTAGCTTATTGTTATCGTGAAAGAGTGAATAGTTTGATTCTGCTTTATTGAATTTTACAGTTAACGGGGGAAATGCACAAATACTGCGGTCTTTCCTGAAATTACCTCTGGTTTTAAGTTCTACAATCATGGAAACTATCGAATCGCCAAGTAGGTAGGAGAGTCTCCCCTTGTGATATTTGTTATTATCACCTACATCTTTAACCAATGACTTTAGATCAGTAGTTATTGATAATTCAATAAGCGTATCGGATTCAAATAAATCCGGAGCATGATAAACAGAATCTATTTTTTCCTGACCAATTGCAAATAGTCTCGTGCATCCCAGTGAGAATAGGAAGAGTATGAGAAAAGTCTTGTGGCGAATTAGTTTTATCATAACAAAAGTGCTTTATTAGTCAGGTACTCCTGTCGCTTATTTCGGCATCGGTTAATATATTAGGAGTTACAGACTCTTTGTAGAATACAATTAGCTTTGTATATCCTTTTGCCAAATCTATTTGTCCGATACTAAATTTTGCGACTACCATTCCTGTCCGGGTTTCGATGTCATCAATTAATTCCTGATGCTTGCTGGGATGAATTAAATCAAGTCGATCATATACTATGGTTCTTCTCGCAAGATGACGCTTCATCCAAACCCTTTCCATCACCCAGGTGGTTGCCATAAAAGCTGCGTTGGTAAAAGCAATTTCGCCAAAACTTACTTCCCCTCTGGTTAATGCATTAATAACTGATATGGTAATGACAAGAAAAAGGTAGGTCATTTCCCGGATTGGTATGGTATCGGTACGGTAGCGGATAATTCCAAAGATTGCAAATAATCCCAGAGCAAAACCAAGTTGTAATTCAATACTTCCAAGTAAAAAACAAAGAAAGAATACGGTTGTACTAATCATGATGTAGGTAAAAACGTAGGATCTTTTTCCTGTAGCTCTGAAATAAACGTAATTGATTACAAAAACCGTTACTGCTAAATTAAGTATGAACCGGAATAATAATTCAAGTATATTATTCGAGTCCATAAATGATGTTGGAATATTTGGGTTCGTTATTATATCAGTAATAAATTCCATGCTGTTTTCGTTTTATTGTAACCGTTCTTTTTCCTTATGTGCAAATATCCGATAATATTTCTGATTCTCTATAAGTAAGCCCTGATCAATATAGTTGGGATCGCCTATGGGCACATCCATTCCAATGAGTTTAAACGAATAAAATGCATATACTTTAGCGACAGGAGTGTGTCCAAAAATAATAACGTTGGCATGATAAAAATCAAGTGTCTTTAGTACCTCCTGTAAAGATATACGGTCATATTTTGGTGTTCTTGATAAATAGCCGCGATACCATAACGGACTATTTGAATATAAAAATAAATCAACTAGTGTCGTGTCTTTTAGCTCGGTATAATTATTTAAGTGGTATCTCATACCAGTATTTACTTCATCAATACTCATTTTTTTCTCTAAAAAATCAGGAGAAATACCACCATGTACAAATAATTGTTCTCCTATGCGGACAATAGTATTTTTAGATCGCAGCCATTTACCCAAAACCGAATGTTTGTCGAAAAAATGTGAGTAATGAAAGTGAATATAATGAGCCGCATGCTGATATTTATCAACAACATATCTATCATCAAAAAGTAAAGCCATCATTTCATGGTTTCCCAGAAGGTAATGAACCATTCCACCTTGTTTTTTCGCTTGAATTTCCAATTGAAAAATGAACCATAAGCATTCTGTCACTTTATCCCCTCTGTCAAATACATCGCCGGTAAAAACTATTTGTCCATCCCCAAAATTCCATTTGTTTTTTTCATCAATAATTTTGTTGTAACGAAGAATAGCTAATAATGATTCAAATTCGCCATGGATATCCCCCAGAACGACTATCTTATTATTTGAAGGATTTTCCCCAGATTCTGGCTTGATTTTATGAGGAATAATATAAGTCAGAGTATCATTTCCTGCAAATCCGAGGAAGGTCACGGTGTCATTCTTAAACCGGAAAGTTTTGCTTATTTTTCTGGTTTTGTTTTTTATGCTGTCGTGCACTATGTAAAAAGCCTCAACTCTTGTCGAAGAAATGTATCTAACGTGAGGGCCTTCAACATAGCTGGCAACAATCAAGGAGTCTTTGCAAATTGTGTCCTGGTCAAAAGATGCACGAGACTGAAAGGAACCAAGCAATAATATGAGGAGTAAATATATGTAGACCTGTTTTATCTGCATTAATTATCTGATTGCATTATTTAGAGTGTTTAAAGATAAGATTAATTTCCATTTTAATTAAATGCGAATTCATATTCCTGTAAACCATTGTATCTTGTAAGATATCCTTATTTTTGTAAAAAAAAGCAAAATAATGTATACTAAAGAAGAATCTAAAGAAGTTAAAATTCAATTTTGGGATGGATTTAAAAGATATTCAAAAGAAAAGGGAAGAAAGATGACCTCATGGGTTTTGCGCGGAACTCAGATTAAGGAAGTGCAGTTAAAGTTTGATCTGAATGAGAATGGAGTATTTGTTATTATTCAGATTGATAGTAAGTTGGATTCGAAAAGACATTCTGTTTATGAACAGTTCGAAAAGTATAAGCCCGTAATAATGGGTACTTGCGGAACGGATTTAAAATGGGAAAAAGACTATTTTATTGAGGGATTTAAAGATGTAGGTATGATTTATTACCATTTGGAAGGAGCATTAATTTATAACAAGGATGAATGGAAAAGCTATTTCGAATTCATGTTCTCGAAAATGACAATTTTGGAAGAAGCATTTTTAGATGTTAAAGATGTCGTATTGCAAGCTGTGTAGGATATTTTTTTTGGATTCGTATCTGTATGGTAAACAGTGCTTATGTCTGTGTTTAGTGCCGTATCACTAAGGATTTGTTTAAATTTTATCAGTATAATTTTGTTTTCGAACAAAAGCCTCCTATCTTTGCAACCGCAAAACGAAAGATATTTCTTAAAATATATTGCGGGATGGAGCAGTGGTAGCTCGTTGGGCTCATAACCCAAAGGTCGTCAGTTCGAGTCTGGCTCCCGCTACTAAGGATTAGGATTAAGCAGGCCTAAACAAGAAATAAAAGATAGTATCTTTCGAAAATATATTGCGGGATGGAGCAGTGGTAGCTCGTTGGGCTCATAACCCAAAGGTCGTCAGTTCGAGTCTGGCTCCCGCTACTAGCGAAAGGGCTTTGGAGAAATCCAAAGCCCTTTTTTAGTGGTAATTTTTACCTTCTCAGAAGTAAACATTTTACGCTAATTCTCTTACCTTTGCGTAAATATTTTAGATCCTTTCATTATGAGTCGTTTAAAAGAGAAAAAGCCTTTACTTGAGAAATTAAAAAACAAATACAGGTTAACTATTTCCAATGAAGGTACTTTTGATGAGGTATTATCGATTCGATTATCACGTTTAAATGTTTTTACGGTAACTGGATTGTTTTCAATTATCCTTATCGTGTTGGTGACTTTACTTATTGCATTTACTCCGTTACGTGAATATATTCCCGGTTACCCCGATGGTGAAATGCGAAAAAATATTGAGGATAATGCGATTCTAGCAGATTCCCTTATTGCAGAACTGGATAAAAGAGATCGCTTTTTTCAAGGAATTCGAAATGTTATTTCAGGAAATGATTTCGATAATGTTGTTGAGAATGCTGATGATTCAATTGTTGATCCCAAATACAAAGATTTAAGTTTTAGTATCTCTTCAAATGATTCAGCTTTTCGGAAAGAGCATGAGGAGGATGAGAAATATAATTTATCTTTTGGAAGCGCTCCAAAAGCCCGAGGCTTGTCCAACACCTACTTTTTTGCGCCGATTAACGGCATGGTTTCTAATCATTACGATAGTAAAATTGAGCATTTTGGTACCGACATTGTCGGGGGACTGAATGAAAGAATCTCATCGGTATTGGATGGAACTGTTGTGTTTTCAGAATGGACACTAAATACTGGCTACGTTATTCAAATTCAGCATTCGAACAATTTATTGTCGGTTTACAAGCACAATTCTGAACTGTTGAAGAAAACTGGCGAGCACGTAAAAGCCGGCGAGGCAATTGCTTTGCTGGGGAATTCGGGAGAGCTTACATCCGGGCCTCATTTGCATTTCGAGTTGTGGCACAATGGACAAGCATTAAATCCTGAGGATTATATCAAATTCTAACTACAAATAAAACTCTAATTATTGATGAGTAAACATATTGCCATTTTGGGATCTACCGGTTCCATTGGAACGCAGACCTTAGAAGTGGTGGAAGCCAATCCTGATGATTTTATTGTGGATGTACTGACGGCGAATAATAATATTGAGCTGTTGATTCAGCAAGCAAAAAAATTCCATCCCGATGTGGTTGTTATTGCTTGCGAAGAAAAATACACTGAGCTTTCCGAAGCTTTAAAAAATGAACCCATAAAGGTTTATGCCGGAATTGATGCAATAGCACAAGTCGTGCAAATGTCGGCAATCGATGTTGTGGTTACAGCAATGGTTGGATATTCAGGACTTCTTCCCACTATTAAAGCCATTGAGGCAAAAAAGAATATTGCTCTGGCAAATAAGGAAACTCTTGTGGTTGCAGGTGAAATTATTCAAAGATTAGCCTTAGAGAATGGTGTTAATATTTACCCTGTAGATTCGGAACACTCAGCAATCTTTCAGTGCTTATCCGGCGAGTTCGATAATTCGATTGAAAAGATTTATTTGACCGCTTCCGGAGGACCGTTTCGAGGCAAGGATAAAAAATTTCTAGAAAACGTAAGTTCTAAGCAAGCCTTGCAGCATCCTAACTGGGACATGGGAGCAAAAATAACCATTGACTCTGCCAGTATGATGAATAAAGGTTTTGAGGCGATTGAAGCCAAATGGCTGTTCGATTTAAAAGCTTCTCAAATTGATGTGATTGTGCATCCGCAATCAATTGTGCATTCTATAGTGCAGTTTGAAGATGGATCGATGAAAGCACAAATGGGATTGCCGGATATGAAATTACCTATTCAGTTTGCACTTACCTATCCGAAAAGATTAAAAACAGATTTTCCACGTTTTAATTTTTTAGATTATCCGAATTTGAGTTTCGAAGCGGCCGATTCAAAGAATTTTAAAAATTTAAATTTGGCTTTTCAGGCAATGGAAAAAGGCGGGAATTTACCATGTATTGTAAATGCTGCCAACGAAATGGTTGTTGATGCCTTTTTAAGAGATGAAGTTGGATTTTTACGAATGAGCGATATTATAGAAGACTGTATGCACAAAACCGGATTTATTAAAAATCCAACCTACGAAGATTATGTGTTAACAGATAAGGAAGCAAGGAAATTGGCATTATCTATGTTGTAAAAAATACCTATCTTAGGCATCCGCTAATTTGCTGATTCTATTAGTCGGCAAAGAGTTTAAATTATTAATTGAAATTGAATGGAAGTAATCGTTAAAATAGGACAGTTTTTGTTGAGTTTGTCCATCTTGGTTGTGTTGCATGAATTAGGGCATTTTACCTTTGCAAAATTGTTCAAAACCAGAGTTGAAAAGTTTTATATGTTTTTCGATCCTGGATTTTCTTTGTTTAAATTTAAAAAAGGAGAAACAGAATATGGTATTGGATGGCTGCCTCTTGGTGGTTATGTAAAAATATCAGGAATGATTGATGAATCGATGGATAAGGAGCAGATGAAATTACCTCCTGAGCCTTATGAATTCAGATCGAAACCGGCATGGCAAAGGTTATTGATCATGGTAGGTGGTGTTTTGGTGAACTTTGTTCTTGCATTTGTTATTTATGTTGCAGTGCTTTACACTTGGGGCGAGCAATATCTGCCTGCTGAAAATGTGAAGTATGGTGTTGTTTGTGATTCTTTGGCCGAGAGTATAGGATTGCAGGATGGTGACAAAATTGTCGCTTTGGATAATCAAAAAGTAAAAAAGTTTAATGATATCGTTCCGGATATCTTGCTAAATAGTCCTAAGTCGATTCAATTCATAAGAAATAATGAGCAGCTAAGTGTTGATATTCCTTCTTCTTTTGTGCCGGCATTATTGGAGAAAAGCAGTAAGGGATTCTCTTTAAGTCCTGTGTTTGATATTCGTTATCCTTACAGTGCTGTTTCTATTGGAAAAGTGTTGAAAGAATCTCCTGCAAGTGAGGCCGGAATTTTAAAAGGAGATAAAATTGTATCGATTGATTCTGTTGGTTTCAGCTACTACGATCAATTTCAGACTTTTTTACAGTCGAAGAAGAGTCAAAGTATTTTGGTTCAGTTGAATCGAGACGGTAAGTCCGAACAAGTTCAGCTTACTGTTGGTGATGATGGGAAAATTGGATTCTATCCACAAATAGAATCGGGTTTGTTCGAGTATGAAACATTGGAGTACACTTTCGTTGAATCAATTCCTGCAGGTTTTAATAAAGGGATTGATAAGCTCGGATCCTATTTAAAACAGTTTAAACTGATTTTCTCTTCGGAAACTAAAGCATATAAATCAATAGGTGGTTTTATAACTATTGGTAATATTTTTCCGGGTGTTTGGAATTGGGAGGCCTTTTGGAATCTGACAGCATTCCTCTCAATTATTTTGGCGATCATGAATATTCTTCCAATTCCAGCTTTGGATGGCGGACATGTAATGTTTCTGATGTATGAGATCATTACAGGAAGAAAACCAGGAGATAAGTTTATGGAGTATGCACAGATAACCGGAATGGTGCTGTTGTTTGGTCTTTTAATATTTGCAAATGGTAATGATGTTGTAAAATGGATTTCTAATATGAAATAGAAATTTCAGTAAAATTAGTAACTTAGTATTCCAAATCATTAAATAAATAGATATGAACCTTTTTGTTTTAGCCGGAATGGTTGGTCCCTGGCAAATTATAATTATAGTATTTGTAATTGTACTTCTTTTTGGTGGAAAAAAAATTCCGGAACTAATGAAAGGATTGGGTCAGGGAATGAAAGAGTTTAAAAAGGCTACTGATATGGATGACGATAAGGATAAAAGTAAGGATAAAGAATCCAACAATAAATAAGATAGGAAAGGCAGGAGTTACTTCCTGCCTTTTTTGTCACGTCTTTTTTTTTCTAAATAGGAATTAAATAATAATGATCTGAAAACTAACTTTTTAGTTATTTAGATTCATTTTGAGCGGAACATTTAGAAATAAGTGTTTTTTTTATGTTATTTTGTTGATGAAATATCTTCATTTCGTATTATTTTACGAAATTTAGGAGCATTTAAATGCTGATATATGAGGAAATATTTACTTCTTATTTTTCTTTGCTTTGCTTTTGCTATTCAGGCAGATTCACAGTCGCTTTTCAATATTCTGAACAAAGAAAAGCCTGAGAATATAAATGAAATCAATCAACGTTTGATTCATTTCACTTCGGAAATATTGAAAGAAGATCTTCCGGAAAATACTGTAATGGATGCTAATTATATTCCAGTTTTTTCTGATGAAGTATATCAGGAGAGAATGGATAAACTCAATGCAAAAAGTCCGATTCAGTTGGATTTTAAGCCAATTGTCAGAAGATATATTGACGCATATGCAATTAGGCATCGTGAAAAAACTGCAAAAATTATAGAGCGTTCCGAATTGTATTTCCCTTTGTTCGAAGAGTATTTGGATAAGTACCAGCTTCCATTGGAATTGAAATATTTATCAGTTATAGAATCAGCTTTGGATCCTAAAGCAAAATCACGATCAGGAGCAATTGGCTTATGGCAGTTCATGTATAATGCCAGTAAAATGTTCGATTTAAGAATCACTTCGTATATTGATGAGAGAATGGATCCGGATAAATCGACAGAAGCAGCCTGTAAATATCTTCAGTATTTGTATCGGATTTTTGGCGATTGGAAACTTGCATTGGCAGCTTACAACGGAGGGCCTGGTATTGTGCGTGAAGCGATTCAACGTTCCGGAGGAAAGACTGATTTCTGGGAAATATCACCTTATCTTCCCGAACAAACCAGAAATTACGTGCCTGCATTTATAGCCGTTAATTATGTCATGAATTATAGTTCCGAACACAATATTGTGCCTGCGAAAAATGTATATCCATACTTTAGAATATCTCCCGTTACTGTAAATAATCCAATCTCGTTTCAACATGTTGCCAAAGTGCTTGATTTACCCATAGAGGCAGTTCGGGAGTTAAATCCAATTTATAAGTGTGATTTGATTCCTTTGTGTGAACTTCCGGCCAAATTGATTCTTCCAATAGGAAAAGTGGGCAAATTTATTGATTTGGAAGAGGTTATTTACGGAATGAAGGATGAGCCTAAAAAATATCTTGATCTTCAAAAGGATCTTTCAACGACTGAGGGGAAATACTGTATAATACATAGTGTAGAGGCGGGAGAGTATTTTCATAAAATTGCAATGAAGTACGGCTGTACAATTAATAATATCAAGGCATGGAATGAGATGGATAGTCCTGATATTTTTATTGGACAAAAACTGAAAATCTGGGTTTACCCTTCCGATACCTTGGCTCAAAAACCACAAAGGGATCCTTTATTGAAAAAAAGTAGTTTTTTACTTTATGAAGTTCAGGCTGGAGATAGTTTAAGCTCGATTGCAGATAGATTTCAACTTGAATCGACTACCGATTTGGTTGAATTAAATAGTATAACCCGTTCTAAGAAATTAGTGCCGGGAATGGTATTAAAAATAGTTCATTACGAATAGAAACATTTGTCTCTGTAAATTTAAAATTATGAAGAGAATAATTCAAACAACATTACTTTGTTTGCTTGTAACGGTAAGTATTTCTTCCTGCAAGAAAACAACACAAGGACTAAGACCTGTAGTAACCGGGAAATCGGGAGAAATAGTTGTAATAATAAATGATGCTTTATATGAAGGAAGTGTTGGAGATACATTAAAGGCGGTACTAAATGATACTCAAATTGGATTGCCGCAAGATGAGACACTTTTTGATATACTGCAGATTTCGCACAATGAGTTTTCCAGTATGTTTAAAACTCACCGAAGTATTTTAGACCTTAGGGTTTCGTCGAAAGTGAAGGAAAATAAGATCTCTGTAAAGAATGAATTGTATGCGAAAACACAATCGTTTATGAAGATCGAAGCTAAGAGCAACAAGGATATGATACAGCTCTTGAGCGAAAATAAAAATAAGATTATTGCCTATTTTCATATTGGTGAACGGGAAAGGAAAATTAAGGTTTTTAAAAAGAATGTTGTTCAGGAAATTTTCGAAAAGCTAAAGGAGAAAAATAATTTCACTCTATCTTTCCCTGCGGGATATACCATAAACAAAGAAGAACCTGATTTTCTTTGGGTAAGCAAGGAGACTCCCTCAACGAGTCAAGGGATGTTTATTTATACCTACGATTATATTTCCGAGGATTCATTCACGAAGGATGAGGTGATCAAAAAGAGGAATTTACTACTTAATAAGTTTGTTCCGGGACCTAAGGAGGGTAGTTATATGAGTACCGAAATGGATTTTCCAATTTCGAACCGTCAATTCAAGTTTTTCGATAACTATGCAGTGGAAACAAGAGGTTTATGGAAAGTGAACGGCGATTTTATGGGAGGTCCTTTTATAAATATTACTTTTCTTGATCAAAAGAACAACAGAGTTGTGTGTATGGATTCGTACGTTTACTATCCAAACCACGATAAGCGTGAATTGTTGAGAGAACTGGAAGCGATCATGTATTCTTACACAAGCATAGAAAAGGAATAGAACGTGAATTTACCCGATTTAAAAAATTTGAGCATTGAACCTTATCGTAATCGCGAAGAGGTGATTCGGCAGGTTGCTGCCCAGATTGAGAAAGATTTTGATCAGTTTGGGTTGGAAGTGAAATTTTCCGGAGAAATACACAATGCATACGAAGAACTTTTTAGTCAGTTAAATGAACATTTAACTCATTTATTGGATAGGGATTATCATCGTTTAATTCTATTGCTCTATCAGATAGATGTGAGTGAAAAACAGATTATTAAAACGGAATTAAATTTTCCTGATGTTCCAAAATCAGAATTACTTACTGAGCTAATTATTTTAAGGGAACTCAAAAAAGTATTGATAAGGAATTATTTCAAGGAAAATCCGGATAAATTATAATAAAACCGCAGCATCAAGCTGCGGTTTTCTTTTTTCCTTATCAAGGAGTAATGTTTTCCGCTTAGTTTTTTACTATTTTTACTTGGCTGTAAAAATCCACAGGAAATATCTGTTTATCAGAATTTGGAAATATCAAGTTCGAAGTATTGGGGAATTACTGTGTTGATCGATATGGTTTTTCACACTAACATGAGTTCCGATGAAAATAGAAGTAAAAAGCTTTCAGAAGCCAGATGAGAACGAGAACATTCTTTTTTTGGCAACTGCCGGGAATTATAAAAATCTTCCTCTTTCAGAGCAGGAGATGAAGTTTGCTGAAGAGCAAATTGCCACCGAGAATACGTTAATAGAGTTGAATCGTTATACGCACAAAATTTATTTGCATGTGGTAGATAATAAAGAGTATACTAATTCCGATTTGGAGAAAATGAGGAAGTTGGGCTTCTCTTTTCATGCCAGGATTCAGGAAAGTAAAATCACCAAAATTGTTTTGCAGGATTATCTGAACGATGCAGAAGCAATACTTGCTTTTGCTGAAGGTGTTGCCCTGACAAATTATCAGTTTCTAAAATATTTTACCGATACAAAAAAACAAAAGCATACTCTGGAAGAAGTAATTATCCATAGTGACGCTGTCAGCTCAACACAGCTTAATGAGTTAATTGCAGTTGTTGAAGGGGTGAATTTTGCACGCGAACTTGTAAACGAACCTTTAAGCTATCTTACAGCAGAAAAATTAAGTGAAGAAATTCAGGAAATGGGAGTTAAAGCTGGATTTACTGTTGATGTTTTTGGAAAGAAAAAGATTGAAAGTTTAAAGATGGGTGGTCTTTTGGCTGTGAATAAAGGCAGTCTCGACGAACCTACTTTTTCTATATTGGAGTGGAAATCGAAAGAGGCAGTTAATTCGAAACCAATTATTTTTGTTGGAAAAGGGGTTGTATACGATACCGGCGGATTGAGTCTTAAGCCAACTAAGGACAGCATGGATTTGATGAAATCTGATATGGGTGGTGCAGCATCGGTAGCCGGAGCAATTTATGCAATTGCGAAAGCTAAACTGCCAATTCATGTAATTGGATTAATTCCTGCAACAGACAATCGTCCGGGTGGAAATGCTTATGTACCCGGCGATGTTATTAAGATGTATAATGGGAAAACTGTTGAGGTTTTAAATACAGACGCCGAGGGAAGAATGATTTTGGCCGATGCTCTTAGTTATGCAGATCAATATAAACCGGAATTTGTTGTCGATTTGGCGACATTAACAGGTGCAGCGGCTGTGGCTATCGGGAAGTATGGCATGGTGGCAATGGGAAATGAGGATAGTAAGGATAAGATGACTCAATTAAAGGAGTCTGGAGAGAAAGTTTACGAAAGACTGGTAGAATTTCCTTTTTGGGAGGAATTTGGAGAGCTGATAAAATCGGATATCGCAGATCTGAAAAATATTGGTGGTCGTGATGGTGGAGCAATAACAGCTGGGAAATTCCTGCAGCATTTTACAAATTATCCATGGATTCATCTCGATATTGCCGGACCTGCGTTTGTAAGTACAACAGATAATTACAGAGGTAAAGGAGGCACAGGTGTTGGTGTTCGCTTGTTATTTGAATTTATTAAACAATATCGATAGTAGGAATAATTGAAAAGATGATGCTCTTTTATTGAATCTTTCTATTTTTGTAATGATTTTTTTAAGATTTAAGGCACAAATGTTTTGCAAATGTATTTCTTAATCACTCTGTTAATTGTATTGATAAAGTCAGAGAGTATAAGAAGTAACAATATAGCTGATCATTTTCCAGTTCACTCTATTTAAATAGCAACGGCTTAAAATTGGACTTTTGAAAGTGATATCAGTCCACTGATATAAAATAAACAGCAGATGAAAAACACTAAAATAAGAGTTGGAATCACTCATGGCGATATTAACGGAATTGGCTACGAGGTTATTATTAAAACCTTGATGGATGAAAGGATGTATGAAATTTGTACTCCAATTATTTATGGCTCTCCAAAAGTTGCAGCTTATCATCGAAAAGCACTCAACATAGAAACTTTTAGTTTGAATAATATTAAGGAAGCTCAGGAAGCACATCCTAATAGAACAAATATTATTAACTGTGTTGATGAAAATATAAAAGTTGAGTTAGGCAAATCAACAAGCAGTGCCGGTGAATCTGCATTTAAGGCTTTAGAAGCTGCTGTTGCAGATTTAGAAAAGGGATTAATTGATGTGTTGGTTACAGCGCCAATAAACAAGAAGAATATTCAATCTAAGGATTTTGTATTTCCAGGGCATACTGAATATTTGGAAAGTAAATTGAATTCCGGTAAATCGTTAATGCTTTTAATCAGTGATAAGCTAAGAGTGGGTGTTGTTGCAGGGCATGTGCCTATTTCCAAGGTGCCTGAGGTTGTTTCAAAAGAGAATATTATTAGTAAGCTAAATATTTTGAATAGTTCTCTTCAAAAGGATTTTGGAATTAGAAAGCCACGAATTGCTGTCTTAAGTCTAAACCCGCATGCAGGGGATGATGGATTGATTGGAACAGAAGAGATCGATGAAATAATTCCTGCTTTGGAACAGGTTCGCGAAAAAGGAATAATGGCTTTAGGTCCCTATCCTGCTGATGGTTTCTTTGGTTCTTCAGATTACATGAAGTTTGATGCCATTCTGGCAATGTATCATGATCAGGGCTTGGCTCCATTTAAAGCTTTGGCATTTGATTCAGGGGTAAATTTTACCGCAGGATTATCGAAAATACGCACATCGCCTGCCCATGGTACAGCATATTCCATTGCCGGAACAAATGTTGCATCTGAAAAATCTTTTCAGCAGGCATTGTATATGGCTATTGATGTTTTTAGAAACCGGGAAAATTTTGAGGAAATTAGTAAGAACCCCATGCAAACATCAGAAGCATCAAAAAATTCGTAATAAATTTTTAACAAAATAGTAAAAAGAGCGGTTAAATTTGAATCGCTCTTTCATTTTTTGTTAAAAACAAAGTCTTGATTGTAAAAATTGCATAATTTTACATATTTTAAGGATCTAAACAGAAAAATTCAATTCATATTTTATGTTTGAGTATATTAAGGGAGTTATTGATGATCTTACACCAACTTCAGTAGTTGTTGAAACTAGCGGAATAGGTTATTTTTTAAATATTTCATTGAATACATATTCGAAATTGTCCGGGCATAAGGAGGCACAATTGTATTTGCATCAGGTTGTTCGAGAGGATGCTCATATATTTTTCGGCTTTTTTGATGCTAACGAACGCGGTGTTTTTCGACATTTAATTTCGGTATCAGGAGTGGGAGCTAATACAGCACGAATGATGCTTTCATCTTTAACGCCTTCCGAAATTCAAACTGCTATTGTTACAAGTGATGTGAAAACGTTACAGGGAGTTAAAGGAATTGGAGCTAAATCGGCACAACGAATTATTATCGAATTAAAAGATAAACTTGGAAAAGATACTGATATCTCTGACTTTTCTTTACCACAGAACAATACTACTAAAGAAGAAGCGTTATCTGCTTTAGTGATGTTAGGTTTTGCGAAGAATTCAGTAACTAAAGTTATCGATAAAATATTTACAGCAAATCTTGATGCGAGTGTAGAGGATTTGATTAAGCTGGCCTTGAAACAATTATAATTGAAGAACGTAATTGCTTTACTAACCTAAGGTAATCAACCATTGAAGAAACTTATTAAATATACTCTGACCTTATTAATAGTGTTGTTCTGTAGTGCTTTGGGAAGTAATTCCAGCTTAAGTGCCCTTAATTCTAATCTTGAATTTGGCATTCAAACTGTGCAGCAGCAGGATACGACCAAACGATCTAAAAATGACTCAGGACGCGTAATCAATCTGAAATCACCATTTCATAAAGACAATCCTGATGCAAAGGACAATTCACTTCCTTACCCCTTTGATGATGTAAACGATAATCAAGAGTTTGGTTCTCAAAATCAATCTCCATTGTATCTTAAGGATCCAAAAAATATTCTGACATCCATTCAGTACGATGCTGTTACAGGTAATTATATTTTGGTGACGCGAATTGGAGATGTCGATTACCGTCGTCCGATTAGTATGACTGCAGAAGAGTACAAGCAATACGAAGCAGAAAAATCTCTTCGGGATTATTGGATGGAACGTAGTCGGAGTGATGGGACTGCAGGAAGTAATGAGTTAGTGCCGGATTTAAAATTAGGGGGGCAATTTGTTGATAAAATTTTTGGCAGTAATACAATTTCCATAAAACCGCAAGGGTCAGCCGAGTTAACTTTTGGTATTAACACAACCAAGGTCGAAAATCCAACTCTTCCTGTAAATCTAAGAAAAACAACTAGTTTCGATTTTGATGAGAAGATTCAAATGAATGTGACAGGTACAGTTGGTGAGAAGTTGAAGATGGATGTGAATTACAATACCGAGGCCACTTTCGATTTCGAAAATCAAATGAGGCTGGAGTATTCCGGTGATGAAGATGAGATTATTAAGAAAATTGAAGCAGGTAATGTTTCCATGCCCATTTCAAATACATTGATTACCGGTGGACAAAATTTGTTTGGTGTGAAGGCACAGATGCAATTTGGGAAGTTATCTGTAACTTCTATTTTTTCGCAGCAAAAAGGAGAAACCAGTGTTGTTGAGATGGAGAATGGAGCGCAAAAAAATGAGTTTGAGATATCAGTTGATAAATATGAAGCAAACCGACATTTCTTTCTTTCCAAATATTTCTACGATCACTACGATCAATCTCTGCGAAATCTTCCTGTAATTAATTCAGGAATTACAATCAATAAAGTTGAAGTTTGGGTGACTAATAAAACATCTAATTTTCAGGATTCCCGTAACCTTGTGGCTTATGTTGATTTGGGTGAAGATGGTGCAAATATTTCCAATCCTTCAGAATTTTCGCAAACAGGAACAGGTAACCTGCCTAATAATGAGTTGAATGATTTGTATCAGAAAATGACAAACACTTATTCTGGTATAAGAGACATTAATCAGGTTACAAGTACATTATCCCCATTAGCTCCTGGTTTTGTTAGTGGAACAGATTACGAAAAAGTTGAAAATGCCCGCAAATTATCTGAATCGGAATATTCTGTAAACGAAAAATTGGGTTATATATCCTTAAATCAGGCATTAAATGCAGATGAAATTTTGGCGGTTTCGTTCGAGTATACCTACAGAGGACAGGTGTTTAGAGTTGGAGAATTCACCAGTGATGGAGTGAGTGCTCCTCAAACACTCATTATGAAGTTGCTGAAAGGAACCAATCTTAGTCCCCAAATGCCAACATGGAAATTAATGATGAAAAACATCTATAACATTGGGGCTTTTCAGGTTAATCAAGAGGATTTCATATTAAATGTATTGTATCAAAACGATAATGCGGGGACTGCAGTAAATTATTTGCCGGAAGGGGACATTAAAAATAAAATTCTTCTCGAAGTCTTGAATGTAGATAATCTGAACTCACAATTGGATGCGGGTGCAGATGGAATGTTTGATTTTATTGACGGGATTACAATCTATTCTACAAATGGCCGAATCATATTCCCGGAAATTGAGCCTTTTGGCAACTACCTTAGAAAAAAGATTAATAATGATGCAATTGCAGATCAATATGTGTTTGAAGAGCTTTATAATTTAACTCAAAATGATGCACAGCAAATTGCCGAGAAAAATAAATATAGTCTGAAAGGAAGTTATAAATCATCAACAAGTTCAGAGATCTCTTTGAATGCTTTAAATGTGGAACCGGGTTCTGTTAGCGTAAAAGCGGGTGGTAGAGAACTAATCGAGAACATTGATTATACCGTTGATTATACATTGGGAAGGGTGAAAATAATCAACCAAAGTCTATTGGAATCAAGTACTCCAATTTCTATTTCTTCGGAGAATAATTCGCTGTTTAACATTCAGACCAAAACATTGATTGGGGTTCAAATGGATTATCAGTTTAATGATGATTTCAATCTGGGTGCAACTATGATGCATCTTTCCGAGCAGCCTCTTACACAAAAGGTTAATATTGGTGACGAACCTATTTCTAATACCATTTGGGGGCTGAATGGCAGCTATAGAACCGAATCGGAGTTCTTGACCCGCATGGTGGATAAAATTCCATTTATCGAAACAAAAGAACCTTCATCAATTGCTGTTGAAGGTGAATTTGCTCAATTGGTTCCAGGTCATAATAAAGCAATTGGTAGTTCGGGTACGGCCTATATCGATGATTTTGAGGGAACAGAGACTTCGATTGATATGAAGAGTTTGAGTTCATGGGTTTTGGCCAGTACTCCGCAAAATAATGAAGCTTTATTTAAGGAAGGAAATTTGAACAATGATTTAGCATATGGATATAACCGGGCAAAACTGGCTTGGTATGTAATTGATCCTTTGTTCTTGCGTAATAGTTCTGCAACACCAGGGCACATTAAATCGGATAAGGATCAGCAATCAAATCACTTTGTCCGAGAGATATTTGAAGAAGAAATTTGGCCAAATAAAGAGAGAGCCTCCGGGGTTCCTACTAATATTTCGGTTCTGAATTTGGCCTACTACCCAGAAGAAAAAGGGCCTTATAATTTTGATGTTGATGGACAAGCCGGGATTTCTCAGGGTATGAATCCTGATGGTACTCTTAAAGCTCCGGAATCGAGATGGGGTGGTATTATGCGTAAAATTGAAACCAACGATTTTGAAGCTGCGAATATTGCTTACGTTGAGTTTTGGATGATGGATCCATTTGTTTATGAGCCTAACCATAAAGGGGGGAATTTATATTTTAACCTTGGAAATATTTCCGAAGATATATTAAGAGATTCGCGAAAATCATTTGAGAATGGGTTGCCTGCGGATGAAAATATTACTTTGGTTGATAGTACAAAATGGGGTCGGGTTCCTTTGGTACAATCACTCGTAAATGCTTTTGATAATAATACAAATGCAAGAAGATATCAGGATGTTGGATTGGATGGATTGAGTTCCAAAGATGAGTTGAGTTACTATAAGGAGTACATTCAGGCAATTAGTATTTCGGCAAACTTGGGAACAGGTTCCGAGGCATATGTTCTGGCTCAGAAAGATCCGTCAAATGATGATTATCATTATTTTAGAGGTGCAGATTACGATAGTGATGAGCTAAGTATTTTGGAACGTTATAAAAAGTATAATGGTCCGGAGGGGAATTCACCAACATCTGAGTTATCAGGAAGTGCATATCCTACATCCGCAACAACATTGCCTGATGTAGAAGATATTAACCATGATAATACTCTGAGTGAAACCGAAGCATATTATCAATGCAAAGTACATTTGGCACCGGCAGATATGCAGATAGGTCAAAACTTTATTGTAGATAAAGTGACCAGTAATGTGGATTTAGCTAACGGAACGAATGGCTCGGTTGATTGGTATCAGTTTAAAATTCCGGTTGATGAATTCAAGGATACGTATGGTAATATTAGTGACTTTACGTCGATTCGTTTCATGAGAATGTTCTTGAGGGATTTTGAAGAAGATGTGGTTCTGCGATTTGCCACCCTTGATCTGGTTCGTGATGATTGGCGGAGATATGATCAGTCTATTAACGAAAATGAAACGGATGATATCGTATCAGAAGCTGGTTTCGATATTACAGCGGTAAATATTGAAGAGAATGCAAGTAAAGAACCGGTAAACTATATTTTGCCTCCGGGAATTGATCGGGTTGTGGATCCAAGTAATCCTCAGTTAATTCAATTGAATGAGCAGGCTATATTATTGAAAGTTACCGATTTGGAAGATGGAAAAGGAAAAGGGGCTTACAAAACCCTTAATATGGACATCAGGAAATATGGTAAGTTTAAAATGGATGTTCATGCTGAGGAGATTGAAGGTTATTCTGTGAGAGACGAAGAAGTGAGTGTGTTTGTTCGTTTAGGATCAGATTATCAGGACAATTACTACGAATATGAAATTCCCATGCGGTTAACACCTGCTGGTCTTTATAACGGCGATATTGAAGAAGATCGTTTAGCAGTTTGGCCTGATGAAAATCGTTTTGATTTTAAGCTTCGTTTGTTTCAGACAATAAAGCAGTTAAGAAACGATGCTGTACGCGGTACTAATGCGAAATATTCCGACATATATGATTTAACAGTTGGTGATTTGTCTAATGATGCAGATCCGCAACATCAAAATCATATTGTAAGAATAAAAGGAAATCCAAATTTGGCAAACATTAGAACGGTTATGATTGGGGTGAAAAATCCCACCAATGATGCTACCGGAATGGATGATCATCAACTAAAATCGGTAGAGGTCTGGCTGAATGAAATGCGATTGACGGATTTTGATGAAGATGGAGGTTGGGCTGCAAATCTGCGGGTAACAACAAAATTAGCTGATTTTGGTACAGTAACTTGGGCTGGAAGTAAAATTACATCAGGTTTTGGAGGGATAGAAGATGGTGTTAATGATCGATACAAAGATGATATATTTCAATATGATTTATCAGCCAGTTTTGAGTTAGGTAAATTTTTTCCTGAAAAATCGGGTGTTCGTATTCCATTGTATTACGCTATTTCTGAAGAAACAAAAAGTCCGGAATACAATCCTTTAGATCCGGATATCCCACTGGATATAGCACTTGAGAATGCGAATTCAAAAACAGAGCGGGACTCCATCAAAAAAATGTCTCAGGAATATACGAAAAGAAAGAGTTTTAATTTAACGAATGTTCGTATAGAAAAGGCGGAGGGAAAACCTAAATTGCTTGATGTATCGAATTTATCTCTTACCTATTCCTATAACGAAACTTATTCAAGAGATGTAAATACGGTTCGTGATTTGGAAAAGAATTACAGAGGTGTATTGAGCTATAACTATAATAATGTGCCGAAAAATGTTCAGCCGTTTAAGAGGGTTAAAGCATTTCAAAATCCGATGTTCAGACTGTTAAAGGATTTTAATTTTTACTATTTGCCGACACAACTTTCTTTCCGGTCTGATTTGCAGCGCTATTACCGCGAAATTGAGAAAAGACATATTCCTGAAATAGGAAGCGGGAATACCGAACTGGCAACCATTAAAATTAAGCCTACTTTCGATAAGGATTTTATCTGGTATCGCTATTACGATTTAAAATACAACTTAACTAAAGGACTGAAATTTGATTTTTCAGCGACAAATACATCTCGAATTGATGAACCGGAAGGAATTGTTGATAGAGATAGAGATCGTGAAACCTATAATATTTGGAAAGATTCCATCTGGAATAATTTAATGGATGGTGGTCGAAATATTCAGTACCATCATAATTTTAATCTTACTTATACAGTTCCAATAAATAAAATTCCATTGTTGAATTGGACATCCGTTACAGCACGGTATGCGGGGGCATATGATTGGAATGCCGGAGCAATAACTGCCGATACTATCGAGTTGGGAAATACCATTCGAAATTCCAATAATATACAGGTAAACGGGCAGCTAAACCTTGTTAATTTGTACAATAAAATTGGTTTGCTGAAAAGAATTAATCAAAAATACGGTTCGAACCGTAAATACAAAAAGAAAACAGAGAATTACAAGAAGGTTAATTATGAAGGTACTGTTGCTGAGTTGAAAGCTGGAATTCCTACCTCTATATACCATAAATTGTCAACCGAGGATATCTCCATTAAGGTTTACGATACTCAGGGAAAAGAAGTAAAGGTTAAGGTGAAATCTGTAACAGGCAACAGAGCTAAGATTACTTCAAGCGAGAATGTGAAAAATGTTCGGGTAAGAGTCAATGGCAAGCTTTCGGAGAGTGAAGGAGTTTTTGCCTTAATAGGGGAGAATTTTCTGAGAACAGTAATGAGTGTTCGTAATATTTCCGTTAATTATTCAGAGATTAACTCAACAACTTTACCTGGATATATGCCGCAAACAAATTATTTTGGTGGTGAGTCATATAACGGAACCAAGGCTCCCGGTTTTAACTTTCTGGTTGGTAATCAGGATAATAATTTTGCAAGAAGTGCAGCTGAAAAAGGTTGGATTACAACCGATGAAGCTTTGAATGAACCATATGTAATGAGTCATACTCAAAATTTTACCATAAGAAGTACTATTGAACCGGTAAAAGGATTGAAAATTGATTTAACGGCAAATCGTAATTATTCAAGAAACCGAAGCGAATACTATATTTACGATTCGGGGAATGATAATTTCACGGCTGAGAACCTTGTTAAATCGGGTAATTTCAGCATGAGTTTTTTAAGTTTGAAATCGGCCTTTTTTACAATAGGGAATACAGGAGATTACTCTTCGGCCTATTTCGATAAATTTTTAGATTTAAGAAAAGAAGAAAGTTTACGATTGGCAAAAGAGAGATATGGTGAAAATTATGAGGACAAAAAAATATTCACTAAGGTTGTTGTAGGAACAGAAACAACGAAAGTAGAGACGGATTACTATGAAGGTTATGGAGAAACATCTCAGGAAGTTTTAATTCCAGCTTTTCTTAAAGCATATGGTAATGGAGGAAAAGGGTATAATAGTTTGTTCCCGGCTATTTCGAGGATGAAACCAAATTGGAGAGTGACTTTCGAAGGCTTATCCAAACTGCCGCTAGTTAAGAGGTATTTCAAATCTATAAATTTGAGTCATTCATATAATGCAACATATGATGTGGGTTCGTATAATACCAATTTAACTTACGAGGAAGGTGACGACGGATACAGTATTATTCAGGATATGGCGCATAATTTTCTACCTCTTTATGAAGCCAATTCAATTTCCATTAATGAGCAATTCAATCCTCTGATAAACGTTGATATGATTTGGAAGAATAATTTCTCGACGAGTTTTGAAATTAAGCGCACACGAAATTTGATTCTAAGTTTATCAAATACCCAGTTAACAGAAGTCGCTTCTAATGAAATGATTTTTGGTTTGGGATATCGATTTGATGATTTTGGTATGATAATAGGCTCAGGGTCTAAGCAAAAAAAATATAAGAGTGATCTTAATTTGCGGGGAGATCTATCAATTCGTAAGAACAATACCATCATTAGAAAAATTGTTGATGAAGTTGATCAGTTAACATCAGGACAGAAAGTAGTAACAGTTAAGTTTAGTGCTGACTATGTTTTGAGTAACAGATTTAATTTAAGACTGTATTACGACCGGATTGTAAATACTCCTTATGTTTCACTTTCATACCCAACTACAACTACTGAATTTGGTGCTAGTATTCGTTTTACTCTTGCGAATTAAAGGTTTTACTGTTATGCACTTATATTCTGATTTTGCAGTGATCATTACTCATCAGATAGAATGAATAAGAATAAGTTCTAAAACATTCAATTACGTATGACGTGATATTTTATAATTAAAAAAAAAATGTAAATTTGGGCAGTAATTTAATACTCTTAATAAACAACATACTATCATGAATGTACCTGAAAATTTAAAGTATACCAAAGATCACGAATGGATTCGTGTTGAAGGAGAAGAAGCCTTTGTTGGTGTTACTGACTTTGCTCAAGGAGAGCTTGGAGATATCGTTTTTGTTGAAGTTGAAACCGAAGGCGACGAATTAGATAAAGAAGAAATATTCGGAACTATTGAGGCAGTTAAGACTGTTTCAGACATGTTTATGCCAATTGGGGGTGAAGTGTTAGAGTTCAATGAGAAATTGGAAGAGGCTCCGGATTTGATCAACTCTGATCCATATGGAGAAGGTTGGATTGTGAAAATTAAAATTTCTGATAATTCAGAATTAGAAGAATTATTAACTGCAGAACAATACAAAGAATTATTGTAATTATTCAATATGTAATGAAACCCTCATACCATCCGTGTGAGGGTTTTTTTATGCATTGAAATCTTTAGTGTAAAAAATAATTTAGGATTTATTTATCTTGCATATTAATAATTTTGCACGATATAGAGTATTAAATTACTCAACCTGCAATTTAAAAAATCTGGAATACTGATTTAGGAATATCCTGACATTAAAACTAATTGCAAAGTAAGAACATAAAAAAAGCAGGCTGAACAGCCTGCTTTTTACTATTTATAGAATTGTATATTTTACAATTTCTTTTTTACCTCTATTTCTTCAAATGCTTCTACCATATCGCCAACTTTAATGTCGTTGTATTTGTCGATATTTAATCCACATTCGTAACCTTTCGCTACTTCTTTCACATCGTCTTTGAAACGTTTCAGAGAACCAAGTACTCCTGTATAAACAACAATACCATCGCGAATTAATCGGATTCTAGAGTTACGGTTAATTTTTCCATCACGAACAAGACAACCTGCAATATTACCCACTTTGGTAATATTAAATACCTCCACAACTTCAACCGTAGCGGTAATTTCTTCCTTAATTTCAGGAGAAAGCATACCTTCCATTGCTGATTTTAATTCATCAATTGCATCGTAGATGATTGAGTACAAACGGATATCGATTTCTTCCTTCTCAGCAAGTTTTCTTGCTCCAATAGAAGGTCTAACCTGGAATCCAACAATAATAGCATTAGAAGCTGTTGCAAGCAATACATCCGATTCGGAAATCTGACCAACTGCTTTGTGAATAACATTCACCTGAATTTCCTCGGTAGAAAGTTTAATCAACGAATCAGAAAGAGCTTCAATCGATCCATCCACATCACCTTTTACAATAACATTAAGCTCCTGGAAGTTTCCAATTGCAATACGACGGCCAATTTCATCTAGTGTAATGTGTTTCTGAGTACGAAGACCTTGCTCACGTTGCAATTGTTCACGCTTATTTGCAATGGAACGAGCCTCTTTTTCACTTTCCATCACGTTGAAATTGTCACCAGCCTGTGGGGCACCATTCAAACCAAGAATTAAAGCTGGTTCTGAAGGACCAACCTTCTCTATTCTATTACCACGCTCATTGTACATTGCTTTTACGTGACCAGTGTAACTACCTGCTAATAGAACATCTCCAACTTTTAAGGTTCCTGCCTGTACTAATAATGTAGTAACATAACCTCTACCTTTATCTAGTGAGGATTCAATTACTGAACCAATAGCACGTTTATTTGGATTTGCCTTAAGTTCCAGCATTTCTGCTTCTAAAAGAACTTTTTCCAGCAACTCTTCAATGTTAATACCATTTTTTGCTGAGATTTCCTGACACTGGTATTTTCCACCCCAGTCCTCAACTAAATAGTTCATATTTGCTAATTCCCCTTTAATTCTTTCAGGGTCAGCACCTGGCTTATCAATCTTGTTAATTGCAAATACAATAGGAACTCCCGCTGCACTTGCGTGATTGATCGCCTCAATTGTTTGTGGCATTACGTTGTCGTCAGCTGCGATTATAATAATTGCAATATCAGTTACCTGAGCACCACGTGCACGCATTGCGGTAAACGCCTCGTGACCTGGAGTATCAAGGAAAGAAACTCTTCTTCCATCATCAAGCTTCACATTGTAAGCTCCAATGTGCTGCGTAATTCCTCCGGCTTCACCTGCAATTACATTCGCGTGACGAACGTAATCAAGCAGGGAGGTTTTACCGTGATCAACGTGTCCCATTACAGTAACAATTGGAGCACGGGATAATAAATCTGCTTCTTCGTCAACTTCTTCTTCAATTGACTCCTGAAGTTCAACACTTACAAATTCAGCTTTAAAGTTAAATTCATCAGCAACAATAGCAATAGTTTCTGCATCTAATCGTTGATTGATAGACACAAATAAACCTAATCCCATACAAGTTGCAATAATATTGGTAACAGGAACAGCCATCATTGTTGCCAATTCATTAACTGTAACAAATTCAGTAAGCTTTAAAATATTTTTTTCAGCTTCAATTTGTTCTGCTATTTTTTCTCTTTTTGCACTTTCGATGTCACGTTTATCTCTACGGTGTCTCGATCCTTTCGATTTACCTCCTTTAGAAGTTAATCGGGCAAGAGTATCCTTAATCTGCTTTTGTACATCTTCTTCGCTAACTTCTTTTTTAACGACTCTTTTCTTCTTCAGTTTATTGAACTTAGCAGCACCAGCGCCAGTCCCTTTAAGTCTTACTTCAGTAGTTCCTGGTTTTCCTGGCTTTCCTTGTCCGGGATTTGCCAAATTTACTTTTTCAGTATCCTTTTTAATTCTTTTACGTTTCTTACGCTGATTGGCTGATACTTTATCTTTATTACCCGCACCCGGCTTTTTCTCAACTGGCAGTTCAATTTTTCCAACTACAGTAGGACCAGCTAGTCTTTGGGTAGAAGATTTAAAAATTTCTTCTTTTCCTGAGCCTGAATTTTCCTGAGCCTGAGGTTTTGAAGCAGGAGCTTTCTGTTTTTCCCTTCTTTCAACTTCTTTTTCGGCCTTGGTTTTTTTGGTTGGTCTGGTTTTTTGATTTAATGCAGATAAATCAATCATGCCAACCACTTTAAGCTCATCTTTTTTCTCCTCTTTAGGAGCTCGAGCTTTTTCCTCTTTTTTCGGGGTTTCCATTTTAACAGTTTGGTCATCAGAAACTGGATTTTTAGCAGGTTCAGATGTTTGTTCAGTAAGTTCTACTTTTGGAGGTGTAACTATTTTAACCACAGGTGTCTCTGCAGTCACATCCGCCTTAGGAGCTTCCTTCTTGGGAGCTTCAGACTGAACTGGCTTAATAGTTTTTTCTACCTTATCCGGATTCGTTTTTGCAACGACTTCCTGTTTTGTTTCCTGTGGTCTTTTTGCTTTAGGTTTTAATGCATCTAAATCAATTTTACCAACTATTTTAACAGGTTCCTTTTTAGCAATTACTTCTTCTGTTTTTTCAACAGATTTTTCTTTACTACGAGTTTCAGGCTCTGAATCTTCAGAAATTTTTTCAATTGAAACTGTTTCTTTTCTTTCGCGGGTACTTTTCAGATTTACCTTTTCAGATTCCTTTTTCAGATTCAAGTCAGAGCTAAACTCTTTAGCGAGGATATTATAAGCCTCTTCTGAAACTTTGGTATTTGGATTGGAATCAATCGGAATGCCTTTTTTGTTCAGAAATTCAACAATTGTTGAAGTACCAACGTTTAGTTCTCTTGCTAATTTACTAAGTCTTATATTTTTATCGACTTTCACCATATTTAAAAGTTAACTGTTAAAATGTCCCGTTTCAAAAATTTACATCATGATTCTGAAGAATTTAATTATCGAACTCGGATTTAAGAATATTCAAAATCTCATTAATGGTCTCTATTTCAAGATCAGTTCTTTTTTCTAACTCCTCAGGAGATAAATCAAGAACGCTTCTTGCTGTATCACAACCAATTTTCTTTAACTCATCAATTATCCAGGCATCAATTTCATCCGTAAATTCTGATAAGTTTACATCTTCTTCAACTTCCTCCTCAGACTTCTCACGATATACATCAATTTCATATCCTGATAACTGACTTGCCAGTTTGATGTTTAAACCACCTTTACCAATAGCTAAGGAAACCTCTTCAGGATCCAGATAAACTTCAGCACGCTTGGTTTCTTCGTTAAGTTTTACCGAGGAAACTTTCGCTGGGTTAAGAGCTCTTGTGATAAATAGCTGAGTGTTGGTTGTGTAGTTGATCACATCGATGTTTTCGTTACGTAATTCACGAACAATACCATGTATTCTCGATCCTTTCATACCTACACATGCTCCAACAGGATCAATTCTTTCATCGTATGATTCAACTGCAACCTTAGCTCTTTCACCTGGAATTCGAACAATATTTTTAATAGTGATTAAACCATCAAATATTTCCGGTACTTCCAGTTCAAATAATCTCTCAAGGAAAACAGGAGAAGTTCTTGAAACAACAATAAGAGGACTGTTATTTTTCACCTCAACACGAACAACTACCGCTCTAACTGTTTCTCCTTTGCGGAAATAGTCAGAAGGGATTTGTTCTGTTTTCGGCAGAATTAATTCATTTTCTTCATCATCCAGAATAAGAATTTCTTTTTTCCAGATTTGATAAACTTCACCGGTGACAATTTCGCCAACCCGGTCTTTGTATAAGTTAAAGATATTGTCTTTCTCCAATTCTAAAATTCTCGCAGAAAGATTCTGACGTAAAGTTAAAATCGATCGTCGGCCAAAATCCATAAATTTCACTTCGTCAGTAACTTCTTCACCAACTTCGTAATCATCATCTATCTTTTTTGCTTCAGAAAGTGAGATCTGCAGGTTTTCATCTTCTACTTGTCCGTCTTCTACAATTTCTCTATTTCTCCAGATCTCTAAGTCACCTTTGTCTGGATTAATAATGATATCATAGTTTTCGTCGGTGCCATAATTTTTCAATAGAAGATTTCTGAAAACATCTTCTAACACGCTCATCATTGTAGCGCGGTCGATGCTTTTCAACTCCTTAAATTCTGAAAAAGTCTCAATAAGGTTCATGTATTCAGCTGTTTACCTGTTAAAAAGTAATAATATCTTTTGTTGATTTAATTTGATCTAAAGTGAAGGAGTAATTTTTCACAACAAGTTGCTTCTTCTTTTTTCCTTCAACCTTTTCCATTTCTTCAACTTCAATTTCTATTTCATTATCACCAACGGTGATCAGTTTTCCTGAGAATTTAATCCCCTCAGTAGTCAATACCTCAACATCTTTATTTATGTATTTGTGGTATTGTTTAAAAACCTGAAAGGGTTGACCGATTCCAGCTGAAGCAACTTGTAATTCAAAGTCTTCAACTTCACGATCAAAATGCCCTTCGATAGCTTTGCTTAGTTCGATACAAGTAATGATCGGTACTCCGTTATAGCTATCAATTACAACTGAAATGGCATTTCCAGATGAAACACTCACATCAACCAGAAACAGGTCGGTATCAGCAATTTCATTTTCAATAATTTCAGTTATAGTTTTCTTATCAATCATATATCGGTTAATATCAATAAAATAGGGGACTTTTTGTCCCCTAAAGCTCACAATTTGTTTACTTTTCGATGCAAAATTAGAGATAAATGTTCTAAAAAACAAATGACATCCCTCTAAATTATTGTATTCTAATCGCTAATGAAAAATTATTCTCTTGAAAATGAGTTTTTTTAATGAAATTTGATCTCTTCCTTTGTTCAATTGAATGATTTTAACCCATTTGAACGATTTTACTTTATTTCAAGAAAGATATTTTTATTCACAAGCCAATTTTAATTGGGGTTTGAATAGTACTAAGATAGGCTTTTTTCGCTACTTTTTATACATTTGTTACCAGCCTATGATACAAAAGCGCATGAGTTTAAATACTGGTAGTAAGAAAAAAATAGTAAATGATCCGGTTCACGGATTTATTCATATCCCATCCGGGATATCGTACGATTTGGTTGAGCATTCTTTTTTTCAGCGTTTGAGAAGAATAAAACAGCTGGGGCTCTCCTTCCTGGTTTTTCCGGGAACTTTTCATAACAGATTTCAGCACGCTTTGGGTGCAACTCATTTAATGAGTCTTGCGATAGAAACCATTCGATTGAAAGGACACGTAATTACTCAGGAAGAGGAGGAAGGAGTACATGCGGCAATATTACTTCACGATATTGGACATGGGCCATTTTCTCATGCATTAGAGTATAGTATTGTTGATGGTATAACTCACGAGCAGATTTCTGAATTATTTATGAAACGTTTAAATCATCAATTTAAGGGTGAGTTGGATGTGGCCGTAAAAATATTTCGGAATGAATATCCAAAACGGTTTTTGAATCAGTTGGTGTCGAGTCAGTTGGATATGGATCGTTTGGATTATTTACGGCGCGATAGTTTTTTTGCCGGTGTTACCGAAGGGGTGGTTGGATCGGCACGGATTATTAAAATGCTGGATGTTCGTAATGATCAGTTGGTAGTGGAGGCTAAAGGCATTTATTCAATTGAAAAATTTTTGATCGCCCGGCGTTTGATGTATTGGCAGGTGTATTTGCACAAAACAGTTATTGCTGCAGAAGAGATGTTGGTTCATATTTTGAAGAGGGCTAAATACCTTGCCGAAAAGGGAGATGAATTGTTTGCGACTCCATCTTTAACCTACTTTTTGTATAACAAAGTAGGTAAGGTGGAGTTTGAAAATCCGAATGTTGTTTGTAATGGTCGAAATGCCTTGGAGATGTTTGCCGATCTTGATGATGACGATATCATGGTTAGCATTAAGGTTTGGGCTGACCACAGCGATAAAGTTCTTTCTTATTTGTGTAAATGCATACGCGATCGCCAATTGTTTAAAATTGAGATTCAAAAAACAACCTTCACTAAAGAATATATTGATCAAGTGAAAAAACGGGTGGGGCGTTATTTTGGATGTTCAGATCATGCTCTCGAATTTATGGTGATTTCAAATTCGATCAGCAATAATGCATATAGTTCGGATGATGATCAAATAAATATTTTATATAAGGATGGCACGCAGTGCGATATAGGAGAGGCTTCGGATATGCTGGATGCTTCTGTCTTGTCTAAAACAGTAAAAAAATATTACCTCTGTTATCCTAAAATCCAGGAGTCATTTGTTTGATTCAACAGCTTTTAAGAAGTGATTTCAACTTCATTTTCAAGAATACTTTTTCTATAGATAAAGCAGGCAATAGGAGAAAAAATTTCATGCGCATGAAATAATTATTAGATTTGCAGAAATTTTTTTCTTATAAATCAGCTATATTGGATGATTTGTGCTTGGTGTTTGTATTGTGAATACCGGATATAATGAATCTTTTTTTGATCTGATAAAAAATAGAACGAATGGAATTTACAGCAGAAGATATTGCAGAGTTTCTTAACGGAGAGGTAGATGGGAACGCTAAGGTTAAAGTAACCAATGTTTCCAGAATTGAAGAAGGGAAGCCTGGAACTCTTTCATTTTTAGCAAATCCTAAATACGAGCACTATATATACTCTACACAGTCATCAATTGTTTTGGTAAACAAGGATTTTGAGACTGAAAAGGAGATTGAGACAACACTTATTCGTGTCGATGATGCTTATCAGGCATTGGCTCAGTTGTTGGAAATGTATGAGCAAAGCAAACCTCAGAAAACAGGAATTGAAGAGCCTTCTTTTGTGAGCAAGTCATCGAAATTGGGTGAGAAGATTTATATTGGTGCCTTTGCATATATAGGTAGTAATGTTCAGATTGGAAATAATGTAAAAATTTATCCTCATTGCTATGTAGGCGATAATGTGATTATTGGCGACAATACCATATTAAATTCAGGAGTTAAAATTTACGAAGGATGTAAGATTGGTGCTGAATGCATTTTTCACTCCGGCGTTGTAATTGGCGGTGACGGATTTGGTTTTGCCCCTTCATCGGCAAACGACTACAAAAAAGTTCCTCAGGTAGGAAATGTAGTAATTGAAGATCATGTAGAGATTGGTGCAAATACGTGTGTTGATCGTGCTACTATGGGATCAACAATCATCCGTAAAGGAGTGAAGCTGGACAATTTGATTCAGGTTGCTCACAATGTAGAAATAGATGAAAATACAGTTATTGCCTCTCAAACCGGTATTGCAGGAAGTGCAAAGATTGGTAAAAATTGTATGATAGGTGGCCAGGTGGGAATCGTAGGTCATTTATCAATTGCAGATGAAGTGAAAATTGCTGCTCAATCTGGTATTGGCCGTACGATTAAGAAAGAAGGAACTGTATTGCAAGGATCACCGGCTTTTGATTTTGGACCTTATCAAAAATCATATGTGCTGTTTAAGAATTTGCCTAAGATGAGAGAGCAAATTATTGAACTGGAAAAGGAAATAAAAAGATTAAAGGAAGAGTAAAGGGAAGTTTTGCTTTCAATTAGTTAACCTGGGATTTAAAAATATTGATGTCAAGTTATGGCAGATAAACAAAGAACATTAGCAAAAGAATTTACTCTTACAGGAAAAGGACTTCACACAGGACTGGAAGTTTCTATAAAGTTTCTGCCTGCATCCGAAAATCATGGATATCAGTTTAAACGGGTAGATTTAGAAGGTCAGCCTGTTATAGAAGCAAGTGCCGAGTATGTTGGTGATACATCGAGAGGAACTGTATTGGAAAAAGGAGAATGTAAAGTTCAGACTATTGAGCATGCATTGTCTGCTTTGTATGGATTGGGTATTGACAATTGTTTGATTGAGATGAATTCTACTGAGCCTCCAATTTTAGATGGGAGTGCTAAATTTTATGTAGAAGGAATTGAAAAAGTTGGTATTGTAGAGCAGGATGCAATTCGTGAGTATTACGTGCCAAAAGAAAAGATAACATACAGGGATGAAGCCCGTGGTTCAGAAATTACGATTCTGCCTGATGATGAGTATAGTGTGGATACAATGATTTCATTCGATTCTAGAGTGTTGAGAAATCAGTATGCCCGCCTACGTTCTTTAAAAGATTATAAAGAGGAAATTTCGATGTGTCGTACGTTTGTATTTGTACGGGAACTGGAGTTTCTGTTAAACCACAATTTAGTTAAGGGTGGAGATTTGGATAATGCCATTGTTATAATGGACCAAATGATGGATCAAAAAGAATTGGATCGTATTGCAGATTTATTCGACCATCAGCATGTTGAGGTAAAGGAAGGAATTTTAAGTAATTTAGAACTTTATTTTGATAATGAATGTGCACGTCACAAATTATTAGATGTGATTGGCGACCTTGCTCTCTGCGGTAAGTTTATTAAAGGAAGGGTTATTGCAACCTGTCCTGGTCACGGACCAAACACTGAAATGGCAAAATTATTAATCAAACGAATTAAGAAAGAAATGGGAAAAGATTCAGTTCCGGCTTATGATCCAAACAAAGAGCCTGTTTTAGACATTAATGGCGTAATGGGCTTGTTGCCTCACCGTCCTCCATTCTTGTTGGTTGACAAAATTATTGATATTCAGGATGACAGTATTGTTGGGGTGAAGAATGTGTCTATGAACGAGCCGTTTTTTGTTGGCCATTTTCCTGGAGAACCGGTAATGCCAGGCGTTTTAATGGTGGAAGCTATGGCACAGTGCGGTGGTATTTTAGTACTTAATCAGGTCGAAGATCCTGAAAATTATTCTACTTATTTCCTGACTCAAAACAATATCAAGTTTAGAAAAAAAGTAGTTCCTGGTGATACTTTAATTTTTAAATTGTCATTTTTATCTCCTATTCGTAGGGGAATTGCTAACATGCGCGGTTTAGCTTTTGTTGGTGATACTGTTGTTGCCGAAGGTGAGTTTATGGCTCAAATCGCAAAGAAAAAATAATTAATTAGTAACTACTGCTACGCAACAACTTCTTGTAACGGGAGTTTTGCATAAAACGAAATATAAAAAAAATGAAGCAACCGTTAGCATATGTACATCCTGAGGCTAAGATCGCTGATAATGTAGTGATTGAGCCCTTTGTTACCATTGACAAAAATGTTGTAATTGAAGAAGGAACACGTATTGGGTCGAATGCCACAATCATGGAAGGAACCCATATTGGTAAAAATTGCGTGGTATTTCCGGGAGCCGTTATTGGTGCTGTTCCGCAGGATTTAAAATTTCGTGGCGAAAAAACAACTGTTGAAATCGGCGACAACACCACCATTCGTGAGTGTGTTACCATTAACAGAGGTACTGTAGCCAAAGGAAAAACCATCATCGGAAGTAACTGTTTGTTGATGGCATATGTGCATGTGGCGCATGATTGTGTTATTGGTAATAATTGTATCATTGGTAATGCAACTCAAATTGCCGGTGAGGTAATTATCGATGATTTCGCTATTCTTAGCGGACTGGTTGCTGTTCATCAGTTCGTTCACATTGGTTCACACGTAATGATCTCAGGTGGATCGTTGGTTCGTAAAGATGTTCCTCCCTTTGTAAAAGCAGGTCGCGAGCCGGTTTCCTACATTGGTGTGAATTCAATTGGATTGCGTCGTCGTGAATTTGGAAATGAAAAAATCCGTGAAATTCAGGATGTTTACCGTTACCTGTACCAAAAAGGAATGAATAACTTTAATGCACTGGAAGCTATCGAGGCCGAGATGCCTGCTTCTCCTGAGCGTGATGACATTATCTTATTTGTAAAAAATTCGAAACGTGGAATTATGAGAGGATATTTTCCTGAGTAATCCCGATAGATTTATCCAGCGGAATTATATCATTTTTATTCTGAGTAATCCCGATAGATGTTTGATATAAAAAGTGAGACTTTCAATTGAGAGTCTCACTTTTTTTATTTTATAATAGTTATAGAGGAGATTAATATTAAATTATATTGTTAATTTAAGTGCAGCTTAGCGCCGCAAAGCGGCAATTTATTTCAGCCCAAAGCATTGCTTTGGGTTGGTAAATATATAGAGTAATTAAACGCCCTGAAAGGGCAGTTTTATATTTGATCTCATGGCACAATCATTATCCAAACTGTTCGTTCACATTATTTTTCATGTGAAGAACAATACGATTAAAATAAGAAAGGAAAACCGTAAAGAATTGTATGCATATATTGGTGCTCTTATAAAGGATAATGATTCAATTCCAATAATAATTAATGGAGTAGAAGATCATGTGCATGTATTGTGTATAATGTCGAAGAACATTGCTCTTGCAAAACTGGTTGAAGAGATCAAAAGACATAGTAGTCGTTGGATCAAGACAAAGGGGTCAGACTATTCAAAATTTGCCTGGCAAGGAGGATATATTGGCTTTTCTGTTAGTTCTTCTGTGCATGATAAAACGAAGCAGTATATTGAAAATCAGGAAGAACATCACCGAAAATTAACATTTAGAGACGAATATCTTCTATTTTTAAAAGAGTATGGAATCGAATATAACGAAGAATATTTGTGGAGAGATTAATATTTAGTGCTGATATAACATGCCTGATTGAGCAGGTTATTGTTCATATATGTTAAAGGTATTTTTAGAGTTTGCCGGTATAAGTTGCCCTTTCAGGGCGTTTTCCTGCAGCAATAAAAATACCCGGGGAAATACCCCGGGCTGAATTTAATTGGGCTTTCAGCCCGAATGTTTAAAGTTTTCAATCCTCCTTTATCGGATTCCAGCCCTGAGCCTGCAATTCAATTTCCACACCATCCCGTGTTACCAAATATTTTCCTTTCGAGATATCGGTGATGTGACCGATTATTTTCACATCTTCTATTTTTTCAATGGCATCGAATTGATCCAAAGGAACAGTAAACAGCAACTCGTAATCTTCACCGCCGTTTAACGAAAAGGTGCTGTAGTTCATGTTCAGCTCTTCGGCCATTTTGTGTGTTTCGTAGTCAACAGGAATTTTCTCTTCGTAAATCTGGCAGCCAACTTTCGATTCCTCGCAGATGTGCATAATATCCGATGACAATCCGTCCGAAATATCAATCATCGAACTAGGAACAATCTTCGCATCCTGCAAACGCTCATAAATGTCTTTTCGGGCCTCAGGCTTCAACTGACGCTCTAAGATGTAGTCATGCCCCGTTAAATCGGGTTGCATGGCTGGATTGTTGTCGTAAACACGTTTTTCGCGCTCCAACAGCTGTAATCCGGCAAAGGCCGCTCCTAAATTTCCGCTTACGCAGATTAAATCATTCTCTTTGGCTCCGCTGCGGTAAGTCAGTTGCTCAGCATCAGCTTCGCCAATTGCAGTCACCGAAATGCACAATCCGGTTAAAGAGGATGTGGTGTCGCCACCCACTAAATCGACATTGTAATTTTCGCAGGCCAAATTAATTCCTTCGTAAAGCTCCTCGATAGCTTCCAGGGTGAATCGCTTCGAGATGGCAATAGAAACAGTCACCTGCTTTGGCAGGGCATTCATGGCATAAATATCCGAAACATTCACAGCAATTGACTTGTAGCCTAAATGTTTAAGCGGTGTGTACATTAAATCGAAATGGATACCTTCCAGCAGTAAATCGGTGGTAACAACAGTTTTTTTATTCTGATAATCCAAAACAGCGGCATCATCGCCAACACCAACGTTGGTACTTGCGTGTTTTAGTTTTATATTTTTGGTAAGGTGTTTAATCAATCCGAATTCGCCCAATGTGGCAATATCGGTTCCTTTAGCATTATTTTCCTGCATAGTCTCCTTAGTTATTGATATTTGTCTGCAAAGGTAGATAAAAATTGGAAACTGAGAAGGTGATGTTATTGGTCATGGTTTATAATTTTAAGGAGGTGATTATTTTATAGATTTAGTTTTTTTTATAGTTATGGAAAGCTTTAAGTGTATGGAATGAAATTGTGTAAATGGTCTGATTTTAGTGACTAATGGTGAATAAATTGTTATTAGTGAATGTTTTAGACGTAAAAAAGATTTGTATTTGTGGTATCTCTTTCATAAATTAAGTAGGTATTACTAAATCTTAATTTAAATTATAATGAAAAATAAACTTATGCTATTGATGGTAGTGGCTGCTTTATTTACCATTACCAATTGTCAGAATGACAATACCGCCGATCTTAAAGAAAATGATGGGGATAACCTAGTGTTAACCGATGTTCAGAATGGTGAGCCAATTGAAGGACAGTATATTGTTGTTCTGAATGAGAGCTCGGTTAAATCTGCTAATCAAGGCAGTTACGATGAGAGAATTGCCGAAGTAAAAGCTTTTGCCAATTCTATGTTTCAAACAAAATCGAGTTCTGAATTTGAAGTAGGTTTAGCTTTTGCTACTGTAATTAAAGGTTTTAGTGTTAAAACAACACCTGATTTTGTTGAAGCATTGAAATTGGATAGCAGAGTAAAATACCTTGAACAAGATAAAATTATTGCTCTAAAAAAGCCTGGAACTGTTCCAACACCAGAACCTACTAGTGAGGTTATTCCCTGGGGAATTACACGGGTTGGTTATGGAAGTGGTATTGGAAAAACAGCTTGGATTATTGATAGCGGTATCGATTTAGATCACTCTGATTTAAATGTTGATGTGGCCAGAAGCAGAGATTTCACTGGTTCTCGTGTGGGAGCTGATGATCAAAATGGACACGGAACCCATTGCGCTGGTACGGTTGGTGCTATTGATAATGAAATTGGAGTAGTTGGAGTTGCTGCAGGAGCAAATCTTGTTGCAGTTCGGGTTTTAGATCGTAGGGGTAGTGGTTCCACTTCCGGAGTTATTGCAGGAGTTGATTATGTTGCAAGTGCTGCTTCTCCCGGCGATGCTGCCAATATGAGTTTAGGCGGAGGTATTTCTATTGCTTTGGATGATGCTGTATATGCCGCTTCTCAAAATGGCATTTACTTCGCATTAGCTGCCGGAAACGAAAGTGATGATGCTAACAATCACTCTCCGGCAAGAGTTAATGGAACTTATATTTGGACTATTTCGGCAATGGATATAAATGATAATTTCGCCTACTTTTCAAATTATGGAAATCCGCCTGTTGATTTTTGCGAGCCAGGTGTTAGTATTTATTCAACCTGGAAAGGCGATGCATACAATACAATAAGTGGAACTTCAATGGCTGCTCCGCACATGTGCGGTATTCTGCTAATGACCGATGGGAATCCAGTAACCGACGGTTTTGTAAATGGAGATCCTGATGGCAATGCAGATCCTATTGGAGGAATCTGAGATATTGCAAAATGAATAGGAATAGCCGTCAATTGACGGCTGTTTTTTTTGAAAAATAAAAATTGGAAATAGAATTGAGAGGAGATGGGACGGGTTTTAGGATGTTGTCAGGTCTGGTTGCCTTGAATTTAACTTTAATTTTTTAGCCTTATTGGCAAAACTTTTAGGTTTTCTGATGGTTCCATGCATGAATTTACCCAATGGGTTTACCAAATCGTTGGGTTTATGCATTCCGATCAAAGGTCGAAGAATGAAGCAGGTGCTTCCACTCTTGAAAATCAAGCTTCGAAGCAGTAAAATGATGCTTCGAGGCTTGACTTTGATGTTTCCAAGCATCTTCTTCGTGAAAAAATGCATGAAATTCATTCTTCAAGCCATCTAAATCAAGCTTCGAGATGCCTTGGTGGGGCTTCAATTCATCCTGTGCATGTATAAATGCTTCAAAAGAAAAGCGAAACCCGCATGTTTTGAGTTTCGCTTTCGCTGATGAATGCTTAATACAATTTTAGATACTGATCGGTATAAAGTAATTATTTAACCACTTCGGCCTCTTTTTTCTTGCCATGAGGGAAGAATTGTTTCAATTCTTCGTAAATAGGAATTGCTCCTTGCTGCTGTTCTGCAGCGTAATATCGAATAGACCGGTAAAATGCCATTGTATCCTGATAGTTATCATGATCCAAAAGAATTTTAGTATCACTTAGTTTGCGTTTAATTAAGTCGAGTTTCTGAATCATTTCTTCTATAGTTTCCCGTGCACTGTAATCGCGTTCAAACTCGTCTATATTCACAAACTGAGGAACCAAATCGGGATGCTGATCCATAAACGATTTTGCTTTATTCACCAATAATTTATTGGTTTCGTTAATCGAACCATAGTTCGTTCTGTCTTCCGACGATAGTTGAGGGGCACTTTTCCCGGCAAAAGCCAGCAAGGCATCCAAATGAGCATTATTTTCTGTCAATTCTTCTGCTGTAAATGTGACCTGGATTAAATCGTTGTTTTTCATTTTCAGTTATTTTAAAATATTAATAATATGGTATGCAAGTAGGGTTTGCATGGGTTAATTTTTCTGAACGATTACTTTGTCTGTTAGGCTGCTTTTTGTCATCTCGTTTCAACTTTGAGATAGTTGGCATTAGGATAAATAACAAAACTGCTCCAACAGCTAAGTATTGAGAACTGATCTGCGATATGTTCCAGTAGGTTATACATACCACTTGGATTTTTATAGCCAGGCGTATAATTGGCTGCTGTATAATACCTATCAGCACAAATAAGAGAGCTAGTAGTGAAATTGGATATCTCTTTTCAGAGGTAGTTGTGCTAAATTATTTTTTTGTTTTTATTATTATGGAAATATTCGAATTATCCTCACCATAGCGAAACTTACCATTGTGACTTTTTATAATCTCAAATTTTTCAATGTCTTTAAATTTAATATCAGGGTAGTTGTCTTCGATGTAAACTTTGTCGTCTAAAAATATTAGTGGACGAAATATCACACTCGTTGAATCGTCGCTAAACATCTGGAAGCTAGCAGTTATGTTGAAAATAAGCTGATGAATTGATTGAACATTTGAATATAAACTATCTTGTTCATATTTATAAACAACCGTTTTTGCTGCACTATCAATATGCAGACTTTGTGAATTGCATAACAATGGAGAGCAAAGCAGAATAATTAATAATATTTTTTTCATTTTTTACAATTATTGGCTCTGATACGCGAGCCGCGTTTTAATATTGCTTTCTATACGCGAAGTCCAAGAAAACTTGTTTTATTAAAAATAACAGCAATAAATCTACAAAAGCTCACCGCCACTAATCGGCGGTGAGCTTATTTGTAATTAATCTATTATGTAGGATTGTTTTGTGCGGCTGTAGGTAATGGGGTTCTTATTCTCTTTTAGTGTTTTTATTAGTCGGAAAAGACTGCGTTCCGATATGTTTAAACGTTGGGCTAATTCTGCCGGAGTGCCGGTGTTTCCAGTGTTTATTAGTTTTTTAATATACTCAGTCTTTTCTAAAAAGTCTAAATGTGTCATATGATTACTTTTTTGGCTGTTTGTGATTTACTCATTAGTTCCTGTAATGTTAAAAAGGTAACCCGATCATCTGTTAAATATTGTTAAGTTATTAATGGTGAACTTTGAGAATGTTATGTAAGTGTAATGTTTTCAAACTGTTAGTTCTTAAATTGCGAGATGGAATATTTCTGTTAGATATTATTTAATTCAGTTAAGCTGTTGTATTTATCATACTTCAGCTAAGTTATTCGAAATGATTCATGGAACTGTTTAGGAGTAATCCGAAATAGAAAATGTAGTATCAAAAAGCATTGGAAAATCTTCGTTTCGTAAATGTATCCTTTCCGTTTAAATTACGTTAACAAATAAAAGGACTTGGAGGTATTTTATTCGTTTCAAGTAAAAAGATATCTAAATACTTTATTATATTTGCATGAAATTCCATTGGGGCATGCAATTGTGAGTAAGCTGAACGATTTAAAATTTCTTACGGAATTTGAGGTCTGTACTCTTCCCCTTTAATTTAAAATATTGAATTCTTTTAAGGAAATGCGATAAATCTCATGTGATTTTGAAGCTTTCTACCTGATACTTAAACAACATGGCAAAAGAAGAACAAGATAAAATATTAGATGAGGTAACGCAGAGCGATTATAAATATGGCTTTGTTACTGATATTGAAAATGATGATATAGGCAGAGGTCTTAGCGAGGATGTTATCCGCATGATATCGGCTAAAAAGAATGAGCCTGAATTTATGCTTGAATTTAGATTAAAAGCTTATCGTCATTGGCTGACTATGAAAATGCCGGAATGGGCCTATTTAAAAATACCTGAAATTAATTATCAGGATATCATTTACTATTCATCGCCAAAACAAAAAGCAAAGTTGGAGAGTATGGATGATGTTGATCCTGAAATTCGTGCTACTTTCGATAAGCTGGGTATTCCTTTGGATGAACAAAAGCTGTTATCGAATGTTGCAGTTGATGTGGTGATGGATTCATCGTCGGTAAAAACGACATTTAAACAAGCTTTGGCTGAAAAAGGGGTTATTTTCTGTTCGTTTAGTGATGCAGTTCAGGAGCATCCCGATTTAATTCAGGAATATATGGGCACGGTTGTTCCAATTCAGGATAACTTTTTTGCAGCCCTTAACTCAGCAGTATTTTCCGACGGATCATTTGTTTACATCCCGAAAGGGGTTCGCTGTCCAATGGAGCTGTCTACCTATTTCCGTATTAATGCGGAAAATACAGGGCAGTTCGAACGTACATTAATAGTATGTGAAGATGATAGTTACGTGAGTTATCTGGAAGGATGTACGGCACCAATGCGTGATGAAAATCAGCTGCATGCAGCTATCGTTGAAATTATTGTGAAGGACAATGCAGAGGTGAAATACTCAACAGTTCAAAACTGGTATCCTGGTAACAAAGAGGGATTGGGAGGTATTTACAATTTTGTAACCAAACGGGGTATTTGCGAAGGTAAAAATGCGAAATTGATGTGGGCTCAGGTGGAGACCGGATCGGCAGTAACCTGGAAATATCCGTCTACCATATTAAAAGGAGATGGCTCGTCGAGTGAATTTTATTCGGTTGCTGTAACCAATAATCATCAGCAGGCTGATACCGGATCAAAAATGATTCACATTGGTAACAACACCAAAAGCACGATTATATCAAAAGGAATATCAGCAGGAAAAAGCAGCAACTCTTACCGGGGATTGGTTAAAGTAACCAAGAATTGTGAAGGAGCCCGTAATTTTTCTCAATGCGATTCATTACTTTTAGGAGACAAATGTGGTGCACATACATTCCCATATCTCGAAATTGGCAATAAATCGGCTAAAGTCGAACACGAAGCTACTACCTCTAAAATTGGTGAAGACCAGATTTTCTATTGCAATCAGCGGGGTATTTCTACCGAGGATGCCATTGGTTTAATTGTAAATGGATACGCCAAAGAGGTAATCAACAAAATGCCAATGGAATTTGCAGTAGAAGCTCAAAAGCTTTTGGCGATTAGTTTGGAAGGATCTGTAGGATAATAGATATATAATAAGTAGAACCCAACGCATAACTGCGACAAAATAGAAGTGAAATGTTAAGTATTAAAAATTTACACGTTTCCATTGATGGAAAAGAAATCTTAAAAGGAATTAATCTTGAGATTAAGCCGGGAGAAGTTCATGCTATTATGGGACCTAATGGTGCTGGTAAAAGTACTTTAGCTTCAGTATTGGCAGGAAGAGATTTGTATGAAGTAACCGAAGGTGAAATTATCTTTCAAGGGAAAAATTTGTTGGATATGGCACCTGAAGATCGTGCTAAAGAAGGAATTTTCCTGGGGTTTCAGTACCCGATAGAAATTCCTGGAGTTTCAACGGTTAATTTCATGAAAACTGCGGTTAACGAACATCGAAAGCACAAAGGCTTGGATCCATTAACTGCATCTGATTTCTTAAGGCTAATGCGCGATAAAAAAGCATTGGTTGAGATCGACTCAAAACTGACAAATCGTTCGGTAAACGAAGGATTTTCGGGTGGAGAGAAGAAAAAGAATGAGATTTTTCAAATGGCGATGCTGGAACCTAAATTGGCAGTTTTAGATGAGACCGATTCAGGATTGGATATTGATGCTCTTCGTATTGTTGCAAATGGGGTGAATAAATTAAAAACTGCTGAGAATTCAACAATTGTAATTACTCACTACCAACGTTTATTAGATTACATCATTCCTGATGTTGTTCATGTTTTGTTTGACGGTCGAATTGTAAAAACTGCCGGTAAAGAGCTTGCTCTTGAACTGGAAGAAAAAGGATACGACTGGATTAAAGAAGAAAACGGAAAATAGTAGAGGTGTTGGAAATTGGATTTATCTTATTTCTCATATCTATTATCTAATATCTAAAATAACATGGCCAACATAGATACAATAAATAAGGATTTTGCTGATCTGTTCGAACAAGGTAAAGAATTGCTTTCGAATGGTTCTTCTGATTGCATGAATAAGACTCGTGAAAAAGCCTTTGTTCAGTTTCAGGAATTAGGCGTACCTACTCGTGTCAACGAGAATTACAAATACACCAATCTAATACCAGCTTTTGATCATCCATACAATGTAAATCTTCGTTATATGGAAGTGGATGTTGACCTGAATGATATTTTTCAGTGCGATGTGCCCGAGTTGGATACCAATATGGTATTGCTGACAAATGGCTGGTTTTACGGAAATAATAAAGTGCTTACCGAATTACCCGAAGGAGTTATCGTTTGTGGAGTTCAGGAAGCTGCACAAAAATATCCTGATATTTTTAATGCACATTACGGCAAGTATGCCAAGCCTGAAGAGGATGGTATCGTAGCATTGAATACAGCTTTGGCAAAAGATGGGTTATTCATTTATGTGCCTAAAGGTGTCGTAATCGACAAGCCTATTCAGGTGGTGAACCTTTTGCGTTCCGATCGCGATTTAATGGCAACTCAACGTAATTTATTTGTGATTGAGGAAAACGCGCAAGCCAAAATTATTGTTTGCGATCATACCTTAACGCATCATAAATATTTAAGCAATTCAGTTACAGAAGTAAATGTGGCACCCAATGCGGTGTTCGATTTGTATACCTTGCAAAATCAGCATTTGAATTCAGTAATATTGAATTCCATTTTTATTCGTCAGGATAAACATTCAAATGTGTTGACCAATACCATTTCTCTTTACGGAGGAACCATTCGCAACAATCATCATGTATTGTTGGATGGTGAACATTGTGAAAACAATACATACGGAATGTATTTGATGGACAACAAACAACATGTTGATAATTTCACATCGATAGATCATTCAAAACCGAATTGTTTAAGCAACGAGCATTTTAAAGGAGTAATGGATGGTGAGGCAACTGCAGCATTTGCAGGTCGAATATATGTTCGCCGCGATGCTCAAAAAACATTGGCTTATCAATCAAACAACAATTTGTTATTGAGCGATGATGCTCAAATCAACACAAAACCTCAGTTGATTATCGATGCCGACGATGTGAAGTGCAGTCATGGTGCTACAGTAGGTCAAATGGATGAGGATGCACTGTTTTACCTGCGCGCAAGAGGAATTGATGAGAAAGAAGCGCGTCAGATGTTGATGTTTGCTTTCGCTCACGAAATAATTGAAAAAATTAGAGTGGAGCCGCTTAAAGATCGAATTGATGCCTTGGTTGATACAAGATTAAGAGGTGAAATATCGAAATGCAATACTTGCGCACTTGCTTGTAAAAATTAGATTTAATTAATTCTGGTACTGTGGTACTTGATTCTCTTATAGAATGACAATAGATATCAATAAAATACGTAAAGATTTTCCCATTCTTGAGGAACTGATTCACGGTAAACCTCTTGTTTACTTTGATAATGCTGCAACTACGCAAAAGCCTCGTCAGGTAGTTGATAAGTTGGTTGAGTACTATTACAAGTACAATTCGAATATTCACCGCGGCGTTCATTATTTGAGCAACAAATCCACCGATGGAAACGAGAATGCAAGAGTAATTGTGCAGAATTTCATCAATGCAAAACATTCGCACGAGGTGATTTTCACCAGCGGAGCCACCGAATCTGTAAATTTGGTTGCCAATTCGTTCGGCGATCGATTTATCTCGGAAGGCGATGAAGTGATTGTTTCTGAACTGGAACATCACTCCAACATTGTTCCCTGGCAACTAATTTGTGAACGGAAAAAAGCAACTTTAAAAGTATTGCCTTTTAACGATCATGGGGAATTGATGATTGAGAAATTGGATGATTTAATTACGGATCGTACAAAAATTATTGCAGTTAATCACATTTCCAATTCATTGGGAACCATAAATCCTATTCGTAAAATAATTGAGATTGCGCATGCTAAAAATGTTCGTGTTTTAATTGATGCCGCTCAATCGGTACAGCACAAAAAAATCGATGTTCAGGATTTGAATGTGGATTTTCTGGTGTTCTCCGGACATAAAATTTACGGACCAACCGGAATTGGTGTTTTATACGGCAAAGAAGAATTGCTGAATGAAATGCCGCCATGGAAAGGCGGAGGGGAAATGATTTCCGAAGTAACTTTCGAGAAAACAACCTATAACGAACTTCCGTATAAATTCGAGGCAGGAACGCCAAATTATATCGATGCAATCGGATTGGGTGCTGCAATTGAATATGTGGAGAGTATTGGAATTGAAAATATCGATGCTTACGAACAGGAACTGTTGACATACGCAACTGAAAAGTTACTTTCAATTGATGGTTTGCGAATTTATGGAACCGCAAAAGAGAAAACTTCAGTCATTTCTTTTCTGGTGGAGGGAATTCATTTCTACGATATGGGAATGTTGCTCGATCAAATGGGAATTGCAGTAAGGACAGGTACGCATTGCACCGAACCTGTAATGCAGCATTTCGGAATCGACGGTACTGTTCGTGCTTCATTTTCCTTTTACAACACAAAGGAAGAAATTGATTCACTTTATAACGGAATTCTGAAAGTCTGCAAAATGTTTGCAGTAAAATAGTCCGTGGGTTCGATTTTCACAGATAGAAAATTATTGTAACTTTCGGCTGGAAAAAATATAAATTAGATACGTTCGCAGATTTTGAATGGGGGATATTTTCTCATATCTAAAATCTCATATCTAAAATCTATAGTATGACAATAAACGAAATTCAGGAAGATATAATTGAGGAATTTGCAGGTTTTGAAGATTGGATGGACAAATATGCCTACCTAATTGAGTTGGGAACAGATCTTTCCGGTTTGGATGAAAAATATCAAACAGAATCGAATCTTATAAAAGGTTGTCAGTCAAAAGTTTGGTTCAATGCATCCCTCGAAAACGGTGTTGTAAAGTTGGAGGCCGACAGCGATGCGATCATCGTAAAAGGAATTGCAGCTTTGTTGATTCGTGTTTTCAACAATCAAACTCCTGAAGATATTATGAATGCCGATTTAAAATTCATCGATGAAATCGGCTTAAAGCAACATTTATCGCCCACTCGCTCTAATGGATTGGTTTCCATGGTGAAACAAATAAAAATGTATGGAATTGCTTTCAATCACGTAAGCAAATAATCAGGAAAAGATGGGAAAAAAAGAAACAGAAGCAATAATCGTCGAGGTTTTAAAAACCATTTACGATCCCGAAATTCCAGTGAATATCTACGATCTGGGATTGATATATGAAATTGATATGTATGAGGAAGATGAGGTGAAAATCCTGATGACTCTTACAGCGCCAAATTGCCCGATGGCCGATCAAATTTTGGAAGAGGTAAATGAAAAAACAAAATCATTGCCGCAAATCGAAGATGTAACCGTTGTGTTAACCTTCGATCCACCTTGGGACAAGGATATGATGACCGAAGAAGCAAAACTCGAATTGGGTTTTCTCTAAATATATCAAAGGGCTGTTTTTTTTACAGTCCTTTTTTAGTTTCTGCGAATTTGGTTTCTGATTTTTGTTTTGGGCGTTCCCTTCGTTCCTCAGGTCGGGCTTTTTGTTTTTACTCCTCGCTCATTCTTCGCTGTGGGGTAACCACTTCAATCCCTAACGCAAAATAATTCGAGTTTTCGGGTTCAATATAATAAGCTTAAGACACGGCTTTGTTGCATTTCCAGATAAAACTATTTAAATGAATATTTTTTTGAGTTTTGAAGTCTAAGCGAGTGCTGTCAATAGAGCGTGCCACGCGATACTTTAGTTGATTTAGAATGCAGAAGAGCTTTCTATTGGCTTGATTCTTTTGCTTACTTTTCTCATTTAAGGAGAAAAGTAAGAGCTGTCCGGCTTAAGGATAAGGTAATTGAAAAGTTACAATGTTTAAATTTCAAAGAATTGAACAAATTTAAGGATGTTATGCTCTGACTATAATCAAGCCTCCCATGTAAGGGTATGACTTGATCCTAAAACCAAAATAACTATTTATTAAGATGAGCTTCAATATTAGTTTGTTATTATTATAAAATGCAAAATGTTTATCTACGTTTATCGTGAATTTCGGTAACAATCTTAATTTAGCACCATGAATCTCACTCTTTCTGCCAAATCAAACCTCATAAAAGCCAAAGCTATCGAGCTTGGTTTGGATCTTTGTGGAATCGCAAAAGCAGATTTTCTGGATGAGGAAAAAGAGAATTTTCAATCTTGGCTGGATAAAAAATATCATGGTGAGATGTTGTATATGGCTAATAATATTGAGAAACGATTGGATCCTCGTTTATTGGTTGAAAATACCAAGTCAATTGTTGTTGTAGGTCTGAACTATTTCCCAAAACAGCAGCAACAAGATCCTGAAGCACCCGTAATTGCAAAATATGCGTACGGAAAAGATTATCACTTCGTATTAAAGGATCGATTAAACCAGCTTTTGGAATACATCAACACAGAAATTGGTGAAGTTTCGGGTCGCGCATTTGTCGATTCCGCTCCAATATTAGAGCATGCATGGGCAAAAAAAGCAGGTTTGGGCTGGATTGGAAAAAATTCACTGTTGCTCAACCGTAAAATAGGATCATTTCTTTTCCTGGGCGAATTACTAATCGATATGGAGTTGGAGTATGAGGAAGAAAAATATCAGGATTTTTGCGGAGGATGCAGTAAGTGCATTCGCGCTTGTCCTACCGGAGCAATAACGGAACCCTATGTGGTTAATGGCAGCAAGTGCATTTCCTATTTCACCATAGAACTCAAAGGTGAAATTCCCGAAGAAATGAAGGGTAAATTCAAAAATCGTGTATTTGGTTGTGATATTTGTCAGGATGTTTGTCCTTGGAATCGAATGGTAAAATCCAATTCAGTTCCTGAATTTCAACCTGATTCTGATTTACTTTCTTTATCAAAGGCAGAGTGGGAACAATTGGATGCGTATAAGTTTGGTGAGATATTTAAAAACTCTGCTGTAAAACGAACAAAATTCAAAGGATTAAAACGCAATCTCGATTTTCTTCATACAGAGAGCGAATAGCTTATATTGAATTGCTTCCTATAGGTTTTAGTAATGAACTTTTGTTTTCCCTTTTTTTCTATATTTATACATTCAAGAAGTGGATTTTACTTTTTTTGTTCTTCCCGAAAAAGTTTGATGCCCCTCTGTACATGAATTTTATTCGTCGTTAATATCAAATTTGATGATACACAATATTTACAATCTAACTACAAATGATAATACGCGTTTGTTTTTTCAAGTTTGGCAACCTGCAGTTCCACCCAAAGCAGTAATTTGTTTAGTTCATGGCATTGGTGAACATTCTTCCAGATATCACAATTGGGCTGAATTGTTCGTCGAAAAGAATATTGCTGTCTTGAGTTACGATCAGCGGGGGCATGGTTTGTCTGATGGAAAAAGAGGAGTCATTCAATCTTACGAAAAATTAATGGACGATATTGATTTCGCTCTTAAGGATGTAAAAAAGCATTTTGAAGATACCCCATGCTTTCTATACGGACATAGCATGGGAGGAGGAGAGGTTTTGAATCATTTAATCACCCGGAAATCCGATTATTTGGGCGTCATTTCCACTTCGCCATGGATTGTTACGCAGGAGGCACCACCGAAAATTGCAATTCCTTTTCTTCGGACACTTGCGAATTTATTTCCTTCCTTTAGTATTAAAACCAGCTTCGATGCTAAAATGTTATCTCATAACAAGGAGGTGTGCATTAAATATGATGAGGATGAATTGGTGCATCATATGGTTTCATTCAGGTTATTTGTTGATGCTTATGATGCCGGATACGGTATTTTGAAGAATCCGGATAAAGTAAAAAAGCCATTATTGTTGTTGCATGGAAATAATGATCAGATTACAGAATCCAATGCAAGTAAAATTTTCTCGGAGGGAATTAAGGATTGCTGTACATTTATTCAGTACGATAAAGCTTATCATGAATTGCATAATGAATTCTGTCATCAAGAGGTTTTTACAGATATTATAAATTGGTTGGACGCTCTATTAGCAAAGAACAAGCAAATTATTTAGAATATGACAATTTTTAGAACTGAGGTAAAGATTCCAGCATCGCGGGATAAGTTTGGTTACAATTCAAAAGCAATTATGCTGGGTTCTTGTTTTACCGAGAATATTGGTGAGCAGCTCAGCAAATATAAATTTGATGTCAATACCAATCCGTTTGGAGTAATTTATAACCCGATCAGTGTAGGCAATAGTTTAAAAATACTAATCGAGAACAAAAAATTCTCTGAAGAAGATTTAAATTTTGCCAATGACATGTGGTTTAGTTTTTCTCATCACGGACGATTCTCCAATGCCGATGTGAATGAATGTTTGGATGCAATCAATACCGAAATTAAAAAGTCATCATTAGATCTCGCAAATTCAGATGTTCTTTACATTACATTCGGAACTGCCTGGGTTTATGAATTGCTCGATACTGGAGTGATAGTTTCCAATTGCCATAAATTACCAGCAAAGGAATTTCATCGTTACCGACTTGATGTTGACGAAATTGTCCAATTCTATAAAAAATTGATTGTTTCTTTAGCAATTTTCAATCCGGATTTAAAAATAGTTTTTACGGTGAGTCCAATTCGCCATTGGAAAGATGGAGCACATGGAAATCAGCTTAGTAAAGCGACTTTACTTTTGGCGATTGAGCAGCTGGTGGAGTTATTTGAACAGGTGTCTTACTTTCCTTCTTACGAAATTGTTATGGATGAGTTAAGAGATTATCGATTTTATGGAGAGGACATGCTGCATATGAATACCACATCAGTCAATTATATTTGGACTCGTTTCGTTGATACATATATGGAGAATGAAACACTTGCCGTGATGAAACGGGTAGATAAAATTGTTTTGGCAGCCAGTCATCGTCCCTTTAATCCAGACACGGTCAGTCATCAGGAGTTTATTACCAGTACATTAAGTGATGTGAAGAAGTTAGAGAGTCAATATCCAAATATTGTCTTTGATAAAGAAAAATCACTTTTATTAAAAAATCTTCACCATTAGTCTGGACATTCTCATTTGAATTTTGTAATTTGTTTTTCCCATTCGGATAAAAAAATAGCTTCTGATTATCAGGCAGCTATTTCTTTTTGTGAAAAAACTTTTCAAATGTATTAGGAATTGGGAAAAATAATGGTTTATCTTTGCACCGCTTTCAACGGAAAGTGGGCAGGATTTTGGGTGATTTGGGGAGTAATTTTTTTATCACCGGAACGGGCTTTATTTTTTTGAAATTTTTTCACT
>NZ_WTCR01000017.1 GCF_009795715.1 Labilibaculum euxinicum | reverse complement strand
GTCAAAGAGTCCAAAGAGTGAAATTTGATTTAAATGCCATGTGGCTTTATGGTTTTGTGAATAGATGTATTGCCAACTGCTTTAGCTGTTGTGAGAAAAAGGTCAATTGTAACAATTCTCCCATTTTCAGGAGAGATCCCGACAGGGAGAGGGGTGTTTGGGGATCGAAAGTTTGGAAGAGTCTGGAAAAGTCCAAAAGTCGAAAGGTCGAAGAGTCGAAAAGTCAAAGAGTCCAAAGAGTGAAATTTGATTTAAATGCCATGTGGCTTTATGGTTTTGTGAATAGATGTATTGCCAACTGCTTTAGCTGTTGTGAGAAAAAGGTCAATTGTAACAATTCTCCCATTTTGAGGGGAGATCCCGACAGGGAGAGGGGTGCTTGAAGATGAAATGTCTGGAAGGGTCTTGAATAGTCGAAAAGTCAAAGAGCCCAAAGAGTCCAAAAAGTGAAATCTGATTTAAATGCCAAGTGGCTTTAACTTATGATTTGGAAAAGAGATGTGTTTTGTGAATCGATGTGTTGCCAACAGCTTTAGTTGTGAGAAAAAGGTCAATTGTAACAATTCTCCCATTTTGAGGGGAAATCCCGACAGGGAGAGGGCTGTCTGAAGATGAAATGTCTGGAAGGGTCTTGAAAAGTCGAAAAGTTGAAGAGTCCAAAAAGTGAAATCTGATTTAGTTGCCATGTGGCTTTAGCTCATGATTTGGAAAAGAAATGTGTATTGCATTAACTTGCTCGAAATGAATACAATGTATTTTTTTTTGAAACTTTCACGCAACCCTTTGCGTTTTATATAATCATATAGTTTTGAGCACCTTTGGATTAAGAGGTCATAATTGTATGTGAATAGGTTATAAAAAACGATAAAAAGTAAAAATGGCAACTTTGACAGTTGCTTTTAGTAAAATAAGAAGGTATTTTTGTACTTTGTATTTATTGTACACACTACTACATATAAAACCAATATCTATGAATTTATCTAAAATTAGTGTCTTCGATCACAATACACCTCGTTGGATCGTTTTTCTAATTGATTTGCTTATTGGGCTGGCTTCAATTTCTGCGGCTTACTTATTGCGCTTCAACTTTAATTTGGAAAGCGTTAATCTGAGTTCCGCGAAGTTTGTTATTCCTCTGGTTTTGTTGGTGAGAGCTATTAGTTTCCTGATTGGGGGAACCTATGCAGGAATTGTTCGGTACACAAGTGCTAAAGATGCCGAACGTATTTTCATGGTGATTTCTATGGGATCTTTACTGTTTGTTCTTACAAACGGATTGAGCTACTATTTTCTGAACGGCGTTTACCTGCTTCCGTTTTCTATTCTGATTATAGAATACATATCAATGGTTTTTTTGATGACCAGCAGTCGTATTATTTTTAAGGCTCTTTATTTTAGGTATTTAACTTATTCTAAAATTCGGGAAAATATACTGATTTATGGAAGTGATGAGTTTGGTATCATGGCAAAGCATGCCTTGGACAGTGGTAAAGAGGTAAATAGTACCATTGTTGGATTTATAGATCACAACAATAGGAAAGTAGGAAGTAAGTTAGAGAATATAAAGATATATAGTCCCAATGATTTGGAGAAATTGTTGGAAAAGCAGGAAATCGATAAGGTTATTATCGCCAAAAAAGATTTAAGTGTTGAGGAACGTCAGGATGTTATTGAAAAATGCCTGAATAAAAATGTGAAGGTTTGGGAGGTTCCTAAATTTGAAAGCTGGGTGAATGGCGAGTTGAGTGTGAAGCAGATCCGGGCCATTAAAATTGAGGATTTGTTGGAGCGGGAACCCATAAAATTAGACTGGGATGAAATCGACAGTCAGGTGAGAGGTAAAACGGTTCTGGTTACCGGTGCTGCCGGATCTATTGGGAGTGAAATGGTGCGTCAGGTAGCACGTTTTCGTCCCAAGAGCATTATTTTGTTCGATCAGGCAGAATCGCCCTTATACGATATTGAATTGTCATTAAAGGAAGAGTTCAATTTTTATGATTTTGAGATTGTAATTGGAGATGTGCGTGATTTGGAACGAACGCGTAAAATGTTTGAGATTTTTAAACCTCAATTGGTGTATCATGCTGCTGCTTATAAGCACGTGCCAATGATGGAAAACAATCCTTCCGAGGCCATAAAAACAAATGTGTTTGGAACCAGGAATATTGCGGATTTATCATTGGAATATGGTGTGGAGCGCTTTGTAATGGTTTCGACCGATAAGGCTGTGAACCCAACTAATGTAATGGGGGCATCAAAAAGAATTGCTGAGATTTATACGCAAAGCATGAATTTCCCGGGCGGGCAAACTCATTTTATTACAACAAGATTTGGAAATGTGCTGGGCTCAAATGGCTCTGTAATTCCCCGGTTTAAGTCTCAGATTGAGAAAGGTGGCCCTATTACGGTTACTCATCCTGATATTACCAGATATTTTATGACGATTCCTGAAGCTTGTCAGTTGGTGATGCAGGCTGGTGCAATCGGTAAAGGGGGGAAAATCTTTATTTTTGATATGGGACGTTCTGTGAAAATTGTTGACTTGGCCTACAAGATGATCAAATTAAGTGGGCTGAAGGTAGGTGTCGATGTGAATGTTCAGTTTACAGGTTTACGTCCGGGCGAAAAATTATATGAGGAATTGTTGAATGTGAAAGAAAATACAGTACCTACCAAACATCCCAGAATTATGATTGCAAAAGTCCGGGCTTATGAACGGGAAGAGGTTGAACTATTGATTAACCATTTTTGTGAATTGCTTGATGAAAATGATAATTTTAAGATTGTTGCGCATATGAAGGCTATTGTGCCTGAATTTAAATCAATGAATTCAATCTATGAACAGTTGGATGCAAAAATTATCCGCAGGAAAGAGCAGATTGGATTGATTGATTTGGCCGAAATCAAAGAAATGCTGCGATAATTATCCGGAGAAATGGAAGTTGTTATAAGGAGACCGTATCTAATTTATTGACACGGTTTTTTTATTTGGCAGGTTTGACAGGCAAATAAATGATTGAGAAATTGTATTATTGCGGGGAATTGCAGTTCTGTAGGCAATGTGTTCATAAAATAAGGGAAGTAAAATGCTCGGAAATTAGGGAATTGTGTATTCGTTCCTTATTTTTGTGCTGCAAAAATAAATCTTTCGTCTTATTGAAATAGGGTTTTGTCACAACAAAACGGATATAGAGGATAGGAATAAAGGTACATACTATATAAATGTTATTGAAATTATGATTTGGTCGGTAAAAAAAATGTTTCTGGTTTGTTTGTTTGCGGTTTTATTCATCGGGACAGCAAACGCTCAAAACACAAATATCAATCCAGCGAGTGTAAATGTGGAAGCCTTGAGTGATGCTCAGATTGAAAAGCTGATTTCCGAAATGGAAAAAAACGGCATGAGTCTGGAAGAGGCAATGGCACTGGCACGGGCCAGAGGAGCTTCTCAGTTGCAGATCGATCAAATGGTGAAAAAAATCAACGAGTACAAAAGCGGTAAACGAAACGGGGAAACTCAGGAGAAAGACCTGAAGGAAGGTTTAAAAGTTCCAAAGGAGGAAGAGTTCACTGAGAAAGAGGAATTTAAAGCCACAGAAAAAAACAAAGAGATTTTTGGGTTTCAGTTTTTCAACTCAAAAAATTTAAGTTTCGAGCCGGCAATAGATGTGCCTGTGTCAGAATCTTACTCATTGGGAATAGGAGACGAGGTGAATATATCTGTTTATGGTGCTTCTCAGCAAAATTATCAGTTAACAGTTCAAAAAAACGGAGCCATAACCATTCCAGATTTAGGGCCGGTTCACGTGTATGGCATTTCGTTTGCCAAAGCACAGGAAAAAATTAAAAGCAGATTGCTTTCCATTTACAACGGCATGGGTGGCGAGCGGCCCAATACCTTTGCTGATGTAAGTATGGGAAGCTTAAAAGGGATTAAAGTGAATGTGATTGGGGAGGTGAATTTACCGGGCACCTATTCTTTACCGGCAACAGCTTCGGCTTTTAATGCCTTATACCTTGCAGGGGGACCCAATGAAAATGGATCTTTCCGAAGTATCGACGTGCAGCGCGATGGTAAATTGGTGTGCAGTATAGATGTTTACGCTTATTTAATCGATGGAAAAACGCAAAACAACATACAGTTGCGCGATCAGGATGTGGTTTTGGTGCGTCCTTACGCAAAAAGAGTGAAAGTAGCAGGAGAATTTAAACGGACCGGATTGTTTGAGGCTCAAAAAGAGGAAACAGTAGCTGATCTGCTGCGCTTTGCAGGTGGCTTTACAGATAAAGCCTATACTCATCGTTTGGAATTGTATCGAAACAATTCCAGGACTCTTAGTTTTAAAGGCGTTTCAGCAGATCAATACGATCAGGTTCAACTGATGAACGGCGACTCTTTGGTAGCAGGAATGCTCACCGAACGTTTCGAAAACCGGGTAAGTATAGATGGCGCGGTGTACCGTCCGGGCAATTATGAATTGACAGAAGGTCTGCAGTTGTCCCAATTGATTAAAAATGCGGAAGGACTCAAGGAAGAGGCTTTCATGGAGCGTGGGGTGATTACCCGAAAATTGGAAGATATGAGCTTGAAAGCCGTTTCCTTTTCGGTTCGTGATGTTGTGAATGGAAAAATAGATTTTGAGCTTCAGAAAGAAGACCGGATTCAGATTTCATCCATATTTGATATGCGCGAAGCCAGAACGGTTGAGATTGTTGGGGAAGTTCAGTTCGAAGGAACTTATGCCTGGGCAGAAAATTTACGCATAGGAGATCTGATTTTTCAGGCAGGAGGTTTCAAAGAGGATGCTGAGGTGGCAGGATTGGAAGTGAGCCGCGTGTTGGATTACAAGGAGACCAGTGAATTGACAAAATCACTGCTGCATACCTTTCAGTTTTCGTTGGATCGAAATCTGAAATTGAATGCGGAAGATGAAGCCTTTTTATTGAAACCTTTCGATAAAGTGTATGTGCGCCGCGCTCCGGGGTTTCGTCCTCAGGGAGCCGCCAACATTCAGGGAGAAGTTAAATATTCCGGGGATTACGGGATTACTCATAAGAACGAAAAAATATCAGATATCATCCGAAGAGCAGGGGGGATCACTTCAGAGGCTTATGTGAAAGGGGCTTCTTTGCGCCGGAGAATAGAATTGAGTGAAGCAGAATATCAGGCCAAAGTGGCCATTGCGGCTCAGGATACCACCATGACCGAAGCGGATATTGAAAAGGTAGCCTATCGGATTGTTGGAATCGATTTGACTGCCATTTTAGGTCATCCTGGCGGTGTGGAAGATTTGCAGGTAAAAGCTGGAGATCAGATTTTGGTTCCTTCTAAATTAGAGACGGTAATGGTATCCGGTTCTGTATTGAGTCCGGTGGCTCATACTTTTACAAAAAAGAAAAAATTAAAAGATTACGTGTACAGCAGTGGTGGTTTTGCCGAACGGGCAAAAAAAGGAAAAGTATATGTCCTGTATGCCAATGGAACCACTCAGGCAACAAAAGGAGGATTGTTTGGCCGTCGTTTTCCGAAAGTAGAACCGGGTTGCGAGATTATTGTTCCTGAAAAACCAGAGGTAGACAAAGCCGGACAGGCAAGCAAATGGTTGGCCATTGCATCTACTTTTGCAACATTAATTACTGCCATTGCGGTGGCTACGCGTTAGGAAGAGGGATTATACGGATGTCATCCCGAGCTTGTCGAAGGATCTAATTATATAAGTGAACAGATTCTTCACTCCGTTCAGAATGACAGCTTTATTTTGCATGTCATCCCGAGCTTGTCGAGGGATCTAAACATTAAAAAGAGAATGTGAAAATATATTACGTCTACATATTGACAAATAAAAACAAAACTGTTTTATATGTGGGTGTTACAAATAATTTACAAAGAAGATTGAGTGAGCATGTGAGTCATGCAGACCACATAAATGCTTTTACAAAACGATATAATTGTCATCATTTGATCTATTTTGAAGAACACGATGATGTGAATTTGGCGATCGGGAGAGAAAAGAAACTAAAAGGATGGCGACGAGAGAAAAAGAATATCTTAATTTCGGAATTCAATCCGGAATGGAAGTTTTTAGAGGATGAGTTCTTTGTTTGAACAGATCCTTACAGTTGAACGTCATCCCGATCCAGATAGCTATCGGGATGTCGAGGGATCTCATTCAAATAGAGAAGAGGCGTAAATGAACAGATCCTTCACTACGTTCCTCCGTTCAGGATGACTTTCAGTTGAACTGTCATCCCGAGCTTGTCGAGGGATCTAATTATATAAGTGAACAGATTCTTCACTTCGTTCAGAATGACAGCTTTAAATGAAAATAAAGTGAGTTGTTAAAAATAGTTGTAACAGTTTATTAGAATTGACGATGAATCAGGAAAAAGACATACGATGGAGGCAGCGTTTTCAGAATTTTGAAAAAGCGTATACGGTGCTGGATAAAACCATGAAGATTATTTCTCCTTCTGAAATTGAAATTATGGCTGTTATTCAGGCGTTCGAATTGAGTTTTGAATTGGCATGGAAGGTGATGAAAGATTATTTGGAGTCGGAAGGTTTTGACCCAAAGACTCCCCGCGAAACAATAAAACATGCTTTTCAGGTAAAGCTTGTTGAGGATGGTCATGTTTGGATGGATGCTTTAAAAGATAGAAATTTAACTGTGCATACTTACGATGAGGCTTTTGCAAAGGAGATGGGACTAAAAATAAAAAACAACTATTATCCGGCCATTAAATGCTTGTATGTAAAAATGAAAGAGTGGCTGTAGTTCACTGGAAGATGTCATCCCGATCCCGAGAATCGGGAGAGGGATCTCAACAAAAAGGATTGTCCTTCCGAAAGTTCGGAAGAGGATATTTAAAGTGAAATGTAATTGGCAAATAAATTGTATGTACGGACTAACACAACAGGATATGATATGGATTCAAGAAGCAATAAAGAAATTGCCCGAAATTCAAGAAACAATTTTGTTTGGTTCCCGTGCAATGGGAAATTATAAAACAGCTTCTGATGTGGATCTGTGCATAAAAGGGGAGAAGATAAATAGTCAAATCGTTTTATCTTTGCGGGAATTGCTGGAGGAAGAGTATTCATTGCCCTATTTTTTTGATGTAGTTCATTATGAGCAAATCACAAATGAAGAACTGAGAAGGCACATTGATGAAAAGGGAAAGAGGTTGTAAATAGTCAATGGTCAGTGGTGAAGCAATCTCTTAATTATGAATTGCACGAATTTAAACTAATTACGCGAATGGTTGACTTGTTACATAAGGATAAGTGTTATGCAATTGTTGGGGCTTGTATGAATGTTCATAGTCAATTAGGATCTGGCTTTTTGGAAAGTGTTTATGCAGAGGCGTTGGGTAAAGAGTTTAAGAAGAGAAATATACCATTTGTTAAAGAGAAGAAACTGGAACTTTATTACGATGGTGAAAAAATGAATAAATACTTCAAAGCAGACTTTATCTGTTTTGATTCAATAATAGTAGAGTTAAAAAGTAAATCTTGTTTGTTGAAAATAGATGAACAGCAAACAGTGAATTATTTAAAAGCGACAAACTACCAATTAGGGCTGTTGGTCAATTTTGGTGAGAAGTCGTTGAGATATAAAAGATTTGTTAATACCGATAGGAAAGAATTCCGCTAATTTTAAGAAGGAATTTCGCTAATGGCAAAGGCTTACTATTATGAAGATGGGCTTGTCCCACTGGTGTAATTAGTTATAATTATTGAGAATTAAAATATAAAAGAATATCACAATAGCTGATAAAGTGCAAATGGACGCATTAGCGTAATTCGCCTTAATTAGCGTAATAAGCTTCTAGCGTAATCAGAATGTAATAATGAGCACAATACAAGAATCCAAACATACAGAAACAACTAGTGCCAACCATGAGGATGAAATCGATTTGATTCAATTGGCAAAGACCCTGTGGAACGGCCGACGTACCGTAATTCGCACCACGCTTATTTTTATGGTGCTGGGTTTATTCATTGCAATCTTCTCTGCCAAGGAATATACGGCAACAACCACCATGGTGCCACAATCTGCCGAAGGTGGATTAAAACTGGGTGGCTTAGGCGGACTAGCCGCCATGGCAGGAATCAATTTGGGAAGTATGGGTGGTGGATCAGATATTCCTCCTTCATTGTATCCAAAAATAATCAGCAGCATTCCCTTCCAAAAAGAATTGATGCAAACCCCTTTGGACATTGAAGGACAAAAGAAACAAGTGACATTCACATATTTTTATGAAGAAATTTACAGCCCAGGTTTATTGGGCAATATGGTAAAATACAGCATCGGCTTACCTGGAGTAATCATCAGGGCGATCCGTCGCGAAGAAGAGACTTTGAGCCCAGATCCTTCCAGCTTGATTTCTATTAATGAAGATGAGAAAAAACTTATCGAAATTATTCAGGAACAATTGTCTATTGAATTCAACGACAAAGACGGCTACGTTACTATATCTGCTCGCATGCCCGAGGCCAAAGCAGCCGCTCAATTGGCAAAAAAGGCTCAGGAGCTTTTGCAGCAGGCCATTACAGCTTTTAAAATACAGAAGGCACAAGATCAATTGGCCTTTGTAGAGGAACGCTATGCCGAAAAGGAAGCCGTTTTTAACGCAGTACAGGATAAATTGGCCCGCTTTCGGGATCAGAACAAAAACGTTAGCACGGCAGTGGCTCAAACTCAATTGGAGCGCCTGCAATCCGATTTTTCCATGGCTTCGTCGGTGTACACCGAACTGGCCAAACAGTTGGAAACTCAAAAAATACAAGTAAAGGAAGATACGCCGGTTTTCACGATTATCGAACCGGTATTCATTCCTATGGAAAAATCAAAACCCAAACGCCCAATGATATTGGTGATCTGGACTTTCCTGGGGGGTATTGTTGGTGTAGGGATGGTATTTGGAAAGGAATTCTTTGCAAGTATAAAGGATAAGTGGAGAGAGGATGAAACTGCTTCTCAGGAATTGTCATCCCGATCCCGAGAATCGGGAGAGGGATCTCAACAATAAAGTGGACAGATCCTTCACTGCGTTCCTCCGTTCAGGATGACGGCAATGAATGAGCAGATGTCATCCCGAGCTTGCCGAGGGATCTAATGCAGGAAGGAATAGATTCTTCACTCCGTTCAGAATGACACTACTCATTGAGCAGTCATTAAAAAAAGGATTGTCATCCTGAGGAACGAAGGATCTCAAACAATTAGTGAATTAGTAAAGGAAATATAGAAACACAACATACAATACAAACTAGAAATGACCAAAGCAAAACAAATAACAAATATCTGCTGCATAGGTGCCGGTTACGTAGGTGGCCCAACCATGGCAGTGATCGCTCAAAAATGTCCGTACATAAAGGTGACAGTGGTGGATGTAAATGAGCAACGCATTGCAGATTGGAACGATACGGATTTAAATAAATTACCCATATATGAGCCAGGATTAGCCGATGTGGTCGCAGAAGCCCGTGGTCGAAATTTGTTTTTCTCTACGGATGTGGATGAAGCCATTAATGAAGCGCAAATGATCTTCATTTCGGTAAACACACCGACCAAAACATACGGGGTAGGGAAAGGAATGGCAGCAGATTTAAAATACATTGAATTGTGTGCCCGTCAAATTGCCAAAGTTTCTAAAGATGATAAAATTATTGTTGAAAAATCAACATTACCTGTTCGTACGGCTGAAGCACTGAGTACGATTTTAAATTCAACGGGTAACGGAGTCAATTTTGACATTTTGTCGAGTCCTGAATTTTTAGCCGAGGGGACTGCTATCAGCGATTTGCATAAACCCGACAGAATATTGATCGGTGGTGAAGAAACTGAAAAAGGGCAAGATGCTATAGAAGCTTTAGTTGCTGTTTATGAGAACTGGGTACCTCGTGAAAACATCATCACCACTCGGGTTTGGTCTTCCGAATTGTCAAAATTGACTGCTAATGCATTTTTGGCGCAACGGGTTTCTTCTATCAATGCCATATCTGCACTTTGTGAAAAAACAGGAGCTGATGTGGATGAGATTTCTCGTGCCATTGGTGCAGATTCTCGTATTGGAGCTAAGTTCTTAAAAGCCTCCGTTGGTTTTGGAGGCTCTTGTTTTCAAAAAGACATCTTAAACTTGGTCTATTTGTGTAGGCAATTTAATTTGCCAGAGGTGGCCGATTACTGGGAACAGGTGATTAAAATGAACGACTACCAAAAGCATCGTTTTGCAAAGAACATTATTGATAGCTTATTCAATACCGTTTCCGGTAAAAAGATTGCTTTTCTGGGCTGGGCTTTCAAGAAAGACACCAACGACACCCGTGAATCTGCTGCAATTTATGTGGCTGACGAATTGTTACAAGACCGTGCAGAAATTCATATCTACGATCCAAAGGTGACAGAGGAGCAAATCTTTTCTGACCTTAAAAGTGTATGTCATCCTGAGGGAAGCGAAGCGACGAAGGATCTGTTGAAAAATGTAATCATCCACACCGATCCTTACTCAGCAATGCAATCCGCTCACGCCATAGCCATCCTCACCGAATGGGACGAATTCAAAACCTACAATTGGCAAAAGGTGTATGAGGAGATGTTGAAGCCCGCTTTCGTGTTTGATGGTAGAAATATTGTTGATAAAAAGCAGTTGACAGAAATTGGATTTGAGGTATATAATATAGGGAAAGGCTTAAATTAGTGTAATGATGAATTGGTTAATAAAGATTATTAAAGCAAAAAAAAATTGAATTATATTATTGTTCGGTTAAAGGATAGAATTCATCGAAATAAAGGTGTTTTGAGGAACTTTAGTTATTTGTCACTATTGCAGGTGTTTAACTTGTTTTTACCTTTAATTACTTACCCTTATTTGATTAGAGTATTAGGTAAAGAGATTTATGGAATTGTAATTTTTGCTCAAGCCATAGTAGGATATCTTATGATCCTAGTAGGATTTGGTTTTAATATTTCCGCAACAAAAGATGTAAGTTTGCATCGTAATAATCGAGATAAGTTAAGTGAAATTGTAAGTAGTGTATTCTTAATTAAAGGATTTCTACTTATTTTGGCAATTCTTATTTTAAGTATTTTAGTAATGGTTATCCCCCAATCAAATGGTTATGAAATGCTGTTCTTTTTGACTCTTTGGATGTGTCTTTATGATGTTATTTTTCCTATTTGGTATTTTCAAGGTATTGAAGAAATGAAATATATTACTTATATCACTTTAATTAGTCGTTTAACGTTTTTATTCCTAATATTTGTTTTCATTCATTCTCCTAAAGACTATTTGTATTTGCCAATTATAAATGGTTTCGGTGCTATTTTAGCTGGAGTTTCTTCTCTAGTTATAGTGTTTAAGAAACATAAAATAAAATTTAAATTTGTTTCGTTCTCTTGTTTAAAGAGCTATTTTATAGATACTTTCCCATTCTTTGTTTCTAATATTTCAACGACCTTATATATGACAACAAGTAAAGTAGTATTGGGAGCATTTGTTGGTATGAAAGAAGTGGCCTATTATGATTTGGCAGAAAAATTATCAACAGTCTTAAAAACTCCTATTCAAATAATAGGACAGGCAATCTATCCTAGTATCGCTAAAAACAGAGATTTGGTTTTTGTAAGAAAGTCTTTTAATTACACCTTGTCTATTGCAATATTGATTATGATTGTTGGAATTGGCTTTAGTGGATACGCCGTAAAGTTGATAGGTGGAATTGAAATGATATATTCGGTGCCCATTTTTCAAATTTTATTAATTAGTATTATTCCTGTCACTATTAGTTTGTTCTTTGCAAATTTAGTACTTGTTTCATGGGGATTTAATAAAGATTTTTTAAGACTTAGGCTATATACCAATGGGTTTTATATGTGTTCAATTTTAATTCTTTATTTAGTTAATTATCTAAATTTGTATTCTCTTGCTATTCTAGCCTTAATCATTGAGTTTTTTGCTGCTTTCCTTGCATTCTTTTTCGCTAAAAAAAGGAATGTTAATTTTTGCTTATGTCCAATAATATAGTATATGGCGGTAATTATAATATTATTCTTTACTACTCTTCTTTATTTGAGTTATTTAGCTTTTTGTAAACGTTTCACCATGATATTAGTAGTGATAGTAGTATGGATGATAAGTTCTTTTTTGATGGAACTTGATTTAATGAATATAGATAGTGTTAACCCTACAACATATTTAATTATTTTCATAGGATTCTTTTCTATGTTTTGTGGTTTTATTGCAAGTAGATCTGTAAGAGTTAATTACAATAGTAATGCGAATGCCATACTCACAAGTGAGGTTTTTTATAGACTAATATTCTTGTTGTCAACTTCAGTTGTACTTATAAATGCTACATTAATGATTTTGAAATATGGAGGTGTTGCATTTATAATATCTAACGCAAATGCATTATATGGAGATAGGATTGCAGGGGAATATCGTTTAGCAATACCATTTTTAGGATCATTAGATTTAATTGTTTGTGCTTTAGGAGGATTTCATCTTGTAAATACTAAGAAAACTATTGGTTCAATATTGTACTTCTGTTTACTTCCCTTATTTATTATTATTCTTGATTCAGCAATTAATTTAGGACGAGCTACAATTTTGATTGGATTTTTTGTTTATGGATCTTCATTTTTTTATAGTTCTTATAAGAAGGGAAATTTTAAATTAAGAATTAATGTTAGGCAAGTTTTAATATTTTCAATTGTATTAATGGGAATATGGTTTTTATTGATAGTCATTAGAGATGTGCGGGGTGGATATGAAAATTATAGATTTAAAAAAGAATTACCTGTTATTCAAGAGCTTGATGAGTTGGGATTGTTCCGACCTTCCATTTATTTGTATTTTGTTTCACCTATTGCAGTTCTAGATAATTCAATTGATTATGATTTTGATGATAGGGTATGGATACCATTTAAGGAAACCTTTGCTCCAATTGTAAGAATCCTTGCCAAACCATTTGGCATAGAAGTTGAAAGATATGAAGCTGATGTTGATATTGGAATTAGAAAAGTTAATACAGGTACTATGTTGAAGGATTTTTATATGGATCTTCACTTACCTGGGGTTATAGTACTGTGTTTTATGTTAGGTTTCATTTTTCACAGATTAACCAAATTATGGATAGTTAAAGATTCTTATATTGTTGAGCTATCTTTAATCTCGGCCTATTTACTTATGTCGATTTTTGTTAATTTATTCCGGTCTGGTCAGTTTTTATTTCCTCTTGTGTTTTTTTTAGTAATCAGAAATATTTTTAAATATAAATGGAAACTACTTTAATCTTTGTATCCTACAATAATTATTTAATTCTTAAAGAATGTTTAGAGAGTGCTATGAAATATGGGATACTTTCTAAAAATATTATTGTTGCGGATAATGGATCTACGGATAAATCTGAAGAGCTAATACCAGAGCAGTTCCCTGGTGTGAAATTTTTAAATTTAGGAAGTAATTTCGGATATGGAGGAGCCGTAAATCGTGCTATTAAAGAGGTAAATACAAAATTTGTTTGTGTTTTAAATACAGACATGGTATTTCTAAGTAATCCTTTCCCATATATTGAATTATTTTTTTATGATAATAAAAATGTTGGAGTGGTAGGAATTCAACAAGTGTATCCGAATATTTCATGGCAATCAAGTTACGGTAACTTTGTAGGGATTAAGCAAATTTTATTTGATTTATTGTATATTACATTTCTGAAAAGGTTTATTACTAAACAGCTTTTTTGTTTTAACTGGACTTTCGTAAAAAAAGTAGAATATATTGATGGGGCATTTATGGTTTTTGAGACACAAACATTGGTTTCATTAAATGGTTTTGATGAAGAGAATTTTTTCTTCTATTATGAGGATACTGATATTGCATATAGGTTGAAACAAGATGGATACAATAATTATTTTATCCCGGAATTAAATATTATTCACTATCGGGGATATAGCTCAACTCAAAATTTTAGTGATCCTTCTGAGTTTTCATTAAACCAATTTTCTATTGGACTAATTAATTATTTGAATAAACATTATAGTTTGCTATATAAGCGTTGTTATATTTTTTTGTTAAAAGTTCATTGTAAAAAGCAATTATTATTTTCTTTCTTATTAGGTTTTTTGCTTGGTAAGGAGAAAATTTTATTTAAACAAAAGAGATACGAAACAATTCTTGAATATGTTGATAAAATGAATAAATAATATGGAAAAAATAAAATATGTCTATTTAATTGATCCTTTTGGTTATGGTACAGACTATAATATTTGTTTAACGAAGAGTTTAAATAAATATGCTTCGCAAAAATTAAAATTTATATATATAACTTCTGAAATTAATAATAGTACTAGTTTTAAATATCAAGTTTCTCCATTTTTCCGTATAACACAAAAGCTTAGACAACGATTTCCTAAAATACAGGTTATGTTCAAGATTCTAGGGATTTTGGAATACTATTATTGTTACTTTAATATTATTTACAGAGCGAAAAAGAAATCTGGAGCTATTCATACTATTTGGATTAAATCTCCTATTGTAGATATTCCTTTGTTTTTATTAATGAAGATTTTAAATATTCCAGTATATCATACAATGCATAATGCATTTCCGCATGATAAAGAATCTTTTTTCACACGTATCATATATTTATATTTCTATAGAATACCAGATAAGCTTATTGTTTTGTCTAATTCTGAAAGAGAAAAGGTGTGCCGTTATAATAATAGACTTGACCAAAAGATTGTGTGTATTCCTCATGGTTTGATGTCAGAAGAAATACCTTGTTTAACCAAATCATCTGCAAGAGGAAATTTAAAGATCGATTATAAAGGATCAATCTTGCTATTTTTAGGCTTAATTCGACCATATAAAGGTATATTTAATCTAATTGAAGCTTGTGCCTTGCTGAAGGATAGGGGTGTTAGTTTTAGATTGATCATAGCTGGGAAGAATAATTTGCATAAAGCAGATTTTAATAGATTTAGTACTTATGTAAAAAAAATGGACTGGATATATTACTTTGAAGGTTATCATTCAAAATTGAAAATGAGAGATTTCATATGTTCTTCAGATTTAGTTGTTCTTCCATATAGCTCGGGAACACAGAGTGGAATTTCTTATACGGCCTTAAGATATTGTGTACCAATTCTACCAACAAGTGTGGGTAATTTATTAGAGACAGTTCCAGATAGATATAAAACGTTATCTCCTCCTCCTCAAGATATTGATTCATTGGCAAATTCTATTTCTGCCTATTTGGATATATCTGACTTTAAAAGTTATTTCAAAGATTTGGATACTTTAAAGAAATATCATTCTTGGGAGAATATTGCAAAATCGCATTTAAAAATGATATATAAATAGTTATGAATCAACCATTAGTTTCTATTATTACTCCAACATATAATTCGGAAAGATTTCTTTGTGAAACGATAGACTCAATATTAAACCAAACATATGAAAATTGGGAATTGTTGGTTACTGATGATTGCTCTACAGATTCGACATGGGTGATTTTGGAAAATTATGCTCGATGTGATTGCCGTATTAAAATATTTCGTTTGAGTAAAAATAGAGGTGCTGGTATTGCACGTAACTCTTCTATTGAAAAAGCAATTGGAAGGTATATTGCTTTTTGTGATAGTGATGATCAATGGACTTCTGTTAAACTTGAGAAACAAGTTCAATTCATGTTCGAGAATAACTATGCCTTATCTTTCTCAAGTTATAGAATTATTGACGAAGTTGGAACTAGTTTAGGATTTGTAAAAGCAAAACATACTGTTGATTATAAAACAATGCTTAAGAATAATTACATAGGATGTTTAACAGCAATATATGATGTGAAGCAACTTGGTAAGTTTTTTATGCCAGAAATAAGAAAAAGACAAGATTGGGCATTATGGTTGTCGATTCTTAAAAAAAATGAATATGCCTACGGTATAAATGAATCGTTAGCAATTTATCGTGATAGGAGAGACTCCATATCTGCGAATAAATTTAGTTTAATTAAGTATAATTGGGCTATTTATAGAAATGTAGAAAAGTTTTCTTTGGTTTTATCTACTTTTTTATTGTTTCAATTTATTTTTTATTATGTGGTAAAAAAAAGGATGCGTTGTTGCTTGAAATAATTTTAATTTGTGGATTTATTAAACACTTTGATTAATATGCACTTATAAATCGGGCCTTTATCTTAAAGTAATAGTTAAAGCAATAAAGTTGAGTATATACGGAATTTTATTTAAACTGAAATTGAAACATGGTTTGAAATACAAACTTAATAATTGAAATGATATAGTTTTCACAAAGTTATAGTTATGTGAGGTAGTTTCAGTTTGTTGCTTAGCTGATAATATATCAGTGGAAGGTGATAAGCTGGTAAATTTATTTTTATTAAATATGATAATAAGATCAAAAGCACCTTTGCGACTTGGTTTAGCAGGTGGGGGTACAGACGTAAGTCCATATAGTGATACTTATGGCGGTGCAATTTTAAATGTAACTATTGATATGTATGCCTATTGTACCATCGATACAAATTGTGATAGTATAATTTCTTTTAATGCTAAAGATCGAAATGAGTATTTTAAGTCTAAACGAACTAATAATTTGATTCTAGATGGTTTGTTAGATCTTCATAAAGGTGTATACAATAGAATAATAAAGGATTTTAATAATGGTCAACCGTTATCATTTTCTATGACAACCTATTCTGATGCTCCAGCAGGAAGTGGATTAGGTTCATCTTCAACTCTTGTTGTAGCGATGGTTAAAGCTTTTGTTGAATGGTTGAATCTGCCATTAGGTGAATATGATATAGCTATGTTGGCTTTCGAGATTGAACGTGAAGATGTTTGTTTAAGTGGAGGAAAACAAGATCAATATGCCGCAACATTTGGGGGATTTAACTATATGGAATTTTATAGTGACAAGAAGGTGATTGTTAATCCTTTACGAGTTAAAAATTGGATCAAGGATGAATTGGAAAGCTCGATGATTCTTTATTATACAGGGGCATCACGTTCATCAGCAGCAATAATTGACGAACAAAAAAAGAATACTACTGAGAAAGTTGATAAAACAATAGCGGCTATGCATGAACTTAAGAAAAGTTCTGTTGAAATGAAGGAGGCTATTCTAAAAGGTGATATTAATGAATTTGCTCAAATCCTTGGAAGATCATGGATTGAGAAGAAAAAAACAGCAAATTCCATATCAAATAAAATGATTGATGATATTTACAAAATAGCTATTAAGGCAGGAGCTAAAGCAGGTAAAGTTTCTGGTGCTGGTGGTGGCGGATTTATGATTTTTGTTGTTGATCCAATTAAAAAACTAGATGTTATTAAAGCATTAAATGAATTTGAAGGAAAAGTGATGAATTTTCATTTTTCGGAAGGTGGTTGTCATGGTTGGAAAATCTTCAAAAATGAAAAAATAAAAAAGGCGGAAATTGAAAATAATCTTATAAGAACTTATAATAACTAAGAATGGAGAATTTTATTAAAGAACAAATAGTAGAATCAATAAATGTTAAGAATAAAATATTAAATAACGAGGAACTAGTAGCATTAATTAAAGAAGTTTCAAAATTATGTGTTGAAATTTATAAGAAAGGTGGAAAAACATTGTTAGCAGGTAATGGTGGTAGTGCCGCAGATGCTCAACATATAGCAGGGGAGTTTGTTAGTCGTTTCTATTTTGATCGCCCAGGATTACCATCTATAGCCCTTACTACAGATACATCAATTCTTACCGCAATTGGTAATGATTATGGATATGAAAAAGTATTTAGTCGTCAGATACAAGCTCAAGGTAGTGAAGGTGATGTTTTTTTCGCTATTTCAACATCAGGTAATTCTAAGAATCTTATAGAAGCGGTTAAAGAAGCAAAAATTAAAAACATGGTAACTATTGGATTAACAGGCTTGACGGGTGGAGAAATGGGTGGTTTGTGTGATTATTGTATAAAAGTTCCATCAAAGGAAACTCCAAGAATTCAAGAGGCTCATATTTTGATAGGTCATACTATTTGTGCTATCGTTGAAGAAGAAATATTTGGAAATCTAAAATAATAGTAATAATGGAAGCTATCATTCTTGCTGGAGGTTTTGGTACAAGATTAAAAGAAATGGTAATTGATGTACCAAAGCCAATGGCTGATATTAATGGAAAGCCTTTTTTGAAATATCTTTTTGATTGGCTATTAAATAATGGGATTGATCATTTGATTCTTGCTGTTGGATATAAAGCAGATGTTATTCAAGATTATTTTAGTGAAAATTATCAAGGAATTCATTTGAGTTATTCTTTTGAAGTTGAACCTCTTGGGACAGGAGGGGCAATAAAAAAAGCTTATGATAAAGTTAAAAATAAAAATAGACCAGTATTTGTTATAAATGGTGATACTTTTTTCAATGTTAATTTGAAAGAGTTCTATGATTTTCATAATAAACAGAATAATCCTTTTTCTATCGTTGTGAAAAAGATGTTTGATTTTGAGAGATATGGCTCTGTAAAAACTAACGATAATTTTGTAGAAGATTTTATTGAAAAAAGATATTGTAAGCAAGGCTTTATTAATGGCGGTATTTATCTTATGAATTCAGTCTGTATGGGAATGATGCCTAAAGATGAAAAATTTTCTTTTGAAAAAACATTTCTCGAAAAGTATGTTAAGTCTGTTTCGTTTGGTGCATTTAAATCTGATGGATATTTTATTGACATTGGAATTCCTGTAGATTATACGAAAGCTAAAATTGAATTACCTTTTAAAATATGAAGAAAGCTTTGTTTTTAGATCGAGATGGAGTAATTAATCACGAATATAATTATGTGCATAAGATTGAGAGTTTTGATTTTATTCCAGGAATATTTGAATTTTGTAAATTTTTTCTGAACCAAGGCTATTTGATTGTAATAATTACAAATCAAGCAGGAATAGCTAGAGGCTATTATACTGAAAAGGAGTTCTGGAAATTGACAAAGTGGATGCTTGCAGAATTTGAAATTAAGGGCATTGAAATTACAAAGGCCTATTGTTGTCCACATCACCCTGAATTCACGGGAGCATGTAATTGTCGTAAACCTAACCCAGGTATGCTTTTAAAAGCCTCTAAGGATTTTGGAATAGATTTAGAGTCTTCAATGTTGGTTGGGGATAAAGAAAGTGATCTAAATGCAGGTATAAACGCTGGTTTATTGAAGGAGAAATGTTATTTGTTTAATGGGTCTTATAAGGATATCATTACAAAATGTAAATTGACGAATTAATACATTTATTTTTTATGAAAGGAATAATCTTAGCAGGAGGCAGCGGAACCCGTTTGTATCCAATTACCAAAGGAGTTTCGAAGCAGCTATTGCCTGTTTACGACAAGCCCATGATATATTATCCACTATCAGTTTTGATGCTGGCAGGGATTCAGGAGATACTTATTATTTCCACTCCTGAGGATCTACCTAATTTTGAGAAATTATTAGGTTCGGGTGAGGATTTGGGATTAAAATTATCTTATAAAGAGCAACCTAGTCCTGATGGTTTGGCGCAGGCTTTCATTCTTGGGGATGAGTTTATTGGAGATGATTCCGTTTGCTTGGTACTAGGTGATAATATTTTCTACGGACACAATCTTACAGGCATGTTGAAAAATGCACGTAAAAATGTAGAGGACGAAGGCAAAGCAACCGTTTTCGGATACTATGTAAGTGATCCAGAACGTTATGGTGTTGCTGCTTTCGATGAAGAGGGAACAGTAACTTCCATTGAGGAGAAACCAGAGAAGCCTGCATCCAATTATGCAGTGGTTGGTTTGTATTTTTATTCAAATGATGTGGTGCAGGTAGCTAAAAATGTGAAGCCATCTCATCGTGGAGAGTTAGAAATTACTACAGTAAATCAGGAGTATTTAAAGCAAGGCCGTCTGAAAGTGGAGTTAATGGGACGGGGTTATGCCTGGTTGGATACGGGAACTCACGAATCTTTATTGGCTGCTGGAAGCTTTATTGAAACCATTGAAACCCGACAGGGATTGAAAGTGGCCTGTTTGGAGGAAATTGCTTACTCAAAAGGTTATATTACTGCCGAACAGGTGAAAAAATTGGCGGAGCCATTAAAAAAGAATGGTTATGGTCAATACCTGTTAAATCTTGTAAAAGAAGCATAAGGGATAATATTTATTAGAATGAAAAAGGGTAAGGTAAAAGTTTTAGTACTTTGAACTTTATCCTTTTATCTTTTAACTTGTGAAACAATGGAATTTATAAAAACAGAAATACCAGAAGTAGTCATTATTGAACCTAAAGTATTTGGGGATGATAGGGGCTATTTTTTTGAATCTTTCAATCAAAAAGAATTTGAAGAAAACATAGGGGTAGTTAATTTTGTTCAGGACAATGAGTCGAAGTCATCAAGAGGGGTACTGCGTGGTTTGCACTTTCAAAAACCACCTTTTAATCAGGCCAAATTGGTACGTTGTATTGAAGGTGAAGTTTTGGATGTGGCTGTAGATCTTCGAAAAGATTCAGCAACTTATAAAAAATATGTAGCGGTGAAATTAAACGGGGAAAACAAACGTCAATTGTTTGTTCCGCGTGGATTTGCACATGGCTTTGTAGTATTGAGTGAGGAAGCAACTTTTGCCTATAAAGTTGATAACTGGTATGCTCCAAGTCATGATGCAGGAATCATCTGGAATGATGAAGAGATTGCTGTCGATTGGCAAATTGCTGCCGAAGAAGTTCAATTGTCGGGAAAAGACAAACTATTGAAGCCATTGGCCGAAACAGAAAATCCTTTTTAGAAAATTTAATGTCCACAAATTACTCAAATGACACAAATTATGAATGAAAAATATCTTTTTAAAAAAGAATGTTATGAAATCATAGGCTGTTGCATGGAAGTACACTCAGAGTTAGGCTGTGGTTTTCTTGAGGCTATCTATCAGGAGGCATTAGAGCTATCGTTTATGGATACTGGAATGCCTTTTGAAAGAGAAGTACAACTTGATGTTTTTTATAAGGGACGTGAGCTTAATAAGAAGTATTTTGCTGATTTTATTTGTTTTGATGAAGTAATTGTGGAGTTAAAGGCGGTGAATGCACTTACTGATGTTCATTATGCCCAAGTTTTGAACTATTTAAAAGCGACAGGAAAACGTGTTGGTTTGCTTGTTAATTTTGGCGCAAAAAGTTTACAGTATAAACGTGTTATTCTTTAATTTGTGTCATTTGAGTAATTTGTGGAAAAAAATAAGGAAATGAAAATATTAATAACAGGAGCAAACGGTCAATTGGGTTCAGAAATAAATGAGCTTAGTGCATCATTTTCAAATTTGGAATTTGTTTTTTCCGATCTACCGGAATTAGACATTTGCAATCGAGAGATGCTTGCACAGTTTGCAAGCGATCATCAAATTAAAGGAATCATCAATTGTGCGGCATATACTGCGGTTGACAAGGCCGAAGAAGATTCCAAAACTGCTGAATTGGTAAACGCCACTGCTGTTGGAAATTTGGTGGCTGTTGCTGAAGCACAGAATTTGAAACTGATTCACATCTCTACTGATTACGTATTTGATGGAACGGCTCATCTTCCTTATTCGGAAGAGTTTGAAGTATCTCCTTTGGGAGTGTATGGAGCTACCAAACGAAAAGGCGAGGAGTTTGTTTTAAATTCTTACTCTGAATCCATCGTGATTCGTACGTCTTGGTTGTATTCCTCCTTTGGGAACAATTTTGTGAAAACCATGCTTCGTTTGGGTAAGGAAAGAGAAGAATTGGGTGTGATTTTTGATCAGGTAGGAACTCCTACCTATGCAAGAGATTTGGCTCAAACCTGTCTTGAAATTCTTTCGAAATCTGATAAGTTGGATACATCTGGAAAATTGTATCATTTTTCCAATGAAGGTGTTGCGTCCTGGTTCGATTTTGCAAAAGCCATCATGGAAATGGGAAATGTAGATTGTATTGTAAATCCAATCGAAACCAAAGATTATCCTACGCCAGCAAAGCGCCCTCACTATTCAGTACTAAACAAAGCGAAGATCAAAGCTGATTATGGAATTGAAATTCCATATTGGAGAGATTCTTTAAAAGAATGTATTCAAAGGTTAAAGGAGTTAAAGGAACAAGTGTAAAGGGTAAAGTACAAAGGTTAAAGTTCAAAAGAGAAAGGGTAAAGGATGAAGAGTAAAGGATGATGTGAAAATTATAAAGGTGATGAAGTACAAGCTTTTTTAACCTTTAATCTTGTTTTACTTTAACCTTTAACCTTGTTAATACTTTAACCTTTATCCTTGTCAGACTTTTACCTTGATTTTACTTTACCCTTGTGCAGAATATCAATAAATAGTAAAAAAACTTAAATAACATACTACAATGAAATCAATCTTAGTTACCGGAGGTGCTGGCTTTATTGGCTCTCACTTGGTTCGTTTGTTGGTCAATAAATATCCTGAGTACCGAATCGTAAATATGGATGTCTTGACTTATGCAGGGAATTTAGCCAACTTAAAAGATATTGAAGACAAAGAAAATTATGAATTCGTAAAATGCGACATTTGTGATTTTGAGAAGGTTCAAAAAGTATTTATAGATTATCAGATCGAAAGTGTCATTCATTTGGCTGCAGAATCTCATGTTGATCGTTCGATTAAAGATCCATTTTCCTTTGCTCAAACAAATGTAATGGGAACCTTGAGTTTATTGCAAGCAGCTAAGTTCGCTTGGGAGGGAAATTACGAAGGGAAATTGTTTTATCATGTTTCTACAGATGAAGTGTATGGTTCACTGGGGGAAGAAGGCTTCTTTTTGGAAACTACGGCTTACGATCCTCATTCCCCTTACTCGGCTTCCAAAGCTTCTTCGGATCATTTCGTGAGAGCTTTTCAGGATACCTTTGGATTGCCAACCGTAATTTCGAACTGTTCGAATAATTATGGTTCTTATCAGTTTCCTGAAAAATTAATTCCTTTGTTCATCAACAATATTTGCAACAACAAAGCTCTTCCGGTTTATGGAAAAGGAGAAAATGTTAGAGACTGGTTGTATGTAGAAGATCACGCAAGAGCGATTGATGTAATTTTTCATGAAGGAAAAGTTGGAGATACCTACAACATCGGTGGATTTAACGAGTGGACGAATATTGATCTGATCAAAGTGATGATTAAAACCGTTGACAGATTATTGGGTCGTGAAGAAGGAGAATCAGAGAAACTGATTACCTATGTTACCGATCGTGCCGGTCATGATTTGCGTTATGCGATTGACTCTACAAAACTAAAGAATGAATTGGGCTGGGAACCATCACTTCAATTTGAAGAGGGAATTGAGAAAACTGTAAAGTGGTACCTCGAAAATAAGGAATGGATGGAGAACATCACCAGCGGGGAATACGAAAAATATTACAAAGAAATGTATTCCAAATAAAAAATAATTGTTTGATTTAAAGCTGTTTTTATCTTTTACAAAGATAAAAAACAGCTTTAAGTTCATAAACCGTAATTGAATCTCAAATGTCTTTTTATCAAATTATTTTCCTAACTGCATGCCTGTTTATAGTAATCAATCTTTACTTCCTACTCGCCGATCGTTTTAATATTATCGACAAGCCAAACCTGCGAAGCTCTCACACATCCATAACACTGCGTGGAGGAGGAATCATCTTTTATTTTGGAGCCTTTGCCTTCTTTGTTTATTCCGGTTTTTCTTACCCATGGTTTTTTCTGGGATTAACACTAATCACTTTAATCAGTTTTCTGGATGATGTATTCACGCTCTCCAATAAGTTGCGCCTTGGCATTCATCTGCTGGCTATGGGCTTGCTGTTCTATCAGTTAAATTTGTTTGAATTGCAGTGGGTTTGGATTGCTGTGGCTTTGGTTCTGTTTATTGGTATTACCAATGCCTGGAATTTTATGGATGGGATCAATGGCATAACGGGAGGCTATAGTTTGGCTGTTCTTTCCGGTTTGTGCTTGATTAATAACTATCATGTAACTTTTATCGAGAATGATTTGATTTATTGCACGGCTTTAGGACTTTTGGTCTTTAATTTTTACAATTTTAGAAAAAAAGCAAAATGTTTTGCCGGAGACGTGGGGGCCATTTCTATTGCTTTTATTCTCCTGTTTATGATCGGGAAATTGATCTTGGCTGAACCTTCCTTTGTTGTGGTCTTGCTTTTGGCTGTATATGGTGTGGATTCTGTGCTTACTATCGTTCACCGATTGATTCTAAAGGAGAATATTTTTGAGGCACATCGTAAACATGTTTATCAGATTTTAGCCAATGAGGCAAAAGTACCGCACTTGATTGTTGCTGCAGGCTATACTTTGGTTCAGATTGGGATTAATTTTATCGCATTGTATTTGTTAGAATCCGATTTTTCTATCGTCTCATTAAGTCTATTTGTTATTGGAATTCTTTTGGTACTGGCATTTGTATATGTTGCAGTGAAACGAAAGTACTTTCACTTGCACCAATTGACCTAGAAGAATTGTTTTGCGGATAAAATTACAGAAGGAGGGATGGGAAGGAATCTTCGGCTCGTCCAATGATTAATTGGTTTTATATCTGATTTTAGAATGAAATACATCAATACCGAATTACTGAACAGAGTAACAGGTGAGGCAAAAAACAGTCCCCGCAAACGCATGAATTACAATTTCCATGAAAATGGAGAAGAGTTGTTGCAAAGAATGTTGAATGCTCTTGAACCTGAAACTTACTTGCCGCCCCACAGGCATACCGAGAATGTAGAGATTTTCCTTTTGTTGCGGGGAAGGATTACTGTAATCCTTTTTGATGATCAGGGAAATATTGTAGAGTCAAAAAAATTAGCTCCCGAAGAGGGTGAATATGGGGTTGAAATTCCAGCAGGAGTTTGGCATACCATTTTAGCAGAGGAGTCGGGATCGGTAATTTACGAGATAAAGGAAGGACCTTACGTACCAAATGCAGGTATGGAGTTTGCTTCGTGGACACCGGATCCATTAAAAGAAAATGTTTGTGAGTTGTATCTTGCGGGTTTAAGAGAAAAAATACTCAATTTGCAGTGAAAAGTAAAAACTTCGGCGTACCATCTCGCAAGAATCTGTTGTTCTTGCGGGGCCGAAGGAAAAAACCCAAAGAAATTGAATTCTTTGGGCTTTTTTTAATGGTTGCACTTTTAATTGTTCGCATTTGGTTTTACTCGGGTATATACAAAAACTCCCTCACCTTCAGGAGAGGGTTGGGGTGAGGTATTTTGATTGAGGAAAGGCAGGGGTGAGGTGTTTTTAACAAGCACTGATGAAAAGCCAAAATGGATGAGATCCTTCACTGCGTTCCTCCCCCGCGATAGCTATCGTGGCAGGATGACCAAAAGTGCAGTACTTCCATTTGGTCTAAACTATTTATGAGGAATTAACAGGATAAACAAAAACAAAGAAAATGAACTCTTTGGGCTATTTTAAGGGATACACTTTTAATTGTTTGCATTTGGTTTTACTAAGGGTTTATCCAAAAAACTCCCTCACCTTCAGGAGAGGGCTGGGGTGAGGTATTTTGATTGAGGAAAGGCAGAAGAGAGGTGTTTCAACAAGCACTGACGAAAAGCCAAAATGGATGAGATCCTTCACTGCGTTCCTCCCCCGCGATAGCTATCGGGGCAGGATGACGATATGCGCAGTATTTCCATTTCGGTGCTAACTCCCTCGCCTTCAGGAGAGGGTTGGGGTGAGGTGTTTAATAGAGGAAAGACTGGGGTGAGTTTTTTTTAACAAATACGGTATAAAACTCAGGCCTGCGGCACTTCTGCCACAGGCCGTTTGTTCATTGCCCGTTCTCAGTTTCCATTTCCACCTGAAGCACATTGGTTTCACCGTAACGGTGCACCAATTCCATGCTAATGGTTTTATAGGTTACGGCTTTAATTTGAATTTGATAGGTGCCCGGGTTCAGTTTATCAATTCGGAATCCTCCTTTTTTACTGGTACACAAATGGTCAATTCCCGCTTCAGGAATCAGGATGTGCGCCTGAAGAACCGCTAGTTTGCTTACCTTATCGGTAATGCTTCCGGATACAGCAGTTTTTCGATGGCCAACTTTCACCATATTTGTAGCTTCCAGATAACTTTGATACAATTCGGGATCGGAACCGGCAAAGAGAGATTGCATCACATTGTCCAGTCTGGTTTTGTTGATGTTGAGAATTTCTGCCCCCACATCTTTCAGTTCCTGATTCGAAATTTTTGTATTGCTCTTTATTTCCCTGGGTCTTGGAGCCAGATCGATATAGCTCGAACGCAGCACCTTAAGATCTGCTAATTCTTCTGTACTCACAGCTGTTTCGGCCAGTTGATCGCCCAAGTTGTCACCAAATCTGCAGGTAAAGTCCAGTTTGCTGATGAATTTTTCATCGGACAGGCTCAGGTAAAACGAAACACTGCCCTTTAAATTGGGAAGATCTTCCAGTTTGTTGCTTTTCAGGCAATAATTGTAGAAAAGAAGATTAATGCGGTTCAGATAATTGGCTGCCAATGCCTTTGTGTTGCGTTTGGTGATGGTGGTACCACTGTAATTCGTTTGGGTAAGCTCCCACAGAACATCGAACCGATCCATTTTATCGATCTGCAGATCAATGATTTCTTTCACAACAGGGACTGCATCCAGTTTAACTTGATTATCACTTATAAAACCTCGAAATGTTCTTTGCATTTCTTTTTGAGTTTCTAATAATTTTTGCATGATTTTTTGTTTTAAATGTTAGAAAACAGGAACAGGACTCCGGGCACTTGAGCGAAGTACAGCTCAAAAATGAAACAAGGCTTGATTCAATGAAAAAACAAAGTGCTTCCTGAACTTCACCAGGTGATCAAATGAAAATACAATGTGATTCCCGGATTTCACCAAGTGATTCCAGAACTTCATCAACTGATCAAATGAAAAAACAAAGTGCTTTTTGAACTTCAGCGGGTCATCAAATGAAAATACAATGTGATTCCTGAACTTCACCGAGTGATTCTTAAACTTCATCAACTGATCAAATGAAAATACAAAGCCGTTCTTAAACTTCATCAGGTCATCAAATGATGCCGGAATTTGCTTTTGTTAATTCACTGATTAGAAATAGAGCCACAGAGAAACATTATTCCTTGTGAGACATTCATTCTTAACCGGAGCACTTCCGTTCCTGTAATCTAACAATGATTTATAAAGAATTTTTAACTGAAAATAAATGAAACGAAGCTGTTTTAATTGTTGAAAAAATAGTTTTGAGTGTTTAATGATAAAGACAATTGCTGAAAGTAAGTCATTTGCAGAAAAAGCTTCGTGCAGATGATGCGGGTTGATTTGCACAAATTAGTTGGCAAATAACTCAGAGAATAATTGGGTCTTGTATCGGGAGACATCCGATTGAGTCCTGATTTTCCATGCTGATCAGGAGACGCTGGTTGTCCGGATTTATACCGGAAAGCTTTTCTTTCGATACGGCATTACATTCAAATTGATATTTTTCTTTGACATATCAATCTGCAAACATAGAATTAAAACAGCTGCAACATAATTGTAAAATAAATGTAAATAAAATTATTTATATAATCCCGTCCAATGTTTAATAAAAAACCAAAACAAATGTGAATAATCGTTAAAAATCACTTATTTGTCAGGATAATTGATCTGTTCATCCATTGTTGGTGTGGTCGAAAGTCGAAAAAGTCGAAAGTCTTGAAGGGTCAAACAGAGGAAAGTCCAAAAGTCTTGAAAGGTCTTGAACAGTCGAAATATTCATTAATTTTGTTCTTTATGGATGTAAGGCTGATTTGTCTGAGCTTAAAGAGGTGGTGAATTCATTGCCACTTGGCTTAAGCCTGTGGATTCAAAGTCGAAATGCCTCATGTAATAATTCTCCCTTTTTTAAGGGGAGATCCCGACAGGGAGAGGGGTGTTTGAAGGTGAAAGGTCTGGAAAGGTCTTGAAAGTCTTGAAAAGTCCAAAAGTCTTGAAAAGTCGAAATATTCATTATTTTGTTTTTTGGATGTAAGGCTGATTTGTCTGAGACTGAAGGACTCAAATATGAATAGCCCTGGGTAAATGAGCGAAGCGAATGTCACCCCGGGATAAGAATGAGGCATTACAAATTGGCGCAGGTGAATAGGTTTCTTTAAAAAGAGCATCATCTTCTGCGCTGCAGGAACCAATAGTCTAAAAAAGAGAATCTTGAATTTCGACATGTTTAGTTTAGTCCATGGTATAAATAGCGATGGATTTGTTTTGCCACTTGGCTTAAGCCTGTGGATTCAAAGTCGAAATGCCTCATGTAATAATTCTCCCTTTTTAAAGGGGAGATCCCGACAGGGAGAGGGGTGTTTGAAGGTGAAAGGTCTGGAAAGGTCTTGAAAGTCTTGAAAAGTCCAAAAGTCTTGAAAAGTCCAAAAGTCTTGAAAAGTCGAAATATTCATGATTTTGTTTTTTATGGATGTAAGTCTGATTTGTCTGAGCCGGAAGGACTCAAATATGAATAGCCCGGGGTAAATGAGCGAAGCGAATGTCACCCCGGGATAAGAATGGGACATTACAAATTGGCGCAGGTGAATAGGTTTCTTTAAAAAGAGCATCTTCTTCTGCGCCGCAGGAATCAATAGTCTAAAAAAGAGAAATTTTGAATTTCGACATATTTAGTCCATGGTATAAATAGAGATGGATTTGTTTTGCCACTTGGCTTCAGCCAGTGGATTAAAGATAGAAAGACAAAAGTCTTGAAGAGTCTTGAAAGATGCAAAAGTCCCCTTCAGGGGATTTAGGGGTAGTAAAAGCATAAATGCAAAAGCTCCAAAAGAAATAATCTTTTGGAGCTTTTTGCATGTCGTGGATTCTTAAATGCAAAAATCCAATACTTTAGCGGCATTTTCCTGATCTCCTTTTTCCAAAAGGCGGGTTGCTATTTTAATCAGTTGGTTTTCTTCCATGCCATTTTTAATCGCATCGGCGATTTCCTTTGGTAAATTGTCCATTGGTAAAAAATTTGTAGTAGTGTATAATTTCGCTGTAAAATTAAACAAAAAAATGAAAAGCCAAGCTGTCAAACTTGTCAAGTTAATTTGTTTGTCTTTATTTCACGAGCTTTGAATATGGATTTGGCTTCGTTCGTGGAATGAGAGGGGGGGGGTGATAAAAGGTCTTGAAGAGTCTGGAAAAGTCAAAGAGTCCAAAAGTCCATTGTAATCAAAAGAGGTAGAGGATTGGATTACCATGTGACTTTGTCCCATGGTATAGAATAAGGATAACTTTACTTTGCCACTTGGCTTCAGCCAGTGGATTCAAAGCCGAATGCCTAATGTAATAATTCTCCCATTTTAAGGGGAGATGCCGACAGGCAGAGGGGTGTTTGATAAAAAGTCTTGAAGAGTCTGGAAAAGTCAAAGAGTCTAAAAGTCCATTGTAATCAAAAGAGGTAGAGGATTGGATTGCCACCTGACTTCAGCCAGTGGATTCAAAGTCGAAATATTCATTAATTTTGTTCTTTATCGATGTAAGGCTGATTTGTCTGAGCTTAAAGAGATGGTGAATTCATTGCCACTTGGCTTTAGCCAGTGAATTAACAGTTGAAAGGGACAAAAGTCTGGAAGTGTCTTTAAAAAGTAAACCTTCTTCTGTGCCACAAGATCCAATAGTCAAAAAAGGTATTTGTTTTGGCCATTCAACCTTTCCAGACTTTTAGACTTTCTACATTTAGAATGTTCGATGATCCAATCTAATAAACAAGCATTCAAAAAAAAACAGTTTTTAGGTTTCTATGTAAAGAATTATGTGTTATATTTATGCGTTAATATTGTGAGGGTATGTGAATGTTAAATATTCTGATTCTTACATTTTCTGTTTCAATGACTACTGACTACTTATATAATTTACCGGAAATGAAGAAATACCAGATTTTAATCGTTGATGATATACCAGATAACATTAAAGTATTACAATCCATTCTTTCCGACGACTCCTACGAAATTAGTTACGCATTAAATGGCAAAGATGCCATAATGCTGTGTGTTGCAAAAAGTTTTGATTTGATTTTGCTGGACATCATGATGCCTGAGATGGATGGTTATGAGGTTTGTGAGTATTTTAAATCAAAAGAAAAAACAAAAGATATACCTGTAATTTTCCTTACTGCCAGAGTTGATGAAGAATCCATAATTAAAGGTTTTGAAGCAGGGGCTCAGGATTATGTCACCAAACCATTCAACCCTCAGGAATTAGTTGCCAGAGTGAATACGCATCTTGATTTAAAAAGTAAAAATCAGAAGCTGAAAATGATGAATCTGGAATTGGAGGAGAGGGTTGCTGCCCGAACCATGGAGTTGGTTGAGTCAAACCAAAGTCTTGAGCATGCAAACCATCAGCTTTCAACTCTCGAGGATGCTAAAAACGATTTTCTGTCACTCATGTCAACAGAACTGAGAGAGCCGCTAAATGGTATTGTGGGGTTTGCTGAAATGTTGGAATTTTCCATTAAAAATAAAACCAATTTAAAATATGTGCGATACATTATTCAGGCTTGTGAAAAACTGACTGGTGTTTCGGATATGGCCTTACTTCTTTCTGCTTTGCGTTTCGATCGTTACGAAATGAAAATTTTGGGAATTTCTGTTTACGAGGTGGTCAAAGACAGCATCGAAAAATTGAAACCATTGATCGCTGAACGAAAGATTAAAGTAAAGGTAGAGATCCCTAAGAATTATATTATTCGTGGTGATGAGAAATTGTTTGGCATCAGCATGGAGAAAGTTATTGAAAATGCTGTTACCAATGCACCTTCGCGTTCCGAAGTTTTGGTTGGCGCTTCGTTGGAAGGTCAAAGTGTCAAGGTTTTTGTTCAGGATTTAGGAGTGCAATTTACTCCATCGGAAGTGAATTACACATTCCACTTTTTTGAACTAAACAAAGAAGACCGAAGACAGGATTTTAAACGTTTTACCGCTGGTTTGGTAGTTGTGAAATTGGTTATGGATTTGCACAAGGCCATTGTTGATGTGGAGAACCTTAGCGAAGGCGGTGTTCGGGTTTCATTTCAGCTTCCGGTGTACTGATTTGAAAGTCTGGAAAAGTATCGAAGAGTCTGGAAGGGTCTGGAAGGGTCTTGAAAAGTCGAAGTGTCAAACAGTTTTGAACAGTCCAAAGGTCGAAAGGTTAAAATAGTATGGAAGTGGCTTATGATTGACTGATTAGGATTTTAAGCTGTTAATTAAATTCTGAATACTACCTGATATCAGCCTGCAGTCTTTCCGTAAATTTTCAGCTGTATTATTATTAAGATAATGGAGATCTTCGGTTAGATAAAGCATACTTCGAACCTCACCGCATGATGCTTTCGAAATGTCCAAAAAACGTCTGAATTCAGTGTCTGAATATCTTTCAAAACCTTCGGCAATATTATTCATGATAGAAACTGAAGCTCGTTGAATTTGGTCTTTGAATCCAAAATCTTTAATCCCATTCATTTCTTTGTATATCTCATTAATCAATTTCCGGGCATTTTGCCAAATCACCAGTTCTTCAAATTTTTTAATTGTACTCATATAATTATTTCGTATTTTTTTTACTCTTTTAAACTTCTGGATTTTTCCAACCTCTTGTACTAGTCTACCTTTTAGATTTTTCCAGAGCCTTCGACATTTCAAGACTCTTCAAGACTTTTTCGACCTTAAGACTTCGTAATCTTTTTTAGTACCAAACTTGCTTTATCAGCTTTTGTGAGTTCTTTCCTAAATGACCGAAACTCTTCGTAGCGGGATGCATTGAATGTGTTTTTATTTTTGCGGAAAATTCGTGTGTAGTAAACTTTATTGCCAACCAATTCAGCATTGCTTTGATAGTATCCGAAGTCCGATTCAATAATTTTTTCCTCAGGAAGGCTTTCTATTTTGTAACCTTCCGGCAGGATAAAACAGATGCTGTCTTTATCTTCAGTTGATCTGATATAGCGAATATCGGTGAGCCTGTTTTCCAATTTGGGAGGAATGTAAGTAATTCTGTTGATTTTATTTAAAGGGATGAATAAACGATCCCCTGTTTGCGAAGCATAGTTTCTTACATCAAGGGTTACGCTTAAAACTGACGATGGAATTTGTTTTTTATCTTCCTGAAAATGATAATCATTAATTGTAAAATCGGGTAGGTTGATGTGTTCTTCGTAAAGGAATTTCTTTTGATCGTCCACACTGCTTCTATGGTAAAGAGTTTCAATGTTTTCATATTGAATTCCAGTAAAAATAGTTGATATTTCAGCATGGGCGTCCCCATTTTTCAATAGGGTAAAAGTACCGTTTTGAATCTGCTGGTTTTGTTCTATGGTATATACAGGAGTATGGCAAAGTTCTCCGCCATCATCATTTACACACAATACATCGCGGTCGTCGGTAAAGGTTCCCAGATAGCCAAAAGGCATCTTCTGACTTGTGCATTCGAGCCAAATGGTGTCCTTCTGCAGCGGAACCCGTAAAATAACATGATTAAAATAGCTGTGCACAAAATCTGTGTACTGCAAATTATTGCTTTCCCCTGCTTTCACTAAAGTGTAATTGGATGGAATATGAACGACTTTAAGCAGGGATTTCATATAGTTCGACAATGCTTTGCAATCACCGTAACCTTTTTCTGAAACCATTTCGGCCGGAAAACTTTGCCAGCCACCTATTCCCAATTGTATGCCAACATAACGTGTTTTCGATTGCATGTATTCATACAATATTTTTACTTTTTCAATATCTGTCTGGCAGTCTTTGGTAAGTTCTATAATATGAGCCTGTTCTTCTTCAGGAATTTGATCGCGTCCTTGATTTAAAACAGCCGACCATTTCCCCAAGCTATTCCAGCTTTCTAAACTGCCTGGGTAATTATCCATTTCAAAATCGAGAGGAGCCAAAAGAATTTGAGGTGATTGCGAGAGCACACCGGTAGAATAGGGCTCACTTTTTAAGGCAGGTAAACTATCGATACCCCATTGGTAGATATTTTGATCATTTATGGTTGTAGTACTGATCGAATCTTTAAAATTAATGCATTTGTATCGTAATTTTTCCTCCGAAGGAATAATGACTTTCATGATGGATTTTTCAACACCTACAAGATAACCGGGATAGGCTTTCCAGCTTGGATAAACAAAAAGACCTTTGTAGTCTGATACCGATTTGTATTCAATAGTATATGGATATTGCTTTTGAACAGGTTCGTAAATTTTGAAACGTGAATCTCCGATCAGTTCACCTGCAGAACTATAGCTGTAATCTTTAATTTCTGATTCTTTTACTTTTTTAATCACTAAGCCAAGCGAATTATAGATGGTGATTTTTAAACTCTCTAAAGTTTCAAATTTGCTGTATCCAAATGGAATTGATGCGTAAACTTCTCCCTTTTTATTTAGAATTGTAATCACCATTTTTTGTGTCAGGCTGGAGCTTTTTCTTGAGTGTACTGTAAATTCGGCTTCATCCAAACGAACTACGGCATTGGCATTTTTTTTAAGTTCGGCAGGGATGGTAAATGCAGGATATTTAAATGTTTCTTTTTTTGCAAAGACAGGTGTAAGAAGTAAAAAGTAAGCAATTAGACTTAGTAGTGTAATTTGTTTCATATGATTATAATTTTAAGTTTTTGCCATATAGCCTGTCCCGAACTTGTTTCGGGAGAACTTACCATGCTGGAATAATCATCCCCCTGTGTGTTAGAATATCTATGGCATGAACGTTTCATTTTGTTCGTTTTTGATCCAATAAGTGTGGCAGGCTGTAAATTTTCAATCTCAATTGGACTTAATCATGTAAATTTTTCTACAGCTCATCTAATATAGTAAACGAACATAAAAGAATGAATCTAAATCTCCGCATGCTTGGTTTTATCAACTTAAATTGAACAGGTAATTTAAATTGTATCGACAGTAATTAATGAAAAAGCCTTTTCTTTTAGGAGACTAAGAGTGGTCTGCTCCGACTAAGAAAAGGTTTTGCTTTGTGGTTTCCCCCGCTAATATTAGTAAGGAAATTTCATCATAAAAAGAGAATTTCGTTTTATAAATCTGCCAGTATTTCGTTTAAATATGCATTAAGCGTTCGCAAACTGGCGAAGCATTCTAAAATCTCATCAGAAAATTGCTCTGATAACACGATTCGATCCGGCACCATTTTCCCTACCGCATAATTCTTGAAATTTAGCAGGTCGATGTATTCAAAATCTTTAGGATAACCACGTGGAGCAGTTTTTAGTTTTTCACCGTACATTTCAGGAAAATGAGATGAGAATTCTTTATTCGTGATGATTTCTTTAAATTCCAGTGGGTTGTGAAATATTTCTTCACGAATGGCTTTAAGAACATTTGGTGCAGGCATGTAGCAGCCACCACCCAAAAAGCTTCCTTCGGGTTCAATATGGATGTAATAACCTCCGTATTTGCTTTTCCGGCCATTTTTTGACAGAAAAGCTCCAAAATGTGTTTTGTAGGGTTGTTTGTTTTCAGAAAACCGAACATCCCGGAATATTCTAAAAATGCAGTCTTTGGCATTTAGTCCTGATAGATCCGGATCAATAACTTTGATTTGTTCGATACTTAGTTCAACGAAAAGTTCAAAGTCCTTTTTGGCCTTATCGTATTTTTTCTTATTCGCATGAAACCAATCCCTGTTGTTATTCTCTCTTAGTTCGAGTAAAAACTCGTAAATACTATTGCTTAGCATGTTGTAATGTTAAAAGGTAATTACTTTATAGTCTTTTTGAAGGTATTCGCTTAGTGGTTCACCCATGAATTTGACATCAATATTTAATTTTTCAAGTTGAGGAGAAACATCATACATATCAGCGCAGGCTTTGCATGCAAAAATAGATATTCCTTCTTGCTGCATTTTTTCAATGTATTCTTGAAGCTCTGCATCTTCACATAACAGTTTTGAGGATGGTCCCCAAACAATAAGGTTAATTTCGTCCCACCAGCCCATTTTCTTAGCATTGTAGGTGTACATAAATACCATTTTAAGGGCCACATCCCGGTCTCCGCTTGTCCAGATGACTGCTAATTTTTGTTTTCTGTTATGGTTCATATCTTGTTCATGAGTATTGGTGATTTGACAATAAGAATCCGTTGAATTGAAACAGATTTCCTGAAAGCGGAAAATGTTACGGCAAGAATATTTCTTATGGAAAAATACTTTTAATTAATAAATGAATATCAGGTTTTTAGCCAAGAAATTTGTATTTTTTATAAAAAGGATGAAATCAGTCAAGTAAAAAAAAGAGCCTTACGTCCTTAAATAAAAATTACTTATCAAAAAAAAGAAACTTAATATTGACTAAGTCCGTTATAAAGATGAATATTGCAGGTAATTTAAAATAAAAAGAGCGAATGTGGAAATTACTACGAATAATAATTCTCTTATTTCTGATGATTCCTGTTATTTCCTGGATCTGTTGGAAGTTTAAAGATAAAGTACAAATGAACCTGTTAGTTGTTGATAAAACAGTTCCAAACGGCAATTATTCTGAGCATCTGTCTTTTTTTTGGGTTGCCAATCAAAAGCGCTGGGTAAAACCGAATGGAGAGGAATATAACTTTGCGGAGGATTTTTACGGCTTTCATCCCGGAGATGATGGCAGGTATGTAATAAAGGATCTGCGCATTTTTGAAAAACAGGGGTTGTCTGCACTTGCTGATTCTTTGGATCTCGCTTTTTTTGCCGATACATATGGAATTTATAATTCCAACTGGAAAGATCATCCGGATTATGGAAAGGATACAATATCCTTATTTTATGGCGGATTACAACCGGCAGAGTTCAACCTGATAAGAGAGATGAAGAGAAAAGGCAAAACGATCATTGCAGAGTTTAATTTTATTGCAGCACCTACTTCGGAATTGGTTAGAAATCAAACAGAACAATTGCTGGGACTAAAATGGAGTGGTTGGGTTGGTAAATATTATCATACTTTGGATACAGTGCTTGATCCGGAAATTCCTCGCTGGTTGCCGGATTTGTATAAAAAGAATTATAAGAAGGAGTATGATTTTAAAAATGCCGGAATCGTTTTGGTTGATAATAAAGAGAGAATAGTTATTCTGGATGCTAAAAAACATTTAAACAGATATTTTCCCATTTTGGAAAGTGAATTGAGTACACAATTGCAATATAATGTACCTGAATCGATATATTATCCATTTTGGTTTGACGTCAATTCAACCGATTCACGCAATCATGTTTTGGCGTGGTTTAATTTAGATGTGAATGAAGAAGGAAAGGCTTTGTTGGATCAGTTTAATTTGCCAAAAAAGTTTCCGGCAATTTTGGAACACGATCAGGATTATCGGTTTATTTATTTTGCCTGTGATTTTTCAAATAACGAAATGGGAATTTATTCTTCCTACTTTAATGGAATTAATAGATTGAGTGGTGCATTTTACAATGCGAATCAGGTTAAAGATAGGAGAATGTTTTTTTGGAAGTATTATCGACCGTTCATGGGGACTGTAATGGATAGTGTATCAGCAAGAAAGGATCGAAAGGTGATGTATGTGGATTAAACTTAAACTAATTTGATATTGTCAAGTATAAATTGGACATTTGTGCTTTGTTTTTCTTTAATTGATTATTTTAAATAAACATAAACAATGTATTTTGGATGGTGAAATTTTTATCTCTCTTAACACTTTTATTATTTTGCATGATTGGGCAAGGTTTTGCTCAGGAAACTTCTGTGCCTAAGAAAAATAGTTTGGATGAATTTAATCGGGCGAGAGAATTGGCTTTTGCAGGGAATCGTGAAGAAGCCAGAAGTATCTGTTATGAAATTTTGAATCAAAATCCAAAGTTTTTTGATGCGAGAATACTGATTGGGAGAACTTATGGCTGGGATAAAAATTTTCAACCGGGAAGAGTGGAGTTGCAGCTGGTTTTGGATGAGGATTTTGATAATAGTGATGCCATTTTTGCTATGATTGATATAGAAAAATGGGCAGGAGATCCTAATAAGGCAATTTTTTATTGTGAGTATGGTTTGTCGTTTTTTCCTAACGAAGAGGCCTTTTTAGTTCAGAAAGTTGAGTTACTGCAGGATGTTGGTGAGGAAAGTAAATCGTTACTTGTTCTTGATGAATTGTTAGAGTTGAATCCTGGCAGTGAAGAGGGATTGGCTCTACTGAAAAAATATAGATCATCCAAAATGGTTTATAAAGCGGTTTATCAGCATGATTATGAGTATTTCAAAGAGCCTTACAATAGAAAGTGGCATTTAAGTTCGTTTCAGTTGGCTCGACGCAATAGTTGGGGTACTGTTATAGGGAAGATAAATTTGGGTGATTTAATTTCTGATGGTGAAAGTTTTTGGTCCAGGGGGGTGGCGAAACAATTTGAAATGGATGCCTATCCGCGGGTGACTAAAATGAGTTATGCTTATTTAAATTATGGATATTCTCCCGATAATTTGTTTCCTAAACATCGTGCAGGCGCGGAATTGTATCATAAATTACCAGAGGAATTTGGTGTGTCCGCAGGCATGCGGTTTCTTCAGTTTAATTCTGATGCAGGGAATAAGAATATTTTCATTTACACAGCTTCGCTGGAAAAATATTACAGGAAATACTGGTTTTCTTTTCGAACATACCTGACCCCTGAAAATGGTAATGTCTCACAAGTGTATTGGTTGGAAGCAAGAAGGTATTTAAGAGATTCGAAGAATTATATAGGTCTTGAATTAGCCACAGGCATTTCGCCTGATGAACCCAGAGGGAATTTTTCGTCACCGGATGTCTACAAATACAAAAGTAGAAAATTAAGATTGTCTTATCAGGACCGATTAGGAACCGATCGTTTGCTTTATCTCCTGAAATTTGGTTATGAACGGGAAGAGTATCGAGTTAATGAAAAGAGGAAAGCATTTTCTTTCTCGGTGAAGTTATCTTATCAATTTTAAATCTTAGGAATAGATTATTCCAGTTAATAATTCATTAAAATGTATACCAACAAAAAGTTCGGGACAAATATTCATTCAGCGATTGGGAATGTGGAGAATTTTGGAGCTTATGTTTCTGGACAGGGATCATTTATTGCGTAACAAATAGAGGCTGTGAAAAAAGAATTGGAAATTAAGAAGGAGAGCAAGAAGTAGGATGCAGATAAAGTTTATATATATAATTTTAATTGAGCTGTTAGAATATGCTGGTCATGTTCAGGGGGTATTACTCGTGTTTGTTGATTTTTTAAAGACATTTATAGAGAAAACTCAGTCAATTGTAAATTATGCATTTGAACGGCTGCCATACAATGCACTGAATGGATTGATCATTTACATGATCATTGTTTTCTTTGTTGTATTGGTTTTTCTTCTTCCATCAATTCTTTTTTCTAAATTATACCTTTCTTATCTAAAGAGGAAAACAGAATTGCTGCATCGAAAGTATTCTAAAATCATTGTTCGGTTTTTGATCGATGATTTGTCGGAGAAAGAATTGTCAGATTTAAAAAATGTCAAGTCTAAATTTCATAGAAAGATATTGACAGCGGTTTTAATTTCAATTGATACGGCAGAGAGTAAGCTGGTAAGCAGTGAAATTAGAAAGTTGTATCTGGATATGAAATTAAATGAGGATTCTGTAAGAAAGCTTAGTAAGGGATGGCACCATAAAATTAGAGGGATTCGTGAACTCAGTCACATGAGAGTGAAGAGTGAGAACAAAAACATTATGGAGTTTCTTAAAAGACCAAATGAAATTCTTCGAATTGAATCTCAGATGGGATTAATTAAGTTGCTGCCTTTTGTACCCTTTGCTTTTCTGGATTCTCAGGAAAAACCATTCACCGTTTGGGAGCAGATTAATGTTTTCGATTTAATTCGCAAAAAGAGAATTGAAATACCAGAATTTCATTTGTGGCTTGATCACTGGAATGACTCTGTGGTAATGTTTTGTTTGGACATGATACGCATTTTAAAACAAAGGGAAGCAGCTCCAAAAGTGATGGAGTTACTATATCATGACAATGATTTGGTGAAAGGAAAGGCTATTAAAACTCTGGTTGATTTGGAGAGTGAGGAGGCTGTTGTTAAATTGAAAAAGCTTTTTTTATTGGAGGAGCTTCCTAATCAGATTAATATCATAAGATCGATTGGTCAGTTGCGTTTGGAGAGTGAGATGAATTTCCTTATTGAAAATATCAACAATGAAGAGTTTAAGATTAGAATGGAATGCTGTAAGTCTCTGGCACTTGTTGGTGTGCCCGGTATTGTGAAGCTGCAATCACTTTCCGAAAACGGGGATGAAGAATTGAAGAGGATAATCAGTCATGTTTTAGATCCAAGAATATGAATTACGATGAGTTTATAAGATTTATAAGTTATTTTTTGGATGGGATTTTTATCTCCTATGCATTTCTTTTGATCTTTAGTTATACTACACTGAGTATTATTTCCGGAGTTGCTTTGAATTATTATTTGAAGAAGAATAGCTTTGTAGATTACAATGTAATTCTTGATTCTCCTTTGGTTCCTTCTGTTTCGGTGCTTGTGCCGGCATTTAATGAGTCCAAAACTATTGTAGATAATGTTGAGTCTATTTATACGATTCATTATAATAATTTTGATGTTATCGTTATTAATGATGGGAGTACGGATTCGACATTTGAGGATTTGCAAACTGCATTTAAATTAGAGAAGGTTGATTTTGCAGTTAATATGGAGATTCCAACTAAAGAGGTGAGAGGAGTGTACAAATCGATTCTTTCTACCTATTCCAATTTAGTGGTTATCGACAAAGAAAACGGAGGGAAAGCAGATGCCTTGAATGCAGGAATTAATGTATCAGATAAAGCTTTATTTATGGCGATTGATGCTGATTCTATTTTGGAGCCGGATGCCGTTTTGAAATTAGTTAAGCCATTCCTGGAAAGAACCGACAGAAGGGTAATTGCTGCCGGGGGCGTTGTGCGGATAGCCAACTCGTGTTTGGTTGAAAACGGACGAATAACCAATGTGAAAGTTCCTCGGAATATTTTAGCCAGAATGCAGGTTTTGGAATATACACGTTCATTTCTAATGGGCAGAATGGCTTGGGCTCAGCTCGATGGACTGATTATTATTTCAGGTGCAATGGGAATGTTCGACAGGGAAGTGGTGGTTCAAAGTGGTGGTTATGCACATTCGATTGGTGAGGATATGGAATTGGTTGTTCGAATTCGAAGATACATGTCCGAGAATCGCGAGAAGTATAAGATCGAATATGTTCCTGATCCTTTGTGCTGGACAGAAGCTCCTGTAAGTTTGAAGGTGTTTGGCAGACAGAGGAGTAGGTGGACCCGTGGTACGATTGAAACACTCACTGATCATTCAAAAATATTTCTTTCACCACAATATGGTGCAATGGGTTTGTTAGGTTATCCTTTCTGGTTTTTATTTGAGTGGTTGGCACCTCTGGTAGAAGTGGTGGGTATAATCTATATGATTGTGTTGTTTTTTACAGATAATTTAAGTGTGAGCTTTATACTGGTTACGTCTTTGTTTGTATATACTTTTGCGGTGTTTTTTTCTACGTGGGCAATTTTGTACGAGGAATTAACTTTTCATCGTTACGAACGAAAAATGGACGTTTTCCGCTTGTGGATTGCGGCCTTGTTAGAGCCATTTATTCTTCATCCAATAAGTTTATTTTTCGCAGTTAAAGGAAATATAGAATATTTAATGGGAAACAGAAGTTGGGGTAAAATGGAGCGAAAAGGATTTCTTCACCAAAAGGGAAAAATTAAAAAAGAATAGATTCAAGTCCTAAATTATACCAATTTAATTTCAAAACAGACTTTAATTAAAATGAATTAATTTTTAGCTGTATCGAGGCAAAAAAGTAAAGCACAGCCATGTTACGATGCATCTTTTTTAACGAAGATATAGCTGAAAAGAAACATTTTATAAGGCATGTTTTGATGTTAATTTGGTATTAGTTTGTGTTTTCTACTTCCAAGGCTAATTTTTTGTCATCTTCTTTTTTTTGTTGATAGGGATGTAAAATTCGAATTTTGAGCCAATTCCGACATTGGATTCGAAAAATATTTCACCACCTAAAAGTTCGATTAAGCCTTTCGAAATAGGTAGGCCGAGGCCGGCACCACCAAATTGACGGGTGTAGGTGTTTTCTACCTGACCGAAACGTTCAAAAATTATATCCTGTTTTTCCTTGGGGATGCCAATCCCGCTGTCTTCAACAGTGATGTAAAGCAAGGATTTTTCAATTCTTGATGATATGGCTATTGTTCCCTTTTCGGTAAATTTTAAAGCATTGTTTATTAAGTTGATGAGTATCTGATTGATTTTTTCATAGTCAGAACTTATTTGATCATGTTCAACGGAGACTGTATTGTTGAAACGAATTTCCAAATGATCTTTTTTGTATCTGTTTTTATCAACAGAAAAAAAAAGCTGCAGATTATCGAATAATTGTTGAATCGAAAAAGCAGAAGAATTTATTTTAAGTTGGTTTACTTCCAGATAAGAAATATCAATAATGTTGTCGATAATCACTAAAAGCTGTTTCCCGTTTTGTGTTAGTATATCAATGTATCTTTCTTTTTTTTCCTGACTTAGATCCTCTTTTAGCAGTAGTTGACTAAATCCCAAAATCCCATTCATAGGAGTTCTTATTTCATGACTCATATTGGCTAGGAATGCAGATTTTAAACGGTCGCTTTCTTCTGCATGTTTTAATGCCAGGGTTAATTTGTTCTCTGCTTCTTTTATTGCTGAAATATCGACAATAAAAGCTAAAAATTCCTGATTGATTAATTGAACAGCACTGATGTATACCGGAATGTTTTTGCCGGATGTTGTTTGAATGAATATTTCGCCTTGAGTTTTTCCTTTGTTTAAAAGCTGATTGAAGAGTTTTTTATTTTGTTGAAGATGTGTGGGAGCAAAAAAATCAGTAATACAAATATCATCTAATTTGGATTCAGAAATTTCCATAAGGTCTTTAAACGCCTGATTAGCAAAATTCACCTTTGTGTTTGAATTGAAAATAACCAAACCGTTTGGAGATTCTTCAATATAAGTTCTGAGTTTATTTTCGCTGGAGATTAAATCATTTTCAGTTTTTAATCTTTCTGTTATATCATTTATCAGCCAAATTTCCTTGTTGTCAAACTTGTAGGCATGAAATTCAATATGCCTGCGATCACCATTTTTACATGTTATGCTTGAGATCGATGCATTCTTAAAGTTGTTGATTTTATTTTCCAAATACAATTGAATGTTTTCTCCCCTGTTCTTTGGATAAAGGGTTGAAAACCATGAGTTGATATCTGGCAGTTCGGAATTGGTATAACCGGTAATTTCAAATGCTTTTTTATTGGAGAACAAACTTTCATCTTCTTCTACTAAAATAGCTCCTGAGGGCAGATTTTCAATCATCTCTCGAAATCTCTTTTCAGATTGCTTTAGTGCAGCTACAGTTTTTATTCTTTCTGATATTTCATTTTGCAATTCGATGTTTTTTTGGCGTAGGTTTGATGTTTGTTTCGAAACGGCTTTTTGCAATTGTTTGTTAAAGAAATACAGATAATAAGATATGGCAATTACGATAGCACTAAGTGATATGGCAATTCCCAGTACCCATTTTAGCCATGCAGGAGTGTTGTATGTTTCTTGTTGGTATATAAAACCGTTTAAGTCGTAGTTTTTTGAGATCATTCCCATCTTAGAGCATGTTTCGGCAATGTTTTCCCATCTGCCGGGGTTGATATGACCAATCTCAACATACTCATTCAGAATTAGCTTTTGAATTTCATTTGCTTCAAATTCTAAATGCTCCCGGGTTTTATTTACTGAATATTTTTCAAGAATTAAATCGATAATTTCATCTTGATTCTTTAGCGCGTATTCCCAGCCTTTTTTGCTTGCCTCTAGAAATGCCTTAACTCTTTTTGGGTGATTTTTGATTTCTTTTTCGCTTGTGAACAGGCAGTCACCATAAAAATCGATACCGTAGGTTTTGGGTGATATTATAGTGTATGGAATGTTTTTTTCCTCCAGATAAAAGGCCTCGTTGGTAGAGTACGCATTTAATGCATCAGTTTTTCCATCAATCAAATCATTAATATTGTAGGTTGTGCTAATCCGGTTGATGTTATTTATTTGAATCCCTTCCTTATAAAAAATGGCCATTAGTTCCGGGTCTCTGTATTCATCCAACAACATTATTCTTTTGTTGATAAGATCATGCGCCGTATGAATGTTTGATTCTTTCAGGCAGATAAATATGGAAGGAGAGCTTTGGAATATGGAGGCTAATAAAACTATTGGTTTGTTGTTAAGTCGTTCTATTAGTAAATCATTAGCAGCGATGCCGTAATCAGCCTCACCGTTTAATACCTTACTTATTGAGTTTATTGTACCCCCTTCAATTAATTCAACTGTTAATCCTGCATCTTCATAAAATCCTTTGTGAAGAGCGGCATAATAGCCCGCAAATTGAAATTGATGAAAGTATTTAAGTTGTAGGGTGATTTTTTTGTTTTCGGGAGATTTACTGAGAGGTAAACTAAAAGAGTATAAATGTGATAAAAGTAAAAGAAAGATAAAAAAATACCTTGAAAAAGCACTTTTGATATGTTCAGTTACTTTTGCGTTCATATTGTCCTAAAGTTGAATCATTACCAAATAAAGTTACATCTATCAGTTCAAGGAAAAAATTTTTAGACTATATAATTTTAGTGTTGAGGCCAATGTAATTGAAGGAAACCCCAAAAGTCAGACACAACAATTGGGGTTTCATTCGTTTTGGCTGGGTTTATCGTTTATTTTCGAGCCCAGTTTACTGATTCTGTTTTTAGTTGGGCTTCAATAGATGCCATATTATTTGTATTCTGATCAAAAGTTACAGTCTGACCATCAGGTTTGTAGATGTGAATCAGATTCGCTTCAACATTTAAATCAACAAGTTTCTGAAGTTCTTTATTGCCATCTTTTAAACTCCATGAGTTATTCTCAGGATTGAAGATTAATTCTGCTGTATCACCTTTGTTGTCACCTTGAAGTTGTTCTATATGAAATTTATTTTGCGTGGCTGTGATACGGTATTTATTACCGTCTTTTTTTACAATTTGAATATCTTTATCATTTTCGCCCATTGTAACAGGATTATCTCCGGTCCAAAATTCAATGGTATTTAGTACAACGCCGTCAACAAAAACAGCAACTTCGTAAACAGGAATTACAATAAAAGCAAAAAATACCAGTGCGTTAATGAATTTGTCACCTACAGTGCCATTCCATTCGTGCAAATTTTTTGTTAGGCGGAATGGTCCGTAACAACCGGATTGTCCAATGCTTAGCACTAGAAAAAAACAGGCTAATAAAAATACATTTACTTTCTTCATTTGATTTAATTTTATTTGGTTAAAAACTTGTGATTATTCATTCTAATCTAACGCAGAATTTCACATGAAATTACAAAGTATCTAGCAATAAAACATGGCTAAGCAAAAAAAAATGGCAAGGAACAAATATTGTACCTTACCATTTATGAGAAACAAGTTTATGAGAAAGTGTTAGTGATATGCTTTTTCTCCATGTTCGTAGATGTCAAGACCTTCTTCTTCGATACGGGCAGATACTCTTAGTCCAACAGTTACTTTTAGTACTTTAAAAATAATATATGCTGTTCCCAGGGCCCATGCTGCAACAGCAACAACACCTAAAACCTGAACTCCCAGTAAACCGAAACCACCTCCGTAGAATACACCGCCTTCTTTGGCGAAAAATCCTACTAATATTGTTCCCAGGGCACCATTAATTCCGTGTACGGTTACAGCGCCTACCGGATCGTCAATCCGTAAAACTTTGTCAATAAATTCAACGCCAAATACAAGTGCTGTACCAGCAATTAAACCAATAATAATAGCAGATTCAGGTGATACAATATCACAACCGGCAGTAATTGCTACCAAGCCGGCTAATGAGCCGTTCAGACTCAATGAAAGAGTAGGACGTTTATAGCGAATCCAGCTAATTAGCAGTGCGGCTAATGTACCTGCAGCTGCAGATAGGTTGGTTGTCAGGAATATATGAGATATTGCTACAGTATTTGCTGTTCCGTTAGCAGCTAATTGAGAGCCCGCATTAAAACCGAACCACCCAAACCAAAGAATAAATACACCAAGTGCTGCAAAGGTAAGGTTGTGACCGGGAATTGCATTGACTTTACCATTATATTTTCCTATTCTGGGGCCAATTATAGCTGCTCCTACAAGTCCCATCCATGCTCCAACGGAGTGAACAACAGTTGATCCGGCAAAATCGTGAAAGCCAAGTTCGCTTAGCCATCCACCACCCCAAATCCAGTGTCCTGATATTGGGTAAACAATAGCTGTAGTTACAATACTAAAAAGTATATAGGCTTTAAATTCGGTTCGTTCAGCTACGGCGCCGGATACAATGGTAGCTGCTGTTGCCGCAAAAACGGTTTGGAACATTAAAAATGACAGGTCAATATCTGGTCTGACATCTTCCATAAAAGGCAGTTTTCCAATCAATCCTCCTATATCTGTTCCAAACATCAGGGCGTATCCAATTAGGAAAAATGCAATGGATCCAACAGCAAAATCAACAAGATTTTTCATTAGGATATTGGCTGTGTTTTTTGATCTTGTAAAACCAGCTTCAGCCATGGCAAATCCTGGTTGCATAAACATAACAAGTGCTGTTGCTATTAAAACCCAAACAATATCAATTGAGTGTCCCGTTTCGGTAACGGCTGCTTGTAAAGTATTTAAAGTAAGTGTTTCTTCCATGATAGGTAATTTAAATAGTGAAAAATGTTTGTTGATTACTCTTCGTCGTATAAGGAACGATCACCCGAATCTCCTGTTCGAATTCGGTAAGCATCCTCAACATTGTAAACGAAAATTCTACCGTCTCCAATTTCTCCTGTGAAAGCATTTTCACGAATGCTTACAATACAGTTATCAACATATTTATCCCGCACAATGAAAGAAATTAATGTTCTTTCAATGCTGCTGGTGTCATAGATTACACCTCGATAAACTCTCTCTTCTACTGATTTTCCAACACCTCTTACATCCCAGAATGACAAGTAATCAATTCCGATATTGTGCAGGCCTTTTTTTACTTCTTCAAATTTTGTTTTGCGAATAATTGCTTCGATCTTTTTCATGAGCTAATTGTTTTAATAGTTTCTCAAATCATACTCTTTCATTTTTGGCTAATTGAAACACCGAGATTCCCCGGATTAAGGAATCTCGGGTTTCGGGTTTAGACCAAGCGTAAATTCGACCGTTGTCGAAAATTTGAAGAAAGGGATTGCTCTTTTTTATCTTCGGAATGCAATGTGGCTTTGTTTCGAAGAGCTAAATAATGTTTTTGCATGTGGTAAAAATTTAGGTTTTCTATAATAGTTAGTAAAAATGGTTTATTTCAATCAGACTATTCGTAATGTGGGGGTGTTGGTTTGTAAAATGTGGTTTTTTTTAATGTAACCCCTATATTTAATAGTTTGATTTTGTAAAAGTATTAAAAAAATCAAAACTACAACAGAAAAACAGGGGGTAATTTATAAAAAATGATGTTTTTAGCATTTATAACGATTACGATAAGGGGTATAAGGAAGAAAAATTGTTTTTTTTTGAGATGACCCCCATATAAGGTTTGGTTTTGCATCGTAAAATGTCATGTAATTTATTACATGCAGCCTAAATCAGGTGTTGTTAATTTAAGTTTATATTATTGTAATTCTTTGAGTCTGAATTTGGATGCTTAAAATATTTTACTAATCTTTGTGGCATATCAAAAAAGAAAAAATGAAATTTACTGCAATTCATCATCATCATCATTATACTTACCAACCGGTGAGCTGAGGATGTTATGCAGTATTTCTAAAGATATTTTAACTAACATTTAAACGCCCGCTGGTAACAGTCGGGCGTTTTTTTATGCCTGAAACAGATACCGTAAGGCACCAAAAATTTTAACCATGGGAGAAAAATTAACAATTGCAGTACAGAAATCAGGAAGACTGCAGGAAGATTCATTGCGGATTTTGAAAGAGTGTGGTATTTCCATCGATAATGGAAAAGATCAGTTAAAAGCAAATGCCTCCAACTTTCCGCTCGAAGTTTTATACCTAAGAAATTCTGATATTCCTCAGTATGTTCAGGATGGGGTTGCGGATATTGCTATCGTAGGAGAGAATGTAATTATCGAAAAACAAAAGGAACTTGAGGTTCTGCAGAAACTGGGATTTTCGAAATGCCGGTTGGCAATGGCTTTACCGAAAGATGTGGAGTATACCGGATTGGAATATTTTAACGGAAAAAAAATAGCCACTTCCTATCCAAATTCCTTGCAGCAGTTTTTAGATGCCAATAATTTAGATTGTGAAATTCACGTAATTTCCGGTTCTGTTGAAATTGCGCCTAATATTGGTTTAGCCGATGGAATCTGCGATTTGGTGAGTTCCGGCAGTACATTGTTCAAGAATGGATTGGTTGAGGTGGAAGAGGTTTTGGTTTCGGAGGCCTGTTTGGTTGCGAATAAAAATATCAGCAATCTGAAGAGTGCAATATTGGAACGATTACTGTTTCGGATGAGATCGGTACTAGCCGCAAAAAACAACAAATATATTTTGCTGAATGCTCCTAATGATAAAGTGGAGGATATCATTAAGGTGCTGCCTGGAATGAAAAGCCCGACTGTATTGCCTTTGGCACAGGAAGGATGGAGTTCTATTCACTCTGTTATAAACGAGAATGATTTTTGGGGAGTCATTGATCAGTTAAAATTGAATGGCGCAGAAGGAATATTGATTATTCCAATTCAAAAAATGGTGTTGTAAGTTTAATTCCTACGAAAATGCAAGTAATAAAGTACCCGGCGAAAGAATCTTGGAATAGTGTATTAACCCGTCCTATCTTTAATGTGGATGAGTTAGAGGATGCCGTAAATCTGGTTTTTGCAGAAATAAAACGGGATGGCGATAAAGCGTTGTTTAAATATACCCTTCAGTATGATGGTGTAAATATTAATAAAACGGAAGTTAACCGAGCTGATATCGATGCATCGGAGAGTATGCTCGATGGTGAATTAAAACAAGCTTTGGTAATTGCAGCAAAGAATATCCGGACATTTCATGAGGCTCAATTTCAGGATTCTGAGGTGATTGAGACAAGTGAAGGAGTTCGTTGCTGGAGGAAATCAACAGCAATCGAAGAGGTTGGTTTGTATGTGCCGGGTGGAAGCGCTCCTTTGTTTTCAACGGTGTTAATGTTAGGCATTCCGGCAAAATTGGCTGGTTGTGGTGAGGTTGTTCTTTGTACACCTCCCGGTAAGAATGGAAAAATTAATCCGGCCATTCTATATGCCTGCAAGTTGGTTGGAATCGATCGGGTTTTTCAGGTTGGCGGCATTCAGGCAATTGGAGGAATGGCATATGGAACCGAATCGATACCAAAAGTTCATAAAATATTCGGACCGGGAAATCAGTATGTGACTGCTGCCAAACAGCGGGCAAATAGAATAGGAGTGGCAATTGATATGCCGGCGGGACCTTCGGAGGTAATGATTTTGGCTGATGAAACAGCAGAATCGGAATTTGTTGCCGCAGATTTATTGTCTCAGGCAGAGCATGGTGCTGATAGTCAGGTGGTATTAGTGACTTGGGCTGAGCAGCTGATAGAAGGAGTTGAACAAGAACTCGAAAAACAATTGCAGGCTCTTTCGAGAAGAGATGTTGCTGCCAAAGCATTGGAGAACTCGAAAATTGTTTTGGTGAAATCAAAGGAAGAAGCTCTTGAATTAAGCAATTCGTATGCGCCGGAACATCTTATTGTATCAGTAAAAGATGAAGATTTGTTGATTGATGGAATCAAAAATGCCGGATCTGTTTTTTTAGGAAATTATACTCCGGAAAGTGCAGGCGATTATGCATCTGGAACCAATCACACCTTACCAACAAACGGAGCCGCAAAGGCGTATTCCGGTGTGAGTCTTGACTCTTTTATGAAGAGTATCAGTTTCCAAAAAATAAGTGAGAAGGGCTTGCTGAATCTGGGGCCTGTAATTGAAATCATGGCGAAAGCCGAACAATTGGATGCTCACAGTAATGCAGTAACGGTTCGTTTGAATAAGATAAAATTAAATTCATGATGGGAGCAAAAATAAAATCAAGCATAGACTTGAATAAATTGGTTCGGGAGAATGTGAAAAGACTGGTGCCGTATTCTTCTGCAAGAGATGAATTTTCAGGAAAGGGATCTGTCTTTTTGGATGCCAACGAAAATCCGTATGAAAATGGAGTAAATCGCTATCCGGATCCTATGCAAAGAACATTAAAATCACGTTTGGGAGAGTTGAAAGCTGTGAATCCTGAAAATATGATTCTTGGAAATGGCAGTGATGAGGTTATTGATCTTTTGTTTAGAGCATTTTGTGAGCCGAATATCGATAATGTAATTATTTGTACGCCAACCTATGGGATGTATGAAGTTGCAGCAGGAATCAATGCGATTGAGAATCGTGAAGTGCCGCTTGATAAGGATTTTCAGCCGGAAGTAAATGCTGTTCTTTCAGTTGCCGATCAGAATTCGAAAATGTTATTTCTATGTTCGCCGAATAATCCAACAGCTAATTTGTTGGATGAGAGTAAGGTTGTTGAATTGCTTGAGAGTTTTCCAGGGCTTGTAATTGTTGATGAAGCGTATATCGATTTTTCTCCGGGTAAAAGTCTGTCGGACAGGTTGGAGAGTTATCCTAATTTAGTGATACTGCAAACATTGTCAAAAGCATGGGGAATGGCAGGAATTCGTTTGGGTATTGGTTTGGCTTCCAAGGAAATCATCAATGTCTTGAATAGAATAAAGCCGCCTTATAACGTGAATTGTCTGACTCAGACCAAAGCTCTTGAATTATTGGAAACTGTTGATTTGTATGACGAGCAAGTGAAGAATATCATCACAGAAAGAGAAGGTTTGATCACATTTTTGAATGGTTTGCCTTTTATTGAGAAAGTATATCCTACTGATGCTAATTTTATTTTGATTCGTGTGAATGATGCAAGAGGCTTATATGATTATTTGCTTACCGATGAAATCATTATTCGGGACCGGTCAAAAATTCAAAGTCTGGGAAACTGTGTTCGCATTAGTATTGGTACAAGTGAGGAAAATGCGATTTTGAAAAATACATTAACAAAATTTGAATTGAAATCATGAAGGATACAACTGCAAAAAAGAAAGTTCTGTTTATTGATAGAGATGGAACATTGATTCTGGAGCCTCCTGTTGATTATCAGGTGGATAGTCTGGAGAAATTAGAGTATTATCCTGGTGTTTTTAATGGACTGGCGAAAATTGTAAAGCAACTTGATTTTGAACTGGTGATGGTTACCAATCAGGATGGTTTGGGAACCGGTTCATATCCTGAGGATACCTTTTGGCCGGCTCAGAATAAAATGATGCAGGCATTTTCCAGTGAAGGAATTGAATTCGCAGATGTATGCATTGATAAAACTTTTCCTCATGAAAATGCACCAACAAGAAAACCCGGTACCGCTTTGTTGACAAAGTATTTTTCGGAAGAGTATGATTTGGAAAATTCGTTTGTGATTGGTGATCGTTGGACTGATGTTGAATTGGCTAAGAATTTGAATGCAAAAGCAATTTTTATTTCATCAAGTGGAAATATTGGTGATGATGAGTTGTCGGAATCGAAACAGGAACTGGAAGCTTGTATTGAATTGCGCACAGAATCGTGGGAGAAAATATATGAGTTTTTGCGCTTAAGTGAACGAACCGCAACGGTTGAAAGGAATACGAACGAAACAAAGATTAAAATTGTTTTGGATCTGGATGGTGAAGGAAAAGGCTCGTTTAATACAGGAATCGGATTTTTTGATCACATGCTCGATCAGATTGCCAAACACTCCGGAGTTAATTTGAGCGTTACCGTAAAAGGAGATTTGGAAGTTGATGAACACCACACCATAGAAGATACTGCAATTGCTTTGGGAGAAGCATTTAAGTTAGCTCTTGGCAATAAATTGGGATTGGATCGTTATGGTTTTTGTTTGCCGATGGATGACTGTTTGGCGCAGGTTGCTATTGATTTTGGAGGTAGAAACTGGTTGGTTTGGGAAGCTGAATTCAATCGCGAAATGATAGGAGGAATGCCAACTGAAATGTTTTTTCACTTTTTTAAGTCATTCTCCGATGGAGCTTTATGCAATCTGAATATCAAGGCCGAAGGACAAAATGAGCATCATAAAATAGAAGGCATTTTTAAAGCTTTGGGCAGAGCCATCCGCATGGCGATTAGAAGAGACGCAAATTGTTTGCAATTGCCATCTACGAAGGGGAAGCTTTAAAAGTTTAAATAAATGTGTAAGGGAAGTGATTTATCTAATCCCGGGAATTCGGGACTCTCATCTTAGTCTAAATAAAATGAAAGATCAGAAAATTGTTATCATCGATTATGATGCAGGAAATATTCAATCGGTAAAATATGCTTTTGAGCGATTGGGAATTACTCCTGTTGTTTCAAATGATGAAGAAGTGATTCGCAGTGCAGATAAAGTGATATTTCCCGGAGTTGGTGAAGCCGCCTGGGCCATGAATTCGCTTCGGAAGAATGGCTTGGATCAATTGATTCCTCAATTGACACAACCTGTGTTAGGTATTTGTTTGGGAATGCAGCTGATGTGCGAAAGCTCCGAAGAAAGTGATACAAAAGGATTGGGTATTTTCCCTCTGCAGGTAAAACGCTTTACCAATGAACGTAAAGTGCCGCATATGGGATGGAATGAGTTGGATGAGCTGAAAGGAAGTTTGTTTGATGGTGTGCAGGAAAAAGAGTATGCTTATTTTGTACATTCTTACTATGTGCCAAGTTCTTCGGAGACTGTTGCATCTTGTAACTATATATTGAATTTCAGTGCTTCACTTCAGAAAGATAATTTCTATGCCTGTCAGTTTCATCCTGAAAAATCGGGAGAAGTAGGAGTTAGGATACTCGAAAATTTTATCAATCTGTAAAAGGAATTGGAATTTATTGTGAGAAAATAGGAGGATGTGCGCTAATCTCGTATATCAAATCTCACATCTCATGTCTTATATCTAAAAAAAATGACTAAAATAAAAATAATACCAGCCATCGATACCATAAAAGGGAGATGTGTTCGACTAACAAAAGGAGATTATGATACCGAAAAAGTATATAGTGAAGATCCGTTACAGGTAGCAAAAGGCTTTGAAGAATTAGGAATTACCCGTCTGCATTTGGTTGATTTGGAAGGTGCTAAATCAGGACATATTTGCAATTCGGAAGTGTTGCGGAGAGTGGCTTCCGGAACCAATTTGAAAATCGATTTTGGTGGAGGAGTGAAATCTGATGAAGATATCGAATTGGCTTTTCAGTGCGGAGCGAATCAGGTTACAGGTGGCAGTATTGCCGTTTCGAATCCTGAGATGTTCGAAAAATGGATGAGTAAATACGGATCTGAAAAAATGATTTTGGGAGCCGATGTTCGAAACGAAATGGTTTCAATTTCCGGATGGAAAGAAGATTCTGATTATCATCTTTTCAAATTTTTGGAGAATTATCAGAAAAAAGGAGTGAAAACTGTAATCTGTACCGATATTTCGAAAGATGGGATGCTGCAGGGACCAGCTGTTGAGTTGTATCAATCGGTAATGAAAGAATTTCCCAATTTAGAACTGGTTGCAAGCGGAGGAGTTGGTAACATCGAAGATATTCGCATTTTGAATGAGATTGGCTGTTGGGGCGTGATTATCGGCAAAGCGATTTACGAAAAGAGAATTGATATGAACGAATTGGTTAACGAATTTATCCTGTAAATATGCTGTCGAAACGAATAATACCCTGTTTGGATGTAAAAGACGGAAGAACGGTTAAAGGAGTTAATTTTGTCGATTTACGAGACGCCGGTGATGCTGTTGAATTGGCTGCGTATTATGCAGAGCAAGGAGCGGACGAATTGGTCTTTTTAGACATTACAGCCACTCATGAAAAGAGGAAAACACTTGTTGATTTGGTGCAGAAAGTAGCAAAAGAACTAAATATACCTTTCACTGTTGGTGGAGGAATTTCTACACCGGAGGATGTTGGCATTCTGTTGAATGCCGGAGCCGATAAGGTGTCCATAAATTCTTCGGCTGTCCGAAATCCAAAGTTAATATCAGATTTGGCTTCCCGATTCGGCAGTCAGTGTGTTGTTGTTGCCGTAGATGCCCGCTTTGCCGACGGCAAATGGGAAGTCTATTTAAATGGCGGAAGATTAGCTGCCGGAATTGATTTGTTCGATTGGATTCTGGAAGCAGAGAGATTGGGTGCAGGAGAAATCTTGTTTACGTCAATGAATCACGATGGAACCAAGAATGGATTTGCGAATGAAACTTTGGCGAAACTATCCGAGATGATAAATATTCCAATTATAGCTTCGGGCGGAGCTGGAAATATGGAACATTTTGCAGATACATTTACCGAAGGGAAGGCTGATGCCGCTTTGGCAGCCAGTGTTTTTCATTTTAAGGAAATAGAAATTCCCAATTTGAAAACATATCTAAAAAGTAAGAATATACCAGTAAGAATATAAACGAACCACAATTATAAAAGATGAATTTTAAAGATCTGACAAACCAAATTGATTTCGAAAAAGGAGAAGGACTTGTGCCTGCAATTATTCAAGATGTTAAAACACAAAAGGTGTTGATGCTGGGATACATGAATAAGGAATCGTACGAAAAAACAATCGAGACTGGAAAAGTGACTTTCTATAGCAGAAGTAAAAAAAGACTTTGGACCAAAGGAGAAGAAAGTGGTAATTTTCTTGAATTGAAAGATTTAAGTTTAGATTGTGATAATGATACTTTGCTGATTAAAGTGGATCCTGTTGGACCGGTTTGTCACAAAGGAACAGATACTTGCTGGCAGGAAGAGAACAAAGCGTCTTCCATTGATTTTTTACTGCAGCTGCAGCAGGTAATTACCGAAAGAAAGAAGAATTTGTCTGAGAAATCTTATACCGCAAGTCTTTTTAATAAAGGAATTAATAAGATTGCCCAAAAGGTAGGAGAAGAGGCTGTTGAGCTGGTGATTGAAGCCAAAGATGACAATAAAGATTTATTTATGGGTGAAGCTGCTGATTTGATGTTTCATTACCTGGTGCTCCTTGCAGCTAAAGATTACAAGTTGGAAGAAGTCGTTAGCCTTTTGGTAGAACGCCACAGCAAATAAAAATTTATTTGAAAGAAAGAAAAGAGGGTGTCTAAAAAATTTTGTTCTATTGTCATTCTGATCCCAATGAATCGGTTAACATGACAATCCATTACAAAATATTCCTTTTTGGACACCTTCTTAGTCGTATTTTAAAATGTGTTCATATGAATTTTTTCTTTTTTGAGAAAAGTTTCATCGCGACCTGCTTTCTCGCCATCTTTATAGCCGATAGCAATAATTGCCAGTATTTTTATGTTGGCAGGCATATTTAAAATCTCATGAATATAGGATTCTGCTGATTGCTCATCCTTGTATTCTCTTTCTCGTATCTGAATCCAACAGGTTCCCAATCCCTCCTTTTCCGCTTGTAACTGAATAAAAGTGGCTGCAATAGCACAATCTTCTATCCAAACATCACTTTTATCAGCATCGCCTGCTACTACAATAGAACAAGCTGCATTTTTTAGGAATCCAGCTCCAAGTGGTTTGCAAACTGAAAGTTTTTCATTGATTTCCTTTTGGTCAACAATTACAAATTCACATGGATATGAACTTTTTGATGAAGGAGCCAATAAGGCAGCTTGCATAATGCGCTCAAGTTTTGCTGCTTCGATAGGTTTGTCGGTAAATTTTCGAATGCTTCGTCGTTTGTAAAATAATTCTAACATGAGTTTGATTTTTAGCTTCGTTCCAAAAGTAGGAATAAATGTTTTTTTTTCATCCTGCTAAACCAGATTAGTACTGATGATGTAGCGGAATTCCATTTTAAACTCCCGTAAATGTTGCAAAGTCCGGATTTTAATGCTGAAAATTATCCTTAGATTTGAAATTAGTTAAACACTTATTTTATTACTTAATTTTAAATAAAAATAAATACACTGCTTGATATGAGAACAACATTGCTAATCGTTTTGATGCTAACTGTTATTGCTTTGGGAAAGGCTCAGGATCAGGCGAGATCATATATGTGCTATAAAACTTCTAATCCAATAAATATAGATGGAGTTTTAAGTGATTCGGAGTGGGGAGATGTAGATTGGTCAGAATATTTTGTGGATATAGAAGGAGATAAAAAACCTTTGCCTACCTATAAAACTCATGTTAAAATGGCATGGGATGAGGATTATTTTTATGTGGCTGCAGAATTGGAAGAACCACATGTTTGGGCAAAGTTAAAACAACGCGATACAGTAATATTTTACGATAATGATTTCGAGGTGTTTATTGATCCTCAGGGGGATAATCATAGGTATTATGAGTTTGAAATGAATGCTTTAAATACCATTTGGGATTTGATGTTGGCAAAACCATATCGTGATGGTGCTCCTGCAATTAATGCATGGGATATAAAAGGATTAAAATCGGCAACAGCCATTTACGGAACAATAAATGATTCTTCGGACAAGGATGAGAAGTGGACATTGGAAATTGCTTTCCCTTGGGAAGTATTGAAGGAGTGTGCTCCTGAACAACGAAAGCCGAAAAACGGAGAACAATGGCGGGTCAATTTTTCTCGGGTAAATTGGGATGTGAAAGCAGATAAAGGAACGTACTTAAAATGTATTGATCCAGAAACTGGAAAAACTTTCCCGGAACACAATTGGGTATGGTCTCCACAAGGAGTTATTGCAATGCATCAGCCTGAAACATGGGGATATGTACAGTTTTCAACAACAAAGGCAGGCGAGGGAAGTGTTGTGTTTAAAATGGATGAAGATTATCCTTTAAAAAGGGAACTGATTAAATTGTATAAGCAGCAGAAGCAGTATTGCAGCGAGAAAGGATCTTATCAAAAAGAACTGAAATCACCTTTCGCAATTCAGGTGGAAGTAACGAAAAAGCAATTTATAATTTATGCCAAAGGAAAAACGGGGAAAACTTGGTATATCGATCACGAAAGTAAGATATGGAGTGAATAAGAAAATTTGAGGGTGTCCGAAAAGGGCACCTTTTTTTTTGTATTAAGTGTATGGTACTGAATAAATCCTATTTATCTTTAGAATTCTGAATCATTTAGCAAATTTAACATGAGCAAAACAAAATTAACTTCAATCCTTTTAGCCTTTATTCTTTTGGGTTTTTCATGTAATGTTCCTCTTGAATCAAAATCCTATAAAAACGGGGTCGTGGTAACAGCTCATTATTTGGCTTCTGAAGTTGGGAAGGATATATTACAAAAAGGTGGAAATGCTTTTGATGCGGCTGTTGCCGTACAATTTGCGTTGGCAGTTGTCTACTCACGAGCCGGAAATATTGCCGGAGGAGGTTTTGCCGTTATCAGAACTTCTGGCGGAGATTATAATTCTCTTGATTTTCGGGAAACAGCACCAAAAGCTGCATATGAACAGATGTATTGTGATGAGGATGGAAGAGTTAATTCTGATTTGAGTAAAAATGGGGATTTGGCTGTTGGAGTTCCGGGTACCGTAGATGGAATGGTAAAGTTGCATCAGAAGTATGGGAAAATGGATTGGAAGGCATTGTTAGAACCAGCAATTAAACTGGCTGAGAATGGTGTTGCTTTAAGTTTGTTGGAAGCAAATAAATTAAATGATTACCACGATCAAATACAAAATCAAAACAAAGGGAAGAGTTTAGTTCCTTATTTAAGGGAAGGTCTTTTTAGAGAGGGAGATACCTTGAGAAATATTGCATTGTCAAGAACATTATCACGAATAAAAGCAAGTGGGCGCAATGGATTTTATGAAGGGGAAACTGCAGGATTGATTGTTTCAGAGATGGAAAAACATGGCGGTATTATTACAGCTAAAGATTTACAGGATTATCAATCTATCTGGAGAAAGCCATTGTTAGGTGAATATCGGGGACATAAAATCATTTCAATGCCTCCGCCATCAAGTGGAGGTGTGGCATTGGTTCAGTTGCTTAAAGGAGCCGGGATGTATAAAATGAATAAGTATAGTTTTGGATCTTTTGAGCACATTCATTTAATGGTCGAATTAGAGCGAAGAGTGTATGCTGATCGAGCTGCATGGCTTGGCGATCCCGATTATTACGAAGTTCCTGTTAATCGATTAGTTGACGATGAGTATTTAGAGAATCGATTTGCTGGTATTGAAATGAATAAGAAAACAAATTCGCAGGATATAAAAGCAGGAAGTGTTGAGCTGATAGAGAGTTTTGAAACCACTCATTTTTCAATCGCCGATTCGGAAGGTAATGCAATTGCTGTAACCACTACGCTAAATGGGAATTACGGTAGTAAAGTGATGGTTGAAGGAGGCGGTTTTTTTCTAAACAATGAAATGGATGACTTTAGCAGCAAACCCGGTTTTCCAAATCAGTTCGGATTGGTTGGCGGTGAAGCCAATTCAATTCAGCCCGGGAAACGAATGCTGAGCAGTATGACACCAACAATTATTGAGAAGGATGGGAAGCTGTTTATGGTGTTGGGTTCTCCCGGAGGATCTACAATAATAACCTCAGTCTTTCAAAATATCATTAATAAAATCGATTTTAAGATGAACCCACAGCAGGTTGTTGATGCGCCTCGCATTCATTCGCAATGGTTACCCGATGAAATATATGTAGAAACGGATTTTCCATCGAAGGAAGTTGTAGATAAACTTAAAGATCTGAAACATATAGTGAAACCTCAATCGAAAATTGGAACGATGGCCGATATTTTTGTTTCGGACTCGGGAGAATACATTGGTGTTGCAGATACTAAAAGACATAAGGACAGCCGGGCGTCTGGTTATTAGTAAAAAAGGCAAATTTCATTTGAAATTTGCCTTTTTTGAACTTATGGTAATTGGGTTAGAAATTTATTCCTGTTTAAACAGCAAAAAAAATGGGAGGCCTGAATATCTTTTCTTAATCAGTAATAGCGACTTAATGAAACATGAAAAAGATAAACCTCAAAAAGTGTCAGGATAGAAACGAGTTTGGCTCGTCCCATTAATAATTTGCTTCGTTTTAAAAGTAATAACTTTTTCAAAATATCAAACAGCTAGATAGGAATCACAGGCTTATTTTTTGTCAATCCAAATAAATGCAATACCAATATTCAGTTAAAAATGTCGTTTGATTATTGTGAAACAAATTTCATTCCAGTAGATTTGCTGTTCATAAAAAAAAGTAGAAGATGAGTCCAACATTCCCTCAAAAAGTAATTAAATATTGTCCCAAATGTGGTGGAGCAGAGTTTCTTTACAAAAGTGATAATTCATTTTTGTGTGAGAACTGCCATTTTCATTTGTATGTAAATGCCTCTGCTGCAGTCGCTGCTTTAATAGTTAACGAAAAAGGAGAGTTGTTACTTGCCAAACGAGCTGTTGAGCCCCAGAAAGGGATGCTCGATTTACCAGGAGGCTTTGTGGATGTAATGGAAACAGCAGAACAGGCACTCTGTCGTGAAATTAAAGAAGAGTTGAATTTAGAAGTTGCAGAATTGTCCTATTTTATGTCTTATCCAAACGAATATGTTTTTGGTGGATTATCTGTATTTACCTTAGATTTGGCCTATATTTGCAAAATAAAATCTTTTAAAGAAATTGATGCAAATGATGATATTTCTGGATTTAAGTTTTATGAGACAGAATCTATTCCTTATCAGGAAATAGGATCTGTTTCAATGAAGGAAATTGTTAAATCTTTTGTAAAAAAATACAAGCATGATATTTAAATATTTTAAAAACGTTTTTGTTCTTTCCATATTGTTACTTGGTGTTGTTTCCTCTTATAGTCAAAAAAGAGAGATAACTTATGAAGCTCAAGTGATGAGCCAGTTTTCCGATAAGGGCACCATGCCTTTTTGGTTGGTTAGTAATAAGTATGGTATTATACCAAATGAAAATAGTGGTGTTGTAAATTTGCGAATTTACAGTGATTCACATGTAAATAAACAAGGACTGAAATTTAATTATGGGACATCAATTATAGGAAGTCAAGGTGGAGAATCGGAGGTTTTTATTGATGAACTGTACGCTTCAGCAATATGGAATGGAGTAAGTGTTGATTTAGGAATGCAACATCGGGATGTCCAATTTGATGGTTTGTCTGTAACTAATAATGATTTGCTTTATTCAGGTAATGCCAGAATGTATCCGGAATTAAAATTTCAGTTAAAAGATTTTATCTCTGTTCCATTTACGAATAATTTGTTGTGGGTGAAGGGTAGTTTTTCTAATGGAATTATGCTGGATGATAGATATGTTGACAAAACTAATGTCCATCACAAGAATGCGTTTTTAAGAATTGGTAAAAAGGAAGGATTGTCATTTACGATTGGGTTGGATCACTATGCTCAATGGGGAGGAACCTCTCCTAAATGGGGTAGTTTAGGAGGTTTTGATGCGTTTGCAGATGCTGTTTTCGTAAGAGGAGGTAAAGTGTTAGTTGACGAAAACGGGAATCAATCAATAAACGAGAGTTACAACAAATCAGGAAATCATATCGGACAAAATATGTTTGAGTTTTCATATTCGACTTCGAAAATAGAATCGGTGTTGAGTTTTAAAAATATGTACGAGGATAAGTCAGGTGATTTTAAGCATATCAATAAGGTGAAGGATTGGAATATGAGTTTCTTTCTTAAATTCAAAGAATCAAAATTGATTTCATCCTTTATTTATGAGTATTATTATACCAAAGACCAAGGGGGCTACAGCATTCGTCCAAATCATCCAATTGAACCGGTAATTGGGTTTGATGGGTACTTCTCTAATGGTATTTTTCAATCAGGTTGGACAAATCATCAACGAATTATTGGTTTGCCTTTGTTTACACCATCTCTTGCAAATGGTGAGGTGAATGGCATTACAAATAATGCTATTGTGGCTCATCATTTAGGAATTACAGGTTTTATAGGGAAATTGAAGTACAAAACCCTGCTTACTTTTTCAGAGAACTATGGACGGGCATTGCTTGTAAATGATGGGCAGGGGAATCAGGAAGAAAACTATTCAAAAAGTTATACCTATCCTGATGGTCTTGCTCAGCAATCTTATTTAATGGAGGTAATTTTTCCAAGATGGAAAGCAGTACCATTTGAAGTATTAGCAAGTATTGCCATTGATCGCGGTAAATATTTAGACAATAATATTGGTTTTCAAATAAAGTTGGTTAAAAAAGGGATTTTGACCGGAAAAAGATATTAACTATTAAATGATACCAGAGAATGGTTTTGACATATTATGTTGTAAAATTCCCTTATAAAATAGTCTGGAATTTTCTTAATTTACTAAAGCGAAGAACAGAAATTGTATTCTATTGTGCCAATGAATTGGATTTAGAGATTTTTAAGAACGTACAAAGACATCTGAAACCAATTACTATCGTTGCAAAGAATCGCAGCCTACAAAAGAAATTGCTTGAAAAAGGAATAAAAGCAAGGGTGATGCCCGTATTTCCCAAGGCAGTGATAATGTGCCGTCAGGCATGTTATTTATTTCCGGAATCAAAAATTATTAGAATTGGGATTGCGCATGGAGCATATCATTTTAAACCTTTTGCCAATGTAAATGGACACAATATGTTTAATCAATTTCATTTTACCAGTTCAAAAGAGGTGGAGGAAGCCCGATTGATTGGAATTACATCTGGGGTTGGCTTAGGTTTCCCAAAAATGGATGATGCTTTTAATGGTACTTACTCTGAAGAGGTTCTTGGTAAGTTGAAGGAGGAATTAAATATTGATCCTAATAAAAAGACTGTTTTGTTTTCAGCTACTTGGGATGGCTCGCAAATGTCAGCAGTTCACGAATGGTACAATAAATTATCCAATTTCACTAATGAATACAATGTTTTGGTTACTCTTCACGTTTGGACTTCAAAAAAATATAAAAGTGTGATCAAGAATACTCCGGAAGTCATTTATATTGAGTCGCAGGATATTACGCCGTATATCATGATTTCGGATATTTGTGTTGGAGATACAAGTTCAATATTATCAGAAATGAGTGCTTTATACAAACCAATAGTTTCTTTTAAAGTCCCGTCTGTAAAAAGAACTGTTCCTGAAGTCCGGGAAATTATTAAATCGATTAGTTTTCAGATTGAGAAAGTTAGCGAATTGGATGAAATGTTAGAATATGCCTACCAAAATATAAACCAAAAGAAAATTGATCAGGAGGTAGCAAATAAACGAATGTTTGAAACATTAGATGGACGGGCGGGAGAACGTGTGGCAAATAAAATTATTGAGTTATTGCCTGAACTTGACAAAAAAGAGGGACGGAAGATTTCGGAACTAAAAATACGTTGCAAAGTAAATAATGATTATTCGTTTCTGTCAGATTTTGTTAAGGATTTGCCATATATTTTTGAAAAACAGGGGACTTGTATTTATGAAGGGCGAAATACAATCAAAACTTTTAATTGTGGAGGGCTCTTGGTTAATGTAAAATCTTTTAAAATTCCACATTTAATTAATAAAATTGCCTATGCATGGCTGAGAGGTTCAAAAGCCAAACATTCCTATTTGTATGCAATGAAATTGATTAAAAAGGGAACCAGTACTCCAGAGCCGGTTGCTTGTGTAGAAGTGTTGAAAAATGGATTATTTAACCGCAGTTTTTATGTGAGTATTCACCAAAAATACGATTTTACAATTCGTGATTTAATTGGATTTGAATTTCCAGATAAAGAAAATATTCTTAGACAATTTGCAGTCTTTACTTATGAGAAATTACATAAGAATGGTGTTCATCATCTGGATTATTCAAGAGGGAATATATTAATAAACCGATTGGCTGATTCTAAATATAAATTTAGTATTGTCGATATTAACAGAATGAGATTTGAAGAAATGGGCTATCAAAAAGGTCTTCAAAACTTTTCTCAGATTTGGGCAAACGAAGATGAATTGGAAATTGTTGCTCGGGAATATGCAAGAATAAATGGTATGAATGAAGATGAAGCAGTAAGACTCTTAATTGAATTTGATGAAAGTCACAAGACAAAAATTAAGCGGAAGAATGCTATTAAAGCAAAGTTTAAAGGACTTTTTTATTGAAAGACCTGATCATTGTAGATGAAAATATTTATCAAGGAATCCTCATTGGAGAATATAATTAATTGAAGACGTACTGGAAGGTGTTGAGGTTAGATCTGATATTAACTTTGTTGAGAACAAAGAAGAACTTGGTGTTCTGGGAGAGAAAATATTATATACTGGTAAAATTGATGAATTTCTTGATTGTTAACTAGGTAAGCTGGAATATAGAAGTTTTAATTTTGAGTTTGGGTCTCAGAATAAAACTGTTGTAACAAAAGAATATCTGCATGAATTTGGTAGGGATAATGAGCCTTACTATCCTATTTAATGATGATAGGAATAATAAATTACTGAAAGAATATCAGAAATTGGCGAAAGCTTCATACGAAAAGTATATTTTTGGTGGGCGTTTAGCTGACTATAAATATTACGATATGAACGATACTATTGAAGCAGCCTTATTACTTGAAAAAAAAATCTAAAATATAACATGAATATATTATTGGTTTGTGATCAAAAAATTCCAGCCTTACTTTATGGAGGTACAGAGCGTATTGTTTGGTGGCTAGGAGAAGAACTAAATAAAAGAGGACATAAGATAAGCTTTTTAGCAAAGTCAGGTTCCACTTGTCATTTTGCCAAAGTATATACTTATGATCCTGATAAGATGATAGGAGAGCAAATACCTGAAGGCATTGATATGGTTCATGTTCATTTTCCTATTGAGGAAGAGTTGTCTATACCCTATATTTCGACTTTACATGGAAATAGCAAGCCTAGCCAAGAGTACGATCTCAATACTGTATTTATATCTAAAAATCATGCAGAGAGGCATGGAAGTTCTGCATTTGTATATAATGGATTAGACTTTGATGAATATGGTTCTGTAAAATGGAAAATGAAAAGGGATCATTTCTTGTTTTTAGGGAAAGCGAGCCGTAGTAAGAAAAACTTAAAGGGTTGTGTAAAGATTGCAAAGGCCTTAAATGAAAAATTAGCAGTAATTGGAGGGAGAGGCTTACCTCTTTCTAAAACGGTACGTTATAAAGGATTTATTGGAGGAGAGAAAAAAAGCAGGGTAATTAATCAGTCAAAAGCACTTCTATTTCCTGTAATTTGGCATGAACCATTTGGTTTAGCAATTGTAGAAAGTTTATATTTTGGAGCACCTGTATTTGGTAGTACTTATGGTTCATTACCAGAATTAATACCTTCAGAGGTTGGGGTAACATCAAATTCATATTCGAAATTAATTGATGCAGCGAGAAATTATGAAGAATATAATGCAAAATATTGTCATGAATATGTTTGCGATAGTTTTTCTGTTAAGCTAATGTGTGATGGTTATCTGAAAATGTACGATAAAGTATTGAATGGTCATACTATAAACATGAGTATACCAATACATCAAGAGAGTGTTGATATAAGGCATTACTCAATGGATGATTAAATAAATAGATTTTCAAGGAAGCATATGGAATTTACAGTTACGTTACTAATTACCACCTATAATAATCCTAAGTTTTTAGATTTAGTTTTTCGCAGTATTTTAAAACAGACTGTGATGCCTAACGAGATTGTTGTAGGAGATGATGGCTCGAAAGAAGAAACAAAGCAGGTTATTGATCAGTATAGATCCATGTTTCAATGTAATGTAAAACACATCTGGCATGAAGACAATGGTTTTCAGAAATGTAAAATTTTAAATAAGACCATTGCTCAAGTTAGTTCTGATTATATAATTCAAATAGATGGGGATATAATGATTCATCCCAGATTTATTGAGGATCATATATCTGTAGCAAGCTCAAGACAATTAATTTGTGGTAATAGAAGCTTTGTACGTAAAAAAAGAACGATGAGATTACTTGATAATCCATCGAGTAATAATTTGAATCTGATAGATATTAAAAAGAGAAAGAGATTCTTCAGAATTCCAAAACTATCTCTGCTGTATCGCAACAAAAGGAGTGATACCTCAAGAAAAGGGTCTTTAGGTTGTAATTTTGCTTATTGGAAAGAAGATATTGTAAAAATAAATGGCTACAATGAAGATTTTACAGGATGGGGTTATGAGGACATAGAAATGGTAGAGCGATTAATGAACTCAGGTGTAAGAAAAACAACCTTATTGTTTATGGCTGTTGAATATCATTTATATCACCCTAAGAGTGACAGGGCAAGTTCTGAAAAGAATAAAAGGATGTATTATGATTGTGTTGATGGTGATATTGCATTCTGTGTTAATGGAATAGATAAGTATTTGTAGTTGAGTATAACGTAGTAAAGTATAAGTGATATTTCAAGGGTTAAATTTATAAGAGTTTGCCCTTTTTTTTTTCATAATCTGCTCCCCCAACACCAAATCTCCTTCAAAAGTAATTTTGATGTTGGATTCATCACCTTCAACAATGTAGATAGCTTCTCTTGGTAGATATTTCAATACAACACCACAATCATCTGTTGCCACAAAATCAGGATCTTTTAAAGCAATTTCATAAGCTGATTTAATTGCATTGTAAGGGAAGGCCTGTGGCGTTTGTGCTCTTCTTAAAAAACTTCTTTGTGGAACAGAAACAATTTTGTTTTTCTCGTCAACTTCAAAAATGGTATCAACAGTTGTTATGGCAACAGCAACTGATTTTCCAGCATTAAGTTCTCGAATTACATTAGAAATAATTTCGCTGGAAACAAAGGGGCGTACAGCATCATGAAAGATTAAGTTGATATTTTGTTCTTCTTGATAGGCATGAATAGCGGCGAGACTTGAATCACTTCTTTCTTTACCTCCCGGCAAAATGTATCTCACTTTTTTGAAGTTATTCTCTTTCACAATGCATTCAACTTCATGAATAAAATCGGCATGAATAATTATGCAGATTTCGTCGGTTTGAGGATGATTTTCAAACGCTTCAATAGAATGCTGAATGATTGGTTTCTCTCCAAGAATCAGGAATTGTTTAGGTAATGATCCTCCCATACGTTTTCCGCTTCCTCCGGCCAATATAACAGCAATATTTTTCATCTGTTTATAATTTTTATTCAGTTGTCAGATGGAACTTACCCTTTGCAAATAATTATTTACTTACGGACGTTTCGTTTTTCTGATTTAAATTAATGTATCGAAATTACAATTAAATCGGCGTTTTAAAAAGCAAAAAAGAACCGCTCCAAATGGAAGCGGTTTGTTTTTTTTAGTAGAGCAGGAGAATTGTATTTTACTGGAAGTGCCCTTTAATGTCTCATTTCTAAAGTCTATTTAAAAATATCGTATTCTCCAACATCCGAAAGAATTTCATATCCATCTTCAGTTACTAAAACGGTATGTTCAAATTGAGCGGATAATTTCTTGTCAATCGTGCGTGCTGTCCATCCATCTTTTTCATCAACAACGGCTCTTGGTTTTCCGAGATTAATCATTGGTTCAATGGTGAAAATCATGCCTGCTTTCATTTTTGGTCCGGAATTTTTGGGAGCGATATGCTCAACCTGAGGTGCTTCGTGAAAGTCGATACCAACACCATGACCACAAAATTCGTAAACAACACTATATTTTTTTCCTTTCGCAAATCTTCCGATCATAAATCCGATATTGCCAAAGTAGTTGCCCGGTTTCACTTGCTCAATTCCCAAATACAAAGCATGTTCGGTATCTTCAACTAATTTTGCTGCTTCCTGCGAAACCTCACCAATTGTAAACATGGTACTGGTATCACCATAGTAACCATCCAGAATTGTAGTTACATCAATATTCAAAATATCACCATTTTTAAGAATGGTTTTTTCATCCGGAATACCGTGGCAGATCACATCATTTAAAGAAATACAACATGATTTTGGAAAACCATGATAATTCAACGGAGCTGGTATTGCACCATTGTTTCGAATGTAGTCTTCAATCAACTGATTTAAGTATTCTGTGCTAACTCCTTCTTTAACGAAATCGCTAATATATTTTAGAGTATTTCCGGCTAGCTGAGCACTTTTTCGAATCCCCTCAATTTGCTCCGGAGTTTTAATAATAATTTTACTCATAATTTTGTGTTCGCAACAACCTGATTGTTTTGCATATTTAGAAAGGCAAAGGTCTGCATAGAAATCGAATTATGCAAATCAAATAAGACTCAAATTTCAGGTGATTTGTTAATCCGACCGAGTTGGATATCTGATGGAGTTAACGCTGCCAGGAGCTTCGAACTCATATCACTTAAATCAATCATTAGGTTTGACATGACTTCAGTTTTTAGTTAACTGACTACTAAGTACCGGTTACTAATTACTTTTTAGATTAATGAACTAAATAAAAATAGAAGAGTTTAGATTGTTCAAAGAGGTAGTAAGCGAATTCGGCTTATTAATCGTTTTTGAGTTGCTTTTTAAATTCATCTAAATGAGATAAAGTTTCTTCGTCGAGGCTTGGTTCCACCATGTCTTTGTAAGATTGCAGGTTTTGAAGTATTGTTTCAGCTACAATCAATCTGGCAGTTGCTTTATCGTCTGCAGGAACAACGTACCAGGGAGCAAAGTCTTTCGATGTACGATTAATAGCATCTTCGTAACATTCCTGATAAGCACTCCACGATTTTCGTTCTTTTAAATCATCTTTGGAAAACTTCCAGTTTTTTTCTTTTCGGCGAAGTCTTCGAAACAATCTCTTTTTCTGTTCGTCTTTTGAGAGGTGTAAAAAGAATTTTAAAATAATGGTACCACTCTCGGCAATGTGCTCTTCAAAATTTATTATCCGTTCCATGCGCTTGTGATAAAAGGCATCGTCCAAATCGTTAAGACTGGTCACCGAAGGAATGTTTTCACCCAAAATATATTCCGGGTGTACCCGTGTAACCAAAACATTTTCGTAATGGGTGCGGTTAAAAACACAAATTTTGCCCCTTTGCGGCAACGCAATGTAATGCCGCCATAAAAAATCATGTTTTAATTCTGCAGAAGTAGGAGCTTTAAAACTATGTACCACAACACCTCTGGCGTTTACATCTTTAAACACTTCTCTCACCAAACTATCCTTTCCGGATGTGTCCATTCCCTGCAGGCAAATAAGCATATTGTATTTTCCATGCGCATACATAGTGTCCTGCAATTCGCTGATTTTTCTGCGGATGTGTTTTAGCTTTTCTTTAGCACCTTCAATTTCTTTGAACGTGTCTGTTTGTGCTAAGCTTATTTTTTTTGAGATTTTATATTGATCGATATTCATAGGGAAGTTTATATTCAATTAAAAATAAGTATTTTTAGTGGCTTATAAAATTAATATTTATTTGGAATTGTGAGCTTACATGTACTGTTTTGGTGGTGTTCAGTTTAATTGTTATTCTTTGTGCATGAGGTTTTGTTCCTATGGATCAATATTATAAATTTTCCCAATACTATTTTAAAAGTACAATCAATATTATTACTCTTTTGATATGATGAAATTTGTTAGAATATGTTTTGTTTTCTTTTGTTTGATAACAACTTACAGCCTTGCCAAGGGGCAATATTTTAGTACGGGACAAGACCCTGCTTCCATAAACTGGAAACAAATTAATACGAAGGATTTTCAAATTATATTTCCTGAAGGTTACGAACAAAAGGCCGGATATATGGCAGCCATTTTTCAGGATTTACTCTTAAAGGGAGGGAAGGATCTCCAACATCAACCTAAAAAGTTTTCTGTTGTAGTGCATACCCAAAGTGCAACCACAAATGGTATGGTAGCTTGGGCTCCGAAGCGAATGGATGTTTATAATACTTCTGCACCCGATAATGATGCTCAGGTTTGGATTGATCATGTAACCACTCATGAATTCCGGCATGTTATTCAGATGGATAAATTAGAACAAGGATTTACGCGCTTTTTGAACTATGTATTTGGTCAGCAATCTACCGTAGTTGTGGTTGGGCTGTATTTGCCTCCCTGGTTTTTGGAAGGCGATGCGGTTTGTACTGAAACTGCTTTAAGCGAATCGGGGCGGGGACGCCTGCCGTTTTTCGAGCAGGAACTGCGGGCTCAATTGATTGAAAAAGGAAATTATTCTTACGATAAGGCAATCAACGGATCGTATCAGGATTATGCAACCGATCGTTACAAATTGGGTTACTATTTGGTGGGTAAAGCAAGAATACATTACGGAGATGAATTGTGGGAAAAAACACTGAATAGAGTTGGGCGAAGACCTATAGGGATTACCAGTTTTGCTGATGGAATTAAGCAGGGAATGAATGGGAAACGGGATGCTGTATTCGATTCGTTATCAGAAAAACAAAAAGAGATTTTTGCCAAAGGAATAAAGGTAGAGGATATTGATTGGGAACAGGTAAAAGAGAAAAATACCCGGGCCGACGGCAAGCTGATGTTGTATTACGATACCATGAAGGAATTGCAATGGGAATGGGAAGTGCAGGATGCTCAATTGAATTTGACTGATTTTGTGCCATTGGCAAATCGTGAGGGAATATATACCAACAAACGCTTTCCCCATGTTAACGAATCGGGTGAAGTAATTGTACTGAAAGAAGGTTTGGCTGATGCTGCTTATTTTGAGAAAATCAGTAAAGAAGGAAAACAAGAGAAATTGTTCGTGCCCGGATACGATTTTAATACAGGGTTTGACTACAAAAACGGAAAACTGATTTGGTCGGAACGGAAAGAGCATTTGCGTTGGGAAAAAGCCGATAAAAGTGTTTTGGTAATTTATGATACCAAATCAAAAAAGAGAAGCAAAATTAACAACAAAAACTCTTTGTTTGCACCGGCTTTTTCAAAGGATGGGAAGCAGATTGCTGCAGTTGAAACAGATGAATTGGGTGATAATCATCTGGTAATAATCGATGCTGAAAGTAAGCTGATCGAACAACGAATTGATGCTGGAAAAGGTGAGTTTATTTTATCACCAAAGTGGGATGGGAACCAATCGATAGTATGCATTTTGTTGAATAAAAAAGGAAAGAAATTGGTATCTCTCGATGTAAATACAGGAAACAGAACCTGCTTGTTTTCTTCAGGGAAACAGGAAATATCTCAGCTAGAGGTAAGTCATGATCATATCTTTTTCACTGCAAGTTTCACGGGAATCGATAATGTGTTTGTTTTTGATAAATCGAGTAGAAAAGTTTATCAGGTAACATCATCAAGGTTTGGTGCACGCGATCTGCATGCGAATGGTAATCAACTTTACTATTCCGATTACACATCCGATGGCTATTTGCCTGTAAAGACAGATTACCGGGTTAGTAATTGGAAAGAGTGGGAGAGTGATTATTCGTCATTCGAATTGGCAGAAAGTCTATCTGAGCAATTGAGCGAAAAATTAGCTCCTGATACAACAAATTTGGGCCGTTTCGAGGTGAAGAACTATTCGAAATTGGGCCATTTGTTTAATTTTCATTCCTGGGCACCTCTGTTTATCGATGGACTGGAACAGGAATCTGATATTGGCGTATCTGTGGCTTCTCAAAATAAGTTGAGTACTTTGTTGACTACCGTAGGGTATAAGAAAGAACAGGGCTATAAAAACGGGCAGTTTTATGTGAACATGTCTTATCAGGGATGGTTTCCAATTATCGACTCAAAACTGACTGTGGGGAATAAGGAAGCGCAGTTTGCGATGGAGGCAAATAGAATATCACCTCTTCAGAAAGACACAATCTTAGTGTATCGCACATTAAAACAATGGGGATGGGAGAATAGTATCAAGTTGCCGTTCGATCTTTCAGGAGGAAAATATTCCACACGCATTATCCCTAAGGTAACCTACAATTTGGCAAAGCTGGCCAATATAAAATATACTCCTTTGGCTACTACCCAAACGAATTCATTAGGATTAGGGGAGTATGATTTTGGCGGTAAAAATATTACTCAGGAGATCATGGAGTATCAGATTTTTGCCTATAACATTTCAAAAACGGCTCCGCGCGATGTGCAGTATCAATGGGCACAAGTATTGGAACTGAACTATCGTCACACACCATTTGGCGATTCAAAACTGGGTGAAACCTGGTCGGCCGAAGGGCACTTGTATTTCCCTGGATTTGTGAAGCATCATGGTATTAAATTGTATGGCGGATACCAAAACCGTTCCAGCTACAATTCCCGTTTTTCAAATATGATTAAAAGTCCGCGAGGAATGACTGATATTTATGGTAAGGATATTTTTTCGACAGGCTTTGATTATGCATTGCCTCTGTTTTATCCAGACTGGAATATGGGACCATTGGCTTATTTTAAACGAATAAAGATGAACGCTTTTGTAGATTACGGATATCAGAAAGGAAAAGTATCAGATGTAAATCAGAATCTATTTGCCTATAATGATGCATTCACATCTTTTGGTGCTGAGCTAAGTACCGATTTGCATGTACTTCGCTTTTCGGCTCCTGTCGATTTGGGTATTCGTGTCGGATATGAGGATCAAACGGGTAGCATGTTTGCTAATTTGTTGATATCCTTTTCGTTGAGTGCGTTTTAGCAGAGGGTGATCCGGAATGGTTGAACTTGAATAAGCGTATGCAAATACGGCTGTAAATGTGAGTAATTGTTCCGGTCAATACCAATCAATAGTTTGCTTGAAACAAACTGTATCCGATTGGTTTCCAACAGGCAAAATTATTTGTATTTGACTTGCCTTTGTTTCAATTGGGAAAAGTATTTTGCCACCAATTGTCTTATTGGGAGGCAAGGTTGTTTTCAGCAATGCCTTGTTCTCCAAAAAATCAATATTCGCAGCAATTGATTTTAATTCACTTTCCTTTTCTTTGTTCCAGGCAAGCTCTTTCTCTTCCCAGGTTTCATAGTTTTCATCATCTGTATCGATCCCAAAAATAAGATTAATTGAGCCTTCAATTAATCCATCGGTTAGTATATCTCCAATACTCTTATCTTTTAAGCTATATGGATTTTTTGCAGCGATTAAGTTTGTCTTGTTTTCCCGCATTTGTTCAAGTGCTGCATCCGGATTGACACATTGCACATGTATTTGATCTGTAGAAACGTAATTTTTTGGATAAACAGGACAATATGTAAATTGTGAGGGATCAATAATCAGGCTATCTGCTGAGGTGTTTTTGAATTGCACATCGAACACCATTTGCCGTTGAAACATTCCATCGGGAGTCATTTGTAATTCGTACGAATCACTTTGCAGTATAGTTCTTCTCAATTCCTTGTTTATGGGCTTTACGTTTAATTGTTTGATGTTATAGACTCCCTGATGAGCACATCCCGTTAGCAGAAAGAACAGGATGAGGGCAAGGCTGTTTGTATTCATTGTGATTTGGTTTAATGTAGATGTCGTAAGCATGTTAATCTTTACTTTCATATCTTACGACAATTATCTGCACGCTCACACGTACTATGCTTGGCAACTATTCTTAGTATCCATAGCTGAGAAAATACATAAACACAAATTATTTTTTGATCTCTTGTACCCGATATAAATTATACAACTTTTTATTGTACGGATAATCCCAACATCCCATTCTATGGTATATATTTCCACCAAATCCTTTCTTGTAAATATGAACTCCATGTAAAGGATGAGCCTGATTTAAGTTAGGAGCAGAACCAAACATATCATATTCAGAACATCCCCATTCTTTTGCAATTCGTATCGACTCCCATTGCAAAGAATAGCTTGCCATTAAGTTATTTTTACAGGATGTAGATGCTCCATATAAATATGTTCCCCGTTTTTTTGATAAAACCAAAAACATTGATGAAAGAAAACTACCGCCAAAATCAGCCATTAACATTTTAACGCTTACTCCTTTTTTACTGTTGTCCTGATTTTTTAATATGGCCGCAAAGTATTCTTGATTTTGCAACGGCATGTTATGACGCATAGCTGTTTCTTGATACAATTTATACCATTGTCCCATATGGTCAATACCATATTCAAGTACTCTGATTCCTTTCTTATTTGCTTTTTTTACGTTATACCTAGTATTGTATCTCATATTATTGAGCAAATCCTGGTCTTTTAAAGTCAAATCAAGAAAAAAGGTATTTTTTGGCAAATTGTCCTCTATGCTTTTGTGTAAATTCCAATTAGCCGTATTAAAATTTAGTCGGTATTCCTGAGTTGCACTTGGTGGTGGTCCTATCCAATTTCCATGATTGTCAAAATACTCCTCTTCAAGTGCCCACTGATTCTCCCAAATCAAATCGTAACGAATAAAAATGCAGTTTGGTGGAAGAAATGGTTTTATAGATTCAGATAATTGTTCTAAAAATAATCCTTGATTTTCAAATGCAGGTTCTAATTTTGGCCCGTATGGGATGTATGCAAAACAATTAACATTATCTACGTACTTGATTAAAACCAATAAATCTTCACTTTTTTTTTCCAAAGAGTTAGCTGTGCTAAATAATAAATCCTTTGAGATTGTCAACTCAAATCCCTTTGGAATAAATCCTTGATTTCTTTTTACGCGTGCCCAGAAAGGAGTTTGAGGTAATATATTTGTAGTCTTAAATTCTTCTATATCTTTCTTCTCTAAATTACAAATCATCCTTTTTTTGTTACAAAATTAAATAATAAAATACTTAATATGAAACGCCCGTGACAGGAATTTGTGACACACACAGGAGGATGATTATTCCAGTATGGTAATCCCGAAAGCTTTCGAAACCATATCACCACTCATTTTAAGTTTGTGATTTATTCAATTCTTTATCAATCCTGAAATTTTATCTTGTATTTGCAACTATCATCTCCTCTTCTAATTGATGAAATAACTTCTGCCGATGCAGGAATCCCGGCGACAGTAGAAAACATTTTTTCAGCAAATCCCTCAGAACAAAAACACATTGCAGATGAATTAATTCCTTTTTCATGATTCGAGATTGGACAAACACAATGGTTCTTATTTTCGTCTGCAATTAATGTTTTAGTAGTTTTATTGTAATCAATCTTCCAATTCCATTTATCCTCAATAAAATTAATGAATTTGTCTAAATCACCGATATAATTGGATAGCATTTCATCCATTTTCAGGTTGTTATAATGTACAATAGATGATTTTTTTAGAACTCCTCTTATTAACTCTTTATCTATTTCTATATCTAAGTTTGATAGTACATTCGATATCCATTCTTGAATTAATTGATTGCCTTCATTTTGACTTGTTGTTTCGGTATTTGTGTTGTCGTTACCCTTAGCTGTTAGCATAATAGAACTAAATCCGCATAGACAAGTTCCAGATACACAAAGTTTTTTGATGAAGTCTTTTCTACTTGTTGACATGTTTTCTCTTTTTTTTTAATGTAAGCTATAATAATTTCAGGAATTCTCAATTTGACTTAACATGACGTTTAACGGTAAATTTTATAAGTAGAGGCAAATTTCGTAGTAATTCCCTGTCAAACTACTACGCTGTTTGAGCGGACTACAAACCTTGATATTTACACATCACCTGCCATTACTTATACAAAGTGTGTGTGCCTTGAATGGTAAATTTAGTAAAAGTTCTTTTATGTTGTTAAGTTTTATAGAAAGCAAGTATAGAGGGTGCAAGTCTCTTATGCACTGGGGTGATTCCTTGGAAGCATTAGAGCAGGAGGTTGGGTTGCGGCGAAGCTCTCATGAACGCCAGAAATAATACACATGGTGAATAGTCCAATTTTGAGAACGACTATTATTCTGGAAAGGTTGCTGAAACGCGGTTATGAATCTATGCCCGACATTTACAAACAAATCATGCCAAATAGACTTGATTCCTTATTCCCCATAACTTAATGAACCGCCGAATACGAGATCTGCATGGTTCATGCTGAGCTTGCGAAGTATCCGGTGGAGTGAAAGCCTCTCCCTGCTAGTGATTACCAGCGGGGCGGGCTATTCAATTAGGCACTGACGGTTTAATTCTCCAGCATATTTATACTGTTATCAATCCATTGTTGTATCAAGGTCACAGTGGATTTTTTAATTGGTAATAACCTCAAGAAATATTGATATTATTGGATTTTAAATGCAATAGGAGCAATTAAATCCATTTTGTCAGGAAGTGTAATACTTAATCCTTCTTTATCAAATTTATATGAAATAATATTCCCTCCGAGTATCTCAACTTGATCAAATTTTTTGCTGTAATATTGGTTATTAGGCGACAATGATTTAATCATTACCTCCTGTCCTTTGCTAGGTAGTTCCATGACCACAGCATAAAGAACATCTCCTTTTTGGGTAAACCTGATATCTTCTGAAGTGTAAGGTTCTCCTTTACCTTCATTAAATCCCTGTGCATTAATGGGATTTGCATTTTCTGCATTTGGTCCTTCACCATAAATTTGCCAAGGACGGGTTTCGAAAATACATTCGCTGTTAATATCCATCCATTTTGTAATATCCTCCACAACTTTCAATTCCTTTTCATCAATAGAACCATCGCCGCGAACAGGAATATTCAGTAAAAGATTACCATTTTTACTGACAATATCGACCAATAATTGCATGACTGTTTTTGCTGACTTGTATCCACCTCGGTTGTATATCCCGCGGTCGTAGTGCCAACCTCCAATACATGTGCACGATTGCCATGGTTTCTCCTGAATAGTATCAGGTGCACCACGCTCTACATCCCAAACCATGCATTCTTTTTGTTCATCGGAAAGTATTTTACCAAAAAGAACAGCCTCCAGCTTACCCTCATGTCGTTTAATATTTGAGTTATAATAATGTGCAGCTATTTCAAGTCCAACATTACTTACAGGCCATAATGGTAATGCGGTGTCATCAAAATAAATTAGGTCGGGATTAAACTGGTTAATCATGTCTACGGTACGGTTATAAAAATTTAAGCAATATTCCTCTGAAGGAGGAGTAGCACCATTTTCCCAATTCCATTGTTTATGAATGCTTCCAATATCGGCACTCTCAGCACTTGACAGGTGATTCTGCGCATATAAATTTTGAGGATCCAAACCTTCCCACCATTTACCTTTGCCATCTTCTTTCGTCAATTTTCCATCATAAGGAATGCCTGCATATTCTCCTTCGCTATCAGCCATCTGAGATGACTCATACCACCTCCAGGCATGAGCTGAATGAATACTCACTCCAAAGGGAAGATTATTATTTTTGGCAGCTTTAGCCCAACCTGCCAATATATCTTTTTGGGGGCCAATAGCAACAGAATTCCATTCCTGATATTTACTGTCCCACAAATCAAGATTATCATGATGGTTCCCCATTGCAAAAAAGTATTTTGCGCCAGCTCGTTTATATAAAGCAACTAATTTTTCAGGATCCCACTTCTCAGCTTTCCATTCATTTATAACGTCTTTAAAACCGAACTCGGATGGATGACCATAATGCTCCAAATGGTATTTATATTGCCAATGCCCCTGAGAATACATATGTCTTGCATACCAATCTCCGGCTTCGGGTTGACATTGGGGACCCCAGTGTGCCCAGATACCAAATTTGGCATCACGAAACCATTCAGGTATTTCGTACTGTTTTAAAGATTCCCAATTAGGTTCAAACTTTCCTGTCTGCATTTTTTCTTTTACATTCTCTTTACATGAAATCGTTGAGATAATGCAAATGAATATTATAATAATACCTTTCATTTTCATGATTCATTCATTTTAAAATATTTAGTAGCCATGTTATTTTATCGATTAAGTTTCATTGTGCACGGATCGCCACTTGTGACTAACGGATTTTGGCTATGAAGCGTGGCTCGTGTTGCGCCCACGGCAAGCCAATGATTCATAAGTCAATGTGTGCTTTGAGTGGTAAATTTAGTAAAAGTCCTTTTATGTAGTTAATTATTATGGAAGAAAGTCCAGAGGGGGCAAGTCCCTTATGCACTGGGGTGACTCCTGGAAGCATTAGTCCCGAGGCCTCGGGAGCAAGGTAGTTTGATGAGCCATGGATAGTTGGGCTCCTGCGAAGCCTTTTCAAATACCTTACTATAAATGATTTTATGAGTCATCGCTCTACGGCGAAGTCTTAATGAATACCTTATTGTGAAATTATTTTATGAATAAATCCGCTTGGTTTATGCTGAGTTTGCGAAGTATCCGGTGGCGTGAGAGTTTTTCCGCTAGACTAATAACCTAGTGGCTGGTACTCGATTGTGTACCGTTATTACTTAATTCATAAAAAATAGTATGGTGTTGATTAATTCTTTCATATGATTATAATTTGTTTTTTAATTGCCATATGGTCCCGAAAGCTTTCGGGATTACCATGCTGAGATAATCATCTCCCTGTGTGTCAAAATCGCTTTGGCATGGACGTTTCATATTATTCAAATATCGGTACTCCTCTTGTTGTGAATGACAATCCTTGTTGACCATATGTTGAAATCATTACAGCCTCAAACAATGGCGGATTTTTATCATTTATTTTTGCCCAGTCAAAAACGAAATTTGCTCCTGAACCTCCCTCGATATCTTGTTCTTCTATTATTATTTCTAAGGTTTCTAGAGGTTTTAAATAAATGGGGTTTTTAATATACTGTCTAATGTTTTCTCCAATGGTATTAAAATAATCAGCTTTTAAAATATAAACTGAATCGGTTAGTGAAATATTTCGAATACCAACAGTAATTGTAAGGTCAAATGTCCTATGCTCGTGAACATGATATATATGAGAGTAAACAGGGAGATAGGTTTTCCCCTGAAAATAGTCATCAAAGTTGCCGATATTAGTTTGTTTACTTTTCCAGTCAGCCTGCTTAATCGGATATTTATCGGTTTCCTTTCCACTACAAGCATTAATAATCAATGCGATAGCTAATATTTTAAATATATTTCTCATTTATATAAGTTTCTATTTCTTGGTCATAAATTTACAATAAATTTTCATGTATGAAGTTCTGCCTAATGGCACACAACGGCAGTCTGTCTAAAAACTCATTTGACTACCCATTTAGGATCTAAATATAGCGGTTTTTAAGGATATTTAACCAGTACAAAGGCTTTAAGCGTAGCAAAGTGAAAGCTATGAGATGGCTAAGGCGTATCTGTAATTGTTATCCCAATCTATTTTATCATTGGACATTAGGCTATCAGTTAACCTAAAATTGAATTGACTGCATAATAAGAGCCGTATGAAACGAAGTTCGGCGAAGCCAATTGAGAGATTTATTGCCTGTCCCGATTTTTTTCGGGATACGGTTCTGTGAGAAGTTAGGGGTGAATTGAAAATCGACGAAGTCAAATTCCCCTAGCTTACTCGACTAGCTTCCGTATTTAATTCATATTTAGTTAAAATGAGCAATTTTAATAATAGACCTGACAATTATTTTGATTGTAATAGATTGTTCAACTTTCTTTGTACATTCTCTGTCTCTTCAATTTCAAGGGATTTCTCATAAAATGTGATTGCCATTTCTGCTTTACCCAGGTTGCGATAGCAATCTCCCATAGCATCATATACTCGAAAACTGTTTGGGTAATTCTTGACATTTAGATCATACAGCGCAGATGCTTTGTCATACTGTTGCTCAGACATTATAATGTTTCCAAATCGGTTGATGGTGGTTTCTGGTGGCAAAAAGGTATACCCAAAGTGATCAGAGATGTTTTCAAAGTGCATAGTGATTGTATCCATCAATTCCTGTACCCCTATATCTGTCCCTTCCTGAAACAAAAACTCCTCATCAAAATTATACCATTCGAACAAGGACCGAAGCGCATCATAGATGGCAATAAAAGGCACGCCATTATGATTGTCATTTGGGTAAAATCTCCAATCAAAATTAAGTCCAGATGATTTAGAGCAAATTTGATTGAACTGCAAGATCGTTCTCATGTGTTCAGATGATTTCAAGGTATCATTTACAACCGAGCTTAGATCTAAGCCCTTTGGAAGCCTGTTAGCTACTGCTAAGTAGAGGGACTTTCTATCAAATCTTTCATTTTTTAATATTTGGCTTGCCTCTTTAAAGAAGTTCATATGATCCCATTTGATGCTTGGGTCAATTGTTACGTAGTTATCAAAAAACTCAGAATGGTGAATTAAGGTATTAAGCACAAATAAACCTCCCCAGGAATGACCAATAAGTGTACGATAGGGTGTAGTAGGATATTTTTCATCAATATAAGGGACCAACTCCTTTTCCAAAAAGTCAGAGAAATTTTCGGCTCCCCCTGAATTTGGGAGATAAGATACTTGACTCGGGGTTAAATCTCTTATTCGATTGACATTTGGAATCGCTACAACAATCATTTCAGGAAGAATGGTATTGCCATTGGACACACTTAGCTGATGAAGCATACCTACCGTTGAGTAAAAATGGGCTCTTCCATCAAGAACATACAAAACCGGAAATTTCTTTTGTGAATCTTCAGCACTTCTTGGTATGGAAATCCATATTGGTCTATTCTCTTTAAGTATTGCCGAATAAATGCTATCGACAATCCCTATTCTTATTTCATTTTCTCCTAATCCAATTGTCGGGGTTTGAGCATAAGTATTAAAAACCAATAGAAATAGGATACTGCTAATTATTAGTATTTTCTTCATAATTTTTATAGTAGCTAACGTCAGTCTGTCTAAAAACAAATCAAACTGCTGGATTGAATTTTAAATATAGCGGTTTTAAGGATACATAAAAATTGAAAATGCTTTTATTTGGAAATAGAATTGAGGCTCTTATTTGGGCGACACTTAACTTTAATAGCAGTATTAATTCAAGAAAACAGGATAAAAGACGATGCATAAAACCCGTGTTTTATTACCTACATCATCGTCTGATAAAGTGGATATTGAACAAATACAAAGGCTTTAAGCGTAGCAAGGTGAAAGCTGTGAGATGGTTAAGGCGTATCTGTAATTGTTATCCCAATCTATTTTATCATTGGACATTAGGCTATCAGTTGACCTAAAATTGAATTGACTGCATAATAAGAGCCGTATGAAACGAAGTTCGGCGAAGCCAATTGAGAGATTTATTGCCTGTCCCGATTTTTTTCGGGATACGGTTCTGTGAGAAGTTAGGGGTGAATTGAAAATCGACGAAGTCAAATTCCCCTAGCTTACTCGACTAGCACCTGTTTTTTTTCCATTCTTCTTGTAGGCTATTACCAATAGAATTGTTGCAATTACAATTATAAATAAACCTGGTCGCAATTCAATAGCCTGTCTATGACTCCACCCCCAAAAGCCTATTAAGTATAGAACTAAACACACTAATTGAACTATAATATATTTACTTTTATTTTTTATTAGTTCAAGTGAATTACCAATTACAATTAATCCAAGAGAGATACTGGTAATACTTAGAATCCAATTATGAAAATGATAATCATTTAAAAAAGTATATCCCGTCCAGCCAGTAAATGCTCTGTATGTTCTTTCTCCATCAACGAACATTTTAAAATGTCTAATCCATCCCAAAAAAGTGCTAATAATTATCAATAATGTCAAAAACGAAGACCATATCAAGTACTTGTTTATCACAGATTTGTTTTGTTCAATAAGCTCGATGTCTAAAACTTCAAATATTAAGTCAAGAGTTTTTCTTCTTGGTGTAGCTTCATTATTTTCTATTCGTTGAATTGTTCTCAAATTCACTTTTGCTTGTTCCGCTAAATCATCCTGAGTCAAACCTTTTTTTAATCTTCTTTCCTTTATTCTTTTTCCAATTTCTTTCATGAATCTTAAAATTTAATTATTCAGGTAAAAGTATTCATCAAGTCCTCAATTTGTAGCGATTTCTATACGACATTTTTACGGCATTTACTGATTTATACGGATTTTGCTTCAAATTGGTGCTAACGGTAAATTCTATAAGTAGAGGCAAATTTCGTAGTAATTTCCTGTCAAACCGCTATGCAGTTTGAGCGGGCTACAAATCTTGATATTTACCATATCGCCTGCCATTACTTCTACAAAGTGAGTGTGCCTTGAAGTGGATATTGAACAAATACAAAGGCTTTAAGCGTAGTAAGGTGAAAGCTGTGAGATGGTTAAGGCGTATCTGTAATTGTTATCCCAATCTATTTTATCATTGGACATTAGGCTATCAGTTAACCTAAAATTGAATTGACTGCATAATAAGAGCCGTATGAATTGAGAGATTTATTGCCTGTCCCGATTTTTTTCGGGATACGGTTCTGTGAGAAATTAGGGGTGAATTGAAAATCGACGAAGTCAAATTCCCCTAGCTTACTCGACTGTGCACAGTAATTTATTCATATACTGCTATTTACTATCCTCAATTTCTTTAATCAGATTAATATTGTAAATCTCAAAAGCTGTCAATTTATCTGAAACATCTTTAAATCTCGGATTATACCAATCCATTTGAGAAAAATAATCAGTAAGCTCTTTATCTTTGAAGATGTATCCATAGCGTGCAAAGAACTCATTTCTCAACAACCTCAATGTCTTTTTATCAAGTTTAAGTAAATCTTGTCTACTAAATATTTCCTTTGTAGTTCTTACTTTCTCAAATGTTCCGTTAGTTTTCAGGATATAATGTTCATAGTTGATTTTTTCTTTAGTCTCAACACCGTCCAATCCATCAACAGAATCTGGAAGAGAATATTTGTAATCAACAGCCTGAGTTGTATGCTTATAAGTCTCAATCAAAGTATCTGCAAATATTTCATAATCATTATATGAATAACTAGCTGATGACATATCCGCATCACAATGTTGAGCCACATCCATACTCGAAATCCATTTACCTTTCTTATCGAATGTTGTTAATATAATATTAGAACAAGCTCCTCCTGTCGACATATTAAATGTAAGTACTGTGTTTTCGTTGATTAAAAAGTGTTTGAATTCATTATCACCGTAAAATGCACGATATGCGTCTCTCTCATCATACCAATCTGCACCTATAAATGAATCTACCATATACTTTGACAATTCTCCGTATTCATCAGTTTTTGACACAAAATAATCAAAGCTCAATGTATCAAGTTGTTTATTAAGTGAACTTGAAGCATTAGGTTTTTCAATCTGTAATATTTCTTTATTCAGAACGGTCCTAGAATCACTACTATCATTTTTGTTGCTTTGACATAATATGATTATTATCAAGAATCCAATCGTAAAAAAATGTCTCATAATCAGTTCTTTGTTTGCAGATGGTCTGCGATTATTGTGCACAACGTTTTACAATATGAAACGGTTGGGTTTTCGGGCAGCGTTCTTGTCCACCGAAAAGAACGATTAAGCGAGAACCAAACTCTCGCAAACCACTGAACCCCAACTGTTTTGTATTGTGTGTTGTACGGCGTTTATTTTTTATATATCTCTTTCAATTCACTATCAATATCAGTATTGCTCCATAAGACTGGATTATCAAACCCATTAAATAGAATCAAGCCCCAGGCATCTTTCATTTTTGTCAAATCAACCATGAAGTTTGATTTATCCTCTTTTATAAAATTGATAAATCTTTTCTCTCTCGGAGCAAAATATGTTGGAATATCCAGACTTTTTAAAGTATCTATTGCTAACTGGTCATAATATTGATTGTCACTCACTACTTCATTCCAATCATCCCCCATCTCTTTTTGTTGCTTATTAATCCATGAAGTATCAGGAATCACTGAAATCGCACAAATTTTATTAATCAATCGAATTTTAGACGTATCCTTTATTTGAACCTTTGCCAATGCAAAATCCAGCTTAATATGACTATGAAAATTTCCACCTTCCAATTTTCTATCTTGAACAGTCAATGTGTCAATCTCTGTAATCTCAACCTCTTGTTCATACACAGTTTTAACATCGTTATCAATACTATCTTTGACATTTAATTTATTCTCTTCAGATTTATTTTGGTTTGATTGACAAGAATTAAAAATCAGGATGATACTTAATCCTATTAAAAATGGAAATCTAGTCATAGTTTATTTTTTAAATCAAGTTAAAAATTATTCATGTTTGCAGTCTACCCAAATGCCCTACGGTAAATTCTATAAGTAGAGGCAAATTTCGTAGTAATTTCCTGTCAAACCGCTATGCAGTTTGAGCGGGCTACAAATCTTGATATTTACCATATCGCCTACCATTACTTCTACAAAGTGAGTGTGCCTTGAATGGTAAATTTAGTAAAAGTCCTTTTATGTAGTTAATTATTATGAAAGAAAGTCCAGAGGGGGCAAGTCCCTTATGTGGGGTTACTCTTGGAAGCATTAGAGCAGGTGGTTGGGCTACGGCGAAGCCATCATGAACGTCAGAAATAACAAACATGGTGAATAAAGTCTAATTTTGAGAACGACTATTACTCTGGAAAGGTTGCTGAAACGCGGTTATGAATCTATGCTCGACATTTACAAACAAATCACGCCTGTTCGACGTGATTCCTTATTCCCCATAACTTAATCCCGATTCCTCGGGACTGTATACGAGACCCGCTTGGTTTATGCTGAGCTTGCGAAGTATCTGGTGGTGCGAAAGCCTCTCCCTGCTAGTGATTACTAGCGGGGCGGGCTATTCGATTAGCAAACGTTTTTCGTTAATATGTCAATTTTTTGAGTTTCTAATTCTGCAATTTCTAATTCACATTTTATCACATTATCATGTGTTGCCTTTTGTAATTTAAGCATTTCACTAATACTAAATTTAATATTATCGAGTAAATTTTCCTTTGTTTTTTTTTCTACAGTTAAATCTGCGACTAAGTTTTCATTTTCAGTTAACTTAGAATTGGCTTTTAATGAAAGGGTAGTATTTACATACTCCCTTAAATCATTTATTTCATTTTTCAGATTGGATAGTTTTACATTTAAATTTCCTAAATCATTTTCAAGGTCTATTTGATTTTGTGACATCTGTTTAATTGTTATTGTACTCTTTGCCTCTTTTTCATCTAATTTGATTTTAGTGTCAAACAATGAGCCAATTCTTGACTCTAAAGAGTTAAGATTCTCATTCTTCAAAAGAATAAAACGGCTCTTTATATAAGGTACATATATTGTATCAAAAAATTCAAAAAATGAATGGGTTGTCATACCTTGTCGTGCATTCCATTTTACATAACCGCTAATCAAATGGTCTAATTCACCTCTTTTATATTCCAGATATGCATCTTGCATACGATTATTGTAATAGTTTGAAATATTTTTGGGTTGAAATATTTTTAAGAGAATCAAACTTGCAAAGATTAATACAATAAAAAGTTTACTCAATGTAGCTAATTCTTGATTTTCTTTCTTTTTCATTACTTCTTCAAAAGCCTGTTCGCGAATTGAGGCAGTTTGCTCTCTATCTAAATATATATTGTATTTACTTTGTAGAAATTCAGTTTTACCATTAGCTAAATCAGCTAGTTCTTTATCTTTATTTTTTCTTAAATTGTTTAATTCCACTAATTTGTCATCTTTCCTCTTCTCTATTGACTTTGCTATTTTACCATACCCTTGAATATTCCCTGTTTCACCTCTTGTTCCTCCTACTTCTTTTTCAAAGTCTTCAGATAATCTATTATACTCTTTATTACATCTAGCAATATCTTGATTATAATACTGTTCGATTTTCGTAACAAGTTGACTTTCAAGATTTATTTTATTAATCTTGAATTGTTCATTAATTTCTTCACTAAGTACTAATTTTGCAGCAGCAGGTGCAGTGTAGAATACACTAATTGAGACTAATGCTATTCTAGATGTCAAAACTAATGTTGGTTTGCTGAAAATGTATTTTAATAAAAAACTTGTGATAATCTGAAATCGTCTTTTTTTCTTTTCGTCATCCTTTTTTTCGTAATTTGATAAATCCAAGTTTATTATTTGAGCATCAATGAACCATATTGTAAGTGCAATAATTAGCCCTATTAAAATTGGAAATAGGAAACTCTCTTGTTTAAAAAAATATTCTCGTAATAAATACCCCCAAATTATACCTTCTGAAGCAGCAACGAAAATTGCCAAAAAGCACATGCCGACTAACCAATTTTTAGAATCAGTTGTTAACAAATTACTCCTATATGGTCTTAAAATAATGAAGTTCAGAAATGAAATTCTATTATCAGTTTTTAAATGTTTTTCTTTCATAGATCTATATGTTTTAGGATCAGATTTCGGTCATTTTCTATGCTGCTGTTAAATGTTTGCTAACGTCAGTCTGTCTAAAAACTCATCAAACTGCTCAATTAAGTGTTAAATATAGCGGTTTTAAGGATACATAAAAATTGAAAATGCTTTTATTTGGAAATAGAATTGAGGTCTTATTTGGGCGACA
>NZ_WTCR01000016.1 GCF_009795715.1 Labilibaculum euxinicum | reverse complement strand
GTGATCCCTCTGGGGTTCGAACCCAGGACCCCATCATTAAAAGTGATGTGCTCTACCAGCTGAGCTAAGGAATCATCCTTATTTTTTGAAGACTTTGGTTGTCTTTGTGATCCCTCTGGGGTTCGAACCCAGGACCCCATCATTAAAAGTGATGTGCTCTACCAGCTGAGCTAAGGAATCAGATAAACTTCGTTTTTTAAAGCGATGCAAATATAGAGTGATTAAATGGAAATCGCAAACTGAAAATGGCAGAAATATCTATATTTCCCAAGAGGAGGTGAGGTCGGTTAGCTTTATTGTATTGGTTCGTAATTTGATAGTGAAATGAAAAAAAAACGAAAAAAAACTTCAAAATTTTAAATTTACTTGAAATTGCTTATGATAATGGTCTTTTTTGAGGTTTAAAGATGTAGGTTTTTGTTTGGTTCATTTGAAGTAAATTCCGAATTTCTCAGTAATAAACTTGATTTTAGATCGTAAAAATTTCAATACATTAAAATATTTTTAAATTTGTAGTCGTTGAAAAAATGACAGGAATTACTTCCTGCTTCTTATAATCTGTTAATATATCTTTTTCATGAAACAAAAAATTGTTGTGATTACAGGAGCTTCTTCTGGAATAGGAAAGGCATTGGCTTTAGAATTTGCTTCCCGTGGATCTAAAATTGTTTTGGCCGCAAGAAATCTCGAAAAACTAAAAGAAGTGGAAGAAAGTATTCTGGCTTTGGGAAATGAGGTTTTAGCCGTTAAAACGGATGTAAGTGTTGAAGAAGATTGTAAAAATCTGATAACAGAGACTGTAAATCGATTTGGTGGAGTAGATGTACTGATAAATAATGCAGGAATCTCGATGAGAGCTCTTTTTACTGATTTGGATTTGTCGGTCATCAAAAATTTAATGGATGTTAATTTTTGGGGAACAGTGTATTGTACCAAATTTGCAATGCCATACATTGCCAAATCCAAAGGATCGGTTGTTGGAGTAATTTCAATTGCGGGCTATATTGGTTTGCCTGCCCGATCGGGATATTCGGCATCAAAATATGCTATTCGAGGATTTCTGGATACCTTACGGGTCGAAAATCTAAAAACCGGCGTTCATGTGTTGGTAGCCGCGCCTGGTTTCACAGCCTCAAATGTTCGGAATGTTGCCTTAACGGCTGATGGATCGATGCAGGGTGAAACCCCCCGTGACGAAAGTAAAATGATGAGTGCCGAGGAATGTGCACGCTTAATTGCCATTGCAGTAGTGAAACGAAAGCGTGAACTGATCATGACATTTATGGAAGGGAAATTAACCGTATGGCTTAAAAAATGGTTTCCTTCATTATTGGAAAAGCTAACCTATAATCATATGGCTAAAGAGCCTGATTCTCCTTTAAAATAGTACAGCGTTACAAATGGGTGTTTTGATGAGCATCCATTTGTTTTTGACCAGCCCCGTAACCTTTATAAATGCGGGCAGTATACTTTCACGATTGTGATAATTTAATTGCAATTCACGATTCACTACTACACTAAATGGATAAATCGCATTTTAATACGTTTATCTTCTCCAGTGCGGATAAGATTTACTATTACGTATATTGCTTATTGAGAAATCAGGAGGAGACTCGTGAGGTGGTAAGCTTAACAATTGAGGAATGTTGGAAGGAGCGAAAGAAATTTAGCCATACCGATATGATTTATGTGTTTAAGATTGCAAGAAAGTTGGCAAGACTTAAAGCTTCTGGTTTTGAGAAAAGAATGTCTTTAGGCTACACGAATAATTTATTAGCGGATACCAATCCGGTTTTAACTCATTTCTGTTCTCTAACTCAGGATTTATCACCCTTACAAGCCGAAGTAATGTGTTTGCGCTCTATGGTTCGGTTACGCATGGATGATATCTCTGTTGTTGTAGGTTTAGGAATAAATAATGTACAATCTATTCTGTCGGTGGTAAGAAAAGTTCTTAGAGCGAGAATAGATCTAAATGGTACCATGGCAGATTTCAAAAACAATGAAGTTTTATTTAAATACTATTCCGGCAAGTCAACATTAAAAGAAGAAGAACAGCTGCGACTGTATTTTTCGAGGATGGATTTGTCTGATGTAACGGATGCTGACAGAGAGCTTTTTCAGTTGTTCTTAAAAATGGGCAATAAACCTATGCCATCCAATTGTTCCGAGCAATTGCTTTTGGAAATAAAAGAAATACAGAAGAGGAATTGGCGAAGTTCTTTCTTTGGAATTTTTAAGTGAGAAATAAAAAGGACTTGTAACAATTACAAAGTAGAGGTGATGTCTGTTTCATCGAAAAATTCTCTTCGGGGAGGAATTGAATTCAAATCAAATAATTCGGCCCATTCCATTTTCACTCTAAAAAAAGTTAAATTCGGATTGTCAACCGATAAGTAAATTTCTTGAAGGGTTTTACTCTCTTCGAATATTTTCCGTTGCATTTCATCAGATACATCGAAGAATGCTTTGCCTGCCACACGAATGGAAACTCTATCGTGCCAGCTCACCATTTCAACTTTTGGGTTTTCTTTCAATTGCAGGTATACCTCTTTGTTTTTTGCGGTGGAAAAGAACAATTCCTGTTCATTCAATTGCATAATTCGAAAGATTCTTACCTTAGGACTTCCTTGATCATTAACTGTTGCTAAAGCAAGATCTTTGTGCTGGTTGAGTAATTTTATTAAATCTTTCATAAGTACTTAAATTTTACCGGGTTATTTTATTCCAAACGATCAGTAAGCGATTTAAAGCCTTTGCCTAAAACTTCATTGGTTTCCATTACCGAAACAAACGCTATTGGGTCAATAGAGTGGATGTAATCCTGCAGCATCGACAATTCTCTTCTGTTTACAACAATAAAAATTATCGATTTTTCTTTTAAATCAAGTGTTCTATTGCCTTTTATAATAGTCCCGTTAAGATTGAAATCATTGGTGATTTTGGCTCTGATTTCTTCATGTTTATCAGAAATAATAAATAATGCTTTTTCGTAAGTAGAACCCTGTAAGGTGATATCAGTAACTTTTCCAATAATAAAAAGTACGATCCATGAATATAATGGAATCTGCCAATCCATTTTAATGTATAAACAACTTAAAATAATCAGGGAATCAACATAAATAACTAGTTGGCCAAGGGGAAGTCCGGTATATTTTGCACCAATCATGGCGATAATATCTGTTCCGACAGAACTTGCTCTTGCTTTAATTATCAGGCCTAAACCAAAACCAATAAAGATTCCTCCAAAAATACAGGATAACAGCACATCATCTACCAACGGAATAAATCCCCACCAAGTGCTTACAATATCAATAAATAATGCACATAAAATGAATGATATAAAGGTTTTAACACCAAAACGGGGACCCAATAGTTTTATGCCAATAAAGCACAAAGGAATGTTTATGGCCAAACTAGCTAATCCAACGGGAATACCTCCACCGTATTTTCGAAACAAGTCATTCGAATAATCCATGAATTGATAGAGTATACCTGAGAAAAAGCCATCGTAATCAGCAGGATTTAATGTGCCAAAAATGCCATGGGGGAATAATCCAATAGTAAGTTTATTAATGACAATACCTAAACCATAGACCGTACCCGGTACAATCCCATGAGGAATGATAAAAAAAACAAATCCGGCAGCAACAACAAATGCACCGAAAATTAGAATGGTATAATTATAAAACCATTTACTTGAAAAGAGAGTATCTTTTTGTATAAAAGTCAAAACGATTATGATTTATGGAGTTGGAATTAGTCTTAATGCTTATTTGGATTTTTTACAAAATAATAGTTTTTATTGAGATTCATGGAGCTTCACAAGATATTTTTCTGTTAAAATAAATTGAATTGGTATTGTTTTGTTTGTAAAGAATTGATTGTTTTGCATCACGATCAAATACGGGAGACTATGAAGGCTAAAATTAGTAAGTTACTAATGCAATTGTTTGGGTGGAAATATATTGGAGATATACCGCAGGTTAAGAAGGCTGTTGTGATTGCGGTTCCGCACACTTCCAACTGGGATTTTGTTTGGGGAAAGCTTGCTTTTTTATCTTATAATATTCCTACAAAAGTATTAATGAAAAAAGAGATGTTTGTGTTTCCTCTTAAGTACATCTGGAAATCGTGGGGAGTAATTCCTGTTAATCGTTCAACAAAAGGCAACATGACTGATGAATTGGTTAAAGAATTTGCAAGTCGTGAGTCTTTGTATTTGTCAATTGCACCGGAAGGAAGCCGCAGCCTTCGTGCTGAGTGGAAAAAAGGTTTTTATTATATCGCGCTAAAGGCAAATGTTCCTATTTATCTGGCTGAAATTAACTACGAGGAAAAAACCTTAACTTGTGGTGAGGCTTTTTATCCTACGGGCGATGTAGAGAAGGATATGATTAAGATTAAAAGCAAGTATATCAATTGTAAGCCTAAATATCCGGCGAATTTCACAACAGGATTGTAACCAAAAGAATAAGATGTCCGATACGCTAAAAGTTAGTTTAGTTCAATTAGAATTGGTTTGGGGAAATGTTGATGAGAATCTGAGTAAAATTTCGAATCTGCTTTTACCTTTAAAAAATCAGACTGATTTAATTGTTCTGCCTGAGATGTTCTCGTCAGGCTTTATGATGGAAGATAAAAGTAAGATTGCACCAAAAGCCAAAATGACTCTTGATTGGATGAAAAATCAAGCCGGAGAGTTAAATTCGGTTCTTCTTGGAAGTATAATTGTAGAGGAAAACGGCGAATATTTTAACCGTTTGTACTGTGTTGATGACGGAAAAATTATTTGTTCGTACGATAAGCGTCATCTGTTTAGAATGGGAGAGGAGCATCACCATTTTTCAAGTGGCAGTGAGCGGGCTGTCTTCAATTTGGGAAAATGGAGAATATGTCCTTTAGTTTGTTATGATTTACGTTTTCCGGTATGGAGCCGTAATCAGAATGATTATGACATTTTGCTGTATGTTGCCAACTGGCCCGAAGCTCGCAGAGAGGTTTGGAATACGCTTTTAAAAGCACGGGCAATTGAAAATCAGTCGTTTGTTGTTGGAGTGAATCGAATAGGATCTGATGGTTTGGGACTTTCTTATGCCGGAGATTCAGCTCTTTTTAATGCAAAAGGTCAACTTGTTGGAAAATGTGCCGATTACACCGAAGAAATTGTTAGTCTGCAATTAAATTTAGATGAATTAAATGAATTCAGAAGTAAATTTCCGGTTCTTTTGGATGCAGATTCATTTCAAATAAGCTAAAATACACAAAATATGTGTCTGATTAAAAGTGAATTGCTGTTTTGTGGCAATAATGTACTTTCGGGCACTTGTAAAACTAAACTTATAGTTATATATTTATGACTAGAAACTATTCTAAAATAAAATCAATGAAAGAATTAACTCGGGCAGAAGAACAAGTGATGCAAATCCTATGGGATCTGGAAAATGCATTTGTGAAGGAAATTATAGAGAAAATACCAGAACCCAAACCTGCTTACAATACCATATCCACCATTACACGAATCCTTGAGAAGAAAGGATTTGTGAGTCATATTGCTTACGGCAAAAGTCATCAGTACTTTCCATTAATGGGAAAAAAGGAATATACCCGAAAATTTATGAAGGGTTTCGTTCGTAATTATTTTTCGAACTCTTATCGAGATATGGTTTCATTTTTCGCTAAGGAAGAGCAAGTGAGTTTATCGGAATTGGAAGAGGTGAAAAGAATGGTTGAAGAGCAAATAAAAAAGCAAAGTAGATAAGCTAATAGTAAATGATTACAGGCATAATCTTATATTTTTTGCAATCGGCAATATGCATGGCTTTTTTTTATGCCCTGTATTGGTTGTTTCTAAAAAGGGATACCTTTTTTAGAGTTAACCGTGTGTTCCTTTTGCTTACATTGCTTGCCTCAATATTAATTCCAACTTTAGAAATACCTTTTCAGCCCGAACCAAAGAGTACGATAGAAAATTCATTTCATGTATTAGATGCCGTGGTTTTAGCTTCGCAGCAGTATTTAAACAGCAATATGCTCGAAGAGGTTGTTGTTACGGCAACAGTAAAAAAAGCTCTTACATGGTACCAATACTTAGGTGTAGTGTATATTTTGGGAGTATTTCTTTTTTCGATCCGATTTTTTAAAAATTTATTTCAGTTATTTTCCTGGACAAAAAGCAGTAAGATTCTGCGTGAAAAAGGACTTCGGCTGGTGATCATGAATGATGATTATCCTCCTTTTTCTTTTTTAAATTCTGTTTTTATCAGTAAGGCTGATTATCAAAAGACCAATTTTACATCCATATTAGCTCACGAAAGGGTGCATGTCGATCAGCTTCATACCTTCGATTTACTGATGATTGAAATTCTCACAGTAATTTTTTGGATGAATCCTGTTGTCTGGTTTTATAAATCATCAATTCAGGAAGTTCATGAATATTTAGCCGATGATAAGGTTGTAAATGGAGCCGTGAATGCGAATGAGTACAAAATGCATATTGTGAATCAATTTGCTGGTGGTGATTTGTTCCGTTTGGCCAATAATTTTGGGCAGTCAACACTGAAAAAAAGAATCTCGATGTTGGGCAGAATAAAAACACCAAGAATTGCATTGGTAAAACTCTTGCTTATTATACCAATTTTTGTGGTTTTGTTATCAGCTTTTGCTTTCACAATTAAGGAGGAAGAAAAGTTAGATACTGAATTCTCATTTAAAGAGTTACTGCCGATGGACTTGAATATATTTTCTTCCTTACGAAGCGAGCCGGCAAATTTTTATTCTGAAACAAAATATGAATTCTCACCGCAATTAGTCACTCACAAAATTAATAAGCTGGAATATAAAGAAACAATCAACCCTGAGGAAATAAAGACCATAACTGACGAAATGCCCGTTTTTCCGGGGGGCGTAATCGCCCTTCAAAAATATTTGGCAAAACATGTTAAATATCCTAAGTTGGCTCAAACTAAGCAAATTGAAGGTCGTGTGTTTGTTTCTTTTGTGATTAATAAAGAAGGCAGAGTTGTTAATGCTGCTTTGGCAAGAAAAGTTAATCCCTTATTAGATCGTGAAGCTTTACGGGTTGTATCGTCTCTTCCTAAATGGAATCCGGGAAAGAAAGATGGAGAATTTGTGAATATTGCATATACTGTTCCTATTAATTTTCAATTAAAGGATTTAATTGATAAGCCTGTTGAGTCGCCGGATCCTTTGTATTCAAGAATTAAGAATTCATCCGACTATCATTTGGAAAATGTTCTTAAAACTAATATGAATAAGAGCAAAGAATATGTTGTAGTAGAGAAAATGCCGCAGTTTACTGAGGCAAATGGCAATTTGAGAAAATATATTGCAAGAAAAATTCAATATCCTGTTTTGGCTGCCGAACAGGGCTACGAAGGTCAGGTTTTTGTCCAGTTTGTTGTGAGAACTGATGGTAGTGTTGCTAAGGCGAAAGTAATAAAAGGAGCAAATATTGAATTAAATAAGGAAGCCTTACGTGTAATTAACAGCATGCCTAATTGGGTGCCCGGCGAGCAACACGGAAAAAAAGTTGAGGTTAAATATACAATTCCTATTCGTTTTTCTTTGAACTAATAAATTTTTTTACGTATATTAACTAAGAAATTAGTTACAAAACTAACTTCTTAGGAATAAAACCAAACCAATTTATATTGTCTAACCAAAAACCCTTTATTATGGAAGTTAAGAAAAACCCCCGCTATGATTTGGAAAAAAAACGAGGTTTATTTTTGCAAATCGGATTCTTTTTAAGTCTTATAATTGTATTAATGGCTTTTGAGTATAAAACCCCGGTTGGAAAAACGGCAGATTTAGATTTTGATGTTCTTGAAGAAATGGACGAAATTATTCCTATAACTGTGCAGGACAAACCTCAGCCCAAAGAAGTTCCTAAAATTAAAGAGATGATTTTAACTGAACTGACTTTAGTAGAAGATGATGATGATGTACCTGATCTTGAGATTAAAGATTCTGATATTAGTGAAGATGATTCCTATGTTATTACAGATGTAAAAGAGGATATCGAGGAAGATGTTGAAGATGTGCCATTTGTAAGGGTTGAGCAAATGCCAATATTTAATCCTAAAAAGAATAATACCTATGATGAGGGATTAAAAGATTTGTTTGTAACCATGCAGAAAATGACCAAATATCCTATCGTGGCTCAGGAAAATGGAATTGAAGGAAAGGTGTATGTTCGATTTGTTGTTACAAAAACAGGGAATATCGAACAGATTCAAGTAATGAGACCTGTTGATCCTTCACTGGATAAAGAAGCGATTCGTGTTGTACAAAGCCTTCCTAAATTTAAACCGGGAATGCAAAGAAACAAACCTGTAAGTGTTTGGTTTAGCGGGTACATTTCGTTTGTATTGCAATAGTTCCTTTTTTTTGAATCGTATAACTAACAATTTAGTTTACGAATACATAAAAAATCATTAAATGTCTCACCAAAAAACTCATGATTATGCAAGTGAAAAAGAACCCCCGATATAATTTAGAGAAGAAAAGAGTTCTGTTCTTACAATTTGGTTTTTTAATTAGTTTCTTATTTGTGCTAATGGCCTTCGAATACAAAGTGCCAATGAATGAACCGGAAGATTTTGTATTTGATTCGATTGATGATATGGAAGAATTGACAGCAGTAACTTTTCGTGAACCGGAGAAAAAAATGGAGCCGCCAAAAGTCAGGAAAATAGAATTAATTGACCTGCTGGTGATTGAAGAAGAGCCTGAAGAGGAATATATTCCTGAGGATTCGTTTGGAGATCCTAACGAGGAAATATTGAAACAACCAGCCTATGAAGAGGAAATATCAGAAGAAATGAGTCCTTTTGTAAGCGTAGAGGAGATGCCAATCTTTAATCCACAAAAAAATAAAACCTATGAAGAAGGGTGCAAAGATTTGTTTATCACCATGCAAAGAATGGTTAGGTATCCGATAGCAGCGCAGGAGTCTAATATTCATGGAAAAGTATTTGTGAAATTTGTTGTTACAAGTGAAGGGAACATATCAAATATCCAGGTGACTCGTAAAGTGGATCCTTTATTGGATGAAGAAGTTGTTCGTGTGGTACAGAATTTACCAAAATTTAAACCTGGCAAACAATTTAATAAAAAAGTACCGGTTTGGTTCTCAGGCTATATTAATTTTGTTTTGCAATAGGTTTTAATTATACATAAGTATTCGAAAGTTTGCAACTATTACAGCTTAAATCCGTATATTTAATTATAAAGCGTTCTTTGAACTCATCCTCTTATGAGGACTTAAGCTAAGCATTATTAGATGTTTTGATGATGTTTAGTTTATTGTCACTGCTGATACTGTACTTTAATATTTAAAATGTTTAGCTATGATTCCCAAAAAGAATCCAAATGCTGATTTGGAAAAACGAAAATCATTGTTTTTTGAAATTGGGTTGGTTATGGCCTTAGCATTAACTTTAATATCTTTTGAATGGCCTACAAGAGTAAGAGAGGTTGTTGAAATTAGAAATTTGGTTGATTTAAAATTGGATGAAGAAATCATTCCAATTACCAGACAGGAAGAAATTAAAGAAAAACCCAAATTACCACCAAAAATTCAATTAACAGATGTAATTACGGTTGTTGAAAACAATACCGAGTTAGAAAATGAAATTGAAATCGTTGAGGAAAACTTGAATCAGGAAACTGAATTTGAAATCGCTCCACAAGAAGTATTTGTTGAGGAAGAAGTTGACGACGAAGCGAAAATTTTCGTGATTGTAGAGGAAATGCCAATATTTAGGCCAGATATCTGCAAAAACAATGTTGAAGGTAATTTGGAATTGTACAGACACATCAATTCGAGTATCAGATACCCTGTTATTGCACAGGAAAACAATATTACAGGAAGAGTTTATGTTAGTTTTGTAGTGGGAAAAGATGGTGGTATTTCAAAAGTAGAATTGCTTAGGGGAATTGACCCTTCATTGGATCAGGAAGCTCTGCGTGTAATTCGAAATTTACCCAAATTTCAACCAGGTAAGCAAAGAGGAAAGCCGGTGAAAGTTTCTTATTCCGTTGTGATAAACTTTGTACTTCAGTAATAGATAACAAACAGACAAATAAAAGTAAAGCCTGCTGAATAGTTTAGCAGGCTTTATTAATTTTATAGTATCGCAGAATGAATTTCTTCAGCCTCTGCATGTTTTTTTAGTAGATCAATTGCTAAATCCATAGCTTCCGGCAGAGCTTTATCAGCTTGAAAACTAACAATGATCATGAGAAAGGTTTGACAATTTTCATCAATTTGGGTTCGTAAAGAATCGCTTGTAGGACTTCCAAATGCTCCCAGATCATCTCTAAAAACGGGCAGTTTATCTATATTTAAAGATCCTCGTCCGATTCCTTCGTAGGCTTCGTCAGCTTTTCCAATGCCAAAGCGAACGACACCTTCTATTTTGTCAGCATTGTATCCGCCAATTGAAAACCCACTTGTAATAGACACCAAATTTAATAAATCTACCACATTATTTATTTTGTACAATCCTTTCCCATTTACAATTCTTCGTAACAAAGATTCTGCTGACAAGCGATACCTGCTGGGGTCTTTTCCAACTGCCCGATATCCTTTTTTTGAACTATTAATACTTGGGATATCTACAATTCCTGAAATGGCTAGATTTTGTTTAATGTTTACTGTTTTTTCATTAATTACCTGCCATAGATCCGGACATTCTTCTTTCGTATTTACCCTGCATTGAATAATGCCCAGACGAAGAGATGGACAAATTTGTTTAAGTTCTTCTTCTATTTCTATTTTAGTCATATCAATTTTCATTCGCTAATCAGGATTTTCACTAATTGGCAATTTGAATGCAAAATACAGATTCTACTTATTTTATTGCAATTAATAACAGGAATAAATTTAATTTCAGAATCAGAAAAAATTTTATCATAAACTTTTTATCAGGAAAGATATTCGTTAACTTTAGATAATAACGACTGAAAAAATGACCTGTAAAACTGCTTTAATAACTGGTGCTGCAAAGCGAATTGGAAAATCTATTGCCATCCACATGGCAAAGAATGGTTTTAGTATTGCCATTCACTACAATTCGTCGAAAAATGATGCAATTTCGTTGCAAACAGATTTGGTGAATAAGTATCCGGAACAAAAATTCAAGATTTTTAAAAGTGATTTGAATTCTGCTCAAGACACAGATCGGTTAATTGATAAGGTTTTATTACATTTTGAGAAGATTGACGTTTTAATAAATAATGCATCTGTTTTCGATTCAGGAGTAATTCAAGAGACTTCGGTAAAATTGTTTCAGGATCAGATGAATGTGAATTTGTTAGCTCCTTTTATCCTGTCAAGGGATTATGCTATGAATAGTGAAAATGGATTGATTATAAATCTGTTGGATACTCGAATTGCAAGCTATTCAAATTTGTATGCGGCTTACAGTTTGTCGAAAGTTGGACTGGCTCATTTAACAAAAATGGCTGCACTTGAATTCGCTCCAAAAATTAGGGTGAATGGTATAGCTCCCGGAGCTACACTTCCTCCGGTGGATCAGGGAGAAGAATATTTACAGAGGCTTGCAGAAAAAACGCCAATGAAAATTTCCGGTGGAATTGAACCGATTTTGCAATCATTGGATTATATATTGGCAAATCAGAACCTAACTGGACAGATTTTGTACTGCGACGGAGGTGAACAACTCTTATAAATTAGATATATGGCAATTATTCGTGTGAAAAATTTGTTGATTAGAACCTATATTGGTTTTAATGAAGACGAATTGCGTAACAAACAAGATGTTGTGATTAATATGACAATTAAAGCTGATGTAGACAATGCTATTGCTAATGATGATGTTGAGAATTCATACAATTACAAAACAATAACCAAAAAGGTGATTGTGCTTGTGCAGGAAGGTAAATTTAAAATGTTGGAGAATTTGACCCGGCAAATATTGGATTTAATTTTGAAGAACCCCCAAGTGGAGTGGGCAAAAGTTGAGGTGGATAAACCTCATGCTTTGCGTTTTGCAGAATCTGTATCAATTGAATTAGAGGCTTACAGAGAAGGCGTTTCTTAAACGGAAGTTTCACTAAAGTAATATATAATGAACGATTGTATCGTAGGTATAGGATCGAATATTAATCCAACAGAAAACATTCGGAAGATGCTATGTCTTCTGTCGAAAGATCATTTGCTGAAAAAGCATTCCAAATGGATTAGAACTGCACCGATTGGAATTACCAATCAGCAGGATTTTATTAACGGAGCCGTGAGGTTAAGAACTCATCACTGCCGTGAGGAATTCAATTTATATTTGAAACAATTGGAGGATAAAATGGGAAGAGACAGAAGTCTTCCAAAATTTGGTCCCCGTATAATCGATTTAGATATTGTTGTATGGAATGATGAAATTGTGGATGAGGATTATCATTCAAGAGATTTTTTAAAGAAGTCGGTAGATGAACTATTACTTGGTTAATCTTTGTTTTAATTGTTCTGCCAATTCAATATCAGCCGCCGCCCAGTCAATTTTATCTAATTCTCCAGATTCAATCCATTTGTAATTTTGATGAACTTGAAGGATTAATTCACCCGACAGATGTTCTGCAAAGTAGCTCAGCAAATGAATTGGCTTGTTGCCATAATCAAATATGCTCTCTCCAAAATAGTCAAGAATTTTTGTTTCTATTCCAAATTCTTCAAACAATTCTCTCTTAAGGCATTGCTGAGGTGTTTCACCAGATTCAATTTTCCCGCCCGGGAATTCCCATTTGCCGGATAATTCGTCATCCTTACTTCGTTGGGCAATAAATACCTTCCCGTTTTTAATGATTATTGCAGCGGTAACTTTGATCGGTTCCATTAGTTATTGGAAGATGAAAGCGTTAATTCTTCGAGTAGATCGGATGCCAGGCGTACTAAATTTTTGCAGGACATGCTGTAGTTGAATTTTATATCGAAACAAGTCAGATATTCTGATTTTTCTTGAAAACGTCTGGTGAATTCAGCTAATAATTCAGGTTTGTCTTTCAGTAATTCCAAAGCAGCATGGTAAGCTCCGCAATTGCCGCCCTTTGCTTTTCCATTGCCATCTTTTGAGCTCTCATTTATTTCATCATTAGTAATTCTAAACTCCTCTTGGAAAGCTTTATAGATTGCCTGAGCGCAGTTGTAATAACCAGGTGGTTTGTGAAAATATTTTAAGGCTATATCGGCCTTTGTATCTTTATTGGAAAAGCTCATTGATTAATATAGTGCTTTGGTAACTGACAAATGTAGTTTTTTACGAATACAATAACCAAAGATTAAGATACTTCTTCAGCATGTGTCAAAAACATTTTTATTTTATATGATAATTTATATTCAGTCTAACACATTTTATATGATTATTTGTTTGTGTTTTGTATAAATTCGAGGCTTAAAAAATGTAGAGGTCAGTTAATTTATCTGTCTTTCATGTTATTTAATATTTTAAGCAAAACCCAGTAAAGTAATTAAATTATTATGGATCAATTTATGAAAAGAACTAGTGCGTTGTTTTTTGCAATATTATTTGTCGTAACAGCTTATTCTCAAAATAAACTATGGGATGTTGATTTGAAGGAAGCTTTATACGAAGTTGGGTGGATTAAGCAATCCAATGAAGGCTTTATTATTGCTTCAGGTGCTAAAGGATTACTAGCAATGAATAATGAAAATGGTGAAACTGTATGGCACAATAAAGAGTTTAAGGCTGTAGATAAGAATAGTTTTATGACAATTGATGGGTTGCCAATTATTTATTTTGAATATGCTCCAGTTGTAGGTAAAGTAAGAGGGATTTTAATGAACTCAAGTAATGGTGAGGTTTTGTTTGACACCAAGGATGATGGATATAGAATAAAGGATTTTACTCTTATTCCAGATCAAGGGATTATATTATTTGAATTGCTAAAGGATAATGAGCGAAACCTAATGAGTTTTAGTCTTAAAACCTGGAAAAAGGAATGGATTGCAGTTGTTGGTGAATCAAAAGGATTACTTAATAAATATTCAAAGGTAAGCTATATTGATCATGGACCATTTTTCACCAATGAAAATAATTTAGTGATTGGAATAAAAGATGAAATTTATGCTATTAACTTAAATAATGGTGAAATTACTTGGAAGTTTAAAGCCGATAAAAAAATTAATGCTTTGGTTTTTTCTGAGGCCAATAATAGTTTGTATGTTGGGGTTAAAAAATCAAATAAGTTGAAAGTTTTGAATCCAAATAGTGGTGAGGATATTACTCCAGGTAAATTAAAGTTGAAGGGAACACTTGTTGATGTAAGAGCTGATAAGGATGAAAATTTGATTCTTGTAGAAACAGAAGGATTCAATATTATCGATCTTAAAACAAATAATTTTAAATGGAAGAAAAGTTTTAAAATTGACTTTTTAGAGGAAGTTATTCCAACCGAGAAAGGATATATTGCTGTTGGTAAAAATGAAAAAGAAGGTTCTGTTGCTTTAGTAGACATGGAAGGTGATAAATTATGGCAAAGTAAAATTAAAGGATATTCATATTATGTAACTCCTACTGCAAACGGGGTATTATATATTTCGACAGAAAGATCGAATATTTTAGATTTTGAAAAAGGAAAAGATGTTTGGGATAGAGATGTTAAATTTAAAGCAATACCGGCTGTTACTTACGATAAGAAAGAGGATAAGGTAATTCTTTTTGAGAATAAAAAAGCTTATAAATTTGATCTGACTACCGGACAAATTGACCTTTTTGCAGAAGATGTAGTACTGGATAATGTGAAGAAGAAGACACCTCTGTTAGCTGAATATATTGAAAATGCTGGCTATTTGTTGAATACAGATCAGCATGTATCATTATTATCACCTTCAGGAAAAATTATTTATACTAAATATTTTGAACCAGCATCAGATTTGGGAGGTTTTAAGAACGCGGCACAACTTGGTTTGATGATTGCTGGTGTAGATTTTGATATTGAAGGTAGTTTAGATAATATAAAGATGCTGTCTTCTCTATCTAATGGTGCTTATAGAACTTCTTCTGATCAAACAGATGGAACTTCTGAAACAAATGTAGTTGGAGGCTTATATTTAGAAACAACAGATGGAAATATGGCTCCGGTAATTGAAATTACTAAAACGAGGTATTCTAATTCAAAATCAATAAAATCCCATAAGTTTATTGTTACTAAAGTTAAGGATGAGACTGAAGGAATTAAACATTTTATTGATAAGGTGAATAAAGTAACAGGTGAAGTTGATGTTCAAATTGAATTGATGGATAAAACGCCGGATTATGTGATTGATGAAGTTGAAAATGTAGTTCTTGTAAATGAAAATAATCATTTGATTAGTGCCTACAAATTTTAATTATTTTAATTGTCGAATTAAATAAAAAAAGGTTGTCGTATGGCAACCTTTTTTCAATTAAATATAGTTGTTCTTCTAAAAATCATTTGGTTATTTCAATGTAGTTCTCCTCGGGATCCAAAATTATACTTTCTTTTCTTGTTGACTAAATTTCATGTTTTACTGCATGGATATTTTAATTTTCTCTTTTAGTGATCTGATTTTCGAGTCGTTGCTTAGCGAAAAAGTATTGGAATCTTTTTCTGTAAATTCCAACAGCAATAACGATTTTTCGTAATAATTTAAGCCATTCACTTTATCACCTTTAGCAATATTCAATTCTGCCTCAGCAAAAAAGAGCTCCGATAATATCTTTAAATGACTATTTGTGTAATTGTGCTTTGTAAGCAAATCTTCGGTAAGTTTTTCTTTTGGGAGATTTCTAAAGAATGAGGCATCTTCTTTCAGAAAATCACGATAAGCATTCTCTAGTAATTTATGAGCTTGCGACAAGTCTCCTTTTTTAATTAAACCTAAAAGGAGAGCGATTAAATCAGCAATCATTTCAAGCATTCGCATAATAAAGTCTTTCTGGTACATAATTTTGATTTGGAGTGGTTTTTTGTTTCGTAATTGTAAAAATAATCAGAAAAAATTAAGAAGTATATCTAATTACCGGATTGTTTTTTGTTAATCAGTGGTGTTTTTGTAAATTCGAATTTTGCAATAGAATATACATGATTGTATTCAGCAATCTATATCAATTCATTAAAGTTTATTATTATGTCATATGTTGATCGTTGTCATGAATTAAAATTGGCCTTTGATGGAGGAGAGTCAGAGTTTGACGGGATGGAATTTAGAGAGTATCAATTTCATTCTTTAGCACACGATATTTTACCAGGTAAAACCAACTATTATTGTGAAAGTCATAAGTTGGATCTTATCGAGAACATGTTTGCCCAGAACGAAATTGGTGAAATACAGGATGATGTGCATATGAATGATGTTGTTGTTGAGGAAAATAAAAACTTCAGCTATAATATATTAAAACCAAAAGGGGATTGTAAAATAGAAAAACTAACATTTATCTTTCATGGCTTTAATGAAAAAACGTGGGATAAATATTTGCCATGGGGACAAGCTATTTGTGAGAAAACACAGAGTGCAGTTGTCTTTTTTCCGATCGCATTTCATATGCAGCGTGCACCAAAGCACTGGAGCGATAAAAAGGCAATGTTTGAATTGAGCAAAAAACGAAAAGCACAATTTCCAAATATTATTGGTTCCTCATTATCGAATGTAGCCATCAGCATGCGGCTTCATTCCATGCCACAAAGATTTATCTGGTCGGGTTTGCAAACTTATTACGATATCATTCAATTTATTGAAGAGTGTAAAAGCGGCAAGCATGAATTAATCGATAAGGATTTTAGTTTTGATATTTTTGCATACTCTATCGGAGGTTTTTTGGCTGAAATTCTGAAGTTAACAAACCACAAAAATTATTTTAGTGAAACAAAATTGTGTTTGTTTTGCAGTGGTGCTGTATTTAATCGTTTGTCTCCTGTTTCTAAATTTATTCTGGATAGTGAAGTTAATGTTACCTTGTATTCTTATTTGGTTGAGCATTTCAGCAGTTTTTTAAAGAAAGATAATCTTCTGCATCATTACATTGAAGAAGATCACATGGAAGGGAAGGTATTTCATACCATGTTGGAGTACAAGAATATGAGATATTTTAGAGAAGCTTTGTTTAAAAAAGCCGAAAATCAGATTTATGCGATTGCCTTAAAAGGAGATTCTGTTTTTCCGACTTACGAGATTGAAAATACCTTGAAAGGAGCCTCCAGAGATATTAATATTACTGTAGAAGAGCTTGATTTTCCATATTCATATTCACATGAAAATCCATTTCCAATGAATAAGGCAGAGTCTGTAAATATTGAAGAAAGCTTAGATCTTGTTTTTAGTAAAGTTTGTGATTTTTTGAATCAGGAATAAATCTGATTATCAAATTAAATTAATCCTTTTTTAATACAGGTTGAAATGAAAGAAAATCAGACAAATTCCAGTGCTCTTCTAATCATCGACATGCAAAAAGGCTCGTTTACACCCGCAACTCCTCGTTATGACACAAAGGGAGTTGTGAAGCGAATCAATCAATTGTCCGCTGGATTTCGTGAATATGGGAATCCTGTAGTATACATACAGCACAATGGTTCGAAACAGAATTGTTTTGTGCCTGGTACAGAAGAGTGGGAAATTCTGGATGATCTAAACATTGCTGAATCTGATTTGGTTCTATATAAAACGGCGAATGATTCTTTTTATGAATCCGACCTTGAAGAGAAATTGAAAGAACTAAACGTGAGCGAATTGGTGATTACGGGATGTGCAACTGATTTTTGTGTAGAATCCACAATTCAATCTGCATTGATTAAGGATTTTAATATTACCGTAGTTAAAGATGCGCATACAACGGCGGATCGGCTCCATTTATCTGCAGAGAAAGTAATTGAACATTACAATTGGGTTTGGAATGATCTGATTCCAACTAAAGGAAGGGTTGAAATTGTGGCAACCGCAGAGATCTTATTTAATACTTAGGAAATATGCGTTCTCAAGAGAGGATGGGTGATTTGTTAAGTACTGCACACAGAAGTCAAAATCATTTGTTTCTAATACATTCTATTGTAAAATATTAATACCTTTGTCGTGTCGTTAGGGGTGCTTGAGTATTTATTTGGGCTGAGACTTTACCCTTTTACCTGATCTGCATAATAGTAGCGTAGGGAAATGATTCGTCTGATTTTAACTTGCCTAAGTAATTAGATAGAACCGTTTCGTTATGTACGAGGCGGTTTTCTGTTTTTACAGCCTTTTGTTTTGCAGATAATTATTACTAATTATTTGACTAATTAAAAATAACAAATGAGTTCTAAATTTAATAAGTACGCATCAGATTATGATGCGTGGTTTCTCGAAAATGAAAATGTATTGTATTCTGAAGTAAAACTTGTTGCCCATTTTCTTGAAAATGCAGGAGATATATTCTCTGTTGGTTGTGGAAGTGGCTTGTTCGAAACAATTCTTGAAAAAGAATTCAATATTTCGATAAAAAATGGAATTGAACCTTCGGAAGGAATGGCTGATATCGCTAGGAAACGTGGACTTAATGTGGACATAAGCACTGCGGAGGAGATGGAGTTAGGTAAGGAAAACTACGATACAATTTTGTTTAATGGTACGCCAAGTTATATTAGCGATTTGCAAAAAGCATTTAATAAATCTTACGATGCTCTACGTCCAGATGGTAAAATTGTAGTTATTGATGTTCCTAAAGAAAGTTCTTATGGAGTTTTGTATAATCTGGCAAAAGCGTTAGGCACTTGGGAACACCCATTATTGGAAGGAGTTCATCCAAGAAACCCTTATCCTATTGAGTTTGTGAAAGCAGCTAATTGGAGAACTACTGCAGAAAAGGTGGATATGTTGAAGAAATCCAATTTTAATAATCTTCAATTTGCTCAGACATTAACCAAACACCCCTTAAATTCCAATCTGGTGGCTGAAGAACCAATTAACGGATTTGATTGTGGTGATTATGTAGCTATTTGTGCAATTAAAAACTAATCGGTTATGAAAATGGGTAATAAATTAATTGAAAATTTATCTGCTATCAGAGAGCAAGCTCCTTTGGTTCATAATATTACTAATTTTGTAGTGATGAATACGACTGCAAATGCTCTGCTCGCTATTGGTGCTTCTCCAGTAATGGCACATGCCTTGCACGAAGTGAAAGATATGGTAAATATTGCTTCAGCATTGGTAATTAATATGGGTACTTTATCGGAAGAATGGGTCGAATCCATGATTATTGCAGGTGAAAAAGCCCGGGAAAGAAAAATACCAGTTGTATTCGATCCTGTAGGTGCAGGTGCAACGCCTTATCGAACATCGAGTGCTTTGCGAATAATTGAAACGTGCAAGCCTAATATAATAAGGGGAAATGCTTCCGAAATAATGGCTTTAGTTGATCAAACAATGCTTACGAAAGGAGTTGATAGTTCTGTGGCTGCGGATGTTGCTTTAGAATCAGCTAAAATTTTGGCATCGGGAAACAATTGTGTTGTTGTTATAAGCGGTGAGATTGATATTATTACTGATGGAATAAAAGTTGAATCGGTTGGTTTTGGGAATCAATTGATGGCCAAAGTTACTGGAATGGGATGCACAGCTACAGCAGTTTTGGGTGCATTTGCTGCAACAAATCCCAATACATTTCAGGCGGCAGTATTTGGGATGATGGTGATGGGAATTACTGGTGAATTTGCTGCATCTAAGTCTAATGGACCGGGAAGTATGCAAATGCATTTTATTGATTGTCTGTACAGTTTATCTGAAAAAGAAATTGAAAAAGCAACTTGTACTTTACAATGAGAAAGGAAGATCTAAAATTGTATTTAGTTACTGACAGTGACCTTGCAAATGGGAAACCTCTTGCAGAGATTATTGAAGCTGCCATTAAAGGAGGCGTGAGTATGGTACAAATTCGCGAAAAGAATTCGACGACTAGAGAATTCTATGAGTTGATAATGTCGGTAAAACACATTTTAAAAGTTTACAATGTACCGTTAATTGTTAATGATAGGTTGGATATTGCCTTGGCTGTTGATGCGGATGGTTTACATATAGGACAGAGTGATTTGCCCTATAAGGAAGCTAGAAAAATTCTAGGATTTGATAAGATCATTGGATTATCAGTGGAGAGTATCAAACAGGCAAGAGAGGCAAATGATTTGGATGTAGATTATATTGGTTTATCGCCTGTCTTTTCGACACAAACAAAGAGCGATATTGCTAAACCACTTGGGCTTGATGGGATAAAGGAGATTGCTTCTTTTTCAAAACATCCATGCGTGGCTATTGGCGGGATCAATAAGAATAATTTGGGGAGTATTATAGAGGCAGGGGCTGATGGCGTTGCTCTTGTTTCTGCAATAATTTCGCAGGAATATCCTGAAAAAGCAGCAAGAGAATTAAAAAAGATTATTGATAGTATAATGAATGAACACATTGAGTAAATGGACTGGAGTACAAAAGCCTGGGAATCAATTGAGGAAATCTACACACAAATATTGAACTTATCCTTTATAAAGGAATTGACTAGTGGTACGCTTGAACGGGAAAAATTCAATTTTTATTTGGAGCAGGATTCTATTTATTTGGCTGAATTTGGGAAAGTGCTGGCAGGTATTGCCTGTAAATTAGATAAGTCGGAGCATAGAAAGGTTTTTTTGAGTTTTGCTCTTGATACGGTGGCTGTTGAACAGGCATTGCATCAGTTTTATTTGCAAAGCAGGAAGAAAGTCGTAGAAGCTTCACCTTCTTGTTTGTTGTATACCTGCTATATTCATAAACAATTGGCAGCAACTTCGATCGAGGAGGCTGTTGCTGCCATTTTGCCATGTTTTTGGATCTACAAAAAAGTTGGAGATTATATTTTGGAAAATCAGATACCTGGTGAGAATCAGTATCAAAATTGGATTGACACTTATGGAGGAGATGAATTTTCGGAAGCGGTTGAGTTGGCTATTGAGATTTGCAACGAATTGGCTAAAGGAACTACGATATGTAATCAAAATAAAATGATTGATGCTTTTGTAATAGCTTCGAAATTGGAATGGATGTTTTGGAAAAGTGCCTATGAAATGGAGGAGTGGCCTGTAAAATCAAATATAATTATGTATGAAAACATACAATAGAGTTTTAAGTATAGCCGGAAGTGATTCCGGAGGAGGAGCTGGAATTCAGGCTGATATTAAATCAATTTCGGCTTGCGGTTGTTATGCCGCAACGGCAATAACAGCAATTACAGTTCAAAATACCTTGGGCGTGAGTAATGTTCATGCTGTTCCAGATCAGGTTTTGCAGGAGCAAATTGAATCAGTTCTTTCAGATATTGGTGCTGATTCCATAAAAATTGGCATGTTGCATTCTTCAAATACAATTCTTGCTGTTTGCTGCGTTTTGGATCAATACAAGGGCATAAAGAATATTGTTTTGGATCCAGTAATGGTCGCAACATCGGGTGATGTTTTATTGTTGGATGAGGCGGTTGATACACTAAAAAGATTTTTGATTCCCAGAGTGAGAGTGATAACACCAAATGTTCCGGAAGCTGAAATTTTATTGGGCCGAAAGATTGAATCTCAATCGGAATTTATTCCTTGCGCTAAGGAATTAGCAAATTTATTTCAGGTTTCAGTTTTGCTAAAAGCGGGGCACTTAGACGGTGATGATTTAATTGATGTTTTTTACGATTTTGAAAATCAGGAGAGTATTTCGATGAAATCCAAACGGTTAAATACAAGAAATACTCATGGAACTGGGTGTTCAATGTCATCAGCTTGTGCTGCTTTTCTGGCTCGTGGTTTCGATTTGCAAATGGCGGTACAGTTGGCTAAAAATTACATTAACAATGCAATTATGGCAGGGGCTGATTATCGGATTGGTGAAGGGCATGGGCCTGTGAATCATTTTTACGAATACTGGAAGTAATGAAAACAAGAGGTCTTTTTACCCAGCAAGTTTGGGAACTGGTTCATCCTACATTTCAAGAAATAACCTCATGTCGATTTGTTTGTGAACTAGCAGATGGTTCACTGCCCAAAAGTTGCTTTGCACATTATTTAACTCAGGATGTATTGTATCTTATAAAAGATGCAGAAGCTTTAGGGAATTTAAGTAAGCGGGCGACTATGGCAGAGGATCAATTGTTTTTTGAAGAATTACGAAATGATGGTCTTCAAGTAGAGCTTTTGATAAGAGAAGAATACCTCGGGTATTACGAACTTCAGGAAGCAACAAGTCAATCCAAAGCTTTCGCTGATTATTCTGATTTTTTACTAAAGCATTCATTGGAATCGTCTTATGAAGTTGCATGTGCAGCTTTACTACCCTGTTTTTGGATTTATGGAGCAGTTTGTGATTTTATAATTGCAAGAATGACTCAAAATAATCCATATCAAAAGTTTATTTCAACTTACTCAGGTGATGAATATTATTCATATCTAAACACATTTATTGAAATAGTGGAGCAAAATTTTATGAATTCATGTTTTCAAGAAGATATGATCAATGTTTTTATTGAAGCAAGTGAGCATGAATTGCGTATTTTTGAAGAATCAATGCTACCTGCAAAATAGTATTGATGAATGGTCAGTTTTAATTTAAAATCTATTGATTGAATCATGAAAATCACAAATAAAACAGCACTTTTGCTAATCGATCTTCAGAAAGGATTTGAGGATATTGAGCATTGGGGTGGAGGAAGAAATAATCCGGAAGCAGAAGAAAATGCGGCTGAAATTTTGAAAGTCTGGCGTGAAAAAGACTTGCCTTTATTTCACATTAAACATTGTTCTACTATACCAAGTTCGCCTTTTGTTGAAGGTAATCCTGGAAATGATTTCTTGGAATTGACCAGACCAATTGAGAGTGAACCTGTGATTAAAAAGAATGTGAATTCGGCCTTTATTGGTACTGATTTAAAAGAACTGCTTGATGAAAAAGGCATAACCAAATTAGTGATTGTTGGTTTGACAACTGATCATTGCATTTCTACAAGCACACGAATGGCTGGTAACTTTGGTTACGAAACTTATTTAATTAGTGATGCCACTGCTGCTTTTGATAAAATAGGAGTAAATGGTGAGAAATTCTCCGCTCAGCTTATTCACGATACAGCATTGGCAAGTTTACACGGAGAATTTGCAACTGTTGTTGATACAGATGAGTTTTTAAATTATTTGAAATAGAGATCGTTTTTTATTAAACTAAGGCATCAAACAATATTTCAACCGGATGCAGGGCTTCACGTTCTGTTTCATCTTTTATCTGATGACGGCAGGAGGTGCCTGAAGCTGCTATTAGTGTTGTTTTAGGTGCTTTTCGTACCTCGGGAAGGAGCACTAATTCACCAACTTTTTTACTTAAATCGTAATGCTCTTTTTCGTAACCAAACGATCCGGCCATGCCACAACAGCCTGATTGTATTTCTGTTGTGCTGTAATTTTCGGGAAAGCTTAATATTTCTTTTATAGGCAAGGATGAAGCGAGAGCTTTTTGATAACAGTGCGTGTGAAATTTGATCTCTTTTTTTGCTGTGGTAAATTGTTCTTTTTTAATTCTGCCGTTTTTCATTTCCTGAAACAAATACTCTTCAATTGTAAAGGTGTTTTTCGATAGTCTTTTAGCATCTTCTATCATATCCGGAGTTACCAACTCAGGATACTCATCACGAAAAGTAAGTATTGCTGATGGTTCAATACCAATGAGCGGACATTCTTCTGTGATTAGATTTTTAAGCAGGTTCACGTTTTTTATTGCCAGGTATTTGGCTTTTTTCACCAATCCTTTCGATAAATAAGTTCTGCCGCTTTCAAAGTGTTTTGGAATAATAACCTGATAGTTCAGACGTTCAAGTAGTTGAATTGTTTTGATACCTATTGGAGTATCGTTATAGTTTGTAAATTCATCAGCAAATAGATACACCTTCTTATTATTTGATTCTTTTTTGGATGATGAATGCCATTTCCGAAGCGTTGTTTTGTGCAGCTTAGGAATGCTTCTTTCTTCAGCAAAACCCAAATTCTTTTTTACAATTTTGCCTATAATAGGATGTTGATTCACATAGTTGAACAGGCCAGGAGCGTAACTACCCAATTGATTTACTTTCGTGATGTTGGCAATTAGCTTACTTCTAAGTGGAATCGGATTTGAATCGTAATATTGTTGTAAAAATTCAGCTTTTAGCTTGGCCATATCCACACTCGACGGACATTCCGATTTGCAAGCCTTGCACGACAAGCATAAATCCAATATGTCGTATAATTCCTTGTGGTTGAATGGATTTATTTTGTTTGAATTGGTAATAAATTCACGAAATAAATTAGCGCGTGCTCTGGTGGTAAGCTTTTCATCCAGTGTGGCCTGATAGCTTGGACACATTCCCTTGCCGGTGATATGAGTGTTTCTGCAATCACCGGATCCGTTGCAACGTTCTGCAGCACGAACAATCCCCATGTCGTTGGAGAAATCGAAATAAGTTTGAATATCGCGCGTTTTCTGATTGGGTTCATAACGCAAATGGGTATTCATTTTTGGTGTATCTACAATCTTGCCGGGATTAAAGATGTTGTTGGGATCCCAACATTGTTTGATATCCCGTAAGAGCTGATAGTTTTGTTCTCCAATCATAATGGAAATAAACTCACCGCGAAGTCTGCCATCTCCATGTTCTCCACTTAAAGAACCATTGTACTTTTTAACCAGTTTGGCAGAATCCAAACCTATGGCATGAAATTTCTCCTGATCTTTAGCATTCTTTAAGTTTAAAACAGGACGCATGTGAATTTCTCCGGTTCCAATATGTGCATGAAATACGCATTGAATCTCATACTTTTTCATCAAATCCTTAAATTCGGCAATATAATCGTATAATATTTCAGGAGTAACCGAGGTATCTTCAATTAAGGAAACTGGTTTGGCATCACCTTTCATATTCGATAAAATTCCCAGAGCTGATTTGCGTAAATCCCAAACTCGCGACATGTTGTCTGCTCCTGAAACGATAGGGAAATGATAGCCCAGTTTTTTTTCTCTAAATTCAGCTTCCATTTCTCGGGCGATTTTCTCAATTTCGCTTTTTGATTCTCTGGCAAATTCAATAATTAAAAGTGCACCCGGATTTCCTTCCAAAAAGAATCGGTTTTTTGCTTGTGTAATATTTCCTTCAGTTAATTTTAGAATCTGATCATCCATTAATTCTACTGCACCCGGATGATATTTTAAGGCAATAAGATTGCCTTGAATTGCTTCTTCCAGATTTTCGAAATGAGCACAAATTAAAGCTTTCTCTTTAGGAGGAACCGGTACCAGACTTAATTTTATTTCTGTTGTGAGAGCCAATGTTCCTTCTGATCCAGCTAAAAGCTGACTGAAATTAAACGCATTTCCCTTTGAATTGAAAGGAGACGAGGATGCTAATATATCTATAGCATAACCGGTATTTCTTCTTTTTATTTTTGGATCAGGATATTCTTGTGCAATTGCTTCCTGATTTTCATCAGATGATAGTATACTTTTTATTTGCTGATACAATTTAGATTCCAAACCTTTATTTTCTTTGCATTTAAGTTCAAACTCTTCATTGCTTAAAGGAGAAAAAACAGCTTTGCTTCCATCGCTTAGCAGACAGGTTACTTCGATAGTGTGATCGCGCGTACTTCCATAAATAATAGAATGCGATCCGCAGGAATTATTTCCCAGCATTCCACCCAGCATGCAACGACTGCTGGTTGAGGTTTCCGGACCAAAGAACAAACCGTAATCTTTCAAATACATGTTTAGTTCATCAAGTATTACGCCAGGCTGAACGCGAACCCATGCTTCCTCTTTGTTGACTTCAATAATTTTAGTGAAGTGTTTCGATATATCAACCACAATTCCATCACCAACTACCTGTCCTGCCAAAGATGTTCCTGCAGCTCTTGGGACGAGTGCTAAATTTTCATTAGATGCAAACCGAATTAAGTGTTGTAAGTCATTTTCGGTCTTAGGATAACAAACTGCCAGAGGAAGAACCTTATAAGCAGAAGCATCTGTTGCATAAATAAGACGAGTAGTCATGTCACGAAAAAGTTCGCCATCCATTTTTATCTTAAGTTCCTCAAATAGTGTAGCTTGTTTCTCGTATTCCATAGTGTTGGTGTAATTGTAGTGTTAGATTCTTCAAAACTGAAATTACATTTTTATTTTAAAATGCCAGCTTATTGAGAATGAATATTTATTAAAAAAATTAATTAAAAACTTTAAAATATTTTTGATTTAGGAATCTAAAGTTTGCATTTTATTCATACTTTTGTAAAGTCGAGATTACAAAACTGATTAAAATACTGAACATCAATGGACTTATTGCAGAGAATTAAGGAAAATGCAGGTTTAAGTGGTAAAACAATTGTTTTACCTGAAGGAACAGAGGAGAGAACTTTACAAGCTACTGACATCCTGTTAAGTGAAAAAATCGCTAAAATCATTCTGATTGGAAACCCTGATGAAATTGCTTCTGAGGCGACTCGCTTAAATTTGAAAAATATCGGTGAGGCGATAATTGTTGATCCAAAAAAACATGACAAAATGGAGGCTTATGCTGAAATTTTAGTTGAGTTGAGAAAGAGTAAAGGAATGACAATGGAAAAAGCCATGGTTTTGGTTCAGGATCCATTGTATTTAGCAACCTTAATGATTAAAGCCGGAGATGCAGACGGCGAAGTTGCAGGTGCTTTAAATGCTACCGGTGATGTATTACGTCCGGCATTTCAGATTGTAAAAACAATGCCGGGTATTTCTGTGGTATCAGGTGCTTTTATAATGATTTTAAAAGATAAAACATTTGGTGATAATGGAATGATGGTATTTGCAGATTGTGCAGTTCATCCTAATCCTACAGCAAGTGAATTGGCTGAAATTGCCGTAGCAACTGCAAAAACCACAAAAGCAATTGCTAAAATGGAACCTCGTGTAGCCATGTTAAGCTTCTCTACTATGGGATCTGGTAAACACGAAATGGTTGATAAAGTAGTTGAAGCAACTCGCTTGGCAAAAGAAATGGCACCGGAATTTCAAATTGATGGAGAATTGCAGGCTGATGCGGCTATTGTAGAAGCAATCGGCACTCAGAAAGCTCCTAACAGCGCAGTTGCCGGAAGAGCCAATGTTTTGGTTTTCCCTACTCTGGAAGTTGGAAATATTGCTTACAAATTGGTTCAGCGTTTGGCAGGAGCAGAGGCTGTAGGCCCTATTCTACAAGGAATGGCAGCTCCAATTAACGACTTGTCAAGAGGTTGTTCTGTCAGCGATATAGTAAATCTGGTTGCTATAACAGCGAATCAGGCTGCAGGATTATAATAAATCAAATATCAAACAAAATATAAAACAAAATTCTGATGAACGTTCTAGTTTTTAATTGTGGTAGTTCTTCCTTAAAATATCAGTTATTGAGTATGGGTGAAGAAGCCACTTTGTTGGCTAAAGGTCTTGTAGAGAGAATACATCTTAAAGAAGGCATTATTTCTCACAAACCAGAGGGGAAGAAGAAGTTCGAGTCTGTTCAGGATATTCCAAATCATGGAGTAGCAATCGACCTTGTACTAAAAGCATTGGTTCACCCTGAACATGGTGTTATCTCAAGTATTAAAGAAATAGATGCTGCTGGTCATCGTGTAGCTCATGGTGGTGAGTATTTTAAAGATAGTGCGCTTATTGATGCGAAGGCAAAAGAATTAATAGCGTCGTGTTGTGAATTGGCACCACTCCATAATCCAGCTAATTTAGAAGGAATTCTTTCTATGGAAAAATTACTTCCCGGTATTCCTCAGGTTGCTGTTTTTGATACATCCTTCCACCAAACACTTCCTCCAAAGGCATTCATGTATGGATTGCCATATGATTGTTACGAAACTCTTCGTGTACGTAAATATGGTTTTCACGGAACCAGTCATAAATTTGTAGCTAACAAAGCATGTGAAATCTTGGGATGGAACATTGAGGATAAGAAAATTGTTAGCTGTCATTTGGGTAACGGAGCATCTGTTTGTGCAATTGATGGTGGAAAATCTATTGAAACTTCGATGGGATTTACTCCAAATGAAGGTTTGTTAATGGGTACCCGTACAGGTAATCTTGATTTGGGTGCACTTCTTTATATTGCAGAAAAGAAAAATTTGTCGATTGATGAAACAAACAAATTGATAAATAAGCAAAGTGGATTGGCTGGAATTTCAGGTATTTCTTCGGATATGAGAGATTTGGAACTTGCTGCCGAAGGAGGAAATAAAAGAGCTCAGTTGGCTTTGGATATGTTTGCTTATCGGGTGAAGCGTTTTGTAGGTTCATATACTGCATCAATGGGAGGTGTTGATTTGGTAATCTTTACTGGAGGAATTGGAGAAAATGATTGTATTTCCCGTGCGAAAATTGCCGGAGATTTTGCTTATCTGGGTCTTGATTTTGATTTAGAAAAGAATGATGGTTTGCGTGGTAAAGATGCAATTATCTCTAAAGAAGGATCTAAGGTGAAAGCCATGGTTATTACAACAAACGAAGAATTGGTTATCGCTTCAGATACTCAGCGTATTGTAAGTGCATTGAATTAATTCGGTGAATAATAATATAGTAAAGCTCTGTCGAAAGACAGGGCTTTTTTTTATTTGCAAAACAGGCAGGCGTAAAATTATCATCCATATATCAGACAAAAACATAAATAGGTTATATTTTTTTTGAAACAAAAGATCATAATTATCGTTAAGATACTAGTATTCATTTGCTAAATATTATTTATACAGCTCAAACTGAATTCTATGATTAGAATATTTACTTTATCAGTTCAATTTTTTCTTATTTTATTGTTGATCTCAAATTCATTTTCTTCAGAAGGGCAGAGAACGAATTTTAGATTTTATCAATACAATAAGGAGAATAAACTCAATGAAGAATTGGTTAAATCCTCCCGGCAGGATTCTTTGGGTGTATACTATTTTGCCACCGATGATGGAGTATTATTCCTGCATAATGATAATTTTGTACCACTCATTTTACCGGAAGGGAAATCAAACTATTTTAAAGAATTGTTTAAACGGAAGAGTGGTGAACTTTTGGCTGTTTCCGATGATGCTGTTTATAAAATTAAAGGATCATTTGAAAAAGCAGAGCTGAAATTGTTTATTGAGTGCAATACCGATCCATCTAAACCCAAATACCCAAAGCATTTGTTTGAGGATCAAAAAAATGATTTATGGATTACGGATTATAATCATATTTACAGATATAAGGGAGATACTGTTGAAAAATTCAGGATGGATGAAAAAAACCTGACCTCTTCTTATATCAGATCTTTTCAGTTTCTGGAATGCGACAATGGAAATTTGATTGTAGTTTCTCAAAAGGGATGGTTTTATAATTTTGATTCTCAAAACAATACATTTACCGAATCAGATTTTAATCTGAATCTAATAATTCATTCTTCTTTTAAAATCGGAGCCAATGAATTTTTACTGGGCACCTCTGAAGGTATTATTAAGATTTTATTTGATTCACAGGCCAAAGTAATTAGGGAAGATGTGATTACAGAAAATATTATGGCATCTTGTTTCGCAAGGATTTCTGATAATAAAATATTAATTGGAACATGGTTTCAAGGTCTGGCAGAGCTTGATATCGCTGATAAGTATTCTGTATCCAATGTTGGTGGCTTCCCTTATTTTACGGTTAATGATATCTTTTTGGATGATTTTGGAAAGTATTGGGCATCCACAAATTCCGGAGCAGTACTTATGGAAAAGAAATTCTTTTCATATCAATTTCAATCGTCGAATTCGGAATATATTGCATCTATTGATCTATCTGATGATGGGAATGTAAATTTTGCCGGTACAATGAGCCTTTTCAAGGTGAATGATAAAAAAGACATTGAAAGGTTGCCAGTCAATTTTGAGGGATCGCTTCATGTTTTTAAGAGTTTGGGAGATTTAAAACTAATAGGCACTGAGCAAGGTCGGTTATATGTTTTTAAAGGCGAAGATTTACTTTTGGATATAGCCGTTTCAAATCAGGCAGTTACCAGTATTCAGATTCCTTCGGAACAAATTGCCTGGGTAGTTGCCAACAAAGAATTATTTGAGGTTAATTTATCGACAGGTAAGGTGAAGAGTTATCTTGATTCATTTCGGGGGAAGCGCATAGTACAGGATATCTGTTTAGATTCAAAGAAGAATCTTTATATAGGCGGGGAGTTTAAGCACTCTTATTTGTTTAAATATGATCTTGCCAAAGATGAGATTATTAATATCAGCAAACCAATTTCATTTGCAATAGGTGAAGATTTTTGGGTGATAGATCTTGAGATGAATAAGGATACGTTGTATATGGGCACTTCGGAGGGTTTGTTAAAATACACCGAAAATCTTGTTGAGAGAGTTGACTTAGGAGAAATGTCAAATAGTGAAGTTAATTCTGTTGCAATTGACAAACAAAATTCAATATGGCTGACAACAAGTAAAGGAGTAGTTCGTAAGCAAAAAGCAGATATTTCCTTGTTTACACAGGAGCAGGGCTTGCCTTCAAAAACATTTATAAACCGAAGTTTACTGGTTGATTCGAAAAATTATTTATGGGTAGGAACTTCTAATGGTATTGCTTTTGCATCCGTATCAGGTTCTATTCTGCCAACTCCTATGCCATTAGTATATTCAGCAGATAACGAAGGGAAGCTTATTCTTCAAAATAATTCTGTTTCGATGAGGGCTAACTCCATGTTGCTATTGGATGTTGCAGCCAGTATTTATCCACAAAAACAAAATAAATTTCAATATTGCACAATTAATGCCTCTCAAAAGAATCTTGATTGGAAAGAGTTATCGGCAAAAAATCAAATTTTACTATCAGACCTAAAATCAGGAGACTATAAAATTTGTATACGCGGAAAGCATGAAGGAAATTATACATGGAGCGAACATCGTATTATTCCGCTTGTAGTAAAACAGGTTTGGTATTTAAGCTGGTATACTATTCTCACAGAAATTTTAATCGTATCATTTCTGATATATTTAACGAATGAATACAGTAAAAGAAGAACAAAAATGAATTTGTTAGCACTTGAGAAGATTGTCTCTGACAGAACAATTCAGCTGCAAAATGCAAATGAGAGTTTATCGACTGCGAATATTGCAAAAGATAAATTTCTATCGATAATTGCTCACGATCTAAGGAATCCATTTAATGCCATTCGCGGGTTTTCAAGGATTCTGATTAAGGATTCTGATAGTTTGACGGAAGAAGAAAAAAATGAGCTGATCGAGACCATATACAGAAGTTCTGATGATACATTTAAGCTTTTGGAAAGTTTATTGGAATGGGCCAATGTTCAGAAGGGAAATTTTAAATTAAATGTGGAAGAGTTTGATTTGAAATCTCTTTTAGAGAAGAACCTGAGTATTCATAAGAGTTTGGGATTGTTAAAAGGGCTTGAGGTAAAAGGTGAATTTGATCCAGTAAATGTGAAAGCAGACAAAGCGATGATAGATACTGTGATTCGGAATCTAATGTCGAATGCAATTAAATTTTCATTTTCTGGTCAAACAATTACATTAAGTTTGAATCGGACAAATGGTTTTGTTGTGATTAAGGTTTCTGATCAGGGAATTGGAATGACGGAAAAGCAATTGGAACAACTCTTTAAAATTGATACAGTGTTTACCAGCGAAGGTACTGCAAATGAATCGGGTACTGGATTTGGACTAATGCTTTGCAAAGAATTTGTAGAATTGAATGGAGGTGAAATTTGGGCGGAAAGTGTAAAAGATAAAGGGACAAGTTTCTTTTTCTCAATTCCCAAAATAAAATAACTGAAATCCAAGAAATTCTTTCATGTGTTCCAATAAAATTTCAATCTGCAATAATAATACCTCTAAAAGATAATATTTGTAGGTTTTAGCGTCTGTTTTTAATGCAATTCGTAATTATTTCCTATTTTTGCCTTACAACTTAAACAATAAGGATTTAATTTCCTGAAACACATTCACTAAAAAGATATTAAAAATGATTACACGTTTAGATCAAATCATTGATGTTCTTAAAAACCGCGAAAAGAAGCGTTTGGTAGCTGCTTATGCAAACGATTCTCATACTATTGGAGCTGTAAATGATGCAGTACAGCATGGTATTATCGATGCGACATTGGTTGGCGACAGGGAAACTATTGAGAAAACTTGTGCGGAACACAATTTTGACATCGCTAGGTTTACTGTTATTCACGAACCGGATGAATTGAAAGCAGCTCAAAAAGCAGTGGAGTTGATCAATAACGGAGAAGGTGATATGATTATGAAAGGCCTTGTTAGTACAGATAAGTACATGAAGGCAATTTTAAATAAAGAAACCGGACTAATGCCTCCGAAAGCAGTTTTAAGTCATGTTACTGTTATGGAGAATCCGAATTACTACAAATTAATGGTAGTAAGTGATGTGGCTGTTATTCCTCAGCCCGATTTAGATCAGAAGATTGCCATCACCAACTATGTTATAACCGTTGCACGTGCTTTGGGTATCGAGAAACCTAAGGTTGCCTTAATAGCAGCTTCGGAACAGGTTTTGCCAAAAATGCAGGCATGTGTCGATGCAGCCATCATTTCGAAAATGGCCGATCGCGGTCAAATTAAAAATGCTTATGTTGACGGCCCTTTGGCAATTGATGTTGCTATTGATAAAGAATCTGCAGAGATTAAGAAATTGGATTCGATGGTTGCCGGTGATGCCGATTGTATGGTGTTTCCAAACATTGAAGCGGGTAATGTATTTTACAAGGTGAACACCAAATTGGCAAATGCTGAGCTGGGAGCAATGGTTGTTGGTGCTAAATGCCCGGCAATTCTTTCTTCCCGCGGCGATAGCGTCAAAACCAAATTGTATTCTATCGCTTTGGCGGCTTTGGTGGCTTCAAAATAAGTTACAGGTGTCAGGTAGCAAGAGCTGTGTCTTGTCTTGATTCCTGATGTTTTTCTCACATTTTAATCTCAGATCTTAAAAATATGTCCCCAATACGTTCTCTCGATCAAATGGTCGAATACCTTCGCGAAAGCGGAAAGAAAAAGAAAATTGCTGTTGCATATGCACAGGATCCAAATACCATTGGCGCAATTGCCAAGGCCATAGCAGAAGGGTTTGTAGAGGCTGTTATGATTGGCGATGAAGCTGAAATAAGAAATAAAGCTAAAGAGGAAGGAATTAATCCCGATGTATTCACGATTGTTCATATTCCCAACGATGTTGCCGCAACAGCTGAGGCCGTTCGCATGGCACGTGTCGATGAGGTAGATGTTGTGATGAAAGGTTTGGTAGGTACTGATAAATTTTTGAAGGCAGTCTTAAACAAAGAGCATGGTTTGTTGCCGCCAAAAGCAGTAATGAGCTACGTTTGTGCATTGGAATTACCTAAGTACGACAAACTTTTGTTTGTTTCGGATACAGCAGTATTGCCTTTTCCTGATCTGAACCAGAAAATTGCTATGGTGAACTATTCGGTAAAAATGGCCCGGAAGTTTGGGATTGAAAAACCAAAAGTGGCCTTGATATCGGCAACAGAGAAACCAAATACAGCATTTCCGTCAAGTATTGATGATACCATTATTTGCAAAATGGCTGATCGGGGTCAGATAAAAGATTGCATAGTTGATGGACCATTGGATGTGTTTTTGGCTTGCGATCCTGCTTCTGTAGAGATCAAAGGAATTCCAACACCAATTAAGGGCGAGGCTGATTGTCTGGTGTTTCCATCATTGGAAGCCTGCAACTCTTTTTACAAAGGATTAATGCTGTTTGCCGGTGGTGAGTTGGCTGGTTTAATTCAGGGAACAACAAAACCGGTTGTGGTGATGTCGCGAAGTGAGAGCGAAAAATCAAAATTCTATTGTATTGCACTGTCTGTTTTAATGGCGGATTAATACAATTGGTAATGATCAATAAATAATTGAAGAGGCGCGATGTATCGTGTCTCTTTTTTTGCGTAAAGAATTTTAACCACAAAGAAAACCGAAGGCATTCACAAAGTGGCACAAAGGCTAAAATAATTATACCACAGAGGTACAGAGAAAAAGGGTTGTATTGCTTGTGTTATTTAATAATTATTAATTTGCAACATCAAATTCACAAAAGAGATCCTATCCTAAGACTGTGTTGGACTCCGTGTCTCTGTGGTGTAAAATAATCGGTGAAGCGTAAGAATTTTAACCACAAAGAAAACCGAAGGCATTCACCAAGTGGCACAACGGAAAAAATAATTATACCGCAGAGGCGCAGAGAAAAAGGGTTGTATTGCTTGTGTTATTTGATAATTATTAATTCATAATTCAATTCCTATCTTTGTTAAATGACAAAAGAAAAACCATACTGTCTGATGCCCTGGATACATTATCATGTAGGAAATGCCGGGCGTGTAAAAGCCTGTTGTGTTGCCAATATTCCTTACGGAGATTGCAATACCCAGTCTTTTTCAGAAATATGGAATGGCGATGCCATAAACGAATTGAGAGCCAGATTTGAAAAAGGAGAAAAAGATTCCCGCTGTGCTGTTTGTTACCGTTTAGAGGAAGCTGGAGGGAAGAGCATCCGTCAGGAAACGCACGAAAAGTTTGGTGCCGATTTTCATGAGAAGGAAATAAATTTGCCATTTACTTTTGACATCCGTTTTTCGAATGCCTGTAATTTTGCCTGCCGCACCTGCTGGCATGGCGCCAGCTCAGGATGGTTTCCCGAAGCCAAACAAATGAAACGTAATTTAGGTGAGAAAGCTTTACTGCAGAATATTCAGGACTTTGATGCGTTTATTGCAGAAACAGGTGAAGCTTTGCTGCAGGCCAAAGAAATTTACTTTGCAGGTGGCGAGCCTTTGGTTACCAAAGAACATTACCTTTTGCTCGATTGGCTAGTGAAAAATAAAGCCACACAAATCCATTTGCGCTACAACACCAACTTTTCCGTTTTACAAATGGGAGAGTACAGTGTATTGGATTACTGGAAACAATTTTCGAAAGTAGAAATATTGGCCAGCATTGATGCACATGGCAAATTGGGGGAATACATCCGAAAAGGATTCAATTGGGAGCGGTTTTTGGCGAACAGAGAGCAAATTCGTACTTACAAAAACATTCGTTTCTTAATTGCCCCGACCATTTCGGTTTTTTCCATTTTGAATTTGCCTGCTTTGTACCAAATTTGCCTGCTCGAGCAGATTATAGAACCCGATGGCCTCTACATTAACATGCTCGACCGCCCCTTGCATTACAACACTAAAGCACTGCCTGAAAGCAGCAAACAAAAGGTGGTTGCAGCCTTTCATCAATTTTACCAATGGGCAGCCAAAAAGCAGATTCCCCAATCGGTTACCAATCAATTTAAAGAATGCGAAGCCTATATGCTAAGCGATGATTTCTCGAAACAATGGAAAAACTTCCAAAAAGAAACTAAAATTTTTGATGAGATGAGAAATGAAAGTGTAGATAAGGTTTTGACATTTTAATTACTTCACTGGAGGTAATTCACCCCTCTGTCTTCGGCATCTCCCCTTAAAAAGGGAGAATCGGTTCGCTTAGTCATTTTGTCAATAGTAGTATCTTCCCATTGTAAGGGGAAGGGGTGTTTTCATGTGAAATCTGATGTTTCAATTTAATTTTTACTATGCACACGATTTTTATACATCCATAATTTATTCTTCCTCATGCTTACCAATAGTGATTGGTGTGCCTTTAATTCCCGCGTAAAAAACAATGATCTCGGCTGGTACAGTGCCCTCGTTTTTCCCGTAATGCCATTGGTTTACTAATTCAACAATGGATTCACCAGCTTTAAGGTGAAGCGTGTCCTTGGTTTCACTAATTACAGTTAATTCACCTTTTAATAAAACGCCTGCATTAATTTCAGGATGTTTATGCAGCTCCAGTTTTGTTTTGGGAGGGATAGTTATTTTCAAAATAGTTACTTCTGCATTGCCATCAGGATATTTTGGAAGGGGAGTGCCATTCCAGCTCTCAGATGTTTTGCTTAAAGTAATAACTTCGGTCTTGCTTGTTTCACTGGTATTGCAAGCAAACAGCAGTAGACTTGAGAAAGAAAACAGGATCAGTAATTTTTTCATTTTAAAATAGTTTATTGATTCAAAATTGTTTGTAAAGGCTTCGATTCATGATCCACAAGGGAGGTCTGACGACTTTGCTAAATTTGTTGTTCAATTTCAGTGAGTTGACTTCTCAAACTGCCTCCCGAACCGGGTATGATTTGAAGAATGTTCATTTTTCTTATTTTTATGGAACACACAAGATAGCAAAATCAGTTAAAAGTACTTCAAACAGAAAGTGCCTTAAGTCGAAATCAATGACAACTTAAGGCACTTTTTAATTTTAATTGTTAGAGGCTGTAAGGTCTTTTTGCTTTTTCCTTGAAACTTGTTTCTTGTAGCTTTAGTTCTACTTGTCAAACTGCTTGGCCTCTTCCCAAATTTCATCCATTTCTTCCAGATTCATGTCTTTTAGGTTTCGTCCTAATTTCATGGTTTTACTTTCCAGATAATTGAATCGTCTGGTGAATTTTTGGTTGGTGCGTTCCAGTGCATTTTCAGGATTTACACCATACAAACGTGCCGCATTAATCAAGGAGAAGAACATATCGCCAAATTCGGCTTCCATTTTGTTCTGATCGCCATTGATAATTTCTTCCTGCAATTCCATCATTTCTTCTTTCACCTTCTCCCAAACCTGCTCTTTTTCGTCCCAGTCGAAGCCTACACCTCGTACCTTATCCTGAATTCGGTTGGCTTTTACCAAAGCTGGCAGACTTTGCGGAACACCTTCCAAAACCGATTTGTTACCGTCTTTTTCCTTTAGTTTCAGTAGTTCCCAGTTTTCTTCTACCTCTCTGGCATTGGCAACTTTGGTATCGCTAAAAATGTGAGGATGACGATAGATGAGTTTTTCGCTGATGCCATCACAAACATCAGCAATGTCGAAATCGTTGGTTTCAGAACCTATTTTGGCATAGAACACAATGTGGAGCAGAATATCGCCCAATTCTTTCTTTATTTCCTGATTTTCACCCTTTAAAATGGCATCGGCCAGCTCGTAGGTTTCTTCAATGGTCAGCGTTCTCAGACTCTCAAAGGTCTGCTTTTTATCCCACGGACAGCTTTTGCGAAGCTGATCCATGATATTTAATAAGCGCTCAAAGGCTTTTAGTTTTCGATCCATTTGTTCTGCATTTTATATTCGAAGATCAAATCTACAAAAGTATTTGGGAGTTTTGGGATTTATTTGGATTGTAAATAAATGTTGGGGAGAGTAAAAATCAGCTAAACGAATCATTTGGTAGTTGGCGACTTAATAATCACGCGTTGTACCAATTTAAATTCAAAAGCAACTTTAAATAAAATGGAATTAGTTTTTGTTAGGTCAAGGCAAATTACTCACAGATGTTGTAGTTTAGCCCCGAAAAAGACTGGAGTAAAATTTCAGATTTAAAACAGTTAAATTTAGGGTATGAAAAGACGTTGGACATTAGAAGAAAAACTAGCCATTTTAAGCGAGGCAAAAACTGGTAATGTAGTAGAAGTTTGTAGAAGGCATAATGTTAGTACTGGAGCTTTCTATAATTGGAAAAAGAAGTTCGATACCAAAGGCGAAGCCGGCTTAAGAGTTAAATATGATAACAGCAGTCCAGAAATGAAGAAAGCTGAGGAAGAGATTCGGATTCTACGCAAGCTTTTAGCAGACCGGGAAATTGAATTGGAAATTCAGAAAGAACTTCTAAAAAAAAAGTTTGGAACAGACGATCCAAGAAAGATTTAGTAGATTATTTTCGCACAAAGTATTCTGTTAACATCAACGCTCTGCTAAGGTACGTAGGCCTCTCAGAGAGTAGCTGCTATTATAAAGAAAAGCCAAATGGTAGAAAAGGTCCTTTGCCTTCCAAGCAAACAAAACATAGTAGTGATGGCCTGGTTGCGGAAAAGATTGTCGTTGAATCGATAAAGGACATATTGAAGCATGAATTTATAGATTGCGGTTATCGAATAATGACTAAATATCTTCAACGCAAAGGTTATGATATCAATCACAAGAAAGTATACCGAATAATGAGTAATACTGGTCTTTTAAAGCCTAATTCAAGAATTAAAAGAAGTGGTGGCGGGCGTAAATTCGTTAAATTCCGAAAGGTATATACAAGCCATCCTATGGAGTGTCTTGAAATGGATATTAAAATGATTTGGATTCCCAATATGGGAAAGAACGCTTATCTTTTATCGGTAATTGATGTTCATACTAGAAAAATATTAGGTTATACTTTTGCATTCAATGTAAAGCAAAAAGAGGTGATTGAATTATTATCAACAATTATCGATGAATATCCAACTCCAGAATCTCTGATAATCAGATCTGATAATGGAAGTCAGTTTATTGCTCGTAATGTGAGAGATTACATTCATTTGGTCGGGTTTGAACAAGAATTTACTCACGTGGCAACACCTGAAGAAAATGCGCATATTGAAGCTTATCACGGTACTTTAAAGAGAGATATCTTTGACAGAGTCGATTATCGTACTTTCGGTGAAATACAGCAGATTATCAAAAGATATGTGCCATTCTATAATAGTGAAAGATTACATGGTTTACTTGGGAGAATTACTCCAATTGAAAAGTGGAAGCAGGATCAGCATTTAATTAAAAAGCTCGGGAAAATAGCTTAGTATTATTAAATTTTGACAGAGCCTGAATCGCTCTATAAAATGAAAATTAAAAAATAGAATAAAACTCTAGGATATCAGGGGTCAAAACATGTTGTAATTTTGAGACAACTGAAAACTTATCAATTCAACAATCTTAAAATTTTTGGAAGTTTAATGTTTGTTAGGGTGAAGTAGGTTTGTTCTTGTCTTAATTTTCTCCCTACGTTCATTGGTATGAGAGATTCTTTCCATCAGTGATTACCTGTGAATAAGTCTGTTTAATTATCAATGATTTATGTAATTGGATCCTGAATTTTAAACTAGTAAGTCACCATAAACAGGTAATGTAAATTTAAACTCACAACCTTCATCTGTTTTGTTTTCCAACCAAATCTGCCCACCCTGCATTTCTACAAACTCCTTGCAGATTAATAAACCCAAACCAACACCTTTTTCATCTGCTGTTCCTGGTTTGGAAATAACTTGTTCAATGTTGAAAATATTGCTTTTTTCAGATTCGCTTAATCCGATACCTGTATCTGAAATTGTTATTTCAATATAATTATTGTCTTGCAAATAGGAATAAATATTAATTTCACCTCCTTCATTTGAGTATTTAATTGCATTCGAGATAAGATTTCTAAAGATTGTTTCGACCATGTTTTTATCTGCGTAAGCAAAAATATTTTGAGAATGGAAACACCTTAGAGTAATATCTTTGATTTGGATAGAAATTTTTAATTGTTCGATAACTTCCTTAGTTATTAGATCTAAATTACAAAAACCAGGATTGCACGAAATATGATTTGTTTGTGAAAGTGCCCAGTTTAGTAGGTTATCAAGTAGTATGTAAGCCTTTTTTGATTGAGAAGATATTTGTTTAATTTGATGTTTAATTTTATCAATATTATAAGTGCTGATATTCTCGATTAAAAGATCTGCAAAACCAATAATGCTGTTAAATGGATTACGTAAATCATGAGCAATAATGGAATACATCAAATCTTTCATTCCTATTGCTTTCTCCAATTCAATTGTTCGTTCTTTTATTTTGTTTTCTAATTCTTCATTATAGTCAGTGAGATAATTAAAAAGATCATTTTTAAATACTAAGCCTATAAATGTGTCATTTTTACTAACAGGTAATACATCCGAGTTGTCAAACTTCATACTCGATAGAACTTTCTCAATAGATTGTTCGGAATCAATAAGTGTTTTAACGGTAAGGCAATCAATTGCCAGTGTTCTAGGTTTTTGTATAATGTCTATAGGTGTTAAAACACCATAAAATTTCTCCTCATCCTGAACAACTATTGCATTGTTTTTAAGCAATAGATTTTTAATTTCATTGATTCCAGAATAGGGATTAGTGGTAATAAATTTTTTTCGTATTAAATGTTCAACTTTCATATAAGTTCATCTTCGATAGTAGTATAAGTAATTGTTACTTTAAAATCAACTTTAATTATTTCAGAAGGAGACACAAATGGAAAAACGTTTTTAATCAATATTGCAAGAATCTTATCTTTAGACATTTTTGTTAAAATTCTATTGTTAACAAAAACGCAATCGATGTTTTCATGGTCTGTTTCAACAATCTCAAATCCATTTGGAATTAAAAGTTCAAATGACTTTGAGATTCCATTTTTACCATGAGGTGAATTTATTCCAAGAACCAAAATATCCTCAAAGGGTGGAAGTTTAATTTCTTCGAAACTTAATCGTACTGAATATTTTATCGGTGATTCCATTATTTATTAGTTTTTTTGTCCGTTATTAGTTACATGTACTAAGATAAATAATAATATTTAAAATTGAACCAAATTGTTTTCTAGTCTGATTGGCAAATAAGGTGAAAAATGTGATTCTTTTAATTTTTTGTAAAATTACGGCTAAAGTTGGGCTAATGCAACCCATCGCCCCATTTTTATCTTCATTAAAAAGTGCGAATCTCTTTTAAGTTAAAAGTGCTGAGTAAAGGTTCTGCCGCTATGTTATTGCACTTGGTGTTGGTTATTTGATTACAGCCATGTTTTCTTCAAAAATTGCACTAAGGGTTTTTCGTAATCCGATAAACTGAGGGGGTCTGAAAGTTTAATTTCTATTCATTTAAATTCGCAAAAACAGACAAATAACTTAATTTGGAATGTTGCAAAGAGGGAGTTGTCATTTTTAGTTTTAGGAACTTCAGATTAACGTGGGTAGGCTTGCGTTAACTATTTAATAAATTTCTTTCTTGTTTTTTCAATGACGATTGAGCTAATCCAATAAATATCACTTTTTTTATTTAAGTCATTATATCTGCTAAAAAATACGAATTTTTCATCTGGAGACAATGATGGGCAAGTTTCACTAAATTCAGTTGTATTAATTAATCCTTCTAATTTTCGTGGTTTTCCCCATACGTTTTCGTTATTCTTAAATGCAACATAGATATCTCCCCGAAAATTAAAAAGAATAAAACTTTCATCTTTAGAAACTGATGGATGCATACCAAATGGAATGCCGGCATTTTCTGTTACCTTATATTGATTGTTTTCAAGCTTAGATTTGTAAATTTTAAAATTGGATAGATTTGAGTAATACATTGTATTATTATTTGTAAACGTAGCCCAAAATACCCGTGTGTTATTAACAGGTGAATCTAATAATATTGGTAGAGACCACTTGGAATTTTCTTTTAAGGAAACCCAAAGCCGCGTTGTATCATTAACATCTGAAGCAAAATATAATTTTTGCCCGTCAGGGGTGTAGAATGCTTCTTGTTCATTACTGTTATTGCCTCTTAGGTTGGCTGTTTTTGGAGTTGACCAGCTGTCATCATCAAGTTTTCGGGTAAGCATTAATCCATCCCCTGGTTTTGTTGCAGTAAAAAATATTTCATTGTAATCCGGCGAAATAGCCAGACCATATTCATATCTGTCTGCAATGGAAATTAGTTCTTTGGCAAAAATTTTTGGAATAGTATCTGGAGGATTATCAAATATTTTCAAATTTACCTCATTATTTTGGGCGTAAGCAGCAAGAGTATTTATAATGACAAAAAGGATAAAAGTGACTTTGTTCTTCATGATTTCTTTAATTTATTGTATTCAATCTATTTTGTGAACGAAAGGTCTGGCTGCGAAAAGTAAGAAATTCCACTAGTCCCGATTCATTATCAGCGGTCGTTTCCGAAATGTGGAGATAAGGATAATTTTAATTTGTGTCTTTCACGTAAGGTCACTGGTAAGCAATGTTATTCTGAAATTTAACCTAAAATTACTTTTGCATAATTCCGCTTGCAGGTTCTAAAACTTCAGTATTCAATTGGCTTGAAATATCGCTTGCCGCTTCACCAATAAAGCGTCCTTCTCCTGATAAAAGTTCAATATTTTCGTTGGGCAAAACGGCCAACAGTTTGTAAACAATATTGGTTTCGTTTCGGGTGATGGAGAGAACAGCCATTCCTGTGGTTTGGCGTACCCGGATAATTTGAAGGTGGTGAATTTGGGCGATACTTTCCCATTTCCCTGTTTTGTATGCAAACAGACCGATGTATTTTTTGATCCGTTTCTTTTTATTATCAATTAAAATGCCTGTGCGGATAAATAGTAAGGGGATAGACAAAAGAATAGCCACAATACCTGCAAATTCAGACATAATTATAGCCAGTATGCCTATCAGCAATAAAATAACACCCAGCATAAAGAAATTGGGAGGCAGTTTTCCTGTTGTGTATTTTAAAATCATAGCCTAAGGGTTAATTGTACCGAAAAGGTAATTAATCTATTTTGATATAGACATAAGAAAATGCAAATTCTTCATATTTTTGATCATGTGAATTTGGTATTGTGCTCGGTTATAGGACAAGTAATATTTATTAGCGGATGTAATTTAGACAGAAAATGTAATTAACCGATCTTTAATACAAACATCAGAAAATCCAAATTCTTTTCGAATCCATTCAAATGTTTGTTTCTGATAGATAAACACATGAGTGGGATCGTTTTTGTAGTACCAATTCGCAAAATCGATGTTTTCGTTGTAAAGATGGGTCATGCAGTACAACTTTCCCTGGGGTTTCAGCATTTTTTTCAGAAAGCTAAATTCCTTGTGCGGATTATAGAAATGTTCAATCACCTCGCAGGAGGCGATGTAATCGTATTTTTCTTGCAGCAATTTTGGGTAGTTGTGAAAGTAAGGATCGTAGGGAGCAATGGAAAAACCATGATCAGTCAGTACTTTGGAAATTACAGGACCTGTGCCTGCACCAAAATCCAGACCTTTATGATTTGCAGTAAAATCCCGGCGAACGGAATTGGTAATGGGGGAGACGAACTTCTGATATCCTTTGTCATCAATGTCGTTATTGTGCTGCTGATAGTGCTTTTTTTCAACATCTTGACCAGGTCTTGAGTTTGCATCGGCAAATATCCCAAAGCAAGTGTTGCATTGATAATGAATGCGATTCTCTGTTTTATAAAAAAGTTTCGCATTGCTGTTACAAAGAGGACATTGATACTGCATGTTAATGAACTTAGGATTAGTTCTGTGTTTAGTGTTTCCGTACGCATTTCAGATAAAGACCTTCCACTTTTTCGCGGGCCCATGGTGTTTTTCTCAGAAATTTCAGACTCGATTTAATGGAAGGATCGCTGGTAAAGCAGTTTATTTTAATCATGCTTCCCAATTCTTCCCAGCCATAATAGGCCACCAAAAATTCCAATATATCAGATAGTTTAACGCCGTGCAAGGGATTATTTACCTGCTCTCTGTTGGTTGTACTATTTTCGTTTGATTCCATATTAACTATTAGCTAATTACTAATTGTGAATTAATAATTTATAATTATTCTTTACTTTTTCACCCCTAAATCCCCTGAAGGGGACTATTTCCCAAACTGTTGTTTTTAAGCCCCTTTAGGGGGTTGGGGTGGGGAATTACTTTTATAAAATCAGCAAAGAATGTTCCCGTAATTGATTCATCGGTTTCGAATACCAAAACAATTCAAAATCTTCAAAATGATTTTCAAAGTCGGCTTTTAAAGCCGCCAAACTAAGTGTGTTTTCTTCCTTTACGGATATTTTTTTCAGTACATCAAGCAACCAATCTCCTTTTTCTTTTTCGAGCGATATTTCAAAACTTTCTGTTTTTTCATGAAAACACATTTTGGATAGTTTCCAACTTCGGCCTTTTTTCGATTTCGTAATGGTCACTATTTCCGGTACGCCTCCCAGCCATATTGGTTTTGCTGAATCTTTTGGAGTGATGTATTCGACAGCTTCCAGACAATTTTGAATAAAATCCTGTCTGATACTGGTTTTCGGAATTCTAAAACCGGATGGTACATCGTCGAACCAATCCTGCAAAGGAATTTCAAAGCCCAGTCCGTGCATGTAATTGTAGAGCGATTTTTTTAATCCGTAGCTAAACAGATCGTGATCGATTCCCGTTTTGTCGGTAAATTGAATGTCGTTATTGGCGAACGAAATAGCTTTGTACTCGGGCGTAATGCCGTAAGCTGATGGATTTAGCCCAACAGGACTGTGAGCTGTAAGTGCAAACTGATGCCAAAAGGCCGATTGCACAATCCCCAATTCGAATATTTGCCGAACCACTTCCAGACTGTCGATGGTTTCCTGCACTGTTTGCGATGGAAATCCATACATCAAATAGGCATGAACCATAATTCCCGTTTCGGTGAAATTATTGGTAACCTGAGCTACCTGTTTTAGAGTGACTCCTTTATTGATCAATTTTAACAATCGATCGGAGGCAACTTCCAGTCCGCCCGAAACGGCAATGCAACCCGAAGCTTTCAGCAGCAAACAAAGATCTTTTGTAAAGCTTTTTTCAAACCGGACATTGGTCCACCAGGTAATGTTAAGTTTGCGTTTAATGATCTCGATGGCAAGAGCCTTCATCAATGCCGGAGGTGCTGCTTCATCAACAAAATGAAAGCCTTTTTCTCCGGTTTGTGCCACAATTTTCTCAATTCTGTCGGCCAGCACTTTGGCCGCAATGGGTTCGAAAGATTTGATGTAATTTAACGAACCATCGCAAAAGGTACATTTGCCCCAGTAACAACCGTGAGCCATGGTTAATTTGTTCCATCGTCCATCGCTCCACAAACTGTGCATAGGGTTGGCAATCTCAATTACCGAAATGTATTTATCGAGCAAAAGATCGGAGTAGTCGGGTGTGCCCAATTCATGCTGTTTGTAATCCTGAATGGGAGAAGAATTGTTGTATTTTACTTTGCCGTTTATCCGTTCAAAAGTTCGTTTTAATGCTGGTGTTTCGTTAACCGGATTCAGTACATGATTCGCCAGAAGTTCCAAAGGCAGTTCACCGTCGTCCAATGTAATATAGTCAACGAAATCGAAGACTCTGGGGTCGGTCAGACTTCTTAATTCGGTATTTGGAAATCCGCCGCCCATTACAATTTTAATGGCAGGATACTCTTTTTTAATGAACTGAGCACAACGAAAGGCACTGTATAAATTTCCGGGGAAAGGAACCGAAAAGCAAACCAATTTAGGATTTTGGATGTTTACTTGCTTAGCCAGTATTTTAATGCTTAACTCATCGATATAGCTTAACTCTTCCTGCAAATGCCCCTGCAATTGGTCGAAGGTAGATGCGCTTCGGCCCAATCGTTCGGCATATCGGCTAAAGCCAAAATTCTCATCGATGCATTCGGTAATAAAATCCGACAAATCTTCCAGAAAAAGAGTCGCCAAATGCTTGGCTTTGTCTTGCATTCCCATCAAACCAAAAGCCCATTCCAGATCTTCCACCTGATTGAAGCGCGAGGCTTGCGGTAGAAAATTCTCAGTGCAAATTTGTCGTGCCAGAGTCTGATTTTTCCCTTGCAGAAAAGAAACCACATCGTTTATTGCCAATAAATAATGTTCTCGAAGGGCGTAGATTCTTGATGCATTTTCCGAAATAATCTGTTCTTTCTGAAAAGCGATTTCGAAAATTTCCGATAAACCTTCTTTGGAAAAAATCTCCAGAATTACTTCAATACCCAAATCCATTTGAAAGGAAGATCGGTTTTTCTCATTTAAAAATCCCTTTAAATAGGCTGTTGCCGGATAAGGGGTGTTTAATTGAGTAAAAGGTGGAGTTACCAGAAAAAGGTCTTTCACGTGAATGCGTTTTATAAATTCGTTGTTGGTATACTTGTTTTCTATAACAAGCTTTTATTTATTATTCTTAAGATCAAGATCTTCACTCTTGATAAGGTTCAGTCTTATTTTCATTTTTTTCTGAATCACTTTAAAGTGGTGTTCATCCTCTTCAGAAACAAAAGAAATAGCTTCTCCCGGCGATTCTGCACGACCAGTTCTACCAATTCGGTGAATGTAATCTTTAGGAGATCGAGGCAAATCGTAATTTACCACGTAAGGCAAAAATTCAATATCAATACCTCGGGTCAATAAATCGGTAGCAACCAAAACCCGAAGCTTCCCGGTTTTAAACTTGCGCAGATTTTCAGTTCTTGCTCCCTGACTTTTCTTGCTGTGAGTGCTGGTAGCCTGAATGCCATTTTTGCTTAGTTTGTAGGCAACAGCATCAGCACGGTGTGCCGATGATACAAAAACAAGAACCTGTTCTAAATTGTTTTTCTTAATGATATACCGAAGCAACGGTCCTTTTTTTTCTTCGCTAACCGAGTAGGCTATCTGATCGATTAAATCAAGCGTATTTTCTTCAGCCTCTATTTTTATAATTACTGGTTCATTCAAAAGAACCTGATTTACGTTGTTTACATCATCGCTTAAAGTGGCCGAGAACAAAAGATTTTGACGTTTTTTAGGCAATAAAGCAAATATGCGGTTCATCTCATCTTTAAAACCCAGATTCAGCATTTTATCAGCTTCGTCCAGTACCAAGGCTTCAATTTCCGTTAAGTGTACTGCATTCGAATCTACCAATTCCAATAAACGACCGGGAGTAGCAACCAAAACGTCTACATTGTTCATCGCCTTCATCTGCGGATTGATAGAAACACCACCGTGAACGGCCAGGCATTTAATCGGATCGGCGAGGGCAGATGAAAACTGTTGAAAAACTTCCAAAACCTGCATGGACAATTCGCGGGTAGGCACCAATACCAATGTCTTGATGTATCTGTTCTTAGAAATACTTCCTCCCTGAAGGTTGGTTAATATGGGCAAGACATAGCTGGCTGTTTTTCCCGATCCTGTTTTGGCAATACCCAACACATCCTTTTTCTTAAGAATGGCAGGAATAACCTCTGTTTGAATTGGATAGGATTCGGTGTAGTTTTGATCGGCCAGAGCTTTTAGCAAAGATGAAGATAGTCCTAAAGATGCAAACGACATATATTTTTGTTCTGATTATTGGTACGGATTTATTTCCGTCGACAAAGATAAGGGAAATAAAGCTCAACTAGCTATAAATGGAGAAAGCAACAGTACAATTAAAGGAAGGAAGTTGCTTTGGAGTGAGGCGTGTTGGGAAAATTAACCACAAAGTACACAAAGGGATATCACGAAGCACACAATGTTAATTTACAAAAAGCGCAAAGAATTTATTTTTTTTTCTCTGTGCTCTCTGTGCTCTCTGTGCTCTCTGTGCTCTCTGTGGTTAACTCTTATCCTTATTTTTTCAGTGGAGCTTGTTTGTAAAGCCCATTCTACAGCTTTTTCAGCAAGAATTGTGGTTGTGTCAAATGGATGCGAAAAGCCTGACCCGACAGGGAGATGGAATGCGGGAAAGGATAAGGAGGGATACGTCACATTAATTTAATTGTATAAGCTCCATGCCTCGGGCTTGGCGGTAAACCATTTTTTTACCTTTTTCCAGTTGCCCTGAAAAAAAAATGAGTTTCGGTGATTGGTTTATTTAACACGGATAATTTTCTCTTGAGATTGTCAATTACAATCTCAAGAGAGAGAGCTAAAATAGCACTAGATATTTTAATCTAATTTATGGTTTCCAGCGAGGAGGGACGCAAACACCATCAGTACAATATTCATCACTTGCGCAGTCCCTATCAAAGCCACAAATTTCATGAAATGTGTGTAAATCTTGAACATTTTAAAACCGTCAAGATTTCGGTTTTATTCAAAATTTTCAATTTAAGAAGAGAAAGTTTTAATTAGATTGCCGGAATAAGTCTGCAAACTCCAAAAGGATCACATCCATATCCATCAGGGCAACTTAAATCATCAATGCATTTTGAGCGTCCACCTTTAACAGCTTGTTGTTCAATTTTGTTAAGAGTTTTAGCTCCCAGTAATTCTTTTAATCTGTTCATAATCTAAATACTAATGAATGATCATATTTCCCCAGAGATACAAATTCCTCCACTGCAGATGAAACCTTCCCAACAGTCTTTGTATGTTTTACATTCTTTGATGTATCCACCTTTAACAGTTTGTTGTTCTTTTTTGCTAAGAATTTTAGCGCCGTTTAATTTTTGTAAATCTTTCATGGTATAAAAAAATAAAATGTGTGTATATCTTGAACATTTTAAAACCGTCAAGACTTCAGTTTTATAATTATTTTTAGTCTGTTATGAGTTCTGTTTGCGTCGAAACTTCGAACTCGTTAAGATCTTCAAGAAAATATTGCAATTCTTCAAAATCATACTCTTTTGGATAGGATTTGCCATTAAGAAGAATTTCAGGTGTAAAGGGAATATTGTTGTTTGTACACCATTTCTTTTCTTCCATTAAAATTTGAGAATAGTATTCGTTTTCTGATTCTCCCCATTTATTTAGCCAAGTGGCAGAATCTCTGCTGGAATAGGCTTCATTCATTGCTGTTAGACATATCTTTTCCCCGTTTATATGGTAGATCTCAACTAGTTTTGATGCAATTTTATTATCAATGGCTTTGGTATTTTGAGATACATTGAAACGAACAATGATTTTTACTTCTGTTTCTTGATCTAGTACTATGTGAATTAGTTTGTGAGCATTTTTGCAAAAGCCACATAAGGGGTTTGTGATTATAACGATTTCCAATTCAGAATTTTTAGTGCCAAATACTATTTCATTGCTGTTTGTAATTGTGGTGTTTATTGCTTGCGATCTGGAAAGCAGATTGTTGAATATTTCGAAGTTTCTTTTGAATTTATTGAATTGTACTTTTAATTTAAAATATTCTGGTTTTAGTCTTATTTTGGGAGCAATGAATAGCCAAAGAGCTGTGGTAAGGTATGCCGCAAATGCAAAGAGTAAGTAAGAATTTGGTTCTGATATTATCTCAGAGATTGAATTGATATTTGCAGTTGCCAAAGCCGATTGTATCCATAAAACCAAAATAACACCAAGGCAAAGGAGACACCATTTTTTTACAATTTGGAACTGATAGTAGATGGAATAGATTGTAAATGGCAGCGCTGTAAGGCTTATTACAAATAGTGGAGTGAAATTGTTCTTACTCATCACAAAAAGCAAGGAAGATAATACTGAGGTTAGAAAATATATAATACCAAGATCACTTAATTTAACAAAGCCAAAAAGATTGGATCCTTTCGATTGCATAACATCATCGCAACTTACTTTATCACTAACACCAGTACAAATTTTATTTAAAACCTGAGAAGAAGTTCCTATTTCATGTTGAAGAATAAAGATACATATCATTAGTCCAATCATGGAAAAAGCAAAATGAAATGATTCATATGGGTTTTGACTTAAGAATAAAAAGCAAATAATTAGTACGACTGGAATACTTACAAGTAATACTTTTGAGAAAATAGAAGTGATATCTGTTTTTATATTTTCATCTGTTTCGATCACTAAGACAATTCCGGTCCATAAATCAATAAAGCTGTCAATGGGTACAAGCTCCGATTTTTTTCCCTCACGTGTAATTTGAATAGCATCCGCTTTCTTGCTGATTAATGCAAAATTATCACTTCCGTTGTTTTCGATATGAGCTATGAAGTAATCGGGCAAAAGAGCAATGTTTTCTTCTGTTTTAGGAATTTCTATTGCAAGATTTGGGATGTTAAAATGATCCAAAACTCCGGTCAAAGAATGTAAACTTGGATACGAAGGGTGACCAAATAATTGAAGCTTTAATTCTTCATTATTAACTTTTATGCTATTTTTTGTGAGTAGTTCTTTTAATAGGAAAAATAAGTTTTCGTCCATTTGAATTAAGAATAATGATTCAATTTAATTGGGTTACAGATTATATAATTTTGCTTTTGGAGAGTTGTGTATTCATCCTAAATTATTTCATGTTTTTATCATTTTCGAGTTGCAGATTTACACTACATTAAGCGTAAAAGAAACTGTATTTTTTTTACGCTTAATGAGAAGTAATATTAAAAAACATAATGCAATACTTTTGTTTGTTAGTATAATTTGAGATTTATCTTCTAATTTATTGAAATATTTTTTAAATAAATAATTATGGGATATTTAAATTTAATCATATTGTTTCTTTAATGTAAGTAAATGATCTATTAAAATATATTATTGGTGGTTTAAAATAATTTATTTGTTGGCAAATTATCTTTGTTATATGGGGTTAGTGAATGTTTAATTTTTGTATTATGTGAATATTTTAATTTGTTTAATCTATTATGTAGTTTTTAATTTGATTGGATTGTAGTTGAAGTTTAAAGGTGCATTCAAGCCCATTTAGGCTGAAGATAATCTATAAGGAAAGGTTCGCTTTTTGAAGGCCCAAAGAGATGATGACAGCTAATTTCAAGAATTGAAAACGTGTGTAAAGGATTGAAGAGGTTACCCGCAGCAAATTAAGGATAGTTAGGTAGTCGGGGAGTGGTTGTGGAAAGCCTGACCCGATGTATGTGTAAGAGTAAAGGGAGACGTCCCAATTATTTAGATAAGCTCCATGCCTCAGGTTTGGCAGCGAACCATTTTTTTACCTTTTTCCAGTTGCCCTGAAAAAAATCAGAGTTTCGGTAATGGTTTAAATCGTCCTCCGAACACCAGTGACTTACCGTGAAAAATACCGATGGATTTGATACATCCTGTAAAATTTCAAGATGAGAACAACCTGGAAAGGCTATAATTTCATCTTTTTCACCCGATGTAAGATTTTTAAAATCATCAATGTTTTGTGGAAGTATTTCCAGCTTTACAAATCTAATAATCATGAAGTTTGATTCTAATATCGGAGTTAATATCCAGTTGCAGCAACTCGGCTAAATTGCCTTTGTTTATCGCTATTTCCAGTAAGCCTGATGAGTTGAAGAGCGCCAGAAAATCACCTTCGGAAGTTTCGTGATAGTTCTGATTGATTTTGGAAATCCGGTAATGATTGCTTTGCACCAAAATTTCGAATTCTCTTTCCTGACGCACCGATTCAAACAATTCTTTTGAAATATTTGTGGTTACATTCCCATACGAATCAATATAAATAATCTGTCCGGTAATTGTTCCTTTCTGAATTAATGCGCGGATGGGAACCAATCGGTACAATTCTTTTTGGGTAGATCCCAGTTCTGTGAGATTGTTGTATTTAATAATGTGAGAAGCCGCTTTGGCGAATACATTCAGTTCCGGAAAAGTATGAAAGTGATCTTCCTTTTCAATATTTTCAATGCGTACAATTTCTTCAGGATCGCCTTTCATTATCAAACTGAAAATACCATTGTCGGCACCAATAAAATAATGATCCTGATACTTTACAACGATGTGCGGATGTTCCGGTGTTTCTTCTGATTTAACACCAATAATATGAATGCTTCCTTTTGGAAAATGGACAAAGGCATTTTTTATAATAAAAGATGTTTGAGATATATTGTAGTTGCCAACATTGTGACTTAAATCTACCAATTGTGCTCCAGGACAGATCGATAGGAGGCGCCCTTTAAGTGCCCCCAGATAGTAATCGCGGTGCTGCCAATCGGTAGTTAAACTTATTATTGCCATAAATGGATCTAAATTTAAAGAGAAAGAAGATTTATTTAAACGAAAATATATTCAGATTTCTCTTTGGTACAGCTAAACAAATCAGAATTAATAATTAATTTGTAGGCTCAAAAGTAATGAATATTGAACGGAATATATGATTGAAAAGAGCATATCTTTAGGGGTAATTGATCCTCTTGAATTTTATGGAATTAATAATTCAAAATTGGTAGTCTTAAAGGAGATGTTTCCAAAATTGAAGATTGTTGGAAGAGGGAATGAAATATTTGCCAGCGGCGAAGAAAAGATTCTTGATTTGTTTGAAATGAAAGTGAATCTTTTGATTCAGCACTACAATCAATACAATGTTCTTACATTGGCCAATATAAAACGGATTGTATTGGAAAACACACCGGATATACAGAATCCTGATGATCCTAAAAGCGTTATTCTCTTTGGTAATAATGGGAAAATTATTCGTGCCCGCACAGCTAACCAAAAAAAGTTGGTCGAAAAATCAGCAAAAAACGATATGATTTTTGCAGTTGGTCCTGCCGGATCGGGTAAAACCTATACGGCAATTGCCCTGGCTGTTAAAGCTCTGCGTAATTCTGAGGTGAGAAAGATTATTTTGAGTCGGCCAGCAGTTGAGGCAGGAGAGAATCTTGGTTTCCTTCCCGGAGATTTAAAAGAAAAAATTGATCCTTATTTGCAACCGCTTTATGATGCCCTGCTGGATATGATTCCGCCTCGTAAACTAGCCGATTATCTCGAAGCTGAAATCATTCAGATTGCACCTTTGGCCTACATGCGCGGAAGAACCTTAAACGAAGCATTTGTAATTTTAGATGAGGCGCAAAACACCACAACAAAGCAGTTGAAAATGTTTTTAACCCGCATGGGAACCAGTGGTAAGTTTATGATTACAGGTGATATCACGCAAATTGATTTGCCCAGAAAGCAACAATCAGGATTGATTCAGGCCTTTCGGATTTTAAAGGATATAAAAGGAATTGCAATGGTTGAATTCGATAAGTCAGATATAATTCGTCACCGGCTGGTGAAAGAAATTGTGACAGCCTACGAAATTGAAGAAGACAGGCAAGAAAAAAAGAGAGAAAGCAAAGATCAGTAAAAGAGTTACCGGTAAACAGTTTTGTAAAAAGTATGGTGAAGATGCATATAAATAGCTGTTACTGCTTTTCTACTTTTTTACTTTTATCTATCTTCGCACTAAATTAAAAGCTGAATTTTACATTATTGTTATTTTGGTAGCAGAATGCAGCGAATATCAGCTGATGCCTGGCAGTTTACGGCTAATGGCTTATAGTTTAAACCATTTTTATAAATTATTAGAATTTTTGGAGCAATGAAAGAAGCAATTGTTAAAACAGATTTTAATTTCCCGAATCAAAAGAATCTTTACGTAGGTAAGGTAAGAGACGTTTATAATATTAACGATGAGTATCTTGCTATGGTTGTTTCTGATCGTATTTCAGCTTTTGATGTTGTATTACCTGAAGGTATTCCTTTTAAGGGACAGGTATTGAATCAAATTGCTACCCGCTTTTTAGATGCAACATCCGATATCGTTCCAAACTGGAAAATTGCAACTCCTGATCCAATGGTAACAATTGGTCATTTGGCTGAACCGTTTATGGTTGAGATGGTAATTAGAGGATATTTAACCGGTCATGCATGGAGAGAGTACAAAGCTGGTAAACGTGTACTTTGTGGTGAGCCGATGCCTGAAGGAATGAAGGAAAATCAGAAATTCGAAAAACCGATCATTACGCCTACAACTAAGGCTATGGAAGGTCATGATGAAGATATTTCCAAAGAAGAAATTTTAAAACAAGGCATCGTATCTAAAGAAGATTACGAAATGCTTGAAAAATATACTCAGGCTTTATTTGCCCGAGGAACTGAGATTGCTGCCGAAAAAGGTTTGATTTTGGTTGATACAAAATATGAGTTTGGTAAAAAAGATGGTGTAATCTACCTGATTGATGAGATTCATACTCCCGATTCATCCCGTTACTTTTATTCGGAAGGATATGCTGAGCGTTTGGCTAAGAATGTGCAGCAGAAACAATTATCGAAAGAGTTTGTTCGCGAATGGTTAATGGAGAATGGTTTTCAAGGTAAAGACGGACAAAAGGTTCCTGAAATGACTGAAGAAAAAGTAAATCAGATTTCGGAGCGTTACATCGAGTTGTACGAGCAAATTATTGGAGAAAAATTTGTTAAAGCAGATGCCAAAGCTGTTAATGCCCGAATCGAAAAAAACATTTCAGATTGCCTGAAAACTTTGAAATAGGCTTGAGACATTTGAAAATACAGTACAAAACAAAACCGAAATCTGTAATGGATTTCGGTTTTGTTTTTAGATCATTTGTTTGGTGATCTTTAGAATCATCCTCCAACTCGTTTAACCTGATAACCTTCTGCTTTTAAAAGATCCATAATTTTATCGCGGTGATCGCCTTGAATTAAGATTTCTCCATCTTTAGCAGAACCTCCGCCACCACATTTACTCTTTAATAGTTTGCCTAATTCTTTTAGGTCATCAGAAGTACCCACGAAACCTTCAATTAAAGTAACAACTTTACCTTTTCTCTGTTTTTTGTCCAGCAAAACTCTAAGTTTTTGTTTGTTCGGAGCTAAGGTTTCTTCTACCGATTCATCGTCGTATTCGTAATTGTAATCGGGGTTCGTTGAGTAAACGATATTTTTTTTGCTTTTTGCCATTTTATTTAATTGTATGTTAGTAATTAGTACACAGTAACCAGTCAAAAATGGGTATTTCACCAGAAGATACCAGTTATTTATTACTATCAGTACAAAGATATTTAAATTTTAGCTTTGTAAGTAAATCGATCGTAGAAATAGATAATTGAACCCAGAAATGGAATGAAAACAACAAGCAGAACCCAGAATAGCTTGTTAATTCCTAATAAATCTCTCAGAAAAATATCTACTACAGCAACAACTGGGAGTAGTATTCCAATTAATTTAGTGAGTAGCCAGATGTCGAAAATGATTGATAGTATCATGTAATTTTATTTAATTTTTTGTTTGGTTCCAATTATAAAATATAGAATTGTACCGATAAATGGGAATAGCAGAACTACTAAGACCCAAATTAATTTATTGGAATTGGTGAATTCATTTTTTACGATGTCGATTAAAGCTATTAAGGGCAATAAAATAACAAATACTAAAATAATAAGCATGAAAATTGAAATGCCAAAATTAGGAGTAACTAGTTCCATATATTAATTATAATCAAGTGAATAATATTGTATGAAGATATTAATATTATGAATTTGAAGCACAATTTACACATTTCTTGCTTTCAGGCATAATCATGATTCTTCCGATGGGAATAGTTATTCCACATTTTATGCATTTCCCAAAATCATCCGAATCAATATTCTTGAGAGATTCTTTTAATGCTGAAAACTGAACTTCTTTTTTACGCAAAGCAGCCTCATTCACACTCTTGTTGTTTATTGCATCCATTCTACTAACTCTGCCAATGGCACAATCCGGCGAAACAGGTTGGGTTAAATCCTTTAGCATTACAATATCCTTTTCCAGCTGTTCTATTTTTTCTTTTATCTGATTTTCAATATCTATTTTCTCGTTCTGGATCATATTTGGTTAATTTTTCATGCTTATCAAAGATAACAGAAAATCTGAGGCTTACTTATTTGCAGTTACTATAGGAGGAAACGCCGACAGGTCTTCGACACTGTCGGGTTTTTCGGCTAAATATTTAGTCATTAAATAAGCTCCCCTTCGCCTTTAGGAGAAGGGGTTGGGGGATGAGGTGATCTCTCACCAGTAATTAAAAACAAGAAATAAATTATTGTGTCTTTTTGTGCCATCCTTCGTGTTTTTTTTAATGCCACCTCACCCTAACCCTCTCCTTGAGGAGAGGGAATTCCAAGCTTGATTATGGCTGGACTCCCCTTCACCTTTAGGAGAAGGGGCTGGGGGATGAGGTTAAAAAAAGAATGGTTAATTAGAATTTTTTGAATTTAAACAACCTGTTGGCGTGCCTTCACCCAACAGCGTTTACTTATTTCAGTTACTATAAATGTAAACGCCAACAGGTCTTCGACGCTGTCCGGTTTCTCGGATAAATACTAGTCATACCCTGACATTTACAACTTGCCTATAGTCAGAGCATGACGGAATTTTAATTTGAGGGTCTCACTTTTTTGTTCCCGAGCATCGGGATCAATCGCTGTCATTACGAAGGAGTCCAAGCGATTGAAGTAATCTCAAAATAATTGAGCTCCCACTAATTAACATTCTCCTATTTTGTTAAATTTACAATCCCAACTCTAATACAGATACAATGGAACTCCTATACGTTTGGATTGAAGATTACAAAAATATAAATAAACAAGGCTTTAACTTTTCGCCTAAGCATTGGTTCGAATATGATGAAAAGACTAACAGCTTAAAGCATGAAGATAAAAACCCAAACTATCCTAAAGATTTTTTCGGAGATAACATTAGTAATCTAACTGCTATTGTTGGGAAGAATGGTAGTGGAAAGAGTAATTTAATAGAAGCCATATTCAATGTGTTCGTCGAAGGAAAGCAGGGACATTTAATAGTTTTTCAACAAGGCAATCAATTAAAATCTAATAAGAACATTACTTGCAATACCCCAATTGCCCACTCTGAACTCTTTTTAAAACTAGCAACAACTCCATTGTACTATACTGGTATATTACAATACAATGAAATTTCAAACATTATAGAAAACATATCAACTTTACAGAAACTAAATGATGTAAACATCTGGACTGATAATAATGGTAAATCTAATTCTATAATTGAATTTAAACATTATTTTAACGAATATTTATTTAAAGAAGTCACAGATCAAATCGAATTTTTCACTAAGAATCCTAATATTATCAACTCCTATTTAGGTGATGATTTATTTATACCCAATAAACTCAGAATCAAACTTAAAAGATTACAACCAAATTATTCACCAAAGGAAAAAGACTCTCTCGAATTCTCTTCCTCCATTTATGAAAAGGTGAAATTTGGGTTTTATATCTCTATCCTAGAAAGTCTTTGTGAAAACAATACTCTAAACCAAAGCGCAAAAGCCTATAAAGAAATAGTAAACAGCTACAATAAAGATTTAGGTTTTTTTGAATCTTTTAATCAATTCATCGAAAAATTTGAAGATAAATCAACAGAAGAAAAGGAAGCTATAAAAATAAGAAAACAGTCTATTTCAGACTCAAGAAATGCTTTGGAAAAAATTGAAAATCTATTATCTCCTCATAATTTAAATATCTACGGAGCATCTGCTGACGAAATTGTTTACGAGAGATATTATCTAGATAATTTTATTGTGGAATTAGATCATCTCAACAAACAGTATGGGACAATTGAGTTTATAAGTAAATTAAAATCGTGTATGGGAACCTTAAGCCATTTGCTATCCTTCCAATGGGATGGATTAAGCTATGGTGAAAATGAAGTTTTGAAAATGGGAAGCAGAATATATACTGCTCTGCTAAAAGAACCAAAAAAGAATCATTGTTTATTAACTATAGATGAAGGAGAACTTGGTTTTCATGCAGAATGGCAAAGAAAATATTTACCACTCGTTCTAAATTTACTTACCAATCTATTTCCAGATATCTCATTTCAGGTAATCCTCACTTCCCATTCCCCCTTCCTTGTGTCAGATCTCCCCAAAGAAAATATCATCTTTTTGGATAAAGAAAAAGAAACGGGACTCTGTAGAGTTTGCAAGCCAGAAGATATGACACATACTTTCGGGGCTAACATCCACTCTTTATACCGCAACTCTTTCTTTTTAGAGAATGGTTTAATGGGTGAGTTTGCAAAGGGAAAAATTGACAAGGTGATTAGAAACCTAAGTAATGACATTATCAACGATAAGGACAAGATGAGTTCTGAAGATATTCAGTTTGTAATTCAACAAATTGGTGAACCACTTATCAAGAACAAGTTATTAGAAATGTATAATCAGCATTTCAATTTTAGTTTGGAAGATAGAATCGTAAAATTGGAAAAGGAATTGGAAGAACTAAAAGCACATAAGTCATGATTCCAATAAATATTCCTAATCCGGAGATTGTTGATTTGCATTACAAAGGCATTTGTAAATTATTTGATCCTGCTCAAATCAATACTATTAACGGATGGTTAGCTAATTACAATTTAAATTTTGAAAAGTTAATAAAAGCAGAACCTTATGAATTAAGGCAGATCAAAAAACGAATTAAATCAGGTCAGTCGGCCAGGTGGCCGCAACCACAAATGCCTGAACTGATAAAAGATACATATTCAAGATTCAGTAAATTTTCGATAAATCAATATTGTGGAGCACAATTAATAAGGAACTTAAAAATTACAGTTTGTCCATATTGTAACCGCACATTTATTAATAATTTTGAGAAGGATGGCAAAATAAAAAGAAGTAGTCAAATAGATCATTTCTTTCCAAAAGGAATGAGTAAATATCCTTATTTAGCTCTCTCATTTTATAATTTAATACCCTCATGTTATTCATGTAATCATGCAAAAGGAGTACGAATAATAAGCATATCACCTTACGAACTCAAATCATCTGATGATGCGCTTCGATTCAAAGTAAAATTCCCAAAAGAAAATGGTGGCTACAATCTAGATAATGTCAACTTACACTTGGAGGTTGTAGAAAGCTTCAAGAAAAATTCAGATGAATTTGGTCTAGAGGATCTTTATGACAACCACAATGATATTGCAAGAGAGATTTGGCTAAAAGGGAAAGCTTATTCTGATTCCAGAATCAAAGATCTTCTATCATCTTTTCCTGACCTATTTGATTCCGAAAAAGAGATTTCACAAATCATTATGGGGAATTATCTAGATGAAGAAGACCTCGGCAAACGCCCACTCTCCAAACTAACCCGGGATATTGCCCGTGATGTTGGCTTCATAAAATAGAAATAAACTGATTCATCTATTGTTGAGATTGCCACGAGCTCGTACCTCACTCTCGCAATGACAGGTGTATTGGTTTCCATTACAAGCAGCACCCCACCAGTTCGCCACTTGACCATCTCCGTTCGGCATGGATAGTTTATCGTTCGCCACTTGACCCTTTCAGTTCGCAAATTTAGTATCTCCGTTCGCATAGCGAGGTGCTCCGTTCGGTGTGGATACCCTTCCGTTCGGTAACGGAACAACTCAAGTTGCGAACGGAAAAAGTGAAACAACGCACGGATGAGGCCAGGTAGCGAACTGAAGGGGAGGGCTGTAAACGGAATCAATCAAACAGCGAACTAAACAGCTAAAGAGACAATCGGCACAAAGAATTTGAGATCAGGGCACAAAAAAAAGAGAAGTGATGAGCTTCTCTTTTCTTGATTGTACTATCAGGTTTTATTCCTGAGCTTGTTCAGCCAGCTTTTTTCTGTAAGCACTGCTCTTATCTCTGCTGTATTTGCTCGAATAAGATTTTGCGTGATCGGGATCTTTACGAAATACAAAACGACCGTACTTACGAATTTCATCCACCACTTGCTTGGTTAATGTAAAAGCTTGATCGCGAATCACTTTAATTTCATCATCCACATACATATGACCGTTAACGGCTCCAAGCAGACCACTCATTCTGTCAGCGTCTTCGGCGGCCTTATCAATTAAGGTTATATCATAATAAATAGCCTCAAGCGGCGCTAAATTTGCTTTTCCTAATACCGAAAGGTTCGCCATATCCTGAATAGCATCAGCATGAGAGTCACCTTGTTTAATTACCGCCAATTTTTTTAATAAAGCCTCGTTGTTACGGTAAGCAAAATCCATATTCTCGATTAAATCGGTACGGAATTCAAGAAAAGCTGGCCATTCAGCCTTCCAGGCTTCCTTGTTTTCTTCGCGTATGGTGTTTAGCTCTGCCCAGTTACTTTCAGCAGTTCGCAAAGCACCCGTGTAAGGCAATAATTTTGCCAGCAGTTCGGCAGTCATGCCTACAGCAGTTAGTTGCGGCAAATCGGCACTTGCACGTGTATGCAGTTTTTCACATTCATGCAAATAAATCCCCACCGGCATATCGCATTGTTTAATCTGTTCTTTAGGAACAGCTTTTATCTCTGGTAAGAGATCTAATAAGTCTTTTTGATCTGACATACGTCTAGATTTTAAAGTGTTTATAAATCCTACATCACAAATCTCTCTTCACGTTTATCTTTATTAATTTTCTACATCCTAATCAATGTAAAATGATCATTTATTAGCCATCAACTAATGAATAAGTGTTGAAGTTATGTAAAAAATATAATTATTTGTTAAATAAATAATATTTATTCATTTTCTGGTTTACTGCATCGGGCTTTGTCTCAGTATCCGAAAATATGTTCACCTAGGTGTCCCGGGTATTTTTTATTTTTTAAGGAAATACATTGAAAATGTCTATCTAACATGTGATTAGGTGAAAATTTGCAATATGGGTAGATTCTTAAATTAACGAATCGAAAAGGAAATTATTAGTAATGATATGAACATCGAACAAGTGAACATATTACCTATTTATATTGAATCTAAAGTGTTTTGCCAAGCTAATTTATATGTATTTGGCTAGGCTGGAATCCTAGTTCTTTATACTTTTGAATTATAAATATGTGCTGTAGTACCAGAATGGAATCGATTGCGAATCAGATTGTTTGAGTTGTGGTATTCCAGTTATTTAGCATTTTATTCAGTCATTTATTTAATGAAAAGTAATGAACAAGATAGTTGAAAAAGAGAATTTTTCAGAAAAAGTAGTGAAAATTGTGGTTGAGGCACCTTTAATTGCTAAGGCCCGCAAACCAGGTAATTTTGTAATTGTACGAGTAGGAGAAAAAGGGGAACGTATCCCTTTAACCATTGCTGGTGCTGATGTTTCCAGAGGAACCATTACCATTATCGTTCAAAAAATGGGTGTGTCGTCTACCAAGTTGTGTAATCTTGAAGTTGGTGATTATGTAACCGATTTGGTTGGCCCGCTGGGAAAACCAACTGAAATTCACAATGTTGGCACGGTGCTTTGCTGCGGTGGCGGTGTTGGCGTTGCACCACTGCTTCCAATTGTTGAAGGATATAAGAAAGCTGGTAATCGTGTTGTTACAGTTATTGCTGCAAGATCGAAAGATCTGTTGATTCTGGAGGAAGAAATGCGCAAACATTCTGATGAACTTATCGTTATGACTGATGATGGTTCATATGGAAGAAAAGGTTTGGTTACTGAAGGTATGGAAGAGGTTATTAAGCGTGAAAAAGTGGATGAGTGTATCACCATTGGTCCTGCTGTAATGATGAAATTCTGTTCCTTGCTGACCAAGAAATATGAAATTCCTACTATGGCGAGTTTGAATAGTATTATGGTTGACGGAACCGGTATGTGCGGAGCATGCAGAGTTACCGTTGATGGTAAAACTAAATTTACTTGCGTAGATGGACCTGAGTTTGATGCGCATAAAATTGATTTTGACGAAATGATGTCGAGATTAGGCGGTTACAAGGAAGAAGAAAATGACAAAATGGATCATTTTCAAAATTAATCAACTAAAGACAAAACAGGACAATGGAAAGGTCTGAAGAATATATAAAAAACGAACGTAAACAAGAGTGGAGAGTCGAACTCCAAAAACTGACAAAAGCCAAAGATCGTATGGCGATTGAAAGGGTGGAGATGACAGAAATGGCTCCTGAAGAGCGAATTAAATCTCAGCGCGTTGAGGTGAATGTAGGTCTGACTAAAGAGCAGGCAATGTTAGAGGCAACACGTTGTATGGATTGCGTAAATCCAACTTGTATGGAAGGATGCCCTGTTAGTATCAATATTCCCAAATTTATTAAAAATATTGAGCGCGGGAATATTTTGGAAGCCGCCTCGGTTTTAAAAGAAACCAGTGCGTTACCAGCAGTTTGTGGTCGCGTTTGCCCGCAGGAAGTTCAATGTGAACAGAGATGCTTTTATGTTGAAAAATTGAATCTTCCTTCTGTGGCAATTGGTCATTTGGAGCGTTTTGCGGCAGATTTTGAAAGAGAATCAGGCGTGATTTCGGTTCCGAAAATAGCTGAGGCAAATGGTATTAAAGTAGCTGTGATTGGTTCCGGACCATCAGGTTTGTCTTTTGCCGGCGATATGGCTAAATTGGGTTACGATGTAACTGTTTTCGAAGCACTTCACGAAATTGGTGGTGTTTTAAAATATGGTATTCCTGAATTCCGTTTGCCAAATGCTGTTGTTGATGTAGAAATTGAGAATTTACGCAAAATGGGTGTTAAATTCATCACCAACTATATTGTAGGCCAAACTGCAAGTTTAGATGATTTAAGAGAAGAAGGATATAAAGCATTTTATGTAGGTAGCGGTGCTGGCTTGCCTCGTTTCATGAATATTCCTGGTGAAAATTCGAACGGAATTATGTCATCAAATGAGTATTTAACCCGTGTAAATTTGATGGGAGCTGATTCGGAAGAATCGGATACGCCAATATTGCGTGGTAAAAATGTTGTGGTTGTTGGCGGTGGTAATACTGCTATGGATTCGGTTCGTACTGCAAAACGATTAGGTGCTGAAAGAGCAATTATTGTTTACCGTCGTTCTGAAGAAGAAATGCCTGCCCGTGTTGAGGAAGTTCATCATGCAAAACAGGAGGGAATCGAATTTCTTACCTTAACGAACCCAATTGAATACATTGCTGACGAAAATAGTCGTGTGAAGCAAATCAAGGTTCAGAAAATGGAATTAGGCGAACCTGATGCATCGGGTAGAAGAAGACCAATTCCAATGGAAGGTTCTGAATATACGATTGATGCAACAGTAGTTGTGGTTGCCGTAGGAGTTTCTCCAAATCCATTGATTCCAAATTCGGTGGAAGGCTTGGAGGTTTCGAAATGGGGAACGATTGAAGTTGTTAAAGATAAAATGCAATCATCAATTCCTGAAGTATTTGCAGGTGGAGATATTGTTCGCGGTGGTGCTACTGTTATTCTTGCAATGGGAGATGGCAGAAAAGCGGCTAAAAACATGAATATCTATTTGCAGGAAAAATATTTATCCAATAAAGTGGAACACTAAAAATTAGAAAACATGAAAGAGTTTAATTCACTTGAAGATATTTTAGATTTTGCCATTAATGAAGAACAAATGGCTGCTGATTTTTATACCGAACTTGCTGGTAAAATGAAACATCAGGAGATGAAGGATACTTTTGAGCAATATGCTTTGGAAGAACTTGGTCATCGAGCTAAATTGGAGGCAATTAAGAGTGGAAAAAAATATCAGGTTTCGGAGGCTAAAATTGCCGATTTAAAAATTGCGGATTATTTACTGGATGTAGATGTTGATAAATCGAATATTACTTATCAGGAAGCTTTGATTCTTGCCATGAAAAAGGAGAAAATCGCTTTTAGATTGTATAATGATCTTGCTTCAGCAGCCACAGATGAACCGTCGAAAAAATTATTCCTTATGCTTGCTCAGGAAGAAGCAAAACACAAACTTCGTTTTGAAGTGGAATACGATAATAATATTCTAACAGAAAATTAGAATTAGAAAACTTAATAAGGAAGAGCTGCAGCATTGAGTTGCAGCTTTTTTTATTTGAAGAGAATACTTCGAAGCTATGCCTTGGGGACAATAATTGCTTCCTATTTGGGGATGACCCAACAACATTTAATTACCATACGGGCGAATGGATGATTTTAAGATAGATGAAAAATTAATTGGCTGTTCTTCTCTATTTTTGAATTCCAAAAACAAATGAAATGAAAACTGAAATGCAAAAATGTTTGGATGGTGAAGTCTTTAACACATCCAACGAGGAAAATCAAAGTCTGATACACAAGGCGCGGAAATTAACCAAAAGCTATAATTCGACAGAAAGTACCGATGCCGATAACCGAAAGAATATTTTGTGCGAATTGTTTGGGGAGCTAGGTGATAATGTAAATATTGATACGCCATTTTACTGCGATTACGGCAAGCATATTTTTGTTGGCAGCAACGTAATTATCAATATCAACTGCACATTTGTTGATTGTAATAAAATTGAAATTGGAAACAATGTGTTGATTGCCTCCAATGTGCAGATATATACGGCAACTCATTCAACAGATGTAAACGAGCGTCTGGTAACCGATTGGAATCCCGGTTCAGAACTTCCATTCTTTAGAACCTATGCACTGCCCGTAAAAATTGAGGACAATGTATGGATCGGCGGAGGCGTGATTATCTTACCAGGAGTAACAATCGGAAAAAATTCGGTGATAGGAGCAGGAAGTGTTGTGACCAAATCGATTCCCGAAAATTGTGTGGCGGTTGGAAATCCATGTAAAGTAATCCGAAAAATAAATGAGCAAAACAGATCGCATGGAGAAGATTAAAGCTGTAATTTTTGACCTCGACGGAACCATTGGCGATACTTTGCCATTGTGTATTAAAGCTTTCAAAAAATCAATAGAACCGCTTATTGGCAGATCAATTTCTGATGAAGAAATAATTGCAACCTTCGGTCCTTCGGAGGAAGGAACGATAATGGCATTGGCTCCCAACAATTACGAGGAAGGCATTTCGCGTTACTTGAGTTATTATGAGCAACTGCACGAAATGTGTCCAACACCTTTTAATGGAATAGCAAACCTGTTGGCCAATTTAAAAGATAGAAAAATAAGGCTTGCCATGGTTACCGGCAAAGGAAAACACAGTACAATTATTTCATTACAGAAATTTGGTATTGCTCATTTATTTGAAACAATTGAAACCGGTCATTCATTTGGGCCGCGAAAGCCGCAAGGAATCACTGCTGTTTTAAATTACTTTAAGGATGTAAACAAGAATGAAGTAATTTATGTTGGCGATGCTCCAAGTGATATTGTTGTTTGTAAAAATGCCGGCATTCCAATTGCAGCTGCAGCATGGGCACTTTCAGCCGAACCGGAGAAACTTGCAGAGCTGAATCCGGAAGAATTATTTTATAGTACCGGTGATTTTACTGATTGGATAAATTCCAGGATTTAAATTTGATCATCGCTGGTAAATTCCTGTTTTTTTGTGTGAGTTGCAGGTAGTAAAGCATAGGGGTAATTGCTGTTTTTCCTAAATTAAAGGCTGTTGAGTGCTTCAAACCAGAGCTTAATATTTGTTGTGAATCGTAAATTAATTTGTTTTAAGGATGTTTCTACTTCACTATGGCAGACTCCAACGACTTTGAAAATGTAAAAAGCTGATCGATCTAAAATAGAAAGCCAAATAAGAAGCTTCCATCATCATTTACAGGAATATAGTTGTTGTATTGATCGGTTAATATTGTAACGATCTAAGTTTTTGCGTAACTTATAGTATATCGTCGGCCCTCCGGTAATTATTAGAAAAAACAAACACAAAACGAGTTGAAACAATGCATCCAAAAGAAGACATATTTTACGAAGCAAGAAAGTTTAATACCATTGAATTGTGGAAAAATGTGACGGGGGAACAGTGGTATGATGCCGACTGGCAGATAAAAAATACAATACGCAGTGTTGAGCAGCTGAAAAGGGTAATCAAATTAAACTCTCTTCAGGAAAGTGAAATTAGAAGAACCTTAACGGTATTAAATAAAGAAGGAAAAGAAGCTTTGCGGATTACACCTTACTATGCTTCACTGATGCAGGCCGATCCGTTTAACCCGAAGATGCTGCCGGGCGAAAAATCGAAAAAACGGCTCGATCCTGTTTTTTGGCAGTCCGTGCCTACTCCTGCCAATTTATTATTTCCCGATACCGGACTCGAAGGAGCTATGGATGAGAAATCGCGCAGTTACGGTGCCGCTTATCAACGGTATCCAAACAGATTAGCCCTTTTTGTTGCCGCAAATACAAGTTGTGCTTCGTATTGTGTGCATTGCCAAAGAGCAAAATCCTTAAATAGTTGTGCTAATGTGAGTCATACCGAAATAAATAAGGGTTTGTTTTATATAGGATATAATAAAAACATAGACGAGGTACTTGTAACCGGTGGCGATGCACTGATGATAAGCAGAGGCAGATTGCAGTATGTATTGGAAGAATTAAGCAGGATACCGCATATTCGTGCGATAAGAATAGCTACCAGAGTTCCTGTTGTGATGCCCATGGGAATAACCGATGAATTGTTGGAATTAATTAAGTTTTCAGCAAACAAATTTAATCATGGCCCCGATAAGTATGTATATTTCATGACTCATATCAATCATTATCATGAAATAACAAAGGATTTGGCAATTGCAGCAAAGAAAATCCGTAATCATGGATTTACAATCCGAAATCAAACTGTTTTATTGAACCATGTAAACGACTATTATAAAACACTGGCTCTAACTTTTACTCGAATGTTTTGGATTGGCATTCATCCCTATTATTTGTTGCAATGCCACAAAGAAAAAGGAATTGTTCATTTCATTACCCCAATTCAAATTGGTAAAATATACATGAAACATCTGCAAGGATGGATATCTGGTATTACTATGCCAAAATATGCAGGTAATATTGAAGGCGGGGGCGGAAAGGTGATATTAATGCCTTCCGGCCATGATACTTTTCATAAAGAGTTCGATATTGACGATAAAATCTCGGAAAGTTACGCCATGGTGCATACATGGGATGGGAAAGAACTCTCAAAATACGAAGCTCTTGGCAGAACAACATATGAGGAGTTTGAGAATGGGGTTCGAATTATGGACGATTTTATTGGAAAAAAGGGCGTGTTTGTTCCCAAACTAATAGTTGTAGATAACAATGGGAGGCATATTGAAACAACAAACAGAACGAAATTACCTAAATTTGAAAAAATAAAAAAATCGAAACTGTTGGAATATGATGTAAGAGACAAGAGTATGCCCCTAACTAATCCGGTAGTTATATCGGATGAAATTGATAAACAGTTTAAAAAATCGAACTATTGCAAAAAGCGTTTTGACTGAGAATATGAAAAGAACTGTAACTAATAAATAATTTGTAAATTATAAAATATGGATAAAGTATATAAAATGTGTCAGAGTTGTGGAATGCCCATGAAAAAAGACCCACAGGCTGGCGGCACCAATGCCGATGGAAGTAAAAATTTGAAATACTGCAGCTACTGTTACGCGAACGGAGAGTTTCTTTATATCGGAACGCTTCACGACTTTCAGAATTTCTGCAAACAAAAGATGATGGAAGGCGGACATTCGAAGTTTATTTCCTGGTTGTTTACCCGAGGTATGGGACGTTTGGAAAGATGGAAGAAGTAGTGAGATTTGTTAGAATATTGTTTTTTAGTAAAGTTTGGACGCAACTAAATTGCATATAATTCATCTTATTTTGAATAAAGAATACTTCTTAGCACGGTATTTGTTTACTAAAACCTTGTAAAAAATAACATTCATACAAAAAATTATAAGCGCATGAAACGTCCACGTATAAAGCTTTCTGCACACAGGGAGATGATTATGTGGTAAGTTCCATCTGACAAAAACTTAAAATTATAAACAGATGAAAAGAAATGTAATACTACTATTGGCTGTTTTCCTTAGCTGGAGTGCAATGGCACAAGCTCAGAAAAACTTTATCGATCAAAACTACATTGAAGTAAAAGGATTGGCAGAATTAGAGGTCGTTCCCGATGAAATTTATTTAAACATTCATTTGGATGAGGAGGACACCAAGAACAAGGAAAGCATTGAAGTATTGGAAAAGCAAATGTTTGTGGCTTTAAAAAAGGCCGGTATCAATTTGGAGGAGCAGCTTTCGGTATCTGATTTTGCCAGTAATTTGCAGAATCACTTTTTCCAACGTGCTGATATGAAGAAATCGAAAGATTTTGAGCTGTTGGTACACGATTCTAAAACACTCGGAAAGGTGTTTGTTGAGTTGGATAAAATCAAGATATCAAATATCAGTATTTTGAGAGTGGATCATTCCGAAATTGAGAAATATCGCAAGCAGGTTAAAATAAATGCTGTTATAGCAGGTAAAGAAAAAGCTGTAGCTCTGGCCGAGGCAATCGGACAAAAAGTGGGGAAAGCCATTTACATCAATGAAGTTTCTTCGCCCTATGGCCGACAAATGGTAAATACAATGATGCGGGTGAAAAGTGAAAACTTTGAATCGGCTATGGGTGTTCCTGATCTTGATTTTCAGAAAATTAAATTGGAATATTCCGTGATGATCAGCTTTGCTTTGGAATAGAATTAACCGGAAAGAAACAGTAAGATCCCTATGAATACAGGGATCTTTTTTTATGTTTCAGAAAAGGCATTTGCCGTGTAGGAAAAATGTGGCAATCACAAATACACACAAGGGAAAAGAAACAGACGCTTTGTGATACTTTGTGCAGTGTTTCGAGTTCTTTGTGGTTAATATTTTCATTTCAGTTATCGATTGGATTGTGAAATTTATAGTGGCAATTCATCAATTTTTCCCGCAACACTTTATCTATAAATGTTTTTTTTGTTCTTTTGTGGAGAAATACAAAATCGAAAAATAAATGATTAAGATCCTGTCTTATATTCTCAGCTTTATATTTTACATTCTTTTCTTGTTGTTGTTGGTAATTTTTCATCCAATACAGGTAATTTGTCACAAGTTGTTTGGCTATCAGGCTCACAAGAGTTCGGTTGATGTTTTAAACTTTTTTTTAATGCGCGTGGTTGTGTTTTTAGGCGTTCGTATTACATCATTGCCAAAAGTTAATTTACCAACCGACCGGCCGTTAATCATTGTTTCAAATCATCAGGGAGTATACGACATACCGCCAATTGTCTGGATTTTCAGAAAACACCATCCAAAGTTCATTTCAAAAAAGGAATTGGCTAAAAACATTCCGAGTGTGTCTTATAATCTTCGCCATTCGGGAGCCGCCTTAATCGATAGAAAGAACAGAGCTCAGGCAATACCTGAAATTTATAAGTTGGGTCAGTTAATCGCAGAAAACAATTATGCAGCCAGTATTTTTCCCGAGGGAACCAGAAGTAAAACAGGAGTGATGAAACCTTTTAAAGCTGGTGGAATAGAAGCTTTACTTCAGGCCGCACCAAATGCGTTAGTTGTTCCTTTTGTGGTTGATGGAAATTATAAAATTGAAGAAAAAGGAATGTTCCCCTTGTGTTTGGGAGCTAAGGTTAGATATAAGGTTTTAGACCCTATTGAGCCTGCAGCTTACACTGCAATTGAACTAACCAAAATGGTTGAAGCTTTAATTAAGAAAGAATTGAATCAATAAATACTAAGGAAAAGCTCAATGATGAACCAAAACAACAAAACAGCATTGGTAGTGGAAGGTGGTGCAATGCGCGGTATTTTTGCTGCGGGTGTTTTGGATCAGTTTATAGAGATGGAATTCTATCCTTTTCACTCTGTATTGGGTGTTTCCGCCGGAGCAGTTAATGCGGCCACATATCTTTCCAGGCAGAGAAAGAGAAATTTTAAGATGTTTACAGATTATTCTTTACGACCTGAATACATCAGTTGGAAGAAGTTTTTGGCAGGTGGACATTTAATGGATCTAGATTGGTCATGGGATATCACTACCCGCGAACTGCCTATTGATCTGGATGTGATGTTTGCCAACAATCCTGATTTTGAAATTGGAGTTACCATGAATTCAGATGGTCGTTCGGTTTTTATCAAGCCTGATGCAGAAAACCTTAGTCATGTGATGAAGGCCAGCTGTACAGTTCCTCTTTTTTACCGCAATTTTTTGAAAATAGACGGCCAAATAGTTTCAGATGGAGGCGTTTCTGCACCCATTCCAATTCAAAGAGCAGTGGAAAAGGGAGCTGTTAAAATTATGGTAATTCGTTCCCGTCCAAATTCTTTTCGGATGAAAAAAGGAATGGAATCGAAATTGGGACGTTTGCTCTTTCGAAAACATCCGGGTTTGGTGAAAGCATTGTTGAATCGTCCGGACAATTACAATTCATCAATCGATTTTATTCAAAATCCACCGCAAAACCTTCAGATTTTAGATATTTGTCCCCCCGAAAGTTTCAAAACAAAGCGATTCACTCAAGATTATGCCACACTGGTAACAGATTACGAACTGGGACGGGAAATGGGGCGAATTGCAATTGAAAAATGGAATCTTCTGTAATTTGATCCTCTGATCGGAAAAATAATTTTCTTTTTAAACCTTTTGCCTTTTTTATTGTCTATAGAGAGGAATGATAGTCCGGCGAATAGGCTTTTTGATCGCCCAAATGTTAACGAAAATCTAAAAATAAAATTTCGTGGATGTTTTTGGCTTTTGAATGGTAAGTTTGTCTGGACAATTTATAAAACTCATAATTCAATTTAAATGAATCGATTAATTCTTCTGATCTGCTTAAGCTTTATAGTAATATCAGCTAAGGCAGAGGAACCGGTTTTAAAACCGGAAATGAAAGGCGGAGTAATAAAAGGTATTGTGATGGACAATGCTATGGATATTCCTGTTGAATACGCAACGGTTTCTGTTTACAATATGGCCGACTCAAGCCTTATTGACGGAACCATTACAGATGAAAAAGGGGCTTTCGAGCTTGCAAAGATGAAGCCTGGAAAATACTTCGTTGAAATTACTTTTATTGGTTATAACAAAGCCATCGTTCGAAATATTCCTATCAATAGAAACAGAAACCTGGCTGATTTAAAGATTGTGAACTTACGACAGGCAAGCGAAGCATTAAACGAAGTTGTTGTAACTTCTGAACGCGCTCCCGTGCAGTATCAAATCGATAAAAAGGTAATTCCTGTTAGCCGGCAAATTACTGCTGCCAGCGGAACGGCTGTTGATGTTTTGGAGAATGTTCCATCTGTTAGTGTGGATATTGAAGGGAATGTAAGCCTTCGGGGCAATTCAAATTTTACTGTTTTGGTGGATGGAAAACCTTCTATTTTGGATGCATCGGATATTTTGCAGCAAATGCCCGCAAGTGTAATCGAGAATATCGAAATTATTACCAACCCTTCAGCGAAATACGATCCGGAAGGAACGGCTGGAATTATCAATATTATCACAAAAAAGAATACAGAGAAGGGATTGAATGGAGTGGCTAACTTATCAATGGGTAGTCAGGAAAACAGAAGCGGTGATATTTTAATTAATTACCGCAAGAAGAAATGGAATTGGAATTTAGGATTGGATTACAGCAACCGTCAGTTCGAAGGGACAACTAAAACCGAAAACAGAACCATTTATGAGGGTGTTACAAGTTCTGTGTTATCGGATGGTGAAGCTAAAATGAAGCGTTTGGGTTATGGCATTCGTACTGGTTTCGATTTTGATATAGATTCTAAAAATCAAATTTCGTTTGGCTTCCGGTACGGAAACAGAGACATGGAACGGGGGTCTGTTTTGGATTATCAGGAGTTTAACAGTACTGATCCGGAAAGAATTTTATACGATAGTGAAGATCTTTGGGAGAAAGAAATGACTTTCGTGAATTCAAACTTTTCGTACACCAGAAAATTTAGTGGTAAAGGTCATCAGTTGGCTTCTCAGGTGACTTATTCGCATCGCGGAAGTGGTGATGAGCAGTCAACCAACGAATTGTTTGATGCTAATGGCAATCAAACATCCGGGAAAATTGCAACTGAGGATGGGCCTGGAACCAGATGGGAAATCCGTTCCGATTATACTTTGCCACTGGGAAAGGATGCAAAGTTTGAACTCGGATACCAAGGTCAGATTCGCTCCAGTGAGGCAGATACGAAGCAAGAGGATTATAATGTTGTAAGCAAACAATATGAGCCTCAGCCATTATACAGTCATGATGTAACTTACGATCAGCAGGTGCATGGTTTGTATACAACTTATGCTTCAAAAATTGGAAAGTTTGGCTACCAACTGGGCTTCCGATCTGAATATACAAATCGGGAAATCGATTTTAAAGATGAATCTGAGATTTTCACCATTAAACGGTGGGATTTCTTTCCAACCATTCATACACAAATGGATTTGGGATCAGACAATCAGCTAATGGCAAGTTATACCAGACGAATTCAACGTCCGAGAGGCTATTGGTTGGAGCCTTTTGTTACCTGGACAGATGCCTACAATGTGCGACAAGGAAATCCTGATTTAAACCCGGAATATATTGACTCTTACGAGTTGGCTTATTCGAAACGTTTTGGAGATCAGTCGGTGACTTTTGAAACTTATTATAAAGTCACTCACAATAAAATAGAAAGTGTTAGATATCCTTGGGAAGAGCAGGGGAACGTAATGAAGAGTACTTCTGTTAATGTAGGTAATGATTATTCTTTAGGTATGGAAGCAACCATAAATTTATCTTTTGGCAAATGGTTTAAGAACGATTTAATAGGGAATTTCTATCACTACAAAGAAGAAGGTGATTTTACGCTAACCAATTCATCCGATGAGGATATTTATAAGGATTTCTCAACGAAAAGTTACAATTGGAGTCTTAGGAATAATTCAACCATTATTTTTGATCCGAAAACACGGGTTCAGTTTACTGCGAACTATCAATCAGAAACGAACTGGGCTCAAGGGAAACGCAAGGGGTTCTTTACAACATCAGCAGCTTTAAAACGCGATTTCATGAAACGCAGGCTGTCTGCTACTTTTCAGGTTCGCGATATTTTTGGAACAGCAAAACATGAAACCTTATACGAAGGGGATAATTTTTACAACTTTAGCCGGTTTAGTCATAAATCGCCGACTTTCAATTTGAAATTAAGTTTTAAAATTAACAACTATAAAATGAAGCGTGAAAGAGGATCAGAAGGCGGGGTTGATGTAGAAGAATTTGAAATGTAAACGAGCAATGAAATATAGAAGAAACTCACGGAATTATTTTCGTGAGTTTCTTTATGGGAAACATTTGATTGTTAATTAACTGACTGTTATTTGATAAGAGCTGAGATTACTATGAAGGATCCTGTAATGATGTTGATCCCAATCACTATTTTCCGGAATTTTTCAGGCTCAATTTTCCCGGAAAACTTAGCTCCAAAATGCGATCCGAAAAATAAAATGGGCAGGCAGAAAAGAGCAAGATTTACAGATTCCATTTCAATCATGCCTTTCATTAAAAAGGCTGCTGTTGTGAAAAAGGCTGAGAAAGTACTGAACCAGGCAAATACACCCCGGAACCTTTCTTTTGAATAGCCTTTACGATTCATTGCAATAACCAATGGAGGACCACCTACAGATATGGCGCTGCCCAAAAGACCGCTTATGAAACCAGCAAAAACAATTGGCAAATTTAAAAAGCGTTTGGCCAATTTCACCTTGCCTAACATTTGTATCGAAAATAGGATAATTAGAATTCCGGTTATGAGTCGTAAAGTATCGCTGCTAACATATTCAAGAGCATAAATACCTAAAGGAATTCCTCCTAAACTAGCAATAAACATGGGAATAAAATAGTATGCCCTTATTTTTTCCTGAAGTTTAAACAGGATCACCAGACTGGTAATTAAATTGAATAAACTCATGGCAGGAACCAATACCTGCATGGGGAAAATAAAAGAAAGAAATGGGATTGCCAGTAATGCAAATCCAAAACCAGTCATCCCTTTTATAAATGCTGCTGAAAGGATAACGATAGTGCAAAGAATGATCTGAATTATGGTAATGTCATGCATTAGAAAACCAATTAATAATTTGTAGTTGAATGATACAAAGTTAGTGGATTCAACAATATGTTGAGCGTTAAATATGCTTAAAATTCCTTTCTGAGAAATGTTATAAAGCTTCCTTGAGGAAAGGGAATAAAGAATGAATTTGTATGGCTACATTAGTCATAAACAGCTTTACCGAAATGGCCAGTAAAATAATTCCAAAAACTTTACGCAAAATATGAATTCCACCTTCGCCAATAATGCGCTCAACAAGATTGGTTGATCGCAGTACGATGTAAACAAATATCATATTTAATACAATGGCAGCAATTAGGTTTTCCATTGCATATTCGGCACGCAATGCAAGAACAGTTGTAAATGAACCTGCTCCGGCAACCAAAGGAAAGGCAATAGGAACAATTGAAACACCACTGGGACCATCATACTTAATAATCTCGATTCCCAAAGCCATTTCTACACCCATAATAAATAGAATAAATGAACCTGCAATTGCAAAGCTTGAAATATCAACACCAAAAAGGCCAAGAAGTTTTTCTCCTAAAAAAGAAAAGGCTATTAGAACACCAAGTGCAACAAGAGTTGCTTTTAGGGCTTCAATTTTACCTCCTTTTTTCTGTAAATCTACAATGATTGGAATGGATCCAATAATATCTATTACTGCGAAAAGAACCATTGAAGAGGTGATGATTTGAATAAAATTGAAATTCATGACAATAAAATTTTGGACTTGTAAGTGTAGCTATTGATTCTCGGATAAACTTACAAATTTTTTAATCGAATGAGTAAGTCCAGGCTTTCTAACTTCTTACTTTAGCAAGCTGTTGTTGTGAAAAATAATTGTAAAATTGACGTGCATGTTTAAAATAAAACAGAAAAACAATAATGATGTTAAAATTTTAAACTTTCGCGAAGATATATCTTTTTTTGAATTTGCCTCTAAACTTAGCTGAAATATTTTAAGGAGGAAGAGGAGGGGTATTAGTAGTTTATGCAAAAAAAGACTTACCTCAGGTAAGTCTTTTTTACAATTATATGTTCTGTTATTTCTTCTTGATCTCCTCCGATGGTATGAAATTTAGAGAGATGCTGTTGACGCAATGCCGGGTATTTTTTTTTGTGAATCCCTCTCCAGTGAATACATGACCAAGGTGTCCATTGCAATTAGCACAAACAATTTCTGTACGTCTTCCATCTGCATCAGGAATGTGTTTCACTGCACCATCAATCTCATCATCAAAGCTGGGCCATCCACAATTTGATTCGAACTTACTGTCCGATCGATAAAGTTCAGCATTGCATTGCTTGCAGGTATAAACACCTTTTGCTTTATTGTGTAAATACTTTCCGGTTCCCGGATATTCGGTTCCTTTATCAATAATTACTCTTTTTTCATCTGCGCTAAGCGCGTTGTATTTATCTTTTGTCATTGCTTTTTGTGCTAATAGATTGTTACTAACAAAAAGGATAAGTCCAAGTAAAATGATATATCTTTTCATAATTCGCCTCCTTATTTTTAATGATTCTAAAGTTAATTGAAAAATGATTCAGTTCAAAATTTACTGTACTTATTCAGCGAATTTGCTTCTTTAATTGCCTGAACAATAAGTTCCGGATTCGACCATGGAATAAAATGATTCAAATCTTCAAGCAATTTATGATCTGCATTTTTATGAAATTTAAGATAGTAGGCTTGTGTTTGGTAAGGCACTAAAACATCCTTTTTGCCTTGTATATAGCTTGTGGGGATATTAATTTCGTGTAATCTTCCTTCGTTTAGGCTTAAATCATTTTCCAAAGCCATCATTTCCAGATTGCTGTTTTTCAATTCGAGAGGTAACATTTTATTTGTTAAACCACCTGATATCATAATATTGTACCATTTCGCTTTCTGGAATTCCGGTGATAAACATGGTGCAACGTATATGGCGTGACTTATTTTGGTTTGAAAATCAAGAATTGTTTGTTCCAATACGGCTCCACCATAAGAATGTCCTACTATTATAAATTTTTCATTTGATTTTCCATAATGGTTAAGAACAGCAGCAGCAACTTTTGCCTGATTGCTAAGGTGTTTTTGTGCAGGAACAGTGGTTTTCCCATAACCAGGTCGATCATAGGAAATTATACAATATTCTTTTTGAAGTGTTTTATCTGCAAAAATATACTTGAAATCGAACCAATATCCGGGAGAACCGTGAATTAATAAAACTTTAGGTTTTGATAAATCACCAATATAGATAGTATGAATTTCATTTCCTTTATAAGGAATCATTTCACTATGAGGAAAAATATTTTGAGCATGAAATTCATTTATTATTTTCTGATCATCGAATTCAGCTTTGAATTTTTGAAAGATTACAAACCCGATAGTAACCAGTAATAAAATTGCAAATCCGGAAACATACAACAGCTTTTTAATCCTTCTCCTCATCTTCCTTATTCTTTAAATTCTACAGAAGTGTAATAAAATACTTTTTAGTCTGAATTGCAAGAGTAGAAATGTTATAAATTCTTAATTTATAAGGTGATATTTTAATAAGAGGTGGGCGAAATTTAGTATGGATTCAATATTAACTTCATGAAATATCATGAACAAGAAAATAAGAATAAAAAGGATTAGCTCCTTTAAGTCAGGTGCTTTCTTATTAATTGAATGAGAATATCCTTTTTTACAGGTTTTGCAATGTAATCGTCACAGCCGTTTTCCAATGATTTTTTTTTATCGCCAAGCAGAGCGAATGCGGTTTGCGCTATAATCGGAAGGTTGGGTCTGATTTTTTTAATCTTTTTAGTCGCCTCATATCCATCCATTAATGGCATTTTAATATCCATAAGCACTAAATCAATCTTATCGTTTTTTATGCAAATATCAACAGCCTCAAGGCCATTATTAGCAACCAACACGTTACAGTTGATCTGATTTAGTAATTCTTCAAAATATATTCTGTTGAATTCTTCATCTTCAACAACCAGGATGAGTTTATTTTGTTCCTTATTCATATAGATAATTATTTATTATATCAAATGTAAAGTATCTTTTCGAACTATCTAAATCAATTTTAATTTTAGGAAAAAAGAAAAGAATAAATTTTGTGTTCATATTTTAGTTCTGTTTCTAAATTTGTTGATAATTAATCTGTTGTGCCTTATAAGTATTGGTTTTAAATTAAAATTCTTTTAGTCGTTTATTTTTGTTACTAAAAATTGAATAGCATCAATTTACCTAATTAAAATCCAATTATGAATTATTTCATCATTAATAATTTTTCCAAATACTGTATTTAGAGGTGGAGTCAGAACCATTAAATACGCGAGGATGCTTTATACATGTAAAATTATGCCGTAGAATTACTGAAACAGATTAAATCCAGCATAGGTTCAGGAACTAATACTTCCTTCTTTTTACCAATTCGATGGAATTTTTTGTCTGAATATGGAAATCGTTAAAATCTTCAAAGTGATTAAAATAGCAAAAATTAAATGTTTTTTTGTTTCTTTTAATTCCTATCCTTCTGCGGTTACAATCATTTAGGATGAATTGTGACAAAATATTGTAGGATGTCCTTAGAAAAGCAGACCAATTGTTACAAAGAATGAATTTTATTTTGCCGGGTTATAAAATATACTGCAATAGGCTGCTTTTGTAAGATTCATAAAATCAATATTTTGGATGGTAAAGAATGGATGCGTCATCTATTTCTAATAAATAGAAATTAGGAATTTGGAAAGTTTTCTATATCTTCGGTTTAGGAAACATAAATCTTTAAAACATTACTTATCATGACAGACGGAAGCGAATTAACCTGCGTATTTATTGGATCGATTATTGACGTGCAGTATTATAAGGAAAGATTGGAGGAAGCTGGAATTGCTTCTTTATTGAAAGATGATTTTAGTTCAGGTACCATTGTTGGAATAGGCGGTGTGCCCGATTCTGTTGAATTATTGGTTGCAGATGAGGATGCTGAAAAGGCAAGGATGTGTATTGAAGAATTGCAAAAAGAATAATTATTACATGCAAAACGTGAAAACATGATGAAAAAAATATCATTATTAGCTGTTGCTGTGTTGTTATCTGGGTGGTTAACTGCTCAGGAGAAGGCAGCTATGGTAACAGATCGTCCCGACCAGACTGAATCCGCTTCTATTGTATCTTTGAAGGGATTTCAAATAGAATCCGGGTTTTCGTTTGAAAGATATAATTCAGAAATCAACAACACAACGTACAATTCAACATTGGTTCGATATGGTCTTTTAGAGAAAATAGAGCTTCGTTTAGGACTTGCTTATTTGGGAAAGAATGTTTCATTAGATGGTGGTAGTTTTGATGAAAGTGGTTTTGCTCCAATAGTTGTTGGTGCAAAATTTCAATTGCAGGAGGAAAGCGAAGGGTTGCCAAAACTAGCCATTATGACCACTTTTACGCTTCCAAAAACAGGAGCAAGCATTTATGAAAATAAATACTTAGGTGCTGATTTTCGTGTTAACGGAGAATATTCACTGAATGAAGCAATGTCGTTGGGTGGTAATTTAGGGGTAGCATGGAGTGGTGCTGAGGGAGGCAATACTGCCGTAGGAATTTATACTGCTGTAATTGGGATGAGTTTATCGGAAAAATTAGGAGCTTTCGCAGAATTATATGGTTTTCTTCCTAAAGAAGGAAAAAATGACCATCGTTGGGATGCCGGAATGACTTACTCTGTAAATGAGGATTTACAACTCGATTTTGCAACTGGGATTGGATTAAGTAAGGTTTCTCCGGATTTTTTTATTAGTTTAGGATTATCAATTAGAATGCCTTAATAAAGGCATTGCATACATCAATTCAGAAAAAAGCTTGTTCAGAATCACTGAGCAAGCTTTTTTTCTATTCAAGAGGGCTTGAAATTTATCGCTTGAATAAATTTGTTTCTGTTGTATTTTAGAAATGATAATTTTTGGGATATCTTTTATTTTTAGAACGTATTTAATAAATGGAAAATATGAAAAATTATAACAGTAGTATGCTCATTGTGATTGCTTTACTTTTTACTTTCAGCTCTTGTCATTTATCTGCAGAATATGAAGAAAACCAAAAATTACTAATGGAAACCGATGTGGCTTTTTCTGATTATTGTTTGGAGAATGGTATGAACAAAGCCTTTTTTAAATATGCGTCGGAGGAGGCAGTTATGCTTAAGGATAATAATTATCCGCTTGTAGGAAAAGAAAATATTAAGAAACAATTTTCAGGAGATGATACTCAAATTACATTTACCTGGAGCCCATTGGATGCTGATGTTTCAAAATCGGGAGAATTGGGTTACACCTACGGAACTTATTCTTATCAGACTGTTGATTCCCTGTATCAGGGAACCTATGTCTCAGTTTGGAAAAAAGATGAAAATGGTGATTGGAAATACGTACTTGATTCTGGAAATCAGGGCTTGGGAAAATAGGATCAGGGTTTTGCCGATTTAATTTTATTTCTTGTATTTCTGATTATAGATGTTGTGTAAAGAGCTAATGCAATCCAGATTAAACCAAAGGCAATAAGTTGTTCGTGTCTAAATGGTTCGTTATAGATTAGTACGCCAATTAACAACATTAGGGTAGGCGCGATGTATTGCATAAATCCTAAAGCTGATAGCGGAATTCGTTGTGCTCCTTTTGCAAACCAATATAAAGGCAGAGTGGTAACAATTCCCGTTAGCATTAAATAGCCTGAGGTTGATATACTGCCGGTAAATAAAGCTCCGTTTCCAATCCACATTTTATATAGGATATATCCCAATGCAAATGGTGCCAGAATTAGCGTTTCAACAGCCAGAGCAGATATCGCTTCAATTCCAGCAGTCTTTTTTGTAAGACCATATAAACCAAAAGAACAGGCTAAAACAATTGAGATCCAAGGGAATTTTCCGTAATCAATTGTTAGGTAAATAACTGCAGTCGATGCTATTAGTACCGCAATGTATTTTAGCTTATCCAATTTTTCGTTAAGAACAATCATTCCAAGTATTACGTTTACAATAGGATTGATGTAATAGCCCAGACTAGCCTCAACAATTTGTTTTGCATTTACGGCATAAATGAATAATCCCCAATTTAAGCCGATAAGCAGAGATGATATGATTAAACTCTTGCGCGTTTTCTTTTGCCGTAATAAATTCCATACATTTTTTTTCCGGGTCAGTAGCAAAAGGATTATTAGAAATACAAACGACCAAAAAATACGATGAGCTAAAATTTCTATCGCAGAAACATTGGAAAGTAATTTCCAGAATATAGGCAGTATTCCCCAGGTTAAAAAGGCTTGAAGGGCATATACATATCCCATTGTGGCATTCTTTGTATCTTCCATAGATATGTGTATGGTGGTTTTGGTTGGGCAAATGTAATTAAAATCGAAATTGTTTGCTTGCCAGATATCGAATTTAAAAGACGTAAAGAATGATGTAAGGAGAATTTATCTTTTGGAATAATAAATAATCTGAATAAATTGTAAGAGCAGGTAAAAGAGTATTTAAGAATGGTATTTTATAGAGATTCAACCATTTTTCCTGATGCTTTTCAGGCGTTCCATATTCAGAATTTGTATGTTTTTCCCATTTAATGATATTACACCATCACTATTTAAATTGGCAAGTATCCGGGAAACACTTTCTCTTGAATTACCGGTTAAGTCACCAAATTCCTGTCGGGAGAGAGGTAGTGAAAAATTTGGCTCGTCAAAAATATCTTCAGCAAAAAAGCAAAGAGCTTCGGCAATTCTTCCCTGGCTTTGCTTTTGCACTTGATTTACACAATGATCAAAATGCCCTAATTCATTCTTGCATAATTCGGTGATTATTTCGTAGGCAAAATCGCTGTTTGATGCAATAAAATCTTTAAAAGAGTCTAAACTAATAAAGCAAACTCTTGTTTCCATTAATGCTGTGGCAGAATAATGATTCACCTTATCTCCTAGGGTTGTAGGGATTCCAAGATAAATAGGTCCTTTAATAATCTTTAAAATTTGTTCTCTCTCAGGACCGGTAATATGTATTTTCACCAATCCACTTTTTACAAAGATAATATTTGAAGAAAGAGCATTTTGTCTGAAAATAACGTCACCTTTTTGGAATTGTACATCTACGCAGCTTTCCTCAAGCATTTTTAGTTCTTTATCGTTTAAAAAATTTGAAGCAGACGACCTGTTGCTGCAAAATTTACATGATTTTTCATTCATAAATTATTCTTATCAGGATTAAAGAAATAATTATTTATTAATTGTTCTGATTTTGAGTCAAATATGTGTATTAAATATGTTTTTACTATGTTATAGTAATAAAACCAGATGTAAATATATAAATATTTCTATAATGTGATATGAATCACACTAAAATATATTTCACATCACGCCTTAAAAACCAGAAGGCATTTTTCCTCTATATATATTTGCAATCAACACGTATTGAAAATCAAATGACAAATTAAAAATTGATTGTCAGAACTGTTCTTCTTGGTGGGGCAATTGTTTTGGATATGTGTGATTTGATAATTGGTGTGCAGAAAAAGTCAAGACCAAACATTTGCTCAAAACTCAGATATAAGTTTATTAATATAATTCAAAACTAAAATGCAACAAGTAACAGAAATTCAGGCTGTTGATTTTCAAAAACAAATTGACACCCTTACTGCAAAGGTTTCCATGCTGGAAGGTATGAATCAAGATCAATTATCAATCGCGGTTGTATCAGGTGATTTTGATAAAATTTTGGCTGCTATGGTTATTTCTCTCGGAGCTGCTGCAATGGATACAGAAGTGAAATTATTCTTTTCATTTTGGGCCCTTGCCGCTTTACGTGATCCTAAAAAAACAGTTTCGGGAAAGAATTTTATTTCTAAAATGTTTGGCGTTATGCTTCCTAAAGGAAAGGAGAAATTGAAATTATCGAATATGAATATGTGCGGAATGGGACCACGAATGATCAAATCGATTATGAAAAAGCATGGTGTTCTTTCTTTGGAAGAAATGTTTAAACAAGCTGGTGACTTTGGTATTGAAATTACTATTTGCGAGATGTCGATGGATTTGATGGGAATAAAAAAAGAAGAATTGATTGATTATCCAAATATGCGTTTTGCAGGTGCTGTAACATTTGCCGGAGATATGGGTGAGAGCACATCACAGTTATTTATATAAAGAGAATTTTTTTAATTATTAAAATTTAAGATCATGACACAAGAAGAATTATTGGAAATAAAAGCAGATACATCTGTAGATGCACGTGGAACTTCATGTCCCGGACCACTATTAGCAGCTAAAAAAGCAATTGGAACTATTGATAAAGGTCAAATTATGGAGATTCTTTCTGCCGATGAAGGTACAAGAAATGATATTCCAAAATGGTGTAACAAAAAAGGGTTCGAATGTTTAGGAACACTGGAAGAATCAGGATTTTATAAAATTTATCTAAAAAAATAAGGATGGGAGCGGAAAAAGTAAATAAAAGCCCGAAGATTTTGGTTTTTTCAACAGAAAAAATCTCTGATCCGGCCATTGATATGGCGGGCTTATTGAAATTACATTATCCGCCTACTGTCTATACCATCACAGTTCCTTGCTCAAGTGGAATCAAATCAAAGTGGATTTTACATGCCCTTGAGCAAGGGTTTGATGGTGTATTTATAGCTGCTGATGGAACCGACTGTCCATATGGTGAATCTTGTGTCGATAAAACCGGTCAGCTTGTAGGTGCAACTCAAGAACTTTTAAAGCAAAAAGGAATGGATCCAGCTCGTCTTAAAATGGCGGCCATATGTTCTGTGTGCAGTGAGCCATTCGTAAAACATGTAAAGAGTTTTACTAATTATTTAATGAATTCTTCAAATTAAGCAGAATGTCGGAAAAGAAAATATTAGAATATGATGTTCTTGTTGTAGGCGGTGGTATTTCTGGCGGAGAAGCGGCTCTGAATCTCGCAAATCTTAATTATAAGGTTTTGGTGGTTGAGAAAGACTTATCTCTGGGAGGAAAGATGATTGCACTTAGCAAGGTATTCCCAACTCTGGATTGTGCGGCTTGTATCACTACTCCTAAAGTATCTGAAATATCCAGACATCCCAATATTACGATCATGTTTAGTGCTGAGGCTAAGAAGATTGATAAGATTGGAGAACATAATTTTGAGGCTCATGTGCATCAAAAACCAAGATACGTAAATATCGAGGACTGTACAGCATGTCAATTGTGTGAGAAAGCATGTCCGGTTAGTGTAATAGACGAATATCAACAAGGTTTGGTGGGGCGTAAAGCTGCCTTTATTCCATTTAGTATTGCGAGTCCTCGTGCTGCAGCTATCGATATCATAAATTGCACTTTGTGCGGAGCATGTGAAAGAGTGTGCCCGACAGGATGTATTGATTTTACACAAACAGACAATGACTTTATTGTTAAAACCAAAGCTGTAGTTGTGGCTACCGGTTTTAACTTGTTTGATCCTCTTAAAATTCCACGTTACGGTTACGGAAAATATAAAAATGTAATTACTTCCATGCAAATGGAAAGACAACTCGCTCCAACCAGACCCTTTAATACCATTCTGAGACCTGGAGATGGAAAAATGCCGGATAATATCGCATATGTACTGTGTACAGGTTCACGCGATAAATCGGTAGGTAACCCAATTTGTTCCCAGGTATGTTGTATGTATTCCATAAAGCAAGGTCAATTGTTAATGGGATCGCTGCCAATGGCTGATGTGACCATTTATTACTTGCATATCAGAGCATTTGGAAAAGGTTTTAATGAGTTTTACGATCAGTCCAAAGACATGGGAGTAGAATTTATTAAAGGTAAAATTGGTAATATCACTGAGAAGGAAAACGGAAACTTAATTCTAAGATACGAAGATATTGAAGAAGGTAAGGTGAAGGAAGCAGAACACGATATGGTTGTACTTTCAGTAGGTGTGATGTCTAATTCTGAAATTTCTGATTCTTTCCAAGGTGAATCGTTACGATTAGATGATTATGGATTTATCAATCAAAATGATATTCTGGCCAGTCCAGCTGAAACCAGCATTGATGGCGTATTTGTTGCGGGTACAGCTACGGGTCCAATGGATATTCCTGATTCAATATTGTCAGCAGGTGCTGCTTCTGCAGAAACTACAAGCTATTTAAGGAGGGCATCGTTATGAAACGTCCATGCCAAGGATATTTTGACATACAGGAGGATGATTATTCCAGCATGGAAAGTTCCATATGGCAATTAACAAAGCAAATTATAATCATATGAAAAAGAAAATAGGTGTTTACGTATGTCATTGCGGAGGGAATATTTCAGATTACGTTGACGTGGAAAAGGTTCGGGCCGAGATTGAGAAGGATGAAAGCGTATTTTTATCGAAAACAACTATGTTTGCCTGTGCAGATTCCAACCAGAAGGATATGGTTACAGATATTGCAGAAAAGCAATTGGATGGTGCCGTTGTTGCTTCTTGTTCTCCCACATTACATTTACTTACATTTAGCGCTGTTGCTGAAAGAGCCGGGTTGAATAAATACAATTACATTCATGCAAATATCAGAGAACAAGCTTCCTGGGCTCATTCTGATGATAAAGTTGGGGCAACCGAAAAAGCAATTCAGATTGTAAAAGCGGCTGTTGCAAAAGTGAAGAGGTCGAATGCCCTTGAACCATTTAGGGTAGCTGCGACTAATGCTGTAGCTGTTGTTGGTGCCGGTATTGCAGGGCTTCGTTCAGCAATCCAATTAGCCGAATCAGGAGCTCAGGTATATTTAATAGAACGTGAATTTTTTGTAGGGGGTAGAGTTGCTCAATGGGATGATTTGTTTGTGTCAAAAGAAACCGGTAAGGAGTTAATTACCCGTCTTTATGACAAAGCAATGAATCACAAAAATATTACATTGTTTACAGGAGCTGAAATTATTGAGAATAGCGGGAGTGTTGGAAATATCTCATTGAAGGTGAAAATTGCTCCTCGTCATATGAAATTGGATTGCAACGAGGGTAATTTAGGGAAAGCCATTGAAGTTTGTCCTGTAGTTGTTCCCGATAAATTTAACTTTAATATTACTACACGTAAGGCTATCTATCACAATTTTCCCGGTGAATATCCTCAACTTCCGGTAATCGACATAGAGAATTGTACCCGCTGTGGAGAGTGTGAAAAAGTTTGCGAAAATGTTGATTTTAGTCAGAAGGATGAATTTCTAAATATTAAAGTTGGTTCTGTACTTCTTGCAACAGGTTTTGATCCATACGAGCCAAAAAATGACGAATTTGGTTATAAAACGATTGATAATGTTGTTACTCTTCCTCAATTTAAACGTTTGGTTCATTATTGCGATGATAAGCTTGTTTATAAAGGAAAAGAGGTTAAGAATGTCGCCTATATCTATTGTGTAGGCAGTCGTCAGGTTGACGGGGATAATAAATATTGCTCAAGGTATTGCTGCACAGCTACCATACATGCAGCAATCACTGCTAAAAAGAAATACAAAGATCTGTATAATTTCCATTTTAACAGAGGAATTAGAACCTATGGGAAACAGGAAGTTTTATACGATGAATCTTCTCGTTTGGGGGATATTTATTTGCAGTCATTTGAAGATCATCCACCGGTTGTGTCTAAGGAAGGTGACAAGACTATTGTTACTATTAACGATATTTTAACTGCCGATAAAACTTTGGAAGTGGAAGCTGATTTGGTGGTTTTGGTAACTGGTATGGTACCCCGCCAGGACAATTCAATTGGCAGTCTTCTGAAAATTCCCAGGGGAAGAGATAATTTCTTTAATGAAATTCACATGAAGCTGCGACCAGTTGAAACAGTAATTGATGGTGTAACCATTGCTGGTGCTTCTCAAGGGCCAAAGAATATTATGGAATCAATGAATTCATCTTTGGCTGCTGCAACCAAGTCTTTTTCATTAATTGCTTCGGGAGAACTTTCTCTATCACCTACTATTGCCAAAATTGATGTGGATAACTGCGGGTGGTGTGGTAAATGTGATGATGCATGTCCATTTAGTGCTTTAACAAAAACAGATGTTAATGGTAAGCTGGTTGCAGCTGTAAATGAATCTGTTTGTAAAGGGTGTGGAATGTGTATGCCTGTTTGTCCGTCCAATGCAATTGAATTGATTGGATATACTGACAATCAAATTGAAAGTATGATTGACGCTTTAGTATCAACCGATTAAAACTATTAATATGGAAGTTGAAAAAGGTAAAACCGCAAAATATCGGAAAGAAAAGAACCCTGTAGCCAAAGAGGTTATGGAGAACCTTAAATATTTTACAAAAACAAAAAAAATACTGATGGATGCTTTGAAAGAAGGGGATAAAACCGTTCCTCAACTATCCAAAGCACTAAATATACCTGGAGATGAGGTGTTGTATCAGTTGATGAGCTTGATGAAATACGGTTTTGTTGAAACAGGCGACCTTGATGATATGGACGAATATTTTTATTACAAAATAAAAGACAATGGCAAGGATAAATCCTAAATTCACAACTGAGTTGCAAAGCTATGGCGCTTTTGATACAAACGCATGTTATAATTGCGGGAATTGTACAGCTGTTTGCTCTTTGTCAGACGAAGACAACTCGTTTCCACGGAAAATGGTAAGATATAGTGTACTTGGTTTGGAAAATGAAATTCAAACTTCATTGGAACCTTGGTTGTGCTATTATTGTGGTGATTGCAGTGCAACGTGCCCACGTGAAGCAGAGCCAGGTGAATTAATGATGTCACTTCGCAGATACCTGACTTCAAAATATGATTGGACAGGGCTTTCAGGGATGCTGTATAAATCTCTAAGTACATCTGTTATTGCATTTGTTTTGTTGGCAGTAGGAGTAATTTGGTTTGCATCAAGTCTTAATTTTGAACCTGAATTATTATTGCATTACGGTCATTATTTTGAGATGTCGGCAATTGGTAGTGTTTTTCTACTGATTTTACTTCCGAATCTTATTCGTATGTGGAATATGGTAATCCGAAAACCAAAGGTGAATGTGTCATTCTCTGCTTATTTAAAATCATATAGCGAACTGATTGTTCATATGTTTACCCAAAAAAGAACATTGGGTTGTGATGATAGTCAAACCCGTTGGTTTCAGCACTTAATCCTTGTAATTGGTTATTTATCATTGCTTTTCACAACAGTGTTTTTGGATTGGTTTGCAACCGACAGCAGTTTCATTCTGGTTTTGGGTTATCTCGAAAGTGCAGTTATTTTTTCAGTAACATTTATTTTCATGATTGGACGCCTGAGCAAAAAAACGCAGGTGAGTAAAAATTCACATCCAAGCGACTGGTTTTTTGTAATCTGGCTATTTCTAATGGGATTGAGCGCTTTTGTTGTCCGTTTATTTATCGATTTAGATATTTTGGAGACTAATATTTGGATGTATTTAATTCATTTAACAGTTCTTGTACAGTGGGCCATTATTATAGTGCCATTTGGGAAGTGGACACATTTTTTATATCGTTCGTTTGCTATGTATTTTGAGAAATTAAAAAGCCTTTCGATATCTTAATTAAAATTGTTTTAACAGGGCAATATAATTAATGACTGTTGGCTAAGTAAAGTGTCCTTGGATCTGCTTTTCATTCACTTTACTTTTTAAATGACGGGAATTAATTTAAAAGTCTTGCTAAAGAATTTCAAGTTCGAAAGAATATTGCGGCCTCAAATTAGTTTTCTGATTTGAGGCCATTTTTTTGTTGGTATTTGTTTTATTTATCTTTACGAAAGGTTAAATCAAGAAATAAAAATATTTAATCATGAGAAGAAAACTTGATCAACATTTACTGGATTCAATGAGTAAGAATCTGGGAAATTGGCATGGACCATTTTATTGCAACCGAAAAGATCCACGATTAATTGTTCCAAAATACAATCCGATGTTGGGGTGGACTTTTAATTTTGCAAATCCATATGCGTATCTGATTGTGATTGCAATTGTGTTAATTATTGTAGGTTCTCAACTATTTTAGTTGTTCTACATCCATATAAATATCCTTACTCAAAAAGGTTATTCATAATTTTGGTAAATCAATTTTCTCCATGGAATTTGTTTTATATTTAGTTTTCTTAATTGGACACTTGATGATACGATTCCGGCGCTTTCTTATTTTTATCATATTTATATTTGCTACCACAGTCACGTTTGCCCTGTCGGGAGGAAAAACTGTTTCTGAACTTTTCTCGGAGGTAGAAATTACGAAAAGGGTAAAATTGCTGGGAGATAGATGCTGGAGTTTACGGGAAATTAATTCTGATTCTGCCATTATTCTTGGGCAGCAGGCTTTGCAATTAGCTATTCAATATGATATAAAAAAAGAATTGCCAAGACTCTATGGGTTTATTGGAGTCGTTCAATTGCACTACTTATACAAAACGAAAGAATCAATTCCATACTTACATCGGGCTTTGGAGTATAGTCTGCAGCAAAAAGACTCAGTGCAGCTGGCTTATTCGTATAACAATTTAGGGGATTTATATTTTTTAACTGGAAATATACCGTTGGCCTTAAAATTTTCCGAATATTCATTGCAGATATTCAATATTCTTAATCATTCTGCGGGAAAATCATATGCCTACGTGAATATGGGTCTGGTACATCGTGAGAAGAAAGATTTTGATTTGGCATTGGAATATTTTGAAAAGGCAAAATTATTGTGGAAGGAGTTAGGAAATGAATTGGGGATGGGGTCGGTTACCTTGGAAATTGCACGGACTTACGAAGCAAAAGGAGATCTTGATGTTGCAATGAAATATTATCAGCAGTCTTATCAAAAAAGTTTGGGTTCAAATAATGTAAGATATGTTGCGTTTTGTCTGTCTGGAATGGCTAATATATTCTATCTGAAAAAGGAGTACGATAAAGCATTTGAATATTATCAGAAAGCATTAAAATTAAATCAGGAGCGCAGGCATAATTTTGGTTTGGTTGATGATTATATTGGTTTAGCTTTCATTTATGCTCATAAAAAGGAGCGGAATAAAGCAGAAATTGCTCTTCATAAGGCATTAGATATAGCCAATAAATTAGGATTAAATACCAAAATCTTAAAAACACATAAAGCATTTGCTGAGCTTTATCAAATTGTTGATGATCAATCAAAAGCGATTGAGAGTTATAATCATTTTTCATTAACATATGATTCCATTCTTTCTATTCAGCAGTTTGAGATTGTTGAAGAGATGCAAAATAGATTTATGATTCGGCAAGCTTTATCAGAAACAGAGCAGGAATTGGAATCCCGAAAATTTCAAGAATCATATTTAGTAATCATTATCATTCTGATGTTGATAATTGCTGTTGTTCTTTATTGGCGCTATCAGTCACAGCGGAAATTGAACCTTCAGTTGGCCGAAATTAATCAGACAAAGGATAAATTATTCTCAGTAATTTCTCATGACTTGAAAAATCCTTTTAATTCTTTAATTGGATTTAGTGAATTATTGGTGGAAGAGAGCAGAGAAGGTGATTATCAAAATACGGAGATGTTTGCCGATTATATTCATCAATCATCAGTGGAAGGAATGAAGTTGTTAACCAATCTATTGGATTGGTCGAGATCACAAACAGGGGCTATTTCGTATTGCCCAACACCAATATCATTTGATCGCCTGTTTGATGAGTTAAACAGTTTTTTTGAATCAAAACTACAACAGTATAAGATAAAGATTGAATTCCATAATTTAATTGAAGAAGAGGTTATGGCCGATCCTGATATTCTCCGAACAATTTTAAATAATTTAATTTCAAACGCCATTAAATACACAAATGAAGGAGGTTTGATTAGATTGGATGCGGCCAGAACAAAATCTCATGTTAACATTAAAGTAAAAGACAATGGCACTGGGATGTCGCAGGAAATTATGGATGGATTGTTTGATAATTTAAAAACAACAAATAGTACTCAAGGTCTGCACAAAGAACAGGGTACAGGTTTGGGCTTAAGTATTTGTTCCGAATTAATTCGAATTCACAAGGGAACAATTAAAGTCAAAAGCGAATTGGGAAAGGGAAGTACTTTCGAAATAGAGTTTCCTGGTTAAAAGAAAGAATCATTCATGATTAAATATTTCTTTCTTATCTCCCGATTCTATTTTTTACTATATTTCTATGTTTTGTGGCTGACTCGCAAGCCAATTGTACCAATAGCAGATAAAGAGAGAAACTGACGAGGCTTCATTGATACAGGTTAAGGTTTGGAGCCTTAAATGTATTAAAAAAAGAATTATTTCAGGATTTATGAAGTGGAATTATTTTAGTGTTGCAGTGAGGTACAACGTGTGTCAAGATACTTATTTACAAGTGTCTGGGTGGGATTCTATCTGTTTGATGTAAATACAATCGATTAAGCTATTTGGTGAAAATTGAATACCAATGTTGTTTTTTTTATAACTTGCATATGTAGTTTGTATTAATTCAACCTTAATATTGAGCTGCAACGGACAAATAAAACCATGATGAAACAGTATAAAAGTTTAACTTTTCCTGCGCTTTTTTCGGAAACTGCAGCGAAATTCGGCAACTGTAATGCAATGGCCCTTGTTGGGCAAACTCCCTTTACTTATAACGAGGTTTATGCAAATATTCAAGCCTTACTTGCATTTTTTGAGAAGTTGGGAATTAAACCGGGAGATAAAATTGCTCTGTTGAGCACGAACATGCCTAATTGGGGAATGGCCTACTATGCAACAACTTTTATGGGTGCAGTTGTTGTTCCAATGTTACCTGATTTTAGTCAGTTTGAGATTGAAAATATTTTAAGCCATTCTGAAGCAAAAGCTGTTTTTGTTTCGACAGGTTTGCGTTCTAAAATTAAAAACCTTAAAATTGAAACCTTACAATCGATTATTGCAATTGAAGATTTCAATTTAATTCATACAAATGAATCTTCACCGAAATTTGATCTTTCTGAAAAACCAAAGCAGGATTATCAGGTTTGTGAGGATGATATGGCTGCAATTATTTATACGTCTGGAACAACAGGCAACTCTAAGGGTGTTATGTTGTCTCATAAAAATATCTGCTCCAATGCTATTCTGTCAAAAACAATCCATCCTATAGATGAAACGGATCGTTTTCTTTCAATTTTACCTTTGTCGCACACCTATGAAAATACTTTGGGATATGTGATTCCGATGATTGCCGGTTCCTGTATCTATTATTTAGGAAAAGCTCCCGTGCCTTCATTATTATTGTCAGCATTTAAAGAAGTACGGCCAACCATCATGTTTTCGGTTCCATTGATTATCGAGAAGATTTACAGGAGTAAAATTTTACCGTCGATTAATGGGAAAGCCGTTACCAAATATTTATATAAAATTCCGTTTTTCCGCAAGAAGCTGAATGCAATTGCCGGAAAAAAATTAATGGAAACCTTTGGTGGTAAATTAACCTTTTTTGGTATTGGCGGAGCTAAATTGAATTCTAAGGTTGAACTATTTTTGCGTGAAGCAAAATTTCCCTATGCAATTGGTTATGGATTAACAGAAACAGCACCATTAATTGCAGGATGTGGTCCGGCAATTACTAAATTTCAATCTACAGGGCCTGCTTTAGTCGGAGTTGAGCTGAAAATCAATAATCCAGATCCTGTTACTCAAATTGGAGAAGTATGGGCAAAGGGTGATAATGTGATGATGGGTTACTATAAAGAGCCCGAAAAAACCAAGGAGGTTTTAACCGAAGATGGTTGGTTTAAAACCGGCGACTTAGCAAAAATGGATAAAGACAATTATTTATATATCGAAGGTCGATTGAAAAATATGATTGTTGGATCAAGTGGAGAAAACATTTATCCGGAAGAAATAGAATCGGTAATCAATAACTTTAAACATGTAATAGAGTCTGTAGTTATTGAACAGAAAGGAAAATTGGTTGCAATGGTTCATTTTAATTATGAGGAATTGGAACAACAATATCAACATCTTAAAAAAGAGGTGGGAAATTATGTCGATGACACTGTTGATGAGTTAATGCAGGAATTACAGGTTTATGTGAATTCACGTGTAAATAAATTTTCGCAGGTTCAGTTAGTGATCGCCCAAATTGATCCATTTCAAAAAACGGCAACGCATAAAATAAAGCGGTTTCTATACCATTAGAAACAAAAAAGACTAAACTTCACCCCAAATGTTATACCTAACATTTGGGGTGTTTTTTTATAACCTGAAAATTTCTTGTTCTTTATGTTTTTAGACAGAAATAAGATCTTACTGTGTTTATTATTTGCATGATAATCAGTGTTTAGTAGTGGGTGGTTTGCTTTGGTTTTTACATTCATAAAATAGATTGTTAGTATCTTGAATTAATATTGATACATTTGTTTCGCGATTTGGCAATATCATATCCCTTGATCTGATATTAAAGAGGGAATCCGGTTTGAGTCCGGAACTGTACCCGCAGCTGTAATCTCTATACCAAACTCTGTTGCATGATGTCACTGTATCTTATGGAAGATATGGGAAGGCGCAACAAGAGGGAGAAAGTCAGAAAACCTGCCTAAAAGCAATTTTGTTTAATCGACACTTTCGGGACTAAAAGTAAGATTATGAAGAAAATTACTAAATCTATGCCTGCGGGGCATATTATGCTTGGTTCATTATTTCGGAACCAAATTTTCAAATTCAGATCAGTTACAGATGACTCTCTGTTCATCTCGTTTGTTGCTAAAGCAAACAGGTTGATGATCATATTAATTAAAGAAGCAAAGGCTGAAAAACGTCATTTGCAAAATTTTAATTTTTGGAGTCAATTTCTATTCCCAATTAATACAATTTAATAATTCAGCTTGTTTTTCACAACAGGTTAGAATTGATGTGCTCATAATTAAAGGCAAACATAGGTTTGAATCCTTTAAAATCAATATAATATGATACGCGAAAGAGGTAAAGTAAGCATTGTTGGAGCTGGGCCAGGTGATCCGGAATTAATTACACTGAAGGCAATCAGAGCCATTGAAAATGCAGAAGTTGTTTTATACGATTATTTGGTAAACAAGGAATTGCTAGGATATTGCAAACCTGATTGTCAGATTGTTTACGTTGGTAAAAAGAACAAACAACACACCTATCCTCAGGAGGAAATTAATAAAATGCTGATTGAGTTTGGCTTATCGGGAAAAAAAATAGCTCGTTTAAAAGGTGGTGACCCATTCGTTTTCGGACGGGGAGCTGAAGAAATACTTGGTTTGCAAGAGCATGACATTGAATTTGAGGTGATCCCGGGAATTACAGCTGGGGTTGCGGTTCCCGGAGCCGCAGGTATTCCTGTCACATTAAGAAATGTGGCTTCTTCAGTAGCTTTTTTCACAGGACATCAGTGCGAAAATCACAAAACAGAAATTCAGTGGGATAAGATTGCGGCGGGAATTGATACTCTGGTTTTCTATATGGGGGTGGCTCAGGCTCCACGAATTGTTCGTAATCTGATGGCAAATGGCAGGAAACCGGAAACACCTGTTGCAATGATTCGTTGGGGAACTTTGCCGGAACAGGAAGTAATGAAAGGAACTTTAGAAAATATTGTGGCAAAGATGGAACAGCACGATTTTAAGCCACCGGCAATTTTTATTGTTGGGGAGGTAGTTGCTTATTCAGAACAATTATCACCATTGATTAATCAAATGGCCAAAACAGAAATTTGATAGCTATGAACAGAAAAGGAATTTTATTATGTGGGCATGGAACCCGCAAAGAAAGGGGAGCGAAAGCATTTCAAGAGTTTGCGGAGCGATTTGCATCTCAAACTACGCATTATGAGGTTGAATTTGGATTTTTGGAGCTTTCGGAGCCGGATTTTGAAACAGGAGTAAAACGATTGGTTGAAAAAGGTGTGACAGAGATTATTGCTGTTCCAGTATTTCTTTTTACCGGAGTACATATGCAAAGAGATATTCCTTACGCTCTAAACAGCTTTCAGGAAAAATATAAGGTGAAAATTCAGTTGGCCAATTACATCGGAACATGCAATGAAATGGTTGAGTATGGAGTGCAGCTAATAAATGAAACTCTTGAAGCTAAGGATTGGAAGAGCGACGAGACTGTATTCCTTGGATTAGGTATTGGAGCTTCCAAAGCTGAGGCTAATGGAGATTTGGCGAAAATGACCCGATTAATTCAGGAAAAATACAAGTATCCATTTGCCATTAATGCTTACACAAGCAGCATGACTTATCCGGCATTGCCTGTGGTATTGGATTGGTTGAAGGTTTTGCCGTTCAAAAATATTATGATGTTACCATTTGTATTCTTTCCAGGAGTTTATATGGATAAAGCATACGAGATAATGGAACATTTTGCAAAAGAAAACCCGGATAAGAACATCGAAATTGCACCTCTGTTAGGTGATGCAAATGGATTGTTTGAGGTATTAAATGCAAGATTACAGGAAGTGTTGGATGGAAAAGTTGATCTAATAATGAGTACTGATTTAACTGGAGTAAAACCACATCATCATCACGGACACGATCACGGGCATTGTCACGGACAAAGTCATGATCAAGGACATCATCATTAATTCTAATACGAGATAAAAGATATGAGCGGAAAAGTGTTTGGAGTGGCCTTAGGCCCTGGAGATCCTGAGTTAATTACGGTGAAAGCTTTGAACTGTTTGAAGAAATCAGAGAAGATTTACTATCCGGCAACGCAATCATCAAAAGGGAATCAGGATAGTTTTTCATTGGTGATTTTGAAACAACTGGGTGTAGAAGAGAACAAGTTTGTTCCGATTACAGTGCCGATGAGCAAGGATCGATCGGCGGCAGAAAAAGCATATGCAGATTTGTTTCTGAAAGTGCAGAAGGATGTTGGAGAGGGCAAACAGGTAGTAGTGGTGAGCGAAGGAGATATTTCATTTTTCAGTACTTTTTCCTATTTACTTGAAGATTTCAGGAAGAATAGTGTCGATTTTGAGATGATTCCGGGAGTTCCGGCTTTTATTTTGGGAGGATCAGCAGGAAAACTGGCATTGGCAACTCAGAACGATAAATTATTAATAGCTCCAGACATAGAGGATGAAGAGGAACTGAAATATCTGCTGGAGCAGAACCAAACTGTCGTTTTGATGAAGTTATCAATGGTTCGTGATTGGATTAAAGTATTCATTCAAAATAGTGATCTGAAGTTCTTTTACGGTGAATATTTAGGAACTCAAAAGCAGTTTACCTGCACCGATATGGAAAGTCTGAAGGACAGGAAAATTCCATACTTCGCCATTTTAATTTTTTACGGAAATAAATAATATATCATGCCAAATAGATTAGGAAAAATAACCGTTGCAGGCCTTGGACCAGGAAGTCCGGATCTGTTTTTAAATCCGGCAATAGATGCAATAAGAGAAGCCGATGTGGTGATCGGATACAAATATTATTTTCAGTTCATAGAATCATTCCTGAAAAAAGGAACAGAATGCATGGATACGGGAATGCGTCAGGAAGTGCAGCGCGCCGAAAAGGCATTTGAATTGGCTGAAACAGGGAAAGATGTTGTTGTGATCAGCTCTGGCGATGCCGGCATTTACGGAATGGCATCGCTTGTTTTTGAGATGGCTGAGAAAACACAATCGAAAGTAGAGCTAAAAGTTATACCCGGGATTTCTGCTTTTCAGGCTGCGGCTGCAAAATTGGGTGCACCGTTAAGTCACGATTTAGTCATTCTTTCCTTGTCGGATTTACTCACCAGTTATGCTTTGATCGAGAAGAGAATAAAGGCAGCTGCGATGGGCGATTTCGTAACTGCAATTTACAATCCGAAAAGCAATAAAAGATATTGGCAATTGTATCGCTTACGGGAACTGTTTTTGGAGGAACGAGAAGAAACAACACCAGTTGCCATTGTGCGCCAGGTGGCTCGTGCCGAGGAACAAATTACTTTGACAAACCTACGCGATTTTGATCCTGAAATGGTAGACATGTTTTCGCTGGTGATTGTTGGGAATTCACAAAGCTATATTTCAGGTGATCGGTTTATTACACCACGTGGATACTACAGTAAAGAAGAACAGGAGGGAAGACCGGGTCCTTTGATTATGCAGGAAAGCTTTCGAACAATTGCTGCAGAATTGAAAGAAATGGATTTACCCTTGGAAACGAAATGGATTCTTTTGCATTGCATTCATACTTCGGCAGACTTTGAATTGGCTGAGATTTTGAAAGTACAGAATAATGCAGCTCCAAAATTGAATGAATACCTCCAAAAAGGAGGTGTAATCATTACTGATGTTACTATGGTTCAGTCGGGAATTCGCAAAAAAGCCTGCGATAGAATGGGCGTTGAGATCAAATGTTATTTGCACGATTCCCGCACCATGGAATTGTCCGTAAAACATGGTATCACCCGCACTCAGGCGGGAATTCGTTTGGCAGTAGAGGAGCATCCGGATGCATTGTATGTGTTTGGAAATGCGCCAACAGCATTGATTGAATTAACTGATTTAATGAGAAGTAAAAGCATTCAGCCAGCCGGGATCATAGCTGCTCCGGTTGGATTTGTAAATGTAAAAGAATCAAAACACAGAGTGAAGAGTTTTACAGATTTACCCGCTGTTATTATTGAAGGACGAAAAGGTGGTTCAACATTGGCTGCAACTATTGTGAATGCCATTTTAAGCTTGGAAGATGCTTACGATTTAAAACCCGGAAGAGATGTTTAATTTTTACATCATTGGAATACCCGACCGAATGGAAGTAAGTCTATCTGATGAGGTGAAGGAGGTGCTGCAAAATCATCACTATTTCTCGGGAGGAAAGCGCCACAGAAATTTGGTTGCTTCTTATTTGCCTGAAAATGCCAAATGGATTGATGTTGTTATTCCATTGGAGGGAACCTTTCTGGTTTACGAGCAGATAGATGAACCCATTGTTGTGATTGCATCCGGAGATCCATTATTTTTTGGTATCGGTAACACGATCAAGTGTCGTTTCCCGGACACAAAAATAAAGGTTTACCCTTATTTCAACAGTTTACAGTTGCTGGCACATGAGTTTCAATTGGCATATGGCGAAATGACAATTTGCACCCTGACCGGAAGAAATTGGGTGAATTTGGATCAGGAGTTGATTCGCGGTAAAAAATGCATTGGTGTTCTTACCGATAAGAGAAAAACACCGGCCACAATTGCGGCAAGAATGCTGGATGCCGGTTTCGACAATTACAAGATGATTGTAGGTTCAAAACTGGGAGGAGAAGAACAATATTGTACAGAAATTTCATTACATGAGGTTGTTGATAAGGACTTTGCTCATCCAAATTGTTTGATTCTAATTCAGGAGAGGGAGATCAAACGGACATTGGGCATTCACGAGGCTGATTTTCACATTCTGGAAGGCAGGCCAAAGATGATAACCAAGCGAAGCATCCGATTGAATTCCATTTCATTTTTGGAATTGGATGATGCAAAACACCTTTGGGATGTAGGATATTGCACGGGTTCGGTTTCTATTGAAGCCAAGCAGTTTGCCCCGCATTTGCAGGTGACTGCTTTTGAACGCAGAGAAGAATCGAAAGAGCTTTTGAAGCTGAATCAACGAAAATTTTGCGTGCCTGGAATAGATGGCATTCACGATGATTTTTTCAATATTGATTTGTCTGCAATTCAAAGTCCGGATCGGATCTTTATTGGCGGGCACGGAGGTAAATTAAACGAAATGATGAATCGGTTGTGTGCTGTTTTGCACGATGATGGGATCATTGTTTTTAATGCGGTTAGCGAAGTAACAAAGCAGGATTTTCTGAGGGCAGCAAAAGAACTTCAAATGGAGATTACCGATCAGATGATTATACAGCAGGATGATCACAACCCGATTGTAATATTTCAGGCTAAAAAAAGGAATTAACCACAAAAGAAAACGAAGTAACACAAAGGAAAATAATTAAGAAAAGCTATTGGCGACAGGCTAATAGCTAAAAGAAAAAAATACATGAGCAATACATTCATCATTATCAATAACAGTTTTGCTATAGCAACTGCCGAACGCATTACTGCAAAAATGGAAGGAAGTACGATTGTTTCTGTTGCCGGATATCCGGGCAGCAATAAAATTTCTTCTTTACCGGATTTTCTTTCAGAATCTTTTCAGGTTGCCGATTTGCTGATTTTTATTGGAGCTATGGGCATTTGCGTAAGAAGTATTGCTCCTTTTATCCAGAATAAAGCGATAGATCCGGCAGTAATCAATATGGATTTGCACGGAAAATATGTGCAGTCGGTTTTGTCGGGACACAAAGGCGGTGCGAATGAGTACGCTCAGCAAATTGCTGAAATCACCAATGGAACGGCGATAATTACAACAGCTAGTGATACATTGGAGGTATGGCCATTGGATATCTTTGGCAAAAAATATAACTGGACGAATGAATATCAGAATGTTTCTGAGAACGATTTGATTGCTGCCTTTGTAAATCAGAAGAAAACAGCATTACTTTTAGAGGTGAAAAACGGGGGGACGCAAAGCTTGCAGGATTCCTGTCCTGATTTTGTGGAGGTTTTCTATCAATTTGATCAGATTAAACAAGAAGATTTTGATTTGCTGATAGCTGTGACTCCCGCTTTGTACGAAACAAATATTCCAAGTTTGTTTTTCCGCCCTAAATGCATCGTGGTTGGTACCGGTGCACAAAAAGGAATTGGAGTAGAAGCTTTTGAAAATGAATTAAGATCCCGGTTTGAGGCGAACCGCTTGGCTTTTGCATCCTTAAAAAGCATTCACAGTATCACAGTAAAGGCCAACGAAGAGGCTTATAAACAATTCAGCGAGACAACTAATTTATCCTTCATTACTTATTCTTCCGAAGAATTAAATGAGAAGGAAGGTGAAGTTTCCTATTCTGAGGCAGCGCATCGTGAAGTGGGAGCTGTAAATGTATCCGAGGCATCGGCGCTAATTGCGAGTGGTGCGAAAGCCTTGATCCAAACCAAAAGCAAGCATGTTGATGCAAATGGAAAGCATTTTACTTTGGCTCTGGCAATGGATGCAAAACAGGAGCGGAAAGGGGAGATTTTTATTGTTGGTGCGGGGCCGGGAGCACCCGATTTAATATCTGTTCGTGGCAAAAGTCTTTTGAAAAGAGCTGATTTGATTTTATATGCCGGAAGTTTGGTACCAAGGGAATTAACCGATTACGGAAAAGCTTCCTGTGTGATTCGAAACTCTGCAGATTTAACTCTCGAAGAGCAGTTTGATGTGATGAAGGAACATTACGACGGAGGAGGATTGGTTGTGCGTTTGCATACTGGTGATCCTTGCATTTATGGTGCTATTCAGGAGCAGATGAATTTCTTCGATCAGCACGAAATGGATTATGAAATTGTTCCGGGTATTTCCTCCTTTCAGGCTGCCGCTGCACGTTTAAAATCTCAATTTACAATTCCAGAAAAGGTTCAATCAATTATTCTGACCCGCGGAGAAGGCCGGACACCGATGCCGCCAAGAGAACAATTGTCCGAGTTCGCAAAATTCCAAAGCACGATCTGTCTGTTTTTAAGTGTGACTTTGGTGGATAAACTGCAGGCTGATTTACTGGTAGGATATCCGGAAAACACACCGGTGGCTATCTGTCACAAACTAACCTGGAAAGAGGAGAAGATTTGGAGAGGTGAGTTGAAAGATCTGGTAAAAATTGTGAAGGAAAACAAACTATCCTTAACGGTGATGATTGTGGTTGGTGAAGCCATTGGAAACCGCAAAAACAGATCATTATTATACGATCCTAAATTTACACACGGCTGCAGAAAGGGAATTGATAATTAATAAGCAGCATCAATTCAGATTACGATATGGGAATTATTTGCCCTGAAAGGGCGGAAGAAGTTAACACAGGGCAACGTCCTGTGTTAAAAAGGCAAATTATAAGTTTAGCCCTGAAAGGGCGAAAGAGAGAAAATAAATTGCAATGAAAATATTATTATTCGGGGGAACAACAGAGGGGAAAGCAACATCAAATTGGTTGGATGATTTGGAAATTTCACATTTCTATTCAACAAAAACGAGTTCTGGAAATTATGAATCCAGATTCGGACAGAGAATTTGTGGTGCGATGAATGTGGAAGAGATTTGTACCTTTTGTTTGGAAAATGAAATTGATTTACTGATAGATGCAGCACATCCTTTTGCAGAAGTCTTGCATCATAGTATTGCGGATGCAGCAAATCAATCGGGTTTGCCTGTTGTTAGAGTGGAGCGCGATGCAGTACTCCGAATTGACAGCAAATGGATACGATATCACCACAGTCTTGTATCCGTCTTAACGGATTTACAGTCACAAAAGTATGCAAAAATACTTTCCATGGTTGGCGTAAAAGCCTTACCGGTGATTCATAAAATCGTGCCAAATGCTAATATATGGTATCGGATTCTTGATTTTCCTTCTTCACTGGAAATTGCCCAAAAGGCAGGTGTTGAAGCCGAAAAATTGATTGTTTCGGATGCATTTGATGGAATGGAATCCATTGAAAATTTATTGGTTGATGAGGGAATTGAAGCCATGATTACGAAAGAGAGTGGCTACTCGGGTTTGTTGGATCAGAAAATGAATTTGGCGGTAAAACATCAAATTCCATTGTACGTGATTGCCCGACCCGACTTACCCAACTACGATGAGACGATAAGTAATCGGGAAAGGCTGCAGAAATATTTGAAGAATCGGTTTGGATTGGAGCGAAAAGAATTGGCTCATGGTTTTACTTCGGGGACTTGTGCTGCAATAGCTGCGAAAGCAGCCTTAAAATTACTCTTAGGAGAAGAATTGCAGCTAAAAGAGCGCATTGCTTTGCCCGATGGTGGAATTTGTGAAATGCAATTGCATCAGAACAGATTCATGGAAGATTTTGCTTTGTGCTCGGTGGTGAAAAACTCCGGCGACGATCCGGATATTACCGACGGAATGGAAATTGGCGCCTGCCTGAGGTGGAATGATGCGAATTGCATTCGTTTTGTGAAAGGGGAAGGTGTGGGAACGGTTACTTTAAATGGTTTGGGAATTCCCTTGGGCGAACCGGCAGTAAATCCTGTTCCCCGAAAGATGATTGCATTCGAATTGGAACAAATTCTGGAAGAGTATGATATTAATAGAGGTATTGATGTTTCGGTATTTGTGCCCGTAGGTAAAAAACTGGGAGCGAAGACTTTTAATCCCAAGCTGGGAATTGTTGATGGTATTTCCATCATCGGAACTACCGGAAGAATTAAGCCTTATTCTTTGGAAGCCTATGTGCAGACCATTCAAAAACAGTTGAACTTGGCTGTGCTGAACGGGAACAAACACATTGTGGTAAATTCCGGAGGAAGAAGCGAACGATATCTGAAAGAGAAGTTTCCTGATTTGGGCGATTTGGCTTTCCTGCAATATGGGAATTTTATTGGCGAAATGCTGCAAACAATGAATGCTTCGGGTGCCGAAAAAGTAAGCATGGGAATCATGACTGGCAAAGCAGTGAAACTGGCTGCCGGACATCTGGATACACACAGCAGTAAGGTTGTTTTAGATCATGATTTTTTGATGGGATTGGCAAGAGATTGCAGTTATTCCGAAGAGATTATTCAACAAATTGGAGAAATTAAAATGGCGCGGGAACTGGAAGAATTAGTTCCATTTATGGGAGATGAACCATTTTTTAAAGCTGTAAAATTTAAATGTGAAAAGGTTTGTAAGCAAGTTATTACAGACTGCAGTTTCGAGCTTCTTTTAATCAGCAATAATGGAGTTATTATTTAGAGTTATGAATTTCAAAAAAAATGATTAAAACAGGAATAGGCAGGAAACAGTATTTAAGATTCTGTAGTAACTACTATATACTAAATAAAATATGAGAAAAAAACTATTTGTACTACTTGCGTTTTTACTTCCTTTTCAGGGATTTAGCATGCATATAATGGAAGGCTATCTGCCGGCAGGCTGGTCTGTTTTTTGGACCGTGGTTTATTTGCCATTTTTTGTTTGGGGTGTAAAGGTGATTCAGAAAATAGTAATAAAACATCCTGAGCTAAAAATGCTTTTGGCATTGGCGGCAGCTTTTGCTTTTGTATTGTCGGCATTAAAATTGCCATCGGTTACCGGCAGCAGTTCGCATCCTACCGGTGTTGGTTTGGGCGCATTGTTGTTTGGCCCGATTGTAATGAGTGTGTTGGGTGTTTTGGTTCTTATTTTTCAGGTGTTGCTGTTGGCGCATGGCGGCATTACCACTTTGGGGGCTAATGCATTTTCGATGGCATTGGCCGGTCCGGTGGTAACATTTGGTATTTATAAATTGTGCGCCAAATTGAAATGCAACCGCTCTGTTTCCATTTTTTTAGCTGCATGTCTGGGTGATTTAACTACCTATACAGTTACGGCCTTACAGTTAGCCCTGGCCCATCCCGATACGCATACCGGTGTAGCCGGAGCTTTTGTGAAATTTGCATCTATTTTTAGCTTAACGCAAATTCCAATTGCTGTTGTTGAAGGATTAATCACTGTTTTGGTGATGAATATTCTGATTAAAAATGTACCGGATTGGGAAGGAATAAAACTGAATCTTCAAGCTCCTAAATTGTAAGCATATGTTGAAATTTGTTCTTAAAAATCAAAATAAATTCCTGTTTTTGGCAATAATTGCCATTCTAATTGGTGTTTTTGTTTACGTTGGTGATTCTGAATTTGGAGGTGCCGACGGACATGCCGAAGAATATATTACAGAAGCCAATCCTGATTACAAACCGTGGTTTTCGAATATTTGGGAGCCTCCAGGAGCCGAAATTGAAAGTTTACTATTTGCGCTGCAGGCAGCTTTTGGAGCTGGGGTTGTTTGTTATGTGTTAGGATATTATAGAGGGAAGAAGGCAGTTAAAAGGCTCAGTTAACAATTGGAAATTAATAATTATTGTTAGTGCAAGGAATTGCCAATAGGCGAAGGGATGGATTTTTACTAATTTTTAATTCAAATAAGTGTTTATAAGCGAACAATACATACTAAGAAAACCGATATTCGGATTGTACAGCATGGAAAAGTTTATTCTTTTTATGGTGCTTCTTAATTGTGCTTTGCTTTCCGGGAATTTGTATATGCATTTGTTTCTGATATCATTGATTTCAATTGGCTTTTTAACTCATGGAATTGACCTGATAAAACTGCTTCGTTTAATTGCGTTGCCTTCTGGATTTATTGTGTTGGGAAGTATTTCAATCGCTTTTTCTCTGCATGCCGATCCCGAAAACAGTTTGTTTTGCTTCGATAGCATGGGATTGTGTATTGGTTTGGAAACAGCAGGATTGCACAAGGCTTTGGATTTGTTTTTTAAGGCAATGGCGGCTGTAATGGCTCTAAATTACCTAATTCTTTCCTGTTCCCTGTCAGAACTTAACGATATAGGACGAAAATTGAAAATCCCTTTGATTTTGCGCGAACTATTTGTCTTAACCTATCGTTATATTTCATTGCTTTTTACTTTTACAGGTCAGGTTCACATTGCGCAGCGAAATCGTCTGGGTTATGCCAGGCGAAAACAATCCATTTTATCGGTGGGGATGTTGTTTTCCTCTGTTTTTATCAAAAGTCTTCTGTTTTCGAATCGGAGTCTGGAAGCGCTTCAGTCAAGAGGTTATCACGGCGAATTTTATTTTCGGCAGCAAAAGGAAGCCTTGAGATTAAAACAGGTTTTATCGATGTTGGTATTTGGAATCCTGTTACTTTTTCTTGATAATTATTCAAACTTGTTCGATCTGATTTCTCACATCTAAAATCTCATATCTTAACGAAATGATTCAACTTCAAAACATAGAATACACATATCCCGAAGGCACAAAAGGACTGGAAGCTGTTTCTTTGCAGATTGAGCAGGGAAGCAGGGTGGCTTTTCTGGGAGAGAACGGTGCCGGAAAATCAAGTTTGTTTTTGGTTTTGAATGGAATTCACAAACCTCAGAAAGGAAAGTATGTTCTGGATGGAAAACAATTTGGCTTTTCGACCAAAGAAAGAAAGCAAATGGCACACAAAGTAGGTTATGTGTTTCAGGATCCGGAAGTGCAGTTGTTTGCCGCAAGTGTGTACGAAGATGTGGCATTTGGTCCCTTTAATTTGGACTTGGATAGAAAGGATATTGAAATCAGGGTAGAAAAGTATCTAAATTTGCTGCGTATTCAGGAATTGAAAGACAAAGCCCCGCATCAGCTGAGTTACGGACAGAAAAAGCAGGTTGCTGTGGCAGGAGTTTTAGCTATGGAGCCTGAAATTATTTTGTTTGATGAGCCTTTTGCCTGGCTCGATAACCGGCACAAGCAAATTATGAATGAGATTATTGATGATTTGAACAAACAAGCTAAAACGGTACTGATTTCCACACATAATCCGGATTTTGCTTACGAATGGGCCGATCAGGTAATTCTGATGAAAGAAGGGAGAATCATTGCTGCCGGGTCACCTGAAAAAATAATGAGCAATAGAGTCTTGATGCAGGAAATTGGCATGGAATTGCCTTTGGTGGTGCAGTTCGCAAAAAAAGTGGGAATGAATAACCATTCCCGATCGATTCAATCTCTATTGAAGGAAATTTAATTAATTCTTCTCCATCAACTGCTTGTAAATATTGATCAGATGATCTGTTTTTGTGTAGATATTGAACTCCTTTTCAACAGCTTTTCGACCTGTAACCGAAAGCTCCTGTATCTTATTTTCATTGTTCAATATTTTTTTTAAAGTCACGGCCAGCTCTTCTGCAGTATTGTTTTCGTAGATGATCCCACCCTTTGATTTATTAACAATCTCGGCAAATGCACCCAGATTGGGTTGCACAACCGGTACGCCCGAAGCCATACTTTCCAATAAATACAAGCCAAAGGCTTCACCATTCCGCACAGGAACCGAAATTAGTTTCACTTTTTTGAAGAACTTGTGCCTTCCTTCCCCGTTAAAATCTTCGTGAAATTCAACCTGTTCCAAAAGTCTTTCTTCTTTCAATTTTTGCCGGACTTGTTTTAGTAAAGGTTTGTCGTCACCGGTTGATCCGCCGGTTACGATCAATTTCACATCTTGGCAGGCAGTATCTTTTTTCAGTTCGATAAAGGCATCAACGATAATATCGAAACCATTTCCTTCGCACATTCGGGAAATGTAACCGATGTTTCGGTCTTTTGTATGGGGAGTTGCATAGGTATATTCATTCGGATCAACACCCAAATGGTTGATAAATACTTTCTCTTTGGGAATGTTCATTTTTTCCAGAGAAACTTCCGCGTAAAAATTACTCACAGCAATAAATGCATCCAAATATTCAGCTTTGGTACTCATCAGCGCCCAAATTTTATCTCTAAATGAGTCTTTCATGGCATCAACCCACACATCTTCATCCTGCAGCGAGCAAACCAGTATGGCATTCGGAAATTCCTTTTTTAATTTAGGAGCCAGTCCTAAAAGCAGCGCATTCGACAAATGAATTACATCGGGGGTAAGATATTCTGCCATCCAGCTTACCATGCGGTTGAGCTCCTCTTTCTGCTTTCCTTCTTCTCCCATCAACATCGAAACAGTCATTTCTTCCAGACCTTTTGCATTGGTTGATCCGGCCATAGAAGCTGCCAGTTTTAACATGGGGCCAGAGTTCAATAAGCGATCCACCCAGGCGGGTGCATGTCTGAAAACAGGATACAATTGCTTTAGATAAATGCTGATGGCTCCATAAAAAACGGGAATATCATTCAAATCATGCTCATCGGAAAATAAGGGGAGATACATGGGTATTTTGGTTACCTCATGTCCCTGCTTTTTCATGGCAAGATGAAATTTATCGTCGCGCAAACAATTGCCGCAGTAAAAACTGCCACCCGAACCGGGTATGATTTGAAGAATGTTCATTTTTCTGATTTTTATGGAACACACAAGATAGCAAAATCAGTTAAAAGTAGTTCAAACAGAAAGTGCCTTAAGTCGAAATCAATGACAACTTAAGGCACTTTTTAATTTTAATTGTTAGAGGCTGTAAGGTCTTTTTGCTTTTTCCTTGAAACTTGTCCCTTGTAGCTTTAGTTCTACTTGTCAAACTGCTTGGCCTCTTCCCAAATTTCATCCATTTCTTCCAGATTCATGTCTTTTAGGTTTCGTCCTAATTTCATGGTTTTACTTTCCAGATAATTGAATCGTCGGGTGAATTTCTGGTTGGTGCGTTCCAGTGCATTTTCAGGATTTACACCATACAAACGTGCCGCATTAATCAAGGAGAAGAACATATCGCCAAATTCGGCTTCCATTTTGTTCTGATCGCCATTGATAATTTCTTCCTGCAATTCCATCATTTCTTCTTTCACCTTCTCCCAAACCTGCTCTTTTTCGTCCCAGTCGAATCCTACACCTCGTACCTTATCCTGAATTCGGTTGGCTTTTACCAAAGCTGGCAGACTTTGCGGAACACCTTCCAAAACCGATTTGTTACCGTCTTTTTCCTTTAGTTTCAGTAGTTCCCAGTTTTCTTCTACCTCTCTGGCATTGGCAACTTTGGTATCGCTAAAAATGTGAGGATGACGATAGATGAGTTTTTCGCTGATGCCATCACAAACATCAGCAATGTCGAAATCGTTGGTTTCAGAACCTATTTTGGCATAGAACACAATGTGGAGCAGAATATCGCCCAATTCTTTCTTTATTTCCTGATTTTCACCCTTTAAAATGGCATCGGCCAGCTCGTAGGTTTCTTCAATGGTCA
>NZ_WTCR01000015.1 GCF_009795715.1 Labilibaculum euxinicum | reverse complement strand
GCTAATTAGTTACCAAATTTCAGTATTAAATATTAAATCGGCAGCAATTTAAAAGGAATCTTATTTCAACTATCTGATGTGACTCTTTTTATGTTGTATTGTAAATAGTGGGTTATCTCTTGGTGAGTAAAATGGATAATATTTATTGACATTAGAAAGTAAAGTATCAAAGTATTGGAAATTGTATTAGAAAAGAGCCTATACATTTGTTCTCAATTATTCTTTAAGATATAAACGATAAGTTTGCTGGTGGTGATACTAATACGTGTTTTTTTCGATCTTATAATCATGCTTAGAGTAAGTTGTATTAACAAATCGTTTTTTAGGCTTGAATCGAATGTTTTCTGCCTTCATTAGTCTGGCAACATAAGCTCTGGATATCTTATATCCAAGCTTCTCCAATTCAGCCTGAATACGAGGACTTCCATAAGTTTGTCTACTGTCATTAAAAATCCTTTTAATCTCATTTATCAAAACAGTTCTTCTTGAGTCTTTCTTTTTAGCAAGTTTAACAGACTTCCAGTGGTAATAAGAATTCCGGCTTACTTTTAAATACTTACACATCTTCCCAACAGAATATGTTTTTTTATGCTTATCCATAAAATCATATATTAATTGTCGCTCTTGGAGAAAATGCTTACCGCCTTTTTTAATATATCACGTTCTAATTTAGTTTCTTTTAGTTCTGCCCTTAACTGGGCTATCTCTCTTTGTTCCGGACTTAGTGAAATATTGCCTTTCCCTGTAAAAGATTCTTTGGCGCTTAAATTTTCTCTAAGCCACCTGCGAATCATATTGGCGTTTAATCCGTAATCTTCAGATACTTGCCGTGCGCTTTGTCCCGATTTAAGTAGATTCACGATCATCAACTTAAAATCTGTTTCATAATGTTTTGCCATAATTTAAATATAAGAATTTCGGGCGTAACCATTGTACCAACAAATGTAGCAGGCCCATGGAGATGATATTTTCAGATTGAATCCTTTGAATCATGGCAACCAATGCTCCTTTTCGGCCTTTTGCTGCTTTATTGGTAATTATTGTATAAAGCTCTCCATTGGTTAAGGCTGTTTCATCAATACTTAGCTTAGTACCAATATTTTCAGGAAAAACCATCCACTTGTGAGCATGAGATTTCTGATCCCATTGATTAAAATCACTTAAGTGTTCTTTGTATTGCTGAGAAAATTGATTCCCATTGATATGATAATGTTTTTCAAGGCTTTTACTGCTGATCGGGTATTTGTCCAAATAATTCTTTTAAAAAAGAAGCGAACCCTTTTGTATATCGAGCTCCCTTTGCTATCAAATCCCAATCTCTACTTACAATCTGACCCGTAGAACAAACGAGTCACTTCCTTTTGCGAACATGCAGGTAAACCATGCGTTCCCGAATAGGGTAATCTTGAATCACCACTGCTGACTGAAAACCTTTTGAAGTCAGCTTTTCTGATGAAAATTCTTCTGGGAATTGATGTAATTCATCCAGATGAACATCCAATCGATTTTCATCAATAATAACTTGAGTGATCTCAAAATAGGAAAATATCTCTTCTGGTAAAATTGCTTGAAGTAAGAGGGTGTAGTGATCTTTTGTTGAATCCATCTTCTAAATTTTAGACAACAAAATTAAATTATTCCTTTTGATCCACCTACTTTTTGAATTGATCCTAAATAATACAAGTCAATTTAAGACATAAAAAAACACCCAATTTTACGATTGGGTGTTTTTGTTGGGGGTGGGCCCACATGGGCTTGAACCATGGACCCCCTGATTATGAGTCAGGTGCTCTAACCAGCTGAGCTATAGGCCCGATGAAAACAAGACGGTAAAAGTATTTTATTTACCTTTGTTTTGCGAGTGCAATGTTACATATTTGTATTGAATTATTCAATATTTGAAACCATTTTTTTATGCAAAAATACAATTCAATCCCAAATATAGTTTTCGATTTTGGAGGTGTGCTCCTTAATATTAATACGGATCAGGCAGTTAAGAGTTTTAAAGAAATTGGACTAACTGATATTGATGTGGTAAAAAAAGAATATCAAACTAATGGTTTGTTTGATCGTTTGGAGAAAGGCATTATAAATGCAGATCAGTTTAGACTTGAAATTCGTGAGCACATTGTTGGGAAAGTTACCGATGAGCAAATTGATGCGGCGTGGAATTCCATGCTTTTAGATCTTCCTTATGAGCGATTAGAGATGCTTGAAAAGCTTAAAAAGAATCATAGGATATTTCTATTGAGCAATACAAATATCATTCATTGGGAAGCTTATATGGGAATGATTAAAAATGTTCATGGTGTCTGTCTTTCCGATTTCTTCGAAAACGATTATTATTCCCATAATATGGGATTGAGAAAACCAGACCCTCAGATTTATACAACTCTTCTTAAAAAGGAAGGATTAATTGCTTCAGAAACTTTATTTATTGATGATATGATGGTTAATACTGATGCGGCTAAATCGGCAGGTATGAAAGTACATCATTTGAATTTGGAAAAGGGAGAAACGATTCTTGATTTGTTTTAAAATAAAGGATCGTTATTTCTTGCGGAAGCTTCCCATTGTATTGTCGTAATTGATATAATACAATCCATTTTGCAGACCTTCCAATTGTATTTTATTGCCAAAGCCTTTAAACACAATATTTCCGTAGTTATCGTATATTTCGTAAAGAGTTTCATTGGTGAATAGTAATTCATCTTTTACTTTCTCGGGACCAAATGTAATTGCAGGGAAGGTAGATTGATATTTAATATCTGAGGAATAATTAGGTGTTCCAGTGTAATCGACCTGATAAATTCTGAAAATATTTTCTCCCGAGTGAGGGCGAACATTTAGTTGATATTTATTTAATTGAGGAGTTCCAATTCCTTCTACTTCACCAATTGTGATCCATTTGTTCCAACGATATTGTTGCACGATAAATGGCAATGAACCCCGTTCATCCTTAGTGGCCCAATTCAGGACTCCTTTTTTGTCAATTGCAGCACTTTGCAAGCTGAATGAACTTACAGGTTTAATTGCTTCAGGATTAATGATTTTGGGTAAACATCCATTTTTATAGTAAAGTGCGATATTTATCTTTTCACCTATTTGGAAATTAAATTTAGATAAATCGATTTCAAATGCACTGCTGTTAATTTCATCAGCAGAGTTTTGACCATTTACAGTTACCTCGAAAACACAAAATCCCACTCCTGAGTCAGAGAAAGGGTTCATTACGTAAACATTTTTGCCTAGAAAGATTCCGCTTAGTTCGAGTTTATCTCCGTAAGCAAAATTAAAAAGGAAAAGAAAAATGAATAGTATGACTTTGTTTTTCACTATGTAAAATAATATTGATATAACTGCAAGATACTAAAACAAAGAGCGATAAAAAAAAGTTTGAAATGGTTTATTTATGAATCCAATCTCCATGAGCTTTAATGATCTCTGTAAGTTCATGAATGGCATTTTCCCTCGGTATATTTTTCTTAATTAATTCGCGTTTTTTGTACAATGATACTTTTCCCGGCCCTGCTCCTACATAACCATAATCTACATCACCCATTTCGCCGGGTCCATTTACAATACATCCCATTACAGCTATTTTCAGATGGGTTAAGTGAGAAAATTGTTTTTTGACTTCTGCAACAACATCATGAAGCTGGAATAGGGTTCTTCCGCAACCAGGACAAGAGACAAATTCCGTCTTACTTGTTCTCACCCTGGCGGCCTGCAAAATTCCAAATGCTGTTGAGTTGACATCTTCATGGGAGAGATCACCTTTATTATCAAGCCAGATTCCATTCCCAAATCCATCAAAATACAAGCTTCCTAAATCAGCAGAAGCCTTTAAATGAATATCTTCCAGGTTGGATTCTTCGAATGATCTCTTAAAGATTACAGGCGCTTTACATTTCGATTGAACCAATCGGAAAGCAAAAGCTCTTTGTTCTGCAAATGCATTTTGATGCACTGATGAGCAGACCAAAACGACTTTTGGATTCTTGATTATTTCCTGAATAAACCCGTCTGATAAATCAGAATAGCTACATTCAACAAAAAAGATATCTGTGTGAAAGAAGGAAAGGTTAGTATTTGTAAATTGATTTGCCTGAAACAGAGGATAGGTATTTTCAGCATAATTATTGGCCATTTCCCAGCATTCCTGATCAACAATTATTCCTAATTCTTTTGGATAGTCGGCAAAAATGGCATCGAAACCATTTACAAACAAATAATCGCTGGCTAACTTGCCTTTTTCCCATTCAAATGTATCTTCGTTTAAAATGTAGCCGGCTTTCTCTGGCAGATCAGTTGAAATGCATTTTTCATGGCTGGCATCTGTAACCACTACAGGAACTTTTTGGCTTCCAATATTCCCAATCAGAGATGTGGATCTTTTATAAAAATCAAAGAGATTGATGTCTGTATTTTTAACCGGTAAAATTGGCGCATGACCAACTTTTTCAGAAACGTAATCGACTAGTTTTTTTCCTACCGGAGATTCTATTTCCGGATCTTCGGTAAGTGATATCCGAATGGTATCGCCAATTCCATCATTTAATAATGCTCCTGTTCCAACGGCCGATTTTATCCGGCCATCTTCACCTTCACCAGCTTCGGTTACACCCAAATGCAGGGGATAATGCATATTCTCATTTTCCATTTCACAAATCAGCAAACGAACAGTTTTTACCATCATTACTGTATTGCTCGATTTAATTGAGATGGCAACATTCTGAAAATTCTGCTCCTTACAAATACGCAGGAATTCTAAAGTGGCTTCCACCATTCCACGTGGCGTATCTCCGAACCTACTCATAATCCGATCAGATAAAGAGCCATGGTTGGTTCCAATTCTAATTGCGGTATTGTTTTCCTTGCAAATGCGAAGTAAGGGAATGAATTTATCTTTTATTTTTTCAAGGTCTTCCTGATATTTAGTTTCTCCATAGTCAATACTAGTAAAGTCGGCTCGTTTATCAACAAAGTTCCCCGGATTGATACGTACTTTATCAACATATTTTGCGGCAATTAATGCGGCAGCAGGATTAAAATGAATATCAGCAACCAAAGGAGTATTGTATCCTCTTTTTACCAATTCTTCTTTGATGAACTTCAGACTTTCGGCCTCTTTTGTTCCTTGGGCAGTTAATCGAACGTATTCTGCTCCCGATTCTATCATTCTGATGGATTGTTCAACACTCGCTTCAATATTATTGGTATCGGTGTTGGTCATCGATTGAATTCGAATTGGATTTGTACCACCCAGCGCAGTGTTTCCGATTTTGGATTCTGATGATATGCGTCGAGAGTAGTTAAACAGATCTTTGCAAAAAAGTTGATGTTTCGGGAAACTCATTTTTTAGGTTTTAGTATTGAAATACAAAGGTAAGTGATAAATTTTATAAATTTGGTGAACCTTTGGCACGAAGCTTTGCAAGAAATACAATAATTTGCTTTGAGAAACTTTGTGTTGCACTTGGCGACTCCTTTGTGGTAAAAATGAAACAGATTCTATGTCAGTAAAAGTTCAGGAAGTAAGCAAATTATACGGTAAACAAAAAGCTTTGGACAATTTGAGTTTTAAAATTATTCAAGGCGAGATTGTTGGATTCTTGGGACCAAATGGAGCGGGAAAATCAACAATGATGAAAATTATTACTGGTTATATTCCCCAAACTTCAGGCTTGGTAGAGGTAAACGGACTGGATGTTAGCATGGATTCTCTTGAAATTAGAAGACAAATTGGTTATTTGCCCGAACACAATCCATTGTATTTGGAAATGTATGTGAAAGAATATCTCGGTCATGTGGCATCTATTTATAAATTAGGTAAAAGTAAGGCCAGGCGAATTGCCGAAATGATCGATTTGACTGGATTGGGAACCGAACAGAATAAAAAAATAGCTGCTCTTTCGAAAGGATACCGCCAAAGAGTGGGCATTGCTCAGGCCTTAATTCATGATCCGAAGGTGCTGATATTGGATGAGCCGACTACCGGATTGGATCCAAATCAGTTGCTGGAAATCCGAAAATTAATTATTGATATCGGCAGGGAAAAAACCGTGATGCTTTCGACGCATATCATGCAGGAAGTAGAAGCTTGTTGCCAGCGGGTTTTAATTGTAAATAAAGGAAAGTTGGTGGCCGATCGGAATATAGATTTTCTTGCGTCCGCAAAATCATCTCATGTGGTCGAAGTTGAATTTGCTTCTGAAGTATCTTCAGACTTATTGCAGGAAATTTGCGGAGTGAATGAAATTGAAGTCCTTGGCGAAAATCGTTATTGTTTTGTTTCCCTAAGAGATATCCGTAAAGATGTATTTCAATTTGCCGTATCTAAAAGTCTGGTGATTTTGGAGATGAAAACCCGATCGGAGAATTTAGAGGATATTTTCCACGAACTCACTTTGTGATTTTGTTTGTTTTGATGTAGCTTTAATTTTACAGAAAAAACAATATGAAGGAAAATGAAATTACCGAAAAGATAATTAAGGCTGCAATGAAAGTACATACTGTTCTTGGGCCGGGATTATTAGAATCAGCATATCAAGAATGCCTGTTTTACGAATTACAAAAATCAGGTTTAAAAGTAGAGAAAGAAAAAGCTCTTCCGATAAGTTATGATGGTGTAAAACTGGATTGTGGTTATCGACTTGATTTATTTGTGGAGGATCAGGTTATTGTTGAGTTAAAATCAATTGACTCATTTAAAGATATTCATTTGGCACAAACGCTAACCTATTTAAAACTTGCCAATAGAAGACTTGGGCTGATGATTAATTTCAACGTTGAAATGTTAAAGTATGGGATTAAGAGAGTTGTTAATGGGTATTAATCTTTCTATCCCGGTTTCTATTAGTAGCTATTTGAATTTTAGCTGTTTTTGCCCTCAGTGTCCCTCAGTGCTCTTTGTGGTAAAAAGTTAGTTTGTACTTAGCCACCCTTCCGTAAAAAAAGACTGACCACAGAGAACACGGAGTATCACAGAGAAAAAGGATTAGTTTAATTCTCATACTTTTTATTTAAGTCTTGCTCTTCCTCTGTGTGTCTTTGGGTTCTCTGTGTCAAAAGGTTGGTTTATGCTTAGCTTCACCTTTCCGTAAAAAAAAGACTGACCACAGAGAACACGGAGTATTACAGAGAATAAAATAAAATTGATTGTTTTCTCTCATGCTTGATTTGAAACTCCTTAAACTTATAAATGAATCCCTCTGTGTACCTCCGTGTGCTCCGTGGTAAAAAAATGTAAGCTGTAAATTTAGTTGTCGTGTTGTGTAAAGAAAGCCGACCACAGAGGACACAGAGTACCACAGAGAAAAAAATCTTTCTTCTCTTTGTACCGGTTCGTTTTATAAGATATTTGAATTTTGGCAGTATGTACCTCAGTGCTCTCTGTGGCAAAAGGTTAGTTTACACTTAGCTTCACCTTTCTGTAAAAAAAACTGACCACAGAGAACACGGAGTATCACAGAGAAAAAAAACGAATTGGTTTAATTCTTATGTCTCTGTGGCAAAAATTGAAATCCTCACTATAATTAAGACTTATAGCTCTTTATTGGCTCGGAAGTCCCTGTTTTTCAGTTGAAGCTTTTGTTAAAATGTTGTAAAAGTGGGTCTTTAGTTTTGTTTCTTTCCGAAATAATACTTTCCTTTGCCCCGAAATAAGTGGAAAGATTTGGCTGCTTGCAACCACAGAAAAAAATGCTAAATGGTGAACTATGTGCTTTTCTGCATGTAGACAACCAACCATTGCTTTCCTGTATCGTGTACATCATTATTTAGTTAATGATCTTAAACAACATTGCCTGTCGGTTTCATTCATGCAATTGATGATATCGGCATCACAACTAATTATTATTAAAATATTATGGGATATTTATTCACATCAGAATCAGTTTCTGAAGGACATCCGGATAAGGTTTCTGATCAAATTTCAGATGCATTATTGGATAAGTTTTTGGCTTTCGACCCAAACTCAAAAGTTGCTTTGGAAACCTTGGTTACTACCGGACAGGTGGTTCTTGCCGGTGAAGTAAAAACCAAAACCTATATCGATGCTCAGGAAGTAGCTCGTGAGGTGATTAACCGTATTGGTTATACCAAAAGTGAATATCAGTTCGACGGCACATCATGTGGTGTATTGTCTGCAATTCACGAACAATCAGCTGATATTAACCGTGGTGTAGATCGCGAAGATCCAATGACACAGGGAGCAGGCGACCAGGGAATGATGTTTGGTTATGCATGCAGGGAAACCGACGATTACATGCCTTTGGCTCTTGAGCTTTCGCATCGTTTGCTGATAGAATTAGCAGCTATTCGCCGCGAAGGAAGAGAAATGACCTACCTTCGTCCCGATTCAAAATCGCAGGTTACCATTCAGTACGCCGATGATGATACCATCGAAAGAGTACACACGATTGTGGTTTCTACTCAGCACGATGATTTTGGCCCGAACGATGAGTTGATGCTGGCTAAAATTAAGAAAGACGTTCGCAATATCTTGATACCTCGTGTAATTAAGCAATTGCCGAAGCGTATTCAGGTGATGTTTGATGAAAACTTTATTTTGCACGTAAATCCAACAGGAAAATTCGTAATTGGCGGACCTCATGGTGATACCGGTTTAACTGGCCGTAAGATAATTGTTGATACTTATGGAGGAAAAGGCGCTCACGGGGGTGGTGCATTCTCAGGAAAAGATCCTTCGAAAGTTGACCGTTCGGCGGCTTATGCGGCCCGTCATATTGCTAAGAATTTGGTTGCAGCAGGAGTTGCCGATGAGTTGTTGGTTCAGCTGTCTTATGCTATCGGTGTTGCCGAGCCTGTAGGGATTTATGTAAATACCTACGGAAAATCGAATCTTAGCCTTACCGATGGTCAAATTGCTGAGAAAGTTACTGAGATTTTTGACTTACGTCCGGCAGCTATTGAGCAACGATTGAAATTACGCAACCCTATTTACGAAGAAACAGCGGCCTATGGTCATATGGGACGCACACCTCGTATGGTAGTGAAAAAATTTGAATCTCCTTACTTTGATGGCGTTGAGCTTGAAGTGGAATTATTCACTTGGGAAAAATTAGACTATATCGAGAAAGTAAAAAAAGCGTTCAATTTGTAAACAACAACAAATACAATATATACAAAGCCATTCCATCTTATTTGGAGTGGCTTTTTTTACGCCAACTATTTAAGGAGTAAAATTTATTTGGGGGTTCCCCTGCGGGGCGGGCTTTCCATTTCAACTCCTCACTCGTTCCTCGTTGCGGGGTTTCCCTTCCCCCGAAAGCTTTCGGGGCCCTAACCCAAAACCCAGTTTCAACATGGCACGAAACATTTTCCCTCCCCATTTAAAGGAAGCTTTGTTAAGTATCTGGTAGTAACACCATAAATTAATAAACTAGTGCTAAAGAATAACAATCATCCGATGGCAATTAATAATTTGATATTTTCAAATAATAATTCGAGACCTTCAAATAAGATATTACTACTTTCAAATAACATTTTATCGAAATCAAACCCTATTTTATTCCCAATAAGTAATATTCTGATACTAAAATATAGCAATATCAGTTAATTATTGTTAGCTTTATTCCTGTCACAATAAGAATATTGTGTTGTCAAGCTAATTCATAAATGAATCATTATGAGACGAAAAGTTAAAAATTCAGTTGCTATTAACGAACTAATTAGGTTCGAAATGAAACGACAAGGATTAAGCGCTCCTGAACTTGCACATAAAATGAACATTGGGCTAAACTCCATGTATCATATTCTAAAACGACCAAGCATGCAAATCGATCGTCTTTGGGAAGTTTGTGAAGCACTGCAATTGAATTTCTTTAAAGTTCTGGCTGATGAAATAAACATTACTAATCCTGTCGATCCACAAATGGATCAATTGCAACAAGAAAATAAAATGCTTCGAGAAGTAATTCAACTTTTGGGTGGTAACAAGTAAATCACAAATTGCATTTAAATGCTTAAAATATGTGGTTGTCTAGTGTGTCTACTTTAAACTTAGATTTGAATATGCTGTGTTGCTATAAAATAATTATTTACAGTTAGAAACAGTAAAGGCAGATCATTCGATCTGGCTTTTTTCATTTGAAAGTATTCTTTACTATAAAATTATTAGTTTTATTGACTAATAAAAATGTCTTTATGAGTCGAATAATTCTTACTAGTTTTTTCCAATTGATTTGCTGTTTTTCTGTCTATTCTCAGGAAATTCGTGACAAAGTTTTAATCAAAAATGATACTATCATCTTAAATCGAGATACGTTGGTTATTGGTATGACAGAGTTGAGTGATATTTTAACAAAGTCACAGATAGATTCCTTAGGTTCGCCTTGTATCGTGCATTGGGATGGAGATTGTGATTCAGGGACAGATTATGAGTACTGGATTGAAACAAATAGTTATGAAATTGTTTGCATACAAGATTCACTGAATAAATATATATTAAAAACAATTTCAATTAAAAACACCAATAATACTTCATTGTTTTTCGAGGATGGATTGAATGCAAATAAGCTTACTAAAAAGGGAATACTAGATTTAGGATTCATAAAAGAAAAGCGATATAAACAGAAAAAAAATGTGGCTGTTTATAAAAAAGTAGGGATTCATTTAACTGTTAAAGAAAACCTCGATAGTCTTTTAATTAAGTCAATTCATTTTCATCCTAAGAGTTGGGATAAACACCTAAAAATAGAAACATTAAAAGGAGAGGTCAGAAATACAGAAGGAGAATCTCTACCAGGAGTATTATTCTTAGCTTATAATCAATTTGATTCTTTAAAATATTACGAAACTACGGATTTTGATGGAAAATATTATTTCGAGATCGATAGTATTAAAAAAATTGATGTCTTCAATTTTAATTATGAACCTCAAATCATAAAAGTCACAGATAATAAAGATCAAACAATCAATTTTAAGCTAAAGAAAAACACATATTATCTACCCGATTTAATTGTTGCTAAAAGCGGTGAAATTCGAATTGATTCAACTTGTTACCTAGATCAATTTCCAAAGGTTAGAGATTCTTCAAAGATTAATGTTTGGCTTGTATGTGAGTTTTCGAATTTTAATCCATTGATTTCTAATTTACCTTCTGCGATTGGAGGTCTGAGAAATTCCTATGTAACATTAGTATCATCTTTAAATAGTAAAAGGAAACTGAGAAAATGTGAAGCAGAAGTGTATTTCGTAATTGATAAATTTGGACAAACTAAGCTCATTGATATTATTTGTGATGACAAGATAAATAAAGAATATTTGGCCAGATATATGGTTGATACGTTTAAATGGACTACTGCAAGATGGCGGGGGAGGCGAATTGATTCTAATTGGAGTCTCAAAATTATTTTTGAATAACCGTTGCTATATTGTTACGACTTTTTGTTTGGGGTAGTGCTTCAACGTATCCTCAATACTCTTCTCAACAGGAATAAACTCAAAATTCAAAGCCTCTTTTATTTTCTGGTTCGAGTAGTATTTTATATTGTGAGATGCCAGGGCAGTTTCTTTTGTAAATCCGGAAGACTTAAAAAGGAATATTCTTTTTAGATAAGCGAGTCTCCAGGCAATTTCGGTTAATTTTTCGTTTGCAAATTTGGTAGGACCTTCAATTCCCAAATATTTAGCAATGGTTTTTAAAATAAATTCATAGCTGCAATTCTCGCTGTTTAGAACAAAGCGTTCATTTGCAATGTCACTTTCCATCAATTCTATCATCGAACGACTTACGTCACGAACATCAACATAGCCCGAAATTCCTTTGGTGTAGTATTTTAAGCCTTTGGCAACGGAGCTAAAAAACAAAGAACTTCCTTTGTCCCATTTACCGGGACCCAAAATAATAGAAGGATTCACAATAACCGCATTTAAACCTTCTTCTACTCCTCTCCATACTTCTAATTCTGATCTAAATTTACTGTTTGAGTAGCCTGATCTTTTTTCTTCCGGACTCCATGGAGTTTTTTCAGAAACGGTATTTTCTCCTTCCTCAGGAGAACCCAAGGCCGCAACGGAACTTACCATGCAAAATTTTCTAATATTTGCATCCAGGCAAGCATTTACAATATTTCGGGTTCCTTCCACATTAATATCCAGCATGTTTTTACCATCTTCCTTCTTAAAAGAGACTAAGGCGGCACAATGGTACACATCTTCAATTCCTTCAAGCGCATCTTCCAGCGAGAAAGGATCCAACATATCTCCATCGAACCATTCGATGGTATCAAACAGTTTATCAGCATTTTCTGCATAGAAAGAAAAAGTGGTTCGTACCAATCCTGTATTACTGTTTTTTCGTTTTAGTGCACGAACTTTATTGCCTTTCGAAAGTAAATCGAATAGTAAATGCGAACCAACAAGACCAGTTCCACCGGTAACTAAAATCATAGAATATTATTAAGTAAATATCCCCGAAAAATTAGGGGGATGAATTAAAGCATGAAAAATGAAACCTATTTCGGCCAGTTTAATTTAATGGTTTGTGTCAATTGAGAGTGAACACTTAAGGGGACCGGGCTGGTTCCTGCAACGCTTTCAATAATTTGTTTTTCCTCTGCAGTATATTTTTTATTCGGGAAATTGAATTCAACTACAACTTCATCAACTCTTCTCGGATCACTCGCCATAATTTTAGTGATATCCAGCTCGGTTCCGGTAATGTCAATATTGTTATCGCGGGCAACAATTCCCATAATGGTCATAATGCAGGAACCCAGTGAAGCGGCCAGCAAATCGGTAGGCGAAAATGCTTCTCCTTTTCCTTGATTATCAGTTGGTGCATCGGTTAAAATTTTATTGCCCGATTGCAAATGAATGCACTCAGTCCGTAAATCGCCAAGGTATTTTGATTTGATAGTTGTCATGCTGTTTTATATTTAGTGAAGTGTGTAATAAGCAATTTTTGTTCTGTGAATTTAAGAATTTTAAAATAGATAGTAAAACCCTCATAAGAGTTAGATAATAAAATTCACTTTAATTGGAACTTCTAGGATTAGAAGTTAAATTCCTTGTTTATCTTATGTTTTTTCAATTGCATCAGAAAGAATTTTGAGTTCAGTATATTAGATATTTATGTTTTTTGTCATGTGTTTTATTTTTTTTTATGAAAATAAGCCAAAGGCTTGTCACCCTAATTTCTGATTTTCCTGTTATTATACACAGTATCGGAAAAATTTATACTAGCAAATGAAAAATATATTTATTTATTATTTAGCGTTCATGATTGGACTAGGTATTTTAATGTATTATTTATTGTCTAATGAAAACAACGTTGGGTTTGTAATAGCTATATTGATCTATGCTTTAATATATAGACCTATCATTGACGGATTACGTTTAATATCTAAGCAGGTAATTACTAAGAGACAATCATGGAAATTATTTATCCCTTTTTGGCATGTTAAATGGATGAAAGAGTTATATCTACCTTAATAGAGGTAGTATAGCTATTTTTGATTTACTTCTTAGATAAGACACACATATAATAAAGCTATGGTTAGATGAAGTAAGGCCTGATAAATGGATCTCCTGAACAGCAATGTTTAGGAGATCTTTTTTTTCCCACTTTCAGATTCAAACCGAAAACAGATCTTATAATTTCGAATTATAAGCAATCAGCAAAGGCTCTAAAAAAATCAACTTTTATTGCTGATTAAATAGAGCTTAGTCCCTTGATTCTACAATCACTATGACCATCAATTCTTGTAATTTTTCTATATTTGTAAACTTTTTATAACAGATAAGATAATTTTAGTCGGAATAATGTCGGTAGACATTTGTCAATCAGTATCTAATTTGCACGGATTAATGATGAATACGAATGAGAATCGGTATTAGCGAATACAAGATAAATTTTACAATAAATGAGCACTAAATTCCCAGAGTACAAGAATCTTGATCTATCACAGGTCAACAAGGATATTCTAAAAGATTGGAATGAAAATAACACATTCGAGAAGAGTTTGCAGACTCGCGAAGGCAATCCCACTTTTGTATTTTATGAAGGACCACCTTCGGCAAATGGTATGCCGGGTATCCACCATGTTATGGCTCGCGCTCTTAAAGATATTGTGTGCAGATACAAAACTTTGAAGGGATTTCAGGTGAATCGTAAAGCAGGATGGGATACTCATGGTCTGCCGGTAGAGCTTGGTGTTGAGAAAGAATTGGGAATTACCAAAGAAGATATTGGGACTAAAATCTCGGTTGATGATTACAATCTGGCCTGTCGTACCAATGTAATGAAATATACCCGTGAGTGGGAAGATTTAACCTCAAAAATGGGGTATTGGGTAAATATGGAAGAGCCGTACATTACCTACGATAACCGTTACATTGAAACACTTTGGTGGTTGTTGAAACAACTGTTTGAAAAAGATTTATTATACAAAGGATATACAATCCAACCGTTTTCTCCTGCAGCAGGTACCGGTTTATCAACTCATGAGTTAAATCAGCCTGGTTGCTACAAGGATGTGAAAGATACTACAGCTGTAGGTATGTTTAAAGTGACCCGCGATGAGAAAAGCGAATTCCTTTACGAAGGAATAGATTGCGATGCCTATTTTATTGCATGGACAACTACTCCATGGACACTTCCTTCGAATACCGCTTTGGCTGTTGGTCCAAAAATCGAATACGTTCGTGTTCGCACTTTTAATCCGTATACAGGAATTCCTTGTGTGGTTATTCTGGCTAAAAATTTGTTCTACAATTTTTTTGATAAAAAATACGAAGGACTTGAATTGGGAGAATATGAAGTTGGCGATAAGCGTTTAACCTACAAAATGCTTTCGGAACATGTAGGAGCCGATTTGGAAGGGGTTCGTTACGAGCAATTAATGCCTTTGGTAAAACCTGAAGGTGATGCTTTCCGCGTAATTTTAGGTGATTTTGTTACAACAGAAGATGGTACAGGTATTGTTCATATCGCTCCAACTTTTGGTGCGGATGATGACAGGGTTGCCAAAGTGGCTGGTATCTCACCATTAATTCTTCGCGATAAAGAAGGTAAAATGCAGCCAATGGTTGATCGTACCGGTAAGTTCTTCAAAATTGAAGACTTGAGCGAGGAGTTTGTAAAAGAATTTGTGAATGTTGATGCTTACGGTGAGTATGCCGGTCGTTTTGTGAAAAATGCTTACGATTCAACTTTAACAGATGATGATGCGACTTTAGATATCGACATTGCTGTTGCCCTGAAGAAACAAAGTCTGGCTTTTAAAGTTGAGAAACATATTCACAACTATCCACATTGCTGGAGAACAGATAAGCCAATTCTTTACTATCCATTGGATTCATGGTTTATTGAAACTACAAAAGTCCGCGATCGTATGATCGAACTAAATAAAACCATTAACTGGAAACCTAAATCAACAGGTGAAGGTCGTTTTGGAAAGTGGTTGGAGAATCTGCAGGATTGGAATCTTTCCCGTTCCCGTTATTGGGGAACTCCACTTCCAATTTGGGTAAGTGAGGATCGTGCTGAGATTAAATGTATTGGTTCGGTTGCTGAATTGAAAGCTGAGATTGAAAAATCGATGGCTGCCGGTTTCATGACTGAAAATATTTTGGCTGATTACATTGAAGGTGATAACAGCAAAGAGAATTACGAGAAATTCGATTTACACCGTCCATATGTTGATGGTTTGATTTTGGTGAGTGAGACTGGTCAAAAATTGGTTCGTGAGCTCGATTTGATTGATGTTTGGTTCGATTCAGGAGCTATGCCATATGCGCAGCAACATTATCCTTTCGAAAACAAAGAGAATTTCGACAAGTTGTTCCCAGCTCAGTTTATTGCCGAAGGTGTGGATCAAACACGTGGATGGTTCTTTACTTTGCATGCCATTGCAACCATGTGTTTCGATGGAGTTGCTTTCGAAAATATCATCTCCAACGGTTTGGTGCTGGATGCAAAAGGCAATAAGATGTCTAAACGTCTTGGAAATGCAGTTGATCCATTTTCAACCATTGAAAAATATGGTTCGGATCCATTGCGTTGGTATATGATTACCAATGCTCAGCCTTGGGATAACTTGAAATTTGATTTAGGTGGTGTGGAAGAAGTTCGTCGTAAATTCTTCGGAACACTTTACAATACTTATAGTTTCTTCCAATTGTATGCGAATGTTGATGGATTTACTTATTCTGAAGCTGACGTGCCAATGGAACAGCGTCCTGAAATTGATCGTTGGGTTCTTTCTCTGTTGAACTCCTTAATTAAAGAAGTTGAAGAGTGTTATGAAGCCTACGAGCCAACTCGTGCCGGTCGTGCAATTCAGAATTTTGTAAATGAAAATCTATCAAACTGGTACGTTCGTTTGTGTCGAAAAAGATATTGGGGCGGCGACTATTCTACCGATAAAATTTCTGCTTACCAAACTCTTTACAGATGTTTAGAGACTATTTCTGTATTGGCTTCACCAATTGCTCCTTTCTATATGGATCAATTGTTTAAAGATCTGAATTCAGTAACCGGTCGTTTTACTGAAGAATCGGTTCATTTGGTGAATTTCCCTAAATACGATCCGGAAGTAATTGATTCTGAATTGGAAGAAAGAATGGATATGGCACAGAAGATTTCGTCAATGTCACTTGGATTGCGCCGTAAAGTGAAAATACGTGTTCGTCAGCCTCTGCAAAAGATTATTATTCCAATTCTTGATGATTCAATGGTGCCTCAGTTAGAGGCTATTAAGAATATCGTTCTTTCAGAAATTAATGTGAAGGAAATGGAATTCATTACCGATACAACAGGTGTTTTAGTAAAAAATATCAAGCCTAACTTTAAGACCTTAGGGCCAAAGCATGGTAAGATAATGAAACAAATTGCTGCTGAAATTGGTAAAATGAATCAGGAAGATATTCTTGCTTTCGAAAAAGCAGGTAGTTACACGATTGTGGTAAACAATGAAAATGTCAGCCTGACTCCTGAAGATGTAGAAATTGTTTCTGAAGATATTCCAGGGTGGTTAGTTGCCAATGAAGGGAAACTTACTGTTGCAATGGACGTAAACATAACCGAAGAATTGCGTAAAGAAGGAATTGCCCGTGAGTTTATCAATAGAATTCAGAATTTAAGGAAGGACAGCGATTTTGATGTAACCGATAAAATTAAGCTTCAAATTATGATGCATGATTCTATTAATGATGCTGTACTTGCTCATAAAGAATACATTGGAACACAAACTTTAGCCGTAAGTATTGAATTAGTTGAAAAATTAGCTGATAATGAAGCTAAAGCAGTGGAGATTGAGCAGGGTGTAGAGAGCTTTATTAAGATTGAAAAAGTTAGTGAATAATCGATTTTTTGTTATCTTTAAAAAAAATAGAAACAATGGCAGAAAAGAAGCGATATACAGACGAAGAGTTGCAGGAATTCAAAGATTTGATTAATGCTAAACTTGAGAAAGCAAAAAAAGATTATGTGACTTTAAAAGCCGTAATCTCGAATAGTTCTGGAAATGATACTGAAGATACTTCACCCACTTTTAAAGTGTTGGAAGAAGGAGCTTCTGTATTGTCGAAAGAGGAAGCAGGACGTTTAGCTGAACGTCAGGCAAAGTTTATTTCTCATCTTGAAATAGCTTTAATTCGCATTGAAAATAAAACCTATGGTATTTGTCGCGAGACAGGGAATTTAATTGCTAAAGAAAGACTTCGTGCTGTTCCTCATGCTACATTAAGTATCGAGGCTAAAAACAAACAGTAAGATCTTTTATTGAATATATCTTAATGATTGGAAGAATATTCTTCCAATCATTTTTGTTTACAAATCAAGGTTTCTATTTATTTGGAATCTGAAATAGATTAGCTGTTAACGATTAAATAGTGAATATGTCTTTATTTAAAAAATCGATAGTACTTATTGTGCTACTTCTTGTTTTGGATCAGGTAGTAAAAATTTGGATCAAAACCCATATGATGCTGGGAGAAGAGTATTCGGTATTCGGGGATTGGTTCTTGATTCATTTTATTGAAAACAATGGAATGGCCTTCGGAATGGAATTAGAAGGCCAGTGGGGGAAAATTCTTTTAAGTTTGTTTCGAATATTTGCTGTTTGCGGTATTGGGTGGTATCTGTACGATATCTCGACTAAGAAAGCGCCTTTGGGATTAGTGATTTCAATTGCTTTAATTTTTTCCGGAGCAATGGGTAACATTATTGACAGTGCATTTTATGGATTAATTTTTAATGATAGCTACTATCAGGTTTCAACTTTTATGCCCGAAGGGGGAGGCTATGCATCCTTTTTACATGGCAAAGTAGTTGATATGCTTTATTTCCCTCTTCTGGAAGGAAGATTTCCTGAATGGTTACCCATGTGGGGCGGAGAACATTATATTTTCTTTCGTCCGGTTTTTAATATTGCCGATTCATACATAACAATTGGTGTTACTTTTATCCTTTTGTTTCAGCGAAAATATTTCATGAAAGAGCATAAATAAAAAAATAATTTATATCAATAAAGTAAGTATAAAAGCCCGTTTAGGGCTTTTTGTATTATTAATAAGCAAGTACTCCCTGACAAATTCCTGATTCGTTAAAATTTCCCTGTGACTTTTTTTGTACAAAACATAAATTATTATTTGCTGATTGTTTCAGATTGTCTTATATTTATTATTAAACTCATGTTTATGATTACATTTCTTGATTGAATTGTAATTAAAGAGTTTGTGTGTTAATAAAGACTACTACTAACGACTAGCAATTGTAAATTTATGCAAATACCATTCATTTCTATCAAACGGGAAATACTCTCTTAATGGTAGCTTTTTTTAATTTTTATCTGAATGATGTATGTAAGAACACTTCTGTAGCATACTTAAAGTATTCGATATTGCGCAATTGTTATATTAAATTGACTAAAGAGTATGAAAAGTAAGATCCGAATTTTAATAGTTGAGGATGAATATGCCATTGATGAAGGAATTCTGAATTGCTTAAACGATATGGATTACGAGATAGTTAAAACGGTATTTCATTCCAAAGCAGCTCTTGAATTTTTAGTGAGTACCGAAATCGATATTGTTCTGATTGATGTAAATTTGGACGATGATCTTAACGGATGTCAATTAGCAGAAATCATTAAATGTGAATTCAGAATTCCGTTTATATTTCTCATTTCAACTGTTGGGCAAATTAGTATAGAAAAGCTAAAGGAGGCGAATCCAAGTGTAATAGTATTGCAAAATCCGACATTAAATCAAATACATTTTTCATTAACACTTGCAGTGAGTAATAATGAGAAGTTGAATTACTCTTTGGGCGAAAATAAAGAAGAAAATTTAACCTTGGATCATTTAAATAATTGTCTGTTTTTAAAAAAGAACAATCATTTTGACAGGGTCAATTTCGAGGAGATATTTTGGTTAAGAGCTGAGAATAACTATACGGTAATTCATACAACAAAAGGAGACTATCTATACTCAACTGTTCTTAAGAAGTTTACAGCAAAATTGCCGGGAAATCAGTTTATTAGGGTGCATAGATCATATATAATTAATCTCACTAAAATTGATGGTTTTGAAGGGAAAATGATTATAGTTGATGGTGAGCACATTCCTGTTGCAAAAACTTACTGCAATAATGTGTTTGATTTATTACATACCATATAATTATCAGTTCCCAACCAGTAAAACTGATCAAACAGAACAGCAGGAAATGATAGCAGAAATAAGAACGGCAAACAAGTTATAGTTCTTGTTGAAACGAATTGAAGAAGAGACACGTAACATTACCGAAACAGTTGGTACAATTATTCTGAAATATCCAGGTATATTCTTAATTATTTTTTGTTGAATTATTGGAACTGGCTGTTAGAAGTATCAATAGGAGTTTCAGGAATTGAAAAAGAGGCAGTTTCGTAGTTATGAGACAGCCTCCTTTTTAGATGAAGCGATTTACGTAAGTATTTTTAGGCTTAGTTTTACTGTGCCGGTCTTGTGCTTATATTATTAAGCCTCGAGCCATTAAAGTTATCCTGTTTCTTTGGACTATCCGTAAGATTTTTTAACTTAACATCTACTAATTTCAGAAATCCGGGGAATGTCGTTTATAGGTTGATAAATTTCAATCATTGCAACCGTGGTAGGAGCATTTGGAGAGACTTCTTTAGCATTGCAAATGAATCTGAAGTTGGTTCCGCCAACAATTTGGCAAGCTACAGCGAAAGGACTATATTCAACTCCCACCAGATCCTCAGTGGCTTTTTGAAATATATCTTTAGCTTCTTTTGAAATCTTTGTGCTATACGGAGTATAAGCACCTGTTGTTACTTCTGATTTTTCCATCTTCGTTGTTTATTAATTATTGTATTGCAGGATATAATTCCTAAAAACAAATATTAAGTTAACAGACTTGTGAAAAAAATTAAATGAGTGGATGGCATGAATGTTTTAGTGAAAAGCCAGTATTTTCGAGTAAAAAAATAATAGTGATTCTAATCGAACCTATAAAAGATATTTTATAAATGAAATTTGGTTTTATTTTTTGAGAACTTGAATCGTATTATAAGCAAAAAAGCCCTAACGGGCTTTTTTATGATTTAGCTTGATTGGCTTTCCTTTTTCGTTGTGCTTTAAAGTATAATATCTGACTGCGTAAACTCCATATTCCACCAGCTATTATAATGAGGAATATCCATTGTTTTCTGCCCCATCCTGCATCTCCAAAAATACCTTTCGACAGCATCACTAGAGACATGATTATTAACAGGCTTGTTACAAGTGCTGCAACATGTCCAACTGCGGCATTCTCTTTCTGAATGCCTGTGGTGCAAAAGTACAGTATAAGTCCAAAGAAAGTAGGAATCAAGGCTGTAAATTGCCAATCTCCTGCATCAAAGTACCTTGCTGTAATTCCAATTAATCCAACAAGTATTAGGATTATAGAATAAACTTTGTTGATTTGATATGCTTCTTTCATGAATATTATTTTTATTTAAATCAAATTAAAACACTAAAATACAAAAACTCATGAACAATCAAAACAGTTTCATCATTTGAATATTGATTACAAAATAGAAAGCATAAGAAAGGCCGCCACTCCTGACAGCCTTTCTTGGACAACCTTAAAACTCAACCATGTATTGATTATCGTACCGCGATTACCAAATACTTTGAAGATTTCCAGAATTCAACCGGATCTAGAATTGTAATGCCTTCAACTGTTTCAACTCCCTCAACCTTATAAGAGTTGCTTGGATGATTTGTTACAAAACTAATCTTCTTCCCGATGACAGGAATAGTAGTAACTTTGGTGATATCAATTTTTTCAAATTCACTTGTATTAAAATCTTTATTAAGAACTGCTGTTTTTCCAATTCCGATAAATCCACCGTCTTTGGTTATTACATTTTTCTCTTGTAATTCTTTGCTGGTTCCAAATATATAGTAAGCTGTATTTAGTTCGTTTGTTGCGTTTTCAATTACTTTTGTTTTGTTTTCGTTTTCAGTATTTAAAGCCAACACAGTTCCATTTAGCTCAGTCACTTGTCCATTTAAGTTATCTACTTCAATGTTCAATTTAGCTACTTTGTCATTCAGAACAATAATTTCACCTTCTTTAGCTTCCAATTCCGTTTTTAAACGATCAGTTAATTTGCGTAGCTTAGAGTTTTGATACCAGCTATTATTTAATTTTTTGTCTAATTCTTCAATTTTTAATTTGTTTTGTTCTAACAGATTATTGATTGAAGTTAAATCACTTGCAATTTTTTGTTTTTGAGATTGATTAGGATTCTCAGAGTTAACTGCAATAATATTTTCTTTTTGCTTAATCATTTCAAGATTTTCTTCAATTGAATTTAATGATCCAATAAATTCATTAATTGAAGAATCTTTTTCCTGAGCCATTACAGTTAGTTGCTGGTTTTGCTCTCTTAATTGTTTTAACTCTTTTTGATTACACGAGATAAACAATGGAACAATTAGCAATGCTATAAGAATACGTTTCATAAATTAGTTTTTAGAGATTAGGTTTCATTATCTTGTTTTTATTACATATATGAATATCATGCCAAGATTGTACACCAAAGGATATTATTCATCTACTCATTGCAACTCACATATTATCAGTATTTAATGTACGGTTTCATTTTTGCGGATAGATTGCTGTTTTAGAGTTGAGGAATCGGAGTTGGGGAATATTTCCCCAGTTCATGGGTATAAAATACCCAAAAGGTTAAGGGTTGTTTAAAGGAATGTGTACCAGTATTTTGAGCACGGACTAAAAATATTCTTATTAACTTTACCTTAAAGAATTTAAACCTTACGGTGATATAAGAAAACAAATAAATTCAAATGGTGTCAGAAAGTAGAAGTAATATAAAGGTAAAAGTAGTTGCAGGGTACATATTTGTATTCCTGGCTATTTTTGCTTCTGTTTTAATTGCTTATCAGTCTTATAATAAACTTTTGGATTCTGTGGATTTCTTATCGAAACCAGATGCTGAGATTGCCAGAATGAATCGAATTCTCACCAATTTATCGGAGGCTGAAAATAAGATCAGAATTTATTCCTTAACAAAGAAGGAACGCTATTTGGCTAAATATGCTGATAATATTATTGAGATACAAAGTGATTTGGATTCGCTGAGATATTATAGTGATGATAGTAGTAAATCGTTTCTTTTAATTGATTCAATGAATTATTTACTAGAGGAACGTGCTGATAAATTAGAGAGGTTTGTTGAATTAAAAAGATCAAAAGAGAAGGAAAATCTTTCTCAAAAAGCGATGGAGCAACTTAGTGAAGTCTCTGATGCTACAAAAACAAAAATTAAGACTACCACAACTACTACAACGTTTTTGGATACAGTTGTTAGTCCTGCTGAGGTGAAGGAAAAAAAGAAGAAAGGATTTGTTGCCAGACTTTTTAGTGGCAAAAAGAGTGAGACCAAAATAGATTCGATTGAGACTGTAATTCAACGAACTCAAATTCAGATTGATACAAGTTATTTGCCACAAGCCGATAGTTTGTTGCGCAGTTTGGAGACTATGTTACTTACTGCTCAGGCCAAAGAGCGATTGAACAGAGAGATTGTTTCGAATGAAGAATTGCGGTTAGTTGAGGAGAATTCTTTAATGTGGGACAAGATTAAAATTTTATTGCATCAGTTGGAAAAGGAAAGATTGCAGCAATTAACTCATGAATCGGATAGCGCAAAAGAGATTGCCAGTAATTCAATATTTATTATTTCTGTGATCATTATTGTTGGATTTATATTGGGTATTTTATTTATTATTTTCATTCTTACTGATATCACCAAAAGTAATTTTTATAGAAAAGAATTAATTGTAGCTAAAGGAAAAGCAGAAAAGTTGGCAAAAGTGAAAGAAGATTTTTTAGCCATAATGAGTCATGAAATAAGAACTCCTCTTAATGCCATCTTAGGTTTTACAAATCAGCTTGATAAAACAAAATTAGCAGATCAGCAACAGGGATTCGTACGGGTTCTTAAAAACTCTTCGAAACATTTACTTGGCTTGGTCAATGAAATTCTCGATTTGTCGAAAATAGAAGCTGGAAAACTGCATATTGAAAATATTCCGTTTCAGCCACATTCACTGGTTTTTGACGTATACGATGTTCTGAAAATTAATGCTGAAAACAGGGACATCGATTTTACTTGGGAATACGATGGTGATTCTCAGATTAATTTAGATAGTGATCCGTTTCGAATTAAACAGATTCTATTGAATTTGGGTAGTAATGCCATAAAATTTACTCCCAAGGGGGCTGTTAGAATCAAATCATCGGTTATTCAAATCGATAAGTACTTTATGTTCGAAGTAAATGTAATTGATACCGGAATTGGAATTGATGAGAATAAATTAGAAACAATTTTTGAAGATTTCAGTCAGGCAGATTCGTTTTCGGCAAGGAAGTATGGGGGAACAGGATTGGGTTTGGCAATTAGCAGAAGATTATCACGATTGTTGGGTGGTGATTTGTTCGTAGAGAGTAAGCTGGGTGAAGGATCTTGTTTTACTTTGCGAATACCGTTATTGGAATCGAAAGAAGAGGTGACTGAGCATAAAGGATCAAGAGAGGTTCAAATTCCTGATTTTTTAAGGCAAAAATCCTTTTTGGTTGCAGATGATGATCCGTACAGTTTATTGTTGCTGAAAACCATTTTTGCCAGTTGGGGCTTGCAGGCAGACTTTGTGGAAGATGGATCTAAGGCCTACGATTTGATCAGGCAAAAAGATTACGATCTGATTCTTACAGATATCCACATGCCTGAAATGGGCGGAATTGAGCTGTGTAAAAATATTAGAAAATTGGAGCACACCAAAAAATCTGAAATTCCAATTATTGCTTTAACTGCGAATGTGAGAGAGTCGGATTTAAAACAGTATATACAATCGGGAATGACAGATTGTCTTGTGAAACCATTTGATGAGGCTATTCTGATGGGAATGCTTCGAGATTTATTTGGTATTGCGAAAGAAGAGAGAATTGAATTAAAAGGTTCTGACAAAACAATGTCGGATGATCTTTTCGACTTAACTCAAATCAAACAATTTACCTCCGATGATCAGGGATTAGTTAATCAGATATTGGAGCAGTTTATTGTTTCTGCACACGAAAATGTCGATTTATTGAATAAAGCTTTGATTGATAAAAATTATCTGGCTATTGGTGAAATTGCTCATAAGATGCTTTCTTCGTTTAACCAGCTTAGGGTTTTAATTGTGGTTCCTATTTTAGCGCGATTGGAAACCATTCTTCATAAAAAAGAAAATGCTGAGATAAACCACGAAGAGATAAGAGAGTTGGTTGCAACTGTTACAGCTAACACAAATTTAGTAATATCATCTATTCGTGATGAAATTATTGCCTAAGTCTATTTTTAAATATCGATTCCGTATTGTTTAATCTTATTGTATAAGGTTTTTCTGTCGATATTAAGCATTCTGGCGGCTTTCGATTTGTTATAGTTCACCTTTCGGAGCGTGGATACAATTAATTCCTTTTCGTTTGCGGCCTGAATTAATTTAAGATTGGAACCTTCCACAACAAAACCACTGTTGGCATTGTCATTTAAGATTTCATTGGGTAAACTGGTTAGTTCTACTTTCTTTTCAGGACTAAGCAAAACAGATCTTCTTATAACATTTCGAAGTTCTCTTAAATTGCCCGGCCATGAATAAGATTTGAATTTTTCCAAAACCTCGGAGCTAAATCCTGTTATTTCTTTATTCAGCTCATTATTGGATAGTTCGAGAAAATAATTCGAAAACAGTTCAATGTCTTCAATTCTGTTTCGCAAGGCAGGAACAGTAATTTTGAATTCGTTTAAACGATGGTAAAGATCTTCTCTAAAGTCTCCATTATTTACTGCTACTGATAAGTCTTCATTGGTAGCAACAACAATCCGGACATCGACATCAATATCTTTATTGCTTCCAATTCTACGAACTTTACGTTCTTGCAAAGCTCTTAAGAGCTTCATTTGAATTTCATAAGATAAATTCCCTATTTCGTCCAGAAACAAAGTTCCCCCCTGAGCTGATTCAAATTGACCTTCTTTATCGTTTATTGCCCCTGTAAATGAACCTTTTATATGACCGAACAGTTCGCTTCCTGCTAAATCTGTAGATAAAGCACCACAATCAACGGCAACAAAAGCTTTCTTTTTTCTCTTACTGTCAAAGTGAATTCTTCGGGCCGCAATTTCTTTTCCAGTACCGCTTTCACCTTCAATAATAACTGACATATCTGTGGGTGCCACCAATTTAATGTATTGGTCAATTTGTAAGGAATTTGGACTGTTTCCACTTACAAATTCAAGCCCTTCTTTGTTCTTTTTTTCTTGTGAATTTTTAGAACTTTTAGGTTCTTCTGATTTTGCAAGAGCAGAATTGATTTGCAAGAGTATTTCATCCGGGTTAAGCGGCTTGGTTACATATTCAAACGCACCCATTTTTATTGCACTCACAGCGGTTCTTATATCAGCATAAGAAGTCATAATAATCACAGGAACATGAGGATGCATTGATTTTATTTTTTGGAGAAGTTCCAATCCATCAAAATCCGGCAAACGGAAATCACTTAATACAAGATCAAATTGATTAATCTCCAGCTTTTTTAATGCTTCTCCGGCAGAAAACACAGTATCTGCATCAAAGTTTTTACGCTTTAACAAGCCCTGAAGCATCAGGCAAATAGTTGGATCATCATCAATTATCAATATCTTTTTCATGCGTAACCTTACCTTTATTTAATATGTGCGGGTTTCAATCAAAATTACATAAAAAGAGTGGATGAATGAAATGATGCCTCTCATTTTATCATTTATTAAGAAATGTGTTTTATTAAGTTGATTAACAAAAGAAAAAGGACGGATTTCAAATGGGAGATCCGACCTTGCTTTACGTTTTTTTGAATTATATATTTTTCTCAGAATCAGCTAATACAAAATCAAGTTGCTTGGCAATTAAATTTGCTTTGGCAACCAAAATTTCAACTTTATCTCCTAATTGATAAATTTTACGATGATTGCGTCCAACAATACAATAGTTGTCCTCGTCAAATTCATAGAAATCATCTTCCAACTCACGAATTGAAACCATTCCTTCGCATTTATTTTCATCCAATTCCACGTAAAATCCCCACTCGGTAACACCTGATATAGTTCCTGTAAATTCCTGACCAATATGTTCCTGCATGAATTCCACCTGTTTGTATTTTATGGATGCACGTTCAGCTTGTGCTGCTTTTTGTTCCATTTCACTGCAATGTTGGCAATACTCTTCGTATTTCTCTTTGTTTACCGATTTAGCACCCGAAAAGTATTTCTCCAGTAATCTGTGAGCCATCATATCGGGATATCTTCTAATTGGCGATGTGAAGTGTGAGTAATAATCGAAATGTAATCCATAGTGACCAATATTCACAGTTGAATATTCGGCTTTTGCCATGGAGCGAATCGCTAAAGTTTCTACCAGATTTTGAATGGTTTCACCTTTTACATCGTGTAATAGAGCGTTTAGCGAACTGGATATTGCTCCCGGATTTGTTGTCTTTAAACTGTATCCGAATTTTTGAATAAATTGGTTAAAAGTATTTAGTTTTTCAGGATTTGGCTGGTCATGAGTTCTGTAAACAAATGTTTTAGCAGTTTTGCCTTTTGGTACACGTCCAACAACTTCAGCAACACGTTTGTTGGCCAAAAGCATAAATTCCTCAATCAGTTTGTTCGAATCTTTTGATTCTTTAAAATAAACGCGTGTTGGTTTACCCGTTTCGTCAATTTCGAATTTTACTTCGAAACGATCAAAATCAATTGCTCCTTTTTTAAATCTTCTTTTGCGCAGCAATTTAGCCAGTTTATCCAATTCAAGAACTTCTTCACTAAAATCTCCTTCTCCGGTTTCAATAATATCCTGCGCCTCTTCGTAGGTGAATCGTCGGTTCGAATTAATTACGGTTTTACCAATCCATGTATTGATTACATCTGCGGTATCATCCATTTCGAATACAGCCGAAAAAGTTAATTTTTCCTCATTGGGTCTCAGGGAACAAATTCCGTTCGATAAACGTTCCGGTAACATTGGAACCACACGGTCTACTAAATAAACAGAAGTTGCTCTGTCAAAAGCTTCTTGTTCAATGATACTCCCTTTTCTTACGTAATGTGTAACATCAGCAATGTGAACACCAATTTCCCAGTTTCCATTCTCCAAAGCCCGAATCGACAACGCATCATCAAAATCTTTCGCATCGTGCGGATCGATGGTGAAGGTTGTGGCCTCTCTGAAGTCTCTGCGAAGAGCAATTTCGTCTTTTGTTATTACATCGGATATTTCCTCCGCTGCTTCGTTTACATTTTCAGGGAAAATATGAGGCAGATCAAACTCAGCCAGAATCGCATGCATCTCGGTGTTGTTATCACCGGGTTTACCCAAAACAGTTGTAATCTGACCAACCGGATTTTTCGATTTTTTAGGCCATTCGGTTATTTGTGCAATTGCCTTATCGCCATTTTGTGCCCCATTTAACTTTGCCAAAGGAATAAAAATATCGTATGGCATTTGTTTGCCCGATGAAACCAGGAATGCATAGTTTTTAGAAACATCTACGATTCCTACAAAGGTGGTTTTTTTCCTTTTAACGATTTCAACCACTTCGCCTTCGGGTTGCTTGCTTTTTTTACGTGCATACAAGGAAACTTTAACGATATCTCCATGTAAAGCTCTGTTTAAATTTGCCTGCGATACAAAAACATCTTCTTCAATTTCTTCCGAAACGATAAATGCAGATCCTCGGGCAGTCATGTCAACCTTGCCCGTTATGTTGCCGATTTTCGATTTCAATTTGTATTTTCCTGTCGAAATTTCACTTAAAACCTCTAAATCAACCATATCGCAAAGAATTCCGACTACAAGCTGCTTTGTGCCCATGTCTTTAATTCCCAATTCACTTGAAATTTGTTTGTAATTAAGTGTTTTAGTTGGGTTTTGAGCGAATATTCCATCAATTAGTTTTGAAAGACTTTGGCGGTTATGTGCTGGTTTTCCTTTTCTATGTTCTTTTTTATTTTTTTTTGACATTCTTTTAATTTTGTAATACTACTATTGGATTGATCCTGTATGAGCTTATAGTTGAAAGTAATAATAAAAAATATATTTTGATTGTTTAAAACAATATTACATGATTAAGATTTTATAATTAGTCTATAAACTGTATTTATTCTATCCAAATTTGATCAATCTCTATATAATTCTTGTTGTTATTTCCTTTTGTTGATTTTCCTTTACATTCAATGAGGAAGGTGAATGTTTTCAAGTAATCTTGCTGATGACGGTAATCGCAATTTAGGATATTGGATAGAATATTTTATGTCACAAAGATAGTGAAGGAATCTATATAGACAATAAAAAGAGTAGATTATGATTGAATATACAGTTGTATGGTCTGTTTGAACCCCATTTTTTGAGTTGAAAAGAGTTTTATTGACGTAACTTACTCCCTAAGGAAGTCGAAAATTAGGAATGAATTGAATCTATCTATCAGAATTCTAAAGTTATTCGCAAGATATTTTATGGCGAGCAATAATTTTTTATAATTTTACACTCCCAATAGAATTTCGATTATATTACAGTTATGGAAAATAAGTTGTTCATTTATAATACACTAAATCGTAAAAAAGAATTGTTTGAACCCATTAATGCTCCCCATGTTGGGCTGTATGTATGTGGTCCTACGGTATATGGTGATGCACATTTGGGGCATGCCCGGCCAGCAATTACATTTGATTTGGTTTTTCGTTACTTAACGCATCTAGGATATAAAGTACGCTACGTTAGAAACATTACCGATGTAGGACATTTGGTGAATGATGCAGATGAGGGCGAAGATAAAATTGCTAAAAAGGCTCGTTTGGAACAACTGGAGCCAATGGAAATTGTTCAGTTTTTTACCGATCGCTATCACAATGATATGGATGATCTGAATGTATTGAAGCCAAGTATTGAGCCTCGTGCATCAGGACACATTATTGAGCAAATGGAGGTGATTGATAAACTGCTTGCGAATGGGTTTGCCTATGAGAGTGAAGGTTCTGTTTATTTTGATGTGAAAGCATACAGCGAAAAATACGACTACGGCAAGTTATCAGGAAGAAAAATTGAAGAGTTGCTCTCGAACACCCGCGATTTAGAAGGACAAAGCGAAAAGAAAAACAGTTTTGACTTTGCTCTTTGGAAAAAAGCGACACCGGAGCACATTATGCGTTGGCCTTCGAAATGGAGTGATGGATTTCCTGGCTGGCATTTGGAATGTTCTGCAATGAGTCAGAAATATCTGGGTGCTAAATTTGATATCCACGGAGGTGGATTGGATCTGCAATTCCCGCATCACGAATGTGAGATTGCTCAATCGACAGGATCGAATGGTCACGAAGCTGTAAAATACTGGATGCATAACAACATGATCACCATCAATGGTCAGAAGATGGGTAAATCATTGGGAAATTACGTGAATTTATCTTCTATGTTTTCGGGAGAGAATGATGTACTGGAACAGGCGTATAGCCCGATGGCGGTTCGCTTTTTCATGTTGCAGGCTCATTACCGCAGTCCGTTGGATTTTTCGAACGATGCGCTTCAGGCAGCAGAAAAAGGTTTTAAACGTTTGATGACAGCTGTTGCAACGATAGATAAAATACAAGCTTCGGCTTCTTCTTCCAATTCGGTTGAGGAATTAAAGACAAAGTGTTACGAGGCATTAAATGATGATTTTAACACACCGATATTAATTGCTCACTTGTTTGATGGAGTGAAGATGATTAATTCATTAGCTGTTGGAAAGGAAACGATTACTGCTTCTGATCTTACTGTTTTAAAGGATTTGTATCACAATTTGGTGTTTGACGTGTTGGGTTTGAAAGATGAAGGTGAATCAGGAGGGAATAACGAGATACTCGATAAGGTTGTCCGTTTGCTGCTTTCGACCCGCGATGAGGCCAAAAAGAATAAAGACTGGGCTACTGCCGATAAAATAAGAGATGAATTGACCAATTTAGGCATTGTTGTAAAAGACACCAAAGATGGTTATGAATGGGAAATCTTAAAATAATACAAACTGTCCTGACTGATCAGGGCAGTTTTTTATTTTTTAGCTAATTTTAAAGCTTGTAATACTAAAACTAATTGTTGTTTTCACTGATCGTTTTATCCTAAAAGAATTACCATGAATACTCACTCTTTTTTATCGCTTGTTTGTTTTTTGCTGTTAGTCTCGTGTAATGGCAAGAGTGTAAACAATAATAAGTTTGCCGATAAAAGCTTTGATGAGCAGACAGAAAAAACGACAGTGATTGTTAATAGTTTGCGCTTAAAACAACCGCATCGGGGTGATTTATATACCATGGGAGGAGATGTTGAAATTGAAATGACTCCCAGAAATAGGGCGGCCGGAATTGATTCTGTTCAGTTTTGGGCTGATGAGACTTTAATTGGAAGTTTGACCGATGAGCCATGGACAATGACTTGGGTTCCTGAGGATCAAAAAATGGGGAAACACGATCTGAAGGTGATGGCTTATCATGAAGACGGGACAATTGGTATTGTTTCCACATTTATAAATTTGAAAACGAATATCCCTCCTGTTGAATATTCATATGAAATAATTAATGAGTTTCCCCACGATAGAGGTGCTTATACCCAGGGATTGTTTTATCATGAAGGATTTCTATATGAGGGAACAGGGCAAAGAGGCGAATCTACTTTGCGAAAGGTAAAACTTGAAAATGGTGAGGCCCTGTCGGTTAAGAATTTAGAGCAGGAATATTTTGGCGAAGGCATTACGTTTTCCAAGGGAAAAATTATTCAATTGACCTGGAATGCAAAAAAAGTTTTTGTTGTTGATCCTGTAACTTTTGAAAAAGAGGATACTTTTGAACCCAACACGTCCAATAATCAGGGCTGGGGAATTACATCAGCTAACAATGAGTTGATTCTTTCGGATGGGACAAATGTGCTGACAGTTCTTGATGCTGACAATTATAGCAGGAAGAGAATAATTGAAGTGTATGATAATTCGGGAATGGTAACCAATTTGAATGAATTGGAATATATAAATGGAAAAATTTATGCCAATGTTTGGCTTACCGACCGCATTGTAATTATAAATCCGGAAACGGGAAGAGTAGAAGGAAATTTAAATCTAGGTAAGATTTTAAAACTAGCCGACAAGAGAATATTGATAGAGGGAGATGAGGTATTGAATGGAATAGCCTGGGATTCTATTAATAATCGTTTGTTTGTTACCGGGAAAAGATGGCCTAAACTTTTTGAGATTAAAATAGATAAGAAATAAGCTTTTTTTTCAACCTGTCCCAATAATAGTAAGTTAAAATCCTCCTGATTTAAGCTAACTTACCAATGATGACAAAAATTATTTTAGCTCCGGATAAATTCAAAGGCTCTCTCACCGGAATGGAATTTTGTGATGCTGTTGAGAGAGGGATCAGAAAACACACTTCTGATGTTGAGATCATCAAACTACCGTTGGCTGATGGTGGTGATGGTACAATTGAAGTCCTGAACTTCTATCTGGAAGGAGAAATGAACTCCATCGAGGTTCACGATCCGCTGCATCGAAAAATTACTGCCTTTTATTTGTATTCTGAAAAGAAGAAGACTGCTTACATTGAGATGGCAGAAGCTTCGGGAATTCGTTTGCTGCAAGGCGATGAGGCAAATCCGATGCTGACAAGCACTTATGGAACCGGCGAATTAATTAAAGATGCGTTGGACAAAGGTGCAGAACACATTATTTTGGGTATTGGCGGAAGTGCAACCAACGATGCCGGTTTGGGCATGGCGCGGGCATTGGGTTATGTCTTTTTCGATGAAAATAATAATGAGTTGAAAGGTGCCGGCCAGGATTTAATTCAACTTTATTCTATTGATCATTCAGTCGCACATCCAAGATTAAAAGGGGTGAAATTCGAAGTTGCCTGCGATGTTGATAATCCTTTGTATGGCGAAAATGGAGCCGCTTATATCTATTCTCCACAAAAAGGAGCGACACCCGAAATGGTGCGGGAATTGGATGCCGGATTACAGAATTTTAATGAAGTAGCTAAGAAGCAATTCGGGTTCGATTTGCAGGAAATAAGCGGTGCAGGTGCTGCGGGTGGTTTGGGAGCAGCTTGTATTCTGTTCTTAAATGCAGCCTTGAATCCGGGTATTGATTTACTAAAAAAGGAGGCCAATTTTGATGCTCTCATTAAAGGTGCTGGCTGGATAATTACCGGAGAAGGAAAATTGGATGAGCAAACATTCTCAGGAAAAGTAATCCGCGGTGTATTGGATTCCATTACTGATCAAAAACTGGCAATTTTTTGTGGATTGCTTGATTTGGATGAGGCAAGAGTAAAAGAAATGAATATCGATTGCCTGTTCGAAGTAAGCAAATATGCTGCAAGTACAGATGATTCTATAAAAAACGCAGGCATTTATCTTGAAAAAGCAGCGGAAGATTTTGTCTTAAAGTTTTTGCAATAAACCGGATCACTACTGCTCCGGTAATGGGACTAGTATTAGTCCAGCAGTCGGACCACTACTTGTCCATCAATCGGACTAGTACTAGTTCGGGAACCGGTCAGAAAAAATCTTACTCCGCAATATCCAGATTCCCTTTGTTATTCTTGAAGAAAGAATTTTTGGTGTTTCGCAGGCCGTCGTAGCTTTCCAGAATTCCCTTAACGCTGCCAACCAGCACTTTTGCTTCCACCATAATTGGAATTCGGTTGTCGTCGTTGCTTAGCCAAACGGTCATGTCTTCGCCGCCTTTAAACATGGTACCTTCAACCAAAAGGGGCGAGAATTTGAGGCATTCGAAACGTTCGCCTGAATTTGCCTTGATGGTTTCCAATCCGCGATAGCGAATATAGAGGGAGTGAATTTCGTTATCGATCAGCATCGAAATCGGAATTTTATCTCCTTTCTTGTATTTCGAGAAATCGAGATTCCGAACGTAGTACGCAACCGATAAAATATCGAAAGTGCAGGGCTTGTTTTTTAGCGTATCGTGCTTTACAGGCTTATCTCGTTTCTGAATTTGCGACCTAATCTGATTTTTTTTGTAATCAAACCAATACTCGTGATGAGCATCGTATTTGGCTTCATGAGTTCGTCTGTCGAAGTAGAGTGGAGCAAGAGTTTTAGCGTCGGCATAGCAGGTTAATGTGTCTCTAAGCTTAAAAAACCAGTCAAATGCTTTTGTGTTTCGGCCTTCTCCTTTTATTTTGAATACCTCTTTATTTTGAAACTGGTCTGCTTTAACAGACAGTTCAACTTCACCTGCAGCAACCCAAATAAATCCCCAGTTGTAGTAGCCTCTGAAAACTAATTTTTCACCCGATTGAAAAGCGAAATTTTTTACCACACATTGTGCATTCAGACCAAATGTTCCCATTAGCAGAATTAGAACCATAATTGTTCTTCTTGAAAAAATACGGTACTTAAGTGAGGCTAAAAATTTCATTCGTGAATTTTCTTGATACTTAATACTTGGTCCTTGAAACTTGTTCCTTACTTATTAACCTTGCCAATCTTATTTTCGATTGCTTCTACTTTGGTTTTTAAGCGATTGTGTTTGTTCTTCTGAATATCGATCGTTATAGTAGTATAAACACGTTCTGAATCTTCCGCTAAAAGATCATAACAGCGGTTTACAAGCGCTAAAGCTTCCGGTAACGCATCAGTCTCAATCAAAGTTCCCATTGCAGTTAACTGGTAGCTAATCCCGCTTTCGCGGATCAACTCAATAACCTGACTAACTTGTTTGCTTACGCTATCACCTTTGTCGGTTGGGAAAATAGCAAATTCCAGAAGTACTGACATATCTAATTGTTGTTTTTGGTTCTTGTTTTCTTTTTATTTTTTTCAGCATCTTTTAGTAATGCTTTTTCAAGCTTTTTCTGCCTTTTTTGCTCAAGTTCTATTAAATGCTGATTGAAATTGATTTCCGGACCATTTTCCGGAATATAAATACGATCTTCTACATCGAAATACGAACGGACTTTAATTTCTTTTCTAAAGTAATGAACCATTTCAGGCTGAAGACCTTCTCTGTAATTACCGGTGTCCCATTTACCATTGTCGTTCTCATCAACAATTAATTTAATGATATAGGTGTCAGGAGCTAAATAATCGAATATTACGGTTTGATCGGAATAAATCCTTTTTGCCTGAACAATCCCTTCACTTTTGTTGTTTTTTAATAGTTGAACAATCAGTGGTTTTTTTACATTGGATACATTCAATAATATTTTTCCGTAATATTCTTCTTCCCGGGTTGTAATTTTCCCATTGTATTTATCGCTGTACAAACCATAAATATTTCGAAATGCGGTTGAATCAAACTCAACCTTATATTGGGTTTCTGCTTTCCAGTCAATTTTAACATGATAGCGAAGAATATCAGCAGAATCCTGCTCTATTTTATAATCAACAGGAATTAGTATTGTGTCCTGAAGTTGATACAAATGAATACTGTCTTTATTGATTTCGGCTAGAGGTTCATTAAAATCAATAATTACATCTTTGTTTAAATCCTGCGAACTACTGGCATTCAATTTAAATCCATAGGTAGGAATTTTAATTTTTGCCTGTTTCTTTTTATTCCTCGAAGCTTTTGCTTTTTTCGGAGCCTTATAATTTAATTTAACTGTATCGGTAAAGCTTACAAGTTTACCCAACGAGTCAGTTTTCAAATATTCCAGTTTCGCCAAAAGAGTATCTCTTTGGTAAATAGTCGAATCGGTTATCCAATAGGAAAGAGTATCGTTTGTTCTATTTTTTTCAAGCAAAAACCAATTTGGATTTTCATCAACATCAATAAAATCAATCTTAAGACTATCAGTTCTTTTCGAGTTAAAATCAAAATAGATTTGTTCTCTGCGATCTCTTTTATAAGTGGTAAGGTATTGAAGAGGATTTTCTTCATCAAACATTCTAAGGTAAATATTTGACGGTTCTGTTTCCATCATTTGTCTTACTACAACGGAGTCGGCATTAATGCTGTCTAATTGTTCGTAAGTATGCATTTTTGGCGTAATAATGTCATTGCTGAAACCAATCATTTCGCCGGGGCCATTGTACAGAAAATCGCGGTTTCCATCAACAATTGCAAATAGCTTGTAGTCTCCGCTGCTTAAATTGTTCAGTTGAAAATAACCTGCCGAATCGGTTTTAGCAACATAACTTGGAATTACTGTAAAGGGTACAGAATCATTCGTATTTAAGTAAGCCATTACCATGGCTTTTTCAACTGGTAATTGATTGAAGGAATTGTCTAATTTTCCTTTAATGCTTAATGAATCCAGTTGGTTACCTGTTGAGAAAACAAATTGATATTCTCCCAAAGGATTCCCTTCATTATTATCGGCAATGCCATTTCCAAAATCGAGAGTATAGGTGGTGTTTTCACGAAGTTTCTCTTCTAACTTCACGTAGATAGAACGACCTTTTAATTTCACCAAAGGTTTCTTTTTTAGTGGTGGAGAAATTGTGAAATTTGAACTTATATCTTTTAGCTGAACAAATTCATCAAAGAAAATTTCTATTTTTCCACCTTTAAAGTTTGTTGAGTAGTTTTGAGGCTTGGTCAATGTAACCTTTGGAGCTGTGTAATCAAGAGGCCCTCCGGTAGGCATTCCTTTTCGTGCACAAGAATATAATAGGGCTGAAATTGCAAATCCCGCAAGGATATAAAAAGCTATCTTTTTCAAATTGATTATTTTTGATTATTAGGCAACAAAATTACAAAGATTCAAAACAAAAATAAGTTAATAAAAGTAAAATGGAGGACTCCTTACAATATTCCGTGTTAAAAAGAGATAAATTTCTTGAAACAGCGGCAAATACTCAATTCGATTTTGTGATACTAAGTGTTGGTATAAAGGAAGTTCTGTTTGCTCTTTTGGCGACTGTTAACGGATATAAATGCGCCATTTTAACCGAAAATGATTTTCAAGAATCTTTGCACCCTATTGTTGATACTTCGGAAAGTACACATCCATTGGTTCTTGCTTTTCGCAACCGCTTTCCTCATTTAATTTTGCCAGATGAATATCTGAATGTAAAACGAAACATTTCAAAATGGGAAAAAATATTTTCGGGAAGTATTCGCGATAAGGACATTTCAAAATATGAGCCGGCTCTTACTGCCGAAACCGCTGATGCTGTTCACATCGATAAAGAATTTAAGATTTCAACAAATCGCTTGTTGCTTTCTTTACTGAAAAGTGCAGTTCAACAAGGAGCTGTAATTCTAAATCATGTTACAACTGAGATTAAAAGCAACTCTGAAATTGTATGCTGCGATAAAGTAGATGCAAATTCTAAAACGTATGCCATTTCCTATCAATCTTTGCTTTCCTTTTCAGCGATAAATAAAGCAAAGACTAAGACCGAAATCAGGTTCTGTTTGCATAAAAAAGGCTTATTCTTAAAACGAAGTCTGAAGTTTAGTCTGGATGGGGTTTTGATAATAATGGTTAGATATCAGGATTATTTTATGATTGTTTGCGATTCACAATCGGATAACAGGCAATTTGTTAGAATGATTCTTCAGGAAATAAACCGAATTGTGAAATGGGAGAATGAATTTAATGAAGATGATATCATCAGCTCAGAATTAGTAGCGACCACATCGAATAATTCTTTGAAAAATCACCTTACGGATTTTGCCAAAGTTGTTGAAAATAAGCTTTCCATTTCTTTGTCTCAATTGCAAAAGCAAATTTCATCAATGCCGGTTATCGATGCACAATTTGAAGGGAAAACAGAAATACAGCAGTTAATCGAATTTGGAGATTACCGTTTTGATGAGGCAAAGCAAACCGGTGTGCACCCGGTTCCTTTTAAAAATATGTTTTACCGGTTTGGTTCAGAAATAGAGGAGCTTACAGAAAAAGCTTACGAATTACGCGCTCAATTTGGACCCGGAAATGATTTGTGGGTTCACGTTCAGTTTTGGTATTTGTATCAGAATGAGATGGTTTGCTCCAAAGAAGATTATATTTCCCGAATCAGAAAATCTAAGCCTGTTTTGGACTCCGATTTGGTTGCTTCTGAAGATGTAATAAAGGAGTATTTCAATCGCCTTAATGAAAAACATGTTAAGTAACATGGTTGGAGTCAATGAATACCAACATATAGGTATTGTTAAACGAATCCCGACTTTCTACTTTTGAGCCGTAATGTTAATGCCAATTTAATTCGGTAATGAACGGTTTTCGAAAAATAAAAATAGCGATTGTAAGTATACTGCTCCCGGCAATGATTTTGTTGGCGGGTAATGCTGTTTTTAATTGGCACGTTCATAGACAAGTTGATGGAACTTTAATCGTTCATGCTCATCCCTATCAAAAACCAGGGAGTTCTAACGGAACAGCAAATCATCATCATTCTTCTCATGAATGTTTTTCACTGCAGCAATTTACGAGTTTCCTGTTCTTGCTCGGTTCAGTTTTATTTATAGCTGCATTAATAGGAAAATCTTATGAAATTAGTAATGTTTACCACCTTTTTATTAAGAAAGGAATTATAAGTTCTCTTCTTGACAACAGGGCTCCGCCTGTTTTCCAGTAACACCTTTATTATTATTACCTGAAAAGGTCCATTTAAAATTTGAGTATGTAACTGTTTCCTGATACTGTTTGATAGTATGAGGGAGTGTTGTGTATATCAATAAATACAAACATCAAAAAAATATACCTTATAATGAGACTACTAACTCATCTAACTATTGGCATTGCTATGCTAATTAGTGTGGCATTTTCTGTTTCTGCCGAAAATATTACTTCAAGTGTAAAAGGCAAAGTGATTGACAGTAACAGCAGCAAACCCATTCCTTATGCCAGTGTTGCTCTTGAAGGATCGAGCATGGGAGCAGTAACAAATTTCGACGGCGAATTTGTAATCGAGAATGTTCCTGTGGGGCATTATCATGTAATTGCTACTTGTGTGGGATACAAATTGGACAAGAAGGAATTGGAACTAAAAGGAGGAAAGAACTCTGTTCTTGAATTTAAAATAGCAGAAGATTTTATTGGCTTGGATCAGGTTGTGGTTACGGCCGATCGAAACAGAATTCAACGTAAAGATGCTCCTGTTGTAGTAAATTCTATATCTACTAAGTTGCTGGAGCAAATATCATCAGCAAACCTGGCTGATGGTTTGGTTTTTTCTCCTGGTTTGCGTGTAGAGAATAATTGTAACAATTGTGGTTTTTCGCAAGTAAGAATGAATGGTTTGGAAGGACCATATACGCAGATATTAATTAACAGCAGAGCTATTTTCAGCGGATTGGCCGGAGTATACGGATTGGAACACATTCCGGCAAGTATGATTCAGCGTGTTGAGATTGTACGTGGAGGTGGTTCAGCTCTTTTTGGAGGGAATGCAATTGCCGGTACAATTAATATCATTACAAAAGATCCTGTTGCCAATACTTTTAAAGCAGGAGTGAAATATGGAGCTGTAGGTATTGGTGTTGATGGTGGTGGAGATGCTGCCAGTGACATGACTGCCGATTTTAATGCGTCAGTTGTTTCTGAAGATCATAAAAGCGGGATGTTTATTTTTGGGATGAACCGTGAGCGCGGTGATTGGGATGCGAATAAGGATGGTTATTCCGATATGGTTAAATTGAAAAATATAAGTGTCGGTTTACGTGCTTATCATCGTCTTTCAGATTTAGCCAAATTGACTTTGGAATATCATGTAGTTGATGAGTACCGAAGGGGCGGAGATCAGCTAAATTTAAAGGCTCATGAAGCTACTGTTGCCGAAGAAGTAAGTCATCGTATTAATTCAGGAAGTTTGGCCTGGGATCAATATCTTAATCAGGATCGCATCAGTAAATTGTCTGTTTATGCTTCGGGACAAAGTATCGATAGGGATAGTTACTATGGAGCTGCCACTATTTATGACGAAAATGGTGCGAAATTATCTACACCAATTCCTGATTATGGTGCTTATGGTCAAACCGATGATTTGGCTGTTTCTGCCGGAGTGCAATTCTTTACAAAGTTTGATAATTTATTTTTCGCTCCTGCAGATATCACTCTTGGATTGGAGAATGTTTACAACAGTCTGAAAGATGATAAATTGGGGTATTATGATTTTACAAATAATGAATTTGTTAAAACAACCAAAATTGCCGATCAAACATCAAATACTATAGGTGCATTTGCTCAAAGTAAATGGGATTTAGGAGCTGTAAAATTTCTATTGGGTGTAAGAATGGATTCCTATGAAATTAAAAATTCTGCGGAAAATTCCAATTATTCAAATACAGTATTTAGTCCCAGAGCTAACGTGTTATTCGATATCTTTAAAGGTTCGCAATTGCGGGTTAGTTATGCAAGAGGTTTTAGAGCTCCGCAAATTTTCGATGAAGATTTACACATTGAAGCTTCAACGGCCAGAAGAATCACACACGAATTGGCTGACGATTTAACAGAAGAGAAATCAAACAGTTATACTGTATCCTGGGATTACACCAAAGCCTTTGGTAAAATGCAGACCTATTTTCTTGCAGAGGGTTTTAATACTCAGTTAATCGATCCTTTCTTTAACGAATTTAGTGAGGTAGATGCGACAGGAAACATGGTTATGCTTCGAAAAAATGCCAATGGAGCGGTTGTTCGGGGGGTAAATTTTGAATGTAAACTGGCCCCATCCTATAAGTTGGATTTCCAAATGGGACTAACATTGCAATCCAGTAAATACGATGATGCTGTTGATCAGGGAGAGGATGAGGATACAGCCAATACTACTACTGATGATATTTTAAGAACACCAGAGCAGTATGGTTATTTTGCAATGAACTGGAAACCTCTTCATGAGTTTACTGCTACATTATCAGGATCATATACCGGACCAATGAATTTGATTCACTTAAGTGGAGGAGATGATAAATATGGAAATGAGATTCAGGAAAGTTTAGTGAAATCAGATCGTTTTATGGATTTGGGAATCAACTTTGCTTACCATTTCGATTTAGGCAGTGATGTGAAGTTACAGTTTGATTTGGGGATGAAGAATATTTTTAATTCTTTTCAGGATGATTTTGATTTTGGCCCGTCCCGTGATGCAGGTTACGTATATGGTCCTTTAAATCCAAGAACAATTTATTTTGGTGTGAAATTGGGTAACATCCTGTAGAAGAAATCTACTTAATAAAAAAAAACCACAGGGTTAGTTTGGTAACGGGGCGCATTCTTTAACAGGATGTTAGCTCCGTTATTTTGTTTAGAAATTAAGAATTTCGAAATTTGGTTTGTTTATTGCTGCGGTTCAATTGACAATTGTATTTGGTTTTACAATGTATTGATTCTATTCATTATTGATGAGCATCATGTGCTCAAACAAATATGAATTTGAGAATACAATTAAAAAAAAGATAAGTAAATTTGTTCGAATTAATTAAGTAGAGTTTTTATGGCAGAGATTAAAGGTAAAAGTAAAAAAGACAACATTTATATTGGGGTATTGTCAACTTTAGGGGTAATTCTTGTGATTTTAGCGGTTATGTATTATATGGAACATAGAGATAATAAGCGCTATATATCCGAAATTACTACCGAGAAAATAAGTTTGGAAAACGAATTGAAATTACTTTCACAGGATTACGATTCTCTGCAAACGAGTAACGATACCTTGAATGTTCAGCTGAAAATGGAACAGGAAAAGATAAATGAACTTTTGGATCGAATGAAAGTATTTCGAAACAATTCTTATTTCGAAATTAATAAATACAAAAAAGAGTTAGGAACTTTAAAAGGAGTATTGAGAGATTACATTGTTCAAATTGACTCTCTAAATACACGCAATCAATTGCTTACAGCTGAAAATGTAAGAGTTAAAAAGCAGATCGATTGGGTTAAAGACCGAAACACCAAGCTCGAGGAATCAACTGAAACAATGAAAGAGGTAATTAGTAAGGCGGCTACTCTTTCATTAGTAGATCTTGCTTGTTCTCCTATAAATAGAAAAGGCAAAGAGGTGAAAAAGATTTCCAAAACGGAAAAACTGGTCACCAATTTTACGATTCAAAAGAATGTAACTGCATCAACCGGGGCTAAAGCAATATTTGTGCGCATTACCCGACCTGATGAAGTTGTTTTGGGTAATCCGGAAAATCTTTTATTCGATTTTGAGAATACTAAACTTAGCTATTCTGCAACGCGAGAGATTGATTACGAAGGGGAGCAGCTTGATGTTGCTGTATTCTGGGATAATGATGGAAGTCTTATTGAAGGAGAATATAAAGTGGATGTTTTCGCTGAAGGAAACCATATTGGTTCAGCTAAATTTTTGATGAAATAATTACTGAAACTACAGAAATGAAAAAAAACCATCCTTTGCGGGATGGTTTTTTTGTTTCGTAGGTTTCGACTCAGAAAATGATCATTTAAAAATGGTTCTCGATCCAAAAGCTCTAAAGCCAACTAAAATTGAAACGCAGCCACTTTCAATCCGCTCCTTTTTTTGATCTTCGGGGACTAGAACACGAATTACAAAATCATCAGTACTCTCAACCATAAAATCCCACAGGTTTGTGTGATCTTCATCAGCATTATCATACAATAAGTTGTAATCAGTATCAAAAAGCTGAAATTGAATTTTACCAAGGCTCTCTTCTCCTTCAACCAGAATTCGATATTCCTGATCCTTATAAAAAGTCAGTTGCAATTCAGCAGTTTCACCTTCCGATAACACCGCATTATTTAATTGCCCGTTAAACGTATAAGGCGTAAGTTTCGGAATGCATTCCTTTTTGGTGTATTCGTTACACTGCGCAAGCACAATATTTGGCAACGCGAATAAGTAAAAAATAAATAATATGGTTTTTATAGTCGTTTTCATCCCAATCGTTTTAGTGCTCCCCAATCCTATAATTCGGTAATCGTTTCTCTTATTTTGCTGTTAATTTCTTTTATTTCTCTGATTGTTTCGTTCGAAGCAGTTAGAGTAACCTGATTTTTTATAACTGTTTTGCCGTCTTTGGTTTTAATGCTCGAAGCAGAAGATTTAGTCTGTGATATTTCCTGAAATTTTGCATCCAGTTTCTTTAAATCCGGCAGAATCTGATTTATTTTATAGTTATCTCTATATTGATTTAGTAAACCAATTAAGTTTTTTACAGAATGTTTTTGCTGTGAAATTAAGTTGACCATTTCCTTTTGAGGATTTTTTAAATCAACAATATTTGTTGCCAGATACAGGGTTTCAATCCATCCACCAAAAACAATTAAAGCAGCAACACCACCCCTTTGATTTTCTTTCAGATAACTGTCCGATTTTGTAAAAGTTTCGGTAATAATCTGAAGCAAAGAATCTTGGTTTTCAATATTCTCTTCCATTCTTCGGGCAGTAATTCTCTCCTGCTCTTCAGGAATTCCCAAATCGCGAGTAAATTTCTTGATTACGGCTAAATATCTTGCCGCATCCTGAAACTGTTCATAAATCCGAATGTAACTTAAATCCGCACCGTAAATACCAATGTTGATAGCCACATCTGCTTGTGATAAATAATTATCTGCATTGGAAACCGGATTCATTAAATCGGGTTGATAAGGAAGGTTCATTTTTTTGATAATACCAGTCACTTCAATTGGGCTTGGCACATTGTAAAACAGAGTTTTAACCGATTTAAACTCCTTTTGTTGTGGCGCAGTTATCTCAGGTATTTTATCAGCTGAGGGTTTCTTATTTTGACAACCAAAAGTTAGCACTGATGACATGAAAAAAAGAATGAAACAGCTTATTTTAATAGATGTTTTAAACATAGATTTATTGTTTTCTCTTAGGTTTTATTTTGTAATAAACTTAAAGTTATACTTTTAGAGAGTAATTGCAAATAAAAAAGAGATATAAGCAATTATTGTAAAAAAACTTCTGGAATGGAGAAACAAAAGATATTTGCAGACGTAATAATGAAGTTAAAAATCTCACCTCACAACAACAATAATTCCTTTTCTATTGGGCTTTTGGAGGGTAAAATGTTTTTATGAAATTTACCTCAGCTCCCGTTGAGCATTAAAAATGAATTTCAGGAACCGATAGCACCTCATCGTTTTACGAAGACAAAATATTAACCGCTGATTTGTGTTTTAAATCCGGCATCCTCTACTTTTTGTGCAATTTGCTGCAATTCTTCCATTGATATTTTCTCCAGATTATCACTTGGCGTATCCCTCGAAATGGTATAAATCATCACCTCTTTAGGTTGGATTTTTTGCAGGTGAGTCAACCAGGCTTCTATTTCTTCTTTGGTTGTATTGTCTATAATTTTACCCTCGTATTCTCCTCTGATAAAAAGGGTTTGGATGATTAAATTGCCATCAAATTTTGAAAGAAGTTCAACCGTATTATTTAGATTGAACTTTCCAACCGGCTGATCTAAATTGATTATGGTTTCTTCTGTTCCGCCATCCAGCTTTAAAATGTTATCATCTACCTTATTTAGAGCTTCGAATACCGACTTTTTGTGAATCATCGATGAATTAGAAAGGACAGCGATTCTTGCCTGTGGAAATACTTGATTTCTAACCTCGATCGTGTAATTAATGATTTCGCTAAATTCAGGATGAAGTGTTGGTTCACCATTTCCTGCAAAGGTAATCACATCCAGATCTTCATTATTGGCTTTCATCAGGCTCAATTTCTCGAATAGACTTTCTTTCACCTGATCTTTAGGATGAAAGTTAATTTTCTGTTCAGAGTGATCCGGATTCCAGCCACATTCACAATAAATGCAATTAAAACTGCAGAGTTTGCAATCGTTAGGCAATAAATTAATACCTAATGAAACCCCAAGTCTTCTGCTTTTTACGGGGCCGAAAATAATTTTATCGAAGAGAAAAGTAGCCATTTATACGTTTTTTTTTGTTGCCCAAATTTAGATAAATTCCTGAGTTGATCCATTAAAATAAAGAGTTTAAATCGTGGAGTTAATTCACTTTGATTAAACAAGGACTTTCAGTTCGCTTGCCGTGTTAAATTTCTGATTGGAATGATCAAGATTTGTGAGCAGGTTTAAGCCAGGTTTTTTACCAATTTCAAGACTTCCAAATTTATTTTCAATCTGTAGATGTTTTGCTCCGTTTATGGTTCCCCATTTAATCAATTCCCAAAACGTAAGTGCCGGCAGAATTTCCTGCAAAGCTTTTAATTCCTCAAAAACAGATAGTTTCAAATGCGTTCCAAGTGACCCTGTTCCAATGCAGTATCGGTTCATTTCACTTGCAGCAGGTATAAACCCATTCAATTTTTCTAAGATCATCTGATTCAACAGAATGGATTGGGTTGGATTTAGCTGCTTGTTTGATATTGGGATTTGTAACGAACAGTTTGATTCTGCAGCGTTACTATCAGAAAAATACAATTTAGATTTTCGTTTTTGCTCAGCATGATCATTTACAGTGAAATAGTCTGCCGCGGCAACAGTTCCATAAGCTTCTAATTGATTAATCCCTCTTTGTACTGCAGTAGGGGTAGTTTCTTTTTTGAGTAAGCTCTTTTTAAGTGCAGAACCAAAATCATCCTGCAAACATTTTTTGAAATCATTTCTTGAAAAAGAAGAAATACTGAGTAAGGTAAATACATCAATAAATCCGGGAATAATTACACCACTGTAGAATTCAAGATTTTGAATTTCTTTAAATTGTCCCTTCGTATCAATTATATCGACAATATAATTTTTCTCATCAAGTACAATAATTCCATTTTTTAGAGGAGTAGCTGTAACTGGAAAAATGTAGTTCGCCGCTATTTTTCTCATCGCACACGCCTAAGGTTTTGTTCCTCATCTTGCTTTAATTCCTTAATCACCTGCAGGGAATCAGGTCTAATCTGCGGATTGAAAATTATGATGTCCTTAATTTCGAAATGCTGAGTAAACTCAACAAGATCATTTTCTCCGGCAAATAAGTTGCCACGCAGCTCTGTGTAGCTCGAATCCGGATAGGACAAACTTAATTCATAAGTGTTAAATTTCATTTCTTTAGCAATTGGCCGTGGCATAAAGCTTACTTTATGTTCTTCGCCCAAACTATCCTGTTTCCAAAAATAAGCCTCCAATTTAGGTTTATCTGTTTGATCATCCTTAAATATTTTAATGGAAGCTTTAATGGTGTAAATTCCTTTCTCTTTGATTGGAATTGCAAAATCAACTTGGTTTTTATCTTTTTCAGGAACTCTCCAATTCTGTTTTTTTGTCCAAAGGTTTACAGTGTCTTGTTCCAGTTTTTTATTTTTAACCTCAATACGATATTGAGTTTCAAGTCGGTTAAGTGAATCTATAATCACATCGTAAATTTGGGTGAATCTTTTCGTATCGTTAGAATAATAGGATACGCAGGAATCAAATTGATCACGGGTGATATTGTATTTCTGAAAAATAGAATTGTAATAGTAGCTGGGGCGATAATTATCTCCAGAGCGATAAATATTCTGGGATTCTAAAGTTCCATCAATAATATGAATATCAATAAGCATCTTAGTGAATTGATCTTCATTTAACTGAGGAGTATTTTTATTATTTTTTTTGCAGGATATCAAAAAGGTGAATGCACAGCAAATAAAGAAAAGTAGTATTTTATTCATGAATTATTTCTTGTTGATCTGAAAGCAAAGATAATAAATCGAATAGAATGTTCGAGTGGGATTTCTACTAGCTTATTTTTTTAATCTTTTTATACAATTCCGAAGCAAAGACAAAATCATTTAAATCCTTATTGTCGGTATTAAATATTTCATCTTTGGAACCTTCCCAAACTTTGTTCCCCTTGCTTATAAAAACAATTTTCTCTCCAATTTCCATTACTGAATTCATATCATGAGTATTAATAATGGTAGTCATATTATACTCTTTTGTAATTTCCTGAATAAGATTATCAATCAAAATAGCAGTTACAGGATCTAAACCGGAATTGGGTTCATCGCAAAAAAGATATTTTGGATTCAAAGCAATTGCCCTTGCAATGGCAACACGTTTCTGCATACCACCACTAATTTCGGCAGGAAACAGGTGATTTGAATTTTGTATATTAACACGGTTTAAGCAGAAGTTTGCACGATCTTTTTTTTCTTTTTCACTCATATCCGAAAACATATCCAAAGGAAAGAGTACATTTTCTTCAACACTCATAGAGTCGAATAAAGCCCCGCCCTGAAATACCATGCCCATTTCCTTTCGAATCTCTTTTCTTCCTTTCAAATTCAAGGAAGTAAAATCTCTGTCGTTATAGAAAATACTACCGGAATCAACCTCATGAAGACCGATGATTGATTTAAGTAAAACTGTTTTACCGGATCCGCTTTGTCCTATAATAAGATTGGTTTTACCAGCCTCAAAATTGATTGAGATATCATTCAACACTTTTAAGTCGGCAAAGGATTTATTTACATTACTTACAGTGATCATTTTAAAAGGATTTGTGTGAGAATCACATTAGCAAGAAGAATTAGAATACTGCTGTTTACAACAGCTTTTGTGCTCGCTCTACCTACTTCCAGTGCACCTCCTTTTACGTAATATCCATAGAAGGATGGTATTGCTGTTATTATAAAGGCAAAAACAGCTGTTTTTATTAGGGAATAGGTAATGTAATAAGGAATAAAAGCATATTGCACGCCATCAATATAGTCGGCTAAATTAACTGTACTTGTTAGATAACCAGCAAGTAATCCACCAGTTATTCCTACAAACACGCTTAGCACGTATAGAAATGGATTAATAAAAATTGCCGCTATAATTTTGGGTAAAACCAAATGATTGGCAGAATTGATTCCCATGATTTCCAAAGCATCAATTTGTTCAGTTACCCGCATCGAGCCAATTTCAGAAGCTATGTTTGAACCAACTTTTCCAGCTAATATCAAACCAACTATCGTCGATGAGAATTCAAGAATCATTGATTCTCTTGTTGTATAGCCAACCAAATAATCCGGAAGTAAAGGATTAAGCATATTGTATGCCGTTTGCAAGGTTATAACGGCTCCCATAAATAGTGATATAATAACAACAATCCCAATGGAATTGATTCCGAGTTTATCAATCTCACGGATTATTTGTGAAAATAAAGTCTTGCCTTTTTCTGGTTTTGAAAATACCAATACAAGAAATCTTGAGAATTTTCCTACGTTTTCAAACAAGTTCATAGTTATTTTGTTTACGATAAAATTACAAATTATTTGTTTACCATCTTCCAGGATAAGTGTATCTATTGAAATTTCTATTCTTTTTTGATTTAATAAGGCTTTTCAGTATTTTAGGGTATAATTTTACTACTCTGAATTCCGATTTAATTTGGTATGGATTCAGTTAAATAATTTCCAATGGATAAAAATAATTATTGCGTAATTATGGCTGGGGGCGTAGGCTCACGTTTTTGGCCTTTAAGTAAAAATAATAAACCCAAACAATTTCTTGATATTCTTGGTACAGGTAAGACTCTAATTCAATTGACTTATGAGCGGTTTGCATCCATTTGTCCGGCAGAGAATTTTTTCGTTGTAACCAATGCTAATTACAAGAATCTTGTTCTTCAGCAGCTCCCAAATATAAATGAAGATCAGGTTTTGTTGGAGCCAATAAGAAGAAATACTGCACCTTGTATTGCTTATGCCAATCATAAAATACAAAAGCGAAATCCGAATGCATCAATTATTGTAACGCCTGCAGATCATTTAATATTAAATGAGACTAAGTTTTTAGGAGTTTTGTCGGAAGGAATTCAATTCGTACAAGATGGAAATAAATTATTGACATTGGGTATTACTCCCTCAAGACCGGAAACCGGTTATGGTTATATTCAGGTTTCAAATAAAGCAGTTGAGAATTATTCTGATGTGTATCCTGTAAAAACATTTACAGAAAAACCACACCTTGAATTGGCAAAAATATTTCAGGAATCGGGCGAATTCTTTTGGAATTCAGGGATATTTGTTTGGAAACTTTCAACAATACAGGATGCATTCGATAAGTTTTTACCGGATATAAAAAATCTGTTTGAGGCCATATTAGATAAACTTGACACTGGGGAAGAACAAAGTTTTATTGATCAGATTTATCCAAAATGCGAGAATATTTCTATTGATTACGGAATTCTTGAAAAGTCTGAAAGTGTATTTGTGTATTGTTCTGAATTTGGTTGGTCCGACCTAGGAACTTGGGGCTCACTTTACGAGCATACTGCTAAGGATAATAATCAGAATGCAATTCAGGGCGAAAATGTGATGCTTTACGAATCAAAAAATTGTCTGGTAAATGTACCAAATAACAAATTGGTTGTTGTGCAGGGCTTAAAGGATTACATTGTTGTTGAGACTGATAATTCTCTGCTCATATGTCGTAGAAGGGATGAGCAGGAGATAAGGAAAATTGTTAATGATGTGAAAATCACAAAAGGGAAAAAATTCGTATGATAAAAAAAGGACCTTACAGGTCCTTTTTTTATATCAGTATATTTTTTTTAGAATTCCCAAAGATCATGTTCAAATGTGAAAATCTCATTCTTAATTCGTTCTGCTTCAAGCATTGAGTTTAAACCAACAGTGTATTCACTAATCTGACGATTGTTGTGAACATTGGAGATTTGTGAAATAAAACTCGAAAAATGTCTTTTTAAGAACAAATCATCGAATGAATAACGAGCGGCATCGTTATTTGGATTAAACACTTCGTGAGAAGCAAGCAAAGGCCGGGCTTCAGGAAAATAGATCCAAAACAGTTTTTTCTGTTGAATACCATCTAACTCTGAATCGCCATCTTTTATGTATTCACGAATTGGACAAATTCCAATGATCCGAACCTGTAGAGTCGATGTTTGTTTGTCGAAGAACCACTGTTCTTTCACCATATATCTTTTTACATCATCTGTATGCATTTCACCGGGAAGAATTTTTTGTTCAAGTTCTCCTGTCAATCTATTGCGTTGCATGATCGTATCATTTTGGGCATCAAACTTCGAACGAATCTGATCAATCGTCATAGGAACCTTAAATTCATCATCGTTTGTCTCGTAAGCAGTTAAGCCTTCATTTTCAATCCCATACATCAATAGATCGATTAAACTGTAGCGGTCATCTTCTGGTGTTGTTGGATAATACATAGGAAGGTTCATTTTTTCCCGTAAATCCACGAATCTCCAAACTAACTTCGACCACATCACATCTGACTCACGTATATTTGAATAAGGGATAGGTTTTCTGTTTTTGATATGATTTTTTGAATAAACACTTGTTGCATTTGTTTGTGCACTGGAATACGAGGCACAAATCATTACAAGACCAATTATTAGTAATAAGCTTTTCTTCATCATATATAAATTTTATTACTCAATTCTAAATGAAATTGTAGGTAAGTCTCTGGTTACACCATCCGGACCAACTGCCCTAATATCTTCAATATATAGTTTCTGACTTCTTTTTAAATTTTTAAACATTTCAATCTGTTCCTTTGTAAATACATCCGATCTGGATTCTTGATCAACAGTGAAGCCTTTAACGATTGTAGAAACAGTAAAGCTGGTAATCTTAAACTTTAAGTCGAAATCAAAATGATCCATAACCGCATCAACACCTGTTTGTGCCAAGAGCAGATTCTTTTTAATTTTACCTCCACCTAAATCTGCAACTTTAGCAATAGGATCTGGAATTGGTTTCACTCTAAAATCAACAGTACGTAACGGTCTCCAACCATCCTCAAATTGTGCTTCAACCAATACTTTCGCATTTTTAAATGCTACTTTAGGTCTTGCAACATAAGCATCGCCTTTTTTAACCAAACTACCATTGTCCATTCTGGCACGTACTCTGTCCGATGAAAATCCCGGAGCAGAAACACTTACCGGATTGTCAACACCTACATAGAATACATTCATTTTGGTAGCAGATACAACAACATTAGGCTCTGCTACAATATAACTTGATTCAAAATCATATTTTTTGTCAATTCCTGACGGACTTGTATAAGTGATCACACCACCCCATTTCACTTCACCAACCTTATCAGCTTCTGCAGTGTAAATACCCCGGCCATCTTTGAATGTTCTAATTGGACCTGTTCTATCTACTACTATTTTAGGGTTTTGTGTCGTATCAATAGCTGCAAGAAAAACCTGAGCTTCGTAGGTGTCACCTTTTAAAATATAATTTGAAGGTGAAAATACTTCTGCCCTTAGTTTATTGAATTTAAAAGATTCTGCTTCAATTTGATTGAATAAATAACTTACGATATCCGATTCAGTACTACGAATATCTGTCTGGATCTTAGATAGTAGAGTGACTGCTCCAATTAGTGGTGTATGAGAAAATTGTATAGACTCCCAACTATAATTTGGATCACCTTTAGTCATCTTTTTTGGTTTTTTCGTATTTAGAGTTTTCATAATTGCTTTACGCAGAGTAGAATCTTTTCCTGCAATATGACTTAATACCAAATCACGATAAGAATCAATAGCTTTTCGTAAAACTTTACCCTGTCCTCCAATAATCATAATTTCAGGAGGTACATCCAAATTGTCTCTACTCTCGATGTTATTCATATCGTATTCAGGACCATCTGCAGTTTTAACGATTCTATGTTTCAGAGAATCGATTAAATTTGATAATTTATTTGATTCGGATTTTATCTTGTTAGCATTATCCCAAGCTTCCTGAACTTTAGTCGGGTTTGCTTCCAAGGCAATTAGGAAATCCTTATATTTATTTTCATTTTTTTCTTCGAAGGTTTGAATGGTTTTAGCCAAACCATTATCAATAATCGTGAAAGCATTAAGGACTTCGTTTGATACATTTATCGCTAACATTGCTGTCAGGAATAAATACATCATCCCAATCATTTTTTGCCGTGGCGTTTCTTTACAATTCGTTGCTCCCATTTCAGCTTAGCTTGACAGTTAAATTAATTTTTCTTTCTTACATCCATGGCGCTCAGCATATTACCGTATATGGTATTAAGCGCGGCAAGATTTTCGTTTAACTGTTCGGTTTCTTTTTTGTAAGCTTGTGCATTTTGTAGAGTTACAGTAAGAGTTTCAAGAACTTTACCCAAATCCTGATGTACAGTTTTCGAATTAGTTATTTGCTCGTCACTTTGTTTTAGCTGCAACTCGTAAATCGCGTTCAGTGATGACAGGTTATTATTCAATGTTGACATGGAACCATTATACGTATTGCTGTTTTCAGAAATTTTATCAAATCCGGTTTGCAACGATTTATCCATATTTTGATAGGACTCCAACAATTTATTTCCTGAATCGTTCACATTTTTAGCGAATCCTTCACCTGATGAAGAAACAATATTTGCTGTTTCCTGATAAGAATTACTTAATTTTTGAGCTGAATTAGATATTTCTTCTGTTGATTCAGCGTATCTATTAGAAAATTCTCCAACAGAACTTGATGCTTTCTGTATACTTTCAATGTAACCATTGGTTGCAATAGCTGCTTCTGACAGGTTTGAAAGGTTTTCTGCAACGTTGGTTAATTTTGCAAGCCCTTGACTTAAATTCGATATTTTGTCCGGATGAACACTCATTTTCTCTAGGAATGATTGTAATTGTTCCAGTCCTTCAACCTGAACACCGCCTCCGGCACTACCTTCTCTTGGTTCCAATCCAATTAATTCCGGATATACTAAACTCCAGTCTGGTTGCTCGTGTGGTGGTTCAAAAGCTGAGAAGAAAAAGATAATAGCCTCTACAGTCATACCAACGGTAAGAAGTTCTCCTGCATATGGGTAATGTTGTATTTTGAATAGTGCACCAATTAAAACTACGGAAGCACCCCAGCCATACACATAGCCCATAAATTTTTTCCATCTAGGAGATTGAACAAGTTCGGTAATATTCATGATCAGTTAAGTTTGAAAAGGTCTAAAATAAATAGTCTACGGGTAATATTATTTACCTAAATGAGTTCTGACACAACGGAATCCGATATAAGATTTTGCAGTATCCTGATACTCGTATGTTCTGGTTGCACACTGCAAATAGTATCCTATATCTTTCCATGATCCTCCTCTGGTAACTTTTCTTTTTAAAGCTGGTGGATCATCGGGTAATGCATTGTATTCATAATTTGGATTCATATCATGAGTAAATGAATAGGCTGACTCATCGTAAGCTCCTGAAGTCCATTCTGCAACATTACCTGCCATATCATATAATCCAAATTCATTTGGCTCGTAGCTGCCAACAGGCAGGGTTACAAGACCTCCATCGTCTACGTAATTTCCGCGCAGAGGTTTAAAATTGGCAAGAAAACAGCCTTGGTCGTTTCTTGTATAGGGTCCACCCCAAGGATACATATTTAATGCAATGCCTCCTCTGGCAGCATATTCCCATTCCGATTCTGTGGGTAATCGATAATCCTGAACAGGATAATCACCTTCTGCTTTTAATGCAGAATTGTGAAAACGGGTTCTCCAGATAGAAAATGCAGACGCTTGTTTCCAGGAAACTCCAACTACAGGATAGTCATCATAACCAGGATGCCAAAAATATTGTTTTGTCCAAGGTTCGTTATATGAGTAGGTAAAATCCTGAATCCAGCATAATGTGTCCGGGTAAATATTAAGGGCTTCTTTCATGATAAAAGAAGAGCGGTCTTCAATTTTCTTACGGCCTCCTTTGTAATCATCAACCATTCCTTCATATTCTCCTGTTTCATAATTATAACGGTTCGATTTTTTTGCGGCTTGCTGAAGATCAACCCACTCGTACTGATATTTTAGTTTACGAGAATCAATTTCTTTATTTCTGAAAAATCTTTCGTTAACAGGCAGATACATGTCTTCCAGAATTTCAGTATATTCTTCATTATCCCATTCCAATCTTTCGTCCCAATTAATAAAAGGAGGATCTATTGGATTGCCATTGTCATCTTCAGCAATTAAGAACTCTTCGAATTGTTGTCCTAATAATTCGCGTGCAATAGAATCTCTGACCCAATATACAAACTGACGATACTCATTGTTTGTAATTTCGGTTTCATCCATCCAATAAGATTCAACAGATACGGTTTTAGCCGTAGCATTAAGTGCCCAAGCTACATCCTGATCATTCGGACCTACAGTAAAGCTTCCGCGTGGAATCAATACCATACCATATGGTTTAGGTTCAAACCATTTACCTCTCTGACCCGCACCGGTAAGTTCTCCGTTCCCAGTGTTTTTACCACAACTGGTTAAGAACAATAAAACAATTACACAAAGTGTTGTAAGTAGTTTATTCATAGTGGTTTTATAAATTATACTGATTGTATAGTTTTTCTAATTAATATTACAAAAATCGAATGCTCTTATATTTTTGATTTCGTTTTTCCAATTTTGTACTGAATCGATAAGCTAATAAAAACTCATGCGATCCTCTTGCAATTTTTGAGGTTGAAATGTCGTATGCATATCCAATTTGAATACCATTATTAAACAAAACTCCCAACATTCCAACAATGGCGTCATCAACCCTATATGAAACGCCTCCCCAAATCTTTTTATTGTATCTGATGTTCGTATTTAAATCAAATTGAGACACTACGGCATCAGTTTTGTAAAAAACCGAAGGTAAAACTTCCCACGATTCATTTAATTCGTATCGATATCCTGCCATTGCATAATAATGACGCGCAAGATAGGTTTCAATATTTTCATTATATCCAATATTGGGTTTGTTCAGATGGCTTACGGAAGTTCCTACATAAAAGTTGTCTGTTTTATAATAAATTCCTAGTCCTAAATCAAAAACCATTTTACTGTCATCTACACTTGAAGAGCCCAAATCGTCATCGGGTGTAGAAAAACCATCTCCGTCGGGAACAAACCATTCTCCTTTAAGGGAATTGTTTTGAAAACCGAAACTGAACCCAATATTTAAAGAACCTTCACCAGTTTTTTTTTGATATGCATAACTAAAACGTATGCCGGTATTCTTTTCGAAACCTAATTTATCGCTTAGTATAGTTAATCCAATACCATGATCTGTTCCCATAAATGTAACTGGTGTGCTTATATTAAACACAGTGGTAACAGGAGCATTTTCGAAACCAACCCATTGTTGACGATTAATTGCCGACACAAATATATCCTTGTCTGCACCAGCAAATGCAGGGTTTACAGAAAGAATATTGAACATGTTTTGACTGAACTGCGGATCTTGCTGAGCCTTTATTAATAAGGTGTTGCAAGACAATAATATGAAGAAAATAATTTTTTTCATGTAATACATTATGGTTCAGTAACGGTCAAAAACTGTGAGGAGTAAAGTAAATAAAAATAAATGTGCCTTACAAGTTTTATCAGAGGTTCAGGTGCATTAATCAATAGTTTCTACGGTTCTATTTAAAACTTAATTTTTTTAATTATAACATTAAATTAAATAACAGGATGATAATCTACTTGTATAGATTAGAGTTTTCCATATTTTATTGTAAGTCTTATTTACGAGGGTTTTATTGTTTTGTTAAGAGTTTTTGTAAATTTTAACATGAAGTTAACAATAAGATAACATTATGGATTGTTTGAATTTAATTGCATGGCAATAAAAAAGGGCTGTCTGTATTAGAAAGACAACCCTTAATTTTTTTTTTATTTTTTTGCCTTTTTCGCTGCAACAGTTTTCTTTGTTGCTGCTGCTTTCTTTTTGGGCGGTGCTTTTTTAGTTGTTTTCTTCTTAGGTGCCGATTTAATAATTTTTAAGCAATCCTCATAACTTAGTGTCTTTGGATCCTCTAAATCTTTAGCCAGACGGTAGTTTTCCTTTTGGTAAGAAATATAAGGTCCCCAACGACCGTTAAGAATTTGCAAATCTGCATCTTCATCAAAGGATTTGATGTGTTTCAATCTGTCTTTCTCCTTTTTTTCCTCTATAAGAACGATTGCTCTTTCCAAATCAATTTCCATCGGATCATCTACATCTTTCTTTAAAGAAGCAAATTTTCCATCGTGACGAACGTATGGACCAAACCGACCAATTGCAACGACTACTTTTTTGTCTTCGTATAAACCAAGGTCTCTGGGAAGCTTAAATAAATCGATTGCTTCCTCAAGTGTGATTGTTTCCAGGTGCTGGCCGGTACGAAGGCTTGCAAATTTTGGAGCTTCAGCGTTTTCATCATCAGAGCTTTCTCCTAGTTGTGCCATTGGACCATATCTTCCAATACGTACTAATATTACTTTGCCGGTAGCTGGATCGTTACCAAGAATTCTTTCTCCTGTTTCTCTTTCGGATTCTTCAAGAGTTTTTTCTACGGTGGCATGAAATGGATTGTAGAATTTTCCAATCATTTCGTACCACACAAGTTTCCCAACAGCTATGTCATCGAATTCTTTTTCCACATCTGCTGTGAAATTGTAATTCATGATTGTTGTAAAGTGCTTATTTAAAAAGTCAGTAACTACCATTCCTATATCTGCAGGAAAAAGCTTTTTGTTTTCAGCTCCGGTTATTTGAGTCTTGGTTTCTTCGGATATGTTATTATTTGAAAGCGTTATTATTTCATAGCTTCTTTCTATTCCGTCTCTGGATTCTTTTACAACATATCCACGATTTTGAACTGTGGTAATTGTTGGGGCGTAAGTTGATGGCCGGCCAATTCCAAGTTCTTCTAATTTCTTCACTAAGCTGGCTTCGGTATATCTTGCAGGACGATAGGTAAAGTTCTGAGTGGCACTCATTATTTCTTCGCGAAGTAAATCGCCAACTGCAACTGTAGGCAGAAGTGTTTCTTCTTCTTTCTGATTTTCATCATCCGAAGATTCCATATACACTCTAAAGAATCCATCGAATTTGATCATTTCGCCAGATGCTACCAACTCTTTATTGTTTGTTGAGATGCCAATCTTAATATTCGTTTTTTCAAGCTTTGCATCAGCCATCTGAGACGCAATGGTTCGCTTCCAGATTAAATTGTACAAACGAATTTCATTAGATTCGCCTGAAATTTCTTCTTTGTTTAAATAGGTAGGACGAATTGCCTCGTGAGCTTCCTGCGCTCCTTTGTTTTTTGTTTTATACCTTCTGATTTGAACGTATTCGGAACCATGACGTCTGGTGATCTCTTCCTTAGCTGCTGTAAGTGCAGTTTCTGCAAGATTTACAGAGTCAGTTCTCATGTAGGTAATATTTCCAGCTTCATAAAGGCGCTGAGCAACAGTCATTGTTTGTGCTACTGAAAATCCGAGTTTTCTGCTTGCCTCTTGTTGAAGGGTAGAAGTTGTAAATGGTGCTGCCGGTTTACGGGTAGATGGTTTTTTCTCTATATCATTAACCCGGTACTCCGCATTTTTGCAGCTATTTAAGAATTTAAGAGTTTCCTCTTTTGTCGAAAATCTTTTAGGAAGTTCTGCTTTTAGCGTTTTTTCATCGCCATTCTTATCGGTTACGGTAAGAAGAGCAATAATTTTAAAATAGGATTCAGAGGTAAAGTCAATAATTTCCCTTTCTCTTTCAACAATTAACCGTACAGCAACCGATTGTACCCGTCCGGCTGATAATTGTGGTTTAACTTTTTTCCATAAAACAGGAGAAACTTCAAAACCAACCAATCTGTCCAGAATTCGTCTGGCTTGCTGCGCATTTACCAAATTCACATCAATATCACGTGGATTTTCAATTGCATTTAAAATTGCTTCTTTTGTAATTTCATGGAAAACGATACGTTTTGTATTTTCTTTTTTAAGCTTTAATACTTCGTATAAGTGCCATGCAATTGCTTCTCCCTCGCGATCCTCATCAGATGCGATCCAAACCGTAGAAGCTTCTTTCGCTAATTTCTTTAATTCAGCAACTACCTTTTTTTTATCTGTGGAAACAATATAATTGGGGGCGAAATTATTCTTGATGTCAATTCCAAAATCTTTCTTCTCTAAGTCTCTAATGTGCCCAAAGCTAGACTTAACAACAAAGTTTTTGCCTAAAAACTTTTCGATGGTTTTTGCTTTTGCAGGGGACTCGACTATTACTAAATTCTCTACCATACTTGTATCTTTACTTTGGAAAGTTTAGGTTAAAATTTTTGCAAAGTAAAACAATAAGGAAGCTAACTTCAAAATTTAATGATGATTATTTTGAAATTACCTTTTTCATTTATCTAAAATAATTCTAAATCAATAGAAGGTGTACCTCCAATAATTGTTCGAATAATATTTGCTATTTTTACAGCACAAATTAAATTAATTGATTTAAAATGTCAGAAAGAAACACTGAGTTTAACTCGGACAACGAACCAATTTCGAAAATACAAATGTTTAAAAAGCCATTGATTATTTTTTGGTCAGTTTTTTCGATATGTATATTAATTGCAGTACTTTTTTTTGCCGGTGTTTCAAATGGGACATTTGGCTTTATGCCTTCGTTTGAAGAATTGGAAAATCCTAAAAACAGTTTGGCAACAGAAGTGTATACAGTAGATGGAAATTTAATTGGTAAATTCTATTTTGAAAATCGATCTTTTGTTGAATATTCCGAATTGTCTCCATTTTTGGTAGATGCATTAATTGCTACGGAGGATGTGAGATTTAATGACCATTCGGGAATTGATGTGCGTGGTCTAGGTCGGGTAGCAAAGGGATTGATTACTGGTGACAGAAGCGCTGGAGGAGGGAGTACAATTTCTCAGCAATTGGCTAAAATGTTATTTCCGCGAGAGAGTTTCGAGAAGAAAATGGAGATTGTTTTCAGGAAATTTCGTGAATGGGTGATTGCGGTAAAGCTGGAGCGAAGCTATACCAAAGAGGAGATCATGACCATGTATTTTAATAAATTTGATTTCTTAAACCTGGCGGTAGGTGTTAAGTCGGCAGCAAACGTATATTTTAATACAACACCGGATTCTCTTAAGATTGAGCAAGCTGCTATGCTTGTAGGTATGGCAAAAAATCCATCATATTTTAACCCGTTGCGGCGACCTGAATTGACATTGAACCGACGCAATGTTGTTTTATCCCAAATGGTAAGGTATGATTACTTATCGAAAATGGAATTTGATTCATTGAAAAACCTTCCTTTAGGAATCGATTTCCAGAAGGTGGATCACAAAAGAGGAATGGCTCCCTATTTTAGAGAGTATCTGCGTACTTCTTTAACCGCAAACGAGCCATCAAGAGACAGGTATCCATCTTATGCTGATCAACAATTTGTGAAAGATTCGATAGAGTGGAAAACCAATCCTTTTTATGGATGGTGCAATAAAAATGTAAAAGCAGATGGAACTCCATACAATATATATAAGGATGGATTAAAAATATATACAACCCTTGATTCCAGAATGCAGCGATATGCGGAAGAGGCTGTGGTTGAGCATTTAGGATTGGATTTGCAAAAGGCATTTAACCGGGAGAAAGAAAATCACAAATATCCGCCTTTTTCTGATGATTTATCTAAGGAGGATGTAGATCAAAATATCGAAACTTCTATGAGAAGAAGTGAAAGATACCGCGTTTTAAAGAAAAATGGCATGAGTTTGGATTCCATTCGATTGGTATTTAAGAATCCAACGAAAATGAGAATTTTCACATGGAAAGGAGAAAGGGATACCATTATGAGTCCAAATGATTCCATGCTTTATATGAAGGGATTTTTACGTGCTGGATTTATGTCGATGGAACCTCAAACCGGGGAAGTGCGTGCTTATGTTGGAGGACCAAATTATGAACATTTCATGTACGATATGGTTAATGTGGGTAAACGGCAAGTGGGATCAACTATAAAGCCATTTTTATACACTCTTGCCATGCAGGAAGGCCTGGGGCCTTGCGATAGGGTTCCCAATATCCCTCAGACTTTTATTTTGCCGGATGGAACACCTTGGACATCAAAAAATTCAACTGATGCCAGGAACGGTGAAATGGTAACTTTAAAGTGGGGGTTGGCTAATTCGGTGAACTATATATCTGCTTGGGTTTTGAAACAAACCACACCGGAATCGGTTGTTAAAATGGCTCATGAAATGGGTGTTATCAGTGAAATTGATCCAGTCCCATCTATCTTTTTAGGAACCTCAGAAATTACTGTATATGAAATGGTTGGCGCGTACTCAACTTTTGTAAATAAAGGGGTTTACATTAAACCAAGTTTCATCACTAAAATAGAAGATCACAAAGGAAATGTACTTGCTCAATCGGTTCCTCGAAAACATGAAGTAATGGATGAGCGAACAGCCTATTTAATGACAAATTTATTGCAAGGTGTTGTTCAGAGAGGAACCGGAGTCAGATTGAGATATAAATATGGTTTGATTAATCCGATAGGAGGCAAAACCGGAACGACACAAAATCATTCGGATGGGTGGTTCATGGGAATTACTCCTGAATTAGTTTCCGGTGTATGGGTTGGTGCCGAGGATCGTTCAGTTCATTTTGAGGGAATTTCGCTGGGACAGGGAGCAAACATGGCATTGCCAATTTGGGCTCTTTATATGAAGAAGGTTTATGCTGATAAAAGTTTGGGTATTACTCAGGGGGATTTTGAAAAACCAAGGGGTGTAAGTATAAATCTGGATTGCGATGATGAATCTAATGAATCGAATAACAAAGAATTGATAGAGTCGGAGAATGAAGATTTCTTTTAGATTTTCAGTAATTTTTTAGTTGGAAGATCAATAAAATTTCTTTAAAATTGTAGTGAGTTTCAGGTTCCCGAAAGGGAATAATAGGGAATCCTGTTTAAGCAGGAGCTGTCCCCGCAGCTGTAGATTCCGGTTCGTTTTTCGAATCAGTATTTTAAGCAATAAAACCACTGTTCCTGATGGAATGGGAAGGTGTTTAAAATTGGAATAAGCCAGAAGACCTGCCTGAGATCATGGATTTTAGCTTTCGGTGGAAAAAAGCGGAAAGATTCAGTTTATTTCTTTCTTATTCCGACGCTATTCGATTCGAACTGCCATACTCGAATCAACAAAATTCATAGTAACTGTTAAAGGCCGAAACTTGCGTTTCGGCCTTGTTTTTTTATCTGAAAAGCGTCTGGAATACTTCTCCAACCTTGCTTACCAAATGAATTTTTATTTTAAATTTTGAAGTGTCAAGTCCTTTGGAATTGTGCTTTGGAATGAAAATTTGCTTGAATCCCAACTTCTCAGCCTCACTAATTCGTTGATCTATTCTACTAACAGGTCTAATCTCTCCGGATAAACCTATTTCTCCCGAAAAACAGACTTCCTTAGGAATAGAAACATCTGTACTCGATGATAGTACAGCAAGAATTACTGCCAAATCGATAGCAGGATCGTTTACTTTAATTCCTCCTGCAATATTTAAGAATACATCCTTGGTTGAAAGTTTGAATCCGGCTCGCTTTTCCAAGACGGCTAAAAGCATGTTTAAACGACGAAGGTCGAAACCTGTTGATGATCGTTGAGGGGTTCCGTAAGCTGCAGAACTGACCAAAGCTTGTATTTCTATTAGAAAAGGACGCATACCTTCTATCGATGCAGAAATAGTTACACCGCTAAGGCTTTCATCTTCATGTGAAAGAAGAAGCTCTGATGGGTTCGAGACTTCGCGGAGTCCGTTGTGCTGCATTTCATAAATTCCCATCTCGGAGGTGGAGCCGAACCGATTTTTTGTAGATCGCAATATTCGATACATGTGGTTTTGATCTCCCTCAAACTGAAGTACAGTATCCACCATGTGCTCTAAAATTTTAGGACCGGCTAAATTTCCATCTTTAGTGATGTGGCCAATTAAAATTACAGGCGTTGACGATTCCTTGGCAAATCTTAATAGTTGAGATGTGCATTCTCTGATTTGTGATACACTGCCAGGTCCTGCTTCTATTGATTCTGTCGCAAGGGTTTGAATGGAATCAATAACTATAATATCCGGAGAGGTGTTTTTTACATGAGAAAAGATATTCTCCATGGATGTTTCGCTAACAATCAGACAGTTTTCGTTATCGGAATTTATGCGGTTGCCACGTAGCTTTATTTGTTGGGCGCTTTCTTCACCCGACACATATAAGGTCGTATAACTTTTTAAATTCAGGGCAATTTGAAGTGCAAGTGTTGATTTGCCAATTCCCGGCTCCCCACCAATTAATATTAACGATCCGGGAACAAGGCCTCCCCCAAGAACTCTATTTAATTCTCCGTTTTTAGTGTCGAATCGTGATGCTTCCGACGAAGATATTTCAGATATTTTTTGAGGTTTGTTTTTTTTGTTCTGCCCATTGATTCCTGCTATTGTTGATGTTGTTGATTTTACAACAACTTCCTCAACGAAGGAATTCCATTCTCCGCAAGAGGGACATTTTCCTACCCATTTTGTAGATTCTACTCCACAACTCTGACAAAACCAGGCACTTTTTGTTTTTGCTTTGGTGGCCATGCGTAATCAGTTAGTAATTATTAAGAATTCTTGAGATTGATAATTATTTAAAAAGTCTGGTTTGCTTCTTTTTAATCTCTATCCTTTTTCCTTTATTTTATTAATGATTCCGGTTGAAGAGAATCCTTCAATGAAATCAAGTGTTTTAATTTCTCCTCCTTTGGCTTTTACTATATCGTATCCAACAATGTCTTCAGCATTGTAATCGCTTCCTTTAACCAAGATGTCAGGCTGAACAAAATTAATTAGTTCGTAGGGTGTTTGTTCATCAAAGTAAATTACCATGTCTACAAAGCCTAATGATGCCAATAGAAAAGCTCTTGAATATTCATCAATAATTGGTCGGTCAGGACCTTTTAGTTTTTGAACGGAGGCATCAGTATTTAAACCAATAATCAGTTTATTGCCCATAGAGGCTGCCGAAGCTAAATAGTCTAGATGTCCGCGGTGAACCAGATCAAAACAGCCATTGGTGAAAACAATTTTGTTTTCCTTGAATCTCCAGGTTTGAAGGAGGTTAAAGGCATTTTTTTTATCAGATATGATTTTATTTTTTACAATATCAAGTTTATTCATTGGGCTGACTTTATTTAAAGCTAATAATTTACAAGTATAGAGTATCGGAAACAAAGTATCAAGAATAGCGATCAAATTGTTCAATCTCTATTCTGTAAGTAAATTTTAATATTTGAATTGTTTTATAGTGGCAAGGCCATAAAAAAAGGGCTGATCGGTTAGAACAGCCCTGTACTTATTAAATACTGTAATTTAAATCAATTTGTTGGTCGCAGTATCAGGAAAAACCAAACTAGGTTCCCATAATTTTGCTTCCTCAAATTCCATAGATGCATAAGAGATGATGATAACAATATCACCAACAGCACATTTTCTGGCGGCAGGGCCATTCAAGCAAATGGTTCCAGAGCCTCTTTCACCACGAATAACATAGGTTTCCAATCGTTCTCCGTTGTTTACGTTAACAATTTGAACTTTCTCATTTTCAATTAGATTGGCTGCATCCATTAAGTCTTCATCAATGGTTACACTTCCAACATACTGAAGATCAGCACCAGTTACTGACGCTTTGTGAATTTTCGATTTACAAACTTCAATGTACATATCGTTTTTTAACTAATTTTAAAAAGTAACGTTATCTATCAGGCGGGTTTTCCCAACCTGAACTGTAATACAACCTATCTTATTATTTGACTCATTCCAGTCGTTAATCACCTCAAGGGTTGTATCGTTAACAATCTCAAAATACTCGACCGAAAGATAATTGTTTTTATTGATTTCTTCAACAACCCATTCTTTCAATTGAGAAACACTTAATTCCGCAGCTAAGTTACGAGCTTTAAATAAAGTTTCAGAGATTTTACAAGCATTTTTTCTCTGATCTTCAGAGAGCAAAACATTCCTTGAGCTCATGGCTAAACCGTCCTTTTCCCTGATAATAGGGCAGGGAACGATATTAACATTTAACTTAAGATCTTTTGTCATCTGCTTAATAACAGCTACTTGTTGGAAATCTTTTTGTCCAAAGTAGGCATTTTCAGGGCTTACGATATCGAAAAGTTTGCTAACAACCTGAGCAACACCATTGAAATGACCCGGACGTTTTTTCCCTTCCATAATCTTATCAAGCATACCGAAATCGAAAATTCTGGTGTCAGGTTCAGGATAAATTTCATTTACTTCCGGAATAAAAATTAGGTCTGGTTTGCAGGCCGAAAGTTTCTCCAAGTCCTCTTCAATAGTTCTTGGGTAAGTCAATAAATCCTCTGGATTATTGAACTGTGTTGGGTTTACAAAAATACTAACAACCGTAATATCATTGTTTTTTACAGATGTATTTACAAGAGACAAATGCCCCTTATGAAGAGCTCCCATTGTAGGAACAAATCCGATTGTCTTTCCTTCTGCCTTCAACTTGCTGATTTTACTTTTAATCTCAGCAACAAGCTTTACTATTTCCATCCCTTGAATTGTGTCGGTAAAATCTAATTGATTTTTATTTGAGACTGCAAATAAAATAAATAAATATAAAATGGAGAAATATTAATTGCATTTAATTGTATTGTAGGAGCTTTAAGCTTCGCTTTCGGACAGGTATGTTAATTATTTTTACTAATTTTGCGCAGATAATCTGTATTATATTATTAGCGACTATATGGAAAAGACAAAAGTATTGTTTGTTTCACAAGAAATTACCCCTTATCTTCCTGAAACTGAAATGTCTGCAATAGGCAGATATCTACCTCAGGGAATCCAGGAAAAAGGAAAAGAGATCAGAACTTTCATGCCCAGATATGGATGTATCAATGAGAGAAGAAACCAACTACATGAAGTTATCCGCCTTTCGGGAATGAATTTAATAATTGATGATACAGATCATCCATTAATTATTAAGGTTGCCTCGATTCAAGCGGCTCGTATGCAAGTTTATTTCATTGACAATGAGGATTATTTTCATAGAAAAGAGATTCTGTTAGATGAAAACGGAGATGCTTTTGAGGATAATGATGAAAGAGCTATTTTCTTTGCAAGAGGGGTACTTGAAACAGTTAAAAAATTGAGATGGGCGCCGGATGTGGTACATTGTCAAGGTTGGTTCACCGGTTTGGTACCTTTGTATTTGAAAAAATCATTTAATGAGGATCCGTTATTTACTGAAACAAAGGTTGTTTTCTCCATGTATGATGATGAGTTCTCAACAAAATTCAGCAGCCGGTTTAGAGAAAAGTCAATTATTGAGGGAGTTAGTCAGGAGGATGTTAGCATTTTAGAAGATGCGAGTTATGTTGCACTTCATAAATTAGCAATTGATCAGTCTGATGCCCTGATTATGGGAAGTCCTCAGATAAACGACGAAGTGATGGCATATGCGGTTGCTTCAGGAAAACCTTTTCTGGAGTATAAGAACAAGGATGAATATGTATTGGCTTACTCAGAACTTTATGACGAATTAGTAGCAGAATAGTTACGATTTACGATATATTCAAAAGGTGTATTTAAGCATTTGCTTACTTACACCTTATTTTTTATTCTTTAATATACTTTAAGAAGTTTGGAGAGCTTTCTAACTTATCGTATTTTTAGCTGGATTTATGATAATTCATTCGGTGATGCCTATTTTGATGCTAACTCATTGATTGCAAGATTATTTGATGAATTGTTTTTTAACAAGTTTCGCGTGGTACCGAAACTGAAATATTTGTATTTATGTGTGGAATAGTTGGTTACATTGGGGATAAGCAGGCTTATCCTATACTCATTAATGGTCTTAAAAGATTAGAATACAGAGGGTATGATTCTGCAGGAGTTGCTCTTCGTACAAATCGGACTCAGGTATTTAAGTGTAAGGGAAAGGTTCAGGATCTGGAAAATCATGCAAAAGGAAATGATGTTTCGGGAACCATTGGAATTGGACATACCCGTTGGGCAACTCACGGAGAACCTAACGATGAAAATGCTCATCCTCATAGTTCGATGAATAAAAAATTTGTAATTATTCATAACGGAATTATTGAAAACTACTCAACCTTAAAGGATAAGCTGATTAAAAGAGGATATGCTTTTCAAAGTGATACAGATACAGAAGTTCTGGCAAATCTGATTGAGTATATCTATTTGAAAGGTGAAGTTTCTGCAGAACTGGCAGTTCGATTGGCTTTAACAAAAGTGGTTGGAGCTTATGGTTTGGTTGTTATTTGTGATGATGAACCAGATAAATTGATTGCGGCCAGAAAAGGAAGTCCATTGGTGGTTGGAGTTGGAAACGGAGAATATTTTCTTGCTTCGGATGCTACACCAATTATTGAATATACTAATAGTGTTATCTATCTGAATGATAATGATGTTGCGATTATAAGCAGAGATGAATTGGTTTTAAAAACCATTCAGAATGACAAATTAACTCCCCATGTTCAACAACTGGATTTGGATATTGAGCAAATTGAAAAAAACGGATACGATCATTTCATGCTAAAAGAAATTTTCGAACAGACCAGCTCTATTCATGATACTATTCGAGGACGAATCTCTACCGCAAATAAAGAAGTGTTTTTAGGTGGAATAAATGATGTTATTCCGCAATTGGTGAATGCCCGCCGAATATTAATTATTGGATGTGGTACATCCTGGCATGCTGGAATGGTAGGTGAATACTTATTTGAAGAATTTGCCAGAATTCCTGTTGAAGTAGAATATGCATCTGAATTCCGTTATAGAAATCCTGTGATTTTTAAGGATGACATCGTTTTGGCGATCAGTCAGAGTGGTGAAACTGCCGATACCCTGGCTGCTATTAAATTAGCTAAAGAGGCTGGAGCAACTGTTCTTGGTATTTGTAATGTAGTTGGATCAAGTATTCCCCGTGAAACTCATGCTGGTGTGTATACTCATGCAGGTCCGGAAATTGGAGTTGCTTCTACAAAGGCATTTACAGCTCAGGTTACTGTGCTAACCATGATGGCAATGCTTGTTGGATACCGCAAAGGAACTCTGGCTAAGGATGCATATGAAGAGCTTATTGCAGAATTTGCAAATCTTCCGGAAAAGATAAAAAGAATCCTGGATAAAGAAGATGACATTAAAGAATTATCCAAACAATACATGAATTCTACCAATGCTCTCTATTTAGGACGAGGTTTCCTGTTTCCGGTAGCTTTGGAGGGAGCTCTAAAATTAAAAGAAATTTCATACATACATGCCGAAGGATATCCTGCGGCAGAAATGAAACACGGACCAATTGCTCTTATAGATGAACAAATGCCGGTTTTTGTTGTTGCAACAAAGGATAAATCTTACGAGAAAATTGTAAGTAATATTCAGGAAGTAAAGGCAAGAAAGGGCCACGTAATTGCTATTGTTACTGAGGGCGATACTGTAATTAGTAAAATGGCTGATTTCGTAGTCGAAATTCCAGAAACCTTGGAACCATTGGCACCATTGTTAACGGTTATTCCTTTCCAGCTGATTTCTTATTATATCGCTGTTTACAGAGGCTGTAATGTTGATCAACCAAGAAATTTAGCAAAATCTGTTACTGTAGAGTAACTTAAGATTTAAGAATTATAAATAGAGCGATGTGATTGTTTCACATCGCTCTTCTTTTTATCGGTTGGTATATTGTTGTTCGTAGAACTTTTCGTAGTCTCCCGACAGAATATTTTCCATCCAGTCGGAATTTTTCAGATACCAGTCAATCGTTTGCTCAAAACCCTCTTCGAATTGGATGCTTGGCTGCCATCCCAATTCTTTTTTAATTTTTGTTGCATCTATAGCATAACGCTGGTCATGACCTGCTCTGTCTTTTACAAAAGTGATTAATTGCTGTGAACTTCCTGTTTCACGATTCAGTTTCTGATCCATAATATCACAAAGTTTTTTCACTAAATCCAGATTGGTCCATTCGTTATCCCCTCCAATATTATAGGTCTCTCCAATTTTCCCATCATGGTAAATGGAATCGATTGCCAAAGCATGATCTTTTACAAACAGCCAGTCTCTTATATTATCTCCTTTACCATAAATAGGCAATGGTTTAGAATTTTTAATGTTGTTTATTACCAACGGAATGAGTTTTTCAGGAAACTGATTTGCACCGTAATTATTAGAGCAATTCGACAATACAACCGGAAGTTTATAGGTGTGAAAGTATGCCCGAACCAAATGGTCTGAGCTTGCTTTTGAAGCAGAATACGGACTTCTCGGATCGTAAGAAGTTGTTTCTGTAAATTTCCCTGTTTTTCCTAAGGAACCGTATACTTCATCAGTAGATATGTGGTAGAATTTTTTGCCATTCATATCATTGGTCCAACATTCTTTAGCTGCATTAAGAAGGTTTACAGTTCCAACAATATTGGTCATAATAAAGGCTAAAGGATCTGAAATTGATCTATCAACATGAGACTCTGCGGCTAAATGCAGAACTCCTTCAAATTTATAATTTTTAAAAAGGTTTGATACAAATGCCAGATCTGTTATGTCACCTTTTATAAAAGTGTAATTTGCTTTGGAGTCGATATCTCTTAAATTTTCAAGATTCCCGGCATATGTAAGTGCGTCAAGGTTAATGATTTGATAGTCTGGATATTTGTTTACAAACAAACGAACCACATGTGAACCAATAAATCCGGCACCTCCTGTAATTAATATATTTTTTTTCACGTTCAGATAATATTTTTAGTTATTTCACTTTAAAATACTCATAATAATCTCAAGGGTAAAAAATATTGGAAACAGTTTATGTATTATTTTTAATGGTATCAAAAATACAATAATTTATTGGAGAGTAACTCTTTCTGAATAGATGCATAATTATTTTTGTGTTGTGAAAAGCTTGGTTTATAGTTGATTACTTTTTTTACGATAAATTCGATTTGAGTGGTATGTAATTTTGATTATATTTGTGTATTATGCTGGAAGTATCAAAATATATTAAAGACCTTTTATTTATTCACGATTGTGTGATATTACCTGGGTTTGGTGGCTTTGTTGCCAACTATAAACCTGCTAATATCGACGATAGTTTGAATATTGTTTTTCCTCCGTCCAAAGCTATTGGATTTAACCGTAATTTATCGAAAAATGATGGTTTGCTGATTAATAGATTGGCTGAATCGGAAAATCTGAGTTATTCAGAGGCTGAAAAATCTGTTCAGTTTTTTACTGAAGATATCCGTGTTCGAATTCAGCGTGGAGAAAGGGTTGTGTTGGATCAGGTAGGATGTTTTTACAATGACAGAAGGCATAATATGTTGTTTGAGCCTTCAAAAGAGCTTAATTATTTGGTAGATGCATTTGGTTTGGAGCAAATAGATCTTCCTAAACTATCCTTATCTGCAGAAGACAAAATTCATCCGGCAATTATATCTCAAGCTAAAGTAAGGACACTTTTTACGACAAAACGTTTGTGGTATGCCGCAGCAGCTATTCCTTTTGTATTAACAATTGCCTTACTTCCAATGAATTCTGAACGTTCATTCCTTGGTAACGAAGCTTCTATGGGAATGATGGAAGGCAAGAAAGAAATTACCGAGAAGATAGTTCAATTAAAACCGGTAATTTCCCCACCGGAAGAGATGGTGATATTTGAGCCTAAGCTTACAAAAGAAGTGAAACTGGATGAGTTGCGTGAAGGCAGATTTTATTTGATTTCGGGTAGTTTTACTTCAATGAAAAATGCAGAAATATTAAAACAGGAATTGATTTCTAAATCTTATCCTGCTGTGATAATTAAAAATAAAAATTTGTATTCTGTTGCGATCAATCAATTTGATAAGAGAGCAGATGCAGATCAATTTAAAAAGAAGGTAATTGCTAAGAACTCAAAAGCTTACTGCTGGGTTCTGAAAAAATAAAGACCTAAAAAAAAACGCTTTCTATCGGAAAGCGTTTTTTTTTATCTTAAAGTTTAAGTCTTGAATTATCTGATTTCAGAACCTGGTTTTATGCTTTGGTCCGGTGAAACAAAAGATAATTTTCCATCGGCATCTTCAGCCATTAAAATCATCCCCTGAGATTCAATTCCTTTTAATTGTTTTGGTTCCAGATTCACTAATATACTAACCTGCTTGCCAATAATTTCTTCAGGTTTGTAGTGTTCTGCAATACCTGAAACAACAGTTCTTTGATCAATTCCGGTATCAACAGTTAGCTTTAAAAGTTTTTTTGTTTTTGCTACCTTTTCAGCAGCTGTAATTGTTCCAACACGAACATCCAGTTTCATGAAATCATCGAAGTTGATATTTTCTTTTGCCGGCGCAACAATCTTTTTTTCTGCTTCGTTAGCTGCTTTTGTAGCCAAAAGTTTGTCTACCTGAGCTTGTATTGTTTCATCTTCAATTTTTTCGAAAAGTAAAGAAGCAGTATTTATTTGATGATGATTTGAAATAACATTAGCACCAATATTTTCCCAGGCCAAAGTCTCGATGTTCAAAAATCCGCGAAGTTTGCTGGCTGTAAATGGCAAAAACGGCTCGATTAAGGTCGATAGATTGGCTGTAATCTGAAGACTAATATTCATGATCGTTTTTACTCTTTCTTCATCAGTCTTAATCAGTTTCCAAGGTTCAGTATCTGCTAAATACTTATTTCCTAAACGAGCTAAATTCATTGCTTCTTTTAATGCTTCACGAAAATGGTAAGTTTCAAGATTCTTTTCAACTTGTTCTTTAAAGACAGGAATCTGAGCTAATGTTTCTTTATCGAAATCGGTTAATTCTCCTTGCGCAGGAATTATTCCATTGTAGTATTTATGAGTAAGAACCAAAGCACGATTCACAAAGTTTCCTAGAATTGCAACCAGCTCATTGTTGTTTCTTGCCTGAAAATCTTTCCAGGTAAAGTCATTATCTTTAGTTTCCGGAGCATTTGCGGTCAAAACATACCTTAAAACATCTTGTTTATCAGGGAATTCCTCTAAATATTCGTGCAGCCAAACCGCCCAATTTCTACTTGTCGAAATTTTGTCCCCTTCCAGATTTAAGAATTCGTTGGCAGGAACATTATCCGGTAGTATATAAGATCCTTCAGCCTTAAGCATTGCCGGGAAAATGATGCAATGGAATACGATATTGTCTTTTCCAATAAAATGAACCATCTTCGAATCATCAGCTTTCCAGTATTTTTCCCAGTCGGGAGTTAATTCTTTTGTAGCCGAAATATATCCAATTGGAGCATCGAACCAAACGTAAAGTACTTTTCCTTCTGCACCTTCGGCAGGAACAGGAACCCCCCAATTTAAATCACGGGTTACTGCTCTCGGGTGCAATCCGGTATCCAACCATGATTTACATTGTCCGTAAACATTTGGTTTCCATTCTTTATGATCTTCTAAAATCCATTTTTTCAGATCATTCTCATATTTATCTAAAGGCAAATACCAGTGTTTGGTTTCTTTTAATTCTGGCTTATTTCCGGTAATGGATGAAGTAGGATTGATTAAATCTGTTGCATTTAGTGAAGTTCCGCAACTTTCGCATTGATCACCATATGCTCCGTCGTTATTACAATGAGGACAGGTTCCGGTAATGTATCTGTCTGCAAGGAATTGATTCGCAATAGCATCGTAATATTGCTCACTTGTTTTTACGATAAATTCTCCTTTGTTATCTAAGGTCTTAAAAAATTCAGACGCAGTTTCGTGGTGTGTTTTTGAACTTGTTCTGGAATAAATGTCAAAAGTAATTCCGAACTTCTCAAATGAATCTTTGATAATATTGTGATATTTATCCACAACATCCTGCGGGGTAATGCCTTCCTTTTGTGCTTTAATAGTAATAGGTACACCATGTTCGTCTGAACCTCCAATCAGTAGTACATCTTCTCCTTTTATTCTAAGGTATCTTGTGTAGATATCTGCAGGAACATATACTCCAGCCAAATGACCAATATGAACCGGTCCGTTTGCATAAGGTAAAGCCGTGGTTACAAGTGTTCTATTAAATTTCTTCATTTGTGATTATATTTTTTCTTAAGGAATTGCCTTTTATTGTTTTGAGATGAAGGATTCCTCTGTTAATTTTGTTTACTGACTATTGTTTAAAACTTTGACCTTTGGTCGAATTGTTTGCAAAGATAAGATAGAATTGGCAAAAACGTAGTTATCCATTTGTATTTTATTCTTAATTTGTTCTTACTTCAAAAAAACTAAATAGATATGTATCAGCCGGCTGCTTTAGTAAAAGGAGATAAAATTGGAATCATCTCTCCCGCGGGAAAAATTAATCCTGAAAAAGTGGGAATTGCAGTCACTAGATTGGAAGAGGCGGGTTATAAAGTCGTTCTGGGAAATCATGTGTTTGATGTTGAAAATCAATTTGCAGGCAGTGATATGAATCGGTTGCGAGATCTTCAGCTCATGTTAGATGATCCTGAGATAAAAGCTGTTCTTTGTGCCAGAGGTGGATATGGGAGTGTGCGAATATTGGAGCATTTAGATTTTGATCTGTTTATTCGCAATCCAAAATGGATTGTTGGATATAGTGATATCACTGTATTTCACAGCTATTTGAATAATATATTAGGAGTGGAAAGTATACATGCGACTATGCCCGTTAATTTTCCTTCATTGAAGGAGAAGGAAGATAATTCACTATCAACTCTTTTGCATTCATTAGCCGGGGATTTGGAAAATTATGAAATTTCTTCTCACGAATTAAATCGAAATGGTGTTACAGAGGGAGAATTAATAGGGGGGAATTTATCTATTCTTTATAGTTTACGCGGAACTGTAATGGATTTTGAACCGCATGGGAAAATTCTTTTTATTGAAGATGTTGGAGAAGAATTGTATCATTTGGACAGAATGATGAAGAATTTAAAAATGGGTGGTAAATTATCAGAACTTCAGGGATTGATTATTGGAGGTATGAGCGATATGAAGGAAGGAAATCCTGATTTTGGAAAAACTGCTTACGAAATTATTTTAGAGTCCATTGAAAATTATTCTTATCCGGTTGTTTTCGATTTTCCTGCCGGTCATATCAAGGAAAATTGGGCTTTGCCGTTTGGTAGATTTTTAAGGTTGGATGTAAGTGAAAAAGGAGCGAAGTTTACATGGGATAAATATAAGGAAATGGAATAATTATGGCTGCACACAATGACTTAGGGAAAATGGGCGAAGACCTTGCTGCGAAGCATTTGCTTCAAAATGGGTATAAAATTCTGGATCGTAATTGGATTTATCAAAAGAAGGAGTTGGATATTGTAGCTGTAAAAGATGATCTTTTGGTTGTTGTGGAAGTTAAATCGAGATCAACCGAATATTTTGAGCACCCGGCTGATGCCATTACACTCTCAAAAATTAAATTTTTGGTACGTGCAACACAGGGATATGTCGATTCAAAAGAAATAGTACAAGAAGTACGATTCGATGTAATAAGTGTGATAAAACAAGATGCAGAATTTGTAATTGAACACATCGAAGATGCTTTTAGTGCACCTGTTGATTAATCGGCAAGATATTTATCGATAGTTGATAAAAGTTCTTCAAAACGAATTGGTTTTGATAGATAATCGTCACAGCCGGCATCCAATATGCGTTCCTTGTCCCCTTCAAGTGCATATGCAGTTTGAGCAATGATTGGAATTTCTTTGTGATTTTTTTTGATTCTGCGGGTGGCTTCGCAACCGTCCATTATAGGTAATCTGATGTCCATTAAAATGACATCAATATCATCTGATTCTTCAATGATATCAACCGCTTCTTTCCCATTTTTTGCCCACAACAGTTTCGACTCAGTTCTGCTTAAAGCTGCATCGAAAAACATGTTGTTAATCTCTTCATCTTCAACAATGAGAATTCGTTTGTTTTTCCAATTGTATTTTTGGGCGTAGCCAGTTTCTTTCATGAGTATATCTATTTCTTACTTTTCTGTGAACTAAATATACAAAATTGAGAGAAGTAAAAAAAAAATCATTTGTTTCTAGGTTAAAAATATTTTTTCAGTGTTTAACAAATGCCTTATTTATACTATAAACAGGTGAATTCTGTTTATAGTAAGGAGGTTTATGTTTGTAAACTTACAGAAACTTAAGAACCACATCTTTCTTCATCTTAATACATGAAAATTTAGGCTTTTATTTAAAAGTATTTATATTTGTTTTCATTGTTTAAGTTGCAATCTAACAAATATATACAGATGAATATTGAGGAATTAAGAGAGTATTGTCTTTCAAAAATTGCTGTAAGTGAGGGATTTCCATTCGATGAAGAAACCTTGGTTTTTAAGGTGCTGGATAAAATGTTTTTGCTCACAAATATAACAGGTGAACTTCAAATGAATGTGAAGTGTGATCCCGAAAAAGCCATTGAATTACGTGAGATGTATTCTTCGGTATTACCTGGATATCATATGAATAAAAAATATTGGAATACTGTAGTTATAGATGGTAGTGTATCAGATCGGCAACTAGAGCAATGGATTGATGATTCGTATGATCAGGTTGTTGCTAAGATGACTAAAAAGAAACAGAATGAATTAATGAATTTGAAATAGACAAATTAATAAGTTCCTTTAGAATATAATATACTAACAACAAATACGTACTAAAACGATGAAGAAAACATTTTTAACAATCATTATTCTTGCCTTTTTTAGTGTTAATCTTACAATGGCGCAAGAAACAACGAAAGAAGAAAAGGTTTATTCTACTGTGGTAGATATTCCAACAACATCGGTTAAAAATCAGCAAAGTACAGGAACCTGCTGGTGCTTTGCAGGAATCTCGTATATCGAAACTGAGTTACTGCGTATGGGAGCACCTGAAATTGATTTATCAGAAATGTATATTGTTCGGTTAGCTTATTCTCAGAAAGCCAAAAGGTATTTTCGTTACCATGGCAAAGGAAACTATAGTGAAGGAGGACAAGCTCATGATGTTCTAAACGTAGTAAAAGAAAATGGATTTGTTCCGGAAAGTGTTTATTCAGGGAATAAGTATGGCAGCGGTTTTCACATCCATAAAGAGATGCTTCAATCGACCAAAGCTATGCTGGATGAGGTTATTAAAAATCCAAATAGAAAGATTACCCCTGTTTGGGAGGAATCAATAAATGCAGTGTTAGATACTTATATGGGAAAAGTACCAAGTAATTTTGAATTGGATGGAGTTGAATACACTCCTGTTTCTTATGCTGAGAAATTAGGTTTTAATCCGGATGATTACATTGAACTGACTTCATATAGTCATCATCCTTTTTATCAGAAAATTAATTTGGAGATTCCGGATAATTGGTCAGATGATTTGTATTATAATGTACCTATGGATGATATGATGGAGGTAATTAACTACGCTCTCAATAATGGCTTTTCAGTTTGTTGGGACGGTGATGTTAGTGAAAAAGGATTTTCTCATCGAAATGGGTATGCTGTTTTGCCATCAGAAAAAACGGTTGATATGACTGATTCTGAAATTGCAAAGTGGGAGAAAGATCTGGCAAAAGATGAAAAGGGAAATAGTAAAAAAGATATTGAGCCCGAAGTAAGCCAAGAGCTTCGTCAGGCCACCTTTGATGATTTTGAAACGACAGATGATCATTTGATGCATTTAACAGGAATTGTTAAGGATCAGTATGGAAAGGTTTATTATAAAACAAAAAATTCCTGGGCTGAAAACAGCAATCAATTTGGCGGCTATTTAAACATGAGTGAAGCTTATGTGAAGCTTAAAACTGTGGCTGTAATGGTTCATAAAGATGCGATACCTAAAGAATTGAAAAAGAAATTGGGTTTGTAATAAAGATTGGGAAATAAGTGAAAGGATGTTCTTTGGACATCCTTTTTTTTGTATCAGTAATTTAAAAATTTGAATTTTATTTAGCACGGAAAAAAGTGAATTTTAGAACGTTTAGGGAAAATACTTGGTTGATAATTAGCATTATTCTGAAAATAATTTATAATATTGTTAGCCCTGTTTTAATATTATTAACCACTACTAACTATGAAAACCTTCGATCAAACTTTCCTAAAGTTATTTAGGAATGGTAATCAGGACTCATTTAAAATATTGTACGATAAGTATTTTGATGCGCTGTTTCTGTTTGGTCATAAATATGTTTTGGCACAAGATGTTGTTGAAGATATAATTCAGGAAACTTTTATTAAAATTTGGGAAAAAAGATCATCTTTTTATCATGAAGGCGCGATGCGAGCATTTTTGTACAAAACAGTTCGTAATTCATGCTTAAATCAAATTGAACATCAAAAAGTCCGTAAATCTTACGAGGGGCAATCCGATAAAAATATCTGTGATGAGGATTACTTTCTTCATAATGTGATTGAAGAAGAAGTGAGTCGAATTATTAAAGAAACGGTTCATAAATTGCCTGAATCTGCCAGATTAATTTACTTATTAAGCCTAAAAGGATTAAAAAATGCTGAAATAGCTGAAGATTTGGATATATCTATCAATACTGTTAAGACACAAAAGCAAAGAGCAAGTAAATTTTTAAAAGAGAATTTAAAGAATTTGTTCTCGATTCTATACTTCATTTAGAATTGAGTAGAAGCGAAATATTAAAAAGGGTGGTAAAAGTTAAAACTTTTGTCACCCTTTTTTTCATGTTGCCTGTTATAATAAATGTTAATCGCACACAGAAAATTGTAATATGACTAATTTACCATCTGGTTTTAAAATTGCAGATTTAATTGTGAAGAGGCTTGAGGGGAAGCTGAACGCAGAAGAAGAGCAATTTTTGGAGGAGTGGAAACATGCAGGAGAGGAAAATCTTGTGCTTTTTCATAAACTTGCTCAAAACCCGGAGAAACTGTACTTCAAGAAAGAGGCAAAACTTGAAAGTGCAAATAAAGAAGATGTTTGGAAGCAAATACAAACTAAAGTACGAAGAGACAGGCGAATTCAATTAAAGCAACAGGTAATGAAGATTGCTGCGATGCTGATTGTTGCCGTAGGTGTTGGAGGCTTTTTGTATACTATTAGCAACAATTCTGTTCACGATGAGCCCATCGCGATTTTGCCTGGTAAAAATCAAGCCCTGCTGGTATTAAGTGGTGGTGAGAAATATCAATTGAGCGAAAAAGTTAATCTGGAAGAAAAAGGGATACAGATATCCAATAATTCGAAAGAGTTGGTTTATAGTAATGTTGCAGAAAAGGTAAGTGAGGAACGGCTGACATACAATACCATTATTATTCCCAAAGGAGGAGAATACAAGCTGACTCTTGCAGATGGAACTAAGATTTGGTTGAATTCAAATTCTAAATTGAGATATCCTTCTCAGTTTGGCACGGGAGTGAGAAAAGTACAATTGGAAGGGGAAGCCTTTTTTCAGGTGGCAAAAGACAAGGAACATCCATTTGTTGTTGATGTAACTACTGCTGAGGTTAAAGTTTTGGGAACGTCTTTTAATGTAAATGCATATAATGATCAGGATGATATTTTCACGACTTTGGTTGAAGGCAAGGTTGAGGTTGACGATGATTTTCGTGGTACTAGTCAGAAATTATTACCGAATGATCAATTGTGTTTTAATAAATTGAATGGTAAAACTTCAAAAAAAATTGTTGACACAAGATTATATACGGCTTGGAAAGACGGACGTTTTGTTTTCGAAAACAAAAGCTTGGAGGATATAATGATTAGATTGTCACGGTGGTATGATGTTGATGTGTTTTTCTTGAGCAATTCAATAAAACATTTAAAATACACAGGAGATGTTGCCCGCTATGATAATATTAACAGCATTCTTGATATGATAGAAGTAACTGAAAAAGTAAAATTCACAATAAAAGATCGTAGTGTTATGATCGAAGAAAATTGCAAATAAAAAAAACCGGAGTTTGCAGCCACAAACCCCGGCAAAGTCAATAAACATTTCTTTTTGAGGAGAAATGCAGTACTAACCAAATCACATTCAAAATTATGAAAAAAAATCGGGAAAAGTCTTTTATGCAGAAAAGAAAACCATTTCTTGCAAAAAGACTCTTGCTTTTGTTTCTGGTAGTTAATGTCTTTAGTTTTCAGACATTAGCAAACCTTCAGGGCGAAATTCTGGAGTTGGAAATGACAGGAGGTTCTTTAATTGAGGTTTTCGCAAAAGTTAAGGAGAAAACCAATTATACATTTCTTTACAATGTTGATGACATTAAAGAAGTAAATAATGTTACTATAAGCGCTTCACCCAAAAGCGTTCAAACCATATTAACGGATTGCTTAAAAGATACCGGACTTACGTATGAAATTAGAGACGAGGTCATTATCATTAAACCAGCAGCTAAACCTGTAACTCCTGCAAAAGAAGAAAAACCTGTTGTGGAGGAAAAAAAGGTTGGCGGTGTTGTTACTGATAATACAGGTGTCGGGTTACCAGGTGTTTCTGTTTTTATTAAAGGTACCAGTATCGGAACTACCACAAATATTGATGGAAAATACAACATTCAATTGCCGGATGCATCAGAGGCCATTTTGGTTTTCTCATTTATTGGTATGGACACTCAGGAAATCACAGTTACGAATCAAAAAGTAATAGATGTTGTTCTTGCTGCCGGTTCAGAACAAATTGATGAGGTTGTTGTGACTGGATATCAAAAGATTGATAGGAAATTATTCACCGGATCAGCAACTACAATAAAAACAGAACAAGTAAAATTGGCAGGTGTTCCTGATGCAAGTAGGGCTCTTCAGGGTGCTGTTTCAGGGGTTGAAATAGCAAATGTATCTGGTACATTTGGTGCTGCACCAGTGATTCGTATTAGAGGGAATGCTTCCATTAATGGTTCAAATAAACCACTTTGGGTAATTGATGGAGTTGTGATGGAAGATGCAGTTGAAGTATCTAATGAAGATTTAACTTCAGGAAATTTGTCTACTGTTTTGAGTTCAGCATTGGTTGGTATTAACCCTGAGGATATTGAATCTTTTCAAGTTCTTAAGGATGCGTCAGCAACAGCTTTGTATGGAGCAAGAGCCATGAATGGAGTAGTTGTAATTACAACTAAGAAAGGGAAAATTCAAAAGACAACCGTTAATTATAGTAGTAATTTTACAGTTAAAAGTAAACCATCATATTCGCAATTTGACATTATGAACTCAGGTTCGGAGATGGAGGTATATCAGGAACTGTATGAAAAAGGATGGCTTGATGTAGCCAAAGGAGCTACTGCACGATCACATGGTGCAATGGGTAAAATGTTTAATGGAATCGCAAATAGAGAGATTGCTTGGGGACCCAATGGGGGCTTGAATTATAACTATCTTCAACCTTATGCGAATGCAAATACAGATTGGTTTGATGTTCTTTTTAAGAATTCATTACAGCAACAACACTCTGTTTCTATAAATGGCGGGGATGAAAACACAAAGGTTTATGCTTCTGTTGGTTATTTAAATGATAGTGGCCAGACTATTGCTGATAATGTGAAAAATTATACTGGACAATTAAAAGCTGATTTTAAACTTTCTCCGAAATTAAGGGTTGGATTGAAATTGTCAGGGAATATTAGAGATCAACGTTTAGCAGGTTCAAAAGATCGTGAATTTAATACTATATCTGGTGTTTATGAACGTAATTTTGATATAAACCCTTTTAATTACGCATTGTACACTAGTAGAAGTATACGACCTTATGATTCCGAAGGGAATAAGGAGTACTTCAGAAGAGATTATGCGCCTTTTAATATTTTGCATGAGGTTGATCACAATTATGTTGATCTTAAAGTGAATGAGTTAATATTCCAGACAGATTTGGAGTATAAGATTAAGAAGAATTTGAAGTTTAATACAGCCGTACAAGGAAGATGGTACACCAGTAAAGCTGAACATAAAATACATGAGAATTCTAATCAAGCTGAATCTTACAGGGCAGATAATCCACTTTTTAGAGAGAATAATGTATATCTATTTGACGATGCTGATGATCCAGCTAGTTACCCGTTTTCCGTTTTGCCTAAAGGTGGATTTTTAAATACTACAGATTATTCTTTGAATAGTTACTATATGCGTAATAGTTTGGATTATTCCTTAGCTATTAACGATACTCATAATTTAAACTTTCTTTTAGGACAAGAAATTAGATATAACGATCGCGTGAAATCTTATAATGAGGGATGGGGTTATATGTATGATAAAGGTGGTATAATTGTTAGTGATCCTAATTTTATTAGATACCTGGATACTCGTGGAGATGATTATTTTTCACGAACTCCTACTCAAGGAAGATATTTAAGCTTTTTCTTAACTGGAGCATATTCTTACAAGGGAAAATATATTGTTAATGCAACGGCTAATTATGCTGGAGATAATAGAACTGGAAAATCAACCAATTCTCGTTATTTGCCAACATGGAATGTTAGTGGTGCTTGGAATATAAGCGAAGAGAATTGGTTCAACCGTGACGGGATAATCGATATGCTAAAAGTGAAAGCAACTTATGGACTTTCTGGAGATAATCCTGTTGGTGCAAGTGGTGCACTAACCTTATATGGTAAAGAGCCTTTGAGACCTACTGCAGATGATCGAGAAACTGTTTTGGATATTGAAAATCTTGAAAATGGGGAACTTACTTTCGAAAAACTTTATGAATTTAGCTCTGGAATAGAAGTAGCTTTATTAAAAAACCGGATTTATGCTGAATTTGAGTATTACAGGAGGAATTCGAAAGATCTACTTGGCATTGTAGAAACTAGTGGTGTTGGTGGTGTTAAATACAAATATGGAAATATTGGTGAAATGGAAGTTAATGGTGTGGAAGTTACCTTAAATACCAAAAACATCGAAACACCCAACTTCAAATGGTCTACTCTTTTTACTTTTAGTTACGGAAAAGATAAGATTACCAAATGGGAAAATCGAGCTAGTATTGGTAATGCTGTACAAATGTTAGGTACTAATTTAAAGGGGTATTCCAGAGGTAGTTTGTTTTCCATTCCATTCGCTGGTCTTGATTCTAATGGTGTACCAACTTTTCATGGTCCTGATGGAGAAATCACCCAATATGTTAACTTACAAGAACGTGAAGATATAGAGAAGTATTTGAAATACGAAGGGCCAACAACGCCAAAAGGGTATGGCGGTCTAACAAATACTTTTTCGTATAAAAATCTTTCTTGCAGTTTTTCTCTAGTTTATCGCTATGGTAACAAAATAAGATTGGATGATGCGTATAAAAGTTCTTATTCAGATTATTCGTCTCTTCCAGGAGAGTTAATTAATCGTTGGCAGTTTAAAGGTGATGAAAAGATCACGAATATCCCTGCTATACTTGACATATCTGAAGCTGAGAAATTAGATGAAGCCGGTTTAAATCCTTATGAATTATATAATAAATCTGATGTTAGAATTGCTGATGGTGATTTTATTAGACTGAAAGATATAAAAGTTAGCTACCAACTCCCTAAAAGTTTATTGAAAAATACTTTTGTTCAATCGGCTAATGTGAGTTTGCAAGGTTATAATTTGTGGTTGCTTTATTCTGACAAAAAGCTAAATGGAATTGATCCTGAATTTTATCAATCAGGAGGTATTTCGTTACCATTGTCAAAATCTTATACATTTTCGTTAAACGTTAAATTTTAATCTGCAATGAAATCATACATATATATATTAACCATCACAATTGGTTTGTTAGGATGGAGTTGTGACGAGTATTTAGATACAGCGCCAGATGAGCGACAAGAAATAAAGAAACTAACCGATGTCTCGGAATTGGTTGCTAACTCTTATTCTGAAGCTTCATATGTTTTTTTAGAATGGATGTCTGATAATGCAGTTGCATTGTCAAGAAATGATCAAAGCGAATGGATGACTCAGAATTTTATGTGGGAACCAGTAACCGCGAATGAAGGACAAGATACTCCACCATATTTTTGGTCACAAACTTATACTGCTATCGCCCATGCCAATCAGGCATTAGACGCTATTGATGCGGTTGAGAATACGGATGAAAATTTTAAAAAAGCCATTAAGGGTGAAGCTTTGGTCTCTAGAGCTTATAGTCACTTTTTATTAGCTAATATTTTTTGTCAGCATTACGAAGGGGCAACGGCTTCTTCTGATTTGGGAATTCCTTATATTACTGCTCCTGAAATTGAATTAATTGTAAAGTATGAAAGAGGTACTCTTCAGGAAACTTATGACAAAATAGAAAAGGATTTATTAGAAGGTATTTCTTTATTATCAGACGATTATTATGTGGGGTCGGGAAAGTACCATTTTAATAAAGGGGCTGCATATGCACTTGCTTCCCGTTTATATCTATTTAAAAAAGACTATACTAATTGTATTAAATATTCTAATTTGTTATTAGGAGATGGGCTTTTAAATTCTGTTTTTGTGAGAGATATGGATAAAGTTTATACAGGTACATCCAGTATCTCACTTGCGGATAATTTTACAGATCCTAACAGTACGCCTAATTTGCTCCTTGTGCGAAAAGAAACATTAAACGTAACCAGATCTTATAGAGGTTATCGTTCGAATGCGACAGTTATGGATGAGGTGTTTGGTACGAATAGACTCGGTTCTGATGATTTCCGTGATTCTCGATGGGGATATAGAGATGATAAACGTCCACCTAAATATGGCGAACGATTCAGATACACTACCGCTACAACAGGTTATCCATATTATATTCATCCTGAGTTAAGAGCTGAAGAAGTAATTTTAAACCGATGCGAGGCTTATGTTATGAATAATGCTGACGGAGCTACAGATAACCTTGATAAGGCTATGGCTGACTATAATATTATGGGCGCATTGTGGTACGAAAATTTCACTCCACTAACTCCGCAAATGATGATTGATGGATATGGTGCATATAATGCGGAAAACATGATGACATTTATTATAGGGGAAAGAAGAAAAGAGCTTTTCAGAGAAGGAATCAGATGGTTTGATATTAAAAGATTCAAAATGAGTATTACTCATACTTCGGTTACTGGTGAAACAAGTATTTTGCAAGCCGATGATTTACGAAAAGCAGTTCAGATACCTTCAGGTGCTATTGCGAAAGGAATTCAAGCGAATCCACGTTAATTTATTTAAAATTGCTTAATTATGAGAAGAATACTTAATTATATAAAACCGATAGGGCATGCATTGCTCTTATCTCCTCTTTTCTTCACAGCCTGTGATAATGAGGAGGATAATACACTTTTTGTTCCTCCAACGACCGTAGTCTCTAGTGACGAAATAGATATTTATTTACAGGAGAACATGTTGGTTAAACACAACACAGCTGTTCGATGGCGGTGGCAAGATAAGTACATTGACGACGATTATTCTGCAACACCTGTGAGAAGAGATGTAGTTATTCCCGTTACTAAGCTTATTGAATATTTATGGTTTGATCCATACAGTTCTGTTAGCGGAGGGGGTAAAGCATTTATAGATAAACTATTCCCGCCCGAACTGGTTTATATTGGTTCGTATATCTTTAAAGAGGATGGAAATAGACTTCTCGGTTATGCCGAGGGTGGAGCAAGAATTACACTTCTAAATCTTAATAGTTATGATTTAACTAATAAAGATTGGATGACAAATCCTGGGGGAGGAATTCTCGCAACGGTTCATCACGAATTTACTCACTTGGTGCATCAAACTTATGGGATGCCAGTTGGGTTTAATACCGTTTCAGAAAAATATAATGGCGAAGGATGGAGCAATAATGTAACTTTATCAGATGCTATTAAAATGGGTATGGTAAGGAATTATGGAACGAATAATGAATTTGAAGATTTTTGTGAACTTGTTTCTCATTTTTTAACATTACCTAAAGCTACTTTTGAAGAAGTGTTTATTAATCAGGCAAGTACAGAAGGCTTAACAGATCCCTCAGAAATTGCCAATATTAATGAACTGAATGCGGGACGATTGCTTATTGCTAAGAAGTTAAGCATTGTTGTCGACTTTTATAAAAATAAATTTGACATCGATTTGTATGCCCTTCGTGATATTATGGAAGAACGTATAAATTACGTGGTTACTAATAATGAAATCCCAGAATAATGAAAAATAAAATATTATACCTATTTATATTTATTGTTGGCGGATTAGCATCCTGTGATAAGGATAATAGTGCTGACTATATTTTCGATAAAAGCGTAAATGAACGCTTTGAGGAACTTTATACTGAATACAATACTGCTTTTCAGGCACCTGAAAATGGATGGCTAGGCTATTACAATCCCAATGGAGATACCGGTGCGTTCTCAATTTTATTAAAATTTAATGCTGATGGTTCAGTTATTATGCATTCTGATTACAAAAATGGAAATGCAAATGACACAATCACATATAGTATTACAAAAAAGCAGGACATAACACTTACTTTTGAATCTTGGTCTGTTTTTCATGCTATTTACGAAACCAATAATAATAATTTTGGGGGCGAGTATGTCTTTAATATATCTGATGTTAGTAATGAAGAAATTACACTTGTTAGCAAAACGGATAATGGTTATAATGGTGATGATGTTACGACTCTCATATTGAAACCAGCTACTGCTGAAAATTGGGATTTAACAGACATTTATGCAAGTGCAATTAACATCGCAGGAGATGCAACCAAATCTGTTTTTAGAAACTTTAATGCTGATGGAACTCCAATAGCTTCTTTCAGTTACGATGATGATAGCAGATCCGGTACTTTATCCTACATTAAAGATGGAATTGTTGTTAGTGAGAATACGCCTATTATTGTTAAAAAAAATGGGTTGTGTTTTATCAAACCAGTTGTTATTGGTGATAGAACTTTAGATTGCTTTACTTATAATCCAGTGGATGGAACTTATTATGATGAGAGCGGCAGTTTGAAATTGGTTTATGATTTAGTTCCTGCTGTTCCATTAACACCTTACGCTTTTGGTACTATAAAAGATGCTGCGCGTTATAATTATATGGAAGAAAATAAATCAAGTTTAGCATTTAATAACTTCTATAAACCTTACTTGGCTAATGCATTAGCAGATCATGGAGTAACTATTCAAAAATGGTATTTTAGAAATCTTTTGCCTACTACTGGAGGTTCTTATTTTCAAATATATTTTGGATATGGAACGGGAAATTACGCTGCTAGCTACTTTTTTGATTATGAAGTGAAAGATGATGGAAAGGTATATTTCACATTAACAGGTTTGGATGGAAATGCAGAGTTTTTAGATGCTGCTTTTCAACCTTTGGTTCAAAAGATTTTTAATACGAATGGACACTATCTGGAAGCTACCGGTGGATTATTGACTTATACGAATGGAACATTTTCATTAATAAATGCTGATGACCCTTCATTGAAAATTAACTTTTATGATTTTTAAATAAACAGTTTAGTATGTAGTTAAAAAGACAGTCCTTGTGGCTGTCTTTTTTTTGTTTAATACTTTTTATTGAATAAATCGACAAGCTCACCAACCAGTACCCAACAGTTGAAAAAATGATTATATTTGTTTTTTCAATTACGATCTAAATATCAATGCAGTATGCCTTCAAATCTCTTTACAGTCTCTAATGAATCAGGAGTTCCAAAATACAAACAATTGATAAATTCTTTGTATCAATCTATTGAAAATGGGGATGTTGCTATTGGCGATCAGTTGCCTTCAATCAATGCGATATGCAAGGAGTTTAATTTATCCCGGGATACTGTACTGGTTGCCTTTAACGAGTTAAAGGCGCGGGGAGTTATTTCATCTGTACCGGGAAAAGGTTACTATTTGGAGAGCAATATTACTCAGCTAAAGCACAAGATTTTCTTGCTTTTCGAGGAGTTTAATACATTTAAAGAAATTTTGTACAATTCCTTTCTGAAGAGTTTAAAGGGGCTGGCTACTGTTGATATTTACTTTCATCATTTTAACGAAAGAGTATTTAAAGAGTTGATTGAGAATAACAATGGGAAATATACGTCCTATGTTATTATGCCGGCAAAATTTACAGATGCTTATTCAGTACTAAAGCAGTTGCCTCAGGATAAAGTGTACATTTTGGATCAGACCAATGCAAATTTAAAGAAGCATTATCCTGCAGTCTATCAGAATTTCGAAAAGGACGTATTCTCTGCACTTTCCTCGGGATCTGATTTGTTAAAGAAATACAGGAAGTTGTTTTGGGTTTTTCCTGGGGGAAAAGAACCGGTTGGACAGATGAAGGGATTTAAGAAATTCGCAAAGGAGTTTGCAAGTCAATGGGAATTTAAAGTAATTGAAAGTATTCAGGGACATGCAATTAATAAATCTGAGGCGTACATAGTTTCCAATGATAATGACCTGGTCTATTTGGTAAAAGAGGCAAATAGTAAGCAATTTAAAATAGGAGAAGAGCTTGGGATTATTTCCTACAATGATACACCATTGAAAGAAGTTGTTGCCGATGGTATAACAACAATAAGTACTGATTTTAAAGAGATGGGGGAAATCTTGGCAGAAATGGTGTTGGGATCGAAAAAAGACTTGATAGAGAATAAATCCCGTTTGATTCGAAGAGGATCTTTGTAGGGAGGTTAAAACAAAAGAATTTCAAATAGTAAAAAGTTTTTTGGGAATTAATTAAAAACATCTATATTTACCGACCAGTACCAACCAGTAAGAAAAAGTTATGCGTGTTGATAATTTGAAAAAAGAGTTTGAAAATTTTTATGGAGCCGGTGATTGTAATGTATATTTCTCGCCGGGCAGGGTGAATTTAATTGGAGAACATACTGATTATAATGGGGGATTTGTTTTCCCATGTGCATTATCATTTGGAACCTATTGTTTGATTCGTAAAACTGAACGAAAGTCTTTCCGTTTTCGCTCCTTGAATCAGGAGATTGTACAGGAAATTGATTTGGATTCTTTATGCAATCCTTTGCCTAAAGGAACATGGGTAAATTACGCAATTGGCGTAATTGCTCAGTTTGTGAAGAACGGACAAAAGCCGGATACAGGTGCCGACATTTTAATTTGGGGAAATGTACCCAATGGTGCAGGATTGTCATCCTCTGCTTCACTAGAGGTAGTAACAGGTGTTGCAATTAATGAGGAATTTCAGTTTGGTCAGGATCGATTGACTATCGTAAAGTACAGTCAGAAAGCAGAGCATGAATTTGCAGGTGTGATGTGCGGAATTATGGATCAATTTGCTTCCGGAATGGGAAAAAAGGATCATGCAATTTATTTGAACTGTGATAGTCTTGAGTACGAATTGGTGCCTGTAAAACTATCTGGAGTTAAAATTATTATAGGAAATACAAACAGTCCGCATAGTTTGGATGCGGGAAAATACAATGAACGGGTTGATGAATGCCGGGCTGCTGTTGATGCAATTACCCCCTCAAAGTTAATTGCCAACTTGGGTGAATTAAGTCCGGCAGAATTCAACTCTTTATCAGCAAGTATTGAAAACGATATTGTACGAAAAAGAGCCCGCCACGTGGTTACTGAAATTGAGCGTACTAAAAAGGCAGTGGAAGAATTAAAATTGGGTAACTTGTTGGCTTTTGGGGAATTAATGAACCAGTCGCACAATTCGCTTCGTGATGATTATGAGGTGACAGGAAATGAGCTGGATGCAATGGTTACTGCAGCCCGAAAAATTGAAGGAACTATTGGTTCCCGAATGACCGGGGGCGGTTTTGGTGGTTCAACAGTAAGTTTGGTAAAAGATGAATTTGTTGATGAATTTATTGAAAAAGTGGGTGCCGAATATTTCGAAAAAACCGGAATTAAAGGAGAGTTTTATGTTGCTGAAATTGGCGATGGAGGCAAACGTGTAGAATAATGAGTGTTGAATTATGAACTAAAGAGAATTGTTTTTAACAGATGAGTAAAAGCTTTCTATTTAGTTCATAACTCATAATCAATAATTGATAATGATGGATAAGTTTGATTATATAGAGAATCCTCACAGAAGGTACAATCCTTTAACCGGAGAATGGATATTGGTTTCGCCTCACAGATCGAAACGACCTTGGCAGGGACAGGTTGAAAAAGTAGTGGAAGATGTTCGTCCGCCTCACGATCCCAATTGTTACCTATGTCCGCGCAATGAGCGTGTTGGGGGTGAGAATAATCCTGATTACAAAGATGTTTATTCTTTTCAGAACGATTTTAGTGCTTTATTGCAGGATACTCCGAAAGGGAAATTTGAAGATGGTGAACTTTTTAAAGCGGAGAGCGAATCAGGAGTATGTAAAGTGCTTTGTTTTAGTCCGGATCATAGTTTAACAGTTCCGGAAATGGAAGTGGATAATATCCGTAAAGTGGTTGATCTTTGGTGTAAGGAATACGACGAACTGGGATCCAGAGAGGATATTGGCTATGTTCAGATATTTGAAAATAAAGGTGCTATAATGGGATGTTCAAATCCGCATCCGCATGGTCAAATATGGGCTTCGGCATTGGTTCCTTTAGAAACTTCAAAAGAATCAGAAACTCAGAAAGAATATTTCGATAAGCACGGAAGAACCATGCTGTTCGATTATTTGAATAGTGAATTGGAGAAGAAAGAACGTATTTTAGTTGAAAATAATTCATTTGTTGCTCTGGTTCCGTTTTGGGCAGTATGGCCTTTCGAAACCATGATTATTAGTAGAAGACCAGTTTCGAACTTATTGGAATTAACCGATGAGGAAAAAACTGATTTAGCAGATATATATAAGAAACTGACAATAATGTACGATAACTTATTTGAGGTTTCTTTTGCGTACTCAGCAGGATTGCATCAAGCACCAACCGATGGTGAAGAGCATCCGGAGTGGCACTTGCACATGCATTTCTATCCACCATTATTACGCTCGGCTAGCGTTAAAAAATTTATGGTTGGATACGAAATGTTGGGCACGCCGCAAAGAGATATCACAGCCGAAGGTGCAGCATTGCGATTACGGGAACTTTCTAAAGTACATTATAAATCAAAAACTAATAAACATCCTTAAATATGGAAAATACGTTTTCAACTCTGGATTATATCATCTTTATTTTATATGGATTGGTAATTGTTGGAGTAGGCTTATGGGTATCCCGCGATAAAGAGGGACATCAGAAAAATGCCGATGATTACTTTTTGGCTAGTAAATCCTTGCCATGGTGGGCAATTGGAGCTTCCTTAATTGCTGCAAATATTTCTGCAGAGCAGTTTATTGGAATGTCAGGTTCTGGTTTTGCAATTGGTTTGGCAATTGCTTCCTACGAGTGGATGGCTGCTTTAACTTTAATAATTGTAGGTAAATACTTTTTGCCAATTTTTATCGAAAAGGGATTGTATACCATTCCTGAGTTTGTGGAGAAACGATTTTCGACCAATCTGAAAACCATTCTAGCAGTATTTTGGATTGCATTGTACGTATTCGTAAACCTAACTTCTGTTCTTTATTTGGGAGCATTGGCTATGGAAACGATTATGGGGATTCCTATGATGTATGGAATTCTTGGTTTGGCTTTGTTTGCAGCCAGTTATTCTCTTTACGGTGGACTTTCTGCTGTGGCATGGACTGATGTTATTCAGGTTGTATTTTTAATTATGGGAGGTCTGATTACAACCTATTTGGCCTTAAATAATGTATCTGGTGGTGAAGGTGTCATTGCAGGATTTAAACACATTTATGAAGTGGCTCCGGATAGTTTTCAAATGATTTTGGATAAGGCAAACAGTCAGTATGTAAATCTTCCTGGAATTGGAGTAATTGTTGGGGGTTTATGGGTTGCAAATTTATATTATTGGGGATTTAATCAATACATTATTCAAAGAACATTAGCTGCAAAATCTTTGGGCGAAGCTCAAAAAGGAATTGTATTTGCAGGTGTTCTGAAATTGATCATTCCTTTAATTGTTGTAATTCCAGGTATTGCTGCTTTTGTAATGGTTAACGATCCGGAAATTATGGCTCGCTTGGGTGTGGGATCAATGGACAACATTCCAACAATGGATGCTGCGGATAAAGCATATCCATGGTTATTGCAATTTCTTCCATCAGGATTGAAAGGAGTAGCTTTTGCTGCTTTGGCAGCGGCTATTGTGTCTTCATTGGCATCTATGTTGAATTCTACTTCAACTATTTTTACAATGGATATTTACAAACCATATATTAATCCGAATGCTACCGATAAGGAAACTGTAAATGTTGGTCGTCTTTCTGCTGCAGGTGCTTTAATAATAGCCGGAATTGTTGCTCCGTTATTGGGAGGTATAGATCAGGCATTTCAGTTTATTCAGGAATATACCGGTGTGGTTAGTCCGGGTATTTTAGCTGTGTTCTTGTTGGGATTGTTCTGGAAAAAGACAACAAATAAAGGTGCTATTATTGGTGTTTTATCATCAATTCCTATTGCTATGTTCTTTAAAATTGCTCCAAAAGGCTGGTTGGCAGGAAGCTCTGTTGAAGGCATTTTCCCGAATGTTCCTTTCCTGGATCAAATGGGATACACTGCTTTGTTATCTGCAGCTGTTATAGTATTGGTTAGTTACATGCAAAACAAAGGGGCAGATGATGAAAAAGGAATTGAAATTAGTAGAAAAACATTTGTAACAGGTAAGGTTTTCAATATTGTATCTTATGCGATCTGCATTGTTCTTGTTGTTTTGTATGCAATGTTTTGGTAGTAAAATTAAGTTGTACATCCGATATTTTTAACAAAAATTGAATGTATACTAATTATAGACGAAAGAAAATAATTCTTTTAGAATTTAGATTATGACGAATAAAGTATTAGTAACAGGAGGAACCGGATATATCGGTTCCCATACTGTAGTCGAACTTCAAAATAGTGGCTGCGAAGTAGTGATTGCAGATAATTTATCAAATTCTAAAATTGAAGTTTTAGATGGTATTGAAGCGATTACCGGTATTCGTCCATTGTTCGAAAAGGTAGATTTAAGTTGTGCAAAAGAATGTACAGAATTCTTCACGAAACACACAGGAATAAATGCAATTATTCATTTTGCAGCCTCGAAGGCGGTAGGGGAATCGGTTGTGAAACCATTGTTGTACTACAGAAACAATTTGAATTCATTGATGAATATTTTGGAAGCAATGAAGGAATTCAATGTTCCCAATTTGGTTTTTTCTTCATCGTGTACTGTTTACGGACAGCCTGATAAATTGCCTGTAACAGAGGCAACGCCTCGTAAAGAGGCAGAATCTCCTTACGGAAATACAAAAACGATTTGTGAAGATATCATCAGAGATACTACGAAAGCAAATCCTGAATTAAAAGGAATTGCCTTGCGTTATTTCAATCCGATCGGAGCTCATCCATCAACAAAAATTGGAGAATTGCCTTTGGGTGTTCCTGGTAATTTAATTCCGTTTTTAACACAAACAGTTGCAGGAATGCGTGCTGAGTTAAGTGTATTTGGAAATGATTACAATACGCCCGATGGTTCTTGTATCCGCGATTATATTAATGTTGTTGATTTAGCTAAAGCTCATGTTGTTGCAATTAATCGTTTGATTGAAGAAAAGCAAAAATCGAATTATGAGTTTTTTAATATTGGAACAGGAAAAGGTGTTTCGGTATTGGAACTTATTGAATCGTTCGAACGGGCAACAGGTGAAAAAGTACCTCATAAAATTGTGGGACGACGCGCCGGTGATATTGAACAAATCTATGCAGATACTACTTTTTCAAATAAAGAATTAGGATGGAAATCTGAAAAAAGTCTTGACGAAACCTTGCTTTCAGCTTGGAACTGGCAGGTAGCTTTAAATAAATAAGCGTTAAAAATCTAATGTTGGGTTCCTTTTGGTAGGGGGATCTATAAGCATCAAATAGAGTTGGTTTACATTCATTAAACTCTATTTGGTGTTTTCTTTTTTTACTCATTCACCAGCAAATTGCAGCCTCTGATATCGGAATGGTCGAAACGACCCAGAATTTCGAAGTTTCCATCTGCATGAATCCGGCCCAAATCCTGTGTTTCGATAAAGGAACAAGAGTGTATGTTAGCCAAATCGATTACATTAACCCCGCCGCTTCGGCCTTGCTGTTCGTAAGAAAAAGGATCGTAAGTATCCCGAATCAATATCTTCATCCAGCTAGGCGTAAAAAACAGACTGTCTCCTTTCGAGTAAGCCTGCGATAAAAGTTCGGTCATTCCATATTCCGAGTGAATTTTTCCAACACCCAATCGTTTGGTCAAAAAAGCATGCAATTCCTCTCGTGTAATTTCTTTTCGGCGCCCTTTCATTCCCCCCGTTTCCATTACTATTACGTCATCTAAATCCAGCTGGAATTTTTCAGCCAGATCGAGCAAAGCGAAACTAACACCTAACAAAAGAATCTTTTGATTCTGTTTTTTCAGATCAGAAATAGTCGCAATCAATTCTTCATGATTGTGCAGGTAAAAGCCGCTTTTTTCATGTTTGCTGTCCTTTATCAACTTCTCCATCATATAAATAAGAGAAGAGCCTTCCCGCTCTAAATATGATGGCAGTAAAGCCAGAATGCAGTAATCGCTTACCTCACCATAATATTGCTCAAATCCTTTGGTAAAGCTGGCTTCATAAATTTTTAAATCGGGCACATAATGGCGGCTGGTTAAATTTCCTGTTGTTCCGCTGCTGGTGAAAATGGCCTGCTCCTTTTTAGTGGTAGAAACCACTTTGTGCGATTTAAAGAAATCAATGGGAAGAAAGGGAATTTGAGTAAGGGTTTTAACCGTTGAAATATCGAATTTTAAATGCTTCAGATATTCTTTGTAAACTATATTATTCGTTGCCTGATATTGAAAAATCCGTAGCGCTGTTTTTTCAAAATCATTTTCGTTTGTAATGGCAAATATTTCCTCTTCCCAATTCATTTATCTGATAGCTTAATGTTGATTTATTGACAAAGATAATTGAAAAACCTAAAGATGACAGTGCCCTTGCAAGGCTTATCTGTCAACTTCCACCTCATTGGGCTTTAATGTATGTCTGGGAAGTTTTGCCCTTTGTTCCGGGCAAACAACTTTGTGTCTTGGAGGTGCTTCCTTCTGTCTTGGAAGACTTGCTTTGGGTCTTGGAAGCACTGGCTGGTGTCTTGGAAATATTTTTGGCTTGTCTTGGAAGCATAGGCTAGTGTCTTGGAAGATTTTTAGCTTGTCTTGGAAGAGTTGCTTTCTGTCTTGGAATGTCTTCTCCTGAAATAGCTTGACAGATTATTACTTAATTTATGATAGTAGTATTGTTCTTTGTCTTCTCCTGCATTATTTTTTGAACTGCTACATTTGTAATAATGCGACTCAAAACTACTTTGTAAGTAAGAGAAGCGAATGGAATAAGAATTTGTGTCATTGAGATTATTATGTCTTGCTTATCATTACGAGCAGATTACGACAAGTAGACTTATATCAACAGATATTACAGACTATATATCATCTGTCATAGAATTGTCATTCTAAATTGGTAAATTTAGAGTTCTTCCAAAACTCTCTTTTATGACTCCAAAAATAAAAATCGTAGTTACTGATTTAGACGGCACTTTGCTTCCTTCGCTGGGTAGTATCAGCAAAAAAAATTACGACACTCTTTACAAGCTAAAAGAACAAGAAATTATTAGAGTAATTGCCACAGGAAGAACCCTTTACTCAGCTTTGGCAGTATTGCCTGAAGATTTTCCGATTGATTACCTCATTTTTTCGTCGGGAGCGGGAATAATGCAGTGGAATACGAAAGAACTCATCTACTCACAACAGATTGAAGCAGAAGAAGTATTTGAATTAGCTAAGATTTTAATCGATCACGAAATTGATTTTATGATTCAGGATCCTATTCCTTTAAATCATCAATTTTGGTATTATCAAAGCGGAAATAAAAATTTAGATTTTGACCGAAGGCTGGCACTTTACAAGCAATTTGCAACACCTGTGGGTAAACTGGAAGATACCAAACGGGATGCCTGTCAGATTTTGGCTATTTTGCCCAATAAAGTAGATTGGTTTGAGGAATTAAAGGCAAAATTTACGGATATTAAAATCATTCGGGCAACATCGCCACTCGATCATGAATCTATTTGGATGGAGATTTTTCCCGAGCACATTTCGAAAGGGCGTGGATGCCAATGGCTTTGCAGCAAATTACAAATTAAAGCAAGCGAATCGATTGCCATAGGGAATGATTACAATGATCTTGATCTGCTGGATTGGGGTGAACACAGTTTTGTGGTAGCCAATGCGCCCAAAGAACTTCGGTTAAAATATCAGGTAACTGATAGTGTTACTGATGATGGTTTTTCCAAAGCTGTAGAATGTACACTCGGGGAAAAAACTACATCGCAGCAAGCAGCAAATCGATGTCTTTAGCCAAAATACCAAACGAATCGCCCAAGCGACGATTGGTTAGAATTCCTCTGTAAATATACGTTCCATGCCGCAAGCCAACATCATGTTTAATAAACTGATGCACGCCTCCGTTGTTTCCAATTTGCAATAACAATGGCGAGCAGATATTGCTTAAGGCAAGAGAAGCCGTTCTGGCTACATGGGAAGGTACGTTGGGAACACAATAATGCAAAACACCAAACTTTTTAAATACCGGATCTTTATGTGTGGTCATCATTGAGGTTTCGAAACAACCACCCTGATCGATACTCAGATCGATAATGATAGATCCCGGCTTCATTTTTGAAACCATATCTTCGGTAACAATAAAACCGCTTACATTTTTTTCGTAACGTAATGCACCAATTACGACATCGGCCGAGGCCAAGGCTTTTTCCAAAACATGAGGATGAAAAATTGATGTGAATACACGATGTCCCAAATGATCTTCCAATCTGCGCAGTCGATAAATTGAATCGTCGAACACTTTAACCATCGCACCCAATCCTGTGGCAGATCTTGTGGCATATTCAGCAGCTGTTCCTGCACCCAAAACAATCACTTCGGTTGGCGTAATTCCGGTAATTCCTCCCAGCATAACCCCTTTTCCTCCATGAGCCTTGCTTAAATATTCACCGGCAATCATTACAGCAGAAATCCCGGCAATCTCGGACATGGAACGAACAACCGGGAAAAAATCATTCTCATCCTTCACCAATTCCAGAGCAATAGCCGTCACTTTTTTTTGCATTAATTTGCGAATGTTCTCTCCACACTGACTTTTAATTTGAAGAGCAGAAAACAGAATCTGATTTCCCCGAAGCATATCAATTTCTGAAGACGACAAGGGTGAAACCTGAATGATCACATCACATTGATAAATCTCACTTTTATTACTGACTATCTGCGCTCCGTTTTCGCTGTATTCCTTATCGGTATAATTGGATGCCAGTCCTGCACCACGTTCAATCATAACATCGTGGCCATTGTTCACCAGAACTTCTACAGACTGAGGAGTTAAACAAATACGGTTTTCACCTTTACCTTCCTCTCTTGGGATACCAATGGCTAATTGTTTACGTCGACGTTCAACTTCCAACATTTCTTCTTTAGGCTGGTAAAATTTCTGCCCAATCGGAAAATTCCTCGATCTTTCACTTAGTGGCGCCATATAAAAATTGTAATATTAAAGAAGATTATAACAAGTATAATGAATCTACAATTTAAACAATTTTTTACTATTATGCATATTCCTAATTACCGAATGGTAATTGACCGACTGCCATCCTCTTCTTCCTTAAAAAGAACCTCTACTGTATCGTTAGGCAAAATAGATTCAATTTTTTCGGGCCACTCGATAAAACACATTGCGTTACCGTAAAAATAATCCTCATAACCAAAATCATAAGCCTCTTTTACATCCTCAATCCGATAGAAATCGAAATGGTAAATAATGTCATCTTTCGGTGTATGATATTCGTTCACAATAGAAAACGTAGGACTATTGATGGTATCCTCAACGCCCATTTCATCACAAATTGCTTTTACAAAGGTGGTTTTTCCAACACCCATTGCTCCATAAAGAGCAAATACACGCTTTTTTCCCACTAAGGAAAGAAATTCTTTTGCTGCTGCATTAATCTCTTTCAGCGAGTTAATTTTTAATACACTCATTTTCGAAAACAATTGAAATCTAACTTCTAGCGCGGATTTAGTGTTATTAACGGAACTAAAATTTCCTCGAGCGAAATTCCTCCATGCTGAAAAGTATTTCGGTAATAGGAACTGTAGTAGTTAAAGTTATTTGGGTAAGCCAAAAAATCCTCGCCAAATGCAAAGATATAAGAAGAACTTACATTTACCTGAGGCAGAAGTGCTTTTCGTGGATCGGTCACCTCAAAAACATGCTTTGGATTGTAGTTTAGGTTCTTACCCATTTTATACCGCAAATTGGTATTTGTTTGTCTGTCGCCAATCACCTTTACCGCATTTTGAACCCGAATGGAACCATGATCGGTTGTAATAATCAGCTTTACATTCTTTTCGGCCAGCTTCTTAATTAATTCCAACAACATGGAGTGTTCGAACCAGGAAAGAGTCAAAGAGCGATATGCAGACTCATCGGGAGCCAAATCACGAATCATATCACTTTCGGTGCGGGCATGCGAGAGCATATCCACAAAATTATAGACAAAAACACTCAACTGAGATTCCAGAATGGAGCTGATATTCTCCATTACTTTGGCACCCATTTTTTCGTTATTGATTTTCTCGTAATGGTAGCTTACATCCTTGTAATCGCGTTTAAACTGAAATCCGATAAACTCCTCTTCGTGAATGTTCTTACTTGATTCTTCATCCTCGTGAATCCAGTGACCGGGATGTTTCTTTTGAATGTCCAAAGGCATTAAGCCTGAAAACATTGAATTTCGGGCATACTGAGTTGCCGTTGGTAAAATGGAATAATACATTTCATCATCCACCACCGAATAGTAATTGTTAATTACAGGATATAAGGTTTGCCACTGATCGTAGCGCAGGTTATCAATGAGAATAAAAGCTACCTTTTGTCCCTTATCAAGCAAAGGATAAACCTTTTCTTTAAACACAGCGGGAGTTAGTAACGGTTTATCCGTATTGCCAGGCTCCAACCACTCCAAATAATTCTTTTTTATAAAACGGGCAAACAAATTATTGGCTTCATTCTTCTGCATGCGAAGAATTTCATCCATCCCCGATTCTTCAATATTGGCAAGTTCCAATTCCCAGAACACCAGCTTCCGATACATTTTCATCCAATCGGTGAAATCGCGGCAATCGTTGATCTCCATTCCCAATTGTCCGAACCGCGACTGATAAGCGATCGTTGTTTTTTCCGAAACCAATCTTTTTTTATCGATGTGCTTCTTAATAGTAAGTAATATCTGGTTCGGATTTACTGGTTTTATCAGGTAATCAGAAATTTGTTTTCCAATTGCCTCATCCATAATGTCCTCTTCCTCACTCTTGGTAATCATGACAACCGGCAGCGCCGAATCGATGGATTTAATTTCACCTAAAGCTTCCAAACCACTCATGCCAGGCATGTTTTCATCCAGTAAAACCAAATCGAAATGATCCTCGCGAACCATATCTATTGCATCATAAGCGTTATTGCATGATTTTACATTGTATCCTTTTCCTTCTAAAAAAATAATGTGAGGCTTCAACAGCTCAATCTCATCATCCACCCAAAGTATCGTAATATCTTTCACAAACGTTCATTTTTAGTTCAACCGGGAAATAACCAGGCTTAGTACTAGAGGTAACGAAATATGGAACCTTTTATTTCGCAGAGTTTACTTAAGGTACCACTTTTTAAAGAATTCCAGGTAAATAGCAGGATCGCCATCCTTCATGAAAACATCTAAATTTTCATCAGAAATAACAAAGTTTCGGTAATTAACTTTCTCAACGGGTTCAAAAAGCATACGATTCGTGACAATTGCCCTGAAATACATCATGGCCTGCTTTTTATTACGCATATTGGTAACTAAAAGAATTTCCCGATTCTCATCCAAAGCACGAACTTCTACTTTTAAACTTTTTGTATTGTATTTCTTAATTCCGTTTACGAGTTGTTTTTTATTTACATTATCTGTAGAATAAACCAATGCAAAATAGTGCGGCACTTCTTCTTTGTAGGTATATATCCCTTCCTGAACTAATTTCTCTTTTGGTTTAACCACCTCGGTTTTTTCATCATTCAGGTAGTTTTCTTTAAAAAAATCAAGATACGGGAACAAGGTTTTACTAATGTAGAATTTATTAAAATTCTCTTCGGAGATCACAAAGTTTCGATATTCTACATTTGCCAGTTGTGCATACACCGACTCATCTTTTATCAGATTCCTAAAATAACTCATTGCCTCGGCCTTGGAGCCAACATTATTCACAACAATCATATTTAAATCATCATCGTACTGATCTCTTAATACGGTAAAATCTTTGTCATGATTAAAAATATCAGTCCTTAATTTGCCAATATTTACTTTTCGTGCCGGTACCAAAAGAATAAACTTATGATTGTCGTTGGCATTAACTGCAAACTTTGTTGAATCCAAATTCGAATTCACAGAAACCAATTTATCATTCCGCCTAACAGTTGTTTTTCTGTCTGTTCTGCTGATATTAAAATAGCTCTTGGTATAAAAATCCAGATAACCTTCAACATCCTGATTCTTCTTAAAGACGTTAAAATTAGAGACAGAAATCACAAAATTCCGATAATCCACATTCTCTAAACCTGCAAAAGCATTATCATTCGTGATAACTCCATTAAAATAATTCAAAGCATCTTCTTTATTCTCAAGACCTTTCACCATAATCATGATCTGCTCTTTGTTTAAAGAGAGTCTATCTACTTTAAATACGCGGCTATTGTATGCCTCTGAATTGTATTTGGCAATATTAAACAGCATTCGGTTAGGATCAGCATCCTTCTTATCAAACAGCAATATAAAGTAATGCTCTTCTGTTTCAGCAAATTTATAAATCGGCTTTTCTTTTACTTCTTTCTCTTTTCGGGCAAGAGTAACAACAGCCTGATCACCTTCAATCCGCCAATTTCTAAGCAAACGATTTTGCCGGGCCTGTTCCATATCCAATTCGGTATACGGCATCGGAACGGCACCATCATCAAGTCCTTTTAAAATGGCTTTGGCAGTATTCGCTATTTCGGGTGTAGGTTTCGACTCAAGCAACTGATCCAATGATTGTCTAAACTGTGATACACTTTTTGTTCTTCCGATGCACAAGGCCCGTAAAAATAAAAAACGTGGGCGTAATTCACTTTCCGGATATCTCAACAAACCTTCGTTACAGCTTTTTATAACTCTTAGGTAGTAGAAATTCTGATAGTCCTCATAGGCTGCAGCATACAATTGGTTCGCCTTTTGACCTTCCGCTTCAATTTTAGCAAAGAAATTAGGATCGCTAAGCGCTTTGGCGTAATCACTTCCCTTAAACTCCGTTAAAATCCTATTCTTATAAACATCAGCTTTCGAAGAATTTCCAATCTCCTTATTTAATGAATAAATATGGTAGTATGCTGATAACAGATATGGATTATCCGGAAATCTCTGAATGAGTATTTCCATTGTCTCCAAAGCCTTTTCAGGATTATTCAATTTTTCCTCATACACCAATGCGGCCTGATACAAACCCAACATGATTCGTTCATTGGACTTTTCCATTCCCCCTTTTGTAACCGGCAAATCAACCAGGTAATAATCTTTCGATTTAGGATCCTTTTTAAGTGATGGATCCACTGAATCGGTTCCTGTATTATCTTCTAATGCAAGTTCAACATCCTCAATACTAAAAGTCGATTTATTTTTCCTTCTCCAGTTATCTTCCAATTTTCGTCGTCCCCACTTTCGCTGGAAATCTGATTTGCCCAGACCAATATTGGTAGGATTATAGAAATACCAGTTGCCTTGACTTGCAGTGGCTCTATTGGAGTTTCCCAACATATTATTCTGACTAAAAAAGGCTCTGTTGGAAACCGCTTCTGCTTCTTTTTGCTTTCGTTCTCTTTCCTTATCGTTGATTTTCTGAATGATTCCCTGAATCAATTTGTCTCTATCAGCAGAACTCATGGAAGCCACCCGCTGCAGACTATCTTCTCTTTCAACCAAATTAAGATTGTTCACCAATTCGGTCAAATTTCCTATTCGAACTGATATTTCAGAATAATTGGGATAATCTTTGCCCAGATATGTCATGGAACTATCATAACACATTTGAGACTTTGGATAATTCAGATCTTCAAAATAGTAATCTCCTAATTTTAAGAATGATATTGCCTTCTGATTTTCATTATAAACAGTTCGTTTCGTTGATTCCCAATAGTTTGAAACCGCAGCATCCATATTTCCGTCCTTCACGTCCATTTCCGCAAGAGCGTAGTAAATCTGATCCTGATATTCTGTATTCTTTTCATCGCGAAGCATTTTTCGCAAACTCTTACGGATTTCTTCGCCATTCTCATTTCCAGTGTATGACAATGCACTGCTGATTTTGGCATTAAATGTCATCTCATAAGATGCATTTAAGTCAATCAGTTTTTGCAAAGTACGCAGCGAAGCATCGGCATCCCCCAACTTTTGATAAAGCTGTGCAGTTAAATAGTAGTATCTTGCTTTTTTAGATTTAGAACCTACAAGAATAATTGCTCTTCCCAGTTCGTCAATTGCACTTTCATACTTTTTTTGCTGAATTGCAGTACTTGCACGCAAAGTTGATATGTGAAGAATAAAATCTTTAGGAAGTTTAGGATCATTGGTTAATCGGTCAAGAATTTCATTTCCCGCTATCAACTCACCTCTATCAATTAAACTACGGGCCAAACCCAGTTTTGCTTCCGGAATTAAATCCGATTCAGGATATTCCTTTAAAATAAACTCAAATGCCTTTTCAGATACATAGTGCTCTCCCTTGTAGAATTTTGCTTTCCCAATTAGCAGGTAACAATCATCTATCCAATCATTGTATTCCTTCTTTTTTCTAAACTCTTTGTATTTCTCCGATTGATTGCCTTTTTTACGTTTAGGATTGCGCGTAATCGAATGTATTTTTATGGCCTTGGCTGCCTTCTCGAGGGCTCTGTCCATATCGGAAAAAGACAATGCTCTGGCAGTTGGATCCTGATACTCAAAAACAGGAAGAAGCAAAGAATAATTCTCGGTAATTCCGTCTTCAATTTTCTTTTCACCTTTCTTCAGGCTTTCTTTCCCATTAAAATAAACATTGTAATGTGTGGTTAATGCATGATATTGTCTGCTTACAAATGTGTTTTTCTGATTGGAACAACCAAACACAAAAAGTAAACAACAAACTCCAACATACGCTTTTTGAAAAAATTTACTAGCCAAGACTCATCGTTTTGTTAGATAACCGTTAAAATTGAGAAATTAGTATACAAAGGAACAATAAAAAGTAAAATTTCATTTACAACTTCTTCATAAACCATATGAATCAAACAGTTAATCTAAATCTGATTATAAATAGTAATACTCTCGAAAATTATTAAAACTTTCTGAATATAAGCTTATTTAAGCGAAAATAAAAAAGGAGCATCAAATGCTCCCTTTTAAATCATAATATCTAATACTTTACCGAGTAATTTCTACACGCTTTGTTGGGTCTTTGTCTGCGTTTCTTTGATCAACAACTGACATCAGTTTTGCAGCCAAATCGGCGAAAGCCATACCCGTAACTGTATCTGTATTAACAGCAGCCGGAGTTCCGTTGTCGCCACCCTCTCTAATACTCTGCACCAATGGAATTTGTCCCAATAAATCAATGCCTTTTTCTTCCGCAAGATTTTTACAACCATCTTTACCAAAAATGTAGTATTTATTCTCTGGCAATTCAGCAGGAGTAAACCAAGCCATATTTTCAACCATTCCCAAAACAGGAACATTCACACCCGCTCCTTCGAACATGCTGATTGCTTTAACTGCATCAGCCAAAGCTACTTCCTGAGGTGTACTAACAATAACAGCACCTGTAACCGGAACTGTTTGAACCAAAGTTAGGTGAATATCACTTGTTCCCGGTGGCAAATCGATCAATACAAAATCAAGCTCGCCCCAGTTTCCTTCTTCAATCATTTGTTTTAATGCATTCGAAGCCATTGGTCCGCGCCAAACGGTTGCCTGAGCAGGATCTACAAAGAATCCGATCGACAACATTTTCACGCCAAATTTTTCATGAGGCTCAATTCTGTCTTTGTCGTCAATCTTAATTAAACTCGGACGTGCTGCTTCAGAACCAAACATTTTAGGAACTGAAGGACCAAAAATATCTGCATCAATCAAACCAACCTTAGCACCGGCATTGGCCAAAGCTACAGCCAAATTTGAAGCTACCGTTGATTTTCCAACGCCACCTTTACCGGAAGCAATTGCAATGATATTTTTCACGTTGGGAAGAACTCCAGGCTCATCAACAATATGAACCGCTTTCACCTTGATGTTTCCTTTAATTTCAGCCTCTTTATCAACAAATTTCAAAATGGCAGAAACACAAAGTTTTTTTAAGGTAATAATATTTGGATCGTCTGATTTTTGGAAAACCAGATCAAAACCAATTTTTTTTCCTTCAATTTTAATGTTACGAACCATATCCAGGGCCATGATATCCTTATCGGAACCTGGAAACTTTACCAATCGCAAAGCATCCGTAACCTGTTTTTGAGTATAACTCATGATATAATAAATTTTAAGTCTTTGAATTATTTAAAGAATACGTACAAATGTATGTATTTAGATTCTATTTAAATAGTTATCCCGCCGAGTTCTTTGAATGGATCCCAAAAAACACGATCAAAATTTTGTATTTGATCGTCGATAACCACAATGCCTTCACTTTCCAAAAGTTCCTGCATTACATTTTCACCCGGAAAGTGATGTTTTCCTGACAGCATTCCCAATCGGTTCACCACCCGATGTGCGGGCGTGTATTCTTTGTGAGCATGACACTGGTTCATAGCCCAACCTACCATTCTCGATCCTCGCGGAGAACCAACAAATCGGGCAATTGCTCCATAACTGGTTGCTCGTCCTGTGGGAATTAACCGCACTACATCGTAAATTCGGGAATACAAATCAGACATTAGCTATTCTTTTTTCTCCCTGCCAAAGCTTCGGTACCAATCCAATTCAATTTCTACATCAGGTTCAATAAACCCGGTTTTACCCTCAAGCATAAATTTATGATACTTAATCGGAATTCCCCGATTCAAAAATTGCTGCTCGTAAAAAGTTCTAATAGAGAGAATTTCATCAGCTTTGCCGGAATGATACAAATCGTTGGTATCAACAAGAACTTTTAGATTGTTTTCCTTGATAACATATTTAGTGTATTCATACAAAAAGTTACTATCCGTTTTTAAATGAACAATTCCCTCTTTAGAAAGAAGATTACTATACAACTTTAAAAACCTGGTTCCTGTCAATCTCTTGCCAACTTTTTTCATTTGAGGATCAGGAAAAGTAATCCAAATTTCGGCAATTTCTCCTGCTTCAAAAATAGATTGAAGCAACTCTGCATAGGTTCTGATGAAAGCAACATTACTTAAACCAGTATCGAGAGCTTCTTTTGCACCACAATAGATACGGGCTCCCTTTATGTCTATTCCAATGAAATTTTTATTTGGAAATTGTTTTGCCAAACCAACCGTATACTCACCCTTTCCACAACCAACTTCAAGAACTATAGGATTATCATTCTTAAACACATCCTTGTTCCACTTTCCCTTAAATTGATAGTTCGTTTCCCAAACTTCGTTGTGGGTTGGTTGAAAAACATTATCAAAAGACTTCATTTCAGCAAAGCGCTGTAATTTATTTTTTCCCACTTTTAAAACCTCTTATATTATCTATTTTTCCTTCTCAATACGAATTCCAACATTCGCAATTCCCTTCAATTTCAGGTCGTACATGCCCTGAGTAATTTCAAACACATATTTTCCCGATTTTGGAAAAACTACTTTTTGCTTAAATGGAACCTGTAAATCAAAAATATCACCAAACCCGCTTCCATACCAATCGCCGGTTTCATCGGCTAACTCAATTTCAACTTTCTCTTCTTCAATCTCATTATCAGGTGATATTACTTTCACAAACACCCACAAATTACTGTAGGCATAATCTCCGGAATTGCGCAGATTGATGAAAATATTATTCGCCTGAACCGTATCTGATATTTCCACTTCAAAACGAAGAATATTATCCTGATTCCATTCAAAATCAGGAATATTCTCATACTGTTCGTACACTCTGTTAGAATCACAGGAAAGTACTAAGACTCCCAGTAATAATGTGCAAAGAACCCTCAACATCTTCATGATTAGGACGGATTATTTTTTCGTGGTTTACGTCGGAATTTACGCTTTGGTTTTTTCGCTGCCGGTTTTTCCACCGAATCGAAACGATTCAAACTATCCTGACCAACTACATTTTCGTATTCCAAAGTTTTCTTAGGCTCTGCAACAAATTCTGTTACCAGTTTATTGACCTTAATGCCTTTTTTATTCTGTTTGATAATATCCTTAACGGTATCTACCGAAAGCTGAACCATATTCATGGTGTTGTATTTATCATACGAATACCACATCAGCCTCTTAAAAATATCTGTCTTCTGATGATAAGCTGTACCATCTTTTGTTTCCAACGGAATATTTGTATTCGGAAAATCTTTTTGAGCATCGATGTAACAATCCAATTCGAAATTCAAACAACATTTAAGCTTACCACATTGACCGGCTAATTTCTGTGGATTCAATGAAATCTCCTGATAACGAGCAGCATTTGTAGTTACCGACACAAAATTAGTAATCCAGGTTGAGCAGCAAAGTTCTCTTCCGCAAGGACCAATACCTCCAATTCTTCCGGCCTCCTGCCTTGCACCAATCTGACGCATCTCAATCCGAATTTTAAACTGTTCGGCAAGCACTTTAATCAATTGACGAAAATCAACCCGATCATCAGCGATGTAGTAAAAAATTGCTTTGGTTTTATCGCCCTGATATTCTACATCACCAATCTTCATATTGAGTTTTAGTTCTGCAGACAGCTGGCGGGCCTTAATCATTGTTTTGTGTTCCAGCGCAATGGCCTCATGCCATTTTTCAATATCCACCGGCTTAGCCTTACGGTATATTTTTTTCGCCTCGTATGTTTTCGGATTCAGTTTCTGCTTTCGCATTTGCTCTACAACCAAATCTCCTGTTAGTGTAACAATTCCTATATCGTGTCCCGGTGATGCCTCTAAAGCAACAACATCGCCTCTTTGCAGTCTTAATTGATTCGAGTTTGAGAAGAATCCCTTTCGGGTATTTTTAAATTTTACTTCAACGATATCCGGACATAACACACTCTCAGGAACATCACTCAACCAATCATAAACATCTAGTTTTCCATACAGAAGTCTATCATCCTTTTTATTGGAAGCACAACCTCCGCACTTCCCTTTTGGTTCCTTATTTTCTGTCATATGTATATTGATTATTAGTCGGTAACCGACCGCAAAAATAATGATTTTAATTTATAAACTTTTAAAGATACTAATTCGCCGAATTAATAGCCTCTTATGGCCTTAATAATTTAACCAGTTTCAAGCTTAGATCTAGAAAAACAATTTTAGCATTGGCATTTCTGCCGATATCCGAATGAGCTTTTGAAAGCTCATCAGCAAGAATCCATACATTTTCCTCATTAATGAAAGGCGAAAACCGTTGAGAAAAATTCATTTCCTCGCCATTCAAAAATACCATTTCAGGCTTTTTTAAATTTAAAATGAAATTCTCGCGCACCATACGAACGCAATAGTTTAAAAAACTCTTTTGACGTTCGCGGCCAATCCCTGCAATTTGCTCCGACCAATCCATTATTTCCAACACCTTACGCGCATAGCTCAATCGCATAATAGCAACAAAATTCTCGAAATTAAAAGCGTTTTCATCTGAATTCTGAATCAATATCCGGGCTTTACGATAGCTGCCGCCAGCCAAACGAACCACATTGCTTAACTCGGTTCCCGATAAATTAAATTCGGATGTAAGCGCCTGCGATAAATCTCTGGATTCAATTTTTGGAACTTTTACAATCTGTGTTCTGGAAAGTATTGTCTGAAGAATTTTTTCCGGCTCTTCCGAAACCATTAAAAACAATGTTTTCTTTGGCGGTTCTTCGATCATTTTAAGCAATTTGTTGGCACAGGACCGATGCATCTTTTCCGGCAGCCAAATCACCATTATTTTGTAATCAGACTCGTAAGTCTTCAGATTTAACTTGCGGATAATTTCATTACTCTCCGAAGAATATATTAAGCCCTGAGAATTATCTACCCCCAGAGTTTGGTACCATTCGCCCAAATCAAAATACGGATCATTTTCAATTTGAGATCGCCAGCTGCCAATAAAATTATCGCTCACCGGATTCGTAAAACCTTTACCGGTTACTACCGGGAACACAAAATGTAAATCGGGATGAATTAACTTCTGGTATTTTTTGCATGATGAACAAACACCACATGAATCATTCTCCTTTTGATCCAAACAAGACACATATTGCGCAAAAGCAATTGCTAAAGGTAATTTTCCAACTCCGGCCGGTCCAACCAATAGCTGAGCGTGACTAATTCTATTTTCTTTTACTGTTTGTATGAACTGACTCTTTACCGATTCAAGTCCAATTATATCTTTGAATTGCATGAAATTAATTTCGATTCTGTTACAGGCATCCTAATGTTACCAATCACTTAACATTGATTTCCGAGCGATCACTAAAATGCAAAATTAGCTGCAAAAACTCATTAGGCTACCCAAAGTTAAAAAAATATCAGAGTGCTTTGCTAAAAGTAATCATCTTGCAATTAAGAAGTCTCCAAATCTGACGTTTTAGCTCCTATTATTCAAATTTATTTTTTTATGCAATCGTTTCAAAACTAATGCCTCATAACATCTAACCCACTGCATTAATTACAGATACAATAGTTTCCCCTATCTTTTTTGCACTCATTTGCAGAAAAAGCTACCTTTGGATACACGAAAAAAAAACTAAAGACAATTATATCATGCAAAGTATTGACACTTACAATTTTTCAGGTAAAAAGGCTATTATCCGAGTAGATTTCAATGTGCCTTTGAACGAGCAATTCGAAATTACTGACGACACACGAATTCGTGCCGCTCTGCCTACTATCAAAAAAGTATTAGATGGTAATGGTTCTGCTATCCTGATGTCACATCTTGGTCGTCCAAAAGGTGTAGATGAGAAATTTTCATTGAAGCACATTGTTGCTCACCTTACAAAATCGATTGGTGTTGAAGTAAAATTTGCTGATGATTGTATTGGTGAAAGTGCAAAAACTATGGCTGCTAATTTAAAGCCTGGTGAAGTTCTTTTATTGGAGAATCTTCGTTACTACAAAGAAGAAGAAAAAGGTGATGAAGAATTTGCTAAAAAATTAGCTGATTTAGCTGACCTTTGGATCAACGACGCATTTGGAACGGCTCACCGTGCACATGCTTCTACTGCTGTTATCGCTAAATTTTTCCCGGAAGCCAAACTTTTCGGATATGTAATGGAAGGCGAATTATCAAGCGTTGATAAGGTATTGAAAGATACCAAGCATCCGTTAACTGCCATTATGGGAGGAGCTAAGGTTTCTTCAAAAATTGAAATCATCCAAACATTAATGTCAAAAGTTGATCATTTGATTATTGGTGGTGGAATGACTTACACTTTTGTGAAAGCAATGGGTGGAACTATTGGAGACTCATTGGTTGAAGATGATAAATTAGAAATGGCCCGAGAAATTCTTCAGAAAGCAAAAGAGAACAACGTGAAACTTCACCTTGCTTCCGATGCTTTAATTGCTGATGCCTTCTCTAACGACGCTAACACTAAAGTGTGTGATGTAAATGCAATTCCTGAAGGATGGATGGGACTGGATGTTGCTGATGCAACTATCGCCAGCTTCTCAAAAGTAATTGAAGAATCAAAAACTATTCTTTGGAATGGTCCTGTTGGAGTATTCGAAATGGATACTTTCGCCAAAGGAACCAAAGCAATTGCTGATGCAATTGTAACTGCTACCGAAAAAGGAGCTTTCTCGTTAATTGGTGGTGGTGATTCTGTTGCTGCAATCAACAAATACGGTCTTGCTGACAAAGTAAGTTACGTTTCAACCGGTGGCGGTGCTTTACTAGAATACATCGAAGGAAAAGAATTACCAGGTGTAACAGCTATCAGAGGATAATTAAATCCAAAATACTTCCCTTCGGGAAACCAAACGCAGTTCTGTAACGGAGCTGCGTTTTTTTATACAACAATCCCAAACACAGTAATAATCTGTCAAGCTATTTCAGGAGAAGACACTCACTTCCATACTGCCCACGTGAATGGTTTTGCCACCCTTGCTGTTGCGTCCATTGTACGAAACGCTCAATTGAAATAGTTTGCTTAGTTGTTGTTGTGGGATTGTATGTTATCCTTATTTATTTTGAAATATATTAAAATATTCCGCAAATATAAATTTACGATTTCGTTTATATCCAGTTAATTCTGAGAGTATCTCCAAATCGATTAGATCTTTAATTAATCTATTGGCCGTGGATGGTGAGATCTGTAATAGTTCAGAAACTTGTTTTGAATCGATTATTGGTATTTGAAAAAGTTGTTTCATTAGTTGTTGTCCTTTTTCAATTTTACTTCCAAGCTTTGGGAGTTTTTCTGTTTCAATTTTATTTTTAAGTGTAATAATATCTTTAAATACTTGAATTGATCCATTTGAAGTTTCGATGACACCAACTAAGAAAAATTTTATCCATTGTATTAAGTTACTGTTCGTTCGAACTGTCATTAGATTATCGTAATAGTAACCTTTATTCTTTTCAAAAAAGTCAGATAAGTATAAAGATGGTTTCTTTAATACATTGCTGCTCACTAAATAAAGAGTAATGATAAGTCTTCCTAACCTGCCATTTCCATCTAAAAAAGGGTGAATCGTTTCAAATTGGTAATGTGCTATTGCGATTTTAATTAAATGTGGTATGTGATTTTCTTCATCATTCAGAAACTTTTCAAAATCACTCATTAATTCAATTATCTCAGAATGATGAGGAGGAATGAATATGGCATCTTTAAGTGTTGCTCCAATCCAGTTTTGACTGGTTCTGAACTCACCGGGTATTTTGTGTTTTCCGCGAACACCGGATAATATTATTTTATGGGTGTTTTTTATTAATCGGTTAGAAATAGGAAGTTTTTCTAATTCTTTAATAGATGTATTTATTGCTTTTATATAATTCTGAACTTCAGACCAATCATCTCTTTTTTCTGGATTAATGTCTTCCTCTTTAATTAAAGCTTCCTCCATGTTCGTTTTTGTTCCTTCAATCCGACTAGAGGTTGTTGCTTCTTTTAGTATATGCATGCTAATAAAGAAGTCTACATCAGGAATAATTTGGGAAAAGGCATTTAATTCACCAATTAGCCTATTCGCTTCTGCCAAAAGTTTATTTACTTCAGGAGTTGATATTATCCATTCATGGTTAATTTTTTCTGGAGAAAATGATTTGTATTCTATTTGTTTTATGTGTTTACCAGAAATGAAATTACTTAAATCCATATTCTTATTTTTTTGTATATATGCAAATATACAATTTTATATTTTCAAAAAACACAGTAAATGAAAATACAGGATTCTGTGTTTTTATTTTTACACTGAATCTATACTTTTGAGTATAATTTAACCACTACTTTCAATCCTGATTGATAGGTAAAGAAATATCCTCTAAAAATAAGCTCTCACTTCCATACTGCCCACATGAATGGTTTTGCCACCCTCGCTGTTGCGTCCATTGTACGAAACGCTCAATTGAAATAGTTTGCTTAGTTGTTGGTTGTAGCTCAGACTCCAGGTTGTGTTGTTGCCGGGCAAAAATCCTTCGAGCATTTCGTAGGCTATCGAGCTGTTCGAATCGGCATTAAAATCGACTAGTAAATAGTTGACTGTTGCCATTAATTTACCTGTTTTAACCAAAGAATACTGGCAGTCGGCGCCTATGTTGTGTGTGTTCGATTTTTCGGCAGCCAATTTATTCTCCTTGCTGTTGTAGGTGTAGTTCAATCCGAACTGAAAGGCCAGTGTTGGCTGAAACTGAAGCTTTAATTCGTTTTTAATTTCCTGCAAAGAGTAATTTTTATCGGCGAACGATTCATTGTTTAAATTCTTCTCACCAAAATCAGTCCGGTTGCTCAACTGATTTGAATCTCCAATTTTCCATTGAAAACGAAAGCCGTTCTGCATGTATTTTCGGCGTTCGAAACCTTGGGTGAGTAATTGTTTGCCATTGCTGCTTAAATGAATAAGGTCCCAATTGGTTTTCGATTTGGGTTTACGGTACGAAAAGGTATTCTGAAAACTCGAATTGATGGTGATGAGGTTTTCGTTCGCAGCATGAGCCAGAAAAGGATTCGCATACAGATTAAAATCATTTGCCAAACTCTTTTTCGAAATACGGTAGGCAAAGCGGTTGTTGAATCGTTTCAAAAAAGAGACGAACTTCTGTTTCGATTTAATTTGACTCAGTCGCAAATTGAATGTCTGCCGGAATTCGCTGGTAAACACCTTTTGATAATTGTTGGTATTGGTGCCCACACGAATGTAATTGGCCTCGTCTTTAAAACTGGCAACCTCAAATTCGTTAATCTCTTTCACTTCGTTTCCGTTGTAATCCGTCCAGCGATAAATTCCCTGTCCTTCGTTTACCTCAACAAACGAAAATTCTTTTTCGCTTTCCAAACCCGATCCCAGTTCGTAGTAGGTCGAAGTTTGCAGCAATCCTTTTTTAATTCGTGCCTGATGTTCCAGTTTTCCTAAAAAAGTATTTTCGGGCTTTTCGTCGGTGTAGCTGTTGTCCAGAATGGATAGTTTCCGGTAAATCGTTTCTATTTTCAACTGATTTTTCCGGTTTTTCTTCAGCCAGACTTGTGCCCCAAAGTCCTGCGATTCACTTTGTGCCTTCAGGTCATTTGCCTTGGGCAGAAAATCTTTTCTTTTCTGGTAGTAGGTCTGAAATTGATTTTCAGATGAATCACGGTTGGTAATGTATACCTTATAGGAATGAAAAGATGCACTGTTTGCCAACAGATCATGACTGGTTTTATTTTCCCACTGATTGTTTTCGCTTTCGGTTTGCACACCAATTTTGGCAAAGCCTAGTGCATAAGATGTGTTAAGTTGGTGCCGGTAGAATTTGGTTTCAATATTTTCCTGATCGGTAGCCAAAGCATTTCCTGTAAAATTTATTGACAGATTCTTTTTTGAAAACTGTAAACCCAGAGAATGTTTGTTTCCCTGATAATCGCTGTCTTTTTTCAAAACAGAGAATTCGTATCCGGCCTGTCCCCAGTTTTGATTCGAAAAAACGTTGCTAAGCGAATAAAAATTCTCATCAGAATCCGTAAAGTCATTTTGTAAATTCCAGTCCCGTTTAAATTCTGCCGATCGGAATGGCTCAATTTCCGAAAAGTTTTGGTTGATATGGTGAAAACTCAATTTCGTTTTCAGAAGTGTAAGAGTATCCGTAAAGTTGGAATTTTTCTCCAGCGAAAAATCCACAGCAATGCCTTGATTGTCGCCATCGTCAAGTGACGAAAAGGTGTTCAGGTCACGATTGCTAAGCGCAAATTCGAATTTCGAATTCAGCTTTTCAGTCAGGTTTACATCGCCGCCAAAGGAATACAGCTGTTGTTTTTGTGGAGCTATCAATTGAACAACGGGCTCAAATTCTCCTTGCGGAACACCGTTTACCGGATCAATCCATTGGTAAACCCGACCATTGGCAGTACCATTTACTTGCTGATAGTTTCCGTTATTTGCTCCCGTAAAAGAAAAGTTGGCGCGGTAAAGGGCACTGTCGGCATTGGTGGAGTATTGATAAACGTCGTATTCAATGTTCTCAATGCTTCGCTTGATTTTTTTGTACAAAACAAAATCGTTCGAGTAGTCAACTTCTTCAACATTGGGAACCTTGGCTAATTCCAGATTGTCTCCAATAGTACTGAGCAGTAGTTTGTTTTCATCGCTTAACGACTGATCGATAGACTGACTTTTGCTGTCCTGTTCGTGATAAAAATTGAACCAGAATTTTCCTGTTCTGGTTTTCAGCTCATTGCTGTTAAAAAGCAAATACCTCGAATAGTTTTCTTCCGAGTATTCAAATTCGATAATGATTCGGGAGTTTCGGGTGATTGGCTGTTTTGTTGTGAAAGTAAGTTCTGCAGTATTGTAATTAATCATGTAATCGTTTTGTTCTCCTCGGCTCAGGAGCTTTCCATCCACAAAAACTTTTTCGGTTCCTGCCAACACAATAATATAGCTTTCGTTGTTGGCGCCAATCATTCGGTAAGGTCCTTGAATTCCTTCCGAACCTTGCACTTCCATTCTGTTGAATTTGCCCTTTGCAATGGAAGCACTAATGGTCGATCGAAATTCGGTTTTGCTCTTTTTTCCTTTTGCCAGCACACCGGAGAATTTTCCTCCCTGCACTTTTTTATTGAAACGCATGAATTTTCCTGTTGGAGACTGCACCTCATAATCGCCCAAAGTGAGTTCTTTGGTGTCATCGTACAATTGAATGTAGATCCGGTCAAAATCACTAATGGTTTGCGTGTTCCCATCGGGTTGTATCGGGATGTTGTTGTCGGAGATGGCAGCCAAAATACTTACTTCATTGGTTAGTTTTCCCGATAGCTGAAGATTCAGGTTTGAGTTTACTACCACATCCTGATTGTTGCCGTAAGAGATACCGCGGGTATAATTGCCTTGTTTTTCCAGTTGACCGCCCGAAAAGGCTTCTCTCCTTGTATAGTACGGATCAATTGCAAAGGGTTTTGGGCGGTTATTTCCCGATAGCTTTAACTGCGATAAATCCCGGTTGTATCTTGGTTTTGTTATGTTGTAATCGAATACGCGGTATTCTATTTTTACCGATTCGCTTTTTTGTTTCAGTTCCTGCGAAGGAATAAAAGTTCCTTTGCCAACAATAATCTGATACCAATCTTTGTTTACCAGTTCATTTTGCTGATGCACTTTTACGGTTCCCGGCAATATCAACATCGAATCCAATTGAATTGTATCTTGGGTAAGATGTACGATCTTGCTTCTTAAATTGCTTTGAGTTTGACCAAGCATTTTAAAACCAGATAAAATCAGCAATATAAAGACTAATTGGAATCTCAAATGAGTATATCTATTTTAGTAATGGGTTCCGATCTGTAAAAATGAAATCGCTTGGTGTTAAAACGAAATCCTACACCTAAAATTATTAGTTTTGCAGAGAATAAATATAAGGAAGCTATTCCGGTTAACAGTAACAAATTTCAATTATGGTTCTCTTTTACAACCTTTCGATACAATTCTATGTTTTAATAGTGCGAATTGCCGCTTTTTTTAATCCAAAAGCAAAGCAATGGGTAGATGGCAGAAAGAATCTGCTGCCTAAAATTGCAGAGGCGGTTAAAGGAGAAGAGAATTTGGTTTGGTTTCATTCTGCGTCATTGGGCGAGTTTGAGCAAGGCCGGCCGGTCATCGAAAAGTTCAAAGAGGAGCATCCGGAATATAAAATAGTACTCACCTTTTTTTCTCCTTCGGGTTACGAGGTTCGTAAGAATTACGCTGGCGCGGATTTTATTTTCTACCTGCCTCCTGATTTTCCTTCTCATGCAAGACAGTTTGTCGATTTAGTAAACCCTAAAATGGCTTTCTTTATTAAGTATGAATTTTGGCATCATTACCTGAAGGAGCTGAAAAAAAGAAATATTCCAACCTATATATTCTCTACTATTTTCAGACCTAACCAATTGTTTTTTAAGCCTTGGGGCGGATTTTACCGAAGAATGCTATCCGCTTTCACTCATTTTTTTGTGCAGAATCAGGAGTCGGAAGATTTATTGAAAGGTATTGGTTTTAAGAATGTTTCCATAGCAGGAGATACACGGTTTGATAGAGTGTATTCAATAGCAACCGGATCGAAAACATTGCCTAAAGTGGAAGGTTTTAGTCAAGGGAGACTGGTTTTGATTGCAGGCAGCACCTGGCCAAAAGATGAGGAGTTCCTGATTAATTATATAAATACCTCTAAGAACAACTACAAATACATTATTGCCGCTCATGAGGTAGATGAGAACCATATAAAGAATATTGTTGATCAAATTCAGAAACCTTGGGTTCGATACACGAATGCCTCAAAAGAGGAAATTGAAGCGGCCGAGGTTTTGGTGATTGATTGTATTGGAGTTCTTTCTTCTTTGTACCGATATGGTGATGTTTCATATATCGGAGGTGGTTTCGGTCGTGGAATTCATAATACTTTAGAGGCAGCTACCTTTGGTTTGCCTATTATTTTTGGTCCCAATTACCACAAATTTCAAGAGGCAAAAGATTTGATAGAATTGGGCGCCTCATTTTATTATGAAAAATATGAAGAGTTGCAGATTCTTTTAGATAACTATTTTGAAAATGAAAAAGAGCGGCTGTTTTCCGGTGATAAATCGAAAAAATACGTTGATTCAAAAAGAGGAGCAAGTGCTCAAATTCTTTCCGTAATTTAATCCTAACTGAACCAAATTATTAGTTTGATTTTAGAAAACTCAATGTTTGTTGAGGGTGCCGCGTTTTGTAAACCTGTTTTTATTAAATGTGTTTTTTTGGTGACGAAGATGCTTGTGAATACCAATTGATTTTTTAAGTAAATTTTATTAGATGTTTTCTTTTTTGAAAACTTTTCACTTTTTTAATAAAATTATATATCTGAATATGAATTTATTAACATGTTTTTGTGGATAACTTTATTTTAAAGTTGTGTAATAATATTGCTCGGTGTTATCAAGTTGTGTACCTTGCATACTATAAAATTCGCCCTGTTGAAAAGAGGCAAATTATTGATAATAAACAAAGAAACTTATATAATTAACCACACTTTTTTACGATTCTTAATGGAAGTACAGGAGAAGAAGCAACAAGCAACGGAAATGAACGAAACTTTCAATCCCGAAGAAGCATTTCAGGCAACATTTCAATATTTCAATGGAGATGAGCTGGCAGCACGTGTTTGGTTGAACAAGTACGCGTTGAAGGACTCTTATGGAAATATTTATGAAAAGACGCCGGATGATATGCATCGACGAATTGCATCAGAAATTGCAAGAGTTGAGAAAAACTACCCAAACCCACTTAGCGAAGAAGAAATTTTCGCGGTACTAAAAGATTTTAAATACATCGTACCTCAGGGAAGTCCTATGTCGGGAATTGGAAACCGATACCAGATTGCATCCTTGTCGAACTGTTTTGTAATTGGAAATGATGGAGATTCTGATTCTTATGGTGGAATTATGAAGATTGATCAGGAACAAGTGCAGCTGATGAAACGAAGAGGTGGTGTAGGACACGATCTTTCTCATATTCGTCCTAAAGGTTCACCCGTTAAGAATTCTGCTTTGACTTCGACAGGAATTGTTCCTTTTATGGAGCGTTATTCCAATTCAACCCGTGAGGTTGCGCAAGATGGTCGTCGTGGAGCGTTAATGTTGAGTGTTTCTGTTCGTCATCCCGATTCGGAAGATTTTATTGATGCGAAAATGGAGCAGGGTAAAGTTACCGGAGCCAATGTTTCTGTAAAAATGCACGATGAGTTTATGCAGGCCGTTGTTGATGGAACCGAATTCACACAGCAATACCCAATTAACTCAAAGAATCCTACCTACAGTAAAAGTATTGATGCAGCTAAGCTTTGGAAGAAAATTGTTCACAATGCCTGGAAATCAGCAGAACCGGGAATTTTATTTTGGGATACTATCGAAAGAGAATCGGTTCCCGACTGTTATGCAGATTTAGGATACAAAACGGTTTCTACGAATCCTTGCGGCGAAATTCCATTGTGTCCGTACGATAGCTGTCGTTTGCTGGCTATCAACTTGTACAGTTACGTTGAAAATCCATTTACAGAGAAGGCTGAATTTAATTTCGGACTGTTCCGTAAGCATGTGGCCATGGCTCAAAGAATGATGGATGACATCATTGATTTGGAGCTGGAGAAAATTGATGCAATAATTGACAAGATTGAAGAAGATCCTGAAGATAAAGAGATTAAGAGAGTAGAGCGTAATCTTTGGAAAAATATACGGACTAAAGCAGAAGAGGGAAGAAGAACCGGAGTGGGAATTACTGCTGAAGGAGATATGCTTGCCGGTTTAAACCTGCGTTACGGAACTGATGAAGCAATTGATTTTTCTGTTGAAGTTCACAAAACAATTGCTGTAGAAGCTTATCGTTCTTCAGTACATATGGCTAAAGACCGGGGAGCATTTAAAATCTACGACAAAGAGCGTGAAAGCAAAAATCCATTTATTTTGCGCTTAAAGGAAGCAGATGAAAGCCTTTATAAAGAAATGGCTAAATACGGTCGGCGTAACATTGCTTGTTTAACGATTGCTCCAACAGGAACAACCAGTTTAATGACTCAGACCACTTCAGGTATCGAGCCTGTGTTTATGCCTGTTTACAAACGAAGAAGAAAAGTAAACCCTAATGATAAAAATGTTCGTGTCGATTTTGTTGATGAGATTGGCGATAGTTGGGAAGAGTTTGTAGTATTTCATCACAAATTTGTTACCTGGATGGAAGCCAATGGTATCAATGCAGCGCAGCATTTTACAAATGAAGAGATTGAAGAATTGGTTAAACAGTCTCCATACTACAAAGCAACTTCTAATGATGTAGACTGGCTGCAGAAAGTCCGCATGCAGGGGAAAGTGCAAAAGTGGGTTGATCACTCGATTAGTGTAACAGTTAATCTTCCAAATGATGTGCCTGAATCTCTTGTAGGAGAATTGTATATCGAAGCTTGGAAAAGTGGATGTAAAGGTTGTACGGTTTACCGTGATGGTTCCCGTTCGGGTGTTTTGCTTTCCAATGATGCTAAAAAAGAGGAAGACACAGGAATGCCGGAAAAACGCCCTGAAGTATTGGAAGCTGAAGTTGTTCGTTTCCAAAATAACAAGGAAAAGTGGATTGCTTTTATTGGATTGTATAACGGACAACCATATGAAGTATTTACTGGTATTGTTGACGATGAGGAAGGTATTTTATTGCCTAAATCAGTAAGCAAGGGAGTAATTATCAAAAGAAAAGAAGAGGACGGAAGTTCTCGTTATGACTTTCAATTTTGCAATAAACGTGGTTTTAAAACAACATTCGAAGGATTATCTTACAAATTTGATAAGGAGTTTTGGAACTATGCCAAATTAATATCAGGCGTACTTCGCCATGGAATGCCAATTGAAGGTGTAGTAAATTTAGTTGCAGGTTTGCAATTGGATAGTGAGAACATCAACACATGGAAAAACGGTGTTGAGCGTGCCCTTAAAAAATACATTCCAAACGGAACAAAAGTTAAGGGAGGAATATGCGCCAGTTGCGGGTCAGAGCACATCATCTATCAGGAAGGATGTCTGATTTGTCAATCGTGCGGTACTTCAAAATGTGGATAACCAATCTATTATAACAACTCTAAAAAAGGGAAACTTCAACTGAAGTTTCCCTTTTTTTAAATTGTAACATAGTATAGTAAATTACATAGTTACTGGTTAAAGCTACGTGGTCACTCATCTTTTGAACAAAACGGTCAGATCTTTGGAATTTGATTTTTGTGTTACTGATAATTGAATTAACTTAGAGTTAGAGAACAGTTAGACGAATACAGTTGTCAGTTATGAATTTTTCCACAAACTATAATTGGGAAGGCAAAGTACTACTGGTTGCGGAAGATGAGGATTTTAATTTCATATTTTTGGAGGAAATACTCATTGATACCAAAGCCAGGATTATTCGTGCCAGAGATGGGCAGGAAGCACTTGATTTCATTAAGTCGGTTCCAGAGATAGATTTAGTACTAATGGACATGCAAATGCCTGTTATGAATGGTTATGATGCAACCAGAAATATCAAAAAAATAAATAAAAATATGCCAATAATTGCTCAAACGGCATATCATTACGGTGAAGCTTATGAGGAAATAATGGCTGCTGGCTGCGATGATTTTGTATCCAAACCAATTGATATTGGTGGTTTAAAAGATATGATTGACCGATTTCTATTTTAAGTTAATTTTCTGGTTTTATCTCCCCTTTACTTTTGCTCTTATTTCTTATCTTTGTTGCCTAATTAACGGATATAACAATGAACGATAAGAAAGTACGGGTTCGATTTGCTCCTAGTCCTACGGGGCCTCTTCATATGGGAGGTGTTAGAACAGCCCTTTTCAACTATTTATTTGCGAGAAAACACAATGGTGATTTTCTATTGCGTATTGAAGATACTGACCAAACAAGATATGTTCCCGGTGCGGAAGAGTATATTGCAGAATCGTTAAAATGGTGCGGAATTCAAATTGATGAAGGAGCAACTGTGGGTGGAGAATACGGGCCTTACCGCCAGTCGGAGCGCAAGCCAATGTATCGTGAGTATGCCGATCAGCTGATCGCTTCGGGGAATGCATATTATGCTTTTGACACTCCTGAAGAGTTGGATGCAATCCGAAATCAGCATGAAGAAGAGAAAAAGACTTTTACCTACAATTATGCAACCCGCGAAAATTTAAATAACTCTTTGGCTTTATCTGAGGAAGAAGTTCAAAATAAAATTGAGGCCGGCGAAGCTTATGTCGTGCGGTTTAAAATGCCGGTTGGCGAAGAGTTGCAATTGGATGATGAAATAAGAGGTCGTGTAGTATTTAATACTTCCGCTTTAGACGATAAGGTGTTGTTTAAATCAGACGGAATGCCGACTTATCACTTAGCAAATGTGGTAGATGATTATTTAATGAAGATAACCCATGTAATACGCGGGGAGGAATGGTTGCCGTCGATGCCGCTGCATGTGTTGTTGTACAGATCGTTTGGGTGGAAAGATGATATGCCTAAATTTGCTCACCTTCCATTAATTTTGAAACCGGTTGGTAAAGGAAAATTAAGCAAGCGGGATGGAGATAAGTTAGGATTTCCGGTATTTCCATTGGAATGGACAGATCCTAAGACAAACGAAGTTTCATCGGGATACCGTGAAGGCGGATATTTTCCTGAAGCTTTCATAAATATGCTGGCTTTTTTAGGTTGGAATCCTGGAACAGAGCAGGAGATTTTCTCAATGGAAGAGCTTTCTCAGGCATTTTCTTTGGAACGTGTGGGCAAATCGGGTTCTAAGTTCGATCCAGAGAAGACCAAATGGTTCAATCGTCAGTATCTGATGACTAAATCGGATGAAGAGATTGGAATCTTGTTTGCAGAACAAATTTTAAAGGCAAAAGGAATTGATGCTGATCAGGAAACTGTGAATAGGGTGTGTGGCATGGTGAAAGATCGTGTAGACTTTGTTTCGGAACTTTGGGAGCATGTAAATTACTTTTTTGAAGCACCTGTTGAATTCGATGCCAAAACTGTTAAAAAAGGCTGGAAAGAGGATACCCCAGCTTTGGTAACTGAATTAAAAGGCATTTTGGAAGGTATTGAAGATTTTTCATCAGCTAATTCTGAAGAGATTGTAAAAGAATGGATCACTGCCAAGGAAATTGGTTTTGGAAAAGTGATGAATCCTTTCCGTTTGGCTGTGGTAGGTGCCGGTAAAGGTCCTCACATGTTCGATATCATCGAAATACTTGGAAAAAAGGAAACCATTGCCCGTTTGGATTATGCAATGGAGAACATTAAAAAATAATTGAGATTTTTTCTCAATGAGATGAACCACTTCCTTCGGGGAGTGGTTTTTTGTTTAAAGAAAGCCAAGAAAGGTTTTGAAGGGTTGAAAAGTTAAATGGTCAAACAGTCGGAGTCTTAAACTGAGAGTCTTATTTTATGTGGGGTCCTCAGTGATTTAATAATTATTTGTACTGTTGAAAATAAAAAACCTGATAGGATTCTGTCCTATCAGGTTTAATTATATTCTAAAACTGAAAGTTTCCCTTAAAGCAAGCCCTTCAGTGGTTTAGTTGTTACTTCTTTTGGGTTTTAGACCAGGAATCTTTTAAAGAAACCGTACGATTGAAAACTAATTTTTCTGTATTAGAATCTTTATCCACTGAGAAATAGCCCAATCGGGTAAACTGAAAATGATCTTCAGTCTTAGCTTCTTTTAAGCTTGGTTCAACGTAACACTCTCTCAAAATTTGCAGAGAATCAGGATTAATAAATTCCTTAAAGTCTGTTTCTTTCTGAGCATCAGGTGCTTCGTGATTAAAAAGACGATCGTAGATACGAACTTCGGCTTTAGCAGCATGCTTAGCAGAAACCCAGTGAAGTGTTCCTTTTACTTTGCGCCTGCTTTCTTCCGATCCGCTGCCACTCTTAGATTTTGCATCGTAAGTACAGTGAATTTCAGTGATGTTTCCATCAGCATCTTTAACTGCTTTTTCGCACATTACAATGTAAGCAGCTTTTAATCGTACTTCCTGTCCTGGAGTCATTCTAAAGAATTTTTTAGGAGCATCTTCCATAAAATCTTCTCTCTCGATATACAATTCGCGGGAAAAAGGAATATCACGATTTCCGCTTTCCGGATCTTCCGGATTGTTTTCAATGCTTAAAAATTCTTCCTGATTTTCAGGATAATTGGTAATGATCAACTTTACAGGATTCAAAACAGCCATTACACGTGGCGCAGTTTTGTTCAAATCTTCACGAACACAATGCTCTAAAAGTGAAACATCAATTACATTGTTTCGTTTTGCAACACCAATTATATCTGCAAAATTACGAATTGACGCAGGAGTAAATCCTCTTCTTCGCAATCCCGAAACAGTAGGCATACGTGGATCATCCCATCCATTAACATGGTTATCTTTTACCAATTCCAGTAATTTACGCTTACTCATTACTGTGTAGCTTAAGTTTAAACGAGCAAATTCACGCTGTTTTGGTCTGTAATCTGTATCTGTTAAATTATTAACAAACCACTCGTATAGCGGACGGTGAACTTCAAATTCCAACGTACAAATAGAGTGTGTAATGCCTTCAATATAATCCGACTCACCGTGAGCATAATCATACATTGGGTAAATACACCACTGGTCGCCGGTGCGATGATGATGTGCATGCATGATACGGTACATCAATGGATCGCGCATGTGCATATTTGATGAAGTCATGTCAATTTTTGCACGAAGAACTTTTTCTCCATCCTTAAATTCACCATTCTTCATTCTTTCGAATAAATCAAGATTTTCCTCTACGCTTCGGTTGCGATACGGACTTTCGATACCTGGCTCGGTTGGTGATTTTTTCTGCTCAGCAATTTGCGCTGCTGTCTGATCATCCACATATGCTTTGCCATCAGTAATCAACTTCACTGCCCAATCATACAATTGCTGGAAATAATCAGAAGTGTACATTGGTTCACCATCCCACTGAAAGCCTAACCATTTGATGTCATCCATAATGGAATTTACATACTCTGTGTCTTCCTTTACAGGATTGGTATCGTCGAAACGTAAATTACATTTTCCCTGATATTGCTGGGCAAGGCTAAAGTTTAGGCATATCGACTTAGCGTGTCCGATGTGTAAGTACCCGTTTGGTTCCGGAGGGAATCGTGTGTGTACTCTACCATCATTCACATTGTTTTTCAGATCTTCTTCGATAATCTGCTGGATAAAATTAAGAGATTTACTTTCGTTAACATTCTCTTCTTTTACATTTTTGTTATCCATACTACTCAATTTAAAATGATACATGTATTTGCCTGAGATTCGGAACCGAATCCTGCCTTGCTTTTCGAATCGAAATGCGATCTATTAAATGTACAATAATTTGATTGATCAGCTACATTATGAAACGAAAAACAAAAGTATGGAAATTCCAGCAAAATCAATTACGAATTTAGAATTACGAATTACTAAATTGGTTAATACTGGTTCATAAATTGCAAATCATCATTTGGAATTCGTAATTTCTAAAATTTATCTCTTATTTTCGCCAATGAATATCATATCAAAAAAAGATGGGAATTATTGAATTAGAGGGCATGGAATTTTATGCCTATCACGGTTGTTTTAAGGAAGAGCAAATTGTCGGGAATAAATTTACCATTTATGTCCGCATGGAATATAATGCCGAAAAGGCGGTGAAATCGGATTCTATAGGTGATGCTCTGAATTATCAGCGCGCTTACGAAATGATAAAGGAGCAATTGCAAATAAAATCTCATTTGCTTGAACATGTAGGCGAGAGAATTTTGGATGTTTTGTATCAAAATTTCCCGGAATTGGAGCATGCAACAGTAAAAGTATCTAAAATGAACCCTCCGATGGGTGGACAAATAGAAAAAGTAAGCTTAACTTTAAGTCGCTAATTCTTTGATTGAGCTTGTTTTGCAGAAATACCTTGAGATTTTTGTTACAAAAGCTGAAAAAAGTTTGCACGAGTAAATCAGAAATTTATATCTTTGCAACGCCTTTACGGAAGATAGGGTCTCTTGGCCGAGTGGCTAGGCACCGGTCTGCAAAACCGTCTACGGCGGTTCGAATCCGCCAGAGACCTCTAAGTAAATTTATAAAGCCCCAATTCTCAATGAGTTGGGGCTTTGTTGTTTTTAGGTGTTGCCGTTTTTGTTGCCGTTTTGCTTTTTATGTGCAGTCGGAAATATGCTATTTTGAGGTTTTAGTGGTCATCTACTTTCTATCACTAAAGAACCAAAACCTGTGTTATTTTGAAAAGAGGGGTCAACATGATCCGGATTTTTGTTGATCGCTTTTCAGACAGGGGGTCAGTATCCGCCGGATTGTCACTCTTTGTGACTTCTCCATAAGCAGGAAAAAATTTGTTTTCCGATCCGGATTTCAGGGGGTCAACATGATCCGGAATATCCAAAAGACTTAAGCATCTCTCAGAAGCACTTCAATCTGCGCAAGACTTTCTTCATAACGAGTAAATTTATCTATTACAATTTTTGTTTTTGAGTCTGGCGCATCATATGATTTACGTCTGATTGATTTTTGGCTTATAAAATATTCACAAATATCTTTTAACCGTTTAAGCTTTTCAATCCCAATGTCTTTGCTTATTTCCCCCAATGCTAATGTCCTAATATCATCTTTAAGTTCTTGAGAAGCACCTCTTACGTTTGGAAACATTAATCCAATAAGGTCTTTTTTAAGAAACCTCCTTAACTGGTCTTCGTAAATTATCCTTTGAATTTTATCTTTATCATTTAATAAGTCTGTCATAATTGAATTGTATTTTTCTAGTGAATAATCTATGAGTAACCGAAAGCGTTGACAAAAATTTTAAATTTACGACTAACTTCAAATAAATGAACTCAACAGCTATTAAATATGCATTTTGTTACCTGCTGGGCGTTTTCTTCATTTCATTCGAATACTGTATTTTCAAGTCTTCACTGCCCTGATTTTGCTTCTAGGGTTGGTAAAAAAGTGATGGCACAGACAAACTCTTTTGTAATTTTTGGATGTGCGTTGGCTTGTGGGAATTGCAAGTGTGATTGGCTGTGTGGGATGGATTCATTTTATTGAATCTTATTAATTAAGTCCTTAAAATTAGTATGTATTTTTTTTTCAATAATACCAGTAGACAAGTTATTACTCTTTGCCAAATAGTCAATTACAACTTTCACATCACTAGGTCTAGTTATTCGATTACCAATCGAGGTATAAGGTGAATCCGTTTCTGTCAGGATCTTATCAAGAGGAATCTCTGAAATCAATTTTTGTCCTGAATTACTTTTAACCATAGAAGGATTAATTGAGAAATAATACCCACTCTTTAAAATTTGTCTTAAGACGGTTAATCCACCAGAATACCAATGAAAAATCACGTTCTCTATTCTGTGTTTTCTCAATAATTCAAGTACTTCTTTTTCCGCCCTTCTAGAATGAAGACTTACAATCTTGTTTTTAGTTTTTATAGTTTCTAAAACAAACTCAAAACTTTTAATCTGAATTTCTTTAGTTGCAATTCCTTCTTTAGAAAAGTCTAAACCGATTTCTCCAATATATGATGTTTTCTCGATGTTATTCTTAAACCTTAATAACTCGCCATGATGCTTTTGCGCCAATAAAGGATGCAAACCTAAAGCCATTCTAATATATTTAAAGCTCTTAATATGAGGAAATCCCATTTCAAAATGACTAGGTAAATTAGTCATTCCGATAGTAATAATCTTTTGTCTTTCACATTCTTTGATTACCTGTAATGGGGTCTCAAACATATCAAAATGACAATGAGTGTCTATAATCATAAACCAATTTTATTTTTAATTTTCTGATTACCTTTTTGTGATATCCAGTTCTTTATTTCAGTGCGGGTTCTTTCAATAACTAGAGCATAATCTCTAACTTTTTCTAGTGGAAATGCTCCATTTACCAATATGTTTTTTTCAATATTTTCTATGCTAATATCTTTGTTTAAATAATCAAAGAAAGCAAGAAGGTCTTGCTGTTCTAATTTTTCGTCGCTAGTATTAAAAATATCAATCCCATATAATTCATTATCTGAATTTGTCTTATTTAAAGCTACACGACGATATAAGCAAGGCATACAGCGACCACAATGTTCTGTTCCTGTTCTATTATCCCAATGATAATTATGTCCTCTTTTTGCGCATGAGCAAGTTAGTTTCATTGAATTAACTAAGATATTTTGATTTATGCACTCTTCGACCATTTCCCCTTTGGTTTTAAGTTCGTATGGATTCTTAATTTTATTTGATATTCCAATATGATTAAGTACGTTCTGCAATGATGTTAAAAAATGAGGATGAGCAGTTCTAGTACTACAACTACTTCGGCGAGAAGCAGTAAGCGGATGATTTATTGCAATTGTACCATTTTCAGGAATCAACACATCAATATCATTTGATATTGAATTTGCGTATAGAATTCCTATACTTAAAAATAAAAGAGAGCGACTTCTTGTTGTGATTTCATTTTTATAATTATCACCATTCGTAATATTGCTTAATGAGACTTTTATCCTCGACCACGATAACTTTTCGTCATACATTTGTTTCAGAGATTTGTAGCTATCATCTTGATCTTGCATGACTCCTTTAAAATTTCCATCAGAATGAGATGCAAGTAATATTTTACTATTTCTCATATCTTCGGATTGATCTATTATGCCAATAAATGAGTCAAGCCCACCTGAGAATAAACTCACTACTGAATACTCTTTTAGATTAGTCCTATTATCATGGTAAATTTTTAAATCTTTTTTGGTCGGAAAATAATATGATTTTATTTTGTGACCTTCAAAAGAGATATTCCACAGGTCACCAGTCAAAAAGTTAAGAGCATTTTCTAAATTTTCTTTTTCTAAATTCCATTTTAGAGGGTCTGATACTGGAAATGAAACTTCAAATTCCCTCGACCAACCATTTATAGAGTATTTATCTCTACTTATTGCATTATCTATACCATAAGTAATGATTCCCATTAATAATAAATCAAAAGCATAATTATTTGGCAATCCAACTCTTTGGTAAACTTCAGAGTAACTAACCTTTAAGTTACATTCTTGTTTGTTTTCGTTTTCGGGTTCAAAACTTAGTTTCATACTAGAAAACTTACCTTTTGTAGGTTCTTGGTAATCAAAATTAATTTTCATAACCTTCAAATGCTTTTAATGTATCTTCAAAAATATTTTTAACCATTCTATCACCTTCTTCGCCATTCCATTGGATTTTACTCAAATCGCTATTTCTTGAAATATTTTTAACTTTTTCAAAAAGGAAGTCTTTTAATTGTCGATAAAGATTGCCACACTTAGACTTTCCTTTATCCTTTATAAGTTTTTCATAAAAATCGATTGAAAGATGTTCGTATATATATAAAGCATAGTATTTAACCATCAATTCTTCAATACCATACTCCTCAATTTTTTCTTGGAAATTCCTTTCTAGTTCTTGAAAATCTTTTGCTTCAGCTAAGATTTCACACAACAACTGTCTTTCTGCTTCCTTAGCGGCAGTGTCATCTATTGTTGCAGCAACACCAGCGCAATACTCAAGTAGATGATTTATTAAATCATTGGGAGATTGAGATCCGTCATAATCAAAGCCTGAATTAACCAACGCCTGAGAAAAGCCTACGGTACTTATATCTCCAAAAAATCCACCTATTTTTTGTGCGGTTCGAATACCTGATTTACCTCCAATTTTTGAACCGCCTCTCCCTGCAATATTGGAACCACCTAATAAATTAACAAAACGACTAGTAATTTTAGCTAATTTTTCAGTTGAAATTTTACCATCATCACATGCTCTTGTTATACTATCACTTAGTGGCCCCCAATTGGGGTTTTTAGAAAATCCAGAATATGCTTGAGAAGTTCCCATATTATTTCTTTTTTGAGGGGTTAAACTTGGTTAAGATTTTATTTATTGCAGGAATATTATCAAATCTTTTTAGTGATTCTACAATCGAAGGAGGAACAAGTCTTCCTATTTTTGAAATTGTATTAATATATATATCGATGCATTCATTAATGTTTTCATCCATTGAATAGTTGAAAATATCATATAATCGCTTTTTTTCAGGTTCTGAAATAATTTGTTGACTTAATAACGTAAAAAACAACTCCTTTTCAGTACTACTCAATGGAATAAGCTCTTCAGTAATTATATTTTTGGTTAGTTTTCCAGGCAATTCTTCTTCAAGTTTCAATAATAATGATTTAATGAAAGGAGGAACCAGTGTATTGCTTTGTATTGCGGAAAGTTTATCCCTTGACAGCCAAAAATAATCGCGTAAATCAAAATCAGATAATTTGGGGGCTACTTTTACCCAATTAATGACTTTATAATTATTCCATAATTTATAATTTTCATTCAACGCTGAAGTTGCTTTAGTTTTATCTTCGCAAATATTCTCAATCTCAATTAATTCTTTCGGTTTGCCTTTTTGGGATATTTGCCATTTATAAAGTTGTTCAAATAGTTTTAATTCAGCATATTCTAGAACCATTAATTTTGCAAGAATATCATCTTTGAAGTCATCAATATTTGCAACCTTTGCAAGTTTCTTTCGAAGCATAAAAGTGTTTAGAAATCTCTTTATTTGCCTAGGATTACCATATAAGCTCTCTGTTATTATTGGTGATAGCTTTGATATTAATGATACGCTCTTACTTAATTGTTGAAGTTCTGATTCATCAAGAACTATCTGGATATTAGAGTAATCAAATACACTATACCTATCTTTAATCTTAAAAAGTTTAAAAGCGTTAATTACTTTTTGAAAGGCATTTGAATCCAAATCTCGTTCACAGAAAAGAAGCGTAATATAAGTTTCAACTTCAGAATCTGATAACTTTGGTAAGTTATATGGTATCTGAATTAACTTTTCGAGATAATCATTTACGATACGGTCATTTTTGTTTTCGTCAGGAGAATTGAAAGATTGATTATTATAACGATATTCTATGGCATGTCTAACTATTCTGGGGTCTGCTCCAATTACAAATGCAGTGTTTTTAACATTTAAAAATAATTTTATTGCCTCTAGATTATCGACGATTCTATCGGGCGTACATCTGTCTAAATCATCAACTAATATGACCAGCTTGTTGATTTTTGAATTCTCTATTAGTTCCTCAAAATCATTTCTAAATTCCCTTATTGATGAGATTTCTTTCTCTTTCTCAGGTGTTGTAATAAATTGTTTGATGAAGGATTCTGCCTCACCATTTTTTATTTTGCCAAGCAGTTCTTCTGGTTTTTCTGCGGCACTTGTCAAGCCTTGTGCTAATTGAGGAATAAGACTTGCTCCCCCTGTTAAATATGCAGAAACAACAGGGACTGCAATATTCTTAAAGCCATACCCAACGGCTCTCATCCAATCAACAGAATTAATAAGCTTACCAATATTTTCTTTGAGACCTTCTCCAAATTTCTTAGAATCTTCAAATTCTTTAATAATCGATTCTAATAATGCAGCTTTTGCATCATCGTAGCCCTCAAATATCCACCCATTAAAATACAAGCAAACAGTTCCATTGTCAGGGTCATCTATTTTATTTTTTAGTGTTTCTAATATACTAGATTTTCCACTTCCCCAATCACCAAATAAACCAATAGTTATTGGTAATAAGGATTCATCGCATAATAACTCTTTTATAAGGTCTGCATGAACATCAAATCCTAGAAAATCTTTATCGGTAACATTATCAGCCCACATATTTAGTCCTTTTTAAATTAACGTAATTTCTAATTAAGTTATCTCTGTTTAATCTGGTCTTTTAATATTGTATACACAATAGTTTACAACATTCAGAATATTTCAGAAAAGTGAATGTATAAGTCAAAACTAGATGTATATATTTACTTTGAAATCTTTAGATATGTGAAAATTAAATAAAGCTACTATTTTTGAATTAAGATTCATACTGTCAAACCTGCCAACTTCTCGAAAAAAGAAATTCTATTCAGTATGTACTAAACATCACATCAAATAAATAGATCTTTAAGTTGAATAATACCCAACGAATGGATGCGCTTGGTAAACGATTAACTAGTCAGCTAGGAGCGTAAAGACGGGTATTTAAAAATTTTGGAATATTGATTCGTTGGGAATTTCCATTTCACCAGTTCAATATGGTTGTTTGGAGGATAGGAATAAATACGGCAACCGGCTTTCGGTATTTTTAAATAAGCTTATATATATATCGGAAACAACTTCTATTTTGCCTATAAATAGGGGTGTTTAGTGGATAAGTGCATACGACAGGAAACGGGTTTAAGACGTGTCTAAACGGGTTTACGGTATTCTTAAGTAAAAAATAAACATGTTTATTTGGAAAAGAACTTCGCTTTTACCCTATAAATGGGGGTGTTCAGCGAATAAGTGCATAGGGCAGAAAGTCATTTTAAACGGGTTTAAACGGGTTTATGGTATTCTTAAGTAAAAAATAAGCATGTTTACTTGGAATAACAACTTCTCTTTTGCCTATAAATAGGGGTGTTTAGCGAATAAGGGAAAAATACAAAAAGCCATTTTAAACGGGTTTACGGTATCCTTCAGTAAAAAATACGCTTGTTTATTTGGAAAACAACTTCGCTTTCACCTATAAATAGAGGTGTTCAGCGAATAAGGGCATACTACGGAAAACCGTTTTAAACGGGTCTAAACCGGTTTACGGTATTCTTCAGTAAAAAATAAGCTTTTTTTTTGGAAAACAACTTCGCTTTTGCCTTATAAATAGGAGTGTTCAGCTAATAAGTGCATACTACAGAAAATAGGTTTAAGACGTGTCTAAACGGGTTTCCGGTATTCTTAATTAAAAAATAAGCTTGTTTATTTGGAAAACAACTTCGCTTTTGCCTATAAATAGGGGTGTCTAGCGAATAAGTGCATACTACAGAAAACCGGTTTAAGACTGGTCTAAACGGGTTTCTGGTATTCTTAAGTGAAAAATAAGCTCAAATGTCTGGGAAATAACTTTGCTTTCTCTTGAAAATAAGGATGTTCATCGAATAAGTGCATAGTGCAGAAAACCCGTTTAAAGCAGGTCTAAACCGGTTTACGGTATTTTTGAGCCTAGAATTAAGAAATATCTTTTGAGTAGAAATTTTCATGCCTGCTTATAAACATGGAGTTCCTAAAATATACTCCAAATAAAATAGCGTTAAGTCAAAGGATCAATTACTATTTCCAACTCTGTTCAAATTTCTCACCATATACAGACTCATAGTGGATAATATAATTCAATGCGTCAAAACCTTTTACAATCACAGGATCTCTATAATTATCATTTACAGCCCATAAGAAAGGTTCATTTTTTTGTGCCGGAATATATAAACCCGTTGGGATAACTTTGTAAAGTATTTTGTCAGATGTTAAATCTAAGTTTTGCATTACACTGCGATAATCATCTTTATTGTTGTCAATTCTCACTGATTTTTCATTTACAATAATTGTAAGTTCTTTAATTATAGCAGGCCCAACTCCATTATTTATAATGAATAATCCCTTTTGATGATTATCAGACAAAAAATTATCAAAAAAAATCAAGCTCGGTTTTACTGTCAATCTATTGTGCTTTCGGGTCACACTCCCTTGCCAAATAGTTAAGCCAAGGGCAAGAATTGCTATCAAGCTTGTTAGTTTCGTTCCATTGTCCAGAGACATAACCAAATTCCATGTTTCGTCAATCATCATCATTTACTTTTAGAATTTAAATACTTTTTCTTCATGAATTCGAGTTGGGCTAATAAATATTATCCAACAAACTAACTTAACAAAAAAATATGAATGTTTTTGTAAATTTCATTTAAAGGAAGTTGTTATCTTGATATCGGGGTAAATTGCTAATGATCTCAATTTTTAAATCTTTTCTTGTTAATTAAAGTTGATTTATTTTGATTCTAACCTATTCCGGTTATTTAGTATTGGAATAAAAAAGAGAGCTCATGAAAGCTCCCTTCTTTTGTTCCCGTACTTACATGGCATGTTTTCTCAATTGCGCTTACTTTTTTTACTAACCTTTGATATGGTATGTCGGGAACATCCAAGCATATTCTGAATATAATTGTAGCTTTTTCCATCAATGAGCAAACTCTCAATTTTTCCTTGAAGCTCAATATCTTCGGGGCGACCTTTATATTTACCTAATGATTTTGCCTTTTGTACACCTTCGGATTGTCTGCGCCTCCTATCCACATAATCTTTTCGAGCCGTAGCGGCCAATATATCCAGCATCATAGAATTAATGGCATCTAATATTCGTTTCTGAAATTCATCTGTAGATTTGGCAAAATTGTAACTGGTTGGCAAATCCATTGATATTATTTTTAGTTTATTCTCAATGATGATACTCTTTAACTTTTGCCAGTCGCTCTCAGACAGTCTTGTTATCCTATCTATTTGCTCAATCAAAATTGCATCATCCGGCTCTGCCATTTCCAACAATCGAAATAATTCAGGACGGTTCAATTTTGCACCGGATTCATTTTCGATAAACCAGCCTGAAATTCTTATTTGCAAATTCCCTGCAAAATCAATTAATGTGCTTTTTGCTCTATTTGCATCCTGATCTTTGGTCGATGCTCTTAAATATCCATATACTCTCATTGCCTAGTGCATTTTATGTGGTTCTTTAATTATGGTGCATTAAACATTGATTTTTGTCCTTACTGCACCATTATATCTGTGGTTTCGCTTAGGTATACGTACAGGCATTGATAAAATATCAGAAACGACTAAGCTAATTTATAATATCAAAAACAAATCTGAATATAGTTTGTTTGATAAAACTGGATTGAAGTTGTCTAGAATTATTGACCTCCAACTATGGGAGGTATTAAAAAAAGTACAAGAACTCACTAGATATATTAATATATCAGATCCTGATATCTTACAATCTATTGTGCCCAAATATTACGACCACATAGAAAACTATTTAGGAGGATTGGTACAACAAATTAAGGATTATAACAACTTCCTCAAACAACAGAACAAAGCAACAGAATAACAACAAAAGCCACACAGATAAATTTATCGATGTGGCTTTTTTCATTTCTTAATACCACCAAAGATTTAAATAAGCCTTTTGCCTAATTAAAAAAAACACTGAAATTTTAAATAAGGATGTTTTCATTTAATGAAAATGGGTTTTTCTTTAAATGAGAGTAGAAACGCCCAAATGAATTAATCGGTTGTTGGAATCCCACGATTTAAGACGACATTCGGTTATTGTTAAAATTGCGAGATTTTGGTAAAATCTCGCAATTTCAAGATGTTTTTTTGAATCCCATGATTTTAAATAAAATTAGTTTATTGCTAGAATTGCGAGATTTGTGTAAGATCTCGCAATTTCAAGATGTTTTTTTTTATAATCACATTATTAAAAACTATATTCGTTTATTGATGGAAAAGCGAGATTTGTGTAAAACCTCGCAATTTTAAAATTTATACTAAAAGGAAAATGATTGAGCAGCCGCCTAAATTTAAACAGAGTACTAGTGCTATTAATCTAATGATTGAATTGCAAAATAATGGGTTATTAAAGGTTATTCAGGATGATTATTTGTATTGGGATAAATTAAAATATAAAGCTCGGGAATATGATCCTGCAAAATTATGGGATGCGATAAAACTTCATCGGTTAATAAATAGCAATGTTGTTGAGTTTGGGAGATATAAATTTTCTTTCATGCTGACTGATTTTATACAAAGAAGCTTGCATCGTTTTGATATGCATTTTGGCGGTACTTTAAGTAGTAATATTGGAATTGCAGAAACAGACAAGGAAAAATTTATTATTAGCTCATTAATAGAGGAAGCAATTTCAAGTAGTCAAATAGAAGGTGCTAATACAACTCGGAAAAAGGCGAAAGAAATGATCCAAAAGGATCAAAAACCTAAAAGTAAAGATGAGCTAATGATTCTGAATAATTTTGTTACAATGCAAGAAATAGCAGAGAGCAAGACAGAAGAAATTACACCTGAAAGGATACTTTTTATACATCGTTTAATATCTAATAACACCTTAGATAATAAGATGGACGAGGGTAAGTTTAGGGAAAATAACGATATTTATGTGGTTAATACTGCAAGTAGTGAAACGGTACACACTCCACCTGATTTTACTGAAATTTCTGATTTGATGAATGATCTATGTTCATTCTTTAATCATGATACGGATGATTTTATTCACCCAATTATTAAAGGTTGTATTATTCATTTTATGTTAGCATGGATACATCCCTTTGCTGATGGTAATGGTAGAACATCGAGGGCTTTATTTTACTGGTATATGCTGAAAAAAGGCTACTGGATGACAGAATATTTGTCAATTTCAAGGATTATTAAGGGGTCGAAAAACCAGTATGAAAAGGCTTTCCTTTATACGGAGTCGGACGGAAATGATTTGAGTTATTTTATAACATACCACATAAGGACTATGGAAAAAGCCATAGATGCTTTAAAAATATACATCAATCGAAAGCAAAAAGAGGTCTCCCAAGCTTCGAAGTTTTTAAAAATACCTTCTGTTAATGATAGAATGGCTCAGATATTGAAAATCATTTATGATGATTCAGATAGAGTTCTTAATACTAAGGAAATAGAATCGAGATTTAGTATTTCCAATTACACGGCTAGGGCTGACCTAAGAAATCTTGTTGAATTAGGGTTTCTTGAGATTATTCAAGTCAATAAAAAGAAGCAAAACTTTATAAAGTCAACAAGCTTTGACAAAATAATGAAAACTCATAATTTATAAAAAATAAAAGACAGCGTGTAAGTTATCTTTTGTTGAAATTGCGAGATTTGTGTGAAATCTCGCAATTTTTACTTTTATAGGGTTATAGTTTAGCCCCGAAAAAGACTGGAGTAAAATTTCACATTTAAAACAGTTAAATTTAGGGTATGAAAAGACGTTGGACATTAGAAGAAAAACTAGCCATTTTAAGCGAGGCAGAAACAGGTAATGTAGTAGAAGTTTGTAGAAGGTATAATGTTAGTACTGGATCTTTCTATAATTGGAAAAAGAAGTTCGATACTAAGGGAGAAGCCGGCTTAAAAGTGAAATATGATACCAGTAGTCCAGAGATGAAGAAAGCTGAGGAAGAGATTCGGATTCTACGCAAGCTTTTAGCAGACCGGGAAATTGAATTGGAAATTCAGAAAGAACTTCTAAAAAAAAAGTTTGGAACAGACGATCCAAGAAAAATCTAGTAGATCGTTTCTTCGAAAAGTATACTGTAAGTATCAAAGATTTATTAAAGTATGTAGGACTCTCTGAGAGTAGTTATTACTATAAAGAGAAGCTAAATGGCAGAAAAGGTGTTTTGCCTGGCAAGCAAACCAACCACAGTAAGGATGGCCTGGTTGAAGAAAGGACTGTTGTAGAAGCTATAAAAGGCGTATTGGAGCATGAGTTTATTGATTGTGGTTATCGAATAATGACAAAGTATCTTCAGCGTAAAGGTTATAAGATCAATCACAAGAAAGTGTACAGAATAATG
>NZ_WTCR01000014.1 GCF_009795715.1 Labilibaculum euxinicum | reverse complement strand
GGACAATTTCGCTGTAATCCCCAAGTTTCCTAGGGACTCACGAGCTCGTTAGCTCCCAAAGCGGGTGCAAAGATAAATCATTTATTTCATTATATCCTAATCCCAAAGTGAAAAAATTTCAAAAAAAATAAAATTGGAAGTTTAGTAGGTGTATACAATCATAAAAAGATTCCTACGACCACCCTACCACTGCCTATAAAATACTACTAAACAACCATTTTATAAATCCACTCTCCGTTGAAAGTGGATGCAAATATAGCAGAAGAGTCTCCATACTTCCAAATGTTTCATGAAAAAAATTCAAACAAAAAGTCAAAACACTGATTTACAGACATAAAAAAAAATCACAATCTAGATTGTGATTTCCTATTTTATATCAGCAATAAGAAATTTAGTCTTATACGCCTTCTACTAATAGCTGCTTTAGATTGTAAACCTGCTCTTTATTTCCCAGAACAAATAGATGAAAAGATTTATCGAGAACTATTTCGGGAGACGGATTATATACATATGCCCCACCTTCATCTTTTAAACCAATTATATTGGCTCCTGATTTATCTCGTACATTTAGCTCACGAATGGATTTACCCACAAAACAATTTGCCAGTTCACAACAGCTAACTTCTTCCAACTTCACCCCTTTGGTTGATTGCAACAGAATATTATCCAGAAATTCCACCACATCAGGCTGTGCAACCAACTTTGCCATTTGTTGTCCACCCAGTCGATCAGGCATAATGACATTATTGGCTCCTGCTCTTTTTAATTTATTATCGGATTGACTTTTTTCTGATCGTGATATAATCTTTATCGTTGCATTCATTTCCCGGGCAGTAAGAACAACATACACATTCTCTGCATCATTCGGGATTGCTGTTATCAGCGCTTTGGCACTTGAAATATTTGCCAAACTGAGCACTTCTTCCTGAGTAGCATCACCCTGAACAAACAATAGTTCCGGAATTAAACGAACATTATCAATACTGCTTTCTTCAGAATCAACAACAACTACATTTTCTCCATGTGCAATCAATTCAAGGCATGCCTGCTTCCCATTTCTTCCAAAACCACAAACAATAACGTGTCCACTTAATTTCTCTATACTTCTCACGGTTCTATAATCTTTTAAATTTCTACGAAAAACGCCATCCAAAATAAATCGGGTTACGGCCGAAGCCAAATATCCAAATATTCCAAAACTGACGAAAATTAAAAATATTGTAAAAAGTTTCCCTGTATCTGACAACGGATGCACTTCGGTAAATCCTACTGTTGTGATAGTGATCACGGTCATATAGAGGGCATCTACAAAAGTATAGGCTTCATTCAAAAACATGAATCCAGCTGTACCAATAAGAATTGCCAGTATCAAAAATGACATTGCAATACCTAATGTACGTATGTTTTCCTCCCAAATTTTCTGCTTATTCATTCGTGCAAGATTAAAATCCAATATAATCATTAAAGCCTTACAATAACAACGGCAACATTATATTTTCATCAATATAAATTATATATCAACACTACGAATAATTCTATTTCCAAATTCGCACTGCAAACAATTAAATAAATCACAATAATTAGACTTTAGTTGCAATAAAGCCTGAGAATGATACGCAGACTTCACGTTAACACCACATTTTTTCCATTTTCGGGTAACCGAATTCTCCTCGGCAGAAACTTTATCCAGCAAATCATAAGCTTTATCTTTCAATTTTTGAGAGTCATTTACTACTCCATAGAGAAATAAAACAGGGATAACACAATTAATAATTAACCCATCGACACTTGATTGCCCAAGAATCTTAACTTTTTCATTCGAGTCCAAGCCGAATTGATAATGACTAGTCCAATACTCGGAAGCTTGACAATTCAATAGGTTTGAGATATCCACTATTGAATTCGCATGAAGAATTTGCGAAAACAAGGACTGTGAATTATGAACCAAGGCGGCAAATTGCGCGATTCTAATTGTAGGAAAATTTGATGGCCGCAGGCGTAACCACTTCCATTGACCAGGAGACAATGCTTTCAATTGATATTTATCAGCTAGAAATTCATATTCCAGTTTTAATTTATTGAGATACGCATCTTCACAACCGAACTTTTCAAACAAACCTGATTGTCCAAACAATAACGCTTCCAATTGAAAAATCGAGTTCTTTTGCCGGGCAAGAAATTTCATTGGAATGGATCTGGCCAGCTGTTGAAAAGGATCAGCATTCACTTTCATTCCAAAATATCGTGCCAGCACCTGATAAAATGTTTCCTCCCAAGAGTTATTATTTTGCTCTAAAATCTTTTGAATCTCGTGAGACTTCCGCTCCAAACGTTCCAGAAGCATTCTATCAAGCCAATTCTGAACAAAAAAACTTTCAATCTCACCAATTTCATCCTCACAAGGAATCCATTTTTCAGATAACATTAACTTTCTGTAGTTATTCAATAATTCAGGAGTGAAACTAAGTACCAAACAGGGAATGACGCGATCATTTTTCAAAACAACAGGTGAATCATCTTCCAAAACAACATGCAAAATTACATTTTCGTAGGCAGGATCAGTATTGTGCCCATGAGAATACCAAGATGAAGATTTTAGATGAATTTCAACATTTCCGGCCCAAAGAACATTATCGATTTTAATTCTTGCATCAAAAAAATCGGGCCCGGAGTCGAAATTTTGTTTTCCTACATCAATAATCTCAATTGCATTTCCTTTTGTGGAGAAAATATTTGTTTTTGAAAACAGATTCTGTTTCCAAATAAACTGCAGGAAATCTTCATTCATCCAATCAATTTTAAATCATCAAAAATCGAATTTAACAATTTATCATGTGTTTATCAATAAAAAAGGCGGTAAATCATTGATTACCGCCTTGTAAAATATTTAGTTTGAATTTAAATCAAAGATTTTTCTTTAAGCAAAAGCTCCATTTCTTCCTGCAATTTTCTGGATTCCTCCTTAGCTGCCTCAGCAAATTTTTCGGAAGAATCAGCAAAAATAATTCCTCTCGAAGAATTCACTAATAATCCGCAAGCATTATTCATTCCATATTTCGCCACCTCTTGCAAGCTTCCACCTTGAGCTCCCACACCCGGAACCAACAAGAAATGTTCCGGGACAATTTTTCTTATATCGCCTAACATTTCAGCTTTTGTAGCTCCAACAACATACATCATATTCTCTTTCGCACCCCATTCCTGAGATTTTTCCAGAACTCTTTCAAACAACCTCTGATTATTCTGTTCAAAAAACTGTAAATCGAAAGCTCCCTTATTTGAAGTAAGAGCCAAAAGAATCACCCATTTATTATCGTATTCGAGAAAGGGCGTTACTGAATCTTCTCCCATATAAGGAGCCACTGTAATTGAATCGAAAGGCATATTCTCGAGAAAAGCACTTGCATACATTTTTGAAGTGTTTCCGATATCACCTCTTTTAGCATCAGCGATCAAAAAAATATCTGAATAATTCTCTTTGATGTAGTTTACCGTTTTTTCAAGACTAATCCATCCTTTAGCACCAAAACATTCATAAAATGCAATATTCGGTTTATAGGCAACAGTAAATTCTGCTGTAGCATCAACTATTGCTTTGTTGAATTCGAAAACCGGATCTTCGGTATTCAAAAGATGAGCAGGTATTTTCTTTATATCACTATCTAAACCTACGCAGAGAAAACTCCTCTTCTTCTTAATTTGCTCAAATAATGCTTGATAATTCATCCGTTTATAATTTTAATGTTTTGATGAGATGGAACTTTCCGAAAATTAAATAATCATACCCAGAATATTGATTATATAAAAACAGGCATTCCATTTCTTTGGTTGTTTACTAGTTATTACAAAAAAGGCAGTGGAAAAACCACCGCCAATATTATTACAAACCACTTTCTTTAAGTCGTTCTGAATTTTCTTCAATTTGAAGCTTGTCAATTACTTCCTGAATATCCCCATCCATCGTAGCCGCCAAATTGTACATCGTAAAGTTAATACGATGATCCGTCACCCTTCCCTGCGGAAAATTGTATGTGCGGATTTTTGCTGATCTGTCGCCGGTAGAAACCATTGTTTTACGCTTGGATGAAATTTCATCAAGATATTTTTGATGCTCCAATGCATAAATACGGGAACGCAATTCAACCATTGCTTTAGCTAAATTCTTAATCTGTGATTTCTGATCCTGACATGTAACCACAATACCGGTTGGATTGTGAGTTAAACGAATGGCAGAATAGGTTGTATTCACGGACTGTCCTCCGGGGCCCGATGAACAATAGGTATCCTTACGAATATCACTTTCTTTTACATCGATATCAAATTCTTCCGCTTCAGGAAGAACAGCAACCGAAGCAGCACTGGTATGAACACGACCTTGTGTTTCTGTTTGTGGAACCCTTTGTACACGGTGTACTCCCGATTCATATTTTAAAATCCCGTAAACACCGTTTCCGGTTACGTTCATTACAATTTCCTTATATCCTCCCGAAGTTCCTTCACTAAAACTTGAAATTGAAACCTTCCAACCCTTAGATTCACAAAACTTTGTATACATTCTGGCCAATTCACCGGCAAAAATACTAGCCTCATCTCCTCCGGCACCTGCACGAACTTCAAGAATAGCATTTTTAGAATCTTCGGGATCAGCAGGTATCAGAAGCAATTTTATTTCTTCTTCCAGCTCTGGAATTTTAACTTCCAATTCTTCCAATTCCATTTTTGCCATTTCGCGCAGCTCCTCATCCGATTCGCTGTTTAAAATCTCCTTTGATTCTTCAATCCTATCAAGAGCATTTCTAAATTCCTTAGCGGCATCCGAAACAGCTTCCAATTCCTTATATTCCTTGCTTAACTTTACATACCTCTTCATGTCTCCCATCACCTCGGGGTCGGTAATCAACTGACTAACCTCCTTGAATCGGATAAGGACACCTTCTAATTTATCGAGTAACAAATTACTGCTCATATTCTGTATTCTAAATTTTGGACAAAATTATAAAAATAAAATCATTTTAAATAAAGCTTTCACTATTTAGATGCTGATTTTTAAGAAATCCACGACTTAAGGCTGTTTTATGAATTATTTGGCCAATATTTTCGCGTAGTAAATTATTTATCACACATTTAAAATTTTTTATTTAATCTAATAAATCTTAATTTTAGAAATATGGCTCCAAACTGCCCAACAAACAAGATTAAAATATTATAATCACACCCTAACCAAACAAACTATGAACAATTTAATAAAGATTACTTTTTCGCTTCTTCTTATTTTATTAGCTGGCAACTCCAAAGCTGATAATGAAAAAATTAAATTTGGAAAAGTCTCTGCGGAAGAATTGGAAATGAAAGTGTATGAAAAAGACACCAGTGCAGCAGCCGTTATTTTATATGACAGCGGAGCTTCTTATTTTGAAACTGAAGCCAAAAATGATGATACTGATTTTGTCTGTAAATTTGAGCGCCATGTGAGAATAAAAATACTAAAACCTGAAGGCTTTGATTTTGCAACATTTAAAATCCCATTATATCATAGTACAAACGGGGAAGAGAAAATAGGGGCATTAAAAGCAAGAACCTATAACTTAGATGAAAAAATTCTAATCGATAAATTGGAAAAAAATTCAATTTTCAAAGAAGAAACTACTCCAAACTGGAATAGAATAAAATTCACTATGCCGAATATAAAAGTAGGCTCTGTTATTGAGATAAAATATCAAATTTCTTCACCATTCAAACAAAATTTTAGAGCCTGGCAATTTCAATACAGCATTCCTGTTGTCTATTCAAAATACAATACACGAATCCCAAGTTATTTCAACTATCAGATTACAACAAAAGGATATTATCCCATAAAGAAATTAGATGAAAAGAGCAGACCAGAAAATTTTTTGATTAGATACAGAGATAATTCCACAGGAAATGTTGATAGCAAAGTACACCAATACACTCTCACGCCCAATTCCAATATTAATGAATACTATGCGGAAAACATTCCTTCTTTTAAAAAAGAATCATACATGCTTGCCGAAGAAAACTACTTAAGCTGCATTGAATTTGAATTGCAATCTTACAAGTATGATTACGGGGTATTGCATAATTTCACTTCCACCTGGGAGGATGTTCAAGACAAACTAATTAAATCAGACGATTTTGGAGGTGTCTTAAAAAAAGATGGATTTATTAAGGATATTCTGCCTGAACTTATTGCTGACGCGAAAAGCGAAGAAGAAAAAACGGTCTTAATTTTTCAAGCAGTGCAGAACAACATTAAATGGAATGAAAAATACCGATTGTTTTGTGAAAAAAGCTTGAGAGCTACATGGAAAGAAAAATCGGGAAATACAGCTGAGGTGAACTTATTATTAATAGCCATGTTACGCTCTGCTGGCATAAATGCGAACCCTGTTGTTTTGAGCACACGACAAAACGGAATTATTCATCCCTCGCATCCTACAATAACCCAAATGAACTATGTTATTGCCTGCGCAAAGATAGGAGACAAAAACTATTTAATGGATGCAACGGATCCCTATTGCCCAATCGGAATTCTTCCGTTTCGATGTTTAAATGACAAAGGCAGGTTGATCACTGAAACTAACTCCGAATGGATCAACCTTGAAACTAACAAAGGGTCAAAATGTGCGATTATGTCGACTCTTAGTTTAACTGAGGAAGGTACACTTAAAGGTAAAGTGACCGAAGCTTTTTATGACTACGAAGGAGTGGACATCAGAAAAACAATTTCAAACAACACAGATGGGTATACCGAAAAATTAAAATCGGATTATGAAGACTGGAATATCTCAGAAATTGAATATAAAAATCTAGAAGACAAAAATAAGCCTTTGCAAATCAGCTACTCAACAGAAATAGAAAACCTTGTAAATATGGAAGGTGAAAGAATCTATTTGAATCCTATTTTAAAAAACAAAACACATGAAAACCCTTTTAAACTGGAACAAAGAGAATATCCGGTTAATTTTGGATATCCAATATCTGTAAATTACCTGCTGATTCTGGAGCTTCCTACCAACTACACAATCGAGGAACAACCAAAATCTTCTAAAATTACACTTCCTGATAATGGTGGGGAATACATATACCAAATTAATCAATCTGCTAACAAGGTGATGATTAAATACTCTTTTAACACAGGAAAATCGCAATATTTACCTTCTGAATATGATTATTTAAAAGAATTTTACAATTATGTAATTACCAAAGAAAACCAAATTCTGGTATTGAAAAAAGTCGAGCCTACCGCAATAAAATAAATCTCAATCGAGTTCAAACAAAAAGAGGCTGTCTTATCGACAGCCTCTTTTGTAGTATATTCAAATATCCTAATACTCAAATTCTCCGAATTCACTTTTTATCGTCAATTTTTTTCCTGTGTTTGGCTCACAACGGCCAATTATTTGAGCATCTACATTAAATTCTTTTGATATCGCGATAATATTTTCAGCGATTTCCTTTGGAACGTACAATTCAAACCGATGTCCCATATTAAACACCTTATACATTTCATCCCATGAAGTTCCGCTCTGCTCTTTTATCAACTTAAAAAGTGGAGGAACTGAAAACATATTGTCCTTCACGATATGAATACTGTCGACAAAATTAAGCACTTTCGTTTGAGCACCACCCGAACAGTGAATCATACCATGAATTTGAGATCGGAATTGATCCAAGATTTTTTTAATAATCGGAGCATAGGTTCTTGTTGGCGAAAGTACCAATTTACCAGCGTCAATATCAACACCTTCCACTTTATCGGTTAATTTACAGTTTCCTGAGTAAACCAATTCTGCAGGCACTGCATTGTCGAAACTTTCAGGATATTTTTCAGCCAAATATTTTGAGAATACATCATGACGCGCAGAAGTCAAACCGTTAGATCCCATTCCTCCATTGTATTCTGTTTCGTAAGTTGCCTTCCCTGATGATGACAAACCAACAATTACATCGCCAGCCTGAATTTTTTCATTGGTAATTACGTCTTCTCTTTTCATTCGGCAGGTAACCGTCGAGTCGACAATAATGGTTCGGACTAAATCTCCAACATCAGCAGTTTCGCCACCTGTAGAATGAATATTAACTCCCATTTTACTGTACTCCGTTAACAATTCTTCAGTTCCGTTAATAATCTGAGAAAGAACTTCTCCGGGAATCAGATTTTTATTTCTTCCAATTGTGGATGACAACAGAATATTATCAACTGCACCTACACAAAGTAAATCATCCAAATTCATAATCAATGCATCCTGAGCAATTCCCTTCCACACAGAAATATCGCCTGTTTCCTTCCAATACATGTAGGCAAGAGATGATTTTGTTCCTGCACCATCGGCGTGCATAATATTGCAATAATCTGCATCGCCGGTAAGGTAATCCGGAACAACTTTACAAAATGCATTTGGATACAATCCTTTATCCAGATTTTTAATTGCACTATGCACATCTTCCTTCGAAGCTGACACTCCTCTAAGGTTATATCTTTCGTCTTTTCTCATGGTTGTTTAGATAAAAGGTAAAAGCAACAAGCAAAAAGATTAGAACTTACAGACTATAAGTCGCTAAATAGCAAACAGATAAAACAGTCTCGCTCTTACTTACTCATTTACTTCTTCATTTTTTTTGCTTCGGCAAAGGTAATCTTTTTCCCTTTATTGTAAGCGATTACAAATGCATTAATTCCAGTTTCACTAATCTTACCCGCTTCGGCTCTTGCTTCTTCCAGATCATCAAATATTCCGGTAGTATATCTCACTGTAGAATCATCTACGCTTCCACGGAAAACCACTTTGTATTTTTGAAGTATGGGCGGTATTGTATTTTTATTGAACGCTCCTATCTGAACGGTATAGAAAACACCTTTAATTTCTGATAAATCTTTTATTAATGTATTCCCTATTTGACTGGAATCAGATCCTGGTTTTACTTTAGAATTTGGCCCCGGCTGATAGTCTGTTGACAGCACTCTAAAATCGGTTCTGCGATTCAACTGATTCGCTTCATCCCTCTCTTTCTCTTTCAGCTTACTGATAAAAGATTCACTCAACACATCGCCTTCAGCTAAAAAGTTAAACTCTTTGGCCTTCACCGCATTAATTGTCTGAGGTTTCGATTCCCCGTAACCATGAGCAATTAACCGATCCCAGTAGATTCCTTTCTCTATTAAATAATCGACAACTGACTGTGCTCTTTTCTGAGAAAGATCACGGTTTGTGGACTCACTTCCGACATAATCGGTATGCGATCCCAATTCAATCGTAATTTTAGGATTATCGTTTAATGTTTCCACCAAACCATCTAAAACCGTTTTAGATTCTTCTCTTAATTGCCATGATCCAAAATCGTAAAATATATTTGGCAATTCGATTGGCTTCTCTATTGGTTTTAAACCAATTACTGATTTAAAATTACGGCTGATTTCTATTCCTAAAGTACTCACCTGCTCTTTACCATTCAGATATCCTTCTGCCGAAACCATTACAATATATTCCAATTCAGGATCAAGATCAACATTAAATTGCCCGTCTTCAGAAACTTGACTATCCATTTGTTCACCATTCGAAGAAACGATATGAATATCTGCATTAGGGATAAATTCGTTTGTTTCAGAATTTACAATTTTTCCCGAAAAAGAAAACTGTAAAGGCACATAATCAAATCTATAAATATCGTCATTTCCATTTTTTCTCGACGATGTAAACATTCCCTTCTCCTGACCAGTCTGAAATACCATTGCAAAATCATCGGCAGTCGAATTGATTGGATATTTCATATTCTCCACTTTCCACACACCGGTTTCCTGACGTTTTGCCTGATAAATATCCAAACCACCCATGCCTTCCTTTCGATCAGAGGCAAAGAATAAATCGCCATTGTTCTTTATGAAGGGGAATAACTCATTGTTTGGAGAATTGATTGGGCGCCCCATATTTTGAGGTTCACTCCAACTGCTTCCACTCTTTTTCGCCATCCAAATGTCATTTCCTCCGTAACCACCAGGCATATCGGATACGAAATACAGAATATTACCATCAGCCGAAATAGAAGGATGCCCCACGGACAGACTATCCGGAACCAGATCAAGTTGAGCGACACTTCCCCAGCCATCTTCCTGCCTTTGCACAGCAAATATTTTTGTTCCCTGATTATCTTTGGTTATTTTTCGAGAAGAAGTAAAATACAACACATCTGCCTCAGGAGAAAAACATGCCGCGCCTTCGTTCCATTCTGAATTAATTGTATCTCCCACACCACGAGCCTTGCTCCATTGATAAGTATCAACTATTACTTTTCGTGATGTTGCCTTTCTCCCTTTTTTCTTTTTACTCTTTCGAATCACTTCATTCGAATAGTGCGATTCAAAAATATTTGAATGAAAATCTCCTGTAACACCGTCTTTTTTAGGCTTACCGTTCAACTTTCTTGTTGATGAAAAAAAGATAACATTTGTATCTTTCCCCATATAAACAGGGCAAAAATCACTGCCCGACGAATTAAAATCATTCAATATCTCCACTTTATATCTTCCCGGATACTCTTCCCATGTGCTAATTCTTTTTAGTATTTCAGAAGGATCATTCTCTGCTTTTGCTTCGGGCTTTAGATCCAGATACTCCCAGAAATTTTCCTCGGCCTCTTCCATTTTCCCATTTTTCACTTCAGCATAAGCTAAATTTAAAACTGCATTTGAGAAAGTATCCCGGTTTAATATAGCTCTTCGATACCATGAGGAAGCCTTACGCACTTCATTTACCTGATCGAAACAGGACGCTGCTTTAAATGCTATATCGGCTTTTAGTTCTTTATCCTTTGACTTTTTATAAGCTTTTTCGTACAAACCTTGTGCATAGTAATACTGTCCGGACTGAACCATTTTATCGCCACGATTTACGTAGGATTGCGAAGAACAGGAAACAAATACTCCCAGAATTATAAAAATACAGATATTGGAAAAAAGCTTCATCAGATGAGTTTAAAATTCAATTATTGAACTAACAAGGTATAAAAATAATTATTTTATTCCAGTGGTCAATGTTTTGTTAGTAGAGATAAACATTTCTTATATAAAACAGAAAAGGATGTTCAAATAAATGAACATCCTTTTGCAATTTTTATTGTTGTCTCGACTAGTTATTGAATAACAATTCACGATATTTTGGCAATGGCCACATTTCGTTATCAACGACCAACTCCAACTTATCAATATGATATCTAATACTTGAAAGGTAAGGACGAACTTTTTCATCATAAGCCACAGCCATTTCCATGCCTTCTTTCAATACATTACATTCTTTACGAGCATCAACCATTTCTCTCACTTTAGCTTTAATTGAGCTGATATGAACCGAAATCTCTTTAATTAACTCTTTACGTGCGCCAGACAAGTCTTCATACTCACTGTTGGTAAAGATATCTCTTAAGCCCTGAACGTTTTGAATTAGCTTAGTTTGATAAGCTACAGCCGTTGGTACAATATGATTAATTGCCAAATCTCCAAGAACACGAGCTTCAATTTGAATTTTCTTAGTGAATTTTTCTAATTCAACCTCAACGCGGGCGTGTAATTCTTTCTCGGTCATCACTCCACTTTCAATCAATGATTTTTTAGAAGCTGGATCAAGATACTTTAATATTGACTCAGGAACACTGGTAATATTTGTTAACCCTCTTTTCTTAGCTTCTACTACCCAATCTTCAGAATAACCATCTCCGTTAAAACGGATCGGCTTGCATTCAATAATCATTTTCTTAAGAACCTGGAAGATAGCTTCATCTTTTTTGATTCCTTGTTCAATTAAAGCATCTACTGCAATTTTAAATTCTTTTAACTCTACAGCAACAGCCGCACTCAAGGCAGTCATAGCAGCAGCGTTATTCACTGAAGAACCTACAGCACGGAACTCAAAACGGTTTCCTGTAAATGCAAATGGCGAAGTACGGTTACGATCCGTATTATCTAAAATAATTTCAGGAATTCTGCCAATACCCAATTTTAAAGCTGTTTTTTCATCCGGTGTCATTTTTCTTTCACCAACTTCCTCTACAATTCTATCCAACATACTTGAGACTTCATCTCCAAGGAAAGCTGAAACAATTGAAGGAGGTGCCTCGTTAGCACCTAAACGGTGACTGTTTGATGCTGTAAGAATTGACGCACGCAATAAATCCTGATTCTTATATACGGCCATCAAAGTATTTACAACAAAAGTAAGGAATTGAATATTCGCTTTAGGATTTTTTCCCGGAGCCAAAAGAACAACACCTGTATCGGTTCCTAATGACCAGTTGTTGTGTTTACCTGATCCATTAATTCCAGCAAATGGTTTTTCGTGGAAAAGAACACGGAATTTATGGTGACGGGCAACCTTTTTCATAACATCCATAACCAACTGATTGTGGTCATTGGCAAGGTTAGCTTCTTCATAAATAGGTGCCAGCTCAAACTGATTTGGAGCTACCTCATTGTGACGGGTTTTCACAGGAATTCCCAATTTATGGCATTCAACTTCCAATTCCATCATAAAAGCGGTAACACGTTCTGGAATAGATCCAAAATAATGGTCATCCAATTGCTGATCTTTAGAAGAAGAGTGTCCCATTAAAGTACGGCCTGTTAAAACTAAATCTGGGCGAGCCAAATATAAAGCTTCATCAATTAGGAAATATTCCTGTTCCCATCCTAAATTGGTATGAACTTTAGTTACATTTTTATCGAAATACTGACAAACAGAAACAGCGGCTTCGTCAACTGCAGCTAATGCTTTCAATAACGGCGCCTTGTAATCAAGTGCCTCTCCTGTATAAGATATAAATATAGTAGGAATACAAAGAGTTGTTCCAACAATAAAAGCCGGAGATGATACATCCCAAGCAGTATAACCACGGGCCTCAAATGTTTGACGGATACCTCCTGAAGGGAATGAAGATGCATCCGGTTCCTGCTGAGCCAATAAACTTCCGGAAAAGTTTTCAATCATATGACCACCATCACCATAATCGATAAAACCGTCGTGTTTTTCAGCAGTTCCGTCTGTTAATGGCTGAAACCAGTGAGTGTAATGAGTTGCTCCTTTTTCAATAGACCATGCTTTCATACCAGCAGCAATACCATCTGCCATTTTTCGATCTACAGACAAACCTTTTTGATTTGCAGTCATTACTGCACGGAAAGCCTCTTTAGAAAGATACTTTCTCATAGATTCTACATTAAAAACTAATTCCCCATAATAATCAGTTACCTTATTTGAAGGAAAATGAACTGCTTTAGGTTCTCTTTTAAGTAACTCCCCTAACGCTTTAAATCTAATTGTGGTCATAAATGAAAAAATTTTAGTTATTGATATCTTAATCCGTATTGAAAAAAAAGGGGTACTCAGCAAAAAAATATTTAATTTTTACTCAACACCCCCCTTTGCAGTGATACAAATGTGAATAAAATAATTCGATTTCACAATTCTACTTCCAAAAAAATAAGCTCAACGAAACAAAAAAACGATAAAAACAGGATCAAACACCCTTATTTTTATCGTTTGCGCTGAAAATTTTAGTTTTTTTCAAAAAAAAACTGCTTTTTATCTGACCAATGGAATTTTAGGAGCATTTTTCCGAATAACGTCCCTTACATCCTTTTTTGAACCTATCAATTCATAAAATTTCAGGATATACTCTATTACCCTATGCCTATTCTCTTCATTTAAATATTCACATCGTGAAATCAATTCCAAAAACGCTTCTTTCAGTTCATTAAAATCTGTGAAAGCGGCATTCAATTCCTCATCACTCCATCTGTAACCTTTGTATATTCTTTTATACTTTGCATCGGGAGCTATTTGAGGATCCAAAGTAAAATAAGTCTGATTGATTATTCCCGACCAATCAAAATCGAAAGGTACTGCAACAGGAATGCTCTGTTCATCCACCGACAAAATCTCAATATTGTGCAACCGGCAAATATCCCAGTCTGAATTTCCAATCATCAACTGAAACAAAGACAGCATTACCATATTCTTTCGAAGAATATTGTATTGCTTTAAATTTTTATAATGCAGTATTATTTTTCCGTTTCGGGTAGCAAGATCATTTTTATCTTCCAGAAAAAAACCAAACTTTTGAATGGTATCATTAGTAAGACTATCAATAAATGAAATTTGAGACAAACGAACCCTATAACTGTGTTCGTCAATAAGATTATACATCTTGTAGATCAGATATTCTTTAATGGTATTCTGTTCGAATCCATCCTGATAAGACTGGCAATGACTTACGTATTTTAACTTGCTTTGCCCTTCGAACTCGGTTCCTGTCAACTTTTCTGAAGGCAGTTTAAATCGTAATGGCGGGAAATCGCAGTTTTGTTTTCGCCTTCGGAAATTTCCCCGGGTCATTACTTCAACGTCTATCTTACTTTCCGGTTGTTTCTCATTCTCAATTAACCGCAATTCGCATTTATGATACCTCCTGTCCTCTCCAATATCATTTATCAAAATTGACAAATTAGTTTTTAATTCGAACTCAAGGAGTTTTTCGTTTTTAAACAATGGCAATTGCAACAAGCTGTCTCTATCCTTTCTGGAAACAGCACTGACTGGAATCGAATAAAGGAATATCAATAAGATTAAGAAAGCTTTTGTGAAAAAATCTTTCTTGTTATTATTTTCCAGCCTAATTGCATTCGACAGTCTACTCATTGCATTTTTTTGTAAAAACATTATTCAATTAACTCTCTTCTTCCATCTGAAAAACAACGATAATATTTTCCATCTTCAATTAACACTACCTGGGGTTCAATTTCAGAATATCCCATTGGAACATTTATTGCTACGACTCTACCTTCATGCAAAAAATGAATAGATTCAACCTCTGTATGCCCGATAAAAATTCTATTTACATTATAATAAGTAAGCACCTTAGTTAACTCCTCATTAGTAATAATTGAATAACTTCTTGATTTCATCAGATAACCTCTATACCACAAAGGGTTTTCAGGGAAATATATGGATCTCATCAACTTCTCATGTGTCATCTTATTATCTGCACTTATACTTTTCCGAATATCATTGTTTATTTGCTCCAAGCTAAGTCCTCTATCAACTAAATCAGGAGACAAGCCACCATGAACAAATAGTAAATCATTAATTTTAACTACAGAATTTAATGATCGCAGCCACTTCCCCAATTCTGTATCTGCCTTAAAAAAACGCGGGTAATTAAACATTAACCTTTGGCACATATTCTTATACTTTGGAGCAACGTAACGAGAATCGTTCATTAAAACCATTATTTCATGATTCCCAAGCAATAAATGCAGTTTCCCTTTATTTTCATTTGCCTGTCTTTGTAATTTCTTAATTAAATACAGACTTTCAGTTACTTTATCTCCCCGGTCAAAAATATCTCCAACAAAAACCAGATGTCCATCTCCCCAATTCCAATCCAAATCCTTATTAATTACTCCAATATTCAGCAATAATTCCACCAGTGCATCATATTCTCCATGCACATCTCCAATTGCCAACAACTTTGTCACCCCCGAGTATTCAGCACTTTGAACCGGATACTTTCCCTTTCGAAGCCAATACTTATTCTTATCACCTTTCTGTCCTTTAACTACTACTGAATCGCCTTTTATCTTTATTTTCTTCTCCCGGATATCAATGATATTTCCTTCTTTTTTATGATTGATATACCACGACTTCACAGTTTTATCGTCGAGCCAGAAAAAATGCGGACCATCAGAGTAGTCTGCCAAATTAAGATCCTGAATATTTCCATTAAAAACCTTATCGTAAGATGAAAATGCACCTGAGCCTAATTCATTCTTCTTTTCTTGTGCTTCCACATTGAATGACCATAAATTAATTATGGCCAGAAATAATACAATCACATATTTATAAAACTTAACCCTTCGATACATATCATCTGTTTTTCTTATTCAAATCAAATACCAAAATTACTATATCTCTTTAAATCAAAAACTAAACCAGAATTCTAAAAAATGAAAAAGAGTTAACTGTCCGCAATTAACACAGCAAGTGTTCGAATACGAACTGTGATGGCATCTTATGAAGATAGTAAAAAATTAACGAAGCTTTTACATACAAAAAAACAGGGATCCCGAAGAATCCCTGTTACACTACTACTACATAGTACCTGAATTAGTATCCAGGATTTTGTCCTACAAGTCCTCCTGTATTATCCACTTCACTTTGTGGAAGAGGGAAGAAAATATTTTTTGGCATTGTTAAATTTGTTGCCTTAAAAATTGGTTCACCAGAATCAGCCACTATATATCCCCCGGCACCATCGCGAGTAATAGTTGCTTTAACTTTGTAACCATCTACTTTAAGCTCTTGCTCTAATCTTCCTGTTCTAATCAAATCGTGCAATCTATGACCTTCACCACAAAGTTCAACACGACGCTCGTGATATATAGCATCCAGCAAAGCTGTTCCCGATGCTGTAACATTAGCCAAAATAGAAGCATTCCCTTGACGAGCACGCTCACGTACTTTATTTAGGTAGGTTCTAGCAGTTCCCTCATCATTTGTATGATAGCAAGCCTCTGCATACAATAAATAAATATCTGATAAACGGATAATTCTTTCATTAATCGGTGAGTTTCTGAAATTACCCAGATTCAAATATTCTTGCTTAGACAGGTAGTGTTTATAATTACTAAAACCTGTTAAATCTTCAGCAACTACACCTGGAGTTTCACCTTCCAAAATCCACTGATCGGCATACTGAAGAGAATTGATTAGTGATGCATCACGTCTTGGATCACCATTTTCAAACTCAAGATACAAATCGTAAGTTGCCTGATATCTACCATAAGGATCAGCAGCTCCCAACCATGGCATATTTAAGAAAGTAGTAAAGTTACCATTGTTGGTATATGCACCATCATCAAGCGGAGAATCGTAAAACTGAACTTCGAAAATAGATTCTTCGTTATTCTCTTCTGCCTCCGAAAATAAATCATGATAATCACCTTGATACAGATCGTAAACATCTAAAGCAAACAATTGTTCTGCGTAGGTTTTTGCTTCATCCCATTTGTTCTCATTATAAAAATCCTGAGATGCATATCCCGGACTTGCCTGTGAAACAGAAACTTTCACTAACAGACCTAAGGCAGCACCCTTTGTAGCTCTACCCAGTTCCCCTGAAGCAACGTATACGGATTTCAAAGGAAGAGTAGCAACTGCATCTTTTAAATCAGCTTCGATTTGCGCATAAACTTCAGCTGAAGTAGCACGTGTTTTATTCAAATCATCACCCAATAACGGAACTGTAATCAACGGCACACCACCATAATTCTTTACCAAATCGTAGTAATAATATGCTCGCATAAATTTTGCTTCACCAACAACACGATCCTGTAGTGACTTATCGGTTACTCCAGGAATGTCTTTTCCTTCTACATTCGCCAACAGCTGATTTGCAATTAAAATTCCACGGTAATTGTACCGGTAATTATAAGTGAATAGGAATGCCGTGGCATCGTAAGTAAATTGACGCAATGCCAAATCTTCTCTATCCACTGCATCATCGGTAGTAGAATTATTTAATGAGGTTCTTCCCCAATTGTAATGATACTCCCACATTGGAGCATAACATGCATTGGCCGCCTTTACAAGCTCCGCATCGTTCGAATAAAAACTACCGGAAGTTTGTTCCCCGATTTTAACGGTATCCAAATAGTCTTTATCACAGGCTCCTAATGAAAATATCAAAAGCCCCGCTAATATTATATTTCTTATTTTCTTCATTTTCATCAACTGTTAGAAAGTTAAATTAGCTCCTATTGAAAAAATTCTAGCTTGCGGATAAGTTCCATAATCAATACCTTGAGTTAATGAAGGACTAGTAGAACTAGCCGCCCCAATTTCAGGATCCAAACCAGAGTAATTTGTAATTGTAAATACATTCTGACCAGAAAAATAAACACGTAGATTTGACATCCAAGGAGTAAGATCTTTAAAAGTATAACCCAATTGAATGTTTTTTAAGCGCAAATACGAACCATCTTCCACATAAAAATCTGAAGCTCTCAAATTTTTCTCAACAGTAGAAGCGTTTAATCCAAACATTTCATTCGATTTGTTCTGAGCAGTCCAATGATTCTTGTAATCAGATGCCAATCCAAATCTTTTGATATCCGCGTAATTGTAATATTTAAACCCATTAAATATATCATTACCCGTTACCCCTTGGAAAAACATAGATAAGTCAAAACCTTTGTATGACAAATCAATATTCACACCATAGAATAAATCTGGATTTGGATCACCAATCTGAACACGATCATCACCATTGATAACTCCATCAGGAGCCTCCATTACACCATCATTGTCTTTATCGGTCCACTGGTCTTTAAATCTAAAATCACCTGCGCCAATAGGCTCTGCCGACTGAGCACTTGATGCAACTTCAGCATCTGTTTGAAAAACTCCATCAACCTGATAACCATAGAATGCTCCGATAGGAGATCCTTCAGCCGTTCTAGTAACATTGCCTACCAAACTCACATTACCACTCCAAATAGGAACCCCGCCACCAAGACTGGTTACTTCATTATCTACATGAGAAGCATTTACATTAACTGAGTATTTCAAATCATTTCCAATTTTACCTCTGTAGCCAAGATTTAATTCAAAACCTTTATTCTCAACAGTACCTGCATTAACATATGGACTTCCATCGTAACCAGCATACTGAGGTATTGGAACCTGCACCAACATATCTTTAGTTTCCTTTTTAAAATAATCAGCAGAAAAAGTTAATTGATCATTAAAAAATGCCAGATCCAGTCCGAAATTTGTAGATTCTACCGTTTCCCACTGCACTTTTAAATTGGCCATTTTTACAGAGGCCGCTCCTGCTTGTTCTTTATCACCAAAAACATAGCTGTACTCCAACAAAGCATCTTTACTTTGAACTGTAGAAGCAAATGAATATGGATCAATTTTAGCATTACCAACACGTCCCCAACCAGCTCTTACTTTTATTCTGTTCACCACATTTTCTGGTAAAAAATCCATGAATTTTTCATTTCTCAATTTCCATCCTAAAGACATTGAAGGGAAATTACCAAATCGTTTATCAGGCCCAAAAACAGAAGATCCATCACGACGAAAAGATGCAGTTAAGAAATAGGTGTCTGCATAATTGTAATTCACTCTACCTAAATAGGAATACATTCTTGTATCTACACCTGAATTCGAAGCATTAGTACTCTCCAAATCAGTGGAAGCCGAAATATACTGCAACTCCTCATTATCGTTTGGAATATTATTTCTTGAAGCTCCTAAATACTCAGATTTGTTTTTCTCTGCAGTAAAACCAGCTAACAAACTAATATTGTGATCTTCAATATTTATATTGTAAGAAATTGTATTCTCACTTAAAAATCCATTAAATTCACGGGTAGTTTTTGATAAACTGTTGGTAATATTCTTTTCATTACCATAATCATACGAAGGTAAATAAGTCTTCTCTTTAGATCTGGAAACATTTAAACTTACAGATGACCTGATGAACAAATTCTTGATTGGTTCAACCTGCAGGTATGAGTTCGCCAAAACCAAAAGAGCTGATTTTTCACGAACATCTCTGTTTAAAATAGCAACCGGATTCGCCAAATCGGAATACGGTGTGGAAGCATATTCCCCAGATTCCTGATAAACCGGAGTAATAGGATCCATTCTTTGAGCAAGAGTTAAAATACCATTAATAGCATTTCCGTTTACCTGATCTGTATTGGTGTGAGACAATGAAAGATTAATACCTGCTTTAATTCTTGAACCAATATTGTAATTGTTATTCAAACGAGCATTAACTCGTTCGTATTTAGAATTTAAAACAACACCTTCATTTTTAAAATACCCTGCACTGAATAGAGTATTTGAAGATTCATCACCTTTTGATAAGGTAACATTCGTTTTATAAATTTTTCCAACGCGAGTAACCTCATCGAACCAATCCGTAGTTTTTCCTGTATTGTCAGATGGAGATTGAAGGGTTAATGGCTTGTAAGCACTAGAACCTGTAAAAGCTGCAGCATTTGTTTGAGCTGTATTGTAAGTAGCCAACCAATCTGTTGTATTCATTAAATCAGGATTATTCCATACACTTTGAAGCCCGGTCATTAATTCCATTTGAACTTTCACATCCTTGGTATTACCAGTTTTGGTTGTAATTAAAACAACACCGTTTGCACCTCTTGAACCATAAATAGCAGTTGCTGATGCATCTTTCAAAACCTCAAGACTCTTGAAATCACTTGGATTTAAACTAGAAATATCATCCAGAAAGATTCCATCCACTACATAAAGAGGAGAAGAATTATTCACAGTTCCTGTACCACGAACCCGTACTGATAAACCTGCGCCAGGAGCACCGGAAGTTTGCGTTACCATAACTCCGGCAGCACGTCCTTGAAGAAGAGCGGCTCCGTTTGAAACTGGCTGATCTTCCAAATCCTTAGTACTTATACTAGCTACAGAACCCGTAATATCACTTTTCTTTTGAACGCCATAACCAACAACCACAACTTCGTCCATTGCGAAATTATCGGCTTGAAGCACCACATTCAATTCTGCTTGAGTACCAACTGCGGTCTCAAATGGTTTCATTCCAATGTAAGAGAATACCAAAATGGCATCCGCTCCCACTTTGATTTCATATTTTCCATCAAAATCGGTAGTTGTTCCGTTGGTTGTACCTTTTACTACAACCGAAACGCCCGGGATAGTTAACCCGTCTTCTGCACCGGTAACCACACCTTTAACCAGCAAATCCTGTGCCCAGGATACCTGCCAGCCAAGAAGCATGATTAACGTAAAGCATGCAATTTTTCTCATAGTGTTTAATTTAGATTAGCAAGAAATAATTAAAAATTACTTATATTTTTATGACTCCAATTCCCGGACGGTCCGGTAAGATTACTTTCCCGCCGACAATCTCAATTCCTTTAAAAGGATCATTTGATATTAATAAGTTTCCATCCAAATCAGCCCAATCAACCATAGGCGACAGTTGGGCTGCCGCACTAACACCACAAGACGTTTCCGTCATGCATCCAATCATCACTTTCATTTCCAATGAACGGGCCACATTCATCATTTTATGAGCTTCGCGCATTCCGGTACACTTCATCAATTTGATATTGATCCCGGAATAAACTCCATGTAATTTTGCCACATCGTCCAATCGCTGAATGGCTTCATCTGCAATTGTAGGCAAGGGACTGTGCTGAGTCAGCCAAGCCATATCATCAAAATTGTGCTTGTCCATTGGCTGCTCAACAAAAACAACTCCTTGTTCTTTTAACCAATGAATTTTATCTAAAGCCTCTTGTTTGTCTTTCCAACCCTGATTCACATCAACACACAAAGGCACATCTGTAATTTTTCGAATTGTATTAATCATCTCCTCATCGGTCCCCTTCCCAATTTTCACTTTTAACATTTTATAAGGAGAAGCTTCTTTCACTTTTTCAATTACCACATCAGGTTTATCCATCCCAATGGTAAATGTGGTCAGCGGAGTGTTTTCCTGATTGTACCCCCAGATTTTAAACCATGGTTTTTCCAATAATTTCCCGATCAGATCATGCAAAGCGATATCAATTGACGCCTTTGCCGCACAATTTCCTTCAGCAACAGCATCTACATAGCTTAATATTTCATTCAACCGAAACGGATCAGAGAACTGTCTCAAATTTAAACTGCTTAAAAATTTGGCGGCTGTTTCGTGGGATTCTCCCAAATAAGGAGGCATGGAAGCTTCGCCATAACCAACAATTCCATCCCACTCAATTTTCGTAAGCATAACCGGGGTGGTTGTTCTGGAAAAAGATGCAATGGTAAATACATGTTTCAGCTGCAACTCATAAGGTTCGAAACTAAGTTTCAATCCTTTTCCTGAACGTTTTGATTTACCTGCTCCTGTCCCTCCGCAAGAATTCATTGCCGGAAGTAAAAATGCAGCTCCAGCTAACAAGCCGGTGTTTCCTAAAAATTTTCTTCTGTCTATTGCCATTTCCTTTACTCTTAATACCATGGATGATCGGATACCCTGCAAATTCCAGGCTCTCCAATTCTACTTAAAACCCGTCGTCCACCCAGCCAGGTAATCGACCTGTAATTGTTATAATTTTCGGCTTCAGGCTCAAAACTATTAATCCGAACCCTGCCTGAAGAATGAATATATTCTCCATTCCTCATATACATTCCAACATGAGTAACCTTCATTGGTTTCTCATCAGTCTTAGCTCTTCCAAAAAAAATCAAATCTCCTTCTGCCAATTTTAAAAACCCCTGCCCAGGAGAAATGGTATCTCCATGAAGAAACTGCAATGAAGCATCACGAGCTAAAATGATCCCGTTTATGAAATAAACTGATTTGACAAATCCACTGCAATCAACTCCCTTTACTGAAGTTCCACCCCACAAATAAGGGCGGCCAAGAAATTGTTTTGCTGTTTTGGTTAGAATGGATGCATCTTTCAACTTCCTTGTTTTCCAATCAGAAAGCAACTCACAATTTGATTTTTCTACTTGAATTTTTCTTCCATCGGGTAAGCTCAGATCATAACTGTTCTGATTTTCTTTCTCAACTTCCAGAATTGCTCCTGCAACTAAATCGGTAACTACTTCATTTTGTCCAGGATCTTTTACGACTTCAAAATCCGGAATAAAAATTATTCTTGTTGAATTCCTCCAGGCCTTCATTTCAGACTCTGTTTTTTGAGCAATTGCAGCTCCATCAACCCAGGCAATATATTTGTCCGGAGTCTGTATTTGATACCAGCCATTATCTTCTTTTAAAAGCCTGACCGGCGTGCCCATTATTGATTGCGAAACAAGCTCTGCCGAATGCTTTGGGTAAGCTCTTAAGTTCACAACACTTAAGTTGATTACTCCCCAAGTTTTATCCCCTAATTTTTTCTCAGGAAGTACAACCAAGCTATCTACCAAATGAACTTCCAAGGCTTCCAGAGCTGAGAACAAAGCTAACTTTGCGTCCGACAGAGATGTTTCTCCACTAACAACTAATCCATTATCCTTATTGATAGAAAAAGCAGGATTAAAAATTGCTTCTCTACTATCCGGTGCAATCTGCAACTTTACAGCATGAGAAATTTGGTTTGCCTGCTGCAACAATTTTGAATCGTTACTACAAGCAAAACCAATAAAAATAATCACTAACCAAACTTTATTTCTCATTTTAATTTTAATTGGTATTACATCTTACATGATTCCAAATTTAAACACATCTGTTGATTTCCAATAATGGTTCAACATGTTTAAAAACACACACTTACCTTACAAGTAAACATATTTTAATTCGATCTGCAACCATCAGTTTATTTCCCCACTCTTATCCAATTGCTGGCAACACTTTCAAAATGGCCTCTGTCAACTGATTTAACCGAGTAAAACATCTTCTCTTCTTGTTTTGATATTCCTGACTCCAATAAAGTTGTAATACAAAATACTTTATCATTTTTAACGGATTTTCCAGATGATTGATACACTACATAGTAAATAGCTCCTTCAACAGCATTCCAAGTCAGCACACCTTCCTTCATTTGTAATTTTGGTGCTTTCAATCTGGTTGCTTGATAGTTGCTGTTTTCCAAATTAAGGGCAGGACTCCGATACACCTCTGTTTGCAGGGCTTCATTAATTCCTAATCGGTTTTCGGTGAAATTCTTTGAACAAAAAAACATACTGCCGTTCAATCCTTTCAAACGACGATTCAGTTTTATCTGTCGGATGATTTGATCTGCACTGCGCCATGCCTTTGCTGTGGAAATAGAGTCCAAACGGTAAACACCCTGCCCTATATAGCAAGGCTTGCCATAAGAATTTCTTCTCCACCATTTTGCTATTTTTCTATAATCGGCTACCTTTTTTCCAATGTGCCAATAAATTTGAGGTGTTACATAATCAATCCACTCGTTTTTTAACCACAACAAAACATCAGCATATAAATCATCATAATTGGTTTGACCAGCTTTAGTTCTCGATCCGGATTTATCCTTATCCTTATTGCGCCAAACTCCAAAAGGAGAAATCCCAAAAGGCATCCACGGCTTAATCGATTTGATAGTGTCATTAATTTGCTTAATCACACGATTCACATTATCTCTTCGCCAATCATCAATTCGGTTCGGATAAAATTCACCTCCATTTTGAGCGAAGCTTAAGGAATCTGGAAATGGTTCTCCAGCTATTTTGTATGGATAGAAATAATCATCAAAATGGATGGCGTCAATATCATATCGACGAACAACATCACCAACAATTTTGGACACATAATCTCTGGTTTCCTGCAATCCCGGATTAAAATACCTGTGCTTTCCGTAAGTTAAGAACCATTCAGGATGCTGATTCGTTATGTGTTCAGGATCTGTTTCTGTTTCCTGATAAAGAAAAACGGCTCTGTACGGATTCATCCAGGCATGAAGTTCCATTGCTCTTTTATGACACTCTTCAACAGCAAATTGAAGCGGATCGTAAAATGGATCAGGTGCAATTCCCTGCTCCCCACTCAACCATTGCGACCAAGGTTCGTATGGTGATTGATAAAAAGCATCAGTTGCTGGCCGTATCTGAAATACAATTGTATTCATTCCATTCTTTTTGTGTTGATCCAAAAGAGTTGTCATTTCTTTCTTTTGCTCCTCAACAGAAAGGCCTGCTTTCGATGGCCAGTCAATATTATCGACTGTTGCTACCCAAACTGCACGCATCTCTCTTTCAGGCGATTTTTTTTTCGCCATTGAGCCCAATGCAACCAACATCATCAACAAGCCTATAAATCCTTTTTTACTCATCCTAATTATATGTTACTTCCATTTTATATGTCCAATCACTAAAATAAAGGTTTCCACCTTTCCATTCCAGTTCTCCTCTTTGAAAATCTACAGGCTCGCTTCTTGGCCAGATTTTGGAGGGAAACAAATCCTGCGAGAAATCTTCATTCACAATCAACCGATAAGAATCAATACTTGTTTTGTAAAAATTTCGCACTTTATCATTTTTACTTTCCTGCAAACCAAATGACTGATCCAATGGAACCCATCCAATTCCCTCATAATACACTTCGCACCAATCGTGAAGATTTACTTCGCCAGGATGCAGCATCCAGCCACTTTGCCACTTTACCGGAATTCCACGATAACGAGCCATCGTCATAAAAAGGAGTGTTTGCATTCCACAATCGCCATGCTTATTTTCCAACACATATTCTGGAATGTTTGGCACTATGGAATATTCTAATGCACTTGCCCATGGAATATTTGAATTGATCCAATCATACAACAAACTCACTTGTTTCAATGCCTTTGTCTCGTTTCCACAAATTTCATCAGCTAAATTTTTAATCCGATCAGAAAAAATGATTTGCGGTGGTCGTTCGCTTGTATTTTTCTGATACAAAACCGATGCAGTATCATATACTACACAATTCATCTTAGCAGGATCATATATTTGCGCATACGTTTTCGTTCTGAATTTCACAGAAAATTTCGTTTCCACACCTGCCTCTGCAAGCTGCTCGCAGTAAATACTTCTTTGCGCAAATGAATCCGGAGCCACAATGTATTTTTCTGGAAACATGCTCAATAAATCAACATTTGTTTGTCTGGAATTTGATTCTTTAGGATAAGGCATCCAGCAACGAATAATCTCACCTGCTGGAACAGCACCAGCTTTCACACTTATTGTATATGTCATTGTGCATTCTACAGGATTCACCAACTCCCCATTTTCAGTACTTTCGGAAATTAACTGTGAGGTGTGAGACGCACAAAAACTCTTTAAAGAATCTATCGTTTTTTCACTTATTTTTTCTTCTCTGTTTTTCGCAAATTCGTTCAAACGGAATAAATTAGGAACAGCATTTTTAAAAAAACGTTTCTGTCCGTTAATCAGTCTGTATTCAAGCGATTTTTCCTTTTCCCATTTTGCCATGTAAATTGTCGTAGAATCAGAAAAGTAAGGCATCAGTTTTTCAAGTACATCCGCTTCAGTCAAAGCATACTCTCTCTCGATGCGCGACATCATGTCCTTTTGAAACAAAAGATCATTTTTTTGCTTTTCGTTCAAGTTACCATCCAAAAGTTTCTCCCCAATAATTTGACCAGCGATTGTGAACTCACCTGTATCAATTAAAAAGGCTAAATTTGCTTTACCTTTATTAGACACATTACAGCCAATAAACAGGAAGCAAAAAGCAAGAAAAAAATAATGACTTAAAGAGTTATTCATTTCACAAAACTTATTAAGTTGTCATACATGTTACAAAAATATAAAATTTATTAGTTTTGCAATGAAAAATTAAAAAAAACAAGTATCTAAATTGCAAAAACTTAAAAAACAGTCATCATGGTTAACAACAACACATTGCGTATTTACAGAGGATTACCATATTCCCTTCTTTTAATCTGCATTCAAATATTATTTTTCCAAACATCTATCCTTGCCCAAAAAGTGGAAACAGGCATAGATGTACTACAAAAAACCAATTACTCTTTTCTTACCGGAAAAAAGATTGGAATTATCACCAACCCTACTGGAGTAAATCATTATTTAGAATCGACTATCGATCTGCTTCATGCCTGCAATGATGTAGATGTTAAAGTTCTATTCAGCCCTGAACATGGAATACGGGGAGATCATGCTGCCGGTGAGAAAGTAGAAACCTACACCGACAAAAAAACAGGTATTCAAGTCTATTCGCTGTATGGCAGGCAACAAAAACCAAATGCTAAAATGCTAAAAGATTTGGATGCTATTGTATACGACATTCAGGATATTGGCGTCCGTTCCTACACATACATCAGCAGTATGGGATTATTAATGGAGGCTTGTGCCGAAAACAATGTAGAATTTATCGTATTGGATCGCCCAAATCCTTTTGGAGGAAATAAAATAGAAGGTTGCTTGGTTGAACCTAAACAAATATCTTTTGTGAGTCAGTTCCCAATACCTTATGTATACGGACTAACTTGTGGCGAACTGGCTGGTTATTTGAATGAAGAAGGCTTACTGAAGGATGGTAAAAAATGTAAATTACATGTTGTGAAAATGGAAGGATGGAAACGAAACATGACTTTTCAGGAAACCGGCTTGCCTTGGGTACCAACATCTCCGCATATCCCAAACTCAGCAAGTGCAATTTACTATGCAGCTTCGGGCATACTTGGAGAATTGTATACCATTTCGATTGGTGTCGGTTATACTCAGCCATTCAAATTATTTGCTGCCGAATGGATCAATGCTGACGATTTAGCTGAAAGTTTAAATAATCTGCAAATTTCGGGTGTTCTTTTTCGACCAGTACACTATAAACCATACTATTCAGTCGGGAAAGGCCTTATGCTTCATGGGGTTCAATTGCATTTTACGGACATTCAGCAAGCACCAATCTCACTCATTCAATTTTATGTGATGCAGGAATGCCACAAATTGTATCCGAATAAAAATCCATTTGAAATGTGCGAAGCATCACGCTTAAGTATGTTCGACAAAGTATCTGGAAGTAAGGAAATAAGAATGAGATTTACCGAAAACTTTCTGGTAAGTGACATCGAAGAACTTTGGTTTGCGCCCAGAGAATCATTTTTGGAAAAATCAAAAAAATACTGGCTGTATAATTGATCGCAATAAAATGAAAATTAGAATCATAATTTATCATTGCATCAGAATGTGAAATTGTAAAAATGATTACTTTTGCCTGATATATTCTTTATTTTAGAGAAAATAAAATCTACTTCAAAACAAAACCTTTCCGTTAAACAACTTTGTACAACAACAAATTAAGAAACATTTTTTTGCTGTTAAACATAGGACCACAGAGTAACAAATAGATCGGTTTACAAAAAACTCATTTGAAGTATTCAACAATCAGGTTAATATCATTTCAAAACAATAAAAAAATATGGTTTTATCCGAAAAAGAAAAGATTAACGAGCTGTGTAAAATTCTGCTCGAAGTAGGAGCCTTACTTATGGAGACCGGAGCAAATACATTTAGAATTCGGGTTACCGTAATGCGTATTGCTTCGGCCTTTGGATACCATGCAGAATTATTAATTACCCATCGCGCATTAATGTTAACCATCAACAACGAAGAGTCTGATCAGTTCTTTAGCCGGCTGATGCAGACATCGGCTCATCGTGTCAATTTCAAAATTGTTAGCGGACTCAGCAGAATGAGCTGGCACATTATAGAGGAAAAATGGGATTTGGAAATGGTTCGTCATGAAATAGACCGATTAAAATCTGTACCTCATTATCCCCGGATCGTAACACTGCTAATGGTAGCTTTGGCAGGCGCCTCATTCTGCCGCATTTTTGGTGGTGAAGCTATCGAAATGCTAATTGCTTTCGTGGCAACCTTTGTTGGCTTATTTGTAAGACAGGAAGTCACAAAAAGAGAATTTAATCCTTATTTATGTATTTTCCTGGCCGCTTTTGTATCAGCTATGATTTCAGGAGCTGCAGTTAATCTGCACATTAGCAGCAATCCGGAATATGCTTTTGCAACCTCTGTTTTATATCTGATTCCTGGAATTCCATTAATTAATTCCCTGCTGGATCTTTTGGATGGAAATATTATAAACGGAGTGGTAAGAGGACTTAATGGATTAATTATCGCTTTTTCGATTGCTTTGGGTTTACTGGGAGCGATTCTTATTTATAACATTTAGAATATGGAGTGGATTGTATTTTTTGAAACATGGATTTGGCTGGGGTTTGCTGCTTGTGGTTTTGCAATACTCTTTAATGTTCCTCCCCGTACATTATGGGTAATATTCATCATGGGTGCTTTGGGCGGAACAGTAAAACTAATCTGCCTAAAGCTGGGAGTAAATATCATTCTCAGCTCGCTTATGGGCGCTTTACTAATTGGTTTTTTAAGCATCCGGGGTGCTCACTTAAGACATTCGCCTCCCTTTGTATTTGCTATTCCTGCGGTTATACCAATGGTTCCCGGTGCATTTACTTACCGAATGATGCTGGGAATTATCCATTTAACAGGAGAAAATGATCATGCTGTTTTTCTGCAGTTGTTACAAGAAACTGTTGATAATGGATTGAAAGCCTTTTTTGTATTATCGGCACTTTCGCTGGGCGTTTCGGCTCCCATGTTACTCAGTCGAAACAAATCAATAAAAGAAACTAAACCAAACAAATTTCTAAATAAATTATTTGACTCAAAAAAAGCTTCGGATTAAATCCGAAGCTTTTCTTTTATATTTTAATAAAAATTTTCCGACGATAGAGAAACAGCACGATGAGCCAATAGACAACGATATGTGCCAGAGCAAAAAACAAAGATCCATTCATATCTCCTGCCCAGGATGCAAATGCATTTTTATACAACCAGACATATCCGGTTGTTGAATTTCCTGCCTGATCTGAAAAATGAACCAGATAAATAATCACTCTTACCCAAACTCCTGAAAGAACATAAATAAACAAAGGATTCATTCCGAAAACCAAAAAAGGATGAGCCCATTTTTTGTACTCCAAAATATCGATCAGGTAAATCATTACAGCTAAAACCAAAAGTGCCAAGCCTGCTGTATAAATCACATAAGAACTAGACCAGATTGGTTTATTAATAGGGAATCCCAAGTTCCAAATTAAACCAGCAATCACACCTAAGGAACCAAACATCAATAACTTCGCAACCAATTTTTTACGCTCGGTTGACTCAATTAAAAATCCTGAAAGATATCCGAGGATTACTGTAGCAATTGCAGGAAGAGTGCTAAACAATCCTTCCGGATCAAAAGTTACGCCAAACCCTTTGTACATATGGTTCGCTCCAAGAATCATGGCATCGAAAGCCATTGTGGGATTTCCTTCTAAACTATACGGATCATCACCGCCAAGGAAAAAAATCAATCCCCAGTATGCCAGAAGAATAGCCAATGCAACAAATACCAAACGAAGCTTATTCAGCGACAAACAAAGCAAACTACCTATTCCATAGGCCAAGGCAATCCGCTGCAAAACACCCATTATCCGGAAATTTTCCCATTCAACCTGAACAAATGGAAACGCATTTAACAACAAACCGATCCCAAAAATGATTACAGTCCGCTTCAGAATCTTCCTGCCTGCTTCGGGACTTAATTTATGATCAAATTTTCCGAAAGCAAACCACATGGCAACACCAACGGCAAATAGAAAGAAAGGAAATACCAAATCGGTTGGTGTACAGCCATGCCACTTGGAATGCAGCAATGGAGCATAAACATGTCCCCAACTCCCAGGAGTATTTACAGTAATCATGGCAGCAATGGTTAATCCCCGAAAGGCATCCAAAGCCATTAAACGTTCCGTTTTTTTCATGAGTCTGAATTTGTTTTTTATTACCACATGGAACTCGCCAACTTAGTCATTCTCGTATGTGAGAAAAGTCTTCTCATGGCTCGTTTCATCTTTTTAAGATTTTTAAATGAGATTTTCAGATTGCAAACAATTCTGCCATATTCTGTAACCTGCTTCATTCAAATGCAAACCATCATTGGTATAATCTTTTATCAGTTGGGATTTATAGGTTGAAAAAGCCGTGTACAAATCCACGAAAGCTATCTTCTCTTTATCACACAAATCTCTTAAATGATAATTGACCTCCAGAATTTTCATTCCATCAAAATTGGCACTCTTAAACATCGTATCATTAGTAGGCAAAAGACTTTGAACGATCAATTCAATGTCCTTATGCTCCTTCATTATTGAAAATATTTTTTGATAATTCGTAAGAATCTTTTCAGAACTTAAACCTTCACCCAGATCGTTAATCCCCATCATCAAAAAAATCTTTTTAGGCTTCTTGAACAAAACCTCATCCAATCGAAATAGGATTTCATCAGACCGCTCTCCGGATATTCCAAAATTGGAGATTTCATAAGCAGGAAAGTATTCTTCCCAGCATCCTCCCTCGGTTAAACTATCTCCTAAAAAAGCAATTCTATTTTTCATTGTTTCCTGTTTTAATACCAAATTTTGGATCTATATCAATCACTTTCACCATAATAAAACTTGGAATGGTACAAATCATCACCCAAATAAAGAAGTGCTGATAACCCAACAACTCCTGCAGCCAACCGGAAATCATTCCTGGAAACATCATTCCCGCAGCCATTAAACCTGTACAAAATGCAAAGTGAGCTGTTTTGTGTTTTCCTTCAGATACATAAATCTGATAAAGCATGTAAGCTGTAAAACCAAAGCCGTAGCCAAATTGCTCAACTGCCACCGAAACACAAATCAAAAAGAAAGATTCGGGCAATGCGTAAGAAAGATAAACATATACCAGATTTGGTAAGTTAATAGCGATAACCATTGGCCACAGCCAATGTTTCAACCCATTTTTAGAAGCTAAAAATCCACCCAATAAACCACCTAAAGTCAAGAAAATAATTCCTATGGTTCCATAAACCAATCCTACATCACTGGTTGTTAAACCCAAGCCGCCAACCTCTTTAGGATCGAGAAGAAAAGGAGATGCCATTTTTACCAACTGAGATTCCCCCAAACGATACACCAAAAGCAATCCTACGATTTTCCAGATATCCTTTTTCAAGAAGAAAGTAACAAAGGTCTCTCCAAAATCAGAGAACACTGTAGAAAAACTTTTCACTTCCCGGTCTTCATCTTCTTGTGGATGCGGAAGTGCAAACTTGTGATAAACACAAAACAACAAAAATCCGACTGCCAAAATATAAAAGGTCAGCGACCATGCCAGCGGAATGTTATTTTCACTATTCCCGAACAGTTTTGTTGTTTCAAAATATCCTGCCAGAATAATTAAAAGTCCTTGTCCGGTAATCATCGCCAGGCGATAAAATGTACTTCGTATTCCAATAAAATATGCCTGCTTATTGGAGTCCATTCCATACATGTAAAAACCATCGGCAGCAATATCGTGAGTTGCCGAACTAAAAGCCAACAACCAGAAAAAGGCCAATGTTGACTGAAAAAAGAATGTTGTAGGAACCGTAAACGCTACCCCAGCCAGACCTGCGCCAATCAACAATTGCATACTAACAATCCACCAGCGTTTACTTTTTACAATATCCACAATCGGACTCCAAAAAGGCTTAATCATCCAAGGCAAATACAACCAGGAAGTATACAAAGCAATATCTGTATTAGAAATTCCCAGCTTTTTGTACATGATTACAGCAACGGTCATCACCACAACGTAAGGAATACCTTCTGCAAAATAAAGAGATGGAATCCACGCCCATGGTGAGCGGTTTTTTGTTTTTGACATTCTTTCTTTGTTTAGATTTGAGAACTGAGATATGAGAAGTGAGATTTGGGAACTGAGATTATTTACAGCTTCAAAAAATACCGATTCACGTATCTTATTTTTCTTAGATTTGAGATGTTAGATATGAGGCTATTTACAGCATTCAAAAAAAAGAATACCTCACTTTTTCTCACATTTTAAATCTCACATCTATAATTAATATCTTTTTTCCAATTCTGCTCCACGGAAATAATGCAGCAAAATTTCATCGTATTTGTATCCTTTGGCACCCATCACCGCAGCTCCAATCTGACAAAGACCAACCCCATGTCCCCAGCCGGCACCAATCAAAATAAATTTAGCCGGAACTCCATTCTCTTCTCCTTCTTTGTCAACTACAAATTCAGAACTGTATAAATGTGATTCGGATAGTACTTTTCTGATTTCCAATTCTTTTCCGATCACCAAACTTCGTTTTGAACCAACAATTTTCAACTTGATTAAACGACCTGACTCACCTCGTTCAACAGGAATTAAATCCAGAATTTGTCCAAAATCTTTACCCGTTTTACGTGCTATTAATTCTGAAATTACATCTTGTGTATATTCCACCTTCCAACGATAAAAATCCATGGTTTCCTGATCGTAATCATTCAAAACCTGCGACAAAATTTCCTTATTGGTGGTATTGCAAAATGCTTCAGGTGAAGTACGGATCCATTTGACCGCGGCGGCTTCATTTCCCAGATTCATATCGTATCCAGCAGGAACTTTCGGATTATCGATAACAGCCTGCAGGTATTTATGATTTTTAGGTTCCCATACATTTTCAAACGTCTCTGCAACGCCACCGCAACATTTCGAGAAACGGGCATCGCAGACTTCCCCCTCACTGGTAAGTACCAATCCACGGGTTGCATTAATTGCATCAACTACCAATTGGGTAGATTGTTTGGTAATGCCTTGATAACGCTGACAATGATCATCGGCACAAACATCAAAATTCACATGATCTTCGCGATCGTACCAACGAATATATTGCTCATCGGTTTCAACTATACTCTGATAATTAGTTTCTGTTTTTTGCAATTCAGCTCCTTTTATCACCTGCGCAATTAGCCAGGAACGGGAAATAATTGCATGAGCTTTCAACAATTCTATACTGCTGGTAGCACTCATTTCAGATGAAATAACACTTACCAAATAATCCTCTAAAGAAAGAACATTGATGGCAGTCAATTTTTCATCCTCGCAAATAAATTGCAAAGCCCCTTTAAATCGTTGATTTTCTTTTCGTTCCCAATGGAATTTAATCCCAATTGTCACATCAGACAAATCGAAAGATGCTTCTTCGTAATATTTAGGATAAAAAACCAGTTCTTCATCTACAAGACCATCAAAAGCTATTTTATCATTAATATAGCAGGCATCTTGCTTTCCTGTATATTCTTTTCCATTTTGCTGGAGGATGTAAATTCCATTTAATATAAATGAAATTTTAGGCTCGTACATGATGCCTACCCGTAATTGTGGTTCGTTCATTTTTTAATAGGTTTTAGATATTAGATCCCAGACAATAGATTATTTACAGCTCCAAGCTATCCGGAACTCAACTTTTATTATCTCATCTTTCCCATCTTATTTCTTATCAATTTATTCAGTCAGTTTTTTCTCATATCGCCAAAATACTCTTTCGACCACAGCTCCTGCATGATGAGAATAAAAATCGATTGGTCCTACCCATGGAATTATTGCTGTTTTGAAGCCTATATTTTTCAAATCTTCCAGGCAGCTATACAGCAACACTTTTCCTATTCCTTTTCCGCATAAATCGGGATGTGTTCCCATTGGGCCAAACCATGGCAAGCCTTTATTATTTGCGCTGTGTGCCGAGAATGCTTTTATTTTTCCATTCATCTTTGCAATATGAATGGCAATCGGATTCGATTTGCAGGCCATCTCCAATTCATATTGCCATAGCTTCCATTCTTCAGCCACAAAATCCATCAATTCATCCTTGTCTTCTTTTGTTGCACGTGAAATTTCAATATTCTCAGATTTTAAAGCCATTATTTTCTTTTCATCAGACCATTCCCGGTCAGATAAATCGACTACAAGATTGGAAGTATCCATAAATCGATTGAATCCCATTCGCATAGCAAAACAGAGTGCAGGTGTGTACCGGGGATCGATACCCGGCATAAAATAATTCATTGGAACATCACCCAAACGCATCACATCAACCTTTCGCGAACGCAACTCTTTTTCGAGCAACTCATACATGCTTCGGGCAATTCCCTTTCTTCGATGAGATTCCTGCACTGCCATTAGTTTTACGTAGCCATAATTCACTCCCCGAATATCCATTCGGCAGGTTCCCATCAAAAATCCAACAATAGCATTTCCTTCCGTGGTAACCCAAATAATTTCAGGATTAAAAAAAGGATCTTCGTAGATTTTCTCGTGAAGTAATTCTTTGGTAAAAGAATCGAACTTGTGAGTATTTTGACAAAGAGTCAAAACTTCATCAAAATCGTTGTCGTGATATTGTCGTATGGTATTGGACATGTTTCTTTTAATTACTTAGGGTTAATTTGAAGTAAAGGCTTTTTTACAATTGCATTCCTTCGGCTTACATTTGCGTTACTTCCTGTTACATTCACAGTCCCTCAACTTACATTTAAATTACTTCGTGCTACAATTGCATTCCCTCGACTTACATTTGAATTACTTCCTGTTACATTCACAGTTCCTCGACCTACATTCATACTCCCTTTTGTTACATTTTCAGTCCCAAGATCTACATTTTAGTTTCTCTCGAGAAAAAACCGTGTCTTTTACGGGAGTATACAATTTCTTTTCTCCTTAAAGTGAGATTCCTAATTTAGCTCTTAACTTCTTGCAAAGAGTTCCGAAAAACTCATCGTCAACACTTACTTGTTTGAAGATATCTACGATATCCTCCGATGTGATTTTCTCAAAATCCTCCCGCCGGGGAGTAATAAATACACCGCCAAAATCGACTGATGCAGGGCTTATCAGCAATTGCTGATCACCTTCAGCAAAATATTGCGATGGACGATGTAGTTTTCGTGGGAACAAATGCATACTATATTTGCCATCGGAAAAAGAACAAATTGCATTGAGCATTGGCTCTTTTTCTTCCGGTTGCATCGCCGAAAAAGCCTGATAAAAAACAGAAACAGCCTTCATCATTTCTTTTTCATTTTCCGACTCTATGGAAATCATTTTCCTAAGATAATTCGGAAAAGCACGCATCTCAAATTGATTCGAATCGCTCAAAAGCTCCGATTGCAAATTTTTCAAAACTGCATACTCTGTTTCTACTGGCATAAAATCTTTGTTCCCTGCCTGAAAATGCATATGATCGGGAGCTGAAGCACCGCACTTTGGCCCGTTATAAAACAAAGTATATCCTTGCATATTTTTAGCCAAAGACAACATTCCTGAAACATTCTCTTCAAAACTCTGATCGACATGATCGATTTTTGGAATGGTAAAATGTTGTGGGATAATTGGAAACGGATTTACCAAAATCACAAAATCATCGCCTTGAGCGATACCACCTTGTTCTTTGGGAAGTTTATCGAGGCACAAAAAACAAGCACGATTTTCAATACTCTTTTGATCTACTTTCGCGGCTGATGATCTGATTCTTTCAGGATTGAACTGAACTTTTATCTTATATCCATCGAATTGAAATTCTTTCTCTTCAACTTTTTCCAATCCCTTGTAATTTCCTGTTGCCAAAGGCCAATTTCTAAGCTGATCGTTCAGAAAATCACCTAATATCTGTGTGGAAGATTTCTCCTCCAATAAATTCTCTAATTTATTTATGCTGTTTACATTCATTGTTTCCCAATATCTTGACAAAATATATTCCTTTAGTCTGTTTGTTAAATTAAATCATTTAACGCTTACCGGTCTCCGACTCTGTCAGAGTTATAGTTTACTGCAACCTGGCCACCATAATCCCCGATTGATATTTACTTTGCATGAGCATTTCTGCCAAAGGAATATCTGAAATCACCACTTTTTTAGCTTTGCTGGAAGCGTGCATCAGGTGCAATCGGTTATTCACATGAATAGCAATTCCCACATGAGATATATCCAGTCCTTCTATTTTAGTAGTAATAGCAATTAAATCTCCATTATGAATTTTATCCTCAAGCTGTTGTATTTTTGCTTCCGGTATATAGAACAATTCTCTTTTATTGATTTCATTTTCGGTCTTCCGGATCTCTTCTACCAATGAAGAATCGGCTTTTAAAACAGGATAAGAACCGACATGCGTACTCATAAAATTGATTGTTTTGTTGTACTTTTCACCACCAATTTCAGCTGTAATATTTTTTACGATTCCCTTCTTTTCATTTTCATAAATCCAATCGGAGAAATAATGCAGACGCGAAGAATAATCAGTCAGTTTGCCATTTCGGTAACGCAGATTTTCAAGTTCTTTCAAAAAATCATCAGTTGTAAGCGAATCGTTGGATAGTACTTTTGATAAGGCCACCACATTCTCCAGATAAGTAGTACAATCCAACTCCCGGAAATTAACGACCAACTGTTCTTTCTCACTCCCATCCAAAGTACCGCCAACATAAGGTGTTTGCACAAACATTTTTGCCACTTCAATTACCCGATTATCCAATGGTAATGAATCAATCGACATCGATCCTGCTATTTTCCGAATGGAATTAAAGATTTCCTGATCAATTGAATCTTTTAATTGAACAGAGTCCTTTACCTCTTGTTGGATTTTTTTTCCTTGACAAGAGCTTAGAGAAATAAGCAATACCACTAAAATTTGAAAAAATTGCTTCATACTTCTTATTTTTTATCAGGTTTCTCACTAAAATAATACCTGTATTCCTTTTTTCTCTGTGAATCTCCCTGCTTTTTATGATTAAACTATTTTTTTACCACGGAGAACACTGAGGTTCACAGAGTCTAAATCGTAGGTATTTACAAAGATTTAACAAACTATTGGCACGATCAAATTACACCAAATTAACATTTTGCAAATCACCCCTGTATTCCTTTTTTTCTCTGTGTAACTCTGTGCTCTCAGTGGTTAGACTTTTTTTACCACAGAGATCACTAGTTACACAGAGTCTAAATCATGTATTTTTTACACAACAGTTTTCTAGCCTTCAATTCGATGGTACGAATACGATCTTTGTACGTATTGTGAGTATTCATTTTTTCAATATCCAAAGATGCATCCGAATTATCATCCCACCGACGACACAAATAAATTGGATCGTAAATTCTACCAATCTGATAATTACGCGAAATTGCTAATCCTAAAGCATAATCCTCACCGTAATTTACATTTGGAATTGGATTCCTTCGCAATACCGGAGTATAGAATGCACGGGGAGCTCCCAATCCATTAATACGAAGCGCATTGTTTCTTCCGTTTTCCGGAGTCCACTCTTTGTGATCAATAATTCCCGGAGGAATTTCTTCCAATGCAAAATTTACCATCTGATAAGTTCCTACAACCATAGCACAGTTTTGACTGTAAAATGCATCTACAACTTTCTGCACAGTGGTTTCATCGGCATATAAATCATCACTATCCAACTGAATGGCAAATTTACCGCAAGACTCGTGAGCTACTGCCTCATTCCAGCAACCGCCGATTCCCAAATCTTTTCGTTCCGGAATAATGTGAATGATCCGATTGTCCACAGCAGCATATTTCTGAATAATTTCAGTCGTTCCATCTGTAGAATAATTGTCAACAACAATCAAATTGAAAGCCACATCCGCCTTTTGAGCCAATACCGATTTAATCGCATCCTCGATGGTTTTTACACGATCACGAACCGGAATCACAACAGAAGCTTCCACTTTAAAATTACCTTCATCAAAGGCAACATCGTCAAATTTTGGCGCTAAAAAAGCTCCGATTCTCTTCAGATGCTCGGTGCAGGCAATCTCCATTTCAATTTGTACGGCACGATTCTTAGGATCAACGTAATCAAAAATTTTCTCTCCCGATTTTCTTGTATCCATTTCTTCTTCGGTGTACAATATTTCCGGAATTCTCATGAATTCAGAACGGGCAGCCATTGCCAAACGCAATTCATACAATCCTGCATGACGAAAAGAAGTATCAACATCTTTCACGGCTTCTTTTAACACTTTCGCATCGTAAAAAAGAACCGATCCAAAATTAAAATCATCTCTCAAACTTCCTTCCTGATAATCGATTACCGGACAATTTTCAACCACACCATCTTTAATGGCACGATAATTTGAATACACCAAACCACTATTTGTATCCTTGGCTACTTTCATAAACCGATCCAAAGCCAATTGACCCAAAGTTAAGGCACTTGTTTTTGTATAGATGAAAACATATTCAGAATCTGTTTTCTCAGCAATTGCATGAATCGTTTTTCCGTGCGATAAGGTTTCCGATGTTAAAACAGTAACACCTTCAGCATCTAGTTCTGCATCTCCGCCTACCACATAAATCGCAGCTGTCAAATCTGATTTTATCAGCTCATTGATTGTTATTTCGGTCTCTTCCTTTGTTCCAAAAGGAATAAAACATGTCACCTTTTCGTTCATAGTAATTATTGTGTTTTTATTATTTTCTTACTGATTAAAAAATTGAAACATCTGTTTCATCAATTCAATGCGATACTCTTTCGTTTCCAGTGTTTCAAATGGAAATCCTAAAATTACAGATTGATAGTTTCCATCATACACTACACCGGCACTTTTATTATTTCCTGAATAACGAAGAAGAACCTTTGCATCTTCCCCTTTAGGTTCAATCGCATCGGGTGCTTCAACCTTATATATATCGGGGGAATATCCTGTTTCGAATTGATATTCTCCTTTAAAATTATTTCTCACTTCGTTTGTATGCGATACGTTGCCCAATTTGCTTGCATGATTGGTTCTGAACTGATAATGCAATTCATCCTCCGCAAAAGATTTTGCCAAAGTATCGCCACACAATTCCAAATCTGTTCCCACATAAGCTCCGGAAATAATTAATTTTGCATTATTCCCTTTTAGATACTTACGAATCGCCTCTCTCATTTCAGGCGTGTAAATTGTAAAATCTTTATTCTCTTTGCCGTAAATTCTTTTGGTCGTTTTTTCCTCTCCAAAAATTAAATCCAACACAGAATAATCCTGCGCCGCCCAATTCAATTCCTCAAAGGCCTCATCACTCATCGACACAAACCCAAAACCATTATCCCGAACTGCTTGTCCGTGCACAAACGGATAATCGAAACTATTACCCGGAATGATTCGTTCTTCCTGATCGGCATATGAGCTTCCATGGCCCGATGCATCATCATCCAACCATTGCGATTTTCGATCGAAATCGTACTGATCACCTACATAGGCAATATTTCTTTTGTATGCGACACCCTCATCTTCCGAACCTACGAAACCGGCAAACTTCCCATCATCAAATCCCTGAGGAGCCGAAATACGATCAAATCCATTTACAATTAAAACAGGCTTTTTTCCATTTCCTGATTTGCAATAGGCTAATATTTCCGAATCAAAACTTTCTCCGCCATTATTCAAAGCAGTTACCTTAAAACTGTAAATCACACCCGGTTTGCAATTCGTAATAATGTATTCTGAATTGGGGACAACTATTCCGTTATCAAACCCACCATCTTCAATTCTTGTGTAAACTTTGTATGATTCAGAAACTGCCTTAGGCTCCAATTGGTCTATTACTGGTTTCCATGAAAGAACAATTCCTTTTTCAGTTTCCCTGATTTGAAAATGATCAACCGGCAAAGGCTGCACCACATAATCCCTTCCATCCTGAGATGACAGAAACTTTAAAATCCCTTTGTAATAAGCTCTGCTGATATCGAATTTAAACTTCGGATCCATTCCCTGATACATATCTGCAAAATTATGGTGCGATAACAATTCAGACAACATGGTAGGAACTTTTGGACGGTACGCTTCTGAGTATTGCTTGTTCCACATCCCCCTGCGCGTCCATTTAGGTTCATACTTTTTGCGAATATCCTGCACAACCTGCGACTGAATAATATCCGTTAAATCGCGACTTGCCCATTTCGATTGTCCGTTTGGAAAATAATCCTCATCTCTTGTTGTAGAGTAAATAGCCAAACTTCCAATAATGGAATCATTTGGCGTAAAACCGGCATCGGTATGAAATGCCAGAGCCATATCAACAGGTATCCTTAATCCCTTTACCGTTGGATTTTTTGTTGGACCCGCCGGACTTCCAATCAAATAATCCACCCACTCTCCGCGACTCATGTAATCATCCTTGTAATCGGTTTTGCCAATTTCCTTTTTCCGAAACTTGGCCGCATCTTTTCCCCGATTGCTGTAATCTGCTTCGTAATCTTTATTGATGCTGTACACCAACGAATCGGGCATGCCTGCATACTGAAGATAGTAACGTGCAGCCTCCTGATATCTTGGCCGATTACTCGTATATTTTTGCCAAACACAGGAGTCCAATTTAAAACCAAGCTCTGTTCTTTGCTTTTTCAATTCATCCAATTCTTCAGGATTCCCACGGGCAATGTTTCCCATTCCTCCGCCAAATCGTATTGCATCAGCCGAAATCCATTTTCCAGGCTCCTTACTTTCGTTAGTCAGTTCAACCATTCCCTTTTCGGGATTCCTCCCTTTATCAAAAAGAAAAGTCCCCAAATAAATCCAGGTTTTACCACCCATGCTTTGATTCACCAAAAATTCAGTTTTACCTCCTGCATGATACACGGTATAGTGCGCATCATTCACATTATCCTCATCATCAGAATAGGAAACAGACACTGCATATTCTCCTTTTTCAGGAAAACAAGGAATGTACTGCACTTTAGCGGATACGTCAGTACCTGCCTCAGTCTGATAGCTGCTTCCCAGTTCAAATGGATTTTCTCCTTCAATATAAAAGGGATATTTGTTTGCGAAACCCGCTTGAGAATTCAATTCCCAAACGGAATCATCTGCAAGATATTCCGATCCTTCCGATGACCAATCAGCATCTACTATCACTTCATTTTTCTGAACATCTCTTTCGCGAGGAAACAATACATTAGCACCAGCCTTTTCGAGCATAGGAGCAATATATGGTACTACAAACTCCATGGTCCACAAATCTTCCACTGTTGTGTACACTCTTGCCCGCTGCCATTCCCATCTGTCCAGCGTGTTTTCATAGTACCATCCATGAGAATGCCACAAAGCAATGTGTTTATTTTCCAATCCAAGTTTTGCATCGTTCCCTGTGTTTACTCTTCGCACCAAAGCTTGCGTTACTTCATGATTCTTATTCAAACGATTTGTATCCGCCTCAACAATTCCATTCCGATAGAAATTAGGGATTAAATCACTTATTTCCTGTCCCATACTTTCCATTCGGATGGAATAGTTTTTAAATCTCCGACCCAAATCTTCCTTGAAATCTTTCTTATATATCTGTACAGACTCCGGACGAAACGGAACATACGAAAACACCGGATTCATATACAATGTAATTTCTTCTTGCTCTGAATCTATTTGTAAACTATCGTACTTAAATGTGAAAACAAAATCTTTGGAAGCTTGCTCAACAAAAAATTGTGCCGCTTTATCGGCTTTTCGAGTTAGTCGGTCCGATTTCTTAGCAGCTATCAAATTAAAATTTGAGAACAACAATACAGAGATTACACAAAGCATTCTAAGAAAACGGATATTTATAAAAAATCCAGACATGGAAATCATTGTTTTTCAGTTAAAATGAACCAGTTAAAGAGAAGCCCGAATTCAAGCTGTCGAATTCGGAAATTCTCAGATAAATCTAAACAATAAACCTGACAAAAGCTTCAATTGCCTCGTATTCTGCCAAGCCCAATTTGTTAAATAAATCGGCTGTAGCCCTATTTCTTTCTTCTGATCTTTGCCAGAATAAGCGGGAATCATTCCCCATAAAGGGAGCACTTTCCATTTGCGATTGATGTCGTAATATTGCATTCCGTTTATGTTGTAATTCTTCAGGACTAACCGGAACAGCCATTTGGATTTCGTCCAAATCCCACTCCTGCCAAGCTCCACGGTATAACCATATATAGCAATCCTTCATCCACTCTTCATCTTTCACTATTTTTAATGCCTGGTAAATTCCTTCCCAACATACCCGGTGCGTTCCATGAGGATCAGACCAATCCCCTGCAGCAAATATCTGATGCGGCTTTATTTTTCGAAGCAAATTCACAAGAATACGAACATCTTCTTTCCCCAACGGATTTTTCTTAACCGTACCCGTTTCATAAAAAGGAAGATCCAAAAAATGAAGGTTCTTAGATCGAATACCTACAAAACGGCAGGCAGCTTTTGCCTCTCCTCTCCTGATTAAGGCTTTCATATTGCGCACTTCAGCTGTATCCATTCCTCCCGGCTTTTTATTTTCCAAAAGAAATTTTTGAATGTCTTCAATCACACACTGAAGATTGCCCTCGTTTGTATCATGAGTTCTCGAAAAACTTTTTACAAAAGAAAGATATCTCACCGCCTCATCATCGGCAACCGCAATATTTCCTGAAGTTTGGTATGCAACATGAACTTCATGGTTTTGATCCACCAATCGTTTCAAAGTTCCTCCCATCGAAATTACATCATCATCAGGGTGCGGACTAAAAACCAAAACTCTTTTACTTGCCGGTTCTGCTCTCTCCGGACGATGAGAATCATCAGCATTTGGCTTTCCTCCAGGCCAACCGGTTATGGTGTGCTGCAAATCATTAAACACCTTAATATTTACCTCGTAAGCCGAGCCATACAAAGCAAGTAACTCACTCAATCCATTATCATTATAATCACGATTAGTCAGTTTTAAAATTGGTTTTTGTAATTTATTACACAACCAAACTGCCGCTTTCCGAATCCAATAACGATCCCATTCAATACTCCCAACCAGCCAAGGATTCTTTACCCTTGACAATTCACTTGCAGCCGGCACATCCAATACAAATTTCACATCAGTATGCCGTTGCAAATAGCTGGCTGGAACTGCATCACACTGACTTTCTTCCAATGCTTTTTTTACAATCGCCGCTTTTCCTTCGCCCCAAGCCATTAAAATAACCCTTTTGGCTTTAAATATGGTTCCAACACCCATTGTTATAGCCGCCTTAGGTACATTATTTAAGCCATTAAAATCTTTGGCAGCATCTCGTCTGGTCAAAGAGTCAAGCATAATCAATCGGGTTATCGAATCCAGTTGCGAACCTGGTTCATTAAACCCAATGTGCCCTGTACGACCAATTCCAAGTATTTGCAAATCCAATCCCCCAAAAGAATCAATCAGTCTTTCATACTCATTGCAGTATCCGGTAATTGTGACCTTGCTTACCTCACCATTTGGTACATGAATTTGATTTTTAGGAATATCGATATGATTAAATAAAACGTCGTTCATGTAATGATTATAGCTTTGCGCGCTTAATTTCAACATCGGATAATACTCATCCAAATTAAAAGTAACCACATTCAGAAATGACAAGCCTTCTTCTTTGTGCAAACGAATCAGTTCGGAATACACTCCCAATGGCGTTGCACCGGTAGCTAATCCTACAACACACATTTCGCCAAGCTTTTGTTTTTGCTTAATTTCATTTGCAATTTCACCTGCAACCCACTTGGCTGCCTTTTCAGCAGTTGAAAAAATATCTGCCGGCATTTTCTCATACCGGGTTTTCACTGTTCTGTCGAACTCATCTGAAGGTTGGTAATACAACTTGGCTTCATCAAGCTCTTCCCTAAATTGCAGTATCTGATTCTCCATTTTGCTATCTCCTGATTTAAATTACTTTCGGATCAAAAATAGAACAGAAAATTATATTTTCCAAAATTGGTCATACATGTTATATAATACTTTTTACAAATGTTTAATTTTTATATATTTGTAACGTGAAAATAAATTCACCCGTACGATAAGGATATTAAGCAATGTAGAAGGAATGAAAATGGAAAAATACAAATTCAATATTAATTTAATTATTTGTAAATTCATTTTAAATTAACATTCATCATACATGTTATAAAAATAAAATCATGATATTAATTGCAGAGAGCGGATCAACCAAAACCGACTGGGTTCTTCTCGGAAGTAAAGGCGTAACTAAACGCCAACAGACTTTGGGAATTAACCCATACCATCAAAATACGAGTTCGATAATTAAAATAATTAGCTCACTTGATGATTTTGGTTCGGTTACCCAAATCTTTTTTTACGGCGCCGGTTGTGCTGTTGATGAGAAGAAGAAAATCATTAAAGATTCCTTACTACAAATTTTTCCTGATGCAAATTGCGAAATTAACAGCGATGTTTTAGCTGCAGCCCGATCGGTTTGCAGAAGAGAAAAAGGCATAGCGTGCATCATTGGAACAGGATCTAATTCCTGCTTATATGATGGGGAAAACATTGAACACAACGTTCCTCCCTTGGGATACATATTGGGTGACGAAGGCAGCGGAGCTGTTATGGGTAAAAAATTGCTGGCTGATATTCTTAAAAATATTGCTCCTGTTGAAATAAAAAGTGCATTCTATCAGAAATACAATTTGGAATATGCAGATATTATAAACAAAGTATACAAAGAGGAAGCGCCCAGCCGTTTTCTTGCTCAATTTACAGTCTTTCTTTCTGAAAACATTCAATCACCATATATATCGGAGCTTGTAAAGAAGAGCTTCGGGGAATTTTTCGAAAGAAATATAAAACAATACAACAATCACATCAGCCTGCCAATTCATTTTATAGGAAGTATTGCATACTACTTTAAAAAAGAATTGGAAATGGTCGCAGCCAAGATCGGTTTACATCTTGGAAAAATTGAGCAAAGCCCATTGGAAGGATTGATTCAGTACCATCTTGGTAAATAAAAACAAAATAATGAATAAAGCAGGTAACCAGAAAACTTCAAACAAAATAACAGAATCACCTTCTAACTTTTCTAATTTGGAAAAGATGTCGGTTAATGAACTACTTATTGGAATTAATCAGGAAGACGGACAAGTTCATTTAGCAGTAAATCGCGCGATTCCAGAAATCGAGAAATTTGTTTCCCTACTTGTTGACCGTGTTAAAGCCGGAGGTAGATTATTTTATATTGGAGCTGGCACAAGTGGCCGACTTGGCGTATTGGATGCTTCGGAATTACCGCCAACTTTTGGAGTTCCGGATAATATTGTAATTGGATTGATTGCAGGAGGAGAAAAGGCCTTACGAAATGCCGTTGAATCGGCCGAAGATGATTGGAACAAAGCCTGGGAAGAAATACAGGAACATGGTTTTAATCAAAATGATACGGTATTAGGAATTGCCGCTTCAGGCACAACACCTTATGTAATAGGCGGCATAAAAAAAGCCCGCGAAAATAGTCTGCTTACCGCATGTATTACTTGTAATCCTGAGGCGCCAGTTTCCAAAGAAGCTGAAATTGTGATTGAAGCAATTGTTGGCCCCGAATTTGTTACCGGAAGTACCAGATTAAAAGCCGGAACTGCTCAAAAAATGATTCTAAACATGATCACCACCAGCTTAATGATTAAATTGGGAAGAGTTCAGGGCAATAGAATGGTAAACATGCAGTTAACCAACAAAAAGTTGGTTGAACGAGGAACCAAAATGATTATGGAAGAATTAAAACTTGAAAAAGAAGTTGCTAAAAGCTTACTGTTAAAACATGGTTCAGTAAAAAAGGCCATTGAGGCTTACAAATAAATATTGTTTTAAAACGATAAAAAAAACGGAGATTGAATCATCAATCTCCGTTTTTTATTGAAAATACAGTTCTTACTTTTTCAAATACTGTGTGTAGATCTCAAGGGTTCTGTTTATCTGTCCAACCATTGCTTCAAAAGCTTTATCAGCATCCTTATCCCGAATAGCTTCATAAATGGTACGATGAGCTTTAATTGTAAAATCTTTCTCTCCATCCACATTGGCATAAATCAAATTTCGCATGCGTGGCAAAAGAGAATAGATTGGCTCCATAGTAATAATCACAATCGGATTGCAGGAGGCCTTAGCAACATTCAAATGAAATTTATTGATGATATCTGCTTCCATTTGGGTATTATCCGGATCACAATCTTCCAAATCCGAAATATTCTTAAGCAATAAGTCCAAATCCTTATCCCTTCGGTTATTTGCTGCCATCCGGGCAATTTCCGGTTCAAAAACGCGCCGTACTTCAATAATCTGAGGGATCAGGTTACTATCAAAACTTAAATCATAATACAAATTCAAAGAATCAATGGCATCTTTGATCTTCAATTCACTAACATACATGCCACTACCCTTTTTGATCTCAATTAAGCCCCGTGCGCTAAGTCTACGCAAAGCTTCGCGTAATGCAGTCCGACTAACTGCAAACATCTCGCATAATTCCCGCTCCGAAGGAAGTTTAGCTCCCACCAGCAATTTCTTCTGGCGAATAGCCTCTTCTATTCGGCGCTCAATCTTCTGACTAAGAGTTTGAGCTGATCCTATTTTTTCAAAAATTTCATCCATGAACTGCAAATTTACTTCAACTTGTATGATCTGTTACGAAATATACAGCAATTAGTCTGTATTCCATCAAAAAACCATGCAATTAAACCCAAATACAAACATAACCAGAAAAATACCGATTTTCAAGGTTTAAGCTTTATTTTAAACGATTCCGAAGTATCAATGAAATAAAATAATAATTATAGCCCCGAAAAATCAGGAATTAAGACAAATCCCAATCAATCTTTAAACTGATCATACCAAAACATATATTTGTAAAAAAAAGGGTACTCTGCACAAGAATACCCTTTCCAACTTATATTTGAATTACAAATTATTACTTCTTCAATTCGGCAAAATACTTATAAAATAATGGAATTGTATTGATTCCATTGAAGAATTGTTCCAAAGGGAAATTCTCATTTGGTGAGTGAATCGCATCACTTTCCAATCCAAATCCCATGAGTACAGATTTAATTCCTAAAATCTCTTCGAAAGAAGAAATAATTGGTATACTTCCACCACTGCGAACAGGTACAGGGCGTTTTCCATAAACTTCGGTATACGCTTTATCTGCCGCAATATAAGCCGGGAAATCTATGGGACAAACATATCCTTGTCCACCATGCAGCGGAGTAACAACTACCTTTACACAATCCGGAGCAATTGCTTCGAAATGCTCTTTAAATAGAACTGAAATTTTTTCCCAGTTTTGATTCGGAACCAAACGGGTTGAAATTTTTGCATATGCTTTTGAAGGAAGAACTGTTTTAGCACCTTCGCCAATATATCCACCCCAAATACCACAAACATCAAACGAAGGGCGAATTCCTGTATGTTCAGAAGGAGTATAACCTTTCTCACCAGCTAACTCTTTTACGTCGATTGCTTTTTTGTACTCCTCAACATCGAAAGGAGCTTCAGCCATCATTGCTCTTTCTTCCTTAGTAACTTCAATTACATCATCGTAAAATCCAGGAATGGTAATATGTCCATTATCATCTACCATCTGAGTAATCATTTTAGCCAATACATTAATTGGGTTTGCTACAGCACCACCAAACAATCCTGAATGAAGATCGCGATTAGGACCGGTCACTTCAACTTCCCAATACATCAATCCACGTAATCCTGTTGTAATAGATGGTATATCCGGAGCAATCATTCCGGTATCAGAAACTAAAATCACATCTGCCTGCAACATTTCTTTGTGCTCTTCACAAAATTTAGGCAGATTAGGTGATCCTACTTCTTCTTCCCCTTCAATCATGAACTTCACATTACAAGGAAGACAATTATTTTTCACCATATATTCGAAAGCCTTTGCATGCATAAATGCCTGACCTTTATCATCATCAGCACCACGGGCCCAAATTTTACCATCTTTAATTACCGGCTCAAAAGGATCAGTATCCCACAAATTAATTGGATCAACCGGCATTACATCCATATGTCCGTAAACCATAACTGTCGGCAATTTTGGATCAATAATCTTTTCGCCATAAGTAACAGGATTTCCCTCTGTCTCCATTACCACCGCCTTATCAGCACCCGCATTCAGCATTAACTGCTTCCAGTATTCGGCAGCTTTATACATCTCTGGTTTATTTGCTTCAATCGAGCTAATCGATGGAATTCGAATCAGTCCAAACAATTCCTCTAAAAATCTCTCTTTGTTCTCTTCAATATATTCTTTAATGTTATCCATAATAGTGTGTTTATTGGATTTAAGTAATTTGAAACGTAAATATAGTAAATAGAAATTAGCTTTCAGTCTTCATCTAATAGAGATTTGCAACCTCTATATGTCAACACCCATCAAATCACAAATCAAATAAACAGACATAAAAGCATAAAAAAAACAGCAACCAAACGGCTACTGTTTACAATATAATTTCGTGATGTTTTTACTCTTACACTTGGTACTTTGTCATCTACATTTTTTTCATGATTTCATCAATGTGTTCAGCCGCATACCGAAGCTCTTTATACCATTCTTCACCATATTTTCTGATTAATGGTTCTTTTAAGAAAACATAAACCGGAGTTCCATTTTTAAATCCCAATTCTCTGGCAGGTTTGCAAATATCCCATTTGTTATAATTCACCGCATCAAACTCTTCATATTTCTGAATTCGAATCGGGTATAACTGACATGAAATTGGTTTGCGAAAGTTTATTTTACCATCGAAAAAAGCTTTTTCGATACCACATTGTGCCGATCCATTTTCAAAAACAGTATAAACACATTCTTTATTGTTAATGATAGGTGTTACCAAATCACCATCCGAATCGATTACAGTCTTACCTTGTTTTTCAATTTCTTCAATGCCTTTTTCGGTAAGATACTCTTCTATAACAGGATAAATCTCCTCAATAATCAGCTTCTCTTCTTCCTCTAACGGTGCTCCCGAATCTCCCTCTACACAGCAAGCCCCGCAACATTTTGAAATGTCACAAATGAATTTCTTTTCAATCACGTCTAAACTTACTATGGTTTTTCCTATCTGTAACACAATGCTATCCTTTTACAATTTCTACTTTCGTGGATTTAAAAAAAAATCCGTATTATCGGCAAAGATAATACGGAAACTTATATTTTCAGTTACAATCTTCTATTTTATCAAAGATTTACCGGTCATATCCTCAGGTTTCTCAATCCCCATAATATCCAATAAAGTTGGAGCAACATCGGCAAGAATACCATTCTCAATTCCTTTGGAATTTTCAGTCACCCAAATGCAGGGAACAGGATTTAAGGAGTGAGCAGTATTTGGAGAACCATCGGCATTTACAGCAAAATCAGCATTTCCATGATCTGCAATAATAATTACATCATATCCATTTGCTTTTGCTGCCTCAACAACTTGCTCAACACATTTATCAACAGCCTGAACTGCTTTTGAGATTGCTTCATAAACTCCTGTGTGTCCAACCATATCACCATTAGCAAAGTTCAAACAAACAAAATCAGCCGATTGAGCATTCAATTCAGCAGTAATCATATCGGCAACAGCCGGTGCAGACATTTCTGGTTGTAAATCGTAAGTTGCCACTTTTGGAGATGGAACCATTAATCTTTTTTCACCTTCGAATTCAGCTTCTCTGCCACCCGAGAAAAAGAAAGTTACGTGAGCATACTTTTCAGTTTCAGCAATACGAATTTGTTTTTTGCCAGCTTTAGATACAACCTCACCCATTGTATTTTGAACGTTATCTTTATCGTAGATTACATTTACTCCCTTAAAGTTAGAATTGTAACAAGTCATGGTATACCATTCTACATCCATGGTATGCATTCCGAACTCACGCTTGTCTTCCTGAGTGAACACAGTTGTCATTTGACGCAAGCGATCAGTACGGAAATTAAAACAGATAACTACATCACCTTTTTCAATAATAGCAAGAGGGGCTCCTGACTCATCAACCATTACAATTGGCTTGATAAATTCATCTGTTACGCCTTCTGCATACGATTTTTCCATTGCAGTAACAACGTTGGAAGCTGATTCTCCTTCTCCTTTTGTATATAAATCGTAAGCAAGCTTAACACGTTCCCAGTTGCTGTCTCTATCCATTCCGTAGTAACGTCCAATAAGAGATGCAAATTTTGCTGATCCTTTAGTTTCAATTGCTTCAACAAATTCTTTTACGAATCCTAATCCTGATTTAGGATCTGTATCACGTCCATCGGTTAATCCATGAACAAACACATCTTTCAATCCGAAAGCCTGAGCTGCATCGCAAAGAGCAATTGCATGGGCACTTAATGAATGAACACCACCATTGCCTATCAATCCAATTAAATGAACTTTTTTATCATTCGTTTTGGCATGAGTAAAAGCTTTAACAACCTGCTCATTTTCTTTAAGGGTGTCCTGCTCTACCGCCATGTTTATTTTAACCAAATCCTGATAAACAACACGACCCGCACCAATATTTAAATGTCCAACTTCTGAGTTTCCCATTTGTCCGTCAGGCAGGCCTACAAACCTACCTGCAGCCTGCAATTGTGAGTTAGGATATTTTGCCAACAGACTATCCATGTATGGAGTAGCTACTGAAGAAATTACATCTGATTTTGATTTATCACCGATCCCCCATCCGTCAAGGATCATCAATAAAGCTTTTTTACTATTTGTCATTTTGAAGTATTTTATATCTTAAATTCTTTATTACTTGGTCTAAGTGTTACAAAAATATCGTATTAATTCAAATAAAAAAATTAGTTAGAGACTTGAATTTCTTTATTTTAGATCGAAAACGTTTGTTTTTTGTAATTTATTCAAACTTTAACATTTCAAATGGATTTCCACATTCAAAAGCATAAAAAAAGCCAATCATATGATCGGCTTTTTTCGTGGTACCACCTGGCCCCGAAAGCTTTCGGGGCGAACCAGATACATTTCTCTCTTTTCATTGTATCTCCCGGCTCCAAAAACATTTGGGACAAACAACAGGTACTACTTGTATTTTTCTAACAATCGAATAGCAATATTCTTATAAAGCAGTAGGTTTTCAACATACTTCTTACTTTTCATTTTTTTGATATGTTTCTCAATTCTCCTAGCTTGAGCTATAGATTCACACTCTAACCGATAAAACAACTGCCAATCTTTGTAATTTGATGTGAAAGAATTTTCAAATGTACCTTCATCATGAAGATACAATCGATTTGTTAAATCTTTTGTGTAACCAATGTAATAGCAATTTCCGGCAACACTTTGCAGTATGTAAACTTCAATCTTCATAAAACCAAAAGAGGACAAAATTTAACCACGTCCCCAAAACTTTTCGACTTGATCCGGATCAGTTTCATTTTCCTAAAATTCAATATAAACAAAAAGAGAGAAAAACGCTATGTTTTTCTCTCTTTTTGTGGTACCACCTGGAATCGAACCAGGGACACATGGATTTTCAGTCCATTGCTCTACCAACTGAGCTATGGTACCCTTTATTTTGGTGTTACAAATGTAAAGAAAATTTGTACTTCGCAAAACAAAGCAGGCCACATCGAGTATAAATAGCAGATATAAAATGTCAATATGATTAAGTATCAATTTTTTCACAATGTTATTTAGATTGATTCTATAGATTGTTTTGCTGAAAATTAAACAATAGATGACGATTTTACCCGTTAAAGAAACCTTAGGTATGGTTTTTGTTAAACTTAAATTGTCTTGTTTTTTCAATAAATTACAATATCGAGCTGATTAATTGTCAAGATAAAATTAATACATAGGAATAATTAGTCCAGTTTGGCAATCCCGAAAACTTTCGGAACCATACGGCAAAAATTTAAAATTATAATCACATGAAATTCTCAATTCTCAATAAATATTCACTTGTAGTAATTCTGGCATCCTTATTTCTATCGTGTAGTGATGACAATAATATATTGCCACGATCGGGCAATGATAAATCGGCTTACGAAATCATTGATAAAACGATGCAGGAGTGGTATTTGTGGAATGAAGATTTACCGGATATTAGTTCAGCCAATTACTCATCGGCAAACGACTATTTTGAAGCATTGCTTGCTGATCAAGATCGATGGAGCTATATAGCCAACCTTGATGAATTATTAGCATATTTTGAGAATGGCACCTACACAGGTTATGGTTTATCCTTCAAATTTGACAGCTATAATGATTTAAGAGTAAAACTTATATTTGATGAATCACCTTTGGCTGCAGAAGGAGTTACACGCGGATGGAAACTGATCAACATTAACCAATTGGCAATTTCAAACCTAAGTGAAGAACAAATATTAAATGAACTTGACAAATCGAGCGGAACCTTCATTTTTGAAAATAATGCCGGCGAGCAAAAAGAAATCACCGCTTCTCAAAAGGTACTTGATCAAAATACAGTATTAAAAAGAAAAGTTATTCCTTATGACGGAACTCAAGTTGCCTATCTGGCATTTGACAGCTTTTTAGGCAAATCGGAAGATGAATTGAACGAAGCCTTTACCTATTTTAAAGAGCAAAATGCAACTGAATTGGTTTTGGACCTGCGCTACAATGGCGGTGGCAGCACCTACATATCAAATCAGTTGGCTTCATTAATTACAGGCAATGCATACACTGGTGAAGTGTACTCAAAAGTATTTCACAACAGCTCAAAAACGAATGAAAATTTCACCGAAGCATTTACATCACAGGCTCCGGCCCATGCTTTCAACAGAGTTTTCGTAATTACAACTTCAAACACTGCTTCTGCAAGCGAAATGGTAATTAATGGATTAAAACCAGAAGCTTACATGGGGGCTGAAAACGTAATTCTTATTGGAAGTAAAACTCACGGGAAACCAGTTGGCATGTACGTATTTGAGGAGAAAGCCTTAAACCTGGCAATTGTCCCTATTAGCTTTTCAATTACCAATGCCGCTGATGAAGGCGGCTATTTTGATGGCATTCCTGTTAATTATGAAATATCAGATGATTTAACTCATGACTTTGGGGATATTGATGAATCAAATCTGCATGTTGCACTGGAATATATTAAGAATGAGAAATTCCCAGTTATAACTGCTGCAAAAGCTTTATCAACAAACGAACGGGAATTCAAGAAAAAAGGATTGGAAGAGCTGATTGATGCGAATTAGCACACTTAAGCACTTTTTAATAGAATAATCTAATTTTTAAAAGATAATATCTTTTGAATTATTTCTTTCTTTCGACCTAAACAATCTTGACTTACATATAAATAAAAAAATCTATTTTGTTCATCTTTTACATTTACCAATTTTGAAGCATCAATTGTTGATCCATCAATAAATATAAAATAATGATTCTGTTTAAATCCTTTAAGTTTAGGTTTAGCCGAAATACAAATATTTGAATTTTCTCCCAGAAACGAATCCAATTCTTTAAGATTTAATTGAGTCTCAATTTCCATCAAATCTTCTGAAGATAAACCTTCAAAAATATTATCAAATTCAATTTGAGTTTTCCATAAAGCCTTATATTTATATGATCTTGATAAATACTCATCAATAACCGACCCATCTTTATGAAACTTCTTTAAACAATAAAAGACATCATCATCAGTTGGTAAAAAAAGATGTGTTCCATTATAACTCTTAGGTTCATAGAAATTATCTATTGAAAAAAGTTCCCTACAAAATTCATTATTAGTTTCCTTATCAATTAAGTCAACAGAATTTGTCAATAAATACTGGTCGTACAAAACCTTATGATGTGAATAAATCCACTTATATAAAAAATTCCTACCCAAACTTATATTTTCTAATACACTAATTGCATGTTTTTTAAATCCAACTATTGGATCTCCAACTTTGTCTAACTTAATCACTAAAGAGCCCAAAAGTCTATCGTAATCAATACTAACATTATTCACCCCTGAAGCCCATGAATCCCTTTGAATATAGTCTAAGCTATCAACATCCAGAGCTGTTCCATTTAAAAGATTAATAAATTTATTGTGAACCTTACACAAAATACTAGGATTGTTACGATAAGTGCAACCCATAATCATTCTTCCAACTAAAAATGGATTCCCTCCACATTTCAATATAGATTCACGATATTTTTCTAACAGAACTAAACAACTAATTTTTTCGTGAGCAGCAGGAGAAGATCGCTTATAATCTCTACTAAAATCCTCATCTTCTTGAAAGTTAACTCTAAGTCGATCATCAATTTCCTCACCTCTATTCAAAACATAATAATGTTCAAAAGTATGAGAAAAGGGAGAATGTCCACAATCATGCATCAAACATGCAATTTCAAATGAAGATTGAATTAAATCCCATTCTTCATCTTTTAAAATATCATTTAAATATTTCGTAGAATTAATTTTGATATTTCGGAAAGCTAATGTTCCCAAATGATAAACACCTAAAGAATGAACAAATCTATCATGATGAGCAGAAGGATACAACGATCTCATACTTGTTTGTTCAACTCGTCGCAATCGTTGAAAAATCCTAGTATCGACAAAATTAATAAGATACTCAGAAGGTATTTTTATATACCCATAAATCGGGTCCCGAACAATTTTAAACTCCAAACCTAAAATACTTTATTTAGTTTCTCTCTTAAAGAAAACTTAATTCGACTCTCTGTTAATTTTAATAATTTTTCAAATGAACGTGTTTGAACAATTACATCATCTTCTTCGATTGAAAAATAATCTGAATAACACATTACAGAAGTTTCAACAGATCTTCTGGACACATCAACAAAAACACCTTCGATTGAAGACTCAATTTTCTTTTTACTTATAATTAAATCTTCAATAGTACATCTTTGCTTTTTCATTAATTCATGAATTAACACATATTCCGATTCAATTATATGGCACATAGTTTAATATTATTAAAGGTTCAAAAAACTAGATCAAAACAAATATTAGGCGTTTAATCAAGGTAATACATTTACTTCTTTTTAACAAAAAAGAGAGTTGTAAAGTACAATTCAAATTCAATAAATCATCACCTCTACTCTATTTTATAATGATTATATTTAACGATGGACTCTAATTGGAACAGATAACCTGCTCAAATTATGATTTCAAATAGCTCATAACAACCCAACACCACAAACACACGAACCACTAACAGACAGCTCCTTATGATAGAAACTGATACCGACACAACCTATTTTGAGTAAATCAAAAAAGAGAGAAAAACGCAATGTTTTTCTCTCTTTTCGTGGTACCACCTGGAATCGAACCAGGGACACATGGATTTTCAGTCCATTGCTCTACCAACTGAGCTATGGTACCCTATTGGTGTACTCAAAGAAAAAGGATGTGGTACCACCTGGAATCGAACCAGGGACACATGGATTTTCAGTCCATTGCTCTACCAACTGAGCTATGGTACCCTCTTTACTTGAGCGATGCAAAAGTACGCAAAAAAATAAAATCACCAAATAAAATCAATAAAATTAGAGAGGAATTTTAAAGGAATCTAAACTTCTTATTACCTTTGCGACCTAATAAAAAAATATATGGTATTCGAAACTCACACATTATCAAATGGTATACGACTAATTCACCATGCCGTGAACGCAAATGTTGCACACTGCGGAATTATTTTAAATACCGGTTCTCGTGATGAAAAAGAGGAGGAATGGGGAATTGCTCACTACATAGAGCATGTTGTGTTTAAAGGTACAACTAAACGGAAAGCATACCATATTCTTAGTAGAATGGAAGATGTAGGCGGAGAATTAAACGCATACACAACCAAGGAGGAAACCTGTATTTACACTACTTTTCTGGACAAAGACTACAAAAGAGCTTTAGAACTAATCAGCGATATCACTTTCAATTCTGTTTTCCCTGAAAAGGAATTAGAGAAAGAAAAAGAAGTTATTCTGGATGAAATCAATTCGTATAAGGATTCTCCTTCGGAATTGATCTTTGATGATTTTGAGGAACTAATTTTCAAAAATGATCCGATTGGCCGGAATATTTTGGGAACTCCAAAACATGTTAAAAAGTTCAAACGTGATGATATATTGAATTTCATTAAGAACAATTACCACACAGATCAAATGGTAATAAGTTCGGTGGGGAACATTAAATTCAGCAAATTGGTAAAAATGGTAGAGAAATACTTTGGGCATATACCTGAGAATATTCGCACGACCAAGAGAAAAAAGCCAAATTCGTATGAAGCCCGCACACAAACCATGATAAAGAAAACTTATCAGAGACATTGTGTGATTGGAAATATAGCCTACGACTTAAATGATGAAAAACGAATTTCCTTATCGTTACTCACCAATATTTTAGGTGGCCCGGGCATGAATTCACGTTTGAATTTAACCCTTCGGGAACGACACGGATTGGCCTATAATATTGAAGCAAATTACACGCCTTATGCAGATACAGGTGTTTTCAGCATCTACTTTGGTACCGACAAAGGCAATTTGGATAAGTGTCTTAGTTTAATCAACAAAGAGATGGACTTACTTTGCACTCATAAACTTGGCTCCGGACAATTAAAACGAGCTAAAAATCAGATGATTGGTCAGATTGCTATTTCTTCGGAAAACAATGAAAACCTAATGCTCAACATTGCGAAAAGCTTTTTATTATACAATCGAATTGACTCATTGGAGGAATTGTATCAAAAGGTGGAGAGCATTACAGCGGATGAATTGCTTGAAGTTGCCAACGAAATTCTAAATAAAGATCTATTAACCACTTTGATGTACAAATAAGCATGATAGAAGTTAATAAAGAACTTGAAGATTATATACTGAAGCATACTGAAGCAGAAGATTTGGTATTGAAGGATCTTACCCGTGAAACTCACGTTAAAATGTTGCGCCCAAGAATGCTGTCGGGGCATCTTCAGGGAAAATTCTTAAAGATGACTTGCCAGATGATTCAACCACTGCGCATTTTAGAGATTGGAACCTATACAGGATATTCGGCAATAAGCATGGCTATGGGAACCAGTGAAGATTGTATCATTCACACCATTGACTGCAACGACGAACTGGAACAATTTACCCGTAAATACATTAAGCGATCGGGATTTGAAAATCGTATTCAATTTCATATTGGAGATGCACTTGAGATGATTCCAAAGCTGGAAGAAAATTTCGATCTCATTTTTATTGATGCCGATAAACGACAATACATCGAATATTTTGAGGCTGTATTTCCGAAGCTAAATAAAGGCGGTTTTATTTTGGCCGATGATGTTTTATGGGATGGAAAAGTTGTAGAAGAAATCGAAAACAACGACAAACAAACTCAGGGTATAATAAATTTCAATCATTTTATTCAGGAAGATTCCAGAGTCGAGAACCTGATTCTTCCCATACGTCACGGATTAATGATGATCAGGAAAAAGTAATTCAGTGATCAGTCATCAAAGCAGGCATATTTACTCAAACCTCATCTAATCATTTATATCAACAGTTTTAACAAGGATGGTAGCACCAAGATTAACATGCCCTTGCTTTTGAATCAGCTTCCATCCTTTCTTCTCCAATTCTTTGGCAATTGCACCATTCAGCATGCCATGGGCAACTAAAACGGCGGTTTCCTCATCATAAGCAACTTTAATTAAATTTTCAGATGCTTGTCTGGCCCGAAGTTTTGCTTCTTTATGGCTCTCGATGCCCCGATGATTAAAACCCAGCATCCAACTGCCCCGACTAAAAGCCTGCCAAATTCCCAATGGCATTTTCAAAAAGCTACTCGCCGATATCATTCTGATTTCAAATTCCCGAAATATAGAATCAGAAACGACCGGAAATTTATCTCCAAAAATTTTTAATGCCGTTTCCTGCGCACGAGGTAAACTGGAGCAATAAATAATATGATTAGGCCGTAAATTGACTGCCACTAACGAAGAATCGAAAGGAATAATTGGTACAGAATTGTAATCAAGTACATACTGTTTAGCCTCATCAGCCGAATAAAACCAATTCTTTTTCACATTGGGCTTTGCATGACGAATTAAATAAATTTGAAACATCCGTTTCCCCTGCGTCTCCAAGTCAGACTGAAGTGTCGAATCAACCTCAGAAATGCAGGTAAACGTCTCACATTTAGTTTTGGAAATCTGATCAAATGATTTTTTCTCCTTCTGCAAATTACATGGAGCAGAACAAGCCGAAAGAAAAAATGCCAGAATAGCTATTGAAAAAGATTTTAAACTATTTTTAATCGTTATCAAGTTTCTAATTTTATATTGAGACAAAACCAAAATTAACAATTATTAATTGATCAGGAAGAAATCCAATTAGGAAAACTCTTTAAACCTCCGTATTCTCTGTGGTTAGATTTTTTCTGTCCACTCAATACCACCTCATCTAAACACAAATACTACATTTTCAAAATATACCACATTCTAACAATAAAGCATCTTGTTTACCAATAATGAAGCATAAAAAGTAATATCTTTGCACCGTTTATTAGATTCAAAAACAATATGGAAACAAAAAAATTAACCCAATTTAGTCCTGGAGCAGGCTGTGGTTGTAAAATATCTCCTAAAGATCTGGAGTGCATTCTAAAAAGCAGTACTCCTGCCATTCCCAATCCAAAAATGTTGGTGGGTAACGATACAAAGGATGATGCTGCGGTTTACGATTTGGGAAATGGACAAGCTTTAATCAGCACTACCGATTTCTTCACTCCTATTGTTGATGATCCATACGATTTTGGTCGAATTGCAGCAACAAATGCCATCAGTGATATCTACGCCATGGGCGGAAAACCAATTATGGCTTTGGCAATTTTGGCCTGGCCTTTGGAAAAATTATCTACTGATATTGCTCAAAAAGTAGTGGAAGGTGCACGGGATGTTTGCGCTGATGCTGGAATTCAATTGGCCGGCGGTCATTCCATCGATATAGGCGATCCTGTTTTTGGTCTTTCGGTAAACGGACTTGTTGCTGCCGATCGGGTAAAGAAAAACAACACTGCAACTCCAAACTGCACGCTTTTCCTTACAAAACCATTGGGTATTGGAGTACTAACCACTGCCGAAAAAAAGAAATTAATAGCACACGAAAACAATAAAATTGTTGTTGATTTAATGTGCACTCTAAATAAGGCTGGAATCGTTTTTGGTGAGCAAACCTATATCAAATCGATGACTGATGTTACCGGTTTTGGTTTATTGGGTCATTTGGGTGAAATCTGCGAAGGCAGTAATGTAAATGCTGAAATTGATTATACTGCCGTTCCAAAAATTGAGGGTGTAGAAGAATTAATTAAACAAGGATGTACTCCTGGCGGAACCAGAAGAAACTGGGCTTCGTACGGACATTTAATTGGAGCGATTAGCGAAGATCAGAAATCACTGCTTTGCGATCCGCAGACAAGCGGCGGACTTTTGGTAGCAGTAGACGATAATCACATCAACGAGTTTGTTGCTCTGGCCAAAAGCGAAGGCTTTGATCTAAATCCGATTGGGAAAATGATTGAGCGTACAAATACAGATGAACCTTATATCAGCGTTAAATAAAATAATATGCAGCGAAATACATTAATTCAGGTTACTCAGAACGGAATGGGAACCGGCAGCGAAGAATTGGGTTTGAAACTAATTACCAACTATTTTAAACTTCTGGATGCTGATGGGCGAACACCTAAAATCATTGTTTTTTACAACGCAGGAGTAAAATTAATTTGTGAAAACTCTCCTGCTTTGGAATCTTTACAAAATCTAAACAAAAAAGGAGTACAGCTTCTTGCCTGCAAAACCTGTTTGGATTATTTTAATTTATCTGATCAAATAAAAGTAGGAACCGTTGGAAGTATGCCTGATATTATCACCCTTCAGGCTGATGCCGATAAGGTAATCAATCTATAAACGGATTTCAAAAGAAAATAAAGAAGCTCATCTGAACCACAGATGAGCTTTTTTAATTTTCGGCTTCCAGAACTCTCCCATAAGATATCTTTTTGTTTAGGTATATTATTACTTCTTCTCTGATTTTCTATCCATAACAACTACATATTACATAAAGCTTTGTATATTTAATACACAATTGTCTTTATTTATGTTCCTGAATAGAATCTTTGCCTACCTACTCCTTTTAACTTTCTCATTTCAAAGTTTTGAAGTGGTATTAATCACTGTGAACTTCAAAATAAATCAGGATTTTTTTGCGTCAATCTGCACCAATAAAGACAAACCTGAAATGAAGTGTAACGGAAAATGTCATCTAAAAAAACAAATTCAGGAACACGAAAAGGAAGAGTCTTCGAAGGATAAACAGATCACCGAAAAAGAATATCAATTATTCATTCAAAGCATAAGTATACTCAAGAATGAACCCGCAGTTCTTGCTTCTGCAAAACAATTAGCTTACATAGAGCCATTGCATCCCACTCAACATTCCTTTGATATTTTTCATCCTCCAAGAATCAAATTTTGGCCAATTAATTATTATCAATCACAAATTGATAATTCACTGTAAATCTTACTTTATTGGGAGGCTTGCATTGGTTTTACACGATCAAAGCGGGCTAATCATGTCAAGTAATTCCATTACTTAAAACACTCAGGAATGAAAAATATTCTAATCATTTGTCTCCTATTCATTGGGATACAAGCGCATTCACAACAAACTATAATACTGAAAGATACTGAAACCGGAGAGCCAATCCAGTATGCCCATTACCTATACCAAAACCAAAAAGGCACGAGCTCCCTTAGCGGAGATATTTCAATCAAATTTATCCCTGAAGAAATGCTTCATATTTCTCATGTAAACTACGGCAAACTTGAAATATCAGGCGACAGACTGCAGGAAGCAATTAAAAACGGAGTATTAACTCTCACCCAATCATACATTTCTTTGCTGCCAACAACTGTAATTGCAAGAGCAAACAGCTCTGCTAAAAGTGATATCATGAAAGTCCGCATCAGCGATAAACTATCGCACGACGCAGGTGATTTTTTGAGTCAGAGTGCCATGATTGGAGGCATCCGAAAAAGCGGAAGTTATGGTTTCGATCCTGTTCTTCGCGGCTTTAAATACGATCAGTTAAACCTGGTTATGGACAATGGGATGAGCGCAACTGCTGCTTGTCCAAACCGAATGGATCCTCCCGCAAGTCAAATTCCGATGAGCATGGTCGATCGGGTAGAAATTGTAAAAGGCCCGCATTCACTGCGATATGGAAATGCTTTTGGCGGCAGTATTCATTTTAAATCAGCACCTGCAAGTTTTAGCGAAACCACAAAAGCATTTGGCAGGGCAAGCGGCAGTTACGAAAGCAACGGAAATATCTTCCGCACAGAAGCCATGGCCGGAGCAAAAGGGAAATTCTATAACTTTGGCATTTACGGAGCCTACAGCGAAGGTGATGATTACGAAGATGGAAACGGCAACAAAACACCTTCCGGATTTAACCGGCGCAACATTGGAATGAGCAGCGTCTTTAAATTATCCGGTTCTCAGAGCATCAAGCTGTCGGCAAATAACAACTTTGCCAAGGATGTAGATTTTCCTGCTCTGAATATGGATTTGCGGGAAGATGATACCTGGTTGCTAAATCTTTCTCACAAAATCAACTTTAAGAACTCGAACTTTAGCTCTTTATCCACTTCATTTTACGGCTCTTTTGTTGATCACAGCATGGACAACCTGACAAAAGATTTGAATCCGAGAACGGTGAATGCAATCACTTTGGCAAAAACCAAAAACTATGGTGGCCGATCGGAGGCAAGGTTTCAGTTTAAGAACAGTTCTCTTTTTTCCGGTATCGACTACAAAGCGGAAGAAGCAGAGGGAACTCGTACCCGCGAAATGCTGATGGGGCCGAAAAGCGGGACAACCTTCTTCGATAATCTTTGGCAGGACAGTAAAATTTCCAAATTTTCATTGTTTGGAGAATATCATTTTGCATTGCAAGAGGTCTATTTTGTTGCCTCTACCCGTTTGGAACACAACAGTGCCAAGAGTAGAGAAATAACCACTGAATTTATAAATGCCAACTCAAAAAATCCATCTGACAAACTAAATGTTTCGGCAAGTTTTGGTGCCACTCACGATTTCTCGAAACAGATTAGAATGGGATTGTGGCTGGGAAGAGCCGAACGCAGCGGAAGCTTAACCGAACGCTTCATCAACTATTTAGCAGTTGATGTTGACCCGTACGAAAGAATTGGAAACGCAAAGCTGAAATCGGAGGTAAACTACCAGTTAGACTATAATTTTACCTGGAAAACTGATCAATCAGAATTGGACATCACCCTTTTTGCATCCATGTTAAGAGATTACATCAGTGCAGAAATCAGACCTGATTTATCGCCGAGACTAGCCACTGCTCCCGGTGTAAAACAATATTACAACATCGATAAAGCAGTTATGCGTGGCTTTGAATTTTCCTGGTATCAGAAAATCACATCTTCCATTTATCACAAGGTAAATGTTGCCTATACTTATGGAAAGAATATGGATTTCAATCAGCCCTTGCCTGAAATTCCTCCTCTTGATATCAGATATGCATTGGGAGCTTCCTTTTGCAGGAATAAGTTTCATCCGGAAATAATGATCCGACATGCTTTAAAGCAAAATAGAATATCAAATAATTACGGCGAAAGCAAAACACCTGCTTTTACTATAGCTGATATTAAAGCATCTTACGATTTTTCCGATAAAATCAAATTAATTGGTGGTGTAAGAAATCTTTTTGACGAAGCTTACTACGAGCATTTAAACAGGTCGGTAAAAGGCAGCAACAAGGCAATTTATGCTCCCGGGCGTAGTTTTTATCTGACTCTGGCAATTAGTTTGATGTAATTAATCAAATGTACCGATTGAATTATATATGTGATTCTTTCGGTATATTTTTACTCTCCCAATAGCACAATCCGTCCTTCCAAAACCGGTTTTACAAGCTTTAATTTTTTACAATATGCTTTTAGCACTTCAAAATCCTCAATTGCCTTGGGATTCAATTCATCAACCAAAACTTCAAACTCTCCGGTTAATTTACCCAAACTGTAATTGTTCAATGAAACCGTCAATAATTCCTCATCATCCAACTCTTTCCCGTCCCTCTCAACAATTATCTCATTATCGGCCGGTGAATATTTGTAACTAATTCCTGAAACCTGAAGCAACTGACCATTTTTATCTGCAGCATTCTCTTTTAAAAACTGTTTCAACACCTTCCCTTTAATCAGTATTTGACAAATTCTATTTCCAAAAGGCAGCAGCGAGCGAACAGATTTTAAAGTAAAATCTCCCACAGGTACATCAGCTCTTATTCCACCACCATTAATAATTCCCACATTGGAACTGTGCCATTCCCTAAATGCATCAGCAATTAAATTTCCGGCAAGGCTTTCGCCGGTAATCCCATCTTTAAAACGAAGAGGAACTTCTAACCGACCAATCTTTTCGGACAACTGCAATTCCATATCCTTTTTGTAATACAGCTCCATATCTCTCATATACTTCTCGGAAGTCACATCACTAGTTAAAGGAATAATTTCAACGAACGGTTTTTTATTCTTTTCCAGGCTCAATTTAGCAACTGAACTCATGTTTCCGGCAGTAGCAACAATCGGAACACTGCCTTTGTAAAAAATATTGCTTTCGTGCTCAAACTGCTCCTCAGTTAAAATCAAATCAATTTCAGGAAACTGCTCCAACAATTTCCGATTGGTTTCCAAATCTGTTTGGGTTATGAGTACCAAAAAATCAACATTCCCCATTTCAGGCTGAAGCTTAGAAACAGAAACAAATAAATTTTCCTGAACCACCAAATCATCATGAATACTTGTATTCATAGCATCGGTCAGGCCAATAAATCCAATTCGTAAACCGCCAATCTTTTTCACTAAAAAAGCAGGTAAATTCCCAAACACACCACCATCTCTGTTTTTAAGATTGGAACTAAACCACTGCGATTTGGATTTGGATAAAAGCTGAATGGTATGTTGTGCACCAAAATCAAATTCATGCTGTCCGAAATTGCAGATATCAACGGGAATCTCATTAAAAGCTTCAATCATTGGTTCGCCTCTGTACATTCCTCCAAACAGAACACCACCACACAAATCACCTCCATGAATTACCAAAGTGTTTGGATTAACCGTTCGTACCTCATCAACAATAGTTTTTAAGCGGGCAACACCACCTCGTCCTCCGTCAACATCATCTACCGGAAAAATTTGGTGAGCATCTGTAAAATACAGTAAGTCTACCTTTTGTGCATTCACACTTAGATTAAAAACAAAAAAAATAAGGAATGATATATTTCGGAACATCGGGAAAAATTTTTATTCAACCGAAAAGTAATAATAAATGCCTGTCTATTCAAATACAGCCTAGATATCAATCACTAAAATAATGTTAATTTCATTTTTGATCTTATCTCTAAAATGCTATCAATACGATAACTCTTTCATTCTTTCCATTTGAAAGTCATCATAAAAAGTATTAAAAAAATTTAAAAACCGAACTTGGAATTCTTATATTGCATAGCGTTTGCCATGAATAATAACGATTTGAAACGCATGAAATGTCCATTAGTAACAGTGCCTAAACAATTAAAATTTAAGTATTATGTATTCATATAAAAAACCCATCATACTATTTACCCTGTACTTCCTAATTATTCCTTACAATACATGGGCACAAAACGAAAAATTTAGAGATTGCTCTTTTTCCATCGAAGAAAGAGCCAATGACTTGATAAACAAACTTACTCTGGAGGAAAAAATATCTTTACTCGGTTTCAACTCTCCAGCCGTTGAACGCCTGCAAATACCTGCTTACAATTGGTGGAACGAGGGATTACACGGAGTTGCGAGAGCTGGAGAAGCAACCGTTTTTCCTCAGGCGATTGGTTTAGCTGCGACTTTTGATCCATTACTGGCTCAATCTGTTGCTGATGCTATTTCTACCGAAGCTCGTGCCAAGTATAATCTGGCTACAGCCAAAAACAGACGATTGCAGTATTTAGGAGTCAATTTTTGGACTCCAAACATCAATATTTTCCGCGATCCCAGATGGGGAAGAGGTCAGGAAACATACGGTGAAGATCCCTTTTTAACAGGAAAAATGGGAACCGCTTTTGTGAAAGGCCTGCAGGGCGATGATTCGGATCATTATAAAATTGCTGCCTGCGCCAAACATTTTGCTGCGCATAGTGGTCCTGAAGCAATCAGGCATACATTTAATGCAATTGTAGACGAAAAAGATTTAAGAGAAACCTACCTTCCGGCATTTAAAACTTTGGTGGACAATGGTGTTTCAGGCATTATGTGCGGATATAACCGCTTGAATGACGAGCCTTGCTGCACAAGCGAAAAACTTCTGGAAAATATACTTACAAAAGAATGGGGCTTTAAAGGGCAAATAACTACAGATTGCTGGGCATTGGAAGATATTTGGCTGCGACATAAAAGCATTCCTACCAGCGTTGAAGTAGCAGCAGAAGCAATTAAAAAAGGAGTGAATATGGACTGCTCCAACTTACTTCAAGACGATGCACTTGAAGCAATAAAAAAAGGATTAATCAGCAAAGCTGACATTGATAAATCAATTTATCCTACAATCATCACTCAACTTAAATTGGGTTTATATGATGATCCCGGGAATTCGCCCTATGCAAATTTTGGTCTGGATAGTATAAACAATTCCTATCACACACAGCTGGCACTTAAGGCTGCAGAAAAGAGCATGGTACTTCTTAAAAACAATGGTGTTTTGCCTTTAAGTAAAGATAAAATTGGCTCCATAATGGTAGCCGGTGAAAACGCTGCTAACATCAGTACTTTGGTTGGCAACTACCATGGCATGTCGGGCAATATGGTAACCTTTGCCGAAGGTATTGCAAAAAAAGCGGGACCGGAAACAGCAGTACAATATGATTTTGGTTGCAGTTATGCAGATACCACCCGCTTTGGTGGAATTTGGGCAGCAGAAAATTCTGATGCCACGATACTCGTTCTTGGACTTACTCCCTTGTTTGAAGGTGAAGACGGTGATGCTTTTCTATCTAAAAACAGCGGAGACAAAGCTGATTTAAGCATTCCTTACTCCCATCTGGTTTATCTGAAAAAAATGAGAAAATCTCATAACAAACCAATTGTTGTTGTTTTAACAAGTGGGAGTGCTGTTGATGTTCAGGCAGTAGAACCATATGCAGATGCAATCATCCTTTCATGGTATCCGGGAGAGCAAGGCGGCAACGCATTAGCAAATATTATTTACGGAGATATCTCCCCATCGGGAAAATTACCTCTGACCTTCTATAAATCTATCGATGATGTGCCTCCATTCACCGATTACAGTATGAAAAACAGAACCTATCGTTATTTTAACGGTGAGGTAGCTTATCCTTTTGGATTTGGGTTAAGCTATACTCATTTTAATTATCGCTGGGCTCAAAAACCTTCTAACCAATACAAAAAGAATGAGCAGATATCGCTTCAAATTGATGTGATAAACACGGGAAATTGGGATGCGGATGATGTTGTTCAAGTGTATGTTGAATTCCCTAAAATGGAGCGAATGCCAATTAAAGAACTAAAAAACTTTAAGAGAGTCTCTTTACAGGCAAATACCTCAAAAACAATAAGCCTGAGCATTGATATTAATGACCTCAAAAAATGGGATTTACAACATGAACAATGGCTGCTGTACAAAGGAGATTATAAAATACTCATCGCAAAAAATGCAGCCGAAACAGTTCTGGAACACACATTCACAATAAAATAAATACAGGTACTGGTTTTATACACAAAACATTTCATAAAATAATACAAGAAACTAGTCTTCTAAATGGGAAATACACCTATTTAAGACTCCTTATACTCCCGGTTAATTTAATCAAAATCTCATTTTGACAGTATCGTTGATTTGATAACTCTCTCTTTCAGCTTATTTATTAAATCATCATAAAAAGTATTTTTAATTTTAAAAATCCTGAACTTGGAATTCTTATATTGCATAGGGTTTGCTATGAATTAATAAAGATTTAAAACACATGAAGTCTGATAAAGAGAAAGATATAACAACCAAAAACCTGAGCGTTTTAGAGGTTTTAAATAAACATTTAGAGGACTATCTGAACCTATTGGAACAAAGCCTGACAACAGAAGGCCTTTCTCTGCTTATTCTAAAAGAATTTATAGAAGTAAGCAATTTCTTTATTTCTATTGGTGATCAGGAATACAACAAAGCACAAACCGATAAAAATCCGGATTTTAAAAAAATATATATTCTGAATTATCTTTTGCCGGAGTCGTTTAAAAATACGATGCTGATACATCGAGATGTATTGTTACAGCTTCAAATTTCAAAAAATAAAAAACAAGAATCTCTGGTCGATGATCAGACTGTTCAGCATCACTTAAAAGAATCCAAAGCAATTTTAGAAAAAGCAATCAACTCCTTTGCTCAGAAAATTAGCGCAGAACTAAATCCGGCTCAACAAACCGATAAAAAAAGAAAGAAACATATTTCCAAAACCAAACACCAGCAAAATCCATGGGAAGTTTACAAAAATCAATTTCTAACGGTGCAAAATCAAGCCAAAGAAATTGAGAAATCAACTCATACTTTATCCAATATCATTCTTGTTTTTAAAGATATTAAAAATCATACCCAAAACATTTGCACAACGCTTATCAGTGAACTTGAAAATTCTAAACAAACCATAAGTAAAGTGTTGGATTCTGTTCAGAATTTGGATGAAATTGTTAAAACTGCAGACACCATTTCACTAATTGAAGATATTCTGGATGATTTAGAGGTAACAAATACAGAACAAGAAACCTATGCCTTTGATATTGAATTAAAAATTGCTTCGCTCGAAGAAAACAGCATTCCTGTTGCAAGTGAAGATGGTTTATTACTCATTAAAAAAATAGACTTTAATAAATCGGCTAAAAAGTGGCTGAACTATATGCTGCTTCCCGATATGATCGAGCTGTGGCAAAACAGGACAAATCTGCTTGCTTTTTATAAACACAGTTTAATAAATTTAAAGAGCAGTTTAACTTTACTAAAAAACAACAACACACTTGAAACACTGCCTTCTCAGGTTCAAAGCATACAAAACTTACTGCGCTCGGCCAATACAAATGAAAATTTGCAGAGGAAGATAATTGGTTTGGTACAAGAAAAATTTAGTGCCGAATTCTTAGTCTCAAATATTTATCAAACAGAAGATTTTCTAAGAGTTTCTTTGCAATCATCAATAACTCAACTCACATCTTCAAAAAACAAATTCTTACTTGAAGTAGAAAAAAAATTTAAAAATATCCTTTCCTTTTTTAGCAGAACATACGAAATCAGTACCGCTGATAATCCGTTTATGAAATTAGAGGCATCGTCAAAATGCATTGAATACAGAACATTTAAAGCATCTAACGTTCATTACGATACTCTTTTTTTAAATAAGAATTTTATTGGAGATTTATTTTTCGTTCCGCGCGAAACCGAAAAACAAAAACTACAGGAAACCTTAAGTCTATGGAAAAAAGGACACAACAAAGCGGTACTTGTTGTAGGAAATAGTTTAAGCGGGAAATCTACTTTTATTGAAAGTGCGGCGAAAGATCATTTTGACAAACAAAGTATTTTTCTCGAAATTGACAGTACTATTTCCGTTGAAGGAAGAAAATTTACAACCACCAAAAACCTTGCAGAGGCTCTTCAGCATATTAAGAAACACACCTATAATTTCCATCCTTTATTGGTAATTGATAATCTGGAACTTTGGAGAGACAAAAATCACAGTTTATTGGATAATGTACGAGCCGCCATAGAATTCGTAGAATCGGAATCCGATCAGGTTTTCGTTATCATGACTACTTCAAATGCCATGCAGTCTCATTTGGATAAAAGACTTCCTTTTTCCAATTCGTTCAGCTCTGTTATTGATGTTAACAAAGCAAAAACTGACGAAATACACAAAGCCATATTATTGCGGCATGGTGCCTCGCACCGAAGTTTAGTGACGGAAAAAGGACTTCCCCTACTCAATAAACAACTGGAGCTTTACGTACAAAAGTTGTGTAAAAATTACGACAATAATATGGGTGAAGTATTGCAGGCATGGACCTATGCAATTACTACTGCGGATGATCATAAAGTAATTTTTGAAGAAAAGGAGTATGATTTTGAAGACTTTTTCACTCCCGAAGAAATTATTATTCTTAAATATGTATTATTATACAAACACATTAACGAAATTGTATTGAAAAACCTTTTGGGCAATCGATACAGCATCTCCTATAAATCAGGATTAAAACGTTTAACAAACACCAAAGTATTTCTTCGAAACACAGAGGGAAATCTTGTTTTAAACCAAGTATTGTACCACAATATTCGCGAAATTCTAAAATACAGAGGAACACTCAACTAAATGGAAAATATCGAAACATTATACACCTGGAGCGGTTTACTAGGCCTGCTTGTACTGCTGGCAGTCTGTTATTGGATACTAAAGCTGCTAACATACATTGGAGAGCGATTTGCTAAAAAAAACGTAACCAACAAAAAAATAATAAGCTTTTTAAAAAAAGGCATGTTGTTTTACAAACCTATTGCAATATCCTTTTTACTACTCGATTTTATATCTATCAATTACATTACACACAGTATTCTGTTGGTTTTTATAAGTCTTTTTGGTTTCTACTATATCAAAAACTTTGTGAGCGGAATTTTTTTCAGGGCAAACCCTCTGGTGAGCAAAGACGCATTTATCACAATTGGGGATTTTAAGGGAGAAGTTAAGAGTCTGCAATCCTTCGGATTAATCATTAATGCCGAATATGGAGAACGATTTATTAATTACACCGAAATTGAAAATTTAGGATTTGCGATCTACTCAAATGTGAATACCAAATTACGACAAACACTTTACCTGCGTACACAATTAACAAAAGAACAGGTTTTAAATCTGATTTTTGACAATCCAATTTTAGATTTCGGACAAAAACCTACCATAAAGAACAGTGAAATTCCTCAGGTATTTAAATTTCAGTACACACTCGAAAATGGTGCTGCCACAGAAGATTTAACTGCCTTTTTACATGAAATACAGATTGAAACAAGTGTAACAAACAATTTTAAGTAACAACTATGGAAATCATTTCATCCTATAATTTGATTATTGAAGTATCCATAATCATCATTTTATCTTTTTTATTCAATGGATTGTCCAGAAAAACAAATATCCCTGCAGTACTGATGCTCATCGTACTGGGGGTTGGGTTGCAATATATTTTAAAATATTTCAATGCAGAAGCATTAAATTTCTTTCCTATTCTTGAAGTTTTGGGAATTGTTGGATTAATTATGATTGTGCTGGAAGCGGCTCTTGAACTGGAACTGAAAAGAGAGAAATTAGTTCCCATCCTAAAATCATTTACTGTTGCCTTAACCGGCCTTATTTTGTCAACTTGGGCCGTTGTATTGATTCTCTACAATTTCATTCCCGGAATGACCATGGAATCGGCCTGGCTTTACGCAACCCCATTGTCCATACTATCCAGTGCCATTATCATACCAAGCGTATCAGGTTTAAATGCAGGCAAAAAAGAATTTCATATCTACGAAAGTACTTTTTCGGATATAATGGGCATTATGATGTTCTATTTTTTAACCGGAAAATTAAATCCCGCCGAAGATAGCGGAGTAACAGGTTTTGCAGGAAACATTCTGCTCACCATCATTATCTCCCTGATAGCCAGTTATGCAATTATTTTAATTTTTCAACGCATAAAAAGCAAGGTAAAACTCTTTTTACTGATAGCCGTACTGTTACTACTATATGCACTGGGCAAAAAAATGCACCTTTCTTCGCTTATTATTATCCTGATATTTGGATTAGTGATTGCGAACATGAAACTTTTTTTCAAAGGAAAACTCTCAAAATTAATTGATTTCGAAAAAGCACATCATATCTACAATGAGTTGCATACAATCACAGCAGAAACAGCCTTTGTTGTACGAACCTTTTTCTTTGTAATTTTCGGACTTTCGATTGCCATTTCTTCCTTACTGAGTTTAAACGTAACAATAGTAAGCTTTCTGATTTTGATTTCAATTTATACGATACGATACGTTATTCTGCGCATTTTTGCAGGAAAAGATATACTGCCGCAATTATTTGTAGCTCCTCGTGGCTTAATCACCGTACTTTTATTTTACAGCATACCTTCCGAAGCACAAATTGAAGATTTTGAGCCGGGAATATTGCTTTGTGTAATCATTGGAACCAGTTTAATTATGACTTTCGCAATGATTTACGACAAGTACCGAAACACAATGGCCATAAATATAGCCTTAGACAGAAAAGTAGAAAGCGTAAAATGGAAAGCACCAAGCATTGATGATGTAAAATAAGTAAATACCTCTTGAGCAGAAAAAATAAAAATGAATTTCATGGTGTTTATTTAGGAATTGGGCGCAATTAAAAATAAAATATGGTCGGAGGAACAATATTTTTAATAGTCTGGGTATTAATTACGACTTATTATCCTAATGGCTGTAATCAATTCGGAGGAAAAACTACCTATATCAAAAACTATTGCAATTAAACTGAACACACTGCCCTAAACAGACTGATACTATGGGATGGAATATAGTATAGTTAAATTACCTAAAACGGAATTGGAGAATAGAAATTGTCGATCTCCTTATATTCTTAGTTGAATATTGAGATAAAATAAAAAGCATCACATAGATTTCTACAGATTAGTTAAAAACTACACCATATAAAAATTATTTTACGATAACATACTTATTTTACAGCAATGAAAATCAACTTGATAAATAAGAATTTATTTGTAAATTAGATTATGGCAATGATTTTTAACTCCCTTAAGAAGATCTTATCTAAACCGTTGGGTGAGATTTTTTCCGTATCCCGGATTCTAAAAAATAGAAACTGGGAAAATAATAGTCTTTATTTGGATTTGGTGAAAAACTCATTGGTGGGTTTGTATCAAACAACACCAGGAGGGCAAATCATCTATGCAAATCGAGCAATTTTAAAAATGTTGAAGTATGACTCATTGGAAGATTTAGTTAAAAAAAACCTGTCAAAGGGATGTTATGCAGACAATAATAAGAGAGAAGTTTTCAAGAAAATACTGGAAGAAAAAGGTGAAATAATTAATTTTCAATCTGAATGGTACACAAAAGACGGTGATATTATTTATGTAAAAGAAGGAGCTCGTGTTGTAAGGGATGTTAATGGAAAAATCATTAGGTACGATGGTTATATTGATAATATTACAAATTTTAAACTTACCCAAATGAGTTTAATTAAGGCTACACAAGAAGCTGAAGAGGCCAGCAAATTAAAATCGTCTTTTTTAACAAATATGAGTCATGAAATCCGAACACCAATGAATAGTATTCTTGGGTTTTCAGAAATACTTGAAGATTCTGTTTTATCAAAAGAAGATCATCTGAGATATATTGATGCTATTCAGCAAAGTTCTATTAGAATGTTAAATACAATAGATGAGCTTATTCAAATGTCAAAGTTAGATGCTGATTGTTTGGATATTTATATTGAAGATATTAATGTTAAGAATGTAATTGAGGACATGTATGTTCTGTATAAACCTGAAGCTGATGCTAAAGGCATCGAATTTTCATATAAAAATAATCATAAGGCAAAAGAAATAATTATTTTCTCGGATAAAGAAAAAATAACAGTAATACTTAGTAAGTTGATTTCAAATGCTATTAAATATACAAACCAGGGAAGTGTAGAATTTGGATTTAATTTTAAAACCAAAACGAACGAGATTCAATTTTATATTAAAGACACAGGTATTGGTATTTCTTCGGAGAACCAAGAACTTATTTTTGAGCATTTTTACCGTATTGATAATGGAAGAGAAATAATTTATGAAGGAGCTGGCTTAGGCTTAACTATTGTTAAAGAATACGCCAAAATACTTGGCGGTAAAATAAGGGTCGAATCAGTAGAAGGAAAAGGATCTCAGTTTTACTTTGTTTTACCAATCCACTAATTATTTCGACTTGATCCAAATTTAATACCGCTGCATTCCCCCATTCGTTCCCCCAAAAAACAAACCCCCTGTAAACATTGCTGTTTACAGGGGGTTCTTGTACCCGGGGCGGGACTTGAACCCGCACGGCCGTGAAGCCACTGGATTTTAAGTCCAGCGTGTCTACCAATTCCACCACCTGGGCATCCTTTCGGATTTTGAGCGAGAAACGAGACTCGAACTCGCGACCCCAACCTTGGCAAGGTTGTGCTCTACCAACTGAGCTATTCTCGCATTGTGCTTTTAAAAATGAACCGTTGTTCTCTCAATTGCGATGCAAATATATGCGTATTTTTTGATTCTGCAAAGGAAAAAAAACTTTTGACTCATTTTTTTTCAATCATCATAAAAGACATTACAAGGATCCTGAATCTGACTCCTTGAAATTCAGGCACTACACATCAAAAGCCTTTGTATATGGGACACTCACATTTTTTATCTTTTTTTACAATCCGGATATCTTTTTTATCTCATTCAACTTATTTAGAGCCTCAATTGGTGTCAGATTATTAATATCCAGATCCGAAATTTCGTTTCTAATTTGCAGAAGTACCGGATCGTCGAGTTGAAAAAAGCTCATTTGATAACCTTCCCGCTGTTGAGCGATCTCACCTACAGGTTTGGCGAGCGATTCTCCATTTTGTTTTCCTTCCAGCTGAAGTAATATTTCATCAGCTCGTTTCACAACGGATTTGGGCATTCCGGCCATACGTGCCACATGAATACCAAAGCTGTGATTGGATCCTCCGGAAACTAACTTTCTCAGGAAAATAACCTTATTGTTGACTTCTTTCACCGAAACATTGAAATTCTTCACTCGGGAGAATGATTTCTCCATCTCGTTAAGCTCATGGTAGTGCGTTGCAAATAATGTTTTGGCTCTGCTGTTACTATTCTCGTGAATGTATTCCACAATCGACCAGGCGATAGAAATCCCGTCATAAGTGCTTGTACCCCGTCCCAATTCATCAAACAAAATCAAACTCCTTGATGAAAGGTTGTTAAGAATACTGGCAGCTTCATTCATTTCCACCATAAAAGTAGATTCACCCAATGAAATGTTATCCGAAGCACCCACACGGGTGAAAATCTTATCAACACAACCAATATTTGCTTCCTTAGCCGGCACAAAACTCCCAATTTGCGCCATTAAAACAATTAGTGCAGTTTGTCGGAGCAAAGCCGACTTACCCGCCATATTTGGCCCTGTAATAATAATTACCTGTTGCGATTCATTGTCCAGATAAACATCATTGGCAATGTATTTTTCGTCGATTGGCAGTTGCTTTTCAATAACAGGATGTCTTCCCTGCTTGATATCAATTACCTGAGAATCGTTAATGCCCGGACAATTGTAATGGTTCTCTTTTGCCAGTTTCGCAAAAGACAGCAAACAATCCAATCGCGCTATCATGGCCGCGTTTAACTGAATGGTAGAAATATAATCTGCAATACCCAGAACCAGTTCGTTATACAAACGGGTTTCCAAAGCCAGTATTTTTTCTTCGGCTCCCAATATTTTCTCTTCGTAATCCTTTAATTCCTGAGTAATGTAGCGCTCAGCACTAACTAAAGTTTGCTTTCTGATCCATTCTTCAGGAACCTTGTCTTTGTGAGTATTTCTTACCTCAATATAGTATCCAAACACATTATTAAACGCAATTTTAAGAGAGGTAATACCTGTTCTTTCAATCTCACGCATCTGCATTTGCAGTAAATAATCTTTACCCGAGAACGATATCTTCCTTAAATCATCCAGTTCTTCACAAACCCCATCAGCAATTACACCGCCTTTGCTAACCATGTTTGGCGGATCAGCATGAATTTCCTTTTCAATCTTTTCCCGAACCGAAGCACAAGGATTTAACTGATCCCCTATTTTTAGTAAGCCATCATTACCACTACTCAAACAATAGTTTCGGATAGGTTCAATGGCAATCAGGGCATTTTTTAGCTGAACAATTTCCCGCGGACTGACTCTGCCCACAGCAACCTTGGAAATAATCCGTTCCAAATCTCCGATTTGCTGTATTTCATCCCCTATAGAATGAGAAACCTTTTCATTCCCGAAAAAATGATTCACAACACTCAGGCGATCATTAATACTCGCCGAATCCTTTAAGGGAAGAGCAATCCACCTTTTTAAAAGACGTGCTCCCATTGGCGATAAGGTTTTATCCATTACACCCGAAAGTGTACTTGCTCCATCGTTTAAGGCTCCAAACAGCTCTAAATTCCGAACTGTAAATTTATCCAGCCACACGTATTTGTCTTCCTCTATCCGCGAAAGCTGAGTTACATGAGCTGCCTGACTGTGTTTTGTGATATCCAGATAATGCAAAACGGCACCCGAGGCAATGATTCCATTGCGTAGAGTCTGAACGCCGAAGCCTTTCAACGAACTTGTCTCAAAATGACGAAGCAACCTGTCCTTAGCCGCACTTTCGGTAAAAACCCAGTCATCCATGGTGAAAGTATAAAACTTACCACCAAATAATTCATGAAAGATTTTCTCTTTACCTCTCTGATACAAAACCTCTTTTGGCTGAAAATTGCCCAATAATTTATCGATATACTCAAAACTTCCTTCGGCAGTTAAAAACTCACCTGTTGAGGCATCTAAAAATGCGATCCCGGCTGAATTTTTTTCCATATGAATACATGCAAGAAAATTATTCTCCCGATGCTCCAAAACGTTGTCATTATAGGATACCCCTGGAGTTACCAATTCAACAATGCCACGTTTAACCAACGTTTTGGTTTTCTTCGGATCTTCCAATTGCTCACATATAGCCACACGCATGCCTGCCCGAACCAATTTAGGCAGATAAGTATCTATAGAATGATGTGGAAATCCCGCCAGCTCAACATAGGATGCCGATCCGTTAGCACGCTTAGTCAGGGTAATGCCCAAAATTTCAGAAGTGCGAATTGCATCATCAGAAAATGTTTCGTAAAAGTCACCAACCCGAAACAGCAAAATAGCATCAGGATGTTTATCCTTCATCTGATAATACTGCTTCATTAATGGGGTTTCAACGGCTTTTCTAGCTTGTACCAAGGAGTTAATATATTTAGAGGTTACGCAATTTTTTATCTTTCCCGAACAAATATAATCATTCCGATTTAGAGATCAGAAAATAAAAATCATAACAAATCTCATAAATTTTTGTGCTGACATTTTCTTAATTTACATATAAAAAAAATCTACACCTTTAAATCAGGCGTTTGAAAGTAACAATCCATTTAGCATCTTAAATTTAGGATTCACATTCCAAAAATCCCTTTATAAAAAACAATCAACTATTTATCGTTTTTTAGCCACTTTATTATAAATTTATGAGACGCAGAACACACTAACTAACGACACTCACATGAAAAATATTCTAATTATTGGCGCAGGTCTTTCATCAACCAGCTTAATACAATATTTATTAGAGCATTCGGAAAAAAATAATTGGAAAATTACTGTTGGCGATATGTCGTTAGAGTCTGCCCAAAAGAAAATTAACAACCATCCCAACGGAACAGCACTTCGGTTTAATTTAAAAGATTTAGAACAAAGGGCTGAAGAAATTTCGACGGCAGACATTGTTGTGAGTATGGTTCCGGCCTCTATGCACATTATTGTTGCGAAAGAGTGCTTGCGCCATAGAAAACACATGCTGACGCCATCATATGTTTCCTCTGAAATGATGGAATTGGATGAAGAAGCCAAAGAAAAAGGGCTTTGTTTTTTGAATGAACTCGGTGTTGATCCAGGATTGGATCACATGTCGGCCATGAAAATTATCGATCAGATAAAGGAACGTGGTGGAAAAATTAAAACTTTCAAATCCTTTTGCGGTGGCCTGGTCGCTCCCGATTGCGACAACAATCCCTGGAATTATAAATTTTCATGGAATCCAAGAAATGTAGTTGTTGCGGGACAAGGAACAGCACAGTTTAAAGAAAATAACCATTACAAATACATTCCCTATCACAAATTATTTTCTACTCTTACCAAAACTCAAATTACAGGTTATGGCGATTTTGAAGTTTATCCAAACAGAGATTCGCTGCAATATTGTGAATTATACGGACTGAATAACATTCCAACCATTATGCGGGGAACCATGCGAAGACCTGGTTATTCGGAGGCATGGAACGTTCTGGTACAATTGGGCTGCACCGACGATACGTATATAATGAAGGACTCTCACAAGTTAACTTATCTCGATTATTTATTGAGTTTTCTGCCCGATAGTGAAAAATCCACTGAGGAAAACTTAGCCGATTTTACACACATCGATGTTAACTCTTTAATAATGACAAAACTAAAATGGCTTGGATTGTTTTCTGATGAAGTTGTTGCTTTAAAAAATGCCACTCCAGCCATGATTCTTCAGAAAATTTTGGAACAAAAATGGGCTCTAGAACCTACCGACAGAGATTTGCTGGTTATGCAGCATCTGTTTGATTTTGAAATCAACGGAGAAAGGAAACGAATTACTTCTTCAATGACTTATGAAGGAACCGACCGCGAACACACCGCCATGTCGTATACTGTTGGAACTCCTTTAGCGATAGCAACAAAACTATTGGCCAAAGATAAAATTCATTTGAAAGGAGTTCATATCCCAACCTTACCTGAACTTTACAAACCAATTCTTACTGAACTTGAAAATTTGGGCATAAAATTTATTGAAGAAGAAACTGTTTTGTAAGCACTTCAGCATAATTAATTGCGTTTTTCACCTAAGATCATTCTCTTTTTTATATTTTTGATCTGCATTAATTATACGAAAATACATGTCCCGAATAGTTCAATTTACTTTTTTAGTGAGTCTTTTCACTCTTAATTCCTGTGCAGTAAAAAATCAAATATCAACCTATTGGCAAAATGAGAGAAATTTCAATTCCGAAATATATTCAACAACAGAGGCAAACTATTACAATGCCGAAGACCAAATAAGTGTTAAGGTTTTCAACAACGATAAATTTATCGATATTATTCTTGAGACAAATTCAACAAATACACTTAGGAAAATATACAATCTTGGACTTAGTATTTGGATCGATCCAGAAGCAAAACTTCAAAACAATTTTGCCATTAACTTTCCAATGCCGGCTGAATTTCCTTTTACAGAAGAAAAATTTGAAAATTATTTATCCCGTTTTTCACTAACAGAATTAAATGAGGAATTTTGGGATCGTTTCCAACTTTTCGAGGTTGTTAACGCAAAAAAAAATGAAAGTCTTTCTATAAGTACTCTGCAGGAAGACGATACCTATCAGGTAAAGCTAAGTTCGAAAAACGAAGTTCTATTTAGTTATCACCTTCGAATAGCAATGAGTGAATTTTACTCCAAAAACCTGTCGGGCAATGAAATAATAGGCATTGGAGTTGCAAGTATTAATGAAGCAAATGAGGAATATTATTCCGCTTTAAGCAGTAAAGAATACATTAATAAACGCATGGAAAAATTAAAAGCCGGCACCAATCAAAACCCTTATGAACTCGCGGAATGGTGGGTAAAATTTAAACTATCAACGGAGTCGGAACAGTAGCTTAAAATTTCAAATAAAAGTCTTTTGTCAGATTTATATATTCAGGAGAATAGACGTGTCTCTGTCCATTTTCCACTATTAATTCAGCGAATTGAGCCTCGCATTTCTGCAAACAAAATTCTAACAAATAACGCTTGGCGGGCTTCCCTGGATTAGGCAGAACAGAAATCTTTCTTTTCAAATAAAACCCTGTTAATCCAGCCAATCTCTGAAAATATTCCCCTTCTTCAACAGGCAGCACAACAGATAAAACTCCTGATTCTGTTAATAAATTCGTGGCTCCTTTCAACAGATCCTCAAAAGGCAAATAATCTGCATGGCGAGCCTGTGTCCGTGTTTCGCATTTCGCTTTTAAACCATTAAGAAAGTAAGGCGGATTACTTACAATCAAATCATACCTGACCGTTGTAATTTGGCAAAATTCCTGAAAAGAAAGATGAAATGCACTCAATCTTGAAGTCCACGGGCAATTTTCGAAGTTATTAATAGCTTGTTGATAAGAAGACAATTCAATTTCAACGGCGTCAATTTTCACATCAGAATTGGTTCTCTGCCCCATCATCATGGCAATCAATCCGGTTCCGGTTCCAATATCCAAAATTCGATTGGCTTTGGAAATATCCGCCCAAGCACCTAAAAGAACTCCATCGGTTCCAACCTTCATTGCAGAGCCATCCTGATCGACCCTAAACTGCTTGAACTCAAAATAATTATTTGCCATTCTTCTTAAAATTTCTCAAAAGCACCCAAACCAAATAAGGCATAGTCATATTTCACAGGATCGTTGGGATCGAATTTCCTAAGGTTTTCGGTTATTTCTTCAACAGCCTGCCAATCGTTTTGTTTCCTGGTTAGCAAACCCAGTTTACGTCCAACATTTCCGGTATGTACATCCAAAGGCAAATACAAATCTGCCGATGAAAGTTGATTCCACAAACCAAAATCTACTCCCCGGTCATCTTTCCGCACCATCCACCTCAAATACATATTCAATCGCTTGGCTGAGGATTTTTTCAAAACATTTGAGATGTGTTTCTGACTTCTGCCCAAATGCTCAGCTTCAAAAAATACGTCTCTAAAATAGGCTAATGCACCTTTTACAGTACCTGAATCATTTGCTCCCTTCGCAAAAACATCTTCCAATCCACCGTAGTTTTTATAGATATTTTGCAATGATTTCAGAAAAAAGATGCAATCATCACCATTAAACGTGCGATGTTTAAAATCCTTAAAAACTTCAAAATCAAGATTGGATGCATTCAGAATAAATTCATGAGGTTGGTGATCCATTCTTTCGACCAGCCATTTTGCATTGCGAATAATTGTAAGTCTTTGTCCCCAGGCAATACTTGCACTTAAGAAACCGGCTATTTCAACATCTTCTTTTTTCGAAAAAGATCGTGGTATTTGTATGGGATCGGTGGTAATGAAAGATTCCCGATTGAATAAATCGTATTTCTCATCCAAAAATTCCTTTAAATCTGTAAATGAAAAATTAGTCATTCCCATCGATCAATCCATCTGAAATACTAATTTTTCGATCGGACATATCCGCCAATTCCGTATCGTGGGTTACAATCACAAATGTCTGATTGAAACGATCACGCAAGGTGAAAAATAATTCGTGAAGCTCCTGACGCGTTTTAGAATCTAAATTACCGGAAGGTTCATCAGCCAAAATTACAATTGGATCATTAATCAGAGCCCTTGCTACTGCAACCCGTTGCTTCTCCCCACCCGAAAGTTCGGAAGGTTTATGATCCATTCTATGACCCAAATTCAGCATTTCGAGCAATTCCTTTGCCTTCGTAATGGCTTCATATCTTGATTTCTTGGCAATATAGGCAGGAATACAAACATTCTCTAAAGCTGTAAACTCAGGAAGCAAATGATGAAACTGGAATACAAAGCCAATGTTCGAATTTCGAAATGCAGATAATTCTTTCTCATTGTATGAAGTAATATCAACACCATCATAAAACACTTTTCCTGAATCGGGTCTGTCCAATGTCCCGAGTATTTGCAAAAGTGTAGTTTTGCCCGCACCACTGGCGCCAACAACAGAAACAATTTCTCCTTTTGTAATATTTAGATCGATTCCTTTAAGAACATTAACCGTTCCAAAACTTTTTTTGATTTGATCAGCAGTTATCATACAGATGAATTACTTCGTGAAAACCAAATATACATAAATCAGATAAACTGCAAGCAGTAAAAATCCTTTCCATCGGTGAAGTTTCCCATTATTCAACGGCAAAATCAACAAAAACAGAAGAAAAGACACCCCCAGCATAATAAGTATATCAAAAGATATGATTGGCTGACTAATGAAAATATTTTTGATAATTGATGTAACTCCCAACACTCCTAAGATATTGAATATATTAGAGCCAATAATATTTCCAATAGAGATATCCATCTCCTTCTTATAAGCTGCCACCGCAGAAGTCGCTAATTCAGGTACTGATGTGCCGAAAGCAACCAAAGTCAATCCGACTACACGTTCACTTACTCCAAAGTCGAGAGCGATATTTTTAGCACTGCCAACCAAAATATCAGCTCCAAAATACAATCCAACCGAGGCAGCAAGAATTAGTAGAACTGCAACAAATATTGAATGTTTGGCTGTTTTAAATCCTATTATTAAATCTCTGTTTTCCTTTCTTGATTTCCAAACTGTCCACACCATAAATACGATCAAAAGAATTACAAAAATAATTCCTTCATAGTACTCTAATTTCTGATTTAAAATAAACACATAAAACAGTAAGGATGCGCCCATCATAAAAGGCCAATCGAACTTTATGGAATTACTGCGAACAGGCAAAGGCATTAATATAGCTGTAAAACCAAGAACGAGGGCAATATTTGCAATATTAGAGCCAATAACATTGCCGACAGCAATATCAGGGCTGCCATGAAGAGCTGCACCCAGACTCACAAAAAGCTCTGGTGCCGATGTTCCAAACGCAACTACAGTAACTCCAACAACAAGTGTAGAAATCTTAAAATGAGAAGATAAGGCCACACCTCCTTTCACCAACAAATTCCCGCTATATAAAAGAATAACGAAACCAATAAAGAGATACAAATAGTCCATTGAATTAAAAAAAAAATTCCACACTGTATATTGGTGGAATGATTAAACCTAGAATATGGGATTACAGCTTCTTAGTAAGGTCATCCTTAAATTCCTTGATATGATCAAGAACTTCAGTTTCCTTTCTGATCTCGGATTTAATATCTTCCGTCGCCCTTTTGAATTCTTTCATTCCTTTCCCCAAACCTTGAGCCAGTTCAGGAATCTTTTTCGATCCGAACAACAACAGAATAACAACTAGTACGACAACAATTTCACCGCCACTAATAAATAAAAGAATATCATTCATTTGATTGAAATTTTAAACAAATATACCGAAGAAATTTTAAATCATGAAGATAGATTGCATTCGATTTGAACCTAAGCAAAAAAAATCCCCCGAACCATACGATTCGGGGGACAATTTTATAATTAATTTCTAATTATTTCTTTTTAGCAATCACTTTAGATACACGTAAACTTGTGTCGTAAGCAATTGGTGTTGCAATGAAAAGTGAAGAATAGGTTCCAACCATTACCCCTACCAACAAAGCAAATGTAAATCCTTGAATTGAAGTTCCCCCGAAAAGGAAGATGGCTAACAAAACAACCATAGTAGATAATGAAGTACTGAAAGTACGACGTAATGTACTATTCAAAGCACTATCCACAACCTCAACACGATCACGTTTTGGATGCAATCCAATGTACTCCCGGATACGGTCAAATACAACCACGGTATCATTAATAGAATAACCCACCACAGTAAGTATTGCTGCAATAAATGCCTGATCAACTTCAAGTGAGAATGGCAGCCATCCGTAACACAATGAAAAGATACCCAACACTATGATTGAATCGTGAGCCAGAGCAACAATAGCTCCAAACCCATACTGCCAGTTTGAGAAACGAAGCATGATGTAAAGGAAAATCACGATAAGAGCAAACAAGATTGACCAAACTGCAGACTGACGAATATCATCAGCAATAGTAGGTCCCACTTTTTGCGACATCTTTCTATTGTTCTCAAGGAAATCTGTTTTAGAAGCTCCATTTAAATATGGTTGTAACCCTGTGTAAAGTAAACCTTCTACTTCATCATCAACTTCGTTTCCTGATTCATCAATTTTATATTTTGTGGTAATTTTCACCTGAGAATCACCACCAAAAGTTTTCACTTCAGGAGCATGCCCGTAAACAGTTTCCAACGACTTAGAAATAGCTTCAACCGAAACATCCTGATCAAAAGCAACAACATATGTTCTACCCCCGGTAAAATCGATACCCTGATTCAAACCTCTTGTTGCAAGAGAACCTATACTAACAAGAATCGCAATACCTGAAATCACATAAAACACTTTTCTTTTCTCAAGAAATTTAATATGTGCATTTCGCAACCAGTTATCGGTAAACTTAGTTGTAAAAGTAATGTTGCGGTTACGTTTAAGAGAACCTTCAATAATTAATCGGGTGATAAAAATTGCAGCAAATAAAGATGAGAAAATACCGACAACCAAAGTAGTTGCAAAACCTTTAATTGGACCTTCTCCAAAAAGATAAAGAATAATACCAGTTAAAAGAGTTGTGATGTTACCATCAATAATCGCAGAATAGGCATTCTTGTATCCATCAGAAATGGCAAGACTCAATCCTTTTCCACCTTTCAGCTCTTCCTGAATACGCTCATAAATCAGTACATTCGCATCCACCGACATACCGATTGTTAATACAATACCGGCAATACCAGGTAATGTCAACACAGCGCCCAGTGAAGCCAGCACTCCAAAAATGAAGAACAAGTTGGCAATCAAAGCAATATTTGCAGTAAGACCTGCACCTTTACTATAGAAGAAAAACATATAAATCAACACCAACACAAAAGCAATGATGAATGACCACATCCCTTTTTGAATAGATTCCTGTCCCAAAGATGGTCCAACAACTTCATCAGCAATAATATGAGCAGGAGCAGGTAATTTACCAGACTTTAATATGTTTGCAAGATCTTTCGCCTCTGCAATGGTGAAATTACCACTGATACTGGACTGTCCGCCTTTTATTTCACTAATTACATTTGGAGCAGAATAAACATATCCGTCCAAAACAATTGCAATTGCGCGGTCAATGTTATCTTTAGTTAAACGAGCCCAAACTTTTGCTCCTTCACCACTCATACTCATCGAAACTTCAGCTTGCGCTTTGTTTTGATCAATTTGCTCACGTGCAGAAGTAACAGCATCACCATCTAACGGAGCTTTTCCATCGCGGCTGGTTACTTTAATTGCAAATAATTCGAATACATTACCACCTTTATCAATAGGTTTAACCCCCCAAAAGAATTTCAAATTACGTGGCATTACTGATTGAACAGCCGGCATTGCCAAAATCTGATTTACTCTGGCAGTATCTTTAATATGAGACATACCAACAACTGCTTTCGATGAACCTCTTTGTGTAGGATTCAAAACAGAAAACAATGGGTATTTTTTTGCAATTTCTTTTGCGTTAAGGTCAGTAGTTGAATCTTTAGCTGTTTCTTCAATTTTGTCCAAAAGAGCAACATCTTCATCTTTTGCCTCTTCCTTCACCTCTTCTTTAGTAGCTTCTTTAGCTGCTTCAGCAGGCTCAGCCATTGTATTGATAGCTGCTAACTTTTCGTTTGCAGCATTTAAATACTGAGTTACTTCGTTAGCACTATAAGTTTCCCAAAACTCCAAACTTGCAGTTCCTTGTAGTAACTTACGTACACGAGCTGCATCTTTAATACCTGGAAGTTCGATAATAATACGTCCCGAAACATCAGCTTTTTGAATATTTGGCTGTGCAACACCGAAACGGTCAATACGGGAACGAAGGATGTTAAAGGTATTATCAATCGCTGCATCAGCTTCTTTTTTAATCACTTTTAACACCTCAGCATTAGAAGCACCAAAAGGAATTTTATCTTTCATCTCTAAAGTTCCGAAGATATCGGGAGAAGATAACTGAGCATTTGGATTGATTGATTCGAACGCTTCACCAAAAAGAACAACAAATTCTTTTTGACTATCTTTTTGCATCGCTTTGGCTTTTTCTATAGCTGCTACAAAAGTTTCATCCTTGCTATTATTGGCCATAGCCTTAATAATATCAATTACAGAAACCTCCATGGTAACGTTCATACCTCCTTTAAGGTCAAGACCAAGGTTCATCTCCAATTCCTTACACTCTTTGTAAGTGTAATCTTTAATCCAAAGAAAATTGTAAACTCCTTCACCCCTAATAGAGTCAAGATAAGCTTGTTCCTTCTTAATATCGCCGGCTCCGAACTCTTGAGCTTCCTTTTCAACTGATTTGGTAACGTAAGTAAATGTCAATTGATACAAACTCACTAACGCAAAGAGTATAGCGAGTAGACGAATCGCTCCTTTATTTCGCATGTGTTTAGGTTTATTTAATTCTTATTTATGTGGTATATAATATTCTTAACCGCAATTAACGCACAAATATATTAATTTTTTTCAAATTCCTTTGTTCAATAATCTCAGGTATTTAACCGACTTTACGTCTTTGGTGAAAGACATGGGATTTAAAGAATTCTCAATTTCAGAATTTTTCTTCCATAATCGATAATTGCTCCGTGTTTTAAAAGAAAGTCACTTCCAAGTAATCCGCAAATTTCCCGCTGACAGTGCTCCATGTACATCTCGTTTATTCCTGCCAAATCAATAATTGCACAATGAAAATCATTTACAAGAAGATCTCCTAATTGGAATGAATCTATCTTAACCATTTCGGTATTTAAACTTCCTTCCCCCAAACCCCGCGACTTTATTTCTGAGGTTTGATACTCAGACAAGGTGTAAGCAGGTACGAAATTCCGGTCTAAAACCGTTTTTGAAGCGCCGGTATCAATCACAAGATCTCCTTCATGACTACTGTTTACTTTACATCTGATTAAAAGATGGAAACTTTCAGTTTCAAGTTCTATTATCTCTATTGGGACTTCAATTTTCATGGGCTTTCTGAACAAAGGACAGCAAATATACCAAAAGAACAGGATTTTGTGCCATAAATTACATAAAACCCTTAAAACATTAACAAAATAATAATCTATCTAAAAATTTTATAAATCCTGATTTACAGATGACATTGTTCAGAATTTAAGGTGGAATTTATTTCTGTTTGATTTTACAAAACAAAAAAGGTTGTCTCTCATGGAGACAACCTCAATATTTTAGTAAATGAAATCTTCTAACTAAGATAGAATATTCATTTCATCTAACACTTTCATTACAGATTTAACAGCTTCTGCTGATCCTTTCAACAATTCCATTTCCTCTGTGTTTAATTTCACTTCGATTACTTTCTCGATACCGTTTTTACCTAAAACAACAGGCACTCCCAAGAAAATATCTTTCATTCCATATTCTCCGTTCAACAGAGCACATACCGGGAAAATTCTTTTTTGATCGCGAACAATGGCTTCTACCATTTGAGCAGCAGCAGCACCTGGAGCATACCAAGCTGAAGTTCCCATCAGGTTTACCAATTCACCACCACCAAATTTAGTTCTTTCGATAATAGCATTCAATTTATCTTCTTCGATCAAATCAGTTACAGGAATACCTGCTACAGTAGTGTAACGAGGAAGTGGAACCATTGTATCTCCGTGTCCACCCATCAACAATGCCTGAATATCCTTAGGAGAAACATTTAATTCTTCAGCAAGAAAAGCACGGTAACGAGCTGTATCCAATACACCAGCCATACCAAATACTTTGTTAGATGCTTTTTTAGCTGTTAAGAAAGCAGCGTAAGTCATAACATCTAAAGGATTTGACACGATAATGATGATTGCATCAGGAGAATGAGCAATTACATTTTCAGTAACCGATTTTACAATACCAGCATTGGTAGCGATTAAGTCATCACGACTCATTCCCGGTTTACGCGGAAGACCTGATGTAATAACAACAACCTCTGATCCAGCAGTTGCTGCATAATCATTAGTTACTCCTTTAACTCTTGTATCGTAATAATTAATCGGAGCAGTTTGCCACATATCAAGAGCTTTTCCCTCTGACAATCCATCTTTAATGTCAACAATAATTACTTCGTTTGCTAATTCCTTTTGGGCAATGCAATTTGCACAAGTTGCGCCAACATTTCCTGCACCTACAACGGTAATTTTCATAAGGCTTTAATCTTTGATTATATCTATTTGTATTCGTATCAATGGAGAATTTTTTCTTTATTGGCTAGCAAATATATACACAATGCCAGAAAATAATTCAGAAAAAGACCTGCTTTTCAACAGTCTCACTTAAATATATAAAAATTAGATAACAATTATCTAACTTCTGACATATTTAACTATTTCAAAACTGGGTATAAACACCCATACAGGCTCTTCTGTTCAATAACGACAAACAGATCTTATTATCAGAAGCCACATTTAGCAAGGAGAATAGAAGTTCCGAGATAAAATTAAATCGGAAGAAATCTGATTAAATCGCTCCAAAAAAGCTTTAAATTTATAAGATCGAAGAAATGCAAACGATTACGGAAAATTTTCTTTTATCAAAAAAAAAAAACGCAGGAAAATTAATCCTGCGCTTCTCAAAAAAAAAATCCTATTTGATTATTTCTTCGATCTCTGAAATAATTTTTTCTGCCAATTGATTTGCAGAATCCTCATTTTCACTCTCCGAATAAATTCGGATAATTGGTTCAGTGTTTGATTTTCGCAGATGAACCCATTCCGATGCAAAATCAATTTTAATCCCATCAATATCGTTCACTTTCTCATTCCTGTATTTTTCTTTCATGGCAACTAAAACCTCATCAACATCAATTTCGGGAGTTAACTGAATTTTATTTTTTGAGATAAAATAGTTCGGATAACTTGCTCTTAACTCCGAAGCTTTTTTCTTTGTTTTTGCCATGTGCGTCAAAATCAAAGCAACCCCAACCAAAGCATCTCTGCCATAATGACTTTCAGGATAAATAATACCTCCATTACCCTCACCACCAATTATGGCATTATTTTCTTTCATTTTGGTAACTACATTCACTTCGCCAACAGCCGAAGCTTCGTATGTTCCTCCATGTTTCTCTGTAACATCGCGCAAAGCACGGGTTGATGAAAGATTTGAAACCGTATTTCCGGGTGTATTTGCCAATACGTAATCAGCACATGCCACCAATGTATATTCTTCACCAAACATGCTTCCATCTTCGTTCACAATAGCCAAACGATCAACGTCAGGATCAACTACAAATCCTAAATCGGCCTTACCTTCCTTCATTACCGAAGCAATTTCAGTTAAATGCTCTGGCAGTGGCTCCGGATTATGAGGAAATTGTCCGTTTGGCTCGCAATATAATTCTACAACATTTTCAACACCCAAAGCTTTCAATAATTGCGGAATTACAATACCACCAACCGAATTTACTGCATCAACAGCAACCGTAAAATTTGCTTTTCTTATTGCATCAGCATCAACCAACTTAAGTGCTAAAACATGATCAATATGTTTTTGAGTGTAATTATCTACATGAGAAAGCTGACCTAAATCATCTACATCGGCAAATAGAAAATCTTCATTATCAGCGATGGAAAGAACAATTTTCCCATCGTTATCGTTCAAAAACTCCCCTTTTTCATCGAGTAGTTTTAATGCATTCCATTGTTTAGGATTGTGACTGGCAGTTAAAATAATACCTCCCTGAGCTTTTTCTTCGGCAACTGCAATTTCAGTGGTTGGCGTAGTTGCCAAGCCAATTTCCACAACATCAATTCCTAAGCCCAAAAGAGTTCCAACCACAAGCATATCGACCATTTCGCCGGAAATCCGGGCATCCCGTCCAACAACTACTTTTACCTTTTGTCCGCTGTTTCTTCGTAATACCCAGGTACCATATGCTGCTGAAAATTTCACAACATCAAGAGGACTTAATCCATCTCCAACCTTACCGCCAATCGTTCCTCTGATTCCGGAAATTGATTTAATTAATGCCATATTATTTATCCAATTTTAATGTTTACTGATTCATAAAAAAGATTCTGAACAAACATTCATCTCTTAATTTGTATGACAAATTTATAATTTCGATCAAGAGTAAAAAAGCAAAATTGAAATTGATTTTCTTTATTTCACTTTTTTAACTGGTGGAATTAATATATTCTTTGATTATTAGTACCTTTGCAGGTTCAGAACAATGATCATTTACTCAAAAATGGAAGAAAAAAAATACGGGAAAGATAGAAAAGAAAAATCTTCTTTTAGATCAAAAACAGAAAACGATAGAAAACCTGGTGGTGCAAATCCTCGATTCAAAAAGGATTCAGAATCACGCAACAATGAGGGGAAATCAGAATATCCCCGACAACGAAGAGATAATTCAGAAAAACCTTTTCAAAGAGACAACACAAGACCACAATCATCAAGAAGATCTGATGGTGACAGTTCGGAAAGAAGTTCCGACAGAAGAAGATCCGGATCGGAAGAACCAAATCGCAAATTTGGCAGGGATTCGGATTCCAGAAATAGAAATACTGGCAGCAGATCAGAAAGTTCTGACAGACGCAGCAGTGATTCTTACAGAAATTCACGAGGTTCTGATTCAAGATCAGGCTCGTCAAGAAGATCTGACGACAACAGATCTGAAAAAGACTCTTACAGAGGAAAACCCCGATTTGGAGACTCAACCCGTAAATTTGGCCGGGATTCAGGATCACGAGATCACAACTTTGGTGGCAGATCAGAAAATTCTGACAGAAGAAGACACAGTGAAGACTCAAACTTCAGACCGGGAAGAGATTTCGACCACTCAAAAAGAGACGAAGAAAGATCAGAATTTACAGGAAACAAAAAAAGATTTGCAAATGATTTTGATGAAGATCAAGATTCTACTGCAAAACCTTATGATCGTTTTAAAAACAAACCTGATAAAGAAACCCTTCAAAAAAAGCATTACAGCAAGAAAAAACAATTGGCTTTTGCTAAACTATCAGGTCCGGAAGATGGTATCCTAAGACTTAACAAATACATTTCGAACACAGGAGCATGCTCAAGAAGAGCTGCAGACCTGCGGATTGAAGAAGGCAGAATAACCGTTAACGGCGAAATTGTTAAAGAGGTTGGCACCAAAGTAAACATTGATGATGTAGTTTGCATGGATGGTAAACAATTGGAGGCCGAAGCAAAAGTCTATTTGGTTTTAAACAAACCCAAAGATTTTGTAACTACTCTTGATGATCCTCTGGGAAGAAAAACGGTTATGGATTTAATTAGTCATGCATGTCCCGAAAGAGTTTATCCTGTAGGAAGACTGGATCGTATGACTACCGGAGTTTTAATTTTCACCAACGATGGCGATTTAACAAAACGTCTTACTCATCCGAGCTACAACAAAAAAAAGATTTACCATGTATTCCTTGACAGACCAATTTCTCAGGAAGAACTAGATCAGGTAATTGCTGGACTGGAATTAGAAGATGGAGCAATTAAAGCTGATGCCATTAGTTTTACAAGTGAAACCGATAAAACTCAGGTTGGAATAGAAATTCATTCGGGCCGAAACAGAATTGTTCGACGCATTTTTGAGCATCTGGGTTACGAAATCGAAAAATTGGACCGCGTACTTTTTGCAGGAATCACAAAGAAAAACATCCCAAGAGGGAAATGGAGATTCCTAAGCGAAAAAGAGGTAAGCATGCTTAAAATATATTAATCGCAATAAGTATCTACTCAGTAGACATTGTATAAAAAAATCCCGGCATCACTGCCGGGATTTTTTTGACATATTGTATTCTTAAAATTGCTTCAGCAAATTAGCCATCTCAATAGCAGATACCGCTGCTTCAAATCCCTTGTTTCCAGCTTTAGTTCCGGCACGTTCAATAGCCTGCTCAATAGAATCGGTAGTTAAAACACCAAAAATAACAGGCACTTCCGAATCTAAGGAAACACTTGCAACACCTTTAGTTACTTCGCTCGACACATATTCAAAATGAGGAGTTGAACCTTTAATTACAGCACCCAAACAAATAACCGCATCGTATTTACCGCTTTTTGCCATCTTCTTGGCAATCAATGGAATTTCAAATGCTCCGGGAACCCAGGCGACATCTACATCATCAGTTGAAGCTCCATGACGGTTGATCGCATCCAAAGCACCTGCTAACAATTTACCTCCAATAAATTCATTAAAACGACCGGCAACAATACCGAATTTTAAATCTTTCGCAATAAGCTTACCTTCAATAATATTCATTTTATTTGATTTTAGATGTGAGAAATGAGATTTCAGCTGTGAGATTACTCTTCTTCAAAAGCAATTCTTGTTACCTCATTCACTCATTAACACATATACTTATTTTATCTTTTTATCATCGTTTTGCAAATTCCACTTTACATCCTGATGCAATAGATGACCCATTTTATTCATTTTGGTCTGCATATAGAATTCATTTTTTTCATTGCAAGTCATTTCAATCTCTTCACGAGCAACAATTTTCAATCCATATCCTTTTAAACCAGCAACTTTCAGTGGATTATTGGTCATTAAAGTCAAATTCTTAACACCCAATTCAGCTAAAATAGCAGCACCAATACCATAATCACGTAAATCGGCCTTAAATCCTAATGCCAGGTTTGCCTCAACAGTATCCATCCCCATATCCTGAAGTTGGTAAGCCTTTAATTTATTAATTAAACCAATCCCCCGGCCTTCCTGACGCATATATAACAACACACCTCTGCCAGCCTCTTCGATTCTCCGCAAAGCTTCCTGCAGCTGATCGCCGCAATCGCAACGCATAGAACCAAACGCATCACCGGTTAAACATTCAGAATGCACCCGAACCAACACTGGTTCAGAAGTATCAATATCTCCTTTTACCAAAGCGACATGATGCTCACCGGTAATTTTATTGACAAAACCATGAGCTCTAAATTCGCCATGTTTTGTTGGCATTGCTGTTTCAGTTACTTTTTCGATTACGCTCTCTGTTTGTCTGCGATACTCAATCAAATCAGCAATCGTAATCATTTTTAAATCATGCTTTTTGATGTATTCTCTGAGCTGAGGAACACGGGCCATGGTCCCATCCTCATTCATAATTTCACAAATTACGCCTGCCGGATACAATCCTGCCATTCTTGCCAGATCAACAGCCGCTTCGGTGTGTCCTGCACGAACCAAAACTCCATTTTTACGCGCTACCAAAGGAAAAATGTGTCCCGGACGGGTAAAATCTTCCGGTTTGGCATTCTTATCAAATACTTTCTGTATTGTATGCGCACGTTCGTGAGCAGAAATACCGGTTGAACAATCTGCAGCATCAATACTTACGGTAAAGGCCGTTTGCTTTGCATCAGTATTATGGTACACCATCATATCAATATTCAACTCATCCAAACGCTCCTTAACAATTGGCATACAAATCAATCCTCCAGCCTGTCGGGCCATAAAATTGATTGCCTCAGGAGTAACCATTTCCGCCGCCATCAGCAAATCACCCTCATTTTCACGATCTTCATCGTCAACCACCACAATCATCTTCCCTAATTTGATGTCTTCAATCGCTTCTTCAATTGTATGAAATTTCATAGTTTTATGTATTGTTGTTTGTTTCCAATTTTACTTTTTATGCAAACCCATTCTCTTTCAGGAAATTCATCGAAATATCCGACTTCCCCACCTGAGCACTTTCCTCATCTCTATGAAGCATGAATTTTTCAATATACTTTGCAGTCATATCGCATTCCAGATTTACTTTTTCTCCCTTTTTCTTAGAAGTTAAAGTTGTATCTTCCTGTGTAAGCGGAATAATTGAAACTTTAAAAATTTTCTCATCCACATAAGCCACAGTCAAACTGATACCATCAATGGCAACAGAACCTTTCTCCACAATATATTTCAATATATTATCAGGTGCCGCAATGCTAACCCAAATGGCATTATCATCTTGCTCCCTGCCTACAACTTCGCCCAAACCATCGATATGTCCACTTACCATATGACCACCCATCCGGTCGCCAACTCGAAGAGCCCGCTCTAAATTCACGCGGCTTCCCGCTCCCAACAATCCGAAATTTGTTCGGCTCATTGTCTCCGGCATAACATCTGCCGAAAAACCGGTAGAATTAAAGCTAACCACTGTCAAACAAATTCCATTGGTTGCAATACTATCACCCAGCTTCACATCATCCATAATTTTACGGGCCGAAACAGTCAATCGAATTGACTTGCCTCCACTTTGAATGGACTTAATGCTTCCTATTTCTTCAATTAAACCTGTAAACATTTTTTCAATTATCAGTTATTGGTAAACAGCTATCAAATTACAAAGCATCCACTATCTGCTACACTTTTTTTATTTTCCCTGTCAGCATCAGATCATTTCCAAGCTGACCTATTATAATATTCTCCAATTCGATGGCATCTTTCATGAATTTGATTCCTTCGCCGCCAACGGGTGATTTAGAATTGGCACCACCAATAATTTTAGGTGCAATAAACGACATTACCTCATCAACAATACCTGCTTCCAAAGCCGAAAAGTTAAGCGTTGCTCCTCCTTCCAGTAAAATTCCATCAATGCCCTCACTTCCAAGCTTCACCATTAAATCAGCAAGATCAACTCTTCCATTTTTGGATTTTGCAATGATCACGGAATTTCCTAAGTCTTCAATTTGTGCAATCTTTACAGAGTCAACTTTATCTGTTACAGCAACAATTGTTTTGGCCTGAACACCCGTATTCAGTATTTTTGATTCCAAAGGAATCCGGGCACTACTGTCTACCACTATCCTTACCGGATTTCGTCCTTCTCCTTTTCCCAATCTGGTCGTCAGCATCGGATCATCGGCAATCACCGTATCAACACCAATCATGATTCCTGCCAGTTCATTTCTTAACTGATGAACCCTTGCCCGTGATTTTTCGTTGGAAACCCAACGGGAATCACCCGTTTCACTGGCAATCTTCCCATCCAGAGTCATGGCTGTTTTCATCACCACATAGGGAATTTTATTTTGAATAAATTTCAGAAAAACACGGTTCATCTGACTTAATTCTTCGCACAAATAGCCGTATTCAACCTCAATTCCGTTATCCTCAAGTAATTTTACTCCTTTTCCCGCCACCAATGGGTTCGGATCCAACATCCCAATCACCACTTTCCCAATTTTATTTTTCACAATTGCTTCAGCACAAGGCGGTGTTTTACCATAATGGGAACATGGCTCCAAAGTCACATACATTGTTGCCCCTTCAACAGATTCTGTTGCTGATCGAAATGCATTTACCTCGGCATGCGGACCACCAAAGAACTCATGATATCCCTCGCCAATAATTTGATTATCACGAACAATAACAGCACCAACCAAAGGATTAGGATTTACTCTTCCTATTCCCTTTTTAGCCAACTCGAAGGCTCTTTGCATGTATTGATACTCTTTACTCATCTGCATAAAAACAAAAAGCCCTGAATAGTTCATTAAACTATTCAGGGCATCTATTATAGGTATAGCCAAACGGAAACAATTTCCATTGACATGAAATCAATCAAATTGATCAATTGTTTTTCTTCTCCCATCCAGACTGTACTGTCGGTACTGGAATCACACCAGTTCAATCTCGTTAAAGATTCGCGGACTATCACCGCCGGTCGGGAATTTCACCCTGCCCTGAAGAAACAATAAAATATTTAGAACAAAGTTTTCATTCCTTATTCTGCTACAAATATATAGTTTTAGAAAATAAAAACAAATCGCACAAACAGTCTTTACAACACACTGTAAATTCAAAACATTAAAACTTAAGCCACACTAACGCTTCGAATTAGGACTTTTAAACCATTACATATTGGTATTTCTATAAAAAAAACTCCAACAAGTTCTTTATTCCATCTTAATGAGTGGCAGACATTTTCGTAAATGGTATTAATTGTACTATCTTTGCAAAAATTTTTAAATCACTAAATTGGAGTACATATGCCTCATAAATCAGGTTTTGTAAATATTATTGGAAATCCCAACGTTGGGAAATCAACCTTAATGAATAATTTGGTTGGGGAACGCATCTCAATTATTACGTCGAAATCACAAACCACGCGTCACCGGATTAAAGGAATTGTTAATGGTGATGATTTTCAAATTGTATACTCTGATACACCAGGAGTTTTGCAGCCAAACTACAAACTTCAGGAGTCGATGATGAAATTTTCAACTTCGGCATTGGTTGATGCTGACGTTATTTTATATGTTACCGACGTTATTGAAACCATCGATAAAAACGAAGAATTCCTTAAGAAGGTACAAAATTCTGACATCCCGGTTCTTTTGCTGATCAACAAGATTGATTTATCTGATCAGGAAAAATTAAATAAACTGGTAGATAGATGGAAAGTAACACTTCCTAAAGCTGAAATATTCCCAATGTCGGCAACAGAGAATTTTAACGTTCCGAATTTGTTTAACCGCATTTTGGAATTATTACCTGAAGGTCCTCCTTTTTTCGCAAAAGACGAACTAACTGATAAACCATCCCGTTTTTTTGTAAATGAAATTATCAGAGAGAAAATACTGACTAACTACGACAAAGAAATTCCATATTCGGTAGAGGTTGCCGTTGAAGAATTCAAGGATGAGCCTAAAATAATCAACATTATGGCAGTAATTAATGTTGAACGAACTTCTCAAAAAGGAATCATCATTGGACACCAGGGCAAAGCACTGAAGAAAGTTGGAACTGAAGCCCGACTGGACATGGAAAAATTCTTTGGGAAAAAAGTGTTCTTAAAACTATACGTTAAGGTTGCAAAAGACTGGAGAAGCAAAGACTCTCAGCTAAAGAATTTTGGATACAATCAATAAGTTCAAAACTGTATTGACAAATCGAAGAAATCTTTAGGATTTTAATCAATTGAATAAGAATTACACGCAGAGATTGCGTTAGAAAAATAAAATAATGAGCAATATAGTTGCAATCGTAGGAAGACCAAATGTTGGAAAATCTACACTTTTTAATCGATTATCGGGTACTAGAAAAGCAATCGTAAACGAAACTGCCGGTGTTACCCGTGATCGTAATTACGGAAAATCTGAATGGAATGGCATAGAATTTTCTATTATTGATACCGGAGGCTACGCTACCAATTCAGACGATATTTTTGAAGAGGAAATCCGCAAACAGGTAATGATTGCCATTGAGGAAGCCGATTCTATTTTATTTGTTTTAGATGTACAGCACGGAATCACAGATTTAGATTCGGCTGTTGCAGGAATACTTCGCCGCACCAAAAAGAAAGTTTATTTGGTTGCAAATAAGGCTGACAATGCGGATTTAATTTTTGCAGCGAACGAATTCTATTCAATTGGTCTGAGCGGACAGGTTTTTCCAATTTCATCGGTTAATGGATCGGGAACAGGAGATTTACTGGATGCTGTAGTAAATGATTTTGAGATCAAACCAAACGACGATGATGAAGGTCTGCCAAGAATAGCATTTGTTGGTCGTCCAAACGTAGGAAAATCATCAACTGTGAACGCTTTGGTTGGAATCGACCGAAATATTGTGACTGATGTTGCAGGAACAACAAGAGATTCAATTCATACCCGATTTCAAAAATTCGGTCATGATTTTATCATGGTAGATACTGCCGGAGTTCGCAAGAAACCAAAAGTGCACGAAGATCTTGAATTCTATTCGGTAATGCGATCAATCAGAACAATTGAAAGCGCTGATGTTTGTGTGTTGATTTTAGATGCAACCCGTGGTGTAGAAGCTCAGGATTTAAGTATTCTCGACATTATTCTCAACAATCGCAAAGGAGTTGTAATCATGATTAACAAATGGGATTTGGTGGATAAAGAAACCAATACCATGAAAGAATTCGAAGAAGAAATTAGAAATCGAATTGCACCATTTAAAGATGTTCCAATTATTTTCACCTCTGCCATTACAAAACAACGATTAATTCAAGTTTTGGAATCCGCGCTTGAGGTTTATGAGAATCGTATTCGTAAAATACCAACATCGGAACTAAACAATGTGATGCAAAAAGTAATTGCAGCTCTTAATCCTCCTGCGTTGAAAGGGAAATTTATTAAAATAAAATATGTAACTCAATTACCAACTCACGCACCAACATTTGCATTCTATTGCAATCTGCCTCAATACATTAAAGATCCTTACAAAAGATATCTTGAGAATCAGATCCGCAAAAACTGGTCATTTACCGGGGTGCCGATTCAAATTTTTGTGAGAAAAAAATAAGTGTTGTACACAGCACAATCATTAGCCGATTCAGTTTTTCTGAGTCGGTTTTTTTTGTCATTAAAGGGAAAAATATTTTTGATAACTAAAATTTTAGTTATATTTAAATCCTAATCATAAACCCAAGACATGAAACAAATCATCCTCCTACTTCTGTTAAGTATAGCAATTAACATTCCTGCAAGTTTTTCTCAAAAAGCAACTAAGGTAGATCAACTCCTGTATTCGGAACAATACTCCAAAGCAATTCCAATGCTTGAGCAAATGATAAAAAAAGACAGCTTAAACAGTCTCTTGTATTTTCAACTTGGCAAAGCCTTTCAAAACCTTAACAAAGACAAATTAGCCATCATCAATTATCAAAAAGCTAACTCTTTAAACAATAATTCCAAAACAATACTCTTGAATTTAAGTTCCTGTCTGTACTCATTAGGAAATTATCCCGGAGCAGAGAAATATCTTTCCAATTTACATTCCATTGATTCCTCTGATTATCAAATCAACTTACTTTTGGCAAAAACCCTTTCCGGTCAAAATAAACTCAAAGAAAGCTTAAAAGTCTATAAACAAATCATCCAAACGGATTCTTTAAATCCTTTCATTTACAAACAAATAGGGAATTTAAAAGATCGAATGCAGGATTTCACAGGATCTTTGTCTTCTTATATGATTTCGTACGAACTCAACCCTGATGACTTATCTGTATTGGTTCATATTATTCAACAGCTTTATGAAATGACCGCTTACCAGCAAGCATTGGAATACTGCTCAAATGGATTGGCAACCTATCCGGACAACACCATACTACTAAAGAAAAAGGCTCAGGTTTTAATTGGATTGGAATGGTACGACAATGCCTTAACAATTTTAAAAGATCTTAAAGCATCCAACAACCTAACTGCAGCCGAACACAGACAACTGGGAATTTGCTACATGCAGACCCGGCAATATGAAGATGCATTAACTGCTTTTGCAAGTTGTGGCCCGACCTTTGAAAAAGACCCAATGATTAATTTCCATACAGGAATTTGTTATGCCCGATTGAATCAACACGAGAAAGGGATTAAATTTTTGGAAGATGCTCTTTTTTATATCACTTCACCTATTGAGGCCTCAATGCATTTGTATTTGGCAAAATCGTACGGAGCAACCAGACAATTTGAAAAAGCGACAGCATCCTATCTGAATCTTCTTGAAATAGACAACACAAACCCAGATATTCTTTACGAAATTGCAACAACCTACGAAGAGTATGGGGAAAATAAAGATAAAGCACTGGATTATTACACCAAATTCCTCCAGCAAACCTCCGACATAGACGATCCTAAATATGAATATGCAAAATCGCGAATACTTCATATCAAGGAAATCATTCACTTCGGGAGATAATACCAATTAGTATTTGAATTGAAAATCAACGAAATCAAATAATCCCTATCTGCGCAGGCTTGACATTGATTGTCAAATATCTATCGGCATTGCACCGACTCATCTTAATTTTAAAATGGGATAATATACCTATAAGTAGGTATTGTCCGCAAATTTGGAGAAACTAATTTTGTACAGATAGAACATGCCGGCGACAACTGAAACCAAATGGTATTCAAAAAATCTTTTGCCATAAGATAATTTTTAGTGTTATTCCTACATTTGGTTTCGGTTTCCTGCGGCATTCTTCATGCGTTTTTTGCGAATATTCCACACTTTTTATTAATTTAGATTAATTAAAAAAACAAGCTATGCGTATTAAAAAGGATATGAAGCTGGCTGATGTAATTCAATTGAATTATATGCTCATTCCAGTCATTCACCGTTTTGGAATCAATTTGGGATTTGGGGACAAAACCGTTGCTGATGTTTGCAGGGAAAACGAGGTCGACATAAACTTCTTTTTACAGCTTGTAAACGCATATCACGATAAAGACTACTTCCCAAAAGAAGAGCTTCAAACTATTCCGGTTAAGAACATTGTCAACTATCTTAAAATGACTCATTCAAGTTATTTAAATGATAAATTATCAGAGATTGAACAAAAAATTATCTCTCTGCAATCGGAAGACACTGAAGATCAGAAATACATTCTGCTGATCAGAAACTTCTTTGAGGGATATAAATCTGAGCTGACAGAACACATTATGCATGAGGAAAATGTTGTTTTCCCATATGTTTTAGCCGTTGAAGAAATCATTAAGAATCAAAATTTTACAGAAAGAAACCGTGAAATTTTCGAATCATTTTCCATTGAAAAATACGAGGAAGGGCATAATGATGTAGAAGAAAAACTGATGGATTTAAAAACCATCATGATCAAATATCTTACGCCTCCGGCAAACAGCACACTTTACCATACAATTATACAGGATCTGTTCAAATTAGAGGAAGATTTGAACTATCATTCCAGAATTGAGGATAAGGTACTAACTCCTAAAGTTATCTTAATGGAAAAATCGATCTGCAATCTTATTTAAATTCTAACTATGGCAAGATCTACGATTCTTATTGCTGATAATTCGTGCATGATCCGAAAAGGACTCCGGTCAATTCTTCAAAATCTGGAGAATTCTGAGGTGATTCAGCTCATCGATAATAAAGAGGATGTATGCGGAATTGTGCACAAAAGAAAACCGGATATTCTCATTATTAATCCAGACATGCTGCCCGGTGATTGTCTGGATGCAAAGAGGGAATTTTTCAATGAAAATAAACTCTCTCTGATCTTGTTATCGAACAAGAAAAACCTTAAAAATGACTTAAAGGCAGATGGTTATATCAATTATATGGATGGGCAAAATACCATTCTTGATATGATGCAGGAAATTCTAAATAAAAATAACAAAAGTTCATTTCCTGATAAAAATTCAGAAACAATTAGTTCCCGTGAGAAAAATATCTTAAAACATATTGCTCTTGGATTAACCAACAAAGAAATTGCCGATCAATTATTCATCAGCATTCATACCGTGGTCACTCACCGTAAAAACATCACACAAAAATTGGGTATTAAATCTGTATCCGGATTAACGGTATATGCAATTTTGCACAATCTTATTTCTATGGACGAGGTAAAATAGTTACAATTCTACCTCAACTCCGGCTTCTAAATTTATCGTTTTAAAATATTTTTTAAACTCATCCTGAACAAGAAAGCTTGTGCAATGTGTTGCTCCTAATATTTCCAATTTCTCTTCCTGAAAAAAGTCTGTGGTTTTCTGAAAAACTTCATCCAGTTTCTTTAAATGAAAACCTCCCAACACCGCATAAACCTTATCCTCCCCACAAACCTCTTTTGCGTAAGCCACCGTATTGCAAATTCCGGCGTGCGCACACCCGCTGATGACTATTAATCCTTTTTCGCTCTTAATGGCAAGTGCAGAATCATCAGCAACAAAATCCGGCGATCCGTCTTCCAGAAGAAAAGTTGTTGATTGGGATTCAAAATCGTTTAATCGTGGAATTTCACCCAGATAAACCATTTTCTCACTGATCCAAACCGGCAATTTTGATTCCTTTAATTCGAATTGTGAAGCAATCTCTTTTCTTGTCATTTTTAGGCCAACAGTAGTCTTGCTTTCCTTTCGAAAACGAAGAGAAAATGAATCGGGATGTGTAATCAAACGTTTCCCTGACACAAACTGCAAACCATCACCATGATCCCAATGACCATGACTCAAAACCAGAGTATTGATTTCATCCAAATCAACACCCATTTTTCCCGCATTCTCGATAAAAAGGGAATTTGGTCCAACATCAAATAAAATTTTCTCATCGGCCTCAATCACAGCCGAAAAACCATGAACTGCCTCAAAACCATCTTTCGCGGTATTATCTACCAGTATTTTTATAATCATCTTATATCTCTTTTCTTTTAGGAATCCGAACAATAAAACAAGATCCAATATGCCTCTCCGATTCAACCCAAATGCTTCCGTTAGCATTCTCAACAATATTTTTAACAATCGATAAACCCAATCCCATACCACTCGATTTTGTTGTAAAGTTAGGTGAAAACAACTTCTCTTTAATCTCCGGGTTAATTCCGGAACCATTATCAATTACACTTACCTGATAATCAGAATTTATATCCTCTAACTCAATTACAACCTGAGCTAGGTTTTCTTCCGGAATAGATTGAATCGCATTGTTAATTAAATTCACAAAAACGCGAACAAACTGTTCTTTGTCAACAAAAACACTTGCATTCTCAATGGAATTCAAATCGAGTTTCAAATCAAAATCATCGTTCTTAAACAAATCAACTGTATGTTCGAGAATTTCAACCAAATTTAAATTCTCATTTTTGGCTGCCGGCATCTTTGCAAAATTCGAAAATGCAGTAGCAATAGATGACAAAGCATTAATTTGCTCTATTAATGTTTTACTCACACGATTAAAATGCTCTTCCCAATTTGGTGTTTTGTCCTCGAAGCGTTTCTGCAGAAACTGAATACTTAATTTCATTGGGGTTAATGGATTCTTAATTTCATGAGCAATTTGCTTTGCCATTTCCCGCCATGCAGATTCCCGCTCCGATTTTGCCAAACGGGAAGCACTCTCTTCAAGCTCAATAAGCATTTGATTATATTCCTTCACCAAACTACCTATTTCATCATTTTTAGTATATTCAATTTGCTCACCATACGAACCAAAACGTGTTGCCTTCAGTCTGCTCTGAATTAAACGAAGCGGATAAGTTATTTTATTCGATATAATTACCGAAAGAAAAATGGCCAGCAAAATCATCAATACATGAAGATTTACCCCGGCAAGAATTAAATTAAACATTTCTTTTTCCAGCTCTTTGCTTTTTAGGAAATAAGGGAGATTTACAAATGCAATGGTTTCATTATTTTCATCAACCAAAGATTCGTAAGCCGACAAGTAAGACATTTTCCCAATTTGTTCTTTATGAATAAAATGAGTTCGCTCATTAAAAAAAAGTTGATCGTAAGCGGCAAAATTCATCCTCTTCCCCTGCAGTTTTTTCTCAAATATCTCTGGTCTGGATGTTGCAATCAATTTCCCTGACAAATCATACAAATGAATATCTGCAAAAATCAAATTTGACAATTGCCTTAATTGATCTGTTAACACCTCTGATTTTTGTGAACTATCACCCGATAAATCCCGAATTACCTCACGTTTAACCAACAGTAACTTCTCTTGCAGACTTCTGCTATTCGCTTCGTTGGCCTGATTAATGTTATAATATACCGTACCCCCACCCAACAAAAGGAAGAATAGCATCAGCAGACCAATAATTGAATATTGAATCCGGTATTTGAAACTTAGATTTATTCTGAATTTAGAAGAAACCTTCTCAAGCATCCAAATACAAAATCCAAAAACATAAAAAAGAACAAAAACATACGGAATGGTTATCCCTCTGTCATACCATGATACTGAAGGGCAACTCACTACAACAGCATTATTACCAAACTTATATACCAAATGGTCGTACCCATCAATCTGTTTCCAGAAAAAATCGGCAGAACTTTCACCAAATCCGGCATTACTCATGAAATAATTGAATTTGCCGGAAGAAGCAATCAGCTTCCCATTTTGATATTTCCCATACGAATATTCATGACTTACCGGGCGCAAATCAACTTTTTCATCCAACAACAAATCCGGATATCCTAAACCCTCATTGCCAAATTTAGAATCGAGACGCAGGTAAATTTTAACCTCATCGGAAGCAAACGATGGATTGGAAATAACACCTAAATATGAAACCATCCCATCAAACTCATTCAAGTAGTAAAAATTACTATTCGGAATGGGTTCACCCGTTGTCACAATCATTTCTTCAAAAAACTCAAAACAATTTCTGATCTGATTATCGGGCTCAATATTTAAGTCATCTATGTTGCTGCAAATAGTAACCTGAAGATGATATTGCTCCCAAAATCCTGTAAAGTATTTATTTTGAATATAGTCTGCTATTTCAGGTTCATTTCTAAAAGGTTGCTTGCACAAATCTTTCAATATTGAATCCTGATCGAGTTTCTCTTGAATTTCCATCAAAAAAAATTCAGAAGTTGGATCATATTCTGTAGAAAGATTCATTGCCACCACTTGTCTATCCTGTTTTTCCTTTTGGCTGGAGAAAGAATTGATCCTATTGGTAACAAAGATTGAAACACCTAAAAGCAAAGCCACATATAAAGAATATCGGCCTCCCTTATCTTTCTGATAATTTATGAGACCCAAGACAAAAACCATCAAAATTGGAAAGCCCAGAGTTACAGCATCGGGTTTTACAGAATTGAAATAATAAAATATCAAACTTAAAACTATGGATACAGGAATAACTGCGAGTAAATAAGTTTTTAAATTCCAATGATCCCGGGCAATTTGGCCTAATAGATTTGCAATTTGTCCCAGAGCATAAAATAAAAAAATCAAAATGGCAAAACCTATAAAAACATAAATTCCATTGTCCTGAAATACAAACATCTGCAAACTAAAGCTAGAGTCAAAAATCAAGCTTTCAAACAAATCCTCGATTGTAAAATACAGTAGATAAAACAGTATTAAATGCACATAAATCCATCCGGCAACCTGATATGAACTTTTAGGCTTGAAGAATTGATTGCTTACCAAAAACCTTGAATAGGTATAAACGAAAACAAATAAAAAGAACGAGTTGATTACAAAATCGCCTAAGGATGGAAAGAAAAATGAACTCGCAAATAAAACAGGCGAAAAGATCTCAAACTTTGAAAAAACAGCAGGAAATCCCCAAAGCAGCATAAAATATCGTAAAAGCACCAAACCTGCTCCCCAAACAAGAAAAGCTGAAAGACCTAATTTCAAATCTTTTAATTGCCGCAGTAAGATACTGAAGAATACTAAACCAGACAGAATCGCCAATAAATACAGTAAACCCACTCCTTTTTGTCCCCTTCTGCTGCCCATTCCCGCATTATCATCCGATAAAGAAAACAAGAATTTGCCATCAGAATTGCTAACAGAAGCTCCCACATTCGGATGTAAAGAAATATCAAAAGAATCGGGGATGAAAAAATCCGGCCCAAAATGATTTTTCAGAAATTTATTCTGATATGGATAAATCTTTTTTAAAAGTAAGAATCCATAAAGATCAATTGAATCCACCTTCTGTTTTTGCATAAAATAGAATCCATCATCCAGCCGGACAACCAATGAATTCTCTTCTTCAAGAAAGCTTTTCTCAGGTATCAGAAATGAATTATCGCTCCAAAACAACAAACTATCTTGTTTATAGGCAACTAGAACAAATCCATCTTTTTTTAGGTCCTTCTCAAACTCAGAAAAGCTATCGTATTTTTGAAGTACTCCATCCTTTTTTGCGATTGCAGTCTGCAGTTCGCCAAGATCATTTTTCAGCAGCTGTTCTTTTCTCTCCAGAACCTGCCGGGCATGATTGGCCACATTTGCAAGGCGGTCATTTTGCCTAAAATAATACTCTGTAGAAACTGCCAACAGAAGAAATACCAACGTTAAAATCGCAGGAATATATTTGAGAAGTCTATTTTTCAATTCGGATAGTTTTGAAATGTTTTATTGCAGATACAAAATTCATGCTAAACTCCTCACAAATTAGCATAATTAGTTCAAAGCATCAAACGTGATGATAAGGCTCTCCTTTAATAATTGTCATTGCCCGATACAATTGCTCGGTAAAAATCATCCGAATCATTTGGTGGGAAAAAGTCATTTTCGATAACGAAACCTTTCCTTGTGCGTTCCGATACACATCTTCAGAAAACCCATAAGGACCGCCAATTACAAAAACCAAATTTTTAATTCCGCCGATCATCTTTTGTTCTATAAAATTAGAAAAAGCTACAGAAGAAAACTCTTTTCCTCCCTCATCGAGCAATATTAATGTATCTCCGGCTTTAATCTTTTCTAAAATTAATTCCCCCTCTTTTTGCTTCTGCTGATTTTCAGAAAGATTCTTCGTGTTTTTTATATCTGGAATTATTTTCATCTCGAAAGGAAGATAGTGCACCAATCTCTTTTGATATTCTTCCATCCCCGTTTTCACAAAATCCTTATCTGTCTTTCCAATAACTAAAAGAACAATTTTCATTTATTTATAATTTTCAATTATGACTCCCCTTATTTGTTGTTTTGGCAAAAATTTGTGCAAAAAAAATCTTAATTTCCTTTCGTCGAAAATAGTACTCAAACTTTAAACAATTCCTGCAAGATGAAAGTATCTATATGACTGACTGCACACATCATAATAATCAATTCTTTTCTTATTTAGAAAAAGAAATTCAGATTTTTTTTAACTTGCAGTGTATTTTTCGCACAGTATTTGTGTAAAGGTATATGATATTAAGTTGAAAATTATTCATATGAGATCTATAAAATACATATTTACAGGAATATTCTTCCTTTTAGTTTGTTGTTCATCAGCAATTTCACAAAATCAGGATGATTTACCACGAGAACTGATCAATGCTTTTAAACAAGGCAATAGTATAAGCTTATCAAATTTCTTTGGAGATCGAGTTCAATTAACGATACAAGATAAGGAAGCTATTTACAGCAAATCACAAGCAAAACAAATCATGGCTAAATTCTTTAAGGAATTTCCTCCGACAGGATTCAATAAAAAACATGAAGGCGGGAAACCTGAAGCCCGATATGTGATTGGGAGCTTAACGACTAGCCATGGAGACTTCCGGGTTAATTTTCTGCTAAAAAATGATACAGGAAAATTTGTTGTACATCAACTACGAATCGAAAAAAACTAATTAAGGCTCCAAATACATTGGAGCCTTTCTTTTTACAGGATGTCTCGTCCTAATTCCACCATAAATCCAAATCCTTCCAAATAAAAAACCATACACAAAAAGAACTTTCACCCTAAAAAAATAGGGCTGTCTCAAAAATATAATCATTTTAAATAACCACACCCCTCATTTCAATTAGGTTGTTTCTAAATTTTATTCTATTTTTACCACCCAAGCGTAATATTTGACGGACTACAATCCATAATCACACCAACCGGATTTTGTACATTTTATAAATCATTATTGTGATGAAAAACAGTAAAAAATGGCTTTATGCCTTATTGCTGCTTATTGTAGTGGCTATTGTCGGAATATTTGTCCCTAGTGTTGAATTGGGAGTTGATGATCCAAACATTGTTTCGGGAGATGTAGCATGGATGCTGACCTCAACCGCCCTGGTTCTTCTTATGACTCCCGGACTTGCATTTTTTTACGGTGGTATGGTGGATCCCAGAAACATTATATCAACAATTCTTCAAAGTTTTGTCGCAATGGGAATTGTAAGTATGATATGGGTTGTTATTGGATTCAGTCTGGCTTTTGGAGACAGCATTGGACCTGACGGCTTTGGATTGGTTGGAAACCCGCTAACTTTCCTGATGTTTAAAAATGTAGGAGGCTACACAAATCCTGAAATGTCGCCAACCATTCCATTTGCTCTTTTTGCACTCTTCCAGTTAAAATTTGCAATTATCACACCCGCTTTAATCACAGGATCTTTTGCAGGAAGGGTGAGATTTAGAGCATATATGATTTTCATAAGCCTTTTCACGATATTTATATATGCTCCGCTTGCACACTGGACCTGGCATCCAAACGGATTTCTTCGCAACATGGGAGTATTAGATTTTGCAGGAGGTACTGTTGTTCATATGTCTGCAGGATTCGCAGCACTTGCCGGAGCCATGTTTCTCGGAAAACGAACAAAATCGAAATACAACGAGAAACGCTCCAACATTCCATTCGTGCTTCTTGGTGCAGGAATGCTTTGGTTCGGATGGTTTGGATTCAATGCCGGATCGGCCCTGGAAGCCTCATCGACAGCAGTATTAGCCCTACTAAATACAAATACAGCATCAGCGGCAGCCATGCTGACCTGGATTTTCCTTGATGGTGCCCGAGGACACAAGCCATCAGGATTAGGAGCTGCAATTGGTTTGGTTGTTGGACTTGTAGCCATTACTCCTGCCGCAGGATTTGTAACTGTCGGAGCATCCATTACTATTGGTGTAATAGCATCCATCGTAAGCAATTACGCAATCACCTTACAAGGAAAAACATCTCTTGATGATACCCTTGATGTATTTCCGGCACACGGAATGGGAGGAATTACAGGAATGATTTTAACCGCTGTATTTGCTCATGATGTTGGACTGATACATGGAGAAATCAGAACTTTTTTAATGCACATCATTGCATTGGTAATTGTTGGAATTTTTACTTTCGGAGGTTCCTACATCCTATATTGGATAACAAACAAATTTGTTACACTTAGAGTTTCAGAATACTCTGAAGCCAAAGGTTTAGATATATCACAACACGATGAATCCTACTCATTTGCATACAAAGAATAAAGGAAATCATAAAAAAGTCCCGCAACTTTCGTTGCGGGACTACCCCCATATAAAAAACTTATTAGTAAATATTCTTCCCAAATTTACATACAGTGAATGTAATCATTTACAATCTCCATAATCCTAACTTCATTACCCAGAATTCGGTCATTCAACCCATAATCTTCATATAGTTTTAATTTTTTCACAACCGCATCAATTCTTCCCTTTGTAAAAATACCATTTCGCTCAAAAACCTCTCTTTGCTCAAGCAAGCAATCTGCACTCTCCCAACAACAAGTCGGCAATTGCTTCAAACCATCTAATTTTTCTTTATACTGCGAAGCAAAAATATCTACATCTGCATACAATTCATCAGCTACCTGCAAGCCATCTTCCATTTCCAATCCATACTGACCTGCAACAATCAAACCAGCCACCAATGAATAAATATCTGCAGAACCATCCGGCACTCTGAACTCAAAAGTTTGCTTACTTGAAAAATCTCTTGCATCAGCCGGTTCGAACGGATTCACACTCTTAATCATATCCGCAGCACCTACCCATCCAAGAGGAACCCTCACTAAAACAGAGCGGTTACGATCTCCCCAACAAACGTAAGTCGGAGCCTCCTGATGCGGAACCAAACGTAAATAAGAAGTCGGAATCGTATTTCCAAAAGCTGTTAAAGCTCCGGAAAGTTTCAAAATACCAGCAATCATTTTCTTAGCCGTATCACTCAACTTTCCATTTTCAATACAAATATTTTTGCCGTCCTTTTCTACCAACATATGAATATGCAAACCACTGCCGGCTTTACCAACAGTAATTTTTGGTGCCCAACTCACCAATACATTCTCACGGGCAGCCAACATTCTCACAATCCATTTTGCAATCACCAACTGATCAACTGCATCCTCTGCCTCAACCGGTAAAAACTCAATTTCATGCTGCTCGTAACCATCATCACCCGCTGAAAAATTCCCAACCTCTGAGTGTCCGTATTTTATTTTCCCTCCGCATTGAGCAATTAAAACCATTGCTTCGCGTCTCAAACCTTCCCATTTAGTAAAAGGCCGGGAACTGTGATATCCTTTCTGATCTACATCAGCATATAATGTATGATTTGAACTTTTAATATAATATTCGAGTTCACCCATTGCCTTAAAAGTAAGGCCTGTTGTTTTTTTAAAGCTCTCATGTGCCTTTTTTAGAATGTACTCAGGAGCACTTTCCATTGGTTTTCCTTCAGCAGTATAAAACGAACAAAGAATATCCAGACACGGCACTTCTGAAAAAGGATTCACAAATGCCGTTTTAAATCTGGGAATCACGTATAAATCACTTGAACCTGCTCCTATATAAGAGAACAAACTTGATCCATCAACGCGCTCGCCAGAAGATAGAATACTATCCAAATGGCTTTTCCCGGTAATAATAAAGTTCAAGGTTTTCAATTTTCCATCCTCAGCAACGTAACGGAAATTAATCATCTTAATTCCATTCTCTGCTATATATCTTATCAGATCCTCTTTTGTGAACTCGTTGCTTGGTTTTTGCAGGAATTGAACCAACTTATTTGGATCCATTAAATATTCATCCCTTGTCATAATACGCTTGTTTTAAATTGTGTTGTTGTTATCATTTGTTATTGAGGGATAAAATAGCCTAGTTTCCACTGAATATCCAAGCGGAATTCAGAATTTAGAACACACAACATAAAAAGCCATAAATCCCAATAAAATCAGAACACACAAAAGATAAAACTCATTGATCAACCCAAGCAAAAACCTGTTTTACAACAGCTTCTCGAAATCGTTTTCGAGTACAAAAAATAAGATTTTTCGCATACACCCCTAAAAAGTGTATACACAAGCAGATTATCTTATATTTCTCCCCTTCTTACTCCCTTAATTGATCAGGTATCAACTCAAAAGAAAAACAAGTCACAGCAAAATACCCCGTTTTTGAGTGCACCAGCCATAAAACGTCATTTTTTACAAGAGAAGGGTGTAGTTTTGCAAATTTTAAGACCATTTTTGTCTTTTTTACAAACCACACCCCTGTATTTTTTATTTTTTAAAAGTAAGTCTATTTTAGTACTGTTCAATAATGCTCGAATAATTAGTCTTTCACTTAAAATCTCAAAGATAAATGTATTCCGGCAGGAGCACTCACCAATCTAAACCCATTTCTATGCTTCACAAAACACATATCTCCATTTGTGTAATATTCATTTCCATGATGCAAAATCCTATGGCAGTTATCAGGAACATAAGAGAAATACAAAGAATTTGGCGCATCAACTACAACATATCCCACTTCAGGATAGAATCTATAAAAATCTCCATCAGAAAAGTAGTAATCTCCGTAACTATGTCGGATTACAACCGGTGCAACAGCAAATCTTAAAACTACATTTCCGTAACGTTCATGACGATAACAATTGTGTCCATGATTGTTGTAAAAGTTTCTGTAACGTTGATTGGTATGGACCATTTTTGGATAACGATAACTTCTGTAACGATCACCTGAGGAATGATAAGATTTCACATGCGCCCCTCTATTGTGATTCCGATCCCAACGCTTATTGCCGTTTACATGTCCATTTTTATATTGACTAGAATACCCTTTCGTACTCCGTTCTTTGTGATATTTTGCACTCTTCTTATTAGACGCGTTATTCCTTTTCTGATCTGAGTAATCTGAATAACGACTCTTGTTGTATTTCTCATTTCTATCAGCATCTTTCAAACGGGTTGATTTATTTCGTTCTTCGTAACGGGTCTTCTCATTTTGCTGCGATCTGCGCTGAGCTGATACACTTGTAGTAGAAATTGCGATTGCTGAAACCAATACTATACTGGCTGTCAACTTATATAATACAGACTTTCTCATGGCATTTAGTTTTTAATGTGTAAGCCAAATAGCCCTTTCGTGCAGGATGAAATTTAAATACTCAATTTACACTCTTGTATGGCTTTCAATATTGTCATCCTATGGTAGGGACGAATCTTCTAAAAGTCAAGTACCGGTATACTTTGACTGAATAGATGCAAAGCTTGTGCCAAAAATAAAAAAAGCACCAATCCTCAGTAAAATTGGTGCTTTCAGCCTCCTTAATTCAAGTTAACCGGGTCTTTAATCTGATGCCTTTTTGAAGCCCTATCCGTAAAACTTCGTTTATCCGGTCGAATTAAAACCCGCAGCGATTGATCCGAAGTCCAATAATTCCAAACCCAATTAATCAAGATAAAGAATCGGTTCTTTACACCCACAATTGCCATTAAATGCACAAACAACCAAAGAATCCACGCCAAAAAACCCTGTGTTTTAATTCCAGGCAAATCAGCGACAGCCAAATTCTTTCCAATTGTTGCCAATGATCCTCTATCCTTATAATGAAAAGGTTTCATGCTTTTTCCCTGTTGAATATTTATGAGGTTTTTACCCAAAACAGCAGCCTGCTGCAAACCAACCTGTGCAACCTGTGGGTGACCATTCTGATATTCCCCCTCTTTTTGCAAAGCCAAATCGCCCAAAGCATACACATTGTTTAAACCGCTTACCTTATTATACATGTCAACACGAAGTCTTCCTCCACGACTTGCAGCAATCTCCGAAATACCCTTAATGGAATTAGCCACAACCCCCGCAGCCCAAACCAAAGCGTATGAGTAAAACTCCTCTCCATCAGCCAAACTAATTTTAAGTCCGTCGTAATCGGCAACCCGAGCCTCCGTTTTTACAATTACACCCAATTTCTCTAAGTAAGTTTTCGCTTTCTCTGATGCTTTCTCCGACATGCCGCTCAACAATCGATCTGACGCTTCGAACAAATACACATTCATTAAAGAAAAATCAAGCTCCGGGTAATCCTTTGGCAGGATTTCATTTTTCATTTCGGCCAAAGCACCTGCCAATTCAACTCCTGTTGGACCACCGCCCACCAAAACAATATTCATGTAATTGGCCGCCTTTTTCGGATCCGATTCATTCAACGCCTTTTCGTAGTTACGCAAAATTGAATTGCGCAGAAAAATGGCTTCGGACACCGATTTCATAGGAATACCAAACTCCTCGATGTTCTTATTTCCGAAATAATTGGTATCCACACCGGTGGCCAATACCAAATGATCGTATTTCAACGACCCCAGACTTGTGTATATCTTCTGCACATTTGGATTCACCTCCAACAATTCAGCCATTCGAAAATGCACATTTTTCCGCTTCTGAAAAATCTTCCGCAAGGGAAAAGCAATAGAACTTGGCTCCAAACCAGAGGTTGCCACCTGATAAAACAAAGGCTGAAACTGATGAAAATTGTTTTTATCAATTAACACCACCTGATATTTTGTTTTCACCAGTTTCCGTGCAAGTTTTAAACCTGCAAAACCACCACCAATAATTACAATTCTGGTTTTTCCATTTTCAGGGATATGCTTAATCGTATCCATATTTTTTTAATCTTTTAGTATTCAAATTAGACTATTCAGCCACTATTCCCCTCATCCAAATCTTATTTTGGATTTTCGGACTCTTTTATCCTCTACAAAATAAAGAATTATTTCTCTAATAAGCTAATTGAACAGAAACTACAACCGTTTGCAACGGAAAATATATTTTTCGAACGGGTTAAAACCCATTTGCATGGATCAAAAAATATGTGGAAAACTCTTATTTTCCAACCACAAGCAAAAAAAAATCTCTTTCACTTCTTCGGAATTTTTCGATAATCGACTCTTGCAATATCTTGCTTCACTCGCTTACCGGGACGAAAAGCAATTGTACTTTTCTTAATACGATGTCGTGTTACCAGTTCTTCCGAATCTACCCCTTCGGCCGAAATATGAAGAGAAAATGTACCCAAATCTCCCAATTCAACACTCCTGTTATCTTTCAGCAACTGAGGAATTAATTGAGTAAATGCCTCTAAAACTCCAATCACATCCGACCTGTTAAAAGAGGACATGTCTGATATACCCTAAGAAATGATCAAGCAATAGGCACACAACAAAAAATACCGCTCCAAATCATTGGAACGGCATTTTTACTATGTAATTCATGATTATCTGCGTCTTTTACTATTTTTGATAAAAATGTTTAAGTTGTTTTGCTTTAAGAAGATTAAGGAAGTAATGCTCGGAATAGATTGATTTCTATAAAAAAGAATACATTTACAACTTAAAAACATCTATTTAATAGCACTTAGAATGAGAAATATTGAACTATTTAATACTACCTTTTTTGATCTGCCTAAGAAAAACTATGACGTACCATATTTAGATTATATATCGTCTAATCTTGAAGAATACCTAAAACGAATTAATAAATTCGAAGGTGAAATTAAAGATGTAATTGAAAAGAACAGAGAGAATTTAGAGATTCTGTGCTCTTGTATATTAAATTCCACAAAACTATATTTAGAAGGTAAAACATTCAATGCATACAACAATCTATCCAAAGGATTAGATAAGGTTAAAGACAGCTTATTTTTCCCAAATGAAAATAGGATTATGCTTATGGGTAATTCCAGAAGAAATTTCTACAAAATACGTGAAAGTTATATTAAAATTAAAAACAGAAGAGATATTTTTCATATTCCATTCGAACGAAAGCATTTAGTATCTACCAATCGATACAGCATCCCTGGGGTACCTTGTGTTTACTTAGGGAATTCAATACAGACCTGTTGGAAAGAGTTACGATCTCCTAAAATAAAATACTTATACGCTACAAGATATGAGGTAGATTTAAATACAATTAATTTATTGGATATTTCTATGACTAATAAAGAAATTTTCAATCTTAATAAAGCTTTAATTGAAAAAGGCATGGATAGGAAATATGTATTTTTAGAACAAGCTATTCTAACTTGGCCATTAGCTTTTGCATGCACTATACAAACAAAATACCCATTTGCAAATTTCAAGGAAGAATATATTATTCCGCAAATGCTAATGCAGTGGTGTAAAACAACATTAGATATAGATGGAATAAAATATTTATCAACAATAGAAGGAAATGAAAAATACAAAAATCTTAGGCCTCACTCAATTAGTATCGCAATCCCTATTAAATCAATCAACTATAAGGGGTATTGTCCAGAAATCACTAAACTATTCCAATGCACAGAGCCAATCAATATATTTTCACTTAAACACTTGAGAAAAAAAGAACTCTCAGAAGCAGAAATGAAATTGTGGTTGGAAAAAGATAATGGAAGTGTCCCTAATTATGTACTTAGAAGTATGATCGCAAAAAAACATAAATTTACCTTTTTTGATAGGGTAGAAGTAGAATTGAATAAATTAGCGACCGAAATACCAATAAGCTAAATGAAAAAAAATGCTGTTCCAATTATTTGGAACGGCAGCAGATGTTCTACCTTTTGTTTGTAACGACTCTTGCCATAAATATTTACCCCTTCGGGGATCATTTTCCAATTTCAAGTTCCACCTGCTGCGTAGGCGGTTACTTAAATTTAATCACTTCGTGATATTTACTCAATTCAAAGTCAATCTTCTTCAAAAATCTAATTGGACATGTTTCATGAAAATGTTTCGAAGAAACTAAACTTGAGTAAGCGTCCACAAAGTGGACGGATGGACACAGCTCTATACTAAATTCCCTGAAAGGGGATAATAGAAGGAATAAAAATTGTAATACCATAAAAAAATGCCGTTTCAAATGAATGAAACGGCATTAATACAATAGAGTATACTTCTCTTATTTCATACTGGCAATGCGATCTTCTAAAACTTTGATTTTAGCTTCGGCATCGGCCATTTTCTTTTTCTCGATTTCGATGACTTTAGCTGGTGCATTGTTTACAAAACGCTCGTTGCTCATTTTCTTCTGAACCGAAGTCAGGAAACCTTTGGTATATTTCAACTCTTCTTCCATTTTCTTCAATTCTTCCTCAACGTCGACCAGGTCGCCCAAAGGAATAAAATATTCAACTGCATTTACGATGAACGACATTGCACCAGTCATTTCTCCATTTGCTACAGTAATATCGGTAAGATTACACATTTTAGCCACCACACAATCGAAAGAAGCATCGTAATTGTCTCCCTTCAATTTGTAATTCATTTCTAAAACTTCTTTAAAAGCGATATTTTTTTGCTTACGGATATTACGAACAGCAACAATCACTTCTTTTACCTGCTCGAACTTGGCTAACAAATTAGCGTCATAAGAATCTGGCTTATGCATCACTGAAACCATAATGCTGTCCTCATCGGTACGATCGGCAAGTAACTGCCAGATTTCCTCTGTTAAGAAAGGCATGAATGGGTGGAGTAACTGCATCAACTTCTCGAAAAGAGCTACGGTCGAATCGAAAGTCTTTTTATCGATTGGCTGCTGATAAGCTGGTTTCACCATTTCCAAATACCATGATGAGAACTCATCGCGGAATAAGGTGTAAACAGTCATTAATGCTTCGCTGATGCGATATTGCTTGAACTGCTCATCCAAAGCTTCCATAGTGTTGTTTAAACGTGCATGGAAAACCTCTGTTGCCAATCGGGCATATTCAGGTTGCTCGATATCGGCAACTTCCCAACCTTTTACCAAACGGAATGCATTCCAGATCTTGGTAGTAAAATTACGTCCTTGTTCAGGTAGGTTCTCGTTGAACAGCAAATCGCCTCCGGCAGGAGAACACAACAGCATTCCCACACGAACCCCGTCTGCTCCATATTTAGCAATTAAGTCTAACGGATCAGGCGAGTTACCCAATGATTTTGACATTTTACGGCCCAATTCATCGCGAACAATACCAGTTAAATAAACATTACTAAATGGCTTTTCGCCACGGTACTCATAACCTGAAATTACCATACGGGCAATCCAGAAAAACAGAATATCCGGTCCGGAAACCAAATCGTTGGTTGGATAATAGTATTTGATCTCCTCGTTTTCGGGATTACGAATACCATCGAAGACTGAAATTGGCCACAACCATGAAGAGAACCATGTATCCAACACATCCTCATCCTGACGTAAGTCTTCAGCTTTGTATGTTTTTCCTGTTTTGGCATTTGCTTCAACAAGTGCAGCTTCAATTGATCTGGCTACTACATATCCGCCTTCAGGCAAATAGTAAACCGGAATTCGTTGTCCCCACCACAACTGACGGGAAATACACCAATCCTTCACATTTTCCATCCAATGACGGTAAGTGTTCTTGAATTTTGGAGGATGCAACTGAATATCGTCGTTCATTACATGCTCAAGAGCCGGTTTGGCCAATTCTTTCATATTCAGGAACCACTGCATACTCAATTTAGGTTCGATTACAGCATCGGTACGTTCCGAAAAACCTACTTTATTTACGTAATCTTCTACCTTCACCAAGTTGCCAGCTTTCTCCAAATCAGGCATAATTAAATCACGAACTTCGAAACGATCTTTACCAACATAAAGCTGAGCAGCTTCACTCATGGTTCCGTTATCGTTAAAAATATCGATGGTTTCCAGATTATGACGATCACCAATTTCGTAATCATGAATATCGTGAGCCGGTGTAATTTTTAAAGCACCGGTACCAAATTCCATATCAACATACTCATCTTCGATGATTGGAATGGAACGGTTCACCAAAGGAACGATACAACGTTTGCCTCTTAAATGAGCAAAACGTTCGTCGTTTGGATTGATACAAACTGCGGTATCACCTAAAATTGTCTCAGGACGGGTGGTGGCAATGGTAATGTACTCATCACTTCCTTCAACCTGATATCTTAAATAATACAGTTTTGATTGTAATTCCTTATAGATTACCTCTTCATCGGAAACAGCTGTTTGTGCCGAAGGATCCCAATTCACCATACGAACACCCCGATAAACCTTTTCCTTTTTATATAAATCGATAAAAACATCAATTACCGATTCGTAAAGAGATTCGTCCATAGTAAAAGCAGTACGCTCCCAATCACACGAAGCACCCAATTTTTTCAGCTGCTCTAAAATAATTCCGCCATGTTTTTCTTTCCATTCCCAGGCATGCGCCATAAACTCATCGCGGGTGATGTCATCTTTTGAAATGCCTTCCTGCTTTAGCTTGTTTACAACTTTAGCTTCTGTCGCAATAGATGCATGATCGGTACCCGGCACCCAACAGACATTTTTTCCCTGCAATCTGGCTCTACGCACCAATACATCTTGAATTGTATTGTTTAGCATATGCCCCATGTGCAACACTCCGGTGACGTTTGGCGGAGGTATCACAATTGTATACGGCTCTCTCTCATCAGGTACAGAGTGGAAGAATCCTTTATCCATCCAATACTTATACCATTTGTCCTCCGATTCTGCAGGATTGTACTTTGTTGGGATTTCCATGTGTTTAACTAAAATTTAAAAATCTATACTACTAAAAAAATTTGGCTCAAAATTAAGAAAATCTGAGAGATATATCTCCAACAAAAAGCAACAATCTGTCTGAAAGCGATCTGTAAGTAATTTGCAATAAAAATAAGGGAGTTAATAAAACTATGCATTTATTTTATAATCACTGATTTGGAGAGTAAATTTCAGATTTTTAACGGGATGCTGAAAAGCAATAAAAATCATTTTTTTTACATGGAAATTTATCTACTTTTGAGCAACAAAAAACTTCATTCATAAAATATATAAACACATAACAAATGCCACAAATATCAGACAAAGGAAGATTAATGCCTGAGTCACCAATTCGTAAATTGGTTCCTTACGCTGAAGCTGCAAGAGCTGCAGGAAAAACTGTGTATCCATTAAACATTGGTCAGCCGGATATTAAAACACCTGAGGTTGCCATGGAAGCCATTAGAAATTGTACCGAAAAGGTGATTGAGTATTCTCATTCGGCGGGTAATATTTCTTACCGCAGGAAATTGGCGAAATACTATCAGAACATCGGAATTAACGTGGACGAAAATGAGATGTTGATTACTACAGGTGGTTCGGAAGCAATTACTTTTGCTTTAATGACTTGTATGAATCCTGGTGATGAGATTTTGATTCCGGAGCCATTTTACGCAAACTACAACGGTTTTGCTGTAAGTGCCGGTGTGGTTGTAAAACCAATTACATCGAGTATCGAAAATGATTTTGCATTGCCTGCAATTGAAGAATTCGAGAAATTAATGACTCCTAAAACCAAAGGAATTGTTATTTGTAACCCAAATAACCCAACTGGTTACCTGTACTCAAAAGAGGAATTGAATCAATTGCGTGAGTTGATTATCAAGCACGACCTGTTCCTTTTCTCAGACGAAGTTTACCGTGAGTTTTGTTACGATGGCGAAGAGCATTTCTCAGCTATGAAACTGGAAGGCTTGGAGCAAAATGTAATTCTAATTGATTCTGTTTCGAAACGCTACAGCGAGTGCGGTGTTCGTATTGGTGCAATGATTACAAAAAATAAAGATGTAATTACCACCGCTTTAAAATTTGCTCAGGCTCGTTTGTGCCCTCCTGCTTTTGGACAAATTGCTGCCGAAGCTTCTTTGGAGACACCTGCAGATTACTTCACCGAAGTTTACAACGAATACATCGATCGCCGTAACTTTATGGTGGCTGCTTTAAATAATATGGATGGCGTTTACTGCCCAACTCCTAAAGGAGCTTTTTATACTGTAGTTAAACTTCCAATTGATGATGCAGACAAGTTTGCACGGTGGATTTTAGAGGATTTTGAATACAAAAACCAAACTGTAATGGTTGCTCCTGCTACAGGATTTTATGCTACTAAAGGTTTAGGTAAAAATGAAGTTCGTATTGCTTACGTTCTTAAAAAAGAAGATTTGGCGAAAGCGATGGAAACTCTTGCTGAAGCATTGAAGGTTTATCCGGGAAGAACTATTTAAGAAGTTTCTCAACATATAACACAAAAAACGGCTCTAAAATTGGAGCCGTTTTTTATTTTTTATCTGATTGGGAAAAATACTTACAACAAATCACAAGCATCTGCAGGCATCCAATGTTTGTCTTTCCCATCCCATTTTACGTTGCAGCCAATTGGGTTGGTTACCGGAACAGAAATTTCTTTTCCAGCCAAATATTCATCTATAGCTCTCTCCAAATCTCTGGAAGTAACTTTGGACGTATCTTTGGGATTATCGACTGCTCTGCCTGTATAAATTAATTTGCGTGCTTCGTTAAACAAATAAAAATGGGGAGTTCTCAATGCACCGTATGCCATTGCCACCTCTTGTGTTTCATCGTACAAATAAACCCAGGGAAAATCATTTTCTTCCATTCGTGTTACCATATGATCGTAATCATCTTCCTCGTAAGTGTTTGCTGAATTAGAATTAATTCCCACAAATTCAACTCCATTTGGAATGTATTTATCAGCAATCATTCTGGTATCTTCATCGGAACCGATAACATAAGGACAATGATTACAAGTAAAAAAAACGACTAAAAGTTTAGATGATTTAAAATCGTTTAATTTATATCGAATTCCATCGGTAGCTATCAGATCAAAATCAGGAGCTTTATCATTAATTTGCAAGGTAAATGCCATTTTAAATATTTTATTTATTGAACACTCCTTTAAATTTACTTATTATTTTGAGAAAATCTAAATTAATTTCAAGCTATTCTATTGTTAATTTCTGCTCCTAAATCTGAAAAAATAAATAGTAATTAACACATAATTAATAGTCAGTTTATACTTCCTAAATTTCTCTTTTGTAAACTTGCTCTTGTTAAGGCCGAATACAAATTCAACCACAAATAAAAGAATCCCTCAGAAACAGAACATCGGATTTGCAACTTAGTCGATACAACTTTCCTTTCACTCCGATGCTTCTGTTTCTTTTTCCATTTACTCTTCTGCAAAATCAGAATAAATCAGGTACTTCGCTCGAATTGCCATAAAATCTTTTCGATCCTTTTCCCAACTGGCTCTAATTTGTTCTTCCGATATGGAGTTTTCAATTTGAGTTCTCAGATTTGCTGTTCCTGCAAGCTTTTCAAAAAAAGAATTGAAAAAATCCGGGGCCACTTTCAATTCACTATAAGCATTTAATAAAAAAGACAGATCCAATTTTTTCTTCTTTCGGAAGTCATCCGCATTTATTTTACGCAAATCGTAACCAATACATTTTTCACCTTTAAACTTTGGATATTTACTTGCTCCGGTAATACTGCTTGGTGTAAACTCAAAATCACCCTTTGTAAAAAAAGGATGTCCGTATACTTGAAACGGATAATTTGTACCACGACCGGCACTAACCACTGTTCCTTCGAAAAAACACAGAGACGGATACAAAGCAACAGACAATTGATTCGGCAGATTGGGCGACGGCTTTACCGGCAGCAAATAGGATTTCTCCCGGTTCCAGTTTTTACATGGAATCACTTTTAATTCACATTGTACTTTATTCTTCAACCATTTTTCCCCGTTAATCATTTGGGCATATTCACCTATCGACATGCCATAAACCACAGGCACCGGATGCATTCCAACAAAGGAACTGTATTTCATCTCCAGGACTGGTCCATCCACGTAATGTCCGTTTGGATTTGGCCGATCGAGAACAATTACCTGTTTTCCCTGCTCGGCGCAAGCTTCCATCACATAATGAAGCGTGGAAATGTATGTGTAAAAGCGAACACCAACATCCTGAATATCAAATACTACAATATCAACATCTTTTAAATCAGCCACCGAAGGTTTATAATGCTTTCCATATAGGGACACAATCGGCAATCCTGTTTTCGCATCTATGCCATTGGTAATTTTCTCGCCTGCATCAGCATCGCCCCGAAAGCCATGTTCGGGACTGAAAATTCGAGTAATGTGTATGTCTTTTGCCAGTAATACATCAACCAAATGTTCGGCTTTAACCAATGAGGATTGATTGGCGACAACTGCAATTTTTTTCTCTTTCAGCAGAGGTATAAATTCTGTGAAGTTTTCGGCTCCGGTCGATAATGAATCTGATTGTTTTTGTGCACAAGATGTTACACATATTACAAACAAAAAGTATGAACACAGCACACAATATTGAATCAATTGTTTTATTTTTCTCATTTAACTAATTTTTCACATCTGTAAACACGAAATTACTACTTTTGTATTAATCTTTTAAAAAGAAACTCAATTTGAATTTAGAACTTTTTATAGCTAAAAAAATTACCATCAGCAAAAAAGGCGGTGGAAATATATCTCATCCTATTATTAGTATTGCCAAAATAAGTATTGCTCTTGGCATCGCAGTAATGATATTGGCTGTAGCTATTGTTACCGGATTCAAATCTGAAATTACCAACAAGGTTATCGGATTTGGTTCTCATATACAAATCACAAATTACGATAACAACTCGTCGTTTGAAACTAACCCCATCGAAAAAAATGCAATCTCCGTAAGCAGCATTGAAAAAATACCCGGAGTTTCGCACATACAATCCTTTGCAACGAAACCGGGTATTCTTAAAACAAAATCGGATATTCAAGGAATTGTTTTAAACGGAATAGGTAAAGACTACGATTGGAGTTTTTTTAAAAATCATTTGGTGGAGGGAAAAACCATTCAGCTCACCGACAGCACCAAAAGTAATGATATCTTGATTTCGGAAAAACTATCAAATCTTCTTCAATTAAAAGTAGGTAACAAATTATCGGTTTATTTTATTCAGCAACCGCCCAGGGTAAGAAGTTTTACCGTTGCCGGGATATACAATACCGGAATGGAAGAATTCGACAAACTATTCCTTATCTGCGATATACAACACATTCAAAAATTAAATGACTGGAGTAACAATCAGGTTAGCGGCTACGAAATTTTCATTGATAATTTTGACGATTTAGATCTTATCGATCAACAGATAAAAGGAATTACAGCTGCATCATTTACCGATGATGGTGCCGGTTTAAAAGTAAGAAGCATTGTTCGCAAATATCCGCAAATATTTAGCTGGCTTGATATGCTCGATATGAATGTATGGATTATTTTAAGCCTAATGATACTGGTTGCCGGTTTTAATATGGTTTCGGGGCTTTTAATTATTATTCTGGAAAAGACCAATATGATTGGAATTTTAAAAGCACTGGGGACAGAAAACTGGTCGATTCGTAAAATATTTCTTTATCAATCGTCCATGCTTATCGGACAAGGACTGCTGTGGGGAAACATTATTGGAATCTCTGTGTGTTTACTGCAATACTTTTTTGAGATTATCCCTCTGGATCCAACCAACTATTATGTAGATACCGTACCAATCAATCTTAAAATCACTCACATTATTCTTCTGAATATTGGCAGTTTAATTGTTACAGTTTCGATGTTGCTTGTTCCCTCCTATTTAATTACAAAAATAACTCCTGCAAAGGCGATTAAATTTGATTAACAAATCGCTTCTTCACGCTGCTAAAATGCTTTGAATTGTTAAAAAAGTTAATAATTGTTATAACTTTCATCATCTTTCTTTTTCTATAATATCTTTGCTCCACACTAATTTTATTGAATTTATTCTGAAAGAATAAAACCAACAGATATGATCCGACGTGATTTTATAAAAACCAACGGACTGGTATGCCTGTCTGCTATTTTGGGGGTATTCCCAGGATGCAGTCTGCCTTATGAATACAGTCCATATGATAATAAAGTTGAGAGTAAATTCAGAGATTTAACTTCTAAAAATCTGGATAAAATAAAAACTACTGATAATAATGAAACTTTCAAATTCGCTTTTATCACAGACACTCACACATTTTATGATGAATTTGAGGATGCTGTTACTGCTCTAAATGCAAGAGATGATATTGATTTCGTAATACATGGTGGTGATTTAACCTTAAGTGCCCTTCACAAAGAATTTACATGGTTTAACGAAATAATATCCAGGCTGAACGTTCCTTTTTTTACAGTAATCGGGAATCACGACCACTTATCAAATGGCGAAAGATTATACCATACCTCCTTTGGTGAAAACAACTACACATTTACTTACAAAGGCTGCAAATTTGTAATGTTTGATAATATTGTATGGGAACGAAAAAACACAGATCCTGATTTTGATTGGTTCAATGAGAATTTAAAGAATGATGGCAGTGCTGATCTGGTGATTCCTGTCTCACACATCCCACCTTATTCGGATCAATATGACGGAGAAGATTCAATTCTGAATCAAATACTGGAAAATAACAATATTAAACTCTCCATACATGGCCATACACACAGCTTTTATCATGGCAAAAAATATGGCAAAACAGATTTTTTGGTAGGAGGTGATATTGCTGATAATCACTATCAGGTAATTACTATTGATAATGGTAATTATTCGATTGAAAACATCGCTTTTTAATGAAAAAATATATATTAATCATTTTAGTATGTAGCTGCTGTTTTAACCTATCAGCCTTGGGTAGTAATATTAACGAAGGCCAAACTGATTCGATAAAAAGAAAATGGTATTTACCACGTGATGCAAAAATTCAATACGCAGGTAATATTGGCTTTCTTTCTGCCGGAATTACCTATTATCTTGCAAAAGACTGGTATCGTCTTTCATTCATGTATGGCAGTACATCAATGCATTCACATGTTCATACTCTAAATACAGTTGCATTTAAGAACACATTTCTTATCAAACAATTTCACATTGGTGATTTTGTAGTTGCTCCAACAGCAGGCTTAAGTATCAATTTTGGTTCAACTCACAATACCTACCGAAATTTACCCAGCTACTTCCCCAATGATTATTATTTTCAGAATAAAATACATTTTGCTCCTTTTGTTGGCGCTATGGTTTACCACCCTCTTCCTTATAAAATAATTAAAGGAATCGATTTTTACACCGAAATTGGAACAATTGACAATTATCTATTAGAAGGCATAAGAACAGAATATGTTAAATTTTACGATATCTGGAATCTGGCTTTAGGCATTTCCATTCATTTTTAAATATCATTCCCAACTCACAACAGCCAGTCGTTTTTTACCATCCAATTTAATACTTAATGGTTTTTTAAACTGAACGTGACGAACGGCGCCATACTCCCCAATTAATTTCTGCTTTTTTAGTAATTGATATTCGATAAAGGATGTTTCTGAATGGTGGTGAATGGAGCTGTAGCCAATATTCATTGATGTTACATTGTGAAAAAAGTGAGATCCAGATGATGCTTCCAAAGGATAATCCTCAAAACTTGTCTCCACAATTAATTTTGAGAAAGAAATGTCGTTCCATTTTACGGGAATTCCAATCCATCGGTCCCGGGTGCCCCAGCGCCCCGGACCAATCAATACAAAACGTTTGTTTTTTTCTCTCATTTCATGATTAATTTTTGAGATGGTATCCGCAATCTCAAGAGTCAAGTCTTTTTTGAATAATTCGGGCACAACATAAACAACATCAACAATATCATCTACCAATCCGTTTCCCATACTCATTTCAGAAATCATCAAAAGCTTGCTTCTGTCAATTTCATTCAAATCAATATGGTAATCATCTATATTACCAACCAAAGGTTTAATCTGCAGAAGATAAAACGAAGCCTTCCCTTCTTTATCTTTCGTTAAATCGACTGCAAACTCTATCTCAATCGGTGAGCCCATTGCTTCTTTTATAATATCCAAAACAAGTTCAATCGTTTTTGCCAGTGGAATATAATTGTATTTTAAAATGTTGGCGAAATTGATGATTCTTGGTCCCATAATATCCAAACCGGGACTAATTGTATCACTCATGGAATTATAAACAGAAGCACAATGCACCAAATTACCATGTGCTTCTGCTTCATCAATATCCAAACGAATTAACCCTGCCGTATCTCCCTCCAGAAGATCCAAATCTTTTTTGTTTAGGTCAACAGCATAAAATTCTACCTGCGAGTTTTTAAATTGATCTTTTGCGCTGTTATTCTCAATGGTTGGGAAAACAGGAGAAAACCTAAATGCCTTTTCACCATCTACAACATATTTACCCAAACCAACACCTATCACAGCGTACCCTTCTTCGGGTTTCATGTGCCCAAAGGGATAATAATTATACGATTGAGCTACACCCGAAATGTGGGGATAAAAAGTTGATCCATACTGATTGCCCACTACTTCCTGAATGACTACAGCCATTTTTTCTTCATCAATTTTATAATTCATGGCCGAAACATTCAGCCTTGCATCATTGGAAAAAATGGAGGAATAAACCAATTTTACTGCGTCAGTTACCTGCTTAACCCTCGTATTTAAATCGGGATGATTATTGGGCACAAGGTAAGTTTGAAAAACCCCTGCTACAGGCTGAAGCAATGAATCTTCAAACAATCCGGAAGATCGGATCGCCAGTGGCTGCTCAAAGCTCTTCAGAATGATTCTTATTTTTTGAACCAGACGCTGCGTTAATTCTGCATCAAGAAATACCCTCTGAATTTGTTCAAAATCATCCATATCCTTAATTCGGTCTAAAAGGTTATTTCGATCTAAGAATGATTCATATTCATCAACACCAATTACTGCAGTCATAGGTGCCTTTATATTTATTCCGGGAACAAACCGGCTCAAATTTAGATTAAAAAGCATGGAGTTAATGAAAGCCAATCCTCGCCCTTTTCCACCTAAGGAACCGGTAGATAAGGTGACTATATTGTTGGAATTAAGAGCAAAATCGGCATTGAACTCCACAACCTTTCCCTTATTTTTTTCGTCCCTGTAGTTTTGAATTACATTAATTAAATAATCCCGCACATCTTCAGCAGATTTAAAATCGGTGATGTGATAGGGAGCAATCATTTTTGCAACCCGGATTTCTCCCCTAGCCATTAACCATAATGAAAAATGATTTTTCTGAGCATGATAAACCAATGATTCAGCGGGAATATGATACAAATACTCCTCAAATTCTTTTAAAGATTTTGCCGTAGCAATTTCCTTTCCCTCAGCATCCTTATAAACAAAATCGCCAAAACCCAGAAACTGACGAATAAACAAACGAATATCCCCTCTAAGCGTTTCAGAGTTTTTATCGATAAAACTAGCTTTCAGCTTAAAAGCATGGCTGGCATTCGAAACATCAGAAGATTGCAATATAACCGGCATATTCGGATATTCATCTTTAATTTCTTTTACCAAACTAATTCCCGCATCATCTAAAAATATTCCATCTTTTTTAAACTTCACATCAGAAATTAAGCACAACAAATACTCCCTAAACCGATAATAAATATTCATTGCCTCTTCGTAATTCGAAGCCAATAATATTTTAGGTCGCGCTCGCAAGCGAAGTATTTTATACTGAGCATCGGTGCTCACATCATCTATTATTCGCTGGGTTTGCGCCAAAACACTCTGATAAAGCATTGGCATATATCTCGAATAATACTTTGCCGAATCTTCAACCAATAAAATTACCCGAGCCAAACCAATCTTAGTGTCATTTTCTACATTTACCTTATCTTCCAAACTCTTAATCATGGCAAAGAAAACCTGCGACTCGCCATTCCACACAAATATTTTATCTACACTTTTTAGTTCAGCCCGTTGTTCTTCAAACATGGCAATATCGGCATCGTTATTCAGCAATAAAAAAATGGATATGTACGGAAATTCCTTTTTAATATGCTCACTTAAAATTATTGGTGTTTTTTTATCCACTCCAACCATTAATATAATCATATCAAAATGCTTGGAATGTAATTGTTCCATGGCTTCTTCCAAATTAGAAACACCTGTAACCCGAGGCATTGATGTTAAGTTAAGCTGATGATATTCGCTGGAAATTTGTTCTGAAAAACGCCCTTCACGTTCAATACAATAAGCATCATACAGGTTCGCAACCAACAATATTTCCTTTACTTTAAATGGCATTAAATCATGATAAATATCCCGATCAGCATTGTTCTTATTCAAAAAATCCTGTAATAATTTTCGATTTGTAACCGGAACATAAGGACCTATTATTTCCTTCTTCTCAGGATCAATTTTCCTTTTCCGACTAAGCAGTTCCTTTCCCGTTTCGCTATTGATATAACCAACAATAATATTCCCAATATTCTCAATCAAGTGCCTTTCTTCTTTCAAAAATGGGCCTTCATCTTGTGCTGGGAATTTTTTCACATAACAAACCTCAATTCGTCCGCTTCGATTATTGATCGTTAAAAATTCCTGTGTTAGTGTCCATTGCGAGAGACGAAATCCGGGGCTGAGGTATTCTTGTCCGTCAAATACAATACGGGCAACCGTAAACTCCGGATATTGCCATGCTTTAGGAAGAATAAAGCAGATTTGCTGTAAAGTATCCTCAATGGATTTTCCTTCCTTGATAATACCTGTGGTTTGATTAATTGCGGAAAGTTCTTTTAACCGCTCTATATTTTCGGCTATAATCTTATTGATTCCCTGCTCTTTACCCGGATTTGATTCCATACATTTTCGGTTTACTTACGTAGATGCATTAAAAATTGTAAAAAGATCGTGGTGATTTGACTACTGTTTGTAGGCTCTTTTAAATTTAAACAATTTAAGTGAAACCTAAGCCCTTGACCTTGAGGGATTTCTTTTTTACCTTTAAATATGATCGCTGGTATTAGCGGTCACGTTCATTCACACCCAGTATAATTCATGTCTAACTTAAACATTAATTACCATGACAACTATGTTAAAGGCTCCTTCCAGCAAGGAATTTATGGACAAATTAAAAAGCAGAACACCAGGAGAAATTGAATTTCATCAGGCTGTTCACGAAGTGGTGGAGTCATTACTTCCTTTTTTAGAGGAAAACCCAAAGTACAAAACAGCTAAAATTTTGGAGAGGATTTCAGAGCCTGAAAGAATTATAATTTTCAGGGTTCCTTGGGTTGATGACAAAGGGGAAATTCAGGTGAACCGCGGATACCGTATTGAGATGAACAGTGCAATTGGCCCCTACAAAGGTGGATTGCGTTTCCACCCAACGGTAAACCTTGGTATTCTAAAATTTCTTGCATTCGAACAAGTTTTTAAAAACAGCTTAACCACACTCCCAATGGGAGGCGGAAAAGGGGGCTCAGACTTTGATCCAAAACAAAAATCGGATAATGAAGTAATGAGATTCTGCCAGAGTTTCATGACTGAACTTTGTAAACACATAGGACCAAATACTGATGTTCCTGCCGGAGATATAGGAGTTGGAGGCAGAGAAATTGGTTATCTATTTGGTCAATATAAACGAATACGTAACGAATTTACAGGCGTTTTAACCGGTAAAGGTGCAGAATGGGGAGGAAGCCTTATTCGTCCGGAAGCAACCGGCTATGGCAATGTATATTTTGCCGAAGAAATGCTGAATACGAAAAATGACAGTCTGAAAGGCAAGATCGTAACTGTTTCCGGTTCTGGAAATGTTGCTCAGTTTACTGTCGAAAAAGTGAATGAATTAGGAGGTAAAGTGGTTACATTATCCGATTCTTCCGGTTTTATTCATGATCCGGATGGAATTGATGGAGAAAAACTTACTTACGTGATGAGACTTAAAAACATTAAACGAGGCAGAATTGAAGAATATGCCAAGAAATACAATGTTGCCTACTATCCAAACGCAAGACCTTGGGGAGTGAAGTGTGATGTTGCTTTGCCAAGTGCCACACAAAATGAAATAAATGCTGAAGAAGCGAAAATCTTAATTGATAATGGTTGCATTTGCGTTTCGGAAGGTGCCAATATGCCTTCTACTCCCGAAGCTGTGGATATTTATATTAAAAATGAAATTCTGTATGGTCCCGGCAAAGCGGCCAATGCCGGTGGTGTTGCTGTTTCTGGCTTAGAAATGTCTCAAAACGCAATGCGTTTAAGCTGGACCCGCGAGGAAGTTGACAATCAGCTTAAAAGGATTATGAAGGATATTCATACCACATGTGTTAAGTATGGTAAATCTTCAAATGGATTTGTAAACTACATGAATGGTGCAAATATTGGCGGTTTTGTAAAAGTTGCCAATGCCATGATTGCACAGGGCATCGTATAGGTATATACTCAATAAAAAAAGGGTTGTTCTTTTGGGACAGCCCCTTTTTTATGTCGTCATAAATTAAAAGACGTTTATTTTCCCTTTCATAACATCAGGATTTTGTTAATTTTACCACACAAACCAAAATCCAAATTAATGAACCCAACAAACAATGAACCAGCGATTAAAAGAGGATGGCTCAGAGCCATTTTAATTCTTCTTCCCTTTATAATATTTACCGGAATTTTTCAACTTATTGGTACTTTTGTATTGGCTCTTGCGTCGAACAAAGACCTTTTGGAAATGCTACAAAATCAGGCAGATAATTCTACTTCCTCATTCTTAGTAATTCAATTTTTTGGAACAATTGGAACGCTGTTGTTGATTTGGCTGTTTACCCGTTTTATCGATCGAAAAAAAATGATTGATTTGGGATTGTCCTTTCAAAAACGAGCAAAAGATATCATTTACGGATTACTGGCCGGTTTTATCATGATGGGAGCAGGCAGTTTAATTCTGTATTTTTCCGGAAACTTAACATTCAATTCCATTACTTTTAATTTGATTGGGTTAGCTCAATCAGTAGTATTGTTTATTTTAGTTTCAATTAACGAGGAAGTATTTGTAAGAGGATATCTTCTTCGAAATTTCATGGATTCCATGAATAAATATATTGCCTTAATTTCATCATCATTGATATTTATGGCTCTTCATCTAATGAATCCTAATGTTTCACTTGTTGGTATTACAAATATTTTCCTTGCAGGATTACTCTTGGGAATTGGCTATATCTTCACTAAAAATCTGTGGTTTCCTTTGGCCCTTCATTTTAGCTGGAATTTTTTTCAGGGACCAATTTTCGGATTCGAAGTTAGCGGAACCAGTTCCTCCTCTCTAATATCACAAAGCATTCACGGAAATGAAATTCTTACCGGAGGTCAATTTGGTTTGGAAGGATCAATTATTGCAACAGTTCTTTGTTCTCTTGGTATTGTATTATTTTGGATGGTATACAAAAAACAGAATGTTTTATCAACTGCAAACTAGTTTATTATGAAAACCTTACTTTCTCTTTTTTTATTGTTTATCCTTTTTGCTTGTTCTCCACAATCAAATTCAATTTTAAACAATTACTCTTCTTCCGATTTGGAAGGTATTTTCAAATCAGAAAAAATTAACGGCTGTTTTGCAATTTATGATTTAAAAAATGATACAAAACTCAGCTTTAATTCGGAACGATTAGATTCAGCATTTTTGCCGGCTTCCACATTCAAAATAATTAATTCGATGATTGCTTTGGAAACCGGAGTGATTCAGGATGAAAAAGAAATCATTAAGTGGGATAGTATCGATCGTAGATATAACGAATGGAATAGGGATCAAAATTTGGAAAGCGGATTAAAATATTCTGTTGTTTGGTTTTATCAGGAACTGGCTCGAAGAATCGGCGAAGAAAGAATGAAACATTGGGTAGAGGCATCAGATTACGGCAATAAAAATATAAACGGAGGAATCGATATTTTCTGGTTGAGCGGAGACATTAGAATCAGCCCAAACCAACAAATTGATTTTTTACAAAAATTATACTTTAACCAACTTCCATTTTCGCAAAAAAATCAAGAAATTGTGAAAAAAATAATGATTGTTGAACAGACTCCTGATTATACAATCAGAGCGAAAACAGGATGGGCAGCACGAATAAACAAGCAAATTGGATGGTATGTTGGCTATATTGAAAAAGGAGAGAATGTATATTTTTTCGCAATTAATATCGATATTAAAAATTCTGATGATGCTCCCAAAAGGAGAATCATAGTTTCCAAAATACTTGATCATCTTCAATTAACTAAATAAAAAAACTCTCAGCAAATTAAAAAACCATGAAAAATATAGTATTGTTTTTATTTCTTACCCTTTCGACATCTACATTCGCTTCTTCGGGGCAAGAAACCAACACGTACGAAAAAGATTTAAAATATCTGTTTCAGATAAACGGATCACAAGCCAGCTATCAGGAATCAATTAAAGCGATGATTATTCAACTACGAAGTCAGGAATCAAATATTCCAACAGAATATTGGGACAAAGCTGAAGTTGAATTCGTGAATACTTCAGTTAATGATTTAATCAAAATGCTTTTGCCAATCTACAGGCAGAACCTTTCTCACGAGGATGTATTAGCCATGATTGACTTTTACGAATCGGTTGCCGGAAAAAGAATTGCTCAGAAATTACCGAAAATCACCACTGAAAGTATGCAGGCCGGAATGTCGTGGGGACAAGCAATTGGGGCAAAAATAAAAGCAGATATTGAAAGTAAAGGCTACAAAATCAGATTGCCGTTTACACCCTAATTTCAAAATCAAAATTCATTAAAACAGGGGGCAAACCTGAATTAAATCATTTCTTAACCAACAGATTATTAGTATTTTTTGGGGTTACTAAAAACTAACCCAATGAATACTATATTCACACCCAACAAAAACCATCTCCAAACCAAAGAACAAATTGGCTATGTCACCCGCCAGCAAGCCACCGAGGACGATTATCGTCGAATTGGTTTCATGTCCGGACTGGAAGTTCACCAGCAACTTGACACAAAAGAAAAATTGTTTTGTCACTGTCCCAGTGGTGTCTTTCACAAAAACGGAGCTTACGATGCTGAAATAATACGACATATGCGCCCTGCAATGAGCGAACTTGGCGGATATGACGGCACGGCGCTAATGGAGTTTAAAACCCGAAAAAACATTATATATCGTATCAACAACGAAACAGCCTGTACTTACGAGATTGACGATACTCCTCCCTTTAGAATTAATCAGGAAGCTCTGGGAATTGCCCTTCGAATCTCACTTTTGTGCAAATTAAATATCGTAGGTGAAGTACATATTACCCGAAAACAATATTTGGATGGAAGTATACCTACAGGCTTTCAGCGAACCGCAATTTTAGGTGTAAACGGTCAGATTCAACTAAGCAATAAAAAAGTAAATCTGATACAATTAAGCATCGAAGAAGACTCTTGCCGTGAAATTTCAGACGTTGGACATGAGCGATATTATAAGACAGACCGTCTTGGCACGCCACTGATAGAGACAGTTACCGCCCCCGAACTAAACACTCCTGATGAATTACGGGAAGCTGCAGAATACATCCGTTTTTTAAATCGAAGCACAGGCTTGGTCCGCACAGGAATGGGAGCAGGCCGTGAAGATGTAAATGTTAGCTGCAAAGGCGGATCAAGAGTCGAAATTAAAGGAGTTGCTCACAACAAATGGATTCCGGAACTTTCACACAATGAGGCTTTCAGACAATGGGCTTTGCTAAATATCAAAAAACTATTAAACGAACGGATTCAAAAAGAAAATTGGAGCATTCACACACTGGAGTTAGATTATCACGACTATAATTTCACATATTCCCCTTTAATTGAATGCAAAGAAAAAGAACATCAGATTATTGCTGTTAACCTTCCTGAATTTAAAGGATTACTATCGCATTTTACCCAGCCAAACCAAAATTTTGCCGATGAAATTGCCCAGCGTTTAAAAGTAATTGCCTGTATCGAACATCCCAATTTAGTGCATTCAGAGCAAGAAGAAGAATTGCTGTCAAAAGAAGATTTTGGTAAAATACTTGCCAAATTAGGATCAAATTCAAATGATGCACAATTAATCATTTGGGGAGCGAAAGAAGATATCCCTACAGCAATCGAAACAATAAAAGAACGTTGTAAAATGGTTTTTGATGGTGTCCCAAACGAAACACGCAAATCGTTGCCCGATGGAACAACAATCTTCGAGAGAGTTCTTCCGGGTGCCGATCGAATGTATCCGGATACAGACTCTGCTCCAATTCCTTTATCGGATGAATACATCAATAATCTTGGTAAAGATTTACCAAATGATATTTGTGAGCGAATTAATCAAATGAATGAATGGGGAGTACCTAAAGATTCCCATCATTTTATTCTCAGTAAAGATCTGTATCCAATTATTAAAGAAATAGCTGACAGATTTCAATTCGATCCTAAAAATACCGCAATATTCTTTGGCCACACTTATAAAAACATCATCGGAAAATACAGCATCCATCCCGAATTCAACTACCGAAAATTAGTCGGACTATTCAAGTTCATTCACGATCAGGAATTACACCCAAACATTACACGATACCTGTTCCCTATTCTCTACCAAAACCCAAGTATGGATTTTGCCTCCATGTTAATCAGCTTAAAATTTAAAAAAAGAAGTCTGGCCGAGTTGATCGCTCCAATTGATTTTCTGGAAGAAAAATTTAAGGACTTACATCCATCTGAGAACAGTGAAAATGCCAGTCACTGGATTATGGGGCAATTGCACCGTCAGGCAATTGGGAATATTGAATTAAGGGAATTAAGAATAAACATCGACAAACGACTTAACTAATGGAAGATATTTTTCAAGGATACAAAGGGATGGCTCTTGAGACCCTAAAAAAATACAGTGTTCGGGTATGGGGCAAAACACATATTGTTACCACCCGAGGCGAATTCGACGGAACAATTCTACCGAGAGCAGAAAATGATGATGATCAGCACATTGTGCTTAAAATAATAACCGGTTACAACATTGGGATAAATGTTACAACTATAAAAGAAATGAAGGAAATCGGTTACAAAAAAGCCAATTATAAAGTTCCCGAAAAAGAATTTCCTTATACAAATGGACAACCAGCTGTAAAGCTGTTTGGAACCGGAGGAACAATCGCATCCCGGTTAGATTATAGAACCGGAGCTGTTATTCCGGCCTTTTCACCAGGAGAACTTTATGGTTCTGTTCCTGAATTGGCTGATATATGTAATCTATCTACCGAAAAGGTTTTTGCTGTGTTCAGTGAAAATATGGGACCGAAACAATACATTTCATTAGCCATTGCAATTGGAAAAGAAATTGAAAACGGAATTGATGGAATTATTATCGCTCATGGAACAGATACATTGCATCATACCGCGGCCGCCTTAACCTATATGGTTCAGGATTCACCCGTTCCAATTGTTTTAGTAGGTTCTCAGCGATCATCAGATCGACCGTCATCAGATGCAGCTTTAAATTTAATGCACTCAGCAGTAGCTGCCGGTCACGGTGATATTGCAGAAGTAATGGTTTGTATGTTTGGCCCAACTTCGGATGAATATGGATTTTTGCATCGGGGAACCAGAGTGAGAAAAATGCATTCGAGTTATCGATCTACCTTCCGGACTCTTGGCGATACACCCTTAGCTACGGTTACCAGAAAAGGAGTTAAACCAATTAAAAAACAGTACAATCACCGACGAAAAGATCGAAACGTAAAAATCCTTCCTTACTTCGAAGAAAAAGTTACGATTCTATACTACTATCCTAATATGCAACCCGATATTATCGATGCATTAGTTGACTGTGGCTATAAGGGAATAATTATCGCTGGTACTGGCCTTGGTCATGTCAACAAACCGGTTTACCCAGCTTTAAAAAGAGCAGTTGAAAAAGGGGTTCATATATTCATGACCGTTCAAACTCTTTGGGGTTACACTCACATGTTTGTTTACGATACAGGACGAGACTTACTCTCAATGGGAATTGTTCCGCTTGATAATATGCTGCCCGAAGCCGCCTATATTAAATTAGGATGGACACTAGGCCAAACCAGCAAACGAAAAGAGGTAATTGACATTATGCAAAAACCCGTAAACGACGAAACAACAAAAAGAGAACCTTATAATGGATATCTTCTCTATCAGGGAGGAGTTCCTGAAGTAGAACAATTTGTTAAAAACTTTAGAAAATAGTTTAAACCCCGATTTTTTTTCGGGGTTACTTTTTGCTGATCTAAAAAAGATTAATATTTTTTTCTTACTAGAGGGAAACATTATTATTATCTTTAAGTACTATTAGAAAAAAGCCTTTATGAGTACTTTAGAAACGATATTTGACCTTGAACAATTTACCAGTTTAGTAAATAATGAACTAAATAATGGATTGCCTGGTTTCGAGGCTCAAAATTTAATGTCCCCGTCGATTCGGGATCACGCCCTTAAAACAAGTGATCCTAGTATTGCCAGGGATAGTAGTGTTCTATTATTATTTTATCCTCACAATGGTCAATTGTATATTCCTTTCATGAAAAGAACAACAGGAAACAACAGCCATAGTGGTCAAATTAGTTTACCTGGAGGAAAATATGAAGAAAGTGATGCAAATAGAACAATAACTGCAATTCGAGAAACAAATGAAGAACTTGGTGTCGACTGCAAAAAAATAAAAATATTAGGCTTCTTAACAGAACTTTACATTCCAGTCAGTAATTTTATGGTTTTACCCGTATTAGGATATTGCGAAAAAAGACCTGAATTTAAATTGAATGAATTCGAAGTTGAAGAAATAATCGAAATGCCTGTATCTCAACTATTAGGAAAAGAGAATATTAGCAATTTCACCATTAACAAAAACGGATTCGAAATTCACGCTCCTTATTTTCAAGCAAAAGAGCACAAAATTTGGGGAGCCACTGCAATGATTCTATCCGAATTAAGAGAAATGTTTCTTCGAGCCGGACTAATTCAGTAATACAATGTTTTGGTAATTATTATAGCGTTCCAAAATTTTATTCACATACTGATAAGGCTCCGAACCACGGCAATAACCATATTTCACTACCGGATCATTAAAAAACTCCGGTTTCGATTTATTCAATAAATAATAGTCGACACTTCCCTTCCATTGATCAGGATTCTTACCATTTTTTTCTGCCAATCGTCTTGCATCCAGCACATGTCCTAATCCAACATTATATGACGCAAGTAAAAATTTCAACTCATCCGTCTTGTCAGACAGAGTCTTGTCCAATTTCCCTTTTAGATATTTCAGATGCCTAACTCCGGCATCAACATTATCAATAGGAGAAGAAAGTGAATCAACATCATATCGATAAGCAGTTTCGGGCATTAGTTGCATTAAACCAAAAGCTCCAACCCATGATTGCGCCTTAGGATCAAAATTTGATTCCTGAGATATCAAAGCTGACAGCAATCTCCAATCCCAATTTATTATTTTCGCTTTTTCCTTAAGAAGATCATCAAAATCCGAAATCTTACCACTTTTTACAGTAAAATACTCACTTTGCATCATCTCTTCAATTCGGCTGCTCTTAAAATATCGCTGGTATATTCGTTTGTATTCTTTCGTTTTTTGAAAATTCATTAACCACATATTAACATCATGAGTTAAATGATTCGCTCCTTTGCGCAATGCCCATGCCAGGTTCTGAGGTAAACTCACACTTGTCTTAAACTCAATACCCGGATAATACGATGAATTAACCATCGCAACATTTTCATCTGCAATAGTATAATCGATCTCACCACTGGCAACCATCGATATCAGCTCCTCTTCCTCCAACATATCAACAACTACTATATCAATAGGCATTTCCATTTCATTAGAGAGTTTTACCAAATGCTCTTGAAATGATGATCCTGACTGTACATGAATTCGCTTACCTCCTAAATCAGCCTTGTTCCTAATGAAACCAATAGAATCATTAACAGGACTCCGCTGAATTAATACCTGTGGCGACTGACTATGAGGAATCGTAAAATTGAATTTCTCCATGCGATCAGTTGTCACTGCTAAATTCATCCCTAATAAATCCACATCACCTCGTTCCAAAGAAGCAAAAGCGGATACCAAATCATTGTTTACAGTCAGCTCCAATTTAACACCTAAGTGCTTAGCCAAAGCTTCAAGCATTTCATATTGAAACCCCATTGTATGCCCCTTGTATACAAAGTAATTGGTGGAATTGTAATCCGTAACCACACGCAACTTCCCACGAAGCTTTACATGCTTTAACTCCACAACTGGTTTCTCATCAATCTGCAATCCAACCATCTTACGGTTTTGATTACAAGTCTGAAGAAAGACCATGAAAATCACGGGGATAAATAATTTTAAATATTTGATTCCAGACATAACTTTTTCCTTTCCTAATTAAAAATTAGAAAAAATCAGATTTCCAACCTAGAAATATTTGATTCAGTTCTTGGTTTTTATAATAAATCCTTAATTGTAAAAAGTCCAGATTAGTCCATATTTTAACATGGCTGGATTGAGAGGGTAGTGTGGAGCAACAAAATAATTTTTACTGCCAATCGACGCGTTCATGTGCTCATACATAACAAATATCCGAGTACGTCTAATTCTAAAATTAATGTATACATCAACCTTAGGATAATCACCAATTTCTTTCTGATTCTGCAAAAAGAACTGTCCTGTTGATGGCATATAGTCAGGGGCATAAAATGCAGTATTGTAATGCACTGCAAATCCTACTTGAAGCCCAAGTGCGCCTTTAAAAAATGTATTTTTATAATAATTATTACTATAGATTGAAAAAGTTGGTAATGGTAAAATTTTATCCTCAGATCCTTTTTGACCAACTAACTTTTGGTTTAGATAAAAGTTTCCCAACTTGAATCTTTTTTCTAAATATCCGGTCAATACCGTAATTCCTTTGTTTGTTTGTTCTGGAATAGTATCCAGTCCAAAATAAGTATAATTATCTATTTGGTTAATTTGCCCACCTATTTTTAAATTCCTTTTCTCATTAAAATATTCAATTCCAAGCTCTAATTCTGTAATCTTATCCAAATTCAAATTCCACTGCTGGTTATTTCCATAGTACTTAGAAAGAAGAAAATCAGGTGTTTTAGAATTTAATTTAGCAAGAACAGATACACCGTGATGAATTGTATCTTTTTTTCCAATCCATTTTGTTAATTCATATTTTAGCTCAAAATCATTTTGCTTATATCCTTCGAATACATACCTTCCGGTTGCATTCCAATTTAAAGATGAACCTGCTGAACTAAACAAACCGGCAAGAAGTTGATTATTATGAATTTTAGTGTCCGTTTGGTGAAAAGAAATTTCCTTTACCGCTAATCTGGTGTTGTATTTTCCAAGATCGCTTATAATTCCAAACCTAGCTCCCAAACGAATCCACTTGTTTTTATTTTCATTAAATACAAGCTGAAACGTATTTCTAATGTTTGAATATTCAACTTTATCAAATGTCGACTTAGTATCATAATAATAATGTGAATAAAAAGAATTGTCGATTATTGTTTCCTTGTATCTCCAACTATCTGATTCATACTTAAAATTATAAATAAAATTTATAGGATAAGAATAAGTTGTATCCTTCTCCTGAATAACTTCTCTTTCTTCACCAATGCCATAAGAATGATTCATGAAAAAATTAAAATTGGTCAATTTACTTTTAGCACCATCAAGCCGGACTTCCAAATTTTCCGGATCCTCACTTTTATCAGTTAAGTCAGTATCTTCAGACAAACCACCGTTCTCCTCATTATTCAGACTATTTTGATTCAAAACAAAATCCAACCCGTACCTTTCTTTTTTATAAGAAGAGAAAAAGCTAAAATCATACAACTTTGTTTTCTGATTTTGATACTGCCCATCACTCGAAATTAAGTTATAACTAACTCCCACATTCAAGTTAGGATTAATATTCTGTGTTTGCAACACTCTCAATAAATTCTCCGCTCGTCCCTTAGGGCCACCTGTTTCGTAATAAACACTTGTAAAAGGTGTGGTTGTATTAAAGAATACGATATCTTCCGGTTTAAGCATATAGTTCCTATAAGGCGAAAACGGTAAGAACTGTTCATTGACATTACGATCTCTATAAATATTTGATAAGTATGGAGAACCTAAATTGCCTAAATAAGTGTTGGAAATACTCTTTTTAAATATTGGGTTGTAGTTATGTTGAGAGCCCAAAATTGTATCTAATTCAACTAACTCATTTCTCGAAGCAAAATCAGTGAGTTTCCAACTCTTAATAACAGATTTTACATTATTATAGCCTAAACTGTCAAGTTCATTACCTTCCTTTCCCAATTTACCTCTACTCCCTAATTTATCTCTTTGAAGATCATCAGGACGACCTTCATACACCTGAGCATAAGAATTCAGACAAAGACAAACTAAAATTGTTACTAATAGGAAGAATTGTTTCATAGCCAACAAAGATAAACAAACTGTTATTAAGTTGAATGGATTGATTCAAAATATAGGTTAAAAAACCTTAGAGAGAGTTAAAGAAGAGAATATATTTGCGATCTATATTAAAATTCTGCTGTTAAAAATTTACACATATAACAAAAAAGAGTCTCATTCCATTGGAACAAGACTCTTTAAAAGTTGGCGTCGACCTACTCTCCCACCAGTTGGCAGTACCATCGGCGCTATCGGGCTTAACTTCTCTGTTCGGAATGGGAAGAGGTGGAACCCCGATGCAATAGACA
>NZ_WTCR01000013.1 GCF_009795715.1 Labilibaculum euxinicum | reverse complement strand
TGTCTATTGCATCGGGGTTCCACCTCTTCCCATTCCGAACAGAGAAGTTAAGCCCGATAGCGCCGATGGTACTGCCAACTGGTGGGAGAGTAGGTCGACGCCAACTTTTAAAGAGTCTTGTTCCAATAAGGAATGAGACTCTTTTTTTTTGCCCTGAAATTTGGTATTGAAAATGGCTTTGAATAATTTTTTACAATTTACTTTGTAGAATCAAATGGTGTATTGATTTGAAGTAAACGAAAGCCACTTCCGTGAATGTTCTCAATTGATAAGTTACTATCCGGTTTTAGATACTTTCTAAGTTTAGTAATGTAAACATCCATACTTCTTGTTGTATAGAAGTTATCATCCCCCCAAATGGTTCGTAAGGCATTCTCTCTGGGTAAAATTTGATTCATATTAGCGCAGAGCAAGCTTAACAACTCAGATTCTTTTGGGGAGAGCTTTTCTTGCTGATTATTTAAAGTTAATGTTCGCAATACTGGATCGAAAATGAATTTACCGATTGAGTATTGCTTTATTGTTGATGCTTTGCTGATACCATTATTTCTTGATAGTATGGCTTTAATCTTATAGATTAATAGTTCTGAGTCAAATGGTTTCGTAATATAATCATCGGCACCTAAACGATATCCTTGAATAATATCTTCTTTAAGTGCTTTTGCTGTAAGAAAAATGAGTGGTATATCCGCATTAATTAGTTTTATTCTTTTTGCTAAAGTAAATCCATCCATTTCCGGCATCATTACATCGAGAATGCAAAGATCGTATTTTGAATTTTCGAAACTCTCTAATCCTTCTTTTCCATTTTTACACAAGACAACATCAAAATCTGAAATTTCCAGATAGTTTTTCATGACAGCACCAAAATTAGGTTCGTCTTCAACTAATAGTATTCTAATATTATTTTTCATTTTGGCTTTTTAATGGAAGCGTTAAATTGACAGTTGTTCCCTCGTTAGGTTTACTGATAATATCGATATGTCCATTGTGTTTTTCAATGATCAGCTTTACGTAGCTCAATCCGAGGCCAAATCCTTTTACGTTGTGAATATTTCCTGTTTCCGCCCTGAAGAATTTTCTGAACACTTTTTTCTTGGTTTGTGGATTCATACCAATTCCTGAATCTTTTATCCAAATATGGATTTTGTTGTCCTGATTTTTTGTCCCGATTTCAATTTCGGGTTTTTCTATTGAATACTTAATTGAATTGTCGAATAAATTGAAAATAGCATTTAAAAAATGGACTTCGTCGATTTCAGCTATATCGTTGATTGCCTTTAAATCGATTTTTAAAGTGCCGCTTTTCTCATCAACTTGTAATTGAATATGCTCTGCAGCTTTTTGAAGAATTTCGTTTATATGATTGGTTTGCGGATTAATATCCAATTCATGTTTACCGAATAAAGAAAGTTGAAGAATATTTTCCACTTGTTTGTTCATTCGGAAGTTCTCATCTTTGATAATTGATGTGAAGTATCTGATTCTATCAGGATCTCCGATTATTTTTGGATTATTGATAGAATCTGAAGCTAGTGCTATGGTAGCAATTGGGGTTTTAAATTCGTGAGTGATGTTATTGATAAAATCAGATTTGATATCATTAATACGCTTTTGTTTTAAGATGAAAAAAATGGCATTACCAAAGGTGAAAATAATAAACAGGGTGAAAATTGCTGATAGTATCAGTAATGAAAAAATGGATTTGTATATAAAATTGAATTGGTCAGGAAAAAGCAGACATAGTTTATGATTTGATAAAAAAATATCATTTGGGAATAAATTTACCTGATGATTCGAAGCAACTAGTTCTGAATTTAAACTGGAGTCAGATGAAAGGACAATGTTCTTTGTTTTATCATCAATTACGGCATAATCGAATTCGGTATTAATATCAAAAGAGGTTAAGCTTTCCCGAATGTCATTGGGTAAATCCTTTTCATTGATTCGATCTTTGATAGTAATATCCTTAGAATTGAATTCATAGACAACTTTTTCAAAAATGTTTTCAATTTGCTCCTCTTTTTTTCTCGCTCTAATTATGGTGTCATTGGTAGTTACTTGTATATCAATATTTAGAGATGAATCAAGATTTGTTTTTGGCTGCCAAAATTTGATGGATTTACTTTTAGGATTTTTGTGCGATACTATTAATTGTGTATCAGAACTGGCTGCATTATTTTGTTTCCCGTTGATTTTCCGGGTTGTTTTTATGCGGATATGATGATCGTTTTTGTGATTCTTCTCATCAAGAAATTGTTTAATCTCATGAATTTCAATATTGCCAACTTTAACATCGGTGGCAGAATTCAGGCCTTCTGAAATTAAAAAAACGGATTCTTCCTTTTCAAGATTAGTAACAATTTTGTGTAAAGCTTCATTAATATTTGAATCAAAAGTCTGCTCCTGAATTTCGATTGCATTTTTTATCCAGAGAATTTGAACTCCAATAATCCCAATTAATGAAATTGACATTAGGAGGATTAAACTGGTGATAATTTTTCTGCTCATTGTGATTTTTATATAGATATCTGAAGATACAATTCAAATATATAAAGAGCAAGATTCATTATTGGTTAATGGCTTCCTAATAAGTCTTAATGAAAAGTTAAAGTATAAAAAAAGGACTATAAAAGTCCCATTTCCTTTACTCTAAGTAAATCTTCAGGAGTATCTATTCCTATCGATTCGTGTTCAGTTATTTCTGTTTGTATCCAATAACCATTCTCAAGCCAACGTAATTGTTCTAAAGATTCTGATAATTCTAATTTGCTTTGTTCTAGTTTCGTAACCTTCATTAAAGCATCAAATCGGTAGGCATACATCCCTATGTGTTTGTAGAAAGTATTTTGAGACAGCCATTTATCCTGATCTTCACCACGAACAAACGGGATTGGTGACCGGCTGAAATATAAGGCGCGATTATCCTTAGCAGTTACCACCTTGACTTTATTTGGATCAAAAATTTCAGCAGTATTTGTAATTGATTTTATTAATGTTGCAATTTCGGTAGCCGGATTATTGAAGCAGGATTTTAATGAATTAATTTGTTCAGGCTGAATAAAAGGCTCATCGCCCTGAATGTTAATAACTACGTCGAAATCAAGTTTTAAATTTTGGGAGATAATATTAGCCGCTTCAGCAATCCGATCGGTTCCGCTTTGATGATTTGGAGAGGTCATGATTATTTTTCCTCCAAAACTTTTAACAGCTTCCTCTATTCTTTTATCATCAGTAGCAACATAAACATGATCAAGTGCTTTAAGTGCTTGTTCGTATACTTTTTGAATCATTGGTTTGCCGTTAATATCGGCCAAAGGTTTACCAGGAAACCTAGTAGATGCATATCTTGCAGGTATAATTCCTAAGAATTTCATTTTTGTTTTATTTTGCGTGTTTTAATTTAATGGCAAAGTAAACAAAAATTCAGAACCTTCCCCTAGTTTGCTATGAGCCATTATTCTTCCACCATGACCGTTCACAATTTTTTTAGCGATAGCTAAACCTAAACCAGTACTACTTTCATTAGCTGTAGTTTTTGCACTGGTTGTTCCAAATTCGGTAAATAAATTTTTTACTTCCTGATCTGGAATACCAACGCCCTGATCTGTAACTGATATTTCAATATATGAATTGTTCTTTTTAAGAATGACAGATATTGTTGTATCTGGGTTAGAGTATTTAATAGCATTGCTTAATAGATTGTGCAATACCTGCTCAATTTTATTTTTGTCGATCCAAATTGAATTAATACTTATTGTTGGATTAAAATTGATTTGGATGTTCTTTTTTTTTGCGAAAATCTTATTGATTTTTATTGTATTTTCAATTATTTCCTGAATATTTTGTTCCTTCTTATCCAGTTTGAGTTTACCCAGTTCAATTTTGGAGATATCTAATAACTCATTAATCAGGTCAAGGGAAAACTGACTGCTGTCTTTTATTAATTCCATGAATTCAATTCTATCTTCATCGGAAAAATCGTGATATGAATCTAAGAGCAGATTGGAAAAGGATTTTATTGCGCCAATAGGATTACGAAGGTCGTGTGCGGCTATACCCAGAAATTTTGATTTTTGCTCATTAAGTACACGAAGTATTTCATTCTGTTCTTCAAGTTTATTCCTGCTATTCTCTAACTCAGTATGGTCATCAAGAATTACCAAAATATATTCATTTCCACCATATTGTATGTGTCGGGTTGAATACAAAAAATGTTTGGTTTCTTTTTGGTTATTTGTGTAAAAACCTCGGGTAAGTTTTTTATCATTTGTTGGAACTTTTTGGCACATGGTAAGCAGAAGATCACTTCTCAATTTACAGTTTTTACATTGAGAGGTTTCACCACATAAAGCATTTTCATCAACGGTGTATTGACATCCTAAGGAATTTCCACATAATTTATCAAGTACCTTTTCTTCTCTTTTTTGAAAGAGGAGTGTAAAAGACTCGTTTACACTTTTAACGCGGGTATGCTTATCTAGAATAAATATTGCTGATGTTATATTGTTGAATAAAATATTTAAAAATTCATTTGATTCTTTAAGACTTTTGAGATGGATTGACATAGGCTCTTGGATTTTACTATTTGTAATATGAAGTATTACTGAGATTGCGTGAAAAAGATACTGAAAATTAACAATCTTTAAAGATATTAATTAGGCAGAATAGCCTTCTAAATCTAAAAAGTAGTAATTTTGTCAGGTAGCATGATAAAATTTCATGTTTTTTATTTAGGTAACAATCAAATTAGATTTTTTTGATGGATATACAAACAATAAAACATCGTTTCTCAATTATCGGGAATACATATTCTTTGAACAGATCGCTTGACATTGCTATTCAGGTTGCCCCAACTGATTTATCGGTATTAATTACAGGAGAGAGCGGAACCGGAAAAGAAGTGTTTCCTCAAATAATACATCAATTCAGCTCTCGAAAACATGCACCATATATAGCTGTGAATTGTGGCGCTATTCCGGAAGGGACTATTGATTCAGAATTATTTGGACATGAAAAGGGTGCATTTACGGGAGCCTTATCAGATCGGAAGGGATATTTTGAGGTAGCTAATAAAGGAACCATTTTTTTGGACGAGATTGGTGAATTGCCATTATCGACACAGGTTCGTTTGTTACGTGTTTTGGAAACCGGTGAGTTCATTAAAGTTGGTTCGTCAAAGGTTTTAAAATCAGATGTAAGAGTTGTTGCGGCAACAAATCTTAATGTTCCTAAAGCTGTAAAAGATGGTAAATTTAGAGAGGATTTGTATTACCGTTTAAATACTGTACCTATCAACATGCCTCCTCTGCGGGAGAGACAAGAGGATATTTATCTGCTGTTCCGAAAATTTGCACAAGATTTTGCTGAAAAATATAGAATGCCACCTTTGCGTCTTGATCCCGGAGCTCAACAGTTATTGAAGTCTTATCGCTGGCCTGGGAATATTCGACAATTGAAAAATATTACAGAGCAAGTTTCCATTATTGAAAAGGAAAGGCAAATTAGTGCTGACATACTGAGGAACTATCTTCCAAGGAATGATGAGCATATGTTACCCGCTATTTATACTGATGCGTCTAAAAAAGATCAGGCCTTTTCTTCAGAAAGGGAAATACTTTACAAGGTTCTTTTTGATATGAAAAAGGACATGACTGATTTGAAAAAGTTAGTGTTTGAGTTGATGCAAACAAGTGGAGATTCTTCGTCTTTGCAAAAAGATAACGCTTTGCTTATCCGGAAGCTGTATGAAGATCAGGAGATTGATATTCTTCATCATCAATCTTCGGCGCAAACTTCTTCAACTATTTCATCGCCTAAAGATTCGGTAATTCAAGATACAGAGGAATTTGTTGAGGAATCTTTATCGCTTGAAGATAAGGAGGTTGAATTGATCAGGAAAGCCTTGGAGAAGCACAATGGAAAACGGAAGTACGCTGCGCAGGACTTAGGAATATCTGAGCGGACACTGTATCGTAAAATCAAAGAATACGATATCAACTAATATTCACAATTTATTGTTATTTTTATTTCCCAATATTATGAAACTTCCATGACAGGCAATTGTGACACACAGAGGCATGATTATTGGTTCATGGTAAGTTCCGTATGGCAACTAAAAAACATATTATAATCATATGAATTTAATTAAAGTCTTGTTTTTAAGTTTTTGTGTTGCCTTTGTGGTAACAGCATGTAAGGTGTCCTATTCATTTACAGGAGGAACCCTTTCTCCTGAGGTGAAAACTTTTTCGGTGCAATTTTTTCCTAATAGAGCTCCCCTTGTAAATCCTAATTTGAGTAATCAGTTTACGGAGGCACTTAAAGAAAAATTTCGTGGGCAAACTACTTTGGATGAAATTGTAGATGGAGAAGGTCATTTGAATTTTGAAGGAGAAATAACCGGATACAGAACTCAGGCTTTAGATGTTACTGCAGATGATATTTCTGCAACCAATCGATTAACGGTTACTGTAAAAGTTCGTTTCACAAACGAAATAGAGCCTGATAATGATTTTGATAAGAGCTTTTCAGCCTTTCGGGATTTTGATAGTACCAAACAGTTAAGTGAGGTGGAAGAAGGATTAGTGGCAGAGATTTTAGAAGATATTATTGATGATATATACAATGAAGCGGTTGTAAACTGGTAAAAAATGGATCAAAGTTTATTACAGGATTGGATTAGAAATTCAGCGAAAATGGATCGGAACAGTCATCGGGAATTAAAAAGTCTGATTGACAAATATCCTTATTTTCAGACTGCTCATCTACTCTTGTTGAAAAACTTGCATGACAGCCAAAGCATTCGGTTTAAAGAAGAGTTGAGAAATTCAGCTTTGTACATTCCAGACCGGCGTCAGTTGTTTTTGTTAATTCAAGATCAAATTAAGATACAATCCCGTTTTAAGAGCAGCGAAAACATACTTATTGCTCCAGAAACATCAGAGCCTGTTACAAAAGAGGAAAGTACAGATCTTCTGATCGATGAAAAGTCACTTGTATCTGAAATAGAAGCGGAGGAGCAGGATGGATTGTTTCAATTATCAGAGGAGTCGGAAGTAATGGATTCTGAGGTTTTGAATGATCAGAATAATCCTGTGGAATCTGAAAATTTGTTTGCTGCAAATGATGAAATTTTGGAGATCGCTGATTCTGAAAACAAAAAAGAGGAATCTACAGCGAAAACTGAGAAGTTACAAACAGAAAAGCAGTTGAGCGACTCGGAATTATTGGTGGCGGCAACAGAGGTTTATCATATTGGTTTTGGTGGTAATTTATATACTTTATCAGAAGAACCAAAGATCAGGAAAACAGAATCGGATAAGGATGAAAATCATACCTTTACTGATTGGATGACAGTTGTTAATAAGAAAGACAGTAATGAATTTCATTCGGATTCAGATAAGGAAAAATCGAAAAAAGGAATTGATCTGATTGATAGTTTTATTCAAAATGAACCAAGAATAAGCAGGAACATTAAAGTTGTTGATAAACAAGAGGATATTTCATTGGGAAGTTTAGAGGATAAAGATGGTTTTATTAGTGAAACTTTGGCCTCTATCTACGTGAAACAGAAACTGTTCGATAAGGCTATTGCTGTTTATGACAAATTAGTTTTGAAAAATCCCGAAAAAAACGCTTACTTTGCGAGTCAGATTGAGAGAATAGAAAAATTAAAAAATAGTAAATAAGATAAGTATGTATACCTTTGTTTTAGTATTGATCTTTATTGTTTGTGTACTTTTAGTGCTAATCGTATTAGTACAGAACTCTAAAGGAGGTGGATTAGCTTCAAACTTTTCATCCTCAAACCAAATTATGGGAGTTAAGAAAACAACTGATTTCCTTGAGAAAGCAACCTGGGGTTTGGCCGGAAGTTTATTAGTTCTTTGTCTTTTAGCTGCGATGACTATTGATCGTGGTGAAGTAGAAGGTCAGAAATCACAAATCGAGCAGCAATTGCAGGAAACTGAAACTGCTACTGATGTTCCTACTTTCCCTACTGAAGCTCCTTCTACAGAAAAGGATACAGCAAAATAAGAGAAGAAAAATATCATTGATATAAATAAATGTCAGTATGTCATATCATACTGACATTTTTTTTGTCTTGTTATCGTTCTGTTTTTCAGTATATTTATTCATTCCCAGTTGAAATGTTGATAAGTTTTTTTCGCATTTGTTATTGATGTTTTAAAATAGGAACAGTATTGCGGCAATATTGTCAATGAATTTCTTTTGGCATGAATTGTGAAAGAGAATGAATCATAAATTGTAATTTAAAACTTAAAATATTTTGAAAATGGCAGACTTAAAAGGTAGAATTCTTGCTGGTAAAATTTTGGTTGAAGCTATTAAAGCTGAAGAAAAAACTGCAAGTGGTATCATTATTCCGGATGCTGCAAAAGAAAAGCCAATGCAAGGTAAAGTAGTATTGGTTGGTTCTGATAAGAAAGATGAACCAATGGAATTAAAAATCGGAGATACGGTTTTTTATGGCAAATATTCAGGAACAGAACTGGTAATTGATGGAGATGATTATTTGTTAATGTCTCAGTCAGACGTTTTGTACATTGCATAATTAATTACACAAACTTTCAAAATTAAGTAAGAAATGGCTAAAGAAATTAAATTTAATATAGAAGCCCGCGACCTTTTAAAAAAAGGTGTTGATGAGTTGGCAAATGCAGTAAAAGTAACTTTAGGACCTAAGGGTAGAAATGTTGTGATTGATCGCAAGTTTGGTGCACCTCAGATTACCAAAGATGGAGTTACTGTTGCAAAGGAAATTGAATTGGCTGATCCAGGAGCAAATATGGGTGCTCAGATGGTTAAGGAAGTTGCTTCGAAAACTGGTGATGATGCTGGTGATGGAACTACGACAGCAACTGTTTTGGCGCAATCTATTGTAAATGTTGGATTGAAAAATGTAACAGCCGGTGCGAATCCAATGGATTTAAAACGTGGTATTGATATTGCCGTTGCAGCTGTTGTTGCTAACATTAAAGAGCAAGCTCAGGAAGTTGGAGATAACTTCGACAAGATCAAGCAAGTTGCTAAAATCTCTGCAAATAATGACGAGACTATTGGTGCACTGATTGCTGAGGCAATGGAAAAAGTGAAAAAAGAAGGTGTAATTACTGTTGAAGAGGCAAAAGGAACTGAAACTTACGTGAAAGTGGTTGAAGGAATGCAATTTGACAGAGGATACATTTCTCCGTATTTCATTACCGATCCTGAAAAAATGGAAGCTGATTTGGAGAATCCATATATTTTATTGTACGACAAGAAAATTTCTACAATGAAAGAGTTAATGCCGGTTCTTGAACCAGTTGCTCAATCAGGTCGTCCGTTAATGATTATTGCAGAAGACGTAGAAGGCGAAGCATTGGCCACTTTGGTTGTGAATCGTTTAAGAGGTTCATTAAAAGTTGCTGCTGTTAAGGCTCCTGGTTTTGGTGACAGAAGAAAAGAAATGTTGGAAGATATTGCTATTCTTACAGGCGGAGTTGTTATTTCTGAAGAAAAAGGAATGAAATTGGAGCAGGCAACCTTGGAAATGCTTGGTCAATCAGAAAAAATTACCATTGATAAAGAAAACACAACGATTGTAAATGGAAGTGGAGAAAAAGATGGTATTGTTGCCCGTGTTTCTCAAATCAAAACTTTAATCGAGAATTCAACTTCTGATTACGATAAAGAAAAACTTCAGGAAAGATTAGCCAAATTAGCTGGTGGTGTTGCTGTACTTTATGTTGGAGCAGCTTCTGAAGTTGAAATGAAAGAGAAAAAAGATCGTGTTGATGATGCATTGAGTGCTACTCGTGCCGCTGTTGAAGAAGGAATTGTTCCTGGAGGTGGCGTAGCGTACATTCGTGCAATTGCTGCTTTAGAGAACCTTAAAGGTGAGAACGAGGACGAAACAACCGGTATTGAGATTATAAAGCGTGCTATTGAAGAGCCATTGCGTCAGATTGTTGCCAATGCTGGCGGCGAAGGTGCAGTTGTTGTTGATAAGGTGAGAGCTGGAAAAGGAGACTTTGGTTACAATGCGCGTATCGGAGAATATCAGAATCTATTTGAAACCGGTGTTATTGATCCTGCTAAAGTATCTCGCGTAGCTCTTGAAAATGCGGCTTCAATAGCTGGTATGTTCTTAACTACAGAATGTGTTTTGATTGAAATAAAGGAAGAAGCTCCTGCTATGCCAATGGGTGGTGGAATGGGTGGCGGAATGCCTGGTATGATGTAATCATTCTTCATCTGGAATATAGAAGGCGGCTGTTTGGCCGCCTTTTTTATTTTCTTTACTTGCGTATCAATAAAGGAGGCAATAGAATTTTTTCTTTGATTAGTCGTTTATTTAGCCTTCTGCTCATACTCCTGTAGATTGTGCCGGCATCATCCCATTGCGTGCCCGAAGAATAAATTTTACCAACCCAAAAAGGTTGCATACTATTTATATCTATTAAGTAGGCTTGAAATACAGCTTTCGGACTTTCTGATTTTTTAATTTCTCCACACTTACTAATTCTTTCGCTTACCTCATAATAGTAATCTGTTTCATTGATAAGAAGAATCGCTTCAGTATCAGATTTGCGTAAAGTTGAAATAAAATCATTGTAATTAATATCAATATTTATTTTGAATTTGTCTTTTGACGATGTGATTGGAGTTCTTGGATTGGGTATTTCATTTCTAAGAACATTCTCCAGAAGTCTTCTGCTATCCATCGATTTCAGATCATTAATATTATCCCTGAAATATTTATCGTAAGTTTCTTCATTTAATGTTTTAACATTTATTTCATTAAAAATCGTAATTACAAATATTTTGTGATATTGTTTCTTTGGTTTTTCAATGTTTTGAAAAGATACATATGAACTTGCACATCCACCTAAAAGAATAGAAATACATACTGTTAGCAGGCTTTTCATGATATATATTTTTGTGTATACTAAATAGAATTCTTTATGTATATGACAGTTTCATGATGGGATACACGTATTCTGAATTGCATTTTTTTTTGCTGTGACTATTTAAATAGTTGCACAACTATAAAAATAGTCATACATTAGCACCATGAAAGAATTAACAAAGGCGGAAGAACAAGTCATGCAATATTTATGGAAGCTGGAAAAAGCTTTTCTTAAAGATATTATTGAGGAATTTCCAAGTCCAAGACCGGCATATACAACAATATCAACTGTGGTTCGGGTTTTGGTAAAAAAGGGAATAATCGGTTTTACAACTTATGGGAAAGTAAATCAGTACTATCCATTAATCTCTAAAAGAGCTTACACTCGTGCGTTTATGAAAGGAGTAATGAAGAGTTTCTTTAACGATTCGGTTGGAGGATTTACTTCCTTTTTTACTCGCGAACAGGATTTATCACTTTCGGAATTGGAGGAAATGAGAGCTCTAATTGAGGAACAAATTCATAATAAGAAGAAAAATGGCTGAGTTTGGAATTTATTTGCTGGAATCCAGTATTTGTTTGGCTGGATTTTATTTCATGTACAAATTATTTTTGTCCGGAGATACTTTTACAAGCAGAAATAGATACTATCTCCTGTTTGTTACATTTATTTCGTTGATTATCCCTCTGTTAAATTTTTCATTTCAGACTGAGAATTTTTCTGCAGCCAATGAATTTGTATGGGAATTTGAACAGTCATTTCAAACAGAAATTTTGCAATCAAATGAATTGGAGCCAGGAACACCTTTATTTTCTATGATTTCAGTTGTATGGATTTTGTATTTTTTAGGAGTTTCTGTTTCTTTTTTTCGGATTGCTAAACATGTATTTCATCTCTTTAAATTAATAAAAGCCAATGAAATAAGAATTTATAATGGTTTAAAAATTGTATCGGTAAACGAAAATTCTTCGCCGTATTCTTTCTTTGGGTACATATTTTTGAATCAGCAAATACTTACCGAATCGGAACAAGAACATGTTCTTTTGCACGAATCCATACATGCCAGACAATTTCATTCTCTCGACCTATTGTTTGTTGAGTTAGTGAAAATGGTTTTATGGTTTAATCCTTTCATTTATTTAATAAATCGATCATTGATCGAAATGCATGAATACCTGGCCGATCGGGAATGTTTTAATGAAGGAATTGACAAGGTGTATTATCAAACCTTACTACTAAGAAATGTAGAACGTCAAATGATGCTTGCTTTAACCAGTTCCTTTAATTCATCGTTAACTTTAAAAAGAATTAAAATGATCAAAAAAATAGATACATCTAAATTAGCACATCTTAAAATTATTTTGGTAATCCCAGTGGTTTTAATCAGTTTATTGAGTTTTAGCTTTTCAGAATCAATCCCAAGATTGTCAGAGGGGAATTTTGATAATTTTTATCCGCTGGAATCGCTTGCATTTCCATTAAAACCAGGCGATCAAATTTACATTTCTTCCGGTTACGGAGAACGAATTCATCCGATTACCAAAAAGAAAGGATTTCATAATGGAATGGATATTGCCGCGCCAAAAGGAACATCAGTTCTTTCCGTTTCGGATGGGATTGTTACTAAGGTGAACAACCAATTTGTACAAGGAAAAGGATATGGTCGTTTTGTAATTGTAGATCATCAGAATGGGTTTTCCAGTTTGTATTCTCAGATGGATTCCTATTCTGTAAAAGAAGGCCAGAAGATATCAAAAGGAGATCTTGTTGGAACAATTGGAACATCAGGTTTAACAACTGGCCCTCATTTGCATTTTGAGCTTAAAAAGGATGGAAAACTTGTAAATCCGGCAGACTTTTTTGAAAAGGATTTGTCTGCTTATCAGCAATAAAAAAGGGGATCGTTCGATCCCCCTTTTCTATTATCTCTTGTTTTTTTCTATTTTTTCCATAATTATTTCCTGTACAGGCCGGTTCTCAATTTTTGAATCCAGCCACGACATGAAATCCAAATATAAAAATGCTCTTTTCTCGAAAGGATCATTAACCCATTTTTGCAAATCAATTCTTGATTTTTTCAATTCATCTTTCAATTGGTCCGGACTTATCGAACTTAGTTTTCTAAGGAAACGAAGGATGTATTTTTGAACTTCCTGTAAATCGTCCATTTTTGCCAGAAAACGATAAGTTGACCGTATTTGGTATTCCAAGAGTTCTGTATTTTCCAACTCGTAGTGGCTAATCAGATTTAATATTCTTCCAAAGCAATGAATATCGCCGCGAAGCGTGGTATCTTTTACATCTGAAATTCGATTCAAATATTTAATTGCCTCTTTGTATTGTCCATTGCCGAAATACAAACATGCAATTTTATAGTAGAAAACCAGGGCGCGGTGATTGTCCATTCCAAATTTATTCTCTTCAAGAAAATGTTCAATTTTTGGGATTAAATGTATTCCCTTATTAAATGTTCCATCCATAAAATGCCTGTTTATACGGTGTACATACAGGAACATATTTAAAAGGATATTTAAATTTGAATTGTGCTGGAATTGTTCTTCATTCTCCAATTTTCGTAATAAGCGCAGGTTCTTTTTAAACGTAGTTACATGATTTGTGTAAAAGAGAGCTGCCAAAACATTGTTCAGTCCTTTCAGATACAAATCGGTATGAATATGAATCATCTCCGGATTTGTTTGAAAAAGATCAACCCACTTTTGTGCATACTTATAGCACATTAAAAAATCCTGAACAATTAAATAATACCAAACGTAGGATTGGAACAAATACAATTTCTCAAAGAAACTTAAGGATTGAATATCATAGGGATGTAAGTTGGCGTTAAAAAATTCTTTCACCATCAATAAATCTTTCTCGTTTCGCACATATCCAACTTTAAGATATAAACCATAAAGTCGAATCGACATGTTTGAGAAGAATACAACTCCATCCATAATTTTACTGATTTCTGTTGCTTCCCGGGTAATTTCTTCGGCTCTGTTTTCAATACTTTTAGTAACGTATTGCGATTCTAATAATTTCTCGAATTGGACAATTTCAAATACCAAAATATTCTTCTTGTTTTTTCGGGCCAGGGCTTTCGTTTTATCAAGTATTCGTAAGCTTTGCTGATACAGGCCTTTGTTGTACAGAACTTTTGCGTGATCAATCTGTTCACGGATACTGATACTGATATCATGATTAATCTGCGTTAACCGGAGGCTGGTAAGAAGTTGTTTGTACAAGTGTGCCTTTAGATTAGGAAGCTGAGATTGCTTTATTTCTTTTGCTTTTTTTAAAATAATGCTCTCATTGTAGTCATCCATTTTATCCAAAACATCGAAAAGTTGTAAAAATTTGGTCTCCTTTTCGCTGCTAATTCTATTGGCATACAGCTTAAAATTTCGTTTCTCCGATTTCGAAATCGATTTAATTAATTGAAACAGAGGGTCTATTTGTTGTTTAGGCATTGTAAAAGATGTGTAAGTTAACTGTTTGGTAAACAGTGTAATTTTCAATATTCATTTTGCTTGAACTTCGTAGTTTGTATTAAAAAACGATTTTCGTAATCTCAATTCATGAGCTACATTTGAATCATCAAATCAAGAGAATGATTCAATTAAATAATCTTGAAACGGAACATGAATACAACAAATCTGTTATCAAAATTAACAAAATCCGAGAAACTAGAAACAGTTATAGGATTAAATCAAGCTCTTGAATGTATTGGAGTCGATCAAATTAACAAAGATCTCAGCCGAAATCAGGCTATTGAAATTGGGAATGTGATTGTTGATAAATTTGCTTGTGTAATGAATTTAACCAAATTGGTGGAATCCATTAAAGAAGTGGTTTCGGTTGAAGAATTGGAGGCATTTAGAAATGAATTATCAGGCAAACTAAATTCTGTTGTTACAAATACAACGAAAGCTCCGATTCATCAGAAACGTATGGCTGCTTTAAAGAGTAGTTTTGAGGAAATTTCTGGTGACAACGTACTTTGAAAACCATTTGTAGTTGTTAATTCAATTGCAATTTTTTAGAGAGTTGGTAACACTATCCCCCTTGTGTTATTAATGATCTAACTATTAACCAAACATGAAGAATACTAAGTTGTGATGGTTCTGTGAGGAAATGAACGATTTCTTTTTGGCTTGTTAGTAAATATTTACGAATGATCCAATCCGTTAGAATTAGTAGTTTAAAAGTAAGTTAGGTGTGATTATACTTTTTTGAGAAACATTCCATGCTTAATCGGATCTCTTAGATTCTTCTTGTTATTATTTAGACCATCTTTTTGATTATGTTTTAATATTAGTTGTGATAACCGGCAAGATTCTTCTTGTCCGGTTTTTTTTATGGAGTGTTTTGAGTAATCAACTACCATTTAAATTGTGATTTTAAAATACAGACGTATTGAAGTAGGTACTGTTTCTGTATAGATACTGATCGAATTGATCTGATCCAATGGTATTTTCTCGTACGATTCGTAGGTGATATTGTTGCGGTCTAGAATATTATGGAACAAAACTCCAAGTTCGCATTTTGTCTTTTTAGGATAGAACTTGTAGATAAGAGCAGCATCAAGTCTGGTGTAATCTGGTTCTGCAACAATTTTGTTTCGGCTTGAATAAATAGGAAAGCCTGATCCGTAAATATAATTAGCTGAAATGTAAAATGGTTTTAAAGCCAGTAAGCCTGCTGTTTTTATTTCATGGCGCTGATCATGCAGTGCTCTGCGATATTCGTTGGTATTAAAATAATCGAAGTTTTCGAGAGTTTTGCTTAAGGTGTAAGAGATCCATAAGGTATGATCGCCCAGATCCTTTTTGGCAAAAATATCCAACCCGTAGCTTTTGCTTTTACCCAAAGATATATTGCCTTCTTGCCGGTATTTGTAATATCGTGTATGTCCGTCTGTTTTTTTATAATATCCCTCAACGCTAAATGTAAATCCATTGTTGTTGTAAGATCCTCCGGCAACATGATGAACTGATTCCAACACGGGAATGTTTTTTTCATTCGCACCGACCCAAATGTAACGGAAATCTCCGGTTTCACTTACGACAGAACTTTTTGTAATGAATTGTTTGTACAAACCCCAGGCTCCATTGATCGCAACTCTCTCGGAAAGTTTTAGACTAAGAGAGATTCGGGGCTCCCAATAAACTTTTTTCAGATTGATTGGATAATTGGCCAGAAACCCTGCTTTTATGGAAACACCGCTGCTAATATTCAGATTGTTTTGAAAATAGCAGCCAATCCGGGCTGCTTTGGATTTTATGTGCAGGATATTGATATCGAGAGAATCTTCCTTTAAATTAACTTCATCGTTGATGTAATTAATTCCAGTCTCGAAATTCTGATCTTCAGCAAAAACAAATGAATTTTTAAGTGTTGCTCTGTATTCTAATATGTTGTTTTTTGATTTATCATCTCTTCTGAAAAACTCTTCGTTGGTACGAATTCGGGTAATGGACACCACATCGCTGGTTCTTGTATCTAACTCAGACCGGGAAACAGATAGCGAGCTGGTGTTCCCATTTCGCCATACTTTTCCGTAGTTAATAGAACCACCAAACTGATCATTGCCTTCGTATTTGTGCTTTTTTGCATTTGTATACGATTCTGTTGTAATATCGTATGAGTAGCGATCTTGTCCAGACATTAAACTAAGCGAAAAATTATCTCCGTTTTCCCAATTGCTTGTAAATTTAAAATTGAAATCATGAAATTTATAATCCGGAGCAACATCCAAATCACCTAAAGAGGAAACTAAAGCTTGTCCTAAGCCTTGTCCCTGAAGGTTTGCGTTTGATGAAGCATACTTAATTTGTTCATCTTTAAAAAGGTTGTAATAGGTTTGCCGGAAAGCCAACAGTAGAGAGGATCGTTTGCCAATAGGCTGTTCGTAGGAACCACTTGCCGTGATATTATTTAAGGTTAGATTTAAAGTGGGTTTAAGTCGACTGCCGTTTTTGCCGGTAATGTGTACAATTCCGCCAACCCGATCGCCGTAACGGGCATCAAAACCACCTTTTAAAACTTCAATGTTTTTTACGACCAAAGGATTCACTGCACCAATATCTTCATAAACATTTTTTAATCCCCAAAGGGTAATGTTATCGAATAATACCTGACTTTCACCTTCGTAAGATCCCCATATAATCAGGTCGTTTTTTTGCTCGCCGGCGGCAAGAATTCCTGGCTGTAAACGAAGCAATTCAAATACAGAATTGTCGTTGTTGGTAGGTAAAAAACCCGCAATTTTATGATTTAATTTTAGATTCCCTGCCTGATTGCCCATTTTAATGAATGTTTGAACAATTTTATCGGTAACGGTTATTTCAGGTAAGTCGGTGCTCGCAGCTGTTAGTAAAATATTTTGATTTGCTCCTTGGTTTATAAGTGTATCGTGAATAAAGTATCCTAAATGGGAAGCTAAAATCCGAAAAGTACTGTCTGTTTCTGAAGTAAACGAAAAGTTCCCCTGCTCATCGGTAGCCATGGGCGAATTGTTAATGGTAAGATGAGAAAAAGGAAGGGGCTCCAGGCTTTCCTTGTCCATAATTTGGCCGAAAATTCGATATTGAGCAATTCTCTCTTCCGGAAATATCAAGTATACCTCATTTGATTTTTGGTAATTAAGAGGAAGCTTTCGCAGCAAAAAGTCTATTGTTTTATCTTTCGAAGAAAAAGATTTATCGAGACTTACGATATAAGCTGAAAGTAAATCGTTGTTAAAAGAAAGTTGAAAATCATATTGATCCCTTAGATCAATCAATACTTCGCTCAAAGCTTTTTTGTTGGCAGTAACTGTAATTTTTTGAGCAGAAATATTTGAAAAAACCAATCCTAATAATAGAAAGATGATGATTCGTTTCACTTATTGGGCATTAGAGGTTATGATGTAATTGTTGTTAGGTCCTTTTACAAATTTCAATCCAAGAGGCATACATACAGTATGAAGTACCGTTTCTACAGATTTTTCTTTGCCAAACTTCCCGGTATAAATTAAATCAAATTTCCCCTTTTCTACAATTTTAATATCATACTGTAATTCTATTTCTTCGAAAACCAATTGCAATGGGGTTTTAGTAAATAGGAATAAATTGTTGCGCCATGATATTTTATCCTCGGTGTTTTTACATTTCTGAAGCTTTATTTTGCCATTCTTGGTAACGAAAGCGTGGTCGTTTGGCAGTAAAAGAATTTTGTCGGATGTAAGAGTAGAAACAACTTTTACTTTTCCGGTGTAACAGGTTACTTTGTATTGATTTCCCCGGGCATATATATTAAAACTTGTGCCTAAGATATAAGTTTTCCCATAGTTAGAGGCAATTTCGAATTTGCTTCCTTTTGTAATTGTAAAGAATGCTTCGCCTTCAAATTTCACTTTTCTCGAAAATTTCCACCAGTAGGGTTTGTAGGATATGCTTGAGTTAGCGTTTAAATCGACTATTGACTGATCGGGTAAGTTTACACTTAAATGTTCCCCTTTTGGACAATGAATAGTTTTTGTGTAAAGATTAATAAAACCGGTGAATCCGATTAGTATTACTATACAGGCTGCGGCTGCATATTTCACCCATTGCATCCTTTTCACTTTAGTAGGTGCCACTGAAGCAGAGGTTTTTTTCGAAAGCTCTTTCCATACATCCTCTTTGGATTTTGAATAGGTGACTTCGATTTTCGGAAGTGAATTGATAAAATCCATATCCGGCTTGAGTTCGTTATGTTGGTTGTCGTTTTTCATTTATCTTCCTAATGCATTTCTTAAATACGAAAGTGCGTATGACATTCTTTTTTCAACAGCTTTAACGCTTAATTCTAATCGATCGGCAATTTCCTGATATTTTAAACCTTCCATTCTGCTCATTAAAAAAACAGTTCGTTGTTTTTCTGAGAGTTCATCCAGTGCTGTTTCATATTTTGTTGTAAGTTCCTGATACGCTAATTGGTCTTCAGGTGAGTGATTGTCAATAGCAGGTTCTAACTTTACCAAGTATTTTTGGGCTACTTTTTCTCTTCTGTATTTACTGATAAAAAGATCGCCTGCAATTTTGTAAAGTAATGATCGTAAAGGTTTCTCATCGAAATCTAAATTTTTCTCCCACAATTTCATGAAACTATCTTGCGCAATATCAGTGGCCAGTTCTTCATCCCGGGAACGGTAGTAAATGTAGTTCCGGATTGAATCGAAATGGTTGTCAAATAAGAGTTTAAATTCTTCCTGTGTCAAGGCTAGAGGATTGGTTTAAGGTAAAAATAAACTTTTTCGGTGAATTTGGTGCAGAGGATTATTGCAATACTCTGCACCAGTTTCAGTTTTTATTGATTCAAATCTACTATTTGTCCCTAAGTCTTAGGTGCATTCCAATCTCAATTTCTTCGGTTACTGTTTCGCCGGCATCATTAATGTATGTGTAAGTTGCTATGTTATCACATTCTCCGTCACCATAATCAAGTCTTGCAAATTCAATTTGGTTTTGAGTAAATATTACCAATCCACTTACAATTACACGACAGGTTCCAATTCTTACCAACGGATTTTCAGCATCAATTGTCTTTGAATATTCATTTTGCTCTGAATCTACACAAGTAACAGAACCTCTGATTTCAATTCTATCGTCGCTTACATCCCATTTTGTATCCAATCCTGATACCCATTCTTTGGTTCTATTTTCCGAACGGAAAAGAGTAGTTTCATCAGGGAAGGTGAATGTTAATTCGCTAGTATAAGCAAACATTTTTGAGACACCTCTTTCTCCAGTATATTCAATACGTTTCCATCCATCAATGGCAATGCCATCAATCACTAAGTCGAGAGTAATTTCACGAACTGCGCCATCTGTAAAAGGAGCTGCTGTTAGCACAATAGCAATGGTGCCACTAATAACACGACCGTTGTTTAGAACAGTAGAATCACCATAATTGATAGTAATTGTCATTGGGAAACGATTTTCGTCACCAAATTCAATTGATACCTCAGGCAATTGATCGGTTTTGTATCGATTCCAAAGTTGAAAAAATTGACAGTAACGGTCAGCAGCGGCACATTTTGTAGAAGAAGTAACCTCGTCAAATGATTCTTGAGCAAATGAAAATAAATCAGTTTCATAATCAACCGATACCATAACATCTTCGGTTGATTCTTCAGAAGCAACTACTGTTTTAACCGTGTTGTTCAGTTCAACCTGATCTTCGTTCAATACATCAATTACATCATCACTTTTATCACAAGAGAAAAATATAACTGCTAAACTTACTACTAGTAAAAAAGAAAACTTTTTCATGATTCTAATTTTTTTATGATTTTACATTTAAGTTTTATGAGCTCGCTTACTTGTGAACCGATAAATGAAAAAAATACCCTACCTGAAACGAAATGTTTTTTGCTTATTTACAATATCTAAAAATGGAAGTATATGAAAGGGCTATATTTAGTAAGTTTTGGTTGACGTGGGATGGTTAGAGATCGATTGAGTTGTTGATGATTATTCAGTCAAACCAAATTCTTATTATTCCAAGGATTTGAATATCTTTGCGGATTCAGTTAGGGATTTAATAATTGCCAACTACGAATAGATAAAAAACGTTCGTAATTTGTAATTGACAATTCGTAATTACTAATTCTTAATTTGTTATTGATAAGATGAAGAACATACGTAATTTTTGTATCATAGCCCATATCGACCATGGGAAAAGCACCCTGGCCGACCGCTTGCTGGACGTGACCCACACCATTACCGATCGTGAGAAACAAGCTCAGGTATTGGATGATATGGATTTAGAACGCGAACGTGGAATTACCATTAAGAGTCATGCCATACAAATGGATTATGAGCTAAATGGTGAGAAATATGTACTGAATTTAATAGACACTCCTGGTCATGTTGATTTTTCTTATGAAGTTTCGCGATCGATAGCTGCCTGCGAAGGAGCCTTGTTGATTGTTGATGCAACTCAGGGAATTCAGGCTCAAACCATTTCCAATTTGTATTTGGCCATTGAGAATGACTTGGAGATCATACCAGTTTTAAATAAAATAGATTTACCCAATGCAAATCCCGAAGATGTAAAAGATCAGATTGTGGATTTGTTAGGCTGCGATGTGGATGATATTCTTTCGGCAAGTGGAAAAACCGGCGAGGGAGTACCTGAAATACTGGAGGCAATTGTTTCACGTGTTCCTGCACCTACCGGCGATACAGAAGCTCCTTTACAGGCTCTCATCTTCGATTCGGAATTCAACTCGTTTCGGGGAATTGTTGCTTATATCCGTGTGATGAACGGGGAAATAAAGAAAGGCGACACGGTTAAGTTTGTAAATACAAAAAAAGAATACCAAGCGGATGAGATTGGTGTATTGAGGTTAATACAGGAGCCAAGAGCATCTCTTAAAACAGGAGATGTTGGGTATATTATTTCGGGTATTAAAACTTCAACCGAAGTAAAAGTTGGAGATACCATTACACACAAAGAAAATCCGTGTAAAGAGGGAATCGATGGTTTTGCGGAAGTAAAACCAATGGTGTTTGCCGGGGTATATCCTATCGATTCAGAGGATTATGAAGATTTGCGTGCGTCGATGGAAAAATTAAGGTTGAATGATGCTTCTCTTACTTTTGAGCCGGAATCATCAATGGCGCTTGGTTTTGGTTTCCGTTGCGGATTTTTGGGCATGCTGCACATGGAAATTATTCAGGAACGTTTGGATCGTGAATTCGATATGAATGTAATTACTACGGTTCCCAACGTTTCGTACATTGCTCACACCAAGAAAGGCGATAAATTCGAAATGCACAATCCGTCGGATATGCCGGATCCCAATTCATTGGATTTTATCGAGGAGCCATTTATCAGAGCACAAATTATTACCAAGTCGGAATATACCGGGTCTATTATGAATCTTTGCATGAGCAAACGGGGAATAATGACCAATCAGCAATACTTAACCAGTGATAGAGTAGAGTTAACCTACGAAATGCCATTGGGAGAGATTGTGTTCGATTTTTACGACAAACTAAAAAGTATTTCGAAAGGATATGCTTCCTTCGATTATTTCTTAATTGGTGTCCGGCCAGCCAAATTGGTGAAGTTGGATATTCTTTTGAATGGTGAAGGAGTGGATGCTTTGTCTACTTTAATTCACTTCGATAATGCCCAGTCGTTTGGCCGGCGCATGTGTGAGAAATTGAAGGAATTAATTCCCCGTCAGCAATTCGATATTGCCATTCAGGGAGCCATCGGAGCCAAAATTATTTCCCGAGAAACCGTAAAAGCTGTTCGTAAAGATGTTACTGCAAAATGTTATGGTGGTGATATCACGCGTAAGCGTAAGCTTTTGGAGAAACAAAAGAAGGGAAAGAAAAAGATGAAACAGATTGGTAATGTGGAAGTTCCTCAGAAAGCTTTCCTTGCTGTACTAAAACTGGACTAAATGATTAAGAGTTATGAATTAGAAATGATGAATTAATTCTGATCAATAAATTTTTAAAAAGCTGTTCTACTCTTAGGACAGCTTTTTTTGTCTCTCATTATCTGTGTTTATCATTTCTTTCATAAATAATCTGCGTCTCATTTTAACCTTTCCTTAACTCTTTTTAGCTAAAGCTTAACTGCCTTTGTTTAAGTAGTATCGTAATTTTGATTGTAGAAATTATTAATCCAATTTAAAAGATAAGTTATGAAACGTCCATGCCAAAGAGATTTTGACACACAGGGAGATGATAATCTCAGCATGGTAAGTTCCATATGACAAATCAAAAACAAATTATGAACATATGAAACGGTTATCAATCTATTTATTGCTGGTTTGTTTTGCAGTTTTTGCTGCTCAAAGCTCTTCGGCTCAGAAGAAAGAAAAAAAAGATGAAAAACATGAAACGCATGTAAAGGTTAAGCTTATTGAAGATGGGAAAGAAACGGTTATCGATACTGTCTTTTATGATGCTGATGGTCACGAAAAAATGTTTGAAATGATGGAGTTAAGGGGATTGTCCGATTCTCTGATAAAAAAGCATCATGTTTGGATCTCTGATGATGGGGGTGAGAACCATGGCAGACACAAGAAAATATTAAAGACATTTGTTTTTTCATCAGATTCAGCTTGCGATGGTAAAGAGATGAGAATAATGAATAGAATCAGAATTTCTGATGAGGATGGAAATGTAATTCTTCATGGCGGTGATTCTTGTATTAAAAAGGATATCTGTATTGAAATGCTGGAAGGAGGAGATCATAAAATGCATATGATGGAATCTCATGGTAAAAAAGGAGAGAAAGTTTTTATTATCAACGATTCTGATGACGTTGAAATAACAGAAGAGGATGGTCATAAAATCATCAAAATAAAAACTTCTGGTGATGAGAAAATGTGGATTGAAAAGGATAAGGATGTAGATGTTACCGTAGAAGTAGAGGTTGATGATCAGAATGGTAAAAAAGTGAAAAAAATCAAGAGAAAGAAGAAAAAGGAATAGATCTTGAAAGGATCAAAACAAAATGCCTCGATATTGTCGGGGCTTTTTTGTTGATAAGAAGATGGGTTTTTTCCGGAAATTAAGAATGGCTATCTTTAATTTGAACTCAAAAAAACAGAGTGTAAATTTTCTTATATTTATGTCCAATAACAAATTCGTATTGAGCCCAAATAATGAACTTAAGCCAAATAAAAATCATTAATAGAAAGTACCCGTTTTCGGTATTAAATCTGAAGCATCTTTTTTTTATTGGAATAGCTGTAAGCGCAATTCTGTATATTTTTCAGCCTTTTGGATTTTACAGTTATGAAAATAACAAAATGATCGCTTCGTTGGGATTTGGCATGATCACTTTTCTGTGTCTGCTTTTCATGAATAGCTTTGTCAAAAAACAGCTTCATCAACTTTTCAATAAAAAATGGACTGTTCTTAAAGAAATAGGATATATTCTTTTCCTTCTGATTTTAATTTCCTTATCGAATTTGTATTATTTATCATTGATTATTAATAGTTTTCAGGTAAATGCCTGGTCTTTTTTGTATACATTATTACTTACAAGTGCGATTGGTATTTTTCCAATTACCGGAATGGTTTTAATTCGGTACAACAAAACACTTAAAAATAATTTGAGTCAGATTATTCAAGAAGGACGGAGTGGTGAAACAATGGAGCACAACAGCCCGATCACTTTTGAGAATGCAAACAAAACCGAGCCGGATTTTACAATCGAAATAAATAATTTCCTGTTTTTGGAAGCAATTAAAAATCATGTCCACATCTATTACTTAGTTGATGGGCTGGTAAAAACAACAAGTATTCGCAATACGCTAACCAATATCGTAGATCAGGTGGAAAATGATGCTGTTTTTCAATGCCATCGCTCTTTCTTAATCAACTTAAACCAAATAAAGACTGCAAAAGGAAATTCGAATGGATATAAAATTCACTTGAAAAATTACGAGCAGACAATACCCGTTTCGAGAAAATATGTTCCTGAATTTCAGAAAATAATATACTAGAGATTTGGATGATGAATCCATCATCCAATCTTTAAGTTTGAACGAATCAGTTTAAATTACTCCTGGCTTGTACAATTTTGCTGAGCCGTTTTCAATTGTTGTTCTCCCCAATTAGGATCAAATTTGGTTTTTGGCGTAAAGGCTGAAAACATCAATTCTATTTTTTTTAAATCCTCACAAAAAGAAGATTGATCGGTACCCGTAAATTGAGCCATTTTGTTTTTGAACAAAGTCAATAATAGAACGGGTCGTGGATTTTCTCCATTGTAAGCAATTGCTTTGCTGTAAGCCGAAATTACTTCTTTGTAATAAATTTGCCCGTTTTGAGCCGGGTTTTGAGCAATTATTGCCAGATAGTAGTAGCCTTCCAAGGTGTAAACCTCCGATAAGTTGGCCGATTTGTTTTGTTTTAAATTTTCAATTGTAAGCAAAGCCTCTTTTAGCAGTACTTCTTGTTTCTCGATTGGTGCAGAGAAGGATGCTTTCAAATCGAGAAAGGCGATGTAGTAAGTTGTCAGCCATTCATCAGGAAATATAGTTTCCAATCTTTTTATTTCATTCACAACAGAGAGAAGGTCTGCTTCATTTTGTGCCGTAGTTAATTTGGAAAGACTGCTTCCCAGAATTTGGTAAAACTCAGATTTTGTATTTTCATTGGTTGCAGTTTGGTTTTTGCACAATGCCTGATTTAATAACATTACCATAAAAACGAGTACTACGCATAATTTTTTCATATTCTTAAGTATTAAATTATTAGAATTTATTTTGTTGATTTTTTATTGATATGATTGTTAAAAGCTTGATACATCATAGGCTGAATCGCTTTTTAGCGATATAAAAATGCCCACGTAATAGAATTGTTTTCTTGAATTGACTATTGGTTTGCGATTGTAAACCCCCTCTGCATTTGCTGTGTTCGAGTAAGTGTATCCATATACATTTTTCCTGCCTAAAACATTCGTGACAGAGGAATATAGAATTACATTTTTACTTAAAAGAAAGGTGATGTTGCAATCCAGGCTATGGTATTCAGGAGCTTTGGAATTGATAAAACCTGATTTGTTTGGGTTGTTGTAAGGTCTTCCGCTGGCATAGGAATAAGTTAGTCCGGCATAAGCTTTTAAAGCAGGTATAGAATACCTCAATGATAAACTGGCGTTGTGTTTTGTTGAAAATAAAGGCGCCGATTCAATAGTGTAATCTTTAAATAATCTTTTTGAGTCGTTATACGAGTAGGCTAAAGTGTATTTCATTCGCAAAGAACTGCTTTCGCTGGATAAATACGCATCAATTCCTTTGCTGTTGCCGTATCCCGATGAGGAATAGGCATCATTTTGCAACAAACCCAATCCTTCGTAATTTTTTTTGTACAATTCCACTTTTAAAACGGTTCCCCCGAGCTCGTATGAACCGCTTAAAATATAATGCATGCAGGATTCTTGTCTTCCAATATCATTATTTGAGAACATCACATCGTCTTCCTGTTCCTGAAAGTATTTTCCAACAATTGCAGATGCTTGAAAACCATTATTTATGTAGTTCAATGAAAGTCGGGGAGCTAAATTCCAACTGTTTAGCAGTTCAGAATACTCCAATCTTGCAGAAGCATTTGCGTACAAGTATTTTTTCAATTTAAACTGATTGTCAATATAACCTGCATATAAATTGCGTTGTAAATCATTATTCATCAAAAGGACCGACGAGTTGTCTTCATAAGTTTGGCTGTGGTTTTTTAAATAAGCTTCTAAGCCTCCGTGTAATTTATAAAATTTAGAGATGCTTTTTTCAATTTTTGCTTTCGCATGAAGTTCACTTTCGTGATCGGTAAATGCATCACCAACCAAATTTGTATTTTTATATTTGTTTGATGCGTAGGAGTAAGCAGTCCCAAAAAATAAATGATAATTGTTCTTTGTTCGGGTTACGAAAGTGGAGTTGATGTAGTAATTGTCTCGGGTTAAGTCAAAATTTCGGGTTGGAGTATTGTTCAAATCATCGGTTATGGTTCTAATAAAAGCTGTTCTGTCAACTCCTAAATACAATTTATGAACAGAATTCCTTCCTAATTGTGATCTGATCTGCACTTCACCGGCTAATGATCTGTAATCCTTTTTCCATTGATAGTCATCTGGAAATACTTTGCTGTAAAGACCCTTGTTGGTGTAATTCACATTGGCCGAAACAGATGCCTTTTTCCAGGCATAAGTACCACCACCACCAATGCTCAATGGCGATGCATTTACGCCAAATTTTGTACTTGAGGCTACATCTTTTGTTTCCATAGGCAAAACGGATGACAAAGCCTGACCATATTCAGAGTCATATCCTCCTAACGATAAGTTGATACCTTTGAACAGGAAGGGAGAAAATCTCGACCGGACAGGAGTGTTCTGCGCTGTTGAGGTATATGGAAACAAAACATGCATTCCATCAATAAAAGTCTGACTTTCCCGGGTTTCTCCTCCGCGAACATAAAGTTTACCATCTTCACCTACTTTTTGAGTTCCCGGAAGAGTTTGCAGGGCTCCGTAAATGTCACCATTCGAACTCCCTGTCAAAACCACATCAAGAGCATTCATTTTTTTCACCGTACGGCTTTTCCCAATACTAAATGTGCTTGCAGTAACTACAATCTCATCCAAACCAAGTTCTTCCTGCTTCATGATAATAATCAGATCTTTTAAATTGTTAATTAGATCCTTCTTTTCATGTGTTTGATATCCCAGACAACTCACCACTAAAACTTGTTCGCCATTCGATGTGCTTTCAAATTGGAAGAAACCTTCAGTATCTGTTGAGGCTCCTTCAACTGTTCCTTTTATATAAACATTGGCACCAATTAAAGCTTGTTTGTTTTCATCGAGTACTTTTCCACTAATCAGTGTCTGAGCACTTAGGCTAAATAAACTTAGCAGTAAAAATCCTGTCAGGTAAATCGACTTTTTCATTTGTATCGTGATTAAAATCATTTTGTTTTCGATACAAGTATACATCCCCAATTAGGTTCTTTTCAAATGTTTGGGATTCATATCTAAGATTAGGGACTAATGACTATTGCTTGTGATCGGCGAATAGGTTTTGTGACGAATAACTAAGCTGCAAAGGCTATTTATTAAGGGATTTATCACGAGAGGATATCAGTGGAATTTAGTGAATTAATTTTTTTTTTCTCTTTAAGTAATAGGAATGATTTATTGTTGTATTCTTCCTAATCAGACAGATCGCGGAACTATTGTTTGGATGTAGTAAACAAGTCCCCTTTAGGGGATTTAGGGGTGAAAAGAGAAATGTGACATTATATTGTTTTCAGACTTAAAACCATATTATCAGAAAAAAAGGACACAAAAAAAGCTCCGATCATATGATCGGAGCCTGTACTAATATTTTCAAGATCCTTACTTCAATTTCTTTCTGTAGTCAAGACCCAATTCAACCATTTGTGCTTCGGCAATCGGCGATGGAGAATCAATCATTACATCACGACCCGAATTGTTTTTAGGGAATGCAATAACGTCTCTGATTGATTCGATACCTGCAAACATAGATGCCAAGCGGTCAAATCCAAAAGCGATTCCGCCGTGTGGTGGCGCACCATATTTAAATGCATTCATTAAGAAACCAAACTGAGCTTGTGCTTCTTCATCGGTAAAACCAAGATGCTTGAACATTCGAGCCTGAAGTTCTGTATCGTGAATACGAATAGAACCGCCGCCAATTTCAACACCATTAATTACCAAATCGTAAGCATTGGCACGAACTTTACCAGGATCAGTTTCCAGCATATGCAAATCTTCTTTCTTAGGCGAAGTAAATGGATGGTGCATGGCGTGGAAACGTTCTGAATCTTCATCCCACTCTAAAAGAGGGAAATCAACAACCCAAAGCGGAGCGTAAACATTCTTATCGCGCAAGCCTAACTGATTACCCATTTCCAAACGCAGTTCGCTTAGTTGAGGTAATGTTTTGGCTTTTTCACCCACCAAAATCAAAATCAAATCGCCTGGTTTTGCGTTACAAGCTTCCGCCCATTTCTGCAATTGCTCTTCTCCGTAAAATTTATCAACCGATGATTTATATGAACCATCTTCATTGTATCGCAGGTAAACCAATCCTTTGGCTCCAATTTGCGGTTTTTTCACAAAATCAGTCAGCGCATCCAGTTGTTTACGAGTATAAGTAGCACATCCGGCAGCACAAATTGCTCCGATATATTCTGCTTCATCAAAAACTTTAAAGTCACTTCCTTTCGCAATTACGCTTAAGTCAACAAACTTCATGTCGAAACGGATATCAGGCTTATCGTTACCATAAAATTCCATGGCGTCAGCGTAATCCAATCTTGGGAATTTGAAGTTCATCTCCACATCTTTCAATTTCTTGAATAAATGTTTGGTCAATCCTTCAAAAGTATCTAAAATGTCATCTTGCTCAACAAAGGCCATTTCGCAATCAATCTGCGTAAATTCAGGCTGACGGTCGGCACGTAAATCTTCATCGCGGAAACACTTTACAATCTGATAGTAACGGTCGAAACCGGAAATCATCAACAATTGTTTGAATACCTGCGGTGACTGTGGCAAAGCATAAAACTCACCCTGATTCATTCTCGAAGGAACAATAAAGTCACGCGCACCTTCCGGAGTCGATTTTATCAATACAGGAGTTTCAGTTTCAATAAAATTCAACTGATCCAAATAGTTACGAACTTCGATGCCCATTTTGTGACGCAAAATTAAATTCTCGCGAACACAAGAACGACGCAAATCGAGGTAACGATATTTCATTCTTAATTCATCACCACCATCGGTATTGTCTTCAATGGTAAAAGGAGGAATTGCCGATTTGCTTAAAATAGTTATATCATCAGCAATAATCTCAACAGCTCCTGTAGGTATTTTGTCGTTTTTACTTTGTCTTTCAGCAACCTTACCGGTAATTGAAACAACGAATTCGCGGCCTAATTTTCTTGCCTTTTCGCATAATTCAGTATTGCTTTCCATATCGAAAACAAATTGAGTAATGCCATATCTATCACGAAGATCAACAAAGGTCATTCCCCCCAGATTACGTGCTTTTTGCACCCAACCACTAAGTGTTACCGTATCGTTTACATTCTGAATTCTTAATTCTCCACAAGTATGAGTCCTGTACATCTTATACCATTTAATGATTTAACAAGCTATTAGTTATTAGCCATTAGCTGATTTCTGTTATTTAGGTCTGTTTCTTTTGATTTACTGTCGAACAATTATTAATATCAATTGCAGTGGCTAATCACCAACAGCTTTCTGTTATTAACCTCGTTCTTTGTTATTGGTTTTGTTAACTTTGCGAAATTACTAACAATTTGCGAAACTGAATACGCTTTTATTAATAGATTGTTAAATTTTAGCGATAAGAAATGAAATTAGGTCTTAAATTGTATGAAAGCAGTAGTTTGCAGCTCTGTTTTGGAGGATAATTACAATATGAAGTATTTGCAGTAGTTCTGAATAAAGCTTTCTTTTTTGATCAAAAAATCTTACATCTTATATTTTTACTACAATGAACGAAGAGTCAATCATATCCCCATTTTCCGATGAATATTTTATGAAGCAGGCAATGCAGGAAGCTCACAAAGCTTTCGAGGCCGATGAAATTCCGGTGGGCGCCATAGTGGTGTGCAACAATAGAATAATAGCGCGATCGCACAATCTTACAGAGCGGTTGAATGATGTGACCGCTCATGCCGAAATGCAAGCCATAACAGCAGCAGCCAATTTTTTGGGTGGAAAGTATTTAATTGATTGTACTTTATATGTAACGCTTGAACCATGCAATATGTGTGCAGGTGCTTTGGCATGGTCGCAAATTTCGAAAATTGTTTACGGCGCAGCAGATGATAAACGTGGATATTCCCGCTTTTCGCCCAATCCTCTGCACCCAAGAACAGAAGTCGTTTCAGGTATTATGGAACAGGAAAGTGCTGCTTTAATCCGCGATTTCTTCGCTCGTAAAAGAATGTCTTTGTAAGATAAATTTTGATATTTTTTTGTGTAAAGTACATAATCCGTTTAAATTGTTAAAATGGATTATGGCTAAATGACTGATATTCTATCTGTTTAAAGGCCTGTTTCTTTGTTTTTTGTTAAAATTTACCCCTCGGTAGTTTCTTTATCAGATAAAATTATTAATTTCGCCAACGGTAAGTGAAAAGTGATTCATAAAGTATTGATTGGGATAATTCTACATTTTAGCACGATTGCTTGCCAAACTGCCATCCAACCAATTTATAATCCATATTTTTTTCGAAACTGAATAGTATATAATGCTGTTTCTGTGTTTGGTTCCTGTGATCCTTGCCGGAAATCCATTATCTTTATTTGTAAATCTATAAATCAATATATCATGAGTGCACACAATGAAGCCAAAATGGGCGATATTGCTGAAACTATCCTTTTACCTGGAGATCCTTTACGGGCAAAATACATAGCCGATAATTTTCTGGAAGATGTGGTTTGTTACAATAAAGTAAGAAACATGCTCGGTTTCACAGGAACTTATAAAGGCAAACGCATTTCTGTGCAGGGAACGGGAATGGGCGTACCGTCAATTTCAATTTATTCTCATGAGCTGATAACGCAATATGGTGTGAAAAACCTGATTCGTATCGGAACCTGTGGATCATTTAACGAAGATGTGCACGTGCGCGACGTAATTTTGGCGATGACATCCTGTACCGATTCAGCCATCAATAAGAATTTATTTAAAGGCATGGATTATTCTCCATGTGCCGATTTTGGTTTGTTGAGCGATGCCCATAAAGCGGCCACCGAACAAGGAGTAAATATTAAAGTGGGCAGTACATTAACGTCCGATATTTTTTATCACGATTTAGAAAATAATCCTGAACCATTTAAAATTTGGGCAGATTACGGCGTTTTAGCGGTAGAAATGGAAGCAACAGCTTTGTACACAATCGCAGCCCGAAATAAGGCGAAAGCTTTGGCAATTCTTACCGTTAGCGATCATATCCTAACCGGCGAAGAAACTAGTGCCGAAGAGCGCCAAACAACTCTTCATACCATGATAAAAATTGGGTTGGAGACAGCAATCAGACAATAATTTTAGATCAGATATATTTATTGTAAGTAAGGGAGAAACATTGGGGAGTTTCTCCTTTTTTATTTTCTATTTTGGTCATGCTCTGACTATAAGTAAGTCGTTCATATCAGGGGATTACTTGATTCATATTTCAAAATGCCAATTTTACCTTTAATTGCGCATTACTCATTGTTAATTATTTTAGGGCGTGTCCCTCATTCTTCGGGTCAGGCTTTCCGTTTCAACTCCTCGCGCCAACGCACAAATGCAGCACCACCTGCGGGGTTTTCTCTTCAATCCTTCACGCATGCCACTTCGTAAAGATGCTCTTTGGAGTATTTATGCTTTGATTTTAACTGAATTTTGAGGGGCTCACTGTAAGTGAGGCTCTCAATGTGTTTAGTAATTGGCACTACTCGTAGCACATCAAGGTGCAATGTACCACACTATTTGGGTAAAAGCAGCTCCTGTAGATTTGTAATCTACAGGTTTCGAATTGAGGATTCGTGATCCTCCTGTTAAAGGGATTTTCTTGGATGTAGGTGATTTAAAATCACTTATCTGGGTACGATTTGATTCAGATGAATTTTGAGGGTCTCACTTTAAGTGAGGCTCTCAATATGTTTATAATTGGTACCCTCACTGTAAGTGAGAGCACCAAGTTCCTTTTGTGTTCTGCTTAAGCTTCCACGCCTGTCATGCTCTAACTATACGCAAGCCGTTCATGTCAGGGGATTACTTGATTACATGTGGATTTTTGGTGTTAATCTGAAATAAATCTCCACTAAGAATTTCCGATTACATATTAGCATAAAGAACTATTGGTACCCGTCTTTTTCTTTAAAATAAACCGCTTCACCTTTATCTCCATTTTCCAAATCGGTCATTTCTATCCGGAAAATATCACATCCTTTTTTACTCAATTCTTTTGGAGCATCAACATGTAATAAATAGCCATTGCATATTCCATTTGAAACATACTCTTTCACTTTCTGTTTCATGTTAATTTTTACCGGCACTCCATTTATGGTAACCTTTACATCAAGCAAATCAGGATCAGTGCAAAGATCTGTATCATCAATAGGCTTATCTGGATTCGAATAATACTTGGATAAACTCATGGGTCTGCAATATATCGTATATCCCGGGCTTGCTCCTTCTATTTTAAAAACGGTAACACCATAAATCTCAAGGCGGTGGTAATGAATATTCAATACCATATCATCTTCAGCAATAACATTCCATGCCCAAAATTCAAGCCGCATATCCTCATGTGATAATTGAGAATTTGATTTTGGATACTCACATAGTTTCATCGATGCCAATGCAAGGTATTTTCCCTTTTTCACTTTCAGGGAATATCTTCCATCGCTGTCGGAATAGGTTTCATACATTGATTCTTTTCCAAAGTTTCTACCTTTTATTTCAACAAAAGCACTGTCTTTGGCATTGCCTTCAAAATCAGTTACAATTCCCGAAATAGTTATAGAATCTTTTTGAGCGCTTGCATGCAAATACAGAGAGCAAACCAGGAGTAGAGCAGATAAAATCTTTTTTGTCATGTTTTTTTCAGTTTGGTTTTTATTTGACGCTCTAACTCGAAATAATGTTACATCCTTATCTGTAAATCATCCGCTAAGTACCTTTTGGTATCGTCTTCATTATCTTTTAAATTTTTTATCATGGTTAAAATATATTTTGATGTACATCAAGTTGTATTTTCATGTATATGAAACTTATTTTTGATGTACATCAAACTTATGCTTTGCCACTAGTATATAATCAACTTGTGCTTACAATAGTTTAAGATCATCAGTATAAGTTAACTATAGAGAACAAGGTGGTTCAGATTATCAAAATATTGAGGGGTTCACTTTAAGTGTCATTCTCAGTGTGGTTAATAATTGGTGCCCAAACTGAAATTGAGAGCGCCAAGCTTATTTTAGATCAAATAAATTAAATGACTGTAGTTTATAAAACAACCCCGTTAGACTTAGTTCTAACGGGGTTGTTTCTGATATCATATAGGATTTATTCCTTCACTTCGAAACCCAATTCTTTTAGCTGTTCCCAAAAATTAGGGTACGATTTTTTCACCACACCAGGCGAATCGATTATTATATTTGGTCGTACTAACGCGATGGGAGCAAATGCCATGGCCATCCGATGATCGTGGTAAGTTTCGATCACAATATTCTCTTCTTCTGTTTTTCGTTCACCATTCCAGGCCAATTCGCCTTCGGCCGGTTCAGTAAGAACGTAACCTAATTTCCCCAATTCTGTGATTAGTGCATAAATGCGATCTGTTTCTTTAATCTTCAAAGTCTCTAAGCCGGTAAAGTGGAAAGGAATGTTTTTTAAACAGGCACAAACGGCAAATGTTTGAGCCAAATCGGGCATCTGATTAAAATCGAACTTTAGCTTTGTACAATTGGCTGCCATCTTTTCAATGAACATTCCCCGTTTCGAGAATTGAGCTTTAACGCCTAGTTTCTCAAAAACCGGAACCAATCCTGAATCACCCTGAAAACTGTGTCTTCTTAAACCATCTAAATATAATTTTCCTTCATCGGCCAAAGCCATAAAAGCAAACCAATACGATGCGCCCGACCAATCGCCTTCAACGATATAAGGAATTCGTTGATAAGCCTGATTTGGCACAAAAATTTCTTGTCCTTTAAATTCCGATTTAATGCCAAACTCCTCCATAATATTCAGAGTCATTTCTATATAGGAACGCGATACAATTTTTCCGCTTAGTTTAATTCGTAACCCTTTTTCAAGAGTTGGTGCAATTAAAAGCAATGCAGTAATATATTGAGAGCTGGTATTTCCTTTTAGTTCTACTACTTCACCGGTAAGGTTCGATCCAAAAATTTTAAGCGGAGGATAACCTTCTTTTTCCAAATAGGTAATTTGAGCGCCTATTGAGTTTAGAGCATCAACCAAAACGCCAATGGGTCTTTCCTTCATTCTGTGCGAACCGGTTAAGGTCCATTCGCCAACAATTTTAGAGAGGTATGCAGTTAAAAAACGCATGGTAGTTCCTGCATGTCCAACATCAAAACTATTGGTGTTGGAATTTAGAATGCTCTGCATTGCTTTTGAATCATCACAATCCGAAAGGTTTTTAATCGGCTCAAAATTGTAGCTCAACGCATTAATAATTTGAACTCTGTTTGATATGCTTTTAGAGGCGGGAAGAACAATTCTTCCTTCCAGTAAATTATTTTTTTTCGAAATGGAATATTGCATCGAACTCAGTTTTGTCTGTGAAAAATACCGGGATAGCGCAAATCAGGTCATCAAAACCATTTGGGTTAAGATGACCTGAATGATAATTTTATGCTTTATTTAAAAGTGGAATACAGAATCAACTTCATATTGAGTAGCCAATTTATCACGGCCTTTCAAAAAGTCAAGTTCTATCAAAAAGTTCACGAAAACATTTTTCAAATTAAATCGACTCAATAAATCGATAGAAGCTTTTGCTGTACCACCCGTTGCCAATAAATCATCGTGCAGCAAAACTACATCGTCAGAATTTAAAGCATCCTGATGGATAAAAATTTCATCTTCTCCGTATTCCAAAGAATATTTCTCAGAGAAAGTTGGCGATGGTAATTTACCAGGTTTTCTTACCGGAACAAAACCAGCACCTAAACGATAGGCTAAAACGGTTCCTAAAATAAAACCACGGCTTTCTAAACCAACCACCTTTGTTATTCCTTTGTCTTTATATTGATTGTAAAGAGTGTCAACTAAAGTTGCCAGATGTTTATCATCTTTCAACATTGTTGTGATATCCTTAAATACGATTCCCGTTTTAGGAAAGTCAATTACGTCTCTTATCGAATCTTTTGCTTCCTGAAGTCTTACTTCCATTTTATTTTCTTTTTCCAAACCAGGAGTACGAAAACATCCAATTTCATTCTGTTTTTTCTGTCTGTAAGACGCGAAAAAGCAGAAGAAGTGGAACATTCACCCCCTCCTCACTTAATTATTCTACAATTACTAACTTGATATAGTGTGGGATAATTCCGGGTAAAAATAAAAAAGTCTGAGTAAATATTCATTATATATTAGCAAAAACTGCATTTATGATTTGAAATGAGAAACTATTTTTCAGATCCTTCGATTTTCATTGTTGAACTCCACTTTAGTTTTTACCTTTGATTAAATTCAATTTTAGAATCAAAATGACTATAAATAATCAAAATCGCGCAGCTTGGATTAAGCTTTTTTACTACGTGTTTATATTTTTATATCTGGCGGTAAGCATTATTTTAATCTATTTAAAGGCAAAGCCGATTTATCCAATTTTTGGAGCAATCAGTGGTTTCGTTTTTGCCTGCATCGCACTTAGTTTATCGCTCAATTTGAATTATATAATCTATCAGGAATCAGAAGAGAAAATAATTTTGAGATATTATCCGCTGCACCCTTTTCACCAGAAGTTCAAATCTATTGAAATTCCCAAAAGTCAATTGTCTCATTTCGATTTAAAAAGAAAACTGTTTGGCTTACGGCCTGAAGTTACTTTGTATCAGCAAACAGAAAGAGGATTAGCAAAATACCCATCAGTCAGTATCTCTTCTCTTACAAAATCCAGTCAGGCGGAAATGATTAAATCATTGCAAAAGAATTCCAAAAAAAAGTAATAAGATTTACTTTTGCGGTTGAGCGTACTAAAATATAATTGTATGCGTTATCAGTTTTGTAAATCCTTTATTGAAGATTATTATAACATGATTAGAAAAATTAAAAGTCAGTTAGCACTATTGATTGTGGTGCTTGTATTGCCAACTACCATATTGGCTCAGAAAAATGATGTAAGACTTAATATTGGAATCCCTTTAGGGAAATATGGGAAGTTTGATCACAACTTTATGGGCACCAATGAAACCAATTCTCCTTCTTTTATTATTCAGTTGGAGAAAAACTGGAAGCCTGATTTAAGTATTGGAGCTTATGTTGGCTATGCCGGGCAGAAGCATGAGTTCAATTTGGGTTTTGATGAGGTGAAATATAACTACTATCGATTTGGAACGGTATTAACTTATGAATTAAATGGCTGGCTTTCCGAAATGAATATTGCACCTGACAATGGGATTGAAATGTATGCCAGTGTAAAAACAGGGCTTTCTCTGGAGAATCGAAAATCTACAATTTCCAGATTGGATGGAGGAAATGTTCCTACTGTTAGAACCAACAGGAATAACGAGTTGCTTTTCGATCTAGGTGTTTTGCTGGGTACCCGTTACCATTTTTCAAATCAATTTGGCATTTTTGCAGAATTGGGTTGGGGAAATGCAGGATTTTTCACCATAGGAACAACTTTTACCTTATAAATATTTTGTAAATTAGGCCTCGTTTATTTAATTTGATGAATATATGGAGGATATTTATAAAATTGCTGTTAGTTTTTTGAATGGGATAGGTCCGGTTAATACAAAGAAAGTAATTGCCTATACCGGAAGTATTGAGGGACTGTTTAAAGAGAAAAAACAAAATTTGCTAAAAATTCCGGGAATCGGCCAATCTTTTATCGATAAGCTGGATCGTGATAACGCGATCCAATTGGCAGAGGAAGAGCAAAAGTTTATATCAGATAATCATATCAATGTTAGTTTCTATTTAGAGAAAGATTATCCGCAAAGGCTTTTAAATTGTGCCGATTCGCCTTGCACATTATATTATAAAGGAAATACTGATTTTAATGCGGCACGTACTCTTAGTATTGTAGGAACCAGAAATGCCAGTGATTACGGACGGGAGATCTGCAATAAGCTGATACAGGATTTATCCGAAAAGGAGGTTAAGCCTTTAATTATAAGTGGTCTTGCTTATGGTGTTGATATTTGTGCCCATAAGGCAGCTTTGCGAAACCAATTGCAAACTGTTGCTGCAATAGGTCACGGATTGCATATGATGTACCCTTCGCAGCACAAAAGATATGCTGAGGAGATAGTTAACCAAGGGGCATTAATTAGTGAATTCACATCCAAAAGTAAATTCGATCCTAAAAATTTCGTTCGCAGGAACAGAATCATCGCAGGAATGGCAGATGCTACTATTGTTATTGAGTCGGCATCAAAAGGAGGTTCGTTGGTGACTGCTGATATTGCCAATTCGTACAATAGAGATGTTTTTGCATTTCCAGGCCGAACATATGATAAAGGTTCTACGGGTTGTAATAAACTAATAAAAACGAATCAGGCTCACCTTATAGAGAGTGTTGCCGATTTGGAATACATATTAGGATGGGAAAATAAGAATAAGAGTCCTAAAACGGTTCAGACAAAATTATTTATTGAGCTATCTCCCGAAGAGGAGTCACTTGTTCAGGTACTTAAGGAGAAAGGTAACATGCCTATAGATAGTATTAGTCTGAAAACATCATTTCCGATGAGTAAAGTGTCGAGTTTACTTCTGAAATTGGAATTTGAAGGCATAATAAAGTCACTTCCGGGGAAAATCTACACTTTGAATACATGAATTTTATCATTTTTTTTTGATAAATGTTGTAGAGCAGAAATTTATACTGTGTAAGGTGTTGATAATGAGATGTAAAAAGTTTACGAAAACGTTGTAAAAAAAATATTAATTTAATTTGTGATTATGAAAAAATATATACTTTTGAACCAAGAACTAATATTTAAAACAACACAATCTAATTTAATTTCATAACATAGTTTGGCATGGAAGCAAAGATTAATGAATTCATGGAAGGCCTAAAGGCCAAAACTCCTGGAGAAGCAGAATTTCATCAGGCAGTTCAAGAAGTAGTAGAAACAGTTTGGGAAACTTATGATGCAAATCCTAAGTACAAAGCTGCGAAAATTCTTGATAAAATGTGTGAGCCGGAACGTACAATCATGTTTCGTGTACCATGGATCAATGATAATGGTGAAGTAGAAATCAACCGCGGATACCGTGTTGAATTCAATAGTGCAATTGGACCCTATAAAGGTGGATTACGTTTTCACCCATCGGTTACATTAAGTGCATTAAAATTTTTAGGCTTTGAGCAGACATTCAAAAACTCTTTAACAACATTACCTATGGGTGGTGGAAAAGGAGGTTCTGATTTCAATGCTAAAGGAAGATCAGATAACGAAATTATGCGTTTTTGTCAAAGTTTCATGACTGAGCTTTGCAGACACATCGGTCCTAATACAGATGTTCCTGCCGGTGATATCGGAGTAGGTGGTCGTGAGATTGGATATTTATTCGGACAATACAAGAGAATTCGTAACGAATTTGTTGGTGTATTGACTGGTAAAGGTCTTGAATTTGGTGGATCATTAATTCGTCCTGAAGCAACTGGATTTGGAGCTGTATATTTCGCTCAGCACATGCTGGCTGAAAACAATGAAACCTTAGATGGTAAAATTGTTGCACTTTCAGGTTTTGGTAATGTTACTTGGGGTGCTGCTCTTAAATTAGTAGAGTTAGGTGCTAAAGTTGTTACTATCTCTGGTCCTGATGGATATGTATATGATCAGGAAGGTTTAAATGCTGAAAAGATCGATTATTTATTGGATTTGAGAGCTTCTAATAATGATGTTGTTGCTCCTTATGCTGAAAAATTTGGTGCTAAATTCTTCCCTGGTAAAAAACCTTGGGAGGTTAAAGTCGATTTGGCTTTTCCTTGTGCAATTCAAAATGAGTTGAATTTAGAGGATGCTAAATTATTGGAAGCAAACGGATGTAAATATGTTGTTGAGACTTCAAACATGGGTTGTACTGCTGATGCAGCTTTCTATTTAGTGGATGCTTTGGCTTTCGCTCCTGGTAAAGCGGCTAATGCTGGTGGTGTTGCTGTGTCTGGTTTAGAGATGTCACAAAATTCTATGCGTTTCAACTGGTCTACTGAAGAGGTGGATGAGAAGTTGGGTCGTATCATGAAAGATATTCACGATACTTGTGTTAAATTCGGTACTGAAAATGGACGCATCAACTATATTAAAGGTGCTAATATTGGCGGTTTCGTAAAAGTTGCCGAAGCTATGTTGGCTCAAGGCTGCGTATAATATACTATATCGCCTACTATATAAAAGCCGGCTTTGCCGGCTTTTTTTAATTGATATTCGCTTATTATTAGTTTGGCAAGTCACTCCTGTTTGTATATGTTTGCAGAAAAGTTGTGTAAAGATGAAATTGATTGATACCCATTCCCATATATATTCAGATGATTTTAAAGATGATATTGAAGAAATTATCTCAAATTGCAGGAAAGTAAATATCGGGAAAATTCTGCTTCCTAATATTGATTCGGAATCGATACCAAAAATGAATCGATTGGTTCAACGTTTTCCTGATGTGTGCGTGCCCATGATGGGACTTCACCCTACATCAGTAAAAGAAAACTACAGGGAAGAGTTGGAGAATTGTAAAGCCTGGCTTGCAAAAGGAGATTATTGTGCGATTGGTGAAATAGGTATGGATTTGTATTGGGACAAAGCTTATGTGAAAGAGCAGCAAATTGTTTTCGATACTCAAATAAATTGGGCACTTGAAAGAGAGCTTCCAATTGTTATTCATGCCAGAGATTCATTTGATGAGATTTTTGAAATATTGGAATCTTACCGCAATAGTAATTTAAAAGGTGTGTTTCACAGCTTTACCGGAAATACGGAGCAAGCTGTAAAAGCAATTGGTTTTGGATTTCTGTTAGGGATTAATGGAATTGTAACCTTTAAGAATTCCGGACTTGATAAAACAGTCGGATCTATTGGATTGGATCATCTGATTTTGGAAACTGATGCTCCTTATCTGGCGCCTGTGCCAAAGAGGGGAAAAAGAAACGAAAGTTCGTACTTGGTTTATATTGCCAGTAAGCTTTCTGAAATTTATCAGCTTAGCTTAGATGAGGTGGCCAAAACAACAAGTGCAAATGCGGCAAAATTATTCAATATTGAATTGAAATAAAATGGAACAGAAACAAACTTCTATTTTAATAATATATACCGGAGGAACAATTGGTATGGTGAACGATCCTGAAACAGGTTCGTTAAAACCATTTGATTTTGATCATATCCTAAAACAGGTTCCGGAATTGAACGGATTTGGGTTTAAATTGGAATCAATAGCTTTTGAGCCATTGATTGATTCATCAAACTTAAATCCGAGGGTATGGATAAAGATTGTTGAAATAATAAAAGAGAATTATCAGAAATTTGATGGCTTTGTTGTATTGCATGGAACGGATACTATGTCGTACACTGCTTCAGCTTTAAGTTTTATGCTGGATAATTTACAAAAACCAGTTATCCTTACCGGATCTCAATTGCCAATAGGTACGTTAAGAACTGACGGGAAGGAGAATTTAATTACAGCTATTGAAATTGCTGCAGCTTATCAAAACGGACAAGCTATGGTGCCTGAAGTTTGTGTTGTGTTCGAGAATAAACTTTTTCGGGGCAATAGAACTACAAAGCACAATGCAGAACATTTTAATGCGTTTCATTCGTATAATTATCCTGATTTGGCAAAGATTGGAATCCATATCAATTATAATTATGCCGCTATTCATTACCCAAGTCAGCCGGGAGAATTAGAAATATCAACATCTTTGGATCTAAATATTGCGATCTTAAAGATATTTCCGGGTATAAATAAGACTGTGGTTGACTCCATTCTTAACAGTAAAGGATTGAAAGCTGTAATAATGGAAACATATGGAGCCGGAAATGCACCTACGGATAAGTGGTTTATCGACTCAGTTAAAGCTGCAATCGAGAAGGGGATAATCGTATATAATGTTACTCAATGTGCTGCTGGAAGTGTTGAGATGGGCTTGTATGAAACTAGTCTGGAGCTATTACATGCAGGTGTTGTTAGTGGCAGAGATATAACTACTGAGGCTGCGGTAACCAAACTTATGTATGTGTTGGGGAAAAACTTAAATTCAGAACAAATCAAATTCCTTTTAAATAAATCTTTGAAAGGCGAATTAAGCCAATAGTTTATTTGTTTTTCACATTTTTTTTGTAATTTGGTGCACTGTTTAGTCCCTTCTGTATTACATAAAATTAAATTCATGATTATCATGGAAAACAGATGTAGAAAGACTTTTCTTATTAAAAGGAATATTCAACTAAGTAATTAGTTGTTTTAGAGATCGTAATCGTTTAATTTTGTAAAAAATAATTTCGTTAATTAAAATTTGAAAAACAGACTATGAAAAAGTTATTTGCATTTATAGCAGTTATCGGGATGCTAAGCTTAGGAGCGTCAACAAACGTATTTGCTCAGGATGAGACAGCAGAACAAGCTACCGTAGATACAACGCAAGTTGCTGGGGAAGTTGCAGAAGAAGTTGTTGAAAAAGCAACCCCAGTAATGGAAGAAGAAGCTATCGAAAGTACTTCTTTTCACCAAGTTGTGAAAAAACAATTCATCCAAGGTGGTGCGATGTTTATGAGTTTTGTATTGTTAACACTTATTTTAGGTTTAGCTCTTTCTATCGAAAGAATTATTTACTTGAATATGTCGACAACTAATACTAAAAAATTGTTCGCTAATCTTGAAGATGCATTGAACAACGGTGGCGTTGAAGCAGCTAAAGAAGTTTGTAGAAATACTCGTGGCCCTATTGCCAGTATTTTCTATCAAGGTCTTGATCGTATCGATGAAGGTATTGAAGTAGTTGAGAAATCAGTTGTTTCTTACGGATCTGTACAGATGGGGCTTTTAGAAAAAGGTCTTTCTTGGATTGGTTTGATGATTGGTCTGGCTCCTATGTTAGGATTTATGGGTACTGTAATTGGTATGATCGACGCTTTCGATTCTATCCAGTCTATGGGTACTATTTCTCCGGCAGCTGTAGCAGGTGGTATTAAAGTGGCCTTGATTACTACTGTATCTGGTTTGATCGTTGCGATGATCCTTCAGGTATTCTATAACTACTGTACTTCAAAAATTGACAGTATCGTGAATAACATGGAAGATGCTTCTATCTCTCTTCTTGATATCCTTGTAAAATACAACATGAAAAAATAATTTTAGACTATGTCAAATACATTGAGTAAATATTTAAATATTCTCACCTATGTAATGATTGGTCTAACAGCAATTTTTGTTGCCATGTTTTACTTAGGTGGAGATCTACCAAATCAAGCGGATCAAACACCTGTTTATACTGATGTTTTATTGAATTGGGCCAAAGCATTGTTTGTTGTTTGTGCCGGGTTGGCTTTGGGTTTTCCTATCATTCAGTTAGTGACTAATCCTAAAGGAGCTGTTAAAGGTTTGGGTGGATTAGTTGGTTTGGGTTTGGTAATCCTTATTGCTTATTCATTATCAGATGCAACACTGTTAGATCTTCCTGGTTATACTGGTGCTGATAACACTCCAGGAGCACTGCAATTTGCGGATACTGTACTTTACACCATGTACATTCTAGGTGTTGGAACAGTTGCAGCTATTGTTGTGACCGAAATATTAAGAAAATTACGTTAAGTAAATGATTCGGGTTTTTAATTCGGATCGATATACCTTTAGATTATAATATTATGGCAAGAAAGACACCAGAGATTAATTCTAGTTCGATGGCCGATATTGCATTCTTGTTGTTAATTTTCTTCTTGGTTTCGACTACTATGGACATTGATACAGGTATCTATAAAAAGTTACCACCAATTCCAGAGGAAGAGGAAATAGACGCACCAAAGGTTAAACAACGTAATGTTTTAGCTATTTTGGTTAACCGCAACGATGACTTATTGGTTAATGGAGAAATTCTAAGTATTTCACAACTGCGTGAAAAAACAAAAGAATTTATCCTGAACCCGCTGAATAGTGCAGATTTACCTGAGAAAAAACTTACTACAATTCCTTTTTTTGGAGATGTAATGGTTTCAAAAGGTTTGGTTTCTTTGCAAAATGACCGCGGAACTAGTTACGAAATGTACATTAAAGTACAGGACGAACTTGCAGCAGCATCTCGTGAATTAAAAGATGAGAAGGCAATGCAAAAGTGGAACAAGAAATATGCAGACTTGAATGAGGAGCAGCAGGATGCTGTTCGGGATTATGTGCCAATGCAAATTTCTGAAGCTGAACCTAAAAATGTGGGAGGAAAAAAATAATGGGAAAATTTAAAAAAGGTGGTTCTAAGGAGCTTCCGGAAATTTCAACAGCCTCTCTTCCTGATATCGTATTCATGCTTTTATTTTTCTTCATGGTTAGTACAACCATGCGTGAAGTGGAGTTGAATGTTAATATTATGGTTCCAAGTGCAAAAGAAATCGTGAAATTGGAAAAAAAGGATCTTGTTAGTAACATCTATGTAGGTGTTCCAATGAGAAAATTTGCAAAAACGATGGGTACTGAACCACAAATTCAATTGAACGACCAATTTTCAACAGTTGATGATATTCAGGCTTTTATTGCTGCTGAAAGAGAAGCAAGAAAAGAGGAATTACGAAACAAGTTGACTACTTCTCTTAAAGTTGATCAATATACTAAGATGGGTATTATTATCGACATTAAGCAAGAACTTAGAAAAGCAAGTTCGTTAAAGTTGAATTATTCTACACGTGAAACAGCGGAATAATATTCCAAGTTTATACATATTAAAAAAGGAGTCCGTTTGGACTCCTTTTTTTGTTAGCCCATCCCCAAAAGAATCAGATTCATGTCAATGTATTCTGTAAAACTCTTGTCACAATTATATTGAAAGAGATAATTGTTTGAGAATGTGTTGATTTTTGGATTGTACCCGATGGAATGAAATGCAAAAGCCAATCAATTAATATTGATCGGCTTTATTTGTGACCCGTACAGGATTCAAACCTGTGACCTTCAGAACCGGAATCTGACGTTCTATTCAGCTGAACTAACGGGCCAATTACGAGTGCAAATTTAGAAAAATATTTTGTTCTGCATCGCATCTAAATACATTCCTGTAAATAAATATAATTCATTGTTTTAAACTTACATGCCTAAACCATTAGAATCCATATCTTAATAAAATTGTACTTCCTTCTTAAACTCGGTAAATATTTATAAACTTTTGCTAATTTTGCGCTTTGAAACGCAAGAAATAACCATATTTTATCAAGATTACCATGGAGTACGACTTTAAAGAAATAGAAAAAAAGTGGCAGAAGTATTGGACTGAAGAGAAAACCTACAAAGTTGAAGTGAATTCTGAAAAGCCCAAATTTTATGTGCTCGATATGTTTCCATATCCTTCGGGGGCTGGTTTGCATGTTGGTCACCCACTTGGATATATCGCTTCTGATATATATTCCCGCTATAAAACTTTAAAGGGATTTAATGTGCTTCATCCGATGGGGTATGATGCTTATGGTTTGCCTGCTGAGCAATATGCAATACAAACAGGACAGCATCCCGCTATTACAACAGAAACAAATATTACCAGATATCGCCAGCAATTAAATAAAATTGGCTTTTCATACGATTGGGATCGTGAAGTTCGTACTTGCGAGCCTGAGTATTATAAGTGGACTCAATGGGCATTTATTCAAATGTTCAATCACTATTTCAATATCGATTCACAAAAAGCAGAATCAATTGAGTCTTTAGTTACACAATTTGAGCTTTCAGGAAATGGAAAAGTGAATGCTGCCTGTTCAGAAACAGAAATGTTTACTGCTGATGAGTGGAAAGGCTTTTCAGATATCGAAAAACAAACTGTTCTTTTAAACTACAGATTGGCATATTTAGCCGATACAATGGTTAACTGGTGTCCTAAATTAGGTACCGTTTTAGCGAATGATGAGGTGAAAGATGGAGCTTCTGTTCGCGGAGGACACCCTGTTGAGCAAAAGAAAATGCGTCAATGGTCATTGCGTGTTTCTGCCTACGCAAAACGTTTGTTGGATGGTTTGGATAATTTGGAGTGGACGGACTCTTTAAAAGAGATTCAGAAAAACTGGATTGGACGGTCTGTAGGTGCTGAAGTTAACTTTGGCGTGAAAGGTTCTGAACTAAAAATGGAGATTTTTACTACCCGTCCGGACACCATTTTTGGTGTTACTTTTATGGTTTTAGCTCCGGAGAGCGATTTGGTGAAGGAATTAACGACTCCAGATTGCCAGGCGAATATTGATGCTTACATCGAGGCAACCAGCAAAAGAACAGAAAGAGAGCGTTTGGCCGATGTTAAAACGGTAAGCGGTGCATTTACCGGTGCATATGCAATTCATCCTTTTACAGGCGAGGAAATACCGGTTTGGGTGAGTGATTATGTGCTCGCCGGATATGGAACAGGTGCAATTATGGCGGTTCCGGCTCATGATAGCCGCGATTACGCTTTTGCAAAACATTTCGATTTGCCGATTGTTCAGGTTGTGTCAGGTGGTGATATTTCTGAGGAATCCTACGATGCCAAAGAAGGACAATCAATGAACTCTGATTTTTTAAATGGATTGGATGTAAAAGATGCTATTGTAAAGGCAAACGAGGAAGTTGAAGCCAGAGGTTTAGGAAAGAAAAAAATCAACTACAGATTGAGAGATGCTATCTTCTCTCGTCAAAGATATTGGGGAGAACCTTTTCCTGTTTATTTTAAAGATGGTATGCCTCAAATGATGGATTTGGACAAGTTGCCTTTAGAATTGCCTGAGATTGATAAATATCTGCCAACAGAGAGTGGAGAACCACCTTTAGGACGCGCAAAAGATTGGATTACCGAAGATGGGTATCCAATTGAATTGAATACAATGCCTGGTTTTGCGGGGTCATCGGCTTACTATTTACGATATATGGATCCTCGTAATAATGAGGCATTGGTTTCTGCCGAAGCAAATGAATACTGGCAGGATGTTGATCTGTATATTGGTGGTACCGAGCATGCTACGGGGCACTTAATCTATTCTCGTTTTTGGAATAAATTCCTTTTCGATATCAATGAAGTATGTAAGGATGAGCCTTTCAGGAAATTGATCAACCAGGGAATGATTCAGGGACGATCGAATTTTGTTTATCGTGATAAGAAATCCAATAAATACGTTTCTCACGGATTAATAGAGGAATATGATACCACAGCAATTCACGTTGATGTGAATATTGTGAAAAATGATGTTCTTGATTTGGAAGCCTTTAAAAACTGGATGCCTGAATATAAGAATGCAGAATTCATTTTAGAAGACGGAAAATACCATTGTGGCTGGGCTGTTGAAAAGATGTCTAAGTCCATGTTTAATGTGGTAAATCCTGACGTAATTGTTGAAGAATACGGAGCTGATACTTTGCGTTTATACGAAATGTTTTTGGGACCGTTGGAAGCGCATAAGCCATGGGATACAAATGGAATAGATGGAGTTCATAAATTCCTGAAAAAATTATGGCGGTTGTTTCATAATGAAGCAGGTGAATTTGAATTGGCAAGCAGTGAGCCAACACAAGACGAATTAAAGGTTCTTCACAAAACCATTAAGAAAATACAGGATGATATTGAGCGTTTTTCATTCAATACCTCAGTTTCAGCTTTCATGATTTGTGTGAATGAGTTGTATACTTTGAAGTGTAACAATAAAGCCGTTCTTGAAAATCTTTTGGTTATTCTTGCTCCTTTTGCACCTCATGTTGCTGAAGAACTATGGGCTTTATGTGGAAATGCAACAAGTATAACGAAGGCAGATTTCCCGGAGTTCAACGAAAGTTTCGTTCAGGAAAATATTCATAAATATCCTGTTTCATTTAATGGTAAAATGAGATTTATATTGGAATTACCAGTAAATCTCAGCAGAGATGAAATTGAAAAGGAAGTTCTTTCTTTAGAAAAATCTCAAAAATGGATTGATGGAAAGACTCCTAAGAAAATTATTATCGTTCCTAATAAGATCATAAATATAGTAGTATAAATAAATTATTCAAATAAGTTTCTGGCTTTAAGCTTTGTTGACTATTTGACAACAAAGCTTAAAGCTTTTTTTTTTGATACGAGATGAAAATAAATTATTCTGAATTAAAATCCCTGGTAATAATTACTGTTGGGATGGCAATATATTGTTTTAGTTGGGCTGCCTTTTTAATCCCATCCGGTATAATCGGAGGGGGGGTTAGTGGTATTGGCACATTAATTTATTTTGCAAGCGCAAAAGCAATTCCTGTTGGTTATTCTTATTTTATTATTAATGCCTTTTTAATACTGATAGCTCTAAAAATATTGGGTAGTAAATTTGGTGTTAAAACAGTATTTGCAATTATTGTAGGGTCGGTATTACTTTCAGTTTTGCCTAAGCTTATTCCTGAACCTTTAGTGAATGAAAAATTTATGGCTGCAATTATTGGAGGTGCATTATCCGGGATTGGAGTTGGTATCACGATATCTCAAGGAGGTAGTTCCGGAGGTACTGATATTATAGCAATGATTATCAATAAATACAAAAATATCAGTCCCGGCCGTATTATATTATATCTTGATATTTTTATCATTGCTTCATCTTATATCGTGTTTAAAGATGTACCTACTATTGTGTATGGTTACGTAGTAATGTCTATTACAGCTTACGCTATTGATATGGTAATTTCCGGATCGAAACAATCTGCTCAGCTTTTTATTATTTCGACAGAGTTTGAGAAGATTGCCAATGAAATTACCGGAACCATGAACAGGGGAGTGTCGGTGATGGATGCAACAGGTTGGTACTCAAAAGAAAATAAAAAGATATTGATGGTAGTGGTTCGAAAACATGAAGCACCATCAATATTTAAATTAGTAAAGCAAATCGATGGAAATGCCTTTATATCAATGGGATCGGTAATGGGGGTTTATGGCTTAGGTTTTGAAGAAATAAGAGGGTAGTTATTATGAAAAAAAGCAGTTCGATACAAATGTCAAAATTTGATTTTCAATCATACCTAATTATCACAATAGGCTTGTTGGTCGGTTCGCTTGCGTGGACCGGATTCATTATTCCTGCAGAAATTGTAGGTTCGGGTGTTGGTGGTATTGCAACCATGATTTACTATGTTACAGGTTTTAAGGTTGGATATAGTGTTTTCCTTATTAACTCTGTTTTTCTTCTTGTGGCATTGCGCGTTTTGGGTTTCGGTTTTGGGATTAAAACCATTTATGGAATTACTGTTCTTTCCTTTTTTCTTTGGCTGTTTCAGTCTTTGATAACGGAACCGTTGGTTTCTGATCGATTCATGTGTGCTATCATTGGAGGAATACTGGCTGGTGCCAGTGCCGGAATGATATTGTCACGTGGAGGGAGTACAGGGGGAACTGATATTCTGGCCATGATGATTAATAAGTATAAGAATTACAGCCCCGGACAATTGTTACTTACAATTGATGTTGTTATTATTTCGTCTTCGTATTTGTTAGAGCATTCCATTGAACAGGTTGTATATGGATTTGTTACCATGGGAGTAAGTGCCTATTGTGTTGATATGATTATTGAGGGAAGCAAACAGTCTGTACAGATCTTTATTTTTACACGAAAGCCTGATGAGATTAGAAAAGAGGTTGTTTATTCTCTTGATCAGGGAATAACTGTTCTTAGCGCAACAGGTGGTTTTAGTGGGGAAGATGTTAAAGTATTAATGCTGTTGGCCAGGAAAAGAGAATCTCAAACTATTTTGAATATGATTAAGTTGGTGGATCCGGATGCATTTATTTCTCTGGGAAGCGTAATGGGAGTTTACGGAAAGGGATTCGATAAAATTAAATAGCAATTTCTTAAAAAAGCTTAAAACAGATATCTGTCAGTAATATTAGTTGTGTGACTATAAAAACAGTTATACCTTTAGGCCTCACAAAAATAAATATCCATGATAAAAAAATTCTTGAACTATAGGTTTCTATTAATTGCAGGTGCCGTTCTGTTAGGTTTAATTATATTTAAATGGTATTCAAACAAAGAGTTAGTAGAACAAATTGATCAGGAAGAAGTGGTAATTGACTCCACAGAGGTAGCGCAGGTGCATTTAAAATATGGATTTCCCATTGAAGAATTTTCTGTAGAAACTAATAAGGTAAAACGAAATCACAGCTTATCAACGATATTACGGCAATATGATGTTAGTTTTGGTACTATTGATAATATTGCAAGGAAAGCAAAGAAGGTTTTTAATGTCAGAAGGATTAAGTCCGGGCATGAGTATTCAGTTCTTTTCACCAAAGACAGTTTGAAAACGCCGGAGTACTTTATTTATGAAAACACTCCCGTTGAATATATCGTATTCGATTTACGCGATACTCTGGATGTATTTAAGGGTGAAAAGGAAATCATTAAATATAGGAAGCAAATAAAAGGGCGTATTGAGTCGTCATTGTGGAATGCAATGGTTGAAGCCAATTCTGATCCTTTGCTATCGATTGAACTTTCCGATATTTACGCCTGGACTATTGATTTTTTTGGCATAGGGAAGGGTGATCAGTTTAATGTTATATACGAAGAATCATATGTGGATGACAAACCGATTCATCAAATAAAAGTGATTGCTGCAAATTTTGTACACCATAACTCAGATAATTATGCTTTTGCATTTGTTGAAGGTGATAAAGAAGGTTACTTTGATGAGGAAGGTAAAAGTCTGCAGAAAGCATTTTTAAAAGCTCCTTTGCGATATTCACGAATTAGCTCTAAGTTTTCTAATAACAGGTATCATCCTGTTTTAAAAAGGTATCGGGCTCATCATGGTGTTGATTACGCAGCGCCTACAGGTACACCTGTTCACACAATTGGTGATGGTGTTATTACCAAAAGAGGATATCAGGCAAATGGAGGAGGAAACTATCTGACTATTAAACACAATAGCGTTTACACAACAACTTATATGCATCTTTCCCGGTTTGCTAAAAAAATGAATACCGGTACCAGAGTTAAGCAGGGTGAAACCATAGGATATGTTGGAGCAACCGGTCTTGCAACAGGTCCTCATTTAGATTTTAGAGTTTATAAAAATGGAACTCCAATAAATCCATTAAATATGAAATCGCCTCCAGTGTCCCCAGTGAAAGAAGAAAACGTGCTTAGATATAAGCAGGAAATGGAAAAGTTGATGCAGGAACTGAATCCGAAGGAAGCAATTACTTTAGAGTAATTGCTCAATTATTTTAGGGAAGAATTCATGTTCCAGTTTATGAATTTTTTCAGCAACATCTTCTGCAGAATCATTTGGAGAAATACTGCATTTGGCCTGAAATACGATTTTCCCTTCATCATATTTCTCATTTACCATATGAATGGTAATACCGCTCTCGGTCTCTTTATTATCAACAACTGCCTGATGGACTTTCATGCCATACATTCCTTTTCCACCATATTTTGGTAAAAGGGCAGGGTGAATATTAACAATGGAATTGGGATATTTACGCAGTAAATTAAGAGGAAGCAACCAAAGAAATCCTGCTAAAACAATAAAATCGACCTTTTTTTCAGCCAAAAAATCAATTATTTTATCCGTTTCATTAAATTCTGACCGGGAAAAAATTAAAGTTGGAATATTTAGGCTTCTTGCTCTGGAAAGTACAAAGGCATTGGCGTTGTTGGAAAGTATTGCCGAAATCTCAAATTCGGGTTTGTCGCTAAAATACCTTGCGATATTTTCAGCATTACTTCCTGATCCAGAGGCAAATATAGCTAGTCGTTTCATGTTGTGTTTTCAAATGTAACTAAAACACACAAATATATGCAAAAGGCATTTCGCAGTGAAATAATTTCGCAGAAAAGGAAAAAGAATTACCTTTGACCGCAACTTTGTGAAATAAATTTGAATTATTTAGAGTAAATTTATTTCTTTGCACAGTTGAAAATTAATTAGTTTAAATATTTAATCACTTAAAATTTTAAAGTTATGTCTGATATTGCATCTAGAGTAAAAGCTATCATAGTTGATAAGTTGGGTGTGGACGAAACTGAGGTAACACTTGAGGCTAGTTTCACTAACGATCTTGGAGCTGATTCATTGGATACAGTTGAGCTTATCATGGAATTCGAAAAAGAATTTAATATCGCTATTCCAGACGATCAAGCAGAAAACATTGGTACTGTAGGTGACGCTATTTCTTACATCGGAGAAAACGCTAAGTAATTATTAACCAGAACCTTTTTTATGGAATTTAGAAGAGTAGTAGTAACTGGGCTCGGAACAATTAACCCAATTGGTAATTCTGTTGCCGAATATTGGGATAGTTTGGAGAACGGAGTGGGTGGATCAGGATTGATTACTCATTTTGATGCTTCAAAGTTCAAAACTCAGTTTGCTTGCGAAGTTAAAAATTTCGAGCCGAATGATCATTTCGACCGCAAGGAAGTTAGAAAATTAGATCTGTATGCTCAGTATGCTTTGGTTGCGGCCAAACAAGCTATTGAAGATTCAAATCTTGACCTTGAATCGGAAGATTTAACAAAGGCTGGAGTAATCTGGGGTTCTGGTATTGGCGGAATTAAAACTTTCTTAGATGAAGTTACAGGATATGCAAACGGGGATGGAACTCCTCGTTTCTCTCCTTTTTTCATTCCTAAGATGATTTCTGATATTGCCGCCGGTCATATTTCAATGAAATATGGATTCCAAGGACCTAATTATGGTACTGTTTCTGCATGCGCTTCGGCTTCACATGCAATGATTGATGCAATGAATTACATCCGTTTGGGTAAAGCTAATATCTTTATTACAGGAGGTTCTGAAGCATCTATCAATGAAGCAGGGTTGGGTGGATTTAATTCTATGCAGGCATTATCTACAAACAATGAAGAGTATAAAACTGCATCTCGTCCGTTCTGTAATACCCGTGACGGTTTTGTTATGGGTGAAGGAAGTGGTTGCTTGATATTTGAAGAATACGAGCACGCCAAAAAACGAGGAGCAAAAATTTACGCCGAAATTGTTGGTGGTGGAATGTCTGGTGATGCTTATCACCTAACAGCAACTCATCCGGAAGGAAGAGGTGCGATTAACGCTATGAAAATGGCGTTAGAAGACGCTTGTCTAAAACCAGAAGAAATTGATTATATCAATGTTCATGGAACTTCAACACCTGTAGGTGATATTCCTGAAACAAAAGCGGTTCAGACAGTGTTTGGCGATCATGCCTATAAATTGAACATTAGTGCTACAAAATCAATGACTGGTCACTTGCTGGGAGCAGCAGGAGCTGTTGAAGCTATTGCCTGTATTTTGGCAATAAACAATCAAACAGTTCCTCCTACAATTAACTTTAGCGAGGCGGATCCTAACATTGATGAAAAACTAAACCTTACACTTCATAAGGCTCAGAAACGCGAAATTCGCACTGCCCTGAGCAATACATTTGGGTTTGGTGGCCATAATGCTTCGGTTATTTTCAAATCATTCATTGAATAATTTGTGATAAAGTCTATATTTCAATCCATAAAACTTTTTTTCTATCCTGAAAGGGAGTTTTATGGATTGTTTTTTGATTCACTGGGGGTTAAACCTAATAATCCTGATTTGTATGAACTCGCTTTCATACACAAATCTGCAACCATCCAAAAAAAAGGTTACGGTTTAAATAATGAACGTCTCGAATATCTTGGAGATGCTATTCTTGGTGCCATAATCGCCGATATTCTCTACAAGTACTTTCCCAATAAGGACGAAGGTTTTCTTACTCAAATCAGATCTAAAATTGTCAGCAGGCAATCCTTAAATAAGCTGGCGGTTAAAATTGAGCTCGACAAACAGGTTGTCTCCAATGTGAACTTGAATAATAACAAGCATATTTACGGAGATGCATTTGAAGCTTTTATTGGAGCTATTTATCTCGATCAGGGGTACGACAGAACAAGAAAATTTATCGAGGATAAGATTTTTAGGACTCACATCAATTTGGAAGAAGTGGTTACTGTTGAAACCAATTTTAAAAGCAAATTGATTGAGTGGGCTCAAAAAAATAAGAAAGATGTTTATTTTGATACACACGAAGGTGGTATTGATGATGCATTGAATTTGCCATTGTTTACTTCTGAAGTTGAGGTGGAAGAAGTGAAAATGGGTACGGGGATGGGTACATCTAAAAAGGAAGCTCAACAAAAAGCTGCTCAAGAGGCTCTTGCACGAATAAGTCAAATGGAATTGGCTTGCTAAATCTCTCCTGTTACACTCTGTTAGTGATTTTCAAAAAAAGAAATTTGTGGTTGGTTTTAAGTTGAAGGTGGATTTTTTCATCTCCTTTTGCGAATAAAACTGTATAAAAAAAAGGACGGTAACCACAACCGCCCTTTCATCTAACTATTAACCAAAATTTTTAATCAAGGAGATTGTTTCTTATAGATTCGCTCTCCGTTGGCAAATATAGTGTCAAATTATTAACTTCAAAGTCGTTTTTGTGAAAATTTATCGAAAAACAGCCGTTTTTGTCTAAAATAGATTAAATCCAAATCTATAAAGTGGTGATGAGTTTTGGTAACCGAAATTTTGGTAATTGTATCCATTTAAACTTGTGTTAAAGATTGTTAAGCTGGAATAGCTACAGCTGGTTTTTTTTATATTTGTATCTATGAATCAAAAATATATTTGGCTTGTAACAATTGTACTCTGTATTTCCTTATCGGGATTGATATTGGTTCAGATTAACTTTTTTCAGTCAGCCTCTAAAATTAAAGAAGAACAACTTGCTCTTACTGTTAGTAAGGCTTTAGATCAGGTTGTCTCAGAATTAGAAAGAGCAGAGAAAGAGCAGATTATTTTGGAAGGTGATGTTTCCAACTTTAATAATGGTACAATAATCAGCTCTAAAAGTTCAGGGTTTAGTATTAATATTCCTATGGACTTCACTCATGAAAAAGCCAGATTGAGTTTTTACTCCGAAAACAAAGAATATAATATTGGGGAAGGGTATTTAAATCCAGAAGGTATATCCGGACTTTCAAAAATGCAGTCTCAGTTTAATAAAACTCTAAAATCGGGTAATTCCAGATATGCTCTAATTGCAGGACAATTAGCTAACTCGCAGCTCTCTTTGAGTGAAAGGATAAAAATGGAAAAGTTGCCGCAGCTTATTCAGGAAAAGCTGCGGGAGAATGGGATTAAGCTGAACTTTGAATATGCAGTGAAATCAAATAATAAATTTGAGAAGAGATCAAAAAATTATTTTCGAAATCCTTCTTTCGAAAAATACAGCAAGCAGTTGTTTCCCAATGATTTTTTCTCCAATCTAAACTTTTTATATATTTATTTCCCCGGGCAGCAGAGGTATATGTTACAATCATACTCTTTGTTACTTCCATCTTTCATATTGACTCTGGTTTTAATTCTTTCCAGTGCATTCACGATTTTCATTATTTTTCGTCAGAAAAGGTTATCAAACATAAAGAATGATTTCATTAATAATATGACACATGAGTTTAAAACTCCTATTGCAACTATTTCGTTAGCTTCTCAGATGTTGAAGGATAATACTGTTACCACAACCGCATCAACAAGAGATCATATTGCTAAGATTATTAATGATGAAAGTCGGAGACTAACCTATCAGGTTGAGAAAGTTTTGCAGATGGCGGTTTTTAATGAGGTTAGAATGAAATTGAAATTGAAGACAATAAGTGTTCATAAAATAATTCAAAATTTATTACCTAACTTTACTATAAGAGTTGAAGACAAAAAGGGGAACATGTATCAGAATATTGATGCAGAGCATGATCTGGTAATGGCTGATGAGGTTCATTTAAGTAATGTAATTGCGAATTTATTGGATAATGCCATTAAATACTGTAAGGATGCTCCGGAACTTAGTATTAGTACAAGAAATAAAAATAAGGGTATTGTTATTACAGTTACAGATAACGGCATTGGAATTTCGAAAGAAGATCAAAAAATGATTTTTGAGCGTTTTTTTAGAGTGCATACGGGAAATGTTCATGACGTTAAAGGATTTGGTTTGGGATTGTCTTACGTTAAAAAGATAGTAGATGCCCATAATGGACAGGTTAGTGTTGACAGTATACCTGATAAAGGATCCAAATTTGAAATATATCTTCCCTTAAAAAAATAGATACATATGGAACAAGTTAAAATTTTATTAGCAGAAGATGACGCTAACCTAGGACTTCTGTTAAAAGAGTATTTGGTTGCAAAAGGCTACAACACCACACTTCGTGAAGATGGCGATAAGGCATACGATGAATTTTTAAAAAATCCATATGATTTGTGTATTTTTGATATCATGATGCCGCATAGGGATGGTTTTACTTTGGCCAAGGATATTCGTTTGATCAATAGTGAGATTCCAATCATTTTCCTAACTGCGAAGTCGATGAAAGAAGATGTTTTGGAGGGTTTTAAATTGGGAGCCGATGATTATATGACAAAGCCTTTTAGTATGGAAGAGCTATTGGTTCGTATCGAAGCTGTTTTAAGAAGAACTTCAGGGGTAAAAAGTGAAAATACCCAGGAAGAGTTTAAATTAGGGCGCTTTTTATTCGATTCAAAGAAGCAGTTTCTTCAGGATGGTGAATCAACAATTAAGCTGACAACGAAAGAATCAGAATTGTTAAAACTTCTCTGTAATAATGTGAATAAAGTTTTGGAACGAAATTTAGCTCTTAGAACGATCTGGTCCGATGATAATTATTTTAATGCCAGAAGTATGGATGTGTACATTACTAAGCTAAGAAAGCATTTAAAGCCTGAGCCGGGCATTGAAATCATCAATGTTCATGGTCGAGGATATAAACTAATCATGTAACAGTTACCTGATATAGAAAACGCCGGTCATTTGACCGGCGTTTTTTTATGAGATATTTATTCTGAAACCTTTTCAGTAGAATCAGATTGTTCTGCTTTCTCTTCTTTTTTAGCGACTTCTTTTTCGCGTTGTATCATATCCTGATACATACTCCGCATGAATTTAATCCCAAATTGTAAAGCGTCTTTTTTGCTCTGAAAATTTGATTTGATTAATTGATGCATGCTTAATTCTTCACTCGGATCATCGGTATAATAGAAAATATCAATATTAGGTCTGTTCCCTTTCTTTTTGATTTCCATTCCGAACCAGGTTTCGAATTCCTGGTCTCCTACTTTAATATGACGTACAAATTTTATCATCTTCTGATTTTTTTTCCGTTGCGAAGATACTTTATTTTTTTTAAAGGATGAATATTCAAATTTGAGATGGTATAAAAAAGAGGATCTTCAATTGAAGATCCTCGAAATTTATAAAGTAACTTACTTATTATAATGAAAGCTGAGGGTTGGTAACATCAGAAAGTATCTCATGATAGCGACCCGAATAATTTTCCAGACACCAATTTTTAAGTTTCTCAAAATCAGTTGGTGTTAGCCACTGAAAGGCTTTTGTCAACTCTTTACGAAAAAGAGCAAAATCAAAACTTACATTAGCGAGGACGATTTTTGTTTGTTCAAGCATGATTATTCAAGTTTATAGTGTTTAACAGAACTTGTTCCACTAAGCTACAATTTTCTTTGAGGATTGAAGAATACATTAAGAAGTCTTAACATTTTTTACGGTTTTATTAATGTAAGCTTATTCATTTATTGTTCTCAGGTTGAAGGCGTAAAAAAAGGAGCTGCTATAGCTCCTCATTTTGTTTTTTTTCCAACTCTTTAATCTTCTTTTCCTGATTGTTCAATAATACCATCGAAATTGTAAGGATGAACATGACAATCAGTTCAATATAGATTCCGCTTCTGTCAGGGGTTTCTGCCGAAGAGTTCAGGAGGTTTAATATTGCAGCCACCATAATTAAAAAGGTGGACATGATTAGCAGGAGTTTAATTAGTTTCATGTGTTTTTAATTTTAGCGAATCTTAATAGATGAGTTGCTGAGTATTTATTCCAGATGAATTTTATTTATAGAATGAAATTATTAAAAAATCAGTTCAAAAAAAAATGGCCTTCCTGAGAAAGCCATAGTATTTTATTTTTCAGGGATAAAATCCGGTTTTTTTAATTCCAATCTGTTTTTTACAGGATTCGCATAGATTTCCAGGAATATATGATTTAATCTTTCTAGATTTCCTTCATCCGGATTAATTTTCTTTTCCATGTGCTTTAAGAAAAGATCTTTTTCTTCAGATGTATATTTATCCGCGAACTCATCCGTTTGGTTCACGATATCGTAGGCAATGTAATTGTCAGGCCAAAGTTTGTAGTTCTTGTGTATTCTGTAGTCAATCAAATCAGCAAGAGCTTTGAATTTATCTCTGCTGTCATCCATTTCTTCAATAACATCGAGCATTGCAGAGATCGGTTTTCCGATAACAAAATTAACGCGGCCTTTTTCATTAACCATTCCTTTGATCATGCTTCGTAAATCGTCCTTAGGAGTTTTCTTAAAACCTTCTTCGGTTTCTTTTTTGTATACTTCTAAGGTTTTCATTGCATCGCATGGCTCGTATTCGTATGAAATGGCAACAGGAACAATTCGTAAGCTTTTAAAGTGCTCAGAGAAAGTAACATCTCCACTCATTTGCAGCATTTTCAACAAACTTTGCTGAGTTCTGTCATCACCATCTTTGGTGCGTCCTTCTCGTTGCGCTATCCAAATAGATGATTTTTTAGTGTTTAATGCATACTGTATGTAAGATGATAATTGCTTAGAGCTGGTAAGCATCTGACGAACAGTTACGTTTCTTTGTACAACGAAGCTTTTGTTTAGTTTAACTAAATCGGCTATCCACGGTTGAATTAAAAGATTACTGCCAATAGCGATTTCAGTTGTTTCAAAACCATTGTTGTAAAGCATCACGTTAAGTAAGGCTGAATCCAAAATGATATCTCTATGATCCGAAATAAATAAATAACTTTCTTTTGGATCAAGATTTTCCAGTCCGTCAATGGTTATTCCTTTGGTGGTGTGGTCAATAATGTGTTGTGCCAGTCGTACAATGAAGTTGCTCTGAAATTCCTTTATTGTTTTTACTTCTCCCAATGCTTTCACAATCATCTCTTTCGAAAATCCTGGAAATAACTGTTGTGAGAATCGAATAAAAGCTTCTTCTTTTATTAAACGTCCGATGGTTTCTACAACTTCGGAATCGTTATATGGTCGAATAGCATCAAAATCTGAGTCAGTGAACATTGCTTGGTTCTTTTTGTTTTAAGGAAAGGCAAAAATAAGCAAATTATATGGAATGTCTAGGAAATGGTACCTGCTTTTTGTTTTTATTGATGTTTAACTCCCTTGAAATTCAAATATTTACATTTGTGAATAGGTGTACTATCTAGCTGTGTTTGGGGAGGATGGCTCTTAATTAAGGTGCTGCAATAACTGTCAAATCGACATGAAATGTATTTGAATCAATCTTGGCAGAGAATTTGAGTTTTTTATCTAAAATGTCTGTTAAATTAATTGGAGGAATTGTAATGGGAGGAATTTGGATCATATTTATTGCTTTTACTTTGTTGAGCTGGCTGGTGAGTAGTCAATTAAAAGCAAGATTTAAAAGGTATTCTCAAATACCTACGGCAAATGGTATGACGGGACGCGAGGTGGTTGAGCAGATGTTGAGGGATCATGGTGTGAGAGGGGTACGGATCGGTTCTGTTGATGGTCAGTTATCTGATCATTACAATCCGGAAAATAAAACCATTAATCTGAGTAAGGATGTTTACTATGGTAGAAGTATAGCGTCAGCGTCAGTAGCTGCGCATGAAACCGGACATGCAATTCAACATGCTGAAGCATATGCATGGCTGCAAATGCGATCGGCTTTGGTACCCATTGTTAGTTTTAGTTCCAATTGGATACAGTGGTTGCTTTTGGCTGGAATTGTCATGGTGAATACTTTCCCTCAACTACTTTTGACAGGGATAGTACTGTTTGCCGGCACTACTCTTTTTAGTATTATCACCTTGCCTGTAGAGGTGGATGCTAGTCGAAGAGCCTTGGTTTGGTTGAAAACATCAGGTATTACAACCTATGAAACACAGAAAAGTGCTTTTGATGCATTGAAATGGGCGGCATATACTTATTTTATTGCAGCTCTGTCTTCCTTAGCAACATTACTTTACTATGTAATGATTTATATGGGAAGAAGGAATTAGACTCTTAAATGAGTGAAAAAAATTAAAAAGTATTGTCCTTTTACTATCAGAAAATTCAGTGGCTGATGTAAAAGGACTTTTTTGCTTATATCAATTTAATTTCAAAACAGACTTTAATTAAAATGAATTAATTTTAGCTGTATCAAGGCAAAAAAGTAAAGCAAAGCAATGTTACGTTGCATCTTTTTTAACGAAGATATAGCTGAAAAGAAACATTTTATAAGGCATGTTTTGATGTTAATTTGGTATTATTTCCGTATCGATTGATTCCAAGTGTTTGTAATAGTTCTGCTAAAGAGTAAAGAATTAGAATCCTTTTTCTTATTTTTAATCTTTCAAAATAAGAAAAAGAGATATGACTAAAATAGCAAAATACGGATTTGTGCTTTCCTTCGTTTGGGTAGGGTTTTTATTGGCGATTAGCTTTATGGAAGCCTGGGTTAAGTTTCGGGCTGTGTCGCTCGACCTGCCAACAGGATTGGATGTGGGAGTTCATGTATTTGGTGCTTTAAATATGATTGAGCGCATCTTTTCAGCAATGCTTTTGGTTTATGTGTTTATCAATTATACCGATAAAGTTGTTGTGCTTACCGGCTTAACGATTTTCACCTTTGTAGTTGCTCAGTCGGGATATTTGCTCCCTGAATTAAATCAGCATGCACAGTTAATTATTATGGGAATGGTGCCTGAGAAAAATTCAATTCACCACATATACGTGCTTATGGAAGTTGTAAAATTGGTGGCATTGCTGGTTTTGGGCTTCAGACAAGTGAGAATATTCAAACAAGCATAGTTTCCCTGAAATTGTAATTTCTTAACGCTCTGTATTCCTAATAAATACAGATGGAAACCAAATAAGGTATGGTTTCTTGCGCATTTGTTAAAAAACAAACAAATTAGTTTGTGGCAAAGTTCGGATTCTCCCAAAAATAATTTTAATAGCTGTTACTTTAAATAGGCAGATTTTACTTTTAATTTAATTGATTGTAGAGTTGTAAGCATTAAGATTTGAAGATTTTTTGTGAAAAACCGTTAAAACATTAAATGGTGTTGTAAAACATGTGTGTCAATGAATGAAAAGGCGCATGTTGTATGACATGTTTTTGATGTGATAGTTTGTATAGCGTGCGATTAAAATTAACACTAATGTTAAAATAATAACATTAAAATAGTCAAAAATAGCCTTTTTGAACCTTTCTGCAAGCTTGTTTAGAATGAATAAAAAGACTGAAGAGTTTCATATTTGTGCCATTTAGAATGGGTCTTGATACGGAGTTCTGCAATCGTTTTCATCAATAAACTAAAAAATTATCTTTGTTTCGAAAATAGATTTAAAACTACTGTATTATTAAGAATTCAGAGTTTTTAAGCAAAATGTAAAAACAAATTTTCGATGAACAAGATAATCTCAATTAAAGAAGCAGTTGCCAAATTGCAGGATGGAATGACCATCATGATCGGAGGATTTCTTTCGGTTGGAACAGCAAATAATATGATCGATCAGGTCGTTTCTTCCAATGTTAAAAATTTAACTATCATTTGTAATGATACTGCTTTTGCTGATAAAGGTTTGGGAAAATTGATTGCCAACAGACAGGTTGTTAAGGTGATTACTTCTCATATTGGAACAAATCCTGCTACGATTGAGCAAATGAATAATGGAGAAATAGAAGTGGAATTTAGTCCTCAGGGTACTTTGGCTGAGCGCGTTCGTTCTGGTGGAGCTGGGTTAGGTGGAGTTCTTACTCCAACAGGTTTGGGAACCATGGTTGCCGAAGGTAAGGAGATTATAACTGTTGATGGAAAAGAGTTTTTGCTTGAGAAACCTTTGCGGGCAGATGTTGCCTTGATTGGAGCAAGCATTTCTGATACTCAGGGTAATCTTACTTATAGAGGAACCACTCAGAATTTTAATCCATTAATGGCTACTGCTGCCGATTTGGTAATTGTAGAAGCTAAGCAGATGGTAGAGGCTGGAACACTGAAGCCGGAAGAGGTAAAAACTCCATCTATTTTTGTAGATTTTATTGTAAACAACTAACTAATATAGACAAATGGAAAAGGCAATGATAAGAATGCGCATGAGTTCTCATGACGCTCATTATGGTGGAAATTTGGTTGATGGAGCAAAAATGCTTCAGTTATTTGGTGACGTAGCAACAGAATTATTAATCCGTCGCGATGGTGATGAAGGATTGTTTGCAGGATACGAAAGTATTGAATTTTTAGCTCCTGTTTATGCAGGTGATTACATCGAAGCAGTTGGCGAAATTATAAAAGAAGGCAACTCAAGCCGTAAAATGACTTTCGAGGCCCGCAAAGTAATTGTGCCAAGAACAGATATTTCTGAATCGGCAGCTGATTTTTTAGAAGAGCCAGTTGTAGTTTGCAGAGCTGTCGGAACATGTGTTACTCCTAAGAAATCTCAACGTAAATAATTATAAGCCATGGAAAAACTGATCATCACAGCAGCCATTTGTGGCGCAGAAGTTACCAAAGAGCACAATCCAAATGTTCCTTACACTATCGAAGAATGCGTGCGCGAAGCAGGTTTGGCTTATGAGGCTGGAGCAAGTATAATTCATCTTCATGTGAGAACTGATGATGGAACTCCTACCCAAGATAAGAGCCGTTTTAAAATGGTGATGGATGCGATTCATGCGAAATATCCTGATGTAATTATTCAGCCATCTACTGGTGGTGCTGTAGGTATGACCAACGATGAAAGACTGCAACCAACAGAGTTGAATCCTGAAATGGCAACTTTAGATTGCGGTACTTTGAATTTTGGCGGCGATGAAATCTTCGAGAATACTGAAAACACCATTAAGTATTTTGGTGAGAGAATGATTGAGAGAGGTATTAAACCAGAATTGGAAGTGTTCGATAAATCGATGATTGATATGGCACTTCGTCTTCACAAAAAAGGGTTTATTAAATCGCCGATGCACTTCGATTTTGTAATGGGAGTGAATGGAGGAATTTCGGGTACTCTTCGCGACTTCGTTTTCTTACGGGAAAGCATTCCTGCCGATGCAACTTATACGGTTGCTGGTGTTGGTCGTTTTGAATTCCCATTGGCCACTGCGGCCATTATTGATGGGGGGCATGTTCGTGTAGGATTTGAAGACAATACAATGATTTCGAGAGGAGTTGTGGCTGAGTCGAATGGTCAGTTGGTTGAGAAAGTAGTTCGTTTGGCGAAGGAATTAGGCCGCGGGATTGCAACACCAGCCGAAGCTCGGGAAATTTTAGGGTTAAAGCAAAAATAAGATTAGATCAAGGAAGTTGAGCAGGAGTCTTTTTCTCATGTCTCAAATCTCAAATCTCAAATCTAATAATAGGAAATGAACAAAGGAAATAAATACGGAACACACAGAGTACTTGAACCAAAAGGTACTCTTCCACAACCAGCTCAAAAGTTGGATAACAACATGTCGGTTTACGACAATGAGGTTTTAATTGATGTTCAAACATTGAATATTGATTCGGCAAGTTTTACTCAGATTAAGGGCGCTTGTGATGCTGATAAAGCAAAAATGGAAGAAATGATTCTTTCTATTGTTGCTGAACGCGGTAAAATGCAAAATCCGGTAACGGGTTCTGGTGGAATGTTGATTGGAACAGTTAAGGCGGTTGGTCCTAATTTCCCAAATCAGGATTTAAAAGTTGGTGATAAGATAGCCACATTGGTTTCTTTATCATTAACTCCTCTTAATATCGAAAAGATTACAAATATTAATTTGTCTAACGATCAGGTTGATGTAGACGCTCAGGCGATTCTTTTTGCGAGTGGTTTGTATGCAGTTCTTCCAACAGACTTGCCTGAGAAATTGGCTTTGGCAGCTCTTGATGTTGCAGGTGCTCCTGCTCAGGTAGATCGTTTGGTGAAAGAAGGCGACACGGTTTGTATTATCGGTGGTGGTGGAAAATCGGGTGTGCTTTGCTGCTATCAGGCAATGCAGAAGGTTGGGCCAAAAGGAAAAGTGATTGTTGTGGAGTATTCGAAAGAAAATGCACAGCGCATTAAAAATCTTGGTTTGGCTACTGATGTTTTGGTTGGTGATGCAACAGATGTAATGGATGTTTACACACGAGTAACCGAAATAACTGGTGAGGAAGGATGCGATGTAGTAATCAACAATGTAAATGTTGCGTCTACAGAAATGTCATCTATTTTAATTACCAAAGACAGAGGATGCGTTTACTTCTTCTCAATGGCCACATCGTTTAGTAAAGCAGCTCTTGGAGCAGAGGGTGTGGGTAAAGATGTTGATATGATTGTTGGGAATGGTTATGCAATTGGACATGCCGACCTAACATTAGATATTATCAGAAATTCAAAAGGAATTAGAGAATTGTTCGAAAAATTATACGTGTAATGACTAACAACGACAGACGCAGAGAAATGTTTCCTGAGGTAACCGATATTCAGTGGAATGACTGGAAATGGCAGGTGCGTAACCGTATTGAAACATTGGATCAGTTAAAGAAATACATTAGTTTGACTGAAGAGGAAGAAGAAGGAGTTCGCAGATCATTGGCATCATTGCGTATGGCTATTACTCCATATTACATGACTCTAATTGATCAGAATAACCCAAATTGTCCGGTTCGTAAGCAGGCAATTCCAACAGCCGCAGAAGTATATCATTCTCCGGCAGATCTTTTGGATCCATTGCATGAGGATGAAGATTCTCCTGTTCCTGGTTTAACTCACCGTTATCCGGATCGTGTTTTGTTTCTGATAACTGATATGTGTTCGATGTATTGCCGTCATTGTACCCGCCGTCGTTTTGCCGGACAGTCTGATGCTTCAACTCCTCAGGATAATATCGAGAAAGCAATTGAGTACATCGCAAATACGTCGCAGATAAGAGATGTAGTTCTTTCGGGTGGGGATGCTTTGTTGATCAGCGATGATAAATTAGAATATATTATCAGCCGTTTGCGAGCTATTCCTCATGTTGAGATTATTCGTATAGGAACACGTACTCCTGTTGTTTTGCCACAACGTATTACGGATAATTTGGTGAAAATGTTGAGTAAATATCATCCAATTTGGCTGAATACTCATTTTAATCACTCCGACGAGATGACTGAGGATTCTAAAAATGCATTGGCTCGCATGGCAAATGCAGGGATTCCTTTAGGAAACCAATCGGTACTTTTAAAAGGGGTGAATGATTGTGTTCACATCATGAAAAAGTTGATGCACAACCTTGTAATGAACAGGGTTCGTCCGTATTATATTTATCAGTGTGATCTTTCGATGGGATTGGAGCATTTCAGAACTCCGGTTTCTAAGGGAATTGAGATCATTGAAAATCTTCGGGGGCATACTTCTGGTTTTGCGGTGCCAACTTTTGTAGTTGATGCTCCGGGAGGAGGAGGAAAAACTCCGGTGATGCCTCAGTATGTAATTTCTCAGAGTCCTGGAAAAGTGGTAATGAGAAATTTTGAAGGAGTGATTACAACTTATACTGAACCTTCTCATTACGATAATAAATGCACTTGTCCTGATTGTACGATGAATGAGAAACACGAAGGGGTTGCATCTCTTTTAAATGGAGATAGATTATCAATAGAACCAGATCATTTGGCTAGAAAAGACAGAAATAAAAAAATAGATGCCGTTTCTTAACGACATAGAAAATTATAAGAGTCTTTCGATTGTAGGACTTGAGAAAAATACCGGGAAGACCGAGTGTTTGAATTACGTGCTGTCCCGGCTTAGGGACAGCCGTAAACAAATAGCTCTGACTTCAATTGGTATTGATGGCGAAAGCTGTGATCAGGTTACACAAACAAATAAGCCCGAAATAGAGCTTAGTGAAGGGATGATTTTTGTGACTTCGGAATTGCATTACAAACAGCGAAAGCTGATATCTGAAGTGATAGATGTATCCCGTCAATCAACAAGTTTAGGTCGGTTGGTAAGCGCAAAAGTTTTAAGCAAGGGTAAGGTTCTTTTGTCGGGACCCGTTAGCAATCATTCCATTAAGGAGTTAATTGCTGATTTAAAAAATAAAGGAGTAGAGCTGTGCATTGTTGATGGTGCTTTATCCCGCAAAAGTATAGGTTCGCCAGCTGTAACCGAGGCCATGATTTTGGCGACAGGAGCAGCTCTTTCGGCAAATATTACGCAATTGGTTTATAAGACTAAATATGTGTATGATTTGATTCAGTTGCCGGAAATTGAAATGAATTTGAAAGCTCAATTATCTGAAGTAGATAATGGCATTTGGGCAATCGATTCGGAAGGCAAGTTTCAGGATACTGGAATTAGTTCTGTTTTGCTGATTAAAAAAGAAAAAGATAAGCTTTTTCAGTATGGCAATAGCTTTTTTGTGAGTGGCGCTGTAACCGATCAGTTTTTAGAATTCTTGAAAAATCAGAAGCAGATATCTGAAATAAAGCTGATTGTCAGGGATTTTACAAGAGTATTTGCAAATCCTGAAACCTATTATGCTTTTGTAAAGCGAGGCGGAAGAATACAGGTTTTAAATAAAACCAATTTGTTGGCGATTACAATTAATCCTGTTTCGCCTGATGGATACCGATTGAATTCGGATGAGTTGAAAAGTGCATTGCAGGATAAAGTAAATGTGCCGGTTTACGATATAAAAAGATTGTAGAAATGTTTCGGGAAGTAGTATCACATACAAGCGGATTGCAATTTCTGATGGAGAATCTGGATTTAAGATCTCCCATGGGAAGACGTTGTCTGCTGGATTCGAAAATGATGTGCTGCGAAAAGGAAATTACTGCCGAATTGAACTTGGTGGATCGGATAGTACAAGCTTTGGAGTTGAATTCAGATTTTATTTTTCAAATTCAGAATAAATTAGCTCAGTTGCGCGATATCCGTGGAAGCGTGAATAATTTGCTTGGTAATTTGGTGCTTGATGATGTTGAACTGTTCGAAATTAAGGTGTTTGCTTTAGTGGCTCAGGATATTGTTGAACTTCAAAAAGAAGGAAAGCAGAGTTTTCTGGAAATTCAGGATCTGAGTCAATTGATTCGTTTGCTTGATCCTCAAAATACAAAAATTCCATCTTTTTACATCTACGATAATTATTCAGAGGAATTGGCTGTAGCTCGTAAAGAGTTGAGATTCGCTAAGAGTAAAAATGGAGATTCTGAATTGGACATTGAAGTTTTATTTAGCAAATCACAAGAAATTGAGGCAAAGGTTCGTGAGGATCTATGTTCTAAAATCTCCTTACACGGATCCGGTTTAGCAAATGCTTTGCAGCAATTGGCTCATTTGGATTTATTGATCGCGAAAGCTGTTCAAGCTAAAAGTTTACAGCTGAGTAAGGGAGAAGTATCTAAGGGAAATACAATATATAGGGGCTTGTTCAACCCAATGATTAAAAATGAACTGGCAAACCAGAATAAAAATTACCAGACTATAGATATTGAGCTTGAAAGTTCGGTTTGTGTAATTACAGGAGCGAATATGGCTGGGAAAACGGTAGTGTTAAAAACACTTGCTCTTTGTCAGTATTTGTTTCAGTTTGGATTTTTTGTTCCGGCCGCATCGGCACAAATCAGCATTGTTGATAAAGTAATGATATCGGTTGGCGATGAGCAGTCAGAATTGAATGGCTTGTCTTCATTCGCTTCTGAAATGTTGAATGTGAGCCGTATGGTAAAAGATTCTAAAAGCCATAAAAATGTTTTGGTTTTGATTGATGAATTGGCTCGGACAACAAATCCGGTAGAAGGTTTGGCAATTGTAAATGCCGTAGCGGATATTTTTTATCAAGGAAAAATAAAAAGCGTAATCACTACACATTACAGTGGTTTAAAATCCAAGTTCAGAAAACTTCGGGTGAAAGGTCTGGACAAGGATTTGGGTGCAAATGTAATCACCCGCAAAAATATAAACAGTTATATGGATTATTCATTGGTAGAGGATCTGGAAGGGGAAGTTCCTCACGAAGCGCTTCGGATTGCTTCTTTATTGGGAATCGATAAAGAGATTATTGAAAAAGCGCAGAACCAATTAGCGAGTAAGAATAAATTATGAGTTATTAGTTATAAATGATGAATTGTGTAATACAGTTTCCTGATTTATAATTCATAATTCTTAAATCATAATTAGGAAGAAATGGAGAGGAGTAAACTAGGTCTTGACTTTGAGAAAGTTGGACACGCAAAAGAGGTGTCGAAGCGAATTGCAGACGAGGTTCAGAAATTCGTAGAGAACTATTCAACTGTTTCAGTTGAGAGAACTTTGTGTCGTCTTTTGGGAATCGATGGAGTTGATAACAACGAGGTGCCGTTACCAAATGTTGTTGTTGATGAATTGCAGGAAAAAGGAGTTTTGAGCGAAGGTGTAATGTTCTTTTTGGGAAATGCTGTTTTGGAAACAGGTTTAAACCCGCAGGAAATTGCAGAGAAAATCGCTGTTGGAGAATTGGATCTAACTAAGATTCCGGTTCATTCAACTGAAGAAATTCACAAGGCAATTCAACCTTTTGTAATGAAAAGTATTCAGGTGATTAAGGATCGCAAAGCGAAAAGAGATAATTACATAGAAACAATAGGTGAAGGACCAAAGCCTTATTTATATGTAATTGTGGCAACTGGTAATATCTACGAAGATGTTGTTCAGGCAGAGGCGGCAGCTCGTCAGGGTGCCGATATTATTGCTGTAATTCGTACTACCGGACAAAGTTTGCTTGACTACGTTCCTTACGGAGCAACAACCGAAGGTTTTGGTGGAACTGTGGCAACTCAAGAAAATTTCCGAATTATGCGTACTCACCTTGATAAAATTGGTGAGGAAGAAGGCAAATACATCCGTTTGTGTAACTACTGTTCTGGTTTGTGTATGCCAGAGATTGCTGCAATGGGAGCGATTGAAGGTTTGGACGTGATGTTGAACGATGCATTGTACGGTATCCTTTTCCGCGATATCAACATGCAACGTACTATTGTCGATCAGTACTTTTCAAGATTATTGAATGGTTTTGCCGGTGTAATTATTAACACTGGAGAAGATAATTACCTGACAACTGCTGATGCATTTGATGAGGCTCACACTGTGTTGGCTTCCGATTTTATTAACGAGCAGTTGGCTTTGGTAGCAGGTTTACCTGAAGAACAAATGGGGTTAGGTCACGCTTTCGAAATGGAACCGGGACTAGAGAATGGTTTCCTTTATGAGTTGGGTCAAGCTCAAATGATCCGAGAGATTTTTCCTAAGGCTCCTCTAAAATATATGCCTCCAACAAAATTCATGACCGGGAATGTATTTAAAGGCCATGTTCAGGATGCATTGTTCAACCAAATTTCAATTTGGACCGGACAAGGAATTCAGTTGCTGGGAATGCTTACTGAAGCAATTCACACACCATTCATGTCCGACAGATATCTTTCTATTGAAAACGCTAAATACATTTTCAACAACATGAAGAGTATTGGTGATGAAATGGAATTCAAAGAAGGCGGAATCATTCGTCAGCGTGCAGCAAAAGTTCTTGATGATGCAACTGAATTGGTTGAGAAAATCGAAAAAGAAGGATTGTTTACAGCACTTGAAAAAGGAATTTTTGCTGATATCAAACGTCCGAAAAACGGCGGTAAAGGTTTGGCTGGAGTTGTGGAAAAAGGAAGCAACTACTTCAATCCGTTTATTGAATTATTGCATAAAAAGTAACAAGTATAAAGTAACAAGTACAAAGCATCAAGTAAAAAGTTCCAAAAAAATAAGTTTTGGGAGCTGGGAAGTCCCCCTTTCAGGGGGGATTAGGGGGGTGTTAAAAGACACGGGTGCGATTGCATTTGATATTTAAAATATAAAGGAGACAAAAAAATGAGTGGAGGTCTTTATTCAACTGATTCCAACGAATTTGATAAAACACTTGATCTAACTAAGATCAAGCCTTACGGCGATACCATGAACGATGGTAAAACTCAGGTTAGTTTTACATTACCGGTAGCAAAAGGCGACGAGGCCATCGAAGCAGCCAAGCAAATGATGAGGAAAATGGGTTTTGAAAATCCTCAGGTTGTATATGTGCAGGAGCTAATGGCAGGATTTACATTTTTCAATTGTTATGGAAATTGTATTCATACTGTCGATTTTACAGGAATTACTGTTCCTAAAGTGGAAGCAACGGCTATGGATATGCACGAAACGGATGATTTCATTAAAGAAAACATTGGTCGTCCGATTCGTGTTTTAGGCGCCAGTACAGGTTCCGATGCGCATACTGTTGGAATCGATGCCATCATGAATATGAAAGGTTTTGCCGGACACTATGGTTTGGAGCGTTACGAAATGATGGAAGCTTTAAACATGGGAAGTCAGGTGCCAAACGAAGAGTTTATTGCGAAAGCAATAGAATTTGAAGCTGATGTTCTTTTAGTATCACAAACAGTTACTCAAAAAGATGTTCACATTAAGAATTTGGTAGAACTGGTTGAGCTAATGGAAGCTGAAGGATTGCGCGAGAAAGTAATTTTAATTTGCGGCGGACCGCGGATTTCTCATGAGTTGGCAAAAGAATTGGGTTACGATGCCGGTTTTGGAATGAATAAATATGCCGATGATGTTGCATCATACGCAGCTCAGGAGTTAAGCAGAAGAATAAATAGATAAAAATTAGACATGAGATATTAGATATGAGAAAAGCAAGTCTCATATTTCAAGTCTCACATCTCACATCTAAAAATAGTCTCACATGGATAAAAATGAAATCAGAGAGGTAATTGCCAGAAGAGCAGCTCTCGAATTACACAATGGTGATGTAGTAAATCTTGGAATCGGATTGCCAACAATTATCCCAAATTACGTTCCTGAAGATGTGAATGTGATTTTACAATCGGAGAATGGATTGTTGGGGATGGGTGTTGCTCCTGCTGAAGGAGATGAAGACCCTGATTTTGTAAATGCCGGTGGTGGATTTATTACTTGTAAAAATGGCGCCAGTAGTTTCGATAGTTCTGTTTCTTTTGGAATTATTAGAGGTGGTCATGTTGATGTTACTATTTTGGGAGCCCTTCAGGTAGACGAAAAAGGAAATTTAGCAAACTGGATTATTCCAGGCAAAAAAACTCCGGGAATGGGAGGAGCTATGGATTTGATCGTTGGAGCCAAGCGTGTAATTCTTGCCATGGAGCATACTGCACGCGGAAGTCATAAGATCATGACGGATTGTAATCTTCCATTAACTGCGGCAGGTCAGGTAAACATGATTATCACAGAAATGGGTGTTATGGATATCGTTCCGGAAGGAATTCTTTTAAAAGAGATCAATCCTTTATTTACCATTGAGCAAATTCAGGAAGCTACCGATGCAAAATTAATTATTGCTGAGGATTTAATTGAAATGAGAAAAAACTAGATATGAGCAAAGTATATATTGTTGCAGCCAAGCGAACTGCAATCGGGAAATTTTTAGGAGCATTAACTCCTGTTAAAGCCACTGATTTGGCAGCCACAGTAATCAAGAACATCATTCAAGAAACCGGCGTTGACGCGGCTAAAATTGATGAGGTTGTTGTTGGTAATATCCTTATGGCTGGTCAAGGTCAGGGGATTGCCCGTCAGGCTTCCATTAAAGCAGGTATTCCCCAGGAAGTTCCTGCTTACGGAATCAACATGATTTGTGGTTCAGGTATGAAAACAATCAATTTGGCCTATGCGAACATTAAAGCCGGGGAAGCGAATTTGATACTTGCCGGAGGAACCGAGAACATGTCGGATGCTGGTTTTGTAATGCCGGGAACTGTTCGTACAGGACACAAAATGATGGATTTGAAAGCAGTTGACCACATGGTTTTTGATGGTTTAACAGATGCTTTTGAAGGATACCATATGGGAATTACGGCAGAAAACATTGCTGCTAAATATAACTTAACCCGCGAAGAGCAGGATGCTTTTTCTTTTGCTTCTCAGCAAAAAGCAATGGCCGCTCAGGATAAGGGAAATTTTAAGAATGAAATTGTTCCTGTAGAGATAAAATCCCGCAGAGAAACAATCATTTTCGATGCGGATGAATTCATTAATCGCGGAACCAGCGTAGAAAAATTAGCTGGCTTACGTCCCGCTTTTAAAAAGGATGGAACTGTAACAGCAGGCAATGCATCGGGTATAAATGATGGTGCGGCCTTTGTATTGGTTGCTTCGGAAGAGGCCGTTAAAGAATTTGGATTAACTCCTCTTGCTGAGATTGTAGCTACCGGTCAGGGTGGTGTTGATCCGGCAATTATGGGGATGGGACCTGTTCCTGCAATTGCAAGTGCATTGAAGAAAGCGAATATGAAATTGGAGCAAATGGAAGTGCTTGAATTGAATGAAGCTTTTGCGGCACAATCATTAGGAGTGGTAAAACAATTGTGCGAAGATCACGCTGTTGATGCTGATTTCTTTGCTGAAAGATGCAATGTGAACGGAGGAGCTATCGCTTTAGGTCATCCAATTGGAGCATCAGGAACTCGTATTACCGTAAGTTTAATTCACGAAATGAAGCGTACCGGAAAAGAGTTTGGTTTGGCTTCGCTTTGTATTGGTGGCGGAATGGGTACTGCAATTATTTTGAAAAATGTGTAATGAGAAGTGAGATATTAGATGTGAGACATGAGAAATTCTTGCACTTGATATCTTGAATCTTAAATTTCAACTTATCTGTGGTTTTAGTTCAGAGATTATTTAGAAAGATATATAACTTATGATGAGATATGAGTCACTGGATGTGAGCTGTGAATAAATCTCACATCTAAAATCTCATATCTGAAATCTATATTTAAACAATGAATTTTAGCTTAACAAAAGAACAGGAATTATTCCAGCAAATGATTAAGGATTTTGCTGAGAATGAAGTGAAACCTTTGGCTGCTGAAGTAGATGATTTGGAAAGATTTCCGGTTGAAACAGTTGAGAAAATGGCCAAAATTGGAATTATGGGTATTCCTATTCCAAAGCAATATGGTGGTGCAGGCGGAACAAATGTAATGTACTCGATGGCCGTTGAAGAACTGTCGGCAGTGTGTGCCACTACAGGGGTTATTGTATCGGCTCACACATCATTGTGTGCGGCTCCTATTTTGGAGTACGGAACAGAGGCACAAAAGCAAAAATACCTTCCAAAACTTGCTTCAGGAGAATGGATTGGGGCTTTTGGTTTGACTGAACCTAATGCTGGTACTGATGCCGCAGGACAACAGACAACTGCAGTCGAGGATGGTGACAATTATATCATCAACGGAAGTAAAATATTTATTACCAATGCTGAATTTGCTCATGTTTATGTGATTTTGGCGATGACTGATAAATCACAAGGTACACGTGGTATCACTGCTTTTATCATTGAAAAGGGAACTCCAGGTTTTTCTATCGGAAAAAAAGAAAAGAAAATGGGTATCCGCGGATCTGCAACCTGCGAATTGGTATTCGAAAACTGTATTGTTCCTAAGGAAAACATGTTGGGTAAATTGAGTAAAGGTTTCGGTATTGCTATGAAAACCTTAGATGGCGGACGTATTGGTATTGCGGCTCAGGCTTTGGGTATTGCTCAGGGAGCTATCGACGAAACAGTGAAATATGTGAAAGAAAGAAAGCAGTTCGGTCGTCCGATTTCTGCATTTCAGAATACACAATTTCAGTTGGCTGATATGAATACCAAAACGGAAGCGTCGCGTATGCTGGTTCGCAAAGCAGCTTACAAAAAAGATGCTAAACTTCCTTATTCGGTTGATGCTGCAATGGCTAAACTATACGCTGCTGAAACAGCCATGGAAGTAACCAATAAGGCAGTTCAACTTCACGGTGGATATGGTTATACCAGAGAATATCCGGTGGAGCGTATGATGCGTGATGCAAAAATCACAGAAATCTACGAAGGAACATCAGAAGTTCAGAGAATGGTAATTTCAGCCAATATGTTAAAATAAGGATTTAATTATTCGTAGGGACACGACATGTCGTGTCCCTACAATCCCAATAAAAAGAAAACAAAATGAAAATAGTTGTCTGTATTAAACAGGTACCGGATACAACCGAAATAAAAATTGATCCGGTAACGGGAACTTTAATCCGCGACGGTGTGCCAAGTATTATGAACCCTGATGATAAAAGTGGTTTAGAAATGGCATTGCAGTTAAAAGATGAAAAAGGAGCTCATGTTACCGTAATTACCATGGGACCTCCTCAGGCCGATTTAATTCTTCGTGAGGCTTACGCTATGGGCGTTGATCGGGCGATTCACTTAACGGATCGAAAATTTGCAGGAGCAGATACTTTGGCTACTTCGCACGCTTTGGCAGGTGCATTACGGAAGATCGATTTTGATCTTTTGATTACAGGCCGTCAGGCGATTGATGGTGATACTGCTCAGGTAGGTCCTCAGATTGCTGAGCATTTGGATTTGCCTCAGGTATCTTATTTGGAAGATTTAAAATTCGACGGAGATAAGACATTCACAATGAAACGTCATATCGAAGACGGATACCAAATGCTGGAGGTAGAAGCTCCTTGTGTGGTAACCGTTCTTTCATCGGCAAACACTCCACGTTACATGAATGTTGGCGGCATTGTTGATGCCTACCAAAAAGAGGTTGAGGTTTGGGGATTCAACGAAATTGAAGTTGATGAGAAAGATTTGGGATTAAAAGGATCACCAACAAGCGTACACAAAGCATTTGCCCGTGGTTTGAAACCAGCAGGTGAACTTTACGAAGTTGGTACTGATGAGGCCGTAGGAATCATCATCAAGAAATTAAAAGAGAAATTCATTCTAAACTAGTTACAGCTATGAAATTAGAGGATTACAAAGGTATATACGTCTTCATCGAACAACGTGAAGGTATCATTCAAAACGTAGCTTTGGAATTGTTAGGACAGGCTAGAAAGCTGGCTGATGAGTTGAGCGACAAGGTGTACGCAATGTTGTTGGGAGATCAGATTACTGATCAGGCACAAGGCTTAATCGCTCGTGGTGCCGATGAGGTAATTGTTGTGGATGCTCCTGAACTAAAAGAATATACTACAGAACCATATACACAGGCAATCTGCCAAATTATCAGCGAAAGAAAACCGGAATCTTTATTTATCGGGGCAACCACTTTGGGTCGTGATTTGGGTCCAAGAGTTTCGGCTCGTGTAGGCACTGGTTTAACTGCTGATTGTACCAAAATTGAGATTGGCGAAAATGGCGAAATGTTAATGACTCGTCCTGCTTTCGGAGGTAACCTTATGGCGACTATTGTTTGTAAAAACCATCGTCCGCAAATGGGAACGGTTCGTCCGGGAGTATTGTTTGCAATGGATGCTGACGAAAGTCGTACCGGAGCTATCGTGAACTACGAGGTGAAATTCAATGCAGCTAAGTTTCGTGTGAAATTGTTGGAAACTGTGAAGGAAGACAACAATCTAATCGATATTACCGAAGCCAGAATTTTGGTTTCAGGCGGACGTGGAATTGGTAATAAAGAAGGGTTTGAAGCAATGGATGCATTAGCTCATACATTGAATGCAGAAGTTTCGGCTTCCCGTGCTATGGTTGATGCCGGTTACATTGGTCACGATCGTCAGGTGGGCCAGACAGGGAAAACTGTTCGTCCCGATTTGTACTTTGCATTTGGTATTTCAGGAGCCATCCAGCATGTTGCGGGTATGGAAGATTCTGATTTGATTATTGCCGTAAACAAAGACAAACACGCACCAATTTTTCAGGTTTCCGATTTGGGTATCGTTGGGGATGCTAAACAAATCATTAAAAAGCTAACCGAGAGATTGGAAAAACAAAATTAATCACACCATTAATTATAAGTAAAGACCCGCTCGAAATAATGAAGAGCGGGCCTTTTTTTTGCTCCTGCAGAAAGATGTGAAAAGTGTTTTGCAGGATTTGGCTTTTTGATACCAACTCTATCAGGAGCTGACAGGTTTTCATCTGGTTCGGTTTGAAACCTGACGGAGTCCTTAGACACGTCAGAGTTTTAAGAGGTGAAGAATTAGATCTCCAGCCATTCATCCATCTCCATAAAATCAACGTGTTGCTGATGCACAAATCTGAAGTTAGCTTCATCATCGAACCATTCAATTACATCTTTTCGTTTCAATTTTGTTGGTTTAACCGATAAACAAGTTAGATAGCTGCTCCACGGATAGTCCACGGCAATATCCGTAAATCCGTGATGAATGGGATTGTTGTGGATGTATAAGACCAGCGTTCGAAGATAGGTCTCGTCTTCTACCAGTTTTCTTTTGAAAGGTCTTTCGAAAAGGGATCCTGTTCGTTGGTACTTTTTATTAATGTATTTGGAGTAGGCATTAAAAAGATGTGAAAAGTGTTTTGTGGGATTTGGCTTTTTGATACCAACTCTATCAGGTTCTTCGAACTCTGACAGGTTTACACTTGGTTGGGTTTGAAACCTGACGGAGTCTTTAGACCCGTCAGAGTTTAAATTTTTGTAAATTCCAATTTCCTTCTCCGATTTTATTCTAATCAGCAAATGAAAATGATTAGGCATCAAAACCCAAACAAAAGTATCTGCGATTGGATCAATATACTTCTCGTAAAGTTTTAAGAAATGTTTGTAATCATTAATCTCCCGATATAAATTACATCCGTCAATACCACGATTATAAATGTGATAATAGGATTCGGATTCTAAAGGAATGGTTGCTGATGGCATATTAGACTGATTATTTTTAGGTGCCTTTATAAAGATTGTATGAAAGTGTTGAATTAATTACTTCACATATATTTAAAGAAAGGGTCAGACTTAACTAAAGTCTAACCCTGAAAATAGCAATTACACATTTTGCGGGATAGTGACTACTAATTAAAATTAACATTAATTTTTTTCTTACCTGAAACCATACTTCTGTCGTTAATGTAGATTTCGGCAGTTTCAGCAAATTCATTATCCGTAATATCACCATCTACGTATTCTTTTATCAATACTTGTTATGAATGCAACTGATTCTCCTTCCAAAGATGATGTAGAACTATCATATGGATCTTTACTACCATAAGTACAAATAAATCCAAAACGCATAATTTTACTGTTCCTGAAATGTTTAATAAGGTAATTTAATGACGGTAATACGTGATTAGTAATAATCTCTGCCACTCTCTCTTTACTTGATAATTTTTGTATGTTATAAACTTCACGACACCACAATCCAGAGAATATGATTGTTAATTCGCCTTCTTTATCTACAGTAAAGAAACTAGGAATAAAATTGCTACTATAATAGAAATAATCAGCAAGAAAAAGACCAGACTCTTCGATATACTCTTTTATTGCTTCTTTATTTTCTAAAACTAATTCATATTGACCTTTGTATTTTTCATCTAATGAGTCTATATTTTTTTTATCAAAATTTGATATGTCAAACACTGTCTTGTCTAGGTCTTTAGCAATATTCTGTCCAAGACTCATACCACTCCAGAGAAAATTATTAACAGCGAAGGAACTATTTAAGTATTCCTTAGTTGTTAATAATGATGTTGTATCTAGTTGTGAGAATAAAAGTTGATTTGAGGTTATTAGGATGATAATTGATAATAGTATCTTCATTTCGTTTATTTTTTATAGATAACAACAGTAGTTAATTTCATCATAAAGTTGAATGTTAATAGGGTTAGGTGTTTATGTGATTTATTTAAAATACTTAACAGCCATACTGTGTATTCCTAACCCACCAGGGTCTAGTTTGTACCGTAATAAGATACCATTACTCGAAGTTTTCCACTCACGGCAGATGTAATCTCCATTTTTTGAAGCTGCGCATACTCCATATTTATGCTCAAACCAATGAATTAAGAAGGTTGTATTGTCGTAAGTACCATTAAAGTTTATCGAAACTTCGAATAACTCATCTTCACTATTAAAATTGTAATGTCTGGCAAATTCACCGTTTTTTTTACTAAAATAGAAAAGTCTATAACCTTTAGATAAGATATCAGATTGGACTAAAACTCCACCATCTGTATTATTACCTTCCCAATATGGAGCTCCAATTTTTGCCTTAATCTGTTGGAGGTTCGGAATAACTGGTGAGAGTGTGCATTTCCTCAGCAGTTAATTCCTCATCTTTTGAGCAAGAAAATAGGATACTAGCCAAAGCAAGAATAAAAAATGTTTTTTTCATTTTATATTATTTTAAATCAAATGATATATAAACGTATTAAGAACTAAAGACAATCTATCCTGTCAAACCTGCCAAGTTGAATAATTTGATAATAGATAAATCTCACAGCAGCAGATTAAATAAGAATGCCTGATTGTTGTTTGCCTAAATAACATCATTGAATGTTGTATGTTTCATTGTGGTTCTGTTTTAGGTCTTTCTGCTCGTGATATATTTAACAAAGTCTAAATGTATAAAAAAATAGAATGAGATTTTGCTGATTATAATGCATTGAATTGGCAGGATGAAATTACCTGTTCTGTACTTCCGATTCATTAGTGGCTAAGCAATGGTTTTGATAATGAGAAATATTTTATGTTTGCTCTTATTTAGATTTATTATTCGTAATAATTGCTTCCTGTTTGATTCTGTAGGGTGGTGCAAGATCTTGTTGCAGCAAGGTTTTATACCATTGTGCTGATATTATTACTATATCAGAAGAATAAACGAGAGTATTTGCGTAGCAGATTGTATGCTCAGCTGAATAAATGATACTGTTTGCGAATGATTTTATATTATCAGCTGAATATATAATCTATTCAGATGACATCTGAGTACTTATTTTGGTCATCGGAAAATGATATTTTATTAGCTGATGATGCGATTTAATAAAATGAACTTGTAATTATTTAGCAGAGTAACTTAATTCATCAGTAGTATAAGATAATTATTAAGCTGAGTATATTATTTCATTTCGAATAAGTTGTGAGCCATGGCGGGCGAAAGAAATCTAAAAGTTTTAATAATTGCATGCCGTTTTGAAATCCAAAAAGGCAGATACATTTAACAATCAATAATAGCGGAATAGGTGTTGAGTTTGTTTCGATACAGAATTTTTGTGAAGCCTTTGCTGTATGCAATTGAGATCGTAAATAAAAAGGGAACCCGTTACAAACAGATTCCCTTCCCTCTAACTAAAATGTACTTCTACTACATCATTGTTTAACAATTTTGAAGCTGACAGCTTCGTTTTGGTTGATAAAGTGAACAAAATACAATCCTGCCGGATAACTTGTCAAGTCTAGAGTGGTTGTTGGTTCCAGTTGTTTGTACAAGATTAGTTTTCCGGCTGAATCGAACAATTCTACCTGTATGTTGGTTGAGTAATTGAAATTTTCATGCAAATCGATCACCAACTTTCCTTTTGTTGGGTTCGGATAAATGGAGATGTTCTTTTTGATAAGCTCTTCAATTCCTACCAAAATGACTTCTACCTGTTCCGATATTTCTGATTTGCATCCATATTGATTCCAAACCTCTACGGAATAGTTTCCATCCTGCGATGGCGAGAATTCCTGATTGGTGGTTCCATTCTGCACCTCGTTGTTTCTGTACCATTGGTATTCAGTTGCAGATGTAGAAGACAGAATGCCGTTGTTGTAAGTTGCGACAGGAATTTGCGGTAAGTCATGAACGGTTATCGATACCTGATCGGCAGCCGAACAGCCATTGCTGTTTTCCACACGAAGAGTGCAGGTGCCGGTTGAACCGATTTCATGCGCATTTGTGCCTTCCACGTCGTTCCAAAAGTAGTGAGCGTAGGCATCCGAAACCGTAAAAGTATGAGTTTCACCCTCGCAAAGATCAATATCGTCGCCCAAATTAATATCCGGACTTTCCTTAAAAGTTAGGCTCACCATGTCTGTTGCTTCGCAACCATTGGCATCAATCACTTTCAAGGTGTAATCTCCTTCAGCGGAAGCGATTAATTCATTGATGCCTTCTGTGTTGTTCCAGAAATACTGCGCAAAATTGTCTGCGGCACTAAAAGTATGCTCGCTGCCTTGGCAGATTTGCACATCAGCGCCCAAATCAACTGTTGGAGCAGTATGGAAAGAAAGATTTGCCACGTCAGTAGCTTCGCATCCGTTGTTGTCCACCACTTTTAGGGTGTAATCTCCTTCAGCGGAAGCGATTAACTCATTGGTGCCTTCTGCATTGTTCCAGAAATACTGTGCGAAATTGTCCGCGGCACTAAAAGTATGCTCGCTGCTTTGGCAGATTTGCACATCAGCGCCCAAATCAACTGTTGGAGCAGTATGGAAAGAAAGATTTGCCACGTCAGTAGCTTCGCATCCGTTGTTGTCCACCACTTTTAGGGTGTAATCTCCTTCCGCGGAAGCGTTCAACTCGTTTGTTCCTTCTGCATTGTTCCAGAAATACTGCGCAAAATTGTCCGCGACACTAAAAGTATGTTCGCCACCTTGGCAGATTTGCACATCAGCGCCTAAATCAACCGATGGAGCAGCGTGGAAAGAAAGATTCGCTATATCAGTAGCTTCGCAACCATTTGCATCAATTACTTTCAGGGTGTAATCTCCTTCCGCGGAAGCGATTAACTCGTTTGTACCTTCTGTATTGTTCCAGAAATACTGCGCAAAATTATCGGCTGCACTAAAAGTGTGTTCGCTGCCTTGGCAGATTTGCACATCAGCACCCAAATCAACCGATGGAGCAGTATGGAAGGAAAGATTTGCCACGTCAGTAGCTTCGCATCCGTTGTTGTCCACCACTTTTAGGGTGTAATCTCCTTCCGCGGAAGCGATCAATTCATTTGTACCTTCTGTATTGTTCCAGAAATACTGCGCAAAATTATCGGCTGCACTAAAAGTGTGTTCGCTGCCTTCGCAGATTTGCACATCAGCACCCAAATCAACCGATGGAGCAGCGTGGAAAGAAAGATTCGCTATATCAGTCGCTTCGCAACCATTTGCATCAATTACTTTCAGGGTGTAATCTCCTTCCGCGGAAGCGATCAATTCGTTTGTGCCTTCTGTATTGTTCCAGAAATACTGAGCAAAATTATCGGCTGTACTAAAAGTATGTTCGCCACCTTGGCAGATTTGCACATCAGCACCCAAATCAACCGATGGAGCAGCGTGGAAAGAAAGATTCGCTATATCAGTAGCTTCGCATCCGTTGTTATCCACTACTTTTAGGGTGTAATCTCCTTCCGCGGAAGCGATTAACTCGTTTGTACCTTCTGTATTGTTCCAGAAATACTGAGCAAAATTATCGGCTGCACTAAAAGTGTGTTCGCTGCCTTCGCAGATTTGCACATCAGCACCCAAATCAATACTTGGAATTTCATGTATGCTAATAAAATCCGTTATGCTTGAAACATCTGATAAGGAATAGGTATCATTGGTTGTTGTTAATGATACGGTAAACGAACCAGCTGTATCGTATGTGTGCAGAGGATTTTCTTCGGTACTTGTATTTCCGTCGCCAAAATCCCAAAGGTAAGTTTCTCCATCGCTTGAGTTGTTGGTAAACTGAACAGTCATTGAACCGCAGTTTTCTGTTTTATCGGCGGTGAAATTAGCAACAACCCGAGCTAACCTATTAATTGTATCGGTAGTTGCAACGCTCCATTGTTTGGTGTCATCAAGGAATTGAAAATGAATGAGCTGATTGTCTCCAATGGGAAGCTGATCGAGATGAATGGATTCTGACAAGGTGAATGGAGTAATCGATTCATTTAAATCAACCTGATTGATACTTGTTACATCATCATTGAACCAATATCGGTACGAAGTGATTTTTCGGGCAATGATTCCGGAATTGCTGCCATATTTTCGAATAAAAGATGTTGCAGGAACGCTCCATTGATTCGAATCATCTTTAAACCGCATGTGTATTGAATGAAAGCCACTTGCCAGCAGTTTGGTATCCAAAACCTGATTGATTACTGCAGTATCGGCTAAAGGCAAAGATGAGGCAATTCGATTGTTGAAATCATCATCCATCCAGTATTCAAAACCATTAATTTTTCGAACGATACTTTCTGTTCCAATTTCGTGTTTTCTGAAGAAAGAAGTTACCGGAGTGCTCCATTGCTTTGAATCATCGCGAAAGCGAAAGTGTATGGAATGGAATCCGGTTGCTAAGGTTTTTGTATCCATCACCTGATTCAGATTGGCGATGCCGGTAACAGGAATTGCCGAAGCATGTCTGTCTGCGAAATTATCATCAATCCAGTATTCAAAACCATTAATTTTCCGAACGATACTTTCTGTTCCAATTTCGTATTTTCGAAAGAATGATGTTACCGGAGTACTCCATTGCTTTGAATCATCGCAAAAGCGAAAATGAATGGAATGAAATCCTGCAGCCAAACTTTTTGTATCCATCACCTGATTGAGATTGGCAATGTTTGTCACAGGAATGGCTGAGACGATCCGACTGGCAAAATCATCGTCTATCCAATATTCAAACTTCGAAATATTGCGGGTGACCGCAACTGTTCCGTCAGGATATTTCCTGAAAAAATCAGTTACTGGTACGGACCATCTTTTGGAATCATCTCTGAACCTGAAATGAACAGAATGAAAACCATCGGATAATCCCGTAGTGTTAATATTATTGCTTAATTCAAGTGTTGCAACTCCCGTTTCTGTGACTGATATCCGAGATGTAAAATTATCATCGAACCAGTATTCATACTTGTCAATGTTTTGGGAGTAAAGAGTATGCGTAATTGAAAAAAGCAATAGTAATAGAATTACTTTTTTCATATTTAGTTGTTTTGAGCTGATATTTTAAATTGAATAGGAAGATCGCCATCGGTATTGGTTGTTCTTGATATGGTTTTTTCTTCGATTAATGGAATAACAGGTGCACAATTGTCTTTGTAAGGAGTTGGATTATCTAAATTGTCTTTGGTTCCGTAAATTCCGATTTGAGTTCCATCGTCTCCGTTAATTGCATCGTAAGGGGCTTGTAGGTGTAAATCAAAATCGTAAGCGTAGATGGTTGTTGTTCCATCCCAGCTTGTGAAAACAGATGCTGCATCGGCTGTGGCTGCAATTTGATTGCTGGTAAAAGTATTGTCGGCTATTGGGTTGGTTTGGTAATCGTAGTCGCTGATGATAAGATTTTTGTGTAACGCAATATTGTTGGAATTTCTTAACAAATAGCTTGGTGTAGTATTGTTGTAATAAATTATATTATTTTCGAAAGTGCATTCTGATCCTGGGTAGCAGAGAGAATTTGCTGTTCCCAGAAGAAAAACATTATTGGCAAATAGTCCATATTTAGCATATTGGATATAGTTTCCGAATATATTTTTTTCAAATATGTAAGTAGTGCAATTATTAATATTGGTAGTGCCTCTTATAATAGACTCCGAAACCACAAATGATGATGAAAAAGTAATGGTTGTGGGTAAGGTAATGTTTCTCATGTTGCATCGGCTAATGGCATATCCTGTAAGGTCTGAGGCATTGTAAGCGGACATACTAATGTCATCGCAGTACAGTCCTTCTATTTTGCCTTTTATGGCACCGGCTCTAACATAAACAGCACCCGAAACTTCTGTTATTCCTGTAGCTGCGGTGGTGCTTGGGTGATGACCGGCACCAAATATTGTAAGTTCTTTATTAATGTGTAAATCTTCTATAAAGTTGCCTGCTGAAATGTAAATGGTATCGCCGGCTGCGGATGCTGTTATGGCAGTGCTGATTGTATTGTACATACTTGCAGTACCTTGGTGGTGAAGAATAACCCGTCTTTGTGCTTGTCCGGTAAAAACGATTGTAAAGAAAACAGTGATTAAGAGTAGAAGTTTTTTCATTTTTTTGAGTTTTAGATTTGTATTTTCTTTTAAAAGTAGTTGGATTCAACGGCAAGTCACAGAAGAAAATAACAAGTGGTAATTTGCGGTAATAAGTGGGAGTTTTTTAAGAACCAAGCATATATATTCTGACAGTTTGTTTCCTTTGGATTGTCTTATTATTTACCACTTATTACTCTATCTGCTCACTTGTTATCTATTGAATCATAATTTAGAATAGAATTCCTATCTTGGTATTTGTATTTAAAAACCCCTTATATCTAAACTCAAAATGAGGAGAATCTGTCTCATCATGTTCCTGATTTTTTTGACTCTTTCTGTGTTTGCACAGCAGCGTCCATATATCAATTATACAACTCATTCGGGTTTGCCTCAAATTCAGGTTCGGGCAATTCATCAGGATCATTTAGGATATATTTGGGTGGGAACCAAGTCTGGTTTGGTGAAGTTCAACGGGGAAGAGTTTGAGAATTACCTGCCTAATAAAAGTATATACGAGATTGAAAGCGATTCGAAAGGACGGGTTTATGTAAAAACCTACGATCAATTGTATCGATTTGATGGCAGGGATATGCTGCTGTTAACAGGCTTCAAAAATCCTGCTGCGGTGATTATAGGGAATGAAGAGTATTGGATTTTATCTGAAAATTGCCTTTTTCAGTATCGGGATACAGCTGAAATACAGCGATACGTTTCGGATGCGGATTTTAAAGGGGTCATAAATTCGGTAGCATATGTAAAGGATAAAGCCAGGATGTATTTTACAATGCAGGATTTAAATCAAATCTTTAGTATTGCGGATGGGAAAATAGAACGCGAAATTAAATTTGAAGGTTCTGTAAAACGAAAGGTTTTAGCTTTAAAGGGGGAGGAAATTGTCTTGGTGGAGGAAGAAAATGAAAACATTCATTACCTGAATCCTGTTGATAAAAGTAATTATTTTAGTGTTTACAGGACCAACAACCGGGTTGATAGTATTAAAATAAACCATTTGCCAGTAAAGGATTATCTGTATGTCAATGACTATTCTTTTTACCGTTTGGATAGTGTTACAAAATCCTCCACAAAATTCAATTTGGATTTTATAAAAGCACCATATCCGGCTATTTTAGATCGGGATAATAATATTTGGTCTGGTTCGGACAATGGCTTGTATCAGATATTTAATGGTCCCATATCCAATTTTCCCCGAAGCTTTATGAACGATATCTGGACAATGATTAAAGGGGATGACGGTCATTTTTATGGCGCTGTATATAAAGATGCTTTGTATCGTTTGGACATGAAATCTCAAACCAAGGAGGAAATTCTTGCTCCGGGGCCATTCCACCGAAAGGAGACCGATTACTATTATGGTGCTTCAAAAGATAAAAAGGGTTTTCTGTATTTTCCTACGCATTACGGATTGGTGAAATACAACTACAAAAACACAAAGAAATTCGATACCGGAATTTCCTTGATCACGAAATACGATTCTGTTAGCAATCGAATTATATTCGGACAAATGAACGGACTTGGTTTTATCGATGAGAAGGAAAATATTGAGATTCTGATTGATTCAAGCAAGCAGTTGGTTCCTTCGCATCCTAAAGCTATAGATTTTGATGAAGAGGGAAATATTTGGATTGGGACTAATGGTTGTCTCACCAAATACGACCGAAAAAAGAAATGTTTTTCAAAAATAGAAGGCGGTCCTAAGTATGGTGTTTTTTCTATCCATAAAGATGTAAAAGGAAATTTTTGGATGGGAGGGAAGGACGGTTTGTGGTTTTACAATTCACAAAATGAGGAATTTAGAAGAGTCGACGATGGAATCATCGAAAACAATATTGCCGGAATTATCTCGAAAAGTGATGAATTACTGATTGTTGGAACTTCTTTGGAGGTTTTTGCGATGGATTTGGCATTATTTTATTCCAAAGGAAATATCCGCATGAAGCTGTTCAATTTTCGAAATGGATTTTTGTCCGAGGAGGTTTGTCAGAATGGGTTTTTACTGGATAAAGATTTGTTGTACGTTCCTTCTACAACTTGCACTTCAGTTATTGATCTGCATAAAGTCAATTTTGATACTGATTTTTATGATGTGCGAATTACAAGCCTAAATGATAAGGGAATAATTTATTCAGATACAATCTCCAGATCAGAAATTTGTATGGAAAATGGTTGTAACGAATTGGATTTATCTTTTGAAGCAATTGGTTTTGGTTTGCCAACCAATCCGATGTTCAAATACAAGTTGGATGGTGTAGATAAAACTTGGAGCGATTGGACAAAAAAGAAGTATGCAAACTATCGGAATTTGGCTTCAGGAAACTATTGTTTTCATGTAATGGCGCGCCCAGGCGGAAATCCAAATGTAACAACACAAAAAGAGGATCATTTGCATCTTAAAATTTCGTTGCCTTTTTATAAGGAGCCTCGTTTTTATCAGCATACTTTAATTGGTTTTGTAATATTGGTGTTGATACTTGGTTTTTTTGTTCATTCCAGAATCCATATTAAAATGAAAATGTTGGATCGGGAACGAAAAATAAAATTTCTTGAAATTGCGACTTTGCAGGCACAATTAAATCCTCATTTTGTTTTTAATATTTTGTCGTCAGTACAGAATTTAATCAGTTTGCATAAGCCCGAAAAGGCCAACGAATACTTAATTAAGTTTTCAAGATTGATTCGTGCTTACATGGAGGCATCTATTAAATCATCAAAGGTTTTACTGGGAGCTTCGGTTAGCAGTGAAATTACGATTAAAGAGGAAGTGGATTTATTGCAGATGTATATTGAATTGGAACAGGTAAAACATAAAGAACGGAAGTTTGATTTTGAAATTAAATTGGATTCTGATGACCTCCAAAACAAAACAATTCCGCCAATGATTTTGCAGCCTTTGGTAGAAAATGCAATTAAACATGGTTTGGAGCCTGGTGAGAAAATTGGATTTCTGCAGATTCGCTTTTCAGATCGGGAAGATGGTGTGGAATGTATGATTCGGGATAATGGAATTGGACGGGAACGCTCTCAGCAAAATAAAAAGGATTCGATCAAATTGTATCAGTCCAGAGGATTGGAACTAATCAATAAAAAAATTGAAATTCTCAACGATCTGGATTATAAAATTAAGATTGAATACAAAGACCTTGATGAAGGAACAGAAGTAAGTGTGACATTTACTAATTAGCAGGTTATGCAAGAAGTTTATACAGCATTGGTAGTTGAGGATGTCGAAGATACATCAAACTACATCAAACAAAGAATCGAAAAATTGTGTCCTTTAATCAGAGACATTCAACAAGCATTTAGTATCGATGATGCCTATGAAAAGATTAAAGCGAATCATTTCGATATCATATTTCTGGATATTCAATTGCCTAAAGGAACGGGTTTTGATCTTTTGCGGATGCTTTCGGATGAAGGCAAAATAGACTTTGAAATCATTTTTATAACAGGCGAAAGTGCAAAAGAGTTTACCCTTAGAGCCATTAAATATTCGGCTCTCGATTTTCTTTACAAGCCTTTAGATGATACTGATTTAATACTTGCTGTAAACAAAGCAACGGAGAAACTGCGATCGCAGTATTTCAACCGGCAAATAAGCTTGCTTTTAGATCGGGTTGGGGACAGTAACATAAATAAAACCAATAAAATTGCTCTGCATCTGCACAATGGAATTGTTGAATTTGTGACTGTCGATGAAATTAAATACCTCGAGGCCGATGGTGTAATTGCCTACGTATTTTTAAGAAATGGGAATCGACTCACTACTACCAGAAATTTGGGTTACTATAAAGAGATGCTGATGATAGATTATAATTTCTATCCCATAAGCAATAGTTTATTAGTAAATCAAGATTATATTCTGCGTTACAATCATAAGGAACTGCAATTAACTCTTAACGATGGCACTGTTTTGTTTGCTTCAAAACGTTTTGGGAAAAGTTTTAAAGACACCTTTACTCAGCAAAATAATAACGGATCAAAAGTTTTGCGAAGTATTGCTCACCTGTGGAAAAGAATGCTCGAGTAATATTTGAAAACCAGAAATCTTAAATAATGATTTTAGATATAATGATCTCGCTGTTCTCCATTCCGGTTAGTTGCAGGTTTGCGCTGCCAAATTGAGTAATCACCAGGAGGTTTCCCTGTTGCAGCTGATGAATTTTCTGATTTATAGTCAGACTAATTTCACCTGAGAAAATATATCCAATCAGGAAATCTGTTTCTTTTTCAAGAGGTAAATTTACAATTTGTTTCTTTTCAATAGAAAGAGCCTTGATTTCTCCTTTTGAAGTGACGCGTGTCATCAAATTAAAATCGATGCATTCTCCAATCGATGAGGTTTTCCAGTCTCCTTCAAAGCTGTCTGTATCGAATTTGTCAAGCTTTTTGCTGTAACGATTTTCATGAATGATTTCTATTGCTCCATCTAAAATCATGATTTTTCGCGACACGCCGGGTAGGGAAGTAAAATCTGATTCCTCAACTTCTACCGTAGCTGTGCTTAGTCTAAAATCAAAATCTCTTCGCTGGTAATCTGATGTTGGCGGGTAGATATAAAGTTGAGTACTGGTTCCGCCCGACCAGTTAATTGTATTAAAATCATCTGCTTTTTTAATTTCGAAATTCATGTTGTGGATTGTTGTGTTTGCAAATCAAAATTACAAAAGACGAATGAGAATAATAGTGCCCTTTTCTATTAAAAAAGAAAAGGGAATTCATCTTTACGAGTGAATTCCCTTCTTGTATAACTTTGAAACTTGCAGACTTATTCCATCTTTCTGTTTTTAACATACTTTTCAAGCCACTGATCTTGTTCCCACAACATGTGCAGGATACTCTCTTTGGCTCTGTAACTATGACTTTCTTTTGGGAAAATAACCAATCGAACGTTAGCTCCCAATCCTTTTAGTGCGTTAAAATACCGCTCACTTTGCATTGGGTAAGTTCCTGAATTGTTATCTGCTTCGCCATGAATTAACAGCAAAGGAGTTTTCATTTCGTCGGCATGCATAAAAGGCGACATTTTGTAGTATACTTCAGGGGCGTCCCAATACGAGCGTTCTTCGCTCTGAAAACCAAATGGTGTTAATGTTCTGTTGTAGGCACCGCTTCGGGCAATTCCGGCAGCAAACAAATCTGAATGACTTAATAGGTTGGCCACCATAAAAGCACCGTAACTATGTCCGCCAACAGCAACTTTATTTCTATCGATATATCCCAAAGAATCTACAGCATCAATTGCAGCTTTTGCATTCGAAACCAGTTGCTTACAGAAAGAATCGTTTGGTTCTGTTTCACCTTCTCCAATAATAGGGAATGAGGCATCATCTAAAACAACATAACCCTTAGTTACCCAGTAAATTGGCGATGCCCAGTAAGGGTAGGTAAACTCGTTTGGATTTTGAGTGTTTTGAGAAGCACTTGCTTTGTCCTTAAATTCCTTTGGATAAGCCCACAAAATCATTGGCATTTTTTCTTTTTTGTTTGCGTCATAACCTACAGGAAGATATAAGGTTCCGGATAGTTCCAAACCATCTTCTCGCTTGTAGTTTAAAACCTCTTTGTGCACGTTTTGGATGCTTTTAAAAGGATTCTCGAAGCTGGTAAGTTGCTGAAGTTCTTTCTTTTTTATATTTCGGAAGTAGTAGTTAGGGTATTCGGTTTTAGATTCAATACGCACCAATAACTTTTTGTTTACAGGATCAAAATCCTGAATGTCTTCAATTTTGTCTTCGTAAGTTGATTGATACAAGCGTTCGGTTTTTTCAGTCTTCAAATTTAACTGATCAACAAAAGGATATTGCCCCTTTTCACTGTAACCATCTCCTATTAAGAAGGCATTATCACCATCTAAAGCCAGTACATAGTTGCTGAATTTATTTCTTTTATGCACAAAGTTTCCCGGATCATTGTATTTGTCCTGATAGTTTCGATCTGAAATTATTTTGGGTTCCTGACTGGCATCCGATGGATTAAACACGTAGGTTTTTATATTTCTGGTATTCCACCAGTAATCCATGGCAATTGCGATATTGTCATTGCCCCAGTCAATAGTATAGAATCGATTGATCGTTTTTAAGATACTTTTTGGCGTGCCGTTAAATGGAGCTTTCAGTTCAAATACTTCATCTCGAAAATCCACTTTGTTTTCGGGATCTCCGCCATCAAGAGCTTCAGTATAAATTAGAGTGGAGGGTTTATCATCGCGCCAATTCAAATCTCTTCTTCCGGTTCTTATTGCCATAAATCCCTTTGGCAGTTCTTCAACCAAAGGCACTTCCAAAACGGTCTGCACCATTTCGCCTTTGCTCGAATATATTGTGGTTTTAAATGGAAATCTTGAGTAGGGAACCAGATAGGAAAATGGTTTTTCGATGGTGGTCAGCATTACATAGTTTCCGTCAGGAGAGAAGGTAATACTTTCAAACATTGCTGCACCTAACCATTTTTCTTTACCTCCGTTAAGCGATATTTTGTAAAGATCTGAAAGAGCCAATTGTTCAAAATTGTATTCGTCATTTTTGTTTTTCAGCAAATCCTGATAGGTTCTGTTTTGAGCTTTACTTCCTTCATTAACAGATATTGTTGGTCCGGTTGGAATACTGTTTTTCGTATCGATGAGTTCTTTTCTGTCTTCAGAAATCATTTTCACCAATAAGGATTTGCTGTCTTCGAACCAATTGATTACATCGCCCATATTGGCATTAACATTGGCTTCTGTTAATTTTGCAGCAACAGCTTTTTTAAGATCCAAAAACCAAATCTCAACACCATCTTGGCTTGTATTAGTAAAAGCGATCATTTTCTGATCGGGCGACCATTTGAAATTGGCTAAACGAGGATTTTCCGGTAATCCTGTTACGGGTTTCGGACTCGCATTTGTTTCTTTTAAATTGATTAATTTCAGATCGTTGTAATAGTTTGTTCTACTACCGATATTTGTTTTTGGGTTGATTCTCAAACCACCCAGACGCAACTCAACTTCAGAAAGTTCAGCAATGGTTTTGTACGAATCACGATATCGTAAAACCATAAAATCTTTACTTTCATCAATAAGTACCGATGGAGCAGCCTTCACATCAACTAAATCTAAGATCTCAGAGGAAGGCTTCTGATAAGTTATGTTCTCCTGAGCATTCGCACTTGAAAAGCCAAGGAGTAAAGCCAGATAAATGAATCGTTTCATAATAAAATTTTTATTTTCGATGAACTTTTATGTGTAGTTGTTTTGTTTGTTATTACTTTATATCATCAGCTTGTTAAATTAACAATAAAATTGTTTATTCTAAAATATACCAAGACTGTTTTTTAGGATGTTGTAAATAAAAAGCCGAAAATAACAACGGCCCCTATTCCGTGTTATTTTCGGCAAATTATGTCTGTTCAGGTTTTGAAAAAAGTAGGAGAACAGACCCCTATAATTCCGTTTGCCAGTAGGTTAATAAAAGCGGTCAGGAATATCTCTTGAAATTTTATTTTACATTGTTAATTAACAAAAACCATACCAGTAAAATGAGATCGAAACTCAATTCATTTGAGGTGATCAAAGGAGGGATGAGTTCCGTCTCATTTACACTTAAGGTTCAGTTTATTCAGAATATGTAGTTCTTGTTGTTAATCGTATTTAATACATTTTAATCTGATTCCAGTTGTGAGCTGTTTGTTTCGTACACGAGATGTCTTTTGCCTGCAGAACACTTCTTCCATCAGGAAGAAGTGTTTGATTGCAGGTTCATTGATTTCACAGACTATTTTTCATCAATTTCTTTTAATAAAGACTCAACCGCTTTTTTAAGTTGCTGATCATCACCTTTGGTTACAACTTCGTAGTCATTTCTAACTTTAATATCCGGTTCTATTTGGTGATTTTCAATGTATTTTCCTTTGGTGTCTTTTACTCCAACCATTGGCATACCGAAATACAAAGTCGGATCCTGAAGAGTTTCCCACCATACAGCAGTCATAGTACCGGGAACAGGCATTCCAACCAGTTTCCCGATTTTTAATGTTTTGTATACATATGGGAATGCGCAAGCGTCAGAATAATTGCTCTCACTAATTAAAACAGCAGATGGCTTTTTCCACTTGGAAAGAGGTTCTGTTCCAAAATCCTGTCCTCTGGGTGAAAGGGTAGAGTATACTTCACCGCTAAGCAGAGTTGCTAAATCGTCGTGCAGCCATCCTCCGCCATTAAATCTGGTATCAACAACAATGGCTTCGTAAGTACCATATTTACCCAGAATTTCAGAATATACTTTTCGGTAGCTTTGCGAATCCATTCCTTTTACATGAACATATCCAATTCGTCCGTTCGACAGGCGCTCGCATTCTTCCTGACGCTTTTTTACCCAACGTTCGTACAATAAAGTATTAATGCCCGAAACAGGTTTTACAGTTTCTTCCCATCGTTCTTTTGTGTAAGGATTGTAAAGAGATAAGAGTACTTTTTTATCAGCTTTGTGATTTAGTAAAGGATAATAACTCTCGTTTTTAGGAATCACATTTCCATCAATTTTTTCGATGATAGTTCCTGCTTTAATCTTTGAATCGGCTTGGTTAAGGGGGCCTTTTTCCAGTACTTCGGCAATTCGTAAACCATCACCTTCGTAATTCCAATCAAAGAATGCGCCTAATTTGGCTGTTTGATCAGGATTTTTTGATCTGGCCCGATAACCGGAACCGGTATGCGAAGCATTTAACTCACCCAATAACTCACTTAGCATTTCTGCAAAATCGTGATTGTTATTAATATAAGGTAAAAATCGCTTGTATTCACTTTTGTAAAAATCCCAGTCAACTTGATGCATTTCAGGATCATAAAATTTTCTTAACATGGTGCGCCAAACATGTTCAAAAAGATATTCTCTTTCTTTGGCTTTATCCAAATACATTTCGGCAGTGTAGCTGATGTTTTTTCGCTTGTTTGTCGCAACATCTACTTTAATGATGCTGTTGCCTGACATTAAAAACAGGTTTTTTGCTTCCTTGTCGAACTGCATATCGCCGCCACCGCCTTTTAGGTCAAGAATTTTTTTCGTTTCCTTCTCTTCCAAATCGTTTACCCAAAGATCGTATCCACCTTCGAATTTGCTTAGGTAAAATAATTTTTTTCCATCAGGAGTCAGAATTGCATCAGAAAGTTTGGAAGGATTGATTGTTAAACAAATCTGACGATCTTCCATTCCTGAAAATTCAATGTTTAAATCTTCAACTTTATCTTTGTCTTTTTTGTCCTTCTTATCCTTTTTCTTGTCTTTGTCATCGCCATTATCTTCCTCTTTCTTAGCTTTTTCAGCTTCTTCTTTTAATTCTTTTTCTTCCTTTGAAAGTTTGAAATCATCAAATGCTTTCTGGTTAAAGAATTGAATGTAAACATCCGATTGCGAGCCCCAGCTTCCATGACTGCGATATCCACGTTTGTCGGTGAACCAGATCATTGCATTTCCTTTTAATGACCATTTGGCATCAGAATCGCTGTAGCCGCTTTCAGTAAGGTTAATCACCTTCTGATTTCCCTGAGCATCCACCATTGCCGCATCTGGCATAAAAATGGTGTGAGGATAAATATTAACAAGAAACCATTTGCCATCAGGCGACCAGTCGTAATGCTGATCTCCGTCGGAATAAGAGTAGTTCCATTTTTTGCCTAGTATCGTTCTAACTTTTTTTGATTCTAAGTTGATTACTTTTAGGATAACGCGATCTTCAAGAAAAGCAATTTCTTTGCCGTCAGGAGAATATTTTGGTTGAAAGGTTTCTGCATCAATTTCCAAAACTGCCTCTTCTTTTAAAATGGTAGAGTTGGCAAACTGAGTTTCATCTTCCCGGGTCATTTTGGTTTGGTACAAATTCCAGCTGCCGTTTCTTTCCGAAGCATATAGTAAAGCTTTTCCATCAGGACTAAAGCTTACCGAGCGTTCCTGTTCCGGAGTGTTGGTAATTCGTTTTGTAGTTCCATATTCAACAGAGGTCACGAAAACTTCTCCACGTACAATGAAAGCAACTTCTTTTCCGTTTGGAGAAACGCTCATTTCGGTAGCGCCGCTGCTTAGTTTTTCAAAACTGACTTCATTTTCTTTATTGTCAATAGCAATGGCTGTTTCTAGTTTTACAGGAGCTTTTCCTTCTTCCTGAGTATAAATTTCACCATTCCAGGAATAACAAAGTTTGTTGCTGTCAGAAATGCTTAAGAAACGAACCGGGAGTTTCTCAAATGTACTGATTTGAGTCAGTTGGGTTTTATCTTTTACAGGAGCTTTCCAAACATTAAAACTGCCTGATTTTTCTGTCAGATAGTAGATCTCATCATTTGATGCATTAAATACAGGATACAAATCCTCACCTTCAAATGTTGAGAACATACTGTGTTTTTTATTTGCAACATCATACAACCAAATGTCTCTGGTAACTGCCGAGGTATGATGCTTTCTCCAATGATCTTCATATCCTTTACTGTCACGGTATAATATGTACTCCATATTTTTACTGTACTTTGCATCCAATGCCGGCGAAGTCAGTATCTGTGAAACTTTGCCGCCATTTACCGGTACACTGTACAATTCAGGAAGTACGCCTGACGGAAACATTGCATTTTTGAAATCATCACTAATTGTTGAAGAAAATAGTATGTTTTGTCCGTCTGGTGTAAAACTAGATGGTATTTCTCCTTTTGAATTAAATGTAATTCTGTTCGGAGTCCCTCCTTCAACAGGTATTGTAAAGATGTCAAAATTCCCGTATCGGTCAGAAGCAAATGCGATAGTTTTGCTGTCGGGAGACCAAACCGGTTGGTAGTCGTAGGACTGGTTGCTGGTAAGTGCTGTGGCATTACCACCTTCCGAAGAAATGGTAAATAAATCGCCGCCATATTCAAAAACAACAGTTTGACCATCCGGAGAGATTGACGGATACCTCAACCATTGAGGATTATCCATACCGAGAAGACTTTGTGCAAGAGCAATTAAAAATGTGGTGATGAAAAACAACTTTTTAATCATGTTTTGTCGAATTGTGTTAAAAATTAGGACATAGGTTTTCCATGAACAATAATATTAATTCGATGGTAGTATCATAATTTGTACCAAAGCTAATAAGCTCTTGATTGTGTGTGTGGTTGTGTTGAAAGTGTTGTACTGCAGATAATTATTATTGTTCGGATGTGAACAAAGTACTGTTCGTTTTCGGACTGCTTGTCTGCAGTTATAATAAATAATTACAGTGAAAATTGTGAGATTTACAGGTCGTTAAATTCCTTTGGGTATTCAACACATCCGGAAACGGTTTTTAGAGCATCTTTTTCCAATTCAAGTGCCATAAAAACTTCATTTGGCACTTCAAAAGTACATGTGATATTGAATTTGGAAGCTGGAGTAAAACCAAATTCAGGGTAATATTTATCGTGCCCCAATACAATTACAGATTGGTGCCCCATTTTTTTTGCCTTTGCCAATCCATTCTCTACCAATTGTGCCCCAATACCTAATCCTTGCAATTCAGGTATTACCGACATAGGTGCCAAGGCTAAAGAATCAAATGTGTTATTCTCAGATTTAATTTCGATTGGAAAGAATAAAATATGACCAACAATTTCATTTCCCATACAAGCAACTAAGGAAAGATCTTTGATGAACTTTTTGTTTTTTCGAAGTTTTTCAACTAATAATCCTTCAGTTTCTCTACCAAATGCCATGTCGTTAATCATGGATATAGTCTTGTAATCATTCTTGTTTTCCGGTCGAATCTGAATTTTCATAGTAGTAAGGTTTTGATGCAGGCTGTCTGGTAAAAATACCAAAAAAATCCAACACAACTGAATAATTCAGCCTTGTTGGATTTTAATATGTGTTTTCAGATTAAACAGCTTCTCCTACAAGAGTTGCTTTGGTGCATTCGTTAATAATTACATTTGCCAAATCACCAACACGGTAGTTCTTTTTTGGAAATACAACCACTTTATTTTGTGAAGTTCTTCCATATACATCCTGTTCAGATCTTTTGGAAATTCCTTCAATCAAAACTTCGAAAACTTTTCCAATATCACCTTGATTGTTTTCTAAAGATATTTGGTTTTGCAGAGCAATCATCTCTTCTAATCTTCTTTGTTTTACCTCTTCGGGAACATTGTCTTCTAAATTCTTGTAAGCAAATGTACCCGGACGTTCTGAATATTTAAACATGTAGGCTAAATCGAATTTCGCCCATTTCATTAATTCAATGGTTTGATTGAAATCTTCTTCGCTTTCATTATGGAATCCACAAAAAATATCGGAGGAAATCCCGCATCCTGGTATAATTTTTCGGATGGCTGCAATTCTGTCTTTATACCATTCCTGAGTATATTTTCTGCGCATGTCTTTCAAAACGGAATCACTTCCTGATTGCACCGGCAAGTGAATAAACTTACAGATATTATCATGCTTGGCAATGGCTTTTAATGTGTCATCACTCATGTCTTTAGGGTGTGACGTTGCGAACCTGATTCTCATTTCAGGAACAGAAACAGCAACCATCTCTAAAAGCTCAGGAAAGCTGACTTCGGAAACAGAATTCTTAAAAGCAAATGAATTTACATTTTGGCCTAAGAGAGTAACTTCTTTGTATCCTTTTTCAGCCAAATCTTTAACTTCTTTTAATATACTCTCCGGGTTTCGGCTACGTTCACGTCCTCTTGTGTAGGGAACAATGCAGTAGGTGCAGAAATTATTGCAGCCTCTCATGATAGAAACAAAACCAGATATGGAAGTTTCATCAATTCTCGACGGACAAATATCTTTGTATGTTTCGGTAAGGGAGAGTTCTATGTTGATCGCTTTCTCTCCATTTTCTGCTTTTTTCACCAGAAGAGGAAGATCCATATAGGCATCAGGGCCAACAACAATATTTACATTTTTTTCCTGATCAAATAGTTTTTCTCCGAGTCGTTCAGCCATGCAGCCAATTACTCCAACCAATAGTTTTGGGTTCTTTTTCTTTAATTCGCTAAAGCCTTGAACTCTTCCACGAACTCTGGTTTCTGCATTTTCACGAACCGAGCAGGTATTTACTAAAATTACATCAGCTTCTTCGCGGTTTTTTGTAATGATAAAACCATCATGTTCCATTATCGAAGCTACAACTTCACTATCAGCAACATTCATTTGGCAACCGTAAGTCTCCAAAAATAATTTTTTGTTGTTATTGCTCATTTTTGTATTTCCCTTATAATAAATTTTGTGCAAAGTTATATTATCTCAACTGAATGACAAGAAAGGAGAGGTGATTTAGAATGGGTAAAGAATAATGGATTGCGTTTCAGAATTCAGGATGTAAGCTTATGATTATTAATTGGATGGTTTTTAGTTGATTAATTTGTACTTTTAGTAGGAGATCGAAACGATTTTCATCAATATTTAAGCAATGGATATTTAAGTTTATATTGGCTTGGTAATTGTGTTTGTTGCTAAATATTTTTGTGTATTTTTATCCCGCAAATAAGGGGTTCAGGAAGAACTTGATTTAGAGTGGGTTTGTGAGAAATTAATCTCTTTTTAAACCCGTTTGGATGGTATGTCGTTCAAATTTAGGAATAGTTCTTGTGTTACGGTTATAAAGTGTTAATGTAAAAGTAGACATCATGAAACGTATTTTAGTTCCAGTTGATTTTTCTGGTGATTCTCTCAAGGCATTGAGGTTTGGCATTTATTTGGCAAATAAATTGGATTGTCATCTTAGGATGATTCATGTGCAGAAATCTGAGAAATTCGAAATCCCTTTTCATTTCGAGGAATTGAAAAATGAAATCATTCATACCGTACAAGAATATTTCGAGAAATTGACTGAGCTTCATTCTGCTGACTATTGTGTTAGGAATGGAGTTTTTGATTTTAAAATAAGAACAGGAAGTGTTTACCGCGAAATTGTAAATCAAGCAAAATACGGCGATGCATACATGATTCTTATGGGAGCTTACGGAGCTTCCGGTTTCGAAGAATTTTTTATTGGAAGTAATGCTGTTAAAGTCGTTACGAATGCCACTTGTCCTGTTATAACGGTACAAAAAGAATTCACTAAGGGGCAGGTAAAAACAATTGTAATGCCTATTGATGCAAGCACTGATACAAGAAAGAAAATTCCATTTGTGTCTGAAATTGCTTCCCGATGTAATGCGAAAGTTCATATTTTGGGTGTTCATGAAACTTCCGACACCAATGTGATCGGGAAGATTGAACATTATATGAGACAGGCTGAAGACTACTTAAAGGATGGGAATATTGACTATGTGAAGAGCATTCGTAAAGGAGACAATAATACTTTCTCTTCTCTGGATTATGCTCGTGAAGTAGATGCAGATTTAATTGCAATTATGACAGAACAAGCTGAAAGCTCGATTAATATGTTTTTTGGATCTTACGCTCAACAGATGATAAATCGTTCTGAAATTCCAATATTATCTGTTCCTAACAATTAATTAATGAATCCGGCAGCTGGTTTAACAGGTGATTCATCTTCTGTTTTTATTAGGTGTTTATAAACAACAAAAAATGCAGTACATTAAAATATTATTCTTATCTATCTTTATTCTGTTAGGTGTCTCATCAAATGCACAATTTGTTGAAGACGTGAAATCTAGTGGTGAACAAAGAGTAGACTCGCTGGGGAGTGTTAGGCTCATTCAGGATGATCGAATTAAAGAGCTGCTCGATACAGATAAAATGATTAGCTCAAAGGATCCTGGATTTTCAGGATATAGAATTCAGATTTTTTCAGGTAGAAGTACCGATCGGGAAAAAGCATTTAAGATTAAGGAAGAATTTAAAGAGCTGTTTCCTGAAGAAAGGGCTTATGTAGTATATAAGGCTCCTGATTTTAGGGTTAGTGTTGGTAATTTTCGAAGTAAAATAGAATCAATCGAGCTTTACAAAGCTTGTTTAAAGTTCTTTCCGAATTGTTATCCGGTTAAGACTTATATTTTATTTTCAGATTTGACACCAAACGAGCAAGATCTTGAAGAGCTTATTCTTGATGAAGAGGATAAACAACAAAATGCAAACTAAATAACCATTTAAGAAGTTAATAATGAGTGACCAACTAAAGCACGAGTGTGGGATAGCAATGATTCGATTGCTAAAACCTCTTGAGTACTATCAGGAAAAATACGGATCGTGGAGATATGGTATTCAAAAACTCTATCTGTTGATGGAAAAACAACACAACAGAGGCCAGGAAGGTGCTGGAGCTGTTGGGTTGAAATTGGACATGCCTCCAGGGAACAAATACATTCATCGTGAGCGTTCATGCAGTGATCAGCCAATAAAAGATGTTTTTGACGGTGTTTACAAAGAGCTGGCGGCCGCAGAGGCAAAATATCCTGAGAAATTTAATGACCCTGTTTGGGCCAAAGCAAACTTACCCTTTGCAGGAGAAGTGTATTTGGGACATTTACGATACGGAACTTTTGGACGAAACAGTATTGATTTCGTTCATCCGGTAATGAGAGAAAATAACTGGAAGTCGAGAAATCTGGTGTTGGCCGGAAACTTTAATCTGACTAATGTTGATGAGCTATTTGATTTGTTGGTTGGATTGGGACAACATCCTAAAAATTATACTGATACAGTAACAATTCTTGAAAAAGTAGGGCATTATTTAGACGAAGAAAATCAAATGCTATTCCGTCAGTATAAAAATGATGGTTTATCGAATCAGGAGATATCCCCTCAAATAGAAAAGAATATAGATATACAAAAGGTGCTTTCGGGAGCCAGTAGAGATTGGGATGGAGGATATGCAATTGCAGGTATGTTTGGCCATGGCGATTCTTTTGTGATGAGAGATCCTTGGGGTATTCGTCCGGCATTTTATTATCATGATGATGAGATTGTTGTAGTTGCTTCGGAAAGACCGGTTATTCAAACAGCTTTAAATGTTAGAGCAAATTCGATTAAAGAAATTGCTCCGGGAAATGCAGTTATTGTTCGTAAGAATGGTGATGTTGCCGAGGTTCCTGTGCGTGTTGCTCAAAAAAGAAGATCTTGTTCTTTCGAAAGAATCTATTTTTCCCGGGGAAGCGATAGAGATATTTATAAGGAAAGGAAGAGGCTGGGGCAACTGTTGACTCCGGCTATCTTGGATTCTGTTGATCATGACATTAAAAATACTGTTTTTTCATTTATTCCAAATACTGCTGAAACAGCATTTTATGGCATGATGGAAGGTGTTCGACATCACTTAATGGAGCAAAAAAAACAGCAGATTCATGATTTGAACGGAAGTTGGACAGAGGAAAAACTTCAGGAGATTATCTCTGTTGAGCCCAGAGTAGAAAAAATAGCTATTAAGGATGCGAAAATGAGAACCTTCATTTCCAATGATGAAGGGCGTGACGATTTGGTAGGTCATGTTTATGATGTTACTTACGGGATTGTTAAGAATCAAGAGGATAATCTGGTTGTTATTGATGACTCTATTGTTAGAGGGACAACTTTAAAGCAAAGTATTCTTAGGATCTTAGATCGTCTTCATCCAAAAAAGATTGTAATTGTTTCTTCAGCTCCTCAGATTCGTTATCCTGATTGTTATGGAATAGATATGACCCGAATGGGTGAATTTATTGCTTTTAATGCTGCAATTGCAATGCTGAAAGAGCGTGGTTTGGAGGCTGTAATTGATGAAACATATAAGAAGTGTAAAGCTCAGGAAAATTTGCCTAAAGAAGAGGTAGTTAACTTTGTGAAAGAAATTTACAAGCCTTTTACTGCGGAAGAAATATCGGATAAAATTGCGGTGTTACTAACTCCGGAAGTGATGGATGCTGAGGTGAGGATTGTTTATCAGACAGTTGAAAATCTTCATGTAGCTTGTCCTGAGCATACTGGTGATTGGTATTTCACAGGAAATTATCCAACTCCAGGAGGAAATAAAGTGGTGAATACTTCTTTTATTAACTATTGTGAAGGAAATGACAGACGGGCTTACTAAAATAAGTTCGATATAAAATGGAAACCCGTCTTGCAAAAGGCGGGTTTTTTGTTTGAATGTGTTACAAAAAAAAGCATTCTTTTCAGAATGCTTTTTGAGATTATTTCTTTTTAAAAATATTCAGTTTTGTTTTTGGAAGCTTGATGTGCAGTAAAGAAAGGTAAGATGCCGTGTGCCGGTCTTTTTTGTTCTCGTAAACATCGGCAATTGTAATCATGATACCTGTTTCTTCAACATCTCCAAAATGTGTGTTGATGGCTGTGCCAAAGCACTTCATTGTAGGGGATAATCCCATGTAAGCATTAATGAGTGGGGGAACATTTTCTCCATTCTTACGAACATTTTGTGATAGAACTTTGTAGTTCTCCTCAAAAGTATCTTTGCAAAAATCTTTTGCTAACAGCTCTGTGTCCATATTGGTTACAAGAGGAGTTGTAGGAGTGGCAAGTTTGTCCGGATCGTTGAACATTTTATTCATGAAATACAGGATGTGATTTCGGGCATCTCTGTTGTAATCAGGATACATTGTTACTTTGCCAAAGAAATATTTAATTTCAGGGTAATCAATAATTAAAGCACCTAATCCATCCCATAAATTATCAAGTGCATATAAACTTTTACGGCCTTTTCTGATCGATTGATATTCCGGTTGTACAAACGACCGCCCCAATTCGATCATGTGAGGCATATAGTTCTTTTTAAATTCATCTGAGAAATTAAACAATCTGGAAGTTGCAAGATAGATTTCTCCATTTTCATCTTTAGGAGCCTCGCTGCACAAAATATAACGGTAGCCGCCAAGAATTTCTTTTGCTTTAGGATCCCAAACAATTAATTGATGATATGGTTTTTCATCCAGATCAAAGTCATCAATATCAATATCTTTACCTGTACCTCCTCCGGCTTTACGGAAAGTGATTTCACGTAAACGTCCAACTTCTCTCATCAGATTAGGAGAATCATGATGTGTGAAGCAATAGATTTCATTCGATCCCTTGTTGGTCTTGCGTACAAATCTTTCTTCAGTCAGTTCTTTCTCAAGCTCCTCTCGTGGTACAGGGGGAATAATTTCTTTCATTAGTCGTTGTATTGATTCCTTTGCAAGGATAATTATTATTTTGGTTTTTTTTTTTTACTAAAAATGATTTTCAAAAATACTTACATTATCGATAATAATGAATAGTACTGTGGCTAATATTTGATCAAACGAATAGAACCTTAGGGATAAGGATTTATTGATTTGCTAAATTATATGTTTTCTCTTTCATTTTTTCAGCCCACTTGTCATACGACATACTTTTGTCAAAGGTTTGGTATGAGACAGGCTTACCTACGCAAATAGTGAATTTTTTTCCTCTTTGCTTAAAAAGCTCGTTTGGCAAATATAACATTTCCAAATTAGATTTTAACCTTAGGAATTTCCTAAGATTGGCAAGGTTATAAAAGAAATTAGAGTTTCTTCCGTTAATATGAATAGGTACTATATCGCGTTTGTATTTTTTTGCCTTCGAAATAAAACTTTTTTTCCATTCTAAATCTTCAATTTTCCCTTTTTGTTTTCGGGAAACTAAACCTGCCGGAAAGGTGAGTATTGTTGCTTCCGATTGGTAGGCTTCTACTATTGTTCTTGCAGCTTCTTTTGCTTGCCCTCCATGTTTGTTTATTGGCACAAAAACGTCTGATAAGTTTTTGATATTCATTAGGATATCATTAACCAAAAATTTAATTTTCGGAAAATGCTTGCCAAAAATGCTGATTAAAATAATCCCGTCGGGACCACCTAATGGATGATTGGAAGCGAAAATATATCTGCCTTCTTTATTGATGTTTTCAAGACCTTTAATCTCAAAAGTAATTTGAAGTTCTTCCAAAACACTATCTGCAAATTCAATACCTTCTTTTTGATAGTTTCTTGATAAGAAATCATTAAGCTCATCCTGATGAACGATTCTTTTAAGGTAACGAATTATAAACTTAGGGAGTAGTTTTGAAATTCTTTCACTTTTACTTGCAAAAACCTTCTCTATATCAATTTTTAAATAGCTCTCGGGAGTGTTTTCTTTTTGCATAAAAATCTTAAATATTTTAATATAGTTAGCAAATATCGCAATTTTCTTGCTTTGTTTCTCAAAGATTTATAACAATCTCAATATAATTGAGTGATAATTAGTTGGGCTGCTTGTTAAAAGTTATTAACAAAACTATAAAAGTGGGAGTATGTGGTTGAAAGTGGGTAAATTTTTCTCTAATTTTACAATTGTAAATTATTTTTCCCAATGGTAACATTTATAGGTGATTATCCTTGTAGGTTGGACTCAAAAGGCCGTGTTTTGCTGCCTTCTGCTTTTCGGAAGCTCCTTAATGGAGGTTCTGAAAATCGTTGTGTTCTAAGGAAAAATCTTTACGAGAAATGTTTAGACCTCTACTCTATTTCGGAATGGGAGAAGCAAACCGAGATGGTACGGACGAAGGTGAATCCTTTTAATAAGAAGCATGCAGGATTTTTGCGGGAGTTTTTTAGAGGTACTGCAGAGGTCTTAATTGATGGGAATGGACGGATTTTAATTCCTAAGAAATTTTTTGATTTTGCCGGATTTTCAAAAGATGTTACCCTGGCCGGACAAGATGGGAAAATCGAAATATGGGATACTGAAACTTACGAAAAATCAGCTCTTGGGCAGGATGGATTCAGTACTTTGGCTGATGAAATTTTAGGAGGGGATTTAAATAACGGGTAATCGTTGAGTATGAGCATTTAGAGTTGTTCCTTTGTGTTTCAATTAAAAGATAAAAAAATGAGTACATATCATATTCCAGTTTTACTAGGAGAGAGTATTGAAGGGTTGGATATAAAACCAGATGGAATCTATGTAGATCTCACTTTTGGTGGAGGAGGCCATTCAAGAGAGATTTTAAAGCATCTTACTACAGGCAAATTGATTGGCTTTGATCAGGATGTGGATGCAGAAGAAAATGTGCCAAAAGACGATCGGTTCATATTTGTCCGTCATAATTTCAGGTACTTTAAGAATTTCATGAAATATTTAGGTTACCCTAAAGTGGATGGAATTTTAGCCGATTTGGGTGTTTCTTCTCATGAATTTGATGTGGCCGAACGAGGTTTTTCTTTTCGTTTCGATGGCGACCTTGATATGAGAATGAATCAGGATTCAAATTTTACTGCTGCTGATTTATTGAATGAGTATAGTGTTGAGGATTTGTTTCGAATCTTCAAATTTTACGGAGAGGTTAAAAATCCAGGAAAGCTCGTGCGGGTAATTGATAATCAAAGAAAAGAAACGCCGTTTACTACTATTCAGCATTTTAAGGAGGTGATTGCTCCTTGTACGCCTAAGTTTAAAGAGCATAAATATTTAGCTCAGGTATTCCAGGCTATTAGGATAGAGGTGAATCAGGAGATGGATGTTTTGAAGGAAATGTTATTGCAGTCTGCAGAAATGTTAAAGCCGGATGGAAGATTGGTTGTGATCACTTACCACTCTTTGGAGGATAGATTGGTGAAGAATTTTATTCGGGATGGAAAATTTGAAGGCAATGCAGAAAAAGATTTCTTTGGGAATGTGCAAACGCCGTTAACCGCGATTAACCGAAAGGTAATTCTTCCGGGTGAAAAGGAGATTGAGCTAAATGGAAGAGCGCGAAGTGCGAAACTTCGGATTGCTCAACCTAAATCATTATAAGGATGTTTAAATTTCGAAAAAAATACAACGATTTCATTAAGCCTAGTGAGGAACTGAAAGAGACATCTTCAGGTTCGGTCAAGGATTTTATTGATGGAAGTATTTTAACGAAAACGGAAGTGGTTCAACAGTTGCCTTTTATCATTTTCTTAGTTGTTTTAGGAATTTTTTATATCAGCAACAGGTATCGTTCCGAAAGAGTTTATCGTGATATGGTCGGTTTGGAGCAAGAGTTAAAGGAGCTAAGGTTTGAATCGATAACAACAGCCTCCGATCTGATGTATATGAGCAAGCAATCAGAAGTTGTAAAAAGAGTGGAAAATGAAGGTCTTGATTTGATTGAAGCAACCGAGCCTCCTATTAAAATATATTTAGAGAAGTAGTGCCGATAAAAAAGGATATCATATGGCGGGTAGGGGCGATCTATACTTTGGTGATTATTTTTGCAATACTCATTGTTGGTAGGGTGGTAGCCTTGCAATTGTTCGAAGGAGATAAATGGCGAAGTAAAGCTCAGTCTCTTTCGCAGCGAGATGTGATCGTGTCGGCCAATCGGGGAGATATTTGTGCCGCTGACGGCCGGCTTTTAGCAAGTTCATTGCCTTACTATCAATTACGAATGGATTTTCGTGCTTCCGGATTGACAGATTCTCTTTTTCGTGCCGATGTTGATTCTTTGGCACTTTGCTTATCGCGGTTTTTTCAGGATAAATCTGCAAAGGATTATAGAAATATGCTTTGGAAAGCGAAATATCGAACCAAGTCGAACCGGTATTTTTTAATTCACCGAAAGAAAATTAATTACATCGGACTTAAAAAGATCAAGACCTTTCCTATTTTTCGTTTGGGGCAGAATAAAGGTGGATTAATTTGTGAACAGGAAAACAGACGCATACAGCCTCACTTAAATCTGGCCAACAGAACAATAGGATATTTGCTGGAAGGCGAACAAAATCAGCAAATTGGTAAGGTGGGTATCGAAGGGGCTTTTGAAAGTGATTTAAAAGGAGTTGATGGAATAAGTATCATTCAAAAAATGTCAGGCAGATGGTTGCCTGTAAATATGGTCGAGCCTAAAGATGGGAACGATTTGATCACTACCATTGATGTGAATTATCAGGATGTTGCTGAATCTGCTTTAGAGCAACAGCTTATAAAATACAATGCAGATCATGGATCTGTGGTTTTAATGGAGGTGAAAACGGGAGCAGTTAAAGCAATAGCCAATTTAGGTTTCGATGAAAAATCGCAATCATATAAGGAAGATTATAATTATGCTATTGGTGAGGCAACAGAACCTGGTTCAACATTCAAGTTGGCTTCAATAATGGCTTTGTTTGAGGATGGATATGTTGGCCCTATGGACTCTGTGGATACAGGGAATGGCGTATTTAGCTATTACAAAGAAAAAATGCGCGATTCTCATGTAGGCGGATATGGAAAAATAACGGTTCAGGAGGCTTTTGAAAAATCATCGAATGTGGGGATTTCGAAATTGGTAAACGATCACTATAAAAACAAACCTAGATCGTTTATTAATCGTCTTTACGAGTTTCGGTTGAATGAACCATTGGGGCTTGCTATTAAAGGAGAAGGAATTCCAAGTATCAAATATCCTGATGATCCATCATGGTCGGGAGTTTCTTTGCCTTGGATGTCGATTGGGTATGCGGTTCAGCAAACACCCTTGCAGACTCTTACATTTTATAATGCAATAGCTAATAATGGTAAGATGATGAAGCCTAAATTTGTAAAGGAATTGAGGTATCATGGCGATGTAATTCAAACTTTTGATAAAGAAGTCTTGAAATCTAAAATTTGTTCCGGAGAAACACTTAAAAATGTGAAAAACATGTTGGAAGGTGTTGTTTTAAGAGGAACGGCCAGAAACCTGCGGAATGCGAACTATACCATTGCCGGAAAGACTGGAACGGCACAAATAGCCGATAAAAATAAAGGTTATAAAGTTAAAGTGTACCAAGCTTCATTTGTTGGGTATTTTCCTGCTGATGATCCTATGTATTCGTGTATTGTTGTAATTAACCGACCAAATAAAACCAAAGGATTCTATGGAAATCAGGTTGCCGGTCCGGTTTTTAAAACAATTGCAGATAAAGTGTATGCGATGAGCTATTCAATGCATCCAATAAAACCGGATGATGCAAGTTTGGAACCAAAGGTACCGGTTTCATTGAATGGATATAAAAATGATCTGGACAAAGTGTTTGATGAATTAAACATTGAAATAGCGAATAAAGATATTCAGTCGGAATGGGTAATAACTTCGCGGAAAGACTCAATTATTGAATACAAATACAGAACAATTAAGAAATTTATGGTTCCGAATGTAAAAGGGATGGGCGTTCAGGATGCACTTTATATATTGGAAAATGCAGGACTGAAGGTTCGGGTAAAAGGCTTGGGATCTGTGTCCGGACAATCTATACAACCAGGAGCTTATTTTAATAAAGGAGATCATATTACAATCGATTTATCTTAAAATGTGACAGATGGGAATAAATATAAATGAACTGTTTGGTTCGGTAAATATACAGAGCATAAAGGGGAACAGGGATGTTGAAGTGAATGAGATTCATTTTGATTCCCGAAAGGTGAAACACGGCGATTTATTCGTTGCGTGCAGAGGAACCATGTCTGATGGTCATGATTTTATAAATACGGCAGTTGAAAAGGGAGCAACGGTGATTGTATGCGAAGAGTTACCTGACAGCAGTACTTCTGAAACAACCTTTATTGTGGTTGAAGACTCTTCGGCCACGCTTTCGCAGATTGCACATAATTTTTACAACAAACCAACCGAAAATATACAACTGGTTGGTGTAACCGGAACAAACGGAAAGACTACAATTGCTACTTTGTTGTATGATTTGTTTAAAAAACTAGGTTACAAAGTTGGCTTGTTGTCGACAGTTTGCAATTATGTGGATGAAAAAGAAATTAAGGCAACTCACACTACTCCCGACGCATTGCAGTTAAATGCCTTGTTGGCAGAAATGGTTGAGGCCGGATGTGAATATTGTTTTATGGAAGTTAGTTCGCATGCTATCGATCAAAAACGGGTTGGAGCATTGAATTATAAGGGCGGAATTTTTACAAATATCACACACGATCATCTCGATTATCACAAAACATTCGATGCTTATTTAAAGGTGAAAAAAGCTTTTTTTGATCAGCTGGGGAAGAAATCATTTGCTGTTACAAATGCCGATGATAAAAATGGAAAGCTGATGCTCCAAAATATGAAAGGGCATAAATTTACCTATTCAACTCGTTCTTTTGCTGATTATCGCTGTCAGATTTTAGAAAAGCACTTTACAGGAATGCTTTTGGAAATGGATGGCACAGAGATATGGACCAACTTTATTGGTGATTTTAATGCTCATAATTTATTGGCCGTTTATGGTACGGCTCGTCTGCTGAATCAAGACAAAGATGAGGTGTTACGAGGAATAAGTGAGTTGAAATCTGTTGATGGAAGGTTCGAAAGTATCATTTCTACAGATGGCATTATGGCTATTGTAGATTATGCTCATACTCCGGATGCCTTGAAAAATGTCTTGGAAACAATCGAAGCTTTACGAACAGGAAACGAGCAGGTAATAACAGTTGTTGGTGCCGGTGGCGATAGAGATAAAACCAAAAGACCATTAATGGCAAAAATTAGTGCCGAATTAAGCGATAAAGTAATTCTGACATCGGATAATCCAAGATCGGAAGATCCTGATCAGATTATTAAAGATATGAAGGAAGGAGTGACTGCAAACAATACTCGAAAAGTATTAGCGATTACTGATAGAAAAGAAGCTATACGAACAGCCTGTATGTTGGCGCAAAAGGATGATATTATTTTGGTTGCAGGGAAAGGTCATGAAGATTATCAGGAAATAAAAGGAATTAAGCATCATTTTGATGATAAGGAAATAATCAAGGAAATTTTTAAGCTGTAGTTATGTTATACTATTTATTTAGGTATTTAAATCAATTGGATTTCCCGGGAGCCGGGATGTTTGAATATATCTCATTTCGGTCGGCATTAGCCATTATGACTTCGTTATTTATTGCGACTGTATTTGGGAAAAAGATCATTCTCTTATTGCAAAAGCAGCAAATTGGCGAGATTGTTAGGGATTTGGGCTTAGCCGGTCAAATGGAAAAAAAAGGAACACCAACCATGGGGGGAATCATTATCATTATCTCCATTTTAATTCCGGTTTTACTATTTGCCAAACTCGATAATGTCTACATTATACTAATGATTATTACAACTATCTGGTTAGGATTAATTGGTTTTGTCGATGATTATATAAAAGTCTTTAAAAAGGACAAGGCCGGTTTAAGTGGCAAGCTTAAGGTAGCTGGCCAAATAGGTTTAGGTCTAATTGTTGGGTTAACCCTTTATATAAATGATGATGTAGTTGTACGTGAAAAAACGAGTATGTCTGAAATAGGAATTCAAACCGAATTGGTTGACGAAGGATTTACATCTCAGGCTCCCGGAACAACTCGTTTAACAACTGATGAAAAATCTACAAAAACAACGATACCTTTTTTTAAGAATAATGAATTTGATTACGAATCGTTAGTTGCTTTTGGTGGAGAATATGCACCTATGTTGGCTTGGCTGGTTTTTATAATTATTACCATATTTATTGTTACAGCCGTTTCAAACGGTGCAAATATTACCGATGGTTTAGATGGTCTGGCGACAGGTTCGTCAGCAATTATTGGTGCCACTTTAGGAATATTGGCCTATGTCTCCGGTCACGTGGTGTATGCTGATTATTTGAATATCATGTACATTCCAAATTCAGGCGAACTGGTAATTTTTATTGCTGCTTTTATTGGAGCAACCATTGGCTTTATGTGGTACAACTCTTACCCGGCACAAGTTTTTATGGGTGATACAGGCAGTTTGTCTTTGGGAGGAATTATAGCTGTTTTTGCCATTGTTATTCACAAAGAATTGTTGATTCCTGTTTTATGCGGAATTTTTCTTGTTGAGAATATTTCGGTGATGATGCAGGTTTCCTGGTTTAAATACACCAGAAAAAAATATGGTGAAGGGCGAAGAATCTTTAAAATGGCACCTCTTCATCATCATTATCAGATGAAAGGATATCCAGAACCAAAAATTGTTACCCGATTTTGGATCATTGGAATTTTTCTGGCAATTATAACAATAGTAACTCTAAAAATCAGATAAGTACAAATGGCAAAACGAATCGTCATATTAGGTGCAGGAGAAAGTGGTGTTGGTGCGGCTGTGTTGGCCAAATCAAAAGGCTTTGATGTGTTTGTTTCAGACTTAGGAGAAATAAGTCCCAAGTACAGGCTTGTGCTGAATAAATATCAGCTTGATTTTGAGGAAAAGCAACATACTGAATCTCTTATTTTATCGGCAGATGAAGTTGTGAAAAGTCCGGGGATTCCTGATACAGCGCCTTTAATTGTTAAGCTGAAAGAAAAAAATATTCCTGTAATTTCTGAAATTGAATTTGCGGGAAGATTCTCCAATGCTAAAATGATATGTATAACCGGCAGTAACGGAAAAACAACAACAACTTTGCTTTTGTATCATATGCTGAAGAAGGCAGGATTGCATGTTGGTTTAGCCGGAAATGTAGGAGATAGTCTGGCTTGGCAGGTTGCCGAAAAAGATTATACGCATTATGTGGTTGAGTTGAGCAGTTTTCAGTTGGATGGGATGTATGATTTTAGAGCTAACATTGCTATACTGTTAAATATTACGCCGGATCATTTGGATCGGTACGATTATAAAATGGAAAATTACATCAATTCAAAATTCAGAATATTGCAAAATATGAAATCCGAGGATTCTTTTGTGTTTTGCACCGATGATGATATCATCAAAAAAGAATTAATGAATTGTGATACTCTTGCTCAATTATTGCCGTTTTCCGTTCAGGAAATAGAAGAAATGTGCGGATGGATTGAGAATGAACTTTTAAAAATTCAATACAACGAAAATCTCTTTTCTATGGATAAAAAAGATTTGTCTTTACCTGGAATTCACAATGTATATAATTCATTGGCATCAGGAATTGCCGGAAGTGTACTGCAAATTCGGAAGGAAGTAATTCGCGAAAGTTTAAGTGATTTTCAAGGTGTTGATCATCGATTGGAAAAGGTGGTTCGTGTAAGGGGAATTCAGTTTATTAATGATTCAAAAGCTACAAATATCAATTCTACGTGGTATGCATTGGAAAGTATGGATGAGCCGGTAGTTTGGATTGTTGGTGGAGTTGATAAAGGAAATGATTATTCCGTTTTGGCCGATTTGGTGAAAGAAAAGGTGAAAGGAATTGTGTGTTTGGGTGTTGACAATTCTAAAATTCATGCAGCTTTTGATGGTAAAGTGGATTTTATAGTTGATGCCGGATCTATGAAAGAGGCAGTGACTCAAGCATATCAAATAGCCAGTAAGGAAGAGGTTGTTTTGTTGTCTCCAGCTTGTGCAAGTTTCGATTTGTTCAAGAATTATGAAGACCGCGGAAATCAGTTCAAGGAAGAAGTAAGAAATTTATAAATTGAAGATATGGCGGGTTTTTTTAAGAATTTAAGCTTGAAGGGAGATAAAACGATCTGGATCATTATCTTTTTTCTTTCAATGATTTCTTTGCTGGTTGTATATAGTTCAACCGGAACACTTGCCTATAAGGTGAAAGGCGGGAATACATCCTATTTTTTCATTAAGCAATTGATTCTTTTGGGCGGTTGCTACATGATTATTTATGTAGTTCATCGGATACATTTTAAGGTATATTCCAGTTCAGCCAATCTGGTTCTGATCATTTCAATCGGATTGCTCATATTGGCAAAACTCGTTGGTACAAACTTAAACGATGCATCAAGGTGGATTACAATTCCTGGGATAGGGTTCAACTTTCAGCCGTCGGAGCTTGCTAAACTTGCCTTAATATTGCATGTTTCCAGAACGTTGTCACGATATCAGGCTGAAGATTCCTGCAAAAAAGAGGCGTTTTGGCACATTGTTATTCCTGTAGGAATTGTGTGTTTGTTGATTTTTTTGGATGACTTTTCTACTTCAGTATTGTTGGGAGGTGTATGTTATTTGCTGATGTTTATTGGTAGAATAGCAAAAAAATATTTGTTTGGATCGGTGGGTGTTGTTTTGGGATTGGTGATTATGCTGATTGTAATGGCACCTCTGCTTCCCAGCATCGGACGTGTTCAAACCGTGCGGAGTCGAATCGTTAACTTTTTTGATAAAGATGAGTCAAATGTAAATAACAACCAGAATTATCAGGTAGAACAAGCAAAAATTGCAGTTGTTTCCGGGGGAATTTTCGGAAAGTTCCCAGGAAATAGCACACAGCGGAATTTTTTACCACATCCGTATTCTGATTTTATTTATGCCATTATTTTGGAGGAAATGGGCTGGATTGGAGGTTTTATCATACTGGCTTTTTATCTCATATTACTGTATCGCGCCGGCTTGATTGTCCGGAAATGCAATCGGACTTTTCCGGCATTGCTGGTGGTTGGTTTAACTTTAAGTATTGTTTTTCAGGCATTGACTAATATGGCTGTATCGGTTAATTTAATCCCGGTAACGGGACAACCTTTGCCTTTAGTGAGTATGGGAGGTACGTCATTAATTTTTACTAGTGCTGCGTTTGGAATGATACTAAGTGTGAGTAATTGGGTAAATGAGGAAGAGAAATTGAATGAAGAAGCAAAAGTAAATGAAGCAGAAAATTAAAATAATTGTTAGCGGAGGCGGAACAGGAGGCCATATATTTCCGGCTATTTCAATTGCAAATGCTTTAAAAGAAAAGCATAACGATTGTGAAATTTTATTTGTAGGAGCCGAAGGGAAAATGGAAATGGAAAAAGTTCCTTCTGCAGGATATAAAATAGTTGGATTGCCAATACGGGGACTTCAACGAAATTTCTCGAAGGAGAATTTGAAATTTTTTTCGAGACTGTTTAAAAGTTTGAAAAAAGCCAAGGCCATTGTTAAGGATTTTCAGCCCGACGCAGTTGTTGGTGTTGGAGGATATGCCAGTGGTCCGCTTTTACATGCCGCAGCTAAAATGGGAATTCCTACCGTAATTCAGGAGCAGAATTCGTATGCGGGAATAACGAACAAACTTTTGGCAAAAAAAGCAAAAAAGATTTGTGTGGCTTACGAAGGAATGGAACGTTTTTTTCCTGCTGACAAAATATTATTGACAGGAAATCCTGTTCGAAAAGATTTAATAAATATTGCTTTGAAAAAGCAGGAGGCAATGGCTCATTTTGAGTTAGATCCTGAAAAGAAAACCATTTTGGTTGTAGGGGGAAGTTTGGGAGCAAGAACCATTAATAATAGTATGTTGCGTTCGCTTTCGGCAATTTCAGATTCAGAAGTTCAGGTAATCTGGCAAACAGGAAAGTTTTACATTGAAAAGGTTCGCGAAGAATTGAAAAATTGGGACATCCCCGGATTAAAAGTTTTTGATTTTTTGGGGAGAATGGACTTGTCTTATGCTGCTGCCGATATGGTTATTTCCAGAGCTGGAGCGGGTACAATATCAGAACTATGCCTGGTGGAAAAGCCATGTATTTTGGTACCGTCACCTAATGTTTCTGAAGATCACCAAACCAAGAATGCCATGGCTCTGGTAAATAAGAATGCTGCGATAATGGTAAAAGATATTGATGCTGAAAAGGAATTGGTTGTGGAGGCATTAAAACTGATAAATGATGCAGATAAATTATCTGAGCTTTCGGCGAATTGCAAAGCTTTGGCGAAGCCCGATGCAGCAGATGAAATTGCAGAACAAATAATAGCATTAACATAGATTATGCAGATTAAGGATTATAAAAATATTTACTTTATCGGGATTGGTGGAATTGGCATGAGTGCTATAGCCCGCTACTTTAATTCCATTGGTAAGAATGTGTTTGGTTATGACCGAATGGCCACTCAGCTTACTGCGGAATTAACTGCGGAAGGTATTGGTATAACTTTTCAGGAAGATGTCGATCAAATTCCAGTACGTTATCAATCTAAGTATGATACTTTAGTAGTGTACACACCTGCTATTCCTGCAAATCATCCTCAATTGATTTATTTTCAGCAGCAACAATTTGAAATTATGAAGCGATCGCAGGTTCTGGGTTTGCTTTCCGATAATTTGAATGGTATAGGTATTGCCGGAACCCATGGTAAAACTACGGTTTCAACCATCACAGCGCATATTTTCAAAACATCAGCTTTAGATTGCAATGCTTTTTTAGGAGGAATTTCCCGCAACTATCAGTCTAATCTTTTACTGTCAAAAACCAGTCCTTGGATGATTCTTGAGGCTGATGAGTTTGATCGTTCATTTCTTCAATTACACCCGCAGTTGGCTGTAATTACCTCAATGGATGCTGATCATTTGGATATTTACGGCGATAGAAATGAATTGGAAAAGAGCTTTCAGGCTTTTGTTCATCAAATAAAGGAAGGGGGAATCCTTGTCTATAAAAAGGGATTGGTTCTCACTCATGATAAACTTTCGGCTTATACTTATTCATTAGAGGATAAAGCAGATTTTTATGCTGAGAACATCAAATTAGTGGAAGGATTTTATCAATTTGATTTGGTGTATCCGGATGGAACAATTAAAGATTTGTTGTTCTCCTACCCAGGGAAAATTAATGTTGAAAATGCAATTGCAGCATCAGCTATGGCTCTTCTTTGCGGTGTTGAAGCTGATGAGTTGAGAAAAGCTCTTTCAACTTTTAAAGGTGTTAGAAGAAGGTTTGATTATCAAATCAGAAATGAAAAAATTGTTTTTATTGATGATTATGCACATCACCCAAAAGAGTTGTGGGAAAGTATATCATCAGTAAGGGAATTGTATCCTGAAAAGAAAATAACCGGAATATTTCAACCTCATTTATATTCACGAACAAGAGATTTTGCAGAAGGTTTTGCTGCAAGTTTAAATCTTTTAGATGAAGTCATTCTTTTGGATATTTATCCAGCCAGAGAATTGCCAATAGAAGGGGTTAATTCTGAAATTATTTTGAAAAACCTGAAGGTGCCAGCTAAATTATGTACTAAAGGTGATTTGATAGAGTTACTTAGAGAGAAAGAATTTGAAGTTTTACTAACTTTAGGTGCAGGCGATATCGACAAGTTGGTCGAGCCGATTAAAAATTTAATCTGCGAACGATTGGAATGCTAAAAAAAATTGCAAACACATTAATTTGGGTATTCTTGCTGGGGTACTTAATTGTAGTTTTTTCCTTTGCCAATGGCAAATCGGAGAAGCTGGTGTTTTCAGGTACACTGGTAAATGTGGTTGATAGTGTGAAAAGAGGTTTTGTAAACAATTCTGATGTTGAAAGAATTATTAAGAAAAAATATCCGGGAGTGGTAGGGACTACTATTTCCGAAGTTAATAAAGAAGCATTGGAGGATCTAATAGACAAGATTCCTTATGTGAAAAAATCGGAAGTGTACAATTCGCTTTCCGGAAAATTAATTGTTGAAATTAAACAACGCAACCCAATTGTGCGGATTTTATCGGGGAATGGATATTATATTGATGCGGATGGAGAGAAAATGCCTTTGTCTGCAAATTTTACATCAAGGGTTTTGGTGGTTTCAGGGGCTGTAAATGATCAGTTGATAAAAGAAGAACTGTTTGAGTTGGTAAAATTTATTACAAATGATGAATTTTGGAAATCGCAGATCACACAAATTGATGTAGACAGAAACAAGGAGTACGTTTTAATTCCTCGTGTTGGAGCTCATAAAATTGAATTGGGGAGCATTGAAAACTACGAGCAGAAATTTCAAAAATTGAGAGCTTTGTATATCAAAGGATTTTCAAAAAAAGGTTGGAATACGTATAGTAAAATCAATTTGAAATATAAGAATCAGGTAGTTTGCACAAAAAAGAATTTAAATGACTAGCAGGAATAATATCATAGCAGCTATCGACATTGGCACAACTAAAATTGTTGCCATTATGGGTGAAGTAGACACCGATGGAAGGTTGCGGATTATAGGTATGGAAAAAACCGTATCGAGGGGCGTTAAGAGGGGCGTGATTCATAGTATTGAAGATACAATTGGTGCTATCAGTGAGGTAGTTGATCGATTGGCGGAGAAAACTAACAAAGACATTTCTACAGTTTATGTAGGTATTGCCGGACAGCATATACGGAGCATAAAGAACCGACAGTTTAAATACATCCAAAATGGAATAGGTGAAATTACTAAACAGGATGTTGAGGAAATCATAAATGAGAATTTTAGGATTCCAATTGAGGTTGGAGAACAAATACTGCATGTGATTCCGCAAGATTACGTAGTTGACAAGGAGGCTGGCATTCGGAATCCAATAGGAATGGCCGGACGAAGGCTGGACGGGAATTTCAATATTATTATTGGAAGAACTGCATCTGCACGCAATATTGAGAAATGTGTGAAGGAAGTTGGATTGGAAATTGAAGAATTGGTTTTGGAACCTTTAGCTTCTTCTTTATCTGTGTTAAGCGAAGAAGAAAAAGATGCTGGAGTTGTTTTGGTTGATATTGGTGGCGGAACTACGGATATTACAGTTTATTTTGATGGTATACTAAGGCATACTGCAGTAATTCCTTTTGGTGGCGATATTGTTACCCGAGACATAAAGGAAGGTTGCTCGGTACTTATAAAACAGGCCGAAGCTTTAAAAATTCAGTTTGGAGAAGCTGTCGCTGATTTAGTAGACGAAGAAAAGGTGGTTACCATTCCAAGTGTTGGTGGTTGGGATCCAAAGGAAATTTCTTTTAAAACCTTGGCTCAAATCATTCAATGCCGAATGGAGGAGATTATTGACAGTGTTAAATTTCAAATCGAAATTACAGGACTGCACGATAAAATTGGTGCCGGAATAGTATTGACAGGTGGAGGTGCATTACTTACGAATCTTGACGTACTGACTCAAAAACAAACCGGAATAGATGTTCGCATAGGCTATCCCGGAGCATCATCTAAAATTATTTTAGATGAAACCTTAAATCAGCCAATTTATGCAACAGGAATTGGATTGATGCTAAAAGGTTTGAATAAACCTCGTAAAAAAATTCAGAATCAGAATACAGACAAAAATAAAACAGGCAAAAAGAAAGGATTTCAGAAATTTTTTAGTGCTTTGTTTGATACTGATGATTTAAAAATGTAAATAAAATATTGTAACCCTAATACTTGTGACATCATGATTGACGAATTGTTACCGGTTGATTTTGAACCTAAAGAGAAATCCATTATAAAAGTGATTGGTGTGGGTGGCGGTGGAAGTAACGCTGTTAATCACATGTTAAAAGAAGGAATCACGGGGGTCGATTTTGTAATATGTAATACTGATTCTCAGGCTTTGGAAAACAGTCAGGTGCCGATTAAGGTACAGCTTGGTAAATCACTTACCGAGGGTAGAGGAGCTGGAAACAAACCTGAAAGAGGACGGGAATCTGCACTTGAAAGTATTGATGACATCAATAAAGTTTTAAGTGAGAAAACCAAAATGATATTTGTGACTGCCGGTATGGGAGGTGGAACCGGAACAGGTGCAGCTCCTATAATTGCAGAAACAGCCAGAAAGCAGGGAGTCCTAACTGTTGGAATTGTAACGATCCCATTTCGATTTGAGGGGAAAAGAAGAATTGAGCAGGCGATGGAAGGAATTGCAAATCTGGAAAAGCATGTGGATGCACTTCTAATCATCAATAACGAAAAGTTGAGGATGATGTATGGTGATTTAAAATTATCGGATGCCTTTGCAAAGGCTGATGATGTTTTATCTATTGCCGCCAAAAGTATTGCTGAAATAATTACTGTTCATGGTTATGTAAATGTCGATTTTGCCGATGTGGAAACCGTGATGAGGGATAGTGGTGTAGCCGTAATGGGATCAGCTTCTGCTTCAGGTGAAGATAGAGCGCTTCGTGCTATTGAAGAGGCACTTACATCTCCGTTATTGAACAGTAATAATATTTGCGGAGCAAGAAATATCTTATTAAATATCATCTCGGGTAAAGATGAGGTGACCATGCAGGAGGTTAGTGTGATTACCGATTACGTTCACGATGTAGTGGGTGACGAGGTGAGTATTATTTGGGGAAATGGTAATAGTGATAGATTGGACGATGAATTAAGCGTTACAATTATTGCTACCGGATTTTCCGAAAGCCCTATTCCTGAATTAAGTATAGAACCTCGGAAATCAGTTCAAAATGAAGCTCCTAAATTGGAGCTGATTATTGAGAATCCAGCCGAAGCTGAGGAGATTGCGGCAATGAAGAAGCGGGAGGAAAGGCAACGAAGAGAAGAGTTGATGAGAAAACGCTCCGATGAAGACCGTGAGGAGTATGAGGTAACAGAAGAGAAAAAAACGCCTGTAACTAAAAGTAAGGAACCTATTGAAGTTGAGGAAGAAAGTGGAGAAGAGGAACATAAAAAAGGAAGCCTTGACAATTGGTTTAAAGATAAGTTTACACAGATATTTGATAATAATGATTCTTCGATGTAGCGTTTTAAGTTGCGTGAAATCATAAAAGAGATAATTTTAGATATTAATGACTGAGGATTTAATTGATTTTAGTTTGCAGGAAAATGAATCATCGATTATAAAAGTAATTGGTGTTGGTGGTGGTGGCGGTAACGCTGTAAATTATATGTATAAGCAGGGCATAAAAGATGTGGATTTTGTCATTTGCAATACTGATGCCCAGGCCCTTGAAACAAGTGAAATTCCTGTGAAAATTCAGTTGGGTGAATCGCTGACTGAAGGTCGTGGTGCGGGTAACAAACCCGAGCGGGGTGAGCAATCCGCGATTGAGAATTTGGAAGATATAATTGAAGTGCTGGCTGATAATACCAAAATGGTTTTTATTACTGCTGGTATGGGAGGAGGAACAGGTACAGGTGCCGCTCCGGTTATCGCGAAAGCGGCTAAAGAAATGGGGATTTTAACGGTGGGTATTGTTACGATACCATTTCGTTTTGAAGGACGCCAGCGATTGCACCAGGCCATTGAAGGAATCAATAAACTAAAAGAGAATGTGGATTCACTTTTAGTCATAAACAATGAAAAGCTAAGCGAAATTTACGGCGATTTAAAGTTGTCTACAGCCTTTTCCAAGGCGGATGATGTGTTGGCAACCGCAGCTAAAGGAATTGCTGAGATTATAACGCTTCACGGTTATATCAACGTAGATTTTGAAGATGTAAAAACAGTAATGACAGATAGTGGGGTTGCAGTAATGGGATCTGCTTCGGCCGAGGGAGAGGATCGTGCTGTTAATGCCATTCGCGAGGCTCTTACATCACCATTATTGAACAGCAATGATGTTAGAGGTGCCCGAAATATTCTCTTAAATATTAGTTCCGGTCAGGAAGAGGTAACCATGGATGAGGTGGGACAAATAACCGACTACGTTCAGGAAGCTGTTGGCGATAGTGCTTCTATTATTTGGGGTACAGGGCAGGATTTGGTATTAGGAAACAAAGTATCGGTTACAATCATAGCAACGGGTTTCGATAATGGTTTAATTCCAGAGGAGAAGGCGACACCCAAAACTGCATCTTTTCAGGCTGGCAGAGGACGCAACAGTGCTGTCGATCAAGTAAAAACTATTTTAGAAGAAGAGGCGAATGAAAAATCGGAAGAGAATCAGTTAATCTTGACAGATTTGAAGGATACTGAAATTGATGAAATTGAAAATATTCCTGCTTACAAGCGAAAACTGAAGAATATAGACAACCAGAAATTTCAATCGGGTAAGGTTATTCGCTTTACTTTAGACGAAGAGTAGTCATACAGTCATAAATAGAAACTTAAAATACAGAACAATGGGTTTATTAGAACAGATCAATTCAGATATAAAAACTGCCATGAAGGCGAAGGAAAGAGACAGATTGGAAGCACTCCGAGCTGTAAAAACAGCTTTTACCATGGAAATGACAAAAACAGGAGCTGCCGATATCGACAATGATTCTGCACTTAAGATCATTCAGCGATTGGTGAAACAACGTAAAGATTCAGCCAGTACATTCACTGCCGGAGGGCGTGGAGATTTAGCAGAGAAGGAACTTCTGGAATTAAGTTATTTAGAGGTTTATCTTCCTGCTCAATTGTCTGATGAAGATTTGACCGTTGCCGTTCAGGGAATCATTACTAAAACCGGAGCATCTTCCATGAAAGATATGGGGAAAGTAATGGGATTGGCTTCCAAAGAATTAACCGGTAAAGCTGATGGTAAAGCAATTGCTGATAAAGTTAAGGAGCTTTTGTCTTAGCTTTCAATAAGGAATTTTAAGAGGTGTTGCATTTGCAGCATCTCTTTTTTTATGGATAAACTTAAATGCACAAAAAAAGCGGGATGATAAATTATCATCCCGCTTTTTAATGAGTTTTACTCTCTAATAAAACTTGTATCTTTTATCAATAACATTTGCATTTTCTTTCAATGCCTGAAATGCCTGATAGTTTGTTCTGTATTGATATCCTTGCTCTAATCTTGATTTAAAAGCTTGAACGGTAACATCAGAAACTTCATCGCTGTTTTCGTTAGTAACAACAAGCATGTAAACACCTTGATTGCCTTCAACAGGAGATGAAATTTTACCTTTCTCCAGCATTGAAGCTGTACTTATTACTTTAGGCTCAATTCCTGCACCAGGAATCTGAAACGATTGGAAACTGATACCTGTTGCAGTTTTAACTTCTAAGTTTTCTTTTTGTGCCACAGAAAGTAAACTTTGAGCTCCGGCACTACTCTTTGTCATCTCAGCAATAATTAGTTCAGCTTTTTTATCTTTTCTGATCGCTCTCTTGATTTCAGAAACCTTATCTTGAATAGACGCAATTCCTTCTTCTTTTATATCAGAAAGGATTGCAACAACAAACTTGTTTCCAAATTCGAAAACTGCAGAGTTATCATTATTCAATAAAATACTCTCCATATTATCCGTGTTGTAGGCAGCTCTAACAAGATCTCTTGAATTTTCCAGTCCGGGGATCAATTTAGTTTCTCTTTTAAGATTTGCTGTTCTACGATTTAAACCATCAGCAGTGCTTGCTTTCTCGAACGCATTTTTGTCAAGATTGTTTCCTGCAAAAGTACGGGCTTTAGCATAAGCTGCCTGAATTGTTTTTTGACTGGCTTCAACCTTACGGTCAACAATAGCAAGTTGAACTTTTTTCACTGCCTTACTCATATTGGTAACCTGAATAACGTGAGCTCCAAATTGAGTCAGAACAACTTTTACTTCATTCTTTTTCGAAGAGAAAGCAGCATCGTTGAATGGCTGAACCATTTTTCCTTGAGAAAACCATCCTAAGTCACCACCATTAACAGCAGAACCTTGATCTGATGAGTTTTCTTTTGCTAAAACAGCAAACTTAGCTCCTTTATCAAGTAAAGCTTTCAAACTGTCAGCTTTTGCTTCAGCACCTTTATAATCACGATTAACAGGACGAATTAGAATGTGACGGGCTTTTACTGAATCAGGAAGCATTTTTACTTCATGCAGTTTTGCCATTTTATACATTTCGTTTTCGAAGTAAGGGCCAAATACATCACCTTTATTTGCAGAAAACGCGAATGCGTTAAGATCAGCATTTGTGATTTCGTCTTGTTTGAAATAGTAAGCATTAAAATCGCTGTCGCCATTCAATTCTACAAACTGAACGTCATTGCTTTCATTTGTGAAGTCTTCTTTCAAGTCAACAATCCATTTTTCAGTTGCTTTGTAATCTTCAGTAGAAGGTATAACGTCAAATGATACGTAATCAATCTTTCTTGATTCTGTTTGTTTGAACAGATCTTCGTGTTTACTATAGTAATCTCTGATTTCAGATTCAGTTACATTAATAGTACTGTCTGGAATTAGATTGTAACTTTTCACAATATAATTGAAATCTACTTTTTTACTTCCTTTAGTTGCCATGTCTTTAACCAATACATTTGGCATGTAAAGACCTTTTTGAACTAAGGTATTGTACTTAACAAGATTTCTTTGCGTAATAATTGATTCTTCGATGTTTAACCAGTAAGCTTTTTGAGGAGTTCCATTAGGAGCTGCAATTAATTTCTTAAGAGTTGCAACAACTTGATCCTTATCAACCAATCCGTTTTCGTTTTGAAATAACTGACGAATAGCAGGATCGATATTTCTACCTTGAACCATATCAAATAATTCCTCAGAAGAAATAGAAATTCCCAACTCATCATACTCACGGTTCATTACAAATTCCTGAACCATCTGTTGCCAAACCTGCTCTCTTAAACGCTCAATCTGTTCCGATGGAATTGAGTTCTGTCCGGACATGAGTTTGTTAATCTCAAGACTATGATTGAATCGGTTTTGGAAATCACGGATGTTTACTGATTCCCCTGCAATTTCTGCCATCTCATTTCGTGAGTTTGCTAATAACGAACCACCTGATTTTAGAGCATCTCCAGCAATAAATGCAAGAAGAGCACCACCAATAATGATCCCTATAAAAACACCACGATTTCTTATTTTTTGTAATGTTGCCATCGAAAAAGATTTAAATATTCTTAATTAGGCTACGAATATACAAAAAAATGGGAAATGATCGCTTTTTATTGCAATTGGATTACTCGCTTTTATAGTAAAATAAAAAGAGACTTGAAAGTAATTATTTCTATCTGGAATAATATTGACCTGATCCTACTTACAATTGAGGATGCGGACAAACCCGGATATCTATTTTGGATATAAATAGAGATGATTTAAATGAGGATAAGAAAATTGGGAATGAAGGATATTTTATAGAATTGTTAAGCGTATTTTAATAACACGTGTATTGCTTACTTCCAAAATTTTAAAATTGAAATTTTCAATGCGAATTGTTTCATTATACGTGGGAATACTTTCGTGAGTGAAAATAAGAAAGCCGTTTAATGTTTCAAAGTCTTCTGATACAGGCAGGTTAAGTTCATACTTGTCATTCAGATAATCTATTTCCAAACGGCCTGCGAAAATGTATTCTGTATCTGAAATTTTCTGTTCTTCCAGATCTACGTCATCATGTTCATCTTCAATTTCGCCAAATATCTCTTCCATGATGTCTTCGATGGTAACCATTCCCGCTGTTCCTCCAAATTCATCAACCACTACGGCAACACTTTTATGTTCGCGCGTAAAAAGATTTAGTAATTTATGAGCGGGCATTGTTTCGGGTACAATAATAATATTGCTTAAGCCTGCCTTTATACTTTGTGGGTTTTTAAAAATTATAGACGAGTGTATATAACCAACAATATTGTCGATTGAATCTTTGTAGATTAAAATTCTGGAGTATCCGGTTTCTATAAAACGTTGCGTCAGGCTTGAAATATCACCATTAATTTCCATTGCCTCAATTTCATTTCGGGGCACAATGCATTCGCGCAATTTCACTTTCGAAAAATCGAGCGCATTTCTAAATATTTTTATGTCGTGAAGATCGTCTTCGGCTATGGTTTGGGCATCATGGCCTTCCTGTACCAAATGATCCAGATCAACTTTCCCAAAAGCCTGCGTTTCTTCTTCTTCGGTAATGTTAGTTTTAAAAATTTTTCGGATAATATTTTTTGATAGGAATATAGTGAACGATGTTATCGGATAGAATAAAATGTAAAAAAACATCACCGGAAGGGCAAACAGGTTCAAAGCCATGTTTGGATTGATCCTAAAAAGAGTTTTGGGTATAAATTCTGCAGTAACCAAAATTAATATGGTTGAAAGAAATGTTTGAACAGCCAGTATTATTGAATCGGAATCAATCCATAGCGCTATAGAAGGTTCCAATAACTTAGCCATAAGAATACCATATATTACAAGGGCAATGTTGTTGCCAACGAGCATGGTACTAATATAATGTCCTGGGTTTTGAGAAAAAATAGAAATAACCTTAGCCGAAACTGTATTTTTGTTTCGATCAAGCTCCATTCGCAACTTGTTTGCGGCAATAAAAGCAATTTCCATTCCTGAGAAAAATGCCGATAAGGCCAACATGATAAAAATGATGATCAGCTCGTTCATTTATTTCCGGGCTTTGTTTTTCTCTTGTAATTTCCGCATGTATCTTCTCCAAACATACATCAAACCAGCAATGCCGGCGATAACATACAGCATAATACTTTCAGCAAATCCGTAATCAATTGTTTTGTGTACAGCAGCAATCAAGCCAACAATCATAACGATTAACCAGATGATTTCTAAAATGAAAGGGAGTTTTTGTTTCATGTGTTAAATGATTTTAGATGCAATATAGTACGATTTTATTCTTATTGTTCTGTTTCATCATTTAAATATACTTCACCAGTAACTTTTTTGAGGGTAATCTTATCCATTTTATCATCAGAAGAAAAACCGATTCCTTCCAAAACCTGACCATCATCTGTGGTAATTCTAACATATTGATCCGAATAAATGAGACCTTTACCTTGATCCCAATACATTAACTCGGTATTTATGGTTTTCCCGTCATCACTAACAGCAATAACTTTATTTCTTAGTTCCCACAATTGATCTGAGGTAAAGTGTTTGGCATAATTTGCTTCTATTTGTCCTGCAACAGTTCCGTCATCGTCATAGGAAGTAATTTTTCCTCCTTTTGGGAAATCCTGATACTCTTTATCTTCGGTTTTCACATCAATAAATTCAACCGCAAAAGCACGATATTTAATTCGTGTTGAATCAGTGAAAATAAATTCAACATCTTTGCCCGAACGCTCCGGGTTTTTTTCGTTACTTGTAATACTTTGTACCTCTTTAATACTGTTTTCACAAGACAAAAGCATTGTAATCCCGGAAAGGATCACAATGCTTTTGATAATATTATTGATATTTTTCAATGTTTTATTCTGTTAATCTTGCTTTGGTTGATTCGTTAATCCAATCTCCAACTTTATAAGTATCTCCTTCTTTAATTCCTTCGAAGAAAGCTTCCTCTTTGCGGGGGAAATACTTAGAGTAAGTAGTAATTAATTCGCGGGCTTCTTCAGAACAATCAGGATCTAAAGCTTTAGCTTTAGCAAATTTATCAACAGCTACCCAATAAACAGCTTGCTTTTCAAGCGGACTTGATCCGTAATTTTTGCTGTAAGCAGCATAAGCTTTTCCAATCAACAAATAAGGTTGTCCCCAATTAGCTCTGTATTTGGCTGCTTTTAATGCGTTAGATTTAGCATCACTGTATTTGCCTTGCATTAAAAGAATTGTAGCTAATTTGAAATGAAGGTCTGCTTTAATATCAGCATCTGCTTCCAATTCGATAGACTTAACTAAGTACTCTTTACTCTTGTCAAATTCTTTTTTCTTGATAAACATTTTTGCCAAGTTGTGAGCAGCATCAGCATTCGGATCCAATTCATATTTTCTTTCCGCAACTTCAGCATACAAAGCTCCATCTTCACATTCCTGACGATTCAACATTCTTAAGATCTTATTGATCAGAACCAAATCATTATTATTTGCATGAAATTTAGGAGTAAAGATATTGCTTAAGGTTTCACAATCAGCAACTCCGGCAGCAAAGAAAATTTGTTCTACATTCAATCTTGCGTTGTTGATATTGTCTTTTTTAGCTGGATCAGTCTCAGCATCCATTTGCTTCTTAGCCATATCCATAAAAAGAAGGTAATTGTCGATCACTTCTTCTGCTTCTATTTGATTGTTTTGAACCAAAACTTTTGATGCTTCCATTGTGTTGGCAATAACTTTCGCTTCAGCATTCAGTCCTTGCATTTCAATGGATTTTTTCATCATGGCATAAGCTTCTTTTACAGAAGGGATATCTTTTTCCCGGTATTGAAACAAATCACCACCTTTACGACCAAGAATCCAACCTGTAGAATATTTACGATCTTTACCAAAATACTTAATTCGGTTATCGTAAACCATCATTAAAGTGTCAATGTATTTGTCATTCTTAGTAGCGCGGTATAATCCTTCCATTATTTTCACACCATTAATATACGTGGATTTTTGGTAGGCAGGTGCATTTCTATAAACGTATCTCCATCCAGTAAGTGCTTCTTTGTAATTTCCCTGTTTTACCATCTCGATGTAGAGAGATGCGTTTAAAATTGTTTTAGCACTATCCAACCCATATTTTGATTCCAAAGTCTGAGCTTCCGCCTTAAACAGACCCGAAAACAAAAGAACCATTGTTACAATTAAAAGTCTTGTCTTCATATTACTATTTTTTTTATAATCAAGTTACTTTTTATTTCAAAACCAAAAATGACATTTAGATTTACCTGTAAAATCTCAATATTTTAAACCAGGGTCTAAATATAACGAAAGTTTTAGTTTTGTCAGAACTAAAACTGCAAAACTCATACCAAAAATTTAGTACAAGCTTCGAAACTGGTTGGGACATCTATATTTGAGAGCCCTTTGCAAAACTATAAATAAAATATAAAGCTGCAAAAAATACGTCTTATTAAGAGTGAATCAATAAATTAAATTCCAATATCTTATTCAACCCCTCCAATACGATTTCGGGATGATATGCTACTTTGTTATCTATTGATTTATTTAAAAAACGGGCATCTCCTCCGGTAATTACCACACGTAATTCCGGATGTATGGCTTTTAATTTGTTGATGTATGAATCTATTTCGAAGATCAGACCATTTTGAACGCCTGACACTATTGCATCATTGGTGTTTTTACCAATTAAATTGAAACCTTCATTTTTTGACAGCTCGGGCAGGTTTTGAGTAAATTCGTGTAAAGCTTTGAAACGCATTTTTAAACCGGGAGATATACAGCCTCCTAAATATTGGGCTTTAGCAGTAACAAAATCAAACGTGATAGCGGTTCCGGCATCTATTACCAGTATGTCTTTTCCTTTATATAAACCATGTGCGCCTGCGCAAGCGGCTAATCGATCGTAGCCGAGTGTGCTTTTCGATTCATATAAGTTTTCCAGTGGTGTGCCTATTTCTGAATTAAAAAACAGAACGACTTTGCAGGCCAATTTTAATCTGGAGATTAATTCTTCAGGATATTTTCTAACAGAAGAAATAATAACATTAGGTGCATTTTCACATCTTGATAAAAGGCCGGAAACGAATTCAGTTTCCCCTAATGTCGAGTTTTCAAGTCTAACTAATTGATTGTTTTCAAAGAAGCCTGACTTTATTTGTGTGTTCCCTATGTCTACTATTAAATTCAAAAGAGTCGGAATGATGGTAATTTATTGTAAATGTCTTGTAAAATCGCATAAAATTAGTAAACTTTAGGCATATTAGTCTATTGATACTTAGGTTTTTTATAATCATTTTAAATAAGATGCTATTTAATTATTCAGTAAATACAATTTAAATGATTGTATATCCTTTTTTTAGATTAAAATCGATCACACATTCAATTTTAGATTGATGAAGAAAAAAATTTTAATTGTAGAAGATGACAGTTTAATATCGACCATCTTTCGGATGTTTTTAAAAGAACTGGGTTACGATCTTATCGGAATAGTAGAAGATGGAAAAGAGGCTATTCGTTTGTGTGAAACAATGAAGCCGGATATTATTCTGATGGATGTTCATTTGGGTGGAGGTCTGGATGGAATTCAAACTACAGAATTAATTAAAACCAAATTTGACATTCCGGTTATCTTCCTTTCCAGCGATACTGAAGAAAGCACTATTCAGAGAGTCATTAATATTCATTCTTATGGATATCTGGTGAAACCAATTGATAAGAGGGAACTTGGAATTTCAATAGAATTGGCTTTTTATAAACATCAATTTGATTTGGATCAGAAAATGCGTGAACAGCGTTTTAGAAACTTCATTACTGATTCTCCCGAAGCTATTATTGTGATCAATGAAAATGGTTTGATCGAATATGTGAACTGTTTGGGATTAAAATTATTCAAAACAGCATACATCGAAGATTTAATGGGCTTGCCCTTGTTGTCATTTGTTGATGATGATTACTCGGCAGTTTTTAAAGAGAGATTGGAGAATTCGTCGGCTATGGAAAAAGGAATCTCTTATACTCATCTGAAATTAAAAACCATACATGGCGAATTGATTGATGTTGGTTTGACCGGAGCTCAAATTGAATTTAATGGTAAGAAAAATTTACAATTAATTGTTCGTGATATTACGCGGGAGTTTGCCTATCGTCAGTTGTTAGCTGAAAAAGCGAATATCATTAATAATTTTGTTGATGGTGTTGTTACTTTCGACCTTGAGGGAAAGGTGAAATCGTGGAACCGGGCATGTGAACGGATTTTTGGTATTTCTGAAGACAGCACTATCGGTAAATTATACTGTAGTTTGTTTCTTTACGAGGGACAAAAATCGTTTGCCGAAGATATTTTAATTCCATTAGGGGAGAACGGGAAACATGAAGTGAATTTTACTTTAGAGATAAATGATAAAAAGCAGAACGTGAAGATGATTGCTAGTTTGTTGCGTAACGAAAAAGGAGAAGAAACCGGAGTGGTTTGCTACATCCGGGATCATTCGTGTTCATAAAAAATAAACTCCGATCAATTTATCGATCGGAGTAATAATATTATATCTCATTAATTAGAGCCAGTATTTCGCTGGCTTTTTTAATGTTCTTAATTTTTTCGAAACTAAGACTTAGTCTGTTTTTTGCTTCTTTCATTTTGCAGGGAACAACTTGTGTCTGCAGAAATTGCAGGACTTTACTAAACTGCGCTGATTTATAAAAAGCTGAATCCTGATCAGAAATAAAATACAGAACCAGTTTTCCCTTTTTAAGAATGATTTTTTCGATTCCTAAATCCAAAGAAATCCAACGCAAACGAACAACATCTAGCAGTTCAAGACATGGTTCGGGTAAGTCTCCAAACCGATCTTTTAGTTGAGATTCAAATTTCTCTATTTCCTCTTCGGTTTGAATGTTATCTAATTCGCGGTACAAACGAATTCGTTCTGAAATGCTTTCAACATATTTCTCAGGAAATAGAATTTCCAAATCGGTATCTATTTGGCATTCGCTTATAAATCGGAGAACATTTTTTCCTTCTTCTTTCTTTTCATCTTCGAAAACATCTTTGAATTCATTTTCCTTCAATTCCAGAAGTGCTTCATTCAGAATTTTGTGATAAGTCTCGTAACCAATATCAGCAATAAAACCACTTTGTTCGCCACCCAGTAAATTACCGGCGCCACGAATATCCAAATCCTGCATGGCAATATTAAAACCACTTCCCAGTTCCGAGAAGTTTTCAATGGCCTGAAGTCTTTGTCTGGCTTCCTGAGTCATGGAATCATGCGGAGGAGTTAACAAATAGCAAAATGCTTTTTTGTTCGATCGGCCAACGCGGCCTCTTAACTGGTGCAGTTCGCTCAATCCAAAATTCTGTCCGTTATTAATGATGATGGTATTGGCATTCGGAATGTCCAATCCAGATTCAATTATGGTAGTTGCAATCAGAACATCAAAATCACCTCGGATAAAGTCGAGCATGATTTTTTCCAGTTTAGGTCCTTCCATTTGTCCGTGGGCAACCACAGTTGAAACTCCTGGAACGGCTCTCTGAATCATTGCTTCAACGTCCTTGATATTTTGAACCCTGTTATGAATAAAGAAAACCTGTCCGTTTCGTTCCACTTCGTAGGTAATTGCTTCCCGAATAATGTCTTCATTAAAATTGTGAATTTCGGTTACAATCGGATAACGGTTTGGTGGCGGCGTATTGATGATGGACAAATCTCTCGCACCCAGCAATGAAAATTGTAATGTTCTTGGAATTGGAGTAGCAGTTAATGTTAAGGTATCAACATTTACTTTAAATTGTTTCAGTTTCTCTTTTACCGATACACCAAATTTCTGCTCTTCGTCAATGATGAGTAAACCCAAATCTTTAAACTCAACATCTTTTCCTATGATCCGGTGTGTCCCGATTATAATATCAGTTTGTCCGGCTTTTAAATTTTTCAGAATCTGTTTCTGATCTTTCGAGGTTCTCATTCGACTGATATAATCTACCGTGCAGGGAAAATTTTTCAATCGATCGTTAAAAGTTTTGAAATGCTGAAAAGCCAGAATTGTGGTCGGAACCAGAATAGCGACCTGTTTGTTATCGGCAACAGCCTTAAAAGCGGCACGAATGGCAATTTCGGTTTTTCCGAAACCAACATCACCACATACCAACCTGTCCATTGGGTAAGGCGATTCCATTCCTTCTTTGGTTGCGATTGTTGCTTTCACCTGATCGGGAGTATCTTCGTAAATGAAAGAAGCTTCCAATTCTTGTTGCATATAGGTGTCGGGACTGAACGAAAAACCTTTTTCTGATTTTCGTTTGGCATAAAGGGCAATCAAATCCTTGGCAATATCTTTTACCTTGCCTTTGGTTTTTTCCTTTAGCTTTTGCCATGTGCCGTTACCCAGTTTGTATATTTTAGGAGCAGATCCGTCTTTGCCTTTGTATTTTGAAATTTTATGAAGCGAGTGCAGACTCACATACAGAATGTCGTTGTCTTTGTAAACCAGACGAATTACTTCTTGTGGTTTGCCGTTTGTATCGATTAGCTGCAAACCTCCGAAACGACCAATTCCATGATCGGAATGAACGATGTAATCACCTGGGTGAAGGCGGTTAATCTCTTTAAGAGTTACCACTTCCTTGGCTTTGTGAACCGTTGAGTTCTTAAGCTGAAATTTGTGGTAACGATCGAAAATCTGATGATCGGTGAAGATCGATATTCTCAGGTCTTTATCCGAAAACCCCTCGTGAAGCGTATGGTTTACATCCTGAAACTCAACTTCAATTCCCTGATCTTCAAAAATATTGTGGATTCGTTCAATCTGTTTTGGATTGTCGGAAAGAATGTAATTCGATTCTGCTTTGGCATTGTTATTTAGCAAATGCTGGCCAAGTAATTCAAAGTTTTTGTTGAATGCTGGCTGCGGATTTTGATTGAACTGAAGCTCTTCCTGAGCCACAAAAAAGAATTTTTGTCCGAATTCCAATGTCGAAAAATCACTTAACTGATTCAAAAATTCTTTGCTGTTTATCAGATAATCTTTAGTGGATACGGAATCTTCACCCATTTGCATAAAAGGAACCTTTTCGATGGTGCTTTCATATATAGATTGAATTCGGTCGCAGGAAAACTGTAAATTCCTGCACCAAAAAACGGCATTGCCGGGCACAAAAGAAAGAAAGGATATCCTGGAATCCTTCAGCAGACTTTCCTGAATGTTGGGAATGATATCAACGGAGTTTAGTTTTTCTATGGATAGTTGATTTTCCACATTAAACATTCGGATGGAGTCTACTTCTTCGCCAAAAAAATCAATTCGAAAAGGATGCTCATCCGAGAAGGAAAAAATATCAATAATGCTTCCGCGGATAGAATACTGACCTGGTTCTACCACAAAATCGGCTCGTTCAAATTCATAATCGATCAAGACTTCTTCCACAAATTCGGGAGATAATTTTTCGCCTACCTTAATTGTTAAGGTATTTTCTTCCAGTTGTGCTTTACTAATTACTTTTTCGATAACGGCTTCGGGAAAAGTAATAATGAAAGTAGGATGCTTATCGGAATTCAAACGGTTCAGACATTCGGCACGAAGAATAATGTTCGAACTGTCAGTTTTCTCATATTGAACGGAACGTTTGAAGGAAGATGGGAAGAACAAAACGGTATCTTCATCAAGCAGATTGCACAGATCATTGTAAAAATAGGCGGCCTCCTCCTTATCGTTAAACAGTAAAATGTGTGGATGTTGGCCGGGTTTAAGGGCGGAAACCAACAAGGGAAGCGAAGAACCAACCAAACCTTTTAGGTGAAGCTGAAACTTTGATTTTTGTTCCAGATATTTTTCAATGCTGTATCGTGCAGGATGCTCCGAGAAAATTTGTATAAGTTGTTTTAGTTCCAAACCCTTGTCCTTTTATTATTTGATTCGCAAATTTAGGGAAAATATTTTAGGGACAAGTTAAAAGTGCCAAGGATCAGGAACAAAGTGCCAAGAACCAAGTAACAAGTGCCAAGAACCAAGTATAAAGCAGGCAAAAGGAAATGTCGTTGGTTTGATAGGATGCACATTTGTTGCTTTTAAGTAAAAAAAATTAGAAGGATATGAAATTTCATTCGTCAGTACTATTTGTAAAGGATATCGAAATATCAAAAGATTTCTACATTCGTGTACTTAATCAGGAAATAGAACATGATTTTGGAAAGAATGTGATATTTAAGAGTGGTTTAACGATTTGGGAACCGGCACCAAATCATATTATTGAGAAAGAGTTGAACACAAAAGGTGATTTGAATCGATTCGAATTGTATTTTGAAACGGAGTTGCTTGAAGAGTTTTGTGAGAGACTGAAAATGAAAAAAACAGTGTTTTTACATGAAATTCATAAAGAATCCTGGGGACAAAGGTCCATTCGTTTTTTTGATCCCGACAATCATCTGATTGAAGTGGGAGAGCCTATGGAAGTATTTGTGATGAATATGAAAAACGAAGGACTTTCTATAAAACAAATTGCACGAAAAAGTGGAATACCACTTGAAACTGTTGAGACTATAATTTTAAGATTAAAAAAATAATAAAATCATGTTTATCATTTCATTAACCTACAAAGTACCTATCGAAAAGGTAGAAGAAGAATTGAACAATCACGTTCAGTATTTAAAAGAGCAGTATGCTTTGGGAAATTTTCAGGCCTCGGGCAGAAAAGTTCCGAGAACAGGAGGCGTAATACTTTCAACAGTGAAGGATAAAAAACAATTGGAAGAAATTCTGGCTAAAGATCCTTTTCACAAAAATGATTTAGCAGATTATGCAATCACTGAATTTATCCCCAGCATGACGAGCGACGAGTTAACTTGTTTGCTGGAGGTTTAATTTAAAATCCATAACCGACAGGGCCGTATCCGGGAACACTAACATAGCCGCGGGTATTGCCCTGATCGGAATTGCCGGCACTAAAGCGGGTTGACCAGAAATTATCTCCGCCACTGCCTTGTCCCATATAATAGTTCTGCTGAGCAGCCAAATACAAATTAACAGTAGGAATTGGATTGCCCTCGTAACCGGCATTACCCTGATCATCGAACCAGTAAAAGCCTGGTTGAATGTAATAACCCAATACATAGCTCCACACCAACCATTCGTTCTCGGGCAGTTCCCGCCCGTTAACAACTACACTTGTATTGCCGGCAGATGCGTCTGATTTTAATTCCCCAAAATCGTGTCCGGGCAGCATAAATCCGAAAGAAGCATAACCAACAACTCCATACAAACCACTTTTGCTGTCGTACCAGTAATTTCCTGCTTTGGGTTTTAGTCCATATTCATTTTCAAGATTGGTAAGTTGAGTTTCATTCAGCTCAATATCATTAATAATGACTTTCCCGTTTTGACTGAAAGCAATAAGGGGAACCGTAAATAGAAACAGGCTTATTAAGAGTTTGTAAACTGTATTTTTCATTGCTTTTGATATTGATTTATTCACGAATTGGATTTAAAATATACCATATGTGTGCGAAGAGAATTGGAAGCAATGTAGGGTGCTTGTGTAAAATTACAACAAAGATGATGGAGTGTCAATAGCTTGTTGATGAGACTTGATGAGTGTTTAAAATGGAGTTGTGAAAAATAATAAAGAGAATTATGTGTATTTTAATAATCGAATTGTTAAATTTAAAAATTCGATCATAAAAAATAATATAGAAGAATTGAGTGGGATCAGAGATGATTGGTGAGTTTGAAGAGCTTGATGATAGTTTATGATCCGTATAGGTAGGAACAATTTACAAAAATAATACAGAGAATTAGTTTCACTAAAACCAACATAAAATGGCAAAACTATTAAACGACAAAATGTCGTCGCAGGTACACATTAACAATTCGAATCGCCATACCAGGCTTTGTAAACAAACCAAAGGAGCAGAAGGTTTAGCAGAGGCAATAGCCCCTAAAATTATTGTTTTAAAAGAAAAAAGAGATGAAACCGATAAAAAGAGGGAATTGTATGATGCTGCTCATGATGATTTGATGCTGAGAGATGCGGTATTGGACGATAGCATTCGAAACGTGGCCGATGTGGCCAAACAATACGACCGTAACAATCCGGGACGACCTGTTTTTACTATGTTATTTCCCGATGGGAAGTATTCCGACATTGTACGTGCACCATTTGCCAAAGAAGTTGATAAGGCTAATCAAATTGCTGAACGTATTAAAGCCTTAGGCGAAGAGCACGTTTTGGCGGTACAATATGCGCCACTTACCAGAGCCATTGCCGAAGTGCGCACAGCAATATCCAACAAGCAACAAGCCAAAACCAATGTAGAAATGGCTGTGGCAAACGAAGGATTGGCTCAGGCCGATTTGCGCAAACAATACGAATTCAATTATCTGGATGCGGTAAAGTTGTTTGGCAGGAAATATGCCGATCGTTTGTTCCCCAGAACGGTATCGAAAGCAAAGGTTGAGGAAGAGGTTGTTGCTCCCGAAGTGTAATCCGATTGTAAATACAGAAAAGTATGCGCTGCAAGCCTGCAGCGCATACTTTTTTTTGGTGGAGTATAGTACGCAGGCTTGCAACGCATACTTTGCCACAATAAAATTGGTGATGCATGACTGCAGCGCCTGTTCGATTGTAGTAAAATAGGGTAAACATGCTTGCATACACCATTTCACAGCTGTCGAATAGTTGCTGCACGCCTGCAAAGCACATTTTACCGAAAAAAAACAGTTGCTGCAGGCATGTAGAAATAACTCTACCGAAATGGGGAGGTGTTTGCAGGTTTGCAAGAAGAGCATGTGATTGCAAGTGTTAGTGAAGAATATTTATTGATTAATAATTTAAAGAAAATATAAAATGAAATTTTTAGTAATAGATTTTGAAACAGCCTAATATTTTATGTGCAGGGAAAGGAGTCGGCCCTTCAAAGGTTGAGAAGATGGAAATTAAAATTGAGCAGGGTAAAGATGCTTGTATTTTGAAGGAAGGTGAAATTTTAGAATTGTTAGGAATGAATTGATATTTCTAAGTGTTTGATCTGCTAGAAATCTTCGACTTCTGGCATAAGCAAGTAATATGAGGAGAATTACAGGTTGCAAACTTGCGGTAAGAACAAAACAAAAGCCACTTCCCAATTGGAAAGTGGCTTTTGTTTTGTGGTGTGTTACAATAATTTCTTCTGTAAATTCGGTTTAAAGTATCATAGTTTAGGCTTTCATTATTATACTTGATTGTAAATAATGTTTACTTTCGTAAAAATTTTATGGATAATAGTATTGCTTAAGGCTTACAGGCAGGCAAGGTGTTTTTCTCTAAAATAGTAACGATGAAATTAAATTAAGATAACCTTTTGGCATCTCTTACAAAATGGAGTGAGACCATTCAACAAAATAGATAAAATATGAATCCAATTTTAAGTCGAAATTCATTTTTCGTGAAGGAACATGTTGGCATGTTCAAAGCAGCAAATAATTTTGATATTTTCAATCCTGAAAATCAGGAAATGATAATGACCTGCAGGGAAGAAAAACTTGGTTTTTTTACCAAGATGCTTCGCTTTACTGATTACAAGAGAATGACTCCTTTTAATATTGAAATTAAAACTGTTTCAGGTGAAAAAGTACTAACAATAAAACGAGGTGTTTCATTCTTCTTGTCTACAGTTGAAGTTTTTGATGAGAATGATAATTTATTGGGAAAATTCAAACAAAAATTTTTCTCAATAGGTGGCAAATTTGATGTTATTGATTCTACTGAAAATATTTTGTGCACTCTTAAAGGAAAATGGACCAGCTGGGATTTTAAATTCAGTAAAGGGGAAACAGAGTTTGCTCATGTAAGTAAAAAATGGGCTGGAATTGGCAAGGAATTGTTTACATCAGCAGATAATTATATGTTGGCGATTGATGAGAAAGTGACTGCAGATAATCCGATGAGAATTCTTATTCTTGCCGCGGTAATGTGTATTGATATGGTTTTAAAAGAATAAGCGACCAATAAGTAAAGAATACAAAGCCACTTCTCAATTGAAAAGTGGCTTTGTTTAGTAGTGTGTTAAATTTTTCTTCTGAAAATTCTATTTCAGATGTTGTTGAAGAAATGTAAAAACTCTTCGGTTTTCTTCACCATGTTTGTCGATCCGGTATAAAACGGAACACGTTCGTGAAGCGAACTTGGTTTAATGGTTAAAATTCGCTGCGTGCCATCGATAGCTTTACCGCCGGCTTGTTCAGCAATAAAAGCAATTGGATTGCATTCGTACATCAAACGAAGTTTTCCGTTGGGGTTTTTTCTGGTTTGCGGATAGATAAAAATACCACCGTTCAATAAATTTCGGTGAAAATCGGCCACCAAAGATCCTATGTATCGGGAAGTGTAGGGGCGGTTTGATTTTTGATCATATTCCTGACAATACTTAATGTACTTTTTTACACCCATTGGAAAATTGATGTAATTTCCTTCGTTGATGGAGTAAATTTTTCCTGTTTTTGGTGTTTTAATGTTGGGATGCGACAAACAGAATTCACCGATTGATGGATCCAGAGTGAAACCGTTTACTCCTTTTCCGGTGGTGTATACCAACATGGTTGACGAACCGTAAATGATATATCCGGCAGCAACCTGTTTGGTTCCTTCCTGAAGGAAATCCTCAATTTTAGCAACTTCTCCCCGAGGAGAAAGGCGTTCGTAAATCGAGAAAATTGTTCCGATCGAAACATTTACATCGATATTCGATGAGCCGTCAAGCGGATCCATTGCGAAAACATATTTTCCATGTTTACTCAATTCATCATCAAAAATAATGATTTCTTCATTTTCTTCCGATGCAACAGCACAGCATTCACCACAGGCTTTTAAGGCATCAATAAAGTGAGTATCTGCAAAAACATCCAGTTTCTGCTGATCTTCTCCCTGCACATTTCGATCTCCATGTTCACCTAAAATATCAACCAGACCGGCTTTGTTCACAGCACGGTTTACAATTTTAGATGCAATTCCAATATGATGAAGTAACCGGGATAATTCTCCCTTTGCTCCAGGATGATCGGATTGTCTTTGGATGATGAATTGATTTAGAGTTTGAACATTGTTGTGTTCAGTCATTTTTTTAAGGCTTTTTGGTTTACATTCATTTGGTGGCATAAAGTTATGCTTTTTTGTGAAACGCCGAAACACTTATTTCAAACGTTTACGGTAATTAATTTTAAGGTGTGAAGCCTTGGTATATTAGGTATGTAATAAGTGAAAGGAAAATTGTTGTTTTAATGGCATTAAACAGGTTTTTGTTTTCAACCGCGTTTTTTTCTTTTTTGCGATTAAAAAGTGCGAAATGAATTACAGAATGATCTTAAAATTTCACAAACTTTGTAATGCTGAAACAATATTTTGTAACTTCAATTTTTATTTTGAAAGCGGGTTTAAATAACCTTTTAGTAAGAATTATCTAACATTTTTTTGATGAACATATTTAAATTTGGCGGGGCTTCGGTAAATAGTGCTGATGGTGTACGGAATTTTGTGAAAATTGTACAATCCTACAGAGAGGAAATGATTATTGTATTGTCGGCAATGGGCAAAACAACCAATGCTTTGGAAGAGATCGTTGATGCTTTTGCAGCTAAAAAGGATGGGATTGAATCTAAAGTAGATGCATTGCAAACATACCATACAAAGATCATAAATGAATTGTTTTCCAAAAAGGATGATGCTGTTTTTTCGAAAATAGAATCTCTTTTCGGGCAGTTGCGGGCTTATCTGCAAAAATCGCCATCCTTAAGTTACGAATTTGATTACGATCAAATTGTGTGTTTTGGAGAGTTGATTTCTACAACAATTGTATCTGAATACCTTCGTTTAAGCGGTACGCCAAATAAGTGGGTGGATATCCGTACTTGTTTAAAAACGGATGATACTTATAAAGAAGGACGGATTGATTGGGAACTTTCTCAGAGATTGGTGCCTCAGGCTTTTGGTTTTACCAACACATTTGTATACGTAACCCAAGGATTTTTGGGTGGAACTAAAACCAATCAAACCACAACTTTAGGACGGGAAGGCTCCGATTATACCGCTGCAATTTTATCTTATATCCTTGATGTGGATAAATTGGCCATTTGGAAAGATGTTCCTGGAATTATGAATGCAGATCCAAAATGGCTGCCCGATGCGCAGAAATTAGAGCGTATATCATATCAGGAAGCTATCGAACTTGCTTTTTACGGCGCTAAAGTAATTCATCCCAAAACCATACAGCCAATTAAGAAAAAGAAAATTCCTTTGCAGGTGCGTTCGTTTCTTAGTCTGAACGAGTCAGGAACTTTAATTAGTACAGCTTCTAAAAAGCAGGATCAGTTGATTCCTGTTTATATTCGTAAACAAGATCAGGTGCTGATTTCGATACGACCAAGTGATTTTTCTTTCATACTGGAAGAAAATTTAAGTTCGTTGTTTTCCATTTTCGCAAAACATCAGGTGAAAGTAAATTTAATTCAGAATTCGGCAATTAGTTTTTCGGTATGTGTTGATAATTCAGATAGAAGGTTGAAAAATTTAATTGAAGAAATTTCTACCAAATTTGAAGTGAGATACAATGAGAATCTGGAGTTGATTACGATTCGCCATCACAATTCTGAAGCCGTTGAAAGAATGACCAATGGCCGGGAAATACTGCTGGAACAGCGAAGCAGAGATACTGCACAATTTGTGCTGTTGTAAAAAAATAAAAGACAAAGAGGTCGGGAATGTTTGGTGAATTCAAAAACTTCCCTATCTTTGTTCCCGTTATATAAGGTAAATCTCTCAGGAGAATATCTATAATTTATACAGAAGAAGTAAGAGAACAGGCTCGTTGACCTTCTGACAACCGCGGCTTCCATAGCTGAAAGGTGTCAAATCCTGACCAAATTTTTGGTGAATATAAATTAACAGATTATGAAGAAGACTCAAATTAATTACAATCAGCAGGCTCATCAGGAGCAAAACTTCACGTTGCAATCTTCAACCATGTTGATGATGCGAATGCAGCAAATGATGCGTATGATTTAACGCATTCTTTCTAAAATCTTTCCCTTTTTTTAGATACTGGTGCGTATAAAATAACACCGAACCCGGGAATTCAAATTCAATCTTGCTTACTTTTTATATTTCTGTTTTTACAGAACGATGAATAGGTACAACCAAATCTGAAACCACATTCAGAATGTTTGAATCTAAGCAGATATGTTTTTGCGACATTCAGAAACTTCAGTTTCTAACTAATTAATCAATTTTTAAATCAAGGAATAGGCTTTTAAGCTGAATAACAAGTCAGATAATCTGATTGTTATATTATAGCTAAAAGTGAATGGCTGACAGTATTAGCCTGTTCGTAAAACAGAATCGCCATGTCAAATAATTTAAGATACGAAACATTACAGATACACGCAGGTCAGGAAGTTGATGCAGTAACCAACTCGAGAGCAGTTCCTTTGTACCAAACCACAGCTTACACTTTTGATAGTTCAGAACACGCAGCAAACCTGTTTGGATTGAAAGAATTCGGGAATATTTATACTCGTTTGGGGAATCCTACCAATGATGTTTTCGAGAAAAGAATTGCGGCTTTGGAAGGTGGAGTTGCAGCTGTTGCAACAGCATCCGGTCAGGCTGCCCAGTTTTTAGCACTAACAAATATTCTGGAAGTTGGCGACAACTTTGTAAGTGCTTCTCAGATTTACGGAGGAACATACAATCAATTTAAGGTTCAGTTTAAAAAACTGGGAATAGAGTGTCGTTTTGTTGATATCGATGAGCCGGATACTATTATTCCGTTGATCGATGAAAAAACCAAAGCCATTTATGTTGAGGCTTTACCGAATCCTAAATTCTCAATACCGGATTTTGAAAAGATATCTGCAATAGCTAAGAAATATGATTTGCCGCTTATCGTGGATAATACTCTGGGTGCAGGAGGATATTTATTCCGTCCGTTGGAGCACGGAGCCAATATTGTTGTGGAATCGGCAACAAAATGGATTTGCGGTCATGGAACAGCTATTGGAGGAGTAATTGTTGATGGAGGAAACTATAATTGGGGAAATGGAAAATTCCCTCAGTTTACTGAGCCTTCAGAAGGATATCATGGATTGGTATTCTGGGATGTTTTTGGCGCCGGCGGACCATTTGGAAACATTGCTTTTGCAATTCGTGCCAGAGTAGAAGGTTTACGGGATTATGGATGCAGCCAGAGTCCGTTCAATTCTTTCCTTTTATTACAGGGATTGGAAACACTTTCTCTTCGTTTGGATCGTCATGTTGAAAATACAGTAGCGCTAGCTAAATGGTTAGAGGAACAGGATTGGGTAGAGCAGGTAAATTATCCAGGCCTAAAATCCAGTCCTTACTACGAAAGAGCTCAAAAATACTTCAAGAAAGGCGCTGGCTCTGTTTTAACTTTTAAAGTAAAAGGTGGAAAAGAGCTTGCCGATAAATTGGTTGATGGTGTGGAACTTCTTTCACATGTTGCCAATTTGGGAGATGCAAAATCTTTAATTATTCATCCAAGTTCAACCACTCATGAGCAATTGAGTCTGGAAGAGCAAAAAGCTTCGGGTGTTGAGCCGGGCTTGCTTCGTATTTCGGTAGGTATCGAACACATCGAAGACATTAAAGCTGACATCAAGCAATCTGTTGAGAAAGCAATTAACATAGAGACAATCAATTAGTTCTTATAGTCAATCCCAGTCGGAAATTTTTTAGTCGGATTTTCGACTGGGAACTTAAGATTTCGCTCAAGAATATTTTGGGTGAAATTTTCACAAAGTAAAAAAACAACAAACAAAACAAAATCAATAAACAGTGAATCCAGAATGTTACATCCATAAAGAAGGTTTACAACTTGAATCAGGTGAGTGTCTGAAAGAGTTGGAGCTTACCTATCACACCTATGGGGAATACGATCCGCAAAGGAATAATGTGATTTGGGTTTGTCATGCTCTTACTGCTAATTCGGATGTTTTCGATTGGTGGGAAGGATTATTTGGAGAAAATGATTTTTTCAATCCAAAAGATTACTTCATAGTTTGCGACAATACTCTTGCTTCCTGCTACGGTTCAACCGGACCTCTTTCAAAAAATCCGGACAACGGACAGGCATATTATCATGATTTTCCACAACTAACGGTTCGGGATTTGGTTGGGGCACATGAAATTTTGAGAAAGCATTTGAAAATAGAACGTATTCATATGATGATTGGAAGCTCACTTGGCGGCATGCAAGCCATGGAGTGGGCTTATCTGTTGAATGGGAAGTTGGACAATTTGGTGATATTGGCCTCCAATGCAAAACATTCTCCTTGGGGAATTGCTTTCAACGAATCGCAAAGAATGGCAATTGAAGTTGATCCTACCTGGAAAGAATCGAATGATGAGGCAGGTTTGAATGGCATGCGCGTGGCAAGATCGATTGCTCTGCTCAGTTACAGAACTTATTCAACTTACGATCATTCTCAGCAGGAAAATGAAGAAGGCAAAACAGATCATTACCGGGCAAGTTCTTATCAGAGGTATCAGGGTGAGAAGCTGGCGCGCAGATTTAATGCTTATTCGTATTGGCATCTTTCAAAAATAATGGATAGTCATGATATTGGCCGTGGAAGAAATGGTTTGGTTTCTGCTTTGAACGAAATCAAATCAAGAACATTGGTGATTGGTGTAAATTCCGATCAGATTTTCCCAATTCAGGAGCAACGATTCATTGCTGACAATATTCCAAATGCAGAATTCCTGGAAATCAATTCAATTTACGGGCACGATGGCTTCCTTTTGGAACAGGAACAATTAACTGAAGTATTAAAAACATTCTTAAACGATAGCAAAATCAAATGAGTAATAAATTAAAAATAGGCGTTTTTGGCTACGGTGTTGTAGGTTCCGGATTGGCTCACGTTCTAAAAAACAGCAAAGGTTTGGATGCATCTATCGTGAAAGTTTGTGTGAAAGATGCAGCTAAGCAACGGGACATCGATCCTGAGGTACTTACATTAAATCCGGAAGATATTTTGAATGATCCGGAAATTAATGTTGTTGCAGAATTAATTGACGATGCAGATGTGGCCTACCAGATTGTAAAGGCAGCTATGCAAAATGGAAAGCATGTGGTTTCTGCCAATAAAAAAATGCTGGCCTATCATATCGAGGAACTGATTCAATTGCAGTGGCAATACAAGGTTTCATTTTTGTATGAAGCTTCGGCATGTGGAAGTATTCCTATTATCAGAAATTTGGAAGAATACTACGACAATGATTTATTGCAATCGGTAAGTGGAATCCTGAACGGATCATCTAATTATATCCTGACAAAGATTTTCAATGAAAATCTGGATTACCATCTGGCATTAAAAGAAGCACAGGATTTAGGATTTGCTGAAAGTGATCCTACATCGGATGTTGGTGGGTTCGATACTTTATACAAACTGATTATCCTTACCGTTCACGGATTTGGTTTGTTTGTGCATCCCGATGAGGTTTTTAATTCGGGAATCGCGAATCTTTCACCAAAAGATATTGAGTTGGCATCGCAAAAGGGATATAAAATTCGATTGCTGGGAAAAGTAACCAAAGTAAACGGCAATAGGGTGAATTTGTTTGTGGCTCCAAAATTTGTGAGACCAACAGAGCATGCTTATACGGTTGAGAGTCATTACAACGGCGTTTTAATTCAGGGGAATTTCTACGACAACCAGTTTATGTATGGAAAAGGAGCTGGTGCGCATCCAACCGGATCGGCAGTTTTATCGGATATAACAGCTTTGGCCTACAATTACAAATACGAATATAAAAAGCTGAAATATTATGGTGGTTTGGAATACACCAACGATATGGATGTTGAGATTTATTTGAGGTACACAGATAAAAACGATTTGGAATTATTTGATTTCAAGGAGATATCGGAATCGCTGACTGGAAAAGATTTTAACTATGTAATTGGAACATTGAATCTTTCCAAACTGATAAATATCCGTAAGCAAATTGCAGGGAAAGATATTTTCCTGGCTTATTTGGGTGATGAGTAATTTTGAATAATGGAAATCAATGTAAAATCTCATCCCGATAACTATCGGGGTTTGCATCTCAAATCTAACTAGAAATGATCATATACAAATTTGGCGGTGCATCGGTAAAAGATGCTGCTGCTATTAAAAATATTTGTCAAATTATTGGCAAAGTAAAGCGTCCGCTTACAGTAGTGATTTCGGCAATTGGTACAACAACCAACTTGCTGGAAGAAATTGTAGATGCTTATTTTTCCGGAAATGATAAGGCCTTGGAACTTTTTGATCTGCTGAAGGAAAACCACACTTCAGTGATCGATGATTTATTCGAAGAAGTTCCGGCGAAGGTCAGTTCGGAAATAAACGCTCTTTTCATCGAGCTGAAAACCAAAATTTCAAAACCATCATCCGATCAGTTCAATTTTGAATACGATCAGGTGATTGGTTTTGGAGAACTTTTATCAACAACAATTGTAGCTGCTTATTTAAATCATATCGGACAAAATAATAAGTGGATTGATGTTCGAACCTGTTTGGATTCCGATGATAATTACGTAGATGCCAACATTCTTTGGGATTCGTCGAAAGAAAAAGCCAATGCCGTATTTCCAGATAATCCGGCTGCATTGTACATTACGCAGGGTTTTATTGCCAGAGATCCGAATGGTTTCACCACCTCATTAGGAAGAGAAGGATCAGACTACACAGCGGCAATTTTAGCTCATTTGCTTGGCGCTGATAAAATGATCATCTGGAAAGATGTATTGGGAATTTTGAATGCAGATCCTGATTATTTTGATGTGACAACCAAATTGGATTTAATTCCTTATCATGAAGCAATAGAGCTTTCTTATTACGGAGCCAGGGTAATTCATCCGAAAACCATAAAGCCGTTGCAGGCAAAGAAGATTCCTTTGTGGGTGAAATCATTTATCGATCCATCGCAAAAAGGAACTTTAATTACAAAAGGAGATCAGCCACAACCATTGCTGCCAAATTACATTGTAAAAAAAAGACAGTTGTTAGTGACTTTAAAACCGCTGAATTTTTCTTTTATTGGTGAAAAAGACCTTGTTTTTATTTTTACACTGGTTACAAAGTATAGAATAAAGCTTAATTTTACTCAGAACACTGCGGTTAGCTTTGCATTCTGTGCCAATAGCTCAGCCAGAAATATGCAGGATTTGGTGGCAGAATTGGAAGAAAAGTATGAGGTTGAATTGAGTGAGGATTTGGAATTGATCACCGTTCGGCATTATACGCCGGCGACAATCGAAGAAATACAGAACAAACATCATGTTTTGGTAGAACAAAAGAATAGTAATACTGCAATCTATCTAACAGTCGCAAATTAATATGGAACAGAAATTTACATCTATTAAAGAGGCATTACAGAAGCAAATTCTTGTTTTAGACGGTGCCATGGGAACAATGATTCAGGCGCACAAGTTGACTGAAGCAGATTTTCGTGGAACCCGTTTTGCAGATTTTTCAAGTGATCAGAAAGGACACAACGACTTGCTGACTTTGACTCAGCCTGAAATCATTAAGGAGATTCATCAAAAGTTTTTGGAAGCCGGAGCCAATATTATTGAGACCAATACATTTAATGCCAATGCAATATCATTGGCCGATTATCAATTGGAAGAATTGGCGTATGAACTGAATTTTGAAGCAGTGAAAAATGCCCGTGCTGCTGTTGATGAAATGAATGTTATTGATCCAAATACTCCACGTTGGGTAGCGGGAGCAATAGGCCCAACCAACAAAACGACTTCCATGTCGCCAAAGGTTGAAGATCCTGGATATCGGGATGTAGGTTTTGATGATTTGGTGAGAATTTACACCGAACAGATAAAGGGATTACTGGATGGTGGAGTAGACGCCCTTTTGATAGAAACAATTTTTGATACTTTAAATGCCAAGGCTGCGATTTATGCGGCTGATTTATTGCTGGAAGAAAGAGGATTGGATACACCAATCATGATTTCGGGAACCATTACTGACAACAGTGGACGAACTCTTTCGGGACAAACCCTGGAGGCTTTTGTTACTTCAGTAAAATGTGACCGATTGCTGAGTATTGGATTGAATTGTGCTTTTGGAGCTAAAGATTTGGTGCCGTATATTCAACAATTGGATACGCTGCTTCCGGTTTATGTGAGTGTTTATCCGAATGCAGGTTTGCCAAATGAATTGGGAGAGTACGACGAAACTCCTCAAACCATGTTGGGTGATTTAAAAGAATTATTGGATAATAAGAAGATAAATATTGTTGGAGGTTGCTGTGGAACCCGACCAGAACACATTAAAATATTAGCTGATGCGGTTAAAGGTGCTGCTCCCAGAGAAATTCCGGTTGTAGAAAAGGAAACCCGTTTGAGTGGATTGGAATTACTGCGGATTAATTCGCTCACCAATTTTGTGAATGTAGGAGAACGGACTAATGTGGCAGGTTCTATAAAATTTGCCCGTTTAATTCGTGAGAAAAAATACGAAGAAGCACTTTCGATAGCTCGCAATCAAGTTGAAAACGGAGCACAAATCATCGATGTAAACATGGATGATGCCATGTTGGATGCTGAAAAGGAAATGGATATTTTCTTAAAGTTATTGGTGTCTGAACCGGAAATTTCCCGTGTTCCCATCATGATCGACTCATCAAAATGGTCGGTGTTGGAAACAGGATTGAAATGTGTGCAGGGAAAATGTGTGGTCAATTCAATTTCATTAAAAGAAGGTGAAGAAGAATTTATCGATCATGCAACCAAAGTAAAAAGATACGGAGCTGCTGCTGTTGTAATGGCTTTTGATGAAAAAGGACAGGCCGATACTTTCCAGCGAAGAACTGAAATTTGCGCAAGAGCCTATAAAATATTAACCGAAACGGTTGGCTTTCCGGCCGAGGATATCATTTTTGATCCCAATGTATTGGCAATTGCCACAGGAATCGAAGAACACAACAACTATGCGGTTGATTATATCAAAACCGTAAAGTGGATCAAAGCCAATTTGCCACATGCTAAAATTAGTGGAGGAATCAGCAATCTGTCTTTTTCTTTCCGGGGAAACAATACAGTTCGGGAAGCAATGCATTCCGTTTTCTTGTATCATGCCATAAAAGAAGGCTTGGATATGGGAATTGTAAATCCGGGAATGTTACAGATTTACGATGAAATAGAACCAGAACTTTTACAAAAAGTAGAAGATGTGGTTTTGAATCGCAAGCCTGAGGCTACCGAGATACTCATTGAATTGGCCGAAGGATTGAAATCGGTAGGGAAAGTTCAGGTGAAAGCCGATGCATGGAGAGAAAAACCTTGTTTTGAAAGACTTTCTTATTCTCTGGTAAAAGGAATCACCGATTATATTGAACAGGATTCTGAAGAAGCCAGACAGTTGTTGCCTCGTGCATTGGATGTGATTGAACAACCTTTGATGGATGGAATGAACATTGTGGGCAATTTGTTTGGCGAAGGGAAAATGTTTTTGCCTCAGGTGGTAAAATCAGCAAGGGTAATGAAAAAGGCTGTTGCTTATCTTCAACCTTTTATCGAGGAAGAGAAAAATAGTTTGACCGATGCGAAAAATGCCGGTAAAATAGTAATGGCGACCGTTAAAGGTGATGTACACGATATTGGGAAAAATATTGTTGGCGTAGTTTTAGGATGTAACAATTTCGAGGTGATTGATTTGGGCGTTATGGTTCCCAGCTCAAAGATTATAGAAGTTGCCATACGAGAGAATGTGGATGCAATTGGTTTAAGCGGGCTGATAACCCCTTCCTTGGAAGAAATGTGTTTTGTTGCTGAAGAAATGAAGCGGCAAGGTTTGGATATTCCTTTGGTAGTAGGCGGTGCAACCACTTCGGAATTGCATACTGCGGTTAAAATTGAACCAAATTATGAGAATGGTGTGGTTCACGTTATAGATGCTTCTAAATCGGTGGGAATTTTTAAACAGTTGTGCGATAAGAATAAAAGAAAAGATTTTTTGGCAAAAACCCGTGATGAGTATCAAATTGTGCGTGAAGATCATGAAAATAAAAAGCCGGTTGAATACTATACTTTGGATGAGGCCCGAAAAAACAGAGAGCAAATTGATTGGAAAACCGCTCCTATTTACCAGCCAAACAAAACAGGATTGCAGGTTCTGAATAACTTTTCGATTGGCGAAATCCGTAAATACATCGACTGGACTTTCTTTTTTGTAGCCTGGGAGCTAAAGTGTATGTATCCTGAAATTATGGAAGATCTGGATTTTAAGGAACAAGCTAAAATTCTTTTCGATGATGCCAATTACATGTTGGATGTAATTGAGCGTGAAGGATTGATTGAAGCAAGTGCGGTTTACGGATTGTTTCCTGCCAATAGTGTTGGCGATGATATCGTATTGTATACCGATGAAGACAGAACAAATGAAATTACCAGATTCTGCGGCATTCGTCAGCAGGAGAAGTTTAAAAAAGGACTGAGCAGTTTGTGTTTGAGCGATTTTGTGGCTCCAATCGAATCGGAAAGAATCGATTATGTGGGCGCCTTTGTGGTAACAGCAGGTTTGGGTATTGAAGAAATACTGGAGAAATTTGCCGAAGATCATGATGATTACAACAGCATCATGATTAAGATTTTGGCTGATCGTTTGGCGGAAGCTTTCACCGAATTACTGCACGAAAAAATCCGTAAAGAAGATTGGGGATATGCTGCCGACGAAGATCTTGACATAGAGATGATGCTTCGTGAACATTATCAGGGAATTCGTCCTGCTTTTGGATATCCGTCATTGCCCGAGCATTCCGAAAAACAGGTACTTTGGGATTTTATGGATGTTGAAAAAAACATAGGAGCAACATTAACCGAAAGTTTTGCCATGTATCCGGCAGCTTCGGTAAGTGGATTGATTTTCGCTCATCCGGAGGCATTGTATTTCTCTATCGATAAAATTAAGGAAGATCAATTAAAGGATTATGCCTCCCGAAAAGGAATATCCGAAGAGAAAGCAAAGAAGCTGTTAACAGCTATATTATAAATATGATTTATGAGAATTGGTTGTATCGGGAATGAATCTTATTTCTCAAATCTAATATCTCACATCTAAATTTAACCAATGAAAGTAATCGAACTATTAAATCAGGCAATTGAGAATAAAACCACACATTTCTCATTTGAATTGTTGCCTCCTTTGAGGGGAAACAGCATATACAAAGTTTTTAACACGATAGATAAGCTAAAGGAATTCGATCCTAAGTACATTAATATCACAGCACATCGCGACGAGGTGGTTTTCACAGAATCGGAAAGTGGTTTAATTGAAAAAAAAATTACCCGAAAGCGCCCGGGGACGGTAGCAGTGGCGGCAGCAATAAAAAATGAATACAAAATAACTGTTGTTCCTCATGTAATTTGCAGCGGATTTACCCCGGAAGAGACTGAAAATGCACTTTTGGATTTAAATTTTCTGGGTATTTACGATTTACTACTACTGCGTGGTGATTCATCTTCCCGCCATGCTTTTATTTCCAGTGAAGGAGAGCACAAATATGCGATCGATTTAATCAATCAGGTGAATGAAATTAACAAAGGCGGGTTTTTGGATGGCACACATGTAGAGCCTTTTGCAACTCCGTTTTCTTTCGGTACGGCCGGATATCCTGAAAAACACGAAGAAGCTCCAAATATTGATTCCGATATTTATTGGTTGAAAAAGAAAGTGGATGCCGGAGCTGAATACATCGTTACCCAAATGTTCTTCGATAATCAGAAATTCTTTGATTTTGTAAAGAAAGTACGCGATGCCGGTATTACAGTTCCTGTTGTTCCAGGTATCAAGCCAATATCTGCTTTAAGCCAGTTGACAGTGCTTCCGCAGATTTTCAAAACCGATATTCCTGAAGCATTAGCTGCCGAAGTTCGCAAATGCAAAACCAATGATGAGGTAAAGCAAGTTGGTATAGAGTGGGGAATTCAGCAAGGAAAAGAATTGATTCAGCACGGGGTTCCTTCCTTACACTTTTATACACTTATGGCATCCGATTGTGTTCGTGATATCGCAAAAGCAATCTATTAAATACGTTAAGGTTTATTTTTTCCTTCGAAAAAAGAAGCATCCAGTATCAAATTAAACCAGAGGCTCAAGATCTGATACCATACCCCTGATTTTTAATCAGGGGGTAAGGAGCAACAGAATTTGTAATTCGTATTCAGCTGTTGGCAGTTAGAAAACGATCCCGCAATGGGAGGTCTCTTTGTGTTTTTACTTGATTAGCACTTTTTTGGATAAAATGGAACGCTTTCTCTCACAAAGTGGCCCTCATTTCTCAGTATGGAAATCCCTTTGGCTCAGAGAGGAAAGATTAGCTTATTGATGGGAAGCTCTCCAATGATGAGTTTCGTGAATTAATCCTGCTCAGGGATTTAAAACTTTGTGCAGCTTTTTATTAAATTTACAAAGAAGATCGTATAAGTAATCTTTTAGAATTATGTGCGATTTATTTTTGACTATGCACCTTGAATTTTCAGCGAATACACTATAAAATAGAGATTGAAGTGTATTTGACAGAGAATGATAAAATTTATTGAAATGAAGAGAATACTATTTGTACTGATGTTTTTATTTGTTGCAGCATTTTCGAATGCCCAAATTTTTAATACATCAGGAATTTTAAAAAGTGGTGAGGCGTCGATTGGATTTGAACCCTCGATGTTGGTATCCAATGGATCAAATGAATTTTTAATGTTTTTCCATGCTGGAGTAGGCGTTGGAAGAAATATCGATTTGGGAGCTAAGATTGGTGCTTTTGGCGATGAAACCTATTACGGTGGCGATGTGGAGTTCGGAATCAGTAAGAATCTCTCATTGTCAGCAGGAGCTCATCATTTTCATGATTTTGGTTTGGATGGAACAGCAAATGTAACGGTTCCCCTGGCATCAGGCACAAAATTGATTACCGGATTAGATATGGATATTAATTTTGGCGATGAAACAACAATCCCTCTTTGGGTGCCAATCGGCATAAGAGTTGCAGTCGGTAATGGATGGTCGCTGATTATGGAAGCTGAAATTGAATTAACCGATGAGGCTTACCATTACTTTGGAATTGGAATGGCTTACGGATTTTAGAATTCACAATTACAAATAAAAAAAACTCCGCTTTGGGCGGAGTTTTTTGTTCTAAATATCTCTATTTTCCAAATTCATCAATAGTTTTTTGAGCCCTAACTTCCGATAGTTTCCTATTCGATTCATGAGTCCAGCCACCAACGTGCAGACTCAGCAATGCTTTTTTTCGCTTCAATCTGATAAACAAACACCTTTCATCTGACCAGATGCGGATTTTTCACCAGATGGCAATACGAACCACTTTTCCGCGTGCAGTATTAATAAGGCAAATCAGTTTTTTAAATTTATTCAGGAATTCATTATTCATCATAAACATTGTTTCCTTTGTTTGCTACACATGCACATACAGACTCATAATATCGCATTGCTCAAACAAGTCTTCCATCATTCTTCCTTCGCAAAACTCGCCTGAATAGTTGAATTTGTCGTAATCAGTTGCTTTTCTGTCAAAACTTTTAATGGATAGGCAAAAATAATTTCCGTAGTACCGTATCTCATAATTCTAATAATATCGTTTTTTAGGTTCTGTTTATAGGTTCATATTTGTTGATGAAAGGCTTTTAATTGTTGATTAAATGCTATTGAGTAAAGATTTTTGAGAAAAAATATTTTTCTATTAAGTGGATTTTAGGTAAATTGAATTGAACAGTAATACTTGTGGTATTGGTGATTATTTTTACATAAAATAATGTAATTAACTTAAACTCATGAAAAAGCGAAAAACAAGCATTCAGAAGTTAAAAGAATTTGCAAGGCAGTCTAATAGAAATATTGACTTTTCAGTGAAGCATTGTCATGGTAATGCTTTGAATCCTCTTATTTATAATCTTCGAAATCTGTATATTCCTAATAATGGAGGTGAGAATAGTTATTTTGTATGTTTTGGAGATTCCCGAAAGATAAATGAAAAATCAACGTTTAGTGGTGTTTTTTTCCCAATATCGATGTGCAGATCAGCTAAAATACTTATCAGAAAGAAAAATATAAAGGATATATTTAATCCCTTCTTATCGCAGAGCGATTATAAAACGGGCAATGAATCTTTCGATTCTCAGGTGGTGATAGAGGAGTTTGATTCTATCGGGACAAATAATATTTTTAAGAATTTAGAGATACAAGAATTGATTTGTAACTCATTGGAGTTTGATAAAAGGCTTAAAATCGGAGTGAATCTTGTAAATACCAGTTTTGTTCCGTCATTAATAAACAGATCTCATTTTGGAATTTTTACTACAGACAGATGGTTCGTTGAGCCGGAAAAAATAGAAACTTTATTCAGCATTGCAGAAGAAATCAGAAGTCATATTATTCAGATTGAGGAGCCTAAGCTGGAGCTTCATATTTAAAATACAAAACCTTTAATTTAATTAAAGGTTTTGTATTTTAGTAAGAATCATTACTCTCCAAATTCATCAATAATCTTTTGAGCCGTAACTTCCGATAGTTTAATATTCGATTCATGTGTCCAGCCTCCAACGTGCGGACTAAGCAGTACTTTTTCCGATTCAATTAAATATTGAAACTCTGCGGGCAGCTCCGATGCATGCAAATCTTCGAATGAAGTTTTTTCATATTCCAGTACATCCAAACAAGCACCTTTAACCTTTCCTGTTTCTAAATTTTTCACCAAATCAGCAATACGAACAACTTTTCCGCGAGCAGTATTAATAAGGTAAATTGGCTTTTTAAATTTATTAAGGAAGTCATCATTCACCATAAACATTGTTTCCTCCGTTTGCGGAACATGTAAACTCAAAACATCACATTGCTCAAACAAGTCTTCTATCTGTTTTTCTTCACAAAACTTATCCGAATAATCGAATTTATATTTGTCGTAGGCAATAACTTTGCAACCGAAACCTTTCAGGCGTTGGGCAAAAGCACCGCCCATATTTCCATATCCAATAATACCAATGGTTTTTCCTTTTATTTCGATGCCTCGATTTTCTTCCCGTCGCCACATTCCATTTCTAACTTCCAAATTGCACCGGCACAAGTTGTTGAAAAGAGAGAGCAACATTCCTACAGCATGTTCGCCAACCGCATCTCTGTTTCCTTCCGGAGCATTAAAGCATCTAATCCCTTTGCTTTCGGCGTAGTCTACATCAATGTTTTCCAATCCGGCACCCACACGGCCAATAAATTTCAGACGAGTAGCCTGGTCTAATTCTTCCTTGTTCAATTTGAATTTACTGCGGATAATAAAGCCGTCGAACTCATGAAAAATTGCCAGAAGTTCTTCTTTGTTCTTTTCAGGAGCATAAGTGCATTCAAACCCTGCTTCTTCAAGCATTTCTTTCAAACGTGCGTGGGTTGAATCTATAAATAGTACTTTCATTCTTTTTATGATATAAGATTGTAGATGTGAGAAGTTTCGGGCTTTTTTTCTTAGGCAAGGCCGTATGTTCTCAAATGCCGTACAAAAGTAAATGTAAATTTAGAAAATGAACAATCTGTTTGAAAGTATTAATGGCGGTTGATAGCTAAGAATTGGAATTGGTTTAAAATCAGTGAAAATTACAAACGATCATTTTTTATCAGCATCTAAATCCACTACAAAACTGGCTTTGTATCCTCTGACTTTTCCCAGAGCATCATATATCTCGTAGCCAAACATCATTTTTTTAACTCTCTTTTCAAGAGAAAGCTTTTTCGCATCCCAAAACCATTCCTCTTCAAACTGAATGTTTCCCGTTTTATTCATCAAATCACTTTCGGCTATTATTTTTTCAAGTTCAGGAATTGATAACTGATGATTGTCGTAATAATCAAAGGCTGGAAGATCGCCATTTCTTACCGCATTAATAATGTCTTTCACCAGATCGTGAATATTGGTATTTGCAAGGCATTCAGTTTTCCAATCATCTTCCGGATTCGGATTAGTCACCAAAACCTCATAAATAATAGGATTGGCGATTTTCACACCAGAATATTCTTTGTTTTCAACAGTGTCTTTCTGCTGGCAGGAAAACAAAAACAGCCCTGAAAAAATCAGAGCTGTAACTATAAGATTATAGTGTTTCATATTTTGAAGATTTCACCTTTTTACTTTTACCTTTTTTCTTATTTCTCAAATCTCACTTCTACCTTTCAAAACTCAGCCTCATTCCTTTAGTACTGTCATCAAATACACCATTGTCGTAGGCCAAATGACCATTAACAAAGGTTTTGTCTACTTTATATTGGAATTTCTCACCATCAAAAGGAGTCCATCCACATTTGTATAACGAATTGGCATTGGTAGCTGTCCAGTCATCTTCCTTTAAAAGAACCAAATCGGCGTAGTATCCCTTGCGAATAAATCCACGTTTTTCAACCTGAAAAATTTCAGCTGGAGTATGGCACATTTTCTCCACTACCTTTTCCATACTGATTTTTCCTCTACGTGCTTGTTCCATCATTGCTATCAGCGAATGCTGAACCAAAGGACCACCACCGGCGGCTTGTATGTAGTTGCCATCCTTTTCTTCCGGAGTATGCGGAGCATGGTCAGTTGCAACCACATCCAAACGATCATCCAAAAGAGCTTCCCAAAGCGCATCCTGATCTTTTTTTGTCTTAATTGCAGGATTCCAACGTATTCTCGACTTCTTAGTCAGGTAATCTTTATCATCAAACCATAAATGATGAACACAAACCTCACTGGTAATTCTTTTATCTTTTGCAGGAATCGAATTATCAAACAAATCCATTTCCATTGCACTCGACAAATGCAGAATATGCAAACGTGTATTGTATTTCTTTGCCAGTTCGATAGCTTTCGATGACGATTTGTAGCAAGCCTCGGCACTTCTTATCACACCATGATACTCCATAGGAATGTCATCACCGAATTTTTTCTGATATTCAGCCTGATTTTTATCAATGGTGGGAGTGTCCTCACAGTGGGTTGCGATCAACATGGGCGATTTTTCAAAAATCTGCGAAAGCGTGTCAATATCATCTACCAACATGTTTCCGGTCGACGAGCCCATAAATATCTTAATGCCACAAACCGATTTCGGATCTGTTTTTAAAATCTCCTCCAGGTTTGTGTTTGTAGCGCCCATATAAAAGGAATAGTTTGCCAAAGATTTTTCAGAGCCTAATTTATAACGTTCAGTTAGCAATTCCTGAGTTACCGTTTGTGGTTTCACATTGGGCATATCCATAAACGAGGTAGTTCCGCCAGCAACGGCAGCTCTCGATTCTGTATACAAGTCACCTTTTTGTGGCATTCCCGGATCACGAAAATGAACCTGATCATCAATAACACCCGGAATCAGTAATCTTCCGGCAGCATCAACAACAGTCCAATTCTTATCCGTAACTTCAGGAGCTGAAGTATATATTTCTTCAATTAGCTGATTTTTTACAAGAACACTTCCTGCAAACTTTTTGCCTTCATTAATAATCAAGGCGTTTTTAATTAGAAAACTTGACATTTGGTTGCTTAGTTAATACGTTGTAATATTTTGTATATTATAGTATATAGATGTTTGGGAAGCCTCACTATTTTATCAAATAAATTAATCTCATAGCTAACATCTCACTTCTCCTATCTATTATATTTTGTGAAAAAGCTTCTCAATTTCATTTTAATCACTCCCCAAACAGCTTCATTAAAAATTCCACCACTCATTTTAGAGGTTCCTTGGGTTCTGTCGGTAAAAATAATTGGTACTTCAATAATATTAAAACCAAATTTCCAGGTGGTAAACTTCATTTCAATCTGAAAAGCATAGCCTTTAAATCGGATATTATCCAAATTAATCGTTTCCAATACCTTTCTTGTGTAGCATTTAAAGCCGGCTGTAGCATCATGAATCTTCATTCCCGTTACAAACCGGACATATTTCGATGCAAAATACGACATCAATACTCTACCCATAGGCCAATTTACAACATTTACACCGGAAACGTAGCGCGATCCAATAGCCATATCGCCGCCTTTTTCCGAACAAGCCTTATATAAGTGAACTAAATCTTCAGGATTGTGTGAAAAATCAGCATCCATTTCGAACACATATTCATATTTGCGTTCCAACGCCCATTTAAAACCAGTAATATATGCTGTGCCCAAACCAAGTTTGCCCTTGCGTTCTACAATGTGCAGCTGCGAAAACTCATTTTGTAGTTTCTTTACAATAGCAGCAGTCCCGTCTGGCGAGTTATCTTCTATAATCAGAATATCAAAAGCTGTATCCAGCGAAAAAACCTTCCTTACAATCGCTTCAATGTTTTCTTTTTCGTTGTAAGTTGGGATAATAACAATACGATTTGTCACCATGAGAGATTAATGTGTTAAAATAATTTTGCAATACGAAGATAGTATATCTACCTAAAATCTTTTCCGAACGATAGTTAAAAAGCCTAAAATTTTTAATTTTAATTCATTCCATTTCCAATTTCGTATACGAAAGAATAGAGAAATTGGTCGGGCTATCCGCTAAATCTTTTACTTCGTTCCTCGTTAAAAGGATATCGCTTCTATTTCTAATGGAGGGTTCTCCCGATCATCAGCGAATAATGTTTTACTCAGCACCATCAGGAATCATTCGCTAAATTATTTTTTATAAAAAATAATTATTCATGTTATCAGTTAGTTAAGTTAATGTTTGGAAAAACTTTATGAAATGGTTTGGAATTGGGAAAAATAATGGTTTATCTTTGCACCGCTTTCAACGGAAAGTGGGCAGGATTTTGGGTGATTTGGGGAGTAATTTTTTTATCACCGGAACGGGCTTTATTTTTTTGAAATTTTTTCACTTTGGGATTAGGATATAATGAAATAAATGATTTATCTTTGCACCCGCTTTGGGAGCTAACGAGCTCGTGAGTCCCTAGGAAACTTGGGGATTACAGCGAAATTGTCC
>NZ_WTCR01000012.1 GCF_009795715.1 Labilibaculum euxinicum | reverse complement strand
TTGCCTTCAGAAAGGATCTTTTAGGTACTAATCTGGCTCTCAGGAAACTTTCAAATGGCATTTTGCAATTTCCAAAATGCATGTTGGGAGTTTCAAAATGCATGTTGGGATTTTTCTGAGACGAAAATGGGCACAATTTGGCTCATTTGAAGCGCCAAAAATGCCAAAATTAACTTCCAAAACGTCTTTTGCAAACGCAAACGGGTCTTTTGCAAATTGCTGCATGATACAATTTGTTCCGAAAAACACTTACACGCCATATTTTTCACAAAAACAAAATTTGCAGTAAGCAGACAATAAAAACAGGTATTTCAAACCAATCACCACACACAAAATAATTAACAAAACAAATTAAATATAGCAAAACGTCATTTTTTTATCCTTTCGCTTAAAGCACATGCAAAAACCTGTTTATTAAATAGTAGCAACACAAAACAAAAGGGGTGATTTTTTGAACTTCGCCCTGTTTAGGCTTTATTTAAACTTAACCATATATTATTTTGCTTTTTGATTTATAAAAAAACATTCAAAATTCAGTAACAAACACTCTATCAATACAATTAATTTTCATCCTGTAAGCCCAGTATTTTTGCGATGTTAAGTCTCTTGAGAAAAAAAACATCAAAAAAAAAGCATTTTTACAAAAAAATCTTTCCTAGCTTTAATACAGGATCCCAAACAATATGTTCAACCAATAAAAATTAGTAACATGGCACAGACAATCATTAAAAAAAGATTTTATCGAATACTATGAGACATTTTTTTTACCAAGGTGCCTCAATTGAAATGAAAAAAAATTCTGTTTTGGCAGCAAAACAGGCTTTGCAATTTCAATTCACCCTAAGCCTCTCACAGCAAGCACTTCACCATTTTTCGCCTCCTTATTTGTTTTTTTGTTGGCGTTCAAATCTTATTTAACTTTAGTTGATCAAACTATCAATCAAAAATAGAAACCAGCTAATTCAAAAATACGATGGACATCAGCATTTTTACCGACAAAACAGCAGAACCCACACAGAAAGATTTACAGGAACAATTGGCTTCGATTTATCCTTTATGGGAACAGATTGCAGAAAGTGTTCGAAAAAAATATCCAAAGCCAAAAGAAGAGTGGAACTATCCCGGTAAAAATTACGGATGGAGCTTTCGCCTAAAAGATAAAAAACGGGCTATCATTTACCTTCTTCCCCGGCAAGGGTATTTTAAAGTGGCCTTTGTTTTTGGACAAAAGGCAACAGATCAGATTATGGCGTGTGATATCGATGCATCCATAAAAGAAGATTTGGCTGGTGCTAAAAAATATGCCGAAGGACGCGGCCTTTCAATTGAGGTTCACAATGCCAAACCGATCAACGACATCGAAAAATTAATCGATATAAAAATTGCGAACTAACCAATGTTTACAACACACAGACTAAAACGGAACCGCAGCTTAAGCGAGCGCGCCAAAAGGATCAAAAAAACGTGATCTGCGAACGGGAAACCAATTGGGAAGCATACATCACGAAACCGCATCCTATTTTGGCTTTTGCTCCTCCAAATTAAATACTTTTGTAAAAAACAGAATCTATTTAGAATAGTTTGATGAACCAAAAAGAAGCTCAAAAAAGTTCCCGTGGCTATGTCCCAAATGGTGCAGAAACAGAATTTACCCATTGCGATTGTAAAGAACTAATTCATTTGCTCAACAGCAAAATTCCCGCCGAAAGATCTGTCGCGGCCAGATTACTTTCCAACAGCTCCACTCAAGAATCTGTATTTGCTTTAATTTCGGCACTAAAAAAAGAAACAAAGCTGTATCCCAAACTCGAAATCTGCAATTCGCTTGTAAATATTGGTTCCCTCTCTATTAAGCCTTTACTGGCACAATTAGGCCAAATAGGAAGCAATCAACATCAAAAAATTCCGGCAAAAGAATTCAAAAAGATCAGTTATCCTTTACCAAGGGATATTGCAGCCCGTACTCTTGTCCGGTTCGGAAAAAAAGCTCTTCCGTTGCTGCTTACTGTACTCGAAGAAAATAAGCCGAAACAAATTTCCGAGGCCATTGATGCCATTGGATTTATAAATTTCTACAATTCAGAACCGGAACTAGTAAACCCCCTGCAGAAATGTTACCATCGTCATTTCAATAATGAGCTTATTCAGTGGAAAATTATTCGTGCCATGAGTGGATTTCCTGAAAGCAAAACCTTTTTGCTGGATCAACAACAACAAATTAACACGCTTCGATTACTTCAGGAAATTGACCGAAGCTTACTGCTTATCAGCAGGTTCAACTAAAACAATTACTTTCTGCAGTAAAGAACCAAAAGCAATACTTCAGACAAATAACAATTGAACCCGGCTTAATGTGGATTCATTATAAAAAATAACTTCTCTCAATAAAACAATCGTTTCGAAAGCCTGATTTAAGAAGAAATAATACCTTTGACAGCAACAAACACACCAATTTACAGAAACCGGTATGAGAAAATCTTTAGCTAACAAGCTCCTGATCTACTTTGTCGTACTCAACTTATTATCAATACTTATTGTTGGTATATTTGCCTATACTCAGGCAAAAGATGCTTTAATTCTGCGTACTTTCAACCAGCTTACCTCCGTTCGCATTGAAAAGAAAAAACGCGTTGAAGATTTTTTCCAACAATGCATTCATGAAATAGAAGCAATCAGTACTCTTACATTCAGTTTCCCTCCTGAAAAAAGTACGGTGAATCTCTCCCATTTCATTAGTGATCATCGCATTTTTAAAACTGGTTTTGCTTCCTTACTTACCGGCAAACAAAATTATAAAAGCATTTACCTCTATCAGTCGAATACAGTTTCTTCGGGTTTCCAAATCAAGCCAAAAACCGGTGATCTGAGCCAAACAAAATTACAGCCTGAACATTTTCAATTGTTTGCCGGTCTGCTTCCTAAAAATGAAATTTCGGTTCGGGAACTGCTCAACCCAAAAGATCAGTCAAAAACAGAAATTCTTATCTGTAAAACAATCAGCTTTCAAGACCAAAAGGTGGTTCTGGCTTTTGGTATCAATACAGAGATTATCAATTCCATTATGCTGGATAGAAATCCGTTAAACGGATTGGGTAAATCCGGCGAAGCCTATCTGGTAGGCGAAGATCATCTGCTGAGAAGTACGAGCCGCTTTCAGGAAAATTCAATTTACGCCGTAAAATCCTCAACCAAAGGTGTGAAACTGGCATTTCAGGATAGTATTGGGTCTGATATTTTTAAAGATTACCGAGGCGTTCAGGTGCTAAGCTCTTACAGCAAAATGAATCTGCCGGATTTAAATTGGGTGATTCTTGCTGAAATAGATCAACACGAAGCCATGATTCCCATTCGGAATTACGGAAACTCTATGTTTTACATTCTGATTATTCTAAGTCTGCTGCTGCTGGGCGTTGTTGCCATAATTGCCAATACCATAACTGCTCCTATCCGAAAATTACGGGCCGAAACCGAGAAAATTTCATCGGGAATTTATGAACAGGTTACTGATATAAAAGCGGATGGCGAAATAATGGAATTGGTGGCCGCTTTCAACCAAATGACTCAGAAAATAAAAGAACAGCAGGAGAATCTTCAAATTGCCAAAGACCAAAGTATTTCATCGATGATAGATGGACAGGAAGCTGAGCGAAGCAGACTGGCCAGAGAACTGCACGATGGATTGGCTCAAACAATTTTGGCTATTAAAATGCGCTTGGAAAATACCGCTCCGGAAAATGCAGCTGCCGTATTGGGGGAATCGAGGGAAATGTTTTCCGATTTAATGACAGAGATCAGGGGCATGTCGAATGATTTAATGCCTGCCGTTTTACGGGAATTCGGATTGAATCATGCTCTTGGCAGTCTGTTGCAGCGAATTGAAGAAAACAGCTTATTACAAACTGATTTACAGATTCAGGGCGATTTACCTGAAATCAGCAAAAAAACAGAGACCTACCTCTACCGAATTGCACAGGAAGCAACTAACAATATCATAAAACACGGCCAGGCTAAAAATATCAACATCCAGTTAACGCAAAAAGCAGATTCCCTGTTTTTCGAAATAAAAGATGATGGCATCGGATTGCCTTTGAATGGAATTCCTAAAAACGGCAACGGCTTATCAAATATTAAGGAACGCATTTCCATATTGGGCGGAAATGTATTTTTAGAGGAAGAATATCCTCATGGCTTAAAGGTACAATGTAAAATTCCATTAGTAAAAATATCAGTATGAAACGTCCATTCCAAAGGTGTTTTTACACACAGGGAGATGATTATTCCAGCATGGTAATCCCGAAAGCTTTCGGGACCATATGACAAAAACTTAAAATTATAAACATATGAATAAGATTAGTGTTGTTTTGGTTGACGATCACAAACTGTTTCGCGACGGATTAAAATCCTTACTGCATAACACCGAGGACATAACAGTTGTTGGAGAATTTGGAAACGCAAATGATTTGATTAAACAGGTGGATCAATTGGCTGCTCAAATTATCATTACTGATATTAGCATGCCGGGAATGAACGGCATTGAACTGACTCAATATCTGGCCAAAAAGCATCCTTGCATAAAAGCCATCATTCTATCCATGCACAACAATAAGGAATTTATTTTAAGTGCCATGGATGCCGGTGCAAAAGCGTATCTGCCAAAGGATATTGCGGGAGAAGAACTTAACAAAGCCATTCAAGAAGTGAACAAAGGCAACGAGTATTTTAATCAGGAGATCAGCAATATTGTAATGAGAAGCCTTATGCGCGGCAATAAAGATGACAAAAATCACGGGGAGTTAACCAAACGGGAAACCGAAGTGCTTCGTTTGGTGGCAGATGGATTCATGAATAAAGAAGTAGCAGACCAACTCAGCATCAGCGTTCGCACAGTTGATTGCCATAAAAACAATATTATGAGCAAATTAGGTTTAAACACAACTGCCGAATTGGTAAAATATGCAATCAAAAACCACATTATCGAAGTCAATTAGCAAAATATACACAAATATTCGCTTTCCCACGAAAGAGTTTGTTTGTAAATGTAAGCACCACTCTGTTCTTTGAACATCTCCCCTTAAAAAAGGGAGAAACACCTTAAATAAATGAATCCTTCCTTTTTAAGGGAAGGTGCCGACAGGCGAAAGGGTGTATTGTAAAAATTACAATTATCAGAATTATTTACTGCTCAAAAGACTTTTAAAAACCTCACCCCAACCCTCTCCTAAAGGAGAAGGAGCTTTACAAATCCAACAAACAAAAAATTGAAGCTGTTTTCCCTTTTCCTTTGGGAGCTTCTCTTTATACACAAATATTCGCTTTCCCAGACAAGAGTTTGTTTGTAAATATAAGCACTACTCTGTTCTTCGAACATCTCCCCTTAAAAAAGGGAGAAACACCTTAAATAAATGAATCCTTCCTTTTTAAGGGAAGGTGCCGACAGGCGAAAGGGTGTATTGTAAAAAATTACAATTATCAGAATTATTTACTGCTCAACAGACTTTTAAAAACCTCACCCCAACCCTCTCCTAAAGGAGAAGGAGCTTTACAAATCCAACAAACAAAAAAATTGAAGCTGTTTTCCCTTCTCCTTTAGAAGCTTCTCTTTATACACAAATATTCACTTTCCCAGACAAGAGTTTGATTGTAAACATACACCCCTCTGTTCTTTGAATATGCAAGATCTCAATCTTTCGAGGATGTAGATTGACTAAAATTTATGCCTGATTATTAAGGTGACCTAAAATTATCTCCTGATCCTACTTTATTTCCACACTAGGTAATTCACCTAGCATATCGCCATTTTTCGTAATTCATTTTAGGGGTAATTCTCTATTTCGGGCTGATTTGCTCTCTCCTATATTCGTCATAGAATAATTCACACAATAACAAACTAACATTAATTCTATGAAACGATCAGGCGTATATCTGCTAATCGCATTTATGCTGAGTATTTGCAGTTCTTCTTTTGGACAAAAAGAGAAAGCGGTACTTGATTTTGGTGCCGATGTAATGAGCCGCTATGTTTGGCGGGGAACACAATTTGGAGGCACAAGTCCGAGTCTTCAACCATCGGTAACACTCAACTACAAAGGCTGGGAATTGGGTGCATGGGGAGCTTATTCCTTAGGCGGAAACAATGCAGGTCAGGAATTCGACCTTTATTTGGGTTACACTTTTGCCAAAGATCTGTTTAGCCTTACTCTAACAGATTACTACTTCCCAACCGAAGGCGAAGATTACAATTATTTCGAGTTCAACAATGATCTTACTGGTCATGTGTTGGAAGGAAGCTTCAGTTTTAACGGCAATGACAACATTCCATTTGCTTTGATGGTTGCCGTTAACTTTTGGGGAGCAGATGCCGTTAAACTTGGAAATCATCCAAACGCAGCTGATTTCAATCAAAAAACCGGACTCCAGTATTCTACTTACACTGAGCTGTCGTACAGTCATAAAATGGCTAACGACGTGACTCTTGATGCCTTTTTAGGAGTGAATTTAACCAAACCGGCAGAAGCAAAAACCTCTACAGGATTTAACGGCGAAAGCGGATACTACGGAAGTAAAGCAGGTGTTGTTAATCTAGGTGTAACTCTTTCTAAAGAAGTTGCACTCAACGAGAAATTTTCTTTACCCGTTTCAGCATCTGTAATCACCAATCCAGTAGATGAAAAAATCTATTTTGTATTTGGATTTTCATTTTAATAAACACTAAAAACTAAATATCATGCTTGATACAGGATCAACTACTTTTATGATTTTATGTACCAGTCTGGTGATGTTAATGACACCAGGACTGGCCTTTTTCTATGGCGGACTAGCCGGAAAACGAAATATTTTAGGCGTAATGATGCAAACGTTTGTTTCATTAGGCATCACCACAATTATGTGGGTAACCATTGGTTATTCTCTATGTTTTAGCGGTGGCGAGGGAGGTATAATTGGAAACCTTGATTTTGCCTTTTTAAATGGAGTCGGTTTTGATACCATGTACGCAGGTGCCGGCAATAAGTATCCAAATTTTATATTTATAGCTTATCAAATGATGTTCGCCATCATTACACCTGCTCTGATTACCGGGGCATTCGTGAATCGTGTCACATTTAAAGCTTACCTCTTCTTTTTAGTGGTATGGCAATTATTTGTTTATTATCCATTCGTGCATATGATTTGGGGCGGAGGAATCCTTCAGGAATGGGGTGTTCTTGACTTTGCCGGTGGTGTGGTTGTTCACGCAACTGCTGGTTTTGCAGCACTTGCATCAGTATTTTATGTAGGAAAACGCCGTGACAGACAAAGCCCTCCTAACAGCATTCCATTGGTAGCAATTGGTACTGGTTTATTATGGTTTGGATGGTATGGTTTTAATGCCGGCAGTGAATTAGATGTGAATAACATTACAACACTTGCATTTTTAAATACCGACGTTGCAGCTTCTTTTGCGGCTATTACATGGTTAATTATAGAGTGGTCACGAGAAGGGAAACCTAAATTTGTAGGCTTATTAACAGGAGCTGTTGCCGGTTTGGCAACCATTACGCCAGCAGCTGGTTTCGTACCATTATGGGCTGCAATGCTTATTGGTATTCTTGCAGGTGCACTTTGTTACCTTGCTGTTCAACTTAAAAACAAATGGGGCTGGGATGATGCTCTGGATGTTTGGGGCGTTCACGGTATGGGTGGTGTCTTTGGAACTATCTTATTGGGTGTATTCGCATCTTCGTCAATTAACGGTCAATCGGGTCTTTTAGAAGGAGATGGTGCTTTCTTCTTTAAAGAGGTGGTAGCCGTGTTAATCAGTGCCACTTATGCTTTCATTTTCACTTATTTAATGCTGACAATAATCAACTTTATAACTCCCGTTAAAGTTAAAATGAAAGATGAAGATGATGGATTGGATGCATCTTTACATGGTGAACGTGCTTACGATGATGGAGCCCTATAATCTTTTTACTACATACATTTATCCAAAGCAGCTTCTTTTTAGGAGCTGCTTTTTTTGTGTTTAACTGGTTCCAAATCAGAAATCAGCAGAATGTAATAAAAGTGTAAATTTTTCTATTTGCATTGAAATATATTTTAATACATTAGTGAATAAGTTTCCTTGATTATCAAAGAAGCAAATAGAACTAAGACCTGCGGTTAATTGTAACTGTTCATGGCCAAACCCAAAACACATAAAACACTTATTATGAAAATATTAGCCGTCGAAAAAGAATTAAAAGATGTTGACTGGAGTAACAAAAGCTGCATTTTAGAGCAGGAAGCCCGTCACGTTCACGAATTATACATATCAGAATACTTGCGTGAAATCTATTTTAATGAAGACAATAATGCTGTATTGATAATGGAATGCAAGAGTTTGGAACATGCCAAAGAAATTTTAGATGAACTCCCTTTGGTAAAAGAAAAGCTGATCAAATTTAAGATCATGCAACTCAACCCTTACACCGGATACAAACGAATTATCAAAAAAGAGAATATCCAGAAAAAATAATTATACCCCTTTTCTTCTCGAAATATATGAACTTCACATGATAACTTGAACTGATACTTAGGTTATCATGTGAAGTTCTCAAAAATACGGTTTTAAACGTAGTCTTTTAAACAATAGAATCCTTACTCTTGTTTCATGCTTTTACAAATTGCACTAATAGTATCGGTTTTATTACAATTCGGAGCTTTTTTTATTACCATTAGCCTGATTCCAAAAACACGCTTCAACAGCTCCTGGATTATGGTTTCCATAGGTTTCTTACTTATGGCTTTGCGCAGATTTACAGAACTTTTTAGTGTGTTCAATGCAGACCAAGGTAAACCGGAAATATTCATCACCAACTGGATGGCTGTCGTAATTTCATTGCTCATGTTTTTTGGCGCTTTCTACATTCGCCGTATTTTTCAGCTTCAGGATAAGGTAGATAAAGAGAGAAAAGAAAATGAAGCAAAAGTGCTGAGTGCAGTTATCAAGACCGAAGAGCAGGAACGCCATCGCTTTGCCAAAGAATTGCACGATGGATTGGGGCCGATTCTCTCCACCATTAAAATGACAAATTCCGCTTTAAATAAATCTGCTGAAAATTCAAATAACCTGCAAATCATTCAAAAAACAGATCAGGCCATCAACGAAGCCATTATCACCGTTAAGGAGATATCCAACAAGTTGAGTCCTCATATTTTGGAACGATACGGTTTGGAAAAAGCCATTAAAACATTTGTCGGGGGAATTCAGCTGACCGATCAATACCAAATTCAATTGAATATTCAATTGTGCGAAAAACGTTTCGACTACAACGTGGAGTTGATCCTGTACCGGATCATCGGTGAATTGTTCAGCAACACCATAAAACATGCTTCTGCATCTAAAATCGATCTTTCACTCCTTAGCTATCATCAAAAATTAGAATTGATGTACAGTGATAATGGGATCGGCTTTTCCACGGAACCAAAACCGGTAAAAGGAATGGGCTTATCGAACATCCACACGAGGGTAAAATCGTTGGACGGAACCATTGAAATAAACAGCAGGAAAAATGAAGGGGTTTATCTCAAAATTGAAATACCTATATCATGACTGAAGCTTTAAAATTGGCACTGGTGGATGATCACGATTTGTTTCGTGAAGGGCTATCCTTTCTTCTCAACAATCAAAACAGCAAACCTGAAATTAAGGAAGTAAGTAATGGTCAGGAATTATTGGATTTGCTGGCCAAATGGCAGGCTGACATTATTCTTATGGATATTGAAATGCCGGTAATGAATGGAATAGAGGCAAGTAATGAGGTGATGAAAAAATATCCAGCCTCCAAAATAATTGCTCTCTCGATGCATGCCAATGAGAATTATTATTCGGAGATGATAGATGCCGGAGCCAAAGCCTTTTTGCTGAAAAATTCCAGTTTCGAAGAAGTTCAGCAAGCCATAGAAGCCGTTATGGAGGGACGAAACTATTTTTCACCCGAAATATTGGAAAGTATTATTGCCAATTTGAACCGAAAAAAAAATCAGCCCTCAAAATCTGATTTAACACAGCGGGAAGTTGAAATTCTATACAACATTTGCAAGGGCTTATCGAATCAGGAAATAGCCGAAATGCTCTTTATCAGTAAACGCACGGTTGACAAACACCGCGAAAACATACTACTAAAAACCCAATCGAAAAACACAGCATCTTTAGTTATTTATGCCATAAAAAATCACATTTTTGAGGTGTAAAAAAGAGGGAACCCAAAATTTGAAAAGGATAAAGACATTCCTTTTACTTCAGACACACTACGTACAAATACCTATTGCGTAATTACGTTTTTATACGCTGATATATAGCTTACAGATGAAATACTTTTGATGATAACAAATCAAAACATTCTGCTATGCTGATCCCTTTTTTAATTCCTTTTGTAATCGCCATTTTTTTATCTGTAAATATGGGGGGAAGTGGTACCGGACCAGCCTTTTCTGCAGCCTATGGTTCTAATGTTATTAAAAAGAGTTTGATTCCAGGCTTATTTGGACTGATGGTTTTTACAGGTGCAATTGTTGGTGGTAAAGAAACGGCCAAAACCGTTGGAAAAGGCCTTCTGGATCCACAATTAATGAGCTTTTCGGTTGTCTCCGCCATATTATTAGCCGTAGCGGTTTCCTTACTAATTGCCAATCTCTTTGGTATCCCTCAATCAACCAGTCAGTCGACAGTGATGGCCGTAACTGCACCGGCAATCTATTTCAATTCACTAAATACCAACAAACTGTTATTCGAAATTCTCCCAACCTGGTTCATCATGCCAATTGTGGCTTTTGCACTGGCATTTTTTATTGGCAAATACATTTACAAACCCATACGAAAACGTGGATACACAATCTCCAAAAAAGTAAACGACAGCTATCTGTTAAAAGGACTAATTGTAATTATGTCCTTATATGTGGCCTTTTCAATAGGAACCAATAATGTTGCCAATGCTGCCGGCCCCTTATCATCAATGGCCTGCAACGAGCTAATGGTGAGTCAAAACCGCTACTTGCAGGTAATGATACTGGCCACATTAATAGTCGCACCAAGTTTTTCCATTGGCAGCTCAGTTTTTGGTGATAAAATTTTACAAAACACAGGAAAAGAAATCGTGTTGTTTGGAAGAATCGAAGCAGTTATCATTGCTTTTATCTCAGCAAGTTTATTGCTAAGCGCGTCATTAATCAAAGGAATTCCAACTTCGTTGGTACAGCTTAACGTTGGTGCTATTATTGGAATTGGAGTTGCTAAATTGGGATTCCGAAACATATTCCGGAAAACTGAAGTCGATCGGTTTTTTGTGATGTGGATCATCGCTCCCATGGTTTCTTTTGGTTTGTCGCTGTTGTTCATCTATTTGCTGGATATAATAGGACTCGTTGATTTATAATTTGTTTTTGATCCGTAAACTTTCAAAAATATTTATTAAAAAAAGGATTCAATTATTGGAACAACGTTCTCAACTATTTTGATTTTAAAATGATGTAGCATATCAAAAAAAAGCGCCCTTAGCGATTAAATATCTCTGAGGGCGCTTTACATTTTTAACTAAACTTATTTCATAGAACAAACAACAGGAGGCTGCCATACTTTCAAGTCAATTCCTTCAATCAGGACATTCTCATCTTCAATTTTAACCACTACTCCAGAGTGTACCTTTTGCATCATGCAATGTTTCGGTAAAAACCTCACCGTTTCACCCACTTTTACATTTTTTCCATGAAACCGCCCCTCAAAAGCAATGACCATACAGCAACCCACCGGTGTAAACTTAGTCTCGCTTTCTCTCCTTCTGCACGGCCCAATTAGGTGTACAGTAACCAACAAATGATCAATCTTTATCACTTTCCCGTAATGTACTATCGGACATCCCAAGGGTCTGTACTCAATCACTTCTCCTATCTGTAAATTAACTAAAACCATAGGCATCAGCACTTCCCTGCATGAAATTTCTCCTTTCAGAGGATCCAAAACAATATCAGCTTCGTAAGCATCAATTACTCCTACTGTTTTTTTCTGACACCCATTCGGCTCACCCGCAACTAATCTCCCAATTTCTATTTTATTAGCAATAAATCGTTCCTGTGTCAAAAAAGGACATAAATCCAGGCTTGACGGTTTAACTTTAATCGCTTCAGCAAAATCAATACATGAACCAAAGCCGCAACGCCCGCAATTGAACCCGGGAAGAAACTCTATCATCTTTTTTTCCATATTTCTACTCCTTAAAGTGGCAACAACTTATTCGCCAACATATTCCTGCATGCCATTCATTTTCCGTAACAATCCACGGTGGTGTTCAGCTCCAACTCTTTTTTCACCCGCACAAAGCGTGCAAACCGCAAAAGGTGCATTGTGCCGCAAACTTTCATTTTCAGACACTACTTTTTCAGTACTTTTAATTTGCAAAGCCAGTTCTGAAGCTCCTTGTCCGCTTAATCCATTTGCCTCTATGATTGAGCAGTTCGGATTGGTTTCCAAAATACACTCCCGAAATATCTCCCGCTCCGCCTGTGATATCATATCTCCTTTTGTGATCACCACAATATCAGCACAACTCAAAAAAGGACCGACTTTCATAGGATTATTGGGTCCGCTGGTCGCATCAATAACACAAATACCCAAACTATTATCGGTATAAGGTGCACATCGATGACACAAACCTGCCGTCTCCATAATCAGAAACTCCGAATTTTGCTCTTTGGCAAACTCCAGTATTGCATCGGTATTGTAAATTGAGAAATGATCGGGACACATGTCCATCGATAAGCCCAACTGAACCGGAACACCCAATTTTGCAAAGCGTTTGGGGTCATCGGAATACAAACAGTCGATCTTTACAACCGATGGCTTTACATTCTGCTGCAATAATATTTTTAGGGTGTGAATCAGAACAGCCGTTTTTCCGGCACCCGGAGTTCCGGCAACAATAATAAATTTCATATTTTTTTAATTAAGACCTTTGAAAATAGCTTGGCAATCATTATTCGTTGCAGTAAATGATTTTGCATGGCTCATTTTACTAATCTGTTATTTCCACATGTACAACTCAATCACTCATCGATTATAAGCATTTCAAAAAACTCGATTCGTGAAGCAATGCATCAAAATTTACTTCTTCTATTTTTTTACCCGCCCGCACATCCTCTCTCAAAGTCAAGATATACTGATCGATATCATTCAACTGCAATGATATTTGTTTCTCACGGTACGTACTTTCTATAATATTGCGCATGCCCCCATTCTTCATAATAATTCTTTTTTGGGCGCTTAATGCCAAAACCGGATCGTGGGTAACCACAAGAATTATTTTCCCCTCTCCCGACAACAACTGCAAAGCCTCATGTTTTTTAATTCCGGCATTCTCAATTTCATCGATTAAGACAATCGGCGATTCGCTGATAATGGCAACATCTGCCACCATGAGAGCTCTGGTTTGTCCTCCGCTCAAAATCGTTAGATTATCGTTTGCATTGATTGGCTCGCCCGTAAGTGTGTTGGCAATAGAAATTACGTGTTTTACATCAATATTTTTTTTTCCTCTGCACTTGGCATGAAGTTTCAAAAAATCGGCAACGGGCATATCGGCGAAAAAATTCATATTCTGTGATAATTGCGCCACCATTTTCTTTCTGGGATCGCTTCGAAGTTCTCGGGACGGAATTGCCCCATTAATTAAAATTCTGCGCTTGCTCGCCGTATCTCCTTGTGCCAACTGCTCAATATCTGCAATCAGCTGACTTTTCCCACTACCGGTAGGACCAACAATTCCATATATTTCACCTTTGTTTATCAGTAAATCGGGCAAACGTTCCGTATTGCCTAACTTGTCAATACCTGCCTGTATTGTAATCTGATGTATTTCCATAAACTTCTCTGTTCAAATTGATATGGAACAAAGTTCAAACTTATTCTGACCAGAAGAAACAGCTTATGAACGTATTATGAGAATAAGCATTTGTACGTACACCCTTCTTCATAAGCTCTTTCACATTTTGTCGCTTCAAATACGATCAATCTCAAATCAAAAAAAACATTTATTTATCATCAAATAATGAATATTTAAAATTTTCCATTACTTTTGCTTTGAATTACAAAGTACTTTTCATGAACCAGCAAAAATACATCGAAGACTTAAAGAACATTAAAGAGATGATGAGCAAATCATCTAAATTCATCTCTTTGAGTGGCTTATCGGGAATATCGGCAGGAATAATTGCACTTATTGGTGCCTATTTTGCCTGGATAACAATTTATTCCAAAACTGGATATCAGGATTTTAACCGAACACTTTTAAATAATAATCAGTTAATAGAATTACTGACAATTGGTACCGTAACACTCCTACTCGCTTTAAGTTTTGGACTCTTTTTCACCAGATTAAAAACAAAAAAATTAAAACAAAAAGTGTGGGATTCTCAAACCAAAACACTTCTGATTAATTTGTTAATTCCATTGCTTAGCGGTGGTATATTTTGCCTGCTCCTTTTAATAAAAGGATACATCGGATTAATTGCGCCGCTAACTTTACTATTTTACGGTTTGGCATTGGTAAATGCCAGTAAATACACAATAAGCGAAATCCGCAGTTTGGGAATGCTTGAAATTTTACTAGGTTTGACTGCAACTTATTTCATAGGATATGGTTTGATTTTCTGGTGTATCGGATTCGGTCTGCTGCATATCATTTATGGAGTCATAATGGAGATAAAATACAAGTCGTGAAAGAACTGCTTAAAGATTTAAATAAAGCTTTTGAAAACCGAATCCGGCTGGGAATAATGTCGGCTTTAGTGGTAAACGATTACCTCGATTTTAATGCCCTAAAAAACCTTTTGGGCGTTACCGATGGTAATTTGGCAAGTCATTTAAAGTCGCTTGAAAAAAGTGATTACATTCGTGTGCAAAAAGAATTTCTGGATCGAAAACCCAACACTAAATATTCTGCTTCTGATGAAGGCAAACTGGCCTTTATCAAACACATAAAGGCTATAGAACAATTGCTTAAATAATTTTTTTTATCATTTCACTTTGAATTCCAAAGTACTTTTAAATAATACAAAAAAAATGAACGATTCACAATCACCATTCGACAAAGTTAACAGCTGGATTAAGAATTCGGTTGGACTTAAACTAGGAACCATCACCATTTTAATGCTCTTACTGCTGATTCCTGCCAGCATGATTAAATCAATCATCAGCGAGAGAGAAATGCTTAATCAGTCGGTATTAAATGAAGTAAGTCAAAAATGGGCTGGTAAACAGCAAATTAATGGCCCGGTGCTTACCATCCCATTAATCTATGAATATGAGGTTGAAGATGGCAAGATCATCACGAAAACAAAATACCTGTATCTACTACCCGAGCAACTGGCAATAACTGGTAAAATAGAACCTGAGAAGTTGAAAAGAGGAATTTATGAAGTGGTTGTATACAAAAGTATTTTAGATTTCAACGGTCAATTTAAACTAAACACCAAAATTGATCAAAACGGATTGAAAGAAATCAAATACGATGAAGCCTTCCTAACCGTTGGAATATCAGATCTTAGAGGCATAAAAGATCAGATTACACTGAACTGGGGAAATCAAAAACTGGATGTACAACCCGGGTCTAAACTAAACGATATGATTAGTTCGGGCATTAGCATCGATTTGCCTGATGTAAGCAACCAAATCAACACAAATATTGATTTCTCATTCAAATTAAATTTGCAGGGGAGCCAGAACCTTTCCTTTATACCGCTGGGAAGTACCACAAAAGTAAACCTATCTTCCACCTGGAATTCACCAAGTTTTAATGGCAATTTTCTGCCCGACAACAGAGAAGTAAGCGATGAAGGTTTTTCGGCCGATTGGAAAATCCTGCAACTAAACCGTAACTATCCACAAACATGGGTAGATAAAAACATGCGAAACGAAATGCAGTATTCAGCCTTAGGTGTTGATCTGATTATGCCTCTGGACGATTATCAAAAATCCATGCGCTCCTCCAAATATGCAGTGATGACCATTGCCTTAATATTCTTGGTATTCTTCTTAGTCGAGATTTTGAATGGACGGAAAATACATCCGTTTCAGTACACTTTGGTTGGTCTGGCTCTTTGTCTTTTCTACATATTACTGATATCCATATCGGAGCATTCCAATTTTAACATTGCCTATTTAATTTCAGCAGGCATAACATCACTGATGATATTAATTTATGCCAAAAGTGTATTTAAATCGCGAAAGTTCACAGGAGTTTTAACAGCTACCATATTGGGTATTTATGGTTTTCTGTTCGTAACTCTTCAATTAGCCGACTATGCTTTATTAATGGGAAGTATTGGCTTAGCTTTAATTCTGGGAATAACCATGTATTTTACCCGTAACATCAATTGGTACAAGTTGAATATGAAGACAGAATAAAATAGCTACAAATGAAAATCCATCTATCCATAATTCCTCTCCCCTCTGCTCGCAAGTACTGCTATCTCTATATTTTCAGTGTAGAAATTGGCAAATGGTATTGGGATTATAGCTTTGGATTCCAATTTTAAATTTTTTCGCTACTGAAAAAACCGGTTGAAGCAGATGTTCAACCGGTTTTTTATACGTTTGGATAAAAATCTGATTTAATTAAAATCCCAATCCAAATCTCCCCCAATATTCATTTTCCAGCTCTTTCCAACGTAACATGGTCGCACCAGTAAAATCGCGGGTATATTTGTTCAACAATACTTTTGCCTCTTTTGTTTTACCATCCTTCAATAGCTTCTGTATTTGGCTCTCAAATTCAGCGGACTCTTTAAATCCTTTTTCCTCAAAGTAGGCAACTTCTTCCATCATTCCCTTTCGTGTGGTTTGCCATTGCAAAGTTGCCAATTTGTTGGCTTTGCGATATTGCCAAATAGCAGCATCGTCGCGGTAGCGATGCTGACCGCAATATTGAAAACTTTCCGGTAATTCGGTTGTTCCGGAGTAAATAGGAATACGAGGGCTTTGAGCTGGATTGTCAAAAGAAAACCACGCTCTTCCACCAATTTCATCTGGTAACCAATCTCTTAACTGAATAATATGAGAATACGAACACCACGATACAGCAACAGTTCTCTGATATTCAACTGTTCCATCCTTTAAGTAATTATACAATTTACGATTATCACCATTCGGCCATGGATGCGCATTTAAAGCCTTAATGGTATCGGCACCTATCTCCTCATTCTCTTTATTGTATTTTTTCCTTATCACATTCAAATTCTGAGTCATATCATACTTAGTTCCTTCGTAGGTTTCTCGATACAACGCAATAATATCGCGTACTGAAACTTTCTGATCCGGTTTGACCGAAAAAGGTAATTCTTCCGCCTCAAAATCTAATTTTAAAGATGGAGCCAAAGCATTCATGATAAAAAACTCCCGAATTTTAAAAGGCTTTTCAACCTTACCATAAGCTTTCCAGAATTTAAATTCCTCTTTACCATCCCAACGCTTAAGCTCTTTCGCCACAGAGAAAACATTCTCCGAATACATAAAGTAGTCTTTGTTCTTTTCATCAATTACTCCAATTCTTGAAATATTTGCCGATACACCAATATGATCATCCGGAATGCGCTGCGCAGCCCAAACACCTCCTGTTTTATCGGGACCTTCACCAAAAATTTCCAATTGCCAAACTTCTTTTTTATCAGCAATTGTAATGCATTCGCCCCAATCGCCGTAACCATATTCCTTAATTAATTTCCCGATCAATGCAATAGCATCGCGAGCCGTTGTGCATCGCTGAAGTGCAATACGTTCCAACTCTTCAATCAGAAACATTCCTTTATCATTCACCAACTCTTTCGGACCAACAATGGTTGTTTCGCCAATAGCTAATTGTTTCTCATTCAAACAAGGATAGGCTGTATTTAAATAGGCATAAGTTTCCTTTGCCTGAGGTATTGTTCCAACCACTTTCATTTTTCGTTTGTCCCAGGCCGTTTCTGTCTTCAAACTGCCTTTGTAAATTTCAAGGGTAGTATCCTTCTCAAATTTTTGTCCTTTTTCAACCTGTAACCAAGTTCGGTATCTGCCATCGCAGGTATGACTGGTAATTACAGATCCATCCGTAGTAGCCTTTTTTCCAACCATTATACTCGTGCAGCTTTCTCCGAAATAAGGATCGTTCACCTGATCGAATACCGGCTGAGCATTTGATTGGTGAGTACTAATTGCAAAAATCACCAAAATGGCAATCAATAATTTCTTCATTGCTTGTTGTTTTAGTTTATCTTCGAAAAACATTAAATCATGTTCATATTTTCCCAAAAATGAGCTCTAAGATAACTTATTGATAATATTTATTGGCAATTCGCCGCTAATTTAAAAGCAGTTTAGAGAATTCCTGATCATTTTTAAAATAGATCCTATGAATTGATACCTTTGCCGAATAGAAAATTTCAAAAGCTAAAACAAGTAAGAGTGAGGTATTTTTTTCACATCGGATACAAAGGAACCGCATATAGAGGTTGGCAGCGACAGAAAAATATTGTGAGTGTTCAGGAGGTACTTGAAGATAAATTATCCAAATTACTTAAGGAGAAGATCGTTTGTATTGGATGTGGCAGAACAGATGCGGGAGTACATTCCTCACAGTATTTTTTCCATATCAATACTGACAGGAAATGGAACGATCACCATCTTTTTGTATTGAATAAAATCCTTCCTTCGGATATTTCGGTTTACGATGTTTTTGAAGTGGATAGCCATTATCATGCACAAACAAGTGCAAGCAAAAGAACATACAACTACTTTATCCACACCAAAAAAAATCCATTTTTAAATGAAATAAGTACACTTTACAATATAACTCCTGATGTGGGGAAAATGGCTAAAGCGGCCTCTGTAATTACAAAATACAACGATTTTAGAGCTTTGTGCAAATCCCCGGACAGCCACAACAATACGCTCTGTAATATATTCTCAGTGCAACTGTTTACTGATGCTTCGGAAACAAACTTCCGTTTACAAATAACGGCCAATAGATTTTTAAGAGGGATGATTCGAATTCTTGTTCACGAATTAATCGAAGTGGGAACAGGCCAAAAAAGCGTAGACGAGTTTGAAGAAATGATTAAAAGCAAAACACCTCTTCAATTTTTAAATTTAGCTTATCCTCAAGGCTTGTATCTTTCAGAAATAAAATATCCATTTTTAAATACAAATCCTGTTGACGATTTTTGTCCCCTTTTAAAAATGAATAAGTGGCTAATAATAAATAATGTGTAACTGCAATCGGTAATTAGAGAATGTATTTTTCAATTTTTAGATACAAATCTTCCGGATTTATTGGCTTGGTTACAAAATCGTTCATTCCTGCATCCAATACTTTTTTACGAATTTCGTTAAATGCAGAAGCGGTAATTGCTAAAATTGGCATTGTTTTGTATTTTTCATCGGGCAGACTCCGAATACTTTGTGTGGCTTTATAACCATCCATTATTGGCATCTGTAAATCCATTAGTACCATGTCAAAATTGCCCGCCTGCACCTTTTCAAAAGCTGCTTGCCCATTCATTGCAATGTCGTATGTAATCTCCCATTTTTTCAAAAACTGTTTCAGAATCAATATATTCATCTGATTATCTTCAGCCAGCAAAATATGCAAACCTTTCATTTTATCATTGTTTTGATAACCTTCGGTAACAAAATCCAATTTGGGTTTTGACTTATGGCTGATTGTCAAACACAAATCAAAAGAAAAAGTAGTTCCAAATTCAAGATCACTCTTAACATTAATGCAACCACCCATAATCTCAATTAACTTTTTTGAAATTGTTAAACCAAGACCGGTTCCTCCATACAATCTTGTCGTATTTGAGTCTGCCTGAGAAAAAGATTGAAATATTTGATCTTGTTTATCTTCGGGAATTCCGATACCTGTATCTTTAATTTCAAATTTCAATTTCACCTTATCATCATATTTTTCCTGATAAGACACCATCACCTGAACATTTCCTTTATCGGTAAATTTAACTGCATTACCACACAAATTATTAAGGACTTGCGAGATACGGGTTGGATCACCAATTAAATAGGCAGGAATTTTAGGATCCACATCAACAATAAAATCCAAACCTTTCTCTTTCGATTTCATATCAAAACCTGAAGCTATGTTCTGAATCAGATTTCTGAAATTGAAATCCAAAGATTCAATATCAACACGACCAGCCTCAATCTTACTAAAGTCTAAAATATCATTAATCAAAGTCATTAAATTATCTGCTGATAATTTCAAGATATTGATATTCTGAATTTGATCTTCTCTTGGATTATCCTCTGACAATAAATGAGTAACTCCAATAACTGCATTCATTGGGGTACGTATCTCATGCGACATAGTAGACAAAAACTGTGCTTTCGCATAAGTTGCCTCCTCTGCCTTCTCCTTTGCAATAATCAATTCTTGTTCCACTCGTTTTCTTTCCGATAAATCATTTAGCACAACAAATAAAACATTTCCATCCATTAACGGCACTTTGTTTAATGCAACCTCAACAGGAAATTCTATTCCATTCTCTTTGCGGTGAATCCAATCAAACTTAGCATTGCCTCTAATCTTACCTTCTTCAATATACATTTTAGCTTTATCAAAAGATAACAAGCCATCAGGTTGATATTCAGGAGAAAAATCTTTTACATATTTCCCAATAAAATTCTCCTTCCGGCTTACACCAAATAAATCAAGACAAGCCTTATTGCAATCAATAAACCGGGATTCTTTAATTAGAAGATAGGCAACAGATGATTTTTCAAATATCAATTTGAATTTTTCTTCCGTTTTGTTTTTTTCTTCCTCAAGTCTTTTTTTCTCAGTAATATCTTTTAAAGTTCCAGTAAAACCATTTCTCTTTCCATCTGCACCTCTTGTAACTCTAACTGTAGCTTCGAACCACTTGTAACTACCACTAATTGTTACCATTCGGACTTCAATAAAGCAGAAACTGATTTTATGCTCAATTAAAGTTCTTAATTTCGACATACATTTCTCAATATCATCAGGATGAACGAATTCAAATGCATTGGAACCAATACTTTTTTTGATATTAAACCCGGTGATTTTTGTCCATGCTGAATTTAAGTACAACCATTCTCCCGTAAAATTAGTTTGAAAAATTACCTCTGAAATATTATTTACAATTGATTCCATTCTGGAAGATGCAACCTCAACCTCCTGCGTCTTATTATCAACTGCTTTTCGCAATTCCTTATTAAGCGTAAAAAGTTCCAGGGAACAAGTATCTAAAATATTCTCCGTTTGTTTTATATCTTTATCGTAATCCTCATACGCTTCTTCCACAGCATTCAGAAAGTCATTAAATTTACTTTCATCTTCTGCAGATAAATACTTACGGACTTGCCTTTTCAATAATCGATGCATATGCTTTATTTTTCAGAAAAGGTGGTTATAGTCATGGTTTGATTGTGTAGAAAACTAGGACCATCTTCTTTAAACGGAGATATTTCACCGTAAGAATAAAATCCCGTAAGGACAGCCTGTTTACCTATCACATCGGCAACAACTTCAACTTCTTCTTCAACCAATTGCTTAAGCACTAATTTGCGTCCAACGCAACTAATCAAAACAGCGAATTCTGACTCTCCTTTCGGAATCATATCAGTACTTGCTTTAGCCGACAATTCAGCTCCTGAAATTAATCGATCTACGTTTGCTTTCATCAATTTCACATATCCTCCATCAGGAATATTGCCACCAAATATGAGGCTTTGATCCTTCTCATTTATTCCATGAACGGTGCGAATCACAGCATTTTGAGAATCTCCCACCCGACAGCTTAATGGAAATGACATACCTGATACAGGTAAGTCTTTCGCTCGTTCCCCCAAAAATTGTTTGTATAGTAAAAGAGCTGGTTGGTGATCCAATTCGTATAAAATATTACCCTTTGATTTTGTAACAAGGCGTTCAATGCCAAAATTCTTCCATCCACCATTTGTTCCGTATCCAATAGAGATAGAATCTCCATAGAATCCTAAAGCGCAAACACAATTTGATTTTGCCACTCCTTCTTTATCGAACACAAGGGTTTTAGAAAATCTTGTTCCGTCTCCGGCCAATCCTCCTGTAACTGCAACTTTCTTCGACAATTTATTTTGAATCCCTTCAATAAGATTACATCCATTTATAGTAATCCCATCGGATAAAACCATTAAATGCTTCAAATCCTTCTGAGGAAATTTCTCACACAATTTCTCACCGCATTCAATATTGTTCTTATACTTGGTAAGATCAACAGATTCTATTCTAAGCTTTGTAGAAGAAAATTTAACTGCTGCAATGGAAATACTCTTTTCGAATACCTCCAAGCCTGAAATTTCACCAGAGCTCGAACATCCAAAAATCCTTGTATCCGGAAAAGAATTTCTAATTGTTGACTTAAATTCCTTTTCGCACATCAATTCTCCATCACCAAAAATAATTAGCAAATCCGGCTTAAACCGAATCTCTTTTATTTTAGAAAACTCACTTCTTGAACTTATGATTAATTTTTCTATCTCCACATCTGTAAATTTAAAAATGAGACTTACTAATCACATCATATAAATCATACAATTAAAGCAATTAACACCATCCAAAAGTCTTCTCGTCAACTGTGTGATACGATGAACAATTCAGACTGTTACATTAAGATACTAAAAAAATAAGTATTATTGTTTACATTTGAACGCGAAATTTTCAGAATGGATTTATTCAGGTTATAATCTTTTTGAAATTTATGCGTTATTGTAACAAATAAAGATGTTATTAGATTTAGAATGGCAACAGCAAAAAAAACTTCCAAAGGAAAAACTCCTTCTCAAAAGAAAAAAAGCAGTAAAAAAAAGAATACCGGAAAACGTTCACTTTCTAGTTACTTAATCCGTTTTTTTGGATTCGGGCTACTAATATTCCTGATAACTATTGGTATCTTAATAGGTTCTGTGTACATCGGCCTTTGGGGCAAATTGCCGGATTACTATACTCTTAAAAGCATTAAAAATGCAAATGCATCTGAAATATATTCTGAAGATGGTGTTGTGTTGGGAAGAGTTTATGCTGAAAACCGAACCAATGTAAATTTTAAAGACATTTCTCCAGATGCAATCAATGCGCTAATCGCTACTGAAGATGCTCGTTTTTACGAACATCAAGGCATTGATCAAAGAAGTTTGATGCGCGTTTTGGTAAAATCCTTAGTTATGGGCGATAAAAGTTCAGGAGGAGGAAGTACTTTGAGTCAGCAACTGTCAAAAAATCTTTATCCCCGGGGAAATTTTGGTCCATTAAGCATGCCGGTAAACAAAATTAAGGAAACTATAACTGCATCCCGTCTGGAAAAAATTTATTCGAAAAAAGAAATTCTTCAGTTGTATTTAAATACAGTTTCATTTGGCGAAAATGTTTTTGGTATTGAAAGTGCATCCCGACAGTTCTTTAGTAAACCGGCATCAAAACTTGAAATTCATGAATGTGCCGTACTTATTGGAATGCTTAAGGCGCCAACATCGTATAATCCAAGACTCCATCCTGAAAGATCAAAACAAAGAAGAAATATTGTCCTGAGTCAAATGGCTAAATATAACTTCATTACGGATCGTAAATTGAATGAAATTCAGGCCCGGCCACTAATTATCAATTATCAGAAACAATCAACCCAAAAAGGTTTGGCATCTTATCTTCGGGAAAGAATAAGAATTGAAACAAATACAATATTAAAAAAACACCCAAAAGAAGATGGTACTTACTATGATGTTTATCGTGATGGACTAAACATTATAACCACATTAGATGCGAGAATGCAAATGAATGCTGAACAGGCAGTTGCAGAGCATATGAAAAATCTGCAAACTCAATTCGTTCAGCATTGGGGCAAAAGGTCTCCCTGGGGGGAAAATACAGATATAATAGAAGACGCTAAACTAAGATCTGACCGTTACAAATCCCTTAAACAAAAAGGAAAATCTGCTGCGGAAATTAATAAAATATTTAACGAAAAGGTGAACATGAAAATTTTCACCTGGAATGGAGATAAAACAGTAAAAATGTCTCCTCTTGACTCTATAAAACATTACATCCAAGTATTAAACACCGGATTTTTAGCCATGGAACCTCAGAGTGGGAAAATTAAAGCTTGGGTTGGCGGAATCAATTTCGATCATTTTAAATATGATCATGTAAAAGCAAAGCGGCAAGTTGGTTCAATTTTTAAACCAATTGTTTATACTGCTGCTTTGGAAGAAGGAACTTCCCCTTTCGAGTACCTTCCCAACGAACGCAAAATTTATGAAGAATACGATAATTGGTCGCCACGAAATGCGGATAACCTTTACGAAGGAAGTTACAGCATGGAAGGAGCTCTTGCTGAATCGGTAAATACTATTGCTGTGGATGTTCTTTTGGAAACCGGAATACGTAATACTATAGTGTTGGCTGAAGAAATGGGAATTGACAGTAGTTTACCAAAAGTACCATCTCTTGCCTTGGGAACAGCTAATATTTCACTGCTTGAGATGATTCAGGTTTATGCTACTCTGGCTAACAGAGGTGTTCATACGGCTCCTTACTACATTTCCAAAATTGAAGATCACAATGGCAATTTAATCGTAGATCTTTCGGCTGAAAGGGAAGAAAACAGGTTTGTGATATCTCCTCAAAATGCCGATATAATTAATCATATGCTACAGGCTGTAGTTAATGAAGGCACAGCAAAATCGCTTCGTTCAGTTTATGGATTGCAAGGAGAATTAGCCGGAAAAACAGGTACCACACAAGATCAGGCGGACGGCTGGTATATTGGTTACAATTCCAATTTAGTGGCCGGAGCATGGGTTGGTGCCGAAGATATGCGTATTCATTTTAACTCTTTGAGTCTTGGACAAGGAGCAAGCATGGCTTTACCCATTTACGGTAAATTCATGAATAAATTAAGTACAAATAAAAACTTTAAACGCTATACAAACTCACCTATTGCAAAACCTGACAGCGATATTTTGGCAGACTTGGATATGCCACACTATTTACCGCCGGAATCAAACTTTTTTGATAATTTATTTGGTGTTACAGCAACAGATCAAGATAAATTAATGAAACGAAAAGCGAGACGGGAAAAGCGTAAGAATGAGAAAAAATCAATTTATCAAAAAATTAAAAACATATTTAGACGCAAAAACTAGAAATGCTTCCGCAAATATTTATCGGCTTCATTTTTTAATTCCAGCTTTAATTTATTGTTCTGATTTTTTAAATTTTTAAGAATTCTCTTGACTGAAGGTTGAGGTAATTCCTTGTCCAGTTTAATCAAGAACTTATCCATTACTAGGTAATTGTGCCAATTACCTAGTAATGTTTCGGTTGAATTTACAATATCCAAAGCTTGTCTTCTTTTCTCATCATCCTGCAGGGCTAGCAGTAATTGCTGAAGCGCCTTAACAACCTTGAGCAGCTTTCTGATTTCATGATGGTATTCCTCTCCTTGTGACGAATTAAATAACTTGTTTACTATTTCCAATTCATCGTGAATAATGCTGTCTGTTTTTATTTTAAGTTCCGAAATATTCACCTGATTTAATGAGGAACATAAACTTGCTGCTCCTTTTTTAAACTTTAGGATCTCGAATTCAGACCATTTAGCTCCAAATTTTTCAACACTCACATTCATCCTGCCATCTAAAACAAGCATTATCTCAGAGGGGATATCAACATTACTGTTTAACAACAATGATTTAGAAACTTGAAGAGCCCGAAGTTTACCGGCACTATTAAAAATGCCATTCAACTGCTTCAATAGTTTCGAGCCGGCATCGGTATCCAAATCAAATTCTTCAATCAATAGCAGTAAGCTTCGTATGTATTTAATATCTACGCGCAGCTTGTGAATGTCCTCTTCTTTAATTTGCTTAGCCAATGACAAATTATTCAAAAAAGAATCGAACCTCTCTCTATAAAATGAACTTAAACCGATATTTTCTTCTTTAGATTGCATTTTTCCTGTTTTTATATACAAGATACATAAAATCAGAAAATTACAAGCATGAGACAATAATGATTTTTAATATAAAATTTAGATCTCCTGTTTTAATGAAATAGATTTTCGGAATTAATTGGTATTTGATCAAAATAATTGGAACACCAAGATACTTGCTGATTAGCGTAAGGAGTATTTTTCACCATCACAATTCTTATTGGGTACATACCTTCGTCCAGATGAATCCGGCCTCTGCGTTCCTGTCTTGCATTCAGTCCTTTGTTACTTATTATAACATGATCTCCAATGGATATTTGAACAGGATCTACAGCATAATTAAAAAAGGTATAAGTTGCTTTTTTATCAATCTTTAAATAACCTGTTATTTCCATTGCATAGTACTCTTCCTCGATATCCTTAGGAAACTTAATTTTATCCAGAACTCCGCACTGCATCACCTCATCGTACGTTACCTCATCAAGATTACTAAATTTCCCTTTTATAATTTTGTACTTTAATCCCTCACTTAATTCAGAAATTGTATCGGACACCAATGGTGAAATTTTAACACATTCAATAGTTCTTATTTTACTCTTTAAGCCTGATTCGTGAAAGGTTTGAGTTTTAATGGTTGTCGTATTTTCTATCACCAACGGTTTAGTATAAATTTTAGAGTTCACATCTGGATTTGAACCATCCAGTGTATATCTTATTTCAGCATCCTGCAATTTTACCTCTAAAGGCATTTCCATCTGATCAAAAAAGAAATTCTTATTAACTCCTCCATGTGGTGCCTGAATGAATGAATTTATCTCATGTTTATGCAGTAATTCGTAATGATGATTCATTCTGTCCTGAAAATCATTCCAATTTCGCTGACCTTTAGGTGACCAAACAACTTCCGCCAAAGCGCAGATTCGAGGAGCAAGCATATACTCTACCCGATCTGAGGTATTCATATATTCAGTCCAAACATTTGCTTGTGCTCCTAAAATATATTTTGCCTCATCTTCATTTAATTCTGAAGGTGTTGGCTCAAACTCATATACTTTTTGTAAGGAAGTAAAACCACCAATAGCAGTAGGCTCAATGTAATTATCATCCTGATAATGATCGAAATAACAATGAGATCCAGGTGTCATTATCACATCGTGCTTTTGTTTTGCAGCCTGAATACCTCCTGCAGTTCCTCTCCATGACATAACGGTTGCCTCAGGAGCTAATCCTCCTTCTAAAATTTCATCCCAACCAATTATTTTGCGATCTTTTGTCAAAAGAAATTTCTCCATTCGCTGGATAAAATAAGACTGTAGTTCATGTTCGTCTTTCAGTCCCTCTTCTTTCATTCTCTTTTGACACAAAGGACATTTCTCCCAACTTGCCTTTGGACATTCATCGCCACCAATGTGGATGTATTTAGAGGGAAACAATTCAATAACCTCCAGCAAAACATTTTGCAAAAATTCAAAAGTAGTCTCTTTCCCTGCACAATAGACATCATCAAAAACGCCCCATTCGTTCTCCACCTCAAAAGGTCCTTGGTTACAAGCCAGTTCGGGATAAGCTGCAAGTGCAGCCACAGAATGACCCGGCAATTCAATTTCCGGAATAACTGTTATGAATCGTTCCGACGCATATTTTACAATCTCTTTAATTTGATCCTGTGTATAAAAACCCCCGTACTTACTCCCATCCTTCTCAATTCGCCACGCACCAATCTCTGTAAGTTTTGGATATTTTTTAATTTCTATTCTCCAGCCCTGATCCTCGGTTAAATGCCAATGAAAAGTATTCATCTTATACATTGCCATTAAGTCGATATACTTCTTGATAAAATCAACAGAAAAGAAATGACGGCAAACATCCAAATGCATTCCCCGATACGGATACCTTGGCTCATCCAATATCTTTACGTAAGGAATTTTCAACTCGGTATTTAAAGGCACCAATTGCAAAAGGGATTGTATTCCGTAAAAAAAACCTTTACCCGATTTAGCCTCAATCAAAACTCCTGTAACATCAACAATCAAAGAGTATTCTTCTTCTCCCCAATTGTTATCATTAACTTTTTTAAAAATGATTTTATTAGATGCCGGTAACTTTCCCGTTATCTTTTTAGGAATTTCAACACCTGTTAATTGATTTATCTGATCGCACAAATAGGAAAGTAATATCTCTTTGTTTTCCACTTCGTCCGAAAAGAATATTTTCACATCTTCTTTTAACAATAAACTACCCTTTGCATTAATAATTCTTGATGGCTTTGGAATTATATTCACAGAATTACTTGTTTGTGCAGTGGAAGTAAAGGAATTCATAACTTGTGCGCTTACCAGCAACAAGAACAAAATAGAAGTTCTCATAGAATTAATTGATTATTGGTTTATGTTAGGCTTTTGGAGCTTTAAAAATAAGCAAATAATCGATTGTCCTCCTATTATTCATTAATAAGCATAAAAAAAGTGGCATTTCTTATTCGGAAATGCCACTAAAAATTTCACATAACAATCAATTGCTTAGTAACGAAAAACAGTCGAATTAGGAGCACCCCCTACAGTAAAATCCTTTATTTTATCAGCTTGAGGAGAATAAACGTGAACTTTCCCTGGAGTAGTAGCACCCGTTGATTCACACAACCAAAGGTTTCCATTAACAGGATTCACATCCATACCGTAGAATGTTGCATCGATAAACTTAGCTGTTGGTAATGCAGTGTCGGTAATATTCATTTCATATACTGCATCAGACATAAAATATACTGTTTTTTCATCTTTACTAATCGCAATATTCTTGATTCCTGTTGTGGTTAAATTGGATAAATCATAAGATGTTACCGCACTTGACGATGTGTTGATCTTAGAAATTCCAGCATTCACATAAGTCACATTGGGATAGTTTGAATAATCAGGAGCACCTCCGCAATAAACCCAGACGTTTCCATTCGCATCAACAACCAGATCTTTAGGACAAGATTTTACTGTTACTGTTTCAACGACTTTATCTGTATCAACATCAATTACCGAAACAGTATTGTCGTCGTTCGACCATCCCCCACTGTTTGCAACATAAAGTTTATCGCCTGAAACAATCATTTTTTCTGGTCCTGCGCCAACCGCAATTTGTCCGGTTTTATTCATTGTTTTTAAATCAATAACGTAAACCTCATTATTCTGTTTTGAATAATTAGCATCAGCTCCGTTACCATTTGAAACATAAGCCTTTCCATTTGCAAAAGCAATTTCTCTAGGATAAGATAAACCATCAATAGTTGCGTAATGTACAAAATCGGAAGCAGTAACAACTTCAACATAACCGGCACCACTTGCCGTTGTTACAACAATAAATGCATATTCATCATTAATTGCCATAGATTGAGGATATTGACCTAAAGCAACACTACTATTTGCTGATGAAAAATAATTGTTGGTCACCTCATCATTTCTGTTGATCATTGTAACAGAACCATTAGAGTTACCTTCATTTAATACATAAAAATAGCCAATCTGTTTTTCGCCAATACTGATATTAAAAATACCTGTTAATACATTGTCTCCATCGGTAACTGTAAAAGAAAACTCATCAGTTAAAGTTTGGCTTCCATCATGTACATATACAATTTTAGAAGCAGTCAAATCGGCTTGAGTAAAGTTTGCTACAGAAGTTGTAATATCAGCAGTATTAGCAAGAAAACCATTCTCAGGAGCAATTGTTACCGTATATATAATATCAATATCATCTGTATCAGTATCTACAACATTTAATTCTGATCCTGTAATAGCTGCTGTAGCACTATTTTCAAGAACAATACCATTATTCACCGACAGATTCGGCATTGCATTATCGTCGTCATCAGAACACGATACGAATAAAGAACTTGCAATTAACAAGCCCAAACCCAATTTTAAAAACCTTTTCATAGTTACGATATTAGAAAATTACATTAAGCCCCAAATAATAAGCTCGGCCAGGCATGGGGTAATACTTAACCAACTCATAAGATTTATCTAGTAAATTCTCAATTCTCCCTGTCAACTTGATTTTAGCTAAACCAGTTTCAAATAGATAACCTGCATTCACATCAAGTAAAAAATTCCCTTCAACTTCTTGCTCTTCCCAGTTTTGTGAATGTGATCTAAACGTTGCTATTATTCCAGCATCCCATTTTTCATGAATAAGATCACTCAGAATTTTAGTTATATGATGAGGACGATAAGCCATTGTTTGCTTATAATCATCACTGAATTTATCGTTGTTGTAAGCATCATTGTAAGCATATTTTAATGATGTATGAATTCTATCGCTCCCAACGTTTAAGATATGATTCAATTCCAATTCAACTCCTCTACTTATCATCTGTCCAGTATTTTGAGGACTCCAGAATGATCCAGTAGGTCGCCACGATATAGCATTCTTATTTTTAGAGTGATACAAACTTAAATCTGCATTAAATTCTCCATAATTAGTAGAGTAAGATAAAAAGGCCAGACCTAAGTCTGCGCTCCAGCCTTCTTCCGATTTTATATTTTCATTACCCCCAGGTTGCCAGTACCTTTCATTAAAGGTAGGTCGTCGATAATGGGTACCTGCTTTAACACGCAAATCAATAACATTGGATATTATATGTAATAATGAACTAAAGGAGTACATTTCAGGGGGATTAACTTCGGAACTCCATTCTCTACCAAACGTAAATATAAAAGTACCGAAATTGGGAGAATACTTTCCTGCAACAGTCAACCTTGATTCATTTTCTTCTTTCTCGTAATTATTGGTTTCCCCTTTCAACCAAGAATATTTGCCATTTACATCCAAACTAAATTTACTATTCAAATAATAACGCAAATTTGCGTCATTTAATACTCTTTCCGATGATATTTCGGAAGTATAACCGTCTGTGTATTTTAAATAATCATACAGGTAAGCTGTTTTGGCTTCAACTCTAAATTTCCCAACTAAAGTCTTCCAGCCTAAATACACTTTTAATGAAGAATCTCTTTGTTGTTGATGACTGAAGGGTTTTCCAATTCCCATTAAACCAGCTATATTTTTCTTTTTTGCTTGATACCAAGCTCCTAAATCAATAAAATGATTATTTAGTTTTAAATGTAAATCGTGAATTGTACCATAAGCTCTATTTTCATTATTGGTAAGTCTCTCAGTCGGAGAGTCAAAATCATATTTGTCAGTATAAGTAAAATCATTCTTCCCATACTGAAAAAATGCCTGAGCTGTATATGAAATCCAACTATTAGAATACTTACTGTGTAGTTTTGTTTTATAATTTGAGAAGCTGCCTATTTCAGAACTCAATCCTATTTCCGACTTTTTCTTCCAATCGGGTTTATTTGACAATTCAATAGCACCACCCAATGTTCCAGAACCATATAAAGATCCTACGGCGCCGTATATCACCTGAACTTGATCAAAAGAACCTGCATTTATTAAAGATAAATCTGCCGAACCTGTTGTTAATGAATTAACAGGAATCCCATTCCAATTCACAGATGTATGTGTTCCTGATGCACCCCGCATCCCAGCCGTAGCAAGAGCCCCAAACGCACCATTTGAAGAAATATTTACCAAAGATGTTTTCTGAAGTAAGCTCGACAAATCCTTTCCATCGTACCTCTGGATAAGAATAGAATCAATTTGCACAGTTTTTTCGGTGGAAGAAAAATGTTGAAGTCTTGGTGCCACAATATCAATGGATTCAATCTGGATGGTATCCACACCTAAGGTTTGCGACCAAACACCGAAACTCAAAAAGCTTACAATTACTGTAAATAAAAATTTCAACTTCATCTTATAATTTGATAAAGAAGAAAACACAAGGACAGAACAAAAGAAATAGATGATTCAATCGTCTTCCAAACATCTTCTCCGAATGTTTTGAAAATTAAGTTTGCATTGGCAGGTCTTCTGACTTACTCAACTTTTTCGGCCTTCCCATCCCGAGGTATCGGAACAGTGGCATTGTGGTGAAAAAGCATTTTTCTGAGCTTACAGCTACGGGAACAGTTCCGGACTTTAACCGGATTCCCTTTTCATCTCTATCTGATTAATTCAGATATATGAGAACCAATTGCATTGCAAATGTATAAAAAAAATCAAAATCAGATTTAGGAATCTCTTATTTATAAAATATTATAAAACACATTGCAAATCAACCACTAATAACCGGTAAACAATAAAAAAAGGGACATTCCAAAACTGGAACACCCCTTTTATACTGAATAAAAATTGTTTTAGAATCGATAAGCAAATTTGACTGTTATCAATCGACCATACATATTATAACCATCTTTTTCGGTGTAATTTTCACCAAGCAAATTTGACAATATTAGTCCCAAAATATATCTGTTTTTTAAAAAGTATGCTTTGTAAGCTTACAATTACCATTTCCTTTTTAAAAAGTATACCGTGTAAGCTTACAACTACCACTTTTCTTTTTAAAAGTATACTGTGTAAGGTTGCAATTACCATTTTCTTTTTAGAAAGTATAGCATGCAAGCTTACAATTGCTATTTCTTTTTTCGAAAGTATGCTTTGTAAGGAAACAAACACCATTTCTTTTTCTGATAATGTGCCATGTAAGCTTACATAGATCATTTTATTATTGGAAAACGATACGTGTAAGCTTACATGTTATCCTTTAGAATTTATAACCGAACTTAGCAGTTATTGCCCTACCCGGCATATTGTATCCATCTTTTTCGGTATAGTTTTCATCCAATAAGTTAGATACCGACAAACCAATGGTATATTTTTCTTTAATTGTATAGCTTGCTGAATAATCAAATACCATTGAAACCGGGTGACGAAGAACTTTTTCAGTAACATTAGTACGAATTGGATAATATGTATACCAATTATCTTCATATCTATGACCAATATAACGCGCATTTAAACGAGTAGAAAACCCATTCAAATTATCGAATTCGATACCGAAATTGGCATTATTATCGCGAACATATCTCATCTGACTTTCTTCATTTTTATAAGTTCCATCAGTTTGTTTCACTCGCTGAGTTACTATCGCATCAATGATATGAGTATAATTTGCATATAGTTTCAAGGAATAATTGTAGTCTGCCAATGCGCCAAAATCAAATGATGATTCAATTTCAATTCCATCCATATCGGCAAAATTGGCATTTTTGTATGTTTTATACTCATCACCATTGTAGGCTGTGCCATCCGGGTCTACAGAATAACTAACGATCATGTTATTATGATGTGTTTTAAAATAAGTAAAATCGAAATTAAATCCTTTCCCAAAATTCTTATATTCAAATCCAACATCAAAAGTATTACTTTGCTCATCCTTCAAATTTGGATTTCCCTTTGTGGTTCCATATGCAGTGGTATACATTCCTGCCTTTTGAAAAGCATCAGGAGCATAAAATGCATTTCCCCAACTTGAATGAACCGCTAATCCTTCAAGAAATTCATATTTTACCCCCACATTTTGCGTAAACACGTTGTATTCCTCTGAACTTGCTTCATTTCCTAATAAATCGTCTGCTTCCAATTTCAATTTCACCAAATCATATCTCGCTCCTATGGCAATATTCAATTTTCCATCGAAAGTATTTGTATTTACCTGACCAAAAATACCAGTCGATACATTTTTATATTTTGGAGTAGAAGGGGCTGTAACATCACCCAAAGTATTCCATTTATTACTTTCGGAAACATCATTTTTATTATCGATACCAAAAGCAAAAGAGTGCTCTCCTACTTTAAAAGCATCCTGAAGAATAAAACCGTAATTTTTATGAATATTTTCTGTATCTCCATATTTAGAATTGAACGTAGTTGATTCTTCTTTTGTATGAAAAGGTGATAAACTAAGCTTATGATTTCCTATTTTTCCCAGTACATCCGCACTTGTTGTATACTTATTCATATCTTTTGAATTCATACCATTCACATGCCAAAAAGAACCTGGTGTTTCAACATCATTGGCAATAAACACCGACTGATGTATATTGATTTTCCAGTTCTCATCTAAAATAAAACCTAAACGTGCACTTGCATTCTGTCTTTCGAATTGCGAGTGCTCCATTTTCTCACCGTAGGTAGTTGGATCTAATATGGTTTCTGCATAATCCTTATCATAAATATTATTTTTCCCAATTTCATAATCCTTTCCTTGTTTTTGGTAATTGTAGCTCACATCAAAATCCATAGATTCAGATAAAGCACCACCGGCATTTAAACTACCTGTATATGTTTCGAAGCTTCCGTAAGAAACACTTGCATTTCCGGTAATACTTTGCGTACTCTCTTTGGTAACAATATTGATTACTCCGGCCATAGCCGAAGAGCCATATTGTGCTGAAAAAGGGCCTTTTAAAATTTCAACCCGCTCTACATTCGACATATCTATTGTTGCAATATTGGTAGTTCCTGCAGGTTTGCCATCAATTAAAATCACATTGTATTTGTTTGATGTAGATGGTGCAAAACCCCTCATACTAACAGCTGAAGAGATTCCAGGATATTGAATAATATCAACACCGGCAGTCTTCTTTAACAACTCACCCATATCAACTGCAGGAGTCGCTTCAATCATTCTTCGCGTAACCACCTCAACCTTTTGAGGAAGATCCTTCATTTTTGCATTTACACGTGATGCGTTAATCTTAACTTCTGATAAATTCAGGTGTTTCACTGCCGTTGTATCTTTGGCAGGATTTGGAATCTCATCAGCTTTTACTGCAGAATTTAATAGTGACAGCAATGCAAAAGCCGTTAAAAATGTTCTTTTCATGTTTTTTAAGAATAAATGAAAATAAGTTTAACCAATGCAATGCAGACAGGGAGCTAAAAGAAAATTTCGCAACATGACATGGAGGACCGGTTATGGCAGATCAATCCTTGTATCAATGTTCGATAAAGTTTTCGTTCACTTGCTCTTTTTCCCGAAAGCAATGACTTAAAATTGATTGCAAAGGCAGGTCTTCTGACTTGTTCTACTTTTTGAGGCCTTCCCATTCCAAAATCGGAACAGTGGCATAGGACTTTCAAAAAGCTCTTTTTAGAACTTACAGCTACGGGTATAGTCTCGGATTTTCACCGAATTCCCTTTTCATTTCATTCCTGAATAATGAGGAACAAAATACCAAATGCGACGCAAATGTATGATTTTTTTTATTGCACAAAATAATTTCTACAGAAATAAAAGAAACTTTATTTGATCCTCTCTGAAAATGAAGGCAATATATTACTGTTCATTATATCAATTCAGCTTATTAATATAATATGTTGTGTCCTGAGCTAATAAATCAGGATGCAGCACCTTTATAAAATCCTTTAACACAAGATCCGGTCTAAGACTGCCAGTCTCCCACCAGTCACTCCCTCCATTAGAATTTGATCTTTTGTAGATATTGTAGATTTCTTTATTTTGATAGGCCGCAAATTGTGTAAATATTTCGCCGTTATTTTCAATATCAGCTAAACTTTTAGTGGTTCCGGGATAAATCCATATATCAGCTTGACTGCATTGATCCAAAACGGATTCTACACTCATTGGAATGTTCCCTCTTGTTTCATCATCAAAAAGAAAATAATTAGCTCCTGCATCCCTCAAATAGCTTACCATATAATTCTTTCCTCCGGGAACATACCATATTCCCTTATAACTCCATCCCAACAAAACATTTGGTTTAGTTTTAAGACTTACCACTTTAGCCTTAAGTTGTTTATAGTTTATTTCAATCTGCTTAAATAAAGAGTCTGCCATCTTTTCTTTGTTAAAAAAAGCAGCTGTGAATTTCAACCATTCAGCTCTTCCCAATGGGGTTTCTTCCATCCAATTCAAGGAATATGCCAATTTAAAGCCAAGCTCTTCCATTTGACCTTCGTCCGCTTTCATCCCATTTAAGGCAGATAAAATAACTAATTCCGGCGCCAGATCAATCATTTTCTCAAAATCTATATTCTTATTGTGTGCTCCGCCTAAATTTGAAATTTCGCCACTCGTTACTTTTTCCGAGATACTTTTATTATAAACTTTCTCTGCTCGTGTCATCCCTAACAACTTATCCTCCAAACCAAGCGTAACAATCGAACCGATATGTGTATTAGAAAATGTGCACACAGAATTTACGGGTACCTTAACTACTATAAGATTATCAGGAAGATTATCAGGAATGCTTTCATTTCTAGGAATTAAAGCATATTCCCGCAAAACAGCATTCTCTTTCCAAGGATTATAAACACTTATTTTTTTATAATTCTCTTTTTTTTCAATTGTAAATCCTTTTGCATACAATATCGAACTGGTAAACTCATAACCATTGTTAATTTCAACATCTGACACAACATTTTTCAGTCTTGTTTTACTTGGATTACAAGCATACAAACATGACATACACAGTACAAGAGCTAATCTTTGTATCATTTCACTTTTTATTTTATGATCTTTGAGTTAATCTACAGAAAAAGAAGTTCTAAGATAAGCTAGTAAGTCCTGTATACTTTGACATTTACGTGTTTCCCCATTATTATGAATCTCCCACTCCATAGAATCTTCAATTAACTTCACGGAACAATTTCCAACTTCTTCGCAGGTAACCTGATATCCTTCGCGGGACAATGCCCTTTGCGTCCAGAATCCCATTACATCGTTACCCAACAGCTGAATGATTTGCTTCTTTTGGTAATTCATAATAAAATTTCCTGTTTTCCGATCAAAAATGAAGGATTTATTATGGAAAGTTTCCTCAATACTGCCATTCAAAACCAAATCCTCAGGAGCACCAACTTTAATCGTCTGCCCCAGTGCCATCAGCCAAATAACATCTGCAGCCTGAAGTGCTAAATCCAATTCGTGGGTAGAAAGTAAAATTGCCTTATTGGTTTCACGAGCCAAACGATGCAATAACCTCATGATGTCAACACGGTTTGGTAAATCCAAATGCGCAGTAGGTTCATCAAGCATGATTAACGGAGTATCCTGCGCCAAAGCCTTGGCGATCATCACACGTTGCCGTTCTCCATCACTCAACTGATTGATGAAATGATCGGCATAATGCAATAAACCAACTTGTTCCAATGCCCATTTAATTTTATCGTTATCCTCTTCCGATAAACGTCCCATCCATGAAGTATAAGGATGTCGACCCAAAGAAACGATATGGTAAACGGTCAGGTTTCCCACATTAATTCGCTCAGTTAAAACGATGCTTAGCAATTGGGCAATCTCTTTAAAATTACGATCACGAATAGGAATTCCTTCTACCAAGGTATATCCCGCCAAAGGCGATTGAATACCGGCAATGGTTCGCATAAGAGTTGATTTACCCGCTCCGTTCGGGCCTAAAAGACAGACCATCTCGCCCCGCCTGATTGTCAGGTTAATATCTGAAAGCAAGCATAGCTGTTCCTTTTTCCCTTGCTTGTATCCAATGGAAAGATCCTGAGTTACCAATATGTCTTTTTGTACTTCTTTAATTTCACTCATAACCCAATCCTTACCCGGCAAAAGAAGCCTTCACATTTCTACTACGCATAATCACCCAAATTACAACCGGCCCTCCAAACAATGCTGTTACCGAATTAATTGGTAATGTATTCTGATCTCCAGGTATTTGAGAAATAATATCACAAGCAAGCATAATAACCGCACCAATTAATATTACCGCCGGCATTAGTACTTTATGACTTGCGGTTCTGAAAATAGATCGTGCAATATGCGGCACTGCAACACCAACAAAAGCAATAGGACCAGTAAATGCGGTTAATGTTCCTGCAATTAATGCCGTACTAATAATAACGGCTATACGAGTCTTATTAACTGATATTCCAACTCCCCGCGCATAATTCTCGCCCAACAAAAGTGCGTCCAATGGTTTTATCAGAAAAAAAGCAATGATCAAGCCACTAAAAACAATGGGTACCATTACTTTCATTTCGGTCCATGTAACACCTGCCAAACTACCAAAAGTCCATATTATAAAACTTTGTATTTGCTCCGGATCACTAAAGTACTGCAGAATATTTACTACAGCACCGGTAATACTTCCAAACATGATCCCGATAATCAGCAATGAAACACTATCTGATATTTTAAGAGAGGCCAAAGCAACCAGCATAAATACTAATGATGCACCTAAAACAGCAGCAACAACCAAAGCCCAACTACCCAGAAAAGCCGAAATTACACCAAAAGCAACCGGCATTAAAGCCGATGCCATTACCATTAAAGCAACTCCCAGACTTGCTCCGGAACTAATTCCCAAAACGTAAGGTCCTGCCAATGGATTTCTGAAAAGTGTCTGCATCATTAAGCCTGTAACCGATAATCCGGCTCCAACAAAAATGGCAGTTAAAGCTTTCGGCAAACGAAAATTTAAAATGATGTAGTTCCATGAGTTTTTCACATCAGCACCATATAGAATTGCAAACACCTTTTTAAAGGGAATATTTACACTTCCGTATATCAAATCCAACAGGAAAACTCCACAAATGAGAAGGAATAGTATCCCAAATACGAGCGAAAACAATCTTCCATTTTTATTCAACAGCATAGCTCTCCTATTTCAATTGTTGATAGTAATACAATTCATAATTTGGCAGCAATTCAGGATGTAAAATCTTAATCACATCTTTAAACACAACATCGGGTTGCATTACACCAGACTCAAACCAATCGTTGGCGCCACTATCTTTCATTCGTTTTGTTGAACAAAAAACATGAGCTGTTTTATATGATCGAAATAAAGTGTAACGCTCATCCATGTTTTTCATATCCTCCAAAGTTCTGCATTGTCCGGGGCCAAACCAAATATCTGCTTCTCCCTGCTTATCGAAAACAATCTCAAAACTTAATGGCATACTGCCACTGGTGCTATCAGAAAACCAACAATAATCTGCTTTTCCGTCGCGAAGAAATTGCGCTAAGTAGCTTTGTCCGCCTGGCATATACCAAATGCCTTTAAAATTATAGCCCGAAAGAATACTTGGTTTACTCTCCACATCTTCCACCAACATTTTCAAATCATTGTATCTCTTTTCTACATCATTAAAATGTTTTTCGGCCTCGGCCTCCTCATTAAAAAAGGCTGCAATAAATTTTGCCCATTCAGCACGTGCCAAGGGAGAAGTTTCCATCCACTCTATATTATAAGCAACCGGTAAACCTGCGTTCATTAATTTAGTTTCCTTGTCGGTGATGTTCATAAAACCGGCAACCATTACCAATTCAGGATCCAACTCAACAATTTTCTCAAAATTCAGACTTTCCGAATGACCTACCGCTTGTATGGTTCCATTCTGAGCCTTTTTATCCAACTCCTCATCGTAAATACGATCGCGCAAAGAAACTGCAACAATTCGATCCTGAACGTTTAAGAACTTTAAAATTCCGATTTGAGTACTCGATAGCGCGGCAATACTTCTTACAGGAACCTCTACCAACAAACCATCAGCAGGAATCTGAATATCCGTTTTTTCCCCACGATTCTTCAAATAATATTTTTGGAAAATTTTGCCTTCGTTCCAAGGATCCCAAACAATCAATTCTTTTAAGCCATTGGCAAGAAGTTTAATTTGAAAGCCTTTGGCGTACTTTAATTGAGATTGATGATAAAAAGATGAATCGACAGCTGAACTATCAGCTTGTTTTTCTTTCTTTTTTGGATCGCCGGATTGACAGGAAATAGCACCCAATAACAGGATTAGGAGTAATGCCCAACAGCTTGATTTTAATAAATTCATTTTCTTCCACAATAATTGTGGGGATAGCAGACAAGAAAATACAATTACTACAATTATACCTTCGTTACTCAGTTCCCCGAAGTTACGAAACAGTTCAATTTATTAGGTAGGTCTTCTGGCTTTACCCAATTCTAACGCCTTCCCATATAAAACTACATTCACATAGTGGCTGATTTGTCAGAACTTATCAATGAAAAATCATTGAGGGCTTACAGCTGCGGGGACAGCTCCGGTTTTGCACCGGATTCCCATTTTACTTCTCAAAAGAGAGAAACCCAATTCCTGCAAATCTATGGAATATTTCGGAAAAAGAAGAGGTTTTAAAAAAGCAATCAGGAATAACTGTCATACAAAAACAAAAAGACTGAATCGTATTGAACGAAACAGTCTTTATTAGTAAGATGCAGAAATGTGAAAAATGTTATTTAAAGACATCTCATGGTATATCACTAATGTAAGGCATTCATCTGAACATTCAATTTCTCTGAATATTCTTTGATATCCTTTGTAATGAATTCATGAATTACAATTTCAGGTTCAATCTCGTGAATAATCTCTTTTACCCGTTTACTGGTAAATGGCAAATGCTGATCAATCTGCAGAACATGATTACGTGCTGTAGTATATTTCTCCGTATGATTTAAGTCTGACCATCCTGTTGGCAAACCATTCATAACCTGTTTCGTTTGATATTCTCCAGATAAACTCAAATTCAAATGCAGACTCTTAATTTTCGCCTGAATATCTTTTGACAATCGTGATATCCGATCCAAAACAAAATCAATGGCCTCATCCTCACATCTCAATGCAATATTCGTATTCATTAAATGTCCCGTATCCAAAAGTAAGTTCCAATTTGAAAAATCCAGTCGTGATGCAAAATCATCGGCCTCAGCCGGAAACAAAAAATCCAGACCAGGCCACCATAAATTTTCGATAGCTAATGTAACAGGAGGCTCTCCATAACCAAATTCCTGAGCCGTTCTGTTCAGCATTTCTGCTAAACCCGTCATTACCTCAATGCTTTTATAGTTAAAATCACGCGTAAAAGCATGTTCCAATTCTACATGTGCCGCGTGTATAACAGCATGAGATGGTTGAAAATGTGCTGCGTATTCCCACAGTTTCTTCTGAGAAGTAATCATTTCTGCAGCATTCGTACCTCCGCAGCAAAATTGCAAATGCTCGGCTGACATATTAGGAAAATAATATTTGGCAGCATCCTCTCCTTTTCGCCAAACATCCAACCAGGTTACCCAAAATGGCAAATGAACACTTTTAACTATTCCTTTTGGGATTTCTTCGGATGGAGAATCATAACCGATTAGTAATTCAACCCCATCTATTTTTTTGTCAATAATATATTCTTCCAGTCCTTTCCATCCGTTCTCAAAACGACTCACATCAGATGGATAAACAGAGAAGTCCATTAAATTTTTATAATTCATATATAATAATGTATTTTTCACCAACACAACCACAAAATTAAGGGGCTGTTTAAAAATTCACATCAAAAATAGTTTTAAATGATCATTTTAACACCCCCCTTACTATCTATTTCTGAATCCTTTTTTCACTCATCAGATAAAAAAATGACGTTTTGGCCATTTTTCACAAAATTCGAAAACGTTATCATAAAAACAAATTTGCCATTTCAAGGTTAATAATGACAAAATTCTTTATTAAATCCTTGTAACGCAAACAATTTCGGGAGCTTTCGCAACCGTTATAAGTTGTTTTTTTTGTTATTTCTTCAATTTCGGGAGTTATTATTTAGATCATTTCTATGATTTATTTCTAGATTTACAATGTCAGCCAATCACAAATAACCGATGGTTGATTTTATAAATTATTACTCATTTAAACTTAAAAAAGATGAAAACAAAAAACACATTTAAAGGATTGGTATTCGGAGCAATACTATTCTTAAGCGCAAGTTCAGCATTTGCAACCGGAAACATTCGAATTAACCCTTATTTGGATACTGATTTATCAATTGTATCTATTATCAATCCAACCGAATCATTGCTTAAAATGAAGATTTACGATGAAGCTGGAAACTTGTATTATTCAAAAAAAGTAGGTGGTGAAACCACAGCTCAAAAATTGTTTGATTTCTCTTATCTTGAAGATGGAACCTACAAAATTGTTTTAACTGGTAAAGGAGATAATATTGAAAAAGAATTTGTAGTTGCCAACAACAAACTTGTTGCAGAATTAGCTGAGAACACTGCAGAAAAAACTCTTTTCAGAACAGAGGATAACAATTTGTTTGTAACCTACCTGTCTTTTGAAAACAAAGCATTCAACATTTCAATAAATGATGAATTTGGAAATGAAGTATTTAATGGCTCTTATGCATCAGAACCGACTTTCTCTAAAAAATTCAATGTAGAAGCATTGCCAAAAGGAGATTATAAAGTTCGTTTAGTGTCTGACAAAAAAGAGTACAATTATGCCTTCAGAAAATAGTGACCAAAGCGGTTCAAGTGACCAGATGATTCAAAAGAATCATTCCTATATAATAAGTGTAAGCCCAGAGAAATCGGACCTACACTTATTTTTTTGCTTTATAAGAAAAACCTCCCGAAGGAGGCATTCTATTATTTCACAATAATTACGACTCTTCTCCCTCAGGCACAGTTTCTTTTGAAACAGGAATCTCACCAACTGGTGCTGTAGATGTCACCTTTTTTTTCGATTCAATTTTGGTATTTATTTTACGAACCTTATGAATTAAGCAGCTAAACATGTAGTCTGCGGCTTTCGATTCATCCTCTTTCATGAGCATTTTTCCAGTTTTCGAGATATCGCTTAACTGCTTCCAAAAAAGATTAAGTTCGGCATTGTTATCAACAACCAATTGCTTGCGTTCACTGGTTTTTTGTTCCTGTAATAAATTTAAATCATACACTTTTTGAGTCATCTGCTCCAACTCAGTACCCAAACTATCCTTGTACCCTTTTTCTTTTAATACTTCAAGATTTTTAGCAATATTTTGTTGAATTATTTTCGCTTTTGCACAATAGCCTTCAACATTCCTTATCCGGATCATTTTCTTCGCTTCTTTCACTCCAAAATCGGAGGCTTTAACAAGCATTAATTTGTTTGCCCGTTGAGTATAAGCTGCAATCAATTCCAACTTATGAAGAATTGCATCAAGACCACTATACAAATCAGAAGTAATTTTTTTAATCTCAGCGGTTTGTGTTTTCGACTGAGTAAGATCGGCCACCCGATGAATTCTATTCTGAAAATCAGTAACAAACTCATCATTAAATTCCGGCGAAAAGTTTGAGAACTTTTCACGGTCACGCAAAAATAATTGCAATAGAATCTCTCCCACTACTGGTAGTTCTTCTTGTCTGAATTTATAATATAAACCCATGTGTAAATAATTAGTTTGATTAATACTATGTTGATTTTAAAATAATTTGTTCCAAATTTCAACTAACAAACTCCCCAAGCACACTTCATATTTATTTTAAAGCTATACACTCAAAACAAATAACAGACCCACAAAATTTCACCTTTTCAATTCAATAACTTAAAACTTATTTTCACTCCCTTTAACTACATTACAAGTCCCTTGAGTTACATTTCAATTCCCACGACCTACATTACAAGTCCCTCTGCCAACAATCCGAATCTCCTAAGTTACATTAACAGTCCCTTAACTAACATATAAAGTACTTTAACCAACATTTAAACTCCTTTTAGTAACAATGGCAGTGAAAGAGACTAATTTCTCAATCACAAAGCCGGAAACACTTATCTAACCGACAAAATCCCTAATGAAACCAGCACAGCAACTAACTATATATCAGTTATTAAAAGTGACATCAGACAAAAAGAACGACAAAACAATCAGCAAATAGGAATAGACCCATTTAAAGTATACCTAAATTAGTTTATTCCATATAATTCATCAAATATTTTAACATTAATTTTACATATAACAAAAACCTGCAAAACATTCAGTTGAATTTACCCTGGGAAGAGATCTGGAACTGGAAAACGACAAGAATGGTTTGGTTAACTTTTTTATCTATCCTCTTTTGGAGGAAGATGGAAAAACAAATACAAATTTAAGCAAAGAATTTTCGCTTAAATAAATTTAACATCCCCACCTAAAAGACTGCCATACAACATATTACGCTTCAACAAAAACACGTGTTAAAATAAATAAGAAAAGATATATTCACTTTCATTTCAGGATAAAAAAACGTATTTTTAGCATCAATTAAACCACTATAAATTAATTATTATGAAAAAATTATTATTTGCTATTGCCATCTGCGGATTCGTATTTACTTCTTGTGGAAACAAAACTAAAGCTGCTGCTTCTGAAGAAAAAGCATGTTGTTCAAAAGAAAAAACAGAAGCTTCTGCAGAACTTGAAAAAGATTCTTCTAAATGTTGTTCAGCTAAAACTGAATGTGCAAAAGATACTACAGCAACAGAAGATGTAACCACTGCAGAGGAAGTTGATGTTAAAGAAGTTGCTGCTGAATAAGCAAAATAGGAATGTACTCTACCTGCTCAAAAGAATACAGCAGGACACAAACAAAATAAAAATCAGCCATGGAGTTTTTCTCTATGGCTTTTTTTATTACAAACAGAAATTACTTTTTTCCTGCCTGCAAAAGTTTATTGGAAAGACTTCTAAACCGAAGCATAAACAGAAAAGAGGCTGCTCCTAATCCTGCTGGTAATCCCCACCAAATTCCCACTTCATTCATACCGAAAACAAAAGCACATAAATATCCGGTAGGTAACGAAACCAGAAAGTAGGCAACAAAGGTGAGCAATGTAGGTATGTTCACATCCGACATTCCTCTTAAAATACTTCCAAATACAATCTGAAGAGCATCAAAAAACTGATAGATTACCATTACAATCAGAAACTGAGCTGTTAATTGAATAACTGCCGGTTCCTGCGTAAACCATGTGGGCAAAATATGCCTCAGGCTTACAAAAAGTATGCACATAAAAACAACTATACCCAACACCAAATGAACTGCAGCCCAACCGGAATTCTTCATTTCGCGGATACGTTTCTCACCCAGTAAAGACGAAATCCGAATGGTTGTGCTTGCCGCAATTCCCTGATAAATCATAAAACTAACCGTAGATAAACTCAATACAATTTGATGTGCTGCCAACCCTTCCACACTAATCCACCCCATCATTATGGTACTCAGCATAAATGCCGAAGCTTCCATTACCAGCTGCGAACCAATGGGTAATCCCAATTGCCAAATCCGCCAAAAATCTTTCAAACAATAAACTGATTTCCTGATCATTTCCCGATATGGCTTAAAAAATCTTCCAGTCCGAAAAACCCAGAAAAAAGCAATTGCCATAAAACCACGGGCAATTAAGGTTCCATAACCTGCTCCGTTTAAACCCATTGCCGGAAAACCACATTTCCCGTTAATCAAAATATAGTTTGCAGCTATATTCACCAAATTGGCAAGCAGCATGATATTCATAGCTACTTTAGTATTGGCAAGTCCTTCGCCAAATTGTTTGTATCCCATAAAAATCATCATGGGCAATATACTGGCAGCTAAAATCCACAAATAACTTTTCGCATCAGTAATAATTTCCGATGGCTGTCCCATTTTTCCCATTAAAAGGCTAAGCAATAAAATTACCACGGTAAGTAATATGCCCATCAATATCATTGCCAGCATTCCGTTTTTAAACCACGATCCAATTTTCAATTTCTTGAAATCGCCTCTGGCCTCGCCTACCAAAGGAGTAATTGAATATGAAAATCCGGTACCGAAAATAATCACCAGCCAGAAAATTGTATTGGCAAAAGAAGCTGCCGCAAGTTCGTGAGTTCCCAAATGGCCAATCATCATGTTGTCAACCAATCCCACGGTGATTTGTCCCAATTGCGCTAAAACTACCGGCAATCCAAGTTTTACAATTGGACCGTAATGAGGTAAATAGGCTCGTAAGGAAAAGGCTTTCGAAATTCTGTTCATGCTAATTAAAATGTGATACTAAAAATAAGTTGGATATTCTATTTGGGGAAGGACATCTGTCTTAGAGCCGACAAATGTAAACATCACAATTGAATGCTCCAATTCCAATTGAGGAAATACAATTTCCCCAATCATACAACAAGCTGTTTTTGTTCATTAATATTGTAATCCCAACAATCAGGTATTGGATATCAATCAGCGAACATCTATATTTGTTGCATATTTGTCGAAAATGAGGAATTTCAAGAAACAAATGTTATGTCTGCTCATGCTAATACCAATGTTGGTATTGCTTGCGCATGATGTAATTCCTCACAACCACAATCATAACACCACCGAAGATCAACAAATTTCGATTATTCACTTTCATCAACATGTGAAATGCAATACCTGCAATCATCACAATCATGGTGAAACGAACTGGAACCATCAAAACGAAAAAAACAGTGAATCTTGCTGCATTCTGACTCATAATAGAGTTCAGCAAGAAATCAAATATCAAATCTTCCTTAAGGCAGATGCGATCCGACTTGATTCGGAAGACATACGGAAAGTTAAAAAATTCCGGGTTCATAACTACAAACTTATTCCGGAACCACTCCGGTTTTCCCCTCACAGAAGAGGCCCTCCAAATTCAATTTTAGTTTAAGCATACTGATAGTTCCAAATTATCAGCAGGCAGACTATCCAATGGACTGAACTCTATTGAGATAATCGATATACCCAATAATTAACGGTATAAAAAACTCACAAATCTGCAATAAGACCAATGTTACAAACACTTGTTTTATGCTGTAAAACCGATTCTTTTTTAAAATAATTTCTATCTGTGCAATCCCAATGCATTCGGGACGGCATTCTATCGACTTATTTTAAGGTGAATTTGGTATCATACAAAATACAAATACAATGAAACAATATATCTGGATAAGCTTTTGCTTATCAATGCTATTAAGCGCATGTCATTCTTCAGAAAGTTCAAATACCGATCACGAAGGTCACAATCATTCTGCTGAAACGGAAGCTCACGAAGATCATGCCACAGAAAGCCTGACCTTATTTAATGATAAAACGGAACTATTTGTAGAGTTTCCTACTTTAATGTTGGGACATACAAGTCAATTTTTAACTCACTTCACCAATTTGGAAAGCTACAAACCATACACAGAAGGAAAGTTAACCGTTAGCTTGATAAAAGAGGGAAAAGTAGTTCGTCAAACAGTAGAAGCACCGGCGAGAGAAGGGATATTTACTCCAAATGTACAGGCAAAAGAAGCAGGAGTCTACACTCTCGTATTTGATATTGAATCGAAATATGGGAAAGAACAATTCTCAGCTAAAAATATTCATGTTTATAAAGATCACGAAGAGGCAGAATTGGCAGAAACACCTGAAACCGCCGAAGGAATAAATTTTCTGAAAGAGCAAGCCTGGAAAATCGATTTTGCGACTTCTGAAGCTAAATTGAGTCCTTTTCAGCAAATCATTAAAACAACCGGAATTTTACTTCCATCTGTTAATATGGAAAAGCAAATTGTAGCCAAAAGCAGTGGTATCGTTCATTTTCAATCGCAGGATCTTGTTCCCGGCAAAACCATTAAAAAGAACGATCCGATATTCAATCTTTCGGGAAACGGTTTGGCCGGTAATAATATTTCCACTCAATTTACCGAGGCAAAAACCAATCTGGAAAAGGCAAAATCATCTTTCGAAAGAGCTAAAACACTACACGAAGATCAAATTATATCCGAAAAAGATTTTGTGGAAGCAAAAAGCAATTTCGAGAATGCAAGCGTAAATTACGAGAGCATCAATAAAGATTACAATTCGAATGGTTTTTTAATTGCTTCGCCTGTCAGCGGATTTATTTGTGATGTTTATGTGAACGAAGGACAGTATGTTGAAAAAGGAGATGTATTGGCTAAAATTGATCAGGGATCTAAATTATTACTAAAAGCAGATGTGTATCAGAAACACCTTCAGCAATTGAAACACATTAAATCAGCAAACTTTAAATTACCGTATAACGAACAAATATTCGATACAGAAAAGCTGAACGGAAGATTAATCGCCTACGGTAAAGACATACACGAAGATGATTATACAACACCTCTGTATTTTGAACTGGATTTGACTTCGGATTTATACGCCGGATCGTTTGTTGAAGTTTATCTGAAATCAGAAAGATCATCAAATGTTCTTCATATCGAAAAGTCAGCTGTTCTGGAAGATCAGGGACTAAAATATGTGTTTGTGCAATTATCCGGCGAAAGCTTCGAAAAACGATTTGTAACTATTGGTATTAGTAACGGTCAGGAAGTAGAAATTACTTCAGGACTTAAAGCCGGCGAGCGTGTTGTAAGCAAGGGTGCTTATTTTGTAAAACTTGCCTCAATGGCAGGTGCATTGCCCGCACACACGCACGAGCATTAAATTTTGATGCAAGTGTTTAGGAATGAACAAGAAAGCAGGCTTAACTAAAACTGATACAAAAAATTTAAAATAAACTATCGTGTTAAATAAAATCATACAATATGCATTACACAATCGTATTCTTGTGCTGTTTGTATCCATCCTCCTAATTTTAGGTGGTGGTTATACAACAGCAAACATGGATGTGGATGTGTTTCCCGATCTGACTGCCCCAACCGTGGTAGTTATGACAGAAGCTCATGGAATGGCTCCCGAAGAAGTTGAAAAACTGGTCACCTTCCCTATTGAAACTGCTGTTAACGGAGCTACTAATGTCAGACGCTTACGTTCCTCATCATCAGCAGGATTCTCCATCGTATGGATCGAATTCGAATGGGGAACCGACATTTACAAAGCCCGGCAAATTGTGAGCGAGAAGCTGTTAGCAGTTTCCGAAAGCTTGCCCGAAGGAGCTGGAAATCCTAGTTTGGCTCCTCAATCATCAATTATGGGAGAAGTCTTAATGATTGGACTGCAATCGGACAGCATTTCTCCAATGGAACTAAGAACTTTGGCTGACTGGACCATTCGTCCGCATTTGCTGGCGATTAACGGGGTTGCACAGGTTGTTGTAATCGGCGGCGAATTCAAACAATATCAGATCTTGGCCAATCCTCAAAAAATGAGGTATTACAAAGTTAGTATTGATGAATTAATGAAGGCAGCCCGCTCTACCAACCAGAATTCTGCCGGTGGATTTATCAACGAATACGGAAACCATTATAACATTAGAGGAATTGCCCGCACATCAGATTTTAAAGAACTTGGGAACTCTGTTGTGAAAATGTACAACAATATTCCTGTTCGAATTAGTGATATTGCTGAAGTTAAGGCTGCCGCTGCGCCAAAAATTGGTTTGGGAACCATTAACAGTGAGCAGGCAGTCTTGCTAACTGTAAAAAAGCAACCAGGCATCAATACACTAAAGCTGACCGAAAAATTGGATCAGTCTATTGCAGAATTATCAAAATCACTGCCCGAAGGAGTTACGGTAAATACGCACATTTTCCGTCAGGCAGATTTCATCAATTCTTCCATCGGAAATGTAAAAAAAGCACTGATGGAAGGTTCCATTTTTGTAATCGTGATTTTATTGGTATTTCTGATGAACTACAGAACCACTGTAATTTCGCTTTTGGCCATTCCGATTTCGCTTTTGGTAACCATGATCACCCTCAAATTTCTGGGCATTACCATAAACACCATGACTTTAGGTGGTATGGCCATTGCTGTTGGTGATTTGGTTGATGATGCAATTATTGATGTGGAAAATGTTTACAAACGACTCAGGCAAAATCATCTTTTACCAAAGGAACAGAGAAAAAAACCAATTAAAATCGTTTACTCTGCATCCTGCGAAATTCGTTCATCCATTATCAATGCAACCTTTATTATTATTGCTGCTTTTTTGCCTTTATTTTTCCTAAGTGGTATGGAAGGCCGAATGCTTCAGCCACTTGGCATTGCGTTTATCGTTTCTCTTTTTGCTTCATTGGTTGTTGCGCTTACTCTCACTCCTGTTTTGTGCAGCTTCATGCTCACCAGCAATAAAATGCTCGACAGAAAGAACAAAGAAAGCTGGTTGGTTGCTCATTTAAACAAATGGTATGGCCATTCTCTCGGGAAAGCCTTGCAATATAAAAAATGGATATTGGGAAGTGCTGCCCTCCTGTTTGTTGTTTCCATTTTTATCCTTTCGGGATTAGGCAGAAATTTCCTTCCTGAATTCAACGAAGGCTCTCTAACCATTACAGCGATCACCAAACCGGGAATTTCTTTGGAAGAATCGAACAAGATTAAAGTTTTGGCCGAAGATGCCTTAAGAACAATTCCTGAAATCAGTTTAACAGCCCGACGAACAGGCCGATCTGAGTTGGATGAACATTCGTTTGGTGTCAATACTTCTGAAATTGAAGTGCCTTTTACATTGACAGAAAGAACCAAATCTGAATTCCTTCTGGAAGTCCGTGAAAAATTGAGTCATATCTCAGGCGTTAATTTCGCCATAGGACAACCCTTAGGACACAGAATAGATCATATACTTTCCGGCACTAAAGCCAATATTGCGATCAAGATTTTTGGTGATGATTTAAATTTAATGTTCAAGCTGGCAAATGATATCAAAGCATCAATCTCTCCAATAGCAGGTGTTGTGGATGTGAATGTAGAACAGCAAGTAGAAATTCCGCAAATCCGAATTTTGCCAAAACGCGATATGCTGGCTAAATATGGAATTTCAATTGCTCAATTCTCTGAATTTATTCATGTAGCATTTGCCGGATCGAAAGTTTCGGATGTGTTTGAAGGAATCAGGGCTTTCGATTTGGTGGTAAAGTACAACGAAGAAAACCGTGGTAGTTATGATGCCATTCAAAATGCCTTGATTGATACATGGGATGGAAAGAAAATCCCTTTTAGTTATGTAGCCGAAATTCAATCGCTATCGGGTCCAAATACCATTCACCGCGAAAATGTTCAACGCAAGCTGGTTGTTTCTGCCAATGTTGCCGATCGTGATCTTCGCAGTGTTGTTACTGATATTCAGAACAAAGTTGAACAAGACATAAAATCACCTGAAAGTTATAGAATTGAGTACGGCGGACAGTTTGAAAGTGAAGCCAAAGCTTCCCGGGTTTTAATGATCGCATCAATGTTCAGTTTTCTGATTATTTTCCTTCTGCTATTTCAGGAATTTAGAAGTACTCAACTGGCGGGTATCATTTTATTGAATTTACCCTTGGCGCTTATTGGAGGTGTTTTTACAATTTATTTCACCTCTGGAATGCTTAGTATTCCAGCAATAATTGGATTCATCACTCTGTTTGGTATTGCTACACGAAATGGTATTTTACTTATCTCTAACTACCAGAGCATGAAGAAAAAGGGACTGGAAATTAAGGATATTATCGTTCAGGGATCTGTTCACCGATTGAGTCCTATTTTAATGACAGCATTGACAGCAGCACTGGCTTTAATTCCAATGGCAATAGCTGGTGATCAGCCGGGAAATGAAATTCAAAGTCCGATGGCAGTTGTTATTCTGGGTGGACTATTGAGTTCTACCCTACTGAATATTTATATTATTCCAATCGTGTATCTCTTACTGAACACTAAAAACAAAGGAAATGCTTAGAAAATTATTAATCATCGTCATAACAGGATTGAGCTTTCAGGCAATGGCTCAATCCTCTGTTCAGAGAATTTTGCAGGAAGTTGAAAAAAACAATCCAAAACTTCAAGCACATCAGCAATATTTGGAAGCACAAAAATTAGGAATACGGTCTCAAAATAATTTGGCCAATCCTGAATTGGAATGGGAAAAAAGTTTTTCTTCGCAGGAAGGCAAACCCTACGAAATTTTGGTAAGTCAGAGTTTTGATTTTCCAACCAGCTATATCTACAAAAATCAGCTTAGGGATGAGAAAATAACCAATCTGAAAAATATACAGGCAAAAGTAAGACAAGACATTTTACTGGAAACAGAATTGATTTGTTTTGAGCTTATTTACCGAAACAAACAAAATATAGAGTTGAGTACAAGATTGGATAATGCTGAAAAATTAACACGCTTTTTTGAGAAGAGGTTACAAGAAGGAGATGCCAATATTCTAGAGGTTAATAAAATTAGAATGCTGGCTCTTAACACAAAAAATCAGCTGCAACTGGTTCGAAACAAAATATCCAATCTAAAAAAAGATTTACAAAAGCAGAATGGAGGTTTGGAACTGAATTTAAATGACCTTGAGTATCCTGTTGTGAGTATGGACGAGGACACTAAACTTCTACTTGCAAATGCTGTAACCACCGATCCTTACTTAAACCAACTAAGAGCAAATGAACAGATGGCTTCGAAAGAAACTTCTTTGGTAAAAACAAATTCTCTTCCTAAGATATCAATCGGATATCGCTATTTAGGTTCAGATTTGATGAAAGAAGCCAACGGTATGAAACTCGGAATCAGCATTCCTTTGTGGGAAAATAAAAACAAAGTAAAGCAGGCAAAACTAATGGAACTGTTCCGAAAAGAAGAGCTGTCCTTCGAGAAAACGGAGAAAGAAAATGAATATGAGAAACTTTTTCAAACTTTTTTCAGTCTAAAATCCAGTCTTTCCGATTATCAAAATGTATTTGCGGAAAAGAAATATGATTCTCTTTTGCGCAAGGCTCTTGATTTCGGCGAAATATCTGGAATTGAGTATCTTATGGAGAGCATTTACTACTACGAAAGTTTCGATACTTATCTTGAAATTGAACATGAATACAACATCAACAAGGCTAAGATACTAAGATATCTACTTTAATACTTATGTAGATCCATTAAAAATATCACTTTTCGTATAACTTTTTTGAAACCCTTAGCGTAGAAGTAGCAAAACGGTTTCCGTTTTTAAGGTTTAAAGTGAATAGATTAAAAAAGGATGGGGTGGTTACCATCCTTTTTTGTTGTCCAATAATTAGTATTTTTCATCGTAAATTATCAATATATTTATCAATTACTTGACAATAAAAAATTTATTCCTATATTTAAGTTGAATTCTCAATTGAAAATTCAGGTTATAAAGTGAATTAGAGAAGGGATGGAGTGGTTGCCATCCCTTTTTTCATGAGAAAACTCTTGTTTGTTTGAATACAAATCTCTTAAAAACATCATAAAAAGGAGGAATATCAGATCCCTCCTTCACATATTCTTTTTTCAGAAATTCTTAATCTACTTAAATAATTTCTTCAGTAAATCCTTCCCTTTCTTTTCCAATTCTTTCTTGGCCCGTCGTTCCAACTCTTTGGCCACGGCCTGCTGAGCCTGCTTAATTGCTTTACTTAAATCAAGCTTCACATTTGGATTATCAACCGTACCAGTAATCTTCACAGCAACATCAAGCTCTTTAACTTCATCGAAACCAGGTAATTTATCGAAATACTGATTTACCTCTTTGCCCAACTCATCTTTTGGCAATTTCATATCCATGGTAAAATTCAATTTTCCATCAACAGACTGAGTTCCGTAAATTTGTGCCGGATGTCCTGCAACTTTAGCTTCAAACGGCTTTACCTCCACGTTTCCATCAGTAATTACAAAATTCATATCGAATTGAGTTATCGAAATCCGTTTGTATTTGTCATTTTTTAATGCTGCAGCTAAGGCGTCGAAAGCTTTATTATCTTTTATCACAATCATTTTGGAATGAATTGCTCCATTTCCATTCAATGTATTCATTACCGGATTCATTTCCTGATCAAGCAAAGATGTAATCTTTAAATCGGATGACATCTTACCGGAACAATTCATAGCAATTGGGAGCATCTTTTTAATCATGCTTAATGATCCGTATGCTGAATTGATATCAAAATCCTTCACATCCAAACCAAAATCAATGGCTGGTTTCTGAATATTCTTAGTATTGTAGGAACCATTCATTGTCATCGAGCCTTTTAACATATCCATGGATAAGTCAGTTAACTGTGCTTTAGCATTTTTAACAACAATTAGTCCCTTCATATTTTCGATATTCATTTTATCGAACCGTATCAGTTTCATCGAAGAAACCAATTTTAAGTCTAAATTAGCCGGAATTTCAATCACGCTTAATGGAATTGTATCCGAAACTGCTTTTGCATCCTCTTCCTCAGTCATAAATTCATTTATATCAAATAAATTTGAACTCAAAATGAAGTTTCCTTTTAAAACTTTATCTTTTAAAACGTAAGGGATATAGTCCTCTATTTTTCCAGTTAACTGAATATCCGAAAATCCAATTTTGGAGTTAAAAGAAGTCAGGCTGATGTATTTTGGCGTAAAATTCAGAACAGAACTTATGATCTTAATTCCCTGCGGAAAATCAGGAGTTAAGAATTCGAAGTTTTTCAATTTCACATCCCCTTTGGTCGTAATTTTTTCATATTCCTCCTTTTCTATAGCAGACATCTTTCCGCTAAAACTAACATCAGAAGTTACGATGCCTGTAATTTTAATGCTATCCATTGGGATTGCATGGCGAATTTTGGCAAAATCAATCACTCCTTTGAATAAACCATTCATGTAAGGATCGGATATTGGATTTTTTACATGGATTTCTGCATCGAATGGATTGTTGGCAACCTCAAAATGAAATGAATTTACATCAGCTGTCAATAAATCCAGATCTCCTCCCGGATGTTTTACTTCTGCATTTATGGTAATATTGTTAATCGATTCTTTGAGATCAGGATATTTTAGAGTAGCCTTATCAACTGCTAGTTTAGCACCAAATGACGGCATATAATCTTCTTTATAATCCCCTTTTACGAAAGCTGTTAATGCCAGAGTTCCGTTAGTCTCCAATCCTTTAAGATCGGCTTTGAATACATCAGGAACCATTGAAAGCAAGGTTTTAAAATCTGCCTCCTGAGCATTCATTTTCAGATCCAGACTATAACCATCCTCTAACATTCCAACATTTCCATCTATACCGAACACTAGTTCATTTAAGGTTAGTTTATTCTCTTTAAATGTGAATATCATATTCTGAAGATCAGCTCCAATAACCGCATCAAGCGTTACACTCGCCTTTTTCAAATATTTTACGCCATCGTAATCCAAATCAATTCCTGTAATTTGCGATTTTACATTCAAATTCGTCGATTTCACTGTAAAATCACCATTTAACGTCAAATCCAAATCATCTACAACAAGAACAGTTTTTATGGATGCATCCGCATAACGCAAAAAGAAATCTTCAATACGCACTTCTTCAAAAATCACTTTAAAATCGGAAACCTCGCCAGTCTCCTCTTCCACCACTGCCTCATCAGATTCCTTTACAATATCCCAATTTGCTTTACCCGATTCCAAAACAACAGCATTTACTTTTGCGTTGGCCAGCACAATTGCCCCAACTTTTATTTGAGTACCGGACAACGCTGAACCCAAATCAACTGCAGTATATAAACTACCAACTGAAGCCAAAGTGTCATTTGAAAATTCATTTTTACCAACAACAGTTACATTCTCAAGCTCAACATAGAGGTTTGGAAATTTTTTAAACATCGATAAGGACAAATCTCCTATTTCTACCTTAGCATCTATCGTATTATTAATTTCGGTTTTTACCCGCTCCATTATCTTATCTTTAAAGAAAAAGGGTAAAATGATTAGCAGCGCTAAAAGCAAGACTACAAATCCTCCAAAAAACTTTAGAAACTTCTTCATTATATCATTTATTTATATGGTTTTACATAACAAAAGTACAAAACCTGAAGGATTATACTCGATTCAATGAAAAAATAATCATGAATAACGTAAATTTAGTTTTTTTAAACCGCAACTAAAATCCTAACTAAAAGATTTAGAGTTTTTTAATACCAGCTTCTTTCTGAAGTTTCATTTTTATTAAAAAAAGACTCCTATTTATAGACCCAAAATGTAAAATTTATCTATATTTGCACCGCATTACCGAGGTAATCATGGATGCGTAGCATAACTGGATAGTGCACTACGTTACGGCCGTAGAGGTTGGGGGTTCGAATCCCTCCGCGTTCACGAAAACTCATCAAGAAATTGGTGAGTTTTTTTGTATTAACACCGCTTTTATATTTACTCTCCACAAAAATATCTCGCTAAAAATAAAAAAGAAAGCATAACTGGATAGTGCATAACTATTTCTGGGTTACGGCCGTAGAGGTTGGGGGTTCGAATCCCTCCGCGTTCACAGAAAACTCATCAAGAAATTGGTGAGTTTTTTTGTATTAACACCGCTTTTATTTTTACTCTCCACAAAAATATCTCGCTAAAAATAAAAAAGAAAGCATAACTGGATAGTGCATAACTATTTCTGGGTTACGGCCGTAGAGGTTGGGGGTTCGAATCCCTCCGCGTTCACAGAAAACTCATCAAGAAATTGGTGAGTTTTTTTGTATTAACACCGCTTTTATATTTACTCTCCACAAAAATGTCTCGCTAAAAATAAAGCATAACTGGATAGTGCACTACGTTACGGCCGTAGAGGTTGGGGGTTCGAATCCCTCCGCGTTCACAAAAACTCATCAATAAATTGGTGAGTTTTTTTATTTGCTTATTTATTTAAACAAAAATATTTTTTTCGTATTATTCAAACAAAGGCTTGCAGTATTAACAGAAAAATACCTATATTTGCACCGCCTTAAAAAGCAAAAAAGGATGCGTAGCATAACTGGATAGTGCACTACGTTACGGCCGTAGAGGTTGGGGGTTCGAATCCCTCCGCGTTCACAGAATAACTCATCAAATAAATTGGTGAGTTTTTTTATACTTCAAATTCAAAACACATTCAGGGATGAGAACCCAATTAGGGTTCGTAACAAGTTCATCACGAAGGGCAGGGAATATCCCTCCGCGTTCACAGGAAACTCACCAATTTCTTGATGAGTTTTTTGTTTTAATAAGAATGATTGCCCCCTACTGATTTAAGATCAATATGTTTGGAAACAATAGTGTATTTTTAGAAGATTTTACTACCAATCAATTTTACCGCCCAAGTCCCCTTTCATCAACTGTTCCACTTCTTCTACGCTAACATCATTAGAATCACCTGAAATCGTATGTTTCAAAAATGAGGATGCAACAGCAAAATCAATTATTTTTTGAGGATTGTTGGGATAAGTAAGAAAACCATAAATCAATCCAGCCATTAAAGCATCCCCTCCACCTACACGATCGACAATATGAGTCATTTGATAAGTTGAAGATTTCAACACTTGGTTTCCATCGAACATAATCCCAATCCAACTATTGTGATTAGCACTAATGGTTCCTCTTCGTGTGGTTATAATTTTTTCAAGCCTTGGATACTTTTCCATCAAAAGTTTGGATACAGTACCAAAAGTTTCATTCGAATACTCAGCATCGGCGGGTAAATTGGTTTGAATACCCAAAACTTTACCTGCATCAAACTCATTTCCTATCAGCACATTTGTTTTAGCAATTAAGGCAGGCATTACTTCTTCCACCTTATTGTCTTCCTTCCAAAGCTTGCTGCGGTAATTTACATCACAAGATACACTTATTCCCATTTCGTTCGCCTTCACCAATGCTTCCTCTAATACCTCAGTGGCACCATGAGAAATGGCAGGCGTGATCCCCGTCCAATGAAACCTACCTGCATCTCGAAATACCTCATCCCAATCGATCATGCCTTTTTTAAATCCAGTAAATGCAGAACAAGCCCGATCATAAACTACTTTTGAGCCTCGGGCAACTGCTCCTGTCTCCAAAAAATAAATTCCCAACCGTTCACCACCAAAAACAATTTGGTGCGTATTTACACCAAGCTCATTCAGTGTTTCTTTGCATAATTTACCAATATCATTATCCGGTAAACGAGTAATATAAGAAGTACGAATCCCATAATTTGCCAATGATACAGAAACATTCACCTCTCCTCCACCAAAAGTGGCAGCAAAAATGTTGGTTTGTGAAAATCGTTTGTAGCCAGGTGTTGCCAGTCGCAACATAATTTCTCCGAAAGTGATTACTTTTTTATTCATTGCTAATTCCTACTATCATTTAAATCTAAAACTCAAGACAAACACCTCTTTTTTTTCATCTTGTGAGAAATTATTCGAAAAATACTAGATCCTGTGTGCGTTAACGGCCAGAGTCAAAAAAACCAAAATCAGCTGTAATTAAATTTTGAAAACAAATACATACAACACAACATACAATAAGCTTTAAACCACGGAATATTCTCGTTTAATTTAAAAAAACAAAAAGAATAAGTTAGTCCGTGTTCGCTAACGGAACGAATATACTAAAAAAACACAATTATATAGCAATAGCTAAAATTATTCTCTTAATAAATACCTGTGAAAAAATAACTCCTGCAGAAATAAAGACTGACATATTCCTCCTAAATACTGCCTTTTCAATTTAGAAAAACGAAATTAAAAGACATGTGAGTCTTTAAATTCATTTATTTAGCTTATTTTTATTCCGTCTAAATCCCAATTAAAATAAGCGACAACTATTACAGCAAGCAAATTGTGGATTTAAACCAAATAACCTACTTCCTTTTGAAGTAGAATAAATTAACCAAACAAAAAACATGAGTACAAATTTTTCTGAATACATACAGGCTTTTGAAAAGACTCTTAAATCTGTTTTTCACGAACGAGATGACATTAACAAATTTAGTTCACAAAGAGGTTTGCCTCCTTTGGTAATGAGAGAAGTTATGTCAGGAAACCCACTTTCCGTTGCAATTCCTGAAAATTATGGAGGTAGAGGCATTAAAGTAAAAGAATGTCTCGGCATATTAGCCTCTGCCGCATATGAATCTCTTCCTTTATCGCTAACCTTTGGAATTAATATAGGTCTCTTTCTTGAACCTGTGGCCAAATATGCAAATGAGATCGTAAAAAAAGATATTTTTCAACGCTTCCTTACCAAACAAAATATGGGCGGCTTAATGATTACTGAACCTGATCATGGAAGTGGTGCTTTAAATATGCAAACTTCATTCACAGAGAAAGACGATTGTTTTCATATTAAAGGAACGAAACATTGGCAGGGACTAACCGGTTTAGCCGATTATTGGCTAATTACATCCCGTCATCAAAAACAGGATGGACAACTTGGCAGAGATATTGATTTTTTCATTTGCGATGTAACTCAAAAAAACCAACAAGTCGTTGTTGAAGAATACTATGACAATCTTGGTTTGTATATGATTCCTTACGGCAAAAATAAGCTCGATTTACAAATTCCAAAAAACTTCAAATTAAATCCTGAAACAACTGGAATTAAAATGATGCTTGATATTTTGCACCGAAGTAGAATGCAATTTCCGGGTATGGGACTTGGTTTTATTAAAAGACTGATGGATGAAGCTTTGAATCAATGTAAAAATAGAATCGTTGGCGGCAAAAGTTTAATTTCTTACGATCAAGTCCAATTTCAAATCTCTAAAATTCAGAGCGCTTTCACAATATGCTCGGCGTTTTGTTCCAGAAGCAGCACAAAAAGCAGCATCGAAAATGATCTTTCTGCAGATGGAATTGAGGCCAATAGTGTAAAAACGATCGTAACTGATTTAATGCAGGAATCTGCCCAAACACTGGTTCAGTTATCTGGCGCAAAAGGCTATCGACTTAGTCACATTGGAGGCAGAGGAATTGTGGATAGCCGCCCGTTTCAAATTTTTGAAGGAGCAAATGAAATGCTCTATACTCAAATTTCAGAAATGGTAATCAAACTAATGAAAAAGAAAAAAGAATTCAACTTGTTTCAATTTCTGAAAAATTTCGATTTAACAACTAAAGCATCCGAATTCTTTAAAAAGCAAACTGATTTTTCTTTAAACACCGATTTACCTCAACGTAAATTAGTTGATCTGGGAAGAGCCATAGGTAGAATTGTATCAGCAGGATTAGTAATTGACCTTGCTGAAAAAGGATTCCGAAAAGATTTAATTGAAAACTGTTTGTCTTCTCTTCAGCAAGACATCAGTAATCTAATCTATTCTTACCACAACAGCTGTAAAATTACAAGTGTTGATGAATATCAAGACGGAAGTTCATGGTTGGAATTCTCTTAATTCAATATCTATTTGTGCAATAACAAACAATGGTCATCTGCAACAGATGGCCATTTATATTTTTAAACAACAGACAACTATCTTCTGGTAAGTCGGAGAATAATAATGTCGCATTTATTTTTCACCCCTAAATCCCCTAGGGGACTTTTTGCAGCATACAAACAATAGCTCCTCTAGCGAATTGAGAAGAATACTACAAAATCGAGTAACAAAGATGAGTAAGGTTTATTTAAGAATCAGGGAATAAATTTTAATTCTACTTCGTTGTCGCTCCCTTCTTTTTGCATTAACTGAAACTGCCCTTTCGGATTAATTTTCAAGCCCTTTTCAGTGGAAGAACTCGTAATTCTATCCTTTAACTCAGTCTGAACTTCCTGTGACAAACAATCATTAAAGTGCAGAAAAAAAGAATTTAAATTCGTATCGTCAAACTGAATCAAGAAAGCATTGCTGTCTACAAACAACAAATCATCATAAGGATAAGAGATTGTAAATCCCAGCTCTTCAATCAACTCTTTTATTTTTGTTAATTCCCGGTATATAGTACTCATAAACATATTATTTCGTGTCACAAATGATTAATTCAAATAGATGTTTTACATGAAAAAATTTGTCGGCCTGCTCGGCAAACTGGCATTCAGAATGCAAATGATTAAAAGCATCTTCAAATTCGGCATCCGAAAACTCCAAATCCTCTGCAATCTGAAACTTTCTAAATTCCATAATTCCATTTAATTTGTAAAGCGATTTCCGAAAACTGGAATCTAGATCCACGTTTTTCATGAATTTTATTGCATTTCCTATCGACATATGGTTTGATTTTACATTTTTGTTAACATTCCCGAGCCATATCCTACATTTATGTAGGGAAAACATATTCACAACTCTTTTCAACCCCAATAAAATTAAGACTTTCAGAGAATCCGAATTATTTTCAATAATTAAGAAACAATTCGAATGCCAATTAATGAGCGGTCAAAGTACTAAAGTCTTATACTATATCAGTAAATGATGTAATGAGCACATATTTAAAGTAACAATAGAATCCAAACAGACTTAAGTTAGCTTCTCTTTGCTGATTCTTTAAGTGCTGGTAAGAATCTGAATTTTTCTTCACTTCACTTTTTATTTACAATGCGAAATTTTAAATTTTTGCCGCCTTTTTATCCTGTCCTTTATAAAAAGAACTATTTTTATGCCGAAATAGTAAAGACGATGAAAAGAAAATATAAAGTATCGGTTATTCAGCTTAACCTAAATGACATACCGGAAAACAACCTAAAAAAATGTTTAAGCTGGGTGAGAGAGGCTGCAAAACAAGGAGCAGAGGTAATATCATTACCAGAATTATACAGCAGTCATTATTTTTGCCAAAGCGAAGATGTTGACAATTTTGCCTTAGCAGAACCTTTGTACAGTACCTCATTTACAGCTTTTAGTGCTTTGGCAAAAGAGCTGGGTGTAGTGATCATTGTCCCGTTTTTTGAAAAAAGAATGCCAGGCATCTATCACAACAGTGCTTACATTATTGATACCGATGGATCTGAAGCTGGCTTGTACCGAAAAATGCACATTCCGGATGATCCCCATTTCTACGAAAAATTCTACTTTACTCCGGGAGATTTAGGCTTTAAAAGCATAAATACCAGTAAGGGCAAAATAGGAACCTTAATTTGCTGGGATCAATGGTATCCCGAAGCTGCAAGATTAACTGCACTAAAGGGAGCTGAAATCTTATTTTATCCTACTGCAATTGGTTGGGCTCCGCACGAAGTTGAAGAGTTTGGAGAAAAACAACACGGCGCATGGATGAATGTAATGAAAGGTCATGCTGTTGCAAATGGAATTTATGTTGCTGCAGCAAACCGAATAGGATTAGAAAAATATGTTCCTGACACAAATGGGATTATTTTCTGGGGAGGTTCATTTATAGCCGGTCCGCAAGGTGAAATATTAGCTCAGGCTTCTCACGATAAAGAAGAAATATTAATTGCTGAAGTCGACTTGGATTTACAAGAGAATGTTCGCCAAAACTGGCCTTTTTTCAGAGACAGAAGAATTGATGCATTCGGAGAAATTACCAAAAGAGCAATTGATTAATATGAGTGCACAAAACAGAAGATTCCCAGCTGAATGGGAAAAACAACAAGGAATTATTCTTTGTTTCCCGCACAACGGGAACGATTGGCCTGGAAAATATCAGGCCATACAGTGGGTATTTATAGAGTTTATTAAGAAAGTTGCCGGCATTGAGCAAGTTGTGCTTGTAGTGGCCAATGAAAAAATAAAACAAAAAGTAAGCGGGATGCTTACAACGGCTCATGTAAATCTTGCCAACATCGATTATGTGCTGCACAAAACAAATCGGAGTTGGATGCGCGATTCCGGACCTATTATTATAAAAAATGGAACCGATTCACGTGAAGCATTAAACTTCAATTTTAATGGCTGGGCGAAATATAAAAATTTCCAGTTGGACAAACCTGTCCCTGAAAAATTGGCTTCCTTTCTTAAACTTCCTGTAACACAGGCTATGTATAAAGGCAAACCTGTAGTTTTGGAAGGTGGAGCTATTGACACCAATGGCAAAGGAACGCTTTTAACTTCTGAGGAATGTTTGCTCGACCCTGAAATTCAGGTTCGCAACCCTGGCTTTATCAAATCAGATTACGAAGCTGTTTTTAAAGAATATTTAGGAATCACAAACACCATTTGGTTGGGAAATGGAATTGGCGGAGACGATACACATGGACATATCGATGATTTGTGCCGTTTCGTTAACCAGAATACCATTATTACAGTGGTTGAGTCGGACAAAGAGGATGCAAATTATCTGCCTTTGCAGGATAACCTTACCCGATTAAAAAATGCCAGACTGGAAGATGGTACACAACCCAATATTGTGGAATTGCCAATGCCTGGCAAATTAGAATTCGATGGAATTAGAATCCCTGCAAGTTATGCTAACTTTTTAATTTTAAACCGTTGCGTTCTTGTTCCTACATTCAACGACAGTAAAGATCGAATTGCATTGCAGATTATAGCTGATTGTTTTCCCGATAGAGAAATAATAGGCATCAGCGCTATTGATCTAATTTGGGGTTTTGGAACTTTACATTGCTTGAGTCAGCAAATTCCTGAATAAACCACTTTGCAAAAATAAACTATAAACCACTGGAATTTCCAGTGGTTTTTGTTTCACTTTAAAAATCGTAACGAATACCAGTGAAGATGCCAATTGAATATGGCTTGTAATCGTACTGATTACTTGTGCTAATAGAGTTTAGATAATATTTTACCGAAGGTTCTAAACCAATCTGAAGTTTTGAGTTCAGCCTGTATTCCAAACCAAAACTAAACTGAGAACTGAAGTTTGTTGTACGAATGCCATCAATTTCTCCTATCTTTTTATTTCCCTGTGATTGGTCGTACACACCATTTCCAACAATCATATTGGCACTTAATCCACCCGAAACGAACATTCCTACTCTCTTCTGAATAAGATTGTAACGCATTAAAAGAGGTATTTCGATCGACTTAAAGCTTTGAATTAAATCTTCCGAAGAAGATGGAGAATAAGAACTTGAAATTTTATCGCCAGATGCTGCAGTCATAGGTAAATTGCTACCACCACTTAATTTTATTGGTCCTGCTGCTGTATGTTCCGGATAAGTTCGTGTTAATACAACCTCATTATTCACAAAATTTTCATCAGATCCAAAAATCGGATCGGCATACATAAGGCCATCCCGGCTTCCACCGCGAGCACTCATATCCTGACCAAAGCGGTTGTAAACTATTCCGGTTTGCACAGCCAATTTCTCATTCATGGCATAATTTACCTTAGCTCCTCCTCCAACACTCCAAATTCCAGAACCTGCATTACCACCTTTACTATCGCCCGAATAAGAAGAATAACTAGACGAAACCTGACCTATTATTGACCATCTGTTTTCTTTATTTTTATCGTGCCCCAATTGCTCAATTGCCAAAATATTTTTTTGAATTTGTATTTCATCCGCTAAAAGCACTAAATCCTGTTGCTTGGCTAACTGACTCGTATTTGGAACTAACTGAGAAGGAAGATCGTACTCGAAATTCGAAAGCTTTTCCTTCGTTTTTCGATTCATCAATCCATTCACAAATTCGCTATCCAAAAAGGCCAAATCTTTTTTGTTTGATAGAAATGCGGTGTTTAATTTCGATGCTCTAATTTCCGTACCATTAGAATCTGGAAACTTACTAAGCAGACTGCTTGTATTTCCATTGTTAAATATTTCCGGTGAGTTTGCATCCCCTAAATTCGGTTTATGAGATACTTTATCTGCAATCATTATTTCCTCTTGCTTATTTTCAGACACATACAATTCATCTGAAGTATTCACATTATTGGTTAATTCCTTTTTAGTTGAACTATTCGTTTTGGAGTCTATTTGCTGATCGAAGTTTCGCACAGAATCATTTTGATGCGATGCGCTGTTTTCAGAAAGAGTATTTAACTGCATGTTGTAATTTGACTGCCCACTAAAATAGTGATTGCCTATAACCAAGAGCAAAAGAATTGACGCAGCAACACCTGTCCACATGTAAATAGCGAACAACCTCTTCTTCTTTGCTGCCATCAGCTGGCTGTTTATTCCTTCCCACACTTTAGGGTTCGGAGGAACTGACAGATTTTTTAATCCATCGGCAAAAAGACTATCCATATGTTTGTTGTCCTTTAGCATACTCTCAAATTATTCTCTTTCACACTTAAGTAATCATTTACTTTTTGTTTTAAAATGGCTCTTCCCCGAGCCAAATTAGATTTTGACGTTCCAACTGAAATATTCATCACTTCAGCAATTTCGTTGTGCGGATATCCATCCAAAACATATAAGCTAAATACCATTCGATACCTATCGGGTAATTCCTGCACCATTTTAAGCAAAACATCTATAGAAATATCCAATTCTGAATAGTTTTCATCACCATCATCTTCTATCTCAATAAACTCCTCAACAACTTTAATTTTCTTCGCTTTTCGAAATTTTTCGAGTGCGGTATTCACTATTATTCTCCTCATCCACCCTTCAAATGATCCTTTAAACTGATAAGATTTAATATTCTGGAAAATTTTAATGAACCCATCCTGCAAAGTGTCTTCAGCCTCGGCCAAATCTTTGGAATAGCGCAAACTCACCCCTAACATTTTAGAGGCAAATTCTACATAGAGAAATTCTTGAGCTTTCGATTTTCCCTTAATGCAATCCTTTATGATTTGATCCAACAGATGGTTTTCCAACTTCTTTCGTGGTTTAGCGCAAAACAGATTTATCTGTTAGTTGCAGTAATTACAAATGGGTTGCGTTAAATTTACGCTTTTTTTTAAATATTTGATCCTCATCTCTACTCCTTAGATCTTCAAAATAAATGTAAAAAATAACACCTCTCAAAGCAACCAATTTCATTTTTACTCATCAAATAGGTAAGTCAACAGAAATATTAATTTAATATTTATTAAAAAATGAAAAAGTTAAAAATTAGCCTTCTACTATTAATATCCATATCATTACTGTCTGCTTGTGACACAAACGATATTCAAGATGTTCAATTTAATGGTGCTGGCGATGTATTTGTGCGTTGCATTAAAGTTGGTGATGAAACCCGGTATGCTCCGGTATTTTATTCTTACTCGAATGAAAATTTATCCTTAACATCAGTTGAAAGTCCTGCATCCGAAGTGCCGGATTACAATTTAAGTGATTATTCTGCTGATAAAAGAGTGTTTAGACTACTTCCTAATGCTGCAGATTATTCAACTGATGATGTAGCCAATGGTATTTATCAATTTAAATTAACCTCAACAAAACAAGAAACAATCCAAACTCAGGATAAACTTTTGGATTCGAGAATTGACCCAATGGTTATTACTGATTTTACCTATACTAAAGAAGGCCATATTTTCGAAATTAAGTGGAATGAATTGAATCATGCCGATACTTATGTGGTAAAATTAATGGCCGAGAAAGATGGATTGTCTTATTATATTTCTGATCGAATATCTGCAACAGAATATAAGTTTAATCAAAACTCAAAAAACTGGGCATACAATATTCAATTAACCGCCGGAAAAACTTATTGGCTAGGTGTATTTGGTTATGAATTTGAAAATTCTTCAGTCGCTGATGGATCAAACATCAACTGCGAAACTGTTGAATACAAAGAGATTGTTTGGTAACAAAAAAATCCCGCATTCCAAAAGGATGCGGGATTTCAATGTTGATCGTTAATTAAGTTCTGAACTTATATTTAATCAGAATATATTCTGACAATTAGTTCCAATTTAGAAACCGATACCTAAAATAAGGTTAGCAGTTTCTGCCTGTGGGTTAATACCGATCTTAGCCCATGTATTCAAAGAAAAATTTTCGGTAATTTTCACTGTTCTTGTAGCAGAAGCTCCAATGTTTACAAAACCAAAGCTCTCTCCGTAAACCTGATTTTCAAATGCATTAAGACCTGCAAATAAAGAAACTGTCTCTCCTCCAATTTTTACTGGATAGCCAAACTCTATATAGGTTGAGTAGTTCTGATCTCCGTTTGCATCCAAATCGCGACCATAAAGCATTGTACTCCAACTAACACTTAACGGAAAGTTATCAGTAACATAGAAATTGAAACTCGCATCAATCAAGTGATTTGTTGTGCTTTTATCCAAATCAAGATAGTTGTAATCGTCGATAGAAGCTCTGTCTCTGTTTGCGAATAAATCCCAAACTGCAACATTAAAATGATCACTAAACTTATATCCTACATGAAAATCGAACTCTGAATAAGTATTGTCAAATGCATATCCACCCCATGCTCCAAAAGTAAAATTTTCATTGGTATATGCCATATCCATTTCGAAGTTAGCAGTATTACTTACCATGATACCTCTCCAGTAGTGACGGGTAGTTACCGATGGACTTACTGCTACTTTACCTTGTGCGTTAACAGTAAGGTTTGAAGCCATTATTATCATCAGAACTAATAATGCTGATAGTTTGAATGTAATTTTTTTCATCTTAATTTGAATTAGTTTCTGATGAGATTTGGATTACCATGTATTCCAAATCTCATTAGACAGGTTAATTTTTGTAGTGGTTAATTTTATTATAAAGACATGAAAAGTACTGCAGCAATTACAGCTCCTAATACTGGTGCTACAATTGGGATCAAAGAATATCCCCAATCACTTGTTCCTTTATTATCCATTGGAAGAATTGCGTGCATAATTCTTGGACCTAAATCTCTTGCCGGATTAATTGCATATCCAGTAGTTCCACCAAGTGAAAGACCTATAGCAACAACCAATAGGGCAACAGGTAAAGCACCTAAAGTTCCTAATCCAATTTTAGCACCTTCTATTCCTGAAGCTTGCAAGGATGGACCTGCTAAATAAAAGATTACGAATACCAATACAAACGTTCCTATTATTTCGCTAATTGCATTGCTGGTAAGGTTTCTGATAGCTGGACCCGTAGAGAAACAAGCTAATTTCGCTCCACCATCTTCTGTAGCATTAAAGTAATCGCGGTACATTAACCAAACCAAAAATGCTCCCATAGCCGCACCCAGCATTTGTGCTGCAATAAAAAAACCAACCTTCGACCATGCAAACATACCTGCAACTGCAAGGCCAATAGTAACAGCAGGGTTAAGATGTGCTCCTGAAACAGGACCTGCAACTGCAACTCCAGTAAATACCGCTAATCCCCAACCTAAAGTGATAACTATCCAACCACTGTTATTTCCTTTTGTTTTATTCAATACCACATTCGCTACCACACCATTACCTAGTAAAATTAGCAGCATTGTTCCTAAAAATTCTGCAATAAATTCATTCATAATATAAAATATTAAACAGGTTTTGTTATTAAAAAAAGAAAATACCAGATTGTTTCTTTTCCTCCAATCTATCCATCACAAATCTGGTATTAATTCAAATAGCTTTTATTTAAGCTTACTCTTCGATATCCCAATTCTTAGAACGTCCTAAAGCTTTATTCCAACCGGAAATAAGTCTTTTAGATTCGTCTTTAGCCATTGTAGGTTCGAATTTCTGATCCATCTGCCATTGATTTTTAATATCATCTATACCATCCCAATATCCTACTGCTAAACCAGCTAAGTAAGCTGCCCCCAAAGCAGTTGTTTCAAGAGTCTTAGGACGATAAACCGGTGCATCAAGTACATCCGACTGGAATTGCATTAATAAGTTGTTAATTGCAGCACCTCCATCCACACGCAGTTCTCTAATTTCGATTCCAGCATCAGCTTCCATGGACTTCAAAACATCCATTACCTGGAAAGCGATTCCTTCCAAAGCAGCTCTTGCAATGTGAGCAGCGGTTGAACCTCTTGTAAGACCTACAATTGTTCCTCTGGCATACTGATCCCAATGTGGAGCTCCTAAACCTGTAAGAGCAGGAACCATAAATACACCTCCATTATCTTTTACTGAAGTAGCCAATGCTTCAACGTCTGCAGATGATTTAATAATACCTAATCCATCGCGTAACCACTGTACAATTGCACCTCCCATGAAAATACTTCCTTCCAGACAGTAAGTAGTTTCACCATTAATTTTCCATCCAATAGTGGTAAGCAAGTTATTTTTAGATTTTACCGGCTTATTTCCTGTATTACAAAGCATGAAACAACCTGTACCATAAGTATTCTTAACAGAACCCGGCTCTATACACATTTGACCGAAAGTTGCAGCCTGCTGGTCACCAGCGATACCTGCGATAGGTACTTTATGCGCAAATAATGTAGAAGTTGTATATCCGTAAATTTCAGAAGAAGACTTAACTTCCGGCAACATACTTCCAGGGATATTTAACAGCTCTAACATTTCAGTATCCCACTTAAGAGTGTTAATATTATATAACAGGGTTCTACTTGCATTACTTACATCGGTTACATGAACTTTGCCTTTTGTTAATTTCCAGATCAACCAGCTATCAATAGTACCGAATGCCAACTTACCAGCTTCTGCTTTCTCACGGGCACCTTCAACATTGTCAAGAATCCATTTCACTTTCGTTCCTGAGAAATACGAATCAATAATCAATCCTGTTTTATCCTGAATCATCTCAGCATGTCCGGCAGATCTTAATTCATCACAATATTTTGAAGTTCTTCTATCCTGCCAAACAATTGCGTTATAAATTGGCTCACTGGTTTCACGATCCCAAACGACAGTTGTCTCTCTCTGGTTGGTAATACCAATACTGGCAATACTTTTACCATCAACACCTGCATGAGTAATTGCTTCTGCTGCTACACCTGCCTGAGTAAACCAAATTTCATTTGCATCATGCTCCACCCATCCTGGCTGAGGGAAAATTTGTGTAAATTCTTTTTGCGCAGTACTAATCATCTCGCCTTTCTTGTTGAAAACGATAGCACGAGAACTTGTAGTTCCTTGGTCAAGTGCTAAAATAAACTTGTCTTTCATATTAATTCTAATTTTGGGTTATTGTGTTATTTAATTATCAATTTAATAGTAAGCTTATCGATAGATAACAATCCGGTTTTATAGATTTCTATCAGTTCGTATTGTTTAAAGGATCGCATAGAAAGAAATACGGATTTTCATTTCAATTAAAATATTGTATTTAGTTCGTTTGTTATTTAATTAAATCGATTGCGTTATTCACTCAAAACAAAAAAATCCAACGCCAATACTGCTAATCAAAATAGTAGGGCACAACAAATATCTTATCCACTTCTTCATTTTATCCGTAAATTTCAATTTCTGTAATCGATTGCAGCAACATTGTAAAAAAAATCCCACTTAAAACTTCCCTTTTTCAACATATCAACAGCTCTGCAAGTTTTTCTTTTTAGAGGATGGAAGAAAGGTGACAAAAATAATCACCTTTCTTCCTAGTGTAAAATGTAAGTGGATTTACTCTGAGTTAATTTTGTGCCAAAAACTAACTGATTAATATTATTATACTTAACAATTACAGCAGTACCTTTTTAATTTCCGAAGTACTGCTAACTTCTCACCGCAAATCCACTTCCTCAATTACTAATTATTGTAATATATATCGAGATGCTAACTCACTATATTCTTTAATCTGATTTTCTTCCCACAGTTTATCATATCCTAATTCTTTGGCCAACAATTCAGCAACTTTAGGAGCCATCAAAACACTTTCTTTTGCATCCAAAAGCAAACATCTTGTTCTACGGGATAATATATCTTCAACCGTTCTGGCCATCTCGTGTCTTGCTCCCCAAACTACCTGAGCATTAATCACCTGCAATTTCTCACTTAAATATTGATCTAGTCCGGTTTCTTTTTTTGCAAGATTTAAGATTTTTTCCTCATCAGAACCATAGAAAGACATTGGGTTTTTCAAATCAACACCATTCTTATAGCCATGTATTTTCAAATTTCGGGTAATCGATTTCTTTTCCGCCAGCTTACCTGTTTTTGCTACAGTATCAATAACATCCTCTGCCATTTGGCGGTAGGTAGTCCATTTACCTCCGGTAATTGTAACCATTCCTGATTTTGAAACTACAATTTTGTGTCCTCTCGAAATCTCTTTGGTTTTCTTCCCCTCACCACTTGGTGCCGCTAAAGGTCTTAAGCCTGCAAACACACTTCTTACATCAGATCTTTTTGGCGGTTTTGTTAAGAATCTTCCTGCTGTTTCTAAAATAAAATTAATCTCTTCTTCCAAAGCTCTTGGTTCCAATTCTGCAGAATCCTTTTGTACGTCAGTTGTACCAACTACAACCTTACCATGCCAAGGCACTGCGAAAAGCACACGTCCGTCGGATGTTTTTGGAATCATAATAGCATGATCACCAGGCACAAACTCCTTATCCAACACCAAATGAACCCCCTGACTAACTTTTACTATATCTCTTGCTTTAGGTTCATCCATCTTGATGATTTCATCAACAAATACACCTGTAGCATTTAGAATAACCTTCGCTTCCAAGGTGTATTTGGAACCGCTTTCCATATCTGTTACCAATACAGCATCTACTTTCCCATTGGATTTCTTTAATCCATCTACCTTCATGTAGTTTACAGCAACGCCACCATTTTCTACAAATGTTTGACACAAGTTAACCGCTAATCGAGCATCATCGAATTGACCATCGTGATAAACAACACCACCGCAAAGATTTTTCTCTTGTAAGGTTGGAATGTATTTTAACGTACGCTTTTTTGAAAAAGGTAAAGAACGACCATAACTTAATTTCCCAGCCATTAAATCATACATGGTAAGTCCTAATGTGTAGTAAGGAGTTCCCCACCAAGTATAATTAGGAATAATGAATGATTGATCTTTCACAAGGTGAGGAGCATTTTGTTTCATTAAACCTCTCTCCCGAAGCGCTTCCAATACAAGAGAAATATTTCCTTGTGCCAGGTAACGAACTCCTCCGTGTACCAACTTGGTACTCCTGCTCGATGTTCCTTTAGCAAAATCATCTTGTTCCAAAAGCAAGGTTTTATATCCTCTTGTTGCAGATTCAATAGCTGCACCTAAACCTGAAGCACCACCACCTACAATGATAACATCCCACTTTTGATCCAATTTTTCAATTTCCCTAATCATCCTATCTCTTTCCATAACAGCTCAATAAATAGTTTATTCCTAATTTGAACTACTAAAGTTCTTTTTCCCAAAACTCCCAAATACTTCCATAAACATTTTCCTCATCACGAACACAGTTGTTTTTTTGCAGCACCAAAATGTCGAGGAAAAAGTCGTAAAGGCGATCGCCTACTTCCAAATTAAATCTCTGATCTTCCATTGCTAAATAATTTTCATTTAAAAATTAAATCTGTATACACAGTACATAGTATAGCTATGTTTCTTGTGAAAAAAATTGGAAGTATTACTTCCTGCGGATTATTATTGAGATTTTAGATGTTTCTAAAGCCTTTAATAAATCCTTCTTTACAAAGCTAAATAAAATACTTAGCTTTGCAAGGTATGTAGTATTATAATTATTAATTCTTATTTAATCTAAATTTTACAACCAATCAATAAAACACTAATAATAAGTTAGTTACAATTCTAAATAAATATTAAATTTCTTAAAAAAACCAAAAAAATAAACTCTTAAAAACAAGAACGCCACACTTATTAAGTATGGCGTCCTTTATAAAAAATAGAATTTTTATTCATCAGAATCAATCCAGTTTAAGGAACGACTTACTGCCTTGTCCCAATATTTTTTATGGTGCGCTACAGTTTCCTTTTCCATTAAAACATTAAATTCCTTTGCTATCTTCCAATGTTCTCTTATTTCATCTGTATCTTTCCAGAAGCCAACCCCCAATCCTGCCAAATAGGCTGCTCCCAATGCTGCAATCTCCTTAATTCTAGATTGAACCACAGGAATATCATAAAAATCAGCCTGATATTGAAGTAAGGTATTATTCACCATAGTCCCTCCTGCTCTAAGTTGTTTAAATTTCATCCCCGAGTCTGCTTCCATTGCTTTCAATACATCTGATGATCTGTGAGCAATCGATTCTAATGAAGCCCGGGCAATATGACCAATACTAGTTCCCATATTCAATCCCCAAAATGTTCCTCTGGCGTATTGATCCCAATAAGGTGCTCCTAATCCAGTAAAAGCAGGTACAATATACACCCCGCCATTATCCTTTTCGGTAAGAGCAAGAATTTCAATTTCCTCGGTGGAGTGAATTAAACCCAAACCATCGCGGAGCCACTGAACCACCGCACCACCAATAAATACACTCCCTTCAAGTGCATAAGTAACCTTATCTCCAATACTCCAGGCAATTGTTGTAATTAGGTCGTTTTTTGATTCAACCGGCTGATCTCCAGTATTCATTAAAATAAAACAACCCGTATTGTAAGTGTTTTTCACCATTCCCTTCTCGAAACAAACCTGCCCAAACAAAGCTGCCTGCTGATCCCCACAAATTCCTGAGATTGGTATATCAGTCCCAAACATCGATCTTTTTGTACTTCCGTACACTTCACTTGATGAGCATACTTTTGGCAGCAGTGAAGCGGGAATGTTCATGATATCCAATATCTCCTGATCCCATTCCAATTCATGAATATTATAAAGCATTGTACGACTTGCGTTAGACACGTCTGTAACATGCTTTTCTCCCTTGGTAAGCTTCCATATTAACCAACTATCTACGGTACCAAAAGCCAGCTCACCTCTTTCTGCTTTTTCTCTTGCTCCTTCAACATTATCAAGAAGCCATTTTATTTTTGTTGCGGAAAAGAAAGCATCAAGAATTAAACCCGTCTTTGCTTTTATCAAGGAAGCGTAACCTCGTTTCTTCAATTCATCACAAATATGAGAAGTACGTTTATCCTGCCAAACAATAGCATTGTAAATAGGCTGACCAGTTTCCTTATCCCAAATAATAGTAGTTTCCCTTTGATTCGTAATACCTATACCTGCAATATCTGCTCCGGTCAGTCCCGCTTTTTCCAAAACTTCTTCTGCAACTGATGCCTGAGAATACCAAATCTCCTTGGCATCCTGTTCAATCCAACCGGGCTTAGGATAGTATTGTTCATATTCTTTTTGAACCAAAGAAACAATTTCTCCATCCTTATTAAATATTATTGCTTTCGACACTGAGGTTCCTTGATCCAAGGACAAAATATACTTCTTCATCACCTACTAATTATATGATTTCTTTGGTTATTTAAACACTTTCTTTGATCCTCTCAATCGAAAGGTTTAAAGCATCAACATATTCTCTCATCACCATTAGATGAGCAGTTCCTTCTTCGGTAAGTTTATAATACTTTCGTGGAATACCTGTATCCATTTCGGCCCATTCTGAGGTAACCAATTTTTCTTTCTTCAATCGATTCAATAAGGGATAAATAGTACCCTCAGCAATTTCGAGTGATGTAAATTGATTCATCTCACTAATTAGCTCGTATCCATAACATGGCCTGGACCGCAACAATAGCAGAATAATATATTCGAGAAGTCCCTTTTTAAATTGGGACTTCCACTTCGTTATAAAATATAAATTTATTTCTTCATTCATGATTTAACAAACATATAAAAAAACACCTAGTTTTACAAGATACTATGCATCAGTATAATCATCCACATTAAATATTATTGTAACGATACCTCAACTCGAAAATTTGGAGTACGTTGTTCCTCAGACAAATTTCTTAAATCAGTCCTTTTCATTTCAAATGCACTTACATCTACTAATAAATTATTAATCAGGTGATTTGAAACAAACTGGTTTCTTTTCTCATAAAGCTTATCGAATAAAATGCCTATTTCCTGTTCTCCAATTATGGCAACACAATTGTCTTGAATTGATAGTTCCGCACTCGACTTATCCTGATTAAAAATATAGGTTCTAAATTCCGGACTGTTATTTGCCCATTCCATTAATTGAAGATTCGGGATAATCTTCTCCTCCATGGCTGTTGATTGAAAAAAACGATTTGCACATTCTCTTACTGCGAGTAAAATCCTTTCTTCACCAATATTTGTTTCCTGAGAAAATGAAAATTTTAAATCCGGTTTTTTCTTAAGTATATCTGCAATTGTTTCCAATGTATTTATTTGTGCAGCATCCAAACTATCCTGTAAAAAATGAAACGGTATTTTTTCAATACTTTCAGGATTTGATCCTACTAAATTACCCAATAACCCAAAAGGTTTACTGGCCGTTTTCACCAAAAAATTCATAAATGTCTTCCATATAATTTTCCCTACTCTAAATTCCGGATCTTTTGGATTCCCAGAAACAGGCAGGTCAAATCTAATCTGATCATTTTGATCTTTTAATAGATACAAAGCTAAACGTACCGGAGCCTTTATAGTATTGGGATCTTTGGTCTTATTCCCAAAATCAAATTCCGATACTTTTATTTTATTCATATTTTTTAGCGATACTGAAGTCATATCCAGACTACAATCATAAGTTAACTCTCCTTGAGTAATAGGTCTTGCAATATAAAACTCCGTATATGGTGAAAAGCTCATCAAATCAAGCCTTTCAATCTTTCCGCGGATATTAAATCGTGTTGTGTCTTTTAAACTAAAAACAGCAGAACCGGAAGATTTCCCTCCTCCATTCAAATTCATTGAATAAGCAACTGGGATCTTCGGTACATCTGCATTAACAGTTCCCATATTAATATTGATATCATGAAGATCGTAAACAAATTTTCGATTTAATGTATGATCAGTAAATTTCACAACTCCCTTAGTAAGAACGATTGTATCCAGTTGATAAAACAATGAAGATTCCTGTTCCTCTTTAGCAATAGTGTCAACAGAAAGTGTATCTGATTTCAAGTAGGGCTCAAATATCTTTTCAAAATTGCTGTCATCAGAATATAAATCCGCATAAATAACCGGCGAATCCATACTAACACGTCCTATTTTATAATGGGAAGAGCCAATATGCAATGAATCTAAAACCACTTTTGCTGCTTTCGCTGATACAAATGGATTTTCCTCAGAATCATATATCGAGAACTCTTGAAGAGCTGCATCTCCCTTAACAAAAACATCCATAAAATCATTCATACTTCCATTAATGTTAAGCTTCGTATCCAACAAGCCTTCCATTTTTGAAACCATCATGTAATCTTTCAAATAGACCACAAAAGGACTAATATCCAAAGAAGTAACTCCTAAATTAATGGTATATCGTTTTATAGAATGATCGATGTCCGCATTGATGGAAACATTCCCCGTTTTTCCCATTGAAAAATTAACACCCATCTCTGATTTGTCATTATTCCAAGCAATTAAGGGTAATTCAATATTAATATTCTTGAGATCAATATTGTTATCTTTTTCCTGATCAAGGTAATTAACGTGCCCGTTTTTAATTTCGATATTCCGAATTTCAAACTTCACAAGCTCATTGTCCTCTTTTAAATTAGTACTATCAACAGCTTGCGAATTATCCTCTTTTATCAAATCACTAAAATTAAATTCTTCTAAATTCTTTATTACCGATACATTTAGTCCATCCAAATAAATTTCACTAACAGAATACTCTCCAGACAATAATTTCCAAGGGTTAATATTCACATACAATTCATCGAAAGAAACAAAATTGCTGTTTCCATCTAATTCATATAAGCTAAATCCTTTTACTCTTGCCGAAACCTTGGCATAGTTAAAATGAAGTTCTGAAATTTCAATCTTACGCCCAATCAGTTCTTCCGAATTCTTATTCACCCAATACCTAACAATTGCAGACAGCATTAGGAAGATAAAAAACAGCACAATGGCAATTGAGCCAATAATTATTTTTCCTTTGGTAAGTTTCATCATAATATCTTTAAAGTTTACCCAACAAAAATAGAAAATACATTGTTTGATAATACATCAATTTGTACTTATCTCAGGCAACTGTATAAAAAAAAGGGAGACGAAAGTCTCCCTTGAAATACACTCCTCGTTTATTAATGATTATAAACGTGAACATCGCGTTGTGGGAAAGGAATCCCAATATTGTTCTTATCGAATTCTTTCTTCACTGTTTCTTGCATATAAAAGAAAACAGTCCAATAATCGGCTGCGTTTACCCATGCTCTTACGGTAAAGTTAACAGAACTGTCTCCCAACTCGGAAACCGCAATAAAATGCGCAGGATCCTTAAGTACACATTCGTGATTAACCAGCAGTCCATTCAAAATCTGTTTTGCTTTATCAATGTCATCAGAGTAACCAATTCCAAACTTCATATCAACCCGACGTGTAGGTTGTGTTGAATAGTTTATCATAGAACCTGTTGCCAAACCTCCGTTTGGAATAATAATGGTTTTATTATCAAAAGAAAGCATTATTGTATTAAAAAGTTGAATTTCCTGAACAACTCCAGCGTACCCCTGAGCTTCCAATACATCACCAACCTTAAATGGCTTAAAAATTAAAATCATTACTCCTCCTGCAAAATTCTGCAAGGTTCCTGATAAAGCCATACCTACAGCCAAACCTGCTGCTCCTAAAATTGCAATAAATGAGGTCATCTGAACACCAACCATTCCTACTACAGTAATAAATAGCATAACTTTCAACAGAATCCCAAATAAACTTACAACAAATGGTTTCAAAGTAGGATCCATATCCCTCTTATCCATCACCTTAGAAACACCTTTTACAATTGCTTTAATAATCCACAATCCAATTACTAAAGTTACTAAGGCTAATAATAATTTAGGAGTATACTCTAACGCCATTGTCCACAACTGATCCGATTTACTATACACAACATCCAAATCCATTTTTTTAATATATTTAAGTGATTATTTCATTACTAATTCAAATTGTACTCTTCTATTTAAAGCTCTTCCTTCAGCCACAGCATTTGTTGATATTGGATTCAACTCTCCAAAACCTTTAGCTGAAATTCGCTCAGCCACGGTGCCTTTTTCGGTTAAAAACTTCTTGGTTGCATTGGCTCTTTTTCAGATAATACATTGAGTAAAACATTTCAATTAGAATAAAAATAAATAAAATCAACAGAATATAAAATATATATTTGATCAAAACATTACCTTTTTACTCTAAACTTAAGATTATATATATTATAATTCTTACTATACAAAAACCAGATCAAAATTAACTGCAAAAAAAAAAGGAAGCTTACGCTTCCCTTTTCTTTCTTTCCGAATATCTCGGACTATCACTTGTTTTCCTTTTTCTATCTCTAAAAGATTCTTTTTTGTTTCCTCCGCGATCAGATCCTCCTCGACCTCTGTCAGAACCAGATCTGTCAGATCTCTCACCTCTCGGTCTGCCTTTTCTATGACTATCGCTACCTCCACTCGTTGGGCGATCTCCGGACACTTCAATACGGATGCTTCTACCCCCTACAACTGCTCCGGCAAAACCTTTTACAATATCGTTAGTAAACTCTTTTTCCACATCAAAGAAAGAGAATACACCTTTTAAATCTACTCTACCAATATTCTTTCCTCTAACACCACATTGCTTATGAATTAAAGTCAATAAACGAGGGACATCAATTCCATCTTTTATTCCAATATTAATAAACATACGATCTTCATTGCTATCACGACTCTCACTTGCTCTTTGAGCTCTTTTTTGAGTAGATGATTTCATATTCAAATCAGGAGTATTTTTGTAATAATCCATAAAACGGTTAAACTCAAGAGATACAAATTTCTTAATGATATCTTCTCTGCTTAATTCGTTTAATTCGCTGCTAATAGCTTCAAAATATGTTTCGATATTATTCTCTTCAATATCTACCTCTTTAATACGGTTCATAAAGTGAAGCAATTGCCTTTCACAAACTTCTTCACCTCCAGGAACCTTTACCTGAGCAAATTCAACATTTAGTTTCTTGGAAAGATCTCTTACTTTTCGCTCATCACGAGGCGTAATTAAAGAAATTGAAATACCTGATCTACCCGCTCTTGCTGTACGACCACTTCTGTGCGTATAAAATTCCAACTCATCAGGTAAGTTGTAATGGATTACATGAGTAAGATCGTCAACATCAATACCTCGGGCTGCAACATCTGTAGCAACTAAAAGCTGAAGAGTTTTATTTTTAAAGCTTCTCATCACTTTATCACGCTGAACCTGCGAAAGATCACCATGCAGAGCGTCTGCAGAATATCCGTCTTTCATTAATAATTCGGCTACTTCCTGCGTTTCCTTTCGGGTACGACAAAAAATAATTCCAAATATATTAGGGTAATAGTCAACTACTCTTTTAAGAACATTATATCGATCACGATTATTCATTAAATAATACTGATGCTCAATATTTACATTGGAAGTGTTCGCTTTTCCTACTGTAACCTCAACAGGATCAGTCATGTAGTTTTTAGAAATTCTACGAACTTCGGCAGGCATAGTTGCAGAAAACAACCATGTTAACTTATCTTCAGAGGTAGAAGAAAGAATTACATCTATATCCTCTTTAAATCCCATGTTAAGCATTTCATCTGCTTCATCAAGAATTAAATATTCAATTTTAGATAGATCTACTGCTTTACGTCTAATCATATCAAGTAGACGGCCAGGAGTGGCAACAATAACATGTGCTCCTCTTCTTAATTTCCGGATTTGATCATCAATGCTGGCTCCGCCATAAACGTTTACAACATTAAGATTCAAAATATTTTTAGAAAATAATCTTAAATCGTCTGCAATTTGGATTCCCAATTCCCTTGTAGGGGATAGAATCAAAGCTTGTGGTAATTTTACGTCTTGTTCGATTAGTTCGAGCAAAGGTAAACCATAAGCCGCCGTTTTCCCAGTTCCAGTTTGAGCCAAACCAACGAAATCCGATCTTCCTTCCAATAGTACTGGAATTGCCTTTTCTTGGATAGGTGTTGGATTTACGAAGCCTAACTCTTTGATAGCTCCTAGGATAGCCTCAGAAAGGCCAAGATTTTCAAATGAATTCATTCTATAAAATTTATGAGCCGCAAAGGTACGAATTTAATAATGAACTAAGCCATCTTTTTTAGTATTATCCTGCAGGAGAAAATAATAGCAGGTAAACAGGAAAGTATGAATAAATTTCACATTGAAAATCAAAAACTTACAAAAAACGAATCCATCAATATTTTCAACACTACTTTCAATTTTTCACAAGCATAAAAACCACTTCTGATTTTATTATAGAAGGCAACTCTATTTTTCGAAGCTCTAAACTTCTTAGCCAACCTTCCATTTCATTCTCTTTTAAGCTATAAAGAACCTCACGAAATTCATCAATTTGATCGTCGTTAAAATCATTCTCTTCAAAGCTCTTATATGCGTCTAATTCCTCGTCCTCGTAATATATAATTTCCTCAGACATCCTATTAATCAAATCGGTTTCACAAATCTCGTGAGCACCGCAACACTCTTCTATTGGCTCTGCAGAAATTTCACTTTCCACATCTCCTCCATTTTTTAATTTCCAACGCTGTCCTAAATAGGTGGTTAGCAATGCAATTCCCGCAATCCCCACAAGTGCTATCAATAAAACTTCCATGAGCACAAAGCTAAATATTCACAGTTAATTAATCAAGATATCCCGGTGTTCTTTTTTTTCCAACAAATCGCACAACCATTGCTTTCCCATCATGTAATTTGCCTTCTGAAAGATGGGTTTCAACCTCCTCTAACAGTAAGATGTCAAATTCTTCAAAATCTCTTCTGATTTCTGATAGATCGTAGAGCATATCCTCGTTTGATGGTCCACCGGATTTACGGCCAATCTGATTTTTCGAAAAAACCTCCATTAGAACTACTCCACCCGGCTTCACCGAATCGGCAACAAATCGATGTGCGATAAATCTTTTTTGTGAGGGCAAATGCAAATAAAGCAGAGCTGCAACATCATACTTTCCCTCAATTGAAGGATGGTCTAATATACTTTCAGAATACATATTCACATCAACCTTTTGCTCTGCAAAAAACCTTTTAGCGTTCTCTACAGCTTTCTTACTGTAATCAAAAGCATCAACCTTCCATCCTGCACAAGAAGCATAGGCTGCATTTCGCCCCTCTCCTTCACCCGGCAATAACAATCTTCCCGACTTAAGAAGATGCAATTGTGTTACAAAAAACAAGTTTGCCTTTTCGCCATAAATATATTTCGATTCAGCATAACGCTGATCCCACATCTCCTTCATATATATTCGATTTTTAAAAAGCTTATTTAGCAACTGCTTTCTCGTACTCTTTTTTATACAATTTAACTTGATTGGTCAATTTTTCAATTTCAGCTTCATTCTCATCTTTAACTTTTCTTAACCAACTCAACTTTCCATCTTTTTCTTTAATTTCCGCTTTCAGACTTTCAATCTCCTTGTCTTTCATTGAGATCAGATCTCTATTCTTTTGTGTTTCTGTTTCGATCTTCTTCTTTTCCCAATCAGCTTCAACACTGGCTGTCTTTAAATCTTGACTCAACTTACCTGATTCTGTTTTCAACTCATCAATTTGTTTTAGCAAACCAGAGATTTTCAAATTATTTTCTTCATTTAGATTCAAAGCAGAATTGTACTTATCCAATGTTTCCATCAACTTAACTTTAAGCTCAGTGGTATCGGAAGCAAGTCCCATTAATTCGGTACTCAAATCATCAATTTCTGTATTTTTCATAGCATTACTCTCCGACATGCTATTCTTCATCTCATTGTACTCAGCCAATGTTTGATCCAATTTGGAATTTAGCTCAGTAATCTGCGTGCTTTTTTTTGAATTCTCGCTATCGAGAGCAACAACTTTGGCATCACTTCGGCGTTTTGCATATTCTAATTCTTCATATTTTTTCTTGGAAACAACACACGACAGAAGAAAAAAAGGAAGCATCGACAGGACAAGAAATTGTTTTTTCATAGGATCACTATTTGTTAATAGATTTATTATACCAAAACCAAATTGGCAAGGTCATAATATTAGCATAAATGTAAACGAAGATATTTCTTATTCGACAAAAAATAAACTCATATCATAAAAATTAACATTTTTTATCATGAAAACCAGTTCTTTTTCTTTCCAAAATCTATCATAAACATATCTTTGTACTAATTATTAATTCTTAATTTTAACAAATAAGTAAAAATATTGGCATTAATTTCTTTTTGTGGCAAGAGAATTGATAGCTTACTTATAACTTAAATTTTTATTTATTCAAAAATCAGCAAACCCGTACTTATGCAAAAATACATTATACTTCTCCTTGCTCTCATTACCTTGTCTTTTTCAACAACGGCACAGAAAGATAACAACGAAGAAAAAACAAAGTTAATCCGGATTGTAGGGAAGCTTACAAATGAAATCAATAATGAACCGATTCCTTTTGCAAATATTGGAGTTCTTGGATCATATATCGGTGCAGCATCTAATATGGATGGAGTTTTCGAACTTAAAATACCAGGAGATTTATTTGAAAAAACCATACAGGCTTCAGCAGTTGGTTATTCCACATTCTCAAACAGTGTGAAAAACTGCATACAAGAAGATACATTGATAATAAAATTAACGCCAAAAAATTACAGCATTGCTGAAGTTGAAGTAACTGCTCAATCATTAGTTCTGAAAAAGAGAATTAAAACTGCAATTGAAAAAATTCCGGAAAATTACCTGCAGACTCCTTTCAATTACGATGTTTATTATCGCTCCGAAAAATTCGAAAACAAAAAACTAAACCGGCTTAGAGAAGCTGCAATTCGTATTTATGACGACAAAGGATATCAACGGACAGATGCTTATCAGGTATTTAAAGAACGTGGTTATAAGTTTTTGCAGGTAAGAAAGAATTTTGAGACTTCATCGCTTGCCGACGGGTCGACCTATTTAGACGAATTATTGGAAATGGACATTGTACGTGGCCGAGGAAATATACTGAACGACAATCATTTAGATTTTTACGATTTAAACCTGGAACAAATTACAGAGTACGAAAATGACTCAATCTGGGTGATCGCTTACAAAAGCAAAAGACCAATGTTAAGCAACACAGGAGATTACTATGCCAAAGAATATTCGGGTAAAATTTACATCAAAATAAAAGATTTTGCTGTGATTAAAAATGAAACTCATGTTGTTGCCAGTAATTATTCGTCGCAGGGAAGAAGTTTTTACGTTAACGAAGAACGGCAAAAGTGGAAGCCATTAAAAATAGAATACGATTTTAGTGTTACCTACAAGCAACATTCAGGGAAGTATTACTTAAGCTATGTGAACTACAAGCGTCATCACAAAGTAGAAGATAAAAAAACGAAAAAAATCACTTCAACGGATATCAACACAGAAATGCTGATAACCCAAATTAATACCAACAAGCCGGAAGTAATTGAGAAACGAGCATATTATGAAAATATGCCTTACGATAAAAATTTCTGGGAAAGTTACAACATCATTTTTGATGGGAAATAAAAAAAAGAGGCCAAAGCCTCTTTTTTTTTATCTTCTAATTATAGCAAAAATCAATTGATCCAAATAATTGCCATTCTTGTAAACGGCATTCTTTAAAACAGCTTCCTGCACAAAACCTGCCTTTTCTAAAACTTTTACTGATCCAATATTCCCTTCAAAAACATTTGCATATAATCTCACAATATTCATATGCAAAAAAGCATGATCTACAGTTTCCTTTACCACATGCGTCATGATCCCTCTATTCCAATACTTTTGCCCGATCCAATAACCCAATTCAGCGGATTTACAAAAAACATCTTCCTGTTGTTCCACACCAATGCAGCCAACCACTTCTTTATTCACCTCAATTGCCATAAAATACCCCTTAGCAACATGATTTACAAAATGAATCCAACGATGAGCATCCTTATGAGTATATGGATATGGAAAGCTGTTCTTTAAAAAACGGGATACATCCAAATCACTTGCAGATTTAACAAGATCCTCTTCGTCTCCAAATTTCCATTTCCTTAATAAAATACACCCTTTATCAATTTCTGCTGCCATGGCAAACCTCCATTTTCAATTTCTACTTACAAGTACGTTAAAAAAACTTTGTTGGCAATCAAATATGCACAAAAAAAAACTGCCCATAATATGGACAGTTTCTTAAATGATATAAAAGTTTTTATTCTTCCTCTTTAATTTCTTCTACGGCTTCTTCTAGATCCAACAAATCATTTTCCTGTAGAATATTGTACCACTGAAAAACTTTTTTCATATCAGAAACATACACCCGATCTTCATCGTAATTAGGCAACACTTCAGTCATGTAAGCTTTCAATTCATTCCCTGAAGCTTTGTGACTTATTGCCTGACCTCCATTTTCCTTTTCCTTAATACTTTTAAAAACAACTGCTAACTGAACATCTCCTTCATCAGTAAAAATAGCAATATCTTCTAAAGCACTAATTTTAGAAGAAGCATAAGCTGCCATACGCTTTTTATCAATCAAAGATTCCACAATTAAAGCATTCTTTGAGTTAGACACCATTTTAAAAAGACCTGAATGTCCTGCTATGGCCAATATTCCTTTCAACATATTTTCGTTTTTATATTTGGAAGCACAAATTTATAATTCAATTGTAGTAAAAAAAACAATTTTGCAAAAAAACATCTTAGAATTAATCCAGATTACGCAAACCCTCTTTCTTTTTTAATTTTCTCGAAGGCTTCACTCAACTTCTGAAACTTCTCCTTTGCAGCCTCCTGCACATCTTCACCCAAGTAGCTCACTTTATCCGGATGATATTTAGCTGCCATTTTCCGATAAGCCTTTTTAACCTCAGCGTCAGAAGCATCCCGTGTTAAGTCAAGAATCTTATAACTTGATTCTGTGGATTGAATAAACATAGACTTAATCGAGTTGTAATCACCCGACTGAATACCCAAATAGTAAGATATTTTATCAATAACATTTAATTCAGACTCAGAAACAATTCCATCAGCCTGAGCAATTCCAAATAGAAAATGCATCAGCTGTAATCTGGAGGAATAATCGAGATTGTGCTGAATTTGCTGACATACCTCCTCAACAGGTATATTTTGCTTTAGAATATCACGAAGCACAGTAATTGCTTCACCAGCTCTGCCAACACCAAAACTTTTTACCAGATATCCTTTTACGTAATCTAATTCTACTTTTAATACTTTTCCATCTGCCTTCATTACAGCAGCAACCAAAATAAGCAAGCTCATTACAAAATCACCTTGTCTTGTAGCTCCTCTTACATGACCGTTCTCAATTTCAACTGTATCAATTGCCGATCCCAACATAAATCCCAATACTCCACCAATTGGACCTAAAAAAGCCCAACCTAATCCTCCGGCAATCCATCTTCCGTATTTTCCCATTTTTCGGCACTAAATTATTTTACAATCCCAGTTTTCTTTAAACAAAGAAAACAAAAGATCACTTAATTAGAAATCGCACTTCTGAAAAAGCGATCCTATTAACAAAGTTTAACAAAAGTTTTAAATTTATTTATTGACTTAAAGACCTGATTTGTTTGTCTATCCGTTCAATCTGAGGAAGAATTAACTCTGTATTGTTATAAATTACAAAATCAGCTTTTTCAATTCTTACCGATTCCGGAAGTTGACTTCTCATTCTCTCCACAATCAGCTCCCTGCTTATCGAATCCCGTTCCATGACTCTTTGAATCCTTATCTCGTCTTCTGCTGCAACTGTAATTATCTTATCAAAATTCTTGTACAAACCACTATCAAAAATTATAGCCGATTCTTGTATTACATAGGGCGTTTGAGAATGTTGTTCGCACCATCTTATAAAATCTTTTCGAACTGCAGGATGAACAATCGAATTAATATCTTTTAATGCTTCCGAATCATTAAATACAATTTCGGCAAGTAATTTTCGGTTTAAATTAAAATTAGAATCATAAATCTGATCCCCAAAACGAGAAACCAATAAGTTCTGAAGTTCCGCATCTGAAACCATTAATCTTTTCGCCTCATTATCTGCAACATAAATAGGTATTCCCATCATTTCAAATGCCCGCCCAACAATTGATTTTCCAGATCCTATTCCTCCTGTTAAGCCAATTTTCAACATTCTTGAAATATTTTATAATTCCTTTTTATAAAAGGCATACTGATTTATTCGAATGATTTCTTCTCTTTCAGATAAGTAACTTCCTGAGGATAAAAACGAACATTTGTTACGAAACCGGGACTGCTTAATAACTGTATCTTTAACTTATTACTGCCCTCATCTGAAGTTTGATTATAATCCACTCTCACATCGAACAAATCAACCGAAACCTTATCATGCTTTTTAAATCCCACAAAATAAGATACTTTAACATCGCCCGGAAATAACCTTAGTAATAAAGAATCAGGAAGATTGCTCACTTTAATTGGAACAGTAACTTTTTCTTCAGTAAATTGTTCAACTGGAACCGTTATTTCAACTTTCCGTTGATCAAACTCAAGACCTCCTATCTGTTTTAAACTTACTTTCTTTTTAACCGTTTTATGCAAATTAGTTAAAACGAGTTCCTCGGTTTCCACAAAATCAATACTATCGAGAATTGAACTAGGCCCTTTCACAACCACACTGTCAAATTCCAAAGAGATTGCTTCATCTAACATGAATTGCTGCTCAAAGGTACTCGACACATTACTCTTAATAGGAACCTTCTTTTCTACAATAGGAGAAAACTCAAAACGTATTGTATCCGGTGATATACTTACTAACTTAATATTTGAAGACAAATCTCTTTCGAACCGGCTCATAATTTGAGCTGTAGCCAGAGAATAGGTTTGAAGAGTTCTGTTTTCTATGCGATTATTAGTATAAAACCCAACATCGAAAGGATTTGAAAGGAATGCCGTACTTATTTTATAACGTATTAAATCAAAACCATACGCATTAACTTTTAAGGCTAATTTTTCCGGCAATTTATTGGTAAGAACTTTGTTCTGCGGTAAATTAACATACCGAACAGGATAATGCACTGTGGTTGTATATTCTTTTCCTAAAGCATTTAGGAACCAAAATATTGTAGCGATCCCAACAAAAAAAACATACACAAGCAGTTTTTTATTCGAAGCAATTTTTTCTGTATTAAAAAGCTCCTTTATCTTTTGAAGATCTGGAATACCCAATGCTAGAAAAATTTAGAAGAAGACTGTGCTCAATGAGCACAGTCTAAACTATTATTTTTGAGCAACATCGCTCATATCTTTAACTACTGCAGCTTTATCAATTTTCAATCGGTTTTGTCCTTCAACTTCCATGATAATTACAGTCTCCTGTATTTCAAGAACTTTACCATAAATACCACCTGTAGTTACAACCTTATCTCCTTTTTTCAAATCTTCACGAAATTTTTTCAATTCCTTCTGCTTTTTCATTTGCGGACGAATCATGAAAAAATAAAATACCACTACAATTAGAATTAGAGGTACAAATTGCATGATAGGGTTCTGCCCCTCTTGAGGTTGTGTCATCAATAAGATGTTCAATAAATTATCCATTTCAATCCTAAATTTTAAGGCCAAAGGCCATATTAATTATACAATTACTAATTATTCTATTTCACTTGTGCTGTGATCACCAACTCTTTTGTTCCGGATAAAGTATTACAAAAAATGGTAATCACCTTGTATTGTTTTCCGTATCTTCCTTCAGAGTTAAACTCCACTGTTATATGTGATTCTTCACCAATTTTCACTGGCTTCCTCTCCCATTTCACCACAGTGCAGCCACAACTTGTTTCAACATTCTTAATTACTAAATCTTTCGACCCAATGTTCTTAAAAAAGAAATCACAAACAACGATTTCACCTTCTGAAATCACTCCAAATTTATGTATTTCTTTAGTAAACTCAAACTTCGGAAAACCATTCGACCGAATAATCTCCTCAGAATTTTTTTCTTGAATCAATTTACCGTCAGGTTTACCTGTTTTATTTGAAGTGCATTGTACTAAAAATGAGAACAAAATTATCACAAACAGTATACTACAAAGATATTTTCCGGTTTGAAGATGAGTATTTTTATTCATTAATTGTTCAAACATTTTGGTTCCCGAATGTAGTGAATTTTAATGGAAGTACATTTGCTTCTCTTAATAAAATAAAAAATGCGCATTACCCAAAGATAAGCGCATTTTAAAGTATATATTTTGGAATTATTTTCCTTCTATTAAGCCTCTGCCCACTTTTTTAACAGTTCCATTTGATTTCAACTCCTGAACCATTTTATCAAGAATTCCATTAATGAAATTACTACTGTTAACTGTACTGTAGAATTTGGCAATTTCAAGATATTCGTTAAAGCTCACCTTAACCGGAACACTTGTAAACTCCTTTATTTCTGTAAGAGCCAGCTCCATGATCAAAATATCCATGTATGCAATACGCTCCAAATCCCAATTTTTAGTATTCGCCTTAATCAATTCCAAATGATCAGTATGATTGATAATGGCCTTGCGCAACAATGTTTTCACAAAATCCTCATCATCACGATCCTTATACAAAGACATTAAAGAAGCGTAAGTGTCATCAGTTTGAGAAAATCCTTTTATAGTTCTCACAACCATGCTAATAATGAACTCTATTTCGTCATTCCAATAGATGCTTTTCTCTTCCATTAAGCTGTAAAAATCCTCATCTGCAGCAATAATATGAGTAAAAAACTTCTCTACAAATTTCTTATCAGAAGCATAAGTGCTCTCTGGTAAGGCCATATACTCATTATACAAATCTGAATTAATCAATTTGTCATGCAAAATCCGAACGTAATCCTCTTGATCGCTCCAATTTACGGTGTGCGACTTAGAATAACTATTCAACTGAATGTTATCTGCCAACTGTCTGATTACAGAATTATTAATAAATCTTGTGTTGGGATTTAAATCCTCATGAGATGGAATAATTTTGCCTCTTGAGTTTTCAATTTTCTTTTCAGAAACAAAAGCAACATCCACAATAAGTAGAAGTAAATAATGATACAAATCGTAAGCTTTTCCGACGCTAAAAAATAATTCCTTTTCGGCCTTAGCTATTGTGCGATCCTGGTTTTTATAATAGGCATACAAAATCTGCAATACCTTAACACGAAGCAATCTTCTACTAATCATACGTTTAAAGAACTTGTCAATTACATTAATTCGGTTGCAAAAGTAGGCTTTTTTTACTTGTTAACAAGAAAAAACCAACAAATAAGATAAAATAATTAAGCCTCCCAACAAAATAGATTTACATATTAAAAACAAGTAAAAAAACCACCTATGCCCTGAAAAGGTTTGCATACTCATTTTAAATAACCACATTTTCCTCAATAAAATACATATTCATAATAAATAGTACGTATATTTTTTTATTTTTGAATGTATAAAATCAAAATAAATAACAAATTATTTTCAAATGGAAGGTTACGATAAAAAGGAAGGGTTTGAAAAACATAATCGAGATGAAATTTATTCAAATGCGGTAAGAGCGGGGAAAAGGACTTATTTTTTTGATGTTAAAGCAACAAAGAAGAACGACTATTACTTAACAATCACCGAAAGTAAAAAACGTTATGACAAAGAAGGAAATTTCACCTTCGAAAAGCATAAAATATTTTTGTATAAAGAAGATTTCGATAAATTTTCAGATGGTCTTTTAGAGGCAATTGATTTTATCAAATCTTCAAATTTGGAGAAAGAAACTGACGAAGAAACTTATGCAGATTCAGAATACCATGAACCAGCAACAGTTATTGAAGGATTTGATTCAGAATCCTTTACAAATGTAGAATTTGAAGATTTAACGGAATAATAATTCCATATATAATTATAAAAGCTGTCCTTTCTGACAGCTTTTTTTTTGTTTTTATTCAATCTATATCAATAAAAAAGCAAGTCAAAAAGTCTATGTTTCCTTAAAACGCTTACTTTTGCCCAAATTTATATTTAATTTTGCCAATCTGATTAATTATTACACATCCCGGATTAAACACAATGAATTGAAAAGGTTAAAATACCTACTATTAGGGATTGCAAGTCACCTATTTTTCCTATACGTTTGACAAGCATAAATTAAGCACAATAATTAAATTACAATCAAGTTGCAATTATCAGATGCCTAACGGCATCATCTATTAATAAATAAGAATGAAGCTTTCCGAATTATCTGATAGTCAAGAGGGAATTATAATAAAAGTTCAGGGACACGGAGCCTTTCGAAAGAGAATTACCGAAATGGGCTTTGTAAAGGGAAAGAAGGTCACTGTTATAAAAAATGCTCCTCTTAAAGATCCTGTTGAGTATCAAATAATGGGGTACGAAGTTTCCCTAAGAAGAAGTGAGGCATCTTTAATTGAAGTAATTACAAAAGAAGAGGCTAAGGATATTAAGATAAATGGATTTGAAGGAACTATTAGTGATGATATTCTAAAAACTTCCGCAAAAGAAAAAGGAAAAAAAATCCATATTGCTTTGGTTGGAAATCCAAACTCGGGTAAAACTACACTATTCAATTATGCCTCCGGATCAAAAGAGCACGTAGGCAATTACAGCGGAGTAACCGTAGACGCCAAACAAGCCAAAGTAAAGCAAAATGGTTACCATTTTAATATCACTGATCTGCCGGGTACATACTCGTTAACAGCCTACTCTCCCGAAGAATTATTTGTTCGCAAATACATTATGAATGAAAAACCGGATGTGGTAATTAACGTTGTTGACGCATCTAACCTGGAGAGAAACCTGTACCTGACCACACAGTTAATTGACATGGATATAAAGGTGATTATTGCCTTGAACATGTATGATGAACTGGAAAAAAAAGGTGCTGTCCTTAATTTTAAGGCTCTTGCAAAAATGCTTGGCATTCCAATTATTCCAACCATCAGTCCAAAAGGAACTGGCATAAAAGAACTTTTTAATAAGGTAATAAATGTGTACGAAGACAAAGATCCAATTGTACGTCACATTCATGTTAATTACGGTAAATCGGTTGAAAGATCGATTGCTAAAATACAACATGAAATAAAAAAGGATCCTAAAATCTGCACAAAAACCTCTCCTAGATTCCTGTCTATTAAACTTTTGGAAGCTGACAAAAGTGCTCGTCACCTTGTACAGGATAGTGACCGGCATTTCAATATAAAGAACATCGTAAAGGACGAAATTCAAAAAATTGAAAAAGAATTTGGCGAAGTGTGCGAAACTGTTATTACTGATTCGAAGTACGGGTTTATTGATGGCGCACTTAAGGAAACTTACAAAGAGAGTCCCATTAAACGTAGACGTAAAACCACAATAATAGACACGTTCATCACTCATAAACTGTTTAGTTTTCCGATTTTTTTCGTGTTCATGTTTTTAACGTTTTACGCCACTTTCAATTTAGGCGAATACCCAATGCAATGGATTGATATGGGTGTAAATGCTTTTGCTGGATTAATTGAACAATTTATGCCCGAAGGTCCGCTAAAAGATTTATTTATAGATGGAATAATTGGTGGTGTTGGTGGTGTAATTGTATTCCTGCCAAACATTCTGATTTTATTCTTCTTTATATCCTTTATGGAAGACACAGGATATATGGCCAGAGCCGCCTTTATTATGGATAAACTAATGCATAAAATTGGCTTGCATGGAAAATCATTTATCCCATTAATAATGGGATTTGGGTGTAATGTACCTGCATTAATGGCAACCAGAACCCTTGAAAACAGAAATGACAGAATACTAACTATGCTGATCACCCCATTCATGTCATGCAGTGCAAGGCTTCCTATTTATATTTTAATAATCGGAACATTTTTCCCTGAACATGCAACATTAGTTCTATTCGGAATTTACACTTTTGGTATAGCTCTTGCGATTTTCTTTGCAAAAATTTTTAAAGCGAGCTTTTTCAAATCCAAAGATGCTCCCTTTGTTATGGAATTACCGCCTTATCGTTTGCCGACTCTTAAATCAACCATAATTCACATGTGGCATAAAGGTGTTCAATACCTCCAAAAAATGGGAGGTGTGATTCTTTTAGCTTCTATTATAATTTGGGCTTTAGGGTATTTCCCCAGAGAGATCAATTTCTCGAAGGATTACGATAAAATGATATTGGAAACCAATCAAGATTTTGATAGTCGGATAAACAACATACAGCAAGACAATGAAAATGATACGAAACAGCTGCTATCCGAAAAAGAGGTAGAGATTAAAAAAATTCAAAACCTTAAACTGGAGGAGAAACAACAAAAATCTTACATCGGTCAAATCGGTCAATTTGTTGCACCCGCTCTACATCCTCTAGGTTTCGATTGGAAAATGACTGTAAGTATATTAACCGGTATTGCAGCCAAAGAAGTTGTGGTAAGTACAATGGGGGTTCTATATCAGGAAGGAGAAGGCGCAAGTGAAACCAGCGAAGGATTGAGAACGAAGTTGAAGGAGCAAAAATTTGCTGGCAGTTATCGAACAGGTGAGAATGTTTTTTCCAGCCTATCGGCTCTATCATTCCTTATATTTATTCTGATTTATTTTCCATGTATAGCAGTAATCGTAACTATCGTTAAAGAAGCCAATTGGAAATGGGCAGCTTTTGTTGTGTTTTACACTACAGGATTAGCTTGGCTGGTTTCCTTTATCATTTACCAAACAGGCAATTTAATACTTTAAAATTATGAGCTTTCAATTAATATCAACTTATGCAATTGTGATTTTCGCATCTGGATATACTATATATCAGTTTGTGCGTTTATTCATAAAACAGAAATCGAGTTGTGGAGGCAGTTGTGGAGGTTGCAGTTTTAAAAATGAGCTAAAAAAACGTGGCATTTCGGGAAATCCAATTCTTAAAAACCAAAATTTTACATATATTAAAAATTAACAAATGCAGAACGCCTTTATTTTAAACAAAAAATACACATAATAAAACATAACAACAAATAAAAAGGGTAGTCAAACAACTACCCTTTTCTTTTTATCTAAAAAGCTCAATTATGCTCCTAAAGTAGCAACCATTACTGCTTTTATTGTGTGTAAACGGTTCTCAGCTTCGTCAAATACGATAGATGCAGGAGATTCAAAAACCTCTTCGGTCACCTCAACACCATCCATACCAAATTTTTGGAAAACTTCTTCGCCAACTTTTGTTTGTCTGTTGTGATACGCTGGTAGACAATGCATAAATTTACACTTATCGTTTCCTGTAGCTGTCATCAAATCAGCATTAATCTGATATGGTTTAAGAATTCCAATTCTTTCTTCCCAAACCTTATCCGGTTCGCCCATTGATACCCAAACATCAGTATAAAGGAAATCACATCCTTTAACTCCTGCTTGCGCATCATCAGTAATTGTAATAACAGCACCGGTTTCTTTAGCTATCTCCATACATTGAGCCACCAATTCTTCTTCTGGCTGAAGATTAGCAGGACCAACGATTCTTACATCCATACCCATTTTAGCAGCACCAACCATTAAAGAGTTAGCCATATTATTACGGGCATCGCCTAAATATGCAAATGACATTTGACTAAGCGGCTTATCTGAATGCTCCGTCATAGTTAAAAAGTCAGCTAATATTTGAGTTGGATGAAATTCATCTGTCAAACCATTCCAAACAGGAACACCCGCAAATTTTCCTAATTCCTCTACAACTGCCTGTCCGTATCCACGGTACTCAATACCATCATACATACGTCCTAAAACACGAGCGGTATCAGCCATTGACTCTTTAACACCAATCTGAGAACCAGAAGGACCTAAATAAGTAACGTGAGCACCTTGATCGTAAGCTGCTGTTTCAAAAGCACAACGAGTACGAGTTGAAGATTTTTCAAATATCAAAGCGATATTCTTTCCCTTCATAGTCTGCACTTCTGTACCTGCATATTTTGCTCTTTTAAGATCTCTTGCAAGATCCAACATATATTGCATTTCCTTTGGAGTAAAATCCAACAACTTCAAAAAGTTTCTGTTTCTTAAATTAAAAGCCATGGTATGTATTTTTTAAAAATTACAATCACAAAAGTAATTATAATCTGATATTAATAATAGTTAATTAAAAATTATGCTCTACGTCGTTTTTATCGTATTCCATTGTTATTTTGGTTCCGTAAGATTTATCGACCAATTTGGTTGCTTCAGTAATAACTGATTTACCGCCGCCATTTTCAATAAAACTTAGACAAGCACGGATTTTCGGAGCCATAGATCCTTCTGCGAAAGTACCGTCTTCCATGTATTTCATTGTATCGGCATGATTCAAAAACTCAAGTTTTTTCTCATTTGGACCTCTAAAGTCACGATAAACAAAGGAAACATCAGTAAGAATATAAAATTCATCCGCTTTAATCCGGGCTCCAATCAATGCCGAAGCAAGATCTTTATCAATTACAGCTTCAACAGGGCAAAGGTTCCCATTCTCATCTTCAGAAACCGGAATACCACCACCGCCAACAGTAATTACAATATTACCCTGACGAGCCAGGTTTTCAATAACCTTCTCATTCAAAACACGAATAGGTTTTGGCGAAGGCACAACACGTCTCCATCCTCCCTCTGTTTTCACCTCTTCCTTAAAAATCCACCCTTTATCAGCGCGTAACTCGTCTGCTTGCGCTTTGGTATAAATCTTACCCACACGCTTTAAGGGATCAGCAAATGCAGGATCATTCTTATCAACAACAACCTGAGTCACCAAAGTCACCACATCTTTCTCAATGCCATTTTGCTTTAATACATTACGCAAATTCCTCTCAATCATATAACCAATTCCCCCTTGAGAATCAGCCACATCAATATCCAAAGGCATTTGAGGAATATTGTAAAGTTGCTCACCTGCATCGTTTCTCATTAAGATATTACCTACCTGAGGGCCATTACCATGAGCAATAATAACATCATACCCTTCTTTAACAAGAAAAATAAGATTTTCAAGAGTATCAATTGTGTTCTGAGTCTGCTCCTCAACAGTCCCTTTTTGACTCCCCCTCAATAAGGCATTTCCACCTAATGCTACAACTGCTAATTTATTTTTCATTATTTTTTCCTTTATGTTTTTCATTTTACAATGCAAATCTAAAAAAAATAACAACAAAACAATGAAATACCTTTTCATTTATAATATTTTTCAGCCTCTGTTTTTCAACACATTACGACATTTCTAAATTTACTGTTTAGTACCTAATTCTCTAAACGCATGAAATTCAAAGCAAATAATCTTTAAAATACACTCGTTTGCAAAGGTCAATCTATTTTAGTAGTTATGATAACTTTTTCTCATAAGTCAGCATTCCAGTTCAACTATTTTACCCAAAATCGATTTTTACGCAAAAAAGAGAAATTAAAATATCTTGGTCATTTTTTTTAGCATAACCTCTATCAATTATTTACGTATTAGTTAAAAGTGGAATTTAATCGGCAAAAAATGTGATTTTCGTAAAGATATCGTGCGATTTCATGTAAGATGCCAAAATATAATATTGTATTCCCCAATGTTTTCATACTTTTAGTAAATCCTATTTATTGTATTTACAGATAGATTTAACTATAGTTAAAAGCACAAATCTGTTTTCAATAAATATTCACTAACCAAAACATTATCCTATGAAGCAAGGATTATCTATAATTCTAATTTTATTGTTGGTCTGGGGATGCAAAACAAAATCCGAAACCGAGAATAAAATTACTGAAGGGATAATTACCTATAGTGTTAGTTACTTTTCCTCGGAAAAAGATAACCCAATAATTGCCCTTTTACCAAACAAAGTAGAATTGCACTTTAAGGATAATAACATTTGCCTCATATCTGAAGGCTATCTTGGTTTTTTCAGCACAAAATTTCTTTCTAAATACAACAATCCAAATAGTAATATATTACTAAAGGTATTGAGTAATAAGCTTAACTATGAATTTCCTAAAGATGAAGTTGCATTTGTATACAGTCAGCTTCCTCCGGCAAAAATAGAATACAATGATTCCACAAAACTAATAGCTGGCTATGAATGTAAAAAAGCAACCGTTTTTATGGCCGATCAATCAAAAACTCAAGTCAGTCTTTACTACACTTCGGAGATTGGACTAAAAGACCCTAACCGTAACACTCCATTGCACCAAATCCCCGGGGTACTCATGGAATTTGAAACTACAATGAATCAAGTAAAAGCAAAATTCACAGCACAATCAATAAATTTAATTGCTGTTAGCGAGGAAGATTTCAATATTCCAGAGGAATATGTCCTTTCTGATCTTAAGACATTAAAAAAATACATTGTCGATTTCAATTAATTAACATCTGATTTCAAACTTATCTTTTTAGAAGCTGATTTTCCTGTGGTTTTAAATGCCATTTTTATTACTTTTACATAAATTCGTACACAATACGAATTTTGTGAAAAATGAAAAAATAGTCAATGGCTAAAAAGAAAAAAACAAACAATACAAAAGCTAAATCGCGCTTCTCAGCCCCAAAATTTCTTAGTGACGAAAGAACCAAATTCCTTTTTGGTATTGCACTTTCTCTGTTTACTATTTATATTGGATTGGCATTCGTCTCCTTCTTTTTTACAGGAGGAGCTGATCAAAGTAAATTAGATATTAAATGGCTCGAATTAATCACAGACTCAAAAGTACGTGTTGAAAACTGGACGGGGAAAACCGGGGCTTACATTTCCAATTTGGTTATAAACAAAGGATTTGGAATCGCATCATTCTCATTCCTTTATTTACTCGTAGTCCTTTCGCTTCGAATTTGGGGAGTAAAAATACAATCATTACGAAAAACAATTATATACACCTTACTATTCTGCATTTGGTTTTCGGTTTTCATGTCGTTTACATTTGTTCAATCAACATCGCATTCATTTTTATTCTTGGGAGGAATTCATGGCTACTTTATAAGTGAATGGCTTGTATCCTTGATAGGTAATGTTGGCACTCTGTTTCTAATTGTTCTTAGCTTTTTAACCTTTATTACCTTTGCCTTTCAAAACTCAATTTCCTTTTTCAAAAAAATATTTAGTCCAAAATCTAAAACAGACCGTAAAGAAAGCCAAGACTTCTCCAAATCTGATGAAGATGAAACAGAATCATTAACTTCTGTAATACACACTCTAAATGATGAACAAGAGGATGAAGAAGGTGAAGATGAATTAATTATTAATTCTGAGATTTTTCCTGAGGAAGAAATTATTTTGGAACAGGAAGTAAACAATCCTAAAACAGCAGATGACGATTTGGAGCTAAAGATTGAGACAGTATCCAAACAAGAAGAAATCGTAAGCATTCAGCGCAGACCTATGGAGGATTTCGATCCTACGCTTGATCTTTCAAACTACAAATACCCTCCAATCGAATTATTAGAAGCGCATCATGCCAGTAATTCGAGTGTAAGTAAAGAAGAACTTGAATCAAATAAAGATAAAATTGTAGAGACACTGCGTCATTACAAAATTGAAATTACTCAGATAAAAGCTACAATTGGTCCTACTATTACGCTGTATGAAATTGTGCCCGCTCCTGGAGTACGCATTTCCAAAATAAAGAATCTGGAAGACGATATTGCACTTAGTCTATCCGCCTTAGGAATTAGGATTATAGCTCCGATTCCGGGTAAGGGAACTATTGGTATTGAAGTTCCGAACCGTACACCTGAAATCGTGTCAATGAAGAACATTATTTCATCTAAAAAATTCCAGGAATCAACACATGCACTTCCTGTTGCACTTGGAAAAACAATATCGAATGAAACCTATACTCTTGATTTAACCAAAATGCCTCACTTATTGGTGGCCGGAGCAACAGGGCAGGGAAAATCGGTTGGTTTGAATGCAATTATTACATCGCTTTTATATAAGATGCATCCTTCCCAGCTTAAATTTGTCCTTATCGATCCTAAGAAAGTTGAACTAAGCATTTACTCAACTATCGAGAAACATTTTCTGGCAAAACTTCCGGGAGAAGAAGAACCCATAATTACTGATATCCATAAGGTTATTGCAACATTAAACTCCTTATGTATTGAAATGGATTCCAGATATGATTTGTTGAAAAAGGCACATGCCAGAAATATAAAGGAATACAATACCAAGTTTGTAAAACGTAATTTAAATCCGGAAAACGGTCATCGCTACCTACCCTATATTGTAGTAATTATTGATGAGTTTGCTGATTTAATTATGACAGCGGGAAAGGAAGTTGAGACTCCAATTGCTCGTATCGCCCAATTAGCCAGAGCTATTGGAATACATATGATTATTGCAACACAACGACCTTCAACAAATATTATTACAGGAGTTATCAAAGCTAATTTCCCGGCACGAATTGCCTTTAAAGTAGCATCTATGATTGATTCCCGAACAATTCTTGATAGTCCTGGAGCAAACCAGTTGATTGGTCGTGGGGATATGCTTATTTCACTAACAAGTGAACTGGTAAGGGTACAATGTGCTTTTGTTGACACTCCGGAAGTGGAAGCTGTTACAGAATTCGTACAAAAGCAGCAATCCTACCCTACCGCAATGTTTTTGCCGGAGTATGTGGGTGAGTCTTCCGAAAATTCAGCAATGGATATCGATTTGCAAAAAAGAGATGCTCTTTTTGAAGATGCAGCCCGATTGGTTGTTTCATCTCAGCAGGGATCAACTTCAGGAATTCAAAGAAGATTTTCTATCGGCTACAACAGAGCAGGTAGAATAGTGGATCAATTAGAGGCCGCTGGAATTGTTGGTCCTTTTGAAGGAAGTAAAGCCAGACAAGTATTAATTCAAGATGAATATTCGCTGGAAAAATTATTAAGTAATGTGTAGCAATAACGGCGTGGCACAGTTATTGATTAAGAATATTTGAATATTTATAAAATAAGCTAAAATGAAAAAAATCTTTTGTTTCCTTCTTTTTGGAGCTATATGTTTAAACCTGTCGGCTCAGGATATTAAAGCCAAAACTATTCTTGATAAAGTTTCTGCAAAAAATAAAGAATTTAAAAGTATCAGTGCAGAATTTACTTTTTCTATGGATAATGCGGAAGAAGATATCCATGAAGTATCGGAAGGAAATATAGTTCTGGTGGGTAATAAATATCGTCTTAAACTTATGGGTGTTGATACTTATTATGATGGAACTACCATGTTTTCACACATCATTGATGTTAATGAAGTAAACATTACAAAACCGGAAGAAAATGAAGAAGAAGGATTAAATCCAGCCCAAATTTTTTCCATTTATGAAAAAGGATACAACTACAAATACATCAGAGAGGAAACAGTAAATTCTTCTACTTACCATGTAATAGACCTCATTCCTTTAAATTCTGAACGGGAATTCTCCTCGATACAATTGAGAATCGATAAGGCTAAGAATCAAATTGAATCGTTAAAAACAATTGGGAAAGATGGAAATAATGTAAGTATTACACTTAAAAAGCTGACTCCTAACCTCAAATTTGCTGATTCTTATTTTGTTTTTGATCCAAAATCAAATCCAGATGTGGAAGTGAACGATATGCGATAAATTATCAAACAATACATTCCTCCTCTACTCTTTCAAGGGTAGAGGATTTTTTTTCTATTTCATTAACACGCAAAGGAAGAGTGAACCAAAATTTACTCCCTACTCCTTCTTTACTTTCCACACCTATTTCTCCTCCATTTTTTTCCACAAAATCTTTACACAAGATTAAGCCAAATCCGGTTCCTTTTTCATTCGATGTTCCTGGCCTTGAATAGTTAGAGTCAAGATTAAATAATTTTATTTTATCCTCAGGCCTGATCCCAACACCATTATCTTCAACACTTATAATTGCTTTGCTCTCTTCAGCCTTTACCGAAAAAATGATTCTTCCTCTTTCCTCCGTAAATTTAATGGAGTTATTCCCTAAATTCCGCACAACAGTTCGAATCATATCCGAATCGGCATAAACAAGTGAAGCATTAATTTCATTCAACTCAAGTGAAATGCCTTTTGCATATGCTTTTTCCTCAAGGCCTTCCATTTCTTCTTCTATTAGTTGATTTACGTTAATAATGATAGGGTTATACTCCATCACCCCCATCTGCGATCTCGACCATGTTAGCAATGTATCAAGCAATAAAGAGCCATGAAGAGCCGATTTATGAACAATTTCAATATACTCCTGCCTCATTGAATCCTCAAGCTCATCATATCGGTCAATTAACAAATCGGTAAACCCCAGCACTGCATTAAACGGATTTTTCAGATCGTGTGCGACAATAGATAAAAACTTATCCTTGGTAGCATTCAAACTTGTCAGACTTTTATTTCTGTCGGATATAATTTTATTTTTTTCCGTTAAAAGTTTATTGTGTTTCTTCCTGAATCGACTAATGTATATTGAATATATAAGCAGAGATAAAATCAAAACACCCAAACTAAAAAAATATAAACCTCTGGTCTTTTGTTTGTCTATTTCTAACCTTTGAATTGTATTCCGTTGTTTCAGAACCTCATTTTCGGTATCGATTTTTTCCAATCGAAATTTCGCCTGAATTTCCGCAATTTCTTTGCTATTATTCTCTCTATAAATCCTCTCTCTTATTTTATCGTACTTTTTGAAATATTGGATACTCTTCTCAAAATTATTTTTCTTCTCATACAATTCCGACATGTAGTAATAACAGTCCAATTCAATTCGTGCAACACCTATTTCTTTTGCTTTTGTTAAAGCCTCCTCGAACAAACCCAGAGATGCATTATAATCTTCATTCTTTAAATGCGCTATTGCCAAGGATGTCTTGACACTTGCAATAGAAATTTTATCCCCTTTTCGCTCAGACTCAATCAAAGCTCTATGATAGTAAACCATGCACTTATTTATATCACCACAATCCAGATACAACTGACCAATATTTTCGAGTAAAATTGGCTTCCAATCAACATTGCTTTCAAATTCAATGATATCCAACGCTTTCAGATATGACGACAACGCCATAAGACTATCATTCATTTTATGGTATACGTTTCCAATATTATTACGCATTACAGCGATACCCTGCAAATTGTTGGCATTTTCCTTTAAAACCAAAGATTGATTATAATAATCAAGTGCCTTGGAATATTCCTGCATCTGAAAATAAACATTCCCAATATTATTTAGGGAAGCAGAAATCAGCAAGCTGTCTTTTAATCCATTTCGAATGTTTAAACTTGTAAAATAGGCGCTAAGAGAAAGTTTATAGTTATCAATTTGTATTAATGAATTACCCAAAATATTATAACAATCAGCTTTTTCTTTTTCATGATTTTTAACACAATAGGAAATTGCTTTTTCAATATATTTGATGGAATTAGAATAATCACTACTCCTATAAGAAGCTTTTCCTTTTAGGTAGTTCGCCTTCATAGTAAAAACTGAATCAAGAAATAAATTTTCGGACTTCAGAATTTGATCCGCATAATAAATTGCTGAATCCGGATAATCAGAAATATAATCCTCTCCCAACTGATACAACACATCATAAGTTAATAAATCAGAGGGAACGTTAATAAGCTGTTTTAGACTATCACGCTTTGAATTTGACGAATAGACAAAGAAACATTGGGAAACAAAAAGAATAACGAAAAAAAGCCTTCTCATTTAGTTGAGATTAGATTTGTTTAAATAGCCACATAAAGATGTTAAATAATATCATATTTTATAAACAATATGTAATGTTTTTGACGAAGTAACTAAAAAAAAGCAGTCAGGCAAGCACATAAGATAAACAACTACTCACCAATATTTTAAGAAGTAAAAATTTGCAATAGTAACAACATGTAAATTATTGCGGTGCCAGTTGAAATAGAGTAACAAATATTTCCAACAATAATTTTCCTTTATCACGATAAAATAGAAAATTGAAAACATTCGTAATATTCATAAAATACCTATCTTCGAAGGGTAAACATTTTACTATTATGACATTAAAAACCGCCTCTTTTCGTATCTTGTTGATTATATTTTTGTTATTGGCAATCGGCAATCATGTATCAGGACAAAATTTATCAAAGAATGCAGAAATCAGTCTTCTCACCTGTTCTCCGGGAGATGAACTGTACTCACAATTTGGTCATTCTGCATTACGAATAAAAGATGAAGAAAAAAAAATAGATTTGGTTTTTGGTTACGGTACGTTCAATTTCAACACCCCTAATTTTTATCCGAAATTCGCAAGAGGCAAATTAGACTATATGTTATCCTACACAACGTTTGATCGTTTTAAAAACGGATACATTTATGAGAAAAGAGGGATTGTTGAGCAGAAACTAAATCTTGATAGTATTGAGAAGCAGAAACTGTTTACCGCTTTATTAAAAAATTACCAACCTGAAAACAGATATTACAGATACGATTTTCTTTTTGACAATTGCTCTACACGAATTCGGGATATTGTTAGTGAAAACACATCAGGCACAATTCTTTTCGACACAATTTCGGATCAACCGAAATCCTTTTGGAATCTATTAGATCCATTCATGCAAAAAAGTCGCTGGATATTTTTAGGAATCCATTTAGCTCTAGGAATACCTTGTGATGCTGAGGCGACTCCTTACCAATATATGTTCTTACCAGACAACATGATGCTGGGCTTTGAAAATGCAAAAATAAGGACGGATGAGACAATTAAACCCTTGGTAAAATCAACCAATGTTATTCTAAAACCGGCCCTCAACTTCAAAATAACTAATTGGTACCAAAGACCAGTTTTTATTTTTGGATTGTTAGCATTAATTGGACTAATCTTAAGTCTTGTATATCTAAAAAAAGACAAAGATCTGTTCATTTTTGATATTTTTATATTTGGCGTTTGCGGATTGCTGGGCTGGCTTATAATTTTCTTATGGTTTTTTACAGATCATCAGGCCACCGGACCTAATTGGAATATTATTTGGGCCTTCCCTCTTCACTTCCCAATGGTTTTTGCATTACTACGAAAAAAACCCTCTTTGCTTGCTTATTATTACTTTTTACTGCATTCAATAATACTCATAGTGATATTAGGAAGCTGGGCATTTATACCGCAATCTTTTCCTAATGAAATATTACCTTTTGTGGTTCTTCTCCTTTTAAGATCACTATACATTGTAAAAAAAATCAGAACTCGTTTACTGTAATGACTATATCAAACACCGACATAAGAAAATACCGAAAAACCTTCCGGATTGGATCTTTTGATACAGACCTAAATGGAAGAGCAAAACTCACCAGTATCTGCAATTACTTTCAGGAAATTGCCGGATATCACGTAGATTTAATCAATCAAGGCATTGATGATTTAAAAGCCAATAATTTGGCTTGGATTTTATCAAGATTAAAAGTTCAAATTTTTGCAACACCCAAGTGGAAAGATAATATTGATATTGAAACCTGGTCGATTGGAGCGGATGGTTTGTTTGGAAATCGGGAATACCGGATTTATAACATGAAAGGAGATGTTATCGGTCAGGCGACCTCTTCGTGGCTGGTGCTTAATACGAAAACAAAAAGATTGATTAGACCACAAGAAATTGTTGCTAAAATGCCAGTCAACTCTGAAGATCCTATCTTTGAACATAGCCTAGGTAAATTACAACAACTTGAACAAGGGAATTACGTAGAAGATCTGCACATTCACTATAGTGATCTGGATTTCTATCAGCATGTGAATAATGTAAAATACATAAAGTGGGCAATAGACTCTTGCCTTTCTGAAATATTATTGAATAAAACAATTCACGAGCTGGAGATAAATTACTTGCATGAAGCCAAACTTGATCAGATTCTTGAGATATTCAACCAAAATAGTGATAACACCTCAAAAATTGTAATCAAAACGAAAAACACGGACATTGAAAATTGTCGTGTAGTTATAAAATGGAAATAAACAAAAAATGAACACTATACTATCAAGCTTTGAATCAGCATTTTATCATTTAATTTCTTTTTCTTCATTCGAACCTTTTATGCTTTTGGCATTGTTCGGAATCTCCTTTCAAATAAAAGACTGGAAAGCCTATTTTTCTCTTTTACTTGCCTTAATTATTGGCTCGATTGTTGGGCTCCTTCTTTGTAATTTTTCGATTATAACCTTTTCCGGCACAACCGTTAAATTGATTTTGGCCCTCTCAATTCTGCTGGTGGGAATCCAAAATCTAATTGGCGGTCAGAGTTCTGCATCAACAATAAGATATAATTTCTTTGCTTTAGTTGGCATCATTTTGGGGATTGGAATTAACCTACATTATAAGAGTGTTTACGGAAGCTCATTTTCTTTTTATCCATTTACAGGATATAATCTTGGAGCTTCAGTTTCCTACTTTCTAATTTCATTCAGCAGCCTGCTTGTATCATCATTACTCATGTTGGTTTTTAAAACAGACAGAAGAAGTTTTAATCTGGTAATTACGGGCATAGGCATTGGTATAGCCCTTGTTCTTATTTACTTACGATATTGAAAAAAAAATGCGAACCATTGTGGTTCGCATTTTTTTCTAAATATATCTTTACACTTTATGCGTTAATTGATCAACAACACTGATCTCCATAAATGATACTCCTTTGGAAGGACCAAAACTACCACCTATAATAATAACCATATCCTCGCTTTTAAAACATCCCTGATCCATTAGGGAAAACATGGTTTGCTTTACATACTCATCACGACTAACAAGCAATTTACGATAACTCGCTTCAACACCATACGAAAGAGCTAACTCCCTCATTACACGCTTCGAATAGCACAATGCATAAACTGGAAGTGTTCCTCTATAAGCAGATAAATATCTTCCGGTTCTACCGGTTAGAGTATCGGTTACAATTGCTTTAACCGGCAATAACTGAGATGCTTTTACTGCAGAGCGGGCTAAAATAGCCGAAAGTTCATGATTACTTCTCACAAAATTTTGTTTGGTATCTGGATAAAGCTCTTTCTCCACTTCGATTGCTACCGATTTCATTACCCGAACTGCATCAACAGGATAGTCTCCATAGGCAGTTTCACCGCTTAACATGATCGCATCGGTTCTATTGTAAATGGCATTGGCAATATCACTAACTTCTGCTCTTGTAGGTCTTGGATTATTAATCATTGAGTGAAGCATTTGCGTAGCAATAATTACAGGCTTCTTTCTCTCAATACATTTACGAATAATTTTTCGTTGAATTACAGGAATTTTTTGGGCAGGAATCTCAATGGCTAAATCACCTCTGGCAACCATGATACCATATACATGTTCCAATATTTCATCAATATTGTCAACCCCTTCCTGATTTTCAATTTTTGCAATAATTTTAATATCCGAATTTTGCTGATCAAGAATTCCTTGAATTTGAAGAACATCATGTTTGTTACGAACAAACGAATGAGCAATAAAATCAATGTCCTGCGCAATAGCAAAATGAATAAATTCAATATCCTTAGGACTCAAAGATGGTAAATTTATTGATACACCAGGAACATTTATACTCTTGCGGTTTTTAACGGGTCCTGCATTTTGTGCTTCTACAGTCAAAAATTGCTCATCCTTATCAACTACCAACAATTCTAATTCACCATCGTCAATTAATATCTTCTTTCCAATTTCAAGATCTTTTACAAAATCCTCATAACTAACCATTATACACAACTCTGTGCAGGGAAGATTGTCGCTCCCTTTCATCTTAATTAAATCACCCTTTTTAAGGTGAATTTCCTCTTTAACATCAATAGTTCTAATCTCAGGGCCTTTAGTATCTACGAGCAAAGCAATCCTATCAGATACTTTTCGTACATTCTCAATAACCTTCATAGCATCATCATGAGTCTGATGAGCCGTGTTTAGCCGAACTACGTTCATTCCTTCTTCAAACAATTCTGTCAAAAATTCGACATCACATTTTCTGTCGGAAATCGTGGCAATAATTTTCGTGTGCTTCTTCATCGAGTAACTCTTTCAATTTTAGTTTTGGCACTGCAAAGATACTCAATTTCTCAAAACCAATTTAATAAGCTATCAACTACTTACCCATAATATAAAACATACAAAAAAATCATTTATCAAAAAAATATTACCTTTTGTCACAAAAATTTAATAACCCTTCAATTCCCAATCGATATGAATCCATTCCGAAACCGGAAATAGTACCTAAACAGGCCTTTCCAATCATAGTAGAATGCCTCACCAACTCTCTTTTATGTACATTAGAAATGTGAACTTCTACAACCGGTATATTTACAGCAGATATAGCATCAGCAAGGGCGAGAGAGGTATGAGTATAGGCACCTGCATTGAGTACAATTCCATCATAACTAAAACCTACACGATGTATCTCATTTATCAATTCCCCCTCTATGTTAGACTGGTAATATTCAAGTCTGATTTTACTATATAACACCTGCAGCTGTTCAAAATAAGTTTCGAACGAGATCTCGCCATATATAGATTTTTCGCGGGTTCCGAGCAAATTAAGGTTAGGGCCGTTAATGATCAAAAAATTCATCTAGTCAAAGTATTTTAAGGTTAAACATAAAGAGCTCTTAAAAAAATTGTCAGCTTACGTAATATTTTTTTAAATTGCAGACAAGTTTTATCATAAAGAATTCGTATATTATTAGTACTTGAGTAAAACTAATAATAAAATGGTATTACTTACAACTAAACTACATACTAAAAACTGAATAAAATGAAATGGACAACAACAATTGAAAATTTTAAGACCTACTTAACTTTGGAGAAGAACCTCTCTAAGAACTCGGTAGATGCTTATATTAATGACATTACAAAACTGACAACCTTCTTCAGAGAAAAGAACATGGAGGTTGCTCCGGAGGAAGTTATTCTTCAACACTTGAAAGATTTTGTTGCATGGATTAATGATGCAGGTACAAGTCCTAGAACTCAAGCTCGTGTTATTTCTGGTATTAAAGCATTTTTTAAATACTTATTATTAGAAGAAATTATTGAAAAGAACCCTACTGCATTATTAGAAGCTCCAAAAATTGGCCGTAAACTGCCTGACACCTTAACAACTGAAGAAATTGATGTTTTAGTTAAGGCAGTTGACATGAACAAAGCTGAAGGTCAAAGAAACAGAGCTATTCTTGAAACACTTTACTCTTGTGGATTACGTGTATCAGAATTAATTGATCTGCGTGTTTCCAATCTGCATTTTAGAATGGGTTTTATCAAAATTCATGGAAAAGGTAACAAAGAGCGTTTAATTCCAATTGGAAAAAAAGCGAAAAAAGAAATCAAGATATATCTTAAGAGCTATCGTGGAAAATTAAATATCGATAAGGATAGTGAAGATATTCTTTTCTTAAACCGCAGAGGTCGCAAACTTTCTCGTGTTATGATTTTTACTATCATTAAGAATTTATCTAAAAAAGTTGGATTGAAGAAAAATGTTTCTCCTCACACTTTCCGTCACTCTTTCGCTTCGCATTTGGTTGAAGGTGGTGCTGACTTAAGAGCTGTACAGGAAATGTTAGGACACGAATCTATTCTTACTACAGAAATCTATACTCATTTGGATAGAGAATACTTAAAGGAAACTATTAAAAATTTCCATCCTCGTTCAAAAGACTAATTTGTATTAAAAATAACCATTATTGACAACAGGTAATGGTTAAAATACGATACACATATTTTTAAAACCTTCAAAAGATAACTTTTGGAGGTTTTTTTCATAAAAAAAATCAGTTCTGTACTAATTTAATGAAAGGTTTGCCAGCGTAATTCTAAAGATAAAAAAGAGTCTTACTTATAATAATATAATTAACGCAAACGATTGTATTTCAGATACTGAAGATTTATGTAATTAACAATACAAATTTCAAAATAAGAGAAACCCACTGTTAATGAACCTGTTCGAACCAATCTTTGCCACGGTAAAACTACAAAATCTTATTGGAAAATAATACAACAAAAATGCAAAAATAATATCTACATAGTAGGATTACTCTATATATAGTCATACTTTTGAATTCGAAACCTAAAATAATGTTACATGAACACCATTGAAATTAGCATGATTGAAGATTTAAAAAAATCGTTAAAACTGCATTCCAACATTCGGGAAAATCTACCAAGAGAAGTTCTTATATCTTTAGCAGTAGATAACAAAGAGGCCGTTTTAACCAGAAATGGTGCATTGGCCACTTGGACTCCTTCAAATTCTACAGGAAGAAGTCCTAAGGACACTTACATTGTAAGAAATCCTGAAAGTGAGTTAAATATAGACTGGTCTTCTCCGAACAATATCGGCATGAGTCCGCAAACGTTTGCGTTGGTTTTTGAAGATGCCCTAAAAACAATTGGTAAGAAGAAGACTATATTTACTACGGACAGAGTAATTGGTGCAGATTCTAAATATGCACTGCGTGTAAAAACTATTTGCGATAAAGCACTAAGTCAAGTGTTTGTTGACAATATGTTTAGACCAACTCCTGATGACATCAACCAATCGATCTTTGCTGATGAGCAATTCTTTTTAATTGCACTGCCAAAAGATAAATTGGATAAAGATCGCTACAAAGGTTTGGTTCGTGACCAACCAAATGGAGAAACTTCCGACATCTGTGTAGTTGTGGACTTCGACAAGAAGATAGGTATTGTTTATGGTTCATCTTATATGGGCAGTATGAAGAAGTTGATGTTTACGGTAATGAATTACTATCTTCCTTTTAAAGGAGTATTGCCTTTACATTGTTCAGCTAACGAAGGAGTCAATGGAGATTCTGCACTATTATTGGGGCTTTCAGGAACTGGAAAAACAACCTTATCTGCCGATCCGGAAAGAGCCTTACTTGGAGATGATGAGCATGGTTGGAGTGATGATGGCATTTTCAATTTTGAGAATGGCTGTTATGCAAAAATGATTGACATCAAACCAGAAAATGAGCCTGAAATTTATGAAGCAGTAATGCATAAGGCAGATTACACCAAGCATGGAGCTATAATTGAAAATGCCATGATTTACCCTGATGGTGAGATCGATTTTTTCGATGACAGATACACTCCAAACTCAAGAGCAAGTTATCCTCTTTCTTTCCTGGATAATATTAAGGAAAGTTCGAAAGCCGGTCATCCTAATACGATTTTATTTTTGACTGCTGATGCTTATGGAGTAATTCCTCCAATTTCAAAACTAAGCAAAGAGCAGGCGATGCTATGGTTTTTAATGGGATATACTTCGAAACTGGCAGGTACTGAAACAGGAGTTACAGAGCCACAGGCAACCTTTTCGAGATTTTTTGGTCAGCCATTTATGCCGTGTAATCCTAACATTTATGCCGAAATGCTTGGCGATAAGATGGATAAACACAATACCAACGTATTCCTGATTAATACCGGTTGGAGCGGAGGCTCATACGGCACCGGATCAAGGATAAAGTTAAAGTACACCAGAGCGATGGTTGATGCGGCTTTAAAAGGCAAATTAAATAAAGTAGACTTTATTGAGAACAAAGTATTCCACTTGAACATTCCAACATCTTGTGAAAATGTACCAAGCGAAATTCTTAACCCAATTAACACTTGGAAAAACCAAGACGAATATCAAAAAACAGCCGAAAAATTAGCAAATAAATTTTCCACTAATTTCGATAAGTCATATGGTAACCAAAATCTGGATCCAGGAATTATTTCTCAATGTCCGGGAAAATAACTAAACTTAAAAGAGCCTCATTTCATTCATTTGAGGCTCTTTTTGGTTAAATAAATATCTTGGGATTCTTCTTTTATTAAGTCATCATGATACATGGAAACCATCCTATTCTTTCGCCTGATTTGTGTTATGCTAAGAGTTTTCACCTTCCCTTTCCGGTTCATCACTAATCCGTTAAAAGCATCATCCCTTCCCGTTGTTTTGTGAAAGTTGATTGTTTCTTTACCCGAAAAATTATTACAATGACGAAGCCAATTATCAAACCAGTACTGACGCATTTCCCTAGCTTCTTCAGTATACAAGGTAGAGGATGACCAAATGTAAGGCTTCGAGGAGTCCAGTTTCCGATAATGAAATGTCTCTCCATCCCAACGTATCTCTTCCAAATTTCGTGTGTATTTATATCTTAAAACAAGTAGTGTAAATGGTTCCATTCCACCAAAATGGTAATCTCTAATAAAATCAATGGTTGATGCAAATTCTGAAAATTCGAGAACCATAACGCCCCTGCTCTTTTTGTAAGGAGGTTCATGTTTGTGTTTTTCAAAGGCTCCATTCAATAAACAAAGTGAGAAATCATTTTCATGACACATTATCCATGTTCCTTTAGCCATTTTATCTTTTGGATAAAGTGCAAACGACTCTCCAATAAGATATTCTTTAGGAAACTCAGCTTCTCTTAACGGGCTTTCATCTCTATTGGTAGTAAAGAAGAAATCAGCAGAACCAATAGGTATGTAGGTTAATGTGCACATAAGTCATCTCTAAATCTGATGGTTGAATAAGCTACTCCAAAGTGTTTATCCAATTTAATGTCAGGAAATTCCTGCTCTATCGCAATTCTGATAATAGCCATATGATGAATGGCATGTTCAATATTGTATACCAATTCTCTTTGCAAACTGGTATCAATATCAAAGCCTGCATTTGCAACCTTGTCGTAACTTACATTCAATTTAAGAACTAAATTTTCATCAATATCATTCAACCAATTCAGGAGATCATTAAATCTTTTTACAGCCACTTCTTTCTCTGTTTCAGTTCTACTGCAATGCTCTCTGGTATCGTAACTCAGAACAGAATCTGCGTTGCAACTATCCTTTAAAATATCGTAAAACTCTGCAATATGGCGAATGTGTTTTCCTATGGAATTATTCATCAAAAGTTGTAAAGAAGCAGAATACTGTTTTGAGGAAAGTTTCTCACAAAGAGCAATTAGCTGATTGATTATGATTTTAGAGACAGTGACTGTTTGCATAAAAATGAATTTCTGTAAATTATTGAATACTATAGAAAGATATCAAAATATGAAAATAATTCATAGAAAATAGTTTTATAAATGAATCTCTGTCGGATGAATTGTATAAATCTGTATTTTCATTCTTAAATAGATGCCTTATCTACCCAATTAATTATAAATATTCTTAAGAGTATGATTAATTACAAGTACTACTAAAAAAATATTTGCTGTGTATGAAAATAAAACTACCCTTTATTCTTTCAAAATGGTTTCATTTTGAATTCTGGCCTTTCTGGATATTTTACTTTCCTGTATATGGATATGGAATTTATCTGGCAATAAAAGCTCGTTCGTTTTCCTACTTCACAGCTACCAACCCAAGCATGAAATTCGGGGGTGCTTTTGGAATGGACAAAATGAAAATGCTCGATTTTATTGACAATAAATACATCCCTAAGGGATTTTTATCGATAAAAGATGAAAATACTGAAACTGTTTGTGCAAAAATGGCTGAGCACGAATTTGATTTCCCTGTTGTTTGCAAACCCAACGTTGGTGAAAGAGGTATTGGTGTTGAAAAGATAGATACCAAACAAGATTTAAATCTGTTTTTACAAACTCAAAATGAGGATATTCTTGTTCAGGAATTTATTGACTTTCCAATTGAATTGGGTGTATTTTATCATCGGTTCCCAATCTCTTCAAAAGATGGAATCACATCAATAGTTAGAAAAGAGTTCTTAAAAATCACAGGAAATGGAAAATCCAGATTTAGTGAACTGGTAACTGAAAACGTTCGTGCTAAAAGCAGAATTTCTTACTTAAAAAAGAAATACCATTCGAAGTGGAATCAAATTGTTCCATCGGGGATAACCTATAAACTGGAACCTATTGGAAATCATAATCGAGGCACAAAATTTCTGGATGGAAATCGTTTAATAAACGATCGGTTGGTTAACGTTTTTCGTGAAATTGCTCAGCCGCTTGATGGTTATTACTATGGTCGATTTGATCTTAAGGTAAACAGCTTAGAAGATCTTTACAATGGGAATAATATCAAAATCATTGAATTAAATGGGACAAACTCGGAGCCTGCTCACATTTATGATCCAGATTATTCTCTTTTTAAAGCCTATCAGGAAATCATTAAACACATGAAACTGGTGTTTGAAATTAGTCAGGAAAACAGAAAGCTTGGAGTGCAACCAGAACCATTTCGTGATGTATTACTGGGTCTTATTAAACATCTGTTCTCTGATAAATCGAAAAAATAGTTTCCTTACAAATTCTGATTTACAAAATAAAAAAAGAGGTTTTCGTGAAAGAAAACCTCTTTTTACTTCAGTATGTAGTGTTAAAAAGTAAATGCAATCTCTACTTCGAATTGATTCATTTCCAATTCAATTGTTTGAGCAGGATCCATAGGATTCATTCCTTTAACACTTGATGGCAATGCATAAACCAATGCCAAGTGAAGCGCTTTACCGGAATCACCCAAAGTCTTTGAACAACCTAAAGTAATGTGATCTTCAATAACTCCAGGAGCTAAAATATTAAACATTACTTCTGAATTTGGAACTGGCTGATCTGTATGCGAGTATCCTCCACGAAAAGTCCATGTATCAACACCGGCAAACTCAACTCCGAACTTCCAAACATTTATGTCTTGCCATCCAAAACCTGCACCTTTATCTGATCCAAGCGGAGCTGTTGCAAATGCCATCGGATCCATCTTATTAGAAACTGAAGCCACATCAGTATAATTGATTACTTTGTAATCTGCCATTACGGCCCAATCTTCGTTGATTTCATAAGCCAAACCAACAGTCCATGTAGATGGAATATTAAAATCTCCCTGCTCTGCAAAAAGACCGGCATAATCATCAAACTCGCTCATGTACAACATCGTTTGATAACTGGCTCCCAAATGCAATCCTTTAGCCAATTCACCCAGATATCCAAACTTCACACCATAACCAAATGCATTATCTTGCCCCTTGTCAGTTAATTTATCAGGAGCACTTGACATTGGTTTAAATGCAGATAAACCTTTTGCCTCAAAATATTGATAAGCCAATAAAGCCGTTACACCAAAACTATGCTTCTCAGCTATTTTTCTTGAATAAGTTAAGCCTAGAAACATCTGACCTAAATTCACACCAGTAGTTGAAGAGCTCTGGTCATAAAATGTTTGTGTTGGATAATCAGTATTCATCCCTCCATTACCAAAAAGAGTTGCTGAGAAACTACTTTTCTCATTGATCATCCAATTAGCACCCATACTCGGCATCAAAAATAATTTCGAGTCACTTTTCACATTTCCTGGAGTTAATCCGAAAGCTGGCGCTCCAGAAGGATTTCCTGTAACTGTATATTCACGATTAGGATTAAAAAATCCAACACCAACCTGATATTGTTTCCCCAGAAAAACATGACCGGCAGGATTACCATTGATTAAAGAATTTTGATACCAGGCGATACCAGCACCAGCTAAACCTTTATTTTGTGCGCCGTAACCAACACCAAAATACCCATCTGTTGCTTTAACAGGTTGAGTCGAAAAGATTCCAGCCAATACAATTAGAGCTGAAAAAACAATCTTAAAAGTATTTTTCATTTTCTGTTTTTATTTAGTTTGATATAATTAGGATTCCGAAACAAAATACAAACTCTATATTCATCCATATATGTTTTATATCATATATCTACATATAAAACCTAACACATCTTAAACTATCTAAATATTAGTGGTTTACATTTTTTTTTCTCACAATCAATTTATTATTTTAACTGGATGTAAATAAGGGAGATACAAACACAATCGTATATCATTAATGAAATCCGTTTTTTCCAATAATTATATCGATATATATCTTTATTTAGTCAAAAAATTAAAGGTTGAATTCAAAAAAAGCCTTTCCGAAACTAATCGAAAAGGCTTTTTAATAAGAATGCAAAAATTAGCATCCTCCAGCGACTTTTTTCTTCTTTTTCCTTTTTACAATAGGTGGTTTTGCTGTTTTACCTTCAATACTATTAGAAACAACAGCATTTCCACCTCCAAGAGCTGCACTTGCCCCTTTACGGAAATCGTATTTTGCAATTTCATCATCAGCAAGAACAGATTTTGGAGCTTGTGGATTAAGAATCGTTTCGGCCCAATAATTTAAACCTCCCTGAAGAACGTAATTATTCTTAAAACCCAACTGACGGGTAATCATCCAGGCCTCATTTGCCTTCAAATTCCCATTGGAATAAAACACATTCATTTTTACTCCTTGATCCAAAAAATCATTCCATTCTTCTGATAAAAGATCAGAAAGAGGGATATTAACAGATCCCGGAAGACTATATTTTTCAAACTCTGCCTGAGTACGAACATCAATTAATTGAAGACTAGGATCTTTCTGCACTAACATATCAGCGATTTGATCGGTGCTTATAAATTGAGTTCCTTCATGTATCTCGTTTAGTAATTCACCAGCAGTTAAACGAAACGGTTTGGTTGTATTTTCAGGCACTGCAGCAATAATAATTCCTAATGGAATAAATACTGATGCCAATATCAATCTCATTTTCATACGATTGTTTTTTATAAGGTTAACTGACTATATATCAAGTTAAATCATTTATTTTCTTTAGTCAAGATATCCCAAAGAATATTAATACTCCTCACGGGGAAATTTTTTCTCAGCCCATTCGCCTACCCAGAACATAGCAAAGGCCGCCAAAATCAATCCCAAGGCAAATATTCCACGAGGAATATCGAGCAATTCGTTCATTGTTGGTGTGCCCATAAAGTTGGCTTTATACAAATCCTCCCACATAGGGTAACCTTCTGTAAAGAAAATAATTCCGAGAACTAAACCACCTACAAATGCCAATGCATCCAATTTACCTATTGACAATGCACAAAAAGCAGTGCCGGGACAAAATCCGCCAATAATAAAACCAGCTCCCATTACTGCACCTCCAACCATAGCTGAAGTTAAGTAAGTTGGATTAACATAGACATAACTCAAATCTATCCATCCGAACAGACTAAAAAACAGCAAACCGATCATTGCAGTAATTGCCGCTGTAAAAAACACTTTCAATACAGTGGTATCGTAGCCATAAAACATTCCTGCTAACTTACGACTAGATGAGAATCCACTTGATTCCAATACAAAACCAAACCCGATTCCAATTAGCATGGCAATTAGCAAATTGGTGTTTGGTGAAATTATTTCGTTAACTATTAATGGTCCCATAACAAATAAGTTTAATTACATTTAAAATTTAAATCCAGTTTTTACGGAAAAAGTAAGCTAGGGCGAAAGCTGTTCCAAAAATAAACGCCATGGTAAGAAAACCACCTACCGATAACACAGCCATACCACTTAAGGCTGATCCACTGGTACAGCCTCTTCCCAACTGAGATCCAAAACCAAATAATATACCTCCCAAAACGGCAAACATTATTCTTCGCTTAGAAGTAATTTTTGGAGAATGCTCAACCTTAAATTTTAAGCGCTTTGCAAAAGCTCCTGAAAGAAACCCTCCAATTAAAACACCTATCATTTCGAAAACCAACCATGATTTCATTGGGTTGCCAGGATGAGATTCTTTGTATTCAGTATAAAAAGCAGAGTTTTCAACGTGAGAAGGCATAACCGAACTTACAGTAGTAACCACTGCACTTTTTATTGCACCACTTGCACCTAGTCCGCGACCAGAAACAAAATTGGCGGCCAAAAGTACGAGACCTAGCAATACCCCACCAACATATGGATTTAGGTATTTTGTTTTTTTCACTTCGCTCATAGTTATATTGTTTATATAGTTTTTACAGATAAATTAACATTCAAAATCAATAAAGCCAACGACTAGCCTGTCCTGCATTAGAAATAATGAATCGAAGCATTACACTTCCAAACAGAACCAAGACAACTGGAATGGCGACAGGTATTTTATATCCTTTTAATTCCAGACCTTCCAGTATTGCAGGAACAATCATCCCCAAAATGACTACAAATCCCCAGAATGAAGCAGTGTAAGGGCCACCTAAAAATAAATTTACAGCGTCAATTTGAACTTGAGTACTAGCCAAAAATCCCATAAACATGTGTATGATTAAGAATAATTCAATTCCAATAATCATTAAATCCAATTGAGCAAACCGCTTACGTTCTGCATGATTTTTTGACATCCAGATTACAACAGCCGAACCTGCCGATAATCCTGAAGCTAAAAATAAAGGCCCCATAATAGATGTATTCCATAATGGTCTTGCATTAAATGCAGAAAATAGAATTCCGGTATAAATTCCAAGAATCGCTGATGAAACCAACATGATCCAGGCTAATACTTTCTTGTTTTTCTGAAAAAAACCAATAAGCTCTTTTGCAAAATCAAACTTCCAATCCCAATTTGGAAATAGTTCTTTAATATGAAGAGCACTCCAAATAATCGAAACAGGTGTAACAATCATTAAAGTCCACGCTCCCCACGACATTGGTGATTCTAATCTAATTGTAGTATATAATCTCCAAAAATATAGTTTATGATGTAGATCCAAAAACAAAGCGATAAGACCTAAAGCCAAAGCAATTGGAGCTATCATTGGCGCTAATTTCACGGCTGTCCGGTAATCATTTTCTCTGCCTCTCAGATAATACAAGGCCGCAAAAAACATCACACCTGCCGCCAAACCACCCAAAAACAAATAAGTTGGTATTTCCCAGTGCCAAACGTGTAACTGAGGATCGATGAGTGGGTTATTTCTTCCACTTACAATTATTTCTTCTCTCATTTTGTTAGTTTTATCAGATTAGGAAATACAATTGAGGTTTTGTTCCTGCTTCAGGAATTAAGGTTTTGTACTTTCGTTTTTTCAACACTTCGGAAACCTCACTTCCTGGATCATCCAAATCACCAAAATACATGCATTTTGTAGGGCAAACTGCTACGCAGGCAGGCTGCATTCCTTTTTTCACTCTGTGCAAACAAAATGTACATTTATCCACATATCCATCGGGATGAACATATCTGGCATCATATGGACATGATGTAATACAGGCACTGCAACCGATACATTCATTCTTAGTAACCAACACAATACCTCCATCGGAATAGTGACTGGCACCAGTAGGACAACAACGCACACAAGGTGAATTTTTACAGTGATTACATCGTTCAGAGCGCAATTCCATTTCCAATTGAGGATATGTTCCATCCATTACTTCCACCACCCAATCACGGCAGTGACCAATAGGGACATCATTTTCGGTTTGGCAAGCTACTACGCAGTCGCTGCAACCTACACACTTTTTCGTATCAATAGCCATTGCATATCTCATAGCTTACACCTCCGCTTTTTTGTTATCAAATCGAAACGTCACAAAATTCCCGCGCATTCCTGTTCCTCCCATTATTGGATCAATCATTACATTGGTAATCATCTGGGTATCGCTCACTCCTTTTCCAAAGGCCCTTGTCATACGTTTATCGGCATGTCCGAAACCATGAACCATATAAACAGAGTCCCAACGGATACGTTCAGTTATTCGTACTTTTATTTTAAAGTCCGAAATTACTCCATCCTGATTTTCTAAATAAACGTACTGATCGTTTTTCAAATCCCATACCTTAGCCACTTTAGGATTCACCCAAACTGAATTTTCGTCCATTAAATCAGTAAGATTTGGATTATTAGCCGTACGGCTAAAAGTATGCATTGGTGCCCGGCCATATATTAAGCGATAAAATCCTTCGCTTGGCTCCGGATGCTGAGTAAACACAGGAAACGGATCAAATCCTTCTTCCTCCAAAGCTGTTGAATACAACTCTATTTTACCTGTATTGGTATTGAATTCTACATCCTCATCTTCACCAAAATACAAATCGTCAGCTTCACGATCTAAAAGTTTCACTCCTATGCGCTGCATTTCTTCCAATGAAGAACCTACTTGTTTTAATTCCCAGTCAATCTCTTCTTCTAAGGTTTCAAATGGGAAATATTGAAGTAAATCTAATTTCTTAGCCAATTCACGAGCCATCCAAAAGGCAGGTTTTGTATTGTACAAAGGATCAACTGCCGGCATTCTTAGAGCAATACTTGGAACTCTTCCCTGCGATATCCTTAAAGAATCATATCTTTCCAGATAAGTACACTCTGGCAGAACCACATCAGCATAACCAGTAATTTCCATTGGCATCGTATCAACTACCACCAATAAATCCAGAGCTTGAATAGCAGCTATGGTTTTCTTCTGATCGGGTAAAGTATTAATTAGGTTGGTTCCATTAACGATCCATCCTTTTATTGAACAACTCATTTCCGGACTTGGTATTGTTGCCTGACATACACCGGAAGCGAGTGCTAAATCAGCAAGCTTATATTTTCCTCCCATGGCATCACGCCAGTTCTTATTTGGTTTTGGAAAATCAGGTAAATGAAAATGAGGAACAGAAGCTTTCTCTGGATTATAAAATCCACCTCTTCGTCCCCAACTGCCTAAGAGAGCATTCAAAATTGCAACTGCGCGTATCCTTTGTGTATCATCTCCATACCAAGTAACGTGTCTGCCAGGATGAACAATAACTGCAGGAGCAGCATGTGCCATTTCGCGGGCGGTATCACGTATCTGCTGAGGTTTTATTGTAGTGATTCCATAGGCCCACTCCGGGGTAAATGGCTGCACATAGGCTTTTAACAGATCAAAACCGAATGTGTACTTCTCTACATATTTTTTATCAAATAATTCTTCATTTATGATCACATTCATCCACGAAAGAAGAAGTGCAATATCTGTTGATGGTTTAATTGGTAACCAATGTTTTGATTTTCCTGCAACTGTAGAAAACCGAGGATCAACAGTAATTATAGTAGTCCCTTTATCAATCGCATCAGACATTTCCTGAACTTGTCCGTTGTGCATATTCTCACCCAAGTGCGATCCAATAAGCACCAGACATTTGGTATCCCGGATATCCGTATTTTCAGGAGAATTTATCCCTTGTCCAAAGGTAGCCAAAAAAGCTACTTCGCGGGGACCACGACATTGCGCATAAGAAGGAGCCGCGATATTATTGGATCCAAAACCTTTTAACAAATTACCGAAATATTTTCCTCCGGAACCATGAGTAAACAAAGCCGTACATTCCGGACCATGTTCCTCCTTAATTTTGTTCATTTTAGAAGCAATGTAATCAAAAGCTTCATCCCAGGTTGCTTCCCTGAATGTTTGCTTTCCTCTTTCATCAGTTCTAATTAAAGGCGTCTGCAAACGATCTTTGTCGAAATACATTCCAACACCTCCGGTACCTCTCGGGCAAAACCTTCCGTTACAACTGGGATCGTCATCGTTTCCGATAATTTTCTTAATTCTACCATTTTCATCCTTATGAACCCACCCGGCACACTTCCAAAAACACACCTCGCAATAAGTTGGAGTACGCACGAAATCGTAAGGTCCTTTAAAATAAGATTGATTGTTCTTCAGTAGATTATCGGCAAACGTTTCCAATAATCCTCCACCAAAAACCAATCCGGCAGCACTTAAGGAACTAATTTTCAAAAACTGTCTTCTGCTTTTCATATTGTGAATACTTTAAACTTATACACATAAACACATATAGAAACATACATCTATAAATGTAAACATATGTAAAAAGGCAATTCGAAAACATGTTGCAGAGCATGAAAATCCACTTTATAATTGATCTAAAAAAAGATAAATCCCCAAAGACGCTGATACAAACAAACCTATAACTATTTAGATTTTTACTAAATTACATTTGTTGTAAATTTTCTTTAATAAACTCTAAAATAGATACTGAAAGTTCTTTTTTTATTGGTTACGAGAATATTCTCACTACAAAATAATCGTTTCACATTACCGATTTATTTCCTTAATAAGGAATATTAAATTATAATGAATTTATATCCTTGGGCGAATTAACATTTGACAACATTTTTGAATTATAATATGGCAATTCTTCCGAAATTTGAAAAGTTCCGGTTTGCAGCAAATCCAATAATTTCATCATTTTAAAATTACCCTGAAATAACTCTTTCTCTATTATATTTTTACAAGAAGATCCATAAACGGCAATTAAAGGTTGTTTCCTATCATCTTTATCAATAGGAAAAATTGCATCAAAAGCAGCAATATTTTTTAATAAATCAGCAAATAGAAGAAAAGAAACATTTGGCACATCACAGGAAATAACAAGATAATAATCAGCCTTTACTGCCTTCATGCAGGAATAGATTCCTCCTATTGGTCCGCAGTCCTTAATCTCATCTTCAATAATTGGATATCCCAAGTAGTTATAGCATTCCATATTTGAACTAATCACCAGTTGGTCACATATTGGTTGTAAAGCTTCAATAGAATATTCAATTAAGCGCTTTCCCTTCCATTCAACCAAGCCTTTCTCACTTCCCATTCTGGAACTTTTCCCTCCTGATAATACTATTCCAACTATTTTTTTATTCTTAGCCATACTCAAATATAATCAAGAAAATGCACCAAACAATTTCAGATTTTAAGGTCTTTTAACTTTGAATTTAGCAATTCAAAAGCTATCTTTAGATTAATTATAAATAAACAAACACCGGAAGAAATGAAAAAGTTATTAGTAGTAGTAGTCTTTGTTCTACTTTCCGGAACTATTTTCGGAAAAAACGCAATGACAAAAGAAAAGAAAGATTTAGAATTAGCAACATTTGGAGCAGGATGTTTTTGGTGTGTTGAAGCAATCTTCCAAGAGTTAAAAGGAGTTGATAAAGTTGTATCGGGCTACATGGGAGGGAAGGAAAAATCAACCTATAAACAAGTTTGCTCGGGAGAAACCCGGCACGCAGAAGTTTGTCAGATTTCATATGATCCAACAATAATTAGTTTTAAAGAATTGCTTGAAGTCTTTTGGCAAGTTCATGATCCAACCACATTGAACCGACAAGGTGCTGATGTGGGCACACAATACCGCTCAGTTATATTTTACAATAATAATGAGCAAAAAGAACTGGCAGAAACACTAAAAAAGAAATTAAATGAATCCGGCGCTTGGGACAATCCAATAATTACAGAGATATCAGCGGCTAAAACTTTTTATCCTGCAGAAAGTTATCATCAGGATTATTTTAATAATAACTCACAGCAGCCCTACTGTACTTTCGTAATAAAACCAAAACAAGAAAAGTTTAAAAAAGCTTTTAAAGATAAATTGAAACAAAAATAATTAGAATGCCACTTTAGAGTGGCATTTTTTTTGTTTACCAAATAAATCCCCATCTTCCCTTAGAGTTTAGCATTTTTCACATGGTACAAACCAGAACTTAATCAAATCCTGTTTTCAACTCAACAATAAATCAACTACTTATCATTTTTTATTGTATTTTTACATTGACTGTTTCAACCAAAAATTTAAAAATGATTAAACTTCTACTTTCTCCACTCCTAATTTACTTTATAACAATTCCAGCATTCTCACAAGAAAGCTCAGTTTGGAAAGATTATCCAAATCTGGGAATTATGCATTACAAAGTTATTTTAGATGATGTTCCTGAAGAACAAAACAACTACCAAAATCCTCAATTCGAACTATCTAAACTTACAACTACAGAAAACAAGGTTCTAAATTCTATCAAGATTCGTTACAATGTGAAAACTGATGTGATGGAATGTAGAATTGGTTCTCAACACAGTACTATTAAATCTCCTGAAAAATTAAAAGAAGTCAACATAAACGGAAAATGTTTTGAGTATAAAAAATATTTGGTAAAAAGAGATACCACGAGCGGATATCTTCAAAAGCTATACGGTTGTGGTCAAAAAATATATGCTAAATATTACATTCCATCAACCAAAAGTAAATTAGATTTAAAAAAAACAAAATCTTATTATCTTATTCAAAACAAAGGTGAATTACCCAAAAAATTAAATTCCCCAAGTGCTTTACTTTCTCGTCTTTATAAAAATTTTATAAAGCAAGCAAATGAATTTGAAAAGAATAATCAATTAAATTTAAAAAATCCAGCTGACTTTGAGAAACTACTTACTTATCTTAATCATTTAAGCAAGGACATTGTAGCTTCGCGTTGAAGCTTGCCATTTGGTGTTCGTTTGAATTCCTTACAGAAAATAATATCACGGGCTTGTTCATATTTACCGAGCAAGCCTTTTATTTTTATCAAAAAATTAGATACATATTCAGAAGATTGATTCTCCTTTTCAATAACCAACACCAGCTTTTGTCCGAGTACCCGATCCGCAACTCCGGCAATAAAAAATGGATCTGAAATGGCATCTTTTAACTTTTCTTCTATTTGCTCAGGAAACAATTTAACACCACCTGAATTGATAACATTATCGTATCGCCCAAGCCAAATAAAATGTTTCCCGTCTATCAGGTTTACAACATCATTTGTGCAGATTGACCCGGCAAGAACTTCCGAAGCTTCAATTTGCAAGCAAGATCTTTCATCCAAAGAAAAAGTTACATTACCCAATCCTTGGTAAAAATTCGATTTTTGATCTCCGTTAAGAGGCTTGATAGCCACGTGAGAAACTGTTTCTGTCATGCCATAACTTGAAAAACAATTGGTTGGCAGTTCCTGTAACTGTTCTTCTAAATAAGCATCTACAGCCCCACCTCCAATTAATAAATTAGAAACCAAAGCAAAATTAATCCCCTCTTTTATACAATTAATTACCTGAAGAGGCACCATAGCCGCAAAGTCAATTTTCAATTGCAAATTTCCGAGCGGATGTCCATTTGGATTTACTAAAATCAAGTTCAACTGCCATAAAAAGGCACGTACAACCATCATTTTCCCTGCAATGAAATTAGTCGATAAACAAAGTAAGACAGTTTGTCCTTTTTCAAATTTAAAATACTCTCCGGTAAGTTGGGCCGAATTCAGCATCCTTTCCTTCGATAACTCCATTGCTTTGGGTTTACCTGTTGAACCGGAAGTTTTCGCTGAAATGCTTTCTTTTGCATCCAACCATTCCAAAATAAAGGAATAAACATCCCGCTCCCACTGAAAATCACTGATCAATAATTGACTATTACAATGTTTGACCAATTCTTCTTCGGAATACAGAATACCATTTATCGTTAGTTCACGCATGCTTAAATTCTCACTTTTAAATTTCCCACTTTCCACAAATATCGTAAGCCAAAAAGCCTTTGTGCATAAAAAGAGGTGACACTATATTATTGCTGTAAATTTGCCCGGTTCCTAATCCTTGCGGCATTGAATTATTAAGCGTATAAGTCCATTGAGCAATGGCATTTAATCCAATATTAGATTCCAATGCTGAAGTTACCCACCAAGGGATATTTCTTTCCTCAGCTAAATCAATCCATTCCTGACTTCCTTTTATACCGCCGAGAAGACTTGGCTTCAGAATAATGTATTGAGGCTTAATTGCATCTAAAAGTTCCTTCTTCAAACTCTGAGCATGCACGCCAATCAATTCCTCATCCAAAGCAATTGGCAGAGGACTGGCCAAGCACAAATCCGCCATCTCCTTCCATTGTCCGGCTTTTATTGGCTGTTCGATAGAATGAATCTGAAATTCGGATAAGACCTTCAGTTTATTCAACGCATCAACAGGTGAAAATGCACCATTGGCATCAACCCGTAACTCAATTTTATCTGATCCAAAATCTTTACGGATAGACTGTAAAAGATTAATTTCTTCCTTAAAGTCAATGGCTCCTATTTTTAGCTTTAAACAATCAAAACCATCTTCCAGCTTTTGTTGAATTTGTTCTTTCATATAGCCGGAATCACCCATCCAAACCAATCCGTTAATAGGAATTTGGGCTTTCCCATTTGTAAAATCAGAAGGAAAAAGGACTTTACTCCCTTTGGCCTGGAAATCCAGAAAGGCAGTCTCCAATCCAAAATAAATCGAAGGCCATTCTGTTAATCCATCCTCCAGATAATACCAATAATCATCTATGCTCTCACAAATTTCTTTGATTTTATTTTCATAGCCAGGTTTATCATCGCTGCTTAATCCTGGAATAATGGAGCATTCGCCAATACCCTTCACATCAGGATTTTTATCATCCCAAATACGAATGAACCAGGAATCTTTTTGTGTTAAAACACCTCGCGAAGTTCCGCTGGCCCGTTTAAATTTAAGAGGGTAATATTGATAATCTGCTTTAAGCATATTTATTAGATATGAGATGTGAGATAAAAGATGTGAGATAAAAGATGTGAGATTTGTCAAAAAAATCTCATTTCACCTTATCAAATCGATAATTAAAGTACCAATCCGAAACCAAAACTAAGACTGAATAGTAAGGTGGATATTGCAAGTCGTTTTAATTCCGGATCCAAATCGCGGGCATTTTCATTTTTAAATACGTGCCAAACATTTCGCACAATAAACGGAAAACTCAACAAGAATAAAAACTGAAAAGCTGACTGCCAGTTAAAAATAGTATACAGGCAAGGTAAAATCATGGCAGTGGAAAGAAGTGTAAAATGATACCTCTTCGCATTAGCAGTCCCCATCTTCACAACAAGAGTCATTTTCCCGGTTCTTGCATCATTATCTATATCGCGCATGTTGTTTAAATTCAAAACTCCTACACTAAGTAATCCTACCGAAACTGCCGGCAAAAACAGCCCCCAGGATATATTTCCGGTGTGAAGAAAGTAAGTGCCCAAAACACCAACCAAACCAAAAAACAGAAAGACAAATAAATCTCCAAAACCACTGTAGCCGTAAGGATTTTTTCCTACTGTGTAATTTATTGCTGCACCTATTGCCAAAAGACCAATCACCAGCATTATGACTCCTTGTTTCAGATTGATCAACTGCATTCCTTCATACAAAAGCCACAATCCGGAACATAGCGAAAGTAAAACAAAAACGATAAGCATGCCTTTCATTTCTTTATGACTGATAACGCCACTCTGCACAGCTCTTTCCGGCCCAACCCGTTCATTATTATCCGCTCCTGAAATAGAATCACCCAAATCATTCGCCAAATTTGATAATATCTGAAGAAACAAAGTTGTAAGAGTTGCTAAAATAAATATTTTAAGACTAAACGAATGATGCGCTGCAGCTAAAAAGCTTCCCAAAAAAATACTTGAGAGTGCCAAAGGCAATGTACGTAACCGGAATGCATGAATCCATGCTTTTGTTTTATTCATAACAATGATCAAATTTGAAACCCAAAGTTAGCAAAATTAGGAGCAGATTGTTTGAAATTTTTATGATTTTGGGGAATAGAAATTCCATTCCCAACATTTCGATGCTCTTATATTGTTCCTATCTTTTTGGCACATAATGATCAGCAGAAATGAATTTCTGGTGGCTGAACTTAGTAAGCAGACTCCATAAAAAAAGAGCGATGCCAAACATCACTCTTACTTAATTCTGATAAAATAATTGATATAAAAGACTGTATTTAAGCCTCCAGTTCAGGAGTTATAGATTCTGCAAATTTCTTTGAAAGTGAAATGTATTTGTTCTTAAAATCATCATGTTGCAAATATTCTTTAATCTGCTCCTGCCAGCCACTGGCTTGATCTGATAATTCCATAATTCGGTGCTTATTGGAAATGTCTGATTTTGACAACTTCTCTTTTTCAACCACTTCAATATAATCGTTTACCCAGGTCTCATAAGTCAATAAAAAACTGTTCCGATCCTCTTCCGATGAAAAACGGTTTAAGTTGATATCTGCCAAAGCTTCCGTTTCAATTAATGCTGCAGCCCCCACTGTCAGCCCCAGTTTCTGAAAAAATCCTCTTCTTGTGCTGTTTTGATTACTCATGTTATCCTAATTAAGACTTTAAGGTCTTAAATCTACTATTTATATTTAGTTTTAAAAAGAATAGTACAGAAAATTTAAATACAGATATATTCGATATGTTTATATCTTGTTTTTTGAAGGCGAACAATTGCCAACTGACTATTTTTAACTAATTTGAGTTCAGAAATTTATAACTCATATCATATGTCGCATATCCCAACTCGTGAGGAAGCTTTCGAACTTCTTAAAAAACACACAAAATCTGAAAGCCTTATCAGGCATGGATTAGCTGTAGAGGCAGTAATGAGGTTTTACGCTAAAAAAAATAATGAAGACACAGAAAAATGGGGCATTATAGGATTAGTGCACGATTTAGATTGGGATCAATATCCTGAAGAACACTGCAAAAAAACCAGAAAAATATTAGAATCTGAGAATTGGCCCGAAGAATACATAAGAGCGGTTGAGAGTCATGCATGGTTAACCTGCACAGAGGTTGAACCTCAAACAATACTTGAAAAAACACTTTATGCTGTTGATGAATTAACCGGTTTGGTAACCACTACCGCCTTAATCCGTCCTTCCAAATCGGTATTGGATGTAAAAGTAAAATCAGTACAAAAAAATTGGAAGAACAAACGATTTGCTGCTGGTGTAGACAGAACTGTTATAGCACGGGGAGCTGAAATGCTCAACATAGAAATTCCTGACTTGATTCTGGGATGTATCGAAGGCATGCAAAAAATTGCTGATGATTTGGGTTTAAAAGGAAATATCAGCTAACAGATCTATCCTTATCCATCTCAAATTAAAAAACCAGCCAACAAAAGAAGGATTAAATCGTAAAGACATTAAATGGTAGTATTAATTTAATACATGAAAATATGCGAAGTTTATTATTTTTCAGTATTGTCTCTTTTTTTCTTACCATTTCATCTATTGGAAGCTCACCAATATTTGCACAAAACTCATCTAAAAATGAAACAAATGTTTTGGTTCTTCACAGCTACCATCAAGGATTAGCATGGACGGATAGTATAACACGCGGCATACGCAGCGTTTTTAAAGACAGACCGGATATCAATCTGATTTTTGAATATTTAGACACAAAGCGTAACTATAATGAAGAATACCTTAACGCTTTGCAAAACATTTATAGAGTCAAAGCAAAACATATTCCATTTAAAGCAATAATTACAAGTGACAATGCCGCTTTTGATTTTGTTAGAAAAAATGGCAGCGAATTTTATCCAAATGTTCCTATTATATATTGTGGCGTAAATGATCTGGATACAAGTATACTAAAGGATTATCCTAATTTTTTTGGATATGGCGAGAAGGCTGATCATTACGGAACCATCTCAGCAATAAAGCGCATATTTCCAGAACGAAAAAACATTTTCATTATTAATGACAATACTGAAACCGGACAAGCTATTCAAAAAGAATTAAAAGGAATTACCGATCAATTTAAAGACCTTAATTTTGAGTCGGTTTCTGAATTTACAATGGAGAGTTTACAACAAACAATCAGGAATTTAGATGACACCTACGTAATTTACTTACTTGTACTTAACCGGGATAAGAACGGGAAATTTATATCCTACCAAAAAGGCATCACACAAATTAAAGAAGTTGCACATGTTCCCATATTTGGATCGTGGGATTTTTATCTCGACAAAGGCTTATTTGGCGGAAAAATTACAAGAGGGTATGAACAAGGTGAAAGAGCAGCAATGCTGGCCTTAAAATTAATACAGGAACCTTGTGCTAATGATATCCCGCAATTCAACTATCTGCCAAGCTCATATGTTTTCGATTGTAATGAACTGCGCACATTTAATATTTCCAAAAATCAATTACCAAAAAATAGTATCCTGCTAAATGAACCAAAAGATTTTGGTTTAATTCTTAAGATTAGCATAATCAGTGTTATCGTATTAGTATTAATTGTTTTAGGACTAACCATATGGCTAAAAGCCAAGCAAAACAGAGCCAAAGTTCTTCAATATCTAGTTCATGAGAAAACATCAAAACTAAACGAAATAAATGAAGAACTCCAACAGGTAATTCAGAATAAAAATAAATTTTTTTCCATTCTGGCTCACGATTTACGTGGCTCCATCGGAGTAATTTTAAACTTATCTACATTTATAAATAAGCCTGAATTTGCAATTAGTGAAGAAGAAAAAAACGAATTCAATAAGGATATATTTCACGTTGTAACCCGAACCAATGGATTACTTGAAGATTTATTTTATTGGGGAACAATTCAAGCTGAAGAAGGACCAAAATTAACCTTCACAGAATTTGACATTAATGAAGTTTTAACTGAAATGACCGAAATTTTTCAGGTAAATCTTAGCGAGGTTAGTTTTAACAAAAATTTTAACGGAGAATTAACAATAACCAGTGATCTGAATATCTGCAAGTTTTTATTCCGAAACGTTATTCAAAATGCAATTAAGTACAGTTACAAAAAAGGAAAAGTTGAAATTCGATCTTACACTGAAAACGACCTGTTTTATATTGAGGTTAAAGATTATGGTTTGGGAATGTCGAAGGAAGTTATTGAAAGTATCTATCAAAAAAATCCTATTCGGGTGGAAGGCTTATCAGGACAAAAAACAACAGGAATGGGTTTGCCCACTGTTCTTGATTATTTAGATATTTTGAAAGGACAGCTTTTAATAGAAAGTGAAACAGGCAAAGGTTCAAGCTTTACCATTGTTTTGAGAAGTCATGAAGAAGCAGAACAAGCTTAAAAATATTCAGACTTTTCTTCCGTAATACAAGTGATCACAAATTTCACCATCAATATCAGCGACATGAGGCATAAGACCCCAACGTTCGAAACCAAATTTCTCAAGCAATTTAAGGCTCGCCAGATTTTCTGCTAATAAAATAGCAAAAAGGCTTTTAAATTGATATTTGGGAGCTTTATCAATAACAAACTGCATTAACTGGGTGCCAATTCCTTTCTGCAGATGCTCCTCGTGTATGTAGTAACTCACCTCTGCCGCTGATTGCAAAGCTCTGCGCCCAGCCCTGTAGGCACTGTAACAAATCCATCCCACTACCCGATCATCTTCTACTGCTGCAAACACAGGATATTCTTCAGGTTGATGCCCTTCGAACCATTTGGTGCACTGTTTCAGAGAAATTTCATCTAAATCGGCCGTGCAATAACGCTTACGCACAGCTTGATTGTATATGTCGTTAATTGCAGCAAGATCTGATACTGTGGCCAGGCGGATTTTCATTGTGTTTCTTTTTGATTTTGAGTGTTCAAGATAATAAAAATATAGATTTATCAATCACTAAAACGACTCTTCTTCTTACCCCTATCCCGAAAGCTTTCAGGCCCCCTGAAGGGGACTTCAAAAAAAATGGCCATCGAATCAATCTAATGGCCATTTTAATATCTTCAATTTCTGAATTACCCTGGAAATTTAGGGAATTTCTGAAAGTCAGGATCCCGTTTTTCAAGGAATGCATTTTTTCCTTCTTGTGCTTCTTCCATCAGGTAGTACATCATGGTGGCATCACCTGCAAATTCCATCAGTCCGCGCTGTCCGTCGAGCTCAGCATTTAAACCGCGTTTGATCATGCGCAATGCCATCGGGCTGCGCATCAACATGGTTTTACACCAATCAACAGTCTCGTCTTCCAATTGCTCCAAAGGAACTACCTTGTTCACCATGCCCATTTCTTCGGCTTCTTTGGCAGTGTACTGCTTGCAAAGGAACCAAATTTCGCGGGCCTTTTTCTGACCAACGTGTCGTGCCAAATAAGAAGAACCAAAACCGGCATCGAAACTACCTACTTTGGGGCCGGTTTGTCCGAACTTAGCATTTTCCGAAGCAATAGTTAAATCGCAAACAATGTGTAATACATGTCCGCCGCCAATTGCATACCCATTTACCATAGCAATAACAGGCTTGGGCATCGAACGAATTGCTTTGTGCAAATCCAGTACATTTAAACGAGGTACACCATGATCATCAATATAGCCACCTACCCCTTTTACATTTTGGTCGCCGCCAGAACAAAACGCTTTGTCGCCGGTTCCGGTAAACACAATTACACCAATATCGCTGCGCTCGCGACATATATCCATCGCATCCAACATATCAAAATTGGTTTGCGGACGAAATGCATTATAGACCTCTGGTCGGTTGATTGTAATCTTTGCAATCCCTTCGAAAAAATCGAATTTAATGTCTTCGTATTCTTTAATGGTAGTCCAGGCTCTGGTTGTCATACCTTTGATTTTATAGTTTTAAAATAATTTATTAATACTTGATCATTCACCGTTCTGGGTGTTTTTATTTCCAGTATTGCAGCACGATTACTGACAGCATAGAAATTAGGAAGTATTCTATTCACTTCCTCTTGATTTTCGGCATAAAAATAATCCAAACCGAATGTTTCAGCTAATTTACCGGCTTTATAATCTTGTACCGTCTCAAAATATTCTTCCAACTCATCCACTCCCGAAGGACCCGAAATAAAGCGGAAAATTCCTCCGCCTCCGTTGTTAATCAGAATAATTTTAAAATTCGGCTGCAAATATTTATTCCACAATGCATTTGAGTCATAAAAGAAACTAATGTCACCCGTAATCAATGTTGTTGTTTTCCCATTCACCAGCGCGGCACCTGCTGCGGTTGATGTACATCCATCAATCCCGCTGGTTCCGCGATTCGAATTGTAAGTAAGTGCTACCGATGTTTTAAATAATTGAGCATAGCGCACCACTGAACTATTCGCCAGCTGCAGATTTCCACCTTCGGGAATTGCATGTAACATCTGTTCGAAAACCTTTAAGTCGCTCCATTCGATATTCTTCAGATAGTCCGAATGAATTTCCGAAACCTCGGCATCCCTGCATTTCCAACAGTCTGAAAAGGAACTGTCGGATGGTTTTATCAATGGCAGTAATTGCTTAAAAAATGCCAATGGCGATACATCGATATGAGAAGTCAAATTTTTAAATGTATCAATAAAATGATCTTCTTTCCCAACAAACCAATGTTCTTTAGGCTTGTTATTTCTTAAAAAGGATTTTATCATTTTAGAAACCAAAGGCCCGCCAAAATTAATCAGCAGATCTGGCTTGAAATGATCTAATTCCTCATCCTTAATCGAGCAAATCACCCGATCGATACAAGGCAAAAACTCCTTATTGTGAAGATTCGATACCGATTCTGTAAGAATCACTACATTCTTATTTTGAGCCAATTCGGCAAGCAACTCATTTAATTCGGCCTGAGGATGAAGCAATCCAGCCAGAATTACAATTTTCTGATTGGAATTCACAATAGCCGCAATAGAAGAAATTGTATCAGCACTTAACTCATCAACGGAATTGATTTTTCCAATCACCCGTTCGATCGAATTCGGATATGGTTTCACCCCATACAGTGGTTCCCGCAAAGGAAAATTGATGTGAACAGGTCCTAATCTTCCACTTTGAGCTTTGGATAAAGCCTCGTTCACCATTCGGTTTAAATACCAGCAATCATCCGGATTATTTGCATCCAAAGGCAGTTGATAGCTTGCTTTCACAAATTGTCCGAAAACATTTACTTGCGGCAAAGCCTGAGAATCATCTTGTCCGATCCATTCAACAGGCCGGTCTGCCGAAATAACCACCAAAGGCAGTCTCTGATAAAAAGCTTCGGCAACAGCAGGTCCATAGTTCAGTAAGGCTGTACCCGATGTACAAACCAAGCCAACCGGTTTTCTTGTTTGCTGGGCAATACCCAATGCAAAATATCCTGCGCTTCTTTCATCAACAATCACCAAACTTTTAATTCGGTCATCCTTAGCAAAGGAAATACTTAATGGTGCGTTACGGGAACCAGGTGAAACAATCACGTATTCCATTCCTTTCGCCCAGCAGATATCAATCAATTCTTTAACCCCTTTAATATCCGAGTAATTGCGCTCCATATCTTCTATTTTTCTTGTTCTATACGAGAATACACAAAAGCAAAAATTGCATTTTAAATGTATGTTTGGTCAAATTTAAAATAATTTATTGGGCTTCCCTTACGAACGAATCACATTCAGCAAGGTTTGAGCTTTTAAACAGGTTTCCTCCCATTCTTTTTCAGGAATTGAATCAGCAGTAATTCCACCGCCAACAAAAAGAGCCATTTGATTTTCAAGCACTTTCATGCTTCGCAGATTTACAAAAAGTGAAATCGATCCGTTCGATTCTATTGGCCCTAAATATCCGGCATAATACTCTCTGTCATGTTCCTCAATTTCTCGAATTAACTCCAAAGCCTTATTTTTTGGCAAGCCGCAAACGGCAGGAGTTGGATGAAGATCCTGAACTAAGTTCGACAATTGACTAAAGCCCATGCCATTGGAAAGTAAATAAGTTGTTTTTAGATGAACAACATTTCCTGCCTGAGATGTTACCGGACCTGTTCGTTTATATTTGGTTAGATTGTGATTCCTAAAAACATTTTCAATATACGAACTTACCAAAGCCTGTTCATACACCTCTTTTTGCTCCCATTTAATCTGATCGGTAATTCTACCTGCAAGCTTTTGAGTTCCTGCCAAAGCAACAGTTTCAACAGCATTATTTTTTGAAGACAATAAGGTTTCAGGACTTGCACCTATCCACGTTCCCACTTTGGGTATCGACACCAAAAATACAAATGCAGAATCGTAAGATTCTGACAATTTTAAAAAGGATTCAACGGCACAATCCATTCCCATTCCCTCTAAAATTTGAATTCGGGATAAAATGACCTTCTCCAGCTTGAATTGTTTCAAGTCGTTAATCATTTTCGAAATCTGGTTAAAATACAAAGCATGTGAACTTTCCAAACTCACATCAGCCGGCAATTTTTCGTCCTTTTCGGGATAATACGATTCCAATAATTGAATAGAATCTGAATCAATTTCGGAAGCCTGCAAATTGATATCCCTTCGTACGAACCATGATTTATGCTTGCTTTCTGCATCGAATGGAGAAAATACAAAACCATTTTCCCCTTCCAAATCCGATAGAAGTTGATAATCTTTCAAATCCTGATCGGTTTGAACTCCTATTTGAATCATCCCGGATTTGGGCAGCTGGTAAGCGAAAAAGGGGAAGTTATTCTGCAAACAGCAGCTTAAGAAAGAAGACAGCTCATTTCTATTTTCCACCATTCTGTTTTTTTAAAATAATATTGGTTATCCGGCACACAGAAATCAACTTTTCCTGTTCATTTATAATATTCACTTCAACTATGTGAGTCATACTTCCTTTATGTATAAAATGTGCTTTTGCGGTAACTGTTCCTGTTCTAATACTTCGAATGTGATTCGCATTAATCTCCATCCCTTTCACTTCATATCTTTCCATATCAGTTTTTATTACTGATAAGGCACTCCCAACCGACTCGGCCAAAGCAAGTGTTGCTCCGCCATGAAGAATTTTCATAGGCTGCCAATGATTTGATGTTACCGGCATTTCTGCAACCAAATAGTTTTCTCCTACTTTGGTGTAAGTAATACCCAAGTGCTCCATCAAAGTATCTGAGCACATCTTATTCAATACGTCAAGTGTATCTATTTCGTTGATCATTTTACAAAAATAATATAATCTGCTATTCAAAAAAAACAAAGAAAATCTTTCCTTGATTAATATTCCTAATTAACTAAATCAAGAAGAAAATAGTGTACAAAAAAAGCTCAACATTACATTGAGCTTTAACTAAGGAAAAATATTTTATTCTGATTTAGTCAATTTTTACATTAACCGCATTCATCCCTTTTTTTCCCTCTACAACGTCAAAAGTCACTTTATCATCCTGATCAATTTTGTCAATTAATCCTGTTACATGAACAAAGATGTCTTCTCCTGTTTCGCTGTTTTTAATGAATCCAAATCCCTTGGATTCGTTAAAAAATTTTACTGTACCTGTAGGCATTACTTAAAAAATTTTAGATTATTATAAAGTAAATGTACGTAATTTGAATTAATCTCAAAATTATTTTTTTTAAAATTTCAAAATAAATGTACATTAATATATGCAACTACATAACAAGACATAACCTACGCTAATCAAACAAAACCTATTTCTTTAAAAACAACAGTCATTTTTTGTTCCTTTAAAAAAAACACCTATTTTAGCCATTCCAAATAACAAAAAAATGAACCAAAAATTTAATATCAATAATCTTTTCAATAATTCAATGAATAATCATTCATTGAAACCGGGAAGCTTATAGAATTAATCAAAATATTCAATTTACAAGCCTTCCCTAATCGGGAAGGCTTTTTTTATAAAAAAATGGATAAACAATTTAAAAATAATAACAACAATAATAATTCTCGTCCAGGGTGAGAAAGGATATTGTTATGCATATTTCAGCCTTTCTCATCAACGAGAAAGGCTTTTTTTTTGAATCAAATTAACCAGAGGAAAATCCTCACTATCAAAATTTTTAACAAATGGAAAACTTATTTATCCCAAAAGATTACCACAGTACATTGGATCTTGAAACAACCGAAAAAGCAATTAAATTTATTAAAGATCAATTTCAATTGCACTTGGCAGCCGAATTAAAGCTGCGCAGAGTAACTGCTCCAATGATTGTTATGAAAGGAACAGGACTTAATGATGATTTAAATGGTATTGAACGCCCTGTTGCATTTCCAATTAAAGGACTGGATGATCAAACTGCAGAAGTTGTTCATTCTCTTGCAAAATGGAAACGCTTTATGCTGGGAAAACTTGATATTCCTGTAGGTAAAGGCATCTACACGGATATGAATGCTCTTCGCCCCGATGAAGTTTTTACCAACATTCACTCTATTTATGTGGATCAATGGGATTGGGAAAAATCAATAGCAAAAGCCGAACGCAATCTGACTTTCTTAAAGAAAACCGTAAAGCAAATTTATGCTTCGCTTAAAAGAACTGAATACATTCTAAGCGAATACTATTCACCTCTTAAGCCCTTTTTACCAGAAGAAATAACATTTATTCATTCTGAAGATTTATTAAAGAAATACCCAAATCTTAGTCCAAAAGAAAGAGAAGGAAAAGTTACCAAAGAATTTGGTGCAGTATTTATTATTGGCATTGGAGGTGAGCTTGCAAACGGAGAACCGCATGATGGAAGAGCTCCTGATTACGATGATTGGACAACACCAAGCACAAGCGGATATCATGGTTTAAATGGTGACATTTTGCTTTGGAATCCTGTACTTGAACAATCGTTCGAGATTTCTTCAATGGGAATACGAGTTGATGAAGAAGCTTTAAAGCTGCAATTAAAAATTAGTGGTGAAGAAAAAAGAAAAGATCTCATGTTTCACAAAAAACTACTGGCAGGAAAACTTCCATATTCAATTGGAGGGGGAATCGGACAATCACGCTTGTGCATGTTTCTGTTAAGAAAAGCTCATATCGGAGAAGTACAATCAAGTATCTGGCCTGATGAATTAAGGGATGCCAGTAAAAAAGCAGGCATTATATTCCTATAAATCAACATTATAATCAACAAGAGAGTCCTTTTTTTGGGGCTCTTTTTTTTATCTCTCCCAATGAAAATTTCTTATCTTTAGTAAATCTATTACCACATAAAATAAATAATTGCTAACTAAATATTTACATTATGAAAATCTTGCTTTACATTCTCCTTGGAATTGGGCTTCTTGTAGCTATCCTTCATTTTATGGCTCCTAAAACCTATCAAGTTGAACGAAAAATTGTTGTTTCGACCAATATCGACACGGTTTTTAAAAGTCTTTGCTCTCTTAAAGACCAACAAGTATGGTCACCATGGGGTTCTAAAGACCCTGAAATGATAATTGAATACAATGGAACTGACGGAGAAGTTGGCTCATCGACTCATTGGATAGGAAATAAAGAAGTTGGAGAAGGCGAACAGGAAATTACAAAAATAGAACCTAACTCTTATATTGAAACTGAACTTCGCTTTCTGAAACCATTTGAATCAACCAGTACCGGCTTTTTTACTATCAGGCAAGTAGATGAAGGAACTGAAGTTACCTGGGGATTTAAAGGCAATAATACATTTCCAACTACCTTGATGATGGTATTTATGGATATTGATAAAGCGATTGGTCCTGATTTCGAAAAAGGCATGGCAGATTTTAAATCATTCATCGAAAAATAAATTTATGAAACGTCCATGACAGACAATTTTGACACACAAGAGCATGATTATTAAGTCATGGTAAGTTCCATATGGCACACACACAATTACAATCATATGAAAACGCTTAAAAAGTCGGGTATTTTACTCCTCATTATATTCCTTGCCTTTGTTGCTCTTGGTCTTTTTCTAAACAAACAAGAGTACCAACTTGAAACCGAAATTAACCGTCCGGTAGAAGAGGTTTTTCAATTATTCAATGATCACAACCGACTTTCGGAGTGGTTGACTGAAGTGAAAAGTTTTGAATCAATTACAGAAACTGAAGATAAAGTTGGCAGTAAATACAAGTTGATGATTGATAATGATGGCAAAATTGTAGAATTAATAGAAACCCTAACCGGCTACAAAGAAAACGAAATGCTTAAAATGGATTTTACAGCAGGATGGATGCACAAATACAATCATTTTACGTTCGAAAAATCGGATAACGGCACCAAAATAATTGCTAAGTATTCTATTGAAGGAACCAATCCATTTGCCAGATCGCTGTTCTTATTTTTCACCAAAACTTTTCAGGAAATTGATTCAACCAATTTGTCACGGTTTAAAACTTTTGCTGAGAAACAACCTATACTTATTGCACCAACAACCGAAATTGAAATTGTTAACTAAAAAATCAAATATCATGAAAAAAAATATGGGGAAAACAGATCGGATACTAAGAGTCATTATTGCACTTATTTTAGCGACTCTATATTTTACAGATATGATTACCGGAACAATAGGAATAGTTGTATTGGTATTTGCAGGAATAATGTTTCTGACCAGTCTTATTGGCAGTTGCCCCCCTTACGGACTTTTCGGCATTAACACCTGCAAAATTGAAGAGCAAAAAAAATAAAATCACCTACAAAAAAGAGACATCCCCGAAGAATTTTCTTCGGGGATTTTTAATGTTTTTTTATCAACTTAAATGCTGTCATAAAAAAGAGAACCCAAATATTATTTTCTCAGTAAAACAAGAAAAAATCATCACCTAATTTATAACCAATAAGCTCAAAAACATCTTGAAAAACACCTGTATTTTGCTTATATTTAAAGATATAATTCTGTAATTAAAGAATTGAAATTAAATTACAATAGGAATAAATAATCCAGTATTAAGATGAGAAGAATTCAGGAGAAAGAAAGAATATCTTACTGTGGAATCAACTGTTCAACCTGTCCTGCTTACGTCGCTACGCAGAAAGGGCAAGAAAATGTTCGAATTAAGATTGCAGAGCTTTGGTCAGATAAAGAAAACCAATACGATGCTTGTGAAATAACATGTAAAGGATGTCTGGAACCTTGGGGAAAGAAATTTCGACATTGTGCAGAATGTCAGGTTCGAGCCTGTGCCCGGGAGAAATTATACGACACATGTGCGGAATGTTCCGAGTATCCTTGCAGCAAGTTAAATGAGCTGCTTCAAACACTGGACGAAAAAATATCCAGAATAGACCTTGATGAATTGAGACGTAATAATATAGCGGGTTAATTCCCGCTTTTTTTCTTCAATAAAATCTCAGATTTCTTAAATCAATCCACTTAAAACATTCACATAACTACTTAAAACTGAAGAGAAAACTCGGTTAACCGATCTGGTTTCGAACGAGCTGATATTGTTCCCCCGTGCAACCTCATAATTTGTCTGGAAAGATTTAGACCTATCCCCGATCCTTTCTCCTTCGTGGTAAAAAAAGGAGTGAAAATAGTATCAATCACATCATCGGGGATTCCCATGCCGTTATCCCTTACAATAATGAAATTAACCGGATTTCCCTGGCCTGTTGAAATAGAAATTGACTTGGATTCGGTGCTCTTGAGCGCTTCAATCGAATTGCGAATCAAATTAATCAGGACTTGAGAAATTAGCTTTTCATCGGCGATTAATTCTTGCTCCGAATCATGCAAATGGTACATAAACTCAATATTTTCCGATTTAAACTCTTCCTTAAATAAAGCATCGATATGTGAAAATAATTTTTCAACGGAAAGCAATTCAAAATGCGGTTTCGGAAGCTGTGTTAAATTCTTGTATTCATCAACAAAAGCAATTAAACCTTTGCTCCTTTTGCGAATGGTTTTTAATCCCATTAATGTATTGGAAATTGCTCCTTCGCTCAATAACTCCTTACAAGTTTGATCTCCATTCTTCTCATACAAATCTATTAAGCTCCCCGACAACATCGAAATAGGACTCACCGAATTCATAATTTCATGTGTAAAAACACGAATCAATTTATGCATTGCATCTATTTCCCCCTGATCAATTGCATTTTTTATATCCTGAAAAGCAATCAATTTGATACAGTCATCTTCCAAACGAAAATCAACAGCCTTAACCGCCAATTTTAAAATTCGGTTTTTCACCAAATATTTCCTGAGCTTTTGAGTCCCCGTCTTCACCCGAAATAAAAAATCCGGAAACTCACCGTCAATACATTCCAATTCTGAAATATTCTGAAATTCTTCGACCAGAAAGAGTTCCTTAAATGCTTTGTTGCACAACCGTATATTCCCTTTGTGATCAAACGCCAACAATCCAACCCCCACTAATTCTACCGTATTTTGAAAGAAAACAAAATCTTTTTCCTTTTCAATTTTTACCTTCCCGAATGCATTAATAATACCATTAAAACTTTGATGCAGATTTTGAAAAGCTTTGTCGTTTTTATGTTGGTTAAATACCAATGTTGAATCCTGATATTGAAAAGCTGCAAAAAACCGGGACAAATCACGATTCGTTTTATTGATATACCAGATTAGATATACAATTTGTAAAATCCATAAAGCCAAAAGACTATAAGTAGTTACCACCAGATACTCTTTTGAGAATACATACCAAAATAAAACAGGCGTAAGCGATAACAAAATGATTTGAACAACTATCCAAACATAGAATCTTTTATAAATCATACTTTTTAATTTTATCGTATAATGTAGACCGGTTTATTCCCAACTCCTTTGCCGCAAGACTCATATTCCCACCCGTGTGCTTTATTGCTTTCTCAATTAAAAACTTCTCGTTATCAGACAAATTAAGGCTGTCTGATATTTTTTTCGGCAATTGCAATTCCTCTCCAAGTAACACATCAACAGCAGCTAATTTTTTTGTATCGGATAAGATAACTGATTTTTCGATAATGTGTTGAAATTCCCGAATATTTCCCGGCCATGAATGTTGTGAAAGTTTCTTTACTGCTGATTTTTCAAAAACACATTCTCCTTTCTGATACTGATCGGCATATTTATGCAGAAAAAATGCAGCCAATTCAGGAATATCCTCAATCCGTTCGCGTAAAGGCGGTAATTCTATTGCAATAGTATTCAAACGATACAACAAATCTTCCCTGAAAGTTCCATTAGACACCATCTCAAACAAATTACAATTGGTAGCAGCCAGTATACGAACATCCACATCAATTGGTGTATTTCCTCCTAATGGAACAATTTGTTTGTTTTGAATGGCTGTCAATAATTTTGTTTGCAGATGCAAGGGAACATTTCCGATTTCATCCAGAAAAAGTGTTCCACCCGATGCCAATTCAAATCGCCCCATACGATCCTCTTTTGCATCAGTAAATGCGCCTTTTTTAGAACCAAATAGTTCGCTTTCAAATAAGTTTTCGCTTAAAGAACCCAAATCAACACTTACAAATACCTGATCTTTTCGGTGCGATGACAAATGAAGCTCACGGGCAATTACCTCTTTCCCTGTGCCATTCTCTCCTACAATTAAAACATTCGCCTCTGTTCCCGCCACTTTCTCAACGGTTCGAAACACTTCAGTCATGGCTTGCGAAGTACCTCTTACAAATTGAGTGTTTCTATTGATCTGATGATTGATCTGCTTCTGCTTTTCCTTCAATCCTTTGATCTCAAGCTTTGAATTCCGCAATTTTAAAGCCGACAGCAAGGTTGAAAGAATCTTATTTTCGTCCCATGATTTCTGAATAAAATCAACTGCCCCCTCTTTCATTGCTTTCACCGCCAATTCCACATCACCGTAAGCTGTAATCAACACCACACAAGCATTTGCATCAAATTCCAATATTCGCTTTAACCAATACAAACCTTCATTTCCCGAATTGATTCCCGCTTTAAAATTCATATCCAACAAATAAACATCGTACTCGTCCACTTCAAGCTGTGATAGCAACTGATTGGGATTCTTAATGGTATCTATTTTCGCAAAATGAGAGTTGAGAAATAATTGCAGAGCAAACAATAGCTCCTCATTATCATCTATAATTAAAAGCTTTCCTTTTCCAGCCATTCTTTTATCCATTTAAATTCTTTGGTTAAAATAATCATATTGTTGTAAATATCGACATTGCATGTTGGATTTTCCGACACTATATTTCACATCACAAACACAAACGCCTGTATTTCTGCATCATTAAAAAATGGCACAATACTTGGCTACCAATATTTAAATCACATAATCTAAAAAAATGATACATACCAAAGACTTAAGCAAAGTATTCAGAACCGAAGAAGTTGAAACATCCGCCTTGCAGCATGTAAACTTGCATATAGAAACCGGTGAATTTGCTGCCATTATGGGACCATCCGGGTGTGGAAAATCAACACTCTTAAATATTATTGGTTTGTTGGATAATCCCAGCACTGGAAGCTATACTTTTAATCAAGTAGAAATTTCTGACAAAAGTGAAAAACAAAGAACTAAATTCAGAAAAGGAAACATCGGCTTTATTTTCCAGAGTTTTAACCTGATTGATGAACTAAATGTATTTGAAAATGTAGAGTTACCTCTACTCTATATGGGAGTTCCATCGGCACAGAGGAAAGAAAAAGTAGTGCAGGTATTGAAACGCATGAATATTGATCATCGTGCAAAACATTTTCCTCAACAACTTTCGGGCGGACAACAGCAAAGAGTTGCGATAGCAAGAGCTGTAGTTTCGAATCCGAAACTAATTTTGGCCGATGAACCTACGGGAAATCTCGATTCGACCAACGGCACAGAAGTTATGCAATTGCTCGAAGAATTGCACAAAGAAGGAACTACTATTGTAATGGTTACCCACTCGAAAAGCGATGCGGAATATGCAGACCGGGTGATCAATCTATTCGATGGAAAAATTGTTTCGGAAAACAGAAAAGACCCGCAATCACATATCCTCGAATCAGCAGTTTTATAAAATATATCTAACAATCTTATTACTTTTAATCGCCCAATAAAACAGACTATATGCTTTGGTACAAACTTAAACTCTCTTTCAGGAGTCTGGCAAAAGACAAACTCAATTCCATTATCAACATTTTTGGACTTGCTGTTGGAATGGCTGCCGTAATTCTTATTTCTATTTACGTTCAGCACGAATTGAGCTACGATAAATTCAATTCCAAGTACAATCGTATCCACAGATTGATTTCGCAATTGGGAATGGAGAGTACGCAAGATTATGCAATTAACTGTCGCCTCAATCATAAACAGTTTAAAGAAAACATCCCTGGTTTAGAAGAAATTACACAACTTTATCAAGGCTGGGAGTGTGAGATTATCCATAATGAAAAACGCTTTTTCAATTTCAAACTTCGTTTTGTTGATGACAATTTTAATAAAGTATTTGATATTGATTTTTTAAGAGGAAATCCTCAAAAAGCATGGGAAGATCCCAAAAGTATAGTCATTAGTGAAAAAACTGCAAATGTCATATTTGGAAAAATTGATGTAGTCGGAACGCAGGTTACGCTTAATGGGATTGATTGCACAGTAAGTGGTGTCACAAAAAACCTGCCCTCCAATTCACACTATGATTTTGAAGTACTTGCCCCTCTAAAGTCCATTTATCCCATTGATGCAGGATCTGGTTTGGAATTTCATACATACGCACTTACAAAACAAACTGCAGATGAAAAAACAGTATTAAACAACACCTTAAAAGCATATCGTAAAATAATAGATGGATTTCAGGAAGATGGTTATAAAACCGGCGCTTACTTTCAAAAACTAAGTGATGTACATTTACATTCCAAAAATTTACACAGCATTACAGCAAATGGCAATTTTGAGATTGTTCTTATTTACATCTTTTTAGCTATCCTTATCTTATTCATTGCCATGATCAATTTCATTAATATCATGACCGTGAAATTTGAGGGAAAAATTAAAGAAATTGGAATGAGGAAAGCGATAGGGGCAACTCGTTGGGAATTAATCAAATTATTTGTTGGCAATTCAATTTTATTAACAGCGATAGCCTTACTGTTTGGTGTCATTTTAGCTGAGATTTTTTTGCCTCATTTTAGACATTTGATTCACAGAAATTTAATTTTGGATTATTCTAATAATCTTTTCCTTAGTCTGGGAATACCAATAATGGCATTAATAGTTGGGATCGTCTCAGGAGTTTATCCTGCTTTTTTTATATCTAAACCATCTCCATCTGCAGCTTTAAGTGGTGGTGGTTTAAAAATGAATGATAAAAATGTTCTCACAAAACTTCTCGTCGTATTTCAGTTCACAGTTTCAATGATACTTATCTCAACACTATACATCCTTAATCAACAAGTTTCTTACATAGAAAATGCTGATTTGGGTTTCAACCCTGAGAAAGTCGTCGCCATAGAAAACATAAATGCTAAAATTAATCAGTCCTACTTTTCAATAAAAGAAGAATTACTAAAGCTTCCTATGATTCAATACGTCTCAGCTTCTGACCATATACCCGGAGGTGGTGCAAGTGGACAAGCTTTCACCTTATTAGGGCAGGAAGAAAATAATGTAAAATCCTTTAGCTCTTATCGAATTCAACCGGACTATTTCAAAACAACAGGTATTGATTTAATAGATGGCAAATCATTTAAAGAAACTGGGGAATTTCATCAAAAAGGAATAATTATTAACGAATCTGGCGTAAGATTTCTCAACATCAAGAATGTAATTGGTGTCAATGTAGAATACCAGGGAGAGATTCAGGAAATAATTGGTGTTGTTAAAGATTTCAATTACCAATCACTTCATTCTAAAGTAAAACCCCTAATGTTTACCCATAATAGTTTTGAGATGATTAGTGATATTTTAATCAGATATCAAGGAGACAACCTACCAAATGTTTTAAAAAAAGTTACTCAGGTTATTCGCAGGTTTGATCCTGGTTATGTGCTAGACTATACGATTATAGAAGATTTTTGTCGCAATAAATATAAAAGCGAAGAAGATTCTATGCAATTAATGGGCTATACTTCTATTCTGTCCTTTGTATTAGCCTTATTAGGTTTGTATGCTTTATCACTTTTCATGGTACAAAAACGCACCAAAGAAATCGGCATTCGAAAAGTTACTGGTGCCAGCGAATGGCAAATTACATCCTTGCTGTTTTCCACTTTCATAAAATGGATTGCAATAGCCTTTGTGATATCGATCCCCGTTTCGTATTATATGATGCAAAACTGGTTGGAACAATTTGCCTATCACATTACTATTGGTCCGCTCCCATTTGTATTTGCCGGTTTGCTAACTACATTTTTTGCACTCTTGGTTGTTGGCGGACAAACCAGAAAGGCTGCCAATCAAAATCCGGTTGATTCCTTACGAAGTGAATAGCAGGCCTATTTAGAAATCATTCAATAAGGGGGAGCACATCCTATTTTGGTAGTGTTCCTCCCCTTCAATCGGCAGTATCCTAAAACCAACAAACTTATCACTTTTAATCGCCCAATAAAACAGACTATATGCTTTGGTACAAACTTAAACTCTCTTTCAGGAGTCTGGCAAAAGACAAACTCAATTCCATCATCAATATTTTTGGTCTTGCTGTAGGAATGGCTGCGGTAATTCTTATTTCTATTTACGTTCAGCACGAATTGAGTTACGATAAATTCAACACAAAACAGGAGCGAATTTACAAACTAATTTCCCTACTTAATGAAACTGGTGAAGAATTAACACCATATGAAATCTGCCTTCGTTTAACCAACGAAAATTTCGCCTCTCAAATACCCGAGATAGAAGAAATCACTCAACTATATAACGGATATACACAAAATGCAAAAGTAAACGATAAGCATTTCTCCCAAATTCGTTGCCACTACGTAGATACCAATTTTCATAAGGTATTTACTCTGGAACCAATTTCAGGGCAATCGACCAAACTTTTTTCCAATCCTAATGGTGTAGTAATAAATGCATCAACAGCAATAAAACTTTTCGGTACTACCAATGCTGCAGGCAAAGAATTAGAAATGTTTGGCAGATTATTAACAGTAAACGCGGTTGTAAAAGATCTTCCACTCACCTCTCAGTACGATTTTGACCTACTATTGCCATTTTCGGGCTATCCACGACAAGCAGGCCACCAAAGTTTGGAATACTTCACGTATATTTTAGTAAAACAAGGAATTGATCGAAATTCAACAATCAAGAAAATTGAGGATAAATACACCAAAATGCTTGATGATAGACTTGGTGAATATGGTATGAAAACAGGATCTTACCTCCAAAAACTAAGCGATATCCACCTGAGATCAAACTATCAGCAAATCTTAAAACCCGGTGGAAATATCAATACCATTTACATACATATTCTTCTGGCTTTTTTAATATTGATTATTGCCATGATTAATTTCATCAATATCATTACCGTTCAATACGATGGAAAATTAAACCAAATTGGTATTAAAAAAGCGATTGGTGCAGAGCGCTTCGACTTGATTAAAGATTTTTTAGGCCGAACCACACTAATGTCTGTTATTGCACTTCTATTTGGTGTAATAATCGCTGAAATTCTAATGCCATTCTTCGGCAGTTTAATGAACAGAGAATTAGCTATTGATTATTTATCAAATCCCCTTCTATTTATAGGGCTTCCTGTAATGGCTTTATTTGTTGGGCTTATCTCAGGCTTGTATCCGGCCATCACAATTACCCGATACACTCCGGCTTCCATCATTAAAGGAAAGCTTCCAGGCAATCACGGCACCAATTTGCTGTCTCGAATTCTGGTAATCTTTCAGTTCTCGGCTTCTATCATTTTAATCTCGGCTGTTATCATCTCTCAGCAACAGATCGACTACATGAAAAATGCTGATTTGGGTTTCGATACAGAACAAGTAATTGCGATAAACAATCTGAGCCAAACACAAAGACAAGCTTACTCCTCCATTAAACAAGAACTTTTAAAAATACCTCAAATCTCTTTTGTTAGTGCCAGTCTTCATCTTCCCGGCTATAGCGGAAGTGGTCAACTATTGCGGCTTTATGGAGCTGACATTAAAAACACCAAAAATGTTAATGAATATCGTGTAAGGCCGGACTATTTCAAAACTCTGGGGATACAATTTGTAGAAGGGAACTCATTTACCGAAAACCAGGTTGAAAACTGCAAAGGAATCATTCTAAACCAAGCTGCCGTTAAATATTTGGAAATTAATGACCCTTTGGGGAGAATCGTATGGTTTCATGAAGCCAAGTATGAAATTCAAGGCATTGTTAAGGATTTTCATTACGCATCGTTGCAGGAAAAAATAGCTCCATTAATGTTTAGTTGCTTCAGTTACTATGGAAACATTCAATTTGTATTACTCAAAGTTAAAACCAATAACATGACTGATTTGCTGAGCAAAATAAAAGAGACATTCAAAAAAGTTGATCCGGAAAGAGTTAATTACCACATGTTTATTGATGATGTCTGCCGCGATCGATATCAAACTGAAGAAAGATCGCAAATACTAACAGGCTACTCATCGGCACTTTCTATCATTCTGGCTCTATTGGGATTGTATTCCCTTACTTTATTTATGGTACAAAAACGCACCAAGGAAATTGGAATCCGAAAAGTAACAGGTGCCAGTATCAGCCAAATATCATTGTTGCTGTTTTCTAATTTCATAAAATGGATTGCAATAGCCTTTGCCATATCAATCCCCGTTTCATATTATATAATGCAACACTGGCTGGAACAATTTGCCTATCACATTGCCATTGGTCCGCTCCCATTTGTATTTGCCGGTTTGCTAACTACATTTTTTGCACTCTTGGTTGTTGGCGGACAAACCTGGAAGGCTGCCGGTCAAAATCCGGTTGATTCCTTACGAAGTGAATAGGAGGCCTATTTAGAAATCATTCAATAAGGGAGCACATTCCATTCGGCTTGTGCTCCTTTTTTCTTTGGGATAACTCATTTATCTGTTTCCTGAGCATTTATAAGCTTTTCCGCCGGCGGAAAACCTTAGACTTATGCCGGAACGCTTCAGACTTGTGCCGGAAAACCTTAAACTTATGGCGGAACACTTCAGACTTGTGCCGGAAAACCTTAGACTTGTGGCGGAACACTTCAGACTTATGCCGGAAAACCTTAGACTTGTTACAACAAAATTTAGACTTTCGATAACAAAAACAAGGGAAGCAACGTGAGTGACCTCCCCTAAAACAGTGCTCCTTTAAGCAAATTTAATATTTACAGCAGAGTACATGCCACTTCAAAAACAGCATCAACATTGTGTGTGTCGGCAGGAGTTTCGCCCTTGACGTATCCTAATTCTGTTAAACGCAAATGCGTAAAATCTGTAATTCCGTTTTTACACATCACCAATTTCCCACAATCCTTAGGGCAACCATCAATCACCAAAATTTTTGCTCCCTTAACAGAATCTATCATCTCAGTAATCCCAGCTCCCACAAAGGCAAGGCATTTCATTTGGGCTTTTCCCTTTTTTTGAAGTTTCCTCGCAACCAAATCAGTTAGTTCACCAACATCGGCTGCACCTGAGCACGCAAAAACCACTTTCGTACTTTTTTCATCGCATCCACCAGATCTATTTTCCATGATGTTTATTTTAAATGAAATTATTTATTCACAAAACCATAACCTTATGGCATTTTAAAATCTATGTCAAGCTCAACAGAGATTCGTTCGAAAACAGAATCAAATTGTTTTACTCTTCTTTTCTAATCGATAATCTGAACATCAATACGCTTTACTTTATCAAGCAGAACTAAGGGGAAACCGCTTAAATAAAACTCATAAGTAAAATAACCTCCTTTACCGGTATTGTAATCCCGGTTAAATCTAACTCCGGTCTCTCTCGAAAATTCATAAATCAGGAAATCATTTTCATCATAAAGTCTAATAAAGTATCCATCTTTATTATAATCATGATTGGATTTGACAAGTGCTTCCTTTTTAATATCACTCCGATCAGAAGCAACTAGTTTACTGTCACTAATAAATTGAAAATAATATCTTTCATAAACAGCATATTCATAATCTTCATGATCTTTCTTAGACTCCGTTCTGTTTTGCTTTAAAATGATTTGATTCGTAACATTTAAAGGCTGCGATGCTGATGTAATTTTAAAATTAGTTGACACAGCGCCTAATTTCTCTGAAATAGTTTGAGATTTAGCTCCAAATACAATAAAAAAGAGCAAAAGGGTACTAATTTTCTTCATTTTACACAGTTTAATTATTTAAATACTATTCTTTATTTTTTCACATATCCGATCAAAGACCTCATCGAACTCACCAACGCCATCTATTTTCAAAACACCATGCAACTGATTGTATTTTTCAATTACGGGTACGGTTTTAATTTCATGTTCCTGCAGGCGTTTCACAATTTTAGAGGTGTTGTTATCGTATGGCATGCAGCGATCGGTCTTACTTCTTTTATCCAGCCGGCTGATTAGTTCCAATGTTGGTACCTCAATTTCGATAATCTGAGAAATGGCAGAACCATGTTTTTTCAACAAACCATCTAAAATGTACGATTGAACCAATGTTCGTGGAAATCCCTTAAAAATGAATCCATTCACTCCGTTCGAGTTTGCGATTTTCTTTTCAATTAATTGCACCACAATCTCGTCGGGCACCAATTCTCCGTTTTCATACAAATCAATAATTCGTTTTCCTATTTCGGTACCTTTCTGAATTTCCTGATCGAGCATTTGACCTGTAGCAAGGTATTCCAAGTCATATTTTTTGGCCAAAGCAATTCCCTGCGATCCTCTTCCTGAGCCAGGATAACCAAATAACACCAAGTTGAACAGACTCTTACTCAATTCGTCTTTAATAATTTTCTGTATACTCAGATTTACCTCCTCAATTGACAGATCCCCTTTCAATCCAAAATAAACGCCTTTGTCTTTGTAAAACTGCAAAACAGGAAGTGTTTTATCATTGTACTCTTTTAGTCTGTTTCGAATAACCACTTCATTATCATCTGCCCTGCCCGATGTCTTCCCTCTGTTTAGTAATCTTGAAACAGAAACCTCTTCATCTACTTCCAAACTAATCAGGCAATTCAATGCGGTATTCAGCTTTATCATCAATCCTTCCAAAATGTAAGCCTGAATGTAGGTTCTGGGGAAGCCATCAAATAAGAATCCATTGGAATCAGGATTTTCTGTTATGGTTTTCTCAATAATCTGAACGATGATTTCATCAGAAACCAAACCTCCCGAAGCAATAATGCTTTGTGCTTCGAGGCCCAATTTACTCTTGTCCGCAATCTCCTTTCGCAACAAATCACCTGTCGAGATGTAAAAAAGATTGTATTTGTTAATCAAAAACTCTGATTGAGTGCCTTTTCCAGCACCCGGAGGACCAAACAATGCAATATTCAGCATATAAAAATTTGTTAGAAGTATAATTTACAAACGAATGTACCGCACATGATATTATTCTACAATGTAGTACATAAACCAATTAAGATCAAGATTTATTATCATATGTGATGAATTTTTACCCCTGATACACACTAAAATATTGAGACTTGAATTCCATATCTATAAGAGGAACTCATCGTATTAATATCGATAATTGTCGATATGTTATTTTATTATAAGCATTTACTCTGCTTTTAAAATACGTAGAATTCAATATTTACAAGCTTTACAGCGATCAAACCAAAACCAAAAAAATCTACTAACACCTGATAAACACACAACTAAGAAAGCTTATAAATTAATAAGACAAGTAGGTAATTATCAGAGTTTTCTATAAATTATTTTCACAAACTAAAACCGATCGAAATGAAACTACCTAAATCTTCGTACAATTGGACCTCCATTTTAGGAGCAAGTATAGCCGTAATTGCTTTTTTTCTGATCGTTTTCTTCTTTGTTATTTCCGTCCTGTTCGATCAGGGAAGTTCTTATATGGGCTTAATTATATATATTGTATTACCCATTTTTATGGTAATCGGAATGCTGTTGATCCCTATTGGGATGTTGATTCAAATTCGAAGGAATAAAAAACAACTATTTATTTCTGAGGACATGAGATGGCCCAGGGTAGATTTAAATGATCAAAAGCACAGAAACGCCTTTTCTCTTTTTGTGATAGTAAGTTTCATATTCCTTTTTCTTTCTTCCATAGGAAGTTACGAAGCTTTTGTTTACAGTGAATCAGTGCCTTTTTGCGGCACTTTATGTCATGAGGTTATGGAACCGGAATATGTAACCTACCAAAAATCTGCTCATGCCAAGGTTGCCTGTGTAGAATGTCATGTTGGCGAAGGAGCCGATTGGTACATGCGTTCGAAATTAAGTGGTTTGTATCAGGTATATGCTGTTACGGTTAATAATTTTCCTCGTCCGATCCCTACTCCACTGGCTAATTTACGACCAGCCCGAGAAACCTGTGAACATTGCCATTGGCCCGAAAAATTCTATCCCAACCGAATTAAAAATGAACAGCATTTTTTAGCTGATGAAAACAATACTGAATGGAACATCCAGCTTACCATGAAAACCGGACCTGACCATCACACACAAAAACTAAGCGAAGGAATTCACTGGCACATTAATCCAAATGTGAAAATTGAGTTTATGTCAGCAGATAATAAATCTGAATACATTCAGTGGGTTAAATATACCAATAAAGCCACAGGAGAAGAGCACATTTTCGAAGATACAATGATGGAACCCGACAGTACATTTTTTGCGGATGGTAAATTGCATGAAATGGATTGTATGGACTGCCACAACCGCCCATCGCACGGCTATTTATCTCCTCCTGACTTTGTAGATGCAGCCATGTCTTCGAAGGAAGTTGATCCGCAAATTCCGTATATAAAATTGGCTGCAATGGAGGCATTAAAAGGCACTTATTCAACCAAGGACAGTGCTGATTTACTAATTGCACAAACAGTTCTCAATTTCTACAAAGAGAATTATCCTGATAAAGGTGCAGAGCATGAAGCTAATATATTAAAAGCGATAGAAGGCATTAAAATTGCCTATCATGAAAATACATTTCCTGAGATGAATGTTCGTTGGGATGCTTATCCTAACCACAAAAGCCATATGGAAACACAAGGTTGCTTCCGCTGTCACGACAACAATCACAGTACAAAGGATGGTAGAATAATTTCCAAAGACTGCAATCTCTGTCACTCCATTACTGCTCAGGGAAAACCTGATTCTTTACAAATGGCTTTTACCAATCAAAAAATGGAATTTATCCATCCTGTTGATATTGGTACCGACTGGAAAGAATACTCCTGTGTAGATTGTCACGCATATCTTTATCCATAAAATCGGAACAAACAAAAGCATTCTATTTGGAATTGTTTTAATTAAAGAAGATATTCGTATCTGAATTAGAACAAAACCATAGAATGAAAGGAAATAGACTGAGCGGTTCTGAACTGCATGAACTAGGAATCAAGTGGGTATACAAGCACATAAAAGAAGAGTTTGAAGTCTTATCTGTGAATACTGAATTTGAGAAGAATCCTCAAATTCTGGCTAAAAAAGACGATACTTTGCATTTTATAGTGGTGAAAACCAGCACCTATCCTGATGTAGGTTCACTGTCACCATCTGCTGCCGAAGAGATTATCCAGCATGCTGATAAGCACAAGGCTAAAATTTTATTTGCCCACGTTGGCGTTGCAAATGCAGATAGCCAAGACGAACAAGAAATGCAATATCCGACAAAAGGCGGCCAGTACTATATCAATTTTACTGGCCTAAGCATTCAGCCAAACATACTAATGAATCCAAATAACTAAGCAAATGAAAAAGGATTTTAAAAAGCTTAGACATGAATACAGTATGGCTGAATTGAATAAATCGGATATTAATTCAAATCCATTTACACAATTCCGGATATGGCTTGAACAAGCAATAAAAATGGAACTGCCGGATGCCAATGCCATGACATTAGCCACAGTTTCTGCGGACAACAAACCTTCTGCACGAATTCTACTATTGAAAGATTATAATGAGAAAGGCTTTTGCTTCTTCACCAATTACAATAGTCGAAAAGGTACTGATATAGAAGGAAATCCTTATGGTTCACTTGTTTTTTTCTGGCCTGAACTGGAGAGACAAATTCGTATTGAAGGGAAAATTGAGAAATTAGAACCAGAATTCTCCGACGAATACTTTTTAGATCGACCTGTTGGCAGCCGAACAGCCGCCGCAGTATCGCCGCAAAGTAATGAAATTGAAAACCGGAACGCTCTAATCCAAATGGTTGAAACGTTTAAGAAGAAAAATGGAGATGAATTTACCCGGCCTGATTTTTGGGGTGGATATCGTCTCATTCCTGATCTTTTTGAATTTTGGCAAGGACGGGAGAGTCGATTAAATGATCGGATCGAGTACAATCTCAACAATAAAAAATGGAAAATCAGAAGGCTTGCTCCATAAAACAGTTCATTTTATCAACAAAAAACTAACATTCATACAAAAACTTAAAAAAAGTACTTTTTGAGGGTCACCTTTTGACTAAAATAAGAACTAAAGGATAGGAACGATGTCCATTGTTCCTATTCAGAAATATGTATGTAGCTAAAAGCATCCCCTTTTTTTGTTGTAGAGGGGGTGCTTTTATCGTAACCGGTATTTATTAGCGGTTGCAATCGGCAAAAAATTATCATAAATCATACAAACATCCTGCGAAAATGTTGTTGTAACAGCAGCAAGCTTATTTATTTGCTCTTGTGAAAGAGCAACAAGATCGGAAGTTTTAATTCCATCACGAACAAAAACAAATGCAATCGCAGCATTTACTGTATCTCCTGCCCCCACAGTACTAATGGGATTTATTGCAGGTACTTCAAAGAAATACTTCTGCTGACTGTAAATAGATAATCCCTGTTTGTTTGCGGTATAAATCAGTATCGCATCAGAAAATTCATTCATCCAGTTGTAAGCCTGATCCGAATTCTCCATTTTACAAATTAGTTCGAAATCTTCATTCGATGCTTTTACCACATTTGCCAAAGCCATATTCTCTTTAATATATGGCAAAACTTCATCTAACATTGGCAGATGCTGAGATCTAAAATTTGGATCGTAAATAATTAAAGCTCCTTTCTTTTTGCAATCAACTAAAAATGCATGCAAAGCAGAGCGAAACTCCTTTTTAACAGCCAAAAAAGATCCGAAAAGAATAATATCATCCTTTTGAACATCGTTCGGAAACACGATTGCGTTGGGAAGTCCTTTTCGAGTCTTATAGAAAACATAATCAGCATTTTTATTTTCATCTAAAAAGGCCAATGCCAGGTTCGAATTGGTATCTGAAAAAAAAGATATATGTCTTATATCCACACCATTCTCAACCAGGAAGTTTTTAATTTGATTGCCAACCCTATCAATTCCCAACTCACTTATCAATGACACATTGATCCCCAACCGACTTAAAGAAACCGCTGAATTTAGGAAAGATCCACCTGGTTTTGCTTCAACCGGAGTTTCATTCTCAAAGAATAAATCCAACACACAATCCCCAATGGTATATACTTTTCTCATCTGCATTTTTATTATTCGTTACTTCTCGTGATAAAGTCTGACAAGATACAAATTACAACACCAATTTAACCTGAATCTGAACCTGACTGTATTCACTAAAAACATAAGAAGACCGAACCTGCAACTCATGAAAACAATACACAAGGTAGAATAAAAGAACAAATAGCGATCAACTAACTTTAAATCAAAAAATAATCATCAATTATTTACTAAGAGTAAAAAAAAAAGTATAATTTGTAATCTTTCTAAATAATAGTCAAAACATCATACTTAAATCGTTTTCGCTTCCAACTAATTAAGCCAGTAAAAAAAAGTAAGGTTAAATTGAATATAGCTGAACGATAGTAAGGGATGCAGGAATTTTTACAACGAGAAAAAATAAGTAAATTTGGTTCCGTCATTCCCTAAGCAAAATAAATTGGAGACATATGCAAAGTAAAAACCCAAGTAAAATTGAAATTAAATCGAAGGAGGTTAAAATTGATCAAAAAGATTTGATTCGTTATATCAACCTTCAGCTGGCAGCAATGGGTCAGCCTATTTTTACGGAAAATTCCGAAGGAGAAAAAAATCAATTATCTGATCCAAAATTTATTCAGCTTACTGATAGCTTAATAAAAAATTATCGTGCTCAATCGCGATTACTGGCAGATCATTTGTGTCCTGTCGATCAACGTATACAAAACTTTTTAAATGAATATCTGGAAGATGTTGACGCAGAAGTTGCAAAGCTTCCTACTTCCACCTTTATTTTAGATCAACCAGGAATAGCAAGAGAATTGAGCCTTGCTCCAGACAAGGACGAATTCATTACTGAATTTGTAAGTTCTTATAGAATTAAACAAGGAGTACTGCACAATCCAAAACACGATAGAAGAACCACTGTTGGTTCCTTTCATATTGTTGGTGGTGGTTTACCGGTACCTCTGGATAAAATTGAACTTCCTAAGTATGCGTTTGGTAAATTTTTACAAGCAGCTTTCAATCCAGGCTCAGAATTAAAACAACTTCCATTTACATCAACACAGGAAGAAAAAGCGGAGATAATGGTCTCTCTTTTACTACGTCCGATAGTGTGTCCGGAAGTAAAAGGAATAATCAGTCAAAAATCGATGGAGGTTCGCTTCTTTGCTCCTGGCAGCTTAGTAAGTAATCTTGATTTTGTTGAATCAATTTTTGGTAATGCCGGTGATCCTAACATTCCTGCCAACGATGCTGGTTTAGACATTGAACACTGGACAGGTCATACAGGTTGTATTGTACTGGCTCCGCAGTTATTAAATCTTAAGAAGAAAGAATTAGGTTTACCTCATTACGATGATGCCACTGAACGCCAGAGAAATGATGGTGTTTGCTGGAAAGATGAAAATGAGCTTTACAACAACGGAAATGCATTTAAGCTAACATGCCGCAACGAAAAAGGTATTGTAATTACATTGATTGCTGATAACTACTTTGGATACTCTAAAAAGGAAATCAAAACTCAAATCAGTTACTCTGCCAATCTTTACGGTTTATCTGAAGAAGAGCATTCGGGTGGTGCAATTGCATTCCCACGTAAAAATTTGGGTGACAGCTTTAGCGGTGCGCTTTTCATGAATAATGTATTGAAAAAACAGTACAGTTTTGATGAAATGGTGAAACAATTTGGTGAAACAATGAATGTTCATCCGGAAGGTTATGCTGTTGACAAAGAATATTCAGACATCTATTACATCAACGAAAACGCTAATATTGATGTTTATGAAAGTAAGGTAAGCTGGGAAAAGAATGGTAAAGAACAAAGCATTCGTTTAGTACCTAATAGTTACTACGTTCATCCTTCCGGATATAAAATGCACATGGAGAAGCATCCTTCGGCTCCATCATGGAGATTAGTAAGTACTGCTTCGGAGGGAACTTTCTGTCACAAACCTTGTACTGTTTCAGGTGGAGGTAAATCTGAAATTTCAAAATCATTATTAAATGCAATCATTTACGGCTCTTTCTATATCCATGACATGGAGAAAGACTTTAATATTGCCGATCAGGTAATTAATCACGATTATACAAAACGTTGGAAAGATACTCCAAACAGAACAGTTCCGTCACGATCTCTTTTAAGTTCTGACCGATCATTAGGTTCTGTAGTGAAACTGTTAACTCCTTCGAAATATTATACTGCTGCATACAATGAATTCCTGAATACTATTCCGGATCATGTTAAAGCATTGGTATTATTTGTAAAGAGATTCTACCGTCCGGAAAGAACAGACAGCAGCTGGAGAGATTACTTCTCGGTTGATGTTATTAACGGACGAAAAGGTCACGAGCTACTCTTTAACAATCGTAAAATTGTTGCCAGTTACTTACGGGTAGGATTCGCAGGTGATAAATCATGGTATTTAAATAAGCTGCGTCAGGATTTTATTGCCGCAGCCAAAATACAAATGGAAGATGATATTACAGCTTCTATTGTACTTCCTGCCAGTCGGTTCAATTATTTGAACGAATCTTACGACAATAAAAGTATCAAGTTAACAGCTAATTGCGAAGAGCGCTTTTTCCAGCGTCCCGATGAAGCTGTTCACCGAGGATACGACAAGGAAGCTGAAGCTGATCTTTCCATGAGAAATAACTTTACATCAAACTACGAACCTCTTACCAGAGAAGACGGGAAAGAATTATTGGCTGATGCTATAGGTTTCGACTTGTATACAAAACCTATTCAGGGAATTATTCGTCAAGGTGCAGAGAGTAAAAAATCAAATTACTTTATTTCTCCTTCTCACACCCGGATTGTAGACGGAAAACCATCTCAAAATCCACGCTATTTGCAGATAAGACCTGATTTAGTGAATCCGGTTGACGATCGTTTAGCCGAAATTGGTATCCGTTTGGCCAGAAAAATTCCTTTGGATCAACCGGTACATCACCCGGTAAATGCGGTTTTACCTGGTCGTAGAAATAACCCTGCCGATAAAAAAGCCGGAATTCGTGCATTGAGTGTTTACAACCCTATTCATTATCAGGAATTGCCTGAATTGTTTATGGATTTTATTTGCAGTTTAACAGGTAAATCTCCTTCAACAACAGGAGCTGGTTCCGAAGGTGCTTTAACAAAAGGTCCTTTTAACATGTTATCTCCTACTACGGATTTAAATAATGCCTTACTCTCCTACATTCTAACAGGATATCAAGGATTTTCATCGGCAGCAGGATATGTTGGAACTGAAAACAGATTCGATCATGATGTTTCATTGCTAATTCCTGAGCTTTGGTGTCGATTGAAAGAGGAAAACCGTGATCCTAAATTATTGATTCAAGAAGGTTCTCTTGAAAAATTATCTGATTTTGAATACGAAGGTGAAACAATTCATGCCAGTCGTTTAGGATATCGTATTACAGAAGAATTCCTTTTCCGTTATATGAATCGCATTTTTGATGAGCCTCAAAACGTTTTTAACGAAAGAATGTTAAAACCTGAGATTCAGGATTTGGAAGCTTACGCTGATGGAATTAAAAATATTGTAGAAGCTCAGAAAAAAGTTGCTGTCAACTACTTTAAAGACAACAGCGTTTCAGCAGCAATTCCACCATTGCAGATTCTTTTAAATATTATGGCTTATGGTCAATATGAAGGAAAAGAAATCAGTGATCCTGAGTTACGTAAACAATTCGACCGTGAATTGGTGATTAACTCATCGTGGTATCAGGCTCGTTTGAAAAACAAGCAGCAAATCGACATTAATTTCTACGAAAAGCAAATTGCTTACTTAGAGGCTTTCATGGCTAACAAGATAAACGCAGAATGGAATGACGAATTGAGTTTGGAAGAACGTTTCTGGAAAGCTAAAAAAGATTTAGAACACGTAAAATCTGAAGAATATCTACAAAGTTTAGTTGGTACAATTGGTGCCGATCCTTTATTTAAGGCCTAATACAGACTTTACTTTTAAAATAATTGGGAACTCTCTTGGGGTTCCCTTTTTTTATTCAGCAAATTGAAAAAATAATGCCCGTGATATAGGGGAATCACGGGCAACAATTCTAAAGGGTTAATTAACCTACTAACCAGCCTTACGGCTGAACCTTTATGAGTTCTATCCTTTCAGTAAGAACCCAATACTAAAGATATAAAAAAAAAATAAAATATTTTAACATTTAGTAACATTTCCCTTTCTTTAAAACAATTCCAAACTCTTCATAATATTGCATATAAATGATTTCTCAAACTTAATTTACCATATTTCATCAACACATTTGATGTTTCTCAGAACTTAACATGATTTTGATAGTCAGTATAATAGTTACATATACAGCATTATTAATATATATAATAAAAAATTAGCTCCGATTATAAACCGAAGCTAATTGTAAATTAAGGAACCTATTCTTTGACGAACTTGTTTCCTAAACACTTAAAATTGAAAAACAGACTTTCCTAATTTCATTTTATATTCTTAAAATGAATATTTAAAATGTACACTTACACGAGTACTTCCCACTTCTTTTGAATCTGCCACCTTACCGTTAATTTGAGTTGTTCCGTAAGCTGCTGCAGTATATAATGCTTGAGTTCCAATCATGAAACTTCCCGAATGAAATTCAACTCTGGGACCAAACTGATAGATATAATCAATATTTGAACCACGGCTATACAAACCCACAAAACTACTTCCATTCATTGCCAAATTATCATCAGCACCTAAGTTCTTGGTATAACCTGCAAAAAGTCCATAGCGTACATTACCCGTTCTTGTATGTAAATCAGACCAAATTGAAGATGTTTTCACATTTGTGTATTCGTAATCACCATTGGCCTTAACACCTTTCACTCCGTAGCCGCCTATCATCACAAAGTTATACATGTTTTGCCCGTAGATCGTTTGCAAATTCCAAACCAATTTATCCGTTTTTACAGTCATCCAGGCATTCATTTGGTAACTGCTCAACATTTCGTCGGTTTTTAAACCTGCTGAATTTACAACCATAGGCTTTAAGAATTTATAACCTGCTGTTGCACCCAAAGTAAATCCTTTCGCAAAATCGTACTTAACCTGAGCTGAAAATTCAGGAATACTGGCTTGCTGTACATATTTAACATCGGCACCATCCGGACCATTCGATTTAAAATCCATTTCGGATAATGCCGCAATAAAAGCATAACCTCTATCTCCTAACTTGCGGGTATATCTAAACTGAGGAGCTCTTCCCAATACATTAAACGGCAGACCTCCACCCCAATGCAATACATCAGGATAACAAGAGGTTACAAACATAGGATGCCAGGTTTTACCCACCAAAAGTTCATCTTTTCCCCAATCTAATTTTACAAATGCATGTCGCAAACGAAATAAACCAATTTTATCATTCGAAGTACCCACGAAATCACCTTGAATTGTTGCTGATCCTTTAGCACCAAAAGCCTCGAATCCTGTAACACCAACATTTAGTCGTGAGTGAATGGTAGTCATAAACAATTCTGACCGGTCATTTAAATCGGCGCCATTCGCATCAAAAGATTTTGCTGCCGGATAAAGAATTACATCTCCTTCGCGGGTATTAACAGTCTTTCTTGAATCAAATATTGCTTCTGCAGTTACAAAGCCGCTTAACTTAACTTTTACTTCATCAGCTTTCTGAGCCATTCCAACCAATGGAAGAAGTCCGATAATCAATAGATATATTTTTTTCATAATTTCAGATTTTTAGGCACTAGACAGAACCTGATCATTAGTTTACAATGATCATAACTATCTAAATAATAACGATTAATAAAATTTAATTTTTTGCTGTTGTAGCCTTATCAACCAAATAAACTATTGATTGATAAGAAACGCCGCTGTTTAATGTCAAACCAATTTCGCAGGTTCTGCTTGTTGAATAGCCATGCTTAACTTCGGCAGGATGTTGAATTTTAAGATCCCGCAAACCATGATCATTCAATTCGGAGTGAGTAAAACCTCTGTCTCCGGCAAAACCACAGCAATTTGTGTCAGGCTTAACAACATTTTTAGCACATAGTTTAGCCAGATCAACCAGCTTATCTTCCACACCTAATTTTTTAGCAGAACATACTGCAAATACTGAAACTGTTTCATCAAGTTGTTTAAAATTCAAATGATCTTTCAAATGATCCATTATGAATTCAATTGGTTCGTATAGTTTCAATCTTGACTCCATATTCTCCTTCATGGTATACAAGCAAGGGCTCATGTCGCAGAGAATTGGATATTCTCCGTTGTTGCTTGCTTTTTTCAAAGCGGCTTCCAAATTATTGGATTTTTTCATTCCTGCTTCTTTAAAGCCTTTACTCAAAAATGCCATACCACAACAATGGTTGTTTAAATCCTCAGGATAAATAATTTCATATCCTGCCTTTTTAATCAACTTCTCCATCTTAATGGTCAAAGCCACCTTCTCGTCGTAATCTTTCGATACACCCATACTTCTGTTGATACAAGATGGGAAATACACAACCTTTTTAGGATTGCTCTTATTTACTGAAGGAGGCACAATTTTGGGTGATCCTTTTGGAAAAGCCTTGGTCCAGCGAGGAATTGTATTTCCTGATAAAGTTCTTACACCACCAGCAATTCCACCCATCAAGCCTGATCCAAGTATGGAGTGAAAGAAATTCACAGTATTCAGACCCACTTTAGCATAGGACTGAACTTTATCCATATTATCGGCACACCACATAGCATATTTCTTAGCTTTTGGTGATGCATCATCCGCCCGAAGTTCCTTAACCAATTTGCCGGTATCAATTTTTACAGGACAACTAAGCGCACACAAACTATCGGTAGCACACATTTGCAAGGCCTCGTAATCGAATTGTTTTACCATACCGGCTAACTCGTGAGGAGTCTCTCCTGAGGCTTTCAGGCGGGTAATTTCGCGGTAGGTGACAATTCTTTGACGCGGACTTAAAGTCAAGTTGTGTGATACACATGATGGTTCGCAAAAACCACACTCCATACACTGATCTATTTTTTCGTGAGCAGCAGGAAGAGGTTTCAAATCCTTTAAATGAGCTTGTTTATCGGCATTCAGGATAACTCCCGGATTGATTAAAAAATGAGGATCGAAGATGGCCTTGATTTCCTTCATCAGATTGTAAGCATCTGTCCCCCACTCCATTTCAACATAAGGAGCCATATTTCGTCCGGTACCGTGTTCTGCTTTTAGAGCACCATCGTAACGGCCAACAACCAATTCAGCCAATTCATCCATGAATTTGGCATACCTGTCGATTTCCGGCTGGGTTCCAAAATCCTGAGTAAATACAAAGTGCAAATTACCTTCCAAAGCGTGACCAAAAATAACTGCTTCCGAATACTTGTACTTTTTAAACAAGTCTTGAAGATCTAAAGTTGCCTCGGCTAACTTTAGTACCGGAAAACAAACATCTTCGATAATAACAGTAGTACCAACCTTACGCATACCGCCAACTGTTGGAAGCAAACCTTTACGGATTTTCCAAAGCATTGCAAATTCTGCCGGAACATGAGTAAATTCAATTGGCAATTCCACCTGAATATCCCGAACGGAATTTGTAATTATTTCAATCTGCTTGTTTAATGTTTTAGCATCGCCCGCTCTGGTTTCCACTAAAATAGCCGATGCACCAACCGAAAGTGTTTTTAAATAAGCAGGCACTCCAACATCATTCTCAACCGAACGCAATGCAGCCCTATCCATTAATTCAACCGCAGCAACAGGCTCCGATTTTAAAATTGAAACCGCCCGGCAGGCTTTCTCAATATCAGGGAAAATCATTAACGAACTTGCTTTGTGCTTGTGCTCAATTACCGTTCTGTAAACCACCTCTGAAATAAATCCTAAGGTTCCCTCAGAACCAATCATAAGGTGAGTTAAAATATCAATCGGATCCTTGTAATCAACCAAAGCATTCAGGCTGTAACCGGTTGTATTCTTCATTTTGAATTTCTCACGAATCCGGGCATCCAAAGTCTTATTCTTCCGAATAGCTGCGGCCAATTGACTAATGCCCTTCAGCATATCAAAATGAGTATTTTTAAACGAAGCAATACTTTCCTTACAGGAGGTATCCAGAACGGTTCCATCATGCAAGATTACACGGATAGAATCGATTGTTTTGTAGGAATTCTCGGAAGTTCCGCAACACATTCCTGATGCATTATTGGCAGCAATACCACCAATCATCGCAGCATTAATAGAAGCCGGATCCGGTCCGATTTTCTTACCGTAGCGTGCCAGCAAAGCATTTGCACGGGCACCCGTAATACCTGGCTGAAGACGAATTTTCTCTCCATTATCAAGTATCGTATGCTTTTTCCAATGCTCTCCCGCAACCACCAAAACAGAATCGCTGATTGCCTGCCCCGATAAACTGGTTCCTGCAGCACGATAAGTAACCGGTATGTTTAAATTATGACATTCCCGCATAATTAAACTCACTTCTTCCTCGCTTTTCGACTTTACTACCAATTTAGGTATCAGTCTGTAAAAACTCGCATCGGTTCCCCATGCAAGCGTATGAAGAGGATCATGAAACATTCTGTTCTTATCAATTGACTTCAGCAATCGTTCATATAAAATTTTATATTCTCCTGTCAGCATATTTTTTTAATTTTCAAATATGAACTAAACTATCCTTCCCAAGGATTTTTCTACAAACTGAAAATGGCAATCAAGTCTTTCTTTTCTTTTTTTCAGCTTGTAAAAAAATTTAATCCTTTTATAATCTTACAACGAATAACGGTCGGGACATTAAATTGCAGCCACCTGTTTTTTCGCCTTCTTTTTCTTGTAATTAACTTGCTTGTTTTTTCCTGTTGTTACACGGTCCACCAAATAAATAATCGACATGTAAGGTACTCTGCCATTTGTACTCAAGCCAATCTCACAGGTTCTACTGTTTGAATAGCCTGCAATCACCTTTTCCTTCTCAATAATTGGATACAGTTTTCGCAAAGCATACTTGTTTACTTCCGGAAAATTAAAACCTCTGTCTCCTGCAAAACCGCAACATCCAACTTCTTCGGGCAACACTACGTGCTGTGCACAAGCTTCGGCTACTGTTTTTAATGCCGGAGTTAATCCCATCTTAGTAGTCGTGCAAGTGGAGTGAATAGTAATAACCTCATTTACCTTTTTAAAGTTCAATTTGTCCATTAAGAATTCATGAATAAATTCAACCGGCTCATAAAGCTTTAATGTTTTATCCATCACTCTTCTCATTCGGTACAAACATGGAGAAGTATCGCATAAAACAGGGTATTTTCCATTTTCAGAAGCTTTTACCAAAGCAGCTTCCAATTCAGATGATTTCTGATCGGCATGCTTGATCAAGCCCTTACTTTCCCATGGAGTACCGCAGCATAAATTGCTCATTCCTTCAGGGAAAATTACCTCGTAACCTGCTTTTTCAAGTAACTTTTGGGTAACCATATGCAATGGCTCCTTGTAAGGATCTCCTTTTGCAGGTCCCATGGTTTGTGCAATACACGATGGAAAGTAAACCACTCGTAATGGATTCTCCTTGTTAATCGGTTTTGGTTTTGGTGCATTTGCTCCTTTCGGCATAGCTGGAGTCCACAAGGGAATGTTATTTCCGCTTAAGGTTCTAAAACCACCGGCAACAGCTCCAAGTAAAGTAGAACCCATCACCGTATGAACACCATTCACGAATTTTAAACCTCCACGAATAGTAGAACCAACCGTTGAGAAATTATCAGCAACTTTCTGACTGATTTTAAAAGCACGCGGAGTATCCACATTTAAGGACCGAAGGTATTTAATGAACTTACCGGTATCGATACCTACAGGGCAGGACGTTGCACATAAGCCATCCCCGGCACAAGTCTGCTCACCAAGATAATCAAATCCTTTCTTCAATATTTTGTATCGTTCCGGATCCTCTCCTGTAGTTTCCAGACGTTTTAGTTCCCGCTGTACAACAGTACGCTGACGAGCAGATAGCGTAAAACCAGCGGTTAAACAGTTTACCTCACAAAAACCACATTCAATACATTTATCAACCAACTCGTGAACAGGAGCAAGTGTTTTAAAATTCTTAGTATAACACTCCGGATCTTCGTTAATAATAACGCCCGGATTCAGTAAATTTTTAGGATCGAAAAGTTGCTTTACATCTTTCATCAACTGATAAGCCTCTTCGCCCCATTCATGTTTTACAAACGGAGCCATATTTCTGCCCGTTCCATGCTCTGCTTTCAGCGAACCATCGTACTTGTCAATCACTAATTCATCCACCTCGTGCATAAAGCTTTTATACTGCTCCAATTCTTCGGGTTTATCAAAATTCTGATTGAAGATAAAGTGAAAATTTCCTTCCAAAGCATGACCGTAAATCACACCATCTTTGTATCCATATTTAGCAATCAAATTCTGCAAATCTAAAGTTGCCTTTGGCAAATCATCGATATGAAAGGCTACATCCTCGATAATACAAGTAGTACCTGTTTCTCTTAAACCACCAACCGCAGGAAATACTCCTTTTCGGATATCCCAATATTTAGAATACTCCTCTGGTTTATCGGTAAATTCGATTGGGCGAACCGTTTCGTAGGCCGACAACAGCGATTTAATTTCACTAATATTGGCATTCAATTCACTTTTACTATTGGCCAATGTTTCTACCAGAATAGCAGTTACACCATCAGGAAAATCTTTAATAAACGGAGGAATGCCATCGGCATTTTCAACGGATCGCAAAGCAACTCTATCCAACATCTCAGCTCCGTGTACCGGACCGGGCTTTATGGTCACCACCGACTGACAAGCTGTAACGATATCACTAAAGTATATCATTGCACTGGCCTTAAATTTATGATTTACCACAGTCTTCATGGTTAATTCCGACATAAAAGCCAAAGTACCCTCTGATCCTACCATCAAATTCACGATAATCTGAAAAGGATCGGTATAATCAATAAAAGGATTAATGCTTAAACCAGTAGTATTTTTAATACTGTATTTGTAACGAATACGGTCGGCCAACTTTTTGTTTGCACGTACCTTATCGCGTATCTCTTCAATTTGGCGGATAAAATTGCCATGTGTCTTTTTAAAATTAGCCTTACTTGCAGCATCCCCGGTATCCAAAATGGTACCATCGGCAAATATTAAACGAGCTGAAAGGATTGTTTTATAAGAATTCTCATGAGTACCACAATTCATACCCGAGGCGTTATTCATAACAATACCTCCGATCATTGCAGAATTAATAGATGCTGGATCTGGTCCGAGTTTTTTTCCGTAAGGTGCCAAAACCTTATTTACACGACTGCCCACCATACCCGGCTGCATACGAATTGCTTCGCCGTTTTTAAGGACATCAAAATCTTCCCAATGTTTTCCTGCAATAATTAAAATAGAATCGGTAATTGCCTGACCTGCCAAACTGGTTCCTGCTGCACGAAAAGTAACCGGCAAATTATACTTGTTAGCTAAAATAACAGCCTTTTGTACTTCAGCTTCATCTTTTGCCCGAATAATAATCTGAGGGATTAATCGATAAAAACCAGCATCAGTTCCATACGCCAAATTTCTTATTTCATCAGTATACAAACGTGAAGTTTCTATTGTAGCTTTAATCTCATGATAGAACTTCTTATATTCTCCTGTAAGCATTTTTTTTTGATTTTATGATCAAGTATTCAAATAATAGTAGAACCTTAAATTGGTAACTTGTATGACAAATGTACGTTTTCAGTCTTTAAAAATGAACCAAATTTTCAATTCCTTGAAAATTTGGTTCCTAATATTTTACAATGGCAGTGGATTAAAGCCCGATGAAATCAAAACAACAACAATTATCATTACCATTAAATAGTAAATTAAGGCTGGTATTGAGTTTCTTCTTATAATTGTTCCTTCGGCACCAATACAACCAACGGTTGCACAAACTGCAACAACATTGTTTACACATATCATGTTTCCTAATGCCGCACCAATGGTTTGAACTGCAACAATTAATACCTGAGGTATCCCTAAAATTGTAGCCGTTTCGAACTGAAGTGAAGCAAACAACAGGTTAGAAACAGTAGCCGATCCTGACATAAAAGATCCTAAAACACCAACGATAGGTGCTATTATTGGATAAGCATTTCCTGATAAATCAGCAATAGCTGTAGCCATAGTGGTTAGCATACTATCCATTCCGGCTCCGTTCGTTCCCGATTTCAACATCAATTGAACCATAGCAACACCTGCAAATAAGGCAATTGCCGCACCTGTTATTTGTTTAAAAGTTGTTTTCCAGGAAGAAACAACCTGTTTTAATGGCATTTTATGCATGAAATTTGTGATCACTGCTACCAAAATAAAAGGGATTGTTCCCGGTAAATAAGCCCACTTCAATACGTACGTTAACCCATCAATACCAAAAAGATTCGAAAGAATTAGTGTTTGAGAGGCCAACCATCCTTTTAAACCTAAAGACGGAATACGGGTCACCACTAAAATAACGGCGATTAATACGTATGGCATCCATGCTTTCACCAATCCCATTTTTGCTTCACCGGTATCACCATTGGAATCATTAGATTTCCAATTTTCTTCCCACTCTGATTTTGGAGGAAAATCCCATGGCGTTTTAGGCATAAGGAAACCTCTTTTTGCCGCAAAAATGATAATTCCAAGACCAATAAATGCACCTAGTAATGATGGAAGATCGGGTCCCAGAGTTGAAGCGATTAATACGTAAGGAATTGCGAAAGCCAAACCGGCAAAAATTGCAAACGGAGCTGCTGCCAATGCAGGCTTAATCGATTTTTCCTTTCCAAAGAACCTGGTCATAATCATGATACCCAACAAAGGAATAAAGATACCAACCAATGCATTCGGAATTGCAATCCATTTGGTTAATGCCATTTTAAATACATCGGCATTAGCACCTATATCAGTTAAATTTTGCTCTAGAGTTACCATTGCACCTCCACTAATTGGAGTACCAACCGCACCATAAGGAACCGGAACCGAATTGTAAATTAAAGCAACCATTGCTGCGGCCAAAGGAGGGAATCCGAGTCCGACCAACAAAGGACCGGCCAAGGCGGCAGGAGTTCCAAATCCGGCTGCACCTTCAATAAATGCACCGAACATGAAACCTATAATAATGGCCTGAATTCTTCGGTCGGTGGTAATTCCGTTAAATCCATTATTAATCGTTGCCATAGCTCCCGACAACTTCATGGTATTTAAAATGAGAATCGCACCAAAAATAATGATTAAAATATCCAATGCTTTCAGAAATCCAAAAACTGAATAGCCCATGATGTGGAATATATCAATTTCCCATACTGTGTAAGCAACAATCACCGATAGCAGCAGTGATAAAGGCAAAGCCTTTTTTGCTCCCCAATTGAAGCCAACCATCAGTACGATGGTTAATAAAATAGGCGAAAAAGCTAATAATGCATCCATAAAAAATAGTTTAGGTTTAGTTACAAATTGTATTAGTGATCGTAGTAAACGGGTTAGATCTACTGTATTTTTCGATGATTGAATTGTCCAATTTTTTAAGATTTCCGTTCATTGCACTAGTGTGCATCAAAACGTCAAGGTCCATAAGCTTTTGTTTTAGAGCTTCCAGACTTTTATTGATATCAACCTTATCATTATTGAAGTCCATAATTCATTGTTTTTATTTCCCGATGATTTCAACATACTTCTCAATAAATTCGGTTAGATGAAGTACTTTAACAGGCACTTTTTTATGCATCAAACCTCCGTTAATCTGCATTACACATCCCGGACAATCGGTAACCAATATCTCAGCATTACTTGCCTCAATATTTTCTATTTTCTTGGTTAATATTCCGTTTGATATGGTTGCAAAGTCGAGAGAGTAAGTTCCTCCAAAACCACAGCACACATTGCTGTCGGTTAATGGAATAAATTGTTTTCCGATTAATTTGGAAAGGAAAGCTTCTGCAGAATAATCCAGTGATCTGGAATCGTGGCAAGGTGTATGATAGGTAACCTTCTTGTTCCCTTTCACTTTAAAGCGGATGTTGTTTTTTTCTAAAAACTTCCCGATTGGTGTTACCATATCACCCAATTGAGCCGCTTTTTTGTAACGGTTTGGATCTTCTTTGGTAAAATCCAGAAACTCATGCTTAATGGCTCCCCCACAAGTAGGACACAATACCAACAGAGCTTCATAGTCTTTAGGTTCTTGTAAATTATCAAGAGTATTGTAAATCATGCTTTTTGCATTTTCGGGATCGCCCGATGCAATGGCAGGAATGCCGCAACATGCTGCTTTTTTAGGAATATCAACCTGAAATCCACTCTTCTGAAGCAGTTTGACCATTGCCAGTCCCATTTCAGGATAAAAATATTCGATAGCACAACCAGGATAGAAGAATACTTTTCTTTCGGATGAAAACTGATCGTATCCATCTTTGTAAAAACGCTTGCTAAAGGTTTTTGAAGCCAAAGCCGGAAATTTTCTGAAATCCATTTCTTTAGGCAGCATTGGAATGGTACCAATAATTTTTTCCTGATTTGATGGATTGGTTTTCGTTAACGGAAACTGGAAATTAGCCCCTAAACTCAAAACAGACTTCATTCTACCGGGCTTTGCAACCAAGCTTTTAAATACTTTTTTCTTGATAGGATTGATGCCGTATTTTTTGCCGACAACCAATTTCAAATCAGAAATTAAAGCCTGCAAATCAATGCCCGAAGGGCAATTAAAAGAACAGGCACGGCAACCAATGCACATTTTTAAAATGTCCTTGGCCGCTTCATCGCCCTGATAAAGGGCTGTTAAAATCAGACCAATTGAACCGATATAACGATCGCCGTAAACATGACCTCCAACCATTTCGTAAGCCGGACAAATGTTGGCACAACTACCGCAGCGCACACACTTTAATGCTTCTTTAAACTTAGGATGCTCGAAAAATGCCAAACGTCCGTTATCCAAAAACACATAATGAGTTTCCTTTACGCCGTCTTCATTTTTATGAGATGGAACTCTCCCTTTAATCCATGTAGTATATGATGTTATGGTTTGTCCGGTAGCACTTTTCGGCAATACCCGAACAATATCCAAAGCCTGATTAAAATCGTCGCACAATTTCTCGTATCCGACCAAAACAATGTGCACAGGAGGCACGGTAGACGACAATCGGGCATTTCCTTCGTTGGTGACCAAACCAATTGTACCTGTACTGGCTACGGCAACATTCGCCCCTGTCATTCCAACACCTGCTTTAAAATAAGATTCGCGAAGAAATCTGCGTGCAATTTCCACCATTGCTTTAATATCTTCAGGATCTACCGCCTCTCCTGTATAATCAGAAAATATCTTTGCAACCTGCTGTCTGGTTTTATGAATGGCCGGCATTACCATGTGCGATGGATGCTCGTTGGCCAACTGCAGAATCCACTCTCCCAAATCGGTTTCGATTGGCTGCAGTCCCTCCTTCTCTAAATAATGGTTGAGTAAAATCTCTTCCGAAGTCATCGATTTACTCTTCACCATGAATTTAGCATTGTGTTTTTTCATTACATCAGCAATGTATTTGCACGCATCCCCGCCTGTTTTTGCCTGAAACACTTTACAGCCGTGCTTCTCAACATTCGCTTTAAACTGGTGGAATTGTTCCATTACCTTGTTTAGGTCACGGTCTTTTATGTCGTGAACCCTTGTTCGAAGCGCTTCAAAATCCAAGCCCTTATAAGCATTTTCCTTAGAAGCCTTATAGGCTGTTGCAAAACCTTTCAGGTTTTTATACAAAACCTCATCGTTTATTTTTTCCTGTATTTTATCTTGTATATTCATCGCTTCTACTTATAAATCGTTTACAATATAAACTGCCATCTCTTTTGGTCCGTGCACTCCAACCGTTAAAACACGCTCAATATCTGCTGTTCGGCTGGCACCCGTAATAAAAGCAACATAACCCCCCATATCCGAAGTTCTCTCCTCAATAAAACCGGCCACATCGTTTAAACTGGTAACCAGCTTGCTTATGGGCATCACAACAAACAGCTTCTCGGCCAAACAGGTTGCCAAACGTTTGTTTTCGTTGATGCTATCAATAACAACCGTTCCTGTTTCCGCAATGGCGTAATCAACTTCGATAAGAGCATTTTTGATTCCCGCTTCTCCGGCTTGTATATCTTTTAACTGACTAAAACTTGGAACATCGATGTATTCGAAGCTTTCCTTTTGTAAGAGGTTTTTAAATTCTTCAGAAGACAGAATCTGATTTTCGTTTCCGACCAGTGCTGATTTGTCTAAAAAAAATTCCAGGTTATTCATATGATTATAATTTAAAGTTTTTGCCATATGGAACTTACCATGCAAGGATACTCATCTCCTTGTGTGTCAAAAATAGATTTGGCACGGACGTTTCATATATTTTAGTTTATAGGTTTTAATCATTTTAGTCTGAAAAGATGACTATTTGGGAATCTCTCTAACCAAGAGGGATGCCAAGAATTTCACACTCTCGTTATTCAGAATCATTCTATTAGACTACATCTTGAATACCTGACCATTAGCCTACGCAAAGGTTTTCAGGAAATGGGATTTAAAACGATTTCGGAGGTGTTCATTTCTGCACGCCCGAACATTGGCACATGTGCTGTTTTGAACAGATGTTCAGTTTAAGACGGTAAAATGACCAGATTTTAGATGGATGAATTTGCAGCTTTGGGCAGCTTATTATCTGCACAATTACTCCTTATAAAAAAAAGAAAAATCAGAACACCACTTATCTATAATGAAAAATTACAGTTAAACTATCTAAAATTCAGAGGCTTTGTAATAATATCATAAAATAAATTAAAAATTATTTCACATAAATTTTTATTATTAACATACATTTCCTACTTTCAGAACCCCAAATGATTATTTATACAAACCAGGTTGATGTTTTAACCCTAAAAATTTTAAAAAAATGACAGATACAACTGCAACAAAAACAATTAATGAATTGGTTCTTGAAATTTCTGAAGACAAAATTGTTTCGACTGCCATCCCAGTAGCCATTGCCATTGGCGAGGCCGGAGTACTTCACCAATATGCCCTGGAAGACAAAGAAGAGCTTTTGGCAAAAGGACTCAGCGAGGATACAATTAATGAGCTTGCACCAAGAGCTAAATTTTTGCAGGAACAGCAATCGGTTTGGACTGCTGTTTATGAATCGGCTTTAACCAGCACACAAGAGTGGGAAGAAAAAATTGAGGAAGCCAGCCTGCTGCAACGCGAATTAAAGTATGATTTTCAGTTTGCCTACCGAAACCATCCGGATATTCTGAAAAAACTGCAAAACATTCTTGATGGCAACAGCCACATGGATTTAATTCAGGACATGAGCGACTACCCCGCTTTTGCCAGACAACATCCTGAACCTTTGGAAGCCATCCTTTTTGATACAACAAAAACCGAGCGTGCCCTACAGCTCTCGCACGAGCTTTTCGACCTGATGAACAAGGTTGACGGCGTAAAAAACAGCAAAAACCGACCTGAAAAACTAATGCGCGACCGAGCCTACACTTACCTGAAGCAATTGGTCGACGAAATTCGTGCCTATGGCAAGTACGCCTTCTGGAACGACGAAGAGAAACAAAAAAGGTACTCGAGTGATTATTTGCGCAAAGGACGGGAAAGAAATGAATCAAAAAAAACTGAAGAGTAGCTGAAACACCTGCGATTGTTGATCTCTTTTTCGATAGGATGGTTTTTTAGCCGATAGGACATCAAATTATCCGATAGACTATTCAAATTGCCAGATAGATGATTTTTTGTACCGATAGATCAATCAAATTATCCGATAGGTGTATATTATTTGCGATTGGAATACAAAAAAGGCCGATAGCAATACCAATTCAAGCAACTCGAATCATTTTTTTTAATTACTACATACAACTGAAGAAAGGAAACATCTCTGGCTTAGGCCGGGGATGTTTTTTTTGTTTTTCCGGCAAAAGGATCAGCTTATTTCCTGCTTATTTAACATGATTCTACTTTGTTAAACAATATTCATTTTATAATTTAGTGAACCTCTAATAAGAGCATGTAAATGAGCATAAAAATCCACCCATCGGCCAATACGCATCGCAGTAAAGAAATTGTAGTCATTCAATTTAACTACAGTTCGGAAATTGTGAATTTATTAAAGGTGAGCTTCCCTACCCGATGGAGCCAAACGAAAAAGTGCTGGTGGATAGCCCGAAAAGATTTCGATTACAGGAAGTTTAAGGAGGTATTCTCAACTATTGCAGAAATAATTATTCCGCCCCAAAAAGACAAAAGTACAGAACAAATATTGCCTGCAGATTACCTGGAAAAACTGATTCGGGTAAGATATAGTGAAAGCACGATTAAAACTTATTCGAAATATTTTAGGGATTTTCAATCTGCTTTTACAGATCAAAATTTAGACGAACTGACTTCTACAGATATAAACAATTATATTCTTGGCTTAATAGAAAAACAAAAAATGTCTGTTAGCCAACAGAATCAAAGAATTAATGCGATAAAATTTTATTACGAGAAAGTATTAGGTAGGGAAAAACTATATTTTGCAGTGGATAGACCTAAAAAGGAAAAATCATTACCAAATGTTTTAAGTAAAAATGAAATTGCAGCAATGATCAATTCTACAAATAATATAAAACACAAAAGCTTAATTGCTTTAATTTATTCTTGTGGATTGAGAAGATGTGAGGCTATTAATATGGAGTTAAAGGATATTGATTCCAACCGAATGCTTATAAAGATAATAGCAGGTAAAGGCAAAAAAGATCGATATGTTCAACTCGCTAAATCAACTTTGTTACTCTTAAGAGAATATTATAAAAAGCATACGCCTTGCAACTGGGTTTTTGAAGGACCTAATAATAAACCCTACAGTGCAAAGAGTATATCAAATGTTATAAAATCTGCAGCCCAAAAAGCTGGAGTTAAGAAACGTGTTTACCCACATATTTTGCGCCATAGTTTTGCTACGCATCATTTAGAACAAGGAACAGATTTAAGATATATTCAAGAATGGTTGGGGCATGGAAGTTCTAAAACAACTGAAATATATACCCATGTTTCTAATAAAGACTTTATTAAATTTAAGAATCCAATTGATGGCCTTATTGAGGATACGTAAACTACACATATACACTTACACCACTCTATGAGCTGTGTAAGTGTATGTTTTAAGATCGATAAAAGAAATATAAATGTAACTACACATACACAATCGTTATGGGCAATTAGAACAGACGTGCTAAAGAAATAGATTGATATATTAGAAAAAACGAAAATATCTAAAAAATAAGACTATGATTTATTATGATTGGAATTAATATGAGCCTTTTCAAATACATACTATCCATACTTATATTTCTTGCTTTCATTAAATGTTCTGCACAAACATCTAATAATTCAAAAATGGACAGAATAACAAATTCGGATACACACTTTAAACCTTTGGTCGCAAACGGTAAAGAATCATTAAAACAACTTGGATTTTCCTTAAATAGTGAAAATGACCAGAAAGCAACATTTACAAACTCGGAGGGAATAGTAATTGATATTGTTTATCAACGATATCATCCTCCTGAAGTATGGATTGGAAATATCGATTTTAAAGACAGAGTTCGAATAGACTTTCATACAGAAAAATATTTTAACCAAACTGCTGAGATTTTCAGAAAATATTCCAATGACCAAGTTGAATTTGACTATTCAAGTTTTGATTATTATCATGAATTTTTGATTTTATTTAAGACTAAAATTGAAGCTCCAGAGAGTATTGCGCGTGTAATTAATGCTTGGATGAAAGGAGAATAGTAAAATAAAAGCCCATAACAATGTATATACAAAATAGGCGAAATAGTACTAAATTAAAGGGTTGTAGCCCACTTCAACATCGTAACGGTTTGATTGGTTTGAAGCACGAAATCGCCTACTTTGCATACACTCAACGTTGTGTGCAATACAAATGAACGACCTAGAAATTACAAAATATGAAAAAAAAACTACAAATTTTTATTTCTTCAACGTATACTGATTTATTAGAAGAGAGACAAGCGGCAGTTCAGGCTGTGTTAAGAGCAGGTAATATTCCCGCAGGAATGGAATTGTTTTCTGCTGGAAATAAAAGTCAATTGACTACAATAAAAAAGTGGATTGATGAATCAGACATCTATGTACTTATTTTAGGTGGTCGTTACGGTTCATTGGAGCCCGATTCTAAACTGTCATATACAGAAATTGAGTATAGGTATGCACTAGATAATGGAAAACCGCTTTTTGCCATAGTACTTGACGATGAAATGATGGATAATAAGGTGAAAAGTGAAGGACAAGGAGTTCTTGAACTCGATAATCAAGATAAATATAAAAAGTTCAAGGATTTAGTTTTATCTAAAGTTTGTCGATTTTGCAATAACGAAAGTGATATAAAACTATCTATATTGGAATCAATTATTGACATACAAAACGAATATGATTTAACGGGTTGGATTAAAGGAGATGATATTCCAGACAACTCAATACTACTTGGAGAGCTTGAAATTATACGCAAAGAGCGTGATGAATTGCAGGAACAAGTAACAAAACTCGGAAGTCTATCAAAGAAACCTAGCAAGAATAAATCAATTGGAGATTATTCATATGATGAAGTTTTGGGTGTGCTTAAATCGACAAAAATAACAGTTCCTGCTAATTTGACTGCTGATAAAATTAATGATTTAGATGTTGTGGCTTTAAAACTACTATTGAATTATACAGGCTTATTAACCACAGGAGTTTCATCTACACTTTCGAATGATATCCAACGATTTTTAACTAGTAGACTTGTACCTCTATTGTTGAATTTTGGTTTAGTTGAGAGACAAAAAATGAAAAATACAGGCATGAAAATCGAATACGATAAATTCATCATTTCCTCTTTGGGGAATAAGTTTTTATCTATTTATAAGATTGAAAGTGTGAAAAAGTAAAGCACACAACAATATGTATAGTGCATAAGGGTTTCGGAGGTTTTCGAGCGTTTACGCTCGCCTCAAATTTGGTGAGTAAACTGATGATTTTGAGCAACGTAATCCCTTACGACACCATACATTGAACGTTGTGTAGTTTAGCCCCGAAAAAGACTGGAGTAAAATTTCAGATTTAAAACAGTTAAGTTTAGGGTATGAAAAGACGTTGGACATTAGAAGAAAAACTAGCCATTTTAAGCGAGGCAGAAACAGGTAATGTAGTAGAAGTTTGTAGAAGGTATAATGTTAGTACTGGATCTTTCTATAATTGGAAAAAGAAGTTCGATACCAAGGGAGAAGCTGGCTTAAAAGTGAAATATGATACCAGCAGTCCAGAGATGAAGAAAGCTGAGGAAGAGATTCGGATTCTACGTAAGCTTTTAGCAGACCGGGAAATAGAATTGGAAATTCAGAAAGAGCTTCTAAAAAAAAAAATTGGAACAGACGATCCAAGAAAAATCTAGTAGATCGTTTCTTCGAAAAATATACTGTAAGTATCAAAGATCTATTAAAGTATGTAGGACTCTCTGAGAGTAGTTATTACTATAAAGAGAAGCTAAATGGCAGAAAAGGTGTTTTGCCTGGCAAGCAAACCAATCACAGTAAGGATGGCCTGGTTGAAGAAATGACTGTTGTAGAAGCTATAAAAGGCGTATTGGAGCATGAGTTTATTGATTGTGGTTATCGAATAATGACAAAGTATCTTCAGCGTAAAGGTTATAAGATCAATCACAAGAAAGTGTACAGAATAATG
>NZ_WTCR01000011.1 GCF_009795715.1 Labilibaculum euxinicum | reverse complement strand
TTTCTACTTCTCTCATTATTAATTTTTCTTGTTCTGGTGCGCGATTGTATCGCGTTAAAAAACTCATTGAACCTCAGTTCTCTGTGGTGAGAATTGTTTAACCACAGAGGTCACAAAGCAACACAGAGAAAAAGCATTGTGTTTTATCCTTTGCTCACCGGTCTAAAGCACGGTGCAGATGATGGTTTGTGTTCCTTGCTTTTTTCTTGTTCCTTTCTACTTCTCTCATTATTAATTTTTCTTGTTCTGGTGCGCGATTGTATCGCGTTAAAAAACTCATTGAACCTCAGTTCTCTGTGGTGAGAATTGTTTAACCACAGAGGTCACAAAGCAACACAGAGAAAAAGCATTGTGTTTTATCCTTTGCTCACCGGTCTAAAGCACGGTGCAGATGATGGTTTGTGTTCCTTGCTTTTTTCTTGTTCCTTTCTACTTCTTCCTTGTACCTTATTTTTCCTGGAGCTTGAAAATTGTATCCCTTTAGGGGTAATTCATAACTTATCATTCCTAATTTATAATTGATTTAGCTTCGGTCTGATCCGCTGTCTGTAAATCTGACTTTTGCTGTATTTATCGTGAAATTTCGATCGCAAAAGGATGCGCTCTTCCAAGGGCAATTGAATAATTTCAGCACACTCATCGGTACAGCACCCTTTATAATGATCGCGGCATTCGTTGCACTGAATAAAGAGCAAATGGCAATCGTTGTTGGCACAATTGGTGTGAGTATCGCAGGCTTTTCCACATTGGTGACACTTGGCAATAACTTCTTCGTTGATGCTTTCGCCCAACCGCTCATCAAACACAAAATTCTTTCCTCTGAATTTAGATTCCAGCCCAAGCTGTTTTATTTCCTGTGCATAGGCAATTATGCCGCCATGCAATTGGTTTACATCTTCGAAACCGTGATGCTTTAAGTAGGCGCTGGCTTTTTCGCAGCGAATTCCTCCGGTGCAGTAAAGTAAAACTTTCTGATCTTTTTTATCCTTCAAATCATCAACCACAATGTCTATTTCCTCGCGAAAGGTGTCGGCATCGGGGCAAATCGCATTTTCGAAATGGCCAACTTCACTTTCGTAATGGTTGCGCATATCTACCACGATAGTATCGGGATGACTTACCTGCTCGTGAAACTCAAGCGGAGAGAGGTGATTTCCCACATTGGTAACATCAAATGCATTGTCGTTCAACCCATCGGCAACAATTTTCGGACGCAGTTTTACTATTAACTTGTAAAACGATTTCCCATCATCTTCAACAGCCCATTTTATGGGCATATCCTGCAATTCCGGCAAGCTGTTTAAGTGAGAAAAGAACTCTTCCAAATGGTGTTCGGGCATGCTCATTTGTGCATTAATTCCTTCGCGGGCAATGTATATTCTTCCTTTCCCTTTCAATTCAAACCATTTCTGATACAGTTTATCACGAAACTCTTGTGGATTTTCAATAATCACATATCGGTAAAAGGAAAACGTTTTTCGGCTAAAGTTTTCGTTCTCAAGTTGTTTCTTTAGTTCTTCTTTGCTAAGTTTATTGTGAAGCAGCATTTTGTTATTCTAATTTAGAATTAATAAACTTTGCAAAAGTAATGGTTTTTTACATTCAAACAAGCATGAAAAAGACTGGCAGGGTATAAATAGGACATGTTAGTCTTAAATTACTATGTTTGCAGAATCATTTTAACAAGAATTTATGGAAAAGAAATTTCTGATTGTAGGACAGGGAATAGCAGGATCTTTACTTGCATATGATATGTACAGGGCCGGACTTAATTTTACGATTGTTGCGAGTCCCGATAAAAGTGCTGCTTCCAATGTTGCTGCGGGAATGTATAATCCGGTTGTTTTTAAGCGGCTTACCAAAAGCTGGATGGTGGATGATGTGTTGCCTGTTATGACAAAAATGTATCAGGATTTGGAGAATGACCTGGGACACCGGTTCTTGTTCCCGATGGATATTATAAAGCCTTTAGCGGATAATGAAATCAAAATGTGGGAAGAACGGATGGCAGACGGCAGCTTCTCCGATTATCTTGTGGGGATGGGAAGTAATTCGATTGGGAAAGGCTTTAAGGATTTTGATTCTTATGGACGGGTAACCAACTCCGGCTATCTCCTTTTGGGCAAATTGCTGAAAAAGCTGCATAAGTTTTTTAAATCGAAAGGACTTTTAGTAGAGACAAACTTTAAGTATAAGGATATTGGGTTTATTGATGGGGGGATTACCTGGCATGGATTTTCAGCTGAGACCATTGTTTTTTGTGAAGGACATCACGCTGTTGAAAATCCTTATTTTAAGGGTGTTGGTTTTAACCCGACCAAAGGGGAATTGTTGGAAATTGAGTGCGAAGGTTTATCCGAAGATTATATTTTTAATAAAAACCTATTTGTTATGCCACTTGGGGAGAATCGGTTTAAAATAGGAGCAACCTACGATTGGAAAAATCAGAACGAGGAGATTACCCTCGAAGGCAGAAAGGACTTGATGGGGCGTTTGGATAATTTAATTTCATTGCCCTACACGGTTGTAAATCATTGGGCTGGGATACGTCCAACCGTAATCGATCGTCGTCCGGTTTTAGGAACACATCCGTTTCACAAACATGTGGCAATTTTTAATGGATTGGGTACCAAAGGAGTGATGTTGGCACCTTATTTTGCCCGCGAAATGGTTCGCTTTCTTTCGGTTAACGATTATCCTCTTGCCAAAGAGGTTGATATTAGGCGGTTTTTATAAAATAGAAATCACTTGATCTCAGTTTTGTTTAGTAATCTCTTTGTCAATTTATTTTCCCAGGGAAGAGCCGAAAACAGTTCCATGAAAATGAAATAGCTGTAAGCAGAGATGATATTCTTGCCTACAGCTGCAGATTTTTTCTAAAGATTAGATGCGAATTTTCACAACCAGTTTTTTAACCTTTGAGTTTTCAACATTCTTAATGCAAGGGCAATGAAGATCATCTGGAAAAAAGATGGCAAACATTCCTTCTGTTAGTTCGAAAAGAGTTGAATCGTTTTTATAAAATGCAACATCTTTCTCATTGTTTACTGTATGAGGAATTTGGTTACTTAAAATACTAACACCCATTAATTCTGTTCCCGAAATTACATACTGAATGTCGATGTGTTCGAAATGACTTTCCAATTTGCAATCTTCCAGATTTTTTGTGTTGTACTCCTGAACAAGAGCAAAAACATTTTCTCCGTCAATTTCATATTTCCCCACCTCGGTAGTTAGCAGGTCTGTACTGTTGATGTATTCAAATGCCTTGGCAATTCGCTCACTTACTCCAGCGTAAAGCTGCGAGTTTTCAATTTTATCTATTATCATTTTTCAATTTTTTTCCAAAGTTCGAAATAATCTTGTAATGTAGGTGTTGAATATAAGTTTTTTTGATGCAGATTTTTTCGCGAATTGGTGCAGATGGAGTAGGCAGAATTGTTTGGAATACAAGATTCTGATAACTGAGATTATGCTTTGTAATGGTGATTGATCTGTTGAAATGTGTTTACTGAGAAAAAGAGGGTGTCCGAAAAGTAAAGTTTCCCTTGGAAATGTCATGTTGAGCGAAGTAGAAACATCTGTTATTCAAACATAAAGATTCTTCGGCAAGCTCAGAATGACAATGAAATTGAACTTTTCGGACACCCTCTTTGTACATTTATTGTCAGGAATGCCCCATCACAACAATCCGGATAATCTTCATATTAAGAACAAGGAACCGATAGGTTTGATAGAAGATTTCTTTGCGCCAAAATTTGGTGGTTTTGGTTGGCATTGGGGGATAGGCTTCTTCGTAATAACCCCTTCTTTTTGTAGTATTCATGGTATATCTGTTTTAACAAATTCGACTTTATTTTACTCAGGTAGCAACCACCAAAACGGGTATCCTTTAGCTTTGTGCAGAAACATATAATGCATGGTCCATTTTAACCAATGCCCGGCTAATCCGGGTTCTCCCATGGTATATTTAATACTTCGTCCCCATTCAGGATATTTGTCCCAATCCTGCACAATAGGATAAACGGTCATGGTTGCTGCGGAACCTTTGGTCATGCCAAATCCTGCCGATACAATACAAGCAGCACCCATTTTAGCCATCGAAGCTCTGTGTTTTAATTCGTGTTCGCCTTTTTTCACCAAGTTTACAATGTTCAGGGCAACCACTTTACCCGATACGCCCGACGGCATTCCGGTGCGTGGCGGAGCAGGGAAAATGGCCGTTCCGTTTTTGCTCTTCATTGGTTTAGAAATGGAGTGAGGAGGAGCAAATGCAATTCCCGGGGCAAATATGTTTGGATAAGTAGGATTGCGGTATGTTTCGGGCCAATCGGCAGCTTTCCATTCCTCAAAATCTTTTGCGGTGTAATCGGCATCAACTTTGGTGAAGCCGTTGGGAGCAAAAATAGTGGAGGTGATGTCCTCGTTGTTTTTATCGAAGGCTTTTAACCCAACCCCCGAAAAGCCGGGAATCAGCATCGAGAAATCGAATGCAACGGAATTTTTTTCACCATCGAGAGTTTCGTAATTTGCTTTTCCGGGTTCAATTTCAAATACGCCAGCACGTTTAATCCATCTGATTCCGTTTTCAATTAAGAAGGACTCAGCAAACACTTTGGTTGAAGTGATGTAACCGCCACGTTTAATAAAGGCGCCACCCATTCCAAAATCGCCCAATTCGTATTCGTTGGTGATCCAAATCAATTCTGCCAAATGTTCCAGTTTCCGTTTTCTTATTTCGTAGGAAACATTTAAAATGTACTCGAAGGCAGCTCCTTGGCAGGTTGCCATCGAATGGCCTGTTCCAATAAGAAAGGTTTGTTTTTCGCCGGCCTCCATTTTTTTGAAGCAAGCTTGTAGTTTTTCCCATGCATGAATGGCATGATCGCAGGAGCAAACAGATTCTGTATTTTTACCGGGACCTAATCCCGGAGTGCCTTCAAAATTAAGTTTCGGTCCGGTAGCATTTACCAGATAGTCGTAATCAACTTGTTCCGTTTCTCCTTTTTTTTCTGGATCGGTGTATTCAATGCTTACAAATCCTTTGGTAATTTCCTGATTGCCTTCCGGATGAATTGATACTGCTTTGGCTTGCTTAAAGTCGATTTTCCATTTGTCGTATACTTTTTTGAGCTTGAACCTAACCTGATCAACTTTCATTCGTCCGACACCAACCCAAATGTTGGAAGGTATCCACTGGTAATAACTGTTTGGAGAAACAACAACAACTTCGTGTTGTTTTCCAAGCTTTTTTCTGATAAAGGCGGCAGCGGTATGTCCGGAAATACCTGCTCCTAAAACAACGATTTTGGCCATAATTTATTTGAATTTAGGGTGTATTTTGGTAGTATATGATTCAAATACAATCTGTCTAAGAAAAGGAAATGTCAAACATTCAGTTTTCTTTTGTTAATTATCTAATTTAAAGAATAATATTCAGATATCTAGATGTGTTTAGCATTGTTTTAAGTCATTATATGCTGATATATATCAACTTGCATTGCAGAATGTATGAGATGCCTTGCTTTTATTGGGGTTTTATATCGGATAAATTTTGTTTAGAATCTTTATAAACTTGTGATTGTCTAAAGTAATACCAATTTAATTTCCAAAGTATCTTTAAATAAAATGGTATAATTTCCAACTTGATCAAGGCAAAAAGTAAAAGATACCTGAGTTAGCTGGTATCTTAGTAAAACAGGATGGAAAAAATCAAGATTCTCATAATTTTTAAATTAAATGCATTACAAATTGACAGGAATTTTGTATCGATAAAATTCTTAATTACATAATATTTCTTCATCTGATTGTATTGTCACACTAAAAATTCACATTCAAAGAAATAAAGCTTATTTTCACAAGCTGTAAGATAATTTTACGATTACTATATAAAAGAGCAAAGAACATGATGGACCCCAGAATAGAGAATCTGAATGTGAGTGAAGAGCAGTCTATTATTACTCCAATAGAACTTAAAGAATTATATCCGCTTAGCGAAAAACACATCGAAACCGTTAATAACGGACAGACTACGATTAAAAACATTTTAAATGGCAGTGATAAGAGAATACTTGCTATTGTTGGACCTTGCTCTATTCATGATATTAAATCGGCAAAAGAGTACGCTCAAAAACTGAAAGTGCTGGCTGATGATTTACAAGAGGATTTGTTTATTGTGATGCGGGTTTATTTTGAGAAACCCAGAACCACAGTGGGATGGAAGGGTTTGGTGAATGATCCTTACATGGATAATTCCTGCAGGATTCAGGAGGGTTTAAAGCAGGCTCGGGAGCTTCTGGTGTACATTGCAGAACTTGGATTGCCGGCTGCCGGCGAAGCATTGGATATTGTTACTCCTCAGTATATTCAGGATCTGTTTTCGTGGACCGCGATTGGTGCCCGAACTACCGAATCGCAAAGTCACCGAAACATGTCAAGTGGCTTGTCTTCGGTTGTTGGCTTTAAAAACGGTACCGATGGGAATATTGATATTGCCATAAATGCAATACAGGCTGTTGCATCTCCTCATAATTTTGTGAGTGTCAATCCTGAAGGAAAAGTGGCTGTGATTCGTACCTTAGGAAATCCAAACACCCATATCATACTTCGAGGAGGTAAAAAGCCTAATTTTGAAGCAGAATACATTGCTGCGATTGAAAAAAAACTGTCTGATCTGCAAATTGTGCCAAGAATAATGGTCGATTGCAGTCATGCGAACTCTTCTAAAAAAGCCCAAAAACAGGAAATTGTTTTAGCCAGTCTGGCTGAGCAAATTGCCAGAGGGAATGAATCCATTATGGGATTTATGATCGAGAGTCATTTGAATTTTGGCAAACAGAGTATTCCTGATGATCAATCAAAATTAAAATATGGGGTTTCGGTGACTGATGAATGTCTTGATTTTGAATCTACAGAGCAAATTTTGCGGGATTTTTGTGCGAAGATAAAATAATACACTTCAAAAAAATAAAAATCCCGATCTGCAATTGCAAATCGGGGTTTTAAATATTTTAGGCTAAGAGAGTCTTACTTTTTTTTTCTTCGATAAGAAGGATAATTTTCGGGATGTATGAGTGCCGAATAGAATAAATTCTATTCTGTTGATAGTTCCAGAAGTTTAAGAACTGTATTCCAGTTACGGGTTGTGGCTTTCACTTTTAGCTTCGATTCGAAAAACTGATTGCTGAGCTTCGTTTTGTGATACTGCCCCGGGCAGTATATAAATACATCTTTATCGATAATTTGAAAACGATCCGGTTCAAAGCTTAATTCACTGATAGCTTCGCTTAATTCTATTTTTGGAATTTCACTTAGGAAGGTGAGGTAAAGACACTTATTTTCATAAGAATCAGTATACGGATTTGACAGAGCTGATTGCTCCCATTCGTTTTGTGTCCTCACTATTACAGGCACTTCGAAACCGTATTTCTCCAAAATGGCATCTTCTAATTTTGCTTCAAGTATAGAATTGGAGACGTTTTGATATTCAAAAATTACATTTCCGCTTTGAATGTAGCTGATACAATTTTCAAACCCCAATTCAGAATACAATTCTTTAAGATCTGCCATCAGAATTTTACGTTTGCCACCCACATTTATTCCTCTTAAAACAGAAATGTACTTTACTCTTTTACTCATAGGGCTTCAGGCTTTTATAGAAGACAACTTGATCATTGTGTTATTTCGTCATGCATTTGTAATTTAGCCTTTTCGTAAGCTTCCAAAAGGCGTTCCGGAACCAATGAAGGTCTCTGTTTTTCAAGATTGTAAAAGCAACCAGCTTGTTTTCCTTTGCAATAAATTATATCACCGGAAAAAATCTCAAAATCCATTTCCCATTTGCTGGATCCCAGATTTTTAATTCTGCACGTTCCCCTTGGATGATCCTGAATGGTTAACGGAACTTTGTAATGTGCTTCTGTTTTAATTAAAATAGGGGAAATATTGGTGGCTATCATTTCATTATATGGAAAGTGCTTCTCCAGAAACAAATGTCTTAAATCTTCAAACCATCTGATGTATACAATATTACTTACAATTCCCATTGCGTCAATATCATAGGCCTTAATGCCTATTTCCATTTCAACGATCATTACATTTGCCGACATTATTTTTGATTGTTAGGTGTTTGTGCTCGCGAGTCTAAAAATACATATTTGATAGTAATAATGAAATACAATAATTTGGATTTAAATCACATTTACGTCTTATTCAGAAAGTTTTTCCTGTGATTGTCCTAAGAGTTTAAGACCTTCTAAAGCAGAAGGATCACTTGGGAAATACCAAAGACTTTTTTGAAATAAGATGAGAGCCTCCCGGCTTTTGCCCATTCTATAATTGGTCCATGCAAGCATAATGAGTGCATCGTAACTAAAAGGATACAGGTCAACTACCTTTTTAAAGTGCTGAAGAGCTTTTTCATAGTCTTCCCGACCATAAAAAATAAGACCTAAGCGGTAATTGGCAACGGTTTGGTTGGGGGATATATTAAGAATTTCTTTGTAAATATTTACAACTTCGTCCCATTTTCCAATGGCTGCTTTGGGTAATACCAATCCAAATTTTGCTTCTTCGGCATATGGTTTTAAATTTACTGCCCGTTGATAATGAGAAATGGATTCATTAAATACACCAGCCTGATAATTGAGCCAGCCTAAACGCAAATTAATTTCATACGAATTCTCATCATATACTGCTTTTAGCTGATCTATGGCATGAGAAAAATCTCCTTCCTTCTCATATTTATAACTCTCTTCGAACGCCATGCCTGTAGTCTTAAAATCCTGACCTGTTGCGCTGTTAAATAGCAGGATGACGAATAGTAAAGAAAATATACTGCGTTTTGAATTTTCTAGAAGTTCCATTTGATTCCTCCGATTATTGATTGGACATTGATGTTCTGACTATTCAACTCATCATTTATGGTATAATTATTTTTTTCTTTCTGATTTTGCCAGATCAGGAACAGATTAAGTTTCCCTTTGAATAGATACTGATAAATCGAAAGCTCTTTTCTGTTTTTTACAAGATTAACGCCGTTGAAAACAGAATATCCCTGATTTTCGATCTGTTTATACAAATCGCCAAAAGTATATCCTGCACTTGCCCAGGTATTTTTTGCAATTCGAAAGCCTGTTCCTGTTTTCCAGTATTTTCTGTTGTGCCAGGTACTTGTTTGTTCTTTTTCCATTTGATTGGTAAAACTACCGGTTAAGTATAAATTCGTGTTTCCCAATGGATAATATCGGAGTTCAATTTCTTGCTGCCAGCGTGTTTCATTATTCATTGAAGAGTACAGTACACCTAACTCAAGTTGTAAATTCGATATTTTTTGCTGCAGACCGAGGTAGGCAATAAAACTGTTTTGTTTGAAAGAGTAGGGATAAAGTTCTGTGCCTTCATCCGTAATTACCGGATCAGATTGATTGCCGCTGCCCCCGGGGCCGTTCCCGTTTCCAGCTTTTACCTGAGGTTCAATTGCTGCGACTTCATTTTGTACACTTAGGGGATTGCCGTCTATTTTTGTTGTTAACCAATGTCCGGCAAGTATCAATTGACTTCCCCAATCCAGTTGAACAGAACTTTTTAAGTAATACTGATTTTGGGTAAGATCTTCATCGAAAAAGTAGGTTTCGCTTACAATGGAATTCTTTACATCCACATGACTAAATGCCTGAAATAGTGAAACTCTATCGCCCAACTGATGATTCAGTCCAATACTATAGTGCAGAAAGTCTTTGCGAACAGTCTGTTCCTGCAATTGATCTGAAACAATTGCATAATCATCCAATATTTCATGTTTAATTTCTGAATAGATAGCCGAAATAATTTTTGTTTTACCGATGTTATATTTCTCCGATGTAGACTGGGCTAATTTGTTCTGCAATCGGATTGCATCTTTTTCCTGTCCTCCTAAAAGATATGAGAAGTACAGATATTCTTTTATAATGGCATCTTCGCCATTTTGCAGGTATAACTGATGAAAAAGACCCGCTGATTTTCTGTATTTTTTTAGTTCATAGTAAGCGATAGCTATACGGTACTGCAGATAATAAAAATCAATTCCCTGCTTGTTGGCTTTTTCACCTTCAGTAATCAATTGTTTCCATTGCCCTTTTTGAAACAGAGCAAAGCTTTCCTTATCTACCTGTGCAACACTAAGCTTTTTCTGTGAGTTTGCCGATAGACCAAGAAAAATTGCCAAGATTAATATGCTTGCATGTTTCCACATTTTATTTCGATTAGTTTACCATTTCTAATAATTTTTATCTGAAGAGAAGCACCATCTTCAATCTTTATTTCACTTGTTAGATGTTCTCTTTTGGTCGAATATCCACACTCTATTTTAGATGAGAGTTCAATTTTTTCGGAGTTGATTCCTTCCTTTTTGTTTTGATATTTTAATTGATAGTTGGACTGCAGATAAATGTAAAAGGGAGCGATGAAATCCTGCAGGAAAAGCTTTCTTGCACTGAAAACCTGATTCGGAGGAATTTCAGCTGTTACATTCAGATCTTGATAATATCCCAAATAAACTTTATAACAAGACAGATAGAGATAGTAGAGTAGAGAGCGTTTATTGCCCAGATAGTTATGGAATTGTAAAACATTTGCCTCTACACGGAAAAATGCTTTTGAGTTGGTTTGCAAACATTGAATGTAAGTGTTTCCAATAGCATCGGACTTGACTTTAAAATCCCAGTTTTTTTCCAAAATTATCAGTTTTGAATCGAGACCGGATTCAACGGTTAACGTAAATTTCTGTCCGGTCTGAAATCCCAATGCCTGCGACAATAACGGATGGATTTCTCCCCGTAATAGCTTTGTGTTTGTTGTCGGTTTCGTATACGATTTTAGAATTACATCTTTGCCCAACCGTTCTATATAATGCGAAAGAGTTATATCCAATGTTGCAGATCCAGTATAGGGTGTAGCCTGAAATTGAAAGTGAAGATGAGGGTAGGGTGATCTTCCTGAATTACCGCACAATCCTAAAACTTCTCCTTTTTTAACAAGATCTCCCTTTTTTACTTTAAAACTGTTTTCTTTAAAATGACTCAATTGCGAAAAAAGACTGTGGTTGTGACGAATCACCAAAGAGTTGCCCCAATTCTGATTTAAATTCACCTGTCCAATTTTATTATCGGGAATACCATCCAGAATATTTACAATCTCACCATCTGCCGGACATAGTATAGTTTTGTTGTAGCAGTAGTAATCTTCAACAAAATCGCCGTCGTTTTTGTATTGCTCATCCTCATCATTAAGTATTACGAAATCCCAGGCATGGCGCCATTCATTCTTATGTGTGTATTCACCTTCATGGGCTTGGCTTACCGACCATTCTCCAATAAACGGAAGTTGAAAATCAGTAAATACATTTGCCGATAAACGTTGGGCATTGCTTTTGAAATAGTACAAATTCTTCTCAGGAGAGTTGTGCTGCACTTGTACTTCCTGCAATTTTTCACTTGGCTGATACCGTAATTTTAGAATGTACAGGAAAAGAAGAGTCACCGCATTAAATGGCAGTGCATAAACCGATAATCGATAAGGAGCAAACCAATGCACACTGCTGAGTGTTGTTAAAACAACTATTGGCAGTAATAGAATAATCCAGAGATAAGAATAAGGGGATGGGATGAGGTAGAAAGCACCCAGAGCAATTGAAGTAAGAATAAAGTTAAAGCCGATAAAAGTATAGCCCAATCCGCTAATATTTACATCAATAAGAATATAAAAAAAGTAGGCGATATAGAATCCTAAAATGGCGAATGTAAAGGCAATTCGGGAATAAAAAAGCAATCCAATCAGGATCAGTAAACCAGCCAGCCAATTGCTTTGAAAGAAAATAGCTCCCAGCGATTTTAGAAATATGGATACTGATTCATGTATTTCCCAATTTTGAATAAAATGATAGACATTCACCAGTTTTTGACCGCCAAGGCTGAATATTTCGTTGGCCTGATAAATGCCCCGCTCACTAATTCCCAATGAGGTTAAATCACTGCTTGCCAGCATAATCATCCAGATGCCCAGCAAAAAAGGAACACTTAAAAAGGGCAGAGCGTATTTGGCGAGCACACCCTGCAAAAATAAACAGATGAATAAGGTGAGAATGGATGACAGAATCACCAAAACAGCTATTTCGAGTCCCGGCTGAAAATATAAACCGATGCCTAGTCCTACCAGCAGACTATTAAATCCATAGCTTCCATCTTTAATGTAGTAGCTAGAGAAACCCATTTTACCGGCAACTAAATTTGCTGTTAAAATGGAAATCAGACCTGCTGTTCCGGCCCATGGATCGAAAAAACTAACCACCAAAAGCAGCACTGCAAAGGCTTTGTTTCGTGAGAAAAATACCTGAGCGTAGCTGTTTAGTGTCGCTTCACCTAAAAATAGTATGTTCTGTTTAAGCTCTTTCATTATTATTTAAGATGTTTCGGAACATTTTCATGGGCATTAAATTCTTGAAAGCTTTCTTTTTTCCGGATCACGTGTATTTTTCTGTCTTCATCAATTAACAATACAGGTGGACGAAGCTTTATGAATTGCATCCATTGAGTCATGTTATAGGCTCCAATTCGTGGAATTACAATGGCATCGCCCTTTTGAAGCAAAGGAAATTGAATGGCCTCACGAATTATATCAATGTTCATACACAAAGGCCCATAAATAGTTGTGTTTTCGGTTTGCTCCGAATTTAATTTAGTAGGCAAAACCTCATGTTCGTACCAAAAGGCGGTGAATAGCATATTTACTCCAATATCAATAACCGTAGCTCTGCGCCCATCAACCAAACGCTTGTTTGCCAATACACTTCCTAATGCATAACCGGCTTTATCAATCAAAGCCCTACCTGTTTCCAGCAGTAACAGAGGCAGTTTGTCAGGAGGCAATTCACTTCCCAGAAGAGCAGAGGTTAGAGCTTCAGCATAATCATCGAAGGAAGGACATGTATCTGCACCCGGAAGATAGGCACCTTTCAGCGTGTTCTTTGTCGCAAACCCTCCACCCAAATCAAGGTATTTTATACTATGGTTAAATTTCCGAAACAAGCGAACCGCCATATCTGCCAGTTTACTTGCAGCAACTGCGTAAGCACTAACAGCTGTAATGTATGTGCCCATGTGTGTATGCAGGCCAACTAATTCCATGTGTTCATGCAGCATAATACGGTTTAGTGCATGCCATGCTTCTCCGTTTTCAAGATTAAATCCAAAACGATCCCATTGAGGATAAATACCTGCATCCAAATTGATGCGCAATGCTACATTTGCTTTTTTATCCAGCTTTTGAGCCAATTCCCCCAGAAAATAAAATTCATCCAAACTGTCCAAATGAATCATGGCTCCATCGGTAATAGCTCTTTCTAAATCTTCTTTTGATTTTTCGGGGCCATTAAATATGATCTGATCACCTGAGATACCGTTTTCGATTGCTTTGGAGTATTCAAAACCGGAAACAACTTCGGCCCATGCTCCCTCTGAGTGAAATATTTTGCAAACAGCATTCATGTAATTGGTTTTGTAGGACCATGCAAATTGTACGCGCGGGTATCGCGTTGAAAATGCTTTGTAAGCGGTTCTGTAGGTTTTTCGGATGCAAGGCTCCGAGATTACATATACCGGAGAACCAAATTCCTTTAAGATGTCGTGTACTGAATGTTCTTCTATATGACTTAAAGTTGCTGTTTTAGTCTTCATTCCGAATTTATCGGGCATGCCGGCGTTTACTTTATTGAGTATAGGCCTTTCGTAATCCAATTTCTTCATGTGACAGTATGTTAAGTTTTTTCAATTTTTTGATAGCTGTTTGTTTCGGATTGTTTCTTTTACATTTCTCCGGTAACCGATAAGCTTCCGAATTGTGCGATATCTCCAATTAAATCAAAGGAATATCTGATAAACATTTTTCCGACTTCATATTCCGAATAGTTTGGAACATCCATTCCAAACGCTAGTTTTATGAGTGCTTCAGGAAGATTTTGTCCGGCTGCGACAGCCAAATAAACCCATGCCGGAATTCGAGGATTGATTTCGATCAGGAAATATTCATTCTGATTGGTTTTTATCAGTTCCAATTCCATTCCTCCGCGCCATTTGGTTTGCCTGATTAAATTTCTGGTTAATTCAAGCATTTTTTCATCCTTAATGGTGATTCCTCCCCAGGCTTTTCCTTTATCAGTAATGTATTGTTTTCGCATGGGTACTGCACAAACGGTATTTCCATGTCCGTCGCCTAAAGCGATAACGTTTACCTCAGTGCCCCGGATAAATTCCTGAATGATAACAGGCAGACCCCATTTTGCTGATATTTTATTGAAATGAGTATTTACCTGTTCAGGAGTATAGGCCAAATAAGCATCGTAAAATTTGCCTTTAACAAGTAAGGGATATTCAAAATCCTCTTTTAGTTCATCAATGTCTCTTCTGCTGGTAATTGATTTACTTAGCGGAACTTTAATGCCGTACTTTTCGCCATATTCGTTAAGATTCGCCTTGTGTCGTTCCTCGAACTGCTGCATAGTAGGCAGGAAGGTTCGAATGTCCATTTTCTCAAGTTTTTCCTTCGATTGAATAAAGGTGTATAATTCAGCATCCAGATTGGGAATGATAAAATCAAGATTTTCTTTGGAATTGATGTACTCAATTCGTTCAAGTACAGCCTCTTTTCCTGACGAAGGATAGGGGATTTGATAGGTTTTATCTACCAAATCGCGCATGTAAATGCCCGGTTCCAGATTTTCGTAAGCCAGACCTATTATTCTTACATCAAAGTCTTTGCTTTCCTTTAAACCTCTAATAACAGGTATTCCCGGTCCCGGATTATCGGTATTGTTTAATCCTGTGACTGCGATATTAAATTTTGGTTTCTCCATTTTATACCATTTTGAATAATTAGTGAGCTATGGCGAGCGAAAACAACCCGGTCTAATGCCGATGGAATAAATAGGAAGTGTTGAGCATGGCGTACCGAACAAAGTAAGCTAATGAACCCCCTATGTAATTATCCGTGAATAAATGCAGCCCACTTATTTATTCAATCGGTATTACCTGTCAAGCAATTCGTTGTGCTGGAGCATTTTTAAGAAATCTTCCATGTTTTTTTCAAGAGTCACCAGATCTACTTCATATCGATCGAGTATTAATTGGTTAATCTTTTCGATATCGTATCCTTCTTTTAAATAGTTTAATATTTCTTTTGCAATAGGATTTACGATAAAGGAGTCTCCCGTTTCAGGATTGAATAAGAATCCGTTTTCACTGACGGCTACGTTTCTTTTTAACTTCATGATTTCGGAATTAATGCATACTTTTTAAAGATGTATGTGCTTTTCGGGCCTTTATTAAAACAAAGCACGCTAAGTCTTTAAATATCATTGAAAAGGTAGGGAAGTATCAGGGAATAAATATTACAATATTTTGTAAATAAGTTATAATATTTGGTTTTACTAAGCAGGGAATAGTATCCGGAGTGTTTAATACAAGGAGTGTAAGGGCTTTTTATTATCCTCTTTATTTTTTTTGTATTCACTTACAGAAAGGCCGGTAATTTTATGAAATTGGTTGGATAGATATTGAACACTGCTGTAATCCATCAGGAAAGCAATCTCACTGAGCGTGTATTCTTCCTGATCAATTAGTTCTTTAATTCGTTCTATTTTATTTAGAATAATGAATCGCTCCAAGGTAATCGATTCGTGGCGCGAAAATATTTTGGATAACTGCTGGTAGCTTAACCCAAGTTTGCCAACCAAATATTCCGATTTTTGAACAATAGAGTCGGCATTATTCATTTGGTGAATCAATTCGATAACGGCTGTTTTAATTCGTTCTACAATTTTTTGTTCATGACCAACTACTAACTCCATACCATTTTCCTGAATGATGGAATTAATCTTTTCCATGTCGAGTTCATCAGTATCGTAGGTAATTGTAGCCATTCCTAATCGAATTTTATCGACTTGAATTGAATTTTCCTTTAACGACATGCTCAAAATCCGAACACAACAATTGCAAACCATATTCTTAATGTAAATGGTCTCTGTATGCAGTCTGTCATCTTTTTGATGCATGGGCGATTGTTTCAGTACATTTTACTATTGACCGTACAATCCTAAATATAGCAATAAAATTAATTTTTCGTGAAAGAAATAAGCTTGTAAAAGACAGAAAGATAGGCTGGTCTGTTTTAAACGAACGAAAAAACCTCGGTTCAATACAGATGCAATCTCAGTGGTATTCTTGAAATATTGTAGTTGTGTTAGTGAGTAAAATTCCGAAGGAATGACAAATAGGAAATCCACATATCTTCTGTTATTCTTACACCCCTAAATCCCCTAAAGGGGACTTTCCAAACCGACTGCTAGGAGATTGGGTAAAGTACTCCACTCAAAACACATGTTGCCACATCAAAACTTGGGGTGAAACAATTCATAGTTTATGTAATATTTATCACATTCCTTTATTATTATCTCTGTAAAAAAGAATACCTTAGTTGGGCTTTATAAATTTGCTATGCTATTAGGAAGAATATTTTTGCAAAAATAGAAGCTCCTCTAAATTGTATATAGGAGGATATATAAAACAAGAACAAGTACTTACGAAAAGTAACAGATAAGTGGTATAAGGAATATAGCGATTTAGCCAATTGTTATGGGCAACCAAAAAATACACTGTGCTAATAATAAAAGCGATATTAAAATTGTATTAAATCATTATTGTGTTTAAATTATGAATAATAACAAGGAGAATTATATAACACAAATTAATTCTGGAAACTTATATGATTTATTAATTCCAAAGAAGGAATATGGAATTATCATATTTAAACTATACGAACAACTAGAAAATAAAAACAGTGATTTTTTTTCGGAAGATGATATCACAAAGCTGATAATTCTGCATAAAAATAATGACAAAAAGGAACAAAAAGAGGGTGCTAAAAATGTAATTAGAGACCTAACTGAGTTTTTTCTAAAAGAAACAGATAATCAGTATAGGTTAACTCAATATGCCAAGAACTTTTGCTATACAATCATATCAAAAATAACGGATGACTTAAAACCATCAGAAATTGAATTAAAATTACTATACCTAAAAAAAACGTTATTAGAACACAGGTCTTTTGATAAATGGTATAGTTTGATTTTTACCGGTGATTTAACTGGTTTTATTGAAAGTCAATTGGAAAGTCTCGAAAGACAGATTATTAATGTTATTAAAAAATTTAGAGCAGGGGTTAATAACGATACAGTTAATGGGGATGTTCTTGTAAAAAACATACTGGAAAACATCGAAGAAATAAATAAGCAAACAAATAAAATTAAAGGATCTTTAAACCATGTTGAAACAATAAAAAGCATTATTAATAGAATTGATCCGAGTGAAGAAATAAATCCAGAACAATCTTTGCAAAATCAAAAGAGCGTTATCTCTTTTCTTGATAATTTGATATTAGATTTCGAACGGATAAGCAAAAGAATTGAACGTGTAATTCCAAAACTAAGACAGTTTTATGGAAACATGACAAGACTTGAATTTGAAAAAAACACCAATAAGCTACTAAATTTATTGCTTTCACAGAGTCAAATTATTGGTTGCAAACCTAACTGGAAATTAAAATTTCCTGCTTCCAAAAACTTTTGTTTGGAAAGGTCATTTCCTTACTTGCCTTACAAATTTTGTTTTGTAGATAATAAAAGGAATTTGATTGATTATAAGAAGGATAAAAGAGAGATGTATGTCCCTAAGCCTAATGTGAATGAACGAGAAATACAAAGAAAAGTAGCAGAAAAAACAATAAAACAAAGAAGTAAATTATTCAGCTTTTTAGAGGAGATAGAGCGAGAATTAGAATACAAAAGACACATTGATTTCAAATTGTATTTTGATAAAATAATAAATGATGTGGATGATATAAATATTGCAGTGAAAATTGCTTCAATTTTAATAAGAAAGTACTCTAAAAGCAAAAATTACGCATTTGTAGTGAATCAACCGTTATCCAAATATTCCGAGAATAAAATATTGTGGGATATGAAAATTAAAAAACTAAGCTAGGTGGAAAATCAAAAATATGCCTTTTTGCACAATGAAAAGGCAAAAGTATTATTTGCAGAAACTGATTTGTGGTTAAAATCTGGTTATTATATACAGGAACAACATCCAGAACAAAGACAACATTTCAGATTCATTGAAGAAAGTCCAGATTTAAAAGATTATTACAGTACATTTTACAGTGTCAGTTTAGAATATGGTCAAGATGACAGTAATAACAAATACTATTATATTGACTTTTTCCGCGATAAAAAAGATGATTATGAGAGAGGGAAGGTAAGTTTATTCAAACAAGAGTATTTGCCTGTGGAATTTGTTATTGTTGGAGTTTTGTTAGCCTATATTGATATGGCAGATCATGTAGGTTCAATAAAAGATTTACAGACAATGTTACATCACGATTATGAAGAATACAAGGAAGGAATATATAGATTGTTCGCTAATGTGCAGAACAAAAAAAATCTGATTGCTTCGGATACTGATTTTGTTAATAAGAAGATTGAAAATGCATTGAGAAAGTTTGGAGAAATAGGTTGGTTATATTTTACACCTCAATCAGATAAATTTGAAATTATGCCTTCTTTCCATCGGTTAATCAATGATTTATACTACGATGAAATAAAGAATTTTGATAAAATATTTAAACTGGAAAAGAGCTATGAGCGAGAAGTTTGAAAAACAGTATCCAAGAATTTTCAGTTTATCTACAATTGGATTAATCCATCACTACAATATGGATTATATCTTTCATCCATTTCGGACCGATTTTTCGGGGGAAGCTGGAATTGGCAAAACAACAATTGCCAATCTTTTACAATTAATATTTGTAGGAAATAAGCATTTTAAGCCAGCATCAAACTCAAATTACAAGCCTTCTGGTTATGTAATGAAAACAAAACACATAAACTTTGGGTATGCTTTTTTAAATATTGAAATTGAAAAGGGAAAGTTTGTTGTTATTGGAATATTTCTCAAAGCTGGAAATAGTCATGTAGAACATTTTATTATCCAAAATGCATTCAAAGAGGATAATATTGAAGGATTTGATAAACCGATACTCTATAAAAGACTGTTGGAAGCTGGACACATTTTAGATCTAAATGAGCTTATTGAGAAAAATAAACACATTTTTAATATCGAAAAGTTTGAAGTACGTAAGTTTCAAGAAATTTTAAAGATCAATGAAATCCTTCCATTTAGTTTGCATGATAGTGAAGAAAATGTGATAAGGTTTGCTAAAATACTTAGATCGTTTTCTGCTGGGAAAGATATCCAGTGGAAAAAATCAAGTGATATTCAATACTTTTTATTCGGAAATGATGATTACAATAGAATTAAAAAGGAATATGATGAAGGTATAATTGAGGTAGAGAGTAAATATCAAAGTTCATACAAAAACGATGAAGATATTGAAAATGTAACTGAAAGGGCAGAAGCTATTCAGGAGTTGGCAGCTTTATATGCTACAAAAAAGGAGACCGAAAAGGAAGATAGGATTGCTCGAAACGTATACTGGTATTTTCGAAAAAAGGAACTCGAAATTGACATAAGTGAGAAGGAAAACCTTCAATGGACAATTGCAACAGAGCTTAAGTTGTTAGAAAAAGAAGAGTACAATGAAAAGCAACAAAAACTAAGAGAAGAAATTGTCAAAATCGAAGTTAAATTTGAAAAACTTCAGAAAATTAAAGTAAAAGTAAACAGAAACTCTGAAAATAAACTAAAAGAAGAAAAAGTTAATATTCAAAAAGAATTACTGAGAGTAACACCTTTGTACAATAACATTCAAATTACTAAGAATTTATTTGATGAATATAATTCCGAGAAACAAATAAAACAGGTATTTGAATTTTTTATTCAATGGAAAGAGGTTATACGATTTGAAGACTATTTAAACAAAAAATCAAAAGACAAAACAGATTTTTTGAATGAATTTCAAAGGTCAGCATGGATTAAGAGCTTTAAGGAGGGAGAAAAAGAATATGCCAATAACATAAAAGAGATTGAAAATCAGATTAAAGAATTAAATTCATTAAAAGCATTTTCTAATTTTGACAAGGTTAATTCTTTGATAAAATGGTCTATTGATAAATTAGCTTTCACCACGTTTAGTAAAATTCAAGAATGTGTTATTGCTCATTATTTTGAACTTGGTTTAAATAAACCTGAAGACCAAAAAAGAAAAAGATATATTCCTAGACCAGAAGAATTATTGCAAGCAATTAATTCGGAAGAAAATATTACAGAAGATGAAAACGGATTTTGGCTAAATCTTTCTGGAATAAAAGAATATATTGAATATAGAGATATATACTTTTTGAATGTCTCAAATGCAAAAGAAAAAATCAAGCAATATGCAGAAAAGACTGATATTAGAATAAAAGAGTTGGAAGAAGAGAAGTTGATGCTAAATGATTTGTATCAAATTCTAAACGAATATGAGAATAGGAAGATATTTACATTTTATAAGGATAAAGAAGGATTTTTTAATCAAGATTATCCTGAAATTTTTGAAGATATATCCAATCAGGATAACTTTAATAAGTTAATGCTGTGTTTCGAGGATAAAGTCAGTATTACAAATGATTATGAGAAATGGACAAACAAAAATGAGGAGTTAATAAATCAAGAGATTGAATTAGTTAAGCTAAAAGATCAAAAGGTAGAATTGGAAGATTTTTTAAATAATAACAAACAAGATGACAAACAGCTCAAAATAAATAAAATAGATGTTGATCTTAATAAGATAGTAAGTGAATTGATTGAATTACAAAAAGATAATCGATTCAATAAAATTAGCATAGATTTAACAAAAAAAGTAAACGATAAAGCAGAGGATATAAATACTTTATGGAAAAAAAGAATTGAAACCAAAAGTAAGATTGATGGAGAAGTAGGAAAGCTCAAAGAGCTATTAGAAATAGCAGAAAGCGAATACGATACGGCAGAAAGCGAATGTAAATTATTCAATTATGAGGTAGATAAAAACTTTTTGAAAGATAGGTATACAAAAGAGCCAGAAAAGTCAGAAAAAGAAAAGGACGCATATAACGAACATTGTAGTTATTTGACCAAAACATACTTCCCAAAAAATTCTATCAACAGAGATACCAAAGACTACAAAACACTTGTCGAAACTATATTGCCCAATTTATATGCTAATGTCAAGTTTGAAGAAAAATCAGTTATTGAAGAAATCAAAAGGTATCTTCAAAAAATAAATAATTTGGCAAAAGATATAAATAGTTTGTTTGTTCAGCTGTTAACCAAACGTTTTCAGGATGTTATTGATGCTTATCAAAAATACAATGTGAAGTATAAATCCATTAAGGTATTTTTTTCTCAAAAAGATGTTGAAATAACAGGAGGGTATAAAGTAAAGCTAACATTCGATGATGTACCTGATTTTCCTACAAGTTTCCTTAATGAGGTAAAAGGAGAATTAAATAATCAAATGTGTTTTACTGGGGGTATGTTTTTGGAGAACCTTCCAAAACAAAAAGATATTGAAAAAATAATTCTGGATATTTACAAAAAGCACTCACGAAAAGATGATGTATCCGTTTTAGATTTACTCAATCCCATGAACTATTTTAAAATGGAATTTCGTATGGAAAAAAACGGAAAAGAAAACGATGGTAGTACCGGACAAAATTACACCAAAATTGCTTTGTTGTGCATAGCACAGATGTCGGAAATATATAAAGATAAACAAAATAAACCTCCCAAGGGGATACGTTTTATGCCAATTGATGATGCACAGGATTTGGGAGGCAATTATGATATGCTCTATACGATTGCAGCCAATGAAGACTTTCAGCTTCTTACATTTTCAATTACACCATTAGATGATAATGAGAATAATAATCAAAACTGGTATATTCTGAATGAAAATAAAGAGGAGGATAAGATTAATAATCCGCCATTTGCAATTTTATCAGGTAGTAATGAAACTATATATAATTGGGAGAAGTTTTTAGAGGAAAATTTTTATGAAAAAAAAGCTTAATTGGCAACATATCAAGGCACTTCACAAACTTTATCAAGGCAGACAGATAAATAAAGGTGTTGCAGATAATCGTAATTCTATTTCAAATCATGATTACTTTCGGTATTTGTATCGCAATGGAATTATAAAAGATAAAATTAGGAATGACAAAGTTTATGTGAAAGAGACCATTGGAGATAAATATGATGGACATTATGAAAAGGAGTTCGTAAATGAAGAAAATGTTTTTTTATATGATATTTATTTAAATTTCTTACAAGAGTTAAACATCAATATAAATACAAGTCGAATAGACGAAGCGGATATAATAAAACTAATTGAAATAAAATCTTTTAGGAACAATACTGATTTGGATAATTTGCGAAACCAAATAATTGAAGCTAGAGAAAATGCGCAAGGAGTTTCTTTGATGTTCTTCAAATCAAGTAAGTATATGTCAAAAAAAGTTAGTTTAACTAATGCCGTAGAAAAGTTGATTGGCATCGACTTATCACAAGAAAACAATCAACAATATTTGAAACCGTTTCATTGTGAGCATAAAACCCCGAAGATAACGATCTTATGTGAGAATTTCTATTTTTTGAAATTTCCATATTATATAGAAAATTATCAGGTTGAGCTTTTATATGTTGGTGGCTACAATGTAGATAAATTGAAAAATCTAATAGATGTTAAATATCCAATTTATTATCTGGGAGATTGGGATTATGACGGATTGGTAATATATGAAAAAGCAAAAAGGATAATTGATAAATTAGAAAACAACAAACATAAATTAAAACTCATAACACCTGTTTTGAAATCAAAACTTTACCCAGCTAAATTGACAGAAACAGAAGATTATCATAAAAGTAATTGGAAAAACAAAGAAAAATTTATCTGTGGGCTTACTAAAAATTTCTATAGTACAGAACAGCAAATTTTGATTCAAGATCTAGTTGAAAAAGACGAATGGATTGAAGAAGAAGGAAACGATCTTGACAAAATTATTAAAACGATATTTAATGAAATAAAAGACTGAAAAATATTAAAAGCAATTAACTATAGATATTAATTTATTGAAAAAAGGCAACCCATAATTGTGTAGACGGTTCCGCCGGTAATTAACTGACGGAATGTGCCTCTCACACCAGATACTTCGCAAGCTCAGCATAAACCAAGCATACGGGTTTATTCATAAAATAATTTCACAATAAGGTATTCATGGAGATTTGGCTGTACGTATACGGCGGTGGGGAATAAGGAATCACGTCTAATAGGCATGATTTTTTTGTGCCATATTTTGTTGTATTTCCAGATTCATATGCGCGTTTCAGCCACCGTTCAAGAGTAAAGATAGTTGCTAATTAGTCATCCCTTAAAAAGCCAGATATTTTGAGAGTTTGATTTTTGAAAATAATTGCATCCAAAGATTTAGTTTTTTAAAAAAGACACAAAGGATTTGCTCTTTAATTCTATTGAGCATTTTCTTTAGATTAAACCCAGTTCCGGCAAAAATTGTATTTAATTGATTACCTGGAAGGCCTTTTAGATAATTCCTTAACATTCTGTGATCTTGCTTAATATGTCCAATAACCGGTTCTATTCCAGCTCTGGATCTAAAACGTTTCCTTGCTTTTTGTTTTTCATACTGAGTCGTTTCTCTTTTAGGAACAGAAGGTGATATTATTTCAGTACCATTGATTTTCTTTTTCCCTCTGTATCCTCTGTCTACGATCCCTATTTTTGGACAACTTCCTGTTAAATATTCTGTTTGTTTTAAATGTTCTTCTAGAGTGTGGCCATCGTAAGGATTATTTTCAAAGGCAATAGCGCCAACTACTATTTTTGTGGTTTTGGTCAAAACAAACCCAGTCTTGTTTCCAAACTCAAATTTCTTTGCTTCTTTTCCTTTAGCAATACAGCGAGTCTCAGGTTCATGGATACTGTAAATCTTGTTCTTATTTCCTTTTTGCTGCGTTAAGACTTTATCGAGAATGATAAATAATTCCTGATATCTGTTTTGTTGAGATGTGGTGAATTGTCTTTGGATATCTCTGACCTAGCGACCAGCAATAGTCTTGATTTTTCGTAATGCAGCTTTGGCTTTCTTCCTTCTTTTTGGATGATTATGAAAACGTTGGTCTATCATCAACTGTTTTAAGGTTCGGGTATAAGTTTGGCGTAATGTGATTCCTTCTTGTTTGGCTATCTTGTTTACTTTCTCAATTATACGCTTGTGTAGTTTTGCGTCGGTTGGGTAAGTGATATTCTTCTCTTGTACCGTACTGTCAATTAATACTTCTTTTTCCTGAGCTTCTTTGCCAAATAACTGAATTGATACTTTCAATAATATTTCTGCTCCTTCTTTCCCAATACGGTTTCTAAAATGTATAAACTCGGTTGGATCAAAAGGCTTTTGTGTTTGAAAAACTTTCTCCCCGCTAAAATACTGCCAATAGGGATTTTCAATCCATCTGTCAACGATGGACTCATCACTTAAATTATAAATGTGTTTCAACAGAAGCAACCCTACCATTCTTCGGATTGGAACAGATGGACGTCCGATTTCGGAAAAATAAACAGAGAATTCCATTTCTATTGAATCCCAGTCAATTCGCCTTGATAAAATACACAATTCATGCTCTAAATTGATGAATCGTTCCAGTGGTGTGTCAAAAATACTTAATTGAGGTGTATTGTCCTGTTTTCCAACCATATCTGCAAGCTTTTCAACTAAGATACTTATTTGCTTGCAGATTTAAGTAGGGAATAAAAAAGTTTATCAGTTGATTATCAATATTCTGGAATCTTTTTAAGGGATGACTAATTAGAATACAGAGAAATACTCAATAAAAGTCAAACGAATCTTTCTCTTTTTCACAACTTCATTATCAATACATAAAAAAGGATTAACTATTTCACATTAGGAACAATCACAAATCAAACAGAAACGAGGCATCCATCATCAGCGAAGGGACTGTTTTTTTGTCTGAATTGGGAAATGCTAGTGTTTATAGGCTTTTCATGATGCTTGTATTTGTTTCGCTTTTGAGCGGAGGTCTTATTGGTATCAAAAAGGAGGTTTTCACCTGTGCGAAGACCCTTTTTTTATCAGAAAAGTAGTATCGCAGTAATGCGAAGGGACTTTAGCCATAAAAATAGAACCATCTGTCTGATGCGATGAGAGTTCCGGCATCAGAAAATCGTCATCGTTCTCGCGAGGATAGGGTTGCGGTATAAAAAAAATAGCTTCGCTTTCGAGCGAAAGCTTTATTGGCATAAGAATGGAGCAATCTGCTTGGTGCGACGGGGATTTTGGCATTAAAAAGCAGGCATCGCCTTCGAGCGAAAGCTTCATCGCCTGTATGGTGAGGAAATAAAAGCCCCACAAAGAAAACCCCACAAAGAAATGATCTTTGCGGGGCATGTATTTTTAGTAAAGAGCTGTTTACCTTCTGGCTTTATCGAGCAATTTTAAATCAGCCAATGCAATTGCGGTTGCGGCTTCAATAATTACCGGAACCCGTAAAGCAATGCAGGCATCGTGCCGGCCTTCAATCAGTAAATCTTCCACTTCGCCTTTGGCAAAATTCATGGTTTTCTGATTTCTGCCAATCGATGAGGTTGGCTTTATGGCTACTCGAAATACCAGCTCGTTTCCGTTGGTAATTCCTCCGTTGATTCCTCCGGCATTATTGGTCTCCGTTTTTCCAGAGGCATCAATAAAATTATCGTTGTGTTCCGATCCTTTCATTTTTGCTGCGCCGAATCCGGAACCGAATTCAATTCCTTTGGTTGCAGGTATCGCAAAAATAAGATGCGAAATCATCGATTCCACAGAATCGAAGAAAGGTTCGCCGTATCCGATAGGAAGGTTATTGGCTCGGCATTCAACAATTCCTCCTACAGAATCGTGCTGTAGCAAAGCATCTTCAATTGCAGCATCAAAATCGCTTTGTCCGCCAACTTCGGTTAGTTTGGCATCGATTTGCACATCGCCTAATATTTTCTTGGCAACAACGCCGGCAGCTACTATCCCAAGAGTAATTCTTCCCGAAAAATGACCGCCTCCGGTATAATCGTTGTGTCGGCCAAATTTATGCTGAGCTACAAAATCAGCATGTCCGGGACGCGGACTGTCCAACAGGTTGCTGTAGTCTTTCGATTTGGTATTTTTGTTATGGAACAGGATGATTAGCGGAGCACCAGTAGTTTTTCCTTCGAAGGTTCCACTCAATATGCTGGGCATATCGGCTTCAATTCTTGGGGTTGTACCTCTTGCGCCAGACTTTCTGCGGCTTATATCGTGCAAAAGATCTTCATCGGTCAGGTCAATTCCTGATGGACATCCATCAATTGTGATACCAACTCCTTTACCGTGAGATTCTCCAAATATGCTAAGTCTAAATATTCTTCCGAAATTGTTCATCTATTATCGTTATTAGTAACCAGTCATTAGTATTTAGTAAAAATAGCTAATGTTTATTTTTCATTGGTAAGTATCGAATGAAAATTTTCTTCATTCAGTATTTGTACTCCATTTTTTGCCAGGATTTCAGCAGTAAATCCGTTTCCTTCTTTGTATTTACCCGTGAAACTGCCGTCATAAATTTTTCCGTATCCGCATGACGGACTGTTGGCCTTTAAAATTACCGTTTTACAATGTAAGGCTTTTGCCACATTCGCGGCGATTTCGGCACCCTTGGTAAATTGGGCTGTATAATCATTTTGATCCCGGCCAATTACCTTTAATTCGTTATTGATTCTCACTATTTCGCAAGGGATACGTGGCGTACTAAGGCCTCCTAAATTTTCCGGACACAGGGCGATGGCTTTGTTTTCGAGAACCAGTTTTTTAATTTCAGGAACTTCGTTGCTTTTTCCATCGTATCTGCATTCGCAACCGGCCAAACAGGCACTGACTATTATCATTTTTTTACTGTTAAGTAAGAATAAGGGGGTGAAAAGTTTGAATTGATTGTCATTCTGAGCTTGTCGAAGAATCTTTGTGTTTGAATAGCAGATGTTTCGTCCCGATAGCAATCGGGATTGCTCAATATGATGTTTTCAAGTCAACTTTACTTTTCGGATACCCTATTTTTGTTTTATACAAACTGACTATCGAAATAAAACTGCGCTACGCCGCCACCAATTTTTCGTAAATCCGTAAAGAATTCAGGATATGATTTGGCAACACACTCATGCTGACCTATTTCAATAGGACTTGGTGATGCCAATGCTGTTACGGCCAGAGCCATTGCAATACGGTGATCATTATTACTTTTTGCCAGTCCTCCTTTTACTCTGCCACCAGGAATGATCATTTCATCACCTTCGATGCGAATCGGGACTCCAAGCTTTAAAAATTCTTTCTTCAGCACTAAGCCACGATTACTTTCTTTGTACTCTAATCGGTGAACTCCCTTAATTCTGCTTTCTCCCTCACAGTGACAGGCCAAAGCCACCAAAGGAGGGAAAAGATCAGGACTATGTGTGGCATCAAAATCAAAGGCATTTAAAGCTTTTTTCTCAACCGTTAAATTGTTTCCTTCCCATGCAATGGAAGCGCCGCATTTTTGCAAGGCATCCAAAATTGCCTTATCGGCCTGATAAGAATCCGGATTCATGTGTTCCAGTGTTACAATTCCTTTCAACGCTCCGGCAACTAAAAGAGGAGCAGCAGAACTCCAATCGGCTTCAATTGTGTATTCTGTTGGTTGATAAATTTGATTTCCTTTTATTTGAAAGTTCTCGTAATTCTCATGTTCTATTTCAATACCAAAATGCTTTATTAAATCGAGAGTCATATTGATATAAGGAATGCTTTTTAGATCTTTCACTTTCAGTGTTGTATCTTCTTTTCGCAAGGGTAGAGCCATTAAAAGACCCGTGAGGAATTGAGATCCAAGCGATCCGTCAATTTTCGCAAAGTTACTTTTGTAGCCGCCTTTTATGCGGATGGGCAAGAATCCCTTGCCGGGATTTTCACATTCAATCCCCAAATTTTCCAATCCTTCTATAATATTATGAACGGGTCTTTTTAGGATGCTGCCTGTTCCCGTAATTTCCATTTCTTCCGGCTTCAGTGCAACAATGGGAGAGAACATTCGTAACGAAAGTCCGGATTCTCCAACATGAATACTTTTGGGAGCTTCGCTTACTTTGGAAGTTATTTCTACCGAATTTTCCTTTTTGGTGACTACCGAACCCATCCGCTGAATGATATCTGTTGCTGCATCAGCATCTTCACATTTGCAGGGATTGTGAATTACAGAGTTTCCGTTCGCCAACATTGCGGCGGCTAAAGCTCTTTGCATCATACTTTTCGAGGAAGGAGGCGTTAATCTTCCTTTAATGGTTGAGGATTGAATTCGAACTCTCATAATTTTGGGTATTAATGTGGTTAATTAGGATTGGCACAAAGTGCAATCACCTTGGTTTTAAGTTCTTCAATAGGAAGGGTGACAATTGTGGCTTCTCCTATTTTTTTGAGTAGAATAAAATCAATGGCCGATCGGTTTTTCTTTTTGTCCTTGATCAGATATTGATTAATCATATCTGCGGAAACGTCATGATCCAGAGGCAATTCAAATTTTCGCAATAAGTCATTGGCTCTTTTCGCATCAACATCGCTTAGTTCACACAATTCCTGAGACAATTGGCAGGCTAAATTCATACCAACCGATACCGCTTCGCCATGAGTTAAATCTGAATTATTCTCAATAGCATGACCAATGGTGTGACCGAAATTCAACTTTTTGCGTTCGCCTTTTTCAAAAGGATCACCTTCAACAACCTCAGTCTTAATTGAAACAGCTCTGTAAACCAAGTTTTCCATCAAATTCGGATCTAAATTCAGAAGTGCCTCACAGTTATCATTCAGGAAGTTATAAAGGTTTTCATCTTTAATAAAAGCATGCTTAATTACTTCACCAAACCCACTTCTTACTTCACGTTTGGGCAAGGTTTTAAGCAATACCGGATCGCAAATCACAAACTTTGGAGGATTGAAAATGCCAATCATGTTCTTCAGTTTGCCAAAATTGATTCCGTTTTTTCCGCCAACACTGGCATCAACCTGAGACAGCAGGGATGTACTGATGAAACCAAATTCAAGCCCCCGCATAAAAATAGAAGCCACAAAACCTGTTACATCAGAAACCAAACCACCGCCCATTCCCAACAGAAAACTATTTCTGTCAGCACCTCTTTCAAGTAGCTGATCAATGATCTTTTCTGCAGTTTGCCAGTTTTTGTTTCCTTCGCCACAACCCATTACGATATAATCGAATTGATTGATGAATTCAGAATAGTGCTGGTAAATGTTCTCATCGCAAATTAGAAAGCATTTTTTCTCCGGCAGGTAGTTCTTAATATTTAGATAAGATTCTCCTACAAAAATACTGCTGTTTTGCTTTTCGATGTGTATGGTCTTCATTTGTCAAAAGAGATGTGAGAAATGAGATAATAGATATGAGAAAGAAAAAATCTCACTTCTCATATCTAAAATCTTATTGTCTCTTGTTACGAGTTCATTATTTCTTCCTGTTGGTTGATCGATTCCTGATGGATCGCTTTGAATAAGCTGTTAATGAATTGCTCGCTAAAGCCTTTTTTCTTACCATTTTCCATGCTTTTTTCCAGAATACTTCCCCAACGTTTGTTTTGCAAAACGGTGATGTTGTTTTCTTTCTTGTAGTGACCAATTGTTTTGGCTACCTGCATGCGGTTCTCTAATAACTCCAGTAATTTCTGATCGAAATCATCTATTAAATGTCTTAATTCGCCAAGAGTATTGTCAACCAATTCATTTGGCGCCTCAGGATCACGAAGTACCAAGTTAGCTAAAAGTTCCTGAAGAGCGACAGGGGTTAATTGCTGCTTGGCATCACTCCATGCTTCTTCGGGTTTGCAATGCGATTCAATTATTAATCCCTCGTAGTTCAAATCCATCGATTTTTGAGCGATTTCTTCAAGTAGGTCACGATCTCCTGTAATGTGACTAGGGTCGCAAAAGATAGGAAGCTGCGGCATTCTTCTTTTTAATTCAATTGGAATTTGCCATTGAGGATCATTTCTGTATTTCAATTTTTGGTAGGTCGAAAATCCACGGTGAATCGCAGCTAATCTGGTTAATCCAACAGCATGCAGTCTCTCAATTGCACCCATCCAAAGCTCCAAATCAGGATTGATTGGATTTTTCACCAAAACAGGAATGTCATGACCGCGCAATGCATCAGCAATTTCCTGAACAGCAAATGGATTAACTGTGGTTCTTGCGCCAATCCATAAAATGTCAACCCCTGCACCCAAAGCCAATTCAACGTGACGGGCGTTGGCTACCTCTGTAGCTGTAATCAATCCGAATTCTTCTTTTACTTTTTGCAGCCAGATTAATCCTTTTGCGCCAATTCCTTCAAAGCTGTTTGGACGGGTACGTGGTTTCCAGATTCCTGCGCGGAAAATTGGAATACCTGCAGCTTTAATTCCTCTTGCTGCATCCATCACTTGTTCCTCGGTCTCTGCGCTGCAAGGTCCTGCAATAACCATTGGGCGGGTACTAACGTCAACCGGCCAGCTGCTTAGATCCTTAATTTCCAAATTCTTCATTGTATACTGTTTTTTTTACTCTTTTCTGAGTGATTAAAAATATGGTTTTTTACTTAAATGATATTTTGAACTACTTATTTACTGTTTGTAGTATCGTTTCTTTTTCGTTCTTTTCTTTCTGATCAAGAACCCTTCTGATGTCGTTTGCTTCAAATATTAAATCATTAACACCATTCAAATCGTCTTCCTCAATTAAATCTTTAAACTGTTGAAGGGTATTGATGTATTTTTGAAGCACTTTTCCAATGTTTTTCTTGTTCTGTTGAAAAATTGGTGTCCACATTTCGGCCGAACTCTTTGCCAATCGAACAGTAGAATCAAATCCACCACTCGCCAATTCAAAAATGTGTTTTTCCGATTTTTCTTTGTGCAACACCGTTAACGATAAAGCGAAAGCACTAATGTGTGATAAATGAGAAACGTAAGCCGTTTGTCTGTCATGCACTTCAGCATCCATAAATACACATCTCATTCTCAGGCAATGGAACATTTCTGTGATCAGCTTTACTGCTTTTTTATCGGAATCTTCGGGGTTACATATAATGGCACATTTTCCATCGAACAATCCTGAATGAGCTGCCTGTGGTCCTGAGAATTCAGTTCCCGCCATAGGGTGAGCAGGTACAAACTGATTTCTTTTCGGATGATTTGCAACCGACTCTATCAACTGTTCTTTTGTTGATCCTAAATCAGTAACAATCTGATGATCTATTAGATTCATAATGTTTGGTAATGCTCGTAAGCAAGCATCAACAGGAATCGCTAAAACAACCAGATCTGATGATTGTACTGCACTTTTTAAATCCTGAATTTCATCAACGAGTCCTAATTTTTTAGCCGCGTGAGCATTAAGAGTGTTGTTATCAACTCCAATCACTTTGCTGACAAAATCTCTTTTTTTCAAATCAAGAGCTATCGATCCTCCAATTAATCCCAATCCTATTACTGATAGTATCATTGCTTCGAATTTTTCTGTTCTAATTTTCTTTAATTCTATTAATGGCTTCTTCAATTACTGCCTCATTGCTGCACAATGAAATACGAATGTATTTATCTCCCTGATCTCCAAAAATTCCACCAGGAGTGATAAATACTTTTGATTCCTTAAGCACTTTATCACTTAGTTCGTAGCCATCCTTGTATTTTTCAGGAATTGCAGCCCAAACAAACATTCCGCCCTGATCTTCTCTAGGAGAACACTCAATCAGATTCATCAGCTTAAAAACCAAATCCCGTCTGGTTTTGTATACTTTATTGATGGAGTCGTACCAGCTTTGATCCTGAGCCAAGGCTTTAACAGCAGCTTGCTGAACCGGATAAAACATCCCGGAATCCATATTGGTTTTTACTTTCAATACAGGTTCCAGCATTTCCGCTTTTCCGCAAATCATTCCAACTCTCCAGCCCGGCATATTGTGCGACTTACTTAGAGAGTTTAACTCGATGCAGCAATCTTTTGCTCCTTCAATGCTCATAATACTCATCGGAGAATCGTTAAGAATAAAGCTGTAAGGATTGTCATTAACAATCAGTATTTTGTGTTTTCTGCCAAAAGCAACCACTTTTTCGAGTAATTCTTTGCTTGCCCTTGCTCCGGTTGGCATATGAGGATAGTTGATCCACATGATTTTCACCTTGCTTAAATCTCTTTTTTCAAGAGCATCGAAATCAGGATGATAATTATTCTCTTCAACCAATGGATAAGAAACAATTTTTCCGCCCAGCAGGTTGGTTACCGATGTGTAAGTAGGATAGGACGGATTTGGAATTAAAACTTCGTCGCCTTCATTCAAATAAGCCAGTGAAGTAATCATGATTCCTTCTTTCGATCCCATTAAGGGCAATATCTCGTTAGCCGGATTTAAATCTACATTGAAAAAGTTTTTGTACCATTTTGCGAATCCTTCTCGCAAAGCCGGTATTCCCTGATACGATTGGTAACCGTGACTTTTTGTATGGGAACAGGCTTCCTTAAGCATTCCCCAGGTATCTTCCGAAGGAGACATGTCCGGATCACCTATTCCCAGATTGAGAACTTTTACTTCACCTTCGTTTAGCTTAGCTATCTCTTTCAGTTTTACTGAGAAATAGTACTCTTTAACTCCTTGGGTTCTATTTGCTGGTTGAATCATTATTCTTGTGGTTAAAATTTTGGTTCTGTTTCAAAAAAAAATCCTGCTCGCTTGGAACAGGATTTTTGTTATACTTTTTATTTAAAATTAGGTATAAGGCATCCCGCCCGGTTGTTGTTGTGCCAGAAATAAAAATAATAATATCGAAATGCCAATCCTGAATTGTTCATTGTAATTTTTATATGAAAAAGGTCTTACCTGTTGGGCAAGACCTTTAAATGTATCTGTTCGAGTTGTTACATATCAATTCTTGCCCTTATCGTTGTGGATAATAGAAATACCAAAAATAATAAAAGAAAGTACTGAATGATTTCATAGTAATAATCAATTGTTTCATTATTGTCTGCACCAAATGTAGGAATTATTTCTTATCCTGCAAATCTATTTTTTAGAATTAATGAAATGCTAACGTTTGAATTCTATTGGTGTATTTGTTTGGAGGTATAGTGAAATCAGGCAATTTGAGCTTTTTTGATAAATAATCAGAAAAATATTATAATTTGATTAATTGAGGTAAAATAGGGGGTGTGTAAGATAATTTGAGCTTTTTGCATGCAACACCCTATTGTGAATTGGGGTGGTATTGAGTGATGATGGCGTTTGGATTGGGTTGGTAAAATTTAAATAAAAAAAATAATATTGGCTGTAAGTCTTTGTTTTAAAGGAAAAGTTTAACTGATCTCTCTTGAGAGCTGGATAAATTGTGAATTTAGATTTGGAATTTGAATAAATTATTAATTAGATTTGTAGCAAGAAAAAAAAGAAATATGATTGGAATGAATAGCAAATATTGGTGGTGGCACATTTACAAACTCTCAAAACCAGAGCAGAGGTGACCCCCGTATGTGCAAAATTTAGTTCCTAAAATATAGTTAAGAACACAGCAAACGGCCTACTGATACTCAGTAGGCCGTTTTTTTTTGAATCGAATTTAACTAACAACCAAATGATAAAGTTTAAATACCTAAAAAAAGAATTACTTGCCGACGTAATTACTCCGGTGAGTATGTATCTGAAATTGAGAGATCGGTTTCCGGGTGCAATATTGTTGGAGAGTTCGGATTACCACAGTCCTGAAAATGCCAGTTCTTTCATTGCTTTGGAACCAATTGCCAGCATCACTTTAAAAGATGGGCAGTTGATTGAAGAGATGGAAGGCAAAAAGGAAATTTTTGATGCCAGAGGCAAAGGCAAACGCTTTGTTTCGGGCAAGTTAAAAAACTTTGTGAATCAATTTGATCTGGAAGGAAAGGAAAATGTACCCAAGGCAAATGCACTTTTTGGTTACACAACTTACGATGCAGTTCCTTATTTCGAGGATTTGGATTTTAATTTGGACAAAAAACAGTCGGGTATTCCGCAAATGTGCTATTCTCTTTATCGATTCATCATTGAGGTAAATCATTTCAACAATACATTAAAGATTATTGAATTGGTGAAAAACGGAGATGACTCCAGAATACGTGAAGTTTCTGATTTATTGAGAAATAGAAATCTGCCGGCTTTTACTTTTTCGCTGGAAGGTGAGGAGCAATCGAATATGGACGATGAAACCTATAAAAAAATGGTGACTTTGGGTAAGAAGCACTGCAAAAGAGGTGATGTTTTTCAGATTGTTCTTTCTCGTCAGTTTTCACAAGCTTACAAAGGTGATGATTTTAATTTGTACCGTGCTCTGCGGTCAGTTAATCCATCGCCTTACTTGTTTTATTTCGATTACGGATCGTTCCGGATTATGGGATCATCGCCCGAGGCGCAGATTGAAATTAAAAACAAGAAGGCGTACATTCACCCGATTGCCGGAACATTCAGAAGAACCGGTGATGCCCTGAAAGACGCTGAATTGGCTAAGGAGTTGTTGAAAGACGAAAAAGAGCAGGCAGAACATGTGATGTTGGTCGATTTGGCCAGAAATGATTTGAGCCGCGATGCACAAAATATAAAAGTAGAAACCTTTTGCGAGGTGCAGTACTTTTCGCATGTAATTCACTTGGTATCCAAGGTTTCCGGTGAACTTCCCGATGACTACAATCCCTTTCAGTTAATGGGAGATACATTTCCTGCGGGAACCTTATCGGGAGCACCAAAATACCGCGCTATGCAGTTGATTGATGAATACGAACCAACGGCAAGAGGTTTTTACGGCGGTTGTATTGGTTCTCTGGGATTTAACGGGGAAGTCAACCAGGCAATCATGATCAGAAGTTTTATGAGCAAGGACAATCAGCTGTATTTTCAGGCCGGAGCCGGAGTGGTTGAAAAATCGAAAGAGGAGAACGAGTTAAACGAAGTGGGTAACAAATTGGCAGCCTTGCGAAAAGCAATGGAACTGGCACAAAATATATAGGATATGAAGATTTTAGTTTTAGATAATTACGATTCCTTCACCTATAATTTGGTGGAATATTTGCGAAACTTAGGCGCAAAGGATATTGAGGTGCACAGAAACCGGGAAATCGATTTGAAAGAGGTAGCTAAGTTTGATAAGATACTATTGTCGCCTGGACCAGGGATTCCTGATGAAGCAGGCATTTTAAAAGATGTGATCCGCGAATACGCTGCCACTAAATCGATATTAGGCATTTGTTTGGGAGAACAGGCAATTGCTGAGGTTTTTGGCGGGAGCATTGAGAATTTGGATAAAGTATATCATGGTGTGGCTACTTCGGTTTTCCGAACAGATGATAACAAAGGTGTTTTGCAGGGAATCGATCAGGAGTTTACGGCAGGAAGATATCATTCATGGAATGTAACCAAAGCGAATTTGCCGGATTGCCTACTGGTTACCTGCGAAGATGCAGAAGGACAGATCATGGGAATCCGCCACAAGGAATATGATGTGCAGGGTGTTCAGTTTCATCCAGAGTCGGTTTTGACTCCTAATGGACTGAAAATGATTGAAAACTGGTTAAATTCTTAAATCTAATATCTCAATTTTCACATCTCAAATCTATAAAAACAATGAAAAATATACTTCACCACTTATTTGAACACAAAACCTTAAAAAGAGAGGAAGCGAAAGAGGTTTTAATTCAGATTACAAAAGGGAATTTTAACGAATTTCAAATTACGTCCTTCTTAACGGTATTTATGATGCGAAGCATAACTGTTGAAGAATTAACAGGATTTAGAGAAGCTCTTCTTGAATTGTGTATTCCTGTTGATCTGTCGGAATACAACGGCGTTGATTTGTGCGGAACCGGAGGCGATGGAAAAAACACCTTTAACATTTCAACCTTAGCTTCATTTGTTGTGGCCGGGGCGGGAGAAAAAGTAACCAAACACGGAAATTACGGCGTTTCTTCTTTTTGCGGATCGTCGAACGTGATTGAGCACTTGGGTTATCAGTTTAAAAATAAGGAAGAGGATTTGAAACGGGATCTGGATAAAGCAGGAATTTGCTTTCTACACGCTCCTTTATTCAATCCGGCCATGAAAAATATAGCGCCAATTCGTCGCGATTTAGGGGTTCGTACCTTTTTCAACATGTTAGGACCTTTGGTAAATCCATCTCGGCCAAAGAATCAGATTGTCGGGGTTTTCGATTTGGAACTGGCCCGTTTGTATCAGTATTTATTGCAGGAAACAGATTCCAGTTATACAATCATTCATGGAATTGATGGGTACGATGAGGTTTCCCTGACCGGAAAAGTGAAATTGATTGGCAACCAGATGGAAGAGCTGTTGGAGCCGGAAGCATTTGGAAAAAGGAAACTGAATCCGGAAGAATTGTATGGCGGCGAAACCGTAGAGGAAGCAGGGAAAATCTTTGTCGATATCCTCAAAGGAAAAGGAACTTACGCTCAAAACTCGGTGGTTACCATTAATGCGGGTCTGGCAATTCATTGTTTGCATCCTGAAATCAGCAGGGAAGATGCTATTGGCAGAGCCGAAGAAGCTTTGCTTTCGGGAAATTCGTATGAGGTATTGAAGAAACTGACAAAAGGAAATTAGGCATGAATGCAAAGCAAAATATATTAGACAAGATTGTGCAGCAAAAATTGGCTGAAGTAGCTGTTGCGAAAGAACAGATGCCCATTTTTCAATTGATGGAGCAGGAGAATTTCAAACGTACTTGTTTCTCAGCCAAAGAGTCAATCACCAGGAAAGGTGCTTCGGGTGTGATTGCAGAATTCAAACGTCAATCGCCTTCGAAGGGAGTGATTAACGGAACAGCAAAACCCCAGGATGTGGTCAAATCGTATCAGGTAGCGGGTGCTTCGATGGTTTCGGTACTAACTGATGAGGTGTTTTTTGGTGCAAAGGCAGATGATTTTAGTACGGCCCGCAAGACGTTAAGTATTCCATTGCTTCGGAAAGAATTCATAGTAGATGCCTATCAGATTTACCAATCGAAAGCAATGGGAGCAGATGTAATCTTATTGATTGCAGCGATATTGAGTCCGCAGCGATGCAAGGATTTTGCCTTTATTGCAAAGGATCTGGGTATGGAAGTATTGCTTGAACTGCACGATGAATCAGAATTGAAGCATGTGAACCGCTTTGTCGATTTGGTGGGGATCAACAACCGGAACCTGAAAGATTTTTCGGTAGATACCGATCGGTCAATTCAATTGGCGGCCAAATTACCCGAAGACATGATTCGCGTAGCCGAAAGCGGTTTGGACAGCCCTGAGGTTGTGCAGAAGATGAGGGAAAATGGTTTTCAGGCATTTTTAATGGGAGAACATTTCATGAAAACAGAACAACCGGGTTTAATCTGTCGTCAATTTATATCGAATCTGTAGGGACACGCCATGGTGTGTCCGAATGATGCGTTGAACAACATGACCTGTTTGTACATTACGGCAATTAAATAAAAAACAATGAAAATTAAAGTCTGCGGTCTTCGTGATAAAAGTAATGTTAAGGAGTTGATGGTATTGTCATTAGACTATATGGGCTTTATCTTTTATTCAAAATCTGCTCGTTACGTTGGAGACGATTTTGATGCCGAAATTACGAAGATGATTCCTTTGCAAATCCGTAAAGCCGGCGTTTTCGTAAACGAAGCTTCCGAAAAGATTCTGACTTTGGCGAAGAGATACCAACTCGATGTAATTCAGTTGCATGGAGACGAAAGTCCTGAAGAATGCCAGTTGATAAAAGAATCTGGATTTGAGGTGTTTAAAGCCTTCCAGTTGAATGAGGCATTCCAGTTTGAATTGTTGGAGGCCTATCATAAAACTTGTGATTATTTCCTGTTTGATACAAAATCAGATTCTTATGGCGGAAGCGGTAAAAAGTTCAATTGGCAAATCTTAAAAAAATACAAAGGTGAAACTCCTTTTTTTCTGAGCGGAGGAATTGGAATGGATGACCTTGAGGCAGTAAAAGCCTTTCAACATTCCAAACTATTTGGCTTGGATGTAAATTCAGGATTTGAACAAAGTCCTGCAGTAAAGAATGTGGTGTTAGTAGAAGAGTTTTTAAAATCAGTAAGACAAACTAATGATGAGCAAAAATAAATATGCAGTAAATGAGCGTGGTTACTACGGGCGATTTGGAGGTGCTTATATTCCTGAATTGTTACGTGCTAATGTTGATGAATTACGCGAAAACTACCTGAAGATTATCAATTCGGAGCAGTTTAAGAAAGATTATAAACGGTTGTTGGATAACTATGTTGGACGGCCAACACCACTGACTAAAGTAGGGAATTTATCGAAGCGTTACGGCACCAATATCTACTTAAAACGCGAAGACTTAACGCATACCGGAGCTCATAAAATAAACAATACCATTGGGCAGATTCTAATTGCCAAATACATGGGCAAAAACCGTATCATTGCTGAGACAGGAGCAGGGCAGCATGGTGTGGCAACGGCTACCGTTTGTGCTTTGTTCGGATTGGAGTGCATTGTGTATATGGGCGCCCTGGATATCGAGCGTCAGGCACCAAATGTGGCTCGTATGAAAATGCTGGGCGCGAAGGTGGTTCCTGCTATTTCGGGAAATCAGACCTTGAAGGATGCCACCAACGAGGCCATCCGCGATTGGATTGCCAACCCGAATTCATTCTACCTGATTGGTTCGGTGGTTGGGCCGCATCCATATCCCGATATGGTAACCCGCTTGCAGTCGATTATATCGAAAGAAATTCGTGAGCAATTAACCATTGAGACAGGGAATCCGAATCCTGATTACGTGATTGCCTGTGTAGGTGGTGGCAGCAATGCAGCGGGAGCTTTTTATCACTATCTGGACGAAGAAGATGTGAAATTAGTGGCTGTTGAGGCTTCCGGCCTAGGTGTTAACAGTGGTGAAACCGCAGCAACCATTACCATTGGCGATGTTGGTTTTATTCACGGCAGCAAAACCATGCTGATGCAGGATGAAGATGGTCAGATTACGGAACCTTACTCTATTTCGGCAGGTTTGGATTATCCGGGCGTTGGACCTTTGCACGCACATTTGGCCGAAACGGGCAGGGCACAATTTCTCTCGGTAACCGATCAGGAAGCTTTGGATGCCGCCATGATACTGGCACAATCCGAAGGAATTATTCCCGCTCTGGAATCGGCTCACGCTTTAGCTGCCTTAGAGCAAATTCGCTTTGATAAAGATGATGTGGTAGTCGTGAATCTTTCAGGAAGAGGCGATAAGGATATGGAGACCTACATGAAAGAAATTAATAATTTGTAATTAATATTAGATAACCCCAAACCCCTAAAGGGCTTAAAAAAATCATAATATGCGTCTAAAGTTGTGAAGACTCACATATCTCACATCTCAAGTCTCACGTCTCAAATCTAAACTAATGAACCGAATAGATCAATTATTTCAAAATAAAGGAAAGGATATCTTATCCATCTATTTTCCTGCCGGATATCCAAACTTGAACGACACCGTACCCAACCTGCAGCTTTTGCAGGACAAAGGGGTTGATTTGGTAGAAATTGGAATCCCATTTTCCGATCCATTGGCCGACGGACCTGTCATACAGATTGCAGCAAAGCAATCTTTGGATCAGGGAATGAGCCTGAAACTGCTTTTTGAGCAGCTAAAGGATGTTCGCCGCAGCATTACAATGCCTTTGATATTAATGGGCTATTGGAATGTGGTTTTTAAATATGGTGTGGATGCTTTTCTGCTGGATTGCCAAAACTGTGGCATTGATGGGGTGATTCTGCCCGATTTGCCTTTGGAAGAGTACGAAGAGGAATTCAAAGCAAAGTTTGAATCGCACGGCGTGTATAACATTCTGCTGGTAACTCCTCAAACTACCAAGCAACGTTTGGCGAAAATAGAAAAAGCTGCCAAAGGATTTTTATACATGGTTTCATCCTCGGCGACAACAGGCGGCGCTTTGGAGCAAAGTACCGAAAGGGAAGATTACTTTAAAAAGGTAGCAAGTCTGGATATTCCTTCCCTCATCGGATTTGGAATTCACGACAAGGCAAGCTTTCAGCATGCCTCCGGCTTTTCGAACGGAGCAATTATTGGCACAGCATTCATAAAAGCCTTAGCCGGCGGTACGGCTTCCGAATTTGTAGACTCACTGCTGTAAAGCGTGAGAATGAAGGTGTTGTCTAAAAAGTTCAATCTCATTGTCATTCTAAGCTTGTCATGCTCTGACTATAAGCAGGTTGTTTATGTCAGGGTTTGACTTGATTCGGAAATGCTCTAACTTAATGTCATTCTGATCAGAGTATAAATGAATCCTATAACTTTATTCTGTAAACGTACGAGCCATCGGGATTGCTCAATAGGACTTTAAATAGATTACTGCTTAAAATTTCAGGCTGGTCAGGCTCTGACTGTAAGCGAGCTGTTCATGTCAGGGTTTGACTTGATTCTATGAATTGTAATTTGCTGTAACGTACGAAAAAAGGATCTTGCCCGGCAAGATCCTTTCTTTTTGTTCGTGAGTTTAGTAGAAAATTACAGGCTTTGCTGAAGCTTTACTTTTTCCTGAATTAAAAGTAACAAACCAATTGCAAAAAGCATTGAACCAATAAATGATATCCCAGTTATTAAACTGAATATAATCGTGTTATCTGAATATATATTTGTATCAAATACTTGAAATAAGATGGGAATAGCAAGATTGTAAAACAGTGTTGTCAGTAAGCCAATTCCTGCACCAATTAGCACCAATATTCCACTCGCGCTTTTCTTCTTTAGATTTATAATGCAGGCAACAACAATTATTATCTGAGGAATAATAAATAACAGGCTTGGTAAAATGCTTAGTAGTGTATCGTCCATTTTTTCGGGTGTTAAGTTTGATTTGTAATTAGATTATTCTTTATTGCTTGGTACCAGCTTCTTTGGTGACTGGTGGTAATGATAATTCACAGTTGTTTGGAATGGGATATTCATCACAAGATATCTTTCTGCAGGCATAATCTTCGGGTAAAATGTCTACCCAATAATCATCACCCAAAAGCTTGAAAAAATAGCGTTTATCGATATGCTTTTGAAATACTTCTTTTATTTCAAAATGATAATCATATTTAGTTGTGTTGTTTATGGAATCAGTCGATTCCACCTGTATGTATTTATTAGCCAGATAACGGATGTAGATTGTGTCTTTGCAAAAAAGAATATTTTTTGGTTCTCCACTTCCACCATCCCAAATTACATCACCATCGTCTATTGAGAATTTATAAGAGAATTGGTGGGTTGTTCCATAATCATATTTTGTGAAAATACCTATGGCTGTGGTTTCTTCATTGGTCTTTTCGACCATTAAATGTTTTCCGTTTGGTAATAGTTTACTGACTTTGTCAATATTTTTCTCAGAATTATAATTACAGCCACTAATGAAGGAAATAATTATTAGAGCAAAAAATGCTATTTGTTTGATCTTAAATTTATATCTCATTTTTTGTTTGTGCAGTTGCATAGTTTTGATTACAATCAGTATTTGTCATGAATGCATGAGCAGATTTTATTAATTGCAAACCACTGTATGCATCCTTTGTTAATTAGCAGTAATAATGATATTTTATGTTCTGCATAAATAAATTAATGGCCGAATTTATCAAAAGAAAAATAGATAAACAAAATATCGTATTGGATTAATAAAGTAAAGCAGCAGAAGTGTGATAATTTGTATTAAGTATGGATGGGTATGGCCTTGTCAGGTTATGACCTGATTTTAAACCTAAAAGAGCTGTTTTATCAGATGAGTTTTGATTGTACTGCTGTAGAGTGCGAAAAAGGATCTTGCCCGGTAAAATCATTTTTTATTTGTTTGCGGCATACAATTAGATTATTCTTTATTGCTTCCTGCCGATTTCTTTTGTAGTTGTGTATTTGGTTAATCGTTTAAGATCTGATCAATTATTTCCATTATCTTCTCATTTTTTAAAATCGTTACACCCAATCGTTCTGTTGATATTCCATTAATCAATTTGTAATTATAAATTGGCTTTCCCTCCATTAAGTGCGATTCAAAACATTTAAAATCAACACTGTCTAATTTTTCAAGCTCCTGGGCAACTTCAACAATATGAGTCGATATAAAAAAGAGACAATCCTTTATTTTTGTGAAGCCTTTGGATACCATTAATGTGGCATCAAAGGCATCTTTAACATTTGTTCCTCTAAATAATTCATCAAAAATCACCAATACTTTTTTCTTCTCTTTAATTTGTAAGGCAATATCTTTCACTCTTCTAACTTCGCTGTAATAATGACTATAGCCTTTATTTATATCATCGGAGATATTAATGGTAGAATACAATCCATTAAACAAAGATACTTCCATTTCTCTGGCGGGTACTGGAAATCCAACGTGAGCAAGATAAACACATAAGCCAACAGCCTTTAATGAAGTCGATTTTCCTGCCATGTTTGCTCCCGAAACAAAACAAAGGTTTTTATGATCTGCCAGCTCAATATCATTTCTTATTGGTGAGGCAATAAAGGGGTGAAAAAAGCCATCTATTTTTAAATAGGGTTTGGGCGCTTTTGTTAGAATGGGAAACCCTAATTCTTTAATTTTTGATGTATTCGCAATTGATAAATATGCATCAAGCTGATAGGAAAGTTGCAGAATCCTTTTTATTTCTTCCTTTTTCTGGGATCTGATTAAGAAATCAAATTGATTGATTTGCCGGAAAGTAAATTTCCCTTTCGGGGGATTTATAAACAGCTTGAATTCTGCTGATTTTGTAATCCCTTCAAATTCCAACAATAGCTGATTAAAGAATTCAGGCATGTCAGATTTATCGATAGCTTTTAAATAATCAGATAAAATATTCAAATGACTCTTAAGAAACTCAAGTCCTTTAAGTATAATATAATACTCGTTGCTTGGATTTATTTGATACGAAATGCAGGACTCTATCGAATTCAAAAAATTATCTTTTAATATAAGAGTGTTTTGATTTAGATAATGCTCAATAAAGTCTAGATATTCATTGTCAAGTTCACACTCAACCGGATTATTGCAAATGTATTTTATGGCAGAAATCTTGGCATTTATTTCTTCCAAGTCATTCAAGGGAGTTCGAATCATTTTTTCTAACTCATCTCTGCCGCCTTTGGTCTTGGTTGAATTGTAAAAATCAAAGACTGATAAATCTCCTTTAGCTTGAGGGAAAATATTTAGATCAATTAAAGTTTGTTTATCAGTGCTGAATTTTGTCATGGCTCTTAAAAATTGTAGGTGTCAAATTCATTGTATTCAATCCCATTTTGTGAAAATATAATCTCTACATAACGGATTTGTTCTGCATCATTGCTATCGGTAGTGTCTAGTTTTCTGAAATAGCTTTCATCTGCTTTTGTAAACAAACTGCAGCATGTAGAATAATAAAAGCCCATAAATGGAATTATTGGTACTCCGTATTTTAAACGTTCAGTAAAGTTAAATTTTGAAATGTTTGTAATTGTTATGTCTTGATCCTCATAATACTCTTTCAGTAACCCATCTATAGCGTTTATGCTTTGTATTTTGGTGTAGAGCATATAAATTAAAAATGCACACACTGTTAGAATGAATAGAATACCGATAATCTCCATTGCTTTTTTGAGTTTGATTCTTATACAATAAACTTATTCTTTATTGCTTCCTTCCAGTTTCTTTTGTAATTGTGTGTGAATGTCTTTGCTTACAATCTCCGAAAGTACTCCTGATTTGTAGTTGAATGATCGTAGTATTTTAGGCTCTTTTGAAGACTCATATTTGCCATCTTCATTATAATCAATACCAAATTGAACCAAAAGGTTTTTGCTCTCGTTAATAAACTTATAAGCGATTACATCAGCATTGTTCAAGCCAACATCTTTTAACTTTTGCTCTTTAACGGAGTAGATATACAGTTTTTTTAGGTCGTTGGAATTAATAACGCCATCCTTAAACGAATCAGCATTTGCTGCCATAAAGGCAATAAAAACATCATCTTTAAAATACTTGGTGTCAATTTTTTCAAAACTTATTCTTTCTTCGAATAATTTATTGAGCTTCTCATTTTTTGCATCGTAAATCAGCAGGTTGTTGTACGAACCGTAATAAGATCTTCTGCTTCTGTATTTTCTTTCAGAACTAAATTTCCCGCCATTCATATCAAGCAGACCTACAACTTCATCATTTTCTATATTTTCGGGATTATTCAATGTTTTTTGCGACACAGGAATCATATAAATAAGATTTACTGTATCAACCAACTCGGGAATTTGATAGGAAACAATTTGTTGGCGTTTGTTTTCCTTTTGGAGCAACTCAATTTTCTCATCCGATAAAATACCATCTTCACTTTTGTTCCCAAAACTCGAACCAATTTCCATCCCAACAAAATACAGTATTGAAATTAAACCAATTAAGGCCATTAGAGCCACAGTTGTCCCCAAGACGGCAAGCAATTTTTGATTGTACTTTTTCACTTTCTCGATGTTCATAGTATTGATTTTTTGGTTTGTGCTTGGATATTTTTACTGCCTATAAGTAGTTTATATGATCACACCCTAGGTAATAGTTCATTATACAAGAATCCATTTTTAACCGTTTGCTTATTCACTAACAGCCTTCATCTTCACATCCACCATTTTTGCAATAGCCAGAGTTGCCAAAATCTTAAGCATATTTCCAGCAGCAACACCAACAGCATAACCCAAATTGTAAGGGGTAGAGTTGACATCGCTAAATGACATGTCGAATACTGTGAAAATAAGAGAAAGTAAAAAGATGCAAAATAGCATCAGGAAAATTCGGAGTGCTTTGTCGTTTTTCATTTTTAGTTTTTTAATACTTATGGTTTGGGTTGAATGGTTTTTGTTAGTTTATCGTACTAGTGAGTTTTTTATTAGCTTTTCCTTTTTTGTTCATCCATATCTTCATGGTATATCCCCAAGCAAGGCCACCAATTAACCACAATGGAATTCCTGTTAATAAACTCCTTTGAGTAATTTCAGCTTGATTAATAAGTGGCATTATTAAAATTGTAATTATATACATCAATAGTCCCCAGCTAAGGCCAAACTTCAACCAGTTTTTTGTTGTGTTTTTTTCTTCCCTGAAATCAAGATTCAGGTTTTTATATCTTTCCGGTTGTTTGTTCAACCATTTTTGCTTTAGTGTTTTCGCAAACCAACCCCACAAAGGGAAAGTCACCAGCAGCACCAGTAAGGATGTTAAATTTCGCTGTGCCGGAATTATTTCGGTACACTTGTCGCAATAGAAACCATACCAATTTTTTGCTGCAGTTTTATTTTGAGCTGAATATTTAACAGCAGAATGCAATTCGCCACAGTGCGGACATGGAGTAAACGAGCGCTGAAACAAAGGCTTATTCCCTTCACGTTCTATCAGCATTACCTTAGGCATTGTTTGTCCTAAAAATAAATCACTAATAACTACTCCAGGATTAATAATCCAATGTAAAATTACCGGACTTTTCCAGTCCCATATTTTGTATTTGCTTTTGTCGTATTTCATTATTTATTATTAGGTCAATTTGTTCTCAACTAAAAACATCTTAAACTCTTTTGTATCTCAAAAAATGCTGTGTTTACTCATTGGCCACCGAATGTAATCATAAAATAGAAATGTGTATTTATTTTTTCGATAAAAAATACTTGTTGCAAGGCGTACCATTCAAATTAGATGATTTGCATAATGATCAGGATAATTTTCAGAAAGGGAGGTGTATTCGTGTTTATTTCCTTTGTAAAAGTGTTTTTAGTCAGCTTTTACAGATGCATTTTTATTTTTTACCCATAAAAAACTATTTAACTCATAAAATTTGATTGTTTCCAATTGTTTTTCAAAATCCGCAAGAGCGAGTGTTTACTGCAACTTCAACTTACTGAATACATAATGATTGGCTTGTGCAGGAATAAAAATACCGTAAAAAGTTTTTTTATTTACGAATACACTTGTTCTCCACCGGAGCAGTCCAATCATTCCTAATTATTTACCCCAAATCCCAAAAGGGGCTTTTGGTAGTGTTTATGAAAGTCCTCTTCAGGGGATTTAGGGGTAGAGAATCGGAATGAAAAAGAAATAATAGCAAAACAACAACCCACTTGTGGCAATGTGAGTGGATTTTTTGTATACCGCACACCAATGCAGGCTTGTAGTTCGCAGTTAAGAATTAAACAATGGAAACCGACAGATGTGAGCCCAATAATATTGGATTTGTGGTAGTTGAATGTGTGTGATTGATTTAAATTCTGCAATTTATGTTTGTCTGTTTTTAATTTGAACAGTTACCAAACAAGCCTCTGTTTTGTTGGTACAAGTCTGAGGCTTTCCGCCATAAGTTTGAAGTGTTCCGGCATAAGTCTGAAGTGTTCCGCCACAAGTTTGAAGCGTTCCGGCGTAAGTCTGAAGTGTTCCGCCATAAGTTTAAAGTATTCCGGCGCAAGTTTGCAATTGAGCGCCATTGGTAAACCCAAAACTGATGGCGCACAGATAAACCGGAAACAACAAGTGAGAAAGTGGGGAGGAGGAACAAAAAGGAGTTCTTACAAGCAGTGTCCCGGCAGCCTCAAATTTGTCTCCCTTTGTTAAGAGTATCCCGAAAGTTTTCGGGTTGAAGGACAGAGGAGTGTTTTTATTCAAGGATTGGTTAAGAAAAACGATACAATTTCATTGATTGAAGAAAAAAATCTGTAATGCGGGTGACGTTTTTACTGTGAAATGTTTAAGGAGACAACTTTTCATTAAAAGTTCAGATTTTGAACCATTTAAAGCATTTATAACGTTGTAAATATATTTTTTTCTGTTCGGCAGCGTTTGCATGAAAAATGATGAAAAAAAGAATATGTTAATTGTATTATGAATGAACAGAAAATTCATATTAAAATAATATAAAAAAGGACTGAAAGGCGCTATTATTCGGAATAAAATCGATAACTTTAATGAAAATCCAACTTTTTTTTATGATAAGATTGTTGTCTAATTATTTGTAAATCAATCATAACATCGTTTGCGTATGGACTATCTCAAGTTTGATAAGGCTCAATTGGTAAATACCGAGTATTCTTTAAAAAAAGAATACATTAGAACCAATCGTGCTGGCTCTTTTGCCAGTTCAACTATTATTAACTGCAACACACGAAAATATCACGGACTGTTAATATGTCCAATAGATCATTTTGGTGGAGATAATCATGTGTTGTTATCTTCCTTGGATGAAACAATAATTCAGCATGATGCTCCTTTTAATTTGGGAATCCATAAATTTCCAGGCGAATACAGTCCGAAAGGAAACAAGTATGTGCGTGAATATATCATGGATCCAACTCCTACAATAATCTACCGTGTAGGGGGTGTGATTTTAAGAAAGGAACTTCTTTTGGTTGAAAAAGAACAACGTGTTTTGGTTCGGTATACTTTGCTCGAGGCTAATTCTCCAACAACACTTCGATTACAACCTTTTTTGGCTTTTAGGAACATTCATTCCTTAACCAAAGCAAATTTGGATGCCAATACCAGATCAGAAGTCGTTAATAATGGAGTTAAAATACGTTTGTATCAGGATTTCCCATATCTATACATGCAGACTTCTGTAGAATCAGAGTTTGTTCATGTGCCCGATTGGTATTACAATGTGGAGTACAAGGAAGAAAAGAAAAGAGGATACGATTGTCATGAGGATTTGTTTGTTCCCGGGTATTTTGAGATGAATATTAAAAAAGGAGAATCAATAGTATTCTCGGCCGGCACAAAAGAGATTTCCCCCGATGCAATATCCAAACAATTTACTTCTGAAATAAAGAAGAGGGTGATCCGTGATAGTTTTGAAAATTGTCTGGAAAATTCAGCGGTACAGTTCTTTTCAAAGAATGGTCAGGGAACAGGAATTATTAATGGTTTCCCTTGGTTTAGTACCAGCGAACGAAATACCTATTTGTCCTTGCCGGGATTGACTTTGGCACGAGGCGATCAGAAGACTTTTCTGGATGTGTTTAATACGGTATTTAAGCGGGTTTGCAATCGCTTTTCAATGGATCCGGCTATTAATGGAGGAAGGTTTTCGGTTGATGTTCCTTTATGGTCATTTTGGACGCTGCAAAAATACATTGAAGCTGGTGCAGACAGGAAGGAGATTTGGAAAAAACACAGCAAAAAGATTAAGGAGATATTGCAGTACTATAAATATGGATCGAACTTGGCCATCAGCATGCATGAAAATGGAATGCTATGGATAACAGAGCAAGGGGTAACCTGGATGAATATTAAGCATCATGGGCTTTGTTTGAATCGACGCATGGGGTATGTTGTTGAGATTAATGCGCTTTGGTACAATGCCATTTGTTTTGCATTGGAAATGGCAGGGGAAGCTAAAGACAAAGAGTTTGTCGCGGAATGGTCAGGTGTTAAAGAAAATTTGAAAGAATCATTTATTGAAACCTTTTGTGATGAAAGTAAAACGTATCTGGCCGATTATGTAGACGATACTCATAAGAGTTGGGCTGTTCGCCCCAATCAATTATTTGCAGTATCGCTGCCCTATTCCTGTCTTTCCGACGATCAGAAGAAAGGTGTGCTGGATGTAATTGAGAAGGAGCTGTTAACGCCAAGAGGCTTGCGAACGCTTTCGCCTAAAAATCATGAATATGTAGGTGTGATTGCAGGAAACGAGGAAGAGAGAAATAAGGCTTTCCACTATGGATCTGTTTTTCCTTGGTTGATCGGACATTTTTCTGAAGCTTATTTAAAGCTTTACAAATTGGGGGGTGAGACTAAGATTCAAAGATGGTTGGCTGTATTTGAAGACTGTTTGCTCGAGCATGGAGTTGGCACTGTATCTGAAATTTACAGCGGAAATCCGCCCCACAAGCCAAATGAGGCTACTTCTTATGCGTTGAGTGTAGCAGAAGTTATTAGAGTGAATAAAATGTTTAATGAATCATTTTTAAAATAGTCTTACTATGAAAGTTTTAATGTTTGGGTGGGAGTTTCCACCTCATATTTCTGGCGGATTGGGTACGGCTTGTTACGGATTAACTAAAGGCTTGGCAAAAATTGATGATTTAGATATTGTTTTTGTAGTCCCAAAAGCACACGGTGACGAAGATCAGAGTACAATGAGCCTGGTTGGTGCCAATTCGGTAACTATTGGACAAGTTCAGTCTCATGTCGAAAAATTTAAATCTCAGCACACCTATCTGGAGGTGGAATCGCAATTGGTACCCTATAATGATCCTGATGAATATTATACGTTTAGGAGTCAGGATCTGTATGGAAAAAATAAGTTGATAAAAGTTGATAAGGAGGGGAAACTGGAATTTAGCGGAAAGTACGGTGCCGACCTTATGGAAGAAATCTATAAGTATGCGTTTGTTGCTTCATCAATTTCTGCAGATCATGAACATGATGTGATTCATGCACATGACTGGCTTTGTTACCCTGCAGGGATAGCAGCAAAAGAGGTGTCGGGAAAACCATTGGTAATTCATGTACATGCCACCGATTTCGATAGAAGTGGAGGAAATGTAAATCCAAAGGTTTACGAGATAGAAAAAAAGGGAATGGATGCCGCTGATAAAATTATTGCCGTGAGTAATTTGACCCGCAATATTGTGATCGAAAAATATGGACAGGATCCCAATAAGGTGGTTACTGTTTACAATGCTGTTGAACCTGTTTCAATGGAAGAAAAGCTTAAAATTAAAAAAGGTGTAAAAGAAAAAGTAGTGACTTTTTTAGGGCGGATAACCATGCAGAAAGGGCCGGAATATTTTGTAGAAGCAGCTTATCAGGTTTTGAAAAGAACAAATGATGTGCGGTTCGTAATGGCTGGCAGTGGGGATATGTTGGAGGAAATGGTAGACCGGGCCGCTCAATTGGGAATAAGTGATAAGTTTCATTTTACGGGATTTTTAAAGGGAGATGATGTGTTTAATATGTTCCTTTTAAGTGATGTGTATGTAATGCCTTCTGTATCTGAGCCATTTGGGATATCTCCCTTGGAGGCGATGCAATCAAATGTACCGGTTATTATATCGAAGCAATCAGGAGTTTCAGAAATACTGACTCATGCCGTAAAGGTTGATTATTGGGATATTGATGCTATGGCCGATGCCATTTACGGAATTATTAAATATGAAGCTCTTTCGAAAGTTTTTAAGGAAGAGGGTAAAGAGGAAGTGGATAATTTGAAGTGGGCCAAAGCGGCTGTCAATGTTCATGATGTCTATGTTTCCGCAATCAAATTATTCGAACCATTAGAAAAAAAATAAGATTATGAAGGCACTTTGTTTATATTTTCAGATTCATCAACCCTTACGTTTAAAAAGATATCGGTTTTTTGATATCGGTAACGATCATTACTACTACGATGATTATACCAATGAGTCGATCATGAGAAAAATTGCAGATGAGTGTTATTTGCCTGCAAATAAAATTGTTTTGGAATTATTAAAAAACAATAAAGGCAAGTTTAAAATATCATTTTCTATCACGGGTATTGCCTTGGATCAACTCGAGCAATATGCACCGGAAGTTATTGATACTTTTAAAGATCTGGCCAAAACGGGAGATGTTGAGTTTTTAGCAGAAACTTATTCTCATTCTCTTGCTTCATTAATCAATAAAGAGGAGTTTATTCAGCAAGTTACAAGTCACAGCAATAAAATAGAAGCTCTTTTTGGAGTTCGGCCATCTGTATTTAGAAATACTGAAATGATTTATTCGGATGAAATTGGAGAAATGGTTTCTAAAATGGGGTATAAGGCAATTCTAACAGAAGGAGCCAAGCACATCCTGGGTTGGAAGAGTCCAAATTATTTGTACTGCAACGCAATCAATCCCAAGTTAAAAGTTTTAATGCGTAATTATAAACTAAGTGATGATATTTCATTCCGGTTTTCATCTGAAGGATGGAAGGAATGGCCGTTAACAACAACTAAATTTGTTGGTTGGTTGAATGAAATGGAGGATAAAGAAGATTTTGTGAATATATTTATGGATTATGAAACCTTCGGTGAACATCAGAAGAAGAAATCTGGAATTTTTGAATTCTTAGCTCACCTTCCTCAGGAGGTTATTTCGAAATCGAAATATAAATTTGCAACGCCTTCTGAGCTTGCTTCTGAATTTCATCCAATTGCCCAGGCGCATGTGCCTAATGCAATTTCATGGGCAGATGAAGAGCGTGATTTGTCGGCATGGCTGGGCAACAAACTTCAGGATGAAGCTTTTCGAAAATTATATGCATTACGTGACGATGTTGCAGCTGTAGATGATGATCGAATCAATAAGGATTGGAAATATTTACAGGCAAGCGATCATTTTTACTACATGTGCACCAAGTTTGCTTCAGATGGTGATGTTCATTCTTATTTTAATCCATACAGCTCACCTTACGATGCTTTTATCAATTACATGAATGTGTTAAGTGATTTTCAGATTCGTTTGAAAATTCTAAAAGACGGTTTAGCTCTTGATCCTGAAGAATTGCAATATCAGATTTTACAAAAGGATGAGTTAATTGCCAGATATGAAAGAGAACTGAGCGAACTTAAAAACTAATCGTTTAAAATTAAACGATAAACAGAATCAATTAATTAGGAATAAAATACTTTCTGTATAGTAATTAAAGGAAAGTATTTTATTGAATTTTAAAGTAGTCAGCACTTTAGTTGGTAAAAAAACAGCTAAAAGTAATTAGTAAGCATATGGGTATGAATAATAGGGATATAACTCCGGATTTTATATTTGAAGTTAGTTGGGAAGTTTGCAATAAGGTTGGTGGAATTCATACGGTTATTTCTACAAAGGCCTTATCGCTTAAACCAGTATTTAACGATCGGATCATTTATATCGGGCCGGATTTTAATAAGACTGAACACCGGGAAAAAGAGTTTCAGGAAGATGAAAAATTGTTTCCGCAGTGGAGAGCAAAATTGAAAGCGGATGGTTTATCAGTTCGGATTGGATATTGGAAAATACCGGGAAATCCAATTGTGATTTTGATTGATTTTTCGGATTTTCTGGCGAAGAAAGACGCTATTTACAGTCAGTTGTGGGAAATTTACCGGTTGGAATCATTATATGGACAGGATGATTATCATGATGCTGCGATGTTTGGTTATGCAAGTGGTAAAGTAATTGAGAGCTTTGTACAGTTTAATGATTTGTCGAAAAATAAAATAGTTGCCCAGTTTCATGAGTGGATGACTGGTGCCGGACTATTGTATTTGAAAGATCAGGCGCCTTATATTTCAACAATTTTCACGACTCATGCAAGTATGCTTGGACGGGTATTGGCCAGTAATTATGAAAACTTGTACGATAATCTGCTTCATTTTAATCCAATTGAAAAGCCAAGACAGTACAATGTTACGGCCAAATGTTCAATGGAAAAATGTGTTGCTCTGGCAGCAGATTGTTCTTCAACAGTGAGTGATATCACAGCACGTGAGTGCAGGCAATTTCATGGGCGCGCTGTAGATGTGGTGATGCCAAATGGTTTTGAAGACGACTTTGTACCGAATTCCGAACAGCTCGAAATTACCAGACAGAAATCAAAAAAAGAATTCAGGAAAGTAGCCGAATCGCTTTTGGGTTATGAAATAAAGGAGAATACATTGTTTGTAGGAACGGGTGGCCGTTACGAGTTTAAAAACAAAGGCCTTGATGTGTTTTTGGAAGCTTTGGCCCAATTGAATGCAAACAAATATATGGATCGTGATATTATAGCTTTCTTTTTGATTCCGGGAGATCAGCGGGGGCCCCGAAAGGATTTACAGGAGAATTTGGTGGAATATCCGGAAAAAAAGTTCCTGACAAAACCTTATTTAACCCATAACCTGGGCAATGAAGACAGGGATGAGATCTTAAAAAAGATCAAGTCTTTGGGTTTTAGTAATGGCGAAGATGAGAGAGTTAAAGTTATTTTTGTGCCAACCTATCTGGATGGAAAGGATGGCATATTTAATAAGTCTTATTATGAGCTTTTGATGGGATTGGATCTGTCCGTTTTCCCATCTTATTATGAACCTTGGGGATATACTCCAATGGAGAGTGTTGCCTTTAGTGTTCCTACCATAACAACTTCATTATCCGGATTTGGACAATGGGTTCAAATGATTGGAGAGGCAGACAAAGGCGGCGTTGCAGTTGTGGAACGAAATGATTCCAATCGAAAAGAAGTTGTAGGAAATATTTCTTCTCAGATATTTAATTTTGCAACAAAATCAGAGGATAATGTAATTCGGTGCAGGGAAAATGCAGCCAGCATTGCTAAAAAGACATTATGGAAGAATTTTATTGGAAATTATTACAAGGCTTACGAATTAGCAATCAAAAATAATATGAAAAAGGAAAACGAATCACCTGTGCAGGTTTTGGTTGAAAATCATTTGAACGTACCAAAAAGTAATCAGATAAGTTGGCGGAAATTAATTATTGAGACCAATCTTCCAAAGGAATTGCTTGGTTTAGAGGAATTATCTAAAAATTTATGGTGGTGCTGGAATTATAAAGCCATCGACCTTTACGAATCGGTGGATCCTAAGTTGTGGCATAATTGCAAAAAGAATCCAATTCTACTGCTTAAGCAAGTGTCAAGTGCACGAATGAAGGAATTGGCGGCTAATGAGTCTTTTATGCAGAGTTATAATGCTGTAATTCAGGAATTCAAAAACTATATGGCCGTAAAACCGGCCGAAGGACAACCTAAGATTGCTTATTTCAGCATGGAGTACGGTTTAAATAATAACCTGAAGATTTATTCCGGAGGATTGGGAATATTGGCGGGCGATTATTTAAAAGAAGCCAGTGACTCTAATGTGGATATGGTTGCGGTTGGTTTTATGTATCGGTTTGGATACTTTACCCAGCGTTTATCTTTAAATGGCGAGCAGTTGGTTGAGCTGGACGAACAAAAATTTTCTCAGTTGCCAATTGTAAGGGTGAGAGATAGTTCAGGATTTGCAAAAACCATTTCCCTTTCTTTGGAAGGAAGAACTGTTACAGCAAAAATATGGAAGGTTGAAGTGGGTAGAATTTCCTTATATCTTTTGGATACCGAAACCGAAATGAATGATGAGAGAGATCGTTCTTTAACTCATCAATTATATGGCGGCGACTGGGATCACCGGATTAAGCAGGAAATTCTTTTGGGAATGGGAGGTATCAAAACTCTCGATGCTATTGATATTCAACCTGACTTGTATCATTGCAACGAGGGACATGCCGCATTAATAAATGTAGAGAGATTGATCAATCTGATTTCTGATGGTTATCAATACGAAGTGGCTTTGGAAATTGTAAGAGCTTCCTCCCTTTTTACTACACATACGCCGGTACCAGCCGGACATGATACTTTTTCTCCTGATATGATCAGACATTATCTGTCTTATGTTCCTGAGAAACTGAAATTAGGATGGGATCAATTCCTTGCTTTGGGAAGAGTAAATCCTTTGGATTATAACGAGAGGTTTTCGATGAGTAACTTGGCAGCCAATACATCGGTTGCCATGAACGGAGTAAGTATGCTTCACGGCAAGATTTCTCAGGAAATGTTCAATAATCTTTATCAGGGATATTTTCCTGAGGAATTGCATATTGGGTACGTAACAAATGGAGTGCATTATCCTAGCTGGACTGCAAAAGAATGGAGAACTTTGCACGAACAGGAATTCGATGAAGGATTCTTAAATGATTTGTCGAACAAAGAATATTGGAAAAAAATATACGATGTTGCTGATGAAAAAATTTGGAGCATTAAAAATGTATTGCGTAAAAAATTGATTGATTTCGCGAAAGATCGTTTCCAAAAGAACTGGATCAAAAGATATGAGGATCCCCGTTCTTTAGTTGAGATAATGGATTCGATAGATGAGAATGCTCTTACCATTGGATTTGCCCGCCGATTCGCTACTTATAAGCGTGCGCATTTATTATTTAGTGATATAGACCGATTGGCCGAACTCTTAAATAATCCTGAAAAACCGGTGCAATTTATTTTTGCAGGAAAAGCACATCCTGCAGATAAAGCAGGACAGGATTTAATTAAACGCATTGTTGATGTGTCTCGTCGTCCTGAATTTGAAGGGAAAATTTTATTCCTTGAGAATTATGACATGGAATTGGGACAGCGCTTGGTTAAAGGTGTTGATATCTGGATGAACACGCCAACCCGTCCGCTGGAAGCTTCCGGAACATCGGGTGAAAAGGCTGTTATGAATGGAGTTCTTAATTTTAGTGTACTTGACGGATGGTGGCTGGAAGGTTATCGTGAAGGAGCAGGATGGGCACTGACCGATGACAGAACCTATGAAAGTCAATCGTTTCAGGATGAATTGGATGCGCAGACAATTTATTCAATGTTCGAAAATGAAATAATACCTCTATACTATAAGCGTGATGAGAACAACATTCCGGTTGATTGGATTCAGTACGTTAAAAAATGTATTGCTGAAATTGCACCGGAATATACAACCAAGCGTATGATTGACGATTATAAAGATCGTTTTTACAGTAAAATGCATCAACGTGTTCTAAAATTGAAGGAGGGAGACTATGAAATGGCAAAAGATACTGCCAATTGGAAAAAGAAAATTCTTGCTTCATGGGATAAAATTGAAGTGGTTTCTGTGGATGCACCAAGTACTCCTAAGCACAAATACTTGTCAGGTGAAAATTATCATGTGGAAGCAGCACTTGATTTAAAGGATTTGATCGATGAAGATATTTGCGTTGAATTGGTACTAAGAGCTACCATAGATGCTCAAAAACCTGGCCCAATTCGTACAGAACCGTTAATTCTTGACCGGAAGGTGGATTCACTGGCCTTCTATCGTTTGGATTTGGTGTTGAATGATCCGGGGATCTTCGATTTTGGATTGAGAATGTATGCGTGTAATTGCAACCTTCCTCATCGTCAGGATTTTAACTATGTGAAATGGATTTAGAATAAAATATTATGAAAAAAGGCTGTTCCAATTTTGAAACAGCCTTTTTTTGTATTTAGAATAAATGAAATTATTTTTTATTAGCTTTTTTCTCTCTTTTTTCTTCTTTTTTTTCTTTCGCCGTTTTTGTCGATTCCTTTTTCACGTTTTTCTTAGCGTCTTGTGACTTAGCCATGATATTTATATTAAAATTAAGTTTCTATTTTATTACTTATAAAGTGTTATTTCAAATTTACGAAATAAATTGGCATTTAATATTTTTTGTGTGTTTGGTTAAAGCAATTTTAATACCCATAGTTCAATCATTTCTTCGTGGCGCCAATTTTGATTTCTTTTTGTGTTCTTCGAAGCTGATCTTACTTTTTTATGCAAAAGTAATTCTTTTTCAAAACGACCGCCTTCAGCCAATTCCTTTTCGATAGGATGACTTTCCTTCTGATTGGTAATTTGTGCCAGATTTGAAAACAGAATTACAACACGGCCATTAAGTCTGGTGTGTTTTTTTGCTTCTGCAAAAAAGCGTGGAAACAAATCCTTTTCATAGTAGATTGCATTGTCGATTCCTTCCGATTTGTTTGATGCCGGCAACCAGGGCGGATTAAATACAATTAAATCTGATTTGCTGTCGTTTTGGGCAAATAAATCTCCGAATAGAAGTTCTATTTTCGAGTTTAATTTACTTTTTTTCAGACTTTGTGTTAAGCCAATAATCGCATTTGGATTGTTATCGGTACCACAAACCTTCTGAAAACCACGCTTCAACAGTTGAAAACTTAAAATACCGGATCCAATTCCAACATCAATAGCAGATTTTTTTTCTCCCTTGTAACGTTCCAACCACTTGTCGAATAGTTTTAAATGTTCAAATCGGGTTGGGAAGTAAGTGCCATAAAACGGATGTATTTTTCTGTCGATAACAGGAATGAAAATACCTTTGTTGTACCACTGCCACGAACTGTTTAATCCTTGAACCTGAGAAAATGGCAGCAGAAATTCAGTAAAATCGGGATATAGAGTTTCTAACCAGCCAATTTCCGGAGCTTTTCTAACGGTGAGTTTGTTGTTTGTTATGTGCAGAAGTAATTTATGAGAAAGCTCGCGATAAGTTTTGCGCAATTCACGTTGTCCCTTAAACGATTGATCCGTATATTTTTTCTCCAGATGTTTTTTTAATTCGCTGAGTACAGCAAGTCCGCTGCTATAGTAATCAACAATTAAAACCGAATAGCCTTCAATAAGTGCATCTACGGCATCCATAGGATCCATACGTCTTTTGTAGGGAACCACATCGATATCTGCAACAATTGGTTCTGGTCTGTTTACTGATATTTTTTGACCTGATATGATCAGCTCTAATTCGTTTTTTAACATTCCTTATTTGTTTTTCGCGTTTCGCAAAACCAAGGTCAAACTCCTAAGCAATGTTTATTTCGCAGTTGATTTTTAAAAATTGTGTAAACGTAGTACAATTACTGATGATAATACGATCTATTCACTCAATTAATTGCAATAACAGTATATAAATCAGTGATTTTTTTAGTTTCTAATTTCGAACAGCAAATATTGATAGCCCGAAACATTTAGAGACAATCCTTTTTCAGATGCTTCTTCGCAGGTAAGCCTATGCTCAGCATTTGATTGTTTATTAACAAAACACAATTCTAGCGGACGTTGAATCTTCATTGTTTCCAGTGCGTGTGTTGGTATTTTTACTTGCAAATGCTGTGTGTGATCATCGAAATTGCAAATCACTAATAGTTTTTGATTTACGGTATGCCGCAAAAAAGCGTAAACTTTATCCGAATTAAAGATGTTTGAATCCGTGTTTTGCCACATTATATCATAAAATTCACCAAAGACGATAGCGGGCAGTTGTGCATATTTTAGAATGTCATGATAGGCTGTTTGCAGTTTTTTTTGCCGATCAGATAATAATTCACCATCAAATCTGCCATCATTCATCCATTTTTGGTGTTCTGGCAAATTCCAGTAATCGAATATGGTAGATCGCCCGTCAGAACCACTATAACCGGATATTTCCATTCCTGTTTCAGCAAATTCCTGTCCCGAATATATCATCACAGGTCCTCGGTGCATACAAAGCGACAGCATCATCCCCGGAAGGGCTTTAATAGGATCGGAAGCAAAATAGGGCGAAGCAATTCTTTGTTCATCATGATTTTCCAGAAACCGAAGCATGTATTCGTCCAGATTGTTTAAGGATTGCCAGCATTGTGAAATATCTCTGGCTGCACGTTCTCCGCGAATTACTCCTTTAAGAGTGTCATACAAACCTACTTTGTCGTACAGGTAATCGAATTTTCCGTTTTTAATATAGGTTTCGTATAAATAAGGATTGTATACTTCGGCAATAAAAAGGATATCAGGAAATGCTGATTTTATTTCCCCAATTACCCACTGCCAAAATTCTACGGGTACCATTTCTGCCATATCACAACGGAAACCATCAATTTCTTTTTTTGCCCAATAGAGCAAAATGTCTTTCATTTTCAACCAAGTATCTGGAATTGGATCAAAATGAGCGGAGTGCCCATTCTGATAATCGACACCATAATTTAGCTTAACGGTTTCGTACCAATCGTTTAGTTGCGGATGGGCAGTAAATTGATCATTTCCGGTTGCCTTTGCAGGATATTCCTGATAATCTGTATTCGGAAACCGATTTCTTATTTCATCAGACAGATGCAATTGTTGGTGCGGTAGATAGTAGAAGTTGTTAGTGGCCGAAAATGCTTTACTGCCATCATCTTGGTCACCGAAATCAGAAATACCTTCCGGTTTTGCATCCGAATGATATTCCCGGGCCAAATGATTGGGAACAAAATCGATAATCACCTTCATATCGTTCTGATGGGTTCTCGCAACAAGATTTTGAAACTCCAGCATTCTTTCATCTACATCCTCGGCCAGATCTGGATTTACATCGTAGTAATCTTTAATTGCATATGGAGATCCTGCTTTTCCTTTAATCACTAATGGATTTCCATGAGGGATTCCAGCATCAGGATAAGCCTCAACAATCGCATGCTCGATGATTCCGGTATACCAAACATGAGTAATTCCAAGTTTTTTTATTTCCTGGAGTGCAGTATTGATGATGTCATTGAACTTTCCGGTTCCATTTTCGCTTCGGGAACCATCAACAACAGGCTTCGTGTTTTTATTTCCAAATAAACGAGGAAGCAATTGATATATAATTGGTTTGGGAATGCTCATATTTAAAAGATACTTTTTGAAGGAATATACTTGAATACTAAAGCTGTTCTGCTTGGTAAATAAAGATATACCCTGTGGTTTTTCGACATTGAAGCTTCAGGTTTGGAATAGTAAAGCAGGCTGCCATCCACACGATCGAAGCCACCATATTTTTTCTCGTCTGAATTAAGCACAAGCTGATATTTACCTGATTTTGCAGGAATTCCATAATAGGTAAATGATTCGCTTGGATTGAGGTTGAAAACGAAAAGTAAATCTTTTCTCAGAATAGCCAAAATTTGATTTTGCTGATCGGATTGAACACAATTGATATAGGGTTCGTTAATGAATTCCTCTCTGTTTTGCAGAGCAATCATATCTTTATCAAACTCATTTAAATCTTCGAAGCGCAAGAGATGATTGTCGACCAAACTCCATTGTCGCCGCGCATGTTTGTAGGACCAATTGTTACCTAAACGGGGGAAATCAATCCATTCGGGATGTCCGAATTCATTTCCCATAAAATTTAGGTAGCCGTTTCCAGAACAGGAAAGTGTCAGCAATCGAATCAATTTATGAAGAGCAATTCCACGGTCGACCACCAAGTTTACGCTTGATTTGTCCATGCTGTCATACATTGATTTTTCAATTAAACGGAAAATAAGCGTTTGGTCGCCAACCAAAGCCTGATCGTGAGATTCTGCATAGCTAATGGTTTTTTCTTCGGCTCGTTTGTTGGATAATTCGTAAAAGATATTGCCTACATTCCAGTCTTCATCATGTGTTTCCTTAATCAGCTTGATCCAATAATCGGGAATTCCCATGGCTAATCTAAAATCAAAACCCAAGCCTCCATCCTCCAAAGAAGATGCTAAGCCGGGATATCCGCTCATTTCTTCTGCAACACTAATCGCATTGGGATTGTATTCGTGAATCAACTTGTTGGCTAAGCTTAGGTAGCAAATTGCATCCTCATCTTGTCCGCCGTCAAAATACATTTCATAGCTTGTAAAATCTCTCGATAAACCATGATCGTAGTAAAGCATACTTGTCACGCCATCAAAACGATATCCATCGAAATGATATTCTTCCAACCAGTATTTAATATTGGATAACAGAAGGTGAAGAACTTCATTTTTCCCATAATTGTAACACAAAGAATCCCATGCTATGTGTTCTCTTCGTTCATCTGCATGAAAAAATTGATGTGGCGAACCATCGAAATTACCAATGCCTTCCAGTTCATTTTTTACTGCATGCGAGTGAACGATATCCATAATCACCATAATGCCTAAGGAATGTGCTGCATCAATTAGTTGTTTCAATTCTTCGGGCGTTCCGAAGCGGGAAGATGCTGCGAATAAGCTGGAAACATGATATCCAAAAGAGCCATAGTACGGATGTTCCTGAATGGCCATTAATTGTATGGTATTGTAACCGGCGCGGTGAATTCTGGGCAATACGAGTTCACGAAATTCCTTATAAGTGCCAACGCTTTCTTTTTCTGTAGCCATTCCAATATGGGCTTCATAAATAAGAGGCGATTTGTATTTGACTCTATTGGTATCAAATTTCCATTCAAAAGGCTTTTCGTTTTGCCACACTTGAGCTGAATAAATAAGTGTATCAGGATCTTGTACCACTCGTGTGCACCAAACAGGAATACGTTCTCCTTTTCCTCCCGGCCAATAAATCAGTAATTTATATAAATCAGCTTGTTTTAGTGAAGCTAACGGCAGTTTCAACTCAAAATTACCATTGGCAATTCTTTCGAATTGATAGTTTGTTTGCTTTTGCCAGTTCGAAAATTCACCAATAAGATACATTTTATCGGCATTTGGAACCCATTCCCGAATAATCCAGTTTTCAGAATCTTGATGGAGACCATAATAATGATGTCCATTGGCAAAGGCTGAAAGCGTAGTTTCTGTTAGTTCCTTTTCCTTTTGGAAAGCTGCATTTAATCTTTTTTGAATCACATATTGATAATCGTATAACATGGGATCCGAGTCAACTATTTTAAGATGTTTAATCATAAGCGGTATAAGAGTTCCGGATTAGGAAGTAAGTTGTTGGTGCAACAAGTTTAAAGATACAATTTATCTGATGCAATTATTTTAAAAAGGAGTGAAGTTTTTGAGATTTTTTCCTTGCTGATAAAGAGGTTGAGTTGTGTGAATGCAGCAGTCCCCGTCCAGCAGCAAATATTTCTGAAAATAGTTTATCTCCTCGTTAAATTTCAATCTGTTTTCTTATCTTAATCGGATCAATTAATATATGTATATGTACGGGGGAGAAATATAATTATATGAGATCAGAGAAATTTCAAAATGAAGTTGATTTAAAGTACAAATTGTACAACAGTATATTTTTGACATTGCCATTGGATGGTATTCATAAAACGGGAATATTAATTCCCATTTTAAAAGAAGAATGCTCGAAGGGATTGGAGACAGGAAAATCACCGGTTGAAATATTCGAGGATTTTTTTGAGAAGCAAACCTCCTTTAAAACAGAGGAGGAAGAATTTGATTTCATGTTTCGGGTAATTCATTACATCGAAAGACAGGTGGTTTTGCTGGATGCAGTGGAGGATGCAGTCTTTGGCAAAATGAATGATTTAGATGGTGCCGGCAGTTTGAAAGCATTAAAGTCGAAGATCAAACAAACCGGCAAATGGGAGGATTTAAAAAATGATTTAGAACATTTTGCTGTGCGGGTTGTGTTAACTGCTCATCCTACGCAATTTTATCCCAGCACTGTTCTTGCCATTATCAATGATTTGATAAAAGCCATTCAAAAAAGCGATTTGCTTCAAATTAAGTTATTGCTTACCCAGTTGGGGAAAACACCGTTTTTTAAGAAGGAACGTCCTACACCATATGATGAAGCAAAAAGTTTGAGCTGGTATCTTGAGAATATATTTTATCAGTCGGCTTCCGATTTGTATTCAGAATTGTTAAAAAGCGAAGACTTTTCTAATGAAAAGGTTGGTTCTGTAATCTCATTTGGTTTTTGGCCGGGAGGCGACCGTGATGGAAATCCTTATGTAAATACTGAAACAACACTGAAAGTTGCAGAAAGACTTCGGTATATTTTGTTTTTGAATTATTACAAAGATTTGAGACTTTTGCGCAGGCGCTTAAGCTTTAAAGGTGTGTATGAGTTAATTGTGAACTTGGAAGAAAGGGTTCTTACTGCTTTGAATGATAGTGATAAAAGTGCAGGAATCTCTCTTGCTGAGATTACTGATTGTTTAAATAAAATTGAGAAAATATTAGTGGAGCAACACGATGGTTTCTTTCTCGATTTATTGAGAAAGTTTCAGAATAAAGTGAAACTGTTTGGTTCTCATTTTGCTAATATTGACATCCGGCAGGATAGTCGGATTATTGGTAAAGCTTTTGATGTTTTGTGTAAATCTTCTACCTTTTTAACGAATCAAATTGGCGATGTTTCTATTGAAAGTTTATTTGAAGTAAAAGGATCAGTTAGCTATTTTAAAACTGAAGATAAGGTGAGCAGAGATACAATAAGTGTTTTTTCCACCATAAAAGAGATTCAGGAAAGAAATGGGGAGTTGGCATGTAATCGATTTATTATCAGTAATTGTCAGTCTTCTGTTGATGTAGCCCGGGTTTATGCTATGGCTAAGCTTTGTGCCTGGGAAGATTCTTTGCCATTAGATATTGTACCGTTATTCGAAACGATTGATGATTTGTCGAAAGCCGATGAAACAATGAGGGAGTTGTTTGAAAATAAGGTATACTATCAGCATTTGGTTTCGAGAGGAAAGAAGCAAACCATTATGCTTGGCTTTTCGGACGGAACCAAAGATGGGGGTTACTTTTCAGCAAATTGGAGCATTTACAAAGCAAAAGAAAATATTACCCGATTGGCGCGCGAAAAGGGAATTGTAGTTGTCTTTTTTGATGGACGCGGGGGACCTCCGGCACGAGGAGGAGGAAACACACACAAATTCTATTCTTCTCTTGGGAATAATATCGAAAATCAGGAAATACAGGTAACCATTCAAGGGCAGACGATTAGTTCGAAGTTTGGAACCAAGGCATCGGCTAAATATTATCAGGAATTACTGATTACCGCTGGATTGGGAAATCGTCTGTTCGAGGATCAAAGTAAACAATTCAGCACAGAAGACAGAGAAATAATGGAGGCTCTTTCGCAATACAGTCTGGAAGAATATCAGCGATTTAAATCATCGGATAAGTTTGTGCCTTATTTAGAGAAAATGAGTGCTTTGAAATACTACGGAGAAGCAAAAATTGGAAGTCGTCCCAGTAAACGAAATGCATCAGCGGAATTAAATTTTGAAGATTTGCGGGCAATTCCTTTTGTAGGAGCCTGGAGTCAGATGAAGCAAAATGTACCTGGTTTTTTTGGTGTTGGAGCATCTATAAAGAGATTGAAAGAAGAAGGACGAATGGAAGGGTGTAAGAGTCTGTATCAGAATTCTCTGTTTTTTAGAACTTTGGTTGAGAACAGTATGCAGTCAATAAGCAAATCATATTTTTCATTAACACAATACATGCAAAAAGATGAAGAATTTGGTGAATTTTGGAATTGGATTTATAAGGAATATCAATTGAGTATTGATATGTTATTGGAAGTATCCGGACAAGAGGAGATTATGGAATTATCACTGGAGTTAAAGGATTCGATTCATTTAAGGGAAGAGATTGTATTGCCTTTAATATGTATTCAGCAATTTGCGCTGATGAAAATCCGTGAGATGGATTTATCTGGAAATACTGATCAAAACAAATATAATATACTGCAAAACTTGGTTATTCGATCACTTTATGGTAATATTAATGCCAGTAGAAATTCAGCCTAAATAAGTTTAAGAAATTTTACTCACTACTAACAATTTTCTAAGTCGAATATCGTTTTCTTTGTAATTGAGAAACGAATTAAAACAAAAAGAATCCCAATGAAGTTGTACAAAACATTATTTTCAACCGTCCTTTTCATCTTGTTTTCATCTGCAATATTTGCGCAGACAACAGAAACTTCTAACGAAGTAAAAACAGAAGTGAAGAAGCAAGAGACAACTAAGCAGGAGGTTACTACTCCAGCTGTTGTGAAACCTGTCGTAAGAAAGCGTGTAAAAGCTTATCTTGATGAAGGAACCATTAAAGAGCAGTTTGATTATATGATGACAAAATCCAATCGGTATGAGGATTATAAAGTTGTTAAAATCAGCTCTTTAGAAAAGTTTCAGTCTAATGTTACAGATTCGTTGAATTTTGTAAAAAAGAACTTGTCGGATACAAAATCTTTGCTTGAAAATCAAAATACAGAAATTGGTTCTCTAAAAAAAGAATTGCAAACAGTAAAAAATCAATTGGAAGAAACTATTAATTCAAAAGATAGTATGAGTCTGTTGGGAATGCAATTGCCAAAATCGACTTACAATACCATTATGTGGATTTTAATTTTTGGATCGCTTGCGATTGCTGGTTTGTGTTTCTTTTTGTTTAAAAGAAGTAATGTTGTAACAATAGAAACCAAAGAAACTTTAGAAGATGTACGTGAGGAATTCGATACTCATCGTAAGAATGCTCTTGTGCGTGAGCAAAAATTGGCAAGGAAACTTCAGGATGAAGTGATAAAGAATAAGAATTTAGGTTTGTAATAATCTAATTTCACAAAAGTAATAGAGGATCGACTGAACAGTCGATCTTTTTTTTATTAGTAAAGACGACATAATCCTAAATGTTTGGAGCTGTTTTTGTGAAAAAACCTTTTGAAAAGAGCAACACACAACAAAAGAAAATCTCAAGATACAGCGCAAATTTGCAATAGAATCCGCAGTAAAATTTATCCTGAGCTCCCAACTCAAAAGCTGACAATTCAAAGGAAAAGTATTGCATATTCAATAAACAATATTGAGCGAAGGAGGATTGTTTTATTTATAATTTTTTCGCTTACTGTAAAGTAATAGACGAAGTTACGGGTGTAATAATTACTTATTGTGAATGTTTTATCATATATTTGTGAGATATATTACATCATTATGTTGCTAAAGTCTAATGCCTCTATTTTTTCGAATTGTGAAACTTGTACAGACAAATCCTGTGCAGTTCAAATGCTTTCTGGTGATGACTTGTCTTTGTTGAGTGATAACTGCCATGAAGTTTCATTTGAAAGGGGAGAAATAATATTGTTGGAAGGTGCTTGGGCCGATCATGTTGTATATCTGCGAAGTGGTCTTGTGAAAGAATATGGAAAAGGTGATCGGCATCAGGAATATATTCTGCAGGTTATTAAGCCTCATTCTTATTTGGGCTTACATTCTATCTTTAGTGACAATATAACTCACTATTCTTACATGGCTTTAAACAATGTAACTGTTTGTTATATCAAGCTTCCTGTTTTTTCAACATTTATTAAAGAAAATGGAAGGTTTGGTTATGAAATATTGTCTTCTGTATGTAATGATAGTGTGAGGAATTATCATCGTTTTATCGATCAGCATCAAAAAAAGATTTTTGGCAAAGTTGCCGATGCTCTTTTGTATTTTTCATGTGTGATTTTTAATTCTCCGAATTTTATTTTGCCACTTAGCCGTAAAGAAATTGCTTGCATGATTGGAACCAGTCGGGAAAGTGTGTCGAAGCAGATTTGCGGTTTTGAATCCGATAAGATCATAAAAGTAAATGGCCGTTGTATTTCAATACTGGATATGGATAAACTAAAGCAAATTAGCCGTGTAGGGTAATTCATTTGTTTTTTAATACCTAAATGTTGGTATTTATCATCTCTTGTTTTTTCCCCATCTTTACTTATTGAAAGAGCCTAACATGATGTTTCTGGCTTTATTCTACCTTTGGAAAGAGATTCTGAATTATTAATTTTGAGTTTTATATGAATTGGCTGAAGAAAAACAGGGGATGGATTTTAGTTTGCATCATTGCGTTTGTTCCTTTGTTGAGCTTGTATGAATTGGCAAATTTTAATTTTGAGAATAACAATTATGATTTTCTCATTTTTGATGATTACGAATTATCTCCCGAACTAGCTGCGGAAATGGATGTTGATGCAATACCGGGTATTAAATATGCGATTCATACTACAGGAAAATGGGGTATTCGTTTTCTGATAGCCATTTTAATGTGTACACCTGTACGTATTCTTTTTGGATGGACAAGCAATTTGCGTACCCGTCAGGCAATTGGTATAACAACAGGAGTTTATGCCCTTTTGCATTTTTCGTTTTTTATTAAGTACGAAGGATTTTCAGCCATTTTTAGTGAAGTAAAACTTGTAGCCGGATTCTTGGCTGGAATTATTGTATTTGCTCTAATGATTACATCCAATAAAAGGTCTATGAAGTTATTGAAAAAGGCTTGGAAAAAACTTCACAAATTGGCTTATGTGGCAGCAGGTTTGGTCGTTTTGCATGTAATACTGCTGGAAGAAGACTGGATTGTTTATGTTTGTTTATTGGGGTTGGGTTTTATAATCAGATATAAACCAATACGTTCGCGTTTGGAAGAATTACGAATGAAAAAAGCTAACGGGCTTTAGGTTTATATTTAAATGTTTAGTCTGTAAAAAGCCTACAGCAATTCCTCTTGCTTTCGTATAAGAATTTTTCTTCTATTGTAGTTGATAATGCCGTTTTGTACTAACTCGTTAAAAATAGATGTAAGCGTTTGTCGTGTTGTGACAGCAAGGTTTGCAATATCTTGATGCGTTAGGTTTAACCGGATTTCACGTTCATCTTCAATTTTAATTCCATGCTCTTCTAATTATGGAAAGCTTTAGTCTTAGGAAAAATTGCTATTTTCATGTCTTCAAACCCCAACTAATTTAATAATGCCCTATGAAATTATTGTTGAAATCGAAGAAACAGTATCTCTTTTTGCTCCTATTTGTTTTTTTATTATCGTGCTCATCTCACAATAAATCCACTAACTCGATTAGTGTTTTTGCGGCAGCAAGCGTTATTGATGTGATGAATGAAATTGCTCAGGAGTTTAAGAAGGAGACAGGAATAAGTGTTCGTCTGAATTTTGCGTCATCGGGTATATTGGCCAGACAAATTGAAAGCGGTGCTGAGTTCGATTACTATGTTTCGGCGAGTAAAGACTGGATGGATTATTTGGATTCGTTGCAATTGGTGGATCGAAATTCGATTCGAAGTCTGGTTGAAAATAGAATGGTGGCTATTGTACCCATCGAGAATACAGATTTGTATCTGGATTCTGTTTCGATAGTTAATTTCCCCGATTTATTCAAAGGTCGAATCTCCATTGGCGATCCGGCTCATGTTCCAGCAGGGAAGTATGCCAGGCAAATCATGATAAATAATTCATGGGAAAATAAATTTGCCAAACGAATATTACCAGCTAAGGATGTTAGAGATGCACTCTTTATGGTTGAGATGGGAGAGGTTGAAATGGGGATGGTATATTTATCAGATGCAAAGAAATCTAAAAAAGTGAGAACAGTTTATGAATTTGCTGTGACAGATTGTGATCCAATACAGTATTGCGGTGCAGGCAAAATAAATTCAGATAAAAAACAGAAGGCATTCGTTGTCTTTTTAAATGAGGATAAAGCCAAATCTATTTGGAAAAAAAATGGTTTTAAAATAGACTAATTATGGAGCATTGGTTCGTATTTTCGGAAACAGAAATGAGTGCAATCGGTCTTTCTTTTAAAGTGGCTTTGTGGTGTGCTGTTTTGGTTTTACCCATTGCTGTTTTGATGGGCTGGTGGTTGGCTCGTAAAACTTTCCGGGGAAAATCTTTAATTGAAGGATTTATAAATTTACCCTTGGTTTTACCGCCTGTTGCTACAGGTTTTATTCTGTTGCTTTTATTAGGAACAAAAGGACTGATTGGTCACTGGTTGAACGAACTCCTCGGAATCAGAATTGCCTTTACTTATTATGCTGCAGTAATTGCTTCAATGATTGTTTCTTTTCCATTGGCTGTGCGTGCCATTCGGCTTTCCATTGAAATGGTTGATCCTGGATTTGAAGAAGCCGCGAAAACTTTGGGAGCCAGTACTTTTCAAAGTTTTGTTAGAGTGACTTTACCATTGGCATTGCCAGGTATTATCAGTGGTTTTGTGCTCTCATTTGCAAGATCATTGGGCGAATTTGGCGCCACCATTATATTTGCAGGAAATATTTCCGGTGAAACTCAAACCATTCCATTGGCTTTGTTCAACCAGATTCAAATGCCTGGTATGGAAAGTTCGGCATTTAGATTGCTTTTGGTTGCAGTGCTTTTTTCCTTTTTGGCTATGGCTTTTTCTGAATATTTAGTGAAAAAATTACACAAGCGAAACTAAGTTTGAGAATCCGGTTGTGAGAATTAGTTCTAATTTAATAATCAATTGTTTATGCACGCTTTGTCGGCACATTTAAAACGTAGTAAGGGCGATTTTTCTCTGGATATTGAAGTGGATTTTATTCAAGGAATTACAGGGATTTTTGGGCCGTCGGGGGCAGGAAAAACAACTTTAATGCACTTATTGGTTGGTTTAGAGAAGCCCGATGAAGGTTTTCTGAAAATTGAAGAAACTACTATGGTAGATACTTTTAAAAACATTTATGAACCGGCCCGAAATCGTAAAGTTGGATATGTGTTTCAGGAAGGAAGATTGTTTCCGCACATGAATGTTCGGAAAAATTTACTTTTTGCAGCAAAGTACATCCCGAAAGGGAAACAAGTAATAGAATTTGAGGAATTGGTTAATTTGCTGGAACTAAACAATTTACTTGAAAAAAGACCCAAACAATTATCAGGAGGAGAGAAGCAACGGGTAGCCATAGGGCGTGCTTTACTTAGTTCTCCCAAGCTTTTGCTGATGGATGAACCTTTTTCATCGCTGGATGTGAAGCTGCGCCGGCAGATTATTCCTTACCTGATTAAGATCAATCGAAAATTTAACATCCCCATGCTTGTAGTAAGTCATGATTTGCCTGATTTACTAAGTTTGACGCGGGAGTTATTCTTGCTCAAAAACGGACGCGTTCTTGGACAAGGAAACTATCTTGATTTGATTGAGCAGGAGAATATGCTTGATGTAATGCGGGGTGCCGGTTTAATGAATGTAATCCAATTTAAGGTTGAAGCTCACGATAAGAAAAACGGATTAACTATTTTATCGAACAAAGATGCCAGTGAAGAAATAAGCATTGAGAGGGAAATGGTTTTGGATTGTTGTCAGATTGGTGATGAAATGAACGTTTCGCTTCGTCCTGAGGATATTGCTTTAACATTGGAGAAAATCCCTAATATTTCAATTCGAAATCAATTGCCAGGAACGATCCTAAAAGTGATTCAAAAAGAGAATCGCAACTATTGTCTTGTTGATGTTGGCTTTAAATTATTGATTTCGATAACTCACGCTTCCCTTTTAAAAATGGAACTTTCCGAAGGGAAAAATGTTTGGTGTTTGTTTAAATCGATGGCCTTGCAAACAAATACCTAAATTAATTAGGTATTAGAAATTAAGAATTGAAAAATTTAATTTAGACTCATTACTCACTGGTATTTTTTGCAAAGCGGACGCAGCATTCCCTCTAATCCGTTTAGTTTTATTTCGTACATGGATGCAAGCATTTCTCCTAATTTTCCGGGAGGAAAACCTTTTTGCCTGTACCAAACCAAATAAGGCTCAGGAATATCAATCAGATATCTTCCTTTGTATTTTCCATAGGGCATTCTCATTCGAATTAATTTGATTAACTCTTCGTTCATTAAATCCCCATCTATATTGTCCATATCTTTTTGTAGATTGTTTTGCACAAAGATATTTTAGAATTTATTATAATAAGAAAATTATGCAGCAAATTTACTATTGACATTCTGTTTATTTTTTCCATAACTTTACTAATCATTTACTAATGATTTTTAAACGGATAGAGATGAATGCAATAGAAAAACAATATATAGATCTGAATATTTTGTTGAAATGGCAGGAAAAAATTGATCTGCTGGAGGATTTGTTGAAGGTGTCAGCAATTCTGATTATGAAACTGCATCCTCACGAGCTGGAAGTATTAGTTAGTTCTCAAAACGAGAACAACCCATACTTGATAGGAGATAGAGGAGAGTTAAGTATTGGTTCTTACTGCGATTCGGTTGTAGCCGGCAAAACTAAAGTTCACATTAAGGATGCTGCTGAAGATGATTTATGGAAAGATAAAATGACGTATAACAGTGGAATGTCCTGCTATCTTGGAATGCCAATTTGTTATCCGAATGAGGAATTATTCGGAACGCTCTGTGTGTTGAATAAGGAATGCAGAGAATTTGATGATTTGGATCATAAATTGGTCGATCATTTCAAGGAAAGTATCGAATCGGATTTGGTTATTGATGAGCAGAATAATATCATTCGGAATTCTTCAATTTCTTAACCGGAACTATTCGGCAAAACCACCACCTATCAATTTATCGCCAATATAGAATGCTACGGGTTGTCCGGGTGCAATGGCCCATGCCGGATCTTCCAGTTTCACTTCCAGTTCTGTATCGTTGTTAATTTGAAGACTGCTGTATTTTTGTGGATTTCGGCCCAAGCCCCGCACAATGGTGCTGATGTTCGGTAATTTACTATCCTCAATATCATTAAAATAATAATTGGAAATTTTTAAGTTCATTCGATTCAAATCATCTTTCTTTTCCAGAATAAGCGTATTGGTACCGGCATCAATCCGGCTTACCATCAAACCTGATTTTTCTTTCAGTTCCAGCCCTCGTTTCTGACCGATTGTGTAGTATGGATATCCATCGTGCCAACCCAAATGATTGCCTTTTGTGTCGGTTACTTTTCCACGGCCTATTTTTTGATCCAAATCAGGAATCATTTCCTGTAAAAAATCGCGGTAATCCATACGATCCATAAAACAGATGCCCATGCTTTCTTTCTTTTTTGCCACTTCTTCGAAACCAAAATTCCCGGCTATTTCCCGAACCTCAGTTTTGGTATATTTTCCAAGCGGAGTAAGAGTTCTCGACAAAATATCCTGTCCTAAATTCCATAGGAAATACGATTGGTCTTTTGCCGGATCTTTGCCTTTGCAGATATAGTAACCGTTGGGTTCTTTGCAAATCTGAATGTAATGACCGGTAGCAATAAATTCGCAGTTTAATTCATTGGCTTTTTCCAAAAGCAATTTCCATTTTAACTGGGGATTGCACTGAATACAAGGACTGGGGGTTCGGCCTGCCATATATTCATCCAAAAAGAATTGAATAATGGTATCACGAAATTCTCTGCGTGCATCAATCACATGATGTTCGAGACCTAATTGCTGTGCCAGCTTTTGAGCATCAACAATAAAATCGGGCAGTGGATCACCAGGATTAAAGGAATTATCGGTACTAAAAAACCAAAGAGAAACACCAATAACATGGTAACCTTGTTCCTTTAGAATCATGGCTGTTACCGACGAATCGGTTCCTCCGCTCATTCCCAACACTACTCCGGCTTTTTTGTCCATCTCCTCGTTCATATAATTCTCCATTTTGTAATCCGATGCAAAAATATCTCTTTAAAAGCTGATAACAAAATAAGTCTTGTCGGGCGAATCATAATGATTATCGAAAAAATAAGAGGATTTTGTGGCTTTTTCCTATTTTTGGGCTTAATAAAATAAGTATTAACAACAAATCGCATAAAATGAACATTAAAAGATTGTCAGGTGGAATTCTGAGCGCAGGTTTGGCTCTTTCCATTATGGTAGGATGTGCAGAAAAGGCACCAAAAGGTACAGGAGTACTTAAAAAAGAAGACATGAACCTTGCAGTAAATCCAGGTGATGACTTTTTTGAATATGCCAATGGAACCTGGATGAAAAATACTCCAATTCCTGAAGATAGAAGTCGATACGGTGCTTTCGATATTTTAGGGGAAAGTGCCAATGGTGCTGTACATGATTTGTTGGAAGAAGCAGCAAAAACAGAAAATGCCGAAGCGGGAAGCAATCTGAAAAAGATTCAGGATTTCTACGCAACAGGTATGGATGTTGAAAAAATTAATTCTGTTGGAATCAAACCATTGCTGCCCGAATTTGAAAGAATTGCGGCTGTTTCCAATCCTGTTGATTTGCGTCATGCATTGGTTCATCTGCATAAAATGGGCATAAGTACTTTGTTTGGTGCCGGTGTTGAGCAGGACATGAAAAACACAACTGTTAATCGGATGTATTTGTCTGAAGATGGTATTTCCTTACCGGATCGTGATTATTACACAGCAGATAACGAAACGAGCGCGAACATTCGTGTTGAGTTTGTGAAGCACGTTGCTAAGATGCTTGAATTGATTGGTGAAAATGCGGATACAGCAAAAGCAAATGCGGAAACAATTATGAAATTTGAGACCCGCATGGCGACCAAATTCAATACTAATCTGGAAAACAGAAATTATCCAGCCATGTACAACCCTAAAACAGTTGAAGAATTGGCTGCAGAATATCCAAATTTCGACTGGGCTGCCTATTTCAAAGAAATTGGTGCTGATATTAAAGAGTATGTAATTGTTACTCACCCAAAATACACAGCAGAGTTAAATAAGATGTTGGCAGATGAAAAACTGGAAGACATTAAATTGTACTTGAAATGGAGAGTTCTTGATGAATCGGCCGGTTATTTAAATACTGAGCTTGAGAAGCAAAACTTTGCCTTTTTTGGAACAGTTCTTTCGGGAACAAAAGAGCAGCTGCCACGATGGAGACGTATGTCATCAGCAACAGGTGCAGTATTGGGCGAAGCTATTGGTCAATTGTATGTTGAGAAATATTTTCCTGCCGAGGCAAAAGAGAGAATGATTAAATTGGTTGACAATCTGAAAACTGTTTTGCGTGGAAGAATTGAGAAGTTGGATTGGATGAGTGAAGACACCAAAAAAGAGGCATTGGCAAAATTGGATGCTTTTGGTGTGAAAATTGGTTATCCTGATAAATGGGAAGATTATTCGAAACTGGAAGTAAGTACCGATTCGTATGTGCAGAACATGTGGAGAGCTTCCGAATTTGAGTACGAGAAAAATATTAAAAAATTAGGCGAGCCTGTTGATACCAAGAAATGGGGCATGACTCCGCAAACTGTAAATGCCTACTATCATCCGATGTTGAACGAAGTAGTATTTCCGGCTGCAATACTTCAACCTCCTTTCTTTTATAAGGATGGCGACGATGCTGTAAACTACGGAGCAATTGGTGTGGTAATTGGTCACGAAATGACTCACGGTTTTGATGATTCGGGTCGCCGTTTCGATAAGGAAGGAAACATGAGAGACTGGTGGACAGAAGAAGACACAGATAAATTCAATGCAAAAGCACAGAAATTAGTCGACCAGTTTGATGGGTTTAAGCCATTTGATGATGTTCATGTTGACGGTAAATTAACATTGGGTGAAAACATTGCCGATTATGGAGGATTAACAATTGCATTGGAAGCCTACAAAATGTCGTTGAATGGAAAAACACCTGCAGATGTGGATGGTTTTAATAACATGCAGCGCTTCTTCCTTTCTTATTCAAAGGTGTGGAGAGGAAATGTAAGAGATACTTATCTAAGAAAATTGATTAAAGAAGATGTTCACTCACCAGGAAAATATCGTGTGAATGGTGGATTATTCAATATTCCAGAATTCTACACTACTTTTAATATTGGTCCTGAAGCTCCTTTGTACCGTACCGAAGAGCAAAGAGCTAAAATTTGGTAAGGTTGGAAATTAGTACAAAGTAAATAGTAATCATACTGATTTACTTGATGTATAAAAATACAAACCGTCTCGGGAAACTGAGGCGGTTTTTTTTGTTTGAATTCAATTCGACGGGAGAGTCTAATCTGCAAGTCCTGTGTAATATGAAAACTTTCAATAATAAACTGTTAAACTACACTTCGAATGGTTGAAAGCATTGATGGACATGTATATATTACATTTATCGTGTTGTTTGGCTTCTGATTATTTAAATGAGCATTATTCCCTTTGCAGGATCAGTTTTGAAAATGGCTGTTTTACTTTATATAAATGGGCATCTGCTTGCGTGGATGCCCATTTTAGCAAAATACAAAGCCCTCTCACTTTCGTGGATGCCGGTTTTAGCGGCAAACAATGTTCTCGGAGTTTCAGGAATGTTGATTGAAGCAAAACACAAACCCTTCGGAGTTTTAAAAATGCCGGTTTTAGTGATGCACAATGCTCATGTTTTTTCGTGGATGCCCATTTTAGAGCCACACAAGTCTTTCGGAGTTTCAAGAATGCCGGTTTTAGTCACACACAATGCTCATATTTTTTCGTGGATGCCCATTTTAGAGCCACACAAGTCTTTCGGAGTTTCAAGAATGCCGGATTTAGTGACGCACAATACTCATATTTTTTCGTGGATGCCCATTTTTGTAACACACACATGCCTCGGAGTTTCGAAAATGCCACCCTCGTGTACTCTGTAAGTCCTGTGTAATATGAAAACTTATCAATAATAAGCTGTTAAATAATTTTTCGAGTGCTGATATCAACAAGGAAAAAGAGACTGTTCACGAAACTGTGTTTAAAGGCCTTAATCAATCATTAAGTACGGTATCGTCTTTTTGTTATTTAATTCAGTTTCTCAGCTTCGTAAATATTCAGTTCGTTTTTTGCTTCAAGAAAACCTTTCACTTCAGCGATGTATTTAGTCATGTGCTCAGCATTTAAATGCTTGTCGAGAGCTGGTTTAGATTCCCATCGCTCGAATAGAAAAAGTTCCGAATCAGAAGTCAGCTTTTGGTGAAGTTCGTACTCCAAACATCCGTCTTCTTGTCTCACCAGCTCAGCCACATTATTGAATGCATTAATGAAATCCTGCTTACAGCCGGCCTTAGGTCTTATTTTTACATTTACGATGATCATGATATTTCTATTAAATAACGTTGGTTTTTAGTCTTACTTTATTTTTTATTCGTAGTAAAGTTAAATTATTGTTTTTATAATCTGAATTTTTAGACTTGAAGCTTTTGTTCTTCTGTTTGTTATTCAATTTCAAACCCGTTAAAAGTCTCAAATTTCCAGATTTCAATTACGTTCTTAATAGGCAATTCGTAAGGCTTGTAGTTTCGGTTCGAGGATACCAAAAGGAGTGTTTGGTTTTTCTCCAACTGTTTGTAAACTACTTTAAAAACAATCCCATCTTCAAGTGTTACTATAATACAGGGAGTACCATCTTTAATTTGCTCCCAGTTTTGAATAAAGGAAGCAGTTACCCATGCACCTTCGGGAATTGGCAGCATCGAATCTCCTGCAATTTGAAACGTTCGGTAGGTTTTGTCTTTAGGAAGAAAGGGCAATAAGAATTTTGGCAGTGAGCCGATAAACTCCAAATCGCCGTAGCTGTTTGTATAGCCTGCCTGTGCTTTTAGCGGAACCATTTCAATGTTCTCTTCTCCATCTTTGTTTACGGATATGGTGAGCAGGCGTAATTTTTTTCCGGTAACATCAATATCGAATCCATCTTCTATCTGCGAAAGCTGAAATTCCGACAGCTCTGCTAAATTGTAGCGCAGCAATGCATCTATTGATACACCAAAGTATTCAGCGAATTTAATCAATACCTTAAACGGTGGCTGAACATTTTTTTCATATCCTGCCAAAGTAGTTCTTGTAATGTCCAGTTGTTCAGCTAAACTAAGTTGAGATTTCTTTCTCCGCTGACGCAGGAACTTAATATTTTCTGCAAAAAACATAGCTTCTTTTTTTCAAAGATAGCAATTAATGACTAAATTATAGTCAGAATAATGACGAAAATATCGACAATTAGTGAGAAAGACAATATTGCATATGGATTTGGATACTTTTTTTGTGTCCTGTGAACGGCTTTTAGACAACAGGTTGAATAATCGTCCGGTACTGATTGGAGGAACATCAGACAGAGGTGTTGTGGCTGCCTGTAGCTACGAAGCGCGTGTGTATGGCATTCATTCTGCCATGCCTATGAAAATGGCCAGGCTATTATGTCCGGGTGCTGTTGTGATAAGAGGAGATAGCGGGACTTACAGTAAGTTTTCCGACATGGTGACTGAAATTGTAAAGGAACGTGCACCTGTTTTCGAAAAATCATCGATTGATGAGTTTTACGTGGACATTACCGGAATGGATCGTTTTGTGCAGACCAGTTATTTGTGGTCGAGGGAATTACGGGAGAAGATTTTAAAAGAGACAAATTTACCCATTTCTTTTGGCCTTTCTACGAGCAAAACGGTTTCGAAGGTGGGAACAGGAGAGGCCAAACCCAATAATCACATCGAAATTCCGGAAGGAAACGAAATGCCTTTTTTGGCGCCTCTTTCCATAAAGAAAATACCCATGGTGGGCGATAAAACCTATCACAAGTTACGAAGTATGGGGGTAGAAAAAATACGAACCGTACAGGAAATGCCCATGGAATTGATGGAACGGGTATTGGGTAAAAACGGCACGGTAATCTGGAAAAAGGCACAAGGAATTGACAATACTCCTGTAGTGGCCTGGAACGAGAGAAAATCCATATCCAGCGAGCGGACTTTCGAGAAAGATACCACTGATGTGACCAAGTTACGCAGTTTGTTGGTGGCTATGGCCGAAAATCTGTGTTATCAACTGCGAAATGGAAACAAACTAACTGCTTGTGTGACGGTTAAGATCCGATATTCCGATTTTCAGACGTATACAAAACAGAAGCGAATTCCCTACACATCTTTAGATCATACACTCATCGCTGTAGTACTTGATTTGTTTGAGAAGATGTATGAGCGCAGAGTATTGATTCGTTTGATTGGTGTTTGTTTTAGCTATTTGGTGGGCGGAACGTATCAAATTCGTTTGTTCGAGGATTCGGAGAAGCTGATTAAATTGTATCAGGCCATGGACCTTGTGCGCAACCGTTACGGACAAAGTGCCGTGAAGCGCGCCATTGGAATGGGCTCAACAACAATTGGAGGGATGAACCCTTTCAATGGTAAGACACCAATTATTCCGGCACACTAAAGACGATGAATGAGAATTATGAATTAGTAATGATGAATTAAGAATTAACAGGGTGAAAGAAGATATTCTCATTATCCCTGGGCTAAAGCCACAGGGCAATGCATTATATTATTGTTGTTTCAAGACTTTTATATCATTCGACTGTTTGACTGTTCGACCTTTCCAGACTTCTTAAACCCTTCCAGACTTTTTAGACTTTACAACCATGCTTTTAAATTGCCATAGCTACTACAGTTTTAAATACGGAACACTTTCTGTTGAAGATCTTTTAAAAGAGGTTACTGCAGGAGGATTTACGACTATTGCCTTAACGGATATCAATAATACCGCAGCAAGTCTTGATTTTGTAAGGCAATGTGCGGCGTTTGGTATTCGCCCTGTGGTGGGAATCGATTTTCGGAATGGAACTCAGCAACAGTATGTTGCAATTGCTAAAAATACAGATGGATTTCGTGAACTGAATGCGTTCTTAACCCTTCATTTGCACGAAAAGAGAGCGTTTTTACCGAATGCACCCAGCTTTAAACATGCCTGTGTCGTTTATCCTTTTACGTCAGAGCTTTGTGATTTAAAAGAATATGAATATGTAGGTGTGAGCCCTCAGGATTTACTTCGTTTGCCGTTTACTGAGTGGAAAAACCATCAGCATAAGTTGGTGGTTTTGCAAACAGCGAGCTTTCGAAACAAACGCGATTACAACATTCACCGTTTGTTGCGGGCCATCGATAAGAATACTTTGTTAAGCAAACTGCCCAAGTCTGAACAAGCTGATTTTGAGGATCGATACCGAAGTAGAAGTGAACTTTTAGAGATTTACAGGGAATATCCAAAAATTATTGAAAATACTGAAAATCTATTGAATTCCTGCAATATGGAGTTTGAGTTTGGAAGCAACAAAAACAAAAAGCACTTTACCTCTTCGGAGGAGGAAGATTTTGAACTGTTGAAGCGCGAGGCCTGCGAAGGATTAAAATATCGTTACGATCAGATAACCGATGAGATTTTGGATCGCCTGAACAAGGAATTGAAGGTAATTCGGGAGTTGAGCTTTTGTTCCTATTTTCTGATTAATTGGGATCTGGTAAAATATGCTATGAGTAAAGGATATTACCATGTAGGGCGGGGAAGCGGTGCCAATAGTCTGGTTGCTTACCTTCTGAGAATCACTAATGTTGACCCGGTTGACTTAGATCTTTACTTTGAGCGTTTTATTAATCCCTTCCGAACATCGCCACCCGATTTTGATATCGACTTTTCCTGGACCGATCGTGATGATGTGACTCACTATTTGTTTGATAAATATGGTTGGGACAGAGTTGCTTTGCTTGGTACTTTTATCACTTTCAATCATAAATCAGCCTTTCGTGAAATTGGTAAGGTATTTGGTTTGCCCGATGAAGAGATTACCCGCCTGCAAAAAAATCCCAATCCCGATCAGGCTGATGAATATGGAAAATGGGTAATTCGTTACAGCCAGTATATTGCAGGTTTTCCGAGTCATGGAAGCATCCACTCCAGTGGGATTTTAATTGCAGATGAACCAATAAACAACTATTCAGCAACCGAACTTTTGCCAAAAGGTTTCCCGTCCACTCAATTCGACATGTACATTGCTGAAGACTTGGGCTTGCACAAGTTCGATATTCTGAGTCAGCGGGGATTGGGTAAAATTAAAGACACTCTTGCCATTATCAAGCAAAATCATGGCATTGATATCGACATTCACAATACCAAATTGTTTATGGAAGATGTGCGGATAAAGCGCATGTTAAAAAGAGGTGAAGCTATCGGCTGTTTTTATGTGGAATCGCCGGCCATGCGTATGCTTTTAACCAAATTAAAGGCCGAAGATTACAAGCGGTTGGTTGCTGCAAGTTCCATTATCAGACCGGGAGTGGCTAAGAGTGGAATGATGCGCGAGTACATTCTCCGCTTTCAGGATGAAAACAGAAGGGAAGAGGCCAGACGTGAAATTCCCGACCTATACCGCATATTGGAGGAAACTTATGGTGTGATGGTGTATCAGGAAGATGTGATTAAAGTAGCGCATTATTTTGCCGGTTTATCGCTCGACGAAGCAGATGTTTTGCGCAGAGGAATGTCCTGGAAGTTTAAGCAAAGAAATGAATTTGCGAAAGTTCGGGATAAGTTTTTTTCCAATTGCAGGCAAAAAGGCTATGCAGATGCAATTGTTCAGGATATTTGGCGGCAGATTGAAAGCTTTGCCAATTACGCCTTTGCAAAAGGACATTCGGCCAGTTATGCGGTGGAGAGTTTTCAGGCGCTGTATTTAAAAGCATATTATCCATTAGAATATATGGTGGCAACGCTGAACAATGGCGGTGGTTTTTATTCTGCACAACTCTACTTGCATGAAGCGGTAATGCATGGAGCCACGGTTGAAGCACCTTGTGTAAATCGAAGTTCTTGGGAGAATCGAATTCAGGGAAGAACAATATGGTTGGGTTTCTATCTTTTGCATGATTTGGAAAGAACAATCGGAAAAAATCTGATTAATGAGCGGAATGAGAATGGCATATTTACAAGCTTGCGCGATTTTGTGAATCGATTTCCTGTTAGTTTGGAGCAATTAATTGTTTTGATACGGGTGGGAGCCTTCCGTTTTACCGGAAAAGGCAAAAAAGAATTGCTTTGGGATGCTCATTTTCTATTGGGGCATAGTAAAAAGATCAAGTCCGAAAAAACCTTGTTCCAGACTGAGGTGAAAGAGTTCAAGCTTCCGGATCTATGGAAACATCAATTGGAAGATGCCTTTGATGAAATTGAATTGCTGGGTTTATCCATACAGTCGCCTTTCGAATTGCTGAAAGATGAGCTTCCTTCCGATTTAAAAGCATGTCATTTACCTCAGCTTATTAATCGGTATGTTCGCATTGTTGGCTTTTTGATTACTCGAAAACCAACCAAGGCCAGCAATGGAAAAATCATGTTTTTTGGAACCTGGATCGATTTGGATGGACATTGGATCGATACTGTTCATTTTCCACCTGTTGCCAAAGAGTATCCATTTCGCGGGCCCGGTTGCTATTGCATAGAAGGAAAAGTAACTGTGGAATATGGATTTTTAAGCATTGAAGTGAGCAAAATGGAACGGATGCCAAATTTGAGTTTAGACGATGTGACAAAGTAATTATGAGTTATTAATTAGTAATTAAAAAGGATGAGGTTTATTTTAACCCTGGGCCAAGGCCACACGGCAAAACATTCGATTATTGTTGTTTTATGACTTTTAGACCATTCGACTGTTTGACTTTTCCCGACCTTTCTAGACTTTGTTTCTTACCAACTCCTTATTAATTGCTTTCACCAAAGCAGGTCCTTCGTAAATAAAGCCGGTGTAAATTTGCACAAGCGAAGCTCCAGCTTCTAATTTTTCCAAAGCATCCTCTTTTGTTAGGATACCTCCAACACCAATAACAGGAATTTTCCCGCCGGATTTTTCATGTATGTATCGAATCACTTGCGTAGATCTTTCACGAAGTGGTTGTCCGCTTAATCCGCCGGCACCAACTTGTTTTATTCTGCTTTCCGGATACGACAATCCTTCCCGTGAAATGGTTGTGTTTGTCGCAACAATGCCATCAATTTTAGTTTCCTGAACAATTTCGATGATATCATCCAATTGTGAGTTGTTAATATCCGGTGCAATTTTTAAAAGGACAGGCTTCGTTTTTTCTTTGTTTCTGTTTACCTCCATAATTTCATTCAAAAGCCTCTTTAAAGGTTCTTTTCCCTGCAGTTCTCTCAGATTAGGAGTGTTGGGAGAACTTACGTTTACTACAAAGTAATCTACATAAGGATATAAGGCATCAAAACACTTTAAGTAATCATCAGTAGCTTCCTCGTTAGGTGTATTTTTATTTTTGCCAATATTTCCACCAATTATTATATTGGTTCTTTTTTTCCGCAAGCGTTCAACAGCCTCTTCAACACCTTCATTGTTAAATCCCATACGGTTTACCAATGCTTTATCATTAACAAAACGAAACAAACGAGGTCTTGGATTTCCTGGCTGTGCTTTTGGAGTAAGTGTTCCAATTTCAACAAATCCAAAGCCCATACTTCCTAAAAAATCGAAAGCTTCTGCATTTTTATCCAATCCTGCGGCCAAACCAACGGGGTTTGGAAATTTTAAGCCAAAAAGCTCCCTTTCAAGGGATGAGCTTTCAACTCTAAACTGCGCAGAAACAATAGAACGGATAATTTTCGATTTCTGGAAAGCCTTAAAACAGGTAAATGTAAATCTGTGAATTGTTTCAGGATTGAACTGAATTAAAAAGGGGCGTATCAATAATCGGTATAAACTCATCTAAATATAAATTTTAAACAAAGATAGTAAGGAATATGAATAGAAAAAGAGTTTTAAGTCTTAATTGTTTGTTTATGATGAGAAATTACCTGGCAAATAACAGTATGATAATTAGTCAACATAACTTTTTTTTTAATGATTATTTTTATACTTTCGTAGTCGTTTTGAAAATACCTCCTGTAATTGGGAGTTAATTAAGCTAAAAAACAATAAGAAATTACAGAAGTATGATGATTAAAAATGATTTTGAAAGCTGGTTGAAATCATCCGCGGGTAAATTTGTAGTGATCTACACGAAAGGTCATTCTACAGAAAGGATGAAGAATTTTCTTAATGTATTACGAGCTTTATTCGTACTGATTGCTATATGTTGTATACTAGTATTGCTAAGCGGGAATTTTATAAATATTGGTCAGGTGATAGGAAAGGATTTAGGGATGGAAAGCATTCAGGAAATTGTTACCAAAAGTCCGGGTTTATTTAATTTGCTGCTATGGCTTTCTACCTTGTTTTCATTACTAAGTTTATGGATAATGAAGATGCTTAGGAGCAGTAGAAAGCATATTGCTGAATTTTACTATTTTTGGGATAGGCATATTGAATCCGGCAGAAAATTATTGAAGGAAAATTCGTAACTAGTTTAGTTTTTTTGTTTTCACTTTGGTTAAGTTATTAATAGGCAAACACACTATGAATTTATTAAAAGAAATACATTTAAATCAGTTTCAGTTAAATATATTATTGGACGAAGAAGAGAAAGAAGCCTATCGCTATATTGTGCAGGAAGGTACTTACTGTGTTCATTGTAAGGCTGTATGCGTTGAAGGAGTTGAGGTGAGGGAAAATATTCTTAATGATATGAATGATATTTTAATCAAAGGGGTTTGTAAAAAGTGCGAAGGTTATGTAAGCCGCTTTATTGAATACGGAGAATTTGAAGATTTTGTTGAAAGAGCAAATTCATTTCGTAAAGCAATAGGAGAATAAAATAATAAACGATAAGCTATATGGTTTATCATACAAAATATAAAAGAATCCAGACTGGTTGAAAACAGGTCTGGATTTTTTTTTGAATAAATTATTAGCTTGTAAGTTGAGTTGAATCTTATACAGCGAGTTTATTCTTCTTCATAAAGCAGAATAAAAAAATATACTTTATTAAATAGGAAAAACTAAGTTCGATAATGCTGGTTTTTTATCAAAAAATGCTTTGTTTTGTAGCCTTGAACTAAAAAATAATAATCATGATTAGAAAATATCTACGTCTTATAATTGCTGGAATCTTATTTTTAGGATCTATCGCTCTTTTTATTAATAGTTTAGTGTCTTCGGGAATATGGATTCTTTTACTTTCCGGATTGTTTGTATTAAGCTATTTTAAAAATGAAATGAACCTTCTTGCATTTTATTTTGTTCGAAAAAATAAGTTTGAGTCTGCAGGTAAGGTATTAGCAAAGGTAAAGCATCCCGAAAGGATGATTGAAAGTCAGGAAGCATATTACTATTATCTTTCCGGTTTGGTTGAAGCACAAAAGCAAAAAAATGCACAGGCTGAAAAACATTTTAAGAAAGCCTTGGAAACTGGTCTTCGTTTGAAAACTGATCAGGCAGTTGCTAAATTAAATTTGTCAGGAATAGCTCTCTCGAAACGAAACAAGAAACTGGCAACATATTATTTACAGGATGCCAAAAAACTGGACAAACAAAAAATGTTGACGGCACAAATCAGAGAAATAGAAGGCATGCTGAAACGCATCTAAGTTTTTCTTTACTCAGATTTTAGAATAATTCGATTGCAAATGATATAATTAGACCTGACAGATTTTCAAAAATCTGTCAGGTTTTTTGTTGAAGAATATTTCGATTTTTTTTAGACTGCGTCAACTCCAATCAATTGAATATCGAAGATAAGAACCGTTCCGGCAGGGATGAATCCAAAATCGGTATTTCCGTATGCTAAATGCGAAGGGATGAATAAGATTCCTTCACCTCCTTCTTTAAAATATTGGATTCCTTCTGTCCAGCCTGCAATAACATCTGCCATATTAATTTCCAGTCTTTCATTTTGATCGAAGGTATTGCCATCGGTAAAATAGCCAATGTAGCTGATCGTAATGTTTGAAGTGCAGGTGGGATGCTCGCCTTCTCCTTCTTTGGATATGTGGTAATATATGCCGGAATCGCTTTTTTGGGCTTCCAGTTTATTGTCAGCAAGATAGGCTGTAATTTCTTCGTCGTTTTTATGCCGGAAATTGCGTTTCGTCATCTTTTTTTGAAAATTTGGTGAGTACAAAAATAGATAATTCTAATCTTGTTTTGCATTACAAAGCCACTTTCGTGATCTTGATTCTTACCATTGAATAGAAATACATACAAAACAATCAAGGCAACCGAAAAGGGAATAGTCTTTATCAGGGAATTTAAATCTATCTTTGTACGCCATTAAGAAACGAAAGAAGAAAAGTGTCTCTTACTGGCAATAGATTATTCCAGCATGGTAATCCCGAAAGCTTTTGTGACCATATGGAACTAAAAAAACAAATTATAAACAGATGAAACGAGCCATGAGAAGACTTTTCTCACACACGAGGATGACTAAGTTGGTGAGTTCTCCCGAAACAAGTTCGGGACAGGCTATGTGGCAATAAAAAACAAATTTAGACATATAAAACGTCCATGTATAAAGCTTTCTATACACAGGGAAATGATTATTCCAGCATGGTAATCCCGAAAGCTTTCGGGACCATCTGACAAAAACTTAAAATTATAAACAGATGAAAGATCTTTCCAAAATAGAAAAGATAAACAAAGTAGTTGAAGAATATTTTAACTCGAATGCTTCACTTACAATAGTACCGGTAAAAGATTTGATGCCAGCCTTTATTAAAGCCGGAATTTTTGCAAAAGATGTGAAAAAAGGATTGCCAATTCGCTTAATCCTTAGGGAACTAGATGCCGAAGATCAGTTAGCTTTAATACCTTTTGTTCATGCCGAAAGACATGGAGAACATACTTATTGGTATTTTGTTCCGGCCAATGCACCTGCTCCGGATGCACCCTACAAACAGGAAAAAAAGAAGCCGGAAAATGATCCGATAGCCATTCGTTTAAACAGTGATGAAACCTATGTTATTGCTTTATGCGATAAAGTTTTATCGTTAACATCGGATCGTCAAAAACGATTTGATTTCCTTTTGGGAGATCTGCATAAAAATGGGAAAAAACAAACCATGTTGCCTGTAGATGCTTATTATGAAGAATTGCAATTGGTGATTGAATACAAAGAAATACAGAATTTTAGACCTGTTGCCGGCTTTGACAAAAACAACGACGAGGACGAGGAAGAAGAAGAAAAAACAAAGACTGTGTCGCGAGAAGAGCAACGAAGAATATACGATGAACGAAGAGCTAAAGTTCTTCCAGAGAATGATATCTCTTTGGTCGTAATTTCTTATTCTGATTTTGAGTACGACGATAAAAATAAAATTATCCGCAACGAAGAAAACGATCTGAAAATAGTGCAAAAAGCATTGAAAGGTTTTTGTTAGTAAAAGATAAAATGAGTTGAATTGTTAATCCTCCTTGAAATAGGGGGATTTTTTTTATCTCTTCTTTTTATAGAAAAGACACTACTTCTAATACATGTCGAAAGGATAGAGTTTATTTTGTCAGGTATTTTCTTTTGATTTTATCTGTAAAAAAATCATTATAAATGGGGATTTCACATAACATTTGGATGAGCTATTTTTGTCAAGAAGAATGTATAATAATTTAGATCGTGATTATGCTATTCACAAAACTCAATAAAAACGTATAAAAAAGAAGTAGATGGTTGCTTTTACAAAAAACAGTAAAATGGCAGAGGTGATCTTAAGAGATTATCAGTTGCTACCCATTATATCTCGATTTGGAATAAAATTAGGATTCGGTAATAAGAGCATTGAAGAGATTTGTACAGATCGGAATGTAGATCTTCCATTCTTTTTAGAAATATTAAATTCTTATCACAGTATTGATTATTTCCCGGAAAATCATTTGTGCGATTTTAAAGCCGATGTTATGGTTTCCTATTTAACCAATACTCATTCTTACTATTTAAATTCAAAAGTACCGCATATAGAGCTATTTATTGATCGGATGGATCAGACAGCTCAATTTGAGAATAGTAGAAATGTTGCTTTGTTAAAACAGTTTTTTAATGAGTATAAAATTGATATCGAACATCATTTTAGTGAAGAAGAAAAAAATGTATTTCCTTATGTACTCGCTTTAGAAAAAGCCTTAAAATCAAATAATTGTTCACCGCAATTAATAGAAAAAATAAAACGTGAACCAATAGAGATATATGAACGTAACCACGAAAGTCTTGAAGTGAAACTGGCTGATATGAAAAATCTAATCATAAGGTTTTTGCCCCCTTTACATTGTGAAGACGATTGTGAACATTTACTTACAGAATTATTTCAACTGGAATGTGATATTGAGGATCACACAAGAATGGAAGAGAAAGTATTAATTCCTAAAGTTAAAATGTTAGAACGTAAAGTACTTGAGTATTATGGAGTTTGAGGATAAAAAAATACAAACAGTAATTGCTTCTGACCAATACTTGGTTCGACTAGGAGTTAAAACACTTTTAAATGTGATTGGAATAGAATCGGATTTATACGAAGCAGATAGTTTTGTGGAGTTGGAACGACTTGTGAATGATGTTCCGGATTTAAATTATTTAATTCTTAGTGAAGATCTTTTACCCAAACAAAAGCAAGATTGTTTAAAAGGTATTAAAGGTTCTTGTAGTTTTTGTAAGGCAATAATAATTGGTCAGCAAAAAATACCAAATTGCGTATTTGAGCATTTTATTCTCCATTCTTATAACAGAAAACAGGTGGTTGAAAAATTACAACTCTTCTTTCAAGAGTCGGACTCCACTTTTGGAAATCATGATTCTGGTACTTTAAGTGATCGGGAGATTGATGTTTTAAAGGCGGTAGCTTTAGGTTATTCAAATAAAGAAATTGCTGATCAATTGTTTATTTCCATCAACACGGTGATTACTCATCGGAAAAATATTACCCAAAAATTAGGAATAAAAACTATTTCAGGATTAACAGTCTATGCCTTAATGAATCATATTATTAAAGCTGAGGAAGTAAGGTGATTAGAACTTATTAGCAAGAAATGTTGATGGCGATATTGTAAGTGTTAGATAATTAGCCTTGTATAATGTTTTCGGGGTTTCGTTAAAATCATAATTAATAGCTATTGCAAGAGGTTTTCCGGGAATATATATTAATAATAAATAAAAATAAAAGATGCAGAATGTTGGAATTTTTTACGGTTCATCAACCGGTAATACAGAATCAGCAGCAAAATTAATTCAGAAAGAATTAGGAGAAGATAAAGCGGTGATTTTTGATGTTTCAGAAGCCAAGTCTAGTGATGTTGAGCAATTTAATAATCTTATTTTTGGCACGTCAACCTGGGGAACCGGCGATTTACAGGATGATTTTGAATGCTTTTTAGCTGAGTTGTTGAATTCGAATTTAGCAGGAAAAAAAATTGCTCTGTTTGGACTGGGTGATCAGTGTTCTTACTCCGATTCATTTGTTGATGGATTGGGGGAAATTTATGAACTTCTGGAAGATAAAAATTCTGAATTAATTGGTAAAACATCAATTGAAGGATACGAATATGATGCTTCAAAAGCAGAAAAAGAAGGTCAATTTGTTGGATTAATTATAGATGAGGATAATCAAAGCGAATTAACAAGTAAAAGAATAAAATCCTGGGTTGAACAAATTGGCTCTCAATTCAATTGAAGAAAATGAAAATTACTTGCTTGGATTATAAAACTGCTGACATGCAGATACTGCTTCATCATGTATACGAGTATAAAAAAGGATTAAGAAGCCTCGTTTTACACACGATGAATAGTAAAGAAAAAGATAAAACAGAAGAGTTGTTAATTCGAAAGGGGATTAATTATTTTTTGCATACGGTTAACGAAAATAAGATTAATGTTTTTTTTGGTAAAGAGGAGTGTATTCAGATTATTTTGTCATTTGGTGAAAAATCTTTATCTCATTTTTCTGATGAGGAGGATTTTATTCTTGGTATTATGCTTGGCTACGACAGAACTCTGCAATATGAAAGATACATGAAACGAAAAGGGATTGTCACACCAATTACAAACTCCAGACAAGTAGGTTAAAAGATTTTCTTTTGCTGCTAATTCAATACTCACTTTAGATAATCCGATTATTCTTTAGTGAGTATTTTTTTTATGAACTAGAGTACTGATTGATTTGTTATCATTAATAATGATTAGCATGAAAGAAATCATCAGTTCCGGCATTTTCACATAAACTAAAATGCGAAATAATACTGATTTCAAACCTTTGTTAATTTAACAACATTTTTTACAGGTAAAAAGGATCTCTATTAAATATCATCATTTTTAATGATTTACTTATGTTTTATTCATACTTAGTTTTATTTGTCTAAATAAAAGAGAATCTGTTCCAATCATTTAAAATTTTAATTATTATGTCAGTAAAATTTGTAGTAAGAGAAAAGGGGAATCCAAGTAAGCCTACTGAACCTAAAAAATGAAATGTGATAATTGTGGTGAGTGCGTACCATATTGTCCTGTAGGGGCTATTTATGACATTAACTCTGGTGGCACACCTCTTGGAGGGGGAGATCCTATAGGTAATCCTAAATTGTATACTCCTGTACCTAATGACAGTTTAGCGGACACTAACATGTCTAAGATTATGACTACTCAAATACAGGGTTTGTGTGTTGTTTCTATTATGGGTTATTTAGGTGATAATTTATGTGATGGAGGAGTAACTCAAGATGCAGCAGCTTTTTACTATATGCAATTATCTGGTAATGTTGATATAACTCAAGGTGTTGAGTTACAGTACATGGATGATTTAGTGAATCATTATTTTTATACGCATAACTTTGGTAGTTTTACTAACACAATTGATCAGGGATATGTTGTTATGACAGATATGGCAACCAGTCAGTCCAATGTATTTCACAATGTTGTTATTGTTGGTTATAAGTACAATGGTTATTTAATTTATATGGATCCTGAAGTTGGTAAATGGATGGAAGCTCATCCTGGTTATTTTAATAACAACTATAATTTTGTAATTAGTGGATGTAAATAATTGATTATTATGAGAAAGCATTTTATTTTATTGATTTTAGTATTGGTTGGTTTAAATAGTTTTGGCCAATCCGTGAAGGAATTACTTGAGAATGGTCATCGATGGCAAGTTGACAGTGTAGAAATTACTTACGGTCATAAATTCATATCTGATAGTGTATTTACGTATATTAATGATATTGATGCTATTAAATCAGTTTACTATTTAAGTGATTTTGTACCAACAGTTTTCAATTGTGATAATATTGGTAAGAGAGTTGATGGTAAGTATATTATTATTTCCTCTCGTACGGTGAAGGGTTCTAACGGCTCGATAAGGAATCACAGGGATTCACCTGATAAGATAAGTTCAGTTTGGGAAATCGTTAGTATTTCTAGGGATAAAGTTGAAATAATGGGTTTTAAAAAGAAAACAAAATTTTCGATGACAGTGAAACGTGTTAATGAATAAAATATAATTACGCCCTCAGGGCGTTTTTCATATATTCACATTCATGATAAACACCCAATTAAAAGACATGAAACTTTAAATATATCGCAAGTGCAGAGACATATTTAATTTGACAATGAAAACAAAGACTTGTGGATGTGGTTAAACTTTTGGTAGATTGTATCTTGTGATGATGATCATGACAATGTTTTACCAAATGTTGATAAAAAAGAATCCACTCAATTAAATTTTGCTTTGAAAGTTAAACAAACGCGTAAGAATATTTTTGAGCGAATGGAGTTTGAAATGAATCCCAATGCGGGACATTCTTACAATGAACTTTATGATACTTATGACTCTATTGAATGGCATGTTGATACAAAGGGGAAAACTAAAGTTTTTGAATGGGGGCATACCGTATACTCATGGTCTTATAATTTCTTCGTGCCAGGTAAGTTTGATACATTTTTAATAGGCTATAAAGATGAAGATAAATTTTATAGCGATACTACTGCCATAGAAGTCACAAACTACAGAGAATTTTTGAGCTATTATTGGTCAGAAATTAAAGGTTCAATCGGACATGGAACAGGTTACTTTACCATGTTCCCAAATATGCTTCGATTTACTACCTATCAAGATAAACATGATGATGTGCCATCTGTTACCTTTGGGATAGGAGATGAAGATGAAATCCATGAGCATATCTTTTTGGATTTTATGAAAGAATTGTATTCTGATCCGGATTACACACTTGAAGACGAAGAACTTTTAATGGAGAAATACAATGAATTGTTTCATTATAAAAAAGATGATGCGAGTCCAACAAACATGTGGATTACCTCTAATTCCCGAATAGCGTTGCTTAAATGTCATGTGGAAAGATATGATTACACTTATTATGAGGTGTATGCTGAACCGAATAAATAATTAATGCTATTTTCTTTATAGTTGTATATGAAAGTCCCTGTTGGATTAAGCTCTCGCTGGGATTTTTATTAAATCATCATAAACAATGAGTAACCTCAGGTAATATCATTATTTATGAGGATTGTGCAGACTTGTAATCCAATATACCTTTGTCCCACTTATTAAGAGTAAATCTTAATAAGAAGATGAAAGCCCATGAATAAAGGGCTAACTAATGGCAAAAAATGTTGGATTGACATGAAATTAAGTTCTCTTATTGTATTGTTTGTGCTTGGCATAACATTTATACCTTCACAAGCTATTTCTCAAACACACCCAGCTGTAAAGGGCAGGCTTGTGGCAAAAGAATCGGGCAAACCCATTGCTTTTGCAACGGTTGTGCTGAAAGAATCATTAAAATGGTCAACCACCAATTTAAATGGAGAGTTTAGCATTGACAATGTACCTAATGGAGAATATACCATTATGGTTTCGTGCTTGGGGTACCAAAAAATACAAGATACCATTTCACTTACAGCACAAAGAAAGCCATTCACATTGCAAATGAGTGTAGAATCGCAGGATTTATCAGAGGTAATTGTAATTGCGGAAGAATCGAGAGAGAACGGAACATCTTCCACCATTAAGAAAGAGGCCTTAAAACATCTACAGCCTTCCAGCTTTGCAGATATTTTGGAATTGCTTCCCGGAGGCGTAAGCCAAAAGAATTCGATGACCACGATGAAATTGATTTCATTGAGAGAGCCTGGTAGTGCCTCTAGCTTTAGTAATGATTCATATGATTATAATTCATCCTTTGGAACATCATTTGTGATTGACGGACAGGCAATTTCCAATGATGCAGAATTGCAAAATGTAACCGGATCTTATAGTTCAGATCGTTACATAAGGCGACGAAATACGACTGGTAAAGGTATTGATATGAGATTGATCTCTACAGATAATATTGAATCTGTAGAAATTGTTCGAGGAATTCCTTCTGTAAAATATGGGGATCTCACCAGTGGTTTGGTCAATATCACACGGGCTTATAAAGCAAAGCCCTTGACTGCAAGAATTAAAGCAGATCCAGGTTCTAAATTGTTCTCGATAGGAAAAGGTGTGAATTTGGGAGGAAGTAAAAGCTTGAATGCCGATATTGATTATTTGGATTATAAATCCGATCCCAGAAATCCGAAGGTAAATTACAGTAGAATAACTGGATCAGTGCGTTATGGAAGCAGATCAGAATCCGAAAATGGCTTATTTACTTTTAATGCAAATATTGATTATACTGGATCGTTTGATGAAACTAAGAAAGACCCGGAGATAGACCTACCAGAAACTGATAAGTATAAGAGTAAATACAATAAAGTGAGTGCAGGTACCACTCTTTCATGGCAGTCTTATAAATCTTCAATCTTTAAAGGAATTGAGGCTAGAGTCAATGGTAGTTACACACACAATCAAAAGGTCATAGATAAGTCGGTACTGGGAAATAATACACCCATCATGACCAATAGAGAGGAAGGAGAATTTTACAGTGAGTATTTGCCCTCATCCTATTTGTCTCACCTTGTGGTTGATGGCAAACCTATTTATTTGTTTGCAGATGTTTCATCGGATTTCCAATTGGATATTTTCAATGTAAAGCAAAACATTCTAATCGGAGCAGAATGGAGATACAACAAAAACTTTGGAGATGGAGAGGTGTATGACGTAAACCGTCCATTGTATCCAGGAAATGGCAGATCAAGGGTTTCAAAAGATATTCCTTCTATTCAACGACTGTCATTCTATATGGAAGATAAGTTAAGTATTCCTATTGCGAATCACAGGTTAAATCTACAAGGGGGTGTAAGAGCAACACAGGCCTTGAATATGGCATCGGATTATGCTCTCTCAGGGAAACTCTATTTCGATCCCAGAGCTAACATGAGATGGCGCTTTCCTAAGTTCAATTTATTTAATAGAAGTGGATATGTTGAGTTAACTGGTGGATATGGGATGCATACCAAATTCCCAGGGCTGACACACCTATATCCAGATATGCTTTATCTCGATATCGTTCAGCTAAATTATTTTTCTCAAAATAAAGATTTAAGACAAGTACAGTATAAAACCAAAATGATTGATCCAATCAATTATCAGTTGAAACCCAATAGAAATGAAAAGTTTGAATTTGGATTTAATTTAAAATTGGGAAAGGCCAGAGCTTATGTAACAGCATATCACGAATTGCTTAAGAATGGATTTAAGCGATTGGGATATTACGAAACAATGGGTTTTAAATTATACGATGTATCATCAGGACCTCATCCCGATGAATTAAGTGGACCACCAACAGTAGAACAATTCGATTATGAATCAAGAAAAGAATTTATCTACTATAGTAAAAGAGCAAACGGCGCACGAGAAGAGAAAGTAGGTGTTGAGTATCAAATTGATTTGGGACAAATTGATGCCATACACTCAAGGGTCTCAATTAATGGTGCTTGGATGAGAGCTAAATACGATTTAAGCGATGCAACTTACAAACACCCAAGTACAGTAATCGATGGAAAGGATTATCCATACATAGGATATTACAACTGGGACAGAGGGAAAGAATATGAACAGTTCAATACCAATTTTAGAGCGGATACTCATATTGAAAAATTTGGTTTAATGTTCTCAACAGCCATACAGTGTATGTGGTATCATCAATTTAGATATAATCCTCATGATGGTATGCCTGAGTATTATTTTGATATGGATGGAAATCAGTTTGAATACAATGAATCACACACAACAGATCCGTTATTGCGATTCTTATATCACAAACCAAGTCCAAATGACTTTGACTTGTATAAAACTCCTATTGGTATTGATGTGAATCTTACCGTATCAAAGAGCATAGGTGATCAGATGGAACTATCCTTTTATGTAAATAGAATTTTAGATTATCATCCGGATTATACGCGTAGTGATGGCACTAAAGTAACTCGAAAAGTATCTCCATACTTTGGAATGGAACTTAATATTAATCTTTAAATAATAATAAAAAATGAAAAAACTGATATTCGGTTTAAGCCTTTTAATGGTAGTATCCTTGTTCTCTTGCAGCGATGATGATGATCCAATATTGCAATCAGATTTGAATTTGGTGTTGAATCCACCTGCAAAACTAAAGGCACCAACATTTAAGAATGGTACGGTAACTGTTACTAATGTTAATTCCGGAGAAGAAATTTCCAAGGATTTATATGGATTCATGCTTCCAACATTGAACCTGGAAGATGGTCTTTACAATTTTACTGTAGAAGCCGAAGTGGATTATTTTACTAGAGATGTTGATGATAAAATAATTTATGCTACCACGGGGATTAGAGGCTTTAGCGAGAATGTTGAAGTTACAGGAGGATCTTTCGATCTTACTATCGACTTATTTGAGTACAGAAAGAATACCAGTTTTGTGATTTCAGAAATCTTCTTCAGTGGAACAAAAACACCAGAAGGAAAACAGTATAATGATGATAAATACTTTGAAATTTATAACAATACGGATAAAATCTTATATGCTGATGGTTTATGTATTGCGGAATCTGAACTAAATACAGCTCAGTCATTGAATGAATATACTCCTGATGTACGAAAAGAATATACACCTGTTAGTTCAGTTTATAGAATTCCCGGATCAGGAAAAGAATATCCTGTTGAACCTGGAAAATCTATTATTGTATGTGACGTAGCCATTGATCACTCTGCTGAGAATGCGAATTCATTTGATTTATCGATTGCAGATTTTGAATGGTTCGATGGTGCTGATGTTGATGTAGACGTACCGGAAGTTCCTAATATGGAAAAAATGGTTTCTACTTCAGCTTCTGTTTGGGGACTTCACAATCGTGGATTTACTTCTTATGTGATCTTTAAGATGGATGATATGACACCAGAGAAATTTAATACTGATAACGCTTACCACTATCAATATACTTTTGTATGGGGTGACTTTGTGAAAGTTATGGATTTTGATGCTTGGAAAGTTCCAAATAATATAATTATCGATGCAGTAGAATGTTCTACTGTTTCTGATTACGAATGGAAAGCTCTCGATCCATCATTAGACCTTACCTGGACTCATGCTGGTGACGGGGATGATGCTCGTTACGGAAAATGTGTGAAGCGTAAGGTAAGTCACAAAGAAGGTAATCGTATTGTTTTATTGGATACCAACAACTCAGAATTCGACTTTATTCCTACTGCTGATCCTACACCAGGTATAATCGAAGAGGAATAATCCAATATTAACCTTAAAGAAGATCCGTTGGACTTGTCTCTGAGGGTCTTCTTTAATTTTATTGTTTACATGCTAACACAAAAGTTAAAATCCATTCTTGGAATTGTCATTCTCTTAAATTTAACAGCATCAGCATTTGCTCAAGATAGAAATGCGAATGCCGTTGATTTTGAAAAGGAATTAATTCAAATACAAAGTGGGATTTGGGATAATCCTGCTATGCTAGGTCATCAATACAATAAATCTTTTACCGATGTTTCTTTGGCTTGGAAACAGAGGAAAGCAAATGGCTTGTACAGAATTGAAACTGGAAACAAAACATCCTCAATTGATTTTGATGCTTATTCGTTTAAAAGACGTGAGAAAAACTTTGTGTTTGGAAGAGCAAGTTACAGCAAAAACAATATGGATAATATTAAATGGAATACAGTAAGCGATTACAGTGAATTGGCTCCATATATCGTGGCGGATACTATTGGTGGAAAAACGTACGGCGAAAATTATTCATTCGAAGGAATATACAGTCTGATTCAAAAGAAAAGTACTTATGCCCTTCAGGCCAAATATAGATCCTCAGAAGATTACAGAAAATTAGATCCACGACCAAAATCTACCGTTTCTGATTTAGAAATAAAATTAGGAGGTACAAGAGAAATCAATTCAAAATATATGATTGGTCTGTATGCAGGATATCATGATTATCAGCAAGATCATGAAGTAGATGCGTTGCGACCTGGTACAGGGATTAAAGTTTTTTATCTGAGAGGATTAGGTATTAGCGATGAGAATTTCTCAACGGTTGTAACCAATAGTGGAGGTGTTGGTAATATTTATGAAAAGAAAGGGTATTCACTGGGTACACAATTGATTCCTATTGGCCAAACAGGATGGTATCAGTCATTCTCATACAAAAAGTCGAAACTGGAATTATTAAAAATAGTTGGGACAGGCTATGATATTGTGAATGATTTAGATGCTAAGGAGTTTCAATTCACTTTAGGAAAGCAGTATCAGTTCACTAATAAAATATTCAAAATAAATTCTTTCGCATCTTATCAAAGTAAAACAGGGTCTGATTACAACTATAATTATAATAGACAACTTTTAAGTGTCATCGAAAAATATTCAGCCAAGTATCTAGATGGAGGTTTTACAAGTATTTTATTGGTAAGGGGTATTAAGCACAGTTCTTTGTATCAAATGGAAATTAAATACTCTTCTGATGAGTCAGAATATAAGATAGCTAATTCTAAAAATCCCAAACAAGAAGTAGAACATGTAACGCTTAGGCTAAATACAGGAAGAAACTTTCAGTTTAGTAAATCTAGCTTGAATATAAAACTCGAGGCATTAGCCCAATACTGCATTAATAGTGATTTAACAACTTCATCTTTGGCAAAAGGAAAGGCAAATGAAAGTTTGATTGTTCCAAACTATGAGTATTTAAAAAGTGATTGGCTGAGCTTGGCTTCGAATATTCGATACGATTTCGACACAAAAAATACTTATGGTATTTATACCAAACTAGCTTATCAATACATGATAATAGAAAATTCTAAATCACAATACAGTTTCAATTTTGCAATTGGATTAACACTTTAAACATATATTTTATGCAACAAGCTATTGTTGAATGCAAAAACCTAACTCACTATTACGGCAAACGCTGTATTTATGAGAATTTGAATTTTGAAATCCCGAAAGGACGAATTTTAGGATTATTAGGAAAAAATGGAACAGGAAAAACCACTACAATCAACATTTTAAACGGCTATTTACAACCACGAAGCGGAGAATGCTTAATGTTTGGCGAAAGCTCGGCAAACCTTTCACCAGAAACCAAACAAAAAGTTGGTTTATTAATTGAAGGGCATGTTCAATATTCTTTCATGAACATTTCGGAGATTGAGAAGTTTTATTCTGCCTTTTATCCCAAATGGAGAAAGGATGCTTACTATGAGTTAATGAAACTGCTGAAAATTGATCCCAAACAGAAAATATCCCGAATGTCGTGCGGACAAAGATCGCAAGTAGCCTTGGGGTTAATTCTGGCACAAGATCCAGAGCTTTTAATTCTCGATGATTTTTCGATGGGCTTGGATCCTGGTTACCGCATGTTGTTTGTTGACTATTTAAGTGAATATGCTAAAGCGGAAAATAAAACCGTTTTTGTCACCTCTCATATTATTCAGGACATGGAACGATTGATTGATGATTGTTTGATTATGGATTATGGTCGTATTGTGATGCAAAAGCCAGTTAGTGAACTTCTTGAGTCATTTAAACGATACAGATTTACATGCGAAAAGCCTGAGTTGTTGGACAATAGCAATCACATTTATAATTCAGTAAGCATTAAAGGGAAAACAGAACTTTATTCATTACTGTCGAAAAATGAATTGGAAAAATTACTAAGCGGTAATGTTAAGGTAACCAATTCTATACAGGAAGAAAGTTTGAGTTTAGAAGAGGCATTTATTGGATTAACCGGAAAATATTAAGAGATGATAAGAGCATTATTATTTAAAGAATGGAAAAAAACCAAATGGTTTGCCATAGGTGCATTTATTGCCGGAGTAATTCTTTTGACATATCTGTTTTTAAAACTAGGCAGGTCGTTTCGCATGGTAGGTTTAGAACATCTTTGGGATGTAATTGTAAACAGAGATCAGTTTCTATTCCGAGATTTAAAATTCTTTCCTCCTGCGGTCGGATTTTGTTTGGCTTTAGCACAGTTTGTTCCTGAAATGGTTCAAAAGCGAATCAAGTTAAGTTTACATCTGCCATTGTCCAATCGTAAAATTGTTTTCACAATGTTAGGATTTGGAATGACATTGCTGATGATAATTTTTGCGATGCACTTACTAATACTTCTGACATTCTCTGGAATTTATTTTCCTGTGGAAATAACCGCGAGCATGATATATACTTTACTGCCATGGTATATTGCCGGATTAGCGGCTTATGCAATGATGTCATGGATTTGTTTGGAGCCAAGTTGGAAACGAAGGATCTTCAATACTTTAATCATGTTTGCAAGCCTTCAATTGTTTTATCTGACCGATTTCCCCGGAGCATACAGTTTTGTAGTGGTAAGTGTTGTTATTATTCCATTTTATGTCTTACCGTTTGGCTACTTCTCGGTTCAACGTTTTAAAGTTGGAATTCAGGATTAATATGTTCGCTTTTAATAGATATAAAAAAAGCATGCGAAATTTAATGATTCAATTATTCACACAAGAGAGTGATTAAATATTCATGAGAGTAGTATGCTGCAACTGAGAAAATAGAAACGCATGAAAAATAGATATTCAATAAATTATTTAATAGTTATTTTAGGCACCCTGCTATTAGCATGGTTGTTGCCTAAATCTTATCATCTGGTTACCGATACAGCTTCAAAAAATATATTTACTTATTATAGTTCTGTTGACAAAGCTTTCTGCACCATCGATTTTGATGATAAGGAAGAACGTTTGATTCGCAAAAACATGAATACCAATAGAGTGTATTCTGAATCAGAATTCGACAGTATACTACCAATGTTTTATTCCAGACAATTAATGGCAGACGGAAGAATGCCAAAAAGTATTCATGGCAAGCTTATTAATCCAAGGGAAGTGAATTCTAAGAAATTCTTTTTTAAAGTAAATCCTACTGATAAAAATAAGCCGCACATTGGTCTTTATACTTTGTTTGAGTCCATGTCGGGACGAGTTAGAATTGAAATGCCTGGTGATGTTTTTCGTTTAAATTCTAAAATTGAGTTTATCAATCCCGAAACCAATCGGGTAAATGAAGAAAAAAGTCAATGTTTTAATAAGATTTTTGAGAAAAGGGGTTTCCGATTTCCTGCTAAAATGGCAGCGGGTAATCCATCAACCAGAAAAGCCTACGATGAAGGCTATTTTATTATCGATAATGACGATCAGATTTTCCACTTAAAAATGGTGAATGCAATGCCTTTTTTGAGGAAAGTTTCTTTACCTGCAGGTGTAGTTCCGGAATACATTGCAACAATGGAACCAGACGACAGAAGCTTTTATGCCTTTGTATTTGATACAAATAAAAGGCTCTACATTATCACAACTGAAGCTTACAAACTACAGGAAATTCCAACATCAGCTTTCGATATCAATAAAGATCAATTGTTGATTATGGCAAATCCTTTGTTCTGGAATGTCAATGTAATATCATCGAAAGGGAAAACAGTTTTAGCTCTTAATGCAGATACAAAACAGGTGGTTGATGAAGTAACATTTAAGCAGGATATTACAGAATCTGCTTATAGTAAATTTATTTTACCATTCGCAGTTGGATTTACAAATGCCAATACCAAATACATCAAACCTATGGTTTATTTTGGATCTTATTGGGTATTACTAACCAATTTACTATTGACATTGGTATTTGTTTTCATTACGAGATATCGGAAACAAAAAATACAATTGTTTTCAGTGGTTTGGATTGCAATTACAGGTATTTATGGTTTTATCGCAAACATTATATTTAATCGTTAAACAATTTAGAAATGAAAAAGTTAATATTTACAGCATTTGTTGCTTTAAGTGTATTGGTTTCTTGTAATCAAATCAATAAAAAACAGGCACTAAAAAAAGAAAATGGGAAGGAACATGCCGCTAAAACCATTGCTCAGATAATGGAAACAGCAGAGCAGAATGTAGGGAAAGAGGTTTATTTTGAAGGAATAGTAAAACATGTATGTGCTCATTCGGGTCGTAGAGTGATATTACTGGATGAAACAGGTAAACTGTCGTTAAGAGTTGAAGCTACGGGAGATATTAAGGGTTTTAACCGGGAATTATCAGGTTCTACAATTGCGGTTAAAGGAACGCTTCAAGAGAACCGTTTATCTGAAAAGTTTATTAACGATTGGGAAGCAAAAGTAAAGGCTAAAGAAGATGCCGAAGAAGGGGGAGAACATTGTGCCTCAGAAATGATAAATATTAATCAAATGCGCGAATGGATGAAAAAGGCAAATAGAAATTTTTATTTAGTTTATTTCGTAAACGGAACTTCGTATGAAATTGTGGAATAGTAAAAAGTTGAATAAAAGCATAAGGTCTCTGCATAGAGATCTTGGCTATTTATTTATAGGATTAACCTTGATTTATGCTGTGTCGGGAGTCTTATTAATCTTGAAAAAAAATGAGAAAGATCCTTCGTATCAGGAAATAGTTTTGGAGAAAAAAGCTAAACCAAATTTAAGTCCAAAGGAATTTAAGTTATACTTTCAAAACCATTTTAAAGACTTGCCAAAGTTAACACAGGTAATTCCGGCAAATGGAATTTATAATATCTATATTAAAGGTGGGTTGGGAGAGTATTACCCTAATAACGGTAAGGTTTTACTAACAACATATAAAAAGGTGCCGGTGTATAAGTTTGTGAATGATATTCACTACAATTCAGGCAAAAGGTTTTCATCAATAGCCATTATTTACGCAATTGTATTAATCTTTTTTGCCATTTCCGGAGCTGTTATGGTGAAAGGGAAAAATGGATTTAAGAAAAGAGGCATTTGGTTAATGATGATTGGTTTTATTATACCTGTACTTTTGTATTTTTTCACTTAGTTTGTACTTAGACAAATTCGTATTTGAAGTTTTTCTTTAAGGTAAATTCAAAAAGTAGGATACAAATTGGTTTGCTTTAAATCTCATTTATAAGATGAATTCTCAAATACTTCCTTGCATAGTAGTAGATAAATTCAATTTACTGAGCTTTCTTTATTGAGGATATTCTTTCCTGAAAAAGAATTGAACCGTGTTTCTTCCTCTTTCATAGCTTATTGACCAATAACTGTTAATAACTCAGATTGATTATCATATTTTTTCTTCTTACTATTGTGTTGATTTATAGGTTCCGAAAGGAATAATAGGGAATCACGTTTAATTCGTGAGCTGTCCCCGCAGCTGTAAATCCTCATATTTTTGGTTTCTGAAGCCACTGTTTTATCTCAACTAAAATGGGAAGGCAAACCAAAAGAGGACAAGCCAGAAGACCTGCCTGTAATGATTATTCGTAGCTTTCGGGAGAAAGGCAGAGAATGAGGATACACAATTAAATGTATCTTCCTATTCTATATTTTCCTCAGAAGCTATCATTTTTTTCAAAATCAAAAAACAATAAAATGAAAATGAATGGTAGTGTATCCGAATCTCAAATTCGGAAAAGAAACGGTCAGGTTGTTAAATTCAAGCCTGATAAAATTAAAAATGCAATCAATAAAGCATTTCAGGCAGTAGGTGAAGAACGCGTTGAACTAATCGAATTTTGTGTCAGTCAGATCATGAAAGAGATTGATTTTTCGGGAATTCCCAATGTGGAAGAAATTCAGGATTTGGTAGAGAAAACATTATTCAGATATGATTTGTTTGAAGTTGCGAAGGCATTTATTTTATACCGGAAACAGCATGAATTGGCTCGCGATACCAAGGAATTATTTTCCAATTTAAACTTGGTTGACGATTATTTGAATCTTCAGGACTGGAGAATAAAAGAAAGCGCGAATTCGTCATATTCTCTGCAGGGATTGAATCAACATATTTCGACCATTGTAAGTTCACAATATTGGCTGAATAAGATTTACCCGCAGGAAATTGGAGATGCTCACAAGAAAGGAGCGTTTCACATTCACGACCTTGGATTCTTAAGTGTGTATTGTGTAGGGTGGGATCTGGAAGATCTTTTATTAACAGGTTTTAAAGGCGCATCGGGCAAATTGGTTAGCCGGCCGGCCAAACATTTTCGTACCATTCTCGGACAAGTGGTCAATTTCTTTTATACCATGCAGGGAGAAGCCGCCGGAGCCCAGGCATTTTCGAATTTCGATACCTTATTGGCTCCTTTCATAAGGTACGATCAATTGGATGAAAATCAGATTAAACAGGCTCTTCAGGAGTTTCTTTATAATATGAATGTTCCTACCCGGGTAGGTTTCCAAACACCATTTACCAATGTGACCATGGATTTAAATGTTCCAAAATTTATGAGTGATCAGCCGGTAATTATTGGCGGCAAATTGATGAACGAAGTTTACGGGGATTTTCAGGTTGAGATGGATCTTTTTAATAAAATTTTTGCACAGGTGATTGAAGAAGGAGATGCCAATGGAAGTGTTTTTTCTTTCCCAATACCAACTTATAATATCACATCCGATTTTGAATGGGATAAACCAGCGTATGAAAACATTTGGAGAATTACTGCTAAATATGGAATTCCGTACTTTTCTAATTTTGTAAATTCTGATTTGTCGCCTGATGATGTGCGAAGTATGTGTTGCAGGCTGCGTTTGGATAAACGTGAACTGGCACGACGTGGAGGAGGTCTGTTTGGTGCAAATCCGTTAACCGGTTCGGTTGGAGTGGTAACTGTAAATTTACCTCGTTTGGGCTACGAAGCAAGTAACGAAGCCGAATTTTTTAAGCGGTTGGAGCATCTGATGAATTTGGCGAAAAATAGTCTGGAGATCAAACGAAAAATGATTGAAAATTTAACGGAAAAAGGATTGTTCCCTTATTCAAAATTTTATTTGCGTCATTTGAAAAACAGGAATGGCAAATTTTGGCAAAATCATTTTTCAACAATAGGCATTGTTGGAATGAATGAGTGTTGCCTGAACTTTATTGGAAGTGATTTGGTTTCGGAAGAGGGAAATGCTTTTGCACTTCGGATTTTTGATTTTATGAAGCAAAAACTGGTTAGTTTTCAAGAGGAAACAGGTAACATCTATAATTTGGAAGCGACTCCGGCCGAAGGAACAACCTATCGTTTGGCTCAGCTTGATACCAAAACTTACGATGATATAATTGTTGCCAATCAGGAAAACTTCCGAAAAGGGGCAGCACCTTATTATACCAACTCTTCGCAGCTTCCGGTTGCATATACCGATGATTTATTCGAAGCTTTAACATTGCAGGACAAGTTGCAGACGCAATATACCGGAGGAACTGTGTTTCATACATTTATTGGAGAAAAACAGCTTTCTGTTGATGCCGTAAAGTTGTTGCTGCAAAAAATAACCAATAATTATCATCTCCCATATATTACCTTATCACCTACATTTAGTATTTGCCACGAACACGGATACATTTACGGAGAACATGAATTGTGTCCGAAATGTGCTAATTCCGGTCAACGGACGGAATGTGAAGTGTTCTCGAGGATTGTTGGTTATCTGCGTCCCATACATCAGTGGAATGACGGCAAAAGACAGGAATTTAAGGAAAGAAAATTATTTGACAAAAAGGCTCATGTTGAGGAAGAAGAACAGGTCGTTTGCTAGCTGATTTTTCACCATCTTAATTTATTTCAATGCAAATATCAGGATTTATAAAGAACAGCTTAATTGATTATCCTGGAAAGGTATCTTCGGTGATTTTCACTCAAGCTTGTAATATGGCATGTAGGTTTTGTCACAATTGGGAGCTGATTTCGAAATATCACCCTATGGGAGATTCAGTTGGTGAAACTGAGGTGTTGAATTATTTAAAAAAAGCGAAGGGATTTATTGATGCCCTTGTTATTACCGGAGGTGAACCAACTGTTCAGTCAGATTTGGTCGCATTTATACGTAAAGTGAAGGAATTGGGACTATTTGTAAAATTAGATACGAATGGGACCAATCCCAAGCTTTTAAGAATTCTGATGCAGCAGAATCTGATTGATTATGTGGCAATGGATTTGAAGACTGTGCCTGAATTATCTGCATATAAAGGAATTGTTGGAAATCAGTTTACAGAAATTCAACTGATGAATGTGAAAAAGTCGATTGCTATTCTCAAAGATTCGCCGATTGATGTTGAGTTTAGAACAACACTAATTCGTGAGTGTCATTCCGAAGCCGATATTCGTAAAATGTGCGAAGTGCTTAAAGGAGATTACAAATACACTTTACAGTCGTTTTCACCCGTAAAAGTATTGGATTCATCTTTTGCAAATTATTCAGGCTATACTCATTTGGAGGTAGAAGAGATCATTAAATCCAACCAGGATTTAAATGGTAATATTAGCCAGATTGGTTAATTGATATAAGTTTTTTTAGTTTGTGGTTAATCCCCTGCCAAAGGACATACCTTTACGGCAGGGGATTTAACTAATTGCCAAAACTAGTCTATTTCGATTAAAACCTGATTGGACATTACACTATCGCCGTCTTTAACCAGGATTTTTGATATTGTACCATCTTGTGCGGCCAATATCTGATTCTGCATTTTCATTGCTTCGAGCAACACCAGAGGACTTCCTTTTTCAACTATACATCCTTCAGATGTTAATACCTCTGTAATTTTGCCCGGCATAGGAGCAAGTAAATTACAATTGGGCTTGATGAGATTATTTTTACGAAGTTTCTCTTTTCTTTGAAAAGTAGCTTCGGTATCAATTGTAAAGTTATAGGTGTTTCCGTTTACTAATACAGTACATTTATTCTGTTTTAATTCAACGATTTCACCAATGAAATTTTTGTCTTTGTATTGAATGATAAATTCATTGTCTTTTTCTTTTAATGTAAATCTTTCGTTTTTTGACCGGGAAGAAAGTACCTGATAGTTTTGTGTTTTTAAGCTGTACGATTGATCTCCGGAAAGCACAAAGTTCTTGTTTTTTTTAAGTGTAATCATGGCTAAAAAAGTTTATTTCTCATTTTAGTAGCCCACGCGGAATCCTCCTTGTGAGTCAAATTACTTTCGATTTTTTGTTTTTCGTTTAAATAAGCCTGAAGAGCCATTATGGCTGCAGCTTTTTCTTCATCCTGTTCCTGAAAGAAAGGTTTATCAAGTTTTTCTGATATAAACGATGTGTTGTATGATCCATTGATAAAATCGGGATGATTAAGCACCAGTTTAAAAAATGGAATTGTTGTTTTTACACCTTTTATTACCGTGTTTTCAATTACCGCTAAAGCATGCTTAATGGCTTCTTGTCTGTTATCTCCCGTAATGATCAATTTAGTAATCATAGAATCGTAACTGGGAGGAATTAATTTGCCGTTTTCAAAACCTGTATCAACACGCAGGAAACTGCATTCAGGAAATTCCATTCTATCAATAATTCCCGGATTAGGAGAAAAATCGGCTTGCACATCTTCGGCATTAATACGCAATTCAATTGCCCAGCCTTTTCTTTGAATATCGCCTTGTTGAAGTTCCAGTTTTTCACCAACTGCTGTTTTAATCTGTTGCTCAATCAAGTCGATTCCGGTTATTGCCTCGGTAATTGGATGCTCTACCTGCACTCTGGTATTCATTTCCAGAAAATAGAAACGATTATCTTTGTCCAATAAGAATTCTACCGTACCTAGTGTGTGGTAATTAATTTTCCGACAAAGATAAAGAGCCATTTCTCCCATTTTATTTCTCAAATCATCGGAAACAGCAACTGAGGGAGCTTCCTCCATTAATTTCTGATGTTTGCGCTGAATGGAACATTCACGTTCGAATAAATGAATGGCATTTCCATGCTGGTCGGCCAATACCTGTATTTCGATGTGTTTAGGACTTTCAATGTACTTTTCGATTAACAAAGAGTCGTCGTTAAAAGCTGATTTAGCTTCGTTTGTAACCAATTTGTACATCAGTTCCAATTCATCAGCCGAACGGACAATGCGCATTCCTTTGCCGCCACCTCCGGCAACGGCTTTCATAATCACCGGATAGCCAATTTGTTCCACCCAGGCTTTTGCATCGTAAAAATTAGTAATGTTTGTAGTGCTGCCAGCCAAAACGGGGATTCCGCTTTTTTGAGCAATATTGCGGGCCATCCCTTTGTTTCCCATCGTATAGATGGCTTTTTCGCTTGGGCCGATAAACAGAATACCTTCATCTTTGCATCTGCTTGCCAAATAAGGCGATTCGGAAAGAAAACCGTAGCCCGGATGAATGGCTTCGATTTGGTGTTCTTTTGCCAGACGAATTAGTTCTTCGGCATTTAAGAAAATGGATCCGTTTGGATTTTCTTCAAGAGTAATAATTTCATCGGCAAAGTCGAGATACAAAGCATTTGCCTCTCTGTTTGTCTGAATACAATACACTAAAACCCCCATTTTTGTGGCTGTTTTTGCAATTCTAATTGCAATTTCACCACGGTTTGCGATTAATATTGATTTGATCATTTTTAAGATATCAGTTCAAATTTGTTTGTATTTAAAGAGGAATATTTCCGTGCTTTTTAGCAATTTTCTCCATGTATTTGTTTTCCAGAGCTTCGAAAGCGGAAATTAATTTTTTACGTGTGTTGGCGGGTTCAATTACTTCGTCAACATATCCTTTTTCATCAGCAATGTATGGATTGGCAATATTTTCCTTATAGTCAGCAATTAATTTTGCTTTTAGTTCATCGGTATTTTTCGATTGGATTAGTTCTTTTCGATGAAGGATTTTTACTGCACCTTCGGGACCCATAACGGCAATTTCGGCAGTAGGCCAGGCAAAATTAAAATCTCCTCCCATATTTTTACTGTTCATCACAATATAAGCTCCGCCATAAGCTTTTCTTACTATTACTGTTATTTTAGGAACAGAAGATTCGCTAAATGCATACAATAATTTTGCACCGTGCCGGATAATTCCGGAATGTTCCTGATTGCTGCCAGGTAAAAAGCCGGGGACATCTTCCAGAACCAAAATAGGAATATTGAAAGCATCGCAGAAACGAACAAAACGGGCGGCTTTCTCTGCCGAATTAATGTCCAGAACTCCGGCTAAAACCTTAGGCTGATTGGCAACTAATCCTATTACTTTGTTTTGAAGGCGTGCAAATCCTATGATGATATTACCGGCAAAATTTTCAGATATTTCGAAAAAACTGTTCTTATCTGTAATATTGTTGATAATATCCAGCATATCGTAAGGAATGTTGGCCTCTTCAGGGATAATTACACCAAGTTTTTGGGGATTATTAGGAGCTAAAGCTTCTTGAGCCGATACAGGAGGAAAGTCTACATTGTTAGAGGGTAAATACTGCAATAATTTTCGGACCCCCAAAAGAGTATGTTCTTCATCATCGTAAACAAAATGAGCAACCCCACTTTTGGAACCGTGTATATCCGCACCTCCTAAATCTTCTGAATTTATTTCTTCATTTAAGACTTCTTTTACGATCTCCGGACCGGTTACAAACATGTATGCAGTTTGTCTGGTCATAAAAATAAAATCGGTAAGAGCCGGAGAATAAACGGCACCACCGGCAGCAGGTCCAAGTATGACTGAAATTTGAGGAATTACACCTGATGCTTTTACATTGCGGTGGAAAATTCCGGCATATCCTGCTAAACTTGCCACACCTTCCTGTATTCTTGCTCCGCCGGAATCAATTAGTCCGATTATTGGATGACCCATACTTAAGGCCATGTCTTGAACTTTCATGATTTTGGCGGCATGAACAGATCCCAGTGAACCTCCCATAAATGTAAAATCCTGAGCGAAGGCAAATACTTTGCGACCGTTTATTTTGCCATGTCCGCAAATTACACCGTCTCCATATATGTTCGTTTCTATGTTGCCTGAAGGTTTAACAAATGCGTCTATTTCCTCAAAACTGTTTTCGTCGAACAGCAATTCAATTCTTTCTTTGGCAGTTAGTTTTCCCTTTTTGTGTTGTTTCGAGAAATATTCCCAATTGTATTGTGCTGCTAACTGTTCTTGTCGGCTTGTATATTTTTGAAATGGTATTCTGTTGTCTTTCATTATTTTTAGTTGTAAAATTTAAATGAATTCATTGTGAGCATATTTTCCAAATAAATAGAATTTAGGTAAAAAGTAATACCAGTACTTGTGCGAGTAAAACCCGTAAGAACATGACCAAAGGGTATACAGTGGCGTAAGCAGTCGATTGTGCCTGAATCGGAGCGATTGAATTGGCAAATTCTAAAGCTGGAGGATCGGTCATGGATCCGGCCAGTAAACCACAAATAGTGAGGTAATTGATTTTTAGGGTATGAGCAATAACGGCAACGATAAGGAGAGGAATAAAGGTGATGGCAAAGCCATAAAGCATCCAGATGTAACCTTCGTTTAGAAGCGTTTGTACAAAATATTTCCCCGACGAAATTCCTACACATGCCAGAAAGAGAACAATACCCAGTTCCCTGATAAACAGATTGGCACTTGGAGTCATGTAGAAATCAAGTTTACCAATTCTGCCTTTGTGCCCAAGTATAAGAGCAATTAATAGTGGTCCGCCTGCCAAACCAAGCTTGGCAGGTGCAGGAAGGCCGTGAATATTTATCGGAAGCAAGCCAATAATAACACCTAGTAATATTCCCAGAAAAATGGGGAGGATATTAGGGTGTGATAGTTCTTTTACAGAGTTGCCAAGCAGAGAGGCAACTTTAATCAGAGCTTTTTTTTCTCCTACAATACGTACGGTGTCACCAAATTCAATACTATCTTCTTCCTTCGGCATTAACTCAATACCATTTCTGTAGATTCTGGTAATGTTTACAGGGAATTGGCGTGAGATCCCAATTTGCTTTATACTTTTTCCCGCCAGCTTTTTATTGGTGATCATCACTTGTTTCATTCCAAGTTTACCAGACACCTCAACATCTTTGGTTGTATTTATTTTGCCCAAATTAAGTTGAATGAATTTAAAATTTGCTTCTACCGATACTCCATAAAGAACATCTCCTTTTTCAAGAACTGTTTCGGAATCGGCAGCTATAAAATCATCGTTTCGTTTAATTCTTGAGAGAACAAAATTATTACTGCAGGTATCTTTCAGAAAAAGTATGCTTTTGCCAAAAAGGTTTTGGTTGGTAACCTCAACATTTATGGCAATTGGTTTTCCATCGAGGCCGGTAATTTCTTTATTGTATCGTTCTTCTTCCTGTTTTACATTGATTTTGAAAATTACACGCAGTAATATCATGCTGATAATGATTCCAAAAATTCCGAACGGATAAGCAACAGCATAGCCCATGCCCGCAATTTCGATATTTTCGCTTGCGCCCATAACATCGCCAATGGTTTGCTGAGCAGCACCTAAACTTGGAGTATTGGTAACAGCTCCGCACATAATTCCGGTGATCACGGAAGTGGGAACATCGAAAATAAATTTTATGGCAATTGCAATAAAGAAACCTGAAATAACAATTCCTGAAGCGAGCAGGTTAATCTTTAATCCATTATTTTTAAGTGAAGTGATAAAGCGTGGCCCCACCTCTAAACCAATGGAATAAACAAATAATATCAAGCCAAATTCTTTGATAAAGTGCAATACGTGTGCATCGGTAGCAGCTCCCAAATGACCAATTAACAGACCGGAAAACAGTATGCCTGCAATGCCCAATTTAATTTTGAAAAACCTTAGTTTTCCAAATAGAATACCTAAAACAGCGGCCAGACAAATGATGACAATTGTAGATGCTGTTCCTGGTGTAGTTAATAGTTCTATAATGTTCATGTTGAATTATTGGTGTTTTAAACGATATGATCTCAAAAGAAGATCATTTTTTAGTGAGAAATAAAGGGATATGAAAAGAGCCGGAACTCCCATCTACCTTGATACGAAGTCAGGATATTATGAATTGGCAAATGAAAGTGCCGGCTCAACTTAATTGATCCAAAGGCTGGTCAGGAATCAATAAGGAATGTTATAAACTTGTTGAAAGGAGAATAAAATATTTTTTTCGGAATGATTAGTTGTAAAGCCAAAATACATGTCGTATTTAGTCTTAACTGTTTTCTCCATTTCGCGAGGAGTGCTGCTTACTTTTTGCATAACAATACATTTTAAATGGTAAAACTGTATGCTTTGCGTTAATCAATAAAAAAACAGGAATAATAGAATTAAAAAGGAACTTTTAATTCACTAGCGAGTCCTGATTTTTAGCTTTATGTCGCGAAAGCATCAATCTAATTAAATAAGACAGGTCTCCTGGCTTTTCCATTTACAACGCCTTCCCATTCCATATGTTGGAACAGTGGCTTGATGTTGCAAACTGTTTTGGAATTACAGTTGCGCGTCAGCTCACGATTTTAACGTGATTCCCTATTAAACCCTTTTTACGGGGTATCTTAATTATTTTCGGAAGCAAAGTTATCAAAAAAAGTATCTAAAAAACAAATTTAAATTTCCTTTAAGTTGAATCAATTTGATTTCATGGCAATTAAAAAAGGAGAAGTAAAGAAACTGATCGTTTACAGAGGTATGGATTTTACAAGTAATCTATTGCTGAAGCTAATTTGATTTTCTGGGATGTTGATTAAAATAACAGAAGCTTAATTTGCTTGTAATGAGGATTATAAATTATGTGCTGATTTTCGGAAACCAGAATATTTATGCTATAAAACACTTTTGGTTTGTTTGATGTGAATACGATATCTTAAAATATATATAATACATTTGCATCGATTTTGGTGTTCTGCTCAGGCTATCGTCTGAGGGAATGAAAAGGGAATCCGGTGAGAATCCGGAACAGTACCCGCTACTGTAAATCTCATTTTGTCATGTGCAAAATATGGTTTTTACACCGCAAGCCACTCTCAGAAATGGGGGGAAGGCTGTAAAAGCTGAGATAAGTCAGGAGACCTGCCAAGTCGTAACTAAAGAACATTTTGCTTCCGGGAATCGAAGTATATGTATTGAACTTACGCGCGTGTTCGGTATTTATTTTTCTAATTTCTTTCTTTGTTTGTGTAAACATTTGGAGGCAAGATGTGATGTTTAAAATCAAAAACAACTCAATCATGCAAAAAAAGATGTTGTCCTTACTGCTTTGTGTTTTGCTTAGTCTATTTGTGGCCAAAGCACAAAATGTGAATGTAAAAGGAATTATTAAAGAAAATGGAGTCCCAATTGTCGGCGCAAATGTGTATGTGAAAGATATTGATCATGGTTCAGTTACAAATCCTTCAGGAATATTTCAAATTTTTGGCATTACTCCAGGTGAGCATATTGTCGAGATTACTTTTGTTGGCTACCAAAAAAAAATCAGTAAAATTGAAGTAAAACCTGATATGCCAATGCTGGAGTTTGAATTGGAAAAAACAGCAACTTTGCTTGATGGTGTCGAAATTTCTGCTGAATGTATTCGAAAAACGGAAGCAGCCTTAAAACTACCGGTTCCACTTAAAGATATTCCGTTAACAACATCAAGTGTTGGTGCTGAATTGATAGAGCAAACTCAGGTAAATAGCATCAACGAAGCTTTAAATTACTCTACAGGAATAAAACCGATGCTTAATTATGGCGGTTTTCAGACATTTACGATGAGAGGTTTTGGAGCTCCTGTAATTATGCAGGATGGAGCAAGGGATGAACGAATGAATTTTTCAAACAGTGCTCCTGTAACATCTTTGGCAGCAGTAGAACGAATCGAATTCTTAAAGGGCCCGGCTTCAGTGCTTTACGGGCACTCAGCAGTTGGAGGTATCATTAACATTGTTCGTAAGCAACCGTCGAAAGATTTACGGGCTAATTTTTCGACAAGTTACGGAAGTTGGGAAAGCAAAAGAGTTAATGTTGGTGTAGGAAACCGAATTAGTAATAAGCTGAGCTATCGCTTTGATGCTGCATTGTCCGATCAGAAGGGATGGCGAAACGCAGGTGATAAAACATCCAATGCTTACCTTGCTTTGAATTATGATTTGGATGACAAAAATCAGTTTGAACTTAGGGTGGGAGTAAATGACGATTTTTACGGAACCGAAACAGGATTACCAGCTGTAACAAATGATATTTATACGAAAGAAGGCAAATTATTGTACAAAAAAGGTGATTTACCAACTTCTTTCGACCGTAAACAACGTTATAACGATCCTGCTGATTTTTTGGATCATGAAAATGTTAACGCATCAATAAAATACACCCGGAAAACCTCCGGGAATTCCAAATTGCAAATGCAAGCTTCCTATTCTGACGATTTGATTGATTATTTTTCAACAGAAGAGCTGAGTTATTTGCATTCGGAAAATCCAATATACGATACTTATTTTTTAAAAGGAGGAGAAAAAATACATATCAGTTTAGATACTTTGCAACGTACTTATCCTTTACGATTTTCTCATCACACAAAAACTTTTCAAAATGATTTGTATTATTCAACTCAGATAAAAACAGGTTTGTTACAGCACAATCTTACAATGGGCTGTTTTTTCATGTATATCGATCGAATTTCTTACAAAGGGTATGATTTTGATGGAGGAGATGTAGCAGGAGCAGGTTTGTTTGCAAAAATTGCTGTTCGTAACCCTGTACTAAATCAAGGAGGTTTAACAACAAAGTTTTCAGGTGCAAGTATTTATCACGAAATGGTGAATGCTTTGTATGCACAGGATTTAATTGAGATTTCAAAACAATTTAAATTCATGCTGGGGATGCGTTTTGATTATTTTAACATGAGGTATCAGTCTGGAATAGTAAGTAATGGAAGAAATATTACATCCAAATCAAAAGAAAATGAGATTGTAAATAAATCTTTTTCATATCGGGCCGGAGTGGTTTATGAACCTATTGAGCCATTGGCATTGTATGCATCTTATTCAAGTTTCTTTAAACCAAAACGTTCTGTTTACGATGAGAGCTATGTGTATTTAAATAAAGATGGGAATCAATTTTATCCAAATGATGGTAAAGAAGTATACGAGCCCGAAAATGGTTATCAAGCCGAGTTGGGTGTGAAATACAATTATAATTCGAAACTGTTTGTAAATGCCAGTGCCTACTACATTAAAAAGAACAACATTGTAGAATACCTTGGAAAAACCGGTGAGGGAAATAAAATTTACGGACAAATCGGCGTTGTTGATTCCAAAGGATTTGATGTTGAAACTACTTTTAAACCAGTAAATTCGATAAGTATAAAAGCTGGTTATGCTTATAATACGGCAAAATACAGGAAGTATTCAGCGAATGGATATCATGACTCAAAACAGGGGAATTACATTCGGAACAATCCTAAAAACCATGTGTTTGTATGGGCACATTATCTGGTGCTTAAAGGAGCGTTAAAAAATTGTAGTGTAGGTGCTGGTATTGACTATACTGATAAGTTATATACCAATTCGTCTAATGAGTATAGTTTACCTGAATATTGGCTGTTTAATACTGTATTGGGTTATGGATTAGACAGAACTTATCTGCATTTGAAAATCAATAATGTTTTAAATAGAAAATATTATTCAAGTTCGGTTTATTCTAATCAGTACATTCCTGGACAAGAACGGAATGTTATGCTTACAGTTGGATTTAAGTTGTAGCAATAGTGAGGCTGTTAAAGTATGTTTAATATATACTTTAACAGCTCCTTAAAAAAAACATAAGAATTTGCCAAAGAGGGTAGGTTAGAAAGAAACAGATTTTCAGGCAAAATTTTCACGGCACTGCTATTCAAATAATGTGTTATTACGATATGTGCTTAAAAACATTTATTAGAAGAGCTGTTTAGACCGTTGTTAAAAATATATATAATACATTTGTATCGATTTTGGTGTTCTGCTCAGGCTATCGTCTGAGGGAATGAAAAGGGAATCCGGTGAGAATCCGGAACAGTACCCGCTACTGTAAATCTCATTTTGTCATGCGCAAAATATGGTTTTTACACCGCAAGCCACTCTCAGAAATGGGGGGAAGGCTGTAATAACTGAGATAAGTCAGGAGACCTGCCAAGTCGTAACTAAAGAACATTTTGCTTCCGGGAATCGAAGTATATGTATTGAACTTACGCGCGTGTTCAGTATTTATTATTCCAATTTCTTTGTTTGTGTAAACATTTGGCAGCAAGATGTGATGTTTTAAAATTTAAAAAACAAAACGATCATGCAGTTTAAAAATTACATTTTGATTGGCCTTTTTATATTGGTAAGTCAGAGTTTAGTTGCTCAGGTGGGGACATTGTCCGGAGCAGTTACAGAAAAGGACGGGACAAATCCTTTAATTGGTGCCAATGTTTATTTTCATGGAACAACCATTGGAGCAGCCACCAACAGCGATGGGTTTTATTCGTTTCGAAACTTAAAGGTGGGAGAGTACGAAATTGTTGTTTCCTATTCGGGATATGGAAGAAAAAAAGAAATCATCGAAATTAAGGAAGGAGCAAATACTATTGATTTTCAGTTGAATAAATCCGAGAGAGAATTGGGCGAAGTGGTTGTTACAGGTACCGGTACACCGCATCATTTAAAAAGTGCTCCCGTTCAAACCGAACTAATCAGCAGCAAGATGGTGAAGGCTGTTTCGGCATCCGGATTTGATGATTTAATGACTGGAATCAGTCCATCATTTGATTTTACTCCGGGCAGCATGGGAGCTTTTATGCAGCTAAACGGTTTGGGGAACGATTACATTTTGGTACTTGTTGATGGAAAAAGAATGTACGGAGATGTTGGAGGTCAGAATGACATCAACCGCATTAATCCTGATGATATTGAACGAATTGAGGTGGTTAAAGGTGCATCGTCATCATTGTACGGATCGGAAGCCATTGCTGGTGTAATTAATGTGATAACCAAAAAATCGAAACGAAAAATCTACGCGGAAAGCAATTCCCGTTTAAGCGAACATGGAAACAGACAGTACTTCAATAAAGTAGGTTTGAATCTAGGGCGTTTTTCATCTCTTACAACTTATTCCAGAAAGGAATCGGACGGGTGGCAGCTAAGCAAGTTCGAAATTGACGATGATATGGGTAATGATGATCCTTCGGATGATGTACTTGTTGTTACAGACGCTAAACAAGTGAATGCGTTCGAAGATTACACCATCAGTCAGCGCTTTGATTTTGCCGCAACCAATAAATTAAGCGTATATGCAATGGGATCGAAATACGAGAAAGATGTACTGCAGCCAATAACAGTAAAAAAATATGGTTATTACTACAACGATTTTTCTTATTCGGCAGGAGCCAAGTACCTAATTAATAAGAAGGACTACATCACTTTAGATTTTAATTCTGATCAATTTAAATACTATTACAAATACAATCAGAATGATATCTCTTCAAAATCAGGGAAAACCCTTCATTCAATAAGAGAAAAAGTTCTTAATACGGATCAAAAACGCGAAGATGTAAATCTAAAATATGTTTTTAGTCTAAAAAAGGCACATCAATTTACATTGGGAGGAGAATACGTAAACGAAAGTCTGAAATCGGAAGGTCGGTTGGTAAATGCCAAAGAAGATGCTTATACCCTTTCTGCATTTGCTCAGGATGAGATCAAACTAATTAAGAACCTCTCTTTGGTAGCTGGTGTTCGTTACGTAAAGCACAAAGAATTCGGTAATGATTTTACGCCAAAATTATCCACACTTTACAAATTCAACAATTTTAATTTTAGAGCCACTTATGCAAAAGGTTTTAAGGCTCCAACATTAAAAGAGTTGTATTATCATTACGAAAAAGCAGGGAATCTCTATTTGGGAAATACCGATCTTGATGCGCAAAAATCGGATTATTATTCTTTTTCGGCAGAATACATTGTTTCCAAATTATCGCTTAGTTTATCGGCCTATCAAAATAGTATTGATGATATGATTGCCTATCAGACAGTTGAAACGAGTGCTGCAGATAAAGCCGATGGAATTAAAAAAACACGTCAGCATTACAACATTGGAGAAACAAAATCACAAGGAATCGATTTTCTTTTTAATGTGAAAGTTGGCGGAGGCTTTACCCTTGGCGGAGGATACTCCTATGTAGATGCCATGAATGAGACAGATGACATTCGTTTGGAGAATGCAGCTCAAAATTATGCCAATTTCCGTTTGCTGTATGACAGAAACTGGAAAGATTATGCTTTAAATGTAAGCTTGATTGGCAGAATTCAGGATGAGAAATTTTATGAAGGTGAAAAAAATGCCGACGGGTATAATTTATGGAAACTAACAACTTCACATCGGTTTACAAGTGCAGGAACATCTCTTGAAATAACTGCCGGAGTTGATAATATTTTCGACTACGTAGATGACAGTCCGTACGGATCTCATTACGGTACTTTAAATCCGGGACGAACCGTATTTATTGGCTGTAACATCAAGTTTGCAAAATAGAATACACATTTATCTGCATAAGGCAAATTCCCTGAACTGTTTAAAAATTAGAAATTCCTGATCAGGGGATTTGCTCTTTGCCAATTTTGATACCCTATCATGAGCAGATTTAAAAATATTATCCTCCAAATTCACAATCTATCGGGAAGTGTACTCAGCCTGATGTTTGTGATTTGGTTTTTATCAGGTTTTGTCCTGATTTTCGCAGGTTTTCCTCATGCTTCAAAAGAGGAAAGGTTTCTGCATTTGTCTTTTTTAACGAAGTCTGATTTTGATTCCATTCAAGCTCCTTCGGAGAGTTTTACAGGCGAAATAGAATTAGAGAAAATGAATGGAAATCCGGTTTACAGAGTTTATTCCGGAAGAAAATCGCAGAAAGTATACAATGCTGTTTCTTTGAACGAAAGTGAAAAAACAACAAAGAAAGAGGCAGTAAATTTAGCGGAGAATTTTACGGGTGCTAAGCTTCAATCAGTTGAAAAGATTGAAGAATTAGATCAGTGGATTCCTTGGGACTACTACAATCCCTTACTTCCTATCTACAAGTGTTATTTAAACGATAAGGATCATACACGGATTTATATTTCAGAAAAAACAGGAAGTATCATTCAGGAAACAACAAGAAAAAGCCGTTGGGCCGCACGATTGGGAGCCATTCCTCATTGGATTTACTTTAAATCGCTGCGTCTGCAAAAAGGACTTTGGTTGAAGGTGGTGGCCTGGATTTCTTTTCTGGGTATTCTGGTAAGTATTACGGGTTTAGTGGCAGGCTTTATTCGTTTGAAGAAGCGAAAGAAAAATTCACAGTGGACAGAATTTAGTCCTTATAAAAAGTTTTGGTACAAGTGGCATCACATTACAGGTTTTCTGTTTGGCTTTTTTGTATTCACGTTTATTTTGAGTGGTTTTTTCTCTGTTGTAGACATTCCCAAAAGCCTGGTGCCGGTACATGCAAAAGTTTCTGCTAAAAAAGTATGGAATCAGAAAACTGATGTGAAACAGCATGCCGCAATATCAATGTCTGATTTATGGAATGCAATTGAGGACAATAAACCGATCCGGAAAGTAGTTTGGAAAACCGTTATGAATCAAGCTTGCTTTTGGGTGTATCGGGATCAGTTTGAATTGCCGGATGTGTATGTTGCCGCAGCTGATGGTGTTTTTGCAAAACCGGACTATTCAGAAAAGGAAATCAGCAGTTGGTGCAAAAGTGCATTTGCAGGCACCAATTACGATCTAAAAGAGTTGAACGAATTTGATGCCTACTATCAAAAATCCGGGATGTGGAAACGCCCTTTGCCGGCATGGCAATTGAATTTGCACGATGCCGATCATACCTGCATGTATATTCATCCGAAAACGGGAGAAGTCATCAAAAGCTACAACAGCAACGACAGAGGACGCCGTTGGTTGTACAAATCTTTGCACACTTTGGATTTCCCATTTTTAAAACAACACGAATGGTTAAGAAAGTTTTTGCTGTTATTCCTTTCGTTGGGAGGAACCGTGGTAAGTGTATCAGGCTTTGTGTTGGGAATAAAATGGATCAGGAGAAAAGCTAAAAAATCACTGCCGGTAAGATTGAAACCGGTTAAAATAAAATCCAATGATTAAAAAATATCAGTTCAGTAAATATTTAAAGACAGGCTTGTTCCTGCTCCTAATAACATTTTCATTTATGGCTGCTGCACACACAAAAAAAGCGAATAAAACAGGAATTCTATTGGTCTCCTTTGGTTCCAGTTATCCCGAAACCCGGGCAACCTTTCAACACATCGAAGCGGAAGTGAAAGCCACGTTTCCAGATTTGGAAATACATTGGGCTTTTACATCAAAAATAATTCGCAATAAACTTCGCTCACGCGGCGAAACTATTGATTCGCCTGCCGAAGCTTTGGCCAAAATGGGAGAGGAAGGTTTCACAAATGTCGCGGTTCAGTCTCTGCATGTAATTCCCGGAGAAGAATATGAAAATTTGAAAACAACGGTGGAAGCATTTTCGGGGATGCCAAAAGGAATTGATCAGGTTCAACTGGGCAAACCTTTGTTGTATCATCAAAATGACATTGAAAATCTAGGCGATGTTTTGCTGCAAAACTTACCGAAAGGAATGGTGGAAGGCGATGTTGTTGTTTTTATGGGGCATGGCACGCATCATCCGGCAAACGTATATTATCCAGGAATGCAGTACTATTTATGGCAAAAACATTCCAATGTATTTCTGGCTACAGTAGAGGGATATCCTGAATTGAATCAGGTGATTGAGAAATTGGAAACCCGAAAGGTAAACAAAGTATGGTTGCTTCCTTTTATGACCATTGCCGGCGATCATGCCCGAAACGATATGGCGGGTGAAGAGGAAGAAAGCTGGAAATCAGTATTGGAAGCCAGAGGATACAAAACAGAAGCAGTTTTGAGAGGAATGGCAGATCAGGATAATGTTGTCCGCATTTGGATTGAACACCTGAAAGAAGTACTAATCGAACTTAAATCAAAATAAGAATGATGAACTTATTGATCCTTTTATTGTCTTTTACTTCGATACAAGAAAAGGCAGTAACGAAAGAATATCAATTTATAGGATGTGGGCAATATACCTATAATGAAGAAGGTTTGTGTTCAGGAAAATTAAGTTTCGACAGCCCAAAAAGACTGAAAAAGAAAGTGCTTTATTTCTACGATGAGCAAGGAAATAAAATAAAGACTGAAAAATATAACGTGACCAATAAATTGATTACAGTCTATGAATATCAATTTAATGAGAAGAAACAGAAAACAAAGAGCTCTAAAATAGATCACCTTAAGAATAAGGTAAGCAGTAAACGTTATACTTACGATGACAAGGGAAGAAATATTAAAACAGAATATTATTCTAATAAAACATTGTTAAAAACGGTGAAGTACGCATTTAATGAATTTGGTCATCAGATTGAATCCACAACTTATAATGCTGAAGGAAAGCAAACCTCTTTGTTTTACACTGAAAACAAGTATGATAAAAATGGCAGATTGAGTGAGAAGTACACACGCGATACTAATGGGAAGTTGGTGAAGTTGAATCATTACGATTACAATAAAGAATCTCAAAGAAGCACAAGTTTCACTTATTATCATTCAGGGAAAAGGCCCAATTCCAAACGGATTTACGAATATGATTCCAATGGACGAAAAGTTGGTTTTATAAAATATATTGTAATAGAATAGAAGTATTATGAGAAGAACGATGAAAAGATATTATTCCATTTGTTGCTATTTATTAGTACTCTTATTTGTATTGACTTCCTGCAATCAAAGTTCAAAAAAAGTGGACTCAAGGTTTATACAAAAGTATCAGAAGAAAGATTTAGAGTATGCTAAAGGCTTTGAGATTTTTAATTCCGATAAGGATCAGGTTCTAAGAATTTATAATGGCAAAGCGAATGATTCAACTTATCAGGAATTTAAATTGGTGAGAGAGAAATTGGCAGGAGATAAGAGTCCGAATACCATTCAGGTTCCTTGTAAAAAAATCATCTGTTTATCGTCCACTCAACTGACCTACTTTTTTGCATTACAAGATATTAACCGCATTGTGGCAACCAACAGCAGCCGGCACTTGTTTCACGAAGGCATCAACAAGCGAATAGAAGATGGAAGTGTGAAACGGGTTGGAAAAGAGGGGCACTTTAATACCGAATTGATTGCGGGTTTAAATCCTGATTTAATTATCGTTTCTCCTTACAAATCGGGTGGTTACGATGCCTTGAAAAATCTGGGTATTCCATTGGTTCCTATGGCGGCTTACGATGAAAAATCACCGTTGGGGAGAGCCGAATGGGTAAAAATGATTGCACCTTTTGTTGGAAAAGAAAAGCAGGCCGATTCTTTGTTTCAGAAAATTGCCTTTCGCTATGATTCCCTTAAAACCCTCACTAAAAAAGTGAAAATACGACCAACAGTATTCTCAGGAAAAATGAAGTCGGGAACCTGGTATGTGCCGGGAGGCAAAAGTTTTTATGCCAATTATTTCCGCGATGCAGGAGCCAAATATATTATTGAGGACGATAAACAAGGAGCATATCCTTTGGGTTTCGAAAGTGTTTACACCAAAGCTGCCAATGCCGATTTTTGGCGGATTTTGGTTCCCGAACCCTTAGGTTTCGGGCGCAAATCACTGATTGAGCAAGATGTACGCTATGCCGATTTTAAAGCCTACAAAAAAGGAAATGTAATCATGTGCAACATCAGAGAGAAACCCTACTATGAGCAAAATGCTATGAAACCGGATGTGATATTGGCAGATTACATTCATTTCTTTCATCCCGATTTGCTGCCCGATTACAAACCGGAATTTTATGAAGTTTTAAAGTGAATCCTATGATACCTATTTTTCAGAGAAAATCAGTTCTTATTCCTTTATCTCTTGGTATTTTGTTGATTTTGACTGCCTTAAATCTGGCAATGGGATCGGTCAATATTCCTATTGCCGGGGTGGTTGATATTGTAACAGGAAAAGGATCATCCAATGTAATTTGGGAGAATATTCTGCTGCGAACCCGGCTGCCGCAAACCATAGTTGCTTTAGGTGCAGGTATGGCTCTTGGAGTAGCCGGACTGCTGATGCAAACACTTTTTCGAAATCCTTTGGCAGGACCTTCGGTATTGGGAATTTCTTCGGGATCGAGTTTGGGAGTTGGCTTTGTGCTTTTGGTGGCAGGGCAGGTTTGGGGATTTTCGTTTTCCCGATTGGGCATTTGGGGCGATTTAGCAATAATTACAGCCTCGTTGGGAGGTGCTTTTGCTGTTTTAGCTTTGATCCTGTTCATCTCTCATAAAATTGGAGGCACCTTGAGTGTGCTTATCATCGGAGTGATGATTGGTTATCTGTCTAATTCGGTGGTGGGTGTATTGAAATTCTACAGCATGGAAGAAGATGTGCACAACTATGTAATATGGGGATTGGGCAGTTTTTCGCGCATGTCGGTTGACCGGGCTTATTTGTTTGCGATGATTACCATTGTGCCCTCCTTACTTGCTTTGTTTTTAAGTAAATCGCTGAATTTAATGGCTTTGGGCGACCGGTACGCCAGCAATTTAGGTTTAAAGATCAAGCGGGCACGCTTGCTGATCATTTTATGTGCAGGAACATTAACTGCTATTGTAACTGCCTTTTGCGGTCCCATCATATTCATTGGCATGGCCGTTCCGCATCTGGCAAAACTGGTATCCCGCACAAGCAATCATTTATATTTAATTTGTAATGCCTGCATTTTAGGAGCAGCAACAGCATTGCTTTGTAATTTGCTGGCCCGTCTTCCAGGAATGGAGAGTGAATTACCTATTAATTCGGTAACTGCTTTTATTGGCGCACCGGTTGTTATCTCAGTAATCTGGAAAAAACGCAAAGAAAATTTTTAGCCCTTTAGCATGAATAAAAACCTACTGCACATCAGAAATCTTTCGATAGGTTACGGCAGCAAAATTGTGGCCGGCAATTTATCAGCCATTATTCCGTCAGGAGAATTAATTTGCCTGTTGGGATCAAACGGAACAGGAAAAAGTACTTTGATGCGAAGTATTTGTGGTTTTCAGCCTGTTTTAGGAGGTTTAATTCTGATTGACAATCAGGAAGTTCATCAATTGAACGAAAAGGAGTTGTCGAAACAGATTGCAGTGGTGTTAACCGATAGAGTTGTTGTTCCGAATGCGAATGTGCAGGAATTGGTAGGTTATGGCCGCAGTCCTTACACAGGGATGTTGGGACGATTGAACGCAGCAGATAAAATTATTGTTGCTCGTGCCATGGAACAATGCGGAATTGCACACAAAAAAGACAGCTTGTTGACTTCTTTAAGCGACGGAGAGAGACAAAAAGCTTTTATCGCCAAAGCTCTTGCTCAGGATACGCCGCTAATTATATTGGACGAACCAACTGCTTTTTTAGATTTGCCCGCCAGAGTTGAGATCATGCAGTTGTTACGGGATATTGCCAATACATCCGGAAAATCCATTTTAATGTCGACCCACGATCTGGATTTGGCTTTGCAGCTATCGGATCGCTTGTGGTTGCTGCAAAATGGAGGTCCTTTAATTACAGGTAGTCCGGAAGACTTACTGCTTAAAAATGCCTTTCAAAAAATGTTTCAGCACAAAGGAGTTGTGTTCGACAATAAAACAGGTTTGTTTAAAGTGATGCACACGCAACACTCACAGGTAGCAGTAAAAGGTCATGGATTCGAATATGTTTTACTTCGGCGGGCCTTATCCCGAAAAGGAGTTAGGCTTGTAAAAGCAAATCCGGACGACAGTAACCGCCTGGAGGTGAATAAAGATGCCCCAAAACCATTTTCCTTGTATGTCGACGACCAGTGCATACAGTCTGAAGACTCTGTTGAAGTTTTTGTGAATCGCGTATTGGCTGCAAAGAGTTTGCTTGAGGTACAAAGTGAATCACGCGTACTGTCTGAATAAACTAAAATTTTGCTTCCCGTTTAGAATTGCTTGAAAATGAGATTTCTTTTGTCTCATGAATGAACGCTTTGTATCCCTTACTTTTCTTTTAGCTCTGTATTTTTTCGCGTTTTGCTGAACTGCAGCAATTACTTGAAAAATCGAATCTAATAAGGTTAATATTTACATATTTTGTTATTTTTGAAAACAATCAAAAATTTCAGATTCTAATTTGGAATACAATAGATTCAAAAAAGGATTGTTACAAAAAAATGTTTGTGTAAGGTAGAGACGCCATACTTGGCGTCTGAATTGTAAATGAAATTAAAGGATTCCATTCATGGCATCAGAAAAGGATAATAATTTATGAGACGCGAAACACCGCGTCTGTACATCATAAATAAAATTTAGAAAATGGCCGATAAATTTCAAAATAAATACCGCATACCATCCGCCCGATTAAAAGATTGGGATTACGGATCGAATGCCATTTATTTTGTAACCATCTGCACCCACCAACGCGAACATTATTTTGGGGAAATTACCAATGGAAAAATGATATTGAATGAAATTGGGGAATTGGCGCAATGTGAATGGATAAAAACACCCGAAATCAGACCCGATATGAATTTGGAATTGGGCGAATTTGTAATCATGCCAAATCATTTTCATGCCCTAATCACCATTGGCAAAAATAATTACAATACCGGTACAGACGCGATGCATCGCGTCTCTGCGTTTGGATCACAATCCAAAAATTTGGCATCAATCATTCGCGGATTCAAATCATCCGTGACCATCAATGCCCGAAAAATCAATTCCAATTTCGCATGGCAAACCCGGTTTCACGATCATATTGTGCGCGATTTTGATTCCTGCCACAGAATAGAACAATACATACAAAATAATCCAGGCAACTGGAAAAATGACGAAATGTATGAATGGTAAAGACGCCATGCATGGCGTCTGAATTGCAAATGAAATTAAAGGATACCATTCATGGCATCAGAAAAGGATAATAATTTATGAGACACGAAACACCGCGTCTGTACAGAATAATAAACATAATCTTACGATAAGCAGTCCTTAGGGTTTGCGGGTTAGCAAAAGTAACTATCAAATTAACTGATACAAAGATAAATGGTTCCCAACTACAATAAAGATCAATTGTTAAAACACAATTACAGCGAAGACGAATTAAGATTTCTGAACCTTCTTGCTGAGAAATTCCCCACAGTTCAAGCCGCCTGTACCGAAATCATTAATCTTGAATCAATCATGAATCTGCCCAAAGGCACGGAGCATTTCCTTACGGATATTCATGGAGAATACGAGACCTTTAGTCATGTGCTGCGAAATGCATCGGGCATGGTACGAAAGAAAATTGATATAGTCTACGGGAACACAATCAGCGAAAAAGAGAAGAATCAGCTGTCAACACTCATTTATTACCCTGAGGATAAACTCAAACTCATCACAAAAGAACAGGATAATCTGAATGAATGGTTTGCGGTAACACTTCGCAGACTGATTGACGTAGCCCGTGTTTCGGCCGATAAGTATACACAATCGAAAGTAAGAAAGGCCATGCCGGCTGATTTTGCCTATGTAATTGATGAATTGCTGAATGAACCTAACGCGAAAAAGGAAAAATATTTCGAATGCATCATACAATCCATTATTGATGTAGATCGGGCCAACCAGTTTATTGTCGCGATCAGTAAGTTTATACAACGCTTGTTGATTGATAGGCTGCACATTATTGGTGATATATATGACAGAGGTCCCTATGCCGATAAGGTGATGGATGTGATACAGGATCATTATTCGGTAGATATTCAGTGGGGAAACCACGACATTGTATGGATGGCTGCCGCAACAGGAATACGTGCCAGTATAGCTGCCGTAATTCGTTTGAGTGCCCGATACAACAATTTGGACACGCTGGAAGATGCCTACGGGATTAATTTGATGCCACTGGCAACCTTCGCTATGAAAGCCTACGAGGGAGATCCATGTGAGGCTTTTATTCCTAAGAATACACCGGTAGAAAACATTGGATCGACTCAGATTAAACTGACCAGTAAAATGCACAAAGCCATTATGGTGATTGAAATGAAACTGGCAGGAGAGATCATTCAGCGAAACCCCGAAATGGAAATGGGCGACCGTTTGCTGCTCGACAAAATCGATTATGAAAAAGGTACTGTGATAATTGATGGACGGGAACTGGTGTTGAACGACAAATCATTTCCCACTATCGATCCTAAAAATCCTTATCAACTAACAGAAGAGGAGAAGGAGTTGGCCGAAAAACTTCAAATTTCCTTTTTGTATTGCGACAAACTGCAGCGACACATTAAAACATTATTCTCAAAAGGAGGTACTTATCTTTCCTACAATTCAAATTTGCTGTTTCATGGCTGTATCCCCCTCGATGAAAAGGGAGATTTTAAAGAACTTACTTTACTGGGTGAAAAATACAAAGGGAAGGCCTTGTGCGATCAGTTCGATTTAATTTCCCGACGGGCTTATTTTAACCGCGAACATCCCGAAACAAGGAACAAAGACCGCGATTACATGTGGTATCTGTGGAGCGGGGCTTATTCGCCGCTTTTTGGCAAAAAGAAGATGGCCACTTTCGAACGATATTTTCTGAACGATAAAGAAGTTCAGCGCGAAGAAAGCAATATGTATTACAAGTTGAGGGATGATAAAGATTCCTGCTGTCGGATTTTAAAAGAATTTGGACTTGATCCGGAAGTATCGCACATTGTTAATGGGCATGTGCCGGTAAAAGTGGGAAAAGGAGAAAGTCCGGTAAAAGCAGAGGGAAAACTCTTTGTTATTGATGGAGGAATGTCGAAGCCCTATCAAAAAGTGACCGGTATTGCCGGATATACCTTAATTTATGATTCTTACAGTTTAATACTTGCCGAGCATACCTCTTTCGAATCGAAACACAAAGCCATACACGATGAAGTTGATATTGTTTCAACCCGAAGCATGATTGAGCATGCAACCAAACGAATCAGAGTGGGAGATACCTATATTGGAGCCAATCTGCGCCAGCAAATTCTCGATCTGAACCGACTGCTCGATGCTTACCGAAAGGGAGTTGTGAAAGTGAAGAGTGTTGGGTAGGTTTAATTCGTTTATTGATGTATGAATAATGTTCTGAAATATTTGCTCAGGCTCTTCATATCATTGAAAATTTAATAAGTGGTGATTCTTAAGAATCGCTTAAAATAATACTTGCTGACTAAATTTAAGGATTAATTGCAGCATGGCTATTTAGTTTTACTTAGCTTTGGTAACCCTACTTTGTAAAACGAGACAAACAATTAAATAAATGAGAGGCAAAACAATTCAGGTCTTCCTAACAGATGGTTCCCCCCGTGGGATTAAATTGGCCGAAATAACCAGTAACATTGAACAGGCCATTTTCATTCCTCGCTCTAAGATGAATGAGGCCAATAATAGAACAGAAGTATCCCGGCCGGGGATCTATTTTTTATTTGGAAAGAATGGCGAAGATGCAAAGTCCATGGTTTATATTGGACAATCCCGTAACTGTTTAGATCGAATTAAAACCCACGACCAAAAGAAAGATTTTTGGAACTATGCGGTTTTGATCATTTCAAAAACCGAAAGTTTTACCCAAACTCATATTGAATACCTGGAAGAGTTAGCCATTACAAAAGCATACGAAGCAAATCGCTATGCATTGGACAACGCAGTCAATCCGCGCAAGTTTAAAGTGCCCGAAACAATGGAAGCCGACTTGTTGGATAATTTCGATACCATTAAAATTTTGCTTTCAACCCTTGGTTTTCCCCTATTTGATATTATTGCTAAAGAGGAGAAATCCAAAGAACTACTTTTCTGTAAAGGGAAAGAAGCTCTTGCAGAAGGAGAATACAAAGAAGATGGATTTGTCGTTTTTAAAGGATCCAAAGCAAACAAGGATTTAGCTCCTGGTTGTAATACTACCATCCGTCGGTTAAGGGGAAATCTTATTGAGCGTAAAATTTTGATTGAAGATGGTGATATTTATGTTTTTCAGGAGAATGAAATATTTAGTTCTCCAAGTTCTGCAGCAGCTCAGGTTTTAGCTCGTAATGCCAATGGCTGGACTGAATGGAAGGACAAACAGGGAAAAACTTTGGATGAGTTAAAGAGAAAGTAATAAAACAACAGAAACAATATATGAAACGGCCATACCAAAGTGATTTTAAAATACTGGGAAATGATGATTCCTGCAAGCTAAGTTTCATCTGGCAACTTAAAAGCAATTTATAATCATATGAAGTTCAACGAAGACTCTCGGGTGAAAATCCCTACTATACTGCACTTGTGTAGATTAGGATATCAATACCTTTCCCTGAAAGGAGCAAAATACGATGACAGCACCAATGTTTTTACCGATATATTTAAGGAAAGCATACAACGTATCAATCCTGACTTGGAGGAAGAGGAAGTCAATCGATTTTATCAGGATACCCTTTTAACGCTCGATAATGAAGATTTGGGGAATGCTTTTTATGAGAAGCTGATTGCGAAATCGGGAACCAAACTCATCGATTTTGAGAATTTCGACAACAACTCCTTTCATGTTCTTACCGAGTTAACCTATAAAAATGGCGATGAAGAATTCCGTCCCGATATTATTTTGCTGATCAACGGAATGCCTTTAGCATTCATCGAGGTGAAAAAGCCGAATAATAGAGATGGGATAATAGCCGAACGGGATCGAATTAATACTCGATTCCAAAACAAGAAATTTCGAAAATTTGTCAACATCACTCAATTGATGGTCTTCTCCAACAACATGGAGTACGATGATTTTTCACCGGAACCCATCGAAGGAGCCTTTTATGCTTCAGCTTCCTATCACAATCCCATATTCAATTATTTCCGGGAAGAAGAACAACTGGATCTAAGCCAACTTTTAAAAGAGGAAGAGGATGAATTGGAAAATTTCGTTCTAAAGGATAACAACCTGGCGATTATAAAGCATTCTCCTGAATTTATAACCAATAAAGATTCAGGCGCACCAACCAATCGTATCTGTACTTCACTTTTTAGTCACGATCGTCTGGCCTTTATTTTAAAATATGCCATTACCTACGTAAAAGAAAAAACAGGATTGGAAAAGCACATCATGCGCTATCCTCAAATCTTTGCGACCAAAGCCATCGAAAACAAATTGAACGATGGCATTCGAAAAGGAATCATTTGGCACACACAGGGAAGTGGAAAAACGGCTTTGGCTTTTTACAATGTGAAGCATTTGACTGATTATTATCAAAAGAAAGGAATTGTTCCCAAGTTCTATTTTATTGTCGATCGTCTCGATTTGCTGATTCAAGCTGGCCTCGAATTCCGAAGCAGAGGTTTAATTGTTCACAATGTAAATTCCAGAGAAGAATTTGCCCGCGACATCAAATCAACCGCAGTCATTCACAACAACTCGGGAAAAGCTGAAATTACGGTGGTCAACATTCAAAAGTTCAAAGATGATCCGGCAGTAGTCCGCAACAGCGATTACAACGTAAACGTACAGCGCATTTACTTCCTCGACGAGGTGCACCGAAGCTATAACCCTAAAGGAAGTTTCTTGGCAAACCTGAAGGACTCCGACGAAAAGGCAATTAAAATAGGATTAACAGGCACACCCCTATTGGGCGATGATTACAACTCCAAAGCCCTTTTTGGCAACTACATACACAAATACTATTACAACGCATCCATTGCCGATGGGTACACCCTGCGCCTCATTCGCGAAGAGATTGAAACCCGCTATAAATTGCTGTTGGAAGAGACTCTGAAAAAAATTGAAGTACTGGAAGGCGATATTCCTAAAAAGGAAATTTATGCCCATCATCGTTTTGTAGAGCCTATGCTCGATTACATCATCAGCGATTTCGAAAAAGCACGGCACACTTTCGATGATCCAACCATAGGTGGTATGGTGGTTTGTGATTCTTCCGATCAGGCAAAAATGATGTTTGAGATTTTCAACAGTAAATACGCTCAAGCGGATGAAAGAATTGAAGAATTCGACATGGCGGCAGAATCAATCGTTACCTATGCAACAAAGAAAAAACAGAAAGAGAAAGTAAAAACTGCAGCGCTGATATTGCACGATATAGGAACCAAAGATGAACGCAAAACTCAGGTGGAAGAATTCAAAGAGGGGAAATTTGATTTCCTTTTTGTCTACAACATGCTGTTAACAGGGTTCGATGCCAAACGACTGAAAAAAATGTATTTAGGTCGTGTGATAAAACGTCATAACCTCTTGCAAACCCTAACGCGTGTCAACCGAACCTACAAAAACTTCAAGTACGGATACGTGGTCGATTTTGCCGATATAAAAAGCGAATTCGACGCCACCAACAAAGCCTATTTCGATGAACTGCAGGAAGAATTGGGCGACGAAATGCAGCACTATTCCGATCTCTTTAAATCCAAAGAGGAAATAGAGGAAGAAATCCTGAACATCAAAGAAACCCTGTTTAAATTCGATACTCAAAATGCCGAAATTTTCTCTCAACAGATCAGCAAAATTCAGGATCGAAAAACGATGCTCGGGATAACAAAAGCCCTAAACAATGCCCGGGAATTGTACAATCTCATCCGGTTAACAGGACATTACGAAATCCTCGAACAGCTCGATTTTAAGAAAATCAACATACTGGCTCGCGAAGCCAGCAATCATTTGGCACTTATCAACCAGAAAGAGGCCATTGAAAACAGCGGTGAAACTACCAACCTTCTAAACATTGCCTTAGAGGACGTAATCTTCGCCTTTACAAAAATTTCTCAGGATGAATTAAAATTAGCCGATGAATTAAAAGACACTCTTCGTAAAACAAGAGAGGCATTGGCAGGTAATTTCGACAAAAAAGATGCTAAATTTGTCAGCCTGAAAGAGGAACTGGAACGTTTGTTTAAGAAAAGGAACTTAAATGAAATTACACAGGAAGAAATGCAGGCAAACATTGGCGATTTAAATAAGATTTTCGCCAAAATAGCTGAGCTCAACAGACAAAATAACCTATTGAAAGCCAAATACAACAATGATGAAAAATATGCACGAATTCACAAGCGTTTAGTCGAAAAAGGAAACCTCACCAAACGTGAAAGCCAAATTTTCGAAGCACTCAATGGAGTAAAAACCGATGCCGACAATTTTGTATTGCAAAACACAAAACTGCTCAACAACGAAAACTATTTCAATTCAATGATGGTCAAATTGTTATTAGATCAGTTTATGAAGAAGAACAAGATCACATTAGATGCCGAAGGCGCCAAATACATCAACCATTTGGTGGTAAAGGAATACATGGACGAATTCCACGGCCGAACAGCTCATTAATAAACAATCAAAATAACCTGTCAGCGTCTTTTTCAGACCTGACAGCGTTAAATAAATAAAAAGAATGCAAAACATTGCTCCCACCGGCATTGGCAACGCAAGTGGGGAACCCATACTTGAAGAAGTCGTAAAGGAAAAAATTTCTTCGGACGAGGAACGAGGGAGATAATTATTTTTTTCAGACTTCAAAAGGTAATGGGTCACTGAGTGCCTCAGCCTTGATCTTTTTTGCTTCGTTTTTTGGATTAAGCCAAAAAATGAAGTCTGGTTTGGGCGAAGCGCCAATTTATTACAATAAAATTAAAAACAACCTGTCATTGCGAGGAAGTACAGCCTGTCCCGATGATTCGGGAACGCGGCAATCTGTTAATAAGAAAGCCAAACTTCCAAAACCTGACAGCGTTTAAAACAATAAAAACAAAAATGACGACATCAGAATTTGAAGCAAAAACCAAACAACTCATCGATGAGCTGAAAGCAATATGTGCCAATTACGGATTGGGGAACGATGGAAATGAGTTTAAAATCATCACACAGGTTTTTCTCTACAAATTCATGAACGACAAGTTCGCCTGGCAAGCCAAACAGATCGATGAAACATTAGCAAAAGCCGACAATTGGCAGGAAGCCCTGAAAGCCTATTCCGAAAATGATTACGAAATGCTCTTAATGCATTTGGGAGCCGATACAGCACAACTAAAACCGCATCATTTTGTCTCTCACCTGTTCGGAAAACAGAACGAGAACGATTTTGCCAAAACCTTCGACGATACCCTGCGCGATATCGCCATCACCAACAACGATATTTTCTCGGTAAAAACCGAAGGCGGAGCCAAAGTAAAACTATTTGGCCAGTTCAGCGAGTACATCAACGATGAGTCCAAACGCAATGATTTCTGCAAGGCAATCATCAACAAGCTCATCAACTTCAGCTTCGAACGCATTTTCGATGAGAAATACGATTTTTTCGCCACCATTTTCGAATACTTGATTAAAGACTACAACAACGACTCGGGCGGAAAATATGCCGAGTACTACACCCCCCATGCTGTAGCAAAAATAATGGCCGCTATTTTAGTTGATGAAGAAGTACAGAACGTGACCCGTTACGATCCTTCAGCAGGTTCGGGAACCCTCTTAATGAATTTGGCCCACGCCATTGGCGAGGACAAATGCACCATTTACTCTCAGGATATCTCTCAAAAATCGTCGAATTTATTACGATTAAACCTGATCTTGAACAATCTGGTGCATTCCATTCAAAACATCATCGAGGGAAATACCATATTGCATCCCTACCACAAGCAGGAGAATGGCAGTTTGCAAAACTTCGATTATATTGTTTCCAATCCCCCTTTTAAATTGGACTTTAGTGATTACCGCGACGAGCTCGATTGCAAGGAAAACACCGAACGCTTTTTTGCCGGTTTGCCCAATGTGCCTAAAGCTGCAAAAGACAAAATGGCAATTTACCTCTTGTTCATTCAGCACATCATGCACTCGCTCACCAAAAAGGGAAAGGCTGCTATTGTAGTGCCAACAGGATTCATCACCGCACAATCGGGTATCGATAAGCAGATACGCCAGAAATTGGTCGACAGCAAAATGCTGGCAGGTGTCGTTTCCATGCCCAGCAATATTTTTGCAACTACCGGCACCAACGTATCCATTCTCTTTATAGACAAACAGAACAAAGAGGAGATTGTACTCATCGATGCCTCAAAACTAGGCACAACCGTAAAGGAAGGCAAAAACCAAAAAACGCTTTTATCTGGAAAAGAGGAACAACGAATTATCAACGCTTTCAATAGCAAACAAGCAATCGACGACTTTTCGGTGGTACTCTCTTACGAGGATATTAAGTCAAAAAACTACTCCTTTAGTGCTGGTCAATACTTCGAAGTGAAAATCGAATACACCGATATCACCCATGATGAGTTCGAAGTTAAAATGGATAGCTACAAAACAAATTTGAATAGCTTGTTTGTAGAGTCTAAAGATTTGGAATCAGCAATTCAAAAGAATTTGGAGGGGGTAAGGTATGAGTAGAGTTGAATCATTAGTAGATGTTACTGTTAAAATTGGAAGTGGTGCCACTCCTAGGGGAGGCAATAAAGCATATAAAACCGAAGGTATTTCTTTAATAAGAAGTCAAAATGTACATGATTTTAAATTTTTAAAGAAAGGTCTTGCATTCATTGATAATGATCAAGCAGAACTACTTAATAATGTAACTGTACAAGAAAATGACATCCTTTTAAATATTACAGGTGATTCAATTGCAAGAGCTTGTATGGTTCCTGAAGAGATTTTGCCTGCTAGAGTAAATCAACATGTTGCTATTATAAGATGTGAAGATAAAAAGGATGCATACTATGTACTTTGTTATTTACAGTTTTTAAAGAAACATTTATTAACCATCTGCAAAGTCGGTGGAACAAGAAATGCATTAACCAAAGAAGCAATTCAAAAACTGCTAATTAGCTTTGTTGAAAATCATAGAAAAAAAGCAAATCTTATAGATTTAATTAACTCTAAAATCGAACTCAACAACCGCATCAACACCGAATTAGAGAGCATGGCAAAATTGCTTTACGACTATTGGTTTGTACAGTTCGATTTCCCCGATGAAAACGGAAAACCCTACAAATCATCAGGTGGTAAAATGGTTTTTAATCAAGATCTCAAACGAGAAATTCCTGTGGGATGGGAGGTTGGATTTTTAGGTAGTATTTTGAAAACATCACTTGGTGGTACACCGTCAACTAAGAATAAGCAATACTGGGAAAATGGAGAATTTCAATGGTTAAATTCAGGCGAAATTGCAAATTTCCCAATTATTACTTCAGAGTTGAAAATTACTAAGGACGCAATCATAAATTCTGCAACTAAGTTGATGCCTAAAGGTACTGTTACATTATCCATTACACGACACATTCGTCCCTCAATATTGGCAATTGATGCATGTGCCAACCAATCTGTTGTTGGTGTATATGAAACTGAAAAAATTAAAAGCAGTTATAGCTATCCACTTATTTGTAATGAGGTTCCCAAATATATGTCATTGAGAACGGGTGCTCAGCAACCTCATATTAACAAGCAAACTGTTGATAAAACCTTAATGATTTTACCTTCTAAGGAGATTCTTGATAAATACTATGAGTTGGCAAACCCTACGTACGAAAAGATAAATATCAATGCTTTTCAGAATAAAGAATTAGTTGGGTTACGCGATTGGCTTTTACCCATGTTAATGAATGGTCAGGTTACTGTAAAAGAGGCAGAGGCTAAACTGAGTAACTTGGCTATGGTCGCAGAGCCAGCCGGGGAATACAAAACAAACCAATAAACAAAAACCTGTCAGAGTCAAGCTCCGCTTGCCCTGACAGCGTTTCAGAAACTACAAAAATGAACAGAAAGAACCTCTTGTCACTTCACGAAACCATGGTAGTAGCTTTAATTTCTTTTCCTGGCCGGCAAGCTTCTTTCGATGAAATCGCAGAGTTTATTGAGAAGCGGAATCTTTTCCCTATCCGAGAAGGAAACATTACACTAGTAGAACAAATAGAATTAAGAACAATGCTAAGCAAGGGGCGATATCATCATCTTTTCGAAAACCTTGGTAATGGAATAATTCGTTTTAAAAATTTAGATTAAAGCAAAAATGAAAACTTTAAGATTACTTGTTTTTTCCGTATCAATACTATTCCTATTTACAGGATCTACTCTACCATCTTCTAATAAGACCAAAATGGATGAGTATAGCATTGATGATATATATCAAAAAATTGATTTAGATTATGGAACTTTGGATGAACAAGGTCAATCAATTGATTGTATTTTCACAAAATCTTCTTTAAAGGCTGGCAGATACGAAATTACGATCTCAGACGGACCCGGTGATTTATATGAAATCAATGGAACAGATTATTATCTGACTTTCACTTCCTATTATGGCTATGCTGGATATGGGGACGAAGGTATTATTGAAATCAATGCCTATGGTTCGGGCAGTTTTTATAAGTATGATGATTAACAAAAGTATTTGTCACCAATGATGTAAAAACCAATGTGGCGCAAATTTTCAAACAATTAAGCCCAAACACCAATATTAAAGTATTTTAAGTGCGTACAGTCAACGAACCTCTTAAAAATATATTTAAAGCTGATGAGTTGCAGGAAGGTGCAACTATCCGGAATTTCCGGACAGTTCAAACCGAAGGCACTCGTGAGGTCACTCGAAATGTCGATTTCTTCAACTTAGATACAAACCAGCTCCGTAGATTTATAATCTGAGGGCAGGGAGTTCAGCATTCTTTATCCTATCACCCAACCCAAAGCGAAATACAATCAGTTGATCAGACCTGTCTGGTCTCACTTTACCGGCACTCACCTCCAAATCCCTGCAAACAGGCTGTTCCGTAAGGAACAGGATGCGTGCAGACTCCCGTTCATGTGCAAAGAGGGCTTCTGAAAAGCTGCAGACAGCCTTTTAGCGGCAAAACAGGTACCTGCGGAACTACAGTATCGTTTTTAGTGGTAAAACAAGGCTGCAAACCGCTGCAGCTGGCCTTTGAGCCATAAAAAGGCTGTCCGCATTCATACAGGTGGCAATTTGGCCGCAAAAACAGCATCTGAGTTTGTGCAGCCTGTCATTCAGTCATTAAAAGGGAGTGTGGGCTCGTGCAGATAGGCAAATAATGGAGAGTTAGGAGAGGTGTTTAGTGAATTTTTGTTAAAAAGTAATTTTTTTTATGCTTACTAAAATAAAATAGCATATATTTATGCTTCAGTTAAATAGATATCGCTGTTTTATTCATGTAAAAATTAAGAAATGATAAAAAAAATGTATTTTAGTTTGTTGCGGCTTAACGAATTGTTAGGCTATTTCAACGAAATTATCACTTACCTAATAGGTGCAGATCTGGAAGGTTTGCAAATCACCAGTCCGGTAGAAAAGCTAAACAACAAGGTAGGAGAGGCGCTTGCCGCAGCCAATAGAACCACGGCCAGCGGGTTTACCGAACGCATCCGTCAATTGGATAACAGAAGAGATGAATCATTCGTCGCTTTTAGAAATTTTATGGAGGCATCGACGCATCGCAGGGACGAAGCCATTGCAAATGCGGCGGAACAAATCTGCAGAATTATTAGAACTCACAATTGGAGTTTGTACAGCAGAGGTTATAAAATTCAGTCTGCAAAAATGGCAAGTTTGCTTAAGGAGTTGAATCAGTCCGAAAATCAGGCATTGATACTTCAATTGGAAGCGGCTTCATGGTACAGTGAAATGCTGGAGGACAACAATGCCTTTAATCAACAAAGCGAGGAAAAGAGCATTGCAAAAAATGAGGAAATAGATTACGACACGCAGGAAATATATAAAAGTGCACGACTTGCCTGCGAAGAGTTGTTTGAGGCCATAGAGGTGCTTAATCGTATTGCTCCGAACGAAAAATACAATGCGATAGCAAAGTTCATTAACGAATGCAATCAAAAATACCTGACAGTGGCCCGCTCAAGAAAAACCAAAAATGCGAATGCTGCAGAAGTAACAGAGGCTTAATAAAAAAAGCAGAGGCTCCTTAAATTCTCCTGTAAACCGCCTAAAGTTTAAAATGGGAATTGAGGGCCCCGGCTTGTTTCTAAAAATACAATCATTTTTGGAAATATTTATTATAGCTTAATTTAATTTGTAAGCCGATATCTATCTAACAGACAAATCCTCCATGTATTGGGGGATTTTTTTTATTGCAGGAAAAAAGTGTTGGGAGCTGGTGAAACAAGACATTGGCGCATTTCTTTTTGTTTGGTATAAATAGTAAGTTTACGTTGCTTGTGCAGCACAAATAAACAGTAAGAAATATTATCGATGGGAGACTTACTTATAATTGAAGAGTTGAATGCTCAGCTAAAGTGGAAAATAAAACAAGTAGAGAAAGTTACTTGGTTGATAAAAGGCTATCAGTTGAATGAATTGGCTCAGGTTACCCGTTTAAATATTTCGAAAAAGAATTTGAAAGGCAAGTGGCCTGCTGCACTTTTTAAATTGAAACACCTGGAATTTTTAGACATTCAGGAAAATGGGCTTGAATCAATTCCGGAGGAAATCGCAGACTTAAAGAGTTTACGATGTCTGGATATTCGTCGGAACCAGATCAGTTCACTGCCTCAGTCAATTACTGAAATGCCAAATCTTCAAAAATTATATTTGGGTAACAATAGCTTTACTGTTGTGCCTTCGGCTCTTAGTACCTGTCCTAAACTGGAACTAATTGATTTTACGAACAATGAAATTTCTGAAGGACTGGAACAGCTTTTGCACTCAGCATCCATCACCAACATTTATTTGGAAAACAATTGCATAAAGTCATTTCCCTTTCATCTGCTTAAAAGCCATCAACTCACCGAGCTGAATTTAATGGAAAATCAAATTGAAAATATCCCGGAAGATCTGCCGGCTATCATGCGCTTTCATTATTGAAATAAGTCCATTTTTAAATTACTTCCCGATGCAGAAATTCTTGAAAATATTTCCCAAAACTTCATCAGTTGAGATGTCTCCGGTTATCTCGCCAAGGAAATGAAGACATTCGCGAATGTCCTGAGCTAAAAAATCTGTAGGGATATTTCTTCCAGACCGCTATTAACCCTGTCAATGCTTCCCAATGCGTTTTTAAGGGCTTCGAAATGGCGGATGTTGGTTACAATTACATCTTGTTCGTTCACCTTACTCATACTCACAGATTTAAGCAATTTGGCAGTAATGGCATCGATATTTTGCTTCTGTTTGGACGAAATGAACAACAATTTGTCTACGTCTTCCATACCAATTAAATTTTTGGCAATCTCTTGAGGATTCTCAATCAAATCGATCTTGCTGATACGAACTACAAAGTATTGTAAATTAAGGTCCTGTGTCTTGTTTGTTTGATGCCAATTTAAGAGATGATTTAACTTGGCAAATTTGACAGGATTGTATTTATAATTTAAGTATTATATTTATAATTTATTAACGAAAAAAATATAATGTGTAGAATAGAACACTGTAAAAACCTAAGTTTTAACTTTTTGAAATGAGTCACTTTTAAGAAATAAATTTTATCACAAAATAATATTAATTCAAAATCTATTAGAATGAAAAATTTTACATTAATACTATTGTTCCTTTCATTGGGATTATCGAGTTTTTTTGCTTCTTGTTCGAAAGACGATTCGGATGGATTGGAAATCACAGGGGTATGGAAACTGGTTTCGAAAAGTACTCAATGGGGTGTTACTAGTACAGTGACAGAAATTATGGAGTTCAATGCCGATAATACCGGATTTATGACCACTCAGGTTAGTATTGGTGATATGACTACCACTTCGGATGCATACGACTTTACCTATAAGTTCGATGGATCGAGCCTGACGATCAATTCAGCCGATATCAACAGAACCACAACTGCTTATGTTGATGGCCAAATTCTAACCATTGAGGCCAAAGTAAATGGAGATACTTATAAAAGAGAGTATACTAGGTTAACAAAGCAAGAGCTTGCAGCATTAGAAGAGGAAAAAAGAAAAGAAGAGGAGGATCAGGCTAATATTAAGAAGCTAATTGGAAGTTGGTTTTATACCTCGGTTTCGGGTCTTTCGGTATACGAAGAGGTGTTGACCTTTAAAGAGGACATGACAGGTGTTGAGAAAGTGATTGGTACATATAATGATATTGTAATGGAAGATGAAGAAACCGATTTTGAGTTTGAAGTATCGGGAGATAAGCTTAGCATTACCATAGATGGTGAAACCATAGTAAGAAAAATGGAGTTCTCTGATAAGGTACTCATCTTAATTGATGAAGAAACAAACAGTTATCAGGATTTTGCAAAAGTACAGTAAACGAATGTAATTTGATACCAAAAGGCCTTGTGGATGAACTTCCAGAAAGGCCTTTTGTGTAATGATAGAATTGTTTACTTCCCGATGCAGAAATTCTTAAAGATATTTCCCAAAACTTCATCAGTTGAAATGTCTCCGGTTATCTCGCCAAGGAAATGAAGACATTCGCGAATGTCCTGAGCTAAAAAATCTGTAGGGATATTTGCTTCCAGACCGCTATTAACCCTGTCAATACTTCCCAATGCGTTTTTAAGAGCTTCGAAATGGCGGATGTTGGTTACAATTACATCTTGCTCGTTAACAGCACCCATGTTTACTGTTTTCAGCAGTTCGTTGGTTAAGGAGTCGATGTTTTGCTTTTGTTTGGCCGAGATAAAAATGATTTTGTCTTCTACATCCAGTCCGGTTAATCGTTTTGCCAGCCCCTGAGGATCAGGAATCAAATCAATTTTATTGATGCAAACCACTAGGTGTTGAGTCTCGCGGTCTATGGTCTGATTTACTTTCGAGATAGAATCATTTATGTTTTCCATATCCCGGTCGGCATCAATCAGTAAAAGAACGATTTGAGCCTGTTTCATTTTGCTGTAGGTACGTTCAATACCCATACTTTCAATTCGGTCAAGAGTGGTTCGAATTCCTGCCGTATCGATAAAGCGGAAAGTTATTCCGCCAAGGTTAATGGTGTCTTCAATTACATCACGTGTTGTACCCGCAATATCCGAAACAATAGCACGATCTTCGTTTAAAAGAGCATTCAGCAGTGTTGATTTACCCACATTTGTGTTTCCCACAATGGCAACGGGGACACCGTTTTTAATCACATTCCCCAACTCAAAAGAGTTGACCAGTTTCTGAATCAGACTTTGTATTTCGTTTACCAAATTAGTTAGCTGTGTACGATCGGCAAATTCAACATCTTCTTCACCAAAATCGAGTTCCAATTCAATCAGCGATATAAAATTCAATAATCGTCCGCGTAAGTTGGCAATTTCGTTCGAAAAACCACCACGCATTTGCTGCAATGCCACTTTATGAGCAGCTGCCGAACTCGATGCGATTAAATCGGCGACAGCTTCGGCTTGTGAAAGATCCATTTTGCCGTTTAAAAAGGCACGTTGTGTATATTCACCGGGATTGGCGCTTCGGGCACCATTTTTTAGCAGAACCTGAAGAATTCGATATTGAATAAAGGGAGCACCATGACAAGCAATTTCAATGCTGTTTTCGCCCGTGTAAGAGTGAGGAGCTTTAAAAACACTCACTAAAACCTCGTCGATAATTTCTTCGCCATCCTGAATTGTTCCAAAATGAACCGTGTTTGCTTTTTGATCAGCAATGAGTTTTTTGCTTGCTGCTGTAAATACTTTATCGCAGATTGTAAGAGCATCAGCTCCCGAAAGGCGCACAATTGCAATGGCTCCATTGCCAGGAGCTGTTGAAATTGCACATATAGTAGATTGATCAATCATAGTTGTTCCAATTGTAAATAATGAACTACAAAGATAGAAGAGAATTGCTAATTATAAATGTTGAAATGAACTTAATCCGGATCTTTGCAGCCGGCACTATTTTTTTAGCTTTTCAACACGTCAGCTTTTTTCTTTTGCTATTTTTGTCTGCAAATAAATCTGATACTATGAAACGCCTCTGGTAAAAATGCTGCACAAAGGAGAATAAGCGTAATTTGGGAGTTTCATTGGCAAAAACACACAATTATAATCATATGAAAAATATAACGGGTCGTTGGACATTTAACGAAGATTTTGGCTTTGGCAAGGACGAAGGCTTTGCAGAATTTACTCAGGAAGGTGATTCAATAACAGGAGTGGTGGTTTATACCGAAAGAATTGATGATGAAACTCCATTCAGAGTTCAGCAGGAGGTTGAAGGGAATTTTGATGGTGTTAATTTTAAAGTGACTGGAACAAAAGTTGAATTGCTGGATGTTGAAAATCAGTTTGAATACCATCTGGATACCTGGGAAGGAATTTTAAACGCTAATAATCAGATAGTGGGTCACAGTTACGATGACCATGATTGTTTTGGTGTGTTTGTAATGGAATTTATTGAGTTGCAATAGGATTTATTTCAATGATTTGCATAAAAAAGATCGATGCTCGTGCGCCGATCTTTTTTATTTTGTTGAAACGCTTTGGTTTTTGTAACACTCTTTAATTCATGATGTTAAAAATAGCCAGGGCGAACAGATAAAATCGCAAAAAACGAAACAATCCAAACAATAGATATCTTTTAAAACTAAAATTGATAATCCCCGATGCCATGCTCACCATAGAAAATGGCAATGGCAGCAGTGCTCCTACAACAATAAGTAAGCCACCCCATTTTTTTAGGTTTGTTATGTGTTTTTTCATTTTGTTTTCTACCGTCTTTTTAACAGAAGGAATGCTAAGTATCGTTTTCCCAATAAAATAGGATACACAACCTCCCAGATACGAGAGTAGAGCCAGTAAAGAAAGCTGAAGCATTGGATCGGGCAGAGTTTTTACCCATGCAATAAATAGTTCGGGGGGAATTAAGCCTAATATGGATTCTGAAGTAAAAAAGATCATAAAAACACTGATTGGAGAATAATCTTTTGTGGTTTCATGAAACAAACTATGAAAATCAAGTACATAATATTCCAGAAAAAGAATGAGACCAACAAGCACAGCAAAAGGAACAGCAACCTTTTTTAGAGTTGCCCCAATAAATTGGTAGAATCCTGTATATGAGTAATATTGATGCAGAAGTTGTATTTTTGGTTTGCGATTTTTTCGCACAATATTTGTTTTCATTAAGTATTAATCTGTTTAATCGGGAAATTGAATTTTGAAAAGCATCTCTGGGAATTATTTTGAATCTGATTACATATTTGTATCTGTTGGATAGATAAACTATGAAACATGAATGTAATAGTGATGCGTGTTTTACAAATCAGCTCAATATCGATGGTTAAATATTTTTTGAAGCAAATTTGTAATTGCAGAGATTTACTAAAGAAAAGAAGACTTAGGCCTTGGGAGGCGGAGATTCCAGTTCTAGTCTGCTAGAATTACTTATTGCTGTATTTGAATTCTTAGAACTGTCATTATCATACAAATATAACTCTGTTTTGCTGTCAAAACACACATCCAGATCTTCTATATCAGTATCATCATATTCCGAAGAAGTTACATCTGTTCCGCTTATCAAACCGGCTGCCAACGCAGGTTTATTTTCTTGATTTACCTTAATCATTTGTTGTATGATCGGTATCACAAGCAATAGCAGCGATAAGAATATCAGTAAAACTGATAGATTTTTCATGATTTTATATTTGTTACGCAAATGTATAAAAAATCCAACGCAAAGCAGTACTGTTTCTTTTTATGCATTTAAAAGTAGGGTATTTCCCTACACGAAGTAGGAACAGCCCTGTTTCACATCATTGCCATCATCTATACTTTTGTTATAAAAATTAGAAACATGCAATTAGTGAGTGAAACATACCGAACCAGAGAGAATATTTTAATTCTTGCAGATTTTTCTGACGGGAATTGGGACGCAATACAATTTGCGATGAAATATCTTTATAGAACTTAGCTTTATAAATTAATGGTTTTAGAATATTCGCAATAAGAATTAAAAACAGTTGGTGTATGATGTTTTCGTTGGTATGGATTGTAATTTTTGAAATTCTATTTGGCAAAATTCAGTCAACTAAACCCCGGAAGTAAAAGCTTTGCAATTATTTGTAAATTTGTTCCACTTTGCAGAATGGTACCTGAAACGTTTTTGGAATGAAACGCCCCTATACAATAGTGTTACATGCAGGATGATAAGTGTAATTTGGGAGTTCCATATGGCAAATGAAAACAAATTATACTCATATGAAAATAAAAAAGAGTCTGTTCATTAAACAAAAAGTAATATTTGTTTTATTACTCTTTAGTTTATTTGCTTTTGGAGGAATCATCTACACCTTTAGTAACAGTGCTGTGCTCGATTCTCAGCATATCCGACTGGTTGAATTCTCGGAAAAAGTAGAAATTGAAGTTTTCAATGGGAGAATTAAAATGGATGAACTTCTAAGTGGTTATAAAACCATTACAAACAGTTCTGTTTTTGAACGTTTTGATAGAGCCGAAAAATATATATCAGATATCGAACAAATAATTTCGAAAACTAAAAAAATCAAATTAGATAAGGAAAATCATTTTCTGTATCAACTTTCAGAACTAAGACTTTTAATTCATCAGATTAAAGAAATTGTACGTACTAAGATAAACAAGAATGTGAATAGTGTCGATTCAAATTTGGCCGGATCATACCTCGAATTTATGCTAAAGTTTGATGAATATGGTAAAACTTTGCACGCTTTTATCAGCGAAAATAATTATCGTTTAAAACGTGAGCTGTTTATTCTCCTTACCAGCATATTTACGATACTGATTATTAGTTTGGTTTTAATTGTTCGATTAATGAATTCACTCATTAGAACCAACCGCATACTTCTTCACAACACGATGAAAGTGGAGCAGAGTGAGCGCAGGAGAATAGCGATGGATCTTCATGATGGTTTAGGTGCCATGCTATCGAGTGTGGGTCTCTACAGTAAGATTTTGGAGAAAAAATTTAAGGATGATCCAAAGATACATGGTCAACTAAATCAAATTACCTTGTTGTCAAATCAGGCCTTGCAAACCGTTTCTGAAGTAATTAATAATCTGAATCCATCAATTTTAAATCGTTATGGTCTTGTTGAATCATTGGACAGACTGTGTGCACGAGTCAACAGTATCGGAAATGTTAAACTCCATCTGGAATCGAAGAAGTTTATTGGAGAAATGAATAAGAGTACCGAAGTAATTATTTATCGTATTATTAGTGAGTTAATCAATAACACCATAAAGCATGCAAATGCAACAGAAGCCTTCATTACTCTAAAAGGGAACACCAAAATTATTCTTCATTATCAGGATAACGGTTCGGGTTTTGATAGCAGAAAGTTATCATTGCATGAAAAGAACGGCATGGGTTTGTTAAATATAATTGACCGGATTGAATCCATAGGAGGTGATTCTTTAATTGATACTACTCCTGGGAATGGATTCGCAATTACAATTGAACTAAGAATTGATAAGTAAATTATATGGAAACAATTAAAGTTATTTTGGTCGACGATCATAAGATATTTAGAGATGGGTTTCGTCTTTTGCTGCAGAGTTTTCCATATGTTGATGTGATCTGCGAAGCCTCAAATGGTTTAGAATTATTAAAAGTACTTGAGGTTAATATTCCTGATATTATTTTCATGGATGTAAATATGCCTCATGTTGATGGTGTAGAAGCAAGTAAAAGAGCTCTCGAAAAATATCCGGATCTTAAAATCATAGCACTTACTACCTTTCTGGATGATGATTATCTGGAACAAATGTTAATGGCAGGTGTGGAAGCTTATATGTTGAAGAATGCAGATATTGAGGAGTTCGAAAAAGCAATTTTGAAAGTATATTCAGGAGGAAACTATTTCTCAGCAGAAATTGTCGCATTACTTTCTGACAAATTAAATATCCTTCGCAGCCGCAAAGTTCAACAAATGGAATTGCCGGTATTTACGGATCGGGAGAAAGAAATCCTTGAATTAATTTGTAAAGGATTTGGGAATAAAGAAATTGCAGAAAAAATCTTTATTAGTCCTAAAACAGTGGAGAAACACAAGAGCAGCCTTTTTCAAAAGACAGGTGTTTTAAATACTGTAAATTTGGTGATTTTTAGCTTCAAACATCAAATTGTGAATTTCTAATCTGTTTTTCCGGAAGTGCATCTGTTTCAATAAATATTTATGAAGATAATGAACATCGTATAAATCTACGTGTCTTGTTTAATTATAGTTCTTATTCCGAAGTAGGGATTTCCCTATTGTTCAATTCTCTTTTCAGGCTTATTTTCGCAGGATATTAAACCAAATAAATGCTTGGTGTTTAATTAATTATTATTTGTAGTGTAAGGATTGATGCTGAGTGAGAATAAAAAATAAATGATGATACAATTTTTGAAGGAAAAAAGAATATTTGATAAAAATAAGAATCCTCTAATTGAATTTGTAAGGTTAGAATCATTTGGAGGAATTGTATTGATGTTTTTTACTATTCTAGCCATTGGGTTAACCAATTCCACATTTGGAGAATCCTTTTTATCTTACTGGAAACAATATTTAGGCATTAATTTTGGTGATTGGGAGCTAAACAAGAGTCTTTTACACTGGATTAATGACGGCTTAATGGCAGTTTTCTTCTTCGTAGTTGGATTGGAAATAAAAAGGGAATTGCTTACAGGAGGTCTGTCATCAGTTAAAAAGGCGAGTTTACCAATTTTTGCGGCTATTGGAGGTATGTTGGTGCCTGCATTAATATATTTTGGTCTAAATCAAACAGGATCAGGAACACATGGCTGGGGAATCCCAATGGCAACAGATATTGCTTTCGCCTTAGGAATATTACTTCTTTTGGGCAAAAGAATACCGACTTCACTTAAGCTCTTGTTAACATCAATTGCAATTGTTGATGATATAGGCGCTGTAATTGTAATTGCTCTTTATTATACCAGTGAAATAGATTGGGTTTATCTTCTTTACGGCGGTGGTATATATGCTGTTTTATGGTGTCTCAATTTATTAAAAATCAGAAATATTCCTGTTTTTTTATTTCTTGGTGTTTTACTTTGGTTTGCTTTGTTAAAATCGGGCATACATGCAACACTTGCAGGTATTCTATTAGCCTTCACAATACCGGCCAGAGCAAACCGAAATGTTTTCGAATTCATTCGATCCAATACCATACTATTAAAACAATTGGGAACTACTCTTGCTAAAGATAAAAAGTCAAAGGAGAAAAATGTACAAGCCTCAATCACTTCCATAGTTGCTAATTGTGTTGAGGTAATATCACCATTGCAAAGGTTAGAACATTTATTTCATCCATGGGTAGCCTATTTAATAGTTCCCTTATTTGCTTTTTCCAATGCAGGTGTAATTGTAAATGGAGATTTAATGAGCAAAGCTTTTGATCCAATCTCCCTAGGTATAATTTTAGGTCTGTTTATAGGGAAACCACTGGGCATTTTTCTGTTTTCCTATTTAGGCGTAAAAATGGGCATTGCTCAAAAACCTCAAAAAATATGTTGGTCACAAATTATTGGAATTGGCTTTTTGGGAGGAATTGGTTTTACCATGTCTTTCTTTGTCTCGCAACTTGCCTTTTCTGATTTGTTAATTTTAAATCAGGCAAAAATTGCTGTGCTAATAGCTTCAATTATGTCGGGTTTGATAGGTTTTTTCATCTTAAAATTATTCGGTAATCAATCAACGAAATAAATGTTTTCATAGTTTAGTTAATTTTTTGAGGGCCGAAGCATATGTTTCGGCCTTCTCTTTTTATTTAGTCAATGAATTATTCATAAAATTTTTATTTTTTTTAATGATGCGATAAACTTGTAATTCAGAACGTTTAGTCCTGTAATGCCTATTAATAAAGAGGTGTAGTGATTTTTTTATTGCAAAAAGATTTGGAGGATAAGAAAAAATCCCCATCTTTGCATCGCAATCAAATGAAACGCGGATGTGGCGTAATTGGTAGCCGCGCTAGACTTAGGATCTAGTGCCGAGAGGCGTGGGGGTTCGAGTCCCTTCATCCGCACAAAAAGATCGATACGAAAGTGTCGGTCTTTTTTTTTGCTCCAAATCTAAATGTTCAATTCTGGATTTTCTTTGTATCTTCTTCAAACCAATTATTTTATTATGAAGCAACGATGCACTTTAAGTCAACTTCTGGGAATTGAACATTCAATACTGCTGGCTCCTATGTTTTTAATATCCAACACCAAAATGGTTATTGAGGCTCTGAGCTGTGGCTGTACTGCAGCCATTCCTGCTCTTAATTACCGATCAGAAAAGGAATTGCACGAGGCCATATTGGAAATCAGGAGGGCGATATCAAAACCATTTGGTTTTAATCTAATTGTGAATAAATCCAATCTTAAATATAAGTCTCAATTAAAGACTTTGCTTGATCTTAAAGTGGATTTTATAATTACCTCCCTGGGGAATCCTAAAGATGTTATTGCATCGTGTCAACCTCTGGGAATCAAAGTTTTTTGTGATGTTACGGATGTGGAATATGCTCAAAAAGTGGAGCAATTGGGTGCGGATGCAATTATTGCTGTCAACTCGCAGGCTGGCGGACACTGCGGCCATTTACCGGCAAAGGAATTAATTTCTAAATTACTTCAGTTTACAAACTTACCAATTGTATCTGCGGGCGGAATTCGTAATAATTTGGATGTGAAGCAAATGATGGAGTGGGGAGCATCCGGTGTTTCTGTTGGTACTATTTTTATTGCCACTTACGAATCCGATGTTTCAAAGGAGTACAAGCAGGCAATGATTCAATACGGCTCAAAAGATATCATAAAATCAACAAAATTAACCGGCTCAGCACTCACAGTAATCAACACAGCATATGTAAAGAGAATTGGAACTAAGGCAAACTTTTGGGAGTGGTTAATTAATAATAGTTCCATTCTTAAAAAATATGCAAAGCTGATTTTAGCCTGGCAAGGAATGAGTAAAGTAAAAAAATCTGCATTTAAAGCAAGTTATCAGAATGTGTGGTGCGCAGGTCCAAGCATTGAAAGTGTTAAAAGCATTCGCTCTGTCAAAGATGTTTTATCTGGCTTAATCCAAGCTGATAATTAACCTTTTCATGGTTGCAGGTAAAGAATTATCTAGTGCACAGTATTCCGCTTTATTCAAAAAATATCAGTAATAATAATTATTATTACCTAATTATTTTAATTAATCAATATGAAATACTACTTTTATTATGTAATAATTACATGAGTGCATTTTTTATTGCTTCAATAATAAAACTAAAGGTGGAATAAGCCGAATTAACCTTAAAATAGAAGTAGGTAGTAAAAAAACAAAATAACAATGAGTGAACAAGTTATTCAAATAGTCGAGAAGAAAAGCAACGGAATGGCAACTGCGGGTTTCGTTTTGGCCCTTATTACCGTATTTTTTGGTTGGATTCCTTTTGTTGGATGGGTTACTTGGCTGTTAGGGCTTATTTTTAGTGCTCTTGGATTAAGTAAAGCTAATAAAGTTGGAGTTGGTAAAGGACTGGCCATTGCAGGTTTAGTTATTAGCTTAATTGGCATTGTGGTGTTACTTGTAGTTGCTGCAAGCTTAGCAGCCATAATTGGCATGAACGTCTAATCAGAAATTCTAACGAAAGGAGGTTGCCGAAAATCCTTAATAGAGTAGGCAAGTTATTTCTTCATGATCAAAACAGATCATTTTATAAGTTTTTCGAATCCCCGCCAACCAATCCAATTTTGCTCTGCCACATCATCTGCAATTCGAATTAGCCGATCGTTAAAATCATTTCTTATCGCATTTTCATTGATGTATGTAACCGCTTCGGCAAACGATTTAAGCATGCTCTTATAAAAGGCTTCCTGTTTAATGTATTTTTCAGAAGTGTATGTAATTGCTATTTCAATCTGATAAAGCATTACATCTGCAATCAAGTTTGGTTCCACACCAAGCTTTTTAAAATGGCGAATAAATTTTTGAGCTACAGAACGTCTCATTTTCGCTTTACGGCCCGATACAGGAAAGTATTCTTTCGAAATTTTGAATTTACATTCTTCCAGCAATTTATTCTCCTGAGGATTAAATGCGAAATCGTAAAACTCCTTAACATCTTTAAATCTGGTATAAAGATCGGTAATTTGTTCCTGAAGCTGCTTTTTGTTCAGTTGCTGCAGGTATTCTTTTAAGTCTTTTTTGCTCATGTATTTTACTAAAAATTAAATGTTATTGCTTAGATGCAAATTTACTAATAAAATTATCCTTTTTATAAGTGGTACAGAAGTTTTATTGCTTTCCAAAACAGACTAATTGTTTTAGTGAATTTTATTTTCGGCTTATGATGAATATTTAAAATTGTAATTATTTGTTTAATTAAAATTAACAACAGCAAGCTAACTATAGTGTCATTTATATTTTAATCTTCAATTTAGGTATTTTCGTGGTTATTTTAATGTGTTTTGTGTAAAAGCTTTAGATCATGTAATATGACTTCAGTAAATTTATTTTGTTGATTAGATGGAGGAGATAGGTATATAATTATGATTTTATTGTTTTAAAATTTTGATTTGTCCCAATACCAGTAAGAAGCTCTCGTTTCTATTTAACAATTTTAAATGAACCTTAAAATTTGACTGTGAATCACGTACATAATTTTTTGATATTATTCCTTGTCAATTGTGGTATTCATCTATATCATATAATGCCATCTCTAATTCAAAGAGACAAAACAGCGTGTTCTTCATTTTTTTCTTTTGCAACTGCTGTTCATCGTATTTCCACTATGTCAGTAAAAAACTTATTAGGTGCAAAAATACCATCTATTAATTGGAATGTGTGTAATTGGAAGCAAGAACGAATTATTTATTTTTTGTGTTAATTGATTAAAAGTAAACTATATAAACCTGATGAAGTTCTGGATATTTTCAAACCACAACCATATTTATTCAATCGTTAACTTCATCGAAATATTCATTTAAACCTTAAAAAATTCAACAATGAAAAAAGTAATGTTAATTATGGTCGCTGTAGTTGTTACTGCAGCAGCATCTTTTGCTCAACAAAATGTTTCCGAAATTCAACAACTTGGAACAGATCAAGAAGCAACAGTTGATCAGGTAGGTGTTTGGAATTACAGTCAAATAAATCAATCCGGAGAATTAAATGTTGCTTCAGCTACTCAGTTAGGCGATTTAAATTCTTCTTTTATTAATCAGATTAATAGTGTTTGGGTAGAAGCTTACGTTGAGCAATACGGATTCTTGAATTTCTCTTCTGTATATCAAAGTAGTGATTGGGATATTGCAAATGTACTTCAAGATGGTAATTTTAATATTTCGTATGTTGAGCAAGTGAACAATTTCTGGTCAGAAGCTTTAATAAATCAATTTGGAGATTCTAATTGGGCTAAAGTTGATCAGGCTGATGGTTATCGTGATTTTGCCGGCATTATTCAAGATGGTTTTGCAAATCAAGCAAGAATACGTCAATATGGTAATGATAGCAATTGGGCAGGTGTTATTCAAACAGGATCGTTCAATTTAGCCGATGTATATCAGGCCAATGGAATTGGTAATTCTTCTTACGTTACACAAGAAGGTGAAGATAATTGGGCATTTACAACTCAAATGGGTGGCGAAGGCAATTCTATCGAAGTTGAACAATATGAGAATAGTAATACTGCAGTAGTAAATCAGTATGGCGGTGTTATGAATCGTGCTTATGTTGGTCAGTTGGGAGACTGGAACTTCGGTAAAATTACACAAGTAAAAGGAGAGGATAACTATGCAGGTATCGCACAGATTGGTTATGCTAATGATGCTTCTATTAAGCAAATTAAGGGAGAATCTAATTGGGCCGGTTTGGTTCAAAATGGTGATTTCAATAAAGCCACTGCTATTCAAAGAAAAGGTATTGATAACGAAGCGTACGCAGAGCAGGCAGGTGATGGAAATACTGTAATAATGAAACAAATTCGCGGCGAAGGAAATTTGGCAGAAGTTTACCAGATTGGTGATGATAACTTTTCCTATACAAAACAGGTTGGTGGTGAGAACAATACTATTTCTGTATTGCAGGATGGAGCAATGAATTATACCGAAACTTATCAGTTTGGTGGTGGTGAGAACCTTGCAATTATAGAGCAATCTGGTTATGGTAACTATTCAGGTATCCTACAAGAAAATGTAACAAATTCTGTTGCTGATATTTTTCAGGATGGTGAATTAAACGAATCTGTTGTTCTTCAATACAACGGGGACAATAATTTTGCAATAGTTACTCAGGTTGGAGATTACAATTATTCTGGAATTTCACAGGATGGATCCGGCAATGCTGCTGATGTATATCAGTCAGGTTTTGGACATTCAAGTGTAGTAATGCAGTATGGTAATGGAAATAGTGCAACAGTAGATCAAACTAATTCCAGTTTAAATCCATAATTAAAATATTTTAGCTGTCTTTATATTTCTAAAGACAGCTACTTCTAAAAATTTTAAGTTGATTTTGTTTTAAAGGTTGAGTCAACTTTAATAATGATAAAATCTGGAAAGTATTCGTAATTTGTGTGGTTGTAAATTGCGGAAGTGAATTAGATTTTATTAAGAGCATGATAAGGAATGTTCATTTTGAGCATTCCTTATTTGTTTATATACAAAGAACCGACAGCTATCTTTGTCGAGATTAAACTATCGGTTCTAACCACTTAACTGCCTATGTTTAGTGTAACTTATTGCATTTTTTAAGCTCCTAAGTATTTGTGAATTGCGTGAGCTGTTTTGCGTCCATGATCCAATGCACGAACAACCAGGCTTGCACCGGATGTTGCATCACCTGAGCAGAAGATTTTCGAATTTGAAGTTTGACCTTTCGCATCAGTTTTAATATTTCCTCTGCCATCCAATTCAAGTCCTAATTCATTAACTAATCCTTCATGCACGGGATGAACAAATCCCATAGCTAATAATATTAAATCAGCATCAATGGTTTCTTCAGTTCCTGGAACCTCATTCATTTTGAATTGTCCCTTTTCATCCTTAGTCCATTCAATTTGTGTGATAGTAAGTTTTTTCACGCTGCCATCTTCACCTAAAATCTCTTTAGAACTAAGAGACCATCTTCTCTCACACCCCTCAAGGTGAGAACTGGAAGTTCTTAAAGTTTCCGGCCAGTAAGGCCAAGGATTGGTCTCTTTTCTTTCTTCAGGTGGTTTTGGCAGCAATTCTATCTGCAAAACAGATTTTGCCTTTTGACGAATTGAAGTCCCAACACAATCGGAACCAGTATCGCCACCTCCAATAACAACAACGTTTTTACCTTTAGCAGATATTCTTTCCTGCTTGGTGAATTCGTCGCCACGTATCAGTTTATTTTGTTGCTTGAGAAAATCCATAGCAAAATGTACACCTTCCAGTTCACGGCCTTTAATTGGCAAATCGCGTGGTTTCATTGCACCAATTGCGAGGCAAATGGCATCATATTCCGCTTCCAATTCAGTAAATGAAACATTTCCACCTACATCCTGATTGGTTTTAAATTCGATACCTTCCTCAACAAAAAGTTCCAAACGTCGATCAATAACGCCTTTATCCAATTTAAAATCAGGTATTCCGTAACGAAGTAATCCGCCAATCGCATCATCTTTTTCAAATACAGTCACATTATGACCAGCTCTGTTTAGCAGATCTGCAACAGATAATCCTGCTGGTCCTGAACCAATTACAGCGATCTTTTTACCAGTACGCTTTTTAGGGGGCCGAGCCTTGATATAGCCGTACTCAAAAGCTTTTTCGATAACAGCAGCCTCATTTTCGCGTATGGTTACAGGCGATTTCTGCAACGCCAGCACACAGGATTTCTCGCATGGAGCCGGACAAATTCTTCCTGTAAATTCGGGAAAGCTGTTCGTTGAATGTAAAATTTGGCTTGCCTCCTCCCAATTTTCTCTGTAAACAGCATCCTGCCATTCGGGAATTTTGCTGGCTGTAGGACAGGCCCAGTGACAGAAAGGTACACCGCAATCCATACATCTGGCTGCTTGATCTATTCTGTCATCAAGATTCAATGTCTGTTCAACTTCTCCAAAATCCCCAATTCTATCTCTTACCGGACGGTAGCCGGCTTCTTTTCTTTTTATTTCTAAAAAACCTTTCGGATTTCCCATAATCGTTCTGTTTGTTAATGAATAGTGCAGTAATTAAAGGAAAGGATCGAATCCTGTTTTCACCCTTCCTTAAAATTTAATTACTCGTGAACTTCTGTTTGTGATTGAGCCGCTTTTAACTTTCGGTGAATCTTCTTCAGTTTTTTCTCCTCAAGAACTTTTTTATACTCATAAGGAATAACTTTCACAAAATGTGGTAGATATTCTTCCCAATGAGTAAGTACTTTAGAAGCCACACTACTCTGTGTTAATAACAAATGTTCGTGGATCATTCCCTGAAGCTCATGAATATCCTGCATATTTTCAACCGGTTCAAGGGAAACAAGACTTTTGTTGCAAAAATAATCCAATCGTCCTTCCATATTAAGAACGTAAGCAATTCCACCACTCATACCAGCCGCAAAGTTTCTACCTGTTTTACCTAGAATTACAACTCTACCTCCAGTCATGTATTCGCAACCATGATCACCAACACCTTCAATAACAGCGATTCCACCGGAATTACGAACACAAAAACGTTCTCCCGCCATTCCTCTTATATATGCCGATCCGCTGGTTGCACCATAAAGCGCGGTATTTCCAATAATAATTTGTTCTTCAGGTTTAAATTTGCTTTTCTCCGAAGGATAAACAACCAGCTTTCCTCCCGATAAGCCCTTTCCAAAATAGTCATTAGAGTCCCCAATCAAACGGAAAGTAATTCCTTGTTCAAGAAAAGCTCCAAAACTTTGTCCTGCAGATCCTCTAAATATGCAATGAATTGTATCCTCGTCTAAAACTCTTTTTGGTTTTAGTAAAGCAACTTTACCAGAAAGCATAGCTCCTGTGGTTCTGTCAGTATTGTTGATTTTCTGATCAATCCAAACTTTTTCTCCATCATGCAACGCTTTCGCAGATTGTTTAATCAGCTCATGATCAAGAACCTCACCAATGGATTTTATTTTAGCGTTTGCACCACATATGGTGTGTCCATCAGTGTTTGGAAGATGAATTAAGTTGTCTATACTAACTGTTTTTGCTTTCCAATTTTCGATGTTTTTGCGTTTTTCCAGTAAATCAGATCGACCAACCAAATCATCAAATTTTCGAATTCCAAGTTCCGCCATCAATTCACGGCACTCTTCTCCTAAGAAAGTAAAATAGTTAATCAGCCATTCTGAACGACCAAGGAATTTTTCTCTAAGCTCCTTGTTTTGAGTTGCGATTCCAACAGGACATGTGTTTAGGTGACATTTACGCATCATTACGCAACCCAACACCACCAAGGCGCTTGTAGCAAATCCAAACTCCTCAGCTCCAAGCAGGGCCATTGAAATAATATCTCTTCCGGTTTTTAATTGTCCATCGGTTTGTAATTTGATACGACCACGCAAATCGTTCATTACAAGTGTTTGTTGCGCCTCAGCTAATCCAAGTTCAACAGGTAATCCTGTATGTTTAATTGAACTCAACGGACTTGCGCCTGTTCCACCTTCGCAGCCTGCAATCACAATAAGATCAGCGTTTGCTTTGGCAACACCCGCAGCAACAGTTCCAACACCATTTTCTGAAACCAGCTTTACACTTACACAAGCTGTTGGATTTATATTTTTCAGATCGAAAATTAATTGTGCTAAATCTTCAATTGAATAAATATCATGATGTGGAGGCGGAGAGATCAGTGTAATCCCCGGAGTTGAATTCCTAAGCTTAGCTATGATATTATCAACTTTAAATCCAGGTAATTGACCTCCTTCTCCCGGTTTTGCACCTTGAGCTACCTTAATTTGTAATTCATCAGCATTTACAAGATATTCAGCATTTACACCAAATCGACCTGAAGCAATTTGCTTAATTGAACTTCTTGCACTTGAATAGAAGCGTTTTGAACTTTCTCCTCCTTCACCGGTATTACTTCTGCCGCCAATTTTATTCATTGCAATAGCCAGAGCTTCATGAGCCTCTTTTGAAATGGAACCATAAGACATGGCACCAGTACAAAATCTTTTCATGATGTTTTCAACCGGTTCTACTTCACTGATATCAATAGGATTCTTTTTATAATCAAAGAAGCCTCTTAAAAAATTGGGAGAAGCAGTTTCTTTATTTACAATTGTGCTGTATTCCTTAAATTTTTTGAAATCATTTGTTCTGGTTGCCCATTGCAGCAATCCTATTGTTTCAGGGTTCCAGCTATGAGGCTCACCATTTTTTCTGTAGTGAATATTTCCATTATTGGTGAGCAAATCCTGATTATTGAAAGGATCCTCTTCTGAATAAGCTTTCTTGTGATGACAAAGAATTTCTTCTGAAATCTCTTTTAATCCAATTCCCTCAATCCTGGAAATTGTACCTGTGAAGTATTTGTCAATAACATCTTTACTCACACCTAAAGCCTCGTAAATTTGGGCACCAAGATAACTGCCAATGGTTGATATTCCCATTTTAGACATCACTTTTAGCAATCCCTTATCAACGGCTTTTATATAGTTTTTACGAGCCGTTTTATACTCAAGATTGGTTCTTCCATCTTTCACCAATTTGTCAATAACCGCATAACTCATGTATGGATTAATAACACTAGCCCCGTATGCAATCAGTAAGGCAATATGATTTACTTCACGAGCCTCACCCGTTTCCACAACGAGACCAATCTGCATCCTCTTTCTCTTCTTTATAAGATGATGATGAACCGCTGCTACAGCTAAAAGAACAGGAATTGGAGCCATTGATTCGGACATATTCCGATCCGTAAGAATAATGTAATTTTTCTGTTCATCAACAGCCTTTTCGGCTAACAGACAAATAGAATCCAGAGCACTTTCCAAGCCAGCACCATTTTGAGATGCTTTAAACAGTATATCAATGGATTGATGTCTGAATTCTTCATGCTTAAGTTTCTTTATCTTGCCAAGATCAGTATTAGTAATTAACGGACTTTTGAATCGAATTAACTTACAATGCTGAGCTGTTTCATCCAATAAATTTTTCTGAACTGATCCTATATAATTGGTCAGATCCATCACCAGATTCTCCCGAATTGAATCAATTGGAGGATTGGTTACCTGAGCAAATAATTGACGGAAGTAATTGAAAAACAATTGAGGTTTTGGCGACAATACCGGTATCGGAGCATCGTTACCCATCGATCCCACAGGCTCTTGTGCACCCGTTGCCATTGGAAGAAGAACTCTTTCAAAATCTTCTTTGCAATAGTTAAAGGTCTTCTGGCAAATGTTAAAATGATCTCCAATATCTGAAGGAACCCTTTTTTCAACAGGAATAGCCTTTAAATCCAAACGATTCTCTTTTAGCCAGTTTTGATAAGGATTACGATAAGTCAGTTGTGATTTTACCTCCTGGTCAGGAATGATGATTCCTAACTGAGTATCAACAAGCAATAGCTTACCAGGTCTTAGACGACCCTTTTCTTTGATTTCTTCGGCTTTAAATTGTTGAATACCCACTTCAGAACCCATTACAATCATGTCATCCTGAGTAATCACATAACGGGAAGGGCGCAATCCATTTCTATCCAATGTGCCGCCAATATAACGGCCATCAGAAAACACCAACGAAGCTGGTCCATCCCAAGGCTCCATAAAAGTGGAATGATATTCGTAAAATGCTTTTAAACTATCAGGGATAGGATTTTTTTCATTCCACGATTCCGGCACCATCATACTCAAGGCATGCGGCAGACTTCTTCCAGTTAAGAATAAAAATTCAAGCACATTATCGAAAGAGGCAGAATCACTCTTGTTTGGTTCAACAACCGGGAATAGTTTTTTGATGTCATCACCAAACATCTCCGATTTTAAAAGAGATTCACGGGCTTGCATCCACAAACGGTTTCCTTTTATTGTATTGATTTCACCATTGTGAGCTACAATACGAAATGGCTGAGCTAAATCCCAGGAAGGGAATGTGTTGGTACTAAAACGTGAGTGAACCATTGCAATAGCGCTTTCCATACGGGAATCCTGAAGATCACTATAATATTTCCCCAGTTGGTCGCTTGCAAACATTCCCTTATATACCAAAACTTTAGACGAAAGACTAGGAATGTAAAACATCTCCTTTTCCTTCATTTTAGTTGCGCGAATATAACTTTCAGATTGTTTTCTAGCTAAATAGAGTCGTCGTTCCAATTCATCCTGTTCGTAATTTCCACCAACAAAGATTTGTTTGATCACTGGTTCTGATTGTCTTGCAATTTCACCAATTGCATTGGTGTCCGTTGGGACATCACGTAATTGAAGAAATTCCAATCCTTCTTCTTCCAGAATCTGAATAAGAACTTCAAGACAGAACTTTTCTTCGGTTTCGTCTTTTGGTAAGAAAATTAAACCGGTACCATATCTTCCTGCTAAAGGAAGCTTGATTCCAATTTTTTTGTAGAAACTGTGAGGCAATTGCATTAAAATACCGGCACCATCACCACTTACATTATCAGCACCACGCGCGCCGCGGTGTTCCATATTGCAAAGCACCTCCAGTCCACGGGTAATAATCTCGAAAGATTTTTTTCCTTTAATGTTGGCTACAAAGCCAATCCCACAATTGTCATGTTCGTTCTGAGGGTCGTAAAGACCCTGCTGTTTTGGTCTAAGGTTTCGCATAGGCAATTTTTAGTGCGAAGCCAGGAAATGATTTTATCTTTTAAACTTAAGGACCTTAAGAAATGAATAGAAATCCCCATTCCATATCATTTAGTAACGACTTTTATAAATCCGAGAGTCGTTGCCTTAATTCAAGAAACACCCAAAGATGGAGGTGATCAATTTTTTGCTTGTCTAATCCGTTGAGCAAATATAACACAATTAAATCTATATATGCAATTATTATTGTTAAGTATATGGGCGGAAACGTTTGAAAAGTAAAAAAAACATGATAATTATCATTGCAAAGGTTTGCATGATATTCAGGCATTTATAAAAATAAGAGACATTTGTCTGAAAAGAAAGCGAAGGAATTGTCTTTTGAAATTTATGTTTAATGCTAAAAAGAAGATTACTTATTGTTTGTTTCAACAACAGGTTGAACTTTTAATAATTTTAACAATCGTCTTTCAATCCATTTGGGTAAATATTTTCCAAACTTGGAAATGAATTGTTTTCCTAAAATATAAATTGAAGAATAAAAGAAAACTTTATTCAAAAGGTAAACGGATGCCGTTAACAGAATGATTTTATTAGAACCCGATAGAATAAAAGGTAAGGAGAGATAAAGGAAGAAAGTAACAACAGCTAAGCCCAACAACACAAATCCAACAATTTTTTTTAACTCCATGATAATTTCAAATCTTTTTAAATTTAGATACTAAAGCAATTCTACGGCGCAATTTATAAATGGTTGCTAAAAAAATGAATTTAGAACTGTTAAAAAACTATAATACACTATTATTTAGACTAAAAGATATGATTTCATCTAAATTGTTTGATTGAATTCCATCCGTCATCTTTACTAAAAAACATGAAATTTCAGAAAGATGAGTGCTGATTATTGATGGTATTTCATTAAAAACACAATGAAATTTATACGCAAAGGTTTTAAATAAGGATGAACTAAAAAAAAGATGGTTTTATTAGGATATTACTGTTTTTTGCATTTATCTTTGTAGACAACAAATAAGAACAGGTATGGAAAATTTACAAATTATTCGACGACGCTTTATTAGATCTTTATCCAAACGATAAGGTGTAAGCTCTGGCATATTTAATTTTCCAAGCTTTCCATATCGGGAAGCATTTTTTTTGAATTTGAAACAACAGAAAAAAACATCAAATGATTTTATTTTACAACATACAACGACGAAGACAGAGCGCTCCTTTAGGAAAAGCGGTTGGTGTCGTATTGTCTTGTAATCAATGATTAGCAGCAATATTTAAAAGGCTTACCGTTTTTATCGGTAAGCCTTTTTTTTGAAACTATATAATCACAAATAGAAATGAAGCAAATTATCTATACACAAAGCCGACGCCATTTGCGTAGTAACTGTTACCCAGGGGGAACGGATGAGCTTGCTATTTCTGTTATTGAAATATCATAATTAACAAGCTTACTGTTTTCGGACGGTAAGCTTTTTTTGTATAAACTAAAAACTAAAAAAAATGAATTTTTTCAACTCCTTAGACTTTCGAAGACGCTGTTTTCGGGAACAAAACAACCAGACCGCAAGAGCGGATTTTTTTGTAGAATTAAATAACAGGTGGTTGTGCTTAACAGCAGTAGCACTTTTTTGGGAAATTTAGATTATTTAGAATAAAATGATAGATACTTCAATGGAAATTGAGCAAAAATTAAGTGTCATTATAGCAGGTTTAAGGCATTACGAATATGCCCAGGAAATTTGTGATATGATTGAGAGTGCTGCGAAAATCCGCGGTACCGGAATTGCTAAAAGAGAAGCTTTGTACATCGTACAAAAAATTCAGGAAGGAAAGGCAATTATTGCCTTTGATCAGGATAAAGTGATTGGTTTCTGTTATATAGAAACTTGGGAACACGGCAAGTATGTAGCTAATTCGGGACTAATTGTTGATCCTGATTACAGAGCTGTAGGTTTAGCTAAAATGATTAAAGCTAAAGCATTCGAGTTATCCAGAAAACGTTATCCTGAGGCCAAAATATTTGGACTCACCACCAGTCTTCCTGTAATGAAAATCAATTCAGAATTAGGATACAGACCAGTTACCTTTTCGGAGCTGACTACAGATGATACATTTTGGAAAGGATGCAGTGGTTGTGTGAATTATGACATATTGCAGCGAACCAATCGGAAAATGTGTTTGTGTACAGGTATGCTGTATGATCCCAATAAAAAGGATAAAAAGTAATTATTCTGAAAGGAAAGCAATTTAATCAATTTATCAACAAGATTTTGAAAATCTACAAATAACAATATAATGACATCAACTAAGAAAAAAGTAGTATTAGCATATAGCGGAGGTTTAGATACAACATACTGTGCACTTTATTTGTCTAAGGAGTTAAACATGGATGTGTACACAGTATTGGGGAATACAGGTGGTTTCAGCAATGAAGAATTAGCTGAAATAGAGAACAGGACAAAACAACTGGGAGTTGTTCAGCATGCCTCACTTGATATTACCGAAGAATACTACGATAAATGCATTAAATACATGATAATGGGAAATGTTTTAAAAAACAATACATATCCATTGTCTGTAAGCTCAGAAAGAGCATTTCAAGCCATGGCAATTGCTCAATATGCCCATTCCATTGATGCTGATTATATCGCTCACGGAAGTACCGGAGCTGGTAACGATCAGATAAGATTTGATCTTATTTTTAAAATAATGGCTCCCAATGCCGAAATTATTACTCCAACCAGAGATATGCAGTTGAGCAGGGAAACAGAAATCAATTACCTGAAAGAAAATGGCATTTCAGCCAATTTCGAAAAAATGAAATATTCCATTAATGCAGGAATCTGGGGTACAAGTATCGGTGGAAAAGAAACACTTACTTCAGATCAACCTCTTCCTGAAGATGCCTATCCAAAACAGGTTGTTAAAACCGAATCGGAGAAACTGACCATAGGATTCGAAAAGGGAGAATTGGTTAGTGTGAATGGAGAAAAAGTACAACATCCTTTGGATGCAATTAAAAAAATTGAAGCAATTGGTTCTCAATTTGGCATTGGAAGAGACATGCACATTGGTGACACAATTATTGGAACAAAAGGAAGGGTTGCATTTGAAGCTGCTGCGCCTTTAATGATTATTAAGGCTCATCAAACTCTTGAAAAACACACGCTTACCAAATGGCAAATGCATTGGAAAGAGCAAATTGCCAATTTTTATGGAATGTTGTTGCACGAAGCTCAGTACTTAGAGCCGGTAATGAGAAACATGGAGACTTTCCTTCTTGACACTCAAAAAAAGGTAACAGGAACAGCCATTTTAAATTTGAATCCAAAATATTTCTTTGTAGAAGGTATTACTTCACCTAACGACTTAATGACTGATTTATTTGGTCAGTACGGCGAAAGCAGTAAAGGATGGACAGCAGATGATGCAAAAGGATTTACCAATATTCTGGCTAATTCATTGAAGATCTATTACACCGTAAATAAACAGTAGTTATGGTGAATGTAGGAATTATAGGTGGAGCAGGGTATACGGCGGGAGAATTGTTGCGGATTTTAATTTGGCATCCACAGGCAAATATCAGTTTCGTGCAGAGTACAAGTCATATGGGACATCCGGTATCAGATGTCCATAGGGATTTGTTAGGAGATACAGATTTGTCATTTTCCGAAGCTGATTATAAGGCAATTGATGTTTTATTTATCTGTTCGGGACATGGGAAAACCAAATTGTTTTTGGAAGAGAATAATTTACCTGAGGCTGTCAAAATTATCGATTTAAGTACTGATTTCAGACCAAAAGCAAATGAAAAAGGTTTTGTTTACGGATTGCCCGAAATTAATAAAGCCAAAATTGCAAATGCTGATAAAATAGCCAATCCGGGATGTTTTGCTACATGTATAGAATTGGGATTATTGCCTTTAGCTAATGAAAGTAAATTGAAGGAGGAGGTTCATGTTACTGCAATAACAGGATCAACTGGTGCAGGACAGAATCCAACATCAACTTCACATTTTAGCTGGAAAAACAACAATGTTTCCGTATACAAAGCATTTACTCATCAGCATTTGGCTGAGATAACAGAAACGGTTTTGCAACTTCAACCCAATTTCGATAAAGAAATCAATTTTATTCCCGTTAGAGGAAACTTTAGCCGGGGAATAATGGCCACAATCTATACCGATTGTGATTGGTCTGCTGAAGAAGCTGTTGAGAAGTACAAAACATATTATAAAAATCATCCATTCGTTTCAATATCAAACATATCGCCCGATGTAAAGCAAGTTGTAAACACAAATAAATGTGTATTGTATCTTGAAAAACATGGTAGCAAGCTGATGATTATTTCAGTGATTGATAATTTATTGAAAGGGGCTTCTGGTCAGGCAGTTCAGAATATGAATTTATTATTCGGAATGCCGGAAATATTGGGATTGGGCTTAAAACCGGTTGGATTTTAAAAAAAGAAAGAAATGGAATTATTTAACGTATATAATTGTTACGATATAAACCTGGTTAATGGGAAAGGATCAAGCATATCTGACGATAAAGGAAATAAATATTTAGATTTTTATGGTGGACATGGTGTGATTTCAATTGGTCACAGTCATCCTCACTATATTTTCAGAATGGAGCACCAACTTCATTGTTTAGGCTTTTATTCGAATGCAGTAAGAAATGATATGCAGGAGAAATTAGCCAGCAAATTGGGTACACTTTCAGGATATGATGATTACAATTTATTTTTGTGTAACTCAGGAGCCGAAGCCAACGAAAATGCCTTGAAAGTGGCATCTTTTCACACAGGTAAATCGAAAATTGTTGCAATTAAAGGAGCTTTTCACGGAAGAAGCAGTGGTGTTTTAGCAATAACAGATAATCCCGCATTATCATCAGAATTTAATGTAAAACACGATGTTGTTTTTATAGAGATGAATGACATCCCCGCACTGGAAAAAACTCTTGGGGAAAATGACGTTGCAGCAGTGATTATTGAAGGAATACAAGGTGTGAATGGAGTTGTTGAACCATCGGTTGAATTCTTAAAATCTGCCGAAAGTTTGTGTAAAACTCACAAAGCAATGCTTATTTTGGATGAGATTCAGTCAGGCTATGGAAGAACAGGGAAATTTTTCGCACATCAGCATGCAGGTGTTAAGGCAGATATTATAACTACAGCGAAAGGAATGGGAAATGGATTTCCAATTGCCGGAGTAATTATCTCACCTGCAATAAAAGCATGGAGCGGAATGTTAGGAACAACCTTTGGGGGAAATCATTTGGCATGTGCTGCAGGAATGGCTGTTTTAGAGGCTATCGAAGAAGAACAGTTAATCGATAATGCAGACAGATTAGGAGATTATTTAATCTCTGAATTAAAAGATAATAAAGCAATAAAAGCAATAAGGGGGAAAGGATTAATGATTGGTATTGATCTTGAGGATATGCCTAAAATCAGGAAACAACTTCTTGAGGAATATGGAATTTTCACAGGATCATCAGGTAGTACAACACTTCGTTTACTGCCACCACTTTCAATTACCAAAAAAGAGGTGGATCAATTCATTCAAGCATTTCAAAAACTAACCCAAATTGTATTGACATGATAGATTTAACTGTTGTAAAAATTGGTGGTAACGTAATTGACGATACCGAAAAACTAAATGATTTTCTCGATGCATTTTCAAATTTAAACGGCAAGATTGTATTGGTTCACGGAGGTGGAAAACTAGCATCCGATTTAGCAGGCAAACTTGGAGTTCAAACCAAAATGGTGGATGGAAGACGCATAACTGATGCCGAAAACCTGAAGTTGGTTACCATGGTTTATGCAGGACTAATTAATAAGAATATTGTTGCTGCTTTGCAGGCTCGTGGAGTAAATGCAATGGGAATGTGTGGTGCCGATTTGGATTTGATCAGGGCTGAAAAAAGAAGCAATACAAAGGTCGATTTTGGTTTTGTTGGTGATGTTACAGCAGTGAATACCCTGGCTTTATGCAAGCAAATTGAATGCAATTCGGTTTTGGTTATTGCTCCGATTACTCATGATGGCAAGGGACAATTATTCAACACCAATGCCGATACAGTAGCAACAGAAGTAGCCGTTGCTTTAAGTCGTTTCTATAAGGTGAAATTGATTTATAGTTTCGAAAAACTTGGAGTATTAATGAATGCGGAGGATGACAGTAGTGTAATGCCTGTTCTTTCTGACGTAAAATGCTCCGAAATGGTGAAATTAGGTAAGATTAATACAGGAATGCTGCCCAAAACACAAAATGCATTTTATGCCTTATCAAAAGGAGTGGAAGAGGTTGTAATCGGGAATTTTGTTTCGATGGAGACAAATCATTCCTCAGGAACACAAATTATTAATTCTTAGCTTATGCATATGGATTTAAAAAAGTATACTGAAATAGCCTTGACCACACTTAAGCAATTGATTTCTATTCAATCATACAGCAAAGAAGAAAATCAAGTTGCAGATGTAATGGAGCAGAAACTAACTGATTTTGGATATCAGGTACACCGTAAAGGAAATAATGTATGGGCTTTCAATAAGGATTTTGATGATAAAAAGCCGGTTTTGCTACTAAATTCTCATTTAGACACCGTAAAACCTTCTGAAAAGTATACCAAAGATCCTTTCAATCCGGAGGTGTCCGACGGCAAATTGTACGGACTGGGGAGCAATGATGCGGGTGGCTGTCTGGTTTCTCTTTTCGCAAGCTTTCTGGCATTAGAGGGAACAAATCAGGCTTATAACCGTGTTTTTGTAGCATCTGCAGAAGAGGAAATATCAGGAACCGGAGGTTTTGAGCTGGTGCAGGAAGAAATAGGACGAATTGATGTTGGAATTGTAGGCGAGCCGACACTTATGGAAATGGCCATTGCAGAAAAAGGATTGATGGTGCTGGATTGCGATGCAATTGGTGTTCCCGGACATGCGGCCCGTAACGAGGGTGTTAACTCAATAACTATTGCAATGAGAGATATAGAATGGCTTCATTCTTATAAATTTGCTTTGGAATCTGAGATACTGGGAGCAGTAAAAATGACAGTAACACAGATCAATGCAGGGAAACAGCACAATGTAATTCCATCATCCTGCAAATTTGTAGTTGATGTTCGCACGAATGAGCATTATTCTAACGAAAAGGCATTTGCAATCATCAAAGAAAAGTTGGAAAGTAATGTTACAGCCCGATCCTTTAGAATGAATTCTTCAGGAATACCATTGGAGCACCCGTTAATTCAGACAGGATTGAACTTAGGCATGAAATATTACGGTTCTCCAACCACATCTGATCAGGCTATTATGAAGGGATTTCCAACCTTAAAATTGGGTCCGGGAGATTCTGCCAGATCTCATACCGCTGATGAGTTCATCTACATTGACGAAATTGAAAAAGGAATTGAAAAATATTATAACTTGTTGAACGGTTTGAAAATATAACCTCAGCTAAGTTAACAAGAAGTAAAAAACGGATTAAACACGAACACCTAACTTTAAAGAGAATTACTATGAAACTTTGGGATAAAGGCGTAAAAGTTGATAAAAAAATTGAACAATTCACTGTTGGAATGGATCGCGAATTGGACTTGCAACTTGCTGCGTTTGATGTGCTGGGATCGCTTGCACACATTGAAATGCTCGAATCCATCGGATTATTGGAAAAAACAGAATTGAAATTGATTCAGGAAGAATTACGGAAAATTTATTCCTCGATAAAAAACAATGATTTTGTGATTGATGATGGAACAGAGGATGTTCATTCTCAAATTGAATATCAGTTGACTTTAGCTTTAGGTGATATTGGAAAAAAGATTCATAGCGGCCGATCAAGAAACGATCAGGTTCTTTTAGATTTAAAGCTTTTTACAAGAAACAAACTGGAAGAAATTGTTCGGGAAGGAAGATTACTTTTTGATGAGTTGATTGCAAAGAGTAATGAGAATAAGGATGTCTTAATTCCTGGTTATACTCACCTGCAAGTAGCTATGCCATCCTCATTTGGCTTGTGGTTTGGAGCCTATGCCGAAAGCTTATCAGATGATATGATGGTGTTGCAGGCTGCTTATAAAGTGGTTAATCAGAATCCGTTAGGATCAGGAGCCGGTTACGGATCTTCTTTTCCATTAAACCGGCAAATGACTACTGACTTACTAGGATTTAGAGATTTAAGTTACAATGTAGTTTATGCACAAATGGGGCGTGGAAAGATGGAATTTACGGTTCTTTCAGCCTTGGCAAATATGGCTATGACAATTGGAAAATTAGCTATGGATGCCTGTTTGTATAACTGTCAGAATTTTAACTTTTTAAGTTTTCCTGATGAATTAACAACAGGAAGCAGTATCATGCCTCATAAAAAGAATCCTGATGTTTTTGAGTTGATTCGGGCTCATGCAAATGCATTGCAGATGTTGCCGGCACAAATTCAGGCAGTAACGTCAAACCTTCCTTCCGGATATCATAGAGACTATCAGCTTACAAAAGAGTTCTTTATGCCTGCTTTCGATAAAATGATTGCTTGTTTGGAAATGACACGAATAATGCTTTCCGAAGTGAAAATCAATAAAGATGTTTTAAAGGATGAACGTTATAAGTACATGTTTACAGTGGAAGAAGTGAACCAGATGGTACTTAACGGTGTTCCTTTTCGCGATGCTTATAAAAAGATCGGACAAATCGTGGAAGAAGGTACTTTCAAATACGAAGGTAAAGTGAATCATGTTCACGAAGGCAGTATCGGCAATTTATGCAATGATAAAATTGTAGATAAGATGAATGAGATTTTCGTTGGTTTTAATTTCAACAAAACCAAAGAGGCTTACATGAACTTATTGAATAGAATTTAGACCAGTTTAAAAGAAATTTATATTTAACCATTTTATAGAACTTTTATGTCAGGAGAGACAAAAGCTAAATTAATTTTACAGGATGGATCGGAGTATATCGGTACATCATTTGGTTACCAGGAATCCATTTCCGGAGAAATGGTGTTTAATACTGCAATGACCGGATATCCGGAGAGTTTAACCGATCCTTCGTACCGCGGACAAATTCTGGTTAGTACATTTCCTCTGATTGGAAATTATGGAGTGCCGGGGACATTGCAGGAAGATGATTTGTTTCGCTTTTATGAGTCGGAAAAAATTCAGGTGTCTGCATTTATTGTGTCCGATTATACCGAGGAATTCAGTCATTGGAATGCGAGTTTAAGCCTTGGAGACTGGATGAAACAACACAAAATACCAGGAATTTACGGTGTTGACACCCGAGCATTAACCAAAAAGCTTCGGGAGCAAGGCAGTATGCTTGCCAAAATTGTTTTTGAAGGCAAAGAACCAGAATGGAAAGATCCAAATCTGGAGAATCTTGTAGCTCAGGTAAGCACACCGGAAAAAATTGTTTACGGAAATGGAAAACACAAAGTAGTTTTGTTGGATTGTGGTGTGAAAAACAACATTATCCGTTGTTTATTAAAAAGAGATACCACAGTAATCAGAGTTCCACACGATTACGATTTTACTCAGGAGGAATACGATGGATTATTCATATCCAATGGTCCTGGTGATCCAAAACAAAATACAAAAGCAATCGCCAATCTAAAAACAGTTTTCGGTCAGGATACACCAATTATGGGGATTTGTCTGGGAACACAATTAATGGCTCTTGCTGCAGGTGCTGATACTTATAAGCTGAAGTACGGACACCGTAGTCACAATCAGCCGGTTGTACTGAAAGGAAGCAAGCGTTGTTTTATCACTTCGCAAAATCACGGGTACGCCATTAATATGGATACCTTACCAAAAGAGTGGGAGCCATTGTTTGTTAATGCCAATGATGGCACATGCGAAGGATTAAAGCACACAAACAAACCATTTTTTGCGTCTCAGTTTCACCCCGAAGCTTCCAGTGGCCCTACAGATACCGAATTTCTGTTCGATGATTTCATTAAAATGATGGAAGATCATAAAGGTAAAAGTTAAAAAGAGAAAGTTTAAAGTTGAAAAAAGCCTCATTATTCTTATTCTCCCTTTCAGGGGAGATGTCCGAAGAACAGAGGAGGGTATTTTTAAAGAAAAACAATTATCAATTAACAGCCAAAAGCGATAAGCTAATGGCTCTCAGCTTAAGAAAAATGATAAAAGACAACATAAAGAAAGTACTGGTATTAGGTTCCGGAGCACTTAAAATTGGTGAAGCAGGGGAGTTTGACTATTCTGGATCACAGGCATTAAAAGCAATGAAGGAAGAAGGTATTCATACTGTACTTATCAATCCCAATATTGCAACTGTACAAACGTCAAAAGGAATTGCCGATCAAATTTATTTTTTGCCGGTTACACCTTATTTTGTAGAACAGGTTATCTTAAAAGAAAAGCCTGATGGAATCCTTTTGGCTTTTGGAGGACAAACTGCATTAAACTGTGGTATTCAGCTTTTCAATGCCGGATTGCTAAAGAAATACAATCTTCAGGTTTTAGGGACTCCAATCGAGACCATTATTAAAACTGAAGACAGAGAGATATTTGCCAACGAGCTTCGAGGAATCGATGTAAAAACCCCACAGTCTTTCGCCGTTGAATCCATTCCTGAAGCATTAAAAGCGGCAGAAAAACTAGGTTTTCCAATTATAGTTCGTGCAGCCTTTACTTTAGGTGGACAAGGAAGCGGATTCTGTTCGAATATGGCTGAATTGGAGAAGTTGGCTGAAAATGCTTTGTCCTATTCAAGTCAGATATTGGTTGAGGAATCATTAAAAGGATGGAAAGAAGTAGAATATGAAGTGGTTAGGGATGCGTATGACAACTGTATTACAGTTTGTAATATGGAAAATTTCGATCCGCTGGGAATTCATACAGGTGAGAGTATCGTTATTGCACCATCGCAAACGCTGACCAATTCGGAGTATCACAAACTAAGATCATTAGCCATTAAAATTATTCGTCACTTTGGCGTTGTGGGAGAGTGTAACGTTCAGTATGCTCTTGATCCTAATTCGGAAGATTACCGTGTAATTGAAGTAAATGCCCGTTTATCAAGATCATCTGCATTGGCTTCGAAAGCTACCGGTTATCCTTTGGCCTTTGTTGCAGCCAAACTTGGTTTGGGTTATGCCTTGCACGAGCTTAAAAATGCTGTAACAAAAACAACAACAGCTTGTTTCGAACCTGCATTAGATTATGTAGTTTGCAAAATTCCACGTTGGGATTTAAATAAGTTTGAAGGCGTAACCAAAGAGATTGGTTCCAGCATGAAGAGTGTAGGGGAAGTAATGGCCGTTGGTCGTAATTTCGAGGAAGCCGTTCAAAAAGGTTTGCGTATGATTGGACAGGGAATGCACGGATTTGTTGGGAATGTTCATTCGAAGTTCGACGATGTTGATCAGGAATTAACGCATCCAACTGATATGCGTATTTTCTCTATCGCACAAGCTTTTGAAAAAGGATATTCCATTGACAAAATACATGATCTTACCAAAATTGATAAATGGTTCCTTAGCAAACTGGAACACATCACAAAATTGAAATGGGATCTTCAGAAATACAATAACTTACAGGAATTACCTGACACTTTACTAAAAGCAGCAAAAGTATACGGTTTTTCCGATTTCCAGTTAGCACGCTTTGTTTTGAAACCAGAGAGAACTGATATGGAATCGGAGCTTTTAGAGGTGAGGAAACACCGTAAAGCAAAAGGAATTGTTCCGGTTGTTAAACAAATTGACACACTTGCAGCAGAGTACCCTGCACAAACCAACTACGTTTATTTGACTTACAGTGGTGATGAAAATGACATTACTTATGCAGACGATAATCAATCCGTTATTGTGTTGGGTTCAGGTGCATACAGAATTGGATCATCGGTAGAGTTTGACTGGTGTAGTGTGAATGCGCTGAACGCGGTAAACAAAGAAGGATTACGATCGGTAATGATCAATTACAATCCCGAAACGGTAAGTACCGATTACGATGTGTGTGATCGGTTGTACTTTGATGAACTTTCTTTCGAAAGAGTATTGGATATTATCGATTTGGAATCACCCCGCGGTGTAATTGTATCGGTTGGAGGGCAGATTCCTCAGAACCTATCAATGCGTTTGCACAAGGCAGGTGTAAAAGTCTTGGGAACATCTCCTGAATCGATTGACAGAGCCGAAAACCGACAGACATTTTCAGCTATGCTTGATGAATTGAAAATTGATCAGCCTAGATGGAATGAATTAACCAGCAAGGAAGCGATTAATGACTTTATTGATGAAGTAGGTTTTCCTGTATTAATCAGACCAAGTTATGTGCTTTCCGGTGCTGCAATGAATGTGGTTTCGAACAAGGATGAATTAGGCCATTTTCTGGATTTAGCTGCGCAGGTATCGAAACAGTATCCGGTTGTTGTTAGTGAATTTATTCAGGAAGCAAAAGAGATCGAGTTTGACGGAGTAGCCAAAAATGGTGAAATTATTATTGATGCCATTTCGGAACATGTTGAGTTTGCCGGAGTACATTCGGGAGATGCTACTTTAGTATTTCCACCGCAAAAACTGTATTTCGAAACCATTCGCAGAATTCGTAAAATTGCTGGTAAAATTGCAAAATCGCTGAACATTACCGGACCTTTTAATATGCAGTTACTGGCAAAGGATAATGACATTAAGGTTATCGAGTGCAACCTGCGTGCAAGTAGAAGTTTTCCTTTTGTTTCGAAGGTAATGAACTTTAATTTTATCGAAACTGCCACTCAGGCAATGTTAGATGTTCCTATTCCAAACAATTTACCTTCGATGTTCGAATTGGAGCATATTGGGATAAAAGCCTCTCAGTTTTCCTTTTCAAGATTGTCAAAAGCAGATCCGGTTTTGGGTGTAGATATGTCATCAACCGGTGAAGTTGGCTGTATAGGAGCTGATTACTACGATGCAATATTAAAAGCAATGTTATCAGTTGGTTACCGCATACCGAAGAGTGCAATCCTAATCAGCAGTGGTCCTATTCGCTCGAAAGTGGAACTTTTAAAAAGTGCGAAGATGCTTGAAGAGAAAGGACACAAATTATATGGAACAAGAGGTACCGCAAAATTCCTGGAAGAGAACGGAATTACCATCGAAAGTGTAGGTTGGCCCGATGAAGATGTTGAAATAACAGCTCAGAATTTGATAAAAGAACGCAAAGTTGATTTGGTGATTAACATCCCCAAAAACTTAAGCAAATCGGAGTTGAATAACGATTACCTGATCAGAAGAACTGCCATCGACTTAAACATACCATTAATCACCAACGCGCGTTTGGCTTCAGCCTTTATCTATTCATTCTGCAAAAAATCGATAGAAGATTTAGGAATTGACAGTTTCAGCGATTACGTAGATCAAAAGCAGGAGTGGTAAAATATAACTTTTGGTACTCTCACTCTAAGTGAGGGTATCAATTCTTTTAAAAGCTTATTGCTTTTCGGCAATTTGCAAACCTGATAGCATTGTAATACTTTATATTATTTTAGCCCCGGCAGTTTTTAAAACCTGTCGGGGCTTTTGTGTTGATGCATCCCTTACAATGAAATAAGAATTTCCCTACCTATAGGGAAGGTCTTTCCCTTGCACAAGGGAAAGGTATTGTCTGGTGCAAGGGAAAAGTTTGGAGCAGTGCAAGGGAAACTATCCTGATGAAATAGGAGGAGCTTAATAAGTAAAATAAAAGCCGGATCAACCGGCTTTCTATGTACTATTTTACGCTAAGAGTTTTGTCGTGATACCCAATGGTAAGCTTTTTGTTGTTTTTGGCAATACACCTTACCTGTAATTCGTAATTGCCGGCAGTTAATTCAGGAATTTGAAAAATTTGAGTGCTGTCGGTGTTGGTTACATATACCGCAACCCGATATTCTGTGCCATCTTCAGCAATCAGGAATATTCCTTGATTTTCGTCCGAAGTATCCATTTTTAATCGTTTTCCCTTTAATTCACCCACACCATTAGGCAGAAGACTGTTTGTTTCCTGACCAATGGAATGATCCGTAAAGCTATAGATATCTATGATGGTTTTCTTACGATCAATTTTGTGAAGTTTACTCGAGTCAGCAACGGCCTTCAACAATACGCCCGGTGATGATTTAAAACGCAGTTTGTGACGGGATCCATCAAAGCTGTCATCCCAATTAGTGAACACTCCGGTAATACTTGGTGAAATATTTAGTAACGGCGTATTGATGGAATAGCCTTTTTCCAAATTCTCTGTTACCACAGTTTCAATACGCTTAAACATACTCTCAGCTTCGTATGGGGTAATTCCAGTGCCTTCGGCACAAACATTCTTTAATTAAATCTTCGCGGGTTAAAACACCAATTGGCGAAGGTTTGGCAATGCAGTCGTCCGGAGCATCTGTTAATGCATTTAAGTGCAAATAATATTCAATCATCTTAATAAAGTATTGGTTTTTATTTTTAAAATATTTTTTGAATGTACATTATAATTACATTATGAACAAACTATATAATATTAATATGCTAAATTTTAATTTATATGGATTACAAAAACGCTTGTATGCCCTTTTGAAATTGCAATACAGAAGCTGAAATAAAGTAAGTTCAATTCAAAATGTATTTGGTATTGCTTACTGATAATAAAAAACAAACATAACTGTGTAAGATATTTATCTTATATATATTTTAAATAATAGGGTAGTTGTGTTTTGCAAATTGAATCAATCATTTGTATTATAAGGCATATATTTTTATATAAAAAAAAGTATATATTTAATATAGTTCAATGCTAATGAATATAGTACTTTGATGAATATACAAATGCTTATGAGAGATAATAACTAATAAAGTTTATTGCTTTTTTGGGTTACCTTTTGGCTTTATGGGGAATAAAGGGGTAGTAATTGATTTGTTATTTTGAAAACAGTGAGTATTAAGACTAAATATTCATTCAAAATTTATTCGATCTATTATCAAGTGATAACTATTTAAAAATTTACTTATGAAAACAAAATTTTACTCTTTTTGGGTATGTGCCATTGCTCTTACCCTGGTTTCAACATTTAACGCTTTATCTCAAAAGCGGGAACACATTAAGATCGATCCGAATAATCGAAGCGACAAAAACGAGATGACACTGAAATCATCAGTTGGCAACGATTATGTGCTTGATTTTACGTTGAACTCTTACGATCTTAAATGGATTGAAGCAGAAAATGCCTATAAGGTTGAAGCAAATGGTATGGGTGATATTCTTGAAAAAGGAAATCCGGCACTGCCTCGTTTCGCCCGGTCCATAATGATTCCTGCCAGTGCCGATATGCAGGTCGAGATTGTTTCTTCAGAGTTTATAGAACTGACCGATATTAAAATTATCCCTTCAAAAGGGAATCTTACCAGAGATATCGATCCTAAAACAATTCCCTATCAATACGGAGAAATTTATCAGACTGATGCATTTTATCCATCAGTATTAGCTTCGATGAATGAACCGTATATATTGCGAAGCGTTCGTGGCCAGGCAGTTGTTGTTCAGCCAATCGCTTACAATCCTGTTCAGAAAAAGCTCAGGATTTATACTCACATTGAGATGAAGGTGAGTCCAAGCGGAAGAATATCAACAAAAAATGCAATGTCAGGTACAAAATCAACTACTGCAGATAATGGTTTCGAAAAAGTATATCAAAACCATTTTTTAAATTATACCAGTAACAGCACCAAATACACGGCTCTTAATGATGCTCCGGGAAACATGTTGATTATCTGTTATGATGATTTCATGGACGAGATGGCTGATTTTGTGGCTTGGAAAAAACAAAAAGGAATATCAGTTGAAATGATTGCTGTAAGTACAATTGGTAATGCTTCGGCAATTAAAACCTATGTAAGCAACTACTACAACACTCATGGATTGACCTATCTTTTATTGGTAGGCGATGCTCCGCAGGTTCCTACATCATATACCAGTGCCGGCGATTCGGATAATAATTATGGCTTTATTGTTGGTAATGATCACTATATCGACATCTTTGTGGGGCGGTTTTCTGCCGAAAACGCAAGTCAGGTAACAACTCAGGTTGATAGAACGATTCATTACGAGAGAGATGTTACTACCGCCGACACATGGCTGTCTTCAGGAGTAGGAATTGCCTCGAACGAAGGTTCCAATCCTTCTGATGCTGAACACATGAATACCATCGAAAACAAATTGGAAGGGTACGGATATAGTATCTCCCGCTGCTATCAGGATGGAGGAAGTGCAAGCCAATTGACCAGTTTGCTGAATTCCGGCAAAAGTTTAATCAATTATGTAGGTCATGGTTCCAATACCAGTTTTGCGAGTATGGTATACACAAGCACCAATGTAAATAGCCTGACCAACAATAACAAGCTTCCCTTTATTTTCGATGTGGCTTGTGTGAATGGAAACTTTAAATCAATCACCTGCTTTGCCGAAGCATGGTTAAGAGCCACAAACAATGGTGTGCCTGCAGGAGCTATTGCAATTTGTGCTTCTACCATTAATCAATCGTGGGTGCCGCCTATGATAGCCCAAACTGAGATGAATGATATTTTAGTGGAGAGTTACGCCAACAATATTCGTAGAACCTTTGCCGGTTTGGCTTTGAATGGAATGTTTAAAATGGTTGATGTTTACGGATCGGGTGGAGAAACCATGTTGGATACATGGACCATATTCGGAGATCCATCTTTACAGGTTAGAACCAAAACTCCCGGCAGTCTGCAAGTAAGTCATGCAGGCACCATTGCTCCCAACAGCAATCAATTAGCAGTTACTTGTGCAACCGAAGACGCATGGGTTTCCCTGACCTTAAACGGCGAAATTTTGGGGACAGCAAAAACCAGCAACGGAACGGCAACAGTCTCTTTCAGTCCCTTACCTGCAAGCGGAACAGTGAAAATTACAGTAAGTGCCTATAATAAAATGCCTTATGTGGCAAGCATAAATATTTCAGGATCGGGAGATACCGATGTAATTGCCAATTTTACGGCAAACAAAACCTCCATTTATGAAGGAGAAAGCATTAGTTTTACTGATTTGTCATCAAACAATCCAACGGCATGGAACTGGTCTTTTACAGGAGGAACTCCAACTGTAAGCAGCTCTCAAAACCCAACTGTAAGCTACGATACAGAGGGAACCTATTCTGTTTCATTAACTGCGTCTAAAACAGGTAGTACAGATACAAAAACAGTCACTGATCTGATTACAGTAAGTACTCCAATTCAGCAAGATTACTGCGAAGCAACAACAAACGGATGCAGTTCATATGAATATATTTCGGGTGTGGTATTCGAAACAATCAATAATAATTCAGTCTGTAATCAATATTCCGATTACACATCGCAACTGGCATCTGTTGAGCCAGGCGGGACTTATGCCGTGACTGTTAATATTGGTCGTCCGGATACACGCAATTACGTAACCGTTTGGTTCGATTGGAACCGGGATGGTGATTTTGAGGATGCAGATGAAGAATATGCGTTAAGTTTTAGTATTAGTGGTGGACTAGGCCAGGCAGTAGGTGCCGTTTCGGTTCCAGATGATGCAAGTTTAGGAACAACACGAATGAGGATTCGTGTTACCTATAATGCAACGCCCTTGGCTTGTGGAAATGCAAGCTATGGCGAAATAGAAGATTATGGAGTACAAGTACAGGATAGCAGGAGTGAAAGAGAACGGGCGATTGCTGACAATGTAACAATCAGCCTCTATCCAAACCCAACCCGTGATTTTTTTAAAATAGAACTAAACGGCATTTCAAGCACAATGAAAGTAAAGATTATTGGCCTTACAGGAAATGTAATTCGAACATTCAATACCGATGGATCAAAAGAAATTGATGTGAGTAGTTTGAGTACCGGAATATATATGGTACAGGTAGATGCTGATGGCAAAAGCTGGACAAAAAAATTAATCGTAAAGTAATAAATTGATATGCTTTATAATCTTGAACTGCTGAGATTCCCGCTCAGCAGTTCTTTTTTTATATATTCCTATTGTAATAAGAAGTTGAAACACTTATTTTAATTGCGGTTTCTTCAAATATTACTAGATTTAGCCTTTCAATAAAAAAACAATTTAATGGTGAATTACATATACAATCTAAAGTTTAAAGTACGCGATTACGAGTGTGACATTCAGGGAGTTGTAAACAACTCTGTTTATCAGAATTACTTGGAACATGCACGACATGAGTTTTTAGAATCCATAGGAACTAATTTTAAAGCATTGCATGAACAGGGAACAGATGCTATGGTTTCGAGAATTGAGATTGACTACAAAACTTCACTAACCAGCGGCGACGAATTCGAAGTACGCTTAAACATTGAACGGGAAGGAGTGAAGTTGGTCTTTAATGAAGATATCTATCGTTTATCTGACAACAAACTTTGTGCAAAGGGGAAAGTATATACAATCTGTCTGGTAAAGGGCCGTCTCTCGAAAGGAGAAGTTTTCAACGAACTGTTTGCAGAATATCTGGCTTAGATAAAAGGAATTTTAACAAAAAAAAGGATCAGCAACCAACTGATCCTTTTAAACTAAAATTTAACCTTAATCTCAATCTATGATAAAACTACTTATTCTTATTTCTAAACCTATGCACCAAAGATAAAGCATAGCATGGTTAATAGCTGCTAAGGAACGTTAAATAAGATTAAAAGAATACTGTATCCGCGATAGAATCCTATCTGCCAATTCGCAATATATAGCTTGGGTTACTATTTTTTTTGATTTTTTTCAAATCTTTCTATAACTTGCAAGTAAGAAAACCTTCCGTTATTAAATACCACCAAAATTTCAGGACATCACAATTGTAACGTATAGCATGCTTCGCGCGTCTATACTTAAGTATTGTGAAATTCTAAATTAGAAATCATGTTTGATCTGGATAAGTGGCAGGAAATTTTTGAAACCATTCGAAAAAACAAACTCCGAACTATTCTTACCGGTTTCAGTGTATCCTGGGGTATTTTCATGTTAATTATTTTACTGGGATCGGGTAATGGTCTGCAAAATGGTGTTTTGGATCAATTCAAACAAGACGCTGTGAATAGCCTCTGGATTTACAGTGGGAGAACCAGTCTTCCATTTAGCGGCATGAAGGCTGGCCGAAGAATTCAATTTACCAATGATGATTATCAAAAAACAAAAGATTCCGGCTTGGATATTGATAAAATAAGTTCCAGGTATTCCATTTTCAGGAACAATTTAATTTCTTACAAAACAGAGTTTGTCAATTACAATATTATTGCAGTTCACCCGGATACAGAGACTTTAGAGAGCACTTCGAATATAAAAGGGCGCTTCTTAAATGATATAGATGTTAAAAATTTCAGAAAAGTAGTAGCCATTAGCACTGTAGTTGAAGAAGCCTTGTTTAAAAGAGAAAATCCTATTGGTAAATACGTAAAAATAAACGGAATTCCATTTCAGGTTATAGGAACTTTTACAGATTACTCAGAAAGGGATTTGCAGCGCGTTTATGTTCCCATATCTACGGCTCAAAAAGTATTCAACGGAGCCAATCGAATATCAAATATGTCTTTCACAACAAATACTCCGGATATTGAATCACTTCAGGCCATGGAGCAGTATTTAAGAAAATCATTTGCAACCCGGCATAAATTTGATGTGACAGACAGAAGAGCGATGTGGATCAATAACAATATGGAAAACTATCAACGGACAATGGCTCTGTTTTCCGGAATTCGAATTTTTGTTTGGATAATAGGCATATTTACAATTATTGCAGGAATTGTAGGAGTCAGCAACATCATGATAATTGTTGTGCGTGAACGCACCAAGGAAATAGGAATCCGTAAAGCATTGGGAGCTACTCCAAATTCAATAGTTGGTTTGGTGTTACTCGAATCAGTTTTAATTACCAGTGCTGCCGGATATATTGGCTTGGTTCTAGGGGTAATACTACTGGAAGTACTGGCACCACATACTCAAATAGAGTTTTTTATGAATCCGTCAGTCGACTTAAGCGTTGGCATACAGGCAACTTTAGTACTCGTTTTTGCCGGCTTGCTGGCTGGTTTTTTTCCGGCATGGAAAGCTGCTAATGTTAGACCAATAGAAGCTTTGGCTCACGAATAAAAATACTAATCTGAAAATAATAACAGAATGTTTGATCGAGATAGATGGACTGAAGTATATATGGCTCTTAAAAGCAATAAATTAAGAACCTTTTTAACTGCATTCGGTGTTTTTTGGGGAATTTTCATGCTTATTATTATGCTGGGTTCCGGGAAAGGACTTGAAAATGGTGTGTATTATGGAATGGGGGATTTTGCTACAAATTCAGTTTTTATCTGGACCCAACCAACAAGCAAACCCTATAAAGGATATAAGCAGGGACGCAGGTATCATTTTACGAATCAGGACACTAAAGCGATTCTGGATAATATCCCTGAAGTAAAACTGTTGGCGCCCAGAATTCAGGCACGTGGCGGTGATGGTGATAATAATGTCATCAGAGGTTTAAAAACCGGCGCTTTTAGTATTCTTGGTGATGTCCCTGAAGTGAACTTAATTGATCCGGTAATCATAACCGATGGCCGATTTTTGAATCAGGTTGATATTAATGATACCCGAAAAATTGCGGTAATTGGAGAAAGGGTGATTGAGGTATTGTTTGAAAAAGATGAAAATCCAATAGGCGAATATATTAAGCTTAATGGTGTTTATTTTCAGGTGGTTGGCACTTTTAAATCTATGCACAATCAAGGATGGGGAGAATGGCAGAATCAATGCATTTTTATCCCCTTTTCAACGCTTCAAAAAACATATAATTACGGGAATAGAGTAGGCCATTATTCCATTACATCTAAAAGTGAATATACCGCAACCTATGTTGAAGAGAAAGTTAAGGCTTTACTAAAAAGGCGTCACTCAGTTCACCCGGATGATGATCGTGCAATAGGCAGCGAGAATATAGAAAAGGAATTTATTAAAATTAATAATCTATTTATTGGTATAGCAGGATTAATTTGGATTGTAGGTATAGGAACACTTATTGCCGGGATAATTGGAGTCAGTAATATTATGCTTTTTATTGTGAAGAAGCGTACAAAAGAAATAGGAATTCAAAGGGCTTTAGGAGCTTCTCCATCGGTAATTATTAGCTCTATTTTAACTGAGTCGGTTGTTTTAACCGCAATTGCCGGATGGTTTGGACTTGTTTTTGGGGTGATTATTTTGGAACTTATAAATAAAGCCATTCAAAGTGGTGGTGGCGATAATTCCATGTTTACAAATCCAGAGGTAGATTTTAATGTGGCAATAATTGCTCTGGGAATTTTAATTCTCGCTGGAATTTTTGCCGGGATAATTCCAGCTAAACGGGCAATGGAGATTCGTCCGATCGACGCAATCCGCGATGAATAATTGAAGGGCTTTACTTTCATTCGTAAAATAGCTTCTGTAATTTTAATTATAGAAGCTATTTTCTTGACCAATGCCTCCTGAAAGCTTGACATTAAGGATGTTTCATTATTTTTAGTGGAAGAATAGTAAGGATTCGTGGAATCAATAATAACATTCGGAGAACTTTTCCTTTGTCAACTCATACAAACCTAAGGTGTTATTGTACTTCACATCAGGGAGTTATATTGCCTTTACATCGAATTAAATAATTAAATATAATATTTGAATGGTTGATAGTACCTACTTTATTATATGTAATTTTTGTAGTTTTACACTTACGAAGGAATATTGATAATAAATTCAAATAATTAATAAATGAAAAGACCTTTACTCTTTGTAGTACTTTTTTTATTATTATTTGTATCGGTTGTAATAGGAACATTCAGCCGGTTATCGGCTGGTGGAAATTTAAAAGATGACTTTTGGGGGGAACTTCCGGCACCTCCTTCGCCAACGAATGATTTGCCCTGTAATGCAACACCTCTTTCTGTTAGTTCAGCTTGTTCATTAGCTCAATATAATAATATTGATGCTACTGATAGTTGGGTTACCGATAATACGATACCTGTTCCTTCATGCGGAAGTTATATTGGCAGCGATGTTTGGTTTACTGCTGTCGTTCCAAGTTCCGGTGAAATGGTAATTTTAACATATTCTGACAGAACATCAGGGTGGCTTGACAAAGTAAATTTTGCAGTATATAGCGGATCATGTACAGGTTTAACTGAAATAGGCTGTTATACTCCAACCAGTTCAGGCTTGTATATTACAACTGCTGTACTTTCTGGTAGAGCAGCAGGAGAAATTCTTTACATTAGGGTATACGATCAAGAAAATACTATAGGTAATTTTCAAATTTGTGCTTCTGGTCCATGTGGTGATATTATTGCTGATGCAGGTTTAGGAGGGGAATCCTGTGATTTAAATTTTAAATTTAGTGGTACTGCACCAATCAATGGAACAGGTACCTGGTCTATTGTTTCAGGTCCAGGCTCCGCGAGTTATTCCAATGCTGCTGATCCTGCCACTATTGTTTCTGTAACGGCACCTGGCACCTATAGATTTGCATGGACTGTTGATAGTGGAACTTGTTCTGATGCTGATTTGATAGATGTTATTTTTAGTCAGCCCGTTTTTTCGGCCCCAGAGGATGACAAAGATCTCTGTAATACTTTAAGCAGCACACTAACAGTGCTAAGTGCGAGTGTTGGAAATCCTGAATGGAAACAAACTTCGGGTCCAGGTATTGCTGATATAGTTACTCCAAACTCCTTTTCTTCAAATGTAAATGTTAGCGAGTATGGTGTTTATGTATTCACACTAACAGTTATTAATGGAACTTGTTCTGCTTCAGATGATTTAACGATTGGTTTCTATGAAGAACCAACAAAAGCAGGTATTGTCGGAGATATTAGTAATTGCGGAACATTAACAAGTGATCCTCTTGGTGGAAATACGCCTACAGTTGGAACAGGTGTTTGGTCTAAGATTTCAGGCCCTGGAACTGTTGTTTTTAGTGATATCAACTCTGGGAGTTCAACTGCAACAGTTAATGCATATGGCACATATGAATATCAGTGGAAAATAAGTAATGGACCTTGTACTGCGAGTGCTGCAACTTTAACAGTTACATATTTCGATCCTCCAATTGCTGATGCGGGTACAGGAGGCGATGAATGTGATTTGAATTTTTCTTTATCTGCAGTTCCGAGTCTTGGAACAGGAACATGGACAAAGACAGGTGGTTCAGGCAATGCTGTTTTTTTACCAAATGTTAATTCTCCAAATGCAACAGTAACAGTTGATGCCTACGATACTTATCAATTTACCTGGACAGAGGTTAGTAATGGTTGTTTGGACAGTGATGCAGTGAATGTTAACTTTTATGAACAGCCAGTTGCAAATGCCGGCTCAGGGGGAAATGAATGCGACTTGAATTTTTCTCTTTCTGCAACGCCAAGCATGGGAACAGGAACGTGGACAAAACAATCAGGTACAGGGAGTCTTAGTTTTGTTCCTAATGCCAATGATCCCAATGCAATAATAACCTCAGATACATATGGAACTTTTACATTGAGATGGACTGAAGTAAATGGAACCTGTTCCGATTTTGATGATGTAGTTGTTAATTTTTATGAGCAACCAGTTGCAAATGCAGGTTCAGGAGGCGACGAATGTGATTTGAATTTTTCTTTATCTGCAGTTCCGAGTCTTGGAACAGGAACGTGGACAAAGACAGGAGGTTCAGGCAATGCTGTTTTTTCACCAAATGTTAATTCACCAAATGCAACAGCAACAGTTGATGCCTACGATACTTATCAATTTACCTGGACAGAGGTTAGTAACGGTTGTTCAGATAATGATGCAGTGAATGTTAACTTTTACGAACAACCAATAGCTGATGCAGGTTCAGGAGGAAATGAATGTGACTTGAATTTTTCTCTTTCTGCAACGCCAAGCATGGGAACAGGAACGTGGACAAAACAATCAGGTACAGGGAGTCTTAGTTTCGCTCCTAATGCCAATGATCCCAATGCGGTAGTAACCTCAGATACTTACGGAACTTTTACATTGAGATGGACAGAAGTAAATGGAACCTGTTCCGATTTTGATGATGTAGTTGTTAATTTTTATGAGCAACCAGTTGCAAATGCAGGTTCAGGAGGCGATGAATGTGATTTGAATTTCACTTTATCGGCAACACCAAGTATTGGAACAGGAACCTGGACAAAGACAGGAGGTTCAGGCAATGCAGTTTTTTCACCAAATGTTAATTCACCAAATGCAACAGCAACAGTTGATGCCTACGATACTTATGAATTTACCTGGACAGAGGTTAGTAATGGTTGTTTGGACAGTGATGCAGTGAATGTTAACTTTTATGAACAGCCAGTTGCAAATGCCGGCTCAGGGGGAAAT
>NZ_WTCR01000010.1 GCF_009795715.1 Labilibaculum euxinicum | reverse complement strand
ATGAGTTTGTGTTCTGTCTTGTCCTTGCATAAATCTCATACCATAAGATAACAAAGTGTTGAAAACCTGCCAAATACAGCAATTATAACTTATCAACAACTTATCAAGGTTTTTAGACAGTCTGACGTTGAGTATATGCAATGTAGGCGATTGCGGGCTTCAAACTTGTCAAACCGTTACAATTTTGGAGCGGGACTACTATCTCGCCTATTTTGTATATACATTGTTAGCCACTGCTATTTATAGTTTAGATTTCAACAATTCAAATAATTTGGTTTTTGAACTAGGTAATATATCTTCCCACGTCTCTAAATATTCTTTCCAAGTCATTTCGTTATGAACTTTTATTTTAGCTAGAAAAGGAATCAAACCCCAAAGTTCATGTTCGGCTTGAAAAGTGTCATAAAGATTAGTTGCTATTGCACAATTAATCTCTCTGTTTTCACAATTTTCATATAAGGTGGAAAGGTTTTGATTAATCCAGCTCCCTAAGTATTCATCAATGCTATTACTCTTTCTATTCAGGATTTCATCAGCATAATCACTAAGTGCTGCTGAGTAATCTTTCCAGTTTGGATATGGAGGTTTAATTTTCCATGATTCAGCCATTTTTTTTAGAATAAAAATTGAAGCTAATTCACAAATTGATTCCTCAAACCATCCAAATCTAGTGTTCTTACTTTTAAAATTGCTTTCAATGATATGATGGCAATATTCATGAGCAAACTGATAAGCATATTTACACCAATAAGTATCTTTTACATGTAAAAAAATGAAATTAAAATCTGGACCAATTTGAAAAAGAGGGTAATCTATTGAATTCTGATTCTTCTCTGAATTAAATATTACTAACGGTCTTGTAGAGGTATCTTCAATTAATCTATCAAATTCTTCAATTACAGAATTTAAGACACTTGAAATATCGTTCACCCTTGCAGTGCCCCAAAAAGAGGTTTCCAGTATATATCGTTCTTTTATAATTATATTTTCTTGTGTAATTAAGCCTTCGTTCATTTTACTATATCTTCTTGTTTTAGTATTTCTTGTGCAGTTGTTTTTTTATAGTTGTGGCTAACTTCTTAAATTGTGCACCATAGGTGCACTTATTTCTGCTATATCAGATAAAAAGGTGCACAATACATGCCGTATTGGGGTGTATTGTGCACCTTTTTCAATTTTACAATCCCAAACTTAGCAAATTATAATCAATACTTTTGTGCTGTTTCGAAATAATTATGTGTTGAATAAAAATTAAACTGATTGTTCTTCAGTATTCAAACCAAAAACAGATTCGCGAGCTTATACCATTTGGCTTTATAGCTCAAACTATAGTCAATTTGGTCTAAAGTACTAAATCGAAATAAAGATTCAAGCCGTCAAACCTGCCAACTTTTAGGGATGTGAGTAATTGCACAAAAAAAGCTTTTCTATTTTGGAAAAGGGCCAAGGGAGAGCCATTTTTTCTATTTGCGTTGTGCTGTTTTAGCATCTTGCTATTATAAAATCAACTACTAATCGATGTTATTTATTTTATGTGGCTAAAGCCTATCTATTCACTTCATGTTATCAGTTGCTTAAAAGCAACTGCAATAGATGTTTTGCATTAGTTTCATTTCACTTTCTCAATCATTTATATTTTTTTTTGCCTAAAAAATAAGAGCAATAAACAGTCTGGTTTTCTATTTACATCAGTAAATGCTTTGTGTTTTTTATCTATTGCAGTTCGGCTTTAGCCAACTGGAATTAAAATATTCTTAGTGTTTGGCTTTAGCATCATCTTACTTCTTCAATCTCTTGCTTGCAAGGGTATCATTAAAAAACAAAGGGCTTCACATAGTGTGAAACCCTTAGCCTTAGCTTTAAACCAATTCGCTGTCTGCCACCTTTGTTTTTTTGCGGCGTTTTACCAACTCATTGTTTTTATCGATTAATTCGGCCATGGTTTTGGCGGTAGCTTCGTAGGTGGCAGGATTTACCTTTGCCATGGTATTCATATAGCCAACCAAGTTATTATTAATCGCTGCAATGCCCTCTTTCTTTAACTTACTGGTCGAAGCCAAATCTTTCTTCACGCTTTCAGCATGCTACTGTGGTTTTACTCGAAACCTGCTGTGCTTTTGGTCAAAACCTGCTGTGGTATTACTCGAAACCATACGTGCTTTTGGATGAAACCACACGTGGTTTGCATCGAAACCTGCTGTGGTTTTCTGAAAATATCAGATTTTGTTAAATCCAGTGTCTTTTATTGCTTTTATGGGTGTTTGTAAAAAAAGACATCCCGGGCTTCTGCCTGGGATGTTTCTGATATTTTTCTTGTTTGTTGAATTGTTATTCCAATTTTGGCTGTAATGTTTTTATCTGAAAAAAGTTCCTGTAGCTGTGTCGGGAGCATTTCGACGGTCGGCAGCTTTTTTAATTACCTCTTCTTTTTCTTTGTTGGTGTACAGCGACCAGTTGCCTATTTCTTCTGTTGTTCTTCTGCATCCAAAGCATACGCCGTTGCTGTCTTGCCGGCAAATGCTAATGCATGGTGATTGTATATCTTCCATATTCGTTAAATCAATTTATTGTTATTTAATAACTATTACTTGTTTAATAAACTTCCATACCAAAAATTAGAAGTTTTTAGCTAATAGCCCTTGGCTAAAAGCTATTTAAAACAGCAGGAAATATAAATTTGGAATGCGATTCATCCAAAAAGAAAGTAAAAATCGCACATGCTATTTAAATTGAATACAAATAAAGATAAAGTTATCTGTTTTTCAAAATGGAGACGCAGATGATTGTGATTTTTTATGATCTCTGCAAATGATTTTACTTCGTGGAAATCTGTGAATTTTTAGATTAAATTTTATCAAATGAAAAATCCCGAACTGCTAAGTCCGGGATTTTCTCTAACCCTAATTACTAACCTAAATCTAATCTATGAAAAAAAACTTATCTGTTTCTACATTACAAATATAGGGTATGGAAATGCTAAAAGGATTGAATTAAAGTTAATGAAACTTAAAAGGTTATTGGTTTATTTTGCATTTTTCAGGCATTCAGTGCCCTTAAAAAAAAGAAGCTAAAATTAGAAGAAGATTTTGCAAGCTTCTTCCTTATGAATTGGTATAACAGAAAAATCCCGAACCGCGAAGTCCGGGATTTTCTCTAACCTAAATCTAATCTATATGAAAAAACATTTTCTGTTTTGTACACTACAAATGTAGGGCATAGAAATGCTAAAAGGATTGAATTAAAGTTAATGAAACTTAAAAAGTTATTGGTTTATTTCGCATTTGCATTTTTTAAATAGGCCTGAACATATCGTATTTCAGAGTAAGAGTAATCTGAACCAAGTTCTTGTTTGCATTCATTCAAGCTTTCAACACCCTCTTTTTCAAGCTGTTTTTTAATTTTTTTGATCTTTTTTTTCTCCACAAATTTATCGAGAGGTAGCATTCCCAGACCTACGTAATGCGCCAGATGTTTATCTATTGTTGTAACGGTAAGATCTCTGAATGCGGAAATTTCACGCACTGTCCGGCCATTTTTATACAATTCCAGACTTATCTCTTTCGTATCTTGTTTGTTACCGGATTTTATTATTTTCTTCGGTTCAGCCGATGTGAAATTCAACAGACCCAGATTTTGCCCCTGGCGATATTCCGTAACCATTTTGATTACATCTGCGCCGTAGTGTTCAATTTTTTTCTTTCCAAAGCCTTTCACAGCTTTTAATTGATCGGTTGTGTAGGGCAGATTGTTGGCAATATCAACCAGACTTTGCTGCGAGGCGATGTAATAAACCGGAGCATTTATTTTATCGGCCAGATTCTTCCTCCATTTTTTTAGTGTCCGGAATAAATTGGGATGTTTTACGTTTTCATCAACCACCTCTTTAGGACTCTTTAAACGGAAGTTTTGTTTTTCGAAATGAGCCTTGGCCCGCACAGTTTGGTAATTGGCAGTATCGAATTTTTTCAAACACGATTTTAAACTAACAAGTTTAACGCTTAGCTTTTCATTCAACTGTTTTAAATGACCCTCAATTACTTTCTTTATATTTTGATTATCGGTATCGAAACTAAAATCTTTCAGAATGGATTGCAGGTGTTCCTCCAGTTTCCCCACGAAATAGGCCGAAGCTTTGCTGATCCTTTCCTGCGCCTCTTTGTTTTCATGCAAGTTCTGATTATCGGCACAATATCGTTTTACCGATGGAATAAATTTTTCGCCAACCACCAGAATTTCAGGTCCAAGAAATGGAAAGGCAGCATTCATTTTATCAGCTAAATTGCCCTGAATACTGTTTCTGTTATCCTGTAAGTGCTTGTTGCAGTAATTGCAGATTCGGTAGATATCATGAAAAGAAAACAGTTCTTCGAGAAGCTGAAACTGATATTTACGAATGGAATTCTCCAGATTTTCTTCCCCCGGAGGATTGGCTTCAATATTTTGAGTGAATTTAGATACGGCGTTGTCGCAGATGATTCCCGATTTACTTAGCGTTGATTTAAGAACCAATCCTTCCAGCGACTTGCATCGGCTCAAGGCCACGTAAACCTGCCCGTGTGCAAAAGCCGCATTGGCATCAATCACCGCTCTTTCAAAAGTCAATCCCTGACTTTTATGAATGGTAATTGCCCAGGCAAGCTTTAGTGGGAACTGCGAAAAACCACCCGAAATTGTTTCTTCAATTTCTTTGCTTTCCGGGTTGATGCTGTAATTGATGTTGTGCCAGTCTTCAGGATACACATCAATTTCGAAATTGTCTGTTTTGCATTTTACATGAATTACATCATCGCCAAAACCGGTAACCGTTCCTATTTTGCCGTTAAAATAGAGCTTTTCGGGCGAGCTGTCGTTTTTTACAAACATCACCTGTGCCCCTGTTTTCAATTGCAACTGCTCTTCGGTAGGAAAGGAGTATTCGGGAAAGATGCCTGTAATGTTCGCCTTAAATTGCTGCGATTTTCCCTTTAATTGCTTTAGTTTTTCTTCGTTTATCTTCTGAGCCCGGGCATTGTGTGTTGTTAAAGTGATGTAACCATCCTTATCGGTTGGTTTAAAATCGGGCAAATATCTTTTTTCCAATTCGGTATAGGATTCCTGCGAGAGTTGGTTGTTCCTGATTTCATTCAGAATTTTAATAAAGCTTTCGTCTTTTTGGCGGTAAACATGTGTAAGTTCGATACTTATGTGCTGCGATTGCAGAAATGCACGACTGCTAAAAAAGAAAGGGGTTTCGTAATGATTCCGAAGCAAACTCCATTCTTCATTTTTCACCACAGGAGGCAATTGCTGCAAATCGCCAATCATCAGTACCTGAACACCACCAAAAGGCAGGTTTCTGTTTTTAAATTTGCGAAGCACTTCATCTATACCATCCAGTAAATCGGCGCGAACCATACTAATTTCATCAATAATCAGCAGGTCGAGAGATTTTATAATATCGATTTTTTCTTTTCGGTATTTCCGGATGGGAGAATTGGATTCGGTTTTGGGGTTTTTATCTTCGTTTAAGATTTGCCCTGGCATTATGGGGCCAAAAGGCAGCTGAAAAAAGGAATGAATGGTTACACCACCAGCATTAATGGCCGCCACACCGGTGGGGGCAACAACTACCATTCGTTTGGGCAGTTCCTCTTTTAGCTGGCGCAAAAAGGTAGTTTTTCCGGTACCGGCTTTACCCGTTAAAAAAATTGTGGTGTTTGTGAATCGTACAAACTTGTGAGCCAGATCCAGTTGTGAATTGCTTTCCATTTTGTAAACATCTGTTTTTTGAGAAACTAAAAATACGAAATGTTAACGGGATACGAATGGAAATTTATGTAAGATCCGATAATTATACTATCAGGCGGTTAACTTATTTCAATAATTCTGTTTTTTACTGCATACATTACCAAGGAAGTTGAATTTTTACAAGCCGTTTTGCTTAGTAAATTAGACCGGTGGCGGTCAACCGTTCTTTGGCTGATAAATAATTCCTCTGCAATTTCAGCATTGCTGTAGCCATCACAAATTAGTTTTAAAACTTCCAATTCCCGTTGTGATAATTTTACGGTTTCAGTTCTTAATTTGTGCAGTCTTTTCTGATCAAGAATATCAACTAAAAGTTCCTGAGAGAAGTAACTTTTTCCGGCCATTACTGCCTCAAGTGCTGCTATCAATTCATCCGCATCGGAGTTTTTAAGCAGAAAACCTTTAACCCCGGCATCTAACATCTGATCGTAATATTCCTCTTCTCCATGCATGGACAGAACAATTATTTTCATGTCAGGAAATTTCTCGAGAGCTTTTCGGGTGGCTTCAATTCCATTCATTTCAGGCATGTTAATGTCCATTAAGGCAATATCGATCGGAATAGTATCTGCCATTTCGAGAAATTCTTTTCCGTTCGAAGCTTCCCCTACGATGTTGATGTTAGGAACACTATTTAAAAGAAACCGCAACCCACTTCTAAACATTTTGTGGTCGTCTACAATCATTACCCTGTACTCACTCATGCTTTTTAATTTACAGATTAATTTCTACTACTGCCATCATGCCGCCACGTTTTGGGTGGCTTTTTATTTTGTGCGAACCATTTAACGACTTAATCCTGCTAAATACATTATACAATCCCATTCCCGTTGATGTTCCGGCATTAATCTCCTTGGCATCAAAACCAATTCCGTCGTCAATATAGATAAGAGAAACTAAATTTTCTTCTCTTGACAAGTTTATTTCAATATTTGTTGCCTTAGCGTGTTTAATTGTATTGTTAATTAATTCGCTTACTACCCTAAAAATAACGACTTCAACCTGATGGTTGATTCGCTCTTTCATATTTTCAGCATAAAAACTAATGCTGATGGCCTGCGATAAATTGATTTTGTTGGTGAAAGAACGAATGGCTTTTTCCAATCCGAAATCGTTCAAAATATGCGGGCTCAGGTTGTTCGAAATTTCTTTGATGCTTACCAACGCTTCATTTACCGCTTCAACAGAAGCTTTTATAATGTTCTTTTTCTCTGCTTCCGATTCAAATTTATTTATGGATGACAGATACAAGTTGATGCTGGAAAGAAGAGGACCAATAGAATCATGCAAATCGGTAGCGAACCGTTTTCGTTCACTTTCTTCTGTGTTAATTACTGCATTTAGAATTTTGCGCTCGGTTTTCTGGCGTTCACTAATATCATTTACCAAAGACAAAATGAGTTTACTGTCCTGCAATTCTATCAGGCTAAGGTGAATTTCAACAGGAAAGCTTGATCCGTCTTTTCTTTTTTGCATCGACTCAAAAGAAAGAGAAGGGTAGGAAGCATTCAATTTTCTCCAATAAGAATGAAGTTCCGAACTGCTGTGTCTGGAATCTATTTCGCTGTAATTCAGTGTCAGAATTTCATCAGCAGAATAGCCCAGCCAATTGCATGCTGCTGAGTTGGCATCCAGAATATTGCCGTCAGTATTGTAAATTAATATTCCATCTGATGCCTGCTCAATTAAGGAACGCCATCTTTTTTCCGATACTCTCAACTTTCGTTCTTCGCTTTTTATTGTTTCTTCGGCTTCTTTTCGTTGGGTGATATTAATAAGTGTGCCAACAATGTTTAAAGGTTTTCCATTTTGGTCATAATCAAGAATTTGTCCTTTTGCTTTGAACCACATCCAGTCTTTAGTGGTTGTGAAAATTCTGAATTCGACAATAAACAATGCACTATAACCCAATTTGTTTTGCCGGTGTTTTTGTTTGATGATGATTAAATCTTCCGGATGAATAATTTTGCAGAGAAGATCTTTGGTGTTTGAAATGGTGACAGATTTATAACCCAGTTTATCCCAGATGATCTTACTAATGTAGGTTTGATCGTTTGCGAAATTATGCTCCCAAACACCATCCGAATTTGCATCTAACATTCGAAGAAGCCTGTCCCGGCTGCTTTTAAGTTCCAGATTTGCTTCTTCTAAATTTTCGGTTCGCACTTTAACAAGTTCCAAAAGATTGTGCCGGTGATCCTCCAGCTCCTGATTTTGTTTGATAATTTGTTCGGTTTGCAACTCCAGTTTTTCGTTCGCAAACACAACTTCTTTTGTTCTGTCGGCTACTCTTCGGTCCAATTCTTCATTTTGCTGAATCAGTTTCTTCTCATTTTGCTCCCTTTTCAATTTCGAGTATCTTAAAATGATTGCAATGATTAAGCCGAATATAATTATTACAAATAGTGATGTTTGGTACTGGGGAACAATAGGAGGTGGTTGATTACTGATGATACTGCCTTTTGGAAGTTGTTTAGGGAGAATTCCAAAATGTTTCATTTGTTCAAAATCGAATTTGAAATTGTTGTATCCTGATTGTACAATTGGAATTTTATTGATCTCTTTCCCTTGCAATACCTGAAGAGAAATTTTAGCTGCTAATTCCCCTTCTTTATATCCGCTTGTGAGCATTCCTCCAACAATACCCTCGTTAAAATAGAATTCCCAACTGCTATAGATTGGTAGTTTTGTTGCCTCTCGTATAATTTCAATATTTTCCTGATAGGAGATAAAATTGCCTTCTTTATCGCGGCTAAAATTCAGGAGGTAAATAATGCTGTTGGGGTCAAGGTGTTTAACCTGATCAACCAGTTCATCAATGAGTAAATTCTCCAAAAAAACAAGTTCAACATCGGTATGTAAGTCGGGCCAAAAAGATTTAATGTTATTTCTGTTTAAGATTGCCGACTGGGTCTGATTGTCGTTAATCACAACTAATTTTGTTGCTTTTGGATGCAAGCGCAAGGCAACTTCAATTGTTTTTCTGGAGTCAATTTCTTCGGTAACGCCTGAAATGTGTTCGATCCCTTTCACCAGCTGATCGGAGAATTGATTAATAGAACAGAAAATTATTGGTGTGTTTTTAAAGAAATCGGTATAATAATCTCTTACAAAATCCAAGGCATTGTTGTCAGAAACAATGATGGCATCAAATTTATTTTTTAGATGCTTGAGGCCATAAAGATTCGCGAATTCTTTCAGATATTCTGGATTTGAATTCCTTTTTGTGTCCATGTATTCAAACATCAGCTCAACATCGTCTTCATGGCCCAAAACAGACTGTATTCCGGCACTTACATTATCGGTCCAATTCAATCCCTGATGGTAAGAATGCAAAACAAGTACTTTTTGTTTTCTTGCAGAAGCCCGAAATGCAAAAAGGAAAACGAAAAAAATCAGAAGGAGAGTCTTCCAACGAATGTTACTTCTATTACTCATATTCAGTTTATACTTCTCCATCATAAAATGGTTATATCGGGTCAGTTTCAAAGGAAGGGTAAGATACAAAGGCTAAATATGATATGCTATGTTGTAAAATACCCAATTTGGGCACCTTTATGGTTTCGGATTTTCAGATTTATTGCCTGAAATATATCTATTTAATGTTCTGTGTTAGAACAGCTTCTCCGCTTAGGATTTTTTTTGCAAGACTTTGTATGGTTCGTTTTTTTACAAGAACAGTATAATTTTTTCTTAATTCTGAAAAATCATCATGCAAAGGGCATTTGTTTTCATGATCACAATTCTTAAAGCCAAAACTACAGCTGATAAAAGATTTTTCTCCATCAATTGCTGTAATAATTTTATAGAGTTGAAGATCTTCATGCTCTTTATCAAAGAAAAATCCGCCATTTCTTCCTTTCAAGCTTTTTATTAGATCGAAGCGTGTTAGTACCTGCAATATTTTTGCAGTGAAATGTTCAGGTGATTCTATATTTTTGGCTATTTCCTTAAATCCCGGACGTTTTTCTTTCCAGTTTTGCAACTGGATATAAACCAGTGCACGAATCGCATATTCGGCAGTTTTTGAGAGCATAAATATTATGAATTGCTAGTACTTATTTAAACTTATTATAACAGAAATTAAAATCCAGAAAAAGACAAAGGGGTCTTTTAGTCGCTAAATTAGATTAATATTTTAACAATTACAAAAGGGAGGAAATAAGGGGAATGGGATTACAGAAGGTGTTTTGAGAGGGAACAAAAGAGGCAAAATCAATTTTGATTCTGCCTCTTTTTCTATTTTCAGCTCGAAATAGTCTCAGCGCTAACTGCTGACACTAATTTATTTACAATCCCAATACGTTCATTCCCTGTTTAAATACAACATCTTTTGGAATACCGGCACTGTTAATACGATCTAAATCTTTCTGAAGATCTTCACGAATAAAACCTCTGTCGGCAATCATTTGTTTTGCCGCTTCATAGTCACCATCACCCTGAACAATTAGAATTTGTTTTCCCAATTCATTCATAGCAGCTTTCATTTTCCCGAAATCAACTTTGTAAGTTCCTGTTTCTGCATTTCTTGTAAAGGCACCTTGCTCTTCGAAGAAATAGAAACGAATCATATTTGCTTTTCCGTGAGCACTGGCAGCACCAAAACGTACCGAACGGAAAATACCTGCCATAAAAGTAACATAGTTATCCATCAGCTTGTCAGCATCGAGTTCGCCCCATTCAGCCATTTGTGTAATCATGTACAAACCAAGAATATCTGCTTTTCCTTCTTCAATAGAAGTATAAGTATCCTTCAATGCTTTGCGAACGCTTTCATGATCTTTTAAAGTGTATTTAATACCCAAACCGTGAGCTACTTCGTGAAACATTACATTCTCGAAGAAAGCATCAAAAGTTACGTTCTTGCGTTGACTTTCGTCCATCAGTAAATCAGAAATAGGAACTAAAATCTTATCGAATTTAGCTTTCATTGCATTTTTTAACTGCAATTTTCTTGATCCTTTTTGAGCATGAACACGAGGATCGTTTGGCAGGTTAATAGCAATGTTCTTGCTGCCCGCGTTGCAATCGCCGGCATAGTAAATCACATCGTAAACATTCATATCCGCGTTGGCGTTCGCTTTTTCTGCTTTGTATTTGGCAGGAACAGGAAGACCTTCCTGCAGGCGTGGCAGTAATGAAGCAAATTTTGATAATTTTTTGCTCCAAACTTTGTCTTTTACCAAAATCTGACCCGAATGAGAAGCTTTGTATCCGTAAAGAGCATCTTCGTATGTTTCGATAGGACCAACTACGAAATCAAGCGTGTTGGTTTTCATATCCATCCAAGCCAAATCAGAAGCCAGATAATCATCAGTAAGAAGAGCCGTAGAACGTAGCTCAAGATATTTTTTCAGACCAGCATCTTCAGCTAATTCTGAGGCTTTTAGTAACAAATCAGCAGCTTTTTTAATTTGTTCTTTGTAAACAACATGATAAGGAACCACTTTCAGTTCTCCGTTCTCGTCACGTTCAATTTTTGTATACCAATCGGTTTTCATTTCGTCTGGAATGGCATCAAATTCTTCTTGAGTCATGTCGCCTGGATAGAAGTTTGCACCTTTAGGTTTTGCCCCAAATCCGTCTATAAAAGGCAGGTTGTCGTTCAGACGATCCCAAGGGCCGTAATTTATTTTTGAATAAGCAACAGCAGCAGGATCAGTAAGTGCTCCTAAAAATTCCGCTTTGTCTCCAATTGCATCTTTCCAGAATAACTCTTCCATAATATCAGCAACTTCCATTAAAATAGGAAGCATTTTCTTTTCTTTTTTAGTTAGTTTACTGATGTCTGTTGTAAGTTCAAATTCAGCGTACTGATCTACTAATTTTTGTATTGGAGAAACCTCAGTTTTTTTGGCTGGTTTCTCATTACAAGCTACAAAGCCTATACTCATAGCCAGCAACAGTGTAATTGAAGCGATTTTTTTCATTTTTGTGTGATATTTAAGTTAGAAAATGTTGTTTGGTTTTGATTTTTCCAACAATAAAATTGTTGAATTATTTTTACATTGCATGATCTTTTTGTTAATAATCAAAAATACAGCAAAGAATTGTTTTATCAAGATTTACCTGATAATAATTAACTTAAACAAGCTAACAATTATAAAAATGAAGAATAAATATTTAATTGCGGCCATTCTTGCATTTGGCCTGTTTCAAACATCTTCTGCTAAAAAAAAGGAAGAGGTAAAGAAAAGCTATCAGTTTACTATTGAAAAGCAATTGAAAGCAACGCCGGTGAAAAATCAGTACCGATCCGGAACTTGTTGGTCTTTTGCAAGTATTTCATTTTTGGAATCGGAAATTATTCGGTTGGGAAAAGGAGGATTGGATCTTTCGGAGATGTTTATTGTGAACCGTAACTATCATTTACGTGCCAGGGATTATGTCCGTTTTCACGGGATGAAAAGTTTTTCTGCCGGAGCTGAAGGCTGGGATGCTTTAAATGTGGTGAAGAAATATGGTCTGATTCCGCAATCGGCTTACTCAGGAAATACATTTGGTGAAACAATGCCGGTGCACGGCGAAATGGATGAGGTTTTGAAAGCCTATGTTGATGCTGTGGTGAAAAACAAGAACAAAAAAATTACTCCGGTTTGGATGAAAGGTTTTGATGGAATTTTAGATGCTTATTTAGGTGAGATACCAGAGACTTTTACGTACAATACTAAAGAATACACACCAAAGTCTTTCGCAAAGGAACAAGGCCTTAATATGGACGATTACGTAACAATTACTTCCTATACACATCATCCGTTTTACGAAAGCTTTATTTTTGAAGGACCGGATAACTGGTCGTTGGGTAAGGTGTACAATTTACCAATGGATGAAATGATGCAGGTTGTTGATAATGCCATTGAGAATGGATACAGTCTTGCCTGGGGAAGCGATGTTAGTGAAGATGGATTTGCATATCGTAAAGGTGTGGCTGTAGTTCCCGAAACCGAAGAAAAAAGCATGGATAATGCGGAAATTTCGAAATGGGAGAAAATGAGCAAGGATCAGAAAGCGGCATACGGAACAGAATATCCTGTGAAAGAAAAAGAAATAACACAGGAAATGCGTCAAACTGCGTTTGATAATTACGAATCGACTGAAGATCATTTGATGCACATGGTGGGTACTGCGAAAGATCAAAACGGGAACAGGTATTACCTGATTAAAAACTCGTGGGGAACCGACAACAATCCTTACGATGGATATTTTTATGCATCGAAGGCATTTGTACAGTACAAAACCGTTGGTTTGCTATTGCATAAAGATGCGATTCCTACCGAGATTGCCAAGAAACTGGGATTGAAATAAAATCCAAATACTAATGAAGTGGGCTTGGATGAAAATTCAAGCCCTTTTTTATACAAAACACCTCCTCCCACGTGGGAAGGAGGTGAAAAAAAAGCAATGGAAACGAATTTCCATCACGAATATCTTTTGAGCTTATCCAATTTTCGCTTTATCGGTCACTACATAGTATCTCGGATCATCAATATCTCTCAAAATAACGGTTCTAAAGTGATCATCGGCACGTTGCAGTAAAGTAATACAGTCTTCACTTAAGTGTTTCAATTTAATGGTTTTTCCGGCATTTTCATACTTCTGAACCAAATTACTAATTGCTTCAATTCCCGAATGGTCGGCTACACGCGATTCGATAAAATCAATTTCTACCGATTCAGGATCATTTTCGACATCAAATTTGTTATTGAAAGTGGTTATGGAACCAAAAAACAGAGGTCCCCAGATTTCATATATTTTAGTACCATCTTCCCGAAACGATCTTCTTGCACGGATTCTACGGGCATTTTCCCAGGAAAAAGCAAGAGCACTTACGATAACACCAACCAGTACTGCAATGGCAAGATCGAAGATAACAGTTAGGCCGGATACAAGAACCAATACAAAGGCATCGGCTTTTGGTATTTTAAGTAATACATTAAAGGTTGACCAGGCAAATGTTCCGATAACCACCATAAACATTACTCCCACAAGTGCAGCGATTGGCACCATTTCGATATAAGGAGAGGCAAAAAGAATAAATATCAATAAGGTAGATGCAGCAATAATACCTGATAGTCTTCCTCGTCCGCCCGATTTTACATTAATCAGCGATTGACCAATCATGGCACATCCACCCATTCCACCGAAAAATCCGGTAACGATATTTGCAGCTCCCTGAGCCATACATTCGCGGTTTCCGTTTCCACGGCTGTTGGTAATTTCATCCAGTAAATTCAAAGTCATTAGCGACTCAATAAGACCAATGGCTGCTAAAATTACCGCATAAGGAAGAATAAATGCAACGGTAGTCCAGTTGAAAGGAACCATTACAAACAATTGACTCTGGAAAGAAGGCAAACCACCTTTAAGACCAGTACCGCCGCCATCTCTAATAAATGATCCAACAGTGCTGACATCAAGATTCCCAAATATTACAATGGCCGATACAGTTAAAATTGCAACAAGAGCTGCAGGTATTTTACTTGTAATTTTAGGAAGAAGATACATGATACTCATGGTGAGAATTACCAAACCAACCATCGTATATAGAACTTTATCTGCTGCCCAAAAAGTTTCACGGTTTATATGTAGGGTGTAGTCTGAGAAAGAAATGGCATCCCAGTTAATTACCTGTGGAAACATCCCAAGCTGCGACATGAAAATAACAATTGCCAAACCATTTACAAACCCCATCATAACAGGGTGGGGAATGAGTCTGACGAATTTACCAAACTTGAAAACACCGGCTAAAAATTGAAGAACACCTGCCAGAATTATTGTTGCGAACAAATAGTTCAAACCCATATCCTGAACAGGATTAGCCATTGCCATTCCCAGATCATTTCCTTCCTTTACAAGGCTGACCAAAACAACTGCCATGGCTCCGGTAGCTCCGGATATCATTCCCGGGCGACCACCAAAAACAGAAGTAATTAAACCAACCATAAAGGCAGCGTAAAGTCCAACTAAAGGATCAACACCAGCCACAAAGGCAAAGGCAACCGCTTCTGGTACCAACGCAAGAGCTACGGTTAATCCGGATAATATATCATCTTTTGAATTTGCTGCTTTCTTTCTAAAAAAATCTACCATATGTTATCATCAAAATTTTGAATAAGTCGGCAAAACTAGGCTTTTAATATTTAGGAATGCTGGTATTGGGGTATAGAATTCACTTTTATTTGAGCGAAAACGATTTATGTGCGACCCAAGATGTTTCGGGAAGCTTGATTTCGTTCTCATTTTCAATTTTGTACCATTAAATTGGAAATATAAATAGACTTCTTTCCGGAGAATATTTTTTTTCATTCTCTTAAATTCCTTAAATTGAGATCAGTAATAAAAGAGGGAATGATTCTGTTTGAAACTCTTATCTGCCCGGACCAGTTTTAGGGGAATGTGAAAAAAGATTGATATCGATTATTAATCAGTGTGTGATGAAAAGAGTAATTAAGGACTTTAAAAGCATTGGTATTGAGTTGATTCAACGTCTGATAAAAACCTTTCCCGATGGAATTTATGAAGATGACTTGATCAGTATTACCAAACCAAATGGTGATAAAATAAATGTTGTGGAGTTGCGTACCGAAGACACAATCTATCTAATTAAAATGAATCAGGAACTTCAGGCCCGAATTGATTCTTTTACAGGAGATTTCGAAGGGCTTGATCCTTATTCTGATGGATATAGAGATAATCATTAACCCTCAGTTTCGGCTAAAATTTCGGTTACTGATTCTATGATTCCCAATTTGTCGTATCCACATTCACGATACAATTCCTGCTGAGTACCTTGTTCTACCCACTTATCGGGTACACCCAATCGTTTTACTCTTACCTGATAATGATTATCATTCGCAAACTCGATGACTGCAGAACCTAATCCGCCAATAATACACCCATCTTCAAGAGTGATAATTTGATTGTGCTTTCCAAGAACCTCATGCAATAATCCGGTATCAATAGGTTTCAGATATCTCATGTCGTAATGGGCAATCGAATAGCCGTCTTTTTCCAGTTCTTCAATGGCATCCACAGCTTCCACACCAATGGCACCAATCGACAAAATTGCAAGATCTTTTCCGTCTTTTAGTTTTTGGCCTTTGCCAACAGGAAGAATCTCAAAAGGTTTTTGCCAATCAAGAATACGACCCTTACCTCGAGGGTAACGAATAGAAAAAGGACCCATATTTTCTTGTTGGGCAGTAAACATCAAATTTCTCAACTCAATAGCATCAAGAGGAGAAGCAATTGTCATATTTGGAATGCATCTGAAAAATGCAAGATCGTAAACGCCGTGATGAGTTGCACCATCGGCACCAACAATACCACCGCGATCCAGGCAGAAAACAACATTTACATTTTGCAAAGCTACATCATGAATCACTTGATCGTAAGCTCTTTGCATGAATGATGAGTAAATGGCACAGAATGGTAATTTTCCTTTTGCAGCCAATCCTCCCGAGAAAGTAACGGCGTGCTGTTCTGCAATCCCAACATCAAATGCACGATCGGGCATTTTTTCCATCATGATATTTAATGAACTGCCTGTTGGCATTGCTGGTGTAATTCCAACAATTTTATCATTCATTTCGGCCAGTTCAACCAAAGTATTGCCAAAAACTTCTTGAAATTTTGGTGCTTGCGGACTCGTTGATTCAGGTTGTAAAATTTCACCTGTTACCTTGTCGAACATTCCTGGGGCATGCCAGTAAGTCTGATTCTGCTCTGCCAGTTTAAACCCTTTTCCTTTTTTTGTAATAACGTGCAAAAGTTTTGGTCCGGGAATTTTTTGTAAATCACCCAAAATTTTCACCAAGTGATTCACATCATGACCATCAACAGGTCCAAAATATCTAAAGTTAAAAGCCTCAAAAATATTACTTTGTTTTAGCAGAATGGTTTTGATTCCTTGTTCTACTTTCTGAAATAATTTTTGAGTATTTGGATTTAACCGGTTTAATTTCCCAAGAAACCGCCAAACATCATTCTTTACTTTATTATAGGTTTGAGAAGTGGTGATATCCAGCAAATAGTTGTTTAAGCCTCCAACATTAGGATCGATAGCCATATTGTTATCGTTTAGGATAACCAGTAAATCAGCATTATTGTTGGCCGCATTGTTTAATCCCTCAAAAGCCAGACCGGCAGTCATCGATCCATCACCAATTACAGCAACTGTTTTTCGATCGGTCTCTCCGTTTAGATGGGCAGCAGTCGCCATTCCTAATGCGGCAGAAATCGAAGTAGAGGAGTGTCCAACAGTAAAAGTATCGTATTCACTTTCGTTCCTGTTAGGGAAACCACTTATTCCTTTGTATTTTCTGTTCGTATGAAAAACATCTTTTCTTCCGGTAAGAATTTTATGTCCGTATGCCTGATGACCCACATCCCAAATCAGGTTGTCGTAGGGAGTATTTAGTACGTAGTGAAGTGCAACGGTAAGTTCTACCACACCCAAACTGGCACCAAAATGCCCTGGATTACACGAAACTTCTTCAATAATTTCCTGGCGCAATTCTTCGCAAACCTGAATAAGGTCGTCTTCAGATACCTTTTTCAGATCGGATGGAAAATTGATTTTATCTAAAAATTCTTTTTCAGACTTGGCCATGTACGAAATCCCCTTTTTAATCGTTTAACAGAATAAGAATTTGTTTCCCAATCATTTTTTTCAACTGATAGCGGATAAACAGATTATTCTGGAAGAAAAATATTGACGAAGATAATAATAAAAACTAAAGTATTCTTCTGTCTGGTGATGACGATACCATGTCAGATTCTTATATTTGCTTGTGTAATTGCAAGTTTCATTACTAACAAAAGTACAATTTAAACATGTTCAAAAAAACGAGTCAGCTGGTATTTATTTTAGCATCAGTTTTTCTATGCTTTTCTTGTGTTCCGACAAGACAATTTCAAGAACTCCAATCTAAGCAGCAAAACTGTCAGGACGAATTGGAGATGGAAAAGGAAAAAAATCTCACGCTAAGCGAATTGAATAATGAATTGAGTGGAAAACTTGAGGTTTTAGATGGAAAATATAAAAATATTCTTGCCGATACATTGCTGATATCAAGGCGTCTTCAGTCTGCACGGGAACGATTAAGTAGAATTGAAAAGAGTAATCAGGATTTACTAAATCAATTGGCAGGAATGCAGGCCGGAAATGCGAAAGAAACCAAAGCTTTATTAGGTCAGATTAAAAAAGCTCAAAATGAATTGAGATTGCGCGAAGACGAGGTTCTTTCATTGGAAAAAGAAATGGATGCCCGCAAACGAACCCTTGATACTTTACAGTCTGAATTGAACCGGAGAGATAAGCGATTGCAGGAGTTGGAATCGGCTTTAAATAGAAAAGATGAGGCCGTAAAGGCTTTAAAACAAAAGGTAATGAATGCCCTTACCGGATTTGAAGGCAATGGTTTGTCTATCACTACTAAAAATGGAAAGGTTTATGTCTCTATGGATGAAAAACTCCTTTTTAAATCGGGAAGTTATCAGGTGGATCAAAGAGGAGTGGAAGCATTAGGGCATTTGGCAGGTGTATTGTCCCAAAACAAAGATATTAATGTAATGATTGAAGGTCATACCGACAATGTTCCTTACAAGGGCAGCGGTGAGCTAAAAGACAACTGGGATTTAAGTGTGAAAAGAGCAACATCGATTGTTAGGATACTGATTTTAAATGCTGGAATTGATGCTGAAAGACTTACCGTTGCGGGTCGTAGTAAATACGTGCCGATTGGTACTAATGCAACCGCCGAAGGTCGTAGTAAAAATCGTAGAACTGAGATCATTCTCACCCCAAAATTGGATGAGTTGTTTAAGATTCTAGAAAGTAACTAAATAATGTTTTAATGATCTCATATCTTAATTTTGATATCTCAAATCCTTAAAATATGAAGCTTAATAAGTCGATCATCGGAATGGTGCATGTTCAGGCATTGCCTGGAACGCCGAAGAATAAATATTCCTTGGCAAAGATTTGTGAACTTGCTGTAAAAGAAGCCAGGCAGTATGAAACAGCCGGTTTGGATGCAGTCATGATTGAGAATATGCACGACGTTCCTTACCTAAAAGGTTCGGTGGGGCCGGAAATAACAGCAGCTATGGCAGTTGTTGCAAAAGCAGTGCGTGATGCGGTAAAATTACCTTTAGGAATTCAAATATTGGCAGGAGCGAATAAAGAAGCTCTGGCGGTGGCAAAAGCGGCTAATTTTCAATTTATCCGTGCCGAAGGTTTTGTATTTGGACATGTTGCCGACGAGGGTTATATTGATTCTTGTGCCGGGGAGATGATGCGCTATCGAAAAGAGATTGGGGCAGATGATGTTTTTGTGTTTACAGATATTAAAAAGAAGCACAGCTCACATGCCATTACTGCGGATGTTGATATTGCAGAAACAGCGGAGGCTGCCGAATTTTTCTTAAGTGATGGAGTTATTATTACAGGCTCTTCAACAGGGAAAACTGTTTATTTGCACGAATTAAAAAGCCTGAAGGATAAAATTCATATTCCAGTATTAATTGGATCAGGTATTACTGCTGAGAATCTTTCGGAGTATTGGGATTATGCTTCTGCTTTTATTGTCGGTTCGCATTTTAAGGAAGATGGATATTGGGAGAATGACATTTCTGATGAGCGATTGAAAATATTTATGCAGATAGTTAAGAAATTAAGAAACTAATAATTGTAAAAAAAGCTGCCAACCGGCAGCTTTTTTCAATTATTATATGGTCATGATATCTTTCTCTTTTTCAACCAGCAAGTCATCAATTTTCTTGCTGAATGTGTCGGTAAGCTTTTGAACAAAAGCTTCTGCATCTTTTTCAATATCTTCCGACAAACCATCTTTCACCAGTTTTTTTAATTCAACATTGGTATCTCTTCTGGCATTTCGGACGCTAACTTTGGCGTGTTCACATTCAGCTTTAGCCTGTTTTACCAAGTCGTTTCTGCGTTCTTCGGTCAAAGGAGGAATATGAATTCTGATTAATTCTCCGTTATTATCCGGATTAAATCCCAAATTTGAATTCATAATCGCTTTTTCGATTTGTACAATCATTGGTTTTTCCCAAGGCTGAATAGCAATTGTTCTAGGATCAGGTACACTTAGGTTGGCAACCTGAGCAAGAGGAGTCAAGCTTCCGTAGTAATCCACCATTACACCATTCAACATGCTTGGATTTGCTCTTCCAGCACGAATTTTCACTAATTCTTTTTCAAGATGGTCAACAGCCGCTTCCATCCTTTCCTGCGTATCATCCAGATACATTTGAACTTCTTCATTCATCGGAGAAAGATTTTTATATGTTTTTATTGATCAATGTATAGTGCTTACAAAAATAGCAAAAATCTATGATGAAATAAAGATAGTCCTTTTTTACTAAAACTAAAATGTATCAGTAGTAAAGAGCTTTTGGCTGTTAATTGTGAACTAATGTTCCAATATTTTCACCTTCAATCACTTGCTTTAAATTTCCTTTTGTATCCATATCAAAAACAATTATTGGTAAATTGTTTTCTTTACACATTGTTGTTGCAGTTAAATCCATAACTCTCAAATCTTTGTGATAGATTTCATCGAAGGTAATGGTTTCAAATTTTGTAGCAGTACTGTCTTTTTCAGGATCAGCAGTATAAATGCCGTCAACACGGGTTCCTTTAAGCATTACGTCAGCTTCTATTTCAATTCCTCGAAGCGAAGAGCCAGTATCTGTTGTGAAATATGGATTACCTGTTCCGGCAGAGAAGATCGTAACACAACCTTCTGAAAGGTAGTCTACCGCTTTTTGCTTTGAATAGAATTCACCAATTGGTTCCATTCGAATGGCTGTTAAAACCCTTGATTTGCATTGAATGGCTTCCAATGCGGAGTTAAGAGCAAGGCTGTTAATTACTGTAGCCAGCATTCCCATCGAATCGCCTTTTACACGGTCGAAACCTTTAGCTGCACCGCTTAGCCCGCGAAAAATATTACCGCCGCCAATTACGATTCCAACTTGAACACCTAGATCAGTTATTTCTTTAATTTGTTCGGCATAGTCACTTAATCGTTGTGAATCAATTCCATATTGTTGATCACCCATTAATGATTCGCCGCTTAATTTTAGCAGTATACGTTTGTATTTAACCATTCTTTCAGATTTTTATACCCAAAGTTGAGAAAATTCTACGATAAGATAAAAAAAAAGAGTTCCGGAAAGGAACTCTTTTTATATGTAATAATAATTGTATTAAGCATTTAATGTGAAACGCATCATTTTCGTCACAGTTAAATCTTTGTCAGATTCAGCAAGATACTGCTTAACAGTTTGCTTGTTGTTTTTAACAAAGTCCTGGTTCAATAATGTTGATTCTTTAAAGAATTTAACCAATCGGCCTTGTGCAATTTTATCAAGCATAGCCTCAGGTTTTCCTTCTAAACGAGCTTTTTCTTTTGCGATTTCAAGTTCTTTTGCAACTACATCAGCAGCAACATCATCCTTATCAATACTAATTGGAGCCATAGCTGCAGCTTGCATAGCAACGTCTCGGGCCATTTGCTCATCCATTGATTTGTTAAAACCAATCATAGTAGATAATTTGTTTCCTGCATGAATATAGGCAACAGAATATTCTGCTTCCATTTTACCAAAGAAACTCAAATCGATTTTCTCACCGATAACACCGGTTTGCTCAGTAACGTGTTCTTCAACTTTTCTTCCTTCAAGCTCTAAAGCTTTCAAAGCTTCAAGATCTGCAGGCATGTTTGCCAAAGCTAAATCAAGAATTTTAGTTGCAAATTCTACGAAACTATCATTCTTCGCAACGAAGTCAGTTTCACAGTTTAGAGTGATCATTACACCACTTTTTTTATCTTCAGAAACTTTTGCTAATACAACACCTTCAGTTGCTTCTCTGTCGGCACGTTTATTAGCAATCGCCATTCCTTTTTTACGAATAATGCTTACCGCTGCGTCAAAATCCCCTTCAGCTTCAGTAAGAGCATTTTTACAATCCATCATTCCTGCGCCAGTTGCTTTACGCAATTTGGCTACGTCTGCTGCTTTAATAGACATGATATATCTAATTTTTTGTTAGTTAATTATTCCTTATCATTCTTTTCTTCTTCAGTAGCCGGAGCTTCTGGAGTCGTTTCTGCAACTGGAGCTTCTGGTGCAACTTCTACAGCTGGAGCAACTTCAGTAACTGGTGCTTCTTTGGCAGGAGCATCTGCTTTCTTAGCTTTTTTAGGCTTAGAAGCTTTCTTTTCAGTTGATTCACTATCTTTTTCTACTTTTCTTTCCGATAAACCTTCTTTAATAGAAGCGGTTACAATGTCAAGAATGATAGAGACAGAGCTGGAAGCGTCATCATTACAAGGAACTACGAAATCAATACCATCTGGGCTTGAGTTTGTATCAACCATTGCGAAAACAGGAATACCCAAACGGTTTGCTTCTTTAACAGCGATATATTCTTTCATTACATCAACTACAAATAGAGCTGCCGGTAATCTGGTCAGATCAACAATACTACCTAAGTTTTTTTCCAACTTAGCTCTTTGACGAGATACTTGTAGTCTTTCTCTTTTAGACAGGTGGTTAAGAGTTCCGTCACCTTCCATTTTGTCAATGGTAGACATTTTCTTAACAGCCTTTCTGATAGTAGGGAAGTTAGTTAACATACCACCTGGCCAACGCTCAGTTACATATGGCATATTTACTGCTGCTACTTTTTCAGAAACGATTGATTTTGCTTGCTTTTTAGTAGCAACAAATAGAATTTTTCTTCCTGATTTAGCGATTTGTTTCAATGCTGCGGCGGCATCATCCAGCTTTACAGCTGTTTTGTGCAAGTCGATAATGTGAATTCCATTGCGCTCCATGAAAATATAAGGAGCCATTTTTGGATTCCATTTTCTAGTCAAGTGACCAAAATGGCAACCTGCTTCTAATAATTCTTCAAATGTTGTATTTGACATTTTTGTTTTTTTTAATCGTTTACATTCATTTTATGGCAATTGCTAAGTAGTTCGAAAATCGAAGTCTTACCAATTTAGATACTAAACTTGCCACAAAAATTTTAACGCTTGCTAAATTGAAATTTCTTACGTGCTTTAGGTTGACCTGGTTTTTTACGTTCAACCTCACGAGGATCGCGAGTCATGAAACCAGCAGTTCTTAGTGCTGATTTTGATTCTGCATCAATTTTAACAAGTGCTCTGGAGATTGCCAAACGAAGAGCTTCTGCTTGACCTGTAACTCCACCACCATCAAGATTTACTTTGATGTCGTATTTTTCAGCTACCTCTAAAAGGTTTAAAGGTTGCTTTACGATATACTGTAGAGTTCCGGTAGTAAAGTACTCTTTAAGCTCTTTTTTGTTGATGGTAATCTGACCTTTACCTTCGCTTACGTATACACGGGCAACAGCTGCTTTTCTACGTCCAATAGCATTAATAACTTCCATACCTACTTATTTAATTGTGTTTAAATCTAATTTTTTTGGCTGCTGAGCTTCGTGTTTGTGCTCAGGACCTACAACTACATATAGGTTTGTGTAAAGAGTTCTTCCTAAACGATTTTTTGGAAGCATACCTTTAACAGCCTTCTCAATTAATCTTTCTGGGTGTTTCGCCAAAAGATCAGCTGGAGTTTTAATTCTTTGTCCACCTGGGTGTCCGGTGTAAGAAAAATACTTTCTGTCTGTCATTTTATTTCCAGTCATACGTACTTTCTCAGCATTGATAATAATCACGTTGTCTCCACAGTCAACATGAGGAGTGTAATTAGGTTTGTATTTACCTCTAATCAGCTTTGCTACTTTAGAGCTAAGTCTACCTAACACCTGATCTGCTGCATCAATAACAATCCACTCTTTAGTAGCAGTTGCTTTGTTTGCAGAAACTGTTTTGTAACTTAATGTATCCACGTTAAAAACTTTTAATAAATAATACTTTTAATACAATTATTCCAATTTGGCTTGCAAAAGTACAAGAATCCTATAAATACACCAATTTTTTTAACGATTTATTGATGAAGAACTTAACCTGATGTGGATAATCGGGTAATGTGGAGGAGTTAAGTCTGTCAAAAAATCAAATTGATATATTTCCCAATAATGAATCCTTTACTTGCTAAGGGTAGTAGAATCAAGTTGTTGGGGTAGGGAGTCATAGTAAGTAAGCCCATCGTTACAATTTCTCTGCAAAAGTATGAAATAAATTTATTTTTGAAGTCTCTTTTTAGTATTTTTTTGGAAAGAATTGCAATTGGAAGATTTGATATGCAGGAACTAAGGAGTTTTACATTTGGTAATTAAAAATATTGAAACGAATGAGTGTTCGATTAAAAAGAGATTTTTTTCTGAAGGATATCCATATTGTTGCCCATCATCTGGTCGGAAAAATTATTGTGAGAAAATTTGATACAATGAAAGAAGAGCGGTTTCGAATAACAGAAATTGAAATGTACGTGGGGGAGGTGGATTTGGCCTCTCACGCATCAAAAGGGCGTACTAAAAGAACAGAGGTTATGTATTCTTGCGGTGGCTGTGTCTATGTTTATCTAATTTACGGGATGTATTGGATGCTGAATATTGTAACCGGGAAAAAGAATCAAGCTCAGGCAATATTAATTCGTGGTGTTGAAGGAATTGATGGTCCTGGTAAAATCGGACAGCAATTGAAGTTGAATAAGAGTTTTTATGGAGAGAATCTGGAGAACTCGAATCGAATTTGGGTGGAAGATGATGGCATGTTATGCAATTATACCCTTCATCCCAGAATTAATGTGGAATATGCGGGTGATATTTGGAAAAACAAGTTGTATCGTTATAAAATTGAGAAAGCAAAGCTTTAATTCCAGCTAATTTTTTTCAGAAAGAAATCTCCATTGATTCTTAGATAGATTGCTGTGGCGTAATTCGCATTTGAATTGACTGGATTATAATATAAATCAATTTTTCCTCCCAAATGGATGCCTTTACTTATCTTCCGCTCATAAAAATACTTAAAGGTAGCCAGTTCTCTTCTGTTTTGATATGAACCGGGTTTGCTATAGGATATTGATTGAAATAATTCTGAACCTCTTGAGGCAATGAAATGATATGCATACCAATATCCTAGTCTAAATTGAGAATGTTTCGTGTTAATGCCAATCTGCGGGTAAAAAGCATGTCCTTTATTAAAAAGGAATTCTCTAACAGAGGAGTTGTCGCTGACGTAATAAGCTAAAGCTCTGATATACCATGAAGTAAATCTGGAATTTTCAACTTTTCTTAAAAAATCAAGGCCGGATGAAAAGTTGCCAATGGTTTGAACGGATTCGTCGGAAGAGTCAATTTCACCGCCTCTGTGTGCGAAAAGAATTTGAACAGGTATAGATAGTCTGTTTTGTGAAGATGTATTATTTAATTGATAGCTGCTTGAAATTCCGAAAGTGAATTTTTCCTGAAAAGGATCCCCTTTTAAGATGAATTGTTCCCAATTAATCCATGTGTCAAGTTTTAATCGTTTTGTATGATACAAAAGTTGAATTCCACTTTCTGCTTTATCTGTAAAAAACTTTTCCGGCTCGAACATGGGCTCTGAAAGCATATGGTTGTTGTTTTGGTTTAAGCCTCCTAAAATTAAATTGACTTTACTTGAGGCTTGATAGTTTACAGAGAATATTGCTTGTGTTTCATTAAAGTTTGTTCGTCCTGAATATTGCTGAAACCGCACTCCAGCTTCAATTCGAATTTTAGAAGATGGATAATAAACCAATTTTGGTGTTGCTGAGTAGCCGATCCAGGTTGTTCCATTGGAGAAAGTGCCGGAATACTCATTGTTTTTCACAAAATTGAAATTTTCAAATCGTAAAAATAATTTATTACTGTCAGCTTTTTGAAATTCTTTATAATGTAAAAACGGCGTATTAAAATCTTGTGCCAATAATGAATATTGACTTGTCAACAGCCATAATAATATGATGAATACCTGTGTAAAGAGTCTAGCCATATTTTGATTTTACGGTAGCCAATGTACAATTATCTGAAGAAATATTTGAAAAGAAGGGGTAAATAATTATTTTTTATTTAGAAAAAGGGTTTCTCTGATTGAAGAGAAACCCTAATTTAATGAATGCTTTGGTTGTGTTTCGGTGAAAAAGACTAAATACCTTTAGAACCAAATTTGGGATAAATATTGCATTCAAATCAGACTATATTTTTATGTGCTGTTTTATGCTGTTTCGTATGAAGAATCAGGCAAAACCAATGCCAGTATAAAGTATGCAAGAAGCATTAGTGGATTGAATAAAGTTAATATCAGCCACGCAGTTCTTATAATTATTGGGTCGAGTTCCGGATTTATGTATTGAGAAATACCTCCGCAAACACCAGCTATTTTTTTCTCCTTTGATCTTATTAAGCGTTTCATCTGTCTATAATTTTAAGTTTTTGTCAGGTGGAACTTACCTTGAGTAAATAATTATTTAATCATGGACGTTTCATATTTCCTAAGTTTTTTATGTTGTTATTCCTGATCTTCGTCTTCATCGTCAAAAGTGAAGTGGGACAAAGTTTTTAATTCGTCAACACGAAAATCACCAAAAAAGGAAACTAATGAAGTTCTGTTTTCATTATGGTGTAAGACATGAAATTCGCTATATTTTTTTCCGTTTCCTTTTGCGAAGAAATGAACATCATCAGAATTTTTATCATCCCTGTCAGTTAATACTTCTTTATAGGCATTTCCTTTTGATAGTTGTGAAGAGACAATTTTTTTGAATTTGGTTTCGTCTCCGTTTACATGTTTAAACGTTAGGAATTTGATGTTTTTACATTCTCCGGTGATATTTTTCTCCAATTCGTCTTCATCAACATCAAAGTCGAGGTTTTTTAGGAAGCTACCGGCAAAACTAAAACTGCTAAAACCATCTAAATTTGAATATTTAGCATGTATTTGCTCACCTTTGGTTTGAGCTTGCATCAGGATTGGAAATACTATTGCGGCAATTATTACTACTAATTTCTTCATGATATTTTATTTTTTAGTTTACCACGTTTACACCGGCAAAGTGTGTGTTGAAAAAGGAGCCGGTGTAAAGCATGGGTTTATTTGTCGTGATATTTTAATTTGCTTAGGCCTTCTTTTTTCATGATCCACATCTTGTCAAGCATGTCGTAGTCCCATGTATTATCTACATTATCAATGTCGTGAATGATTTTTCGCATCGACTTGTCCAGATAAATCACTTTTCCTTCGGGCACCTTAATTGTGATGTGTAGTTTTTGATTTCTCCATTTACTATCTGTTGGTAGTGTGAAAAATTGATTGAAGACAATTAGGGAATCAGTTTGTTTCCATTTGTATTCAATGTTTTCAGCATTTTCGTTTGCCTGTTCATTGGATCTTCCACGTGATTTCTTTTTCAATTTAATTTCAAACTTGCCACTGTTGCTCTTTTCAATATCAAGAGTAGGTTCTCCAACTATAATTTCTTTATCATCTTTAACTATTATTTTTATATTGTCCAGACCGATGTGTCCATTATGCCAGTCAAAATCGATATTGTCAGTTGATTTTAAATATAGTGTATCTGTTTGGGTAGGCTGTATTTCAATGTTTTCTGAATAACGGGTACTGCTTTGCATGTATCCCTTTATTTGAGAAAAACTGAGACTAACCAAAAGGATAATTCCAAGTATCCAAAATGCAAGTGCTGAGAATCCTATTATTTTATTGTTGGTTTTGAAATTGAACAGGAGTTTTAATCCTGCAAAAATCAGAAGGAGTAATGGGATTCCAATCACCACAATTACGCCAATTGTGAATAGAGTGATACTGCTTCCGTCAAGAAACATGTGTGGGAGTACGGTGCCGGGAAAATGGAAATCAGAAAATGGACCAAAAAAGCTATTCACAAAAATCATTGAACCAATAAAGCTGATAAGGGTAACAAATCCTGCAAATACGAATCCAATACCAAGCAAAATAATAATCACTTTAAGGATGAGTCGAAGCGCTGTGCCCAGAAAATCAATAACTCTGTCGAAACCATCCCGAACTTGTGGTCCGTTTTTATCTCTTATTTTCTCGAAGCTTTCTTTAACTTCCTTGTATTCATCTTTAATGGTTTCTTCGATATTCGAAATATTGACTTTTTTCCCCTTCATTTCCAATTTTTGGGTTGTGGTGATTGCTTTAGGAACAGCAATCCATAAAATCACGTAAAGAAGAAATGAAAATCCATATCCCAAGAAAAAGAAAAGTGCAAAAAGAAGACGGATTACAACTACATCAATTCCAAAGTAAGCAGCTAAACCACTTGCGACACCACCCAAAACTCTATGGTCAGGATCGCGGAATAATCTGCGCTTTTTCTTTTCGGAAGTTTGTTTTGTGTCAGTTTCCTGATTCGACTCGTCTTCAATACTTTCCTCGTCAATAGCAAATATTTCTTCAGGTTTCCCCATAATTGATATAGTTTCTTCGATCATATCAACATTTACTACCTGATCTTTTGTACTCAGTTTTTCATGAAAAATTTCTGAAATTCGAGCTTCAATATCAGACATGATTTCCCGGCCTTCTTCGCTCGGACCATAGTGAGAATTGATGGTGCGTAAGTAAGCCTGTAGTTTTTCAAAAGCATCCTCGTCGATATGGAAAATGCTTCCGCTTATATTAATTGTTAATGTCTTTTTCATTTGTATGTCGGTTTAGGGGTCTTACTTTTTAATTGTATTTACAGCATCAACTAAATCTTGCCAGGATTGATCCAATTCTTTAAGAAATCCACTTCCAAGTTCGGCAATCGTATAGTATTTCCGAGGTGGACCTTGAGTTGATTCCTCCCAACGGTAGCTTAGCAGTCCGTCGTTTTTTAATCGGGTTAGAAGTGGATATAATGTTCCTTCCACAACAATCATTTTTGCCTCTTTTAGCTCCTTGATTATATCTGAAGCGTAAGCATCATTTCTTGATAAAATGGATAGAATACAATATTCCAGCACTCCTTTTCGCATTTGGGCTTTAGTATTTTCGATCTTCATGGTTGGAATAAATTAAATTCTTGATTTTGTATTTCCCGGATTGTTCCAGATGCTTTTGTGTTTCTTCTTCTCAACTACCTTAGTTTCCTCCTTTGTTAGAACAGTATCTTTTTCAATTAGGATCTGTTCCCTTGTTTGAGATGAAATATTTACAGTATCAGTGCTGTCATTATTGCCGGCTAAAATATCTTTACATACTTGTATATTTTCTTCAAAAAAGAAAAGGCTTGAGTTGAAATAGCTTTTTTCTCTGTCGATTTTTGATTCACATCCTAAAATTGCATCAGATATAATTTTCACAATAGGAGATAGTATTTTCGATTGTTTCGCAGTAGAAACAAATTGAGCATTGGATTCTGTTGTCCACGAAAATAGAACAATTAGAATCAGGCTGAGTTTGCATAGTGAATTGTTTCTCTTGTTCATGGTGATTGTATTTATATCATATACTACTGTTGCAAGCACGCAAGCTTGTTATACAAATATACGTACAAAAAAAGGTAATATGCAAAGCATAGTACTAAAAATATTTCAATTAAATATTTAAACCCCTGTAAATCAACAATGTAAATTTAATTTAAAATTATCTTATATTTGAAGATTATAAAAAAATCAATATTAAGCAGGGGTGTTATTAAAAAAATGACAAGAATAAAGCATTTTAGAGATAGGTGTATAGGTTGTGCTTATTGTGTGGGAGTAGCACCTGAATTTTGGGAGATGTGTACTGAAGATGGCAGATGTGACCTGATTGGCTCGATAAGGAAGAGAGATTGTTACGAATTAGAAATTTTTAATGATGAGGTTCAGAAAAATAGGAAAGCAGCCGATGTTTGTCCAGGCAAATGTTTTCGGGTGGAAACCAATTAATGGAATTAGCAGGGGAAAACCTGGTATTTTAGAATGTAAAAAGAGCGATTTCACAACAAGGAAATCGCTCTTTTAAAATATTGCGTTTTTAAATTTCAGTTGAAATTAAAAAATTATTTGCCTGATCTTTTACGATCGGTTTCTTTAAGAAGTATTTTTCTTAAGCGGATTGAGTTAGGAGTAACCTCAACATACTCGTCACCTTGGATGTATTCCAATGCTTCTTCAAGAGAGTGAGTGATCGGAGGTGATAATCTCACCTTATCATCAGTACCTGAAGTACGCATGTTGGTTAGTTTTTTTGTTTTAGTTACGTTAATAACCAAGTCGCCGGCACGATTGTTTTCTCCAATTACCTGACCTTCATAAATTTCAACCGTTGGGGCAACGAAAAATGTACCTCGGTCTTGTAGTTTATTTAAAGCATAAGCAAAAGTTAATCCGGTTTCCATAGCAATTAACGATCCGTTAACACGGCCTGGAATTGGGCCTTTGTGCGGTTGGTATTCAAGAAAACGATGCGAAATTACTGCTTCACCGGCAGTAGCAGTCAACATCTGATTTCTTAAACCAATAATACCTCTTGATGGGATATGGAATTCAAGGTGAATACGATCCGCCTTACGTTCCATAGTCAGCATTTCTCCTTTACGTTGAGTTACGATCTCAATGGCTTTTCCTGAAACATCTTCCGGAAGATCGATGAATAGGAACTCAACTGGCTCACATTTTTCACCACCAATTTCTTTGATGATAACCTGTGGTTGACCAACTTGAATCTCGTATCCTTCACGACGCATAGTTTCGATTAGTACAGACAAATGAAGAACACCACGTCCGTATACAATATATGAATCTGCAGAATCAGTTTTTTCAACTCTAAGAGCTAAATTCTTTTCCAGTTCTTTATTTAGTCGGTCAATTAAGTGACGGGAAGTAACGAATTTACCATCTTTTCCATAAAAAGGAGAATTGTTGATCGTAAATAACATACTCATTGTAGGTTCATCAATGGCGATTGGTTTTAGAGGTTCCGGGTTTTCAACGCTGCAAATAGAATCTCCAATATCAAAACCTTCAATACCTACTAATGCGCATATTTCTCCGGAAGCAACAGATTGAACTCTTTCTTTGCCCAGTCCCGTAAAGATATGTAGTTCTTTAATTCGTTGTTTTTTGATGCTTCCATCAGGTTTAACCAAACAAACATCCATTCCTTCACGAATCTCTCCCCGGTGAACTCGCCCTACGGCGATACGTCCAACATAAGCTGAGTAGTCAAGAGATGTGATAAGCATTTGCGGCGTACCGTTAATGGTTTTTGGCTCAGGGATGAACTCGATTACCGCATCTAAAATTGCTGTAATATCGGTCGTCGGCTTTTGCCAGTCTTTCGACATCCAACCTTGTTTGGCCGAGCCGTAGATGGTTGGGAAATCCAATTGCTCTTCAGTAGCCTCTAAATTAAACATCAATTCGAAAACCTGCTCCTGAACTTCTTCCGGTCTGCAGTTTGGTTTGTCAACTTTGTTAACAACCACAACAGGTTTAAGACCTAGAGCTAAAGCTTTTTGCAGTACAAAACGAGTTTGAGGCATAGTTCCTTCAAAAGCATCTACAAGCAGTAATACTCCATCAGCCATATTCAAAACACGCTCAACTTCTCCACCAAAATCCGAGTGACCGGGAGTGTCTATGATATTAATCTTTACACCATTGTATTCAAGAGAAACGTTCTTCGACAAGATGGTGATTCCTCTCTCTCTTTCCAGGTCGTTATTATCAAGGATTAAATCACCTGGGTTCTCATTTTTTCTAAAAATGTTACTATGCATTATCATTTTGTCAACCAAAGTGGTTTTTCCATGGTCAACGTGGGCGATAATCGCAATGTTTCTCAATTTCCTCATCTTGTATTTTATTAATTTGAGAAAAAATATCCTCTAAAAGCTAATGAAATGGGATATTGTGTTCTCTTTCTTTTTATTGTACTAGTCAAATTGAACATTCATCTAATCATCACATTCGTTGAAATTGTTGTGAGTGAATCGATTGCGCCGCTCAAAATGCGGCTGCAAAAGTACGCTTTATTTTTGAAAATATTCTTTTCATGTAGATTTAATTTTGTTTTAGATATTAATTTAATTCTTTCCTTTAATTTAATGTTAAATTAACAAACCGTTGCTGATGAAATTGTTTCTTTGTGACGTCAACGATATTTAGTGATTATCTAATTTAGAATTGAAATAAGTAGCAAGTTGTGGCATCAGAGTAAAAACTTTACAGTCCTTATATATTCTAAATTGTAAATAATAACTTTTTTATTGAGATGTTAAAATAAGTTTTAAACTAAGTTTTTGGTTAATTTTGCGATTATGGATTTCGAAAGAAAAATATTATCTTCCGTATCCATTTTTTAACAGACCTATTTGGTTAAAACTTTTGTTCTTTTTTTGTGTGATTGTTGAAAAACTGTCCCTGTTTCAGGTTTGAAATGAACTTTTTCGATGAAGAGCTAAAAGAGGAAGACGAACGGTTATTATTAGTCCGTCGAATTTTTGTTAAATAGTTAAAAAGCAACCATTTTTGTAATCCTTTTCTCCAGGAAATGTGAGATGATTTTGTGGCGACATTGCCACACAATTACTAACCTAACAAATTGTTTTATGAAAAATGCTATGAGAAGTATTTTGACAATGGCAGCAATTATGATGTTGTCCATTGCAGCTATTGCTCAAACCACTGTAAAAGGTGTAGTCGTAGATGGTAGTACCAACGAAAGTTTGCCGGGTGCTTCTATTGTTGTTGCCGGAACAACTTCCGGTACCGTTTCAGGTTTTGATGGCTCGTTTGCTTTTGAATTGCCAAAAGGAGCTACAAAGCTTGTTGTAAGTTTCGTGGGATTTCTTGACAAAGAAATTGCCTTAAAAGGTGCTCAGGATTTAGGAACTATTAAGTTGGAATCTGATGCTGTTGGATTGAAAGAAGTTAGTGTAATGGCTTCTATTGTAACAGATCGTCAAACACCAATTTCGGTATCTACTATTTCTTCGGATATAATAGAGAATAAATTGGGATCTCAGGAATTTCCTGAAATTTTAAAGTCTACACCATCTGTATATACTTCGAAAGAAGGTGGTGGATTCGGTGATGCTACAGTATATATCCGTGGTTTCGACTCGAATAATGTTGGTGTGTTGATTAACGGTATTCCTGTTAATGATATGGAATCAGGTAAAGTTTACTGGTCAAATTGGGCCGGACTTTCTGATGTTACACGTACTATGCAGGTTCAGCGCGGTTTAGGAGCTTCTAAATTGGGTCTTTCTTCTGTTGGGGGGACTATTAATGTTCTAACTAAATCTACAGACGCTAAAAAAGGCGGAGTAATTAAATCGAGCATTGGAAATGATGGTCTTAAGAAAAGCCTAATCTCTTTATCTACAGGTTTATTGGATAATGGATGGGCTGTTACAATCTTAGGTTCTCACACATCTGGTGATGGATATGTAAAAGGAACAGATTATGATGCGTGGTCCTATTTTGCGAATATCTCTAAAGTAATTAATGAAAAACACACTTTGTCTTTCATGATTACTGGCGCACCGCAATGGCATAATCAGCGTGGAAACAAGCACACAATCCAACAGTATCGCGACCATAAAGATGAATTTAAGTACAATTCAGATTATGGAATGCGTGAAGGAAAAATTTATGGTGGAGCTTATGGTTACAACTATTATCACAAACCTCAGGCACAGTTGAACCATTATTGGACTATGGATGATAAAACATCTTTAGCTACGTCATTCTATGCATCAGTTGGTTCTGGTGGTGGTCGTCGAGTATATGGAACTCAAGCTAAATTATTAGGTGTTAATTATAGTTCAGGTGAAGATTATGATGTGACAATGAGAACTCCTGATGGCTTATTGGATTTTGAAGGTGTTGCTGCTATTAATGCAGCATCAACAGCCGAAGGTTCTCAGGCAATTATTGCTAATTCAGTAAATAATCATGCTTGGTATGGTTTATTGTCTACATTAACACATGAATACAAGCAGTTTACTTTTACTGCAGGTTTAGATGCGCGTTACTATAAGGGAGAGCATTATAACGAAATTCATGATTTATTGGGAGGAGCATTTTTTCTTAATTCGAAAAATGTAAATCGTGATGCTAATACTTGGTTAAAGGCTGATGATAAAATCAATTACTATAATGATGGAGAGGTTCTTTACACTGGTCTTTTTGGTCAAACAGAATATGTAACTGATGATTATTCTGCATTTATATCTGCAGCAGTATCAAGAAAGGCATACAAGCGTACTGATTATTTCTTGTATGAGCCAGGTAACCAGGCATCGGATTGGGAAGATTTCCTACCTTGGAATGTGAAGGCTGGTTTTAATTACAAGATTAACTCTATTCACAATGTATTCGTAAATGGAGGATATGTGCAAAGAACACCTTATATGTCAAATGTATTTTTGAATAATACAAATGAAGTAAATAAGGATGTGAAGTACGAAAAAATCATTACTGCTGAAATAGGTTATGGTTATACTTCTACAAATTTTAATGCAAATGTTACTTTGTATCGTACCAATTGGAAAGACAGAGGTCTTGTAAAAAGTCTTGGTGGTGAAAATGTTAATATCTCAGGTTTAAATCAACTTCACCAAGGTATCGAGGTTGAGGGAGAATACAAGCCATCTAAGAAATTAACTGTTCGTGCTATGGTATCTATAGGTGATTGGGTTTATCAGGATGATGTGCACGCGGTTGTTTATGATGATGCACAAGTGAAAAAAGGTGAGTTTACAGCATATCTAAAAGATGTTCATGTTGGTAACTCAGCTCAATTATCAGGTTCTGCTTCTATCGATTACGAAGTTCTTCCTAAATTAAATGTAAGTGTTGATTATACCTACTATGGTAATCATTATGCTGATTTTGATGCAACTAAAAGAACTGATTTGGCAACCAGTGGTGATTCATGGGAAATGCCGGAAGCAGGGCTAGTTGATGCTGGTTTCCGTTACAAGTTTCAGATTGCTGGTCTTGACGCAACTTTAAATACAAATGTTTACAATTTGTTTGATACTGAGTATGTTTCTAAAGCGCAAGATGGTTTAAACCATACAACTAACGAAGCTTTAGTGTATTACGGATTTGGAAGAACTTGGTCAACTGGTCTTAAAATTAAGTTTTAATCAGACTTATTGTTTAATAAAAAAAATTGAAAGATGAAGAAATTATTATATATGGCTTCCTTCCTTGCTTTGGTTTTCACTTCTTGTGACCCAATGGAAGATGCTTACAAAGAAGTAGATGAAGCGAATGCTGATGCTGTAGCAGATGCGAAATTTTTCTCAGATAAAGTATTGTTAGAAACAGGATATACTTTGACTGATGCTGATTATGCATTATCCAGTAACTCTAGTGTTAGCGGTCACATGAATTTTTCGAGTTCGGCAACTGCGGCAGATAATTTACCTGAAGTATTAACAAATATGAAGGTCTATGGTGAGGCCGGTTCTGAATATACCATAAATTATAATTTTTACAGAGGTAGTTTGTCTTATGTTGGAGAATACCTTGATTACCTTGAGGTATTGGCAGCTATAGATTCTTATACTCTAACCACAGCAGATTATGATAGTATGGGAACTGCAGCTGGGGAGCCTGGTAAATACAATAATTTTGATGCTACAGTAAAAGCTTCTGATTATTTACCTAACTTTTTATTGACTAAATATCCTGATGCTGCTGATGGTTATGAGCTAGCTGTAACTTACAAATATTACAATGGTTCATCAACTTCTATGGTTACTGAATTTTGGGCTTTTGATGGTTCTGTTTGGACTAAATCTGATAAAGTTGCTCCGGCTATTCCTGGTGATGTAATGATTTATGAACTGACTACTGCGGATTACGATGAAATGGGAACAGGTTCTAACCAACCAGGTAAATACAACAACTTCTCAAGTTCTATTGTTCCTGCTGATTATTTACCAAACTTCCTTAGTTTTAAATTTCCTTTTGCTTTAGAAGGAAATAAAATTACACCGATTTACAAGTATTATGCTGGTGATGGTGTGACAGAAACAAAAGCTGTTGAATATACTTTAACTAAAGGAGTGTGGGTTGCTTATCAAAGTACTGTTGAAGCATCTTCTTTGGTTGCTTACAAAGATAAAACATGGTTGTTTGTTCCTCCAATCAAATTTGTGAAGTCGGAGAAGGCCCCAACTGTAACTTTTACTTTGGTTTATGAAGATTATGCTTTTGTTGGTAACAGTCAGTATGGTAACTTCGATGAAGAAGAAGCTGTTGTTCTTGAAAAAATTGCTAAGATTATCAAAAACAATTATGAGGTGGCTGTAGGTCAGGTTTATTCTGTTACTTACAAATATTATAATGCTGGAGTAACTGATAAAACAGTGATACTTGAAGCTGTTGAAGATATTTAACAGAAAAGAATATAATACTAAGCCCGAATCCTTATGGATTCGGGCTTTTTTTATGTCCATTGCTTAGACTGTATGCAGAGTAGATGTTTTGATTGGCGAACAGACAAACCTGTTCAGTAACATAATAATTTAACGGCTCAGATCTTGACTTTTTTACGGAAGTGTCGGAACTTCTTATTTTAATTAAAGTTAATCAAATCACATTATTATGAGTAAAGTAAATGTATGGTTATACGATAACCTGTTGACTCCCGACCCCAATGATTTCTACGGAAAAGTTAAGCCTCAGGGTACACTCCGCAATAACGATATCGCCGATGCTATGATAAAGGAAGGCACCGAATACCAAAAGGAAACCATTTTAAATATCCTCGATCGAAGCGACCGGATTAAAGTCTCTAAATTGGTTGAGGGATATAGCATTAATACAGGCGTATGTTACAGCCATATTGGTATAAATGGTGCTTTTCACGGAGCAACAGATCGTTTCGATCCTAATGAGCACCGCATTACAGCATCTTTTACCAGCAGTACTGCTTTGCGCGAAGAGTTAAAGAAAACACAAGTAGAGATTATTGGAGCTGCCACTACCGAGCCCGTTATCGGGAAAGTAATCGACAATTTAACTAAAGCAGAGGATAGCACGATTACGCCCAATAATGTAATTGTTATTAAAGGAAACAGAATTAAGATTGCAGGAGACGATTCTGGTGTAGGTGTTTATCTGGTAGATCAGGGTACCAATACGCGCTGCAAATGTGAACAAATCGTAACCAATGAGCCAAAACAATTGATGGTAATGCTTCCTGATCTGCCGGCAGGTAATTACATTTTAGAGATTGTGACACAATATTCATCTAATAACTCTACCCTAAAAGAGCCCAGAACTACACCCTTTGAACATGTTCTGATTGTAGAATAAACCAACTGAGATTGAATACATTTTATCCGGACAGAACCATCTGTCCGGATTTTTATTGATGACAAACTCAAACCTTTCGTCGTGGTAGTCTGCCATGTGTACAGGTGGTGACCTTCCACGTATGGGAGTGGTGGTCTCCCACCTGTACACATGGCGGTTCGCCATCAGGAGGGGTGGTTGTTTCGGATCTTAAAGATATTTAGAGTCCTCTACCCCAAAAAAAAGACTGTTCCATACGAGAACAGTCTTAATTAACTAGAATTTTACAACTTATTGTTTTAGTAATTTTTTGGTAATTCGTTTTCCGTCGAAAGTAACAAAGGTCACAAAATACATCCCTTTTGGCAATTTGCTAATGGAGATTCGTGTATCAGGTGATTTTATTTCCATGATATTTCGCCCGGTTAAGTTCGAGATATACATCGATTCTACATCATTCATATTTTTCAGTCGAATTTCGTTCACAGCAGGGTTAGGGTAAAAAGATGGAATTCCATCAGTATATACGTCATCAATTCCGGTAGGATTTTCTGTAGTAAAAGACCAGTCTGTAGGGGTGCTAATGCCAGCAAAAGCTATATCCTGAGCACTTACAAATGCATTATTATCAATGTTAATGTAGTATTCGGTTCCTGTTTCCAGATCATCTGATAAATCAATACTAACTTGTGTGCCGTTATAGGTTACCAAAGCGTCGGAAGCTGCAATTGCTGTTTCACTTCCATTGGTAAGGATGCGAATTGAACCATTTCCAGCTTGTACCTCTTTATCAAATGTAATTTTTAAATTGGTGCTTATTGGAATATTTTCACTCTTATCAGCCGGTGTGAATTCGGTAATTACAGGAGGGGTGTAGGTTGCTGTGAAATTCCATATCGTTTTGTCTGAAATCCCATCAAAAGCATTCGAGGAAGCATCGGTTACTACGCCGTTATCAATAACGACATAGTATCTAACTCCTTCTTCGTATTTGGCTTCGGAGTTTATTAATAGCTGATTGCCTGAATAAGTTAATCTGGCACTTGGAATTGTTAGTGTTTCAAAAGTTGTTTCGTCATTGTATCTTTTGATGGTAACACTGCCTGTTCCTTCTTTTATATCTTCGTTGAATTTGATAATAAGATTTGCGGTTAAAGAAACACCAATAGAATTATTGACAGGAGATAATTCAGTGATAGCAGGACTCTCGGTATCGGGTGGCCAGATTTCGTCAGCCCATTCGGGATAATCAATAAAAGGATTTCTGTTGCCCTGAATCGTATAAACCTTTTCGTTTCTTGCTTTTTCGGCTTCGTCAACCGGATCCTGTGTATTCCAGACTAATAAGGTGGATAGTTTACCAAAGAAAGGAGCTGAGTAATTAACCATACTGTAGGTCATGTCGTTGGTCATTTCCAAATCAGGATCACCATTTTCGCCTTCGTAACAAACTGCCATGTACAATATCATTCTGGCAATATCGCCTTTTACAGCATCGCGTGGTTCCCATGAGTCTCCATCAAACTTGCATTCTGCAGCTTCGGAATGAACCGTTCCGCCATTGTCAAAAAACTTATTGCTTCGATCAGTATTTACACTTCGGTCGCAGGCCCTAAGGTGGTGAATGTCGGTTCCAGCCCCACGCTCCGTTCCAAAATCGCCATGCGATTTAGCCCAGATGTGTTCTCTGTTCCATGAATCAGGATCATTACTTACTCCATCATCTTGTCTTGTTTTCACTTCACTTCTTCCAGTATAAATTAGAAGAATATTGTCTGTATTAGTTGGATCTTCATCCGTTATTTTAAGAGCTTCCCAAACATTGTATTGGTCACCGGCATCCTTAGTTGTGTAAGGCAGTTCGGTATGATTTCTAATAATCGAATGCAATGCAGTCTTCAATTCATCACCTGTTTTTCCGGCAGCATTTTGGTAGTATTCTTCAATAGAGGTCTGAGCTGTTGCCGAAAGCGCAAATGCAACAAAAACAGAGAGGAAAAATAAAATTTTTACGTGTAGAGTTCTTATCATATAATATGCCTTAACATGTTATTAATTTGGTTGAGTAGCATAAAATGGTTGAGTGGTTTTTACTGTACGAATAAATCAGCAAAAAGTGACTCTATTTGTTGATTTACTTCGCCTGCAAATTATAAAATATAATGCAGAAGACCTTAATTAATCTCAATAGTTTTGATGAAAAAGACAAAAAAATCCCACCGGAGTGGGATTGCGTATTTTAGAATCTCTTTTAATAGAGTTCTTACTTGTAGTTTATTGCGCTTTTTTGTTCAGTAGTAATCTATCGTAAAAATAGAGAGCAGTAACTGAGAAAAATCCGATGGCTAGTATCACATACCAAATATTAGAAGGGTTATAGGTATTCCAAAGATACTGAGTGAGCTGGTTTTGATCCATTCCCATAAGTTCACCGGCTTTGTTGAAATAATCAGTTGCACTAAAATCCTTGGATATTTCAGGAATTTGCAGTCCTCTTGCAGTAACTTCGCGAATCATTAAAGTTACTTTGTCGGACATGCTTCCATAAATATTTCCAGAGATAACACCACCTATTGTACTACCTGCAAATACGGGTAAAAATGAGCATCCCATATAAAGTCCAACTTTATCCTTGGGAGCTATTCGCCCAATGTATTCGGTAATTTTTGGAGAACTGGCCATTTCCCCAACCGAGAAGATGAAGATTGCAAGAATTACAAAAAGAACGTTTTGTGTTAGCAGGGTGAGTCCCATTCCAATTGTACAGATAAGAATTCCGCCCATCATTGCCTGCAGAGGTTTCCATCTCATTACAATTGTAGAGATGACAATCTGGAAGATAATAATAAACATGGCATCGAAATTCGTGATGAATTCTGCGTCCATTTGACCGTTAGTTCCATAAGTTTCGGTTACCGCAGGCATAAAGCTTTCGAAAAAGTGATAGACGCTTGAAGTGTCTACCCATTGGGCAATAAATACTGGCAACGTGAAGAATAATTGATAGTACATACTCCAAAATGCAGCAACCAAAAGAAGGAAAATTACAAACTTAACATCGCTGAGGGCTTTGCCAATATTGCTGAATACAGTAGCGATTGCGGCTCCAATGGATTCATTTTTAACTTCACGCTCCGGCTCCTTGTAAAATAATATCAGAATAAAATTGATTAAAATGATACCGGCAGATATGTAAAAAACGGTTGTGTATCCACTGTCTTTGTAAGCAAGAGTAACTAATGGTCCAATAAATGCACCAATATTAACCATCATATAAAAAATTCCAAAGCCAATCGATGAGGTTTCTTCGTTGGTAGTTTTTGCAACCGTCGCTGAAATAATAGGTTTAAAAAGTGCGGCACCTAATGCTAAATAAAGGTACATGGCAAATACTCCGGCAAATGTGTCAAAAAGAGGAAGTGCTATAAATGCAGTGCTGTAAATAACAAATGAAATAGCTAAAACCAGCTTGTATCCGTATTTGTCGGCTATTGCACCTGTAATTACAGGAAGGAAATACAGAATTCCTGTTCCCACTCCCATAATCGTTCCTTTTTCTGCCTGAGATAAACCTAGTGCGCCGATGTCAGTTGATCCGGTAAGGTAATTTGCAAAAAGCATGAAAAAACCATACCATGCCCATCTTTCGAATAGTTCTATAGAGTTTGCAACCCAAAAGGTTTTCGGGAATTTTTTAAAGACACTTGTTAAGCTCATAATATTGGGTTTTGGGTTGTATGAATTTGTTTGGTTAAAATTTGATTACAATTCCATTTCCATCGAAAATGACAGATTGGTTTTTTCTTTTGTGAAAATAAAGGCCTGCAAAATAGCCAATTCCTCCTCCTAAAACAACATCGGAAAACCAATGTTTGTTTCGGTACATTCTTGCAAAGCTCACGGAGGCTGGAATCGCGTAGATCCACTTGCTGTATTCTTCGGCAAAAGGAGTGAATACTGCCCAGGATACAAAAGCGTGTCCGGAAGGGAATGATTTTGTTTCGTTGCTGGTTCCTCCAAAAGCATTAAAATGCATATTTCCTCTGTTTAAGGATGGTCTGGAGCGACCGGCTATTATTTTTGTGCCTTCGGTTAAGATTGCGGCAGTGATTAAAGCTTTTCCTGAGTTGAGCGCAGTAGTTGAAAGCCTTTCATCCTTAATTGCTGTGCCAATAATCCAGGTCGCAAATGTGGCAGGAGCAATGTATTTCTTCTCACCAAATTCATTAAAGATATTGGTGTAGGAATCTAAAAAGGAATTTTGATTTAATTTCAGGCGTTTGTTCGACCATTCGTCGAGTAGAAATGAAGTGCCTAATAATCCACCAAACACCAATAGATTTTCTTTATTAAAAACCCTTTTGCCTAATCCAGGATTTAGCCGGGTTTTAGGAAATGTAACTGTAGTATCAATTTTTACCTGAGCATATCCATGAGTTGGGATACTTAAAAGCAGGATCAAAAAAAGACATATGGGTAATGAATAGTGTTTCAAAGCGTAGAATTTTTTCAATTCCAACAAAAATAGATGAAAATTTTGGATCGGAGTATCTAAAAAAAGAAAAAGCCATCCGCAATGGATGGCTTTCTGCTCCCTCTCTAGGACTTGAACCTAGGACCCTCTGATTAACAGTCAGATGCTCTAACCAACTGAGCTAAGAAGGAATACTCTGCTAAAATTGTTTTGAAAGCATTTAGCTTGCTTTTTTTTGCTCCCTCTCTAGGACTTGAACCTAGGACCCTCTGATTAACAGTCAGATGCTCTAACCAACTGAGCTAAGAAGGAATACTCTGCTAAAATTGTTTTAAAAGCATTTAGCTTGCTTTTTTTTTGCTCCCTCTCTAGGACTTGAACCTAGGACCCTCTGATTAACAGTCAGATGCTCTAACCAACTGAGCTAAGAAGGAGTATAACTTCCAAATTTTCTTCTGAGTTGCACGAATGACGTACATTCTGGAGGAAAATTGCGATGCAAAACTAATAGGATTTGTTCAATAATACAACATCTGCCGGAATATTTTTTCAAAAAAATGATTTTTTAATCTGAATTTGACTTGTTGCTATCTGTACGTAATGGCTATATGATTGTTTTTCAAGGATTGAGTTTTGCAGGATGAGTTGGTCTGAAAGGAAAATTATTTGGTTAAAAACGGAATTTGATAATAATCAACAACAAAAAAACAGTTTTTGAAAAACTCAGAAGCGAAATTTTATTGTAATTTTGGCTTGGAATTTAGAAACATATTAAACACCTAACACATATAAACAACAAACACTCATGTACGGAAAATTCAAAGATTATTTGGCAGAGGAAATTCAGTCTATTAAAGATGCCGGCTTGTATAAAAACGAAAGAGTTATAACAACTCCACAAGGTGCAGAAATTAAAGTAAATACTGGTAAAACAGTATTAAATTTTTGTGCGAATAACTATCTGGGTTTGTCTTCCAATCCTCGGGTTATGGAGGGAGCTTCAAAAGCTTTAAAGTCGCATGGATATGGAATGTCGTCTGTTCGTTTTATTTGTGGTACAACCGATATTCATAAAGAATTGGAAGAAAAGATTGCGACTTTCTTCGGAACTGAAGATACTATATTGTACGCAGCAGCTTTTGATGCAAACGGCGGCGTTTTTGAACCATTATTCGACAAGGAAGATGCGATTATTTCTGATGAGTTGAATCATGCTTCGATTATTGACGGGGTTCGTTTGTGTAAAGCGGCCAGATATCGTTACAAACATGCTGATATGGAAGACTTGGAGGCCCAGTTAAAGATCTCTCAGGCACAGCGTTTTCGTATAATTGTTACCGACGGAGTTTTCTCAATGGATGGAGATATTGCGAAACTGAATGAAATTTGTGATTTGGCTGATAAGTACAATGCATTAGTGATGGTTGATGATAGTCATGCTTCCGGTTTTATTGGTGATACCGGCCGGGGAACTCACGAATACCATAATTGTATGGATCGTGTTGATATTATCACAAGTACGTTAGGAAAAGCATTGGGTGGAGCTTTAGGCGGATTTACAACTGGTAAAGCAGAAATTATCGATATGTTGCGTCAAAGATCCCGTCCGTATTTATTCTCAAACTCGCTTTCTCCAGTAATTGTAGGAGCTTCATTAGCGGTGTTCGAAATGTTGACCGAATCTACAGAATTACGCGATAAGGTAATTTCAAATTCTAAATATTTCAGAGAAAGATTATTGGCCGCAGGTTTTGATGTAAAACCATCAGAGTCGGCTATTAATGCTTTGATGTTGTACGATGCAGTTCTATCGCAGCAGTTTGCAGCTAAATTATTGGAAGAAGGTATTTATGTGATCGGATTTTATTATCCGGTTGTAGCGAAAGGACAAGCAAGAATAAGAATTCAACTTTCTGCTGCGCATACAAAAGAGCATTTGGATAAAGCTTTGGCTGCTTTCATTAAAATTGGAAAAGAATTAAAAGTAATTGAGTAAATTCAATTTAAGATAAGGAAATGGGAGCCAATTTGGTTCCCATTTTTTTGTATTTTAGTGGCTGATAAATTAAAAAAATAGAATCGATGAGGTTTAAATCTATTATATTTTCCCTTTTGGCAATTGGTATCTGTTCTGCAGGGAAAGCTCAATACTACAAGGAAAAGGAATTGTTAGTCGGGGCTTCAGTAGGCTATCAGTATCCTTTGGGTGATTTTGGAGATCAAGCAAAAGGAGGACCAGCATTTAGGGTAACCGGTCAGATGATGCTGAATAAAAGAATAGGCGTAGGTGCCGAGATTGCTTACAGTATATTAGGACAGGATAATTTTTGGAATGGCAATCATTTTGGAAATTACGATGTGAATTACAATATTGCATCGGCCCAGTTTAAAGGGTCTTATTTTTTTGAAAGTTGGGATCGGGATTTTCGACCGTACACATCGCTTGCTTTTGGTTATTTCCATTATCAAAACAGCATTAGCTTTATTTCGACATCGGTTGGGAACTTAAATCAGAAGAGAACAATTAAAGAAAATAAAGTTGGTTTAACACCAATTATTGGTTTTTTATACAATTTATCGAGTACATGGAGTTTCGATATGAATTTGAGATACACTTATATTCCGGATTTCCCGGAAACTGTAACTGCAAAAGATGAAAATGGAGATCCGTATCAATATTTTCTTGGATTTGATAAAATCTCTCTTCCTGAATTATCAATCGGATTGTTTTACCGTTTTTAAAACAATCCGTGAATTTGAGCCTCTACCTTATCCATAATATTGTTTAAATCTTCAGGATTATCCAGAAAATCAATATTGTCGGCATCTACAATCAATAGTTTGCCACGATTGTAATTCTGAATCCATGTTTCGTATCTGGCATTCAGGTTTTTTAAGTAATCCAGACGGATGGTTTCTTCGTAATTGCGGCCTCTTTTCTGAATTTGATTGACCAATGTAGGAACAGACGATCGCAAATAGATTAGCAAATCGGGAGCTTGAACCATTGATCCCATTAATTCGAACAGGTTGTTGTAATTTTTAAAATCGCGTTGCGACATCAAACCCATATCAAATAAATTCGGAGCAAAAATCATGGCATCTTCATAAATGGTACGATCCTGAATTACATTTTTTCCCGCCTTACGGATTTCCATAATTTGGTTGAACCGACTTTTGAGAAAGTAAATTTGAAGATTGAACGACCATCGTTTCATGTCATCGTAAAAATCATTTAAATAGGGGTTCTCGTCAACGTCCTCGTAATGAGCCTCCCATCCATATTGTTTTGCAAGCAGTTCGGTAAGGGTAGTTTTACCAGAGCCAATGTTTCCAGCTATTGCGATATGCATAATTTGAAAGAATTATCAGTTTTGAATTATAAATTCGGAATTGGATTTACAAGCCAGACAGTCTTAACCTGTAATCATCAATTCACAGCTTCTTTTTAAAAGAGTCCGTTTAGCTGAGCATCAATTTTGTTGATTACCTCACTTAAGTCTTTAGGGGTTTTCAGGAAATTAATGTTGTCCACATCAATAATCAGCAGTTTACCATTTGCATAGCCCGATATCCATGCTTCATAGCGTTCATTTAAACGCTTCAGATAATCTAAACGAATGGTTTCCTCATAATTACGTCCACGCTCCTGAATATGACTTACCAGCGTAGGAATGCTTGCGCGTAAATAAATAAGCAGATCCGGTGGCTGAATTAATGAACTCATGATATTGAAAAGAGACAGATAGTTGTCAAAATCTCTTCTGGGCATTAAACTCATCGATTCCAGATTGGGAGCAAAAATATAGGCATCCTCGTAGATGGTTCTGTCCTGAATGATGTCTTTCCCGGATTTGCGTAAGGCCAAAACCTGATTAAAACGACTATTTAAAAAATGAATCTGAAGAGCGAACGACCATCGCTTCATATCATCGTAAAAATCATTTAAATATGGATTTTCATCAACATCTTCGAAATGAGCTTCCCATCCGTAGTGTTTAGCTAATAATCCGGCTAGTGTAGTTTTACCAGCTCCAATATTTCCGGCAACAGCAATGTGCATATTTATGTTTACTTTGTGTGAAAAAGGCAACTAAAATTAAGAATATTTTTCAGGAATTCAATTGGAAAAAACACCAATAAATTGCAGGTTATTTTTAATCAGAGTGTTAGTGCTTTAATTGATATTGACTTTTTATTGGAGACATACAAAATGTTGTTTTGGATGGTAAGCTGAGCATCTTTCGAATCTTCTAAATTGAAAATTAATTTGTCTTCTTTAGCCATTGGCTGAAAGGAATAAATTCCTGATTCAGTTGTGTATAGAAGTGTGTTTTTGGATATTTGGAAGTTTTTGATGCCCGGCAGTGAAATTTTTTTCTTGAATTGGCCGTTCCGATCCAGATTCAGAATTCCCATTTCCGGATAAAGGAGGTACAAATCGTTGTTGTATTCCAGCATTTTATCAGGAATACAATCCTGAAAAAAGGAGTTCAGTAAGCTGCTTTGATTTATTATTTTGCCAATGTCCGAAATATGAATTGCCTGATTGTCATTTGAATTATAAATCCAAAACCCACCATTTGCAGAAGTGCAAACCAATTCGGTTTCGTTATCCGAAAATTCAAATAAATCAATTTCGCCGCCAATTTCTGCCAGATTACGGTCCAGAAATAATATTTGATTAAAATCATTGTAAAAAATTAGTATTCGAAGTGGGTTCGAGGCATCAATATGACAGATAGAACCCAGCATGGAATTCGAAAAAACGGCCAATTTCTCTCCCTTCGAATTGAATTCCATTAATTCGGACTTATTCACGACAAATATATTGCCTAGGTGATCAACCGAAATAAAATCATGAATCTGATTGATTTGAACATTATTTTGAGATGGAAACAAAAGAGATATCCAAAGAAGGAATTGCAGCATAAATAATTAGTTGTTTTTTTGTAGTAGTTCCTCAATTAAATCACGATTATTTGAAAGTCGGGGCACTTTATTCTGACCGCCCAATTTCCCTTTTTCTTTCAGCCACTGATAAAATAAACCAGGTTTAGCGATGGTAATGTGTGGTTTCTCAAGAGTAATGTTTTTGTATCTTTTTGCCTCATAATCAGAGTTTGCACTCATTAAGGCATTGTCTAATATGAAATTGAATTCGTCAATGTTGCCGGGTGCTTTTTCAAATTCAATTAACCATTGGTGAGCCCCTTTTTGATTCGATGCCATAAACACAGGAGCGGCTGTATACTCTTTAATGATTGAATTGGTTTTGGCACACGCTGTTTGAATTGCCTTTTCGGCATTGTCAATAATTAATTCCTCACCAAAGGCATTGATGAATAGTTTGGTTCTGCCCGAAATCTTAAATTTAAACGGGGCTTTTGATGTAAATCGGATGGTGTCTCCAATTTGATAACGCCACAATCCTCCATTGGTTGTAATAACGATTACGTAGTTTGTATGAAGTTTTACCTCTTCTAAACTGATGGCTTTTGGATGATCATTGGCCAAACATCCGACAGGAATAAATTCATAATAAATTCCGTAATCCAACATCAAAAGAAGTGAATCATCCAAAGGATTATCCTGAATTCCGAAAAAACCTTCGGAGGCATTATAAGTCTCCAGATAGTTCATATTCTGCGATGGCAATAATTCTTTAAATTGTTCACGGTAAGGGTCGAAACTAACACCGCCGTGAACAAAAAGTTCAAGATTAGGCCATATTTCGTGAATGTTGTTTTTGCCTGAAGCATTTAAAATATGTTTTAACAGAACCAGAAACCAGGAAGGTACACCAGATAAACTGGTTACATTCTCATTCAGTGTTGCTTCTGTCATTTTATTCAGTTTTTCTTCCCATTCATCCATCAATACAATAGACGTATCAGGTGTTCTTATAAAATCAGCCCAAAAAGGTAAATTTTGAATTAGAATAGCCGACAAATCGCCATAGTAAGAATCATTTTTGATGTTGTTAATCTGATGACTTCCTCCAAGTGTTAATCCTTTCCCTCTAAAAATCCCGGTTTCGGGGAACAGAGAAGTATAGATGGCTAAAATGTCTTTTCCTCCTCGAAAGTGACAGTCTTCCAAAGCTTCTTTACTCACCGGAATAAATTTACTTTTCGAATTGGTGGTGCCTGACGATTTGGCAAACCATTTTATTTCGGAAGGCCAAAAAATATTTTGCTCACCATTCCTAAGTCTGTTAATGTAAGGTTCAATATCTTCATAGGTTTGAACCGGCAATCTATCTTTAAATTCAGAAAGTGTGCGAATACTTTTAAAGTCATACTTTTTTCCCCATTCAGTATTCGAAGCTTGTTCGATTAATTGCGTAAGGGTTTCTTTCTGAGTTTCAATCGGATGATTTTTAAAAAAATCGATCTGAGAGAGTCTTTTCGTATTCAGCCAACTAACAAGAGAGTTTATTAAAGCCATATTTGAATAGTTTACTGATTTAAATATAAAGAAATTTTAATTGAGGTCTTGTTTCTTATCTAAATATTATGCTCAGGTTATGTTGGTTTTTACTTATATTTGGTGATCATTGTCAAATTAGAAACGCATTACAAATGAATATTATCGATATATTGATAGGTATTCCATTGCTTTGGGTAATGGTTAAAGGTTTTAAGAATGGTTTCATCTTTGAGATTGCTACCTTGATTGCTTTAGTATTAGGGATCTATGGTGCCATTCATTTCTCCGATTTTACGGCGCAATTCATAAGGGATCGTTTTAATTACGACTCCGAATACATGGGATACATTTCATTTGGAATCACATTTATTGTCATTGTAATTATTGTTCATATCATTGGCAAGCTTCTAAATTCACTTGTTGAAGCTGTTGCTTTAGGGATGTTTAACCGAATTTTGGGAATGGTATTTGGTTTAATGAAGGGGATTATTATAATCGGTATTATTGTCTATTTTGTTGATTATTTAGATCGAAAATTTGAATTTATTTCAGATGAAAAAAAGGATGAAAGCTACTTATATAGTCCAATGACAACTGTTTCGGAAAAGATGTTTGAATTGTTTAATTCAGATTTTAGTGATACGAAAGAAAAGATTAAGGAAAAAGTGAAAGAAGAACTCCCTCTTGAAGTCTAATGAAAGAAATAATTAAGAAATACATCCAAAAACTTCCCAAAAGGAAAGTTTTTCATTTTGAGGGGTTTTGTGCTAATTGTGAACATCCGGTTAATGGAAGTTTTTGTTCCAATTGTGGTCAGTCGGTAAAAGATTTTCACAGACCTTTTTTTAGTGTCTTGTCCGAATCGCTTGGTGATGCTCTATCGCTTGATAATAAATTTCTTCATACGATAGTCCCGCTATTTGTTCGTCCGGGTTATCTTACCAAAGAATTTATGAAAGGAAAAAGAGCCAGATATACGCCACCTTTTCGACTGTATCTATTTCTTACTTTTTTTGCATTTTTACTGCTTTCCCACAACCACATGCCCGAAACTCAGGCAGAAAAAAACTTTACTTTTACAACAGAGGAAGGAAAAGATGTTGATGTATTATCCTATTTCGAGGATATGGTTGATGAAAATAAAAACCAGATAGATAGCTTGGAGTCAGATTCTTTGACCAATTCAGAATTAAAAAAAGGATTGTTTAACTTAAATATTAGTCAGGATACTGCACAAACGGCGCAATCAATTACTTTTGGCGGAAAGGGAGGGAAGAATAACAAGTTCGGAAATTCTGATATAAAACGTGTGATTGACATGTGGAAGTTAAATCCGACCTTGATGATGGATAATGTCTATAAAAAATTATCACAAACCTTGCTGATTATACTTCCGGTATTTGCTTTGTTTTTGGCACTGTTTTACATCCGAAGGAAGCATTATTTGTTAGAACATTTATTAATATCACTTAATTTCCATTCTTTTATTTTTGTGATTGTGATTGTTAGTGAGTTGTTGATAATGACTAAGTTAGAGTTTTTACAATCGTTTGCTTTTTATCTTTATTTATTGATTCCCGTACAGCTTTTTCTGGCCTTGAAATTTTATTATCGGCAATCATGGATAAAAACAATTGTGAAATTCTTTATGCTTTCTTTTATCTATAATATTTTACTGATATCGGGGATTTTATACAGCTTGATTTCACTGGTTGTTGAATAGAAAAAATTACAGCATAATAAAATGGTAAAATTCTTATCTTTGCCATTCAAATAGAAAATTGATAATTAGATTCCTATCAGGAAATTAAATACAGAACAGATGAATTTTATAGAGGAACTCCAGTGGCGGGGCATGATTCACGATATGATGCCTGGAATAGAAGAACAACTTGCAAAAGAACTAACATCAGCTTATGTAGGAATTGATCCTACGGCAGATTCACTGCACATCGGACACCTTGTTGGTGTAATGATGTTAAAACATTTTCAGGTATCAGGGCACAAGCCAATTGTATTGGTAGGTGGAGCAACCGGCATGATAGGAGATCCTTCAGGGAAATCTCAGGAAAGAAATCTACTGGATGAAAAAACTCTTCGTCACAATCAGGAATGTTTACGTGCGCAGCTTTCCAAGTTCATGGATTTTGATTCAGATGCCGCAAATGCTGCCGAAATGGTGAACAATTACGATTGGATGAAGGACTTTACTTTTCTTGATTTTATTCGTGATATTGGCAAACACCTTACTGTGAACTATATGATGAGTAAGGATTCTGTAAAGAAAAGATTAAGTGCTGATTCTAAAGCAGGAATGTCTTTTACCGAATTTACTTACCAATTAGTGCAGGGAACCGACTTTTTGGAACTTTACCGAACTAAGAACTGCAAATTGCAAATGGGTGGTTCCGATCAGTGGGGAAACATTACTACCGGAACAGAATTAATTCGCCGAAAAGAAAGTGGTACTGCTTTTGCGATAACTTGTCCGCTGATTACTAAAGCAGATGGTGGAAAGTTCGGAAAAACAGAATCAGGAAATATTTGGTTAGATCCTAAACGTACTTCGCCTTATAAATTCTACCAGTTTTGGTTGAACACCTCTGATGAAGATGCCGCGAAATACCTTAAAATATTCACACTTCTTCCGAAAGAAGAAATTTTTGCTCTGATAGAAGAACATCAGGAAGCTCCTCATATGAGAAAATTGCAGCAGAGGTTGGCTAAAGAGGTAACTATCATGATTCACTCCGAAGAAGATTACAATACAGCAGTTGAAGCATCTCAAATTTTATTTGGAAAAGCCACAGCTGATGTTTTGAAAAAATTGGATGAAGAGACATTCTTATCAGTTTTTGAAGGAGTACCTCAATTTTCTGTTAGTAAGTCTGAATTTGACAATGGCATTGATGTTTTGGAATTATTGGCTGTTAAAACAGATGTATTTCCATCGAAAGGAGAATTAAGAAGACTTTTTAAAGGCAATGCAATCAGTATTAATAAGGAAAAAGTAGATAATCCGGAGATGTTAATTACAAAAGAACATTTAATTGCAGATAAATATTTTTTGGTTCAAAAAGGTAAAAAGAATTATTTCCTTGTAGTTGCTTGCTAGTTTGCTAGCTATCAACTATTTTTATTACATAAAACTAAATCACAAACTAAAATCAGATTATATGAAATTCTTAAAGTATGCCCTTATCGTTCTTTTCTCAATAGGTATGATGAGTTGTGGCAGTAGTGGTGGTGATGACAAAGAAGATACTGTTGATCCTACAGTTACAATTGCTAGCCCAACAACAAGCACAGTAGTTACAGCAGGTTCAAATTTAAGTGTCAACTTTACTGCCACGGATAATGTTGCATTAGCATCTTATACTGTAACTGTATCGTATACTGGAGTTAAGTCTGCAAAAACTGTTGAAGAGTTTAGTTTTAATAGCCTTTCAGATACTGATGCTGCTGGCAATGCAGTACCTGCTATTTCCGGAGTATCAAAAGTAATTAGTTTTAATATAGCAACTCCTGATAATGCTAAGCCTGGAGCTTATAAGTTTTCTGTAACAGTTAAAGATACTGCTGGAAAATCAGTCTCAAAAGATATCGCTTTCGAAATACAATAAGGAAATCTTATTTAAATGTAAAAAGGACCGGCATTAGCCGGTTCTTTTTACATTTGTGTTGTTTTGAATTCAATGCCGAACAATGAGATATCATCTATTACGGCCTTATTCTTTTTTCCGATGTCAATGTGATGTATCAGATCTGCAAAGGTATCTGAAATATTTTTTTGTGTTGCGAACGTTTTGGTTAGGAACTGAACGCCTACTTCCATTTGATCATCTCTTTCCAGTTCTATTAATCCATCGGTATAGCAAAGCAGCTTTGAATGCTCATTAATCGTAATTTCTCCAATTGATATGGCTGGAATTTCATTAAGCATACCCAAACCAATACATCCTTTTTTTAGTGAGGTAGTTTCTCCATTTTCAAAATTGTAAAGAAGTGGAGGGTGATGACTGGCATTCACATATTTTAATTTTCTTGTGGTGTAATTGTAAATTCCGATAAAAAAGGTCAGGAATTTCTCACTGCTTGAGTTGTCGCATACTTTTTGGTTCAATTGAATCATGAGTTCATCCAGCGGTGTTTCAGGCCGGAAAAGCGCCCGCAATGTAGCTTGAAAATTAGACATGATTAGGGCTGCCGGGATTCCTTTTCCTGAAACATCGCCAATGCAAAATCCCAATTCCTGATCGTTAAAGTTGATAAAATCATAATAATCGCCGCCAATTTCAAAGTGTGGCTGATAATATCCGCAGGTAGAAATATATTGATTTTGCGGTAAAGAGCTTTGATTGGGTATTAGAAGGCTTTGGATTTTTGAAGCCAATTCCATTTCCTTCTTAAAAGCTTCCTGAATCAATAATTGTTTGTACAGGCGTTTGTTCTCCATTGCCACAATAATAATATTGGAAATGGTTTGTATAAAGCTAAGGTGTTTGATTGCCGGGCTCATCCCTTCCATTTCTTCATCAATATCACCAATTAGGATGTATGCAAGAACCGAATTTTTGTGGATAACCGGAATAATAAAATCAAAAGACCAGAGTACTTCGGGTAAATCACGCGAGATATATGTGATTTCAGAAATACTGCTTAAGTGTTTTCCAATTTTGATCTTATCAATGCATTCTTTTGAAATACCGGATATCAATAATTTTTCCCAGTGAGAACTAAATTTATAAACCGCAATTTTCCCAATCTTAAGATCATTAAATAAGATATTCTTATACTGCTGCAAAAGCTCATCAATTGATAAGTTTTCATTAATCGCCTGAGTAATTTTAAGGATTAGGTTGAGCTTAAATTTGCTGTTAACAGATTGTTGCTTGATCACGATAGGGGGGTTTATGTTCCATGCTAATTTAATAAATATCAAATCATCAGCCAATCGGAAATATGAAAAAAAAAAAGGATTCCATAAAGAATCCTTTTTTGATGATGAGTTTATAGGAATTATGCTTTTACGCGCTCTGAATAAGAGTGATCGCGCGTGTCAATTTTAATTAAATCGCCTGTGTTGATAAATAAAGGTACCATTATGGTCGCACCACTTTCTACAGTTGCTGCTTTTAGCGATGAGGTCGATGAACTATCGCCTCTTAAACCAGGTTCTGTGTAAGTAACTTCCATAACAACATGAGCAGGAAGATCAACATACAATGGCGTTTCTGTGTCGGCGTGGAAAACCGCCTCAACCATTTCACCTTCTTTTAAAAGGTCAGCTGCGTTAAACAATTCTTCAGGTAAAACAATTTGTTCGTATGTTTCTGTATGCATCAAATTATATCCCATATCATCTTTATAAAGGAATTGATGAGGGCGTCTTTCAATACGGGCTATGTCAATTTTCACACCAGAGTTAAAAGTATTGTCAATAACTTTACCTGTTTTAACATTTTTAAGTTTTGTTCTAACAAAGGCAGGACCCTTACCTGGTTTTACGTGTTGGAATTGAACAATGGTATATAAATCTCCTTTATAGTGGATACACATTCCATTTTTAAAATCTGTAGTAGATGCCATGATATAATATTAAATTTTAATAATCATTTCTAAGAAAAGAAAAGTTTCGTTTTCTTTTGAGTTTTGCAAAAATAGGGTAAACAATTAATATTCTGAAATATTATAAGGCTTTGTTTGAAATAGATACCTCGGAAATGGCAAAAAATTAGTCGTTATCCAATAGTGAGTCATAGGAGAAATCTGAAAAATTCATCAAATCGCAACGCAATGAACCAATAAAAAGATCGAATTGTACGCGGACCGGAATCCGGTTTGCATCAGCAGATATCCAGATAGTCATATCATCTTCATCTTTAAATGCTCTGCCTGTTGCAACAATTGGTATGAACTTATAACAGTTCACATCTCCAATTTTGCTGTTAATTGTTTCATATCCCATGAATCGGAATTGAAGAAGAAACAATTCATCAGAGAAGTGAGTTTGAATCTTGACTACTTCTCCAACTTTTAAATTTGAATTGAAATGATTGGCTCTTGCAAAGTAAAAAGCCGATAAAATATCATGTGTTCCTGCTGGTACTTTATGAATTCCGGAACGTGTTGAGTTCACTTCATTCTTTTCCCGGTTAAAAACAATTTCAGTATATCTTTTGTAATTCCCTTCGCGAATATCTCTAATTGCTTTTACCGGCAACAGAGTTTCTGTATTAATAAAACTCTCGTATGTATCTTTTACTTTATACAGCGAATTGAATAATCCGATGGTTTTCCCAGTTAGAGTTGCATGATACAGATCTTTGCCATCTATTTTTTCACGTCTGATTTTTAGGCTTGCTTTTCCTCCTCGAATAATTCCATAATGTATAACATATCTTAGATTTTCCCCCTTTTCGGCATTCTTAATAGGTGAATCGGCCAGTAAAAGTGTATGGCTTAGAAAAATTAGAAGAATGCTAAGAGATAATTTATACATATGGACTATTGTTGATTCTTAATTAAAGATATTCTTTTTAGGAGTAGTTGCAACAAAATCTTTCAGATAAAAGGGCTCAAAATAAGCTACATCTTCAAATTCCTGATTCTGAAATTTTATTTCAGCCAGTTCTATCATTCCTACTGCCGATGGTGTTACATTATCAAGAAAGATGCCATTTTTACTTTTGATTACTTCTTTGCACTTTGAAGAGCCATCACCAAAGAAAATAATTTCTCTTTCCGAAAGTTCTTTCGAGTAGGAGTTTTCATCAATAATATCAGCAGAAATATCTCCGGCCAATTCATTTTTGCAATTGAAAAAGGCCGTGTAAACTTCCATCCTTCTTGCATCAATCATCGGACAGTAGTAGGCTTTTTCAGGATTAGTCAATAGAGACGTAATTTCTTTATTCTCAAGTAATGGCTTTGTCATTGCCTGCAAAGTATTTATTGAGATTAGAGGCAGGTTAGCTCCGTAACAAATCCCTTTGGCTGTTGATACCCCAATACGTAAGCCAGTATACGATCCAGGGCCCATACTAATAACAACACCGTCTAAATCGGTTGGAGTTAAATTATTCTCCTTTAAAATGTTTTGAATAAAAACGGTTAGGTGAGTTGCGTGTTTCATTCCTTCTTTCGTTTCTTTAAGAGCCAGTAAATCACCATCTTTCCCTAATGCAACAGAACAAACCGCTGTTGATGTCTCTATATGTAATAGTAATGCCATTTGATAAAATTTAAAATCAATGCAAAATAAAGGATAAAATACTAATTGTGAACGATAACAGTTCAAATAATATGACCAATGCACTATCCAAATTTATTAAAATGGGGAAATGATATGGTTTTAAAACAGTTCTATTACTAAGACAAATAATTAGAAGGAAATACTTACTTGATAAAAAAAACTCTCAACCCGAAATGGGCTGAGAGCTTTTTTGAATTTGAAACTTGATTATAAATTTATTTCGATTCCATTATAGAAATCAAGAATTTTGGTGCGGAATATGTATTCGTATTTCGCTTGCAGTAAATCCGATTTAGATTTGAAAAGATTGTTTTTTTCCTGATTGTAATCAACTGAATTTACCAAACCTAAGTTGAATTTTTCTTCAGTATAACGGAAGGCTTCTTCGGTTGAAGAAACTGCTGTTTCACTAGAGAAAAACTTTTTCATGGCAGCCTTTGCATTGGCATGTGCTTGTTGAATATCCTTTCTCAGTGCGTTTTTAGAGTTCTCCATATTCAATTTGGAACGGTCGATATTTACTTTTGCGTTGCTAATGTTTCGATTAACACTACCTCCGTTAAAAATTGGAATGCTTAAATTGAAACCAAAGCTTTTAGATTCAAACAATCTTAATTGATCGTTCAATTTCATTTCTTTTCTGATAATAATAGGGCTTCCGTCTGTGGCGAATCCATATTCAGGTTGATTTCTGCGATAACCCGAATTCCATGATCCTGACATTGATAAAGTTGGAGTACGTTGACCTTTAGCAATAATCAAACCTTTCTCAGAGCTTTCCAAACGGTATTGTGCCGCTTTCATTTCCGGACGGAAGGTTAATGCATTAATAAAAACTGATTCAGGATCAACCATTGATTTGGTTGCATTTAAAACAGGTAGTTCAGGTGTCTGGATATCAAAATTTTTCGTGTCTTCTAAGTCCAATAGCTGAGCCAAATCGAGCAAAGCGATATCAAGAGAATTTTGTGCGTTAACTACAGCAAGATCTTCGCGTGCAGCCTGAGCTTTTTGTTCCATCAAAGTTCCTTTTGGTAAAGTTCCTGCTTCTACCAAAACTTCTGTTCTTTTAATCTGAAGCTCAGTAACTTTTAGTTGTTCCTGGGCAACTTGAAGAAGTTCTTTTTTAAATAAAATATCCAAATAGTAAGATGTGATATTTAGTGCTAAATCTTCTTTTGCTTTTTCAACATCCTGCAAATTTGCTTTAAGATCCAATTCGTTTTGTTTAACTGAATTCCATTTTTGAAAACCACTGAATAGAGTAACTCTGGAGGAAAGGCCAAGAGAACCAGTTTGACTGTTTTCGTTTACATATGTATTGTCAGCGCTTAGCGAACGTCCATAGTTAAAGTTGTATCCTGTATTACCATTTAAGTCTGGTAAAAGATCCAATTTTGATTGTCTGGTATTGTTTGCCTGAACGTCAGCATCCAGTTTTTGTAACTTAAGGTTGATATTGTGTTCCTTTGCATGTGTTATGCATTTTTCCAGATTCCATAATTCCTGAGCATAAATACCAGAAAAGGAAAAGGCAAAAGCAAGGACAAGTAATAATATTTTTTTCATGTGTGTATGTATTTTTTTGATCCGACAAAACTAGTTCTTCCGTTATTAATTTAATAATGACAAATTAAAGATGCTTATTCAATCTTTCCACTGCAATGGAAATTTTTCCTAGTCTTTCTTCTCTTTTATTTCTTCAATTTTTTTCCTTTTTTCTCCTTTAAGCTTATCGTCTTTTGTAATGCCTTCTAAAACTTCAATGTTGATACCATCCGAAAGACCAGTTTTAATAAATCTTTTTTCGAACTTTTGCTCAGAAGTTTCTACCTCTACAAAAGTTGAATCATTTTTAAACTCTAAAAGACTTTCGTTTACAGCCAATACTTTTTCTCTTTTATCAAGTACAATTTCAGCATTAGCACTGTATCCTGAGCGAATAAAGAAGTCTTTTTTAAGCTTAACAGAGGCTTTTATTTCAAATTGAATGGCACCATTCTCTTCCACACCTTTTGGAGATATGTATTCCAGATGAGCGTCAAACTTCACATCTTCAATTGCACCAATTGTTAATTCAAGGTTCATTCCCTGAACAATTTTCCCAACTTCAGTCTCATCAACTTTACCTTGGAAAATCATTTCGCCCATGTCAGCAACAATAGCAACTGTGGTTCCATCATTAAAAGTATTGCTTTGAATTACTGAATTTCCTTCTTTTACCGGAATATCAAGTATCATTCCTTCAATTGTTGAACGAATAATGGTATTGGTAGCTTTTGCAGAACTTTTGGTTACACCTTCTTTAATCAACTGCAGATTATCTTTTGCTGATTGTAACTCTTCCTTAGAATTTCGGAAAGACAATTGTGTTTTTTGGAAATCAGATTCTGATATTACTTTCTTTTCAAACAAAGCTTTATCTCGCTGATAGTTAATTTCTTTATCCTCGTAATTAATTTGTGCAATTTTTACTCTCGATTCAGCACTATTCAAATTAATCATATCAGGAATGATCTTTATTTTAGCAATAGGATCACCTTTTTTAAGCATATCCCCGGCCTCAACATATAAAGTTTCAATAATTCCGGAAACTCCCTGAGGTTTAATTGCGATTTCTTTCCTTGGTACAACAGATCCGGTTGCAACCGTCTTTTTAATAATATCTGTTATTTCAGGTGATTTTGTGTTGTAAACCACAGGTTTATCCTGCGACTTTTGATATAGGAATACAATGGTTCCTACAAAAAGGAAGATAAAAAATACAACCAATACAATTCTAAAAACTTTTTTCATGACTAGTATTATTTTCGGATTATGAATTATTTTTTTTATTCGTATCTCAATGCATCTACGGGTTTAATTCTGATGGCTCTTTGTGCTGGAAGCAACCCAGCCAAAACACCAAATAAAACCAAAACACCGAGTGCTATAAATGCAACATTTATATCAACATAAGGATTTAAAATCTGCGGGTTAGGATCACCTTCTGTCATTTTACCGATTCCTTCAACAATTAAAACACCTAAAACCAGTCCCCAGAATCCCGCAAAGGTGGTGAGGAAAACGGCTTCATTTATGATTTGACCAACAACTTCACGAGGACGTGCACCAATGGCACGTTTAATTCCTAATTCTTTTGTTCTTTCTTTTACAACTACATGCATAATATTGCTAACTCCAATAATACCGGTTAGAAGAACTCCAAAGCCTATCACCCAAAATAAGAATCCAATGCTGTTAAAAAGGCCAAATATTTTGTTGAACATCTTAGCAATATTAAAATTACCAATGGCTTGTCTGTCATCAGGATGAATGGAATGCCTTCTGGCCAGAATCTCAAATATTTTGTCTTCCAAGTCGGCAACCGATTCTCCAACCTTAGCCGTTGCTAAGAATACACGGAATTTGTCTCCTTGGTTATACAATTGCTGCAGGGTGGTAAATGGCATTTGAAGAACGTCATCGCGCATTCCCATATTTCGACTTAATGGTTTAATTGTACCAATAATTCTAAAATAAATTCCATTTACTTTAAGGTACTGACCAATTGGATCTTCATCTTTTTCGAACATTAGTTCCTGAACTCTTGGTCCAATCGTAATTACTTTTCGAAATTCTTTTAAATCATTCTGATTGATAAAACGACCGGCAGTAACTTCAACCGGGTTTACATTGTTCATTTCAGGTGAAGTCCCTTTGATTCTGAAATTTCCTTTTTTATCTTCCCGGAATGTATTGTTGGTGGCATTTCCGCTCCATCCATTTATATCAGGGGCAATATCCTGCAGCTCAGGTATCGATCTTTTAAGTACTTCCAAATCATCATTGGTAAACTGATACGATCTGTTTCGTGGCAAACCTTTATAAGCTTTGGTAGTTTTTTCTACCCAAAAAACTGTTGAATTTGTTGCGAAATTACCTAATGAGGATTGTATATTATTTTGAAAACCTCTTCCAATACCCAGTAAGGTTACCAGAATTAAGATTCCAAACATTACCCCGAGACCGGTAAGTATGGTCCGTAGTTTATTCTTTTTTAGTGCGGCAGTAATTTCCTGCCATTTATCCAAATCGAACATTAGCTGATCGTTTATTAGTCTGGTTTATTATTCGTCTCTTAAAGCTTCAATGGGTCTGATTGAAGCGGCTTTTCTTGCCGGGAAAAAACCCGCAAGAGCACCGGTTACAACCAAAACAATGGTTGCACCTATAGCTATTCCTAAATCAACCTGTGGATTTAAAAAGTAAATTGCTGCAGGTGGGTATATTTTGTTGATAAGATCAAATTTGGTGATTACTTCGAGTAAGCCTACCCCGGCAATTAGTCCGACATATCCCGAGGCTGCTGTTATAAATATTGCCTCCATTAATATCAGTCCAACTACGGAGCTTGGAGAAGCCCCAATTGCTTTTCGAATTCCGATTTCCTTGGTTCTTTCCTTAACAACAATCATCATAATATTAAAAACACCAATTACTCCTAATGCAATAGTGAAAATTCCAATAATCCATACAAACATTTCAATTGCGCTAAAAAGACCCGCAAATTGCTGAGAATTTTCGATGTTGTTCTGTATCCAAAGAGCATTCTTATCTTCTGGACTAAATTCATGTCGTTTAGCCATTTGGTAAGTAATAAATTGCTCAACTTTTTTACTCTCATCTACAGAAATATCGTTTAGTGTAAAGGATATTCTTTGAAGGTGATCGTTGTTGTTAAAAATATTTTGAGCAACAGTAATCGGGATGTAAATTTCTCTGGAATTATCATCGAAACTTGGCTGATTAAAAACACCAACTACCTTAAATTTGATGTTGTTGATATTAATTAATTTATTGATTGCCGTTTCTTTAGGGAAGAGAACCTCCTTAACAACATCCTGAATGGCAACAACTTTTCGGTTTTCCTTAATATCCTTTTCATTTAAAAATCGTCCTTCAAGTATTTCGAAATTTTTAATCTCTTTATAAGTTTCATGAACAGGAGACACATTAAAATTTCCGTAATTGTTTTTATAGGATATTATTTCAGCTCCGGGAATGTAAGACATTGCAGAAATTACATCCAATTTTTCAATTGATTTTTTAAACCCAAGATAGTCTTCATTAACCATTTGAATTCGTTTTCCTTCGGGAGTTCCTTTGTATGCTTTGGTTGTTCTGCCACCATATATTTGCATGCTGTTGGTTGCATCTTGTGCAAAAACTGAAGTCATTCCATTTCTAAGACCTCGTCCTGCACCCAAAAGAAAAATCAACATGAAAATTCCTGTTGCTACCGAAAAACCGGTCAGAACGGTTCTGGTTTTATTTTTACTAATGGTACTAAATATTTCTTGCCATTTATCTCTGTCGAACATAGCTTTATTCTAGGCGTTTAGGTTTAGATAGTTTGGTTATTCCTGAGGAACTCTGATAGTTTCCTTACTATTGATTTTATTATTCTCAATAATGGATTCGATTCTACCATCTTTTAGATTAATAATCCGATCTGTCATATGGGCGATATCATTTTCGTGTGTTACGATAATAACTGTGATACCGGATTGATTAATTTCTTTTAAAAGATTCATCACTTCAACGGAGGTTGCAGAATCTAATGCACCAGTTGGTTCATCTGCTAAAATAATTTTTGGTTGTGTGATTATTGACCGGGCTATTGCAACTCTTTGCTTCTGACCACCTGAAAGCTCATTTGGCATGTGCTCAGCCCAATCTTTTAGTCCCATTTTATCCAGATACTCCAAAGCTGTTTTATTCCTCTTTTTTCTGGCAACCTTCTGGTAATACAATGGAAGTGCCACATTTTCCATGGCATTTTTAAATGAGATCAGATTAAAGGACTGGAATACAAAACCGAGTAGATTGTTTCGAAGCTTAGCGGCTTTTGTTTCACTCATGGCTTTTATTTCTTCCTGATTAAGAGTGTAAACTCCTTCATCATGATTGTCTAAAAGACCAAGTATATTAAGAAGCGTAGATTTACCTGACCCGGACGATCCCATTATGGAAACTAATTCGCCTTCTTTTATATGCAAATCAATCCCCTTTAAAACGTGAAGTTTATTAGTACCGGTAATATACGATTTGTGAATGTTTTGTAATCGAATCATAATAGCTGTTGGTATTAAAAATAAATCTGTATACAATATTAATGTTATTACATTTTATTGCAAACAAAATTAGACAAACATGTTTACCTATCGACAAACCAGCATTTATAACTGATAATGTCTTGTTTTAATCGATAAAATAACCAAAGAAAATATTCACCCCAAATTATTGTTAGTTTATCAATTGGTGTGCCATAGGGTTAATTGTGCTGATATTTAGATTTTTACATGTAAAATGGTTTGTGGAGATTTGTGTTTTGTGTCCACTTATATTACATTGAGTGTACGATAATGTACGGTAATTTTGGTATTATGTGAGTAATTTAGTGTGAGTTGTCTTAACAAATGTGAATAAATACCAAAGGATAAGAGCAAAGCCAAATATTAGTGTAATTTTAGGTTCTATAAATTGAAAAAATGAAGTGGAATAGCTTACTATCAGCAAAAAGGTTTGGTCAGGAAGACCAATTTTCTTCTGTTCAGCAGAAAGATATCAGATCTCAGTTTCAGCGCGATTATGATCGATTAATATTTTCATCTCCTTTTCGTCGCTTACAGAATAAAACACAGGTATTTCCGTTACCTGGAAGTATTTTTGTACACAACCGTTTAACTCACAGCCTTGAGGTTTCCAGCGTAGGACGATCATTGGGGAATGCACTTGCCGACAAGCTTATTCAGCTTGATTTGGTTGATGAATCTCATTTAATTAAAGAAATTGGGAGTATTGTTGCCGGAGCGTGTTTGGCTCATGATTTGGGCAATCCACCATTTGGGCACTCGGGAGAGAAGGCATTATCTCATTTCTTTTCGGATGGGAAAGGGAAAAATTTGCAAGATAGATTTACTCAGAATGAGTGGCATGATTTGATCAACTTTGAAGGAAATGCAAATGCTTTGCGATTGTTAACCCATGCATTTCACGGAAGACGAAAGGGTGGTTTTGCATTAACTTATTCGAGTATTGCATCTATTGTTAAATATCCCTGGGAAAGTAGTAAGATTGAGGTAGTAAAGAAAAAAAAATATGGTTTTTTTCAAGCTGAAAAGGCAGATTACCTTGTGATTGCCCAAGAGCTGGGGATTCCTGAATTGTCATCAGGAATATTTGCCCGTTTCCCATTGGTTTACTTGGTTGAGGCTGCTGATGATATTTGCTATCAAATTATGGATATTGAAGATGCTCATAAGCTGAAGATACTAAGCACCGAAGAAACAAAGGATTTGTTGTTGAGTTTTTATCATCCGGACAAGGACAAAACTATTCTGAACCGAATTGATGAAACCTGTAAGGAGGTTACCGATATTAATGAGCAAATTGCATACATACGGGCAGGAGTTATTGGGAAATTAATTTCGGAATGTGTAGGTGTGTTTGTTGATCATTATGAATTAATAATGGAAGGTAAATTTCAATCAAGTCTAATTAAAGAGATCAATGAAATTTCGTTGTTTGCCTATAAAAAATGCACTCAGGTTGCTGTTTCACGAATCTATCGTCATCGTTCAGTTGTGGAAATAGAACTTGCCGGTTACAAAATTTTAGGAACTTTGCTCGATGAGTTTGTTACTGCCGTTTTGGAACCCGAAAATTTTTATTCCAGGAACTTGTTGTCATTAATTCCTGAGCAGTATAATTTGAACGGCGAATCTGATTACGAGAAAATTATGTCTGTTCTTGATTTTATTTCTGGAATGACAGATGTTTTTGCTTTGGATTTGTACAGAACTATAAAGGGAATAGAACTGCCCGGAATTAATTAATGAATTTATTTGCAAAAATTGAGATTCTAAAATTCGATTTAAATGTATCAAATGAGAAAAATAGTTGTTTTACTAGTGTTGCTTAACCTTGCAGCACCTGCTGTATACGCACAAAGCGATTGGGTAAGATCAGGATCGGAAAAATCAAAGATTAGTTTTGAATTGCCCGAAAATCCGATTATTCAGGATAAGGAGCTGAATGGAATAAAAATAGAGGTTTTTAGTTATAAAGATGCGGCAACGGTTTTTGGTGTTGTAGCTTCCGATTTTTCAGAGGTAGGTTTGGATTTTACTTATTCCGATCCCTCGGAATATTATCAGGAAATGAAAGAGGGGAGTTTGGTAACCGGAAATGCGATTTTAATTTCGGAAAACTCCGTAGCGTATCAGAAAATGTTAGGGAAGGAAATTGTTTATACACAATTGGTTGGTGAGCATGAGTATACCTACTACAAACGATTTTTCTTTCGTGGAAAGTTTATTTATCAGATTGCTATTGGAGGTCCTTCAAGAATGAAGCAATTTTTAGTTGATAAAAAGAATCTCTTTTTTGATACCGTAGAGTTTAAAGATTAGTAAAATGAATCAGATTGTAATTTCACATTACGTAAGTGTGAACTGAAAATACGTTATTAGAAACTCATATTACGTAATTATTAAATTGCCCTGAATGGTCTTGATTTTGTCCTTTAATCCTCTTAATTTTATGTTATCAGAAAAATGATAATACTCGGATTATGAAGATTTTAAGAATGATTAAAGAGTTGTTTTCTTTCTCAAGAGATGAGGATTTTGTTGTGGTTGATTTAACTACAAAAATGATTCAGTCGATGAATACTAAAGACTGGGGCAAATTGCAGAATAAGAAGAATTATATGGTGATAAAGTAATCTTTGAATTATTGCCGACTCTTTCTTTTATAAAACACAGCAAGAGTGTTTTATAAGGTATTTCTGTGTGCATTTATAAACCTTTTTAGTTCCCTTAAAATATATTACTGAACGAATAAGTAAAACGAAATTGATTTCTACAAGCTTTATTAATTCTCTTAGGTTTTTTATAGTCTGATTGCGAGGCAAATTGAAGAGAACTACAATCCCCTCATCCATTCCGGTCTCAACTGCGCGTTGGCCGGATCGTCCAAAACACCATTGATACGATTCAGCATTTCTTGTTTGTCGCGGGGGAAGTTTCCGCGCAGAATCAAATAATTGGAAGCATGATCGCTTCGAAAAATAGACTGGCTTAATTCCAGGTTCCCGATAAAGACTTTCATTTCGGCAATCAGCTCGATGGTATTGAGAGGAATAAAGTCACCTTTAAATTTTTTTATGAAATGATCTTCGCCGTAAGGGTAGCTGAGAACAAGGGTTGAAAGGAATTCAGGTTGAATTTTGTTGATAAGTTTGGCCGAGTTAAGGGCATGTTGCTGAGAAAAGATTTTGCCACCCAAACCATTTAGGATCATTACCGAAAGTTTAATGCCTGCTTTTCGGGCACGCTGCAGGGCACGACTCGTACTTTCAAAATTTTCACCTTTATCAATTGCCTTCAAAAGCTCATCATCTCCTGATTCTATACCTACATAAAGTAGTTTTAGTCCTTTTTCAGCAAGAATTTGAAGTTCTTTATCTGTTTTTACTTCTATGTCTTTTGGTATTGCGTAGGCCGAAACACGGGTTAGTCGAGGGAAAGTCGTATTTAGCTGATCCAATATCCGCGAAAGCTTATCGAAAGAAAGTACCATCGCGTTTCCATCTGCCAAAAACACCTTGCGGTAATGGTTTGAATAGGGAGACATGCTTTGGATATCAGCAAAAATGTCTTCCTCTTTACGGGCTTGAAATTGTTTACTGCTGTACATTTCGCAAAAAGCACATTTGTTCCATGCACAACCTAATGTAACCTGAATAATTAGGGAATGAGCTTCGCTTGGCGGTCTAAATAATGGTTCGTGATAATTGATCATGGGGCAAAAGTAGAAAAAGATGTTTCAAGTATCAAGTTCCAAGTGCTGGGGAGAAAGTAACAAGGTTTAAGGATAAAGTAAAAGGGGCCAAGTAGAAATATCAAGCAAGACTTAAAATTTTAGAATGAAATTCTCCCTTTTTACTGGAGATGATAGACTGAGGAGTGTTTTAATTATTAATTCTAAATTCATCATTTAAAATTCTATCTTGCATTAAAAGTGCAACAAAATGGAATGGAAATCTGTAAGCATACAAGTGTCGGGTAGGGTACAGAATGTTGGATTTCGGTATCATGCCAAGGAGGCTGCAAAGCGTTTTGGTGTTAAGGGATTTGTGCGAAATCAGCCGGATGGCACGGTTTATGCGGAAATTGTTGGGATGGATTTGGGTGTTGAATTGTTTTGTGAGTGGTGTAAAAAGGGACCTGATTGGGCTAAAGTGAAGGATGTTTTTATTTGTAATTTGCCGAATCAGGATTTTACTGATTTCGTCATAAAATAAAAAAAGCTTCTGATGAAATCAGAAGCTTGTGTTGACCCGTAAGGACTCGAACCTTAAATGCCTGGACCAAAACCAGGTGTGTTACCATTACACCACGGGTCAATTCCCGTTCAGTCATTTCTGACTAAGACGGTGCAAATATAGTAGAAATATTTGTTAGGCAAAACCAAAAAATGCAAAAATATTGCAGACTTTTATTCGTTGTTGTTGTTATATATTTGTAATTATTCTGATTGTCAATTTGAAAGGGTAGAAAAGATGGAGCAAAAAAAAATAGAATCATTAACAGGAAAGTGGCTTTACGAGGAAGATTATGGCTATGGAAGTGCAAAAGGAGAGCTTTTATTGACTCAAAACGGGAGAAAATTGAGTGGTAAAATCATTTTTTCTGAAAATGTGGAAGATGAGGAGACGTTCATGATCCAGGAAAAATTGGAAGGAGAGATAAATCTTAATCGAATTCAACTAAAAGCTATAGAGTATGATGTTATTCACTCCGATTTTGATATTTGTTACGAATTGGATTCCTGGGATGGCATGTTGATTAATGAGACAACAATTGAGGGAGATAGTTTAGATGATCAGGGAATTTCGGGTAGCTTTAAGTTTGAGAGGATTGTTGAAAAATAAACATAAAGGATAAAATAAAAAAAGCTTCGAAATATTTCGAAGCTTTTTTATTGTTGTCCCGTAAGGACTCGAACCTTAAATGCCTGGACCAAAACCAGGTGTGTTACCATTACACCACGGGACAATCATAATTGTCCTTTTTGCAAAGAACTCTGCAAATGTAATACTTTTTTTATTTGCTCAAACAAAAAGTGTAAAATTTTCAGATAGAATTCGGGGGAACTGTTAAAATTGACTATTTTCGTTCAAAATATTATCCTGCATATCGAATATAATAAACAAAAATACACACAAGATGAAATCTAATTACAATGTGGTTAATAATGTGTTAGGCTGGATGGCTTTTGTCATTGCTGCACTTACCTACTTGTTTACTATTGAGCCTACAGCCAGTTTGTGGGATTGTGGAGAATTTATTACTACCGCCTACGGATTAGAGGTTGGACATCCGCCGGGAGCACCTTTGTTCATGATTATGGCGAGGTTTTTCTCTCTTTTTGCGCCCAATCCGTCTCAGGTAGCCCTGCTAGTGAATTCCATGTCAGCTTTAGCATCGGCTTTCACAATTCTATTTTTGTTTTGGACAATTACACATCTTGCCAAAAAACTGGTAACAACTAATGGTGAAATCTCAAAAGGAAATTTAATTGCCGTGATGGGAACGGGAATGGTTGGAGCGCTTGCTTATACTTTTTCTGATACATTTTGGTTTTCGGCTGTTGAAGGGGAAGTATATGCTTTGTCATCACTGTTTACGGCAGTTGTTTTTTGGGCAATTCTGAAATGGGAAAATGTTGCGGATGAGAAGTATGCAAACCGATGGATTATTTTAATCGCGTATTTAATGGGATTGTCGATTGGTGTTCACCTGCTGAATCTTTTGGCTATTCCTGCAATTATATTTGTTTACTATTTTAAAAAATATACACCTACCCGAAATGGAATAATAGGAGCATTTTTACTTTCGGTTCTTATTTTGGGAGTGGTTATGTATGGGGTTATTCCTGGTGTAATTACGATTGCATCGTGGTTCGAGTTGTTATTTGTAAATCAATTTGGTTTGCCTTACAACACTGGTGTAATGTTTTATGCGGTAGTGCTTATTGCTCTTGTAGTTTGGTTGATTAACTTCTCCATTAAACGTGGAATGGTGGTTTTGAACACGATTGTAACAGCTTTTGTGGTGATCATGATTGGCTATTCTTCTTTTGCCATGATCGTGATCCGCTCTTCGGCTAATCCCCCAATGGACGAAAATAATCCGGATAACGTATTTGCTTTGCTTTCCTATTTGAATCGGGAGCAATATGGCGACAGACCTCTTGTGTACGGAGAGTATTACAATGCTCCTGCAGTTGACCTGATTGAAACCAGTCCTGTTTACATTCAAAAAAAGGATAAAAATAATAAGGATAAATATGTTATTGCATCGCACAAACAGGAATATAAATTCGATTCACGTTTCAATACCTTGTTTCCAAGAATGTATAGTTCCCGGGCCAATCATGTTCATGAATATGAATACTGGGGAGATGTAAAAAAGAACAATCCAATTCAGGTTGGCGATGAGACTCTTTACAAACCAAGTTTTGGATCAAATCTTAGGTTTTTCTTGACCTATCAGGTAAATCACATGTATTGGCGGTATTTCATGTGGAATTTTGTAGGCCGTCAGAACGATATTCAGGGGCATGGCGATATCCTGAATGGAAACTGGATTTCGGGGATTCCTTTTATCGATGAAATGAAAATTGGAAATCAGGATAAGTTATATCCTGAAATGGCAAATAAAAAGTCAAGAAATACTTACTTCTTTTTACCGTTTATACTTGGTTTAATAGGTTTGTTCTATCATTATAAATCGAGCAAAAAAGGCAAACAGGATTTCTTTGTGGTGATGTTGCTTTTTATTTTTACAGGTTTGGCAATTGTTGTTTACCTGAATCAATCACCTTATCAACCACGTGAACGTGATTATGCATATGCCGGTTCATTCTACGCGTTTGCCATTTGGATAGGTTTTGGGGTAATGGGTTTGTATCAATGGTTGAGTAAAAAAGGACCATCTGTTGTTACCGCAGGAGCAGTTACTGCAGTTTGTTTAATTGCCGTTCCCGGATTATTGGCTCAGCAGAATTTCGATGATCATGATCGTTCGGGAAGACATGCTACTTTGGCCTATGCAAAAGATTATCTAAATTCTTGTGCACCTGATGCTATTTTATTTACCTATGGCGATAACGATACCTTTCCGCTTTGGTATGCGCAGGAAGTGGAAGGGATTCGAAGAGACATCCGGATTGTAAATTTGAGTTTACTTGCCGGCGATTGGTACATCAATCAGATGAGACGAAAAGCCTACGATTCAGATCTGATTCCTATGTCGCTTACTGCGGATAAAGTTGAACCAGGTATTCGCGATCAGGTTCCTGTTGTAGAGCGATTGAAAGGACAAGAGCTTTTGAGTGAAATGATAAAATTCGTAGGAAGCGATAATGATGCCGCAAAAGTAGAAACCCAATCGGGTAAAAAGCTTAATTATTTCCCTGGAAGAAACGTTTATATTCCTGTTGATTCGGCTAAGGTGCTTGCAAATGGTACTGTTCAGCCCGAAGATGCTCATTTAATTGTAGACAAGTTAGAGTGGAAGATCAAGAGAAGTTATTTGTATAAAAATGACATTATGGTTTATGATATCATTGCAAATAACAATTGGGAACGCCCTGTTTATTTTTCTGTAGGAATGGGGACTGAAAGCTTTCTTGGCTTAGAGAAATATTTTCAGTTGGAAGGTGCTGCTTATCGTTTGGTTCCAATTGAAACAAAACCGGAACGAAATGGTATTGGCCATGTAAATACAGAATTGTTGTATGATAATTACATGAATAAATTCACTTTTGGCGGGATAAAAGATCCGGATGTATACGTTGATCAATTTCATATTTTGACAGTGAATATCATGTCGTTCAGAGCAAATTACAGCCGATTGGCCAGTGCTTTAAATGACGAGGGAAAGAAAGAAAAAGCCATTGATATTTTGGATAGATGTATGGAAGAACTGCCAACCAATAAAATACCGGTTGATAATACACTGATTGGATTCATTCAGGAGTATTACAGAGCAAATGCAGTAGATAAAGCAAATGCTTTACTGTTGAAAGTGGCACAACAATCATACGATAAAATGAATTACTTCTTAAGTTTGGATCCTCAGCATGCCAATGCTTTTAGATCAGAACAGGAGCGTGAAGTGCGGGTTGTGCAGATGCTTTTAGGTTTAGCTGATATGGGTGAGCAAACTAAGTTGAGGGAAGATTTACAATTAAAATTCGAACTGCTTTTTAAGTCTGCTGCAGGGGAGTAAAAGATTTATAATAAACTTTAAATGGCTGTCTTCATGTAAAGACAGCCATTTTTTTATGTCGTTTTTTTGATTTCTTAAATCAAAGTAATTCTTCTTTCTACAAACTAATGCAAAGCGTTCATTTGTAAAAAAGAATATTGACGACTATGTTGATCTTGAAATATCGAAAGTCTGTTAAGATTTTTTCACATAATACAAATCAATTCTTTTTGTCAAAAGTGGTAACTTCGCTGTCTGTACCATAAAATCTAACCTTTATTTTGATAATATATGAGTAAGTACCAAAAAACAAATATTATTGTCGGATGGATATCATTTGCAATAGCTGCAGTTGTCTATTTTTTAACCCTTGAACCTACAGTTAGTTTTTGGGATTGCGGAGAATTTATAACTTCTGCTTATAAATTAGAAATTGGACACGCTCCGGGAGCTCCGTTTTTTCTGCTGTTGGCTCGTTTTTTCTCTATGTTTGCTTCGGGTACCGAGAATGTTGCTCTCATGATAAATTCCATGTCTGGTTTGGCAAGTGCTTTTACCATTCTGTTTTTATTCTGGACAATCACCCATTTGGCTAAAAAGTTGGTTGTTGCAGGAGATAAAATATCAGAATCTCAGATATGGACAATTATTGGCAGCGGATTTATTGGAGCCATGGCTTATGCTTTTACCGATACATTTTGGTTTTCAGCTGTTGAGGGAGAAGTTTATGCTACATCTTCACTGTTTACTGCAGTTGTTTTCTGGTGCGTTTTAAAATGGGAAAACGAAGAAGGCAAGGCTTATGCAAACAGGTGGTTAATTTTGATTGCTTATCTTATGGGTTTGTCGATTGGAGTTCATCTTCTGAATTTATTGGCAATTCCGGCCATTGTAATGGTTTACTATTTTAAGAAGTATGAACCAAGCAGAAATGGAGTTTTAAAAGCTTTGGGTGTTGCTTTGCTTCTTTTGGGTGGTGCAATGTATGTAATCATTCCAGGCGTTGTAAAACTTGCTTTTGTTTTTGATTTGTTCTTTGTAAATGTAATTGGTTTGCCTTTTAATTCAGGCGCTTATGTATTTATTATTCTGCTGATTTCAGGTCTTGTATTCGGTATTCGATATACAATTTCTCATGGCAAAGTGGTCTTGAATACATTGCTTACTGCACTAACAGTTGTTCTAATTGGATATTCGTCCTATTCGCTTATCATGATTCGTTCGGCGGCAAATCCTGGTTTGGATCAGAATAATCCTGAGGATCTGTTTTCTTTACTTTATTATTTAAACAGAGAGCAGTATGGCGATAATCCTTTGGTGTATGGCGAATATTTTAATGCTCCGTATGATGAAAAGGAGAGTTATGTAGATGGCAAAGATGTTTACATTAAAAAAGACGGGAAATATGTAGTTTCATACACGCCAAAGAAACCAAACTATAGCAGTTCTTATAAAACAGTGTTCCCTAGAATGTATACCAAGGGAATGACAGGTAGGAACCCCGAAGAATATGCCAAATGGACAGGACTCAAGGCTGATCAGAAAACAAAACCGAGCTTTGTGCAGAATCTGGACTTCTTTTTTAGTTACCAGATTAATTACATGTACATCCGCTACTTTATGTGGAATTTTTCCGGTCGTCAATCCGACCGGCAATCCTATAGTGGTGTTGTTGATGGAAACTGGATTTCCGGAATACCATTCGTAGATAATTATCGTTTGGGAGATCAGAGTCTGAGGCCAGACCATATGACCAATAATAAAGGGAATAATAAATATTACTTTCTGCCGCTTTTGTTGGGCTTGGCAGGATTACTTTATCAGTACAAAAAAAGTACCAACGGGAAGAAAGACTTTTTTGTCGTTTTCTTGCTGTTTTTATTAACCGGATTAGCCATTGTTGTGTATCTGAATCAGCCTCCATTGCAGCCCCGCGAAAGGGATTATGCCTATGTGGGATCATTTTATGCCTTTGCTGTTTGGATCGGTTTAGGATTTCTTGCAGTACTGCAGGTTTCTAAAAAAGTGCTTCGAAAAGATAAGATCGCTATTCCTGCAGCATTCACTCTTTGCCTTTTGGCAGTTCCTGCTTTGTTGGCGCAACAAAATTGGGACGATCATGATCGGTCGGATCGATATGTGGCAAGAGATTTGGCTTACGATTATCTGAATTCGTGTGCCCCAAATGCGATACTATTCACAATGGGCGATAACGATACTTTTCCATTATGGTATTTGCAGGAGGTAGAAGGCGTAAGAACTGATGTTCGCGTTTGTAATTTGATGTATTTAACCGCCGATTGGTACATCGATCAGATGAAACAAAAGAACTATGATTCCGATCCTTTACCAATTTCTCTTACTAAAGAAAAATATCTGGCGGGTAAGCGCGATGTTGTTTATGTTCTTGATGATCCGCGTTTGAAGGCTTACGTTGAGAAGAATGGAGGATTGGATCTGAAAGACGCGATAGAATATGTTGCGAGTGAAAAGGAAAGTACCAAAAAAATATACGGATACGATGAGCGGATTGATCATTTTCCGGCAAATAAATTTCGCCTTGTAATTGATAAGGAGCAAGTCGTAAAGACCAATACTCTTTCCGAAAAAGATTCTGCAAAAATTGTGAATCAAATGGAATGGGAAGTGAAAACAAACTACGTGGATAAAGGTGGTTTAATTCTTTACGATATGCTGGTGCAAAACAATTGGAAACGACCTGTTTATTTTTCCATAACAGTTCCGTCGAGCGGATATTATGGCTTAGAAGACTATTTTCGTTTGGAAGGTTTTGCTTATCGATTGGTACCGATCAAATTTGAAAATGAGGAAATGCAGATAGGGGGTGTAAATACGGATGTAATGTATACCAATCTGATGAATAAGTTCAAATGGGGAAATATGAACCATCCGGATGTTTATATCGATGAAACAACTTCGCGTTTGTGCACCAACATGAGAAATAATTTTCTGCGGTTGTCAGAAAGTTTACTGGATGAGGGAAAAAGAGATTCTGCAGTTCAGGTACTGGATAAATGTGTTGAATTGGTGCCTAATGAGAAGGTACCCTTCGATTATTTAGCTATTCTTATGGCTCAGTCCTACTATCGTGCAGCGGAGGATGAAAAAGGCAATCAGATGATTCAAACCATATCAGATCGATTGGTACAGGAATTAGATTATTATATGACTCTAACTCCGGTTTCTACTTCGGAATTTCATCGGTTAAAGAGTAGGGATCTGGCTTTATTGCAGGAATTGTACCGCATTACAAATCAGTACAATCAGAAGGAATTGAGTCGGAAAATTGAATTGGAATTTAAAAGATTATTAGAAAGCTATAAAAAGGGATGATGAAGTTGAGATGGATGAGAGCGCCGGGGATATTTAAAATCTTATTTCCGGACTTTATTTGGCGATATAATTCGGGAGCAAAAAAAGTTTATCTGACATTTGATGACGGACCTGTTCCGGAATCTACTTTGTGGACATTGAATATGTTGAAGGAGAAGAATGTAAAAGCTACTTTTTTTTGCGTAGGCGAGAATGTGCATAAATATCCTGAGCTATTTCAGAAAATTCTGTCTTCAGGTCACGCCGTTGGAAATCATACTTACAATCACTTAAAAGGTTGGTCTGTTGATACACAACTATATCTTGAGAATGTAATAATGGCTTCCGATTTAATTAATTCAAAATTATTTCGGCCTCCTTACGGCCAAATAAAAAGATCTCAGGCAAAACATTTACTGCCAGGGTATAAGATTGTTATGTGGGATGTTTTGAGTGGGGATTACCGGAAGGATATAACTCCCGAAGAGTGTTTGAAAGATGTTCTTAAAACGGTTCGTCCAGGCTCCATAATATCGTTCCACAATCATCAGAAATCGGAGGCGAATATGCGTTTTACAGTACCCCGGCTGATCGATGAATTAAAGCTTCAGGGTTACGAGTTTGATGTTTGCCAATAAGAAATCAAAAAAACATTTCTTTTCCATCAGGTAAACTGCAATTGAATACGTAAATTTGCTCTCGATCAAACTATTAATACCATTTTATAACCAAAACCATTTGATAATTCCCGTTTGCAGACAGCAAATTGGGATTGGTTGCTAATTAATACTATTAGATGAAAGTACTTCTTTTGGGTTCAGGAGGCCGTGAACATGCATTTGCATGGAAATTTGTTCAAAGTGAAAAATTGGAAAAATTGTATGTTGCTCCGGGAAATGCCGGAACTGCTGCAATTGCAGAAAACATAGATATTAATCCTAACGATTTTGCAAAAATAAAAGATTTTGTTCTTGAAAAAGGAATTAACATGGTTGTTGTTGGTCCGGAAGACCCGTTGGTAAATGGAATTCACGATTTCTTTCTTGCCGATGAGGCTATCAAGAGTGTTCCAGTTATTGGTCCGGAAAAATTAGGTGCTCAATTAGAAGGAAGCAAAGATTTTTCAAAGGAATTTATGTTCCGACATAATATTCCTACCGCAAAATATAAAAGTATCACTTCTGAAAATTTAGAAGAAGGATTAACTTTTCTGGAAAGCTTAAAAGCTCCATACGTATTAAAAGCAGACGGTCTTGCTGCAGGAAAAGGTGTTCTAATTATTTCTGATTTAGAGGAGGCAAAACAATCTCTAAAAGAGATGATCGATGGAATGTTTGGCGACGCAAGCAGTACTGTTGTTATTGAAGAGTTTTTGGCAGGTATCGAGTTGTCGGTTTTTGTTTTAACCGATGGCAAAAACTATAAAACACTTGCCGAGGCAAAGGATTATAAGCGAATTGGAGTAGGAGATACCGGTTTAAATACAGGTGGTATGGGCGCAATTTCTCCGGTTCCTTTTGCAACTGCAGATTTCATGCAAAAAGTAGAAGATCGCGTGATTGTACCAACAATTGAAGGCCTTCAGAAAGATAATATTCCTTACAAAGGTTTTATTTTCATTGGATTGATGAACATTGGCGGAGATCCATATGTAATTGAATACAATGTTCGAATGGGCGATCCGGAAACAGAGGTAATCATTCCGAGAATCAAATCAGATTTACTGGAATTGATGGAAGCCGTTTCGAAGCAGGAATTGGATAAAGCTCCTTTTGAGATGGATGACAGAACAGTAACTACTGTAATGTTAGTTGCGGGAGGTTACCCGGAAGCGTATGAAAAAGGCAAAACTATTACTAAATTAGATGAGGTAGAAGGAAGCATTGTATTTCATGCGGGAACAACTTTTTTGGGTAATGATGTTGTAACTAACGGGGGGCGTGTTATTTCGGTAAGCTCATACGGTGATACGATGCAGTCGGCCTTGGATAAATCCTTTAGAAATGCTGAACTGATTAATTTTGAAGGGAAATATTACAGAAAAGATATTGGTTTCGATTTAAAGTAATTGATTTATAAAAACTACTGCTCTTTTTTTTTATTTGAAAATTGAGTGGTAGTTGTTATTTTGCACTTCTGGTTCGCTAAAAGCTTAAATTCATGCTCTTAAAGACAATTAAAGGACGCCATTCTATTTTACTGATACTAATGCCGGTTGTTATCGTATTGCTTTGGATGGGTACGTTACTGCATTCGGAATCCTTAACGGCTGGACAGAACCAAATGCCATTGTATGAATTGTTGTTATTTCTTACGGGAGGTAATAATTTCGTTCTAAATCTAATTGCCTGCCTGCTTTTAATATTGATCGCTTACGGAATGGTGCGCTTAAATGAGCAGTATATTTTTATCCGGCAACGAACAGATTTGCCTGCATTCGTATTTGCTCTTATTGCCACGGGAACTGTCTCATTAGGAGGTATGCATCCTTCATTATTTGCCGCATTTTTACTATTTCTTTCTGTAGATCGGGTATTTAAAATTTATCAGGGAACAGCAACTCTTTCCAACTCTTTTGATGCCGGGTTTTTAGTAGGCCTGGCAAGTTTGTTCTATTTGTTTGCAGGAGTATATATCTTTTGGTTTTGGATGGCTCTTGCGGTTTTAGGATATTTGCGGGGTAAAGAAATTCTGGCGGGATTAACAGGCTTTATTGTCCCTGTTTTTTTTGTTGTTGCCTGGTACATTTGGAACGATAATTTGACTGAACTCTTAAATACAATTAGGAATCTCTTTTCATCTAAAAATAGTTTAGGGGTTGTATCAGTTTTCCAATATTCATACTGGGGAATACTTGGCTTTTTGGTTATTCTCTCTTCTTTGTATATGCTGAATGTTTATGAGGAGAAAAAAATTAGCTCGCGTAAATATTTTATTATTTTGTTGAGTTTCTTTCTTGTTTCGGCTCTTAGTTTTGTGTTTTTTAAAGGGGCAGGTGTTGAACAGTACTTTATCAGTATTATTCCGGTAACCTACATTGCAAGCCACTATTTTGTATTTCAAAAACACTCTTGGATTGGAGAGTTTTTGTTTTATATTCTTGTGATCTCAAGTATTCTTATCCACTTTATTGGATAAAAAAAGTGCCATCTCCAAAGAAATGGCACTCCATATAATTAAGTTCGATTTTATTTTTCTACAATATTAGTCATGTCGAAGGCTGTTGCTATATTAGCATCTTCCTCGTTATCATTAACTGTGAAAATAATGTCGTTAAAATCTTTGTCTCCAGCGGGTAGCTGAGTATCTTCGAAACACAATACAATATCTTTACAATTTTTCTCTTTGAACAATACATGTTGTTGCGTTGCGTCTTTGTTCCATTCAATATTGGTATAATGACGATAAACACCATCAACGGTAGTACCGTTTTTCCAGCCTTGAGCAATTAAGCAAAATCCAATTACTGTATTTTGCGCAAATGGAGCATCACCTAGCTGAACACGATCACCAGTCTTTAATCCTCCTCCTGATCCTTCTTTTGAAGCATTAGGGAAAAGCATGTGAAGTTCTATTTCGTCAGCACTTGCAGGAGGATTTTCAGCATCATAAGTGTAGTATGCCAATGAATTTTTCCATCCAGCGCCTTCATCAACGAAAGTTAGATAAACAGGAGATTCTTTAGTTAATTTTAGAATCAAGTTGTTCTCATCTGAGAATAATTCAGAATTCGCTGCGCGGTTATCCTTATTTTCATGGAACATGGCAATAATGTTATCTACCAAAGTTTCGCAAGGTTTTGTTGGAATGATATCATCCGGCACTCCTTCGTCCATTTCAATGGTAATAATTTTAAGTCCGCCGGTTCCGGCAGCAACAAAAATGTAGTTTCCTCTCGATTCAACAAAATTCACCGATGAACCAAAATCCATACTTCCTAACAGAGTAACATTATTATCATTTTCAGGAATCATAGCGCCAACGTATACACCAGCACCACCATTACCAATCAGCAATAGTTCTTCATTTAAGCATACCGAGTTGGTTACGTAATCCTCATCAAGGCCACCAGCAGGAGTTTCAGGACGGTTAAAGCGCTCTTTTAAAGTTCCGTCCAAATTACGAATATCTAATCCAGATACGTTTAATGCTGCAAGAATATAGTTGTCGGTAACATCAATTTCAGTTTTTGATTCATCAGTAATCGGACCTTGAACTTCAATTGCCTCTAATTCTGTAAAATCAGCTTTTTTGAAAGACTGTATTTTTTCATTGGTTGCATTAAGCACATAAATATTTTCATCATTACTACTTAAAGATCTGGCATCATTAATATCAATTCCAGTTACTAAAGAGTAGTCGCTGCGTTTAAGAATGCTTAATTTTCCATCAGATCCACTAGTTGCATAAATGTAATTTTCATCAATTTCAACATCTGTAGCAACATAAGAAGGAAGATCAACCAGTCCTGAAACAGACATGATTTTTTTAGAATTACTTAACTCCAAACTAATTAAAACAGCAGGAGATGCAAGAACATAACCAGCACTTTCCGGATCTACTGCACCTACCAGATAAATTACTCCATCATAATAATCAACAGCACTAACGTCAACATCAGGAAATAACGCCTGAGCTTGTAATACTGGATTGTCTTGATCTGAGATGTCAAACAATTCAACACCACCACTATATTTACTTCCCTTTGTATTGTAGGAAACAAATGCCATGTTATCGATAATTTTGACGTGAGTAGCTTGAACTGCTTCACCTTTTACTTTAGGTGCTTCAACTTCAGCTTTTAGTTTAAAAGCATAATTTTTAGTCAAATCAATTTCAATTTCCGTCGTTCCTTCTTTTGTAGTTCCAGCTGGAAGATTGTTGATAATAACTAAATCATTCATTGTTTTAACCCTACTGGAAAGATCCGCAGGGTTATTATTGATAGAAATGCCTTCTTGAATTGTTTTCTTTTGATCGGTTTGCTGATTGTCATCATTATTGTCCGAGCAAGAAGAAACAATTATGAAAAGCCCAATCATTAATAGTAGATATTTTCTCATAAGTATTTTTTATTTTTACTGAATTGCAAATTTAGTTTACTGTTGCAAGTTACGTTGTTTGTTTTAAATGATAAGTTTAATTATTGTTAAGCGACCTAAAGATTTGATGAATCGCTTCTTTTTATTGGTGAATAATTATAAAAACTTGTTCAGGATGATGTTCTATCTATTGATAATCACGATTCTATCTGTGTTCGATAAGTAGGTGAATACTGTCTGAATCCCTTTTAAATGTTGGGTAATTCTTGTTTTTCGCGTTAATTAATACGGGTTGTACGATAGTTTGCGGTTTATTGTTATCTGTTTGATTTGATATTCTCCGAAGTTATTTCGAATGCAAAAACATGTTGAAATATGTGTGGTATCTATTTTTTAAAATGCTTTTTGATCCATTTAGGAAGAATAAAGACTCCAATTAGGAGATAGGGGTAGTATGAAATTAGTCGCCAAATTAATGCCATGGCTGCTGCGATTCCTACTGATGGAAGAAATTCACCTAGATATTTTGTGAATACCCATTCCGAAAATCCACTTCCGCCAGGAGTCGGACTGACAAGCATCATGATCCACATGACTAATTGCCTTGCAAATATCATGATATGCTCTGTAATGCTGTATCCTTGAAACATGAATGCAAGAAGAATCACATTTACAACCCAATATCTGGCTGTCCAGGAACAAAAAGTTGCCATGAATGCTTTAAACCAAAACCAGAACGGTTTTCTTTGCAGTTCCTTGGAACTTTCAATTATGTCGGTGCCAGCCTGATTTGCTCCTTGTTTCCATTTTCTAAGAACCGGAAGTTTGAATATCCAAAGCAGCAACCACTTTAATCCTCTTGGGTTCCAAAACAATCCATAAGTTAAAACAATAAAATAAGCCGTTTTTACAAGGTAACCAACTAAAGCAAAATATAAAAGAGAATCCAGCCAGATAGAATGTTCCTGAATATCTATCATGAATAATTGGTTGATATCCAAAAACAAGATCAGGATTGGGAACATGAGAATAAAATACAGCTCGTCGAGAAAAGAAGTAGACATAACTACTGCTGAACTTTTTCCAACTTTTAAGCCTTCCTTGTTAAGATACAGAATTGCAACAGATGTTCCTCCTATTGCAGAAGGAGTTATTGCCGAAGTAAATTCCCACAGCATGATAATACGAAATGCCTTGCTCCATGAAAATGTATTATCTGTAAGTATCCGCAAACGAGCCATATAACCTAAATCGCGAATAATCATCATGATTAACGCAAAACAAAGCCAAAAAAGTGAATACCACGAAAATTCAATTAAGGAAAGAGTTTGGCCATCAACTTCATTCATCAACATGTAAACAACAACAGCAACGCCAATCAGAATTGGATATACAATTCTACCAGGGCGAACCCCGTTAAGTAATTTTTTTTGACTGTCAGGTTGGTTTTTGTTCATTTTTAACACTTAAGGATGTTAAACTTACGGATTTAAAGAGTTTATTTGATCACGTTTTAATGAAGATTTTGTTAAAATACTCTAAAATTGAGATGAAGAAATTTCAAATTAGGATCATTTATATTCCATCTTAAGACTGAAATTTAAATAGCTTTTCCTTAAAATAATCAAAACTTTTTTCACTGATTAGCTTCCTGAGGAACCAAATTAGTTTTGCATGCCTTGGTACAATATATCTTATTTTTGGATTGTTTGAAAGGCTCGCTTTCACAATTACTTCTGCAACTTTTTCTGCTTTTACTTGAATTTTCTTCGATTTTATAAGAAGATTTTCAAGTTGGATAGTCATTTTGCTATAAACTGAGTTCTTTGAATTTTCTTTCGCTTTAGATAAGGCGGTATTTGCCCAATCTGATTCAATAACACCGGGATTAATTAGGATTACTTTTATTCCAAATGGTTTTACTTCTTGGCGCAGGCAATCAGAAATTCCTTCCAATGCATATTTTGAAGCGTGATACCATCCGCCCATAGGAAGTGTCATTCTGCCAAGAATGGAGCTAGTATTAATAATTTTCCCTTTACAATTTGCTCTCATTATGGGCAGAACCATCTGAGTTAATTGTACCAAACCAAAAAGATTAACCTCGAATTGTTGGCGGGCATCCTCCGGCGAAACATCTTCAATTGCACCATAAAGACCAAAACCTGCATTATTCACTAAAATGTCAATGCGTTTGGATTCTTTATAGATGTGATTTACAACTTGCCGGCAATTTTCAGAATTAGTGACGTCAAGCTGTAAAATTTGTGCCCCTTTTTCCTCCAAATCTATCATAGCAATGGTTGAAGGAGCTGTTGCATATACGGTGTATCCTTTTTTAAGAAAAAGTAAGGCGGAAGCTTTACCTATTCCCGAAGAAGCTCCGGTGATTAAAACAATTTTTTCTTTCATTAAAATGAATCGTATGCCTGTTAATGTTTATAATGTATCATTGCAAATATCAGAAGATACATAGAATTTGAGTTTATTTCAATGGGATAGGGTCGATACCTGCTAAGATCTTAACTTTATTTCTTTTATCAGCTTACTATACACATTTATAGTGGTAGTTTTTTGCTATTTTTAGTACGCAAACTTTTACAACCGAATCTATGCCTACAACTACTTCTACTAAAAAATTTGGGACAGCTCCTGTCTTTTTCACAGCAATTTCTACCATTTTAGGCGCAATTTTATTTCTCCGCTTTGGTTTTGCGGTTGGGAGTTTGGGTTTTTGGGGAGTAATTTTAATTATTCTCTTAGGGCATTTGGTTACGATACCAACGGCTATGGCTATTTCTGAGTTGGCGACAAATAAACGTGTTGAAGGTGGTGGAGAGTATTTTATTATTTCACGCTCGTTTGGTTTAAATATTGGTGCGACTATAGGTATTGCCTTATTTTTTTCACAGGCAATAAGTGTTGCATTTTACGTAATTGCTTTTACTGAGGCCTTTGAACCCTTATTTAATTTGGCTTTTAGTACCTATGGGTATGAGTTTCCGCGTCAGATAGTTAGTGTTCCTGCAATGCTCTTTTTATCGATATTGATTCTGAAAAAAGGAGCCAATTTGGGGGTAAAGGCTTTGTATTTTGTAGTTGCTGTTTTAATGGTTTCACTCGTACTGTTTTTCTTAGGTTCAACCGATCATGCATCTGTTTCAGATTTTGGTCTAATGAATGCAGAATTTAGAAATGCAGATCAGTTCTTTATTGTATTTGCAATTATATTTCCTGCCTTTACTGGAATGACCGCTGGTGTTGGTCTGTCGGGAGATCTTAAAAATCCATCTAAATCAATTCCTTTAGGTACCAGCACTGCAACGTTATTGGGAATGATTGTTTACTTTTTTGTAGTTTACAAGCTGGCATTTTCGGTCAGTAGTGCCGATTTGATGGAAAATCAGCTGATAATGGCAAAAATTGCGATAGGCGGAAGTCTGGTGATTCCTTTAGGACTTGCGGCTTCAACAATTTCATCAGCGCTGGGTTCAGTAATGGTGGCTCCACGAACTCTTCAGGCACTATCGGCCGATCGTTCTTTTCCGTCAAAAAAAGTAAACAGATGGTTGGCAAAAGGCCGGAAATCTGATAATGAACCCATAAATGCGTCATTGATTACATGCATAATCGCAATGGTGTTTGTTGTTTTAGGTGATGTGAATGCGGTAGCACAAATTATTTCTATGTTTTTTATGGTAACTTATGGATCTTTGTGCCTGATATCTTTTCTAAATCATTTTGGATCATCGCCAAGTTATCGCCCTTCTTTTAAATCAAAGTGGGTATTATCTCTGATAGGATTTGTAACATCAGTTTGGGTGATGTTCAAGATTAGCTTTCTATACGCTTTTGCTGCCGTAGCTGTTATGTCACTAATTTATTTGTTCATTAACCGATATCATAAAAATAGGAATGGAATAGAGTCAATCTTTCTAAATGCTCTTTATCAGCTAAATAGGAACATGCAAGTGTTTTTGCAGAAAACAGGAAAAGGAAAAGCCCGCGAATGGAGACCAAGTGCTATTTGTATCTCAAAAGAATCTTTTGAGAGAGATACTGCTTTTAAACTTTTAAACTGGATATCCTACAAATATGGGTTTGGAACGTATTTACATAGAATTGAGGGATATTATTCAAAAGCTACTTATCAGCAATCAAAAGAAGAATTGGATCGATTAATTAAAAGTTTTGATAAAATAGAGAATCACGTTTACGTTGATACCATCATCTCTCCATCCTATACTTCGGCTATTGCACAAGCAATTCAGTTGCCTGGTGTTGCAGGAATGGAAAATAATATGGTGATATTTGAGTATGATAAGGGAAACCCTGATCGTTTGAATTTGATCATTGATAATTATTCGTTGGCGCGTGCGGGTAATTTTGATTTCTGTATTTTGGGAAGTTCTTCACGGACGTTAGATTTCAAGAGCAATATCCATGTATGGATTAAATCTTCGGATACTTATAATGCGAATTTAATGATTCTGCTTAGTTTCATTATTGCAGGTCATTCTGATTGGAAAAAGGCGGATATTAAGATATTCAACATCTGTAAAAAGGAACAGGCCGATGAAACCAGAAAGCAATTGGATGATTTGGTAGTTTCGGGCCGACTACCGATTATAACCTCTAATATTGAAATCATCCATGAGCAGGAAAATGTATCATCGAAAGAAGTTATCAATCAGCGTTCGGCCGATGCAGGCATAACAATAATTGGATTTAGAGGTGAATCGCTTAAGCACGAGAAAGCTGAACTTTTTAAGGGATACGACAAACTTGGGAATATTCTTTTTATCAATGCAAATAGTCGAAAGCTTATCGAGTAGCAAGAAAACAAACAACCAATGATATTGGAAAATATTTTTACTTAGAGTAATTAAGACCAGGTTGTTTGGGGCTAAACAATTTTTTTATCCATGATTTTTCCCTGAGCATCCAGCAGTAAAGAGTAACGGATAAGGTTTTGATCACGAACAATAATTTCAAAATTTTGCAAGTCCGAATAATTAATTTTAATTGCATTCATAACCTCGCCGTGTGATTTAATTGCCTGATAAATGGTATTAGGAATCGACTCCAGCTGAAGATTGATTCAATTGTAATGCAAAACAAAGAATTAGCAACTCAAGCACCAAAAGGAAAAGAAGGTGTTGCAGCATTGGAAGCAATCAAAGGTGATATCAGCTTAATCGAAGCTTCTTTAATCGATGTTGCAGGTCTTGTTTTACAAGATCAACTTATTGCTGCCTTGGATAAAGTTAAAGCCACAAAAGAAAAAGCATTGGAAATTAATATCGAATTAAACGAGGTAATTGCAAAATATGCCAGAAATAAAAGAAAATAGTATCAAGTATAATTTATAATCAAATCATATAAAATAAAAAGTCCGGGAACCACCCCGGACTTTAATCTAACCCATTTTAATCTATGAAAACCTAATCCTCTCGGAAAGGATAGTACAAACTTATGAAAACTATCTGGATTGAAAATGCTAAAAGATGTTAATTAAGGTTAAACAACTTAACCGGTATTTTTAAGCTGAAAATTTTTACGTATGTATATAACATACTTAACTATTGTGTGTTATGTCTTTTTTGTTATGGTGTTATGGAGAAAATGAAATAATGTATCGTTCTGGTTACTAAAGTATTTGTGGCATAGGATTAATTTATTCTTTTCTAAATGAAAGCAAGATTGGAATTTTGGGTATAAAACAATATTCTCAATAATTCATTATATACATTTTGTCCAAGATGTTTTTTATATGATATTTGCCTTTGGTTTCAAAACGGAAATGAAAATTTCATCAACAATATCAGTTAATTGCACCTCGTGAGAAAGAGTATTTCCTATGGTAAGGAACCCTTTTTAAGTTATATGAACGATGCAAATTATCTTCTTATTAAATGTATTTGGTACATACTAATCTTAAATAGTTTCAGATATCTTAAAATTGTTACTATAAAGGGAGAAGTGCAAGAATTTTAGATCAAATAATTTAAAATGGTGTGAACCTTGTAAATCTTGAATGCAAACCGTAAGGTGTTGATATGTAGCTTTTGCGTAGTTGATTTGCAGGTTTATACGGAATTTCGCAATACTTGCATAGTGTAGAAATCATGTAAGGAATAACATCATCCAAAATCATTGAAAAGTTCACGGTATAATTGAAGCTTTTATAGATGGGATGAGCTATTTTCTCATGTATTTAAACTTCCTGAGTACTAATTTATTAATAGATCATCTATAAATTGGAACCAGAATGTTAGCGAAGCATAAAAAAAGCGCCCACGGTGGAAGCCCGTAAACGCCTTATCTTTAGTGTGGAGAATACCGGAATCGAACCGGTGACCTTTTGACTGCCAGTCAAACGCTCTAGCCAACTGAGCTAATCCCCCATCATTTTTATGAGGAGTAAAAGAAAAATACTTGATCCCCTCAATTGGAGTGCAAATATAGATGAAAATTACACATCTCAAAATATAAGTAGGATGATTTTTTTGAAATTAAAACATTTTTTAATTTTATACGTAAGGATAATAGGGTGGAGAATCTATTTTAGTTCGAAAATTGTTTGTCAATAGACAATTGATTGGTAGCAATGTATAGTGTGTGTATTAGGTAGGATGAGTACGAGCTTAATAGATTCTTCACTCTTATTATGTGTAAATTATAATTTAGATTGGCTATAAAGAAAAAATCGACTAAGTTTATAGTTCATTTATACACAGAGGTTTTATCCTAATTTAAATCACTGCAAACTTCCTATCTGAAATGTGAATTTTCAATCGTTTATCGGCTGAGAATCAAATTTATTGCTTAGGAAAATCAGTTTGCTTTTAATTTTTATATCTTTATGCCTCGAATTAATTTTCTAATCGAAAAGGATTTTGATTATAAAATTGAATTACTTAGTTTTAAGCGCTGAAATTAAAAGAAAATTAAAAGAAGATTATGGAAGTTAAGAAGTCACCAAAAGCAGATCTTGAAAATAAGAGAGGTCTTTTTCTTGAGATTGGTCTGGCTCTTACTCTTGCCTTTGTACTTCTTGCATTTGAATGGAGTGTAGATTCTAGCGAAGCTACCGGCCTGCAAGATCAACAAGAAATGGAGGCAGAGGAAGAAATGATTCCTGTTACCAGACAAGAACCAATTAAGCCACCACCACCACCACCACCAGCTCCTAAAGTTGCTGATGTCTTGAACATCGTAGACAACGAAGAAGAGATTGAGGATGAACTAGAGATTGAAGATTCAGATGCTGACATGGATGCTGAAGTTGAAATTCAGGTTGTAGCGGAAGAGGAAGAAGAAGATGAAGCACAAGTTTTTGTAATTGTAGAAGATATGCCTGAATTTCCAGGAGGAGCTTTAGAATTACAAAAATGGATTGCAAAATCTGTTAAATATCCTGTGATAGCACAGGAAAATGGTATTACTGGTCGTGTTTTTGTAACTTTCGTTGTGAACAAAGTTGGAGCGGTTGAGCAAATTCGTGTAGTACGTGGAGTAGATCCATCTTTGGATAAGGAAGCTGTTCGCGTAATTAGTCAAATGCCTAAATGGAAGCCTGGTAAGCAGCGGGGTAAAGCTGTTAAAGTATCTTATACTGTACCAATTAACTTCCAATTACAATAAAACAAATCTATAATTTTTTTAGATAGTAAAGGCTCTGATTTTTCAGAGCCTTTTTTTTATGACTTAAGCACTGTTGCTTTCTCGAATATTGTTTATTTTTGCCCCGTAGTTTACGTATCTTGTTATTGGTATTTGTTTTAAGGTAGTCTTCTTACCATCTACCTCTAAAAAGGAAATATTATTGATAAAGGCAACTAAGCCTTTGTTTTTTTGCAAATTGATTAAATGGGAGAGAACCTGATATTAGATAGAGAAGTAGAAAAAGCAATTTTGATTGGTGTTATCGATAAATCAAAAAATATGACTGAAAGCTTAGTTAAGGAGTATCTTGACGAACTGGACTTTCTTGCTTTAACTGCTGGAGCAGAAACGGTTAAGCGTTTCACTCAGAAGATGGACTATCCTCATCCAAAAACGTTTATTGGGACGGGAAAGCTTGAGGAGATTCTTGATTACCTGGAAAGGAATGATGATATTAAATTGGTGATTTTCGATGATGAACTTTCACCATCACAGCTTAGAAATATTGAGCGGGCATTGCAGCGTAAGATTTTGGATCGAACAAATTTAATTTTGGACATATTTGCCAGTCGTGCTCAAACGGCTAATGCAAAAACCCAGGTTGAGTTGGCTCAATATCAATATCTTCTTCCTCGATTAACAAGAATGTGGACTCACCTTGAACGTCAGCGTGGTGGTATCGGTATGCGTGGTCCGGGTGAAAGTCAGATTGAGACCGACCGTAGAATAATACTTGATAAAATATCTAAGCTTAAAGAAGATTTGCTTAAGATTGATAAGCAAAAAGCAACCCAGCGTAAAAACCGGGGAAAAATGGTTCGAGTTGCTCTGGTTGGATATACCAATGTTGGTAAATCAACTTTGATGAACATGATTAGTAAATCTGAAGTATTTGCTGAGAATAAGCTCTTTGCAACATTAGATACTACTGTTCGCAAAGTGGTTATTCAAAATGTGCCATTTTTATTGGCCGATACTGTTGGATTCATTCGGAAATTGCCTCATAATTTAGTCGAATCATTTAAATCAACTTTGGATGAGGTACGTGAGGCAGATATAATTTTGCATGTGGTTGATATATCTCACCCTAATTTTGAGGATCAAATTAAGGTTGTGAATGAAACAATGCTTGAAATTGACAAACGTGAAAAACCAACCTTCTTGGTTTTTAATAAGATTGATGCTTTTACTTATGTGAAAAAAGATGAGGACGATCTTTTACCAAAAACAAGAGAGAATTACAGTTTGGAGGAATTAAAACAAATGTGGATTGCAAAAGGAGATACCCCTTGTTTGTTTATTTCCGCAGTGCATAAGCAAAATGTTGAGGAGTTTCGTGAGGTGGTTTACAATGCAGTAAAGGAAATACATTCGGCACGTTTCCCTTATAATAACTTTTTATATCAGGATTATTCTAATTTAATGGATTAATCTATAAAGATGCAATTGATACTTAGCTAACATGCGAATTGTTCTTATGTAATTTAAATGATTGCTGTTCGCAAATAAAATGAAGGCCAATGAAATTATTTTCATTGGCCTTATTTATAGTCTTATACAAGATTATTTTTTGTAAGGTACTCTGCAATTTGAACTGCGTTTGTAGCTGCACCTTTTCGCAGGTTGTCTGAAACAATCCAAAGATTCAAAGTATTCGGATTTGAAAAATCTCTACGTATTCTTCCAACAAATACTTCATCTTTGCCATGAGCATATTTTGGCATTGGATATTCGTTTGTATCCAAATTGTCCTGAACAATTACGCCTTCCGCTTCCGAAAGAATTTTTCTTACTTCGTCAAGATCAAAATCATTGGCAAATTCGATATTTATAGATTCTGAATGCCCCCCAACTACAGGTACTCGAACAGCAGTAGCAGTTACCCTAATGCTGTCATCTTTCAAGATCTTCTTAGTCTCGTTGGACAATTTCATTTCTTCTTTGGTGTAGCCATTTTCGGTAAATACATCGCAATGAGGCAGACAGTTTTTATCAATTTCGTATGGGTAAGCCATTTCTCCATCAATCCCATTTCTCTCATTTTCCAATTGTGAAACTGCTTTAACACCTGTTCCTGTGATTGATTGATAGGTTGAAATTACCAAACGTTCCATTTTGTATCGCTTATGCAAAGGAGCAAGGGCTACAACTAATTGTATGGTTGAGCAATTCGGATTCGCTATAATTTTGTCTTCAGTGGTTAAATCGACAGCATTTATTTCCGGAACAACCAATTTTTTGTTTTTATCCATTCGCCAAGCCGATGAGTTATCGACAACTGTGGTACCTGCTTTTGCGAATTCAGGAGCCCATTTTAAAGAGGTGTCTCCTCCAGCAGAAAAGATTGCAATTTGTGGTTTTAATTCAATTGCATCTGTCATACTGATAACCTTGTATTTTTTTCCATTAAATACAACTTCTTTTCCTATAGATTTTTCACTGGCTACAGGATACAACTCACTAATCTGAAAATTTCTTTCTTCCAGAACCTCCAGTATTTTCTGACCAACCAAACCAGTGGCGCCAACAACTGCAATTCTCATAACATAATGTGGTTTAAATTGTTGATTATAAATTAGATTATAGTTAAATTAGCTTTTTATTCAAAAGCCAAGTCAAATTTAAAAGGATTTTTCCATGAAAAAAACTCTTTCTATTAAATTGTTTTTATTGCTGTTTCTACTGAATAGTAATTGTTTATATGCCGATGATATTTGGAAAATTGATTTTACCAGTGACATAGGCAAAGGTTATTGGGGTAGTAACTCAGATTTAACCGGAATTACGGATTGGTCTTTGGATGTTTCCAACTGTTCTCTTTCTGACGATGAGGATTATGCAATGGTGGTGGGAACAAAGGGGGGAAGGTTTGAAGCCAGGGATTGTGAAGGAGAGGCCGTGTGGAAGAGTAGGTCGGTTGATATTTCCGGTTTTACCGATGTTGCCATTTCCGTTTTATTAGCAGAAACCGGAAGTTCAACAAGTTCAAGTAAATATGCGAAAGTCTTCTATAAATTGGACGGTGCTGATGAGGTTCAATTTGAATTGAATGGTGAGAATAGTGGCAATTGGGGTAGTGTAAATGCAACACAAGCTAATTTAAACGGATCGAGTTTAGAAATCGTTGTTAGGATGAATAATCCTAATTCGGGTGATTTGGTTTGTTTTGATAATTTGGTGGTTGAGGGAAGTCCTGTTGTTCCCGAGACTGAAGACCTGACTCAAATTAAGGCTTCTGACAATCCTGTTGAGTCGAAACTTCTCAGCACAAATTGTAATGAAAAAGAAAAGGCATTAACCTGCTTTCGATTTGTTATTGACGAAACGGCAGAAGCTGCAGATGGCCTTCCAACTAAAATATCAAGAATGATCTTTTACAATTCAAAGCCGGATAATGGGATGAATTGGAAAGATTGCCTGGGTGGCCTTTGTCTGTTTGTAAATAATGAGGAGATTATTCCTCAAAATTTCATCATCGAATCAGATTCTATTTTAATGGATTTTGAAGAAAATCAAATAAGTATTCCCGATGCAGAAAAAATGGAATTTGAATTGCGCTGTTATTTAAACTCAGATCATCCTTTAACAGATGGTGAAACATTTCAATTGTATTGTAAAGATTCAGCGAAAGGCTTCGAAACTTTTGTGTCGGGTTCTGGTTTTAATCCAGCTAATGAAGAGCTTCTCTCTGCAATTCATAGTGTCGAGGTTGAGGCCACAAGAATGATCTTCTCTGACTGTCCTGATACTCTTATTCGCAATAGTGATTTTTCCATTTTAGTAAATGCTGTAGATGATTTTAATAATAAGGATTTTGATGCAAATCAGATGGTTATATTATCCTTGGAAACAGGAATCGGCAATTTGGAATCGCTGAATGGATTTCAGAATTCATTTGTTAAAGGTGAGGTGAGTTTTGAATCATTAAAATATTCCCATCCTGAATTCATAAAATTGGCTGTAAGCAATGATGTGCTGCCTAAGACAATTTCAGAAAATATAAGGGTTGAGAATACATATGAATCATTTGTAAATGTGAATGATTCGTATTCTTCAGACTCTATCATCTCTTCGCGTCGTATTCGGGAAGAGGATGCGTTTGAAGTTTTTCGATTTTCGGTGACGGATTCGGGGAATGATAATGCTTCAACTATTCTTGAGCAGATAAGATTGATCGGATCGGAGAAAAACCAAGTGAATTGGAAGAAATCAATTGAAAAGTTCTTTGTAAAAGTGGAAGGGGAGGTATTGGATGTTGAATGTACTATAAAAGATAAACAGGTAGATATTCATTTTATAGAGTCTGAACTAAATAAGGAGATATTAAGTGAAGAAAGTGTCGAATATTCTGTTTTTTGCTTTTTAAAAGAAGGAAAAACCATTGATGAAGAATTATTTCAAATGAAAATAGATTCTTTGCATGCGGGTTGGATTATTTCTGATAGAAGCAGTGGACTTAGTCCTAATTTTGGCGGTAATTTGGTAGGGACAGAGTTTACCCTTGAAGTAGAGGCCAAAGAAATGTTGTTTCAAACAGTTCCTGAATCAGTAAATTATCAGGAACAATTTACTGTCGTTGTTCAGCTTGTTGATAGTTTGGGAAACATTGATACGAACTCTGAGTTTGAAATAGAACTTTCCCTGGCTTCCGGGAATGGAGGGCTTTCATCCGAAAATCTAAAGCTTACAAGTGAGGATGGAGATTTTCGATGGGAGGATTTAATTTATAGTGAAGCGGAAAAATTTACTCTTCAGGCAGAATGCGACAACTTCCCAACAATATTGAGTGATAATATATCAGGTGTTGACAAAACCTCCGTAATCGGCTCTGCAGATCCAATTTTAGCAAAACCACTCAGCTCATTGGCAATCACTCAAGATGATGCCATATCTGTTCTCAATTTTAAAATATCAGATTTCGCAACTCACGATCAGCTGCCAACAATAATTTCAAATTTGAAGTTTTACAACAAATATCCTGAGCATTCCTTTTCCTGGGCAAAACATATTTCCGGAGCGGTTCTATTATCAAAAGGAGAGATGATTGCTGCAACATCAAACATTAGTGACAATCGGATTGAGTTTAATTCATCGAAAGGCGTATTGGAACTGCCAAACAATTCGGAGATGAACTTATCTTTGGCGATTTTTTTTCGCAAGGGACAGCTTCCTGATAATGCGACTTTTCAGGTTGAAATACCAAAGTTTCATGAATGGAAGTGTTTGGAAAGTGGCTCGAAGATACAGCCGATCTTACCGGACGACATTATATCTGAAATCCATTTTATTAACGTTGAAGCTAGTCAACTCTCTTTTTCTTCGTACCCTTTCGGGATTAATAATTCTGATGAGAAATTTTCTTTAAAAATTGCAGCCTGTGATTATTTTAAGAGTATAGATAAAGATGCAATTGGAGCTGTGAATCTCAGTTTGTTGGATGGGAATGGAGAGTTAATTGTTATGGATGAGAATCTGGAATTAGTAAATGGGATTGTTGATTGCGATTCTATTCAATACAATGGAACTGATGATTTTAGTCTGAAGATTGAATCCAGTTTAGCATCTGATTCAATTCAAATTCTTTTGGGAGAAGATGAATTAGCTATTGATGAAAATTTTGAATCAAAAAGTATTGAAAATTGGATAAATACGAAGGATTGGTGTGTTTCGTCTTATCGGCCAATAGCTGGGGAATATTCATTGAAACACAATTTGTCAGAAGAATTAGGTTCAAGCTGTATTTGTACTCCTTTGAAAGGATTTAACCCCAAAGCGGGTGCAATTAATTGGCGTTTTATTATTCAAAATGGTGATTGGGATCCATCCTCGGGAAATAAATTTGTCTTTCATTTGCTCATGGATAATTCTGATCCGAGTGCAGCCACTACTAAATATTCTGTTGGTGTAAATCAAAGTGGATCAAATGATATTTTGAGTTTGTGTACTTTGAATAAAGATCAGAAATTGAAAGTTTTATTAGAATCAGAATTTAACTGGAATGAAAATGAGGCCGTTGCAATTCAGATCACTTATTACCCAAATGGTCTATGGAAAATGGAATACAACCGATTGGGAAAAAAAGAAAATTGGATCGTTGCAGGAGAAATTCAATCTGAAATTATGCCAGACGCAAAGGAATGGTTTGCGGGTTTGGATTTTACCTATGAAACAGCCTCCCGAGCAGGAAATCTTTGGTTTGATGATTTGGAAATAAAATCCATTAATACACCGCCATTTTTTAAATCTTACGAGATTTTAGCAACGGATTCTTTGCTTTTGGAATATTCGGAGAAGCTTGATTTTTCAAAATCAGCTGAAATCGAAAATTTTAAACTGACAAGAACCAATGGTGAATATTTGGGAATGAAAGTTTTGCCTGGAGTTGAAGATAATTGCTTACTTCTTGTTTTGGATGATGAATTAAAAACAGGGAGTTATTTATTAGATCTGTATAATATTACTGATGCTAAGGGGGCAGTGCAGGAAAAGGAGTCAATTAATTTCGGATATTTTGCTCCTGCAAAAAGTAATGATTTGGTCATTAACGAAATCATGGTCGACGAAACACCTTCGGTTGGGTTGCCGGAATATGAATTTATTGAATTGTACAATTCCAGTGAATATCCGATATCCATTGAAAATTGGATTTTAAAAGCAGGAGAGAAGGAGACTGTTTTAGCTGCGGACACAATTCCCGCCAAAGCATATTTAATTTTGTGTTCAAATTCTGCAGTAGAAGAATTTACTTCGTTTGGTGATGTGCTTGGAGTTAGTAGCTTCCCTGGATTAACAAATTCAGGAGGAACAATTGAAATACAATCTGCAGAGAAGATCGTTATTGATCAGGTTTTTTATTCTGATTCATGGTACAAATCTGATGAAAAATCGAACGGAGGTTGGTCTTTTGAAAGAATTGATCCTTTGAATGCCTGCAGTACCAATGGCAATTGGTCAGCGTCGAAGAGTGAAACAGGAGGAACACCGGGGAAAGAAAATTCCATTCATGGAAATAATATTGACAATTTAGCTCCGGCTGTTTCTCATTTAAGAGTTTTGTCCAAAAATCACTTGTCAATAGAGTTGAGTGAGCAAATTGACACATTCTCCTTGCTTAGTTTCCAGAATTATTCGTTGGCTGATAATCCTGTTTCTACAATTACGGTGGAAACGCCAATGATTGTTCACCTTGAGTTTGCCAATTCTTTTGAAGATGGTCATGAACAGCAACTAAATATTACGAGCTTGCTGGATGAGTGCGGCAATGTGTTGGATACAGTTGTGAGTTTTATTTGGTATGAGGTTCATTCCAACGATGTTGTGATAAATGAAATCATGGTGGACGAAACACCTTCTGTTGGGTTGCCGGAATATGAATTTATTGAATTGTACAATTCCAGTGAATATCCGATATCCATTGAGAATTGGATTTTAAAAGCAGGAGAGAAGGAGACTGTTTTAGCAACGGACACAATTCCCGCCAAAGCATATTTAATTTTGTGTTCAAATTCTGCAGTAGAAGAATTTACTTCGTTTGGTGATGTGCTTGGAGTAAGTAGCTTTCCCCGATTAACCAATTCAGGCGGAGCAATTGAAATACAATCTGCAGAGAAGATTGTTATTGATCAGGTTTTTTATTCTGATTCATGGTACAAATCTGATGAAAAATCGAACGGAGGTTGGTCATTGGAACGAATTGATCCGGCAAATACATCTTGGCAGGCAAATAACTGGAAGGCTTCTGAAAACGAATTGGGAGGAACTCCGGGTAAAGTGAATTCAATTTACTCAGTAAATCAGGATCTGATTGCTCCAGGTATTGAATCCTGTAGATGTATTTCATCTAACTGTTTAAAGCTTGTTTTTAGCGAGCCAATTGAAAATAGAGGTCTTGTTTTATCAAATTTTCAACTTTCTCCTGATTTAGTTTATCCTAAGGAAGTGATTCAGTCTGATTTAGCAGGTAAAGAGTTTCAATTGATTTTCAATGAGGATTTTGTTAGGAACAGTCAATGTCAACTCATCTTATCTGATGAAATTAAAGATTTAGCAGGCAATTCCATGATAACCAAAGAATTTGAGTTCTGGGTACCGGGAATTGTCACGAAAGGTGATCTGGTGATAAATGAAGTATTGTTCAATCCTTATCCCGATGGATCGGATTATGTGGAAATTGTAAATGTATCGGAAAAAGTAATTGATTTGTCAAGCATAAAATTGGCTGCGCGAACAGATAATTTTGAATTAGACAATGAAGTTTCAATTTCAGACAAATACCTGCTTCCCAATGAATATATATTAGTGACAGAAGATACTCTCAATGTTCAACAAAACTATTTTACATCCAATCCTGATGTTTTTTGTCAAGTTAAATCTCTACCATCTTTTTCAGATGATGCAGGAAGAGTCGTTCTTATTTCCAATAATGAACTTATTGATGATTTTGCATACAATGAAAATATGCATTTCGAATTATTGGCTTCGGTTGAAGGTGTATCTTTGGAAAGGATAAATCCAAAAGGTGAAACGAATAGTAAATCAAATTGGCAATCGGCGGCTCAAAATATCGGATTTGGTACTCCGGGAATTCAAAATTCAGTTTACAATGATCTCAGCAGTTCAAATTCAGAAATAAGTCTGTCTCCTAAAATATTCACTCCGGACAATGATGGTTTTGATGATCGCCTGCTGATTACTTTTAATCTGGAAATGGATGGTTACCTCGCTTCGGTAAGAATTTATAATTCGATGGGGATTGAAATTAGGAAATTAGCGAACAATTTGAATTTAGCCAATGAGGATTCTTTATTTTGGGATGGACTAACTTCACAAAAAGAGAGAGCTTCAATAGGAATCTATTTGGTGTATATCGAATTATTTAGTCCGGATGGAAAACGTAAAATTTTTAAAGAGTCCTGTGTTTTGGGTGGAAAATTCAATTAAGACAGCATTTAATTGAACGGCAATAGAGTTTTTCCAAAAAAAAGAAATTAACTGTTGATTATTTATGTTTGTTTTTGTAACTTAATGATGCATAGGGTGTTTGAATGCTTTTGAAATTAAATGTATCTCAAACTGCTTTTAGTGATAGCTGTTAATTAATGTAGTGGTTAATTTAATGGTAAAGTAAAGAGGAATCAATTTGATTCCTCTTTTATTTTATATTGAGTCGGTCTTGATGTTATGCAGATTGCTTGAACGCTTATTTTTCTGCACATAGTTCATAATCTGCACATCGAATTTTGACTTGTCTTCATTCAAAAATTTTATCCGTAAGGGAATATAGAATAAATGCTTTTTTATCGATTCATGATTGATATCCATATCGTAAAATCGAGTCGCATCTTTTTCCGTTGTAACAATTATTTTATTTTCACCCTTCAGGTGTTCAAATTTCGAATGAATTAAATCAATATCTTTTGTTCCAAATGAATAATGATCCGGAAACTTCAATTCTTCTACCAAATCAGAGAAATTCTCAAGGTATTCTCTTAAAGGTTTAGGATTGGCAATTCCAGTTACCAAAAGAATAGAAAAATTATCTTTATCCCAATCTTCGTTAATAATATTGATAGCGTTATCTCTAAAAACGGGTTCTAAATTTCCGTAATCAAGGCTTGTGAAATATAAGGACTGAAAGGGAAGAAGATCAAGTTCTTTAACAATTATTCTTCTATCGATAGGAGTCATATTTTCCGGCGATTTACTTACAATGATAATGTTGGCCCGGTCTTTTTCGCCTGCACTTTCGCGCAGTCTGCCATATGGCATAATATAATCCTGAGTAATTGGCCGGTTGTAGTCTATTAATAAAATCGATAAACCGGCTTTTATAGATCGGTGTTGAAAAGCATCATCAAGCAGTACTGCAGCTAAATCGGTACCATGTTCAGATTGAAGCAGATTCTTTACGCCGTTCACTCTTTTTTTATCAACTGAGACTAAAATATCTGGGAATTTTCTTTTAATCTGCATTGGTTCATCACCAATCTGATATGATGTTGATGCTCCATCAGCAAGGATATATCCTTTTGATTTTCGTTTATAACCCCGACTTAATGTGGCTATTTTATAATCATCTTTTAGTAAGGTGATCAGGTATTCGATATGAGGAGTTTTACCGGTTCCACCTACAGTAATATTGCCAACAGATATAATGGGAATTTTAAACTCGGTACTTGGTAATATATTAAAATCGAAAAGTAGATTCCGTACAGATACAATCAGCCCATATAGTAAACTAAAAGGAAAAAGCAGACTTTTCAGGATGGGAGATAGTTTCTTCATTGGATGTTAGATTTGAAAAAGGAAATGAACCTTTCCCAGACATGTTTTTTGGTTAGCAGATTATTTTGCTAAAATTACTGAAATAATTCAAATGATAATAATTTTCTTGCTTCAGCCAATAAAAGTCATTTCTGCTAAATCCTTAAGATAAGGAATCAGTAATTGAATTGATAATTAAATAATGTGTTTTTCAGAAATATATTGATTCATGAGAAAAAAAAATCCTCATGTTATTCATGAGGATCTTAATTATTTACAGTTAATTTTTCCTAGTGCAGGTCAATTTCATAGGGAATACGGGCTTGAATTCCACCAAGTTGTATAAGGTCTTGAGTTTTTTCATAGGTGTTGTAAAAGCTTCCCAATTCGTTTTTAAGAATTTTGATTTTTGCCTTGCCAGTTAATTCTTCTATGATTGCTTCGAAAGGATCTTTTAATTTTGGAAGAGAAACGATTCGATAATCTTCGATTCCGGCTTTTTCTTTGGCTATTTGAATGGCTGTTTCCAATCCTCCCAAAACATCAACCAAACCATTTTTCTGTGCATCCATTGCATTCCAAACTCTGCCCTGAGCAACTTCGTGCACCTGTTCAACAGTCATGTTACGTCCTTCAGCAACTCTACTTACGAATATATCGTAACCGTTATTAATGATACTCTGAACAATTTCTTTCTCTGTTGGAGTAAATTTTCTGGATGAAATAGGAAGCATCAATGGATAGCTGCCACCAAAAGCAGCATGTTCATTGGTTCCGTAAGAATCGGTTGTCAAGCCAAATTTCTCCTTTATTAGCTCTTCTCCCGAAAAGAACAAACCATAAATTCCAATCGAACCGGTAATCGTATTTTTATCAGCAACGATTGTATCAGCAGTACATGCAATATAATACCCACCAGAAGCCGCAACATTTCCCATTGATGCAATTACAGGTTTTGCATCCGAAGCTAATTTAACTTCTCTCCATATAAAATCAGATACATTTGCATATCCTCCCGGAGAGTTAACTCTTAATACAATTGCTTTAATTGTAGAATCAAGACGAGCCTCACGAATGGTTTTAGCTAATCCGGGTCCAATTGAGCTTTCGTTTTGTTTTAAACCTATTGCACCACTGGCATAAATAACAGCGATTTTATTTTTCGAAAATTTATAGTTTGCATCTGGCGCATTTGCATAATCAGAAGTGCTAACCAATCTTAGTTTTTTATTTTCTTTAATATCAGATAGTTTTCTTAGCTTATCCTCCATTTCATCTTCGTAGATAACTCCGTCGATTAAGCCATATTTTTCAGCATCGGCAGCTTTTCTAACGGCTACTTCATCAATCAGTTGATTCAGTTTTTCAACAGTAATATTTCTCTCTTCCGATATTCCTTCAAGAAGTTGATTCCACATAGCTCCAACATAAGCCATGGTTTGTTCTCGACTTTCATCACTCATATCGTCTCGGAAATATTGTTCGGTTGCCGATTTGTATTTCCCAACTCTAATTACTTGAGCTTCAACGCCGATTTTCTCAAGAAATTTCCTGTAAAAGGTTCTTTCACCTCCCATACCTAATAGAAATAAACCAGCTTCAGGGTTAAGGAAAACACTATCAGCAATAGAAGTTAGATAATATGCTTTCTGGGAATGACCAAAATTATTATAGCTAACTATGAACTTACCTGTTGTTTTAAATTCCTTTAATTTATTTCTGATTTCTTCGATAGATGCCATGCCTCCAAAATTGGCAGGGATATCAGTTACATTAAGGTAAATTCCTTTTATTTTTTCATCTGTTTTGGCTTTCTCAATATTTTCAAGAACGGTGTTTAGTCCGATGTTGGCATCAGCACTCATGGTGAAAAAATTGAAGTTAGACATTGGGTTGTCTGAACCTCGATCTACTAATTGTTTATTTAATTTTATTTCCAGAATACTTTTGTCTTTTATGTCGACGGGTTTATCACTACTTGATGCAATTGCAGCAATGATCATTATTCCGAGAAATAGTAATATAAAACCTCCTATAATAACTCCAAGAATTGAGGCGAAAGTAAATTTGAAAAAACTCTTCATACTATATATGTTTTGTTGATAATCAATTAATAACTAATAATTGTAAATTATGGTAAATTTAGACACAAACAAATATATTTAATTTAGTTGAGATGGGCTTGGTGTAATGCCTTATTTTCGATATACATTTTGATATCGGGGTTTTCTTTGTTTCTTTTACCGATAAAAAGAGAATTTTACATGGAGAGAGTATATTTTTTATTGGGAGGTAACTTAGATGACCGAGAAAGAATCCTTTCTGAAGCAATTTCAAAAATGAAATTGGAAATAGGGGAGTTGGTGGATTGTTCTTCTATTTACGAAACTGAACCATGGGGTTTTGAACATGAATTGAATTTTTTAAATCAGGTTGTCGTAATTGAAACCGAGCTTGAGGCGAAAGAAATATTGGATGTAACCCAGCAAATTGAGAAAGATTTAGGACGGGTTCGTAAGAAAGATCAGTACAGTGAAAGAACAATCGATATTGATATTCTTTTTTACGGGGATCAGATTATTTCTACCGACCGTTTGGTTGTTCCGCATCCCAGAGTTCAGGAACGATTATTTGCACTGATTCCAATGCTAGATGTTGCACCCGAATTAATTCATCCGATCGAAATGAAAAGCATAAGAGAATTGCACGCGGTCTGTCCGGATAAAATGGAAGTGAAAAAATTCAAGCACTAAAAAAAGGGTTGTTTCAAAAAACAACCCTCTTCTGATAAATATTTTATTTATCCCAGTTTAGCACCAAATGCAAGATCGCCTGCATCGCCGCATCCCGGAACAATATATGATTTCGAATTTAAATCTTTATCAACAGCACCCATCCAAATAGTGATATTTTCATTAGAAAGTTTACTTTTTATAAACTCAACACCTTCTTCACTACCAATAACCGCAACAATGTGAACGTGTTTAGGTGTTCCTTTTGTTAGCATTGCTTTATACGCTAATTCCATTGAAGAACCTGTAGCCAGCATCGGATCGGCAAGAATAACAACTTTGCCATCTATCGATGGAGATGAAATGTATTCAAAATTGATTTTGAACTCGCCATCATCAGAATATTTTCTGTAAGCAGAAATAAAGGCATTTTCCGATCTGTCGAAGTAATTTAAAAGACCAGTGTGTAAAGGTAAGCCTGCCCTAAGAATGGAAGCTACTACAACTTCGCAGGATGGAAGGCTTGTAAGTGATTCTCCAAGAGGAGTTTGTATTGAGCTTTCAGTGAAATCCAATTCCTTACTGATTTCGTACGCAAAAATCTCGCCCACTCTTTCCAGATTTCTTCTAAAGCGAAGAGGATCTTTTTGAATATTTATATCTCTGATTTCAGCTATGAATTGATTAAAAAGAGAGTTTTTTTCTCCTAAAGTATTGACCACCATGATTATTTATTTAAAATTTAGCTGAGCGCAAATATAGCCATATTTCAAAAATATTAAACAAGGAATTCCTTAAAAAATTGATAAGACTAATTCATTCTAAATTAGTCCTTCATCTGCAAAGCTAAAGAATTGATTGTCTGCAATTATTAAATGATCCAATACCGAAATATTCATTAGTTTACCTGCCTCACTGGCTTTTGAGGTTACATCCTTGTCTGCATTGGAAGGTTGAAGATTGCCTGACGGATGATTGTGGCAAAGAATTAAGTTGGTTGCACCTAAAAGCAGGGCATCTTTAAATACTAATCTTACATCAAAAACAGTTCCGGTGATACCTCCTGATGAAACGTTTTTAATTTCGACTATTTTATTTGCTTGATTAAGAAAAATGACCCAAAACTCCTCATGGCCTAAATCTTCAACATAGGGAGATATGAGTTCAAAAGCATCCTGACTGCAGGTTATTTTTTGTTTTTGTTTGGAGGGAAAAGCTTTTTGTCTTCGGCCTAATTCTAAAGCTGAGATGATACTTATAGCTTTTGCTTCCCCAATACCTGGGATTTTCACTAAATCATGAATGTTTTTTTTTGCGAGCAGATTAAGATCATTGTCACAATCAGATAGAATTGATTTGGATAATTCAACCGCAGATTGCTTTCGGTTACCACTTCCAATAATAATTGCCAGAAGCTCGGCAGAAGATAAACTTTTAACGCCTTTATACATTAATTTTTCTCTGGGGCGATCTTCAATAGCCCAGTCCTTAATGCTTAATTTCTTATATTCGTCCATTTCGCGATATGTTATAACTTAATTAAAGTTATGAAAATATGCGAAATAATCAAATGAAAATTTATTGCATGACAAAAAGGGTTCTCAGTGAGAACCCTCTATTATAGAGTAGTAATTTCTTACCTACAGTTTGTTAACGTGTAAAGCTAATTTAGATTTTAAGTTAGCCGCTTTGTTTTTATGAATTACATTGATTTTTGCAAGTTTATCTAACATTGCAGTAACCGTTGGTAATAATTCGTTAGCAGCTTCTTTATCAGTAGTAGCACGTAACTTTCTTACAGCATTTCTAGTAGTCTTAGCGTAAAACTTGTTGTGTACTCGTTTTGCTTCAGACTGTCTTATTCTTTTAATTGCAGATTGATGATTTGCCATCTCTTAAAGTTATCTAAATTTATTTATCTTGGTAGTCCGTAGGGGAATCGAACCCCTGTTACCAGGATGAAAACCTGGCGTCCTAACCCCTAGACGAACGGACCATTATCTTTATTTTTGCGTAGCAAAGGTAAGTTAAAAAATAACTTGCTACAAACTTTTCGTAGTCCGTAGGGGAATCGAACCCCTGTTACCAGGATGAAAACCTGGCGTCCTAACCCCTAGACGAACGGACCATTTATTTTAAAGAGATGCAAAGGTAAATCAAAAATTTAATTTTGCAAATACATTTTTGTGTTTTTTCTTTTTAAAAGCTGAAGAACTAAAAGGAGCAATCGTGATCACTATTTTTTTCTTTAGCGATGCAAAGAAAGAGATAATTCTTTGAATTGGCAATACTTTATTTGAAAAAAAACAAGACTTTTTTTATCTAAAATTCCTAACTGCTTCTTTCTTAGAATAAAGAGTAATCAGCGCCATTCAACAATTGTTCCTCTTGTACTATTTAAAAGGTCTTTAGGGATGATGTTTTGGATACTTACGGCCAAAAGATCGAGTAATTTATTCTTTGAGTAATGACGGGAATACACCAAACTAACTTCTCGTAAAGGGTGTAGATTTGTGAATCTCTTAACTTGATTTAACTTGTCTTTGGGTAAATATTGAGTGGCTAATTCGGGAATCAACGTAAAACCACCTTCTTTATCCACAATTTTCATTAAAGTTTCTAAAGAATTACTCTCAAACTCGAAAGGCAATTCCTGATGTTGCAAATCGTGCATTTCACAAAGATTGATGACCTGATTTCGAAAACAGTGACCATCACCAAGCATCCATATTTCCGGAGTGGCAATATCTTTTACCTCAATAACTGATTTTTTAAGAAGCTCATGATCTTTGTGTGCATAAATCATCATCTCTTCGTAAAATAGTGGCTTTTCATTTATTTTATCTTCCTTGGCTGGTGTCACAAATATGCCGACATCTATTTTGTCTTTTTTTAAACTCATTATTATATCTTCAGATACCATTTCTTCCACTTCCACTTTAAGAGCAGGGTAATTTCGGATATAGTCTCCAATAAACATGGGTAGGAGGAATGGAGCAAGGGTTGGAATGATACCTATTTTAAGACTTCCTACAATTGTATTTTTATGATCATGTATAATGTCGTTGATTTTTTTTGTGTCTCCTAAGATTATCCTGGCTTGTTCTATTATAGATTTACCAACATCCGTTGGGATAATTGGCTGTTTGCTGCGATCAAATATATTAATATCCAGAAATTCTTCTAATTTTTTAATTTGCATACTAAGCGTAGGCTGTGTAATAAAGCACTTATCAGCAGCAGTGGCAAAATGACGGTATGTATCAACTGCAACGATATATTCCAACTGGGTAATTGTAATCATGTTTATTGAATTTGGATTTAAGCTCAAATATAAAGATTATCTATCGGATTATAAGCATTATTGATTTGATAGATGATGAAAAGTACACTACATTTGGTAGTACTAATATAAAACAACAATTATTTTTTATTTCGGCAGAAAGTTATAAAGAGCTAAAGTAGCATACTTTGCGAAATAATAGGGTTACAAAAATAATAGTTTGATAGTTTTTGTTATTTAAGTTTTATTAGATGTTTGGGTTTTGCAGCCGGAAATTTATTTCCGGCTTCATTTTTTATGTGATTCTGCGTTTTAACTACTCCTGTAAGAATTTGTCACCTGTTCCAAGATACATTTTTAAATTCCATTTAAGTGGTACTGATTTTATTCTCAATTATTTCTGGAAATTGAATCGCAAAAGCTTAGTTATGAACCGATAATGCAGATATGTTTTGTAGCATTAATGCTGAATAGCAGAAATTGGACTCAAAAAATATACTACTTTAGTCGGCGATTTAGGAATTATTAAAAAACATCATAAAATCGATTAAAAGATGCACAAAGAGATCAAAATAGTTTCTTTTGAGGAAGCAGCGAAGGTGATTAAATCTGGGGATAGAGTACATTTACATTCCGTGGCTTTGGCTCCGCAGAAGTTTATAAATGCAATGTGTGAAAGGGGTCGTAATGGCGAAATTTACGATGTGGCAATACAGCACCTCCATACAGAAGGTCCGGCTCCTTATGCAGACGCAGAATTTGAAGGTATCTTTAATTTGGAGTCATTGTTTGTTGGTGCCAACGTACGGAAGCAAACACAGGCAGGTTATGCCGATTATATTCCTGTGTTTTTGAGCGAAACGCAGCAGTTGATTCGTGAAGGAATTTTGAAAGTGAACGTAGCCGTGGTTCAGGTAAGTGTGCCGGATAAGCATGGATATGTATCATTGGGTACCTCTGTTGATGCTACAAAAGCAGCTGTTGAAACAGCAGATACTGTTGTTGCGGTAATCAATCCTAATGTGCCTCGTGCATTCGGTGATGCCTTGATGCCTTTGAGGTATTTTGATGTGTTTTGTGAGGATAATACTCCGCTAATAGAGCACCATAATGCACCATTATGTGATATGGATATTCAGATTGGTAAAAATGTTGCAGGTTTAATTCCTGATGGAGCTTGTCTTCAGATGGGTATTGGTGGTATTCCAAATGCGGTTTTAGCTCAATTAGGCAATCACAAGAATCTTGGTGTGCACACTGAAATGTTTGCTGACGGTCTTCTTCCTTTGGTTTACAGCGGTGTTGTTAACGGAATGAACAAGAAATTAGATAAGGGTAAGATTGTTGCTGGTTTCTTAATGGGAACAAAGGAGCTTTACGATTTTGTTGATGATAATCCCGGAGTTTTAATGATGGATGTTGCTTATACTAATGGTGTTGGTATCATCAAGCAAAATCCTAAAGTATGTGCAATTAATTCTGCATTATCTATTGATATTACAGGTCAGGTTTGTGCCGATTCAATTGGAACAAGACACTACTCTGGTGTTGGCGGACAGATTGACTTTACACGTGGTGCTTCTGCTTCAGAAGGTGGTGTGCCAATTATTGCAATGCCTTCTGTTACTGGAAAAGGAGTTTCAAAAATCACTCCAACTCTACTTCAGGGATCTGGTGTTGTAACTACCCGTAACAACATGAGATGGTTTGTAACTGAGCATGGAGCAGTTAATTTGTTTGGAAAAACATTACAACAAAGAGCTAAAGCTATTATTTCTGTTGCACATCCTAATTTTAGAGAAGAATTGGATCAGGCAGCTTTCGAAAGATTTGGTAGTCACTACCATTTTGTTGCTAAAAAATACTAATATAGTTCAGATATTCTGATCAAAATAAACGAGGCTTCACATGAGGTCTCGTTTTGCATTTTGTTCGTTCTTAAAAAATAAATCAACATTTAATTAATTGAAGTTCGGTCGGTAAATTACAAATTAGACCATAGGGATTTAAGAAATACAGGTTTGTATTGGTGGAGTTGTACTTCGCTTATTGATCTTCTATTTTAGGAACGGAGCCCATTAATTTATCTGATTTAGGAATGGTAATGTAAAAACTACTTCCTTTTCCTTCTTCACTATCTGCCCATATCTTTCCGCCATTTTTCTCAACGTATTCTTTACAAAGCAACAAGCCAATTCCAGCACCTTTTTCCTGGGCAGTTCCTAATGCAAGGTAATTATTATCCAAACGGAATATTTTGTGAAGATTGGTTTTACTCATTCCAACTCCTTCATCAGAAATATCCAATTCTACCCAGTATTTCTTTTCCCGGGCCGAAATCGTAATTTTCCCTTCACGATAGGAGAATTTTATTGCATTGGAGAGCAGATTTTTAAATACTTCGCAGATAGCTGCTGTGTCTGCGTATGCTTTGGAGGTACTGTCTAAATTAAAAATAATCTTAACATTTTTCTCAACAAGTTGTTCTGAAAGCTTTGTTAAACTATAATCTAAAAGTTCTTTCACATTAAAAAGGCGAGGTGAAAATTTTGTTTTTCCGGACTGAGAGGCTGACCACAGTAAAATATTTTCAACAAGATCATAAGTTTGGAAAGACAAGTCTCTGATATTTTTCGATAAATGCTTTTGTTCTTCAATTTTAGCCTGATCAAAACTATCAAGAAGTTTTGAACTCATAAGCTTCATATCAATAAAAGGGGTTCGTAAATCGTTAGAAATAATATTGAATATTTTGTCCTTAGTAAGATTCAAATCTTTAAGTGTCACTTCAGTCTCTTTTAATCTGGAGTTCATTTCTTCCAGTTCATCATTCTTTTCTGTTAAGGCTTGCGTAGCTTCCTTTCTAATTTTGATGTTCTTGTTTGCGACATAACCTATTATTCCTGCAAGTATTATTAAGGCTATAAAAAGATAGATTACGATGGTTTGCTGACGATTGTAAGCTTTTAAGCTCTTGATTTCATCTTTATTTTTCGAAATCTGATAATTAGCCTCAAATTCAGATATTTTATCTTTATCAATCTGATCTATAATACTGTCGTATTGGGTACTCGAGTATTCACGGAAGTATTCCAATGCTTTCTTATAATCTCCTTGGTTCGAGAAATACTCGAACAAATTCTCCGATGCAATTTTTTGCAGGCTTCTGTCTTTGCACAAATTAGCATGATCAAATGCTGAAAGCAAATAGTCTTTGGCTTCCTCGCTTTGGTAATATTTCATTAATATTTCTCCAATGCTGTTCGAGGAATATGCTATTCCTTTGTTATTTCCTATTCTGCGGTGAAGACTAAGTGATATTTTATGATATTCCAGACTCTTATCGAAATTATTATAGCTTTCGTATAGATTCCCAATTAACGAAAAGACATTTGCCTGTTCCTTTTGATCATTAATCTCATCGTAAATTTTTAAGGCTTCATTGTAGTTCTTTAAAGAAAAATCCAGTTCATTTAGATCCTTGTATACCGTTCCTATATTTTTGAGAGTAGCGGCAATAAATATTTTATTTCCTATTTCTTTTCTTATTTCAAGAGATCTGTTGTAGTAGGCCAAAGATTCATTGAAATTGCTTAATCTCCAATATATTCCTCCAATATCATTTAGCGAAAATGCAATAAGGGTTTTGTCGCCTATTTCTTCTCTAATTTCAAGAGCTTTGGTGTAATAATCGAGTGCTTTGTTTGGTTTATTAAGATTCTTATACACATTCCCGAGATTGTTGAGAGAGGATGAGATGTCCGATTTGTCTCCTAAATCAGATCTTATTTCCAGAGATTTAAGATAAAATTCTAAGGAGTTGGCGTAATCCTTTTTTAGCCAAAAAACACTTCCGATATTATTTAAGGTGTAAGCAACTTCTTTTTGAGTTCCATTTTTCTCCCTTATTTCAAGCGACCGGTTAAGATGAATCAGGGCTTCGTCGTATTTATTGAGTATTTTATATATTTCTCCTATGTTATTCAACGAACTGGCAGTTCCTTTCAGGTCATTAATCGTTTTTCGGATTTCCAGAGCCTGTTTGTGGCAATCGAGCGCCAGTCTAAGATTGTTAACCCGACGATATAAATTTCCCAGATCGTATAATGAAGCTGATTTTTCAGCAGGATCTGCAGAGTTGAGAATGACAACTTCTTTTGCGTAGTCGATACTTTTGTCAGGATCTATATCAATATATAAACGCGATAGTTCTTTAAGTAAACCAATTCTTTTACCACCTTCAGTACTTTTTAATAACTCTTCGGCCTTCTGAATTTGAACCTGAGTTTCGCCCAACACAGCAGTTGTTGGGAAAATCAGAAGAATTAAAAAAAAATATTTAAGCTTACAAAGCATAACAGTCCTGACTTTGGGGTTCATCATACCGTAAAAATAGTATTAATTTATCTTTCGGCAACATAAAGAGATTTGAAATAGTGCACTTTAGCTTATTTTGTATTTACTATAATGTTTTCGGCAAGATGAGGGAGGTTTACACCTGTAAAGTTTCCCGAACTCATCAATAAAACATTTGTATTCTTAAAATCTATTGAAAGTAAATCTGAGATTAGTTGATCGGAATTAATATATACTTTAAGATTAGTTCCTCCAAACGCTTCTTCTACCTGTTTGCTGGTTATTGGTTCCAGTTTTTTGTGTTCAATTGTTTTCGGATCAAAATACACAAAAGCCTGATCAGCCATACTCATTGTATTTTTATAATGAGGTAGAAATTCTTTCTTCAGGCTGCTGAAAGTATGAAGTTCCATACAGGCAATCAATTTTCTATTCTGATATTGCTTTTTTACAGCTTCGGTTGTTGCCTTTAATTTAGAAGGAGAATGAGCAAAATCCTGAAACACACTGCAGTTATCGCTTTCAGCCAACTTTTGCAGGCGACGGGCGGCTCCGGAAAAATTTTGAATCGATTGGTAAAAATCAAGGTCTTTTATTCCAATACTTTTACAGATATGATAAGCACCCATAAGGTTTTGTAAATTATGCTCCCCAAATATTTCAAGAGCAAATTCGTTATCATCTGTAGTTAAAATGGTTTGGTTGTTTTCCAGTCTGAATGGATGCGTATTGTATGGAATGTAGTTTACATCATCTCTTCTTTTAGTGAGAATTTTTTGAATGTGCTCGTCCTCTTCAAAATAGATTAGACTCCCATTGGGCTGAATAAGATTTGTGAATGTCTCGAACTGCTCAACATAGTTTTCAAAAGTTGGAAAAACATTGATGTGATCCCAGGCTACACCGGTAATTAATGCGATATGCGGATGGTACAGATGAAATTTTGGTCTTCGGTCAATTGGAGAAGACAAATATTCATCACCTTCGAAGATTGCGATTTTAGCTTCTTTGGTCAACTTAACCATGGTTTCGAAACCTTCAATTTGGGCACCTACCATATAATCAAAATCAATATCATTTTCTTTAAGAACATGCATAACCATTGATGTTGTAGTTGTTTTTCCATGGCTGCCACCAATTACAATTCTGGTTTTGTCTTTTGTTTGTTCGTAAATGTATTCAGGATAAGAGAAGATTTTTAAGCCTAATTCCTGAGCTTTTAAAAGTTCCGGATTATCAATACGGGCGTGCATTCCAAGAATAATAGCGTCGAGATCAGTATTTATTTTTTCAGGAAACCAGCCCCATTCTTTTGGCAGTATATTGTGTTTTTCCAAACGTGATTTTGAGGGGTTAAAAATTTCGTCATCAGAACCTGAAACAGTAAAACCTTTTAAATGCAATGCTATTGCGAGATTGTGCATGGCGCTGCCGCCAATTGCTATAAAATGTACTCTCATTGGTATTCGTTTTTAAAAATTGTATTTTTGATCTGTATTGAATGAATAGGTCTGTAAAGCTGTATTTACAGTGCGATTCAAGATTAAAGATAACATATTTACTTAAAAATAATGGAAATATATAATATAGAAACAGGCAATTTTAAGTGCGATGGAGGTGCTATGTTCAGTGTGGTTCCAAAACTTCTTTGGAGTCGAAAATACCCAAGCGATGAAGATAATTTGTGCAATTGCGCAATGAGAAGCATGCTTGTTGTTGACGGGGAGCGAAAAATACTAATCGATAATGGTACCGGAGATAAGCAAAGTGCTGAATTTTTTAAACATCATCATTTGAATGGAGAGGCTGATTTATTGTCTTCTCTTGCGAATATTGGTTTTCAGCCAACAGATATTACAGATGTGGTTTTTACTCATTTGCATTTCGATCATTGTGGTGGTGCCGTAAAGCATAATGAAAAGGGAGATGGTTTCGAACTGGTTTTTCCGAATGCCACACATTGGGTGAGTAAATTGCAATGGGACAATCTCAGAAATCCAAATATTCGTGAAGCAGATGCCTATTTTCAGGAAAATATTGTTCCAATAAAGGAGGCTGGAAAATTGAAGTTTGTAGAGAAAGAAGGAGAGTTGTTTCCTAATTTCGAAGTGAGGTTGGTTAATGGTCATACCCCAGGTCTGATGGTTTCTATTATTAAAAATGAAAACTTTACCATTGTATTTGCTGGAGATTTTATTCCTACAACGGCTAATGTTCCTGTAAAATGGTTGGCCAGCTACGATTTAAATCCAAAGGCATCTTTGCATGAGAAGGAGGTTTTTCTGAAGGAGGCAGTGGAGAATAATTATATCTTATTTTTTCAGCACGATATAATAAACGAGTGCTGCAGTTTGGTGCAAACTCCAAAAGGTGTAAAAGTTGACAAATGTTTTTCGCTTACTGATATTATATAACACTGAATTCGCTTTGGTATCCGTAATTTGCCAAAGTCTGCTCGATAGTTATTATCCTTTGAAAGATCGTTTTTTTGGTTCCAAAATCCTTGTAGGATGAATTGAGTGAGTGCAAATAATACTCCAGTACACGAAGCTGTGTGGTAAGAGTCGAAGTTTCAAATTTCTTTTCCAGATCAAGATGCTTAATGCCATGTTGATCCATTAATTCCTGCACAAAATATCCGGCTCGATTAATCCTTTTGGAAAGATTGAGTTCATTGTGGATATGTAAAACCATAATACTGGTCAGAAGTGCGAGGAATACAATCACAAGTAGTGCTGACATAGTGTAAGGATTTGTTTAATAAAGATTAACTCACCCGTAGTTTACGATGGACTTTTGAAAAAGTTTTAAAGTGAAAAGGATTAATGGTCTGAAGGCCAGATAAAAGCCTATTAGGGACAGTGTGATATCCATTAAAATAGTAGGTTTTATCAACTGAAATTTATCGTTAATCAAAGAAAATGATAAGACTCTAAAAATAAACTGAAAGGCAAAAAAAAGAAAAATATGTAAGCCGTAAGGGTTGAATGTCTTAGCCAGTGGAAGATCACCTCGCACAATTGCAGAGAAGCTTCGTGACAGACCGGTAGACGGACTTATTTCGTTTGTAATTTGGGTGTAAAAAGAAGGTATGGGATGATTGCATTCTTTAGGAGAAAACAGAGCAGAATAAATAAAAATGCAAAGAATAATTCCGGCTAAAGAGAGGTTAATTATTTTGTAATTCTGTTTAGCCGAATATTGAGAATTACTCATTATCAATTTTTATTTCGATGTTGATGCTGTCTGTTTTAATATGAATTGAATCCACACAAACTTCATCAAGTTGTTCTTCCAGCTCTTGCAGGGCATCTTGTAAGTCAGCATTTTGAGTAGACTCGTCAATCACTTCTTCGATTGCGTCTTCTACAAAACCTTCTATTTGATCTTCGCTTAGGTTAGCAATACCAACAACAAATATCAGCCAAAGCGATGCAACTAAAACCCCGATAATAGAAACGATTAAAGCCGCAATATTAATTCCACGAGCACCATTATCTTTGTTTGCCTGACTTAGTCCGACTGCACTTAAGACGATCGCAATAATTCCAGGTACAATTGCAATAATTCCTACACAGGGAATAAATCCTATCATGAAAGTTATAATACCAAGTATTAATCCAATTATTCCTAGCGTTTGTCCTGCATTTGTGCGCTCTTGTTCCATGATTGAGTTGATTAGTCTAAAGCATAAAGGTACTAATTTTTTGAGATTATTAGTAAAAGATCTTTTTCCAAAGATTTTTTCGGACTTTCGATAATCCTACCAATTTCCTTGCTATTTCGGTAGATGATAGCCGTTGGAACATTGGTAACCTTATTGGCTTTTGCATCAAAATCCGGTGAAGATTTGCCGGAGTCTAAAGCATTCATATTTAATTGATCGAACGGAAAATTTATTTCTTCCAGTATTTTGATGAAACGAGGCACTTCTCTATGACTGTCGTGACACCATGAACCGATAATCAGGTGAATTGAAATATCCGTTAGATTTTGTTCCCGAAGCTCTTTTAGAATCGTTGTGTCCGGCAGATAAGAATCGTGCTCCGGAGTGTACCAAGGGGAACAAATATCCATGTTAAATGCATCTAAAGTCAGTTGTCCGAAAAGAATCTTCATCTTGATTCGGGAATCTTCTTTGGTTTGGTTTTGTGCAGAAATATTCAAAATTATTAATGAGAGAAAAAGAAGAATGGCTGGTCTTTTCATAAAGTTTGAAGTTTTAATTTAAGCTAAAATTTAGCACAAAAAAAGACAGGAATATGATTCCTGTCTTTAAATATAATGATAATAAAAGAACTAGTCTTTGTATTGCTCAATTAGGATATCCAACATTTGGATAGCACATTTTGATACTTTGGTACCAGGACCAAATACACCAACCACACCAGCTTCGTATAAGAAATCGTAATCCTGAGCTGGAATAACACCACCTGCAGTAACCATGATATCTTCGCGGCCCAATTTTTTCAATTCCGCGATAACTGCAGGAACTAAAGTTTTGTGACCAGCAGCTAATGAAGAAACACCAACGATGTGTACATCATTTTCTACAGCTTGCTTCGCAGATTCTTCCGGAGTCTGGAACAAAGGTCCCATATCAACGTCGAATCCTATATCTGCAAAACCGGTAGCAACAACTTTACCACCACGGTCATGACCATCTTGTCCCATTTTTGCAATCATGATACGAGGACGGCGTCCTGTCATTTCTGCAAATTGATTTGCTTTTTCTTTCGCTATAGCGAAATCAGCATCTTGTCCTGATTCTGATGAATATACTCCTGACACGGTTCTAATTACAGCTTTATACCTACCACAAACTTTTTCACATGCATCTGAAATCTCACCAAGAGAAGCACGTAATTGTGCCGCTTTAACAGCAAGATCCAATAAGTTACCTTCACCTCCGTTTGCACAAGCGGTGATGGCTTCAAGAGCAGCTTGAACAGCTTTATCGTCACGGTTAGCACGAAGCTTAGCCAAACGTTCAATTTGAGCAATACGTACAGCAGTGTTATCTACTTCCAAAATATCCAATGGATCTTCTTTCTCCAAACGATATTTGTTGGTACCTACAATAGTTTGAGTGTTCGCATCAATTTTAGCTTGAGTACGTGCAGCAGCTTCTTCGATACGAAGTTTTGGAATACCGGATTCGATCGCTTTCGCCATTCCACCTAATTTCTCAACTTCTTCGATGTGAGACCAAGCCTTATTTACTAACTCTTGAGTTAATGACTCAACGTAGTAAGAACCAGCCCAAGGATCAACAGCTTTACAGATTGTAGTTTCATCCTGAATAAAGATCTGAGTATTACGGGCAATACGTGCAGAGAAATCTGTTGGCAATGCGATTGCCTCATCCAATGCATTGGTATGAAGAGATTGAGTGTGACCTAATGCAGCAGCCATTGCTTCGATACAAGTACGTCCAACATTGTTGAATGGATCTTGTTCGGTTAACGACCAACCTGAAGTTTGCGAGTGAGTACGCAATGCCATCGACTTAGGATTCTTAGGATTGAATTGTTTTACAATCTTAGACCATAGTAAACGACCAGCTCTCATTTTAGCAATCTCCATGAAGTGATTCATTCCGATCGCCCAGAAGAAAGACAAGCGAGGAGCGAATGTATCAACATCCATACCTGCAGCAACACCTTTTTTCAAGTACTCCAAACCATCAGCAAGAGTATAAGCCAACTCGATATCAGCGGTAGCACCTGCTTCCTGCATGTGGTATCCAGAGATAGAAATGGAGTTGAACTTAGGCATGAAATTCGAGGTAAATTCGAAAATATCAGCAATAATTTTCATTGAGAAATCTGGTGGGTAAATGTATGTGTTACGCACCATGAATTCTTTTAGGATATCGTTTTGGATAGTACCTGAAAGTTCTTCCAGTTTAGCACCTTGCTCTAAACCTGCAACAATGTAAAAAGCCAATACTGGAAGTACTGCTCCGTTCATTGTCATAGATACTGACATCTGATCCAATGGAATTTGATCGAAAAGGATCTCCATATCCAAAATAGAGTCGATAGCAACCCCTGCTTTACCCACATCACCAATCACACGTGGATGATCTGAATCATAACCACGGTGAGTAGCTAAATCGAATGCTACAGAAAGACCTTTCTGACCAGCAGCAAGGTTACGACGGTAGAATGCATTTGATTCTTCAGCAGTAGAGAAACCTGCGTACTGACGAACTGTCCATGGACGCAAAGGATACATCGCTGAATAAGGTCCACGTAGGAATGGAGGTAAACCTGAAACATAGTTAAGGTGCTCCATACCTTCTAAATCTTCCTTGTTAAAAGCTGTTTTAACAGGAATTTGTTCTGGTGTCATCCACGATTTTTCAATGCCGTTTTCTTTTTCCCACTCCTGAGAAGTAGCAGTTGATCTTGAAGATGACTTGATATTTATATCTTTAAAATTTGGCTTCATTTCTTTTTAGATTTTAGATACAAGATTTTATATATGAGATGATTTACACCTTAGATTTAGAATCCTGAATCAATTTTTAGTAATCTAATATTGATTTTTAATATTTTGTGAGATCTAAGATCTCACGTCTCATATCTCAAATCTATTTAATTCCTAACTTGGCTTGGTATTGTTTCAAAGTTTCAAGAACGTTCGACTTCACGTTAATAAAGTTCTCAACACCCTTAGCTTTTAGTTCATCAGCACATGCCGGAGCACCTGCAACAACGGTAACAGCTTTTCCTTTAAGAGCTTCGTAAACTTCAGGAACGATAGTTGCATACTCATCATCAGAGCTGCAAACAACAACAATCTTCGCGCCTTTTTCTGTTACGAATTTTACACCTTCTTCTACTGATTTAAAACCGTTGTGATCTTCAACATCAAATCCGGCACAAGCAAAGAAGTTACAAGCAAACTGAGCACGGGCTTTACGCATGTTTAAGTTTCCGATAGGGAACATCATCACTTTAGGACGACCATTTGTTTTGCTGTAAATATCTGTTTTGTTACGAAGAGTTTCGAAAGCCTGAGCACCACGATATGGTTTAAGAGTTTCGCAAACAGCATTCGCTGCAGTTTTATCTGCAGGAGCAAGAACAGCTTCAGGAAGAGCGTCCAATACTTCTCCAAAATTTGGGAATTGGTTGGTTCCTAAGAAATTCTCCTGGCGTGTAGCGATTTGGAAATCACGTTTCTGTGCAGTTGCTTTGATCGTAGATTGAACGAATCCTGCTTTGAAGGCTTCCAGGTATCCACCTTTGTCTTCAACAGTCAGGAATAGTTTCCAGGCTTCGTCAGCAATTGATTCAGTTAATGATTCAATATAGTATGAACCTGCAGCCGGATCAGCAATCTTAGCCAGGTGCGATTCTTCTTTTAATAATAATTGTTGGTTGCGGGCAATTCTCTCAGAGAAAACAGAAGATTCAGCAAATGCAGAATCGAAAGGTTTTACTGTAAATGAATCAAGACCACCCAAAACAGCCGACATTGATTCTGTTTGAGTACGCAGCATGTTCACATAAGGATCGTAAACAGTTTTGTTCCATTCTGAAGTTTCACCATGAACATTCATTTTGCAAACTTCTTCGTTTGAAGCACCAAATGCTTTCACGATGTTTGCCCATACCATACGTCCGGCTCTCAATTTGGCAATCTCCATAAAATATTTAGAGCTGGTTGCAAAGTTGAAACGGATTTTTGGAGCTACCTCATCAACTGAAAGACCTGCATCAATCATTTTGCCTAGATATTCAGCACCAGCAGCTAAAGAGAAACCTAATTCTTCAACAATTGAAGATCCTGAGTTGTTGAAAAGGCTTCCGCCTACTGCAACAACTTTATAGTTAGGAAGAGCTTTTGCTGCTTCGATAGCTTCTTTTAAATAATTAAAAGAACTTTCTTCTGACTGACAGAAGTTACCAACAGTACTGAATCCTGAAAGAATATCGATAGAAACCCCGCCATTTAATTTATCAAGAGCGATACCTTTTTCAGTTGCAATTGCCTGTAGGTTTTTAATTAATTCAACAGAACCGTGAGATTTTTCGAAGTTGATTTCAACACAATCCAGAAAAATACCATCCAACAAAGTTGCTAATTCATCTTTGCTTAGGTCTTTCCAATTCAATACGAATCCAATTGAGTCGATACCTTTGTTCAGAACATCAAGAGCTTTTTCGTTAGCTGCTTTTACATCTTCTACAATAATATCCTGACGAACCAACCAGTCGTTATTGTCTTTTTTATTACCACGAACATAAGGAAAATCTCCAGGATAGGTATTCATGAAGGCTTTGTCTTCCATGTTCTCCAGTCTGTAGAAAGGCTGCACATTGAATCCTTCATTAGTTCTCCAAACCAACTTTCTATCAAAGTCAGCACCTTTAAGATCTTTAGTGATTTTGTCAATCCACTCTTGTGTAGATTGAGGAGCAAAGTCACTAAAAAGTTTATTATCTGCCATAACTGTAACTGTTTAAAAATTAGAGCCTAAAAATAAGGCCTTTTTATCATTTAAGGAAGGTTTTAAAAATGTTCTTAATCATACTTTTAAAACACGTTCGAATTAGGAATTATTAATAAAATAGGATTTCCGGTCAAGTAAAAATGGAAAAAGCTGGAAGTAAATAATGAGTTAAGATCTTATGACTTACCCATTAATAATTTCTGACTCATAATTTATAATTCACAACAATAGGGGCATGATCAGATACTTGCATCCATTGTTGATGTGTATTTCCGCTATTTTGAACAAAGTGACCATTGGTAAACAAGTAATCTACCTTTCGGTTCCAGTACCCGTTTTTATCTGTCGTGTGCGAAAAATGTTTCGAATTGTTCTGTTTAAATTCTTCCAAAGGAATTGCCGCTTTATAACTTTCGTAAAAAGGCATCATCCATTCTGTTTCGGAGCTGTAATTATCCGCTTCAAAATCGCCGTCGGTGCATGCAGAATCGTCGAAATTGCTGGTTTGCTTACTAAACGGAGGAAGAGAGTTAAAATCGCCGCCTAAAATGAATGTTTGTCCTTTCAGGTTAATAGAATCGACGTAAGTCTTCAAAACTTTCAATTGTATTTTCTTGGTGTCATCTTTAGCATAGGCCGACAGATGAGTTGTTAAAAGTTTAATTTCTTCACCCTTGTGTTCCAGATTTATTTCCAGAATATTTCGTTTGAGATAAAAATAACGAACAATGAAATTTTGTGATTGAATAAGAGGCAGAGGAGTTCGTTTTGCGTTGGTAAATTTCCATTTGGATAAAATGGCATTGCCCGAATCCATTTTTCCGATGCCGTCGCTGGGGATGTACTTGGCTTTCCATTGTGAGGCGTAAGCGGCATAATTAAAATCGGTATTGTCAAGCAGATATTGAACCTGATCAACAAAAGCACTTCGTTTTGCATTCACATCGGCTTCCTGAATAAACAGGATATCGGGGTTTACTTCACGGATTTTTTCAGAAAGCACGTTCATGTTATCCAGCACTTCTGACTTTTCCATGATGACCCGGTCGCCATGACAATCGAAAAAGAAATCGATTCTTCCACCACCAAATTTAATGTTCCAGGTCATTACTTTTAAGGTATCCGGAAAGGCGAATTCTTGTTTTTCCAAGCTTTCGTATAAGGATACTTCGGTTCCGATTTCGGTTTGAAAAGGATCGCAGGCACTGGATATCAGGGATACTACGATCAAATATATTTTTCCTAAAAACTTCATCTTATTAGTGATTGTTGAAATTAGCATGGGGTGAAAAATTTCTTTTGTTAATTATTCTTTATCAGGGTGAATCATTTTGTTTGGATCCACCCACTTGTCAAATTCCTCATTGCTTACATAGCCAAGTTCAAGAGCAGCCTGGCGCAGACTTTTGTTTTCAGAATAGGCTTTTTTAGCAATTTCGGCTGATTTTTTATATCCTATATGAGTGTTTAGAGCGGTTACCAACATTAGCGAATTGTCTAAATGTTGTCTGATTCGTTCCTTGTTGGGGAGAATTCCTTCCACGCAGTTTTTGGCAAAGGAATTACAGGCATCGCCCAGCAATTGAGCCGATTGTAAAAAGTTGTAAATGATTACCGGTTTAAAAACATTTAGCTCGAAATGACCGCTTGATCCAGCAATGGTAATTGTTGTATCGTTACCCATTACCTGTGCACAAACCATGCTTAGTGCTTCCACCTGTGTGGGATTTACTTTTCCCGGCATGATTGAAGATCCGGGTTCGTTGGCAGGGAGAATGAGTTCACCAATTCCCGAACGCGGTCCTGATGCCATCAAGCGAATATCGTTGGCAATTTTCAGCAGCGAAACAGCAGCTTGTTTTAATGCACCATGCGATTCAACAATTGCATCGTGAGAGGCTATGGCCTCAAATTTATTTTTTGCTGATGTAAAAGGTAAATTGGTAAATTCAGAAATATAATCAGCCACTACTTCAGCATACATGTGCGGGGTATTGATGCCTGTGCCCACCGCAGAACCTCCAAGAGCAATTTCGCTTAAATGCTCCAGACTGTTTCGGATTGCCTTTGCTGCATGATCTAATTGTGAAACATATCCGGAAAACTCTTGTCCAAGACTTAATGGCGTTGCATCCATTAAGTGAGTTCTTCCTATTTTCACAACATCTTTCATTGCATGGGAATGGCGGGCCAAAGCATTTCTAAGATTTTCAATGGAAGGAATGGTGTGCTCCTGAAGTTTTTTAAGACCGGCAATATTCATTGCCGTTGGAAATGTATCATTGGATGATTGTGATTTGTTGACATCATCATTGGGGTGAACGAATGCACTTTCTGTTCCTATTTGTAAGTCCATAAGTACCTGAGCCCTATTGGAAATTACTTCGTTCACATTCATGTTGGTTTGTGTGCCGGATCCGGTTTGCCAAATAACCAAAGGAAAATGTTCATCGAGTTCGCCCCTGCAGATTTCATCACATACTCTTGAAATAATTTCCTTCTTATCAGCATTTAACACTCCCAACTGGTGATTTGTAAAGGCTGCCGCTTTTTTCAGATAAGCATAGGCTCTGATCAGCTCAATAGGCATAGAAGCTATGGGGCCTATCTGAAAATTCTCAAGAGAACGCTGCGTTTGCGCTCCCCAGTATTTGTCGGCAGGAACTTTAACTTCTCCCATTGTGTCGGACTCTATCCGGTATTTCATGATCTAAATTTGACTAATGAATCAGAAATCATAAGAAAGCAACTACAAAATCTCTTCTACATTTTCAGCAGGCACAGCGAATATTGCTTTGTGGTCTTTTACAACAATAGGGCGTTGAATCAGGTTTGGATATTCAATTAAGATTTTGATCCACTCATCGGCATTAAAATTTTTCCCTTTAAAATCGGTTTTGTATAATTTTTCGTGAGTGCGGATAATTTCCCAAGGTTGTTTAGCCATTCTCATCAATACATCAGCAAGTTCGGCTTCGGTAAACTCATCTTTTAGATACAAACGAATTTCAGGTTCCAAGCCTTTGTCTTGTAAATATTTTAAACCTGCTCTACTTTTGGAACAACGCGGATTGTGATAGATTTTCAACATTTTTATTTCTGATTTACTATTTAATAAGTGATACAAATATACGGCTTTACAGATAATGGAAAGACAGATTTGAAGATATTCACCTATTTATTGCAATCCCTGGCTTTAGATGACTGAAAATTTGAAACCGGCTTACTTCCTGTTGTCAGATTATTTGTAAGGGCACACAAACCCCCTTTTCGTAGTCTGAAAAATTATACTCGTCTGATCGGTTCGTACTTCCAGAATCCGGGAAATGCCGTTCGACTAAAAAGAAGGCTTTTCGGGTGCAGTAAAATGCCGTTCCACTCATCCGGTGAGCTTTTCATTTGGTAAAAAACAGCGTACGACCATTCAAATGTTATTTTCCAATTGTAGAAAACCCCCTTCGATCAACAGTACGGGCTTTTCTTGTACTGGAAATGTCCGTTTGACAAACCGGATGCACTTTTCTGCAGCAAGGGAAGGCCATTCTACTAAAAAAACATCAAACTATTTCGTGAACACTCTCCCATTTTACATTTTAGGGGTTTGTGTTATCTGTATTAATGACCTCTATAGGATATTCATCTTTTGTACGACCATTTTTAAACATGGCTTTTTGATTCACACTTCCATCTTCATTATAGGTAGTCCATTCTCCTTCTCTCACACCATTTTTGTAAGTCCCCTTTTCCTCTAGCTTTCCGTTTTTGGAGTACCAGTGCCATTCACCTTCTTGTTTGCCATCCTTATATGTTCCCTTTCTATTTGTGTTTCCATTCTCCCAATACCAGCTCTCTTGTCCTTCTTTTTTTCCGTTTTTATACTTCCCTTTGCCCCATAACTTTCCGCTTATAAAATAATCTTTCCATTTCCCCTCTTTCCTTCCATTTTCAAATCTTACTTTACTTGCTCTTTTACCGACTTTTTTAAGTTTTAAACGGGTTTTATACAATTCCCGGTTCCTGTACCAAATTTGCTCTCCTTGTTTTTTTCCGTCTTTATACTTTAGCTTGCAGAAGCTTCTATCCCAATTCGTGTATTCTGTCCACTTTCCTTTTTTTTTCCATTTTTATATGCTCCAGTGGCAGCTAGCTTTCCATCTTTGAAATATTCTTCCCATCTGCCTTCCTTTTCTCCCTCTTTATTAAGCCTGTTTTTCTGAGCAAAGAGATTTGCTTGTGAGAATAAAAAAAATGCCAATAAAAAAGTGATATATGTTTTCATTTTTTTTCTTAAAAAGTGTTTGTTGATGTTTCCTTTTTTATGCAATAAAATCAATCCAATACAGGATATTTATCTTTTGTACGGCCATTTTTAAAGATTGCTTTTTGGTCCACACTTCCATCTTTATTGTAGGTAGTCCATTCACCTTCTCTCACACCATTTTTATAATTCCCTTTTTCTTCTAAATCTCCATTTTCGAAGTAGAAAATCCATTCACCTTCTCTCACATCATTTTTATAAGTACACTTTTTCTTTAAATTTCTGTTTGCCCAATACGAGATCCATTCTCCTTGTTTTTCTCCGTTTTCATATACTCCTGTGGTTGATAATTTTCCATTATAATGGTAAGCTCTATATCTCCCCTCTTCCTTTCCATTTTTAAATCTTATTTTACCTGCTATTTTACCAACTTTTTTAAGTTTTAAACGGGTTTTAAAGAATTTCTGGTTTCTGTACCAAATTTCTTTTCCCTGTTTTTTTCCATTTTTATACCTTATTATCCGAAAGCTAATATTCCTATTCGTGTATTCTTCCCACTTCCCTACTTTTTTTCCATTTTTATATGCCCCAGTTCCAGCTAGTTTTCCATCCTTGAAATATTCTTCCCATCTGCCTTCCTTTTCTCTCTCTTTGTTCAGTCTGTTTTTCTGTGCAAAGAGATTTGCTTGTGAGCATAAAAAAAATGCCAATAAAAAAGTGATAAATGATTTCATTATGGAATATTCTTTACTAAGTTTAAATTATATAAATAGATACATATGTTTGAGATGGTGAAAAAGCTAATTAAAAATAGAAAATTTGAAATTATAGGAGGGCTGCTTGGTCTGCTGGGTGGATTCCTTTACTGGAAATATGTTGGTTGTGTTTCAGGTACTTGCCCCATTCAGGCCAATTGGTACACAATGGTGCCTTATGGTTTACTTTTTGGTGTGCTGATAGGAGGGATGTTTAAACCAAAAAATAAAAAAGAGTAGGGATCTTGCATGCAAGATCCCTACTACAGGATATCTTTTATTTTTTATCTTCCTCGCTGAATTCCATTAGGAATGCTTTGATGAATCCATCCAAACCGCCATCTAAAACGGCTTGAACATTGGAAGTTTCGTGGCCTGTTCTTACATCCTTAACCAGTTTGTAAGGTTGCATTACATAGGAACGAATTTGTGAACCCCATTCAATTTTCTTTTTCGAACCTTCAATTTTGTCCGTTTCCTCCTGACGTTTTCTTAGTTCCAATTCGTATAGCTGCGATTTCAGCAATCGAAGTGCATTTTCGCGGTTCCCAAATTGGGAGCGGGTTTCGGTATTTTCAATGATGATTCCGGTTGGAGCATGTCGTAACCGAACACCTGTTTCCACTTTATTTACATTTTGTCCGCCGGCACCACCCGAACGGAAAGTATCCCAACTGATATCAGCAGGATTGATTTCAATTTCGATGGTATCGTCAATGGCAGGATAAACATAGACCGATGCAAAAGTAGTCATTCGTTTGTTGGCTGCATTAAATGGAGAAAGACGAACCAAGCGGTGCACGCCATTTTCGGATTTTAAAAATCCGTAAGCAAAATCACCTTCAAATTCGAGAGTTGCCGATTTAATTCCGGCTTCGTCACCTTCCTGATATTCCAATGAACTTACCTTATAGCCATGAGCTTCGCCGTACCGTAAATACATTCGGTAGAGCATTTCGCACCAATCACAACTTTCAGTTCCACCGGCGCCCGAATTTATTTTTAGAATGGCTCCCAGTTTATCTTCTTCTTTTCGGAGCATATTTCTTAACTCAAGAGCTTCAATTAAGCTTTGTGCAGCTGCAAATTGCTCGTCTACCTCCTCCGGTGATGCTTCATCTTCCTTGGCGAAATCGAATAATATCTGAAGGTCGTCAATTGCTTCTTTTGCTTCATTGTAAGAATCTACCCAGGATTTAAGCCCTCTTACTTTTCGCATTTGAATTTCAGCCTCTTTTGCATTGTCCCAAAATCCGGGAGCCTGAGTTCTCAATTCTTCTTCCTGTATCTGAATTATTTTGGCATCAACGTCAAAGATACCTCCTTAACGCTTCCGTGCGCTCCGCTAAACTTTTTAGCTGGTCTGATGTGATCATTTTTGTAAATTATTAATTGAAGTGTAAAGGTAATAAACAAAGAGGAAGGAACAATTTGAAAAGAAGGTGTAATGTTGTTTTCAGAAAAAAGAAATAACACTTCGATGAATATTTTAAGATTCAGCTTTGCAAAAGGAAATCAGAATTGTTTTGGCATCAACATCAAAGATACCTCAGATCACTTTTTTTGCACTTCTGTGCTGTGTTCCGGTTAGTCTGAATATGATCGCGGAAAAGAAATGGGTTTGAATATGAGCTTGTTTCGTTTGTGTAGATATAGGTTTAGTATACAGGTAATAGGTGTTGATTTAAATTTGTTTGTTTATTGTGAAACAATTAAATTTCATATTGTCTTCGATATTCGGAGTAAGTAATTTTAAACCTAAAACTAAAATTATGGAAAAGAAAATTTTATTTCTAATTGCTGTTGCCGTTATGATTTTTGCAGGCCTTGAAGCAAGTGCACAGATGAAATTGGGCGGAAATTTGGTTCTTGGAACTAAACTTTCTATTGATGATGACGGAAGTGAGGCTGCGGCATTTGGTATTGGAGTTAAAGGATTGTATGAGTTGAATGAATCATTTTCAATTGCTCCAGGATTTACTTATTTCTTCCCAAGTTCTCCCTCTGGTATAGATCTTACTGAATATGTGTTGGATGTGGATGCACATTATAATTTTGTAAAGGAAGAGACTTTAAAAGTATATGCCATAGGAGGTTTAAATTATTCTTATATCGATGCGTCGGTAAATTTTGGCGAGTTCGGAACTTTTTCAGGTTCCGATTCAAAAGTTGGTTTGAATTTAGGTATCGGAGCTAGAACGGGTGGTGATGTTCAGTTTTTTGGTGATTTTAAATACAACACAGCTTATGAGAATGTTAACCTGGCTGTTGGTGTACTTTTTAATATTTAGATTATAGTATTTTTTTGATTTTAAAATGGCCATTTCTTATGAAAGGAATGGCCATTTTTTCAGCTTATATTAGAATATTGTTTTTTTTTTGCTTAGAATCCTCTTTGCTGAGCTTCCAGTTTTTGCATCTCGGTATTAAAAGTTTCTTTGAATTTTTCGTAATCGTAATCAACTTTTAACTTGTCATCCTGCGATAATTTTTGGTTGATTGCTTCCTCCAAATCTTTTGAGCTCATCTCCAGGGCAATGTATGTTTTGTATTTGTTTTCACCGGTTTTAGTTTGCTTCTCGCAAATTACTTTGATGTTGTTCAATTGTTGGTTAATCACCTCGCGGGTTAAACCTTCAAAACGTTCTTCAACTTGTTCAACATTATTTAATTCAGTTGAGTTCACGTAGTTGTCAATAGTTCCTTTAATTGTAGACTGAATTAGTGTCGCCAGTTCGGCACGTGCATTGGTGCCGGCTTTCTTTTTAGACACCATCTGATCTAAACTTTCGCCAATAGCAGAAGCTCTAAAATTGTTTTTATCACTTTGGTAATCTGGTCCGGTGCAATAAACTTCAATCAATTCTTCGCCTTGTGCTTTAGTACTAACTGCTTTTTCAGCCGATCCGCAAGAACTCATTCCTGCAATCAGTAAAATTCCTAATCCAAGGAACAAGCTTTTGTGTAATTTTCTTGTTTTCATATTTTCCTGCTTTAGATTTTAGAAATGAGATGGGAGAAGCGAGATGATTTTTATTGTTGAAAAATGCTTCTCTTTTGAAAATCTCAATATCTATCTTTTAAATTATTTTACTATTTAATTTATTTCAATGGAGATGTGATCTCTCAAATCTATTCTTATAAATCAAGTTGATTTAGTTTAGGAACAATCGTGTTGTTTATTTCATCAACAGCTTGTTCGTAAGCTTCTTTCACTGCGTAATCGTAGCTAATGGGTTTCATGCCTTTTACTTCGTATATGGCATCGTTAAAAATTTCCATGCCTGTTTTAACATCGGTAAGCGAGAAAAAACAATCCAGATATACGATGTAAACTTTGTAGTTGCGGCCTTCTTTAATTTCACCTTTTGTTACATTGGTATTGATATCAAGAATAACTTTGGCCTGATCTTTATTATTTGTAAATGAGAAGAAATTTTCAGATAATTCTTTCTTTAAATTGTTCTCTAAAATTCCTCGTTTAGAATCTTCTCCAAATATTTTTTCGCTAAAATTTAGGTAAGCCTTTAGTCGCTCTACATTTAAAATGATTTTACTTTTTGGTGCTGATTCTTCAGTGAAGAAGAGTTTGTTTAATTCGTAATTTTCGTTGCTTTCATCCAAAATTGATGAAAGATCAAGAGAAACAGTAATTTCCTGTAGTTTTTGGCGCGACGTAACTTTTGATAATACAGAAGATGCATAACCAAACTGGTCTGTCGATACGTTTCCATTCAAAATGCCTTCTCCTTTTGTGAATTTAAGTTTCAGGGGCAATTGAGAAATCAATTTTTCACCTTCATCGGCCAGCCAAACAGCTTTTACCAGAATTGGTTCCTTTTGTGAAGTTGATATTTCGAGTTGAATGGCCTTTTTTGCCGGAGTGAGTTGTGTTCTGGTAAAAATGTTTTGGATGGAATTGTAAATATCTGTTCCTAAATTGATAGTTCCATCCAATGTCATTACGCTAAGATCTTCATCCAGATGATTTTTTATTGCATCCAGAGATTTGGCATAGTAATTTAATGCTTGAAAAAGGTCGAGTTGGTTCTCGTATTGTTTTCCTTCTTCAAAATAGCTTTGCGACAGCTTTTTTGCTTTGTTCAGTTTCACTCTTTTTAGCAGAGCATACTGATTTTTTGACAATTGATAGTAAACCCAATATTCTCCTTCTTTTTTATTATCCCAGGAAGCAACCATTTCGTATCCTTCCAAATCCTGAACAAGAGATGTTTTGATATCTGCTTCAAACTCTTCTTTAAAACTCGTGTTGTTTTCGAATTGATGCAGAACAGAATTGGAGGAAATAGAGATGGAAATTTCGGAACATAAATCCTGTAAAGCCTGATTTCTGGCCAATTGCATATAGCTTGTTTCATTGGCATTTTTTTTAACCACAGCTATGCCGATATAATATTCTGATGAAATTGGACGCTCTTTTACCCATTCCGGAGGTCTGCGTTTAGCTGCTGTCGTATTTGGCGAACAGCTCACTATAAATGTAAGAATAATGGAAAAGTGCAATAAGGTGCGTAAAGATTTAATCATTTTTATGATTTTGAATTTTTGTGGTTTAAAGATAATAATTGTAAACAATAAGGATGCCAAAGTTAATTTAAAATTTAGTCCTTTTTCGAAATTAATTTATCAATTATCTGAAGAGAAAGCTGAGATTCAAAACCTCTTCCTTGTGCAAATCGGAATAATTTGGCTTTTAGTTGATAGGGATCTTCTTCCCGGATGGATTTTATTTTACCGGATAATATGTCTTGAAGATTTTGAGTGTATTCTCTTTCATCCAATTGATCTATTGCATCAGAGATAATGTATTCCGGAATTTGTTTTTGTTTCAGATGATGAGTGATCTTGATTCGTCCCCATCGGTTAAAACGGAATTTATCGCGAACGTAAAAATTGGTGTAACGTTCATCATTAAGGAATTTCTCGTCAATTAATGTTTGAATAATCTGATCCTGATCGGCAGATGAAATTTCCCATTCGCAAAGCTTTTTACGAATATCAAAGCAGCATTTTTCTTGTCTGCTGCAAATAAACATGACTTTTGATAAAGCAGATTCGGCACTGACTTCCCTTTTCTTCCTTTTGTAATCCATCATTGCGGTTTTATAGCTGATATCATTCTGTTTTTTCCGTTGATGTCTGATCTTAGACGTATGCTGTTGAATCCTTTTTGTTCCAAAAGTTCCACCATTTCGTTTCCCAAACTTTCGTTGATTTCAAAATAAAGTTTCCCGCCTTTTTTTAAATGCAGAAGAGCCATTTCAGAGATGGTTCTGTAAAAAATTAAAGGATCGTGATCTGTTACAAATAGTGCTGTATGAGGCTCATAATCCAGAACATTTTTCTCCATTTTACTTTTTTCTGCTTCGGTAACGTAGGGAGGATTGCTCACGATGATATCAAAATTGTCCCAATCAACATTCTTCCAGTTTAGAATGTCGCGATGAAAAAAATGAACATCAACCTGGTTGAGTTTGGCATTTTCTTTGGCCTTCTCAATTGCCTCTGCCGAAATATCAGCAGATGAAACGTGAGCATTTTTTAAATTTTTTGCCAGTGAAATGGGAATGCAGCCACTGCCGGTTCCAATATCTAAAATGTGTAAGCCTTCTTGCCTGTTTTCATTGATAATTGCATGAACCAGCTCCTCAGTTTCTGGTCTGGGAATTAGGGTGTGCTTATTTACTTTAAAAGTAAGATCGTAAAATTCAGTTTCACCTAAAATATACTGAATTGGTTTATTGGTTTTAAGTTCGTGTGTATAGGCAGCAATTTGTTTAAAATCATCATCGCTAATATTTTCCGATCTATTCAACTGAATTTGAGATTTTGAATTGTTTAGAACGTACTCTAGAAGAATGTATGCCATACTTTCTGTTTCTCGGGCATGATATAACTCCGCGAGTTCTTTTTTTATGTAATTTATTGTAGATTGTATTGTGTTTGATGGAGTCATCTGACGTAAGAATATTGGTTCAAAATAGAATCATTTAAATGTAGAGGAATTGAAAATTAGTAATTGATTACTTAAAATAGTAAATCACTGTCTTATTTCTCACATCTAATATCTCAAAACTATTAAATTAACAAAGATACAAATCTTCTGAAGTAGTCGGATATATGCTGTTAACAATTAATTGGTCTGAATTCTGGATGCATTTTTTCGAAGTGTTGGCTGTTTTATATGTCATCACCATTATCTCTACGGTAATTATTGTAATTCTTGAAAACAGAAGTCCTCTAAAAACCATTTCCTGGATTCTCGTTTTAGTTTCTTTGCCAGTTTTTGGTTTGATTTCCTATTTGGTTTTTGGACAAAGTTTTCGGAAGCGAAAAATGTTCAACATGAAAGAGTTGGGCGATATGAAGTGGCTGCAGGTAATGAGTCAGGATCAAAAACTTCATTTGGATAAAAGCCGTTGGTTGAAGGATGAGCGGATTCATGAAAAAAAGAATTTGATGACCTTGCTTTTGAACAACTCAAAGGCATTGCTTACCGGTTACAACAGGGTAAAAATTCTGAACGATGGTGAGGAAACATTTCCATCTATTTTCAAAGCTCTACGGAAAGCAAAAGATCACATTCATTTGGAGTATTATATTATCGAAGATGGAGAGTTGGCATCGGAATTACTCGAAATATTGATGCAAAAAGCAAGAGAAGGGGTTGAGGTTCGTGTGATTTACGATGATGTTGGAAGTTGGAAATTAAGTAAGGAATATGTGAAATTATTACAAGATGCAGGTGTGAAGATACACGCTTTTCTGCCTGTTCGTTTCCCTATTTTAACCAGTCGGGTGAATTACCGAAACCACCGAAAAATTATTGTGATTGATGGCAAAGCCGCCTTTGTAGGAGGATTGAATTTTGCTGATCGTTATCTTCATGGTCTGCCTGAAATTGGCTCATGGCGCGATACTCACTTAAAAATTACGGGCGAGGCAGCCAGCAGTTTGCAAATTGTATTTTTAATCGATTGGTATTTTGTTCGGCAGGAAGTTTTGCTCGACGAAAAATATCTTCCTTACAAGAAAGTGAAGCAAAAGTGTTTGTTACAAATTACCGCGTCCGGAGCTGATTCTGACTGGGCAAGTATCATGCAGGCGTATTTCTCGGCCATTACTTCGGCAAGAAGAAATGTGTACATTTCATCGCCATATTTTATGCCTAACAGCAGTATTTTAATGGCACTTAAAACATCGGCCATGAGTGGGGTTGATGTGCGTGTTTTACTTCCCAAAAAATCAGATTCATTCATGACCTATTGGGGAACACTTTCCTATATTGAAGAATTATTGGAAGCAGGTGTGCGAATCTATTTTTACAAAGGAGGATTTAATCACAGCAAAATAATGATGGTGGATGGAATTATGGCAACGGTAGGAACAGCAAATATGGATGTAAGGAGCTTTGAACAAAATTTTGAAGTAAATGCCTTGATTTACGATGAGGACATAACTTTGGAACTCAGAACACGTTTTTTAGCTGATTTGGAAGACAGCGAAGAATTGCATTTACAGGAATGGCAGAATCGATCCAAAGGTCAAAGAGTGAAAGAATCAATGGCCCGGTTATTTACTCCTCTTTTGTAGTTTCTTCCTGATATCTTTTAAATAAAAACAGGATTTGTTTCATCACGTAGTACTCTGAAGAATTTGGAGTTACTTTAATTTCCGAACCTGCATATTCCATAAATTTCAGTAATTCTTCCCCCTCTAAACCTGTTGCATCGGCCACTATCTTAGCATTGTATTTCGAACTGATCTTTTTTGTCTTGCCCTCGTTTCTTATTATTTTGGATAATTGCTTTTTTGATTTTTCTGATTTGCTCAATTTGCTGTACAAAAAATCTGTGGGCGCAAAAATTGCACCTAAAACGCCCATTTTACCATCTCTTTTAGGGCGGTATTGAGCAGGCACAATGTTTGGTTTTTTCGTATTGTAGGGAGCCAATTGTTTCATAATGCTTTTATTAATTGGATCCTTTTCTTCCAGTTTGGTTTTGATGAAATCTTCCTTAAACTCATCCCAGGTTCCCAATGCATAAATATCCACTTCATCTAATAAGTAGGAAATGTCTTCCAATTTAATTTGAAAAAATGGAGGAAAATCGGCATTAAAAATGAATGGAACCGCCCAATCAATTGCTTTGTACCCTAAAGCACTAATTCGAAGTGTATCGTACTGCTGAATTTGCAGATGAAAAACGCCAAGACTATCGCAAATAATTCCTTTGCGTGTTCTTTTTATACTAACCGTTGCCAATGGAATCGGAGTTAAACTTTCCGAATGGAGAATTTGTCCGGAAATACTGATAATGGAATCTCTTTTAGAGTTTTCCGAAAAAGAGCAGTAACGGGAGCTAAGAACTAGAATTAATGAAATGTACAATACCCTTTTTAATTTCATGAGAAGAGTTTAATTCATTGTTTAAGGGCGCAGATGGTTTCTTATGGTACCTAAAGAATCAGTAAAGCTCAGATCGTTCTCAAACTGTGGTTTTTCCTGTAAAAAATCTGTGTAAAGTTGTTGAATTCTTACTCCTATATACATTTCACTGGTTTGATATGTGAAATTCTGCTTCGAATTAATATACTGCATTAACTGATCTAATCTAAAACCGGATTCGTGAGTTAATTCAGCAATTACCTCTTTGTTGTATTTTTGCTGAAGAATCCGAAGTTGCCAATCAGTCATTTCTACAATTCCTTTTCGAGCTCTTCTTTTCTGTCCAATAGATTTTATTGCACTAATTCCATCGAGTAGATTGAATCCAAGACCCTTTCTGCTCAATGCATTGGCTTCCGCCTGTGCAAGTTTCAAGTTTCCAAAATCAAAGGATGCAGCTATATTTTCTTCTTCGGGGGCATCGGTCTTAATAAAATTTTCTTTAAACTGGTTCCAGGTTCCCAATGAATAAATGCTTACTTCGTTAAGCAGAATACTTCCCTGTTCCATGAATATTTCTTGAAAAACTTCCTCTTCTTCAGCTTGCGGAGGTGTAATACTCACAGATTGTTCTTTAAATCCGAGAGCAGATATTCTTAAATTTTGATCGGGATGAATTCGTAAGCGGAAAAAACCGGCGCTGTCACATACAATTCCCCAATTGGTTCCTTGAAGATTTACGTTAGCAAAGGAAACTCCTTCCAGATTTTCAGTATTTATTACCTTTCCGGATACAATAAAACTATCATCATTCATTTCTTCCTGAGCAAAGACTCCAAAGGCAAAAAATAATGTGAGAAATAAGGTCAGTAAACTTGTTTTCAATTGGGTCGGTTTTTTTATTTAACGCTAAAGATAGGTTTCAATCTTAATGAATACTGTAATTGTTACATTTTTTAACAGACTTTAACCCAAATTAATATTGTGATAACGATCTATCTGCCTGTCCAGTTGACGAGTTGGCTGGTTTTTTGAAACGGATTTATATGACCATAAAGAATATCATTTTCACGTTGATAACACATCATTGGATGAGTGGTCTCTATTTTGTTGGAAATTTCAATGTTTTTTACCACTTGGTGAGCGTTGTTACCCCATAAGAACCAAACCATCTCAGGATTTGCTGCGGCAATAAATTGCAGTAATTTTTGAGTAAACGGAGCCCAAAGTTTGGTGTGCGAATTTGGTTTGCCTATTTCGCAGGTAAAGGCAGTATTTAGCAAGAGTACATTTTCGTGTTCCGACCAATATTTAAACAGTTGATTGGGGGGGAGTATCTTAAAATCACTATCCATCACCAATTGGTCACCTTCGTTAAGCAGACTCTTAATTTCGGAATATTTACGTTCCTCATTTGTTGCAGCCTTGTAAATGCAGCGCAGAATATTTTTTAACGATACATTACGAAATTTATCATGCCACGAGTTTAATCCATTCACTTCAAAAGCTCTTCCGGTAGCAACTCCTGCTTGAGGATAAGGATCCTGTCCTAAAATTACAACCGGTATTTTATTCAAATCCATTTCTAAAAATCGCAGCGTTAGATTTGACTTTGGAGTGGATTTTTCAATGTGAATTGATTTTTCGATGTCCTTAATCAAGCAAATAATTTCTTCTGATAGAAAAGTAGTCCAGCTTTGGTGTATTGACAGTTGAGAAAGGAAAGTAGATTTATGCATTTTGACAATTGTTTTTGTAGTCTCAAAAATAGTAAATGCAATTATTAATTAATAATAATAAGTTAAGAATTGTATCAACAGGAATATTGGCTGTTTTTCAGGTACCTGCGTAAATTTAGATCTTATTTTGATTCATTTTTGGAACAGTCAATTTTACAATTGGTTAGACTGTTTTACTTTTCGACTTTTTAGACACTTGCAGACCTTTCTACTTTTGTTCTTTTTGACTAGTTTTGTTACCTACATTAACCAAAATAGATAAGATACAACTGATTATGTACCAGAAATTGAGAGAAAGCATTGAAGCTGCATGGGATGACCGGTCACTTTTGAGTACTCCTGCAGTACAAAAAAACATAGAAGAAGTAATTGAATTGTTGGACAAAGGAGTTCTTCGCACTGCAGAACCACTGGCAGATGGATGGCAAGTAAATGAATGGGTGAAAAAAGCCGTAATTCTTTATTTTCCGATTCGTAAAATGGAAACTATTGAAGTCGGTCCATTTGAATTCCATGATAAAATGGCATTGAAAACCAACTATGCTGAATTGGGAGTTAGGGTTGTACCTCATGCAGTGGCACGATACGGAGCCTTTATCGCCAGAGATGTGGTAATGATGCCATCATACGTGAATATTGGTGCATATGTGGGCGAAGGAACCATGGTCGACACATGGGCAACAGTAGGATCTTGTGCTCAGATTGGAAAACATGTTCACCTTAGCGGCGGTGTTGGTATTGGCGGTGTTTTAGAGCCGATTCAAGCCGCTCCGGTAATCATCGAAGACAATTGTTTTATTGGCTCCCGCTGCATTGTTGTTGAAGGAGTCCATTTAGAAAAAGAAGTTGTTTTGGGAGCTAATGTAGTGCTTACCGGATCAACAAGAATTATAGATGTAACAGGCGAAGAACCAGTTGAGTACAGCGGATTCATCCCGGCTCGTTCGGTAGTGATTCCAGGAACAAGAACCAAGAAGTTTCCTGCAGGGGATTATCAGGTTCCTTGTGCTTTAATCATCGGAAAAAGAAAACCATCAACAGATTTAAAGACTTCGCTGAACGATGCATTGCGTGAATACAATGTAGCGGTATAGTTTGGGTAATAATTAAAGTAATAATGAGTAATCAATGAAAATTGATTACTCATTTGTTTCTAATGATTTGAAAGAATACTAACAAATTAGAAATGCACAACGACATTAAAAAAGCTTTGGAAGTACTTCACGCTGGTGGAGTTATTCTATATCCTACCGATACTATCTGGGGAATAGGCTGCGATGCAACAAATCCTGAAGCGGTAAAAAGAGTTTATGAAATTAAGAATAGGGAAGATTCCAAAGCCATGCTGGTTTTAATGGAGAATCCTAATCGCCTGAATTCATATGTTGATGAGGTTCCGGAAATTGCCTGGGATTTAATTGATACGAATGATCAGCCGATGACTCTGATTTATCCCGGGGCTAAAAATCTGGCGCCAAATCTGATTAATTCAGATGGAACCATTGGTATTCGAATTACCAATGAAGAGTTTACGCAAAATTTGATTCAACGATTTAAGAAACCCATTGTTTCTACTTCAGCAAATAGAAGTGGAGACGTTTCACCTGCCAACTTTTACGAGATTGGTGATGAAATAAAAGAAGCGGTAGATTATATTGTGGAATACCGGCAAGAGGATATGGAAAAATGCAAAGCTTCCAGTATCATTAAAATTGGATTGGGAGGCGAGATTCAAATTATAAGACCGTAGGGATACAGTGTTCTGTTTCCCTACGGATTATTTTTTACATTCCAATTGACTTTATGTGACCCGAACCTGCAGATTTTGAATCCACGTAATCCGGTTTTCCGCGGTAGTAAATGTCACCGCTGCCAGCTACTCTTGCCGTCAGTTTTTTTGTGGCATATACCTTACAATCTCCCGATCCTGATACATGCACATCAACATTTTCAGATTTCAAATAGCCTGCATCAACATCACCCGAACCACTAATGTGAATTTCAAGTTCTTGTAACCCATCACCTTTTAGATTAATATCTCCCGATCCGGAAATATGACATTCAACATTTTCGGCAGATAAATCTTCAATAAAAATATTGCCGCTGCCGCTGATTGCATATTTTGCATTGGTAGTTTCTATTGGGCTTTTGGCGACAATATTACCCGATCCGGAAATGCTTAAATTTTTTATTTGCGAGGAAGAAATATACACTTCAATATTTTTGAATGAATTGTTCCAGCCCCAGCTTTTATTTTTTTTGCGCTTAATTTTCAGAGTTCCATTTTCAACTTCAGTAATAATTTCTTCTAAATCATCAGCATCGCCTTTCATTTTTACTGAAGTAGAATTTTCCTGAGTGATAAATACCTTGGCATGAATGGCAAGACTAACTGATTCGAATGATCCAACATTCCGGGTTTCTGTTTTTTGGGCAAAGGCCAAACTACCACTCAAAACAAGAGCAAAAACGGCCAGCAGGGAAGTAATACGTTTTGTGTTCATATAAATTAGTTTTAGATAAAAAATCATGTTCTAATAAAGGACGAACAAGTCGGCGAAAAGTTGCACTAAAAAATATTTTAAAGCTTTAAATATTTGAGTAACTAAATTTAAAACATACAATTTTGCAGTGCATTAAGTATACTTAGGAACAGTAGTGCACCTTAAAAAAAATCATAAAATCTGCATCTCATTGATTCTTTTCACAATTTGTATATACATTCGCATAAAAATTAGCAAAATGGAATTCAAGCACAAAAAGAAAATACAAATCCGCTTTGGCGATATCGATTTAATAGGACATGCGAATAACGGAGTTCAGTTAAGCTACCTCGATTTGGCCCGAATGGATTATTTTCAGCAAGTATATGGGGAAGTAATTGATTGGAATGAATCTGCATTAATCGTAGCTCATTTGGAGATAGATTATTTGTCATCCATCACCCTGAGTGATAAAATTGAAGTGCAAACAAAAATTTTCCGGATTGGCAATAAAAGTGTAGGAATGTACCAGAATATTGTCGATTTAAAAACAGGCGAGATTAAAACCAAAACATCACAGGTAATGGTAGCCTACAGTCAAAAATTAGGAGAAAGCATAAAAGTTCCGGAAATCTTAAAGATTAGAATTCTTGAGTTCGAAGGAGAGCTGCTGATTAAATAATATACAGATAACAGCTTTTTATTTTGTAAGGTACAAGAAAATAAGTTTTGTAATGCAGCAGAACAGGAAGTGATTTATTCACTAAGATACATATCGATAAGTCCATCAGGAGTTTCCATGGTGATGGTTTTATTTTCCTCATTTATTTCAATGAAGTTTTCTTCGGCAAAAGGAATCAAAACTTCCTGGTTATTAACCGAAATAACAAGTACAATGTTGCCGGAGTAATCCTGAATATCTTCAATTTCTCCCAATTCACCTTTTTCCTCATCAATGTACAGGAAACCAATCAGCAAATTCGGATCAAGATCATCCGCTTCTTCAATAAATTCCGGAGCATCCTTCATGGGAATGTAAATATCACAGCCAATAAATCGCTGAGCCTTTGCTTCCGAATCCAGATCTTCTATAACAATACGAACTGTAGAGTGATTTCGGGGAGTAATTCCGTTTTTAGGAATAAAAAAAGGAACCAGTCCTCCGTCGATATCGACAAAAACTGATTCCAATTTATTTTTTTCAAGAAGGTTGCTGTTTTTCTTGGCAACTAATTCGCCTTTAACTCCATGAGTTTTAGTAAATGTTCCGGCAAGATAGCAATCTTCTATTTTAAGCATGCATTCAATATTAAGCTTCAGTTTCTTCCGAACCTTCTTCAGTTGCAGCCTCTTCGCTAGTTGCTCCAGCTTCTTCAGCTTTGGCAGCAGCTTCAGCATCAGCAGCTCTCTTAGCGATAGCTTCTGCTCTGTTTGCGCTAATTTTAGCTTCAGCTTCTAAACGAGCTTTCGATGCATCATCAGCATTTTTCGAAAGACCTTCTTTCTTAGCGTTGATTTTTGCTTCTTTCTCTTTTTTCCAAGCTTCGAATTTTACTTCAGCAGCAGCTTCATCAAAAGCTCCTTTTTTCACACCGGCAAGCAAGTGTCTTTTCATCATTACACCTTCGTAAGATAAAATTGCTCTTGCAGTGTCAGTAGGCTGAGCACCGTTTCCAAGCCAGTTAACAGCTTTGTCAAAATCCAAGTTAATTGTAGCAGGATTGGTGTTTGGATTGTAAGATCCAATACGCTCAATGTATTTACCATCACGTGGTGATCTGCTATCTGCTACCACAATGTGGTAGAATGCGTTTCTTTTACGACCGTGTCTAGCTAGTCTGATTTTTACTGGCATAACTTTATTTTAATAAATGAATAAGTTGTGGTATGCATACCACGATTTATAAGCGCGACAAAGATACTATTTTATTTTTGATTAAAATAACGCTTAAAAAGATTATTTCATAGTCTAATACTCATGTATATAAGAATGTAGCATACAAGCCCTTTACCATATTATACAGATGTTGGTAATTTAGAAAGAATAGTATGTCTATATTTACTAATTTTGTTTGGATGAATTCCTTAAATCTTCACAAATCGCCACTCATTTTAAAGGCATAACTATAATAATTCTGATACTGAGATGTTTTTAATATTTGATACAGAAACTACAGGCTTACCCAAAAAATGGAAAGCACCGTTAAGTGATTTTGACAACTGGCCGCGCATGGTGCAGCTGGCTTGGCAATGTCATGATATGGAGGGGAAATTTCTCTTTGCTAAAAATCATGTTATCATACCTGAAGGCTTTACTATTCCAGAAGATGTAGTGGCGGTGCATGGTATTTCAACTGAAATAGCTCAGGAAAAAGGAATTCCGCTCAAAGAAGCCCTGCTTGACTTTATGGAGGATGTCCGGAAATCGAAGTATGTTGTTGGGCACAATGTTTCCTTCGATATAAATATAGCAGGCTGTGAACTGCTGCGTTGTGAGATGGACGAACAGGAGCTTATTACAACACCTGCTCTTGATACCATGACCGGCAGTAAGGAATATTGTGATTTGAAACGCAAAGGCCAGCTTAAAAATCCTACTCTTACCGAACTTCATATGAAGCTGTTTGGTGTTCCTTTTGCTGAAGCTCATAATGCGGCCGCCGATGTGGAGGCTACTTCACGTTGTTTTCTGGAGTTGATTCGGGTCGACGGACTAAGATCTGAACTTCTGAAAATGTCTTTGGAGCAGATTCAAGCCTTTAAACTCAACAATCCCGACGCTATTGAGTTGGTAGGTATCGAATACGAATCTTTTAAGGTTAATACTGCTTTCGACGAAATTTCCATTGAAGAAGAAGAGCGCAAGAGACAGGAGGCTGCAAAGAATATCATTCCACAGGCTTTTGTTCATTTGCATGTTCATTCTCAGTATTCCATACTCGACGGAGCTGCCAAAACAGCTGATATTGCAGCAAAAGCTAAGGAAGATGGTATGCCGGCTGTTGCAATTACCGATCATGGCAGTATGTTTGGTGTAAAAGAGTTTCACGTAGCCTGTGGCAGAGCAGGCATCAAACCAATTATTGGTGTTGAAGCCTATATGGCAAGACGTGGACATTTAATAAAAGAAAATAAAGGAGATGGGTCAGGTCATCACATTATTTTACTGGCTAAGAACTATAAAGGGTATCAGAATCTTTTAAAGTTAACTTCTATTGCCCACATTGACGGTATGTATTACAAACCACGTATCGACAAGGATTTACTTGAAGAATATAGCGAAGGACTAATTGTAAGTAGTGCTTGCCTGGGTGGTGAAGTCGCGCAGCACATCATGGGCGGTAATATTGATAAGGCAAGAGAAACGATCCTTTGGTTTAAGGATGTTTTTGATAAGGATTATTACCTTGAGATTATGCGTCACCCCAACAATGACCCACGCTTAAAAAGCGATGTTTGGGAAAATCAGGTGAGAGTGAATAAAGTGATTCGTAGATTGGGAGCAGAACTTGGTGTTAAAGTGATTGCCACGAATGATTCCCATTTTGTTAATCCCGAAGACGCTGAAGCGCACGATGTACTTGTGTGCCTAAATACAGGGCGTGATTACGATGATAGTACACGCATGCGTTACACCAAGCAGGAGTGGTTTAAAACAAGCGAAGAGATGAATGAGCTCTTTGCCGATGTACCGGATGCACTTGCTAATACCATGGAAATTGCTGAGAAAGTGGAAGCTTTTGAGCTAAACTCCAATCCCATAATGCCTTCGTTTGACATACCTGAAGAATTCGGCACTTTGGAAGACTATAAGGAGAAATACGACGAAACAACACTTATTAAGGAGTTTGAAGAGGAGCGTTATGAGAAGCTTGGAGGTTATGATAAGGTGCTGCCGATTAAGTTAGAGGCGGACTACCTGGAACATCTTGCATTCGAAGGTGCGAAAAAACGTTATGGTGATACTCTGGAAGATCATGTAGTTGAGCGCCTGAATTTTGAGTTGAACACCATTAAAACGATGGGTTTCCCCGGATATTTCTTGATAACGCAGGATTTTATTAATTGGGCAAAAAATAACGGCGTGATCGTAGGTCCGGGGCGTGGTTCGGCGGCCGGTGCTGTGGTAGCTTACAGCATTGGTATTACTGATGTTGATCCCATAAAATATGATTTGCTGTTCGAGCGTTTCCTAAATCCCGACCGTATCTCGATGCCCGATGTGGATATTGACTTTGATGACGATGGTCGACAGGAAGTGTTGGATTATGTAACGGATAAATATGGACACGATAAAGTAGCTCATATCTGCACCTTTGGTACAATGGCTACCAAAAGTTCTATTAAGGATGTAGCGCGTGTATTGGGTTTAGAATTATCTGAAGCCATCCGCCTGACCAAACTGGTGCCCGAAGCACCCAAGATGAGCTTTAAAAAAGCATACGCAGAAGAGCCTGCTCTTTTGGATGAAAAAGATTCTCCGAATCCGCTCATCGCCCAAACAATCAAATTTGCAGAGTCCCTGGAGGGATCGGTACGACAAACCGGAGTGCATGCCTGCGGTATTTTAATAGGGAAAAATCCTCTGGACGAGCATTTGCCGGTTATGCCTACTAAAGGAGAGGACCTGTTGACAACGCAGTACGATGGTCGTTTTGTGGAAGATATTGGTCTGCTAAAGATGGACTTCCTCGGCTTGAAAACATTGTCCATCATCAAAGAAGTACTGGCCAATGTAAAGCTGTCCAAAGGTATTGATGTTGATATCAACAATGTAGATCTTGAGAACGAAGAGACTTTCCAGATGTTTAGTCGTGGTGAAACAACTGCTATATTTCAGTTCGAGTCTCCGGGAATGAAGAAACACCTTCGGGCTCTAAAACCGAACCGTTTTGAAGATTTGGTTGCGATGAATGCCTTATATCGTCCGGGGCCAATGGAATACATACCTTCGTTTACCCGAAGGAAGAACGGAGAAGAGGAGATTGCTTACGATCACCCAATAATGGAGGATTACCTGAAGGATACGTATGGAATTACGGTTTATCAGGAGCAGGTGATGCTTCAATCCCGTGCTTTGGGTGGATTTACCCGAGGCATGTCGGATACTTTGCGTAAGGCGATGGGTAAAAAACAGATTGCCATGATGGATAAGCTTAAGGTAGAGTTTATTAATGGATGTCATGACAATCCTAAGTTTATGGAAGGCGTTGGCGGCGATAACGTTAAGGCTGATAAACTGATTGAAAAAATTTGGTCCGATTGGGAGGCATTTGCAAAATATGCTTTTAATAAGTCTCACTCGGTTTGTTATGCTTATATCGCTTATCAAACTGGTTTCCTAAAGGCGCATTATCCAGCTGAATTTATGGCTGCGGTGCTTAGCCGTAACTTATCTGATATCACGAAAGTGACTATTTTTATGGATGAGTGCAGGCGCATGGGAATGCCTGTGTTAGGACCCGATGTGAATGAATCCTATGCCCGGTTTACGGTAAACAAAGAAGGCGCAATTCGTTTTGGTATGGCTGGGGTGAAAGGAGTTGGAGAGCAAGCTGTTGATGATATTATTAAAGAAAGAAAAAATGGTCCGTTCAAAAACATTTTTGATTTTATAGAGCGGGTAAACTTAAGATCGGTAAATAAGAGAACTCTTGAAAATCTTGCCATGTCGGGAGGTTTCGATAGCTTTGGATTAAAGCGGAGTCAATACTTTCATCCAGATGAAACCGATGTTACCTTTATGGAATATTTGGTGAAGTATGGGAACAAACTTCAGGCAGAAAAAGACAATTCGCAGCAAACCTTATTCGGCGATGTAGAAGATTATGTGGTTACACCGCCAAAAATCCCTGAATGTGCAGAGTGGAATAAGCTGGAGCGCTTGAATAAGGAGAAAGAGTTAATTGGAATTTACCTGTCAGCTCATCCACTTGATGATTACAGATTGGAAATCGATTCCTTTTGTAATGCATCTTTAACACAGTTATCAGCGGATATTGTCAATTTTAAGGATAAGGATGTAAATATTGCAGGAATGGTAACTGCTATTCGTCGGGGAACTACAAAAAACGGCAATCCTTTTGCAATTGTTAACATTGAAGATTTCACAGGCTCGTTTGAAATGGCTTTCTTTGCTAAAGATTTTGTGGAATACAGCAATTATTTTATTGAAGGTTTATCGGTATTTATAAACGGGAGGGTGCAAACCCGATCCTGGCCACGAGGTTCGACCGAATTGGAGTTTAAAGTTAAAGGGATAAACCTGCTTTCCGAGGTAATGGAGAAGCGGGTGAAAGAGGTTACCATTGAGATTCCGGTAAGCAGTCTTTCAGATGAATTAGTAACTGAGATGGCAAGTTGTATGGAGGGGAGCAAAGGGAATTTGAAGGTGAATTTTGTGATCACTGATGATAGAAATGTGAGGGTGAAAATGTTCTCAAGAACTTGTAGGGTAAACCTTTCCAATGAATTGATCGAATATTTTAAAAATAATTCTGATATTGAATTCAAAATTAATTAACTTGCACGGGTAAATATAAAATTCAAAACAATTAAAAATAGATTACCATGACAATTGCAGTAAACGATGCTAATTTCGAAGAGGTTGTGTTGAAATCAGATAAGCCTGTATTGGTTGATTTCTGGGCCGAATGGTGTGGCCCTTGTAGAATGGTTGGCCCAATTGTAGACGAACTTTCTAATGATTACGACGGTAAAGTTGTAGTTACAAAAATGGATGTTGACAGTAGTCCTGCTACTTCTGCAAAATTTGGAATCCGTAATATTCCTACTATCCTTTTCTTTAAAGGTGGTGAAATTGTGGACAAACAAGTTGGTGCTGTTCCAAAATCAAGTCTTGCTGAAAAAATTGACGCTTTATTGTAGGTGTTGATTGCAAAATATTTGGGCATAGAGAGATTCTTTCTATGCCTTTTTTTCTTTGTTCACATTCAAAATAGATTTTTTTGAAGCAACTCTCAGATCTGATACAATTCGAAGAGTTTGATAATCTGGAGCTTTTGGCCAAGCAGATTGTTGAAGGATTTTTAATTGGTTTACACCGAAGTCCGTATCACGGATTTTCAGTAGAGTTTGCTGAACACCGACTTTACAATAAAGGGGAGTCAACCAAACACATCGACTGGAAGCTATACGCACGAAGCGATAAGCTGTTTGTAAAACAATTTGAGGAAGAAACGAACCTTAGGGCTCATATTGTTGTAGACACCTCTTCTTCAATGCTGTTCCCTTATCAGCAAAAACACCAAACCAAATTGGGATTTTCGGTACTTTGTGCAGCCGCTTTGGTTCACTTATTGCGAAAACAACGAGACGCAGTTGGTTTGTGTACCTTCTCCGATAAAATAGATATTCTTACTCCGGCAAAACTTTCTAATACTCATGCACATTTGCTGTATGCTCATTTAGGCAAGCTCTATAACAAAGTAGGAATTGATAAAAATCGGGAAACTAAAATTTCGGATACATTACACAAGCTTGCCGAAGGATTGCATAAGCGTTCACTCGTAATTGTTTTTTCTGATTTCATGGGTGATGAAACCCCAAAGGAAATTCTGGAATCTTTGCAGCATTTACGATTCAATAAGCATGAGGTTTTACTTTTTTCCATTCGGGATAAAGAATTCGAAAACGAGTTTAATTTTGCAAATCACCCCAGTCAGTTTATTGATTTGGAAACAGGAGAAAGCATAAAATTAAATCCTTCGGAAATTAGAAGTTTATACAGTAAAAAGCAGAAAGAGTTCTTTACAGAATTAGAGATTTTGTGCGGACAATTTGCGATTGATTATGTTGAAGCAGACATCCGCAAAGAATTTCATACCGTTCTTAAGGCTTATTTACTGAAAAGAAAGAAAATAATGTAAAGCTGCCATTTCTCATTACTAAATTGATCAAAGACTTACCTTCCATTTGTTTACTGTTTATTTGTTGATGAATAATTTTCATCTTCCATACCTTTGCAGTATTTTTATGAGACACTCAATAATTTCTAACACGTAGAGAACTCCCCAAATGAAAAATTGGATTTGCCTATTCGGATTGGTTTTGCTGTTTGCCTGCGAGCAAAAGAGAGGGAAATCGGTAAGTTCGAAGGAGATTTATGTGGAAAATGGAGTTGTTAAGCAGTATGATGATGCGAACAGATTAACTGCAGAAATTACTTTTCGAAATGGTGTGCGTCATGGCGTCTGTAAAATTTATTATTCTTCAGGTGAGTTGAGTGATGAAATTATGTATGTTGATGACCAGAAGAGCGGCATTGCCAAAAAATTCCATAAAAACGGCAAATTGTATAGCCTTACTCCTTATTACAAAGATGAAAAGAATGGTGTGCAGAAGAAATACTATTCCAATGGTAATCTCTGGGCTGAAACTCCTTATATGAAAGGCCAGCCAGGTATTGGTTTGAAAGAATACAGGCAGGATGGAAGTTTGCGGACTGGTTTTCCAGGTATCGAGATTCAGAAATTTGTGAAGGAAGATGTTGTGGTTTTAACATTGTCGTTAAGTAATTACTCTAAGAATGTGATTTTCTACATTACCGATTTAATGGAAGACAAATACATTCCATTTGCAGCCAAGCCTCTTTATGCAAAAGGCGGATTAGCACGGTTCGAAATTCCTTACAATCGTGTTGCAGGACTTGATACCACATTGAATATTGTTGCAAAATATCAAACGCAGGATCACAATATCAACGTTTCTCAGCGAAAATTCCAGGTAATTATTAAATAAAAAGCTTATTCTTTAACAAAGGAGAGTTTGGATAGAATAGGAAAATGATCGGAGAATTGTTTTTTGATTCTCTGATACTCGCTGCAGATCGTATGCTCATCATGAAGAATATAATCAATTCTGAACGATGGAAAATCTCCCGCATAAGTTGTGCTGATTCCACTGCCTTTGTCTTTAAAACAGTCGCTAAACTGATCACTCAAAGTTTTATAAGTAAATGATTGAGGTGTGTCGTTAAAATCACCACAAACAATTGTAGGATGAGGCGATTTATCGATATGTGCCCGAATTATTTGGGCTTGTTTGGCTCTGCGGATAAATGCATAACGCAATCGGAAGGAAATGTCTTTAAGTTCATTTAATTCCTGCTCATCAGCTTTGAACTCTTTTTTGTTGATGAATTCGTAATTTTTACCTGCAAAACGGTTCGACTCCAAGTGAAGATTATAAACACGAAGTATTTTTTTCCCAATTTGTAAATCTGCAAAAACAGCGCTGCATAAATTTCCCTTCTCAAAATTAATTTCTCCATGATGTATAATTGGATATCGGGAGAAGATTGCGACACCAGTTCCATGCTTGCTTCTGATTGAATTTTTCGCGTTCAATTCTTTTTTTAAATTACTAATCGAGAGTAAACCTGATTTTGTAGTCCTGAATTCTTGAAAACAAATAATTCCAGCTCCTAGATCTTTAGAGAGTTGAATGATATTCGAAGGGGTTTTGGGATCTTTTGTCCATTTGTAAATATCAAAGGAGCGCACATTGTAACTTAAAACTTTAATGGCATTCTCATCGTTTTTAGATTCGCCGGAGAAGTTAAATTGGATGAAATTGGAAAAAGACTGATAACCAATTAGAATGACCAAAAGAGGAATTAAAAAACTCCAGCGCCTTCTGACCATCCAATAAATAGAAAACAAAACATTAATAGCCAGCAGATATGGATAGGCCAATCCCCAAAAGGCTGGCGGCCAAAAGTTGTCGGGGTTAATGTAAGCTGCCAGATAGGAAATCAGAAGTGAGCCTGAAAATATCAGGCTAAAAATAACAAGTGATTTGTGCAGAAAGTTCTTCAAGTTATTGCTTCCGGTTACTGGATTTAAAAAGGATTTCTTTTTCTTCTTTACTCAGGCTGTCGTATCCCGATTTTGCAATTTTCTCCAATATAGCATCTAAGTGTTCCTGATGTTGTTTTTTTGCTTTATTGTACTCTTTATCGTCCATTTTCTGGGTGTTCTTATAACTTACTTTCATTTTTCTTTTCTTAAAAAGACCAAAAAACGAATCCGTAAGTGAATTAAATCCAGAAGAAATATCTTTACCCTTACGAAGCTGATTAATGAACAACCAGCCATAAAAAGCACCGCCTAAATGAGCAATATGACCACCTGCATTACCCATTGGAATGCTCAGTATATCTGTAGCAATAAAAAATAAGGCGATGTGCTTAATTTTAACGGGGCCAATAAACATGAGATGAACAACATGGTTTGGCGTATAAATTACCGTAGCAAAAACAACCGCCATAACCGAAGCCGAAGCTCCAAGAGCGTACGATCCAAATCGAACACTTTCGAAAACAGGAAAGAGATTATAGGCAAATATATATGTTGCAGCACCGGTTAAACCCCCAATCAAATAAATACTTACCAATTTTTTCTGATCAAGATAACTTAGGAAAATTCTTCCAAACCAGAATAACCAAAGCATATTCATTAGTATGTGCAGAAATCCTTCATGCAAAAACATGTAGGTAAACACTGTCCAGGGTCTGCTTAGCAATGCATTGGTTTCGGCAGGTACCGATAGCCATTGAACAAGGAATGGAACTTGCGAAGGTTCCAGATTAAAAAGAAAGGTAAGTACGCCTACAATTTTAACAATCAGAAAAACACCAAAGTTGATATAGATCAGTCTTGTTAAATTACTTCCTTCTTTGAATGAGTCTTTAATTCCGTCCCAAATACTCTGGTGGGAATAAGACTGATATGGATTGTTGAAATTCATGCTCATGAAATATCAATCATTAAACTATTAATAAAATCGTTTTGAATTCTTCTGCCAATACTTTATCAGGATAAATCCAAATAACATTCCACCTAAGTGAGCGAAATGGGCAATGTTATCACCGCTTACATGACGAAAGCCCATAAATAATTCAACAGCACCGTAACCAATTACAAAATACTTTGCTTTGATTGGAATGGGAGGGAATAAAAGCATCAGCTCAGTGTTTGGGAATAGCATACCAAAAGCCAAAAGAATTCCGAATACTGCTCCTGAAGCTCCAATTGTAGGAACATTAATGTTTTCAGTAATCATTTGGTTTACCATGGCAACAGCCTTTTGAGTATCGAAGACATTATTAGGATGTTCGGCCCAGCTGTTTACAAAATCGGTAACCCAAGGTTTAACCGGTCCCATGTGTTCACGAATAAACTGTAACATTAAATCAGGAGATGGCGTATTGCTAAATGCATTTGCAGCAGCTTTCATTGAGGAATAGTCAAGCCATCCTACAAAAGTGTGAAGTGCAGCGGCACCAAGTCCTGTTACCATGTAGTACAGTAAAAATCGTTTTGGTCCCCAAACTTCTTCCAGCACACGGCCAAACATGAACAGGGCAAACATATTAAAAAATAAATGACCTATTCCTCCATGCATAAACATATGCGTAATGAACTGATGCGGTCTGAAATATTCTGATGCCGGTTGGTGCAGAGCAAAAAGATTATCCATACTAAAGCCAAACCGGTCGCCGATTATCATGGTTCCGAGCAGGACTAGCACATTTATAATTATCAGGTTTTTTACAACCGGAGGGAGGTTTAGTAGAGAAGATCTGAATTGACTCATTCGAATTTATTTTAATATTTCCTTTTAGCTAACAATAGTCAGACCAATTTATAATTTGTGCTTGTGATTAACAAATCTAAGACAGATTGTCACCCTATTTAAATCTGCTTTCCAATTCCTGAGATTCAAGAACCGAAATAATTGCTTTTCCATCGGGGGTGAAATTAGGAGTTGAACAGGCAAAAAGTTGATCGATTATTGAACTCATTTCCTCATTCGAGAGGGTTTTTCCATAATTTAAAGCCGATGCTTTTGCCAATGCTTTTGCCAGATTTTCGCGAATTTTCAGTTTTACATCCATTTGGTTCGATTTGTAGTTCGCCAGCAGGTTTTCAACCAGTTCTTTTGGTTCGCAATTGTGGATATCAGCCGGAGTTCCATTAATCACAAAGGTTTTCTTCCCAAATTCCCTGATGTCAAACCCCAAGGCTCTTACATCTTCAATAATTACCTGTAAAAGAGTGTAATCCGAAGCATTGAGTTCTATGGTTTGCGGGAATAAAGTTTGCTGAGCAATTCCTTGATGATTTTCCAACGAATTGATGAATTTCTCAAATAAAATGCGCTCATGTGCTTTACGCTGATCGATGATCATCAAGCCGGAGCGAATCGGTGTTAATATGTATTTGTTTTTTAGCTGAAAAAAATTCTTTGCTTTCTGAATTTGTTCCTGCGGATGCAGTTTCTTTTGCACAAATTCTTCCGGTGGTTTTTGCGGCTGAAAATAATCCGGAATATTTTCCCGATCAATTTTCGCCTGATTTAATTTCTCATCCGACTCTCTTTTAGAAGGTTCTTCGTATAGAGTTTCCCATTTTTCGGGTACAGGCTTTCTGGTACCGCCACTTTGCTGAGGAGGTGTTTTCGCTTTAAATTCCTGATAGAATTGGTTCGATTCAAAAGATCTTCGTTCCTCGTCAAAAGGATTGTAGCTTTTTTCTCCATCAAAAGGGTTGTAGTTCAAATCTGCTTCGAAAGGGTTGAATTCAGGATTCACCTTAATCATTGGAGCCTCAATATCGGCATTGCTGTCAGCTACAGGAATTTCCAGACTGTTGTCTTCATCAAAATCGATGGAAGGCACAATATTAAATTTCCCCAAGGCCTCCCGGATAGATGCTTGAATAATTTGATAGATTGCTCTTTCGTCTTCAAACTTAATTTCTGTTTTGGTCGGATGAATATTGATATCAATAATCTGTGGATCGACTTCAAAAAAGATAAAGTAAGGCGGGATGGTTTCAGGCGGCAATATTTTATCGTAAGCCTGCATAATTGCTTTGTGAAAATAAGGGTGCCGCATGTAGCGGTTGTTCACAAAAAAGAATTGTTCCCCTAAATTTCGTTTTGCATTTTTCGGTTTTCCGATAAAACCGGTCAATTTAACAATGCTCGTGCTTGTATTTATACTGATTAACCTTTGGTTCATACCTTTGCCAAAAACATTGATAATTCGTTGGCGGATATGACTGGCAGGCAGGTTGTATATTTCAGAGTCGTTGTGAAGAAGTTGAAAGGCAATTTCGGGATGTGAAAGCACGATTCGATGAAATTCGGTAATGATATTGCGAAGTTCGGTAGAATTGGCCTTTAAGAATTTTCGACGGGCTGGAACATTAAAAAAGAGGTTTTTAACAATGAAATTACTTCCATCGCTGCAAGCTGAAACTTCCTGGGAAATTGCTTCGGAACCACTAATAACAATGTGAGTACCTAATTCGTCTTCGGTTCGTTTGGTTTTTAATTCAACATTGGCAATTGCCGCAATTGAGGCAAGTGCTTCGCCGCGAAAACCCATGGTTCGAATGGCAAACAGATCTTTCGCTTTTCGGATTTTAGAAGTTGCATGCCGTTCAAAAGCAAGACGCGCATCGGTAACGGACATACCACATCCATTATCAATTACCTGAATTAATGTTCTTCCAGCATCTTTTAAGTTGATTTTTATAGAGTTACCTCCAGCATCAATGGCATTCTCCACAAGCTCTTTTACAACTGAAGCTGGTCTTTGAACTACCTCACCTGCAGCAATTTGATTGGCTACATTGTCAGGCAGAATCTGTATCAAATCCGACATATAAATTTCTACTTCTAAAGTTTAACTTTCTAGTAACGTGTTGGGTGAAATTTAAATTGTCTGATTTTAGGAATTCTGAAAAAGAGACAAAAATAAATTTTAGAAAAGGAGAAATTTAAATGACTCCATTCCATCCGTAAAGGTAAATGTAAGTTGCCAGTGCAAGCAAGACAAAGATAATTAACAATCTAATGTTCGATTTGTTTCTAGAGCCATTAGAATCGAAGTGACCATGACGCAGTTCACTTTTCATTCGTCCTTTTATATTGGGGATGTATGGTTCATTTTCATCCTTCAAACCCAGTTCTCCTCGTATTCTTCTTTCTCGATCTTCTCTTGCTTCTTTTGCAGGATCCCAATATCTGGGTTGAATATTAAATCTTTTGTATTGAGGTTTTTTAAAAAAACTTGTAAATCCCATGATAAAATGTTTTATACCAGTTAAAAGTGTAATGTTGTAGGTATAATTTGAATGCTTCTGCTGTTCAATTTGGAAAATTGCCCATCCAAAGCAAAAGATTCAATACAAGCAATACTTTTCGTCTAAAAAGACATACAAATATACCGATTTTTTCTGAATTTATTTCTCCTCCAATTGCACATCCATGAGTTAATATATCCTAAAAAAAATAGGATTTACTTGTAGGGTTTTAAAATTATTTCTTTCGTAAGAACTGGGTCTGGTTAAGTTTTTTACCACACAGATTGCAGTACAGAGCATCTTCGGTATGATTGTCGGCCAAACAATTTGGGCAAACCTGGGTGGATGCATCTTTTGAATTTTGTTTACTCAGTTCAACAGTTACAATTCCTGTTGGAACTGCGATGATGGCATAACCAATAATCATTACGAAGCTGGCAAAAAACTGACCAAGAGATGTAGTCGGGGAGATATCGCCATAACCAACGGTGGTAAGCGTAACAACTGCCCAATAAATGCCGCGGGGAATGCTGGTGAACCCATTTTCGCCGCCTTCAATCAAATACATGATGGTTCCGATGATGATTACCATGGTTAGAACAGCAAAAAGAAAGACGGATATTTTTATTCTGCTTTGTCGAAGTGCTCGAACAATAATAGCTCCCTCTTTAATATATCTGTTGAGTTTTAAAATCCGGAAAATCCGAAGCAAGCGTAAAGCTCTGATTACCATAAATCCGTGAGTTCCAACTATTACAAGGCCTAAGTAGGATGGTAGAACCGAGAGTAAATCGATAATGCCGTAAAAGCTGAAGATATAGGCTTTTGGTTTTTGAACGATCCATATTCGCAGCATGTATTCCAAAGAGAAGATCCCGGTAATCAACCATTCCGAAAGTTTCAATACATCGTGATAATCTCTTTCGATGGAAGGCACACTTTCCAAAACAACTAAAAGGATGCTTAGAATAATAACAATAAGCAGTGAAATATCGAATATTTTCCCCGATTTGGTGTCAGCCTCAAATATTATTTCGTAAAGACGATCTTTTGTAATACTCATGAAAGAAGGAGATTAGGGATTCAGAACATAAACTTACTAAAAAAGTCTGGAAAGAGCTTGAAAAGTCGAACTGTCAAATGGTCGGGGAAATCTTAAAATAATATAAAACTTGCGTGTTGAATGAATCTGACGCCTTATCACGTAAATCTCATTGCTCTTTTTTTTATACTTTTGAATAAAATTTGAACACGATGATTATAAATGACATAAAAGAAAGCTTTTTGGATGCACAAAAAGTTTTGAATGAATTTATTGCCGATGAGGCTAATTTTTCAGCAATTGAAGCGGCAGGTGACGCAATGGCAAAATCCATAAAAAACGGCGGAAAAATTATTTCCTGCGGTAATGGTGGTTCGATGTGCGATGCCATGCATTTTGCCGAAGAATTAACGGGTCGTTTTCGAGGAGACAGACCCTCGATGCCAGCCGTAGCCATTTCAGATCCAAGTCATATAACTTGTGTGGCAAACGATTATGGTTTCGATTATATTTTCTCGAGATATGTGGAAGGAATGGGTCAAAAGGGAGATGTATTTTTAGGAATTAGTACTTCGGGAAATTCAGCGAATATTATTAATGCAGTAAAGGCGGCCAAAGAAAAAGGACTTGTGGTTGTTGGTTTAACAGGGAAAACGGGTGGTGAAATGGCTGCTCTTTGCGATGTTGAAATTCGGGTGCCATGGGAAAAGTATTCCGATAGGGTGCAGGAAATACACATTAAAGTGATTCATTGCCTGATTCAGTATATCGAAGCAAAAATGAAATAATTCTGGAAGATGTGAGTTTTTAGATGTGAGAAGTGAGCTTTTATTTATTTCAGAGATAATGTAATAAAAAATTAAATAGCTGCTGAAACAGAGTATATGTATAAAAGGATGTTGGAATGACATCCTTTTTTTATGTCTGAATTTTTGAATGTGGATTGCTGTTCTATAATTTGAATTATGTTTTGGTTAGTTTGTGTATTATTGTTACATTCACGGGTTGATTTTGTTTATTGGTAAAACTCATAAATATGCTTGTTAAAACCTACGGAAGTGCAGTATATGGCATTCATGCCACAACAATAACAATAGAAGTAAATGTTTTTCCCGGAGTTCGTTTTTCCTTGGTTGGATTGCCCGATAATGCGGTGAAGGAAAGTCAGCAGCGAATAGATTCTGCCTTGCGCGAAGTTGGCTACAAAATTCCCGGTAAAAAAATTATTATAAATATGGCGCCTGCCGATATCCGAAAAGAAGGATCGGCTTACGATTTGCCGCTGGCGATAGGAATACTCACAGCAACCGAGCAAATTAACTGCGAAGTGCTTGGCAAATATATTATTATGGGCGAATTATCGCTCGATGGCAGTTTGGTTCCCATTAAAGGAGTATTGCCTATGGCCATTCAGGCCCGCGAAGAAGGTTTTGAAGGTTTGATTTTGCCAAAAGCAAATGCACGCGAGGCTGCTGTTGTTAACAAGCTGAAAATAATTGGCGCCGATACGATTAAGGAAGTGATTGAATTTTTGAAAGGTGATTTGGAGATTCCACCCACCGAAGTGGACACCCGGGCTGAATTTTACGCGCACTTAAATAATTTCCCTCATGATTTTGCCGATGTAAAAGGACAGGAGAATGTGAAACGTGCTTTGGAGATTGCAGCCGCCGGCGGACACAATATTATTATGATTGGGCCTCCGGGAGCAGGGAAAACCATGCTTGCCAAACGAATTTCAGGAATTTTACCTCCCTTAACACTTCAGGAAGCATTGGAAACAACAAAAATACACTCGGTGGCCGGTACTTTGGAAAAGAACAGTGCCCTGATGACACAAAGGCCGTTTCGATCGCCACATCACACAATCTCTGATGTAGCTTTAGTGGGTGGCGGCACATTTCCACAACCTGGTGAAATAAGTTTGGCTCACAATGGAGTGTTGTTTTTAGATGAGCTGCCAGAATTCAGACGAACCGTGCTGGAGGTGATGAGGCAACCTTTGGAGGATAGAACCATTACCATATCACGAGCTAAATGTACCATTGAATATCCTGCCAGCACCATGCTGATTGCTTCCATGAATCCTTGTCCGTGCGGCTACTACAACCATCCCGATAAAGATTGCCTGTGCGGGCCGGGAATGGTGCAAAAATACCTGAGTAAAATCAGCGGTCCGCTTTTAGATCGCATTGACATTCACATTGAAGTAGTACCTGTTTCTTTCGATAAAATATCGGATCAGCGCTTGTCGGAAAAAAGCGAATTGGTTCGGTTGCGGGTTGAAAAAGCCAGACAGGTTCAGGAGAAACGATTTGCAGAGCACGATGGCGTTCATTGCAATGCTCAAATGAGTTCGAAATTGTTGCGGAAACACTGTCAGCCAAACGAGGCCGGCAACCAGCTACTAAAAACCGCCATGGAAAAGGTGGGACTTTCGGCCCGTGCCTACGACCGGATTTTAAAAGTTTCGCGCACTATCGCCGATTTGGAAGGCTCTGAAACCATCGAAACCGATCATTTGGCGGAAGCCATTCAGTACCGCAGTTTAGATCGTGATGGTTGGGGAGGATAGATGAGAATTATGAATTGGAAATTAAGAGTTTAAAGCTATACCGAATAGTAAATAAATGATTCTAAATTGAAATATAAATGAGACAACTTTTATTCTTTTTATTGATAGCACAGTGCTTTATGTGCTACTCTCAAAAAGCAGAATTTGGCAAATTAAGTAAGCAAGGTAGTTTTACTGAATACCTTAGTAAGAATGGAGACTTAATTGAAGTAGGTGATACATTGGTTGTGGGATTACCCTCTGCATATACCGGGTTTAATTTTATTTTGGAAAATGGAGAAAAGCTTAGCCCGGATATATCCGGAACTTCTGTTGTAATTAATAAGCTAAAAGCGTTTGGTGAAAGATGGAAGGGCTTTAAAATTTACGTTCAGATTAGAGGTTCGGGTTTATCGTCTGTATTTATAGATTATGAGTCGGCTATAGTAACTGGAGAAGTTAAAAATCCTAAGGCAAAATTAACAAGAGAAGAAGCGATAAGTAAGCTAAAAGAGGCAAAAGAACTTTTAGACCTTGAAGTTATTAGTCATGAGAAATACGATACTATTAAGAATGATTTAACTCCTTTAATTTTGAATTAGAAATTATAAATTTTCGTACTGAGGGTCTCACTTGTAGTGAGGCTCTCAGTTTGTGTTTGAAGGCTGGGGTTAAAATCCGAAACCATTGATGTTTTACCCCTGAATCCTGAACTTTGAATCCTTCGGATTCAGATGTTTATAGCAGAATAATCAGTCCACACAATCATTTTTCTATAAATAGATAATCCCTTCGGGATATTTTGCATTTAATTATTGATTGACTGTAGGGTCATGCCATGGCGCGACCTTTTTTTCGTGGTTTATGATTTGGGATTGGGGTGAATGTGTTTCTGCATTGGAACAATGTGTTTTGATTGGTATTTGTAGGGTCATGCCATGGCGTGACCGTTTTGTTTTTAATGTTATTTGAATGCGATGATCTGAATTGTGGATACGACATGTTGTATCCCTACGGTGTTACCAAATAGATTTGTAATTGTTTGATGATCTGAATTGTGGATGCAATAAAAACAATGTAAAAGGAAATTTGGGGCAGGATGGCTTAGGGATTGAAGAGGAAAGCCCGCAGGCAGATTCGGCTGGCGGGTGAGGTGGCGAGGACTTGGAGCGAAAAGCCCGGCCGACTAAAAGGAGGTAAGCCCCACATTTACATGGCGGAAATCACTCAATTATCAGATTTAACGGAAAAGAAAAAGACGATTGGTTCGTTTTTTATATTGTTTTCTTACATTTGTTTTACTTAAATAATGAGATCGTTGTGCTAAAAAACGAAGCTTAAAAAGAAATACTTACTATGGGAAACAAATTGAATGATCCTATCGCAAGATTAATGGGATTGCGTTACAAGTCTCATCCTTGGCATGGGCTGGATGTTGGAGACAATGCGCCGGATTCGGTGATGGCTTTTATTGAGATGGTTCCTACCGACACCGTTAAATATGAAGTAGACAAAACGAGTGGTTATTTGAAGATTGATCGTCCTCAGAAATATTCGAATGTTGTTCCTGCTTTGTACGGATTTTTACCTCAGACTTATTGTGGAGAATCTGTTGGTGAATATTGCAGTGAAAAATCGGGCAAGGAGAATGTTCAGGGTGATTCGGATCCTTTGGATATTTGTGTGCTGACTGAAAAAGTGATATCGCACGGTGATATTATTGCAGAGGTTCGTCCGATTGGTGGTTTTCGAATGATTGACGGAAACGAGGCTGATGATAAGATTATTGCTGTTTTGATGAATGATGCTACTTATGGTGCTTATACTGATATTTCGGATTGTTCGGATGTGGTTGTGGGCCGTTTGAAACATTATTTTTTGACCTACAAGGATATGCCGGGTTTGGACAGCGAAGCCGAAATTACCCATATTTATGGGGTTGAGGAGGCAAAAGAGGTAATTATTCGTTCGATGAACGATTACAAAACCAAATTTGAGAATCTGGAAGATATTTTAAAACACGTTTAAATCAATTAATGATTACGAATTAGTAATTACAAATTACAAAACGATATAAAGCGACGGTTCGAAAGGGCTGTCGTTTTTTTTGTAGGAATTCCACACCGAAAATAATTCTTTGAGTTCTTTGTGATTATACTTAGTGTTTAAGTTGAGTGTGAAGTATTAATTGAAACTTACTTGAATATTATATTTTGGTCTAAATAAGAATCTATTTGTCTAAAAACTTGCACAATTGGCAGATATGTGCGAGATTAAAAAAATTGATTTTTTAACGAACAAAGGAGAGCTGGGAATGAAAATATTGTTTGAAACAGAAAGATTGTATCTACGGGAAATACTGCCAACTGATGCCGAAAGCATGTTCGAGATGGACTCGGATGCTGAGGTATATAAATTTTTAGGAAGAAAACCCATTCGGAATATCAACGAGAGTAAAAAAATGATTGAATCGATTCGGGATCAGTATGAGCGGATTGGTATTGGACGTTGGGCAATTGTTGAAAAGGAATCGGGGAATTTTATTGGCTGGACTGGTTTTAAATTTGAAAAGGAAAACCAGAACGGGCACAGTGATTTTTACAATCTGAAATTTAGATTGCTGCGTAAGTATTGGGGCAAAGGATACATTACTGAAGCAACAAAGGCTGCTATTCATTATGCTTTTACCGAGCTTAAAATTCCCGAAATTTACAGCATGACCTTGCTTAGTAATCTAAAATCGCAGCGGGTGCTGAACAAGTTAGGCTTTCAGTTGGAAGATAAATTTAAGTTTCAAGGGGATGATATTACCTGGTATAAACTGACAAATAAATAGTGATTACCAAATACAGGGGACAGCTGATGAATTCGCATCATCTGAAAATTAATGTTTTGCCTCTGGCTTTAGGCAGAGGATTTTTTAAAGCCCCTTTAGGGGGTTGGGGTGTTTTTTGGTAATTGGTTTTTCCGAAAAAGGACACGCCATTGCATGTCCCTACGGTTTTCGTGAACAGATTATTAGATCTATTCGTAACGTAAACTCTCCACCGGATTCCTTGTAGCTGCCCTCCACGATTGAAAAGAAACCGTAAGCAATGCAATTCCCAGGGCAATGAGTCCTGCCAAGGCAAAAATCCACCAGCTTAGTTCTGTTTTGTAGGCAAAGTTTTCGAGCCATTTGTGCATGGCATACCAGGCAATTGGACAGGCAATTACAAAGGCGATGACTACCCATTTTGCAAAACCTTTGTTAAGCATTGCAATTACCTCAAAAGTTTTGGCTCCGTTTACTTTGCGGACACCTATTTCTTTGGTGCGTTGTTCGGAGGTAAAATAGGAGAGTGCACTAATTCCGAGTATGCTGATGATAATTCCAAGAACAGAGAAACTCATCAATATCCGTCTCAGGATGTTCTCCGATTTGTATTGCTGTGCAATTTTATCGTCAATAAAGAAGTAGTCCATTTTTTGGTTGGGGTAATGTTTTTGCCATTCTTCCTGAATGCTGGTCATGGCGCTTCTTATATTCCCAGGAGACATGCGAACATGCATAAACCTTGCTCTGTTTTGGGATTCATCGATGAGGAAAACATAGTCGCCAATTTGATTGTGTGCAGAACTGTAATTAAAATCTTCTACAACGCCAATGATATCAACTCTTCTCTGATCTGCTTCCAATGGGATTCCGGATCGAAATAAATTCAGTTCCTCAAGAGTTTTGTGTTTTTCCATCAATCTTTTAAACAAATGCTTGTTGATAACCATTCCTTCAATGGTATCCAATGAAGTGTTGATGTAGTTGTGAACAAATGGAATGTTCATTGTTTTCAGAAAATCATAATTGGCCATCGACATTTCAGCGGTTCCTTCAATCCCAAAACCATCAAGCGATAAGGTTTGTGTGGGATATCCAAAATGCTGCATTGTAAAGCCAATTGATTCGATGGATGATTTTTTTCTCAATTCATTGGCAAACACATTGGGGTCTTTTGAAAAATCTTTAATGTTGAGGACAACAACATTGTCTTTTGTAAAGCCAAGAGGCTTATTCAGTAGGTACGAAATTTGTTTGTTGACCAAAATAGCAGATGAAATGAGCACAATTACAATCAGGATTTGAAAGATCATTAATGGTTGTAAAATACGTCTTCCGGTTAAAGATGTATGACCTTTAATGATATCGCTGGTTGAATTGTTTTTTAAAATAAAAAAGCGCACAAAAAGGATGCTTAGAATACCACTGAATATCAGAACAGTTAATATTGCCAGATAAATGATTGGTTCGGAATAGAAAATATCGAATTGAACTTCATAGAAGTTATTAATGTAAGGGGTTAGCGCCTCAATTAAAATTAGAGCGATAATGATTGACAATGAACAAAGCAGAATTACTTCAATAAGAACTTGTGTGAGCAAATGTTTTTTGTGAGCACCAACGGATGTTTTCAATCCAAATTCTTTTGATCTTTTAAAAAGGTTAACTGTGATTAAACTAACAAAGTTGATTAATGAAACCATCAAAATAATAACGGCAACTGAAGTGAATAAATTGATATTTATTTTTGTATTGCTTTCTTTTAATTCAAATCTGAAATTGGATTTTAAGTGAATGTCGGAAAGTTTTGTGAGACTGAATTCGTAGTCTTTGGGTCCACGGGTTTGTCTTAAGCTTGAATTATTGAATGCATTGAGGAGTTTCTCTTCAACAAGCGAAGGAGAAACTCCTTTTTTTAATTTTAGATAGTTGTAAACCCATTGAGTTTTTCTTTCAGACAAAGAGGCATAGGCTGCATCGAGCGAACCTTTTTGGGAAAGCAGGATTTCGCAATTGAAATGAGTTTTGATGGGGGTGTTTTTAACGATACCAACAATTTCATATTTCCCAAGATCTCTTCTGTATTGCAGCCCCTCAACATCAATGTATTCACCAATTGGGTTTCTGTCTTTAAAATGTTTTTCAGCAAATCGTTCAGAAATGAAGGCAACATTGGGTTTTGTAATGTCAGACAAATTGCCAATCAAACTTTCAATACCGAATAAGTTCATAAAATTGGTATCGACTGATAAAATGTCTTCTTGCGATACATTTTGTTCGTGTATTTTAATAGTTCCCGACTGACAATGTGAAAATTGTGTTGCGTCTTCTACTTCCGGAAAATCTGTTGAGGTTTCCTTAATAAATCCTAAACTTCTGGCCCAAGGATCTTCTACATGCGAAGGAGTTGATGCTACTCTGTAGATATCCTGATAATCTTTTATATGCCTGTCATAGCTGCGTTCGTTTTGCACATGAATGAAAAGGACAAAGAAGGAAGCGATGCCAAAACTTAGGCCAAGAATATTGGTCACAGAAAAGGCTCTGTTCTTAAGTAATCGTAAAACCGATAATTTTAAATGATACCAAAGCATATTTTCGTTTTAGATTTATTCATACCTCAAACTCTCCACCGGATTCCTTGTAGCTGCCCGCCACGATTGAATTGAAACGGTAAATAGGGCAATTCCCAGGGCAATGAGTCCTGCCACGGCAAAAATCCACCAGCTAAGTTCTGTTTTGTAGGCAAAGTTTTCGAGCCATTTGTGCATGGCATACCAGGCAATGGGACAGGCCAATACAAAGGCGATGGCTACCCATTTTGCAAAACCTTTGTTAAGCATTGCAATAATCTCGTAGGTTTTGGCTCCGTTTACTTTGCGGATACCAATTTCCTTTGTCTTTTTTGAGATTGTATTGAGTACCATGCCCAATAATCCCATTATCGATAGCGCAATGGCAAGTAAGGAGAAGGCACTGATTAGCTTTGCTTGCTGCTGTTCTGTCTGGTAGAATTCAGTGATCTGATCGGTTAAGGAATAAACTCTTACCATTTTATCGGGAGAAATCTCTTTAAATAATTTTTGAACAGACTCTGTAATTGCAGTATCATTTATCCCATTTGTTTTTATGGCAAACAGCCTCATTTTTCTAGGGGCTTGCTGAAGAATAACCAAGGGTTGTATCATTCTTCGTAACGAATGAGCATTAAAATCTTTAACGATTCCTTTTACATAACATCCATTAAACATTTCACCAGCTTTCAGATTATACTGTTTGGCAGCCGATTCGTTAAAAATCATTTCCGTTTGATCGGTGCGAAAGGCTCCAAAATTTTCACCTTCTATAAGTTTAAGTTCCAGAAGTTCTGCCATCCCCTTACCCATAATTAGTCCGTCGAATTGAATACTTTCATTTTCGTATCGCAAATTAACCGGAAGAAAGCTGTTAAAAGGAGGAATAAAAGAAGATCCGGCGGAATACATAACCCCGGGAATTTTTTCAACTTCGGTTTGAATAACATCGAACTGATTTCTTAATTCCGGAGAGTTTAATTCGCAGATAATAATATTTTTCGGATTGATGTTTTGGGAATTGTTTTGGGCATAATGGAGTTGTTTTTTTACCGTTAGAACACCAACAACCAACACAATAAATATGGCAAAATGCAAACTAAGAAAGGAGTTGTTCCAGGATTTAGTTTTGGGTTTTTGAGATACTTTACCCAAAAGCAACAGTACGGTTGAAACTTTGGAAACATGTATGCCGATTGCTAATCCGGCAACGGAACCGGTAAGCAAAACAATGATAATTAATAAGAACCACACCTGCCACATCGAGAACAATTCCATACTCAGGTTCCGATCCAAAGTTGCATTTAGAAATGGAATGCCAATAACAACAACGAACAAAGCAGGAATAAGGCTAATGAAAGAAATTAAATTTGATTCAAGAACGATTTGTTTTCTGATGGAAATGCCTGATGCTCCCAATGCTTTTTGAGTTCCCAATTCTTTTAAGCGGGAGGTTATTTTTGCTTTGGTAAGAAAAATATAGTTGACAATTGCGATGAGTAAAATAAATAAGGCAATGGCCAAAAAATAGATTAATTGCTTCGAATTTCCCGACGGTGTAAATGTATCTCCGGTAACATCATTTGACTTTAAATAGATATCGGTAATTGCCTGCAATTTAAAATCCATTGTTTTCCGTTCCTCATGATTTGTTCGTTCTTTGTAGGTTTGGATGCTGCGAACAATCTTCTCTGGATTTGCTTTTGAATTCAGGAGCAAATAACTATGAAACGGAAAGTGATTCCAGTCTTTAAACTCTTCGTTTTGCTGGCCATAATGCCCGAACATTTGTTGGTTGTGACTGAGAACCTTTTTTGTTAATTCAATATCAGCAATGAAATTGGCATTAAAAGTAGAATTGGTAGGAAAATTTTTGTAAACGCCTGTAATCCGTAAAGATATAAATTGATTATTCAGCTTGATTTTTAGAAGCTGATTGCAGACGTTGAGGCTGTTAAAGTATTTTTGTGCAGTAGTTTCAGAAATGCAAACTTCAGATTTTGATTGGGCAGGTTTTCCCTGTATAAAACGGATACCAAGACAATCAAACATGCCGGCATCTGAAAATGCAAACTGATGATCCTGTACAATTTCATTGCGGGAATCTTTTAGTTCAACATCGGCAGTTTGATAGTACCTGAAATAATTATCAATTAAAGGAATTTCATCTTTACTTGTGCTTGCCAAAGGAAATGAAGTGCGACAATCGTTGCCTTGCAAAACTCTGTAGAGTAATTGTTTGTTTGAGAAGGAACCATTAAATGAATTTTCGTGGATGTAAAGCAACATCAAAAGAAAAACACAGCCTACACCTATGCCCAATCCTAAAATACTGATTATGGATTGTGTCTTCTTCTTGAAGATATTACGGATTGCTAACGTCAGGTTTAGTGGAAGATTCATATTCGTTTTTTATGTAGTTTCGTTACTCTTGTTATTCCATTTTATTTGTAAGCAGATATCTGCCCAATTTTGTTTATTCGTACCTCAAACTCTCCACCGGATTCCTCGTAGCTGCCCGCCACGATTGAAACGAAACGGTAAGCAATGCAATTCCCATGGCAATGAGTCCTGCCAAGGCAAAAATCCACCAGCTAAGTTCTGTTTTGTAGGCAAAGTTCTCGAGCCATTTGTGCATGGCATACCAGGCAATTGGGCAGGCAATTACAAAGGCGATGACTACCCATTTTGCAAATCCTTTGTTTAGCATCTGTACAATTTCATAAGGTTTGGCTCCATTTACTTTCCTCAATCCAATTTCTTTGGTTTGGGTCTCAACTATAAAAAAAGTTAAACTAATCAGACCTAAACAAGAAAGTAAAATAGAAATTGCAGTCGCATAATTTAGCATTTTCTGAAACTGTTTTTCTTTTGTATATAAGGCCTCCCATGAGCTATTCATAAACTTAATTTCTAAAGGGAACTTAGGAGAGAGCTTAGTCCACTTTTTTTGAATAGCGGATAAGCATTGCTTAAAAGCCATGCCATTGGTTGTTATTAGTTTAAAATAGGCTACTTCATCCACATTATTTCTACATCTGAAACCAACAGGTCTTATGGGAACGTGCATAGATTCGAAATTAAAATCTTTAACTTCCGCAATAATAGGCTCTTGTTTTGTTCCATTCCAATTCAAAAGTTTAGCATCTTCCAATTGTTCAATTCTGAACTTTTTAATTGCGGTTTGATTAAAAATCCAATCTCCTGTTTTTGGCGAATATTCATTAAATTGTTTTCCTCGAACCAATTCAATTCCGAAAAACTTGAAAAAGTTAGGAGAAACATAAAAATTAGAAAACCATATATTATATTGTTCCGTCTTATTTAGTAAGTCACGTCCCCAATTCGATTCATTATACCCAATTACTGATGATGAGAAGGTGATGTCTTCTACGCCTGCTATTTTTTTCATTTCATTTTGAAATGCATCTCCTAAGTTTGAAATTTCTTCATTTGTTGTTGTATAAATAATATTTTCTCTTTTAAACCCAGGGTCTTTGCTGATAAGGAAATTATTCTGCTTCTTAATGAAAAGAATACTTGTTAGTAATATAATGGAAATTGTAAATTGAAAAACCAATAAAATATTGCGAAGATAATTTTTATGATTTATGGAGATTTTATTTTTAAGTAGTTGAGTCGTTTCATTACTACTTAGAATAATGCCTGGTATGATTCCTGTAATTAGCAGTGTAACAATTAATATTAGGATGAACACAACTAGATTCCATCCTGAAAGAATTTCAGCAAGGGTAAACTGAGATTGAGTAAGACGATTTAAACCTTCTGTTAAGAAATAAAGCAATGTGATAACCAGAGCAGATGTAATTAATAGAACTAAACCAGATTCAGTACTAATCAATTGAATGATTTTCCTCTTTTTACTTCCCAGAACTTTTAAGATTCCGATATTGCGCAATCTTTTTATTTTTTGAGTTGACACTAAATTAATGTAGTTGATACAGGCCAAAAGTAGGATTAAGATGCCAGTGATTCGTATAATTATAATTGTAAGATGATTTCCATGCCTTTGTATTTCGATGTCTGGTGCTTCGAAATAAGAATTCTGTAATGGGAGAGAGCTAAGTTTAATGCTGCTTTTAAAATCTTCTTCAACATCTGTTAATGGAATATTTTTAAGTTTCTGATTAATCAAGTTTATATTGCCATTAGTCGGTATTCTAAAATAAGAGATATAGTTTTGAGTGCCCCAGCTATTTTTATTTCCAATATACCAATCGATTTTGTTATTTGTATCTTCTGATAAAACGGCATCAAATTTAAAAGAACTGTTGTGAGACAAATCTTTAATTACAGCGCCTACAACAATTAATTCATTTTGCAAATTGGTTGCATTGTATGTAATTGTTTTACCAATAGGATTTTCATTTCCAAAAATCTTTTTTGAGAGCGTTTCAGTAAGTACAATTTTGTTTGCTGTTGTTAGTGCAGTTGATGGATTTCCATATAAAGCTTTCATTGGGAGAACCCGAAAAAAAGCTGAATCTGTAACAATTAAATGCTTTATTTTTATTTTTTTATTGTTGTATTCAACAAATACTTGTGGAGACCATTCATTTTGAGCATATGTAATGTGCTTTATTTCAGGAATATTCATGCGGATCAATTCAACCATTTTGGAAGAGACATATGAATCTTGATCATTTTCCAGAACAAATATATTGTCAGACTTAGAAATACATTTGTCCATTGATTCTTCCTTGTCTACGAAAGCAAAAATCAATAAACTAATACTTATGCCAAGTGCAAGTCCACCAATATTAATTGCACTTACCACTCTGTTTTTTAGTAAGCTCTTTAAAGATAATTTGATGTTATAAAAATTCATTGCATTAATTATTCATTTGTAATCGTTAATTGATTTACTCATACCTCAAACTCTCCACCGGATTCCTTGTAGCTGCCCGCCACGATTGAAACGAAACCGTAAGCAATGCAATTCCCATGGAAATGAGTCCTGCCAAGGCAAAAATCCACCAGCTAAGTTCTGTTTTGTAGGCAAAGTTTTCGAGCCATTTGTGCATGGCATACCAGGCAATGGGGCAGGCAATTACAAAGGCAATGGCTATCCATTTAGAAAATCCTCTGTTTAGCATGCTTATGATTTCGTAGGTTTTGGCTCCGTTCACTTTACGAACACCTATTTCTTTTGTGCGTTGTTCCGATGAGAAAATTGCGAGACCTAAAATTCCAAAACAAGAAATAGCAATAGCCAATAGAGCAAATAGCCCAATCGTTTTGGCGAAATGTTCTTCTTTCTCATACATCTGATCAAACCAATCATCGAAGAATTGATACTTAAGAGGATAGGCTGGCATTATTTCTCCCCATTTTTCTTTTATTGTTTTCATTGCAGAGGGAAGACTATTTGCTGCAATTCTTATGCTCAGATTATAATAATTATTATTCTCAGCAAATATAATACAGAGTGGTGCTATTTTATTGTGCGAAGATCCGTATTGAAAATCATTCACAACGGCTATAATATCTAAACCATCGTCTCTGTAATTATCATATTTTTTATTTTCTAAATTGGCAAATTCAAAGTAATTATAGAATGATTCATTAACCATACAAACTTTTCCGTAATCTCCGGATTCTAAATTTCGACCTTTTACAATCTGAAGTTGAAAAGTGGAAATAAAAGCTGTATCAACAATTAAACAAGGAATAGCAAGATCTTTATTTTCGATTCCAGATCCCATTTGAAAATTTATTTTGCCGGGTACACCATTGGTTAGAGATATATTTTGAAAAAACGGATAGTTTCTTAGTTCATTTACCAATGATTGAGTTTTTGATTTTTCTTCCTTTGGAAGATAGGGGATTGAAAGGCAGATCAGATGTTCTTCTGAGAATCCGGGATTTTTGTTTTTGACAAATGAAATTTGTTTTTGCACAACCAGTAAGGAGATAATCAAGACGATTGAAACCGTAAACTGAAAAATGATAAGTGCATTACGAAAGTAGGATTGAGTTTTGCCTTGGCGGGCAGTTTTTTTTATGATATCGTTTGGATTCGATCTGGATAAAACAAGAGCCGGAGCTATACCACTAATGCAACCAACGATTAAAATACACACAAGCAAGCATAACAGGACAGAGGTGTCGAGCAATTTGTCAATATAAATGGGAGAACCAAATACCGAATTATATAGAGGAGATAAGGCATAGACCAAAACAATAGATAAAGTGAAAGCAATTGCAGATACGATTACCGATTCAATAATAAAATGAACAAATAAATCGGAAGTGGATGCTCCAAAACTTTTCTTGATGCCAGTAGTTTTATTTCGCTTATTTTGTTGAGCCAGTGTTAGGTTGATGTAATTAACCATGGCAAGGATTAATATAATGAAGGCAATTGCTGCGAGTAATTTTAGAAGTTCCGGGTTTCCTCTTTTTGAGTGACTCCCGATAGTGGAGTCATTTAAGTACATGTTTTTAATAGGAAGAAACCCAATTTTATCAATATATGGTTGTAATGAACCAAGCTTGGAATTGATTTTTTCACTTAGAGCATGATGATCTATGTCTTCACCAATAAGAGTATATATTCTAAATTCCCAGCGATGAGTACTTTTATCTGAGTATTTCTCGCAACTAAATGAGAATTTAAAATCGTCATTTTCAGCATTTAATAATAAACCTGCCGATATACTGGAATTGGATGGGAAATCTTTAATAACTCCTGTTATGGTTAAAAGATTTGTTCTTTCAAATAAAACTTCCTTTCCAATGGGATTTTCCGAACCAAATAATTGTTTGGCCTTACTCTCTGTAAGAATTGCCGAATTGATATTTTCAAATGGTTTTGATGGATTTCCATATAAAAATGAAGTCGAAAATAATTTAAAAAATTGATCGTCAACGGACATGATATCTGAAATGCTAAATGCTTTGCTGCCAATATTAATATTTGTTGGATTCGTTTCTCGTTGTACCAAACATGCATTTTCAAATTCAGGATAGTTTTCTAATAAGATATCTTTTACTCGATAATCTATATTACTTGAGTTTTTATTCGAATCAATAATTCGAACAATACGATCAGCATTTTGAGGATAACTATCGTAGGAATACTCTTGAAGTAAAAATAAGGAGATAGCCAAACAGACAGATATTGCAAAAGCAAATCCAATTATATTGATCAAAGTGAATTTTCTATCTGAGAAAAGACTTTTTAGAGCTGATTTTATATCGTATGTGATCATGGGATATGTTTTTACTGTTGGTGTTTTTCTTTTTGCTTCAGGAGTTTTTTGAAACGATTATTTACTCATACCTCAAACTCTCCACCGGATTTCTTGTAGCGGCTCTCCACGATTGAAACGAAACCGTAAGCAATGCAATTCCCAGGGCAATGAGTCCTGCCAAGGCAAAAATCCACCAAGATAGTTCTGTTTTGTAGGCAAAGTTTTCGAGCCATTTGTGCATGGCATACCAGGCAATGGGGCAGGCAAATACAAAGGCGATGACTACCCATTTCAGGAAATATTTATTAAGCAGGTGTATGATCTCAAAAGATTTGGCTCCATTCACCTTTCTAATGCTTATTTCTCTTTTTCTTGCTTGTATAATTGAAATAGAGATTGCAATTAGGCCGATACAAGCAATTAGGATTGCCAGTAAGGATAAAGCACTGAGGAAATTCCGCTGGTTGATGTATTGTTGATATCGTTGTAAATACAAATCATCAATGAATTGATAGCTTAGTGCATAATCAGGGAATAATTCTTGCCATGTATCTTGAATGCCACTTAAAGCACTTTGAAGGGCTTCTGGGGTAAAGCGTATGCTTATGCACGAATTAACCATGTTTTGATAATGAATTGCCAATGGTTTTTCCTTTTCATTCATGCTGGTTAAATGCAGATCATCACAAATTCCAACGATTTGTCCTTTGGGTAAAAGTTTCTTGTAAAAAAAGTTGAACTCAAATGATCTGTTTAGGAAATCTTCGGCTTGTAGTTTTGGATCAATGTATTGTAATGCTGTTTTATTAAGAATATATTGTTTGCTTACAGTATCTGAAGTGAAGTTGTTTCCAGCCAATATTTGTACATGATAAAAATCAAGGAAATTGTGATCACATGTAAATACATTTAACGGATTACTGGAGAATTCTTCTTGGGTAACACCTTCCAGATGATAGGGAAAAGCATCCATTATTTCACCACTGGGTTCCTCCATTGAAGCAGTAACGTTTTCAATTCCTGAGATTTTTAATAATTTATTTTTAAAGAGATCATATTTAGAAGTTAGAGAGGGCGATACATCGGTAATGTTGATAATATTTTTGTTCGTTCCTCCCAGTCGGTTTTCCATTAACAGATTAATTTGACTTTGAATAACGAAAGTGGTAATTAATAAGCCGACTACAATTGCAAATTGAAGAGATAGTAACACTCCTCTTGTTTTTTTTCCAGATTTGGCTTGTAAACTTAGAGAAGTCTTATTGAGTAAATTAGATTTTAATTTGTGCTTTAGTAATGGTAAGGTTCCTATTAAAGAACCACATACAATAAGAAAAAAGATTATTTGTAAGAAGTGCTTGAGAGTAGACTTTGTAATAATAAAATCTGGTAAGTAAAATAATTGTTGAAAACTCGAATAAGCAATTCGAGCCAAGCCAATTCCTAAAACAACCGAAACCCCAACAATTAGTAAGTTTTGCCACAAAGCAACCATTGCAATGTGCTGCAATTTTCCACCCAATAAATGGTTTATTAATATGTTTCTAGATCGTTCTTTTGTAGAAACGATATTAATATTTGTGAAATTTAATAAAGCAACAAGAAAGATAAGAATGGTCAATAGTATTAAGAAATGAATGTTTTTTATATCTCCATTGATTTCAATTTCTCTGTCCTTGTTACTATGAAGATGAATATCATGAATAGCTTGCAGATGAAGAATGTTGGAGGTTATATCTTTTTCACTAAAATGTTTTTTCTTAAATTGATTAAACTGTTTACTCACCCTTTTAATACTCTCAGCTTTGTCTAAGAGTAAATAGGTATAATTCCATGCTGAATAATCAGCTTGATTTTCGAGAGAGATTAGAATTTCAGGATGAAAATGAGATTGTGCGGGAACATCTTTTAGGATTCCAACAATAGTATAATTATGAAATTTTGGATCGTGTAGATGCTCCAAAGAAATTTGCTTGCCTATCGGATTTTCTGGGCCAAAGAATTTGTTTCGAAGCGATTCTGAAATAACAGCCTGACCTTTAGAATTTAATATTTTATTGGGATTTCCCAACAACAATGTGCCATTGAAAACTTTGAAATAATTCGAATCGGTGGCATAAGCTCCTTTGCTGTAAAATTTGTTTTCACCAATTTTTACAGCACACTGTTTAAATGGAGAAAGACGAGCCATATATTCTACCTCCGGAAAATCATCAGCCAAGTATTGAATAACAGGATTTTTTACTCGTGCAAAATGATTGTTGTAATCTTTTTTTTGATATTCTATTGTGAAACGGACAACTCTATCACTATTAGAAAAATATTGATCAAAGCCAGTCTCAAATTGAATGTAATAAAGAATTAAAAAAACGGAAGCAAGCGAAACGGACAAGCCAATAATATTTGTGATACTATAGGTTTTCTGTCTAAGAATGTTTCTTATTGCGTATTTAAAATTGTACCAAAGCATATTGTCATTTTAGATTTATTCATACCTCAAACTCTCCACCGGATTCCTTGTAGCGGCTCTCCACGATTGAAACGAAACCGTAAGCAATGCAATTCCCAGGGCAATGAGTCCTGCCAAGGCAAAAATCCACCAAGATAGTTCTGTTTTATAGGCAAAGTTCTCGAGCCATTTGTGCATGGCATACCAGGCAATGGGGCAGGCAAATACAAAGGCAATGACTACCCATTTCAGGAAATCTTTGTTTAGCATAGCCAGTATTTCTTTGGTTTTGGCTCCGTTAACTTTGCGGATGCCGATTTCTTTTCTTTTTTGCTGAACGTAATAAAGCGACATGGCAAACAATCCCATAACCGAAATAATTACAGTTAGCAGAGTAAAATACATTACAATTTTGCCGGTTTTGTCTTCCTTTTCGTACCAGTTGTGAACCGTTTCGTCAAAGAATTCCAATTGTAATGGCGTACCATCAGTAAAGTCGCTGTGTGCTTTTTTAATTTTTTGAATGGTTTCGTAATTATTTTTACCATTTAATTTTATTACATAGCTCCAGGCATACTGACCGGGTTTTAGAATGTGAAAATAAGCAGGGCCTAATTTGCTTTTTAAATCCCTGAAATGGAAATTTTTGACGATTCCGTAAATGGGGTATTCAGTACCTTGTAGTTTGAAATTGCTCTCATTTTCGGGCAATTCCAATTCTTTTACCGCGGCTTCATTCAGCAAGCAAATGTCTTTAGAAAAGGCAATGCCTGTTTTTCTAATCGGAATGTTCAACAATCTAAAAAAACTGGTATCTACAATAAAATGTTGAAAGCTTAGCTCTTTGTCGTTATAGGTAAAACATAAGTTGTTCCCTCCGTCAAGGGGTGTGCCGGCACTTAAACAAACATCTTCAACTCCGGGGATTTTTTTCAGTATTTCCTGCAAAACACGCTGTTTCTCACGAGGTATTTCGCTCTCAAAACAAAGCATGTTTTCCTGTTCGAAACCCAGTTGATGATTCCGCAGAAAATTAGTTTGTTTATTGATGAAAAAAGCACTTGTGATTAAGGTAATAATAATGAGGTATTGAAAACTAACCATGATTCGGGAATAGATACTTTTCTCCTTCATTCTGATTTTACCTTTCATAACATCAATGGGATCAAACCTTGCAATTTTAATGGCGGGGATTATTCCTGAAATAATGCCAATAGCACCCATAAATAAAAGAGCAATGCAAATATTGATCCATGTGAATTCATCAATAAAATTGAGTTTTGCATCCAGTAAATAATTGAAAACCGGAACTACCTGAAAACACAAGATAACTGCAAGGAGTAAAGAGAAGAAGCTAAGGATAATCGATTCGGACATACTTTGCAAAAACAAGTCTTTTTTCTTTCCGCCAATTAATTTTTTGATTGCAATTTCACGGCTTCGAAACGACGATTGAGCGACCGTAAGATTCACGTAGTTGATAATGGAAAGCACCAATATCAGAAATACAATACCCGATAATATCTGAAGAAAACCTTTGCTTTTATTCTTAGTATCGTAGGATATGGACGTACTGAAGTACGAATCAACAATTGGCTCTAATTCAATAGATGTTGCATATTCTCGTTTAAACATCCAATTAACTTCCTTGAATATTTTTAATATTTCGGGAGCTTTAGCCTGAATATTGGTATTGGGTTTCGTTAAAATATACAAGCCGTAAGAATTGCTGTTATACGATTCCAAAAAATCACTCATCCCAAATACTTTTCCCAGAGTAGGGAAATTAACAAGCATATCAAATTTCTGAAAGTGCGTGTTGTCAGGTACATCTTCCATAATGCCGGTTACTTCAAGGTCAAAATCATCGTTAATTGTAAGAGTCGTTCCCAATTCCGGAAGTTTACCAAACAGTTTATAAGCAAAAGATTTCGTTAAAACAACTGCGTTTCCCCTGCTTAATGCAGTTTTATTATCGCCGTTAAGCATCTTGAATGAGAAAATGCTAAGAAAGGATGAATCTGCAAATAGTGTCAGGTTTTTCAATTTAGGAGTGCCGGGAGCTTTTACATAAACTCCTATATTTCGGGTTCTGGCAAAATTTTCTACTTCCGGAAATTTTTGCACCAGCAATGGTCCGGATGGGGGTGCAAAACCAGATTCTTCCCCATGAGTCATACGAAAAATCCTGTCTTTTTTCAAATGAAATTGATCGGCCGAATATTCATTTTTTATATAAATACTCAAAAGGAGAATAAACATGATTGATATGGCAAAACCCAAAATAGTGATCACACTATAAAGTTTATTTTTCCAAAGGTGCAGAGCAAAAGATTTCAAATGATTAGATATCATGATTTACGCATTTAATAATTATCAATAAATTTTGAGAGAATAGAATTACATTACTTCCTCAACCAGACTTTCTTCCATCACAACTTTTCCATCAAACAGATTGATGATTCGGTGAGCATAGCCGGCATCTTGTATGGAGTGAGTTACCATGATGATTGTTGTTCCTTCGCGGTTTAGTTCGGTAAGCAGTTCCATTACTTCTTGTCCGTTTTTCGAATCCAGATTACCCGTTGGCTCATCGGCAAGAATTAATCCTGGGTTGGAAACAACCGCACGGGCTATTGCCACACGCTGCTGCTGACCACCGGACAGCTGTTGAGGATAGTGTTGTGCACGATGACTCATGTTCATTCGATCCAGAACTTTGTTCACCATCTCTTTTCTGGTTTTACTGCTGATTCGCTGATAAACCAATGGCATTTCAACATTTTCGAATACATTCAACTCATCAATCAGGTTAAAACTCTGAAAAACAAAACCAATGTTACCTTTTCGCAGATCGGTGCGCTGACCTTCTTTTAAACCCGATACTTCGGTACTATCAAACGTGTATTGTCCTTCCGAAGGATTATCGAGCAAACCCAGAATATTCATCAGGGTAGATTTACCGCAACCCGATGGACCCATAATGGCAGCAAATTCGCCTTTGTTGATTTTCAGATTTACATTGTTAAGAGCCAAAGTTTCAATCTCATCGGTTCTAAATACCTTACTTAGGTTTACTGTGTTAATCATAGCTATTTATTTTTTTGTTGAATAATAAAGTGTTATTACTTAAGTCCCTGCAGGGGATTTACGGGTAAATTACTAAATTCTATTTATTATGATGTTTTACGATCAGTATGGTTGTTGTTATTTAAAATCAATCCGTTCATTATCTCCGAAAGTATCGTAACTGGATGTAATCACTTTCTCACCTGTCTGCAATCCTTCCAATACCTCGAAATATTGAGAATTTTGTCTGCCGATTTTGATGTTTCGTTTGGTGGCAAACCGTCCCGATTCATCCAAAACAAATACCCATTGTCCGCCCGTGCTTTGAAAGAATCCACCACGGGACAGCAGTGTAGCTTCAACGGCTTGTCCCAATTCCAGTTTTATGTGATAGGTTTGTCCGGTGCGCAGATTCTCCGGCGATTTTCCATCAAAAATCAGATCCACCTTAAAACGGCCATCGCGAACTTCCGGATATACTTTTTTAGTTTTCAAAATAAACTCCTGATCGTTTCGCTGCAGCGAAGCACTTAAATCGCGGCGGACACGGTCAATATAATGTTCGTCGACCTCGGCAAGCACTTTAAAATTGTTCAGAATATGAAGCTGGCCTATTCTTTCGCCCCGGTTAATCGATTGACCGATTTCAATATCCAGACTTCCCAGCTGACCATCAGCCGGAGCTTTAATGTTCAAATTCTCCAAGCGCTCCCGAACCATTTCGAGGTTTTGTTTCATGTTATTCAGACTGCTGTTCATTTGTGTTTTCTGATTCTCCCGAAAAATGGAGTCCTGAACCATTCGTTGATATCTTAACTGGCGGTCTTGCAGGGAAAGGTCATAATCTTCCTTCGATCTTAAGTAGACTTCTTTGGAGATAAATCCCTTTTCGAATAAAAGTTGGTTCTGTTCGTATTGTCTTTTTTGTCTGATGATATCACTGTCGATGCTAAGAATTTGCTGTTTGTTGCTGATTTTCTGCTGTTCCATATTAATCAAAGTATTGCGCAGCTCATTGGCCTGATAGGCAAGCGACGACTCGGTATTGAGAATCTGCAATTTAAGATCGTTGTTAATCAGCCTGATAATAATATCGCCTTTTTTCACCAATTCTCCTTCGTCAATTAATTTTTCGACAACTTTACCACCTTCTTCAACATCCAGATAGATGGTTGTTTTGGGTTCAACCGTTCCGATAATCGAAATGTAATCTTTAAACTCTGCCTGCGAAACGTCTGATATGGTGAGTTTATCGAGTTCGGTTCGATAGGTAGAGGTAGAACTGCTCAAGAGCAACCACACTAAAAATCCAAGAAATATGATCCCAATAAGGATATAAATATGTTTGGTTTTAAAACCCTTCTTCACTTCAATTTTACGATCCATTGACATATGTAAGCTCTTTTTGTTTTATCGCGGAATATTTGATTCCTTGTTTGTATTTTTTCTCTGTGCACTTCTCAGTGTGCTCTGTGGATTATTCTTTTCTGCATCATCAAGAATAAATTCGATTGAACAATTTCAAATACATGTTTATTCCAATTCATTCACCCAATGCTTATCCAATCCTGTGCCAAGGCTTGTAAGTTCCATATTAACAGATGGTTGTGTTGTGGTTGTAAAATGGGAGTGTAAAAAAAATAGACAATCGTTGTCTAATTTTTTGAAAAGCTTTTTACTTTAGATAAAAATTAGATAATGTACCATTGAGGATCTAAAATCTCAATTCTCACATCTCATATCTTTACTAAAAATGAAAGAAGCCAAAATTTTAATTGTTGATGACAATAAAAGCATTTTAAGCGCTTTGGATTTGTTACTGACAGGAAGCTGTAAAAAAGTAAAATGTTTGTCGAGTCCAAACGCCTTGCTTTCAGAATTGAAAAGTGACAGCTACGATGTTGTGCTTTTGGATATGAATTTTAAAGCAGGAATTAATACCGGAAACGAAGGAATTTATTGGTTGAATCAGATTTTAGAATACAATTCGGGATTGAGTGTTGTCATGATTACTGCCTATGGAGATGTAGAGTTGGCTGTGAAAGCAGTGCGTTCGGGAGCTGTCGATTTTGTTCTGAAACCTTGGGAGAATGAGAAGATGCTGACGACTATCGAGATGGCCTGGAAATTAAGCCATTCCAGAAAAGAGGTAAAGAATCTTCGCTTAAAGGAAAATGAATTGATTGCTGAAATCAACAAAAATAAGAATCACATTATTGGAAGTTCGCCGGCTTGGGAGAAAGTGATGGATGTGGTTCGAAAAGTGGCCATGACCAATGCGAATATTCTGATTACGGGAGAAAATGGAACCGGAAAGGAATTGGTTGCCAAAGAGATTCATCGGCTGTCGAACCGAAGCCAGAATGTGATGGTTACCGTTGATATGGGATCCATAGCCGAAAATTTGTTTGAGAGTGAATTGTTCGGGCACAAAAAAGGAGCATTTACCGATGCCGGAATGGATAGAATGGGGAAAATTGAAGCGGCCAACGAAGGCACACTCTTTCTCGACGAAATTGGAAATTTATCCATGCCAATGCAGGCGAAGCTGCTATCGGTACTGCAGAACAGGACACTAACCCGACTGGGCGAAAATTTGCCTGTTGATATTGATGTACGATTGGTTTGTGCGACCAACTGTAATCTGGTTAAAATGATTGGAGAAGGACGTTTTCGGGAAGATTTGCTTTACCGGATCAACACCATACAAATTGAATTGCCGTCCTTGCGCGACCGTATTGCTGACATTCCCGAATTGGTGCAGTTTTTTGTGAAGCTTTACGCTGAAAAATACAATAAGAACGGACTTGTTATTGCACCGGAAGCCATCGCGAAATTACAAACTTACCGTTGGCCCGGTAATGTTCGTGAATTGCAGCATGCTATAGAAAAAGCTGTAATCCTTAGCGATACACACTTAATTAGTGCAAAAGATTTTGTTTTTAAAATGGATGAATTCTCGGCTGCTGAAGCCTTTGGCGGCACATTGGAAGATATGGAGAAGCAGTTGATTTTGGGAGCAATCGAAAAGCAAATGGGGAATCTTTCTGCTGTATCGGCGCAATTAGGAGTAACACGACAAACTTTGTACAATAAAATTAAGAAGTATGGCTTATAGACACTACAATTCAGCTTTATTCGTACGGCTTGGTTTTGTGATTTTTTTCGCAGTGCTGATTGGCTGTTTTCTTTCGCAGGCATCCTATTATTTCGCGTTCCCAATTTTCTGCGCCGAAATTGTTTTGGTATTTCAATTTGTGCGTTTTTTGAACAAAACGCACAAGGAGATGAACTACTTTGTTCAGTCCATTAAAAATGAAGATACCACTTTGCGTTTCCCCATTAAAACAGGCAATGCCATTATTAACGAACTGCATCAAAGTTTGAACGAGCTGAACGGTATTTTGCAGCAAGTGCAGGTGAAAAGTAAAATTAAGGAGAAATATTTCGGAGAAATTCTTCAAAATATTGCAACCGGAGTTGTGGTACTTGCCGAAGATGGTTACGTTACTGATGTGAATTCGGCGGCCTTGGAACTACTCAGCTTAAAGACTTTCACACATATTAAGCAACTCGATCAGGTCGATTCAAAATTTACATCAGGTCTTACAGAACTAAAAAACCGCCAGAAAAAAGTATTGGATCTCATTTTAAAAAAGGAACGGATACAGGTGATTTCGAGATGTTCGGTAATTCGTCTGGAGAATGAAGAAGTGAAGCTGATAACTTTACAGGATATCCGGGGAGAATTGGAACGCAAGGAAATTGATGCCTGGGTAAAACTGATTAGAGTACTGAGTCACGAAATAATGAATTCATTGGCTCCGGTTACTTCAATTTCACAGTCCCTGAAAAGAATATGGGAGCAGAAATTGGGCGCCATAACGGATGTGTCTGAAGATATTCATGTAGAAAAAACGATTAACGGTTTGGGCGTGATTACCGAGATGAGCGAAGCATTGATTCGTTTTGTACAATCGTATCGGGTGTTGTCCAAGGCACCGGAACCTAAATTAGCTATCATCGATACTCATTCTTTTTTCGAGCGTTTGAATATTCTGTTGTCGCCCATAAAAGAGAGTTTTTCCGGAAATTTAAAGTTGACACCACCCGTTAAAAATTTTCGGTTTACGGCTGATGAACAAATGATGGTTCAGGTAATTATTAATCTGGTGAAAAATGCGGCAGAAGCTTTCAACGGACAGCCTTCCGGAGCAGATTCCAATGCAGCTATTGCTGTAACTTCCATTCAAAAGGGCGAAATCACTGAGATAAGAGTATCAGATAACGGTCATGGTATTTCGGAGGAAATTGCAGATGAAATTTTCATTCCTTTTTTCACCACAAAAGAGAACGGATCGGGCATTGGCTTGAGTTATTCCCGTCAGATTATGCGTGCCCATGGCGGCAGTCTTCTTTGCCGTTCGAAAGTGGGAGAGACTGTTTTTACCGTGAGGTGGTAGTGCTTTAATTAAGGAATGAAAAAGGAAATAATTATATTTTGCCAAAATTCTGCGGTAAACAGTATGAACGTGTAAAGTTTGAATTTTAATTTTTAGATTTTTAAATAAATAATAACTTAGCGCTCTTTATAAAAATCATAAAACTAATTATTGATTCATGGAGAATTTAGAAACACAAGGAACTGAAATTAAAAATGAGTTGTTGTTGGAAACTCAGGCAGAAGTATATTTACGTGAAACCGCAAAATGGGCCAAGTTTTTAGCCATTGTTGGCTTTATTTTTATGGGATTTATGGTGTTGGGATCATTTGTAGTATTTGCCTTGGCCGGATCAATGGCAAGTATACTGCCATTTCCTATTGGAGGAATCGGGGTTTTATATTTGGTACTGGCGGGAGTGTACTTCTTTCCAATCTATTATCTGCTGCAATTTGCAAATAAAGCAAAGCTTGCACTTGCAGGTAAGAGCACGCAAAGCCTTACCGAGTCGATGAAGTACATGAAATCGCACTACAAGTTTATGGGAATTTTCACAATTGTGATGCTTGCCTTATACCCAATCGGAATGATTGTTGCAATTATTGTTGCTGCAAGTCAGGGCTTCTAAAAAAAGATATCAATACCTGTAAAAGCTCCCTTTTTGTTTCAACCGAAAGGGAGTTTTTTTATATCTTGACTCTACCTTTTACAATACATTTAAATCTAAAGAATGATCACACTAAAACCACTTACCCCCGAAAACCTTCCGTCATTCTACAAATGGATTAAAGATGAGGAAGCAATCATTTACTCCTTGTCAATATTTCAGGGAATGAAAACCGACCAACAGATTGAAGATTGGTATGCACAGGCCATTAGTGATAAAAGGAACAGCAATCACGGAATTTTTGTGGATGGTGTTTTTGTTGGTTACGCAGGCATCAGCGGCATTTCAACGATTAATAAATCCGGAGAATATTTCATTTTCATAGGCGATAAGGATTATTGGGGAAAGGGAATTGGTACCCAAGTCACCCAAATGATTGTGAAAATGGGCTTTGAAGAATTGGGATTGAACCGCATCATGTTAAGCGTATCGGTTCCTAATGTTGGGGGAGTAAAAGCTTATGAGCGGGCAGGTTTTATTTTGGAAGGTCGTTACAGGGAAGCTGCACTTCGAAATGGAGAATACCATGACAAATTGGTAATGTCGGTACTGAAATCGGAATGGAAGGATTGGAAATAACAAATCCCATTAAAAACTCCATCGTAATCTTCCAAAAGATACTTGACCAATGTCTCCAAATTCACTGCCATTCTTACCAAAAAACAATTGAGTGGTCAGCATTAGTTCAATGTTTTCGCTAAGAGAGTAGCTAAACGAAGGATTGAGGTAACAGGAATGATCCGAAGGGTTAAAAATTGTTGAAAAGCTGGCATTGAATAAGGGAGTAATTGGATAAGCCAGTTGTCCAAATACCGAATATTTAGCCCGGGAAAGCATTTTCGCTGACAAGTTTTGATCAAAAAGAACATTTGAACCGACCGCATTTTTTGTGCTTCCGTTGCTGTTGAATAAACCTTCAATTGATAGGCTAAGGCTATTTTTAAGGGTATAATCGTAGGATAATGAGGCAACCGTTGCTTCTTTGGAGTTATTATTGGTTGAACGCGGGCGAAAGTAAGATATTTCACCTCTGAAACCGCCACCCATTATATCGCCTGACCATCCGCCGCCTGCCATATAGTCATCGCCAACCCAACCGGATAACAATTGAAAATCGTAATTCCATTTCGAGAATCGGTACATGGCGGCTAAGGCCATTTCACTGGAATGGTCTGCCATTTTAAACACCAGTTCCATCGAAGAAGTAACGCCCGTATAATGTCTGATATTGACGGCATCGCTGCCCGGACGTTCTTCATAGTCAAAATCGAAATAAGAGAAGCTGTTGAAAACATCATTGGGATTCCAAACCTTGCTGATTCCCCAATTGATTCTCTGACGCCCAATACGAAACTGCCAATCGCCTTTGGTGCAATCCAAATAAGCCCTGTCTACTATCGAATGCAAAAACCATTTGTCCGAATAAGCACTTATCCACGATAAATCCATGTATCCATTGTCAACATCTGCAGTAGCCCGGTAATTGGGAATTTCACTTACCATATTTCCCATGATCAAGCGATTTCGCATTCCCATTGAAAAGCTAATCTTCTCGTTAGCGTACCAATTGAAATTTAACCGGTTGTGAATGGTGTTCAAATGATAATTTGGCAACTCAGGCCCAATAGGAGGCTGTTCCGGGTGATAAAACATGTACAGATCTTTCACATATCCATCTAGATTCCACTTCCGTTCCTGCGAATAGGAAAGAATAGGAAGAAAAAGAAGTAGGATAAGGACAGTTTTTTTCATTTCAAAGGGTGGTGTTTTTATGAATCAGAGCCTGTTCCTTTTTTGCGTTCGTCACTAATAATTTTTCCATCCTCAAGGGTGATTACCCGGTGAGCCTTGTTCACAACTCTTTGGTCGTGAGTTGAAAAAATAAAGGTGATGTTCTCCTTTTTGTTCAGGTCTTCCATGATCTCCAATAGATTCTCGGTCGATTTTGAATCCAGGTTTGCAGTTGGTTCATCAGCCAAAACAAATTTGGGTTTCGATGCCAAAGCTCTTGCCACAGCCACACGTTGCTGCTGTCCGCCGGAAAGCTTACTCGGGCGACTGTTTTCGCGACCCTTTAGTCCTACGGCATCTAATAATTCCATGGTTCTTTTTTCGCATTCTTTCTTTGGTCGATTTTGCAAATGCATTATGAATTCCACATTCTCCTTAGCCGTTAAAACCGGAATCAGGTTGTACGATTGAAAAACAAAACCAATGTTCTGCATCCTGAATTGAATCAAATCAGAAGATTTTAACTCACTTAAATCGGTATTGTCGATCAGTATTTTACCATCGGTAGGTTCATCGAGACCACCCAGCATGTTTAGCAAGGTCGATTTCCCTGAGCCGGAAGGTCCTACAATGGCCGCAAATTCGCCCTCTTTAAAATTTAAACTTACGTTGTTTACGGCATGCACATTTACTTCCGATTCGTTGTATATTTTATGAAGGTTTGTAATTTCTATGATGTTCATTTTTTTGTTCTTTTAAGGTGGATATTAACCCGGTTACTCAGTTCTTATCGCTTCAGCGGGATTGTATTTTAAAGCTTTTCGTGCAGGATAAACAGAGGCAGCAATTCCGGTAATTAGTACCAGTATGGCAATAGTAACCAGCGTTTCCAATTCAACCACCGGATATATATGTGAACTGTACCCCATATCTTCGAGGCCGGCTGCATAATCCGACAGATCAATTCCTTTTTCCATTGTGGCGTATGTGGCCCCCAAGCCAAGAAGAATGCCCGTAAAGCCTCCTGTAAAGGTAAGCAGAACGGTTTCCAGCATCAGCATGCCAAAAATCCGGGCCTTACTCATTCCTATTGCCATTAGCATTCCCAATTCTTTTATGCGTTCAAGAATTACCATAAGCATGGTGTTTACAATTCCAAATCCCAGAGCCAATAGTATGATGATGACAAAAATATAGGTATACAGATTCCCAATTTCATTGATATAACCCAATTCGGGCATGGATTCTTTCCAGGTCTGAACCAACAAATTTTTGTGCTTGTTCTTTAGCAGCAGGCTCTGTTGATCGATCAGTTCCGTATCATCCAAATGCACCAGTATTTCGTGCGACACACTACTCTCAAGATCCAAGAGCCGGGCCAAGTCGGTTTTGCGCACAAACACATTGGTTTCTTCGAACATACCGCTGGTAATATCGAATATGCCGCAGACTCTAAAAGCTCCACCGGTAATATTTCCCGATGCATCCTGAACGGTAATTACCACCTTCGACCGCATTTTCACCTTCAATTTTTTGGCTAGTTTGGCTCCAATCAGAATCGGATTTCTCTTTACCCCTTCGAAGTATTTTCCTTCGGATAATTTAGAGTGCAAATTGGTAACGGTTTTTTCCTTTTCCGGATTTATTCCAATGATTTTAACACCTGTTCCTGTTTCGGCCGAGGCAAGCATCGATTGAATCACAATTCTTGGACTGATTCCGTTAATGTGATCCAATTTGGAAATTTCATTCACTAACGATTCGCTGTTCGGAATGGACTCTTTCAAATCGTAATTCTCTCCAAATTTTGGTTGTTGAATTCGTATGTGCGAAGCCTCGGTTTCAACCCCTGCTTCCAGTCGCTGATTCATCCACCCTTTGGTAAAAGTGGTGGTAAATACACCTGCCGACATGCCAACACTTATTGCAGCAATAATAATTCCTGAACGAAGCGGACTGCGCCATATATTTCTCCATGCTACTGATCTGATCATATCTTTTTCTTTTAAGCTTTTAAGGCTTTAATTACTTTAAACCGGAATATCGAAATTACCGGGTAAATGGCAATTATGAGAGTAATAACAGATACACTAATGGCCTGCTGACTAAATACCTGCCACGCGGTGGAGAAAAACATGTAGGGCTCAAAACCGAACTCTTCCATTAGTTGAGCTGCCTGTCCGGTAAGAGGTATCGGGTTGGCACTTTGCAGGAGCAGCAAAGGATAGCTGACCAGCAAACCCGAGAGTATACCTAGCAGACCAATAAAAAGAGTCTCGAAAAAAATGACACTTGCCAATTTACCTTTGCGCATGCCAATGGCAACCATAACACCAAATTCGCGTCTTCTTTCCATAATCATCATCATGATAGTACCCAATATTCCAAATGCAATAACGATGTAAAGTATGGCTTTCATGATGATACCGCCGGCACGATCACTTTCAATTTGTTGTACTACTTCAGGCTGCATTTCTTCCCAACTCATAATGGAGTAGGGCGCTTTCATTTTCTTTTTCAGATCATGAAAAGCACGTTTCATTACATCATTGTCGGCCACATTAATTACCAGCGAAGTCAAGCGGTTTTCAGCACTAAAAAATTCCTGACATTTCGCCAGACTCATGTACACAATGGTTTTATTCAGCTCGGGCGATACATGTTTAATAATGCCTCGAACCGGGAATTTTTCTGCGGCACTCACTCCGTGATATCCCTGACTGATTATCACCAAAGTATCGTTTACACCTAGCTGTAAATATTTCGCCAAACCAGCACCCATCAATACTCCCTCATCTTCTGCTTCCAGATATTTTCCTGACCTGACCTTATCGGCAATTTTGGTCAGCTGATTTTCGCCCAAGGGATCAATACCAAAAATCATGGCCCCCTTGGTTAACTCTTTTGATGAGGCCAGACCAAATGATTCCAGACGTGGGAAAACAAATTCAACATCTTTGTTGGCGAGTAATTCGTCTGCCAATTCCTGATTGTATTCGAAGGAGTTGTTAATGCTTTTGTTTTCCCAATAATCCTCATGATGCACCTGCATGTATCCCGAGTAAAATTTCACCACAATATCAACCATTTTCGTGTACGAACCCTCTTGCATGGAGGTCATATAGGCCGATAGCATAACCCCGAAAAAGATAGAGGCTACAGTAATTAAGGTTCTCCTTCTGTTTCGCCAAAGATTTCGCCAGGCTAGTTTAATATTCGTATTCATATTTAAATGTATATACAGTTCGGAACTACCTGATTCGTTTCATGTTTTGAATGGAGAAAAACGATTCCTTCAGTGGAATATCGAATTCGGTTTCGCCATAAATCAGAATGGTTTTCTGATCCTCCTCATCGGCAGGAATCATCTCCAAACGGGTAGGCATTTCGCGGTCGTCAACCATTTTGATATCCGACAACACCTCATATTTCATCAGATAATCATCTTCGTCGTAATACTCGGCACGCAGCCAGTGTTTCTCTTTTTTACTGATCCACATGTAAATTTTACCCCAAACAACCGGAGCATCTTCAGTAGGAATCAATTCAATCTTATAACAGTCGTATCCCTGCAGCTGCTCTTCGGCCACCAGTTTGTGAGTATAATCTTTTGCCAGCGACGATTCTTTTACCAAATCGTCGTTGGTAAAGTCCGATCCCATCCACGATTGCATCATCATCGAAGGTGGAATTTTTACCATTCGTTCAATGCTGGGAATCCAGTTCCACATTTCATTGCCGCGTTTCAGAAACACCTGTCCTTTTTCCTTGGCAGGAGATACGATGTACATTAGAGAATAGTCATTTCCAATGCTCCAGGCTTTCATGGTAATGGTTCGCGACCACGATTTTCTTTCAATGGTCATGCTAAAGATGCTTTTGCTCGATGTACCCCTCATTTTTTCATCGGCCTCCTGCACCCATTTTTTCACATCCAATTCCTGGGTAAATCCCGAAAAGGATAACAAAGCAAGAAGGATTGATATTGCTGTTTTATACATGCCTGTTGATTTGTATTTAAAATTAGATTGAAAAACCTGATAATTGATTGACTGCTTGACTAATAAACCTAAGGAGAAATACGATAAAAACAAAAAAAATATACTGCCCCAGCTAAAGCAGAGGACAAGTGATGCGTTTTGCTTACCCCAGTTAAAGCAGAGGATAAGTGATCTTATTCTATGCAGTTATTTATTCTTTGTCTTTAGTCAGAAGATTTTCTTTGATTGCCTCAGCTAAAAGGAGAGGGAATAAAAATATTTCAAGCTGAGGATTATGAATAAGCATATTTTAAGCAATAGATAATTATACATTCCCTCACATTTTCTACCTTGTTGCATCAGAGCAAGTGCATTTCGAAAACGAAGAGCATCTCTAAGCTAAAATGATTCATATGAAACGAGCCATGAGAAGATTTTTCACACACACACAAGGATGACTAAGTTGGCGAGTTCTCCCGAAACAAGTTCGGGACAGGCTATGTGGCAATAAAAAACAAATTTAGATACATGAAAAAGGTTGATTTAAAGAAAAAATACAAGCCATTTTATTCCGAGAGGAAAGGCAGTATGTCGATAGTTGAAGTTCCGGAATTTAAGTACTTGCAATGCAGCGGACAGGGAAATCCAAATACTTCGGCTGATTATCAGAATGCAATTGAGGCTTTGTATGCCTTATCGTACAAAATTAAATTTGCCATACGGGAAAGTAAAGATGTGGATTATGGGGTAATGCCCCTGGAATGTTTGTGGTGGATGGATGATATGAACGAATTTTCGAGAGACAGGATTGATGAATGGAAATGGTCGGCCATGATTATGCAGCCCAATTTTATCACCAAAGAAATTGTGGAGGCTGCCTGCCAAGAGGTCAGCAAAAAGAAGCAACTGCCCTATTTGGACAAGATCGAATTGGTCGATTTCTGCGACGGCCTGTCTGCGCAGATCATGCACATAGGTTCTTATGCCGATGAGGCTCCAAGCATTGATAAACTGCACAAATACATTGCCGGTAATGGTTTCGAACGACACGGAAAACACCGCGAAATTTACCTGAACGATCCCCGAAGAACCGCCCCCGAAAACCTAAAAACAATCATTCGCCAGCCCATTGTGAAATTGTAATTGCCCCATCTAAAGCAGGGAATAATTGATGAATCCAGATCATTTGTAAATTCATTCTTTGCCTTTGGCTTCAGCCAGAGGATTTGTAAGAATCGGATTCTTTGTTTTCATCTAAAGGAGGATTTTGAAGAAGCCCATCATTTGATTTCATCCAAAAGATTTTGAAAAATTGTTTTGTTCAATAAAAAGGTGTAATTTTTTTGTTCAAAAAAAACATAAAATTTATGCCACACGTCAGAGTGTATATTCATTTTGTATGGAGTACAAAATATCGCGAACCATTTCTAAAATCAAGTTTGATAAGAAAAAAGATTTGGAAACACATGAAGGAAAATGCGGAAGAAAAAGGCATTCATATCGATTTTATAAATGGATATCATGATCATTGCCATTGTTTGGTGGCACTTCAGGCAAACCAGACCATAAGTCAGCTGATGCAACTGATTAAGGGCGAATCTTCTTTTTGGATCAATAAAAATAAATTGTGCCAAGATAATTTTGAATGGCAGAACGATTATTATGCTGTATCGGTGAGTAAATCGGCTCTGCAGCAAGTCCGCAATTACATCAAAAATCAAGAATCTCATCATCAATATAAATCATTTGAACAGGAAGAAGAGGAGATGATTGAGAAATATGGATTTATAAAAATAGTCTCGCCAGCTAAAGCAGGGGACAAATGATAAATCCTGATCATCTGTAAATTCATCCTTTGCCTTTGGCTTTAGCCAGAGGATTTTGAATCATGTTTGATTGCCCCAGCTAAAGCAGGGGACAAATGATAAATCCTGATCATTTGTAAATTCATTCTTTGCCTTTGGCTTCATCCAGAGGATTTTGAATCATGTTTGCTTACCCCAGCTAAAGCAGGGGACAATTGATGAATTCAGATCATCTTGTAAATTCATCCTTTTGTCTTTGTCTTTAGCCAGAGGATATTTTTGATTGCATTTAAATGGATGATGTATTTTTAATTGCCCCAGCTAAAGCAGGGGATAATTGATGAATCCTGATCATTTGTAAATTCATCCTTTGCCTTTGGCTTTAGCCAGAGGATTTTGAATCATGCTTGCTTACCCCATCTAAAGCAGGGAATAATTGATGAATCCTGATCATTTGTAAATTCATTCTTTGCCTTTGGCTTCAGCCAGAGGATATTTTTGATTGCATTTAAATGGATGATGTATTTTTAATTGCCCCAGCTAAAGCAGGGGATAATTGATGAATCCTGATCATCTGTAAATTCATCCTTTGCCTTTGGCTTTAGCCAGAGGATTTTGAATCATGTTTGATTGCCCCAGCTAAAGCAGGGGACAAATGATGAATCCTGATCATCTGTAAATTCATTCTTTGCCTTTGGCTTCAGCCAGAGGATTTTGAATCATGCTTGCTTGCCCCATCTAAAGCAGGGGACAAATGATAAATCCTGATCATCTGCAAATTCATCCTTTGCCTTTGTCTTTAGCCAGAGGATTTTGAATCATGCTTGCTTGCCCCAGCTAAAGCAGGGGACAAATGATAAATCCTGATCATCAGTAAATTCATCCTTTGCCTTTGGCTTCATCCAGAGGATTTTGAATCATGCTTGCTTGCCCCAGCTAAAGCAGGGGACAAATGATAAATCCTGATCATCTGCAAATTCATCCTTTGCCTTTGTCTTTAGCCAGAGGATTTTGAATCATGCTTGCTTGCCCCAGCTAAAGCAGGGGACAAATGATAAATCCTGATCATCTGCAAATTCATCCTTTTGTCTTTGTCTTTAGCCAAAGGATTTTGAAGAAGCCCATCCTTTGTTTTCATTAAATGATATTGAAATAATGTTCATGATCAAAAAAATCCCCCAAACACAAAGGTCTGGGGGATGAGAAATGAGATGTTTATTGATTGAAAAAAATGATTTTTAGTTTTCTGCCACTATTATTTCCTGTTCATCTTTAGTCTCTTCGTTAGGTTTGCTGTTGCTGGCAGCAGGAAACTTGAACCATTTTAAAGTTTCCTCGTTGTCTTCGTATAAAATGCGCGCCGCTTTAAAGTAAACAGCCATTTTCTCATACAAACTATTCAGTTTAAGCATCCGGTTGTCGGTTGCACGGCTACGATCCATAATACAGTCCGATTGCAAAATCATATTCGCCTTAAGGCTGTCGCGGTGAGCCAATATCTTACTAAAGCTTTCATCTGTCCATCCTAATTTTAGTAAGGGTTCCGCATTACGGACCGAAACCATATGAAGATCGGTTAAAAACATATACATGTTCTTTCCGCTTTTCCGGGCCTCTTCGTAGTCGTTAAAGCCAAACTGATCCCACATTTTTTTATCGTTGGGAAATGCCATTTGGATATCGAATTTGCATCGCTGAAAAAATTTACAGCAAGCATCCAGATCGAGCTTTACATTTTCGGTTGCCTTTGCCTGTATGTCTACATAAGCATTATCGGAAGTGATGTTGCAGGCTTCATCGTAAACAGCCTTTAGGTCGGTCAGCCCCTCAGGAGTAAAAATGGGCGAAAAATTGATAAAATCATTGTGTTTTTCTTCGATTAGTTTAATTCTCGGACCCGAGAAACTGATAAAATTGGCATCTGTGCCATAATAGGATCTTGATTGCGTCATATCAATTGTTTTTTAAATTTTAAAATAAACAGTATGAAAATTACTAGATATTGATGCGAAAAGCAAGAGGAAATAATTAAATAATTAAGTTTACATGCATGCAGACAGGTGAAACGCCCTAAAACAAAGAGAAAGTAATCATATTGTTTTTATTTATGAATATTTTATTTTCATAAGTAATCATCGCTTTAAAAATGTAAAGCTTCTGTATGTACTTTTTTAAAGGGTATTTTGCAAGGATGTTTAAATATTTTTCGAAATTATTCCTGAAGAATTCAAAAGCAGGTTTGGCAGTGAGTCAGTTTGCTTTTAAAAGCTGTTTTCACTTCTGGTTCAATAGATTATGTTGTTTTCTATGGTCGTTTTGGTTGTGTTAAATCATTTATGTTTCATTGTTATTTAGTTTGAATTATTATCGAACAAGTCTGAAGTGTTCCGGCATAAGTCTGAAGTGTTCCGCCCTAAGTTTGAAGCGTTCCGCCGTAAGTCTGAAGCGTTCCGCCCTAAGTTTGAAGTGTTCCGGCATAAGTCTGAAGTGTTCCGCCCTAAGTTTGAAGCGTTCCGCCCTAAGTTTATACTTGTGCGATGCCCGACAATCCGAAACTGATTCCTCAAACAGATAAACCTAAAACGGCAAGTAAGAAAGTGGGGAGGAGGAAACAAAAAGGTGTGCTCACAAGCAACACACATTTACCACCAGATGACAGGATTTTTGTAAATTGCGAAGGGGCCAATAAGAATTTTATGACCGACACACATTCCAAAGAAACACGATCTTACAACATGTCCCGAATAAAAGGGAAGAACACCAAACCCGAGTTGGTGGTACGAAGGTTTTTGTTTGCCAACGGATTTCGCTACCGCCTGCACGCAAAGAACCTGCCGGGCAAGCCGGATATTGTGCTGCCCAAATACAAAACGGTAATCTTTGTAAACGGATGCTTTTGGCACGGACACCAAAACTGTAAATACTTTGTACCGCCCAAAACACGAACCGAGTGGTGGCTGCAAAAAATCACCAACACCCAAAAGCGCGACAGGCAGGCCAAAACCGAACTCCAAAGCTTGGGCTGGCGCGTAATCACTATTTGGGAGTGCGAACTAAAACCGAAAAAGGTGGAGGAGAGGCTTAATGCCCTTTTATCATATTTGCTCAGTATGAAATAGTGGAAGTTTATCGTGTTTATTTTAAGTTTATTAAAAAGCGTATTAATTATTGAAAAAGAATTGGTAGTAGTAGTAGGCTTTCTTCTTATGATATTTTTTCTATTTTTACATAACCTGAAATAACCTAAGCTAACTTAAATTGCATGCGAAACCCGAATTGGACAAGAGAAGAATTGGTTCTTGCCTTTAACCTTTACCTGCAAACCGAATATCGAAAGATTACCCAAACAAATCCTGAGATTATTCAATTGGCCGAACGCATTGGCCGAAGTCCCGGCGCAGTTAGTTTTAAACTTTCGAATTTAGCCAGCCTCGATCCTGTTGTAAAAAGCAACGGAAAAAAGGGACATGCAAATGCAGGGAAAGCCACTGAAGATATTTTTGTGGAGTTTCAGAACGACAGGGAAGCACTGATATTTGAAAGTGAACGAATTCTTGCACAATTCGAAGGCTGCAGCATCGAAAATAAATATCAGGAACAACTTCCCGAACTAGGTAACTTGCTTGGCGAAACCCGCGAGCGATACGTGAAAACAAGAGTGAACCAAAACTTTTTCCGCAAAATGATACTCACCAATTACCACAGCAAATGTGCAGTTACGGGTATCGACTTGCCACAACTGCTTATAGCCAGCCACATCATCCCTTGGGCCGAAAACGAAAAGGAAAGATTAAACCCCGAAAACGGCATTTGCCTTTCTGCCCTATATGATAAGGCATTCGACCAACACCTGATTAGTTTCGATGAGGATTACCGCATGATCCTCTCCAAAAATCTAAAAGAACATTGCACCAAAACATACTATCAAAATCACTTTGGCAAACTCGAAGGACAGGAGATGATTTTACCTGACAGAGGATTGCCAAGCGAGGTGTTTTTGGAGTGGCATAGAAACAAATGTGACTTATAGTCCGTTGATTCGCACGACTTATTCGTTTATTTTTAGGGTGAAATATAGAATGAATTAGGTCGAGTTAATTGGACGCAAAATGTATTTAGATGATATGATGTTTTTTGGGGGACAAGATGCTGTCTTCATTTATAAAATTTCGAATTTAGACTTACCAGATGAATTAATCTATAAGATTAATTTCATTGCAACTAGTAGTAAAATAAGAGATCGAATAAGTCGAATTATAGAGTTAGGTGGTTCATTGGAATTTTTGAAAACAGAGAACCCTATTTTTTCAAATAACTTAACATTAATTGATAGTTTATTACCACGGATTGTTTCAGAAATACTTGTTCTGTTTTATTCAAATGGGCAAAAGTCATTAAAAGAGTTAATTGAAATGGTTGAAGAGAATAACTCATTAAATTTTGACCAATCTCAACAACATCAGTTTTATATCTATAAAATGAAACGATTTTTAACTGATATAGCACTGGGTATGATGCCGGCAACAGTATGGACTGGGCAGTATGACGCGACAGGAGGATATCTAGTTGTGAAAGAGAATGGGGATATTTTGTGTTATCATATTTATAATAGGAATGACTTTGAGAATTACTTGTTAAATCATATGAAACTTGATACAGCTAGCTCTTCTAGACATGGATTTGGTCTTATTTATAAAGAATCAGAGGAGTTATTTTTTAAATTGAATTTGCAAATTAGATTTTTAAAATAATTGTAAATACCCCGCCTCAAGCGGGGTTTTCCTTTCCCATCCATTGCCCTGGGTTTTAACGGTGATTTTTGTAAGCAATGGCAATTCCATTTGTTTGTGCATTTTGTTTGTGTAGTTTTTTAGCCCAAAGGTTTTAAAAATGAATATCGCATGCATTGCGCGGTAGGGTCACACCATGGTGTGTGCGCAACATGACATGTCGTGTTCGTAAAACACCATGGTGTTACTGTTTTAATGACCATTCACCGAATCCCAAGTTTTGATATGATTTTTTTATTGCATAAAGGATTGTTTCATTGAATTATAAGATAATTTTTAAATTTATATTCTAATTAATTCTCAAAATATTCTTTAATGCACTCTACTTACTATCTTGATTTTTTAAAAAATACGTAAATATACTTTCCACCTGCTCTAGAATTTAAATCCACATTAATCCTTGTCCATCCTTCACCATAAATAATACGTTGGGAATCGCCTGAAACAATTGCAATTTCTGTAATTCTGTCCGATGGAATAGGTGTGTAATTAAAAAAACCATAAACATAATCACCCCCAGCACCTTTATTCATATCATAAATTCCATTACCATCAGATATATAACGAGTAAAGTAATTTGAATTCATGTAGGAATCTATGTCAAAATTACTTCCGGATGTCGTAAAATTTAACATGTTAATCCCAATATAATTACTTTTTTCATAACATAAATAAATATATTTTCCACCAGCACCTTCATTCAAATCTACAGGAATTGCATTTGGTATTATATTGTTTGAAATATACAAATTTGATATAAATGAGCTCGAATAAAAACCATTTCCACTAGCCCCACTAGCTTTTGTTTTACTTTCAGTAGTAAATATTACTGTTCCTTTTTCATCTATTGGAAATTCAGGTTTTTCTCTAAATATTCCTTTTTCTATTAAATCACCTTTTTCCAAATAAAAAAATGGAACTGTTGTCGATTCTAGATTAGTAGAAGAAAGTTTAATATCATCCTCTTTTGAACAAGAAGCAAAAATGAATGAAAGACAACATAGATACAAAATTTTTTTTTTTATTAAATTCATAATGTTTTTTTTTATCCTAGGAGAAATTTCGCTAGAGATTATTATTTTCTTTCAAAACTAATTATTTTTATTTTAAATAAAAATAATTACATGTTGATTAATTTAATTTTTTATAGTTTATTAAAAAATACATATTATTCCCATAGGATAATTTAACAAAACATTCTTTTAGTTAGAAAGCTAAAAAATCCACCCAATGTAAATCAATTAATGAAGAATTAATAGACTAACAAAACTAATCCAGTAAATCCTGATTAATTGGATAATTACATCTGTTTTAGTCTTGCTTTGTTTCTTTTTAATTTCGTATGAAATATTTTAATTGGTGACTAGTCACCAATTAAGATAATTGCGAAGCAAACCAATTTCTAAAAGGGGTAAATAAATTATACAGATAAGATTTATTCTTCTTTGGTTTTTTAGGATTATTAAATGAGCAGTTGTTGTAAGTGTCATTTTTAAATCAATAATTTCCAAACAATCCGCAAATTGTTGCAATCATCAACAATCAAACATTTTATTGAATTTGAAAATCAGGGACACCTGAAAATAAAAGGCCGCGACATGTCGTGCCCCTACGGTTTCCGTGAACCAATTATTTGTGTGAATTTATGTTGTATTGTGTATTGTAGGGACATCGCCATGGCATGTCCGTTTAAATGACCATTCACCGAATCCCAAACAATCCGCAAATTGTTGTCATCATCAGCCAAATATTTTATTGAATCTGAAAATCAGGGACACCTGAAAATAGACGGCCACGACATGTCGTGCCCCTACGGTTTTCGTGAACCAATTATTTGTGTGGGTTTGTTGTATTGTGCATGGCGTGTCCGTATTTGATGTTTGTGGCCGTTATCCCATCAATTATTCCCAAATAGTCCGCAAATTGTTGTCGTCATCAAACAAACATTTTATTGAATTTGAAAATCAGGAACACCTGAAAATAAAAGGCCATGACATGTCGTGCCCCTGCGGTTTCCGTGAACCAATTATTTGTGTGGGTTTGTTGTATTGTTCATGGCAGGGACATCGCCATGGCGTGACCGTTTGAATGACCATTCACCGAATCCCAATCAATAATTTCCAAACAATCCGCAAATTGTTGTCGTCATCAAACAAACATTTTATTGAATCTGAAAATAAAAGGCCACGACATGTCGTGCCCCTACGGTTTTCGTGAACCAATTATTTGTGTGGGTTTGTTGTATTGTGTATGGCAGGGACATCGCCATGGCGTGTCCGTTTAAATGATCATTCACCGAATCCCAATCAATTATTTCCAAACAATCCGCATATTGTTGTCATCAAACAACAATTTTATTGAATATTGAAAATACAGGCACCTGAAAACAAACGGCCATGACATGTCGTGCCCCTACGGTTTCCGTGAACCAATTATTTGTGTGGATTTATGTTGTATTGTGCATGGCAGGGACATCGCCATGGCGGATCTGTATTTGATGTTTGTGGCCGTTATTTCATCAATTATTCCCTGCCATTCTGCAAATTGTTGTCATCCTCAACCAATTATTTTATTGAATTTGAAAATCAGGGACACCTGAAAATAAAAGGCCACACCATGTCGTGCCCCTACGGTTTCCGTGAACAAATGTTGGTTGAAATAACCCATTCATTGCCCCGGGTTTTAATCCGGGAATTGTTGCAGGCAATGGCAATTCCATTTGCAGGAGGTTTTAAATTTGATTATTGCGTTGTTGGCAGATTTGTTGTAACTTCTTGTTTATCAAAAAAAACATACAAACAATGAAAGAAAAAGACATTGATTATCAGAATTTGTCATTAGACGAACTAGAGACCGAATTGGCCAATGAATTCGAACAAATTTCTTCCGAAGGCAGTTTGTTTTCGGTGGAAGAAGAATCTCTTATTACCCCATCTTTTAATGCTATTTTTCCTGAAAACCTATTACAGCCAAAGCTTGGATCATCTGCTTTTACTTTGGGGGTGATGCCGGATCATATGGATAGTTTTGATTTGGGACGATTGAGCAGAGAGCAGGAATTTCAGCAGCTCAGGAAGATTCCTCACATCGTTCTGCCTGTTCAATTTGAAAATGTACGTGAGAAAATCAGAAACATTTCTTTTTGGTTACTCAGAGAGCTGAAACCTCATTTTAAAGATCATCCAAAAATTGAAGCCTTTTGCGATGAACCAAGCAAAGAAGCTATAAAGGAAGTAGCTCCTGAATTATTGCGCCTGTTAAGAACAAATGTGATTAATAAACTCCCTATTCCTTTCACCATTAAATTTTGTTGTTATTTGCTTTTATTAATACTACAGGGAGCAATTGAATGGCAAACCATTTAAAAAGGAAGATGCGATGAAAAACCACATGATGATGTGGTTTTTTTTTATTGTCTTTGTTTGTATCCTTTGTTTTTGTGGGTCTAAGCTAAAACAGGGGATAAATGCTTCCATTACAAGCCATGTTCATTTATTCATTGCCTTTGGTTTCAACCCAAAGAATGTAAAGAGAAAGAGGGAACAAAGCCTACAAATCGTAGCCCAGTTTATCGGCCGAAGAAATCACGAAAGTGCTGTTGAAGCGGCTGATGTGTTCAAATTTCGATAGTTTCTCCTGAATGAAAAACTGGAAGGCCTTCATGTCTTTCACCATTAGTTTAAGCAAGGCATCATAGTTTCCCGAGGTGTAGTAAAACTCCATCACTTCGGGCAGTGCCAGCACTTCCGCCTCAAATTTATCCACCACATCGCGGGTGTGCTTGGTGAGTAAAATAGAGATGAAAACCATCATGCTCCGGTCTATTTTATCGGGGTCGAGACGGGCTACATAACCTTTAATAATACCGCTTCGTTCCAGCTTTTTTACCCTTTCGTACACAGGAGTGTTGCTTAGATGCAGTTTTTCTGCAAGCTCCTTGGTGGTGATGCGGCAATCCTGTTGCAGCAGTTGTAAAATTTTACGATCGGTTCTGTCCAGTTTATCCATGAGAAGAAAAATTTTCTACTAATATCAGTATAATGCCTGATGCAAAGATATAAATTCTTTCATATTCTGTTTGTGTAGATCAGTTTACTGTATTTATTCTCTGTGCTAGTAAATATTTCCTGCAAACCATACATTTACAAAGTATTTTAACAGAAAACAGATACGGATTTTCACAAAAATCACAACACACAACAACAAACACAATATGGCTCCGATTTGCGTCGGAGCCAAAGACTTACAAACAACAAAAAGAGTTTGCCGAAGCGGTTAATGCTCAGATTACTTACTGCCGGGGACTAACTACTAATTACTATAAAAAACATGAAAGAAATCAGATGGCATGGAAGAGGAGGACAAGGTGGTTTTACCGCTTCCCGTTTGCTGGGCATTGCTGCCAGTGTTCACGGAGGCAAGCATGCTTTGGCATTTCCATCTTTCGGTCCTGAAAGAAGAGGTGCTCCGGTTTTGGCTTTCACCAAAATCGACGATACCAAAATTCACGACCGCAGCGAAGTTCAGAACAGCGATTACGTGGTGGTCATGGATGAAACATTAATCACTCCCGGTTTCGAAAAGGGAATCAGATCAGGTGCCACCATTTTGGTGAATACCGAAAAGATAGAAGTGTACCAAAAGGCATTGCCGGCTTTCCAACTAATTGGCATCGATGCATCAAGTTTAGCCATGGAGATATTGGGCCGGCCCATTACCAACACCGCTATGTACGGGGCATTGGCTGCTGCATCGGGATTGGTAAGTCTGGAAGCGGCCCTTGCCAGCATCCGAACCGAGATGAAGCCAAAACTGGCCGAATTGAATGTGAAGATTGTAGAACGGGCCTTCAAACTAATTAATAATTACTAATTGAAACAAGGTTACCCCATCCTGAAATTCGGGACGAAGGACAGAGGGGTATTTTTATTTCGACAACAAAAACAACTAACAATACAACTGAGGGCCTCACTTAAAGTGAGACTCTCAGTAATAAGCTGAATTTTCACCCTTTCGCCTGTCGGCACTTCCCCTTAAAAAGGAAAGAATTTGAAATTACGTATTCTCCCTTTCAGGGGATTCCGAAATTCGGAACGAAGGACAGAGGGGTGTTTTTATTTCGACAACAAAAACAACTAACAATAAAACTGAGAGCCTCACTTGAAGTGAGACTCTCAGTAATAAGCTGAATTTTCACCCTTTCGCCTGTCGGCACTTTTCCTTAAAAGGGAAAGAATTTGAAATTACGTATTCTCCCTTTCAGGGGATCCCGAAATTCGGGACGAAGGACAGAGGGGTATTATTGAAAATGTTAATTCATAATTTTTAATTCATAATTGAAACAATGAACCGTCCAAAAAAACAGGAATTTACATTTCCTACACATATAGATGAATATCCTACCGGCCCGCAGTACAAGGCTGGTTTCCTGCCGGAGACGAATGCAGGCTGGAGATCAGTCCGTCCGCTTGTCGATCACGAAGCATGTGTTTTCTGTCTGCGCTGCTACCTGCTTTGTCCGGATGGCACCATCCTAAAAGAAAACGGCAAAATTGAATTCGACATGGATTATTGCAAAGGCTGTGGTGTTTGTGCCTACGAGTGCCCAAAAGATGCCATTAAAATGGTGAAAGAGTAGGGACATGCCATGGCGTGTCCTAAACAAAAATTAAGATTTGTTAAAATGCACCCTTTCGCCTGTCGGCACTTGGTTCACATTCAATTATATTTTCAAATGTGTTCACGATCTCTGCTTCGCTCCGATTCCCTTAAAAGGGAAAGAATTTGAAATTACGTATTCTCCCTTTCAGGGGATCCCGAAAGCTTTCGGGAGCGAAGGACAGAGGGGTATTTAAAAGCTAACAACTATTATCCAATAGCTAACAGCTTTCCAATTAAATATCAACAGTAGAATAAACTGGATAAGAAATTTAAGAAAGATGAGTACAAATAATAAGATTTTCATATCAGGTGATGAGGCAGTGGCTCAGGGCGTAAAGTTATGCCGTCCGCATGTAATTGCTGCTTACCCAATCACCCCGCAAACCATCACCGTTGAGCGGCTGTCAGAAATGGTAGAAGCCGGCGAAATGGAAGGAATTTACATGCACGTTGAGTCGGAGCATTCGGCAATATCAGCAACCATGGGAGCCAGCGCTGTTGGAGCCAGAACATTTACTGCATCATCATCGCAGGGTTTGTTGTACATGGCCGAAGGATTGCACTACTGCAGCGGTGGTCGTTGGCCGGTGGTAATGATGAATGCCAACCGTTCGGTGGCTTTGCCCTGGAGTATCTACGGCGATCAGCGCGATTCATTGTCATTGTTGGATTGCGGATGGATTCAGGTTTATGTGGAAGATGCACAGGAGGCTTTGGACATGATGATTCAGGCTTACAAAATTGCCGAGCACAAAGATGTATTGACTCCGATGATGGTGAATTTGGATGGTTTTATTCTGACTCACACTTACGAGTTGGTTGATATTCCTGAGCAAAAAATGGTGGATGAATTTCTTCCTGCTTTCGAGACACCCAACAAAATGTCGTTCGAAGAGCCTAAAAATTTAGGATTCAGCTCTAAGCCCGATGACAATACCGAATTCAAGTATCAGCAAAACGAAGCCATGTTTAAGGCCATTGATGTAATTCGCGATGTAGATCAGGAATTTGCAGAAAAATTTGGTCGTAAGTACTACGATATGGTGGAAGAGTACCGTTGTGAAGATGCCGAAGTGGTATTGGTAGCCCTGGGAAGTGTTTGCGGAACCATTCGTGTGGTGGTGGATAAGATGCGTGCCGAAGGCAAAAAGGTTGGTTTGCTGAAGATTCGTTACATGCGTCCGTTTCCCGAAACAGAGGTGAAAGATTTGGCCCGTCGCGTAAATGCAATCGGAGTCATCGATAAAGATATTTCATTCGGATACGAGGGAACTGTTTATACCAATGTGAACTCAGCAATTTCAAAAATCGACAAGTACGTGTACAAGAGCAATTTTGTAGGAGGCCTCGGCGGAAGAGATATCACCAAAGATGAGATTGAAGAAATGTTCGATAAGCTGTTCTTCGGAGTGGCCGATAAGAGTGAAGAAAAAGTAGAATTTTTTAGCCTAAACGTAGAAACCAATGACTAATCCAGTAGATATCCCAAAAGTGAATGCGAAAAACATGACCGAGAAGGAATTTTTCTATGGTCATAAGGCTTGCGCCGGATGTGGCGGAAGTGTTGCCGTTCGTTTGGCACTAAAAGTTTTGGGTGAACGCACCTATACAGCATTACCAGCCGGATGCATGTCGGCGGTAGGATTTATTTATCCGCAAATGGCATTCAATACCAATGCCTTGATCACCACATTTCCGGGCGCTGCAAGTATGGCATCAGGAATTGCTGCCGGAGCCAAGGCTTTGGGGCAAAAAGATGTGAAAACAGTTGTGTTTGCCGGCGATGGCGGAACTGCTGATATCGGATTTCAGGCTCTTTCAGGAATGATTGATCGGAACGATGATGTTTTGTACATCTGCTACGACAACGAAGCTTATATGAACACCGGTATTCAGAAAAGCGGCCTGACTCCTTACGGAACAAAAACGACTACAACGCCTGCCGGTGAGAACCTGCCGGGAACTGTTACTCACAAAAAGAATCTATTTGAGATTATTGCTGCGCATGATATTGCTTACGCAGCAACAGCCAGTATTGGTTATCCTCAGGATTTTCTGAATAAGGTGAACAAAGCCAAGCACATTAAAGGGGCAACTTTTATTCACGTGTATGCATCATGTCCTACAGGTTGGGGAACACCCACCGAAACATCTATCGAAATTGCAAAAGAAGCTGTAGACTGTGGTCTGATTTTCTTAGCAGAATATGAGGATGGCGAGTACAAATTGAACCGCAACCCGAAAGAATTTGCCTCGGTAAAAGATTATTTGAAAAAGCAGGGCCGGTTCAAGCACATGAATGATGCCGATATTAAATGCGTAACAGAAAACCGCGACAAGAAATGGGCACGCATGCGCAAGAATTGGTTGTAAAAAATATACCTCATCCTAGCCTTCTCTCAAGGAGAAGGAATAAGATTACAATTCAAGATGCGGTGATTTTCTCTCCCTTTCAGGGGATCCCGAAATTCGGGACGAAGGACAGAGGGGTGTTTTTATTCCGATACAAGAAAAAACAACTAAGGCAAAACTGAGGGCCTCACTTCAAGTGAGACTCTCAGTAATAAGATTCCAGAATTGGAATAGGATGATGAATTTAAGTTTCTCCCTTTCAGGGGATCCCGAAATTCGGGACGAAGGACAGAGGGGTGTTTTTATCCCGGTACAAGAAAA